>NZ_JAAGLV010000099.1 GCF_010548305.1 Streptomyces sp. SID13031
CGAGGCGTGCGGTGGAGGTGGTGGTGTTCATCAGCGTCCTTCACTCCCTCGTGGAAACGGACGTGCACGGGACGGCGGGACGGTCGCGACGCCGGGTCCTCGGTGACCCGGCGTCCCGCCACGGCGTCGAAGCGGTTCGATTCATATCGCCTTGGCGAATCTAGGGCAGGTCCGGTATGTGAGGCAAGACACGCAGACCAGACGATCGGGGCTTGTCCCCGACCAGCACTTCGACCACGATGGCTGCGCGGAGAGCCCGACGACGACGTCGAAACGGTTCGACCAGAGCGGTGCGACCCGACCGTCGTCCGCCCCGCCAGGCCCACCCGCCCACCCCGACCGACGAGGACCGCCGTGGCCGACGACGCCCCCACGCCCACCCCCGCAGCGCCCCCGCACGACCTCGGCGCGCCCCG
>NZ_JAAGLV010000100.1 GCF_010548305.1 Streptomyces sp. SID13031
GATGAAATCCGGGATCGGCGGCAGCGTGTAGGTGGCATCGCCGTTCCAGGGGCCCTGGACCAGCGTCCCGCCGCCGGTGTCGTCCGTGTCATCGGACACGGTGCACCTCCCTTCAAGGGGGCTTGACAGATCGGGGGTCTCGTGTGCACGCGTGTGCACGTGCACGTGTGCACGCATTACGCGAGGCGAAGGCCCCGCCGGAGTCCGGCGGGGCCTTCGTTGGTGGGTGCTCAGCTGGGCGGGCCGTGCTGCTTGAGCACGGTGTCCGCGTACTGCATCAGGTGATCGAACAGCCTCGGGTCGCCCCCGGCCCGCCTCTCCACCACGAGCTTGAAGAGGCGGCAGACCATTGTGAATCCGGCGACGACGTCACCGCGATTGGCCTTGACTTCCTTGGTGATCTGGGACCGAGTGA
>NZ_JAAGLV010000101.1 GCF_010548305.1 Streptomyces sp. SID13031
ACCGCCCGAGCCGCCCGTGGAGGAAAACCGTTGGGATAACCGGGAAGCCGGCCAGGCGCTGATGGCCAAGAACGAATACAGCCAGTACGAGGTCTCGGCCTATGCCCAAGCGGGCCGCGCCGCACGGCACAACCTTAATTACTGGCGCTTTGGCGACTTCATAGTCATTGGTGCCGGCGCCCACGGCAAGCTGACTTTCGCCGACGGCCGCATCCTGCGCACCTGGAAGACCCGTCTGCCCAAGGACTACCTGAACCTGGCCAAGCCGTTCAAGGCCGGCGAGAAGCTGCTGCCGGTCGACGAATTGCCATTCGAGTTCCTGATGAACGCCCTTCGCCTGACCGATGGGGTGGAAGCCGAACTGTTCACCCAACGCACCGGCTTGCCGCTGGCACAGTTGCGCGAGGCACG
>NZ_JAAGLV010000102.1 GCF_010548305.1 Streptomyces sp. SID13031
TGTGCTTCGGGACGGACGGCGGTCGGGTCGGGTTCTTCACGGCGGGCGGCGGCGCGGGCGGCGGCCGGCAGACGCTGGCGGTGACGGTGTGGGAGCGGCCCTGACCGTGCACGTGGCCGGAGCCGCCCTCAAGGACGCCCGCCACAGCCTTCCACTCGATTCCGAGAACGCCCCGTCCTCGTCGCCGCGACGCCGGAATACTGGCGGGACGGCATTCGGTCGAATCCGAGGTGCTCGTTGATCGATGACCGGGGGAGATCGGATGAGCGGTGACCGTCCGGGCCGGCGCCGGGAGATGGCGGTCCTGGCGTCCGGGCCCGTGCTCGGCGCCCCGGTGGGGGTGGTCACCAACATCATCACCTCGACCTGGAACTGGTGGCTCTTCTCCTCGCTGCTCGTCCTCATCACACT
>NZ_JAAGLV010000103.1 GCF_010548305.1 Streptomyces sp. SID13031
CTCCGGCGCCGCGCTGATCCCAGGGTTGCGATACGGGGAGAGAACCCGGCGCATGTTGATCACCGCTTCGCGGGCTCGACCGGAATGGACGCCGTTCATGGCGTCCAGGGCTTGGGCCCAAGTGCTGCACGCCGCCTCGACGTTGCCCTGACTCGCCTGCGCAGCGCCCAGGTACCCCAAGGTCACGACGTGAGTGCGACCGAAGGCACCGGTCTCCCTCATATGGACGCTGCGCCAGAACTCGTCCTGGGCCCCCTGGAGGTCGCCGAGAGCCCAGAGCGTGCGAGCTGTCTCGTGCGCCAGGCTGGCCTCGGAGAAGAACCAGACCCGGGTGGGTTCGTCATCTCCGGGCTTTGCCGCTGCGAGGTCGTCCTCAGCCCGGAGGAGGGCTACACGCGCTTCGTGGCG
>NZ_JAAGLV010000104.1 GCF_010548305.1 Streptomyces sp. SID13031
ACCGTGACCTTCGCCCAACGACTGCGAGAGGTCTTCGGCCTGTTGGAGGCGGACCTGCGCATCCAGGTCATCTTCACCGCGGCGCCCCACGCCTTCGGCAGCGGAGTCACCGGCTACCTGCGGAGCCTCGGCATCAACCCCGTGCCCTGGGAGGAGGCACTGCGCGCCGAGTTCGACCTCGCGCTGGCCGCGGGGTCCCGCGGGCTGCACGAACTGCGGGCTCCGCTCGTGCGGATCTCCCACGGGGCGGGGCAGATCAAACTGCTCACCGACGTCTCGGCCCTGGCACCGGGAGAACCCAGGGCGCCGGGCATGCTGAGCCGGGGCCACCTGACGCACGAGGGACGGGTGGTGCCCGCGGCGATCGTCTACGCCCATGAACGGGACCTGGTGGAGCTGGCCCGCTC
>NZ_JAAGLV010000105.1 GCF_010548305.1 Streptomyces sp. SID13031
GTTCGACGAGCAGGGCGGCGTGCACGCCTACGACGCCCGGGACGGCAAACTCCGCTGGACGTACAACGACGGTACGGGCGACATCGAGCAGTGGTACGTGGCCGCGGGCGGCACCCGGCTGGCCGCGCTGCACGCCCGGCGCATCCAGGGGCTCCCGGCCGTGTGACCTGTGGCGGGGGCGTGGCGCGGGCCTCGCCCCCGCCGTCCACCGAGCCAGCACATCCCGCATAACGGACACACTGTCCAGATCTTGGCACCGGAGGCGTACGCTCGGAGACAGTCTTTTCTGTCGAAGGAGCGAGCGACGATGCCCCTGCTGAGGTCCCGCACTGTCACCCACGGCCGCAACATGGCGGGCGCCCGCGCCCTTATGCGGGCGTCCGGCGTAGCGAGCGAGGACATCGG
>NZ_JAAGLV010000106.1 GCF_010548305.1 Streptomyces sp. SID13031
TACGAATCGGGCCTGGTGGACGTCGCCGAGGGGCCGCGCTGAGCGCCAAGTCCGCGGAGAGGGGCGCCGGGAGCCCGGGCGCACACCTCTGACCTGCCGGAACATCGCCGGAACACTGGAGGATTCACCCGTGCGCAAAGGGGCACGTCCATGGCACAGTGCGATCAGTCCAACCGCACGACCAGGGAGTCTCCATGAGCGACCCGCACTCCACGCAGCTCGCGGCCGCCCCCGGGTACCGGCCGCAGCCGCACCCGCTGAGCCCGGCGGGCACGTCGGGCCCGATGGGCCGGCCGGGTCCGCTGCCGTGCTGCCCGGTGTGCGAAGAAGTCCCGGAACGCATCTCCTGGCGTCAGCGTCCGGGGCAGCCGGTGGTCCTGGTCTTCGATCCCTGCGGGCACC
>NZ_JAAGLV010000010.1 GCF_010548305.1 Streptomyces sp. SID13031
TGACGGCTTCGTATTTGGGGAGGTTCTTGGTGAGTTTGAGGTCGCGGCGGATGTCGCCACGGTTGCGGCGGTGCCGTAGCGACAGGAGTTCGATGGTGTCGCCGGCGCCGAGTTCTTTGGCCAGGCCACGGGACTCGATCTCGGCGGTGAGGTACCAGTTGTGGGTGGTCAGCTCGGACAGCGCGGCATCGACGGTGTCTGCAGCGATCAGCAGTTCGCTGTCACTGTACAGACACGGCGGTCGCAGCTGCGAGATCTCCATACCCGAAACGATAGACGACCCCACCGACAGTTTTCAAAGCCGGGAACCCCTTATTTATAAGGGAATCCGAAGTGGCCGATATTGGTCAGGTTGTCCACAGGGTGCGTCGGCTTGTGGATGAACGGGCGTGTTTGGCGAGGGCCGGGGGAGGCGTCGCCGACGAGTATCAAGCAGCATGTCGAACACCTCACCGGAGCTGGGTGTTCGCTGCGGTAGGGAACGTGTCGTCGCAGTAGATGTTAGTTTCCGTGGCATGGGCGGGCAGCGGACGGCTGGGGAGTTTCACGCGGCTGATGGGGTTGAGGATTGGCGCGCGCTCTATCACCTGGTTTCGGCGCATTTTCGGACCGGTTCGCTGGCTGCGGGGGTCGCGCTCGTTGATGAGATCGGTCGGCTTGTCGACGGGAGTGAGGAGCAGTACCTCAGTGTCGACCTGCGGAGCGCCGGGGTCACGGTGTCGCTGGGGCGGCGCGATGTCGGGTTGGCTCGGCGGATTTCGGGTGTGGCCAAGGAGTTGGGGGTTTCTGCTGACCCGACCGCTGTTCAGGTCGTCAACGTGACGCTTGATGCCCTGGTCGGCGCTGACGTGTTGCCGTTCTGGCGGGCGGTGCTTGGGTATGGGCAGATCGGCGACGACTATCTGTTCGATCCGTTGCGTCGCGGGCCGGGCTTCGGGTTGCAGGAGTTGGCGGTGGCGCGGCCGGAGCGCAATCGTCTGCATCTCGACGTCGCCGTTCCTCACGATCAGGCCGCGGAGCGAATCGCCGCCGCCCTGGCTGCGGGCGGTCGGCTGGTCTCCGACGTGCATGCGCCGAAGTGGTGGGTGCTGGCCGATGCCGAGGGCAACGAAGCGTGCGTTGCCACCTGGGTCGACCGCGAATAGGCGATCCGCGACCCCGCAGTACTGGCGCCGTGCTCGGGCCGGCTGGGAAATGGAGTCAGAGCAGTCGGTCGAGGGCTCGCTGGATGGAGGTCATTACCTTGTCCAGGTCGGCTGCGAAGGCCGGATTGACCTGAGCCATCCCGGCGAACCACAGGCCGAAGGCTACGTCTCGGGTGGCGATGAAGTTGTCCAGGTGGGCGAGGTCGGGCAGCTCGCGGTGTTCGCCGTAGCCCTCGAGAAGCGCTGCCCGGATCTCGGCATGGTCGGGTCGGCTGCGGTACTCCCACAGCGGTACTGCGATGTCGTAAAGCCAGTAGCCGAACCCGCAGTCGTCGAAGTCGATCAGCCGGACCGCGTCGCCGTCGAACAGGGCGTTCTCCAGATGCAGGTCGGCATGAATCAGGCCGAAAGCGTCCGGCTCCGATCCGAGCTCCGCCGTCACCGTACGCATCCGGCGCGCGATCTCGTCGAACTGCGCGCGTACCGGTGCCGGCAACAGGTCCCAGCAGTCGGCTGCGGCGACACCGCCGTACTCCATGGTGTTGCCGAAGAAGGTCTCCCAGTCCCACCGCATGCGGACGAAGCCGCTCGGCGGGACCCACCCTGAGGCGTGATCGTGCAAACGGGCGAGGACGCCACCCAATCGCCGGAAGTGCACGGGTCGCGGATTGGCCGCCTG
Organism: Streptomyces sp. SID13031; assembly: GCF_010548305.1. Taxonomy (GTDB): domain Bacteria; phylum Actinomycetota; class Actinomycetes; order Propionibacteriales; family Kribbellaceae; genus Kribbella. Next base: position 1,825 of record NZ_JAAGLV010000010.1, read on the forward strand.
CATCCGTCCGCCCTGCCAGCCGAGGACCGAGCAGACCAGGCCGTCGGCGACAGTGGTCCACTCTGCGCCGTGGGTCCGTACCGGTGTCGGCACGCTCAGCTCCGTGTCTGCCTGCAACGCGGTCAGCCAGGCCAGCTCCGATCCGACCGCGACCCGCGAATCGACCCCAGGGCCGTGCCGGTTCGGCCGGTGTACGCGGAGCAGGAATCGGCCATCGCGGGAGTCGACCCGGAACGTGGTGTTCTCGCCATGCGCGATGAACGACAGGCGCGGCTCGTCGATCGGGTAGTCCGCAAGCGCCCGCACGCCCGTACGGCGGATGCGTGCGACCTGCGCGCGCGTCGACTCAAGCTCGGGCATCCACGCAGCGTATCGGCGCACGTTCGCGGGCCACTACCGAATTTCGGGCTGACTGGTGGCTGGCCCCTGCGCGAGTCGGAGCGCCACCAAACACCAAACCCACGGGTAGAGGCTTTGGCTCGGTCGGCTAGGCGTGGCTGAGTGTGGGGAGCGCGCTGGTGGTGGGGTTGGTGTGTGGTGGCGGTGCGGTGGACCTCGGGCGGGTCAGGATGGGGGGATGGGTGAGGTGCTCGGCTATGTGCGGCTTCAGGACAAGTATGCGTTTCCTGAAGGCACCGGCGTTCTGTCCGTCAACGGACTGGCGGTGGCCAAGGCGGCGCGCGGTCGGGGGATCGGCTCGATCCTGATGACCGCGGTCACCGACGAGGCGACGCGCCGCGGCGCTCGCAAGATCACCTTGCACGTCCACGGCACGAACACCGTCGCAAGGCGACTCTACGAGCGCCACGGTTACACCGTCGAAGGAACCCACCCACGAGAGTTCCTGATCGAAGGCCAGTACGTCGACAGCCTCGTACTGGCCAAATTCCTGACCTAGTACTACGGATTGACACCGTGCTCACGCAGCCACGGCTTGGGGTCGATCGGGTCGCCGCCGCCGGGCAGTACTTCGAAGTGCACGTGCGGGCCGGTCGTGTTACCGGTGACGCCGATCGCGCCGACCTGGTCGCCTGCCTGGACCGTGTCGCCGACGGAGACGGTGAACGCGGACATGTGGCTGTACGACGTGACGGTGCCGTCGGCGTGACGGACCTTCACCTGGCGACCGTAGGCGCCTTCGTAGTCGGCCTGGATCACTTCACCGGCCATCACGGAGTCGATCGGCGTACCGATCGGAGCCGCGAAGTCGAGGCCGGTGTGGTTGTTCGCCCAGCGTCCGCCGGCCTGGCCGAAGCCCGCCGTCAGGTGGTAGCCGGTGGTCGGCAGCACGACCTTGGGCGCCGCCTTCGCCTTGGCGATGGCCTCGGCCTTCGCTTTGGCGGCCGCAGCAGCAACAGCCTTGGCCTTGAGGGCCGCTTGTGCCTTGGCCGCTGCCAGCGCGAGGGCACGACGCTGGGTCAGATTCGCATTGGCCGAAAGCTTCGCAGCACGAGCCTTCGCCACGGCCGCCGCGTCGGCCTGCGCCTTGCGGGTGGACTCGAGCGACAGATCGAAGCGCGCCATGTCGCGCGAGGCGAGGTCGCGGCGCTCGATCCGGGCGGCGGTCATGGCATCGAGCTGGCTGGCGGTGGCGCTGGTCGTGGCGTTGGCCGGACCGGCAGAGGGGGAGATGGCGACGGCACTCGTGCCGGCGGCGGCCGCGAGGGCGGCCGTCAGGCCGACCAGCTGGACGCCACGGACGGAAGAGCGACGGGACGTCAGGCGGTGCTTCGCCACCCGACGCGCGCCGGCCGGAGTACGACGGGGTGTCGTACGTCCTGCTTCCGACACGTCATGGTGAGGGGACACGAGAGCCTTCCAGAGTCGAGTTGCCCCCGGGGTCATCCCCAGCGGCCCATCGACCATAACGAGGAGGTCACGGTCTCCTCAAACGCGCGTTGCGACCAGATCACGGATTTCGGCCACGGACAGTGAGCGCCATCTGCCGAACAGTGCGCGGTCAGGCGTGAAAGTGACCCGCGGGTAGTTCGATCCGGCCGTGATGGGGATCACCCGGGTCACAGCTGTCCGGAGGCCTTTGGAGCCGTTATGCAGGCGTCCACAATATGAGAGGTTTGTCCACTAACTTACTTCCCTTTCAATAACCTCGCATACTGGGAATCACCAGGCCCGAAGGAAGGAGACGGTGATGACAGAACCAGCTCGGCGTGAACTCGCCTTCTACCGTCTCCACATCGACCTGCAGCGCGTCTCCAGCGCCCTCTGTCTGCTCTGACAGCTCTTTAGACCACCCCTTTTGTCATGACGGCCCATTCTGGGTCCGTCCACAGCGCCGTGCCCGCAGCTCCAGTGCGGGCCGGCGTCACCCCTGCCTGCCCGCCGCCGCCCGGGAGCTCTCTGTGTCGACCACCTCGCTGACCTCGGCAACTGCCGCCGCCGACCCACCGCAAGGCCCTGCCCTGTCCGATGCCGACCTGCCCGTGATCGGGCGCCGGCACCCGTGGCGCTGGGTCGGAGTCGCCGTCGTCCTGGTGCTGCTGGCGATGTTCGTGCACGGACTCGCCACCAATCCCGGCTGGGACTGGCCGACGTTCTTCCAGTTCTTCACCACCCAGACGATCTTCTCGGCGCTGGCGGTGACCCTGCAACTGACCTTGTACGGAACGGTTCTGGGCTTCGCGCTCGGCGCGGTGATCGCGACCATGCGACTGTCCAGCAGCCCGTTCCTCCAAGTAGTTGCCTGGGGCTACATCTGGGTGTTCCGCTCGATCCCGTTGATCGTCCAGCTGCTGTTCTGGTTCAACCTGGCCTATCTCTACCAGGAGCTCAGCCTCGGTATCCCGTTCGGACCGGAGTTCGTGCACTTCAACACGAACAACCTGTTCGGCCCGCTCGGCGCCGCGGTACTGGGCTTGGCTTTGCATCAGGCCGCGTACGCCGCCGAGATCATCCGCGGCGGCATCATCTCGGTCGACCAGGGGCAGACCGAGGCGGCGGCAGCGCTCGGCATCCCGCGGTCGCGGCAGTTCTTCCGGATCGTGCTGCCACAGGCGATGCGGTCGATTCTGCCGAACGGCGCGAACGAGGTGATCCAGCTCTTCAAGGGCACCTCGATCGTCTCGGTGATGGCGATCCCGGAGCTCTTCTATCAGGTCCAGGTGATCTACGGCCGGAACAGCCGGGTCGTGCCTTTGTTGATGGTGGCAACGGTCTGGTACATCGTCCTGACCACGGTGCTGTCGATCGCGCAGTTCTATCTCGAGCGGTACTTCGCCCGCGGTACCAGCCGCTCGTTGCCACCGACACCGATTCAACGGGTGCGCCGAACGTGGCGCTCGATCCAGGCCAAGGCCTCGGCGCGACCCGATGCGGGGGTGACCTCGTGACCGCGATGGTCGACCTCAAGGGCGTGCACAAGGCGTTCGGCACGCTCGAGGTCCTCAAGGGGGTCGACCTGGAGGTCCGGGCCGGCACCGTGACCGTGATCCTCGGCCCGTCCGGTTCGGGCAAGTCGACGCTGCTGCGGTCGATCAACCATCTGGAGAAGGTGGATCGCGGCCTGATCCGGATCGACGGTGAGCTGGTCGGGTACAAACGGCGCGGCGACAAGCTGTACGAACTGCGCGAGCGGGAGATCCTGCACCAGCGGTCGCAGGTCGGGTTCGTCTTCCAGAACTTCAACCTGTTCGCGCACCTGACCGCACTACAGAACGTCGTCGAGGCTCCGGTCTCGGCACAACGCCGCAAGCGCCGCGAGGTCGAGCCGGTCGCGCGGGAGCTGCTGGAGCGGGTCGGAGTCGGCGACAAGGCCGATGTCTACCCGCGCCAGCTGTCCGGCGGGCAACAGCAACGAGTAGCCATCGCGAGGGCGCTTGCCCTGCGACCGAAGGTGCTGTTGTTCGACGAACCCACCAGCGCGCTCGACCCGGAGCTGGTCGGCGAGGTGCTCGACGTGATCAAGGAGCTCGCCCGGGCCGGCTCGACGATGGTCGTCGTCACCCACGAGATCGGCTTCGCCCGCGAGGTCGCGGACACCGTGGTGTTCATGGACGGCGGCGTGATCGTCGAGTCCGGCCCACCGCACCAAGTTTTGGACAACCCCACTCACGAGCGCACCCGCGCCTTCATCTCCAAGGTTCTCTGATGAAACGATCCCTGCTCGCTGTCGCCCTGCTACCGATCGCCTTGCTGGCGGCCTGCGGCGCCGATCCCACCACCACCCAGAACGCCGCCGCCGACACCGGCGGCATCAACACCGGGCCCGAACAGAACCGGGTGACGGCGGCCAAGAACGAGGCAGCCGCCGCGCTGGTACCGGCCAAGGTCCGCGAGCGCGGCACCCTGATCATCGGCGGCACCGTCGGTACGCCGCCGCTCGGGTTCGTTGCTGATGACAACAAGACCCCGATCGGGATCGAGGTCGATATCGCCACCCTGGTCGCGAGCGAGCTCGGACTGAAGCCGGACTACCAGGTGACCAGCTGGGAGAACCTGTTCGTCGGTCTCGACTCGGCGAAGTACGACGTCGGCTTCTCGAACATCACCGTGACCGAGAAGCGCAAGCAGAAGTACGACTTCGCCACCTATCGCAAGGACGACATCTCGTTCGAGGCGAAGAAGGGCGGCAGCTGGAAGGTCGCCAGCGGCAAGGACGTGGCCGGCAAGACGATCGCGGTCGGCAGCGGCACCAACCAGGAGAAGATCCTGGTCGACTGGAACGAGGCGAACATCAAGGCCGGCTTGCCGGCCGCCTCGATCAAGTACTTCCAGAACGCGTCCGACACCTACCTGGCGCTGTCGTCGGGCCGGATCGACGGGTACTTCGGGCCGAACCCGAGCGTCGCCTACCACGTCAAGGTGAGCGGCCAGACGGAGACGATCGGCAAGTTCTCCGGCGCCGGAGCATCGCTGCAGGGCCTGATCGCGGCCACCACGAAGAAGGACAGCGGCCTGGTGCAGGCCTTCCAGGCGGGGCTGAACGCGGCGATCGCCGACGGCAGCTACGCCAAGGTGCTGGCCCGCTGGAACGTCGCGAACGAAGCGGTCGACAAGTCCGAGATCAATCCGCCCGGCCTGCCGATCACGAGCTGAGGGACGATGATGAAGAGAGCACTTGTTGCCGGTGTGCTGTTGGTGGCACTGGCTGGTTGCGCGGATCCGGTCGCCGAGGCGCCGAAGGGCAGTGACGCGTCGGCGATCTCGTTCGACACCTCGGCCACGCAGTCGCACATCACCTCCGCCAAGGTGGACAGCATCGCGGCCGAGTTGCCGGCCGCGGTACGGGAGAGCGGGAAGCTCATCGTCGGCAGTGGTTCGGCCGGTGGTGGGCAGCCGCCGCTGGCGTTCACCGCCGACGACAACAAGACCCCGGTCGGGGTGGACATCGACTTCGCCTACCTGGTCGGCAGCGTGCTCGGTCTGCAGGTGGAGATCCAGACCACCAGCTGGGAGAACCTGTTCCTCGGGATGGACTCCGGCAAGTACCAGGCCGGTATCTCGAACATCGGCGTCTCCGAGCTGCGCAAGGAGAAGTACGACTTCGCGACGTACCGGCTCGGGCTGCACGCCTGGGAGGCGAAGAAGGGCTCCGGCTGGACGATCACCAAGCCCGCGGACATCGCGGGCAAGACGGTCGCGGTCAGCTCGGGCACCTTGCAGGAGGCGATCCTGCTCGACTGGAACAAGCAGAACGTCGCCGCCGGCCTGAAGCCCGCGAGCCCGAAGTACTACCAGTCGGCGACCGACTACTACCTGGCGCTGGAGTCCGGCCGGATCGACCTGTACCTCGGGCCGAACCCGACCGCCACCTACCACGTGGCGACGTCGGGCAAGACCGAGATCATCGGCACCGTCTCGTCCGGCTACCCGATCCAGGGGCTGGTCGCGGTGACCACCAAGAAGGACAGCGGGCTGGCCAAACCGTTCGCGGACGCGCTCAACGCGGCGATCCAGGACGGCAGCTACGCCAAGGTGCTGGCCAAGTGGCACCTGCAGGCGGAGGCGGTGCCGAAGTCGCTGGTGAACCCGCCCGGACTGCCCAAGAACAAGCAGAAGTGATTCAGCCGAAGTGAGAGGTGCAAGGGGCTAATGGCAACTATCGCGACCATCTCCAGCAGTCCGTCCGACGTGTCCCGGACCGACGCGGTGCTCTCCTATGTGACCAAGCGGCTGCTCAGCCACGGACATCGGGTCACGCCGATCGTGCTGCGTGACCTGCCGGCGTCGCCGTTGCTGCGCGGGCAGGCCGACGACCCGGAAATCGCGCGAGCGGTCGAGACGCTGGCCGCCGCCGACGCGGTGGTGGTGACGACGCCGGTGTACAAGGCGGCGTACGCCGGGTTGCTGAAGGTGTTCCTCGACCTGCTGCCGCAGTACGCGTTGCGGAGCAAGCCGGTGTTGCCGCTGGCAACGGGTGGGTCACCGGCCCACGTCCTGGTGATCGACTACGCGCTCCGGCCCGTGCTCACGAGCCTCGGCGCCGGGTCGATCGGGCAGGGCTGGTTCGTCTTGTCGTCACACATCCGCCTGTACGACGGGGGCGGGCTGCTGCTCGATCCTGCCGCATCGGTGCCGCTCTACCAGGTGACCGAGGCCTTCCTCTCCACGGTGGAAGGCGGGCAGGTGGTGGAGAGCTTGCCGGTGCAGACGAGTGCGCTCGAGGTAGTACGTGCGAGGCCGGAGGATCCGGAGGCGGCGCCGTTGCTGGCCGACCTGGTGGTCGAGTACAGCACGCGGTACGGGCGAAGTAACGATCACACGCTGCTGACGGAAGTACCGCCATCGGACTTCCACCGCGAGCAAGGTGGGGCGTTCGTGCTGTTGCGGCACGGCGGGGAGACCGTTGCCGGGGGCGCCATTCGCCGGTATGACGACCAGACCGCCGAGGTGAAGCGGATGTGGACGTCGCATCTGCATCGGCGGCAGGGGCTCGGTCGGCGGGTGCTCCAGGAGCTCGAAGTGGCAGCACGCGATCTCGGGTACCGGCGGTTGTATCTGACCACCGGGCCCCGGCAACCGGAGGCCAGCGCGTTGTATCTGGCAGCGGGGTTCGAGCCGCAGTTCGATCTGGACGTCGACCCGGAGTCGATCGGGCCGCTGCCGTTCAGCAAGAACCTGTCGGTCAGCTTGCAGGTGGCGTCATGAGCCGGCGACTGATCACGGCCATCGAGATCGACGGCGCCGGTGGGCATCCTGCTGCTTGGCGTGGCGCCGAGCTCGACCCGGCGGCCATCCTGACCGGCGAGGTCGCGTTGCGTGCGGTCCAGCGGGCGGAGGCGGCCGGGATCGACTTCGCAACCTTCGTGGACACGCTGGAGGCTCCGGCCGACGAGCCGGCGCAGGTCAGCGCCCGGCTGGATGCGCTGGGGCTGGCAGCGCGAATCGCGCCGTCGACCGATCGCATCGGGTTGATCCCGACGCTAACGGTCACCCACACGGAGCCCTTCCACGTGCAGGCGTCCGTCGCCACGCTCGACTTCGTCTCGGCCGGTCGCGCGGGCTGGCTCGCCGACGTCTCGACCAGTGCGGAGGCGGCCGCAGTTATCGGTCGCCGCGAGCCCGCACCGGCCGCCGATACCTGGCGCGAGGCCCGGTACGTCGTCGATGTGAGCCGTCGGCTCTGGGACTCGTGGGAGGACGACGCGATCATCCGTGACGCCCCGAGCGGCCGATTCATCGACCGCGACCGCATCCACTACGTCGACTACACGTCGCCGGCGTTCGATATCAAGGGTCCTTCGATCGTGCCGAGGCCGCCACAAGGGCATCCGCTCACCGCCGTTCGGCTGAGTTCGCCCGAGGCGCTGCAGGCCGCGGCGGACGCCGATCTGGTGTTGCTGCCGGGCGCTACTGAGCTTGACGACCGGCTGGCCGCAGTACGGGCAGCAAGTCTCACTCCGCGGGTGCTGCTCTCTGTGAGCGTGCTGCTCGACGAGGACGAGGCCAGCGGGGTACGACGGGCTGCCGGGGCTGAGGTTGATTACGTCGGCACAGTGGAGGGGTTGGCCGACCTGATCGAAGGATGGAACGCGGCCGGGGTGGACGGGATCCATCTGCGGCCTGCCTCGCTCGAGCTCGACGTACCGGTGATCGCGGAGCGCCTCGTCCCGTTGCTGCGGGAGCGGCGGCTGCTCGGGCCGGCGGTCGATCGGGCGACGTCGTTGCGGAACCGGCTCGGGCTGAAGCGGCCGGCCAATCGGTATGTGGGGAGCAGGAGATGACCAAGCAGCTTCATCTGGCGGCGCACTTCCCCGGGGTCAACAACACGACGGTGTGGTCCGACCCTGAGTCCAGATCGCAGATCGACTTCGCGTCGTTCCGGCACCTGGCGGAGACGGCCGAGCGCGGGACGTTCGACTTCTTCTTCCTGGCCGAGGGGTTGCGGCTGCGCGAGGTGAAAGGACGGATCCACGACCTCGATGTGGTCGGGCGGCCCGAGTCGCTGACCGTGCTCAGCGCGCTGGCCGCGGTGACGACGCATCTGGGTCTGGCGGCGACGGTGAACTCGACGTTCAACGAGCCGTACGAGCTGGCCAAGCGGCTCGCGACCCTCGACCACCTCTCGGGTGGCCGCGCGGCGTGGAACGTCGTCACCTCATGGGACGCCTTCACCGGCGAGAACTTCCGCCGCGGTGGGTATCTCGACAAGAGCGACCGGTACGTCCGGGCGCAGGAGGCGCTGCGGGTGGTCCGGAAGCTGTGGGAGTCCTGGGACGAGGAGCTCGTGCTGGACCAGGGGGGTGGAGTCTTCGCTCGTGAGGGCGCTGGGGCCTTCGCGGACGAAGGCGACCACTTCTCCATCCAGGGCCGGTTCGGGTTGCCGCGGTCGCCGCAGGGGCATCCGGTGGTGATCCAGGCCGGGGACAGCGACCAGGGCCGGGATTTCGCGGCCGAGGGCGCCGACGTGATCTTCAGTCGCCATGGCAGCTTCGAGGCCGGCCAGGCCTTCTACAAGGACGTGAAGGCGCGGCTGCCGCAGTACGGGCGGTCGGAGGACTCGCTGAAGATCATGCCGGCGGTCACGGTCGTTGTCGCCGACAACGATGCCGAGGCGGCCGACAAGGCGCAGCACATCCGTGAGCAGCAGGTCTCCGGGCCGACGGCGATCGTGCTGGCCGAGCTGCTCTGGGGACGCGACCTGTCGTCGTACGACCCGGACGGGCCGTTGCCTGCCGAGGGTCCGGTGGTCGGGTCCGGGGTGACGCAGGGGCGGGTCGGCTACAACGACCCCGCGCCGATCATCGCCGAGTGGCGGGCGCAGGCGGAGGAGCATGGCTGGTCGCTGCGGCAGACGGTGATCAACCAGCAGAACCGGCAGACGTTCGTCGGCTCGGCGTCGACGGTCGCTTCCGCGATGAACAGGCATGTGCAGGAGGACGCGGCTGACGGCTTCGTCCTGGTCCCGCACCTGACTCCGGGTGGCCTCGACGACTTCGTCGACCAGGTCGTGCCGCTGCTCCGCGATCGAGGGGTGCTGCGTTCGGAGTACACCGGTACGACGCTCCGCCACCACCTCGGGCTGGATCGATGACCGCGCCGGCCATCCTCCATCGCCACCGGTCGACCGAGGACCCCGCCACGGTGGTTTTCGTGGGTGGCGGTCCCCGGACGGTCGGCCTGCTGGAGCGGTTCGCGGCGAGTGCTGAGGAGTTGCTGGGGGACCGGGCGGTCGAGATCCACGTGGTGGATCCATACCCGGCCGGTGGCGGGCGGATCTGGCGGCGGGACCAGTCGCGGCTGCTCTGGATGAACTCGATGGCCTCCGACGTCACGATCTTCACCGACGAGTCCGTCGTCTGCGAGGGGCCGATCAGCCCGGGGCCGGATCTGGCCACCTGGGCGAACGGTGTCGGCGCGACCCTGCTGGAGGAGGCCGGGCTGGAGGCGCCCGGTCCGATGGACTTCCCGCCCCGGCTGCTGCAGGCGGAGTACCTGAGCTGGGTCTGGGATCGCGTCCTCCGGTCGCTTCCGCCGGGCGTCACGGTCACGACCCACCTGGAACGCGCGGTGTCGCTCACCTCGGACTGGGGCAACCGTGTCGAGCTGGCATCCGGGGAGGTGCTGGAGGCGGACCTCGTTGTGCTCGCCCTCGGGTACCTCGACCGGGTGCCGACGGCCGACGAGGCGGCTCTGGCGGACGCCGCCTCGTCGGCCGGCCTGACCTATATCCCGCCCGGCTACACCGCCGACGTCGACCTGAGCTCGTTGCGACCGGCCGAGCCGGTGATCGTGCGCGGGTTCGGGCAGGCGTTCATCGACCTGATGGTGCTGCTCACCGAGGGGCGTGGCGGCTGGTACGACTCGGGCAGCGGGCGGCTCGAGTACAACCCGTCGGGCAGCGAACCGATCCTGTACGTCGGGTCGCGGCGCGGCGTGCCCTATCACGCGAAACTCGGCTACACGGTCGCTGGTACGACGCCCGTTCCGACCCGGTACCTGACCAGCGCCGCCCTGGACGAGCTGGGCGACGGGGTGCTCGATTTCGCCACCCAGGTGCGGCCATTGGTCGACAAGGAACTCACGTTCGCCCACTACCAGCAGCTGTTCCTGGCGCACCCGGAGCGAACCAGGTGGCCGTGGCAACAGTTCTTCGAAGTGCTCGACCGGACGTTGCCCTCGGCTCCTGAATTCGTTGCTGCGGTGAATGAGGCTGTCCCGGCCGTGGAGGATCGGTTCGTGCTGGCCGCGGTCGATCGGCCGCTGGCCGGGTTGACCTTCGAGGAGCCCGGACAGCTGGATCGCGAGCTGGTGGGGTTGATCGAGAACGATCTGCTGCGTCGCGCCGATCCGCTGCACTCGGCCGATCTGGCCGTTTTCAACGCGTTGCTGAGCGTCTACACCGTGCTCTCGGTGGCGATCACGGCCGGCCGATTGTCGGACGAGGACCGGGTCCGGCACGTCGAGACCGAGTGGCACGGCTTCTTCTCCTTCGTGGCCAGCGGTCCGCCGCCGCGCCGGCTGGAGGAGCTGCTCGCGCTGCATCGGGCCGGCCTCGTCCGGTTCGCGGGTCCCGATCTGAAAGTTGCTCTAAGCAATGATCGGTTCGTTGCCGCCAGCCCCGCCCTGCCGCGGGAGATCGAGGCGCGCGCCTTCGTGGAGGCCCGGTTGCCGAGGCCCGATGTGCTCGCCACCCCGGATCCCTTGCTGACCGGGCTGCTCGAGTCGGGGCTGCTCGCCGCCGATGAGCTGATCGCGTCGGACGGTACGAGTCTCGGCGGCGGTCAGCTCAAGGCGGACGGCGAGTGCCGCGCGATCAAGGCCGACGGCTCGGTCCATTCCTCCCTGTTCCTGCTGGGACCCTCGGTGTCCGGTTCGGCCGGCTCGTCGGGGTTCTCCCGGCCGCACTTCAACGGTCCGGGCTTCCGCCAGAACGACGCGGTCGCCCGGAACCTCTTGCGCCAGTTGACACTCACGAGCCAGAAAGCAGGTCAACGCCATGCCAGTTGAGTTCCTCGGAATCGCCGGGACGAACCCGGCCAGCGAGGTCACGCCGCGCACCGGTGCCGCCCTCGATCTCGAGTACACGGCCAAGCTCGCCAGAGCCCACGAGGACAACGGGTGGGACCGGATCCTCTTCGCGTACCACTCGGGCGCGCCCGATCCGTCCCAGGTCGCGGCTTTCGTGGCAGGCAGGACCGAGCGGATCAACCTGGTCGTCGCGCACCGGCCCAACGTGGCCTATCCGACGCTGACCGCGAAGACGTTCGCGACGCTCGACCACCTCAGCGGTGGGCGGTTCGAGGTCCACGTGATCACTGGTGGGTCGACGGCCGACCAGGCGGCGGAGGGTGACTTCCTGGCCAAGGACGACCGGTACGGACGGACGCGCGAGTTCATCCAGATCCTCAAGCAGGCCTGGACCTCCGACGAGCGCTTCGACTTCGCCGGCAAGCACTATCAGTTCGAGCAGTTCGTCGCGGACATCAAGCCGCTGCAGCAGCCCCGGCCGCGGATCTCGTTCGGTGGTTCGTCGGCGGCCGCCTATGCGGTCGGGGCCGCCGAGGCGGACATCTTCGCGCTGTGGGGCGAGCCGTTGGCCGGTACCGCCGAGCAGTTGGCCACGATCGACGCGGAGGCCGCCAAGGCCGGGCGCGCCAGGCCCACCATTCAGATCGCCTTCCGGCCGATCCTGGCGCCGACCGAGGAACTCGCCTGGGAGAAGGCGGAGACCGTCCTCGGCCGGATCAAAGCCGCCCAGGCCGGTGGTGCTCAGGTGAAGGGCCGGTTCCGGGATCCCCGGAAGACGCCGGAGAACGCCGGCTCCCAGCGCCTCCTGAAGGCAGTCGAGGCCGGTGATCGGCACGACCGTGCCCTGTGGACGGCACCGACCGGCCTGACCGGTGGCGGCGGCAACTCGACCGCCCTCGTCGGTACGCCGGAGACGGTCGCGGCCGCGTTACTCGACTACTACGACCTCGGGGTCCGGATCTTCTCCGCCCGCGGCTACGACATCTACGACGACGCCGTCGACTTCGGCCGCTACGTGATCCCGCTGGTCCGCGAGGAAGTCGCCCGCCGCGAGCAGACCACCCAAGAGGAGCTGGCGTCATGACCGTCACGACTGAGCAAGCTGAGCTTGAACAGAGCTGGCAGACCTGGCACGCCCTGCGCGAGCAGGACCTGAACACGGACTACGGCTGGCTCACGGTGGTCGCCTTCAACTGGCTGCCGACGTCGCCGGAGGAGCTGCCGGGGCTGCCGGGCAAGTGGTGGGCTGCCGATGGGTTGGCGCACGTGACGACCAGCGGTGGTCTGACACTCAACGGCGAGCCGGTAGACGGCACCACCTCGGCCAGCGTCGCTGAAGCCGGCTCCCTGAGCTGGCTGCTGTACGGCGACAAGCTGGTCGAGCTGGTACTCCGCGGAGGCCGCTACGCGGTCCGGCAGCGCGACCCGCGCGCTACTACCCGAGCCGGCTTCAACGGAGTGCCCACCTACCCGGTTGACCCGGCCTGGGTGGTCACTGGCCACTTCAGCCCGCGCGAGGAACCAGTGCGCATCGAGGTGGCTACTGCTCGCCCGGACCTCCGGCAGCACATCACGTCGATCGGCACGGTCCACCTCGCGCTCGGCGATTCGGCGTACGAGCTGGTTGCGACCGCAGCGGGGGAGGGGAAGGTGTCACTGTCCTTCCAGGACGAGACGAACGAGGACGAGACCGCTCCCTGGCGCATGGTGACGACCGGGCGGGTGCAGAGTGACCGGACCGTTGTCGTGGACTTCAACCGGGCCATCAACCTGCCGTTCGCCTTCACGGACTTCGGCACCTGCCCTGCACCTGTCATCGGCAACCAGTTGGCTCTACCGGTCACCGCGGGGGAGAAGAGGCCCCGGTGAAGTTCTGTACGTACACGCTGATCGACAACTCGCCGGACCCGGTCAGCGGGCAGCAGCTTACGACGTACGAGTGGTTCCAGCGCGTGGTCCGGCAGGCGCAGTGGGCGGAGGAGCTGGGCTTCGACGGCTACGGCGTCGGCGAGCGGCATGCGCAGCGGTTCATCTCGTCGTCGCCGCCGGTGGTGCTCTCCTACATCGCCGCCTCCACCAGCCGGATCAGGCTGCTCACCACGGTCACTGTCGTGTCGTTGCTGGACCCGGTCCGCGTTGCCGAGGACTACGCGACGCTGGACCAACTGTCGGGTGGACGGCTCGACATCATCATCGGCAAGGGCAACGACCCGGAGCAGAACGCCCTGTTCGGGTACGACCTCGACGGGCAGTGGGACCGGAACAGGGAGAAGTACGAGCTGCTCCGGCGACTGCTGCGGGAGGAAGGCGTGTCCTGGTCGGGGACCTATCGGTCGCCGCTAGTGGATGCCACTACTCAACCCCGGCCGCTGCAGGAGCCACTGCCGATCTGGCACGGCTCTGCCTCGTCCACGGAGTCCACTGAGCTCGCTGCGAAGTGGGGCGAGCCACTGTTCTCCGCGAACGGCTTCCACCCGATGGAGAAGTACGCAGGGTTGATCCGGCACTACCGGGAGCGCTGGGAGGCGTACGGGCACGACCCGGCGGATGCGGTGGTCGGGGCCGGCTTCAACGGGCTCTACGTGAAGAAGAGCTCACAGGAGGCGCTGGACGGGTACCGGCCGATCTTCGACGCCTTCATGGACTCTCCGGGCGCCAAGCACAACAAGCTGCCGTTCACGACGCTGGAGGAGTTCCTGGAGCAGGGATCGGTGCTGGTCGGGTCGCCGGAGCAGGTGATCGACAAGTTCGGCCGCTACCAGGAGGCGTTCGGGCATGAACTCTCCGGCGTCTCGCTGGAGGTCCCCGGCCTGCCGGAGGACGAGAACCGGGCCAGTGTCGAGACTTTCGTCACCGAGGTGGTACCGGTCCTGCGGGCCTCGTATCCGAGCCGTGTCTGGTCCTGAAAATTGGTCGGAAGCACTCCGGAGAACCGGTATGCTTCTCTGGTCGGACGAGGGGTCCAGCAGGGCACTTCTTCCCCGATTTCACATCGGGGCAGGAGACCGTGTAATCTCTCTCCTCGGCCCGCCCCTTTAGCTCAGTCGGCAGAGCGTCTCCATGGTAAGGAGAAGGTCTACGGTTCGATTCCGTAAAGGGGCTCTGAGAATCGCTGCACCACCCGGTCCGCCGGGTGGAGCATCGGACTCTCTGGCGGGGTAGCTCAGGTGGTTAGAGCACACGGCTCATAATCGTGGTGTCGCGGGTTCGACTCCCGCCCCCGCTACTTCGAGAACGCGATCACCCCAGTTGCGCGTTCCAGACAAAAAGAGGCAGTAGTGGCAAAGGCAAGCGACGTCCGGCCGAAGATCACCCTTGCGTGCACGGTCTGCAAGGAGCGGAACTACATCACCAAGAAGAACCGGCGCAACGACCCGGACCGTCTTGAGCTGAAGAAGTACTGCGCGCGTTGCAACGATCACACCGATCACCGCGAGACCCGCTGACCTCAGCAGTCTTCACGTCAGGCCCGCTTCGACACCGAAGCGGGCCTTTTCGTTTGCCCGGACCTTTCAGACGGTGAGGATGGGCTTGCCGGCCTCGTAGGCGGTCAGGCGGTCTTCTCGCGAAGTCAGGCAGCAGGAGCCGCAGACAGTGCCGCAGCCTTTCGCGCTCGTGTAGTAGAGGCAGCAGGTGTTGCGGAGATAGACGAGCTTGCCGGCGGCCTCGGTGACCTCGCCCAGCCGGGACAGCTCCGCGGGGGCCTTCGCGACGAAGGTCTGCCAGCGCTCCAGCAAGAAGGACGGGGCGACCGTCTCCTGCTCGCGGGTGGCGGCACAGAAGGCCATCGCGCAGCCGGCGGCCACCCCACCGTGGAGTTGGCGCAGGCCGGCCCGCGTACGGCGGTGGAGCTCGGCCGAGAGCGGGAGCAGGTGCTGGGTCAGCACCACGTCGTACAGGGTCTGCAGGCCGCCGGGGAGGAAGCTGGCCGAGCGGATCGCGACCGAGGCGATGCCGTGGCCGTCGTGCGGCTTCACCCAGAGGTTGTGGGGGCGGATGTCGAGCACCCGGCCCTCGAGCGCCCAGAGCAGCAGTGCGGTGGCCGGCGCGCGGCCCGCGTAGAACGACATCAGGCTGAGGGCGTTGGCATGGGCAGAGACGTGGTCGCTCGCGTCGTGGTCACGTTTGAGCAGCTCGGTCAGCTCGGGGCCGTCCGGTTCGAGTAGCCGGTCGACCCGCAGCCACTCGGTCCCGCCGGGTTCACCGATCTCGAGCCCGTACCTCGGGGCGTAGCGGGCCAAAGCGGCTACACCTCCCCGTCGTGCCGTCACGCGTCCTCGCCCTTCGTCTCGGGAGGAGTGGGTGGCGGCACTCACGGGACAGTCTAGGGTTACTGACCATGACGATCGACGCCACGATGGTCGGCCGGAGCTACGCGGCCGCCGAGTCCTACCAGGTTGGCCGGGAGAAGATCCGGGAGTTCGCCGACGCGATCGGCGACCCCAACCCGGCCTACCGCGGTGATGACGCCGTCGCGCCGCCGACCTTCGCCTTCATGGTCGCCAACCCGGCGCTGATCGAGCTGCTCGGCGACGCGGAGCTCGGGCTGCGGCTGGACCGGATCGTGCACGGCGCGCAGAAGTTCAGCTACACCCGCCCGATCAAGGCCGGCGACGAGATCGCCGCGACCGCCACCATCACCACTGTGCGCAAGGCCGGTGACGTCGAGGTGATCATGTACGAGACCGCGCTGACCACCGTCGGCGGCGACCCGATCGCCACCTCGACGTCGACGATCTCGCACAACCGGGCGGACGCATGAAGAGCGTCGAGGCCGGCACCGAGCTGCCGCCGCTGACCATCACCGTGCGCCGCGAGGACCTGGTCCGGTATGCCGGCGCGAGCGGCGACTTCAACCCGATCCACTGGAGCGACCGGATGGCCGCGGCCCTCGGGCTGCCCGGCGTGATCGCGCACGGCATGCTCACGATGGCCAACGCGGCCCGCGTGGTCACCGACTGGCTCGACGACCCGGCCGACCTGGTCGAGTACGGGGTGCGCTTCACCAAGTTCGTCGTCGTCCCGGATGACGACAAGGGCGCCACGGTCACCTTCTCGGCGAAGGTCGACAAGCTCACCGACGACAAGGTCACCGGCGGCGGCCTCGCCGAGATCGACATCACCGCGTTCGCCGGCGAGGAAAAAGTCCTCGGCCGGGCCCGGGCGGTCGTGCGCGTCGCGTGAGTACTCAGCAGCCCTCGACCGGCACCGTGTCCAAGGACGTCCGGCTGGCGGACTTCACCACGCTCCGGATCGGCGGCCCCGCCGACCGGCTGATCGAGGTGACCACCGAGCAGGAGTTGATCGACGCGGTCCGCGAGGCCGACGCGACCGCTCAGCCGGTGCTGCTGCTGTCGGGTGGCAGCAACGTGGTGATCGGCGACGAGGGCTTCCGCGGAACGGTGATCAGGATCGCCACCCGTGGCATCCGGGTCGACGCGGACGCCTGCTCCGGCGCGATGATCCACGTGCAGGCCGGCGAGGACTGGGACGCCGTCGTCCAGCGCGCGATCGCCGAGGAGTGGAGCGGCCTGGAGTCGATGTCCGGCATCCCCGGACTGGCCGGCTCGACACCGGTCCAGAACGTCGGCGCCTACGGGCACGAGGTGGCCGAGTCGATCGCCTCCGTCCGCGTCTGGGATCGCGTCGACAACGCCGTCCGGACGATCTTCGCCGCCGACTGCGGCTTCACCTACCGCAACTCCCGCTTCAAGGCCGACCCCAGCCGGTACGCCGTCCTGGAGGTCGCCTTCCAGCTGCCGCTCGGCAACCTCTCGGCCCCGATCGGGTACGCCGAGCTGGCCCGCGTACTCGACGTCGAGCCCGGCTCCCGCGCCCCGATGACCGAGGTCCGCGAGGCGGTGCTCGAATTGCGCCGCAGCAAGGGCATGGTGCTCGACGAGTCCGACCACGACACCTGGAGCGCAGGCTCGTTCTTCACCAACCCGCTGCTCGGCACCACGGCCGAAGTACCGGCCGGTGCGCCGCAGTGGCCGCAACCGGACGGTCGCGTGAAGACCAGCGCCGCCTGGCTCATCGAACACGCAGGCGTAGCCAAGGGCTTCGCCATCGGCAACGCCGCGGTCTCCACCAAGCACACCCTCGCCCTCACCAACCGCGGCAACGCCACCTCCAAAGAACTCCTGGCCCTAGCCACCCACGTCCGCACCCAGGTCCACCACGCCTTCGGCATCACCCTGATCAACGAACCGGTCCTGGTGAACTGCAGCCTCTGAACACAACGACAGGAAGTAGTGGCCCAGCGGCCACTAGCTCTCGCCTAGGCCCCACCCTCAGCGCCCAGTTACCGCACTACTTCCTGTCGCTCTGTACGCCTGTGGACAACCCAACGCACCCAACGGCCTAATCCAGGCACCATCTGCGGGTGGAATCGCTTGCCAAGGTGCTGGCCGACAACCAGGGCCAGCTCAGCTACGCTGCGCTGAAAGCCATCACCTCGCGCCGTGAACTCGCCTCGGCACTGAAGAGCGGAACGATCGAGCGCCGCTCACGATGCACTGGGCGCCGATCACCAAGGACGACTGGCCGGACAGGATCACCTCTGTGCTGCGTACGGTTCTCGACTGTGCGCGGATCCTTCCGTTCGACGAGGCGTTGGCGGTCGCCGATGGCGCCTTGGCGAAGGGGCTGATGAATCGAGAGGAGTTCACCAGGGCTGCAGACACGATGCGTGGCCCTGGCCGACCCAATGCTCGCCGGGTTGCCGCCGCGATGCACGCCGGGGCCGAAAGCTTTCTCGAGTCGATGCTGCGCGCACTGCTGCTGACGGAGCAGATCGAAGGCTTCGAACCGCAACTCCTGGTCGAGACCGGCTCGTTCCCGGTGCGGGTCGACCTTGGACACCGGCAGGCTCAGGTTGCGCTGGAGGCCGAGGGGTATGCCTTCCACGGCTCAAGTGGTGACTTTGCCGCCGACTGCCGTCGCTATGACGAGCTGGTGGCGATGGGCTGGTTGGTGCTGCGGTTCACCTATTGGCAGGTGCTGAACGAGAAGAAATGGGTGGCCGAGATGATTCGTGCGGCGTTGCTGCAGCGGGGGTGCGGGCAGAGCGACAGGAAGTAGTGCGGAAGGGCGGTCCTGGGCGTCGTTGGCTGAGCGCGTAGGCCGGGGATGGGGATTACTACTGCCTGTCGTTGTGTCCGAGGTCAGGTCATCTGGTCCATGGGGCTGCGGATGGTGGCGGGGAAGCGGGTGAAGTCGCGGATTGCCTGGTGGATGGACTGGGCTTTCGGGTCTTCGGCGTAGCGAGAGGTGCGGGTCAGGGCGGCCACCTCGCTGATGCGGTGGATCAAGGGGCGCATGCGGTACTCCGTTCGGGTCTCGAGGACTGGGGCCAGGGCGTCCTGGGCGCTGTCCAGGTCGCCCAGGAGGAGGTAGGCCTTCACCTGCTGGAGGCGGGCCATCCGCTCGGAGCCTGGGTTGCGGCGGGCGTGCGGGGCTGCTTCGAAGAGGGCGACGCTGTGGTCGGCGTGCTCCAGGGTCAGCTCCGGCTGGCCGAGCGTCAGGTAGGTGTCCGACCACAGTCCCTCGGCGCGTTCCGGCGTACAGAGGAAGAGGCCGCCGAGCTCGGGCACGGACGAGTCGGGTCTGGTGCGTTTGGCCTGGTCGAGCATGGTCCGGGCCTCGTCGGTCCGGCCGGCCCGCGCCAGATCCAGGGCGGCAGCCGCCGTCAGGAAGCGCGCGGAGGTACCGGCGGCGTACTGGAGCCCGTCCAGCGCGAAGCCGAGCGCGTGGTCGATGTCGTCCTGCCAGAAGGCGGCGGTGTGCTGGGTGGCCCGGACCCAGGCGCGCAGCTCGTCGTGGCCGGCGGCGTCGGCGCAGGCCCAGGCCGTCCGGGTGTGGCTCTCGGCGACGTCCGGACGGCCGAGGTCCACCGACATCCAGCCGAGCAGCGTGAGCGCCCAGCCGGCCGCGGCGTACAGGTCGCGGGTCTGCTGCGGTAGCTGCCGGCCGGAGAGCAGCCGGAAGGCTCGGTCGCGGACGGCGACGCTGCGCTGGAACAGCGCCTTGGTCGGCACCTTGAGGTAGTTCTGCGCGATCCGCTCGATATCGGCGTGCAGCTGCTCGACGGTGAGGCCGCCGACGTTTGACTCCTCGGCCAGCGCGAGCAGCGAGATCGACGCGTCGCCGGCGTCGATCAGCTCGTCCTCCAGCCCGGCCATCGAGCAGCTGGTCGCCTCGGATGACAGCGATCCCGACGTACCGGTCTGGCTGAAGCCCAGCTCGCTGTCGCTGGTGACGCGCAGGACCTCGCGCAGCCCGGCCCGGTACGCCGCGCCCGGCCAGCGCACCGCGCCGCGTTCGAGCTTGGCGATGTAGTGGCCGTCCAGCTCGTACTTCGTATCGGTGGTCGACCAGAGCCAGGCACAGACCGACTCGGCAAGCTCCGAGCGGGACATATAGGAGCCCGGCGTACTGGAGGACTGGGTCCGCTCCCGGGCGGCTCGCAACAACTCGTTCGACTCTGACATGACGGTAACTCTAGGTGCCCGGACACGCTCCGCGACGGTCGTCAGGGCCGTTGTGCAACAGCTGCCCCAAACTGCCCCGCAGTGCCCCGAGATGCCCCGATTCCCTGCCCCGCTTGAGGGTCTGGTTAGGGTGGGGCGTGCCCGAAGCCATCACCACCTTGCGCGCCGAGCTGTCGCTGTTCGACCGGGCGGAGGAGGCGTTCGCGCTGCTGGAGACCTTCCTCGAGGTCGCCCGGCCGCGGATCGGCTCGGTATCCATCGATCCGGATCTGCTCGGGCTGCCCGACGAGATGACCGACGACCGGGTCGTCGTCCAGGGCCTGATCGATGCCATCCGCAACGAGCCGCTCCGCAAGCGGCCGTTCTGGGCGGCGACCGACCGCGAGTACGACCTCGACGACGAGCAGGCCCGCTGGGACTACACCCGGCTCGCCTACTGCTCCATCCGCGCGGCCGTCTGGAGTGAGCCCAGGACCACCACCTACTTCGAGGTCGCCGACCAGACCAGTGCGACGTACTGGCTGCCGGACACCCTGAAGACGCAGTATTTCGACGCCATCGACGCCAAGGGCTGGGCGATCCCCGAGGACTGGCTCACCGCGCCGTCGAAGATGCCCAAACCCTGGTGGCGGCGCTTCTAGACCGCGGGCAGCCGTTCCAGTGCCTTCGCAACAGAGGCCTGCAGCTCAGCGTCGTCCCAGGCCCGGTCGGTCATCGCGCCGGACAAGTAGGCGTCGTACGCCGCCAGATCCAGATGCCCGTGCCCGCACAGTGCCGTCAGGATGACCTTCTCCTCGCCGGACTCCTTGCAGCGTTGGGCTTCCTCGATCGCCGCGGCCAGCGCGTGCGTCGGCTCGGGCGCCGGCAGGATGCCCTCGGAGCGCGCGAACAGCACCCCGGCCGCGAAACACTCCGACTGCGGCTTGGCGATGGCCTCGATCTCGCCGGTCTCGTACAGATGGCTGATCAACGGGCTCATCCCGTGGTACCGCAGCCCGCCGGCGTGGATCGGGTCCGGGACGAAGTCGTGCCCGAGCGTGTGCATCTTCATCAGCGGCGTCATCCCCAACGTGTCGCCGAAGTCGTAGGCATAGGTGCCCTGCGTCAGCGTCGGGCACGCCGTCGGCTCGACCGCGCGGACGACGGGCGACATCCGCCCGGCCCACTTCTCCCGCAGGAAGGGGAAGGCGAGGCCGCCGAAGTTCGAGCCGCCACCGGTGCAGCCGACCAGCACGTCGGGCGTCTCGCCGACCATCGCGAGCTGCATCAGCGCTTCCTCGCCGATGATCGTCTGGTGCATCAGCACGTGGTTGAGCACGCTGCCGAGTGCGTAGTGCACGGTCGGATCGGCGACCGCCATCTCGACCGCTTCGCTGATCGCGATCCCGAGCGACCCGGGGGAGTCGGGGTCCTCGCTGAGGATCTTCCGGCCGGCCTCGGTCAGGTCGGACGGGCTCGGGTGCACGGTCGCGCCGAAGACTTCCATCATCGTTCGCCGGTACGGCTTCTGGTCGTACGAGGCCCGGACCTGCCAGACCTCACACTCCAGCCCGTACTGCGCGCAGGCGAACGCGAGTGCTGTACCCCACTGACCCGCGCCCGTCTCCGTGGTGAGCTTCCGAACGCCCGACTTCGCGTTGTAGTACGCCTGCGGTACTGCGGTGTTCGGCTTGTGCGAGCCGGCCGGCGAGACACCCTCGTACTTGTAGTAGATCCGAGCCGGCGTATCGAGCGCCTTCTCCAGCCGGTGCGCCCGGTAGAGCGGGCTGGGCCGCCACAGCCGGTAGACGTCGAGCACTTCACCGGGGATGTCGATGTACTGCTCCTGCGACACCTCTTGCAGGATCAGGTCCATCGGGAACAGCGGAGCGAGATCCTCCGGCCCGATGGGCTGCCCGGTCCCGGGATGCAGCACCGGCGGCGGGGGAGTCGGCAGATCGTGCAACACGTTGTACCAGCGAGTCGGCAGCTCATCCTCGGGCAGCAGGATCTTCGTCGGCGTCATGCACGCAAAGTAAGGCCTGACGCCATCGGGGTCTAGTGCGTCGGTACAGGCTGTGAAGCGCTCGCGGTCTCCGGCACTCCGAGCCATGCGTCGATCTCGCCGAGCAGGCTCTTCTGTACTTCGGACGGCGCGGTCGACGCGAGCACCGAAGCCCGGGCCAGATCCGCCAGCTCGGGGTCGGTGAAGCCGTGCACGTTGCGGGCCGTCTCGTACTGCTCTGCCAGCCGCGAGCCGAACAGCAGCGGGTCGTCGGCGCCCAGTGCGATCCGCGCGCCCGCCTCGTACAGCTGGCGCAGTGGCACGTCCTCGGCTCGTTGGTAGACACCCAGCGAGACGTTGGAGGCCGGGCAGACCTCCAGGGCGACCTGTGCGTCGACCACTCGCTTGAGCAGCTCCGGGTCTTCGACAGAGCGGACGCCGTGGCCGATCCGGCCGGCGCCGAGCTCGTCGAGGCACGTCCGCACGGTGGCCGGGCCGCACAGCTCACCGCCGTGGGGTGCGGCGAGCAGGCCGGCATGACGGGCGATCCGGAACGCCGGGGCGAACTCGGACGTAGTACCGCGTCGCTCGTCGTTGGACAGGCCGAAGCCGACGACTCCACGGCCGACGTACTGCGCGGCGAGCCGGGCGAGGGTCCGGGCGTCGAGCGGGTGCCGGGTGCGGTTGGCGGCGATCACGACCTGGACCGAGATCCCGGTGCTCGCGGAGGCGTCGCGGGCGGCGTCCAGGACGAGGTCGGTGAACTCGGTGATGCCGCGGAAGCGGCTCGCGTACCCCGAAGGGTCGACCTGGATCTCGAGCCAGCGGGAGCCGTCGGCGCGGTCGTCCTCGGCGGCTTCGCGGACCAGGCGGCGGACGTCGTCCTCTGTCCGCAATACGGAGCGGGCGACGTCGTACAGGCGCTGAAAGCGGAACCAGCCGCGCTCGTCGGCGGCCGAGAGCA
The DNA here is from genome assembly GCF_010548305.1 of Streptomyces sp. SID13031. Classification (GTDB taxonomy): domain Bacteria; phylum Actinomycetota; class Actinomycetes; order Propionibacteriales; family Kribbellaceae; genus Kribbella. The sequence continues at coordinate 24,692 of NZ_JAAGLV010000010.1, forward strand.
CCGGCGGCCACTCGGTCCGCAGCGCGTCCGGCAGCCGGACGCCGTGCTTGTCGGCCAGCTCGACCAGGGTGAGGTGCCGCATCGACCCGGAGAAGTGCAGGTGCAGGTGGGTCTTCGGCAGCAGCCGCAGGTCCCGATCCGTCATTACAGAAGGTTACCGACAGACCGCCCGGCGATGAAATCCGGGCGGCCTGCCGACGCTGGGCCGGTCAGCTGAGCAGTTTGGCGATCCGGGCGATGCCCTCGGTCAGGTCGGCGTCGCCCAGGGCGTAGGACAGCCGCAGGTAGCCGGGGGCGCCGAACGCCTCGCCGGGAACGACCGCGACCTCGACCTCGTCCAGGATGATGGCGGCCAGCTCGGCCGAGGTGTTCGCGACCTTGCCGTTGATCTCCCGGCCGAGCAGGCCCTTGACCGACGGGTACGCGTAGAACGCGCCGGTCGGCTCCGGGCACTCGATGCCGGGGATGTCGTTGAGCAGCTGCACCATCAGCTTGCGCCGCCGGTCGAAGGCCACCTTCATCTCGTCGACCGCGCTCAGGTCGGCGGTCAGGGCGGCGATCGCGGCCCGCTGGGCGACGTTGCAGACGTTCGAGGTCTGGTGCGACTGCAGGTTCGTCGCGGCCTTGATGACGTCCTTCGGGCCGATCATCCAGCCGACCCGCCAGCCGGTCATCGCGTAGGTCTTGGCGACGCCGTTCAGGACGACGGTCTGGTTGGCCAGCTCCGGTACCGCGACCGGCAGCGAGGTCGACTTGGTGTCGCCGTAGGTGAGGTGCTCGTAGATCTCGTCGGTGATCACCCAGATGTCGTGCTCCAGCGCCCAGCGGCCGATCGCCTCGATCGCCTCCGGGGTGTCCACCGCGCCGGTCGGGTTCGACGGCGAGCAGAACAGCAGCGCCTTCGTCTTCTCGGTCCGGGCCGCCTCGAGCTGCTCGACGGTGACCAGGTAGTTCTGGCTCTCGTCGGCCAGCACCTCGACCGGCACGCCGCCGGCCAGCTGGATCGTCTCCGGGTAGGTGGTCCAGTACGGCGCCGGCAGCAGCACCTCGTCGCCCGGGTCGAGCAGCGTCGCGAACGTGTTGTAGACGGCGTGCTTGCCGCCGTTGGTGACGAGCACCTGGCTCGCCTCGATCTCGTACCCCGAATCCCGCAACGTCTTATCGACGATGGCCTGCTTGAGCTCGGGCAGACCACCCGCCGGGCTGTAGCGGTGGTTCTTGGGATCGCGGGCCGCGACGACGGCGGCCTCGACGATGTAGTCGGGGGTCGGGAAGTCCGGCTCACCGGCGCCGAAGCCGATCACCGGGCGGCCGGCCGCCTTGAGAGCCTTCGCCTTCGCGTCGACAGCGAGGGTGGCCGATTCACTGATTGCACCGATACGTGCGGAGATGCGGGAGACCATGACCCCATCCTGGCACTGCCCGCCCGTCCGTCACATCCGGGGATCGCCTGGTGACCGGAACTCGGGCGGGCCCCCCGGCGTTGGCACGTGCGTGAAGACGGTAAGGTTCTGCCCGCAGTACGACGTCCGGCCCGAAGTCCACGGAGGTTCGCCGCCGTGGCGGGGACCCGGAGCACCCTGGGGCTCAGTTCGACCAGGTGGCCCCGACCCCGTACACTCTTCTAGTCCGGGCGTAGATGGCCCTGACTCGGCATGCCCGAGATCAGGTCCAGCGGCGTCTGGAACTTTGCAGAGGGCACTAGCTCAACTGGCAGAGCATCGGTCTCCAAAACCGAAGGTTGGGGGTTCAAGTCCCTCGTGCCCTGCAAATCCTGTCCGGTACAACGCCGGCCAGGCCGCCGCTAGCGAAAGAGGTAGGTCGTGACGGAGACGCGCACCCCGGCACCGTCCGGCGCCGGTAAGCCTGCGGAGAGCAAGTCGGGAAACCGGCTACTGCGCTTCTACCGCCAGGTGGTCGCCGAGCTCCGCAAGGTGGTCTGGCCGACCCGCAAGCAGCTGTCCACCTACTTCGTGGTCGTCCTGACCTTCGTGGTGTTCGTCATCGCGATCGTGTCGGTGCTCGACCTCGCGTTCGGCTGGGCGATGTTCAAGATCTTCGGCTGACGGCTCAGCCGAGCACCGAACCACCTGCCGGAGCCCACCCGGTTCCACCACCCGATGCACAGATGACGGAGTACAACGTGTCCGACCAGCGCGACGACGAGGTCCTGGAGAAGGACGAGTTCGACGTAACCGCTGACTCCGACGACGTCCTCGATCTCGACTTGGGTTTCGACGACTCCGACGATGACGACGATGACGACGACCTGTTCGCGGACATCGAGGTCGAGGTCGGTGACGACGACGAGGTGCCGGTGGCGGCCGAGAGCGAGTACGCCGCCGACGACGAGGCCGAGGACGGCGCTCCCGACGCGGACGACTCTGACGACGAGCCGGTGGTCGTAGTAGCGGCCGCTGACGCCGCGGAGGACGACGAGGTGGTCACCGCCGCCGACGTCGACGACGCAGCCGAAGAACTGGCCGAAGAGACCGCCGAGACGGCTCCGGACGACACGACGGAGGCCGAGCCCGCGGTCGACGCGGTCGTCTTCTCGTCCGCCGACGCCGATGAGGACGGCTCGTCCGCCGACGACACGGACGACTCCGCCGACGAGGACGCTGTCGACGTAGAGGCCGAGCCGGCCGACCCGCTGGAGGAGCTGCGCAGCACGCTGCGCTCCCAGATCGGCGACTGGTACGTGGTGCACACGTACTCGGGGATGGAGAACCGGGTCAAGGGCAACCTTGAGAACCGGATCAACTCCCTGAACATGGAAGACTTCATCTTCGAGATCGTCGTGCCGACCGAAGAGGTCGCCGAGATCAAGAACGGGCAGCGCCGGATGGTCAAGCGCACCGTGCTTCCCGGCTACGTGCTGGTCCGGATGGACCTGACGGACGAGTCCTGGTCCACCGTGCGGCACACGCCGTCGGTGACCGGCTTCGTCGGGAACAGCCAGAAGCCCGTCCCGCTCAGCCTCGAAGAGGTCGAGAAGATGCTCGCCCCGGCCGTCGTGGCGGCGGCCGAGGCAGCGGCAGCCGAGACCGGCGCCGCCCCCACCAAGACCGCGGCCAAGAAGAAGGTCGAGGTCGCCGACTTCGGTGTGGGCGACTCGGTCATGGTCGTCGACGGGCCGTTCGCGACCCTGCACGCCACCATCACGGAGATCAATGCCGACGCCCAGCGGATCAAGGCGCTGGTGGAGATCTTCGGCCGGGAGACCCCGGTGGAACTCAGCTTCAGCCAGATCCAGAAAGTCTAAGGACCCGAGACAATGCCTCCCAAGAAGAAGATCGCTGCCCTCGTGAAGGTGCAGCTCCAGGCCGGCGCCGCGACCCCGGCTCCGCCGGTCGGTACCGCGCTCGGTCCGCACGGCGTCAACATCATGGAGTTCTGCAAGGCGTACAACGCCCAGACGGAGTCCATGCGCGGAAACGTCGTGCCGGTCGAGATCACCATCTACGAAGACCGCTCCTTCACGTTCATCACCAAGACGCCGCCGGCGCCGGAGATGATCAAGAAGGCCGCGGGCCTGCAGAAGGGGTCGGCCGTCCCGCAGAAGGACAAGGTCGGCAAGATCACCAAGGACCAGGTCCGCGAGATCGCCACCACCAAGATGCCCGACCTGAACGCGCGCGACATCGACGCCGCGATGAAGATCATCGAGGGCACCGCACGCTCGATGGGCGTCACGATCGAGAAGTAGTACCTCTTTCCGGTTCACCTCGGTGAGCCAGCTGGAGTGGAAGGGCGAGCAGTTCGCCCATCAAGACCACATCGGACGATGAGTACCGTCCGCAAACAGGAGACTGAAATGGCACAACGCAGCAAGAGCTACCGCGCGATCGCGGAGAAGATCGACTTCGACCACCTGTACACCCCGCTCGAGGCGATCAAGTTCGCCAAGCAGGGCGCGACGGGCAAGAAGTTCAACTCGACCATCGACGTCGCGATGCGTCTCGGGGTCGACCCCCGCAAGGCCGACCAGATGGTGCGCGGCACCGTCATCCTTCCGCACGGCACCGGCAAGACGGCACGGGTCCTCGTCTTCGCCACCGGTGAGAAGGCCGAGGCCGCACTGGCCGCCGGCGCCGACTTCGTCGGTGACGACGACCTGATCAAGAAGGTCACCGACGGCTGGCTCGACTTCGACGCCGTCGTCGCGACCCCCGACCTGATGGGCAAGGTCGGCCGGCTGGGCCGCGTGCTCGGACCGCGTGGTCTGATGCCGAACCCGAAGACCGGTACGGTCACCCCCGATGTGACGAAGGCCGTCAACGACATCAAGGGCGGCAAGATCGAGTTCCGGGTCGACCGGCACGCGAACCTGCACTTCCTCATCGGCAAGGTCTCCTTCGACGAGGCCCAGCTGGTGGAGAACTACAGCGCCGCACTGGAGGAGATTCTCCGGCTGAAGCCCTCCAGCTCCAAGGGCCGCTACATCAAGAAGACCGTCTTCTCGACGACGATGGGTCCGGGCGTCCAGGTAGACCCGAACGCCACCAAAAACCTCCTCGAGGAGAACGCAGAGGCCTGAGCCTCCCGCTTCTTCCAGTCACACCCCGAAAACCCCGGTCCCACGGACCGGGGTTTTTCGCGTACTACGAGCGCCGGGTGAGCAGGTCCGGCGTGAGGTCGGCGAGGGTGCGGGCGCCGGCCAGGCGCATGGCGTGCTCCAGTTCGTCGCCGAGGTCGGTGATCAAGCGGGTCACTCCGGCTGAGCCGTCGACGGTCAGGGCCCACAACGCTGGGCGCCCGACCAGTACTGCGCGGGCGCCCAGTGCGAGTGCTGCCATGACGTGTTCCCCGCGGCGGATTCCACCGTCGACGTAGACCTCGGTGGTGGTACCCGCGAGAGCGGCTGCTACCTCCGGAAGTGCTTGTGCAGTGGGGATTGCGCCGTCGAGTTGGCGGCCGCCGTGGTTGGAGACGATCACCCCGGCGGCACCCGCGTCGGAGCAGCGCTTGGCGTCGTCGCCGCGCAACACGCCCTTCACCAGAACGGGAAGGCCGGTCCGCTCGGCCAGCCAGCCGATCACATCCGGGGTGAGGTCGTCGGCCTTGTCCAGGTCGCCGTCGCCGTAGTCATCGTCGTCCAGGTTGGCCAGCAGATGATCCGGCGGGAGCCCCTCCCACACCGACGGCCCGTCGTCCTCCTTGCGCCCGACCACCGGGGTGTCGGCGGTCAGTACGACGGCCCGCGCGCCACCCGCGACCGCAGCATCCAGCATCCGCAGGGTGATGTCGCGGTTCCGCACCACGTAGATCTGCAACCACCACGGCGTACCGACCGCACCGATCGCGCCGAACGTAGTACCGGCGTTGCTGGAGACTCCGAGCAGCGATCCGGCCGCGCCCACACCCGCGGCCATCGCCAGCTCTCCGTCGGGATCCGCCTGCCGCTGCAGCGTCGTCGGCGCCACGAGCACCGGTACGTCGACCGGCACGCCCAGCACCGTCGTCGTGAGATCGACCGTCGACACATCGGTCAGCACACGCGGCCGAAAGCGATACTCACTCCAGGCCGCGACCGCCTCCCCAACGCTGATCCCACCAGCGGCCCCCTGCCGGAAGTACCGATGCACAGCCTCCGGCAACTTCTCCCCAGCGGCTGCTTCCAACCCATCGATCCATCGCATACCCCCGATCCTTCCACCCAACGACCCCCGCCTCCCGCCCTCCGCGCCTCCCGCTCCGCGCGGTATTGTTGGGGGCGTGGAGAGGTATGGGCAGCGATTTTTGTGCCCCGGCCGGCGCGATGGTGCCGACGGGGTGAGTCGCTGCTGCGCTCTCTCCTGAGGTGACCGCGGCTGGTCGGGGTGTCTGTTCCCTCGGACCGCTGCTCACAGGAGAGATAACCCATGGCTGTACTCACCACCGAAGAACTGCACTCTGCCCTCGCCCTGCGCGACCTGGCCGATCCGGCTCAAGGTCCGCATGCGATCCAGCTGATCGTCGACCAGATCCGGGCCGCGCTCGGGCAGGCCTGGCCGTACACGGAGATCTGGACCCGGCGAGATCATCCGGTCGTCTCGCTCGCCGACAACTACGACAACCTCGGGTACGCCGCCGGCGCGGTGACTCGCGAGGAGCGCTACACCCGCTACGCCTCGCCGGGGGAGGTACTGCGGAGCCACACGTCCGCCATGATCCCGCCCGCCCTGCGCGAGCTGGCCGCCTCGGAGGCGTCGGACGTACTGATGATCTGCGCCGGGATCTGCTACCGGCGCGACTCCGTCGACTGGCAGCACACCGGTACTCCGCACCAGCTGGACCTGTGGCGGATCAGCCGCAACGTCACCCTCGGGGAGCCCGAGCTGGAGACCATGATCGCCAAGCTGGTGGAGACCGTCCTGCCGGGCCAGACCTACCGCACCGTGCCGGCCGTGCATCCGTACACGATCCACGGGCGCCAGATCGACGTCCTGCTCGACGACCAGTGGATCGAGATCGGCGAGTGCGGCGTCGCGGCCCCCGCCGTACTGCGCAAGGCCGGGCTCGACGAGAGCTGGACGGGGCTCGCGATGGGTCCTGGTCTCGACCGGCTACTCATGCTGCGCAAGGGGATTCGGGACATTCGGTTGCTTCGGTCAACGGATCCGCGGGTGGCCGGGCAGTTGCTGGATCTCTCGCCGTACAAGCCGGTCTCCGCGATGCCCGCGGTACGCCGTGACCTGTCGGTCGTGGTCGGTCCCGACGCCGACGTATCGGACGAGGTGCTCGGCGACCGGGTCCGCCAGGCCCTGGGCGTCGATGCCGAGGCCGCGGAGTCGGTCGAAGTACGCGGCGAAACGTCGTACGCCGAGTTGCCGCCCGCCGCGCGGGAACGGCTCCAGCTCAAGCCGGGTCAGCGCAACGTGCTGGTCCGGCTGGTGCTCAGGCCGCTCGACCGGACACTGACCGATGCTGAGGCCAATCGGTTGCGCGACCAGGTCTACTCGGCGCTTCACGAGGGACCTGTACCGGAACTGATCGGGCAATAGCCGCCAGGGTCCTGCTGGCGAGCACGAACGCGAGGATCGCCAGCGGGGCCTCGAGGATCAGCGCCTGGGCCAGAGCGAGGTTGTGGTCGAGGCCGGGACCGGCCGTCGTCACGTCGAACCAGGCGTCGGCGACCAGCAAGGTCCCGGCCGCGACGGCTGCCAGGGCGGCGCGAGGGTCGCGCCGGTGGAGCAAGAAGGCGGTCAGCCCGGCCGTGGCCGCGATGGCCAGGTCGAGGCCGATCCAGGCGAGCTGCCAGTGGTCGGCCGAGTAGGTCGGCGGCAGGGTGACCGCAAGAATCAGCACCCAGGGCAACAACACGACCGCTACACCGCCTGCCACGAAAACGGCGACGCCACCGGCGGACCGGCGTGGACGGGTCTTGCCGTCCAGCCGCCGGTCGTCGATGGCGTTTCCCCACATGACAAGTGACAGCGCCGCCAGGGCTCAGGGAATTCCCGCCACTGGTGTCATGGCACCGCCCGGCCAGTCCTAGATGATCACCCAGAGCAGGGAGGCCATTCCGAAGCCGACCAGGGACAGGATGGTTTCCAGTACCGACCAGGTCAGCAGGGTCTCCTTGACGGTCATGTTGAAGTACTTCGCGACGATCCAGAAGCCGCCGTCGTTGACGTGGCTGAGGATGATCGAGCCGGCGCAGATGGCCGCCGCGATCAGCGCGAGGTGCGCCTGCGAGTAGCCCTCCGTGGTCAGCAGCGGTCCGACGATGCCGCCGGTCGTCACGATCGCGACGGTCGCCGAGCCCTGCGCGATCCGCAGGCCGCACGAGATGACGTAGGCGAGCAGCAGGATCGGGAGACCCGCACTGGACAGACTCTTGGCGAGCGCGGCACCGACCCCGGTGGCCGAGATGACCGCGCCGAAGAACGCACCCGCGCCGACCACCAGCAAGATCATGCCGACGGGCTTCAGCGAGTTGCTGCTCAGTTCGCTGAACTCCGCGTTCGTCATGCCACGGCGGACGCCGAGCAGGTAGTAGGCGAGCAGGACGGCGAGCAGCAGCGCGACGGCCGGGTTGCCGAGGAACGTGAGGACGCTGAGAATGTCGCGGTCCGGGTCGAGGATCAGCGTGCCGAAGGTCGCGCCGAGGATCAGTACCAGCGGCAGCAGGATGACCGCCATCACCAGGCCGAGCGACGGCTCGGGCTTGTCCTCGGCGTTGTCGTCGACGACGACGAACTCGTCCGGCACGGACACCGGGACGCGAGGCGCGATGTAGAGCGGCCAGAGGATGCCGGCGACGGCGAAGGCGGGCAGACCGCAGGCCAGGCCGATGATGATCAGCCAGCCCATGTCGACGTGCAGCAGTCCGGCGACCGCGGTCGGGCCGGGGTGGGGTGGCAGGAAGGCGTGCGTCATCGACAGGCCGGCCAGGACGGGCAGCGCGTAGAGCACGAGCGACTTGCCGCCGCGCTTCGCCGCGACGTACACGAGCGGGGCGAGGACGAAGATGCCGATGTCGAAGAAGACCGGGATGCCGAAGATCAGGCCGACCAGGCCCATCGCGACCGGGGTGCCCTTGGGGCCGAACAGCTTCAGCAGCCGGCGGCTGAGCACATCGGCGCCACCGGACTTCTCCAGCAGCGCGCCGAGAACGGTGCCCAGACCGATGATCACCGCGATGTGGCCGAGGATGCCGCCGAAGCCCTTCTCCAGGACGGAGTCGCTCGACTTGAGCGCCGTACCGACGATGGTCCGGACGTTCAGCCCGGCGGCCAGCGCCAGGAACAGGCCGGTCGCCAGCAGCGAGATGAACGGTTCGAGCTTGATCTTGATGATCAGGAACAACAGCAGCGCGATGGCCACCAGACACAGCAGCAACAAGCCTGCCGTGTCGTGGTGCAGCCAGTCGATGGCTCCGGACATGGGGACACTCCGAGGGGGTGGGGACAAAGCCGGGTGGGTCGGGACAAAGGCGGGTGGATCAGCTCAATGCGGCGCAGAAGGCCTTCGCGTTGCTGGTGATCTGGGACCAGTTGGCGGCGGTGATGTCGGCGGGCGACACGACATCGGTACCGGCGCTGACCGCGAGCGCGCCGGCCTCCAGGAACTGCCGGGCGTTACCGGCGTTGACCCCGCCGGACGGAACCAGGGGGACACCTGGGAAGGGACCGTTGAGGTCTTTCAGGTACTTCGGGCCGAGGTGGTGGGCGGGGAAGATCTTGACCGCGTCGGCGCCGAGGGCCAGTGCCGTCATCACCTCGGACGGGGTGAAGGAGCCCAGCACGATGGGGATCCCGGCGTCGTGCGCGGTGGCCACGATCGCCGCCGCCTCGGGCCCTTGGCCGGGCGTGACCAGGAACGCGGCGCCCGCGTCAACGGCCGAGCGAGCTTGCGCGGCCGTCTGCACGGTACCGGCGCCGACGACTGCTCCGGTATCACCGGACGCGGCCCGCTCGAGGTGCCTGGGCAGGTCGGGGGTGGTGAAGGTCAGCTCGATCACATGGATGCCGCCGGCAACGAGTGCGGCGCACAGGTCGCGCGCGTCGTCGAGCGCCGGGGCCCGTACGACGCTCAGCACCCGATCGGCGCGGAGCAGGTCCAGCGTGGTCATCTAGTTTCCTTCCTCAGGGGCGGCAGGGTTAGTACGGCGGATCGCGCGGCCGGGCAGGGCGTCGGTGCGGTGGCCGGCCTCGATGACGGGGACACCGCCGACGAGCACCCAGGGGATGCCCTCGGCCTGCTGGCGGGGGTTGTCGAAGGTCGCGGTGTCGCGCACCCCGGCGGGGTCGAAGAGCACCAGATCCGCGTGGTACCCCTCGCGAACGAGCCCCCGATCGGTCAGCCGAAGCCGCTTCGCGGGACGGCCGGTCAGGTGGTGGATGCAGTCGGCGAGCTCGAGGACGCCCAGCTCGCGGACGTAGTGCGCGAGGTACCGGGGGAACGTCCCCCACGCCCGCGGATGCGGCTTTCCGCCGACCAGGATCGCGTCCGAACCACCCGTGTGCGTCGGGTGCTTCATGATCGCCTGCACGTTCTCCTCGTGCCCGACGTGCTGCAGGATCGTCGTCGCGAGGTTGTCCCGGATCAGCAGCTCGAAGAACACGTCCGCCGGCGCGCGGCCGCTCCCGGTCGCGATCGCCGCGACAGTCTTGCCGACCGCGTCGGCGAGCTCCGGGTTCTTCACGCCGCCGATCTCGATCGTGTTCCAGTCGGTCACGCAGCCGTGGCAGCCGTCCGTGCCGACCTGCTCCAGCTCGTAGCTGATCCGCTCGCGGTCGGCCGGATCGGCCAGCCGGGCGATCAGCGCGTCCGAGCCGCCCTCCGCGCTCCAGCTCGGCAGGATCGCCGATAAAGTCGTTGCCCCGGGCAAGTACGGGTAGGTGTCGGTGGTGATGTCGACGCCGTCCGCGAGCGCCTCGTCGATCATCGCGAGCAGGTCGACGCCACGGCCCTTGTTCGGCTCGAAGTTCATCGTCGCGTGGGTCAGGTGCAGCGCGCACCCGGACTGCCGGGCGATCTCGACCATCTCGCCGTACGCCTCCAGCGCGCCTTTTCCGTACGAGCGCTGATGCGGGCTGTAGTAGCCGCCGTACTCCGCGACCACCTTGCAGAGCTCGACGAGCTCGGCCGTGTCGGCGAACATGCCTGGGGTGTAGGTGAGCCCACTGCTCATCCCCACCGCGCCTTGCTGCAGCCCCTCGGCCAGCAACCGCTTCATCTCTTCCAGCTCTGCCGCGGTGGCCGGCCGATTCGCGGTGCCGACGACCATCATCCGCAGCGTGCCCTGCGGGACCAGGTACGCCGCGTTGCAGGCGATCCCCTGGTCGAGCCGGTCGAGATACCCGGCGACCGTGGACCAGGAGAAGTCGAAGTCGTCCGGCTCCCCGTTCCAGCCCGCGATCTGACGGCGGACGGCGACCCGCGTCGCGTCGTCGATCGGCGCGAACGACAGCCCGTCCTGGCCGAGCACCTCGAGCGTTACGCCCTGGCTGACCTTGGCCGTGTGGTCCGGGTTCGCCAGGATCTGCAGGTCCGAGTGGGCGTGCATGTCGATGAAACCGGGCGTCACGACCAGCCCGTCGGCGTTGATCGTCCGCTCGGCGCGCAGGACGTCGCTGCCGGGCAAGTAGTTGCCGACAGCCACGATTCGCCCGCCGTTGACGGCGACGTCGGCGCGGAAGCCCGCGGTACCGGTGCCGTCGATCACGGTCGCGCCGGTGATCAGGAGGTCAATCATCAGAAGAAGGTCCGGATCAGGTCGACGACCACCGGGTCATCGGCGTCCGGGTCGTCGACGACGGGGATCAGGCCCCACTTGTCGAACGCGGTACAGGGATGCGACAGCCCGACGCGCAGCTCGTCGCCGATCACCACCGGCGGCTCGCCATCGGGGGAGAAACGCAGGAAGCCGTGCTGGTCGTTCATCTTCGTCACGGTCATCCCCTCCACCGCGCGGACGTGCTCGTCGGCGGATCGCGGCCGGAGCAGCTGCGGCTCGGGCAGCCCTTCGTCGAAGGGCAGATCCCGCTTGCCTGCATCGAAGATCGCCAACCCCGCTTCGGGTTGCGAAGTGATCCGGATCCAGCCGTGCATAGCCGGCACCAGCCGGTCGCCGTCGGTACGAGGCTCGGCGCCCAGTGGCGAGATCTTGCGGTAGTAGCCGTCGTCATGCGCGATGTAGGCGCCGGACCGCAGTACAACCCTCGCGCCCTGTTGGGCGAGCGGAGCGAGTACCTGCGCCACCTGCTCGAAGTACGCGCTACCGCCCGCACTGACCACCGGCACTACGTCAGCGTCGTACTGCAAGGCGCTGTGGACAGCGGCGAGATCCCGGAGGTACGAGCGGACGTGCTCAAGCCCCTCCTCGTCTGCGCCGTGTGCGATCGCCCCTTCGTAGCCAGCGACCCCAGCGAGCCGCAGTGTCGGTGCAGCGACGACGGCGGCGGCTACTGCCAGCGCAGTCTCGGCATCACGGGCACCTGTCCGCCCACCGGCTCCACCGACCTCCACCAGTACGTCGAGCTGCCGCGCGCCCGCGTCGACGTACGCCGATCTCGCGGCCTCCATGATCTCGACAGTGCGCACCGAATCGGCCCACACCATCACGTCGAACCCAGGGTCGCTCGCCAGCTCGTCTGCGATCCAGCGGAGCTGCAGTGGCGAGACCACCGCGTTGGCGACCATCACCCGGCTCACCCCATGGGCCCGGGCGACCCCGAGCTGGAAGACGTTCGCCAGCGTGATCCCCCACGCGCCTGCGTCGAGCTGCTTCGCCCAGAGCGCCGGAGCCATCGGGGTCTTGCCGTGCGGCGCCAGCTGGACCCCGTGCTCGGTGCACCAGCGGGCGAGCGTCTCGATGTTGTGCTGCAGACCAGGCGCGGACAGAGTGAGTAGGGGAGTCGGCAGCTCGGACAGCCGCGGCTTGCCGGCCAGGACGTCGGCGACGGTCCGGCCCCAGAAAGCGGGCGGCAGCGCCTTGTCCTGCCAGCTCACCGGCTGGTCGGCCAGGGCTGCGACGGCGGCGGCATCGTACGGAGCTGACATGACGTCCTCTGCGCTGGTTGCGTTCTGCGCAACGTTCGTTGCGCATTCTGACGTATCGGTTGTAGCATCGCGCCAGAACTTCCGTCAACGACATCCGCCCGAGAGGACTCATCGATGGCCGATCTGGTACCTCGGGCGGTCTGCCTCGGCGAGGCGATGATCATGCTCGCCGCCGAGACCGGTGCCCCGTTGGAGGATGTCGAGACGTTCCGCCGCTCGGTGGGCGGCGCCGAGTGCAACGTCGCCGGCGGCCTGGCTGCGCTGGGGGTGCCGACGGGCTGGATCTCGCGGCTCGGCGCCGACGGCTTCGGGCGGCACGTACTGCGCGACCTGGAGAGCCGTGGGGTCGAGGTGGGTGGCGTCGAGGACGACCCGACCCGGCCGACCGGGCTCTACGTGAAGCACACGATCAACGGCCGGACGCGGATGCACTACTACCGCTCAGGCTCGGCCGCTGCGGCTATGGATGCCGACTTCCTGGATCGGCCGGCAGTGCGCAACCGGCTGGTCGGTGCTGAGCTCGTGCACACCACTGGGATCACTGCGGCCATCTCTACGACGGCTGCTGCGCTGCTGGATCGGTTAGCGGCTTTGCGGGACATGTTGGGCCTCACCTTGAGCGTCGACCTCAACTGGCGGCCGGCGTTGTGGCGTGACACCGACCCGGCTCCGCTGTGGCGGCTGCTGCGGGCGGCTGACGTAGTACTGATCGGTGCTGATGAGGCTGCTGTCTTTGCCGGGACGGGTGATCCAGATGAGCTGCGGCGGCTGTTCGGGCCGCGCGCGACGATCGTGGTGAAGTCGGACGCGCATGTAGCGCTCGCGCTGGAGCCGGACGGGCGGCGTACGGAGGTACCGGCTCTCACTGTTGAAGTAGTAGAGCCGGTGGGTGCTGGCGATGCCTTTGCTGCCGGCTACTTGGCCGGGACGTTGCAGGGGCTGCCCATGGCGCAGCGGTTGCGGCTGGGACATGTGAGCGCTGCGGCCGTGCTGGCTGTGCCTGACGACCATGCGACGCCTCCTGATGCGCGTACGCGGCAGGCGTTGCTCGACTGCTCCGAAGAAGACTGGGCCGGCACCCAGGTGGGACCAGCCGGTATCAGGTCACCAGCCCTGGTGGGAGGTGTGCTGTGAGTCAGAGCCTGGCTAGAGCCCTGCAGATCCTGGTCAGCCTGGGGGAGGGGGACCGCTCGCTCGACCAGCTGGCGACCGAGCTCGACGTCCACAAGACGACAGTGCTGCGGCTGCTGCGGACCATGGAGGTCGAGCGGTTCGTACGACGCGACGAGGCGCACCGCTATCGGCTGGGGTCTCGGCTGTTCTCGCTGGCCGACGCGGCTCGGGAGCAGCACGTAGTACGGGCTGTTGCTGCTCCGCACTTGCTGCAGCTCAACCAGCGGACCGGGCAGACGGTGCACCTGGCGGCGTACGAGAACGGGCAGGTCATCTACATCGACAAGCTCGACAGTGTGCAGTCGGTGCGGATGTACAGCCAGATCGGCGTACCGGCCGCTCTGCACTGCACGGCCGTCGGCAAGGTGCTGCTCGCCGCGCAGCCGAAGCGGCAGCGGGAAGGCTTGCTGACCACCATCGAGTACCACCTGTACACGCCGAACACGATCGCGGGACCGGACCAGCTGCGCGACGAGCTCGACCTGGTCCGGTCGCAGGGCTGGGCGCACGACCGAGCCGAGCACGAGACCTTCATCAACTGCATCGGGGCGCCGATCACCGAGCGCACCGGCCGGGTGGTGGGAGCCGTCTCGGTGTCGGTACCGGACGTTCTGCTCAACTATGAGCAGGTGCTGGAGCTGCTGCCGGACCTGCTGGCCACCGCGGCCGCCATCGGCGCCGACTACAACTGACTTCCCACTGACTTTCAGCCAACTGATCGAGAGGAACCCTAGAAAAATGTCCGACAAGACCGCCGTCTCCACCCCCGATGCCCCCGCCCCGATGCCGGTGTTCTCCCAGGGAGTCCGCAAGGGCAACGTCCTGCAGGTGTCCGGCCAGGGCTCGGTCGACCCGGCGAGCGGCTCGTTCGTCTTCGAGGGTGACGTGAAGGCGCAGACCACCCGGGTCCTGCAGAACATCGAGGCGATCCTGAAGGCCGGCGGCGCCACCTTCGACGACGTCCTGATGCTCCGCGTCTACCTCACCACCCGCGACGACTTCGCCCCGATGAACGAGGCCTACGCCGAGTTCGTCACCCCCCGCACCCCCAGCGGCATCCTCCCCTCCCGCACCACCGTCTTCACCGGCCTCCCCCTCGAGCAGATGCTGGTAGAAATCGACGCCCTCGCAGTCCTGTCCTGATCCTTGGGACAGGCGTCTCATCAGGTAGTTGAGGGTGGGACGATGAGGGGGATGGCAGACCCGGTCAGTCTCTGGAGGATCGCTCCCTCGATCTATCTGCCGGCCTTGCTGTACGGCATCGGCCAGGGGGCGATCGCTCCCGTTGTCGCTCTGTCGGCGCGTGATCTGGGTGCTTCGATCGCGGTTGCCAGTCTGGTCGTCGCCGCGGCCGGTGTCGGGCAAGTGATCGGTGATATCCCGGCGGGCGCGCTCACCACCCGGATCGGTGAGCGGCGTGCGATGTTACTGGCGACCGGGCTCGTATCGGTCGCGCTGGTGGCCTGTCTCCTCGTTCCGAACGTCTGGGGGCTCGCGCTCGCCATCGGCGCGACCGGGCTCGCCGCCGCGGTCTGGGGCCTGGCCCGGCAGGCCTATCTCAGTGAGGCCGTCCCGATCCAGCTCCGTGCGAGAGCGCTGTCGACTCTCGGTGGCGTGCAGCGGATCGGCTCCTTCATCGGCCCGTTCCTCGGCGCCTTCGCGATGAAGTTCCTCGGCACCGACGGCGCCTACTGGGTCCACCTGGTCGCGGCCGCGCTCGCCTGCGTGGTCCTGCTGAGCCTCCCGGACATCGAGTCCGTACGCCGCAACCGCGCCGCCAACCCGGTCGTCATGCAATCCACCCGCACGGTCATCCGCGAGCATCTCCCAGTACTACGGACGCTCGGCGTCGGCGCACTCCTCGTCGGCGCCGTTCGCGCTTCGCGGCAGGTGGTGATCCCGTTGTGGGCCGAGCATCTCGGACTCGATCCGCAGACCACCAGCCTGATCTTCGGCATCTCGGGTGCCGTCGACATGCTGCTGTTCTATCCGGCCGGCTCGGTGATGGACCGGTTCGGGCGCAAGTGGGTCGCAGTACCGTCGATGTTCGTACTCGGGCTGGCGCATCTGCTCCTGCCACTGACGCATTCGGGCCTGACGCTGACCGCGGTCGCTCTGCTGATGGGCGTCGGCAACGGGCTGGGCGCCGGCGTGATCATGACCCTCGGGGCCGACGCCTCGCCACCGGTCGGCCGGGCCCAGTTCCTCGGCGCCTTCCGGTTGTTCGCCGACACCGGCAGTGGCGCCGGGCCGTTCCTGATCGCCGCGGTCACCGCGATCGCGGGTCTCGGCCCCGCAGTACTGTTCATGGGACTCACCGGATGGGCCGCGGCGACCGCGATGAGCCGGTGGATCCCACCTCTGCCCAGGGCGCCGGAGTAACCGATTTGGTTCGCTCGCCTTCCGATGTTTCAATGGACTCTGCCGAAGACCGCTGGTCGTTGCTCCCGGAGCAACTGAAGGTCCATGAACTTTGTGGGCGGCCCGCGCAGGTGACAAGTCAGTGAGAGTCATTTTCACGCCCTTGCGCCTGCGCAGGGGCGTTTTCGATTTTCTGGGCTTTGGGCCGGCGCGGCAAGAGCTGTATGGCATTTAGAGGCCAAACCCTGTCGTTGACAGGGCGGAAGGAGACCCATGGCGAGGCCGGACAAGGCAGCCGACGTCGCGGAGCTGACTGAGAACTTCAGAAGCTCAGGCGCCGCCGTACTGACCGAGTACCGCGGACTCACCGTGGCGCAGTTGCGGCAGTTGCGCACGGCGCTCGGTGATGACGTGCACTACGCCGTGGTGAAGAACACGCTGACCAAGATCGCGGCCAAGGATGCGGGTGTGGAGTCGTTCGACTCCCTGCTCGAGGGTCCGTCGGCCATCGCCTTCATCAAGGGCGACCCGGTGGTCGCGGCCAAGGGGCTGCGTGACTTCGCCAAGGCCAATCCCCTTCTCGTCATCAAGGGCGGTGTGCTGGATGGCAAGGCACTCGGCTCCGACGAGATCAACAAGCTCGCTGACCTCGAGTCGCGTGAGGTTCTCCTCTCGAAGCTCGCAGGTGCGATGAAGGCGGCCCCGCAGCAAGCGGTGTCGTTGTTCGCTGCTCCGCTCGCACAGGCTGCCCGCCTGTTCGCGGCGCTGCAGGACAAGCTGCCGGCCGGCGACGCCCCCGTGGCGGACGAGGCTCCGGCTGCCGAGGCTGTGCAGGACGCACCCGCCGACGCACCTGCCGAAGAGGCGAGCACCGAGGAGACCACGTCAGCTGACAGCTGACGCGTTCGAATCACGCAACACCCCAATCAGTGATCACCCCAGCAACACGTTGAAGGAAGGACCGCCAAAATGGCGAAGCTCAGCACCGAAGAGCTGCTCGGTCAGTTCAAGGACCTCACCCTGCTCGAGCTCTCTGAGTTCGTGAAGGCCTTCGAAGAGGAGTTCGGCGTCACCGCCGCCGCTCCCGTCGCCGTCGCGGTCGCGGGTGCCCCCGGCGCCCCGGCCGAAGAGGCCTTCGAGCAGGACGAGTTCGACGTCGTCCTGGAGTCGGCCGGCGACAAGAAGATCCAGGTCATCAAGGAGGTGCGCGCCCTCACGAGCCTCGGCCTGAAGGAGGCCAAGGACCTCGTCGAGAGCGCGCCGAAGGCCATCCTCGAGAAGGTCGACAAGGCTTCGGCCGAGAAGGCGAAGGATGCCCTCGAGGGCGCCGGCGCCACCGTCTCGGTCAAGTGACCTGTGCGGCCTAGCCGCACAACGAAGTGATACCAGTTGAAGGGCGGTCCTACGGGGCCGCCCTTCGGCATGTCCGGACCGGGACTAGTATCCCGAAAGGTCTCGGTGCGTGACCACAGCGTGACTCTTCGGTCGTGATCACTTGACAGACAGGGGTTACGCAAAAGCGTACTCGTGCGTAACCTAAGCAACCGCGCCCTCGTTGAACCGGCGAAAGCACGTCGGTCGGGGCAGCACGACTTACCCGTGAGGAGGACCGGTGGGCGTAGAAGTCCGCGTCGAGGGACTGTCGAAGTCCTTCGGAAGCCAGCTGATCTGGGGCGACGTGTCCCTGACCCTGCCGGCCGGCGAGATCTGCGTGATGCTGGGCCCTTCCGGCACCGGGAAGTCCGTATTCCTGAAGACGCTGATCGGTCTGCTCAAGCCCGACAAGGGTCACGTGCACATCGAGGGCGTCGACATCGCGACCTGCTCCGAGCGCCAGCTCTACGAGGTCCGCAAGTTGTTCGGCGTGCTGTTCCAGGACGGCGCGATGTTCGGCTCGATGAACCTGTACGACAACGTCGCCTTCCCGTTGCGTGAGCACACCAAGAAGTCCGAGTCCGAGATCCGCTCCATCGTGATGGAGAAGATGGAGATGGTCGGCCTGGTCGGCGCGGAGAAGAAGCTCCCGGCCGAGATCTCCGGCGGGATGCGCAAGCGCGCCGGGCTGGCCCGCGCGCTCGTGCTGGAGCCCGAGATCCTGCTCTTCGACGAGCCCGACTCCGGCCTCGACCCGGTCCGGACGGCGTTCCTGAACCAGCTGATCATCGACCTGAACGAGATGACCCAGGCGACCTGCCTGATCGTCACCCACGACATCAACACCGCGCGGACGGTGCCGGACAACATCGGTCTGCTGTACCACCGGCACCTGGCGATGTTCGGCCCGCGCGAGATGCTGCTGTCCAGCGAGGAGCCGGTGGTCCGCCAGTTCCTGAACGCCCAGCGGATCGGCCCGATCGGCATGTCGGAGGAGAAGGACGCCGACGAGCTCGCCGCCGAGGCCGACCAGGAGCTGCCGCCGCTGCCGCCGATCCCGATCCAGCAACTGCCCAGCAGCGGCGTACTACGCCCGACCCAGCGCCCGCCGGGCCAATGGTGTGAGGACAACGGCGTGACGCCACCGCCCGGTTCCTTCGCCGGTGACGTGGTGACGACTTCGTGACAGCCTCCGCCACCGCCCCGCTGAAGGCCGCAGGATCGCTGTTCGCTTTCGCGCTCGACGCCGCCCGGGCCTCGGTCCGGCGGCCGTTCCAGCTGCGCGAGTTCCTGCAGCAGGCGTGGTTCGTGGCGAGCGTGACGATCATCCCGACCGCACTGGTCGCGATCCCGTTCGGCGCGGTGATCGCGTTGCAGGTCGGTGGGCTGATCCAGCAGTTCGGCGCGCAGGCCTTCACCGGCTCGGCCGCCGTACTGGCCGTGGTCCGTGAGGCGTCGCCGATCGCGACCGCGCTGCTGATCGCCGGCGCGGGCGGCTCGGCCATCTGCGCCGACCTCGGCGCGCGCAAGATCCGCGAAGAGCTCGACGCGATGATGGTGCTCGGCATCGACCCGATCCAGCGCCTGGTCGTCCCGCGGGTGCTGGCCACCATGCTCGTCGCGTTCTTCCTGAACGGCTTCGTCAGCGTGGTCGGCGTGATGGGCGGCTACATCTTCAACGTGGTGCTGCAGGACGGTACGCCCGGTAGCTATATAGCCTCGTTCACGGCGCTCGCCCACCTGCCCGACCTGTGGCAGGGGCAGGTGAAGGCGCTGGTGTTCGGCTTCATCGCCGCGGTGGTCGCCTCTTACAAGGGTGTGAACGCCGGTGGTGGCCCGAAGGGGGTCGGCGACGCGGTGAACCAGTCCGTCGTGATCACCTTCATGCTGCTGTTCGTCGCGAACTTCTCGATGACGGCGATCTACTTCCAGCTCGTACCGCCGAAGGGGGCCTGACCTGCCATGGCGCAGTCCGCCCTCGACGTCTTGATCAAGAAGCCGCTGAACTCGCTCGACCGGCTCGGTGAGCAGCTCGCCTTCTACCTCAAGGCACTGGCCTGGTCCGGCAAGTCGGTCCGCCGGTACCGCCGCGAGATCCTCCGGCTGCTCGCGGAAGTGACGCTCGGTACCGGTGCACTGGCCGTGATCGGCGGCACCGTCGGCGTGATCACCTTCCTGGCCTTCTTCACCGGCACGGAGGTCGGCCTGCAGGGCTACTCGGCGCTGAACCAGATCGGCACCTCGGCCTTCGCGGGTTTCGTCAGCGCCTACATCAACACCCGCGAGATCGGTCCGCTGATCGCCGGGATCGCGCTCGCCGCGACCGTCGGCTGTGGTTTCACCGCGCAGCTCGGCGCGATGCGGATCAGCGAGGAGATCGACGCCCTCGAGGTGATGGCGGTCCCGTCCCTGCCGTACCTGGTCACCACCCGGATCATCGCGGGGCTGATCGCGGTCGTCCCCTTGTACGTCGTCGGGTTGCTGTCGTCGTATTTCGCCACCAGGCTGACCGTGACGACGTTCTACGGGCAGAGCACCGGGACGTACGACCATTATTTCCATCTGTTCTTACCACCGGGTGACGTGCTCTGGTCGTTCGGCAAGGTGCTCGTCTTCTCGGTGCTGGTGATCCTGGTGCACTGCTACCACGGGTACCACGCGACCGGCGGCCCGGCAGGCGTCGGTGTCGCCGTCGGGCGCGCGGTCCGGACGTCGATCGTCGTGATCAACGTCGTCGACCTGCTGCTGTCGATGGCGATCTGGGGCACCACGACCACGGTCAGGCTGGCGGGGTAGCGATGACCAGACGATTACTCGGGACGGCCTTCATCGGGTTGCTCTGCTTCCTGCTCTGGCTGACCTACGCCTTCTACACGAAGGTCTTCACCGCCACCGTCGACGTGGAACTGCAGACCAGCCACATCGGCCTGCAGCTGAACCGGCACGCGGACGTGAAGCTGCGCGGCATCATCGTCGGCGAGGTCCGCAGCGTCTCCACCGACGGCGACTTCGCCACCGTGCACCTGGCGCTGAAGCCCGACCAGGTGCAGGAGATCTCCAGCCAGGTCAGCGCGCGGATCCTGCCCAAGACGCTGTTCGGCGAGAAGTACGTCGCGCTGGTGCCGCCGGCCGGTCCCGAGGGCCGCGCGATCAAGGGTGGCGACGTGATCGCCCGGGACAAGACCGCGGTCGGCATCGAGATCGAGAAGGTGCTGAACGACGCGCTGCCGCTGCTGCAGGCGGTCGACCCGGCCGACCTGAACGCGACGCTGAACACGCTGGCCACGGCGCTGGAGGGGCGTGGCAGTGAGATCGCCGAGACCCTCACCCAGCTCGACGGCTACCTGAAGAAGCTGAACCCGAACGTACCGAACCTGATCGCCGCGCTGACCAAGCTGACCCAGGTCTCGAAGATCTACGGCGACGTCACGCCGGACCTGGCCCGGGCGCTGCGCAACCTGACCATCACCGGCAACACCGTGGTGGAGAAGGAGAAGCAGTTGCAGACGTTCTTCATCGACGTCCAGACGCTGTCCACCACCGGGAACACCTTCCTGAAGGAGAACGAGGACCGGGTGATCCGGCTCGGCGAGGTGAGCAGGCCGGTGCTCGACCTGCTGGAGCGCTACTCGCCGGAGTTCCCCTGCTTCCTCAAGGTGATGACGGACACCATCCCGACCCTGAGCGACACTTTCCGCGACGGCCGGCTGAACATCAACCTGGAGCTGATCACCAACCAGCCCACTCCGTACCAGCCGAACGAGACGCCGAAGTACGAGGACCATCGCGGCCCGACCTGTGTCGGCCGGAACTACACCGTGCCGGGGGAGCATCCCGGCCCGTACACGCAGGCCAACCCGGCGCCGTACGTCACCGGTGAGGACGGCGTGATCGGCGACCACGGCAAGAACACGAAGTTCCCGGTCAACCTGCAGCTGAACCGGGCGATGCCCGGCTTCGCGATGGACACCGGTGGCGCCGGTACGCCGGCCGAGCAGAAGGTGATCGACTCCTTCGCCGGACCGGCGATGGGCATCCCGGCCGGCGAGGTACCCGATCTGACCACCCTGCTGATCGGCCCCCTGGTCCGCGGCGGGCAGGTGAACCTGAAATGAAGCTGCTCGACAAGAAGACCTCGCTCGACACCGTCCGGCTGGCGATCTTCGTCGTCGTCACGACGGTGGCGACCGCGCTGCTGGCCATCACCATCGGCAACATCAGCTTCAACGCGACCACGAAGTACCGGGCCGTGTTCACCGACGTGGTCGGGCTGAACAAGGGTGACGACATCCGGATCGCGGGTGTCCGGGTCGGGCAGGTCGACAAGATCGCGGTCTACCAGGACAAACTCGCGATGATCACCTTCAGCGTCGACTCCGACCAGGTGCTCGACACCAGCACGCGGGCGACGATGCGCTACCGCAACCTGGTCGGCAACCGCTACGTCGCGCTGACCGAGGGCGTCGGCGGTGGCAGCAAGATGAAGGCGAACGGGATCATCGACAAGGACCGGACGGCGCCCGCGCTGGACCTGTCGGTGCTGTTCAACGGGTTCAAACCGCTGTTCACCGCGCTGACGCCGAAGGACGTGAACCAGTTCGCGTTCGAGGTGATCAAGGTGCTGCAGGGTGAGGGCGGCACGATCGAGAGCCTGCTCGCCCGGACGGCGTCGCTGACCACCACCCTGGCCGACTCCGACCAGGTGATCGGCGACCTGATCACCAACCTGACCTCGACGCTGCAGATCGTCTCGCAGCGCCAGCAGAACTTCTCCCAGCTGCTGGTCAACCTGCAGCAGTTCATCACCGGGCTGAGCCAGGACATCAACCCGATCCTCGGCTCGCTCGGCTCGATCAACTCGCTGAACACGAAGACGGCCGGCCTGCTGCAGCAGACCCGGGTGCCGCTCAAGGCGGACCTCGACCGGCTGCGCCAGGTGTCGACCACCCTTGACGACACCCAGGCGATCTGGGTGAAGACGCTGCAGAACATGCCGGGCAAGCTCGAGACGCTGACCCGGACCGCGTCGTACGGGTCCTGGTTCAACTTCTACCTGTGCGGCTTCGACGGCAACGTCACGCTGCCGCTGGGCACCCGGATCCCGATCAGCCATGACGTCAACTCGGCGAGGTGCGCCAAGTGAAGCCGTTCAGGGAACAGAACCAGGTCACCATCGGCGTGGTCGGCCTGACCGTGATCGGGCTGGTCATGCTGGCCGCGTTCAAGGCGCAGGACCTGCCGCTGATCGGTGGCGGCACGAAGTACTCCGCGCAGTTCTCCGAGGCCGGCGGACTGAAGCCGAACGACGAGATCCGGGTCGCCGGGGTCCGGGTCGGCCAGGTCCGCAAGGTCGAGCTCGAGGGCACTCACGTCCGGGTCGACTTCGTCGTCGACCGCGGCGTGAAGCTCGGCAACAAGACCGGCGCCGAGATGAAGATCAAGACGCTGCTCGGGCAGAAGTACCTGAAGCTCGATCCGGCCGGCGACGGCGAGCTCAAGGAGGGTTCGGCGATCCCGCTGGACCGGACGATCTCGGCGTACGACGTCGTCGACGCGTTCACCGATCTGGCCAACACCACCGAGCGGATCGACACCGCGCAGCTGGCGAAGGCGCTGGACACGTTGTCGACGACCTTCAAGAACACCCCGGAAGAGGTCCGGGCCTCGCTGACCGGGCTGTCCCGGCTGTCCCGCAACGTCGCCAAGCGCGACGAGCAGCTGAAGCAGTTGCTGCAGCACTCCGAGGTGGTCACCAAGGTTCTGGCCGACCGCAACGAAGAGCTGATCAAGCTGATGAAGGACGGCAACACCGTGTTCCAGGCGGTGCAGGCGCGCCGGGCGCTGATCCACGAACTGCTCGTCTCGACGCAGAAGCTGGCCGCGCAGGTCAGCGCGCTGGTCAAGGAGAACCGCAAGGACCTGGCGCCGACGCTGACCAAGGTCAACGCCGTGCTGGCCACCCTGCTGAAGAACCAGAACGCGCTGGACGCCAGCATCAAGGGCCTCGCGCCGTATGCACGGGTGTTCACCAACACCCTCGGTACCGGGCCGTGGTTCGACACCTACGTGCAGAACCTCGTACCGGTGCCCGAGATCCCGTTGCCGCAGCTCCCGATCCCGGGGTTGCCGCCGATCCTGGGCGGGCTGACCGGGGGGAGCGGCCGATGAAGATCGCAGGACTCTCCCGGATGATCGCGTTCGGCGTCGTCATCGTGGTGCTGGCCGTCAGCGTCATCTCGCTCTGGCCGCATCCCGAGCGGGTGTCGGCGACGGCGTACTTCCCGCGCGCGGTCAGCGTCTACCCGGGCTCCGACGTCCGGATCCTCGGCATCAAGGTCGGCGAGATCGAGAGCGTGACGCCGGCCGGCCGCTCGGTCCGGGTGAAGTTCTGGTGGGAGGCCAAGCACAAGGTGCCGGCCGAGGCGAAGGCCGTGATCGCGTCCCCGTCGATCGTCGCCGACCGGTACCTCCAGCTCACCCCGGCGTACTCCAAGGGTGCCGTGATGGCCGACGGCGCGCAGATCCCGCTGGAGCGGACGGCCGTACCGCTCGAGCTCGACCAGATCTACGAGAGCCTGAACGACCTGTCCGTCGCGCTCGGCCCGAAGGGCGCCAACGACCAGGGCGCCCTGTCGCGGCTGCTCGACGTGTCCGCGGCCAACCTGAACGGTCAGGGCGCGAAGCTGAACCAGACCATCACCGACGTGTCCACGCTGACCCAGACCCTGTCGAGCAACTCCAAGAGCCTGTTCAGCACGGTCCGGCAGTTGCAGACCTTCGTCTCCGCGCTGGCCGCCAACGACGCCCTGGTGAAGCAGTTCAACACGAACTTCGCGGCCACCTCGACCACGCTGGCCGGTGAGCGCCAGGACCTGTCCGCCGCGCTGTCCACGCTGGCGGCGGCGCTCGGTGAGGTGGCGAGCTTCGTCAAGGACAACCGTTCGCTGCTGAAGACCACCATCTCCGGCGCCACCGACGTCTCCCAGATCCTGGTCAAGGAGAAGGCCGCGCTGGCCGAGATCATCGACACCGCGCCGCTCGGCCTGGGCAACCTGGCCCGCGTCTACAACCCGCAGTTCGGCACCCTGGACCAGCGGATCAACCTGGCCCAGCTGGACGACCCGGCGACCTTCATCTGTTCGCTGCTGATCCAGGCCAACCAGCCGTTGTCGACGTGTTCGGCGCTCAAGCCGATCTTCGACGCGCTGCCGAAGCTCCCGCTGCTGAGTGCCATCACCGGCTCCGGCGGACCAGCCGGTACGCCGTGGGCGCCGGCCCCGAAGGCCAAGCTGGCCAGCCCCGACCCCGTCGACGACACACTCGGCGGCCTGGTCCCGGGTGGTACGCGATGAGGCGCCTGCGCAGTACTGCGGTGGTCGCCGGTGCCGTCGCGATGGCGACCCTCCTGAGTGGATGCGACTTCAGCGTCTACTCCCTGCCGTTGCCGGGTGGCGCCAAGATCAAGGGCCCGTCGTACACGGTCACCGTCGAGTTCGCCGACGTCCTGGACCTGGTGCCGAAGTCGTCGGTGAAGGTGGACGACGTCACCGTCGGTACGGTCGAGAAGGTCTGGCTGGAGGGCTACACCGCCAAGGTCAGGATCAAGCTGCCGAAGAGCCTGGCGCTGCCGGACAACGCCCGGGCGACGATCCGGCAGACCAGCCTGCTGGGCGAGAAGTTCGTCTCGCTGGCGCAGCCGTCGGGCACTGAGAAGCCGCGCGGCAAGCTGGAGAACGGCGAGCTGATCCCGCTGTCCCGCACGACCAGCAACGTCGAGGTCGAAGAGGTGCTGTCGGCGCTGTCGCTGCTGCTCAACGGCGGTGGCGTGGCCCAGTTGCAGATCATCACCCAGGAGCTGAACAAGGCGCTGACCGGCAACGAGCCGGCCATCCGCAGCGTGCTGACCCAGCTGAACACCTTCGTCGGCACCCTCGACCAGAACAAGCAGAAGATCGTCACCGCGATCACCGCCGTCGACCAGCTGGCCAAGCAGCTGAACGCGCAGAAGACGACGCTGGCGAGCGCGATCGACTCGCTGCCGAAGTCGATCGCCACCCTGGACAAGCAGCGGGCCGCGCTGGTCAAGACGCTGCAGGCCCTGGCCAGCTTGGGTAGTACCGCGACCCGGGTGATCACCGAGTCGCAGAAGGACCTGGTCGCCAACCTGCAGTCGCTCTACCCGTTGCTCACCAAGCTCGTCGAGGCCGGCGAGAACCTGCCGAGGTCGCTCGAGTTGCTGCTCACCTATCCGTTCCCGGACGCGGCGGCGGGCGCGGTCAAGGGTGACTTCACCAACCTGAACATCACCCTCGACGTCAACACCCAGACGGCGTTGAAGGGACTTATCGGGCTGGACCTGCCGGATGTCGGCCTGACCCTGCCGACCGCGGAGATCAGCTTGCCGCTGCACAACTCGCCGAAGTTCCCGACCACCAAGCCGACCGGCGGGCTGCCGCCGTTGCCGCTCCCGACCGGGACCGCGACCACCTGCATCACGATCCTCGGGCTGCCGGTCTGTACGCCGAAGCTGAACCGGTCCGGGTTCGATCCCGAGCTCGCGAAGGTCCTGATGCCGGGGGTGGCCAAGTGATCACCAGAACGATCCGGATCCAGCTGATGGTCTTCCTGCTGATCACCCTGGTCGGCATCGCCTACGTCGGCGGCAAGTACGCCCAGGTCGACAAGCTGCTGTTCAACGACGACTACACGGTCAGTGCCAGCTTCGCCGAGTCCGGTGGCATCTTCTCCGGCGCCGAGGTCACGTACCGCGGCCAGCCGGTCGGCCGGGTCGGCGAGCTCAAGCTGCTGTCCGACGGCGTCGAGGTCAACCTGGACATCGAGAAGAAGAACAAGATCCCCAGCGACCTGCTCGCCGTGGTCGCGAACCGGTCGGCGATCGGCGAGCAGTACGTCGACCTGCAGCCGCGCCGCGACGGCGCGCCGTACCTGCAGGACCGCTCGAAGATCTCCCGGCAGAACACGGCGCTGCCGATCGACACCACCGAGCTGCTGCTGAACCTCGACCAGCTGGTGAACTCGGTCGACAAGAACAGCCTGAAGACGACCGTCAAGGAGCTCGGCGACGCGCTCCGCGGCCGGGGCAGCGACCTGCAGAAGATCATCGACAGCTCCGGCGCGCTGATCAGCGACGCCGACGCGAACGTCCTGCAGACGATCAAGCTGATCAATGACGGCAACACCGTGCTCGCCACCCAGGTGGCGAGCGGGGACGCGATCAAGACCTGGGCGAAGAACCTGGCCCTGCTGTCCGACACGCTGGTCAGCTCGGACGCCAACCTGCGGTCCGTGATCGACAACGGCTCGGCCGCGTCGACGCAGCTGACCGCGCTGATCACGGAGAACAAGGCCGACATCGCGGTGCTGCTGGGCAACCTGCTGACGGTGAGCCAGCTGACCGCGGTACGGCTGGACGCCGTCGAGCAGCTGCTGGTGGTCTACCCGGCGGTGGCGATGGGCGGGTACGTCGTACCGGGCAAGGACCCGGGCACCGGACACTACGACGCACACTTCGGTCTGGTGCTCGGCTTCAGCCCGCCTGCCTGCCGGGCCGGTTACAACGGGACCGAAAAGCGCGTCCCGCAGGACACCACCAGCAAGGCGGCGAACACCAAAGCAGGCTGTACTGCGTCGCCGGGGTCGGGAATCGACGTCCGGGGATCGCAGAACAAGCCGGCGCCGTCGTCACGCTCAGGCTCGAACCGGATCGGCTACGGCATCGGGTACGACCCGGTGACGGGGGCCGCCGGCGGACAGGGCGGGATGCCGGAGATGGTGCTCGGATCGACCGGTGGCCAGGAAGAGCTGCTCGGCCAGGACTCCTGGAAAGCCCTGATCCTCGGACCGGTGAGTGGCAAATGACTTCCGCAACCGCCTCCCGGAGAGGCCCGATCATCCTGGCGTGGGCGCTGAGCGTGCTCGTGCTGATCGCCCTGGTCGGCGCGACCCTGTCGGTGATCGCGTTGCGTGGGCAGGACGCCCGCAAGAGTGAACGCGACGGCGCGATGAAGGCGGCCCGGCAGTTGGCGCTCGACTTCACGACGTACAACTACGAGAGCTGGGACAAGGACGCGCAGCGGGTGCTGGACGACTCCACCGGGCAGTTCAAGGAGGAGTTCAAGTCGGGTGCGAGCTCGGTGAAGACGGAGGTGGTCGCGAACAAGGCGACCTCCAAGGGCGACGTGAAGGAGGCCGCGGTGGTGTCGAACGACAAGGACTCGGCCCAGGTCCTGGTGATCGTGAACGCCGTCGTCACCAACACCGCCTCCAAGGACGGCGTGGAGCGCCGGTACCGGATCAAACTGGACCTGGTCCGGGAGAAGAACCGCTGGCTCACCGCCGACTTCCAGGTGGTCGGCTGATGCCCCGCAGGATCGCCGGCCAGCGCCGCCGCCCCGAGAACGGGGCCGAAGTCAACCCCCGGATCGACCCCTCTGAAGCAGTGACTCGGGCCACACCGGAGGCCCCGGAACGGATTTCGGACCGTTCGCAGGACAGAGTGCCGACTACGCAAAGTGACGAAACTCGCAAGAAGCCGGCTCCGGAACAGGCCGAGCAGGGCTTCCTCGTACCTCCCAGGCCGGCCGTCCCGGTCGTCGCGCCTGGATCGGCCGTCCGCTCTCCTGTCGCCGTCGTGCTGTCGGCGGCGCTCGGGGTCCTGCTGGTGCTGATCCTGGTCTTCGCGGGCATCCTCGGGGTCAAGGCCTGGCAGGGCAAGGAGGCCGACGACGCTCGTGGCCAGGCGGTCGCGGCCGGCCGGAAAGCCGCCGAAACGGCGCTGAGCTACGACTACCGCACGCTCGACAAGAGCTTCGCGGCGGCGCGGGCGACGATGACGCCCGACTTCGCCGGCAAGTTCGACGCCACCGCCAAGGTGGCCGGCGAACTTGCCACCAAGACCAAGGCGACGGTCCGTGCCGAGGTCCGCGAGGTCGGCGTCCGGGACGGCAACGCCGACCGGGTCACGCTGATCATCTTCGTCAACCAGACGACCACCAGCACGATCACGGAGGGTAGGCCCCGGGTCGACCTGAACCGGACGAGATTCACGATGGTCCGAAACAGGGGCCAATGGCTGGTCCAGGAGATCGCCGGACTGTAGTCTCTTTGTGACTCCGGAGAGGTCGTGCCGGGTGGCTCGCGGGTTGGTTACCCGCTGGAGAACCCGGGTCGATCCTTGACGGAGAGGGTGGTCCGAAGGCATAGTATCGGACCCCATTGGACAGGCTTGCCCTGATCGGGTAGCCTATTGCTTTGCGCTGCCTTTAACCGCACCCTTGTTCATCCTCAGAACTTGACGAGGGTCGTTTGGCATGCGCTCCCAGCACCCGAAGTGCCGCTTCGAAGTTACTTTGCGAGCCCGTGGAAGGACGCCCCTTGGTCGCCTCGCGCAACCCCCAGTCCGACAGTATTACCAACGTTTCCGGCGCACCACGCCGCATCTCCTTCGCAAAGATCTCCGAGCCTCTCGAGGTTCCGGATCTTCTTGCGTTGCAGGTGGACAGTTTCGACTGGCTGGTCGGAAACGAAACCTGGCAGGCCAGGGTGGCCGCCGCCGAGGCGGAGGGACGGACTGATCTGTCCTCCCCGTCCGGCCTCGAGGAGATCTTCGAGGAGATCTCCCCGATCGAGGACTTCAGCGGAACCATGTCGCTGTCGTTCCGTGACCACCGGTTCGAGCCCCCGAAGAACACGGTCGACGAGTGCAAGGAGCGTGACGTCACCTACTCGGCGCCGCTGTTCGTCACCGCCGAGTTCATGAACAACGAGACCGGCGAGATCAAGAGCCAGACCGTCTTCATGGGTGACTTCCCGTTGATGACGCGCAAGGGCACATTCGTGATCAACGGCACCGAGCGTGTCGTCGTGTCCCAGCTGGTTCGCTCGCCCGGTGTGTACTTCGAGCGCACGCCGGACAAGACGTCGGACAAGGACATCTTCACGGCCAAGATCATCCCGTCGCGCGGTGCGTGGCTGGAGTTCGAGATCGACAAGCGCGACATGGTCGGCGTACGGCTCGACCGCAAGCGCAAGCAGAACGTCACCGTGCTGCTCAAGGCGCTCGGCTGGACCGACGCGCAGATCCTCGAGGAGTTCGGCGAGTACGAGTCGATCCGCCTCACCCTGGAGAAGGACCACACCTCCGGGCAGGACGACGCGCTGCTCGACATCTACCGCAAGCTGCGTCCCGGCGAACCGCCGACACGCGAGGCTGCCCAGGCGCTGCTGGACAATTACTACTTCAACGGCAAGCGCTACGACCTGGCCAAGGTCGGCCGGTACAAGATCAACAAGAAGCTCGGCCGTGACGAGACGCACGACACCGCGGTTCTGACGATCAACGACATCGTGGCGACGATCAAGTACATCGTCGCGCTGCACGAGGGCAAGACCGAGCTGACCGCGCCGCAGGGCGAGATCGTCGTCGAAGAGGACGACATCGACCACTTCGGCAACCGTCGTCTGCGCACGGTCGGCGAGTTGATCCAGAACCAGCTCCGCACCGGCCTGGCCCGGATGGAGCGCGTGGTTCGCGAGCGGATGACGACTCAGGACGTCGAGGCGATCACGCCGCAGACGCTGATCAACATCCGCCCGGTGGTCGCGGCGCTGAAGGAGTTCTTCGGTACTTCGCAGCTGTCGCAGTTCATGGACCAGACCAACCCGATCGCGGGTCTGACCCACAAGCGCCGGCTGTCGGCGCTTGGCCCGGGTGGACTGTCTCGTGAGCGGGCCGGCTTCGAGGTTCGGGACGTGCACCCGTCGCACTACGGCCGGATGTGCCCGATCGAGACCCCGGAAGGCCCGAACATCGGTCTGATCGGCTCGCTCGCGACGTACGGCCGGGTGAACCCGTTCGGCTTCGTCGAGACGCCGTACCGCAAGGTCGTCGACGGCCGGGTCACCGACCAGGTCGACTACCTGACCGCGGACGAGGAGGACCGGTTCGTCATCGCTCAGGCCAACGCGGCACTGACCGACGACGACGTGTTCGCCGAGGACCGGGTGCTGGTTCGCCGGCGCCACGGTGAGGTCGAGCTCGTCCTGGTCGACGACGTGGACTACATGGACGTCTCGCCGCGCCAGATGGTGTCGGTCGCGACGGCGATGATCCCGTTCCTCGAGCACGACGACGCCAACCGCGCCCTGATGGGCTCCAACATGCAGCGCCAGGCCGTTCCGCTGATCACCGCGGACGCACCCCTGGTCGGTACCGGCATGGAGTTCCGCGGAGCGGTCGACGCCGGTGACGTGCTGGTCTCGGAGAAGGCCGGCGTCATCAAGGAGGTCTCGGCCGATCTGATCGAGGTCGCCGCCGACGACGGCACGTACCAGACGTACCGGCTGCAGAAGTTCCGTCGCTCGAACCAGGGCACCTGCATCAACCAGCGTCCGCTGGTCGACGCCGGGCAGCGGGTCGAGGTCGGCTCGCCGCTGGCCGACGGTCCGTGCACCGACGAGGGCGAGATGGCACTCGGCCGTAACCTGCTCGTGGCGTTCATGCCGTGGGAGGGTCACAACTACGAGGACGCGATCATCCTCAGCCAGCGCGTCGTCCAGCAGGACCTGCTGACCTCGATCCACATCGAGGAGCACGAGGTCGATGCTCGCGACACCAAGCTGGGCCCGGAGGAGATCACCCGCGACATCCCCAACGTCTCCGACGAGATGCTGGCGGACCTGGACGAGCGGGGCATCATCCGGATCGGCGCGGAGGTCACCACCGGTGACATCCTGGTCGGCAAGGTCACGCCCAAGGGTGAGACCGAGCTGACCCCGGAGGAGCGGCTGCTCCGGGCGATCTTCGGTGAGAAGGCGCGCGAGGTGCGCGACACCTCGCTGAAGGTGCCGCACGGTGAGAACGGAACCGTCATCGGGGTCCGCGTCTTCGACCGCGACAACGGCGACGAACTGCCGCCGGGCGTGAACCAGCTGGTCCGCGTGTACGTCGCGCAGAAGCGCAAGATCTCCGTCGGCGACAAGCTCGCCGGACGCCACGGCAACAAGGGCGTCATCTCGAAGATCCTGCCGGTCGAGGACATGCCGTTCATGGAGGACGGCAGCCAGGTCGACATCATCCTGAACCCGCTGGGCGTGCCCGGCCGGATGAACGTCGGTCAGGTGCTCGAGACCCACCTCGGCTGGGTTGCCAGCCGCGGCTGGAAGGTCGACCCGGACAGCCCCGAAGAGTGGGCCCAGCGACTGATCAAGATCGGCGCCGGCGAAGCCGAGCCGTTCACGAACGTCGCCACCCCCGTTTTCGACGGTGCGCGCGAGGAAGAGGTCACCGGCCTGCTCGGCTCGACCCTGCCCAACCGCGACGGCGACCGGATGGTCGACAGCACCGGCAAGGCCAACCTGTTCGATGGCCGCTCGGGTGAGCCTTTCCCGCAGCCGGTCGGCGTCGGTTACATGTACATGCTGAAGCTGCACCACCTGGTGGACGACAAGATCCACGCCCGCTCGACCGGTCCGTACTCGATGATCACGCAGCAGCCGCTGGGTGGTAAGGCGCAGTTCGGTGGTCAGCGGTTCGGCGAGATGGAGGTGTGGGCCCTCGAGGCCTACGGTGCCGCCTTCGCGCTGCAGGAGCTGCTCACGATCAAGTCCGATGACGTTGTCGGTCGCGTCAAGGTGTACGAAGCGATCGTCAAGGGCGAGAACATCCCGGAGCCGGGTATCCCGGAGTCCTTCAAGGTTCTCGTCAAGGAAATGCAGTCCCTTTGTCTGAACGTTGAGGTGCTCTCGTCCGACGGAAGCCGGGTCGAGATGCGTGACAGCGAAGAGGACGTCTTCCGCGCAGCGGAGGAACTGGGAATCGATCTGTCCCGGCGCGAGCCGAACAGCGTCGAAGAGGTCTGAGCGGGTTGCCGCTTTCGATCAACAACCAACTCACTCAGACCCAACTTTTGACAATCGGGAGATAACACATCGTGCTCGACGTGAATTTCTTCGACGAGCTTCGGATCGGCTTGGCGACCGCGGATGAGATCCGCCAGTGGTCGCACGGCGAGGTCAAGAAGCCCGAGACGATCAACTACCGGACGCTCAAGCCTGAGCGTGACGGTCTGTTCTGCGAGAAGATCTTCGGTCCCACCCGGGACTGGGAGTGCTACTGCGGTAAGTACAAGCGTGTTCGCTTCAAGGGCATCATCTGCGAGCGGTGTGGCGTCGAGGTCACCCGCTCCAAGGTGCGCCGCGAGCGGATGGGCCACATCGAGCTGGCCGCGCCGGTCACCCACATCTGGTACTTCAAGGGTGTCCCGTCGCGACTCGGCTACCTGCTCGACCTCGCCCCGAAGGACCTCGAGAAGGTCATCTACTTCGCGGCGTACATGATCACCGACGTCGACGACGAGGCGCGGCACCGCGACCTCTCGTCGTTGGAGGGCCGGACCGATGTCGAGCGTAAGCAGCTCGAGGGCCGGCGCGACAACGACATCGAGACCCGGATGAAGAAGCTCGAGGAGGACCTCGCCCAGCTCGAGGCCGAGGGCGCGAAGGCCGACGTTCGCCGCAAGGTGAAGGAAGGCGCCGAGCGTGAGGTCAAGCAGCTGCGCGACCGTGCGCAGCGCGAGATCGACCGCCTCGACGAGGTGTGGAGCAGGTTCAAGAACCTCAAGGTCCAGGACCTGGAGGGCGACGAGATCCTGTACCGCGCCATGAAGGAGCGGTTCGGCAAGTACTTCTCCGGTGCGATGGGTGCCGCCGCGATCCAGCGGCGCCTGCAGACCTTCGACCTGAAGGCCGAGGCCGCCAGCCTGCGCGAGACGATCAAGACCGGTAAGGGCCAGCGCAAGACGCGGGCCCTGAAGCGGCTCAAGGTCGTCACCGCGTTCCTGGCGACCAACAACAGCCCGATGGGCATGGTGCTCGACTGCGTCCCGGTGATCCCGCCGGACCTGCGGCCGATGGTCCAGCTCGACGGTGGCCGGTTCGCCACCTCCGACCTGAACGACCTGTACCGCCGGGTGATCAACCGGAACAACCGGCTCAAGCGTCTGCTCGACCTGGGCGCGCCGGAGATCATCGTCAACAACGAGAAGCGGATGCTGCAGGAGGCCGTCGACGCACTGTTCGACAACGGCCGTCGTGGCCGTCCGGTCACCGGCCCGGGCAACCGGCCGCTGAAGTCGCTGTCCGACATGCTCAAGGGCAAGCAGGGTCGTTTCCGTCAGAACCTGCTGGGCAAGCGAGTCGACTACTCCGGCCGTTCGGTCATCGTGGTCGGCCCGCAGCTGAAGCTGCACCAGTGCGGTCTGCCGAAGGCGATGGCGCTGGAGCTGTTCAAGCCGTTCGTGATGAAGCGGCTGGTCGACCTCAACCACGCGCAGAACATCAAGTCCGCCAAGCGGATGGTCGAGCGTCAGCGCGCCCAGGTCTGGGACGTGCTGGAAGAGGTCATCACCGAGCACCCCGTGCTGCTGAACCGTGCGCCCACCCTGCACCGACTGGGGATCCAGGCGTTCGAGCCGCAGCTGATCGAGGGCAAGGCGATCCAGATCCACCCGCTCGTCTGCTCCGCGTTCAACGCGGACTTCGACGGTGACCAGATGGCGGTGCACCTGCCGCTGTCGGCCGAGGCGCAGGCCGAGGCCCGGATCCTGATGCTGTCGACGAACAACATCCTGAAGCCTGCTGACGGCCGTCCGGTCACGATGCCGACCCAGGACATGATCATCGGCATCTACTTCCTGACCATGCTGAAGGAAGGCGAGATCGGCGAAGGCCGGGCGTTCAGCTCGATGGCGGAGGCCCTGATGGCCTTCGACCGCAAGGAGCTGTCGCTGCAGGCCAAGATCACGCTCCGGCTCGACCAGGCCGGTGCGCCGGAGGGCTCGACCGAGCGCCCGAACGGTGGGTTCTCGCTGGAGACCACGCTGGGCCGCGCCCTGTTCAACGAGGCGCTGCCGAGCGACTACACCTTCGTGGACGTCGAGGTCGGCAAGAAGCAGCTGGGCTCGATCGTCAACGATCTGGCCGAGCGGTACTCCAAGGTCCAGGTGGCGTTCTGCCTGGACGCGCTGAAGGACCTCGGTTTCCGCTGGGCCACCCGCTCGGGTGTCACGGTGTCGATCGACGACTTCAGCACGCCGCCGAGCAAGCCCGAGATCATGGCGCGCTACGAGGCCCAGGCCGAGAAGGTCCAGAAGCAGTTCGAGCGGGGTCTGATCACCTCGTCCGAGCGGCGCCAGGAACTGATCGAGATCTGGACCGGGGCCAACGCCGAGGTCGGCAAGGCCATGGAGGAGAACTTCGAGAAGGCCAACCCGATCTGGATGATGGTCCACTCGGGTGCCCGAGGCAACATGATGCAGATCCGGCAGATCGCCGGTATGCGTGGCCTGGTGGCCAACCCGAAGGGCGAGATCATCGCCCGGCCGATCAAGTCCAACTTCCGCGAGGGCCTGTCGGTGGTCGAGTACTTCATCGCCACCCACGGTGCTCGTAAGGGTCTTGCCGACACCGCGCTGCGGACCGCCGACTCGGGGTACCTGACCCGTCGTCTGGTGGACGTGTCGCAGGACGTCATCATCCGCGAGGAGGACTGCGGCACCGAGCGTGGCCTGCCGAAGCTGATCGGCGAGCCGGGTCCGGACGGCAAGATCGTCCACGCCGAGAACGTGGAGACCAGCGCCTACGCCCGCACCCTGGCGACGGACACGTTCGACGCCAAGGGCACGCTGGTACTGACCGCTGGTAGCGACCTGGGCGACGTGTCCATCGCCGCGCTGGTGGCCGCTGGGATCGAGCAGGTCAAGGTCCGCTCCGTGCTGACCTGTGACGCCAAGACCGGTACCTGCGCGAAGTGCTACGGCCGTTCGCTGGCGACCGGCAAGCCGGTCGACATCGGTGAGGCCGTCGGCATCATCGCGGCGCAGTCCATCGGTGAGCCCGGTACGCAGCTGACCATGCGTACCTTCCACACCGGCGGTGTCGCGGGTGATGACATCACCCACGGTCTGCCCCGTGTCGTCGAGCTCTTCGAGGCTCGTCAGCCCAAGGGCAAGGCGCCGATCGGCGAGGCTGCCGGCCGGATCGTCATCGAGGACACCGACAAGACCCGGAAGCTGGTGCTCACCCCGGACGATGGTTCCGAGGAGGTCGCCTACCCGGTGTCGAAGCGGGCCCGGCTGCTGATCGAGGACGGTCAGCACGTCGAGGTCGGTCAGCAGTTGACGCAAGGTACGCCGGACCCGCAGGAAGTTCTGCGGATCCTGGGCATCCGCAAGGCGCAGGAGCACCTGGTGGACGAGGTCCAGGCGGTGTACCGGTCGCAGGGTGTGGCCATCCACGACAAGCACATCGAGATCATCGTCCGGCAGATGCTGCGCCGGGTCACGGTGATCGAGTCCGGCGAGGCGAACCTGCTGCCGGGTGAGCTGGCGGACCGGTTGCTGTTCGAGGCCGAGAACCGTCGCGTCGTGGCCGAGGGCGGTACGCCGGCCTCGGGTCGTCCGGTGCTGATGGGTATCACCAAGGCGTCGCTCGCGACCGAGTCGTGGCTGTCGGCCGCCTCCTTCCAGGAGACGACCCGGGTCCTGACCGAGGCCGCGATCCACGGCAAGTCCGACTCGCTGGTCGGTCTGAAGGAGAACGTCATCATCGGAAAGCTGATCCCGGCGGGTACCGGCATGGACCGTTACCGCAACATCCGGGTGGAGCCCACCGAGGAGGCGAAGGCCGCGATGTACTCGATGGTCGGTTACGAGTCGTACGACTACGACTTCGGACCGTCCGCCGGGCAGTCGGTCCCGCTCGACGACTTCGACCTGGGCTCGTACCAGAAGTAGAAGGTCTGCAACACCCGTCGAGGGCGGCACTCCCACCAGGGGGTGCCGCCCTCGCGGCATTCCACCGGCCGTCCGATGCCCTTGTTGCTAAGGGCAACTAGGGCGGCGGGGGCCGGATCGACGTACCCGAAGGGGATGTGGGCGATACCGGCCGGACGACACGCCGAGCGTGGCCGAGTCGCTGCGGAGTGTTGCGAGGGGTCGGCGTGGAAGTGTCGGCGGGATGCGCGAAGATGACGCGTATGACGGACCTCCCGCCCTACCTGCAACCGTTCGTGCTGGACGTCGCGCAGGGTGCGGAGCACCGCGTCGACCGGGTGGGGGAGCTCGACCTCCACCGGCCCGCGGGCACAGCTCGCACCGGT
The DNA here is from genome assembly GCF_010548305.1 of Streptomyces sp. SID13031. Lineage (GTDB taxonomy): Bacteria > Actinomycetota > Actinomycetes > Propionibacteriales > Kribbellaceae > Kribbella. The sequence continues at coordinate 61,269 of NZ_JAAGLV010000010.1, forward strand.
GCGATCCTGCTGGTCCACGGCGGTCCCGGGCCCGCCGATCTCGAGGTGTCACCACGGGACTGGCCGGTCTACCAGGGGTACGCCGCGGCCATCGCCCAGCGCGGCCAGGTGGCCGTCGTGGTCGACCACAGCCTGATTCGTGGCCTCCACCAGCTGGCCACCGCCGCGGACGACGTAGAGGCCGCTGTCGGCGTGCTCCGGGCCGATCCGCAGGTGGATCCCGAGCGCGTCGTGCTGTGGTTCTTCTCCGGCGCCGGACTGCTGGCGGGGGAGTGGCTGGACAGCCGCCCCGACTGGCTGCGCGCCATCGCCCTGACCTATCCGCTGCTCGCCGCCCCGCCCGGTGTCGACGAACTGGTTTCCGCCGCCGAAGTGATCGGCAAACACAAGGACCTGCCGGTGCTGCTGACCAGGGTCGGCCGCGAGCACGAAGAGCTCGCCCGACCGGTGGCGGAGTTCGTCTCCGCCGGTGGCCCCGCGCTGGACATCATCGACGTACCGAAAGGGCAACACGGCTTCGACATGCTCGACCACAGCGAAGAGTCCCGCGCCGCGGTGACCAAGGCCCTCGACTGGGCGATAGCCCACCTGGGCGAAGATCCCACCGCCACCACTCAGCTCCCCATCCCAGCCACCACCATCGCCGCCCCTCAACCGACCAAGGCCACCGCACGCACGGCTGCGGCATCAGCCGCGGGCCTGGTGCCTGCACCGAGCCCGCGCGCGGCCTCCACCTCTGCAGGCACCCCTGCAGCCACGGCTCGACCGGCAGCGTCCGCCGGCGTAGCCGCCGAGTCTGCTGCGCCCGCCAGCCAGCAGAGCGCATCGGCCGGCTTCACGACCTCCTCCAGTTTCACCTCCAGCAGTGCCGCGCCGGCTGCGGCGGAGACTGCGGCTTCCCGGGTCGTGGGCAGGCAGCATGCGGCCTTCGAGGCGCATGATCTCGAGGCGTTCCTGGCGATGTACTCGCCGACGGCTCTGCTTCAGTTCGCCGACGGCCCGGTGATGCGGGGCCGGCGTTCCCTGCGTGAGCACTACCGGCCGCAGTTCGAGGCGGGCGAGTGCAAGCGGGAGTTGGTGCAGCGGATGCTGGTGGGCGACTGGGTGGTCGAGCAGACGGTGACCAACCAGACCCCGACGGTCGCGCTCTACCAGGTGCAGGACGGCCTGATCACCGAGGTCCGCTTCCTAGCCTGACCCTCTGAATTCAGTTCGAGCGCACTGCGACCAACCGGCCGCAGTGCGCTCGAGCCGTTCAGGCCATGATTCCCAGTGATGACGGCTTCCAGCCCGGGAAGACCTTGCCTGCCTGGGCTTCGCTGAGGCCGAGGCGCCTCATCACGATCTCCGACAGCACGTCGCGATAGTCGTTGGTGCCGGGGACATCGCCCTGATCCAGTACTCCGGGCGCCAACCCTTCCCAGCGCCCGTGGACGCCGCCCTTGACTCCACCGCCAAGAACCAGCGCCACCCCACCGTGCCCATGATCCGTGCCGCTGTTGGCGTTCTGCCCCACTCGCCGGCCGAACTCGCTCATGGTGACCACCGTGGTGTTGTCGAGGTCAGGCCCGAGCTCAGCGGCGAAGGCGGCCAGTGCACCCGCCACTGTCTTCAGCGAGTTGGTCATGTCGCCGCCGTCGACAGTGCCGAGGTCCGTGTGCATGTCCCAGCCACCCAGGTCGACAGTGGCCACCCGTACTCCGGCCTTGGCCTTGATCAACTGCGCCAGCGTCGCCAGAGCCGCACCGAACTCTCCGTCCGGGTAGCCGCGCTCCTTGGCCGGCTTCTCCTGCTGCTTCGCGTAGCCCTGCGCTTGCGCCGAAGCTTGCAACGCGTCGAGCCCCTGCACACCCAGCGGATGGTCTATCCCGGTATAGAGCGTCTTCAGAGCCGCCATGGTCTGCGGCGCGACACCGTCGATGCCCTTGACGCTGAAGTCCTTCAACGAGCTCAGCATGATCGGGTTGGAGTCCCCGAGCAGCGACCGGCTCATCCGCGCGCCGATCCCCAGCCCGCGGAACGTAGTACCGGCTCCTAGCTCCTGCAGGACTCTGTCGAGCCAGCCGGACTGCACAGACGATCGTGCAGCCCCGCCTCGCTCCAGACAGTCCTGGGCCTGGAAGTGGCTGCGAGTCAGATCCGGCGTGGATACAGCCGGTACTGCGGCCAGCCGCCCCGCCGTCATCAGCGGCAGCAGTGGAGCAAGCGACGGGTGCATCCCGAACCCGCGCTGCAGGTTGAGCAGAGAAGCAGCCCGTACTGCGATCGACGGTCGGGCCTTGAGCAGCTCGGGATCATCGGCCGGCACCAGTACCGACAACCCGTCCATCCCACCGCGCAGGAACACCACGATCAGCGTGCCACCCGCGTCAGCGCCGGGAGCGGCCCAGGAGACGCGGGTAGTCACCAACTGTGTCGTCATAGCGGCCACACCCACCCCCAGACCACCAGCGAGCAAGCGACGCCGGGTGAAGCCTCTACTCCACTGCTCGTCCCTCTCCTCCGTATCGGCCGTCACTGCTGCGGCCTGAGCCCGCAGTACGGCGTCTGTCGGAGTGGGGCCGAGTCGTTGCCAGTCAGGGCAGTCGGGGTGCAGCGAAGCGAGTGTGTCTCTCATCGGTCGGTACTCCTTCAACGGACCAGGAACTGTGGGGAGTCGAGTACCAGGGCGACGACATGCCCCGCCTGCCACTCCATCCGCCCGTGGTCGACCCGGGCGGTGGCCTTGGCCCCGACGAACGTCGACAGGGCAGTGCGCTGGCGAGTGTCGGGGCGCTGTCCGATCAGGCGCTCACCCAGCCGGTCGAACCACACCTTGTAGGTGTCGCCCTTACGGGGTTGCAGTGCGGCCGGGAGCTTCGCCCGCTTCATCCCCTCCCACCAGCCGTACGTCAGCGCGCGGTGCATCGACCAGCGCTCCAGCAGCTGGCCGGCTGATGCCCAGGCCGGTGCGACGTCGGGGTAGCCGTTGGGGGACGGCCAGGCGAGCGGTGCATGGCCGAGATTGTTGAGCTCCCAGTAGACGGCTTCCAGCCCCTTGGCGGTGGCCGGTCCGAACGGCAGATCGAGTGCACGCGCACTGCTCACCACATCCTCGAGCGGCCGCTTCGTCTTGCGCCCAAGGGAGTTCCAGAACTCGCTACTGCGGAACAAGGCGGTCAGCATCGGCAGGATGGCGGTGTTGTTGCGCAGATAGATCTGTGCGAGCCGGTTGACCAGCTCGGCCGGGGGAGAGTCGTCGACGAACCGTACGACGAGCTTGCGCGCGATGGTCCGCGCTGTCGCCGGATGCTTGGCCAGGTAGTCGAGATAGCGGTCACCAGTGGCCAGGCCGCCTTTGGCCGAGCTGTTGGCCGCAGTCCAGTCGAGCACCTTCACCCGGCCGGTCCGGTGCCGATCGGCGACGTACTCGAAGGCGCCTTCCTTGGTGGCGCCGCGGCCGCTCAGTACATAGGCGCTGGCCCGTACGTCCTTCTCTGTATAACCCGACGACACCCCGACCGTATGCAGTTCCAGTAGTTCGCGGCCGAGGTTCTCGTTGACGCTGTCGCGGGTGGAGGCGTCGTTGTCGAGGAAGCGCAGCATCGCCGGATGCCGCATCGCTGCCCGCAGCATGTCGCTGTAGCGGCCGAAGGCGTGCCGGCGGACCACCGACACCGCGTACTGCGGCGCGACGTCCCAGCCCCGGTCCGACGGCGTCGCCACGTGCAGGTGGTTGGCGAAGACATCCACGACGACCTCGAACAGCTGCCTGCTGCCGAAGACCTGTCGGCCCAAGGTCGCGATCCCCGTGTGGAACATGGCCTCCCACGAGTACTCGGGGATCGACCTCCGAACAGTCGCGGGATCCGCACCGGCCAGAGTCACTGCCTTCCAGACCTGATCCCCGGCCGGGTCCTTGGCCATCGGCGACAGCTGAGCCGCCAGCCACTTGTCGATCCCGAGCCGCTCCAGACCTTGTACGTCGGACGGACGCGGGCCGAACGTCGCCCGGTTGAGCAGATGGCGACGGGCCTGGGCATCCGTCAGCGGACCGCTTTTGCCGACCAACAGGCCGGGGGAGGTGCGACCTGCCTTGGCGGCGGCCGCATAGCCGGCGTACTCCTGGGGCTTGCCGGTCTGCCCGGTCGCCTTCGAGCCCTTGGCCGCAACGAAGCTGGAGTCGCGGTCCTCGCCGGCGAGGCTTGGTTGCTGGGCGACCCGGGCGCGAGCCGTAGTACCGGCTGGGTCTTTCCGGGGCGATGAAGCCAGGACGCGGTTCTGGAGGCTGTCGGGGCGGCTGGCGATCTCCACTGCCAACCCGCCGGCGGCCAGGGTGCCTGCGACGGCACCGATGGCCGCCCGGCGGGCCACCGGCGACAGGGTCCTTGGGGCGGGAGGACCTGGCGGCGGCTGCTCGTCCGCGGTGAGGCGGGGACGGTTCGAGGGGGCGGGACCTTGATCCACGAGAGTTTCTCCAGGCGCGGGCGATGACTACGGCAGGTCCCCGTTATCAGGTCGTTACACCCGACGGGCGTGACTATGCCGCAAACTCCGCCGTCCCGAACCGGCGTGGGCCGACCTTTACGCCGATCGGACATAAGGAATCCGAATGGTCCGGTCCGGCCGCGGCGAGAGTGCCGTCAGGGATCCGGTAGACTGGCAGTGCGGCTGCGCCTCTGCACTGCGCGGTGATCTGTTTTGACCGTGCTTGAGGCAGCCGCTAGTCTTAACGATCGTGCCCGGGTCATCCTGGGCCGTCATGCGTGCCCCTCGTATTTTTCGGGTCAGCGCGTGGCACGGGACTTCTGCCGACAAGTCAGAAAGTTTATGGCTTCGGCCTGTCCGTGCCCTCGCGACACACCCGACCGCGGGGGTCAGGTGCGCAGCAACCGACCGGACGACAGAAAGAGACCTACGCGGTGCCCACCATCCAGCAGTTGGTCCGCAAGGGCCGCCAGGACAAGGTGTCCAAGAACAAGACGCCGGCCCTGAAGGGTTCCCCTCAGCGTCGTGGTGTGTGCACGCGCGTCTACACGACCACCCCGAAGAAGCCGAACTCGGCCCTTCGTAAGGTCGCTCGCGTCCGCCTCACCAGCGGCATCGAGGTCACCGCCTATATTCCCGGAGTCGGCCACAACCTGCAGGAGCACTCGATCGTGCTCGTGCGTGGTGGTCGTGTGAAGGACCTCCCGGGTGTCCGGTACAAGATCATCCGCGGTTCGCTCGACACCCAGGGTGTGAAGAACCGGAAGCAGGCTCGTAGCCGCTACGGCGCGAAGAAGGAGAAGAGCTAATGCCGCGTAAGGGTCCCGCCCCGAAGCGGCCGGTCATCATCGACCCGGTCTACAGCTCGCCGCTCGTCACCCAGTTGATCTCCAAGATCCTGGTCGACGGCAAGAAGCAGATCGCCCAGAGCATCGTCTACACGGCGCTCGAAGGCACCCGGACGAAGACCGGCACCGATCCCGTCATCACGCTGAAGCGCGCGCTCGACAACGTGAAGCCCAGCATCGAGGTGAAGAGCCGCCGCGTCGGTGGCGCCACCTACCAGGTGCCGATCGAGGTCAAGCCCAACCGCTCGACCACGCTCGCCCTGCGCTGGCTCACGTCGTACTCCCGCGCCCGTCGCGAGAAGACCATGTCCGAGCGTCTGATGAACGAGATCCTGGACGCGTCGAACGGTCTGGGTGCCGCGGTCAAGCGCCGCGAGGACACGCACAAGATGGCCGAAGCCAACAAGGCTTTCGCCCACTACCGCTGGTGAGCCGGGGCCCGATCCCGGGCCCCACCGTTCACTCTTTTTGAAGCTAGACAGAAGCGAGAGGTAGACCACCGAGGTGGCCGTACAAATCACCACCGACCTGAGCATGGTGCGCAACATCGGCATCATGGCCCACATCGACGCCGGCAAGACGACGACGACCGAGCGGATCCTGTTCTACACCGGTATCACGTACAAGATCGGTGAGGTCCACGACGGCGCCGCCACGATGGACTGGATGGAGCAGGAGCAGGAGCGCGGCATCACGATCACGTCCGCCGCGACGACCTGCACCTGGAAAGACCACACCATCAACATCATCGACACCCCCGGGCACGTCGACTTCACCGTCGAGGTGGAGCGCTCGCTGCGCGTCCTCGACGGCGCCGTCGCGGTGTTCGACGGCGTTGCCGGTGTCGAGCCGCAGTCCGAGACCGTGTGGCGCCAGGCGGACCGGTACGGCGTACCGCGGATCTGCTTCGTCAACAAGCTGGACCGGACCGGCGCGGAGTTCATGCGCTGCGTCGACATGATCATCGACCGGCTGGCCGCGGTGCCGCTGGTGCTGCAGCTGCCGATCGGCTCCGAGTCCGACTTCATCGGTGTCGTCGACCTGGTCGGGATGCGCGCGCTGACCTGGCGTGGTGAGACCACGATGGGTGAGGACTACACCGTCGAGGAGATCCCGGCCACCCACACCGAGATCGCCGCCGAGTGGCGCGACAAGCTGATCGAGACGCTGGCCGAGGCCGACGACGAGATCATGGAGCAGTACCTGGAAGGCGTTCAGCCGACCCAGGAAGAGATCGTGGCCGGTATCCGCCGCGCGACGATCGCCTCCAAGCTGACCCCCGTGCTGACCGGTACCGCGTTCAAGAACAAGGGCGTCCAGCCCCTGCTCGACGCGATCAACGCCTACCTGCCGAGCCCGCTCGACGTCCCCGACATCGAGGGTCACGACATCAAGGAAGGCACCGAGATCGTCCTGCGCAAGCCGGACGACTCCGAGCCCTTCGCGGCGCTGGCCTTCAAGATCGCGGCCGACCCGCACCTGGGCAAGCTGACCTTCATCCGGGTCTACTCGGGCAAGCTCGAGACCGGCACCCAGGTGCTGAACCCGACCAAGGGCCGCAAGGAGCGGATCGGCAAGATCTACCGAATGCACGCGAACAAGCGTGAGGAGATCGCGTCGGTCGGCGCCGGCCACATCGTCGCCGTGATGGGTCTGAAGGACACCACCACCGGCGAGACGCTGTGCGACCCGGCCAAGCCGGTCCTGCTCGAGTCGATGACGTTCCCGGCGCCGGTCATCTCGGTCGCCATCGAGCCGAAGTCGAAGGCCGACCAGGAGAAGCTCGGGGTCGCGATCCAGCGGCTGGCCGACGAGGACCCGACCTTCCAGGTCCGGACCGACGAGGACACCGGCCAGACGATCATCGCCGGGATGGGTGAGCTGCACCTCGAGGTGCTGGTCGACCGGATGAAGCGCGAGTTCCGCGTCGAGGCCAACGTCGGCAAGCCCCAGGTCGCCTACCGCGAGACGATCAAGAAGAAGGTCGAGAAGGTCGACTACACGCACAAGAAGCAGACCGGTGGTTCGGGTCAGTTCGCGCGTGTGATCATCAACATCGAGCCGACTTCGGTCGAGGCGGGTGGCGAGGGCGGCTACGAGTTCGTCAACGCCGTCACCGGTGGCCGGATCCCCCGGGAGTACATCCCGTCGGTGGACGAGGGCGCCCAGGAAGCCATGGAGTTCGGCGTCCTGGCCGGCTACCCGATGGTGGACATCAAGGTCACCCTGACCGACGGTGCCTACCACGATGTCGACTCGTCCGAGCTCGCCTTCAAGATCGCCGGTTCGATGGCGTTCAAGGATGCCGCCCGCCGGGCGACGCCGATCATCCTCGAGCCGATGTTCGCGGTCGAGGTCATCACGCCCGAGGACTACATGGGCGAAGTGATCGGCGACCTCAACTCACGCCGAGGCCAGATCCAGTCGATGGACGAGGGCCCCGGTGGCAGCCGGGCTATCAAAGCCACGGTGCCGCTGTCCGAGATGTTCGGGTACGTCGGGGACCTGCGGTCGAAGACCCAGGGCCGTGCTTCGTACTCGATGCAGTTCGATTCCTACGCCGAGGTTCCGAAGAACGTGGCGGAAGAGATCATCAAGAAGGCCCGCGGCGAGTAATCTCGCCCCGGACCAACCAACCCACAGCGCGTCGGCGTACGGCGTAAGTCAATTTTCCAGGAGGGCCCCAGTGGCTAAGGCGAAGTTCGAGCGGACTAAGCCGCACGTCAACATCGGCACCATCGGTCACATCGACCACGGTAAGACGACTCTTACCGCGGCGATCACCAAGGTGCTGCACGACAAGTACCCGACCCTCAACGAGGCGTCGGCCTTCGATCAGATCGACAAGGCGCCGGAAGAGCGTCAGCGCGGTATCACCATCTCCATCGCGCACGTCGAGTACCAGACCGAGGCCCGGCACTACGCCCACGTCGACTGCCCCGGGCACGCGGACTACATCAAGAACATGATCACCGGTGCGGCCCAGATGGACGGTGCGATCCTGGTCGTCGCCGCCACCGACGGCCCGATGCCCCAGACGCGTGAGCACGTGCTGCTCGCCCGCCAGGTCGGCGTGCCGGCGATGGTCGTCGCGCTCAACAAGTGCGACATGGTCGACGACGAGGAGATCCTGGAGCTCGTCGAGCTCGAGGTTCGCGAACTGCTCTCCGAGCAGGAGTTCGACGGCGACAACGCGCCGGTCATCCACGTTGCGGCGGCCCCGGCCCTGCAGGGTGACGCGAAGTGGGGTGAGTCGGTCCTGAAGCTGATGGATGCGATCGACGAGTACATCCCGCAGCCGGTCCGCGAGATCGACAAGCCGTTCCTGATGCCGGTGGAGGATGTCTTCACCATCACGGGTCGCGGTACGGTCATCACCGGCCGGATCGAGCGCGGCGTGGTCAAGGTCAACGAGACTGTCGACCTGATCGGCATCCGTGCCGAGAAGCAGACCACCACGGTCACCGGCATCGAGATGTTCCGCAAGCTGCTCGACACCGGTGAAGCCGGCGAGAACGTCGGTCTGCTGCTTCGTGGCACCAAGCGCGAAGACGTGGAGCGCGGCATGGTCGTCATCAAGCCGGGCACCACGACCCCGCACACCAACTTCGACGCGTCGGTCTACATCCTGTCGAAGGAGGAGGGCGGCCGTCACACGCCGTTCTTCCAGAACTACCGGCCCCAGTTCTACTTCCGCACCACGGACGTCACCGGCGTCGTCACGCTGCCCGAGGGCACCGAGATGGTCATGCCGGGCGACAACACCGACATGTCGGTCGAGCTGATTCAGCCGATCGCCATGGAAGAGGGCCTGAAGTTCGCGATCCGTGAAGGTGGCCGCACCGTCGGCGCCGGCCGGGTCACCAAGATCCTCAAGTGATTTCATGAGGTCCGCGAGGGCTCGCACGCTGAGCCCTCGCGGATCTCTGCTTTAGCCTCGATTGGCGTTTCGACGCCGATCTCTGGCACAATATTCAGGTTGCTCAGGCGAGGTTGCCGGGGCGCGCCCCAGAGAGGTTTTTCTGGCCGGTGCGCCGGACCGGAGACCATGCCGAGGTCCGGTCCGAGACCGAGCCCCGATCTCCATCCCAGGGTCGAAAGTGTGTGGTGACGCGCGTGCCGCGTCCGCGACACACCCGACCGCGGGGGTCGGAGCGACAAAGACGAAGACGAAGAGAAGGACGTAGCGAAGCGATGGCGGGACAAAAGATCCGCATCCGGCTGAAGGCCTACGACCACGAGGTCATCGACAGTTCGGCGCGCAAGATCGTCGACACGGTGACGCGTACTGGTGCGAAGGTTGCTGGCCCGGTGCCGTTGCCGACGGAAAAGAACGTGTTCTGCGTCATCCGCTCGCCGCACAAGTACAAGGACAGCCGCGAGCACTTCGAGATGCGCACCCACAAGCGGCTCATCGACATCATCGACCCCACGCCGAAGACCGTTGACTCGCTGATGCGTCTCGACCTCCCGGCCGGTGTCGACATCGAGATCAAGCTCTGAGGGAAACGCGATACCTATGAGCCCCACACAAGGCAACACAGTCAAGACCACGCGAGGTCTGCTGGGCACCAAGCTCGGCATGACCCAGACCTGGGACGAGAACAACCGGGTCGTCCCCGTCACCGTGATCCAGGCCGGCCCGTGCGTGGTCACCGAGGTTCGTACCTCGGCCAGCCACGGCTACGACGGCGTGCAGATCGCTTTCGGCGACATCGACCCCCGCAAGGTGAACTCGCCGATGCGCGGCCACTTCGAGAAGGCCGGCGTGACTCCTCGCCGGCACCTGCTCGAGCTGCGGACCGCTGACGCCAGCGAGTACACGCTCGGCCAGGAGATCAAGGCCGAGGCGTTCGCCGCGGGCGAGATCGTCGACGTCTCCGCCACCAGCAAGGGCAAGGGCTTCGCCGGTGTCATGAAGCGACACGGCTTCCACGGCCTCCGCGCCACCCACGGTGTGCACAAGAAGCACCGTTCGCCGGGTTCCATCGGCGGCTGCGCGACCCCCGGCCGCGTCTTCAAGGGAATGAAGATGTCGGGCCGGATGGGTCACGAGCAGGTCACCACGCAGAACGTGACGGTCCACGCGATCGACACCGAGCGCGGCCTGATCCTGGTCAAGGGCGCCGTCCCCGGTCCCAAGGGCGGCCTCGTGCTGATCCGCAACGCCGCGAAGGGAGCTACCAAATGAGCACCGTTGACATCGTCGTCGTGAAGGGCGACAAGGTCAGCAAGAAGGGCTCCGCGGAGCTCCCCGCCGAGCTGTTCGACGTCCAGGTCAACATCCCGTTGATCCACCAGGTCGTCGTGGCCCAGCTGGCCGCCGCCCGTCAGGGCACCCACAAGGTCAAGCGCCGTGGCGAGGTGTCCGGTGGTGGCGCCAAGCCGTACCGCCAGAAGGGCACCGGCCGTGCCCGCCAGGGCTCGACCCGCGCGCCGCAGTTCACCGGTGGTGGCGTCGTTCACGGCCCCACGCCGCGTGACTACAGCCAGCGGACCCCCAAGAAGATGATCGCCGCCGCCCTGCGCGGAGCGCTCTCGGACCGGGCCCGTGAAGGCCGCGTCCTCGTGGTCGACCAGTTCGTCGACGGCGACGTGCCCTCGACGAAGACCGCGAAGAAGGTCCTCGCCGAGATCACCGAGTTCCTCAAGGTGCTCGTGGTCGTGGAGCGCGACGACGACGTGGCGCTGCTCAGCCTGCGCAACGTGCCGACCGTGCACCTGATCGCGGCCGACCAGCTGAACGCGTACGACGTGCTGTGCAACGACGCGATCATCTTCACCAAGGCATCGCTGGAGACGTTCGTCGCCGGTACGCCGAAGGGCAAGTCCGTCAAGGCTGTCGCGACGTCGACCGAAGCCGAGCAGGAGGTAGAAGCATGAGCCACGGAGTCAACAAAGACCCGCGGGACGTGCTGCTGCGGCCGGTCGTGAGCGAGAAGAGCTACGGCCTGCTGGATGAGCAGAAGTACACGTTCGAGGTCGCCCCGGATGCCAACAAGACCGAGATCAAGCTCGCGGTCGAGAAGGTCTTCAAGGTCCGGGTCACGTCCGTCAACACTCTCAACCGCAAGGGCAAGCGCCGCCGTACCCGTACGGGCTGGGGCAAGCGTCCTGACGCCAAGCGAGCGATCGTCAGCCTCGCCGGCGACGACCGTATCGACATCTTCGGAGGCCAGTCGTAATGGGTATCCGCAAATACAAGCCGACAACGCCGGGCCGTCGTGGCTCGAGCGTGGCCGACTTCGTCGAGCTCACCCGTTCGACCCCTGAGAAGTCCCTGCTCCGCCCGCTGCCCAAGAAGGGCGGCCGGAACAGCTCCGGCAAGATCACCACCCGGCACCACGGTGGCGGTCACAAGCGGGCGTACCGCCTGATCGACTTCAAGCGGTACGACAAGGACGGCGTCCCGGCGAAGGTTGCCGAGATCGAGTACGACCCGAACCGCACCGCCCGGATCGCACTGCTGCACTACGTCGACGGCGAGAAGCGCTACATCCTCGCCCCGGCCAAGCTGGAGCAGGGCACGATCATCGAGAACGGCCCGGCGGCGGACATCAAGGTTGGCAACAACCTGCCGCTGCGCAACATCCCGGTCGGTTCGACGATCCACGCGGTCGAGCTTCGCCCCGGTGGCGGCGCCAAGATGGCCCGCTCCGCCGGCTCCAGCGTTCAGCTGATCGCCAAGGAGGGCCGGATGGCCACTCTGCGGATGCCGTCCGGCGAGGTCCGGATGGTCGACGTACGCTGCCGCGCCACCCTCGGTGAGGTCGGCAACGGCGAGCAGTCGAACATCAACTGGGGCAAGGCCGGCCGGATGCGCTGGAAGGGCAAGCGCCCGACCGTCCGTGGTGTCGCGATGAACCCGGTCGACCACCCGCACGGTGGTGGTGAGGGTAAGACCTCTGGTGGACGTCACCCGGTGTCCCCGTGGGGCCAGCCTGAAGGCCGCACCCGCGGCCGCAAGGAAAGCGACCGCATGATCGTCCGGCGCCGCAAGGCCGGCAAGAAGCGCTGATAGGAGCCGGACAGAATGCCACGCAGCCTGAAGAAGGGCCCGTTCGTCGACCACCACCTGCTCAAGAAGGTGGAGGTGCAGAACGAAAAGGGCACCAAGAACGTGATCAAGACCTGGTCGCGCCGATCCATGATCATTCCGGACATGATCGGCCACACGCTCGCGGTGCACGACGGCCGCAAGCACGTCCCGGTGTTCGTCACCGACGCGATGGTCGGGCACAAGCTCGGCGAGTTCGCACCGACCCGGACGTTCAAGGGTCACGAGAAGGACGACCGCAAGGCACGGCGTCGCTGACCTCGGTCAGTGACTACGCGCAAGCAACCTACGGAGAGATTCGAACATCATGAGCGTTCAAGAGCGTAGGGCCGTCAGTGCCCGTCGCGAGAGCCTGTTGGGCGACGAGCCCGGGGCCTTCGCGGTCGCGCGCTTCGTCCGCGTGACGCCTATGAAGGCGCGCCGCGTGGTCGACCTGGTGCGCGGCATGGGCATCGACGATGCACTCGCCACTCTGAAGTTCGCCCCGCAGGCCGCTGCCGCGACCGTGTACAAGGTCGTCGACAGCGCCGCGGCGAACGCCGAGGGCACCGAGCACCTGACCCGGACCGACCTGGTCGTGGTGAAGGCTTTCGTGGACGAGGGACCGACGCTGAAGCGTCACCGCCCGCGTGCACAGGGCCGGGCCACCCGGATCGACAAGCGGACCAGCCACATCACCATCGTGGTCGGCCCGAAGGTCGAAGCCGAGAAGCCGGCCAAGAAGGCCGACGCCAAGCAGGCCGAAGCCAAGCAGGACGACGTCAAGAAGGCAGCGGCCAAGAAGGCCCCCGCCAAGAAGGCGCCGGCCAAGAAGGCGACCGCCAAAAAGGCTGAGAAGAAGGAGACCCGATAGTGGGCCAGAAGGTTAACCCGCACGGGTTCCGACTCGGCATCAGCACGGACCACAAGAGCCGTTGGTACGCCGACAAGCTCTACAAGGACTATGTAGGCGAGGACGTCAAGATCCGCCGCCTGCTGGGCAAGGGCATGGAGCGTGCCGGTATCTCCCGCGTGGAGATCGAGCGCACCCGTGACCGCGTCCGCGTCGACATCCACACCGCCCGTCCGGGCATCGTCATCGGTCGCCGCGGCGCCGAGGCGGACCGGATCCGGGGCAGCCTCGAGGAGCTCACCGGCAAGCAGGTGCAGCTGAACATCCTCGAGGTCAAGAACGCCGAGGTCGACGCGCAGTTGGTCGCCCAGGGTGTGGCCGAGCAGCTGTCCGGCCGCGTGGCGTTCCGCCGCGCGATGCGCAAGGCGATGCAGACCACCATGCGTGGCGGCGCCCTGGGCATCCGGATCCAGTGCTCCGGTCGTCTGGGTGGCGCCGAGATGTCGCGGTCGGAGTTCTACCGCGAGGGTCGGGTGCCGTTGCACACCCTTCGCGCGGACATCGACTACGGCTTCTACGAGGCCCGTACGACCTTCGGCCGGATCGGCGTGAAGGTCTGGATCTACAAGGGCGACGTCGCCGGTACCCGCGCTGAGCGCGAGGCACAGGCAGCCGCTCGTGCCGCCACCCAGCAGCGTGGCCGTCCGGCCCGCCGTGACGGTGGTGGCGGTGGCGATCGTGACCGTGGTGGTCGCGGTGGCGGCGGTGACCGTGGCGGTCGCGGCGGAGACCGTCGTGACGGCGGCGCCCCGGCAGCGAAGGCCGAGGCCCCCAAGGCTGACGCCCCGGCTGCCGACAAGCCGGCCGAGACGACCGGAACGGAGAGCTGAACCATGCTCATCCCCCGCAAGGTCAAGCACCGCAAGCAGCACCACCCGAAGCGCTCCGGCGCTGCCAAGGGCGGTACCACGCTGGCGTTCGGCGAGTTCGGTATCCAGGCGCTGGAGAACCACTACGTCACCAACCGGCAGATCGAGTCCGCTCGTATCGCGATGACCCGGCACATCAAGCGAGGCGGAAAGGTCTGGATCAACATCTACCCGGACCGCCCGCTGACCAAGAAGCCGGCCGAGACCCGGATGGGTTCCGGTAAGGGTTCGCCCGAGTGGTGGATCGCGAACGTCAAGACCGGCCGGGTGCTGTTCGAGCTGTCCGGTGTGGACGAGGACGTTGCCCGCGAGGCCATGCGCCGCGCGATTCACAAGTTGCCGATGAAGTGCCGCTTCATCTCCCGAGAGGCAGGTGAGAACTGATGGCTACCCTGACCGCCGCCGAGCTGCGGAACCTCGGAAAGGACGAGCTTCTGGAGAAGCTCGGTGAAGCCAAGGAGGAGCTGTTCAACCTCCGGTTCCAGGCTGCTACGGGTCAGCTGGAGTCCCACGGTCGGCTGAAGGCCGTCCGCAAGGACATCGCTCGCATCTACACGGTGCTGACCGAGCGTGCGCTCGGCATCACCGAGCAGGTCGACGCACCCGTGGCCGAGGCAGACGCCGAGGTCGAGGTTGACGAGACCGCGGACGACAGCGAGAAGGCCGGGAGCAAGGCATGACCGAGAATGCAGCGAAGGACGAGACCGTGAGCACGACCCAAGAGGCGCGCAGCAGCCGCAAGACCCGTGAGGGCCTGGTGCTGAGCGACAAGATGGACAAGACCGTCACCGTCGAGGTCGAGGACCGGGTCAAGCACAAGCTGTACGGCAAGGTCATCCGTCGCACCCGCAAGCTCAAGGCCCACGACGAGCAGAACGCCGCCGGTATCGGCGACCGGGTTCTCCTGATGGAGACCCGGCCGCTGTCGGCGACCAAGCGTTGGCGCATCGTGGAGATCCTCGAAAAGGCGAAGTGACCAGCGACGCCTCGCAGTACCCAATCGAATTTATTCGTTCCGCAAGGCTCACCGAGCGTGAGAACCAGCGAGACAACCAGGAGATCAACAGATGATCCAGCAGGAGTCGCGACTGAAGGTCGCCGACAACACGGGTGCCAAGGAGATCTTGTGCATCCGCGTTCTCGGTGGCTCCGGTCGGCGCTACGCCGGTGTCGGTGACACGATCGTCGCCACCGTCAAGGACGCGATCCCGGGTGGCGGCGTCAAGAAGGGCGACGTCGTCAAGGCTGTCATCGTGCGCACCGTGAAGGAGCGCCGGCGTCCGGACGGCTCCTACATCCGGTTCGACGAGAACGCCGCCGTGATCCTCAAGGCCGACGGTGAACCGCGTGGCACCCGCATCTTCGGGCCGGTCGGCCGGGAGCTGCGCGAGAAGAAGTTCATGAAGATCATCTCGCTCGCTCCGGAGGTGCTCTGAGATGGCTAACAAGCCCCAGCAGAAGGTGCAGCGTTCGCTGCACGTCAAGAAGGGTGATCTCGTTCGCGTGATCGCCGGCAAGTCCAAGGGACTCGAGGGCAAGATCATCTCGGTCCTGCCCGAGGCCGAGAAGGTCATCGTCGAAGGCGTGAACCGGGTCAAGAAGCACACCAAGGTGCAGCAGGCCCAGCGCGGCGGCACCACGGGTGGCATCGTCACCCAGGAAGCCCCGATCCACGTCTCCAACGTGATGCTTGTGGTCGAGGTCGAGAAGGACGGCAAGAAGCAGAAGGTGACCACCCGCGTCGGCTACAACCGCGTCGAGGTGCAGAAGCGTCGCCCCGACGGTTCGACGTACACCGGCTTCCGGAGCGTTCGGATCTCGCGGCGCACCGGCGAGGAGATCTGATGAGCACCGCAGTGACCGAGGGCAAGGTCGTGCCCCGGCTGAAGACCAAGTACCGCGAAGAGATCGTCGCGAAGCTGAACGAGGAGTTCACCTTCGGCAACGTCATGCAGGTGCCCGGGCTCACCAAGATCGTGGTGAACATGGGTGTCGGCGAGGCGGCTCGCGACTCCAAGCTGATCGACGGTGCCATCAAGGACCTGGCCGCGATCACCGGCCAGAAGCCGCAGGTGACCAAGGCCCGTAAGTCGATCGCGCAGTTCAAGCTGCGTGAAGGCATGCCGATCGGCGCGCACGTCACGCTGCGCGGCGACCGGATGTGGGAGTTCCTGGACCGGCTGCTCTCGCTCGCGCTGCCCCGGATCCGCGACTTCCGCGGTCTGTCCCCGAAGCAGTTCGACGGCAACGGAAACTACACCTTCGGTCTGACCGAGCAGGTGATGTTCCACGAGATCAACCAGGACAAGATCGACCGGGTTCGCGGAATGGACATCACCGTGGTGACCACCGCCAAGAACGACGACGAGGGGCGCGCGCTGCTGCGGCAGCTCGGCTTCCCGTTCAAGGAGAACTGACGTGGCGAAGACAGCACTCAAGGTCAAGCAGGCCCGTACGCCGAAGTTCGCGGTGCGTGGTTACACGCGCTGCCAGCGCTGCGGCCGGCCCAAGGCCGTCTTCCGCAAGTTCGGCCTGTGCCGGATCTGCCTGCGTGAGATGGCGCACCGGGGCGAGCTGCCCGGTGTCACCAAGTCCAGCTGGTGACCATCCGTACCGCCGGCACCGTTCTTCTCTCTACTCACCATCTAGTCACCGTAGGTCGCCATGAGGCGAAACCACGGCGGGAAAGAGGCCCCAGGCCATGACGATGACCGACCCGATCGCAGACATGCTTACTCGTCTGCGCAACGCCAACCAGGCGTATCACGAGTCGACCCAGATGCCGTACAGCAAGATCAAGCAGGGCATCGCCGACATCCTCCAGCAGGAGGGCTACATCTCCTCCTACCAGGTCGAGGAGCCCAAAGAGGGCACCGTTGGCAAGACCCTTGTCGTTGATCTGAAGTTCGGCCCGAGCCGGGAGCGCTCGATCGCAGGCGTTCGCCGGATCAGCAAGCCCGGCCTGCGGGTGTACGCGAAGTCGACCAATCTGCCCAAGGTGCTCGGTGGCCTCGGCGTCGCGATCATCTCGACGTCACAGGGACTCCTGACCGACCGGCAGGCCAAGAACAAGGGCGTTGGCGGGGAAGTCCTCGCCTACGTCTGGTGACGAAGAACCGGAAGGAGGACCACTCTCATGTCTCGCATCGGTAAGCTCCCGATCACGGTCCCGGCCGGCGTCGACGTCACGATCGACGGCCAGACGGTCACCGTGAAGGGCCCCAAGGGTCAGCTCACGCACAGCGTTGCAGAGCCCATCGTGGTCAACCGCGACGAGGACGGCACCATCGCCGTCGTCCGTCCGGATGACCAGCGCAAGAGCAAGGAACTGCACGGCCTGTCCCGCACTCTGATCGCCAACCTGGTGACCGGCGTGACGGACGGCTACGAGAAGAAGCTCGAGATCGTCGGCGTCGGGTACCGCGTCCTGGCCAAGGGACCGACCCAGCTGGAGTTCTCGCTCGGCTACAGCCACACGATCACGGTGGACGCCCCTGCGGGCATCACCTTCGTGGTCGAGGCGCCGACCAAGTTCTCGGTGCAGGGAATCGACAAGCAGTCGGTCGGCGAGGTCGCGGCCAACATCCGCAAGCTGCGCAAGCCTGAGCCGTACAAGGGCAAGGGTGTGCGGTACGCGGGCGAGCAGGTGCGCCGCAAGGTCGGAAAGGCTGGTAAGTAATGGCGATCGGATTGCGTCACAACAAGCACTCCGCCAAGAAGACCTCTTCCCGGCTGCGTCGCCAGATTCGCGTCCGCAAGAAGGTCAACGGCACGTCGGACCGGCCGCGTCTGGTGGTCAGCAAGTCGTCGAAGCACCTGTTCGCTCAGGTCATCGACGACGTCGCCGGCGTCACGCTGGTGTCTGCTTCCACGATGGAGGCCGACCTGCGCGGAGCGGAGGCGAACAAGACGGACAAGGCCAAGACCGTGGGCGGCTTGATCGCCGACCGCGCCAAGGCCGCGGGCATCGAGTCGGTCGTCTTCGACCGCGCCGGGAACAAGTACCACGGCCGCATCGCGGCCCTGGCCGACGCCGCCCGTGAGGGCGGCCTTGGCTTCTGACATGGCGACACAAAAGGAAGAAGGTAGTTCGAAATGAGCGGAGGCCAGCAGCGTCGCGGAGGCGGCGCCGGTGGTGAGCGCCGTAACCGCGACGGTGGTCGTGGTGCGGCAGCTGACAAGACCGCCTACATCGAGCGCGTGGTAGCCATCAACCGTGTCGCCAAGGTCGTGAAGGGTGGTCGTCGCTTCAGCTTCACCGCCCTCGTGGTCGTCGGCGACGGTGACGGCACCGTCGGTGTGGGTTACGGAAAGGCCAAGGAGGTGCCCGCGGCGATCGCCAAGGGTGTCGAGGAGGCCAAGAAGTCGTTCTTCAAGGTGCCGAGGATCCAGGGCACCATCCCGCACCCGGTCCAGGGCGAGAAGGCCGCAGGCGTTGTCATGCTGCGTCCGGCCGCTCCCGGTACCGGTGTGATCGCGGGTGGCTCGGCGCGCGCCGTACTGGAGTGCGCCGGGATCCACGACATCCTGAGCAAGTCGCTGGGTTCCTCCAACGCGATCAACGTGGTTCACGCCACGGTGGCCGCGCTGCAGGCCCTGGAGACTCCGGAAGCCGTGGCCGCGCGCCGTGGCATGCCGGTCGAGCACGTCGCCCCGGCGGCGCTGCTGAAGGCGCGGGCGGAGGGAATCTCCTGATGGCACGCTTGAAGGTGACCCAGACCCGTTCCGGCATCGGTGGCAAGCAGAACCAGCGGGACACGCTGCGCACCCTGGGCGTCAAGCGGATCGGCGACACCGCCGTCCACGAAGACAAGCCTGAGGTTCGCGGCATGGTGCGCGCGGTTCGCCACCTCATTACCGTCGAAGAGGTTGACTGACATGGTGCTCAAGGTTCATCACTTGCGCCCGGCGCCCGGCGCCAAGACCGCCAAGACCCGCGTGGGTCGTGGTGAGGGCTCCAAGGGTAAGACGGCCGGCCGCGGTACCAAGGGCAGCAAGGCCCGTAACAACATCCCCGAGAACTTCGAGGGTGGCCAGATGCCGTTGCACATGCGGCTCCCGAAGCTGAAGGGCTTCAAGAGCAGGAACCGAGTGGAGTTCCAGGTCGTTAACCTGGACAAGCTCGGACAGCTGTTCCCCGAAGGTGGCGAGATCGGCGTAGCCGACCTGGTCGCCAAGGGTGCGGTCCGTGACAGTCTCCCGGTGAAGGTGCTGGGAGACGGCGAGCTCACGGTTGCTCTGCAAGTTTCGGTGCACAAGTTCTCGAAGTCCGCCAAGGAGAAGATCACGGCGGCCGGAGGAACTACTACCGAGGTGTGAGTACCCAGGGCTCGTGCGAGCCAGCGCTTGTATATTGTGCGCTGGAGTTCGGACGGGCCCTGGTTCGTCTCTTGCCCAGCTGCTTTGCTAGTGCCCTGCCCTGCCCGGGGCAAGGAAAACATGTGGGAGGACAGGGTGTTAGGCGCCTTTGCCAACGCGTTCAAGACTCCGGACCTGCGCCGGAAGATCTTGTTCGTGCTCTTCATCGTCGTGATCTTCCGGATCGGCTCGGTCGTGCCGGCGCCTGGCGTCAACGTCCAGTCGTTGCGTACCTGCATTGACGTGAGTAAGACAGGTGCGAACGCGAACCTGTACAACCTGATCAACCTCTTCTCGGGTGGGGCACTGCTGCAGCTCGCGATTTTCGCGCTGGGCATCATGCCGTACATCACCGCCAGCATCATTCTGCAGCTGCTCACCGTGGTCATCCCGCGGCTGGAGTCGCTGAAGAAGGAGGGCCAGGCGGGCCAGACCAAGATCACCCAGTACACCCGGTTCCTGACCGTCGGACTGGCGATCCTGCAGGCGACCGCGTTCGTCGCGCTCGCCCGGACGCCCGGCCGGCTCTTCCAGGGCTGCAACGAGCCGCTGCTGTACAAGGACGGCTGGTTCCCGGTGGTCGTCATGGTGCTCACCATGACCGCCGGTACCGGTGTGGTGATGTGGCTGGGTGAGCTGATCACCGATCGCGGTGTCGGCAACGGCATGTCGATCCTGATCTTCACCCAGATCGTCGCCACCTTCCCGACCCAGCTGTGGAGCATCCGCAAGTCCAAGGGTGTCGCCACGTTCATCGTCGTGATCGCCATCGGGTTGGTGATCATGGCCGCGGTCATCTTCATCGAACAGGCGCAGCGCCGGATCCCGGTGCAGTACGCCAAGCGGATGGTCGGCCGCAAGATGTTCGGCGGGACCTCGACCTACATCCCGCTGAAGGTGAACCAGGCCGGTGTCATCCCGGTCATCTTCGCCTCCAGCCTGCTGTACCTCCCGGTCCTGGTCAGCCAGTTCCGGCAGGACAAACCGTGGGCGCAGTGGATCCAGAGCAACCTGGTCAAGGGCGATCACCCGATCTACATGGTGACGTATGTCGCCCTGATCATCTTCTTCACGTACTTCTATGTCTCGATTACCTTCAATCCGAAGGAAGTTGCAGACAACATGAAGAAGTACGGCGGCTTCATCCCCGGGATCCGGGCGGGCCGGCCGACCGAGGAGTACCTCTCCTACGTTCTGTCCCGCATCACGTTGCCCGGCGCGATCTACCTGGCGATCATCTCGATGATTCCACTGGTCGCCCTCGTCCTGCTCAACGCCAGCCAGAACTTCCCCTTCGGTGGTACGTCGATCCTGATCATGGTCGGCGTCGGTCTGGACACGGTGAAGCAGATCGAGTCGCAGCTGCAGCAACGTAATTACGAAGGGTTCCTGCGCTGATGAGAATGTTGCTGATGGGTCCGCCCGGAGCGGGTAAGGGTACGCAGGCAAAGGTGCTTGCGGACCGGCTCGGGATCCCGGCCGTATCCACCGGCGACATCTTCCGCGCGAACGTGAAGGACGAGACCCCACTGGGTCTCGAGGCGAAGCGGTACATGGACGCGGGCAACTACGTTCCCGACGAGGTCACCAACGCAATGGTGCGCGACCGGTTGTCGGAGGCGGACGCGGGCGAGGGTTTCCTGCTCGACGGGTACCCCCGCACGCTGCCGCAGGTCGGCACGCTGGACGCGATCCTGGCCGAGCACGGCCACAGCCTGGATGCGGTGGTCGCGCTGGTCGCGGACACCGACGTCCTGGTCGACCGGATGCTGCGCCGGGCCAAGGTCGACGGGCGGACGGACGACTCCGAAGAGGTCATCCGGCACCGCCAGGTGGTCTACGCCGCCGAGACCAAGCCGCTGCTGCGGGTGTACGCCCAGCGCAATCAGCTGGTCGAGGTGGACGGCGTCGGCGAGGTCGAAGAGGTCAGCGAGCGAGTGCTCACTGCCCTGAAAACACTGGAAGGTTAAGAGCAGTCAGTGATCTTCAAGGACCGCGGGATAGAGATCAAGACCCGCGAACAGATCATCTCCATGCGTGCGGCCGGCTTGGTCGTCGGCCGCACGCTGGAACTGCTCCGTGGCGAGGTCAAGGCCGGGATCAGCACCGGTGAGCTCGACGCGATCGCCGAGGACGCGATCCGTTCGGCCGGCGCGACGCCCTCGTTCAAGGGCTACCACGGCTTCACCGGATCGATCTGCGCGTCGGTGAACGACGAGATCGTGCACGGCATCCCGGGCGACCGGGTGCTGGCCGACGGCGACCTGATCTCGATCGACTGTGGCGCGATCGTCGACGGCTGGCACGGCGACGCCGCGATCACGGTGCCGGTCGGCGAGGCTGCGCCGGAGCTGCTCGAGCTGGCCCGGATCTGCGACGAGGCGATGTGGCGTGGGTTCGCCGCCGCCAAGCTGGGTGGCCGGCTGACCGACATCTCGGCGGCCGTCGAGGGTCACGTCCGCGCCAACGCGGCGTACGGGATCGTCGAGGACTTCGTTGGGCACGGGATTGGGTCGGCGATGCACCAGCCGCCGAACGTGCCGAACTTCGGCAAGGCCGGCAAGGGCCCCAAGCTGGTCGAGGGCCTGGCGCTCGCGGTCGAGCCGATGCTCACCCTCGGCAAGCAGGACAACCACACGCTCGAGGACGACTGGACGGTCGTCACGGACGACGGCCTGGCCGCGGCCCACACGGAGCACAGCTTCACGCTGACGCCGCAGGGCCCGTGGGTGCTGACCGCGCTGGACGGTGGCGAGGCCAGGCTCAAGGAGCTCGGCGTCACCTTCGGTCCCCTGGCCGACTGACTCAGTAGTCCACCGGCCGGGGGACGCCGTGCGGTCCCAGGCTGAGGCACACTTGAGGCATGCCCAGTCAGTACCAGCCACACCAGCGTTTCACCGAGGCCGACCGCGACAAGATCGCCGGCCGGCTGCGGGACGCCTTCGCCGACGGACGGCTGGACCAGCCCGAGTTCAGTACGCGGCTCGACCAGCTGTACGCCGTCCAGACGTACGGCGAGCTGGAACCGCTGGTCCGTGATCTGCCCCCGGTACGGACGTACCAGACCCCCGCGGTCGTGCAGAACGCCACTCCGGCGCCGGCTCCCGGTGAGTTCCCCGAGCGGCAGCGGGGCAAGCAGGCCGACAGCCACGGGCTGCGCAATCTGGGCGGCGGCTTCACCGGCATCGTCGTCATCAACGTCGTCATCTGGTTCGTCATCGGCCTCGCCCACGGCGGCCAGTGGCCGCACTTCTGGCCGGTCTGGCTGCTGATCCCGTGGGCATTCATCGTCATGGGCCAGCTCGGAAAGCGGCGGTGACGGCGGCCCCGGTCAGTCGCCACACCCGGCGTCCTCGGCTGCGGCCGGACTGGGTGTGGCAACTGCGGCAGGGGTCGGCCCTCGTCTTCGTGCTCTGGTTCGTGGTCGCGGTCCCGTTGGTGATCGCCGGTCTGCTGGTCGAACCGCGGTGGGTCGGCTGGATGGTGCTGGCCTGGTTCCTCGTCCTGGTGGTCTTCACGCTGGCGATGCGACTGGCCGACAACCGGCTGCGACGGGCCTGGACGGATACCGCCGAGCAGCTCGGCTGGCAGGTCGACGTGGCCGATCCGCTCGTGCTAGAGCGCTGGCCGTTCCCGCCATTCAGCCTTGATCCCGCCGCCGAGGTCTTCGACATCACGACGGGCCGGCACCGCGGCCGGGAGCTGCTGACCGGCCGCTTCCGGCACAAGGTCCGCAGGCGCCAATTGGGCTTCGACTTGCTCGAGCTCGCTGTCGACCGGCCACTCCCGCCGCTGCAGGTCCTGCCGACCTCGCTGGCCCCGGTCGCGGCGGCGAGCCTGCTGCCGATCGAGCTCAGGATCGACGGGCTGCCCGGGACGTACCAGCTCTTCAACGGCCGCGAGGACCTGGCGATCGAGGTCCTGCACCCCCGCGCGGCCGAGGCGCTCACCCAGGTGCCACCCTTCGGCTTCAGCTGCGAAGGGCGCCGCTTCGTCGTCATCCTGCCCGCCTACCGCGACACCACCACAGCCCTGGCCCAGCTCGACGCCGCCTGCGACCTCCTCGACCTGATGCCAGAACACGTCTGGCAAGCCGGCGAGCAATGGCTGGCCACCAGACCCCTTTAGCACACGGTGCGGGGTGCTGCTGGGACCCGATTGGGTTTTTCCTGGGTAGGTGGCGTAAACTCTTTCCTTGGCCCTTCGTGGCCTCTTCTCGTGCTGCCCACGGCGGTGCGGGTCTGAAGTACCACCATTCAGTTGTCGTCTACAGAAGTGCGAGGACATGCCCAAAAAAGAGGGAGTAATCGAACTCGAGGGCACCATCGTCGAGGCCCTGCCGAACGCGATGTTCCGTGTTGAGCTGTCCAACGGGCACAAGGTGCTCGCGCACATCAGCGGCAAGATGAGGCAGCACTACATCCGGATCCTTCCTGAGGATCGGGTCGTTGTGGAGCTGTCGCCGTACGACCTCACCCGAGGTCGCATCGTCTACCGGTACAAGTAACCAAGCCACCTGTCGAAGAAAGAAGCTCGATGAAGGTCAATCCGAGCGTCAAGAAGATCTGCGACAAGTGCAAAGTGATCCGCCGTCACGGCCGGGTCATGGTGATCTGCGAGAACCCGCGGCACAAGCAGCGGCAAGGCTGATTTCAGCCCCACTCGCGTTTCCTGCACTTTCGCACCACACAGCGCGCACGCTCATCCAGTACAGCAACAAGCTGGATGCTGCCCCCGGAACAGAGGCCGGGGCCTTGCCGGTGAGCACCAAATTCACCGAGGCGGGCAAGGACGCGGCGCGCCACCACACCTCTGCCGACGAAAGGAACACCGCCACATGGCACGCCTCGTAGGAGTTGACCTTCCGCGCGACAAGCGCATCGAGGTCGCTCTCACCTACATCTTCGGTGTAGGACGTACTCGCGCCCTGAAGACGCTCGAAGCCACCGGCATCTCCGGTGACAAGCGCGTCCAGGAACTGGGCGACGAGGAGCTGGTCAAGCTCCGGGACTTCATCGAAGGCAACTACAAGATCGAAGGTGACCTCCGTCGTGAGGTCACCGCGGACATCCGCCGCAAGATCGAGATCGGGTCGTACCAGGGTCGCCGGCACCGCAGCGGTCTGCCGGTGCGTGGTCAGCGCACGCGGACCAACGCCCGCACCCGTAAGGGTCGTCGTAAGGCGATCGCCGGTAAGAAGAAGAAGTGACCCGGATGACCCACGCCCTCGAGCTTTCCAGGAGCAACTGACTTATGCCTCCCAAGAGCCGCACAGCGGCCGGCGCGAAGAAGGTGCGCCGCAAGGAGAAGAAGAACGTGGCCGCCGGCCACGCGCACATCAAGAGCACGTTCAACAACACGATCGTGACGATCACCGACCCGACCGGCGCGGTCATCTCGTGGGCCTCCGCGGGCACCGTCGGCTTCAAGGGTTCGCGGAAGTCGACCCCGTTCGCCGCGCAGATGGCCGCCGAGGCCGCTGGGCGCCGCGCGATGGAGCACGGCATGCGCAAGATCGACGTGTTCGTGAAGGGTCCCGGCTCCGGCCGGGAGACCGCGATCCGTTCGCTGGGAGCTGTCGGCCTCGAGGTCGGCACCATCCAGGACGTCACCCCGACCGCCCACAACGGCTGCCGCCCTCCCAAGCGGCGCCGGGTCTGACCCAGAGAAAGGTAGGCAGCGAAAATGGCCCGTTACACCGGACCCATGACCAAGAAGTCGCGCCGTCTCGGGGTCGACCTCGTCGGTGGCGACAAGGCGTTCGAGCGTCGTCCGTACCCGCCGGGTATGCACGGCCGCGGCCGTCCCAAGGAGAGCGAGTACCTGCTCCAGCTTCGTGAGAAGCAGAAGGCTCGTTACGCCTACGGCGTGCTCGAGAAGCAGTTCAGCCTGTACTACAAGGAGGCCTCGCGCCGTCCTGGTAAGACCGGTGACAACCTGCTGATCATCCTCGAGTCCCGCCTCGACAACGTCGTGTACCGGTCCGGCCTGGCCCGGACCCGTCGTCAGGCGCGTCAGCTCGTCGTCCACGGTCACTTCACCGTGAACGGCATCAAGGTGAACATCCCGTCGTACCGCGTTTCGGCGCACGACGTGATCGACGTCCGGCCGAAGTCGGTCGAGATGACGCCGTTCATCATCGCCAGGGAGGCCCACTCCGAGCGAGTGGTCCCGGCCTGGCTCGAGGCGCTGCCCGAGCGGCTGCGGATCCTCGTGCACCAGCTGCCCACCCGGGCACAGATCGACACCCAGGTCGCCGAGCACCTGATCGTCGAGCTCTACTCGAAGAACTAGCACCACCTGGGTTTACCCGGGCTGGGTTTACCCCCGGGCTGGGTTTACCCCCAACCTGACTCATCATCGGTCCCTTGTGTCCCTCATGCTGCTTCCCATTTCGGGAGGCGAACCGTGGAGAGCACGACTCAAGAGGGACACAAGGGACCGATGATGAGTCGGTTGGTGGTAGGGGTGAGTTCTTAGAGCGTTTTGTTCGCGGCCTCAAATAGTGGTCGTCGCGAGTTTGATTGGAAGGAAACACAGTGCTTATCGCACAGCGTCCCACCCTGGCCGAAGAGGTCGTCGACGAGTTCCGCTCGCGGTTCGTGATCGAGCCGCTCGAGCCGGGCTTCGGCTACACCCTGGGCAACTCCATCCGTCGCACCCTGCTGTCGTCCATCCCGGGTGCCGCGATCACCAGCATCAAGGTCGACGGCGTACTGCACGAGTTCTCCACCGTCCCCGGGGTGAAGGAAGACGCCACCCAGATGATCCTGAACCTCAAGGATCTGGTCGTCTCCTCCGAGCACGACGAGCCCGTCACCATGTACCTGCGCAAGCAGGGCCCCGGTGACGTGACCGCCGCCGACATCGCGCCGCCGGCCGGTGTCGAGGTGCACAACCCGGACCTGAAGATCGCCACCCTGAACGAGAAGGGCCGGCTCGAGATGGAGCTGGTCGTCGAGCGGGGCCGCGGTTACGTCTCCGCCGTCCAGAACAAGAACGCCGACGCCGAGATCGGCCGGATCCCGGTCGACTCGATCTACTCGCCGGTCCTCAAGGTCACCTACAAGGTCGAGGCGACCCGGGTCGAGCAGCGCACCGACTTCGACCGTCTCGTCGTGGACGTCGAGACCAAGCAGTCGATCCTGCCCCGTGACGCCGTGGCGTCCGCCGGTAAGACCCTGGTCGAGCTGTTCGGCCTGGCCCGTGAGCTGAACGTCGAGGCCGAGGGCATCGACATCGGCCCGTCGCCGGTCGACGAGCAGATGGCGGCCGACCTGGCCCTGCCGGTCGAAGACCTGCAGCTGACCGTCCGGTCGTACAACTGCCTCAAGCGTGAGGGCATCCACACCGTGGGTGAACTGATCTCGCGCAGCGAGCAGGACCTGCTGGACATCCGTAACTTCGGCTCCAAGTCGATCGACGAGGTCAAGCTGAAGCTGGCCGAGATGGGCCTGTCGCTGAAGGACTCGCCCCCCGGCTTCGACCTGCGCGCCGCCGCTGAGGCGTATGGCGACGACGCCGAGGACGAGGACGAAAGCTTCGCCGAGACCGAGCAGTACTGAGCTAGCAAGGCCCATCCAAGGTCCTCACCCGGGGCCTGAGATTTCCTGGAGTATAGAGAGATGCCTACCCCTACAAAGGGATCCCGCCTCGGCGGCAGCGCGGCGCACCAGAAGCTGATCCTCAGCAACCTGGCCACCTCGCTGTTCGAGCACGGCGCGATCACGACCACGGCGACCAAGGCCAAGCGCCTGCAGCCGCTGGCGGAGTCGATGATCACCAAGGCCAAGCGCGGTGACCTGAACGCCCGTCGTCAGGTGATGAAGCGGATCCGCGACAAGTCCGTCGTGCACACGCTGTTCACCGAGATCGGCGAGCGCTACGCGGACCGTCCGGGCGGCTACACCCGGATCATCAAGCTCGGCCCCCGCAAGGGCGACAACGCCCCCATGGTGAAGATCGAGCTGGTCGAGGCGCTGGCCGACTCGCCGAAGGCCAAGGCCGCGGCGAAGAAGGCGGCTCCGGCCAAGAAGGCGACCGCGAAGAAGGCGGCTGCCAAGGACGAGGCCAAGGTTGACGCGGCTCCGGCCGAGGAGACCAAGGTCCAGGACGTCGTCGCGGGCAAGTTCGAGGGCTCCGCGGCCCCGCTGGACGGCGGCGCCGCTCCC
Organism: Streptomyces sp. SID13031; assembly: GCF_010548305.1. Lineage (GTDB taxonomy): Bacteria > Actinomycetota > Actinomycetes > Propionibacteriales > Kribbellaceae > Kribbella. The sequence goes on from NZ_JAAGLV010000010.1 coordinate 88,931, forward strand.
GAGGGCTACGACATCAAGGGCAACGAGGACTCGATGAAGTACCACACCACCGAGTCCCCCTGGTACGACCAGACGGTCGCCGAGGTCTGGTTCCAGACCGAGGACGCCGCGAAGGCGGCCGGCTTCGCCAAGGCCGGCGAGACCGCCGAGGACAAGTAACACCGCGCAAGCAGGGCGGCGCCCCTCCACCTTTCGGGTGGAGGGGCGCCGCTGCGTTAGATTGCCCTGTGCGCTGGCGGATCGATCTCAGGTATGACGGCACCGAATTCCACGGCTGGGCCCGTCAGGGCGGCCTCAGGACCGTTCAGGGGGTGTTTGAGCAGGCGCTCGGCACCGTACTGCGGCAACGAGAGCTGCCGACGGTGACGTGCGCCGGCCGGACCGACACCGGCGTCCATGCCAGGGGCCAGGTCGTCCACGTCTGGCTGCCCGAGGGGCAGGTCGCCCGGAAGCTGGTCCACCGGCTCAACGGCGTACTGCCGAGCGACATCTGGGTGACCGGGGCAGCCGAGGCCGCAGACGGGTTCGATGCCCGGTTCTCGGCTCTGTGGCGTCGCTACGTCTACCGGATCTGCGACGACAACATAGCCAAGGACCCCCTGACCAGGAACCACGTACTGCGGGTCCTCCAGCCGCTCGACGTGGACCGGATGAACGAGGCGTCCGAGCGACTGCTCGGCGAACATGACTTCGCGGCCTTCTGCAAGCGGCGGGAGGGGGCGAGCACGGTTCGCGCCCTGCGAGAGTTCACCTGGCGCCGTACCGCGCCGGGCCTGGTCGAGGCCACCGTGATCGCCGACGCCTTCTGCCACTCGATGGTGCGGGCGCTGGTGGGGTCGGTCGTCCCGGTGGGCGACGGACGCCGCGGCCTGGACTGGCCGGCCGCAGTACTGGCCGCACGCGTCCGGGACTCGGCAGTGACGGTACTGCCCGCGCACGGGCTCACCCTGGAAGAAGTGCGATACCCAGCAGACGACCAACTGGCTGCGCGGGCCGTAGAGGCCCGCCAGGTCAGGGGAGAGGTGCACACGCGTGGCTGACCATTACTTCTCGGCAGAGCCCACTTCAGCCGACGTACGCCGTACAGTCGGCGCCCAGATCTGGGGACGCAGGTACGAGTTCACCACTTCGACCGGTGTCTTCTCCCGGGACCGCCTCGACCTCGGTACGTCGATCCTGCTCCGAGAGGCACCCGTGCCGACCACTGGTGGCACCTATCTGGACCTGGGCACCGGCTACGGCCCGATCGCGTGTGCCCTGGCTGTGCAGGACCCCAACGCGCAGGTCTGGGCAGTGGACGTGAACACCAGGGCGCTGGAGCTCACCGCCGAGAACGCGAAGACGGCCGGTGTCGCCGACCGGGTCCACCCGGCGCTGGTGGACGACGTACCGGCGGACCTGCGGTTCGACCAGATCTGGTCGAACCCGGCGATCCACATCGGCAAGCCCGAGCTGCACAAGATGCTGCTGCACTGGCTGGCCCGGCTTGCCCCCGGCGGCGTGGGATGGTTCGTCGTCGGCAAGAACCTCGGTGCGGACTCGCTGCAGCGCTGGCTGACCGAGCAGGGCTACCCCTGTCAGCGGGCCGCCAGCGCGAAGAGCTTCAGAGTTCTGCGAGTGACTGCAACGAATGAGGATCCAGCGCCGTCCTGAGGGTATGGAGGCTGCCTTGGCGACAGCAGAGGCGCACAGTAGCGCGATCGACTTCGAGCTCTGGGTGACCGAGAAGGCGGACGCGCTGCTGCGGTTCGCCTATGTGCTGACGGGCGACCATGCCCTGGCCGAGGACGCGGTCCAGGACGCCTTGACGACGGCCTGTGCGCGCTGGGCCCGGGTCAGCCGGGCTGAGGACCCAGAGGCCTATGTGAAGCGCATGGTGGTCAACGCGCACATCTCCTGGTGGCGTCGCTTCCGCCGCCGGGAGGCGCCTGTCGCCGAGCCGGCCAGGACGTCGGCCGCCCCGGACGGCACAGCGAACAGAGCCGACGCCGAGGCGATCTGGACGCTCTGCGCGACCTTGCCTGACAAACAGCGCGCCGCAGTGGTACTCCGCTTCTACGAAGACCTGTCGTACGCCGAGATCGCAGTACTGCTGCATTGCGCGGAGGCGACGGCCAGATCGCACGTGCACCGAGCGCTGGCAGTCCTGAAGACCACGCTGAGCAAGGAAGGAGCCGAGGATGCCTGAGCCGGATGAGCATGAGCTCGGCCCGCAGATCGCGGACGCCTTCCAGAGCAAGGCCCACACCGTGCAGGGCCTGCGGGGGAGCGGTTATGCCCGAGAGGCGCGCAGGCGGGTCCACAAGCGGCGCCAGCGGCTCACCATGGCCGCTGCGGCCGTGGTGGTCGTCGTAGCGATCGGTGGAGTCTGGGGAGTCATCGGAGCGCCATCGCCGATGAACAGCAGCGCGAGTGACAGCTCGACCGGTGCTGCTGGAGTCAGCGAGGCCGATCCGAAGGGTCTGCCGGAGCGGCCGGCGGAGGCCAGCGGGTGTCCTGAGCAGCACCCGATCCTCACGGCCGGCAATCACGAGGCAGTACCGCCTGGTACCGGTCTGGATCTGGACAGCACCAGCCCGGTCTTCGGGCTCCAGGCCTGCCGCTACCGGCTCGTCGAGGGGGCCCAGATGCTGCTCGGTTCGGGCACCTTCAACGCGAGCACGGCCCAGCAGGTGGTGGACGCGATCAAGGTCCTGCCGGAGCGCAACCCGGGCCTGCCCGTGTTCAAGTGCACCCCTGAGACGGCTCGCCCGAAAGAGGCGATCGTCCTCCGTTTCGACACCACCACCGGTATCCGCGAGGTCTGGGTCGGCTACGACGGCTGCTCGTCGGCCGGCTTCTTCACCGGCACCCGCAGCTACGGCCTCTACGCGGCGCCCTTGAAGCTGTTCCTGAGGGGCACCGTCCGCCCGTCCGGCGGCATCTACCTCGACCACCTCAAGGGCTGGTAGGCGATAACGGTTCGCGGTCGCAACCGGCGGCCGTCAGACTGGGGGCATGGGTCACGTCGAGGTTGCGGGGATCGGGTTCGAGTTGCCGGACGGGCGGGTGTTGCTGGACGACATCACGTTCCGGGTCGGTGACGGGGCCAAGGTCGCCCTGGTCGGGGCCAACGGGTCGGGCAAGACGACGCTGACCAAGATCATCGCGGGCGACCTGAAGGCGCACAGCGGCAGCGTCGCGCGGTCCGGTGGGCTGGGCGTGATGCGGCAGTTCGTCGGGTCGGTGCGCGACGAGACGAACGTCCGCGACCTGCTGCTCAGCGTTGCGCCGGAACGGCTCCGGACGGCGGCCGCCAAGCTGGACCAGGCCGAGCTGGCGATGATGGAGGCCGACGACGAGAAGACCCAGCTGCGCTATGCCCAGGCGGTCTCCGACTGGGGCGAGATCGGCGGGTACGACGCCGAGGTGCTCTGGGACGTCTGCACGATGGCCGCGCTCGGCATCCCGTTCGACAACTGCCGGTGGCGTGAGGTGAAGACGCTGTCCGGTGGCGAGCAGAAGCGGCTCGTGCTGGAGGCCCTGCTGCGCGGGCCGGACGAAGTACTGATGCTCGACGAGCCCGACAACTACCTCGACGTACCGGCCAAGCGCTGGCTCGAGGAGCAGCTCAGGACGACCCAGAAGACCGTGCTCTACATCAGCCACGACCGCGAACTGCTGGCCAACACCGCAACCCGGATCGTCACCGTCGAACTAGGTGCCGCGGGCAACAGTATTTGGACGCACGGTGGTGGTTTCAAGACCTACCACGAGGCGCGCAAGCACCGGTTCGAGCGGCTGGAGGAGCTGCGCCGCCGCTGGGACGAGGAGCACGCGAAACTCAAGGCGCTGGTGCTGATGTACAAGACGAAGGCGGCCTACAACGACGGGCTGGCGTCGCGGTACAAGGCGGCCCAGACGCGGCTGGCCAAGTTCGAGGAGGCCGGCCCGCCGCAGGCGATCCCGCGCGAGCAGAAGGTCAGCATGCGGCTGACCGGCGGGCGTACGGGCAAACGCGCCGTGGTCAGCACGGGCCTGGAACTGACCGGTCTGATGAAGCCGTTCGATCTGGAGGTCTGGTACGGCGAACGCGTGGCCGTCCTCGGCTCGAATGGCTCGGGCAAGTCGCACTTCCTGCGGCTGCTCGCGAACGGCGGCTCCGATCCCGACGTCGAGCATCAGCCGGTGGGCGAGATCGTGATCCCGTCGGTCGCGCACACCGGCAACGCCAAGCTCGGTGCGCGAGTACGGCCGGGCTGGTTCGCGCAGACCCACGAGCACCCCGAGCTGGCCGGCCGCACGCTGCTGGAGATCCTGCACCGTGGTGACGAGCACCGCGACGGGATGGGCCGGGAGCTGGCGTCGCGCAAGCTCGACCGGTACGAGCTGGCCCACGCGGCCGAGCAGAGCTTCGACTCGTTGTCGGGTGGTCAGCAGGCGCGGTTCCAGATCCTCCTGCTGGAGCTGTCCGGCGCCACCTTGCTGCTACTCGACGAGCCGACCGACAACCTCGACGTCGAGTCCGCCGAGGCACTGGAGGAGGGGCTGGATTCCTTCGACGGAACGGTTTTGGCGGTCACCCACGACCGCTGGTTCTCCCGCGGCTTCGACCGCTACCTGGTCTTCGGCAGCGACGGCGCCGTCTACGAGTCCCCAGAACCAGTCTGGGACGAGGCCAGGGTCCAACGCGCCCGCTAGCCTTCCCCGATGGGGGTTGCGCCGTGGCACTCGCGCTTAGGTGAGGTTGTCGCACCAGGTGTCGCGGTAGGTGGTCCAGTTATCGGGGGTGGCGGCGAAGTCGACGTACAGGGCGAGGCCGAAGTTCTGGCGTTTCGAGGTGCCGAGGCCTAGTTGGGCGCCGCGGATGGCGGCCTGGACGGTTTCGGCGGAGCCTCGGTGGGAGAAGTTGTCCTCCCAGTAGAAGGGCAGGCCCATCAGCAGGTCGACGTGGGCCGGGGTGACCTCCAGCGCCATCTCGGTCTGCCGGGCGACGTAGCCGCCATACAGGGATTCCAGCGGGGTCCAGGTGTCGTACGACATCACGGCGATCTGCTCGACCCGGCTCGCGACCTCGCCGAAGTACGCCTTCGTCCACCACTTGCTCTGGCCGCTGACGCCGACCAGCAGGCCGTTGAGCCCCGGTGCGGGGTTGATCTGCGCGGCGGCGATCGAGAGCGGCGCGTTGCGCGCCGAGGTCATCACGTGCACCTGGTCCAGCAACGCGAGGAAGCCTTTGGAGCCGGACCGTACCGGCTCCATGTCGAAGTGGATCCCGTCGAAGCCCTGGCCGAGGACCTGCTCGGACGACTCGGTCACCCGGGTGCGGACGGCGGCGTCGTCGAGGTCCATCCCGGGGTTCTTCTCCGGTTGCAGGACGTCGCCTAGCCACGCCTGCACGCGGAGCTTCGGCAGCGCTTGGTGGACGGCGTCGGTGAACCACCTGGCCTTGGGGGAGACCGTTGCCAAAGGCAACGAGCCGTCGTGTTCCAGTGGGCCGGCGTGCACGTAGAGATCGCGGATTCCGGTGCCCTGCAGCTGTTGTGCCAGTGCGGCGATGTCGGCGGCCGACTTCCGCCCGTCGACCCAGGCGTGCCCGAGCCAGATGGCGTCCTGGCCGCGCGTTTGCGCCGTCGCGTCCCCGGTGTAGGCGACCCGCAGCGAGAGCGCCAACGCACCCAAGGGCAGCGGGATCAGCAGTACGAACGCCAGCGCCAGACTGATGAGCACCCGCCGTCGACGGGACCACGATCTCCAGCGCTTCACGACGCGCCCCCTGACCGCAGGCCGTCGTACACGAGCTCGAGCATCCGATCGCGTACCTCCGGCTCGAGCCCGGTCGCAGTCGCACCCCGGGACGCGCCGACCAGCAGCGCGTACACCTCGGGGAACCCGGCATCACGTCGTACTGCGCCCGCCTGCTGCGCCCGATCGAGCAGCAACCCGAAGGCCTCGCGCAACCCCGCGCCGGCGTCCTTGGCGGCCTGCCCGGCGACCGATCCGGATGCGCTGAGCGCCTCGGCGATGGCCAGTTTCGACGCCGACTCCGACACCACCTGGCCGAAGAAGCCGAAGAACGCGGCGCCGGCGTCGTCGTGCCCGGACAGCTCGGTGGCGCGGTCGCGGAGCCGCTCCAGCCGCTGCGTCAGGACCGCTTCGAGCAGTTCGACCTTGGTCGGGAAGTGCCGGAAGACGGTGGCGATCCCCACCTCGGCGAGTTTCGCGACCTCGTCGGTCGAGGCGTTCGGCGACCGACCGAAGACGTCCTCGGCAGCGGTCAGGATCCGGGCCCGGTTGTCCCGGGCATCCGCACGCAACGGCCTCATCGCACTCCTCGCTGTGGTCGGCACCCGACAGCCTAGGAGACGCCCGGAAGCCCCAAGAGGTTGTAAACGGAGTTGATGCTCCATATATTGACTCGGAGTCGCTACTCCGTTTAACTCGTGAGGACATCCCGATGACTCCTGAAGAGGTCTTCCTGCGCCTGGTCCACGGCGTCGCCGACCACGAGCTCGACGCGCTCCCGGCGCTGTACGCCGAGCAGACCGACGTGCGCCACCCGATGTCGCCGTACGGGGGCCGTCCGCTGCTCAGTCGCGACGCGCTCCGCGAGCACTTCGGTGGTACCGGGCCGCAGGTGGCCGAGGTGGTGCGGTTCCAGCCGGATGCGATCCGGGTGCACCAGACGCAGGATCCGGAGGTGATCGTCGCGGAGTTCGACTACGCCGGCACGGTGATCGCGACCGGGGAGAGCTTCCGGGTGCCGTGCGTTTTCGTCCTGCGGGTCCGCGACGGCGAGATCGTCGAGTCGCGCGACTACATCGACCACGTCGCGATGGCCCGGGCTCGTGGCCGGCTCGGCGAACTGATCGCAGTACTACGGGAACCGGCGGCGGCGCGGGGCGCGTCGTAGTACCCAGAAGCGCAGAAACGGCCCTGGTCCAGGCAATGAAGCCGGACCGGGGCCGTTCCCAATGCTGCCCTGGGCTAGCGGTCGCCCATCGGGACGTACTGGACGCCACGTGCACCGGTGTAGATCTGCTTCGGGCGGGCGATCTTCTGGTCGGCGTCGGTGAGCGACTCCGACCACTGGGCCAGCCAGCCCGAGGTACGCGGGATGGCGAACAGCACGGTGAACATCTCCGGCGGGAACTGCAGGGCCTCGTAGATCAGGCCGGAGTAGAAGTCCACGTTCGGGTAGAGCTTGCGGGAGACGAAGTACTCGTCCTCCAGCGCGATCTTCTCCAGCTCGACGGCGATCTTCAGCAGCGGGTTGATGCCCGTCACCTCGAACACGTCGTCGGCGGCCTTCTTGATGATCTTGGCGCGCGGGTCGTAGTTCTTGTAGACCCGGTGGCCGAAGCCCATCAGCCGCTCTTCGCCGTTCTTCACGCCCTCGATGAACGACGCCACGTTGTCGACCGTGCCGATCCGGCGCAGCATCTTCAGCACTGCCTCGTTGGCGCCGCCGTGCAGCGGGCCGTAGAGCGCCGCGATGCCGCCGGTGACCGCGGAGTACGGGTCGACCTGGGTGGAGCCGATCGCCCGGACCGCGTTGGTGGAGGCGTTCTGCTCGTGGTCGGCGTGCAGGATGAACAGGATCTCCAGTGCGCGCACCAGCCGGTCGTCGGCGGCGTACTTGGGCTCGCTCATCTTGAACAGCATCGACAAGAAGTTGGCCGCGTAGCTCAGCTCGTTGTCGGGGTAGACGTACGGCTTGCCCTGGGCGTGCCGGAAGGAGAACGCGCCCAGCGTCGGCATCTTGGCGATCAGCCGGCGGATCTGCAGCGCCCGCGACTGTTCGTCGAAGATGTCGCGCGACTCCGGGTAGAAGGTGGACAGTGCGCCCACCGAGGCGAGCAGCATGCCCATCGGGTGGGCGTCGTACCGGAAGCCCTGCATGAAGGTCTTCAGGTTCTCGTGCACGAACGTGTGATACGTCACGTCGTGCACCCAGGCCTCGTACTGCGTCTTGTCCGGCAGCGCACCGTTCACCAGCAGGTACGCGACCTCCAGGTAGTTGGAGTGCTCGGCGAGCTGCTCGATCGGGTAGCCGCGGTACTCCAGGATGCCCTTGTCGCCGTCGATGAAGGTCACGGACGACCGGGTCGAGGCGGTGTTGACGAAGCCGGGGTCGTAGGTGGCCAGGCCACCGTCTCCGTCGGTTGCACTGATCTGCTTGAGATCGGCGGCACGGATGGTGCCATCGGTGATGGCAAGGTCGTAGTCCTTGCCGGTCCGGTTGTCCCGGACGGTGAGCGACTGTTCGGTCACAATGCCCTCTTCGGAAGCTGGCGCATCGCCGGAGTGAGTGAGGGTTATCGTCGCCGGCGGGACGCGGATCGGACTGCAATCTTCACCGCTAAACTAGTGCGGACCCCGGCTGCTTCCAAGCCGGGGTCCCTCACCGGCTCAGGCTCGCTTTGACCCCGAGGCGTCCACGCCGGTATTCTGGGCTGCTGTTGTGCGTTCCTGGTCCTCGCCGGTGTGATTGCGGGCCGCTCGCCGACGTACCAGTTCTAGTTTTGTCACCTCTCTGAGAAACGAAGGTCAACGACCGTGCGCACGTACAGCCCGAAACCTGCTGACGTCACCCGTGAGTGGCATGTGATCGACGCCACCGACGTCGTGCTCGGTCGGCTCGCCGTCCAGATCGCCACCCTGCTGCGTGGCAAGCACAAGCCGACGTTCGCTCCGCATGTCGACGGCGGTGACTTCGTCGTCGTCATCAACGCGTCGAAGATCGCCCTGTCCGGCAACAAGCGGACCGACAAGCTCGCATACCGCCACTCGGGTCACCCGGGTGGTCTGACGGCCACGCCGGTCGGCGAGATCCTCGACAAGGATCCTCGCAAGGCCGTCGAGAAGGCTGTCTGGGGCATGCTCCCGAAGAACCGTCTGAGCCGTCAGCTGCTGGGCAAGCTGAAGGTCTACGCCGGTCCGGAGCACCCGCACACGGCCCAGCAGCCGAAGCCGTTCGAGATCACCCAGATCGCTCAGTAGTAGCGATCGACGAGCCAGGTAAACGAGGATTCACAGCGTGAGCGACATCACCACCGAGACCGAAGCACTCGACACCGAGGTCCCCATCGACACCGAGGGCCCGGTTGCCTACACCTCCGAGACGAACCCGAGCCCGGAGCAGCGCGCCGAGTCCGGTCGCGTCGCGGTGATCAACCCGGCCGGCGCGACCGGTCGCCGCAAGGAGGCCGTGGCGCGAGTCCGGCTCATCCCCGGGACGGGCACCATCACCGTCAACGGCAAGCCGATCGACGTCTACTTCCCGAACAAGGTTCACCAGCAGCACGTGAACGAGCCGTTCGTGGTCGCCGGGCTCGAGGGCTCGTACGACGTGATCGCGCGGATCAACGGCGGCGGCATCACCGGCCAGGCCGGTGCGCTGCAGCTCGGGATCGCCCGCTGCCTGAACGCCGCGGACGAGGAGGCGAACCGGGCCGGTCTGAAGAAGGCCGGTCTGCTCACCCGCGACGCCCGCATCAAGGAGCGTAAGAAGGCCGGTCTCAAGAAGGCCCGTAAGGCTCCGCAGTACAGCAAGCGCTGATCACCTGATGTCGCGTTTGTTCGGCACGGACGGAGTCCGTGGCCTGGCGAACGTGGATCTCACCGCGGAGCTGGCGCTCGACCTCTCGGTCGCGGCAGCTCACGTACTCGGCGAGGCCGGTGCCTTCGAAGGGCACCGGCCACGCGCCGTTGTGGGGCGGGATCCTCGGGCCAGTGGTGAGTTCCTGGAAGCAGCGGTGGTGGCCGGTCTGGCCTCCGCCGGCGTCGATGTCGTCCGGCTCGGCGTCCTGCCGACCCCGGCCGTCGCCTACCTGACCGGCTCGACCGGTTCCGATCTCGGCGTGATGTTGTCCGCGAGCCACAACCCGATGCCCGACAACGGCATCAAGTTCCTGGCCCGCGGCGGGATCAAGCTCGACGACGTGATCGAGGACGCGATCGAGGTCCGTACCGGCGAGGAGTGGCAGCGCCCGACCGGATCCGCGGTCGGCCGGGTCATCGATGACGGGCGAGGTTTCGAGACGTATGTCTCGCACCTGGTCCGGTCGGCTCCGAACCGTTTCGACGGCGTCAAGGTGGTCATCGACTGCGCCAACGGCGCGGCCTCGCTGACGGCACCCGAGGCGTTGCGCCGGCTGGGCGCGGAGGTTGTTACCTACGCAGCGGCCCCCGACGGCCTGAACATCAACCTCGACTGCGGTTCGACCCACATGGAGGGTCTGCGCCGCGAGGTGATCGGGCACGGTGCCGACCTCGGTATCGCGCTCGACGGTGACGCCGACCGCTGTCTGGCCGTGGACGCCTCCGGCGAGTTCGTCGACGGCGACCAGATCCTGGCCGTGCTCGCCCTGGCGATGCGCGACTCGGGCCGGCTGTCCAACGACACCGTGGTGGCGACCGTGATGAGCAACCTGGGCTTCGTCCAGGCGATGGTCCGGGAGCGGATCGCGGTCGAGCAGACCAAGGTCGGCGACCGCTACGTCCTGGAAGCGATGAAGGCCGGCGGTCACAAGCTCGGCGGCGAACAGTCCGGCCACGTGATCCTCTCCGACCACGCGACCACCGGCGACGGCACTCTCACCGCCGTCATGCTGCTCGCCCGCATCGCCCAGACCGGCAAGGGCCTGGCCGACCTGGCCGCGGTGATGACCCGGCTGCCCCAGGTCCTGGTCAACGTCCCGAACGTCGACAAGAACCGCGCCGGCACCGACACCGACGTACAGGCAGCCGTAGCAGCAGCCACCGTCCGCCTGGGCGACACCGGCCGCGTGTTGTTGCGCCCGTCCGGCACGGAGCCCCTCGTCCGCGTAATGGTCGAAGCCGAATCCTCCGCCACCGCCCACGAGGTAGCCCACGACCTCGCCGACATCGTGGAAACAGCCCTCAAGCTCTGAGGCACCGGCAAAACACCGAACCCCCGCTGAACGCACTGCATCAGCGGGGGTTCTGCGTGGGCCCGATAGCCTGCGATCTGATGCAACCCTGCCGCTGTTGGCCTCCGTACTAGGGGAGACAGAGGAGAGTGGAGGGCACGATGCCGGATCGGGATCGGGAGTACGTCGAGTTCGTCGAGGCGTCCGGTGCGACGCTGCGCCGGACCGCCTACCTGGTCTGCGGCGACTGGCATCGCGCCGACGACGTGGTCCAGGACGCGCTGTACAAGCTGTACCTGGCCTGGCCGAAGGTGGACCGGAGCGGGAATCCTCTCGCCTACGCCCGCCGGATCGTCGTCAACGCGGCCCTGGACATCGGTCGGCGCCCCTGGCGCCGGGAAGTGTCGACCGACCAGCCGCCCGAACGAGTCCACAACGACGACCTGGCCGATACCTATGCCGAGCGCGACGAGGTTCTGTCGGCTCTGCTCGAGCTGGCTCCGCGCCAACGGGCCTGCGTCGTCCTGCGGTACTACGAAGATCTCTCGCTCGAGCAGACCGCCGAGGTCCTCGACTGCTCGCTGGGCACGGTGAAGAGCCAGGCCTCGCGCGGACTCGAAACTCTCCGTCACACCATCAACCGGACCCGCGCGAGCGGGCGGCTCTCGTGAAGGAGACGGACATGCGGAACGACCCGGAGCTCGGCGCCGAACTTGAACGCCTGGTGAGTAGTGATCCTCTGCTGCAGATCGACGCGATCGGCCTGCTGGAGCGTGGTCGCCGCGGCCGTCGCCGGCGCAGGGTCGCTTCCATCAGCGGTCTGGCCGCCGGGGTGGCGGCCATCGCGGTCGGCGCTGCGCTGGTACCGGACATCGGCGCCGGCCATCGCGAACCGGCCGCCACGAGCACCGCTACGGCCGAGGCACTGTTCACGCCGATGCCCGGTGTGCCGCAGGGCGAGGCGGCCCTGGGGTTGCTGTCCCAGAAGGAGGCAGCACGGCGCTGCGCCGTCCGGTACAGCACGATCCGGCTGAGGGATGGGGATTTCCCTGCGTGGTCCGCCCACGCGAGTATCGGAATCCCGATTCCGGTGCCCGGGGGCAATCCGGACCAACGTCCGGGGTGCATCATCCCGGGAGACTCGAAGCCGACGGCCAAGGCGGTGGCGCTGGCGGCAAAGGACCCGGTGCCGCAGACCGCTGACGGTCAGCTGCGCAACTGCTCGGTGCAGTTCTGGCACGACCTGACGAAGTGGCGGGTGGTGACGACGGATCGGGTCAACACCACCCTGAACCTGCTGGCCGTGTCGCCGACCGGCCGCAGTGCCGTCAACTGCACCCTGCGGGTGTCAGGCGGAGAGGACTTCTGGGGGAAATCCCTCCGACTGAGCATTCGTACGGCGCAGGAGGAAGAGCTGCTGCCACTGGCGAGCGTCGGCGCCAGGGGATCCTCGATGTTCTGCCCGCCGAACACCTGTACGTCCTTTACGTACAACAACTTCGGCCGGGTCGATCCCGCCATCGCCCGGATCCAGGTCAAGGCCCAGGACGGCGCCACCCACGACATCGCGGTCGCCAACGGTTGGTTCAGCATCGCTTGGAGGCATGGTCTCCCCGACGAGCAGAAGAAGGCGACGCTGACCGCCTACGACGCCACCGGTCAACTCCTCGAAACTGTCCCCACCGGTCAACTCGTCCAAGCCCACAGCCCCATCGGCTAGCCGACGGCCGACTTCGGTAAAACGCTGTTCTCGCTCTGAGAACAGCGTTTTACAAGGTCACCCGGGAATCGCGGTTCCCTGGTCAGGGCTTCGAAGGCGGCGCGGCGACGGAGCTGCGGGTCAGGGGTGGGTGGGAGCGGGCGGCGGAGTTCGCGTGGGGATGTTCAAGCGATTGAACGGTGCGGTTGGTTGTCGGGTGGGTGCGGGGAGTGTTGGATGAAGCCGGGTTTCCCCTTGACCCCGGGCGGCGGCGTGGGTAACTTTCGCGTGCGGGGGCATGGTTGTAATTCAATTACCTGAGGGGTCGGTTATGTCCGCCTTGCGCCGTTTTGCTGTTGCCAGCCTTGGTCTTGCGACCATCGTCTCGCTGACGCCGGGTGTTGCCGTCAGCGCTCCACCGCCCCAGCCGCCCAGTGACCTGCAGCAGGCCACCAAGACGCTGCAGGGGATGACGCTGGAGGACAAGATCGGGCAGATGTTCGTGCTGTTCGCCTACGGGCCGGACGCGAACCAGGCTGATGCCCGCAACACCGCCCTGTACGGCGTTGCGACGCCCGCCGAGGTGGTGGCGAAGTACAAGCCGGGTGGCTGGATCTACTTCAACGCGCGCGACAACGTCACCAGCCCGGCCCAGCTGGCGACGTACTCGAACCAGCTGCAGACGGCCGCGCTCAACACCGGGCTGCACCTGCCGTTGACGATCGCCACCGACCAGGAGCAGGGCGTCGTGGTCCGGATCGGGCCGCCCGCCACCCAGTTCGGCGGCAACATGGCGCACGGGGCGACCCGCGACACCAAGGACGCCAGAACAGCAGCCGGTATCACCGGCCGCGAGCTGAAGGCGATGGGCATCCGCCAGGACTACGCCCCGGTCGCCGACGTGAACGTCAACGCGCTCAACCCGGTGATCGGCGTCCGCTCGTTCTCCAGCGACCCCAAGCTCGTCTCCGACATGACGGTGGCGCAGGTCAAGGGCTACCAGGACGACGCCGGCATCATGGCGACCGCGAAGCACTTCCCCGGTCACGGTGACACCGTCGACGACAGCCACACCGCGCTGCCGACGATCAACCACACCCGCGAGCAGTGGAACACGATCGACGCACCGTCGTTCAAGGCCGCGATCAAGGCCGGGATCGACTCGATCATGACCGCCCACATCGTCGTACCGTCCCTGGATCCGTCCGGTGACCCCGCGACGCTGAGCAAGCCGATCCTGACCGGTGTCCTGCGCAACGAGCTCGGCTTCAAGGGACTCGTCATCACCGACGCGCTCGAGATGGCGGCGGTCCGGGCCAAGTACGGCGACGCCGAGGTCGCGGTCCGCGCGATCGAGGCCGGCGCCGACCAGCTCCTGCTGCCGCCGGCCCCTGACGTCCAGTTCAAGGCCGTCGTGGACGCGGTGAAGTCGGGCCGGATCAGTGAGCGTCAGGTCAACGAGAGCGTTCTCCGCGTACTGCTGATGAAGCTCAAGAACGGCGTCCTGTTCCAGCCGTTCGTCGACCCGGCGAAGATCGCCAAGACGGTCGGTACGCCGGCCAGCCTGGCCACCGCGCAGAAGATCGTCGACAAGTCGGTCACGCTGGTCAAGAACGACACCAGCACGCTGCCGCTGAGCAAGGACCCGCGCAAGATCCTCGTCACCGGCTGGGGCGTCACCACCACCCAGGCGCTCGCCAACAGCCTGACGACCAGGGGCGCCACCACAACCGTGGCCCAGACCGGCGCGACCCCCACCGACGCCGCCATCGCCGACTCGGTGACGAAGGCGCAGGCCAACGACGTGACCGTGGTCCTCACCCAGAAGGCCTGGGACACCAAGACCACCGACAAGCTCGCCAAGCAGCAGAAACTCGTGAAGAGCCTGCTCGCCACCGGCAAGACCGTGATCGTCGTCGCCGTCCGCGACCCCTACGACATCGCGTACTTCGACGCGGCCCCGACCTACCTGGCCACCTACGGGTACGCGGCGGTCTCGATGGAGTCGCTGACCAAGGTCCTGTACGGCGAGATCAAGCCGGCCGGCAAGCTCCCCGTCGACATCCCGGTGGCCGGTCAGCCCGCCACGCCGCTCTACAAGTTCGGCCACGGCCTGAGCTGGTGAACCTCTATAACGGTGCCACGCCGAACCAGGTGGGTGTGGCCTACCGAGCTGTCGGCTGACCCCTGCCCCTGCAGCAAAAGAAGGAGAACCATGAAGCGCCGCAGTCTGCTGGCCGGTGCGGGTGCACTCGCCGCCGCCCCGTTGATCGATATCCAGGGAGCCGCCGCCGCGGCGCCCGTCGACAAGCACGGCAAGGGCGTGACGACCGGCGCGCAGGCGCTGGCCAAGGACGACTGGAAGGCGCTGGCCGGCCAGAAGGTCGGGGTGATCAGCAACCCGACCGGCATCCTCGACGACCTGAATCACATCGTCGACACCATGCACGCGTCCGGCAAGGTCAACGTGGTCGCCGTCTTCGGCCCCGAGCACGGCTTCCGCGGCAGCGCGCAGGCCGGCGGTTCCGAGGGCGACCACGTCGATCCGCGGACCGGGATCATGGTCTACGACGCGTACGGCGCGGCCGCGGCCAAGCTCGCGACGCTCTACACCAAGGCCGGCGTCGAGACCGTCGTGTTCGACATCCAGGACGTCGGCTCGCGGTTCTACACCTATATCTGGACGATGTACGAGGCGATGCTCGCGGCCGTCCAGACCGGCGCGAAGTTCGTCGTACTGGACCGCCCGAACCCCACTGGCGGGTCGGCGCGCGGCCCGATGCTGAAGCCCGGGTTCACCTCCGGCGTCGGCAAGCGGGAGATCATCCAGCAGCACGGGATGACGGTCGGCGAGCTGGCCAGGCTGTTCAACGCGGAGTACCTGCCGCTGGACACGAACGGCGCGCGGCTCAAGGAGCTGCAGGTGATCCAGGTGAAGGGCTGGAAGCGTGACCAGCTGTACGCCGACACCGGGCTGACCTGGGTGATGCCCAGCCCCAACATGCCGACGCCCGACACCGCGCTGCTCTACCCGGGCGCCTGTCTGTTCGAGGCGACCAACATGTCCGAGGGGCGCGGTACGACGCGGCCGTTCGAGCTGATCGGTGCACCGTACGTCGACTACAAGTGGGCGCAGGCGCTGCAGGCGAAGAACATCCCGGGCATCGACTTCCGGGAGGCCTACTTCACGCCGTTCATCTCCAAGAACGCGAACGTGCTCTGCGGTGGCGTCCAGATCCAGATCACCGATCCCGACCGGGCCGAGGCGATCGTGGCGGCGACCCACATGATCGTGGAGGCCAAGAAGCTGTACCCAGGTTTCGCCTGGCGTACTGGTGACAACCCGCCCGGCCGCTGGATCGACCTGCTGACCGGATCGGATCGCTTCCGCACGATGCTCGACGGCGGCGCCACCGCCGAGGCGATCGTCGCTGCCTGGAAGAGCGAGACCGACGCCTGGACCGCCCGCCGCGCGAAGTACCTGCTGTACAAGGGAGATCACCGGTGAAACTGGTCAAGCCGATCGCGATAGTGTCTACCCTGATGCTCACCATGGCCAGTCCTGCGGTTGCTTCAGGCAACAAATCCGGGCGCTTCGACCACCCGTACGACGGCTACGCGCCGAAGTCGACGCTACTGCGCGACTCGGCCCCGGCGAAGGCCGGTCTCGATCCCGCGCCGATCGACGCCGCGCTTGCCCAGGTCGCGGGCTGGACCCAGCCGTCCGGCACCGTCAAACCCCTGTACGCCGGTGCCGTCACGCTGCTCGGCCATGACGGCAAGGTGGTCAGCAAGACGGCGACCGGGCTGGCACTCAAGTACTCCGATGGCATCGGCACCGAGCTGCCCGCGGACCAGCAGATCCCGATGCGCACCGACACCATCTTCGACATGGCCTCGGTCTCGAAGCTGTTCACCTCGATCGTGGTGATGCAACTGGTCGAGAAGGGCAAGGTCGGCCTGGACACCCCGATCGCGACCTACGTGCCGGAGTTCGCGGAGAACGGCAAGGCCGCGATCACCGTCCGGCAGGCGCTCACGCACACCACCGGGCTGCCCGCGTTCCTGCCGTTGTGGAGCGACCAGCCGACGCCCGAGCTGCGCCTGCACGAGGCGCTCACGGCGAAGCTGAAGAACCCGGTCGGCAGCACTTATCTCTACAGCGACCTCAACCTGATCTCGCTCGGCGAGCTGGCGCACCGGGTGACCGGCAAGTCGCTCGACAAGCTCGTCGCCGACGGGATCACCAAGCCGCTGCAAATGCGCGACACCGGCTACAACCCGGACGAGAAGAAGAAGCCGCGGATCGCCGCCACGGAGTACCAGACGGCCCCGCCGCGCGGGATGGTCTGGGGTTCGGTGCACGACGAGAACGCCTGGTCGCTCAACGGTGTCGCCGGGCACGCCGGCGTCTTCTCCACGGCCGACGACCTGGCCGTGCTGGCGCAGACGTTCCTCAACGGCGGCAGCTACCGCGGTGCGCGGATCCTCAAGACGGAGTCCGTCACCGCGATGATCACCAACTTCAACCAGGCCTTCCCGGGCAACGACCACGGGCTCGGGTTCGAGCTGAACCAGCGCTGGTACATGGGTGGCCTGTCCGGTCCGCGCACGGCCGGCCACACCGGCTACACGGGCACCTCGATCGTGATCGACTTCGATTCGCGCTCGTTCGCGATTCTGCTGACCAACCGGGTTCACCCCAGCCGCACCTGGGGGAGTAACAATCCCGCCCGCAGGGCCGTAGTACAGGGGCTGGCGTTGTCGCTGGGGGTCGGGCCTCGGCATGGCAAGGATTCCTGGTTCTCCGGGACGACGGACGCCAGTACGACGACGCTCGCCGCCAAGGTCGCCGTACCGGCCGCCGGTGCGAAGGTGTCTTTCGACCTCTTCGTGGACACCGAGGACTCGGATCTGCTGTATCTGGAGAGTTCTGCCGACGGGACGACCTGGACCAAGGTGCCGTTCACGGTGCTCGACCGGGGGACGGTGATCGATACCGACGGCTCGATCAGTGGCTCCGGTGATCGGCACTGGCATCAGGTCACCGCGGACCTCGGATCCGGTGACCAGACGTTGCGGTGGCGCTACACCTCGGATCCGCTGTACCAGGGCCGGGGCGTCTATGTGGACGGCGTGAAGATCTCCTCGGGGCACAAGGTGCTTTTCGACGGCGAACGAACGCCGGAGTCATTTGTCGCAACTGGTTGGAGACTTTCGCGTCGGTGACCCCGCTCGGTGCTTAATCGCCGTACGGTGGCGTCATGACTTCAGTTACCTCTCCAGAACCCACGGGGCCGCTGCTGGTCCGGGTCCGCGCGGTGATGCCCGCGCTGGCTCCGGCCGAGCAGCGGGTGGCGAACGCGGTCCTCGCGGACCCGGGCGGAGTGGCGGCGATGACGATCTCCGAACTGGCCGAGGTGGCGTCCACCTCGGAGACCACGGTCATCCGGTTCTGCAAGCAGATCGGCGTCCCCGGCTATCCGCAGCTCCGCCTGCAACTGGCGGCCCAGTCGGCGACGGAAAGCATCCGGCCCGAGATCGGCGGTGACATCGAGCCTGGTGACTCGCTGACAGACGTCGTCCGCAAGGTCGCGTTCGCGGACGAGAAGGCGGTCCGGGAGACCGCCCAGCAGCTCGACGTCGAGGCCCTGAGCAAGGTCGTCGCCGCGGTCGCGAAGGCACCGCGGGTCGACCTGTACGGCGTTGCCGCGAGCGCTTTCGTCGCGCTCGACCTGCAACAGAAGCTGCACCGGATCCGCCGGGTGGCGTTCGCCTGGTCGGACGTGCACGTGATGCTGACCAGTGCCGCGCTGCTCGGCGAGGGCGACGTCGCGATCGCGATCTCCCACACCGGTACGACGGTCGAGGTCGTCGAGGCGCTCGAGGAGGCCGCCAAGCACGGCGCCACCACGGTCGCGGTGACGAACTTTCCGCGGTCGCCACTGGCCCGGACCGCCGATCTTGTGCTCACCACGGCCGCGCGCGAGACGACTTACCGCTCCGGCGCGATGTCCAGCCGGATCGCCCAGCTGACCGTGATCGACTGCCTTTTCATCGGCGTCGCCCAGTCGGTGCTGCCGGACGCGCGCAAGGCGCTCGAGGAGACGGCCACCGCGGTCCGCGGTCACCGGCTGAAGAGCTCTGTCAATGATCAACAGAATTGAAAATCCTTCAGTAGAAAACTAACATCGTAGCTGTGATCACACCCACGGAGCAGCGCAACCCCAGGACGCTCGCGATCGATGCGGTGGGCACCACCGAGATTCTCCGGCTGGTCAACGCCGAGGATGCCCGGGTGGCCGGCGCGGTCGCCGCGGTGATCCCTGAGCTGGCGCGCGCGGTGGACGCCGCCGTCGAGGCCGTCCGCAACGGCGGACGCGTGCACTACTTCGGCGCCGGTACCTCCGGCCGGCTCGCGGTGCTTGACGCGGCCGAGTTGCTGCCGACCTTCCACGCCCCTGACGACCTGGTGATCGCTCACCACGCGGGCGGCATGGAGGCCCTGCTGCGCGCGGTCGAGAACGTCGAGGACTCCGAGGAGGGTGGCGCCGCCGACGCGGCCACCGTCACCGGGCGAGACATCGTCATCGGCCTCGCGGCATCAGGCAGTACGCCGTACGTCGCGGGCGCGCTGCGGGCAGCCCGGGCCGTCGGTGCGACGACGGCCCTCGTCACGTCCAACCCGTCGGCCCCGCTGGCCCCGCTGGCCGACATCGTGATTGCCGCGGACACCGGCCCCGAGGTGATCGCAGGCTCGACCCGCCTGAAGGCCGGGACGGCGCAGAAGCTGATCCTGAACAGCTTCTCCACCACTCTGATGATCAAGCTCGGCCGCACCTGGTCGAATCTGATGGTCGACATGGTCGCCACGAACCAGAAACTCCGCGGCCGAATGCTGCGCATCCTCGGCGAGGCCACCGGCGCCGACCCCGACGCCTGCGCGGTGGCCCTCGCCGAAGCCGACGGCGAGCTCAAACCGGCCCTGGTGCACCTCCTGACCGGCTCTCCGGTGCCAGAGGCCCGCCGGGCCTTGTCCCAGGCAGGCGGCCGCGTGGCCGTCGCTCTGGGCCTCCTCAGCGCCTCTGCCTGACCACCGGCTGCAAAATGGAACTGGCGCGCTCGGCGAGAGTTTGCAGGTTGTTGCAGAGCTAAATGATTCGCTCGGTGGTTGCCGCGTCCCTACAGTCGGGAAGATGAGCACCGAGCGCATCGACCCGCGGGACCCGGCGGCCTTCGACGAGTGGCATCAGGCCATGGTGGCGGCCGCGACGGCCGGCCGGGAGTTCCCTGTCTTCTGGCCGCTGGAGGAGATGCGGATCTCGGTGACCGCGGAGACGCCGTACTACGAACGGGAGATCTGGGCCGTTCGGGACGACGGCGGGCGGATCGCCGGAGTGCTCTACGTCGAGCTGCCGCAGAAGGACAACACGAACCTCGCCGCACTGGATCTCGGTGTCGTGCCGGATCGCCGGCGGCAAGGCTTCGGGACCGTGCTGGCCCGGCTGGGCGAGGAGCGGGTCGCGCATCATGGGCGCACGGTCGTGCAGTGCATGGTGCACAGTCCGCTCGGCGAAGAGACTGCCGGGCGGGCCTTTGCTCGTGCTCATGGTCTGACCGTGGGCATCTCCGACATGCACCGGATCCTTCAGCTACCGCTCGAGGAGTCGTTCCTGGAGGAGCTGGCCGCTGAGGTCGCCGAGCATCATCGCGACTATCGGCTGGTCTCTTGGCAGGATCGTTGCCCGGACGACCTGGTGGATGGGTACGCGGCGCTCGAAGGCACCTTCCTGACCGAGGCGCCGATGGGCGAGCTGGAGGTGGAGGCCGAGGTCTGGGACGCGGCGCGGGTCCGTTTCCGCGAGGAGCAGGCCCGTGCGCAGGGCCGGAACAGCTGCGTCACCGTCGCGATCGCACCGGACGGCACGCTGGTCGGGCAGACCGAACTGTTCTTCCCCGGCCATGACCAGGTCAACGCGTTCCAGTCGGGGACGCTGGTGGCGAGGGCTCATCGCGGGCACCGGCTCGGGCTGGCGCTGAAGGCCCGCAACCACCTCGAGCTGCAACGCAGCCACACCGAGCGGCGGATCCTGCACACCTGGAACGCCGAGGTGAACACCGCGATGAACGCCGTCAACGAGCGGCTCGGATTCGTTCCGGTCGAGCTGACCGAGGAGTGGCAGCGCAAAATCTGAAAATATTTCCGCCGGTCCCGTTCTGGAATAGTGCGGTAAACGGTGATTTGAAATCTGCGGGGGGAACCCTTCGCAGTGGAGTTGTTGAACGTAAAACCTAACCGGCCACGGCTGATCATCCGGTTTGCGGGATGGTTGGGTGTTTGATTTCCGGGGGCAACAAAACGGAGCAGCATCGCTGATCCGGGACCGAAAGAAAAGCGATCTGGAACACGTCGCCAAGGGTAGCCTAACCGTCACTTTCGGTCCGTAGACCGACCGTGTGATCGTGTCGTATCGTCACGTCATCGCCAGGCCTTGGTGGGGTCCTGGTGCTCTGAATCCTTTGTGTTCAAGGCGAACTTCGGAGCTCGGATGACCATGGACGGTACTGTCGTGGTGCCCGGAACCACTATGGGTGCCCAATGGGTCGATGATGTGTTGCTGGCCGGTGCGGCGAGTGACATCTGTTTTCGGCTCCCCACTCCAATTGATCGTGGAATGCTGCGCCGGCTGGTTGCCGAGCGGCAATCCGAATTGACTGCGTCGGGTTTGCGCCCGGGCGGTGCCGCCGCATTGCGTTTACCGCCGTCAATGGCGTTCGTGACGCATTTGCTGGCGGTCTGGCGGCTCGGTGGGCAGGCGATCCTGCTGGATCACCGGCTGACCGACTACGAGGTACGCCGGGCGGTCGAGCGACTCGTCCCGCAGGTGGTGGTTTCGCCGGACGGACCGGTCGTGGCCGGCTTGCGCACCTTCGTGGACATCGAGACCGACGTGGCCAGCTACTCGGGCCACCCGGCCAGTACTGCGCACGCCGTCGTCCAGCTCAGCTCGGGGTCGACCGGGCCGTCGAAGGTGATCGGGCGGACCGCCGAGGACCTGGTCGAGGAGGTCCTGCGATACACGCAGATCGACGGTGTGCCGTTGCGGGGCGAGCGGATCATCCTGCTGCCGTCGATGGTGCATGTGCTCGGTCTCGTCGGTGGGTTGATGTACGGCCTGCACGCCGGTGTCGTACTGGTCCCGCCCGCGCGGTTGACCGGTGACGCCATCGTCCAGGCGATCGCGAGTGGTCGCAGCCCGGCGACCGTGCTCGGGGTGCCGTTCCACATCGGGTTGCTGGCCTCGGTCCAGGAGCCGCCGAAGCTGCCGCAGTTCAAGCGGATGACGACGGGTGGCGAGCTGGTACCGGCGGTGATCTCGGCCGCCTTCGAGGACAAGTACGGCGTACCGCTGGCCAACATGTACGGGATGACCGAGGTCGGGGTGATCGGGACAGACCTGTTCGGCGCCCATCGCCCGCAGATCCGCCCGGCGCCCGGGATCGAAGTACGGGCTGTCGACGGTGAGCTGCACATCCGGCGGCCGGAGTCGCCGTACCTGGGCCTGTCCGACCCGAGCCGCTGGGCCGACGGCTGGTTACGGACCAAGGATGCCGGCGTCGTCGACCCGGAGACCGGCCTCGTGTCGATCAAGGGCCGGCTGGACTCACAGGTCTCGGTGGGCGGGTTGAAGGTCGACCTGACCGAGGTCGAGTACACGGTCAACACGCTCCGCGGCGTCGAGGCCGCGGTGGTTGTCCACGACGGTTCGATCACCGCCTATGTCCAGCTGAACGAACGCCGCGACGTGGCTCGCATCGAGGCCGACCTGGCTCAACTGCTTGCCTCGTACAAGCGCCCGCGCAGCGTCCGCGTCCTCGATCAGTTGCCCCGGACAACCACCGGGAAGCTCGTCCGGGACACCGCAGTACTCCGCAAGGCAGCCCCATGATGCTCAGACAAGACCACCCTCGTAGCAGTCGCCGGTACTACGACAGCCAGCACCGCGTCGGCCCGTACCGGCAGGTGCACCAGAGCGAGGCCGGGCTCGGAGGCGACGATCCCGCCGACCAGACCCCCACTGCTCGCGGGAGCGGTGGCGGGGAGCGGCATCTCGCGGCTCAGGCCGGCGTTCCGGAGGCCGGTGCCGAGGGCTTTGCCTACCGCTTCCTTTGCCGTCCAGAGGTGCAGGAATGCCTCGAGTTCTTCGGGCTGACCGGCCAGCCAGGCGAGCTCGGTAGGGGCGAACCAGCGGTGGGCGAGGGCGGTGATGTCCCGGGGGTAGCGGTCCTCGAGGTCTATGCCGACTGGGCCCGACAGGCTCGCGGCGACCGCGACGAGGTGCCGGCTGTGGCTGAGGCTCACCCAGAGCGGGTCGACGTGGGGACCGCCGGCGGCGTCGTGGCGCAGTACCGGGGGTTGGTCGAGCAGGGTGCCGGCGAGTTCGAGGAGCAGGGCGTGGGCAGCCGATCGCTGGTCGCGTTCGACGGGGTTCAGCCAGACGTGCACGGGGGCCAGATCGGTGCCCGGACGCTGATTCACAGGAAGAAGGTATCCCGATGAGGGAAGAGGTTCGCGAGTTCGTCCTCGCGCAACTGCAGGACATGAACTACGACGTCGAGGGCATCGACGACGAGACCACGCTCGGCCCGGCCGGGGTCGACCTGGAGTCGCTGGCGCTGGCCGACCTGTCGGTGCGGGTCGAGGACAAGTTCGGCGTCCGGTTCTCCGACGACGAGTCCGAGGAGCTGGCTTTGATGACCGTCGGCGAGTTCACCTCCGCGGTGGCCGGCCGGGTAGCGCAGCAGGTCTGATGCCAAGCTCCGGGCCCCCCTCATCGCTCCCCCCTCCCGGAAGAGCAGAAGTCGTCGACTGGCTCGCAGCGCTGGGTGATCGTGGTCCCGGTGAGGTCCGGGAACGGATCGACTCGATGGAGCTCGCCTGGCTCGTACATCAGGTCGAGCAGCGCTACGAGCTGGAGCTCGACGACGATCAGCTGGACCGGATCAAGACCATCGACGACGCCGTATTCGTGCTCGCGGAAGCGTTGAAGAGCCATGTCTGATCCCGTTTCCATCACCGGGTTCTCCGTCCTGAGCGCGCTCGGCCGTGGTGCCGAGGCGCAACTGGCCGCGGCGCTTCCCGGCGCCGCGGCGTTCGGCGAGGTCCGGCGGTTCGACACCTCGAACCGCCGGGTGACCCGCGCGGCGACGGCCCTCGACGCCCGCTCGCTGGAGGAGGAGCTGCACGACGCGGTCATCGACGCCTGCGCCGACGCCGGTCTCACTCCGGCCCAGCGTGCGACGACGCCGTTGTTCCTCGCGGTCCACGGCCGTTCCGGTGTCCGTGCCCTGGCCACCAGAGCGGCGAAGATCTACACCAGCGCGTGCGTCTCAGCCAGTACTGCGGTCGCTGACGCGGCGGCGCTGATCCGCTACGGCTACGCGGAGCGCATCGTCGTGGCAGCCGGCTATCTGGTCGAGCCCGACCAGTTCGCCTTGTTCGACGCGGGCCGGGCGTTGTCCGACGACAGCACGGTCCGCCCGTTCAGCCTGGATCGCCGAGGGCTCCTGCTCGGGGACGCCGTCGTGGCGGTCGTTCTGCAAAAGGGCGAGGGGCAGGCCGAGATCGCCGGCTGGGGACGAGCCGGCGACGCGTACCACCCCTGTCAGCCGGCCCCGGACGGCGCAGGGCTGGCGGCGGCGATCGAGGCCGCGTTGCGCAAGGCCGAGCTGCCCGCCGGTGTCGTCGGCTACATCAACGCGAACGCCACCGGCACGACCATGAGCGACGCGTCGGAGGCGGCCGCGATTCGATCCGTGTTCCCGGCCGACGTGCCGGTCAGCTCGACGAAGGCGGTGCACGGCCACGCCCTGGAGGCGTCCGGCCTGCTGGAGCTGGTGATGACGGTACTGGCGTTGCGCGCCGGGAAGCTCCCCGTCAACGCCGGCTTCACCACCGCCGATCCGAGCTGCCCGCTGGACCTGATCCTCGACGCTCCCCGGCCGGCGACAGCGCAGTACGGGCTGACGCTGAACGCTGCCTTCGGGGGCGCCAACACGGCCTTGCTGGTGCGTGCTGGATGAACAACCTGGTCGAGATTCCCGAACTCCGTGTGATCACGGACAGTCACTGGCCGCAGCCGGGTGACGACGCGCTGGTAGGTCCACCGGCGCTGCCCGGTTTCATCGGGTCGACGTTCAGCCCGCTGGTCGCCGTCGTGGCCGATCGTTGCCTGCAGTCCCTGTACGGCGAGGTCGCCGCGAAACAAGGCGAAAAGGTCGGCATCGTGCTGGTCAGCCGGACCGGTGACCGGGTCGCGGCCGAACATGTCCGGCAAGCAGTTGCCGACGGCAAGCGAGTCGGACCGCTGCACTTCTTCCAGTCGGTCCCGAACAGCGTGGCTGGGTACGTCGCCGCGCGCTGGGGGCTGCACGGACCCGTCGTCTGCCTCAATCCGCCGGGCGACCCGAGGCAGGCGGGGTTCGACCAGGCCGCACTGCTGATCGCCGACGGGGACGCGGACCAGGTGCTGATCGTGCTCGTCGAACAGGCAAGTCAGGGCGACACCGCCGTCGCCCTGTTGGTGAGTGGGGGAGATCCGTTGTGAAGAGTCTGAGAGCGCAGTTGGCAGCCGATCCGGCCATCGGTGCAGGCAACGTGCTGGCGACGGTGATCGCGCATGGCGCCGACCTGAGCGGACCCGGGTTGAGCTTCGATACCGCCGTCGACCACTTCCCGGCCGAACACCCGCTCACGCTCGGCGAGCTGGACGAGCGGGTGCAGGCGCGGACGGCGTGGTTGCACGACCGGGGGATCGGGCGGCGGGACGTGGTGGCGATCTGGGCCACCGATGCCGCCGACATCGTGCTGAGCTTCCTGGCGCTGACCCGGATCGGGGCGATCCCCGCGTTGCTGAACGGGAAGATGGCGCCGGCGATCGCGGAGGAGTACATCCGCCGGCTGCGGGTGACCGGCGTCCTGGCCGACGAGGCGCACAAGGAGTTGTTGCGCGAGGCATCGATCCTGGGTGAGCCGGTGGAGCTCGGTACGGGTGATCCGGCGAAGGCGCCGGCGCAGTACCGGCATCACCAGGACGACCCGATCGTGATCACCCACACCTCCGGTACGACCGGGGTGCCCAAGGCCGTCCTGCACACCCACAAGACGCTGTACGCCGCGCTGAAGCACCTGCTCACGATGCCGCAGTCGCAGGGCACCGACAGGATCCTGAACGCGTTGCCGATCCCGCACACGGCGACGATCCTGATGGTCAACCAGGTCCTCGGCAACCGCGCCGAGATGCTGCTGCTGTCCAGCCAGGACGCGTCGACGGTACTGCGCCAGATCGAACGCTGGAAGCCGCACGGGGTCTACGGATTCGCCGTGACGTGGGCCGGGCTGGCGCGTGAGGACCTGAGCGCGCACGACCTCGACTCGGTCCGGATGTGGTTCAACACCGGCGACTGCGCGCACGAGCCGCACATCCGCAAACTCGTCGCCGTCGGCACCCGCGAGACCGTCACCCGGGAGGGGCGCAGAACCGTCCCGGGTTCCCACTTCGTCGACGGGCTCGGGTCGAGCGAGATGGGCCACAACGGCTTCCACATCACCCACACGATCGACAGCGACCACTACGGGCGCTGCATCGGCAAGCCGTACCAGTTCGCCG
This sequence comes from Streptomyces sp. SID13031, assembly GCF_010548305.1. GTDB lineage: Bacteria > Actinomycetota > Actinomycetes > Propionibacteriales > Kribbellaceae > Kribbella. Next base: position 115,174 of record NZ_JAAGLV010000010.1, read on the forward strand.
AGGCGACCGTGCTCGACTCGACCGGCGAAGAGCTCCCACCCGGCAAGGCCGGGCTGCTCGGCTTCCGCTCGCCGACGGTGTCGCCGGGGTACTGGAACGACTCGGTCAACACCTACAAGTTCCGCCTGAACGGCTGGTTCCTCACCGGCGATCTCGTCTACCGCGACGAGACCGGCCACTACTTCCACCTGGACCGGGTCCCCGATGCCGTTGCCGGCTTCAACGGTCCTCAGCTCTACACCTCGATGTCCGAGGAGCGTATCCTCGCCGCCCTCCCCGAGGTCCAGGACTGCACGGTGATCATCGTGCAGGAGAACGACCGGTTCCTCACCGACGTGCTGCTGGAGCTGCCCGCGAACGCCGAACCCATTGCGGATCGGGACGAACGGATCCTCGCGGCGCTGGGCAAAGAGGTCGCGGCGACGCTGCGCCGGATCACCGTCGTCGACGATGCCGACGTGCCGGTGACGGTGACCGGCAAGGTCCGGAAGGTCGCCCTCCGGCAGGAACGCTTGTCCGAGGTGTCGTCATGACCGCCGTGACGATCACGGGCATGGGGTTGCTCACGCCCGTGGGGCGGGGTGTGACCGAGGTGTTCGGTGCCTTGCTGCAAGGGAAGTCGGGGATCAGCCGGCCGCCGGCGGATCATCCGGTGGCCAACTCTGTCGAGCTCGCCGGCTTCCTGCCGCCGTTCGACGCCGGGAAGATCGCGAGTGGGCCGGACGGCAAGGTGATGGATCGCACCGTGATCCTCGCCCAGGTGACGGCGGCGGAGGCCTTGGCCGATGCCGGCCTGGTCGTCGGCGAGAACGTCGAGCCCGAGCGGATCGGCGTGATCATCGGCGGCGTGGGTGGGATGGCGACGCTGGAGACCCAGGTGCTGGCCAGGGCCGAACGCGGCCGGGCAGCGGTCAGTCCGTACCTGCTGACCGGGATTCTGCCGAACATGCCGGCCGCGAGGGTGGCGATCCGCTTCGGGATCCGCGGCTACACCTCATCAGTCGGTACGGCGTGTGCCTCCGGCGCGCAGGCGATTGCCGACGGAGTACGGCTGATCCGCAGCGGTGAGGTGGATGTGGTGATCTGCGGGGCCAGCGAGGCGCCGCTGTTCCCGACGTTCGCCGAGACCTTCGCCAACGCCCGGGCGCTGGCCCGCAACTGGGACGACCCGACCGAGGCGAGCCGGCCGTTCGACCTGCGCAGGAACGGGTTCGTGCTCTCCGAGGGCGCCGCGTTGCTGGTACTCGAGAGCGCTGAACACGCTTCAAGACGAGGCGCCGGCGGGTACGCCGATGTCGTCGGGTACGGCGTGAATGCGGATGCACATCACCCGACAGCGCCTCGCCCGGATGGTACCGGTGCAGCGGCCTGCATGCGGCTGGCGTTTGCCAGTGGCAACGTCTTGCCCGAGCAGGTCGGCTACGTCAACGCGCACGGCACCAGCACGAAGCTCGGTGACGTCGCCGAGTCGGTCGCGATCGGCCTTGCGTTCAAGGGATCCAGCCCGGCGGTGAGCTCCACCAAGGCGCTCACCGGACACATGCTCGGTACTTCGGGCGTGGTCGAGGCCGCCGCCAGTGCGATGGCGGTCAACACCGGGTTGCTGCCACCGACGTACAACCTCGAAGACCCCGATCCGGCCTGTCCGCTGGATCACGTCCGCAAGGAGCCGCGCGAGGCGCGCCCGCAGTACGCCCTGTCGAACTCGTTCGGCTTCGGCGGCCAGAACGTCAGCCTGCTGTTCGGCCCTCCGAGCACGCAGATCAAGAGTGAGGGAGAGGTCTGGTGATGGAGATCTACGGGATCGACCACGTGGAGATGTACGTGGGCGACGCCAAGCAGGCGGCGTTCTACCTGGCGCACGCCTTCGGTCTGCAGATACACGGTCAAGGAGGACCGGAGACGGGCCTGGCCGACCAGCGTTCGCTGCTGCTGCGGGAGAGCGCCGTACAGATCGTGTTGACCTCGGGGCTGGCCGCCACCCACCCCGCCGCCGAGTATGTCCAGCGCCACGGTGACGGTGTCGCCGTGGTGGGAATCGAGGTGGACAACGCCGCGGTCGCCTACACCGAACTGCTGGCCCGCGGCGCCGTTTCGGTGACCGAGCCGGTGACTTACACCGACGAGCTGGAGACCACCGTGGTGATCGCGGAGGTGGCCGGTTTCGGCGACGTGATCCACCGGCTGGTCGAGCGGCACGGACCGCGGCGGGAGTTCCTGCCCGGTGCCATCCAGATCACCGAGCCCTCGAAGGGCCCCGACGAGAAGCTGTTCAGCGAGATCGACCACCTGGCGATCTGCGTGCCGTCCGGCCAGCTGAAGCCGACGGTGGAGTTCTACGAGAACGTCTTCGGGTTCCTGCCGATCTTCGACGAGTACATCGAGGTAGCCGGTCAGGGAATGGAGTCGACCGTCGTCCAGAGCCCGTCGAAGCACGTCACCTTCACGCTGATCGAGCCCGACCCGAACCGGCGGCCGGGCCAGATCAACGACTTCCTCACCTGGCACGCGGGCGCCGGAGTTCAGCACATCGCCTTGCGGACCAGCGACATCGTCGAGGCGGTCGGCACCCTCAAGGAGCGCGGCGTCAACTTCCTCGCCTCGCCGTCGGCGTACTACAAGGCGCTGCCGGGCCGGGTCGGCGACGTGGAGACACCGCTCGAGGACCTGGAGAAGCTCGGCATCCTGGTCGACAAGGACCACTGGGGCCAGTTGCTGCAGATCTTCACCGAGTCGATGCACGTCCGCCGGACGCTGTTCCTGGAGATCATCGAGCGGCGCGGCGCGATGACGTTCGGCAGCGGCAACATCAAGGCCCTGTACGAGGCCAAGGAGCGCGAGCTGCAAGGGGTCGAGGTATGAGGGCGCTCGAGTTCATCCTGTCGGCCGACGAGATCGACCTGCTGCCGTCGGACGAGGACGTCGCGTTCTACCAGGAGCACGGCTGGTACCTGTCGAAGAAGCTGCTCACCGACGACGAGACCGACGAGCTGGTCAACGCGAGCGAGCGGTACTACGCCGGTGAACGCGATCGGGAGCTGCCGGTCGCGCCGCCCAAGCTCGCCTACTGGGACCCGTCCAAGGGCGACGTCCAGCGGCACAACGACTACGTGCACTACGAGCACGACGGGCTCGCGAAGATCCTGGGCAAGCCGCTGATCGGCGCGGTCGCGGCCCGGCTCGCGCAGGTCGAGGAGATCCGGATCTTCCAGTCCACCTTGATCTACAAGCCACCGATCAAGGGTGAGCCGTCGAACATCGTGCCCTGGCACTTCGACAAGCACTACTGGTCCTCCTCGTCGTCGGACCGGATGCTGACCGCGTTCATCCCGTTCCACGACTGCCCGCCCGAGATGGGCACGATCACGATGGTCGACGGCAGCCACCGGTGGAAGGAGATCGGCTCGAACGACACCGTCGTGCGGCACTTCGCCGACCGGGACAAGTCGCAGCTCGACCAGATGCTGATCGAGAACGCCGAGTTCAACGGCGTCGAGGTGGTCAAGCTGCCGATCACCATCCCGCGCGGCCAGATGAACTTCCACCACTGCCGGACGTACCACGGCAGCGGTGCGAACGTCAGCGACCGCCCCCGCCGGGCGATCTCGCTGCACCTGCAGGACGGCGGCAACTCCTACCGGGAGTTCCCGCTCTCCGACGGCACCCTCGCGGCGTACAACCACGACGCGCTGGTCCGCCGGACCCCGGACGGCACGCCTGACTACGCCGACCCGGATTTCTGCCCCACTCTCTGGGCCGACCGCTAAACCAAGGAGAAGGAACATGTCACGTTACGACTGGGGTCAGACCCACCCGGGCATCGAGCAGCTGGAGAAGGCCGTCTCCGAGGCCCGCGACAAGGTCGTCCAGCACCCGCTCTACGCCAACCTGGACACGCACGAGTCACTCGTCACCTTCATGGAGCACCACGTCTTCGCCGTCTGGGACTTCATGTCGCTGCTCAAGTCGCTGCAGCGCGAGCTGACCTGCGTCACGGTGCCGTGGATCCCGACCGAGCACCGCAGCAGCCGCCGGCTGATCAACGACATCGTGATGGTCGAGGAGAGCGACGAGCTGGGCGGCGAGGACGGCAAGCCGGCCTTCATCAGCCACTTCGAGCTGTACGTCGACGGCATGCACGAGGCCGGCGCGGACACCAGCTCGATCGACAAGCTGATCAGCCTGCTGCGCGACGGCGCCCCCGTGGTCGAGTCGCTCGCGGCGGCCGGCGTACCGCAGGTGTCGATCGACTTCGCCGGTACCACCTGGGGCATCATCGAGAACGCGCCGGTGCACTGCCAGGCGGCCGCGTTCGCGTTCGGCCGGGAAGACCTGATCCCGGACATGTTCACCCAGGTCGTCGCGGTGAACGAGCGCTCCAACAAGCTCAACACCTTCGTCGACTATCTGGAACGCCACATCGAGGTGGACGGCGAGTTCCACACCCCGATGGCGATGCAGATGGTCGCCGACCTGTGCGGTGACGACCAGGCCAAGTGGGACGCCTGCGCGGACACCATCAACACCGCACTCGCCGCCCGCGCCCGGCTGTGGGACGGCATCCTCGCCGCGATCAAAGGCTGAGGACTGACTGATGACCACCATCGATCTCTACCGGACCGTGCGGCTGATCCGCCGCTTCGAGGAGCGTGCGATCGAGTTCGTCCGGTCCGGCGAGATCGTCGGCGGTATTCACCCGTACGTCGGTCAGGAGGCGATCGCGGCCGGAGTGTGCGCCGCCTTGCGCGCCGACGACCTGATCACCAGCACGCATCGCGGACACGGTCACGTGCTGGCCAAGGGGGTGAACCCGGCCCGGATGTTCGCCGAGCTGATGGGCCGGGAGTCGGGGCTGAACAAGGGCCGCGGCGGTTCGATGCACGCGGCCGACTTCGGGCTGGGCATCCTGGGCGCGAACGCCATCGTCGGGGCGGCCGGATCGATCGCCACCGGCGCGGCCTGGGCTCAGCGCCGGCTGGGCAAGTCGACCGTCGCGGTCACCTTCTTCGGTGACGGCGCGGTCAACGAGGGGATGTTGCTGGAGGCATTCAATCTGGCCGCGCTCTGGAACGTGCCGGTGCTGTTCGTCTGCGAGAACAACGGCTACGCCACCACGATGCCGGTGGCGTCCGCGGTCGCGGGCAGCATCACCGGCCGGGCGAAGGCGTTCGGCATCCCGGCCTTCACGATCGACGGCCAGGATCCCGAGAAGGTGCTGGCAGCAACGACGGCAGCCGTCGAACGGGCCCGCGCCGGTAAGGGGCCGACCTTTCTCGAGTGCCTGACCTACCGGTTCGACGCGCACCACACCTTCGAGCACCGGACCCGGCTCACCTACCGCTCGGCGGAGGAGCTCGCTGCCGGGTGGTCGCGGGATCCGGTGGAGATCCAGGGGGCACGGCTGTCTGTTGACGACCGGGCTGCCGTCGACTTCGAGATCGAGTCACTGCTCGACGCGGCGGCCGGGATCGCGCTGGGGAGCGCTCATCCCGATCCCGACGCCGCCTTGCAATACCTCTACGCGTCGCCGGAGGTGTTCAGCTGATGCCCAAACTCTCCTATTTGAAGGCTCTCAACCGGGCGCTGGGGGACGAGCTAGAGGCCGACGAGCGGGTGTTCCTGCTCGGTGAGGACGTCCGGGTCGCGGCCTCGAACCTGACCGCCGGGTTGTTCAGCCGGTTCGGTCCGGAGCGGGTGCTCGACACCCCGTTGTCCGAACAGGCATTCACCAACTTCGCGACCGGCGCGGCGCTGGCCGGGCTGCGGCCGGTGATCGAGTTCCAGATCCCGTCGCTGCTCTTCCTCGTCTTCGAGCAGATCGCGAACCAGGCGCACAAGATGTCACTGATGTCCGGGGGACAGTGCAAGGTTCCGGTCACGTACGTCGTACCGGGGTCGGGATCGCGGACCGGGTGGGCCGGGCAGCACTCCGACCACCCCTACAGTCTTTTCGCGCACGTCGGGGTGAAGACGGTGGTACCGGCGACTCCGGCGGATGCCTATGGGTTGTTGCTGTCGGCAATCCGGGATGACGATCCGGTGGTGTTGTTCGCGCCGGCGGGTGCGCTCGGGTTCCGGGAAGATGTCGACTTCTCGACCTTGGCGCCGGTACCACTCGGGGTCGGCCGGATCGCGCGGGCCGGATCCGATGTCACGGTCGTTGCTCTGGGCCACCTGGTCGCCGATGCCCTGGCGGTGGCCGACGAGCTGGCCGGTGAGGCGTCGATCGAGGTGTTCGATCCGCGCACGGTCTATCCGCTGGACGTCGCCGGACTCGCCGCGTCGGTGGCACGGACCGGGCGGTTGGTGGTGATCGACGACTCGAATCGGACCAGCGGGTTCGGCGCCGAAGTACTGGCGGTGGCTGCTGAGCGGTTCGACCTGGTCGCGCCGCCGCGGCGGGTGACCCGGCCGGATGGAGCTGTGCTGCCGTTCGCGCTGGCGCTCGATCGGGCCGTCCAGCCGGGACGGGACGACCTGGTCGCGGCGATCCGCGGCGTGTTGAAGGGGGAGAAGAAGTGACCACCAGACCATCCGCGGCAGAGCTCTGGCCGGAGCTGCCGGAGCAGGTCCGCGAGAAGTTCCTTGCCTATGGCCACAAGTATTGGCAGCAGGTCTACGACGACGTCTCGCTGCAGAACCAGAACTGGATCCCGCTCCGCTCGCCGGTCACGACCCACGCCGGGTTCGCCGAGATGAACCGCATCACGCAGCGGGTCGCGCAACTCGTGCTCGACGCCTGCCGCCGGCGGGCGCGGACGGCGGGTGAGCTGCGCGCGGTACTGGAGGTTCCGGACGACCGGATCCAGCTGCTGGACGACAGCGAGCCGTTGACCGGGCGGCTGATCAACGCGATCCGCTCCGACCTGCTGATCGAACGCGGTGTGCCGCGGATGGTGGAGTGCAACGTCGAGAGCGCGCTGGGCGGAGTACTGGATGCCGATGGCGTGATCAAGCGCTGGATGGACGTCTATCGCGAGGAGCCGGTGCTCACCGCGATGGGGGCCGCCGCGCCACCGTCAGCGGTCGACGGGCGGTTCGACGCGATCCGTGCGGATGTCGGACCGGGGAAGACGACCGGGATGATCTATGCCGCCGGCGGTGGCTATCCGCACGCCGACGACGCGGAGTACATGATCAACCGGCTGCGCCCCTTCGCCGACCGCGGGCGCGAGCTGGGCGTCGACCTGCTCGTCTACCCACTCGAGTGGATCGTGCAGGACGCTGACGGCAAGCTGTTGGCCGGGGACCGGACGCTCGACGCCGTCTGGCGGATGTTCGTCCCGACGTACGACGGCGCATCTGCAGGAATGGCCGCGCTCCGGGCGGCGAACGAGGCGGGGACGTTCCGGATGTTCCTGCCGTCGGCCGTCTGGCTGCTGAGCAACAAGACGATCTTCGCCTGGTTGTGGGACGACCTCGACCAGCTTCCGGCCGAGGACGCGGAGATCGTCCGGGCGCACATCCCGCGGACCTGGCTCTACGGACCCGAGCGGCGGCAGCAGACGCTCGACGACCGCGAGCGGCTCGTGCTCAAACCGACCGACGACTACGGCGGCCACGGTGTCTTCATCGGCCCGCTCACCTCACCGGAGGACTGGCTCGCGGCGGTCGACGCCGCTGAAGGGCCGCACATCACCCAGGAGCTGATCGAGGCGGATCCGCTGACGATGCAGTTCGTCCGGCCGGACTCGGGCGAGGTGGTCGAGGCCGACGTCTCGTACTGCGTCTCGACGTACCAGTTCGACCGGGTCCCGGCCGGTGGCTTCACCCGCTTCTCGCCGCCCGGTGCCGGCGGCGTCGTCAACCTGACCCAGGGCGCGCTGACCGCCGGCCTGTTACTCGTGAATCTGGAGGAGCACTGATGGACTTCGACTGGCGCGGGACGTCCTTCGACTACTGGGAAGAGTTGCCACAGGCAACGAAGGACAAGGTGCTCGCGGCCGGTGCGGAGGACTGGAAGAAGGTCTTCAGCGGCGTGCTGACCTTCAACAAGTCCTGGCGCCCGCTACGGCCGGTGATGATCCACCAGACCACGTACGACGCGCTGGCGCAGGTGATGGACCGGCTGCTCGGGTTGCTGCTGGAGACCGGGATGCGCCGGGCGCGGACGGCGGGTGAGCTGCGCAAGCTGCTCGGGACGCCGGATGGCCTGATCGAGTACCTCGACGACGATGAGGTACTCGGCGAGCAGCTGATCCAGTCGGGCCGGCCGGACATCCTGATCAGCGACGGCGTACCGAAGTTCGTCGAGTTCAACGTCGGCAGCGAGGCGGGCTGCGTCTGGGACACCGAACGCGTCTCGACCCGCTTCCTGACGATGTTCGCCGACCATGGACTGGCGACGCTCGACGGCGCTGACGGGCCGGTGAAGGTTGACGCGCCGCCGTCACCCGTCGACGGCCGCTACCAGGCGATCATCGACACCCTCGGGCTCAAGCCGGGCGACCGGCTGACGACCGTACTGCGGACCGAAGGCGAGTATCCGGGCAGCGACAACCTGCCCGCGATCGTCCGTTCGCTCGACCCGTTCGTCGAGCGCGGTGCGGCATTCGGGATCGACGGTGACGTCGCGCCGCTGATCTGGCTCGAGGCCGACGAGAACGGTGCCTTGGTCAACCAGGGCCGGCCGGTGGAGGCTGTGTTCCGGCTGTTCGTCTGCACGGACATGCCGCAGCTCCCGGGCCAGGCGGCGTTGAAGGCCGCGGTCGAATCGGGCCGGTCGAAGCTGTTCACGTCGTCGGCGGGCTGGCTGCTGGCCAACAAGATCATGCTGGCCTTCCTCTGGGACGACATCGAGTTGCTGGCCCCCGAGGACCAGGAGCTCGTCCGGCTGCACGTGCCGTGGAGTCGACTCATCACGGCGGAACTGCTCGACGACGCGGTTGCCCGGCAAGCGTTGCTGGTGCTGAAGCCGGCTGACGAGTACGGCGGTGCCGGCGTACTGGTCGGGCACGAGACCGATCCGGGCGCGTGGCGGGAAGGGCTCGAGGAGGCGATCCGCCGTGGCGGCTACCTGTTGCAGGACTACGTGCGGCCCGACCGGCTGACGATGGACTTCACCAATATCGACACCGGCGAGCACCTGCAGGTCGAGGTGCCGTACTCAGTCGGTCCGTACACGTTCGGGCGGAAGTCGTTCGGCTGCTTCCTCCGGGTCGGGTCGCACGAGCACGGCGAGGTGCTCAACCTCAAGCGCGCGATCCACGTGACCGGCCCGCTCCTGGTGACGACGTGAGCGATTTCGACTGGGCCGGGCGCCCCGGATTTGATGCCTGGGGCAACTTGTCCGAGGAGGTGGAGGCGGCGGTACTGGCGGCTGGTACGGCCGGCTGGCGGGTCGTCTTCGACGAGATCGCGACCTACAACGAGACGTGGCGGCCGGTGCGGCCGGTGCTGATGAGCAAGTCCTGGCTGGACGAGCTCTACGGGTTGAGCGATCGGATGCTGCAGCTGCTGCTGGAATGCTGCCGGCGCCGGGCCAGTACTGCGGGGGAGTTGCGCAAGTTGCTGGGGATCCCGGAAGGGCGGGTCGAGTTCCTGGACGATGCCGAGCCGCTCGGTGATCATCTGGTGATGTCGGGGCGGCCTGACATCTTGCTGACCGACGGTGTGCCGAAGTTCGTCGAGTTCAACGTCGGTAGCGATGTGGGCAGCGTCTGGGACTCCGAGAAGGTGTCGGCGCGGTTCCTGGAGCTCTTCCGTAACTCCGGGGTCTCCTCGTTGCTGCCGGTCGAGGCGCCGGCCTCGGCCGTCGACGGGCGGTACTCCGCGATTCGTGAGTCGCTCGGGCTCGCGCCGGGTGCGCGGCTGACGATGGTGTTCCGGACCGATGGCGAGTATCCGGAGTCGCATGATCCGGAGAAGCTGGTCGAGCTGCTGCAGCCGTTCGTGGATCGTGGGCGCGAGAACGGCTTCGACATGGATGTGCAGCCGGTCGACTGGCTGTCGCTGGACGCGAACGGCGAGCTGGTCGGGCGAGGACGACGGGTCGAGGCGATCCTGCGACTGTTCGTCTGCTCCGAGATGCCGCCGACCGTTGGGTTGCAGGCGATCAAGGATGCGCTGCAGGCCGGTACGGCGACGTTGTTCACCTCGGCGGCTTCGTGGTTGATCAGCAACAAGGTGGTCTTCGCCTGGCTCTGGGAGGACGCCGACGAGCTTCCGGCTGCTGATGCTGAGCTCGTCCGGAACCACTTGCCGCGCACGCGGTTGCTCACGCCGTCGCTGGTCTCGTCTGTGGTTGCCGAGCGGGAGCAGTTGGTGCTCAAGCCGGCTGACGAGTTCGGTGGGTCCGGTGTGGTGGTCGGCCGGGAGGCGACTCCGGCGGAGTGGCTCCAGCTGGTCGAGAGTGGTGCTGCCGAGGGGCTGCATCTGGTGCAGGACTACTCGAAGCCGGACCGGATGGTGATGGACTTCGTGCATCTGTCCAGCGGCGCGCAGGAGCGGGCGGAGGTCCCGTTCTCGATCGGGCCGTACACCTTCGGGCGGCGCGGGTCCGGGTGTTACGTGCGGATCGGGAGCCAGGGTGAGGGGGAGGTCCTCAACCTCAAGCGCAACGTGCACGTCACCGGCTCGCTGCTGCTCGGCGAGACGTGATGCTAGACGACGTACTCCAGCACGCGCGGGCCGGCCGTGGGTTGGTGGATGGCCTTGCGGGTCAAGCCTGCGGCCGCTGCGGCGTCGTCGTACTCGGCGAGGGTGCGCTCCCGGCCGTGCCCGAGCACCAGCATCAACAGATCCATCGCGGCGAAGACGGCCGGCACTGCGTCGGATGCTTCCATGACGAGGATGGAGCCGCCGGCGGTGAGCGCCTTCCTGCACTTGCTGAGCGCGTCGACGGCTTGGTCGTCCTGGAAGGAGTGCAGGAGGTAGCGCAGCACGAACACGTCGGCCTGGGGCAGCTCCAGGTCGAAGAGATTGCCGGCCAGGACACCGCAGCTCACACCTGCTGCGTCGAACTCCCGCCGCGCGGTAGCGATGCTCGCCGGCAGCTCGACCAGAGTCCCGCGGAGCCCGGGGAAGGCCGTCAGCAAAGCGATGAGCTGAGCCCCGGTACCACCGCCGACGTCGACAACATGCCGGAACCGCCTCCAGTCGAGCACCCGCGCGAGAGCCGGCCCTTCGCTGCTGGCCCGCTCGCCCATCAACTCGTCATACGAAGCAGCCGCCCCCGGCGTAAGACTCAACTTGTTGCCCGCAGCAACAGGCCCACCGGCCCGCACGGTCCCGAGCAACTCGAAGAACGCCCGATCCATATGCCCCCCGAAGCCCTCCAGATCCAGCCACCGCCGAGCGGCCCCAGGAGCATCGTCCAGCAACCACCGCCCGGACTCCCCGAGCGCGAACTCTGTAGTGCCTGCCGCCTCGAAGAGGCCGCGGGCAACGAGGTAGCGCATCAGACGGTGGAGGGCTTCGGGGTTTGCGCCCGCCTTGGTCGCGAGGGCTTCTGCGGTGAGCGGGCCGTCGGCGAGCAGGTCGGCTATGCGCAGGGTAGCTGCCACCCGGATGGCCATCGGCATGATCAGGTCGCTCGCTGCTGCCAGCTCGGCGGGGGTCATCCCGGGTCTCCTGTGGGTTGCATGGTTTCTGTTGCCGGGGGTTCTGAGGTTTGCCGGCGGTATCTGATCAGGGGGATCAGGGTGAGCGCGAGCAGCACCACACCGCCGACGAGGATGGTCGGCCTGAGCCCGACGCCGGCCGCGGCGACTCCGGCGAGGGCGCTCCCGATCGGGATGCCGGAGACCGCGACCGCGGCGACCACCCCGAAGACGCGGGTCTGCAGCTCGACCGGGATCCGCTCGTACAGCACCGCACCGACGATCGGGTTCACGCTGGCTATTCCGAACCCGGCGAAGAATGTCACGATCAGCACCACCACCAGGCTGTCGCTCAACCCCAGCACCAGGATTCTCGGCGCGCCGCCGATTGCCGCCCCGATGAAGAAGGAAAGCATCTGCGGAAGCTTTGTCGAGAAGATGGTGAAAACCACGTTCCCGGCCAGCGAGCCACCCGCAAAAACCCCGAGAATGATCCCCAGCCGGGTCGGTGAACCGAATTCCTCCTGCACCCACAAAGGCAGTAGCACGGTACTCGCCGCCTGCTGGAAGAAATTGATCAGGAACAGCGTCGCGATCATCCCGAGCAGCAGCTTGTCGGTGCGCAGGAAAGTGAATCCGCCACGTAGCGCCTTCAGGTACGGCTCCTTGGCCGGCGTGACCTCCTCCGCCTCCGGCGCGGGCCGCACCAGCGCCCACACCAGCAGCGCCGAGACGGCGAACGTGCCGGCGTCCAGCCAGATCGTGTGCCGCGCCCCGAGGGTCGCCACCAGGATGCCCGCGAGCGGCGCGCCGATCAGCCCCGCAGTGCGGTTCATCGCCTCATACGCGCTGGTCACACGGATCATCGGGATCCCGGACTCGGCCGTCACCGGCCGCAGCAGCACGTGTTTGACCCTGTCTCCGACGCCCCGCATCCCGCCGCTGACGGCGATCAGCAGGACCAGTTGCCAGAAGCCGAAGTCGGGCGTCGCGGCGACCACGCTCATCGCCACGGCGGAGCTGAGGTCGCAGACGATCGACGTCCGGCGCATCCCGAACCGGTCCGCGATCGGCGCTGCCAGAACACTCGTCAGCAGGTACGGAATCATCTCCGCCGCGGCGACCAGTCCCATTTTCGCCGGACTGCCCGTGGTGATCAATACCAGCCATGGAATTGCGACCACCGAGAACCGGCTCCCGAACGCCGAGAAGACATCGGCGGTGAGCAATGCGTAAAGCCCGATTCGCCGTTGCTGAATCATATCCACCCCGATTCTTGTCGCGTCCTCCCCCGGCAGTCACAGTACGGCACGGATCCGGTCGGGGTAAGTGTTCCGCAGCAATGATTTACGCCGCGGAAAGAAAGCAGAGAATGCGTTTTCGGCATGCCGGAAATTGGGGGAGAAAATGACTGCGGACGAGATCTTCCGGGCGCTGGCGGCCGACGGGACCGACGACCCGTACCCGCTGTACGCCGAGCTGCACCGGCTCGGCGAGGTGCTGCCGGTGACGGCGCCCGAGCTGCCGTACGCCGCGGCCGTCTTCGGCTACCGGGCCGTCGACCGGATCCTGCGGGACACCTCGTTCGAGGTGCACGACGCGCTCCGGATGGAGCCGATGACGCCGGGCTGGCGCGACCACGCGGTGCTGGTGACGCTGATGAACTCGATGATGTTCAGCAACGGCGACCGGCACGGCCGGATGCGCGGGCTGTTCCGCAAGGTGTTCACCCCGCGCCGGGTGCAGGAGATGGAGCCGGACGTCCTCCGGATCACCGCCGAGCTGCTGGACGGCGTCGCCGAGCTCGGGGCCGACGGCGGCGAGGTCGACTACATGGCCGAGTTCGCCTACCTGCTGCCGGCCCGGGTGGTCGGGCGACTGCTCGGGTTGCCGGACGAGGACATCAGCTGGTTCCGCACGCAGGTCGACCTGATCAACGACTGGCTCGACTTCCGCCGCAAGGGATCCGACGTGCTGGCCGCGGCGGACCAGGCCGCGACCCGGATCACCGACTACTACCTGGAGCTGATCGCGAAGCGCCGGGCCGATCCGCAGCGGGACCTGATCAGCGATCTGACCCGGGCGATCGGCGACGGCGAGCACGAGGTCACGGATCTCGAGCTCGTGGGCAACCTGCTGGTGCTGTTCAACGCCAGCTTCAGTACGACGATCCACCTGTTCGGCAACGCGCTGCCGCTCCTGCTCGCGCGGCCGGAGATCCGGAGTACGCCGGAGCTCATGCCGGCGTACGTGGAGGAGGTCCTGCGCTACGACACTCCCGCGCACGTGTTCATCCGGGTGGCGGGTCGCGACACGGAGCTCCTCGGCGTACCGCTGAAGGAGGGGGAGCTGGTCGCAGTACTGACCGGGGCGGCCAACCGGGATCCGCGGCGGTTCGCGGAGCCGGACAGGTTCGATCCGGCGCGGGCCGACAACCAGCCGATCAGCTTCGGTGCCGGCGTCCACTACTGCCTGGGGGCTGCGCTCGCGCGGGCCGAGGCGCAGCTGGCGCTGCCGCTGGTGCTCGAGCGGTTCCCGCAGTTGGCGCTCGGCAGTGAGCCGGTCCGGACGGACCAGTTGATCCTGCGCGGCTACAAGTCCCTGCCGATCACGGTGACGGATCGGGCCCTGGTCACGGCCGGAGGTACTGCTGATGCCGCCGGGTGACGAGGTGACGCCATTTCGGCGGTGCTCGGAAATTGCGATCAGGGGCTCGCCCTGAGGGCTGAAGCAGCCAGTTCCGAGTGCGCCCGAAGTCGAATTCAAGCTACACAATTAGTGATCGTCCGCGCACTGTATTGAGGAAACCCCTGAATGCGGTTCACCATGCCCAGATACGGCAATTAATCGGCTATTTATTGACCGGTTTCGAGCATGACAAAGGGACCACGCGCTAGCGGGCGAGGTGGGCGCCCAAGCGGCGGATCGTCTCGGCTGCGGCGACCGCGTCGCTGCGGGCGGTGCCGTGGCGGCCGTCCGGGCTGTAGAGGGTCGGGTCGCTCGAGAGCGGGTGGTCCGTGAGGTGGACGTGGATCGTCCCCAGGCGGGTGGCGAGGGCCTGGGTGCGCTCGGCGAGCTCGGTCATCCGGGTGCGGAGGCCGGGGCGGAGCCAGTCGGGGACGGCGGGGGAGTAGGAGACGTTGAACATGCCGAGGGTGATCACGTCGGCACCCGTCGCCTGCAGCGCTGTCACCAGCTCGGTCAGCTCGCCGTCGACCCGGTCGGGGTCGTAGCGGGCGCTGAAGGCGTCGTTGCCGCCGCCTACGACGAGCGCCAGGTCGGGCTCGAAGGCCAGCGCGGGGGCTAGCTGGGTGGCGAGGATCTCGCGGGTCCGGAGGCCGCTGACGCCTAGGTTCAGGTAGTCGGGGACCTGGAGCTCAGCCGCCAGGCGGTCGGCCCACTGCAGCTCGGAGTACCCAGGTACAGGCGAGCACAGGCCCTCGGCCACGCTGTCGCCCAGTACTACGAAGCGCCGCCACGGGTGCCCGGTCAGCAGCTTCGCCGACTCGCCCTCAGCCAGGCAGTACTCGTCAGTGGCCTCGGTGATCATGCAGCCTCCTTGGCGCTGTAGTGGGGGAGCTCGACCGGGTCCCGCCACCAGCGATAGACCGGTACCAGCGTGACGAGCAGCAGGACCACCCCGGAGCCGATCAGAGCCGGCCGCAGCCCGAACGCCGCCGCACTCCAGCCCGCCAGGACGCCGCCGATCGGGACCCCCATGAACGAGATCGCGCCGGCCACCCCGAACACGCGCGTCTGCAGCGCGGCCGGCACCCGCTCGTACAGGGTCGCGCCTATCACCGGGTTGACCGCCGCGTTCGCGATCCCGCAGCAGAAGCTGACCGTGATCACCGGCCAGAGCCGATCCGACAGCCCGAGCGTGAACAGCCGGGGAGCGCCGCCGATCGCCGCACCGATGACGAAGGACGAGTACTGCGGCAGGCGCGGCCCGAGCACGGTGAAGATCACGTTCCCGAGCAGTGCTCCCGCGGCGAACCCGCCGAACAGCAGCCCGAGCGCGGCCGGCGAGACGAGCACCTGCTCGACCCAGAGCGGTACGAACACGCCGGTACCGGCCTGGTTGAAGACGTTCAGGAAGAAGGTCATCACGATCATCCCGAGCAGCAAGTGATCCTTGCGCAGGTAGGCGAACCCGCCCCGCAACGCCTGGAAGTACGGCTCCCTCAGCGCCGCCGGAGCATCCGTGACCGCAGGCGCCGGGAGCCGGACGAAGAAGGCGATCAGCGAGGCGCAGACGACGAACGAGAGCGCGTCCACGGCGATCGCCTGGTTCGGCCCGATCCAGGCGATCAGCAGCCCGCCGAGCGGGGCGCCGACCAGCGTCGCGGTCCGGCTGAAGCCCTCGTACGACGAGGTCACGCGGATCATCTTGACTCCGGCCGCGTCCGCCATCGGCTTGAGCATCACGTGCTTGACGCGGTCACCGCAGCCGCGCAACGCCCCCGCGACGGCGACCAGCAGGCACAGCCAGGCGAACGACAAGCCGGGCGTCAGGACGATCGCGGCCATCGCGGCGGCGCTGCCGAGATCCGTCACGATCGAGGTCCGGCGCAGCCCGAACCGGTCGGCCAGCGGCGCCGCGAGCACCCCCGATACGACGTACGGGAGCATCTCGGCCGCCGCGACCAGACCCATCTTCGCCGGGCTGCCGGTGCTGATCAGGACGAGCCAGGGGATCGCGATCATCGACACCCGGTCGCCGAGCGCGGACAGGATGTCCGCGCCGAACAGGGCGATCAGCCCTGCCTTACGCCTGTTCATGCCGACGGCGCGGCATGCCGCGCCCGCAGAGCCACCTTGTCGACCTTGTGCGCCGAGGTCAGCGGCAGCTCGTCGAGGAAGTCGATCGTGCGCGGCATCCACATCTCGTTGAACTCGTCGCGGACCAGCGTCTGCAGCTCCCGCGCGGTCACCACGGCACCGTCGTACCGGACCACATACGCGTGCGGCACCTCACCGAAAGCCTCATCCGGTACGCCGATCACTGCCGCGGCCCGGACGCCTGGATGCGACTGGAGCAGGTCCTCGATCGGGCGGCAGTAGACGTTCCAGTTGCTCGACCCGGTGACGATCGTGTCCTGGACGCGATCGACGACGTACAGGAACCCGTCCGCGTCGAGGTAGCCCAGGTCGCCCGTGCGCACCCAGTCGTCGACGATGGCCCGCTCGGTCAGGTCCGGGCGACCCCAGTACCCCGCGAAGCGGAGCTTGCTCGTCGCGTAGATCTCACCCGTCTGGCCCGGCGCCGCCCGGTTACCGTCGGCGTCGCGGATCTCCACCCGCACGTCCCCGTACGTCGTACCCGACGAGCGCAGTCGCTCAGGGTGCTCCGGGTCCTCGGTGAGCCCGGGCTGAGCCGTGACCACGATGACCTCGCTCAACCCGTACACGATCCGCAGTACCGGCCCGAAGCGCTCGATCGCCTGCCGCAGCCTCGATGGCGCGGCGGGCCCGGCGCCCACGTTGAGCATGAACAGGCTGCTCACGTCGGTCGTCGGCAGGTCCGGGTGGTCGAGCAGCTGGTAGAGCAGCGGCGGCGACACGTACGTCGAGTTGATCCGCTCGCGCTCGATCGTGGCGAGCGCGCGGCCCGCGTCCCAGTCGTCCTCGAGGAACAGCACGCCGCCCATGAACAGGTTGAAGAAGCTCGTGATCTGCCCGCTCGCGAACGCCATCGGCGAGTGCGACAGGTGCCGCAGCACGGGCAGCCCGGCGGCCAGGTAGTCGGCGGCGAGCGTCAGGATCTGCTCGTAGAACGCCTGCCGGTGATGCACCAGCTTCGGCTCCCCGGTGGTCCCGCTCGTCTGCAGGCAGGTCGCGGGCGACAGCTCGCCGTACTCCGGCCGGTACGCGCTGGTCGGCGGGGTCAGCAGGTCTGGCCCCAATCCGCCTTCGCCGAGACAGTGCACCGGTACTGCGAGGCTGACGGCCAGGCGCTCGCCGAGGACGGCCTTGGTCCGGGCGTCGTAGACGAACACGTCCGCCTCGGACAGCCGCGCGAACGCCTCGATCTCGCGGCGGCCGGCGATCGGTGCGATCCACATCGTCCGGGCGCCGACCAGGTGCAGCGCGAGCTGGAGTGCCGGGAGCTCGAGCGTGTTGCCGGCCAGTACGAGCACGCCGGCCCCGGCGCTGATGCCGCGGTCCTGCAGCGTCGCGGCCAGGTCGAGCACCTGCGCGCGCAGCCCGGCGAACGTGAGCCGCCGGCCGCCGGCGACGATCGCCTCGGCCTCGCCGTAGTCCGCGAAAAGCCGGAGCGCGGCGACCACATAGGAACCGGACCGCTCCAGGTTTTCGTCCAGCACGAAATCGACCGACATGGCGCCCCACCCCTTCGGTATCCGGGGCGACTGTACTTCCAGAAATTCCCGGCGGCCAGTCGTCGGGTGAATTCAAGCGGACAATTCAAAACACCCGTTGACGTGTCAGGGATCCGGAACTAGGTTTTCGACACCGTCACTCGCGCAGGGGTATTTCTTGCCCGCCGCGCGTCAACCCATTGGGGGGTTGTTCCATGCGCATTCCCAGTACCGTCAGATCGGCCGCACTAGCGGCCGTCGTCTCCCTGGCCGGCTCGGCCCTGGTCTTCACCGGCTCGTCGGCCCAGACGGCCGACAAGTCCGGCGGCCGGGACGAGTGGGTGGGCAGTTGGTCCACCGGCATCGTCAAGCCGGAGTCGGCCGGGTTCACGGCCACCGGCCTCAACAACCAGAGCGCTCGCTACGTGGTCCGGCCGTCCGTGGGGGGCGACAAGATCCGGATCCGGTTCACCAACATCTACGGCGACCGGCCGGTGCAGATCGGTGCGGCCACCGTGGCGAAGGGTGACACCAGTACGCCGGTGCAGTCCGACATCGACGTCGCGTCCAAGCGCTCGCTGACCTTCAACGGCGGCTCGCCGACCGCGGTGATGAACAAGGGCGCCGAGCTGCTCAGCGACCCGATCAACCTCGAGGTGCCGGACCTGAGCACGCTGGTGATCAGCGTCTTCTATCCGACCGCGACCGGCCCGACCAGCTGGCACGCGTCGTCCAACCAGCAGAACTTCTTCGGTCCGGGTGACCTGACAGGAGCTGCGGACGGTACGCCGTACATCACTACGCGTGCGTGCTGCTGGACGTTCCTGTCCGGTGTCGACGTGGTGACCGACAAGCCCTCGGGCTCGATCGTCGTGCTCGGCGACTCGATCGCCGACGGCCTGCTCAGCACGGCGAACGCCAACAACCGCTGGCCCGACCAGCTCGCCGAGCGGCTGGTCGCCGAGCGCGGGAAGAAGGCACCCGGCGTCCTGAACGTCGGCGAAGCCGGCAACCGGCTGCTGCAGGACAGCAGCGGTCTCATCCTCGGTGGCCCGAGTGGCACCGAGCAGCTCGGGCTGAACGCGCTGGCCCGGCTGAACGAGGACGTCTACGCGCAGACCGACGTACGCACCGTGATCACGCACCTCGGGGTGAACGACATCTGGATGAACGGCGCCGGCGCCGACGAGATCATCGCCGCGCTGAAGCAGATCAACAGCCAGCTGCTGGAGAAGAACATCGGCAGCATCGGCGCCACCATCACGCCGTACGCCGGCTTCACCACGCCGGGCGGCTGGACGCCGGAGAAGGAAGCGACCCGGGTCGCAGTGAACACGTGGCTGCGCACGCAGGACGAGTTCGACGGCATCATCGACTTCGACAAGGCCGTCCGGGACCCTGCCTCGCCGGACAAGCTGCTGGCGGCGTACGACGGTGGCGACCACATCCACATGAGCGACGCCGGCTACCAGGCGATGGCCAACTCGATCCCGTTGAAGCTGGTCCGGTGAGTTGATGACCACCGCCGCCGATCAAGTGCTCAAGGGACTCTTCAGCGAAGCCGGTCTGGACGATCCGTACCGGTACTACGCCGAACTCCACAAGCTGGGCCCCGTCAGTCTTCTCGAAGGCGGAGCCGGATATGCGGCGGTGGTCACCGGTTACGAGGCAGCCGATCAGCTGCTGCGGGACCCGCGGTTCCTCGTTGCCGACGACGTGTTCAGCGACGAGCTCAGCGGTCCCGAGTGGCGGGAGCACCCGCTGCTGACGGTGCTCAACAACTCGATGATGTACAGCAACGGTCCCCGGCACACGCAGGCCAGACGCCTGTTCCAGCAGGTGTTCACGCCCCGCCGGGTGGCCGAGCTGGAACCGGCGGTCGGCCGGCTGGTCGACGGTCTGATGGACCAGCTGGCCGAGCGGCTGGCTGTCGACGGGGAGGCGGACTTCATGTCGGAGTTCGCCTATCCGTTGCCGAGCAGCGTGGTCGCCGCGCTGCTCGGCATCCCGCAGGCCGACCTGACGTGGTTCCGGCCCCGGGTCGAACGGATCAACGATTTTCTCGATGTGGTCGGCAAGACCGACGAGGTGCTGGCGGCCGCCGACCAGGCGACGCGTGAGCTGTCCGAGTACTACCGAACGCTGATCGCCGAGCGCCGCAAGGCGCCGAGCGACGACCTGATCAGCCAGCTGGTCGAGGCGGTCGACGCGGGCCTGCACGAGGTGTCGGACGACGACCTGATCTGCAATCTGCTGGTGCTCTTCAACGCCAGCTTCGTGACGACGATCCACCTGATCGGCAACGGGATGTGGATGCTCCTCGACCAGCCCGAGCTACGGACGGCCGCCGCGACGCCCGCCTTCGTCGAGGAGGTACTGCGGTACGAGGCGCCGGTGCAGTTCGTTGCGCGCTGGTCCGAGGTCGAGGCCTCCTTGGCGGGCACGGTCATTCCGCCCAAGGAGATCGTGCTGGTGGTGCTCGGCGCGGCCAATCGGGACTCGGAGCGCTACCCCGACCCCGACGCCTTCGACGCCCGCCGGGTCGACGTCAAGCCGCTGAGCTTCGGGGCCGGGCCGCACTACTGTCTCGGTGCGGCGCTGGCCCGGGCGGAGGCGCGGATCGCCTTTCCCCGGTTGCTGGAGCGGTTCCCCTCGTTGCGGTCCGCCCGCCCGCCGGTGCGGAACCCGCAGCAGTTCCTGCGCGGGTACAAGTCGATGCCGGTGGCAACATGACCGCCGGTGAGATCCCCGCCCGTTGATGTGAGAGGTCTTTCCATGCCATTGGATCCGCAGGTCGAGGAGTTGCGCGCGAAGCGCGAAGCGGACAACGTGCCGCAGCTCTACACCCAGACGCTGGCCGAGGCTCGCGCCGCCGATCTCGCCTCCATCCAGGCGGGCGGCGGCGACGTCGACCCCGTCCATCACGTCCGGGATCTGGTGATGGAGGAGTCCGGTCTGGTGCTGCGGATCTATCGCCCGGCGGGAGACGGGCCGCTGCCGACCCTGGTCTACTTCTTCGGCGGCGGCTGGACGCTCGGCAGCATCGAGACGGGTGACGGAGTCTGCCGGCGGCTGGCCAACCTCGTACCGTGCCAGGTGATCGCCGTCGGGTATCGACTGGCGCCCGAGAACCCCTTCCCCGCCGCGGTGCACGACTGCCATCGCGCCACCCAGTGGATCGCCGCTCACGCGGTGGAGCTCGGGGTCGATGTTGCTCGCCTGGCAGTCGGCGGAGACAGTGCCGGAGGCAACCTTGCGGCCGCAACAACCTTGCTGGCGAGGGAATCCGGGCCTTCTCTGGCAGCACAGCTACTGATCTACCCGAACACCTTGTACGGCTCGGACACCGCCTCGATGCGAGCCGGCGACGACCCGTTCCTCTTCAATCGAACGTCAGTGAACTGGTACTGGAAGCACTACCTCCCCAACGACGCTGACGGCACCAACCCGCTGGCGTCTCCACTCCTGGCGGCATCTCACGCCGGCCTGCCGCCTGCCCTCGTCATCACCGCCGAGTTCGACCCCCTGCGCGATGAGGGTGAGTACTACGCCGAGAAGCTGTACGCCGCCGGTGTCCCCACCGAACTGACCAGATACGACGGCATGGTCCATGGTTTCTACACCATGTCCGGCGTCCTGGACGCCGCCCGCAAGGCTCTCACCGACTCAGCCGCCTGGCTCCGCCAAACTTTCGCCGATGCCTGACCCGCAGGTCCCATCGCCCGCGGCCGTAAGCGTGGCCGATTTCGAGGGGCTGGCAGCCCGGGTTCTGCCTGCTGCCACTCGCGAGTTTGTTGCTGGGGGAAGTGGCAGCGAGACGACTCTTCGGCTCAACCGAGCCGCTCTCGACTCGGTGACCCTCGTGCCGCGGGTGCTTGCGGGGGTTGAGGCTGCCGACCCGGCTTGCCGGTTGGTTGGGGCGGCGGCGGGGATGCCTGTGGTGGTTGCGCCGATGGCTTATCAGCGGCTGGTACATCCTGACGGAGAGTTGGCGCTGGCGCGGGCTGCTGCCGCGGCGGGGGTTCCGTATGTGATCAGCACGTTGAGCAGCTATCCGTTGGAGGAGATCGCGAAGGTAGCGCCTTCGTGGTTCCAGTTGTACTGGTTGCGGGACCGGGCGATGATCGAGTCGCTCGTCGACCGGGCCGAGGAGTCCGGCTGCGGCGCGTTGATGGTGACGGTGGATGTTCCCGTCATGGGTCGCCGATTGCGCGACGTGCGGAACGCCTTCGCGCTGCCGCCCGACGTGGGTGCGGCCAACCTCGTCGGCGCTCGCACCGAGGCGCATACCGGCGTGCCGGGGTTGTCGGCCGTCGCCGCCCACACCGCCTCTGCCTTCGAGCCCGCTGTCTCCTGGCGCGATCTCGAGTGGTTGAAGTCGAGGACCGATCTTCCCCTGCTGGTGAAGGGAGTTCTCGACCCGCGCGATGCCGTCAAGGCCGTCCAGATCGGTGCCGATGGCATCGTCGTGTCCAACCATGGCGGTCGGCAACTGGACGGAGCCGTTGCGTCGATCAACGCCTTGCCCCCGATCGTGGATGCCGTGGGCAAGGAATGTTCAGTACTACTCGACAGCGGGATCCGGAGTGGTACCGACGTCCTGCGGGCGCTCGCGCTCGGCGCATCCGCAGTACTGGTCGGCCGGCCGTTGCTCTGGGCCCTTGCTGTCGATGCCTGTGGCAACGCATTCGACCTGCTGCGCAGAGAACTGGCCGACGCGATGCTGCTGGCCGGCTGCGCGAACGTCGCCGCCGTCGCGCGGCTCACCACCGGGAGGGCCTGATGGCCGATCTGGACGTCACCGACCTGCACGGTTCGCTCACCGACCGCGCGCTGAACTCGATGAACTTCCTCAACGAGATCGCCGGCCACTACCCCGACGCGATCTCGCTCGCGGCCGGCCGGCCGTACGAGGAGTTCTACGCGCTCGAGGATCTGCACTCCTACCTCGACACGTTCAGCCAGTATCTGCGCGACGAGCTCGGCTACGACGAGGCGGGCGTCCGGCGGGCGATCTTCCAGTACGGCCGGACCAAGGGCATCATCCACCCGCTGGTCGCCCGCAACCTCGCCGCCGACGAGGGGATCACGGTCGACCCCGACGCGATCGTCGTGACGGTCGGCTGCCAGGAAGCGATGGTCCTGGTACTCCGCGCGCTCCGCGCGAGCCCGGCCGACGTCTTGCTCGCGATCTCCCCGGCCTACGTCGGAATCACCGGCGCCGCCCGACTCGTCGACCTCCCGGTACTGCCTGTTGCCGGGGGCAACTGTGGGGTCGACCTCGACGATCTCGTTGCCGTCGTCAAGCGTGCCCGAGCCGACGGTCTCCGTCCCCGGGGTTGCTACGTGATGCCTGACTTCGCCAACCCCTCTGGCCTCAGCCTCGACCTGGAGACGAGGCAACGGTTGCTGGAGATCGCAATGCAGGAAGACCTGTTGCTGCTCGAAGACAACCCCTATGGGCTCTTCCCCGCCGCTGGCGTCGACCGCGTACCGACCCTGAAGGCCTTGGACACCGACCGCCGAGTGATCTACCTCGGCTCCTTCGCCAAGACAGCGCTACCGGGCGCCCGAGTCGGCTACTTGGTGGCCGACCAGACCGTCGCCGCCCCGGACGGGACGGTCGGCCTGCTCGCTGACGAACTCTCCAAGATCAAGAGCATGCTGACGGTCAACACCTCCGCCGTCGCCCAGGCGGTGATCGGCGGCAAACTCCTCCAGAACGACTGCAGCCTGGTCACCGCCACCCAGCGCGAACGCACCATCTACGCCGCCAACCTCCGCGCCATCACCGACGGCCTGGCCGCCCGCTTCCCCACCGGCGAAGTCACCTGGACCGTTCCCTCCGGCGGCTTCTTCATCGTCGTAACGGTGCCGTTCCCGGTCACCGACGCGCTGCTGCAGAAGTCCGCCCGCGACTACGGCGTCCTCTGGACCCCGATGAGCCACTTCTATGACGGCGACGCCCCGACCAACTCCCTCCGCCTCTCCTGCAGTTCCGTCACAGCCCTCCAGATCGACACCGCCCTCGACCGCCTCGCAGCCCTGATCAACGACCACCTCTAGAAACTGGTCCTCTTGCCGCTGCATGAACTGGATCTGTAGAGCAGACCGGTCAGTTTCTACGGTGGTCGCATGACCGACATCGCCTGCGAGCTCCCGACCACGCCGAACGACCTCGCTGTCGAGCGGCTGGTGACGCCGGCGTTCGGGCGGTTGCTGGTGATGGTGTTCGGGTCGGGGCTGAGCATGTACTTGCTGACCTCGGTGGTGCCGCTCTATCTGGCGGCAAGCGGATCCGGTGGGATCGGCGCGGGACTGTCCACCGGCGCGATGATGCTGTCTGCCGTCGCGGTGGAGCTGCTCGTCCCGCGGATGCTCAGGCGATTCGGGTACTTCGGGACGCTCGGGCTGGGCCTCGTTCTGCTGGGAGCGCCGTCGGTCGCGCTGGTGTTCACCTCGGCACTCCCGCTCGTGCTCGCGGTGTGTGTCGTCCGCGGCGCCGGGCTGGCGATCATGGTCGTCGGCGCGGTGGCGCTGGTCGCCGAGATCACGCCGGCTCACCGTCGCGGCGAGGGGTTGGGGATCTACGGCGTCGTGGTCGGTCTGCCCGCCGCGATCGGGCTTCCGCTGGGCGTCTACCTCACCACCGTGGTCGGGTACGACGCGCTCTTCGTCCTCGCCGCGATCGCCTCGCTGGCGGGTCTCGCGATGCTGCCGGGCTTGCCACGTCGTAGTACCGGCCTGGAAGAGCAACACGTGAAGGTGCTGGGCGGCCTGCGGGGGAGCGGCCTGCTGATGCCGACCTTCGTCTTCGCAGCCGTGACTGTTGCCGCCGGCATCAGTGTGACCTTCCTGCCGCTGGGATCGGCCAACCACCTCGTGGTCACTATGGCGCTGCTGATCCAAGCGACCACGGCGCCGCTCGCCCGGTGGCTGGCCGGACGGGTCGGGGACCGCGTCGGACCGGCGAAGTTGCTCGCGCCCGCCGTCTTGCTGGCTGCGCTCGGAGCCGGCTCGCTCGTCTTCATCGGCAGCCCGGTAGCCGTCATCCTCGGCGCCGCACTTTTCGGCCTAGGCTTCGGCGCCGCGCAGAATCTGACGCTGGCGATCATGTACGACCGCTCGCCCGAGTTGCGCTATGGCCAGGTCAGCGCGCTCTGGAATCTCGCCTACGACGGCGGCTGGGGTATCGGCGCGATCACTTTCGGTTTCGTCGTCGCCGGCACCGGCTACCCGATCGCGTTCGCACTCACCGCCGGAATCGTGCTGGCCGCTGTGATCCCTGCTACCGGGGTGGTTGAAGCGGTGGTTGAACAGTTCGATCGTTGACACTTCGCCGCGCTACAGTCTGCTCGATTCTCGGCCGGTCTAGACAAGATCGGCGTTTCTGCCCTGGAGGGGGACTCCTTAAATGAAACTGCAGCGCCTCGCGCTCGCGCTGGCGGGGGCCGGCCTGTTCGCCGTCACCGCCGTCTCCGGCTCGGCCGTCGCGGCCGGTTCGGCCGACCCCAAGCCGTCCGTGAAGACCAAGGTCGCCCAGGCGAAGCAGGGAGCCTCGGTGAAGTCCGCCGCGGCCGCCGAATGCGCCAGCTGGGTCGGCTGGGTGAGGGCCGACGGCTCCGTCACGGCATCCGACATCTCGCCGGCCAAGCCGCCGGCGTCCGACCCGTGGGAGAACTTCCAGTTCGTCGGTGTCCGGGCCTCCGGCACCTTCTACCTGAACGAGAACGCCGCCCAAACGCAGCTGTACTACTACGGTCTGTTCCTGCAGGGTGGCAACCTGTACCGGCACACGACCACGATCAACATGAACACCAACGTCCACACGCCGGTGGCGACGAAGGTCGGGTCCGGCTGGACCAGCTTCAAGACCATCGCGACGTCGAACTACACCTTGATGAAGCCGCGGCACAGCTACCTGTACGGCCTGAACGCCAACGGCAGCCTGTACCGCTACTCGCAGGTCGGCACCGCGTTCAAGTCGCTCGGCTCGTTCGCCGGTTTCAAGTCGTTCAAGGCGATGACCGTGGTCAGCGAGACGGCGACCTACGACACGCTCCTGATGACGACGAAGGCCGGTGCGCTCTACACCGTCCGGATCCCGGTCACCGCCACGGCCAAGCCGGTTCTCAAGCTCGTCCGTAGCACCGGTTTCGCGGCGTACGAGGGCCTGACGGCCCACGGCTGTGGCGTCAAGGGCGGTTCGCTGATCGTCGGCGTCGACCACGACACCGACTCCGGCGACCAGTACGCGTTCAGCAAGTTCAACGGCGCGGCCACCGCCATGACGGCCTACGGCAAGATCCCGCAGGTCTTCGACGGCACCGCCACCGCACCCTTCACCACCTACTGGCACCAGCTCGTCGGCGAGTAACCCCCCCGAACCACCAGTACCACCGGGGACGCCGCACTCGCGGCGCCCCCGGTTGAGGACCTTGTGCACCACGTGAGCGTTTCGGCGGCCTCGAAGTACTCACGTGGTGCACGAAGTCGTGCGGGTGGCCGGGGCTAGGGCCGGTGGGTCAGAGTTTGCGGAGGCGGACCCAGCGGACTGCGTGGTCGGCGCCCTTGCGGAGGACCAGGGTGGCTCGGGAGCGGGTGGGGAGGATGTTTTCGCGGAGGTTGGGGCCGTTGATGCCGTCCCAGAGGGATTCGGCCTTGGCGACGGCTTCGGCGCGGCTGAGTTCGCCGTAGCGGACGAAGTAGGACTCCGGGTTGCGGAAGGCCGTTTCCCAGAGCTTCAGGAAGCGATGCACGTACCAGGAGCGGATATCGTCGGCCGCCGCGTCGACGTACACGGAGAAGTCGAAGAAGTCGCTGACCGCCAGGCCGCTCTTGCCGTCGGCGTGCCGGGGGGCGGGGGCGAGCACGTTCAGGCCCTCGAGCAGCAGGATGTCGGGCTGCTCGACGGTGGTACGGACGCCGGGCATCCGGTCGTAGTGCAGGTGCGAGTAGACCGGCGCCTCGACGTTGTCCATGCCGGACTTCACCTCGACGACGAAGCGCAGCAGCGACTTACGGTCGTACGACTCCGGGAAGCCCTTGCGCTGCATCAGGTCGCGGCGCTCCAGCTCGGCGTTCGGCCAGAGGAACCCGTCGGTGGTGACCAGCGCGACGCGGGGGTGCTCGGGCCAGCGGGCGAGCAGTTCGCGCAGCAACCGGGCGGTCGTGGACTTGCCGACGGCGACGGAGCCGCCGATGCCGATCACGAACGGGGTGCGGGTCGCGGCCGGTTTGCCCAGGAACGCCTCGGTGTCGGTGTGCAGCGCCCGGGCGTGCCTCACGTAGAGCGACAGGATCCGGGACAGCGGCAGGTAGACCTCGCGGACCTCGTCGATATCGATCTCGTCACCGAGACCGCGCAGCCGCTCGATCTCCTCGGCCGTCAGCGGCGACTCGGTCGTCTCGGCCAACTGGGCCCAGGCGGCGCGGTCCAGCTCGGTGTACGGGGTCACCTCCCGCGACGGCTGCAGCATGGGGCCCATTCTTCCCACACCTGGCGGGGATACGCTGACCGGCATGTGCGGCAACGAGACTGTGGGTGTGGCAGTTGTCACACCAGGGACCCCATGATCGTCGGCGTGGGCATCGATGTGGTCGATGTCGAGCGGTTCATGAAAACGCTCGAACGGACCCCGATGCTGCGTGATCGCGTCTTCACCGAGGCGGAGGCGAAGAAGCCACCGGCGTCGCTGGCGGCCCGGTTCGCGGCCAAGGAGGCGCTCGCCAAGGCGCTCGGCGCGCCGGCCGGGATGCAGTGGCACGATGCGGAGGTATGGACCGACGACACCGGCCGGCCGTGGCTGGAGATCACCGGTACGGTCGCGGAGCAGGCCGCGCGCCTCGGCGTACAGAGCCTGCATCTGTCGCTGAGCCACGACGCCGGAATCGCGTCGGCGGTCGTCGTCCTGGAGGGCTGAGATGCGCCGCGCGCACACCGTCGAACAGGTCCGCGCCGCCGAGGCCGGCCTGATGGCGAAACTCCCCGACGGCACGCTCATGCAACGCGCCGCGACCGGGCTTGCGGTTGCTATCAGCAACTTCCTAGCCGGGCCAGACGGAAGGAGCAGGACGTACGGCGCCCGCGTGGTGCTGCTCATCGGCTCGGGCGACAACGGCGGAGATGCCTTGTACGCCGGGGAGAAGCTGGCCCGTCGCGGCGCGAAAGTCACTGCGGTGCTGCTGTCGGACAAGTACCACCGGGAGGGGCTGGCCGCGCTGCTCGTGACCGGCGGCCGGGTTGCCGAAGGTGGGAGCGAGGGCGAGGCGTCCGACCCGGATCGGTCAGCCTTGGCCCGGGAGATCGCGGCAGCCGATGTGATTGTCGATGGCATCGTCGGCATCGGGGGCCGCCCCGGTTTGCGACCGGATGCGCTGGCCGCGGTGCGCCTTGCCGAGGAGTACGGCGTGCCGATCGTTGCTGTCGACGTGCCGTCGGGGGTTGACGTGGATACCGGCGAGACGCCGGCTGAGCATGTGAAGGCGGCGCTCACGGTCACCTTCGGTACGCACAAGATCTGTCACCTGATCGACCCGGCCGCCGCGGCCTGCGGCCCCGTCCACCTCATCGACATCGGCCTTGACCTCCCGCCGGCGCCGGTCGAGTCCCTCCAAAGCCACGATGTCCGCGCCCTGTACCCGGTCCCGACCGGCGAGTCCGACAAGTACTCGCGCGGCGTTCTCGGTCTGATGGCTGGGTCGAAGCAGTTTCCGGGCGCCGCCGTCATCGCCGCCTCTGGAGCCTTGGCCGGACCCATCGGCATGCTCCGGTACGTCGGCCCGGACGCCGTCGCCGAGGCAGTTGGTGCCGTCCACCCGGAGGTGGTCGCCGGAGAAGGCCGGGTCCAGGCCTGGGCCATCGGTTCTGGTCTCGGCGATGAGCTCGATACTGCCAAGGTTCGCGAACTCCTCGACGGTGAGGAGCCAGTGCTACTGGATGCCGATGGGCTGAAGGCGCTCGATGACTCGGGCGACCACGTGAACGTCCTGATCACCCCGCACGCCGGCGAACTCGCCCGCTTGCTCGGTGTCGAACGCTCCCAGGTCGAAGCCGAACGCTTGAAGCACGCGCGGCAAGCGGCCGAACGCTTCGACGTGACCGTCCTCCTCAAAGGCTCGACCACGGTGATCGTGGCGCCCGATGGCCAGGTTCGCGCCAACACCAACGCCGGCGCCTGGCTCGCCACCGCGGGCGCCGGCGACGTACTGGCCGGTCTGTCCGGTGCGCTCCTGGCCGCGGGGCTCACCCCACTCGACGCCGCCGCGGTCGGGGCATACCTGCATGCCGCGGCCGCCAACCTCGCTTCTGCGGGTGGGCCGGTCACGGCGATGCAGGTCGCTGCCAAGGTGGCCGAGGCGACCAGGCAACTGATGGTGGACCGGTGATCCGGTGCGTGCCCTTGTGGTCGACGCGGAATCTGAGGCCGTGCTTGGTGATCCACTCCAAGGCACCGTCGTCCAGGCGCCGGACCTTCCAGCCGCCAAGGGTCTTGACCCGGTGGCTGTAGCGCCGTAGCGGGGTGAGATTGGTGATGCTGGTTTGGCCTGGTGGTCCGGTGTCCTTGAAATCGTAGGGCTGGATGTGGTCCAAGTCGGTGCTGTTGGTGGTCTCCGCCGGCCCGTAGGGGAACTGCTCGACCGGGTGGATGAGCTTGACGCGCTCGCGGATCCGGTCGGGGATTTCGTAGGCGTTGACGCTGACCCGGTCGTCGTTGAGATCGATGACCGGCTTGACGATGATCCGGTCGTGGCCGAGGAGTTCTTCAAGCCGGGTGGTGAAGACGGGGCCGTAGCGCTCGACCCGGGTGACGCCTTCGCCGGCGAGCAGGGTCTGGTCGGTGAGGTGGACGTACAGGGTTGTCGTCTGCGCCCGGCCGCGGCCGGTGGCCCCGAGCCCGTGGCGGTCAGCGTTCTGCCGGATCGCGCTCAGCTTCTTGGCGAGTTCACGGCGTGCGGCAGCGTCCATCCCCGGATCAGCCTGATCAGCGGTCTCCGCGGGTTCGGGTGTTGATGGTTCGGGTGGGTTGTCGTAGCGGGGATCGCTGGGGTGCGGCGGGTCCCAGTCGGGTTCGTCGGCGACGGACCAGCCAGCCACGTCCTCCGGTTCTGCGCCAGTGCTTGCTGCCGTCGGCCGGTCGTCCTGCGGCTTCTCACCTGCCGCCGCGTCTGCGCCGGCCTCCACATCCGGTTCCGCTCCCGGCTCCGCGTCCTGTTCCGTGTCCAGGTCCGGCTCGGGGGTGGTGGGGTTGGTGTGGGTTTGGGTGAGGTGGTTGGCGATGGTGAGGAGTTCGTGGGTGAGGGCGGGGTCGGAGATGATGCCGACGGCCATGGCCATGCGCTGGTTGAGGGGGTCGGTGTTGCCCAGTTCGGCGAGGGCGTCGGCGATTTGGCGCAGGGTGGCTTTGAGGCGGATCACGTCGCCGGTGGCGGCGCGGATGGTCAAGGTGGTGGAACCGTGTTCGTCGATCCGCCCGGCCCAGACGCCGCGTTCTTTGGCGTTTTGTGCGGCGGTGGCGCGGGCGCCGTCGGGGTCGGCCTGCTGGATGGCGGCCTTGACGATCTTGTCCAACTGGATCGGGGTAACGGTGTCGACGATGGAGGCGACGCGGCGGTCGACGATCGCGGCGGCCTCGACCGACAGGGCCAGGCAGGCGGTGGCGATGGTGCGGGCTTTCCAGGGTTCGCCGTGACCGGACCGGACCATCGCCAGGATCCGTGGGAGCCGGTGGCGCAGCGCGAGGGCTTGACCGATGAAGACGGCCGCGGATCCGGCGGAGCGGCCGATCGCGGCACCGAACTCGGCGGCTGCGAACTCGGCGAAGCCGGGGCAGCCGGGGCCGCCGCTGACCCAGCCGCGTTCGCCGCCGGGCAGGGACACGTGGCCGGGGATAGTGGCGGGGTCGGGATGAAGGTCGGCGAAGTGCAGCGACAGTTCGATCAGGTCAAGGTCGGCCTCGGTGCGGGTGGCCTGCCTGTCGGTGGCTGCGGCGAGGGTCTCGACCGCGTCCAGCTCAGCAACACCTGACTCGAACATGTCTTCGAATTTACCTGCCTGAATCGCGTAAGGCAAATCGTGTGGTGGCCTATTTCCCCTTATCCACAAGGAGAAAGTCTCACCAGGCGCCAAGCTCCAGAAGCGGATATGCGGCGATCGCGGATGGTGGGTGGTGCTTGAAGAGGAAGGAAGCGGGTAGGACGGAAGTGCCAGTGCCTCCACCGCCCGAGGAGATTGCACATGAAGCGCACTCTTGTCCTGCTCGCGACCGTGCTGCTCGTAGCTGCGGGGTTGCCCGCGACAACAGCGCAAGCCCAGCAAGCGATGCCGGCCACCAGTACGGCGTACGTCGCGGACAAGGCGACCAAGATCGACGTGATGGGGGAGTGGGCCCATCCGGATGACGACACGAGCATCATCGGGCCGTGTGGGGTCTGGCATCAGCGGTACGGGACCAAGTGCGGGATCATCATGGTCACCCGCGGTGAGGGTGGCGGGAACTCCGCCGGCAATGAGCTCGGGCCTGAGCTCGGGTTGCGGCGGGAGAACGAGGATCGGGTCGCGCACTACCGGTCCGGCACGGTCGACATCTTCAACCTCGACCGGGTCGACTTCTTCTACAACCAGAGCGCGCCGCTGACGCAGTACTTCTGGGACGAGCAGGAGACGCTGCGCCGCGTCACCCGGGTGATCCGGACGACGCAGCCCGAGATCTACATCGGGTTCACGCCCACTCTTCAAGCAGGGCACGGCAACCACCAGCAGACGGGCCGGCTGATCTGGGAAGGCGTGCTCGCGGCCGCCGACCCGACCAAGTTCCCCGAGCAGTTGAAGGGGAAGAACGCGTTGAGCACCTGGCAGGTCAAGAAGGTGTTCTCGGGCGGCAGTACTGCGGGCACGGGCGGTACCACCGCGGCCGCCGACTGCACGACCGGCTTCGTACCGACCGGGCTCGACACTGTGGCGGGCGTCTGGACCGGCTACGACTCGCCGTACAAGTGGCCGGCCGGCAACCTCCAGGGCAAGCCGGCGGGGACGGCGAAGAGTTGGCAGCAGGTCGCGGACGAGGGGCGCGCGGCCTACCCGACGCAGAGTCGGGTGATGTACAAGGGCACTTCGGCCCCGGCCTGTCCTCGCTTCGGGATGACGCAATCGTTCGTACCGTTCCAGCCGAACACGAGTCCCGCGGCCGGTCAGGACGACGCGATCCTCTTCGGCGCGACGAAACCCGATCCGGGTGGCCTGCCGAAGGGAACGCTCGAGTACCTGACCTTCTCGCCCTCACTTGGCCAGCAGAGCCTCAATGTCGCAGGCGAATCCTTCCAGGCCACGCTCCACCTCAAAGGCTCGCTGAAGCCTGGCCAGGCCGCGCTGACCGTCCCGCCGGGCTGGACCGTGAGCGCGCCACAGCACGTCGGCAAGCTCAACGGCAGCAAGGAGCTGACCTTCACCGTCACGCCCAGCGCCACCGCAGCGGTCAACCAGAACTTCAAGATCTCCGCGCTCTTCACCAGTGACAACGGCAAGTCCGGCTACACGGACAACGTCATCCGGATCGTCTCGCCGACCGAGGGCCGGTTCCAGCGCTGGGGGAATTGGCAGGAGTACGACGAATGGCTCGCCAGCACCGCGCCACAGGCCACCAGGCTCGGCAGGTCGGCGGCGATCCAGTCGATGGCCGTCGGCAAGACGCTCGCGCTGCCGGTCGTAGTACACAACTGGTCGAGTCAGCCACAGAGTGGGACGGTCGGTCTCACCCTGCCGCCAAACTTCACTGCCGACGCCACATCGAAGCCCTACCCGACAGTGCAGCCGGGCGCCGAGACGGCTGTGACGTTCCAGGTGACCAACACCGACACCGCCTTACCTGCAACGCAGAACGTGTCCATTCCGATCACCACCACTTACAGCGCCCCGGCCGGATCCGGCAGCGAGACGCTGACGCTCTCGCTCGTCCCATCGACGGCCATCGGGAAGGCAGCGAGCACGCCGGTCGTCGACGGCGTCGCAATGCCAGGCGAGTACGACGGGCCGACGCTCGACGTCAGCCGGGTCTGGCAAGGCGCCTGCGCGGACCCGAACGACTGCGGCGAAGGCACCACCGCGAAGGTCACCTGGTCCGACGATGCGCTCTACTTCTTCGTCCACGTCCGCGACGACTACCAGTCCTACGCGGTCACGCCCGAGGAATGCGTCGGGCACTGGCAGGCCGACTCGCTGGAGATCCTGCTCGACCCGCGCGGGACCGCGTCGCAGGTGCTCAAGGACACCGCGAACACCTTCAAACTCGGCATCTTCCCCTTCACCAACGACCCGGCCGGCAACAACGGACCCTGTTGGGAGCGCGACGCCGACAACCATCAGGGGTATTCGTCCGGCCCGCTCAGCATCGGCAACGCCCCCGGCGTACAGGTCGCGACGACGGCGAAATGGGTCGGTAGCAACGAGACGACCACCCCGCACGCGTACGCCGGTGGCGGGTACGACGTGGAGGTGAAGATCCCACTAGCCGCCCTCCCGGCCGCGGTCGACCCGGCCAAGCTCGGGCTCAACATCACGCCGTACGACAATGACGACACGTCGGCAGCCGGTACGACGACGCTGCGGCACATCGACATGAGTACGCGACTCGGGTGGTCGGCGCTCGGGTCGGTCCAATCCGATCCGTACCGCTGGGGTCAGGCCTCGCTCACCGGCTACACCCCACCAGCCGACCGCCCCACGACCCCGGCGCCGCCGAACGTGTCCAACCCCGCGCCGGACTACGGCCTGACACCGTGTGCCGTCACGGATGGCGGCTATCCGCCGTGGTCGCCGGACCTGAGCGGCCACGTCGTGAAGCAGACGAGTCAGCAGCTGGCGCGTGGAGTGAAGCACCTCTCCATCCCGCTCGCGCCGGCGCAACGCGCGAAGCTGGCCGCGGACGGTCGGCTGCTGGTGTCCTTCGAGACGGCGCAGAACCAGGTGCAGGCGTTCGACGTACGGCTCAGCCGGCGGTGAAGTCGAGGCCACTGCCGTCTGCGGCGCGAAGCTGCAGGCGGTCGGCCTCGATGCTGTAGGTCAGCTCACCACTCAGCTTGCTGATCACGCTCTGCTCGAGCTTGGCGGGTTCGTCGAGGCACTCTGCGGTGGTGACGGAGAGCTCTCCGAAGGTCACCTTGTTGCCGGTTCGCGCCACCACCCCCTGGAAGTCGTTGCAGCCGGTCGAACCGGTGACACGCTCGCCGTTGAAGGTCAGATGGGCCTTCCCAGCGTCGATCGGGTGCGACGCGGTCTGACCGCTGACGACCGTCTCCAGCGACCATCGCGTGCTGTCCAGTGGCTTATCGGGTTGCGCGGTCTCGCGGTTCTGGAGCACGAGCTGGGTGTCGCCCTTGCTGACCGTGAGCTTGTCGGCGGCGAGCGCCCAGGTGGGTTCGTCCTGCAGCAGTTTGGCGAGCCAGTCGTCCTGCGCGTGCCGGGGCGGGTCACAGCCCATGTCGGTGGTCGCGAGGTCCTTCACGGCCAGCTTGCCGCCACCGGTCGCCACCTTGCCGCCCATCGAGTTGCAGCCGGCGTTCGCGCTCAGCCGCCCGTCGTCCAGGAACTGCAACTGGATCCGCGTGTTGGGCGCCAGTTGCTTGGCCTTCCCACCCTCGGTCACCGTCACGGACAGAAACGACTGCCCGTCCAGCGAGCCACCCGCGGAAGACTCACTCCCACAGGCACTCATCAACATCACACCGGCCGCGGCAACAACCACCATTCGCATCCTCACAACCTACGGACGCCAGCGCGCGTCCCGGCGTTGCACTACCGCAGATGACC
The DNA here is from genome assembly GCF_010548305.1 of Streptomyces sp. SID13031. GTDB lineage: Bacteria > Actinomycetota > Actinomycetes > Propionibacteriales > Kribbellaceae > Kribbella. Next base: position 149,838 of record NZ_JAAGLV010000010.1, read on the forward strand.
AACCAGTACTTCGGCCGCCCGCGCAACGTCCTCAGCCGTCGTCGTGAGATGAAACGCCATCCGGAGGCGGCCCGCGCGGACAGCGGCGACGATGCCCGCCTGCTCCATCAGCGCCGGGACCTTCTCATCGGCCTCGGCGGACACGATCGCGGACTCGTACGGCGCGAGCCCCACCGCCGATCGGAAGTCGGCCGCGAGCCCGAGGTTGTGGGCGTGGATGGCATCGACGCCGACCTCCCGGAGCAGTTCGAGCGCCGGTGCGGCCGCTACCCAGGAGTGCCAGGCCGGTGAGACGTTGAAGCGGCGCGCGTCCTCGGCCAGGCGCAGGGGTGAACCGTAGATGCTCGTCCAGGGCGACGGCCCGGCGTACCAGTTGGCGTTGATCGGGGTGAGCGTGTCGAGGTACTCGGGCTGCACGGTGAAGAACGCGGTCCCGCGGGGCGCGAGCATCCACTTGTAGCCGCCCGCGACGGTGAACGTGTACTGCGAGGCGTCGATCGGCAGCCACCCGGCGGCCTGGGTGGTGTCGAGCAGTACTCGTACTCCGGTCGCGCGGAGCGCCGCGAGGTCGGCGACCCGGCCGTCCGACGACTGCACCGCGGAGACCGCGACCAATGCCGTTTCCGGCCGGACCTCGTCGGCGAGCTGTTCGAGCGGAACTTCGCGAACCTGGTGGCCGAGGGCAAAGAATGGAAATGTCAGGCTGGTGAATTCACCCTCCGCAACCAATATGTCGCAATCAGTGGGCAACGACGCCGCGATCATTCCGGCGAATACCGACACCTGGCTGCCGACCGCGATCAGTCCAGGCTCGACGCCGACGAGTTCGCCGTACGCCGCGCGCGCCCGGCCGAGCGGTTCGTCGTAGTCGGCCGCCGAGACGGTTCCGGAGCGCCAGGCGATCAGCGCGCTCTGCAAGGCGTTCCAGCTCGCCCGCGGCGGCAGGCCGAAGGTGGCGGTGTTCAGGTAGACGCCCGCCGGATCGAATTCGCGCCGGGCCTGCTCGATGCTCGTCATGCGTCAACCCTCGGCGGCAGCGGGCCCAAGCGGTAGGCCGTCCTGCTGTGGGCGGGTCAAACGGGCGCTTTGGATCGATGAACTCCCGGAGAATTGTTGCCAGCGCTGGTTTCCCTGGCCGCTCCGTAGCACCATGCTCCTCGGTGGAATCACATTCGATCTAGGTGGGGGAAATTCCTGTGGCACATTCCAGAGCGCGCCGGCGCATCGTGGCGGCGGCGTTGCCGCTGGCCGTCATCGCGGCGATGGCGGGGCTTCCCGGCACCGCGAACGCACTGTCGACCGACGTTGTCATCTCCGGTGTGTACGGCGGTGGCGGCAACAGCGGGGCGGTCTTCAAGAACGACTACATCGAGCTCGCGAACCTGAGCGACAACCCGGTCAGCGTCGCGGGCTGGAGCGTTCAGTACGCGTCCGCCGCAGGTGTCGTCTTCCAGACGACCGCGCTGAGCGGCAGCATCCCGGCGCACGGCAAGTACCTGGTCCAGCAGGCCCAGGGCGCCGGTGGCACCGTCGCGCTGCCGACCCCGGATGCGACCGGCACGATCCCGATGTCGGGTACTTCCGGCGTCGTCGCGCTGTCGACCAGCACGGTCCCGCTGGCCGGCTGCGGGACCGCCTGCTCGACCGCGCCGAATGTGAAGGACCTGATCGGCTACGGCGCGACCGCGAACGTCGAGACGCTCGCGGCACCCGGGCTCAGCAACACCACGGCCGACGCGCGCTCCGGCGCGATGATCGACACCGACAACAACGCGGCCGACTTCAGCTCCGGCGTACCGAAGGCGACGAACACCGCCGGTACCACCGTGAGCGCCGGCGACGACCCGGGCGACCCCGGCGACCCGACGCCCGGCCCGATCCGCATCCACGACATCCAGGGCGCCGGCCGGATCTCCCCGATCGTCGGGCAGAACGTCACGAACGTCCCGGGCATCGTCACGGCGGTCCGGGTCACGGGCAGCGCGCGCGGGTACTGGATCCAGGACCCGACCGTCGACGCCGACCCGCTGACCAGTGAAGGCGTCTTCGTCTTCACGGGTACCACCACCCCGGCGGTCGCGATCGGCGATTCCGTCGTGGCCTCCGGCCGGATCACCGAGTTCCGGCCGGCCACCGGGTCGCAGTCGCTCACCGAGATCGGCGGCACGGTCAAGACGATCAAGGTCAGCGGCGGCAACGCGCTGCCCACTCCGGTACCGGTCGCCTTCCCCGACGCGTACACGAAGACCGGCAGCCTGGAGGCCCAGCCGCTGGAGCCGAACAGCTACGTGCTGGACTGGCTCGAGGTGCACGAGGGCATGCGGGTCACCGTGGCCCAGGACACCCGCCTGGTCAGCCCGGTCAACACCGAGTTCGCCGAGCTCTGGGTGACGCTCAAGCCGAACCAGAACCCGACCCCGCGCGGCGGCACCGTCTACAAGTCGTATGACGACCAGAACAGCGGCCGGCTGATGATCCTGGCGCTGAACGGCGCCCCGGCCGCGAACGTCGGCTCGACGCTGGCTGCCGGTACCGCCGGCGTGGTCGACTACCAGTCGTTCGGCGGCTACGTGGTGCTGGCGACCCAGCTCGGCACGATCACCGAGGGCGGTCTGAAGAAGCAGAAGGTGCTCCCGCCGAAGAAGGCCGGTGACCTGTCCGTCGCCACCTACAACGTCGAGAACCTGGCCTTCACCAACCCGGCCTCCAAGTTCGCGAAGCTGGCCCAGGCCGTCGTCACCAACCTCGGCTCGCCGGACATCCTCGCGCTGGAGGAGATCCAGGACAACAACGGCGCCACCAACGACGGCACCGTCGTGGCCGACCAGACCATCGCGAAGTTCGTCGCGGCGATCCAGGCCGCTGGCGGACCGGCGTACGACTCGCGCTCGATCAACCCGAACAACGGCACCGACGGTGGCGAGCCGGGCGGCAACATCCGCCAGGTGTTCCTGTTCAACCCGGCCCGGACGACGTTCGTCGATCGTCCCGGTGGCGACGCCAACACGGCCGTCTCCGTGGTCCGCGCCCGGCCGACCAGCAACCAGGTCTCGCTGTCGGTCTCCCCGGGCCGGATCGACCCGGGCAGCGACGCCTGGGGTTCGAGCCGCAAGCCGCTCGTCGGCGAGTTCCTCTTCGACGGCAACAAGCAGCTGTTCGTGGTCGCCAACCACTTCAACTCCAAGGGTGGCGACTACCCGCTGAGCGCGGCCGTCCAGCCGCCGGTGCGGACGAGCGAGGTGCAGCGGCAGAAGCAGGCCACCGAGGTGAACGAGTTCATCCAGGACCTCAGCGTCAAGTCCGCCGGCCGCGCCCGCGCCATCGTGCTGGGCGACCTGAACGACTACCAGTTCAGCCCGTCCATCCAGACGCTGACCGGCAACGGCACGGTGCTGAAGACGCTGATCGACACGCTGCCCGCCGACCAGCGGTACAGCTACGTCTTCGACGGCAACTCGCAGGTGCTCGACCACATCGCCATCAGCCCCGCGATCAAGGGCTACTCGTACGGCATCGTGCACATCAACGCGGAGTTCTCCGACCAGGCCAGCGACCATGATCCGCAGATCGTCCGCATCCTGACCGGCTGTGACACCGATCCGCTGCCGACCCGCTGCCTGCCGGGCAGCCCGGTGGTAGACCAGTAGGGATGACCACCGACCTCGACCCCAGACGGCTGCTGATCTTTCGTGAGGTAGCCCGTCTGGGGTCGTTGTCCGCCGCGGCGACCGCGCTCGGCTGGACCCAGCCCGCCGTCGGGCAGCACATGCAACGACTCGAGCGAGACGTCGGCATCCCGCTGATGCTTCGCTCGGTCCGCGGCATCACCCTCACCGAAGCCGGTACCGCGCTACTGGCACACGCCGACGCCCTGTCCGCCCGCCTGACAGTCGCCGAAGCAGAACTCCAGGCCTTCGCCTCGATGGAACTCGGCACGCTGTCCCTGGCAGCCTTCCCCTCCGGCGCAGCCACCCTGGTACCGCCTGCGCTGGCGAAACTGCAGTCCCGCGCGCCTGCGCTCGAAGTACGGCTGACCGAAGCCGAACCACCCGAAGCCCGCGCGCTGGTAGCGGCCGGGGACGCAGACCTGGCCCTGGTCTTCGAGCACGCTCCCCGATCGGGTGCCCCCCGCCCCCGCCCTGCTACCCAGCAGCGGGGAGCTGTGGAAGAAGGCGATCTGCTCTTGCTGCCGTTGCTTGAGGATCCCTTGCTGGCAGTGCTGCCCGCCGGTCACCGGCTGGCGGGCCGGGCGCGGCCGATCGCCCTCGGTGATCTCGCCGGGGAGCGATGGGTTGCGGGGTGTCCGCGCTGTGAGGAGAACTTGCTTGTCACGACGGAGGCCGCTGGGTTTGTGCCGGATGTGCGGCATCGGACTGATGACTACGTGGTGGCTCAGCGGTTGGTGGCTGAAGGGCTTGCTGTGACGTTGCTCCCTGGGCTTGCGTTGCTTGCGGCGCCGGGGAAGGGCGTGGCTGTGCAGGCTGTGCGGACCTCGCCGAAGCGGCAGGTGTTCGTGTTGTTGCGGGCGGAGATGATGCAGAGCGCGGCGGTCGTCGCGACCGCCGAGGCGCTGCGTACGGTGGCCGATCGGACCGCCAAGCGACTGGTCTCCTTGTCGTAGGGTCGGGGCGTGACCGGACCTGGATTGGTGATCTTCGACAACGACGGTGTGCTGGTGGATTCGGAGCGGCTGGCGAACGGCATCCTGGCCGAGCTGCTGACCGAGGCGGGATTGCCCTACACCTTGGAGGAGGCCGTCCGGGACTACATGGGCGGCAGCATGGTCTCGATGCGGCAGAAGGCCGAGGCCAAGCTCGGGTCACCGTTGCCCGCGGATCTCGAGGACCGGTACCACGAACGGCTTTTCGCCGGGTTCGCCCACCTGCAACCGGTTCCCGGCGTCCGGGAGGTGCTGGATCGGCTCGACGCGGAGGGCATCACCTACTGCCTGGCCTCGTCGGGCACGCACCGGCGGATCCACACCGCGTTGACCACGGTCGGTTTCTGGGACCGGTTCGAGGGCCGGATCTTCAGCTCGGAGGACGTCGAGCACGGCAAACCGGCGCCCGACCTGTTCCTGCACGCGGCGAGCACACTGGGCGTGAAGCCGGCCGACTGCGTGGTCGTCGAGGACAGCCCGCTCGGCGTCGCGGCCGCCAACGCGGCCGGGATGAGGGTCTTCGGCTTCGCCGCCATGACCGACCCCGCCAAACTGGCCACCGCGACCGAGGTTTTCCACAACATGACGGCCCTGCCCGAGATCATCTTCCAGGCCTGAGACACTGGAGGGGCTATGTCAGAGCCTCAAGCCCCCTCCAATGTTCGCGCCGAAGCGGTCGTAGACCTCGGCGCGATCCGCCACAACGTGGCCACGCTGCGTGCGCGCGTGGGTACCGCGCAGCTGATGACCGTCGTCAAGGCCGATGCGTACGGGCACGGGATGATCCCGGTCGCCCGGGCCGCGCGGGAGGCCGGCGCGGACTGGATCGGCGCCGCCGTGCTCGACGAGGCGCTCGCGCTGCGCGAGTCCGGTGACACCGGACCGATCTTCTGCTGGCTGACCACGCCGGGGGAGCCGCTCGAGCGGGCCATTGCCGCGGGCATCGACCTGTCCGCGTCCGCGCCCTGGGAGATCGCCGAGCTCGCCGCCGGCGTCGAGGACCGGCCGGCCCGGGTGCACCTGAAGATCGACACCGGTATGAGCCGCGGCGGCGCAGTACCGGAGGAGTGGCCGGCCCTGATCCGGGCCGCGCTCGCCGAGGTCAAGGCCGGGCGGATCGAGATCGCCGGCATCTGGTCGCACCTGGCGTCGTCGGACGAGCCGAAGAACCCGGTCAACGAGGCTCAGCTGGCGACCTTCACGATGGCCGTCGAGGTGGCCGAGGGCTTCGGGATCGACCCGGGCCTGCGCCATCTGGCGAACTCGGGTGCCACGCTCGCGCTGCCGGAGACTCATTTCGACCTGGTGCGGCCGGGCATCGCGACGTACGGGCTGTCTCCGTTCGGGCACGCGCTGCCCGCCGATGAGCTGGGACTGCGGCCGGCGATGACGCTGCGGGCCCGGTTCGCGATGGTGAAGCGGGTGCCGGCCGGCGCCGGCGTCTCGTACGGGCTGACCTGGACCGCGCCGCGGCCGTCGACGCTCGGACTGGTCCCGGTCGGGTACGGCGACGGGCTGCCGCGGCACGCTTCGAACAATGCGCCCGTGCAGGTCGCGGGGCGGCGACGTAGCATCGTCGGCCGGATCTGCATGGATCAGTGCGTGGTCAATCTCGAGGACGACCAGGTGGCGGCCGGCGACGAAGTCGTACTTTTCGGGCCGGGTACCGACGGGGAGCCGACCGCGGACGACTGGGCGGACGCGGCAGGAACCATCAACTACGAGATCGTCACCCGGCTGGGCTCCCGCATCCCCCGCCGGTACGTCGACAGCGGGAGGTGACCGGGATGGCGAATGTAGGACGCACCGCCGGTCTGATCGGCGCCGCGGTCGGTGTGCTCGCCGCGGGTGCCGCCGCCGGCGTGGCCGTCGAGCGGCAGGTGATCGGGCGCCGGTCGGGCCAGCGTGCGCAGCTCGAGGCCGAGCCGTTCGGGTCGCTGCGTGGCAAGCCTTATGTCTTCACCGCCGATGACGGCGTCGAGCTGTACGTCGAGGTCGACGAGCTCAAGCGTTCGCGCCGGGTGGAGCCGCCGAAGCGCCGGCTGGGCCGCAAGGTGGTGAGGCCGCCGGAGGACCTGACGCTGATCTTCCTGCACGGCTACGGGCTGAACATGGACTGCTGGCACTTCGAGCGCCGCGACCTGGCCGGGATCGGCAAGATGGTCTTCTACGACCAGCGTTCGCACGGGCGGTCCGGGCGGTCGCCGAAGGAGAACGTCAGCATCGACCAGCTCGGGCGCGACCTGTCCGGGATCCTGGAGGAGTTCGCGCCGACCGGGCCGGTCATCTTGATCGGGCACTCGATGGGCGGGATGTCGATCATGGCGCTGGCCGGTGAGCGTCCCGAGCTGTTCGGCGACCGGGTGATCGGGGTCGGGCTGTGCTCGACCAGCGCGGGCGGGCTGGACAACGTCCCGATCCTCTTCCCGGGGCCGGTCGGCAGGCTGGCCCGGGCGCTGGCGACACCGACGGTCGCGGCGCTGGCCCGGATCCCGGACGTGGTCGAGCGGAGCCGGAAGGCGGGGACGGACATCAGCTACCTGCTGACCCGGAAGTACTCGTTCGGTTCGGAGGTACCGCCGGCCTACACCGAGTTCGTCAACGAGATGATCGCCGCGACGCCGATCTCGGTGATCGCGGAGTTCTACCCGATCTTCGCGCTGCACGACAAGTACGACTCGCTGGAGCCGTTGCAGAAGGTCGAGTGCGTGGTGATCGGCGGCGACAACGACCATCTGACGCCGTTCGAGCACTCGGAGGAGATCGTCCGGCACGTGCCGGGAGCGGAGCTGGTCGAGGTACCGAACTGCGGTCATCTCGGCCTGGTCGAGCACCATCGTGAGTTCACCGCGGCCCTGCTCGGGATGATCGAGCGGGCCGAACTAGCCCTGGGACAGACATGACCGATCTGCACGTGGTGGACGCGACCGCGGAGCACGTGGACGAGATCGTCGCGGTGATCCACCACGCCTTCGCCGCCCGCCGCACCCTCGACCCGCCCTCCACCGCCTTGTCCGAGAACGCGACGACGGTGGGCGAGGCGGTCGCGACGTACGGCGGTTTGCTGGTGCGCATCGACGGCGAACCGGCCGGGGCGATGCTGTACGAGGTCTCTGGTGACGTCCTCGGGCTGCGGCGGGTGTCGGTGGATCCACGCTTCCAGGGGCGTGGAGTGGCGTCGGCGCTGGTCGGGTGCGCGGAGGATGCGGCGCGGGCGCGTGGGTTGCGGCGGGTGCGGCTGATCGCCCGGGTCGAGTTGCCTGACACGGTGGAGTTCTGGCGGCGGCGTGGGTATTCGGTGGTCGCGCGCGAAGAGCAGAACTTGATCTACGCGAAGGCGATGCCGATCACGCTGACCGTTCCGACCGCCGACGACATGCGTGCGGCGGCCGAAGAGCTGGCCGGCCAGTTGCGCGCGGGCGACGTACTGGTCCTGTCCGGCGACCTGGGTGCAGGCAAAACCACCTTTACCCAAGGCCTGGGCGCCGGCCTCAAGGTCCGCGGCGACATCACCTCCCCAACCTTCGTGATCTCCCGCGTACATCCTTCTTTGTCTGGCGGCCCTGCCCTCGTCCACGTAGACGCCTACCGCCTGGGCGGATTCGCCGAACTCGACGACCTCGACCTGGACGCCAGCCTCGACGAAGCAGTAACAGTCGTCGAATGGGGCCAAGGCCTCGCCGAGGCCCTCGCCCCCGACCGCCTAGACATAGTCGTCACCCGAGGCGACAACGACACCGACGAAACCCGCTCCCTCCGCATCACCCCCGCCGGCCCCCGCTGGGCCGAAACCGGAGTCCATCTCTCTGTCCTGGAGAAGGGCTGATCAATGCTGCTTGCTTTTGATACTTCGAGTGCTGCTGTGACTGTTGCCTTGGCCGACCCGGTGACGGGTGCGACTGTCGCTTCCTCTTCCACTGTTGACGCTTTGCGGCATGGGGAGTTGTTGGCTCCTGCGATTGTCGAGGCGTTGGCTGTTGCTGGGTGTTCGCCTCGGGAGTTGACGAAGATTGCTGTGGGGGTTGGGCCGGGGCCGTTCACCGGGTTGCGGGTTGGGCTGGTGACTGCGCGGACCATGGGTGAGGTGCTGGGGATCGAGGTTGCCGGGGTTTGCAGCCTGGATGTTTTGGCGCGGCAGTCGTCGTTGCAGTTGCCGGTGGCTGTGGCTACCGATGCTCGGCGCAAGGAGATCTACTGGGCCTTGTACGACGGGCCTGCGGCTGACGGGAGTCGGCGGCGGCTCGAAGGGCCTGCGGTGGACAAGCCGGCTGCGGTCGCGCATGTGCTCGCCGGGTTACCGGTGATCGGGCGAGGGGCTGTCTTGTACGGCGAGGTGCTCGGACTCGAGACGAGCGACGTGATCGAGTACCCGGCGGCCGAAGTACTGGCTCTCGGAGTGGCGACCGGGACGTTGCCGGTCGTCGCGCCGGATCCGCTCTACTTGCGCCGCCCCGACGTCACGATGTCCGCCGGACCCAAGAGCGTGCTGCCGAAGTGAGACCTGCTGTCCGCCCGGCCGTCGCGACTGACCTGGACGCTCTCGTGGCGCTGGATCAGGTCTGCTTCGGCGACTCCGCGTGGAGTGCTGAGTCGTGGGGTGAGGAGTTCGCCCGGCTTGCCGACGATCGCGTGGTGCTCGTGGCGGACGAAGGGGTTGCGGTCGGGTACGTCGTACTGCTGGTTCCGCCCGATAGCGAGGACCCGGTTGATTTGCTGCGGATCGCGGTCAGCCCGGCGGAGCGGCGTACCGGGATCGGTGGGCAGTTGATGACGGCGGCGTTGCGGCACTGCGCGGGCCGTACCGTCTTGCTGGAAGTTGCTGCGGGCAACGAGTCGGCCGGAGCGTTGTACAGCGGCTTCGGCTTCGAGGAGATCAGCCGGCGGCGCGGGTACTACGCCGGTGGCGAGGATGCGGTGATCATGCGCCGGCAGGAGGAGAAGGTTGATGAGTGAGAACGAGCCCCTGATCCTCGGGATCGAGACGTCGTGCGACGAGACCGGGGTCGGCATCGTCCGCGGGCAGACGCTGCTCGCCGACGCGATCGCCTCCAGCGTGGCGGAGCATGCGCGGTTCGGCGGCGTCGTACCGGAGGTCGCCAGTCGCGCGCACCTCGAGGCGATGGTGCCGACGATCCGCCGCGCCTGCGAGACCGCGGGGATCAAGCCGACCGACGTCGACGCGATCGCCGTGACCAGCGGCCCCGGCCTGGCCGGCGCGCTGCTCGTCGGCGTCGCGGCCGCGAAGGGTCTCGCACTCTCGCTCGAGAAACCGTTGTACGGCGTGAACCACCTCGCCGCGCACGTCGCCGTCGACACCCTCGAACACGGTGACATCCCCAAGGGCGCGATCGCGATGCTCGTCTCCGGCGGCCACTCGTCGCTGCTCGCCGTCGAGGACATCACCGTCGGCGTCGAGCCGATGGGTGCGACCATCGACGACGCGGCCGGCGAGGCCTTCGACAAGGTCGCGCGGGTGCTCGGACTGCCGTTCCCCGGAGGTCCATATATCGACAAGGCGGCACAGGACGGTGGGGACGCCCTGTATGTGAAGTTTCCGCGCGGGTTGACCGGCCGGCGGGATCTGGAGCAGCATCGCTTCGACTTCTCCTTCTCGGGGCTCAAGACCGCCGTTGCCCGGTGGGTCGAGGCGAAGCGGCGCGACGGTGAGGATGTCCCGATCAACCACGTCGCCGCGGCCTTCCAGGAGGCCGTCTGCGATGTGCTGACGCGCAAGGCGATCGACGCCTGCAAGGACCGCGGGTACGAGCACCTGCTGATCGGCGGCGGCGTCGCGGCGAACTCGCGCCTGCGGGCGATGGCCGAGGAGCGGTGCACGGCGGCCGGGATCGCGGTACGGGTGCCGCGGCCGGGGTTGTGCACGGACAACGGCGCGATGGTGGCGGCGCTCGGTTCGGAGCTCGTCCGGGCCGGCAAGGCGCCGTCGCCGTTGGGGTTGCCGGCCGATTCGTCGATGCCGATCACGACGGTGCTGAACTCATGAGGTGGCAGCACGACGGCGGGTTCGTGGCAGATGACGAGGCGGCGCGAGTCGATGTCGAGGTGGTGCACGGGTTCATCAATACGTCGTACTGGGCGTCCGGGCTGCCGCGTGAGGTGATGGTGAAGGCGATCGCCGGGTCGTTGAACATGGGCGTGTACGACGCTGCCGGCGCGCAGGTGGCATATGCGCGGGCGGTGACGGATCGGGCGACGTTCGCGTGGATCGCGGATGTGTTCGTGCTGGAGTCGCATCGGGGGCACGGGCTCGGCAGGTTCGTCGTGTCGACACTGCTGGACCACCCGGAGCTGCAGGGCCTGCGGCGGATGATGCTGGCGACGGCGGACGCGCACGGGCTCTACCGGTCCTACGGCTTCAACGACCTCCCGGACCCGAGCCGCCTGCTGGTCATCCAGCGCGACATCGCAACGCTCTACGCCCCGAACAGCGCCACACCTGCTGCCACGGCTACATCCGCTGTGCCCGGTAGTCGCTCGTGAGTTCGGGGGTGTCCTCGGTAGTTCCCCGGATCGACTTACTGGTGGCGCCGCGCGACGCGAGTGAGCTGGTGTTGCTTGCCCATGGCGGCCAAGAGGAATCGCTCGCCCCCGCAGGCGCCTGGCGGGCCGCGATCCTTCGCATGTGGCCGTTCGTGCCGGCCGCCCGCGCTGGTGCTCCAGCGGCGGCAGTCGGCCTGATGCGCTATCGGTACCGCGGCTGGAATGCCGCTGCAGATCCCGTGACAGACCTGCACACAGTTCTCGACCGCCTGCCCCCACGGATCACCCGCGTACTCCTGATCGGCCACTCAATGGGCGGCCGCGCCATCGTTGCCGCTGGCAACCACCCGCTGGTTGATGGCGCACTGGCTCTAGCGCCTTGGCTGCCGGACGGCGAACCGCTGACACAGTTGCGCGGCCCGGTGGTGTTCGCGCATGGCACGGCCGACCAGGTCACCAACCCGGCCCAGACGGCCGCATACGCCAAACGCTTGCGCGCTTCCGGCGTACCGGTCGCTCTGCTGTCGGTCGCCGGCGACGACCACACGATGCTCCGCCGCAGCCCCGACTGGAACGCCCTGGTACGCGACTTCACGGCCGGTACGACGTACGACCTGAGCCTCGACTCCGACGAGACCGAGCAACTGCCCCGGTCGACGCGCCCCGGCACTACCCTGCGCGGCGTACTCGACATCGCCAGGGCCCGACTCAGGTACCGCATCCTGCGCCACGGCTTTTAACGCTTCGCCCGCCGGCGACTCCTATCTGTCGAGGGCTGTCAGCGGGGCGGTCCGGAGGTGGACGGGAGGAGCCGATGAGTCTCCTGATCGCGGGTGTCGTCGCGGGGTTGATCAATCTGCTCGCGTTGTGGGTACGCGAGCGGCATCGGCAGCGGAGGATCCTTCAGATCGTGCCGCGGTTGCCGAGGTGATCCTCAGGAACGGCATGGGGAGGGTGCAGAGGCTGCTGATGAGCAGGATGCGGGTGGGCCGGTTCGATCCGCCGGGCGGTGGTCCCGCCTGACCTGCCGCGTCCTGCGCTGTGGACCGTGACCCCGCTAATCTGCGGGCAGGGTGGCCGCGGGGTGCGGTCTTGGGTAGGGGAGGCGTCATGCGGTTCAAGGTGTTGCTGGCCGGGGTGGGGCTTGTTGCGGGTGGACTGGTGGTTGGGGTGGAGCCTGCGCAAGCCGGTTCGGACTCGGCGGTTGGTCGGTCCGCGGTGACGTGTTCGCTCAAGATGCCGGCCAAGTTGGTCATGCGCGACCCGGAGACGTTCGTCCAGGTCGGGTGGAACAGCGGCTGCCCCACGGGCGTGTGGTTCCAGGCGACCTTCCAGACCGAGAGCCCCCACGCCGGGCCGCTCATCCAGGGGTGCCGGGAGACAGGTTGCCCGATTCACGTGCGTTTCACAGAGGTCGGGGTCACGACGAAGTGGCAGCCGCAGGGTCCGGTCCGCGATCAGCACGGCCGGAAGGTCGCTGAGCTGCTACCCGCGCAGTCGGTGACCAAGTACGCGTCGACCGCGGCGCTGTCGGGCACGCGGAAGGGTACGAGGACGACGCTGGTGGCGACGGCCGCCTACTACAGCGCGAAGAGCAACCGGTTCGTCCGCTCGCACAACCGTCTGCTGCTGCAGTACCAGGATCTGGGCACCTCGACCTGGAAGAACCTGACCTACGTCACGCCCGGTACCAGCGGCCAGGCGACCTACACCCTCATCACCAACCGGAGCCGGCGTTACCGCGTCTTCGTCCCGTCGACGAACTCGGTCTGGTACGCCTACAGCGCCCCCATCACCCGCTGACAGCTCCCCTGCTGACAGCTCGCCCGCTGACAGGGAAGCGCAGCGGGGTAGACAGAAAGCTGTGGACCAAGGTGCGCCGCTAGGTCCCCAGTAGCGGCCAGCGGTAGGCCGGTTCTGGGGATCAGCCTGCCCGGCCGAGGTGAACATCCTCCTTCGTCCGCATGACGCTGAGTTGACGACTGACGACTACGGGTTTAGTGGCGGGCTCCTGTCCGGGGTAGCGGCAACGGACGCAGCACCTCGTCCGTCGGCGAGCCGGTCAGGAGCCCGCTCGTGTGATCGATCATATGTTCGAATCTAGCGCGAGCGCAAGTCAGGAATTGCCGGGCGTGGTGACTCGCCGGCAGGAGTAAGCGACCGCGTCCCGGCCGATCCGGGTGACGATCAGCGTGGCGCTCGCCGAGCCCTTGGGGGCCAGCTTCTTGCGTAGTACGGCGGGGTCGAAGTCCACTCCGCGCTTCTTGATCTCCAGCGTCCCGATGCCCTGCGCCCGCACCCAGGACCGCAGCGCTTTCTCCTTGTAGGGAAGCTCTTCGACCACCTCGTACGTCGAAGCCAGCGGCGTCGCCACCAGCGCATCCGAGCTCACATACGCGATCCGTAGATCCAGGAGCCACCCGTTGACTGCCTCGGCGACCGCTGTGACCAGCCCGGCCCTGACGACCGCTCCGTCCGGCTCGTAGATGTACTGCCCGACAGGAGCGCTCTCGGCCTCGGGTGCTGACGTCACCGTCGCGCCACCGGGCAGGAGGGTCGCGCGGCGCGTAGTACCGGCGTAGAGCTTGCCGGACCAGAGTGCTGCCTCTTTGACCTCACCTGCGTCGCTGACCCACTCCGCCTCGACGTCATCCGGCACGGCCTCGTGCGGGATGCCCGGCGCCACCTTCACGCACGCAGTGCCCGTCAGCAGTTCGGTGATGAAGGACCAGGGCGGCGAGTAGGCGTTGTGGTCGAACACCCGCTTCCCGTCCGCTCGCCGCGCCGGATCAGCAAAGACCACCTCGTACTGCGAAACGTCCTGCGCCTCAGCGTCACCCACCAGGACCTTCCCGGGCAGTCCTAGCGCCGCAAGGTTGGCCTGGGCTACAGCGGCAGTCGCTGGATCCCGCTCGACTCCGGTGACTCGCAGGCCGGCCCGTGCTGCGCTGATCAGGTCGCCGCCGATCCCGCAGCCGAGGTCGACCACGGTGGCGCCGGGGAGAGCCCCGGCGATCCGTGCGGCCCGGTGCACCCCGACAGTGGTCCGAGTCGCCTGCTCCAGCCCGTCAGGCGTGAAGTACATCCGCACCGCGTCGTCTGCGCCGAACTTGGCCACCGCCCGGTGCCGCAGCGAAGCCTGCGTGACCGCAGCGGTGACCACGGCAGCGTCGTACCGGCGTCTGAGCTTCTCGACCAGACGTAGCTCGCCGCCTGGGGTGAAACCGGCGCAGGCCTCGGCCAAGACGATGGCCCCGGCCGGCGCCAGCAACAGCGAGATCGAGTCAGGTGTCACCCGGCACAGTCTGCCCCGCCGGTCAGAGGGGACTGGAGCAGGCCTTGCTCCAGCTGTTGGTCTTGCTGTAGTACAGCCGCCAGTTCATCGCCGAACGCGTCTTGGGGCCGTAGATGCCGTCAGCGGCCAGCTTGTGGCGCCTCTGGACCGCCTTGATCACTCCGAGGGTGTTGCTGCCGTAGACGCCGTCCACAGTGAGCTTGTAGCCGTAGCAGTAGTTCAGGTTGCGCTGGAGGGTCCGGATGGCGGTGTCCGGGTCGCCTCTGCGAGACGTGGTCCGGTACGGGTCGTCGCCGTACATGAGGTTGCAGGTGGTGCTCGTGCTGTTCCACACCGACGGCAGTGGGATGCCCCAGCCGGTCTTGCCGATGGGGACCAGCCGGGCGTACAGGCACTGCGGTGTCGCGGCCGCAGCCTGTGCAGCCGTCCGCAGGCTCTCAGCGCTCGCGTCCTTGACCTGTACTGCGGGCGCGGCGCCGCCTGGGGCCGCGTTGCCGGGGCGGGCGGAGGAAGAGTGGTGCGCGCCGTTGGCCGCGAGGCCGGCGACGGCGAACGGGCTGATCACGAGGACCGCGATCACCACCGCCTTGCGGGGAGTCAGCTTCGGCAACGACGGGAGCTGGAGCGCCATGGTTCTCTCCTCGAGCAGTCGATCCCCGGGGCGGCCGGGAAGCCTACAAAGACGACGGTCCCACGACCAAGTGGGGTTCGCACAGGCCTCGGTGGCGGAAAGCGTCCAGGCGGACACGTCCCGTGTCAGCGTTCGCCGGTGGCGAGAATCTGGCACTCGAGTTGACCGAGTGCTAATCGCGGCCTAGATTCGGTGTTGGCACTCTCCACTCGAGGGTGCCAGCGGCCCGGCCTCTGATCCCCGCGACGGCAGAGGTGAACGGCCGCTTGCAGCACCCTGAGAGCACACCAAAGAACTCGACCGTGGAGGTCAGCAAGTGTCGGTCACGATCAAGCCGCTCGAGGACCGTATCCTCGTTGCGCCGCTCGAAGCCGAGCAGACCACGAAGTCCGGCCTGGTGATCCCGGACACCGCCAAGGAGAAGCCGCAGGAGGGCGAGGTCCTCGCTGTGGGCCCCGGCCGTATCGACGACAACGGCAACCGCGTCCCGCTGGACGTAGCCGTCGGCGACAAGGTCATCTACTCCAAGTACGGCGGCACCGAGGTCAAGTACGACGACCAGGACTACCTGATCCTGGGCGCCCGCGACATCCTCGCAATCGTCACCAAGTGACGATCGCTCGCAGTCTCTGATTGATACCGCTCCGGTGCCGGCTTCCGGTGCCGGGGCGGAATCGGTTCAGGGACCGCGAGCCTCATTGTTGAAACTCAGAGAGGGACTTGTTTTTTATGCCGAAGATCCTCGAGTTCGACGAGAACGCGCGGCGCGCGCTGGAGCGTGGCGTCGACAAGCTCGCGAACACGGTCAAGGTGACGCTGGGGCCCAAGGGTCGCTACGTCGTGCTGGACAAGAAGTGGGGCGCCCCGACCATCACCAACGACGGTGTCACCGTCGCCCGTGAGGTCGAGCTGGACGACCCGTTCGAGAACCTCGGCGCGCAGCTGGCCAAGGAGGTTGCCACCAAGACCAACGACGTCGCCGGTGACGGTACGACCACCGCGACCGTCCTGGCGCAGGCGCTGGTGCACGAGGGCCTGCGGGCCGTCGCCGCCGGGGTCAACCCGATGGGCCTGAAGAAGGGCATCGAGGCCGCCGTCGAGGCTGTCTCGAAGAAGCTGATGGAGACCGCTCGCCCGGTCGACGACAAGGGCGACATGGCCCACGTCGCCACCATCTCCGCGCGTGACGCCGAGATCGGTTCGCTGATCGCGGAGGCGTTCGACAAGGTCGGCAAGGACGGCGTCATCACCGTCGAGGAGTCGAACACCTTCGGCACCGAGCTCGACTTCACCGAGGGCATGCAGTTCGACAAGGGCTACATCTCGCCGTACTTCATCACCGACGCCGAGGGTGGCGAAGCGGTGCTGGACGACCCGTACATCCTGATCAACCAGGGCAAGATCTCCGCTGTCGCGGACCTGCTGCCGCTGCTGGAGAAGGTCGTACAGTCGGGCAAGACGCTGCTCATCATCGCCGAGGACGTCGACGGCGAGGCGTTGTCGACCCTGGTCGTGAACAAGATCCGCGGCAACTTCACCTCCGTCGCCGTCAAGGCGCCGGGCTTCGGTGACCGCCGCAAGGCGATGCTCGAGGACCTGGCTGCCCTCACCGGCGCCCAGGTGATCGCTCCCGAGGTCGGCCTCAAGCTGGACCAGGTCGGTCTCGAGGTGCTCGGCACCGCCCGCCGGATCGTCGTCACCAAGGACAACACCACCGTTGTCGAGGGTGCCGGCAAGTCCGACGAGATCGAGTCCCGGGTCAACCAGATCAAGGCCGAGATCGAGCGCACCGACTCCGACTGGGACCGCGAGAAGCTGCAGGAGCGGTTGGCCAAGCTGGCCGGCGGCGTCTGCGTCATCAAGGTCGGCGCGGCCACTGAGGTCGAGCTGAAGGAGAAGAAGCACCGGATCGAGGACGCGGTCTCCGCGACCCGTGCGGCGATCGAAGAGGGCATCGTCGCCGGTGGCGGCTCCGCTCTCGTCCACGCCGCCGCGGTGCTGGACAACGGCCTGGACCTGGAGGGCGACGAGCTCGCCGGCGTCCGGATCGTCCGCAAGGCGGTCGTCGAGCCGCTGCGCTGGATCGCCGAGAACGGTGGCTACGAGGGTTACGTCGTGACCGCCAAGGTTGCGGAGCTCGAGGTCGGCAGCGGCTTCAACGCCGCCACCGGTGAGTACGGCGACCTGCTGGCCCAGGGCGTCCTGGACCCGGTCAAGGTGACGCGTTCCGCGCTCGCCAACGCCGGCTCCATCGCCGCGCTGCTCCTCACCACGGAGACGCTGATCGTCGACAAGCCCGAAGAAGAAGAGCCCGCAGCAGGTGGCCACGGCCACGGCCACGGTCACTGATTCTTCGTACTGCGCACCACCCGAACCGCCCGGCTGGTCCTCGGACCAGCCGGGCAGTTCTCTTTCTGCGCTGGCGCCGGGCTGGCGATCCGCCGATCCAACTGCCCCGAGACCAGATAGGCGGCGGGTGTCGTGCCGGCCTCGTGGTGGCGATCACTGTTCGTAGTGAAAAAAGCTCGGTTATCACCTATTGCCACTAGGCAAAGGGGGGTGGGGGCCGTATTCTCTTGCAGGCTGAGAGGTCCGTGAACGAGGGGGGCGAGGGGTGGCTGAGGTCCGAGTGCCGCACACCCACGATCGCGTTGAACTCCGTGATCTCGCCGCTTCGGCGGCTGCAGGTGACCGGAACGCACTGAACGATTTGCTCACCCGGGTCCGCGCCGTCGCCCACCGCTATGTGCGGTCGAGGTTGTGGACGTACCCTGGCGGCGCCGACATGGTCGATGACGTCGCCCAGGAAGTATGTGTCGCGGTGTTCGGCGCGTTGGGCCGGTACCGGGACGAGGGGAGGCCGTTCGAGGCCTTCGTCTACGGCATCGCGGCTCGCAAGGTCGCCGATGCCCAGCGTGCGTTCGCGGTGGCAGACTTGTCGACGCCGGATCTTCCGGACGGGGCGGACGAGTCGCCGACGCCGGAGGAGCACGCGGTCAGACATTCAGAGGTCCAGCACATCGTGGGGTTGCTGGACAGATTGCCGGAGAAGCTGCGGGAGATCCTGCGGCTCCGGGTGGTAGCGGGGATGTCAGCCGAGGAGACCGGCCGGGCACTGGGGATGACACCGGGGGCGGTGAGGGTCGCACAGCATCGGGCGTTGAACACGCTCAGGGGGTTTGTGGGGCATGAGGCACAGTCGGAACGAGGGGCAGGGGAGGAGCGACATGGCTGACCGTTTTGATCTAGACGCGATTGAAGCCGATGACGCGCTGCTCGACCTGCTCGCAGCCGGTGGGGAGTCCGCCTGGGCGGCCGGCGAGCACGACCCGGTCCTGATGATGCTGGCCGAGCTGCGGCTGGCGGTGGAGGTCGAGGACGAGCTCCCGGTGGAGACGATCGACGACCCGGAGAGCTTCCTGGCGCGCTGCGCCGCGCTCAACCCGGTCACGGATCCGTTCGCCCGCAAGCTCGCGGCCCGCAGCCTGGCGCTCGGCGTCGCCGCGGTGGCCGCGCTGTCGGTCTCCGGGGTGGCCGCGGCCGTCACGGGTAACCCGCTCTCGCCGTACGAGAAGGTGATCGAGAAGATCGCCGACGGTCTGCGGCCGGAGACGAGCCTGCCGAAGGAACAACTCGACGGCCTGCCGGCGTTCGACAAGACCAAGATCGTCAAGGTCGGCAAGGACTACCAGGCGACGCAGCAGCGGAACGCGGAGAAGGCGAAGGAGCCCACGAGTGGCGGCGTCGACACGCCGCCCGCCTCCAACCTGCTGCCCCCGCTGGCCCGGCCGGCCCCACTGCCGCAGACCGACCAGCAACTGCAGATCGAGACGCAGGCCGTCGCCCCGGTAGTACCGGAGCAGCCGGCCCCGGTTGTCCCGCCGCCGAGCGAGCCGACCACGCAGCCGACCGAGCCTGGCCCGACCGGCGAGCCGACTGCGCCGCCGACCGGCGAGCCGACCCAAGAGCCGACTGCGCCGCCGTCCAGCGAGCCGACCCAAGAGCCGACCGCGCCGCCGTCCAGCGAGCCGACCCAAGAGCCGACCGCGCCGACGACGACGCCGGCTCCGGGTGGTGGCGACAACGGTTCGACCGGCAACCCGGGCGAGGGACCGACCGATGCACCGACCCCGCCGGTCACCGAGCCGACCAAGCTGCCGACCACGGTGCCCAGCACGGGCGACGGTGGCGAGACCAGTACCGGGACCGAGAACGGCGGGGACGAGACCACGCCGGTGGTCCCGCCGAAGACCGACGAGCCCAGTCCTGACCTGCCCGGTGACCAGACCGGTGACGAGGGCAACCAGGGCACCGACAACCCGATCTCCGAGGTGCTGGGGAGCGTCGTACCAGTACTACCGACGCCGACCGGTGCCCCGATCGAGGAGCCGGTGCGCCTGGAGCAGTACTTCGGCAAGGGGTTCACCGACAACGGCAAGCACTCCAGCGGCAAGCCCGCGCTGGGCTGGGCCAAGTCGCAGTACGCCAAGGGCAAGCACTCCACCGGTCAGTACGCCGAGGGCAAGCACGCGGCGACCAACCGCGCCCACGGCTCGATGGCCCCGGTCACCATCCGCCAGATCCTGGGAGTGCTGAACACCCCGATGTCCGACCGCTGACCGCCTCGCTGCCTCCGGCAGCATGGCGGTTTAGCGGGTCCGGAGCGGTCTTCTCCGGTGGGCTGTGGGTAGGGGCTGTGGAGGACCGATTCGGGGCGTCGGGTAGCTGCGGCTTACGATGGGGTCCCGTTCTCGCTGTGCAAAGGTGCCTGCCTTCCTCATGGACATCACACCCGCTGGAGTTCCCGACAAGTTCGCCGTCCTCGGCCTGACGTTCGACGACGTGCTACTGCAACCGAACGAGTCCGACGTGATCCCGTCGGAGGCCATCACCAAGTCCAGGGTCAGCCGCAACATCGAGGTGAACATCCCGCTGGTGTCCAGCGCGATGGACACCGTCACCGAGGCGCGGATGGCGATCGCGATGGCGCGCCAGGGCGGTCTCGGCGTGCTGCACCGCAACAACTCGATCGAGGACCAGGCCCAGCAGGTCGATCTGGTCAAGCGCTCCGAGTCCGGCATGATCGCCCAGCCGATCACCATCGGCCCGGACGCGACCATCGGCGAGGCCGACGCGCTCTGCGGTCAGTACCGGATCTCCGGCGTGCCCGTGGTCGACAACGCCGGCGTCCTGGTCGGCATCGTGACGAACCGCGACATGCGGTTCGAGAACGACCCGGCCCGGCCGATCCACGAGGTGATGACCCGTCAGCCGCTGGTCACCGGCCCGCAGGGCATCTCGGCCGACGACGCGATCAAGCTGCTCAGCCAGCACAAGATCGAGAAGCTGCCGCTGGTCGACGAGGCCGGCAAGCTGACCGGTCTGATCACGCTGAAGGACTTCGTCAAGCGCGACCAGTTCCCGCTGTCGACCAAGGACTCCGGCGGCCGGCTCGTCGTCGGTGCCGCGATCGGCTTCTTCGGTGAGGCCTGGAAGCGCGGGATGACGCTGATCGAGGCCGGCGTCGACGTGCTGGTGGTCGACACCGCACACGGTCACTCGCAGGCCCAGCTGGACATCATCCGCAAGCTCAAGGCCGACCCGGCCACCCGCGGCGTGGACATCATCGGCGGCAACGTCGGCACCCGCGCGGGCGCCCAGGCGCTGGTCGACGCCGGCGCCGACGGCGTCAAGGTCGGCGTGGGCCCGGGCTCGATCTGTACGACGCGCGTCGTGTCCGGCGTCGGCGTCCCGCAGGTCACCGCGATCTACGAGGCCTCGCTGGCCTGCAAGCCGGCCGGCGTGCCGGTGATCGGCGACGGCGGCCTGCAGTACTCCGGTGACATCGCCAAGGCGCTCGTGGCCGGCGCGGACACCGTCATGCTCGGTTCGCTGCTGGCCGGCTGCGAGGAGTCGCCCGGCGACCTCGTCTTCATCAACGGCAAGCAGTTCAAGGCGTACCGCGGGATGGGCTCGCTCGGCGCGATGCAGTCCGGCGGCCTGCGCAAGTCGTACTCCAAGGACCGGTACTTCCAAAGCGACGTCGGCAGCGACGAGAAGCTGATCGCCGAGGGCGTCGAGGGCCAGGTCCCGTACCGCGGCCCGCTCGCCGCCGTCGCGTACCAGCTGATCGGCGGCCTGCGCCAGTCGATGTGGTACTGCGGGTCGCGGACCGTCCCGGAGCTCCAGGACAAGGGCGTCTTCGTCCGGATCACCTCGGCCGGCCTGCAGGAGTCGCACCCGCACGACATCCAGATGACGGTCGAGGCGCCGAACTACTCCGGTCGCTGAGCACCGCCTAGCAAAGGGAACCCCAGATGACCGAGATCGAGATCGGCCGCGCCAAGCGGGGCCGGCAGGCGTACGCGTTCGACGACATCGCGATCGTGCCGTCGCGGCGGACCCGTGACCCCGAAGAGGTCTCGGTCGCCTGGCAGATCGACGCGTACCGGTTCGAGCTGCCGATCCTGGCCGCGCCGATGGACTCGGTGATGTCGCCGGCCACCGCGATCGCGATCGGCAAGGCCGGCGGCATCGGCGTGCTGAACCTCGAAGGTCTCTGGACCAGGTACGACGACCCGACCTCGCTGCTGGCGGAGATCACCAGCATCAGCAAGGAGCAGGCCACCACGCGCCTGCAGGAGATCTACTCGGCGCCGATCAAGCCCGAGCTGATCTCCCAGCGGGTGCAGGAGATCCGCGACTCCGGCGTGACCGTGGCCGGCGCGCTGTCGCCGCAGCGGACCAAGCAGTTCGCCAAGCACGTCGTGGACGCGGGTGTCGACCTGTTCGTCATCCGCGGTACGACGGTGTCGGCCGAGCACGTGTCGGGTCAGGCCGAGCCGCTCAACCTCAAGCAGTTCATCTACGACCTCGACGTACCGGTCATCGTCGGTGGGTGTGCGACCCACCAGGCCGCTCTGCACCTGATGCGGACGGGCGCTGCCGGCGTACTGGTCGGCTTCGGTGGTGGCGCTGCGCACACGACCCGCAAGGTGCTCGGTGTCGCGGTGCCGATGGCCAGCGCTGTCGCGGATGTCGCCGCGGCCCGCCGGGACTACATGGACGAGTCCGGCGGTCGGTACGTGCACGTCATCGCCGACGGTTCAGTCGGCCGATCCGGTGACCTCGCCAAGGCGATCGCCTGCGGTGCCGACGCCGTGATGGTCGGCTCGCCGCTGGCCCGCGCGAGCGACGCTCCCGGCGGCGGCTTCCACTGGGGTGCCGAGGCCTGGCACGCCGACCTGCCCCGCGGCGAGCGCGTCGAGGTCGGCGTCAGCGGCACGATGGAGCAGATCCTCTTCGGCCCGTCCTTCGTCCCCGACGGCACGATGAACCTCGTCGGCGCCCTCAAACGCGCGATGGCAACCACCGGCTACACGGAACTCAAGGAGTTCCAGCGGGTCGAGGTCGTCGTCGGGTGACCACCGGCGTGCTTCTCCTGCACGGATCGAGCGGCAAGCCCGACCTCGACCGCGCGCAGATCCTGGAAGCAGCCGGGTACGACGTCGTCGCGCCGCAGTGGTTCGACGGCCCGATCAGCGAGATCCCGCTGGAGTCGTTCCCGCTGGACGAACTGGCCGCCCGCAACGACCGGCTCGTCGTGATGGGAATGTCCTACGGTTCGGTGGCCGCGCTACTGCTGGCAAGCTTCGACGAGCGTGTCGATGCGGTGGTCGCGCTCGCTCCGGGCGCACATGTGTGGGCGTGGATCGGAGACGGTGAGCAGACGTCGATGTTCACCCGGCAGGGTGAGCTGCTGTTGCTCGCCGGTGGTGACGACCGGCTCTGGCCGTCGGTCGATTTCGCCGGGCAGCTCGCCGAGCGGCGCGGGACGCGCCCGACCCAGCTGCTGATCTCGGTTGATGCCGGGCACCGGCTGGTGTTTCCTGGTGAGGAGGTCAAGACCAGTGGGCAGCGGATGGCCAGAGGTGGGAGCGAGGAAGCGGACCGGGCGTTCGGGCAGCAGGCCTGGGCTCAGGTTGCCCAGGTCCTGGCGGGGACGCGCTGAGACGGCGGCTCGGTGACGGCCCAGGTTTGCTGAGTCTGCAAGGATTGGTCTTATGGGACTGTTCAGCAGCCGCCGCACCGAGGTTGACAACGTCGCGCTGGCCGAGGCGCGTACCCGGCTTACGTCGGAGGATGTCGACCAGATCCGCTTTCTGCTCACCACCAAGAAGACCGTATTTGCGGTCAGGTACGTGATGGAGCGGGCCGGGATCGAGCTCAAGCACGCGCGTGACCTGGTCGAGGACATCCGGCTCGGCCGCTATGTCCCGCCGATCACCGACACCCCGATCGTCCGGAGGCCCGGTACTAACCTGGCCGAGCGCACTCGCGCGCTGAAGGCCGCCGGCGAGCTCCACCAGGCTACCGCGCTGGTGGTCAGCGAGACCGGTATGACCGAGGTCGAAGCCGGCCTCTTCGTCGGCGCCCTCCGCGCCGACAACCACGCCTAGCCCTTGACGTAGGAGAGCTTCTCCGCGATCTTCCCGTCGCGCAGCCGCAGCACGTCGACCCCGCGCACATGGCCGCGGCCGCCGTCCGCCTCCGCCCAGGAGAATCTCCACCGGACGACGGCACGGTCACCGAGCACCACCGACTCCTCGGTCTCGAACAGCGGCTCCGGCGTCTCGGCGAACAACTTCCGCCACTGCTCCCGTACTGCTTCCGCTCCCACGAAGCGACTGCCGTCGGGAGCCGGTGAAGTGGACTCGAAGACGCAGTCAGCGGTCAGTTGCGCCATGATCGCGTCGACATCCCCGATGCCGAAAGCATCCCCCAGCAAGGCGACGGCGGTATGGCCGGGCGTCCACGCCGGATCTCGGCCGAAGGCGCCGAGGAGTGAGTCGGTGGCGCTGGAGAAGCCCTCGACGCGCGGGCCGATCGCACCGCCACCGCGATAGAGCTCCTCCCGGTCCTTGAACCAGGACGCCACTGCGGCGACCACTTCGGGATCGAGCCGGGCATCGGCGCCGATCGCGACCGCCAGGTCCCACCCGTGCACGAGATGGTCCGCCGCGAGTTGGCTCACGTACTCGGCGGCCGACTCCTCCCCGTACGAGAGCTGCACGGTGGCATCTCGCAGTACGGGCTCGGTGATGGCGAGCTGGGCGGCGCGGGCTGCCTCGGTTGCGGCCGAGGCAGGGTCGTTGCCGAGCAGGTCGCCGTCGAGTGAGTCTCCTACCTCTTCGATCGTCCGGCCGGCCAGCAGTGGCACGGTCCAGCGTTCCTCGCCGACCACGTGGTTGACGAGCGTCCGCACGTCCCAGTCCGGGCACGGAGTCGGGTCGCCCCATTGAGCCGGCCCGACCGCGGCCACCTGCCGGGCGAACTCCTCGCTGGTCCGGCGGTGCAGTTCTACAACGTCCATAAGTGCCTCCCCCAACAGCGTCAGCGTGCGCTCGGGGGAGGCGCAGGTCAATGCTTACAACTGGGCGGCAGCCTCGTGGGCGTGCTGGGAGGCCATGAAGTCGCCCTTCGCGGCGAGCAAGTCGCCGTGGTGGCGCAGGCAGTCGCCGGCCAGGATCTTCATCTCGAGGTTGGTCATCGTGAACGGGATGAGCGCGGTCGCGACCTCGGCGCTCCAGCCGGCCAGGTCGAGGGCCATCGCGGTCTGCCCGCTCTCGTGGTAGGCGCCGGAGATGTCGAGCAGCACCTTCGCCCAGATCGGCGCATAGGTGCTCGTCTCGTACCGCATCCGGTGCGACTCGCGCTCCGACGAGATCGCGAAAAGGTAGTGCGCCTCGAGCCCCAGCGTGAGCGCGGTCTCGGCGTCGTGCGCGAGCATCGGGCGGACCAGCTCGGCGAGCTCAGTAGCCCGTACCGCCGCCGACTCCGGATCGGTCCGGCCCGACACCGTGGCCAGCGTCATCCCGGGCGCCGGCTCGCTCAGGGCGACCAGCCGGAAGTACTGCTCGTACGGACCCAGCTTGATCTCCGCCGTCTCCAACGCCGTGGTCAGCGACGGTGGGATGCCGCGATCGAGCTCCTCGGTGACGACCGCGGCCGTCGCCGGGTCGGTCGCGAACGCCGTGCGCAGACAGTTCTCGCCTTCCAGCACCCGGCCGACGATGCCCAGGTGCTTGCCCTTGCGGGTCAGCGCGGACACGAGCGTGCGCAGATCGGTCGCGGACTCCGAGTCGGCCAGCGTGTCCGCAGTACTGAGCCCGATCTCGTCGGCCTCCAGCGCGAGGTCCAGCCGGCCGTCGGCGGCGTGGATGTCGGCCGAGACCGCCGTCGCCGAGCACAGGTAGCGCGCATAGGTCAGCGCCTGCGAGCTCGCGTTGATCTGGTCGGCCAGTTGCAGGAACAACTGGGTCGCCGCATCCGCCGACGCGACGGCCAGCGCTGGGTCGCCGTACCGGCGGAGGATGAGCGCGTTCATCGCGAGCACCCGGGCGAAGTCGGGCTGGTGCATGATGCCGTCGGCGCCACTGACCAGCCGGCCGTACGCGATCACCGCGCCGTCCATCTCCAGTACCGCGGTTGCCCCATAGCCGCGATGCGCCTGCGTCATCGCCCGCCGGGCACGCACGTCGGCCAGGAACGAAGTCGAGTCGAGCACGTCGGCATCGCTCAGCTCCGTGTAGCCGAGCTGGGCCTCGTGCAGGGCGGCAAGCGCTTCCTCGTGCCGGCCGGAGGCGTTCAGGGATCCGGCCAGCTCGTACTGCGTCGCCGCCATCAGGTGCTTGGCCTCGTAGTGATCCGGGCGATCCCCGGCGCGCTCCCTGGCCAGCTCGATGACGCGTTGCTGGTACGGCCCGGCCTCGTCGGCGCGGCCCTCCTCGATCAGCACCTGGGCTGTCTGCAGTGCCTCGCCGAGCTCGTCCTCAGGGGGCGTCCAGAGCCCCCCGCTGTCCACCATCTTTACGTTCAACCCCTTCGCAGGTTCAGTCGTTCACCCTAGCGCCAACAGCCACCTCCATGCGCACGATCAGGACCGTTATCTCGGTGCTGTGGCAAAGTACTGACACGAGCTGTTACCGGCAGGTAGCCTGGGTGAATGAGCGAGCAGACCTCGATTCCTGCCGACCCCGAGCTCGACCCGACCGCGTCGTATGCGACCGACCAATCGGTCATCCGTCGGCTGGCCGGTCTGTTGCGAGCCTCGGCAGGCACCCGCACGTCCTATGCGCCGGCGACCGGGCAACCGGTTGCCGAGCTGCCGGTGTCCGCGGCCGACGACGTCGTGGCCGCGGTCAGGTCCGCGCGCAAGACGCAGCGCACCTGGAAGGGCACCTCGATCGCCGACCGGTCGGCCATCCTGTTGCGCTACCACGACCTCGTCCTGGACCACCGCCACGAACTCGCCGACCTGGTGATCGTCGAGTCCGGCAAGGCCCGCAAGCAGGCCTTCGAGGAGGTCGCGCACGTCGCGCTGACCGCCCGGTACTACGGCCGCAAGGGCGCCGAACTGCTCGCCCCGCAGCGCAAACTCGGCATGTTCCCGATCCTCACCCGCGCCGAGCAGCGGTTCGTACCGAAGGGTGTCGTGGGCATCATCTCGCCCTGGAACTACCCGCTCAGCATGGCGATGGCCGACGGTCTGCCCGCGATCATGGCGGGCAACACGGTCGTCCACAAACCCGACAGCCAGACCCCGCTGACCGCACTCAGAGCGATCGAGCTCCTGTACGAGGCCGGGCTCCCGCGCGACGCCTGGCAGCCGGTGAACGGTGACGGCCCGACCGTCGGCGGCGCGATCATCCAGAACACCGACTACGTCTGCTTCACCGGCTCGACCAAGACCGGCCGGCTGGTCGCCAAGCAGGCCGGCGAGCGGCTGATCGGTTGCAGCCTCGAGCTGGGAGGCAAGAACCCCATGCTCGTACTCCGGGACGCCGACGTGCACCGCGCTGCCGAGGGCGCCGTCCGGGCGTGCTTCTCGAGTGCCGGCCAGCTCTGCGTCTCGATGGAACGGCTCTACGTCGCCGACCAGGTCTACGACGCGTTCATCACCGCCTTCCTCGACCGGGTGAAGAAGATCAAGCTGTCGGCCGGTACCGGCTGGGACGTCGACATGGGCTCGCTGATCTCCAAGGCCCAGCTCGACACGGTCACCCGGCACGTCGACAACGCTCGCGAGCACGGTGCCGTAGTACTGGCCGGTGGGAAGGCGCGGCCGGAGATCGGGCCGCTCTTCTACGAGCCGACGGTGCTGTCCGGCGTGACGCCCGAGATGGAGTGCTTCGACCACGAGACGTTCGGGCCGGTCGTGTCGGTCTACCGGTTCTCCGACGAGGCCGAGGCGATCCAGCGCGCCAACGAGGGCGAGTACGGGCTGAACGCGAGCGTGTGGACCAAGGATGGCCGCCGCGGCCGCGCGATCGCGGCCCAGTTGGTGGCCGGCACGGTCAACGTCAACGAGGGCTATGCCGCGACCTTCGGCTCGATCGACACCCCGATGGGCGGAATGCGCTCGTCGGGCCTCGGCCGCCGCCAGGGCGTCGAAGGCATCCGCCGGTACGTCGACCCGCAGGCGATCGCGACTCAGCGCGTCGTCCCGATCGCCGCCTCGCACGGAATCAAGGACGAGGCCTACGCCGAGCTGATGACCGGAGCCCTGCGCGTGCTGAAGAAACTGGGACGCGCATGATCTTCGACCACGACGTCATCGTCATCGGATCCGGGTTCGGCGGCAGTGTCAGTGCGTTGAGGCTGGTCGAGAAGGGGTATGACGTCGGGGTCCTGGAAGCGGGGCCGCGGTACGAGGACCAGGGGTTCGCGAAGAACTCCTGGGACACCAAGCGGTTCCTGTTCGCGCCGAAGTTCGGCATGTACGGGATCCAGCGGATCAGCGCGCTGCGCGACGTGATCATCCTGTCCGGCGCCGGGGTCGGCGGCGGCAGCCTCGTCTACGCGAACACCCTGTACGAACCGCTGCCCGCCTTCTACGCCGACAAGCAGTGGGCGCACATCACCGACTGGAAGTCCGAGCTCGCCCCGTACTACGACCAGGCCAAGCGCATGCTCGGCGTCACGACCTATCCCGGCTTCACCCCGGCCGACAAGGTGATGAAGCAGGTCGCGGACGACATGGGTGTGGGCGACACCTTCCACCCGACGCCGGTCGGAGTGTTCTTCGGTGAGCCCGGGGTCGAGGTGGACGACCCGTACTTCGGCGGCGCCGGCCCCCGGCGTTCCGGCTGTATCGACTGTGGCGAGTGCATGACCGGCTGCCGGCACAACGCGAAGAACACGCTGACCAAGAACTACCTGTACCTGGCCGAGAAGGCCGGCGCCGAGGTGTACCCGATGACGACGGTGACGTCGGTCGAGGAGTTGCCCGGTGGCGGCTACGCGATCGAGACGCGCCGGACGTCGAACAAGAAGGCGACCCGCAAGTTCACGGCCCAGCAGGTGATCTTCGCTGCCTCCGCCCTCGGCACCGCGAAGCTCCTGCACCGGCTGCGCGACGAGGGCAAGCTGCCGCACCTGTCGGACCGGCTCGGCGTCCTGACCCGGACCAACTCGGAATCGTTGCTCGGGGCAATCGCCAGGGACCGCGACGTCGACTACACCAAGGGGGTCGCGATCACCTCGTCGTTCCACCCGGACGACATCACCCACATCGAGCCGGTCCGGTACGGCCGGGGCAGCAACGTGATGTCGCTGCTGCAGACCGTGCTGACCGACGGTGGCGGTGACAAACCGCGCTGGCGGACCTGGCTGAGGGAGCTGGCCGTGCAGCGCAAGAACCTGCGCCGGCTTTACGACCTGAAGCACTGGTCCGAGCGGACCGTGATCGCGCTGGTGATGCAGACCGCGGACAACTCGATCACCACCTACGGCAAGCGGGACCGGTTCGGCCGCTGGCGGCTGACCTCGAAACAGGGCCACGGCGCGCCCAACCCGTCCTGGATCCCGGTCGCCAACGAGGTGGTCCGGCGGATGGCCAAGCTGATGGGCGGGACGCCGGGTGGCACGATCGGCGAGCCGTTCAACGTGCCGATGACCGCGCACTTCATCGGCGGCTGCGCGATCGGCGACTCGGCCGCGACCGGCGTGGTCGATCCGTACCACCGGGTCTACGGGTACGACGGGCTGCACATCGTGGACGGCTCGACGATCTCGGCGAATCTCGGGGTGAACCCGTCGTTGACGATCACCGCCCAGGCCGAGCGGGCGTTGTCGTTCTGGCCGAACAAGGGTGATGAGGACGCGCGGCCGGCGGTCGGGGCGGAGTACCAGCGAGTGGCGCCGGTCACGCCGGTCAACCCCGTGGTACCCGTCGATGCCCCAGCGGCACTCCGGCTGCCGATCGTGACCATCACCAAGCAGGACGGGCCGGACACCACCAGCAGGCTGTGACCTGAGCCGATACCGCTAGCGTGCTAGAGAGCCTGGTGCGGAGTGGCTGTACACAAAGGCAGGAAGTAGTCGGGCGTTCGGCCGGGCGCCACGCTCACGGAGGCGGCGCCCGGCCGCAGTACGGGCACTACTTCCTGCCGTTATGCACACTTTCCCATTCCGCAACAGGCTGGGCCGGATGGATGTGGTTGCTGGGGGCAACGGTTGGCGGTCGGTGCACGCCAAACCCGGCGAGCAAGCGCTTACCCCCGGTGTGTCGGGCCGGTCGTGCCGGGTTGGGCACGCGTGGCGGTCCGGGCCGGTATCTCCGGCGCCGCGTGACAGGTGTCTGAGTGATGGACGGTGCTGTCCGAGTGCGGAAATCGTGCTCGCCGGGGCTCGACTAGCAGGTTGTTGTACCGCTAGCGGGATGTTTCACGCCAGTGGTACGAAATCCCGCCAGTGACGGGGTGAAACGCATGCCCGCGCCCCGAGGGAGGCCGGCTGGGTGGAGTGGCGGGGTTGGATGGTGTGACCGAGCAGGCTGTGACGGAACTGTGACGTAGTGACAACAAAGGCCGGTAGCTCTTGAGAGTTACCGGCCAGTCCTTTGATCGGGAGGGTCATCGGGAAATGAAACAGGCTCAGGATTGCTCCTGAGCCTGTTTCATAAAAGGGAGAAGACCCCTCGGGAACGTTTCCGCCCAAATCGTTTCCCAAGGGGCCTTCTCAAGCCGGGGTGAGGCGCCCGGCGCTTTGGGATCGGGTCACCAACCATGGCTGGCGACCCGAGCTCGTGATCCTCACTCTACTACCGATTCGAGCCATTTTGACCTGCTCGCGGTGACCGTAATCACTCTGCGTGCTGTTCGTAATGTGCGACCTTTCAGTCGCTCCTCGTAACCGAGAGGCTGTCTTCTTGCGATGTCCGCCTCTGCACACATCAACGAGGCCACTCACAAGGGGTTACGAGATTCCGCAAAAGTTTTTTCTGGCCGTGACGCCCCTCGCAGCGCTGCCGCTGGGGCTGGCTTACTGTGGGCCGACCCGTTCGATGAGGCAGGAGAACAATGACCGACATCCTCGATGTTGCGCGTGAGCAGGTTCTGGAGCGAGGGATCGGCCTCACCCAAGAGCAGCTGGTCGAGGTGCTGCGATCGCCGGACGAGCAACTCGACGCCCTGCTCGCGCTCGCGCACGAAGTACGGGTCAAGTGGTGTGGCGAGGAGGTCGAGGTCGAGGGGATCATTTCGCTGAAGACCGGCGGCTGCCCCGAGGACTGCCACTTCTGCTCCCAGTCGGGTCAGTTCACCTCGCCGGTGCGCGCGGTCTGGCTGAACATCCCCGAGCTGGTCGAGGCCGCCAAGGAGACCGCGAAGACGGGGGCGACCGAGTTCTGCATCGTCGCCGCCGTCCGCGGCCCGGACGCCCGGCTGATGTCGCAGGTGAAGGCGGGGATCGAGGCGATCAACGCCGAGGTCGAGATCAACATCGCCTGCTCGCTCGGGATGCTGACCCAGGAGCAGGTCGACGAGCTCAAGGCGATGGGCGTCCACCGCTACAACCACAACCTGGAGTCCGCCCGCTCGTACTTCGGTGACGTGGTCACCACGCACTCCTTCGAGGAGCGCTGGGACACCTGCCTGATGGTGCGCGAGTCCGGTATGGAGCTGTGCTGTGGCGGCCTGGTCGGGATGGGTGAGTCCATCGAGCAGCGCGCCGAGCTGGCCGCGCAGCTGGCCGAGCTGGAGCCGCACGAGGTTCCGCTGAACTTCCTCAACCCGCGCCCGGGCACACCGTTCGGCGAGATGGAGATCATGGCCGGCAAGGACGCGCTGCGCACGATCGCCGCGTTCCGGCTGGCGATGCCGAAGACCGTACTGCGGTATGCGGGTGGCCGTGAGCTGACGCTGGGCGACCTGGGCACGCGTGAGGGCCTGCTCGGTGGCATCAACGCCGTCATCGTCGGCAACTACCTGACCACGCTGGGCCGCCCGGCCACCGCTGACCTCGACTTGCTCGCCGACCTCAAGATGCCGGTGAAGGAACTCCAGAAGACGCTATGACCACAGTGCTCTACTACTGCGGCCACTGCGGCCGCGAAGAAACCGACGGCAGCCACGAGAGCTGCCGCCGGGCGCTGACGATGGAACCACCCCGGTACTGCGACCAGTGCCGCCGCCGGATGATCGTCCAGGTGCACCCCATGGGCTGGACAGCACGCTGCTCAGCCCACGGGGAGCTGTCTTTCAGACAGCCGGTGACCGGAAAGGGAAACAGGCCCATGGGGTCGAGTGAGGAACTGCTCGGGCGGGATGCCACGTTGTTGTGGCATCCGTACTCGTCGTTGAGCGAGCCGGCGCCGGTGCGGGTGGTGCGGGGTGCCGACGGGGTGCGGCTGCGGCTGGATGACGGCGCCGGGGGTGTGGTCGAGGCGATCGACGCGATGGCTTCGTGGTGGTGCATGATCCACGGGTACCGGCATCCGGTGCTGGACGCGGCGGTGAAGGCGCAGGTCGACGACTTCAGCCACGTGATGTTCGGCGGGCTCACGCATGAGCCGGCGATCCGGCTGGCCGAGCGATTGGTCGAGATCACGCCGGAGCCGATCAGGCACGTGTTCTTCTGCGACTCCGGGTCGGTGTCGGTCGAGGTCGCGATCAAGCTCGCACTGCAGTACCAAGTTGCCCGTGGCAACAACGGGCGGACCAGGATGCTGACCGTCCGGGGCGGATACCACGGAGACACGTTCGCGCCGATGAGCGTGTGCGATCCGGTGAACGGGATGCACTCGCTGTTCGCGGGGGCGCTGAAGGAGCAGGTGTTCGGGCCGCAACCGCCGGCCGGGTTCGACCGCGCGGACGACGATCCGGAGTACCTGGCCTGGGCGGCGGCGCTGCGGGCGCTGGCGGCGCAGTACCGCGATGAGGTGGCGGCGATCATCGTCGAGCCGATCCTGCAGGGCGCTGGTGGGATGTATCCCTACAGCCCGGCCTGCTTGAAATTGCTGCGCGAGCTGGCCGACGAGCATGGCTTCCTGCTCATCCTCGACGAGATCGCGACCGGATTCGGGCGTACCGGCACGCTTTTCGCCTCTGAGCACGCTGGGATCGCCCCCGACATCCTCTGTGTCGGCAAGGCTCTCACCGGCGGTTACCTGTCGCTGGCGGCGACGCTCTGTACTACGGAGGTCGCGCACACCGTGTCGGGCGGCCCTGGCGGGGCGCTCATGCACGGGCCGACCTTCATGGCTAATCCCCTCGCATGCGCTGTCGCCTTGGCCAGCGTCGACCTGTTGCTGTCCCAGGACTGGGCGGCGCGCGTTGGTCAGATCTCCGCAGGATTGGCGGCCGGCCTGGCACCGGCAGCTGAGTTGCCTGGGGTGAAGGATGTGCGGGTGCTCGGCGCTGTCGGCGTCGTGCAGCTCGCTGGTCCGGTCGACATGGTGCGGATGACGGATGCCGTACTGCGCCGAGGTGTGTGGGTCAGGCCGTTCCGGGATCTCGTCTACACGATGCCGCCCTACACCTGCACTGCCGAGGAGATCGCCACCATCACCTCCGCCATCATCGAAGCAATTGCCGAGGGCAACTGATGGTGGAGGGCGGAGAGGCGGCCGGGCGGCCTGTCGTTGGCGGCGGCCTGGCGGGCTGGCTCGCGCCGAAGGCAGCGGCGCTCGAGTCGCGGGGGCTGACTCGACGGCTGCGGGCTCGGCCTTCGGATGAGGTTTTGATCGACTTGGCGGGCAACGACTACCTCGGGCTGGCGCGCGATGCGCGCGTGGTCGAGGCGGCGGTGGCAGCGGTCCGGGAATGGGGTGCGGGGGCGACAGCCTCCCGTCTGGTCACCGGTACCACGGCGCTGCATGCAGAGCTGGAGGGCGAACTGGCCGCCTACACCGGGCATGAGGCCGGCCTCGTTTTCTCGTCCGGGTATCTGGCCAACCTCGGGGTGATCACCGCGCTGGGCGGGCCGGGGACGTTGCTGGTGTCCGATGAGCACGTGCATGCGTCGATCGTGGATGCGTGCCGGTTGTCGCGGGCGCGGGTGGAAATCGTTCCACACAACGACGTCCAGGCCGTCGGCAAAGCGCTTGCCGAGCGCAAGGAACCGCAGGCGGTCGTGCTGGTCGAGTCCGTCTACAGCGTGCTCGGTGATGCGGCGCCATTGGAAGCCCTGTCTGCGGTTGCTCTCGAGAACGGCGCGGTGTTGCTGGCTGACGAGGCGCACGGGCTCGGTGTTACGGGTGGCGGTCGTGGTTCGATCAAGGCAGCTGGGCTGGCCGGGGCGGATCACGTGGTCGTCACCATGACGTTGTCGAAGGCAATGGCCAGTCAGGGCGGTGTCGTCCTCGGTCCGGCCGTACTCCGGGAGCATCTCGTCAACCGCGCCCGCTCCTTCATCTTCGACACCGGCCTCAATCCGGCCGCCTGCGCCGCTGCGTTGGCAGCGTTGCGCATTCTGATCGAGGAACCGGCGCGGCCGGAGGCGGTCCACACCACCGCTGCAAGGCTGGCCGAGGTCTGCGGCGTCACGCCGTCGGCCGGTGCTGTTGTCTCGGTGCCGATGCCTGGGCCTCGCGAGGCGGTTCGGGCCGCTGAGTTGTGCTTGGCGGACGGAGTACGGGTTGGCAGTTTTCGGCCGCCTTCTGTTCCTGATGGGATCAGCCGGCTTCGGCTCACTGCTCATGCGGGGCTCTCGGCCGAAGACCTCGATCGGGCGTGCGAGGTCATCACCACAGCGATCCAGGAGGTTTCGTGAGCGGGGTTCTGTTCGTCACCGGTACCGATACAGGGGTTGGGAAGACCGTGGTCACGGCCGCCCTGGCGGCGAGTGCGGACGGATCGGTCGCAGTGCTGAAGCCCGCCCAGACCGGCGTCACCGCTGACGAGCCGGGCGACCTGCAGGAAGTGCAGCGGCTGACCGGCCTGACCGAGCTGCATGAAGGCGTCCGGTTGCTCGATCCGCTGGCACCGACGACGGCCGGGCGGCGGCAGGGGGTCGCGCTGCCCTCGGTCGATGAGCACGCCGAGACGATCGAGAAGCTGGCGCTCGACCATGACCTCGTTCTGGTCGAGGGTGCGGGCGGACTGCTCGTCGGGCTGGATGACGACGGCAACGACCTGGCCGATCTCGCTGCCCGGCTGGAGATCCCGTTCGCCTTCGTGGTGGTCGCCCGCGCGGGGCTGGGCACGTTGAACCACGCCGGGCTGACGGTCGAGGCGTTGCGTGCGCGAGCGCTGCCGATCGCCGGTCTGGTGATCGGGTCCTGGCCCGCCGAACCGGAGCTCGCTGAGCAGTGCAACCTGGACGACCTGCCGACGACGACCGGCGTACCGGTGATCGGGCGGATCCCGGAAGGCGCGGGCGCGCTCGACCGGGAGAGCTTCGTCGCCGCGGCGGCCGGCTGGTTCGACTGACATTGCACCTTTGACATCGCCCCGTGTCTACACTCGGGCGGTGACCCACTGCCCTGCCCGGTATGACGAAAAGCTGGGTATGTGGGTCGTCGACGAGCCGGGTGAGGTGCGCGAGATCCTGCTCGATCCGGCGACGTTCCGGCCGGACAATGCGGTGCTGGCTCACACTGCGCTGAGCGTGAAGGCCCTGCGGGTGCTGCAGGGAGTCGGATTCGCGCTGCCGCCGACGCTGGCCAACAACGCGGGCTCTTCGCACCGGCCGATCCGTGCTGCGGTGGCTCGATTCTTCAGCCCGGCTCGGGTCGCCGCCATCGAGCCGCTGACCCGCAGGCTGGTCTCCGAGCGGGTCGAAGCGGCTTTGGTGGCGTTGGACTCCGGCCCGGTCGATCTGGTCGAAACGGTCGCCGCTGAGCCGCCGGCGTTGGTGTTGCTGGACATGCTCGGGCTGCGCGACGTCGACGTACCGGCGTTGAAGGCGTGGAGCCGGGACTCGCTCGAGCTGTTCTGGGGTTGGCCAACTGAGGATCGGCAACTGGAGCTCGCGCACAGTGCCGCGGAGTTCTACGGCTGGTTGCGGCAGCGGGTGGTGGCGGCTCGACGGTCGCCGGGGGAGGACCTGTTCGGCGTACTGGTGTCGCTCGGGTTGAGTGATGAAGAGGTGTGTGCGGTCGCCTACTTCCTGCTGATCGCCGGCCAGGAAACGACGACCCAACTGATTTCGACGGCTTTCCAGCGGTCGCTCGGACAGCGCCTGGACCCCACCGAAACAGTCGAGGAGGTACTGCGCGAGTCGTCGTCCGTTCCCACTTGGCGTCGGGTCACGGCCGGGCCTGCGGCGGTCGGTGACGTGGAGCTGCCCGCGGGTGCGCCGATCCTCCTCGGGCTGTCCGGCCACGGCGGCCTGGCCGAGCTCGCCTTCGGTCTGGGCCTCCACCGCTGCCTCGGCGCCGGCCTGGCCCGCCTTGAAGCCCGGGTTGCACTGGAAGTCGCCGCGCCGCTACTGGCTGCAGTACGGGCCGTGGAGCCGGAGCCGCCGATGATCGACCTGCTCTCGTTCCGGGCGCCCGCTCGCTTGGTGGTGTCCGGCGCGATTACAGCCTCACTGACCTGCACCGATACCCTTTGTGGGTGACTGAGCATGAGCTGGTTCTGGTCGTCGACTTCGGGGCGCAGTACGCGCAGTTGATCGCGCGCCGGGTGCGCGAGGCGAAGGTGTACTCCGAGATTGTGCCGTCGTCGACGCCGGTCGAGGAGCTGCTAGCCCGGAATCCGAAGGCGATCATCTTGTCCGGCGGCCCGCAGTCGGTGTACGCCGAGGGCGCGCCGCGAGTCGATTCGGCGCTGTTCGAGGCCGGGGTGCCGGCCTTCGGGATCTGCTACGGGTTCCAGGCGATGGCGCAGACGCTCGGCGGCGAGGTACGGCGTACAGGGCTGCGCGAGTTCGGCCGGACGCCGGTCACCGTGAGCGAGCCGGGCACGCTGCTGGCCGGCATCCCCGAGGACCTCAGCGTCTGGATGTCCCACGGCGACGCGGTGCACGCGCCGCCGGCCGGCTTCGCAGTACTGGCTGCTTCCGAGGGGGCGCCGGTCGCAGCCTTCGAGGACCTGGACCGGCAGCTCGCCGGCGTGCAGTGGCACCCGGAGGTGCTGCACTCGCAGGCCGGGCAGGCTGTGCTCGAGCACTTCCTCTACGACATCGCCGGCTGCAAGGGCGACTGGACCACGACCAACCTCGTCGACGAGCAGGTCGAGCTGATCCGCAAACAGGTCGGCGACAAGCAGGTGCTCTGCGGACTGTCCGGCGGCGTCGACTCCGCGGTGGCGGCGGCCCTGGTGCACAAGGCGATCGGCGACCAGCTGACCTGCGTGTACGTCGACCACGGGCTGCAGCGCGCGGGTGAGTCCGAGCAGGTCGAGAAGGACTACGTCGCCGCGACGGGCATCCGGCTGGAGGTCGTCGACGCGGAGGACCAGTTCCTCGGCATGCTGGCCGGCGTCACGGATCCGGAGCAGAAGCGCAAGATCATCGGCCGGGAGTTCATCCGGACCTTCGAGGCGACGGCGCGCAAGCTGGACGCCGAGCGGCACATCGAGTTCCTCGTCCAGGGCACGCTTTACCCGGACGTGGTCGAGTCCGGCGGTGGTACCGGGACGGCGAACATCAAGTCCCACCACAACGTCGGCGGGCTGCCGGACGACCTGCAGTTCTCGCTGATCGAGCCGCTGCGGACGCTGTTCAAGGACGAGGTCCGCGAGCTCGGCCTGGCCCTCGGGCTGCCCGAGGCGATGGTCTACCGGCACCCGTTCCCCGGCCCGGGCCTGGCGATCCGGATCGTCGGCGCGGTCGACCGGGAGCGGCTGGACATCCTCCGTGCCGCCGACCTGATCGCCCGCACCGAGATCACCGCGGCCGGCCTGGACCGCGCCATCTGGCAGTTCCCGGTGGTCCTGCTCGCCGACGTCCGCTCGGTCGGCGTCCAGGGCGACGGCCGGACGTACGGTCACCCGATCGTCCTCCGCCCGGTCACCAGCGAGGACGCGATGACCGCCGACTGGGCCCGCCTCCCGTACGACGTCCTGGAGAAGATCTCCACCCGGATCACGAACGAGGTCGACGAGATCAACCGCGTCACCCTCGACATCACCAGCAAGCCCCCGGGCACCATCGAGTGGGAGTAGTCCCGCACCTGGCAGGCTCGGTGCAGCTCATCGTGGTCCGGCACGGCCAGTCGACCTGGAACCAGGACCGGCGGTGGGCGGGACAAGCAGATCCACCACTGACCCAACTCGGCCGCGACCAAGCGGCTGAGCTGGCTCTCAGCTGCCGCGCCGCAGGGATCGGAGCCGTGCTGTGCTCCGATCTGAGCCGGGCGCGAGAGACCGCCGCCATCGTCGCCCGGACGCTGCAGCTCGGTGAGCCGATCGAGTCGCCAGACCTGCGGGAGCGATGGAGCAGGACCCTCACGGGTCTTACCGCCGACGAGATCGAGGCCACCTTCCCCGGTGCCCTGTCCGCGTGGAGAGACGGCAGCTCGACGAAGCTGCCGGGAGACAGCGAAGCCTTCGATCCGTTCGCTGTCAGAGTCCGCCGGGGCCTGGAGACTGCCGCCGGACTCGCGCCGGTGGTCCTCGCCGTGGCTCACGCCGGCGTGCTCCGCGCCCTGGCAGAACTCACCGGAACCCCCACCGAACCCCGGCCGGCGAACACGACCGGCCGACGGTTCGTGCTCGACGCCGGCCGGCTGAGGGACAACGGGCCGGCCTTCGCCACCCCGTAGTACGAACCCTTCGGCCGTGCGGACTGTTTGTGGGTTCCTGAGAGTTCCTGCAGAATTCGGGGGGATCGGTTGTGAGGCCGTGGATCGAGATGCAGAGTATGGAGCGTGGGGACGTCCGTGCGTGGGGTGGGGTTGAGTCGACGGCGGTTACTCGGGTTGGGGGCTATGACAGCCGCGACCGGTGTAGCCATGGTCGCTACGTCGGGGGCGGTGTCGGCCGATACGTACGGGTCCGGACAGCTTGCGCCGTGGGGCGGTCTCGCGCGCACGATCTCCAGCGACGAGCAGATTCGCGTGGTGCTCGCGGGTGACGGGGTGTTCACGTTCGGCGACAGCATCGCCGTCCAGGACGGTGATGACCTGGCCTGGCGGTTCACTGGGCTGACCGGCAAGGCGATGGCCATGCACAACTGGGCCGGTGAGCCCGCCGAGGCCGCGGTCGACGCGTTGCAGGAGTGGGCGACGAAGTACGGGTTGCCGCGCCGGATCGTGATGGCGACCGGGACCAACGACATCTTCAAGCCACCGGCGTTCGGCCCGCAGGTCGACCGCGCGCTGCGGATCATCGGGCCGACCCGGACACTCTTCTGGGTCAACACCTTCGTGTCCCGGACCAGGGAGTCCGACCTGGTCCAGCGCGCCGACCGCCGCAACTGCGCCTGGGTCAACCGCCAGCTGGACGACGCCGAACGCCGCAATCCCAACCTGCACGTCGTCCGCTGGTCGGAGTTCCTCGGCGAGGTGAAGTACCCCCACCGCTATCTGCGGGACGGCCTGCACACCTCCGTCCCGCTCGGCCAGCACTGGCGCAACGAGCTGATCCTCCGGGCCCTTCAGAACCCCCCGGCAAGCCCAGGCTCGCGCCCTAGCGCGCGTCCGTGAGCCGCGTCTCCAGGGTGGCGGCCTCGTCTGCGCGGCCGAGGGCACGGAGGCGGTCGAGCAGGAGGTAGCCGGCCCGGTACCAGAGGTCCTCCCCGACGGGAGTCGACTCGAAGATCTCTCGGGCCAGTACGTCGTCCGTTGAGCCGTGCTCGGCGATGAGCAGTCGCGCGTTGATCAGCTGGCCTTCGAAGCCGCCGCGTTCGTAGTACTCGGCCGCCTGGCGCGCCTGCTCGACAGCTGCCGTGGCCTCGCCCTTCTGCAGCTCCAGCAGCGCCAGGTCCCAGTGGATCCCGGCCTGCTGGAAGATCACCACCTCGTCCGCCGACGGAAGCGTGTCGAGCACGGGCTGGGCCTGGTCGAGCAGCCGCTTCACCTGGTCGAAGTCGCCGCAGTACCGGGCCGACTGACCCGCGAGCCGCAGCGCCTGGACATACTCGATCGGCTGCTCCGCAGACTGGAAGTACTCCGCAGCAGCCACCAAGGCATCGACTGCCTCCTGATCGCGGTCCATCCGCTCGAGCAGCATGCCCTCGTCCTTGCGCAGCAGACCGAGCCAGTGCGGATGCGCGTCCTCGGGCGCGTCCGTCAACTGCGCGCGGACCTTCGTCAGCGCCGCGTCCAGCTCGCCGAGAGCCCGGTACGCATCAACCAGTACGCCGCGTGCGTCGGCCAGTGTCCAGGCGAACTCAGGGGTGCTCTCGAGGACCGGTGACGCCTCCTCAGCCGTCTCGGCCGCCTCCAGCGCGCGCCCGGCCAACAGGTAGGCACGGGCCAGATCGACCTGGCAGAAGGCGACATGAGGCTGCGAGACCGGCAGGCCGGCGGCGATGGCGATCGCCTCTTCCAAGTCGTCGACAGCCTCGGTCGCACGGTCCAGCTTTGCCCGGATCCGGCCGCGCTGCCGGTAGGCCAAGGACCGTGGCAGGTCGTCGCTACTGCTCAGCCCAGCTGTCGCAGCCGCCTCGGCCTCGGGAAGCCGGTCCAGCTGGACCAGCAGATTGCTCATCAGGATCGCCGAGCTGGCCAACTGGTCGGCGTCGGTCTCGGGCAACGTGCGCGCGGCCTCGAGCTCCGCGACCGCCTCCTCGAAGCGTCCGTCCTGGGCGTACATCGTCGCCAGCGAGTCCTGCCAGCCGGCCCGGCGGCGGGGTTCGTCGTTGGCGATCAGCCAGCGCATCGGCTCCTCACCGGTGGCGAGCGCCTCATCGATCTGGCCGAGATGACCGAGCATCCGCGCGATCCGGGCGCGGTTACGCAGCAACCGCGCCTCTTCGCCCAGCTCGGCGTACAGGGTGAGGGCCGCGCGCCAGGAGTCGAGCGCCGCCTCGGGCTCCTCCTGCGAGTTCAGACCCCGCAGGTCGAGCAGCCGCGCCCGGTCCAGCGGCGTACGGTCCGCTTCCGCGACCTCTGCCTCGTAGGACTTCCAGGCTGCGACCGCCTCGTCACGCTGGTAGTTCTGCCAGGCTTCCTCAGCCTTGTCGAGCCACTCCCGCCCAACCGGTACTGCGGCCTGCGAGTCGGCGGCGGTCTGCAGTACCTCCACCTGAGTCACGTCAGGCTGCTGGGCTTTCGTTTGAGCCCGCACATGCGCCCGGCGCGCTGTCTCGCTCAGCGGCAGGTACTCGACCCACGGCTCAGCCGTCAGCACAGCCTGGACGACCTCGCTCTTGTGGGTGGTCCCATTGCGCTCGTCGAAGCGGGCCGCGAGGCCGAGCGCCCTCTCGGCCAGCTGCTCGGCGAGCTGCCCGGCCGGTACGTCGTCGCCCTTCGGCTGCCGGATCATCGGGTCCTCGCCGCTGATCCGTCGCAACGCCAGCGACGCAGCCGCTGCGAAGTTCATCTCCGCGAGCGTGCTCGGCGGATCGTCGAGTTCACCCAGATGCCGCTCGACCAGCTCGACAGCCCTTGTTTCGTTGCCGGTCCGCGCACAGAAGACGACGTGATCGGCGTACGAGTCCAGCTCACCCGGCAGGTTGCGCAAGGCCCGGTAGGCCCGCCGATGCGCGTCCACTGCTTCGGAGTACATGCCTTCGGCAACATAAGCCGGCAGCAGCTGGGTCAGCATCTGCTGCGGCTGCTCGTTACAGGTCAGCGATCCGTCGAGAACCCCGACAGCCAGCGCCACCGCGTCGGCCGGGCGATCGGTGGTGATCAGGTGGATGACCTTCGAGGTCGGGTCGCAGCCGACGCAGTCCGACAACTCGTCCCGCGGCGCTGTCGACCAGAGCCGGTACTGCTCGGCTGCTGTCTCGACATCGCCGACGTGATTGGCGACCAGCCATCGGTGCTGGTGCACCGCGTGCATGCTGTGGCCGCCCGTGCGCCACCGGCGTTCCATGTCGTCCAGGACGGCGTGAGTCTGCGCCAACGGCACCTCGGGGAACTTGCTCAGCGTGCTCGGCGCGTACTTGAACGTCCACAGGAACGTCTGCGTGTGGTCGCTGTACCGCTCCGGCTCCGCATCCCAGTCGGCCACGCAGCGCGCGAACGGCACCAGCGACTTCCGTGCCTCGCCGCCCATCACATACGCCGACACGAGGCTGAGCCGCGAGTAGAACGCGAGCTCCTGGTTCTCCGCCGCGTCCGCCCGGCGAACCACGTCCTCCAGCAACGCCGACCGCGCCTTCCCGTACGGCGCGCTCTGCGCGCGATGCAACCGATCGACCAAGTCGTCGCTCATCGGGAGTCCTCCTGGGACGGGACAGCCTGGTCGAGCAGGCCGAGGAAGGAGCGGTTCACCAAGGCGGAGTCCGCGGGGCCGATCGGGTGGTAGCCGAGCATCAACGCGTGCCCGTAAAGGCCTTCCACGGCCAGCCGGGTCAGCTCAGGATCGGTCAGCGAGACCATCCGGCGTACCAGCGGGCTGCGGT
Organism: Streptomyces sp. SID13031; assembly: GCF_010548305.1. Classification (GTDB taxonomy): domain Bacteria; phylum Actinomycetota; class Actinomycetes; order Propionibacteriales; family Kribbellaceae; genus Kribbella. The sequence continues at coordinate 191,664 of NZ_JAAGLV010000010.1, forward strand.
GGTTGAGCACCAACTGTGGTCGGCTGTCGTCGTGGGTGTCGAGCGCGCCGAGCACCTCGGACCACAACGCGTCCGCCTTGCTCTTCGTACTGCGAAGCTCAGCGGCGAACTGTGCCGACCGGTCGACCAGGTAGATCGCGGGCAGCCCAGCCGGGTCGAAGGCGCGGACGACAACCTCACAACCGACCGCGTCGAGCGCCTCCTGAGCAAGCCGGATGAACGGCCGCAGCGCGAGCTCGGTCGCCGGGTCGAGGCTGTCGAAGCTGGTGCTCAGCTCGGTCGGATCGAACCGGCTCGTCGTCAGCTCGGGGACGACCTCGGGCAGCCGCTCGAGCAGCTCGCTGTCGTAGGTATAGCCGCCGTTGACGACCGTGATCTGCTGGGCCGCGGCGACGGCGGCGAGCTGCCGGAACTCCTCGATCGTCGCCACATAACGGATCTCGCCGTGCCGCTCGTGCAGCTCGGCGGCCGTCATCCGGCCGTGGTTCGTCTCGAACCGCAGCCAGCGATAGACCAGCCGGAGCATCTCGTCGTCGTGCAGCGCGAGCGCCTTCACCCCGAGCTGGTGGATGCCGAGGAACCGGTCCAGCTTCTGCGGATCGGTGCTGCCGAGCCGGACCAGCCAGCCGCGCAGCTGGGCGCCGAGCGCCTCCCGGGTGGCCTCGAGGTTGCCGTCGTCGAAGAGCGCCTCGCGGCTCGCGGTCGGGCGCAGCTCGGAGGTGTCGATCACGGCGCGAACGAAGAACGCCCAGTCCGGCAGCAGCCCCTCGACGCCTTCCGCGAGCAGCATCCGCTTGAGGTAAACGCGATGGGTCGCGCGCTCGGCCGGGTTCGCGGGGAAGGGCAGCACGAAGGCGACCCCGGTCAGCCCGGCGGCCGGGATGTTGAGCGGGATCACGTCGAAGGGGGTGAAGCCGAGCTTGTCCTGCGCATAACCGACCAGCTCCGCGCGCTGCGCCGCAGTACCGGAGGCTTCCCAAGGGGCTCGGCCGTCCGTCACCTGCTCGCCGTTGACCCGGATCTCCAGCGGGAGCAGGGCGCCGAAGAGGCGGATCAACTCGATGACGGTCGCAGGCTTGTACCACTGCTCGGCGCCGCGTCTCGCGGTGAGCGTGACGGTGGTACCGACCTCGTCGCGGGGTGCGGTCTCCTCGAGCGAGTAGCGGCCGTCCGCCGTACCGATCCAGAGCGTGGTGGGGCCGCCGGCCGGGCGGGTGACCACCTCGATCTCCTCGGCCACCATGAACGCCGACAGCAACCCGATCCCGAACTGGCCGAGGAACTCGGTCCGCGCAAAGCCGATCTCGTCGCGCTTGGAGCTGCGGCCGATGGTCGCCAGCAACTCGGTCACCTGGGCAGGCTCCAGCCCGATCCCGGAGTCGCTGACGCTGATCCGCCGCTCGTCCACCTGGACGTCGATCCGCCCCGGCGCGGCCGGCTCCCCGGCCCGGCGCGCGGTGATCGCGTCCACGGCGTTCTGCAGCAGCTCACGCAGGTAGACCCGCGGACTGCTGTACAGATGATTGCTCAGCAGATCCACAACCCCGTGCAGATCGACCTGGAACTTCTCGCTCCCCATCCCAACCCCCTCGTGCGGCAGGCACACGCTACTAGTACTGGAAGTCCACGTCCGAGTTGGTGACCCCTGGATTTCCCGGGACACTAGTCTTCAGGGGTGAATCTCGAACAGCTCATCGCGCAGGTGGACAGTCTGGTCTTCGGGACGGATCCCGCCGCGGCGCTGGAGCCGTTCGGGCGGGCCGTGGCGGTCTTCGACGCGGAGCCGGATCCGGAGCAGCTCGACAGTCTGCTGACGACCTTCGCGTACGTCGTGCTGCAGTTCGACGAGTACGCCGGGTTACCGCTGGATCGCACGCTGGAGATCCTCGACGACCTGGAGCGGCGTCATCTCGATGCCGCGAACAGTCTGCGGATCGTGCACTTCTGCCGCTGGCTGCTCGCCCGGCAGGTTGGCGACGCGGAGTTGGCGGAGGCGCAGTACCAGGCCTGCCTCGCGGCTCGGCGGGACGACTTCGCCTGGTGCGAGGGCTGTGAGCAGATCTACCAGGTCAGGCACCTGATCGAGACCGGTCGCGCGGCCGAGGCCGTCGCGGTGGCCGAGCAGGCTTTCGCCACCCCGGTTGATGGTTGCCATCAGCAACCACACGCGCTGCTGGCCGCCGCGTTGCCCGGCTACGTCGCGGTCGGTGACCTCGACGCGGCGGCCGACGCCCATCGGACGGCGTACCGGCTGGTCCGCAACGATCCCGACGAGTTGTTCGCGCACTCCCAGCACATCAGGTTCTGCGTACTCACGGGCAACCAGGAACGGGCCGAGGAACTGGTCGAGCGGCACCTCGGCGGGCTCGAGGCGGATGTCTCGTCCGCTGATGCGCTGGCCTTCTGCGCCGCGGCCGGGCGGGTGCGCGGCGAGGGCGAGTTCACCGAGCGGGCTTGGCGGCTGGCGGCCGAGTTCGATCACCGCAACGGGACCAGGTACCAGAGTGAACTCCTGCGATCGTCGCTGGCCGAGCGCCCGTGGGTCGATCAGCTGGAGTTGCTCGGTGACGGTGGTTGCGCCGAGCAACTTGCCGCGGTCCGCTCGGCGCCGGACGACCCATGGGCGGGCTGGGAGCTGGCGAAGGCGCAGATCGAGATGGCGCACCGGATGCACCTCGACGGCCGCAACATCGAGGCCGCCGAGATCGGCGAGCAGGCACTGGTGGCGCTGGCCGATCCGCGGATCGCCGACCTGGCCCAGCTGAACAGCCTGAACGTCCTGCGGAACGTGCTGTTCGCGGCATACCTGGATCTCAACGAGCCGCACGCCGCACTGCCCCAGGCCGAGCTGGTACTGGCGAATGTGCCGGCCGACGCCGGTCCGGACTGGCTCGGCATGATCCTGCGGAAGAAAGGCGAGCTGCTCGAACAGCTCAACCGTGACGCCGAAGCACGAGACACGCTGATCGCCGCTGCGGCGCAGTACGGGCTGGCTGCGCAGTTGCACGAGCAGGTCGCGGCACTGCGGCTAGCGGCGCAGTCGGCGCGCTACATCGGCGAGCTGGACCAAGCGGAGAGCCTGCTCGGCGAGGCCCGCGTGGTGGTTGACCAGTTGCCAGCGGACGACCTGCGGAGTCCGACGAGCGATGCGGTGGTGCATTGGGAGCTCGCGCTGGTACGGGACATGCAGGGGCGGTTGACCGAGGCGATCGAGCTGGCCATCGTGTCGGCTGATCTGTATGAGTCGGTGGGGCAGCTGGAGAGCGCCTCGAACGCCCGCGACTACATCGAGAACCGGCAGGCGAGGCTCAGGGCGTCCGGCTCTTGAGCGCCTCGATGCCGTCGAGCAGCCGGTCCAGGCCGAACCGGTAGGACTCGTCGGCAGCTTCACGGGTGCCGTCGCCGTAGCCCTTGGCGTTCCAGATCGCCGTCATCGTCGGGTGCCGGTCGACGTCGAAGTACGTCTCCCAAAGGTCCCACCGCTCGTGCCACCAGGCGTCGTGGCTCTGGCCGGTCTCCCGCTCCAGTTGCTCGCTCTCGGCTTCCAGGCCGGCGGCCGAGTCGATGTACGTCGTGATCGCCAGCGCGGCCGTGTTGGTCTGCCGCGGGGAGAGCTCCAGTACTGCGCAGGCTGACAGCAGGTACTCGCGGGCGGCCAGCATGCCTGGCCCGACGGGTGGCCGGATCGTGGAGATGCTCGCGAGCCACGGGTGCCGGTGGAACATGGCGCGCGTCTGTTCGGAGTACAGGTTGATCTGGTCGCGCCAGCTGCTGGGACGCGGTACGCCGGGGGCGGGGAGGTCGCGCTCGGCGAGGACCTGGTCGACCATCAGGTCGAGCAGCTCCTCCTTGGAGGGGACGTAGGTGTAGAGCGTCATGGTGCCGACGCCGAGCGCCTTGGCGACACCGCTCATCGACGCGGCCGGGAGGCCCTGCTCGTCGGCCAGGGCGATACCGGCGTCGACGACCTTGTTGAGATCGAGGGTCGGGCGGCGGCCGAGCTTGGTTGCGGGGCCTGGTTGAGGGGCCGGCTGGTGGTTTCGCCAGAGCAGAGCCAAGGTGCGGTCGGCCGGACCGCCACCGCTGTGCCGCACTGCCATCGGCCCTCCCGTTCCCGCCGTCTTGCTGCCATCTTTCCCGCTGTCGCCGAACTTTCTCATATGCGCTGACTTGCTATTCTCGTATACCATACGGGAATGACGATTCTGGTGACGGGTGCGACGGGCAGTGTGGGGCGACTGCTGGTGAACGAGCTGGTGTCCGCGGGCGCACCGGTGCGGGCTTTGACCAACAACCCGGTGAAGGCTGCTTTGCCTGCCGGGGTGGAGATCGCGGAGGGGTATCTGGGGCGTCCGTCGAGTTTGCCGGCGGCGCTGAAGGGGGTGGACACGGTCTACCTTGCACCGCTGCCTGCTGTGGTGGACGACTTCGTCGTCTGTGCGTTGGAGGCCGGCGTGCGGCGGGTCGTCGTGTTGTCGGGGGAGCCTGCGGAGTACGAGTCGCAGGGGGATCCGGCGAACTGGCACTACTACCGGCTGGAGCGGGCGATCGAGGACGCGGGGTTCGAGTGGACTCATCTGCGGCCGGGGCAGTTCATGAACAACACGCTGGACTGGGCGTCTTCGATCAAGAGCGAGGGGGTGGTGCGGGCGCCCTACCCGTCGGCGGTGCAGACGCCGATTGATCTGGCCGACATCGCGGCGGTGGCGCGGGTTGTGTTGCTGGATGAGAGCTATACGGGGCGCAAGCTGACGATGAGCGGGCCGGAGGCGATCACTCAGCCGGAGGAGGTGGCTTTGATCGGGGCGGCGATCGGGCGGTCGTTGCGGTTCGAGGAGTTGTCGCGGGAGGAGGCGCTGGCGGCGTGGGCGCCGGTGATGGGGGCGGGGACGGCGGAGTGGTTGCTGGAGGGGTTCCGGGTGATGTCGGAGTACCGGATGACACCCGAATCGACCGTGCTGGAGGTGACCGGGCGGCCGGCGCTGGCCTATCGGGAGTGGGCTGTGCAAAACGCCTCGGCCTTCTGGTGATTTGAAAGCTGGGCGAACATGTGTTCGACTGTTCTCCATGCGATGGGCCGGGCAGGGGATCGGGGCGGAGGCGCCAGGGGCTTTGCCTGGGCTGGGGTCGATCGCGGGGCTGGTGCGGAGTGTGACGACGCCGGAGTTCCGCGGGGTGACGTTCCATGAGGTGCTCGCGCGCTCGGCGCTGAACTCGGTGCCGGGCTCGGGGATGCCGTTCAACTGGACGATCAACCCGTACCGCGGCTGCACCCACGCCTGCCGGTACTGCTTCGCCCGGCCGAGCCACCGGTATCTCGAGCTGGACACCGGGCTGGACTTCGACCAGCAGATCGTGGTGAAGACGAACGTGGCCGACGTCCTGCGCCGCGAGCTGGCCCGGCCGTCCTGGCGTTGCGAGCAAGTTGCCCTAGGCACCAATACCGATCCGTACCAGCGGGCGGAGGGGCGCTATCGGCTGATGCCCGGCATCATCGAGGCGCTCGCCGCGTCGGGCACACCGTTGTCGATCCTGACGAAGGGAACGCTGCTGCGGCGCGACCTCGACGTACTGGCCGCTGCCGCTGAGGAGGTGCCGGTCGGGCTGGGCGTCTCGCTGGCGCTGGCCGACGAAGACCTTCGCCGGCTGGTCGAGCCCGGGGTGCCGTCGGTGCGGGGCCGCTTGGACTTGATCCGCGCGATTCGTGAAGCAGGCTTGCCTTGTGGGGTGATGGTCGCTCCGGTACTGCCGTGGCTGACCGACTCGGCCGAGCAACTGGACCACCTCTTCGGCGAGCTGGCAGAGGCCGGCGCAACCGGCGTCACCACGCTGGTCCTGCACCTACGTCCGGGCGTGAAGGAGTGGTTCATGACCTGGCTCGCCACCGAGCGCCCCGACCTGGTCACCCGCTACGACCAGCTCTACTCCCACGGCCCCAACGCCCTCCAAAGCTTCCGCAACGCCTTCGAGCACAAGGCCCGCCCCCTCCTGGACAAACACGGCTTCGGCCGCGCCTCCCGCCACCGCTCGTCATCCAACGGAGTAGTAGAAGCCCCCGGCCCCGGCTCCCAATCCGGCTGGGGCGAACCAGACCCCACCAACGCCCGCTTCCGCCCCCGTCAACAACCAGTCGGCTACGCCACCCGCCGCAGCTCATCCCGCCGCGCCCCGGCCCCCGTCCCACCGGTTCTCCCCACGCCTGACCAGCAAACCCTCTTCTAATCCGGCTCACCGTCCCGACCCTCGCTTCTGCCGCACCTGACGCACCCGAGCCCCCAACCGCGTCGGACAGTCAGCCGCTGCCAAACGGCGCTACCGCGAGCACAACTCGCAGTACCGCCAGCGCCCCAGAGCCTGTTGCGGAATACCCCGAAGAGGGCTGAGGAGGCAAAGGGGCCGGTTTGGGTGGTAACAAACTTGCACCCAGAGACGAAAAGTTTCCGCGTAGATCGACCCGGACCTCAGCAAGCGCATACCCGGGGCCGACCCGGCCGAAAATGACCCACGGAAGAGTCAGAAGAGCCGCAAATACCCCGTCCGAGGGCGACGCCCGCCCCGAAGCAGGCTAGAACCCTCTCGATCCGCCACCCGCCTTCGCCGCATACTCGGCGTTGACTCCTTGGTCTTGGCTGGGTTAGCGGGTGGTGAGGATTTCTGGGCCTTCGGGGGTGATGGCTACTGTGTGTTCGGCGTGGGCGCCTCGGGTTTGGTCGGCGGAGCGGAGGGTCCAGCCGTCCTGGTCGATGACGTAGACGCTGCCGGGGCCGTGCCAGAACCAGGGTTCGATGGCGATCACGTGGCCGGGGCGGAGTTTGAGGCCTCGGCCGGGATGGCCGCCGTTGGGGACGTGGGGTTCTTCGTGCATGCGGCGACCGATGCCGTGGCCGCCGAAGTCGAGGTTGGTGCCGACGCCGGCTCGGCGGCCGATCTCGCCGATGGCCGCGCCGACGTCGCCCAGCCGTGCGCCCGGTACGGCGGCTGCGATGCCCGCTGCCAGGGCCTGCTCGGTCGTCTCGATCAGCTCCAGGTCTTCGGTGCGCGGAGTGCCGACGGTGAAGCTGGTGGCCGAGTCGGCGCACCAGCCGTCGATCGAGGCGCCACAGTCGACGTTCAGCAGGTCGCCGTCGGTCAGCCGTAGATCGCTGGGCAGTCCGTGCAGTACGGCGTCGTTCACCGAGGTGCAGATGACGCCGCTGAACGGGCTGGTCGCGAACCCGGGCTGGTATCCCTCGAACAGCGACACCGCCCCCGCGGACCGGAGTACGTCGCGAGCCACCTCGTCCAACTCGCGGAGCGAGACGCCGACCGCCGCCTCTTTCTTCACCGCTGTCAGCGCCGAGGCGACCACCCGTCCGGCGGCGCGCATCTGTTCGATCTCGGCCGCCGTCTTCAATTCCACCATCCGCTGAGTCTATTCATCGTCGGGGCCCGATCGTCCGAAGCTTCAACCTTTTCGCTCGCCGCAGCGTCTCCCCAGTAGATCCGCTCACTGCGGACGGGCGACTTCGGGGGCGACAGATGAGCAGGTACTGGGGTAGAGCCGTCGCAGCGGTACTGCTGGTTGCCGGGCTGGTGGCTGTGACCGGCTGCATCGCGGACACACAGGCCGCGGAGTACCAGCCGAACACCTCCGGCCCGACGAGCAAGCCCGACAAGCCCGGAGCAGCCGGACAGCAGAAGCCGGACCAGCTGACTCTGGTCGCAACCGGTGACGTGCTGCTGCACGAGCGCCTCTGGAACACAGCCAAACGCGACGGCAGCAACGGCGAGTGGGACTTCGCCCCGCTGCTCGCCGGGGTCAAACCACTCGTAGAACAAGCAGATCTGGCTCTCTGTCACCTGGAGACGCCACTCGGTACGCCGCCCGCCGGCTACCCACTCTTCCAAGGCCCGCCGCAGATCGTGCCGGCTCTGGTGAAGACCGGGTACGACGCCTGCTCCACCGCCAGCAACCACAGCTTCGACCAAGGCGCGGCCGGGATCGACCGTACCCTCAAGCTGCTCGACAAAGCCGGCCTGAAGCACACCGGTACGGCGCGCACTCCCGAAGAGGCCGAGACACCCACGATCGTCACTGTGCAAGGCGTGAAGGTCGCCCTGCTCAGCTACACCTATGGCTTCAACGGCCTCCCGTACCCCGACGGTCAGACCTGGCGGGCCGGCAAGCTCGACGTCGGCAAGATCAAGGCGATGGCCCAGAAGGCGCGCGACAACGGCGCCGAGATCGTCGTGGTCAGCTGCCACTGGGGCGACGAGTACTCCAAGACCCCCAACGACCAGCAGCGTACGGTCGCGCGCCAACTCCTTGCCGACAGCAACATCGACCTGATCCTCGGCCACCATGCGCACGTCGTCCAGCCGGTCGAGCAGCTCAACGGCAAGTGGGTCGTCTACGGACTCGGCAATCTGGTCGCCGCCCATCGGCAGCCGGCGAGCACGAAGTCCGAAGGCCTGCTGATGAAGTTCACCTTCCGCAAGGACGGCGACCGCTGGAAGGCCGACGCGCAGTACGCGCCGCTGCTGATGACCGACACGCTCCCGGTCCGCGTCCTCGAGGTACAACGCGAACTCGCCAAGCCCGGCAGCTCCGCAGCCAAGAAGGCCCGCCTCGAGCTGGCGCAGCGGCGTACCAGCGAGACTGTCACCTCGCTGGGCGCGCAGCCGAAAATGCTTTGATGACAGGCGATCCAGGCTCTAGGGTCGATCGCATGTCTATCAACTATTTCGTGATGGTTCGCCGTGCCCGCCTCCGGGCAGGCGAGGGGTGCCTGGGGATGGCATCCGCTCGATAGTCGTTGGTCCGCGCCGACGCTGGTGATCTCCGATTGCCGGCGCGCCCGTTCAGGGTCGTCTCCAGTCCGCCGTACGGGATCTCCACCGCGCTGCTCAAGAGGCTGCTCGCGCCAGGCACTCGCCTGGGGTCGGCCGACCTCGTCCTGCAACGCCAAGTGGTGAACCGCTGGATCAGCCACCAAGCACCGGCAGCCGCCAGATGGAGCCGGTACTACGACCTGTCGATCGGGATCCGCCTTCCCCGCAAGGCCTTCTCGCCCCCACCCCACGTCGATTCCGCCGTCCTGGTACTGCGTAAGCGCAGCCGGACCCGAGCGTAGAAACCCAAGGCCCCCGCTGCTCAGAGGTGAGCAACGGGGGCCTTGGGTGTGCTGAGGCTCAGCCGTGCCAGGAGCTCCAGAGCGCCGCGTACGACCCCTGCCGCGCGACCAGCTCGTCGTGGCTGCCGAGCTCCGTGATGCGGCCGTCCTCGACCACCGCGACCCGGTCGGCGTCATGCGCCGTGTAGAGGCGATGGGCGATCGCGATCACCGTCCGGCCTTCCAGTACTGCGGCCAGCGACCTCTCCAGATGCCGGGCCGCCCGTGGGTCGATCAACGAGGTCGCCTCGTCGAGCACCAGCGTGTGCGGATCGGCCAGCACCAGCCGAGCCAGCGCCAACTGCTGCGCCTGCGCCGGCGTCAACGCGAGCTGACCCGAGCCGACGCGCGTATCGAGCCCGTCCGGCAACGCTTCGGCCCACTCGCGTGCATCGACCGCCGCCAACGCGTCGAGCAGCTCGGCGTCGGACGCGTGCTCGCGTGCCATCGAGAGGTTGTCTCGCAAGGTGCCCACGAAGACGTGATGCTCCTGGGTGACCAGCGCGACCTGTTTTCGGAGGTCATCGAGTGGCAGCTCGGTCATCGCGACCCCGCCGACGGTCACCGAGCCGGCGCGTGGCGGATGGATGCCCGCGACCAGCCGCCCAAGCGTCGACTTGCCCGCGCCGGACGGGCCGACCATCGCGATCCGCTCGCCCGGCTGAACGGTCAGATCGACGCCATGCAGCACGTCGCGACCATCGACGTACGAGAATCGCACGTCGCGTGCCTCGACCAGCTCGCTGGACGGGGTGCGCCCTGACGGCGTCCGGTCGTCCGGTACGCCGTTGATGCCGAGCAGCCGCGCGAGGGATGCACCGCCGACCTGCAGCTCGTCCAGCCAGGAGATCAGCCGGTCTACCGGATCGATCAGCTGGTTCACGTACAGCACGCCGGCCGTGACCGCGCCGAGCGAGATGTGCCCGTTGATGTGCAGCCAGCCGCCGAACAGCAGCGTGCCCACGATCGGCACGATGTAGCCGATCTCGACGACCGGGAAATAGATCGTGCGCAGGCGCAATGTGTACCGCTCGGCGTTGTACGACCCGCGGATGTCGTCGTCGGTCCGGCGCACGCGCTCGTCGTACCGCTGCAGTGCCTCCACTGTGCGAGCGCCCTCGACCGTCTCGGCGAGCGAGCTGGTCAGCTGTGCGTACGCCGCGTTCTCGCGGAGGTACCCGTCTTTGGCGTAGCGGAGATACCATCGGGTGCTCAGCGCGAGCACCGGCACCATCGCCAGCATCGGGAGGAGCACCCAGACGCCGACCAGCAACGTCGCGGCGACCGTGAAGAGAACGGTGACGAAGGCAACGATCGTCTCCGGTACGGCGAACCGCACCGTCCTCGACAAGGCGTCCACGTCGCGCGAGGTCCGGGACAGCAGATCGCCCGTCCCGGCCCGCTCGACCGTACCGATCGGCAGGGCGAGCGCGTTGTCGACGAAATCCTCGCGCAGCTCGGCCAGCACCTGCTCGCCGAGCGCGAACGAGCGGAACCGCGCCCACCGGGTCAGCAACGACTGCACCACGATGAAGACGGCGATCACCAGGATCACCTGGTTGACCTTGCTCGCCGTCGTACCGCGCTGGACGTCCTCGACGAGGGTGCCGATCAGCCGTGGCGCTGCCAGCCCGGACACCGCGGCGAGCACGTGCAGGCTCATCGTGATGATCAGCGCGCGCGGATGCCGCCGCGCAATCTGCCGGGCGTGCCGACGCACCTCGGCGGAGGTCGCCACCGGCAGGATCTGCTTCATGCGGACACCTCCTCGTCTTCGGTCTGTCGGGTTACTGTGCTGCGGTACTGAGGATTCTGCTCGAGCAGCTCGCGATGCTTGCCAGTGGCAACCACCCGGCCGGCGGCGACGAAGCTCACCTCGTCGACGCGGTCGAGCAGCAGCGGGCTCGAGGTGAGCACCACGGTGCTGCGGCCGGCCCGGTGCTCGCGCAGCCGGTCCGCGATCCGCGCCTCGGTGTGCGCGTCGACGGCGGAGGTCGGCTCGACCAGCACCAGCACCGACGGGTCGGCGAGCAGCGCGCGGACCAGGACCAGCCGCTGCCGTTGACCGCCGGAGAAGGAGCGGCCCTTCTCCTCGACCTCCGAGTCGAGCCCATCCGTCAACGCGACCAGGACGTCCTCGGCGGACGCAGTACGGATCGCTGTCATCAGCTCTTCGTCGGTACGCCGGTGGTCCGGGTCGAGCTCCTGGCGCAGCGTGCCGGTGAAGAGTTGTGAGCCGGTGTCGCTGACCAGGATGCGAGCCCGGACGTCCGCCCGGGTCGCGCTGGCGAGGGTGACCCCGCCGTACCGGACCTCGCTGGCGTCGTCGTACCGGCCGAGGCGGTCGGCCAGCTCGGCGGCGCGGTCGGGCTCGGCGGAGACGATCGCGGTCAGCAGGCCGGTGCGCGCGCGGATCCCGGAGACCGGATCGACCAGGTCTCCGGCGTCGGGTAGCTGCACCGGTACAGCTGGATCCACGACGTCGGGAGTCAAGGCCAGGACTCGGTTGACCCGGCCGGCCGCGACCAGGCCGCGCATCAGTTTGTCGGCGGCCTCGGTCGCCGTCCGCAGCGGCATCACCAGGAAGGTGGCATAACCGTAGAAGGCGACCAGGCTGCCCGCGCTGAGCTCGCCGCGGAGGGCGAAGTGCGCGCCGAGGCCGACGACGACCACGATGAAGATGCCGGGCAGGAACACCTGCGCCGCGTCGAGGACCGATTGGATCCGCGCGACCTTCACACCCGCCGTACGGACCTGTTGGGACTCGCGCCGGTACCTGCGGGAGAAGGAGTCCTCGCCGCCGATGCCGCGCAGCACTCGCAGGCCGGTGACGATGTCGGAGCCCAGCGAGTTCAGCTCGCTGACCGCCTCGCGTTGCGCGGACTGCCGGGTGTGCAGCGGCCGCAGCATCGGGCCGAGGCAGAACAGCATCACCGGGACGCCGATCAGCACGACCAGGCCGAGCAGTGTCGACGACGACAACAGGATCACCGCGACTACGAAGAACGCGACGATCGCGCCGGCGAGCCGGGCGGACACCTCGAGCACGTTGCCGATGTAGGCCAGGTCGCCCGCGCCCACGCTGACCACCTCGCCGGTCGCGAGGTGCTTGGGCAGCGTGGCGCCGAGATCGGCCGACTTGCGGGTGACCACCTGGACCGTGCGGTAGGCGCCGCTCAGCCAGTTCATCACCGCGAACCGGTGCCGCATGATGCCGGCCAGTGCCTGCAGCACGCCGACGCCGAACAGCACGCTCGTCCACAGCACCAGCCGCTCGGTGTCGCCGGCCGCGATGCCCTCGTCGATCGCCTTGCCCAGAATGGCCGGCACGAACGCCTGCGAGCCCATCCAGAGGATGCCGAACGTCATCCCGCCCGCGAGCGTGGCCTTCTGCCCGCGCGCCACCCACCACAGATAGCGGGCAGGCGAACGGTGATCAGGCACGCCGGGATCGGCCAACGGAAGCTGTTTCATAACTCTTCGAGGCTAGGTGGCCGCACCGACAAAAGCATGCGAATTAAAGGCGGTCAGCCCCGGTAGGTGAGCTTTCGGAGGAGTACCTCGAACGGGCCGCGGAGGTTGTGGCGGCCCAGTTGGTCGGCCAGGACGACCGTCAGGCCCCAGGTGCCGAGCGCCAGGAAGGCGGTCTGCCACTGGTGCATGTGGTGGCCGAGGTCGAGGAGGTACGGGAAGAAGACGATGGCCCAGACGACCGACTGGAGTAGGTAGCAGGTCAAGGAGCGTTGGCCGGTTGCCTGCAGCGCAGTGATGAGCCGCCCTTGCTTGTGGATGCGCAGGGTCCACAGGGCGATCAGGGCCGCGTACGCCGGGCCGCCCGCGAACCCCGCGACCGAGTGGAGGAAAGCGACCGGTACTACGTCCTCGCCGGTGCCGTGCAGGATGCCCGAGGTGTAGAGGGCCAGCGGGATGCCACCCAGGACCGAGACCGGGATGCCGATGAACGCCATCCGGCGGAGCAGTTGCCGATGGGCGGCCGGGTCCTCGAAGAGGCGGCGGCGGGCGGCCCAGATACCGAAGAGGAAGGCGCCGGCCGCAGTGACGGCCAGCAGCGGCGCGGTGAAGACGATGACGACTGCGCGGTCGAGCATCGCCTCCAAGGGGTTGTGCTCGACTGACCAGGGGTAGGCGGCCTCCACTGTGGCCGCGTCCGTCGGGATGGAGAAGTAGGCGTACAGGGCGGCGCCGATGATGACCCAGACGCCAGCGCTGATCAGTAGCCGCTTGTTGCCGTAGCGGACGGCCGGGACGAGTACCAGCGCGAGGAGCCCGTAGGCGGCGAGGATGTCGCCGTAGTACAGGAGCACTGCGTGCAGTACGCCCAGGACGACCATCCACAGGCCGCGGCGGCGCAGTAGCTTGCGGGTGCCGCGCCACTCGACGCCATTCGTCTCCTGGCGGCGCATGATCTGCACCATGCCGTAGCCGAACAGTGCGGCGAACATCGTGTACGACCGGCCGTCGACCAGGGTCGTCTCGAGGAAGGCCGCGATGCGGTCCGGCAGCGCGGATGCGATCGGCGTACCGCGGATGTCGCTGACGCCGGGTGGGTGCAGGAAGCCGTGCGTGTTCGCCAGGGCGATGAAGAGCAGTAGCAGGCCCCGGGCCAGGTCTGGTCCGAGTGCTCGGGCGGTGACGGCGGTCGGCCCGGTCGTGAGCGCAGTACGGGGCTGGGCCGTCGGCGTCTGATTCATCGGCGTCTGGGTCATGCTCCTGACGCTAGAAGCGGCCGGCCGCCGCGGCAGCCGACTTCGGTATCCGGTCACCCGGCGAAAGGAGCGGAGCACAGTTGGTGGGCGAGCTTCACCTTGCGTTGGGCAACGGGTTCCCACCCCGCCACCTGCACCGCCTGTCCTGGACCCATGCTGGTGATCGCGCATCGGGGAGCGAGTGGCTACCGTCCGGAACACACGCCGCAGGCCTATCGGCTCGCTGCGGCCCTAGGAGCCGACTATCTGGAGCCTGACCTCGTCGCCACGCTCGACGGCATCCTGGTGGTCCGGCACGAGAACGAACTGTCCGGTACGACGGACGTCGCGGAGCACGCGGTGTTCGCGGACCGGCGGATCACCAAGATCGTCGACGGGACGGCCGTCAGCGGCTGGTTCGCCGAGGACTTCACCTACGAGGAGCTGCGCGTGCTGCGCGCCCGGGAGCGGATGCCCGCCCTGCGCGCCGCCAACACGGCCTACGACGGCCGGGAGGGGATCCAGACCTTCGACGAGGTGGTCGCGCTGGCGCGGCAGGAGTCGGCCCGGCTCGGCCGGCCGATCGGGGTGATCCCGGAGATCAAGCACCCGGCGTACTTCCGCCGCCTCGGGCTGCCGCTGGAGGAGCTGCTCGCCGAGCGGCTGGTCGCGCTCGGCCTGCACAAGGGCGAGGCGATGATCCAGTCGTTCGAGCCGACCAGCCTGCGCCGGCTGTCGGTGATGACGGACGTCCCGCTGGTCCAGCTGATCGACTCCGAGAACGCGCCCAACGACTTCCTCCGGCAAGGCGACAACCGCACCTTCGCCGACCTGATCGAGCCGGCCGGGCTGCGCGAGATCTCGACGTACGCGCAAGTGCTTGCACCGCACAAGGACCTGGTCATCCCGCGGACCGCGAGCGGCGGCCTGGGCGAACCGACCCGCCTGGTCGACCTGGCCCACCGGGCCGGCCTCACGGTACAGCTCTGGACCTTCCGGGCCGAACGCCGCTTCCTGCCCACCGGCCTCGATCTGGCCGCCGAACTGGCCCGCTTCGCCGCCACCGGCGTCGACGGCGTCTTCTCCGACCACCCCGATATCGCGGTGGCCGCCGCTCAGAAGACCAGCCTCAAGGTCTAACGCAACGCGGACCGCAACTCCTTCAGCACGGCCTCGGCAGGGCCGGCCAGTTCCCGGTCGATGGCGCGGTTCTCGTCAGTACCCAGTACTACGAGAGCGTGGTGCGCGGGCCTGGCCCGGATCAGCTTCGTGCGCAGGTTCGTCGGCGGGTGAGTCGAGTCGATCCGGGTGTCGCGGAGGCGGCTGACCCGGACTCGTCGCTCGATCTCACGCGCCGGGACCTCCCGGACAGCCCGGGTGACGGCCTCCAACGGCTCGACCTCCGAGCCGAAGCGCAGTGCCTGGTGGAGCGCCCGGTAGGAGGTCTCGGCGAGCACCAGCCGCTCCAAGGCCGAGGCGGTCGCATCCGAGCCCCCGATCTCGGCGGCGCGCCGGTCAGCCAGGTACTCCGCGCGCTGCCCGGCGCGCAGGTCCACCGCCGTCAGCAACCACTGCATGCGTCTGGCGGCCGCACCGATGGTTAGGTCGAGCAGCTTGTTGAGGCCGCTATTGCTCATATCGCCGGCATACAGGCTGTGGACATCCCGCCGGAGCTCGTCGAGCGGCTGCTCGCCGAAGGTCTGCTGGATCTCGTCCAGCGCCGACACCGCCGAGCTGACCACCCAGCCGTGCACGGCGTCGCTGTTCTTGCCATGCCCGAGCTCATGCGTCAGCACGGCGACCCGCTCCTGCGGCCGCAAGCCTGCCCACAGCGACAGGCCGATCCGGATCACGGGCGTGAAGCGCCAGCCGACCCGGGTGAAGCCGATGTTCGGGTCAGCATCGAGGACCACCACACCCACTGGCTTGGTGCCGATCGCGGCGGCGATCCGGTCGAGCAGGGCGAAAAGCAGCGGAGCCTGTTCCCGGTGGACCAGATGGCGGTCGTCGTGGTCCAGCCGGTTGACCCGGGGCCGGAGCAGTACGGCGATCCACTGGGATCTGCTGGGCGCACTGTGGGCAGCGCGTGGCGCCCTGGTCGGTCTGCACGTGAGGAGTGTGGCAGCTAGTCGCGGAGGGCTGCGAGTGCTGTGGTTGCAGGAAGTTGTACTTCTTGGTCTATGGCGCTGTTCTCCGCCGTTGCCCAGAGGGGGAGCCCGATCTGCAGGGTTCTGCAGGTGACCGAGATGTGGGGGAGAGTCGTCACCACGACTGCGCTGACGGTCAGTGCGGCGTCGGTCGGCACGGCAGCAAGTGTGAGAGCGCCTGTGGCCTATCTGAGGGCGCTGTCACCTTGCTGCCGTGCGTCCGCCCGTCACGCCGCCGGCGGCTTGTCGTCGTAGATGCGGGCGGCGATGTCGGACTCGGGGGTGGGCTGCTGGGGCTGCTGGGCCGACTGCCAGACGGCCTTGCCGTCGGCCTCGGGCATTACGATCCAGGCCACGACGTAGCCGATCAGCGCGGTACCGCCGGTGATCAGGGTCAGGCCGACGATGGCCAGCCGGACCAGCGTGGCGTCGATGTTGAAGTACTCCGCCAGGCCACCGGACACACCGGAGAGCATCCGCTGGTTACGCGAGCGGCGAAGAGACTTACCGGACAGGTTCGAGAACGGTGCAGTGGAGTTCGTCATGTCCACTACTCTGCCGCCGCGACCCCCTTCCCCACATCGGGATCCGTACCGACCGGACCCTGGTCCCATCCCTGACCCGCCTCAGCCGGGGTGAGCCGGGACCCCTGACGACTTTCGTCGTTTCTGTCGGCGGCAGGTCATACCGTCGGGGGATGGATGCTGAGGCGGTGACGAAGCTGCTGCTCACCCTGCCCGGGGTCGAGGAGCATGTGGGGTGGGCCGGGCAGCCTGCGTTCAAGGTGCGGAAGAAGGGGTTCGTCTACCTGTCCGCCGATGAGACGTCGGTGATGCTCAAGGCGCTGCGCGAGGAGCAGGAGGCGCTCGTCGCGGCGGACCCGGAGATCTACACGCCGTCCTGGGCGTCGGGCCGGTTCGCCTGGCTGGAGGTCAAGCTGGCGATCGCCGACGACGAAGAGCTGCGGGAGTTGCTGACCGAGGCCTGGCGCCTGACGGCTCCCAAGATGCTGATCGCTCAGCTCGACCGGCGGTAGGCGGTCGGGGTGGTGCCGACCTCGCGGCGGAAGTGCGTGCGGAAGTTCGCCGAGCTGCCGAAGCCGGTGGCGGCGGCGATCCGCTCGACGTGCTTCCCTGCCTCGTACGCCGCCGCCGCGCCGAAGTCGGACGTGATGACGTGCAGGCAGGCGTCGATCGCGGCGCCGCCACCGGCCGAGGTGAGGATCTTGCCGTCCTCGACGAACAGCCGGTTCTCCAGGACGTTGACCAGCCGGTGATTCTCGCGCAGGCAGGTGACGTACTCCCAGTGGGTGGTCACGTCCCGCCCGTCCAGGACGCCGCCGCCGCCAGGGCGAGCGTCCCGGTGCAGATGCCGACCATCCGGGCGCCACGGTCGGCGCTGAGCCGGATCAGCTCGAGGTAGTCGGCCGGCAACGGAATCTCCGGCTGGTCGTATCCGGGCACGACGACGATGTCGGCGTCCGAGGCCGCGGACAGCGGATGTGTGGCCATCGACTCACCGCAGACGATCACCCGGTAGCCGTCGCACCGGCCCAGGATGTGCAGCGGGATGCTCAGATCGAGCGCTATCAGCCGCGGTACGGCGAGGATCGCGACCGTCAGCTCGGCCATGGCACCATCCTTGCTCCCTTTGGCATCGTCGCTCCTGGTGACGGGCACTCCTCGAATCCTACGGTCGATTCACCATTCAACTTTCTGTTCCGAGGAGTGACGTGACCGCTACGCGAGTCGAGAGCTTCGGGGTTCCGTGGGAGAGCGAGTACGGCTACGTCCAGGCCGTTCAGCACGGGGACACCATCTATCTGTCCGGCCAGCTGGGGCATCAGGGCAGCGAACTGGTGGCGCCGGCGCCACTGGACGACCAGGGGGAGGTGACGGACTTCTCGGCGATGGCCGACCAGATGCGCCAGACCTACGCCAACGCCGAGGAGCTGCTGGCCCGCCTCGGGGCCACCCTGGCCGACGTCGTCGAGGAGGTCCTCTACGTCCTCGACATCCCCGCTGCCTTCGCGGCGGCCGGGCCGGTCCGCAAGGCCGCCTACGGCCGCCAGGACCCCCAGGCAGCCAGCACCCTGGTCGGCGTCCCCCGCCTGGCCCTGCCCGGCCAGATCATCGAGATCAAGTTCGTCGCGAAGGTCTAGCCGGTACCTCCGGGGACCCGGTCGGCTTGCACTCGCTTGGGTCGAGTGCTAATACTTTGGTTAGCACTCGACGGGCGAGAGTGATAACTGCCGACGCCCGGAGGGTGTGACCATAGACGGCCTCGATGAGGTGCCGGAGGCGTGGCGGGACGTGACCGCCACACCGAAAGTACCGTCCGTCGCGGGCATCCGGCCGGCTGAACAAAAAACTCGACGCGGGAGGACTCGCGGAGAATGCCCAAGCTGATTGCTTTCAATGAAGAGGCGCGCCGCGGCCTCGAGCGGGGTATGAACACCCTCGCCGACGCCGTAAAGGTGACGCTTGGCCCCAAGGGCCGCAACGTCGTGCTGGAGAAGAAGTGGGGCGCCCCCACGATCACCAACGACGGTGTCTCCATCGCCAAGGAGATCGAGCTCGAGGACCCGTACGAGAAGATCGGGGCCGAGCTCGTCAAGGAAGTTGCCAAGAAGACGGATGACGTCGCTGGCGACGGCACCACCACGGCGACCGTGCTGGCCCAGGCGCTCGTGCGCGAGGGTCTGCGCAACGTCGCCGCCGGTGCCAACCCGATGGGCCTGAAGAAGGGCATCGAGAAGGCCGTCGAGGCCATCAGCGAGCAGCTGCTGGCCCAGGCGAAGGACGTCGAGACCCGGGAGCAGATCGCTTCCACGGCCTCGATCTCCGCCGCTGACACCCAGGTCGGCCAGATCATCGCCGAGGCGATGGACAAGGTCGGCAAGGAAGGTGTCATCACCGTCGAGGAGAGCAACACCTTCGGTCTCGAGCTCGAGCTCACCGAGGGCATGCGCTTCGACAAGGGTTACATCTCGCCGTACTTCGTGACCGACACCGAGCGGATGGAAGCGGTCCTCGAAGACCCGTACATCCTCGTGGTGAACAGCAAGATCTCGAGCATCAAGGACCTGGTCCCGGTGCTGGAGAAGGTCATGCAGACCGGCAAGCCGCTGGCCATCATCGCCGAGGACCTCGAGGGCGAAGCCCTCGCGACCCTGGTCGTGAACAAGATCAAGGGCACCTTCAAGACCGTCGCCGTCAAGGCGCCGGGCTTCGGTGACCGCCGCAAGGCCATGCTCGTCGACATCGCCGTGCTGACCGGCGGTGAGGTCATCTCCGAGGAGGTCGGCCTCAAGCTCGACACCGTGGACCTGGAGCTGCTCGGCCAGGCCCGCAAGATCGTCGTCACCAAGGACGAGACGACCATCGTCGAGGGTTCGGGCGACGCCGACCAGATCTCCGGCCGGGTGAACCAGATCCGCGCCGAGATCGAGAAGTCGGACTCCGACTACGACCGCGAGAAGCTGCAGGAGCGACTGGCCAAGCTGGCCGGCGGCGTTGCGGTGATCAAGGTCGGCGCGGCCACCGAGGTCGAGCTGAAGGAGCGCAAGCACCGCATCGAGGACGCCGTTCGCAACGCGAAGGCGGCCGTCGAAGAGGGCATCGTCGCCGGTGGCGGCGTGGCGCTGCTGCAGGCTTCGGTCGTTGCGTTCGAGAAGCTGGAGCTCGAGGGTGACGAGGCCACCGGTGCCGCGATCGTGCGTTCCGCGGTCGAGGCTCCGTTGAAGCAGATCGCCTTCAACGCCGGCCTCGAAGGTGGCGTCGTGGTGGAGAAGGTTCGCAACCTCGAGCCGGGTTGGGGCCTCAACGCCGCGACCGGTGAGTACGTGGACCTGATCAAGACCGGCATCATCGACCCGGCCAAGGTGACGCGCTCGGCGCTGCAGAACGCAGCGTCCATCGCGGCCCTGTTCCTCACCACCGAGGCCGTCATCGCCGACAAGCCCGAGAAGGCCGGTGCCGCCCCGGGCGGCGCCCCCGACATGGGCGGCATGGACTTCTGATCTCCTAGAAGTCCTCTGCAAGACAAAAGGCGGTCCCGGGCATCAGCCCGGGACCGCCTTCTTCGTTGCCGTCTTCCCTTACGTCCGAAGGACTGTCGATGACGTCCCTCGAGTTCTTCGGACGTCAGCGTCAGGTGCCGGTGATGAGGCGCTTGGCCAGGACCGGGGAGAAGGTGCCGGCGGGAATGCCGGTGCCGAGGCCGCAGTCACCGTCGGAGTCGCCGGGGACCTTGAGCCAGAGCAGGCTGTCGAGGGTTCCTGAGAGGTGGCTGCCGTCGCGGGAGGTCTCGCCCAGCTTGCGGCCGGCCGGGTTGCACCACTGGCCGTTGGAGCCGTTGCCGTTGCGGCTGGTGTCGATCACGAACTGGGCCGGGCTGTTCAGCGCCGCTCTGATCGCGTTGCCCTTGGTGACGGACTCGGCGGTCGGGTAGTAGTTCGAGGTGTTCAGTGCGAAGCCGCGGATCTTGCCGACCTCGACCAGTTTCAGCCGCCGGGCCATCTCGCCCGCCTCGATCCAGGTCGCGTTGCCGCCGTCCATATAGGCCCAGGTGTTCGGGTTCTTGGTGGCGAACTGGTTGACGGCGTACTTGAGTAGGTCGATCCGGGTCTGCTTCTCGGCGTCGGGGACGCAGTCGTACTGGGCGAGCGCGTCCGGTTCGATGATCACTACCGCCGGGCGGTTGCCGATCCCATCGGCGAACCGGCTGATCCAGGTCCGGTAGGCCTCGGGGGAGCCGGCGCCGCCACTGGAGTGACTGCCGCAGTCGCGGCCGGGGATGTTGTAGGCAACCAGGATCGGCAGCTTGTCAGCGGTGTCGGCCGCTTTCGTGTACGACGTCACCGCTGCCGCGATGTCGCCACTCCAGTTGCCGAACCAGCGGCCGCCGGCTTTCTCGGCGATCTGGGTCCGGATCGCGGTCACGTCGGGGTGGCCGGAGTTCTGCCGGACCCAGACGGCCGGGTTGGAGTTGGGGTCGACGGAGAAACCGCTGGTCATCGACACCGGGTTGCCGGCCACTTTGGCGGGCGCTGCCAGAGCGGAGGCCTGGTTGCCGGCTGTGATGAGGGTGAGTGTCACAGGCACGGAGAGCAGGCTGAACAGAGCCTTTCGCAGGCTGGACATCGAAGGTGGTCCTTCCGTGAGGGGCGGAAACAACTACTCAACGTGTCGACGGCGTTGCGTAGGAGATTAACCGGTTAGGCCCCTTCTTGGAAAGTCCCTGACGATGGCTATTTGCCGGCCGTCCTGAGCAATCTGAGTTGGCCGATTTCGGCGGCGTTCTTCATCAGCTCGGTGTTGACCCAGGCGTACTGGTCGGCGGTTGAGCGGCCTGCCTCTGGGGGCCAGGGGAAGACGGCCGGGCCGGTGAGGTCGGTGGTGTCCTCGAGGATGTGGGACCACTGGTCGCGGAGTGCTCGCATCCAGCCGAGGGTTCTGGCCAGGTCGCCCGGCCACAGCACCGCAGTACGGTCCGGTGGTACCGCGCCGCGGGCGTGGGCCGCCGCGGTGGACCACCACCAGCCGATGTGCCAGGTGAGCCAGCCGATCGTCGGGACCGGGATCGGGTCGAGTGCGCCGTCGGCCCAGTCGGCTCGCCAAATGCCGGTGCTGTCTTGGCGGACCGTCCAGCAGAGCTTGGCCGGTTCCCAGAGCAGATCCTCGGGGGTCAGCCGTTCCAGGTGGTACTCGAACAGTGCCCAGGTGAGCTCGAACTGGTTGCGCAGCATGTCTGACGTCACCGGCGGATTGTCTCAGCCCCGCTCGTTCACCAAGCAGAAGGACGCGTAGTGGTCGCCGGTGTAGTACACCGAGGCGGGCGTGGTGAGCGCGCCGCCGCCGATCAGCCTGCGGGCGCCGCGGTCGGAGGAGCCGGGCGTCTTCACGGTGTACTCGTGGTAGTAGCTGCTCGGCTTGGCAGGCAGGATCCCCTCCCGGTTCTGGAAGACGGTGCCGTCCTGGCTGTACGGGAACGGCCCGCCCGAGTGGATCAGCCGGAGGGTGGTGGCGGCCTGCGACGGCAGCGTGCTCAGGCCGCAGGACGGGATCGCGGCAACAGCCGACGGTACGACGTACTGGGTGCTTGTGGACGTGGAGGCGGTTGCGGTTGTCGCGGTCAGGCCGATCGAGAAGATGGCGACGGCGGCTAGCGCGCTGAGGTTTTTCGCGGTGGGGGTTCGCATGTCCGAAGGGTTCCCGCGGCAAGCGACGCCGGTACGTCCCAGCCGTGAATAATCGGTGGACTCTGACCTCGGGCCGGCCCTAGGGTCTGGGGCAGCGAGAACGATTCTCGAGCGGAAGGAGCGACCGATGAACACGCAGACGTGTATTCCGGCGCGCCGCCTCCGCTCGTCCAGCTCGCGCTGAGCGGAGCCGCGCGCCTCCTTCTGGAGGAACAGTGAAGATCCGCAGCACCGTCGAGGCCGACCTCGACATCATCCACACCCTGATCGCCGAGCAGTCGCTCAACACCGTCACGCGGGAGCGCTGGGACGAGTACCTGGTCAGCGGCGCCTACCGCTACGACTGGTCGTGGGTCGTCGAGGACGACGACAAGATCATCGCCCTGGCCATCTGGTGGGGCATGGAACAGTTCGACCACCCGTTCAGCATCGACGGCCTGTACGCCGTACCGGGGGTCGATCGCGTGGCCGTCTGGGCCAGCTTGATCCGGCAGACGCTGGCCACCTTCCCGGCGCAGGCCGAGCAGCCGGAGTACCACATCTTCCTGCCCAACGGCTGGCGCGATCAGCCCGACGTCGTAACCGAACTCGAGCCACGGCTGGAGGCTGCGGCGGCGGCCGGGCTGTCGGAGCTCACCGAACGCCTGCGCTACGAATGGACCCCTTCCGACGGGTTGCCGGCGCGGTCGACCCGGTTGTGCTTCGAGCCGGCCGACGACGAGGCCTTCCTGGACGTCTTCCGCCGGGTCATCCAGGGCAGCCTCGACGCCTCCACCGCGCGATCAGTCGCCCGGGTCGGAGTCGAGGGCACGGCCAAGGAGGAACTGGAGATCTACCAGTCGATGCCGGGGGAACGATCCTGGTGGCGGTTGACCTACGACGCTTCTGGGTCGCTGGTCGGGTTCGCGTTGCCATCGGCCAACAACGGCGGACCGGTCGTCGGCTATCTCGGAGTACTGGCTGAGCACCGCGGTCACGGCTACAGCGATGACCTGCTGGCCGAGATCACGCACCTCCTGGTCGAGACCGGCGCCGAACGGATCCGGGCCGACACCGACCTGACCAACAAGCCGATGGCAGCGAGCTTCGAACGCCTCGGCTACCGCAACCACGCTGTCCGGATGGTCGCCAGCTACCCGGTCTAGCGGACCTCGTTGGTCCACCCGCCGGTACCGGCCGTCGGGTGGGCCACCGCCTGATCGAGTACGCGGGTCATCCAGATCGAATCGCCGCGTTCGTCATCCTTGGTGACGCGATCGCTCCGGTGGAAATCGAGCTTCTCGAGGACGCGGAACGACGCCGTATTCCACTCCCGTACGGTCGCCCAGAGCCGCCGCCGTCCCGTCCGGGCTGCGGCTTCGACAACCGCGCGCGCGGCCTCTGTGGCATAGCCGTGACCGTGAGCCCGCCGGGCAAGTTCATACGCGATCTCAGGTTCGTCGACAGACCCCTGGCCGACGATCAATCCGCAGTACCCGATGAACTCCCCCGTGTCTCGCCGCTCGATCGGCAGCAACCCCAGCCCGGGATCCGCAGCCAGCGGATTGTCCACCAGCCACCCACGAATGTCCTCGACCGTCGGGTTCCCGTCCGCGTCGATCCGCCGTAGCGCCCGTGGATCCCGCTCAACCCACAACCCGCGGTACTCCTCAGCATCCGACACCAACCATCGCCGCAACCGCAGCCTTTCGGTCGCCAGCTCCGCCGGCAGTTCCCCATACGTCGCCACCCAGCCAACCTAACCCGGCCAGACGGAACCCGAGGTTGGGTCGGCTGCAAATTTGCTTCCACTCAGCGTCGAGGGGAAGCTGAGTGCCGCGTGAGCGACGGCGGAACGCGCGTGGTGCCGGCGTGGGGATTTCCCTGGTGTGAGGGGGAGACGCGGGGTGGCGAGCGGCCTATGCTTCGCTGACATGTCAGATTGTTCGGTCGTTTGTGCCGATGCGTGACATCGCGCTGATCCTGCATGTCGCCGCTGGGCTGGTCGGGCTGGTGTTCGGGCCGCTGGCGATTGTTTGGACGCTGCGATCTCGTCGGCTCAACTGGGCTGGGGAGGTTTTTCACTGGGCTGTGGCGCTGGTCTGCCTGACGGCGCTGGTGATGGTGCCGTACGACTGGGGCCGGCTGTGGGTGTTCTGGCCGATCTCGATCGCGTCGTACCTGTTCGTCTACCTCGGCCAGCGGGCCGCGGAGTCACCCGGTGGTCTCTGGTACCGAGGGGTGCTCCGCGGCTACGGCGGGGGCTGGATCGCCTTGTGGACGGCGATCCTGGTGGTCAGCGTGCCGGACCATCCGTGGACCTGGGCGATCCCGATCGTGGTCGGCTCGGCGGCGCTCGAAGTGCTCTGCTTCCGCCCGGCCAAAGCTTGGACCCGGTGAGGGCCTGTCGTCAGGCCTGACCGGCTTGTTCTTCGGGGGTGGATTTTCGTACTACGAGGCGGGTCCAGGCGCCGACGTAGACGCGGTCGTCGGTGTTGAGTTCTCGGCGTTGGCCTGAGGAGATGGGGTCTTCGGGGAGGGGGCCGGAGGAGGGGCCGACGAAGGTGCCGTTGGAGGACTGGAGGTCTTCCACCCACCAGCGCTGGCCGTCCGTGGTCAGCTGGGCCTGGCGGCGGCTGACGCCGGTGTCGTCGCCACAGTCGATCTCCGGGGTGATGCCGCGGCTCTTGGACGGGCGCCCGACCAGGACGCTCTTGGCGATGACGGGGATCACCACTGGCAGGCCGGGGGACGGGCACGGGTCGTCGCTTTGCTGTACCTCGTACCAGTCCGGGTCGACCCAGCGCTCCACCACCCAGTCGGCGACCGCCTGCGGCGCAGGCGGTACCGGGGGCGGCGTACCGAGGTCTAGTGACGAAGCGGCGCGGGGCATCGTGCCGGTGGTGAAGTCGTAGCCGCAGTTCTCGCAGAACAAGGCATCCGACGCGGCCGGCTCCGAGCAGTTCGGGCAGGCCTGGGCCGTCACCGCAGGGGCCGCCACGGACGGGGCCGGTACCGACGAAGCAGCAGGCGTCGCGGCTGCCCCGATCGGCAGGCCGCAGACGTCGCAGTAGTCGGTGGAGACGGACGGGTGCCCGCTCGGGCACGTCACTGAGGTCATTTCTTCACCCGCGTGGTCTTGGTGGAGGCGGTGTCGAGCGCCATCTCGTCGGCCTTCTCGACGCTGCGCTTGAGCCGCACGGTGCCGTTGTCCTGATCGTCGATGTCGACCACCTTACGAAGCCGCGTGGTCGCTTCCTCGTTCCCTGTCTGGGCGGCGAGTTGCACCGCGCGGCCAAGCTTGGTGGTCGCGGTCGCGGTGTCGCCGGCGGCCTTCGCGGCCAGGCCCTCCTGGATCACGTCGGCCAGCTCGGTCTGCCCGGTGTAGTGGGCGACCTCCGGGTTGATCCGGGTGGTGAGCGCCTCGTCCTCGGACCACAGCGCCCGTACGAGGCCCTGCGCCACGACCTGGTCGCCAAGAGCCAGCTGTACGCGCGCGGCGAGCTGCTCCTGGCCGATGCCCTTGGCCGCGAGCCGGATCGCCACGTGGTAGTCGCGGGACTCGTCACCCCATGAGCCGGTCGGGTAGGAGCCGGTCAGCGCGTTCACCTCGGTACGTCGCGACGTCAGGTCGTCGACCGTCGGGGCGACCTGGCGGACGAACAGCACCTGCGCACCCTGCGGGGCCCAGACGCGCATGTCGGCCTGGGCGACGCCCTTGCTCATCGCGTTCTGGATGATCTTGGCGAACTCGGCGGCGAGCTGGTCCTTCGCCGGGATGATGTCGACCGTGCCGAGCAGCGCGGTCGCGATCCGGCGTACCTCGTCGACCTGCCAGGCGACGCCCACACCGCGGCAGTCGCACTGGAACTGGCCGGTGACGGCCTGGATCGTCTGGGTCAGCACCTCGGGCGACTCGTGCTGGTTCTCGCCGTCGGTGAGCAGCAGCGCGTGCTTCTGGGTCAGCGACGGTACGGTCGCGAAGACCTTCGAGGCGAGCCGCAGCCAGGTGCCCATCGCGGTCCCGCCGTCGGCGTAGAAGCGGGACACCGCGTCCTTGGCCGCCTGCCGGGTGAACTGGTCCATCTTCACCATCACCGGCTCGGGCGACGGCGGGAAGGCGAGCTGGGCCCGGTCGTTGCCGGAGATGACCGCGAACCAGACCCCGTCGAGGATCTGGTCGAGCGCGGTCTGCGCGGCGAACGCGGCCGCCCGGACGCCTTCGGCCCCCATCGAGCCCGACGTGTCGACGATGATGATCTCGCCGGCGTCGCCGCTGCCGGTCTGGCCGGCCGCGCCCGCGCCGGTGCAGGAGACCGTGACGATCGCGTGCACGTCGGTGCCGCCGTCGGGCAGGAACTCGTTCTGGTACACGGAGGCGGAGAACTCGGCCATCAGGCGTCCTTTCGGTACAACGGCAACGGATCAAGAGCAGTGCAGAAGAAGCAGTTCAGAGGATCAAGGGCAGTGCAGGAGCAGTTCAGATACGAGCGAGCGCGACAGTGATGTTGTCCTGACCGCCCTGGGTGTTGGCCCAGTCGACCAGAGCAGAAGCAGTGGCCAGCGGCTCGTCACCGTTGGCCGCAGCGGTCTGACGTACCAGTTCGGCCAGCGGTGCCGCCTCGGAGCAGTAGTTCCACAGACCGTCCGAGCAGACCACCAGCCAGCCGGGCCCAGCCACCTTCAGCGACGTAGTACGGGGTGTGTGGTCAGGGGCGTCCTTGCCCAGCCACCGGGTGATCGCGTGGCCCTGCGGACCCGACTCCGCCTCATGGCGCGGTACGCCGGTCGCGATCAGCTCGGCAGCCCAGGAGTCATCAACAGTGAGCGCAACGGCCTCAGCGTTGTCCGGGAACCAGTACGCCCGGCTGTCGCCCACCACACCCGCCACCAGGAGGTCGCCCTCGAGTACTGCGGCCACAAACGTGCAGGAAGCCGGATTCGGGCTGTCCGGCGAAGTGTTCTCCAGTACTGCGTCGCTAGCCGCATCCGCTGCAGCCTTGAGCCGCGCGATGACCGCGCTGTTGCGAGAGGACTCAGTCCCCATCCCCTGCGCGTGCCCAGCAGCCAGTACGTCGCGGGCAGCCCGGGCAGCGGCCAGGCTGGCCACGTCGGAGTCGAGCGAGGAGCTGACGCCATCGCAGACCACCAGCAGGGCACGACTGCCCGGCTCCGGGTCGGCAGCGATCGCCGCGGCGTCCTCGTTGCGGCTGTGCCGGATCCCTCGGTCGCACACGGCCGCCACCCAGGGGGCGGGCTGCTCGCTGAAGTGGTCGCGCGCCTTGGTCGCCTTCGTGCCACAGGTCTCGCAGTACCCGTCGGAGCTGATCGCCCCGCCGCAGGAGCGGCAGGGGCCGGGGGCAGCCTCGGCACCGTGAGCGGCGGCCGGGTTCAGCTCGACCGTCGGCTCGGTGTCGGTGTCGATCGCGGGGGTGGCCGGTGTGGCAACAGGCGCGAGCTCGGCCCCGCATGCCTCACAGAAGTGGTCGGCGTCGGAGATCGGCCCACCGCAGCTGGGGCAGACCGTCTGGGTCGTACTCGTCATCGCAGCGTCCATCCTCGAACATCGTTGGCCAGGTCGACCAGGGCGATCCGTTCCTGCTTGCTTCGGGCGTGCCCGGCGAGTTCACGGTAGGCGGCTTCGAGGCCGTCCCGCAGGTCCGGCTCGACCGCCTCCCGGCCGGCGATCTTCAGCCCGGGCTGCGGACCCTTGCCGAGGACCTCGTCCAGGGCGGTCCGGAAGATGGTCGCGGTCAGGTTCGCCCGATCGACCGGGTCGATTGTCACGCTCTCGATGTTGCTCATCGCCTCGGCCAGCGCGGGCAGTCCACGCCCCGATCCTGCCAGTAGACCGGCTCGCAGGCGGCGAGCCCGCACGTACGACCCGCTGGTCTGCGGTACCAGGTCGAGCGCGCCGACCGCGCCGTCGAGGTCCCCACGGGCGGACCGGAGCGCCGCCAGCCCGAAGGCGGAGGGGGCGATGTAGTTCGCGTCAGTGCGAGCACAGGTCAGGTACAGGCCCTCTGCTACGTCGTACTCGCCGCTGATCTCGCAGGAGACGGCCAGTGCGAGCTTAGGCCCCAGCTCACCCGGCACCTGGCCGTAGACGGCGTTGAAGGCCGACTGGGCGGTAGCAGCGTCGTTGCGGGCCAGTGCGACGAGTCCGGACATCCAGACCGCCCGCCACTCCCAGGGGTCGCCGGCAAGCAGGTCAGCGACCGCAGTGTCGACCATGTCGTACCGGGCTGGCCCGATCTCCAGTGCGGTCTGGGCGATCTCCAGCAGGATCTGCGCAGACGACTCCGGCGCGTCCACGAGGAGCTCGAGCCGCTTCTGCGGGTCGGGCACGCTCACGGTCTTCAGCCAGCCGGCCATCTTGTCGCTGTCGTCCTTCACCAGCGACGGCAGCCGCCGCCACGGCTCGGCCTCGTCGCCCAGGCCGGCCGCGAGGTCGCCCGGGCTGCCGAACAGCAGCGACGACGTGGAGTGCTGGGCAGCCTTGACGCCCTGCTTGTCGGCGACCACCTCCCGCAGTACGCCGAGGAGCTGGACGCGGAACTCGTCCGCAGACACGAAACGGTCAGCCGGGTCGGGCGCGCACGCCTTGACCAGCAGCCGGTAGACCGAGTCGTACTGCTGGAACAGCGGCACCTCGGCGACCGGCGGCAGCGTGCTGACGTACTTCGACTGGTAGCCGCGGAACTCGAAGGCGAGCACGCACAGCGTCCGGCCGAGCGTGTAGATGTCCGAGGCGACCGAGGTGCCGACCTCGGCCACCTCCGGAGCCTGGAAACCGACGGTGCCGTAGATCGCCGAGTCCATGTCGTCGATCCGCCGGACACCGCCGAGGTCGATCAGCTTGACCGCGTCGCCGACCTGGATGATGTTGTCCGGCTTGAAGTCGCAGTAGACCAGGCCGAGGTCGTGCAGGTAGGAGAACGCGGGCATGATCTCGAGCAGGTAGGCGATCGCCTGGTCGATCGGCAGCGCGTCGTACTGGTTGTGGTTGGCCGCCATCCGCTGCTTGAGCAGCGTCTTCAGCGAGGTGCCGCCGACGTACTCCATCACGATGTAGCCGGCGCCGTCGTGGGTGACGAAGTTGTAGATCTCGACGATCAGCGGGTGCTCGACCCGGGCCAGGAACTGCTGCTCGGCGATCGCGGCCGCCACGGCGTCGGGGTCCTCGGAGTTCAGCAGGCCCTTCAGCACCACCCAGCGGTTGGACACGTTCTTGTCCTGGGCCATGTAGATCCAGCCGAAACCACCGTGCGCCAGGCAGCCCCTGACCAGGTACTGGCCGCCGACCAGGTCGCCGTCCTTCAGCTTCGGCGAGAACGAGAACGGGCTGCGGCACTTCGGGCAGAAGCCCTCGGTACGGCCCGGCTGGTCGCCTCGTGAACGGCCGACCGCGTGGCCGCAGTTCGGGCAGTTGCGGCGGTCCTCGGGGACCATCGGGTTGGCCAGGATCGCCTTGCCGGCATCGATCGCAGGGATCGGCGGCACATGAGTCAGCCCGGCGCCGAGTCTTGCCCCGCGCAGCCGCGTGGACGAAGTACCGAGTCTGCGGGTCAGCTTGGAGCCGGCCGCGGTGGCCCGGGCCGAGCCCAGTGGCGTCGAGGCCAGCCGGTTGGAGGCACGCGAGACGGTCGACGCGCTACTGATCGGGTCTGGCATCGACGAGGCAGCTGGTGCCGAGGTCGCACCACCAGGTGAGCCGCAGACGTCGCAGTAGCCGTCCAGGATCGTGCCGGTGCAGCCCGGCTGTGTGCAGGCGATGGTCGTCATGTCGTCACTCCCAGATACGTCTGGTACGCCGCCACGAGCGCGCCGAGCCGAACCAGGTCCACTGGTTCCGCGTCGAGCACCGCGCGGCCGCGTCGATACAGCTCGGCCAGGTCTTCGGTGGTTCCACTGCTCCGGGAGACGCTGCCGGCTTTCACCTGATACGCGTCCAGCCGCCCGGCCAACTCGTCCCTACGCTCCAGCGCGGAGCCGTACGCCGTCTGCGCCTGTCCCAGCGCCCGCCGTACTGCGTCCAGCCGGGTCAAGTACTTCTCCAACTCGGCCGGTGTGTTCGGCACCGGCCCCAACGCAGTCACATCCGGTACTGCGAGCCGCGGCGCGGGCGAGACCCCGGCGACGCAACGATCCGCCAACGCGCGGACCGCCTGCCCCTGCGCTTCGAGCTCGTTCCGCACCGCGCGAGCCCGGGCGACGTCGGCCGCCCGTTCACGCCGGGTCGCGGCGCCGACGATGAGATCGCGTTCGTTGTGCGCGGCATCGATCTCCAGCGGACCGATCAGCCCGCCGATGTCGGCGCCGCGCTTGGCCCGCTCGGTCAGGTCGGTGACGCGCCGGTCGAGATCGTGGTGCTCGGCGATCGCCGCGTTGCGGTTCGCTGCGGGCTCGATCGCGACCAGATCCTTGATCCGCTCCACCTGCGCGCGCAACTGCCGCATCCGGGCCGCCCGATCGGCGTCGCCGGGCTCGAGCGAGAGCTTGGCCCGCAGCGTCGAGGCCAGCGCGTCCGACAAAGTGCATGCCTCAGGCAACGAAACGGCGAGCGAGCCGGCCGCGCCGCCGGTGTCCAGACCACCCCAGATCAAGGTGGAGATCCGCTCGGTCTCGGTCGCGCCCACCCGGCCTGAGTCCCAGGTGACCAGGATCAGCTCATACCGGTCAGAGACCGCCTTCCAGACCGCCATCGCCAGCACGACGTCGCCGCTCAGGGCGTCGGCGTCGGCTGCTTGCAGGGCGGCCTGGTCGAGCTCGTCCAGCTCCGCCCGGCGCCGGTCGCGCCAGCTCCCCAGGGCATCGAGGAACGCCAGCAGATCCTTTGCGGGGATGCTGCTGCCGATCCTGCCCGGTGGCTGCGGCGCGGTGGCCGTCGGCGCGCCTACGGTCATCAGGGGGCGACTCGGCCGTAGATGGGCTGCGGCGGGACAGCCTTGCCGAGGGCCGCCTCGAGCCACGTGTGGTACGACGTCTGCCAGCTGCCGTCGGCCTTCATCTTCTCCAGCACGCCGTTGACGAACTTCACGAAGTCGGTATCGCCGGAGTTCATGCCGAGGCCGTACGGCTCGTCGCTGAAGGCCGGCGCGTCTGTGACCTTCGCATAGGGGTCCTGCGCGGCGTCGCCGGCCAGCACGGTGTCGTCACCGGTGATGCCGACGACCTTGCTCTGCTGGAAGAGCACCAGGCAGCCGGTGTCGGTGTCGGCGTTGACCGGGATCACCTTGGGGTTTGCCTTGATCATGTTGTCGTAGCTGGTCGAACCGGTCGGCGCGCAGATCTTCTGGCCGCTCAGCTCGGCCAGCGTCTTGGCCTTCATGTCCCGCTGGACGAGCAGCTTCTGGCCGGAGTGGTAGTACTCGGCCGAGAACGCGATCTTCGTCCACCGGTCGCAGTTGATCGTCATGTTGCGCGCGACGATGTCGACGGCGCCGGGGCCGCGCTTGGCCTGCAGCACCGGCAGCCGCTGCGGGCTGGAGATCACCCGCAGCTCGACGTGGCCTTCGGCGGTACCGAAGATCGCCGCCGCGACGGCGTTGATCATGTCGATGTCGAAACCCTCGATCTTGCCCGAGATCGGATTGCGCGAGCCGAGGTTCAGGCTGTCCGCGGACACTCCGGCGACGAGCCGGCCATACGCCTGGATCCGGGCCATCGTGCTGCCGGTGGGCATCTGGAGCGGAGCCGGCAGCGGGCCGTCCGGCTTGTACGACTGCAGCGCGTTGGTGCAGGTCGCCGTGGCCGGAGCAGCCGGCTTGGCCGGGGCCGGCGTCGGCTTGACCGGCACCGGCGTCGCGTCGTACGAGCTGGAACCGCAGGCGGTCGCGGCGAAGAGGAGAGCCAGCGAACCGGCGATCAGGCGGGTCTTGTTCATCGGTACTCCTCCAGTCGCTGGGAGAATCCCCAGGCGGCGAGCAGGGCGGCGGCGAT
The DNA here is from genome assembly GCF_010548305.1 of Streptomyces sp. SID13031. GTDB lineage: Bacteria > Actinomycetota > Actinomycetes > Propionibacteriales > Kribbellaceae > Kribbella. The sequence goes on from NZ_JAAGLV010000010.1 coordinate 223,792, forward strand.
CCCGATCGGCAGGCCCAGCCAGCCGATCGGCGGCAGCCCGTTGCGAGCGTCGGTCAGCTCGGCGCGAGCCTGCGCGCTGAAGTCGGCCAGCTTGGTCGCCGACTGGTCGTCGAAGGCCTTGAAGGCTTCGTTGGACGTCCCGTCGCCGGTGCCGACGGCCGTGTTGACGGCGTCCTGCCACTTGCCGTCGGTGTCGTCGAGTTTGCGGATCCCGACGTGGACCGTGCGGTAGTCGCCCCACAACGAATCCAGGCCGGGTGCGGTGTTCGCGACCTGCTCGAGTTGGCCGGCGGTGTCATCGGCCGACTTCTTCCAGGCTGCTTCGAACGCGGTACCGGAGCCGCGGGCGATCAGGGTCAGGCTCTCGTTCGACTTCGCGTCGTACGCCGCGATCCGGGCCTGGGAGAGCGCCAGCGTGTCGGCGTACGCGTTGTTCCTGGTGTCCTTGGCCGAGCTGGACGCACCCGCGAGCGAGGCGCCGCCGACGACCATGGTGAGCAGCACGAGTACTGCGGCTGCCGCGACCGGCACGTTCAGGTAACGGTGGGTGCGCTTGGCCAGCCACCACAGGGAGTAGCCCAGTACGACGAGGGCGAGCAGGCCGCCGACGATCAGCCAGATGTTGCCCATGCCGACGCCGTCGAACTCGGTGTCTACGCGGGCCCGGTTGGCCTTGACCAGCTCGTTCAGCACCGGCAGCGAGTCTTGCTGCAGGGTGGCGCTGGCGTCCTTCAGGTACTGCGAGCCGAGCGGCAGGCCTTGCCGGTTGTTCGCCCGGGCCTGCTCGATCAGGCCTTGGTAGCTGAGCAGCGTGACGTTGAGCTCGCCGAGGGCCCTCTGGTCGGCGGGCTGCGCGGTGGCGGCCTCGGCGATCAGCTTGGCGGCGGTCGTCATCGAGTCGGTGAAGTGCTGGCGTTGGGCGGGCGGCTCGAGGCCACCGACCAGGAAGGCGTTGGTGGCGTCGGCGTTCGCGCTGACCAGGTTGGTGTGGATCGCCTGGATCCGTACCAGCTGGGCGGTGTTCTCCTCGGCCCGCTTCAATGCGCCTTCGGACTGGCTGAAGCCCTGCGCCGCGGCGATCCCGAACAGCACGCTGAACACGGCGGCGAGGATGAGCAGCGTGCGCATCCGGCCGGGCGTGCCCTCGAGCAGGGTGGCGACCCGGCCCTTGGGTTGCGGCTGGACGGCCGGCGTCGGCAGGCCCGGCGCCGCGGCCTGCGGCACCACCGGCGACCTGGTCGCGGGGGGCGCACTGGCTGTCTGTGTCACGCCGTCTCTCCTTGCTCGTGCTCAGGCTCTTCCGGTACTACGGCCTCAGGCTGCTCGGGTACTGCGGGATCGGGCTGTACTGCGGGGTCGGGTTGCTCGGGGAGCGGGGCTGTCAGCTCTTCGTCGGTCAGGTCCTCGGCGAGGATCTGACGCAGCTGCTCGGTCGTCGGTGCCGTCACATCGCGCAGCCGCCAGGCGTGCCGGCCGATCGCGGCCTCCAGCATGTTGCGCGCGAACCGCCCGTTGCCGAACGACCGGTCCCGCCGGGTCGACGCGAGGATCACCTTGAACTCGTCCAGCGCGTTCGGCGTCAGCTCGTAGTCGGCGCCCTCGGTCAGCCCGGAGAGGATGTCGGTCAGCTCGTCGTCGGTGTAGTCCTCGAAGGCGATCGTGGTCCGGAACCGGCTGGCCAGCCCGGGGTTCGCGGCGATGAAGTCCTCCATCGGCTCCGGATAGCCGGCCACGATGACGACCAGGTCGTCGCGCCGGTCCTCCATCTCCTTGACCAGCGTGTCAACAGCTTCCCGCCCGTACTGATCGGCGCCCAGCTCACCCGCCGTCAGGCTGTACGCCTCGTCGATGAACAACACCCCACCGACCGCGGAAGCGACCACCTCGGCCGTCTTCGTCGCCGTCTGGCCGAGATACCCGGCAACCAGCTCGGAACGGTCCACCTCGATCAACTGCCCCTTGGACAGCAGCCCCAACGCCTTGTAAATCCCACTGACCAACCGAGCGACGGTCGTCTTGCCGGTCCCCGGGTTGCCGGTGAACACCAGATGCCGAGTGATCGTAGGACTCTTCAGCCCCGCCTCGACCCGCAACTTCTCCACCCGCAACACGGCAACCTGCCGATGTACTTCCCGCTTGACCTTCGCCAACCCAGTCAGCTCATCCAACTCAGCCAGCAACTCTTCAACAGTCCGCTCGGGCTCAGCAGGCTCCGCCTCCGCTGCGCTGGCCACAGCGGCTGCGCCGCCCCCTACGCCTGCGGCGCCAATGCTTGTCCCTGCGCCCGCCGAACTTCCGGCTGCGCCGGTGGAGCCTGCGCTGAGCAGGCCCAGTGCCCCGCTCGCCTCCAGGCGCCTTGCGCCTGCTGCTTGCAGCTGCGCAGCAGCTGCGACGGAGGCGTTGCCGATGACACGCATGGTCGGCTCACCGAGTGAGCAGGCTGCTGAGGCGACCTCGGCCAGCGCTTCGGCGTACGGGACCTTCTCAGGGGAGCCTTGGGCGACCAGGTCGGTCAGTACGGCGGTCGGCGCGCCTCGCCATCTCCTGCCGCGTACTGCGGCGTCGAAGAAGTCCTGTGTTCCAGCGCCCGGTGTGACAGCCGCCCAGTCCGCAGGAGCGCCTGGTGCTGACTCAGCGAGGGCGGCGGCCAGTGAGAGTGCCTCTGCGCGGGCAACATCCTCCGCGACACCCGCACGTGCGGCGACGGTCAGCAGGGTCGTCAGTGCGCCCTGTAGCGAAGTACCCCCCACGCCGCTCATGACCCTCCTCGTCCTGGTGGTGGTTGTAGTGGGCCGGCGCCGGTGTCGGGTGGTGGTGTCGACTCGGTTGGGCCGAGGGCGAGACTGCCACCGGTCGAGCCGGTACCGAACTTCTCCTGCAGGAACCGGCCATGGGCGATCAGCGCCGCGGCGTCGGCGCGGTTCACCGCGTCGAACACCTTGTCCATCGTGGAGCCCAAGAGGTCCAACTGGTCGATCAGGATCATCAGCGAGGTCTTGCCGCGATCCACCGGCCGGCTGTCGGCCCACTGCCGGGGCAGCCGCAGGTAGCCGCCGATCGCCTCCGGCAGGTAGTCCGTCGCGGTCGCCATCACCGAGTACGCCTGGATGCTGCCGCCGAGGTTGCCCAGCCGCGGGATGGTCTCCCGCACGATCCGGACCACCCGGTTGACCCGCGACGCCACCACGGCCGGTACGGCGCCGTCCGCGACCAGCTGCTCGACCCGGACGAGCGCCTGCAACAGGTCGTCGGTGCTGGGCGCGCGGGGGATCGGGGCAGGCTCAGGCTCCGCCTTGCTACGACCCGTGAGCCGCGCTAAGAAGTCACCCAATGCCATGCAGTCGTTCTCCCGCTTCCGATTCCCCAGCGCCGAAGCGTTCGTACTCCGGCCGGATGTCCTTGCCCAGACCCAGGAACAGCTCAGCGGCCGAGGTCCAGCGTTCCCGAGACCACGCGCTGGTCCTGCTTGGCGACCCGGTCCAGGTAGCTGCGGGACTTGGTCACCTCGCCCTCCAGCGTGCCGATGGTGGCGGCCATGTTGTCCAGCGCCTCCGTCTTGAAGGTGTCGATCGCGTCCATCGTGGCGTAGATGTTCGCGAACGCGGCCTGCAGCTGCGGCAGCCCGATGGTCGCCGACGCGGCCTGCTGCTGGATCGCGACCGAGTTGTCCCGCAGCATCTGCGAGGTGCGCTCGATCATCCCGCTGGTGGTCGTGTTCAGCGCGGTGATCTGGTCGAGCACGAGCTTCTGGTTGCCGAGCGCCTGCGCGACGATGACGGCGGTCCGGAGCGCGGAGACCGTCGTGGTGGAGGCGCGGTCGACCCCCTTGATCAGCTCGATGTTGTTCTTGATCACGATGTCGATGGCCAGGTAGTTCTGGATCGACACGGCCAGCTGGACGAGCAGGTCCTGGTGCTTCTGCCGGACGTAGAACAAGACGTCCTCGCGCAGCGCGCGGGCCTTGTCCGGGTCGGTCGCGTCCAGCTCGCTGATCGTCGCCGACAGCCGCGCGTCGAGCCGCTCGGCGACGTACACGTACTGGTTCAGCCGGCCCATCGCGTCCCAGAGCTGCTGCTTCTCCAGGTTCAGCGCGGCGTTGTCCTTGCCGAGCTCGTCCTGGCCGTTGCGCAGCGAGTGCAGGATGCCTTCGAGGTGGCTCTGCGCGCTCTGGTACTTGCGGAAGTAGTCCTCGATCTTGTCCCCGAACGGGATCATCCCGAGCAGCTTCTTCGGCCCGGTGGCTTCCTTCGGGTCCAGGTTCTCGACCGTACGCCGAAGCTCGAGCAGCGTCTTGCCGACCGTCGACCCCTCGGCCAGGCCGCCGCTGGTCAGCGCCTTGACCGGCGACTGCAGCAGCCGGTTGGAGCTCTCGGCGGCGTGCCGGATGTCGACGTCACCCATGCTGCGGACGTCGCCGGCCTTCTGGGCGAACTCCGGCGACCGCGGCGCGGCCGTCATCAGCGAGGTCAGGAACGAGTCGACCTTGGAGTCCAGCGCGGGCAGCGCCGCCGGGTCGACGGCCGGGGCCATGCTCGGTGCGGCCGTCGCGGCCACGGGCTGGGTCGGCGCCGGGGCGGTCAAGATCAACCCGGGCGCGGTGGCGGTCGGCGGCTGCAGCGGCGACGGCGCAGCCTGGGCTGCCCCTGGTGCTGGCGCGGCGCCCTGTGTGTTGTCAGCTTCGGTCATCGTCGTTCCCCTCCGGTGGCCTACCGCGAGCATCCGCGCCCGCGTCCCCTGTCACACACTCCGTGACGCGCACACAATCTAACCGGTTCCCAGTGCAATCGGGTGACCTGTTGCCCACTCGTTGCGGGGGCCCCTTTGAGGCTCCCTGTGAGGCTCCCTGCCGGGCACTGGCTGCCAGGCGGCGGATACGATCCGTGGTCACCAGCCATTGCCAGGCCCGCCCCCCGGCACCCAGAATCGATGACTGACCGAGGGGGGCCTCGATGCAACGGTTTCAGCGTGGAGTGAGCGGCCGACGTCTGCTCGCACTCGTAGTGGTGGGGATAGCGCTCGCGGTGACGGTGACCGCGACCGGGGAGAGAGCGGTGCAGGCCACCGCTGACCCCGGATACGACTGGGAGGGCGGGAGCCTCCAGGGCTGGAGCACCGACTGGGGAGACGGGGCTCCGATGAGCTCCACTTCGCAGGTACACAGTGGAGACCGATCGCTCGCGCTGCCGGTAGAGGGAAAGCAGTACCCCGGCTTCAGATCACCTGCGAAGCCGACCGGGCTCGGCGTGGGGTCCGTGGTGACCTTTCACGTCTATGCGCCCAGGAACGCCTGGCTGCTGCAGGTGCAGCCGTATGTCACCGACGACGTGTTCGTCGAGCGCTTCGGGGCGAAGACCTACCTCAGGCCGGGGGAGTGGAACACGGTCATCTGGACCGTCCCGTCCGCGCCGGACCTGCACCACCTCGGCCTGGAGGTCATCAGCCAAGGCTGGGACGGCCGGGTCTACCTGGACGACGTGAGCTGGACCGCGGCCACCCAATTGCCGCCGGTGGCGACGACAGGGCCGGCGCGCGAAGTACGCAGTACGACGGTTGTCGCCACTGGCACCGTGGATCCGCGAGGGCTGGCGACCACCTGCCACTTCGACTACGGCCTGACCAAGCGGTACTCCGCTGTTACGCCCGACGTCGCGGCCACGGCTGAGGTGTCGGCCCCGCTGACCGGGCTCAAGGCGGGTACGGCGTATCACTACCGGCTCAGCTGCCAGAACTCCGGTGGCCGCGTGACCGGCAACGATGTCACCTTCACCACCGCAGCTCAGGCGACTGACCCGCGCGGTCCGCTCTTCGCGGCGCAGAACCTGGTCTACGGCTCGCACATCGGCGCCTGGGAGCTGGACGGCGGCGCTGCGATCAGCAACCCGGTCGCCGCTGCCAACGTGACCGCAGCCAAGATCCGGGTGATCAAATGGCAGATGTGGAAGCCGCCGTGCGAGCTGCGGCCGACCGACTGCCAGACCGAGGCGCAGTTCAACGCCGCCATCGACGGGATCCGCAGCCTCGGCGCCGAGCCGCTCGTCGGTCTGCCACCGATCTGGGACCAGCAGTGCACGGGGGCGCCCGACGCCTGGTCGCGAGCGTGGCAGGACTGGATCATCCGGACGGCCGGCAACCGGGTGCGGCTCTACGAGCTGGGCAACGAGCCCGACCACTACTGCGGGATGACCGGCCAGCGGTACTACGACGAGCTCTGGGTGCACGCGCCCACGCTGAAGGCCTACGCCCGCACACTGGGCCATGAGATCTTCATCGGCGGACCGGGCTGGTCCAGCAGCGAGGCGAGCAGCCTGGCCGAGCTGAAGGTCTGGCTGGGCCTGGCGAAGGCCGGCTACCTGGCCCACGCCCAGAACCGCGACTGGCTGCCCGACTTCATCTCCACGCACACCTACCTGATCACGCCGACGGAGAACGACACCCAGGCCCACGCCCAGGCGCGAATCGATGCCTGGGGCACCTTCTACGCCGACCTCCAGGCCTATGTGGACGCCACGTTCGCCGGCCTGACCGACCAGGGCTACCCGATCGCCGACCAGCTGAAGCTGGCCGACTCCGAGTGGAACGACACGATCGAACTCAGCTGGCCCGGCAACGAGAACCAGGCCTGGACCGACTTCTACGTGCCGGCCATGTTCACCATGCTGCGCGGCCACGACATCTGGCTCGCCAACCAGTCCACCATCGCCTCCCATACCGGCCAGGCGCTGGACCTGCTGAAAATCGACGGCACCCCGAAGCCGCTCTACAACTCCTACCGGGCAGTCAGTACAACGGACCCTCGCAACAACTAACGGACGTAGGTGACGAAGGCGAAACCGTCGTGCTGGGTGCGGGCGGTTTCGCTCCACTCGGCGCGGTCGAAGGCCGGGAAGGTGACGTCGCCGTCGGGGGACTGGTCGACCTCGGTGAGTTCGAGGCGGTCGGCGTGGGGGAGGGCCTGGCGGTAGATCTCGCCGCCGCCGGCCACGTACAGGTCGTTGCCTTCAGCAAGTTTTAGGGCGGTGTCGAGGTCGTGGGTCACCTCGACGCCGTCGGCCGACCAGTCGAGCTGCCGGGTGACGACGACCGTACGCCGCCCTGGCAACGGGCGGCCGATGGAGTCGTAGGTCTTGCGGCCCATCACCAGCGTGTGGCCGAGGGTGAGCGCCTTGAAGTGCTGCAGATCCTCGCGGATCCGCCAGGGCAGGTCGTTGTCCCGCCCGATCACCCCGTTGGCACCGACAGCGGCGATCAGGATGACGGTCATACCGCGATCGGCGCCTTGATCCCCGGGTGCGGGTCGTAGCCGTCCAGTACTACGTCCGCGATCTCGTAGGAGTCGATCGAGTCGCGCTTGGCCAGCTGCAGGGTCGGCAGCGGTCGCGGCTCGCGGGTGAGCTGGAGCTTGGCCTGGTCGAGGTGGTTCAGGTAGAGGTGGGCGTCGCCGAGCGTGTGCACGAAGTCGCCGACCTCGAGGCCGGTCTGCTGCGCGACCATGTGAGTCAGCAGCGCATAGGAGGCGATGTTGAACGGCACGCCCAGGAAGATGTCGGCCGAGCGCTGGTACAGCTGGCAGGACAGTTTTCCGTCGGCGACGTAGAACTGGAACATCGTGTGGCAAGGCGGTAGCGCCATCCCGTCGACGTCGGCGACGTTCCAGGCGTTGACGATGTGCCGGCGGGAGTTCGGGTTGGTCTTGATCGACTCGATCACGGCGGCGATCTGGTCGATCTGCCGGCCGTCCGGGGTCGGCCAGGAGCGCCACTGGTAGCCGTAGACCGGGCCGAGCTCACCGTTGGCGTCGGCCCACTCGTCCCAGATCTTGATGTTGTTCTCGTGCAGCCACTTCACGTTGGTCGAGCCGCTCAGGAACCAGATCAGCTCGCCGACGACGGAGCGCAGGTGCAGCTTCTTCGTCGTGACGGCGGGGAAACCGGCGGTCAGGTCATAGCGGGACTGGTGGCCGAAAACGCTCAGAGTCCCGGTGCCGGTCCGGTCCCCCTTCTCGACGCCGTGGGTGAGTACGTGGTCGAGAAGATCCAAATACTGCCGCATACGGCCAAACTAACAGGCCGGATTCCGGGCGGGCTGGCAGACTCGGCGGGTGAGTTCTGACGAGTATGTGCTGACCCTGGTGCTGCGGGTGGAGAAGGCGGAGCGGCCGGGGCAGACCGATGCGCTGGAGACCGGGGCGCGGGCGGTGCTGGCGATCCTGGCCGATGAGCGGTCGGCCGGTGAGGGGGAGTGGGCCGCGGCGATGCGCGGGTGGCAGGACGCGCGGATCCGGAAGGTGGTTCGCCGGGCGCGTGGTGCCGAGTGGCGACGGGCTGAGGCGCTGCCGGGGATCACCGTGACCGGGTCGGCTGCGGTGGTACGGGTGTTTCCGCCGGTGCTGCTGGACGAGGTGCCCAAGGACCTGGCGAAGCTGCAGGTGACCGGGACCGATCTGGAGGATCCGGAGGAGTTGCCGGCGCTCGAGGCCGGGGTGCCGGTGCTGTGGGTGAATCCGGGGCTGACGATGTCGACCGGCAAGACGATGGCGCAGGTCGGGCACGGGGTACACCTGGCGTGGTTCGAGTTGTCGGAGGCCGATCGGAAGGCGTGGCGAGCCGACGACTTCCGGCTCGCTGTTCGCACGGCCACGCCGGCCCGGTGGAAGGAGCTGATGGCGAGCGGGCTGCCCGTAGTACAGGACGCTGGTTTCACCGAGATCGACCCTGGCAGCTACACCGTGATCGCCGATCATCCGGCGCTGCGGTAGCACGACTCTGGGTTCACGGGCGGTCACTCAGAGCCTCGTCTAACTGTTCGTGCGGGCCTGCCCGGGTGACTAGCTTTTCCGGTATGAGCAAACGAATCAGCGGGATCGCAGGAGCCATGGCAGCCTCAGCACTGCTGCTGACCGGTTTGTCCACCCAGGCAGCCTCTGCCAGCCCGGCCACCGTCCAGGCGTGCGCCCCGGGTCGTGTCTGCGGCTACAACCAGGGCAACCTCGTCTACGACCGCTTGCCGGTGAACTCCGGCCAGTGCGAACGCACGAACAGTTCCGTCGACTATGTGGACAACGAGTCGCACCTGGACCAGCGAATCTGGTCCGGCACCAACTGCACCGGCCGCAACACAGTGATCCGCTCCGGCGGCCAGGGCGGCGTCAACCTCTTCTGGAGCGTCGGCGGCCTCTGACAGCTCTGCAGGGCGCCGGTACCTGCGCTACCGGATGCGGTAGTGCAGGTGGGTGACCCGGTCGCCTTCGACCACGCGAGGGTTCTCGAAGAGTTGCTGTCGGCGATGAAGCCATCCAGCGAGACAACTGCCGAAGCGATGACTCTGCTCATTTCACGACCCGGTAGGTGAGGTGCTGGGCCGCCGGCGTGTTGACCGCTTCGGTCAGTTGGAGGTCGATCCGAGGTGAGGCGCCGGCCGGGAACAACCTGGTACCAGAGCCCAGTACTACGGGCGCCACGTGCAACCGGATGACATCGGCCAGCCCCGTCGTCAGGAACTCCTGGCAGGTCTCGCCGCCACCCATCACCACGACGTCCTTGCCGTTAGCAACTTCTTGGGCCTGTCGTACTGCGCTCGCCGGCCCGTCGGTGACGAAGCGGAAGCGGTCGCCGAGCCGTGTCACCCTCGATCGTCCAGCTGTGCAGCACTTCGCCGCCCACACCGAGGCCGTGCTCCAGGTCGACGTCGGGCCCGGTCACGTAGCCGTCCAGCGACATCGAGATGTCCACGACGACGGCGCTCATGACTCTTCTTCTTTCGCGAGTAGTTCGGCGAGGCGGTCCATCGACTCGTTGATGCCGTACTCCATCCCGCTCTCGACCGCGGCGTCGCGCGACTCGACGGACGGGAAGACGGAGTGGGTGTGCAGGCGGACGCCGGTGTCGGTCTTCTCGTAGCTCGCCCGCTCGAGGCAGACCTCGCCGGGCGCACCCTCGAACTCGAAGGTCTGGATCACCAGGGTGTCGGTGTCGACGGTGTGGAAGACGCCGCGGAAGACGTACTCCTCGCCGTCGGCGCTCTTGTGGGTGTAGCGGTAGCTGCCACCCGGGCGGACGTCGTACTCGTGGATCGTCATCGTCAGGTCGCGCGGGCCGAGCCACTGGGGGACGAACTCGGGGTCGGTCTGGACCCGGAACAACTGTGCCGGGGTGGCGTCGAACTCGCGGGTCACCGAGATGTACGGCGTACCGGCGGGGGCGCTGATGGTGGTGGGGTTGGTGTTCATCGGTCTTGCTCCTTCACGGTTTCGAGGACGGAGTCGATCCGGCGGAACCTGGCCTCGGCGGCCAGTCGGTAGCCGTCGATCCAGCTGGTCAGGCTCTCCAGGGCGGACGGGTCGAGATGGCACGGCCGGCGCTGGCCGTCGCGGCTGCGGGTGATCAGGCCGGCGGCCTCGAGCACCTGGATGTGTCGCGAGATCGCCTGCTTGGTGATGCCGAACGGCTCGGCGAGCTCGTTGACCGTCGCCTCACCCCGCGACAACCGCGCGATCAGCGCCCGGCGGACCGGATCCCCGAGTGCGGCGAACGCCCGGTCCAGCGCCTCATCGTCCATCGCCATCTTTATCAACCATTCCGTTGATCAACTGATGTGTTGACTATAAACAGAGTCTCGGCGACAGGTCAAGAGCTAAGGTTTAGCAACCTAGGTTGACATCGACTGATTGTCAACCTAAGTTGCTAAGCATGGAGAAGCTGGTGGAGATGGACGATCCCGGTGCCGGGCTGGCGTCGGTCGTCGCGTTGCGGCGGCTGGCGGACCGGATCGAGGACAGCCAGGTGGAGCAGGCGATGCGGGCGGGCTGGAGCTGGTCCGACGTCGCCGAGGTGCTGGGGATCACCCGGCAGGCCGTGCACAAGAAACACGCCAAGCGGCTGATCGCCGCGGGCGTCGCCCTGAGGAGGCGTTGATGACGACGAAGGTGAACGATGTCCGGGACGTACTGATCCGCGGCGCCCGCGCCGAGGCCGTCGAGGACGGCTCGGCCACGATCGAGGCCGAGCACGTACTGCTCGCCCTGACCGAACTATCCGGTACGACGACCGCCCGCCTGCTCGCCGAGGCCGGCCTGACCCACGAGACGACCCGGGCCGCCCTCGACCGCGAATGGGAGCAAAGCCTCTCGGTGGCCGGCGTCGCCGTAGCGATCGCCGAGTTGCCCAAGGCAACACCCGACCGCAGCAGAAGCCCCCAGATCGGCGAGGCCACGAAGCTCCTGCTCAAACGCGCTATGGCCACCGCCAGCGCGACGGGAGGCGGCCGAATCGGCGCCGCCCACCTACTGGTCGGCGCCCTCGACACGAACCTGGGCCGCATACCCCGAGCTCTGGACCTGGCCGGCATCGACCGCAAAGCCCTCCGCACCCAGGCTTATGAGGCAGCCACCCGCCGAGACCACTAGACGGTTTCGAAGGCGGCCATCATGGCCATGTCCTCGTGTTCGAGGTTGTGGCAGTGGATCAGGTATTTGCCCTTGTGGGTGGTGAATTTAACCAGGACGTCGACGACCTCGGCGGGACGGATATCGACGGTGTCCTTCCAACCCGCGTCGTAGGGGCCTGGCTCGGCTCCGCCTCTTCGCAGTACCTGGAAGGGGGCGAGGTGGACGTGCACGGGGTGGTGGACGTCGGTGACGAAGGACCAGATCTCGTACTGGCCGAGCTTGACCGACGCTTGCATGTGCTCGGGATCGAAGGGTCTGCCGTTGATCGTCCAGCCCTGGTGGCCGTTCGCGGTGCCTCGGCGGAAGCGCCACTGGCGGTGCGTCAGGCCGGACGGTTCCGGGACGGCGGCGTACGACGAAAGCTTGGCGGGCACAAAGCTGTCGTCACTGGCTTTGCGGGCGACCTTGAATCGCATCACCTGCCCGGCTCGCCCGCTGTCGAGCTTGTTGAGCAAAGTGACCTCAGCACCAGGCTGGTACTGCGAGAAGTCCACCACCACGTCGAATCGCTCAGCCGGAGCGACAACCAGCGTCTGGTGCTCCACGGGTGCGCCCAGTAGCCCACCATCGCTACCGATCTGGATGAACTTCGCCGGACCGGGATCCAGGGCCAACTCGAAGCGGCGCGCATTCGAAGCGTTGAGAATGCGAAACCGGTAGCGCGCGGCATCCACCTCGAGGACCGGCCAAGGAACCCCATTGACGAGAACGACGTCGCCGATCACCCCTTCCATGTACTTCGTCTCGACGCCTGGCCCGTCCTTCGCCGCCGGGTAGAGAAAGGACCCATCGGCCGCGAACGCGCGATCCGCCAGCACCAACGGGATCTCCCGATCGCCACCAGGTAAGGGAAGCGCGTCCTCCTCGGCATCGCGGATCACGTGCAGACCGAACAGCCCGCGATAGACCTGCGGAGCCGTGTAGTCCATCCGATGGTCGTGGTACCAGAGCGTGGCGGCCCGCTGGGTGTTCGGATAGCTGTACGTCCGGCTGCCCGTCTTCACGTCGCCACCGGCCATCCCGCTGTGCCCGGTATGGCCGTGGTGCTCGCCATTGGGCATCAGCAGGTCAAGCGGCCAGCCGTCGCTCGTGGCCGGCGTGTGCCCACCGTGGAGATGCACGACCGTCGGTACGTCGAGCTGGTTGACCTGCTCGATCACGGTCGTCCGGCCGCTCCGTACATCGAATGTCGGGCCAGGTAGCAGCCCGTCGTACCCGAGCACTTCAGTCTTCAAGCCGGGCAGGATCTCCAGCGAAGCCTTCTGCTGTACGACGCGGTAGTAGTCGACCCCTGCTTGCGTGCGAAGTGGCTTCTTCACTGGCGGGATCGGCAGCGGGACCCGGAAGGCTTCGGGGAGCGGCGCCTTGCTGGTCAACAGTTCGGCGGTTTGACCGGGGGAGGCGTCGAGACCGCAGCCGGTCAGGGTGAGGGCGCCGGCGGCACCCAGGAATCCACGGCGGGACAGCTTCATTTCTTGGCCTCCTGGCGAGCGCTGGAGCGGAACGACCAGACCGTCATCCAGAGCACGGTGATCACGATGGCGGTGCCGAGCGGTACGTGGACGGCGAAGTTCTGGGCGTAGCCGAAGACGACCTGGGTGAGCTCGGCGACGATCAGCCCGACCGTGGCGAGGGCGGGCCACAGTCGCCCGCCGCCCGGCCAGCGGTACAGCACGGCCGCGACGAGTTGGAGCATCGCGATCAGGAACAACGACGACCCGATCGGTCCATGCCACGCCATCGCGTCGACCTCACCGGACAGGAAGTAGCCGGCCAGGATCGGCTGCGCCACGACGAGGGCGGTATGGAGCAGGAGCAGGATGCGAAGCAGCGCCAAGGTCGCCCGTGGCCGCCGATGGGTGCGCCGCTCAGGCTTGAGCTGAAGTGTCATGCGAGCACCTCGGCAGCGCGCTTCCTCGTACGGCGAACGCGCGCGGCCGGGCGGAACGTCCAGACGGCGAGGGCGCAGGCGATCGCCACGATCGTGATCCCGAGCGGGATGTGTAGGGCGAGTTGGCGGTTGTAGCCCATCGCGATCTGGAAACTCTCGGCGGCGAGCAGCAACAGCGCCACCAGGACGGCCCGAGCGCGACCGCCGGCACGCCAGTAGATCGTCGCCACCAGTACGAGGCCGAGACAGACGAAGGCGAGGCCGAGCCCGAGCGGCTCGTGCAGCCGCATCGCGCTGCCCGACCCGTTCAGGTAGACACCCGCGAGCACGGGTTGCAGGCAGACCGCGACGGCGTGCAGCACCGCGACCAGGCGAAGGCTCACCAAGGACTTCATGGCGACCAGATTAGTAGGGTGTCTACATGTAGCGCGACCAGTTAAAACCCTGAATCGCCCCGGGGAGCCATTCAGGGTGGTGTGAGGCGCAATGGCCCGCCTGCGGTGGAGCGAGCGCGGTGGATCAGGTGAGGTGGATCAGGTGAGGTGGCCGAGCGGTGAGACGGAGATGCCGGCTCGCTCGCAGACCCACTGAGGGTCGGGGCCGAGCTCGGGCTCGATTCGGAGCTCGTGGTCGTGGAGGTCGTCGCAGGCTGTGCAGCGCGGCCAGCGGACGCCGGAGTCGGACAGCCGGTCCTGGACGTCCTGGGCGACCAGGCCGGCGATGTGTTCGGCGCCGTCCGGCCATTGGTCCAGCCACCACTGCCGGCCGGCGACGGCGTCCTCCAGTAGGGACACCATCACGGCGTCGTCGAATCCCCGCACGGCCAGGTCGTGGAGCACCTGTGCACGGGCCGTCAGCAACACGCCTGGTTCGTTCATCGCCCTTCAGAGTGCCAGACAGAACCGACAAAACCCCAAGCCGATCGACTTGGGGTCTTGCCGCCTTGGGAGAGGCGTGTGCGGATCAACCCGCCAACGGCTCGCAGCGCGGGGCTGGGTCGAGGCGATCGGCGAGCTTGAGCTCGCGCTCGGCGGTGGTCCGCAGTACGGCGGAGAGCCTGGCGCGGACCGCGAAACTGCGCCGCGGTGCCGGCTCGTAGTACTCCTCCTGAGGAGCGTTGGGAAGTGCGGACTGGGCGAGGGACCTCGCGTTCTCCACTGCGGTGTTGCCGGCGATGAAGTAAGTCATGGTCGTGCTCCCTTCCGAAGGGCGTGGTGATCAGAACCCATGGCCGGGGTGGCCATCGGCAGCTGGGGTGGGTGATTCAGTTGCGGGGTGCCGGACCGCTGCTGGCGCGGACGACCAGCTCGGTCGGCATCGTGAGTTGCCGCTGGGTCTGACTCGGGTCGAGCAGCAGTCGCCCGACCGCGCGACCCTTGTCCTTGATGGGCTGCCGGACCGTGGTCAGCCCGGCCGTCCCGGCGGCGGGGATGTCGTCGAACCCGGTCACGGCCAGGTCCCGGCCGGGGACCAGCCCGCGGATCCTCATCGCCTCCATCGCGCCGAGCGCCTGGACATCGCTCAGCCCGACGATCGCTGTCGGCCGGTCCTGCGAGTCGAGCACCCAGCCGGCCGCGGCCAGCCCGGAGTCGAAGGCGTTGTGGCCGCCCGAGACGATCCTGATCCGGGCATCGGGCATCGCCTTGCGCAGGCCCTGGATCCGCAGCTCGCAGTCGGCGTACCCGACCTCGTCGAGCAGCAGCTCGACCGGCCGGCTGCCGGCCGCCTCGGTGTTGTCGACCAGTACTACGAGGTCGCGGTGCCCGAGCCGGGCCAGGTGCTCGCCCAGTGCCGCGCCGCTGGCCGACTCGTCGATCGCGACCCACGAGTCGGTCGGGTGGTCGCCCATGTCGGTGGACACCACCGGGATGCCCCGGTTCTTCAGCACGTCCAAGGCCGGGTGGCCGGGGGCGACGCAGAAGATCGCGGCCGCATCCATCGACGCCTGCTGGACCGCGTTCGTACCGCCCTGGATGTCGGTCGAGCTGAGCGGCACCAGCAGCAGGCTGGTGGCGAACTCCTCGGCGACCTCGGCCAGCCCGGCCAGGAAGCCGACGGCGTACGGGTCGGAGAAGGCGTAGGCGAGCTTGTCGGTGAACAGCACGCCGACCGCGCCGGCCTTGCCGCTGCGCAGGGCGCGGGCGGAGGCGTCGGGGCCGGAGTAGCCGAGCTCTTGGGCCTTGGCCAGGATCCGCTCGCGGACGGCGGCGGAGAGCTGGTCGGGCTTGTTGTAGGCGTTGGAGACGGTCGACGGCGAGACCCCGGCGGCCTGCGCGATGGTCTTGATGGTGACCCTCGGTGTCATCGTCCTGCCTCCTTGTCCGACCTTGTCCAACGGCTTCTGCATCGTTCTACTAAATCGTTCTAGAAAAACGATACAGAAGACTTCCGGCGAGCGCAACTGTCATTTCTGGAGCGGTGCCGGCGGGTGATGCAGGATGATGGCGGGCATGGGTTCGTTGCTGGAGATCATCGCTTTGCATCCGGCCGATGCCGAGGCGGCTCAGGAGGGCGGCGCGGACCGGCTGGAGCTGTGCGCCTCGATGGAGGCCGACGGGTTGTGCCCGTCGGTGTCGACCGTTAGCGCCATCCGCCGGGTCACCGACCTGCCGTTACGGGTGATGCTGCGGCTGACGAACTCGTTCGGCACCGACGGCGCCGAGCTGAACCGGCTGACCGCGATGGCGCAGGCCTACCTGTCGGCCGGCGCGGACGGGTTCGTGTTCGGCTTCCTGAACTCCGACAACGAGGTGGACGTCGCCTCGGCCGCCGCACTCGCCAGCACCTTCGCCGGTACGCCGTGGACGTTCCACCGCGCCGTCGATGCTGTGCTCGAGCAGGAGCGGGCGTGGCGTGCGCTGCGGAGCCTGCCCGGCCTCGACTGCGTGCTGACCGCGGGCTCGTCGCTCGGCGTCGGGCACGGGCTGGACGACCTGCTCAAGCTGGCGTCTGCCGACAAGCAGGTGGCGAAGGTGATGATGGCCGGTGGCTCGCTCAAACCGGAGCACGTCCCGTGGCTGTACGGCGCCGGCGTCCGTCGCTTCCACGTCGGGTCGTCGGTGCGGCAGGACGGCTCGTGGACCAAGGCATACGTGAACTCACGCTTCGTCCGCGCCTGGCGGAACCTGCTCGACGCGCAGGACGAGAAGGCATGATCTACATCGACCCGCCGGCCTGGTCAGCTCACAATCGCTTGTGGTCTCACCTGGTCAGCGACGAGTCGTACGACGAACTGCACGAGTTCGCCCGCCAGGCAGGCATTCCAGCGCGAGGCTTCGACCGCGACCACTACGACGTACCGTCCGACCGGTACGACGCGCTGGTGGCAGCCGGCGCCGTACCGGTGTCGAGCCGGGTGATCGTGCAACGCCTGCTGGCGTCGGGCCTGCGGCATCGCAAGGGGACTTGAGTGGAGCTGGACCTGTCGGCATTCGCCGGTCGGGGTGCGGTGGCCGGGGTGTCGAGTCGCGGTGAGCGCGAGCTGGCGGCGACCGGAGCGACTGTGGAGACGCCGTTCCGGATCGCGTCGCTGACCAAGACGTTCACCGCGGCTGCGGTCGTGAGAGCCCTTTGGGACAAGGGGTTTGAGCTGAGTGTATCGGTGGCCGAGATCCTGCCGGAGCTGGCGACGGCACTGACCGTCGAGCAGGTACTGGCCCAGTCCTCCGGTCTCAGGCAGACGGTCGAGGCTGCGGAAGTTGCCGCGCTGGGCGACGGCGACGAAGTCTTCCTGGAGGCCGCGAAGTTGGTGGTCGCCGGTGGGCAGGAGTATCCGCCGGGGGAGCGGTGGGCCTACTACAACGGCAACTACTTCCTCGCCGGAGCACTGCTGGCGAGACTGACCGGTGGCAGCTTCGAAGATGGTCTTCAGGAGTTGCTCTCGGCGGCAGAGCTGTCCTCGACAGCCTTCACCGCTGACTATCCGCGGGCTCGCCGGCCGAGTGGCGGGCTTTGGTCGACCGTCCCCGAGCTGCTGAGCTTCTGCGAGTTTCTCTTGCAGGACAAGGGGTTGCTGGCCGCGATCTCCACGCCTCGAGTATCGACTCCGCTCAGCTATGGCTTGGGCTGGGCGGTAGGTCCCGCCGGAATGCTCTACCTCAACGGCAGGCTTGACGGGTATCGGGCGGCGATGCTGTTGTCACCGGAGCGCGAGTGGGCGGCCGCGATGCTCGTCAGCGACACCGATGCGTTGCCCGCGATCGCGCAGTACCTGGATGACCTGCAGCGGCCGCTCACCGGCGTACCGATGGCTGGTCTGATCGACGACTTCGCGGCATAAGAAAGGCGCCCCGGGCAACTAGCCCGGGGCGCCCTCTCTTCAATCGACGAGTTCGGTGACTGTGCCGGCGGCGACGGTGTGGCCGCCTTCGCGGACGGCGAAACCGAGGCCGACCGTCATCGCGACGGCCTTCTCCAGCTCCACGCCCAGCTCGATCGTGTCGCCCGGCATCACCAGGGTGATCTCACCCAGGTCGATGCCACCCGACACGTCCGTGGTCCGGAAGTGGAACTGCGGCCGGTAGTCCGCGGCGAACGGCGTGTGCCGGCCACCCTCGGCGGTCGACAGCGCGTGCAGTTGCGCCCGGAACTTCCGGTGCGGCCGCACACTTCCCGGCAGTACCAGTACCTGACCACGACGGACCTCGTCGCGCTTGACGCCACGCAGCAGTACGGCCGCGTTGTCACCCGCCTCGGCGGTCGCCAGCGACTTGCCGAACGTCTCCAGCCCGATCGCCGTACTGGTGACCGTCGGGCCGAGACCCACGACCTCCACCGCGTCGCCGAGCTTGAGCGAACCCTGCTCGACCGCGCCGGTGACGACGGTGCCGCGGCCGCTGATGGTGAGAACGTTCTCGATCGGCATCAAGAACGGCTCGCCCAGCTCACGGTCGGGCACCGGCACATAGTCGTCGACGGCATCGAGCAGCGCACCGATCGCAGGTGTCCACTCGGGGTCGCCCTCGAGTGCACGCAGACCGGAGACGCGCACGACCGGCACCTCGTCGCCCGGGAAGCCGTACTCCGACAGGAGTTCGCGGACCTCCAGCTCGACCAGGTCGAGCAGCTCGGGGTCGTCGACGGCGTCGGCCTTGTTCAGCGCGACGACCAGGTACGGCACGCCGACGCGTTGCGCGAGCAGTACGTGCTCACGGGTCTGCGGCATGGCGCCGTCCTGCGCCGACACGACCAGGATCGCGGCGTCCACCTGGGCGGCGCCGGTGATCATGTTCTTCACGTAGTCGGCGTGCCCAGGCATGTCGACGTGCGCGTAGTGCCGGTTGGCGGTCTCGTACTCGACGTGCGAGATGTTGATCGTGATCCCGCGCTGGACCTCCTCGGGCGCCCGGTCGATCCCGTCGAACGCGACGAACGAGTTGAGGTCCGGGTAGCGCTCGGCGAGCACCTTGGTGATCGCGGCGGTCAGCGTGGTCTTGCCATGGTCGACGTGCCCCATGGTGCCGATGTTGAGGTGCGGCTTGGTCCGCACGAACTGGCTCTTGGCCATGATGTGTCTTTTCCCTTGCTGGTCAGAGGATTCACTGAGCCAGGACCCAGGGCCCGCGCCGTACCAGCTGGTTTCTCAGCGGTCGGAGGGGGCCGGTTCTCGAGCCACCCTCCTCCGCGGGTCCTGCGTCAGCAGGAGGAGGGTCGCCTTCGCGCGCCGGTGAAACTGTGCGCGCCGGTCAGCAGAGCTGAATCGTCTGACGCCCACGCAGCGGCGCCTGACAGGCCCAGGCCTGACAGGTACGCAACAGAATCCGCGCGGAACATGGTCATCACGGTATTGGTCAACGCTGCCCACGGCAACGGATATTCCCGCTAGGTCAGCTTCTCCCTGGCATACCGCAAGGTGGGCTTCTGCATGACTTTCTCATGCTTCGCGAGGAAGCTCCGGAGCGCGGGTTCGTCCAGTACCCCGGCGTACTTGAGTGCGATCCCCACCGGCTTCGACACCACCGGATCCTTGTCTGACAGGAGCAACTCGGCGATCGCGAAGAGGTCGGTCAGGTCGGCGGGTGTGCCGAAGCGAGCGAAGTACAAGGGCGCGGTGATCGCCGTACGCCGACGCAAGGGGTCGGCTGAGCGGGCGAGCGCGAAGAGCGGATCCCGCTTGCGGTGCAGGAGTTGGCGCCCGATTACATGCGGCGCCGCCCGATCGACCATGTCCCAACTGTCGATAGCGTCGTGCCGCCGCAGATACAGCTCGTACGCCGCCTGCCGCTCGTCATCCGTCGTCCTCTTGCCGCGCGCCTTGAAGTCCAGCACGCAGAACCCGGCCAGCCGACCCTCGTACGACGCTTCGTCCAGCAGCCGCTCGACCTCCGCGAACGACATCGCGGTGAACGCCTTGGCGGTGTCGAAGGTGGATCGCATCGGCACGCCCAGAACCTCACCGGCGCCGGGGTAGTGCTTGTGGGTCACCTCGCCGGGCTTGGCGTACTCCCGCAGTGCCGCGACCAAGGCGGCAGCAGTGAGCTCCATCGAGGGAGCGTAACTCGCACGGCTCCGCCGCGACGACGGCAGCCCGCTCCCCCCCGCCTTCCTTACCCGAGCGCGTTGATCGCGGCTGCGGCGGCGGCTGCGATCAGCGCGTCGTTGGGGACTGCGTCCTTCGCGCCTTTGGTGGACAGGATGGCGAGCATGATCGGCGCACGGTTCGGGGGCCAGAGGATGGCTACGTCGTTGCGGCCGCCGTAGGCAGCGGTGCCGGTCTTGTCGCCGACTGTCCAGTCCTTCGGGACGCCGGCCCGGATCGTCGTGCCGCCCGTGGTGTTGGCCTTGAGCCAGCCGACCAGTACTGCGCGCTTGGCCGGCGGCAGCGCGTGGCCAAGGGTCAGCTTCTGCAGGCTGGTGGCGAGGGCTCGCGGGGTGGTGGTGTCGCGGGTATCGCCAGGAGTGGCTTCGTTGAGGGTCGGCTCGGTGCGGCTCGTGTTGGTGACCACGTCGCCCAGCCTGCGCAGTGCGCGCTGCAGGCCGGACGGTCCGCCGATCTCGGCCAGGATCAGGTTGGCCGCGGCGTTGTCGCTGTAGCGGATCGCGGCGTCGCAGAGCTCCCGCAGCGTCATGCCGGTGGCGACGTGCTTCTCGGTGATCGGCGAGTTGGGGAGCAGGATGGACTCGTCGTACCGGATCAGCTTGTCGAGGTTCTTCGTCTCGATCAGCAGGACGCCGCACGCGAGTGCCTTGAAGGTGGAGGCGTGGGGGAAGCGTTCGCCGGCGCGGTAGCTGACGGTTCGATGGGTCCCCGTGTCGTAGGCGAAGACCCCCAACCGCGCGGAGTACTGCTTCTCGAGCTTGCTGAACGGCTCGGTGACCTGGGCGGGAGTAGAGGCGAGCACGGGGGCTGGAGCTGCCGTGGCTTCAGGCTCTGAGGAGCAGGCTGCGCTGATCAGTAGTACGGCGGACAGGGCGGCAAGAAGGGCTCGTCGCATGTCAACGACTCTAATAAACGCTTAGTTCAAGAGCTGGAAGTGGGGCGGGCTCAGTTCAGGGCGAAGAGGCGGGTGCCGTCGCTGAAGATGGGGCGGGCGGTGGCGACCGTGACGGCCGGCTTGTTGCAGGTCACCTTCTTGGTGTCGGCCATCGAGGCTGCTGTCGGGCCGGGGACCAGTGGCCGCGGTTGGACGCCGGTGGTGCCGATCATGACGGGGGAGCAGCTGCCGCCGGGCTGGGGCATCAAGGTGACCACCCGGCCGTCGGGGAGCAGGCCGAAGCCGTCCCGGGGGAACTCGGGCTGCTGGAGCTGCGGGGGGACCGACAGCAGGTGGTGCCACTGCGGGGTGCCGTCCGACGGGCTCAGTGCGGAGATGTCGTACGTCTGGTCCTCGCCGACCTCGTTGCTCGTCCTGCAGGTCACCAGCACGATTGAGGAGTGCGTCGCGGCGAGCTGTGCGTCGCAGGACGACCGCCCGAGCCGCGGCCTCGGCGTACCGGGCAGTGCGTTGACCCATTGGATGCTGCCATCGTTGACGTCCACTGACCACTGGTGCAGAGTCCCACCGGCCGCGCCGGTCCAGACGAGCCCGGAGACCTCACGGGTGTCCGGTACTGCGACCAGCTCGCCGATCCACGTGCTCGGGTCCAGCTCGGCGCTCAGTTCGAACTTGATGCCCAGGTTGACCTCCCAGCGCTGGTCGCCATCCGTGAGGTCCAGCCCACGCACGACCGCGCCGTTGCCACCACAAGCGTCCACCACGACCGCCTGGTCGTTCAGCAGCACGCCCTGAGTCACAGCGCACTTCAGTCGCGCCCGCCAGTGCGTCGGGCTGCTCACGCCGTGCGCGACGACATCCTTACCCTCTGCCACCAGCAGTTGCTTCTCATCGACAGCGAGAGCCACGCCGTCCGTGTGGACCTCGGTGAGCACCTTGCCGGTCGCTGCATCCAGTACTGCGTACGTCGGCAGGTCGATGCCACGGGGAGCATGCCCGTCGTCGTACGGCAGGTGCGCGGCAATGGTCCGGCCGTCACTGGAGACCAGCAGTCCGTCGGAGCCGTTGGAGGCGGCGTCGTCCACATCCGCTCGCGTGTACCTCCACCGGATCTGACCAGTGGCCGCGTCGGACATCACTACTCCGTCCGACCGCAGTTCGGCCACGCCGCCCACGGTCCCGGCGATCGCGCCCGTTGCGGGCACCTCCCGGCTCCAGGCGACACCGCCGTCGAGCTGCACCGGCAGTACGCCGGGCGGCACGGTCGCAGTCGTGCTCACAGTGTTGGCGGTCTCGAGCCGGGCCTGCACGAAGGGCTCACCGGCCGACACCATGATCCAGGCGAGCAGAGAGGCACACACGACGGTCACGCCAACACTCAGCGCCCGAGGCGGAGACAACGCGTACGGCGGAGCCAGCCGCAACCGTCTCGCCAGCCCCAGCAACGCACCGGCGAGCAGCAAGGCGACAGAGGCGAGCATCAGGTACGGCCAGCGCTCGCTCATGGCCGCACCGGGCTGAGCCGACGGCCACTGCCACCAGCAGATCCCGATCGCGATCACCCCGACGACGCCGAACACCAGCGCAGGGATCGTCACAAGTCGAGGCTGAGCCCGCCGGAACCAGGCGCACGCCAACGCGGCAGCTACCGCAGTACCGGCGATCGGTGCCCAGACCGGGAAGCCCCTGACGTCGTCCGGCTCGGCAGGCCAGTGTGCGGCCGCCCCGAGCCCGCGGCCGAGTAGTACGGAGGCTGCGATGACGACACCGAGTGCTGCGCCCAGGTAGATCATCGGGATCAGCCCGGCGATCGGGCGAGCCGCCTTCGGGCCCCACTGCTTCAGCTCGCGCCGGAGGTTCTCCCGGGCCGCCTTCTCCCAGTGCTTGCGACCGTGCTCGGTCGCGTACAGGGAGGTCTCGGCGAGGCTCTGCAGGAACGTCGTGCGGCCCCTGGCGAAGTCGCGGTCCGCAACGTGCGCGTACTCCGCGCGGATACCGATGGCGTACTCGTCGTACCGGGCGGCGGACAGGCTCAGTACGCGCAGGTCGGCGTCGCACAGGACCGCGCCGTTCGCATCGCCCGGCTCGCAGTCGTGCTTGGCGGTCAGACGGATCAGCCGGCCGATCTCGGCCACCCGGGCGGCTTCGACCCCGTACGCCGACAGCTCGAGCTCGGCGAGCTGGGCGGAGACCTCTTCGTTCTCACCCGGGTCGGCCTGCGGGTCGTAGATCGCGTCGTGGAACCAGGCGGCCAGCCGGACCGCGTCGGCGTCGTCGGCGGCATCGGTGAGCTCGTCGATGGTCTCGAGCATCTCGGTCAGGTGCCGCAGGTCGTGATAGTGGCGGTGTTGCTCTGCGTAACGAGCCAGCAGATCATCGCCCAACGGCTGCGCGTGCGGCAGCAGGCGATTCCACTGGTCGCGCAGGTCCATGGCGGTGAGTCTCGCACCCTGCGACGGCCCCCACCGACCGATCCGGGGTTCCCGGTTAGGGTCGTGGCCAAAGCGATATCGGCTCGTCACAAGGAGGACACCATGCGGTTCGGATTGGTCGGGACCGGGCCATGGGCCAATTTGACCCAGGGGCCGGGCCTGCAGGCCGCTGAGGACGTCGAATTGGTGGGTGTCTGGGGCCGCAACGCGGACAAGACGAGTGCATTGGCTACAGATCTAAAGACGGCTCCCTATTTCGACTACGCAGAGTTACTTGCGGATGTTGACGCCCTGGCTTTCGCGGTACCTCCGAACGTGCAGGCGTCGATGGCGCTCGAGGCGGCGGCGGTCGGCAAGCACCTGCTGCTCGACAAGCCCGTCGCCGACTCGCTCGACGACGCCCGCGCCCTGGCCGACGAGGTGAGCAACGAGGGGATCGCCTCAGTGGTCTTCTTCACCGGCCGGTTCCAGCCGGAGACCCGCGCCTTCTTCGACCAGATCCAGGCGACCGGCGGCTGGAAGGGTGGCTGGTCGCGGATTCTCGCTTCGCTCGACGCACCCGGTAACCCCTTCGGAGGCTCGGCCTGGCGACGGGAGCAGCGTGGTGCCCTCTGGGATGTCGGCCCGCACGCCCTCTCCAACCTAATCGGCCTGCTCGGCCCGATCGCCGATCTGCGCGCAGTGGGCGGTGAGGGCGACCTCGTTCACCTGGTCCTCGCCCACGACTCGGGCGCGACGAGTACCGCGAGCATGACCTTGTCGGCGCCGCCCGACGGCACCAGCTTCGAGACCGGCATCTGGGGAGAGACCGGTACTGCGATCCTGCCGAGCCCCGAGACTTCAGCCGTCGACGCCTTCGCCCTGGCCGCCACCGAACTGGTAGCCGCAGCCGAGTCCGGCGACACCCACCCGGTCGACGTCGCCTTCGGCACCCGAGTCGTCGAACTCCTGGCGAACGCAGAAGCCCAGCTGAGCGCAGGCTGATTCAGTGCAGGCTGATTCAGTGCAGGGCGATGACGCCCGCCGGGCCTGACGTCAGGATCAGGTTCCCGATGGCCACCGGGTCCCGGCTGCAGGAGATCCCCGCCGGCAGCGGAACCTTGCGATAGCCGGTCTGGTCGATGACGGTGGCCGCGCAGCCGCCTGCGCTGCCGCCCAGGGAGACGACCCGGCCGTCAGCGGTGACGGCGACCCGCGTGCGTGGGTTCACCGGTGCCGTGACCTGCCAGGTGGTCTGACCGGTCATCGCATCGATCGCGGTGACCACGGTCTTGGTGTTCTGCTGAGTGTCCGGCCCCGGGCAGTCCACGACGATCAGGAGCCGCCCGGCTTCCTTCAGCAGCGTCCGGCACGACCAGCCCGCCGGTACCGGCCAACGCCACTTGGTCTCGCCCGTCCGCGGCTCGATCGCCACCAGAGCGACCGGTACGTCGGAGTCGCCGCCCGGCTCGGCCACCACGACCAGCCCGCCGACCACGACCGGTCGCCGGTACATGTCGGTCGGCGACTTGCTCCAGAGCTTCTTGCCGCTCTCCAGGTCGATCCCGGCGACCTCGTCGGGCTCGGAGCCGCAACTGTGTCCGAGGAAGGCGACCACGGTGTCCGAGGTCGCGACGGCTCCGATATCGGTACAGCGGCCCGGCTCGAAGGTCCACCGGTTGTCGCCGTCCGGATCGACCCCGTGCAGCTTGTCGGAGCCACGGGAGAGCCGCTCGCCCGTCAGCAGCGGGTCGGCCTCCTGGATGCTGTGGTCCCGCGTACCGCCCGGCCAGGCCGCCTTCCGCTTGCCCGTGTTCGCGTCCAGCAGCAAGTAGCCGATGTCGGCGAACTCGGCCAGCACGTACTCGCCGTTGCCGGTCGCGACGATGTCCGGCTTCTCGTCCGAGTCGGACCGGCTGTAGCGCCACCGCAGCTCTCCGGTGGCGGCGTCCAGCATCTCCACCACGCCGCTCTGCCGCGGTACAGCGATCCCGTACTTCGTCCCGATCGCTTCTTCGGCGCCAGCGCTGGTCAAAGCCCGGCTGACCCAGGTGACGCCACCGTCGAGCACTGACTCGGGCCGCTGGCCGGCCGGACCGCGTGGCCCCTCTGACCGCTCGTTGGAGCCCAGCACATAGCCCCTGGCCAACGGCTGCACGACCAGTAGGAGCAGTAGCGCGATCACACCCGGTACTGCCAGCCACGAGAGCTGTTGGCCGAGATTCCGGGAGGGCAGGAAGCGTGCCTTCTTGGTGCGCAAGAGGGAGGCGACCAAGGCCGCAGTACCGGCTAGCAGAAGTAGGAGGAGTGCAGAGATGACCAGTGGAACCCGGAGGCCGATACCGACGGCCGGATTGGTCACCGGGACCTTTGCCCAGGCAATCAGCAGCCCGGTGACTGCGACAGCAACCACTGTGCCCGCGAGCAGCCGCGCGCGTTGACTGGCGCTGTGGGACGACCGGAAGAGCACTGGCGCGCAGAAGAGCGAGGACACGGCTAGCGCGACAGGCGGCCAACCAGCCTCGGGCTCCACCGCCGGGACCTGCCAGGGTGCGCCGGCGGCGGCTATCGAGGCGACTGCCGCCGCCACTGCCGAGAAGGTCGCCGCAGCCGACAGCGCCGCTTGCTGCCAGCCACGCCAGGGCGCTGGCAGCTCACTGTCGAGCCCGGCAAGCTCCGCCTCCAGGTTGGCGCGGGCGGCCGTACCCATCCGCTGACGAGCGAGTTGCGTCCGGTAGAGATGCCCGTCCAGCAGGACCTGCACTTCGTCGTACCGGCGGCCGACGGCGGCAGCGCGGTCGCCCGCGTCCCGGCGTACCTCGGAAGCGTGGGCGGCGTAGCGGGCCGGAGCCGTCGCCAGGATGCCGTTGACCGCGTCCAGCAGCACATCGCCGTTCGCGTCTCGGCGTGGTGGCGCGTAGGAGTCGGTGGGTGGTGTCGCCAGGTCGCCGGTCAGCCGGACGAGCCGGGCCACCTCGGCGACGCGGATCGGATCCACCCCGTACGCCGGCAGCGTGCGCTCGACGAGCCGGGCCGACGACTCCGCATCCTCGGCGGACCCGCCACCCGGCTGGTGCACGGCCCGATGGAACCAGGCGGCGAGCCGGACCGACGTCGGGTCGGTGCTCAGCTGGATCAGCGAGTCGAGCGTGCCGAGGACGGCTTCGAGGTACTGGTCGCGATACGCGCGCCGGGTCCGCTCGACGTACCGCGCGACCAGGTCGTCCGCCAGCGGCGCCGAGCCTGGTAACAGCTCGCTCCACCGTTCACGCAGGACCACCACCGCCACAGTCTGCCAGTCCCATCACAACGGTGACCGCTCGATCGGCGCACCTCTGCCTTGCGGTTGCGGATCGGCCCATCTCTGCTCTGCGGTTGCGGATCAGCGCGGCGCGGCCAGCACTCCGCTGAGCAGACCCGGGTAGAGCGCGTCAAGGTCGTCGCGGCGGAGCTTGCTGATCCGCTTGGTGCCTTCGGTGTGGGTTGAGGTGACGCCCGCCTCGCGCAGGATGCGGAGGTGATGGGCCCGGGTCGACGCGGTCACCGGCAGGTCGAGCTCGCCGCAGGCGATCCCCTCGGGAAGTTCCGACAGGGTGCGGACGATCAGCAGCCGGACCGGCTCGCCCAATGCCTGCAGGACAGCCTCGACGCGGATCTCTTCGCGATCGGGCTGGGGCAGGGCTTTCGAGGTGCTCATACGTCCATAGTACGACGACGGTCGAACTTCGACGGAGATCGTAGTACGATGATTATCGAATAAGTCCTCTGATCCTCTGGAAGGTCCTCAATGTCCGCACGTATCTACCTGCTGGCCGCCGGGGCCTTCGCTGTCGGCACCAGCGCGTACGTCGTGTCCGGGGTGCTGCCCGCGGTCAGCTCCGAGCTGCACGTCTCGCTGACCGCCGCCGGCCAGCTCGCCACCGCCTTCGCCCTCTCGTACGCCGTCGGCGCGCCGCTGCTGTCGACGCTGACCGGCCGGTGGGAGCGCCGCACGCTGCTGATCGCCGCCCTGCTGCTGGCCGCGCTCGGTAACGGGATCGCGGCGCTCGCGACGAGCTACCCGATCCTGATCGTCGGCCGGATCGTCGCTGCGTTCGGCGCCGCGGCATACACGCCCGCGGCGACGCTGTTCGCGACCAAATTCCTGCCGCCGGAGGAGCGGGGACGGGCCGTCGCGGTGGTGTTCGGCGGACTGACCTTCGCGCTCGTGCTCGGCGTACCGGCGGGCAGTCTGCTCGGTGAGCCGCTCGGGTACCGCGGTGTGTTCGCACTGATCGCCGTCGTCTGCCTGGTGGTCACACTGGCCGTCCGCTCGGCCCTGCCGACTGTCGAGGCGCCTGAGGCCGTGAGCCTGCGTGAGCGCTTCGCCGGCCTGACCGACCGCCGCGTGCAGACCGTGCTCGCGATGACGGTACTGGCCGTGCTGGCGACCATGAGCGTCTACATCTACGTAGTACCGCTGCTGGCCGAGACCGCTCACCTCACAGGAGGCGTCGTCGGCGTACTGCTTCTCGTGTACGGCGTCGGCGCGGTGCTGGGCAACCTGGTCGGCGGCCGCGCCACTGACCGCTTCGGCAGCCTGCGGACGCTGACCGTCACTCTGACCGGCTTCACCGTCGTGATCGCCACGCTGACGCTGACTGCGACCACTGTCGCCGGTGCGGCCATCGCCCTGTTCGTGTGGAGCCTGTTCACCTGGGCCTTCAACCCGCCGGTTCAGAACCTCCTGCTGGAGATCGGTGAAGGCGGCGGCCTCCTGCTGGCGATGAACGCCTCCGCGATCTACCTGGGCGCAGGCCTGTCCGCAGTGCTCGGTGGTGTCGTGATCAAGCTGGTGGGGGTCCAGATGCTGCCACCGATCGCCGCAGCACTCGGCCTGGTCGTCATCGGCCTGCTGGTGACGCTCCGCCGCAACCCTGCTCTACAGCAGGTCGAGCACCTGGACGAGCAAGAGCAGTACGCGCCGGAAGCCGCCTGAGTCAGCTGCTGAAGGACAAGTTGGCCAGCTTCTCGGGGTTCAGCATCCACTGGACCTGGTCGATCCCGTCGGCCGAGGCGCTGATGCTGATCACGGCGAAGACCTCGCCGGCGCGCGAGACCACGGCGGACCAGCCGCCGTTGGTCTCCGCGAAGGTGAGTTCCGAGCCGGTCCAGAAGCTGTCCTTGTAGGCGGCGATGACCTTCGCGATCTTGTCGGCGCCGAGCAGGATCAGCTTGGTGGCACGGACGATGCCGCCGCCATCGGAGTAGCTCACGGCGTCGGCGGCGAGCAGCTCGACCAGCGCCGCCAGGTCGCCTTCCTGGGCCGCTGCCATGAACGTGGCCAGCAGCTTGCGCTGCTCATCCGTGCTGACCTGCTCGCGCCGCTCGCCCGCGAGCCGCTTGCGGGACCGGCTGACCAGCTGGCGCACGTTCGCTTCGGACAGCTGGACGATCTCGGCGATCTGGTCGTACGGGTAGTCGAAGGCCTCCCGCAGGATGTACGCCGCCCGCTGCGCCGGCGAGAGCTTCTCCAGCAGCACCAGCATCGCGAGCTCCAGCGCCTCGCCGCGCTCGGCGCCCAGGGTCGGGTCGGCGCTGGTGTCGACCGGCTCGGGCAGCCACGGCCCGATGTACGTCTCCCGCCGGGCCCGCGCTGTCTGGCTCGCGTTGATCGCCAGCCGGGTGATCATGGTGGCGAGGAAGGCAGCCGGCTCCCGGACCGTGTCGCGGTCGTAGGTCTGCCACTTGAGCCAGACGTCCTGGACGAGGTCCTCGGCCTCCTGGACGCTACTGAGCATCCGGTAGGCGATACCGAACAGACGCGGTCGCGCAAGAGCGAAGTCGGCGGCCGTCCTGTCCAGATCAGTCGTCACTCGACCAGCGTACGTATCAGCCGATCAGGACCTCGGGCAGGTCCTCACTGTGCAGCACCGCGAGCGAGGTGACCGCACGCGTCAGGCAGACGTAGAGGCGGCGCAGCCCGGTCCGCTCGTCGGCCTCACCGGCGACGATCCCGGCCGGCTCGACCAGCACCACATGGTCGAACTCCAGACCCTTGGCCAGCCCAGCTGGTACTACGTCCACGTGCGCCTCGACGTCGTCCTCGTCACCCAGTACGGCGAAACTCAGCCCCTTGTCCCGCAGGGCCTTCCGAGCCGCCGGGACCAGCGCGTCGGGCACGATCAGCCCGATCGACCCCGGCCGGTCTATCACCTGGCCGACTGTGTCCACGGCGGCGGCCAAGCTGTCCGGTACGCGCGTGATGGCCAGCTCACCGCGCGTCCGTCGTACCGCTGTCGGCGGGGTCAGGTGGGGAGCGATCTGTGGCAGCAGGCGGGCGGCGTACTCGATCACCTGGCCGGGCACACGGAAGCCTGCGGTCAGCTCCTCGGTGTGGGCGCCGCTCTTGCCCAGGTGCCCGAGTGCCTCGTCCCAGGAGGGTGTCGCCCACGGGGTCGTGCCCTGCGCGATGTCGCCGAGCACTGTCATCGAGCCGGTCGAGCACCTGCGCCCGACCGCCCGGAGCTGCATCGCCGACAGGTCCTGCGCTTCGTCCAGTACTACGTGTCCGAGGCTGGGCGTCCGGTCGACCAGGTCAGCGATCTCGTCGATGAGGGTGGCGTCGGCAACAGACCACTTGGCGGCACCCGCACTCCGCGCCGGCTTGTCCCAGAGCAGTAGTGCCTGCTCATCGTCGGTCAGTACTCCGGCAGCGTGCTCGGCGAGCAACTCCGAGTCGGTGAACAGCTGGAAGAGCAGCTTGGCCGGGTCGACCACCGGCCACAGTGCATCGGCGTACTGCTTCACTGGACGGCTCCTGGCCACGGAGTCCTGCACGCGGTCGTCGGGGGAGTCCCCGGCGGCCTCCATTCGCAGCAGGACGGCATGCGCGAGCCGCTGCGGCAGCATGGCCCGCCCGGCGCCGTACCGGATTCCGCGAGTGCGTAGCTCGTTGACGAGCCCCTCGGCCTGGTACGCCGCTACGCGCCATCGGTGAGATCCCCTAGGGACTACTAAGGGTTCCTTGGGCAGCTGGACCTGGGACCAGACGGCCCGATGCAGTACTTCGGCCAGCCGCGCGTCGCCCTTGAGCACGTCCAGCGCGGCCGGACCGGGCCCGGCGACCTTCACCCGGCCGACCATCTCCTCGACCGTGGTCTGCTTGGCCTCGATCTCGCCCAGCGCGGGGAGTACGTCGCCGATGTAGCGCAGGAAGCTCGAGTTGGGGCCGACCACCAGGACGCCCGACCGGCTGAGCTGGTCGCGGTACGCATAGAGCAGGTACGCCGCGCGGTGCAGCCCGACGGCCGTCTTCCCGGTGCCCGGTGCGCCCTGGACGCAGATGGTCTCCTCGACGCCGGCCCGGACGATGACGTCCTGCTCGGGCTGGATGGTGGCGACGATGTCGCGCATCGGACCCGAACGCGGGCGCTCGATCTCGGCGTCGAGGATGTCGCTGTGCTCCTCGACGGCCGACGCGTTGGTCAGGTCCTCGTCCTCGAACGCGGTCATCTCGCCGTGCGTGTAACCGAACCGGCGGCGCGTCCCGACGCCCATCGGCTCGGTCTTACTGGCCCGGTAGAACGGCACCGAGATGTCGGCCCGCCAGTCCACCACGAGCGGCTCGCCGGCCTCGTCGTTCACATGCCGGCGGCCGATGTGGAAGGTCTCCTCGGCCGGCTCGAGGTAGTCCAGCCGGCCGAAGAACAGCGGCACGTCGGGGTCGTCCTCGAGCTCCTTCATCCGCCGCCAGATCGCGGCCTTGAGGAACTCGGTGTTGACCGGGTCGGCGCTCGCGATCTCCAGCGAGCCGGTCTTCTCGCGCATCACCGCCAACGCGGCGCGCGAAGTACTGAGGTAGGTCTTCTCGATCTGGAGGGTCGGGTCGTCAGGGGGCATGACAGAACCTCCGCAGTGCGGTAAAGGGTCGGGGAAGCCCCGTCACGTTACTTGAGCGCGGGCTCGGGAGCGACTGATTTAACCGGAAACGGCGCCGGCCTGTCGGCCTTGTCCGCGCGCAGCCCCGGCCGGAGCAGCAGCGGGAGGGTGAAGCCCAGCAGGATCAGGACGACGATGCCGTCGAGCCAGTAGTGGTTCGCTGTCATGACCACCACGCTGAAGGTGATGATCGGGTGCAGCAGCCACAACCAGCGCCACTTGGTCCGGGTGATCAGGATCATCGAGAGCGCGATCAGGGCTGCCCAGCCGACGTGCAGACTCGGCATCGCGGCGAACTGGTTGGCCACCCCGCCGGAGGCGTCCGGTCCGTAGACCGACTGGCCGAACCGCAGGCCGGTGTCGACGAAGCCCGGCATCATCCGGGGCGGCGCGAGCGGGAACAGGACGTGGCCGACCAGGGCGAGCCCGGTCAGCGAGACGATCGTCCAGCGCACGTGCGGATAGGCCTTGGGGCGCCAGATGCTCAGCCAGAGCAGCACTGCACCGGTCAGGGGTGCGTGTACTGAGGCGTAGTACAGGTTTGCTCCCTCGACCAGATGCGGGACCTGGAGCGCCGCGTGCTGGATCGATGCCTCATCGGGCAGATGCAGCCAGCGCTGCCAGGAAAGCACCTCGTGAGCGTGGTCGAAAGCGGAGCCGGTGTGCTTGGCGGCGAACTGCCGGCCCGCGGTGTAGACCAGGAACATGGTCGCCAGCAGGACTGCTTCCCGCACCACCCGCCACACCACCGGCGCCGGCCTCGACGGGGCGCGCCCCCGCTCACCGACCAGCTCCACCTGCTCCAGCGCGTGTGTCCCCATACCCCTCGACGGTACCGGTCAGAGCCTCCGGAATGGCCCAGGCTGAACCCTGATGTTGCCCTGGGCAACCCCCGAGACACCCTTGGTGACCGACCCGTCACCCCCAATCCGCCCGTAGAAGATCTCCTAATACGCAACAGGACGGCCGGTTGGTCCATTCCAGCCAGGCCCTGACTGCAAGATCACACTTGACGCGCGGCCGGGGATCGTGGCTGACGTACGTTCGCAGTACCAGTTGTGGCGAGAGGAGACGGTGGAGTGAACCAGTCCGCCCCCGTAGGCATCACCCAACCCACCGACCTGGCCCTACTCCACATGGTCAACAAACCAGACATAACCACCCCGGTACTACGCCGAGTACTCACCGCGGCAGGCACCGGCCCAACCGCCCTCGCCCGAGCCGCCCTAGCCGACCACGCCACCCACCCCGTAGTCCTAGGCTGCGCCCACTGGCAACCAGCCCACGATTCAGCCCAAGGCGACCGCTCAGCCGGCCCCTACCTGAAACGAATCCCCTGCCCGCTGATCCCCTGCGACGACCTCCTCACCTGACCCCGTCGCCCCTCCCCGGCGCTTGTTCGATCCGTGATGGCCAGCCGCCCGGAACCCTTGTAGGAAAGGGCTTCGGTGGAAACAAACTTGCATCAGGCGACCAAAAGTTTCCACTCAAACCCACCCCCGGATCTTCTCCGCGAGCTGGCTGACCCAGCCAGCTGGTAATGACCTCAGGCGAAGAGGTTTTCGGCGTCGACAATTGTGTAGGCGTAGCCCTGTTCGGCTAGGAAGCGTTGGCGGTGGGCGGCGAATTCTGCGTCTACTGTGTCGCGGGCGACGATGGAGTAGAAGCGGGCGGTGCGGCCGTCGCCCTTGGGGCGTAGTACCCGGCCTAGGCGTTGGGCTTCTTCCTGGCGGGAGCCGAAGGTGCCGGAGACCTGGACGGCTACCGATGCTTCCGGGAGGTCGATGGAGAAGTTGGCGACCTTGCTGACCACCAGGCGGTCGATCTCGCCCGTCCTGAAGGCCTGGAAGAGGCGCTGGCGTTCCTTGACCGTCGTCTCGCCCTTGATCACCGGGCACTCGAGCCGCTCGCCGAGCTCGTCCAGCTGGTCGATGTACTGGCCGATCACCAGCATCGGCTCGCCCTTGTGGTGCTCGGCGATCCGGCGCACCAGCCGCGACTTGGCCGGCGTCGACGCGGCCAGCCGGTACCGGTCCTCGGGCTCGGCCGTCGCGTAGACGAACCGTTCCGTCTGCTCCAGGTCGACCCGTACTTCGACGCAGTCCGCGGGCGCGATCCAGCCCTGCGCCTCGATGTCCTTCCATGGCGCGTCGTACCGCTTGGGCCCGATCAGCGAGAACACGTCGCCCTCGCGCCCGTCCTCGCGGACCAGCGTCGCGGTCAGCCCGATCCGGCGCCGGGTCTGCAGGTCCGCCGTCATCCGGAAGATGGGCGCCGGCAGCAGGTGCACCTCGTCGTACACGATCAGGCCCCAGTCGCGCGCGTCGAGCAGCTCCAGGTGCGTGTAGACGCCCTTCCTGCGGGTCGTCATCACCTGGTACGTCGCGATGGTGACCGGCCGGACCTCCTTGCGCGCACCGGAGTACTCGCCGATCTCGTCCTCGGTCAGCGTGGTCCGCTTGAGCAGTTCGTCCTTCCACTGCCGTGCGGAGACCGTGTTCGTGACCAGGATCAGCGTGGTCGCCGAGGCCTGCGCCATCGCGGCCGCGCCGACGATCGTCTTGCCGGCGCCACAGGGCAGGACGACCACTCCGGAGCCGCCGTGCCAGAACGCGTCGGTCGCCTGCTGCTGGTACGGCCGGAGGTCCCACCCATCTTTGACCAGGTCAATCTTGTGCGCCTCGCCGTCGACGTACCCGGCGAGGTCCTCGGCCGGCCAGCCGATCTTGAGCAGCGTCTGCTTCAGGTGCCCACGCTCGGACGGGTGCACCGCGACGCTGTCGGCGTCGATCCGGTCGCCGAGCATCGGCTTCACCTTGGCGGAGCGCATGACTTCTTCCAGCACCGGCCGGTCGGTCGTGATGAGGATCAGCCCGTGCTGGGGGTGCTTCTCCAGCCGGAGCCGCCCGTACCGATCCAGTGTCTCGGCGATGTCGACCAGCAGCGAGTGGGGGACCGGGTAGCGGCTGTAGCGCAGCAGTACGTCGATCACCTGCTCGGCGTCGTGCCCGGCCGCCCGCGCGTTCCACAGCCCCAGCGGCGTCAGCCGGTAGGTGTGCACATGCTCGGGCGCCCGCTCGAGCTCGGCGAACGGCGCGATCGCCTTCCGGCAGTCGGTCGCCTCCGGATGGGCGGTTTCCAGCAACAACGTTTTGTCGGACTGAACAATCAACGGCCCGTCAGTCACTACAGCTTCTCCCGTCACCGGCTTCGGGCAGAACACTCCACCCGACCCTCCATTGTGCCCCGTCCCGCCAAACCCCCGCGCCTGCGACCGGCAGGCGCGGGGCTGGGACCGCGCTCAGTGCTGCGGGCGGTACTTCACGGTGCGGCCGTTCAGCGGCTGGACCGGGCGGCTGTCGCCGGCGGGGAAGCGGGTCTGGAAGTGGTGCAGCGACGCCGATCGGATCGGGCGGTGGTGGTTGAGCACCAGCCAGGACACGTGCTCGCTGTACGGCGCGGTGGTCAGCGAACCTTCGTACCGGAAGGTGGACAGGTCGTGCGGCAACGCGGTCGCCAGGTCGGCCTGCGGGACGTGCACGTCCTCGCCGCACTCGTCCGGCACGGTGGCGAGCACCTTGTCCTGCAAGGTCCCACCGGCCCCGCCGGTGGTGATGAACAGCCCGATGACGAGCTTCTCGCCGCTCGGCCCGAGGTGCACGAAATGCTGCTCCAACGGGAACTGCCGGCTGTCCAGCCGGTGCTCCGAATAGGTGTGGAAGTGAAAGTTGACCAGGTCGTACCGGACGCCGCCGAGCGTCACCCAGGCCGCGCCGGCCGGGATCTCGGCGAGCACGGTCTCCTCGTCGGTGCGCGTCTCGCACCCACCGGGCTGACCCTTGTCCTTGCTCTCATACCGGACCGACAGGTCCAGCGCGGACGGATAGTGGATCTGCAACGCGGGCAGCTCAGGGCTGTGCACCGCGTGCAGGGTGTGGATGTTGATCGGGCTCTGCTGCGGGAGCTGCGCCGAGGCGCTCGACAGCAGTCCCGGGGACGCTGCGACGGCGGCGGACGCCGATGCTCCGAACAAAACGGCACGACGGGATACAGAAAAGGACACGAGAAAGCTCCGTATTCGGGCGGGAACAAGGATCGAAAAAAGCAGGTGCCTCATACACCCGTTTGAGAAGGTACGCCGGTCAGGGCGCAGCCCAAAACCCGGTGCCCGGAAGGCCTGGATCGTGGGAGTCTGCGGGCATGCCAGTCCGGAGCCTGACCCAGGTAGAAGCCGCCGAGCGTGCCCGTCTGCTGACAGTCGACAGCTATCAAGTCGCCGTAGATCTGACCGATCTGCCAGCCGGTACGCGGGTCGTCTGTACGTCGGCCATCGCGTTCACCTGTCATGAGCCGGGCGCGTCGACCTTCGCCGACTGTGTCGCCGAGATCGAGAGCGCCACCCTCAACGGCGTCGCCTTGCCACCCGCGATCGATGGGCGGATCCCGCTGACCGGCCTCGCCGCCGGCAACGTGCTCGAAGTGGTGACCGTCCGGGCCGACAGCACCCAAGGCGACGGCATCCACAAGTCCGTCGATCCCGCCGATGGCCGGGTCTACCTCTGGACGGACTTCGCGCCGGACAACACCCGCTGCCTCTGGGCCTGTTTCGACCAGCCCGACCTCAAGGCGCCGCATACCTTCACCGTGACTGCGCCGGCCGACTGGATCGTCTTGAGCAACAGTGGCGGGCCCCAGATCGAGACGGTCGGCGATGCACGCCGCTGGACCTTCCCGCCGACCCCGCCGCTGTCGACGTACAACGTCGTGATCAACGCCGGCCCGTACTACGAGCTGCGTCGCGAAGGCGCCGGTCATGACCTGGGGCTCTTCGCGCGTCAGTCGCTCAAGACGGTCCTGGACCGCGACGCCGACGAGCTCTTCACCCTCACCACGCAGGGGTTCGAGTTCTTCACCGAGGTGTTCGGGATGCCGTTCCCGCAACGCAAGTACGACCAGGTCTTCGCCCCGGACTACGCCGGCGCGATGGAGAACTACGGCTGCATCACCTGGATGGACTGGTTCCTGCGCCGCAGTACGCCGACCAGAGCCGAGTGGGACCTGTTCTCGCGCTACCTGCTGCACGAGCTCGCGCACCAGTGGTTCGGCAACATCGTCACGATGCGCTGGTGGGACGACCTGTGGCTCAACGAGGCCTTCGCCGAGTTCGCGAGCAACTGGGCCGCGGTGAACGTGACCTCGTACTCCGACGCGTGGGTCGCGCACCTGGCGGGTGAGAAGCTCAAGGCCTACCTCGTCGACCAGGGACCGACCACGCACCCGATCCGCCAGCCCGTACGGGACGTCGCCGAGGGCGCGGCGACCTTCGACGCCATCACCTACCCCAAGGGCGCGTCGGTCCTGCAGCAGCTGATGATCTACGTCGGCGAAGCGGCCTTCTCGAAAGGCCTGACCAAGTACTTCGCCCAGCACGCCTGGGGAAACGCCACCCTGGAAGACCTGATCGCCGCGATCGCCGGCGAGACCGATCGCGACCTCGAGCGATGGCGAACGGCTTGGCTGGACCAGGCCGGCACCGACCGCCTGACGCTGGTGCAGGGCGCGGACGGCTTCACCTTGGTTGCCAAGGGCCCCAATGGCGAGCCGCGGCCGCAAGTGCTTGCCGTGGGTGCCTATCGGAGGGGTGTCGAGGCTGCCGACCCGCAGAGCGCGAGCGCCGGGGCAGCGGCGATGCTCGAGCGGATCGCCCTGGTCGAGGTCGAAGTGACCCGCCCGCGGACTCCCCTCGAACTACCAGCAGCCGACCTCTACCTGGTCAACGACGGCGACCTGACCTTCGCCTCGACGCGACCTGACGCCCAGACCAGGGACAGCTTCTTCGACAACGCAGCCGGCCTTCCCACGCCCATCTCGCGAGCTGTCGCGATCGCCACGGCATGGGACATGCTGATCAACGCTGAGGCGACTGCCGCCGAGGCCGTTCGCTGCCTCACCGGAGTACTGGCGGTCGAGACCTCCGAGTCACTGATCGAGCCGCACCTCAACCGCGCCGCCGACGCCGCGCTGTTGTGGAGTACAGAGACAGAGCGGCAAGAGCTGACCGCGATGGTGGCTGCGACCAGCCTCCACCTCGCCCGTAACCTCAGCACTCGCAAGGTGGCGCTGCGCGGATTCGCCAAGACTGTCGCCGATCTCGAAGGTGTCGCCTGGCTTCAGGCCGAGGCCGGCGACGATCTCGACCTGCAGTGGCGTGCACTGACCAGGAAGGCTCAGCTCGGCGGTGACATCACCGCAGAGCTGGAAGCCCTGCTGGCCAAGGATCCGGACCCGGAGGCATGGGTCAGCGGACTCACTGTCCGCGCGGCGATCCCCGCTGCTGCCGAGAAATCGGCGGTCTGGCAGCAATTGGTGACCGAGCGGGCGGTACCGCTCGGCTCGGTCCACCAGGTGACGACAGCGTTCTGGAGCCCCGGCCAAGAGGACCTGCTGAGGCCGTTCGCGGCGGCGTTCCTCGACCTCGTGCCCGAGTTCAGTCGGTGGGGGCTGATGCCCGCGACGACCTACACCAGGATGCTGTTTCCGCTCTTCGGCGTCGACGCAGGTCTCGTGCAGAGGGCTCAGTCGCTCGTCGGCGACGCCGAGCCGGTAGTTCGAGCGAACCTGCTCGAGAAGGCGGATCTGGTGACCCGCATGCTCCGCGCCCGCAGCTGACTCCTCCCCGCCCGATTACTGGTCCACCGGGCGTGCCGTCGCGATCCGGTGCAGCGCGTACGTCCGGGGCTGGTCTGCGTCCTCGTCGTACGCCGTGAGCCAGCCGTCGGCCACCCTGACCGGCTCGACGATGCGCTCGGCCGGGGTGCCGTTGTGGTCGACGTACGAGATCCACGTCCGGGTGTGCGCCTCGGCCGCCTCGCTGAGCACGCTGATCGTCTCCGCGGGCGCGGTCGTGTCGCCCGAGGTGTGCTCGGCCGGACGCTCGGCGGCGACCCGGTCGCCGGAGCGGACCTTCTCGATCACCGCCTTGATCTGGTCCTCGTCCAGATCGACGGTGTTGTCGGCGAAGTCTCGGCCGGTACGCCGGCGCGGTGGCTCACCACGGCGGTTGCCGGCCGAGGTGACGTGGACGACACCGTCGAAGGTCTCGCCCAGCGGAGCGAGCCCCGCGTCGCGCAGGCGAGCCAGCACCATGTCGGGCGGTGAAGGCGAGACGACCACGGTCGGTGCGAGCCGGCGGAAGCGGATGCCGGGCAGGTTGGCGCTCAGCAGCCCGGTCAGCACGTTCTCGTCGTCACACCGCAGGTACGTCGAGGCCGCGCCGATCCGTAGTACGCCATGCCGCCGTGCGACATCGTCGATCAGGTAGCTGAGCGGCTGCGGGACAGGTGTCCGCGAGTGCTCGGCCAACCAAGTGTGCAGCTGGTCGCTGGTCTTCCCGAGGTCGAAGGCCCGCCGGATGGAACTCTCGCTGAAGCGGTAGACCCCGCCGCCCCCGTGAGACTCCATGTCGGCCATGGCAGCCAGCTCGTCCTGTACTTCGCGCACGAGCGGCCCGGGCGCGACCGCAGTCAGGTCAGCCTGCAGGAGCACCTCGGAGACCGGCTCGGGCACCAGCGGCTGGATGGCAGCGGCCAGCTCGTCAACGGTCGGCTCTTCCTTCAGCAGCACTACAGCGTGCGCGGCAAGCGTGCTGAGCCCGGTCAGGCCGAGCAGTGCGGCCTCGGTGATGGTCCACTCGACCAGGTCGTCCCGGAACTGCCCACCCCGCCGCGGCCGGTGCCACGCGACCCAGGTGACCACGGACTCGAGAGCCGGCGCAGTACCTTCGGTGGCCTCGGACAGGGCCTGCAAGGTGAGCTGCCGGATCTCGGGAGCCAACAGGCGCTCCAAGTCGGGCGCCAACGCGTTCACGAGTCGCTCGCGCGCAGCAGCAGTCGCGCCGCCGCTGTCCCGCCGACCGATGAGTCCTATCGCCCGCAGCCCGGTGAACCAGGCATGGACCAGCACGGCCCACCGGTGAGCGGTATCGAGCTCCAGCCAGTCGTCGTAGGCGCCAGTGGGCAACCACAGCTCGCTGTTGCCGACCTCGACAGCTGCGACCAGCCCTGCGGAGTACGCGACTTCCAGGACGGCTCCGGCGGTCTGCTCTTCAGCACCGATCTTGGTGGCGAGGCTACGCAGCTCCCGCACGCCAATGCCGCCAGTGCGTAGTACAGGCGGGGGCTCTGTACCTAGCTGCTCAAGGGTGCGGTCTACCTGGCGTACGAGATCCAGTGCGGCACCAGCGGCGGCGCGGTCGGCGATCGCGTTCGAGACTGGCTTGCCGTCGAGCGGAGGCGGAGTCGGCCTGGTCGAAGCCAGCACTCGTCCACCACGCAGGTGCAGGCCGATCTGCCGAGGCAGCACGACAGTGGTCGGGTCTTTCGGTACTACGAGGCCGCGCGCGAGCAGCTGCTCGATCGGGGAGCGGGCAGAGGCGATCGTCACCGGGCGCTCGGCCTTCTCGACCGTGCCGGTGGGCGGACCCCAGGTGAGCTTGTCGAGCACCTCACGGGCCTCCGGACCGGCGTCCTCGATCAGCTGGTCCAGGTCGCCGAAGTGCCGGGTAGTGAGCGGCCCGAGCCCGGCCGGTGTCGGGCCGAGCAGCTCGTGCACGGCGCGAATCGGGCGCAGGTCGTCCTCGGTGCCCCAGACGAGAGCGAGCGAGAGCAACTCGGTCACCCGCGGCTGGACTATCTCGAGGGACTGGTCGACGCCCCTGGCCAGCGCGGCGAGGTCTACTGGCTCAGTGAGGGCGGAAAGGGCCTCCAGCAGGTCGACGCTGAACTCGTCGAGCCGGTTGATCGCACGAGCGGCGGAAGCGTTGGTGGTTGCCCGGGCCGCGAGCTGCCCGGTGTCGGCTGGAATCGGGGTCGCCAGGTCAGGCCGGTGCCGGAGCAACTGCCCGAGGGCAAGGTCGTCCCAGCCGCGCAGTGCCTCGGCGAGGGTACGTGGGCGGGTCCGCTCGGTATTGCTCATCCCTCCAACGGTACGGCCATAACCCCACCCCGAACGATTCGCGCCCGAACTCTTGTCGTTATTCGGCGAGTTCGGCGGAGCCTGCCCGGCCGATGCGGTGGAAGCCGACTCGTTCGTAGACGGCGGCTACCGCGTCGCTTTCGGCGGAGAGGAGGACGAGGTCGACGCCGTTGGCGAGGGCGTGTTCGACCAGCCGGGTGGTGATTGCGGCGGCCAGCCCCTGGCGGCGCATCGCTGGGAGGGTGGCGACTCCGACGATCTCGCTCGTGGTGCCGACAGGCTGATGGACGCCGCTGGCGAGCATGCCTTGGTTGCTGAAGACGCCGGCTGTGATCGATACGCCCGCCTCGGCCCGTTCGACCAGGGCTGCGACCATGTCGTCCGTGATCCCGGCGGCGGTGACGTCACGCGCCTCGGGTCCGCCGTCGCCGATCGCAGTACCGGGGGTCCCGAAGGCCGTATCGGCGACCGCTCGGGCCTGCCGCAGTACGTCGGGGGAGGCGGTCAGGATCTGGCAATCCAGGGAGGTCGTGACGGGCGTGAAATCGGCCCGCTCGAGCACGAGCAACGGATACTCGTGCACCTCCAGCCCCGCCTCAGCAGCCGCCGGAGCGAGGGACGGACACGTGTCGACCACCCATTCCAAGCTCAGTGGCAGCTTGAGTTCCTCACACCGAGCCCGCAGCTTCTCGAGATCCGCGACGGTGACGGTCGCGGTCGATCCGGGCACCGGGCGAGCGTAGTACGGCCATACCGTGGTCGACCGAAACAACGTGAACGGCCCCACCTGCTGCCCGGTCGCCCCGGACAACGGCGCCGCATGCAGGTACTCGTCGACTCTCGAGAGATAGCTCATCACCGCGCAGTGAAGCAGCCTGCTTCACCGCGCGACAACTGATTATCAGTCGGCGATGATCTCGATCGAGTCGACGCGGTCGGGGTAGAAGGCGACGTGGTCGCGGATGTCGGCGACGGAGTCGTACGGGTGCTCGTAGGTCCAGACGGCGTTCACGGTCTTCTCGCCGCCGGCCAGCACGCTGAAGTAGTTGGCGTCGCCCTTGTAAGGGCAGTAGGTCTCGTTGTCGGTCCGCTGCAGTTGCGTCAGGTCGACGTCCCTGCGCGGGATGTACTGCGTGGCCGGGTAGTTGGCCTCCTGCAGCGACAGCGCGTCACGGCTGTCCGCGATCACCTGGCCGGCGACCTTGACGATCACCCGGTCGGGGTTCTTCTCGACCGTGATCGGGTGGTCGGGACCCGGAATCTTGACCGGCTTGTCAGACATGGCTCAGCTCCAAAGGGCGTGCGGCATCTACTTCAAGCGTCAACCGAGCGCGGCCGTGGGGCATTCCGTCAGATCGGCAGCAGTTTGACGACCAGGCACGGCCCGCCGTCGAAGGTGCCGCCGTCGATACCGAGCGCCAGCCCGTCGGCGTACAGCAGCGGTCCGGTCAGGTACGCCGGGTCGATGCCGAGCTGGTCGGCCACGATGCTGTGCCCGTGTACGATCCGGCGGCCGCCGAGCCGTTCGAGCAGTTCGGCCGCGATCACCGGGCCGGCCTCGCCCCGGAACGCGTAGCGCGAAGTCATCCGGCGCCAGATCTCCCACCAGACGGTGATCTCGTCGGTGTGCAGCTCGGTCCGGACGATCGCGTTGATCTCGTCGATCGAGTCACCCCAGGCGAGGTACTCCTCGGTGTCGGAGTGCATCAGCAGGTGGTCGGCGTCCAGCCCGAGCAGCGGCCGGTCCAGCAGCCAGGCGACGTCGTCGTCGGTGAGCAGCTCCTGGTCGCGGTCCTGCCCGCCGTTCAGCGCCCAGCTGCGCTCGAAGCTGCGCGAGGTGATCCCCTCGTGCGGCACGAACGCGCCGCCGAACTTGCGCATCCCCAGCGCCAGGATCTCGTGGTTGCCGAGCAGCACCCGGACCTCGCCTCGCCCCGCCTCGGCCTGCGCCACCAGCTTTCGGACCAGTGCCAGTACGCCGACGCCGTCCGGCCCGCGGTCGAAGAAGTCGCCCAGGAACCACAGCCGGACGTCCTGGTCCGACCAGTTGCCCTCGGCGTCGATCAGCCCGGCTTGCTGGAGCGCCGCGGTGAGCTTGCCGGGGTGACCGTGGATGTCACTGACCGCATAGGTTGCGGTCACGCGCGACTCACCCGCGCAGAGTGAGCACGATCAGTACGACATTGAGGGCCGTGACGGCGGTTGCTACCAGGCATGCCAGGAGAGTAGTCGGCAACCGGTTGACAAGGTCGCCCATGACGCGCCGGGAGGCTGTGAGTCTCACCAAAGGCCACAGCGCGCACGGGATCCCGAAGCTCAGCACGACCTGGGAGACGACCAGCGCGCGGCTCGGGTCGATCCCGATCGCCAGGATGACCAGCGCGGGCAGCAGCGTGACGAGGCGGCGGAACACGAGCGGGACGTGCCGCTTCCAGAACCCTTCGAGAATGACCGACCCGGCGTAGGTGCCGACCGAGGACGACGCGAAGCCTGACGCCAGCAGCGCGAGGGCGAACAACAACGCCGCCGTATGTCCGAGCCGATCGCCGATCGCGGCGTGGGCGGCGTCCAGCGAATCAGCGCCAGTGCCCTTCAGCGCGGCGGCGGCGAGCACGACCATCGCCAGGTTGACCGCGCCGGCCAGCGCCATTGCGACCGCGACATCCATCCGGGTGGCGCGCAGTACCCGTTGCTTGCCCTTCGCGGAGCGGATCGACTTCCAGTGCCGGTCGGTGACGAGCGCGCCGTGCAGCCAGATCGCGTGCGGCATCACGGTCGCGCCGAGCATGCCGGCGGCCAGCACGATCGATTGGGTGCCGTCCAGCCGCGGTACCAGACCGCCGACCACGCCGGAGGCGGACGGATCCGACTTGACCGTCGAGACCACGAACCCGACCAGGACGACGGCGAGCAGCCCGACGATCGCCGCCTCGAACGGCCGCTGACCGCGCTTCGACTGGTAGATCAGCAACCCGAACGAGACCGCGCCGGTGATCACGCCGCCGAGCAGCAGCGGGATCCCGAACAGCAGGTTCAGCGCGATCGCGCCGCCGACCACCTCGGCCAGGTCGGTCGCGACCGCCACCAGCTCGGCCTGCGCCCACAACCCGGTCGAGGTGGATCGCTTGAAGTGCGCCCGGCACAACTGCGGCAGCGTCAGCCCGGTCGCGATACTCGCCTTGGCCGCCAGATACTGCACCAGGACGGCCATCAGGTTCGCGCCGACGACCACCCAGCAGAGCAGATACCCGTACGTCGCGCCCGCGGCGATGTTCGTCGCGAAGTTGCCAGGATCCACGTACGCGACCGCCGCCACGAAGGCGGGACCGAGCAACAACAGACCCGAACTGTTCAGTTGTCGCCTGAGCGGAGCCGGTGCGTACATACAGCGACCTTAGGGACCGGACCCCGTTCCGTCATCTGCGCAAGTGACCGAGAGTCGTCTCAATCTGAGACAGCCCCGTCAGGTACCGGTCTTGGCCGTGCCCAGCATCTTCTTGGCCTTGACGGCCGCCGCACCGAGCGCGCCGTCGACCTGGTCGCCTGAGTCGAAGCTCATCGTGAGCACGACGTCGCCGACCCCGACGAAGGCGAAGATGATCTCGACACCGTTCAGGGCGCCGCCGTTCGCAGTGAACCGGCCGCCGACCGGGTTGCTGCCCGCCGCCGGCACCGAGATCTCGCTCACCACCATCGTCGAGGCGCCGACGCCGGGGATGGTCAGCTTGGCCGACTTGCAAGACTTGATCGCCGCCTTGGTGCGGGTGAGCAGGGCGGTGGCGGCGGCTGGCGAGCCCATCGCGTCGAGCTCCTCGTCGAAGAACGGGCCTTGCTGGCCGCCGGTGAATGAGCGGTTCGCGACGGCCTTCACACCGGGCGGAGTCTTGGCGTTGAAGAGCAGCACCAGCTCCTTGCAGCGGGCATCGCTCGACGACAGCTTGGAGTCGTCCGGGTCGATGGAGGGGTCGACCGAGAAACCGGACGGGATATCGGCCGGCACCAGCAGCGCCTTGGTCAGCTCGGCCTTGGTCCGTGCGGTGGCCGCCGGCGGGGCCGACTGAGTGACTGACGGCGTCGACGGCGCCGGGGTGCTGCTCGGCGGCGGAGTCGAGGAAGTACTCGTGGGCGGCGAGGCGCCGGACTTGCCGGAGTCCTGGTCCGGGTCGAAGCAGGAGGTGGCCGCCAGTGCGAGCACGGCGGCGATGGTGAGAGAAACGAGAGAACGCTTGGTCGCCATGGCGCAACCTAACGCGAAAGTGATCCGGTCCTCTGACCCTTCGCCACCCGCCGAAAGGTCAGGCCCAGGACCACTGGATCTCGAGGGAGAGCTCGATGCTCTGTTCCCCCGGAGTAACCGATAGCTCCGAGCTGTACGCGTCGGAGGACTTGCCCGCCGCGGACTGCAGCTGGAACGGCGCGTGGTTGTGGCTCTCGGCGACGGCGGCGATGGAGCCGAGCGACTGCCCCGCCAGCTCGGCCAGCTGGGCGGCCTTCTCCCGGGCCTGAGCGAAGGCGAGCTGGCGTGCCTGGTCCAGCAGCGGCTTCTTGTCCGCGACGTCGAACTGGAGCTGTTCCAGTCCGAGATTGTTGCCCGCGGCATCTACTGCGGCGTTCAGCAACCGGCCGAAACCGGTCAGGTCC
The DNA here is from genome assembly GCF_010548305.1 of Streptomyces sp. SID13031. Lineage (GTDB taxonomy): Bacteria > Actinomycetota > Actinomycetes > Propionibacteriales > Kribbellaceae > Kribbella. The sequence goes on from NZ_JAAGLV010000010.1 coordinate 268,504, forward strand.
CTGGTCGTCACGGTCAGCGAGTGAGAGGCGCGGTAGCCCGCGACGGTCATCCCGTCCTTGTACTGCGGGTAGACGTTGACCGAGCTGGTCGCGATGTCCTTCGCCTCGACGCCCTGCGCACTCAACGCGGAGTGAACAGCATCCGTCTTCTCGGCTACTTGTGCGACAGCGGCGGCCACATCGGCCGCATCATGACCGACACTCAAAGTCAGCCGCAGTAGGTCCGCCGGTGCAGTTGTCTGCCCGGTACCGGTCACCGTGATCCCAGAGTCCATAGGGCTCAGTCTGACAGGAGAGTGGCAATGCGTAGGAAGACTTTGCTGGCGAGCGTCTTGGCCGGAGTGCTGGTGGCCGGCCTGTCCGTGGTCGGAGCCGACGCCGCGGGCCGCGACGACAAGGTGGCCCGCGCGTTCGAGGCGACCACCCGGAGTACGGCGTGGGCGCAGGTTGCCCGGATCCCGTTGAAGTTCCCGACGTACCACCCGCAGGGGTTCGCGTTGGTGGGGGACCTGATCTACCTGTCCAGCGTGGAGGTACTCGAGGCGCCGGTGCCCTACCCGGTGCCGGTGGACGGGTACGACCGCACGCCGGGCAAGGGGATCGGGCATGTGTTCGTGCTGGACCGTCAGGGCCGTCTGCTGAAGGACATCCGGGTGGGGGAGGGGACGGCGTACCACCCGGGCGGGATCGACTACGACGGGGAGAACGTGTGGGTGCCGACTGCGGAGTACCGGCCGAACTCGCGGGCGGTCGTCTACAAGATCAACCCTCGGAACTACCGCGTCACCGAGCAGTTCCGGGTGCGGGACCACGTGGGCGGCGTGGTGCGGGACCGGCGTACCGGACTGGTGCACGGGGTGAGCTGGGGGTCGCGGACGCTGTACGAGTGGACCGCCTCTGGCAAGCAGTTGGCGGTTGAGCCCAACCAGAGCCACCTGCTGGACTACCAGGACTGCGACTACGTCAGCCGTAGCAAGCAGCTGTGTGGTGGCGTCACCGGCCTCAAGACGGCGACAGGTGGCAGCTTCGAGCTCGGTGGGCTCGCACTGCTCGACCTGAACGACGACAACCGGATCCTGCACGAGATTCCCTTCCCGGCGTACTCCGCGGCCGGCCACTCGGTCACCCGGAACCCTGTCGCGCTGGAGGTCGACGGCAAGAAGCTGCGCCTCTTCACCGCTCCCGACGACGGCGAAGGCGCCACCGGTACCGAGCTACTGGTCTACGAGTCGCCGATCAGCTAAGCGCCTCACGATGCACTGGCGCGCGGGACGATCCGGGCAGGGATGTCGTGCTGGTGGCACAGGGCGAGCAGCCCGGTGCCGTCGATCAGCTGGAGCGGCTTGCCGTTGGCGAACTGGTAGCTGGACGGGCCGAAGCCACTGGTGGTGATCAGGATGCCCTTGGTGGCTCCGGCGTCGAGCACTGTGCCGAAGAGGTCGCGGACGGCCGACGGCGGCACGGTACGCGTGTAGAGCTTGGCCTGTACGACGAACTTGCCACCGGTGATCGGCCTGGGGTCGTAGGCGACGCAATCGATGCCACCGTCATTGCCACTGCGGAACAGTCGCGTCTCCAGGCCCATCCGGGTCAGCAGGTTGTGCACCAGGTGCTCGAACTCGTCCGGGGTGAGCTCCAGCAGGTTGGGCCGGCTGTCGATCTCGCTGAGGATGTCGGCCGGCTCGATGGTGCGCGGGTCGGCCAGGTCGAAGTCCAGCACCGGCTCGACGGGCTGGAGCTCCTCCGGGTGCCGGGAGACCTCCGCGGCGAAGTAGTGGCGGACACAGGCGACCGGGTCCAGTTGGTCGAGTACCAGCGCTTTGAACTGCTCGCGGGTGGCCCTGAGGGTGATGAGGCACGGGCGGACGGTCCTGCCGGTGGCCAGATCGACCGACTCCACCATGCCGTTGAACACGACGGTCTCGACCACGTCGTACCGGTCGTTGCCGAAGACCAGATGCAAGGCCCGCAGCGCCAGCTGGGCCACTAGCTGCTGATAGAGCAGCCGCAGCTCCTGGTCGGGCCGGGGGACGGGCACCACGGCGTCCCGCTCCTTGTCGTACCTGTACGCCGCTTCGGCCGGTACGACGCTCAGGTCGGGTAGATCCCACTCGACCGCGAGCAACGTCGACTCCGGGACGTAGCCGACCCGGCGACGGCGGGGGAAGTGCTGCGGCTCGGGGATCCGGTCGAGCGCCTTCTGGAAGTACCGGCTGACGGCACGGCGCTCCCGGCTCTCCACGGCTCGCTGGTACTCGTCGATTCGCTGGTGCTGCTCGGCGAGTGCGTCATCGAGCCGCCGCTGCTGCTCCGCCTGGTCCCTGGTGGCCCGGGCGACCCGCTCTCGCCGGGTCTCCTCACTGACCCGGTGTCGCTCGATCGCCTCGGCAAAGCGGTCCTCGGCCTCGGCCAGGCGCCGCGCATACCGCCGCTGTCCACCGAACCAGCGGACCACCGGTCCAGGACGGCTGGGCAGGAACGCTGCCCACACCGGCCCCGGCCGCGGCTCCAGATCCGTTGCATGCCCCACCGGCGGCGCCCGCCGGGGCGCCCGCTTCAACGACTGCAGCTCAGTCCCACGAATCTCCCCGGCCAGCGCAGCACCAAGCACCCCTTGCAGTTCGCGGACGCGCTCATGCACCGCAGCGGTCCTCTGCGCCGCCTCCGCGCTGCGGCCAGGCGGACGCTCACTGCGGGCCTGCCGTTCGCTCGACCAGCCCATGCCTCACACCTCTCCCAACCAGCGTAGCCATCCCACCACGCTCAGCAACCACCTCACACACAGAGTTATCCCCGACATTGCTTGCCGTCCACATCCAGTTTCCCCGAACCCGAACACCTGTTCGCCTGTACTGCGCCCACGCAACCTCCTCCGTCGCGCGCTCCCACCCCGCCCCAAGTCGCGGCTCCTCCGTCGCCGCTCAGCAAAACCCCAAGCAGGCGGGCCGAATGCCAGGTGACTCTCGTCCGGTCGCCGGGCGGGGCAGGATCGCCAATTGACCCCGGTGCGCCGACAGGAGTGAGGCGGGATCGCCAGCCGAGCTGGCCAATGGTGCTGAATCGACCGCCGGGGCAGGCCCGTTCTGTTCAACCCTTGCAGGCGAGCTGGGCGGTCTCAAGCAACCTGGTTGCCCAGTCCACGCTCTTGCTCGCATCTGCCGCGCAGATCGACTCTGCCTGGTACTGCGACTTCGCCTTGAGCCTGAGCAGGCGTGAGAACGTGCTGCTGACCTCTCGGCCGACCGGACCGGCCGATTTCAACTCGGCGACTGCCTCGGCGTGGTTGTCCGCCTTGCGGGTCCTGCCGGTCAGGGTCAGGCAGATCGCGTCCTTCGAGTTGATGCCCGAGGTGACCGCGTTCGACGCCGCTGCGTTGAACAGTTCCAGGTCGTTGGTGAGTTCAGCGGCTCGGGCTTCGTCCAGGGCCGGCATCAAACTGTCTTTCGGTTGAGGGTTTGGTGGGGTGGAGTGCCGGCGACGGGGACGGCGTCGCGGCGGAGTTCGGTGATGATGCGCTCGCGGCGGCGGATGAGCCGCTGGAGTTCGGTGCTGCTGTACTCGACGATCTCGCAAGGGTTGCCGGACCAGCGGGTGGCGTGGTCGGCGAGGGTTTCGAGCTGCGCCAGCCAGCGCGGGTCCGAGTCGGAGACCTCGTCCGGGCGCACCACCAGGACGTCGATGTCGCTGTCCGGTCCGCCTTGTCCTCGGGAGGTGGAGCCGAACAGCCAGACGGCGGCAGCGGGCACCTCCCAGGTCTCCGCCTCGGCCCGGAGGCGACTGATGAAGCGGTCCCGGAGGTTCGCCAGTTCACCGATCGCAGCTGCGGCGACGTGCTCCCGGTTCAAGGTGTACAGCTTCGCGCGACCGGCCGGCTCCGCGGCGACGAGGCCGTTGCGGACCAGTTCGTCGAGGACCCGCTGGACTCCGCTCGTGCTCGCGGGCGGGTCAAGCAGGCCGGCGACGGCGCGGCCGGTCAGTGCTTGTTCGGTCCTGGCCAGCACGCTCAGTACCCGGCCGTGAAGCCCGGGAAGGGCAGCGGAGATCGGTTCCGAGAAGTCCATAGCCGTTCACCTCCTATATGACCACTATAACGGTCATGTGCCCACTTAGTCGGTCATATGGCCGATTAAGTGGGCGATCGTCCGTGTCGTCTTGTCGGGGGCGGGGTGGCGGGTGACGATGGCGGGATGAGTCTGCCTTCCTATGCGTCCGGGGTTTCTGAGGTGCCGTTGCTGGGGGAGACGATTGGGGAGAACCTCAGACGGACCGTGGCGAAGTACGGCGAGCGGGACGCGCTGGTGGAGGTACAGAGTGGGCGGCGGTGGACGTACGCCGAGTTCGGTGCCGACGTGGACGAGTTCGCTCGGGGGCTGATGGCGAAGGGGATCGCCAAGGGGGATCGGGTCGGGATCTGGGCGCCCAACTGTGCCGAGTGGACCATCACGCAGTACGCGACGGCGGCGATCGGGGCGATTCTGGTCAACCTCAATCCGGCGTACCGGACGCATGAGCTCGGCTTTGCGCTTAATCAGTCCGGGGTGAAGTTGCTCATCTCGGCGACCGAGTTCAAGACCAGCGAGTATCGCAAGATGGTCGACGAGGTGCGGCCGGACTGTGCGGCGCTGGAGGCCGTTGTCTACATCGGTGCGCCGGATTGGGACGCCGTGGTCGAGGCGGCCGGTCAGGTCAGCCAGGCCGAGCTGGACGAGCGTGCGAGCCAGCTGAGCTTCGACGACCCCATCAACATCCAGTACACCAGCGGCACCACCGGCTTCCCCAAGGGCGCGACGCTGAGCCACCACAACATCCTCAACAACGGGTACTTCGTCACCGAGACGATCGGCTTCGGCCCGGACGACCGGCTTTGCATCCCAGTGCCCTTCTACCACTGCTTCGGCATGGTGATGGCCAATCTCGGCTGTACCACCCACGGTTCCTGCATGGTCATCCCCGGCCCAGCCTTCGACCCGGCGGCCAGCCTCCAAGCGGTTCAGGACGAGCGCTGCACCGGCCTGTACGGCGTACCGACGATGTTCATCGCCGAGCTCGGGCTGCCGAACTTCGCGGAGTACGACCTGAGCAGCCTGCGGACCGGCGTGATGGCCGGCTCGCCCTGCCCGGTCGAGGTGATGAAGCGCTGCGTCGCCGACATGCACATGGCCGAGGTCGCCATCTGTTACGGCATGACCGAGACCTCGCCGGTCTCCACGCAGACCCGCCGCGACGACGACCTCGATCGCCGTACGTCGACAGTCGGTCGCGTGATGCCCCACGTCGAGGTGAAACTCGTCGACCCCGTGACCGGCCTCGTCGTGCCGCGAGGTGAACCGGGTGAGCTCTGCACCCGCGGGTACTCCGTCATGCTCGGCTACTGGGACGAGCCCGAGAAGACCGCCGAGGCGATCGACCAGGCCCGCTGGATGCACACCGGCGACCTCGCCACGATGCGCGACGACGACTACGTCAACATCGTCGGCCGGATCAAGGACATGGTGATCCGCGGCGGCGAGAACGTGTACCCGCGCGAGATCGAGGAGTTCCTCTACACGCACCCCGATATCGCCGACGTACAGGTGATCGGCGTACCGGACGACCGGTACGGCGAGGAGCTGTGCGCGTGGATCAAACTCAAGGACGGCGCACCGCCCCTCGATGCGGCGGCGGTGAAGGAGTTCGCCACCGGCAAGCTCGCGCGATTCAAGATCCCGCGCTACGTCTTGCTGGTCGACGACTTCCCGATGACGGTCACCGGGAAGATCCGGAAGATCGAGATGCGGGAGAAGTCACTCGCCCTGCTCGGACTGCAGTAGCCACCGCGCCCAGGCTGAAGGTTGCCCCAAGCAAGCAAACCGCTGTCCACCCAGACCACGAGTAGAGCGTGGTCGACAGGATCGCGCCCAGTCCGCTGCCGGCCGAGTAGAAGATCATGTAGCCGCCGATGAGCCGGCTGCCGGCTGAAGGTCGCAACTCGATGATCCGGCTCTGGTTGCTGACATGCACGGCCTGTACTGCGAGGTCGAGCACGATCGCGCCGATCGCCAATGCCCACAGCGAGCGTGGGGTCCAGACGATCAGTAGCCAGCTCGATGCCAGCAGCACTGAAGCTCCCGTCGTCACCAGTTGCCCATGGCCCCGATCATTGAGTCGCCCAGCCGGTCCCGCAGCGAGTGCGCCTGCTGCCGCGATCAGTCCGAACGCCCCGATCTCCGTGTGCGTCAATGACTGCTCGGTGAGTGGCAGAACCACCGAGCTCCACAAGGTACTGAAGGCCGCGAAGATGAAGAACGCCATGAGTGAGCGTGCCCTGAAGACCGGCTCCTCGCGCCAAAGAGTCACGGTCGAACGCAGCAGTGCGGGGTACGAAAGCTGAGCCCGAGGCTGCGGTGCTGCCTTGAACAACGACAGCGCGATCAGCAGGCTCAGCCCGCAGGAGATCAGGTAGACCGATCGCCAGCCGGCCAGGTCGGTCAGCAGGCCTGACGTCGTCCGGGCGAGGAGGATGCCGATCACGATGCCGCTGGTGACCGTGCCGACGGCGCGCCCTCGCTCAGCCGGGGCGCTCAGTGATGCAGCGAACGCGACCAGGGATTGAGTGACGACGGCGAGCAGGCCCACCGCGGCCAGGCCGATCAGCAACATCGCGGCATTGCGGGCGACCCCGACCAGCAGCAGGGCCACTGCGAGCAAGGCGAACTGCGCGCGGATCAGTCGGCGCCGGTCGAGAAGGTCTCCCAGCGGTACGAGGAAGAACAGGCCGAGTCCGTAGCCGAGCTGGGTGACGGTGACGAAGGCGCCGACCGTGCCCGGTGCGATGCCGAGATCGGCGCCCATCGTGACCAGCAGCGGCTGGGCGAAGTACACGTTGGCGACCGCGACACCGGCCGCCACCGCCAGGAACAGCCTCTGAGGTTGCATCTTGCAACCGTATAGCGAAGTGGTAGCATTTTGCAACCATGGTCAAGCGAACGAGTTTCGGCGACGCGGACTGCCCGGTCGCGCGGTCCGTCGACGAGGTCGGCGACTGGTGGTCGCTGCTGATCGTGCGGGACGCGTTCGACGGGAGCCGCCGGTTCGGTGAGTTCCAGCGCAGCCTCGGCGTCGCCAAGAACATCCTCAGCGCCCGGCTCAAAGCCCTCACCGACAACGGCATCCTCACCACGGAACCGGCCGGCGCCCACCACGAGTACGTGCTGACCGCCAAGGGTGAGGCGCTCTTCCCGGTCATCGTCGCGCTGCGCCAATGGGGTGAGGCCTTCTCCTTCGAGCCCGGCGAGCCGCACTCGGAGCTCCTCGACCGCCGCGACGGCAAACCGCTGAAATCGTTGGAGATTCACGCTGCCGACGGCCGCCTCGTCACCCCCGCGGAGACCGAGGTCCGCAAGCTCGCCTGACAGTAGGTGAGAGTTCCTCGTTACCCACCCGAAACGTCCGGGGGCGATTCGGAAACCGGAGTTTGTTCCGGGGGCAATCGTGCGGCAATCAGGCGGTCCTTCACTGGATGACATCCAGGCAGGACCGAATCCCCGGGAGCCGACATGCCACAGGTCAGTCTTCGAGACGGCGCGCACTACCCGGTGGTCGTCGTCGGTGGCGGCCAGGCCGGGCTGGCGACGAGCTGGGAGCTGACCGCCTGCGGCCTCGACCACGTCGTCATCGAGGCCGACCGGGTCGGCAGCGAGTGGCGCAACCGTCGCTGGGACTCCTTCTGCCTGGTCACCCCGAACTGGCAGTGCCGCCTCCCCGGCTTCCCGTACTCCGGTCCGGATGGCGACGGCTTCATGCTCCGCGACGAGATCGTGGCCTACCTGGAGGAGTACGCGCACGCCTTCGACGTACCGCTGGCCGAAGGCGTCCGGGCGACGAGCCTGGAGCAGTCCGCGCAAGGCTTCACCCTGACCACGGACGCCGCCACCGTGACGGCCGACCAGGTCGTCCTCGCGACCGGCCCGTACCACCGACCGAAGCTCCCGCGTTTCGCCGAGCGCTTGCCCGACGGGGTGCAGCAGGTCCACTCGTCGCAGTACCGGAATCCCTCCCAGCTGGACGAGGGCGAGGTCCTCGTGGTCGGCACCGGCCAGTCGGGCTGCCAGATCGCCGAAGACCTGCACCTCGCGGGCCGCCAGGTCCATCTCGTGACGGGCTCAGCGCCGAGGGTCGCACGGTTCTACCGCGGTAAGGATGTCGTCGCCTGGCTCGAGGAGATGGGTTACTACGCCAAGGGGATCGACGAGTTCGACGACGTCGACGCCGTCCGGTTCCGGGTCAACCACTACGTCACCGGCCGCGATGGCGGTCGCGACATCGATCTTCGCCGGTTCGCGATGGAGGGCATGAAGCTCTACGGCCGGCTGGTCGGCACCGACGGCAGCACCCTCTCCTTCCAGCCTGACCTCAAAGCCAACCTCGATCACGCCGACGCGGTCTCCGAAGGCATCAAGGATTCCATCGACGCCCACATCGCCGCCGGCGGCATCGAGGCGCCGGACGAAGCCCGCTATCAGCCAGTCTGGGAACCGCCGACAGAGCCGGAAAACCTAAGCCTGCAAGGCATCAGCGCCGTCGTCTGGAGCACCGGTTTCAGTCGCGACGACGGCTGGATCCGCGTCCCGGTCTTCGACGGTCGCGGCTACCCGACACATCACCGCGGGGTGACGAGCGTCCCCGGTCTGTACTTCGTCGGCCTGCCCTGGCAGCACACCTGGGGCTCCGGCCGCTTCGGTGGCGTGGCCGACGACGCGGCGTACCTGGCCGAGCAGATCGTCCAGCGCCGGATGCAGACCGGCGTCCGCTGGATCGCCGGGCTGCCCCGCTCTCAACAGTCTCATTCAACTCCGGCAGTTGCGTAGGGCAATAGACATGTCGACATCCGACGCGCACCGGCATCTCGGTGTCCTCCCGGCCTACCCCTTCTACGGCGGCCCACCGGTCAGTCCCGACCTCACCGCCCGCGCCACCATCGACGAGTTGCTCGCCGACCTCGATGCCGAGGGCACCGACCGCGCCCTGGTGATCCCCAACTACGGCGTACCGGACGTCGCGATCTCCTTTGGTTTCAACGAGCTCGTGGTCGAGGCGGCGGATCGTGACGACCGGATCCGGGCCGGCCTGTGGGTCTCGCCGCGACCGCAGGACGCCGAGCTGACGGCCAAGGCGCTCACCCTCGCGTCAGAGCCCGGCGTACGGGCGCTGAAGTTGAGCTTCCTGCTCGGCGGCCACCCGGCCGATGAGGACGTCCGGCCGCAGCTCGACGAGATCTTCAAGACGGCCAGGCGCAACAACCTGGTCGTCCACGTCCACACTTCGCCCGGCGCCGCGTCCGATATCGATCACATCGGTCACCTGGTCGAGACGTACGCCGCTGACGTCGCGCTCCATCTCGTCCACTTCGGTGGCGGGATGAGCGGGCACATCAAGCTGATCGGCTCGCGCTTCTTCGACTGGATCGAGGCGGGAAAGCGCGTCTACACCGATCTGTCCTGGGCGATCGGCTTCGCCCCGGCCTGGCTGGCCGCCGAGATCGAGCGGCGTGGCATCGGCCACGACCGGGTGCTGTTCGCCAGCGACCAGCCCTGGGGCGACCACGCCGGCGAACTAGCCAAGGTCCGCGCCGCGATGGGCGACGGCGAGCTCGGTGAGCTGGTCTTCCAGCGCACCTTCGAACACCTCTACGACTGACCGCTCTACCAGAACACCCCAACCCCGCAAGGAGCAAGACATGCCCGAACTGGCCGAACTGACCGAGCTCGAGACCAAGAGCCTGGAAGAGATCCCGCACCCGTCCCTGGCGCAGGGCTCCAGCATCTACGGCGGTACGAAGGTCTTCCCCGACTACCAGGCCGAGGACGGCGAGACCTATTTCACCCTGGTGCACGGCATCGCGCACGAGTCGTCGGTGAGCTTCGTCGCGATCCTGCAGGCGACCCGGGCACAGCGCAAGGGTTTCGAGTCGGCGATCTACTTCTACGGTCCCGGCTCGCTGAACTGTCTGGCGACGCGGGGCTTCCCGACCACCGGCAACTCGGCGTTCCCCGGCGAGCACAACATCAACGAGTCGCTGAAGACCTTCATCACCGAGGGCGGCAAGGTCTACTGCTGCCGGTTCGGGCTGTCGCTGCACGGCGCCCGCGAGGAGGACCTGATCGAGGGCGTCATCCCGACGCACCCGCTCGACGTCCAGGACGCGCTGATCCACTACGCCCGCAAGGGCGCCATCATCAACTCGACGTACATGTTCTGAGGGGATGGTCATGAGCGTTGGCACCGAAGAAACCCTGACAGCCCGGGCCGAGATGGCCGTGTACGGCGTACAGGTGGACGCGCCGGTCCGCCGCAGCAAGGGCGCCGGCCCGAGCGACGACGGGCACCTGGTCGTCGACGGTGCCAACGCGACCCTTCCGATCGTTGCTGACAGCCCCTACCAGGTGCGGGACGGCGCCGTGTTCCGCAACGGGCTCAACCTGGGGCTGTCGGTCGAGCCGGTCAGCCGGCCCAGGTTCTACGACCTGACGACGGCGGATGGCGTGCCGTACCAGCAGATCGCCTTGCTGCACGGGAAAGACGTGCTCGCCACCACCGTCGTCCAGACCTGCATCCGGTACGACGAATCGACGCGTTGCCGGTTCTGCTCGATCGAGGAATCGCTGCGTAGCGGTGCGACCGTCGCGGCCAAGACGCCCAAGCAACTGGCCGAGGTCGCCGAGGCGGCTGTGCGGCTCGACGGTATCAAGCAGATGGTGATGACCACGGGCACCACCACTGGCCCGGACCGCGGCGCGCGCAACCTGGTGCGCTGCGTCCGGGCGGTACTGGAAGCCGTTCCAGGCTTACCGATCCAGGTCCAGATCGAGCCGCCCGGCGACCTGTCCGTCATCACCGACCTGCACTCCGCGGGCGCAACCTCGATCGGCATCCACGTCGAGTCGCTGGACGATGAGGTCCGCCGCCGCTGGATGCCCGGCAAGTCGACCGTACCGCTCGCGGAGTACGACGCGGCTTGGGATGAGGCGGTCCGAGTTTTCGGCCACAACCGAGTCTCGACGTACCTCCTGATCGGTATGGGCGAAGACCCCGACGAGTTGGTCGCCGGTGCCGCCCGCCTGATCTCCCGAGGTATCTACCCCTTCGTAGTCCCACTTCGCCCGATGCTCGGCACTCTCGCCCGCACCGACGGTGTACTCCCACCCGACCCTCGCCTGGTCCGCGAAATCACCGCCCGCGTAGCCGCCCTGCTCACCGAAGCAGGGATGCGAGGCGCCGACCAATCCGCCGGCTGCGCGGCCTGCGGAGCCTGCAGCCTCCTCTCGGCAGCAGGCGCATGAGCACCGTGACTGATCCGGTACCGCCGCAGCTGACCGGAGTTCGGCGGGCCGCTGACGTCCTCGCCCTCCTGGGCGAGCCCCCTGCGGGGTCGAGGCCGTCCTTCCTCATCGAGGAAGCCGCCGACGCCGCGACCTTGCAGGCCTACTACGGCCTCCGCCGCCAGGCATTCGTCGACGCGCAAGGCCTGTTCACCGGCACTGATCTCGACGACCGCGACGAGGACCCTCGCACAGTCGTCCTGATCGGCCGCTCGCACTCCGGCGAGGTGGTAGGCGGTGTGCGCCTGGGCCCGGCAACCTCCGGCCCGGACATCGGCTGGTGGCAAGGCGGCCGGCTGGTGACGGCCGGCCCGGCTGCAGGTGCTGGCGCCGCGTTGGTGAGGGCTGCGTGTGCAAGGGCTGAGGCGGCTGGTGCGCTGCGCTTCGACGCGACTGTCCAGACCACGACGCACCGCTTCTTCCAACGACTCGGCTGGGAAACCGTCCGGCCAGTGCAGGTCGCCGGCACGCCGCACGTACTGATGCGCTGGCCGATCGGCCGCATCCAACGCCTGACCGCAGCAACGAAGAGCGAGCTGGGCGATCTCTTGCAAGGAATCGGCCCAGCCGGATTCATCGGCGACGACGGCGCCCCCGTGCCCGGAAGCGACCTGATAGCAGCCTGCGACGCCATCGTTCCATCCCTGGTCGAGCGCGACCCCGAGTGGGCCGGCTGGTGTTCTGTGCTGGTCAACGTCAATGACTTGGCGGCGATGGGCGCCGCCCCGGTCGGGCTGCTCGATTCGATCGGGGCGAGGGACAGTAGCTTCGCAGCCCGGATCTTGAGCGGCCTCAGGCAGGCGGCGCACGCGTACGGCGTACCGGTGCTCGGTGGGCACACGCAGTTCGGCGTACCGGCTTCGTTGAGTGTCACCGCGCTCGGCAAAGCAGAACGCCCGGTACCAGGTGGCGGCGGCAAGTCGGGGGATGCAGTCAGGTTGACCGCTGACCTTGGCGGTGGCTGGCGCGCCGGCTATGCGGGCCGGCAATGGGATTCGACCACGCACCGGCGCAGCGATGAGCTGCAGGCGATGGTGAAGGCAGTCGGCCAAGCCCAACCCGCAGCGGCCAAGGACGTCTCGATGGCCGGCGTCGTTGGCACGCTCGGGATGCTCGCCGAGGCTAGCGGCTGCGCGGCAGTACTGGACGTCGCCGACATCCCCAAGCCGGCCAGCGCATCGATGGGCGACTGGCTGACCTGCTTCCCGGGCTTCGCGATGCTCACCGCCGGACCGCAGGAGCTGCAAGCAGGACCGGCGGAGAGCCGTGTGTGTGGGCAACTGACCGACGGCCAAGGAGTGAGCCTCCGCTGGCCGGATGGCGAGATCACCGAGGTCATCCCGGCCGGGGTGACCGGAATGGGAGCGGCATGACCACCTTGCGGATGGCGGCCGTCGCCGCCAACTTCGACCGCGACCTCGAAGCCGACTTCCAGCGCATCGCCGGACTGATCGCCGAGGCTCGCGCTGCCGGAGTACAGCTCCTCGCCCTTCCCGAAGGCGCACTGGGCGGCTACTTGCTGAGCCTCGACGGTACTGCGGAGTCACCGCCGGCGTTTCAGCTGGACAGCAAGGAGATCTCGAGGCTCGCGCAACTGGCCGGCGACCTCACAGTGATCGCCGGGTACGCCGAGGCCGACGGCGGGCTGATCTACAACAGCGCCGTCTGCGTCAACGGCGACGGCGTCCTGGGCCACCATCGCAAGGTGCATCAACCGTTGCAGGAGGACGCGCACTACGCGGCGGGCGACCGCTTCGAGGCCTTCGATACGCCGGTCGGGCGGCTCGGCATGATGATCTGCTACGACAAGGCGTTCCCCGAAGCGGCGCGCACTCTCGCGATGGACGGGGCCCAGATCATCGCCTGCGTTTCTGCTTGGCCGGGCGCTCGGACCAACCCCGATCCCGATCTGGCGAAGGACCGCTGGAAGCGCCGCTTCGACCTCTTCGACCGCGCCCGCGCGCTCGAGAACCAGGTCGTCTGGTTGTCGGCCAACCAGTCCGGGATGTTCGGCGCGCTCCGCTTCGTGGCGAGCGCGAAGATCGTCGATCCCGGCGGCGAGATCATCGCCGACACCGGCGTCACCGAGGGGATGGCGATCGCCGAGCTCGACGTGGAGGCGGCCCTCGAACAGGCCCGGCGGTCGATGGGGCACCTGCGCGACCGACGGCCGGAGGCCTACGGGACGCCTGAGCTAGTACGGACCTGAGGTGCTCAAGATCGGAGCTGTCGCGGCCGGCTTCACCCGGGATCTGGAGTTCGACCTGGCCCGGGTGGAGCAGTTGATCCGGCACGGGCGGCGTGAGGAGGTACAGCTGCTGGTACTTCCGGACGCCGCGCTCGGTGGCTACCTCTCCGACCTGAGCCGCTCGGAACACGACGACCTGCCGCCTGCTCTCGAGCTGGACGATCCGCTGATCGCCAAGGTGATCGCGATGGCGGGGGAGATGGTGGTCTGCTTCGGTTTCTGCGAGGCCGCCGACGGCAACCGCTACAACACGGCGTTGTGCGTGACCGGCGACGGCGTACTGGGCCGGCATCGCAAGGTGCACCAGCCGCCGGGGGAGCGCGCCGTCTACTCGGCCGGCGACCGGTTCGAGGCCTTCGACACCCCGATCGGGCGGCTCGGCCTGATGATCGACTACGACAAGACGTTCCCGGAGTCGGCCCGCGCGCTCGCCGTCGACGGCGCCGAGCTGATCGGCTGCCTGAACGCGTGGCCGACGAGCATCACCAATCGCGCGCCCCGGATGAACGAGGACCGGCAGTCCCGCCTCTTCGACCTGTACGACCGGTCGCGCGCCGCCGAGAACCAGGTGTTCCTGGTCTCGTCCAACCTGACCGGCTCGATCGGCGGGATGCGTTTCCTCGGCCAGTCGAAGGTGGTCGGCCCCGGCGGCGACATCGTCGCCCGCACCTGGTCGAAGGCCGGGATCGCGATCGCGTCGGTCGACGTACGGGCCGAGATCGAGACGGCCCGGCGGGTGTTGCACCACCTCGACGAGCGACGCCCGGAGGCGTACTGATGACTAGGCCCTCGCCGAACCTGCGGATCGCTTTGCTGAGCTACTCGACCAAACCCCGCGGCGGCGTCGTCCACACGCTCTCGCTGGCCGAGGCGCTCGCCGCGATGGGCGCCGACGTCACGGTCTGGTCGCTCGGCCGCGGCGGTGACACCACCTTCTACCGCGCCGTCGACCCGCGCGTCCGGCTGTCGGTGGTCCCATTTCCGGACCAGGTTGATGAGGGAGTCGGTGACCGGATCCTGCGGTCGATCGCCGTACTGCGGAACGCGTTCGACGCGAGTGGTTACGACATCGTCCATGCGCAGGACTGCATCAGCGCGAACGCGGTCGGCCGCTGCATCCGTACGGTGCATCACCTCGACACCTTCACCACACCCGAGCTGGCCGCCTGCCACGAACGCGCCATCGTGACGCCGTACGCGCATCTGTGCGTCTCCACCGCCGTCGCCGCCGAGCTAGCCGCCGGATGGGGGCTCAAGGCAACGGTCATCCCGAACGGCGTCGACTCGGCTCGCTTCGCGGCCGCCTCTGGCGATTCCTTGGCGATTGCCCGTCAACGGGAGCGCTTCGGCCGGTACGTCGTAACCGTCGGCGGCATCGAGCCGCGCAAGGGGTCTCTGGAGCTCCTCGAAGCCTTCGCCCTGATCAACGATCCCGACCTCTCCCTGGTGATCGCCGGTGGCGAGACCCTCTTCGACTACCGCGACTACCGAGCGTCCTGGGAGAAGCGCGCCGCCGAGCTGGGCGTCGCCCCACTCGTGCTCGGCCCGGTCGCTGATCCGGAACTCCCGTCTTTGGTCGCCGCGGCCGAGGCCTTCGCCTTCCCTTCAGTCAAAGAGGGTTTCGGCCTCGCCCCACTCGAAGCCCTCGCCGCCGGCGTACCGCTGGTCGTCTCCGACCTCCCCGTCTTCCACGAGATCTTCGGTACCGCCGCCTCGTACGCCGCCGGCCCGGCCCAGCTCGCCCGGCAACTCACCACCCCACCTGACCAAGCTCGCCGCGCAGCCGGCCAGGCCCTCGCGAAGTCCTACACCTGGGAGGCCGCCGCAGCCGCCCACCTGGAGTTCTACACCCGGCTTCAGGACTAGCGTTGCCGGAAGACGATCCAGCGGAGGGCGCAGTACATGTAGATGCCTTCGCAGGCGCCGGCGATGATGCGGGCGAGGTGGTACTCGACGCCGAGCGCGCTGAGACCGGCGCCGGCGCCGATGATCCAGACCGCGTAGTTGATCACGACCACGACGACGTACACCGCGAGCTGCGGACCGACTGCGCTGTGCGAGTGGAAGTTGAGCGCCCGGTTGAGCACGTAGCTCAGCCCGAACGCGCAGCCGTACGCGATCGTGATCGACAGCCACAGCGGCAGGTGTACCCATGACCGCAGGATGGTGAGCAGCCCCAGATCCACCCCGAAGGTGAACCCGTTGATGACGATGAAGCCGAGCAGACTGGCCGGCACGACACCGGACAGTCCCCACGGCAGACGGCGGACGATCCCCGCCATCGCCTCACTGAACGACGCGCCACGTTGCTCGGCACGGGTCAGCACCGTTGTCATGGCCCCCAGCTTGCCAGACCCCCAAAAGCCGCTCTCAGCGGACGGCGGCCAGGGCGGCTGAGTCCTCGTCGCCGAAGACGTCTTCGAGCTTCTCGGGGGAGTAGTCGAGGTCGATACCGGCCACATCGGCCCCGACCGCCGACTCGATCGCGCCCAGGCGACGGGTGGCGCGGTCGCCGGCGTACATCATCAGGGCGGTCGGGTCGATCTCCGGCGGGATCTCCGGCATGGTCTCGAGTGCCCACTGGATCTGGGTGAGCGCGTGCGGGAGCAGGTCCTCCATCGTGTCGGTGACGACCTTCCAGTTGGATGCGTCAGCGGCGATATGACGGCGGCAGGTGAAGGTGCCCCAGGCCATGTGGCGCCGCTCGTCATCACCGATGCGGCGGACCAGCTCCTGCATGCCGGGGAGGACACCGCGCGCAGTACAGAGCAGGTTCCACGAGTGGTAGCCGGTCAGGGCCAGAGTGCCTTCTACTACGTGGTTGTAGGTGACAGAGGCCTTCACCTGGTTGGCGGGAGACGGGTCATTGGCCAGGGACTTCAGTGCGACCGGCAGTGCCTCGTAGAAGATCGCCCGGTAGCCGGGGTTGCTCTCGATGTACTTGTGCAGGTCGTCCTTGACTCCGACGGCGTCCAGCCACATCCGGAAGACCGCGGTGTGCTTGGCCTCCTCGAAACAGAACTGGGTCAGGTACATCTCGTCGCCGAGCCGGCCCTCCGCGGCCATCGCGGCCAGGAACGGCTGGATGTCCTCGGTGACGGCCTCCTCGCCGGCGATGAACTGCGCGCACAGCATCAGCGCGGCCTCGCGCTCGTTGCCGGTGAAGTTCTGCCAGTCGATCGCATCCTGGCTGAAGTCGATGTCGCGCGGGTTCCAGAACTTGCGGTTGCCCTTGTCGAACAGCCGCAGCGGCAGCGCGTCCCAGTTCAGCCCACCTTCCCGCAGCGAGCTGAAACCCTGCCGGTGCAGAGGATTGACCGTCATCACGACCTCCTGGTGCTGAGAAAGGGACCGAGCACCCGGGCGACCTGATCGGCGACCACGGCCGGAGCCGCACCGGGGTTGACGATGTGACTCAGTACTACGCGCAGCGCGACGTCCACGCAGGTGGTCGCGTCCTCAGCCGGTACCTCGGGCCAGTGCTCGCGAACGTGCGCGTCGAGCCGCTGATGGCTGAGCTCCAGTACCTGCTGGCCGCGGGTGGTCAGCAGCTGGCTGGCCTGGTCGGACCCCGGCTGACCGAGCGCGGCCTTCACCAGCGGGTTGTCTGACGCGAGATTGAGGGCGCACTCGACCGCGGCCCGCAGCCCGTCGATCGGGTCGGCGTGGGCGGCCAGCGCATCGTTCACCTCGACCAGGAAGCGCTCGGTCTCCCGCGCCGCGACGGCCTGCAGCACACCCCACTTGTCGCCGAACTCGTTGTAGACGGTCTGCCGCGAGACCCCGGTACGCCGCCCGACCTCCGCCATCCGCAACCCGTCGTACCCGCCGGCGACGATCGCGTCATAGGCGGAGTCGAGCAACTCGTCCCGCAGTCTGCGCTTGGTCCGGTCGCTGAACGAGTCCATGCGACTCAGGGTTTACATTTTGCTTCTAAATGTCAAGAGGTCAGGCATTCAGGCGAGTGGTGTCAAGCCGAGAAGTGCGTGGCGTCTCCCGTTCTCGGCGTACTGCGCACGCCGTCGACGCTGACCGGGATGTCGCCGGCGAGCGTGATCCGGTGCAGCCGGCGCGGCTGGTCGTCGTAGTCGGCGACCCCGTAGTGCTGGGTCGCGCGGTTGTCCCAGATCGCCAGGTCACCCGGCTGCCACTGCCAGCGGACGGTGTTGTCGAGGTTCGTGACGCGGTTCTGCAGCAGCTGGAACAGCGCGGTCGTCTCGGCCGAGCTGAGCCCGACGAAACGGCGGACGAAGTGACCCAGTACCAGCGAGCGCTCGCCCGTCTCGGGGTGAACGCGGACGACCGGGTGCTCGGTCTCGAACAGCTTCGAGACGAACTGCTCGCGATGCTTCTCGACCTTCACGTCCACGCCGCCGATCCGGACCTCGTCGGCCGCACCCACGTAGTCGTAGACGTTGCTGTGGACCGCCCACAGCTTGTCGACCAGCGACTGCAGCGCGACGGGGAGATTCGCGTAGGCCCTGACCGTGTTGGCCCAGGTGGTCGCGCCGCCGTACGCGGGCAGGGTGACGGCCCGGAGCAGGCTGATCGCCGGGATCCGGTCAACGAAGGTCACATCGGTGTGCCAGCTGTTGGCCTTGCCGTAGTCGGAGTCGATCGGTAGTACATGCTCGTTGCCGTCGAGGCTGGCCGAGGTCGGGTGGGCGAGCGTCGGGGTGCCGAGCAGCTTGGCGAAGGCGAGCTGGCCGGCGTCGTCGAGGTGCTGCTGGTCGCGGAAGAAGATGACTTTGTGGTCCAGCAGAGCCTGCCGGATCGCGCTGACGGTCTGCGGGCTGAGGTCGCCGCCGAGCGCGACGTTGCCGACGACGGCGCCGATCGCGCCACCCGCCTTGGTGACAGTGATCCCGGGTGCTTCGAGCTGAGTGGTCATAACACCTATAATCCGACTGAATTACTAGACTTATCGGCCGTTTCGGGATGCGAGACCGGTGGCCGGAGCAGGCAAAGTAAGGTTGGGGACGTGTCAACCGCCGAGATCCAGCCCAGCTCTCTGACCACCGATGTGCCTGAGCTGGTCGTCGGGTTCGACCTGGACATGACGCTGATCGACTCCCGGCCGGGGATCAAGGCCGTCTGGGATCTGCTGGTCGCCGAGACCGGCGTGGAGATCGACACCGAGCTCGTGGTGAGCCGGCTCGGGCCGCCGCTGACCTGGGAGATGGCCCACTGGTTCCCGGCTGACCAGATCGACGCGATGATCGCGCGGTACCGCGAGGTGTACCCGGACTACGCGATCACCGGCAGCCTGCCGCTGCCGGGGGTTGAGGAGTCGCTGGCCGCAGTACGGGCCCTCCGGGGACGCACTGTGGTGGTGTCGGCGAAGTACAGGCCCAGTGTGGAGTTGCACCTGCAGCACCTCGGTCTGGACGTTGACGAGCCTGTAGGTGACCTGCACGGGGCTGAGAAGGGCATTGCGCTGCGGGAGCACCAGGCGACCATCTATGTGGGCGACCACACGGCTGACATCGACGGTGCGCGCGCTGCTGGAGCAGTGGCGGTGTCTGTGGCCACTGGGCCGTTCACTGCGGATGAGCTGCGTGCCTACGGGGCAGACGTCGTACTGAACGACATGACTGAGTTCCCGGCCTGGCTGGACGAGTATGTGCTCGAGCAGCGGCTGGAAGCGCTCATGGAGCGCCTGTCCGGCTACGAGAGCCTGGTGGTCGCCTTCAGCGGTGGTGCCGACTCCGCCTTCCTGCTGGCTGCGGCTGCGCGCGCTATCGGCCCGGCGAACGTAGTAGCGGCTACTGCCGTCAGCCCCAGCCTGCCGGTGGCCGAGCTGGAGCCGGCCGCGCATTTCGCGGACAGCATCGGCGTCCGGCACGTCACGCCGCACACGCACGAGATGGACCGCGAGGGGTACCAGGCCAACGCCGGCGACCGGTGCTACTTCTGCAAGGCCGAGCTGGTCGAGACGCTGCAGCCGATCGCGGACGAGTTCGGCATCGAGGCGATCGCGACCGGGACGAACGCCGACGATGCGATCGCCGGGTTCCGGCCGGGGATCAAGGCCGCTTTCGAGCGCGGCGCGATCACCCCGCTGCGCGACGCCCGGCTGACCAAGGCGCAGATCCGCGAGGCGTCCCGCAGTTGGGGCCTCGAGACCTCCGACAAGCCGGCCGCGGCCTGCCTGTCCAGCCGGATCGCGTACGGCATCCGCATCACGCCGAACCTGCTCGTCCGGGTCGACCGCGCCGAGCAGGCGGTCCGCGATCACCTCGCGCCGTACGGCGTCCAGAACGTCCGCGTTCGCGACCTCGGGGAGTCGGCGAGTATCGAGATCGACGCGGCGCTGCTCGGCACGGTCGACAACGCCGCACTGGTCGAGCTGGTCCGTGCCGAGGGCTTTGCGGCGGCGGCGGTCGACGCCCGTGGCTTCCGCTCCGGATCGATGAACGAGCGCTTGAGCAATCCGGACCGCTACCGCTGAGATCCCGCCCCGGAGGGCCGCCCGGGGATTACGAGACCGGGGCGTGCGGAATCGTTGCCTCATCAGATAGTTTTCCAGAGGCGCGGGCACTCCGGGTCACGTACGCTGGGTAGTCGGCCC
This sequence comes from Streptomyces sp. SID13031, assembly GCF_010548305.1. Lineage (GTDB taxonomy): Bacteria > Actinomycetota > Actinomycetes > Propionibacteriales > Kribbellaceae > Kribbella. Next base: position 288,680 of record NZ_JAAGLV010000010.1, read on the forward strand.
GGGCAGCCTGTCCCGGTACGACCTCCGTCCTGTTCCGCCGATAAACACCGAAGAGGTTCCCGTGCCTGTTGGCAAGGTCAAGTGGTATGACTCCGAGAAGGGGTTCGGCTTCCTCAGCAAAGAGGAAGGCGGGGACGTCTACGTCCGTGCGGAGGCGTTGCCGGCCGGTGTGACCAACCTCAAGCCGGGTCAGAAGGTCGAGTTCGGGGTCGTCGAGGGCCGCAAGGGTGAGCAGGCGTTGCAGGTCCGGCTGGTCGACCCGCCGCCGTCGGTGGCCAAGGCGATGCGGCCGAAGCCGGAGGACATGGCGCTCGTGATCGAGGACCTGATCAAGATGCTCGACAACATCGGCGAGGGCTACCGCCGCGGCCGCCACCCCGACAGCAAGGCCGCCCGCGGCGCCGCCACCGTCCTACGCGGAGTAGCCGACCGCCTAGACATCTGACCCCCTCCCCGCATTTCGGCGGGTGATGAGGGCCTCGATGCCGTCGAGGGTGGTGTTGAGGCCGAAGAAGAAGTCGTCGGCGTCGTAGTCGACATCGAAGTCCTCCGCGGGCCTCGACCGCAGGTTCCCGGCGATCGTCGGGTAGCGGTCGGGGTCCGCGAGCAGATTCAGCCGCTGGACGTAGAGCTGGTTGGCATCGGAACCCTCCGGTGTCAGATTGGAACTGATGGCGCCGGCGCCGCGGACGTAGATGTTCACCAGCAGCATCGCGGACAGGCTGTCCGCCGCGGTCAGCTCCGTCTCCTCGAAGGCGCGCAGGCCGTTCTCCATCCACTCCAGCTGCATCGGTGATAGCGGTGGCTCCACGATCGGCACCTGGAGCACCCACGGGTGCCGACGGATCGCGTCCCGGAACGCGACCGCCCAGGCGGTGATGCGTTCCCGCCAGTCCGCGCCGGGCTCCACCGGGGCGACCCCCGCCCCCAACCCCGGAACGCCGCGGCCCGGGGCGTGGCCCGTCTCGGGGGTTAACCCCTGAGACGGTGGGTTGCCCTGCCAGATTCTGAGCGGGCAACCCACCGGCAGCGGGGTTAACCCCCGAGACGCTGCTGGACGGGTGAGCAGCCGGAGGGTGGGGAGCTGCGCATCAGCGGGGTGGGCGGCGTCGGCGGAAGGGGTTGGTCCGGCGGGGTGTTTCGGGGGTGCGATCGGTGCTGTCGGGGGAGGGAGCCGCGCGAGGTGTGGAGCGTGGTTGCGGGGGCTTGTTCTCGAGGGTTTTCTCGGCTGCCCAGGGGGCTTCGTCGACGACTGTTTCGTCATCGTCCTCGTCGGGCTGGCCGCTCCACCAGCGGCCGGCCGGCGATGAGATGGACGGGCGGCCGGGGGCTTCAGGCGAGCGGTCGGCGCGAGGTACGTCCGTACGAGCTTCTGGTGTGGTGGTGGGGTGCTGGGTGTCGCGGGGGCGGTCCGGCGATTGGATGGTCGGGTCCAGGCGGAGCTCGACTGTCGGCTCGTTGACGCGGGCGCTGGGGGTCGGACGGGTGCCAGCGGCTCGGCGTTCGGCGATTGACTCGGGACCGCTCGTCAGGACAGTGCGGGTGGTGCCGGGTTCGCGGACCGGGCGGGTGGCGTCAGATTCGCGGGTCGGGCGGGTGGTGTCGGATTCGTCCGGGTGGGGCCTGCCGGGGGTGTGGACCGGGCGGGTTTCGTGGTGTGGCGGTGGGACGACCGTACTGCGGGGGCCTGGGCCGTCGGTGCCGGTCGAGCGCGGGCGGGGCGGGGGTTGCGGGGTGGGCTTCTGGCGGATGACGAGGATGACGGCGATGATCAGCACCGCCGCGAGGAAGCCGAAGCCGAGGCGGGGGATGAGCGGGAGCAGGATGCCGCAACCCCCACCGATCACCCAGGACAGCTGCAGCACCGTCTCGGAACGCGCGAACACCGACGTCCGCACGGTCTCCGGCACGTCGCGCTGGATCATCGCGTCCAGCGACAGCTTGCCGAGCGAACTGCACAGCCCGGCCACCAGACCGAGCGCGATCAGCATCGGGAACCCGTACAGAACCGCCACCGCGATCGCGACGACCGTGTCGGCCAGCAGCACGGCGAGCACCACCGCCTCGGGTTTACGGGCCCTGAGCAACGATCCGGAGAGAGTGCCGAGGCTGTTCCCGATCCCGGCGGCCGCGATCACCGCGCCCGCGGCGACCACCCCGTCGATCCCGCTGATCGGTTTGTCCCGCAGCAGGAACGCGAGATACATGGTCAGGAAGCCCGACACGAACCGCAATCCGAGGTTGCAGCGAATACCTCGTGCCACCGCGGCAGTGAACGCCCGGCGCCGGGCTTCGCGCCCCTCAGCACCGGTCATCTCCTCGCCGGCTGGAGAGTCGACCCGCGACGGCAGCCGGATCGCCAGGACTAACCCGATCGTGTAGACGAGCGCCGCCCAGCGCAACGACCACTCCGGTCCGATCGCAGCGAAGGCGGCCGCGATGCCCGCGCCGACCGTCGCACCGGCCACACCGGCGAGCGAGATCCGTGAGTTCGCGGTGACGAGAGTTATCTCTTTGGGCAACAGCCGCGGTACCGCCGACGCTCGCGTCACGCCATAAGCCTTGGACGCGACCAGACATCCGAGCGCCGCCGGATAAAGCCAGGCAGAGCTGTTGTGGATCGACGCGGCCAGACTCCAGACGAGGAAGCCGCGCAACCCGAGCGTCGCGCCGATCGCCCACCGCCGCCCGTGCCGGAACCGGTCGAGGATCGGCCCGATCAACGGCGCCATCAACGCGAACGGCGCCATCGTCAGCAGCAGGAACAACGCGACCCGGTCCCGCGCCTGCGAACTCGGTACGGCGAAGAACACCGTGCCCGCGAGCGAGACCGCGAAAGCGGTGTCACCGGCCGAGTTCACGAACCCGAGCTCGATCAACCGCGAGAGCCCGGACTCCTTCGCCCCCTGCGCACCCGTCAGCCCGCCGATCCGCCGTCCGGTCGCCTTCCCGAACCGCCCGGTGACGCCCGCGGTCTTCTTCGACACGGTGGCGAACCCGGCCGCCCCCACCTTCGAGGCCCGCCCGACCTTCTTCCCGGCAGCCCCGACCTTCTTGCCCGCACTCCCGATCCGCTCCCCGGTACTGCGCTCTCCCGTACTGCGTTCGCCGGCACTGCGGTCGCGGTCCGGGCCCGGGCGCTGACCGCTCTCGGCGCCTTGGCGCGGGCGGTTCTGGGGGTCCGGGCGTTCCATGTCACCATCCTGCCTTGTGCGGGGGACAGACCGGAGTTTTGACGCGGTTCGGATCGTGGCGGAAGGCGTGCGAGAATGACCGATTGTGACTCCCGTCAAGACTCCGGAACCGGTCCGCGCCAAGCCTGACGCCATCAGCGTCGCGGCCGTCGAACCTGCCCGCGAGGCGGCGATCGGCGAAGCCGGCGCCGCTCAGGTCGGTGACTATCTCGGTCATCTGGTCGAGGGCGAGCGACTCGTCACGCACTACTTCGCGTCGGCCCACCCCGGCTACCGCGGCTGGCGCTGGGCGGTCACGGTGACCCGCGCCTCGCGCGCGAAGACCGTCACGGTCAACGAGGTCGTGATGCTGCCGGGCGAAGAGGCGATCGTCGGCCCCGACTGGGTGCCGTGGTCGGAGCGCGTCCAGCCGGGCGACCTGCGTCCGGGCGACCTGTTCCCGACGCTGCCCGAGGACCCGCGGCTCGAGCCCGGTTTCACCGACACCGGCGCGCCCGACGAAGTACTGGCTGTCGTCGAGGAGCTCGGCCTCGGTCGCGAGCGGGTGCTGTCGCCGGAGGGTCGCGAGGACGCGGCCGAGCGCTGGTACGCCGGTGATTTCGGCCCGGCGTCGGCGATCGCGCAAGCCGTTCCGTACAAGTGCTTCGCCTGTGGGTACTGGATCCGCCTGAACGACAGCCTCGGCCAGGCGTTCGGCGCGTGCACCAACGAGATGGCGCCCGGCGACGGCCGGATCGTCTCCTACGACTACGGCTGCGGCGCCCACTCCGACGCCGTCATCGAGGCCCCCGACCACCCGTCGACCGAGCACGCCTTCGACACCACCGGCTACGACGAGCTGGCGATGCCAAGCGGCGAGCTGCAGGCGGAGTCGGACGAGGTACAGGCGGAGTCGGACGAGGTACAGGCGGAGTCGGACGAGGTACAGGCCGAGGTGCAGGACGAAGTACAGGCCGAGGTGCAGGAGGCCGACGCAGTACAGGTCGAGGTCGAAGCGGCCGCTGAGCCCCCGTCTGACGACGAGGTCGACGAGGTCGACGAGCAAGTGTTCGACCAGGCAGCGATCGACGCGGAAGCCTCCGACAACTACTGACCGAGAGTTCAGTCCTCGGTGGCCGGCCGGTGGCCGGCCTGGATGGCGGCCCAGCGGCGGCGGCAGTACAGCAGCCCGATCCAGCCGAGCCCGAAGCCGGCGACGGTGACCCACAACCACCACTCGTCGCCGTTCTCCTTCAGCTCGCCGCGGAAGATCAGCACGACCACGAACGCCACCGCCCAGGCGACGATCCCGAAGATCACCGTCGGGATGCCGGACAGATCCAGCGGCTTGACCTCGGCGTGCACGATCTCGCCCCGAGCCAGCTGACTGGTCGGATCGTTCCGCTTCTTCGAAGCCGGCACCTGCTCAGGATCTGACACGCCACCACCTTAGGGCATGACTACCGGCCCCCTGCGTGCTGCGCGGCACTCGGCACTGCACCTCGACTGCAGGGGACCGGCAGTCATGCCCTGGCCTTCCGGAATACCTCGCTATCGGCGGACACGACCTGGCACCATGCCGTCATGAGCTCGCCACAGGCTGCCACCGCCCGCTCCGGTTCTGGCCCCCTCGACTCCTTCTTCAAGATCAGCGAACGGGGGTCCACGCTCGGCCGTGAGGTGCGCGGCGGACTCGTCACGTTCTTCACGATGGCCTACATCGTGGTGCTGAACCCCCTCATCATCGGCACCGTCAAGGACGGCACCGGCCAGTACATCGGCGGTGGTACCGACCCGGTCGCCGCGATCGCCAAGGTCGCCGTCGCCACCGCGCTGATCGCCGGCGTGGTCACCATCGTGATGGGCGTGTTCGCGAACTTCCCGCTCGCGCTGGCCGCCGGGCTCGGCCTGAACGCCTTCATCGCCTTCAGCGTGGCGTCCAAGATGACCTGGGCCGACGCGATGGGCCTGGTGGTGATCGAGGGCGTCATCATCTTGATCCTGGTGCTGACCGGCTTCCGCAAAGCGGTCTTCGAGGCGGTGCCGGTCCAGCTGAAGATCGCGATCAGCGTCGGCATCGGCCTGTTCATCGCCTTCATCGGCGTGGTCGACGCAGGCTTCGTACGCCGTCCGTCGGCGCCCGGCGGCCCGCCGGTCGAGCTCGGTGTCGGCGGCAACCTTCGCGGCTGGCCGGTGCTCGTCTTCGTGGTCGGCCTGGTCCTGATCATCACGCTGTACGCGCGCAAGGTGAAGGGCGCGATCCTGATCGGCATTCTGGCCGCGACCGTGCTCGCGATCGTCGTCGAGGCGATCTTCGACGTCGGCGGCCGGACCGACCAGAACCCCGGCGGCTGGGGCCTGAGCGTGCCGAAACTGCCGGACGACTGGTTCAGCAAACCCAACCTGGACACGATCGGCGAGTTCAACCTGTTCGGCTCGTTCGACAAGGTCGGCGTGATCTCCGCGCTGCTGCTGATCTTCACCCTGATGCTGGCCGACTTCTTCGACACGATGGGCACGATGACGGCGATCGGCGCCGAGGCCGGGCTGCTCGACAAGGAGGGCAACCCGCCGAACGCCCAGCGGATCCTGATCGTCGACAGCGTCGCGGCCGCCGCCGGTGGCGCCGCCTCGGTGTCCAGCAACACGTCGTACATCGAATCGGCCTCCGGCGTGGGTGAAGGCGCAAGGACCGGGCTCGCGAGCGTGGTGACCGGCGTCTGCTTCCTGATCTCGATGGTGATCGCGCCACTGGTCACGCTGGTGCCGTACGAGGCGGCCACCCCGGCGCTGGTACTGGTCGGCTTCCTGATGATGACCCAGGTCAAGGGCATCGACTTCGACGATCTCGAGGTGGCGATCCCGGCCTTCCTGACGATCATCCTGATGCCGTTCACGTACTCGATCTCGGCCGGCATCGGCGCCGGGTTCGTGTCCTACGTGCTGCTCAAGGTGGTCCGCGGCAAGGCCCGCCAGATCCACCCGCTGATGTGGATCGTCTCGGCCATGTTCGTCGTGTACTTCGCCATCGGCCCGCTGGGAGACTGGCTCACCTGACGGTGACAGTAAGTGAGATTCTCTCCAGTTAGGCTCTGGAAATTGCCCGAAAGTTCCGTTCGGCGGAACTCTCTCGGGCAGTTTTCCGGGAAACCGATTACTCCGCGTTAGTTGTTTGCTAAATCATCAGCGTGAATCTTGGGTCGGAGAGGGGTTTCCGGCTACTCTCCTAGGCGATGTACGGCGACTCGGGGGACGTGTCGCCAGACCGATCCCGGGAGTTCGGTGTGAGGCATGGAGCGGCTCGTTTGATCGAGCGGGACCAGCACGTCCGGGAACTCCTGGACGTGGTCGGAGCAGGCGACAGTACGGCCGTTCTCGTCACCGGCGAGGCGGGCATCGGCAAGACCAGCCTGATCCGCGAAGTGGTGGCCCGGGTCGGCCCGGAGTACAGGGTGCTCGTCGGCTCGTGTGACGACTTCCTGGCGCCGCCGCTGCTGCAGCCGATCCGGGACGCCTTCCGGGTCGCGGGCGGCCCGATGGCGACGGCGACCGAGCCCGAGGCGGTGTTCGACGCTTTCCTGAACGAGTTCCGCCGGCCGACCGTGCTGGTGATCGAGGACGTGCACTGGGCCGACGACGCCACTCTCGACGTCCTGCGCTACCTCGTGCACCGGCTGGAACAGTTGCCGGGAGCAATCGTCATCCTGACCTACCGCGAGGATGCGATCGACGGGCGGCACCCGCTGCGCGGCTGGCTCGGGGCGCTCGCCGACGTACCGATCCGGCGGATCAACCTCCAGCCGCTGTCGTTGGACGCGGTCCGCTCGATCGCCGCGGGCAGCGGCCGGGACGCGACGGAGCTGTTCGAGCTGACCGGTGGCAACCCGTTCTATCTGACCGAGGTGCTGGCCGGCCCCGGCGACACCATCCCGGCAACCGTGGTCGACGCAGTGCTGGCCCGCTTCGGCCGGCTGGATGCGGACAGCCTCGCGGTGGTCGAGCAGCTCTCGGTCATTCCCACCACGATCGAGCTGCAGCACATCACCAAGGTGGTCGGCGGCAAGCTGGACGGGCTGAGCCAGGCCGAGCAGGCCGGCGTACTGGAGACGCACGGCAACAACATCGGCTTCCGGCACGAGCTGGCCAGGCGTGCGATCGAGCAGGCCCTGCCGCCGATGCGGCGCCGGTTGCTCAACGCGCACATCCTCGAGCTGATGATCCATTGCGGCGACGTTCACCAGGCCCGGGTGGTCCACCACGCCGTCGAGGCGGGGGACATCGCCGTACTGCTGGAGCATGGTCCGCGCGCAGCCCGCGAGGCCAGCCTGGCCGGGTCGCACCGGCAGGCCTTGGCGCATTTGGAGGCAGTACTTCCGTACGCCGATCGACTGACGGTGGCTGAGCGAGCGGCGCTGCTCGACGGGTATGCGTGGGAGCTCCACATCGCCCACCGGTTCGCCGACGCCGTGAATGCCGGGCAGCAGGCGGTCGAGTTGCTAGGCCAGCTGGGCGAGTCGGTGGCGCTGGTGGAGACGCTGATGCGGCAGTCCCGTTTCCTCTACATGGCAGGCGATACGGCCGCGTCGGTCGCGAGGTCCGACAAGGCGATCGCGATCGCGTCCCGGGTGGGCGCCGTCGCAGTACGGGCGTCGGCTGCTGCCGGGCGTGGAATGCTGCTGGCGCTCACCGGCGACGCCGTCGAGGCGATCTCGGAGCTCGAGCGGGCGCACGAGCTCGCCTGCGAGGCGGGCCGGACGGATATCGATGCCCTGTGCCACAACTATCTCGGGCTCGCCTGGTGCGATCTGGGTTCGCCGACCGGGCTGAAGCACCTACGAACGAGCATCGAGCTCGCCGAATCGACCGGCGACTACGAAGCCGTTGCCCGTGGCTACACGAACCTCGCGGAGATGCTGTATCGCGAGTTGCACTGGGGTGAGCTGGCCGACTGTCTGCGGGCCGGGCTGGAGTTCGTCCGTGAGCGTGGCTTCGGTTCGCACGCGTACAACCTGGAGGTCCACCAGGCGCTGCTGGATCTGCGTCAGGGGGAGTGGGCGGCCGCTGAGGAACGGCTGCGGCGGCTGATCGACTCGGTGGACGACCAGGGCATGCTCTCGGTGCTCAGCCTGTCCAGCCTCGGTCGCGTCCTCGCCAGGCGAGGCGCCCCGGAAGCCGAAGGCCTGCTCGCCGACGTCTGGAAGCGCGCCCGGCGGCAGCGTTCACTGACCGGCTTCGCGTACGCAGCGACGGCGTACGCCGAATGGGCCTGGCTCAACGACCGGCCGGACCTGCTGATCAGCATCAAGGACGAGGTCAGCCACCTGACCGAGATCCAGGCGTTCCGCCGGTTGCCGGGGAGTCACGGCTGGACCAATGTGGACGACCCGTACGAGCAGGCGCTGGAGCTGGCCGAGTCGGGTGATTCGGACGAGGCGTTGCAGGCTCTGCAGGTGTTGGACCGGTTGGGTGCGGCGCCGGCTGCCGCCATGGTCCGGCGCCGCCTGAAGGAGCTGGGTGTGGCCAGGATCCCCCGAGGCGCCCAGACACGCACCCGGCAGAACCCGTGTGGGCTCACCGAGCGTCAGCTCGAAGTACTGGTGTTGCTCGCGGACGGCCTGACCAATCCGCAGATCGCCGGCGAGCTCGTGCTGTCGGTCCGGACGGTCGACCGGCACGTCTCCGCGATCCTGGGCCGGCTGGACGCGCGGACCAGGCAGGAAGCGGCGGCGGCAGCCCGCTCGCTCGGGCTGGCCGGCGAGCGCTCCGCCTGATTGCCGTACAGAACGACAGGCAGTAGTCAGGTCTGTGTCGGCGCTTCACGCTCGGGTCGGGTCGGGCGGCCCTTGGGACGAGCACTACTTCCTGTCCCTATGTACGCGGGGGAGCCACGCCGGGCGGAGCCGGGGGGATTGGCTGCGCCCGGCGTGGCCCGGGGAGATGGATTGTGGGTCAGACCAGTGGGTGGTTGCCGCGGATCAGGTTGCCCGGGTCGACCCGGTTCTTGATCTCGCGGAGCCGGACCAGCGTGGCCTCGTCGTGGATCTCCTCGACCGGCTCGCCGTGCGCCATCGTCGGCGGCAGCAGACCACCGGCCCACGGAGCCAGCCCGGCGACGACGGTGTCGATCTCGGCCTGGATCGCCGGACCGTGCTCCGGTGCCATCGCCATCCCGCCGAGCAGCAGGAAGTACGGGTCTTCCATCGTGCCGACCGCGGACTCGTGAGCGCCTGGCCGGGTGAAGGCGCCACCCACGTGGCGGATCTCCACCAGCATGAGCGGTGACGGCGCCGGCCGATCCAGCACGAGCTCGAGCAGCGCGTCGATCGTGTGCTGATCGAACTCCTTCAGCATCGCGACCTTGCCGACGCCAGGCATCGGGTCCTCCGGCTCCTGGGCGATCTCGCCGACCTTGTCGAGCGGTACCTCGCCCACCCCGTCGACCAGCGGCTCGGCCACCGCCCGGATCGGCGCGAGCAGCTTCTCCGCGTCGTCGCCGTCGCCGAGGAAGGTGGAGTCGATCGCGACCATCCAGCGGCCGCGCATCGGCGGCGGCACGAACTCCAGGTCCGGCATGTTGATCATCCAGGCCCAGAGGCTGAGCTCCTCCGGCGCGGTCGCGGTCACCTGGCTGAAAGCGCGCAGGAGCTCGCGGGCGTCCTCGGCGTACCACATCATCCGGCCGCCGTAGATCTGCGGTTCGGGCAGCAGTTCGAGCTCCATCGCGGTGACGATGGCGAACTCGCCGCCGCCACCCCGCAGCGCCCAGAACAGGTCCGGGAAGGCGTCCTTGGTCACCCGCAGGTGGTGGCCCTCGGCATCGACCAGCTCGATCGCGCGGACGTGGTTGGCGGCGAAGCCGTGTTTGCGGCCGAACCAGCTCACCCCGCCGTTGAGCGTGTAGCCGACGACCGTCGGGTCGCCGCTGCTGCCGGGCAGCGAGGTCAGGCCGCTGCCGGTCAGCGCTTTGTTCAGGTCGCGCCAGCGCACGCCGGCGCCGACCCGGACGATCTCCTCGCCCGTTTCGGTGGTGACCAGGTCGATCGCGTCGAGGGCGCCGGTGCGGAGCAGGATCATCCCGCTGCTGGTCGCCCCCGAAGCGCCGTGCCCCACCGGCTGAGCCCCCACGGTCAGCCGGTGGCGGCGCGCCAGGCGGATCGCCGCCTGGACGTCTTCGGTTCCCGTCACATGCACCACGGCGGCCGGCCGCTGGTCGACCAGCAGGAACCAGGCCTGCCGTTCCACGTCGTACTCGGCGTCGTCGGGGCCGATCACCCGGCCTTTGACGGCTGCGCGCAATTCATCGATCAGGGACATGGCTCTATTCCAGATCACCCAGCGCCGTCACGCATCGGTACCGGCTGCTCATATCTGGGCGCGACCTACCCACATCGCAACCGGGCAAATGTGAGGAAGCTGTCAGGACTAGGGCAGCAGCCGGGCGCGAAGGTCCAAATACTCGGAGCGGGCGGTGAAAAGCTCGCGGAGCTCGGTGGTGACGTTGTCGAGGAAGTCGGTGCGGTAGGTCGCGTCCGTCATCAGTGAGATCGAGTAGTACAGGCCGGTGAAGTTCGCGATGCCGACGGCAACCTTGACCAGCGCCGCGCTGATCAGCAGGTGATGGTCCATCAGGTCGATCTGGTGCGACCAGGCGCCCGGCTCGATTCCCCACGCGTCGTAGATCTTCTGGCTGATCGCGAGCATTCCGAAACCGATGAAGAACAGACCGACCCCGGTACTGACCACCAGCACCTGCATCCACTGGCGGATCACCAGACTGACGCTCAGGTTGAGCCGCTGGATCGGGCGCAACGGCGGGCCGGAGCCGGCGTCGCGCTCGATCACGTCCAGCTCCTTCGGTAGCCGCAGGATCAGGAACAGGTCGCTGAGCAGGGCGAACGCGATCGCTGAGAGGACGATGAACTCGACCGGCATCCCGGCGAAGACCTGCCACATCTCGGTGTTCACGAACAGTACGAGCGAGAACACGAGCAGCAACGGCAGTGCCCGGACCAAGCTGGTGACGGAGTTGGCCAGCTCGGTGCCGAGCCGGCGCAGGCCGTAGAAGACCGTTCCGATCAGGCCGTAGCCGACCACGACGTAGACCACGCCGACCAGCAACAGGTTGCCGACGGCAACGCCGAGGAACTGGGTCAGCTGCCCCTCGGTGGCGAGCGGCAGCAGGGCCGGCAGCAGCACGAAGACGGCCAGCTCGGGGGTGCCGAAGCGGGTCGGGAAGGACCAGAACCGGCGGCCGCGGAAGCGGTTCAGCAGCCCGAAGCCGGTGATCAGGATGGCCAGCCCGAGGAGGGCGGTCAGCAGGTTGCGCCGCGGCGACCAGTCCAGCGAGGTGGCGCCGAGCAGCTCGAAGATGAAGACGAGCAGCAGTACCGGCGTCGCCCGGCCGAAGATGTCGTGCGTCGGCGAGAAGTCCTCGATGAACAACGGCAGCCCCGCGCGCCGGAAGCGCTGCTCGTACCGGGCCAGCTCCGGTGGTGTCCCCATGGCCGGAACCCTAGCGTAGGCGGCCGGTGCCTCGCTTTCTTTAGCAAAGGTAATGAGTTAAGCTAACGATATGCCCGAAATCGTCGCCCAGCAGGTGAAGAGTGATGTCGGGCTGGCCAGTGCCCTCAGGTCGTCCACTCTGCGGTTGTCGCGGCAGATCCGCCGCCAGCGCGTCGAGGGACACGACCTGACCGCCAACCAGCTCGGCGTGCTCGGTGCGCTCGGCAAACACGACGCGATGACGATCGGCGAGCTGGCCGCGCACGAGCAGGTCAAGCCGCCGTCGATGACGCGGATCGTGTCGAACATGGAGGAGGCGGGCCTGGTGGTCCGCCGGCCGCATGCCACCGACAAGCGCCAGATCGTGGTCGAGCTGACCCAGGCCGCGCATGACCTGCTGCACGCCAACCGGCGACGGCGCGACGAGTGGCTACAGACGAAACTGAAGAAACTGACCCCTGAGGAGCGCGACATCCTGCGCAAGGCAGCACCTGTCCTGGAACGCCTGGCGGCCACGTGAGTCCGACCTTCCGCGCGTTCAAAGTCCGCAACTTCCGGCTCTACGCCACCGGCGCGATCATCTCGAACACCGGCACCTGGATGCAGCGGGTCGCCCAGGACTGGCTGGTCCTGGAGCTGACCCACTCCGGCACCGCGCTCGGCATCGTCACCGGCCTGCAGTTCCTCCCCGCTCTGCTGATCTCCCCGTACGCCGGGCTGATCGCCGACCGGTTCCCCAAACGCCGGGTGCTGACCATCACCCAGATCGCGATGGGAGTCGTCGCGCTGGTGCTGGGCACGATGACCGTCACGGGCGTGGTCGAGGCCTGGCACGTGTACGCGCTGGCCTTCGTGTTCGGGATCGGGACCGCGTTCGACGCGCCGACCCGGCAGGCCTTCGTCGTCGAGATGGTCGGCAAGGACGAGCTGTCCAACGCCGTCGGCCTGAACTCGGCGTCCTTCAACGCCGCCCGGCTGATCGGCCCCGGCCTGGCCGGCCTGCTGATCCACTGGATCGGGACCGGTCCGGTGATCATCATCAACGGACTCAGCTACGCCGCGGTGATCCTGTCGCTGCACCTGATGCGGACCAGTGAGCTGCACACCCCGAAGGTCGCGGCTCGCGAGAAGGGCATGATCCGGGACGGGATGCGTTACCTGTGGCGCCGGCCCGACCTGATGATGGTGCTGGTCGCGGTGTTCTTCGCCGGGACCTTCGGGCTGAACTTCCAGATGACCTCCGCGCTGATGGCCACGAGCGCGTTCCACAAGGGCGCGGGGGAGTACGGCATCCTCGGCTCGATCCTGGCGATCGGCTCACTCGTCGGTGCGCTGCTCGCGGCCCGTCGGGTCCGGACCCGCGGCCGGCTGGTGATCGGCGCGGCGCTGGCCTTCGGGGCGATGGATGTCGTCAGCGGGCTGATGCCGACGTACCTGTCCTTCGCCCTGGTCCTGCCGCTGGTCGGTTTCACCGCGCTGACGATGCTCACCGCGGCGAACGCGACCATGCAGTTGGGCATCGAGCCGACCATGCGCGGCCGGGTGATGGCGCTCTACATGACCGTCCTGATGGGCGGTACGCCGATCGGCTCACCGTTCATCGGCTGGATCGGCCAGGAGTTCGGCGCCCGCTGGTCCCTGATCGTCGGCGGCGCCATCACGATGCTCGGCACCACCGCCTCAGTCCTGTACTTCTCCCGCCGCCGGGGTCTCGCCATCCGCCCTCACCTGCTCCCGCGCCCCCGCCTGGATGTCCTCTTCCCGACCACGGACCTCCTGGGCGAGAAATCCACCCTCACCGAGCCGGCAACAACAGGAGCCCGAGTGCCGGAGCCGGCTAAACCGCAAGTCGCCTAGATCTGGCCGGCCAGCCCGGCGGCGAAGAGCAGTCCCGGGACCTGGTGGTTGGCCCCCAGCAAGAGCGCCTCTGGATCCTTCGCCGGATCCGGTCGCTCTGCGGGGTTGCGTGGGTTGTGACCCTCACATAGTCCACGGGCTCCGATGACACCTGGTGCAGGGCGATCGACGTGCGGATCTCCTGGGCGTAGTAGTCGGCCAGCAACCACTGCTCATTCTTGAAGTAGAGCCGGTATGGGTCGAACAACCCCCGCAGGTCGCCGCCCGCCACCGCCGTAGCGCAGCTGCACCGTTCCCAGCCCGTCCCACACCAGGGTCGCGTTGGCGCCCTTCAGCTCATCCCCGCTCAGCTCATCGGCCATGGGCCACATCCTGACCGCCGTTGGGTGCAAGTTGAGCGCCACGCGCACAATGGGGTGTGACTCATTACGACTTGGTGGTCGTCGGCACCGGCTCCGGCAACACGATCGTGACCAAGCAGTTCGCGGACTGGAAAGTGGCGATCGTCGAACGCGGCACCTTCGGCGGTACCTGCCTGAACGTGGGCTGCATCCCGACCAAGATGTTCGTCCACACCGCCGACCTGGCAGCCGTCCCGTCGCACAGCTCCCGGCTCGGCGTCGATGAGCAGCTCACCGGCGTGCGCTGGCCCGACATCCGGGACCGGGTCTTCGGCCGGATCGACCCGATCTCGGCCGGCGGAGCGGAGTACCGGGAACACCACCCGAACAACGTGAACGTCACCCTGTACCACGGCACCGGCCGGTTCACCGCTGAGCGCGAGCTGACCGTGACGGCCAACGAGGGCGGCGCGACCGAGGTGCTGACCGCCGACCGGTTCGTGCTCGCCGCGGGCAGCCGGCCGATCGTGCCGGACATCACGGGGCTGGCGGAGACCGGCTTCCACACGTCGGAGACGGTCATGCGGCTCGACGAGTTGCCGCGCCGGCTGGGCATCATCGGCAGCGGGTTCGTCGCCGCCGAGTTCGCGCACGTCTTCTCGTCGCTGGGCGTCGAGGTGACGCTGATCGCGCGTTCCCAGCTGATGCTGCGGCATGAGGACCGCGAGATCGCCCAGCGCTATACGGAGCTCGCCCAGAAGGCGTACACCGTTCTCATCGACCACGAGACGATCCGGGTGCACCGGGGCGACGACGGGATCGTGGTGAAGACGCTGTCGCGGGACGGCGCCGCGGAACTGGTCGTCGACGAGCTGCTCGTCGCCGTCGGGCGGAAGCCGAACTCCGACCTGCTCAACCTGGATGCCACCGGGATCGAGCTGGAATCCGACGGCCGGGTGGTGGTCGACGAGTTCCAGGAGACGGCGGTCGCGGGGATCTACGCGCTCGGCGACCTCTGTTCGCCGTACCAGCTCAAGCACGTCGCCAACCACGAGGCGCGGGTGGTGCAGCACAACCTGCTGCACCCGGACGACCGGATCGAGTCGGATCATCGTTTCGTGCCGCATGCTGTCTTCGGCTCGCCGCAGGTCGCGTCGGTCGGGCTGACCGAGGAAGAGGCGATCGAGCGGGGCGTCGCGTATGTCGTGGGCAAGCAGGCGTACGCCGATATCGCGTACGGCTGGGCGATGGAGGACACCACCGGTTTCGCCAAGATCCTCGCGGACCCGGACACCGGCCAGATCCTCGGCTGCCACGTGATCGGCCCGCAGGCGCCGACGGTCATCCAGCCCGTCATCCAGGCGATGAGCTTCGGCCTCGACGCCCACACGATGGCCCGCGGTCAGTACTGGATCCACCCGGCCATGCCTGAGCTGATCGAGAACGCTCTGCTGAACCTGAAGTTGAAGGAGAGCTAGTCAGCGGAACGCCGCGATCACCTCGGACATGGTCTCGAGGGGACCGAGGTCGTCGTCGAGGTCGGGCAGGCTGAGCATCACCTCGGTCGCGCCGGCCTCGGCGAGCTCGCGGAACCGCCCGATCTGGTCGGGGATGGTGCCCGCGTTGACGGTTGCCGCGTATTTGGCCGGGTCCTGGTTGCGCGGGCGGCGTCGCTCGACCAGCTCGGTGAGATGCTGACCGTCCTTGCCGACGAGCGTCGTCGACAGCTGGGTGAGCCGCGGTGGTTCCTTGCCGGGCTCGGTGTGGTTTGCGAGGTACTCGGAGTACTGGCGGACCCTGGCGGCATCGCCGAAGACGTTGGCCGCGTCGGCGTACCGGGCTGCTAGCCGCAATGTGCGCTTGCCGCTGCCGCCTAGCAGGATCGGCAGTGGATCTTGTAGGGGCCTTGGATAGCAAGCAGTCTCCGGTACGTAGAGAACCTTGCCGTGCCAGGGTTTGTTGCCTGGTCCCCACATCGCGGGCAGCAACTGCAGCGCGTCTTCGAGCAGGGCGTACCGATCGCCGACCGAAGGAAACTCCCACCCATACGCCTTGTGCTCCTGCTCGAACCACGCAAGCCCCAGCCCACACACCGCGCGACCACCACTCAACACGTCAAGCGTCGCAGCGATCTTCCCCAGGTGCGCGACGTTGCGATAGGTGATCCCACTGACCAGCGTGCCCAGCTTCACCCGCTCGGTACAGGCGGCGAGATAGGCGAGCGTCGTCCAACTCTCCAAAAAGTCTTCCCAAGCCCGCCCGACCTGCGGAATCTGCCGAAAATGATCCATCACATAAATCCCGTCGAACCCGGCCACCTCAGCCGCGACCCCGACCTTCTTGATCCATTCTCCCGTGGTCTTCCGCCCGCTCTGGTGCGTATAACTCCCCAACTGCAACCCGAACCGCAACTGCGTCGGCGCATCGCGCTGCCGCTGCACGGCTTCTGCCGCAGCCACGAACGCCTCCGGTACTACGCGTACCGCGCGCGGCGCGAGCACTTCGTCGTACCCCTCGTCGGGTAGCTCCTTCTTGACCGCCGCCCAGCTCTTGAGCTGCCCCGTGAGCACGTCGGCCGGGATCCGCTTCACCCGCTCCCGATTACGCCGCCGACACTCCGCCGCCGGAGTATCGAACGCAACCACCACACACGGAATCCCCTGCGCCCTGGCCAGCTCCAGCCAGTTGCGCCGTCGCTCGCGATCCAGCCCGAGGGTGTCGATGACGGTCGTCAGCCGCCGCCCGATCCGCTGCCTGACCACCTCTTCGAGCAGCGCGAACGCATCCGCACTCGCCGCCAGATCATCCTCACCGGCGCCGACCATCGCCCGAAGCCGATCACTCGACACGATCACCTCCGGCACGAACGTCTCAGCCGCCCACGTCGACTTCCCCGCCGCCCCCGCCCCAACCAGCACCACAACACAAGGCGCCGGCAGATTCCGCCCTCCAACATCCATACCCCAGTCTCACCCGCCTGCCACCCAACGACCAGCAACATGGTCAGGAAGGAACGAGCCGTCAACCTTCGAGCATCAGGACCCGTGCGCCGGTTGCTCGCTCGAAGGTGTCCTTGGCGTCGAAGGAACCGTCCAGCGCCGTCAGGTGCAACAGATGTGGAACGACGATCGCGCTGGCCCGATAGCGGTTGACCGACTCGATCAGCGCCTCGAACGCCATCGGCCAGCCGGCCTGCTCCTCGACGTAGGTGAAGCCCATCGAGAATCCCTCCACCCGGGCGAACTGGGCCATCTGGCGCTCGAGGTTTGCCACCTGGCTGTCGGCGACCAGCAGGTCTCGCCGCAGGTACCCCAGCAGCAGCGGCTTGGTGAAGTCCTCCTCGAAATCCTCCAGATAGTTCACGCCGTCTGCCGCTGACGGCGACGGGTGACGCGAGTTCGCACGCGCTGAACGATGGGTCGGCTGCATGGAGCACACTCGACACCGAGCGGCCGGCCGGCCGCCAGCGCGGCGCGCGAAGGGCGAGCATCTGCCCTTCGATCTGCCCCGGGATCATCGCATCCGATCGACGGGTGGCTGAGGATCGCCGACCGGCAAGCCGGACCAGATCGACCTCACTGCCGCAGGCGCGGCCGGTCGCGGGGGTGATAGTCGTCGGGATCGCCGTCGTCCAGCCACTCCGAGCCGTCCTTCGCGCGGTGCGGTCCTCGGTGAAACTCGCCGAGAGTGCAGATGCTCTCCGATTCGATGTCGGCGCCCCTGCAGACGCCGCCGCTCATTCGCGTCAGCGTCAGGGTGAACGCTCGCTGGATGGTCTGTGGCGCACCGAATGCTGTCAGCAGCCGGCTGAGTTGGGCGGCGTCGGGGGTGGCTCTGCCGGTGTACCAGCGATGAAGTGTCGTCTTCGGGATCTCGGTCTGGGCTTCGACCTTCCGCAGTGAACCAGCGCCCTGGCGGTCAGCCAGAGCCCTGATCTCCGCGCCGAGGTCGTGTGCTGTCGTGACGTGGGCGAGTCTGGCCAGCATCGGGTCGGGCCGGTTGATCGCGACGACGCCTTCGGCCCAGTCGTCCTCGGCCATGGTCCAGAACCAGCCCCGGATCTCGGCTGGTTTCTGGTCGGCCCGAAGCTCCCTCTCGGCACCGCGAGCGATCTGCCACAACCCGTGCCACGCCAGCACGACGTCCCGGCCGATGCCGCAGCCGCCGAGGTACTCCCGGGTGAACATCCAGTTGGGCAACTCCTTCCCGCCTTCGGCCCGAACCACGCGGGTGGGTGAGTACTTGATCCGGCCGGCGAGCGCCCGGCCGCTGAGCTCAGCGTCGGCGCGGGCGCGCTTCAGAAGTTGAGCGAAGTCGAAGACGTAGGAACGGGGTGCCGGCGCGCCGGTATCCGGGGTGGAGACGGACAGGACGTTCATCGGCCGGCGATCGCGCCGAAGCTGCCGTGCACGAACATGTTCGCCACCAGCAGGACCGAGGCGAGGACAGCGGTTCGCCACTGGATGACGACCACCACCAGGACAGACGTGCGGGGTCGTTCACGGCGGGTTTGCTTGCGGGATCGTGACATGGTCTTCTCCGTAAATCGAACCGCCGAGGCGGTAATGCACGTGCAGATGCACGTGCCGAATGAGAAGACGCTACCGAGAGCGACCGAGCCGGTAAAGCTTAGGGACCGGGTCCGGTGGTGCGATTATTGGGACAGTTACGAAGCCGTTGCGTCAGTCGTCCGCTGTGACCTGCGGAGAGTTCCGGACCGTTGTCCCACGGTGTTCCAAGTGCGTTGCACCCCCAGCCCTCCTGACTTGCCGGGGGTGTCTTCGCAGTTGGGCGACGCAGCGGTCTTACGGGGTCGGTAGTGGGTTCGGTGGGCAGTTCAGGTCGGCTTGGCGGCCGGGCTTGCGGGTTGGGAGGGTGCCGTCGGTGAGGTAGGCGGCGATTGCCGCGTTTACGCAGGGGTTGCCGTTGGGGACTGCGGCGTGGGAGATGCCGCCTGTCTCGGCGAGCAGGGCCGCCCGCGGGTAGCGCGAGCGGACCTCGAGGCTGCCTTCGAAGGGGGAGGCGCCGTCGAGGGTTTCGTGGATCAGGAGCGCGCTGCTGACCTTTGAGCCGTCGATCCGTACTGGCTGGCCGGCGTCGGCGTGCCAATCGATGCAGGGGGCGTTGAACCAGGTGTTGCCCCACGTGGTGTTCGGCGCCTGGGCGTGCGCGGCCCAGGAGGCGTTGCGCCAGGTCTGCCAGTTGGACGGCCAAGGTGCGTCGGTGCAGATCTGGCCGAGCAGAGCGGCGTACGTGTTGTCGTTACCCCGTTGGGAGAACTGGTCGAAGAGCGCCTTCAACGTGGCGCCGTCGCCGTTGTTTACCCAGCCCGCGAAGGCCGAGCCGAGGGTCGGCCAGGCGAGCTGGAAGTACGGCGAGACGAGGAAGACGTCGATCCACTCGTCGAAGCCGACGAGTCCCTCGACCGGCGTCGCGCTGACTCGACGGAGCTGCTCGGTCCAGACCTTGTTGACCATCGCACGCGTCTTGCCGAGGTGGTACACGTCGTCATGCGAGGCCAGCCAGTCGAACCACAGGAACAGGTTGCGCTGCAACGGCACATCCTGGTCGAACGCCGCCGCCCCGAACCACACCCGCCGCGGATCGACGGAGCTGTCGAGGATCAACCGCTTCACCCGGCTCGGGTACTGCGTGCTGTAGACCTCACCCGTGTACGACCCATAGGACTGCGCGAACAAGGTCACCTGGGGGACACCGAGCGCAGTACGGATGCTCTCCATGTCCGCAGTCGTGTCAGTCGTCTTCATGTGGTCGAGCAGCGCGGGCTGAGCCGCTGCACAGGCATCGGCGTACGACTTGGTCCGCGCGCGCCAAGTGTTCTCCAAGGCTGCCGTCGTCGGCACGTAGTTCGGCCGGTTGTAGTCCATGTAGTTCGGCTGACAACTCAACGCGGGCACACTCGGCGCCAGCCCCCGCGGCGCGAACCCGACCCAGTCGTACCGATCCGCAGCCGCGGCCGGCAACTGCGCCCCGATCAACGCGTTCCGCAACCCGGACCCACCCAGCACCCCAGGCGTCGACAACACAACCCCTTGGTACTGCGCCTCAGGCACCTTGTGCTTCACCCGAGCCAACGCCAACCTCACCGTGGCGCCCTGGGGGCGCGCCCGATCCAGCGGCACCTCCAAGACCCCACACTCAGCCCCCGCCTGTACCAGCGCCGGATCACTGCAACTCGACCAGTCGATGGCGGTTGCAGCCCCAGCAGGCACAACCAACCCGGAAACCAGCAAACCCACCGTGGCGCCCAAAGCACCCAGAGTTCGTCTCATGCCAGCAGGCAACCCTGGATTCCTTGCCACCCTTCCCACTCCCGAAGACAGGTCCGTGCCATGACACCGATCGGCCGAACCCCCGGCCACCAGATCTCCAATCCGTACTTCCAACTGGATCGGGGTTTGGGGCGTCTCATGTTTTGAAGCTCCTGGACGAGGGGCTCGGGGGAACGTCCGTCTGATTCATGAGGAGTTGTCATGTCCCGCAAGCTCGGTGCCTTCATCAATACCGGCATCGGTATCTCGGCTGCCTTTGTCGTCGCCGGGGTGGTTGCCTTCGGGTTGGCACAGGCGGATCAGGCGTCTGCCACCGCACCGGACAAGACTGTGTCCACGACCTCGACGAAAGCCCCGACAGCAAGGCCGACAGCAAAGCCGACGACTGCTCAGAGTTCGAGTACGCCGGTTGCCAGTGCGTCGCACGAGCCGGCCGGTAACCCGACCGCGGTTGCCGGCGGCAAGAAGGTGCTATTCCTTACCTTCGACGATGGACCGGATCCGGTCTGGACGCCGCAGGTCCTGGCGGTGCTGGCGAAGTACGACGCCCATGGCACCTTCTTCGAGCTGGGCAGTATGCAGGCGGCGCATCCCGCGATCCGCGACCAGGTGCTTGCCGCAGGCAACACGATCGGCAGCCACTCGATCTCGCATGCGCAGCTGACCAAGGTCTCGGCGGCCAAACGCCACCACGAGATCTTCGACGGCCCGCAGTCGAAATGCTTCCGGCCCCCGTACGGCGCGGTGAACGACAAGGTCCGCGCCGACGTCAGGGCGGCCGGCATGATCCCCGTGCTGTGGGACGTCGACACCCTCGACTGGCAACGCCCGGGCAAGCAGGCGATCGTGAACAGCATCCTCACCCAGGCCCGCAGCGGCAGCGTCGTCCTGATGCACGACGGTGGCGGCAACCGCAGCCAAACCGTCGCCGCCCTCGACCAGGCGCTGGAGACCTTGACGGCCCAGGGCTATACCTTCCCGACGATGGATTGCTGATCGCCGCAAAGAATTCCTATCGGCTGGACACCGGCCTTTAAAATCGTGGGATGCGACTTTTTGTGGCGGTGGTTCCTCCGGCGGAGGTTGTCGAGCACCTGGCCGAGTTCGTCGGCCCCCGGAGAGATCACCCGGACGAGGACATTCGGTGGGCGTCCGACGAGACTTGGCACATCACCCTGGCGTTCCTGGGTGACGTACCGGAGTACAAGACCGAGGAATTGGCCGAAGGGCTCGAGCGGGCGGCTGGGCGGCAGAAGCCGTTCGATCTGCGGCTGGCCGGATCCGGGGCGTTTCCGAGCGTGGCGGATGCGCGCGTGCTGTGGACCGGGGTGAAAGACGGGTCGGACGCGTTGCCGCATCTGGCGATGACAACGCGGTCAGCGGCGAACAAGGCGGGGGTGACCGTCGACGGGCGCAAATTCACCCCGCATCTGACGCTGGCGCGGCTGCGGCAGCCGATGGATGTGGTCCGGTGGGTGCGGATCTTCGACACCTACGAGGGCCCGTCCTGGACAGCGGAAAGTATCGAGTTGGTCTCATCGCGTCTCGGTGAGGGCCCGAGCCATGGTGCTGCCTACGACACAGTGGGCGAATGGGATTTCTTAGGTTAACCTTCGGAAGGTTAGCCGTACCTAATACTTGGAGTTCCCGCCATGCTCGCCAACTACCTCATCGGTCTTCGTGAAGGCCTCGAAGCGTCGTTGGTGGTCAGCATTCTCGCCACCTTCCTGGTGAAGTCGGGGCACCGTGACCGGCTCAGACTGGTCTGGATCGGAGTGGGCGCCGCGATCGCCGTCGCGGTCGGCGGCTGGGCGCTGCTGCAGTTCATCACCTCGCTCACGGCCAGGTCGTTCACCACCCAGGAGACGATCGGCGGGGTGATGTCGATCGTCGCGGTCGGCTTCGTCACCTGGATGATCTTCTGGATGCGCAAGGCGTCGCGCAGTATCGCCCGGGAGCTGCGCGAGCGGATGGGCCAGGCGCTCGAGATCGGCAGCCGGGCGATCGTCCTGCTGGCCTTCCTGGCGGTCTTCCGCGAGGGCATCGAGACCGCCTTCATCGTCTACGCGTCGGCGGCCACCGCGACCACGGCCACGCCGTTCGTCGGTGTCCTGCTCGGTCTCGGCACCGCCGTCGTGCTCGGCTTCGCGATCTACCGCGGCGCGGTGAAGGTCAACCTCGCCGTCTTCTTCAAGTGGACCGGCGCGCTGCTGATCCTGGTCGCGGCCGGCATCTTCGCCTACGGCTTCCACGACCTGCAGGAGGCGAACATCCTGCCCGGCCTGCAGAACCTCGCCTTCGACATCTCCCACGTGATCCCGCCGGACAGCTGGTACGGCGTCCTGCTGAAGGGGATCTTCAACTTCAACCCGGCCCCGACGGTGATCGAAGCGATCGCCTGGCTGGCCTACCTCGTACCGGTGCTGGTGCTGTACTTCCGCCCGGTCAAGTTCACCCCGCCGCCCGCGGTGCCCGCCGACGCGCGGACCGAAACAGCACGATCCACCCGAACCGTCCAGGAGAACCCATGATCACCACCCGTCGAGCCGCCGCCATCGGCGCGGTACTGCTGCTGGCCGGCCTGACCGGCTGTGCGGACGACAAGCCGGCCGCCTCCGACGACGGCACCGGCCCGGTCACGGTCAAGGCGACCGACTCCGAGTGCGGCCTGAGCCGGACCGACGTCAAGTCGGGCACCAGCACCTTCTCGGTCTCCAACGGCGGCAGCAAGGTCACCGAGTTCTACGTGTACGCCGAGGGCGACCGGGTGATGGGTGAGGTCGAGAACATCGGACCCGGCCTCAAGCGCGACCTGATCGTCGAGCTGCCGACCGGCAAGTACCAGGCGGTCTGCAAGCCCGGGATGATCGGCGACGGCATCCGCGGTGACCTCAACGTCACCGGTGACGCCGCCGCGCAGATCGACGAGGACACCGCGCTGAAGCAGGCCACCGAGAGCTACCAGCGCTACGTGAACTCGCAGGCGATCGCGCTCGAGCAGAAGACCACCGAGTTCGTCACCGCGGTCAAGGCCGGCGACATCGCCAAGGCCAAGGAGCTCTTCCCGATCTCCCGCACCTACTGGGAGCGGATCGAGCCGGTCGCGGAGTCGTTCGGCGACCTCGACCCGAAGATCGACGCCCGCATCAACGACGTCGAGCCCGGCACCGAGTGGACCGGGTACCACCGGATCGAGCAGGCCCTGTGGGAGAAGAACAGCACCGCGGGGATGGCGAAGTACGCCGACCAGCTGCTCGTCGACGTGAAGACCGTGGTCGCCAAGGCCAAGGTCGTGAAGCTCAACCCGCTGCAGCTGGCCAACGGCGCCAAGGAACTGCTCGACGAGGTCGCGACCGGCAAGATCACCGGTGAAGAGGACCGCTACTCGCATACCGACCTGTGGGACTTCCAGGCCAACGTCGAGGGATCGCAGGCCGCGATCCAGGCGCTGCGCCCGGCCCTGCAGAAGCGCGACGCCGCTCTGGTGGTCACGCTGGACACCAACTTCAAGGCAGTCTTCGCCGCGGTCGACAAGTACCGGACCGCCGACGGCTTCAAGCCCTACGCCCTGAGCGCCGCCGAGCAGAAGACCCTCGGCGGCATCGTGGACGCGCTGGCCGAGCCGGTCAGCAAGGTCGCCGGCGTCATCGCCAAGAAATGAGCGAGTCCGAGAAGCGTCAAGGCATCTCCCGTCGCGGCCTGTTCGGCGCGGCGGGAGCCGCCGTCGCGACAGGAGTCGCCGGGTACGCCGTTCACTCGGCCCTGTCGACCGAGGAGTCGCAGGCTGCCGACAACACCGGCCCGGTCGAATTCCACGGCACTCACCAGGCGGGCATCGTCACGCCCGCGCAGGACCGGCTGCACTTCGCCACCTTCGACGTGACGGCGACCAAGCGCGAAGCGGTCATCTCCTTGCTGAAGGAGTGGACGGCAGCGGCCGCGCTGATGACGGCCGGACGTGACATCGGCCAGTACGGCGCGGTGAACGGCCCGGGCGAAGCCCCACCGGAGGACACTGGCGAGGCGGTCGGCCTGCCACCGGCGCGACTCACGTTGACCATCGGCTTCGGCCCGAGCTTCTTTGTCGATGCCAAGGGCAACGATCGGTTCGGGCTGAAGGGGAAGCGGCCGGCCGCGCTGGTCGACCTGCCGCACTTCATCGCCGACAACCTGGACCCGAACCGCAGCGGTGGCGACATCGCCATCCAGGCCTGCTCGGACGACCCGCAGGTCGCTGTCCACGCGATCCGCAACCTGGCCCGGATCGGCTTCGGCACCACCGTGGTGCGCTACTCCCAGCTCGGTTTCGGCCGGACGTCGTCCACCAGCCGGGCGCAGACGACGCCGCGCAACCTGTTCGGCTTCAAGGACGGTACGAACAACCTGAAGCTGGAAGACACCGACAAGCTCGAGCAGCAGTTGTGGGTGCAGCCCGAGGACGGCCCGGACTGGATGGTCGGCGGCTCGTACCTGGTGTCGCGCCGGATCCGGATGACGATCGAGATCTGGGACCGGACGTCGCTCGGCGAGCAGGAGCAGATCATCGGCCGCGGCAAGGGCACCGGCGCTCCGCTGGGCAAGGCCGACGAGTTCGACCTGATCGACTTCAACGCCAAGAACGCCGACGGCGAGCCGAAGCTTGCGATGGACTCGCACATCCGGCTCGCGCACCCGCAGTTCAACAAGGGTGCGGAGCTGCTGCGGCGTGGGTACAACTTCGTCGACGGCTCGGACGGCCTCGGTCGCCTGGATGCCGGGCTGTTCTTCCTTGCGTACCAGCGTGATCCGCGCAAGCAGTTCATCCCGATCCAGCAGCAGCTGTCCCGCACGGACACGATGAACGAGTACATCCGCCACGTCGGCTCCGGCATCTTCGCCTGCCCGGCCGGCGTCAAACCAGGCTCGTACTGGGGCGAGAAGCTCTTCAGCTGAGAGCCGGCCGGGCGGCCCAGAAGGAGCGCCCGGCCGGCTGTTTACTTGACGGCTCCGGCGGTCACTCCGGCCACGAAGTGGCGTTGGGCGAGCAGGAAGCCGATCACGACCGGGATGCTGACCACCAGGGCAGCGGCCATGATCTGGTTCCAGTAGACGTTCGTCTGGGTGGAGTACTGCCGCAGGCCGACCGACAACGTCCGGTTGGCCTCCGTGGTCATCACCGAGGCGAAGAGCACCTCACCCCAGGCCGTCATGAACGAGTAGATCGCCACCGCGATCACCCCCGGTCGCGCGGCCGGCAGGACGACCCGCATCAGCGCGCCCATCGGGCCGCACCCGTCGACCAGCGCCGCCTCGTCGAGCTCGCGCGGGATGCTGTCGAAGTACCCGGCGAGCATCCAGATCGAGAACGGCAGGCTGAAGGTCAGATACGTGATGATCAGACCCAGCCGGGTGCCGACCAGTTGCAGCCCGATCGAGTTGTTGATGTTCACGAAGATCAGGAACAACGGCAGCAGGAACAGCACGCCCGGGAACATCTGCGTCGACAGCACCGTGGTGGTGAAGACGGTCCGCCCGCGGAACCGGAACCGGGACACCGCGAACGCCGCCAGGATCGCGATCGCGACCGAGCACACCGTCGCGACCACGGAGACGATCGTGCTGTTGACGAAGTACCGGGCCAGCGGCACCGTCTTCCACATGTCGACGAACGGGTCGAGCGTGATCGTCGACGGCCACCAGGTGAAGGCGCCCTGGACGTCGCTCAGCGGTTTGAGCGAGGACGTCACCATCACGTAGAGCGGGACGAGGACGAACAGGCCGAGGACGGTCAGCACGATCCCTCGGTAAACCTTGAAACCCTTGGTGTCACGCACGTCGGGACCTCCGGCCGGTGACGATCAGATAGGCGCCGGTGATGATCATCAAGAAGATCAGCAGCAGCACGGACATCGCCGCACCGGAGCCGAAGTTCCAGGTCAGGAACGACGCGTTGTAGATGTGGAAGGTGATCAGGTCACCCGCGGGCGGCTGCGCGTTGCCGAACAGCACGTACGGCGTGTTGAAATCGCTGAACGTCCACAGGAACAGCACCAGCACGAGCACCAGGTTGACCGGCCGCAGAGCCGGCAGGGTGATGTTGCGCCACTGCCGAACCGTGCCGGCGCCATCGACCGCGGCAGCCTCGTAGACGTCGCGCGGGATGCTCTGCAGGCCCGCCATCAAGGTGAGGAACGCGAACGGCCACAGCTTCCAGACCGCGACGGTGATCAGCGAGACCAGCGCGTTGCTGCCGATCAGCCAGAACGGCCGGTCCGAGGTGAGGCCGAGGTTGTCGACGATCACGTGGTTCACCGCACCGGTATCGCGCTGGAGCATGAAGTTCCAGGTCAGGATCCCGGCGTACGCGGGCAGCGCGTAAGGCACGAGGAACAACGTCCGTACTGCGCTGCGCCCCTTGAACGGTGGTTGCAGGGCGACGGCGGCCGCCATCCCGAGACACCAGGCCAGCGCCAGCGTGATCAGCGAGAAGGCGATCGTGACGCCGAAAGACTTCAGCAGCCCCTCGCCGACCGCGTCGTGGAAGTCGACGGCGACCCGGTAGTTGTTGAAGCCCGCCCAGGGCGCGGCCGACCAGTTCGCGATGAAGAACTTGGTCAGCTTGACGAAGCTCATCCAGATGCCGACCAGCATCGGCACGATGTGGATCAGCAACTCCAGCAGTACCGCCGGAGCGAGCAGCAGATAGGGGAGTCGCCGGCTCAGCCCGGGCCGGCGGTCCAGCCCCCGCCGCGACGGCTTGGGGGCCGTCGCGGCGGGAGCCTTTTCGGTGGCTACTGACATCAGCTACTGGCCGCCACTTGATCCTCCGCCGTCTTCAGCGCGGCTTTCACGTCGTCGGCGCTGACCGTGCCGCCGGTGGCGATCTTGGCGAACAGGCCGTTCATCGCCTTGCCGACGGTGCTCTCGAACTGGTCCTCGGCCGGTACCAGCGGCAGCGGCTTCGACTTGGTGTTGTAGATGTCCTGGAACGTCGCAGCCTCGGTCGCGTCCGTGGTGAAGACCGGCTTGGCGTCCTTGAGCACCGGCAGCGAGGAGAACGGCTTGCCCAGCGTGGTCTGGGTGGTCGCGTCCGTCATGTACTTGACGAACTTGAGCGCCGCGTCCTTGTTCTTGGTGTTCTTGAAGATCGACAGGTTGATCCCGGCCACGTGGCTGGCGACCTGCTGGGCCGCTCCGGCCGGCGCGGGGAACGGCACCACGCCGTACTCGCCGGCCTTCATGCCGTTGGCGACGATCGAGGAGTCGGCGTTGTTCTGGTTGATCACCATCGCCACCTTCTTGGTGGCGAAGTCGTTCACCGACTTGGTGCCGTTGTCGTACTGCGCGTTCGACGGGTTGGCGACCTTGTCCTTCTGCATCAGGTCGAGGTATCGCAGCACGCCCTGCACGTTGCCGTCACCGGTGAAGGTCGGCTTGCCGTCCTTGTCGAACCAGTCCGCGCCGTTCTGCGCGGCGTTGATGAAGGCGAAGTGCACGTTCTCGGTGTAGCTGCCGGCCGCCAGCGCCATACCCCACGTCTTCTTCGCGGGGTCGGTCAGCTTCTGCGCGGCGCTGACCATCTCTTCCCAGGTCTTCGGCGGCTGCAGCCCGGCCGCGGCGAACATCGCCTTGTTGTAGTACAGGCCGTAGGCCAGACCGTAGAGCGGGACCGAGGTCGGGTCGGTGCCCTCCTTGCCGCCGGTCGCCAGAGCCGTCGGCACGAACTTGTCCTTGCCCCCGATCGCGGTCATCGCGTCGCCGTCGAACGGCAGGAACGCGTTGGTCGCCTGCAGCGAGGCGGCCCAGGTGTTGCCGATGTTGACGACGTCCGGGCCCTGACCCGAGGTGGTCGCCGTCTGGATCCGGGTCTGCAGGTCGTTCCAGCCGATCACCTCGAGGTTGACCTTGATGCCGGTGTCCGCGGTGAACTTCTGCAGTACCGGGGTCAGCACCTCTTTGTCGTTGTCCAGGCTGGTGCCCTGGTTGCTGGCCCAGTAGGTCAGCGTCTGGTCTCCACCACTGCCGCCAGAGGAGTCGCCCGAGTCGCTGCCACCACAAGCGGCCAGGCTGATTCCCAGGGCGGACACCGCTGCTGCGGCTACAAGCGAACGCAGTCTCACGTCGGACTCCCTCGTCCCATCGAGCCTCCGGCAGGAGAGCGGAGGCTGGTCGGGCCCATAGTGGCCTAACCGGTTAAGCATGGGAACCCGAACCGGTTCAGTTAGCCCGAGTTTGTTACTTCACCGTGACCGGGTACCCGATGTGATGCAGATTACGCACGCAATATGTCGCTCCCTGCGCACAATCACGCAAGGTCTCGTAACGGCCGGTACTGCGCTGGATACCCGCCTCAGCGAGTACTGCGGGCAACCGCGGCCGACGAGTCGCGCACGCGTAGTACGCCGGAGGGGGTCTCCCAGTGCAGCCCGGACTCGCCTGCCGCGATCCGGAACAGCAGGTCGGCCGCCATCCGCCCGCGCTCCATCGTCTGCTGGTCGACCGCGGTGATCCCGGGGAGCGCCAGCTCGCACAAGGGCGAGTCGTCCCAGGCGAGGATCGACAGCTCGTCCGGTACTCCGGTGCCGAGCTCCACGGCCACCCGCAACGCGGCGACGGCCATCAGGTCGTTGCCCAGGATGAGCGCGGTCGGCGGGTTCTTGCCGGCCAGCACCTTGCGCGTCATCTCGGCGCCATCGGCGTACTGGTAGCTGCCCTCGAAGTGGGTGACCCGGATGCCGCGTGCCTCGGCGTACTCCCTGAGCAGCTTGACCCGCAGTTGCTCGTGCACGAAGGTGAACGGCCCGCTGACGTGGGCGATGTCGCGGTGACCCAGCTCTTCCAGGTGCCCCACCAGGAGCCGCACGGTCTGGTCGGGCGAACTGATCAGCCGGCCCACGCCGTCGTCCGGCGCGTTGGAACTGACCACCACGCAAGGGACTCCGAGCTCCTTCAGCAACGGGATCCGCGGGTCGTCGTTGTGCTCGTCGAACAGGATGAACCCGTCCACCCGGCCCTGCCGGCTCCAGCGGCGCAGTACGTCGAGGTCCTGGCCCTGCTCGCCGGTCAGCCGGAGCAGGAGCGAGGAGTCGACCTCGTTCAGGTACTGCTCGATGCCGACCAGGGTGCGCATGTAGAACGCCTCGGTCGAGATCAGCGCCGGGTCGCGGGCGATCACGATGCCGATCGTCTTGGTCCGGCTCGCGGAGAGTGCGACGGCGGCGGAGTTCGGGTGGAAGCCGAGTTCGGCGGCGAGGCTGAGGACCCGCTGGCGGGTCTCCTCGCTGACGCCGGAGCGGCCGTTCAGCGCGTACGAGACCGAGGCCTTGGAGATATCCAGCCGGCGAGCGAGGTCGCTGATCGTGACGCGCTGACTGCGGCGCCCGCCGCTGCTCGCCTGTTCCTCGTCGATGCTCCCTCCCTGCATGGGCCGAACGTTAGCAGCGAGCTTCCCCGGCAGACGGTTCCCTGCGCGTAGTCAGTCGGTGAAGAAGCCATCGGCGTTCAGGCTCTTGCCGAAGCGGCCGGAGTACTGGCTGAAGAAGATCCGGGACGACAGTTCGCGCCGGCTGGAGACTCCGACCTTGTCGAAGATCACCTTGAGGTGGTCCTGGACCGTGTACGGCGACAGGTGCAGCGCGGCGGCGATCTGGTTGGTGCTGTCACCGAGCAGGACGTGCTGGACGACGTCGCGCTCGCGATCGGTCAGCCCGTACGCCGCGACGATGAGCGGGATGATCTTGGCGGCGCCGGCGGCCTCGATCGTCACGGCGATCTGGGTGGTCAGGCCGTCGCGGTCGCGGATCGGCGTACCGTGTAGGGCCAGCCATTGGCCGGTTCTGCTGCGCAGGCGCAGGTTCGGCACGTACTGCGCGGTGCCGGCGGCCACCGCGCGCGCAGCAGCCGCGACGGTGGTGACCGAGGACGGCAGCTTGCCCCACAGGTCGCCGCCGAGCTCGGCGACCCATTCCTCTGCGGTGGCGCTGGCGGAGATGAGCTCGTTGTCGGCATCGAAGATCAGCACGGCAGCGGAAGAGTCCCGGCCGGCCTGCTCGACGCTGGATGAGATCAGGCCGCGCCGGAAGCCCAGAGCCATGGTGCTTTCGATCCGGTGCATGAACTGCGCCTCGGCCGGCGAGAAGCCGACCCGGCCGCGGCTGCGGTACAGAGTGCAGACGCCCCACATCCGGCCGCCGCTGCGGACCGCGCCCCGCAGTTCGTGCTCGATGCCCAGCCCTGGCAGGTAGTCCCGCTGTCGTGGACTGTGCAGCCGGTTGCCGTTGGTGGCCTCGTCCAGGATGCCGACCGCCACCTCCTGGCGAGCCAGGTCGGCGAAGTGGTTGAAGTCCGGGATCTCGTACTCGTACTGAACGAACTCTTCCTCGTTCGAGTGCGCCAGGTCGACCATCACCCGACCGGTGACCAGGTTGGTTGCCGGATCGGCGATCCCGATGCAGATCGAGTCGAACGGGATCGCGCGCTCCAGCAACTCGACCGCGGCCAGCGAGAAGTCCTCCCACGCGAGCCCTGCCTCGGCCGCCGCCTCGAGCCCCGCCCGCGCGGATTCGGCGTGATAAGTCTTCACGAGACCAGTGTGCGCCGGGTGGCGAGCGGACGGCACCCCAGATATCTGGGACCCGGAACCCCCCAAGAACTGGGATACCGGTCGGCGCCCGCGGCAACGATCGTCAAGGGTATGACCGACAAACCGCGCATCCCGTCCATCACTCCGAACCAGATCGCAGCTGGTGCATACCGGCGTCCTTGACCGACTGGTTCGCGTAGTGGCTGAAGAAGATCCTGGAGGACAGCTCCCGCCGGCTGGAGACTCCGACCTTCTCGAAGATCATCTTGAGGTGGTCCTGGACCGTGTACGGCGACAGGTGCAACGCCGCGGCGATCTCGCTGGTGCTGTCACCCCGCAGGACCTGCTGGATGACGTCCTGCTCGCGACTGGTCAGGCCGAACGCCGCCACGATCAGCGGGATGACCTTGGGCGGCCCGGCCGCGTCGATGGTGACGGCGATCTGCCCGGTCAGCCCGTCCCGGCCACGGATGGGTGCCGCATGCAACTCCAGCCACTCACCGCCGGCAGACCGAAGCCGAGACCTCGGTACTACGTCCTCCACCTGAGCGCGAGCCGCCGAGACCACTGCGGCCACTGAGAACGGCAGCTGCGACCACAGATCTCCGCCGAGCTCCACGATGCGCTGCTCGGCTCCCGGCGTCGCGGAGACGACCTCCCCGTGCTGGTCGAAGATGAGCACCGCCGAGGACGGGTTGGATCGCTCCGGCCGCGTCAGGTCGGTGGCGATCAGCCCGCGCTGCATCCCGATCGCCATCAGCTTCTCGGTCCGGTGCATGAACTCCGCCTCGGCCGGGGAGAACCCACTCCGGCCGGGCTCGCGGTACATCGCGAACGTGCCCCACATCTGGTCGCCGGTCCGCAGCACGCCGCGCATCTCGTGCTCGGTGCTGAAGAGATGCTGCAGGTCCCGGATCCGGGCACTGCGCTGGTTGTCGCCCCCGGTCGCGTCGGCCAGGATCCCGACCGCCATCGGCCGGTCCGCCAGATCCACGAACAGGTTGAAGTCCGGTACGCCGTACTCGTGCTCGGCGAACTGTGTGCCGGTGTTGGCGGCCATGTTGACCTTGACGGCGCCGGTACTCAGCCTGGTGGCCGGGTCGGTCGTGCCGATGCACATCGCGTCGTAGGGGATTGCCCTTTCGAGCAACTCCATCGCGACCGTGCTGAAGTCGTCAGAGGTCAGACCGGCCCGGCTGGCAGCCTCCAGGCCCGCGCGGGCC
The DNA here is from genome assembly GCF_010548305.1 of Streptomyces sp. SID13031. Classification (GTDB taxonomy): domain Bacteria; phylum Actinomycetota; class Actinomycetes; order Propionibacteriales; family Kribbellaceae; genus Kribbella. The sequence continues at coordinate 320,630 of NZ_JAAGLV010000010.1, forward strand.
GATTCCGCGTGGTAAGTCTTCACCTCGCCAGTATGGGCAGGTGCCGGTGGCAACCAGAACCCCAGAAAGCTGGGATGGTGGTCACGGCGGCCGCGCCCGAGGCTGACGCCATGATCGAACCATTGCGCGAAGTGCTGACCGGCCGGGTGGTCACACCCGAAGATCCGGACTGGGAGTCCGTCCGAACGGCCTGGAACCTGACCGTCGACCAGCGGCCGCTGGCGGTCGTCGAGGCCGCGGGGCCGAGCGACGTCGAACACACAGTGACGTTTGCCGCCGCCCACGGCCTGAAGGTGGCGGCGCAGGCCGGGGGACACGGCGCGACCAGGTCGCTCGACCAGACGATCGTGCTGCGTACCAACGCGCTGGACGACATCTGGGTCGACTCCCACGCAAGGATCGCCCGGGTCGGTGCAGGGGTGCGGTGGGGTGCCCTGCAGACGGCCCTGGACGGTACCGGGCTCACCGGCCTGCTCGGCTCGACCGGGGACGTCTCGGTGGTCGGCTACTGCACCAACGGCGGCCTGTCCTGGTTCTCCCGCCCCTACGGCTCAGGGGCCGCTAGCTTGCGGGCAGCAGAGATCGTGGACGCCTCTGGATCTCGGAGGTGGATCGACGACTCCACTGAGCCGGACCTGATGTGGGCGCTACGTGGGGGCGGCGGCAACTTCGCCGTGGTGACCTCGGTCGAGGTGGAGCTGTTCCTGGCGCCGGAGATCACCGGTGGCCGGCTGATGTTCCCGATCGACCAGGCCGAGGCCGTACTGACGGCGTACAAGCAGGCCACCGAGTCTGCTGCCGGGCAGGTTACGCTGTGGGCCTACCTGACCCACTTCCCGGACGCACCGTTCATGCCGGAGCCGATCCGCGGCCAGTCGTTCTGCATGATCGATGGGGCGACTCCGTTCGATCCGGCTGCGCTCGAGGCGGCTCTGGCGCCGATCCGAGCGGCCGGTACTGCGGTGGTCGACTCCGTCGGGCCGCAGACTCCGGGCTCGATCGCGGAGGTCACTCAGGAGCCGGTGGAGCCAACCTCCTTCACGATCGAGACAGTCACCTTCGACGAGCTCACGCCGGAGCTGATCGGCGTACTGCTCAAGTACGCGGGGCAGCCGTCGCTGATCTTCCAAGTGCAGTTGCGGCACCTGCGGGCGAGCCAGGAGGTGGGCCATCCAGGGGTGGCAGCGGCCGACCCGGCAGCGAAGTACGCGCTGAGTGCGTTGGCGATCCTGCCGGCGCCTGAGCTGGAGCAGCCGGCCCGGCAGGCTCTGCTGGCGTTGAAGGATGCAGTGGCGCCATGGCACGCGGGGGACTTGATCCCGTCCATGCTGGGAGCCGACGGGACACTGCAGGACGTCTTCAGCGAGGGGGACCTCGCCAGGCTCCGGGAGATCAAGCAGCAGGTCGATCCGCACGGCCTCCTGGTCGGCAACTACCCACTGGCCTGACCGGCCAGGTCGGGGGTCCACTAGCCTGAGCCGGTGGACCCCCGGACCCGACGGCTCGTCACTTCTGTCGTACTAGCGGCGCTGGTCGCGATCGTGGTGATCGCGGCTCTGGCGCGATGAGCGAGCGGTCGTCCTACCTGTTGCGGGCGGGACTGGTCCGCAATGTCCGGACCGGGGAGCACCTGACCACCTTCGTGGTGTCGGGTGTCTCGACCGTCCTGATCACGCGGCTGATCCTCGGGCTGAGCGGCTACCCGCAGATCGGCGGCAAGGGCCTGCACATCGCGCACGTCCTGCCCGGCGGCCTGCTGATGCTGCTGGCGATCTACCTGCTGCTCTCGTACGTCGGTCCGGTGGTCCGGCCGGCTGCGGCGCTGGTCGGCGGTATCGGCTTCGGGCTGTTCATCGACGAGGTCGGGAAGTTCGTCACCTCGGACAACAACTACTTCTACCAACCGACCGCGGCGATCATGTACGTCGTGTTCGTGCTGATCGTGCTCGGCTCCCGGTTCGTCAACAACCGGCGGCCGATCGACCAGCGGGAGCAGTTGGCCAACGTGGTCGACCATGCCGTCGAGGGGGTGGCCGGTGGGTTGTCCCGGCGCCGGCGGGCCCAGGCGTCGGAGCAGTTGCGGGCAGTCGGGCCGGATGTCGTCGGGCGGCTGGAGGCGCGTGCCCTGCTGGCTGCCTGTCCGCCAGACGAGGTGGAGCTCGCTGCACCGATCGACGCGGCTTGGCGGGCTCTGCAGCGAGGGTTCGACCGGTTGGCGACCCATCCGCTCGCTCCGGCCGTTACGGTCGCAGTACTGGCCGTGCAGGCACTTGGTGCGCCGGTCATCGCGGCTGCGCTTCGGCTTGACGATGGGCGGTTGGTGACGGATCTGCCGGTACTGGGGGTGGTTGCCGGGAGCTTGCTGTCGGCAACATTCACCGTACGGGGCGGGTTGCGGTTGCGGGCCGGGGATCGGGTTCGGGCGGTGCGGTTGTTCGAGCTCGCAGTACTGGTGTCGCTGCTGGTGACTCAGGTGTTCCAGTTCGCCGGGACGCAGTTCGCCGCTGTCGGCGGGATGAGTCTGGACCTTGTCCTGCTGGGCCTGCTCGGTGCTGAGAGCGACCGGCTGCGGCGGCAGGCCGCCCGGCAGGGCACTCCGCCGGCTACGAAGCCGAAGATGTGGGGACTGCCACCAGATCCCGGCAGTCCGCCGTTCCCTGAGGATCCGGGAGATCCTGCTTAGCTGTCTGGCCGCCCCAGTTCTCGTTGCGACCGAAGAGAATCGGCGCGAGCGTGGCGGCGAGGTAGAGGCCACCTGCGACCAGGAAGGCCGGGGCCAGGCCGATACCGGCGATGGTCGCGCCGGCCAGTACGCCACCCAGCGGGATGCCGGCCCAGCCGACAGAACTCGCCAATGAGTTGACCCGGCCCAGCATCTGCCGCGGTACTCGCTCGACAAACAGTGCGCCCAGGATCGGGTTGATGAAGCCACCCCCGACGCCGCCGATCGCGTAGGTGGCCAGTACTACCCACAGCGGGACGTCCAGGGCCAGTACGACGAAGCGTGGTGCTCCGCAGATCAGGAAGCTGAGGATGAACGCGACCCGACGGGGGATGCGCTCGCCGATGCTCGCCGCGACCAGGGCGAACACGGTGGCGGTGATGAAGAACGCGGTGAGGACCATGCCGGTCTGGCCCGGGCCGTAGCCGTGCGTGCGCATCCAGACCGGGATCATCACGGCCACCGTCGCCGCGTCGAGCAGGTTGGTCACCGAGATCATCAGGACCAGCGGCATCATCAGCCTGTCCTTGCGGAGGAACGTCCAGCCCTCGCGCAGGCGCTGGAAGTAGCTGCCTTCCTCCTCCGGCGACTCTGCTCCGTCTGTTGTCCTTACTGCTCCTGCTGCCGTGATCCTGGTGGTGGCTTTGCGATGCGTGGTGGCTTTGCGGTGCGGGGCCCAGATGACGAACAGGGCGGCGCAGACCCCGAAGGACGCGGCGTCGATCCAGAGGGCGTTGACCTCACCCAGCAAGGCGATCAGGCCACCGGCGAGGCCGAACGCCAAGAAGCCGGCGAGCCGCTCGGTGGTGCTCTCCAGGCCGGTCACGCGCTCCAGCGGTACGCGGGCGGCCTCGGCGATGTCGGGGACGAGAGTGCCCTTCGCTGCGTCGCCCGGGCCGCGGAGAGTGCCGGCGATTCCCACCAGGACCAGGAGGGTCGGGAAGGAGAGGAGATGCAGGGCGTGCAGGAGGGGGATCAGTGCGACCACCAGGGTGCTGCCGGCGTCGGCGACGATGCTCACCCGGCGTGGGCCGATCCGGTCGATCAGTGGGCCACCGAAAGCCTTGCTGAGTACCAGGGGGAGCATCTCCGCGAGTGAGACCAGGCCGGTCTTGGTGGGGGAGCCGGTGCTGACCAGGACGAACCAGGGGATGGCGATCGCGCTCACCCTGGTGCCGCAGACGGAGACGACGTTGGCGATGAGGAAGGCGATCAGCGGCGCCCGGTTCGGCGGACCGGCTGTTGGAGCTTGTACTTGCGGCTGGGGCGCGAGCGTGGCGGTCATCGTGTCTCCCGGGGGAAGGCCTGGATCTGGACGGACACCTGCTCAGCGCCGTCGGGCAGGGGCTGGGTGAGGTCGGTGCTGTACTTCTCGAAGACGGCCTGGACCTCGGTCAGCATCGACTTGAGCTCGGCCGGGCGGAGCTGGAACGTGTAGTCGGTGATCAGGCTGGCGTCGAGCCACTCGGGCGACTGGGTCTGCTGTTCGTCGATCGCGCGGAACATGTTCTCCGCGAAGACCTGGCCGAGGCCGTGCAGGAAGCCCATCGTCAGCTCGGGCTCGCTCTTGAGCAGCGCGCCGGTGTCGAACGACGTCCCCAGGTGCGCCGCCTTCCACCAGCGGTCGCGGGCGTTGCCGCGGCTGTCGTCCTCCACGACCAGGCCGGCGTCGGCGAGCTGGCGCAGGTGGTAGCTGGTGGCGCCGGTGTTGACGCCCAGGCGGCCGGCGAGCGTGGTGGCGGTGGCGGGGCCGTACATGCGGAGCAGGCCGAGCATCCGGTTGCGCATCGGGTGAGCGAGCGCCCGCAGAGCGGCACCGGCCAGCTCCACGGTCGGGTGCCCGGTCTTGTGCTCGGTCTGGTGCTGGTCGCTCTCGTGCTGGTCGGTCATGAACTCAGGCTGCGACTGCAAAGGCGCTTTGCAAAGAGCTTTTGCAAACTGACTTTGCAGTTGGATTGTCCACAGCTCAGAAATTCGGTCGCCGGAGCGAGGGCGAATCGCGGCATCTTCTCTGTTGAGAACCAACTGAAGGGCACGGACGCGGCTGTACCAGCCGGGCGGCCCGTCGACATGAAGGAGACAAACCATGGTCCGGGTGATGCTCGAGGACGCCGACTACTGCGACGTCCCGTCCGATCTGATGACGTTCGACGACGGCGTAGTGGTCTTCTGGCGCGACGGCGAGGAGGTCGGCCGCCACCGCCTGCTCCGCATCCGCGCCCTCGAACTCCCCGCTGCCCGCTCTTTCGGCCGCCGGGTCGAAGAAGCCCGCAAGACCTACCCCAACGCCTACCGAGGCTGGACGAAGGACCAGGAAGACCTCCTGACCCAACTCTTCAACGACAACGCCACCAAGGACCAGCTCGTCACCGCCCTGGGCCGCCAACCAGGCGGCATCGAAACCCGCCTGAAAGCCCTCAACCTCCTAGCCGAAGACGCCAAACTCACCTGACGCCACACTCCCCACCACAGACAAGTGAGGCCTACCCACCGGACCTCGCCGTTGGGGCTGTGGGTGGTTACCAGGTGCTGGGGTTCGTGGGTCTTTGGAGGAATCCTGCGAGACCCTTTTGTGATCTCGGGGAGTGGTCGGCGACAATGGCGCGATGCAGGCTGAGCAGGAAGCTGATGAGCGGGCGGGCGATCCGGGCGAGGAGTCTGTCGCGCGGGCCGCGGTTCGGGCTGCATTGCTGGAGCCGGGTGGACTGGTGCGAGCGGTCGGGTCCGGGCGGCGGCGAGGCGCGGAGGCACCGAAGTACCAGCGGGTGGAGCTGCGGTATGTCGATCTGAAGGGTGTCCGGCATCTGCAGGTGACCGAGTACGACGAGCGGCAGGCGCATACCCGCAACGCGGGGACGGCCGCCGCCGACACGGTGGTGGACGAGCTGCTGGGCGTCCCGTACGGGAACTGGCACATCGAGACGACCACCGAGACCCTCCGGCTGCGCTACACCAAGAAGGGCAAGTCGCTGCTCCACCGCCAGACGGAGCAGCACGAGCAGGAGACTTCGCACGATCGCACCAAGCAGCGGATGCTCGACCCGGCGGCGCCGTTCCTGGTCGAGCTGGGGATCAGTGACCATCTCGGCCGGGTGAAGCCGTCGCGGCAGTCGAAGTACAAGCAGATCGACGAGTTCTGCAAGTTGCTGCTGCCGGCTCTCGAGGAGGCGCTGGCGGCGGGCCGGATCGAGACCGGGCGCCCGCTGCAGGTGGTCGATCTCGGCTGCGGGAACGCTTATCTCACGCTCGCGGCGTACCACCTGCTGACCGCGGCGGGGCACGACGTCCGGATGACGGGTATCGATCGCACTCCGGCCGCGCGCGAGCGGAACACCAGGCGGGTCACCGCGCTGGGCTGGCAGGACCACCTGAAGTTCATCGACGCGACCATCGAAGCGGCCGAGCTGGACGCCCCGCCGGACGTCGTCCTGGCGCTGCACGCCTGCGACACGGCGACCGACGACGCGCTCGCCCGGGCGGTCGGCTGGCAGGCGCCGCTGATCCTCGCGGCGCCTTGCTGCCACCACGACATCCAAAAGCAGCTCAAGAACGTCGAACCTCCGGCGCCTTATGCGCTTCTCACCAGATATGGCATCGTTCGTGAGCGGTTCGCCGACGTCCTGACGGACTCCCTGCGGGCGGCGGTGCTCCGACAGGTCGGTTACCGGGTAGAGGTGGTGCAGTTCGTGGACAGTGAGCACACGCCGCGCAATCTGCTGTTGCGCGCTGCCCGGACGGGTGCCGCGGCCGGCCCGGACGTGCAGGCGGAGTACGAGGCGCTGATCGGGGAGTGGCAGGTCAAGCCACACTTGGCGACGCTGGTCCTCGCCCCCGAGCATGAGGCGGTGCTTTGAGCTTGATGCGCAACGCCCTGACCCTGACCGCCGTCACCCTGCTGAGCCTGGCCGGGGCCGCGATCCCAGCCGGTTCAGCCGGCGCTTCCGGTACTACGCCGCGCGCGAGCGACTCGGCCGCCGCCGAACCGACCCCCGGGGCGCCGAAGAGACTGTTCTCGATCGACGACAGCCGCGTGGAGGAGTCCTCCGGGCTGGCGAAGAGTTCGAGGTACGACGGCATCTGGTGGACGGTGAACGACTCCGGTGATACTGCCCGGGTGTTCGGCGTCGACAAGACGGGCAAGGTCCGCGTCCAGCTCAAGTTCAAGGCGCCGGTCAAGGACGTCGAGGCGATCGCGGTCGACAACGACGGCACCATCTACATCGCCGACATCGGGGACAACAACAAGAACCGCGACATGATCGAGGTCTACACGATCCCCGAGCCGGCCCGGCTCGAGGACGAGGAGAACGTCAAGTTCCACCGGTACGACTTCGAGTACCCCGATGGCGCCCACGACGCCGAGACGCTGCTGATCGAGCCGCAGACGAAGCGGCTGTACTTCGTCACCAAGGTCAAGAAGAAGGCGGGCGCCATCTACGCGGCTCCCGAGAGCGCCACCCGCGAGGGCACCAACAAGCTGACCAAGCTCGCCGCCGCCCCGGTCTCCGCATACGGCGTCACCGACGGCACCTTCATGCCGGACGGCAAGACCGTCGTACTACGGACGTACCTGGACGTCACCACGCTGGCCTGGGGGGACACCCCGACGGTGGTGGCGCAGGCGACGACTCCGGTCGCGCAGGGCGAGTCCGTCGCGGTGGGCCCGTCGGGCAGCGACATCCTGGTCGGCAGCGAGGGCAAGGGCTCGGTCGTCTACCAGATGGCTGCCCCGGCAAAACCGGTCGCCGCGAAACCCCCGGCAGCCGCCACGCCCGGCGCGACGCCGAAGCCGAGCGCCAACGCGAGTACCGAGCCGAAGAAGAACCACAGCCTGCGCTGGATCGTCGTCGGCGCCGCGCTGCTGGCCATGATCATCACCTTCGTCACCTTCCCGGCCGGCCGCCGCGAACGCCTGGACCGAATGGCCGAGAACGCCCGCCTGACCGGCCAGCCCCCACCCAACCCCCACGGCCGCCGCCGCTCCAACGCCTGACGGCCACCCACCACCCGCCACCCGCCACGGCGACCCCGCCGTCTGAGGGGTTAACCCCAAGGCCGGTTAGTTAGGCGGGTTGGGGCGGTGTCAAGGCGGCGGGGTGTGGATGGTGATGCTGATGGTGGCTTGGTAGGTGGTGCGGTTGGTGTTGGCTGCTTGGGTGGGGTATCTGGAGG
>NZ_JAAGLV010000107.1 GCF_010548305.1 Streptomyces sp. SID13031
TCGCGGTTCTGCTGGGTGCTCGGCATGCTACGTACCTGCGTCTCGAGTTCGTCGAGGCGCTCGAGTTTGTCTCGGCAGTAACGGATCTGCTCCGCGGGTGGGAGATTCTCGAATGTCATGATCTGAGCATCTCCAAGCGAGCCTTGTAGGAAGGAGTCTGCAGCAGCGACGCCAGGGTCAGCATGCCGAACACCGACCGCGCCGCTTGTGCTCGGCCCAGGGCAGGGTTCGGTGGTGGCGGTATCGGTTGGAGACGGTCGTTGACGGCTTCGAGTGGTCGGCCAACAAGAGCCAGATAGCCGGCGAAGAGAAAACCCAACATGTGCTGCTCCCTGACACGTTCGATTATGGAGATGGCGCCTCGAACAGCTGGTCCACGCGGTTCCGCCTAATGCGGTCAA
>NZ_JAAGLV010000108.1 GCF_010548305.1 Streptomyces sp. SID13031
CATCGCGGTGTTCGAGGGGTACGGGATGACCGAGTCGGGCGGTGCGATCTCGCTCAACCACCCCGGCGCGGTGCGCTACGGCACGGTCGGCCGCCCGATCGCGGGCTGCGAGGTACGGATCGCGGAGGACGGCGAGGTGCTGGCGCGCGGCCCGATGGTCTTCCCCGGCTACTACGGCAACGAGCGGGCCACCCGCGAGACGCTCGACGCCGACGGCTGGCTGCACACGGGCGACCTGGGGGCGCTGGACGAGGACGGCTATCTCTCGATCACCGGCCGCAAGAAGGACCTGATCATCACGTCCTCCGGCAAGAACCTCACGCCCTCGCTGGTCGAACTGGCCGTACAGCAGTCCCGGTTCGTCTCGCACGCGGTCCTCGTAGGCGACCGCCGCCCGTAC
>NZ_JAAGLV010000109.1 GCF_010548305.1 Streptomyces sp. SID13031
ATCCGACGTATGCCGGAAGGTGTATCCGAGCGCTGTGGCACGGGAGTTGTGCATGGCGTAGGCGCGGGCGAAGGAGAACGGCGATGTCTCACACACGTGTACCGGGGCGAATTCCACCCGGCCGCCCGGCTCCCGCTCGATCGTGGCGCAGATGTCCGGCGTCGTCAGCGGACCGTTCGCATGCGCATTCACCGGTCCGGTGAATTCCTGCCCCGTCGTCCAGGCGAGAAAGTCCGCGATCTCCTCGACATACACATAGGTGGCGGGCTGGTTCTTCTCCGGAACGGCGATCGGCTCGCCGGCCCTGATGCGTTCCGCGTAGTGGTCCAGGCGCCCGGTGAAGTCGTCGTGTCGGCCGAGGACATGGGCGACGCGCACCGCCACGGACGGGAAGCCGGCC
>NZ_JAAGLV010000110.1 GCF_010548305.1 Streptomyces sp. SID13031
CGCCGTCTTCGTACGCCGGTGCGACGACGACCTCGGTGAAGATCTCCGCGACCTGCTCGGCCAGCGCTACGGTGACCGGGCGGTTGACCGCGATGACCCCGCCGAACGCGGAGAGCGGGTCGCAGGCGTGCGCCTTGCGGTGGGCCTCGGCGATGTCGTCGGCGACGGCGATGCCGCACGGGTTGGCGTGCTTGATGATCGCGACGCACGGCTCGGCGTGGTCGTAGGCGGCGCGGCGGGCGGCGTCGGTGTCCGTGTAGTTGTTGTAAGACATCTCCTTGCCGTGCAGCTGCTCGGCCTCCGCGAGACCGCCCTCGCCCGAGGTGTAGAGCGCGGCGGGCTGGTGCGGGTTCTCGCCGTAGCGCAGGACGTTCTTGCGCGCGTACGTCGCACCGGT
>NZ_JAAGLV010000111.1 GCF_010548305.1 Streptomyces sp. SID13031
TAACCCTCTCCGGCGATTCCTCTGATGTCCGTTTGCATACGGTGGCCCAGGTCAACGCGAAGATCGATGAAAGGGACCACCTCAGCATGTTCGACCCCGAAGCGTCAGGAAGCGGCCCGCTCGACGGCTGCCTGGTGATCGAACTGTCCCACGCTCTGGCCGGCCCGCACGCTGCGATGATGCTCGGTGATCTCGGCGCACGGGTAATCAAGATCGAGACACCCGGTCACGGAGATGAGGCCCGCAGTTGGGGTCCGCCCTTCGTCGGTCCGGATCAGACACCAGAGTCGACGTACTTTCTTTCCTGCAACCGCAACAAGGAATCCGTCACCGCTGACCTCAAAACGGAGCAGGGCAGGGAACTGCTCACGCGGCTGCTGCACCAGGCGGACGTA
>NZ_JAAGLV010000112.1 GCF_010548305.1 Streptomyces sp. SID13031
TTCGCCGTACGCCGCAGCACGCGCGCACGCGGGTCCTCGGCGCGGTACACGCGGTGGCCGAAGCCCATCAGGCGCTCGCCCTTGTCCAGGGCGCGCTTGACGTAGGCGCTCGCGTCACCGGTCCGCTCGATCTCCTCGATCATGCCGAGGACGCGGGAGGGGGCGCCGCCGTGCAGCGGGCCCGACATGGCGCCGACGGCGCCGGACAGGGCCGCGGCCACGTCGGCACCCGTGGAGGCGATGACGCGGGCGGTGAACGTGGAGGCGTTCATGCCGTGCTCCGCGGCGGACGTCCAGTACGCGTCGACGGCGGCCACGTGCTTCGGGTCGGGCTCACCGCGCCAGCGGATCATGAAGCGCTCGACGATCGTCTGCGCCTTGTCGATCTCCTTCT
>NZ_JAAGLV010000113.1 GCF_010548305.1 Streptomyces sp. SID13031
CGGCGTGACCCCCCTGGTGGCGGTCGCCGTCCTGGCGGCCGCGATCACCCACGCCGGCTGGAACGCCATCGCCCACGCGATACGCGACCAGCTCCTGTCCTTCACCCTGATCTCCGGGGGCGGCGCGCTGATCGGCGCCGCCCTGGCCTCGGCCGCACCGCTCCCGGCGGCCGGTGCCTGGCCGTACCTGCTGCTCTCGGCGGGCCTGCACGTCGCCTACATGGCACTGCTGATGCGCTCGTTCACGCTGGGCGACTTCGGCCAGATGTATCCGATCGCCCGGGGCACGGCCCCGCTCGTGGTGACGGTCCTGGCCGCCGTCTTCGTCGGCGAACGCCCCGACGGCTGGGCGACGGCGGGCGTCGCGGTGGCCCTCGCCGGTCTGGTCGGCGCC
>NZ_JAAGLV010000114.1 GCF_010548305.1 Streptomyces sp. SID13031
CTGGTCGAAGGTGTGGGCCGAGTTCCCGAACCGGAAATACGCTGCCCATCCGCGCAGGAACGCGTTCACGTCCTCCACGATCACCTTGACCGGACGCAGCAGCCTGCGACGGTCCGTCAACTCACGGACCCGGTCGCGGGCATGCTGCATCGCCCTGTCCGAGGGCCAGCGGGCGAGGAAAGCAACAGGGTGCCGCCCGTCGCGGGGCCGGGAGGTGACCCACCGGTGGTGGAAACCGAGGAAATCCAGTCCCTCGCCCCCCACCTGCAGGTGCACGATCCTGGTCTTGGCCGCCTTCGGCTCCAGGCCGAGATCGGCCAGCAGAACTCTCAACCGCTCCAAGGCGGCCTCGGCCTGCTCGCGAGAAGCACACATCACCACCGCGTCATCG
>NZ_JAAGLV010000115.1 GCF_010548305.1 Streptomyces sp. SID13031
AACCTTCACGGAACTTCGCCACATCAAACAGTGTACCTGTGCCGGTGACAGCCGTTGAACCATTGGCGAGCGTAATCGTGCCAGAGGTATAATCTGACAAAACAGCCATTGTATTCTCCGATTTTCGGATTGTTAGAGCGTTGCGGCCCCAAGGATGTAGTAGCGAACGCCAACAGGATCAGGGAAACCGCTCACATTCGGCCCTGCACTGTTTCCCGGCGATATGTGAACGACACAATGGTCAGAATTAACGACCGTTGCCATTGATTGGCGAAGCACCTCAACAGTGCCGCTCCCTGGAGAAACGTACATCGCGTGGTTGCCTTGCCGGAACATGTCACCAAACTCGACAATGACTTTCCGGAATACCCACAGGCCTTGACTTTCAAAT
>NZ_JAAGLV010000116.1 GCF_010548305.1 Streptomyces sp. SID13031
GTCCTCCGTCCCGAACGCGATGTGGTGGACACCCTCGCCGTTCTTCGCCAGCCACTTGCCGACCGCCGAGTCCTCCCGGGTCGGCTCCAGCAACTGGAGGTACGAGGCCCCGCCGTCCGAGGTGCCGTTGATCCTCAGCATGGCCTCCCGCACGCCCTGCTCCTCGTTGACCTCGGAGTGGTACACCTCGAAGCCGTAGGTCGCGCGGTAGAACTCCACCGTCCTGTCGAGGTCGAAACAGGCGATTCCGATGTGGTCGATTCGCGTCAGCATGGAACCAGTGCAGCGCTCCGGGGGTGGTTACGCAACGTGCGCGCGATCACACCCACAGCCGGATGACGGGCGCGGTACCGCTCAGTACATTCGAGTAAACCCTCGTTCACTTCTCAC
>NZ_JAAGLV010000011.1 GCF_010548305.1 Streptomyces sp. SID13031
CGACCGTCGCGCCGTCAGCCGACGCTGCTTCCGCGGCACCTTCCACCTCTGATGCTCCCGCCCCGGAAGAGACACCCGTGGATCCGCACCCAGGGCGCTGGCCATGGGACGACGTGCCCGATGCCGATGCCGATGCCGATGCCGATGCCGATGCCGATGCCGATGCCGACGACGACGGTGCCGACGAGCAGGCAGGTCCCGCCATGCCTGACGCATTCAGCGAAACTCCCGGATCCGATGACTCCGTCGCCTCCTCACTGAAGGCGCCCGACTTCGACAGCGCAGCACGTCGGGAACTCATCGGGAAGCTCGCCAACCTCAAACAAGCCGCACGACGGCAAAACAACGGAACGACGCTCTACCTCCACATCACCGACGAAACACTCCTCGCCGGTGAAGGCGTCGCGCGCGTCGAAGGATTCGGCCCCGTACTCGTCACCCGCCTGGAAGAACTCATCGGCCACCACCACATCACCCTCAAGCCCGTCATCGACCTCAAAGACAAGCTCGCCGTCGACTCCTACGAGATCCCCCAGCGCATCCGCGAACGAATCAAACTCCGCTACCCAGCAGAACAATTCGTCTACGGCACCGGCGAAAGCAGCCGCGCCGCTGACCTCGACCACATCGAACCGTTCAGACCGGACGGCCCACCAAAACAAACAAACACCGACAACCTCATCCCGCTAAGGCGATTCAGCCACCGGGTCAAAACCCACGGCGGCTGGCAGGTACGCCGCCTAAACGACGACGCCCTCGAATGGACCACCCGCCACGGCTTCAAATTCATCGTCGACCACCGCGGAACCCACCCGGTAGACCGGCGGTGAACGCGATCCCCAGTGCGTCCGGCACGACCCGCGCGCACCATTCCTCAGTACCGGATGCCGCGGCCTACACGCTCCGGGGTCGGCGACGACGGCATCGATGGACGCCGGTGCGCCGTGGGGTTCAGGCCGCGTGTCGATCCGGATCCCGCTTCATCGGTGCCGCGCTCGCCATCGACGGGGGCATGACTGCCGCTGCCCTGGCCCAGCCGCCCTAGTATCAAGTTCTACTGCTCGTACACCTTGCGCAGTCGAAGCGACATCGAATTGTCGAGGTGCTTGGTCATCGCGGCCTCGGCCGCGGCAGGGGCACCGGATGCGATCGCCTCGACGATCTGGCGGTGCTCCACCAGTACTTCGGGTCCGGTGTCGCGGTCGTAGTGGAGGCGGAAGATGTGCAGGTGGCAGTGGGTTCGCTGGAAGGCGAGGCGGACCTGCTCGCTGCCTGACAGGCCGGCGATGAGGGTGTGAAAGCGGTTGTCGTGCGCGGTGAGTGACTTGTACCCGGCGTAGTCGACCGACGTCGGCTCAACGGCGGTCGCGAGCTCCGCGCGCAACCGATCCCGCCCACCGGCGTCGATGAGTTCGGCGGCCCGCCGCGCTGCCCACGGCTCCAGCAGTAGCCGGAACCGGTACAGGTCGTCGAACTCCGCCAACGAGAGCAGCGGTGTGGCCCGATACCCCTTCAGGGGCTCCTTGTCCGCCAGTCCCTCCGACTCCAGTCGCGCCAGCGCCTCTCGTACCGGCGTCGACGACACCTGGAAATCGCGCGCCAGGCCGTCGATGGAGATCCGCGCGCCCGGCCTGATCGCGTGGTCCATCAGCATCGTCTTGATCGCCTCGTAGACGTCGTCGGCGAGCATCTGCCGCCGCAGCAACCGGCGATCCTGCGGCTCCACTGTCTGGTCCATCGGGCCCCATTCTCCAGGGACTGGTCGTGCCCTTGACCCAGCCCGCGCAGTTCGGCAAGGTGGCACCGGTAATCATGCATCATGCACGATTCCAGCCCAGCCAGCCACCCGGAGGCGGAAACGATGCTCAGGTTCGACGAGATCGGCGTACTACCCGAGCCGGGGGACAACGTCGCCATCTCCTCGCGCCGCCTCGAAGCCGGCACCGTGATCGACGTCGCCGGTACGCCGGTGACGCTGCCGCACACCGTGCTCGAAGGCCATCGCTTCGTCGCCCGCCCGGTCGCCACCGGCGAGCCGCTGCTCTCCTGGCACACCCCGTTCGCCAGAGCCCTCCGGGACCTCGAAGTCGGCGACTACGTCTGTACGCCGACCAGCCTCGCCGCCGTGGCAGCCCGAGGTGTCGACGGCCTTCCCCGGGAGCCCAGCGCCAGGAACGAGACCCTCGATCCGTACCAACTCGACGAAACGGCTCTCAATCTCGGCCGGCAGGTCACCTCGGTCGAGCAGCCCGGGACCTTTCTCGGCTACCCCCGCGAGCAAGGACCGGCCGGGACGCGCAACCACGTCGTGCTGCTCGCGACGAGTTCCCGCAGCAGCGGTTTCGTCACCGAACTCGCCCAGCGGATCGACGAGGAGTTCGTAGTACCGGTTGCGCACACCGAAGGCGGCGAGGACGGTACGCCGAACAACCTGCGCCTCCTGCTGGCCACGTTGGCGGGCTTCGCCTTGAATCCCAACGTCGGCGCGGTCCTGATCGTCGACACCGACGGCGAACTCGTCTCCGGCCAGGCGATCAAGAACTTCATGGCCGAGCAGGGCTATCCGCCGATCCGCGTGCCCCACGCGTACTTCACCAGGAAGGCCGGATTCGAGGCGGACCTCGCGGCCGCGGGTCAGCTGGTCGCGCCGTGGTTGCCGGTCGTCGCCGCGCAAGCCAGGCAGGAGGTTCCGCTCGCGGATCTCTGGATCGGCTTGCAGTGCGGTGGTTCTGACGCGTTCTCGGGCGTCAGCGCGAACCCGCTGTCCGGCGCGGTCGCGCGCGAGGTGATCCGGCACGGCGGCATCGCAGTACTGGCTGAGACCGATGAACTGATCGGCGCCGAAGGCTACGTTCTCAAGAACGTCCGGGACCTGCCGACGGCCAGGAAGTTCCTGAGAACCGTGCAGTCGTTCAAGGAACGCGTCGGCTGGCACGGGCACACAGCCGAGGGCAACCCGTCCGGCGGCAACGTGTATCGCGGGCTCTACAACATCGTTCTCAAGTCCGTCGGCGCCGCGCGCAAGCTGGATCGCGACGTCCGGCTGGACCACGTGATCGACTACGCCGCGCCGATGCCGGGCCACGGGTTCGTCTTCATGGACAGCCCCGGCAACGATCTGGAGTCTGTCGCCGGCCAGGTCGCGAGCGGCTGCAACCTGATCTTCTTCACCACCGGGAACGGCTCGATCACCAACTTCCCGTTCGTCCCGACGATCAAGTTCGTCACCACGACGACCCGGTACGACCTACTGCACGCCGAGATGGACGTGGACGCCGGCCGCTACCTGACCGGCACCCCGATGGACGACCTCACCACCGAGACCTTCGACCTCACCGTCCGGGTGGCCTCCGGCGAACCGTCCGCAGGCGAACGCGCCGGCCACAGCCAGGTCTCCATCTGGCGCAACTGGCGCCAGAACGGTCCCCGCGAAGGCATCTCCATCACCACCGACGGCCGCACCACCCGCAACCTCCTCGACCTTCCCGCCGAAGACCGAGACGCCCCTCTCCCCGGCGCCCCACTAGACCTCGCCGGCTACGCCGCGTCCGGCGCCGCCGCCTCCGCAGCCGCCCCCGCCGCCCCCGCCGCCGCCTCCGCCGTGCTTCAGCTTTTGCGAGTTGACGGTCGCGTCGTTCCCGAAGCCGTCGGGCTCATCCTTCCGACCAGCTTGTGCTCCGGGCAGATCGCCTTGCGGCTGGCGACCCAGGGTGAGTTGGAGCGGTGGGCGAGTGACGCCGTCACGCGGATGGTCGCGCTGCCGCATACCGAAGGATGTGGGTCGAGCGGGGGTGCGTCCGAGGAGACGTTCGCGCGCACGATGCTCGGCTACCTCCTGCACCCCAACACCAGGCTGGCGCTGCTCCTCGAGCACGGTTGCGAGAAGACGCACAACGACTACTTCCGGTCCCGCCTGGTCGAGGCCGGTGCCGACCCGTCGCGTTTCGGCTGGGCGAGCATCCAGGCCGACGGCGGCCTCGACGCAGTCACCGGCCGCGTCCGCGACTGGTTCGGCAGCTTCAACCTCCCCGCGCCCGAAGAAGTCCCAAGCACCCTCGGTGAACTGACCGTCGCCCTCGAAGCCCGCGGACCGCTCACCCCTGAAACCGCCGAGGCGCTCGCCCTGACCGGCCGCGAAATAGTCGCCGCCGGCGGCACCGCAGTTCTCTCCTCGAGAGGCGCGCTCCTGGCCGACAAGACCTTCCGGTACGCCGCCTTCGGCTCGCCCGCCGCGGTCGGCCCGACGATCGCCCACGGCCAGCGGTTCACCGCGAAGGGCTGGCACGTGATGCGGATGCCAGGCACCGACTGGATGGAAACCGTCACGGGCTTCGGCGCCGCCGGCGTCCAGCTGGTACTCGCACATGTTGCCAGCGGCACCTTGTCGGCCCAGCGCTTCGTCCCCGTCGTGGAGTTCAGCAGCGACCCGGAGACGGTCGCGCAGTACGGCGATGATCTGGATGCCGTTGCCTCGGGCAACTCGCAGCAGCAGGCAACGGCAGCCCTGGTAACCCTTGCGGCGGTAGCGAGCAGGCAACTGATCCCGAAGGCCGTTGCATCCGGCAACGTAGGTTTCCAGATCACCCGTGGTCTCCTCGGCACCTCGATGTGAATTCCCTCGAAAGGTGGAACCAATGCATTTGGTCCGGTACCTGCTCCCTGGACAACGGCCGCAAGCCGGCGTCCGAACCGGTGACACGGTGGCACCGGTTCGCGGGATCGCCACCATGGCGGAGCTCCTGCGTCTGAGGACGGCGGAGCTCCGCTCGGCGACCGGCCAACTCGGCGACGGCGTACCGGTGGCCGATGTGCAGCTGCTGCCACCGCTCGACGGCCGCGGCGAGGTGTGGTGCGCCGGTGTCACGTACGAGCGATCCCGCGGCGCGCGGATGGAGGAGAGCACCGAGCAATCGGTGTACGACCGCGTGTACTCCGCGCCGCGGCCGGAGTTGTTCCCGAAGTCGCCGGCCTGGCGACTCGTCACGGACGGCGAGCAGATCGGCATCCGCGCCGACTCTGGTCACGACGTACCGGAGCCCGAGCTCGCGATCGTCGCGAACAGCCACGGCGAGATTGTCGGATTCACGATCTGCAATGACGTCAGCTCCCGCTCGATCGAGGGCGAGAACCCGCTCTACATCCCGCAGGCGAAGGTGTTCGCCGGCGGCTGCGCGCTGGCGACCGGGATCCGGCCGGCCTGGGAGGTCGCGGACCCCAAGAACCTCACCATCGACCTCGCGATCCGTCGCGACGGCGCCGACGTCTTCACCGGTACGACGTCGACGAAACAGCTGGTCAGAGAGCTGCAGGACCTGATCGACGTCCTGTTCGCGCCGAACGAGTTCCCCGACGGCGTGATCCTCGCGACGGGCACCGGAATTGTGCCGGAACTCGACTTCGCACTGCGCGCCGGCGACGAGGTGGCGATCTCGATCAGCGAGGTCGGCGCGCTGACGAATACGGTGGGAGTCGGCCGGGAACCTTTCGCCTTCCTGGCAGCGCACACCTTGGAGGAGACCCGATGACGCCCGACACCACCCCCGCCGAACTCGAGCAGGCACTCAGCGACGCGGCGGCAGCAGCCGGACCGCTCGCCGCGTCGGCGCCCGCAGTACGAGCCGAGTGGATCCGTGCGGTCGCTGATGCGCTGGACGCCGTCGCGGACGACCTGGTGCCGATCGCGATGCGGGAGTCGTCGTTGCCCGAAGCGCGGTTGCGGGGAGAGGTCGCCCGCAGCAGCG
This sequence comes from Streptomyces sp. SID13031, assembly GCF_010548305.1. Lineage (GTDB taxonomy): Bacteria > Actinomycetota > Actinomycetes > Propionibacteriales > Kribbellaceae > Kribbella. The sequence goes on from NZ_JAAGLV010000011.1 coordinate 5,742, forward strand.
GTCAGCTGCGGATGTTCGCCGACGCGCTCGCCGAGGGATCGTTGCTCGAGATCATCATCGACACGGCAGACCCGCAGGCCAAGCCGGTACCGCGACCAGATCTGCGCCGGGTGCTCGTCCCGCTCGGGCCGGTGCTCGTGTTTGCCGCCAGCAACTTCCCGTTCGCGTTCAGCGTCTGTGGCGGCGACACCGCCTCCGCGCTCGCGGCCGGTTGCCCGGTGGTCGTCAAGGCGCACCCGGGCCACCCCGACCTCTCGGTCCGTACCGCCGAAGTGATGATCGAGGCGTTGCGCGACGCGGGTGCTCCGGACGGGACGCTGAGCCTGATCCAGGGGTACGACGTCGGCGTGACCGCGTTGAAGGACCCGCGGATCACCGCCGCCGGGTTCACCGGTTCGGTGCCGGCCGGCAAGGCGCTGCACGAGATCGCGGTGACGCGCCCGGAGCCGATCCCGTTCTACGGCGAGCTCGGCAGCCTCAACCCGGTCTTCGTCACCCAGGCCGCGGTGGATGCCCGAGGCAACGAGATTGCGGCCGGGTACGTCGGGTCCTTCACGCTCGGGGTCGGGCAGTTCTGTACCAAGCCCGGGCTCCTCTTCCTGCCTGCCGGACACGGTCTCGAAGACAAGTTGATCGAGGCAACCGGTGGCGTCGCGGCAGCCTCGATGCTGAACGACCGGATCGCATCCGGCTTCTCCTCCGGCCTCGATCGCCTCCGCAAGGTCGACGGCCTCCGCGTGCTCAGCGACGGCCCCGCGACCCTGCTCGGTACGACTGTCGCCGAGCTGCTCGAGCGGCGCGAGGAGATCCTGGAGGAGTGCTTCGGCCCGGTCTCGATCGTCGTCGAGTACTCGTCCATCGACGAGCTGACCGCAGCCATCGAGGCGTTCGAAGGCAACCTCACGGCGACCCTGCACGCGGAGGACTCGGATACCGAACTGGCCCGCGAGCTGCTCCCGCGGCTCACCGCCCGGGCTGGCCGAGTCCTCTGGAACGGCTGGCCCACCGGCGTAGCCGTCTCCTGGGCGCAACACCACGGCGGCCCGTTCCCCTCGACGGTCGGCTCCATCCACACCAGCGTCGGCGTCACCGCCGCCCGCCGCTTCCAGCGCCCGGTCGCCTACCAGGACATCCCCGACGCAGTACTCCCCGAAGTACTGCGCAACGACAACCCGGCAAAGATCCCGCGCCGCCTCAACGGCACCGTCACCACAGCCGACGTAACCCGATAACCACCCCGCACTCCGACAACCGCGGAGGTTCCCCTTGAGCGACAAACCGACCGACAGCGACCTACCCCCGGTCGCCGACCCGCAGCAACCGCCTGAAGCCGCCGGAGTCCAGCACACGGGGCGACGGAGCTTCGACCACTGGTTCGGGGAGAAGGACCGCAACGGTTTCATCCACCGGTCCTGGATGCGGGCTCAGGGCTTCTCGGATGAGGTGTTCGACGGCCGGCCGGTGATCGGGATCTGCAACACCTGGTCCGAGCTCACTCCCTGCAACGCGCACCTGCGCCGCCTCGCCGAATCGGTCAAGCGAGGCGTCTGGCAGGCCGGCGGGTTCCCGCTCGAGTTCCCCGTGATGTCGCTCGGCGAGACCATGCTGCGCCCGACCGCGATGCTCTTCCGCAACCTACTCAGCATGGACGTCGAGGAGTCGCTGCGAGGTAACCCGCTCGACGGCGCCGTCCTGCTGACCGGCTGCGACAAGACCACGCCCGGCTCGATCATGGGCGCCGCCTCGGTCGACCTGCCGACCCTCGTGGTGACCGGCGGCCCGATGCTGAACGGCAAGTTCCGCGGCTGCGACATCGGCTCCGGTACTGCGGTCTGGCGGTTCAGCCAGGACGTCAACGCCGGCCGGATGACGCAGGAGGACTACGCCGCCGCCGAGTCGGGCATGTCCCGTAGCAACGGGCACTGTATGACGATGGGTACGGCGTCCACGATGGCCTGTATGGCCGAGGCACTCGGGCTCCAGCTGACCGGGTCGGCCGCGATCCCCGCCGTCGACTCCCGCCGGTACGCGATCGCGCAGCAGGCCGGCCAGCGAATCGTCCAGATGGTCGAGGAAGACCTCAAACCGAGCGACATCCTGACCCGGGACGCATTCGCGAACGCAGTCCGGGCCAACGCCGCGATCGGCGGTTCGACCAACGCGGTCATCCACCTGCTCGCGATCGCCGGCCGGGTCGGCGTCGAGCTGACGCTGGACGACATGGACGAGTGGGCGCGCGGCGTACCGTGGCTCGTCGACCTGCAGCCCTCCGGCAGGTACCTGATGGAAGACTTCTACTACGCCGGCGGTCTGCCCGCCGTGCTGCACGAGATTCTGCCGCTGCTGAAGGCCGACGCGATCACGGTGACCGGCAAGACGATCGGTGAGAACGTTGCGAACACCGAGCGAACCGTTGACACCGACGTGATCCGTGCCGTCGGCAACCCGCTCGGCAGTGGCGCCGGAACCGCAGTACTGAAAGGGAATCTGGCCCCGGACGGTGCCGTCGTCAAGCAATCGGCGGCGTCCGAGAGATTGTTGCAGCATCGCGGTAAGGCGCTCGTGTTCAGCAGCATCGAGGAGTACGACCTGGCGGTTGACGACATGGATCTCGACGTCGACGCAGACACCGTGCTCGTCCTCCAGAACGCCGGCCCGCGCGGCTATCCGGGCATGCCCGAGGTCGGCAACCTGACCATCCCGCGCAAGCTCGCCGAACAAGGCGTGGACGACATGGTCCGGATCTCGGACGCCAGGATGAGCGGTACGGCGTACGGCACGGTAGTCCTGCACGTAGCCCCCGAGGCGGCCGTAGGCGGTCCACTGGCGCTGGTCCAGACGGGTGACTGGATCGAACTGGACGTCCCCGCGCGCACCCTCCACCTGGACGTCCCAGAAGAAGAACTGGCCAAACGCCGAACAGCCTGGGAATCCGCCCCACCCCCCACGAAGCCCGCCGAGCGAGGCTGGGCCCGCCTCTACGTCAACCACGTAACCCAAGCCAACCTCGGCTGCGACCTAGATTTCCTGATAGGCCACTCAGGCTCCGCCGTAGCCCGCCAGAGCCACTAATGCCCCCCACCCAGAACCCCCCACCAACCCCCAAGCCAACAACCGCCGCGGGTGGCTTGTGGGGACCTTTCGAAGCCGTCCGCGGCCTGCGGCCTACCGGTGCACTGCCGCAGGTCACCCCAATCCGCCGCCTGCTACACGACGTCCCCACCGAAGCCGACCCGTACGCCGCCGCGCAGGCCGCCCTCGCCCCGTTGGCCAGCGCCATCCACCCGGGCGACCGGATCGCGGTGACGGCGGGAAGCCGTGGCATCCACGACCTGGTGACCGTCGTACGAGCCGCCGTCGACTGGCTGCGCGCGGCGGGCGCGGAGCCATTCGTAGTACCGGCGATGGGTTCTCACGGAGGGGCAACCACCGACGGTCAGCGCGAGATGCTCGAAGGCCTCGGCGTCACCCCGGAATCCGTCGGCTGCCCGATCGAGGCGACCATGGAAACGGTTGTCCTGGGCAACCTGCCGGACGGTACGCCGGTCCACCACGACGCCCTGGCCGCAAAGGCCGACGGCGTCCTCCTGATCAACCGGGTGAAACCGCACACCGACTTCCACGGACCGGTGGAGAGTGGACTCGGGAAGATCCTGGCGATCGGCCTCGGCAACCACCAAGGCGCTGCGGCGCTCCATGCCGGCGGGATTCCGTTGCTCGGATCATCAATCGAGCAAGCGGCGCGAATGGTAGTTGCGTCCGGCAAGATCCTGGGCGGCCTCGCGATCCTCGAGAACGCCCACGAGAAGACCGCCGCCGTCGAGTTGGTCATTGCCGACGGCATCGCCGGTGCCGCGGAGAACGCCCTACTGCAACGCGCCAGCGGCCTGATGGCGAGACTGCCTTTCGACTCGTTGGACGTGCTCGTGGTCGACGAGATGGGCAAGGACAAGTCGGGCACAGGAATGGACACCAACGTCCTCGGCCGCTGCTGGGTCTACGGCATCCCCGAGTTCGAATCGCCGTCGATCGCGGCAGTGAGCGTGCACCGGTTGTCAGAGGCATCGCACGGAAACGCGTCCGGCCTCGGCCTGGCTGACGTGATCCCGGCATCGATGCTCGCCCAGATCGACCTGCGAGCAAGCTACGTGAACGCGCTGACCTCAGGCGCCGGGGGAGCGCGGAGATCCCGGCTGCCGATGGTGCTCGAGGACGACGCGGCCGCAGTACTGGGCGCGGTGACGATGAGCGGGCGGCGCGACTGGTCGGAGCTCAGACTGGCCAGGATCCGTGACACCCTGTCGCCGAACGAGTTGATGGTGACGCCCGCCCTGCTGGCCGAGGTGGGTGAACGGTTCGACCTGGAGATCACCGGGTCTGCCCGGGAGTTGACCGACGCGACCGGGTCGCTGAGTGGCTGGGGTGAAGGATGAACCTGCGAGAAGCCCATGCGCTCCTGACCGACCGGGGGCTGATCACGCCGCCTCACGAGTTCGCCTCCACGCGACGGTTCGGCGACGGAGCGCAGTACAAGGTGGAGATTCCCAGCTGCGAAGGGCCCGCGGTGATGCGGACCGTGCTCGACGAAGCGTCGGCGCGTGGCGTCGCCGTGCATCGCGTCTCGCAGGGCAGCGGCGTGATGATGCTGACCGACGGCGAGATCGACGAGATGCTCAATCTCGGCGCCGACCATGACGTCGAGGTGTGCCTCTTCCTTGGCCCGCGTGGCGCGTGGGACACGGGCGGCCAGGCAAAGGTCTCGGCCGCTGTCGGCGGAGTTGCCCGAGGCAATGACATGGTTGCCGCGTCGCTTTGTGATGCGTACCGTGCGGTGGAGCTCGGCGTACGGAGCCTGCTGGTCGGCGATCTCGGCGTACTGGAGTTGCTCGGCCTGCTGAAGAAGGAAGGTGAGCTCCCGGCCGACCTGGTATTGAAGACATCCGTGTTGATGCCGTTGCCCAATGCATCGACTGCTGCGCTGTACGAGCGGCTCGGTGCGACCAGTCTGAACGTGTCGACCGACCTCCCGATCACCGTGCTCGCCGAGATCCGCGCGGTGACGACGGTACCGATCGACATGTACATCGAGGTGCCCGACGATCAGGGCGGGCACGTGCGCTTCTATGACGTACCGGATGTGGTGCGGGTGGCGGCGCCGGTCTACCTGAAGATGGGGCTGCGGAACGCGCCCAACATCTACCCGGCCGGCGCCCACCTGGCGGCGACGGCCGAGGCGCTCGGGCGCGAACGGGTCCGCCGGGCCGAATTGGTCCTGCGACTGCTGGCGGAACAGGATGAGGAATGAGCACTGACTTGCTGATCGCGCGACTGCGGGCCTCGCTGGGGGAGAAGGCGGTCGTCACCGACCCTGACGTACTGGACAGCCATCGCAACGACCACGCGACCTTCTGCGAGGCCGGGGTTCCTGCCGTGTTGGTGCGGCCTTCCTCCACCGCTGAGGTGCAGGAGGTGCTGCGCGCGGCGGGGGAGTACGGCGTACCGGTGGTGACGCAGGGCGCGCGGACCGGGTTGTCGGGTGCTGCGAACGCGCTCGACGGGTGCTTGTTGCTGTCGACGTCGCGGCTGAACCGGATCCTGGAGATCTCGGTCGAGGACCAGGTCGCGGTAGTACAGCCTGGGGTGGTGAACTCCGAGCTGTCGCGGGCCGTTATGGAGCAGGGGCTGTTCTATCCGCCCGATCCGTCGTCGTGGGAAATGTCCACGATCGGTGGCAATATCGCCACCAACGCGGGTGGGCTGTGTTGCGTGAAGTACGGCGTGACCGGGGACTTCGTGCGCGGTCTCGAGGTGGTGCTCGCCTCCGGTGAGGTTGTTCGCACCGGCCGGCGGACTGCGAAGGGGGTTGCGGGGTATGACGTGACTTCCTTGATCGTCGGCTCGGAAGGGACGCTGGGCGTTGTCACCGAGGCGACCCTTGCCCTGCTGCCTGCGCCTGAGGCGGCGCTCACTGCAGCTGCCACCTTCTTGTCGATCGAGGACGGGATCGCGGCTGCGGCTGCGGTGATGGCTTCGGGGTTGCGGCCTTCGCTGCTTGAATTTCTCGACGGTCCGACGGCTCGGGCGATCCAGGACTACCGAGACATGGGGTTGCCCGCCGAGGTGGGTTCGCTGCTGATCGCGCAGTCGGATCGCGGCCCTCGCGCGGCTGAGGATGTGGCCGAGATCGCCCGCATCTGCACGGCTTCCGGAGCCGTCGAGGTGGCCGTGGCATCCGATGCGGAGGAGTCCAGGATGTTGCTGGAGGCCCGCAGATTGGTCAACCCGGCGCTCGAGTTGCTCGGCGTGACGCTCGTCGACGATGTCGCAGTACCGCGCAGCAAGCTCGTCGCGCTGCTCGACGGGATCGCGGAGATCGGCACGAAGTACGACGTACTGATCTGTTGCCCTGGGCACGTAGGTGACGGCAACATGCATCCGACCGTCGTCTTCGATCGCGACGACCCCGCGGCCGAGGCGCGTGCCCTGGAAGCGTTCGGCGCGGTGATGAACCTCGGCCTGGCTCTGGGCGGAACCATCACCGGCGAACACGGCATCGGCAAGCTCAAGGCCCGCTGGCTGGAACAAGAGCTCGGCCCGATCGGCCTGTCCCTGCAACGCCAACTCAAATCCGTCTTCGACCCGACGAACCTCCTCAACCCCGACAAGCTCTTCCTCTAGTCTCCCTGCCTGGAGTCGAACCAGGGACCCAGCCTTCGGAGGGTCGGGCGTGCATCCGTCACCAGAGAGTCTTCTGTACGCCGGCCGCCGTGGCCGGCGTACAGAGATTCGCTACTCGTCGACCGAGACGACTCGGACCCAGTCGGCGCAGTCTGCTTCACACCACACGTGATCGTCCGAGTGGGCGATCCGATCGCGCTGCACGTGCCCGCAGGCAAGGTGCACGCGCCGTAAGGCATGCCCCTGCTGAACCGGAGCACCGGTCCTACCACCGGGGATCTTCCTACGCTTGTTCCTCAGATCGGCCATGGCCGGTCCTCCTTCCTTGCTGGTTGTCTGACACACCGCCATACCCGGCGCGAGCGCGCCGGTAGTACAGGAGACAGGATTCGAACCCGCTCAGCCGAAGCAACGGGATTACAACCCGCCCCATCTCTCCCACGATGGCGCTCCTGCCCAGTACCCCGTACCGGATTCGAACCGGCGACCTTCCGGCTGAGAACCGGACGTCCTATCCACTAGACCAACGGGGCTTGGATTTTCGCCTGGACGGGCCGGCCGGTTCGCCCCGGCCGGCCCTGCGCCCCGTACCGGATTCGAACCGGCGATCTCCCGGCTGACAACCGGACGTCCTGACCACTGGACCAACGAGGCTCACTGTCCCTGCGCGGTGAGAGTGAGATTCGAACTCACGGACCGGCCGAAGCCGATCGACGGTTTAGCAAACCGCTGCCCCTGCCATCAGGCGGACCTCACCCCGGCCCGGCCGCCGTGCCCCCACGACGACCGAGCTCTCCGATGCCCCCGGCGACTCCGGGAACAGGTTCTTAGTACGACGTCTCGACGCCGTTTCGCACGACGCTGCGTCGTCGTAGTACCGGCTAGCTCGCTAGCTCGCCGATCCTGCTGACCGCGTCCCCCGACTTCGGGCACTGCCAGCACGGACCACCGGGTGCCAGTACCGGCGTCAGCGGATGCGACGCCGGATGCTCCGGACACTCGGGCCAGGTCGCCGGAAGCTCGAGCCGAGCCAACTCCTCGAACACGAACTCCTGCACCTGATCAGCAACATGCACCAACCGCTCGGCGTCCGCCATCTCAACCGGCGCAAGCACCCCGGTCGACGACCGTCGCCCAGACAAGAGCAGAACGGACTCATACCAAGGATCCGTGGTCGCAGGCTCCTCCGAGATCCGCAACTCGATCCCGCCGGTATTCCGAAGGTCCCGCCGGATCGCATCCAGCGCACTCCCAAGAGACACGTTCACCCTCTCCAATCTGCCGAGCCTGTGGACCAGTTTCGACTCTTGACACGCACCACCACGACCAGCGAAGGACGCAGCTATCCCGGAGCCGACTGGCCACGATGAATCGCTGATCGCCACCCAGTGCCGGCCACCATCCGGTCCGCAGGTACTCCAGATTCCCCGGCTAGCCACCGGGCTGGGGATTCAGCTGGCCGAACGTTAGGCGGCTGGCGGCCTGTGGAGCGTGTTGCGGAATGGGAAGTGTGCATAACGACAGGAAGTAGTGCCCGTACTGCGGCCGGGCGCCGCCTCCGTGAGCGTGGCGCCCGGCCGAACGTCCGACTACTTCCTGCCCTTGTGTACAGCCACTGCGCTCAACCCTTGACGCAAATGACCTGCTTGAGGTGGGCGACTACCTCGACCAGGTCGGACTGCGCGGCGATGACCGCCTCGATGTCCTTGTATGCCGCAGGCAGCTCGTCCAGCACGCCGGCGTCCTTGCGGGACTCCACCCCAGCGGTCTGCGCGATCAGGTCGTCGACCGTGTAGCGGCGCTTCGCCTCGTTGCGGCTCATCCGCCGGCCTGCCCCGTGCGAGGCCGAGTAGAAGGACTGCTCCGAGCCGAGCCCGCGGACGACGTACGAGCCCGTCCCCATCGACCCCGGGATCAGCCCCAGGTCACCGGCACCCGCCCGGATCGCGCCCTTGCGGGTGACCAGCAGGTCGAGCCCGTCGATCGTCTCCTCCGCCACATAGTTGTGGTGGCACGAGATCGGCTGCTCGAACTTGACCTCCTGCGCGAACGACTTCCGGACCGCCTGCATCACCAGGGCGAGCATCACCGCGCGGTTCCGCGAGGCGTACTCCTGCGCCCAGGTGAGGTCCCGGCGATACGCGTCCATTTCCGGCGTACCGGCCAGGAACACCGCCAGGTCGCGGTCGGGCAGGTCGGCGTTGTGCGGCATCGCCTTCGCGATCCGCATGTGCCGCTCGGCCAGTTCCTTGCCGATGTTGCGCGACCCCGAGTGCAGCATCAGCCAGACCCGGTCATCGTCGTCCAGGCAGACCTCGATGAAGTGGTTGCCGCCACCCAGCGACCCCATCTGCTGGTGCGCCTTCTTCTCCCGATCCTGCACCCCACCGTGCAGGCTCGTGAACGAACCCCAGAACCGATCCCACCCGCGATCCAGCCCGAGCTTCCGCACACTCACCGGGTACTCGTGCGCCCGGAAACCAACCGGTACCGCGGCCTCGATCCGCGACCGGATCCCTGCCAGATCATCCGGCAGATCCGCAGCCGTCAGCGACGTGAGCACGCCCTCCATGCCACACCCGATGTCGACCCCGACCGCAGCCGGCGACACCGCCTGGTACATCGCGATCACCGACCCAACCGTCGCCCCCTTACCCAGATGCACATCCGGCATCACCCGAACGCCGTGCACCCACGGCAACGCCGCGATGTTCCGAAGCTGCTGCAGAGCAGCAGCCCCCACCTCATGCTCCTGAGCCCACATCAGAGTGGAGCTCTTCGCCCCACTCAGCTCAACCGGGTACTGAACGTTCATCCCCACTCCTTGTGTCGTTTGTCTGCGGCAGAGCAGGGTCTTGAACCCTGACGCCCCGTTGAGGGACAGACCGTTTTCGAGACGGCTGCCGATAGGCCGAAACTCGGCTTACTCTGCCTGGCTTACGTGGAGATCCCGGGTGTCGAACCCGGTGAAGTGACCGTGCAAAAGTCGCTCGCGTGCCGACGCGATCCCCGCGTACGCCGTACCGGGAGCCCAGTACGGCGCACAAAGCTGCCAGGGCAGGACTCGAACCTGCGGGACCTCGGGTCAGAACCGAGGGTGGGGTGCCTGCACCCACCTGGCATCGCTCTGACGCGGCACCGGTGGGTACGACGTCAGAGTGCTAACTCAGCACGCGAAGGGATCCACGGCTGCCACAGCAGTGGCATGCGGGCCTCTTCGGGCGTGCGGCCGCCCTTCTTCTCGTTGCAGGACGCGTGGGCGGCGACGGCGTTCAGCCACTCGCCGCGGCCGCCACGGGACCGGGGTACGACGTGGTCCATCGTGGTGGCGCCCGCTTTACCGCAGTACGCACAGCGGTACTTGTCACGCCTCAGCACGCCGGCTCGCGTGTACTGCAGCCGGCCGGACGCGTAGCGCCACTTGGTGACGACATACCGCACCAGGCGTAGTACGCGGGGAAAGGGGAACGGACCGATGCTGGCGCCGTCGTGCGCCTCTTCGACGACAGCGACCTCCCGGACGAGCATCCGGATGGCGTGCTGGACCGACACGACGTGGAGCTGCTCATATGAGGCGTTGAGCACTATGACACCGCTCATGCTTGGTTCCTCCTCTCCTCCAGTGTGCCCGACAGGTAGTTGCCGGGGCGCCATTCTCGGTGCGGCTCCGTCTCGGTGCGGCTCCAGGGACTCGAACCCTGAACCTTCTGGTCCTAAGCCAGACGCCTCTCCCAATTGGGCTAGAGCCGCGTGTCCTGTACTACGTACTGCTGCCGTCGAGCCGGTACTGCGCCTGCGGTACCGGCTGTAGTGGCGTATTGACCCATCGCAACGACTGGGGTGTCCGGCGGGACTCGAACCCGCTTCCTCCGGGGCCACATCCCGGTGCCTCGACCTCTTCAGCCTCGGACACAGCACGCCCGGCAGGACTCGAACCTGCAACCTCCTGCTTCGTAGGCAGGTGCCCTCTCCAATTGGGCCACGGGCGTTCACCGGCCCTGCGCCGGATTTCGGATTTCCGGCGCAGGGCACGTGCGTGGGCGGCGGTGGCGGGTCAGAGCCTCCTCTGACCGCTGCCGTCGACCCTTGGTTGGCGCTCGCTCGGCCGGTAGCTGAGCATGCTGCGGGCGCCTGGTCGAGCTGGGGAGACTCGAACTCCCGTTCCCCTCATCCCAAATGAGGTGGCCTGGCCGCTGGCCTACAGCTCGTACTCCCCGGCGCACCCGTCGTTTCGGGTGTGCCGGGGTATTGCAATGGCATATCCAGTTGTCAATTCTTCGAATTGCGGCCCGTGGGCAGCAAAAAGCATCGGTGGAAGGAATTGAACCCTCGCAACACGGATTTGGAGTCCGGCTTGCAACCATTGCGCACCGACGTGAGTGGACAAACAAAAAGCCGCCTAGATCCGGGGTCTCCCGGGCTCTGGCGGCTCCTGACGATCTGGATGATCAGTCAGGTGGACCGCCGTAGGCCGGGCTCAGACTCCCCGCGAGCTGGTGGATATCGGCGTACAGGCGCACGGATCGCAGGCAAGCAGGCATGGCGTTGCGCTGTTCGCGCCACGTCTTCCTGAACTCTTGCTTGCCGGTCACGGTGCTCTCCTAGTCTGTTGGTCCTTGCGGGCATTAGTTTCACCCAAGGCGCTAACCGAAGTCAATGCATTTCCCGCAACTTCTATTCCCCGGCCTTTCCCGGCCCGGGTCGTACGCCGGTACGACGCGGCCTGCCGCCCCCGGGTTCCGGCCATTCCCGCCGATGCGAGGATGGCGAGATGATCGACAAGGTGGCCTGGATCGAGCTCGCGGACGGCAAGGTGCTCAGTACGAGATCGAAGGGCAAGGACGCGTACTACATCCCCGGCGGGAAGCGCGAGCCTGGCGAGTCCGACGTCGAGACACTGGTCCGCGAGATCGCCGAGGAGCTCTCCGTCCGGATCGACCCGGCGACCGCAGTACACCTCGGCACGTTCGAGGCCCAGGCCCATGGCCAGCCGGACGGCGTCATCGTCCGCATGACGTGCTACACCGCCCGGTACTCCGGCACGCTGGCCCCCGCGAGCGAGATCGCCGAACTCGTCTGGCTCTCAGCCACCGACACCGCCCGCATCGCCCCCGTGGACCACCTGATCTTCGCCCACCTCCAAGCAGCCGGCCTGCTCCACCCCTGACCCACCCAGGTATCCGATTCGGAATCAGCCCGCCATCCCGCTACACTCTTGCATCGGCCCCCGGGCCACGCCGCCTTAGCTCAGTCGGCAGAGCGTCTCACTCGTAATGAGAAGGTCATCGGTTCGATTCCGATAGGCGGCTCCACCAAGGCCCCTCTGACCAGGCAAAACGCCGAAGTCAGAGGGCCTGCTTCTCGCACCGGATCAGCCAGGTACGAGAAGAAGTACGGAAAGCCGGGCGGGTTTCTGCAGGTATCCGCAGAGGTGTAGGCCGCGCCGGTGTGCGGGCGGGGTCTGCCACTCAACCGCGTGTAAGAGCGCGCCTCGGACCGTGACCGGGGGTGCATGCCCTCGGGAATCTTGAAGCTGTCGGGCCGTGCAGGGGCTGCTCGTGGCCTCGTCCTGGCGTCAATAGTGGCCCTGCCTGGTATCCCTGTTGCCCCAAGTTGGGCGTGAGCTCCGAATGACCCGGTTGCGGTCACGCTAGGGGCGGTGGAGCGCCGTTGATGAGACCTGAGACGAACCCAGGCCGTTCCTTGGGCCGAGACAAGCGTTGGAGGGCGCTGGCTACGCACGCCCGATTCTCTCGACGGATGCGCCAGCTTGGGATGGCTAGTGACGCCGCGGGTTGCCCCTTGACCCGGCTGTGTATCATCATCGGTGGCAAGGGGCTCGGGAATGTACCTGAGCATCCACCAGATCTCTTCGAGACACGGAGCGCGGGACTATGCCTGCGCCACCGTCTCTGTCCCCGTACCTCGTTCTCGTCCTCGGGGCGTCATGCGCCGAGGCAGGAGGAAACCTGTGACGATCTATTCCCAGCACCCAAGCCGTGGCAAGGTCCAGATCCTCGCCACCTACCAAGGACCGAGCGGCGTTCTGTCCGCAACTGTCACCAGCGTTGAGAACCAGGCTGTTGCCGGCCCGATCGTCGACGCGCTGAACCGCGTCTCGGCGTACACGACCGTGCCGGTCAGCGTCCAAGACGAGCGAGACGACCGCTATCGCCGCTATCCCACCGACCACATCGATGCGCTCGTGGATCCGGAGGCCCGGCTCGCGCTGCGAGTCGGCGCGCATAGCCTCTGGTATCAGCACGTCATGCTGCGTCTCGCCAATGCCCTCAAGGACCTGGACGAGGCGACAGCTGCCGCCCCATCGCCTGTACGAACTGCGATAGCCGCCGAGCTGGAAGTCGAGGCGCGCGACCTAAGGCATGGGTTGGCCGAGTTTTCCGAGGGCGTGAGACCGCCTACGGATGAGCTTCGCCGGGTATGGGACAACGACGCGCCGTTCGTCACTTCGGAGGAGGCGTTGAGCGATGCGACTCGGCATCGTCTGGACGAGCAAGAAGACGAAGGGGATGCCGCGGATCGTCGCCGGGCGGTCGCCGACCTGCAACTGCTCTACGACGCGTACGTCAAGTCCACCAATACCGGAGCGCGGTTGGAGCTCGGCGAGTTCCTCGTCGAGGACGACCCTTGGGGCGACGAACGTGACAACTTCTTCCTCGATATATCAGCGCCACTTCCGGATGAAGATTCGCCGCAGGATGCCTGGAGCGTCGGCATCTACCGATGGGTGCCCGACGACCCCGACGAGGAATACGGCGCAGCCTCTGGCGATTCAATCCTCGCGTGTCGTCGGTCGACCACACCTGACCTCGACGAACTGGTCAATCTGCTGAACCTCAGCAGTGGCGACAACGCCCAGCTCGCAGCCTGGGCAGCGACCCCGCTGGGAGAACCTCTTGCTGGTACCACTTTCGTCGTGACTGCTCGCCACACCGACTGAATACCGCCGTACCGAGACCCCTTGGAGCGCCGGCACGCGTCATACTGAAGCGTGCTGGCGCTGTAATGGACCTGCGTTCCAAGTGGGATGCAGCATCGGGAAGAGTGGATCCGCGTGACCTGAGGGTCGGCGTAGGGTCACCGACCCTCAGGATGTTCTTCCGCAATCGCAGTACCTCCTGCGCTAGCCCTGCTTTGCCGCGGGTGCCCAGAGGGCGGCAATGATCTCCATCTGCTTGAGTACCAGGTCGACCGCCTCACGCTCCTCCTCCGGCGGGTAGTCGAACATCGCCAGCACGCGGCGGATGCGGGTACGGAGCTTCGCCCGGACGGGTTCGCGGGAGAGCCAGTCAACGGAGAGGTTCTTCTGGATGTCCTTGACTAAGGCACGGGCGATCTTGGCAAGGGTGTCGTCACCGCCCTCCATCACCTCGGCCATGTCGCGGTGTGCGACGGCGTCGTAGAAGGCCAGTTCGGCGTGGGTCAGCGGCGGGTCGAACCGCTCACCACGGCGGGCCTCCTCGGATACTTCCCGCGCGAGAGCGGCGAGTTCGGCGATGACCTGGGCGCTAGTGAGCTGCTGGAGCATGTACCGCTTCATCAGGTCGTTGAGGCGCTCGGTAAAGCTCTCGTTGCGGACGACGTTGTGCTTGGTCACCTCACGCATCTTCTGCTGGATCATGCGGCGCAGGGCCTCGGTCACGAGGTGCGGAGTCTCGGAGTTCTCCAGCTTGCGCAGCTGCGCCTCGTTGATGCGGGTGATGTCGAGCCGTCCAATCCCGGCCTCTACGTACAGGTCAGTGATCTCGTCGGCGTCGACGATTGAGGCCGCGAGGGCTTGCAGGTAGCGCTGGACCTCGGCGCTGAGCGGATCTCCGTTAGCCTCACGCTGGGCAGCGTCGAGCTTGATCATCCAGGCCCTGACCTCGCTGAAGAATGAGATGTCACGACGCCAGTCATCCATGTCTTCGCAGCGTTCGGCGATCTCCTTGCTCATCGCGCAGACACGGTAGAAGCGGTCCAGCCGAGCGGCACTGTCCTTGAAGCGGACGGAGAGCGGCTTGCTGGGAGGGTCGACCTTGTTCCCCGGGGTCTTCGGGTTGCGCAAGAAGTCAGCGGTTAGGCGCAGCGCCCGCCTGCGGGAGTCAGGGCGGCCGCTGTCGCCGAGCCATACCTTCCAACGACTCCCAGCTAGCAGGCCCTTGATCGTGGCTAGCTCGTTCTTGACCTCGGTGACGGCCCGTTCGATGTCCGCGCCGAGAGTCTGGTCCTTGCGGTCCTGGTCCGAGTACTCACGCAGGGCCTTGGTGAGGTTGTCGGTGAGAGGCGCGTAGCCGACGAGCAGGCCATCCTGCTTGCCGCGGAAACGACGGTTGACCCGAGCGAGCGCCTGCATCAGGTTGGCGCCCTGCATCGGGCGGTCCATGTACAGAGTGTGGATCGGCGGGGCGTCGTAGCCGGTGAGCAGCATCGAGTGGACGATGAGCAGTTCCAGCTCGTCGTCGGGGTCCTTTGCGCGCTTCTGGACGATCTTCTGCTGGGACTTGCGCAGCGAGTGTTTGCGCAAGTGCTCGGGATCGGAGCGGTCGCCGTGGAAGACGATCTTCATGACCCCCTTGCCGACCTCGTCACTGACCCAGACTGGGCGCCGCTCGGCTAGCGCATCGAACACCCGTACGCAGATCTCGCGAGTCGCGCACACAACCATGGCCTTGCCGGGGGCACCGATGTCGGGCTTGACCAGGTCACGGCGCTGCTCCCAGTGCGCGATCAGGTCGTCGGCGAGCTTCGCTAGGCGGTCGGGCGCACCGTAGATGGTGTTCATTGTTGTCGCGTACTGGATGGCGCGGCGGCGCTCGGCGTCGTCCATGCCCTCGGTGAGGGTGTTCGCTTGCTCGTCGAGCGTGTTCGGGTCGACGTCCTTGGGTAGATCGACCTCGATGACACGTGGCTCGTGGAACACCCGGACCGTCGCCCCGTCATCGACGGCGCGCTTCAGGTCGTAAATGTCGATGTACTCGCCGAAGACTGCACGAGTGTCGGCCTCAGCCTTCGAGATCGGCGTACCGGTGAAGGCAAGCAAGGTGGCATGCGGTAGGGCATCCCGCAGATGACGGGCGTAGCCGTCAAGGCTGTCGTAGTGCGAGCGGTGGGCCTCGTCGACGATCACCAATATGTTGCGCCGCTCGGAGAGGAGAGGGTGGGACTTGCCGGCGTCCTTCTCCTCCTTGCTCAGGCCGAACTTCTGGAGGGTAGTGAAGATGATCCCGCCGACGTTGCGCCGCGTCAGCTCGGTGCGCAACTCCTCGCGCGAGTCGACCTGATGGGCCTTCTGGCCGAGCAAAGTCTCGCTGTCGAGAAAGGTGTCGTAGAGCTGGTCGTCTAGGTCATTGCGGTCGGTGATGACGACAATGGTGGGGTTGTTAAGGGCCGGGTGACGAGCGACTAGGGCCGCCGTCTCCACCATCTCCTCCGACTTGCCCGCGCCCTGTGTGTGCCAGACGACACCGGCCTGGCCGTTCGTCCGTGACGCCTCGACGACGGCGTCCACCGCCTTGTTCACCGCGAAGTACTGGTGCGGCTTCGCGATGCGCTTGCCGGAGAGAGGCTCGCCGGGTGTGGGCGGGGGGAAATTGACGAAGTTGCGGCTGAGCAAGAGGAACCGGTCCTGCGTGAAGAGACCGTGCAGGGCCAGGTTCAGTGCCTCGAGGCCGTCGTAGCCGGGCTCGTTGGTGTCGACGCGTTCACCTTCATGGTCAACGTTCCAGGGCGCGAAGTGCTCGTATGGCGTGAACAGTGTGCCGTACTTGGCGGTTATGCCGTCCGAGACCAGGCACAGGATGTTGTAGCGGAACGCGATCGGGAATTCCGCGACATACGTCTGGAGTTGCGCGTGCGCCGACTTGAGGGTCGCGTTCTCGTCGGACGCGCTCTTCAGCTCGATGACAGCCAGGGGCAGACCGTTGACGTACAGGACGATGTCGAAGCGGCGATGACTGCCGTCGGTATCCCTGACCGTGACCTGGTTGACAGCGAGGTAGCTGTTCATGTCGGGGTCCGCGAAGTCGACGAGACGGACGGTCGGGGTCTGCTCGGCGCCGAACTCGTCGGTGTAGGTCAGGCGAACGCCGGCCGTTAGATACTCATGGGCCTGCTTGTTCTCCGGGTAGGCCTCGCGGGATGTCGGATCGGTCGCGATACGCATCGCCTCGTGGACGGCGGTCGAGGTCAACTCCGGGTTCAGCTTCTCAATGGCCGCCTGGAGTTCGTCGTGGAGGATCAGGTCGTCCCAGTCGCGGCGGTGACCGGTGCCGGGGGCGAGGTCTCTTCCGGGCCTGGTTTCCCACGCGAGTTGAGCGAGTTCGTCCAGGGCCAGGTGCTCCCAGGTGGACTCGGTCATTTTGGCATCGAGGTGGGCAGGAGTGTGAGTGGGCTCGTTGCCGCTTTCGGTGGTCATACGGCGTCCTCCACGATCTTCTCGGCGTTACGAACTCGGAGCTTGCCGGACATTAGTTGGGGGAGGAGGGTGTCTCGGAGTGCAGTTAGAGTGAGCGACTCCTGCTCTGCCGCGAGAGCCCTATCCCAAATGGGCCCGAGCTGAGAATCGAGCTTCTGCGCCATGGCGATACTTGGAGTCAAAACCAGCTCGTCAAGGTGACGGCGCTGGATATGACCCATCGTGGTTGCTTTGTCAGCGGCAATCGCTCGGAACTCGTCGAGCTTCAGACGGAGGAGCTCTGCAACAAGCCACGTAGGGCGATCGTCCTTCGGCACAACCTTGAAGATGTGCTGATTGATGATGGCCTCGGGTCGGTACCAGCGAGCAATGGTGAGGGAGCCCGACCAGGCAAAAAGTAGGTCGCCAGGACGCACGAGATGCTTGTCAGGCACCTCAATATCGTTGTAGACGGTCGAGCTTCCAGGGCCGGAATTGAGTTCTGCAATTCGAGCGACCATGCGACCTGTGCCGGTTGCATCCTTCGTGAAGGCGCGCCCGTTAATGAACTCCGCCGCACTAGAGAGCTTTTCTTGTCGGAATTCCTCTGAAACTTCTCTGTGTGCGCCCTCATACCGGGCAGAGATCAGTGAATCCGCAGTGGCCGAGAAATGCCTATTGGCCGTGATTTTGTCATCCATAGCTCCCAGTGTGGCCGCAATTCGCTCTTGATAACTCCGCTCAGGCATCGGCACAGGAATCTCCCGCAGTACGCCAAGGTTGATCTTTTGTGTCACACTCCCACGAAGTCGCGCCGTCAGCCATTCCACAGCCGCAGGAGACTTCAGGTACCAGTTGACGAAGCTGTGGCTGACGGAATCTCCGAGTGCGATGACAGCAACATCGCGGGAGACGTTGAAGCCTGCCATTTCAGTTGGAACGATTGCCGAATGGCCAGGCTCCGCAATCAGATTGATCACTAGTTCGCCACCGTGAAGAATGGTTCGAGAGAATCCGTCACTCACTTCTTGGGTCACGCGCTTCTCGTCATTGAAGACAATCCTATTATTCCGGATGTCGCCGCCTCGGATCACAGGGACGCCGCCCGCAACAAAGTCGCCAACCTTAACGATTCCATAGGTGATGCCACGACTGCGGTCGCAGAGTTCTCCTAGCGGCAGGGTGGGCCACTCAGTCATTGATCCTCCCCAACTGCTCCCGCACAACCGCATCCAGTCGCGCCGACTCATCCAGTTGCGTGAATAGCTCCTGCGTCAGCCGCGCAATCCGCTCCTCCACCGACTCGGCGTCTGGGTCCTCATCCGCCAGTGCCGCTCCGACGTACAAGCCCGGAGCCAGCATGTAGTCGTGCTTCTCGATATCCTCCAGCGTCGCGCTGTAGCAGAACCCCGGAACGTCTTCGTACGTCAGCCCCTTGTCTTTGGCGGACTTGGTGCCCCGCCACGCGTGGTAGGCATCGGAGATCTTTTCCAAGTCATTGTCATCAAAGACTCGCTCCGTGCGATCAATCATCGTGCCCAGCGACCGGGCGTCGATAAACAGCACTCGACTTCGCCTGTCATTGAAAGCCTGCACCCCCTGTGGCGACTTATCCTTGGTCAGGAACCACAAGCACGCCGAAATTGCCGTCGTGCGGAACAGGTTGGCCGGCAGGGCGATCATGCAGGAGACCAGGTCCGCCTCGACCATTGCCGCGCGGATCTCGCCCTCGCCCGACTGCTTCGATGACATCGAGCCGTTCGACAGGACCACGCCCGCGCTGCCCCGGTCACCCAGCTTCGACGCGATGTGTTGGAGCCATGCGTAGTTTGCGTTCGATTGAGGAGGGGTCCCGTACCGCCATCGCCTGTCGTCCGACTTCCGCGCCCAGTCGGACATGTTGAACGGTGGGTTGGCCATCACGAAGTCGGCCTTCAGATCTGGCAGCTTGTCATCCGCGAAGGTGTCTGCCCAGCGGTCGCCGACGCCCTTCGGGTCCATGCCGTGAATGGCAAGGTTCATCTTCGCCAGGCGCCAGGTGCGCTCGTTGGCCTCCTGACCGTAGACCGCGATGTCGTGCGTGTGGTCCTTGCCCTTGCGCCGTTCGACGAACTTGCCGCTCTGGACGAACATGCCGCCCGAGCCGCACGCCGGGTCGTACACCCGTCCCTCGTACGGTTCCAGCACCTCAACGAGCAGGCGGACCACGCTCGCCGGCGTGTAGAACTCGCCGGCTCGCTTGCCCTCGGCACGGGCGAACTTCTCCAGGAAGTATTCGTACGTCTCGCCCAGCAAATCCTGCGCCGGGCGGTCGCCGTGGCCGGTGAAGCGCGCGTCGCTGATGAGGTCGACGAGTTCCTTCAGGCGCTTCTGGTCGACGTTGTCGCGGTTGAAGATCTTCGGGAGGACGCCGGTAAGGGTCTTGTTGGCCTTCATTACGTCGTCCATGGCCTCGTCGAGGAGCTTGCCGACGCCGCCCTCCGCGCTGGCCGCGTTCTCGGAGATGTGGTCCCAGCGGGCGGCCGGGGGCACCCAGAAGACGTTCTTCTCCGTGTACTCGTCCTTCTCCTCCAAGAAGGCCGCCCGGCGGTGCTCGGGGATCCGGGCCAGCTCGGGGTCGGCGGCCAGTTCCTCGCGGCGTTCGGTGAAGGCGTCGGAGACGTACTTCAGGAAGACCAGGCCGAGCACGAACTCCTTGTACTGGGCGGCATCCATGGAGCCGCGGAGCTTGTCCGCGGCCTTCCACAGGATGTCCTGGATCTCCTTGGGGCTTGAGACATTGAGCAGTTCGCCCTGGCCGACGGCTGCCGCGGCTTTCTTGCGGGGTGGCATTGTTCCTTCTTCCGGTGGATGGGTTCCATACAGTGGATTCGGCTACGTAGGGTTGATGGTTCGGGTCTCGCCGAGGATGAGAGTGCCGTCGGCCAGGCCCGCGATCGTCAGGCGATGGGCCTCAGCGAGCGCGTCGGCCTGGGCTTGCAGCAGGCGTTTCCGGCGCTCGGTTTCGGCCAGCAGGGCTTCAAAGCGCAGGACCTCGTCCGGGTCGAGGTCCGGGAGCTGGTACTCCTCAATACGGCGGACCGGACGTACGGCGCTGGGGCTGCGGGCGGTGCCACGGGCCGCGCCGAGCAGGGCTGCGAGAACCCGGGGGGTGAGCGCGCGGGTGGCGCTGGCGTTGACGCGGAGAACGCGGGCCGGGAATGCGACAAGTGAGAAACCGTCGTGGTCGACGTACACGCCGAGGCGGGGGGCGAGGGTGTAGACGATGTCTCCGGGCTCCGTGAGCGCTGCTCGTTCGTACGCCGTCGCCAGCAGCAGGCGGTCGATGCGGCGCTCACCCACGGTTCTTTCGCCGATGATTTCCTCGGGACCCAGGACGGTGTGGTGGCCGTCATGGGTGAGGTGCTTATTGTCGATACGGTGGCCGGGCAGTCGGGTCACCTTGCGTGCGGTGATCAGCTTGCCGAGGGTAGTGCCTATGGGTGGGCGACCGACCCTGCGCATTACGGCCCCTCGGTAGGGGCCCCGCTCGTCCTCGTACCTGCGGGTGTCCGCTGTTGCGCGCTCCAGGAGGGCCTCGGCCTCGGCGATTAGCGCGGGGCGTTCGGTGACCTTGTCGGACCAGATCGCGGAGGCGGGCGGCGCAGGTGGAGCCAGGGAACCGCCGAAAGCCTTGTCCAGGTCGGCGACGGGGACCACGCGGCCGTAGCGTGGGTCGTGACCGTTGAGTCCTCGGAAGCCTTCAGTGCGCCAGAGGAGGACGTCCTCGGCGAGCCGCATGCGCACACCCGATGTGAGTTGTTCCGAGCTGATGTCAGCCAGCAAGACCAGGCCCTCCGCCTGCCGGACGGGACCGCGGGTGAGCGTCCACAGCGCGGGGCGGTAGCCGGGGCGGAAGGGTAGGACCCCGCCGGGAAGCGCGATGACCGACTCGACGATGTTCTCGCGGAGGAGGGCTGAGCGGAGCTGGGCGGCTTCGGTGCTCTTCAACTCGTCGACGAGTGCGTCAGCCGGTCCGAGGACGAGAGCCGTGCAGCCCGGGCGAAGGAGGTAGGCGACGCGTTCGAGCTGCGTCAGAGCGACGACTACCGAGCGGTCTTCGCCGGGATGGTAGGGGAGCTGGGTGACAATGAGGTCGGGATCGGCGAAGCGTTCCTCCAGGTCGGTGCCGGTCTGGACGTCAAGGTCGAGTTCGCCGACGCCCGCCAGCAGGAGCCGACGGCGGGTGATGCGCGTGAGCCGGTAGTCGGGGTCGGCGGCGAGTACGGTGACGCGGCCGCGGTCCTCCGTGTTGTCGAGGAGTGCGGCGAGCAGGTCGCCGACGCGGGCATGCGGGTCGGCGAGGGTGAGGGACTCGCCTCGATCAAGGCGGACGCGGAGGTCGGCGAGCTGGGTGAGTAGGTTGCGAAGCTCCGGGGCGACGGCGTCGGCGGTGAGCGAGTCCAGTCCGAGCCGGGAGCGGGCGCTTAGCAGCCACTCGTACGCGCCGCGCTCGTCGTAGGCGGACTCGACCAGGTCCTCGGCGAACCGGGCGAGCGGGGCCGCTGTGGCGTCGATCGAGCGAAGCTCGCGGAGTACGAAATCGTCCTCGGCGTCGATCCGTTCGGCTCGGCGCAGCAGCGCGGACCAAAGGGCCTCGTCGGCCTCGGCGTCAGGCGAGGAGGCGTTCGCATCGTCGGCCAGTGGCCGGCCGTCGAGCCGGCGCAGGCACAGCAAGCTGCCCAGCGTCTCGACCAGCTGCCACGGCGTGAAACGTTCCCGCAACGCAATGATGCCGAAAAGGGTCAGCTCGGATTGGAGCTCTTGCGGGGCAGCGTTGCCGAGGTCGGAGGCGATGAGCCAGTCAGCTACCTGTACGCCGTCGAACAGTGGCCGCCCGGAGTTCTCGGACACGGCTGCGGGGAATTCCGGGTGGCGTCGGCGCCAGGTGGACACGACAGGGCGCTTCACCCGGGCGAACGTCGCGATGTCGGACATCGACACCAGGAGGCGCAGCGGCCCCGCGGGGCGGAGCGCGGGGTCTGGCAGACCACTAGCCATGGTGCGTATCCCCCCTCATCTATCGTCACCGCAGTCGCTTCGGCCCATTGGAGCGAGCCTTATCTGGCGTCGCTGTTCGTGTGCTGCGGATTCTGGACCGACGCCACAGACGATACGCAACTTCGGCGCTTCAAGGCCTCGATTTGTTGATAACGATGGTTATCAGCATACGAGGCTCAGAAGCTTCCAGGTACCTGTCAGGGTGTAGTGGGACACTCGGACTTCCCGAGTTCACTGGATGGAGGCGGTATGACTCGCAAGAAAAGTGACCGCCGCGATGACCTCATCGCGGCGCCGTTTCTCGCGAAGGGACCAGCAGTTCCTCGGCTTGCAGGGGACAAGGGGGCGAAGGTGTACCTCCTTGGGCGCGATGGCGAGGAGGGCATCTATATTCGCAAAGATGATGGAACTGTCTGGCTTAGGACAGCTGCTCTTGGCGGCCGCTGGTTCAGCGCTGATGCGGCCGCATGGGCGGCCGGCGAGTGGGAGCCAACTCCGGGGGCAAGTCATGACTGGGAGCTGGCTGCGGTGGAAGGGCTGACGTTGGTCGCGACGTGGACGTCCTCGGGCGGCGTTCAGGAAGTGACCCGACCGACCGAGCTCGCTCGGCACTACCTCGGGTGGCCAGTGTCTGCGCCAGATTCATGAAATGACTGTCACACGCCGCCGTAGAAATCTCGCCGCTCGCTGTGCGTGGGCCCAGATACAGGCTTGTCCTCGGTAGCAGTCGCCAGTCGAATGCGAAATGTTGCAGGCTGAGGTGGCGGCCAATCTGTGCACCGATCCTGGGCAGCAGTTGAAGGGGACTGCTGCACGAGTAGGTGACAGGTTCGGTCAGGCGATCGGACTCAATCTCGGGCGGCACTGACTTATCGGGTCCGTTCGTCTTCGATTGCTGACGCGATGGCTGGCCACTCGAGTGTGAGGGGCGACAGCCTTTGCCAGTAGAGGTGTGAGAAGCGGACCATCGCGTCTACTCCGAGGGGAGCTGAGTCGGGCGCGATGGTGTTAATGATTCGGCGGGTTGTGCCGGCGGCACCTCGAGAACCCGGGCGGATGCCGTGGCCGAGTAGGAGGGTTGCTGTGCGTATGGCGTCGAGTGTTGCTGGTGGTGCGGCATTGGCGAAGGGGCCGAAGACCAGGTCCTTCCAGTTGGATCGGGATCTCGCCCAGGCGAGGCGCTCGAGGCCGCTGCCGAGGTCGACGGCCATGCGTTGGGGTTGATTGACGTTCCAGAGGAGATTGATGTCTCCCAGGGTTAGGTCTAGGTGCTTGAAGCGCAGCGTTACGCCGTGGACCTGGTCGCGCTGCCATGTCTTCAGATGACCGTAGACGGTGATGTGGCGGGCGTGCAGGCTGAGTCGGGAGAGGACGGAGAGCCAGATGTCGATGACTCCTGAGAACTCGTCGCGGTGCCTGATCGGCTGGATATGGGAGACGTTGACGAACGAGGTGAGGAATCCGTCGCGTAGTTCTCCGCGGTCGTCACGCTGTCCTGTGAGGCGTACGACCGGCTGAGGCAGGAAGCCTGATCGGTAGACCCTTTCCTGGCCATCTTTGAGGAGGGGGTCGAGTGCCTGGACTGCGGATACGGTGAGGTCGGTGTCGCGTCCCCAACGAAGCGGCAGGGGGTGGGCCCGGTGTACGCCGTGCATCGCGAAGCTGGACTCCAGCACGTCGAGCAGGTCGGCGAAGGTGAGAGAGCGCCGTGGCGGCGTGTAGTTGTCCGAGCGATCGCTATGTCGCGCCATCAGCAGATCGCCTTCGAGACGAATGGTCCATCTGGGGCTGAGAGTCCGGCGGAGTGAATCGGGGATCCAGCCCACCGGATCCGGAATCAGCACTGTGCGGACGTCAGCGCTTCGAAGTGGCGTATGGGATGGAAGCGCTGTTGGCCGATCTCCTGAACCGTCGAGTGTTCAAGTTCTTCGGCTTGAACGATGGCCTCCGCCAGCCGGTGAGCTGCCTTCTCATCGTCCTCGGCAGGATCGGCGACTGCGACGACCCCCGTTTGATCGCACGTGGCTGCGTCGGCGCAGGTGCCTTCTCGCCAGCTGAGCGCCGCCACTGGCGTGCCGGCACGCAGGGCCTCGCCGAAGACTGCGGCGCCCGCCTCGACGTAGTGGCGTGCGTAGGTGTAGACGAATACTGACCCAGCCTGGAGTGCTGCGATCTTTGCGGGCCCGCCCAGCTGGCCGGTCAGTTCGACATGGTCGGCGCCCAGCAGGTGTTTGTGTGCACGCACGTAATCTTCATCGAAGATTGGGCCAACGATGCGAATGCGCCGACCAAGCAGTTCGGCAGCTCTGGCGGCAAGGTGTGGGGCCTTGTCGCTGTCGATTCTGCCTAGCCAGACCAAGTCGTCGCCGGTGGTTGCCTGGGGCTCCTGCTCGCCGATACCGAGGTGGACTGCAAGTTCGGCTATCGGTTGGTGGTCCTCGTAGCGTTCGAGCATCTCGGGCGAGTAGCAGTAGAGACGTGATCGCCTGCCGTCGAAGGCGTCCGCTGAGTGATTGAAGCTCGGTGAGTGCTGAAACGTAGCCACGTCGCAGTCCATTCGCTCCCAGGTACGGACCCATCCGGGGTGTGAGGGGTATTCGTGGCCGACCACGAGCAGGTCGTACGCCGTACGGCGCAGGTCTTGCTCTGCCAGTGAGCCGGCAGTGACGCCTTCCAGGCGAACTGGCTTTCGGGTCCATTCCCGGTCGAGGTCTGGGATCCAGCCTGGTCCGAGAAGGTGAACATCGGCGCCTGCGGCTCGGGCCCCAACAGCAACCGCCCAGAGCCAGCGCTCGATGCCGCCATAGGCAGCGGGTGGAAACGGGTAGTCACTTGGGAAGTCGCAGACGCCGACAAGCACTATTCCTCCGGTGATCCGTCCGCCGCGATGCGGCGGAAGCCGAGATAGGAGACGAGAGATTGCGGGAGCAGGATCGATCCATCTTCTTGCTGGTACTGCTCGATCACCGCAGCAAGGGTCCGGCCGATGGGGAGCCCGGAGCCGTTGAGTGTGGCAACCAGTTTCGGCTTGCCGTCTGCACCGCGGGTACGGATGTTCGCACGGCGGGCCTGGAAGGTTCCGAAGCTGGAGACGGAGGAGATCTCGCGGTAGGTGTTCTGGCTTGGGAACCAGACCTCGATGTCGTAGGTGAGTTGAGCCGAGAAACCGGTGTCGCCGGCTGCGAGCATGACGACCCGGTACGCAAGCCCGAGTTCTTTGAGGCAGGCTTCAGCGTGGCCGAGCATGTTGTCCAGTTCAGCGTCGGCCTGTTCAGGTTCGACGATTCGCACAATTTCGACCTTGGTGAACTGGTGCTGACGGATCAAGCCGCGAGTATCGCGTCCGTATGACCCGGCCTCGGATCGGAAGCATGGTGTACTGGCTGTCATCGCGACCGGCAGTTCCGCGGCCGGGATGATCTCGTCGGCGTAGAGGTTGGTGAGCGGGACCTCCGCCGTTGGGATCAGGAAGAGATCGCGGTCGGCGACGCCTGTCTTGAAGAGATCTGCCTCGAACTTCGGCAGCTGACCGGTCCCGGTCATGGTCTTCCGGCTGACCAGATAGGGGACTGAGTGCTCGATGTAGCCGTGGCGACGGGTGTGCAGGTCGAGAAAAAGCGTGGACAGTGCACGTTCGAGCGCTGCACCTGCTCCTCGGGTTACGGCGAAGCGCGGCCCGGACAGTTTGGTGGCCCGGGCGAAGTCGAGGATTCCAGTCGTCTCGCCAAGATCCACGTGGTCCTTCGGGATGAATGAGAAGGCAGGTTGCGCCCCGACACGTCTGACCTCGGTCGCGAACTCGTCCGAGTCGCCCTCGGGGGTTCGGTCGTCCGGGATGTTCGGAATGCTCAGCAGAAGAGTCGTGAGTTCCTCCTGCACTCCGCCCAGGTCGACCTCGATGTCGTGGATCTGTTCCTTGAGCTTGCGCGCGGTCTCCTTGAGAGCCGCAATGTCGCCGCCAGCGCGTGCCGTCGACTGGACCTCGCTGGCAACCCGCTTGGCCTCGGCCCTGAGCTCGTCGATCGAATGAATACTCTGGTTCCGCCGAGACTGCAGGTCCTCGAGCACCGACAGGTCCAGGCTGTAACCCCGACGGGCCAGTCGACGGACGGCCTCGGGGCCCATCTCGATGAGAACACGAGCATCATGCATGGCGACAATCCTTCATTTCCTGCAGTGGACATGTGCCGTCGAAGTTAGCAGTCAGGCGGCGATCGCTGCCTACGGACGTCACCGATGCAGCTCTGATGGCGCGATCCGATCATGTAGGGCTGTGACTAGGTCCTTCAGTTCGTCGTCAGATAGGGCAAGTGGTTCGACGTACGGCGCTTCAGGGAGAAAGAGCGGAAGCGATTCGAGACGGTGGCTGCTGAGGCCCCAGATCAGTACGGATGTCAGTAGGCCGTGGCCGACTATCACGCGATCGCCGAGATGGTTGGGCATGGTGGCCAACGCGCTGAGCATTCGCAGGATGCCCTCTCGCTGAGACTCGGTTGCTCCTTCGGGCCGCTCATCTGCACCGTGTCGGCTGAGCCACTCCCCATACGAAAGGAACGGGGTGCCCTCGAAGACTCCGTAGTCGAGTTCGTTGAGCTGCGGTTCGACCAGTGGTGCGCGGGTCGATGGCCCCATGAGGAGCCGGCCGGTCTGGCGAGTGCGTGGGAACGCACTGGTGATCCAGGCCTGCACACCGGAGAAGCGCGAAGAAGCTTGTGCCTGACGGCATGTCTGGCGCCCTACGTGATTCAGCAGGATCGAATAAGTAGGATCGCCATTTACGCGGTGTTGGACGCTGTAGTCCGTCTGAGCGTGGCGACAGATCAAGTTGACCACGAGCTTCTCCCCTCGTCGTTCCGGACGAACGCGGTGGCCGTGTCGCCCAGCAACGAAGCTCTCGGATCGTGGGTTTCGAGGTAATAGAGGAGCCCGTCCAGGAACAGGACTGTGCACCACCGACGGATGGCTTGAACTGGCAGACCCGAGATCCGCTGAGCAAGCGCCAACCGATCTTCGAAACCGCGTTCAACCTCGTAGTACACGACCCAGAAGGCCCAGTCGAAGGCCTCCGATCCCAGCATCGGCAGCGGGTCAAGGAAAACTGGTTGCTGGATGTCTGCGAACAGCACGTTCTCGCGGTAGAGATCTCCGTGAAGCAGGGTTTGTCTGGCCCCCTCTGGATGACCACCGGCAACCTCTCGTAGAGCATGGAGGCCGGCCTGGGCCACCGGCCGCCATTGGCCGAGGTCCTGATCGCCCAGCCGTTTCCAAACCCGCGGGGTCACCTCGCCCTGTATGTAGTCGGTAAGGAGTGGGAAGCTAGCAAGAGTCTGCTGACGGCCGAAGGTATGCAGGCGCTGCAGCGCCTCCGCTACCAGTGCGAGCTCGTCGACGGGGCGAACGCGACCGCCTGGTTCCTGGCCGACCATCTCCAAGGCGGCCGCACACAAGTCATCCGCTGTCTCGATCACCTCTACGGCCGGTCCACCAGCCCAGTGCCGAAGCGCCGCGACCTCATGTCGATACCGCGCCGGATCGGTCCATGCCTTGACCATCAGTCGTCGACCATGCTGGCCGACCGCGGTCGACACAACTGACGCGTGACCAGCGTCGTGGTAGTTCATCAGCGACAAACCCCACCGAGCAGCCGCGACTTGGAGCAATCCGGGCGCCTCCTCGACCCACTCAAGAGCTGCTGCTCCGTAGTGTCCGACAAGCCTTCGCCGGCAGCCTTCGGAAACCTCCCCAAGGTTCATCAGCTCAACACGATCCCGTTGGCCACCAGCTCGTCAGTCACGGCAGGAAAGCTTGCCAGAGCGTCAGTGACAAGCGCCCGAACCTTGTCCATGTCAGCGGTGTCGTCCGTGAGGCGTACCAGGACACGCCAGGGCTGATCGAGCCGCTGGCCGGTCAAGCTGACAAGGTGCACTTCTGCGTGGTCTCCGGTCTCGTCGGACAGCCGCTCCGCCAGTCGTTGGGCAACGATGTTGTAGAGCTTTCCCACGTGGTACACGGGATTCTTGCCGTTGGCACCTTCCAGGTTCATCGGCCGGAGCGGGGTAATCAGACCGTTCACACGATTGCCTCGGCCGACCACGCCTTCGTCGCCGGACTCGATCGAGCTGCCGGTATGTGTCAGATACAACTCGTCACGATCGGGAACATCCCGCGCATTGAGGCGGAAACGTACTTCGGAATCTGGCAGCCGTGCTGCGGCTAGCCGGTAGCACTCCTCGCGCACGACCTCGAGGTTTCTCACATACTCGGTGCGGTTGCTGACGAACCTCGACTTCTGCGGTACGCAGAGGACGACGTCGGCGAGGTCTCCGTCGCAGTAGCCCATAAGTTTCACGTCCGATCCGCACCAGGGATGGGCAAGCGTGAACTCGGATCGTCCCGAGAAGTAGTTGACCAGCTCGCGAACGAACGATTCGAAGGGGTTCTCTGGTGCCCAGCCAGTCCCCAGCGAGGTGTCGTTCGACAACCGGATTCGTCTCTCACGGAGATCTTCGATCGAGCGTGGGTTGAACCACCGGACACGGTCCGGAACGGAGCCGTCCGTGATCACCGCGCCTGGGCTGGAGTTGCTGGTGATGTTGAAGACGATGTCGAGATGATTCGTTAGCTCGGGCAGGCGGTCGCCGAAGAATGCCCGGACTTCGGCTTCGACCAGTTCCGCGACCGGGATCGCCTCATCCCCGCACGTGTGCGCGGCCCGGCCGTTAACGAGGACCCGTACTGGAGCTGTCATTCGACCAGCGCCGTAGCGAACCTCGCATGCACCACCGAGGAGGGCAAGTTTGTCGAAGTTGTGGTGCAGGACTGCACCGAAGTGGTCCAGGGTGTAGCGACTGTAAGCGCGTGACAGACGCTCTGCCAGGTGGTCGGCGAGCGTGTCCGGATGACCGATCCCTTTACGCTCAACGATCGTGGTTGTTCCCGGTCGAGTCGTGCCGGTCTCGATGACGATGCGGCCGGGGCCGGAGGCAGTACTGGATCGTGGCATATCAGGTCCAATCTCAGAGTCAACTGGAGTACCGCAAGGTGGCGTAGAGCTGGCGTCAGCGAGGGACGCCGCGAGCTCGTAAAATGGCGATGAGTTGCATGAGCCTCTGACAGGCTGTGACTGGGTTCGCCTCAAGGCTGAGTTCATCGAGGTGGCGCGATGGGATGAGCGCTAGGTCGCCAGTGCGGCGGCGATCCGCCCATCGGATCAGTCGCCAGGCCAAGACGGCACCGGGCGTGCTGAGCCGGCTGAGCAAGGTGAGCGTCATTGGTTGGACGACATGCCCGTCGTAGAGCAAGTCGCGAAGCACATGGAAGACGACATCCGCGCTGTCGCATACTGCCGGCCCTCGGCTGCAGGCCTCCCAATCGACGACATGAACTTCGTTGTCCGTCACCAGGAAGTGTTCGGCCTTCAAATCACCGTGGAGGTAAACGGTGGGATCAGCTTCGACGATCGACAATCTCTCGTGAATGGCGCTCCACCAAGAGTACGTTCGACAACGGTCAGTTAGCTGACCAAGCATGAACTGCCGGTTTCCCGATGGAATCTCGCTGCCTGGTTGGCTCCAGCCGATGCCAGGCGTTAGCCCGACGGCGTGGGCCTCAAGTCGTGCAGTCAGGTTGCGCGCGTGTCGCAGGTACCGCCGAAGAGCCTGGCCAGTGCGGACAGGGTGCACGGATCCTGGGACAACGCTCAAGATGGTCCATGGCTCATCCGCACGGATGCCGGTTGCGCGCACCTTGGGGACTGCGATTCCCCAATGAGTCGCGAGCTGTAGAGCTTCGGCTTCGGCAAGCTGTCGACGGTACGGTTCGATTCCGCGATAGGTCTTCAGGATGCTGTGTCGGTCGACGGACCAACGTGTGACAGAGAAAGGTTTGACGACCGATTCGGAGGACCATTCAAGCCGCGGATCCGAGTCTGGCTCACGGCGCCAGCTGGAACAGCGGGCAGACGCAGGCGCAGGGTCCGGTACGTCTGCCCGCTGGCTCAACGGGTTACTTGCCTTGTGCTGGGAGGGACTGCCCGGGCCTTCAACTCGCATCTTTGGCAAGTTGTCCGCGCCCTCACACCTGGCGGTCTTCATTACCTGCACCCCTCCCAACACCTTCGGCATTGTTTGATGTGGAGGACCGTACGGAAGGCGCGGGGGACGGCATCACCACCGCGAGGGACGCTGTCGGGACGTCCTGAGGTCGCAGAACGTCCTCGGGATCTTCGTTGCGTCAATCACCGGTGCGTCGATTGGCGATCGTCAACCCTGCAGAGCTGCGGCGCTGAGCCGTGCTATCTGCCCAGAATCACTGAGACCGCGTGATCGATATCCGAGAGGTCCCGGAGGACGACGTTTGCGCCAGCGGCGCGGAGTTCCGATTCGGAGTCGACCCCGGTTGCGACAGCTACGATCCGCGCGCCGCCTTGGCAGGCGGCTTCTACGTCGCGTGGGGTGTCGCCGATCACTGTTGTGTTGCTCTCGTCGAAAACCGCGTTGTAGAGACGCTCCGCGCGGGCTTTCGCAAGCCGGACCAGGTCGTGCCGATCTTCGCTGTCTCCGCCGTAGGCGCCGGCAGCCATATCGAAAAATCCTTCAAGAGCGAATGCGGCGAGCTTGATCGCTGCATTTTGCGCAATATTTCCGGTGACCACGGACTGGACTACTTCTGCCCGGGTGTGGATCTGCTTCAGCACCTCACGTACCCCGGGGAGCACGTAGCCGACCTCACGTAGCTTGGGCTGAAGCTCGGCGCCAGCAGCCTGAAGCGCATCATCGGTTCGTGGCCACCCAGGGTCAGGCACCGAGTCCGACACAAACATCTTCCGCATGATCAGGCGATCCGTCATGCCGGCCGTAATCGGCGGATTGATGGGAGGCCGACTGGCTAATCGACTGAAGGCTGAAGAATAGATCGCCTTGCTGATGCCCGAATTCTCGATCAGCGTGTGATCGACATCCCACAGCAGTAGCTGGCTCACCATCCCGACCCTACGGCCTGCTGCGCGCAAAGACCTCACCCGAGACACATGGGACGTACGGGACGCCCTTGATAAGTCCCTGAACGTCCTGAATGATACAGAGGATGAATGAGCGGCTACGAACCGTGATGAGTCAGCGCGGCCTTAGTGTGCAGGCGCTTGCTGAGGCGTGTGCTGTGGATCCGAAGACCGTAGAGCGCTGGCTGTCCAAGAGCCGCGTTCCGCACAGGCGGTACAGGTGGGTTGCTGCCAACCTGTTGGGGTCCGATGAGACCTACCTTTGGCCTGCCATCGTCGACCAGCAGCAGCATCGCCGCAAGATTGAGGCGATGTCCGAGTTGGTTCGTCTGTATCCAAATCGGGCGGCAATGTCGTTGCAAGCCTGGCGGACGCTCATCGATGAATCGACGGAAGCAATCGATGTGCTGGTGTATAGCGGCACGTTCTTTTCGCAGATGCCAAATATCAGTCGCGCTCTCGAGGCGCGCTCCCGTGTGGGCGTCAGAATCCGGATTTGTTTTGGTGATCCAGACTGTGATGCTGTCGTGCGACGAGATGAGGAGGAAGGCTTGGAGGGCACGCTGTCTTCGAAGATCCGCGCGGCGCGGACGTATTTTCGGTCTATCGTGTCAACTGAAGGCTGTGAAGTTCGTCTGCACCAGACGACCCTCTATAACTCAATCTTCAGGTTCGATGACAACCTGTTGGCAAATCCGCACGTTTGGGGCCATCCCGCGAGTATGAATCCTTTGCTGCACTTTCGCCGCGTGGATCCGATGGCCGCTGGTCTCTTTGATCACTATTGCGACAGTTTCGAAGCCGTCTGGGCGTCTGCCGTTCCGTGGGTTCCCAAGGCTGGAAGGATTCAAGATGCCGCGAACTGAGTACTACAACGACCCTGATGCGCCGAAACCAAATACGCTGATTCCGGCGTGCAACATGGCTGTGGTCGATGATCGTGGTCGAATCCTTTTGCAGCGACGCCGAGACACGGGCCAATGGGCGCTACCGGGTGGTGCTCAGGAGCTGGGTGAGACGCCGAGTGCATGTGCGATCCGTGAGTGCATGGAGGAGACCGGTGTTACTGCCGAAATTACTGGGCTCCTTGGCGTGTTCTCGGATCCGGGCCATATCGTCAGATATGACGACGGTGAGACGCGTCAGGAGTTTGAAATAACGATGACTGGCCGCCCGGTCGCGGGGAAGCCGACGATCAATGACGAAGCCAGTGATGTTGCTTGGTTCACCTTTGACGAGCTGGCAGAGCTGGATATTCATCCGTCGATGACGCGCCAGATCGATGCCTACCGGGACGGCGTCCGTTCGCATGTCGACTGAGACGGCGTTGGTCGCGTGGGCGGCGACTGTTGCGCAGGGCCTGCTAAGAACTCACTTCCCCGTCGCTGGGCTCACACGATCGGAGTAGCGGAGGCGGCGAGAGAGCTCGCTCCAGCACTCCGGGGTCTGGATAACAGTCTTGAGGCAGCAGCCTGGCTTCACGATATTGGGTACTCGCCAGTGATCGCCACATCCGGGTTCCATCCCGTCGACGGCGCGCGCTACCTGCGAGACAGAACCGATTGTGACTCAACGATCTACTGCCTCGTGGCACATCATTCGGGATCGGAGTTCGAGGCTTCAGAACGCGGGCTTCCGCCGCTGCGCGAGGAGTTCGGCGTACCTGATCGAGTTTTGCTCGACGCGCTGACTTGCGCTGACATGACCACTGGGCCAACTGGCAGCCGAGTCACCGTAGACCAACGCTTGGATGAGATTCTGACGCGCTATGCGTCAGACCATGTAGTCCACAGATCGGTTGAGCGGGCATCTCCGAACCTGCGCTCAGCAGTGGAAGCTACCCGGAGACTCGCCCATTCCAGTCAAGGCGGCATGTGAGGCGGAGGTCCGCTGAGGTCGACCACGGTCCCTTCGCTGGCCAGCGGCGCTAGGGTCCAGTAGTGGCAAGCCGACCCGGGCGCACCTCCAGCTTGGTCAGTCGTTGGTGTGAGCGACGCGACTTTGAGAAAGCCGCGTATCAAATCGCACCCTCCACCACTGCTGAAGGGTGCGATTAGGTACGTGCCGCAGCCGCCCACGGCACGCCAAAAAGTACGCGCCAAAGTACGGAAAGCGAGAGCTCCCCAGTGATCCCTGACGAACCGACCTGAGCCCCAAAGGGTCCAGTCAATCGTGCTCTGACCAGGCGGTTCATAGCGGGACAGCTCTCTGACCAGGCATTATGTCGAGAACGCTTGGATAGTGAGAAGGTCATCGGTTCGATTCCGATAGGCGGCTCCACCAGAACCCCCAGGTCAGAGGCCAGTTTCCTCGCCCTGGGGTTTGGTCTTTCTGGCTCGCGTGGTGCGGGTCGTGGTGCGAGTGGGTCCTATCACCCACCGCATGGCCAAGGAAAAGGCGAGGCCCAAGCGGACTCCGGGCGAGATCGAGGTGCTGCCGTCTGGCTCCCTCAGGGTCAAGCTCTACGCCGGGATCGACCCGATCTCCAAGGACCGTGTGTACCTTCGGGAGACCGTCCCGGCCGGGTCAGATGCCGACAAGGAAGCCGAGAAGATCCTCGTCCGGTTCCGGAACGAGGTCTACGAGCGCCGGCATCCCCGAACGAACGCGACGGTGGAACAGCTCATCGAGCGCCATCTCGCCGACGCCAAGCTTGGCTTCAAGACTCGCAAGAACTACCGCAGTCAGGCAGACAAGCACATCCTCAAGTGCCTCGGCGCACAGAAGGTGAGCGCCATCGATGCTGAGATCACAGACTCGTTCTACGCAGAGCTACGTCGCTGCCGCGACCGCTGCGACGGCCGGCCTCAGATCCACCACCGCACAACTCAGCAACACGAGTGCGGCGAGCGATGCAAGCCGCATGCATGTAAGCCGCTGAGCGAGTCGAGCATCCTCTACATTCACCAAATCCTGAGCGGAGCCTTCCGGCGGGCTGTTCGCCTGAAACGGCTGTCCGGTAGTCCCATCGACTTCGCAGAGCCGCCAGCGGCCCCAAATCGAACGCGAGGCCGCCGTCGGCCGCCGATGCTGCGCGCATCGTTACGGAGGCCTGGAAGGACCCGGAGCGGGGCACACTCATCTGGCTCACGATGGTGACTGGCAACCGCCGCGGCGAGCTGTGCGGAACCCGGTGGCGCCACGTCGACCTCGCTACAGGCGTACTCCATGTCCAGCGCGCGATTGGACAGTACGGAGGTACGACATGGGAGAAAGACACCAAGAACGAGGAAGACCGCCGGATCGTTCTGGACCCCGAGACGGTTCTAGTCCTATCCGAGCACCGTGAACGTTGTGTCGCTCGCGCGGCCGCCCTCGGAGTCAAGCTCGCAGGAGATGGGTTCGTCTTCTCTCGCGACGCTAATGGCGCAGGCCACCTCAAGCCAGATTCAGCCACGCAGCGATACGGCCGACTGGTGGAACGGCTGGGGATCGATACTTCGATCCACAAACTGCGCACCTACAATGCCACCGAGTTGCTCGCGGCTGGTCTGGACATACGGACAGCCGCCGGCCGCCTGGGTCACGGCGGCGGCGTCACAACCATGAAGCACTACGTGCCGTGGACGACGGAGGCCGACCAGCGCGCGGCCGGAACCATCACTCCTCGGGACCTTGCCCGTAGGGCTGCCGATCCCGTCAGCCAAGCCACTGGCCCGGGAGCACGGCATCTCGTCGTCGACGGCGCAGCGAGCGGTGCAGATGCTCAGCCAGTGGGGCCTCGTTCGGGTTGAACCCGGGATGCCGACCCTAGTGGCGCCTCAAACAGTTGATCAGACTGCTGTGCCGATCGAGATGGCGTCGCACTCCGACGACACTGAACGATCGCCCGTCGATGACGCCGGCGGACAAGTCGGACCGCGGCAGCTCGACCTTGAAGTGCGCCGACTCGGCGTGGCAATTGCGACGCTTCGCACGCAGGCGGCTGATCCCGCCGACAGCGAGTCTCTACATCGCCTCCTGCTCGGTGCAGTAAAGCGACACGGATGCCAGCCGTCGGAGGTTGACGACTTCGAACTCATCGTTCGGTCTAGCGGTGACCACGTGGTGCTCGCCACGTACGTTGCTGCTGCCCCATGGAAAGCAGGATTCTCAGCGACGTAGGTGAGACAGTCTGGCCGACTCGACGACCAACCGCTGTCGCATCGGTCGGGCAGGACGCCTGCGGTCAGTTTTTGACTGGGCGATTTCTCTTTGGATTGTAACGACTGGCAGATCCTGCCGATTACCTCAGTAGCCGTGCGGCGTGGGCCGCAGGCGCACTTTGGGGGATGAATTCATGGATCCAATAACTATAGCTGCTGTCATTGCTGCCGCGAGCGCTGCTGGAGGCTTGCCCGCGATAAGTCAGTTTCTCCGGAAGGGATTGGACAGGTCGGTTGCGGTTGAGCGCAACAGGTTGCAGACCGAACTTCTCGGACCGGAGTCTGTTCACTCTGCAGATTCTGTTCCGGGCGAAGTGGAGGGTCGCCACCGTGAGTCCCCCGAGGCGGACGCAGAGCGCTTCGCCAAGTTGCTAATTGAGTACTATGCGCATGGATTGGCGCAGGCCAAGCGGAGTTCTGTCGCAAGCATGATCTCCTCTGGAGTTGGCCTGGTGGTTCTAGTTGGTGGTATTACGATGGCAATCCTCGGGTCGGTCGCGCCTGCAGTGATTGTCACCTTGTCTGGGATCATCACCAATGGAATAGGAATTCTATTCCATCAGCAAGGAGACAAGGCGTTGCAGCACATGGAATTGCAGACGCTGAACCTGCGGTCGGACATGAGGTCAGAGCGGGACTCCACTCGCGCGATTGAGTTGATGGACAACGTTGACGACTCGCGGCTACGTGATCAACTCCGCACCGCAGTGATCCTGAGGCTGGCTGATGCTCCGGTGCAATCCTTCATGGCGCAGACCAGAGTAGATCTCACGGTTGGCAATGCAACCTCGGATTCGGTCTCGGATCAGGCCGCCAACGGGCTTGTGCCCTAATCTAGCCTTGGCCGACCTTCGCGGGACTTCGTCTCCGAAAAGGGGTTAGTAGATGGCGGAAACCGGCCGAATCGCCCCGCCACTCTCGCAGACCTTGCCCTGGTCGAGATGAAGCGGTTCTCCAGCCCTGACAGCCTCTATAACGGCGGTTATGGCTGTGGCCACCAGTCTGGGTGTCTCCTCAGGTATGCGGTGTCCAGCTTCGTGGGCCACCACCAGTTCGCCCCGCCAGCGGCGTGCGTACTGAAGCTGCGCAAGTTGCCATCGCTGGTCGACCTCAGCTAGGGAGAGCGGGCGGTAGAGGTCCGGTCGTTTAGCTTTGAACCAGCGCCAGATCGCACTCCCGATCACCACGGTGGGAGGCGCATCAGCCGACCTGGTCGCGCTGTACTCAGCGGCACTAATCGCGATGTCCCACTTCCAGCCGTGACCAGCCCGGGCGGGAATAGCGTCGTCGAGGACTGGCCGTGGGGGACTCGGCGGTCAAATGCGAGCCCGGCGAACAGCGCACCCCGTCGCCAATGACACAGCCGCGCTCGATGGTCAGGTTCGCCGCGAGCTGACTGCCGGAGCCGACCCTGACGGTCGTCCGCAGCAGCGTGTTGTGCCCGATCGTGGTGTCATCGCCAACGGCAGCTCCTGCATAGATCGTGGCCCCGGCTCGCAGCACGATGCCGGCCGTCACGCATGCGGCCAGTAGCGGCAACTTCGGCACCGTGCTGCGAACCGCCAGGGCGGCCGCCGGGCTCACTTTGGCAGATGCCGTGATCTGTCCCAGAGATTTCCGACACCCCGCGCCAGGTACACAAGGCAGTTGGGCGCCCGCCCGAATCTCACTCGTTGCTAGGCAGACACTGATGGGACGAGCGTCAGGCCGTCGCCGACGGCGATCTTGTCGTCCACTGCGCGCGCGTTCAGCTGAAGGACGCCGCCCCGGCGGCTGAACCTCGGCGTCAAACTGCTGAACATCACTTGCAAGCCTGCCTCGGTCAGCAGGGAGACTCTGTAGGGCGATTCCGCCTCAAGGACAGATCTCATAGCAGGCCAGTCGGGTGCTATCACGATGACCGCGCAAGTCTCGAGCGCTTCCGCGAGCGACCGGACTGGCCAGGAAGTTGCTGAGCAGCGTGATCGAGGTCGCCGTGCCAGTGCCCACTGCACACGTTGACCACCTTGGATCTTGACGACCAGTTAGTGCCCCGGCCCGGCCTGCAAGGTGTAGAGGTCGGCGTAGTGCCCGAGCAGGGCCATCAGCTCGTCGTGCGTTCCCAGTTCGATCAACCGGCCGTCTCGAAGGACGGCGATCTGGTCGGCGGTTCGGGCACTGGCCAGTCGATGAGTGATCAGAACAATGGTGCGGTGGCCGGCGGCGCGGCGCAGCGATTCGTAGACCAAGGCCTCCGCCCGCGGATCCAGGGGTGCGGTCGGTTCATCGACGATCAGGACCTCGCCTTCCCGATACAGCGCACGTGCGAGCGCGAGCCGCTGCCACTGGCCGACGGACAGGGCCGCACCGCCCTTGAATTCCTTGGAAAGTAAGGTGTTCCAGCCCGCGGACAGCGCACCGATCACAGCATCGGATCCGCTGGCCAGGAGCGCCTCCTCGAGCCGAGCCCGCTCCTCCGGCGACCGAGGCGGCTGCCCGAGGGTGACGTACTGCTCCGCGGTCAACGGCCAATGGCTGGGCTCCTGAAGTACCGACGAGACCCGGGCCCGGATCGACTCTGCGTCCACTGTGGCCAGATCGACGCCGTCCCAGGTGATCTGGCCTTGATCAGGCAGATAGAGACCGCCCAGGAGCTTGGCCAATGTCGATTTGCCGGAGCCGTTCTCGCCGACAAGAGCCACGACGTCGCCGCGGCTGATGGTGAGATCCAGGCCGGAGATTGCGGCGCGGTCAGCACCGGGATAGCGGAAGGTCACACCGCGAAGCCCGATCACAGACGGGCTGCCTGAGACGGGCGGTTTGTCTGTGGACCGCCACGATGACTTGGCTTGGTCCAGAACCTGACCGAAGTCGAGTACGTAGAGACTCTGCTCGTACAAGAGATTCATCACCATCGTCGCTCGGGCCAGGGTGCCACGACCGCTCTGCAACGCGATGACGGTGGTGCCGGCTGCTGCCACCGCAACGTGTTGAGAGCTCACCAGCCCGATCAGGACGGCGTAGGAGAGAAGGACCATCGTCCCGGCTCCTGTCTGACCAACAAGTTCTAGGCGCGTCTGTCGCCAGCGGAGGCGAACCTCCGTCCACTCGACCTGGCTCGCGAGAGTTCGGTATCGCCCGAGCAAGAACGATCGAGCAGTGAAGGCGCGCACCGGCGCAGCAGACTCACGATCCGTCATCAGTTCACAGATTCGCCGAAGCCGCCGGGTGATGGCCATCGTCCGCCAGAACGTCGCGTATCCCAGACGTGCGTTGTGCATCGTTGCCCAGGCTGTCGGCAGAGTCGATGCCACCAGGAGCGGGAGCAGGAGAGGGTTCAATGCTCCGAGAGCAGTGCCAACGCCCAGCAGTGACACGATGCTGCCCAGCAGCTCAATCAGCTGAACAACCGCGGAGTCGATGGTGTGGACGCCACGATCCCGCGCCCGGATCAGTGCATCGTGGAAATCAGGCTCGTCGAACGATGCCAACTCTACGTCGGAGACGGCGGTCACCAGCTGCTCCTCTGCCAGCCGACGGACTCCTGGCGCCAGCCTGGCCTCCCCTGCGGCAACCCCGGCGTGTGCGAGTGCCCCGGCCACCGAGAGACCGGCCAGCATCGCCATGGTCGGTACCGCGCTGAGGACTCCACTGCGGAGGTCGGTCGCGCCCAGAATTTCAGCAAGAACTCGAGCGGCACCGAGCAACCCGACGGTGGTCACCGCGGCCGCGACGAGCTGGAGAATCAGGACGGCAACTGTCCAGCTACGGGAACATTGCCACGCCAGCCGAACGACGATCCGGGCGAAGCTCGGCAGAGTCCGGACCATCCCTCCGAGCGTTGCTGTGAACGCCTGTTCGTTATGTGCGGTCCACGTTGTCGCCTGGAGCTGATCCTCGGCAACGCTTTGTTCCGTGGTCATGCGAGCATCAGAGCGCTGTCCCACCCTGAGAAGACGCTGCCGGAGGTATAGGTGGTGATAGCCAGGGCGATCCCGGCGGCTCCTTCGAGGAAGCCTGGCAGATCCAGGTGGTGACTGTCAGCCATCTGCCTGGCCTGGAATCCGAACGGCAGTACCTCGTCGTATTCCGCCAGGAGGCGAGCAGCGATCTGGTCGATGGCTCGCTCGATCACCGGGTCCTTGAAGTCGCCGTTCATCCTGCACAGGGTCTGCAAGACTCCTGCCCAGCCGTGACAGAGCATCGTCTCGCCCAGGTCACCACCCGCGTCCAACCAGCCCACCACTTCGTGAACTGCCGATCGGGCTTCGATCCCCCAACCCGGTTCGGCCAGTGCCAGCCCCGCGAGCTGGATCGCTCGGGCGGTCCCCGGGGCGCCGTAGCACCATGACGGTGCCGTGACGGGGCGCTGCGCCGGCGCTCCATCGAAGTATTCGGCGTAGCTGAGAGAAGCCGGCCACAAGGGGACTGCCGAATACCTTCCGCGCTCAGTGATGAGCCAGGTGGCCATTCGATGGATGGCGTCGTCCTGCCCGCTGACCCGGCAACCTGCGTGCCAGGCAAGCGACAGGAAAGCGAGAGTGCCGGGCATGCCATGGGCCAAGCCGTAGTTGACGTGCCCATCGAGGTCCGGAATCTCCGGTGAGGGCGAATGGCGGATCCACCACCCCGGGCGCTCGGTACCATTCAGCCGCAACGGGTCGGCGCGCTCGACGAGAAACCGCAGTATTTCGTGAAGCGACTCGTCAGCCGGGCCGGGCCGGGTGAGCAGGTAGCGGCCGATCCCTGCGAGTCCGGAGATCACGTCGGTCGCAGCGAAGGAGCAGCCGCCCTCGCTTGGAACAAGGATGCGTTCGGCCCTGATAATCGTCGCGACGTGGCCGGTGATCTTCGCATCCAATTTGCTCAGTAAGGTCGCATAGTCGGCGCTGGACCGGGCGGCCGATCGTGCGGTGAACGCGACTGCACACAGGCCTCCCTGCAGGCCGCCTACTGGCGCCGCGCCCGCGTGCTCTGTGGCCGCGATGAGGTAGTTGTGTGCAAGACGTCGATGGCCGGCATCTTGATGGCTGAGCTCAGCAAACAGCAAGGCCATGCTCAGTGGCCCGCTGGCCAGTGAGACGGGCATCCAGCGGGAGCGTCGGGTATCGCCGATCCCGATCCATGGATCGGGATGAAGCGTCATACGCTCGACTGTGGTCTGATCTGCGAGTCGTTCGCTGACGGTCGCAACGCAGGTCTGGAGCGCCGACTGCAGCGCCGTCATCGGAGTCCCCGGACTCGCAGCGACTGAGCGCAGGTGCGCACGAGCGCGAGCGCACGCGATTCTGCCGCACGGTCGATCCCGATCAGGCGATTTGCGTGCATATGAAGAATGCTGGCGACAGCAGCGCTGACCCGGTGCTGGGAGGTGATACCGCTGAACAGCAACTTGCCGTATCCGTCGGCAGCTTGTGCCCGTGGCCCCCAGGCCGACACCAACTCCTCGCCGCCAGGCACGGCTCGGAGCCGGGCCCAGGAGTCCGCCGGATCGATGAGCAGCCGATGCGCCCGGTCGATGCCGCGGGTGGATGTCCGCTCAATCGTATCGACCGCCCACGCGGGCCAGTCCCAGTCGCCGAGAGACTCCAAGATGTCGACGACATTCATCGCTGCCAGCACCTCGATCGGCAGCTTCGGTCGGATCGCCGCAAGCAGGCTCAGCTGGCGTATCGCGGCGCGGCTGTCCGCCTCGAAGAATTGGTGTACTGCGGCCGCTGTCTGCGGGCCGCCGTACCGTTGGGTCTCGGGCTGGTAGGTGTCGAGAACCAAATTTCGGATCATCGACCGCGCCCGGGCTGTGCCGGCCCAGTCGTTGAGCTGCTGCAGCAGCTCTGTCCACAAGACCTCCGGTTTGCCCTTGAAGCGCAGCCTGAGATGACTGTCCGGGTCGCGGTAGCGGACGAAGTACCAGCAATCCAGCCCGCCCGGCAACCGGTCGATCAAGGTGGAGATTTCCTGCGTAATCAGTTGATCGTGCGATTGCTCGGTGGCGTAGACCTTTGCATAGAGCCACGCCCCACCGGGGAGGTGCTGCTCCTCGGAGCGTAGCGGCGCGACGGTGATCTGTTCGCGACTCGATTTGTTCGTGGCCTGCCTGGTCAAGGTGAACACCAGCTCGGCCACTCTTCCGTCGAGCCATCCCAGCTGCGACCGGTCGGCGATCAGGCTCTCCGAGAGCGGGAAGTCGCCGTACTTTCGCAGCGTGTGGCGCAACAGTTGGCGGTGCAGGTCGATCTCGAGGTCGAACTCGATCCGCTGATCCGCCATCGATGCCTCGACTCTGGAGGGTACTTCCCACCGTTGCTGCCACGTGGCGAGCCGGTCGCACCACTGCCGCCATCCCTCGCGGGAGGTGCGCAGAGCGGCATCAGCACGCCAGCGGGCAGGAGCAAGGATTGTCCTGCCGTACCGCACCCGAGGCAGGCTCGGGAACGAGTCGAGGCCGGCCCAGTCCCAGCCCTGGATACCGCGGTCTCGCTGCGCCTCCACATCCAGCAGAAAACGGGCAGCATTCGGCAGCTCGCGGCTCGGATTGAGCATGTGCATCAAGACCGGTCGCAGGACTGTCCCGGTGTGCCGAGAGGCGAGGTACAGATGTTGGGGGGTAGCCCCGACGACGATGTCGGACAGGCTCAGTACGGTGTCGTCGTCCGGGTCGGTGAACATTCCGACCGGTAGCGACTGGTCCGCGAGCCGGGCAACAGTCGCCACGTTGCCGGCCCGGGCCGTCGTGGGGTAGCTGAAGACCTGGGCCGATGCACGACCGGGGTCGACCTCGGCCAGGAGGTCACGGAGGCGCTGCTCGATTCCGAGATCCCGGGCGAATCGACCGGACATGGAGTTCGGTAGTGGAACTGCGGCCACCGGCGCGAGAGCCATCACGAAGTCTCCGTCATCGAGGGCACGAGGGGACCGGGCGAGAAGCTGAACGCACAGCTCCACCAGGGCGGGCGGAGCAAGCCGGTCGTCTGGGGTCAGAGCGTCGATGCTCTGCGGATCGAGGACGACGTCGGCTCGTTCCCTGGCGGCTGTCCAGGCCAGCCGGGCGAGAGTCGAGGTCCGGGAACGGCTGAGCTCCTCGGCGGCGGTTCGTTCCAGGCGTCGTGACGTCGCCGGCATCTGATAACCGGCCGGAGCGTCCAGACCGGCATGAGGATCGAGTAGTTCGAGCAAGGGCACGGTCTGCTCGAGACCGTAGCGCTCAAGAAATGCGGTGTGGTACTCCTGCATGTACTGGTGCTGCGGGCGCTCGGAGGTCAGCCGACTCAAGAGCGAGGCGACTTGCTCCACCTCGCGGGCAACCGGCGGCGGGAGGCTGAAGTCGAGGTCGTACTTCAGCTCCACCTGTATCGGCGGCCGGGCTGCGGGTTTCAGCTTCCGAAGCACGTCGAAGGCCGACTCCAACTCCGTCAGCCCCTCGCC
This sequence comes from Streptomyces sp. SID13031, assembly GCF_010548305.1. Classification (GTDB taxonomy): domain Bacteria; phylum Actinomycetota; class Actinomycetes; order Propionibacteriales; family Kribbellaceae; genus Kribbella. The sequence goes on from NZ_JAAGLV010000011.1 coordinate 48,403, forward strand.
GACGCAGGTTTCCTGATAGGCAGTGATTGCCTCCTGAGCGCCGGTGAGCGATTCGGAGATGTCGGTACCCGGGACGAGGCTCATGACATGCCTGAGACCATCCAGCGCTGGGTGTGGGCGCAGTTCGGTGAGGAGAAACCCTTTGTCGATCATCGTGATGAGGACTCGCTCGACCGCCGTGGCTTCCGCTGCCGGGTAACTCTCCCCGAGCGCCCGGACCAGGTCGCGATAGGCGATGGGCCTATCCGCTCGATCCATCGCGGTAGCGACGATCGGAAGGTGCCGGATCGACGCGGCCTGCACCGCGGCCGCCCGCTCGTTGTCTTCCCAGGGAACATGGTTCAGGACCAGCCGCTGACCACGAACAATGGCAAGTGAGTTGGCCTCCACCCGGAGCTTGGTCAATACCTCGGGACGCCGCTGCCATTCATCGATCAGCTCGGACAACCAGCCGCCGTCGACGCGAACCGACCTGGTGTGGTCCACGCCGACCCGAACCTTGGTGTGGCGCCCGAACTCGCCGATTGCCACGCCTGCCAGCATTCCGAACGGCGTAGGCCTGGAACACATTCGCAGCAGGTAGCGTGATGCCGCCATAACTGCTCGTTCGAGCTTGGCCGGCTCGACCGTGGGATCATTGCTGATCCGGTCGAGGCTCTCGGCCAAACTCGAACTCGACACGGCAATTGCTTCTCGCACGAGTGGGTCCGCGGTCAATTGCCGCAGGTAGTCGACCATCCGGGCGGTGTAGCCGGAACGATCCGGTTCGAGATCGACGGCTGTCACGTCCGCGCGACCCAGCGGGAGCGCCGCGACCCTTGCGGTCACGTGCGGCGCCACCACGTACGAGTGAGTGTTCAACGGGTCAGCAGCCGGTACGCCAGTCGGAATGGACGCAACACTGGTTGCAACTGTGCTTGAAGCACGTCGCGGCCGTGATGGTTTTCGTAGGGGGGCCGAGCTCGGCGGACCCGGATGTCCCCACCGTTTCCTGGTAGTCCAGGTCAAAGGTTTCGAATACTACGTCCAGCGTATCGATCGTCGAAGTCATCTGATTTTCCTTAGCGGTCGGTTTTGTTGATGTGTGGAAATGCGGATTCGATCAGCAGCCGGGTTGCCGCCGCATTGGCCCAAGGATGAATGCAGTCGCATTCAGAACGGCTTCAGCGCGTCGAGACGTGGTGTGGTGATGATGGTGCGAAGCGGGATCGATGTCCGGCGTACCTTGACATCGAGGCGATTCGGCTCGCGCTCAATGTTGCCCCGATCAACTACCACGGCGTCCTCTTGCGTCAGGGCGGAATGTTCCGGCGCCGGAAGCGCGGGTTGCGCCCGGCTGTAGTGCATCCTGTCAACGGCAACGAGACAGTCGGTCCTCCCGTCCGTTCGGTCGACCTGGCCGGAGAGGGCGTCGTGAACTGCAGTGCCTCGAGCGGTCGGCGGCCTGAGCTCGCAGAGCTGTAGCGGACCTTCCGTGCCGTGGAGGACGGGCGTCCGCAGCTCTGCCTGATCTCCGGCGCGGCCGGCATCCGAGGCCACTCCTGGGCGCTACACGCTGCACAACCTGCTGCGCGCCTACGCGTCAGAGCTCTGCGCGGAGCACGACGAGATCGCGAGCCTGCAAGCGGCGCGAGATCGGCTGCTCGACTGCTATCTGCACACGGCCCACGCCAACGGCACTGCCTCGCTGCAGCCGGACTCTATCCCTCCCGATCCGCCGTTGCCGGATGCCGTCGTGGCGAGCCTGTCCACAGTCACCGACCCAGCTGAAGCCGATCTGACGCATCGCGTCGCTAGCCTTTCCGGGAGCCGGCCTGCCCCCCCATGCCGGGCTCGCACCAGAACGCCCGCCTGGAGCAGGAGACCCACGCAGCACTTGCTCCAGGCGGTGCGTCCTGGAACCGATCACGCCGGCCCATTCCCGGGGCCATGATTTTGCCGTGATGGCGGGGTGTTTGATGGATTCAAACCACGACATTTGTCACGGGTGCACTGCGTTGGAAAGTGACTACGCTGACCTCCCCGGCGAGCGCCAGGCCGGTGGCGCCGGGGATCGGGGTGCCGGCGGGCGTCCGCCGTTCCTGGAAGCATGGTTGCCACAACCTCCTCATGCGTTTCGATCGATCCGCCAAGCCTGGAATACCCGCTGCGGGGCCTCCCGGAGGAGGCCCCGGTCGGCCAATCAGCAGGGGTCGACCAAGTCCACCTTGTCGTTCGAGGGCCCGGTGTCGCCGTTTTCGGCGTATCCGTAGGCCGCCCACAGCTGAACGTAGCCATTTGCCGGCGTGGAGTCGTAGCGATACTGATGAAGAGCGGCCCTCAGATTCGGCTGGTTGTTGACCCACGAGGACGCCTGGTTCCGCACGCCCCAGGCACCCAGGTCGACCAGGTTGCAGTAGTAGAACGACAGTTGCCAGCGTTGGCGTGCCGGCACGTTGGGGCTGTTGAACCAGCCGTCGCCGTACAGGCAGGTGTATCCAGGAGCGCAGTTGTGCACCGTGCCCGATAGCTGAATGGTTTGATCGGGGCTCGGGTATTCCATAACTGCACCGAGTTTCGGCCATTCGATTTTGTTACGCGCGACCTTGTGTCCGCCGGGCATGTTCGAGAGTTGCTTGGCGACCAGACTGTCGATCTGTGCCCACTGCTCAGTCTTGTCCGCAGCCGAGGCCGGTGAAGCGATGAATGCCAGCCCGCCGACCAGCGCGGCGACCAGACCGATGGTGAATCCCACTGATTTTCGTGTCATGGTGGGACGAAATCACTGCACGCCTTCAACTTGGCTTCAGGTGGAGGCCGCCGCCATCGTCAGCGCGTGAAGCCAGGGTGAAGCTTCGGTCTGGTCGACTAGCTCGGTTGCCAGACAGGAGCACAGATGTCTTACGTTGCCGTCTACTCGCAAGTCGTGATCGCCATTGTCTTTACGGCGGCTGCGATCAGCAAGCTCTCGGCACGTGAGGACTTCCGTGAATTCGTCCGGTCGCTGCGACGGTTGCGCTCAGTCCCTCGCCGAGCAGCCGCGCCCGCAGGATGGGCACTGCTGATTGGTGAGGCCATCACGGCGCCTCTGATGGCTTTGTCGCCCTCAGCCGGTCGAGCGCTCGCCGTGTTCCTGCTTGCTGCATTGACGGTCGGCGCGACGCTGATCGTCCGGAGCAACGCCGTTGTTGCCTGTCGCTGCTTCGGAGCTGCCACTGAGCCGTTGAGCCGGCGCCATGTGGCTCGCAATGTATTCCTCCTGACGATTGCGACCTCGGGAATCATGAGCGACGGAATCAGTCCTACTGCCAGTCCGGCCGCGACGGCCGCAGCCGTAGCGAGTGGCCTCCTCACCGCGCTGGTGGTGATCAGGCTCGACGACATCGTCTATCTGTTCAGATCCAGCCCATGAGGAGTGCACGAGATGCCGGTGCTAGTTGCTGTATTGATAGTCGTGGGCGTCGTGTCCATGGTGAATCTCCTGCTGACGTTCGGCGTGATCGGACGGTTGCGAGAGCACACTGAGAAGCTTTCGGCATGGCCGCTGGGAACTGCAGCAGACAGTACGCTCGCCGTCGGTGACTCGCCGGGCGATTTCGCTGCCACCACGACCGAAGACGAGGCGTTCGACCGGACATCCTTGCTGGGCGGGCAAGTTGTCGGCTTCTTCTCGCCGAACTGCGACTCCTGTAAGGATCTGGTACCGAAATTCGTCGAGCATGCCGCCACTACGGCCCGGGGTAAGGGGCGGGTGCTCGCGGTTGTCGTAGTCGACAATGACGAGGGCGCGGCCGAGTCCCTGGTGCGATCACTGGAGCCAGTTGCGAGAGTCGTCACGGAGCGGATCGGCGGCGCAATCAGCAGCGCCTTCAAGGTTTCCGGCTTCCCCGCCGTCTATGTGCTGGACAACAGCGGAACAGTTGCCGCGTCCAGACTCGCGCCCGACAGCCAGGATCGTATGGCGGTGTCGTGACGGCACTTTCCGACGGTCTGTCACTCGGGACTGCGCTCAGGCATGCCCGAGCCGCGTTGGCCATCGCTTGGCAGAGCGCGCCCGGCAACGTGCTTGCGCTGGCGCTGCTGACCGTGGCGAACGGTCTGCTGCCCGTCGTGATGGCATGGCTGACCAAGATTCTCCTGGACTTGCTGGCCCATCCCTCTCAAGGCGGCCAGCTTCTCCAGTACGCGCTGCTACTGAGCGGAGCCGGCATAGTTGGCGCAGCACTGCCGCAGGCAAAGCAATACGCCAAAGCAGAGCTGGGCCGGTCAGTGAACCTACGCGCCAGCCAGGACCTGGTCGGCGCGCTGAACAGGCTGATCGGCCTTGCCCGGTTCGAGGATCCGCGCTTCCGTGATCGGCTTCAGATTGCGCAGCAGGCCGGCCGGAGTGCGCCGGCGCAACTGGTCGACTCCGGTCTGAGCGCGATCCAGAGCATGCTGATATTGGTCGGGTTCGCAGGCACGTTGGTCGCAATCGAACCGTGGGCGGCCGTACTGGTCACCGCGGCCGTACTCCCGACCATGCGAGCTGAGCTGGTGATCAGCCGGAGACGTGCCAACTTGGTGTGGCGCACCAGCACGGCGACTCGCTACGAGTTCGCCTACTCGCGCTTGCTGGCTGATGTGCAGGCTGCAAAGGAAGTGCGAATCTATGGACTGGGCCAGTTCTTCGCGGCGCGGATGCGGCGGGAGCTCCAGCGGGTGCAGCATGCCGATCGGCAGGTGGACCGCCGCGAGCTCCTGACGCAGGGGCTGCTCGGGCTGCTGGCGGCGGCCGTAGCCGGCGCGGGCCTCTGGTGGGCGATCCGTGCGGCAGGCAACGGACGACTGACGATCGGAGACGTCTCGGTCTTCATCGCCGCCGTAGCGGGCATCCAGTCCGCGCTGACGACGATGGTCAGGGTGACCGCGTCGGCTCATCAACAGCTGATGATGTTCGACCACTTTCAATGGGTCGTGCAGGCGCCGACGGATCTCGAGTCCGGTCCGCCTGGGTCGACGCTGGTCCCTTTGGCGGAAGGTATCGAGCTGAAAGATGTCTGGTTCCGGTACAGCGACGACCATCCATGGGTGCTGCAAGGCGTGAGCCTGACCATCCCGCGGGGGGCGACCTTGGCGCTGGTAGGGCTCAACGGCGCGGGAAAGAGTACCGTCGTCAAGCTGCTGTGCCGACTCTATGATCCCGTCCGCGGCTCGATCCGCTGGGACGGCCAGGACCTGCGCCAGTTGCCCATCGACGAACTTCGCCGGCGGATCGGTGTGGTGTTCCAGGACTTCATGTCCTACGACCTCACCGCGGCGGAGAACATCGCAGTCGGTGACCTCGCCGCACTGCACGATCCGGACCGGATCAGGTCGGCGGCGCAGGCAGGGGGCATCGATACCGCCCTGGAGCAGCTTCCGCACCAGTACGAGACGATGCTCACCCGGATCTTCTTCAGTGAGGAGGACCGAGACGACGCATCCACTGGTGTGTTCCTGTCCGGTGGCCAGTGGCAACGAATCGCGCTGGCTCGTGCCTTGATCCGTCGTGATGCCGAACTGCTGATCCTCGACGAACCCAGCTCTGGGCTGGATGCGGAAGCGGAGTACGAAGTCCAGCTGCGACTGCGGAGGCACAGTTCGGTTCGCACCAACCTCATCATCTCCCACCGGCTGAGCACCTTGCGCGACGCCGACCTCATCGCGGTGCTGGCCGATGGCAAGGTGGTCGAGTCCGGCGATCACGCGGATCTGATGGCGGCCGGAGGCCACTACGCGCGCCTCTTCCGCCTACAAGCGCGCGGATATCGAGCCGCGGTGGGAGCCGATGATTTCGGCGCTCCTTGAAGCCGCTGCTGCGGTCGTCGTCCTCACAGCGCTCGGAGGGACCCGCTGGGTTCGGCGCACTTTTCTCGTGGTCGGGGTCGACGGCATCAGCATGGAGCCCACATTCGAGGCGGGAGAGCGGGTACTGGTCCGGCGCCTCCGGCCCACCGCGCTACGCCGTGGTGATGTCGTCATCCTGCGGCATCCGAGCGTCAGCCGCGAGGTGGCGCACGTCCAGATCGACGGTCTGCAAGGGACCCGACTGTTGATCAAGCGTGTCGTCGCGCTGCCGGGAGATCCTGCTCCACTTGACAAGGCTCCGATCCTCACCGGAGACCGGTCACCTCGTGTTCCGGCCGGCATGGTGGTCGTCTTCGGGGACAACGACGGAAACAGCATGGACTCCAGACATCTCGGCTACATCCCCGCCGACTGCCTGGTAGGCGTGGTCCTTCGCAAGTTGAACGCGAACCCGGCGACGAGGAGGTGAAGCGGATCTGAATGCGGCCGACGCAATACTCGAAAATAGAAAGGGAATCGCCGTCCCAGTGGAAATGGAGTGGGCAAGATGACCAGAGCCATGATGCAGGTGCAACGAGCAGGTGACCGCCTCCTTGGGTTGTTGGTGCCGAACAGCTCGGCAAGCGCATCGGATTGCGCGTTCGAGCAGAAGTGTGACAGTGACCTGCAGGGTGGTGATCTATTTCGACGCAAATGCTGTGCATTCAATGGACGGGTCAGTTGTGGGGACTGGTGGCCAGTCTGCAGCCACTGCTGCATATGAAAGGAGGAAATGATGCCTTCTTGCACTCATGCCCGTCGTTGGCCTAACGGCAGCAGGTCCTGAATTCGATCACGATACCCGTATCGCCGATGAGTTCGGCGTGTTATCAGAATTATCGTCGGTAGCGATACGCCGCAGCTTGCGGTCGTCACCGTCGTCACCTCTGATTTGAAGGTTCAGCTATGGCCGTAGGTCGAGACAACCAAGCCTTGACGGACCAGTTCGCGTAAGCCGCCGTCGAGCTGTGTCTCGGCCTCTGCCCGCGGAAGAAGGTGGTGAACCGCAGCTAAGTACTCGTCTCGAATTGCTGTCCGCTCGCGGCCATCACACAGTGAGTAGATCAGCCACGAGTTGAGATTGAGCCAGCACAGCCTGGAAGGGTTCGGCATTGCAACGACGACTCGTTGCTGATCAAGCAGTTGGACCACGCTGGTAGGTGGGACAGCACGATAACTGGCGGTCGGCATCTTTGTCTCGGCGGGGGAGATCAGGTCCTCCAACGCGCCTTCCAGCCAGTGAACGAAATCCTGGCCATACCGGGTCAGGAGGCCGAATCGGCTCTTGAGTTCGCCGGCCAGGTACGTTGCTCGCTCTGTCGGCGTGGCGAAGCCGGCTACCGACACGCTCGCCATACTCCGCGCAGTACCTGGCAACGGTTCGCCAAAACGTTCGCGGAGATCCAGCGCCGCGGTTTGAGCGACTTGATTGAACAGGACCATGTGGACATACACGTGGAGCGCGAAGAGGACCCGCATCAGCGACCACGGCTGAACTCGCCATGGAATGAGCACGACGGGCTCCTGGACCGGAACCTGAAAGCGGTACATTGCGCCGCAACGAATGATCTCGAAAAGTGCGAGATGGAGGCCTTCGTGCAGGATGGCTCCGGCCGCATCCCAGGGGTTGGTCAGCTTCTCCGGAGCGAGGAATACGGTCGCGGGGAACGTGTCGCCGCCGGAGACTGAGTGCAAGGGGCCTTCGGGCGAATCATTTCGGGTCAGGCCGATCAAACCGACGTGCCGGAGCACGCCGCGGCCAATGTCCGGCAGTAGCGCGGTCAGGAGGTCGGCTGCCCCGCTAAGTGCGGCCAGCTGATCAACTGACGGCTCGACCGGCAGGGAAAGACCGGGGCCGGGGAACGCCGAGTCGAACAGGCCCCACAACAGTCCTGCGTAGGAGCCGGCATCGCGCCCGGGCATCTCTGCCCACACGCGGGCAGATCCGAGCCGCGGCCAGGCGGGCTGCCCGCCAAGTTGTGTGCCCTTGAGTTCAGCGAGCAGCGGTCTGCCAGTGCCGTTCCGGCTCTGAAGATCTGCCTCGAACAAGTTGCGCAACACCGGGTCCCGCAACATCGCGAGCAGCTCCGAATCGGGTGCGTGGGCCTGCTCAGCCGCGAGCAACGCCGAGCCCGCCCGGAGTCGGGCAAGACTGCGTTGCTCGATGGCTACGGCATCGCCGAACTCCGGATGGCCGGCAAGTAACCTCTCTCGATCCCGAAGGGGCGAGGCGGTGCCCGGGGCGCTGACGCTCATTGCCCGGCGGGGGAATAGGGTGCAGCGTCTCTTGGAACCCAGCCCCTCTCAGCGGGGTTCTCCGTGGTGACAGCTGGCGGGTCCAGTGTCGCGAGGCGCTCGATCAGGCTGCGTAGGTCGGCCATTTCATTGGTTGTCATCGTCTACTCGCTCTCTACTTGCTTCGCAGGTTCAGACCAGTCAATTCCGCTACGGCTTCAGGCCGGCTTCGGGACCACGATGAGGGTCGATCGAGCCGACTGAAGTCGGACTGAAGCTGAACTGAAGCTGAACCGAAGGTGGACGGCCCTTACGCGGAGTAAGACTGGCTGGGTAGACAGCCGCATGAGAGGTAGGTCCCAAGCTTGTCCATCCCTCAGAGCCTGAATTGCGATGCAACTGGCGCCGAGCTCGACAGCCTCCAGATCCGCTTGCTGGGACCGCTGGACGCGCGTATCGCAGGACGACGACTTTCGCTCGGCTCTACCAAGCAAGCTGTCGTGCTGGCCGCGCTGGCGCTGCATCCTGGCCGGGTGGTGTCCATGGAGGCACTCGAGAAGTCGGTCTGGGACGGGGAGCGGCCGGCTCGGCCTCGCCGCGCGCTCCAGCTGTACGTCACCCGGCTCAGGATGTCGCTGGGATCAGCTGCTCATCTGATCGCCACGACCCCGAGCGGATACCGCTTCGACATTGCCCCGGAGCAGACAGATCTGGGGCGGTTCGACCAGCTCGTGGGGCGGGCCGAACAGGCAGCGGAACAAGGAGATCTGGAGGTGGCGGCTGCATCGTTCCAGGCCGCGTTGGCCGAGTGGCGCGGCGAACCGCTGGGGAGTGTGCGGTCGGAAGCGCTGCTGCGCGATACGGCACCTCAGTTACTCGAGCACCGGTTGCGGACCGTCGAGCGGTACTTCGAAGTGAGCCTGGCGCTCGGTCAGCACGCGAGGGTCGTCACCGAGCTCGCCGAGGAGTGCGCCCGTGAGCCGCTTCGGGAGCCGCTATGGGCACTCTTCCTGTCTGCGCTGTTCCGCTGCGGCCGGCGTGCTGAGGCTCTGGATGCTTATCACGCGATCCGCGAGCGTCTCGCCGACGAGCTCGGCCTCGATCCCAGCGACCAGCTGCGAACGCTCCACGCTCAGATCCTGATCGGCGATACGGCCAGCGGGCGGCCCGCCACGACGTTCTCGCCGGTGCCTCGACAGCTCCCCGCTGATCTGGCCGGGTTCAGCGGTCGTAGACACGAGCTCGCCCAGCTCGATGCCCTGCAATCCGGCCAGGCAACCGCCGAACTGGGTATCGTCGTCGGCACCGCCGGGATCGGCAAGACCACTCTGGCCGTCCACTGGGCGCGGCGGGTCGCGGACAAGTACCCCGACGGACAGCTCTGGATCAACTTGCGCGGTTTCGGTCCGGGCAGCTGTCTGTCCATCGGCGCGGCGCTGACCAAGTTACTCCGATCGCTCGGAGTTGCTCCCGCGCAGATCCCCTCGGATCCAGAAGAACAGAGCGCGCTGTTCCGCTCGCTCCTCGATGGTCGCCGAATGCTCCTGGTACTCGACAACGCCAGCAGCGCTCAACAGGTACGCGCGTTGTTGCCGGGCGCAGCAGGCTGCTTCACCCTCGTCACCAGTCGCCGTCAGCTGTCCGGCCTGGTGGCCACAGCTCAGCCGGCCGTGATGGTCCTGGATCTGCTGAGCGAGGAGGAATCCCGCGAGCTGATCCGCCGCCGGCTCGGCAGCCGGCGGCTCTACGGACAGGACCTGGCGGTCGACGACCTCATCGCGCTGTCGGCACGTCTCCCGCTCGCCTTGGCCATCGTGGCAGCGCGCGCAGCCACGAATCCCCACTTCGAGCTGAGCACCCTCGCATCCGCCCTGCGAACCGTTGGCGGTCTGGAGCGCTTCGCGGAGGTGGATCCGGAGACCGAGATCCGGTCGGTCTTCTCCTGGTCCTACCAAGCATTGAGCGAGCCGGCCGCGAGACTCTTCCGATTCCTCGGTCTCCATCCAGGACCGGATATCAGCGCCGCCGCCGCCGCGGGCGTCGTCGGCCGATCGCTGTCGGAGGTGACCGGCCCGTTGCGAGAACTGTGCGATGCGCACCTGATCAACGAGGTTGCGCACCGGCGATACGCCCTTCATGATCTCCTTCGCGCGTACGCCGCAGAGCTCGGCACGAAACATGATGGACCGGCAGCCCTGATGCAGGCACGGCAGCGTATGTTCGACTATTACCTGCTCACTGCCTACACCGGCAGCGGCGCATTGCCCCAAGTGGACCTGATCGCCCCTGATCCGCCTTCGGCAGGTATCGAGATCGAGCCACTCGGCGACTATCACCAGACGATCACCTGGTTCACGACCGAACACCAGGTGCTGCTCGCAGTCCTCAAGGAGGCGGTCGACCAGGGCTTTGCGATTCACGTCTGGCAGTTGGCCTGGACGCTCACCGAGTTTCTGTACCGGCGTGGACATTGGCGCGACTGGTCGGCGGTCCTGGAGGAATCCCTCACGATGGCCATCCAGCGCCACAACCGGGTTGAGCAGGCGCGCTGCCACCGCGGGCTGGCGTATGCGTTCGCGCGGCTCGGTCAATTGCCTAAGGCAACACTCCATGTCGAGCATGCGCTCCAGCTGACCAGCCAACTCGCAAACCCGACGTGGTCGGCCTTTGCCCATCGGAGCGCGGCGTTGGTGCTCGAGGCCGAAGGTCGTCAGTTGGATGCGTTGTCGCACGACCTGGAAGCCCTGCGGTTGTTCGAGTCGATCGAACACCTACCGGCGCTGGCGAGAACACTGAACACGGTCGGCTGGAGTTATGCTCAACTCGGTGATACTGAGGCTGCTCTCCAGCACTGCACGCGGGCCCTGTCGCTGCTGAGAAGGCTGGGCGACCGGCAGGGCGAGGCGGCTACCTGGCACAGCCTGGGATTCGCGCATCAGCATCTTGGCCACCGGACGGAGGCCATCGACTGTTACAGCCGCGCCGCGGACCTGTTCCGTGAACTCGGCGACCGCTACAAAGAGTCGGAATGCCTGATGCATCTCGGCGAGGCCTGCCAGGAAGCTGGGGACCTGTCCGGCGCACGCCGGTCCTGGCGGTCGGCCTCGGAGATTCTCGGGCCCTTCGCCGAGCTGGACATCGCGCCCATCAATTCCCGGCTGCGCTCCATCCAGATCCTGACCGACCGCTCAAACTGACCTGCTCTCCAGCAGTGCGGCTCAGTCGGTCCGGCAGAACTCGCGGAGTGCAGTGGCGAGCGCCTTGGGATCGAAGCTGTGCTGTTGCCCGGTGACTGGCCGGACCGTGGCCGTGGGCAACAATTCGCCGACGGCCCGGGCCGCCGTGACAAGCCACGGCTCGGTGCCCTCGCCGTACAGGACCAGGGCAGGAACGGTTACCTGCGGCCAGCGGTCCTTGGGCAGCGCTTCTCCGGACATGGTTCCCGCCATCAGCCGCCCGTCATAGGCGATCGTGTGAGCGGCCTCTTCGAGAGCCGGCCAGAACGGTGTCTGCCGTAGCTTTCCGACAAGCTCGACCGGCAGCGCGGCGGCAGCGGTGAGAAAGAGTTCGACTGCGTCGCCCCGGCGGTCCTCGTCGATGGAGAGTTCGAGCTGCTGCACATAGTCGGCAGGCAGGGGCGGGCGGCTGTTGCCCACGACGAAAGGTGGTTCGAACAGAGCCAGCCGACTGACCGGAAGGCCGCCCTCAGTCGCGTCGAGCGCGAGGACCGCGCCCGAGGACTGACCGCAGATGACCGCCGGTGTACCGAAGACCGCGATCAGCGCATCCAGATCCTCGATCTCACGTTCGACCCGGTATGGCAGCATCTCGGAACTCTCGCCCCGGCCACGACGGTCGTAGGTGACGACGGCGAACTCGTCCGACAGCAGTTCCGCGGACTCCGCGGCCGCTGGGTTCATCGCCCGGTAACTGGTGGCTCCCTCCACGAAGATCAGTGGAACACCGTCGCCGCGTACCTCGTAGCAGATCGTCGTACCGTCCACCGAGTGCACTTTGTCGCGCAGGACCTCAGTCATTCTGCCGCTTCTTTCGTCGTGAGGGTGATGGTGTCCTGTGGCGGGTGTGGCCTGATGGTTCGCGATGCAGAGGCCGCCGCAGTGGCAGGAATACAAGCTGGGTGCTCGCTCCGTTGCCAGGGTTCGGCGACGGTCGAAACTCTGGCCCATGAGCCTTCGGCGTCATCCGAAAGGTTGCTCGTAGCAAGGGGCAGGCTCGACAGTTTCTCCCACTACGCGTTCAGCATCCTTCGGAGGTGCGACCTATTCCGGCGCGTTGACAGCAGGCATTCGCAGCAGAGTGTTTCGCCGAAAGAGGAGCTCACGATGTTCATCACCGCCGTCACTGCCGCCACTGCCGAACGTGTTTCGGTGAGGAATCTGATCAAGGCCAGCCTGGTGGCAGTAGTTTTAGCTGCGTTGGCCGCTGAGGTGCTGACTGCCCTTGTCCGGGCTGCAGGCGTCGATCTCGCGGTTGGTAACCCGGGCGGCAAGGCCGACAGCGTCGTACCGGTCGCGTTCGGCGCCTGCGCGATCAGCCTCACTCTGGCCATGATCGCCGGCACGTTGCTCGCCTTGCTCATCAACCGTTTCTCGAGTCATCCGGCGCGTACCTACATCCGGACGACAATTGTTCTGACGGTTGCCTCACTTGCCGCCCCGCTCACGGCCGCCGGTACCTCCACCGCAACGAAACTGACTTTGATCGCCGTCCACCTGACCGCGGCCTCGATCATCATCCCCGCGGTCGGCCGTCGCCTTGGGCGGCCGTAGTGGGACCCCTCGCGGGAGACTGCTCAGGTCGTGAGGCGGAGGCGTTCGGTCTCGGCCTTGTTGATGTCGGCCGCTGTGCTGAGCAAAGTGGTGGCGAAACGTAACTGGTCGTCGTCCATCGTCTCAAGATGGCTGGCCCATCGACTGTAAATCGGCCCGAGCAGTTCCGCAGGTACTCCGTGTTTGCCGTCACCAAGACCTCGCGACGATCAGCCGTGTCCCGGCTCCGGGTGATCATGTCGGCCTTCTCCAGCCGATCCAGGGCATCGGTGATGCCGCCGCCGGACGTCAGGCTTGACCGCTCGGCGAGTTCGCCCGGTCGCTGCGGTCCATGGAGCGTCAGCAAGTGCGCGAGTTGCAGGTCAACGCCACGTATTTCCCACGGATCGCGCCACGGTGTCCTGGTACATCACTGCGTGAACCATGAAGTTCCGCATCGCGAGGTTCATCGGTGGCGCGAGCTCGTTGCCGACGATGCGACGTACTGGTTCACCGACGGCTCCTTCGAGGGCGTCGAGGCGATCGCGGCGGCCGTCCAGCGGACCTTCGACGAGATCGTGGACGAGGTCTGCACGATCAGCGACCTCCACTGGGTCTGTACCACCCCCGACTGCGCCGTCGTCCGCTATCAATTCCACTGGGCGGGTGATGATGGGGTGGTGGGACGCAAACGGAAGCCTGACCGCCACGAGACCCTCGCCGACCTGGTCGGTGAGGTGGTGGTGGGCGCGGACCTTCAGGCACTCGTGGACGTCTGCGGGTTGTACTGAAGCCAGCGAGACCGGCCCATCGAACAGCGGCGGGCCGTCGTACAGCATCAGGCGATGTACTTCGCGAGGTGTTGGGCGGTGAGGGTTGAACTGTTGGCTATGAGGTTGGCGGGGGTGCCTTCGTAGACGATGTGGCCGCCGTCGTGGCCGGCGCCGGGGCCCAGGTCGATGATCCAGTCGGCGTGGGCCATGACTGCTTGGTGGTGTTCGATGACGATGACCGACTTGCCGGAGTCGACCAGGCGGTCGAGGAGGGCGAGGAGTTGTTCGACGTCGGCGAGGTGGAGGCCGGTGGTCGGTTCGTCGAGGACGTAGATGCCGCCCTTCTCGCTCATGTGGGTCGCCAGCTTGAGGCGCTGGCGCTCGCCGCCGGACAGCGTGGTGAGCGGCTGGCCGAGGCTCAGATACCCGAGGCCGACCTCCGCGAGGTGCTCGAGGATCTTGTGCGCCGCGGGAGTGCGAGCATCGCCGTCGGCGAAGAACTTCTCCGCATCCGCCACGGACATCGCCAGTACCTCGCTGATGTCGCGACCGCCGAAGTGATACTCCAGCACCTCCTCCTTGAACCGCTTCCCCTCGCAGACCTCGCAAGTGGTCGCGACCCCGGCCATCATCGCCAGGTCGGTGTAGATGACGCCCGCGCCGTTGCAGTTCGGGCAGGCGCCCTCCGAGTTCGCGCTGAACAGCGCCGGCTTCACCCCGTTGGCCTTCGCGAACGCCTTGCGGATCGGCTCGAGCAGACCCGTGTACGTCGCCGGGTTGCTGCGCCGTGAACCCCGGATCGCCGCCTGGTCGATCGACACCACGTCAGCCGAGGCCGGTACCGAGCCGTGGATGAGCGAACTCTTCCCCGATCCGGCGACCCCGGTCACCACGGTCAGCACACCGAGCGGGATGTCCACGTCGACGTCCTGCAGGTTGTGCGTCGACGCGCCCCGGATCTCGAACCTGCCGGTGGGCGTCCGTACCTCCGGCTTCAGCGATGCCCGGTCGTCGAGGTGACGGCCGGTCAGCGTCCCACTGGCGCGCAACCCCTCGATCGAGCCCTCGAAGCAGATCGTGCCGCCGGCCGTACCGGCGCCGGGACCGAGATCGACGACGTGGTCGGCGATCGCGATCGCCTCCGGCTTGTGCTCGACGACGAGCACCGTGTTGCCCTTGTCGCGCAGCCGCAGCAGCAGTTCGTTCATCCGCTGGATGTCGTGCGGGTGCAGCCCGATCGTCGGCTCGTCGAAGACGTACGTGACATCGGTCAGCGAGGAACCGAGGTGCCGGATCATCTTCACCCGCTGCGCCTCACCACCCGACAGCGTGCCGGCCGGCCGGTCGAGCGACAGGTAGCCCAGCCCGATCTCCACGAACGAGTCGAGCGTGTGCTCCAGCTTGTCCAGTAGGGGCGCGACGGACCGCTCGTCCAGACCGCGGACCCAGTCGGCCAGATCGCTGATCTGCAGCTTGCAGGCGTCGGCGATGCTGATCCCGTCGATCTTCGACGACCGGGCGCCCTCGTTCAGCCGGGTGCCGTCGCACTCGGGACACGTCTGGAAGGTGATCGCTCGCTCCACGAAGGCGCGGATGTGCGGCTGCATCGCCTCGACGTCCTTGGCCAGGAACGACTTCTGGATCTGCGGGATCAGTCCGGTGTAGGTGAGGTTGATGCCCTCCACCTTGATCTTGGTCGGCTCCTTGTAGAGCAGCGCCTGCAGTTCCTTCTTGGTGAACTTCGCGATCGGCTTGTCCACGTCGAAGAAGCCGCAGCCGCGCAGGATCCGGCCCTGCCAGCCGTCCATGCTGTAGCCCGGGATGGTGAGCGCGCCCTCGTTGATCGTCAAGCTCGCGTCGTACAGGGCGGTCAGGTCGAAGTCGGTGACCGAGCCGCGTCCTTCGCAGCGCGGGCACATGCCGCCGGTGATGCTGAAGGTACGGCGTTCCTTGGTCTCCTGGCCGCCCTTCGACAAGGTGACCGCGCCCGCGCCGCTGATCGAGGCGACGTTGAAGGAGAACGCCTGGGACGAGCCGATGTGCGGCTGACCGAGGCGGCTGAACAGGATCCGCAGCATCGCGTTCGCGTCGGTCGCCGTGCCGACGGTGGAGTGCGGGTTGGAGCCCATCCGCTCCTGGTCGACGATGATCGCCGTCGTCAGTCCTTCCAGCACGTCGACGTCGGGCCGCGCCAGCGAAGGCATGAAGCCCTGTACGAAGGTGCTGTAGGTCTCGTTGATCATCCGCTGGGAATCGGCCGCGATGGTGCCGAACACCAGCGAGCTCTTCCCCGACCCGGAGACGCCGGTGAACACCGTCAGCCGGCGCTTCGGGATCTCGAGGCTGACGTCCTGCAGGTTGTTCACCCGCGCGCCCTGGACCCGGATCAGGTCGTGGCTGTCGGCAACGTGTTGCCCGGTCGACGGCGTACGGGCCGTGGTGCGCTTGCTCATCGGTTCTCCATCTCGTCGGGCGGAACCGTCGCCGACGGCGCCGCCTGGCAGGGGATGCGGGAGTGCTCAGCCGGCCTGTTGCAACCGGACCATGTTGCCCGACGGGTCCCGGAAGGCACAGTCGCGGACGCCGTACGGCTGGTCGATCGGCTCCTGGACGATCTCGACGTCGGTGGCCTGCAGTTTCGCGAAGGCGGCGTCGACGTCCGGGGTGGCCAGCAGGATGCTGGCGAAGGTGCCCTTGGCCATCATCTCGGCGATGAGCTTGCGCTCGTCCTCGGTGATCCCGGGGTCGACGGCCGGCGGGTGCAGGACGATGTTGGTGGTCGGCTGGCCGGGCGGGCCGACGGTGAGCCACCGCATGCCGTTGTAGCCGACGTCGTTGCGGAGCTCGAAGCCGAGCGCGTCGCGGTAGAAGGCGAGCGCGGCGTCGGCGTCGGTGTGCGGGAGGAAGCTTGCGCTGATCGTGATGCTCATGTCGGTGGTCATGGGCATCACGCTAGCTGTGCGTCGGGGGCCGGTGCTTCTCGATTCCTGATCGGTCTGGTCACCTGTTTCGAGACCAGGGACGGCATCCCGGCCAGCTCGCCGGCCGCGTCCCGCCGGTAGACACTCGGCGGTACGCCGACGAGCTCGGCGAACCGGGTGCTGAAAGTGCCCAAGGAGGAGCAGCCGACCTCGAAGCAGACGTCGGTGACGCTCAGGTCGCCCCGGCGCAGTAGCGACATCGCCCGCTCGATCCGGCGCGTCATCAAGTAGGAGTACGGTGACTCTCCGTAGGCGAGCCGGAACTGCCGGCTGAGATGCCCGCCGGACATGTTGACCCCACGCGCCAGCGCCTCGACGTCGAGCGGCTGCGCGTACTCCCGGTCGATCCGGTCGCGGACGCGGCGCAGCAGCGCGAGATCGCGCAGATGCTGGTCCTCGTCCGTCCGGCTCGTCACCCCAAGATCGTGCCATATTCCCGGATCAACGGGACTGGTCCGGCAAGTAGGCGCACTATGGAACCGGCTGGAAGGAGGCTCGCATGTCTGGACCTGGCACCCCCTTCGCGGTGCAGTTCGGCGAGGGCCGGAGAGTTGAGACTCCGACCGGGGACCTGGTCACCGTCAAGGCGGACACCGCCGGTACGAACGGCTCGTTGACGGTGCTTGAATTCCTGATCGGGCCGAAGCAGGGGCCGGCGCGTCACACCCACCTCCGCGAGGACGAACTCTGGTACGTCATCGAGGGTGACTTCCGGTTCAAAGCGGGTGACGCCATGCTCCACGCGTCGACGGGCGGGATGGCCTTCGGGCCGCGCGGCGTACCGCACGCGTTCCAGAACGTGGGAGACACGCCGGGCCGGCTGCTCGTGGTGTCGACGCCATCAGGCCTGGAACGATTCTTCGACCAGTTCGCGGAAGCGCTCCCCGGGCCGGTCGCCCCGGACCTGCTCGCGGCCGTCGGCCACGCCAACTGGGTCGAGTTCGTCGGCCCACCGGTCGGAGTCACCGACCCACTCGACTGAAGCCGGCGCAGAGGAGATCGTCGCCCGGCATAACTTTCTCGCGCTTTTGCTCATCGTGCTTCCTGTAGGGGGAGGAGCACTAGTGAGTGGGGGAAGTTGTGAAGGGTATGCGAGTTGTGAGTGCGGCGGTGGGGTTCGCGCTCGCGGTGAGTGGGGTCGTGGTGGGGTCGCAGGCAGTGGCTGCGGAGCCGGTGAAACCCGGAATCGCAGTACTGCCTGACCTGCCCGAGTTGGGGTTCGCGCAGTTCGACCCGGGCACGAGTAACGTCGTACCGGCTGCCAAGGCAGCGGCGAACGACGTGAAAAGCCTTGCTGGCAAGGGAGCCGCGGTTGGCACCGGCACCGGCATCTACACCTGCCCGGGGTTCAGCACTGTCGACGATGCGACCTCCGTCGCGCAGCTTCAGGCCGACACCTACGCCTGGGGTCCCTACGCTCCGTACAAGGTTGGCAACGGCAACGGGAACGTCAACTGGCGGCTCAATCCGTACAAGAACCCCAGCTGGTACATGTGGTTCCACTCACTTCGTTGGCTGGGGCAAGGAATCATTGCCGGCAGTCAGGGCAACACCGCCGCCCTCAGTCGGGTGACTGCGATCACCAAGGACTGGGTCACCGACAACTCGTACTCGTGGAAGGCCGACATCGGCGCCTACGAGTCCACGATGCACCGGACCAACGTGCTGCTCTGCCTACGCCAGGCGGTTATCTCGGGGCTGGGTGTCACCGCGCTGCCGGCGTCGTACGCGTGGCTCGACACCGCGCTGGTCAACCACGCCAGGTTCCTGACCGCCAACTGGAGCGGCGCCTGGAACCACGGCACGGAGGAGAGCATCGGACTCTTCGGTGTCGGTTGCACGCTGAACCGCAACGACTACAAGACGACAGCGCAGAGCCGGCTCGCGGCCGGCATCACCACGTCGATCGACACGCAAGGCTCGACCAACGAGCAGTCGACCGCCTATGCGCAGTTCAACTACGCACTCTGGGGACGAGCCGTCGACGCGCTCGCGGCGTGCGGAGCCGACCCCGGTACGACGATCACCAGCCGGCGGGAGTTGCTGGCCGGCTGGCTCGCGCTCGCCACGAACTCGCTCGGCAAGCTGCACCAGCTCGGCGACTCCGAGGTGGTGGCGACCAACCCGATCGCCGGTACGCCGTTGCTGTACGCGGGCACCAAGGGCGTCGAGGGACCCACTCCGGTCCGGCGGATCGGCACCTTCACCGCCGGCTACGTCTTCGGCCGCACGGGATGGGGCGAGACGCGAACCTTCGCGCAGGAGTCGACGTACAGCATCCGGTACGGCGCCTCGCGTGCCCTGCATGGCCACAGCGACCACACCGCCATCACCTATACGTCGCGCGGTCGCGAGATCCTGATCGACGGCGGCCATGCCGGGTACCAGAACGATGTCTGGCGCACCTGGGCCAAGAGCCCGTACGCCGCCAGCGCCATGACGACTCCGTTGGCGCCGGACAGTAACCCGGTCACGAAATTGACCCGGTCAGTGATCAGCCCGAGCTCGGAGTTCTACCAGTTCGCGGACGTACCCGGCGCCGGGATCAGCCGCAACCGCGCAGTACTGGTGCTCAAGGACCCGGATCTGATCGTCAGCCTCGACCGGGCGAGCTCCAAGAAGGCGCAGCAGTTCCAGACGCTGTGGCACCTGCCGTCCGATCAGAAGGCGACGGTCTACTCGCGGACGACGGCGATCGGGATGAAGCCCGGCGACGCGACCCGGACCATCCTCTTCCAGGTCCCGTACCTGCAGGCGTTGCCGGCCGGCGCGATCTTGCTCAAGCAGGGCAAGACCAGCCCGATCCAGGGCTGGCACTACCCGAACATCTTCACCCGGAACCCGGCCCCGACCCTGCTGTTCGCCAGGTCGGGGACGAGCGCTTCGATCCTGTCCGTGATCGCACCGGTGCCGGCCACCGGATCCGTTCAGTACAAGGGTCGCTGGTCCGGTACGACGTACATCGTGGATCTTGTTGTCGCAGGCAAGAAGGTCTCCTTCGGCATCACCGCGGGCGGATCGCTCTACCGGGTCCCCTGAGTCACCGCTTCACCGAGGGCCGGCTCGTCGAGAGCCGGCCCAGCCAGGGCCGGCTGGTCGGTGGCCGCCTGGTCGAAGGCTGCCTCGCCATGGAGGTCGATGACGGGGAGCAGCCGGTCGAGCCAGCCGGGCAGCCACCAGTTGGCGTTGCCGAGCAGTTTCATCGTCGCGGGGACCAGGACCAGGCGCACGATCGTCGCGTCCACCGCGATGGCGACGGCCAGGCCGAGGCCGAACATCTTCGCGGTCGGGTTGGAGCCCAGGACGAAACCGAAGAAGACCGCGATCATGATCAGAGCGGCCGAGGTGATGACGCGGCCGGTGACCGCGATGCCACGGACGACCGAGGCCTCGTTGTCGCCGGAGGCGACGTACTCCTCCCGGATCCGCGAGAGCAGGAAGACCTCGTAGTCCATCGACAGACCGAACAGGATCGCGAACATGAACAGTGGGATGAAGGGCAGGATCGGCAGCGGCGCCTCTACGCCGATCAGCTCGGCGCCCCAGCCCCACTGGAACAGCGCCACCATCACACCGAAGGAGGCGCCGATGCCGAACAGGTTCATCAGCGCCGCTTTCAGGGGCACCAGGATCGACCGGAAGACCAGGGTCAGGAGCAGGAACGACAGCAGCAGGACGGCGCCGATGAACCACGGCAGCCGGTCGGCGACCTTCTCGCCGACATCCGTGGAGTTGGCTGTCTGACCACCGACGTGGGCCTGCGCCGGGCTCTGCCGGAGTACGGCGGGAAAGACCTCCGCCCGGAGCCGCTTGATCGTGTCGAGCGTGGCGTCGTCTTGTGGCCCGGTGGTCGGGTAGGCCAGCAGCGTGGCGACTCCCGCGGTCTGCTCGGGCGTTGCCACGGAGGCGATTCCACGGTCGGCGCTGATGGCGGTCTGCAGTGGTTGCAGGATGCCCGGATCCCCTGCGAGGTCGACCGCGATGACGAGCGGACCGTTGGCGCCTGGGCCGAAGCCTTCGGCGACGAGGTCGTAGGCCCGGCGTTCGGTGCGCTGTTGAGGAAGCGTGCCCTCGTCGGGGGTGCCGACCCGGAGGTCGAGCGCCGGCGCGGCCACGGTGAGCAGGAGGACAGCGGCGCCGATGGCGTAGGCCTTGGCGTTCCTCGACACATGCTCGCCCCAGCGCTGCCACCCCGAGCCCGCGCGCGGGCCTGTCGCGGAGTCATGGCGGTGCCGGAACCCGAGGCGGTTGATCCAGTGCCCGGCCAGGCCGAGGAAGGCCGGCAACAAGGTGATCGAGGCAACGACCATCGTCAGCACGATGAGCGAGACGGCGACGCCACCGGCGGTCAGGAACGGTACTCCGGCGACGGTCAGGCCGAGGATGGCGACGACCACCGTGCCGCCGGCGATGACGACTGCCTGACCGGCGGTGGCGACGGCCCGACCGACCGACTCCTCGACGGGCAGTCCCTGAGCCAGGTACTCGCGATGCCGGGTGACCAGGAACAGGGCGTAGTCGATACCGACGCCCAGACCCACCATGCTGCCGATCACGGGTGCCCAGCTGGGGATCTCGATCAGGTAGGTGACCAGCGACAGCGAACTGATGCCGAGGGCGATGCCGAACAGGGCCAGGCCGATCGGGAGCCCCATCGCGATCACCGATCCGAACGCGACCAGCAGGATGACGACGGCCGCGATCAGGCCGGCCAGTTCGCCGATCCCGGTATTGGCCTCCTCGAAGGCGCTCATCAGGTCGCCGCCCGTCTCGAGCCGGATCGGCGAGTCCGTCGCGGACCGGTCGGCGAAGGCTTCGAGGTTGGCGCGATCGGCCTCGGTGAGGTCCTCCATCACCGGGTATTGCAGCCGGATGATCGCCACCCGGCCGTCAGGCGAGATGGTCGTATCACCCACCGAGAGCATGTTGGGTAGCTCGGCGGCACCGGTCCGTACCGTCGACAAGGCCGCCCGCGCCTCCGGGGAGCCGGTGAAGGTCGTCTTCCCGTCGCGCGGGGTCGCCACCAGCTGGGCGGTCAGCCCGGCCTGGTCCGCGCCGGCCTTCGTCAGCAGGTCGGTCGCTTGCTGGGAGTCGAGTCCCGGCGCGCCGAAGGTGTTCTCCAGCTTCCGGCCGAAGGCGCCGGCAGCGGTGATCACCAGCACGGCGAGGACGAGCCAGGTCCCGATCACCGTCCACGGGCGGCGGGCGGCGTACCGGCCCAGGCGGTAAAGAGCGTGCGGCATCATTCGGGTCTCCTTGGGTGGTACCGGCGAATCTCGGTCCCAGCGTGGCGAGAGCCGGTGGCCGGTACCTCGGGCGAAGGGCCGGACTTTCCTCGGCTGTCCGGTCGACCAGCGCGCCGTACTTTCGGTCGGTACGCGAGGCGCTCAGGCTGTCTACGCTGTGGCCATGGTGAAGAACGCGGTCCGTGCGCTGTTGGCCGAGCCACGCGCGCCGCAGCCGCCGAGGCGGGTCTGGCGGGACTGGGCACTCGTCGCCGTGCTGGGGCTGACGGCTCTCCTCGAAGGCGTACTGCGCGAGGACGTGGTCTGGCGGCCCGTCGCGGTGGTGGCCGCGCTGGTTGTCGTGGTCGCGCTCTTGTGGCGGCGTACGCATCCGTTGGCGGTGGTGGGCGTCGCGTTCGGCATCGCGATCGCGCTAGCTATTGCCGGGCTGGTCGGCGACGTCACCTCGGTGGGCCTGTACATGATGGTTGCGGTGGTGCTGCTGCCCTACTCACTGGCCCGCTGGGGATCCGGCCGGGAGGTCGCGGCCGGGCTGGCGATCTTACTGGTCGCCCTCGTGCTGGGGACCGCTGCGGAGTACGAAGGGATCGGCAGTGCACTGGCAGGGGGTGTGTTCCTGCTGTCCCCGGCGGCGTTCGGGGCCGCAGTCCGCTACTGGGCAACTTCCCGGCTGCGAGAGCTCGACAAGATGAGGCTGTGGGAGCGTGCGCAGCTGGCCCGCGAACTGCACGACACGGTCGCGCACCACGTCTCGGCCATCGCTATCCGCGCTCAGGCCGGCCGGGTTGTCGCCGCGTCCCATCCCGAGGCGGCGATGGACGCGCTGGCGGTGATCGAGGTGGAGGCCTCGCGCACGCTCGCCGAGATGCGCCTGATGGTCGGCAGCCTTCGGGCGGACGAGTCGGCGGCGCTCGCTCCGCAACAGGGTGTGGCCGACCTCGAGCAACTGGTCGCCAGTACTGTCGGAGACCGGCCGCGGGTCGAGCTGGAGCTGTCCGGAGATCTCGCCGGCCTCGTGCCTGCCGTCGGGGCGGCGATCTATCGCATCGCCCAGGAGTCGATCACCAATGCGGTCCGGCACGCCCGCCACGCCACCCGCATCGACGTCCGGGTCGTCGGTGATACCAAGTGGATCCGGTTGACCGTCGTCGACGACGGCGACGTCGGGTCGGCCGGGAGGAACCCGCTGGGCTATGGGCTCGTCGGTATGACCGAGCGAGCCGCCCTGCTCGGTGGCTCCTTCACCGCAGGCCCCGGCCCGGATCGGGGTTGGACCGTCGAAGCGGTACTGCCGCGGACAGGGCTGGCCCGATGACCATCCGGGTGCTGGTGGCCGATGACCAGGAGCTCATCCGCACCGGGCTGTCGATGATCCTCGGCGCCCAGCCGGGGATCGAGGTCGTCGGTCAGGCGGCCGACGGACTCGAAGCGGTGGAACTCGCCCGCCGGCTCCGTCCGGACGTCTGCCTGTTCGACATCCGGATGCCCGGCCTCGACGGGATCGCGGCGACCCGCGCCCTCGCCGGTCCCCAGGTCGCCGACCCGCTCGCGGTCGTGGTGATCACCACCTTCGATCTCGACGAGTACGTCCACGGCGCCCTGAAGGCGGGCGCTCGCGGGTTCCTGCTCAAGGACGCGGGACCCGAGCTGCTCGTGCAGGCGATCAACGCCGCCGCCGAGGGTGACGCGCTGATCGCTCCCAGGATCACCGCGCGGCTGCTCACGGCGTTCTCCGACACCCGCCTCGGCCGGCCAGCGGTCCAGCCCGTCGAACCGCTCACCAGCCGCGAGGAGGAGGTGCTGATCACCGTGGCCCGCGGCCGGACCAACTCCGAGATCGCCGAGGACCTGCACATCAGCCTCAGCACGGTGAAGACCCACCTGGCGAGCGTGATGACCAAGCTCGGCGCGCGCAACCGGGTCGAGATCGTCATGTGGGCTTACGAAACCGGCCGGATCGGGTAATGCTCGCCGGTGCTGGTACCGGTGGCAACGTGTCGGCGGTGGCCGAAGGGTCGTAACTGTCCGGGGCTGGGTCTAGTGTGCGAGCGGTCAGGGCAATTCGGGCGAAAAGGGGCAAACTGATGGCATCTCGACTCAATCCGTACATCAGCTACAGCGGGAATGCACGGCAGGCTTTCGAGTTCTACCAGACGGTGTTCGGGGGCGAACTGGTGGTCAACACGTTCGGGGAGTTCGGCGCCTCGGACACGGCTGACGCCGACAAGATCATGCACGCGCAGCTGGAGACCCCACAGGGGTACTGGCTGATGGGCGCGGACACCCCGAGCTACCTGGAGTTCACGCCCGGCAACACGATGTCGGTCAGCCTGAGCGGCGACGACAGCGCCGAGCTGCACGGCTTCTTCGACCAGCTGTCCGGGGGCGGCACCGTGACGACGCCACTGGAGAAGCAGATGTGGGGCGATGAGTTCGGCATGGTCACCGACCAGTTCGGCGTCGCCTGGATGGTCAACATCGGCCAACCGCAGAGCTGACTCACCGGATTTAATCGAGTACTCCGCGGCATGATCTGGCCGTTACCGTCGAGGGAGCCGACGGAAATGGGCAGATCGTGAACAAGGTCTTGTTCGACGCAGTGCGGCACAACAACTGGGCGACCCAGGAGTTGCTCACGTTCTGCCGGGACCAGGACTTCACCGCGGAGCAGCTCGAAGTGACGGGCGTCGGCACCTTCGGCGGCATCCTCGCGACGCTGCGCCACATCATCACCTGCGACGGCAGCTACCTGCGCCGGCTGGCGTCGAGTATGCGGTCAGTTGTGCAGGTTTTGCACTAGGGCGGTGGATTCGTGGACGGGGGTCAGTGGTGCGCCGGTGGTGTACCAGGTGGTCAGGTTGTCGACTACCAGTTGGCCCATGGCGTTGCGGGTGGGGGTGGTGGCGGAGCCGACGTGGGGGAGGAGGACTGCGTTGTCGAGGTCGAGGAGGCCGGGGTGGACTTTGGGTTCGTGCTCGAAGACGTCCAGGCCGGCGCTGAGGATGGTGTTGGAGTGTAGGGCTTCCACCAGGGCCTCTTCGTCGACGACGGTGCCGCGCGCGACGTTGATGAGGATGCCGTCGGGGCCCAGGGCCTGCAGGATCTCGGTGTTGACCAGGTGGCGGGTCTCGTCGCCGCCGGGGATGACGATCATCAGGATGTCGACGGCCGTCGCCAGCTCGAGCAACGTCGGGTAGTAGCGGTAGGCAACGTCTTTCGGGTGCCGGTTGTGGTAGGCGATGGAGATGCCGAAGGCTTCCGCGCGATGGGCGATCGCCTCGCCGATCCGGCCGAGGCCGAGGATGCCCATCGTGCGGCCGCTCAACGTTGCCTTGGTCAACGGATACCCGCGCTCGGGCCATGAGCCGGCCCGCAGGTAGCGCTCGGCGCGGGAGAGTTCGCGGGCCGTCATCAGCAACAGGCCGAGGGCGGTATCGGCGACCTCGTCGTCCAGTACGCCGGGAGTGTTCGTGACGATCACGCCCCGCTCGGCCGCCGCGGCCGCGTCGATCTTGTCGTAGCCGACGCCGAAGCTGGCGACGAGTTGCAGCGCGGGCAACCGGTCCAGGAACGCACCATCGATCGTCGTACCACCGGTAGCGACCGCCGTGATGTCCTTGGCGCGTTCGGCCAGCAGCGCGTCCGGATCGTCCGCCTCCCAGAGCCGGATCACGTCGAAGTTCTCCGCGATCCCCGTCAGTACGGTCTTGTTCATCGGGCCAGGTATCAGCACGGTGGGACGTGACATCGCAACTCCCGCAGGTCGAGGACTACCCGAACCCTATTTCGCCTCCTCTGCCGCGAGACGGACGGCCCATCCCCGGACGGCAGAGACCGGCCACCACAACCTCGTGCTACGGCCCGGGCGCCGCCGCCCCCAGCGATCAGCTCGAAGAGCGCACAACCGCCCAGCAGCACTCCCGCCGAGGCGGCATCGACAGCTAATTCATACTCGCGCACCCAGGATTCCACCCGCTCGCCAAGCACGCTTGGCACTCTAGCCGTCTCCTCCCAACAAGCAGGGGGTACCGCGGTCGTAGTACCGGCGAGCACCATCGGGGTAGAACAGTGAGGAGCCGACCATGATCATCGACTGCGCTTACTACCGGGACGGCCGCCGCCAGCACGTCGGGGCGATGTCGGTGGAGGACGCCGCGTCGCACTGCCGGCTGGGTGGGTTCGTCTGGCTCGGGCTGTTCGACCCGACGCCGGAGGAGCTCGCGCAGGTCAGCAAGAACTTCGGGCTGCACGAGCTCGCGGTCGAGGACGCCCAGACATTCCACCTGCGGCCGAAGGTCGAGCCGTACGAGGGGGACATCCGGCTCGTCATCCTGCGCACCGCCCGGTACGACGACGAGCGGGAGGAGGTCGACTTCGGCGAGGTCAGTGTGTTCGTCGGGCCGTCGTTCGTGATCACCGTCCGGCAGGGAGTGGCCAGCGAGTTGCACGGCGCCCGGACGCGGCTCGAGCAACGGCCCGAGTTGCTGGAGAACGGGACGAACTCGGTGCTGTGGGCAATCCTCGACCAGGTGGTCGACACCTATGGGCCGGTGGTGGCCGAGCTGGAGCGCGATATCGAGGAGGTCGAGCGGACCGTGTTCGCGGGAACGGTGGCGCCGACCGAGCGGATCTACTTCCTCCGGCGCGAGGTGACCGACTTCTACCGCGCGGTGCACCCGCTGCTCGCAGTACTGGCGACGATCGAGCGCGGAGCTCGGAGTACCGGGTTGTTGCCGTACTTCCGGGACGTCCGCGACCACCTGGTGCTGGTGAACGAGGAGGTCGCCGCGCAACGCGACCTGCTCGCGACGGTGCTGGAGGCGAACATGGCGGTGATCTCGGTGGAGCAGACGAAGGTGAGCGTCCAGCAGAACGCGACCATCGAGCAGCTCACCAAGCTCGCGACGGTCTTCCTGCCGCTGACCTTCGTGACCGGCTTCTTCGGCCAGAACTTCGGCTGGCTGGTCGACCACGTCGGCGCCTTCTGGGACTTCGCCGTCCTCGGCCTGGGCGGCCTGCTGATCCCTTGTATCGCCCTCTTCATCTGGTTCCGCCGCCAGCGCGCGGCCAGAAGTCAGCTGTAGTTCGGCCCAGCCGGCCGGGTGACGGCTCCGAAATGGCATCGGTTGCGTCCGAGCTGTAACGGTTCAGGGGAGAGGGGCGATTCAGGGGTATGGGATTTGATGAGCCGATGACGCGGGACCCGCTGTTCTGGGCGGGGATCGTGCTGGGGACGGTGCTGGGGATCATCGGGGTGATCACGCGCGACCTGAGTGGCGGATCCGCCGTCTGGGCGGTGCTCTGCGGCGTGTTCGGCTTCACCTGGCTGGTGGCCGGCGGGCTCGGGGTGGTGATCCGTGGCTACTTCCGGCGTCGGCGGGATCGGAAGGCCGACATCGGGTTGCTGCTGAAAGACGGCGTACAGCTCAAAGAAGTCGAGTAGAGGTCAGTAGCTGGCCGCTACTTTCAGCATGCTTGAGGCATGACGGAGAACAGAGCGGCCAGCCTGCACGCGTACTTCGGGTATCGGGACGCGGTCGCCGCGTTGCGGTGGCTCGAGGATGCCTTCGGGTTCGAGACGACGATGGAGTATCCCGACGACAAGGGCGGGATCATGCATGCCGAGCTGCGGCGCGGCGAGGCGAGTTTCACCCTCTTCACCGACGAGGAGGGGTACGACAAGCCGTCGCGCAAGGGCGACAGCGTCGGGCACGGGCTCTACCTCGCGCTCGGGTCCGAGGCCGAGGTGGACGAGCTATACGCCACCGCGACCAAGCACGGCGCCGAATCGGTCTGGACCCCAGACAACACCGAGTGGGGCAACTACCGCTGCCGCGTCACCGACCCCGAAGGCTACGAGTGGACCTTCGGCACCCACGTCCCCGGTCAGCCGACCGGCGAGTGGGCTGAGGGGTAGGGCGTTTAACCTGCTTCCATGCCGAGTCTGATCGTCATCCGGGGCAACTCCGGGTCCGGGAAGAGTTCTGTCGCCGAGGGGATCAGGGCGGCGTACGGGCCCGGGGTCGCCTGGATCGAACAGGACCACATCCGGCGGATCATCTTCGCCGAGCTGGACCAACCCGACGGCGCCAACATCACCGCGATCGGGCAGCTTGCCCGGCTCTCGCTGGACCGGGGTTTCGTCACCGTTGTCGAGGGCATCATGCCGACCGTCCGGTACGGCGAGATGCTGACCCGGCTGGCCGGTGAGCACGACGGGCCGTCGTCCTTCTTCTACCTCGACGTGCCGTTCGAGGAGACCTCGCGCCGGCACCTGACCCGGGCGAAGGCGACTGCGTTCTCGGTCGAGGAGATGCTGACCTGGTACCAGGAGCGCGACCTGCTCGGCCGACCGGACGAGACGGTCATCGACGAGACGAGTTCGCTGGCGCAGACGATCGAGAGCATCGCCAAGATCGCTGGTTTGTAACGGGTTTGCTGACTTTGCAGAGGTAGTTTCAACTGCTGGTCGGCGGGGTGTGCGTTACGGGGTGAGACGAGTAAGTTACTCCGCATGCCCGCCACCAGTCCGTTGTATGCGTTGTACGTCCGTCGCCTCCGTTCCCAGCTCGCCGGGCGGGCGCTGCCTGCGCACATCGGTGTGGTGACGGATGGGAACCGGCGCTGGGCGCGGGGCAAGGGACACAGCAACCCGAGCGTCGGTCACCGGCGCGGCGCGGAGCACATCGAGAATCTGCTCGGCTGGTGCGAGACGGCCGGCGTACCGCACGTCACCGTCTTCCTCTGCTCGACCGAGAACCTCGCCAAGCGTGACGATGCCGAGGTCGCGTACCTGATGGAGGTCGTCGAGGAGATCGTCGCCGGCCGGCTCGCCCAGCCCGGCGGACGCTGGCAGGTGCACATCGCGGGCCTGCTCGACCTGCTGCCGGACAGCACCGCGCACGCGCTGAAGAACGCGGTCGACGCGACGAAGGACGTCGCCACCGGCAACCACATCACCCTGGCGATCGGCTACGGCGGCCGCCAGGAAGTAGTCGAGGCAGTCCGCTCCCTGCTCGAGTCCGAAGCGGATTCCGGCAACGATCTCAACGGCCTGGCCGAAACCCTCAACGCCGACGACATCACCAAGCACCTCTACAACGTCGGCCAGCCGGACCCGGATCTGATCATTCGCACCAGCGGCGAACAACGCATGTCGAACTTCCTGCTCTGGCAGAGTGCCTACTCCGAGCTCTACTTCTGCGAGGCATACTGGCCCGCCTTCCGCGAGGTCGACTTCCTCCGAGCCCTCCGCTCC
This sequence comes from Streptomyces sp. SID13031, assembly GCF_010548305.1. Classification (GTDB taxonomy): domain Bacteria; phylum Actinomycetota; class Actinomycetes; order Propionibacteriales; family Kribbellaceae; genus Kribbella. Next base: position 77,512 of record NZ_JAAGLV010000011.1, read on the forward strand.
TACGCCGACCGCCACCGCCGCCGCGGCGCGTAGTACCAGCCGCCGGTACTGCGCTCAGGGGCAGTAGTCGGGGGTGAAGTCGTCCAGGGTGGTGATTCTGTACTGCGAGGTGCCGGGGGAGGCGCCGTAGGACGGGGGCTCATTGGCGGCGCGCCAGTCGTGGCGGACCTGGCCTGGTTTGAGGGTTTTCAGGTCGGCGAGGGTGAACTCGGTGCGGCGGCCGGACCAGCTGTGGCCGCTGGCCCAGGGTTTGATGACGATGATGCCGGTGGGACGCAGCTTCGGGACCGGTTTGCTCGGTGGCCAGTCGGCGGTGCCGGTCAGCAACGGGATCTCGTCGATTGCCGTGAAGGGATGCCGGTTCTCGTAGACGAGCGTGGACGGCGACACCGGGTCGGTGAACAGCTCCAGCTGGGTGATGTCGCCCTTGCAGTTCTGCAGGACGATGACTGGGTTTCCTGCCTCGTCGACCGTCATGCCGACCACCGCGGATGACACCCGCGGCCCGCAGGCCGTCAGGGATGCGGCGCAGAGCAGGAGGCCCGCGAGTAGTACCGCTCGTTTCTGCTTTCCCCACCCCATCTCGTCAGAGTAGGTGGGGTAGGGAGCGCCCGTCGGGTTTACAGCGTGCCGAGGTCTTCGAAGATGAGGGCCGTGCGGGTGCCGAGGACTTCGGGGATGGCCTGGAGCTTCTCGAGGACTATTCGGCGCAGGCCCTCGTTGTCGGCGGCGCGGACCAGCAGGATGGCGTCGAAGTCGCCGCCGACCAGGGCCATGTGCTTGACCTCGGGGATCGCCTGGAGCTGTTCGCGCAGCGCTCGCCAGGAGCTCTGGCGGAGACTGAGAGTGACGTACGCCGAGGTCGCCAGCCCGAGTTTGCGCGGGTCGACCGTGGCGGTGAAACCGGTGATCACCCCGGTTGAGGTGAGGCGCTCGACCCGAGCGTAGGCGTTGGCGCGGGAGATGTGCACCTGGTCGGCCAGGGCACGGATCGAGAGCCGGCCGTCGCGGGTCAGCGCCGTCACGATCTGCCGGTCGATCTCATCGAGCGCCGGGGCGGCGACCATCTGTCCAGGCTGGGCCGCGCCGACCGTCACGTCATCGGACATTCTGCTCCTCTGGATCACCATCTCGGACCGAACGTCCTGGGATTTTCCCAGCTATGGATCCGAATGGCTACAAGTATGACGATGAACCATCCGTCCGTCTCCCTGCGTAGGAGGGTTCATGACTACCGTCGAGGAGCGTTTGCTCCCCTCCGCCGACCCGGTCCAGCTCGTCGACGAGCACGGCACCCGGCACGACAACCCGCAGTACGGGATGCCGGCGCCCGATGCTCTCGTCGACGGTTACACACAGTTGGTCGTGGGCCGCAGGATCAACGACCAGGCCAGCGCGCTCGTCCGGCAGGGCCGCCTCGCGGTCTACCCGTCGTCACACGGCCAGGAGGCCTGCCAGGTCGCGGCCACGATGGTGCTCGGCGAGCAGGACTGGCTGTTCCCGACGTACCGGGACACCGTCTCCATCATCAGCCGCGGCGTCGACCCGATCGAGACGCTGACGCTGCTGCGTGGTGACTGGCACTCCGGCTACGACCCGTACGAGCGCAAGGTGGCGCCGCAGTCGACGCCGCTCGCGACGCAGCTGATCCACGCGGTCGGGGTCGCGCACGCCGCACGGCTCAAGGGCGAGGACACCGTCGTGATGGCGCTCTGCGGCGACGGCGCGACGAGCGAGGGCGACTTCCACGAGGCGCTGAACTTCGCCGCCGTGTTCAAGGCGCCGGTGGTCTTCTTCATCCAGAACAACGAGTACGCGATCTCCGTCCCGCTCGCGCGGCAGACGATCGCGCCATCCCTTGCCCACAAGGGCATCGGGTACGGCATACCGGGAGAGCGGGCCGACGGCAACGACCTCGCCGGGCTGCTCGCAGTGCTCGGCTCGGCCGTCGCGAAGGCGCGGGCAGGCGAGGGTCCGCAGCTCGTCGAGGCGCACACGTATCGCGTGCAGGCGCACACGAACGCCGACGACGCGACCCGCTACCGCAACGACGAAGAGGTCACGCCGTGGCTGGAGCGCGATCCACTGAAGCGGCTTGATGCGTACCTCACCGAGCAGGGCCTGCTGGACGAGGACAAGAAGCAAGAGGCCGCCCGGTCGGCGGATCGGGTCGCGGCGGAGCTGCGCACCGGGCTGATGGCGGAGGTGTCGCCGGATCCGGCCGAGCTGTTCGCCCATCTGTACGCGACGCAGACTCCGCAACTCAAGGAGCAGGCGGCGTTCCTGCAGGACGAGCTCGCGCGAGAAGAGGCCTGACCATGACGCACCAGAAACTCACCATGGCCCAGGCGCTGAACCAGGCGCTGCGCGACGCGATGAAGGCCGACGACACCGTGCTGATGTTCGGCGAGGACGTCGGCGCGCTCGGCGGGGTGTTCCGGATCACCGACGGGCTGACCGCGGAGTTCGGCGAGGATCGCTGCTTCGACACCCCACTGGCCGAGGCCGGTATCGTCGGAATGGCGGTCGGGCTGGCGATGAACGGGATGCGGCCGGTCGTCGAGATGCAGTTCGACGCGTTCGGCTACCCGGCGTTCGAGCAGGTGGTCAGCCACGTCGCGAAGATGCGCAACCGCACCCGCGGCAAGGTGACGCTACCGATGGTGATCCGGATGCCGTACGCCGGTGGCATCGGCGGCGTCGAGCACCACTGTGACTCCTCCGAGTCGTACTACGCACACACGCCGGGCCTGACGGTCGTTGCCCCGGCCACCGTTTCTGACGCCTACACATTGTTGCGCAAGGCAATCGAGTTCCCGGATCCGGTGATCTTCATGGAGCCCAAGAAGCTGTACTGGGCCAAGGAAGAGGTCGACCTGACCGTCGAGGAGCCGGGGATCGGCAAGGCCGTCATCCGCCGTGAAGGTGGTGACGCGACGTTGATCGCGTACGGGCCGTCGGTGCCGATCGCGCTGGAGGCGGCCGAGGCGGCTGCGGCCGAGGGGCGTCAGTTGCAGGTGGTGGATCTGCGGTCGATCGTGCCTTTCGACGACGAGACGGTGTGCGCGGCTGTCCGTAGTACCGGGCGGGCTGTCGTGGTCGCCGAGGCGAGTGGATTCGCGAGCGTCTCGTCGGAGATCGTTGCCCGGGTTACCGAAAGGTGCTTCCACTCGCTGGCGGCGCCGATCCGGCGGGTGACCGGATTCGACATCCCGTACCCGCCGCCGAAGCTGGAGCGGCACCAGCTGCCCGGCGTCGACCGGATCCTCGATGCGGTCGACAGCCTGCAGTGGGAGGACTCGTGAGCGGCACCCAGACCTTCCTGCTGCCGGATCTCGGCGAGGGCCTGACCGAGGCGGAGATCGTCCGCTGGCTGGTCGAGGTGGGTGACGTCGTCGCTGTCGACGCTCCCATCGCCGAGGTCGAGACGGCCAAGTCGATCGTCGAGGTCCCGTCCCCGTACGCCGGTGTTGTCGCCGAACTCCACGGACCGGCCGGATCCACCATCGACGTCGGCAAGCCGCTGATCACCATCGGCGTCATCGCCCCGGCCGCCGAAACCTACCGCGAGGAAGAAAAAGCCGGCTCCGGCAACGTCCTGATCGGCTACGGCACCCCGGAATCCGCAGGATCAGGCCGCCGCCGCAGACCCCGCGGTACTGCGGTTGTTCAACCTGTCGTCGAGAAGGCGACGGTGCGAACTGTTCCGTTGGTGATCTCGCCGTTGGTGCGACGGCTCGCCAAGGACGCGCAGGTTGATCTGCACATGCTGGACGGCTCCGGTGCGGGTGGATTGATCATCCGCCGGGATGTCGAGGCTGCTATCTCAGCGAAGACCGAAAATCCTTTGGTGGTTGATGAAACTACTGCTGATTCGCGCACCGGGCTGGTCGAGTTGCGACGGATTCCCATCAGCGGATTCCGGAAGGCGGTGGCGACTACTTTGAGCCGTAGTCGCCGGGAGATTCCGGAGGCGACCACCTGGGTCGATGTCGACGCGACCGCGCTGCTCGAGGCTAGGGAGTCGTTGCGGACAGCAACGGATCCCGGCCCCGGACTGCTCGCCTTGATGGCGCGTTTCGTCACCGCTGGGTTGAAGAAGTATCCGGAGCTCAACGGGTTCGTCGACACCGAGCGCGAGGAGCTGGTCCAGTACGACGGGGTCAACCTCGGCCTCGCGGCACAGACCGAGCGCGGCCTGGTCGTACCGGCTGTGGTCGACGCTCACCTGCTGACCGCGCGGCAGCTTGACGCGGAGATCCGCCGGCTGACCGCCTCGGCGCGGGACGGGAAGCTGACGGCTCATGAGCTGGCCTGTGGGTCGTTCACGCTGAACAACTACGGGAGTTTCGGCGTCGACGGCAGCGCGGCGATCATCAACCACCCGCAGGTCGCGATCCTCGGCGTCGGCCGGATCATCGACCGCCCGTGGGTGGTCGACGGCGAACTCGCGATCCGCAAGCTCACCCAACTCTCACTCGTCTTCGACCACCGCGTCTGCGACGGCGGCACCGCGGCCGGCTTCCTCCGCTTCGTCGCTGACGCCTTCGAATCACCGACCTCGATTCTCGCGGACCTCTGAGCCGCTCTTGTGCACAACGACAGGAGGTAGTGCCTGTTTTGTGGCCGACCGCCGCTCCCTTGAGCGTGCAGCTCGACCGGACAGCCGACTACTTCCTGTCGTTGTGTACGGCACTAGATGAGCTGACGCGGGCGCAATCCGATCAGGATGGCGCGGAGACCGGTCTGGAAGCGTGCTTCCGGGCCGGCTGAGTCGTCTCGGCTGAGGTAGGCGGCCAAGGTGCCCGCGCCGATGCCCAGCTGATCCCCGGCGGCCGACGCCCACTCGGCTTCTGTGAGACGGCTCCTGCGGACGGTCGCGCTCCAAGCTGCGTCCGTCACCGCGGCTCCGACGACGTAGTGGAAGACAGCAGACACGGCGGCGTCCAGATAGACGCCCTTGAACCCGGCCGACTTGAGGATGGCCAGCATCCGCTCGGCATAGGCCTGATAGTTCGGCCCGAGCCCGGCGTGGCTCGCCATCAGCTGCGCCGCCCACGGATGCTCAGCCAGTACGTCGTACGCAGCGTGCGCCAGCACCGTCAACCGGTCGCGCCAGTCGCCCTCCTCGGCCGGCACCAGCGCGTCCGCCAGCACTGTGTCGACCGCGAGCTCGAGCAGGTCGTCCTTGTTCGCCACCCGCCAATAGAGGGCCGACGTCGCCGCCGTACCGAGCTCGGCGGCCAGCCGGCGCATCGAGAGTTTCTCCAGCCCGTCCCGGCCGAGCATCCCGATCGCGGTCCGGACGATGTCCTCCCGGCTCAGCGCCGCCCGGGTCTCACCCGCCTCGGCCCGCAGCCACACGGACCCGAGCACCGTCTTCGCATCCGCCTCGCGTGCCATGCGCCGGATCATAGCTGAACCAATGTCTCAGATAGCAACACGACGTTTCAGTCGAGGCAAAAAACAAATGGCCGGTCCCCGTGGGACCGGCCATTCGCGGGGGTGGGACTAGTTGTTGATCTGAGTCGTCAGTGCCGTGGCGTACGACGCGACCTCGGAGTACACGCCCGGGTTGCCGGCGTCGGCGCAGCCGAGACCCCAGGAGACGACGCCGAACAGCCGGCCGTTCAGGACCAGCGGGCCGCCGGAGTCACCCTGGCAGGAGTCCTTGCCGCCCGCCTTGTAACCGGCGCAGATCTCGCCGTTCGCGACATAACCCTCGCCCGCGTAGACGTCGAGGCAGTACGCGTCGCCGAGGACCGGTACGAGCACCTTCTGCAGGCGGTTCGCCGGGCCGGTGCCCTCGGTCTCGCCGTACCCGTAGGTGGTCGACTGGGCGCCGACGGCGTCCGCCGCGCGGCTGGTCTCCAGCGGCAGGGTGGTGACGCCGGTGAACGGCGTGGTCAGGGTCAGGACGGCGACGTCGTGGCCGCTGACCTGGCCGTACTGCGGGTCCTTCCAGATCTTGGAGATCTTCGAGGTCTTGCCGCCGGTGCTCGAGTTCAGGTTGTCGCGGCCCTGGATCGCCGTGTAGGTGCTCCGCGGCTGCGTGACGCAGTGCGCCGCGGTGACGATCTTGTTCGCCTTGACCAGGGTGGCGCCGCAGTACTGGCCGACCGGGGACGACGAGTTGCTGTTGTTCAGCGCGATCATCCACGGGACCTGCGCAGTGCTGGCGGTACTGCCGCCGACGATGTTCGTGCCGGGCGGGGGCGTCCGGGCCTCGGCGGTGCCGATGGCGCCGGCTGATGCCAGGGCGACTACGGCCGCGGCGAGCACTGCACGGAACTTGAGCTTTCCGGTCATGCCTCACACTCCAGAGTTCGTCTCGGGCCGCAAATGGGCGGAGCGGCCGAATACAGAGAACAATTGAACGTTCACTGTAGGTAGCGCAAGCGATTGCCCGGGCACATCGGTGACGGCGCAGTCCCGTGCCACAGACTTAAGTTGCGGGCCGAGGTGCCGAGGACCGACGAATCCACCGTCGGGACGGCGAAAACTCGGATCATGAGCGAAGACAGCCGAATGAACCGAGCCCAGTTCCTCACTCGAGCCGCAGCTCTCGGGCTGGTCGCAGCAGCCGGTACTGCGGGCGCAGGCGCCGCGTCGGCCGCCCCGGCCAGGCGACTCGCCTTCAAAGGTGTGGCGTACGACGTGGGGACCGGGTTTCTCGGGGATGACAGCCGGGTGCGGTGGAATGTCGACTTGATGCGGGGGGAGCTCCGGGCGATCAAGGGTCAGTTGAACGCGAACTGGGTGAGTGTTTACGGGAGCCATGTCGGGCGGTTGCGGGAGACCGCTGAGGAGGCGCTCAGGCGGGGGCTGAAGGTTTCGGTGCAGCCCCGGGCGTTCGATCAGCCGCAGAGTGCCGCGCTGGAGCAGTTGCGGCAGGTCGCGCGGGATGCGGAGCGGCTGCGGCGGAGGTACCGGCCTGAGGTGATTCTGGTGATCGGGTGCGAGTTCATGTTGTTCACGCCGGGGATCGTGCCGGGGGCGAACTTCTTCGAGCGGGTCGAGTATCTGACCAAGGGTGAGTTCGACCTGGCCGAGCTGCAGCGCAAGCTCAGCGGCTACGTGAAGAAGGCCGTGAAGGTTGCCCGCAGCAACTTCAACGGCCGGATCACGTACGGTGCCGCGTCGGATCTGGAGGAGATCGACTGGTCGCTCTTCGACATCGTCGGCCTGGACTACTACTCGTACCACGCCGATCGTGCCGGCCACACGAAGGAGCTGGCGCCGTTCCGCCGGTGGAAGAAGCCGATCATGATCCTGGAGTTCGGCTGCTGCACGTTCACCGGCGCCCCGGAGCTGGGCGGGATGGGCTGGGACATCGTCGACTTCACCGTCGACCCGGTCCAGATCAAACCCGGCTACGTCCGCGACGAACAGGAGCAGGCCGACCATCTCCGGACCATGCTCGAGGTGTTCACCGCCGAAGGGTTCCTGGGCGCCTCGCCGTACACGTTCATCTCACCGGACGCACCGCATCGCGAGGAACGGAAGTACGACGAGGACATCGCCGCTTTCAGCCTCTGCAAGGTGATCCGGCAGACCTCTTCGGACCCAGCGTCGAAGTACCGCTGGGAACCGAAGAAGTCCTTCCATGCCGTCAGCAACTTCTATGCCGGTTGCTGAGCTCCGTCAGACGACGTTGAAGGTGTCCGGGTTCGGCCCGGTGCGCTCGTCGCGCTCGAGACCGTTGAGCGCCTCCAGATCGGCGCCGGTCAGCTCGAAGTCGAAGACCGCGAAGTTCTCCCGGACCCGGGCCGGGGTGACCGACTTCGGGATCACGATGTTCCCGTGCTGCAGGTGCCAGCGCAGGACGACCTGGGCCGCCGTCTTGTCGTACTTCGCGGCCAGCTCGGTCACCGCTGTCTCGGTGAGCAGCGAGCCGCCCTTGGCCAGCGGGCTCCACGCCTCGGTGGCGATCCCGTGCTCGTTGCCATAGGCCCGTACCGCATCCTGCTGCAGGTACGGGTGCAGCTCGACCTGGTTGACGGCCGGGACGACGGACGAGCCCGACGCGAGCTGCTCCAGGTGGGCCGGCTGGAAGTTGGAGACGCCGATCGCGCGGACCACGCCGTCGGCGGCCAGCTTCTCCAGGGCGCGCCAGCTGGCGGCGTACTTGCCGAGCTCGGGAGCCGGCCAGTGGATCAGGTACAGGTCGAGGTAGTCGAGGCCGAGCAGGCCGCGGCTGCGCTCGAAGGCGGCGAGCGTCTCCTCGTAGCCCTGGTCGGCGTTCCACAGCTTGGTGGTGATGAAGAGCTCTTCGCGGGCGAGGCCGGAGGAGGCGAGTGCCGTCCCGACGCCGGCCTCGTTCTGGTACGCAGCGGCGGTGTCGATGCTGCGGTAGCCGGCCTCGAGTGCGGTCGTGACGGCTGCGGTGGTCTCGGCGTCGGGGACCTTGAAGACGCCGAATCCGAGCTGCGGCATCTCGACGCCGTTGTTGAGTTTCACGGTGGGAATCATCAGAAGCTTTCCTTCAGTAGTCAGTGTCAGACGGTGGTGAGTGCGGGTTCAGGAGTTACCGCTGACCGCTGGCGCCGGTCCAGCAGGCCGGAGGTCAGGGCGACCGACAGACCGGCCGCTGCCAGGGCGGCGCCGACCCAGTTCGGAGCGGTGTAGCCGAGGCCGTGTTCGATGGTCAGGCCACCAAGGTAGGCGCCAACCGCGTTGCCGAGGTTGAAGGCGGCGATGTTCGCCGCAGAAGCGAGTGCCGGAGCACCGGCCGCCTTGTCCATCACACGCTTCTGCAGCGGAGCCACGGTCGCGAAGCCGGCCGCGCCGAACAGCGCGATCGTCACCGCTGCCGGTACCCGCCCATGAGCGGTGAAAACGAAGGCCACCAGTACTACGGCGAGCGCCGCCAGGATCACGTACAGGCTGGGCATCAACGAGCGGTCGGCCAGCTTGCCGCCGAGCAGGTTGCCGACCACGAGCCCGCCGCCGAACAGGACGAGCAGCCAGGTGACGGCGCCGGACGAGAAGCCGGCCACCTCGGTCATCATCGGCGCGATGTAGGTGAAGGATGCGAACACCCCGGCGAAGCCGAGCGCGGTCATCGCCAGCGCGAGCCAGACCTGCAGGTTGCGGAAGACGGCCAGCTCGCTGCGCAGCCCGGGCCCTTCGCTGACGCTCTGCCGGGGGACCAGGAAGACGATGCCGAGCAGGCCGATCACGCCGAGCACGGTGACCGCCCAGAAGGTCGAGCGCCAGCCGAAGGCCTGCCCGAGCGCAGTACCGCCCGGCACTCCGAAGACGTTCGCGACGGTCAGGCCGGTGAACATCAGCGCGATCGCGCTGGCCTGCTTGGCCTTGGGGACCAGCGAGGCGGCGACCACGGAGCCGACGCCGAAGAAGGCGCCGTGCGACAGTGCCGCCACGATCCGCCCGGTCATCAGCACGCCGTACGACGGCGCGAGCGCGGAGATCAGGTTGCCGACGATGAAGACGCCCATCAGCGCGACCAGCACGGTCTTGCGGGAGATCTTGGACCCGATCGCGGTCAGCAGCGGGGCGCCGACGACGACGCCGAGGGCGTAGCCGGAGATCAGCAGACCGGCCGAGGGGATGCTGACGCCGAAGTCGGTGGCGACCTCGGGCAGCAGGCCCATGATGACGAATTCGGTGGTGCCGATCCCGAAGGCACCGATGGCCAGCGCTAGCAACGCGGCAGGCATGGCTTCTTTCTCCTTGAATGTAGTCTTGTGACTGTTACCGGCGCCCGCGATAGTTGCACACGCGGACTATTGCATGAGCCTTATACTGCCTCATGCATCGGTATTGTTCAAGTGAGGACACCAGGAGGAGCCATGGGACTACCGGATGACGCTGCTGAGGCGCGTGCTCAGGGCTGGCGGACCCTGGCCGCTCTGCATGCCCGGATCGAGGACGAGCTGGAGCGCGCGCTGCAGAAGCAGCACGGGCTTTCGGTCAGCGAGTACTCCGTACTCGACGTGCTCGGCCGGCAGGAGGAGCACCACCTGCGGATGAATCAGCTGTCGAACGCGGTCGTGCTCAGCCAGTCGGCGACCACGCGACTGGTGAACCGGCTCGAGGACCGCAAGCTGCTGGAGCGGTACCTGTGCCCGACAGACCGCCGAGGCATCTACACCGAGGTCACGGAGGCCGGCCGCGCGCTGCTGGCCGAGGCCGAGCCGACGCACGACGAAGTACTGACCGCTGCCCTGCAGAAGGCCGCTGAGTTCCCGGAGCTGGCCCCGCTCGTCGACGCTCTCGCTCAGCTGGCTTTGCCTCTGGCTGTCTCCGCGAAGGTCTGACACCGCAACCTTTGGACCGCTCCGTCGTCATTCTGTTGTGAGGCTGATGACAGGAGAACGTATGGCGGCGGGCGCGGCACTGGGCGACCCGTCGTTCGAGGAACTCTTCCGACTGCATGCCGGCCGGCTCGTCCGGCTGGCCCACCTGCTCGGGGCGGGCGATCCGGAGGACGTCGTACAAGAGGCGTTCTGCCGCTTCTTCGTCGTGCACCGCGACCGGCGGCCCGAGAACCTGGTCGGCTACCTGAACCGGATGGTGGTCAATGAGGTCAGGACCCGGCAACGCCGCAACAAACTGGCCGACCGCAAACGGCTGCACCTGGTCAGCGCGCCGCCCGCGAGCGAGCAGGTCGAGCGGGACGAATCGGTCACCGCGCTGGTTCGCGCGCTCCGCGAGCTGTCGCCCAGGCAGCGGGAGGCGCTGGTACTGCGGTACTGGCTCGACCTGCCGCTCGCCGATATCGCCGTCGCCATGGACGTCCGGCTCGGCACGGCCAAATCACTCGTCAGCCGCGGGATCTCCCGGCTCGGACAGCAGCTCGAGGATCACCGATGAACGAGACCGAAACCCGCCTGACCGCTGAGCTGAAGCAGGAAGCGGACGCCGTCCAGCCCGACCTCGACCGGATGTGGTCGGCGATCCAGGAACGGACTCGCGAGGGCAGCGCCGATGCCTCGGTCGTGCAGGGTGCCCGGCCGTGGCGCCGGCGAGCGGCGCCGTACGTGGCTGCCGCCTCGGTCGCCGCCGTGCTGGTGACCGTTGCCGTCGTCAATGATCACGGCCGCGGGCCGTCACCGGCCACCCGGACCACCCCGACGCAACCGGCCACCCCGCAACCGTCCACCCCGCAGCAGGCAAGCAAGGGTCCGACCGGTCCGGTCGACCTGCCGGTCGGGGATTGGGCCTGTCCGGACCGGACCGGCATCACCCCACGGCGCAGCCTGCAGACGTACGAGCTGCCGATGTTCTTCGTGGACCCGCGCGAGGTGCCCGATGAGGCCACCGACCATCAGGTACCGCGCTATCACTTCACCATCGACGGGAACACCGGTGTGCTCGACTACGGCGATGCCGAGGGCCGACGCATCTCGCAGACCAAGCTGATCCGGGCCGGCGACCGCTGGCGACTCAGCGATCGCACCGTCTGCTCCGGCGCCGATGGCCGGCCTTCGCCCAACCCAGTTGCCCTTGGCAAGTACACGGAGAAGCCGCTGCCGTTCGAGGCTCGCTCACTGGGGGTTCAAGCGACACCGCCGACGGGGACGCCGTTGCTGGTCGACGATCGGACCTACTTCGACGGGACCGGACAGCTCCACCAGACCACCCTCTACGCCTACCCGGCCAAGGGCGGCTACGCCTTCGCGCGGATGCCGGCTGACGACAGCTCATACGACTCCTCGGTGACTCCCGAGAACCGCCTCGGCGGCGACAGCGCCCAGGTGGATTCGCGAGATACCCCCTTCGGCGCCTACGCGGGCAACCTCGACCTGATCCTCAGCTATCTGACCAAGGACCAGGACGTGACCGGGCTCCGCATCACCAGCTCCTCCGGCCGTCCGCAGGGTCCGGCGCAGAAGCTCACCTTCCCCGGCGGCAAGACCCTCTACACCGCGATCGCCCGCTCGAAGATCGACGGCGACACCCTCGTGACCGTACTCCGCAAGAGCGGCAACGAGCCGCCACGAAGGTACTGACGCCCGGGGCTGTGGGTTAGCTGAAGATGTCGCCCTGATCCTGGTCTGGCGGGCAGTCCGCTGGCCAGGATCGGGGGCATGGGTGAGATCAGCGAACGAGCCGCCGTACGGCGGTTGCAGGAGCGGTTTGGGTTCGGACCCAAGCCGGGTGGGCTGGATGTGGGCTTTGATGCTGCCTTGGCGCAGTTGTTCAGTACTGCGGCCGACCCGGGCGCGACTCCGCCGCCTGCGCTGAGCCTGCCGGGCATGGTGGAGAAGGGCGACTCGGAGGCCAAGAAGGCGGCCAACAAGGCGCGGGCGGCGCAGGAGCTGAAGGCCTCGGCCTGGTGGCTGGACCGGATGGTTGCCGGGGATCGCGCGACCGAGCGGCTGGCCTGGTTCTGGCATGGGCATTTCGCGACCAGCAATCAGAAGGTGCGCAGCGCTCGGCTGATGCTGGCGCAGAACCAGATCTTCCGGGCCCAGGGGCGCGGGAGCTTCACCCAGCTCGCGCGGGCGATGATCGTCGATGCGGCGCTGATCAAGTGGCTCGACGGGAACGACAATCGCAAGGGATCCCCCAACGAGAACCTGGCGCGGGAGTTCCTGGAGCTCTTCACGCTCGGGATCGGCCACTACACCGAGGTCGACGTCTTCGAGGGCGCCCGCGCGCTGACCGGCTGGACCGTACGGCGTACTTCGGCGAAGGCCACCCTGATGCCGAAGCGCCATGACTCCGAACCGAAGACGGTCTTCGGCAAGACCGGTGACTTCGGTGCCGTGGATTTTGCCGAGCTGGCGTTGGCGAAGCCCGGGTCGGCGGCCTTCGTGATCGGCCGGTTGTGGTTCCGGCTCGTCTCGCCGACGTCGCCTGACTCGGCGGCGCTCGCGCGGTTGGTCGCGGCGTACGGGAGCAAGCGGGACATCCAGGCGGTACTGGCGGCGATCGTTGTCGAGCCGGCCTTCCGGGACAGCTCGTCGGCGATGGTGAAGCAGCCGGTCGAATGGGCCGTCGGCCTGATGCGTGCGCTCGGGGTGCGGCCGGCGGGGCTCGACGACAAGACGAAGCTGAAGGTGCTGGCCGGGTTGCGGGGGATGGGGCAAGTGCCGTTCCGTCCGCCGAGCGTTGGCGGCTGGCCGTCGGGCGCGAGCTGGCTGACGACCTCGGCTGGGGTGGCGCGCCTGCAGCTCGCGCAGCTGATCACCAAGCAAGCCGATCGTGGGCAGACGGCGCAGGCCGGGCAGTCGGCGTTTGGGCAGCTCGGGAAGTCGGGAGCTCGGGTCGACGGAGTACGTGTTCTGCTCGGAGTGGAGGCGTGGTCGGCGCGGACCCGGGACGCCTTGGCCGGTCTGACCGATCCTGCGCAGTTGACCGCGGTGGCGGCTTGCGCCCCCGAATACGTAGTGAGTGGCTGAGGAGAATCATGGACAACCTGACCCGACGCCGGTTCCTGACCATGAGCGGAGTCACCGCCGCTGGAGCACTCGCAGTGGGTGCCACTCAGGTGAGCTGGTCCGACCTGATGAGCGCGGCAGTCCAGAATCCCTTGCAGAGTGGGGATTCCGTGCTGGTGGTCGTCACTTTGTACGGTGGCAACGACGGGCTCAACACGGTGGTACCGGCCGGTGATGCGGAGTACCAGAAAGCGCGGCCGGACCTGGCGTATCAGCCGAACGAAGTACTGGAGGTCGGGGACGGGCTCGGGCTCAATCCCGGGCTCAAGGGCCTGAAGGCGTTGTGGGACGAGAAGGCGCTCGCGATCGTCCGCGGGGTCGGGTATCCCCAGCCGGACCGGAGTCACTTCCGGTCGATGGCGATCTGGCAGACCGCGTCGCCGAAGACGCCCGTTCCGACGGGTTGGCTAGGCCGCTGGCTCGATGCGACCGGCGCCGATCCGTTGCACGCGGTGTCGGTGGAGCCGACGCTGCCGCCGTTGCTGGCAGGGGCGACGACGGCGGCAGCGTCATTACCCGTTCGTGGCTTGAAGATTCCGCCCGGCAAGCTCGGTACTGCGTTCGCTGCGCTGGGCAAGCCGAGTCCCGGCGAGGAGCATTGGCGGGCGGCCGCGGCGAAGTCACTCGGCGATCTCCAGAACGCGGTGCGGGTGCTCGGTGGTGCTGTGCATGACCAGGCTGAGCGGGACGACGACGAGGACGAGGCGAGGACCAAAGGCGCCTCAGCCGGTGGTGGGTCGCAGCTTGGCGCGCAACTGGAGCTCGTGGCCGGGTTGGTCGAGGCCGGTGTGCCGACGCGGGCGTACTCCGTATCGCTCGGTGGATTCGACACGCATGCCGATGAGCGGGGGACTCAGGAACGGTTGCTGGGCGAGCTCGACGGCGCGCTGACGCCTTTCGTGCAACGGATGCGGAAGAGCGACCGGGGTCGGCAGGTCGTCGTTCTGGTGTACTCCGAGTTCGGGCGGCGGGTGCACGCGAACGGGAGCGACGGGACGGATCACGGGACGGCCGGGCCGCTGTTCGTACTGGGCGACCAGGTGCGTGGCGGGCTCTATGGTGAGCAGCCGAGTCTGACCGAGTTGTCGAACGGCGATCTGGTCGCGACGACCGACTTCCGTGATGTCTACGCGACGATGCTGCGCGGCGTACTGGGCGCTGATGGGGAACGGATCCTCGACGGGCACAGCGGGAATGTCGATGGATTGCTCAAGGTTTGACGAGTGGCACGGTCAGCAGGAACGCCGCGCCGGGTCTGCCGTCGGGACGGTCGGTGGCGATCAGGTCGCCACCGTGAGCCCGCGCGAAACCGCGAGCGATCGGGAGCCCGAGGCCGGAGCCGCGACTGCGCTCACCGTGCACGAGCCGCTGGAAGATCCGCTCGCGATCCTCTGCTGGAACCCCAGGGCCGTTGTCCTGGACAACTACCTGGACCTGATCGTGGTTGTTGCTGAGGACAACTTCGATCAACCCCCGGGTGCCGGTGGCGTTGCGGGCGTTGTCGAGCAGGTTGGCGAGGATCTGGGTGAGGCGGTCGGGGTCGGCCTGGAGTTCGACCTCCGGACCGTTGACCTGGATGGTGTGGCCGGGGGCCATCAGGTGGAGGCGGTCGGCCTGGGTCTGGGCGAGGTGCTTGAGCAGGACGGGTTGGTGGCGAAGTACGAGGCCTGCGTCGATCCGGGCGAGCTCCAGCAGGTCGGCGACCAGGGTGCCGGCGCGGCGGGACTCGCGGACGAGGAGGAGTTCGAGTTCTTCGCGACGCTCGGCCGGGGCGTCCGGGCCGAGCTGGAGAAGGGTTTCGGCGGCGGTCTGCAGGCCGGTGACCGGCGTCCGGAGTTCGTGGGCGGCGTCGGCGACGAACTGGCGCATGTACTGCTCCGCGCCGCGCGCCGTCCGCTCGGCGCCTTCGAGTGAGTCGAGCATCTCGTCGAAGGCGGCGGCCGTGCGGCCGAGTTCGGTGTCGCTGCGCGTTGGTTGCAGACGGCCACCACGGCGACCGGCGGCGATCGAGCGAGCCAGCGAGGTCATCGCATCGAGGGGAGCCAGCGCGACGCGCATGCCGAGGATCAGTGCGATGGCGGTGATCACCAGGGCGGCGGCGCCGGCGATGAACAGAACGCGTTGCAGCGTGCGGCTCGCGCCATCCAGTAGAGCGGTGTCGGTGGACAGGATGAGGGTGGCGCCGCGGGTGCGCTGACCAGCGGCGAGCGTGACCTGCACTTGCCGGATGCCGCTGCCGGGGTCGACCGCCGGTGCGCCGAAGACCTGGCCGTTGCGCAGCGTCAGGGTGACTCGGATGCCATCGGCATCGATCCGCCGGACGAGGTTGTTCGGGGCAACGTTCTGCCGGGCGAGTTGCTGGGCGAGCTGGGCGCGGCCGGTCAGCAGGGTGCTGAGGTTGCGCTCGGCCTGGGCGTCGAAGATCGCCTTGACCGCCAGACCTGTGATGGGCAGGACGACGAGCAGCACCACGAGGGCGGTGAGGGTCACGCGGCGGCGCAGCGAGGTGGCGTTCAGTCCCGCGCCCCGGGTCCGGTCGCTCACGCGGGGGCTCGCAGGATGTAGCCCGCGCCGCGGATGGTGTGGAGCAGTGGGGGTGTGCCGAGCTTGCGGCGCAGGGCGCTGACGTGCACCTCGACCAGGTTGGCGGCGTAGTCGTCGTATCCCCACACTGCGGCCAGGAGTTGAGCCTTGCCGACCACCTTGTCCCGGCGGCCGGCCAGGAACAGGAGCAACTTCAGTTCGGTTGTGGTCAGGTCGATCCGGCTGCCCGCACGGCTGACCGAGCTGGCCTCGACGTCGATCACCAGGTCGGCGATCTCCACGATCGTTCGCAACCGGCCCATCCGGCGCAGTACGGCCTCGACGCGGGCGATCAGCTCGGCGAGGACGAACGGCTTGACCACGTAGTCGTCGGCGCCGGTGCGCAGACCATGCAGTCTGTCCTCGACGGCGTCCCGAGCGGTGAGCAGCACGATCCCGGCGTTCGAGACGGCGCGGACGACCCCGAGCAGGGCGAAACCGTCCCGCCCGGGCAGCATCACGTCGAGCAGGACGACGTCGGGCCGGAATGCCGCCAGGTCGCGTTCGAGCGCGTCACCGTCGGCGCGGGTCAGTACCTCGCAGCCGGCCTCTTCCAGGGCGATCCCGACGGCGGTCCGGATCGCCTCCGCGTCCTCGACCACGAGGACTCTCGCCACCATCCGCCCATCGTGCCATCGCGGGGTCCTCCGCCCGTACTTCGGACGCCGGGCTTCAGCGCACCTTCAGCTTCCGGCCTGGCTTCCGCCTGGTGGGAGACTGGGGGTGGCGGAAGGAGTTGCGATGCCGAAGCGGGACAAGCGCACGGTGTACTTCTGGCTGATGGGGACGTGCATCGGGCTGATCGTGCTCGCCTGGTTCGTCGTCCGCCTCTTCTCGATCCCCGCCGCCATCGGGATGAGCGCGGTCGCCGCCGTCATCCCGCCGATCGCCGCCATCGTCGGCAACCGGCCCCAGCAGTAGCTCCTACTCCCAGACGCCGGCCAGTACTTCGATGAACGCGGCCGCGAGTGGATCCGGGGTGCCGCGCGTGTAGGCGGTGAGCGTTCGGCGGGTCGGCGGCTCGGTTCGTAGTACATGGCCGTCGAAACCTGGCGGGAGGATGTTGGACGGGACCAGCGCCGGGCCGAGTCCGGCGGCTGCGAGTGCGGGGGCGGCAGCGGTCTGTTCGGTGTGGACGGCCGCGCGCGGCTCGAAGCCGGCCTTCGCACAGGCCTGGTTGAGTACGTCGGCCAGTCCGTGGCTGGGCGTGTAGCGCACCCAGCTGCGGTCGGCCAGATCCTTCAAGCGGACAGACTCCCGGCCCGCGAGCGGATCGTCGTTGGCGACGACTACGACCAGCTCCTCTTCGCCCAGGACGTGGGTGCTGCCCGGCCAGTCCTTCGGCGTCGGGCCGACGGCGAGATCGGCCTGGCCGGCGTTCATCGCTTCGGTCAGCTCGTCGGTGTGCCGGTGCTCGAAGAGGCGGATACCGACGTCCGGGTGGGTCCGGCGCCAGGCTTTGAGCGCGTCCGGGAGGATGCCGAGGCTGATCGAGTAGAGGGTCGCGATCTGCAGCTCGCCGACCTCCAGCCCGGCGGCCTGGCGCGCGGCGCAGGTGGCCCGCTCGGCGTCGGCGAGCGCGGCCCGGGCGTGCGGGAGCATCGCGCGGCCGGTCGGGGTCAGCCGGATCGCGCGCGGAAGGCGCTCCAGCAGCGGGCTGCCGGTGGACCGCTCGAGCGCCCGGATCTGGTGCGAGAGCGCGGGCTGGGTGACGTGCAGGAGCTCGGCGGCCTTGGTGAACGACCCCAGGTCGACGACGGTCACCAGATATTCGAGCTGCCGTAGCGTCGCCATGAAGCGAGTTTATGGGATTGGTGATAACTATGCGTTGGACTTATCCACAGGGTTAGCCACAGGCTGGGGATATGGAACAGAAGAAGGTCGCGCTGGTCGTCGGTGCTCGTGGAGTGATCGGTACCAACCTGGTCGAGCATTTGGAGTCCCTGCCGGACTGGCGGGTGATCGGGCTCTCTCGACGGGGTGGGGTCGACACCGCCCGCGTGCGGCACGTCGCAGTGGATCTACTGGACCCCGATGACACGCGCTTGAAGCTGTCCGGGCTGACGGACGTGACGCACGTCTTCTACGTCGCCTACCAGGACCGCCCGAGCTGGGCCGAGCTCGTCCCGCCGAACCTCGCGATGCTGGTGAACGTCGTCGACGCGATCGAGCCGGTCGCCCGTGGACTGCGGCACGTCAGCCTGATGCAGGGCTACAAGGTCTACGGCGCGCATCTCGGGCCGTTCAAGACGCCGGCCCGCGAGGATGATCCGCCACATCTGCCGCCGGAGTTCAATGTCGACCAGCAGCAGTTCCTGGAGCAGCGTGCGGCTGCTGGCACTTGGGAGTGGTCGGCGTTGCGGCCGTCCGTCGTCGGTGGAGTTGCCCTGGGCAACCCGATGAACCTCGCGGTCGGAATCGCTGTGTACGCGTCGATCTCGAAGCAATTGGGGGTGCCGTTGCGGTTCCCCGGCAAGCCCGGGGCGTACGACAGTTTGCTGGAGATGACCGATGCGGGGCTGTTGGCCAAGGCAACTGTCTGGGCGGCGACCTCGCCGGCGGCGGCCAACCAGGCGTTCAACATCACGAACGGGGACCTGTTTCGCTGGAACGAGCTCTGGCCGAAACTCGCCCGGTGGTTCGGCCTGGAGGTCGCGCCGCCGCTGCAGATGTCCTTGGCCACGGTGATGTCAGGCAAGGAAGGGCTCTGGAAGGAGCTCCAGGCGACCCACGGGCTCGCGGCCACGCCGTACGCCGACGTCTCGTCCTGGCCGTTCGCGGACTTCGTCTTCGGCTGGGACTACGACTTCTTCGCCGACGGCTCCAAGGCACGGCGGGCCGGCTTCCACGAGTACGTCGACACCGAAGCGATGTTCCTCACCATCTTCGAAACCCTCCGCCGCCAACGCATCATCCCCTGACCCGCGGCGCCATTTCGGCGGTGTCACCCGGGAGTCACGGGTGACAACCCACAACCTGAGCGGTTAACCGCCGAAATGCGGGCGCCGCGGGGTGGGGTGGGTGTGGCATGCTCCGGGCTGTGGTGGGTCAACGGGTGGGTCAAGGGTCGGGTCAGGGCGCCGGACGGGTGTTGGGGGTCAACCTGCGGGCTCGGCGGGATGAGCAGGGGATCTCGCTGTCGGAGTTGGCGCGGCGGTCGGGGATCGCCAAGGGGACGCTGTCGCAGCTGGAGTCGGGGGCGGGTAATCCGACGATCGAGACGGTGTTCAGTCTGTCGAACGCTCTGGGCGTGCCGGTGTCGTCGCTGCTGAACGAGCCGCCGGCGTCCGACCTGGTCCATGTGCGGTCGGCCGACGTCGATGTGCTGACCGGTGACGCGGTGGATCTGCGGATGCTGCGGCGGCTGGAGCATCCGGGGTCGCTGCTGGAGGTCTACGACCAGCAGATCCGCGCCGGCGCGGTGCAGCACTCGGCCGGGCACCCGGGGACCGAGCACCACGTAGTACTGGCTGGGCGGCTGCGGATCGGGGCTCAGGGGCGGCAGTTCGAGCTGGGCGCCGGGGACTATCTGGCGTTCCGGGCTCATGGGGCGCACGAGTACGAGGCGCTGGACGGGCTGGTGCGGTCGGTGTTGCTGCTGGAGTATCCGCCGGACGTGCGGCCGGCGCCGCTCGATGGGCTGCATCTGAGCTGAGTTCGGGTGCCCGTTGACCTGGGGCCGCTGACGGACGTACGCTCGGATCGTTCATTTTACTGAACGGTCAGCGAGAGGTCCGGATGGCTGAGGTCGACGTGGTGGTGGTCGGGGCGGGCATCGTGGGTGCCGCGTGCGCCGAAGCCCTGTCGGCTGCCGGCGTCCGGGTGCTGGTGCTGGATCGCGGGGCACCTGCTTCCGGTACTACGGCGGCCGGCGAGGGCAACATCCTCGTCTCGGACAAGGCGCCGGGGCCTGAGCTCGACCTGGCGATCGCTTCGCGCGCGGAGTGGCTCGCAGTACTGGATCGGCTGCCGGAGCGGGTCGCCGATGTCGAGTGGGAGCCGAAGGGCGGGCTGGTGGTCGCCACCGGCGATCCGGGGCCGTTGGAGGATTTCGCTGCTGCGCAACGGGGCGCCGGGGTCGACGCCCGGGTGATCAAGCCTGCGGACGCTTTCGAGTTGGAGCCGCTGCTCACTCCTGCGGTGACCGTTGGCGTGTACTACCCGGACGATGCCCAGCTCCAACCGGTGCTCGCGGCGACGGCGTTGCTGGCGGCAGTACGGGCTCGTGGTGGGTCTGTCCGGGGTGGCGTGACGGCTCTGGCTGTACGCCGGTCCGCTGGGCGGGTGACCGGGGTGGAGACCGACTCGGGGGTTGTCGCTTGTGGCGCGGTGGTGAATGCGTGTGGGCCGTGGGCCGGCTCCTTCAGCTCGTTGGCGGGTGCGCCGATTCAGATCTTGCCGCGGCGGGGGATGATCTTGGTGACCGCGCCGTTGCCCGAATGCTTTCGGCACAAGGTTTATGACGCCGACTATGTGGGTGCGGTCGGGAGTAGGAACGCGGATCTGCAGACGTCGACCGTGGTGGAGTCGACGCGGGCGGGGACCGTGCTGATCGGGTCGAGCCGGGAGCGGATCGGGTTCGATGACGCGGTGCGGGTGAAGGTGCTGAGGGAGTTGGCGCGGAAAGCCATGGGGTTGTTCCCGTTCCTCGGCGAGGTGTCGGTGATGCGGGCGTACGGCGGGTTTCGGCCTTATGCGCCGGATCACTTGCCGGTGATCGGGGCTGATCCGCGGGTCGCCGGGTTGTGGCATGCGACTGGGCATGAGGGTGCTGGGATCGGGTTGGCTGCTTCTACCGGGCGGTTGATCACCGAGCTGTTTCTCGGGCTCGCGCCGCATGTGGATCCTGCGCCGTTCCGGGTTGACCGGCCGGCGTTGCTGGGTGGTGTGTCGTGAGTCCGTACCTGCGGCTGGCGTCCGGTGATCCGGCTGAGCCGCGGCTGGGTGCGGCGATCGCGATCACCGTGGATGGTCAACCGGCCAAGGCGTTGCCGGGGCAGAGCGTCGCGGCCGCGCTGATGGCCGATGGTCGCGATTCTTGGCGTACTACGCGTGGCGGCGAGCGGGCGCGTGGCGTGTTCTGCGGGATCGGCGCCTGCTTCGACTGCCTGGTCGTCGTCAACGGCTTGCCGGACGTACGCGCATGCCAGCGGACTGTCTCCGCCGGCGACTCGATCAGCACGCAACACGGCGCAGTCCTGCCTCCGACGCGGCCTCCGACGCCGACGCCGACGGCCGGGGGTCATCAGAGCGACTTTGTGCACCACCTGAGCGTTTTGCGGCAGGCCAAACGCTCAGGTGGTGCACAAGGTGCTCTGGGCAACGGAGTCCGGGTGGTGCCGGTTGTGGTGGTGGGAGCGGGGCCGGCCGGGATGAGTGCTGCGGTGGCGGCGGCTGATGCCGGTCGGGAGGTGTTGCTGGTTGATGCTGCTGCGAGTGTCGGTGGGCAGTTCAACCGGCAGTTGCCTGCGGAGTTCCGTGCGCGGCGACCGGAGAAGTTGCAGCACGGCTGGCGGGCGTTCGCGCGACTCCGCGATCGGATCGCCGCTGACCCGATGATCACCCACCTGAGCGACACCAGCGTGTGGGCGGTCGAACGGCCCACGGACGTGTGCGTCGGACGTACCCGGCTCTGGTTGCAGACTGGTCCGGCCGATGCCGCCGGGCGACAGGTCTCGGCTGTGGAGACTCCCGCGTTGGTACTAGCGACGGGCGCGTATGACCGAGTGCTGCCGTTCCCTGGCTGGGATCTGCCGGGTGTCTACAGCGCAGGAGCCGCTCAAGCACTGGCGAAGGGCCAACGAATCGCCGTCGGCAAACGAGTGCTGGTAGCCGGTACCGGCCCTTTCCTGCTCCCCGTCGCCGAGTCCCTGGTAGGCGTCGGCGCCAAGGTGATCGCGCTACTGGAAGCCAACCACCCGATAACCGTAGCGAAGGGCTGGCTCTCGGACCCGGTAGCCGCTGCCGGCAAGTTCCTCGAAGGCGCTACCTATGCGGCTCTACTTGCCCGCCACCGAATCCCCCTGAAACACAGCCGCACAGTCATCGCCGCCCACGGCACCAACCGAGTAGAAGCAGTCACAACCGCCCGCCTCGACCGCGACTGGAACCCGATCCCCGGCACTGAAGAACGCATCGAGGTAGATGCCGTCTGCCTGGGGTTCGGCTTTACTGCCAACCTCGAGCTCGCAGTCTCCATTCGCTGTGAGCTGGCCGAAGGCGCGGTAGTAGTGGACGACAACCAGCAGACCACCGCGCCGGGCGTCTGGGCAGCAGGAGAGCTGACAGGCATAGGTGGAGCTGCTCTGGCAGCGGCCGAGGGACAGGTAGCAGGCGCGGCGGCTGCCTCGGCCTCGTCGCCTTCGGCGACCTCGGGAATGGGTGAGGGAGAAGGCGCAACCAGGGCGGTTGCGAGTGGGGGCGTATCCAGTGCGGTTGCGAGCAGGGGTGCAGCCAGTGCGGTTGCGACTGGAGGTGTCGCCAGTGCGGTTGCGGGTGGTGGTGTCGCCAGTGCGGTTGCGACTGGAGGTGTCGCCAGTGCGGTTGCGGGTGGTGGTGTCGCCAGTGCGGTTGCGACTGGAGGTGCCGCCAGAACGGTTGCGAGTGGAGGTGTCGCCAGGGCGGTTGCTAAAGGCAAGCGGTTTGCGGTGGCTCTTGCGGCTGCTTATCCCGTGCGGGATGGGTGGCTGGGGTGGAGTGACTCCGGGACCGTTGTGTGTCGGTGTGAGGAAGTGGAGCGAGGCGCGGTCGAAGAGGCTGTGGGGGTGCGGGAGGTGGAGGGGGCGCGAAGTTTGAAGCTTGCTTGCCGGGCTGGGTTGGGGATGTGTCAGGGGCGGGTTTGTGGGCGGAATGTCGCCGCGATCAGTGGAGTGAAGCAAGGGGACGGGCGGCCTGTGGGGCAGCCGGTTCGGTTGGTGGATTTGGCTTCGGCGGAACAACTGGAGGACTTGTGAGTGAGAAGCTTGATGGTGTGATCGTCGCGACCGCGCTGCCGTACGCGGTGGATGCGTCGGCGCCGGCGGGGTTGCGGCCGGACTATGAGAAGTACGCCGAGCATTGCCGGTGGCTGATCGAGAACGGGTGTCGTGGGGTTGGGCCCAACGGGTCGTTGGGGGAGTACTCGTCACTGACCGATGATGAGCGGCGGCAGGTGGCGCGGACCGCGATTGATGCTGTCGGCAACGATGGGATCGTGGTGGTCGGCGTGCACGGCGCCGGTGCGCACCAGGCGCGGGCTTGGGCTGAGAAGGCGGCGGAGGATGGGGCGGATGGCGTGCTGTGCTTGCCGCCGACCATGTATCGCGCTAACCGCGGCGAGGTGATCCACCACTACACCGAGGTCGCCAAGGCCGGGCTGCCGGTGATGGTCTACAACAACCCGCACGACACCAAGGTCGACCTGACGCCCGATCTGCTCGCCGAGCTGGCGCAGATCGAGAACATCGTGGCGGTGAAGGAGTTCACCGGCGACGTCCGGCGGATCCTCGAGATCCGCGAGCTGGCGCCGAGCCTGACCGTCGTCGCAGGTGCCGACGACCTCACGCTGGAGGCGCTGCTGATGGGCGCGACCGGCTGGTTCGCCGGGTTCCCCAATGTCTTCCCGGCCGAGTCCGTCCGCCTGTACGACCTCGCGCTCGCCGGGGACGTCAAGGCGGCGCGGGAACTGTACGAACCGCTCGTCGCCGCGTTCCGGTGGGACTCGCGGGTCGAGTTCGTGCAGGCGATCAAGTACGGGATGGACTACGTCGGCCGGTACGGCGGCCCCTGCCGCCCGCCGCGCGGACCGCTCGTACCCGAGCATCTCGCCCAGTTGGAGCTGGATATGAAGAAGGCAGTGGAGTCGCTGGTATGAGGTCGATCCGGACCTTGAGCGCGATCGACTCGCACACCGAGGGGATGCCGACGCGGGTGATCACCGGCGGTGTCGGGGTGATCCCCGGCGCGACGATGGCCGAGCGGCGCGAGTACTTCCTTGCCCACGACGACGACCTGCGGCTGTTCCTGATGAACGAGCCGCGCGGCCACTCGGCGATGAGCGGCGCGATCCTGCAGCCGCCGACCCGGCCGGACGCGGATTGGGGTGTGCTCTACATCGAGGTCTCGGGCTGCCTGCCGATGTGCGGCCACGGAACCATCGGCGTCGCGACCGTGCTGGTCGAGTCGGGCATGGTGACGGTGACCGAGCCGCTCACCCAGGTACGGCTCGACACTCCGGCAGGCCTCGTCGTCGCGGACGTTGCCGTCAGCAACGGTCGGGCCGAGCACGTGACGATTCAGAACGTACCGGCGTACTCGCACGCCTTGGACGCCACGGTGAAGGTCGACGGGCTCGGGGAGGTGACCTACGACCTGGCGTACGGCGGAAACTTCTACGCGATCCTGCCGTTGGAGCAGCTCGGGATTCCGTTCGACCGTTCGGAGAAGGACCGGATCCTGCAGGCCGGGCTGGACATCATGGATGCGATCAACGCGACCGACCGGCCGGTGCACCCGCTCGATCCGTCGATCAACGACTGCAAGCACGTGCAGTTCACCGCGCCCGGCGTCGATGGCGCCCACTCCCGCAACGCGATGGCGATCCACCCAGGCTGGTTCGACCGCTCACCCTGCGGCACCGGAACCTGTGCACGGATGGCCCAGCTCCACGCCCGCGGCGAGCTTGCCCTGAACCAGGACTTCGTCAACGAGTCCTTCATCGGCACCCGCTTCACCGGCCGCCTCCTCGAAGAGACCACCGTTGGCAACCACCCAGGCGTACTACCAACCGTCACCGGCCGAGCCTGGATCACCGGCATGGGCCAATACCTCCTCGACCCCACCGACCCCTTTCCCACGGGCTTCGTCCTCTGAGGGTCCTGTCCCTACCGACAGGACATAGTCCCCGGATGACGGCCGGCCGCCGCTACCCTGAGCGTGGCGCCCACGTGGACACCGGACTATGTCCTGTCGGTAGGAACACCCCACCTACCCGAGGCTCCCCGCGCGGGTGCCCCGGTTGTGGCGACGCACAGGACAGGCGCCGATCTGGCGTACTGGTGGGTGCTCAAAGTGGGGCTAGGTGGTGAAGTGGAGGGATTGGCCGGGGCGGAGTTGGGCGCAGGCGTCCAGGTCGTTGGCGGTCACGTAGGCGATGACGGGGTAGCCGCCGGTCACCGGGTGGTCGGCGAGGAAGAGGACGGGGAGGCCGGACGGCGGGATCTGCAGGGCGCCAAGGGCCATGCCTTCGCTGGGGAGTTCGCCTAGGTGGACGCGTTCCAGCGGGACGCCCTCGAGTCGTACGCCGATGCGGTTGCTGTTGCTGCTGACGGTGTAGCTCTGGCCGATCAGCGACTTCTCGGCAAACCAGTCCGCACGCGGCCCAGGAGTCACCCGTACTACGACCTCACCCGCCGCCGGGTCCGCGACCGGGGCGAAGTCGACGCCCGGCATCGGACCGTGCTCGCGCCCGATGGGCAACGCGTCACCGGCACTCAACACTGCCGGGCCGAGCCCTGAGAGTAGATCGGTCGACCGCGATCCGAGCACCTCGGGAACCGCAATCCCACCACGTACTGCGACGTACGTCCGCAACCCACTCGTCGGCGCACCGAGCCGCAGCACCTCGCCGGCGCGGAAGGTGGTCGGCGCATTGAGTGGCGCACCGGGGCAAGGTGCACCGGTGACGGCGATCACCACATCCGCCTCGGCGCGGAGGCTGAGCCCCCCGAAGGTCGCCTCGATCGCCGCAGCGCCTGGCCTGTTACCCACCAGCCGATTCGCCAACGCGTAGGACCGCTGGTCAGCCGCCCCCGACCGCGGGACGCCGAGCGCAGCCTGCCCGAGCCGCCCACGATCCTGGACCGTTGCCAACGGCCCCGGATCGACCACCGTCAACCCCGTCATCAGCGCCCCCGGACGCTCGCCGCTGCGCGGCTCCGCCCCGCTACTGAGAGCCCCCGAGCGTTCGCCGCTGCGCGGCTCCGCCCCGAAGAGGAGGGGAAGGGCGCGCGCCCTGCTCGCCTTCGCGCCAGATCGGCGCCCGCCGCGACGCCGGCCGTCCCGAGCTCGCCACCGCGGACCGCTCCGACAACATCCCAGCTATCCGTGCCTGCGCCTCTGCGGACCGCGCCTTCGCGGCCGATCGCGCAGCGGGTTGGCCGCTCTGTGCTCATCAGCTTGCTGTCTTTACGAAGCGGATGCGGCGGCCGGGGTGGAAGAGCGCGGCGGGGGTGCGGGGTTGGTCGAAGATCTTGAGGTCTGTGTGGCCGAGTAGTTGCCAGCCGCCGGGGGACTCTCGGGGGTAGACGCCGCTGAACTCGCCGGCCAGGGCTACCGCGCCGGTGGGGACTTTGGTGCGGGGGGATTTGCGGCGGGGGATGTCCCAGGAGCCGGTGCCGGTGAGGTAGCCGAAGCCGGGGGAGAAGCCGCAGAAGGCTACGGTCCAGTCCTCGCTGGTGTGGCGTTTGATGACGTCTTCGATCGAGCAGCCGAGGAGTTCGGCCAGGTCGGGGAGGTCTTCGCCGTCGTAGGTGACTGGGATTTCGAGGAGGTCGCCGTCTGCGCGGACGCCGTCGGTCGGCTGGACTGAGCGCAATAGACGGGTGAGTGCGTCCAGGTCGGAGCCGTCGGTGGTGACGAGGACAGTGCGGGCGGCTGGGACGATGTCGATGACGCCGGTGGGGGGTACCGCGGACAGCGCCGCGTAGTACCCGAGGACCTCGTCGAGATCCTCGAGCTCCACCAGTACGGCGCGGTCGCCGGCGGGCAGGATGCGCATCAGCGGCCGAACGGGGTCAGCGTGACCCCCGCCCCCTCCAGCGCCTTGCGGACCTGTTGCGCGATCTCGACCGCGCCCGGAGTATCGCCGTGCACGCAGATCGAGGCCGGCGTCAGTTGGAGGGACCCTCCTGAGCTGTCCTCGATGACCCCGCCGGTCGCCATCGCAGTACACCGCGCGGCGATCTCCAAGCCGTCGTGCAGCACCGAGCCGGCTTCACGCCTCGACACCAAGGTGCCCGCAGGTGTGTAGGCGCGGTCGGCGAAGGCTTCGTGGATGACGGTCAGCCCGGCCTCGGCGGCCAGCCGGAGCCAGGCGGACCCGGGCAGCCCGAGCACAGGCAACGACGAGTCGTAGTCGACGATCGCGCCGACTACCGCCGCTGCCTGCTCCTCGTGCGTGCCGATCGTGTTGTAGAGCGCGCCATGGGGTTTCACGTACCGGACGCGATCGCCCGCGATCCGGGCGAACGCGTCCAGCGCGCCGATCTGGTAGACGACCTCGTCGCGCAGTACGGCGGGTTCGACGTCGAGGAAGCGGCGGCCGAAGCCGGGCTTGTCGTCGTACCCGACGTGCGCGCCGATCGCGACGCCGCGCTCGACCGCCTGGCCGGTCACCCGGCGCATGATCGACGGGTCGCCGGCGTGGAAGCCACAGGCGACGTTGGCGCTGGTAACGACGTCGAGCAACGCGGTGTCGTCGCCCATCGTCCACGAGCCGAAGCCCTCACCAAGATCGGCATTGAGGTCCATCAGGTGCCTCCTAAACTGAAGAGCTAACCGAACAGTTCGAACACGGGCTTCACGGACCGGACGGCCAGGTAGATGGTCAGCAGCCAGGCTGCGCCGCCGAGCAACAGCAACCATCTGGGGTACTCGTACCCGCGCAGCAGATCCTTGCGCTGCCATGCCACCCAGAGAAGCACACCGATCCCGACCGGGAGCAGCAACCCGTTGAAGGCGCCGGCGAAGACCAGCAGCTGGGTGGGCGCGGTGCCGATGGACAGGTAGATGACCGTGCTGACGGCGATGAACGCGACCACGAGGATCGTCCGGGTCTTGTCCGTCGTCTTCGTCCGGGACGTCACGAAGGTGACCGTCGTGTACGACGCACCGATCACGCTGGTGATCGCCGCCGCCCAGAGCACCACCCCGAAGGCCCGCAACCCGAACTCGCCGGCCGCGTGCTGGAACGCCGAGGCGGCCGGGTTCTTGGGGTCGAGCGCCTGGCCGCCCGCCACGACGCCCAGCACGGCCAGGAACAGCACGATCCGCATCACGCCGGTGATCAGGATGCCGGTGATCGAGCCGCGGGTGATGTCGCGGAGGTGCTGTGGCCCGGAGACGCCCGAGTCGAGCAACCGGTGCGCGCCGGCGTACACGATGTAGCCGCCGATGGTGCCGCCGATCAGGGTGGTGATCGACAGGAACTGGACCTGGTCGGGCAGCACCACGTTCTTCAGCGCCGTCCCGACCGGTGGGCTCGACGTGATCGCGATGTAGGTGGTGAGCAGGATCATCAGCGCGCCGAGGACGAGCACCACCCGGTCCATCGCCATCCCCGCGCGCTTGGACAAGAAGATGCCGATGGCGATCAATGCGGAGAGGGCGCCGCCGAGCTTGGGATCGAGGCCGAGCATCGCGTCCAGGCCGAGGCCGGTACCGGAGACGTTGCCGATGTTGAAGACCAGCCCGCCGACGAACAGCAGCGCGGCCATCGCGTAGCCGAGCCCGGGGGCGACCAGGTTGCCGAGCTCCTGGGCGCGCCGGCCGGAGACGCCGATCACCCGCCAGACGTTCAGCTGCAGTGCGATGTCGACCAGGATCGACAGGGCGATCGCGAATGCGAACGCGGCGCCGAGGGAGACCGTGAAGGTCGTCGTCTGGGTGATGAACCCGGGCCCGATGGCCGAGGTGGCCATCAGGAACATCGCGCCGATCAGCGTCGACTTGGTGCTCGCCTTCATCGCGGTCTCGGGCGTTTTCCTGCCCGCCGCGGGCGGCAACTGCCGGCTGCTGCCATGGCCCGTACTGCGGGTCGGCTGCCGTCGGACGGGCTTCGAGGTCGGTTTCGTGGGTGGCTTCGACATGGCGGTGCTCCTGGATCTTCAGAAAGCTTTCGGTCGGTCTCCTGCAGACGGTCGGTAGGTGTCTGAACGCCGTGAGTGATTTGAGAGTAGAGATTGTTCAACAATCCTGCAAGACTCTTGTTCATCGAAATTTCCCACCGTGCCTGGGAGTGAGCGATGATGCAGAGATGTCCATCAGTCAGCGCAGCGACGACGACGGCCGGCAGGCCTGGCTCCGGGGTGTCGCCGCCGACGTGGCCCGCCAGGACCGGAGCAGCTCGGCCGAGCGCGCGGCGAACATCCTCCGCCGCAGCATCACCGAGGGAGCCCTGCGCCCCGGCGCCCAGCTGTCTGAGGTCGAGCTCACCGAGGTCCTCGACGTCAGCCGGAACACGCTGCGCGAGGCCTTCCGCCTGCTCACCCACGAAGGACTGCTGGTCTACAAGCTGCACCGCGGCGTGTTCGTGCCCGAGCTGGACGAGCGCGATGTGGTCGACCTCTACCGCCTCCGCCGCGTCCTGGAGGTCGATGTCCTCCGTGGGCTCACCCACCGCACCCCCGAGCTTCCCGACGAGCGGCTCGCGCCGCTGCGAGCCGAGGTCGAGGCCGCCGAGGCCGCTGCGGTCGACGGCCGCTGGGCAGCGGTCGGTACAGCGAACATGCAGTTCCACCGCCACCTCATCGGCCTCGCCGACAGTCACCGGCTCGACGACATCACCGGCCGCCTGCTCGCCGAGCTCCGCCTGCTCTTCCACGTCATCGCCACCCCGCAGGAGCTGCACGAGCCGTACATCGCCCGCAACCGGGGCATCTACCAACTCCTCTGGGAGCGCAAGTACGAAGGGGCCGCCAACCAGCTCCAGGTCTACTTGCTCGACTCGGAGCAAGGTCTGCTGGACGCCTTCAAAGCGAGGTGACGCGTGCTGACCCCGGCCGACGCGCGAGCGCAGTACCGGGCCGGGCTGGTCGCGCCGACCTCGGGACACGCACCGGGCTTCACACAGGCGAACCTGGTCGTCCTGCCGCGCGACTGGGCCTACGACATGCTGCTGTTCGGCCAGCGCAACCCGAAACCGGTGCCACTGCTCGACGTCACCGACGCAGGATCGACCAGTACTACGCTTGCGCCCGGCGCTGACCTGCGCACCGACCTCCCGCAGTACCGGGTCTGGCGGGATGGCGAGCTGGTCGATGAGCCCGCCGAGGTGGTCGACCTCTGGCGCGATGATCTGGTCAGCTTCCTGATCGGGTGCAGTTTCAGCTTCGAACGCGCGCTGCTCGACGCGGGGGTCCCGGTCCGCAACATCGAGCAGGGCCGGAACGTGTCGATGTACCGGACGAATCGCGAGTGCCGTCCGGCGGGGCGGCTGAGCGGTCCGCTGGTGGTGTCGATGCGGCCGATTCCGGCCAGTCTGGTGGCGACGGCAGTACAGGTGACCGTGCGGATGCCGCGGGTCCATGGGGCGCCCGTGCACGTGGGTTCGCCCGAGGCGCTGGGCATCGTAGACAATGCACAGCCGGACTTCGGGGACCCGGTCGAAGCGGAGCCAGGTGATGTTCCTGTTTATTGGGCTTGCGGAGTGACACCCCAAGCTGCGTTGATTGCTTCTAGGCCCCCCTTCGCGATCACACATGCCCCTGGGCACATGTTCGTGACGGACGTGCCCGATGCCGTCTATCGCGAGCCCTGAGGGGGAGCAGATGAGTGAAGACCGGACTGAAGAGCAGCGGAAGTCCTACCGGCCGATCGACGCGGCCGGGTTCCGGGCGTCGATCGCGCGGGACTGGGGCCCGGTCGACCGGTCGGTGGTGTTGCCGGACGGGCTGGCCGACGCTGCGGCGGAGCACCGGCGCAAGCTGAGTGCCGCGCTGCCCGGCCGCCGGATCGCGGTGGCCGCCGGTCGCGCGCCGGTCCGGTCGAACGACACCGACTACAAGTTCCGCGCGGACAGCGACTTCGTCTGGCTCACCGGTTGCCAGGCCGAGGGCGCGGTCCTGGTCATCTCGGCCGACGGCGACGCGACCCTCTACCTACGCGAGACGGCCGGCCCCGGCGAGGCCGACTTCTTCGCGAACGCGCGGGACGGCGAGCTGTGGATCGGGCCGGTACCAGGCCTGAAGGACTGGGCCGACGCGTTGCAGCTGCCGTGCCGCCCGATCGAGGAGTTGCCGGCCGCCGCGCGCGGCGCAGTGCCGGCGATGATGACGACCCACGGCGTGGAGCCGCTGCTCGACGCGTTGGTGGGTGGCAATTCGTCGAACACGCAGGAGCTCAGGCAGTCGCTGGCCGAGCTCCGCCGGATCAAGGACGACTGGGAGCTCGACCAACTGCGCGAGGCCGTCGCCGCGAGCGTGCTCGCCTTCGCCGACGTCGCGCGCGAGCTTCCCGAGGCCGTCCGCGGTGGCGGCGAACGCTGGCTGGAAGGCACCTTCGACCGCCGCGCCCGGACCGCGGGCAACGGGCCCGGCTATGCGTCAATAGTTGCTGCGGGCAACCATGGCCCGGTGCTGCACTGGGTCCGCAACGACGGCGCGGTCCGCGAGGGCGACGTGATCCTGCTCGACGCCGGCGTGGAGACGCGCACCCTCTACACGGCTGACGTGACCCGGACCTTCCCGGTGACGGGCGAGTACACCCCGGCGCAGCGCCAGGTGCACGACCTGGTCCACAAGGCGCACGTCGCGGCCTTGGATGTCGTCCGGCCCGGTTCGCCGTACCGGGCCTTCCAGTACGAGGCGATGCGGGTGCTGATCGAGGGCCTGCAGGACTGGGGTGTCCTCGACGTCTCGCTCGACGAGGCGCTCGGGCCGGACGGGCAGCAGCACCGCCGGTACGTGGTCTGCGGGCTCGGCCACTACATCGGCCTCGATGTCCACGACTGCGACGCCGCCCGCCCGGAGACCTACTTCGCCGCCGACCTCGACGTCGGGATGGCGCTCGCGGTCGAGCCGGGGCTGTACTTCCACCCCAACGACGAGACCATCCCGCCCGAGCTGCGCGGTATCGGCATCCGGATCGAGGACAACGTGGTGGTCCACTCCGACCGCCTCGAGATCCTCACCGAGGCCCTCCCGATCACCACCGACGGCCTGGAGGCGTGGACCCGCAGTCACCTCCCGAAGTGAGCCGCCCCTTGCGTACCGTGAGGGTATGAAGCTGATCGGCTGGGGAGTCCTGGTCATCCTGCTGGACTTCCACTACCAGGGCGTCGATCTGATCGTCGACCTGGCCGGCTGGATCATGCTGTACGTCGGGCTGCGCCGGATCTGGCGACTCGACAACGCCTTCCGGGTGGCGACGGGGTTCGCCTTTGTCGGCGCGGTCGCGTCGATCCCTGAGCTGTTGCCGTTGTTCGGCGGCCCCGCCTTCGTCGGCGGTGAGGCCCGGTTGGCGCTGCTCATCTTCGTGGGTGGAGCGGTGATCATCCTGACCTGTACCGGCCTGATGCGGGTGGCCGACCAGGCCGGCGACCGGTCGCTGGAGAGCCGGGCGCGGTGGTTGCGCGGTACGGAGGCGGTCTCGGTCGTGGTGAGCCTTCTCATCGGGCCGCGGCAGGCCATCGTGATGGGTGGTGGCGATCCGGTCGGGGGTGTCGTCGGGCTGTTGGCCTTCTTGTCGCTCGGGCTG
Source organism: Streptomyces sp. SID13031 (assembly GCF_010548305.1). Classification (GTDB taxonomy): domain Bacteria; phylum Actinomycetota; class Actinomycetes; order Propionibacteriales; family Kribbellaceae; genus Kribbella. The sequence goes on from NZ_JAAGLV010000011.1 coordinate 109,959, forward strand.
GCCTTCGTCGCGGTCGTCTGGTTCGTGCTGCTGATGTTCTCGCAGAGCGTGGTGAACCCGACGACCGTCCGTAGTCAAGCAATCACTTAAAATAATTTGGTCACCTGCGGTAACGCCGGGCCCTCCAGCACGATGTAAGGAGCGGGGGAGGGTCAATCTCGGCCTGGTGCGTGGCAGTGGGGGGCCGCGGCTACGCACCGGCCGAGCTGGCCCCGAGTGGGAACCCGGGGGGGATCCCATGGTTTTGATTGCACGGGGGGATTTACGTGATGAACCTGCGAGTGCGGGTAGTGCACTGCGCGTGCGCCGGAGAGCACCACTGGTACGCCGATATCGACGACACGGACGATCCGCAGCCCGACGATCCCTACTGGTTCGTCGATCGCTGCGGAAGCCAGTCCGAAGCTCTCGAGCTCGCCTGCGCCCAGCTCCTCGAGCTGTCCGGCGAGGTGCTGGAAGCCGACTCCCTGACCCGCGTCCAGGAAGCCCGCCTCGTCCGCGTCTGATTCAGCCGGTCGGCTGTACTGCGGCGTCCCTTTGGGGGACTTGTTAGGGTCGGTGGCCTGATGACTGAGACGACGACCGCCGTAGACGCTCCCGCCGGATCGAAGCACGCGACGGTGTTCCGCGTGGTGGCGATCGCCGAGGCGCTGTCCTGGACCGGCCTGCTGATCGGGATGCTGTTCAAGTACGTGCTGTCCGACAACGAGATCGGCGTGAAGATCTTCGGCCCGGTGCACGGCGCGATCTTCATCAGCTACGTGATCACCGTCCTCGCGGTCCGCAAACCGCTGCGCTGGAGCATCCCGGTCACGCTGGCGGCGCTCGCGGCCAGCATCCCCCCGCTGTTCACCTGGTTCTTCGAGCTTTGGGCCCAGCGCACCAACCGGCTGTCCTGAGTTCACCCGCTACCGGATTGACGCGCGCCGTCGGTCCGCCGTACCGTCGCGGCGAGTGATGAAAGCAGCAGCCGCATGAACCCGTGCGGGAGAGACCCGGGCCTGACCCGGGCGCCGTAGGAGCAACTCTCCCCAAGAATCTCTCAGGCACCTTCACCGTACGGGCGAGGCACCTCTGGAAGGCACACTGCCTGACAGAGCGGGGAGGCATACCAATCGGTCAGTGACGACCAGGAGGCCTCCAGCATGGCGATCAGCGTTTTCGACCTGTTCAGTATCGGGATCGGCCCGTCGAGTTCCCACACCGTGGGACCGATGCGAGCCGCCCGCACCTTCGCTCTCGGCCTGGCCGACGACGGCTTGCTCGACCGTACTGCGGCCGTGGAGTCGCAGCTGTTCGGGTCGCTCGGGGCCACCGGCCACGGGCACGGCAGCAACAAGGCGGTCATCCTCGGTCTGGAGGGTGAGGACCCGGAGACGGTCGACACCCGCACGGTCGAGAGCCGGGTCGCCGCGGTCCGCGAGGCGGGCCGGCTACGGCTGGCCGGGCAGCACGAGATCGTCTTCGACGAGAACAGCCAGCTCATCATGCACCGGCGCAAAGCGCTGCCGTACCACCCGAACGGGATGACCTTCCTGGCCCGCTCGGCCGACGGCGCAGTACTGCGGGAGCGTACCTACTACTCGGTCGGTGGCGGTTTCGTCGTCGACGAGAACGCCGCGGCCGGCGATCGGATCGTCGCGGACCGGACACCGCTCAAGTACCCGTTCCTCTCCGGTAACGCGCTGCTCGACCGGTGCCGCGAGTCGGGGCTGCCGATCAGCGAGGTGATGCTCGCCAACGAGCTGGCCTGGCGGACCGAGCCCGAGATCCGCGAGGGCCTGCTGCACATCTGGCAGGTGATGCAGGACTGCGTCGACGAGGGTTGCGAGACCGAGGGCACGCTGCCGGGCGGGCTGAAGGTGCCGCGCCGGGCGCACGCGCTGCACCGCAAGCTGAGCAACGACAAGTGGTCGGTGGATCCGCTGAAAGTGATGGACTGGGTCAACCTGTTCGCGCTCGCGGTGAACGAGCAGAACGCGTCCGGCGGCCGGATCGTCACCGCCCCGACGAATGGTGCCGCGGGCATCATTCCGGCGGTACTGCACTACTACCGCCGATTCGTGCCGGGGGCAACGGAGGACGGCGTGGTCCGGTTCCTGCTCGCGGCCGCGGCGATCGGCGTTCTGTACAAGGAGAACGCGTCCATCTCCGGCGCCGAGGTCGGCTGCCAGGGCGAGGTCGGTTCGGCCTGCTCGATGGCGGCCGCGGGGCTGTGCGAAGTACTGGGCGGCACACCCGAGCAGGTGGAGAACGCGGCCGAGATCGCGATGGAACACAACCTCGGGCTGACCTGCGACCCGGTCGGCGGGCTGGTCCAGATCCCCTGTATCGAGCGCAACGCGATGGCGTCGATGAAGGCGATCAACGCGGCCCGGATGGCGATGCACGGCGACGGGGTGCACGTCGTCTCGCTCGACAAGGTGATCAAGACGATGCGCGAGACCGGCGCCGACATGAAGGTCAAGTACAAGGAGACGTCACGAGGCGGCCTGGCCGTGAACGTGATCGAGTGCTGACGGATCCTCGACGTGCGCATTGTGGCCCAGCCCGGGCAAGGTGATGACCGGATCGCTTAGTGCGGTCAGGTCGGCGTCGTTGTTCATCGGGTCCAGCTCACCACGGGCCTGCCCGCAGGCGCCCGGCGACGAGCGCCTGGGCTCCGTCGGGAAGAGCTGGCCCAGCTTGCCGGGTTGTCGGTGGACTACATCCTCCGGCTCGAGCAGGGCCGGTCGTCCGCGCCGTCTGTCCAGGTGTTGACGGCGCTGGCCCGGGCGTTGCGGCTGAGCGACGCCGAGCGCGACCATTTGTTCGTCCTGGCCGGGTGGCGCAGACCCCTGAGCAGGCGGCTGCTTTCACCCGGGCGATGGTCACCGATCTCCGCGCGGCCACCGCGCGCTACCCGAACGACGCCGACCTCCGCGCCCTGATCCAGGAGCTCCGCACCTGCAGCGCCCGCTTCGCCGGCCTCTGGGACGACCACGTGGTCGGCTTCCACGAGTCCAACACCAAAACGATCAACCACCCGGAACTGGGCCCGATGCTCCTCGACTGCGACATCCTCACGGCCCCCGGCAGCGACCTCCGCCTGGTCGTCTACACAGCCCCACCCGATTCCGAAGCCGCCGAAAAACTCCGCCTCCTCTCGGTGATCGGCCTGCAATCCCTCACCTGACCACTCGTGGTTAGCGGTCGCCGACACCTCGCAGATCCGGCGGCTGAGGTTCCAGGTGCCGGAGGTCGGTACCGAGATCCTGACGATCTTTGATCCTCACACGGAGGGCGCCGTTGCTCATCGGGGCGTCATGGTGACTCGGTGTTGCCGGATTTGGCGATCTTTGTGCCGGCCGGACGATCTTTCGGTGAACAACATTCCACGGTCTGTTTGAAATGAGGTGAAGCGCGTAGCCTCCGAATTCGAGGCTTGATGGGGGAAATCGTGAAACCGTTCTTCAGGGAACCCGTGTTCGTCGATCCCACTGGCAGGCGAAGCCGCCGGCTCCGCCGGGCCGGTGTGGTTGTGGTGGCTCCGACGTCCGCGTATCTGTTGTTGATGGTGAGCAGCGTGCTGGGTGGGCCGACGATCGACACCCCGCTGCTTCCGCCGGCCGCCGCAGACAAGGCGTCGTCCGGCTCTCAGGCGGAGACGGCGGCCATTCCGGAAAGCCGCATCGACAAGCCAGGACAGCAGCCGGAGGTAGTGCGGACGGGGCAAGCAGAACGGACGGCTGTGGACGACGCTGTGCAGCCGAAGACCAAAGGGACCGCTGCCGTGGTGACAGGCGAGGCCGAGCCGCAGGCCGTGGTACGGGTGCCCGCCAAGGCCAAGCCTGCCCAGGTCGTCGTCCCGGAGCCATCCGCGACAGTCCAGCAACCGGCCAAGCAACCGGTCGTGCCGACCTCGACGCCCGATCGGCCCAAGCCGGCTCCGCCCAAGTCAGCCGCGCCCAAGCCGGCCCCGCCCAAGCCCGCCCCGCCCAAACCTGCCGTACCGAGCACCCCGGCACCTGCTGCCCGGCCGCTCGCGCCGGTGGTCGACCCGGTGATCGCGGTGGTGACGCCGGTGCTCGCGCCGGTGGTGGACCTGCTTGACGGGGTCGGAGGGCTGCTGGGCCTGGGCAGGTGACTCGGCGGAGCGCCAGAGACGTACCGCTGCGGACTCACTGGATCGTCCTCACGGTCTGCTTGGTGTGCCTGGTCGCCGCACTCTTGTTGCATGGCTATACCCAGCACCTGTTCGGTACTGCGCCGGACGCCGAGCCGCCGGACCGCACGTCGTACGCGAAGGTACCCGATGAGGTCAGCCGCGGCGGGCCGGTCATCGACGCCAGCGGAGCCGAGATCCACACCGCCGCGCCGAAGCCGAAGACGATCGCGCTGACCTTCGACGACGGCCCGGACCCGGTCTGGACGCCACTGATCCTCGACCTGCTCCAGCAACATGATGCCAAGGCGACCTTCTTCGTCGTCGGTGTCCAGGTCGTCGACAACCAGGAGCTGACCCGGCGGATCAATGCCGAAGGCCACCAACTCGGCCTGCACACCTTCACCCACGCGGATCTCGCCGCACTACCCGACTGGCGTCGCTCCTTCGAGCTGCGGCAGAGTCAGCTGATCCTGGCCGGAGCCGCCGGAGTGAGTACGCCGCTGCTGCGGCCGCCGTACTCGTCCAAGGCCGAGGCCGTCGCCGACGAGGACTGGTCGGGGATCAGGTACGCGCGGGAGCTCGGCTACCTCACTGTGCTGACCACTCAGGACAGTGAGGACTGGCGCCGGTTGGGAGTCGACCGGATCCTCGCCAGTTCGCGACCGGCGGGCGACGCCGGACAGATCCTGCTCGTCCATGACGCCGGCGGCGACCGGAGCCAGACTGTGGCTGCCCTGGCGGTGCTGATTCCCGAACTGAAGGCACGCGGCTTCCGCTTCCAGACGGTCAGTGACACGGTCGGGATTCCGCAGCCGGTCCGGAAGGCCACGCTCAGCGAGCGGCTGCGGGGCCTGGGGATGATCGGCGCGATCAAGCTCAGCGACACCGTCCTGCTCGTACTCACCTGGCTGCTGTACCTGGCCGGCGGTCTGAGTCTGCTCCGGGCCGTGGCAACGGTCGTGGCCGCACGCAGGCATTCCAGCACCAGATCAAAGGCCTGGCTGGATCCGGTCACTGAGCCGGTCACCGTCGTCGTACCCGCCTACAACGAGAGCGCGGGGATCGAGGCAGCTGTCCGGTCGCTGGTGGCTTCCGATCATCCGGTCGAAGTGATCGTGATCGACGACGGTTCGACCGACGGCACGGCCGACCTGGTCGAGTCGCTGGGGCTGCCCGGAGTACGAGTGATCCGGCAGGAGAACGGGGGGAAGCCTGCCGCCCTCACGAGAGGGATCCAGGAGGCCTCGCACGAACTGGTGGTGATGGTCGACGGTGACACGGTCTTCGAACCCGACGCGGTCCGGCTGCTCGTCCAGCCGTTCGCCGACTCGGGGATGGGCGCGGTGTCCGGCAACGCGAAGGTGGGCAACCGGGAAGGAGTGCTGGGACGCTGGCAGCACATCGAGTACGTCGTCGGCTTCAACCTCGACCGGAGGTTGTTCGACCTGGCCCGGTGCATGCCGACCGTGCCAGGAGCGATCGGAGCCTTCCGGCGGAGCGCGTTGCTGCAGGTCGGCGGGGTCACTGACGACACCTTGGCCGAGGACACGGACCTGACGATGGCGCTGTGGCGGGGTGGCTGGCGGATCGTCTACGAGGAGCGCGCGAAGGCCTGGACCGAGGCGCCCAGTTCGCTGGGATCCCTTTGGCGGCAGCGTTATCGGTGGTGTTACGGCACACTGCAGGCAATGTGGAAACATCGGGGCGCCCTGGTGCAGCGCGGCTCGGCCGGCCGGTTCGGCCGCCGTGGTCTCGGTTTCCTGCTGGCTTTCCAGGTCCTGCTGCCGTTGCTCGCGCCGGTCGTCGACGTGTTCGCGCTGTACGGCCTGATCTTCCTCGACCCGGTGCGCGTCGCGGTCCTCTGGGTAGCCTTCGTCTCCCTGCAGGCGTTGACGAGTCTGTACGCCTTCCGGCTCGATCGGGAGCCGATCGGCCCGTTGTGGACGCTGCCACTGCAGCAGTTCGTCTACCGGCAGCTGATGTACCTCGTCGTCATCCAGTCGGTCGTCACCGCGCTGGCCGGGTCACGACTGCGCTGGCAGCGGATGGAGCGGTACGGCAGCCTGCAGGTCCCCGCGAGTCGGTCACGCTGAGCCGTTGAGGATGGTTCTGGCCACCAGCGCCGAGTCGTCGTTCATCGGGACGTGGCCGCAGCCGTAGAGCGGGATCATCCTTGCGCCGGGGAGTTGAAGGTGGGCTCGGGCTGCCTGGCGGGGGAGGAGGATGCGGTCGTGGGTGCCCCAGGCGATCGTGACCGGGACGTCCGGTACGTCGCCGTCGAAACTCACTCCTGACTTGCCCAGCCGGACTACTCGGTCGAAGGCCGTTGAGGCGCGCATGGCGAGGGTTTCGGCGACTACGGCTTCGGGGCTGCGTTGGGCCGGGCGGTGGTAGATCATGCCCGTCATCACGCGCCGGCCGGACGTAGTACGGGCCATTCGGCGGATGGTCGAGTCGGGGGTGTGTTGGGCGACCCGGCGCATGTTGACCAGGACGTTGAGGGCCCAGGTGCGCTCGCGGGGAGTCCAGAAGCCCGCGGGGGACAAGGCGGTGACGGAGCGCACCGAGCCGAGTTGGCCGAGGCGGAGGGCGACCAGGCCGCCCATCGAGTTGCCCACGACATCGGGTTTGCCGAGGTCGAGCGCAGTACAGAACGCCTCGACCGCGAGTGCGAAGGAGTCGAGCTCATCGGGGATCCCGGCTGGTACGTCGGGAGACTCGCCGAAACCGGGGAAGTCGAGCGCGATCACGTCGCGCGACTCGGCCAGCTGCCCGATCACCGGGTCGAACGCCTGCCGGTGGTGACCGATGCCGTGCAGGAGCAGCAGCGGCGTGCCGGCGCCCTTGCGGTCGTAGGCGATCTCCACCCCGGGAACACCGGCCACGGTCACGGTCGCAGTAGCGCTCATGAACTCATGGTGACCCCGAGGTGGAGCCCTGTCATCGTGACATGGTCGATGTCACATAGCTGTGAAGTTTCCCCGGCCGGCTAGAACGGGTCGACGTTGCTCGCCGTCACGTTGCCGACGGTCGCCTGCAGCTCGATCTCCCAGGCCTTGTTCTTGGCGAAGGACGAGTCGAACTTCGAGAACGCGCAGTCGGAGCTGAACTGGCGCCGCTTCGGGTTCCAGGCCTTGCCGGTCTTGAAGTACAGCTCGTAGGTGCCACCGATCCGGTAGACCTTGGTCGTCTTCTTGGCCTGGACGTAGACCAGCACCTGCGGCTTGCTCGGTGACTTCCCGGTGTTGACGATCGCGATGGCGACGTCGGAGGACTTGCCGTTCTTGATCAGCAGCGTGGCCGGACCGCTGGGCGCGTTCCGGACCAGGATGTCGCCGTTCGACGGGCGGGTGTCGGCCGCCTCGGGGCCGACGTCGGGCAGTGTCCGGCCGACGATCAGCCCGAGGGACCGCAACTGGGCGACGGCGACGCTCAGCGTGGTGTTGAGCTGGCGCTGCAACGACTGGGAGACGTACGCGAGCCCGCCGCAACCGACGTCGTCGGTGTCCCCCGCCGCCAGATTGGCCGCTGCGGCCTTCAACCGCAACTGCAGAACGCGGTTGGCGACGACGGCACGAGCCGGCGGCTTCAACGATCCGAGTGCGATCGACTCGGCGGTCAGCGTCTGGGTCAGGTTCTCCATCGCCGCGTTCAGGCTGTCCTCGGTCTTGACCGTCCCCAGGGCGTTGATATCGCCCGCGAGCCGCTGGTCGAGCCGGATCAGCGCCGTCTGGTACTGCGCCTGGGTCAGCGGCCCGGCCGGTGCTGTCGGTGTGGGAGTCGGCGTAGGCGTTGGCGTTGGATCGAAGGTCGGATCCGACGTCGGCGCCGTGGTGGGCGCAGTGGTCGTCGGGTCCGTACTCGACAACGTCTTCTTGCCGTCCGACCCACCGCATCCGGCCACCAGTGCCAGTGCGACGACAGCGGCGGAAATGGACAGACTTCGGCGCATGAAAGCCCCCCAGGTCTCGAGATTTATCCCCTTGTAAGAACCCTATGCGGCAAGGAGGGTCCCCGCGAGCCCATTGACCGCTTCGTGTCAGACGCGGAACCTCCCGCACCGGTTCCCATCGATCCGGGATCCGGATCGATGGGTGAAGGTCAGTTGCGCGGGGCCGGCCGGACGAACGGGAAGGCGAGGGTGGCGCGGATGTTCTGGCCGGTGAGCATCATCATCACCCGGTCGACGCCGATGCCGAGACCGCCCGTCGGGGGCATCGCGTACTCCAGTGCGCTGAGGAAGTCCTCGTCCAGCGACATCGCTTCGGGGTCGCCGGCGGCCGCCTTGAGCGACTGCTCGGTGAGCCGTCGCCGTTGCTCGACGGGGTCGATCAGCTCCGAGTACGCCGTACCGATCTCTGCTCCGAAGGCGACCAGGTCCCAGCGTTCGGCCAGTCGCGGGTCGGTCCGGTGGGTGCGCGTCAGCGGCGACGTCTCCAACGGGAAGTCGGTGTAGAAGGTCGGCACGGTGGTCGTCGGCTCGACCAGCTCGTCGTACAGCTCCAGCACCAGCTCGCCGGGCGACAAGTCGAAGCCGGCATGGACACCGTGCTCGGCGCACAATTCACGCAAACGTTCGATCGGGGTACCGGAGTCGATCGGTACGCCGGTGGCGCGGCCGACCGCGTCGTGCACGGTGATCACCGGCCACTCGCCGGAGATGTCGATCTCGCCGTCGGCCCGTTGCACCACGGGCTTGCCGAACACCGCGGTCGCGGCCTCGATCAGCAGTTCGCGGGTGAGCTCGCGCATCACGTTGTAGTCGGCGTACGGCTGGTAGGCCTCGACCGAGGTGAACTCCGGGTTGTGCGTCGCGTCGGCGCCCTCGTTGCGGAAGTTGCGGTTCAGCTCGAAGACCTTGCCCATCCCGCCGACGCTGAGCCGCTTGAGGTACAGCTCGGGCGCGATCCTCATGAACAAGTCGGTGTCGTAGGCGTTGATGTGGGTGACGAACGGCCGCGCGTTGGCGCCACCGTGCACCGCCTGCAGCATCGGCGTCTCGACCTCGATGAATCCCCGTGACTCGAACCCGTTCCGCATCGCCCGGACCGCGGCGCTGCGGTGCTGCATCATCTGCAGCGAGTCGGGATTCATCACCAGGTCGAGGTGCCGCTGGCGGACCCGCGCCTCCGGGTCGGTGAAGCCCTTTCGCTTGTCAGGTAAGGGATGCAGGCACTTGGCCGCCATCAGCCACTCGGTCGCCGCGATCGACAACTCGCCCCGGCGGCTGGTGACGACCTCGCCGGTGATGCTGACGTGATCGCCGATGTCGACCAGGCGGCGCCAGTTCTCGACCGCCTCGGCGCCCGTGCTGCCGGCCGACATCATCACCTGCAGGCTGGACAAACCGTCCTGCAGCAAGGCGAAAGACAGCGCGCCGTGGTTGCGCATCCGCATCACCCGGCCGGTGACCGAGACCTCGTGGCCGGTGTGGTGATCGGGTGGCAGGTTCTGGTGGAGGGCGCGGATCCGTTCCAGGGTTTCGGTTCGCGGTACCGAGACCGGGTACGGATCGATGCCCTTGGCAACGAGTTCGTCGAGCTTGGCGCGCCGGATCTGCTCCTGCTCGGTGAGTTTGCGATCCGGCAGGACCGGCCGCAGCAGCTCTTGCTCCTGCTCCCGGACGGCGGCCGCGAACTGTCCGCCGTCGGCCGTCATGATCGCGTGCCGCTCGGCGGTCTCCGCGCTGTCGACCCGGGTCCACGGTCGCGGGGCGGGCAGGAAGCCCTCCGCAGTGCCGGCGGCCAGCAGCACCTGGGCCAGCGATGCGCCACGGGAGTAGCAGATCAACCGGGGGGACCAGCGCGGCAGATACTTCTCGTTGGACTGGTACAGGCTCTCCAGTTGCCAGAATCTCGACGCGGCGGTCAGCAGCGCGTTGGTGAGGCGTAGCACCGGACCGGCGCCGACGCGCTCGGCGTCGCTGAAGATCTCCCGGAACATCGCGAAGTTCAGTGAGATGTGGTGCACGCCGAGATCGCCGCACGCCTCGACGAGCGCGTTGACCATGAACTCCATCAGGCCGTTCACGGACTCGGGATCGCGCCGCATCAGATCCAGCGACACCCCGCGCACACCCCAGGGAGCGAAGGCGAGCAGACCCCGTACCGCGTTGTTGGAGTCGCGCGCGATGACCATCACACAGCGGGCGTCGGCGGGATCGCCGAGCCGGCCGAGCGCCATCGAGAAGCCACGCTCGGTCTGCGCGCCCCGCCACCTCTCGGCGAGCCGCACGTACTCCGCGAGGGCCTCGGGGGACAGATCGCCATGCCGCACCACTTCTGCGTGGTACCCGGCTCGCTGGGCCCTGGTGACGGCCTGGCGGACCGGTCGCATGGTCCGGCCTTCGAGGGTGAAGTCGGCGACGTCGATGATCGCCTCGTCGCCCATCGCGAGCGCTCGCAGGCCGGCGTCGACGTACGCGTGCGCTGCCTCCTCGCTGGCCGACAGGACGGCCGGGGACCAGCCGTAGTTCTGGGCTTCGGCGAGCCAGCGCTGGATCGCGCCGGGCCAGGCCGCTGGATCCCCGATCGGGTCGCCGCTGGCGAGACTGACGCCGTTGACCACTCGATACGCGATCGCGGCCTGGTTGTCGGGGGCGAAGACCACTGCCTTGTCGCGCCGGGTGGCGAAGTAGCCGAGCGAGTCGCGCTCGCCGTACTCGAGCAGCAATCGGCGGACCTGGAGCTCCTCGGCCTGGCTGAGGTAGCGGACCCGTTGTACCGACCGGAGGAAGATCGCGAAGGCGACCACCAGCGAGGCGGCGGAGATCGCGCCGACGGTCAGGCCGACCCAGCCGTGCCCCTCGTGGCCGGCGCCCATCTTGCTGCGGCTCTGGCCGAGCGCGGCGATCAGCGCCCAGCCGATCTTCTCCTTCTGCCCGGTCAGCGTCCGGGGGAACGCCTGGGTCAGGCTGATGCTGACCGCGATCGAGATCAGCAGGCCGGCGATCAGCGCGCCGACCGCGAGCCGCCTGGTACCGGGGGCCAGCCGGGCCGGGAAGGCGGCGCGGATCGTCCAGAGCAGCAGCACCAGCGCGGCCACCACGACCACCTGGGCGATGGCGATCTCCAGGTCCTGCGGCTTGGCCTCGCCGAACTCGTCGATCAGGCCCTGGTCGCGCGGATTGGCCAGCCGGATGCTGGCGAAGCCGACCGCCGCGACGGCGGTGAGCAGCCAGAGCACCTCGAAGACCCAGAGCACCCACAGCAGCGCGGCCCGCTTGCCGCGCAGCAGCGCACTGCCGATGACGGCGAGGTAGACGGCCGAGAAGAAGGTGTGCCCGGCCGGGATGCCGAAGAAGTCGAAGGCCTGGTCGACCCGCTTCACATATGCGGGTGCGAACAGATGCAGCGGGATCGCGAGGAACGACCAGATCGAGGCGAAGACGACGATGCGCCCGACCCAGCCGGCAGCCCGCTGCTGCCACTTCGGGATGACCTGTTCCGATGACACCCAGCGATCATCGCATCCCCGGCAGGCGACTTTGGTTTCGTGTGCGACTCTTTCGACCATGACGGCCGTCCCCGCCCGGTTTCCGTATCGCCTGATGCGGGGTGTCCTGGTGGCCGCAGGGCTGCTCTACTGCAGCCTCTTCCTGGAGTTCCTGGCCGGTTATCCATTGGATGTCCACAACTCCTTCCTCAGCGAGCTAGGCGCCCTGGACCAGCCGACGAGCTCGTACGCGCGGGCGATGGATCTCGGGGCCGGCGTGTTGTTGCTGCTGGCGGCGATCCTCGGCCGGCCCGCCGTGCGGATGCATCGCGACGTCGCCGGGCTGCTGATCAGCGCGGCCGTGTTCGGCGCCGGGACGCTGTTCGACGCGCTGTCGCCGATGAGCTGTGCGCCATCGGTGAGCGCGCTCTGCCGGGAGACCGAGGACAGCGGGCAGAGCGGTACGGCGCTGGTGCTGCACGAGGTCACCTCGACCGTCGCGGGGATCGGGAGTGTTGCCCTGGGCATCTTTGCCGTCCTGGTACTGCGCCGCTCGGGCTGGGGTGGCGTCTGGGGCAGTGTGGTCGCCGGGCTGGCCGCCGCCGTCGCCGTCACGCAGGCCTGGCTGGGGATCGAGACGGGCCTGGAGGTCCTGACCGGCAACGATCTGCATCCGCCGGGGATCCTGCAACGCGTGTCGGTGGCACTGGTTTGCTTAATGCTGGCGACATTGCTGCCCGGTCTGAGGCAGGCTTTCACCCGATGAGTACCAGTTGGGTTCTGCTGCCGGGGCTGGCCGAGGCTCCCGAGGAGTTCGGCGAGGTCCTCGCCCTGCTGTCCGGCAGAGAGCTTCGGGTGATCGACCCCTGGCTCACACCGGTGACCGCGCCGGTCTCGCAGTTGCGGAGCGGGATGACGCTGCCGGTGGGGCTGCTCGGGCACTCGATCGGTGGCCTCGCGGCGTTGCGATGGACGCTCGCCCATCCCGACGAGGTCGACCGGCTCGTCCTGATCGACTCCAGCCTCACCTCGGAGACCGGCTGGCGATGGCTCTACCCGGGCACCCGGGGTGATCGGGTGGTCCGGTCGGTACTACGGGGGCTGGCGCGGATCGGCGTACCGGCCCTGCTCGGTACTGCGGCGCGACGGGTGTTCATCCGCGTCGGGAGCATGCGGAACAACGACCGGCTCTCGAAGGCGACGGCGCGCTCCCGGTACGCCGCGGCCGGGTCGTGGTTGCTGTTCTGGGACGAGCTGAGCGGTAGCTGGGCGCTCGCGGCCGAGGTCGCGCGGCTGCTGGAGTCTCCGCCGGCCGTCATGCCACCCACGGTGGTCCTGGTGGCGACAGGCGGCAGCTCCCGCTTCACCGCCAACAGCTGGCTCGCCGGTCAGCGAGCCCTGGCAGCCAAGCTCAACGCCACTGTCGAAGTACTGCCCGACTCAGCACACCTGGTCCACCTCGACCGCCCCGACGCCATCGCCAAGGCCGTCACCAGCCTCGCCTGAGCTAGGCCGGCGTAGTGAGCGCAGGGGTCGGGAGTTTGCGCTGCCAGACCTCGTCGAGGGCCATTCGCATGGCGCCGGTGACTACGGCGTCCTCGGCCAGGGCGGAGAGCTCCAGCTTCGGGTGGTTGAGGGTCAGCAGCCGGAGCTGGTCGGAGATGGCGTCCAGGAGGACGGCGCCGGCCCGCGCGACACCACCACCGATCACCACGGCAGTGGGGTCCAGGACCAGTACAGCGGGCGCAAGCGCGCGGGCGAAGTCGCGGGCGACCTGCTGGACGACTGCCTGGGCGACCGGGTCGCGCTCGGCCGCGGCGGCGAAGACGTCGGCGGTGTCGAGCTGGTCGCGACCGAGCTCAGCGAGGCGTGAGTCGGGGTTGGCGATCGCGGCCTGGCGGCCCAGCTCGGCGATGGCCTCGGAGCCGACGGCGCGCTCCAGCGGGCCGCGGCTGTCCTCGGGGTTGATCACGTCGTCCGGTGCGGTGGCGATGAAGCCGATCTCACCAGCCGCGCCCGTACCGCGGTGGAGGCGGCCGTCGATCACGATGCCGGCACCGAGTCGCTCACCCCACTGGATTGCGAGCAGCGTGCCCGTACCACCGCGGGCAGCGGCGATGGCCAGGGCAGCCAGGTTGGCGTCGTTGTCGAGCATGACGGGGCAGTCGAGCAGGCTGCGGACGTGCTTGGTCAGGTCGATGGCCGACCAGCCCGGTACGGACGGGACCAGCTGGACCCGGCCGGTGTGCTCGTCGACGATGCCGGGGCTGGCGGCGACGGCGGCGGCGATGTCCTCGGCGGGCACCTCTGCCTCGGCGAGCGCCTCGGTGATCACCTCACTGATGACGCCGAGCAGCTCCTGGGCCGTCCAGCCCGGGCCGGACCGGCGTACCAGGGAGAGCTTGCGGCCGGCCAGGTCGGAGACGCCCACGGTGACGCGGTGCGGGCCGACATCCAGCCCGAGCACCGGCGCCGCGCGCCCGCGCAGGGAGACCCGGATCGCCGGGCGACCCAGCGAGCGGTCCGCGGAATCAGGGCCGTGCTGCTGCAGCCAGCCGGCATCCAGCAGCTCGTCGACCGCCTGTGCGACGGTCGGTCTGGCCAGTCCGGTGCGTTCGACCAGTTCGGCGACCCGCAGTGGTGCCGGTGCCGAGCGGCGGACCGCGTCCAGCACAGCGGCGACGTTGATCCGCCGCAGCATCGTCGTACCGCCGCCGCCGACCGTTCCCTTGCTCATGTCCGACCCCTTGCCTGCCACTCGCCCATCTTATATATAAAGCGAGCGTTCATAAATTATCCGGCCAGTTGCGCGCGTGCCGCCGGACCTTCGCGGGCGGGCGGTCGCCTGGAAATCCGTGAGTCGACAACTATCACCCGAACGTCGTCCCGCGCCCCAGCACACGCACGCGACCCGGGATCAGTCCTGCAACTTCAGTCTTGCAGCACCGTCCGCGCAAAGCTGCTCAGCGCCTCCCGATCCGGCTGCTGAGTCTTGGTCATCAGGCTCGCGACGTGCTTCTCCACCGTCCGCGGCGAGATGTGCAACCGGGACGCGATCGACTTGTTCCCGATCCGGTCCACCAGCAACTGCACCACCTCGAACTCCCGCGTGGTGATCCCCAGCTGCCGCAGATTCGCCGGCACCTGATCGGACCCGGTCCGCCGCTGCGACACGGTGGCCCCCAACTGCCGCAACATACTCCGGCAAGCACTAGCCACCGCCGGTACTTCGGCATTGTGGAAGTAATCCTCAGCCTGCCGAAGCCAGGCAACTGGTTCTCCCCACCCGTCGGCAGCCGCCGGCTCCGCAATCAACCGAAGCCCGAGATACCTGGCCATCGGGTAAAGCTCTGAAGACTCCAGGGCGGCGGCGACGGCCGCAGTCGCCTCGGCAGTCTTCTCATCGCGCCCGAGCAGTACCGCCTGCGCCAACTGCACGAACTGCCGATTCCACCGCATCTTGCTCCCGGCTGTCGCCGACACAGCCTCGAAGTGCGGCCAACCGTTCCGGCCCGCGAGCACGCCGAGCAGCAACGCTAGTCCGTTCTTGCCCGCCATATGAAAGACCGCCGGATTCTGCGCGTCGTAGGCGAGCGCCTGCGCCATCTCCGAGTCGGCCAGAGCCCGGTTCTCTTCGAGCAACGCGCAGAAGGTCCGCGCAAGGCCGTAGGACAAGGGCAGTTCATGCGAGGCGCGTTCGCCCCAGGTAGCCAATTCGCCGAGCGTGCTCTCCATTTCCGCACGCCTGCCCTGATGAGCGGCCAGCACGGCCATCGTCACCAGCTCGTACGGTGCCCCCCGGCTGAGCTTGAGTCGTTGAGTCACTTCCAGGCAGGCCGCGATCATCTCCTCGGCTTTCGTGTACTCGGATCGTAGGATCGCCTGCAGGCCAAGGGCTCCGTCGATCTCGTAGGCCGTCGGGATCGCGCCGATCTGGAGCGCCTGCTGCCTTGCGTGGTCCAGCTCGGTGACATCGCCTTCGGCCAGGCAGATCGTGCCGGCCTGGTACAGGTGCGACATCACTCGCTGGAGAGCGAGATTGTTCTCGGTGGCCACTTGGCGGGCCCGGCGGAAGTAGTCGACGGCCTGGTCCAGGTCGTGCTGGCGGGCCAGCATGCCGAGCTGTTGCCAGGCGTCGACGGCGACGCTCGGAAGGTTGGCGCGTTCAGCCGCGGCCGCTGCCCTGGTGGCGAATTCCGCTGCCGACTTCAGCCTTCCGGGGCTGGTCTTCGCCAGCTCCAGATGAGCAGCCATGGCGTCGACCGGAGCCAGATCGACGTCGGCCGCGGCATCTCCGAGGATGGATCGGGCGATCGCCACATGCGTCGACGCGGACGCCCAGCGTCCGGCCAGATTCTCGACCCCGGCGAGCCGTACGTACAGTGCGGCGACCTTGCGATGATCGAGATTCTGGTTCTCCAGTTGCTCGATCACCGCGGACTCGGCGGCAGGGTGGTCGAACTGCCCGTTCTCGCCGGCGGCGAGCAGCAGCGAGCTGAGAACCTCGGCGCGGTAGTCGAGGTCGGGATCGTCGACGAGCAGGGTACGGGCGCGGTCCAGGAGGTGGACCGCGGAGGCCATCGAGCCTTCCTCGAACGTGCGCCGGCCCGCTTGGGCGAACAGCCTGCCCGCCCGCACCCGGTCACCACCGCCCTGGGTGAGTTCGGCTGCCATCGGGCACCATTCACCGGGCAGGCCGGGATGGAGTTGTTCGATCGCGTCCGCGCACCGGATCGCCAGATTCGATCGCTCGGTCGGCGTCAGATCCGCCAGCAACGCGTCGGCGGTCAAGGGATGCCGAAAGGCGTACCAGTCCGGTACTGGCTCGTCGGGCCCGACCAGTTGAGCGGCCAGACCTGCTCGCAACGTTGCCAGCAGCAACCGCTCGTCGACGTCGCCGGCCTGCCGGACCACGCTGAGCGGAAAGCGGTGGCCGATCACGGCCGCGAGCAGAAGGAGCTCACGGGACTGGGAGCTGAGCCGGCTGGTCCGGCTGTTGATACTGCGAATGACGGCTGGTGGAACAGCGGTGTGCGAACCCTCCACGAGCCGAACGGTGCCGTCGGGGTCGGCGAGCAGTTGCCCGGTCCGGCCGGCTTCCTGCAGCAGTTCCTCCACGATGAAAGGGATCCCGGCGCTGTCCTTCCACAGTCGCTCCACCAACTGCTCCGGCACGCCGTCGGTGCTGACCTCGAGGTAGCCGGCGGCGAGTTCACTGACCTCTTTGCGGTCGAGTCGCTGGAGCTCGATCGCCGTGGCCGTGCCGCGCTGATCCGCCAGCCGGGCAAGGTCGAGTCCGGAGCCCTGCTCGGCACGCAAGGTGCACAGCAGGACGACCGGTTGATCCTCGAGGTTGTCGAGCAGGTACTCGATCACCGCGAGTGTCTCCGGGTCGGCGTCGTGGAGATCCTCCAGCACGAGCAGAGCACCCCGGTCGGCGGCGATCAGTCCGAGCAGTCGCAGGATCGCCTCGCCCAGAACGATCGCGGAGATCCCTGCCTCGTGGGACTCGCCCTCGTCCCAGTCCGGGATCAGCCGGCCCAGGACTTGGCGGTACGGGCCGAGCGCCATCGGATCGGGCATCCCACCGCGCCGGATCAAGGACAGGAACGCCTCGGTGAACGGTCTGAAGGCGACCATCGTGCCCATCGCTCCCACCCGGCCACGCAACGTCGCCATGCCACGACCGACGGCCATCGTGGTGGCGACCGCGCCCAGGCGGCTCTTTCCGATGCCGGGCTCACCGAGTAGGAAAATCGCACTGCCGCGACCGTCACGAGCTTCGGTGATCAGCCGGTCGAGTCGCGCGATCTCCCCATCTCTGCCGACCACTTTGGGCGCATGGGTCTGCATGGCTGCAAACTCTATCCAGAGTCTGCTGACGGCGCAGTGAGTTCGGCGGGGTTGCCGCCGGTTCGAGATGCTGCTCAAACGTATGCTTGCGGCTCGAACCGGCGGCGGCGGCTGCCTAGCCTGGAGCGCTGACTGTGGTGGTGATGCAACGGTCGGTGACCTCGACGAGCCCGATCGACAGGACGCCGGTAGCTCCGACCAGGGCAAAAGCCCGGGCCCCGATCCAGCTTCGCTTGGGCATCCCCATCGGACCGATGGGATCTTCGATCTGCTCGGCCGGTGGGACGGTGAAGTCTTCGGGCTGGTTCTCACGAGTTGACACGATGCTCTCCTACGGCTTGCTGACCGAAGTCGTGATGGGACAGTCGGTGTACACCATCAGACCGACGGCCAGGGTGCTGGTGTAGCCGACGAGGGCGAAAGCCCGCCGGCCGATCCGGCTTCGGCTCGGGAGGTTGATGGGTCCCAGCGGATCGGCTCCGGACGAGTCGGTACTGGTTGGCTGGTCCTGTGGTTCGTCTGGTGGGTTGTGGGCGGTCATGGTGGTTCCCCTGTCGATGGTGTTCGGCCGGTCGTCAACGCTGTGATGGGCGCTTCGGATCGGTACTTGGTTCGAGCAGCAGGACTGACGGGACGCGCCGGCCGAAGCCGAGACGCAGGAGCCCGTAGCCGATGCCTGCCAGGCCGGTCAGCAGACCTGGCGAGGTCACCCCTCTTGGCGTACCGCAGTGCGGTCCGTACTGCTGCAGTGCGGCGAGTACCAGCCCGGCCCGGCGACGTCGGACCGCCTCCATGGCTGGGTCATCGCGTTCTTCGAGCCACAGGAGTGGCTCTAGTGCGCCGAGCTCGCCGTGACACAGACTCATGTCGGCGAGCATCGGACGTTCGGTGGCGGCCTTCAGGTACGCGTCGAGATCGACGTGAGCGCCCGCCATGCTCCTGGCCAGGGTGGTACCGGCTTCGCCGGAGCACCAGCCCGGGTTCGCCGGGTCGCCCGGCCGATCCATGTCGGCGGCAACGAAAGCCGCCTCGCTGTACCTGTCGCCTGGCGTTCCGTACTGGCCCAGTGCCCAGGCGACTCCCTGGTAGCCGCCGGCGAAGCCGGCATGCGGCACAGGCCCGTTGCGCCGGCCGGTCTCGACAGCTTCGATCAGTTCGTCGGCATAGCGGCTCGCCAGTTGCGCGGCCGCCGGGTGGTCGATCGCGCGGAGGGCGGCCAGCCCGCCGGCAGCGCCCTCGGTATAGCTGGGGAACTGGCCGGCGTCGGGAGCGAGCCCGCCGGCGATCTCGAGCGAGGTCGTGAGCCAACCGTCGAGGTCCGGATCATCGAGGAGCGAGGAAAGCCGGCTCAGGCCGTAGCTGATGCCACCCAACCCGTAGAAGCCAGGGCCGATGAGCTGCGCGAGATCAGGAACAGAGACGAGGGTCCGCAACAGCTCCGGGATCGGGCGGATGGCGTCTCTGGCCAGTTCGCGATATTTGTCGGCGCCGGTGAGTGACCCGACCTGGGCCAGGAAAAGGGCAACTCCGGTGTAGCCGGTGGCCAGACCGGCGCCCATCGGCATCAGCGACCAGTGGTGGTCGTCGAGTAGCTCCAGGCCCAGCCAGTTCGCCCGGCCGTCGCCGCCATCCACGGCTCGGGCCATGATCTCGTCAGCGATGTCGGTGGCCGCGGCGAGAAGTTGTTCCGGGTCAGCTGCTGCTGCCTGCACTGTGCGGGTGGTACTGCAGGCATGCACGATCGGCTCGGGCCGGGTGGCCAGAGTGGCGGAGATGATCCACTGCTGCCGATGCTGATCAATTTCGGTCAGCAAGCCGATCTTGGTCTCGACGGCGGCAAGTCCGTCGTGAGTGAAGAACTCTGGCACCCGGGTGCCGTCGGAGCCCCAGACATCACGGCTGCCCGGCCGGGCAGCGAACAACGGGATGTCACCGGCCCACAGGTCGGCCAGCTCGGTCGGTACCAGTCGGTGCAACGCCGGATCGGCATCCCAGAGCAGGTCGAGCAGTTCGCTGCGTCCGTCGGCGGCGCGGAGGGCATCAGGATGCGTCGCCTCGTCGAGAAGCGTCGCGTACGTCTGAGTCGCTCGGGGGACGTAGCGGATCTCGTCGTCCCGGCAGGCGGCAAGGAGCCCCTTCGGGCCGACCAGTTCGTGGCGGTTCCAGGCTATTGCCTCGTACCCGGTCTGGAATCCCACCAGCAAGGCCGCTTCGTGGTCGCGAGGCTCTATCGCCACTCGATTGAGAAGTGGGCGGTTCTGGCTGCCCCGCGTTGTGGTCGGAACGCGGACCATGTGCATGGTGTCGAGACCGGGGTCCGCCCAGTCGACCTTGCTGATCGGAGACACCTCGCCGGAGTCGCCGCCCAGACCCGAGATGTCCACGATTCCGTGTTCCCCGGTGAGGAGCAGGGGCAGCAGCGCGGTTCGATAGACCGAGCTCTGCAAGGCCGCGTGAGCGGGGTCGTGGCCTGGCATTCCCTGGAGGAAGGTGCTCGGGTGGAACAAGGTTTCCACGTCGACCATGACTGGCTGGTCGCCGTGGGCGATCAGGTTCTCGTGGTGCATGTCCGTGCCGTCGAGGACATACAGCAAGGCCAGCAGGGCGCCCTGGCGCTGGTAGAAGCGGCGGACCTCTGCCAGGTCCTGGCAGGGGGTGTGGTCGATGTACTCGAGCCAGCCGTAGCCGGGGCGGCGGAGTACGTCGACTGATTGGAGGTCCAGACCGGTTTTGCTGTTGAGCCAGTGGATCAGGTCGTTGAAATGTGCGTGCAAGTCGAGCGGCCGGGGCTTGTAGATGAGGCGTTGGCCGTCGGTGAAGGTGAGGGTGGCTGTGGAGCGACCGCCGCGGTGGGAGTCGCCCCCGGGCTCGATGCTCAGCAAGGGACCCGGGTCAGTGCCTGACAGGAGGTCGGTGATGAGTTGCTCGCGGTCCTCGGCGAGGCGTGCCAGCAGCTCGATGTGGCCCTCGACCGCCTGTCGGCACGCCTCGCCCAGGACCCGGGCCAGCACCGGGTATGCGGCCAGGAAGTCCGCCAGCTCGCTCCCTCCGACGAGCCGGTGGGTGAAGTCGAGAAAACGCTCGGCCGGCGTCTCGCCGGCCAGCTCGCCACGGTTACGGGCCCGGGCGAGTTCCAGTACCAGCGTTCGGGACGCCAGCCGGACCAGGCGCAGTCCCAGCCGCTGGAGGAACTCTTCGGCCAGTACGCCGTCCTGTTCCGCCGCGGTGAGGTCCTGCCGGGCAGTGGCCAGCAGTGGTTCGAGGCACCGGACCAGCGCTTGCTGCCAACCGCCTGTCACCGGTGCCGGGGGGACTGACATGGCTGTACTGCGTTCGATGTACTCCGCCCAGCCGGGCATCGGCAGGCCCAGCTCGTGCGGGCCCATCCCGGCAGACCACCAGGCTGTCGACTGGTCGGTCCGGGACGTCCCGGCGGTTGCGGAGTTGAGCACACGCTCAGGGTGCCATCGGGGGGTAGGCCCTGCCATGGGTACGGAACCCCCATATTCCGTATGGGCGCGGTAACGAGTTGGTGACGGGCAGAAGAGAGTGCTGTACCGCGGGGCGTCGACTGGGGGTAGATCGCCCCGCGGTCCAGCATCGCCTGTACCGGACAGCCTCTGGTGGAAGGCCGTTCGGCGCAGGAACCGTGGTGCCGGGTAGTGGTCGAACTCCCGACGCCGTGAACGATGCCGGACCGCCGGAACCACCAGCAAGGGCTCTGCCTACCCAATTTCCCCGCCGTCGCGGAGCCGGTGTCCGTGGGTGGGAACGGACCAGAACATGGGGGCCGACCCCCCATGTGGAAAGCCGGCCGGGCTGCGACGGTGAGCGGGTGTACAGCCCCGCATCCCCCGGACTCCCGGTCTCAGCTCACTCGGTGCTCGACGTAGTGCCGCAGCTGCCCGGTCAGTCCGCCGCGGCGGCGCTCCGGGAGACCGTCGAGGTCGCTCAGGCTGCGGACGATCTCGGGTACCGGCGGTTCTGGGTTGCAGAGCAGCATGGCGTCCGGGGTGCTGGTGGCGCAAGCCCTGCGGTGTTGGCCGCTGTTCTGGCCGCCAGGACCGACCGGATCCGGTTGGGCTCGGGCAGTGTTCTCCTGACCAACCACCGGCCGCTAGTGGTCGCAGAGCAGTTCGCGGCGCTAGCGGCGGCGTACCCGAGCCGGATCGATCTTGGTGTCAGCAAGGCGCCCTCAGTAGCGCCGAGTACCGCCGCTGCACTCGGCCTGACCGAGAAAGGGTGGGACACCTTCCCCCAGCGGCTGGACGAGCTCTGCCGCTTCCTGCGTGACGGTCTGCCCGGGCGTGCTCCGGTGGGCGACGTACGGCTCGCCCTGGCTGGACTGCCGCCACCCGTCTTCGTGATGTCCGACAACCCGGCCGGCGCGCAGGTGGCCGCAGTACGGGGGCTGCCGCTCTTCCTGGCACATCATGGCGCTGCCGTCTGCACGCTGGCGTCGGTAGCGGCGTACCGGGACAGCTTCGAGCCGACAGGGCCGACGGGGAAGCCGTACGTCGGGGTGACCGTGGGTGTGGTTGCGGCGGACACCGAGGAGGAGGCAGTAGCCCGACTGGGCGAGTACGTCCGGGTGAAGTCGCGTCTGAAGACTGCGGCCAACCGGGCGACGCTGGCTGAGCTCCTGGAGTTGCTGGCGCCACCGATCACCGGTCGCGAGCGGATCAAGGCCGAGCGGCTGCTGGACGAGCCCGGGTACGTCGTGGGTACGCGGTCTGGCGTTGCCGGGGGACTGGCGTCCGTGGCGGCCAGTACCGGAGCAGACGAGCTCATGCTGGTCCCACTGGCCTTCGACAGCCTGGTTCGGTCAGCCATCCTGCGGACCGTCGCAGCAGGCCTGACCCGAGCCATCCGCAGCATCCCCCGCCACGCCCCGCACTTCGTCGCCTCTGCCTGATATCCCCGGCCTATCCCCGGCCTATGGTTGGCAGTGCCGACTAGTGAAAGGCGGGCTGATGTCGCGGGAGCAGGAAGTCGTCGAGGCTTGTCCGACCGAACTCTTCATCGCAGGCAAGTGGCGACCGGCCGAGGGCGGCAAGACCCTCGCCGTTGAAGACCCAGCCACCGGTACGACGCTGTGCGACGTGGCGGACGCGAGTCCTGCCGACGGACTGGCCGCGCTGGACGCCGCCGTCGCAGCGCAGGCCGACTGGGCCGCCACCGCCCCCCGGGAGCGCGGCGAGATCCTCCGGCGGACCTATGAGCTGATGACCGAGCGGGCCGACGAGCTGGCCCTGCTGATGACCCTGGAGATGGGCAAGCCGGTCGCGGAGTCCAAGGGCGAGATCGCGTACGCCGCGGAGTTCTTCCGCTGGTTCGCCGAGGAGGCCGTCCGGATCGAGGGCGGCTACCAGGTCGCGCCGAACGGCAAGGGCCGCGTCCTGGTGATGCGGCAGCCGGTCGGGCCGTGCCTGCTGATCACGCCATGGAACTTCCCGGCCGCGATGGGTGCCCGCAAGATCGGCCCGGCGGTCGCCGCCGGCTGCACGATGGTGATCAAGCCGGCCTCCCAGACGCCGCTGTCGATGCTGAAACTGGCCGAGCTGATGACCGAGGCGGGTCTGCCACCCGGCGTACTGAACGTCGTCACCACCCACGACTCGGGTGGCGTGATGGAGCCGCTGATCCGCGACGGGCGCGCGCGCAAGCTCTCCTTCACCGGCTCGACCCCGGTCGGTGTGAAGCTGATCGAACAGGCGGCCGAGAAGGTGCTCAAGACGAGCATGGAGCTCGGCGGCAACGCACCGTTCCTGGTCTTCGAGGACGCCGATCTGGACAAGGCGGTCGACGGCGCGATGCTGGCCAAGATGCGCAACGGCGGCGAGGCCTGTACTGCGGCGAACCGGATCTACGTGCACTCGTCGGTGATGGAGGTCTTCGCCACCAAGCTGACCGAGCGGATGGCTGCGCTGAAGGTCGGGCGCGGCACCGAGGACGGGGTCGACCTCGGCCCGCTGATCGACGCCAAGCAGCGGGACAAGGTGAAGGACCTGGTCGACGACGCGGTTGCCCAGGGAGCGGAAGTACTGACCGGCGGAACGATTGCCGAGGGCAACGGTTACTTCTACCCGCCGACCGTGCTGGCCGGCGTGCCGAAGTCGGCGCGGCTGCAGAAGGAGGAGATCTTCGGCCCGGTCGCCCCGCTGACCGCGTTCGAGACCGAGGACGAGGCGGTCACGATGGCCAACGACACCGAGTTCGGCCTGGTCTCGTACCTGTTCACCAACGACATCGGCCGGGCGTTGCGGGTCAGTGAGCGGCTGGAGACCGGCATGATCGGCCTCAACCAGGGCATCGTCTCCAACCCGGCCGCGCCGTTCGGCGGCGTCAAGCAGTCCGGCCTCGGCCGTGAGGGCGGCACGGTCGGCATCGACGAGTACCTGGAGATCAAGTACCTCGCGGTCGCTCTGGACTAGCTACTCCGCGAGCCATTTCTGGATGGTCTCCTGGTCCGGGCGGGCCTCGGTGCCGATCGCGTGCGGGACGAACCGCGCGTAGTAGTCGGTGACGGGGCCGTCGGACTCGCGGACCATCATGCCGGCCGCGACGCCGTCGACGATCCAGCTGCCGATCACCGCCCGGTTGCCCTCGTACGACGGCAGCGGACTCCACTCCTGGTAGACCATCGTGTCGGTGTCGTAGGGGCCGTCGTGCACGTCGTCCTCGGTGGAGGCGATGGTGTGGATCCGGATGTTGCTGCCCTCCCGCCCGTGCAGCGGCTTGGCCACCCACTCGAGCAGGTCACCCGGCGTCCCGAAGTACGCGGGAAGCAGGTTCGGGTGGTCCGGGTAGAGCTCCCACAGCACCGGCAGGATCGCCTTGGTGGACAGCATCGTCTTCCAGATCGGCTCGATCCACTGCACCGGCTCGCGCTCGAGCCCGGACAGGATGTACCGGCCGAACTGGTCGTCGAGCATGTCCTCCCACGGGTAGAGCTTGAACGCGGTCCGGATCTTCCGCCCGCCCCAGTCGACGAACGCGCGCTGCTCCGTCTCCCAGCCGAGGTCCTCGATCTCGTGCCCGTACGTCGCCAGCCCGGCCATCGCCGCCGTGTCGCGTAGGTAGGCCACCGTCATCGCCTCTTCGCCGGTCGTCTCGGCAGCCGAGTTGAAGAAGTGCGCCTCGTTGCCCGGGAACGCCCCGGCCGCGCGCCGCTCGCTCCACCACTTGACCAGCCGGTCGTGCACGGAGTTCCACTGGTCGCCCTCGGGGAAGACGTCCTCCAGCCAGTTCCACTGGATCACCGCCGACTCCACCAGCCCGGTCGGGGTGTCGCCGTTGATCTCCAGCATCTTCGGCTCGACCCCGTTCCAGACCAGGTCGAACCGCGCGTACACCGACGGGTCGTCGCGTTTCAGCGACTCCCGGACCAGCGGCAGCGTGCCGGACGCCAGCCCGAGTTGCGAGTCGCTGAAGCGGTCACCGGCCGCCATCACGGCGGCGGCGTGCTTGCACATCTCGTAGAGCTCCTCGGTGACGCTCTCGAGGTGCTCCACCTCTTCCAGCGTCACCTCGTACCAGGCGCTCTCGTTCCAGTACGGCGTCTGGCTGCCGTCGGGCAGGTCGGTCATCGGGAAGACCAGCCCCTGCTCGACGACCGTGTCCTTCCAGCCCGGGCGGGGTTTGATCGAGTGCCGCCACATCAACCGCCAGAGCTCCCCTTGCCCGCCTTGCCGAAGCCGCCGCGGGAGATCGTGCCGATGTTGCCGCCTTTGGTGTCCAGCCCGCCGCGCTTGACCGTCGCCGTGCCGCCGGAGGCGTTGCGCAGGCCGGAGGTCGTGTAGCCGCCGTCGGCGGTGTTGTAGCGGCCGCCGATCGGTGGCACCAAGGCTCCGCCCCGGGTGGCCATGTAGAACCAGAAGAAGCCCGCGCCGGACCCGTGGTACTCACGGTCGTCCTTGCACTGGTCGTCGTCGGCGCGCTGCTGGGTTTCCGGGTCGACACAGATCGCCTGGTAGTCCGACTGGTCCTCGTCATCGTTGCTGCACCCGGTCAGCGAGGCGGCGACCAGCGCGGTCAGTCCGAGCGTGATGCCCACGCTGCGCATCCGCTTCTTTGATTGAGTCATGCCCTGCCTTCCCCCTCGGCCGGCGGCTTCATCGAGTACATGATGAGCGCGCCCACCACCATCGTTACACCCACGACAACCAGGGGCCCTGTACCGACGTCCGAGACGGCCAGGACGAGTACTACGACGAACGACGCCGCCGCCAGCAACGGGATGATCACCCGCTGCAGTACGCGGCCCTTGATCGCCCCACTGAAGTACACCGGTACTGCGACGGCAGTGACCAGGTAGTAGATCGACACGAGCACCGAGACGGCCCCGACGGCGTCGGCCAGCAGGGCGTCGGAGGTGAGCACCAGCGTCACGTAGATGACCAGGCTGGCCCCGGCGAAGACCCAGGTGGAGACGCTGGGGGTGTGGAAGCGAGTGGAGATCCGGGCGAACTGTCCTGGGAACGCGTCCCTGCGAGCCATCGACAGCATCGTCCGGGCAGTCGGCAGGATCGTCGTCTGGGTCGAGGCGAGGGCGGAGACGAGCACTGCGCCCACCAGGAGCTTGCCGCCCGCAGTACCGAGCAGGTCGTTGCTCAGGACGTAGAAGAAGTCGTCATCGGCTATGTCGGCCAGTGGACCGACTCCTGCGTACACGACGGCGGACCAGGCGACCACGGCGTACAGGACGACCAGGAAGCCATTGGCGATGAGGGCTGCGATGGCCGGAGTGCGGCGTGGGTCGCGGGTCTCCTCGTTGAGGCTGAAGGACGAGTCCCATCCCCAGTAGAGGAACACTGCGACCAGTACTCCGGTTGCCCAGGCCTTCTCGCCGGTGGCCGTCGATAGCGGGATGCTGAGCGTCCCGGCGTCGGCGAAGGCGTTGATCGCGAACCAGAGCAGTGCGACGACCTCTACCGTCAGCAGGATCGCCTGGGTCCAGGCGGCGATCTGAACGCCGCGATAGGCGAGCACTGCCATCACAATGATGAACAGTGCGCCCAGACCGGCTTGTGCGAGGCGGGAGTCGGCCGCGCCGTCCAGACCGAACAGTAGGTAGGTGTAGACCGAGGCGACTTGCGCCAGGTTGCTCATGACGAGCACACAGGCCATGACTGTCGTCCAGCCGATCATGCGGCCGACACCCAGTCCGAACGCCTTCGAGGTCCACGGGAACGTCGTACCGCAGTCCGGCTCGGCCCTGTTCAGCTCACGGAAGCAGAGCGCGACCAGGATCACCGGCACTGCTGAGAGCGCCAGGACCAGGGGAGCGGCGGCGCCGACGTACGCGACCAGTAGTCCGACCGCCACGGCCAGCGAGTACGCCGGTGCGGAGGAGGAGATCCCGATCGCGGTGGATGTGCCCAACCCCAGCGCATCCCGGCGCAAGCTCCGCCCACGGGACCGCGAATCAGCTGTCGTCGTCATCGTCCCCCAAGAGTGCCACCCCGCAGGCCCACCGTCTGTGAGGCGCCGTCGTCAGCCGTTCATCAGTTGGGTCACTGTGACGAACTCGAAGCCGCGGGCGCGCAGGCCGACGCCGGCCGCCGTAGTGCTCTTGCCGTGGCGATGCCGGGGCGGGACTGACTACTCCACTACGAGGTTGAGGCGTTGGATGCCCCAGTTGTCGGCGGCGGGGCCTGGGGGAAACCAGACGTCGACGATGTCGTCCTTGATCCAGCTGCCGATGTCGGCGGCGTAGCAGTGGCCGTAGCCGGGGACGTAGAGGCGGGTGCCCCAGGGGATGATGCGGGCGTCGACGGCGCAGATGCCGGTACCGGCGTTGTAGCCGAGGGCTGTCTGGGCGACGTCGTTGTACGCCGAGACGCGGTAGTTGTACGTCGTGCCCACAGGGATCGTGTAGCCGGCCAGCCGGTTGGCCGAGTTGAGCCGGAACGAAGTGGTGATCTGGCCGATCGACGCGGCCGCGGTGTCCTCCTGCGACATCGCGTAGACCTGGTAGTGCGCGCCGGCGCAGGGCGAAGAGTCAGTGACCAGCAGGGTCGGCTGGCCCCAGTCGCTGATCCATTGCAGCGCCTGCCCGTTCTTGAAGGCCCGGTACGCCTTGGCGCCCGCCACCCGGTTGAAGGTGAAGGTCACCTTGCCGTCCGTACCGAGTCCGCCGTTGATCCCGGTCGGCGCCGGCAGCCGTCCAGCGACGCTGTACGCCGGTGCCGTGGTGCCGTTGCCGTGCCCACCCGACACCGGCCGGGTGGGGATCGTGCCGGTGTAGAAGTGCTGACATGCGGGGAGCGCCGCCGAGGCGGTCGCCGGGGCGACCACCAGGGCGGCGAGGCTGAGAAAGGCGAGCGAGGCCGCCTTGAATAGCTTGGTTTTGGGCATGACGAACAGACCTCCAAGGTGGGGGCGGAACCTGAGGCAGTCGAGCTGTCAGCACCCAGTAGGAGGTCTGTCGATCACTTAGTCAAGGTCTCGTCATAAGTCTGGTCAGGAGTCTCGTCAGGAGGCGATCAGGTCATTCGCCGAGCGGAGCAAGGGCTTGCCGATCGGCGCCGTCGGAGCGGACGCGTTGGTGACGTGGAACGTGTGCGAGTCGCCCGCGCTGAGCGTCACCAGGCAGCTGTCGACCTTGGCGCTCGCCTCCAGCCGATCCGGGAACAACGCGAGGTCCTTGGCCAGCGCGCTCGCCGTCACGGTCACGTCGTACCCGTCGGTGGTCGGGGCGACCGCAGCCGTGTAGGCGTCGGCGACAACCTGCAGCGACGTGTCCTCGACGAAGTACCAGTACGCCGTACTGCCGTCCGCTGTCTTGACCTCGACGTACTCGGCTGTCGGGTCGGCCGGAGTGGCGACCGACTCGGGCAGCGAGTTGAGGACGGCATCGCGGGGACCGACCTCGAGCGCGAACGTCTCGCTCGCGAGCGCCTCGCTGCCCTTCGCCGTACTGCGCCGGGTCACCGTCACCTCGGTGCTCCAGGCAACATCGCTGTCGTTGTGCGCGGCAACCACCGGCCCGTCCTCGCGCGGCTGAACGGACAGCAGCCGATCGGCGTATACGCGCTTCAGCGTGTGCCACAAGGGTTTCCGTACGCCGAGTCCGTCGACGGCTGCCCAGGAGACGACCGGCCAGTTGTCGTTGAGCTGCCAGACGATCGCGCCGGTGTTCAGCGGGAACAGGCTGCGGAAGTGTTCGATGCCATAGGCAACGGCTCGCGCCTGGTTGAGCTGCGTCGTCCAGTGCCAGTCGTCCATCGTCTTCCACAACGGCAGGTGATCGCCGAGACCTCGTTCGAGCTTGAGGTTGCCCTCGTGGGCCTTCTGGTGCACGAGCATCTGCTCGCCGTACGGGTCGAGCGGCTCGTCGTGCACGACGGACGTCAGCGTCGACCAGGCCGGCGGGCCCTGGAATCCGAACTCCGACACGAAGCGCGGCTTGTACTTGCGGTAGGTCGAGTAGTCGACCTGGTTCCACACGTCCCAGATGTGCATCGTGCCGTTGCGCTCGTCGTTCGGGTGGATGTAGCGGTCGTACGAGAACGGGCTGCCGGCCGAGTACGGCGTCCGCGGGTCGAGCTCGGCGACGATGCGGGGGAGGAGCTCCAGGTAGTACCCCTCACCCCACGAGCGCCCGGCCAGCGGCTCACGCCAGCCCCACTCGACGTACCCCCAGATGTTTTCGTTGTTGCCGTTCCAGAGCGCGAGGCTGGTGTGGCTGCTCAGTCGCGTAACAGCCTCGCGGGCCTCGGCCTCCACCTCGCTCCACAGCGGCTCCTCCTCGGAGTACGCCGCGCAGGCGAAGAGGAAGTCCTGCCAGACGAGCACCCCCAGCTCGTCGCAGACGTCGTAGAAGTCTTCGCTCTCGTAGAGGCCGCCGCCCCAGACGCGGAGCAGGTTCATGTTCGCGTCGATCGCGTCGCGGATGCTGCGCTCGTACGTCTCGCGGTTCTGCCGGGTGAACAGGGCGTCGTCCGGGATCCAGTTGGCGCCGTGGATGTAGATCGGCTTGCCGTTGACGGACAGGACGAACGGGCCGCCGTCCTTGTCCGGGGCAACGTTCATGGTGATCGTGCGGAAGCCGACGCGGGTCTGCCAGTCGTCGGTCTGGTTGCCGGCGGCCACCGAGATGCTGACGTCGTACAAGGGCTGCTCGCCGTGACCTCGCGGCCACCAGCGGTCCACCGCGTCGATCGTCGACGTGACGCCGACCTCTTGGGTGCCAGCAGCAACGGTCATCTGCGTGGTGGTACCGCCGACCTCGACGGTGATCATGGCGTCGTCGGTAGCTTCCTCGGACCAGGCGAGGGAGACCCGGCTGTCCAGTACACCGCGGTCGCGATCGAGCCCGGCGAGCGGGCGGACGGAGTCGATCCGGACGCCGGTCCAGGACTCGATCCGCAGCGGGCGCCAGATGCCGGCGGTGGCGACGTCGATACCCCAGTCCCAGCCGAAGTTGCTCGCCATCTTGCGGATCGAGTTGTAGGGATGGAGATTCGTGTGCGGCCACATCCCGGACTCTTCCCGCAACCGGTTCGCGGTGGCGACCGGCGAGGCGAACTCGACGACGAGTTCGTTGCTTCCAGCAACCAACAGCTCGGTCACCGCGAACCGGTACGACCGATGCTGGTTGCAGGTCTGCCCGATCTCGGTGCCGTTGAGAACCACCCGCGCCGCTGTGTCGAGGCCCTCGGCGACGAGCTCCTGGACGGCGTGCTCATCCGGCTCCCAGTCGAAGGCGGTCCGGTAGCTCCAACTGGTCTTCCCGATCCAGTGCAGCTTGCCCTCGTTGTCCCCGTCGAACGGATCAGGAATCACTCCCGCCGCCAGCAGATCCGAGTACACCTCACCCGGAACGGTCGCCGTGACCGGCGCCGCGAGCAACGCACTGTTCCGATCCGGCACCGGCCCCTCCACCGCCCGCACAGTCCAGGCGGCCCCGCCTTCGGTGGTCAACGAAACAGTCCTCAGAGTCGAGGTCACAGGGGGTTCTCTCTTTCGAACGGAATACTTAACCTGGTGCAGTAAGCCTACGTCAGGACAAACGATCCAGTACCGTCCGGCGCCACAGGTCGGCGAGCAGTTGGTGGCCGGCTGCGGTGGGGTGAACGCCGTCGTCGGCCAGGGTGGTAGCGCCTGCGGTCGCAGCTTGCCGGTTGAACTCCACGTCGGCGGGGACGAGGATCGCGTCGTACTCGGCTGCGAGGCGGCGGACCACGGCGATCTTGGGGTCGAGGTCTTCTCGCCAGGTGTGCTGTTCCTCCTTCACCGCAAGGAGAAACGGCTCGATCAGGACGAGTTGGGCGTCCAGGCCGTCGAGCATCGCGCGGTACGAGTGTTCGAAGGACTCGGCCGACGTCGGGTCGTCCTCGTCGTACCGGCGCCAGGTGTCGTTGATGCCGACCAGAATCGAGACGACGTCCGGCTCGTACGCGAGCACGTCGGTCTGCCAGCGGGCGGCGAGGTCGACCGCCCGGTGCCCGGAGATGCCGGCGTTGACGATCCGCGGCCGGTCGGCGCCGAACGCGTCGTACAGGTTCTTCACGTAGCCGTCGCCGAGGCCGGCCGGATCGCTCCGGCGGCCGCAGTCGGTGACGGAGTCCCCGGCGAACACGATGGTCCGCCGGGGATCCCGAAGTGTCACAAGCATGCTGTCATCAGATGGTGGTGGCCTCTACGTCCCAGTCGTCCGGCAGGACGGGCGGGACCTCGACGGTGCTGGTGACGTCGACGAACGAGCCGGTTTCGATCGACTCGGTAATGGAGGCCATCACATCGACGACGTGGAACGCGAGCGCCCCGGTAGCCCGGTGCGGCCGGTCCTCGCGGATCGCGCGCGCCATCTCCAGTACGCCGGTACCACGCTCAGCTGTCGCCTCGGTGGTCTCCAGGACCTCCCAGTCCTCAGCGCCCCGGCGACGAATCTTGATCTCGCCGTCGAAGCGGTTCGGGTCCGGTACGGCGAGCGTCGCCTCGGAGCCGGTGATCTCCACGAACCCGCCCCGCGACAGCGGCGAGTCGAAGCTGAAGATGCTCTGCGACGACTGACCCGACTCGAACCGGGCGATCGCGCTGACGTGCGTCGGAACCGTCACGTCGAAGTCCGTGCCCTCCAGTGGCCCGGATCCGATCGTGCGCTTCTCCCGCGACTTCGAGCCGATCCCGGCGACGGCCGCGACCGGGCCGAACAGCTGCACCAGGGTGGTCAGGTAGTACGGGCCGATGTCCCAGAGCGGACCGGCGCCTTCCTGGAAGAGGAAGGCCGGGTTCGGGTGCCAGGACTCCGGGCCGGGGGACTGCATCAGAGTCAGCGCGGTCAGCGGCTGACCGATGTCACCGCGTTCGATGATCCGGCGCGACTCCTGCAGACCCGGCCCCAGGATGGTGTCGGGCGCGCACCCCAGCCGGAGTCCCGCGTCCTGAGCGGTCGCGAGCAGCTTGAGTCCGCTCTCCTGGTCGAGCGAGAACGGCTTCTCGCTCCACACATGCTTGCCTGCAGCAACGGCTGCCAGGGCGACCTCGACGTGCGCGATCGGGATGGTCAGGTTGACCACGATCTCCACGTCGGGGTGGCCGAGCACGGCCTCGGGGCCGCCGTGGGCCTCGATCCCGTACTCCGCTGCCTTCGCCTCCGCGGCCTCCGGGCGCAGGTCGCCGATCGCGACCACCCTGAGGTCGGGGAAGCTCTGCATGCTCTTGAGGTAGGCGTCGGAGATCGTGCCGGCGCCGATCACGCCTACGCCGACAGCCGTCATTCGACGCCCTCCCCGGTGAGGTAGGTGAAGCTGCCCGCGACGGCGTCGAAGATGTCGCCCTCGAAGTCGTCGAGCTCGACCACGCGCAGCGTGCCCGGCGATGCGGCGAGGATGTCGTTCACCGCGATGGAGCCGGCGCCGACCGCGACCTGCGCCTTGTTGTTCAGGGTGCCGTCGCCGTCCTTGACGTGCAGCGCCTTCACCCGGTCACCGAGCCGGCCGAGCAGAGCCGGTACGTCGGCGCCGCCGACCGCGGCCCAGTAGGTGTCGAGCTCGAGGATGACGTCGTCGGACAGGTTGTCGGCCAGGATCTCCAGGCCGTGCACCCCGTCGATCACGGACTCCAGCTCGAAGTGGTGGTTGTGGTACCCGACGGTGATGCCGTGCTCGGCCGCCTCTTTGGCAGCCTCGTTCAGTGCCGCGGCCGTCGCCTTGATGTCGTCGGCGGACTGCCAGCGCGCGGGGTCGACGTACGGGTCGATGACGGTGCCGATGCCGAGCTTCTTGGCCACCTCGAAGATCGGGCCGGACTCGTCGCGGAGCAGCCCGGCGTGCGTGGTGGGAGCCGAAAGACCGTACTTGGGCAGCGCCTCGGCCAGCTGGTCGGCCAGGCCGACGACACCGAAGGGCTCGACCTGGCGGTACCCGATCTCAGCGATCCGGGCGAGCGTGGCGTCGAAGTCCTCCTCCAGCCTGTACCGGACCGTGTAGAGCTGTAGGGACAGATTGTCCACTGCGACCATGTTTTTCTCTCCTCGTCTTCGGGGACTCCCGCTGCCCATGAGAGCCCCCGGACTGGACTAGCCGAACCGGTTAAGTAACTCGCCGCAGCCTATCCCAGCCAGCCACCCCCGGACCACCCCATAATCACCAGTCGAGCCGCCTTCACAGCCTGAAGGCAAGCGCTTACCCAGGATGCCGTTTCGTCAGGGCTGTCAGGTGAGGCCGAGTAGGCCGGCTGCGGTGGTGTCGAGGATCGCCTTCGTGTCCGCGTCGGACAGGTTGGCGCGTTCGATGTAGGTGACGGCCTCTTGGAAGGCTTCGCCGGATTGGTACGGGAAATCGGTGCCGAGGATGAGGCGGTCGGCGCCGAGGGTTTCGGCGGCGGCGTGGAGGGCGGGGAGGTGGTCGTGGGCGACGGTGTCGAACCACATCCTGCGGGCCGCCAGGCTTGGCTTCTCGGGGGTGTTCGGGGACTCCCAGGGTTGCTGGCGGTCCATCCGGTTGAGGGTCATCGGGAGGGCGCCGCCGAGGTGGGAGCCGATGATCTTGAGGTTGGGGAAGCGGCTCGGGATGCCGGCCAGGATGAGGTGGGTCAGTGCGACGGTGTCCTCGATCGGGGCGCCGATCGACCAGGTCATCGTTTCGCTGATCAGCTCCGACTGGGCGCGGGTGCCGGCTGGGTGGACGTACAGGACTGAGCCGCGGCGGTCGAGTTCCTGGTAGATGGGGAGGAAGGAGGGGTCGTCGATCGGCTTCCCGAGTACGTCGGTGGTGATGGCGACGCCGAGCATGCCGAGGTCGTCGAGCGCGCGGGTCAACTCGGTCAGGGCGGCATCGGTGTGCGGGAACGGCAGGGTCGCGAAGGCGCGAAACCGATCCGGGTGGCGGCTGGTGAGTTCGGCGTACTCGTCGTTGACCCACTTGGCTGCCTCGGTGGCGTGCGCCGCGTCGTCGAGATGCGGCGAGGCCGGCGGCGTCGAGAGCACCTGCAGGTCGATACCGGCCCTGTCCATCAGCGCGAATCGCTTGTCCAGCTCTTCAGCCGTCGATCCCGCGCCGAGTCCGTGATGGGCGGGTGCCTCGGTGCTGCCGAAGCTCTCCAGCAGGTGCAGGTACTCCTCGCTCCACAGGTGAGCGTGTACGTCGATCCTCATGGTCCTGGTTCCTCTCTCTTCCGAAGTATCTAACACAACAGTATCTAACATGTTAGATATTCCAAGGTACACTCATCCCATGGCAACGGACCAGCAGTTCGAGGACTTCGTCACCGCGACCCACGACCTGTATGCCGCCATGCGCCGCAATCGCGCCCAACTGGCTCGCGACGCCGCGGGCCTCTCCCTGTCCCAGTTGGCCCTGCTGGACGCCGTAGCCACCGACGGTCCTTTGGCGGTCGGCGAAATCGCCACCCAAGCAGGCGTCTCAGGCCCCAACGCCACCCGCATGCTCAAGCAGCTGGAGCAATCCGGCGTAGTAACCCGAACCCGTTCCCCTCAAGACGAACGCAAGGTAGTAGTCGACCTAACCCCCCAAGGCCGAGCCCTCTACACCCAGAACCGCAACGCCCTCCGCACCTCCCAGCAAGCCCACTGGTCCACCCTCAACCCCACCCAGCGAACCCAATTCGTCAAGGTCCTCCAGCAAATGGCGGTCATGATCCCCGAATGGATCCCGGTCCCCCCTGTGCCGAAGGACAGGAAGTAGTTGCTGGTCGGGGTTTTCGTGAGCGCGAGAGGCGGGCGGTAGTCGCCTGGCTACTGTTCGTGTTCGCAGCGGGTGGGTTTGATCAAATGGTTGCTCTGGGTGGTGGAAAGCGGTTACCTAGAGACGGGGAGTACACGGGGGTCGCAGAATGGGGGCTTACCGGACCGCCCGTCACGGTTCGGACCGCCCGTTCGAAGGAGGCCATCGTGCCCCGAATCACGATCAAGGAGATCGCCCGACGGGCCGGCGTCTCCAAAGGCGCGGTTTCGTACGCGCTGAACAACCAGCCGGGGGTCAGTGAGGCTACCCGGGCTCGTGTGCTGAAGGTCGCCGAGGAGTTGGAGTGGGTGCCCAACCGGGCGGCCCGGCAGTTGTCGGCCGCGCGGAGCGAGACGCTCGGTCTGATCCTGGCCAGGAGCGCCAAGACCTTGAGTGAGGAACCGTTCTACATGGGCTTCGTCGGTGGCGTGGAGTCCGTGCTGAGTGACCGGTCGTACGCGCTCGCCCTGCAGGTCGTGCCCGACCTGGCCGACGAGATGGCGACGTATCGGAAGTGGGCTGCCGAGCGCCGGGTGGATGGGGTGCTGGTGGTCGATCTGCGGGTCGACGATCCGCGGATACCCCTGCTGCGCAAGCTCGAACTGCCCGCGGTGCTGGTCGGGGATCCGGCGCTCGCGGACGGTCTGACCTGTGTCTGGACCGACGGTACGACGGCGATGTACGCCGCGGTGGAGCACGTCGCGTCGCTCGGTCATCAAGCGATCGCCCGGGTGGCCGGGCCGCCTGAGCATGGTCATGTGTGGATCCGGGATCAGGCGTTCGCGGCGGTGAGCCGGCGACTCGGGCTGGATGCGCGGGTCGTGCACACCGACTTCTCCGGTGAGGAAGGCGCTGCCGCGACGCGGGAGTTGATGGCAGGCGAGGCGAGGCCGACGGCGATCATCTACGACAACGATCTGATGGCCGTCGCCGGGTTGTCGGTGGTGAACGGTCTCGGGCTCCGTTCGCCGGACGACGTCACGCTGGTCGCCTGGGACGACTCGACGCTGTGCCGGCTGACCCATCCGACGCTGACCGCGATGAGCCACAACATCGTTGCCTACGGCGCTGAAGTCGCCCACCGCCTGTTCGATCTGCTGGACGGTGCGCTGCCGCAGTCGCACCTCTACTCCACCCCCGCGCTCGTCGTGCGCGGCAGCTCGGGGCCGCCACCCGCCTGATGTGGGTTTGCCGCCCCGCGCAGGGCAAGGGCGGGTGTTGGGGCGGCTCGGGGGTGGTGGTCAGGCGGGGGCGGCGGTGACTTTCACCGGTACGCCGTTCAGGGCGGCGGTGCCTGCGATGGGGTCGGTCAGGGTGCTGTCGGTGATGTCGTTGATGCTTGCGCCGGCGACCTGGCTGGCCACCGACAAGCGCACTCCCGGGCGGCCGTGGCCGAAGCCGTGCGGGAGGCTGACCACGCCGGGCATCATGTCGTTGCTGGAGGCAACTTCTACCGAGATGGTGCCCGCGGCCGAGCTGATCTCCACCAGCTGGCCGTCCGTCAGGTCGCGTGAGCGCAGGTCGTCGGGGTTCATCAGCAGCTGGTGGCGCGGCTTGCCCTTCACCAGGCGGGCCGAGTTGTGCATCCAGGAGTTGTTGCTGCGCAGATGCCGCCGCCCGATCAGCAGCAGGCCGTCATCGGCAGGGCCCGTGAACAGAGCTGAGAAAGCGCGCGGCAGGTCGTCGATGATCATCGCCGGCGCGAGGTCGATCCGCTTCGTCTTCGTGTACAAGCGGCCCGGCAGCGCCGGCTGCAGCGGCCCGAGATCCACCCCGCCGACCGACTTCCGCAACTTGCGCACGGACAGCCGGTACGGCCCGATCCGCAACCCGAGGTCGACAACACGGCGAGGTGACAACCGCAGTCGCAACGAGGTGATGGCCCGCTGCCGAAGCCGGCCGCTATCCAACAGAGCGAGCCCCAACCCGCGGAAGATCTCCCAGTCGTGTCGCGACTCCGACGGCCGCGGCAGTACGGCGTCGTTCCACCGAGCAGTGTTCCGTACTGCGAGCTGGTGGAAAGCCAAGTCGTAGTGATCCCGTTCCAGCGGCGGCGTAGGCGGCAGGATCACATCCGCATGCCGGGTCGTCTCGTTGATGTACGGATCCACGCAGACCATGAAGTCCAGCGTCTCCAGCGCCTCGTCCAACCGCCGGCCGTTCGGCGTCGACAACACCGGATTGCCCGCGATCGTCACCATCGCCCTGATCTGTCCGTCGCCCGGCGTCAGGATCTCGTCGGCCATCGCCGACGCCGGCAACTCGCCGCCGAACTCGGGCAGCGACCGCACCCGGCTCGTCCACGCCCCGATATGCCCCTTCCCGATCCCACGCAACGTATCGACCGCCGGCCGCGGAAACATTGACCCACCCGGCCGATCGAGATTGCCGGTGATGATGTTGAGCACCTGCACGGCCCACTGGCAGATCGCGCCGAACTGCTGCGTCGACACCCCGAGCCGCCCATAACAAGCAGCCTTGTCAGCGGCAGCGAACTCCCGCGCAATACGCCGGATGTCATCGGCCGCAATCCCCGTCACCGCAGCCGCCCGCTCCGGCGTCCAGTCCCGCGTCACCTCGTCGACAACCGAGAGGCTGTCGACATACGACGCCACAGCAGTCGTCCCGTCGCGCAGGATCTGATGGATCAGAGCGAGCAGGAAAGCAGCATCGGTACCAGGCCGTACGAAGTGATGTTCGTCAGCCACCGCCGCGGTCTCGGTCCGCCGTGGGTCGATCACCACGACCCGCCCACCACGCTTCTGTACTTCCTTCAGCCGCCGCCCGAAGCCGGGCGCGGTCATCATGCTCCCGTTGGACGCGAGCGGATTCGCCCCGAGCATCAGCAGGTACGACGTCCGGTCGATGTCCGCCACCGGAACCATCAGCTGGTGCCCATACATCAGATGAACAGCCAGCATGTGCGGCAACTGATCGACCGACGTCGCGCTGAACCGGTTCCGCGTCTTGAGCAGCCGAACGACAGTCGGCATGTGCGTCATCGCGCCGACGCTGTGCACATTCGGGTTGCCGAGGTACACGCCGACCGAGTTGCGCCCATGATCCTTCTGCACGGCACGCAGCCGGGTGGCGACATACGCATACGCCTCGTCCCACCCCAGCTCCTCCCAGCCGGTGGCGGTACGGCGTACCGGCTGGGTGAGGCGGTCCGGGTCTTCCTGGAGATCGCGGAGCGCGACAGCTTTGGGGCAGATGTGCCCACGGGACAACGGATCCGCCTCGTCACCGCGGATGTCGGTGACGCGGCCGGCCTCGACGGTCACGAGCACACCGCAAATGGCCTCACACAGGTTGCACGAAGTACGCCGGACGGTCGCCATCCAGCCAAACTACTCCGCAGTAGCCGACTCGACCACTACTCGAACCGGGCCTCGTCGAGGCGGCCGAGGATGGCGTCGACGGTCTCGTGTGGGGAGAGGTCGGAGTTGTCGAGCCAGAGGCCGCGGCGCGGGCTGAAGGCGTGCAGTTCGTAGTCGAGCTCGTCGACCGAGTGCCCGTGGTCGGAGCCGAGCCGGTCGTGGATCACCTCGGGTCGCGGAGTGAGCACGACCAGGTACCGGGGGCGGGTCTCGATCCCGTCGAGGAACTCGCGCAGCAGCTCGCCGATCACGACATCCTCGAGTACCACCGTGAAGCCGCCCTGCGCGTAACTGTCGGCGGCCTGGCAGGCGAGCCGGTAGCGCAGCTTGAGCTGCTTTTGCGCCTCCGCGCCGTTCTCGGCGACGGACGACGCCTGGCCGCTGACGATCATCCGCCGGAACACGTCACCGTGCAGATGGACGCCGTACTGGAACCGCTCGGCGAGCAGTTGGGAGACGGTGGATTTGCCGGCCGCCATGATCCCGCTGACGACGATCACCCCCTCGGTCTCCATACAGGGGATCGTGCCACCCGGGACAACCTTTTAGTCAGGCCTCGTCCATCTACTTCAGCGGCGCAAGGGCTGTAGCTCGAGAAGATGCCCGCGAAGGATCTCGCGGACCCGCTCCGGTGTGCTGACGGTGGGCTGCACGGCGGCATGCAGGGAGAGGCCGTCGATCAGCGCGTGCAGCCGTTCGGTCTCCAGGTCGAGCCGCAGGTTCGGGCGGAGGCCACCGGCTTGGGCGAGGTTGTGAAGCAGCATTTCGCAGAGGCTGCGAAGACCCTGGTTGACCGGGGCGAGGAGGTCGCGGAGTGCGCCGGCGCCGGACTCGGCCTGGGCCTGGGCGGTGAAGGAGAGCCAGATGTCGAACTCGGCCTGCCGTTCGGTGTCGAGCGGGATCACCTCCTCCAGGTACCGCAGCGCGATCTCGGTCGGCGAACCGGTGGGCTCGATGGCCTGGATCCGCTCGCCCACGCGACGCGACACCAGGTCCATCGCGAAGGCGATCAGACCGGCCTGGTCGGGGAAGTAGTAGCGCACGGCGCCGGCGGACCAGCCCGCCTCGGTGGCGACGGTACGGACCGAGGCGGCCCGGATCCCGTCGCGGCGGACCACCCGCCACAGCGCCTGGGCGATCTCCTCGCGGCGGGTGTCGTGATCGACGATCTTCGGCATCTGACCTTTTTAGCACAGCTGTGTTAGAGTCGCTGTATTGACACGGTCGTACTGAATAAAACGAAGGAGTGAAATCCCGTGCTGCTCGCTGTGATCGTCGGGTGTGAGATCGGCTTCTGGGTCCTGCTCGCCGCCGGAATGGGGACGCGCTACCTGCTGCGGTTGCCGCGGCTGGGGATGGTGCTGCTCGCGATGGTCCCGCTGGTGGACGTCGTGCTGCTGATCGCCGGCGTGATCGACATCCGGGCCGGGAGCGAGCCGTCGTTCAAGCACTCGCTGGCGGCCATCTTCATCGGGGTCAGCGTCGGGTTCGGCCACCAGAGCCTCAAGTGGGCGGACGGCTGGGCGGCGTACAGGTTCGCCGGTGGGCCGCGGCCGCGCAAGCCGGCGAAGGGCACTCGGGAGAAGGCCCGCCACGAGCGCCAGGGCTGGTACCGGCACGTGCTCGCGTACGGCGTGGGTGTCGGCGTGATGATCGCTCTCGGGCTGCTGTCCGGCAAGGGTTTCGACGCGCTGCTCGGCCCGGCATGGCCCTGGACCATCGTGCTCGTGATCGACGGTCTCGTCTCGTTCAGCTACCGCACCGAGGTGAATGAGGACGACGAGAAGAAGATCGTCGAGAAGCAAGCGGCCTGACCTCCCCACCAGACCCGTCCGAAAGCCGTACCTTTCAGGCATGACGTCAGCAGGGCGGGTCTGGTCCGGTGTCACCGCGGCGGTGGTCGCCATCGGTGTCGTGATGCAGGCACTGGTCACAGCGACCTCGACGGGCGGCGACGGCTTCTACAAGGAGAATCCCGAGCGGGTTCTGAACGTCTTCGCCTACTTCACGATCCAGTCCAACCTGTTGCTCGGTGGCACCTGCCTGTTGCTGGCCCTCCAGCTGGGCAAGCAGGACAGCACGTTGTTCAAGACGCTCCGGCTCAACGGCGTGCTCTGCATCGCGGTGACCGGGATCGTGTACCACCTGGTGCTCGCCGGTACCGACGACCCGTCCGGCTGGGCCTGGGTCGCGAATCTCCTGGTCCACACGGCCACCCCGCTGCTCGGCGTACTGGGGTGGTTGGTGTTCGGCCCGCGGCGGCAGACCGACGGGCGGATCGTCGCCTGGTCGGTCGTCTATCCGCTGCTGTGGGTGGCGTTCACGCTGATCCGCGGCGAGGGCACGGGCTTCTATCCGTACGAGTTCGCCGACGTCGACCTGCACGGCTACGGCAGGGTCTTGCTGAACTGCCTGTTCGTCGCGCTACTGTTCCTGGCTCTGGCAGCCGGGGCCACCCTGCTCGACCGCCGGATCGGAAGACGAACCGTCAAGAACTGAGCCGTCGACAGATAGGGCCCAAAGTGCTGGTGACATCTCGCTCGTACGCCGAGTACGAGGCGATGTTCGACCTGTCGGAGTTACCCGATTCGATCCTGGACTGCTGTGCCGGTGGCTCGAGCTTCACCGCCGAGGCGGCCGCTCGGGGTGTCGACGCCGTCGCGGTCGACCAGGCCTATGAGCTGCCGATGCCGGAACTCGTCGACACCGTCCGCCGCAGCCTGCCGGCCGGCGCGCAGATCGTCGACGCGCACGCGAGCAGCTTCGTCTGGAACTGGTACGGCGATCCCACGCGCAAGGACGAGATGCGGATCGAAGCGGCCGACCGCTTCCTGCAGGACGTGTCGCTGGCACCCGACCGGTACGTCGCGGGCACGCTGCCCGAGTTGCCGTTCGAGGACGGCCGGTTCGACCTGGTGCTGTGCTCGCACCTGCTCTTCACCTGGGCCGACACGTTCGACCGCGACTGGCATCTCGCCGCGCTCGAGGAGCTCGTCCGGGTCAGCCGGTCCGAAGTACGGATCTTCCCGCTGGTCCAGCAGGGTGCCGGCGAACCGGTCCTGTACTTGCAGGAGCTCCTGGACGCCTTACAGCCGGTCCGGTCCGAGATCCGCAAGGTCCCGTACGAGTTCCAGGTCGGCGCGGACCAGATGCTGGTCCTGAATCACCAATAGGTACTACGGCCGCGGGCGGGGATTGAGGGACCGCCCGCGGGCCGCAGTGTGGGGGTCAGCGCAGGTACTTGCCGCACACCGGCCACGGGGAGGCGCCACGCTGTGCGTAGAGCTTCTTCGCGCGCATGAGCTGCTCGGCCGCCGACGCGTTCGTCGGGTTGCCGGAGCCGCCGACGCTGCGCCAGGTCTGCAGGTCGAACTGGAACAGGCCGTAGTAGCCCGCCGGGTTCACGGCCTTCGGGTTGCCGCTGGACTCACAGTTGGCGACCTTGGCCCAGGCGCCACTCAGGTTGGCCTTGCCGCTGCCGGTCGAGGGGCGATCGTCAGAGCGGGTGGCGCGCTTCTTGGGCACGGCCTTCTGGACCGTCGTCTTCTTCGCCGTCGTCTTCTTCACGACGCGGGTCTTCTGCGCGGCCTTCTTCTTGTCGGTCTGCCGGACGGCGGTCGCGGTCACGCCGTCGAGCTTGAGGGTCTGACCGATCAGGATCAGGTCCGGGTTCTGCAGGTTGTTCAGCTTGGCCAGCTGGTGCCAGTCGGCACCGTTGGCCTGGGCGATCTCGGACAGCGTGTCGCCGGCCTTGACCTTGTAGTCGGCGGCGAACGCGCCACTCGCGCCGGCGGCGGTGATACCGGCACCGAGGCCGGCGATGGAGAGGGTCCGGACCACTCGGCGGGTACTTCGCGAAGGTCGGGCGTGTCGAGCTTTGGACATCAGAATTCTGCTCCTCATGAGCTGGGCACCCTGACCGGGGTGGTGGGGTGGGGTCAGGATTTGCAGGGTGAACTTCTCCAGCCCGGATGAGCCAGCCACGTGCGCACTTGCCCCGAGAACCTCAGTCCCGGGCAAGTGCGGCCGGAGCGAGGTGAAGGTGGACGTCACCTGGGTGCGTGAGGCTCGGATCGCCGGCCGCGTCAGTTCGAGCGGCCGTACCGGGCTCCGCAGTCTGGTGAGGTACCACTCCCTTCCGGGGTGCAGGGGACGGGCATCCGGGCAGATCACGAGACTGCGTCCGAATGATCACGCATCGGTAACGACGTGATCGGCCCATCGTGCTGGACGGATCGCCGGAACGCAAGAGGCTTCGGTGGATCCGCAGAAGATTTCGCCGACTCCGAAGATCCCGAAAGCCCAACAACAGAACGGTTTACTGCCCAAAACTGATCGGTTTCAAGCAAGCGTTCCCACTCCGTGGACAAGCGCTTGCTTCAGGCGTTCGAGCGGATTCGCGCGTGCCCTCGCGCGAGTTCGCTCGTTGAGGGAAGGATGGGCCAGGCCGCGGTATGGCCGACCCCGTGTTGAGGCAGACGATGTGAGGGGGCGTGCGGTGATCCGAGTACTCCTCGGCCACCGCGGCACGATGGTGCGAGGTGCACTGGCCGCGGTGTTGGCGCGAGAGAACGACCTGGACGTGGTGGCCGAGGTGGAGTCCTCGGACGAGATCCTCACGGCGATCGGCAGGCGGCCTCAGGTCGTGGTGCTCGATCCGCAGTTGCCCGGCAAGGTCGGGATCGAGGACCTGTGCCGCAAGCTGACCGGCCGCGGCGTGCTGGTGCTGATCGACCACGAGGCGATCGCCGCGACCAGCCTCGCGCTGGTCAAGCAGGCGCCCCGGATCGGGCTGATCGCGACCGACTCGTCGACCGACCAGCTGGTCGAGGCGATCCGCGACGTCGCCAAGGGACTGCCGGTGGTCGACGTCCGGCTCGCGGTCGCGGCGCTCAAGGCCGGTGACAATCCGCTCACCGATCGCGAGTGCGAAGTACTGCGGCAGGTGACGACCGGTGCGACCGCACAGGAGATCGCCCGGACGCTCAGTCTGAGTGCGGGCACGGTGCGCAACTACCTGTCCCGAATCCTGGCCAAGACGGGTGCGCGCAGCCGGATCGAGGCGATCCGCAAGGCTCAGGACGCGGGCTGGATCTGATCACGCTGGAGCTGATCAGCTGGGGGTTGCCAGTGCCCGAGCAGCTCGCGGTAGAGCGGTGACTTCCGCAGCAGTGTCGGGTGGTTGCCGATGGCGGCCTTGTTGCCGTCCAGGACCAGGATCCGGCGGGCGCGCAGTGCGGAGCTGATCCGGTGCGCGATCACGATCAAGGTGCCGCCGCGTGCCGCGAAGGCTTCCTCCGCGCGTCGCTCGGCTTCCGGGTCGAGGAAGCAGGTCGCCTCGTCGAGCACGACCAGCGGCGCCGGTGACAGGTAGGCCCGAGCGAGCGCGATCAACTGCCGCTCGCCGGACGACAGCTCGCTGGGCCGTACTCGTGCGCCGAAGCCACCGAGCCGCTCGACCAACCGGTCGGCGCCGACCGCGTCGACGGCCTGCATCACCTCGGCGATCGTCGCGTCCGGCAGCAGATAGGTGAGGTTCTCCATCAACGGGCCACTGAAGACGTACGCCTCCTGCGGAATCAGCACTCGCGTCTCGGCCAGCCGCTCCACCGGTACTTCGCTGGGCGGTACGCCGCCGAGCAACAGCCGGCCACTCGTCGGTGCGAGCATCCCGCAGACGAGCCCGGCGAGCGTGGACTTGCCGATACCGCTGGGCCCGACCACGGCGAGGTGCTCGCCTTCGGCCACGGTCAGGTCGAGGTCTTCGAGCACGGGATCCGCGGAAGGCCCGTAGGCGAAGGTCAAACCGCGCAGGCGAAGCTGGTACCCATTCACCTCGTCCACCGGACGCGGCGCCGGCGTGGGTGCCGCTGAATCGAGGACGCGGCCGAGGGTGATGACGTACCGCAGGCCGCTGTCGCCGAGCGCACCCATCACCGTGCTCAGCGCCGGCTGGAGGCCGACCAGCACATAGGTGAGTCCACCGAGCAGCGTTCCGGTGCTGATCCCGCGGCCGACCAGCCAGGGACCTGCGCCCAGCAGGATCAGCAGCGGCGCCCAGCCGCCGACCGCGAAACACAACGTCCGCAACGCGGCCACCTTCGCCAGCGACCGTTCCGCAGCGGCCTGCGCCTCGATCGGCTCGCCGACCAGGTTTTCCGCGAATTCCTCGGCACCTGTGGCAGCGATGTCCCGTACGCCGCCGAACGTCATCCCCGCCGCCGTCGCCAACTCCTCGTCGGCTTGCAGCGAAGCCCGCACCCGATCGGCCGCCATCCCGAGCACCGCCAGGGACAACGCAAAACCGACCAGAAACGGCGGTACGACGAATGCCGCGACGAGAGGCGCCAAGGACAAGAGGCCGACCAGGACGCCGAGCA
The DNA here is from genome assembly GCF_010548305.1 of Streptomyces sp. SID13031. Lineage (GTDB taxonomy): Bacteria > Actinomycetota > Actinomycetes > Propionibacteriales > Kribbellaceae > Kribbella. The sequence goes on from NZ_JAAGLV010000011.1 coordinate 154,345, forward strand.
GGGTGACTGCGAAGTTGCGGATCACCAGGACCAGCCCGGCGAAGGTGTCGCGGACGATCTCCACCTGGCGATTCAAGCGGGCCACGGCGGCCTCGTCGCCCGTTCGCAGCGCGCCGCCGACGACCCGGCGGACGAGGTCGTCTCTCAGCGGCTCGACCAGGTTGCCGAGGCGGCCGTAGACCTGGTGGGAACCGGCGGCGCCCAGACAGGCGGTCGCGATCAGGCCGCCGAGCCAGGCGACGCCTTGCCAGGCGCGGCCGGCCAGGAAGTTGTCGGTGGCGTGGGCGACGGCGACGCCGTAGATGGCGGTCGGGAGGATGTCGGGGATCGACCAGGCGGCCAGCTTGAGCGTCGATCGGTTGCGCAGCGCCGCGGCGCCGAAGCGGAGTTCGCGTCTCATCCGAACACCGCGCGGTAGGCGGCGTCCTGCCACAGTTCCTGGTGCGAACCGACTCCACGGACCCGGCCGCTGTCGAGCCAGACGACGAGGTCGGCGCGGGCGGCGGTCGCGGTCCGGTGGGTGACGATCAGCCGGGTGCGGTGGTGGCGGTCCTCGGTGAGGGTCTTGCTGATCTGCATCTCGGTCGCGGTGTCGAGGCTGGAGGTCGCGTCGTCCAGCACCAGCAGGCGACTCGCCGGCCAGGCCCGGGCCAGGCCGAGTCGTTGCCGCTCACCGCCGGACATAGGGGCCTTGGGCAACGGAGTGAAGTAGCCGTCGGGGAGGCGGCTGACGAAATCGTGGGCGTGGGTCGCGCGCGCCGCTGCGAGGGTACGGACCGGGCCGACCGCGTCGTGGGAGATCGCGTCGCCGACGGTCGTGCCGACGAGGGTCGGGCGCTCGAAGGCGCAGCCGACCGCAGTACGGAGGGCTTGGCGGTTGAGGGCCTGGAGCGGGACGCCGTCGAGCAGGACCTGGCCGAAGTGGGGGTCGCGGAGGCGGGCGGCCAGACCGGCGAGCACGGATTTGCCGGCGCCGCTGGGGCCGACCACGGCGATCGTCGCGCCGCCGGGGAGTTCCAGGTGGATGTCTTCGAGCATTGCTGAGTCCTCGGCGAAGACGGTGACGCCGTCGAAGGTGAGGCGTCCGGGGCCGGGCGGCAGGGGAAGCGTTCCGTGCGCGACGGGGGTGATGGCGAAGACTTCGGCAGCGCGCTGGATGCCTGCGCGGGCTCGGGCGATCTCGCCGATCACACCGGTGAGGCTGCCCAGGCCGGCGCCGAGTATGGCGTACTGGCTGGCGGCGAAGAGCTCGCCGGCGGTGATCCGGCCGTCGACGAGTTGGAGGCCGCCGACGGCGAGGACCGCGACGAGGACGAGGGGGCCGACGATCGCCGCCTGGGCGCCGGAGCGGGCCAGGACTTTCCAGGTCTCCAGGCCGTGCTTGTGGAGATCGGGGAGGAAGCCGAGGATCCGGCGTTCTTCGCGGGCGATGGTGCCGGCCGAGGAGATCGTGCGGAGGCCGGCGACCGATTCGGTCAGCAGGGCGGAGATGCGGCCCTGGGTCTCCTGGTAGGCGAGGCTGATCTCGGCGGTCCGGCGAGCGAAGACGAAAAGCACGCCGACGACCAGGATCACGCCGCCGAAGAAGGCGACTGCCAGCCAGGGATCGATGAGGGCGAGCAGGACGAGGCTGCCGATCGGTGGTGCCATGGCGGCGACCGTGGTGACTGCGGCCGGTCCTGCTTGGGCGGCATCGGAGGTGTTGCCTGAGACGCGGCTGACGAGGTCGCCGCTGTCGAAGTCGCGGCTGCCTTCCGGGCCGCCGCGGACGACCTGGCTGACGAGTCGATGCCGCAGCCACGCGGTGGTACCCGCCACACACGCCGTACCAGCGAAGACGTCGATCAAGCTGCAGACGATGCCGGTCGCGATCAGGGCGGCGGCGATAGTGAACCACTTGCTGTAGTCGCTGCCGGCCACGATGGCATCGACCGAATGCCCAAGCACAGAAGGTAAAGCGAGTGCTACTCCGCTGCCGGCCAGGGCGGTCAGCCCGATCACCGGCAGCCAGCCACGCCCATGCCGAGCGACGGCACCGAAGGTGGTGGGGCCGTGCATGCTCATTGGGGCAGTCCGGTGTGGTGGGCCAGGAAGGCGAGGATATCGGCGGCTAGGCCGATGCCTTTGCTGGTGGAGCCGCCCGCGTGGCCGGAGTCTTGCTCGTGGCGCAGTAGGACAGGACGGTCGCCGTCGGCGGCGTGTTGGAGGGCGGCGCACATCTTCCTTGCGTGCAAGGGGTCTACGCGGGTGTCGCCGCCGAAAACGGTGAAGAGGACGGCGGGGTACTCCACGCCGGTCTGCACGCAGTGGTACGGCGAGTAGGACAGCAAGGTCGCCAACTGAGCGGGATCGGAGGCCGAGCCGAACTCGGGGACCCAGGTCTTGCCCAGGCCGAAGTGCTCGTAGCGGACCATGTCGAGCAGCGGCGCCGAGCAGACAGCGGCCGCGAAGAGCTCTGGCCGTTGGGTGATCGCCGCTCCGACCAGGAGGCCGCCGTTCGACTCACCGCAGAGCGCGAGCTGGTCCGGAGTCGTCCAGCCCTCGTCGATCAGCGCCTCGGCAGCCGCGAGGTAGTCGTCGAAGACGTTCTGCTTCTGGTCGAGCATGCCGGCCTTGTGCCAGTCGTTGCCCCCTTCGCCTCCGCCGCGCAGATTGGCCGTCACGAAAACTCCGCCGGCCTCGACCCACGCGAGCGTGAAAGCGGAGTACGTCGGCGTCAGCGACTGCCCGAAACCCCCATAGCCATAGAGGATCGTCGGCCGCGGTCCATGTTCGCCTGGCTTGCCGACGACGAGCATCTGCAACGCAGTACCGTCTGCCGAGGTGAAGGCGACCTGGCGCGACTCGGCTTCCGGTACGCCGACAACGCCGGGCGGCGGCGACCACAACGTAGTACGGGCTGTGTTGTGGTCGTAGGCGTAGACAGCGGCCGGGGTGACGCTGTCGGTATAGGAGAACCAGACCTCGTGGCCGCCTTCTGGTCGCGTCGACAGCGAGCCGACCGAGCCGACGCCGGGCAGCGGAACCTCGCCCAGGAAGCGGCCGGTGACCAGGTCGTGGATCGCGATCTCACCGATCGCGTTCCTCGTCCGCCCGACCAGCACGACCTTGTCGAGGATCGCGAGACTGCTGAGCGGCGCCGCCGGATCGGCCGGGACGAAGTCGTGCCAGACCTTCGGGTCCTCGGGGTCGCCGACGCAGATCTTGCCGGTGGGCGCATCGCGGGTCGTGACGACGTACAGGCGTCCCTCGCGACTGACCGACATCACGGTGATCGCGTCGACGCCTCGCTGGACGACGACCGGCGGCCCGCCCCGCTCGAGGTCGGCGAGCCACAGGTCGTTCGCCGTCCCGCGGGCGGCCGAGATCGTCAGCCAGCGGCCGTCCGCACTGAGGTCCAGCCCGTACGACGCTTCGTCGGCGAGCACCCGGTCTTCGTCGGGCCGGCCGAGCTCGTGGCGCAGTACCTGGCGGGATCGCACGTAGTAGAAGGACTTCCCGTCGGGGAGCCAGGCGACGGGGGAGTAGCGGCAGCCGTCGATCGGGCCGTCGACCAACTGCCCGGTGGCGACGTCGAGGACGTGCAGGATGGACTGCTCGTCACCGCCACGGGAGATCTGGAAAGCGAGTAGCGAGCCGTCGGGTGAGGGCTGCCAGCTGTCGAGGGTGGTGCGCCCGGTCGGGTCGAGCTGCTGCGGGTCCACGAGGACCACGTCATCGACGGACAGGACCGGATGTTCTTGGGAGGCTGAGCGACGGAGGACGAAACAGCGGTCGCCGCGCCAGACGGGAGTGGAGACGGAACCGACGCTGGACAGTGCTCGGACCCGGCTGCGGAGCTTGTACCGACCGGGGAGCGTGGTCGCGTGGTTCAGCCAGAGCTGGTCCTGGATCGCCTGCCACTGCTGGGTTTCCGGCGTGGTGGCGTCTTCCAGCCAGCGGTACGGATCGGGGATCGTCTGCCCGTGCAGGTGGTCGACGAGCGGCAGACGCTCGGCGTCGGGATAGCGCAGGTCGAGGTGTTGCACGGATGCCTCCTCCCGTTGGGGAAAGACCGCGGTGGTGGGGCGGGGAAGGAATTGAGCACAGGTTCGGCCCTGGGTGGGAATGCTGCCCACCCAGGGCCCCCGGAACCTGATGGCCGCGCCGCCTTCGTCATCACTCACAGACGTCCGGCGGCGCTGCCCCGTCGTCCGATCAGTGGCAAAGCAGAAGGCTCAGGTTGCTCGGACGCTGGGAACCGCAGCCGAGGATGGTCAGCGTGGAACCACCGTGACCGTGGCCACCGTGACCGTAGCCGGGGGTCTCCAGACCCTGAAGGTCGAGAAGTGCCATTTGTTTACACCTCCTTCGAGATGAGTAGGGACGGGGACTCGGACCACTGGGGAGGTCCGAGGAACGGGAGGGTGACTCGCTGCTCGTGCAGCGCCGCACCCAGGGCCAGCAGGACGCCGGCCGATCCGGTCGCCAGGTCCATCGAGAGACGGAGCAACTGGTTGCCGGGGTACGCGAGGCCGCCTTCGAACGGCATCGCGTGCCAGCCGAGGCCACGGACCAGGTCGTCGGTCTTCTCACCCAGCGCCGGAGCGGCGAGGAGGAGACCGGCACGACCCATGAACAGGCCTGGCTGGACGTAGTAGGAGCAGCGGGTGACCCGCCGCAGGGCATCGAGCTCCGAGGCCAGCTCCGAATCGGGGCGGCGCTCCAGGAACCGTTGCAGGACGAGGGCGATCCCGGCCGAACCCTCTTCCAGATAAGGAAGTGTGCGCCAGCCCTGGTTCACCTGGACGGTGCCGTCGGGCGTCTGGACACAGCGCCGCAGGTCCTGCCTGATGGCGATCTCCGCGAGGTCCAGCAGTCCGGTGTCACCGGTCAGCTCGTAGGCCTCCAGGAAGAGCAGCGCGGGACCGGACGAGCCGTACATGAGCCCGGCTCGCGGCTTGCCTTCACCACTCGTCTCCGGTACGTCGGTGACGTCACCGAGCCGGTCTGCCACCAGGTCGACCACGTGGATCGCCTTGGCGCGCAGGACGGGCTCGTGGGTGAAGTGCAGCAGGTTGAGCCCGATCCCGGCCAGTCCGCTGTGCAGCCCGAGCTCGCGGGAGCCGAAGTCGTCGGCCAGCGTGCGCTCGACGAGATCCAGCGCGTCCTGCTCGTGGCCGAGCTCCTGGAGAACGTGGGCGATACCGTGCAGGCCGTCGTACAGGCCTGGGCCGATCTCGCTGGTGAGTGCGTGCTTGCGCAGCCAGTCCTCGTACTCCGGGAAGCGGCCGGCGCCCGTTTTGTCCAGACTGTAAAGGACTCCCGCCGCGCCGGTGGCGAGGTTCGTGCCACCACCGGGCTGGAACTGCGCGATATCGCCGGGGAACAGGCGGTCGTCGCGCTCGGGAGTGGCGCTGGCCACGATCGCCTTCGTGAGCGCTGCGCGGACCTCGGTCCACTCGGCGCGACCCGGCAGGGCCAGTGATTCCATCTCGGGGTCGCTGGTCAGGTCGGGACCGACGATCGTGCGAACCGCCGCGTCGAGCGTTTCCCGCGGTACCGGGAAGGTCTCGGCGATCATGTCGGCGAGCTGGAAAGCCTTGCCGGGGTGGAGATTCAGCAACATCGTCGTCTGCGGCGCGAACAGGCCGAGCGTGATGCAGGCCAGTGCGTAGAGGTCGACATCCGGGCCTTGCCGGTCGGCGGGAGCGGCGTACCCGGGATGGGCGAGCGCCGATCGGGCCTGCTCCTCGACGAGTGTCGCGACCTCGAAATCGATCAGGACCATCCGGTCCCCGTTACTGAGGAGCACATTGTCCGGGTGCAGGTCGCAGAAGACGACGCCGCGGCCGTGCAGCTGGGCGACGGCGTTCTGTACGTCGGTGACCATCCGGGCGGCCCATTCGGCGTACTCCGCCAGCTCGGCCTCGGTCGCGTCAGGATGGGTCAGCGGGTAGCGGCTGACCAGCTCGCGCTGGAGCGGGTTCGAGTCGACGAACTCCTGGACCAGGAAGTGGTGCCCGCCCAGCTCGAAGTAGTCGTGCAACTGCGGGACGACGTCGAGACCCTCGAGGCGCTGCAGGATGTCGCGCTCGTGGCCGACCCGGGCAACCGCGTCGCGGCCACTCATGTCGAGCCCGGCCAGCGGCCGGCCTTCCTTGAGGACGACCCTCGCGCCGGTCTCGTTGTGGTGGCCGAGGTAGACGCCGCCGCCGTTGGAGAACTGGATGACGCCTTCGATCGTGTAGGCCAGCTCGTTGGTGGTGACCGAGTTGCGCGCTGCCAGATGTTCTTGCAGGAAGGGCGGCAGGGCTGCCCACGGCGGCATCGAGAAGGTGGGGCCGCGGTGGTCGGGGACCAGGTGGCCTTCGTGGTTCTCGAGAGCGAGTACGCGCTCGCCACCTTCGTTGAGGCAGTACCGGCTGATGAAAGCGCCGTACCGGACGAAGAGCGGGCCTTCGGCGTACCGCAGGTCGCTCAGGATGTACGGGCCGCGGACGCCTTGCAGCAGGTCGTCGAGCTCCTTGAGCACGAGCTCCAGCTGGGCCTCGTCGGCCGGGTAGATCGTGACCAGCTTGCCGCTCGAACCGCGCGGGGCGGACTTCGAGTTGACCATCAGCATCACGGGCTCGTTGCGCAGGAACTTGAACGCGATGCCGCGGGGGACGCAGTAGTCCCACACCACGGCGAGCGTCTTCTCGGCGTCCTCGAGCCCGGAGGACACGTGGATCTTCCAGCCCTGGGCCGGCAGCTCCAGACCGTCCGGTGCGTAGTGCATCCAGGTCTCGCCGGGCACGTGGCTCCAGCCGGCCGGGACGGGGCGCGAACAGAGCGCGAAGTCCGGGTGCTCGGCGCCCCGATTGGTCGGGGACTCGTAGAACCGCCGGTCGGCCAGGCAGTACAGCTCGTAACTTTCCATGGCGATTCGTCCCCCCTCTCATTCGGTTGCCCGGGACATCTTGGGCAACGAGAGGAGGGCTGGCGTAGTGCATCTCGTCATGACTAGGCCGTGAAGAACCCACACCCTACGGATGGGTAAATAACCACTCTTTGTTACGCGACGCTCACTTTAAGCGGTGAAACGCCGTTACATGATGCCTTTTCGTGGCGGTGACGTAACAGGGCGTAACTTGCTGTCACTTTTGTCGTAGCGGCTGCTACTTGGCCGACCGGTGCTGCTGACTGACGAAGTAGGCGACCTTGCGGGCCCGCATCACCTCGCCGAGTGGGCGGTGGGCGACGACGGCGTTCCACGGGTCGAACCGGGCCGACTCGACCTCCTCGCCGAAGGCCGGCTCGGCGTGCTGGCGCGGGATCGCGAGCCGGCCGACCGTCAGGTACGGGGCATCCCAGTTGCGCGAGGCGTCCTCGATCGGGGTGTGCTGCTCGTCGGTGAAGAACTGGACCTGGAAGTCGTAGCTCAGCGGGCCCTGATCGAGTCGCTGGTAGATATCGGCGGCCCAATCCTCACTCGCCTGGGCGTTGACCTCGGTGACTCTGTCTATCTGCTGGGAAGGTGCGACCAGCTTCACGCGGACGGCGTACGGGCCGAAGGCGATCGGGGCGGCGCTGAAGAAGTCGTGTGTGGCGAAGCCGCTGAACGGTTCCTTGAGCGCCGTCTGGACCGTCTTGAGCTGCGGGATCATCCCGGGGTTCTTGAGAACGCGCAGCAGCAGCTTGCCCGGGGTACTGCCGCCGGTGGTGACCACCGTGGTGAAGTCCTCGCTGGTCGCCGAGCTGAACCGCTCGTGGTTGATCAGCGCGAAGTCCTGCGAGACCGCCTCGCCGCCGAGCGCCGCCGGCCCGGTCACGCCGAGCACCTTGAGCGAGAAGCCGCGGATGTCCGGGGTGCTGTCGGGTGCCCGGTTGAAGCCGCCGTTGGAGAGCCGGATCCAGGTGTCGTACTTGTTCGGGATCGCGAAGATGCCCTGCTTGGCGTACGCGGGCAGGTCACCCGGCACCTCCAGCGTCGCCCGCAGAGCCGCGAGCTGCTTGCGGTGCAGCGCGCGGCCGGTACCGAACTTGCCGTCCTTGCGCCCCTGCATCTCGGCGAAGGCCTTGCCTTGCGCCTCGTGCCGCCCGGCTTCCGCGGGATCGATCACTTCACGCCATTCGGTACTCGGCTCAGCCACGGCTTCTCCCATCGGACGGATCCAGCGGTCCCACCCAGTATCCGCCCTCCCGAACGTTGCACCCGGCAACTGCCCGGGGCTGTGTCACACACCAACCAGCAGCTGATCGCGTACCGGAGCCGGAGCCGAGCGTGAGCCGCCTGCCTAACGGGCGGTTGGTGTGTGCTGGCGGTCCGGGCGGGCTGGAGCCCGGTGGTCCGGAGCGCGGTAATGCTGACCCGGTGGCGGTGGCGGTGGCGGTGGCGGTGGCGGTGGCGGTGGCGCGTGGGGAAGTGCTAGGCGGGGTAGGTCTGGATTTCGGTGGCTTTGAGGGTGGCGTGGAGTAGTTGGCCGGGGGAGAGGTGGAGGTCGGCTACTGCTGCTGTGGTGATGTCGGCGAGCAGGGTTGCCGGGGCGGGGGTGTTGTGGGGGATGAGGCGGACACGGACCGTGTGGGCGTGTTGCTCGATGCCTGCTACCTGCATCGGCCAGGTGTTGCGTGGGGTGCCAGTCGGAGGTTCGGTGAAGAGGCTGATGGCTGAGGGTGGGAAGGCGACGAAGACCTTGCCCTGGGACGGGGTGGCGATCGTGAGGGTGCCGCCGTCGGCGAGGGTGACGGTGGTGTTGTCCGCGGTGCCTCGGTAGAGGTTCAGTCCCACCAGCTGGGCTACGTAGTCGGTGCGGGGACGGCGGGCGATTTCGGTGGGTGGGCCTTCTTGGACGATCTGGCCGTTCTCCACGATGACGAGGCGGTCGGCCAGGACCATCGCGTCCAGGGGGTCGTGCGTGACCAGCAGGGTGCGGCCGGGGTAGCGTTGGAGGTGTTGGCCTAGCTCGGCGCGGACGTGCAGCGTCGTGCTGGCGTCCAGGGCTGCTAGTGGCTCGTCGAGGAGTAGCAGCTCGGGAGAAGTGGCCAGGGCGCGGACGAGCGCTACGCGTTGGGCTTGGCCGCCGGAGAGTGAGCGGGGGCGGGTTTTTGCGTACTCCGCCAGGCCGACTGCGTTGAGCCAGCGGGCCGCCTCGGCGCGGGCCGTGCGTTTGTCCGTACCTCGTGCCCGCAGGCCGAACGCGACGTTTTCCAAGGCGCTCAGATGGTCGAAGAGCAAGTAGTCCTGGAACACGACGCCGATCGGCCGGTGGTCGGCGGAGCGGAAAGTACGGGGTGGTTGGTCCCAGAGGGTGTCGCCGAGGCGGATGCTGCCGTCGGTGATCGGGAGCAGGCCGGCGATCGCGCGGAGGGCGGTGGTCTTGCCGGCGCCGTTGGGACCGAGCAGGGCGACGACCTCGCCTGGTTCGACGGTCAGGTCGAGGTCGAGGCGGAAGGCGTCGCGGGTCACGTGCAGGTCGGCGTACAGGGTCATCGCAGACCACTGATCCAGCGTTCGCGCAGGCAGGCGAGCACTACGACCGAGACGGCCAGCAGGACGATGCTCAGTACTACGGCGACGTCGGGGTCGGACTCCAATGCCAGGTAGACGGCGAGGGGCATCGTCGTCGTACGGCCGGGGAGGTTGCCCGCGAAGGTGATCGTGGCGCCGAACTCGCCGAGGGCGCGGGCCCAGCACAGTACTGCGCCCGCGACGACCCCCGGCGCGATCGACGGGAGGGTGACGCGCCGGAAGGTCAGCCAACGGCCGGCGCCCAGGGTCGCGGCGGCTTCCTCGTAGCGCGGGTCGGCTGCTCTGAGAGCGCCTTCGACCGAGATGACCAGGAACGGCATCGCCACGAACGCCTCCGCCACGATCACGCCGGCCGTCGTGAACGGGAGGGTGAATCCGAACCACAGATCCAGCTGCTCCCCGATCAGCCCGCGCCGCCCCAGCACCAGCAGCAACGCGACCCCGCCGACCACCGGCGGCAGCACCAACGGCACAGTCACTAACGCCCGGATCAACCCACGGCCAGGCAACTCAGCCCGCGCCAGCAACCAGGCGAGCGGTACGCCGAGAAACAGACAAAGAATGGTCGCCGTGGTCGCACAGAGCAACGAAAGCCGTAGGGCCTGCCAGACCTCGGCACTGAACAACCGCGACGGCAACGTCGACCAGGGCGCCTGGGCCAACAACCCGACGAGCGGTACCAACAGAAAAGCCAGCCCAAGCAGAGCGGGCAACAGCAGAACAGCAGGCAACCGCCCGCCAACCCGCTGCCGCCGCGCTCTCACAGCAGACAAGTTCTCACGGGGCTTCGAAGCCTGCTGCGGTCAGGACTGTTTTGCCTGGGGCGGAGAGAACGTAGTCGACGAAGGCCTTGGCGCCGTCTGCGTTCTTGGCCGTGGTCAAGGTGGCGATGGGGTATTCGTTGACGGCCTTGTCGGCTTCGGGGAACTCGATGCCCTCGACCTTGTCCTTGGCCGCGAGGACGTCGGTCTTGTAGACGAGGGCGGCGTCTACCTCGCCGAGGCTGACCTTGGTGAGGGCTGCCTTGACGTCCTTTTCCAGGGTGTCGGGCTGGGGGGTGAGGCCGGCTGCTTTGAAGACCTTCTCGGCGGCGGCGCCGCAGGGGACCTCGACGGCGCACAGAGCGATCTTGAGGTTCTTGTCGGTGAAGTTCTTCAGGCCGGTGATCTTGCCCGGGTTGCCCTTCGGGACGGCGATCTCCAGTTTGTTCTTCACGAAGGTGGTCGCGGTGCCCTTGTCGGTGACCTGGTCCATGTTCTTGGGGGCCGCGGAGGCGAAGACGTCAGCGGGGGCGCCCTGGTTGATCTGCTCGGCGAGCGCGGAGCTGCCGGCGAAGTTGAAGACCACCTTGACCCCCGGGTGCGCGGCCTCGAAGTCCTTGCCGAGCTGGGTGAACGTCCCGGTCAGCGACGCCGCCGCGAAGACGTTGATCGTGCCCGAGAGGTTCGCAGTACTGCTGGACGAGCTGCTCGAAGGCGAGGCCGCCGGGGTGTCGTCGCCGCAGCTGGCCAAGGTCAGGGCAGCGACGGCAGTAACAAAGGTTGCGACGGTACGGCGGAACATCAGGCCTCCGGGATCTCGACTACTACAAGGGTTGACTTGATGGAGGCGACGGCGATCACGCCCGGCTCGAGACCGAGCTCGTCCGCCGCTTCCCGGCTCATCAGCGAGACGACCCGGAACGGTCCGGCCTGCATCTCCACCTGAGCCATCACGCCGTCCTTGACGACGCGCGTGACGATGCCGCGCAGGCGGTTCCGCGCGGAGGCAGCTGTGGTGTTGCCCGGCTCGGGCGACTCCGCCTGCTGCTGCGCGAAGGCGGCCAGCGCTGCACCCTCGACGGCCATCCGGCCGCTCTCCTGCACGGCGGGTAACCGCCCCTGCTCGACCCAGCGACGCACGGTGTCATCGCTGACTCCGAGCAACGCGGCCGCCTCACTGATCCGCAAATTCGGCACGAACGGTATCTTATCGCCGCATCTGCGCATTCTGTATCCCATTTCCGCTTACCAAAGGCGAACGTGAGCGTCGTTACGGACCGGACGGCGCCACCGGCATACGTTTGATCCATGACGGGGCTGCGGGAGTACCTGGACGGGCCGCACAAAGCGGTGAGGGATCTGGTCCGGGACGGGCTGGCGGCGAATGCCGGTCTGCTCGACGCCGGGCTGGAGCTGAGCAGAGCGGAGTACCGCGACAAGGTGCTCGAGGTGCTGCAGCAGATCACCGCGGAGGGCCACACCGGCCGCGGGTTCCCGAAGGAGTACGGCGGCCAGGGTGATCTGGGCGGTTTCCTCGCCGGGTTCGAGACGCTGGCCTTCGGTGACCTCTCGCTGATGATCAAGGCGGGCGTCCAGTTCGGCCTGTTCGCCGGCGCGATCCTGCATCTCGGTACGACCCGGCACCACGAGCAGTACCTGACTGACGCGATCGAGGGCCGGCTGCTCGGTTGTTTCGCGATGACCGAGACCGGCCACGGCTCCAACGTCCAGGCACTCGGTACGACGGCGACGTACGACCCGGCGACCGAAGAGTTCGTCATCCACACCCCGACCGCGGCCGCGCGCAAGGACTACATCGGCAACGCAGCCCGGCATGGCCGGATGGCCGCCGTCTTCGCGCAACTGGTGGTCGGCGGCGAGACGCACGGCGTGCACTGCCTGCTCGTCCCGATCCGGATGACCGACGGCGACCCGCTCCCCGGCGTCACGCTGTCGGACTGCGGCGCCAAACTCGGCCTGAACGGCGTCGACAACGGCCGGATCGTCTTCGACCAGGTCAGGGTCCCGCGGGCCGCGCTGCTCGACCGCTATGCGCAAGTGGATGCGGAGGGCAACTACAGCAGCGAGATCGAGAACCCGGACCGGCGCTTCTTCACGATGCTGGGCACGCTCGTCCAGGGTCGCGTCTCGGTCGGCGGCGCGGCGATCAACGCGAGCAAGGTGGCGCTGACGATCGCGATCCGGTACGCCGATCGCCGCCGCCAGTTCGGCGCACCCGGCAGCGCGGACGAGTCGTTGCTGCTGGACTACCGGATGCACCAGCGCCGGCTCCTGCCGCTGCTGGCCCGGACCTACGCGCTGCACTTCGCCCAGGCGGAGCTGGTGGAGGAGTTCGTCCGCCTCTTCGGTGGCGAAGGCGTGAAGGATGATCACGACCAGCGGGCGCTGGAGGCCCAGGCGGCCGGTACGAAGGCAGTCGGCACCTGGCATGCGACCGAGACGATCCAGGTCTGCCGCGAGGCGTGCGGCGGCGCCGGGTACCTGGCGGAGAACCGGCTGGCGACCCTGAAGGCGGACACCGACGTGTTCACCACCTTCGAGGGTGACAACACGGTGTTGCTGCAGCTCGTCGCCAAGGGGTTGCTGACCAACTACCGGGAGTCGTTCGGCAAGCTTGACCCGCTCGGGATGGCCCGGTTCATCGCGGCGCAGGCGGTGGAGATCGCCGTCGAGAAGACCGCGCTGCGGACCTTGATCGAGCGGCTGCGCGACGTGGTACCGAATCGCAACGACGCCGCCGACCCCGACGCCGGGCTGCGGGACGACGCGTACCACTGCGGGATGGTCCGGTTCCGTGAGGCGCACATGCTGGCCGGGGTGGCCCGGCGGATCAAGGGCGGGATCGACGCGGGGGTCGACGCGTTCGAGGCGTTCAACCGCTGCCAGGACCACGTCATCGCGGCCGGCCGGGCGCATGTCGACCGGGTGGTGCTCGAGGGTTTCCTGGCCGCAGTACAGGCTGCGCCGGAAGGTGCTCCGCGGGATCGGCTGAAGGAGCTCTACGACCTGCACGCGCTCGCGACGATCGAGGCCGAGCGTGCCTGGTACATCGAGCACGGGCGGTTGTCGGGCGCTCGGTCGAAGGCGATCACGGCGCTGGTGAACGAGCTTTGCGCCGCCGTTCGCCCGTACGCCGGGGAGCTGGTGGACGCGTTCGGCGTACCGGGCGCGGCGGTGGATGTGCCGATGGTTGTAACGTCTCCAGCATGAGTGAGCCGATTGAGCCCGCATCGGCCGCCGAGGCCGCCCGCGAACTGGCGAAGGTTTTGCTGGAGCAAGCCGACGCCCTGGACCTGCACGATCTGCGGGCCACCACGGCGATCGAGAACGTCCGGGTCCAGGCCCGGGTGCTCGCCGACGCGGTGCACGAGCGCGGCTGGGGTGACATCTTCCTCGGCATCGACTCCTACGATCCCGACGAGCTGGACGACCTGCCGCTGGGTCCGGACGACTTCGACGACCCCGCTGACTACCGCGAGATGGTCGAGCGCGGTGAGATGGACGAGATGGACGAGGCGCTGGTCCCGGAGAACGGGATCCGGCTCAGCTACCAGGCGCGGTACGACTTCGTCGTGACGGATCCGGAGGCGTTCATCGCCTACGTCCGCAGCCGCGCGGACGAGGCGCAGAACGACGAGGTGATCGACGACATCGAGGACGCCCGGTCGGCGTTCGAGCTGCTCGGCTACCTCGACGGCCTCGGCTCCAAGGACTACGACGCCGTCGGGCTGACCCCGGCCGGCGGCGAGGAGTCGCACAAGGTGGTCGAGTTCTCCCTGTGGGACCTCGACCCGACCCGCCGCGACGACACCTACCCGTACTGATCGTTGCCCTGGCCCCCTAACCGGAGGGCTGGCGTCACGGGTGGTTGAGCGCTGGATTGTTGTTGCGTGAGGCAACTTCCCCGGCGCGGTTCTTACTGGCGAGTACGCAAAGCGACGCTCGATATACAGAGCGTCGCTTTGTCCAAGATCAATGCAAATGTTTGACCCGCCTCATGGCGGCGCAGAGCCACGCCGTGACAACGTTCTGTTGTCAGCGACGGACGGGTCGCGGACAACCAGGCTCTAGGCGGTACCGCAGCTCCCGTCCGCGACCGGACTGTACCTCCCCTGCCGGTCACGGAATGAGCTCGCGGTTCCTCCCACCTTCGGGCCGAACCGCCCTCTCGGGGCAAAGCAGAACGCCGGCTGTGTCGCCGGGCGCCGGTCGCCAGTGAGGTGGTGACCGACGCCCGACACAGTCGGCGTTTCTTTTTGCTGCTGATACCTTCCCCGCCCCCGCACCCCGGTCAGTACCGGTGCGTTTCTGGGGACCGGTACTGACCGGGAAAAGCCCTGCAGGGCTTGAGGTCTAGGCCAGTTCGAGGGCTGTGTGCGAGGTCTGCGGGATCTCGCCGTAAGTCGTTGTGCGCTGCCGGGCCGGGCGGCCGGCGGCGGTGGCCATCTGGGTGAGCTCTTCGATGGACTTGCGCGAGCCGTGCTTGGAGCCGGCCATCCGGCTGATGGTCTCCTCCATCAGGGTGCCGCCGATGTCGTTGACGCCGCCGTTCAGGACGTCGACGCAGCCGTCGGTGCCGAGCTTCACCCAGGAGCACTGGATGTTGTCGATCCGGCCGTGCAGCATGATCCGCGACATCGCGTGCACCGCGCGGTTCTCGTCGTACGTCGGGCCCGGGCGGGCCACGCCGGCCAGGTAGATCGGCGAGTTGGTGTGGATGAACGGCAGCAGCACGAACTCGGTGAAGCCACCGGTCTGGTCCTGTACCGCCGCGATCGTGCGCAGGTGCTGGACCCAGTGGTGCGGCGCGTCGACGTGGCCGTACATCATCGTCGAGCTGGACGGCAGGCCGACCTTGTGCGCCGTCGTGATCACCTCGATCCAGCTTGCTGTCGGCAACTTTCCCTTGGTGAGGATCCAGCGCACGTCGTCGTCCAGGATCTCGGCCGCGGTCCCGGGGATGCTGTCCAGGCCGGCCTCCTTGACCGAGATCAGGAAGTCCTCGATCGACAGGCCGGTACGGACCGAGCCGTTGACGATCTCCATCGGCGAGTAGGCGTGGACGTGCATCTGCGGAACGCGGTCCTTGATCGCGCGAACCAGGTCCGCGTACGCCGTACCGGGCAGGTCGGGGTGGATGCCGCCCTGCATGCAGACCTCGGTGGCACCGATCACCCACGCCTCCTCGGCGCGCTGGGCGACCTCGTCCATCGAGAGCGAGTAGGCGTCGGCGTCGGTACGCCGCTGGGCGAAGGCGCAGAACCGGCAGCCGGTGTAACAGACGTTGGTGAAGTTGATGTTGCGGTTGACGACGTAGGTGACGTCGTCGCCGACCGTTGCCTTGCGCAAGTCATCGGCGATCTTCGCCAGCTGGTCGAGCGCCGGACCCGTTGCCGTCATCAACGTCAACGCCTGCGCATCGGAAAGCCCAGCAGGATCACGCTCAGCGGCCGCCAGAGCGGCCTTCGTCTCAGCAGCGATACGCTCCGGTGCTCCCGCGCCGCCGTGGGCGGCGCGGCTCGCATCGCCGGTTTGCTCTGCGAGCTTGCCGTCCGCCTCGGCGGCCCGCCGAGCTGCGACGTCCTCACGCAGTACGTCCCAGTCGCCGTAGGCGGCGTCGAAGTCCGAGCGGGTTTCAGTCCTGCGCCCCTCGGTGTCGATCGCGGTGTGCAGGTCGGTACGCCCGACGCTGTCCCAGCCGCCGTCGGGCTCCTGCCAGGGCAGGCCCTTCGGGAAGGCGGCCTCGTTGGCGAGGCCGGTGTCCGGGTCGACGAGGGCCTCGACGTGCGAGATGAGCCGCGGGTCGAGCCAGGGCTCCCGCAGGTACTCCGGGTGCGCGGTGAGCCTTTCGCGCAAGGTGAAACCGGCGTCGGCGGTGACCTTGGCCAGGTCATCGATCTGCGGCCAGGGGCGCTCGGGGTTCACGTGGTCGGGGGTCAGCGGCGAGACGCCACCGAAGTCGTCGACGCCCGCGTCGAGCAGCAACCGGGCCTCGGCCAGGTCGACCAGGTTCGGCGGGGCCTGGACGCGCATCCGCGGGCCGAGTACGACCCGGGTGGCGGCGATCGCGGCGAGCCACTCGTCCAGCGGGACGTCGGCATCGTTGCGCATCGCGGTGTCCGGCTTCACCCGGAAGCCCTGGATGATGACTTCCTGGATGCCGCCGTACTGGCGGGCGATCTTGCGCAGCGCGAAGATCGAGTCGGCGCGCTCCTCGAGGTTCTCGCCGATGCCGATCAGCAGACCGGTGGTGAAGGGGACGTTGGACCGGCCGGCGTCTTCCAGCACTCGCAGGCGGATCGCCGGGTCCTTGTCGGGTGAGCCGTAGTGCGGCTGACCCTTCTCCTCGAACAGCCGGCGCGAGGTGGTCTCGAGCATCATGCCCATGCTCGGCGCGACCGGCTTCAGCCGCTGGAGGTTCTGCCAGGACATGACGCCGGGGTTGAGGTGCGGCAGCAGGCCGGTCTCCTCGAGTACGCGGATCGACATCGCGCGCACATAGTCGAGGGTGCTGTCGTAGCCGGCCTCCTCGAGCCACTTCTTGGCTGCGTCCCAACGGTCCTCGGGAGCGTCGCCGAGGGTGAAGAGCGCTTCCTTGCAGCCGAGCGCTGCGCCCTGTCGAGCGATCTCCAGCACCTCGTCCGGGCTCAGGAACGGCGAGTGCACGCGGCCGGGCGTGGTCGCGAACGTGCAGTAGTGGCAGCGGTCCCGGCACAACCGGGTGAGCGGGATGAAGACCTTCTTGGAGTAGGTGACGATCCCGCTCCGGCCGGCGTCGGCCAGCCCCTGGTCTCGTACTCGGGCGGCGGTCGACATCAGCTGTTCGAGCGCGACTCCGGTGGCCGACAGCAGCACTTCGACCTCTGTCGGGTCGAGCGTCTTGCCGTCGTCGGCCCGCTTGAGCGCTCGCCGCATGGCGGTGCTGAGCGGGGCGTTCGGGGGAGTGGCTGGGGGCTGTCCGGGAGCAGTCACGACTAGAAGCGTAGGCCGCCTCCGGACCGGATCCCGCCGATTCCCGGGGTCAAAAACAATCAGTACGTCCGTCCAGCTACTCTTCCACAGAGCCCCCCGCGACGTCTGAGGGGTTAACCCCGCAGAGGGTGGGTTGCCCCTCCAGAATCCGACGGGGCAACCCACCGACTGCGGGGTTAACCCCTCAGACGTGGCGAGGCGTGGCGAGGCGAGGCGAGGCGAGGCGTGGCGAGGCGAGGCGAGGCGAAGGCGAGGCGAGGCGAAGGCCGTGGGGGATGAGCGGAGGGGTGAAGGTGGTCGATGGGCGGCGGGTGCGGGGGCGGGTGCGGCGGGTGGCGTTGCTGACGGCGACGTTGGCGGTGATTGAGCGGGGCGGGGTCGCGGGGGTCAGCCACCGGGCCGTCGCGGCCGAGGCCGGGGTCTCATTGGCGTCGACCACCTACCATTTCGCAACCCTGGACGATCTGCTGGTCGCCGCCCTGACCTGGGCGGCCGACGACCTCGCCGCCGAACTCCATGAGCGAGTCAATGAAATGGGCGCCCGGCCGGCCGACGAGCTGGCCCGCTTGATCGAGCACTGCCTGGTCTACCGGCGCGGCCGCACCCTGGCGGAGTACGAGCTTTGTCTGCTCGCAGCCCGCCGCCCCGCCCTCCGCGAAGCCGCCGCCGCCTGGCTCGAACCCCTCACCCAGATCGCCCGCAACTTCACCACCGACCCGCAGAAGGCGAGCCTCCTGGTCGCCGCCCTGGACGGCATCCTGCTGCAGTCGCTGATCGGCGCGCGCCCCTACAACCACGCAGACTTCGCGGCGCTCCTCACGCACCTCAGGTAGTACGGAGGGCTGAGCGGCACCTCAGGTAGTACGGAGGGCTGAGCGGCACCTCAGGTAGTGCGGAGGGCTGAGCGGCACATCGCGTGGATGACGAGGTGGTGGAACGGGCGGATCAGGTTGTAGTAGAAGCGGCCGGCCGGGCGGAGGTAGAAGACGAGGGTGACCACCTTGAAGGCGCGGACCGGGCCGGAGTCGTCGACGATGATGGCCAGGTAGCCGCGCAGATGGTTGTCGGTGACCTTCAGGAGTAGGTAGTGCTCGTCTTCGCCGCGATCGACGGTGAAGAAGGACAGGTGGTCGCCCGGGGTGAAGCTGACGTCCTCAGGGGTGAGCCTTGTCCTGGGTGGCATTCCGGCCATTTGGAGGCGGAGGAGTTTGGCCACCGGGACGCGGAGGGCGAACAGGAAGCGGCCGGCGGTGGAGTCCTGGCTCAGGGCGCCGGCGGCGAACTCGCGCAGGGTCACCGGGCCGGTCGCTGTCTTCACGTCGATGACGTCGGCTGTCGGCAGTAGGTCGGTCAGCTCGGGGAGGTCGGTGTGGGTCGGCATGGCGGGCTCCTTGTCAGGTGAGGAACGATTTGCCAGTCGCCAGTGTGAGCGTGGTGGCGTAGAGCGCGCGCAGCTCGGCGGCCGGCACCGGTGGTACGACCTGTTCGGCGCCGATCAGGATCAGATAGAGCAAGCGGGCCAGGTGAACCGGCTCCTTGACCGAGTCGATCCCTCGGCAAAGCTCTTGTAGATAAGCTGTTCTGGCGTGGTCGACGCGTTCCTGCGCCGCTCGCGCCTCTGGGTCCTGCAGAGCCCAGGCCCGTACTGCGATCTCGAGCCGGACGTGGTCGGCGTCGGCGAGTACGAGCTCCATCAGCTCGGTGAGCTTGCTCGCCGCGTCGGCCTCGGGGTGCTGCTCGACGGTGTCGATCAGCCTGCTGGTGAACCTCTTCTCGAAGTGCTCGAGCAAGGCGGTCCGGAAGCCGCCGGCGCCTTTGAAGTGGTGGTAGTACGAGCCCTTGCTCAGGCCCAGCTCAGTGGTCAGCCGTTCGATCGTCAGTGCGGGGGAGCCTTCGCCGGCCAGCACCTTCAGGCCGGCGTCGAGCCAGTCCGCCTTGGTCACCATGCCGAAACCGTACCATACTGTTTGGTATGGTCGTCTGCGGCGCAAAAGAATCCCGGCCAAGTCGGCGCGCTGGCGGTCGGATGGCGGTACTGTTCAAGCATCACCCCGGACGCTGTTCGCAGGCCGGGCGTGATCGGTTGCCCCAGACCCTGGCGCCGCTCTCCTCGAGTGGCAAAAGTGAAAAGGGGCTGAGCCGATGGCGCTCATCCGTAGTCGCGTCCGGCGACCGTCGGCCGTTTCAGCGCCGACGACTGCGGGATCACGCCCCGAACTGACTGACGCAGTGGTAGCCGCCGGCGAGGTCGCGCGGTGGGCCGAGTTGCACGACGCAGCGGGCATCACCGAGACGGTGGGCCGGGTGCAGGACTCTGTACTGCGCATCGTCGGGGGTGACTGCGCTGGAGTGATCCTCGTCCACCGAGGACGCCTCTCCTCGGTCGGCGCCGTCGACCTACGGGCAGAGCGGGCAGACCAACTGCAGGTGGAGTACGGCGAGGGCCCGTCGGTGCCGTTGAGTAGAGCTCAAGGCAGCGTTCTCGTGCCCGACACTGCTGCCGATCAGCGATGGCCGCGCTGGAGCCGGCAAGTGGCTGAGCTCGGGCTGCGGAGCATGCTCACCGTCCCACTCGCCACGACGTCGTCGGCGGTAGGCGCGATCACCGTCTACGCGGCAGCACCGAATCAGTTCAGCGCCGGTGACGCGGCAGCGGCACTCCTGCTGGCGAGACACGCAGCGGTCGCGGTCGTGGGCGTTCAGGAGATCGCGGACCTGGCGCGGGCGATCGAGGCCCGCCACCTCATCGGTCAGGCGCAAGGAGTGTTGATGGAGCGTTTCGAGATCGACGCCGACCAAGCGTTCGCCGTACTGCGTCGCTACTCCCAGGACGGCAACGTCAAGCTCCGGGTGGTCGCCGCCCGGCTGGTGGCCAGCCGCAAGCTTCCTGACGGGTCTGCGGACGGCTCTCCGGCTGGTCGGTGATCGGCCCTGTCAGCCGAGGCGGGGGCAGGATGAGGTGTGAGGGTGGTGCGGCCGATGCCAACGGAACGGATCCGGCAGATCCTGGCCGAGGTGATGGTCGGCGACCAGGACAGGTTTCCGGAGCGGTTGTGCCAGGTCTGCGCCGACCGGCTGCCGATCAGCGGGGCCGGACTGGCCTTCATGACGTCTGCTGGGCACGAGGGCACGATCATGGCGACGGACGGAGCGGCCGCAGTACTGGAAGACCTCCAGCAGGTACTGGGCGAGGGGCCGTGCGTGGATGCCTTCCGCGACGGGCGACCGGTGCTGCAGCCCGACCTGGCCACGACCGGCTTCTCCCGCTGGCCGGGTTTCGCCGAGGGGGCATTGCAGGCGGGGGTCGCGGCGGTCTTCGCGTTTCCGTTGCAGGTCGGCGCGATCCGGGTCGGTGTCCTCGATCTGTACCGCGATTCGCCGGGTGGGCTGGACTCGCCGCAACTGTCGGAGGCGCTGGCCTTCACCGAGGCCGCCGTGACGGTTCTGCTGCATCTGCAGGGCAAGACTCCGCCTGGTCAGCTGATGCACCCCCGGCTGGCGGAAGTCGCCGAGAGCCGCCGGGAGATCCATCAGGCGACCGGGATGATCACGATCCAGGCAGCGGTCGGCCTGGCCGAGGCACTGCTGTTATTACAGGCTCATGCCTTCGGCTCCGAGCGACCGTTGCTCGAGGTGGCGAAGGACGTGGTCGCCCGGCGGCTTCGTTTCGGGCCGGAAGGCGATCATCATGGATGAAGCACGTGAAGTGCGCTCACCGAACGGAGGCGTTGCGATGAGCAGGGAACAGCGGCTCGCCGCGGTGTTCGTCGAGCTTGCGGACACACTGGTCGCCGACTTCGACGTGATCGACTTCCTGCACACGCTGACTGAGCGCAGCGTCGAGTTGCTGCACGCGGACGCGGCGGGCCTGATCTTGGTGGATCCGCAAGGCAAGTTGCAGGTGCTGGCCTCCACCACCGACCAGGCCCGGGTGCTGGAGCTGTTCGAGCTGCAGAACTCTCAAGGCCCCTGCCTGGACTGCTTCAGGACCGGCCGTCCGGTGGTGAACGTCGACCTGGCTGAGGTCGCGGCTCGCTGGCCACGCTTCCAGGCGGCCACCACGGCCGCGGGTTTCCGATCGGTGCATGCGTTGCCATTGCGCCTTCGGGGGCAGGTGATCGGGGCGATGAACCTGTTCTGCAAGGACCGGTCCAGCCTCACCGACGATGACGTCTCGGTGGGCCAGGCGCTGGCTGACGTGGCGACCATCGGCCTGCTGCAGGAACGCACGGTGCGGCACAGCGAGATCGTCGCCGAACAACTGCAAGCGGCGCTGAACAGCCGCGTCCTGATCGAGCAGGCCAAGGGAGTACTGGCCGAGCGATCCGGGGTCGACGTGGACGAGGCGTTCGCGTTGCTGCGGGCCTATGCCCGCAGCAACGGTAGCCAGCTCAGCGCCGTCGCCGTGGCGGTCATCAGCGGCACTGTGACAGTGACCGCGCCCTGATCAGGCGTCGGCCGTGGTGAGGGCCGTGGCCTCGGCCTCGGAGTGAGCGGCCGGCGTACGGAGGTGGGCGAGGGGCTTCCAGCCGGTGGCCAGTACGCCGATTGCGAGTAGTACTGCGAAAGCACCGACCCAGAAGGGGACCTGGACGTTGATCTCCTCGCCGAGCTTGCCGGCCAGCCAGGGCGCGACCGCGCCGCCGGAGAACCGGACGAAGCTGTACGCCGCGGAGGCGGTGCCGCGCTCGACCGGTGCGGCCGCCATCACGGCCTCGGTGATCAGGGTGTTGTTCACGCCGAGGAACAGGCCGGCCACGATCACGCCGGCTGCGAGGACCGGCGGGTGGTGGGCGTAGAGACCCATCACGGTGAGGTCGGCGGCGAACAGCAGTAGCGAGGTCATCACGACGGGCAGGGTGCCGAAGCGACGCTGCAACCGGGGTGCGGCGAAGACCGAGGTCAGCGCCAGGCCGATGCCCCAGCCGAAGAAGATCAGCCCGATCTGCCGCGCCGACATCCCCAGCGGGAACGGGGTGAACGCGAGCAGGGTGAAGAAGCCGAAGTTGTAGAGCAACGCGGTGACCGCGACGGTCGCCAGCGAACGGTGCCTGAGTGCCTTCAGGGGTTCGAGGATCGACGTACGCCGGGGAGCAGGCGGCGAGGCGGGGAGTAGGAACGCGGTGGCGGCGAGCGCGATCGTCATCAGGACGGCGACGCCGAAGAACGGGCCACGCCAGGAGATCGTGCCGAGCTCACCACCGACGAGCGGACCGGCCGCGATACCGACGCCGAGCGCCGCCTCGTACAGGATGATCGCCTGGGCGACCGAACCGCTGGCGGAGTTGACGATGGTGGCCAGGGCGGTGGCGATGAAGAGCGCGTTGCCCAGCCCCCAGCCGGCCCGGAAGGCGACGATCATGCCGATCGAGTTGGACAGGCCGGCCAGCGCGCTGAAGACGACGATGATGGCCAGGCCGATCAGCAGCGTGCGCTTGGCGCCGATCCGGCTGGAGACCGCGCCGGTGATCAGCATCGCGACGCCGATCACGGCCATGTAGCTGGTGAACAGCAGCGAGACCTGCGACGGGCTCGCGTGCAGCTGCTCCGCGATCGGCTTGAGGATGGGGTCGACCAGGCCGATGCCCATGAACGCGATCACACACGCGAACGCGACGGCCCAGACGGACTTGGGTTGCTTCAGAATCGAGTTACTGCTCACCGGTTGCTCTCCTCCAAGGGCTCGAGAGTGAGAATTTGGTGCATGACGGTGACTGCGGCCCGAAGGGTTTCGAGGTCGGTCGACGGCAGTTGCCGGAGCCGGGTGGCGATGGCCTGGCCGGCTTCGTGGCGGGCCCGGTCGGGCTCGGCGCGGCCGGCCGGGGTCAGGCTGATCAGGCTGGCCCGGGAATCGGCGGGGTCGGGCTCACGGAGTACCCAGCCGTTCTCCTCCTGGCGCTGAACCAGGTTGGACATCGTCGGTTGCGAGCACCGATCGGCCTTGGCCAGCTCGCTGATCCGGGTCGGCCCGAGCTCGTCGAGCCGCCCCATCAACCGCATCGCCGCATGCGGCAACGCACTGACATCCCGGCTCGCCAGCCGGGCCAACCGCGCCGAGGCGACGACAACGTCGACCCCGAGCTGAGAAAGATCCGTCGAAGGGCTCACAGAAGACAACTATACATAGGAAAGCTATGCATTTCTAGAGTGAGCGCCGCGGGGGCCTGTCGAGGTAGTTTCGAGGGTATGGATCGGTTGGAGGTGCGTGAGCTCGTCTACTTCGTCGCAGTGGCGGAACAGATGCACTTCGGTCGTGCCGCTGAGGAGCTGGGGATCGGGCAACCGCCGCTGTCGCGGGCGATCAGCCGGCTGGAGCGGCGGATCGGCATCAGGCTGTTCGAGCGCACGAGCCGACGGGTCGACCTGACCGACGCCGGCGAGGTCTTCCTGCACGAGAGCCGCAAGGCGCTCGCCGCCTTGGACACCGTCGTACGGCGTACGCGGCAGGCCGTCCGGCCGAAGCGGCTCCTGGTCGCCGCGCCGCCGGGTACTGGCGCGGGATTGCTGGCCAGGATCTTCGAGGAGTACCGGCGAGGTGCCGATCCGGTGCCGGTCGAGGTCGTGTTCACCGCCGAGCTTGGGGCCAGTCTGCGGGACGGGCTGGCCGATCTGGCGCTGATGTGCGGCAACGACGACCTGGACGGGCTGGACACGATCGATCTCCTGGAGGAACCGCCGGTCGCGCTTCTCCCGGCGGGGCATCCGCTGGCTTCGCGCGACAGCCTGACCGCCCGGGAGCTGCGAGCCGAGGCGCGGTACCGCGAGGACGCCCCGCCGGTCGGCCTGGACGAGCTCATCGACAGGGTTGCGC
This sequence comes from Streptomyces sp. SID13031, assembly GCF_010548305.1. GTDB lineage: Bacteria > Actinomycetota > Actinomycetes > Propionibacteriales > Kribbellaceae > Kribbella. The sequence goes on from NZ_JAAGLV010000011.1 coordinate 178,403, forward strand.
TGGGGGAGCTGGTGGTCGTCATCGGCGCCGGCGGGACCAGCCGGCTCGGCGGGTCGGTCGTCGCCGTGCCCGTCGTCGACGTACCGGGTGATCGGATGGTGCTGGCCTGGCCACACGCGAACCTTTCGGCTGCGCGTGACCAGTTCGCCCGGGCGGCGGTCGCGGTGGTGAATCGGCTGGATCAGATCGAGTTGATGCCACCGTCCACGAGCAGCTCGATCCCGGTGATGTAGCTGCTCTGGCCGGACGCGAGGAACAACGCGGCGGCGGCCTGTTCCTCCGGTTGGCTCACCCGGCCCATCGGCACCTGCGCGGCCACCATCCCGCGAAACTCCTCTGCGGTAAGGCCTTCCGGGGTGGCGCCCACCATCGCAGGGGTTTCAGTACCGCCCGGCGCGAGAGCGTTGACCCGGATGCCGCGATCCTTCAGCTCGTTCGCCCAGGTGCGGGCGAACGAGCGGACCGCTGCTTTGGACGCGGCGTACACAGTGCCGGTGGCCGGCCCCCTGGCCGCGGTGGTGGACGACGCGAGAATGATCGAGGCGTTGTCGTTCAGGAATGGCAAAGCCTTCTGCACGGTGAAAAGCGTGCCGCGCACGTTCAGCCCGGTCACCTGTTCGTAGTGCTCCTCGGTGACGTTGGCCAGTGGCACGAAGGCCGTCATGCCGGCGTTCGCGAACAGCACGTCGATCCGCTGCCCGTCGGCCTCGATCGTCGCAAAGAGTTGGTCGAGAGCGGCGAGATCGGAGACATCACCCGGTACGCCGATCGCGCGCGGGCCGATCTGCGCGACGGCCGAGTCCAGTGCCGTCTTGCCGCGTCCGGTGAGGTAGACAGTCGCCCCCTCCTCGGCGAAACGTTGAGCCGTGGCGAACCCGATCCCTTTGCTGGCCCCGGTCACCACTGCCACCTTGCCGTCAAGCTGACCCATGTTTTCGCACTCCAATGATCTGTACTTCCGACTGCGGGCAACCCGCTGGCCGCCGCCTTTCCAGATCACCGCATCGGCCGCCGGTGAACAATGACGGTTCGCGCAAGAGCCGATACCTCTCAGGTGCAACCGGGACTCAGGAGGTCTCGGGAGCTGCCAGTGCGATGGCCTCGGCGGCCTGGGCCGGGCCGTCGACGGCGGCGTAGAGCTTCTGGATTCGCTCTGCGGCTGCGGCGTGGGACCTGTTGTCGAGCATCTGGGCGGCGAGGGTTGCCAGGTTGTCGGTGGGGGTGGCGTGGCGGGCTGCGCCCAGGCGTTCGACCAGGGCGACGTTGAGGTCCTGTTCGATGTGGAGGGGGATGCCCAGGAGTGGGGTGCCGCTGGCCATGGCCGTTTGGACGCTGCCTTGGCCGCCGGTGGTGATGGCGAGGTCTACCTGGGGCATGACGAGGTGGCTGGGGAGGGTGGCTCCGACCAGGATGCGGTCGGTGGCCAGGTCGGACAGGTCGTGGATGGTGCCGGCCACCAGGATCCGGAGGTCGAGGGAGCTGAGCTCGGCGATGGCGGCGCGAACCTGGGTCGGTGGGGTCGAGGTCATCGCCAAGTAGATGGTCGGGCCCGGGTGACTGAGGAATTTCTGGACCCGGTCGGGGAGCGGCAGATCGAGGTGCGCGAAGAGCGGGCCAACGGCGGCCAGGCGGGAGTTCGGGCGATAGCCGGGATCGCCGTCCGGGGTCCAGGCGGCCAGTTCGGTGGCGGAGACACTCAGGACTTCGGCGACCTCCGGGACCAGTGAGAGGTCGCCCAGGAGTAGCGCTGCGAGGCTGGGAATGCCTTCTATGCCAAGGGATTCGGCGACACGGTTGAAGCCGGAGCAGTAGGCCTCTATGCGGGCGGGCTTCCGGTCGGGCGGAAGATAACGCTCGAAGACCGGTGGGACGAAGCTGCCTGCGTGTTCGGTGATCACCTGTACTCCGGCCAGCCGCGACGACAGCAACGCGGTCAGCGTGAAGCCGGTGACCGCCACCGTGATGCCGTGGGCGCGGAAGTACTCCGCCTCCGTCTGTACGTAGGAACGGATCTCGTCATCGTCGTACATGCTCTGCCCGGGATCGCCGAGCCCGACGGCCGACCCGACGAAACGGGCTGCTCTGGATGCGGACAGACCAGGGCCCAGTACGTCGTACGGGATGCCGGCCAGGAGGCGTTCGTGCGGGCCGCCGTGGGTGGCGACGCGGACCGGGAGGCCGAGCTCGGTCAGGGCGCGGTGGAGCTCGAGCATCCGCGACGTCTCGGACAGGTAGGCGCAGTGCGGCAGTAAGCAGATCACGATCTTGCCCCCTTCGATGGTGATAGGTAATATATTGCCTATGTCATCGCGGAACAAGACCGAAGACCTGCTGGGGATCGGCCCGGAGTCGGCGCTCGAGCCGTCGATCCGCGCGTTCCGGACGACGCTCACGCTGGCCCAGCGGTTGCGCTACGCGATGGACGAGCGGTTGCGCGAAGACGGCCTGACCACCCAGCAGGCCGCGCTCATCACGGTCGTCGTCGCGGCCGGTAAACCGTCCCTGGCCGAGGCGGCGGCGGCGCTCGGCAGCACCCACCAGAACGTCGCCCAGATCGTTGCCGCCCTGGTCCGCAAAAACCTCCTGCAAGTCGAGCCCGACCCCACCGACAAGCGCCGAAAGTTGCTCTCAGCAACAAACCACAGCGCGTCCTTCTGGAAGGAGCGCGACGAGGGCGACTACGCGGCGGTCGCCGACTGGTTCGCCGATCTCACCCCAGCCGAGCTGGACACCTTCTGCGAGTTGTCCGACCGAGTGATCGCCAGGCTCTCCGATGGTTAAGGCGGTTCTCGGCAGTACGGCTTTCTTCTTCGCCGCACCCTGCGTGGTCGCGGGCGCGGTCCCGTGGTGGATCAACGGCTGGTCCGAGGTGAGGTTCTGGCCGTCGCTGCTGCTGATCGTTGCCGGACTGGTCGTCCTGCTGCGCGCCTTCGCCCGCTTCGTGCGGGAAGGGCGCGGCACACCGGCGCCGATCGCGCCGACCGAGCAGTTGGTGATCGGCGGCGACTACCGCTTCGTCCGCAATCCCATGTACGTCGGTGTGGTGGCGGCCGTCGCCGGCCAGGCGGTGCTCTTCCTGGACCCCTGGTTGTTCGCCTACGCGGTAGTCGCCTGGGTGGTGATGGCGTCTTTCGTGCGGTGGTACGAGGAGCCGGTACTACGGCAGCGGTACGGCCCGCAGTACGAGGAGTACTGCAAGACCGTACCGGCCTGGATTCCTAAGGTGCGACCGTAGCGTCGTGTTGGCCGGCGCGCTGGAGGGAGTCGGCGACGAAGCCGCTTGCCTTCAGTTCTTCGATCAAGTCGTGGAGGAACTGGACGGTCTCCGGGTGGCGGGCTTTGGTGGTGCCGACGGCTTGCTGGATCTGCATGAAGCGTTCTTCGATCAAGCGGACGTCATCGTTCGCCGCGACATACTTGGTGAGGGGCTGGCGGATGCCGGCGGTGGCTTCAAGACTGTCGGTGCGGAAGAGGTCTATGCCGTCGGTGCCGCGGACGAGTGTGGCGTGCTGCAGAGTGCGGGTCAGGTAGAGGTCGTAGGCCGAGCCTTGGTTGACGCCGATCCGTACTCCGGGGGCGTCCACCTCGTCGATCGTGGTGAGCGGCGAGTCCGTCGGGACGGCATACACGCCTTCGATCAGGACGTACGGCGCGGTGAAGGCGACCTCTGCCGCTCGCACCGGTTCGATCGCGAGGAAGCAGAGGTCGGCCGCGCCCGAAGTCATCGCCTCGAACGACTTCCGTGCCGCGTCGAAGCAGAGGAACTCCACCGGTACGCCGAGCCGCGCCCCGATCTCCGCGGCGAGGTCGACCGTGACGCCGGTCGGCTCTTCCGGGGTGCCCTGGGCAAGAACAGGGTTGCCCAGGTTGATCGAGGCACGCAGTACGCCGGTGGGGGCCAGATCCGTCGCGATGGAGGTCATAAAGCCCGAGCGTATAACCCGGTCAGGTCCGCCGGTCGACGGCGACCAGCCCGGTCAACTCCGCAGGTCGGTGGCGAGCACGCGGGCGATGTTGCGCTCGGCAAGGGCTGTGATGGTGACGAACGGGTTGACGCCGATCGAGCCCGGGATCAGCGATCCGTCCGTCACATAGAGGTTGCGGTAGCCGCGCACCCGGCCGTAGTCGTCGGTTGCCTTGCCCAGTACGCAACCGCCGAGCGGGTGGTAGCAGAAGTCGGCGGCGAACTCCCGGTTCCCGCCGAACAGATCCCGCCGGTACGTCGTGCCGATGGCACGGTTGATCTTGTCGAACAGCGCCCGGGCGGACTTGATCGACGGGTTGCTCTGGGTCGCGCCCCAGTGCAGGTCGGCCCGGTCGGTCCGGGAGTTGTAGCTGAACCGGCCGCGCTCGGGGTTGACCGTGATCGCCAGGTAGAGGCTCGCCCACGTCTCGATCCCGATCGGCAGCGGCGCGATCTCCGCGAAGGCCGGGTGGATCGGGTCGTCCCAGTTGTCGATGGCCAGCGTCGGGATCGTCGACTGGAGGAGACCGGTCGGGTCCCACAGGTGGTTGGCGCGCGACGTCATCACGTTGCCGTTGGTGCCCCAGCCGCTTCCGATCGTCGCGGAGAGGTTGGGCAGGGCATCGGTTTCGCGGGCCCTGAGCAACAGTTCGGTGGTACCGACGCTGCCCGCGCCGAGGAAGAGGTGCTTGCAGCCCAGCTCGCTCCGGCGCAGAACCTTGCCTGAGGCATCGATTCGCTCGACCGTCAGTACGTAGCCGGACCGGTCCTGGCGGATCGCGGTGACCCGGGTGAGGGTCTGGATCGTCACTTTGCCGGTGCCGACCGCATCCGCGAGATAGGTCTTGTCGAGACTCTGCTTGCCGTGGTTGTTGCCGTAGATGACCTCGCCGGCCAGCGCCGACCTGGGCACCTCGCGACGCTCTTCGCGTTGCAGATAACGGAAATCGTAGACGTTCGGGATCACCGTCGTCTTGAATCCCGCCTGGTGCGCGTGCCGGCGGGAGACCCGGGCGTAGCGATAGACCGGGGTCTTCTCGAGGTAGTGCGGGTCGATCGTGTTCACGCCGAGCATCCGGTTGGCCAGCGGGAAGTACCGCTTGTACATCTGCTCCGCGTCGACGTGTGGCAGCACCTTCTCGAAGTACGAGCGGCGCGGGGTCGGGGCCATGCCGCCGTTGACGAGCGAGCCGCCGCCGACGCCGCGTCCGACGTACACGCCCATGTTGGGGAAGTCGATCCGGTCGAGCACGCCGGCGTACGGCGTACCGATGTCGCGGTTGACCACGTCGAGCCACAGGAACGTGTCGAGCGGGGCCTTGGTGCGGCGGTTGAACCACATCGAGCGGGAGTCCGGGTTCAGGGTGGAGCAGAAGACCTTGCCGTCCTTGCCGGGCTTGTTCCACAACTGGCCCATCTCCAGCATCGTCGTGGTGATACCGGCCTCGCCGAGCCGCAGGGCGGTGACAGCGGAGCCGTAGCCGGTGCCGATCACGACGGCGGGGACGAAATCACGCTTGGCGGCGGTGATGCCGGTATCGGCGCTGCTGGTGCGGATCTGGGTGAGGCCGAGGGCGGCCGCGGAGGTGAAGGCGGTCAGGCCGGCGAACCGGCGTCGGGACATAACGGACGGGTCAGTCTCGGAAGGGCGCATCGACGCACCGTAGCGGCTCGGACGCCCGGAGTAGCGGCCTAGTGAGCAGCGTCACGTGTCCGGCCTGATGATGGGCATGTTCGTCGCGATCCTGGCCGGCGCCATCGTGTCGACCGCGCTGCCGCGGATCATCCACGACCTGGGGGCGAGCCAGTCGTCGTACACCTGGGTCGTCACCCTCGAGCTGCTCACGATGACCGCCACCGTGCCGATCTGGGGCAAGCTCGCCGACCTCTACAACAACAAGCTGCTCGTCCAGCTGTCCTTGGGCTTCTTCGTGGTGGGCTCGCTCGTCGCGGGCTTCGCGCCGAACATCGAGGTACTGCTGGGCAGCCGCGTCCTGCAAGGCCTCGGCGCCGGTGGCCTGACCGCGCTGGCGCAGATCGTGATGGCCGCGATCATCCCGCCGCGTGAACTCGGCCGGTACTCCGGAATCTTCGGCGCGATCTTCGCGTCGGCGACCGATGGACCTGTTCCGCAACCGCACGGTGACGCTGTCGATCGTCGCCAGCGCGCTGGTCGGGGTGGCGATGTTCGGCGGCTCAGTGTTCCTCGCGCAGTACTTCCAGATCGCGCAGGGCTACTCGCCGACCAAGGCCGGGCTGATGAGTCTGCCGCTGATCATCGGCATGATGGTCGCGTCCACGATCGCGGGTGGACTGATCACGAAGTACGGCAAGTGGAAGATCTTCCTGGTCGTCGGAAGCGTGCTGCTGCCGATCGGGCTGGCGCTGTTCGGCACGATCGACGCGCACACCTCGAAGTACATGCTGTGGAGCTTCATGCTCGTGCTCGGTGTCGGCATCGGCCTGGTGATGCAGAACCTGGTGCTCGCCGCGCAGAACGACGTACCGGTGCGGGAGCTCGGCGCGGCCACGCTGAACCCGGGTGGCGCGTCGGGCGGCAGCAGCGCGGTACCGAACATCTCGGAACTGCCGGAGCAGGCCAAGGCCGCCGTCGAGAACGCGTACGGGATGGCGACCGCGGACCTGTTCATGATGTCGGTGCCGTTCGCGGTGCTCGCATTGGTGGCCGTGCTCTTCATCAAGGAGAAGCCGCTGCTGACGACGTCAGGCGCCGAGCGGCGGGCCGAGGAAGCGGCGAAGCTCCAGGTCCAGGACAAGCTGCAGGACTAGTACCTGGCAAGCTGAAGGCATGATCGTTGCATTCAGCATCAGCCCAGCCGCAGGGGACGAGACCGGTGGCGTGAGCGAGGCGGTCGCCGAGGCGATCCGCGTCGTTCGCGCCTCCGGTCTGCCGAACGAGACCAACGCGATGTTCACCAATCTCGAGGGGGAGTGGGACGAAGTGATGGCGGTGGTGAAACAGGCCGTCGAGGCCGTCGCCGCCGTCTCACCCCGGGTCAGCTTGGTCCTGAAGGCCGACATCCGCCCCGGCTACACCGGCCAGCTCGCCGCCAAAGTTCAACGGATAGAACAAGCCCTGTCCGAATAGCCGCTGTCCGACTGACCGCTCAGTGCGCGTTGACCGCTGCGACCGTCTGGTCGTAGCGGTTCTCGCGTTCCGCGTCGCGCAGGAAACCGACCCGCTGGACGGTGATCTCGGCGGCGTCCGGCTGATCGGCGAGCAGCGTCATCGTCTCGGCGAGGTACTCCTCCAGCGGCATCGCGCGCTCGTCGTTCTGCTGACCCATCAGCGCGGTCTGCACAGCCGGCGGAATGAGCTCGATCACCTGTACCGCGGTGCCGGCGAGCTGGATCCGCAGGCTCTGGGTGTAGCTGTGGATGGCTGCCTTGGTCGCGTTGTACGTCGGGGTGAATGCGAGCGGGACGAACGCCAGGCCCGAGGAGACGGTCAGGATCGTGGCCTTCTGCTTCGCCATGAGATAAGGCGTGAACTTGGCGAGCGTACGGATCGTGCCGAGCAGGTTCGTGGTGATGGTCGCCTCGGCCGTGTCCAGGTGTCCCGGGTCCAGCAGGTTCTCCGGGTGCATGATCCCCGACATCGTGAGGACGGCGTTCAGCTCGGGGTAGCTGCTGGTGACCTCGTCGTACGCCGCCTGGATCGACGCCGGGTCGTCGACGTCGAGGACGACGGTGCCGATCCCGGCGTGCTCCGCCGCGATCTCGTCGAGGAGCTCCTTGCGGCGGCCGCCGATGATCACCTTGTTGCCGAGGGCGTGGAAGCGCAGCGCCAGGCCCAGCCCGAGGCCCGAAGTACCGCCGGTGATGAAGATCGTGTTCCCTGTCGTTTTCATGTCTCCAGCCTCGAACGGCGGGGGCCGGGCAACCAGGCCCAGTTCAGCCACTGCTCGACAAGCAGTGGCTAACGCGGGCGGGTGCTGAACAATGGAGCCATGGACTACGGGGAACTGTCGGACTTCCTGCGCAAACGCCGCGAGGCATTGCAGCCAGAGGACCTCGGCCTGCCCCGCGGCCGCCGGCGCCGTACTCCGGGCCTTCGGCGCGAGGAGGTCGCTGCGCTCGCCGTGATGTCGACGGACTACTACAGCCGGCTCGAAGGCGGTCGTGGTCCGCAACCGTCGGCGGAGATGCTCGCCGCGATCGCCCGCGCGCTCCGGCTGACGCTGGACGAGCGGGATCACCTGTATGTCCTGGCCGGCCACGGTGTGCCGCCACGGATGAGCGGCGACGACCACGTGAACCCCGGGCTGCTGCGGATCCTGGACCGCCTGGTCGACACCCCCGCCCAGGTGATGAACCGGCTTGGCGAGACGTTGGTGCAGACCGCGGTCGACGTCGCCTTCGAGGGCGAGCTGACGAATTTCGAGGGCCTCGAGCGGAGCGGCGCCTATCGATGGTTCCTGCGCGACGGCGACCGGGACCGCTACGCGGACGAGGACCAGCGCGCCAACCACAGTCGTGTCCTCGTGTCGGGCCTGCGGTCCGTACACGCCACCGATGGCGATAAGTCGCCGGCCGGCAGCCTCGTCCGTGCGCTGCTGGACGGCAGTGCGGAGTTCCGCGAACTCTGGAACGCCCACGAGATCGGGATCCGGCACGTCGGGGTCAAGCGCTTCCTGCACCCGGCCGTCGGCGCGCTGGAGCTGCACTGTCAGGTGCTCGACGACTTGGAGCAGCAGCAGACCTTGCTCGTCTTCACCGCGACACCGGGCTCGGAGAGCGCCGAGAAGCTCGCACTGCTCGCCGTGCTCGGTCAGGCCGCCGCGCCGACCGACTTCGCAACCAGGTGAGTGTCCTCGTAGAGGTGCATCCGCACTAGTTTCCCGTTCTCGACGGTCAGGTGCATCGCCACGGGCGTGCTGAAGCGACGCCTATTGGCCTGCACCGTATGGGTGAACTGAGCCAGGATGACGGCATCCGGGCCGTCCACCAGGATCTTCTTGAGCTCGGTCTCGCTCTCGCCCGGCACGAAAATCGGCCACATGGTGCGGAAGTACGCCGGTACTTCGTCGCGCCGGGTCCGCTGCCCGGTCCAGCCCTGGGCCTGGTCACCGGGGACGTACCAGTCGATCTCCTCGGCGAAGGTCGCCGCGATCAGGTCGGCATCGCCCTTGCCGAGAGCGGCGAGGAACTCGCCGACCACCGCGCGCACTGCGTCGTCGTTGCTCATGAGTCCGAGAATACGCATTCTGGACCGATCGGTCAAGTAAAGGAGAAACTGAAAGACTTTTCGGAAAAGGTTTGCCGAAGTCTTTACGGCCGTTAGAACGTGGGTTAATTTAAGCCCTGAATTTCAGACCCTGCGTAACACCATGCTCACTGAGGGGATCCGCCCAATGCCCGCTCGGAAGCTGTTGCCTGCCCTCGTCGGCCTACTGACTGGGGCGCTGCTGCTGGCTGTTCCCGCGCCTGCGCCGGCCTCGCCGGTTCCGGATCAAGACGCTGCGACACCGGCGTACAAGGACGCGACACAGCCGGTGAAGGCCCGGGTTCAGGATCTGCTGGGGCGGATGACGTTGGACGACAAGCTCGGCCAGATGATCCAGGCCGAGCGGCTGGGCATCACCGAGCCGACCGACGTCGCGACGTACCGGCTGGGGTCGTTGCTGTCCGGCGGGAGCTCGCAGCCGACGCCGAACACGCCGCAGAGCTGGGCCGATATGTACGACGGGTTCCAGCGGACCGCGTTGTCGTCGCCGCTCGGGATCCCCTTGATCTATGGGGTCGACGCGGTGCACGGGCACAACGGGGTCAAGGGCGCGACGATCTTCCCGCACAACATCGGGCTCGGGGCCACCCGCGATGGCGCGCTCGCCGAGAAGATCGGCCGGGCGACCGCCGAAGAGGTGTCCGGCACGGGTATCGACTGGAACTTCGCGCCCTGTCTGTGTGTGGCACGCAACGACCGGTGGGGACGCACGTACGAGTCCTTCGGTGAGCTGCCGATGCTCGCGCGGACGATGGCGCCGATCATCAACGGCATGCAGGGCGAGTCGCTCTCGGACTCCGGCTCGGTGCTCGCGACCGCCAAGCACTACGTCGGTGACGGCGGCACTGTCGGTGGCAAGAACGAGGGCGAGACGAACATCAGCGAGGCCGAGCTGCGGGCGATCCACCTGCCGCCGTTCAAGGAGGCCGTCCGCCGTGGCGTCGGCTCGGTGATGATCTCCTACAGCAGCTTCAACTCGGTCAAGATGCACGCGAACGGTTACCTGATCAACGACGTGCTGAAGGGTGAGCTCGGCTTCGACGGCATCGTCGTGTCGGACTACAACGGCATCGACAAGATCGACGGCCAGGCCGGGTTCACGCCGGCCGAGGTGACCGCGTCGATCAACGCCGGCATGGACATGGTGATGGTGCCGTTTGCCTGGAAGCAGTTCATCGACACGCTGCGCGCGGAGGTCCAGGCCGGCCGGATCCCGCTCGCGCGGATCGACGACGCGAACCGGCGGATCCTGGCCAAGAAGTTCGAGCTCGGGCTGTTCGAGCACCCGTACACCGATCGCACCTTCACCGACACGATCGGCAGCAAGGAGCACCGCGACCTGGCTCGCCAGGCGGTCCGCGAATCCCAGGTACTGCTGAAGAACTCCGGTCGCGTGCTGCCGCTGGCCAAGGCGAACCAGAAGATCTTCGTGGCCGGCAAGAACGCCGACGACATCGGCAACCAGGCCGGCGGCTGGACCATCGGCTGGCAGGGCGCGAGCGGCCCGGTCACGCCCGGAACCACCATCCTGGAAGGGATCCGGCACTCGGCCGCACCGTCCACAACGGTTGCCTATAGCAAGGATGCGACCGGCGTCGACGACTCGTACGACGTCGCCGTCGCGGTGATCGGCGAGACCCCGTACGCCGAGGGCCGTGGTGACCGCCCGGCGGGGATGGGGCTGGACCAGGCCGATCTCGACACGCTGGCCCGGTTGAAGGCGACCGGCGTACCGGTGGTCGTCGTACTGGTGTCCGGCCGGCCGCTCGACATCGCGGCGCAACTGCCGGACTGGACCGGGCTGGTCGCCGCCTGGCTGCCGGGCACGGAAGGGCAGGGCGTCGCGGACGTCCTGTTCGGTGACTACAACCCGACCGGCCAGTTGCCGGTGACCTGGATGAAGAGCGCCGCGCAGCAACCCATCAACGTCGGCGACGGGCAGGCGCCGCTGTTTCCGTTCGGATACGGACTTCGTTATCGCCCACTGCAGTAATTCACGAAAGGACCGCCCCCATGCACATGGTCCGCAAGAGTCCCATCGCCCGATTGCTGGCCATCCTGGTGGTCGCCTGTCTGACCCTGACGTCAGGCAGCGCGTTCGCCCGGGTGGCCGCGCCCGACAAGGTGGCTCAGCTCGACAAAGTACAGGCAACGTTCAAGGTGCTCGCCTTCTACAGCGGGTCCTTCGACGCGGCGCACATCGACTTCCAGAAGGAGGCCGCGGTCCGGTTCCCGCAGTTCGGTGCTCAGAACGGCTTCACCTACGAGCAGACGAACAACTGGGACCGGCTGAACACCCTGACCACCGCGCAGGCGGCGGTGGTGCTGTTCCTGGACGACTCGCCGCACAGCTCGGCGCAGCGGACCGGGTTCCAGCGCTACATCGAGAGTGGTGGTGGCTTCCTCGGCTTCCACGTCGCCAACTACAACGACGCCAGCGGTGGCTGGCCGTGGTTCAACAACACCCTGCTCGGCACCGGCCGGTTCAACTCCAACACCTGGCTGCCGACCGCGGTCACGTTGAAGGCGGAGAACCGCTCACACCCGTCTTTGGTGAACACCGGCGCGACGTTCCGCTCCTCGGTCAGTGAGTGGTACAGCTGGCAAAACGACCTGCGCAACAACCCGAACATCCAGGTGCTGGCGTCGATCGACCCGTCCAGCTTCCCGGTCGGTACGTCGCAGGTCTGGACCAGCGGCTACTACCCGATCGTCTGGACGAACAAGAACTACAAGGTGATCTACGCCAACTTCGGCCACAACGCGATGAACTACGAGACCAACACCCGGACCTCGTCGACCTTCGACAGCCCGGCGCAGAACCAGTTCCTGATGGACGCCCTGAAGTGGCTCGGCGGTGGCGGCACCACTGTTCCGCCGGTCGACCAGCCCGACGCCAACACCTGGTACACGGCTGCCAACAAGGGCAACAGCAAGTGCATCGACGTCCGCGCGGCGGCCACCGCCAACGGCTCGGTCGTCCAGCAGTACAGCTGCAACGCCTCGCAGGCCCAGCAGTTCCAGTTCCAGCCGACCTCTAACGGCTTCACCCGGGTCAACAACCGCAACGACGCCACGAAGGTGATCGACGTGACCGGGGTGTCCTCGGCCGACAACGCGGGACTGCAACTGTGGACGTACAGCAGCGGCACCAACCAGCAGTGGCAGGCAGTCTCAGAAGGCAGCGGCTACTTCCACTTCGTCAGCCGCCTGAGCAGCAAGTGCCTGACCGTCCCCGGCGGCTCCACCGCCGACAGCATCCAACTGGTCCAGCTGACCTGCAACGGCGGGGCTACGCAGTCCTTCCGGCTGACCGCGAGCTGAGGTAGAAGGCGAAGGCGGCGGTTGGGATGAACATGACGATGCCGTAGACGGCTACCGGGATGGACATCTCGCTGTTGCCCAGTAGGGAAGGGCTCAGAGCTATGGTGAGCGCCAGAGTGGCGTTGTGGATGCCGATCTCCATCGAGCACGCGATGGACTGGCGCTCACCTAGCTTAGCCAGCTTCGGTACTGCGTAGCCGATGGCGAGGCTGAGGATGTTGAGGAGTACGGCGACCACACCGACGGCGGCGAGGTAGTCGAGGAAGTTGGCGCGTTCGGTGTAGATCGCGGCGAAGATCACCAGCGCGAGGACGACGATCGAGCCGAGTTTCACGGGTTTGGCCATCCGGGTCGCGAAGCCGGGCGCCTTGTTGCGGAGCAGCATTCCCAGGGCGACCGGGACGAGCACGATCGCGAAGACCTGCAGCATCTTCGCCGGTTGCAGGCCGATCTGGCCGTCGCCGAGGAAGTGGTCCAGGGACAGGTTGACCACGATCGGCAGGGTGATCACGGCCAGTACCGAGTTGACCGCGGTCAGCGTCACGTTGAGCGCGACGTCACCGCCGGCCAGGTGGCTGAAGAGGTTCGCTGTCGTACCGCCGGGCGAGGCGACCAGCAGCATCATCCCGACGGCCAGCGCGGGCGCCAGGTCGAACGCCTTCACCAGGCCGAAGCAGATCACCGGCAACAACAGCACCTGGGTGCCGAGCGCAACGATGACGGCGCGCGGCATCCGTAGTACCCGGGTGAAGTCGGCGACCGTCAAGGTCAGGCCGAGGCCGAGCATGATGATCGCCAGTGCGACCGGCAGCAGTACCGAGGTGAGTACGGAGTCGTTCATGGGCGGCTCCTGTCAGAATTGGATGCTTAGAGTGACAGTGGCCGGAAGGCTCGGCAAGAGCTCGTCTTCTGTATTACGTTGCCGGGCATGCTCTATAACTTGAAGGCCCTGCGGATGGCCGCGCTCGCGGCCGGAGTTCTGCTCGCGATGTCCCAGCTGGTGCCGGCCCAAGCGGTCGGGCACCCCGGACCGAAGTACCAGTGGGATCTGAAACCGACCGGGAGCGCGTCGCAGTTCCGTGGGCTCGCGGCGGTCAGCAAGGACGTGGCCTGGGTCGCGGGGAACCAGGGGCAGGTACTGCGGACCCTCGACGGCGGTAAGAAGTGGCAGAACGTGAGCCCGCCTGGGCAGGCGCTGCTGTTCCGCGATGTCGAGGCGTTCGACGCGCAGCACGCCGTGGTGCTGGCGATCGGCGTCGGCGAGGACTCCCGGATCTTCCGGACGGCCGATGGTGGCAAGCACTGGATCGAGGCGTTCCGCAATCTCGACCCGGTCGCTTTCTACGACTGCTTGGACTTCAATAACCCGCGCAACGGGCTCGCCTTGAGCGACCCGGTGGACGGGAAGTTCCGGATCGCGGCCACCTCCGACGGCGGCAAGTCGTGGAAGGTGCAGTCGACCAAGGGGATGCCGGCGGCACTGCCGGGTGAGTTCGCCTTCGCGGCGAGCGGGACGTGTCTGGTGGCCGGGCCTGGCAAGACGGCCTGGTTCGCGACCGGCGGTGCCGATCGGCCGCGGGTGTTCAAGACCCTCGACGGTGGGCGGTCGTGGCGGGTGACCGACTCCCCGATGGGCAGTGGCGGGGCGGCCGGCATCTTCACGCTGTCCTTCCGCGATCCGTTCCACGGCGTGGCGGTCGGTGGCGACTTCGAGGAGACGGGCGGCGCGGTCAAGGCGGCGTCGTACACCACGGACGGCGGCCGGAGCTGGAAGTTGGTTGCGGCGGACAAGGCACCGAAGATGTACCGCAGCGGCTCGGCGTACGTGCCGCGGACCCTGGCGACCTTCGTTGCCGTCGGCCCGACCGGGAGCGACGTGAGCCTCGACGGCGGCCGGAGCTGGACCCAGTTCGACGACGGCAACTATGACGCCGTGGAGTGCGGAGGGTTCGGTCGCAAGGCCGGCTGCTGGGCCTCCGGTCCCAAGGGTGCGGTCGCGCAGCTGAGCGTCTCGCGCTAATTCAGCCAGGCGACACCCGTACTTCGTGCGGGTGTCGCCTGTTTACGGCCAGGATGAGGTCATGCGAAAACTGCCTACCCGGTTGCTCGCTACCTTCGCGGGCTTGCTGATGGTGCTGCCGACGGCGGCCGACGCCACCTCCCGCGGCAGCGACCGGCCCGACAGACCGGGCCAGCCGCTGAAGGTGCTGACCTACAACATCCACCATGGCGCCGGTACGGACGGCGTACTGGATCTCGAGCGGATCGCCAAGGTGATCGAGGACTCCGGTGCCGACTTGGTCGGCCTTCAGGAGGTCGACAACCACTGGAGCGAGCGCAGCAACTGGGTCAACCAGCCTGCCTGGTTCGCCGCCCGGCTCAAGATGCACTATGCCTACGCGGCCAACCTCGACCTGCCGCCGCTGCACCCGGGGGAGCCGCGTCGGCAGTACGGCACGGCGGTGTTCTCGAAGAACCCGATCAAGGACTTCAAGAACACGCTGCTGCCGCTTTACCCGACCGGTGAGCAGCGCGGATTGGCCGTGGCGGCGATCAAGATCCGCGGCGTTTATCTGCGGCTCGCCAATACCCACCTGACGTCGAACAACAACGCCGAGCGGCTCGAGCAGTCGAAGAAGGTCGTCGAACTGCTGGACGACTCGAAGCTCCCGACCATCCTGGTCGGCGATCTGAACGCGCGGCCGACCGCTCCGGAGATCACGACTCTGACCAAGGTCTGGCGCGACACCTGGGCCGAGGTCGGCGTCGGGCCCGGCTACACGATCGAGGCGGACAACCCGACCGCCCGGATCGATTACCTGCTGCACACCCGGCAGGGCGTCGAGCCGTTGTCGTCCGCGGTGATCACCACCAACGGCTCCGACCATCTGCCGGTGGTTGCCACTTTCACGCTCAAATAGCTTTCGGCTCAACAAATCGGCGTCCACCTGCGAAGGTGGGCGCCGATTTTTCTGCGCGTGAATTACAAGCTTGTAGTTTGTCAAGCCGACACGCAGGTGCAACAAAGTTATTAGTGGGATTAGTGTTCCCAATGGGGCCTGAGGCAACTAGTGTCACGTATGGGGTCCAGATGGACCAAAAGTTCGCGAGTCCTGGGGAAGGGATTCTCGACCGGCGGAAGGAAGTGCCCGATGCGTCCACTGCTCTCCGGGGTGCTCGTGGTCTCCCTCGTCGGCACCATGGGCCTGATCTCGGTGCCTGCCCAGGCTGATCCCAGGCCGCCGGTCATTCCGTCGCAGTCCAGCGTCGACGCCGCCAAGAAGGCAGCCGCCGCGAAGGCCGCCCAGGTGGCGGCGATCGAGCAGCAGCTCGCCGGCGCCAGCGCCCGGCTCGACCAGCTCGGGGTCCAGTCGGCGAAGGCCGGCGAGATCTACAACGGTGCGATGTACCGGTTGCAGCAGGCGCAGGCCGAGGCCAAGTCGGCCGGCGACCGCGCCGACAAGGCCGAGAAGGCTCTGGCGACTCAGCGGCAGCAGATCGGTCGCTTCGCGGCCGCGTCGTACCAAGGTGGCGGTGACCTGGCCAAGATCGGGCCGCTGTTCACCGCGAACGGTCCGCAGGAGCTGCTCGACTCCGCCGGTGCCGCGCGGTCGGTGTCGCAGGCGATGCAGGGCTCGTACCTCCGCTACACCGCGAGCCAGGTGGTTACCAACGCGTTCAAGCTGCAGAAGGACGCCGCTGTCACCAAGGTGAAGGCGGCGACCGACGAGGCGGCGAAGGCCAAGAAGGCGGCCGAGGCGGCTGAGGCTGAGCAGCGGTCGGCGGTCGCGTCGATCGGCGTCCAGCGTCAGCAGCAGATCGCTCAGCTCGCCACGCTGCGCCACACGTCGGTCCAGGTGGCCGCGCAGCGCCAGCGGGGGCTCGAGGAGCTGGCCCGGCAGCGGGCCGCGGCGCTGGCCGCGAAGAAGGCCGAGGAGCTGCGCCGGCGGATCGCCGCGCGGGCAGCGGCCGAGGCTCGCGAGGCCCGGGAGGAAGCCGCCCGGAAGGCTCGCGAGGAGAAGAACGACCACAAGAACAACGGCGACAACGACAGCAAGAAGCCTCCGAAGAAGGACAAGCCCGGCAAGGGTGACGGCGGCAAGAAGGACGATGGTGGCTCCGGGCGCAACTCGCGCGGTGCCCGAGCCGCCATCGACTTCGCGCTCTCCCAGCTGGGTGAGCCCTACGTGTGGGCCGCGACCGGACCGAACTCCTGGGACTGCTCGGGGCTGACGATGGGCGCGTGGAAGCGGGCCGGCGTACAGCTGCCGCACTACAGCGTCGCGCAGTACGAGCAGATCAAGCACATCTCCGAGGACGAGCTGCGGCCCGGCGACCTGATCTTCTGGGCCGAGAACCACAGCGACCCCGGCTCGATCTTCCATGTGGCCATGTATCTCGGTGGTGGCCGGATGGTGCACGCGCCGCGGACCGGCCGGCCGGTCACGATCGACAGCATCTACTACTGGGAGGCGCCGGACTTCTTCGGCCGGCCCTGATCGCAGGGCCGGGCGATTGTGGAGAGGTACAGCGGTAGGTAGTGCAGCAGCGTGAGGCAGCTCAGCTCCCTGAACGACTAGACCAGCCGATCTCCGCCGTCGGCGCGCAGGACGGTTCCAGTGCTGAAATCATTGCGCAGCAAGGCCATTCTCGCTTCCGCGAGATCCCTGGTCGCCGGGCGGCGACGCATCGCCGAGGTCGACACGTCCGCGGTGAACGCGACCGAGCCACCCGGTACGCCGTACCCGGCGAGCCGGACCAGCCCGATCGCGGATCGCGCGGCGCCCACGTCGTACTCGCTGATCGGCTGGTAGGCGCGGTTGATGCCGACAGCAACCAATCCGGCAGGTCGCTGCCTAGGGCGTCGCGATCAGGCGACCGACGGGCTCACCAGCGGCTGGTCAGCTCGGTGGTGTTCGGAGTGCCAGCGGTGCGAGCTGCCGGAGCCAGTGCTGGGTCGTTGGCCGCGCAGCGGGTGTCTGCTGCCGGCACTGTCAGGTTGAGGAAGTAGTTGTCGGCCGCTGCGCGAGTGCAGGCGGTCCGGGTGTAGACGACGTGGCCGGAGCCCTCGTAGGTAACCAGAACGGCCTTACCCAGTTGGCGTCTGGCGTTGACTGCCCACGAGTAGCCGGTGGCTGGGTCGTGGATGCCGTTGAACATCACGATCGTCGGCGCGCCCTTCACCTTGAGCCGGTGCTGGGGGTTGTTGACCTTGCCCGGCCAGCCGATGCACTGGGTCATCGACTGCAGCGCCTCGACGGAGGCGCGCATCCGCGGTGCCACCTTCAGGCTGGCCCGGTAGAGGGTGTCCAGCTCCCCGAAGCTGTGGATCGGCAGCGACCAGTCTTCGCAGAACTGCGGCCTGACGTCCTCCACCAGCTCCACAGCTCCACTCGACGCCTTGCCTGCCGCTGTCGGTACTGCGGCCGGCCGGGTCGAGGCGAGCTCCGTACGCGCGGTACGGACGGCGGCTGACGGCGTACCGGCGTGCAGGGAGCTGAGCAGGTCACCGAGCTGGACCCAGCGGGGACGGCTGAAGAAGAACTGGGTGAGGCCGAGCAGGTCCCAGTTGCTGAGCTTGGTGCCGTCGGACGGGTCGACCAGAGTGCCGGCGTCGGCCTTCGCGAGCACCTCGGCGTACACCTTGGAGACGTCCTGGCCCTGCAGGGCGCAGTTGGGGCTCTTGCCGCACCAGTCGACGAACTGCTGGAAGGAGTCCTCGGCGAAGCCGCTCTCGCTGAGCTGGAAGCGCCAGGTGTCGAGGCTGTGGTCCATGTTGCCGTCGTTGACCATCGTGCGGATCCGCTGCGGGAACAGCTCGGCGTACATCTGGCCGGTCAGGGAGCCGTACGACGCGCCGTACCAGTTGAGCTTGTCGGCGCCGAGCGCGGCGCGGACGGCGTCGAGGTCGCGGGCCACCGAGATGGAGTCGACGTGGTCGTAGAGCGGGCCGGTCTGCTGCTTGCAGTCGGCGGCCAGCTGGCGGTTGAACTGCACCAGCGCCGTGTACTCCGCCTTGGTCCGCGGCAGCACCGTGTCACCGGGCTGGCCGAGGGCATCAGCCGAGCAGACCACTGGGTGGCTGCGCGCGACGCCGCGGGGGTCGATGCCGATGATGTCGAAGGTGCGCAGGACCTCCGGGCTGAAGATGCTGCCCGCGCTGAAGGTCATGTTGACGCCGGAGCCGCCCGGGCCGCCGGGGTTGATGAACAGCGGGCCCTTGGACGCGGCGGGGTCGCCGGCCGGGCGCTTGGCCATCACCAGCTCGAAGGTCGCCCCACCGGGCTTGCTCCAGTCCACCGGCAGCGTGATCCTGCCGCACTGGACGGTCGGTACTTCGTCACAGGGAGCCCAGGCGATGGACCGGGCCGGCTGCTGGCCGGCAACTGGGCTCGCGGTCGCTGGGGTGGAGACACCGGCCGCGAGTAGCAGCAAACCGGCTCCTGCCGCGGTCAACTGCCGCCTGATCGTCCGACCGGACATCACGGGTCCCTCCGTCGTAGTACTGACTGACGGTGTGGAACTTACTGCCCCGCGGCCGGTGCTGCGCAGGTGGTTGCAGCTAGCTGCAACCACCCCGGTGACTCAGTGGCCTTCGCGCTTCAGGCGTTCGAAGGAGGCGGTGACCTCGGCCTCGGCGTCGGCGCGGCCGACCCAGCTGGCGCCCTCGACGGACTTGCCCGGCTCCAGGTCCTTGTAGACCTCGAAGAAGTGCTGGATCTCCAGCCGGTCGAACTCCGGCACGTGGTGGATGTCGCGCAGGTGCTCCTGGCGCGGGTCACCGGCCGGGACGCAGAGGACCTTGTCGTCCGGTCCCTTCTCGTCGGTCATCCGGAACATGCCGATCGCCCGGGCCTTGATCAGGCAACCGGGGAAGGTCGGCTCGCTCAGCAGCACGAGGGCGTCCAGCGGGTCACCGTCCTGACCCAGGGTGTCCTCGATGAACCCGTAGTCGGAGGGGTACTGAGTGGCCGTGAACAAGGTCCGGTCGAGGCGCAACCGGTTCGTCTTGTGGTCCAGCTCGTACTTGTTGCGGGTGCCCTTGGGGATCTCGATGAAGACGTCGAACTCCATACGGCAGATACTGTCACGGTTCCGGCCGATGAAATGACAGGAGTAGCCAGGTGGCTCGCCCTCCCCGTGCGGTGTTCGTCACGCTGCTGGCTACCGGAGTACTGGCCGGACTGGTCGGCAGTGCACAAGCAGTGCCCGGCTCGTTGCAGACAGCAGCCAGTACGACGGCCGCGCCGCCGGTGCTCGAGCCTGCCAAGACGGAGGGTGTCGCGCCGACCGCCGCCGGAGTACAGAAGGCTCTTGCGGCTGTCCTGGCGGACCCCTCGCTCGGCAAGCACCACGGCGTCTACGTGTACGACGCGTCCCGCGGCAAGGCGGTCTTCTCGGCCGGTACTGCGAAGCCGTACGTCCCGGCGTCGACGATGAAGCTCCTGACCACGGTCTCCGCGCTGGAGACGCTCGGCCCGGACCACCGGTTCACCACGAAGGTCGTGCGGTCGGGCAACTCGATCGTCCTGGTCGGCGGCGGCGACCCGCTGCTGGTCAGCAAGCGGCCGACCGACCCGCTCGACTTCCCGGCCCGTGCCTCTCTGCAGGACCTGGCAGCCAGTACTGCGAAGGCGCTGCGCGCCGACGGGGTGACCACCGTCACGCTCGGGTACGACGCCAGCCTGTTCACCGGGCCGGCCGCCAACCCCAAGTGGGAGGCGAACTACCTCACCGAGGGCATTGCTGCCCGGACCTCGGCGCTCTGGGTCAACGAGGGGCGCCTGTCTGCTGGCATGGCTAAGCGGGCCGACTCCCCGGCCCAGGCCGCTGCGGCTGCCTTCGCGGCTCAGCTGGCGAAGCTGGGGATCAAGGCGACCGGGGTCAAGCCGGTAGCGGCCCCGGCGGGTGCGGCGGCTGTGGCCCAGGTGGACTCGCCGACACTCGGGGACATCGTCGAGTACATCAACCTGCACAGCGACAACGACGGCGCCGAGGTGCTGCTGCGGCACGTCGGGCTGGCGACCGACAACGGCGGCTCGACCACGGGTGGCGTTCTGGGCGTGCGCGCGACGCTCACCAAGCTCGGTCTGGACGTCAGCAAGGCACGGATCGAGGACGGCAGCGGCCTGTCCCGTACGAACCAGGTGCCGCTGGACGTACTGGCCGGAGCCGTTAGGGTGGCGACCTCCGAGGACAACCCGAAGCTGCGGCACCTGCTGACCGGGCTGCCCATCGCCGGCTTCAACGGGAGCCTGAAGGAGCGCTTTGCCGGGCCGGGCACAGCCACTGGTACCGGCATGGTCCGGGCCAAGACGGGCACTCTCACCAGCGTCCATTCACTGGCCGGCTACGCCCGGACCAAGTCAGGGACGCTCCTGGTCTTCGCAGTGGCCACCGACAGCGCCCCGCCCGCCAAGGCCCTGGACGCCCGCGCCGCTCTGGACCGAGCGACGGCCGCCCTCGCCGCCTGCGGCTGTTGACTCTGTTCAAACAGCGCATGTTGGAACATGCCACTAGGGTCGATGTATGAGTACGGCTGAAGGTAGTACCGCGGCTGAGATGGTCGACTGGCAGCTGGCGATTGGAGTGGCTCGCAAGCTGCTCCGGCCGGGACCGGCGGTCAGTCGGGTCGAGGCGGATCAGGTGGTTGCCGAGCTGCGGCAGTTCGCGGCTGACTCCGAGCACCACGTGCGTGACTTCACCGGTCTGCAGGCGACGTCGGCCACGGCTCCCGTGGTCATCGTGGACCGGCAGGGCTGGGTGCAGGCGAACGCGGACGGCTTCAGGACGGTACTGCGGCCACTGGCCGACAAGCTGCGCGAGAAGCAGGAGTGCAGCGGCGGGCTGTCGTCCGCTGTCGGCTCCCGCGTCACCGCCATCGAGGCGGGGGCGCTGCTGGCCTTCCTCTCTTCCCGGGTGCTCGGGCAGTTCGATCCGTTCTACCCGTCCGAGCCCGACCCGGCCCGCCCCGACCTGACCGGACGGCTGCTGCTGGTCGCGCCGAACGTGATGCACGTGGAGTCCGAGCTGGGCGTAGTGCCGCGGGACTTCCGGTTGTGGGTGTGCCTGCACGAGGAGACCCACCGGGTGCAGTTCACCGCCGTACCGTGGCTGCGGGATCACCTGCGCTCGGAGATCGCGTTGTTCCTGGACCAGGCCGAGCTGGACGCGTCGGCGTACGCGGCGATGTTCCGCGAGGCGGTGCAGCGGCTCGGGCGGTCGGTGAAGGGCGAGGCCGAGCTGAGCCTGGTCGACCTGATGCAGTCGCCGGAGCAGCGCGCCGTGCTCGACCGGCTGACCGCGGTGATGTCGTTGCTCGAAGGCCACGCGGACTTCGTGATGGACGGGGTCGGGCCGAGCGTGATCCCGACCGTCGACGCGATCCGGTCCAAGTTCACCTCGCGCCGCACGGGCGGCAGCCCGCTCGACCAGTTGCTGAAGAAGCTGCTGGGGCTGGACGCGAAGATGCGGCAGTACCAGGACGGCGCGGCCTTCGTCCGCCGTGTGGTCGAGCGCGTCGGGATGGAAGGCTTCAACAAGGTCTGGACCGCCCCCAACACCCTCCCCACCAAGAACGAGATCGCCAGCCCCGATGCCTGGATCACCAGACTCCACGGCTGAGGCGATGGAAGGCGACCCTGCTGTTGCTCGGCGGGCTCGCCTTCACCCCGCCGTCGCCAGGGTGCGGGAGGCCGTGCGGGTTGCACTGGCTGACCTGCCTCACGGGACCACTGTGCTCGTCGCCTGCTCCGGTGGAGCCGACTCGCTGGCACTGGCGGCGGCCACTGCTTTCGAGGCTCCGAAGCTTGGCTTCACCGCCGGCGCGGTGGTTGTCGATCACGGGCTCCAGACGGGGTCTGACAAGACAGCGGAGACAGCGGCTGAGCAGTGTCGCGGGCTGGGGCTCGAACCCGTGCAGGTGCGAGCAGTGGAGGTCGGGACAGAGGGGGGACCCGAGGGAGCCGCCAGGACGGCCCGGTACGACGCCCTGCGGGATGCTGCCGACGAGCTCGGGGCAGATGTCGTCCTGCTCGCCCACACTCGCGATGACCAGGCAGAGACGGTGCTGCTCGGGCTGGCCAGGGGATCGGGCGCCCGCTCGCTCGCGGGGATGGCTCCGACCGCAGGACTGCTCCGGCGACCACTGCTGGAGGTTCCCCGCAGTGCAACGGCCGCCGCGTGCATCGCATCGGGTCTGCGCCCGTGGCACGACCCGCACAACGACGACCCGCAGTACAGGCGGGTACGGGTGCGGCACGAAGTACTGCCGGTGCTGGAAGAGGCGCTCGGGCCCGGTGTGACAGAGGCCCTGGCCCGTACTGCGGGGCTGCTGCGCGCCGACGCCGACGCGCTCGACGTACTGGCTGCTGACCTGGCAGAGACCGCCGTCCAGCATGCAGAGTCGGAAGTCGTCTGCGACGTCGCAGTACTGGCAGAGGAGCCCGCCGCGCTCCGGACCCGCGTACTGCGTCAGGCTGCGCTGGAAGCTGGTTGCCGCGCCAACGACCTCAACGCCGGCCACGTCGCCGCCGTCGACGCGCTGATCACCGATTGGCGCGGCCAACGCTGGATCGACCTCCCGCAAGGAGTCCGCGCCGTACGCAAGGGCGGATTCCTCGTCTTGGGGACTGATGTGACAGGCTGAGCATCGTGGATGCGTCGGACATCGAGAAGGACCTGGCCCAGATTCACTTCACCGAGGAACAGATCCAGGAGAAGCTCCGGGAACTGGCCCTGCGGATCGAGCAGGACTACGTGGGCAAGGATCTGCTGCTCGTCGGCGTCCTGCGTGGCGCCGTGATGGTGATGGCCGACCTCGCCCGCTCGTTCAGCCGGCACGTCGAGATGGACTGGATGGCGGTCTCCTCTTACGGCTCGGGGACGAAGTCGTCCGGGGTGGTCCGGATCCAGAAGGACCTGGACACCGACATCACCAACCGGCACGTGCTGATCGTCGAGGACATCATCGACACCGGGCTGACGCTGACCTGGCTGGTCAGCAACCTGCAGTCGCGCCAACCCGCGTCGGTGGAGATCTGTACCGCGTTCCGCAAGCCGGACGCGGCCAAGATGGCGGTCCCGGTCAAGTACGTCGGGCTGGAGCTGCCGGACGAGTTCGTGGTCGGCTACGGCCTCGACTACGCGGAGAAGTACCGCAACCTGCGCTGCGTGGCGACGCTCGCCCCGCACGTCTACTCCTGACCCGCTCGCGGGCCGGGTGCGGGCTGACCTGTCAGGGACTTGGTGACAGGCTGTAGACAGGGTCGTACCGTCGTTCGGTGACCCTCGTGGTGGGCACGCTTGCCCGGCACGAGACACTTGGACTGGTATTACCGTCACAAGCCCGTTATCCCGGGCCTGCTGAGCTAGGAGGGACGGGGCGCCTGCCCTGATCATGGACGTGAAGCGCATCTTCCGCGGACCCCTGTTCTGGATCGTCATCGCCTTTTTGGGCGTGCTGGTGATCGGACAGCTCCTGACCGGCTCGTCCGGATACAAGACCGAGCCCACCGGCCAGGTGGTGCAACTGATCTCGCAGGCCACGGCGTCGACCGACAAGTCGATCAAGTCGGTCACGCTGATCGACCCGGATCAGGAGATCCGGATCGAGAAGACCGACGGCACCAAGGTCCGGGCGCACTGGGTGGACGGCCAGGCCAACAGCCTCGGTGGCGACCTCCAGACGCTCTTCCAGAACGGCAAGATCGAGAAGTACGACGTGGAGAACCCGAAGCCGAGCTTCATCGGCCAGGTGTTCTCGACGCTGATCCCGTTCCTGCTGATCGCCGTCGTCTTCATCTTCTTGATGAACTCGATGCAGGGTGGCGGCTCGCGGGTGATGAGCTTCGCCAAGTCGAAGGCCAAGCTGGTCACCAAGGACACCCCGAAGACGACCTTCGCGGACGTGGCCGGGGCCGACGAGGCGATCGAGGAACTGAGCGAGATCAAGGAGTTCCTGCAGGAGCCGGGCAAGTTCCAGGCGGTCGGGGCGAAGATCCCCAAGGGCGTCCTGCTCTACGGCCAGCCCGGTACCGGTAAGACCCTGCTGGCCCGTGCGGTCGCCGGTGAGGCCGGCGTGCCGTTCTACTCGATCTCCGGGTCGGACTTCGTCGAGATGTTCGTCGGTGTGGGTGCCTCCCGGGTCCGCGACCTGTTCGAGACGGCCAAGACCAACGCGCCGGCGATCATCTTCATCGACGAGATCGACGCCGTCGGCCGCCACCGTGGTGCGGGTCTGGGCGGTGGCCACGACGAGCGCGAGCAGACGCTGAACCAGCTGCTGGTCGAGATGGACGGCTTCGATGTCCGCGGCGGCGTGATCCTGATCGCGGCGACCAACCGGCCGGACGTGCTCGACCCGGCGCTGCTGCGCCCGGGCCGCTTCGACCGCCAGATCGCGGTCGATGCTCCGGACCTGCCGGGTCGCGAGCAGATCCTGAAGGTGCACTCCCGCGGCAAGCCGATGGCGGACAACGCCGACCTGCGCGCCGTCGCCCGTCGTACGCCGGGCTTCACCGGTGCCGACCTGGCCAACGTGCTGAACGAAGCCGCGCTGCTCACCGCCCGGCTGAACAAGCAGCAGATCGACAAGTTCGCCCTCGACGAGGCGATCGACCGCGTCATCGCCGGACCGCAGCGCCGGACCAGGTTGATGTCCGACAAGGAGAAGGTGCTGACGGCCTACCACGAGGGCGGACACGCTCTGGTGGCCGCGTCGCTGCCGCACTCCGACCCGGTGCACAAGGTGACGATCCTGCCGCGCGGTCGCGCGCTGGGTTACACGATGGTGCTGCCGGACGAGGACAAGTACTCGACCACCCGGTCGGAGATGCTCGACAAGCTGGCCTACATGCTCGGTGGCCGCGCCGCCGAGGAGATGGTCTTCCACGACCCGACCACGGGCGCCAGCAACGACATCGAGAAGGCGACGGCGCTCGCCCGGGCGATGGTCACGCAGTACGGCATGACCGAGCGGCTCGGCGCGATCCAGTACGGCCAGGACTCCGGTGAGCCGTTCCTGGGCCGCGACCTGGGCAGCCAGCGCAACTAC
This sequence comes from Streptomyces sp. SID13031, assembly GCF_010548305.1. Taxonomy (GTDB): domain Bacteria; phylum Actinomycetota; class Actinomycetes; order Propionibacteriales; family Kribbellaceae; genus Kribbella. Next base: position 203,993 of record NZ_JAAGLV010000011.1, read on the forward strand.
TCCGAGGAGATCGCCGCGGCGGTCGACGAAGAGGTCGGCAAGCTGATCCTGAACGCGCACCAGGAGGCCTTCGACATCCTGGCCGAGAACCGCGCGGTGCTCGACGCCCTGGTCGAGGAGCTGCTCGAGAAGGAGACCCTGGACAAGGCGGAGATCGCCCGGGTGTTCGAGCCGATCCAGAAGCGTGAGCTGCGGCCGGCCTGGACCGGGTCCTCGACCCGGATCCCGTCCGAGCAGCCGCCGGTGATGCCGCTGCCGCGGGCCGAGCAGAACGGCTCGCTCCAGGACGTCATCCCCGGTGGATCGATCGGACCGGACGAGGCGGCCAAGGGCCCGAACTACGGCGGCGGTCCCACCCCGCCCGTCGAGTAGTCCCTTGACCTCGCCGAAATTCGATCACGCCCGGGCGGAAGCCGCCGTCCGGGAACTGCTGATCGCGATCGGCGAGGATCCGGATCGTGAAGGACTGAAGGACACCCCCGCCCGGGTCGCGCGCTCGTACGCCGAGATCACGGCCGGGCTGGGGCAGACCGCCGAGGACGTGCTGAGCACGACGTTCAACCTCGGCCACGACGAGTTGATCCTGGTCAAGGACATCGAGGTCTGGTCGGTCTGCGAACACCATCTGGTGCCATTCACCGGGGTGGCCCACGTCGGGTACATCCCCGGTACGGACGGGCAGATCACCGGGCTGTCGAAGCTCGCCCGGCTGGTCGACGTCTACGCCAAGCGGCCGCAGGTGCAGGAGCGGCTGACCACCCAGGTCGCCGAGTCGATGGTGGAGCTGCTCAAGCCCCGTGGCGTGATCGTCGTGATCGAGTGCGAGCACCTGTGCATGACGATGCGCGGCGTCCGGAAACCGGGCGCCAAGACGATCACCTCGGCCGTTCGCGGCCAGCTCCGCAACCCGGTCACCCGGGCCGAGGCGATGAGCCTGATCGTCGGCTGATTCCCCGTCCCGGCAACTGCTTCGCCGGGACCGCGTAGCCCCGATGGGGCCGCGCTCGTTGAACCTCTGAAGCTGTTGCCCATGGACATTCCGTGTCCGAACGCCTACGGTCCGTAGTGGCGTTCTGACTCGGGTGCAGGGCGCCAGTGTGAGGAGGAAGGTATGTCAGGGCGTTTTCGGGTCGGCGCCGCACTCACCGGGATCGTCGTACTGACGGCTGCCGGACTGATCGCGGCGAACGGCGCCCAGGCTGATGGTCGCAGTGCGGACACCCCGGTGGGAGCAGCCAAGCTCCCCACGGCGGACCAGCGGATGCTGCGAGTCCAGGACCAGGCGCAATCGCTCGAGTCCGAGCTCGGCTCGCGTGCCATCGGCAGCTATCTCGACAGCACCGGAGCCCTGGTGGTCTCGGTCTCCGACGAAGCGACCGCGGATCTGGTCCGGCAGGCGGGCGCCATCCCCAAACTCGTCCGCTACACCGCTGAGCAACTGCTCGCGGTGCAGTCGGAGCTCGACCACGTGGCGACCGGCTCCAGTGCGGGCAAGGTCAGGTCCTGGTACGTCGACCCGATCAGCGGCACCGTCGTCGTCACCGTGCCCCGCGGCACCGGCGACCCGATCTCGCAACGGTTCCTGCGCAAGGCGCTGGCCAACGGCGACAAGGTGACGCTGCGCCGGTCGCGCGGCGTCGTCACCACCACCGACGAGCAGTTTGGGCTGCTGGGTGGCTACCAGGTCGACAAGAACACCGGTTACACGTGTTCGCTCGGCTTCAACGCGACGACGAGCGAGGGTGGCCGGATCTTCCTCACCGCGGGCCACTGCACGACGGGCAAGCCGTCGTTCTCGCGCAACGGCTACATCATCGGCAACACCCGCAGCTCCAGCTTCCCCGGCAACGATTACGGCACGGTCAGCGTGATCGAGGGCTGGGACCAGCAGGGCCGGGTCGAGCGGTGGGGAGCCACCGACGTCCAGGTCCGCGGCGTCTCCGACGCGATGGTCGGGGCCGATCTGTGCAAGTCCGGCAAGAGCACCGGCTGGACGTGCGGCAAGATCGTCGCCCGCAACGTGACGGTGAACTACGGCAACAACAAGGTCGTCCGCGGCCTGATCCAGCATTCGGCCTGCGTCGAGGCCGGCGACTCCGGTGGCGCCAACATGACTGGCGACTACGCGGCCGGAATCACCAGTGGCGCGGCCTTGATCAGTGGGCAGTGTCTCGACAAACATGGACAGTCCAACGAGTCCTACTCACAACCGATCGGTGAGGCGCTGTCCGCTAGCGGCGCCTCGCTGGTGCTGGGCTAGCGGCCCCGGGCGGGAGCCCGGAGTCGATGGGGGCCTGGTACCTAGGTGGGGTAGTTCGGGCGCGGCCACTACGGTGGTCGGGTGCGAACTGCCCCACCGAATCACGTTCCCAGTCATGTCGAAGGCCTGCCTGCACCGGATCGCTGTCTGGTGATGGGTGTCGTCAACGTGACCCCGGACTCCTTTTCCGACGGCGGTGAGTGGTTCGAGCCGTCTGCCGCGATCAAGCATGGCCGCGAACTGCTGGCCGAAGGCGCCGACCTGCTGGACGTCGGCGGTGAGTCGACCCGGCCGGGTGCCGAGCGGCCCGCGCCGGCTGAGGAGATCCGCCGGGTGCTGCCGGTGATCGAGACGCTGGCCGCCGAGGGCGCGCTGATCTCGATCGACACGATGCGCGCCGACGTCGCCGCCCTCGCCCTCGACGCGGGGGCCGTGATGGTCAACGACGTCTCCGGCGGGTTGGCCGACCCGGAGATGCTCGGGCTGGTGGCCGAGCGCGGTACGCCGTACGTGTGCATGCATTGGCGTGGGCACTCGGCGGAGATGCAGGAGCGAGCGCAGTACGAGGATGTGGTGGCCGAGGTGGTCGCCGAGCTGGCGGCGCGGCTGGAGGCGATCAGCGCGGCTGGAGTGGACTTGAACCGCGTCGCGCTCGACCCGGGACTGGGGTTCGCGAAGAACGCGGATCACAACTGGGAGGTACTGCGCCGGCTGCGCGAGTTCGCGGTACTGGGAAGGCCATTGCTGATCGGTGCCTCGCGCAAGGCGTTCCTGGGTAGGCTGCTCGCCGACGAGAAGACGGGCGAGCCGAGACCGGCCGTCCGACGAGACGACGCGAGCGCGGCCGTCTCCGCCCTCGCCGCCGTAGCCGGAGCCTGGTGTGTCAGAGCTCACGCGGTGGCGCCGAGTGCGGATGCGGTGCGGGTTGCGCGCCGGTGGGGAGCGGTATGACCGAAGAGCCGGGCGGTACGCGCCGTGGAACGGGTGCCTCCGCGCAGACCGTGGTGCTGAACGCGAACACCGCGTTCTACAACGCGTTCGAGGCGGGCGACCTGGACCTGATGGCGGCGGTCTGGCTGCCCGAGCCCGATCCGGTCTGCATCCACCCGGGCAACGCGGCGATCTACGGGTATCCCGAGATGATGCGCGCCTGGGCGATGATCTTCGCCAATACGCCGTACATCCAGTTCTTCCTGACCGACGTGCAGGTAAGAGTGGATGAAGACGTGGCCTACGTCACGTGTACGGAGAATGTCCTGTCGTCCGGCGAAGGGGCGCCGGAGGAAGGTTTCGCCGGGGGTAAGGCACTGGCCACCAACGTCTTCCGCAAGACGACTACCGGCTGGCGGTTGTGGATCCACCACGCCTCCCCGGTACTGTCGTCTGGGGGTCGACAGGAGGAGGCAGAGTGAGCGGTCCCGCACTGCCCTCTGTTGTGCGGCCCCCGGACGTGATCGAGATCCGCGGCATCCGGGGTTTCGGGCGGCACGGAGTGTTCGAGCACGAGCGGGCCGACGGGCAGGAGTTCGTCGTCGACGTCCGGCTGGAGCTGGACACCCGGCCGGCAGCGGCCTCCGACAAGCTGGCGGACACCGTGAACTACGGGCTGGTGGCCGAGCAGGTGCACGCGGCCATCGAGAGTGACCCGGTGGACCTGATTGAGACACTGGCACAACGGATCGCGGACCTGTGCCTCGCCGACCGGCGGGTGACCGGAACCGCGGTGACCATCCACAAACCTTCGGCGCCGATCACGGTGCCGTTCGACGACGTTGTCCTGACCGTGCAGCGCAGAGCCGGAGAATCCTCGTGACTGAGACCCCTAGCCCCTACGTGATCGACGCGGACACCCTGAGCGGTGGCCTCAAGCCGATCCGGCAGGTGATCCTGTCGCTCGGTAGCAATCTCGGTGACCGGGAAGCAAACCTGCAGGGCGGCGTCGACGCACTGCGGGACACTCCCGACGTGGTCGTCGTCGACGTCTCCCCGGTCTACGAGACCGAGCCGATCGGTGGCCCGGAGGAGTCCGGGCCGTACCTGAACATCGTGCTGCTGGCCGACACGACGCTGTCGGTCGACACCCTGCTGGACCGTGCGCACGCCGTCGAGCAGGCGTTCGGCCGCGAGCGCAGCGTGCCGGGTGCGCCGCGGACCCTCGACGTCGACCTGATCACCTACGGCAAGAAGACGGTCGAGTCCGAGGAGCTGACGGTGCCGCACCCGCGCGCCCACGAGCGCGCCTTCGTGCTGGCGCCCTGGCTGGACATCGAGCCGGACGCGGTCCTGCCCGGGGTAGGCCCAGTGGCCGAACTGCTCGCCAAGGTGGGCAGCGACGGGGTGAAGAAGCTCGACGACCTCACCATCGAGCTGCAGTAGTGGTGTCGGGCGGTCCCGGTCCGAACCGGGCGCCGGGGGCCGGCAAGGAGCCGCCGCGCCCCGGTACGGTCCGGCCGACCTCACGTCGGCTGCTGGTCGCGATCGTCGTCCTCGGGGCGGCGATCGGCTGGACCATGATCAAGGCGATCGAGTCCAACGGTGGCGTAGCGCCGACGGTCTCCTGGCTCACCCTGGTCGCGTGGAGCTTCCTGGCGGCGCTGCTGTTCGTCGCAGCCCGGAACACTCAGCAGCGGATCCAGGTCCGCCGGGAGCGGGTCGAGGCGTCGCGGGCGGTGTTCCTGCTGCTGATCGGAAAAGCCAGCGCGTTCGTCGGCGCGTTGTGCGCCGGTGTTTACGCAGGGTTCGCGTTATCCTTCCTGGGCGCGGTGAGCTCCTCGGGGCCCCGCAATCGAGTGATCACAGCCGGTGCTGCGGCAGTGATCTCTGTGCTGGTCGTCACGGCCGGATTGCTACTCGAACGGGCGTGTCGTATCCCCGATGACCCCGAAGACACCCCCTAACATGGCGGTCCATGGGGTCAAGAGGTAGCCGCCGTCGTACCAGGGCCACGGTTCTCGTGGTCGCCAACGTGCTGCTCGTCCTGATCTGCGTCGGCGTGAGCATCTCGCTGTTCTCCCAGAACCAGTGGATCCTCCGGGCGGCCGCCGTCGCCGCCGTGGCGGTCGCGGTCGGCGCCTCCGCCCTGACCCGCCACCAGCTCCTGATCGAACGCCTAGCCCACAGCGACGAGCGCGCCCAGGTAGCCCAGGAGTACTCCCGCATCACCAGCGCCCGCGTCGTCGAGAACGCCGAGTTCGTCGACCTGATGCAACGCCGCCTGGACCGCATCGACCAGCGCCTCGACAAGATCGACGAGGAAGTAGCCACCGTCGTAGCCGCCGGCGACAAACACTCCCACGCCGACGCCCCCACCGTCGTCGACCTCAAACTCCGGGGCCTGGCCGCCAGCTAACTCCCCCCTATCATCGGTCCGTTGTTCCTCGGCGTGTCTCCGTTCGTCGGTCCATTGAAGCAATCCTGTGGATAACTGCGGCGGACTTTCACCGCATTAACCCATCCTGCTGGGATGCAACCCCAGACCTCCAGCGCCCTACCGCTGCTTCCCGACCTAGTCCTGAACGGTCAGCCGTTTACCCGATCCGAAGGCCGCGACCATGATCTGGATGCCAAACAGATCCGCAGGCTTCTCCGGATCGGGTTGCTGCGTTCCGTTGTCCGCGGTGTCTATGTCGATGCGCTGGTCGAGGACTCGCTAGCCCTCCGGGCTGCGGCGATCGCCAAAGTTGCTCCACCCGACGCCGTCGCCTGTCGCCAGACTGCCGCATGGTTGCTCGGAGTCGACACTCTGGCGCTGTCGGAGCACGCGGACACTCCGAAGGTCGACTTCGTCCGTCAGGCGAAGACGCGGGCAGTGAAAATCTCCCGAGCCAGCGGTCACTCGCAGACTCTGCTCGCTGGCGATGTGATCGATTGGCACGGGCTGCAGATCACATCCCCACTGGCGACCGCGGTCCACCTTGCGCGACATCTGCGGCGCCCCTTCGCTTTGTCTGCGCTGGATGCGATGGCCCGAGCAGGGTTGGCCACCCGCCTCGACGTCCAGGACGCAATACGGCGTTTCCCGCATCACCCAGGGATCGTGCAGGCTCGTGAACTAGCGGCGCTGATAGATCCAGGCGCCGAATCACCCGGCGAGTCCTGGCTTAGGTTGTGGATGATCGACGCGGGATTCCCGCCGCCGGTGCCGCAGATCGAAATCACGGACGAGGTCAACAGCTATCGGATCGACCTGGGGTTTCTCGATCCGATTCCGGGTACGGCGGATCGCCACCTCGGGCTGGAATACGACTCGGACAAGTGGCACGGCACAGCCGAGCAGCGGCGCCACGACTCGGTACGCCGCACGCGGCTGGGTCGGCTCGGATGGGACGTCTTGTCCGTCGGACGGTGGCAGGTCTGGGGAAGGGACACCACTTTAGAAGAGTCCGTCGGGAAGATCCTCGGGCTGGTCCCGCGGTCGCGTCGTTGGTGACGAGGGACCGACGATCGGCGACACGCCGGGGATCAAGGGACCGATGAGTGGGGTGGGGGTGGGGTGGGGCTACTTGTCGATGTCGCCGACTACGAAGAACATGCTGCCGAGGATGGCGATCATGTCGGCGACGATGGTGTTGGGGAGCATTTCGGGGAGGACTGAGATGTTGTTGAAGCTGGCGGAGCGGAGTTTCAGGCGCCAGGGGGTTTTGTCGCCTCGGGAGACCAGGTAGTAGCCGTTGATGCCCAGGGGGTTCTCGGTCCAGGTGTAGGTCTGGCCTTCGGGGACCTTCAGGATTTTGGGGAGGCGGACGTTGACCGGGCCGGCTGGGAGTGAGCGCAGGCGGTCCAGGCAGGCGTCGACCAGGTCCAGGGAGACCTTGACCTGGTCCAGCAGGACGGAGAAGCGGGAGAAGCAGTCGCCGTCGGTGCGGGTGACTACGCGGAGTACGCCGTCGCGGGCCAGCTCCTCGTAGGCCAGGTAGGGCTCGTCGCGGCGCAGGTCGGCGTCGACGCCGGAGGCTCGCGCGATTGGGCCGGAGACCCCGTACGACGCGATCAGCTCCGGCGAGAGCCGGCCGACGCCGACTGTCCGGGCCCGGAAGATCTCGTTGCCCAGGACAAGGTTCTCGATATCGGGCAGCCGCCGGCGGACCGCGGCCGACGCGGCGCCGGCGCGGTCCAGCCAGCCGTACGGGAGGTCTTCCTTCAGCCCGCCGACGCGGTTGAACATGTAGTGCATCCGGCCGCCGGACAATTCCTCCATCACCGCCTGGATCGTCTCGCGCTCGCGGAACGCGTAGAAGACCGGCGTGATCGCGCCGAGCTCGAGCGGGTAGGAGCCGAGGAACATCAGGTGGTTCAGGATCCGGTTCAGCTCGGTCAGCAGGGTCCGCAGCCAGACCGCGCGGACCGGCACCTCGAGGCCCATCATCCGTTCGACCGCGAGCACCACGCCGAGCTCGTTGGAGAACGCGGACAGCCAGTCGTGCCGGTTCGCCAGCACGATGATCTGGCGGTAGTCGCGGACCTCGAACAGCTTCTCCGCGCCCCGGTGCATGTAGCCGATGATCGGCTCGCAGCCGACGATCCGCTCGCCGTCCAGGGTCAGCCGCAGGCGCAATACGCCGTGCGTCGCGGGATGCTGCGGCCCGATGTTGAGCACCATGTCGGTGGTGGGCAGCTCGGAGCCCGGGTCCGTACCGCCCCGCTCGAAAGCTGCGGCACCAGGACCGATTCCCACCACTCGTTCCGTGCTCATGCCCCTATCGTGACAGGCTAAGAGTGTGGACGACCTCTTTGCTCCTTCCGATGTCAGCTGGACGCCGGTCTCGCCCAAGCTCGCGGCGGTACGCCGGGTCAGCGCGGCCGTCGCTCTCGGCGTACTGGCCATCGCCGGGCTGCTGTTGCTGGGGATGCTGCTGGGCTGGCTGTACGGCGTACTGGCGTTGGTGCTCGTCGCGCTCGGCTACGGGTGGGCGTGGGTGCTGATCGGCCGCAACCAGCGATCCTGGAAGTACGCCGAACGCGAGGACGAGCTGCTGGTCAGCCACGGCATCATGTTTCGCCAGCTGGTCGTCGTGCCGTACGGGCGGATGCAGTTCGTCGACGTGGCGGCCGGGCCGCTGGAGCGGGCGTTCGGGGTGGCGACGGTCGAGCTGCACACGGCCACGCCGGCCACCGACGCGAAGATCCCCGGGCTGCATCCGGACGAGGCGGCGCGGCTACGCGACCGGCTGTCGGCTCTCGGCCAGGCACAGGCGTGGGGCCTGTGACCGAGCCGCCCCAGCACCAGGCACAGCACCAGGCGCAGCCGCAGCCGCAGCCGCAGCAGGCGCCGCCGGTCGCCGAGCCGGTCATGGGTGCGCGGCTGCATCCGCTGACGCCTTTCGTGAAGGGCTGGGGGTACTTCGTCATCGCGGCGTTCGCGATGGCCAACAACGAGGGCCTGCGCAGCAACCTGAAGATCGCCGGGTTCGGCCTGGCCGCCGTCCTGGTCGGTGGCATCCTGCTCGGCACGCTGTCGTGGTGGTTCACCAAGTGGCAGCTCACCGTCGACGCGATCCGGGTGGACAGCGGCTTCCTGTTCCGCCGGACCCGGATCATCCGCTTCGACCGGATCCAGACCATCGACGTCGCGCAGCCGTTCGTGGCGAGGCTGTTCGGGATGGCCGAGCTCCGGATGGACGTGGCCGGCGGCGGTAAGAACGACGGCCGGCTGAGCTACTTCACGTACGACGAAGCGCAGAAGCTCCGGGGCACTCTCCTGGTCAGGGCCAAGGGTGAGCACGCCGTCCAGCAGCACCCGATCGACGAGGTCGAGCCCGAGCCGCTGCTGGTCGTGCCGACCGGGCGTCTGCTCGGTGCCACCCTGCTGTCGTCGACCGTGCTCGCGAGTGCCGGTGGTCTGGTCGTGCTGATCGTGTCGACCACCGTGCTGGAGGCGCATGCCGGTCTGTTCGCCGGTCTGCCGCTGCTGCTCGGTGTCGTGCAGCCGATCTGGAAGCAGGTCGTCGGCAACCACGGCTTCACCCTGTCGGAGACGCATGAGGGCCTGCGGACCAAGCGCGGCCTGTTCGACCTCCAGCGCCAGACCGTACCGCCGGGTCGCGTACAGGGCCTGCTGATCACCGAGCCGCTGATCTGGCGGCTCCTCGGCTGGTCCCGGGTCGACCTGGACATCGCCGGGGTGGCCGGCTCCAAGGGCGACGGCGAGGACGAGAACGAAGGCGCCCAGCTGCTGCCGGTCGGTCCGCATCAGGAGGTGATCGGGGTGCTCGCGAGAGTGCTGCCCGGCTTCAACCTGTCGGCCGTCGAGATGCACCGTGCACCGGAGCGAGCGAAGTGGCTGCGCCCGGTCGGCTGGCGCTACCTGGCCTACGGCTTCGACGACCAGGTCCTGGTGACCACCAGAGGCTGGGTGAACCGCCGCACGTCGATCGTGCTCCACCACAAGACCCAATCGGTCCGCCTGCATCAGGGCCCGCTCCAACGCCGCCTGGGCCTCGCCAACGTCCACGTGGACACCCCTGAGGGACCGACAGACGCCATCGCCCTCCACCGCGACCAGCGAGAGGCCGCGGCGCTAGTAGAGGCTCAAGCAGCCAGAGCCCGAGAAGCACGCCGTACTGCGGACGCGGTGCCGGCCCATACCCAGCCGAACGAGCCGAGCCCGGACGTGTTCAACAGCTCAGCCGCCTCTCCCGCAGACGACAACTCGGCCAGGTAGCGCAGGGGCTCAGTGCGAGCCAACTCCTGGCCAGGGCGCTCGGCAGACAGGCCGAGCGCCAGTAGAGCCTCCCGCTGCGTCGTGAGCTGACCAGAGACCGCAGTAGCCAGTGAATCCAGCGCAACGTGCGCAGTGAGGTCACAGGAGCCGTCCAGAGCTACAGGACACTCTCGGCCGCGGCTGAAGCCAGTCAGAGTCCCGTACGACGGGCGCTCGGTGCTCACATGTCCGTAGTCGATGGCGAGCGCGACACCGTCATCCAGCCGAGCAACCACCTCGGCCCAGGCCTCTTCCCGGGTAAGCCCGATCTCGGCCCGGTCGCCCTCCTCGGCCAGCGGCCACCACTTCTCCAGCCAGTCCAGATCGTTGCCTGAGACAACATCACCCAGAGTCTCGTCGGCCAGCAGATAGCGCGCGTCTCCCTTGGCATCGAGCTCGACGACCTCGCATGGCACGTTGTCGAGCCACTCGTTCGCGATCACCAGGCCGGTCAGCCGGGCGGGCAGTTCGTCGTCGAGCTCCACGTCGAGTACGTCCAACCCGGCGGCTCGCAGTACGCGACCCAGTTCGCCTTCACCTGCACCGATGTCGACCACCTGCGAGACGCCGACCTGCTCGGCCAGCCGTGCGATCGCCTGACCGAACAGCGGCGACGCGTGGACCGACGTACGGAAGTGTGCGGCCGGTCGCTCGCGCCGGTAGAAGCCGGACGGTCCGTAGAGAGCCGCGTCCCAGGCTTCGCGAAAGGTCGTCACCGAAGTTCGGGATCTCCGCCGAGTGGGACCGAACCGGTCAGTTGCCAGATGCCGTCGTCGCCCTCGCGCCAGATGGTCAGGTCGTCGAGGCGGACGGCCGGGATCTCCTCGGCCTCCAGGGCGGCCTGGGCCTCGGCGACCAGGGCCGGGCCGCCTCGTGTTGAGGACGAGATGGTCAGGTGCGGATGCGGGTCCGGGTGCTCACCGGCGTACGGCGGGCACTCGGGGAAGGTCGCCAGCACGGTCGCCACCAGGTCGCGCACCTGGTCGAACGGCTCGGGCCGGAGCCACGTGGTGCCGTTGGGAAACTGACCCGCCGTCGGGAAGGTCAACTCGAACGGCTCGATGTCGGCGATGGCGTCCTCGAGTCGCTGGACGTCCTCCGGCGACGGGTCCTGCAGCCAGGGCACGAGCACTGTCACGTGCGGCGGGATCAGCTCGGTGAGGGCGACCGTCGGCCGGGTCGACGAGTAGGAGATCGACCGCCATCGATCGGTGAACTCGGTCAGCTCTGGGACGGCGATCAAGATCGCCGTCAGTCCTGTCCGCGCCGCCCAGGGGTCAGGTAGTCCACTCACCACCCCATCGTCCCACCTGTGACGAAGGACTCAACCAAAACCCTCGTTGCGCTCGGGGAGGCAGGGGATGCATCCCCTCGCTGCGCTCGGGGCTGGGGAGGGCCCGCAGATGAGCACTACGCTGTCCTGAACCGCATCAATTCGTCTGGTACCTCGTAAGAGGACTGGAGCGTACGAGAGTGGACATGGAACGCATCGGCATCATCGGCTCCGGCCGGGCCGGCAGCGCCTTGGGAGCAGCCCTGGCGTCGGCCGGGCATCCCGTCACCGGCGTCACCGCACGCTCGCAGGCATCGCTGGATCGTGCCGCGAGGTTTCTTCCGGACGTCCCGATCCTCTCGCCCGCTGACGTCACGACGAGCGCGGACGTGGTGCTGGTCGCAGTACCGGACAGTGCGATCAGTGAGGTCGCCAGGAGCCTCCCGCTGACAGCGGACCAGTACGTCGTCCACCTGTCCGGCGCACACGGGCTGTCCGTGCTGCAGCCGACAGTGGCCACTCCTGTAGCGCTGCACCCGCCCATGACCTTCACTGGCGACCGCCCCGACCTCAGCGCCATCACCTTCACCGCAACTGCGCCCGATCGGGCAAAGCCGGTGGTCGAGCGTCTGGTGAAGGCACTCGGCGCCGAGCTGCAGTGGGTCGCGGAGGACCAGCGTGCTCGCTACCACGCGGGTCTGGTGCACGGCGCGAACCACCTGACCACTCTGCTCGTACAGGCATTCGCAGTACTACGGGAAGCCGGTATCGCAGACCCGGCGGCGACACTGCGACCCTTGCTGACCGCAACTCTCGACAACACGCTGCGGTCCGGTCATGATGCGCTCACCGGGCCGATAGCGCGCGGCGACGTCGAGACGGTGGCTGCCCACTTGGCGGTACTGCGGGGCCGCACCGCGAGCACGTACGCCGAGCTGGCCCGGGCGACGGTGGACTTGGCGACGGCGGACGGCCGGCTGGAGCGCAGTACGGCCGAGCGGTTCGACGAAGTACTGGCTGTGCAACCTGTGCTTGAGCAGGATCGAACAGGGGAGGCACCACGGTGAGACTCACCCAGACGAAGGCCGAGCTGCGGGCGGCCGCGGCGATTCGGCCTCGGGCGGTCGTGATGACGATGGGCGCGCTGCACGAGGGCCACGCGGCGCTGCTGGCGGAGGCGCGCGAGCGCGTCGGGCCGGATGGCAGCGTGGTGCTGACGATCTTCGTGAACCCCTTGCAGTTCGGGCCGGCCGAGGACTTCGACCGGTACCCGCGCACGCTCGCCAGCGACCTCGCGATCGCCAAGAACGAGGGCGTCGACCTGGTCTTCAACCCGTCTCGCGACGAGCTCTACCCGAACGAGCCGTCCATCACCGTTCATCCCGGTCCGCTCGCCGACGAGCTCGAGGGACAGGTCCGGCCGGGACACTTCACCGGCGTCCTGACGGTGGTGTCGAAGATGCTGCACCTGACCTCGCCCGACCTGGCGCTGTTCGGCGAGAAGGACTACCAGCAGCTGACGCTGATCCGCGAGATGGTCTGCGATCTCGACATGGACGTGGACGTCGTACCGGTGCAGACCGTGCGCGAGCCCGACGGCCTCGCGCTGTCCTCACGCAACCGCTACCTGGACGAGACCGAGCGTGACGAGGCGCTCGTCCTGTACCGCGCACTGACCGCCGGCGCGAAGGCGGGGATGAACGGGCCGGACGCAGTACTGGCTGCCGCCCACGCCGAGCTGGAGGCCGTCCCGTCGGTGCAGATCGACTACCTGGCGCTCAGAGCACCAGACCTCGGCCCAGTGATCGGCCCCGGTGAAGCAAGGATGCTCATCGCCGCGCGCGTAGGTAGTACTCGTCTCATTGACAACATTTCCATCACGCTCCGGTGAAATCGGTTGATACCGTCGCGGGATGACTGCTCCTGCTGTGCCGCAACGGTTGGCTGCGCCTGAACCCGGCTGGACCGACACGGTCGACGTGGTGGTGATCGGCTCGGGGATCGCGGGGCTGACGGCCGCTCTGAAGGCTCGGGCGCTCGGCTCGGTGTTGGTGGTGACGAAGGATGTCGTCGCCTCCGGTTCGACCCAGTGGGCCCAGGGTGGGATCGCCGCGGCGCTCAGCCCGGAGGACTCGCCTGAGGACCACTTGAAGGACACCCTGGTCGCAGGGGCCGGTCTGTCGGACCCCGAGGCCGTGCGGGTGCTCGTGACCGAGGGGCCGGACGCCGTACGCGATCTGATCGAGCTCGGGGCCGTGTTCGACACCGGCGCCGGGGGAGACCTGTCGCTGACCCGTGAGGGCGGCCACCACCGCAACCGGATCGCGCACGCGGGCGGCGACGCGACCGGCGCGGAGATCGAGCGGGCCCTGGTCGCCGCGGTGAAGCGCGCGCCCGACATCCGGATCATCGAGCACGCGCTGGTGCTCGACCTGCTCAAGGCCGAGGATGGCGCGATCGCCGGCGTCACGCTGCACGTGATGGGTGAGGGGCAGCTGGACGGCGTCGGCGCGATCCGCAGCCGTGCGGTGATCCTCGCCTCCGGCGGACTCGGCCAGCTGTACGCCGCGACGACCAACCCGAGCGTCTCGACGGGTGACGGGATGGCGCTCGCTCTGCGGGCCGGCGCGAAGGTGCGCGATCTCGAGTTCATCCAGTTCCACCCGACCGTGCTCTGGCTGGGCAAGGGCGCCAAAGGCCAGCAGCCATTGGTGTCCGAGGCCGTCCGGGGTGAGGGCGCCTTCTTGGTCGACCACGAGGGCAAGCGATTCATGCAAGGGCAGCACGAGCTGGCCGACCTGGCGCCGCGGGACATCGTCGCGAAGGCGATCATGCGCCAGATGCTTGCCTCGGGCAAGGATCACGTCTTCCTCGACGCCCGCGACTTCGGCGACGAGAAGTGGCGGGTGCGCTTCCCGACCATCCTGGCGTCCTGCCGCTCGCACGGTATCGACCCGGTGCACGAGCTGATCCCGGTCGCGCCGGCCTGCCACTACTCATCCGGTGGGGTCTGGACCGACCTGCACGGCCAGACGTCGGTGCCCGGGCTCTATGCGTGCGGCGAGGTCGCCTGCACCGGCGTCCACGGCGCCAACCGGCTCGCCTCCAACTCGCTCCTGGAGGGCCTCGTCTTCGCTCGCCGGATCGCGGATTCCCTCACCAAGCAGCTCCCGGTACTACGGGAGCCCGCCGCCGACCATCGCGTACCGGGCCTCGTGGATGCCGGCGTAGTACCGGAACTGCAGCGAGTGATGACCGTCGGCGCCGGCGTGATCCGGAGTGCGAGCGGATTGTCGGAGGCCGGTGACAGACTCGCCAAACTGTTCGAGCAGCCGGCCGAGCAGCCTGGAACTCCCGATTGGGAAGCGACGAACCTCGCCACCGTGGCGTCCGCGCTGATCGAGGCGGCGACGACGCGGGAGGAGAGCCGTGGCTCGCACTGGCGGGAGGACTACCCGGATCGCGACGACGAGAACTGGTCGGGCAGTCTGGACCTGACACTGCCGGCCGAGGATGATTCGGCACGGCCCGCCGCGACCTTCGTGGCCCAAGCACCACGTGAGGGGAACTGAGCAATGGATGACACGCTCGACAAGCAGTGGGTCGAGGACCTCGTCCGGGCCACCATCGAGGAGGACCTGGCCGGGGGAGTCGACGTCACCACGACCGCCACGGTCGAAGCGGACCAGGTCTCGGTCGCGGAGTTCGTGGCCAGGGCCGACGGCGTCGTCGCGGGTCTGGAGATCGCCGAACTGGTGATTCGGCTGATCGCGGGCAAGGACGAGGTCGAGATCGAGCACTCGGTGGTCGACGGCGCGCAGGTCAAGGCGGGCGCGGTGCTGATGACGGTGCGCGGCAAGACCCGCCAGTTGCTCACCGCCGAGCGCACGGCGCTCAACCTGCTCTGCCACCTCTCCGGCGTGGCCACGCTGACCAGCCGTTGGGTCGCGGCCGTCGCTGGTACCGGCGCGATCATCCGGGACACCCGCAAGACGATGCCGTTGATGCGGACGCTGGAGAAGTACGCCGTCCGCTGCGGTGGCGGCCGCAACCACCGGATGGCACTGTCCGACGCGGCGCTGATCAAGGACAACCACGTGATCGCCGCCGGCGGCGTCGCGGAGGCGTTCCGGCTGGTCCGCAAGGCGTATCCGGACCTGTCCGTCGAGGTCGAGGTGGATACCGTCGAGGACGCCCTGATTGCCGTCGAGTCGGGCGCTGAGCTGATCCTGCTGGACAACATGTCGGTCCCGCTGCTGCGCGAGGCCGTCGAGAAGGTGGCCGGCCGGGCTCGCCTCGAAGCCTCTGGCGGGCTGACTCTCGAGGTCGCCCGCGAGGTCGCGGAGACCGGCGTCGACTTCCTCGCCGTCGGCGCGCTGACCCACTCGGCACCGGTCCTCGACATCGCGATGGATCTCCAGGCGGCCTGATGCTCCTTGCCGTCGCCGTTGAGAACACCAGGACTCTGGTCGGCCTGATCTTCGAGGGCACGGTCAAGCGCCACTGGTGGGTGGGGACGGACCCGCGCCGCACGGCGGACGAGTGGGCCGTCCTGCTCGACGGGCTGCTCGCCGGCGAGTCGCCGGTATCGGGGATCGCGGTCTGTTCCGCAGTACCGCACGTCCTGCACGAGTTGCGCGATGTCGTCGCGCGGTACTACAGCGAAGTCCCGAGCGTCGTCGTCGAGCCCGGCGTGAAGACCGGCCTGCCGGTGCTCGTCGACAACCCGCGCGAGGTCGGCACCGACCGGATCGCCAACGCCCTCGCGGCCGTCAACCGGTACGGCGCCCCCTGCATCGTCTGCGACTTCGGTACTGCGACGACGGTCGACGTCGTCAACGCCAACGGAGCCTTCATCGGCGGCGCGATCGCCCCCGGCATCGAAACCGCCGTCGACGCGCTCGGAGCCGAAGCTGCCCAGCTCCGCCGGGTCGAGCTGGTTCGCCCGCGCTCGGTGGTAGCCAAGAACACCGTCGAAGCCCTGCAATCCGGCGCGATCTTCGGCTTCGCCTCCCTCGTCGACGGCCTGATCACCCGCATCATCGCCGAGCAGTCCTTCGATCCCGCCACCGTGGCCGTCGTGGCCACTGGCGCACTCGCTCCACTGGTGGTCGACGAGTCGGAGCAGATCAAGCACCACGAGCCGTTCCTGACCCTGCAGGGTTTGCACCAGGCTTTCGCCCGGAACCGCTGACGGTCACCCTCCGTCCTGTCCAACTCACCGGGCAGGGCCCTTGTGTACTGCGCGTCACAGGATCACGATGTGAGCAGCGACACCTGGGCGGGGAGGCCCGGGGCCACGGGGTTCTGTGGTCGCAACACGCGGGTCGCGTGGTCCGGGGGAGGATCATGAAGTCGACCTATCGCGTTCTTGCTCTGCTCATCGCGCTCGGTGTGGTCGTTCAGGCCATGAGCGTCGCGCTCGGGTGGTTCCTGGTGCTGAAAGACGTCGACGGCGGCGCGGTGTTCGACAAGAACACCGATTTCAACTTCGGCCAGGTCACGCACAGCATCGTCGGCATCATGCTGATCCCGCTGCTGGCCATCGTGCTGCTGATCGTGTCCTTCTTCGCCGGTATCGCCGGTGGCGTGAAATGGGCGGCGATCATCTTCGGTCTCGTCGCCCTGCAGATCGCGCTGGCTTTCGTGGCGTGGGGCGGCATCCCCGCCGTCGGAGCGCTGCACGGGCTCAACGCGCTGGCTCTGCTCGCGGTCGCCGGGATCGCCGGGAAACGGGCGGCCCCTGCTCAGGACACGATCCAGGCCGGCACGGAGACAGTCGCTCAGCCGCCGGCCGTCTAGATGCCGCGTCGCCGCACGCTGGGCGCGCTCGCGGCCACGCTGGTAGTGCTTGCTCCGCTCGGCTGGTTCTGGCAGCAGAGCCTGGTGCCGGACGGACTGTCGGCGATGGACATGGGGTACGCCGACTACGGTGGCGGGCCGTCGATGCCGGCAGGGCACCATCACGGCAGCAGCCTGGCGGACCTCAAGCCGGCCGCCGATCGGGCTGCCGACGTGTCGGTGCGGCTGGTCGCGCGCAAGGAGCGGTTCGAGATCCCAGGCCGTGGCTCGATGGCGGGCTACACGCTCAACCACACGTCACCCGGCCCGCAGATCACCGCGAAACAAGGTGACCTGATCGAGGTGACACTGGTCAACGAGTCCGTGCCCGACGGGATGACCCTGCACTGGCACGGCGTCGACGTACCGGCTGCGGAGGATGGAGTCGCCGGGATCACGCAGGACGCGGTACTCCCCGGCCAGACGTTCGTGTACCGGTTCGTGGCAGCCGACGCGGGGACATATTGGTACCACTCGCACCAGTTGTCGCACGAGCAGGTGAAGAAGGGGCTGTACGGCGTACTGGTGATCTCACCCGGTACTGCGGACGTGGTCGCCGCCGTGCACACGTACGACAAGGTCCGAACGGTCAACGGCGGGTACGGGGATCGCCGGGTGGCCGGGGCTCCCACTGTGCGGCTGCGACTGATCAACACGGACAACGGGCCGATGGCGGCCTGGGTAGACGGCGCCGGGTATCGCGTGATCGCGATAGACGGCACAGCGGTGAACGCGCCGACGCCTGTCGAGGGGAAGTCCGTACTGGTGACAGCGGGCGGCCGGATCGACTTGGAGATCAGCCTGCCGCCCGGCAAGGCCGTCCGGATCGGCCTGGGTGGGGGACCGACCACGCTGGTGATCGGCGAAGGGGATGCGCCGACCGGGCGCGAACCGACGGAACGGGTCGACCTGCTGAGCTACGGGAAGCCGGCCGCGCTGCCGTTCGACCCGGCGAAGGCGGATCGGCACTTCGAGTACCGGATCGGCCGCCGTCCGGGGTTCTTCGCCGGGAAGCCCGGCCTCTGGTGGACGATCAACGGTCACCAGTTCCCCGACGTACCGGTGTTCATGGTCGCCGAGGACGACGTCGTGACGATGACGGTGAAGAACACGTCGGGCCAGGTCCACCCGATGCACCTGCACGGTCATCATGTCGTGGTTCTCAGCCGCAACGGGGTAGCGGCCAGCGGCAGCCCCTGGTGGACCGACTCCCTCAATGTCGAGGACGACGAGACCTACGAGATCGCCTTCCTGGCCGACAATCCGGGCATCTGGATGGACCACTGCCACAACCTCCCGCACGCCGCCCAGGGTCTGGTCACCCACCTGATGTACGAAGGAATCACCACCCCGTTCCACCTGAACGGCGCTACTCACAATCAGCCGGAGTAGCGGCGGACCGACTCAGCTGTCGATCGG
The DNA here is from genome assembly GCF_010548305.1 of Streptomyces sp. SID13031. GTDB lineage: Bacteria > Actinomycetota > Actinomycetes > Propionibacteriales > Kribbellaceae > Kribbella. Next base: position 222,485 of record NZ_JAAGLV010000011.1, read on the forward strand.
GCGCCCGACGGTGAGCGACTCGCGCAACGGCGTCGGCAGGCCGTTGAAGGCCGCGTCGGGCGTGGTGCCGGTGGCGTCGAGGGTTTTGGAGAAGAAGGCTCGGGCAGCAGCGGCGAGGGTGATGTCGAGGACGTCGTCGTCCGACAGACCAAGCGCGCGCAGGTCGTCGATGTCCGAGGCTGTGACGGTGTCTGCGGCCAGGGCGACCTTGCGGGCGAAGGTCATCACCGCGCGGTCGACGGGGTCGGGTGCGGGGGCGTCGACGAGGGATGCGACCTCGTCGGCGGTGAGGAACTCGTCGGCCAGCACCTGGCCGTGGGCGAGGCTGCAGTAGCTCGACTTCAGGGCGGTCGCGGCGGCCAGGGTCGCCAGCTCGTACCGGCGTAGGTCCATGGTGGCCTTGATCGCGCCGTTCAGCTGTTTCCAGGCCTCGAAGACCTCGGGCCGGGACGCGAACATGCTGACGAAGTTCGGGATGTGGCCGGCGGGCGCCCGGTTGTTCTCCAGGAAGCCGGCGGGCGGCGTGGACGGTCGAATGAAAGCCATCTGAGATTCCCCCCTCGGATCTGGCCTATTAAGTTAGCTGAAAGACCAGCCCGACCAGGTCTCGATGGCGACCGTGATGACCCGGGCCGCGGGGAGGATCGGCGACGTACTGCGGGTACTTGGCAGCGAGCAGCTCGATTGCCGATGGACTCGAAGCGTCGACGCGGGCCCGGCCGTCGGCCCGGACCCACCAGAGGTGGCGCCAGTCGGCGTCGTACCGGTCGACCAGGATGGCGACCTGCGGATTCCAGGCGATGTTGCGGAGCCGGCGCAGGTCGGTGGTCGACTTCGGCTTCTGGTCGATCGCGATCAGGAGTTCGTCGCCGGAGACGGTGAAGACGACCGGTACGAGGTGCGGGCGGAGGTCTTCGCCGGTGCTGGCTAGGAAGGCGCGGTCGGCGGCGGCGAGTCGTTCGCGGCAGACTTCCTCGGCCAGTCTCACGAATCGACCCTACTGCCGAGTCAGCGATCGGGATGAGTAGGTAAGGTCTACGCGATTGGATGTCACAGAGTCGGGTGAGGCCAGATGGTGAGGTTGCGCAACGTCTTGTCGGCCGCTCTAGCGGTCGGTGTAGGCGCGACCCTGTTGACGGCGTGCTCGTCCGATCCGACACCGAGCAAGGTGACGGTCGCCTGGGCGGACAGCAGCAGGCAGGCGGTACAGGTCAGCTGGCACGACTCTGGTGCGCCGAACCGGATCACCATCGAGGGCGTGCTCAGCACCAACCCGTCGTACGTGAAGTATCTGGCCGGCGACGACCCCAACACCTGGGCGATCCCGGCCTCGGCCTTCCCGCCGGACGGCAACTACAAGGTCTCCGTCGGCGTCGGTACGTCGACCGGCGGGATGTCCAGCAAGCTCGCCAGCTCGCCGATCTTCGACACCAACGGACCCGTCCGGCCGGGTGGCGCGACCGCGACCCCGACCGGCAAGCGCGATGTGCTGGTGCGCTGGACCGTGCCGCCGGAGCCGCAGGACTTCAGCCCCGGCGACCCGCTCGACGTCACCGGCAAAACCCAGCTCTACGTGCCGGTGGTCGGCCGTCCGGGGCAGCCGCTGCGCTCGGCGGGAGCCGGGACGACCTCGACGCGGCAGGTGCTCAAGAACCTCAAGCCGCCCTACGTCTTCCAGTTGCGCGCCCAGAACGAGTGGTCGACGGCCGTCGGCGGGCAGATCTCGGCGCGGACCAGCTCCACCAGCGCGACGGTCCCCGCGCTGGCGCAGTTCGGCGTACCGATCCGGATCCGCGGCCGGACGATCCTGCAGCAGGTCGTCTGCGCCGACGAAGGTAGTTGCGTGCAGCAACGAACCACCTCGGCCGGGCTGCCGCTGGTGGTGCTGACCCAGCTCACCCCGGGCGCGCGCTGGAAGCCGACCGCGTGGGGGACGACCACGTCCGGCGGGCATTACGATATCGCGGTCGCGACGGGTGGCAGCCGGCCGTACAAGGTGGTCCTGCCCGACTACAGCGTGGTGGGGCAGATCGCGGCGCAGTCGGCCAGCAAACCGCAGCTGACCCGCACGATCGTGAAGCAGGAATCGACCGGTTTCCTCGGTGGCGCGATGAAGAAGCGCGGAGAGACCGTCACCGCGATCCTCGTGGTCAAACCGGCGATGAGGACGACCGTGATGCTGCAGTCCTGGAACCGGAAGTTGCACCGCTGGAACAACGTCAAGGCGGTCCCGATGCGCAAGGGCCAGGCGGCGTACGCCTTCAAGGTCGTCCAGCCGGGCATCTACGTCTTTCGCTTCGTGATCCCCAACGTGATGCTGCTCGGCCGCCCGATGCTCGGCAAGGTCACCCAGAACCTGTCCCTAAGCGTCCGCTGATTCCGCCCGTACGACGTCCGCGGTGTTCGCCGCCGGTACTGCGTCCGCCAGCTCTCCAGCCGGTACTGCTTGCTCTGCGCTGCGCCGCTTGCGGATCTTGTAGACCGCGTACCCGATGACGAGGGCGGCGCCGACCGCCACGAGCGCCCAGACCGACACCTCGCCGAAGATCTTGTCGGCGTTGTCGCCGATCTTGTAGGCGACCACCCCGATCGTCGCCGACCAAGCGATGCCGCCCGCCGCGTTGGCGGCCAGGAACCGCGGATAGTGCATCCGCAGCATGCCCGCCATCGGCCCGGCGAAGATCCGCAGCAGGGCGACGAACCGGCCGAAGAAGACCGTCCAGACGCCGTACTTGTGGAAGTACTTCTCCGCCTTCACGATCCGCTCTTCGGAGAAGTGGTGGAACCGGCGGCCGAGCCGCTCGAACAGGCTGCGGCCCGCCTTGCGGCCGATGAAGTACCCGATCGAGTCACCGATGATGGCGCCGGCCGCGGCCGCACCGATCACGAAGACGACGTTCAGGTCACCCTGCGAAGCCAGCAGGGCGGCCGCGATCAGCGTCGTCTCGCCGGGCAGCGGTACGCCCATCGACTCGACCCCGATCACCAGGCCGACCACCAGATAGGCCACGATCGCGACCCCACCCGTCGGAATCGCGATCGCCAGCGCATGCAATGTGGTAGCCCCCATACCCCCCATCCTGGCACCGCGAGGCAAGCGATTAGCTGATCTGTGAGCTAATCCGGGGGAATTTCAGGGTCTGCCCGGGTGAACGATTCGGTCACTCTCCGCGACATTCAAGCAGCAAGCTGCTTGAGCGGTCAGTCTTCTTTCGGAGGCTTCCCGGTGGGGACTATCGCCAGCAGGGTGCTGACCCCTCGGGTGCTCGCCGGGTGGCTGGCGGCCGTGCGGCCGCGGCGGTAGCGGTCGATCACCGCGGTGAGGTCCTTGTCGAGTTGCTCGAGCTCGGCCTTGGTGAGCCACAGGCGGCTGCGGTTCAGCTTGCTCAGGCCGTCCCAGGGGTCGTCGCCGGGCAGTTCCTCGAACTGCTCCATCACCCGGTCCACGTTGCTGCGCATCATCGCCTGGCTGGCCAGCCGGCCGGAGCCGGTGGACTGCGACGAGATCACCAGGCTGGTGGCCGGCGCCTGCCAGGGGCGCTCGCGTCCGTCGGTCGAGCCTTCGGCGCGCTCGACGATGCCCCACCGCGACAACGCCCGCAGGTGGTAGCTGGTCGCCGACGGGGTCAACCCGGCGAGCTCGGCGCACTCCGTCGCGGTCAGCACCCGGCCGCTGTAGAGCTCGTCGATGATCCGCTGCCGGGCCGGGTGTGCCAGGGCACGGATCGCTCGCGGGTCGGTCAGCACCACGCGCTTCTTCTTCGCGGCCACGCCCGACAGCGTAGCGGGTCCCTTGACGTGGCGGTATCTGAAGCATTAGCTTCAGAGTTATGAAGCAACCACTTCACATCTCGCTCTGGTCCTACCGTGACCTGCGGCTGGTCCTGCCCGCCCGCGCGGTCTCGTACGCCGGTGACTCGATCGCCCTGGTGGCGTTGATGCTGCGGGTCTCGGACGACGGTGGCGCGGCGGCGATCACCGCACTGCTACTCGCCTTCGCCGTGCCTACGGTCGTGATGATCCCGTTCGCGGGCCGGATCGTGGATGGGTACGACTCCCGCCGGGTGCTGATCTGGTCGTCCCTGCTGCAGGCGGCCGCCGGAGTCGGGCTCGCCTTCTGTCACGGACTCGCGGCCACGCTCGCATTGGTCTGCGTGCTCCAGGTCGGCCAAGCGGTCGCCGGTCCCGCCTGGGCAGCGCTGGTACCGCGAATCGTCGGCGACGAACTGGTCGGCAAGGCCACCGGGACGAGCCAGGCGCTGATCGGGGCGGCCATGCTGGCCGGGTCCGCTGCGGGTGGTCTGCTGGTGGGCTGGTCTGGCGATCGAGGAGCACTGCTGGTCGACGCGGCGACCTTCCTCGGACTCGCCGTGGTCGCCCGGCTGGTTCAGACCCGCCGTACTCCGGTGCCCGGCGCACCAAAGGAGCCGGGTGGGCTGACGGCCGGGCTACGTAGTCTCTTCGCCGACTCTCTGCTGCAGGTGCTCGTGCCGGCGCTCTGGGTGTTCGTCCTCGTCGGCGAGGCGGTCAACGTGGTCGAGGTCTTCCTGATCACCGACGAGATCGGGCTCGGGCCGAGCGGCTATGGCGCCGTACTGGCCGCGCAGGGAGCGGGCGCTATCGCCGGAGCCTGGTGCACAGGTCGACTGAAGAGCGACTTGGCACGATCCCGAGCAGTGCTGGCCGGTACTGCGGCCATCGGCGCCTCCTGCGTGCTGATGGGGCTGGCGGGTGGGGTGATGCCGTTGGTGATCGGCGCGGTGGCGGTCGGCTTCGGTGGAGGAATGCTGAACGCCGCGACGAGCACCCTGGTGGTGACCCGCTCGGTGGATGCCCTGCGCGGGCGGGTGGTGGCTGCACTCAGTGGCACGGCCAGGGCGTGCTCCTTGGTGGCTCTACTCCTAGGCGGGCTCGTCGGCTCACTCCTCGGCCCCCGTGCCACCTTCGTAGTCGCCGGAGCACTCGCCGTCCTCGCTTCGGCAATTACAGCCGCACTGCTGGCCCGTAGGGACGTAGTACGAGCGCCCTCACCACCTGTGCCTTGCAGTCCCGTAGGGACGTAGTGCGGACAAAGGATTCGTTGCAGGAGGCGGTCAGTCACTAGCCTTTGAGGCATGACTGAACCACGTGAGAACCCGGCGACCCCCGACAGCGGGCAGGATGACCTGCCCGAGCAGATCCGGGTACGCCGGGAGAAGCGTGACCGGCTGCTGGCCGAGGGGGTGCAGGCCTACCCGATCTCGGTGCCCCGGACGCACCTGCTGAAGGACCTGCGGGCGAAGTACGACGGGCAGGAGCTCGAGCCCGACACCAGGACCGGCGAGCTGGTCGCGGTGACCGGCCGGGTGATCTTCCAGCGCAACACCGGCAAGCTCTGTTTCGCCCAGTTGCGCGAGGGTGACGGCACCGAGCTGCAGGTGATGCTGTCGCTCGCCGAGGTCGGCGAGGAGGAGCTGGCCCGGTACAAGGCGCTGGTCGACATCGGCGACCTGCTGTCCGTGCAGGGCGAGGTGGTGACGAGCCGCCGCGGTGAGCTGTCCGTGCAGGCGACCGGCTGGCAGATGGCCGCCAAGACGCTGCGGCCGCTGCCGAACGAGCACAAGCCGCTGAACGAGGAGGCCCGCGTCCGGCTCCGGTACGTCGACCTGATCGTCCGGGCCGAGGCTCGCGACATGGTCCGTACCAAGGCAGCCGTGCTCAAGTCGCTGCGCTCGACCTTCGACGGCCACGAGTTCATCGAGGTGGAGACGCCGGTCCTGCAGCTGACCAACGGCGGCGCCGCGGCCCGGCCGTTCGTGACCCACCTGAACGCGTTCGACCAGGAGATGAAGCTGCGGATCGCGCTCGAGCTGGATCTGAAGCGGGCGATGATCGGCGGGGTCGACCGGGTCTTCGAGATCGGCCGGACCTTCCGTAACGAGGGTCTGGACTCGACCCATGCGGCGGAATTCTCGATGATCGAGTCCTATCAGGCCTACGGCGATTACGATTCGATCGCCGAAGTGACCGAGGAGCTGATCCGGAACGCGGCGCGTGCGGTCGGCCGCAGCGTCGTCACCGCGCGCGACGGTTCGCAGATCGATCTGGACCAGCCGTGGCGGCACGCGACGCTATTCGAGCTGGTCTCCGAAGCGGTCGGCGAGACCGTCGACGCGAGCACCGAGACGGCCCGGCTGATCAAGATCGCCGAGCAGCACGAGGTGGAGCTGCAGCCGGCCTGGAATGCCGGTGAGATCGCCCTGGAGATCTACGAGAAGCTGGTCGAGCACACGCTGATCCAGCCGACCTATGTCCGCGACTATCCGGAGTCGGTACGCCCGCTGGCCAAGCCGCACCGCGAAATTCCGGGCCTGGTCGAGGCCTGGGACCTGATCATCAACGGGGTCGAACTGGGCACCGGCTACTCCGAGCTGAACGACCCGGTGATCCAGCGTGAACGCCTGGTGGCACAGTCGTTGCTGGCCGCGGCCGGTGATCCAGAGGCGATGGAGCTGGACGAGGATTTCCTCCGCGCGATGGAGTTCGGCATGCCGCCGGCCGGTGGGATGGGGATGGGCCTGGACCGGCTGGTGATGTTGTTCACCGGGGCCGGCATCCGGGAGACGATTCTGTTCCCGCTGCTCCGGCCGGAGTGACGATCGGCATCAGCTAAAAGGCGGACCCGGGAGCCGTTGCATAGCACAACCAACGGTCAAATCCATTCCCGGGTCCGATTCTTTCCCTGATCCGGTCGGGGAGTGGGATGAATACCCATCGTCACGATGGATGCGCAGCGTCGGCGGGCCGGACGGTTTAGTCACATCTTTACGATCCATTCCGCCTGTTGAATGACAACTTACCGGTTTGTGCTGTACAAATCAGTAACAAGAAATTCGGCAGGGGGATTGTGCCCGGTGGCGGGCGCGGAAAGGACTGTCATCGATGGCGCAAAGAGTTCAGGTAGTTCTCGAGGACGATCTCGACGGTGGTAAGGCCGACGAGACCGTGACCTTCGGACTGGACGGTTCGACGTACGAGATCGACCTGTCGAAAAAGAATGCCGCCAAGCTGCGCGACGCCCTGGCCGGGTATGTCGGCTCCGGGCGCCGGGTCTCCGGCCGCCGTGGCGGCGCCGGCCGGACGCGTGGCCGAGGCCGGTCGGCGACCGACTCCGCGGACATCCGCGCGTGGGCCAAGGACAACGGCTACGAGGTCAGCGAGCGAGGCCGCATCTCGGCCGAGGTTCGCGCGGCCTACAACGACGCCAAGTAGTAGCTTTTCCGGACTTGCCGGTCCCGGTGCCTGTGATGGCACCGGGACCGTCCGCATTCCGGCCGTTTCACAGTGTGGACACTGTTGGGTGGGTCGGCGCGAGCCGGTGCCTGACCGGACAGCAATAGGGACGAATTCGCTGGTGGCGAACACCGGGCGCGCCGGGAACACGGGGGCGCTGAGCGAGGTTGTTCCCTTGTGATCCCCACTTCGCGGCCGTACCGGAGGTCGTCGCTTGTTCGCTGAGAGCGAGCCTGTCGGTGCCGGGGACTAGCATGCATGTACGGGGGTCGGCCTATACGGCACAACCGACTCCTCTGAGGCAAGGAGCGCTTTGGCGATGTTTGAACGATTTACGGACCGCGCCCGTCGGGTAGTCGTCCTGGCCCAGGAAGAGGCCAGGATGCTCAGCCACAACTACATCGGGACCGAGCACATCCTGCTCGGCCTGATCCACGAGGGTGAGGGTGTCGCCGCCAAGGCTCTGGAGAGCCTTGGGATCTCGCTGGAGGCTGTCCGTTCTCAGGTCGAGGAAATCATCGGCCAGGGACAGCAGGCTCCGAGTGGGCACATCCCGTTCACCCCTCGCGCCAAGAAGGTACTGGAGCTCTCCCTGCGTGAGGCCCTGCAGCTGGGCCACAACTACATCGGCACCGAGCACATCCTGCTCGGCCTCATCCGCGAGGGTGAGGGTGTCGCAGCGCAGGTCCTGGTCAAGCTCGGTGCGGACCTGAACAAGGTCCGGCAGCAGGTCATCCAGCTGCTCTCCGGGTACCAGGGCAAGGAGACGGCGACAGCCGGCGCCGGGACCACCGAAGGTGCTCCCAGCAGCTCCCTGGTGCTCGACCAGTTCGGCCGGAACTACACCCAGGCCGCTCGTGAGTCCAAGCTCGACCCGGTGATCGGGCGCGAGATGGAGATCGAGCGGGTCATGCAGGTGCTGTCCCGGCGAACCAAGAACAACCCTGTCCTGATCGGTGAGCCGGGTGTCGGCAAGACCGCGATCGTCGAGGGCCTGGCCCAGGCGATCGTGCGTGGCGACGTGCCCGAGACCCTGAAGGACAAGCAGATCTACTCGCTCGACCTCGGCGCCCTGGTCGCCGGGTCGCGCTACCGCGGTGACTTCGAGGAGCGGCTGAAGAAGGTCCTCAAGGAGATCCGCACCCGCGGCGACATCGTGCTGTTCATCGACGAGATCCACACCCTGGTGGGTGCGGGTGCCGCCGAGGGCGCGATCGACGCGGCCAGCATCCTGAAGCCGATGCTGGCTCGTGGTGAGCTGCAGACCATCGGTGCCACCACCCTCGACGAGTACCGCAAGTACGTCGAGAAGGACGCGGCCCTGGAGCGCAGGTTCCAGCCGATCCAGGTGGCCGAGCCGTCGATCTCGCAGACGATCGAGATCCTCAAGGGTCTGCGCGACCGGTACGAGGCGCACCACCGGGTGACCATCACCGACCCGGCCCTGGTCGCCGCGGCGCAGATGGCCGACCGGTACATCTCGGACCGCTTCCTGCCGGACAAGGCGATCGACCTGATCGACGAGGCCGGCGCCCGGTTGCGGATCCGCCGGATGACGGCTCCGCCGGACCTGCGCGACTTCGACGAGAAGATCGCGAACGTCCGCCGGGAGAAGGAGTCGGCGATCGACGCCCAGGACTTCGAGCGGGCGGCCTCTCTTCGTGATGACGAGAAGAAGCTGATCAACGCGAAGGCCGAGCGGGAGAAGCAGTGGAAGGCCGGCGACATGGACGTCGTCGCCGAGGTCGACGAGGAGCTGATCGCCGAGGTGCTCAGCACCGCGACGGGCATCCCCGTCTTCCAGCTGACCGAGGAGGAGTCCTCCCGGCTGCTCAAGATGGAGGAGGAGCTGGCCAAGCGCTACATCGGCCAGACCGACGCCGTCAAGGCACTGTCCCGGTCGATCCGGCGGACGCGTGCGGGTCTGAAGGACCCGCGCCGGCCGAGCGGCTCGTTCATCTTCGCCGGCCCGTCCGGCGTCGGTAAGACCGAGCTGTCCAAGGCGCTGACCGAGTTCCTGTTCGGTGACGAGAAGTCGCTGATCAGCCTCGACATGTCGGAGTACTCCGAGAAGCACACGGCCTCGCGGCTGTTCGGTTCGCCTCCCGGGTACGTCGGCTACGAAGAGGGCGGCCAGCTGACCGAGAAGGTCCGCCGCAAGCCGTTCAGCGTGGTGCTGTTCGACGAGGTCGAGAAGGCCCACCCGGACATCTTCAACTCGCTGCTGCAGATCCTGGACGAGGGTCGCTTGACCGACGCCCAGGGCCGGGTGGTCGACTTCAAGAACACCATCATCATCATGACCACCAACCTGGGTACCCGGGACATCTCCAAGGGCAGTCTCGGCTTCTCCCAGACCAGCGACACGGCCGGTTCGTACGACAAGATGAAGGCGAAGGTGACGGAGGAGCTGAAGCAGCACTTCCGCCCCGAGTTCCTGAACCGCGTCGACGAGATCGTGGTCTTCCACCAGCACGACAAGGCGGCGATCGTCAAGATCGTCGACCTGATGGTCGCGCAGGTGGAGGAGCGGCTGAAGGACAAGGACATGGGCATCGAGCTCACCCCGGCGGCGAAGGCTCTGGTCGCCGAGCGTGGCTTCGACCCGGTCCTGGGTGCTCGCCCACTGCGTCGCGCGCTGCAGCGTGACGTGGAGGACGCACTCGCCGAGAAGATGCTGTTCGGGGAACTGCGTCCCGGCCAGATCGTGCTCGTCGACGTCGCCCCCGAGGGCACCGTCAACGAGGACGGCATCCCGGAGTTCTTCACCTTCACGGGCGCCGAGAAGGCAGCGGCAGCTGACCCAGACCTGGAACTGACCGAGATCGCCGGTGGCGGCGCCTCGGGCATCCAGGACACCTGAGCCCAGAAGCACTGAACGATCGGCCCCCGCAGACACCATGTCCGCGGGGGCCTTTCGCTGATCCGGGTGTGGCACTAGCGGGTGCTGTGCATGACCGACGGACGGTCCGTATCAACACTGAAGGATCGAGGAGCCGCTAGGGTCGTAGACATGAAGATCTCGAGGATCACCGAGCTGCGGCTGAGGGACTTCAAGTCCTACCGCGACGCGACGATCCCGCTGGAACCATTGACGATCCTGATCGGACGTAACGGGAGCGGAAAGTCGAACGCGCTTGATGCCATCGAGGTTCTGGCCCAGCTCGCCAAGGGTGAGGAGGTCCGCGACGCCCTCGAGGGAGGCCGGCGGGAATCCGCTGGCATCCGAGGGGGCGCCGAGGGATGCGCAGCACATGGCGCGGACAGCTTCCGCATAGGCGCGACGATCGAGCTGTCCACAGGTGCCCAGATCTATCTCGATGTGGAGATCCAGGTACGCCCAGATGTCCGGATCGTCTCGGAAGACGTCTGGCTCGGCCGCAACGGTAACTGGACGAAACAGGTCCTCCGTAGCGTGGCGCCGCACCTCGACCGAGGGGACATCGAGGCTGCGGTCTGGAACGGGAAGAAGGGCCGCAATCCCGTCCAGACCTTCAGGTCGTCTCATCTGCTCGCAGCCCAGTTGATTCTCCGAACCGGTACGACGAAGCCGCAGCGGCAGACCTTCGGAGATCTGGAGAAGGGCCTGGCGGTCCTCGCCGGGGTCTTCCATCTCGATCCGGTACCGCATCTGATGCGAGGCTATGTCCCGACCCAGGATTCGGTACTCCGTAGAGCCGGCGACAACCTGTCGGCGGCGGTAGCTCGGTTGAAGCATGACAACCCGGCCAAGTTCGCCGAACTGCTGGAGGCGATCAAGCAGCTCCCGGAGAACGAGATCCGTTCGGTGGAGCTCGGCCGTGGCGGTTTCGGCGATGTGATGCTGGCGCTCAAGGAACGCAAAGGTCGGCAATCGGTCACCATTCCGGCCAGGCAGATGAGCGACGGCATGCTGCGGATGATGGCGATCGCCACGGCTGCCCTAGCCGGTGGTGCGGGCCTTGATCTGGATTCGATCACGCCCGTTGATGCCGCTGCCCATCCGCTGTGTCTCGTGATCGAGGAGCTTGAGAACGGACTGCACGCCTCGCAGGCCGCGATGGTCTTCGACCTGGTGAAACGATCGTCGCGGGACAGCGGATTCCAGCTCATTCTCACCACCCACAGCCCGGCACTTCTGGATGCACTCGAGGGTGACGACCATGGTGGAGTTCTCCTCTGCGAGCGCGAACCCAAGTCGGGTGCCAGCAAGGTTGTGCCGCTGGTTCAGCTGCCTGGGTACCTCTCGCTGATGGCTCAGCAAAGCCTCGGCCAGGCAGTCACCAGCGGCCTGATCACCAAGGCGGCTGCTGCTGACGAGAACTACGACCAGATCAACAGACTCCTCGGGATAGGTTGAGCGTGGCTGTAGCGGTCTTCGTAGACACCTCGATCTTGCTGAACCTTCTCGACGTACCCAAACGGAACGGCGAGCGAGAGACCGTCACGGCGGAGTTCCTGGCCTGGCAGCAAGAGGACGCGACTTTCGTGCTACCGATAACCACCGTCATCGAGACGGGCAACGCCGTCGCGAAGATCGAGGGTGGCAGCCGCTGGTCGTTTGTCGAGAAGTTCGTGCAGATTCTCGGCCAAGCGGTTGTGGGGGCGACGCCCTGGGCGGCGTCGGGCGCTGTCTGGAACGCAGACTTCATCCAGGATTTGATCGACGGCCACGGGCATGTCCCGGCTCTACCGATGCTTATGAAGTCAGACGTTGGAGTGGGGGACGCGGGCATACTCGCTGAGATGGAGCAGTACCGCGCCAGGGTTCCGTCCGCGACACCAATCCGAATCTGGACGTTGGACGCCCAACTCGGCGCCTTTGGGAACTGAGCTACCTCCTTCCTGGTCTCGAGCAAGTCTGCCTACTGGTCACGACGAGGGAAAGTTTGGCGGCGTTGCGCGGCCCTCAGTCCTCGTATGCCCAGGAAGACCCAGCCCGAGCGCGAATACCCTCGTGCCAGATGCGGGCCCGGGCGCCAGCAGTATGAACCCGTTCACCAGCACCTGTAGTCCGGTGAACCACAGCAGCAGCGGTCTGTACGCCGGTGGGCTCCACGCGGTCCGAGTGTGTCCAACAGCAGCCGGTACTCCGAGGAAGCCCAGTACTGCGAGAGCGATGACGCTCACCACACCACCTTCGCGCATCGCAGTCCCACTGACCTCAACCGCTAGGAGGTGTTGTCTCCCTCCGCCGGGTGAATCGGCGGAGGTGGGTTTGGGCGGCGGTGAGGGCTTCGGGGGTTGGGGGTGGGTGGTGGGGGCGGGTGGCTAGCAGGTGGGCTGTGGTGGTCAGGAGCCAGAGGAGGGCGGTGGTCAGGGCGAAGGTGGGGCCGGGGCCTGGCCAGGTGTCGGTGAGGGGGGAGAGGTCGCGGGCTTGCCAGCAGCCGGTGAGGTAGATGAGGGCTATGACTGCGGTGATTGCGGCGGCTGCTTGTGACTTGGGGCCGATGGGCAGGATGAGAGTCAATACCGTGGCGATGAGGCCGGCTGCCCAGGTGAGGGCCAGGGTCGGCTGCGTCTCGATCCCCAGCTGCCAGACCGACAGGCCGAGCCGGCGGCTGTAGGTCCAGGGGAGCAGTAGCGTGATTCCGGCCGCGAGCGCGGTGAGCAGCATCGCGAGGGCGAACCACCGATGCTGCCGGATCCCGAGCTCCCGCTCCAGGCCGTCGAGCTGCAGCGGCAGCTGCTCATCGGGAGGCAGATCGGTCATTTCGGATCCAGCCTGACAATGTCGTTGCCTAAGGCAAAGAATAGCGAGCGGCCGATGACGGTGACCTCGTCGGCCGCCTGCGGGACACCTTGGGCCGGCCCGGCGATGGTGGTGATCCGCCCAGCACCCTCGACCCGCACCAGATGACTCCCGTCATAACCCCAGAGCTTGCCGTCGGGACCGGCGAACCACTCGCCGTCCGTCGTCCACTGACTCGGCGCGACCTCCGTCGACGAGATCGGCCACCCCGAACTGGCCCCGCCGAACAGCGGCGTGATCCGCCCCTGCCGACTCACCAGCTCGAGCCGCTCGCCAAGAACCATCGCGGCATCGCCCGAGCCCAACTGAACCAGCCCGTCCGGCCGCAGCACGCCCGCGACCTTGACCCGGCTGACCTGACTACCCGGCCCGTAGAAGTTGTAGAGGTTCCCACTGATCGCAGTGACCAGCCGATCCCCAGCCGCGGCCGCGTACTCACCTCGCTGGTTCGGTAGTCCCGGCGCAGGGTCCTGTACGACCTTGGCCACGCCTCCGACGAGATGGACGGCGATCTCGTTCGACACCTTGCCCCGACCACTCACAGTCCACCAGACGCCGCCCAGGCCGTCCGGAGCCCAAGTGTGAGCCGCATTGGGCAACCGAACCTGCACCAGCCGCCCACGCCCATCCAGAGCCAGCTGTGTCCCGGCACCAGCCGCCACCTTCCCCGGCGGATCCACTGCAGGCACAACCGGCACCACGGTCACCCTGTACTGCGTACTCCCGCTAGCCGGCGTCCTGCGATCGCATCGAGCATCCGGCTCCGCTGCGGCCGGGTACGACGCGGCCGCCCCGGCAGCACCCGTGATCTCGAGGATCTGGTCGCCACCACCCGGCGAGGTCCCGAGCAGCACCGACCCATCCGGCCGCGCCTCGATGCTGTCCACCCCAGTGGCCCCGCCCGGCAACTGACGCAGTACGCCGTCCGGAGTGACCACTGCAGTCGGTGCGCTACCCCCGAGCCACAGGTTGCCTCGTACGTCGACAGCGAAGGCGTCGACCGTCAGCGACGAGCTAGCGGCATCCCTGCTCAGCTGACAGCCGGCAGGCGCGACGCCGGTGACCTGCTGCGGTGTCGAGCCGGGCCTGACCAGAGCGAGCCCCGTCCGACTGGTCCGCCAGGCAGTAGTGCCGTCTGGCCCGGTCGAGACGGCATTGCCAGGAGCACCCGGACCCGGGTTCACCACAGAGGCCGTGAGGTCCAGACCCGCCCGCAACCGATCGGCCGGGATCTGCCAAGTAGTCGAGCCTCCCCAGATCACGATCGACCTGTCCGCGTTGCGATGCGTCAGGGCCGGACCCTGGCCCGTCGCCAGGACATCAATGTCAGGCGTCACGTAGTACGAGCCGTCGGGGTTCTTGTGGCTCAGGCTCACGTCGGCTGCCACCAGGGTCAGCGGGACTGCCAGGATCGCCCACGGACGGCTGCCGGCCCCACCGGCGAGCAAGACCATCTTGTTGTCTTCCACACCGAGTAGTGCGGGTGGTGTCACGCCATGGCTCAAGGTCACCCGGGGGAACGCCACCCCGTCGCGGTACTCGAACAGGGTCGACCCTTCCGACCCAGTACGACCGAGCAGCCACTGGCCCGGCGTTCCGTCCAGCGTCCCAGCGACCGAGTCCAACGGGTCCGACGTACCGATCGCGACCCGCATGCCGAGCCGGTCGACCAGTTGCCCGCCCTCCAGATCCAGCAGCCGATGCGGGATCCCTGCAATCACTACAGGCTTGTACGCCGGTGCTGCCGCAGCGGGTGCGAGCAGTCCGGCTCCCACGCCGACAGCCGCCGCGACCAAGACCGCGAGTAGTTGCCGCCTGCGAGCACCGACTCCCAAGCCGAGCAGTAGCAGGCCAAGAGCAAGTGCGAGCCAAGCGCCAATCGCGGGCCGATATCCAACGCCGTCGGACAGTTGGTCCGGCAACTGGACCAGCGCCGTGAGGACACCTGCCACGGCGAGAGCCCCGGCTAGTACGGACAAGACCCGTAGCACCGGCAGGGAGCGAGCTACGGCGGCACAGAGCACGGCCACGGCGGCCAGGGCGAGCAGCACCGCCCAGGTCTCGGCGTACGGGATCTCCCAGAGCTGGACGCGGATCAGGCCGGCCTCTGCGCCGGCCGGGCCGAGGGCCACCGGGTCGAGGAGTTCGCGCCAGGGGAGGACGGTTGAAAGCAGGAGCATCGCCGCCAGCGAGCCGGCCAGTACGGGCACCACGACGGGTCGTGAGCTCGCCCGAGACTCGGTGAAAGAGGTCAGCTGGAGGAAGATTGCTCGCAATGCGGACTGGTCGAGGACTTCTTCCGAAGAATTTTCCAGAGCTTTCGAAGGGTCGCCGAGCAGCGGGGAAACGGCCGGCAACCGGGTCGCCCAGTGGGTCGCGACCAGTGCCGCCAGGCCGCCGCAGACGACGAAGCCGATCACAGCCGGTGAGCTCGCGCAGCCTGATCTGCCCTGCCAGGCCAGCCCGGTCCACGCGGTCGCGGCGACCAGGACGACCGCCACCGCACCCCAGCCGCGGACCTGCCGGCGAAGGGCGATTTTGTCCGCCGACAAGCGATCTGCGAGCACCAGGGCGATCAGCACGAGGGGCAGTGCCAGGGCCGCGCCGCGACCGCTGACGGGCTGGGTCGTCGCCCGCCAGAGGTAACAGCCTGTACTCGCGCTGCCCGGCAACAGGATGGCCACCGCGACGCCCACTGAAAGACACGCGAGGGTTACACCTTGCCACTGGGTTCGTCGTAAGGTCCTTCGGTGTCCTAGCTCCTCTGTCCGGAGCAGTGCCGCCGCGGCCTTCGATTCGGTGGGAAGATCGCGCAGCGGCATGAAAAAGAAGTTACCCGTCTACGCATCTCGCTCGTTGTAGTTACGTGACCACGGCTTTGGGACCCGGACTGTTGGAGAGGGGGCCGGAGATGGAATCATCTCGTCGCATGGACGCACAGCGTCTGCCGCTGACCCAGGAACCGGTCCCCGACGCCGGTTCCTTTGGCGTGCGGCAAGCGGGCGGTGTGCTGGAGCGCGCGCAGCGGATCGCGGACACCTTGCGCGAGCAAGCGGAGTACGAGAACGACACCGCGCTGGAGCGGGCCGAGCTGATCCGCGCCGAGTCCGAGCGGGCGCAGGCCGAAGCTGAGCAGCACGCGCAGCAGTTGCGTGCCGCCGCCGAGGAAGAGACGCGGGCGCTGCGCGCGGAGGCCGATCAGGCGGCGCAGAAGCTGCGCGCCGATGCGCACTCCAGCGCCCAGCGACTCCTCAGCGATGCCGAGCGCGCCGCCGAGCAACTCCGCAGCGAGTCCGAAGCCGAGGCTCACCGGGTTCGCACCGAAGTACAGGCCGAGGCAGAGCGACTCGAGTACGAGTCGATCGCCGCCGCCGAGAAGCTGCGCGCCGAGTCGACCGGCGCCGCCGAGGCACTGCGCGCCGAGTCGGCTGCCACTGCCGAGAAGCTGCGGGCGGATTCGACCGCTGAGGCCGAGCGCGTGCGCTCGGAAGCGATCGCCGAAGCGGAGCGGGTCCGCAGCGAGGCGCAGGCCGCGGCCGATCGGCTGACGACGGACGCGAACAACGCTGCCGAGCAGCTGGAGCGAGAGTCGACCGCGGCAGCCGAGAAGCTGCGGAGCGAGTCGACCGCGGAGGCCGAGCGGGTTCGCAGTACGGCTGCGGCCGAGGCAGAACGGCTGAAGACCGAGTCGGAGAGTGCCGCCGAGGAGCTGCGCAGCACGGTCTCGGACGAGGTGGCGCAGCGGCGCAGCGAGGTCGAGGCGGCCGCGGAGAAGCTGAGCACCGACTCGCACGCGGCGGCCGATCGGCTCCGGGAGGAGTCGCAGGCGGCGGCGGATCGGCGGATCGCCGCGGCCGAGGCGGAGGCCGCCGGGCTGAAGGAAGAAGCCGACGAGATCGTCGAAGAGGCCCGCCAGGCCCGCGAGAACGCGGCGCAGGCGGTGGAGCGCGCGAGCCGCGAGGCCCAGCAGCTCGTCGTCGACGCGGGTGAGCAGGCCGCGCTCGTCTCGCAGGGAGCGGTCCGCAACGAGGCCGAGCTGATCGCCCGCGCCGAGTCCGAGGCGATCGAGCTGCGCACGTCCGTCGAGCGCGAGGCCAACACGGCCCGCGAGAGGTCACGCGCCCAGATCGCCGCGGCGCACGCCGAGATCGAGCGCCTGCGCGGTGAGAACCGGGCCGAGCTCGAGCGCCGGACGGCGGAGCTGGAGGAGACCGAGCGCGCCAAGCTGGCCGCGATCTCGCTCGAGATCGACAAGCTCCGCGCCGCCGCCGTGGATGAGATCAACGGGCAGAAGGCCGAGGCCGAGCAGGCCAACGAGCGGCTGATGGCCGACGCCCGCGCGCAGGCGAAACTGGTCGTCGACAGCATCGAGGCAGACCGGCGTACTGCGTCCGCCGAGGCGCAGCGGATCGTCGAGGACGCGAACAAGGCGGCCGAGACCGCGCTCGCCGAGGCTGAGAAGCAGACCACCTGGAGCAAGAAGACCGTCGACGACCTGGTCGCCACCGCCGAGCGGGAGGCCCGCGGGATCCGCGACCGGGCCGCGATCGAGGTCGCCGAGCTGGCCCGGAGCAAGCGCGCGCACCTGCGCCGCGTGGTCAGCCGCTCGACCAGCCGGCTCAAGGAGACCCAGAGCGCGATCGCCGCCGAGAACGCGGAGCTGACCGCGCTCGCCGAGAAGACGCTGTCCTCGGCCAACGCGCAGGCCGAGTCGACGCTGGCCTCCGTCACCGGGCAGGCGGAGAAGGTGACCGCGCAGGCCCAGGCGAAGGTGGACCGGCTCAAGGCCAACGCCGAGGTCGAGGCCAAGGAGATCATCACCCGGGCGAACCGCCGCGAGGCCGAGGCGCAGTCCAGCACCCAGGTACTGCGCGAGCAGGCCGCCAACGATCTGGCCAACGCCCAGCGCCAGTCGCACGAGCTCATCCGCAAGGCCCGCGCCGAGGCCCAGGGGCTCGAGGCGCAGGCCCGCGAGCACTCCGACGAGCTGCGCGCGCAGGCCCGAAAACTTCTCGCCGACGCCGAGGCGAGGGTCGCTGCGCTGAACCAGCGCCGCGACGAGATCACCAAGGAGCTCACCCAGCTTTCGGGTGTGATCGAGGCACTCGCTATCCCTGGCTTCCACGCAGGTGGTGGAATGTCCGGTAGCGAGGGTTCCACGGGGGAATCAGGATGAGGACGTGACAGTCAGATCCTTGTCAGTGACAATGTGTGATCCACCCACCCACCGAAGTGAGCATCAGAAGACATGAGCAGTGAATCCCCAACCCCGTTCCGCACCGTTCTGCGTGGCTACGAGCCTGCCCAGGTGGATCAGCACGTTCGTGAGCTGACCACCTCGCTGACCGCACTGCAGCAGCAGTCGGAGCAGCTGCAGCGCCACGTTCAGGAGCTGCAGTCCCGGACGGATGCGGCCGAGTCGGCCGTCATCACCGCCCAGGAGGACAACAAGGACCGCACGCCCACCTTCACCGAGTTCGGTGAGCGGGTCGCCAAGATCCTGTCGCTGGCCGACGACGAGGCCCGCGACCTGGTCACCCGGGCCCGGACCGACGCCGACGCGATCGTCGCCGACGCCGATGTGCACGCCAAGAAGGTCCGCAAGGAGGCCGAGCAGTACTCCCTGGACTGGAAGAGCGAGGTCGACGCCGAGGCTGCCCGCATCCTCGAGGAGGCCCGCACCCAGGCCGACGACATGCGCGACGAGGCCGAGCGCGACGCCACTGCGCGCCGTAGCGAGGCTCAGGCTCTGTACGAGCAGGAGCGGGCCAAGTCCGCCCAGGCAGCGGCCGCCTTCGAGACCACCCTGGCCGAGCGCCGCGGCAAGGTCGAGCAGGAGTTCGCCGCCCGGACGGCACTGGCCGAGCAGCAGCTGGCGGCGGTCACCGACCGTGCGGCCCAGGTGCAGCGCGAAGCTGACCGGTCCCGGTCCGAGGCGGAGCGCCTGGCCCAGCAGCAGCTGGCCGACGCCAACCGTCAGGCCCAGGAGATCGTCGCGGCCGCGAAGGACAAGTCCGAGCGGATCCGTGCCGAGTCCGAGCGCGAGCTGGCCGCCGCGACCCAGCGTCGCGACAGCATCAACGCGCAGCTGACCAACGTCCGGCAGATGCTGGCCACGTTGTCCGGCAGCCCGGCGATGCCGCTGGACCTGCTCACTGACGACGCCGCCGAGGCGACGGCGAACAGCAGCAAGAAGAACTGATCACCACCCGCTGAGGCCGGCCCGACCCCGGGCCGGCCATCGGCACCCCACCCGACCGGCTGACGCCGTTCGGGTCTCTCTCGACGTCCGAAGCAGCCCACGGCTCTTCGGGCGTTCGTGCTTTCGGACAGCCCGGTAGCGCCGGGGTGGTTACGCGGGCAGGCGGTAGCTGTTGTCGGCGACCGGGTCTACCAGGCCATCGGCGACCAGGCCGTCCAGTGCACGCTCGCGCTGGATCTGCTCCGGCCAGCAGGCGTCCAGTGCGCTTTTGGCGACTGGGCCGTGAGCTGCTCGTAGTACCGCGAGCAGGCGGCCACGCACTTGGCGGTCGGTGCCCTCATAGGTCTGCCCCTTGCGCGGCGGACCGTCGTACGGCGGGCTGCCGGCCAGTACCCAGGCGCAGCGGCTGCTGATCGGGCAGTCGGAGCAGCGCGGGCTGCGGGCAGTGCAGACGAGTGCGCCCAGCTCCATCGTCGCCACCGCCCAGCGGGCCGCCGTGGGCTCATCCGAGGGCAGTGCGGAGACAGCAAGCCGCAGGTCGGCGACAGTGGGCGAGATGCTCGGCTGAGCCGCCCCAGTGAGCGCCCGGGCGAACACTCGCCGCACGTTGGTGTCGACCACCGCATGACGCTGCCCGTACGCGAACGACGCGATCGCAGCCGCCGTGTACGTCCCCACGCCCGGCAGTGCGAGCAACGCCGCGTGGTCGTCCGGTACTACGCCGCCGTGCTGCTCCACGATCGCCCTAGCCGCCGCATGGAGCCGCAGAGCGCGCCTGGGGTACCCCAGACGGTCCCAGGCCCGCACAGCCTCACCTGGAGCCTCCGCCGCCAGGTCGGCCGGCTTGGGCCAACGCTTCATCCACACCTCGTACGCCGGGAGCACGCGCGCGACCGGCGTCTGCTGCAGCATGAACTCGCTGACCATCACCGCCCACGCCCCGGCATCCGGCTCGCGCCAGGGCAGCGTGCGCGCATGCACCGCGTACCAATCGAGGATCGGCTCATGTAGAGCGGCGGCGGCGCCCGACGACGAGCGCCCGGAGGCGGCTCGTGCGGGAGCGGCGCCTGACGCGGCAGCGGTGGGAGCGGCGGCGGTCGCGCGCGACCTGCGGGCCGATGAGCGGGGGAGCGGCGAGTCTGACATGTCGAGCACAATCCTGACACTAAGGTGCCAGCATGAGCAGCCTGCTCCGACCGGTCGGGCATCTGCCCGCCAGCGTGTACTGGTTCCGGCGGGCGCTCGTGCTCGTCGTCCTGGTGGCGCTGGTCTTCGTCCTGGTCCGGGTGGTCAGCGGCGGCGGCGACCCGAAGAACTCGGCAGCCACCGATCCCGGGCAGAACCCCTCGTCCGGCCCGACCGTCGTGCCCACCCCGACGCCCGGCGCCAAGAGCTCCGGCAAGACCGAGGGTAAGACCACGAAGGCCACCGAGACTCCGAAGACGAGCGAGACCCCGAAGGACGTCCAGTGCCAGGGCGACGACGTGACCATCGACGTCGTACCGGTCAGCCGCACGCTCGCCGCGGGCAACTCGCTGAACCTGGTGATCCAGCTGAGCGCCGTCCGCGACGAGTGCAAGGCCGCGATCGACCCGAGTGAGCTGTCGCTGACGGTCACCTCCGGCAAGGACCAGATCTGGACCACGGAACACTGCGAGAAGGTGATTCCGCGGGCCACCCTGGTCCTTGCCAAAGGCAAGCAGTCGACGGCGACCGTCCTCTGGGACGGCCGCCGGTCGCGCCCGGGCTGCCTGCCTGGTCAACTGCAGGCCAAGCCCGGAACCTATGTGGTCAAGGCGATCTACGACGGACGCGCCTCGGCCGCGCAGGCCTTCACCATCGTCTAGCTCTCCACAACTCCTGAGGCTGCGGGTTCAGAGGCCGGCTTGTTCATGAAGGACGGCTTGCTGAACAGCAACGCCGCAACCACGCCGATCAGCAAGACGGCGGCCGGCAGTATCAGCGACTGTGCCATCGAGTCGCTGAAGCCTTGCCGCAACGCCTCCGGCAGCTTGCCGGCGCCCTCGACCACAGTTCCTTGCATCGCCGGCAGGTTCGCGGCCAGCCGCGCCTCCATCAGTACGGCGATGCCCGCGCTGCCCAGTACCGCACCGACCTGACGCGTGGTGTTGTAGACGCCCGCACCGGCACCCGCCTGGTGCATCGGCAGGTTGCGGGTCGCAGTAGTGCCCAGCGGCGCCCACATGAAGCCGTTGGCGACACCGAGCAACGCGATCGGCAGCAGCAGTTGCCAGATCGCCACGTCCGGCTCGATCACCTGGCTGAGCCAGAACATCGACACCGAGCAGCACAGCAGCCCGAAACCGGCGAGATACCGCGGATGGGTCTTGTCCGTAAGGCGTCCCACGAACGGCGCGAGCGCACCGGAGATGACGGCCATCGGCACGAGCAGCAACGCCGACCGGGTCGGGCTGAGCCCGCGCACGCTCTGCGCGTACAGCATCAACGGGAACGCCATCGCGGTGATCGCGAAGCCGACCGTCGTGATCGCCGTGTTGGCCAGCGAGAAGTTGCGGTCCTTGAACAACGACAGCGGCAGCAGTGGCTCACCCTTGTTCTTGGCCTGCCAGAACAGGAACACCGCGATCACCACCAGCCCCGCGATGATCAGGCCCCAGACCGAGATCGGTCCGACGATCTGGCCCCAGTCGTGCTTCTGCCCCTCCTGGATGCCGAACACCAGGCAGAACAGGCCGATCGTGGACAGCGCGACGCCGATCAGGTCGAACTTGTGCTCGTGCGTCGGCAGGTCCGGTACGAGCCGCCAGGCCAGCACGAAGCCGATCACGCCGATCGGCGCGTTGATGAAGAAGATCCACTGCCAGCCGAGCCCGTCGACGAGCACGCCACCGAGGATCGGGCCGACCAGGGTCGCGACGCCGGCGGTCGCACCCCACAGGCTCATCGCCTTGCCACGCTCGTTCGCCGGGAAGATCCGGGTGATCACCGCCATCGTCTGCGGCGTCATCATCGACGCGCCGAGGCCCTGGAAGACGCGCGCGATGATTAGCATCTCGATCGAGTTGGTCAGTCCGCACCAGACCGACGCGATGGTGAACAGCGTCAGGCCGGCCAGGTAGAGCTTCTTCGGCCCGACCCGGTCACCGAGCCGGCCGGTGATCAGCAGCGGTACGGCGTACGCGAGCAGGTAGGCGCTCGTCACCCAGACGACGTTGCCGACGTCGGTGTGCAGGTCGCTCAGGATCGAGGGCGTCGCCACCGACACGATGGTCGAGTCGACCAGGATCATGAAGAAGCCCAGTACGAGTGCCCACAGCGCCGGCCACGGCCGGACGTCGGGTGTCACTTGCTCTTGCGGTGGTGCCATGAAAGATCCTTGCTCTCGATCCGTTGGAGGAGGGTCGTCAGCCAGTCGCGCTCGGCGACCAGGACGGTCCGGTTGAAATCCGCGGCGAGCCAGAAAGGCTCCGGCACCCGCCGCGTGGTCACCTCGGCGATCGCCGCGTCGAGTTCGCCGACCAGCAGGTCGATCTCGCCCAGCCGCCGGCTGAGCCGGGTCACCACGTCGCCGGTCTCCAGGTTGTGCGCCTCGCTCAGCACGACCGGGAACAACGGGTACTCGTAGGTGTACGTCTCGATCCCGCTCTGGACGCGCTTCTCCAGCGCCGACTTCCCGGCGTCGGTGATCTCGTACGTCGTCCGCTCGGGCCGGTTGCCGGCCCGTTCGGTGCCGGTCGCGCGGACGAGTTCCTGCCCCGCCAGCCGCTCGACCGTGTGGTAGAGCGAGCCCGGCTTCACCTTCAGCAACCGGTCGTTCCGCCGCTGCAGCAGCACTTGGTACATCTCGTACGCGTGCATCCGCCGCTCGACCAGCAGCGCCAGTACCGCGATCGCCAGCGGCGTCATCTCAGCCAAATCGCCCACTCCGACTATTCCGCCCGAACTATTCCACCTGGAGTATTACCCGCCGTCGGGTGATCAGGCAAGTCCCGGACGGGCAGCACAAAAGGACGCGGCGCCGGCTGAAGGTCAGCCGGCGCCGCGTTCGCAGTACAGCGGAGCGGTTAGACGTACCGCTCGAGGATGCTCGATTCGGCCAGCCGGGACAGGCCCTCGCGGACCGTGCGGGCGCGGTTCTCGCCGACGCCGTCGACGGTCTGCAGGTCGTCGATGCTCGCGGCGAGCAGCTTCTGCAGGTGGCCGAAGTGCTCGATCAACCGGTCGATGACCGCGCCGGGCAGGCGGGGCACCTTGGCGAGCAGACGGTAGCCGCGCGGGGTGACGGCCGCGTCCAGCTGCTCGGCGCC
The DNA here is from genome assembly GCF_010548305.1 of Streptomyces sp. SID13031. Taxonomy (GTDB): domain Bacteria; phylum Actinomycetota; class Actinomycetes; order Propionibacteriales; family Kribbellaceae; genus Kribbella. The sequence goes on from NZ_JAAGLV010000011.1 coordinate 245,979, forward strand.
ACCGAGCTGCAGGGCGCGGGCGACCATGCCGATGTCGAGCAGGTCGGTCGGGCTGACGGCGTCGAGCTCGAGCAGGACGTCCTCGGCCGTCTTCGGGCGGCGCCCGGCCGCCGGCGGCAGGTAGTCGCGGACGACGAGCTCACGCTCACCGGCGACACCCGCGACGAGCTCGTTGAGCTGCAGGGTGAGCAGCCGGCCGTCGGTGCCGAGCTCGACGACGTACCCGTCGATCTCGGTCGCGATCCGGCGGACCATCTCCAGCCGCTGGGCGACCGCGGCGACGTCGCGAACCGTGACCAGGTCCTCGATCTCCAGCGCGGACAGCGTGCCGGACACCTCGTCGAGGCGCAGCTTGTAGCGCTCGAGGGTGGCCAGCGCCTGGTTCGCGCGGGACAGGATGGCGCCGGAGTCCTCGAGCACGTAGCGCTGGTCGTCGACGTACAGCGCGATGATGTGCATCGACTGCGACACCGAGATGACCGGGAAGCCGGTCTGCCGGGCGACCCGGTCGGCGGTGCGGTGCCGGGTGCCGGTCTCCTCGGTGTGGATCGACGGGTCCGGCATCAGGTGCACGGCGGCACGCAGCATCCGGGACATGTCGCGGTCGAGGATGATCGCGCCGTCCATCTTGCTGAGCTCGCGCAGACCGGTGGCGGTGAACTCCACCTCGATCTCGAACCCACCGGTCGAGATGGCGTCGACCACCTTGTCCTGTCCGAGGACCAGCAGGGCGCCGGTACGGCCCCGCAGGATTCGTTCCAGGCCTTCACGCAGCTCGGTACCAGGCGCCACCGCGGCGAGGGTCGCACGCATCCGGGCGTTGGTGCTGTTCTTGTCGGAATTCGGGGCCACGGTCCCTGAGTCTATGCGGCTCAGAGGCGTGATGTGACCGCCGTACCGGCTTTGCGGCCCACCGGGCCGCGGCGATCCGGTCGCGTTTGCAAACGCACGTGCATCGCATCGTGCAACCGCATCGTGCACGTCGCGGCTGAGCGGTGTTCCGGCAGCCGGCCGGCCCGGAAGGCGATTCGGGCGCGGGCCGGCCACGCCGCGATCACCAATCCGGTAACAGGTGACCAACTGTCGCCGTACCGCGTGTCGCGGCCCCAGCCGGCCGCTCAGCCCGTACTACGGGCAGCGAATGATCTGTCCGGCGTAGGACAGGCCGCCGCCGAAGCCGAAGAGGAGGACTGGCGCACCAGCCGGGATCTCGCGGCGCTCGACCAGCTTGGACAGCGCGATCGGGATGCTCGCCGCCGAGGTGTTGCCCGACTCGACCACGTCGCGCGCGATGACCGCGTTGACCGCGCCGAGGCGCTTGGCCAGCGGGTCGATGATCCGCAGGTTGGCCTGGTGCAGGACGACGCCGCCGAGCTCCTCGGGGGTGACGCCACCCTTCTCGCAGACCTGCCGGGCGATCACCGGGAGCTGGGTGGTGGTCCAGCGGAAGACGCTCTGGCCCTCCTGGGCGAACGTCCCGTCGCGGCCCTCGATCCGGACCGCGTCCGACATCTCCGGCACCGAACCCCACACGACCGGGCCGATCTCCGGCTCGTCGGAGGCGACCAGCACGGCCGCGCCGGCGCCGTCGCCGATCAGTACGCAGGTGGTCCGGTCGGTCCAGTCGGTCCAGTCGCTCAGCTTCTCGACCCCGATCACCAGCGCCTTGGACGCCGCACCCGCGCGGATCGCGTGGTCGGCCGTCGCGAGCGCGTGGCTGAACCCGGAGCAGGCGGTGTTCACGTCGAGCGCGGCCGGGCTGCCCAGCCCGAGCCGGGCGGCGACCCGGGCGGCGATGTTCGGTGAGCGGTCGATCGCCGTACAGGTCGCGACGACGACCATGTCGATCTCGGCCAGGTCGATCCCGGCGTTGGCGACGGCCTTCTCGGCGGCCCGCCAGGCCATCTCGTCGACCTGCTCGTCGGGGGCCGCGATCCGGCGCTCCTTGATCCCGACGCGGCTCTGGATCCACTCGTCGTTGGTCTCGACCATGGTGGACAGTTCGGCGTTGGTGAGCACCCGCTCGGGCTGGTAGTGGCCGAGGGCGACAACTCTGGAACCGGTCATCTCGCGTGCTCCTCCGGGAGAGGGGGCGGCCTGGATCAGCAGCCGCGTTTGGGGGCGGCAACTAGAGTACGTTCCCTCGTACCGGCCAGTAGACACCCGTCTCACCATCGCGCTCGCGGTGTGGTCTGGATCATGTGGATCCGCTTCGCCCGGGCGGCCCCGGCTCAACGGCCGGATTGTCATAGCGCTGACATGACGCAGCGCGCCAATCCCACGACAACCCGCCATCGGTGGCCTGCTCGCCGGTTTGGCGCCGTCGCGGGTGGCGTAGGGACCCGGCCGAGGTCGGCTGGCGGGTTGTTGTACCGCTGGCGTGAAGTAGCGCGCTAGCGGTACCGAAACCTGCCAGCGGCCGGTGCCCCAGCCCGAAATGCGAGCCGCTTAACCGGTTTGGGGAGGGTTCCGTCCGTAACCGGGGCGGGTTGTCCCCCGCTTCGAGGGTATTTCCCTCCTCGGTCGGGGGAGCCAGCCGCGACCGGGTGCTGGCGGGAAAGAAACTTGCACCTGGCGACGAATAGTTTCCCAACAGCCCAACAGCCCAACAGCCCAACAGCCCAACAGCCCAACAGCCCGGCGACGCGATCCAGGCATCCCTTCACACCCAGCACCTCGGCCAGCCCCGCCAATCCGCCCAGTCAGTCAGGCCAGTCAGGCCGGCGGTGCTCAGGCGAGGCTGGTGGTCAGGCGAGGCCGGCGGCGCTCAGGGCGGCGCGGATGTCGCCGGCGGCGAAGGTGCGCAGGCCGTACTTGGCCTGCATGTCCATCGGCTTGGAGTCCTTCGAGCGGTTCGGGACGTCGGCCGGGATGATCGCCTTGGTGAAGCCGAGCCGGGCCGCCTCGGCCAGCCGCTTCTCCAGACCGCCGACGCGCCGGACCTCACCGGCCAGGCCGACCTCGCCGATCGCGATCAGGCCGGGGTGGATCGGCTTGTCCATCACCGACGACGCGACCGAGATGGCGACCGCGAGGTCCGCGACGGGTTCGGTGATCTTCACCCCGCCGACGGTCGCGACGTACACCTCCTGGTCGGTCAGCTTCAGCCCCGCGCGGTTGCCCAGCACGGCGAGCACCATCGCGACCCGGGACGACTCCAGCCCCGACGTCGTCCGCCGTGGCTGTGGCGCCGCCGACGGACCGACCAGCGCCTGTACTTCGGCGAGCAACGGCCGGCGTCCTTCCATCATCACCGTCACGCAGGTGCCCGCGACGGGCTCGGCGTGCTCGGACACGAACAGGCCGGACGGGTCGCTCACCTCGATGATCCCGGTGTCGACCATGTCGAAGCAGCCGACCTCGTCGGACGGGCCGAACCGGTTCTTGGTCGCGCGCACCATCCGGAACCCGGAATGCCGGTCGCCGTCGAACGCGAGCACCACGTCGACCAGGTGCTCGAGCATCCGCGGGCCGGCGATCGCGCCGTCCTTGGTGACGTGCCCGACCAGCACGACGGCGATGTTGCGCTCCTTGGCGAGCCGGACCAGTGCGCCGGTCACCTCACGGACCTGGGTGACTCCACCGGGCGCCCCGTCGACCTCGGGATGCGCCATCGTCTGGACCGAGTCGATCACCAGGAACGTCGGATCGACGGCGTCCACCTGCCCGACGACCGCGCCCAGATCGGTCTCGGCCGCGAGGTACAACTCGTCGACCAGCGCGTCCGTGCGCCCTGCCCGCAGCCGGACCTGAGCCGCGGACTCCTCGCCGGAGACATACAGCGTGCGTTGCCCGCGCCGGGCCGACTGTGCGGCGACCTCCAGCAGCAACGTCGACTTGCCGACCCCGGGCTCACCCGCGAGCAGGATCACCGCACCGGGTACGACCCCGCCGCCCAGCACCCGATCCAGCTCACCGATCCCGGTCGGCCGCGACTCGGCCTCGACCGCGGAGACCTTGGCGATCGGCATCGCCGGCGACGACACCGGCCCGGCAGTGATCCGAGCAGCCTTGGCCGCCCCGACCTCGGCCACCGTCCCCCACGCCTGACACTCACCACATCGCCCGATCCAGCGCGACGTAGTCCACCCACACTCACTGCAGGCGAACGGAGACTTCCCCGCCGTCTTGGACCTGGTAGACCCCGTTGCCTTCACCATGGGCACCAACCTAGGCGAACCTCCCGACAAATTCCGTGAGTCGGCGTTTCAGTAGGTCTTGCTCCACAGGTTGATGGCGTAGTCGACCTCGAGGCCGCGATGGGTGGCGAGGTAGCGCTCGGCTTCGGCGGGTTTGAACTCGATCCGGACGACCGCCTCCAGGTCCTCCCGCCGCTCGAACCGCCAGCCCATGTCCAGGGGAGCGCGTTGCCAGCCGTGCGCGGTCCAGAATCGTTCGACCTCGGCCGGCTTGATCATCGGGTAGCTCTGGCTGAACCAGTGGCCGAAGGTCGAGCGCGAGCCGTCGTTGTCTATCACGAAGGCGGTGCCGCCGCGGCGCATCACCCGGTCCAGCTCGGCCAGTCCCGGCTCGGAGCCCGGTCCGAAGAAGTACGCCCAGCGCGCGTGCATCACGTCGATCGACGCGTCCACGACCGGCAGCTTCTGCGCCGTACCCTGCCGGACCTCGACGTTCGGGAGTTCCCTGGTACGGCGTCGCGCAGCGGCCGCGAGTTCGCCGTGGGGCTCGACCCCGATCACCCGGCCGGCAGTGGCCGCGAACATCGGCAGGTGGAAGCCGGTCCCACAGCCGAGATCGAGCACCGTCGCGCCCGCCCAGTCGCGGATCGCCCGCATCGCCGGCTCGATCACGCCGTCCGGATCGACGGCCCGGTTCTCCACTTCGTACACGGCTGGGTGGTGCCAGATATTGGGACTTGGAATGCCGCCTTCCGCTATGTTCGCCACGCCGCAACCCTAACCAGCGCCCCGCTCTTCACCCACCACGCGATCGCGCTCGACGATCTCGGCACGCCGGGTCGGCGCACCGTCAATTATGTTGCCTGAGGCAACTAGGGATCAATCCAGGCGGAAGTAGTGCGAGTCCGGCTCGACCTCTTCGGGCAGCTCGTCCGGTCCCAGCAGGCGGAAGCCGCACTTCTCCAGGACGCGGCGGGAGCCGACGTTGGTCTGCAGGAGATCGGCGTTCAGCGGTCGTTCGGTGATCTCGGCGAGTAACAGCCGCAAGGCGGAGGTCGCGATCCCGCGGCCCCAGAACCGCTGGGCGATCCGGTAGCCGACGTGCCGGCCGCCCTCGTCGGTCCAGCTGACCACGTCACCGGCCATTTCACCGTCGACGATGACCGCCCGGGTGTCGTTCGCCGGATTCGCCTCGACCTTCGTCCGGCGCTCGTAGAAGTCGGCTTCCTCCCGGCGCGGTACGCCGGCCATCGAGGCGCTGGCCGGGTCGTACTGGTTCTCGAACAGGGTCGGGAAGTCGTCCGCCGTGATCGCCCGCAGGCTCACCTCACTCATGCGAGCCACGCTAACTCGTAGTACGGACAGTTCTGGTCGTTGCTGTGAGCAAGGCCGCCGGGACGAGTAGGAGGCCGCACAGTACTGCGAGCCAGTGGAAGCCGAGCTGGGCCAGGATCGGGCCGGCGCCGATACCGGCGAGGGAGGCGAAGATGCCCATCGTGAGGTCGGACAGGCCTTGCGCCGAGGTGCGGATGTCGTCGGGGACCGAGCGCGACAGCAGCGTTGAGCCGGCGACCAGGCAGGCCGACCAGCCGAGGCCGAGCAGGAACAGGGCGAGTGCGGTCAGGCCGTGAGCGTCGTCCGGAGCCAGTGCTGCCACGGCCATCGAGCCGGCCAGGACGGTGAGGCCGATCGCGATGGTCGGGATGCGGCCGAGGCGGTCGGCGAGGAAGCCCATCACGGGAGACAAGGCGTACATACCGGCGACGTGGCCGCTGATGACGAAGCCGACGATGGTGAGCGAGGCGCCGTGGTGGCGCAGGTGGACCGACGTCATCGACATCACGCCGACCATCACGGCGTGCGCGGAGGCGATCGCGAGCAGACCGAGGCGGGCATGCGGGATCGCCATCACCCGGCGGAAGGTGGCAGCGAGGGGTTGGCGTTCGAGGGTGGTCCGGGCGGTGACCTGCTGGAGGCGGCGCAGTCCGAACCAGACGGTTGTCAGTGCGAGGGCGAAAGCGACGACGGAGAAGAGGTACGGGCCGGCCAGCGTGAACACGCCGATCGACGCGCCGACCGAGCCGCCGACGCCGGTGAGGTTGGGGCCGACGACCACGCCGATGGTGGTGGCCCAGACGACCATCGACAGCGAGCTGGCGACGTGCTTGGGGTCGGCGGCGTCGGTGGCGGCGTACCGGGATTGCAGGTTCGCGGCCGAGCCGCTGCCGAACAGGCAACCGGCGAAGAGCAGGAGCGCCAGCGAGTCGATCTGCGCGGCGACGATGCTGAGCAGCGCGCCTGCGACGGCGATCAGGTAGCCGGCGGTCAGCGAAGTCCGCCGCCCCTGCGAGCGAGCCAGCTTGGCCAATGGCACGGCGAGGATCGCGGCGCCGAGGGTCGTCGAGGTGGCGACGAGTCCCGCCATCGAGGTCGACCCCGAGATGCTCTCGGCCAGCAACCCCGCCACCGCGAACCCACTCGCAGCCGCCACCCCACCCAACACGTTGCTGACCACCAGCACCCACAACGTCCCGCGCTGCAAAGAGGCAGCAGTAGCCGGTACTACGTCCTGTACGGCCTGGGCTGGATCAGTGGAGTCGGGGTCGGCGGGCACTCGCTCACCTTCTCACCCGAATGGTGCTTCGGCAGGTACTTTCCGCGCGGCGGCAGAGTGCTTGGGAATGTCTCCAGTGGGCCATTTATGAGCAGTTCAGAGCGTGGACCCGAGGTGGGCGCGGGCTTGGGAACGCAGGTAGGGTCGCGGTCAGCGGCTTTTCGTCGCCAGCCTTCGTTTGTCAGTTCCGTTGCCCTCACCTGGAGTCCGGATGTCCGAACAGATCGCGATCGTCCCCGCCCCCCGAGAGCTCGTCACCGCCGACGGCCAGTGGATCACCGCCGACCCGGCCGCCGACGCCATCCGTACCGTCGTGGAGAACCTCGGCGAGACGGAGTACCGGATCGACGTGACGCCCGACGGCGCTCGCCTGTCGGCCGGCTCGGCGGAGTCGCTGCGGTACGCCGAGCAGACCTACGCCCAGCTGCTCGACGCGGCGACGGAGGTCGACGGCGGCCTGGCCGTACCGGCCGTGCACATCGCCGACGCGCCGCGGTTCGGCTGGCGCGGGATGATGCTGGACGTCTCCCGGCACTTCATGCCGAAGGAGTTCGTGCTGCAGGTGATCGACACGATCGCGCTGCACCGGATGAACGTCCTGCACCTGCACCTGACCGACGACCAGGGCTGGCGGATCCAGATCGACGCCTTCCCCAAGCTCACCGAGGTCGGCGGCTGGCGGCCCGAGTCCATGGTCGGCAAGATGTCGCACGGCCAGACCGAGTTCACCTATGACGGCACGCCGCATGGCGGGTTCTACACCAAGGACGACCTGCGCGAGATCGTCGCGTACGCGGCCGACCGCGGTATCACCGTCGTACCGGAGGTCGACCTGCCCGGCCACATGCAGGCGGCCATCGCGGCGTACCCGGAGCTCGGCAACAACCCGGACACCCAGCTCGGCGTCCGGCAGGTCTGGGGGATCAGCGACGACGTCCTGAACGTCAACGACGCGACCGTCGACTTCGTCCGGACGGTACTGCGGGAAGTGCTCGACATCTTCCCCGGTCCGTACATCCACCTCGGTGGCGACGAGTGCCCCGACGTCCAGTGGCGGACGTCGGAGGCGGCGCAGGCGCGGCAGGCCGAGCTCGGGCTGACCGATGCCGGGCAGCTGCAGGGCTGGTTCACCGAGCAGGTCTCGGCGGTGCTGACCGAGGCCGGCCGGCGGCTGGTCGGCTGGGACGAGATGGTCGAGACGGACTGCCCGAAGAGCGCGGTGATCATGGCCTGGCGCGGTCCCGACCGTGGTGAGATCGCGGCGAAGGCCGGCCATGACGTGGTGATGGCGCCGAACCAGTCCGTGTACTTCGACTACTACCAGGGCGACCCGGAGACCGAGCCGCTCGCGATCGGCCACTTCACGCCGCTGGAGAAGGTCTACGACTTCGAGGTGATCCCGCCCGGCCTGACCGCCGAGGAGAAGGCCCGCATCGTCGGGACCCAGTGCCAGGTCTGGACGGAGTACATGGAAGGCCCGGACCGCGTCGGCTACATGCTGCTCCCGCGGCTGTCCGCCTTCGCCGAGCGCGCCTGGGGCTCGCCGAAGACGTCGTACGACGAGTTCCTCGGCCGCCTCCGCCCGCACCTGGCGCGGATCGAGGCGCTCGGACTGAACTACCGCCCGCTCGACTGAACGGGTCCCTGACCTTGCAGATACTGCGGGGGTAACTAAAGTCGCCTCAGGCTGTTAGCACGAGTAACAGCCTGAGGCGACTTTGTTCCGGGGCGGAGGACGGATGACCGCAGTGGGGCCGCTGGATGCGATGTTCCTGCTCGGCGAGACACGCGAGCAGGCGATGCACGTCGGTGGGCTGATGCTCTTCGAGCTGCCCGAGGGCGCCCGGGACCAGGTCTTCCCCGACGGCACCCGGGACTACGTGTCCCGCCTGTACGACGAGATCGTGCGCGACCAGACGGTCAACCCGCTCTTCACCCGCCGGGTCCGCCACCGGGCGCTCGACCTCGGCTACTGGTCCTGGGACCAGGACCGCGACATCGATCTCGAGTACCACGTGCGGCTCTCCGGACTCGCGCGTCCCGGCCGCTACCGAGAGCTCTTCGAGCTGACGAGCCGCCTCCACGGCACTCTGCTCGACCGCCATCGCCCGCTCTGGGAGATGCATCTGATCGAAGGCGTCCAGGGTCGCCGGTTCGCCGTCTACAGCAAGATCCACCACTCCATGATCGACGGCGTCACCGCCCTCAAATGGATGCAGAACACCCTCACGCCGGATCCCACCCTGGCCGGCATGCCGGCCACCTACTCGCTGCCGGACGCTGGTTTGGCGGGCAAGCCCGAGTCGCCCGTTGATGAGTCGGCGGCGACTGGTTTCGGGGCCGGACTGCCGACGGCTGCCGAGTTGTTCTCTGCGGTGGGGCGGTTGCCGGGCGAGGCAGGGAAGGCCGTCGGGGGAGTGGGGCGGCTGCTGGCTGATGTCGCCGGGCTGTCGCCGGTGGGGTTGAGGAGCGCGCTGAGGGTTCTGCAGCACGAGCACTCGTCGGTGGCCTTCCAGGCGCCGCAGACGGTCTTCAACCAGCCCATCACGGGAGCTCGGCGGTTCGCCGCGCAGTCGTGGCCGATGGAGCGGTTGGAGAAGGTCCGCGCGATGACCGGCGCGACCCTCAACGACGTGATGCTCGCGATGTGTTCAGGTGCCCTGCGCAACTACCTGATCGACCTCAGAGCCCTTCCGGAAAAGGGTTTGACGGCGATGGTGCCGGTGTCGCTCAGGAGTGCCGACGGCAACGGTGCCGGCGGTGGCAACTCGCTCGCCACCCTGATCGCCGACCTGGCCACCGACGAGTTCGACCCCGAGCGCCGCATCCGCCGGATCATGGAGTCGACCACGTACGGCAAGAGCGTCCTGTCCCAACTCAGTCCCCTGCAGAACCTGATGATCGGCGCCCTCGGCCTGGGCTCGGCCGGCCCCGCCGCCGTGATCCCCGGCTTGGCCGGCCGCACCACACCGCCGTACAACCTGGTCATCTCCAACATCCCGGGCCCGTCCGAGAGTCCTCTCTACTGGAACCGCTCCCGCCTCCTGGGCACCTATCCCGCCTCGATCGTCCTCAACGGCCAGGCGCTCAACATCAGCGTCACCAGCTACGACCACCAACTCCACTTCGGGCTGGTCGGCTGCCGCCGCACTGTTCCCCACCTCCAACGCCTTCTGGCCCACCTGGAGACATCGCTGACGGACCTAGAACTCCTCTAGGAACCGCGGCACGATCTCGGTCTCGCGATCGCCTTCGACGCATACCCCGACGGGAGAGCGCCGTCAGCAACCAATTGCCGGTACAGTCCATGCGCTCGCCATACCGCCATCAGGTTCACCACGCTGCCTCCACCGACCCAGACGACGTCCTGGGCCAAGAGGTGTTCCCGCAGATCGGGCACGTTCGGCGAGGTGAACAACGTGAGGACGCTGGCCGCGATGGCGGGATCGTTGCCGAAGGTCTGCTCGAACCACTCCAGCGCCAGTGGGTTGTCGCCCTCGGCGGTGGGGATGAAGCAGAGCCTTGCCTGACCGGGGACGGCCGCCAGCGATACGGCGTACCGGATCAAACCCAGCGTGCGGGATCGGTCGCCCTCGAGGACGCCCGAGGTGGCGAGGATCTGGGGTGGGGTCAAAGGCGGACGATGCCGTCCGGCGTCTGGAAGACGGCGGCGACGAGGCCGGGCTGGCCGTTCGGGCCGACCCAGGCGACGTCGAGGTCGTCCAGGAGGTGGTCGGCGGGGTGGCCGATCCAGTCGGTGACCCGGGTGGGGTCGCCGGCGATCTCCAGGCCGGTCAGCTTGACGCCCTTGCCGCCGACGGACGGGTGCTGGGTCAGGTCGTCCCAGTGGATGAAGAACGGCAGTTGCGGGTCAGCGATCAGGCCCTTGACGCCGATCTGCCGCCAGGTGAGGTTCACCCCGTCGGGGCGGTGCCGGTTGCCGGGGACGGCGTCACGCCCGAGGCGCTGCTCCATCCGGGCCATGTCGCGGACTGCGACGACCCAGCCGAGCCAGCCGCCGCCGAGCTCCTTGCGAGCGCGGACCGCCTGCCCGAACGGCGCCTTGTCCGACGACGGGTGGTCGAGCACGTCGACGACCTCGATGTAGCGGTCGTTCCCCAGCGGCAGGATGTGGTTCACCGTGCCGAAGCGCGGGTGCACCCCACCGTCGACGAACTCCGCGCCGAGCACGGCGGACAGCCGCTCGACCGTCGCTTTGTACCCGTCGGGGCCGGCGGCGTAAGACAGATGATCCAGGCGCATGCCGATCATTCTGTCCGTCAACCACTGACCCCGCAGATCCGGGGTGTCGAAGAAAGGCAACCCTAACTACGAAAAACAAGTGCGTGGGGTCAGGTTATGAGAGGCAATGAAGCAGGGTGCGGAAGCAACGGACGGGCTGCTTCCAAGTGCTGTCGGCAGTACTCCGCGAGGACCTCGTACGCCTTCAGGCCCATCAGCGTCTGGAGCTCGACCTTGCTCGACTCGAAGACCGCCTCGACCGCGATGTGCGCCTCGGTGTTGCCGGTGCAGTACCAGTCCAGGTCGTGCCCGCCCGGTCCCCAGCCGCGCCGGTCGTACTCGCCGATCCCGACCTCCGTGTACGACGTACCGTCGGGCCGCTCGACCTCGCGGAAGGTCCGCCGGATCGGCAGCTGCCAGCAGACGTCCGGCTTGGTCTCGACGAAGTGCACGCCCTTCTGCAGCGCGAGCCCGTGCAGCGCGCAGCCGCCGCCGGCCGGGAAGTCGGGCCGGTTCAGGAAGATGCAGGCGCCTTCCCAGACGCGGGTCTTGCGGTCGCCCTCGTCGTCGGTCTCGACCCAGCCGTTCTTCTTGCCTTCTTTGCGGTACTGCCACTGCTCGTTCGTCAACTGCTTGACGTAGCCCTTGACCCGCGACTCGTCGTCCTCGTCGGAGAAGTGCGCGCCGAGCGTGCAGCAACCGTCGTTCGGGCGGCCCTTGTAGATGCCGTTGCAGCCACCGCCGAAGATGCAGGTCCAGTTGGACGTCAGCCAGGTCAGGTCGCAGCGGAAGACCTGAGCGGCGTCGTCTGGGTCGACGAACTCGGCATAGGCACGGGGGAAGTCAAGAGATACCTCAGGCACCCGGAAAGACTACGCTTCCCGCCGCGATACTCGGTCATCCAAGCCAGTACTGCGGCAGCCGCCGCGGGATCAAATCCTGGGGAAGACGCTCGCACGCCGATCGGGTGAACTCCCGGAGTCAAGTAGCGTGAGGGTATGCGGCTCGGCGTACTCGACGTGGGATCCAACACCGTCCACCTACTCGTGGTGGACGCCCATCGTGGTGCGGCGCCGCTCCCGGCGTACTCCCACAAGACCGAGCTGAGGCTGGCCGAGCACCTCGAGAAGGACGGCCGGATCGCCCAGTCGGGAGCCGACGAGCTCGTCTCGTTCATCTCCGAGGCGGCCGAGCTGGCCGCCGACAAGGGCTGCGAGTCGGTGATGGCGTTCGCCACCTCCGCGCTGCGCGAGGCCCCGAACGGCGAGAAGGTGCTGGACCGGGTCCGGGAGCAGACCGCGGTCGACCTGCAGGTGCTGACCGGCCAGGATGAGGCGCGGCTGACGTTCCTCGCCGTACGCCGGTGGTTCGGCTGGTCGTCTGGCCGGCTCGCTGTCTTCGACATCGGCGGAGGGTCGCTGGAGATCGCGGCCGGATCCGACGAGGAGCCGACCGTGGCCGTGTCCGTGCCGCTGGGCGCCGGGCGGCTGACCAGGGAGTCGCTGACCCTGGACCCGCCCGACAAGGACGAGGTGCGGGCGCTGCGCAGGCGGATCCGGATCGAGATGGCGGCGGTCGCGGGCGACGTACTGCGGGCCGGTAAGCCGCAGCGCGCGGTGGCGACCAGCAAGACCTTCCGGTCGCTGGCCAGGATCACCGGCGCGGCTCCGTCCGACGACGGGCCATACGTACCGCGTTCGCTCAGCCGCGAGGCGTTGTCCGACTGGCTGCCCAAGTTGATCGCGATGACCGCTCATGAGCGCGCGGAACTGCCGGGCGTCTCGCCCGGCCGGGCCACCCAGCTGGTCTCGGGTGCGCTGGTCGCCGACGCCGTGATGGACCTTTTCGACCTGACCTCGCTCGAGGTCTGTCCCTGGGCTCTGCGCGAAGGCGTGATCCTGTCCCGCCTCGACCAGTTGCAGCCCCGATGAACTACCGCGAAGGCAAGTAGACGATGACCCGCGACACCGTGAAGATCGGCCTCTCCAACGCTTCGGTGTACCCGGAGTCGACCGCCAGCTGCTTCGAGCTGGCGGCCCGGCTCGGGTACGACGGCGTCGAGGTGATGGTCGGCATCGATCCGCTGAGCACCCAGATCGACGCGATCCAGCGGCTGGTCGACTACCACCAGCTGCCGGTGCTCGCGATCCACGCGCCCTGCCTGCTGATCACCCAGCGCGTCTGGGGCACCGACCCGTGGGGCAAGCTCGAGCGCAGTGCCGAGGCGGCCAGCGAACTGGGGGCCGACGTGGTCGTCGTCCACCCGCCCTTTCGGTGGCAGCGGGACTACGCGCGCGGGTTCGTCGAGGGCATCGCGAAGCTGGAGGCGGAGACCGGGATCATCTTCGCGGTCGAGAACATGTACCCGTGGCGCGCTCCCGGCAAGGGCCTGCAGGCGTACGCGCCGAGCTGGGACCCGACCGAGCAGACCTACGCCCACACCACGCTCGACCTGTCGCACGCGTCGACCGCCGAGCAGGACTGCGTCGAGCTCGCCGCGACGATGGGCAGCACGCTGAAGCACGTCCACCTCACGGACGGCACCGGCTCGGCGAAGGACGAACACCTGGTACCGGGCCGTGGTACTCAGCGCGCGGCCGACCTCCTGCAGGTGCTGGCGAACCAGGACTTCGGCGGCCACATCATCATCGAGATCAACACCCGCCGCTCGACGACCCGCTCCGAGCGCGAGGTCGACCTGATCGAGTCGCTCGACTTCACTCGCAAGCACTTCGTCCGCAACGCCGACGCCACGGCCTCCCGCCGCTCCGCCTTCGCCGTCACCAGCAGCGGCGAGGTGTCGGAGCTCGACGCGTGACATCCCGTACGCCGAAGGCTCGCCCGGCTGAGCCCGGCGGAGCCCGGGGTGCCGGAAAAGCCGGCGCTGCGCGCACGCCCGGGCGCCGGCCCGGCGGGCCGGACACACGCGGCGACATCCTGCGGGCCGCCCGGGAAGCCTTTGCCAGTAAGGGGTTCACGTCCACCTCCCTCCGCGCGGTAGCGCGGGAAGCCGGGGTGGATGCCGCCTTGGTGCACCACTACTTCGACAGCAAAGACGAGCTGTTCATCGAGTCGATGGCCTTGCCGATCGACCCGCGCCAGGTCGCCGCGCACGTGCTGGACGGTCCGCGCGACGAGCTCGGCGACCGCATCATCACCGTCTTCCTCGGCGTCTGGGAATCGGCCGAGGGGCAGCAGCGGATGAAGGCGATCCTGCGCAGCGTGGTCAGCAACGACGAGGTCGCCCGGGTGATGCGCGAGGGCGTCACCGAGCTGATCATGCAACCGGTCGCGCAGGCCCTCGACGTACCGGACGCCCGGCTCCGTGTCTCGCTCGTCGCCACCCAGCTGATCGGGATGGCGATGACCCGCTACCTGATCGAGCTGGAGCCCATCGCGTCCTGCGACGCCGCCGAGCTGATCGAGCGGATGGCGCCCGTGCTCCAGTACTACCTCACCGCCTGAAACTCCGCACCGACCAAGAGATCCACGTGTTGCCAGCGGGCTTCGTTCGCGCTAAATTCATCACATGATGAAAAACGCGGTGGCGGTCTCCTGCCGGGACGTCGTGGTGGTGCGGGGGGACCGTGAGGTTCTGCACGGGGTCGGTTTCGACCTCCGGGCCGGCTCGGTGACCGGCCTGCTCGGCCCGTCCGGGTGCGGCAAGACGACGCTGATCCGGTCGATCGCCGGCCTGCAGGCCAAGGTCACCGGCGGTGTCGACGTGCTCGGCCTGCCCGCCGGAGCGGCCAAGCTGCGCGGCCGGATCGGCTACGTCACCCAGGAGCCCAGCGTGTACGGCGATCTGACCGTCACGGAGAACCTGCGCTTCTTCGCTGCAGTGCTCGGCGTCCCGTCCGCCGACGTCGACCGGGTCATCGACGCCGTCGACCTCCGCAGTCACGCCGACGCACGCGTCGACCGCCTGTCCGGCGGCCAGCGATCGCGCGCCTCGCTGGCGGCGGCCCTCCTCGGCAGCCCCGAACTGCTCGTCCTCGACGAGCCGACCGTCGGTCTCGATCCCGTACTACGCCGCGACCTGTGGGAGCTCTTCCACCGCCTCGCAGCCGACGGCGCGACACTGCTCGTCTCCAGTCATGTGATGGACGAAGCGGTCCGCTGCGACCGTCTGCTGTTGATGCGCGACGGCGAACTGCTCGCCGACGAGACCCCGCAGGCGCTGCTCGAATCGGTCGGGACCGACGACATCGAGCAGGCCTTCCTCACCCTGATCGACCAGAAGGCCGGTGCCCGATGACCCCGCGAGTGACCTTCGCCATGGCGGCCCGCGTGCTCGCGCAGCTGCGCCGGGACCACCGCACGGTGGCGATGCTGATCGTGCTGCCGGCCCTGCTGGTCAGCCTGATGTGGTGGATGTTCCACGACTCGCCGTCCACCTTCGACCGGGTCGGCGGGCCGCTGCTCGCGGTCTTCCCGGCGATCATCATGTTCATCGTCACCTCGGTCGCGACCCTGCGCGAACGCTCGACCGGAACGCTCGCCCGGCTGTTCACGATGCCGATGGGCAAGCTCGACTTCCTGCTGGGGTACGCGCTCGCCTTCGCGCTGATCGCCGTCGTCCAGGCCGTCGTGGTCGTCTCGATCTCCTTGTACGCCTTGGATCTGGACATCCGCGGCGCCGCCTGGCAGCTCGGCGTGGTCGCCGTCCTCGACGGAGTTCTCGGTACTGCGCTCGGCCTGTTCGCGAGCGCCTTCGCGGCGACCGAGTTCCAGGCGGTACAGATGATGCCGGCCGTGATGATCCCGCAGCTCCTGCTCTGCGGCCTGCTCATCCCGCGCGACCAGCTCCCCGACGTACTGCACGCCGTCAGCTCTTTCCTTCCCCTCTCGTACGCCGTCGACGCCGTCACAGAAGTTGCCAGCGGCAACGGTTTCGGCGACGGCGCCGGGATGGACGCGCTGATCGTCGTCGCCTTCATCCTGGCTGCACTGGCCCTCGGCGCGGCCACGCTGAAACGACGTACGACCTAGCCATCCCCGGCGGTGCAAGCCCACCAGTGGTGGGCTTGACCCTGCCTGGTCGTCAGCTGAGGTGGCGGACGCCTTCCCAGGCGGCGTCGGGGGAGACGTCGATGCCGACCGGGCCGTCCGGCCAGCCGGCGACGGCAGCCTGGATCTGGGCGGCGGCCGGGGTGGTGCCGTCGACGTAGTAGTGCAGGATCCGGTGGCCGGCCGCGGTCTCGTGGGCGAGGAGGCGGCCGGAGTCCTCGAGGCGGTCGCTCAGGTGATCCTCGAAGTCGCGCAGGTGGCTGAGCGTCTCGTCGAGCGGAAGGCCGTCCTCGCGAGCCGCCTGGTACGGAACCGAGACGGCGACGTGCGTGTCCAGGTGCGGGAGCTGGACCGACCGCAACGGCACCATCGCCGTCGCCACCAGGCGATCCCCGTCCGCGGTCTTGCCCTCCATCAGCCGCCAGCTCGGCCCGCCGTCCTCGGCGACATGGTCTGCCGCGAAAGCCGCGACGGCAGGCAGCAGCTCTGCGATCGGTACTGCGTCCGCCGGCCGCTCGACCTCGGTCTCGATCGCGCCGACCCAGGTTTCGACGAGCTCCTCACCTAGTACAAGGTCGAGCAGTAGGAACGTCACCCGCTTCTGCAGGTGCTCGGGCAGGTCGGGGAAGGCCGGGTGGTGCACCCCGACGTGCAGCGCTGCCTCCCGGGTGTCCGCCTCGATCGTGACGAGCGCCGCGTCGATCTGGACCGGCGGCATCCCCTCGAACCGGATGGTGACGTCGGGGGCCGGGCGGCGCATGTCGGCGTACTCCCAGGTCTGGTCCGACGGCGGCGCCGCGCGCAACCAGCGGCGGGCGAAGGCTCGGGTACCGGGGTCGCCGGCGGCAGTCACCACCAGGACGTGAGCGGCGTGCAGGCCGGGACCGAGCTCCCAGTCGAGGTTGCCGTGGATCCGCGAGATGTGCCGGGACAGCTCCTCGGCGGTCGAGTTCGGGTCCTGGTTCGCGACGGCGGTCGCCACCGCGGCGGCACCGGTCGCGGCCCACCAGGCCCAGAACTCGCCGATCGGATCACCGGTCGCGGCCTTGCGCCGCCTGAACAAAGGCATGTCCGCATCCTCCCTCGGACCCAGTCCAAGCGAAACACACCCGTCCTACCAGGCCTGTCGCTGCGGCAGGCCCTACGCTCGGGTGTGAGGACCACCCGCGGCACTGGTGTGGTCCTGGCCACACTCCCTGCGGAGATTAGGGAGGGCCAGGTTCAGGCGCGTAGCCTGCTGACACCCCTGATTCATCGCGCGGCGCACAACCGGGGCCGGGTGGGACGGGAAACGAGGAGGAACGCGAAAGTGCTTCGGCGAGTCCTGCTGGGCGTGTCCCGCAGCCCCCAGATCAAGAAGGCCGTCTCGGCGATGCCGGTATCCAGCGGCATCGTGGCCCGGTTCGTCGCCGGCGAGACCACCCCGGAGGCCGTGCTGGCCACCGAGAAGCTGGTCAGCAACGGCCTGAACGTCACGCTCGACCACCTCGGCGAGGACGTCACCGACATCGCCGCCGCGACCGCGACGGCCGACGCCTACCTCGACCTGCTCAAGAAGCTGTCCGCCGCGGGCCTGACCGCCCACGCGGAGGTCTCGGTCAAGCTGTCCGCCGTCGGCCAGGCACTGCCCGGCGACGGCGAGAAGGTCGCGCTGGAGAACGCGCGCTCGATCTGCCACGCGGCCCGCAACGCCGGTACGACGGTCACGCTCGACATGGAGGACCACACCACCACGGACTCCACGCTGGGCATCCTGCGTGAGCTTCGCCAGGACTTCCCCGAGACGGGCGCCGTCCTGCAGGCCTACCTCCGGCGTACCGAGTCCGACTGCGTCGACCTGGCCCATGCCGGCTCGCGGGTGCGTCTCTGCAAGGGCGCCTACAAGGAGCCCGAGTCGGTCGCCTTCCAGGACAAGCGAGCCGTCGACAAGGCCTACGTCCGCGCGATGAAGGTGCTGATGAACGGCGACGGCTACCCGATGATCGCCTCCCACGACCCGCGCCTGATCGCCATCGCAGGCTCGCTGGCCGACCGGGCCGGCCGCGAACGCGGCAGCTACGAGTACCAGATGCTCTACGGCATCCGCCCCGAGGAGCAACTCCGCCTGGCCCGCGACGGCCAAACCGTCCGCGTCTACATCCCCTACGGCGAAGACTGGTACGGCTACCTCGTCCGCCGCCTCGCCGAACGCCCCGCCAACCTCCAATTCTTCGCCCGCTCCCTGATCAGCAAGAAGTAACCAAATACCCCCACGCGCCCGCCGCGCGAGCTGGCCTCGCCGTTCCGACTGTGGATGGCGGGTCAGCCCACGCGGGGCCTGGTGGGCTAGGGAGTGGGGGTTGTGGCAGAAGCGAACGTGCTGCGGCCGCCGACGACTGGCAGGTTCAGGGTGCTGCCGTGGAGGTTGAGGGTGAGGTTGGTGCCGGGGGCTGGGCGGATGGTGAAGTCGTGGTCGGTGGACAGGATCATCAGGGCTAGGCGGTTGCCGGCTGGGACGACCGTGTCTTTGGGTTGTAGGTCGAAGTCGTAGCGGTCGGTCGCGCCGGGGCGGAGGGGCTGTTCGTGCCAGTCCGAGTCGCTGTTGGCGGGGTCGGTCCAGCCTCGGGTGAGGATCACGCCGGCGCCGGTGGGGGCGTAGCTGACCAGGGCTACGGAGAGGTTCGCCTTGGTTGTGTTGAAGGCGACCTTGAGCGAGACGGTCGGGGTGCCGCTGATCCGGACGGGCTTGGTCAGTGGCTCGGTCTGGTAGATCAGCCGTGCGTCGGACGCGGCCGCGTTGGCAGACGTGGCCGCGTCGATCGCGGGGTTGTCGATGAGGGTCTCGCGGATGCTGCCGTCCTTGCCCAGGGTGAGGCCGCCGCGGGTGGTACCGCCGGGGGTGAAGCGGAGGTTGACGTCGGTGGTGGCGGGGTCGGGCCATTCGGCGTACGGAGTCGGGTTGGCGGCGCCGCAGACCAGATTGACGACGGTGCCACCGGCAACCTTCTGGCCGTTGCCGGTGGCAACTGCCGAGGTCAGCACCAGGTGGGTGGCGTCGGGGATGTCGGAGATCAGCCGGGTGGTGTTCGTCGTCGTCCCGTTGGCGTTGGTCTGCGGGACGGTCAGGGTGAACCCGATCCGGAACGCGCTGGTGTCCGCAACCGTCAAGGTCGCGGTGTTCGCCTGATCGCCGGTCACCACACTCTGCCGGGCAGGGCAGGACGCGGGTTCGCGGACGACCCAGGACCGGGGCAGCTGCTCGACACCGTTCTGCACGCCGTACAGGTAGCGCGTGAACCAGTAGTTGATCAGCACGTCCGGCGGTGCACCGCCATGGCCGCCCTGATGGAAGTAGAACATGTGCGGCACGCCCTGTTTCTTGAGTGCGTCGTAGAACTGGGCCGTGTGCTTCGTCATCACGTTGAAGTCGTTGTTGCCGTGGGCAATCAACGTGGCGGCGTGCACGTTGCGCACGTCCTTCAGATAGTTGCGTTCCTGCCAGAAGCTGCTGCGATCACCGGTCACCCGGTCCTGGTTCGCCTTCAGCTCGTCGAGCACCGGCTGGCAGATCGTCCGCTGTGTGGTCTCGTCCAGCCGCGAGTACACCGCGTCGGCCAGTACGTCGAGGTCCTCGCCCTGGAACCCGCCGGGGGCCCGGACCAGGCCGTTGGCGCGGTAGTAGTCGTACCAGTCCGAGATCGCCGAGATCGGCACGATCGCCTCCAGGCCGGCGACGCCGGTGGTCGCGACCGCTTCGGGGATCGTGCCGTTGTACGACGTCCCCATCATCCCGACCTTGCCGGTGGTCCACGACGCGACCGCGGGGGTGTCGCCGTCCCGGGTCGTGTACGCCGGGGCGCGGCCGTTGAGCCAGTCGATGACCGCTTTGCCGGCCAGCGTCTCGTTGGTACCGCCCGAGGTCGGGCAGCCGTCGGAATGACCGGTACCGGGTGACTCCGCGTGGACGACAGCGAACCCGCGTGGCACCCACTGAGACTCGTACCTGGTGCTGATCACGGGGCTGGTCTCGGACCCCGCCTGGAACGGGGTCGCGACGCGATCCGCCGGTGGCCGGCCGAGTGGGTGGTCCACCTCCCAGTTCGCCGCATCGTTGAGGCCGGCGTAGTACGGGCTGTCCTCGAAGATGACCGGCACCTGCAAGCCGTCGGTCAGTACTTCGCGGGGAGCGGTGAAGTCCGCGTGGATCCGGTCGGGCTGTCCGTCCCGGTCGGAGTCGAACGGAGCCTGCACCCAGACCTCGCCGCTGTACCAGTCGGCCGGGTTGGTCGAGAAGACCCCCTGCGCCAGGCCGTTCACGAAGGTCGGTCGCGGGCCCTGGGCCTGCGCGGTCGCGGGCGGAGTCGCGATCAGCGCCGTCCCCACCAGAGCGGCCACCGCCGCGGCACCGGTCACTGCACGAACACGTCGTCTCATATCTTGGTCGCCTCACGGGGTTCGTCGTCGGCCAGAAGTTGCATCATCAGGGTGCCGCTCCGGCCAGGCAATCGGTTCCCGGCCGCGAGCTGAGCACAAGGGAATTCCTTCGGCGCCGAGGCTGCTGGTGTGCCGGTCAGGGGCGGCTTTAGAGTGGGTCCCTTCGGATCTGGGGAGGCGGTTGGTGGAGGGCGACGTTCCGGGGCCGGGTGGGGTGCGGACGGTTGATGAGCTGGGGAGTCGGCTGCGGGCGTTGCAGGTGTGGTCGGGGTTGTCGTTTCGGGAGATTCATCGGCGGGTGGTGAGTTCTCGGCAGCAGCGGGGGATCGCCGAGTTGCCGGCGTTCAATACGACGTACCGGTGTCTGTCGGCGGGTCGGACCAGGCTCGATGTGGAGTTGGTGGTCGATATCGCCCGGGCGGTGCTGGGGGACGAGTCGCGGGCGGCTGAGTGGCGGCAGGCGCATCAGGTGGTGTCAGGGCTGGCGGCGGATGCGTCCGTGGTGCAGATCGGTGATCGGGTGGAGTCCGGCGGGGATGGCTTCGTCGGGCGGGCAGGGACGGTCGAGCGGGCGCTGAGAGCGCTGGAAACGCATCGGCTGGTGTGTATCGACGGGATGCCGGGGGTGGGCAAGACCAGCTTGGCCGGGCGGGTGGCCAGCCGGGTGGCCGAGGTCGAGCTCGAGTTCTCGGTGAACCTGCGCGGGTACGACCCGGCGCGGCCGCCTGCCGATCCGGCCGCGGTGCTGGATGGGTTTCTGCGGCGGCTCGGCGTGCCGGGCAGCCGGATCCATGGGTTGGGGTTGTCGGCGCGGGCCGGCTTGTTCAACAAGCTGCTGGCCGGGCGGCGGACTGTCGTCCTGCTCGACAATGCGGCCTCCGACGATCAGGTGCAGCCGCTCACCGCGGCGAACGCGCTCACGGTGGTGACCAGCAGAAGGCGCCTGTCCGGAGCGCTCAGTGAACACCGGATCGGGCTGGACGTGTTCGAGCCGGCCGAGTCGGCGGTGCTGATCGGCCGGGCGGCGGGGGACAAGGTCAGCAGGGAGCCGGAGGTGGCGGCGCGGATCGCTGAGCTGGTCGGGCACCTGCCGCTCGCTCTCGCGGTACTGGCGGGGCGGATCAAGGCGCAGCCCGGGTGGACGCTCGGAGATCACCTCGAGCGGCTGGAGGAGCACACCGCCCGGCTGCGCCTCGACGACGGCGTGGCGGCCTCGCTTTCCCTTTCCTACCAGGCGTTGCCGCCGGCGGCCCGGCGCATGCTGCGGCTGCTCGCGCTCCACCCCGGCCGCGATTTCGACGCGTACGCCGGCGCCGCCCTGGCCGGTACGCCGGTCGGGCAGGCGCGCGAGCAGCTGGTCAAACTCGTCCAGATGAATCTGCTCGAGGAGCACGGATGCGGCCGCTACGAGCTGCACGACCTGATCCGCCTGATGGCTTCCGACCAGGCCCGCGACGAGGACCCGGCGTCGGTACGCCGGACCGCGCTCGACGGGCTTTTCGACTTCTACCGCAAGACGGTGGCGACCGCTGCGCTGGCGTACGCGCCGCAGGACCAGGACCGGATCGAGGCGATCCAGCAGACGGGCTGCTCGGAACTGCGGTTCACCGACCGGGACGCCGGCCGGGAGTGGCTCGACGTGGAGCGGCCCAACCTGATCGCCACCGCACTGTATGCGGCCGACCGTGGGCGGCCGGAGTACACGATCGGGCTGTCGGCGATACTGACGTACTACCTGCGGACGGCGAGCCTGTTCACCGGCGCGGAAGTCCTGCACCTGGCCGCGATCCGGTGTGCGCAGTCGGATCACGACCGGGGTGTGGTCCACAACAACCTGGGTGCGATGTACTGGCGGGTCGGCCGGTTCGCCGAAGGCCGCGCTGAGTACCAGCAGGCGGTGGATTTCGCCCGGCGGGCGGGCAACCGGCTCGGTGAGGCGAACGCGCTGTCGAATGTTGCCCTCGGCTACTACCGGCTGGTTGACTATCGGCAGGCGATGCGCTGTCAGCGGGAGGCGTTCGTGCTGTTCGAGGCCGAGGGCAGCCTGAAGGGGATGGCGACCGCGCTGGCCGGGCAGGGCTGGCCGGAGTTGCGGCTGAACCGGCCCGAAGTGGCCTTGGAGCTGTTCGAGCAGGGCCTCGCGGTCTGCCGGAAGCTGGGCCCGGACACCTTCGAGGAGGCCTTTGCGCTCAACAACGTGGCGGCCGCGCAGGAAGCGCTCGGGCGGCTGGACGACGCACGGGAAGGCTACGAGCAGGCGCTCACGCTGGCCCGCCGGGTGTCTTTCGTCAACTGCGAGAGCGACAGCCTGAACAGCCTCGGCCGGCTGCAACTGGCAGCCGGCCGAGTCGAGCAGGCGATCACGTTCCACCAGCAGGCCCTCGACCTGACCATCCGGCTCGGGAGCAAACCGTTCACCATCGAGATCCGCAACGACTACGGCCATGCCCTGGCAGCAGCCGGCCGGATCACCGAGGCGGCCGAACAGCACCGCACGGCCAAAGCAGACGCCGACCGGATCGAGGACCGCCACGAACTACACCGCGCCGAGACAGCCCTGGCCCGGATCACCTAACAGGGCCAGCCGTATTCCGTGCCGTACCAGGGGGTCCAGGCGGTGTATCTGCGCTTCTCCTCGCCCTTGGCCTCGTACATCATGAACCGGACGCACTTGCCTTCTTCGTGGTCGAACTTGCAGTAGTTCCAGCCGTCGGCGGCGGGCTGCGCCTGGCAGTACCGGTCCTTGCCGTAGTTGGTCTGGACGTGCACGACGGCCGCCCAGCCGTTCGGGTCGAGGTCCCTGATCCACTGGTCGTCACCGACCCAGGCGAAGCAGGTGGAGGCGTACTCGGTGGTCAAGTACCGGCAGGCGCCTGCCGGCGGGGTATCGGCCAGTACCGCGGCGCCGGCCTGGCCGGCGCCGGCCCCGCCGCCGAGGAGCAGCAGTGCCCCGGCGACCGAACCGAATGCCGTTCTGAAGCGGCGCTTGGTCAGCATGCGTTGCCGTTGGAGGTCTTGTACCAGGGGGACCAGGCGCTGAAGCGACCGAGGTCGCTGCCCTTCTTCTCGTACAGGAAGAAGCGTACGCAGGTGCCCTCACGGTGGTCGTACTTGCACTCCTTCCAGCCATCGGCCGCGGCCGGTGCCACGCACTCGCGCGTCTTGCCGTAGTTGGTCTCGACGTGGGCGATGGCGGTCCAGCCGTTCGCGTCACCGTCGATCACCCACTGGTCGTCGCCGTCCCACTGGTAGCAGGTCGCGGCCCAGGCGGTGGCGATACCGACACAGTTGGTCGGCCCGGCGGCCAATGCGGTGGTGGCGGAGACGGACGCGCTCCGCTGGGCTGCCGCAGGCTCCGGCGCCGCAGGTGCGGCGGCAGCGACGGTGGCCGCACCGACGGAGACCAGGGCAGTCCCGGCCAGCACTGCGAACGTACGGCGGAGAAGGTGGTTGCTCATGAGAGTCCTTTCAGACAGAGAAGGAGAAGACTGAAGAGGAAGAGGAGGAGGGGGAGGCGGGGCAGGATCAGGCGTCGAAGCCGCATTCCTTGCCGGTGGAGGTGCTGTACCAGAGCGTCCAGTTGGTGTGCCGGCCGGGCGTGGTGCCCTTGTGCTCCGTCATCCGGAACGACACACACTTCTTCTCTTCGTGGTCGTACTTGCATTCCTTCCAGCCTTCCGCGGCGGTAGGGGCGGCGCACTCGCGGAACTTTCCGTAGTTCGTCCGGACCTCGACGACGGCGGTGTAGCCGTTCGCGTCGAGGTCGCGCACCCACTGGTCGTCTCCGTCCCACTCGTAACAGGTCTCGCCCCAGCCGGCGTAGAAGTTCAGGCAGGCGAAAGGCGGAGCAGCCTGGACGGCGGTCGGTGCCGCAGTGGCGGTGGTGGCGCCGGTGAGTGTGAGGAGCGCGGTGCCGGCGAGGGCGACGAGCGTCCGGGTGAGGGCAGGTCTGGGCATCAAGGATTCCTTTCGGCAGGGCGGTTGCCGAAGCAGCATGCGGCCCGGGGAACGGTCGCGTCGCGGAATTCGAACGAAGTCGAACGGGACCACGGTTAACCTGAGCCCATGAGTACGAACGGGCAGGTGGCCATACTCGGCGCTGGTGTGATGGGTGAGACGTTGTTGTCCGGGCTGTTGCGGGCCGGCCGGCGACCGGACGAGTTGCTGATCACTGAGCGGCGCGAGGAGCGGGCGACCGAGTTGCGGGAGCGGTACGGCGTGGATGTGGTGACGAACATCGAGGCCGCGGCGAAGGCGGACACTCTCGTTCTGGTGGTCAAACCGCAGGACATGGGCGAGTTGCTCGCCGAGATCAGCCCGGCGATCCGCCCGACCCAGACGATCGTCTCGCTGGCGGCCGGTATCACCACCACCTTCGTCGAGTCGCGACTGCCCGAAGGCGTCGCCGTCGTGCGGGTCATGCCGAACACGCCGGCCCTGGTCGACGAAGGGATGGCGGCGATCTCCCGTGGCGCGCACTGCGACGAGAGCCATCTGGTTCTCGCCGAGGGGCTGCTGGCCGCGACCGGCAAGGTCATCCGGGTGCCGGAGAAGCAGCAGGACGCGGTGACCGCGATCTCGGGTTCCGGTCCGGCGTACATCTTCTTCGTGGTGGAGTCCATGATCGAGGCCGGCGTGCACATGGGCCTGCCGCGCTCGACCGCCACCGAGTTGGTCGTCCAGACCGTCGTCGGCTCGGCCAAGCTCCTTCGCGAGACCGGCGAACACCCGGTCGTACTGCGGGAACGCGTCACCTCCCCAGGCGGTACTACGGCCGCAGCGGTACGGGAGCTCGAAGACCACAAGGTCCGGGCCGCGTTCCTCTCGGCCATCGAAGCCGCCCGCAACCGTTCCCGGGCCCTTGCCGCCGAGTAACCCGGGCGAGCAGGATCCCCAAGCGCCCGCCCGCGCCGTTCCGCCCCTGCCCTGGTCGCCTCGGCTGGAGCACCACCTGTACCGCGAACCGTTCTGGCTGATCTTCGTCTTCGGCGTCGTCCTGTCCCTGATCGACTTGACCCGCTCGGACGACCTCGGGCTGCGGCAGTGGGTGTCCGGTCCCGTCGCGCTCCTGCTGCTCTGGGGTGGGTTGTCGATAGCGGCCGGCCGGTTGACTGTCCGCACTGACGGGTTGGTGCTCAGAGGTGCGCTGCTTCGCCGTCGGTACAGCTGGAAAGCGGTCGACGGCGTGCAGCGGCGTGGCGAGAAGAAGGTGGTCATCGACCTCGGCCACCGAGGCACCCGCACCTTCAAGTACGACGGTGTTTCCGGCCGGCCTTCGGCTGACGAGGTGGCCGGCGTGGTCGAGCGGCTGCGCGGTTACAACACCTCGGCGTTGACCAGTTACCGGGTGTCGTTATCCTGGGGCGCCGCGGTCTTTCTGCCGGCGGCCGCAGGGGTCGTCGCTGCAACGGCCTGGGCCTTGATCAAGGGATAAATCGATGTCGGGTCAGCTAATCGGAGCCGAGGGGTCTATGGTCCCGCCCATGGGAAATCGTTCGAGCGGCACCGATGACGCTGCCGCGCGCCCCAGCACCGACTCCGCTTCTCTGGATGACGACCACTCGATCCCGGCCCTGCCCTGGCAGGTGCCGCTGGATCCGGCACCGTGGTGGGCCTGGGCCTTGTTCGTGGTGCCATTCATTGCCGTACCGGCGCTGAACTCCTGGCTTTGGATGGGGGCGCGCGACTTCCTCGCCGTCGGCCTGTTCACCGTCATCGGCGCCTCCGTCGTCCGCGTCGCCGGGGGCGTCGTCCTGTACCGGGTCGAGATCACCCCCACCGTCCTCAAGGCCCGGACCAGCCTCCTCGTCCGCAGCCTCGCCTGGCAGGACGTCGACGACATCGAGATCGTCGACGGCTCCGTCGTGCTGACCAGCGGCAAGGACGAGAACGAGATCAACGGCATCGCGAAGGACCAGACCGCGCACGCCGCCCTCGTCATGCAGGCCGCGCGCGACGCGGCCGACGACCGGCCGGTACGCCGTTCCCGCCCGCGACCCGGTATCGGTGTCGCCTTCGTGCTCGCCTACCTGGTGCTGGCGGTCGGCGCCTTCCTGCTTCGCTGGCACTTGCTCTGACCTCAAGCCCTAGCCCCGGGCAGCCCAAGGCCCTTCGCCCGTCAGCTTCTCCGGCGTGACCCGGGCGATCACCGCGGTCTCGGAGTACCGGTTCTCGAACGGGTAGTCCTTGCCGAGGTACCGCTGCGCCTGCTTGTCCATCAGCGCCGTCCACTCCGCGCCGATCTCCGGCCCGGTCACCTCCGCGCGTCCACGAATCACCAGGTACTGCGTAAGTCCGCGCGCGCTGGGTTGATCGTCCTCGATGACCAGGGTGACCCGGGGATCGCGCCGCAGGTTCGCGGCCTTGCGCTGGTAACCCTCCATCCCGATCAGGACCTGGTCGCCGTCGCGCTCGGCCCAGACGAGCGACGCTTGCGGTGAGCCGTCCGCATCGACCGTGACGAGGACGGCGTGGTTGCCGGTGGCGAAGAGCCGATGGGTGCTGGCAGGCAAAGAGGTCATGGCGAAGACGCTAGACAGCGCAACGGGAACCCCTGAGTACCCTTGGGCCCTGTGGATGGAATCGGTGACGTCTTCCTCGCGGACTGCCCAGCCCGGCTTGCGGTCGAGGTGATCGCCGACAAGTGGGCTGTCGTGGTCCTCTACGGCCTCAGCGAAGGCCCGCGCCGGCACGGCGAGCTGGTCACGCTGATCGGCGGGATCTCGAAGAAGGTGCTTACCCAGACGCTGCGTCGGCTCCAGGTCAATGGGCTGGTCACGCGGCAGGACTACGGCGGCGTCCCACCCCGAGTCGACTACGACCTGACCGAGCTGGGCAAGACCCTGATGGAGCCGATCCGGATGCTGACCACCTGGGCCGCCGTCAACGGGGACGCCGTACTGGCTGCTCAGGAGAGTGCATAAGCTCGGCGGTATGGACTTCTCCCTTTGGCCGAGTGCCGCCCGGACCTGGCAGGAAGTACTCGAGGGCGCGGAGTACGCCGAGAGTACGGGCTGGTACGGCGTCTGGATGGCCGACCACTTCATGGTGAACGGCGACGACCTGTCGCTTCCGATGAACGAGTGCTTCGCGCTGCTGGCCGGGCTCGCGGTCAGGACCGAGCGGGTGCGGCTCGGCTCGATGGTGCTCGGCAACACCTACCGGCATCCGGCCGTGGTGGCGAAGCAGGCGGCGACGCTCGACCAGATGAGCGGCGGCCGGTTCGTGCTCGGCCTCGGCGCCGGCTGGCAGGTGAACGAGCACGAGGCCTACGGCATCGAACTGCCGCCGGTGAAGGAGTTGCTGGCCCGGTTCGAGGAGGCCTGCCAGGTCTTCACCGGGTTGCTCAAACAGGACCGGACCGACTTCGCCGGCAAGTACTACCAGCTCACCGATGCACCATTGGAGCCGAAGCCGGCCAAGCTGCCGATCCTGATCGGCGCCTCGGGCGAGAAGGTTGCCCTGGGCATCGTTGCCAAGTACGCGGACGAATGGAACCACTGGGGTCTGCCTGAGGTCGCCGAGCACAAGGGCAACGTGTTCCGCGAGCACTGCGAGCGGATCGGCCGCGACCCGTCGAGCGTCCGGCGGTCCACCCAGGCGATCATCGAGATCATCGAGCCGGGTGACACCGAGGCGGAGGGACGCCGCGACAGCCGGATCGCCGCCGGCCGCCCGACGATCATGGGCTCGGCCGATTACGTGCTGGACACTGTCGCCCGCTATCCCGCGGCCGGGATCGACGAGTTCCTCGTCCCGGATGGCTTCCTGGGCAGCGGTTCCCACCGCTTCGACGCCCTGGAACGCTTGAGGACAGAGGTGTTCGAGAAGGTCTAGCGGCCCGGGGTCAGAGCTCAAGTGTTGCCACAACCGGCCAGTGGTCGCTCGGGAGGCGACCGTCTGGCCGGTAGTGCGAGACCTCGGCGTCGACGACTCGCCAGCCCTTGCCGATCAGGATGTGGTCGATGCGCTCCTGGTCGGTCGCGCGCCCGAAGTCGTGGAAGGTGGCACCCGCCTCCGCCGGTACTGCGTCCAGCCAGCCCGCATCCAGCAGTGCTCGAAGTGGCGCCGACCCAGGCCCGGCGTTGAGGTCGCCGAGCAGCACCCAATGACGCTCCGGCTCGGCCGCCATCCACTGGTCGAGCAGCTTGGACGACTCCACCCGCGCGATCTCGCCCAGGTGGTCGTAGTGGGTGTTCGCGATCCCGGCCAGCGTCCCGTCAGCATGGTGGAGGCGCACGAGTGTGGCGATCCGGGTCAGATCCGCATCCCACCCGACCGACCCCGGCGTCGTCGGCGCGGCCGACAACCAGCGGGTCTCGTGAGACTCCACCCGCCAATCGCCCGGCCGGACCATCACCACCGAGTGCTCGCCCGCGTGGACGCCGTCATCCCGCCCGGCCCCGACGATCCCGTACTGCGCGAACCGCTCGCGCAGATACTCCAACTGGTCGGGCAGCACCTCCTGCAGCCCGACCACGTCGGCCTCCAACGCCTCGATCGCAGCCGCGGTCGCCGCGCGCCGCAGTACCCACGAATCGTCGCCGTCGGGCGCCGAGGAGTTCCGGATGTTGAACGTCGCCACTCGCAATCTCACGCAGTCGATCCTGCCAAACCCATCGCGACGGTCGCCGCCCGGAGTCGCGGTGCGCTCGCCTCGATCGCTCGATCCCGCCCCTGGGCGAGCACCGCGTCGACCCCGGCCGGGTCGGAGGCCAGTCGCGCGTACTCCTTCTGCAGCGGCTCGATCACCGCCAGCACGGCGTCGGCCACATCCGACTTCAGGGCTCCGTACGTCGAATAGGCCGTCGCCAGCTCGACCGGGTCGCCGTCCGTGCAAGCGGCCAGGATCTCCAGCAGGTTGGTGATACCGGGCTTGTTCTCCTCGTCATGACGCACCTCGCCATCGGAGTCCGTCACCGCGCGCATCACCTGCCGGCGGATCACGTCCGGCGGGTCGAGCAGCCGGATCGTACCGACGGCGTTGTCCTCGTCGGACTTGCTCATCTTGGCCGTCGGGTTCTGCAGATCCTTGATCCGCATCGCCAGCGCGGCCTTCTGCAGCTGCGGTACGACGAACGTCTCGCCGTACTCCCGGTTGAACCGGATCGCCACGTCCCGGGCGAGCTCGACGTGCTGGTCCTGGTCGCCACCCACCGGGACGCGATCCGTGCCGTACAGCAGGATGTCGGCCGCCATCAGGCACGGATAGGTGAACAGCGAGGCCCGGGTCATCGGTCTGCCCCGGCCCTTCTCCTTGTACTGGATCATCCGCGACAGCTCCCCGACGTACGAGGTGCACTCGAGCAGGTACGCGAGCTGCGCATGCGCCGGTACGTCGGACTGCACGAAAACCGTGCCTGGTGGCAACCCGGCGGCGAGCATCAAGGTCGCCATCTCGCGGGTGAGCGTGACGAGCCGCCGTGGATCGTGCTTGGTCGTCATCGCGTGCTGGTTCGCGATGAAGTAGAACCCGTCCGGGTCGGTGAACCGCCGCAGGGCGCCGAGGTGGTTGCCCAGGGTGAGCCGGCCGGAGGGGGTGATGCCAGAGAGCGAGGTCATGGTCAGTCCTTCGTCGATCGGGCCTCACCGACCGACGGGCAAACAAAAAGGCCGCCTCGGCGAGGCGGCCTTTTGGATGCGTGTGAACGCAAGGGGTCCGCCTAAGCGGCCCACCACTGCTGCAGAGTCAGTCTGTTCACACCAAAACAATAACCGGACGGGGGCCTCGCCGCCACTCCTCCTCCATCAGGGAGCGACGTTGCGACGGCTGCTGTCGTCGAACCCCCAGCTGAGGATGCGGTCGGGACGGATCCGGATGATCTCCCGGCTGAAGCCGGGCATCGGTGGGGCCACGTCGGTGACGGCCTCGGCCCGGCCGCGGATCTCGATGCCGCGAACCACCCAGCCCTGGTCGGTGGACAGATCGTCGATGACGAGCGACACCTGTGGGTCGGCCTGGACATTGCTGAACTTGCGGCTGGCCCCCATCCCGTGTCCGCCGATGTCGATGTACTCGTCGCTGACGAAGTACCCGACCGGGTTGTTCTGCAGGGTGCCGTCCGGGACCTTCGTGGCCAGCCGGCCGAGCTTTTGTCCGGCCAGGAATTCCAGTTCACCGCGGCTGAAGATACTCATCCGCCAACCCTGCAACCTGAACCTGAGTTGAGGTCAAGCGGAGGCCCGTAACGCGCTCGCGGGCTATGGTCGGGGGCATGAGTGGTGAGGCGATGCTGGTCTTCGACGAAGGTCTGACGGCGTACGACTTCGGCCATGGGCATCCGATGAGTCCGATCCGGGTGGATCTGACGATTCGGCTGGCCCGCGCCCTCGGCGTACTCGATAAACTGAAGGTGGTGCCCGCGCCGGTCGCCGACGACGCCCTGCTGCGGACCGTGCACACCGCCGAGTACATCGAGGCTGTGAAGCGGGCCGGCGCAAATCCTGATCAGCCGGATCCGGAGCACGGCCTCGGTACGGACGACACGTACTGCTTCCCGCAGATGCACGAGGCGTCGGCGCATGTGGTCGGTGCGACCGTCGAGGCGGCCCGCGCCGTCTGGGAGGGCGACGTGCTGCACGCCGCCAACATCTCCGGCGGGCTGCACCACGCGATGCCCTCGACGGCCAGCGGCTTCTGCGTCTACAACGACCCGGCCGTCGCGATCCAGTGGCTGCTCGACCACGGCGCCGAGCGGGTCGCGTACGTCGACGTCGACGTGCACCACGGCGACGGCGTACAGGCGGTGTTCTACAACGACCCGCGAGTACTGACCGTGAGTGTGCACGAGTCGCCGACCACGCTGTTCCCGGGGACGGGGTCGGCGGGGGAGACCGGTGGGCCGGATGCGGAGGGCTCTGCGGTCAACATCCCGCTGCCGCCCGGGACGGGGGATGCGGGCTGGCTGCGCGCGTTCCACGCGATCGTGCCGGATGTGGTGAAGGCGTTCCGGCCGTCGATCCTGGTGACGCAACACGGCTGCGACTCCCATGTGGAGGACCCGCTGGCTCATCTGACCAAGACGGTGGACGGGCAGCGCGCGGCGTACCTGGCTCTGCATGACCTGGCCCACGAGGTCTGCGAGGGCAAATGGGTCGCCACCGGTGGCGGTGGGTACGCGATCATCGACGTCGTACCGCGGGCCTGGTCGCATCTGCTCGCGATCGTGGCCGGCGAGCCGATCGACCCGGAGACGGCGGTGCCGGAGGCGTGGCGCGAGGAGGTCCGGATCCGGTTCGGGCGGGTCGCGCCGTCGCGGATGACGGACGGGCGGGCCCCGATCTACACCGACTGGTCGACCGGCTACAACCCCGACACCTGGCTGGATCGCTCGATCAAGGCGACCCGGGACATCAGTTTCCCGCTGCTCGGGCTCGATCCGAGCTACTAGAGCCGGGCTGGACTCGGGCTGGATCTGGGCTGACCATCCAGTCACACCAGACACCCCCTTTCCCATTCGCACCAACAGCCACTACGCTCGGTTCATGCACGGGCGGAGGTGCCGGAGGGGAAGCCGGCGCACGACTCGTGCTGGAAGTGCGGTGCGTTATGGCATCAAAGAAGTCCGGTGGTGAGTCGCCGCTCGCCGAGGTGAAGTTTCTGACCGTGGCGGAGGTCGCTACGGCCATGCGCGTGTCCAAGATGACGGTGTACCGGTTGGTGCACTCCGGAGAACTGCCCGCGGTGCGGGTGGGTCGATCGTTCCGGGTGTCTGAGGGCGCGGTGCACGACTACCTCAAGGGCGCGTTCTACCAAACCGGATAACCACGAGAAGCGAAAGCGGCCGGAATCCCTCCAAGGGACCGGCCGCTTCGCCCTGTCTGGGCTTGTACCGTCTGGGCTTGTACTGCCTGGGCCTGTACTAGCTGCGGATCTCGGTACGCCGGGCGCGCGCCGCCGGCCGGTTCTCGGTGAGCAGCGGCCGCAGCGCCTCGGTGGCGGCCTGCAGAGCGTCCGCCGGTAGACCGGCCCACATCTCGTCGTGGGCGGCCGAAGTCGCCAGCACGGCCTGCTCTGCGACCTCGATGCCCTTCGCGGTCAGCCGGATCTGCGTCCCGCGGCCGTCGTCCGGATCGGGCTCGCGCACCACCAGACCGCGGTTGACCAGCTGGTTGACCACGTTGCTCGTCCCGCCCGAGGAGAGCAGCAGGCTGCGGCTGAGGTCTGTCGGCTTCATCCGGCACGGTGCTCCGGACCGCCGGAGCGAGCCCAGGACGTCGAACTCGGCGGTCGTCAGCCCCAGCTCGCGCAGCACCCGGCGGGTCACCTCGTTCAGGTCGCCGGCCAGCAGCATCACCCGCTTGGTCAGCTCGGTCGTCGGGTGGAGCACGGACGGCAACTCCTGCTGCCAAGCCGCGATCAACTCGCCCACCCGGTCAGTCGTCATGGTCGCTCCCCACCTCTGCGCGGTCTGGTGGTTGACAGCCTAGTTGGCTTTGGTGATAGCTTTCAATAAAGCTTTCGAGTGAGGGAGATGAATGAGGATGAACCGACTGCTGTTGCGCGGCGGACTCGTGATCGACACCGAGCCCACCGTCACCGTCCACCGCGACACCGACGTACTGATCGAGGACGGCCGGATCGCGGCCGTCGGGGCCGGGCTGGAGGTCACCGACGCCGAGGTGATCGACGCCACCGACCGGATCGTGCTGCCCGGGTTCGTGGACACGCATCGGCACCTATGGGAGACCGCCCTGCGCGGGACCGCGGTCGACACGGATCTGATGGGGTACATCGAGCAGGTGCTCAGCGGGTACGGCGGCCAGTACCGGCCGGAAGATGTTGCCGCAGGCAACCTTGCGGGAGCGCTGGAGTGCCTGGACGCGGGGATCACCACCGTGCAGGACTACTCGCACGTGCAACACAGCCGCGAGCACACCGACGCGGCGCTCGACAGCCTGGTGTCCAGCGGGATCCGCGCGGTCTTCGGCTACGGCCAGTCGGCGACGCTGGGCATCGCGGTCGATCCGGCTGGTATGAGGCATGTCGTGGACCGGGTGTCCGGGTTGATCACGCCGGCAGTCGCCGCGATCGGGCCTGCGTTCGCGCCGATCGAGGTCACTCGTGCCGACTGGGCACTCGCAGCCGAGCTCGGGCTGCCGATCGTCGTGCACATCATGAGTAGCCCGGTGGCGACCCATCCGCTGCAACTGTTGCAGGACGAGGGCTTGCTGCGCTCCGATGTGCTGTACGTGCACGGGAACAACCTGCCGGACTCCGAGCTGAAGCTGATCGCGGACTCCGGCGCCGCAGTCGCCGTCACTCCGGCGGTCGAGGCGCGGATGGAGATGGGCGACCAGCTGACCGGCCGGTTGAAGGCCGCCGGCGTGACCACCGGCCTCGGGATCGACGTCGTGACCACTGTGCCGGGTGACATGTTCAACGCGATGCGCTCGGTCCTCGCCCTCGGCTACCAAACCCTGACCGCCGCCGAGGTGCTCAGGATCGCCACCCTGGAAGGCGCCCGGGCGCTCGGCCTGGCCGACCAGATCGGCTCGCTGCGCCCCGGCAAACAAGCCGACCTGATCCTGCTCCGCGCCTCCGACATCAACCTGATCGGCGGCCTCCACGACCCGATCGCCACCGTCGCCACCGCCGCCCACCCCGGCAACATCGACACCGTCCTGGTTGCCGGCAAGGCGGTGAAACGCAACGGGCAGCTGCTCCATCCCGCCCTGCAGTCCACGCTCGCCGCAGTACGTAGTACCGCAGAACACGTCCACGCGGCCTAGCCGGCCTTGGCGGTGACCGTCGTCGAATGCGGTTGTCCCGGTTCGGCGACGGCGACTAGGCTGCGGGTCGTGATGCTGATGGAGTTGGAGATACCCGGTAGTTCGCGCACGCGTTGACGTTGTCCGTCATCGTGTGCTGCCTCCTGGTGGTGGCACCGTGAGCCTTTCTCCCTGCCCAGGCAGGGCTTCTCGAAGGATCTCCTCGTGTCAGCCACGCTGTGGGCCGATCGTGATTTCGTCCGTCTCTGGATCGGCCAGACCTCTTCCCAGCTCGGCGCGCAGGCCAGTCAGGTCACGCTGCCGCTGATCGCCGTCACCACCCTCGGTGCGAGTGCCGGGCAGCTCGGCGTACTCCGCGCTGTCCAGCAGGCGCCGATCCTGCTCTTCGCCCTGTACTTCGGTGCGCTGGTCGACCGTTGGCGGGCTCGCCACCTGATGGTGCTCGCCGACTTCGGCCGCGCCGTCGTCCTGGGCGCCATCCCGATCGCTTATCTACTGGGGGTTCTCGGGCTTCCCTGGCTGTATGTCGTGGCGTTCCTGACCGGGATCTGCACGGTCTGCTTCGACGTCGCCTACCAGGCCTCGCTGCCACGGCTGGTGGCCCGCGATCAGCTCGCCGCGGGCAACAGTGCGCTCGAAGGGAGTAGATCCGCCGCGCAGATCTGTGGGCCGGCGGTCGGGGGCGGTTTGATTTCCTTGCTCACGGCACCGATCGCGGCGGTGGTGGGGAGTGCCTTCTTCGTCGTTTCGTTCCTGTCCATCCGGCGGATCCAGCGCCCGGACGTGCTCGCCACCACAGAGTCGCCCGGCGGCCTGGTGCGACAGATCCGTGCAGGGCTGCTGCTGGTCGCGGGGCACACTTCCCTGCGGACGATCGTGATCGCGTCCAGCCTGTACCAGTTCTCGTTCGCGGCGCTGATGACGGCGTACCTGCTCTTCCTCTCGCGCACACTGGAGTTGCCAGGCGCGACGCTCGGGCTGGTACTGGCCGCCTTCGGTCCTGGAGCGTTGCTGGGGTCGTTGCTGTCGGCCAGTCAGCCCAGGCGGTTCGGCTACGGCCGGGTGGTGATCGTGGCGGCACTTGTCTCGGACGGCGCGATGTTGTGTCTGCCCGCTGTTCACAGTTCGGTCGTCTTGCTGATCGCGATCAATTTCGTTTTCGGTACCTTCAGTCAGACCGTCGACCTCGCCACGATGGTCATTCGGCAGACCGTGACGCCGTTGGGATTGCAGGGGCGGGTCGCGGCCACGATGAACTTCCTCGGCCTGGGGCTCACGCCGGTCGGGTCCTTAGTGGGCGGCGCGCTCGCCGCCCACTTCGGGACCCGCACCGCTCTGCTCCTGGCTGCTCTAGGGCTCTGCCTTTCGCCGGTGACCTTCCTCCTCTCGCCCCTGCGCAAGCTCAGGTGAGCCTGGGGAACAGCGGAGTCGCGGGCGGGAGCACGCCATCGACCGGTGTGCACTGCGTGATGATGCGTTCGGCCGCGCCGGGGAGGAACGGTGACAGCTCCCCGGCGAGGTGCAGGCAGGCGTCATGGAGCGTGGCCAGGACCCTTTCCAGCAAGGGATCCTGGGTCTTGGCGAGCTTCCAGGGAGCTGTGGTCTCGATGTAGCGGTTGGCGGCTTCGACGATGTCCCACAGGGCGGTGGCTGCTTGGCGGAAATCGTAGTTCGCCAAGGCCTTCTCGATTCGGTCGGGGGCGTTGGTGACGGCGGTTTGGAGCTCCCCGGGTTCTGAGGCGACGAGGGGAACGCGGCCCTCGTAGTACCGGTGGATGAGTGAGACGACCCGGTTGACGAGGTTGCCGAGGCCGCCGGCGAGGTCGGTGTTGCTGCGGGCGATCAGGCGTTCCCGGGTGAAGTCCGCGTCGCCGATCCTCGGGACGTCGCGGAGCAGCCACCAGCGGACGGCATCCGTGCCGACCTCGTCGACGAGCTCGGCCGGGTCGATCGTCGTACCGGCGGACTTGCTGATCTTGCGGCCGTCGACGGTGAGGTAGTCGTGGACCAGGATCTCGGTCGGCAACACGAGGCCGGCCGAGAGCAGTGTCGCCGGCCAGTAGACGGCGTGGAACCGGATGACTCCCTTGCCCAGCAGGTGAATCCGGCTGTCGGACTGCTGCCACCAGTGCTCGAGATCAGGGTTGTCGGTGCCGTACCCGAGGCTGGACACATAGTTGCCGAGGGCATCCCACCAGACGTAGACGACCTGGTCAGGGTCGCCGGGCACGGGGATGCCCCAGCCGCGCGCCCGGCGCTGCGACCGTGAGACGGAGAAGTCGTGCAGCCCGCTGTCGATCAGGCTCAGTACTTCGTTGCGCCGGGTGGCCGGCTCGATCCTGAGTCGCCCGCTCGTGATCAGCTCGCGCAGCGGTTCGGCGTACCGGGAGAGGCGGAAGAACCAGTTCTCCTCGGCGACCAGTTGCGGTTCGGTGCCGTGGTCGGGACAGCGGCCGTCGACGAGGTCGTCGGGTTGGTAGAACTGCTCGCAGCCGACGCAGTACAGGCCCTCGTAGTGCTTCCGGTAGAGGTCGCCGGCCTCGGCGCAGCGCTCCCAGATGTGTTCGACGCCGACTCGGTGCCGGGGATCGCTGCTGGTCCGGATGAAGTCGTCGAACGACAGCGCGAGCGGCTCTCGCAAGCCTTCGAAGGCGGTGGCGTTGCGATCGACCAGCTCCTGTACCGCGATGCCCTCCGCCTCGGCGGCGAGGACGTTCTTCAGGGAGTTCTCGTCCGTTCCGGTGAGGAAGCGGACCTCGTCGCCGCGCCGGCGCCGATGCCGGGCGAGCACGTCGGCCTGGACCAGCTCGAGGGCGAACCCGAGGTGTGGCCGGGCGTTGACGAAGGGAATGGTGGTGGTCACGTAGGAACGCGTCATCGGTGGTCTCTCTTCTGGTTCTGGTGAAGGGAGAGCCGGGACGACGCCGCCCGGTGAAACGCGAACGAGGCCCCGACTCGGGGGCCTCGGATCGATCGAACGTCCGTCGCTGGAACCCCGGCTAGCGGGGCATCATCTGCTGCGACGGGAAGTTGTTCATGCTCTTGAGATTACCAGCTGTCGCTGGTCTGCCCGTAGGGGTTTTGCCAGCTGCGAAAACTGTCGGTGGCCGGTGTTTGAGTGGAACCTAGTGAGGAAGCTGGGAGGCGGTCGGCATGAAGGTACGGGTGGAGCGGGATCTGCTGGTGGAGTCGGTGGCGTGGGTGGGGCGAAGTCTGCCCAGCCGGCCGAGTGTGCCGATCCTCGCGGGATTGCTGATGGAGGCCTCGGAGGGGCAGCTGACGCTGTCGGGGTTCGACTACGAGACGTCACATCGGGTCACGCTGCCGGCTCAGGTGTCCGATCCGGGGCGGTGCCTGGTCTCCGGCCGGCTGGTGGCCGACATCGTGAAGAGCCTGCCGCACCAGGTGATCGATTTCAGCGTCGACGGCGCGAAGGCGCTGCTCGTTTGCGGGACCTCCCGCTTCACGCTGCAGACGCTGCCGGCGAGTGAGTATCCGGAGCTGCCGGCCCAACCGCCGTCGAGTGGCGTGATCAGCAGCGACGTGTTCGCTCGAGCTGTCTCGCAGGTGGCCGGTTCCGCCAGTCGCGATGACACGATGCCGGTCTTCACCGGGGTGCGGATGGAGATCGAGGGATCGACGATCACCCTGCTCGCCACCGACCGGTACAGGCTTGCCGTGCGCGAGCTGGAGTGGGAGCCGGACGAGCCGACGGTGTCGGCCACCACGCTGATCCCTGCCCGGGCGCTGTCCGACACGGCCAAGGCGATGACGGGGTCGACCCTCACACTGTCGCTCGACAAGGACGCGGCCGGCGGCGACGGGCTGGCCGGATTCGCGGGCGAGGTGTCCGGGGGCTCGCGGTGGACGACGACCAGGTTGCTCGAC
The DNA here is from genome assembly GCF_010548305.1 of Streptomyces sp. SID13031. Taxonomy (GTDB): domain Bacteria; phylum Actinomycetota; class Actinomycetes; order Propionibacteriales; family Kribbellaceae; genus Kribbella. Next base: position 284,016 of record NZ_JAAGLV010000011.1, read on the forward strand.
GGGAGCTTCCCCAAGGTCCGCAACCTGATGCCGGAGCCTGACGCGATTCAGACCCGCGTCCGGATCGACACCACCACGCTCGTCGAGGCGGTCAAACGCGTCGCCCTGGTCGCCGAGCGCAATGCGCCCGTCCGCATCACCTTCACGGCCGACGGCGCCACCCTCGACGCAGGCAACGGCGACGAGGCCCAAGCCTCCGAAACCATCGAGACCCACCTGACCGGTGACCCCGTGACAGTCGGTTTCAACCCGACGTACCTGCTGGACGGCCTGCACGCCATCGGCACCCCGATAGCCCACCTGGCCTTCGTCCACCCCACCAAACCCGCCGAACTCACCGGCGCCACCAACCTGGAAGAAGCCCCCCAAACCAGCTTCCGCTACATCCTGATGCCCGTCCGCCTCCACAATTGACCTGTCGGCGCCAGGTGATGACCGCTCGCTGCGGAAGTAGGGGCAGTTGGCTCGTTGACGACGTACCGGTCAGTGTGAGGTCCAGATGGCCTGGCTGAGGGCTATGCCTAGGTAGGCGGCGCCCAGACCGGCGAGGATGCTGGCCGTGACGTTGGCGACGGCGGGGAGCTTGGCGTTCTGTTCCCAGAGACGCAATGTCTCGTAGGAGAAGGTCGAGTAGGTGGTGAGCGCTCCGCAGAAACCTGTACCGACGAGGAGCTGGACCCAGTGCGGGGCGTCGGCGGCCGTGGCGGCGCCGACGACGAAGCCGAGAATCGCCGACCCGATGACGTTGACGGTGAACGTGCCCCAGGGGAAGCCGCTGTCATGCCGCGCCTGGACGGCACGGTCGGTCAGATAGCGCAGGGGAGCACCGACGACGGCGCCGGCGATCACGAGAAGCAGCTTCATGGCCGGCTCCTCCGTACCAGTGCCCGGGTTACTTGGGTGCCCGCGCAGACGGCGGCGATCGCGCCGATGACGGTCGCGAACAGGTAGGTCAGCGCGGTGACCGGATGCCTGTCGGCGATCAACTGCTGGAGGTCGACCGCGTACGTCGAGAAGGTGGTGAAGCCACCGAGAATCCCGGTCCCGACGAACGGCCGCAGCAACCGCTGCCCGGCCCACACGTCGGCGACGAGCACCATCAACACCCCGATCAGCGCACAACCGCTCACGTTGATCACCATCGTGGCCCAAGGCAACGATCCGGCGGGCGTCGGCCAGCCGAGACCGATCAAGTACCTCGCCGACGCGCCGATCGCCCCACCGGCAGCGATCACCGCCAGCACACCGATCTCACCACGCCTGGCCACACGAGCACGATAATCGACCTAGCGAGAGGAAGGGCCGCCGACATGACCAACGCTGCGGGCGCGGTGCGGATCACCGGCAACGGCCTGATCCTGCGCGAATGGCAGGAGGCCGACCTCCCGGCGATGGTCGACCTGTTCGACAACCCAGAAGTCGCCCGCTGGACCCCGCTGGCCTCACCCTTCGACCTGGTCGCCGCGGCGAGATACCTCGACTCCGGTCAGGCGGACGAGAGCCTTCTCCACCTGGCGATCACCACAGATGGCCTTCGCCCACTAGGCGAAGTACTGCTGAGCTTCGAGGACCAGAGCATCGGTGTGGCCATCAGCCCGGCCGTCCGCGGCCAGGGCCTGGCCCTGCGCGCGCTCAACCTGATCACGGCCTACGCCCACGAGACAGCAGACCTCCCGCGAGTGATCGCGGAGATCGAGCCGGGCAACACCGCCAGCCAATCTGTTGCTCGCCGGGCCGGCTACCGCTTGACCGACGGGGAGCCACGGAAGCGCACCAGCAGAGGTCGCGAGATCAGCTTTCACCTCTGGGAACACCTCGCCTGAGGCAACTGAGGCAACTGAGGCACTGAGGCTTTAAGACGTTACCTATAGCTCCAGGGACCAGTCGTTGCAGCGCATCCAGTGCCCCTTCGGGTACTCGAATTCTCTCGCCGCCTGGAAGGTGAAACCCGCCTTCCGGCACAGCGCGTTCGACGCCGCGTTGTCGACGCCGGGGTAGGCATGCAAGCTGCGATGAGTCCCTTCGGCCGCGGCAGCCTTCGCCACCTCGGCGATGGCGGCCGTCGCGATGCCCTTGCCCTGCTGCTCCGGCAGGATCGCCCAGCCGGTCTCCCAGACCGTCTCGCCGGCTTCGGCGTGTTCCCAGTAGCCGATCGACCCGGCGGCGTTGCCTTCGGCCGTGATGATCACGCACATCTGGCCCGGGAACGCGTTCTCGACGTACCGGGCATGCCTCGACACGAGCTGCTCCGCGGTCTCGGGGCCGCCGAGGTACGCGGTCATCTCTGGGCTGTTGCAGCGTTCCAGTAGCCAGAAGTCGGCTGCCGACCACGGCGCGAGGGTGACCATGTCAGTTTCTCCGAGCCTTGAAGGCGAGGGCGTGGGGGACTGGGACGTCGCCTGGTTCCTCCACATGTTCCAGGGTCAGCTCGGGGCGCAGGAAGGCGTTGAGGAGGCAGGGGAGGGTCAGGTGCCGCATGCCGACCCGGCGCCTGATGCCGTCATCCGCCCAGTACGGCGAGGAGTCGTGCCAGCCAAACCGTTGTATCGAGCGCCCATGAGGCCTCCCCAGTCGACGAGAGACCACTCTATCCAAGCCCGCTGGTGAACTCCGGTCACGCTCACAAAGGCCTCGCTTAGGTCAGGGAGGTGACCTGCAGGTAGTCTTTCCTGACGCTCTCTTTAGGTTTGGATGGTCAACTGTGGGTTCTGTAATCAAGAAGCGCCGTAAGCGGATGGCGAAGAAGAAGCACCGCAAGCTGCTGAAGAAGACGCGGGTACAGCGCCGCAAGCTCGGCAAGTAGCAGTCCCGTCGTCCTGCAGGTCAGGGCGGCGTCGATGGAGTTGCTGTCTGGCTGGGGGTACTCGTGGCACAGGTAGTGATGGTTACCGGCGTCTCCCGGGACGCCGGCGCTCGCTGTGCCCGCCGCCTGGCAGCCGATCCTGGTATCGATACCGTGATCGGCATCGACGTGGTGCCACCAAGGGCCGAGCTCGGTCGGGTCCGGTTCGTCCGGGCAGACATCCGCAACCCCGTCATCGCAAAAGTCATCGCCGGTGAGGACGTCGACACGGTCGTCCACACGGGCGTCGTGGCGACCCCTGGCAGCGCCGGGGGACGGTCGTCGATGAAAGAGATCAACGTCATCGGCACCATGCAACTGCTCGCCGCGTGTCAGAAGGCGCCCGGCGTCCGCAAGCTCGTGGTCAAGTCGTCGACCACGGTGTACGGAGCGGGTCCACGCGACCCTGCGATGTTCACCGAAGAGATGGCCCCGAGAGCGATCCACCAGACCGGGTTGAGCAAGGACGCGGTCGAGGTCGAGGGGTACGTGCGCGGCTTCGCCCGGCGCCGCCCCGACGTCTGCGTCAGCACTTTGCGGATGGCCAACTGGATCGGCCCGCAGACCGACTCCCCGATCACCCGGTACTTCGCGATGCCGGTGATACCGACCGTGTTCGGATTCGACGCCCGGCTGCAGTTCCTGCACGAGAGCGACGGCGTCGAGGCGATCCATCACGCGACCGTGAACGAGTTGCCCGGCACCTTCAACCTGGCCGGCGACGGCGTGCTCTCGCTCTCCCAGGCGATCCGCCGCCTCGGCCGACCCGCCTTCCGGCTGCCGTCCTTCACCGCAGCCAGTACTGCGGCAGTCGTGCGCCGGGCCCGGTTGGCCGACTTCTCGCCTGACCAGATCACCTTCCTCACTTTCGGCCGAGCGGTGGACACCACCCGGATGCGAAGCGAATTCGGCTTCGAGCCGGAGTACACGACCGCTGCTGCCTTCGACGACTTCCGCAGTCACCTCGGCGCCGGGGCGGTCACCCAGGCGACGCGCTTGCTGACCGCTGGGCTGGGGGCCTTGCGTGGCTGACGCCGACGTCATCCCGATCGGCTCCGGCGGCCGCCCGGGTCGCGGCAGCGGACGGCGTACGACGCCATCGTCCGCGGCGCGCGCGCTGGCCGGCCCCGACGCGGCCAAGGCCAGAGCAGAGCGAGCCCGGGTCCGCGCCGCCAAGGTGGAGGCCACACAGTCGGGCACTGCGCAGGTCGACGGTGCCGAAGTCGGTGGGGTCGAGGTGGGTCGGGGCAAGACGAAGCGGATCGGCAAGGCTCGGGTTGGCAAGGCTGGCGGGGCAGATCAGTCTGCGAACGCCGGCCGGGCGGCTGATGGCGAGGTGCCACTGGCCGGCGTACCGGATCAGCCGGCCGACGACCCGACCGACAACCTCGCCGGCGAGCCGGCGACGCTGCAGAACTTCGCGGCCTTCGAGAAGATCGTCCGGGACACCCTCGGGGTCGACGGTGAGCGGAAGGTGGCCGAGTTCCTGGCGTTCCTGCGCCGGCGGATGACGGGGGAGTACGAGGTCGACGAGTTCGGCTACGACGCCGACCTGACCGACCAGGTGATGCTGACCTTCCTGCGCCCGCTCGCGGAGAAGTGGTTCCGGGTCGAGGTGCGCGGGATCGAGAACATCCCCGAGACCGGCAGCGCGCTGATCGTCGCGAACCACTCCGGCACGATGCCGATCGACGGGCTGATCACCCAGCTGATCATCGCCGACCACACCAACCGGCCGCTGCGTACGCTCGCGGCCGACCTGGTGTTCAAGACGCCTTTCGTCGGCGAGCTGGCCCGCAAGGGTGGCGCGACGATGGCGAGCAACGACGACGCCGAGCGGCTGCTCCGCCAGGGCAACCTGGTCGGCGTCTGGCCGGAGGGGTTCAAGGGACTCGGCAAGCCGTTCAGCGAGCGGTACAAGCTGCAGCGGTTCGGCCGGGGCGGCTTCGTCAGCGCGGCCATGCGGACCGGCGTACCGATCGTGCCGTGCTCGATCGTCGGCGCCGAGGAGATCTACCCGCTGGTCGGCAACATGGCCTCACTGGCCCGGCTGGTCGGGGTGCCCTATATCCCGGTCACCCCGTTCTTCCCGCTGCTCGGCCCGCTCGGCCTGATCCCGCTGCCGTCGAAGTGGCTGATCGAGTTCGGCGAACCGATCCGCACCGACGACTTCCCCGACGGCGCCGCCGACGACCCGATGCTGGTCTTCAACGTCACCGACCAGGTCCGCGAAACCATCCAGCAGACCCTCTACACCCTCCTGATGCAACGCCGCAGCGTCTTCTTCTAACCCCGCCCCCTTTGAGCACGGCCAGCCGCCTCCGCCCGCATTCTGCGCCCAGCCGACGCCCACCGCGGACCCGTGAACCGACAGCCCACGCCCCGCACATCTCGCCGGCGCCTTGCCCGGTCTCGCGAGGCGACTTTGTGCTCGGGCTGAGCAGTTGGTCCGGCTTCAAACGCTCACCTGATGCACAAAGTGGCCTCTGCCGCGCCGCCGCGGGTCGGCCTGACGACTTGGTGGCTCGCCGGCATCCCTGCGTCCTGAGAGGCGACTTTGTGCATGACGTGAGCAGTTCGCTGGGGTCGGGATGCTCAGGTCGTGCACAAAGTGAGAGCCGGGGTGGGATGGCGAAGAGCCCGGCTCCTAGGGAGCCGGGCTCTTCGGGGTGGTCGGGAAGGGCTACTTCCAGGGTGGGAGCAGAGTCTGGAGCAAACCCGGCAGGTTGACCGTCGGGAGGGGCAGACTCAAGCTAGGGAAGGGCCAGGGCCAGCTGGGGGTGCCGGGGGTGGGCAGCGTGGGGACGGTCGGTCCCGACGGTGTCGTGCTCGGCTTGCTCGATGGCTTGGGTGGCGTCTTCAGGTCGGACGGCTTGGTGGTCGGCTCCTCGACGATGGTGGTGTCCACCGTCTGCGGGGGTGCCGTGGTCCCCGCGCTCGGCATGGTGGACGGTGCAGTGGTCGGCTTCTCGGTCGGCGTCTGGCCGGCCTTGATCGACGTGCTCGGCTCCGTGCCGGGGTTGATCGCCGGGGCCGGGCCGGAGTTCTTGGCCGGCTTCGGCTTGTCGCACTTCGGGCAGGCCGTAGCGGTGCGCTGAGCCTGCTGCTCGAGCATCGACAATGCCTCGACGGCGGGCTTGAGTGATTCGGGCGGCAGCTTCGGAGCGAGCTCACCGATGGCCTGGCGGGCGCTGGTGATGAACGCGGTGACCTCCGCGATGGAGGCCGGGTCGCCGTCTTGCTGGTACGACGCGACGAGTCTGGTGATTCCCTTGCGGGCCTGGGCGGTGAAATCGGTCAGCGTGCTGTTGATCGTGGTGACGTCGCCACCGTTGGCCACCAGCGCCTGGATCTCGGACAACCGGGTCTTCGCGTGCTCGAGCTCGCGCCGGCCCCGGGAGTCGTCCCCGACGCTGACGTTGGTGGAGACGTTCTCGATGCCGCGCTTCATGCCGTAGAGCGGATCGCCGGGCATCGCCTGCTGAGCGGCGGCGGCAGAACCGATGCCACCTCCGAGCAGGATCAGCGCGGCGGTACTGGCCACCAGCCGGATACGCCGGCCGTGACGATGGCGGATATCTGTCACGGACGCGTCGTCGTCCTCGCGTTCGGGCGGATCGTCCGAACTGTCCGGAACGCTGGGTACCACGGTCGGAGTCGTGGTCGCGGCTCGCGCCGCGGCCTGCTCGAGGAGGCGGTGCCTCAGCTCGGCAGCGAACTCCGGTCGCGGTGTCACTGCGCCGGCGGTCCTCAGCCGTCCGACCAGCTCCACAGCGTCCATCAGCTCAGGGTCATCGCTCAGTCGCGAAGAGTGACGGGGCCCGTGATCGACGGCGTGCGCGAAGGTCTCCGCGCGCGCTCGAGCCCTGTGTAGGTCACTCATGAGTTCTCGTTCTCCTCAATGGCCGATCGGGGTCACCGAAAGGTCCTCACACAGGCAAACGAGGAAACTCCCTGACGGGTTACGAAAGACATTCGTTGTCATCCTCCTCACCTCAAGTCCTTGGGGATAACCTTCGCCAAGTGCCGGACGGCCCTCAGTTGCAGTTGCTTGACGGCGCCCTCGGATTTCTCCAGCGCCTTGGCCGTCTCCGCGATCGAAAGACCGGCGAAGAATCGCATCGTCAGGCAGTCGCGCTGCTCCTCGGGCAGCGCGGCCACGGCATCGCGCAGGACCTCGGCGGTGGCCGCGGCCAGCACGTCCACCTCCGGGCCCTCGGTCTGCCGGTCGTGCGTCTCGATCTCGTCGGTGACCACCTCGAGCCGGACCCGGCCCGACTTGTAGTGGTCGGTGATCAGGTTCCGGGCGATCGTCACGAGCCAGGCGCCGAAGTCCCGGCCCTGCCAGCGGAACGAGTCCAGCGCGCGCAGCGCCCGGACGAACGTCTCACTGGTCAGATCCTCCGCGAGTGCCGATGACGACACCCGGGCGTAGATGTAGCGATACACGGTCAGCGAGTACTCGTCGTACAGCTCGCCGAACGCACCGACGTCCCCTGCCTGGGCGCGATCGACGAGCTCTGCGCGTCTCATCCCGTCCGGGCTTGGCTCCGGCGTCGTCAAGTTCTCTCCCCGTTCAACTGACACGTCTGTGTCTGACACGTCTTCGACTGACACTGCCGCGTATGGCCACAGCGGCTGAGACAGCACCGAGCGTTACGCCTGAAGCACCCGCTGTCAACAGCGCGCGGCGTGCCGCCCTCCGTCCGGTCCGATAATCGAGGACCTGCCGGCCGGCCATTTCGGCAGGCCGGCGGAGCCTGGGATCGGGGTGCAGCCCGTCGTGCGCCACCGGCGCGCGGACCGCCGCCGCCTTCGCCGGATCGTGCACAGTATCGCCGACCAAGCGGCCTGTACAGGCCCCGTAGGCGGGACCTGCAATCGTTCCCAGTCCACCGGTCGGACCGAGCCGGCACCGACCGAGCGGGTGATAGGTCGAGTCACAGAAAGGACCCTAGCGGTCTCGTGACAGACTCGCCTGGTGAACTTCAACTTCGCGGATGTTCTTCGTGACACAGCGCAACGTCACGGCGAACGTCCGGCGCTGGTCGACGGGGACCGGCGGCTGACCTGGAGCCAGCTCGACGCGGCCGTTGACTCGGCCGCCCGGGGGTACTCGGCGGCGGGCCTGGTGCCGGGGTACCGGGTGGTCCTGCTGATGGCGAACAGTGTCGAGTTCGTCACCTCCTACCTGGGATGTCTTCGCGCCGGGCTGGTCGCCGTACCGCTCAACACGGGCCTGACCAAGGGCGAGATCGGCAACGTGATCGCGCACTCCGGAGCCCGCCTCGCGGTCGCCGACGGGGACCTCGCGGACAAGCTCGAAGGGGTCCGGGTGGTCCGGGCCGGCGAGCTCGGTGGTGACGCTCCGCTTACGCCGCAGACCGACCCGGAGGCCCTCGCGGTCCTGCTCTACACCTCTGGTACGAGCGGTGATCCGCGCGCCGCGATGCTGACGCACCGAGCGCTCGGTGCCAATGTGCAGAACCTGGCCGACCTCGGCGAGGACCGGATGGGCCCCGAGGACATCGTGCTCGGCGTGTTGCCGATGTTCCACGCGTTCGGCCTCAACGCGGTGCTCGGCTGGGCCGTCGCGACCGGCGCGGCGCTCGTCATCGACCGGCGGTTCGACTCCACCGCCACCATCGACCTGGTCCGCCAGTACGGCGTGACGCGGCTCCCGCTCGCGCCGCCGGCCCTGAACGCGTTCATCGCCCGGCCGGATCTCAAAGAGGCGCTGAGCACGGTCAAGGTCGTACTCACCGGCGCGTCGACCCTGGAGCGCGGGCTCGCGGACCGGTTCGAGCAGGCCAGTGGGCTGTTCGTGCACCAGGGCTACGGGCTGACCGAGGCCTCGCCCGGCGTCACCACCACGCTCGGCGAGCACGACCCGAAGCCGGGCTCCGTCGGCCGTTCGCTGCCGGGAGTCGATCTGCGGATCGCCGACGAGCAGGGTGAGGACGTCGAGGGCGACGACCCGGGCGAGATCCTGATCCGCGGCCGCAACCTGTTCTCCGGCTACTGGCCGGACGGCGTCGACGGCCCAGACGACGAAGGCTGGTACCGCACCGGCGACGTCGGCTTCCTGGATGCCGACGGGGACCTGTTCCTGGTCGACCGGCTCCGCGAGCTGATCATCGTGTCCGGTTTCAACGTGTTCCCGAGCGAGGTCGAGGAGGTCCTCGTCCAGGCTCCGGGCGTGCGCGAGGTGGCGGTCATCGGCGTACCGTCCGAGGACACCGGCGAGGCGGTCAAGGCGTTCGTCGTGTCGAAGACCGGCGAGGTGGCCGATCCGGCCGAGATCGGCCAGTACGCCGGGACGCGGCTCGCGCGGTTCAAGTGCCCGGTCGAGATCGAGGTGGTCGACCACCTGCCGCACTCGGTCACCGGCAAGGTCGCCAAGGGCCGGCTGCGCGAGGCGGACCGGTGACGGAGCGGGTCACCCTCTACGGCAAACCCGGCTGTCACCTCTGCGACGACGCCCGGGTGGTCGTCACCCAGGTCTGCGACGAGCTCGGCGTCACCTGGAGTGAGATCGACATCACGCAGGACGACCAGCTGTTCGCGGAGTACGGCGAACAGATCCCGGTCACCTTCGTCGACGGCCGCCAGCACGACTTCTGGCGGGTCGACCCGGTCAGGCTGAAGAAGGCCTTGACAAGTTAGTGGTCTTCACCACGACGAACGTTCTCGATTTTGTTCTCACGTTCACAAGCTCCTAGAGTGGGGTCGTCGCCAGCCGTGAGGCGGTGACTCGCGAACCACCTTTTCCAGGAGAATTGTGACGCCTGCCCGCAGCCGTCGCCCCGGCGCGCCGTCGAGAACCGAACGCGGCATTCCCGAGGCCACTGTCGCGCGCTTGCCGGTGTACTTACGGGCCCTGACCGCCTTGTCGGACGGTGGCACCGCCACCGCGTCGAGCGAGGATCTGGCGACCGCGGCGGGGGTCAACTCGGCCAAGCTGCGCAAGGACCTGTCCTACCTGGGCTCCTACGGCACCCGCGGCGTCGGCTACGACGTCGAGTACCTGCGCTACCAGATCGCCCGCGAGATCGGCGTCACCCAGGACTGGGCCGTCGTCATCGTCGGGATCGGAAATCTGGGCCACGCGCTGGCCAACTACTCCGGCTTCGGCACCCGCGGCTTCCGGATCGTCGCGCTGCTGGACGCGGATCCGACCCTGGTGGGCGAGCAGATCGGCGACATGGTGGTCCGGGACTTCGCCGAGCTGGAGGAGATCGTCGCCTCCGACCGGGTCTCGATCGGCGTCATCACCACTCCGGCCGGCCCCGCCCAGGAGGTCTGTGACCGGCTTGTATCAGCCGGGGTGACGAGCATCCTCAACTTCGCACCGGTGGTGTTGTCCGTGCCGACCGGTGTCGACATCCGCAAGGTGGACCTCTCGATCGAGTTGCAGATCCTGGCGTACCACGAACAACGAAAGTCCGGAGAGGCGGCGCTCCCCGACGTGCCCGAACTGCCAGCGATGAACGGCGTGGTCTCTGATCTCCCCAGCGTCGGTGGGGGTGTCGGCGCGTGAGCTATCTGGTCGTGGGTATTTCGCATCGCTCGGCTGACATCTCTGTACTCGAGCGGGTCGCCCTCGATCCGGATGCGGCGACCAAGCTCGCGCTCGCGGTCCAGGAGACCCCCGCGGTCGCCGAGTCGGCCGTGCTGGCCACCTGCAACCGCACCGAGGTCTACGCCAACGTCGACCGGTTCCACGCCGGGATGGACGAGGTCACCGCGATCCTCGCCGACGTCACCGGCGTACCGCTGCTCGACCTGGCCGAGCACCTCTACGTGCACTTCGAGGAAGGCGCCGTCGCGCACCTGTTCCAGGTCGCCGTCGGGCTCGACTCGATGATCGTCGGCGAGAGCCAGATCCTCGGCCAGCTGAAGGAAACGCTGCGGATCGGCCAGGACCTGGAGACGATCGGCACCGGCCTGAACGCGGTGTTCCAGCACGCTCTGCGGGTCGGCAAGCGGGCCCGTACCGAGACCGGTATCGACTCGGCCGGCCGCTCGGTCGTCTCCGCCGGGCTCGACGCCGTCGGCGGGTACCAAGGCCGCCGTGCCCTCGTGGTCGGCGCCGGCTCGATGGCTTCGCTCGCGGCCCAGACGCTGCTCGCCGGTGGCGCGTCCAGCGTGACGATCGCCAACCGCAACTACGACCGCGCCGTCGCGCTGGCGGACCGGATCGGCGGTACGGCGATCAAGCTCGCCGACGTCCCCGCCGCAATGGGCGAGGCCGACCTGATCGTCTCGTGTACCGGCGCGCGCGGCGTAGTACTGACTGAAGAGATGGTTCGCGACGCGGCGGACGGGCGGCCTTTCGGGGTGCTCGACATCGCGCTGCCGAGGGATGTCGATCCTGCTGCGGCTCGCATCGCGGGCGTGACGCTGGTGACCCTGGCCGACCTGGCCGGTACTGCGGGTGGCAGCGAGCACGACATCGACGAGGTACGGCGAATCGTCGGCCAGGAGACGGGCGCCTTCGAGGCGACCCGGCGTGCCGCGTCCGTACTGCCGACAGTGGTCGCATTGCGGACGATGGCCAGCGAGCTGGTCGACTCCGAGCTGGCGCGGCTGGATCGCAGGCTGCCCGGGCTCGACGAGACCCAGCGCGGCGAGGTGGCCCGGACCATCCGGCGGGTGGTCGACAAGGTGCTGCACACCCCGACCGTGCGGGTGAAGGAACTGGCCGCCGATCCGGGCGGCCCGACCTACGCCGACGCGCTGCGCGAGCTGTTCGCGCTCGACCCCGCCACTGTGGACGCGGTCACCGCTCCCAAAGAGGCCCCTCACGACACCACCGCCACGGCGGCGCAGACCACTGGAGGTGACCCCGCGTGATCCGGCTCGGTACCCGCAGGTCAGCGCTCGCGACCGCCCAGGCGAACCACGTCGCCGACCGGCTGCGTGCGAACGGCCATGAGGTCGAACTCGTCCTCATCACCACCACAGGTGACACCAACCGCGCGCCGCTGGAACAGATCGGCGGTACGGGCGTTTTCGTCAGCGCACTGCGCGACGCCCTGCTCGCCGGTGAGATCGACATCGCCGTGCACTCGCTGAAGGACCTGCCGACGGCGCCCGAGGCGGGGCTGACCCTCGGCGCCATCCCGCAGCGCGAGGACCCGCGCGACGTGCTGGTCGCCCGCGACGGGCTGAGCCTGGGCGAGTTGCCGACCGGCGCACTCGTCGGGACGGGTTCGCCGCGCCGGGTGGCGCAGCTGGAAGCCCTCGGAATGGGCCTCGAACTGACCGGGATCCGCGGCAACGTGGACACCCGGATCGCGATGGTCACCGATGGCAAATTGGACGCGGTGGTGCTCGCGAGGGCAGGGTTGGCCAGGTTGGGCCGGCTTTCGGAGGTCACCGAGACGCTGGATCCGATCCAGGTGCTGCCGGCACCGGGACAAGGGGCCCTGGGCATCGAATGCCGCGACGACGACGACGCGGTACTGAAAGCCCTTGCGCCGTTGGAGGATCCCGCAGTACGCGTCGCGGTGACGGCCGAACGGCAGTTGCTGGCCACGCTCGAGGCAGGGTGCACGGCTCCGGTCGGCGCGCTCGCCGAGGTGGTCGAGGGTGAGGACGGGCCGGAGCTGTGGCTCCGGGGCGCACTCGGCCAGGAGGGCGGCGTCCGGCGGCTGTCCGCGAACGGGTCGGTGGACGACCCGAGGGCGGTCGGACGGGCACTCGCGCAGGACTTGCTGGAGCAGACATGACACCGGCACGGGGCACGACGCAAGCGAGCACTAGTACGAGCACGAAGACGAGCACCACAAGGGCAAAGGCGACAGCAGACGTGAGCAGCGCGAAGACAGCGGCCACCCCGGCACCCCAGAAGGTGCCGGCCAAGATCGCCGCCAGCACCACGACCGCCAAGCAGACCAGGCCACTCGGCCACGTCACGTTCGTCGGCGTCGGCCCGGGGGACCCATCCCTGTTGACGATCGCCGGCCGCGAGGTCCTGGCGAGCGCCGACGCCGTCGTGGTCGAGGGACCTCAGCACGACGTTTTCCTGGGCTACTGCAAGCCAGGTGTCGAGATCATCGACGGCTCTGGCGCCGAGGGCAGCCGGGCGCTCCGGGTCGCGGCCCGGTCGCGGCTGGTGGTGAAGACCGCCAAGGCCTCCGCGAACGTGGTCCGCCTGCTCACCGGCGACCCGTTCACCTTCTCCAGTGGAGCCGAGGAGGCCGCCGCCTGCCGCAAGGCCGGTATCAGCTTCAACGTGATTCCCGGGGTCAGCGAGGTCAGCGCCGTCCCGGCGTACGCGGGGATCCCGCTGACGATGAAGAGCGACCGCGAGGTCACGGTCCTCGACCTGGCCGAGGCCAAGCTCGACTTCAGCCGGCTCCACCCCAAGCAGACGCTGGTACTGCTGAACGCGGTCGACGTGTTGAAGGAGACCACCACCGCGCTGATCGAGGCCGGCTTCGACGCCGGTACGCCGGTCGCCGCGACGGTCGGTGGCACGACGACCGCGCAGGCCAGCGTCGTCGCGACGCTCGGCACGATCGTGGCGGACCTGCGCGCGGCCAAGCTGGTCGGCGAGGCGGTGATCGTGGTCGGCTCGGTGGTCGAGCAGCGCGAGTCGCTGTCCTGGTTCGAGACCAAGCCGCTGTTCGGCTGGCGGATCCTGGTGCCGCGCACCAAGGACCAGGCCGGCCCGCTGATGGACCGGCTGCGCCGCTACGGCGCGATGCCGGAAGAGGTGCCGACGATCTCGGTCGAGCCGCCGCGCAACCCGCAGCAGATGGACAAGGCCATCCGTGGCCTGGTCGAGGGCCGCTACGAGTGGGTCGCCTTCACCTCGGTGAACGCGGTCAAGGCGGTCCGGGAGAAGTTCGACGAGTACGGTCTGGACGCGCGGGCCTTCTCCGGCCTCAAGATCGCCGCCGTCGGTGAGAAGACCGCCGAGGCGATCGGCGCCTGGGGCATCCGGCCCGACCTGCTGCCCTCGGGTGAGCAGTCGGCCGCCGGGCTGGTCGAGGACTGGCCGCCGTTCGACGAGGTGCTCGACCCGATCAACCGGGTCTTCCTGCCGCGTGCGGACATCGCCACCGAGACCCTGGTGGCCGGCCTGACCGATCTCGGCTGGGAGGTCGACGACGTCACGGCGTACCGGACTGTCCGGGCCGCGCCGCCGCCAGCGCCGACGCGCGAGGCGATCAAGTCGGGCAAGTTCGACGCGGTCGTCTTCACCTCGTCCTCGACGGTGCGCAACCTGGTCGGTATCGCCGGCAAGCCGCACGCGTCGACGGTGATCGCGGTGATCGGCCCGGCGACGCTGAAGACCGCCGAGGAGCACGGCCTGCGGGTCGACGCGATGGCGGAGGCTCCGTCGGCCGAGGAATTGGCCGACGCACTCGCTCGCTTCGGGGCGGACCGTCGTGACACGATGCTGGAGGCCGGGGAACCGGTCACCCGCCCGTCCGAGCGTCGCTCGGGCTCCCGTAGGAAGAGCTAGGCCAGTGTCTGGATATCCCGGTGTGAGGCCGCGGCGGCTCCGGTCGTCCGCGGCGATGCGCAGGCTGGTCGCGGAGACCACGCTGGAGCCTCGTCAGTTGATCCTGCCGATGTTCATCCGGGAAGGCGCGCGCGAGCCGATCGCGATCAGCTCGATGCCGGGCGTCTACCAGCACACTCGGGACACCGCCCGGAAGGCAGTCGCCGAGGCTGCGTCACTCGGCCTCGGGGGCGTGATGCTCTTCGGGGTGCCTTCGTCGAAGGATGAGGTCGGTTCCGGTGCGCTTGATCCGGACGGCATTCTGAACGTGGCGATCCGGGACGCGGTGTCCGAGGCGGGTGACGACCTGCTGGTGATGTCGGATCTGTGCCTGGACGAGTTCACCTCGCACGGGCACTGCGGCGTACTGGACTCCGCCGGTCGCGTGGACAACGACGCGACGCTCGCCGTCTACGCGGAGATGGGCCTCGCGCATGCCACCGCAGGCGCTCACGTCGTGGGCCCGTCGGGGATGATGGACGGCCAGGTCGGGGCGATCCGGACGGCTCTGGATGGGGCCGGTTTCCAGGACACGGTGATCCTCGCGTACGCGGCGAAGTACGCGTCGGCCTTCTTCGGCCCCTTCCGCGAAGCCGTCGACTCGTCGCTGAAGGGCGACCGCAAGACCTACCAGCAGGACCCGTCGAACGCGCGCGAGGCGATCCGCGAGGTCGACCTGGACCTCGAGGAAGGCGCCGACATGGTGATGGTGAAGCCGGCCCTCCCGTACCTCGACATCATCCGCCAGGTCCGCGACCACGTGAACGTCCCGGTCGCCGCGTACAACGTCTCCGGCGAATACGCGATGGTCGAAGCCGCAGCCGCCAACGGCTGGATCGACCGCGAACGAGCCATCCTGGAAACCCTGACCTCGATCCGCCGAGCCGGCGCCGACACCATCCTCACCTACTGGGCCGCCGAAGCCGTCTCGCTCCTCCAGCGCCGGTAGCCAACGCCGCCTTGCTGCTGGCTCCTGTCGCCGTGGTCTTCTAGCGTTTGACTGTGTAGTCCGACTGGATCAGGCCGGCGCCGAGGGTGCGGGTGGCGTTGTGGGTGAGTGCGATGTCGTGGTCCACGGCGCCGAAGAGTGGGATGCCGGCGCCGAGCAGGACGGGGACGACGGTGATGGTCAGCTCGTTCAGCAGGCCGGCGCTCAGGAACGTCTGGACGACCCGGCCGCCGTCGGCGTAGACCCGCTTGGCGCCGCGGTCGGCCAGCGTCTGGACCAGGCCGTCGAGGGTCCGGTGCACGATCACGCGCTCGTCGGCGTCGGCCGCAAGCGTCGTACTGAGCACCTCGACCTGCTTGCCCTCGTACGGCCAGAAGCCGAAAGTGAGCACCTTCTCGTACGTGTTGCGGCCCAGCACGACGGTGTCGATGGCCGCCATGAACTCGTCGTACCCGGTGTCGCCGGCCTGCTCGCCCCGCTCGGTCAGCCAGTCGATCGAGCCGTCCGGGCGCGCGATGAATCCGTCGAGGCTGGTCGCAATGAAAACCGCGGCATGAAACGTCACCCTCCTTTTGTACAGCCTGCAACCAGCGGACCACACCGAGGCCCGGTGAATTCACAAAGTCTCAGCGAAACTCACCGGCGTGCTCCCCGGCCCACAAGCCGAACGATCGCGCGGGAGCACCGGTGACCTCCTCGATCGTCGACGTAACGAGCGAGGACGGCGGGCGGCCGACATTGGCGAGCAGCGCCTCCACCAGGGCCGCCGGGCGACCGTCGGCGAGCATCTGCGCGCGAGCCTCCTCAGCCGATACCGCCTCGAACCGCAACTCCCTCCCGAGCGCCGCCCCCAGCGCCGCAACCTGCTCCGCTCGACTCACCACGGCAGGCCCGGTCAGCACCAACCGCCGACCGCTGAGCTCGGACGACGTCAAAGCGCGAGCCGCAACCGAGGCGAGATCACGCTCATGGACGACGGCGGTGGCGGGGATGTCGGGTCCCCGTACGACCCCGGTACTACGAATCTGCGCCGCCCATCCGCGAGCGTTGGAAGCGATCGTGTTCGACCGCAAGATCGTCCAGCTGGCCGCATGGTCCTCGACCAGCTGCTCCACCTCCGCATGCATCCGGTTGATCGGATCGTCATGCCCTTCCGCCAGCCCCGACGACGACAGATAGACGATCCGCCGCCCACGCCCCAGCTCCGCCAGTACTACGGGCGCCGCCTCCGCACTCAGGAACGGCCAGATCAGGAAAACCGTGTCCACCCCGTCCAGCGCCGCCGCCAGACCGGCCGCCTCCCCGAGATCGCCGACCACCGTCTCGGGCCGGCGCGAAGGTTCCGCGTTCCGGGCCACCGGCGTGCGGGAGAGGAGGCGAATGGCGTCGGCCGGAAGCTGCGCGGTCAGCTCACGCCCGACGTTGCCGGTGGCGCCGGTGATGAGGATCTTGGTCATGCCTGGGGACAGCTCACGGCGTACCGGCTGTATTCCCCCGCTCAGCCCTTGAGGCCGGTTTGGGCTAGGCCTTCGACGAATTGGCGTTGGGCGAGGACGAAGATGATCAGCACGGGGAGCGCGCTCATCGTGGCGGCGGCGAGCTGTACGTTCCACATCGCGCCGCCGTAGGCGTCGACGTACTGGGTCAGTGCCTGCGGGATGGTGAACTTGTCCTTGCTGGAGAGGAAGACGATCGGCTCGAGGTACAGGTTCCAGCTGTGCAGGAAGGTGAAGATCGCGACCGCGCCGATCGCCGGGCGGGCGAGTGGCAGCGACACCTGCCAGAACAGGCCGAGCCGGCCGAGCCCGTCGACGCGGCCGGCCTCCTCCAGCTCGCGGGGGAGGGTGATGAAGAACTGCCGCATGATGAACGTCGCGAGCACACTGGGTGCGCCGAGCATCGGGATCAGGATCAGCGGCCAGTGCGTGTTCACCAGGCCGAGCGAGTCGAACATCCGGTACAACGGGATGATCGTCACCTCGTTCGGTACCAGCAGGCCGGCGAGCACGATCACGAAGACGACGCCCGCGCCGCGGAACTTGATCCGGGCGAACGCGTAGCCCGCGAGGGACGAGATCACCAGCGTGCCGAGGGTGACGATCACGGCGATGTAGCAACTGTTCAGGTACTGCCGGCCGAACGGTTGCAGCTCGAAGACCTGCCGGTACGCATCCATGGTCGGCGAGTGGGGGAGCAGGGAGAACGCGAAGATCTCGTTCACCGGCTTGAGCGAGGCCGTCGCCATCCACCAGATGGGGAAGACGAACGGCACGCAGCAGACCAGCAGTACGCCGTACAGGATGAGCTTGGCTTTACGACTCATGGAAAACCCACTTCCTGCGCATCCGCCACTGAAGGACCGTCAGCGCGAGCACGATGGCGAAGAGCAACAGCGAGATCGTGGCGCCGTAGCCGAAGTGATGGAACTGGAAGGCCTGCTGGTACAGGTAGTAGACGAGCACCGTGGTCGACGTACCAGGGCCGCCTTGTGTCAGTACTGCGATCTGCGCGAACACCTGCAGCGAACCGACGACCGTCAGGATCGAGGTCAGCAGGATCGTCGGGCTGATCAACGGGACCGTCACCCGCCGGAAGCGCGCCCACGCGGAGGCGCCGTCGATGCGGGCTGCTTCGTAGAGGTCGGCCGGGACGCCTTGCAGGGCGGCGAGGAAGAGCACCATGTTCAGCCCGACGCCCTTGAAGAGCTGCACGACGATGACCGAGATCATCGCGGTGGTGTCGCCGCGCAGCCAGTTGGGACCGTCGATCCCGATCAGGTCGAGGAAGCCGTTGACCCCGCCGTTGTCCTGGAGCAGGAAGCCCCAGACGATCGTCCAGGCGACCAGCGTCACCACGACCGGCGAGAAGAACAGCGTGCGGAAGAAGACGGTCCCGCGAAGCTTCTGGTTGAGCAGTACTGCGAGGAACAGCGCCAGGCTGAGGTTGAGCACCACCAGGCCGAGGGAGAAGAGACCGGTCGCCCGCAGCGCCGGCCCGAGGCGCGGATCCGAGGCCAGTGCCTTGTAGTTGCTGCCGCCAACGAAGTCGAAGGTGCCGGCCAGTACGTTCCACTCGTGCAGGCTGTACCAGACCACGAGCCCGAGCGGAACGATGACGAAGGCAACGATCCCGGCGAGCTGCGGTCCGATGAACAGCCAGCCGGCCAGCTCATCGCGCCGCCGCATGGTCCAGTACGGGGGCTGCTGGCCGGCGGGTGCCTGCGCAGCCGGCTTCTCCAGCAACAGCGTCATTTGCTCAGCAGGGGGTTGATCTTGGAGCACACGCCGGACAGCACGGCCTTCACGTCGGCATCCGGCTTCCACAGCGGGTCGAGGGCGGCGCGGACGGTCTGCTGCAGTTCGGCGTACCCGGTGTGGCTGGTCTTGATGTCGCCGCGCTCGATCCCGTTGATCACGACGCTCTGCAGCTGCTCGGGCTTGAGCAGTGGGTTGGCCTTCGCCAGCAACGAGGTGGTGAGCTGCGACTTGCGCGGCGGCGGGAAGAACTGGGCGAGCTTGGCGGAGTTCGCCTGATTGGTGAAGTAGGCAAGGAACTTCTTCGCCTCGTCGACGTGCTTGCCGCGCTTGAGGACGCCGATGCCGGCCTGCCCGACGACCGAGTACTCGCCGGCCGGGCCCTTCGGCAACGGGACGAGGTCCCACTTGAACTTCGCCTTCTCCAGCAGCGCCGCGCGGCTGATCTGGGTCAGCACCATCGACGCGTCACCCGCGAAGAAGTCCGTCGTCCGCCCAGGCCCGGGCATCGCCTTGTCGGTGAAGACCATCTTGTGGACGAAGGTCATCGCGTCGACCATCGGCTGCTGGTCGAACCCGCAGCTCTTGCCGTCCTCGCTCCACGGTCGCGCGCCCCAGCCGGACCAGATCGTGTTGAGCGTGTCCCAGCCCTTGTAGTCGAAGTCGCCGACGACGATGCCGCCCTTGCCGGTCTTCGCCTGTACTGCGGCGCCGGTGGCGACGGCCTGGTCCCAGTTCCAGGTGCCGGCCGCGATCTGCTGCGCGGGGGTCGGTCGTCCAGCCGCCGTCACCAGGTCGGTGTTGACGAAGACCCCCAGCGGAGAAGTCGAGAACGGGTACGCGAACAGCTTGCCGTCCTGCTCCCAGGTGGCAGTTGCGCTCGGCAACAGATCGGCGTCCTTGTCGATCGGTTCCAGCGCACCCGAGGAGACGAAGTCCAGCGCCGTACTCTCCAGGATCCAGGCCAGGTCGGGGGCGTTCCCGCCGCCGATCTGGGTGGTCAGCGCGGTCGTGTAGCTGTCGAAGGGGATCGACTCGAAGGTGATCTTGCCGACCTCGGGGTGATCCTTCTTGTAGGCGGCCGCGATCTGGTCGAACAGCGCGGTGTGCTTGGCGTTCGCGCTCCAGATCGTCATCCGCAGGTCGATCGGGCCGGAGGCGGCCGCGTCGCCGTCGTCGCCCGAGCCGCCACAGGCCGCTAGAGCCAGCAACGCGGCGGTCGTGGCGGCCGCTGTCAGGAGTCGGAGTTTCATGGTGTCAGTCCTCCATCAGTAGCCGGCGATGGCCGGCCAGCTCAGTTCGACGCCCTGGGCGACCAGTCGTGCCTGGAAGTCGCTGAGCAGAGCAGGGGAGTTGCGGACCGCGCGCGGGCTGACGCCACGGTCCAGGCAGAAAGCGGCGAGCAGTCCCGCGGCCTCGCCGATGTTCCACTCGACCGGGTGCAACCGGTAGCAGCCGTTGGTGATGTGGGTGGTACCGAGGTTCTTACTCGCCGGCAGCAGGTTCTCGACCCGCTGCGGGATCAGTGCCCCGAGCGGGATCCGGAACGGGCTGCTGGCCACGTCGATGTAGTTGTCGCCGCCCGTGGACGGGTGCAGGTCGATCCGGTACATACCGACGCCCACGCTGTCGCCGTACTCCGCAGCGCCCTTCGCCCCGCGGACCGCGACCGACAGGTCCTGCTCGACGACCGTGTACTCCGCTGCGATGCGCCGCGACTCTCTTATATAGGGAGCCTGGGCAAGCCCATCGGTAGAACCCAGCAGATCGCCGCGCAGCCGTAGCCCGGAGAAGCCGGTACCGCCGTCGGGCCGGGGCGCCTCGGTCTGAAGCCAGTAGAAGACCGATTGCGACAGCTCACGCGCTCCGGCCAGATGCTTGGCGGCGTCCGGTACGTCGAAAACCGGTCCTTCGAGGTAGTCGATCATCGGCCAGTTCACCAGACAGATGTCGGAGTCGTACGCGCCTGCCAGGAAGTGTTTGCGGGCAGCGATCCGCCGGAACGTCCACAGGTTGGTGTCACCGCCGGTACGCCGCTGGTCGGCGACCACTGCGAGCGGGTCGTCGTCCGGGTTGGGGGTGAAGGTCCTGCGCGAGGCGGCGAGGGTGCGCGGGTCTGGGGCGTTCCACGACAACATGCGGTCGCCCCAGAAGGGTGGCTGGTAGTTGCGCCAGTACGCGTAGTTCGGTGGCTTGTCGCCGACCTGGTCGCCGTCGACGTGGTCTACCGCGAAGCAGAAGGAGACCGCTTGCATGTTGAGCGGCTGCGCCTCCTCCGGTGCACTGGGCTCGCCGGTGGTCGCCTGTGACTCGAAGCCGGTCACGTACTCCGTGCCTGTGAGCGGCAGGAGCTCTCCGGTCTCGGTGGCGTCCAGCACGTACGGCGCAGTCAGGGTGAGCCGATCGCCGGTGTCTCGGTGCTGTACCTGGACAGAGGTCACCCGGTCGCCGTCGGTGTTTGCGCTGATCGGCCTGTAGGGCTGGAGGATCTGCAGGCGACGGGTGGCGCGGTACGGCGCGAGCATGGAGTCGATGATCGCTACTGCTACTCGTGGCTCGTGACAGAGCTTCGATACATAGCCAGCGCCGGGGTTGAGCTCTGCTGCTGCTCTGGACTCTGCAGTGAGCGGGTAGTACCGGCGGTAGTAGTCGCGGATGCCCTCCCGCAGGGCGCGGTAAGAGGCGGTGACCCCGAACTGCTCCACCCAGGTGTGCTCATCCGGCGGCACGGCCTGGCTGGTCAGCTGCCCGCCGAGCCAGTCGTACTCCTCGGTCATCACCACCGATCGGCCGGCGCGCAAGGCAGCCAAGGCTGCGGCGACTCCACCGAGCCCGCCGCCGATGACCAGAACATCCGTATGCATCTAAGACCCTCTCGGCTTGCTGAGCGTGCTTCCGTCGACGAGCTCACAGGCGAGCAGCTGTTGCAGCTCGGTCTCCTCCCCCGACAAGACCGTCTCCAGCAACCCCACCGCCCGCCGGCCCATCTCCTTCCGCGGAATGTGAAACCCGGAGTAGACGTCATCCCCCTCGACCGGCCGGCTGGCATCGCCCAGGGCGACCACCGACAGGTCTCCGGGGACGTCGAGCCCGCGCTGCCTGACCGCCTCCGCCAGGGCCGCTGCATCGGCAAGGTCCTCGACAAACACCGCGGTCACTCCATGAGCCAGCAACTCCGCAAGCACCTCGCTCGGCTCGGTCGGAGAGAGATGCAGGCCGCGGGGAGCGACCTGGTGGAAGCCGCGGAGGCGGTCGGCGGAGGACTCTGCGCCTTTGCCGGGGCCTACGAAGGCGATCTTCTGGTGGCCCAGGTGGAGGGCTCGTGCGGTGACGGTGGCTGTTGCGGTGGTGTAGTCGGCGCCGACGTACGGGACGGTGGCGGGAGCGCCGTTCGGTAGTACCGGGTTGTCGCGGCGGCCGACCGAGACGAAGGGGTAGTCCTCGGCGACCAGGCGGCTGAGTTCTTCGGCGGGGATGCGGCGGCCGAGCAGCAGGGAGCCGTCGGCGATCCGGAGGCGGTTGTTGTCGTGGAAGACCAGCCGGCGCCCGTCAGTGACCGGTGCGCTGGTGAACAGCAGCAGATCGCAGCCGAGCTCCTCCGCGCTCTCCTCGATCCCGCTCAGGAACGGGTGGTAGAAATCGGCGCTCGCGCTCGGGAACACCGACTCGTAGGTGAACACCCCGAGGATCTGGTTGCGCTGCTGCAGCAACCTCCGCGCGAGCGGGTCCGCGACGTAGCCGGTCTCCCGGATCACCTTCAGCACCCGGTCGCGCGTCCCCGCCGGGATCCGCGCCGAGGCGGCGGTGCGGTTGTTGAGGACCAGCGAGACGGTCGTCTGGCTCACCCGCGCCAGCCGCGCGATGTCACGTTGGGTCAACCGCTCGCTCATCCGCCCACCTCCCTTGAGTAATACGTATTGCCTGCCGCTTGATCCGGAACGGTAAACCTCTGGTTTCCAGGTCGTCAAGACCGGATCGGTTTAGTAATACGAATTAGCAGGACAGCGGCCTGCAGTGACAGTGCGATGACGCCCGGTGAGAGCCGCGGCCTGGGTACGATGACGCTCCACTGACCAACGGGGAGCCGCCGTGACCCGCGCCGCCGCGCTTGCTCCCCGGCTGACTCTGGTCGTCGTCTCGGTGGTTTTCGCGGGCTTCGTCGTCAACGCGTTCCAGTACGTCGTCGCGCAGCGCGCCACCTTCACCCACATCGCGCCGGCCGCGCTCTGCCTGGCCGTGATGATGGTGCTCCAGGTCGGCTTCTTCAGCAATCCGGACGCCGATCTGCGGAGCCGGCGTGCCTATGCCGCGCTCGCGATCCAGGCGGTGATGGCGCTCGCCCCGCTGGCGCTCTACGGCCCGGCGTGGACCGGCCTCCAGGGTTTCCTGGTCGGCGACGCCCTGCTCGTACTACGTCCGCTCGCCGGCTGGCTGGTCTTCGGGGTGATTGCCCTCGCCAACGGTCTCGTCCAGTACGAGGTGAGCTCGGAACCTCTGCAGGCCATCTACATCGTGGATCTCACCGCGGTGATCGGCCTGGTCGTCTTCGGACTGTCCCGTCTGCGCTCACTCGTCAAAGAACTGGATGACACCCGCTCCCACCTGGCGGGCCTCGCCGTGGCCCGCGAACGCCTCCGCTTCGCGCGAGACCTGCACGACCTGCTCGGCTTCTCCCTGTCCGCCATCACCCTCAAAGCCGAACTGACCCACCGGCTCATGACCACCCTCCCAGCCCGGGCCCGCCACGAGCTGACCGAGATCCTCGAGGTCTCCCGCCAAGCGCTGGTCGACGTCCGCTCGGTCGCAGCGTCCTACCGAGAGCTCTCCCTGAGCGACAGCCTCGCAGCCGCCCGCTCGCTACTCGTTGCCGCCGACATCAAAGTCACCATCACCGGCGACCCCGGTTTCCTCCCCCCTCAGACCCGCACAGTCCTCTCCACGGTCCTCCGCGAAGGCATCACCAACCTCCTCCGCCACAGCTCGGCGACCTCTTGTCACCTCACCATCACCCGGAGCGCCGACCACATTTCCCTGGACCTCCTGAACAACGGCGTCCCACTCACAGAGCTGGGCACCGGCCAAGGCACCGGCAACCTGAAGACCCGAGTGGAAGGCTTGGGCGGCACCTTCTCGGCGGGCCGCGAAGGAGACCTGTACCGCCTTCATGCCGTACTACCGCTGCGTGGCATGGTGAGCTCTGGGGGCGTAGCGGAGTTGGTGCCTCGAGTCGGGCTGGTCGTTGTGGCTGCCGTGGTGGCGGGGTATGCGGGCAATGCAGTGGTGCTCACGTTGGCCGCGGGGCTGGGGATCGCTGGGACGGCGGTGGCGGTGGGGTGCGTGATGATTTCGGCAGGCATCGTGGTGGGGGTGTTCAGCCGTCCGGTGGAGTTGCCGCGGTGGCCTGTGAGGTACGGGCTGTTGTTGGTGCTCGCCCTGGCGACCTATCTGCCGATCGTGGTGTTCGGGGATCCGTTCTTGGGGACGCCGGGGTTGCTGGCGGGGTGTTTGTTGCTGTGCCGGCGGGTGGAGCTTGCCGCAGGAGTGATGGTGAGTATGGGGGCGGCGCACTACCTGCTGGGGCAGAACTTCATCGGCGTCACGTACGGGATCTTGCTGACGATCAACCATGGGCTGGTGGTGTTCGCGCTGGCGCGGTTGCGGTTGATGATCAGCGAGCTGCATGAGGCTCGGGAGGAGTTGGCCGAGCTGGCGCTGGCACAGGAGCGCGAGCGGTTCGCGGATGATCTGCATGAGTTGCTGGGGATCAACCTGGCCGCCATCACGCTCAAGTCGGAGCTGGCGCATCGCCTGGTGGACAGGGATCCGGTGCGCGCGGGCGACGAGGTGGGCGAGGTCATCGGGATCTCCCGGCAGGCACTGGCCGACGTACGGGCCGTCGCCGCCGGCTACCGCGAGCTGTGAGTCAGCACCAGCCGGTACGAGGGCTGTGAGTCAGATCCAGCCGGACTCGGCGGCAATGCGGATCGCGTCGACACGGTTGCGGGCGTTGAGCTTGGTGACGGACGTCGTCAGGTAGTTGCGGACTGTACCGACCGACAGCGACAGGGTCCGTGCGATGTCGCTGGTGTCCGCCCCGTCGGCCGCCAGGCGTAGTACTCCGAGTTCGCGGTCGGTCAGTGGGCAATCGCCGTGATCCCAGGCGGCGAGGGCGAACTGCGAATCCACCACCCGTCGTCCCCGCGCCACATCGCGGATCGCCGCGGCGAGCTCGGCCGGCGGCGCGTCCTTCAGGATGAACCCGTCCACCCCGGTTGCCAGTGCGCGGCGAAGAGTCCCCGGCCGGGCGAGCGAGGTCAGCATGAGCGTCCGCACGGCAGGCAGCGTCGCGCGGATCGTCCCGGCCGCGGTCAGGCCGTCGAGGACCGGCAGGTCGATGTCGATCACCGCGACATCGGGTAGATGCTTCTGCACCATGGCGAGGATCTGGTCACCCGACTCGACCTCGGCCACCACCTCGATATCCGGCTCGAGATCGAGCAGCGCCACCAGCGCACCCCGGACCATGTGCATGTCCTCGGCCAGCAGGACTCTGATCATCACCGCCCCCTCCCGATCCGACCCGCCACCACCCTAGCCCGCGCCCGATGGGCCGGCCCGCCAACCGGACCGGCCCATCGCCATCCCTACGCGCTCAAGGCCGGCTCAGCCTGGGCATCCACACCAGCCGGTACCACGGCAGCCGGATCACCCGGTGCCACTGGCGCCCGCAGCTTCGGTACGACGATCGCCGAGATCACCGCGATCACCACGGACAGCCCGGTCGACAACCAGAACGCCCGCTGGATCCCGCTCACCGAGAGACCCGCCCCGGCCTCCCCGGCCAGCGACGCGACCGTCACGGCGATCCCCAGACACAGCCCGACCCCGAGCTGCCGGTTCGAGTTGTAGAGCCCCGACGCCAACCCCATCTGAGCTCCGGTCAACCCGGAGGTCGCAGCCACCGCAGTACTGATCATCATCACCGTGACCCCGACGCCGAGCAGCATCCCGCCCGGCAGCACGTTGACGGCGAACGAGCCATCAGCCGGAGCAACAGCCAGCAAAGCCGACCCGGCCACCAAGAACAGTGCTCCCGCGGTGAGCAATGGCCGAGCGCCGAACCGCGCGGTCAGCAAGGCCACGGGCAATGAAGCCAGCACGACGACCAGCGCCTGCGGGAAGAACGCCAGCCCCGTCTTGATCGCCGAGAACCCGAGCACGTGCTGCATGTACAGGGTGATGAAGAAGGTCGAGATCGACATCACTCCGCCGGACAGGAAGGCGACCAGGTTGCCACCCGTCACCCCACGGTTGCGGAAGATCGACAGCGGCACGAGTGGCGTGGCCACCCGGGTCTGCACGTAGCCGAAGACGCCCAGGAGCACGACCCCCGCAACCAGCGGAACCAGTACGCCGGCCGAACCCCAACCCTTGTCGGCCGCAACGGTCAAGCCATAGGCGAGCGAACACATGCTCGCGGTGATCAGCACAGCACCGGGGATATCGATCCGGGCTGCCCGGGTCTGCGCCCGGTCGTCGGCCAGTCGCGAAGCCGCCCGGACGACCATCAGCAACCCGACCGGCACGTTGATGAACATCACCGCGCGCCAGCTGAACACCTCGGTCAGCACGCCGCCCGACAACACCCCACCGGCGAAGCCGACCGACGACACGGCACCGAAGATACCCATCGCCTTGGCCCGCTCCTTGCCCTCGGGATACCCGGCGCCGATCATCGCCAGTACGGCGGGCGCGACCGCCGCGGCGGACAACCCTTGCAGAGCGCGGGAGGCGATCAGTACCAGCGGTTCGGTGGCGAACCCGCCGATCAGCGAGGCGATCGTGAAGATGCCGAGCCCCCAGACGAACATCCGCTTCCGCCCGACGACATCACCGATCCGCCCGCCGAGCAGCAGGAACCCGCCGTAGAACAAGGCGTACGCGCCGACCACCCAGGGCAGCCCGCCGGAGCTGAAGGAGAGATCGGTCTTGATCCACGGCAGCGCGACGTTCACGATCGCGAAGTCCAGCGTCAGCATGAACTGGGCCAGACACAGCAAGAGCAGCGGAGGCCGCCGCCCGGA
This sequence comes from Streptomyces sp. SID13031, assembly GCF_010548305.1. GTDB lineage: Bacteria > Actinomycetota > Actinomycetes > Propionibacteriales > Kribbellaceae > Kribbella. Next base: position 310,663 of record NZ_JAAGLV010000011.1, read on the forward strand.
GTGAGTTTCCATGATTTCGAGTCCTGTCCGTAGTGGTGCCTTGCACTGTCTTCGGGCGACCCGGCCGGGGCTTGTGACCCAGTATGTGAACGCCCGGACGGCTCGGGCCAGGGTCTCCTTCACCGGCTTGGTATGTGTTTTTCATAGTGCAACCGGCCACGCAGGCCACGGCTAAACTGAACGGCGAAGACAGGGGCACGGCGGTTCACCGAAGAAGTCGACGAGGAGCTGACCAAGTGACGTTGCTGACAGCAACTGATTGCCGATGACCGGGCCATCCGCCTCCCTGCCGCGGGTCGCGGTGGTAGGTGTCCACGGGCACGGCGCCTCCCACGTGCACCAGGCGGCGAAGCTCGCGGCCGCCGGCCGCTGCCGGCTCGTCGCACTCGTCGACCCCCGCCCGCCAACCCCAGACCAACTCGCCGGCCAAGATCTCAATGTCTACCCGGATCTTCCTGCTCTTCTGCAGGCCGAGCAGGTGGATCTCGTGGTGATCAGCACCCCGATCCACACCCATGCGCCGTTGGCTGAGCTGGCGTTGCGGGCTGGAGCTGACGTGTTGCTGGAGAAGCCGCCGGTGGCTTCGATGGGGGAGTTCGAGCGGTTGACCCGAGTGCTGGAAGAGACCGGGCGGAGTTGCCAGGTAGGGTTTCAGGCGCAGGGGTCGGGCGCGGTGCTCGCGCTCGCCGCGATGGTTGCCGATGGCGCCTTGGGTGAAATCCGCGGGATCGGCGCGACGGGGACGTGGGTGCGGAAGCAGGCCTATTGGCAACGCGCGCGATGGGCCGGGCGCCGGACGCTCGACGGCGTACCGGTGGTGGACGGCGTGGTGACCAACGCGTTCGCCCATTCGGTGGCGGCCGCGCTGCTGGTGGACGGATCTGGTCGCGCCGAGGAGGTACGGGAGGTGGAGACCGAGCTCTACCGCGCCAACCCGATCGAGGCCGACGACACCTCCACCGTCCGGATCCGGACCACTCGCGGTACCAGCATCCTTGCCGCCTTCACCCTTTGCGCCGCCGGCGACTCGCCACCACGGGTGACGGTCTACGGGTCGGACGGGCACGCCGTCCTGCGCTATATGTCCGACGAACTCGAGGTCGGCGGCACGACCACGCAGTACGACCGGGACGACCTGCTGGAGAACCTCCTGGACCATCGGCGCGACGGTGTGCCGTTGCTCTCACCTCTCACGGAGACGGGCGGGTTCACGCGGGTGCTGGACGCCATCCGGTCCGCGCCCGCGCCCCGGCCGATCAGCGCAGACTGGGAAGGCAGCGGCGACGAGCGGCACCCCGTAGTACCGGGGGTCGAGAAGTGGATCGAGCAGGCAGCCGAGCGGCAGGCGTTGTTCAGTGAGCTCGGTGCGCCCTGGGCCGGCCAGCCAACAGAATGAAGTGGAGTTTCGTCAGATGACGCAGAACCTCGGTTGCAACCACGCCGTCGGCCGGTCCATCCAGGTCACGGCGGACGACCGCGAGCTGTTCACCTACGTGTACGTGCCGACGGACCCGCAACTGGAGTCGCCCCGGCCGTACCTGCACCCGATCCGCACGCTCGGTGGCGATCTCGTCTCCGTGTTTCGTCCGCACGACCACGTCTGGCACAAGGGCATGACCTGGTCGCTGCCGCATTTCGGGCCCGAGAATTTCTGGGGTGGACCGACGTTCTCGAGAGCCAGAGGCTATGAACAGCTGGCCAACAACGGCTCGATGGACCACGACCGGATCGACGCGCTCGACGTGTCCGACGAGCTCGTCCGGTTCTCGCACCACCTGTCCTGGCACACGCAGGCCGGTACCCACGTGGTCGACGAGCAGCGAACGCTGACCACCCGGCTGACCGACGACGGCTGGGTGCTCGGCTACGAGACGGCGATGACGAACGTCTCCGGCGGCACCATCCAGATCGGCAGCCCGACAACAGCAGGCCGGCCGAACGCGGGGTACGGCGGTCTGTTCTGGCGCGGCCCGCGACCCTTCACCGGCGGCACAGTGCTCGCACCCCAAGGCCTCGGCGGCGACGAACTCCGCGGTCAGCGCGCACCCTGGATGGGCTTCTCCGGCAAACACGACGGCGTCGACCGGGCGTCCACCCTGATCATCGTCGACGCTGCCGACAACCCGAACCACCCACCCGAATGGTTCGTCCGTTCCGAGGACTTCGCGGCCGTCTGCCCGGCCCCCTTCTTCTCCGAAGAGCTCCCGTTCGCCGCCGGCCAGACCCTGACCTTCCGCTACGCCACCCTCGTCGCCGACCAGGCCTCTGACGACGCCCGCGCCGCCCTCCTGGCCGCTCAGGCGACCAAAGCTCTCACCAGCTGAGAAGAATTCACAGTACTGCGGAAGGTGGTTCCGTACTGCTCCGAGCCGGCCCGGGCGCGGGTTTCCCTCCGTCCGGGCAGAGTGCCGAAAAGCCCTGTCCCGTAACGGATTCCGGCTGCTGGAGATGAGCTTGCCGAATCCCCGATAGCAGGTGTGAAATGGGCGCTTGAAGGGGAGGTAGGGGTAGCGGTAGAGAATCGTTTCCGGTATCGCCTCCCCTGAAGGGCCCGGGAACCGGTAGCCTCATCCAGCCACCTGGGGAGGCATCGCAACACCAACCACCGACGAACTGCCGGAGAGCCCAAACCGGTCAGGAGACCACGTCTTGCAGGAGCACACCACCAGCACCAGTACTGGCGAGCTCGCCAACGTACCTCTCACGGGTGCTGACAAAGTCGCCTACGCCTTCTACGCCACCGCGGCCACCGCCGCCCTCGTCGGTCAGGTCTGGGCCGGCGTCACGCACATCCCATGGCCGGACGAGGGCTTCTCGCCGTTCCTCAAGATCGCCCTGGTCACCCCGGCCGTCGCGGTCATCGAGCTCGGTGGCGTCGCCACCGCCGCCCTTGCCGACCTTCGCCGGCGCAAGGGCGAGCAGGCCTACGCCTACCGGGCGATGTCGATGTTCGCCGCCATCGTCGCGCTCGTCTTCAACGTCGTCGGCCACTGGCGGCCGGAGGAGCGCTTCCTGGCGTTCGGCTTCGGCGGCCTGTCCGCGTTCGCCTATGTGCTCTGGCTGATCCACAGCTCCGCCCGTCGCCGCGACGCGCTGCGCAAGGCCGGCCAGATGGCGACCACCGGACCCGTGTACGGCGTGGTGCAGTGGGCCCGCGAGCCCAAGGTCACCTGGCTGGCCCGGTCGATCGCCCTCGAGCACGGCCTCGGCCTGTACGAGAGCCTGCGGGCCGCCCGGGTCCAGTTGCGCAACAACGCGCGCCGCGACGCGATCGCCGGGACCGTTGCCGAGTACATCCGTTCCGAGCACCAGGACGAGCGGCTCGCGAAGATCGCCGAGACGACCTACGACGCGGACCGGCTGGCCGGGATGCTCGAGGAGCGGATCAACTACGAGGTCGTCACCAACAAGCTGACGCTCGCGATCTCCCCGCCGCCGCCCGAGCCGGAACCGGAGCCGGTCAAGGAGGAGCGGGCCGATCTTCGTGCCGCCGTCTGGGTCGTCGAGGGCACGACACCGCCGCCGGTGCAGCAGATCCCCGTCCAGCAACTGCCCCCGCAGGCCCGTCCGGCCGGCGGTGTACCGCTGCGCGACGACGAGCAGTGGGGCGAGGCGATGACCGGCGAGCTGATGGCCGTCGACTACCTGCCCTACGACCGCAGCACGGAGGAAGCCGACGAGGCTGAGGTCGTGGAGGAGGCGGCTTTCGCTGCCGCTCAGCAGCCGGTGGTGGCCAAGCCGCGTCCGGACTCGCCGTTCGTGCAGCACCCGGTGGACGAGGCGCCGCCGGCCGTTGACCAGCGGCGCGTAGTACAGCCGAAGCCTGCTGCGACCAAGTCGGCCGCCGCTGCGAAGCCCGCTGCCGCGAAGCCTGTCGCGGCGAAGAAGAAGGCTGTCGTCCGTAAGGCTGTGCCGCAGTCGGTCGCGCCGGTTCCCGTGGTTGAGGAGCCGGTCGTTGCCACTGCTCAGCCGGAGCGCGTGCTCACGGCCGAGGAGCCGTCCGTCGTCGCTCGCGAGGTCACCGCGCGGACCGCGTCGAGTTCGTCGCGTCCGTCGCCCCGGCCCAAGCCCGCGCCGAAGCCGTCGTCGAACGGCAGCGGTGGCGACCTGGAGAAGAAGCGGATGCGCGCCTGGGCGCTGCTGTCCGACTGGCCCGAGGACCGGCCGCGTACGGCGGGGACCCTCGCCTCCGCGATCGCGTCGTCCGAGTCGGACGCGGAGCGGTTGCTCACGGAGTACGACGCCGAGCACGGCACCAGCAACCTGACCCTGGTCGCCAACTCGCAGAACTGATCGAACAACTGACTGAAGGGGTGGCCGCCTGGGCCACCCCTTCAGCCATTTCAGCCCAGGTTGACTGGCAGCTCGGCTAGGCCGCTGACCAGGACGCGGCGCCATTTGAGTTCCTCGGCAGGCTTGGCGAGGCTCAGCTCCGGGAAGCGGCGCAGCAACGCCAGCAATGATTCCTGTAGCTCGATACGGGCGAGCTGCGCGCCCAGGCAGAAGTGCGGGCCGAAGCCGAAGGACAGTTGCTTGTTGTCCTTGCGGTCGAGCTGCAACTCGTCGGGGTTCTCGAATTGGCGCGGATCCCGGTTCGCCGAGTTCAGCGCGGCCATCACGCCTTCGCCCGCTTTGATCTGTACGCCGTGCAGCTCGAGGTCCTCGACCGCTACCCGCAGCTGACCGACCTCGCTGAAGCGGTTGAAGCGCAGCAGTTCCTCGACCGCCGACGGGACCAGGTCGTGATTCTCGACCAGTCGCGCCCAGTTCTCCGGCCAGCGCAGCAAGGTCGCGACGCAGCTGGAGATCTGGTTCGCCGACGTCTCGTGGCCGGCCACCAGCAGGTTGACGCCGAACGAGATCAGTTCCTCGTGGCTGAGCCGGTCGCCCTCCTCCCGCGCGCGGACGAGCTCGTCCAGCAGGTCCTCGGCGGGTTTGCCGCTGTCGGCGACCTTGCGGGTGACGAGTTCGTCGATGTACGCCGTCAGGTCGGTCATCGCCTGCTCGACGAGATCCTTCTCCGCCATCCGCATGCTGTAGCCGAGCTCGGTCCATTCACGGAACTGCTCGCGATCGGCGTACGGGACGCCGAGCAGTTGGCAGATCACCTGGATCGGCAGCGGCAGCGCGACGAGCTCGCGGATGTCCGCGCCGTCGCCGGCCTTTGCGACGTCGTCGGCCAGTTGCGCCGACAGCTCCGCGACCCACGGGCGGGTCCGCTCGATCCGCCGGTGCGCGAACGTCGACGACACCAGCTTGCGCAGCCGGGTGTGCTCGGGCGGATCGGTGGTGGTCAGGCTGTTCGGCATCGGCTTGGCCAGCGCGACCCGCGGCGCGCCCTGCTTCACCACCGCGGCCCGCGAGAACCGTGGGTCGGCGAGCACCATCTTCACGTCGTCGTACCGGGTCACCAACCACACCTCGGCCCCGGCCAGCGTCCGCACCCGCGCCACCGGCCGTCCCTCCCGCAACTCGGCGAACGTCGGCGAAGGATCGAACTGAAACGCATCCGCGAACGGGATATCAAGCACGGTCTCCGTCATACCCCGACCCTATGCATGTTAGGTAACCCTTGCTCCCCATTCCAGCGGGTCGCCGTTCATCGACGAGATCGCTGTCAAACCGGGCGAAGAGGATTTGATACGGAGAGTAATCGAACGTATGCGGCTCTCCTCACCTTTGTGTGGGTAAGGAGATCTGGATTCCGCTGCAGCACAGGTAGATCATTGTGGCCAGTGATTGCGCTTTCGGGTGCCCGTAGCCGCGGCGCTGAATGACCCGGATTTTAGTAT
>NZ_JAAGLV010000117.1 GCF_010548305.1 Streptomyces sp. SID13031
ACCTCGCCCTGGCCGACCGGAGCACCCGTGTCGTCGACGAGCCGGACCTCGACGCCCCGGAGCGGCGTGCCGATCGGGTAGGAGCCCACCCGGTCGGGGTCGACGTCGCGGACCTCGTAGGCGAGGCACACGATGGTCGCCTCGGTGGGCCCGTAGACGTTCAGCACGCGCGTGCCGGGCAGGCGCGTCTTCCACAGGTTGATGACCTTCGGGTCGCACACCTCCGCCCCCGTCATGACCATCTCGAGTTCCGGGAACGTCTCGCGCGTCACCTGGCGCCCGTCCTGCGTGATGATCGTGAGCAGGGTCGACACCGCGATGCGGTGCGTGACGCGCTGCCGGCGGATCGCGCCGCGCAGCATCGGTCCCGCGGCCACGCCCCGGAACTGG
>NZ_JAAGLV010000118.1 GCF_010548305.1 Streptomyces sp. SID13031
GCGCCCTGTGGCAGTACCTCTGCTCGATCGACTGGATCACGAAGGTCAAGACCGGCTGGCGGGCCCCGGACGACCTGCTCCCCTTCTTCCTGCCGGACCCGCGGGCGGCCAGGCTCACCACGCACGCGGACTGGCTGTGGGTGCGGATCCTGGATGTCGTACGGGCCCTGGAGGCGCGTCCGTACGACGGGACGGTCGGCGGGACAGGCGGCGGGCCGGTTGACGGCAGTCGGCGCGGTCTTGTCCTGGAGGTCGTCGACTCGGCCGTGATCCCCTACCTGTTCTCCGCCGCCGCCCAGCTGTACTGGCTGCTGCGCTACGGCCGCGCCACCCTGGCCCCGCGCCGCTTCGCCCGCGACCTGGCCGTCACCTGTCTGGCGCTGGCCTTCT
>NZ_JAAGLV010000119.1 GCF_010548305.1 Streptomyces sp. SID13031
TTCACCCCGGGCGTCTTCGAGGGCGACCTCGTGCACTTCGCGGCCGGCCAGGACGCCACCGGGACGCTGACGCCCGGGCTGTGGCTGCCGCACATCGGCGGACAGGTGGAGTAGCACCACGTGGCGTGCGGCCACGAGGAGATGACCCGTCCCGGACCGCTGTCCGTCATCGGCCCCGTACTGGCCGGGAAGCTGGCCGACGAACACGACGAGCACCACACCCACGGCGCTTGATCACCGAAGAACACGGAGAGAGACACATGGCGACCAACCCCTTCGAGGACGAGAACGGCACCTACTTCGTGCTGCGCAACGACGAGGGACAGCACTCCCTGTGGCCGGTGTTCGCCGACGTACCCGCCGGCTGGACGGCGGGCTTCGGCCAGGCCG
>NZ_JAAGLV010000120.1 GCF_010548305.1 Streptomyces sp. SID13031
GTCGAGCGCGGCCAGCGCCTCGGGAAGCACGTCGACGCGCACCAGGCCCGTCGTCGCGTTCGGACCGTCAGTGACCTGGTACGTCAGGTCGTACGACCGCGGCTCCATCGACACGAACGTGAACGTCCCCGCGTCATAGTTCGGCGTGATCTCCGCCGGCGCCGACTCCGAGACCGACGCCAGCCGCAGCTCGTCGTCGTTCGGATCGGTGTCGTTGCGCAACGGCTCCACCGTCACCGGCTGACCCGCCGGCACCACCACGTGGTCGTTCACCGCCACCGGCGGCTGCGGACCCGGCACCACGTCCACCAGGAGCTTGCCCTCGAAGACGCCGCCCTGCCCGTCCGCCACGGTGACCGTGACCACCTTGCGACCCGTCGCACCGCCGCC
>NZ_JAAGLV010000121.1 GCF_010548305.1 Streptomyces sp. SID13031
GCTACACCCGCGACGCGCTGCGCCGCGTGGCGTTCGTGCGGGCCGCCCAGCGCGTCGGCATCCCCCTGGCCAGCATCCGCGACGCCCTCGCCCAACTCCCCGAAGGCCGCACCCCCAACCGCGAGGACTGGGCCCGGCTCTCCGAGAGCTGGCGCGGCGAGCTCGACCGTCGCATCGCCCAACTCGGCCGCCTGCGGGACCACTTGACCGACTGCATCGGCTGCGGATGCCTCTCCCTGGAGAACTGCGCGCTCTCCAACCCGGACGACGTCTTCGGCGAACGCATCACCGGCTCCCGGCTGTTGTGACCTCCCGCGCACGGGCGGCCGCCGCGACGAGTTCGGCGTTCGAGCGCGCCGCCCGCACGTCCGGCAGGTGCAGCACGTCTC
>NZ_JAAGLV010000122.1 GCF_010548305.1 Streptomyces sp. SID13031
GGCGGCGCGGGCCGTCCGTACGCTCGGCTCATGACTCTCGTCGCGATCCTCAGCGGCGCCGGTGTGTCCACGGACTCCGGCATCCCCGACTACCGTGGGCCGCAAGGCCTTTGGCGGAAGGACCCGGAGGCCGTGAAGCTCGTCACGTACGACTTCTACATGGCCGATCCGGAGATCCGCCGGCGCTCCTGGCAGATGCGCCGCACCAGCGCGACGTGGGACGCCGAGCCCAACGCGGCCCACCGCGCGGTGGCCGCGCTGGAGCGGTCCGGCACCCCGGTGCGGGTCATCACCCAGAACGTGGACGGACTGCACCAGGCGGCCGGGCTGTCCGCCCGTAAGGTCGTCGAACTCCACGGCACGGCGCGCGAGGTGGTCTGCACCCGGT
>NZ_JAAGLV010000123.1 GCF_010548305.1 Streptomyces sp. SID13031
CCGTCACCGCGGCCGCCGAGGCCATCTGCCCGGCCCAACGGCTCGCCGCGGCCAGGTCCTCGTCGGGCCCCTGCTGAGGGGCTCGTAGCTGTGCCTCCATCAACGGCTGGAACGCCGAGACGTACGCGAACTGGGCCGGTTCGAAATCGCTCTCGTCCTTGCGTATCGACTCCTCCAGGTTCCCCTGCGGTCTGCCGGCCCAGCACAGGACGGTGCGCCCGCCACGCGCCCATCCGCCCCGGTCCGGGTAGTAGAAGTACGTCTGCAGGTGGCCGTAGGCCGTGAAGTCCAGCACGTAGTCCGTGAGAAGCGCCGCGCACCGGTCGCGAGAGGTCTTCATGACCTCTTCCGTACCGGGGAACGTTCCCTGACCGGTCAGCTCGAAGC
>NZ_JAAGLV010000124.1 GCF_010548305.1 Streptomyces sp. SID13031
ATTTCACAGCCCTCACCTGGGTAAACAAGGCCTTGACGAAGGCCGGACGGCAGTAAGCCACCGCTTTGGGAATGGCCGCATAGACCAGGTACAGGTCAAGCAGGATGCGCTCCAGCAGGCCGTGGGAATGAAAGCTGATACGCAACCCGTGGATCATTTCCTCGAAGCGGAACAAGGCACGCTCGGGGGTATCGGCGCTGTGCTCGGACAGGTCGTGGGCAATCTCCACATCCAGCACGCAGGCCTTTGGGAAATACTCCTCGTAGCGGATGAAAAAGTCGGTATCGGTGGCATAGAAGCGCAACCGCTCGTCATAGAACGGCGTCAAGCGCTGGATGCACTCGCGGGTGAAAATAAGGCCGCTGTTGATGCCCAACAGGTTTTTCG
>NZ_JAAGLV010000125.1 GCF_010548305.1 Streptomyces sp. SID13031
AAACACCCGATGGGGCCGAACTCGCTGGACGCGCTTTGCCGTCGCTACGGTATCGACAACTCGCACCGCGCCAAGCACGGCGCGCTTCTCGACTCCGAACTGCTGGCGGAAGTCTACATCGAGATGATCGGCGGCCGTCAGGCAGCACTCGGCCTTGTGTCCAGCAGATCGACCGATCAGGCAATCGAACTCGACGACGCGCCGATCCTTATCGGCCAGCGGCCGCGTCCTTTGCCGAACCGGCTCTCGGAGGCGGACCTCGCAGCCCACGCGGCGTTGATCGCCAAGATCGCCGCCAAGGCGATCTTGGCAAAATACGACCCCCAGGACTAAGGCAGATACGAAAAAGCCCGACACATTTGCCCGGCTTTTCGTTTCACCAAT
>NZ_JAAGLV010000126.1 GCF_010548305.1 Streptomyces sp. SID13031
CACCCTCCCCGCGCGACCCCAAATAGCGTCCAGTAGGGTTTGGTCCGCATAAACATCCAAACCCCTGCCTGCGTCAGGGCCGGCGACCGACCCGAATGCGGCCGCGGCCGGCCGCGCGGGCCGAGACTCTCGGGAAGGCGCTACGTGAGTCCCTACGGCTCCGACCGCTCGCCGCGGCGCCCGATGCGGCGGAAGCTGCTGCAGGCGCTGACTGCGGGCGTGGTCCTGGCGACCGCCACTGGTTGCTCGTATACATGGAAAGACTTCCCCCGCCTCGGATTGCCCACCCCGGTCACTGAAGAGGCGCCTCGCATCCTCTCCCTGTGGCAGGGGTCCTGGGCGGCCGCGCTGATCACCGGCATCCTCGTGTGGGGCCTGATCAT
>NZ_JAAGLV010000012.1 GCF_010548305.1 Streptomyces sp. SID13031
GTCAGGGAAACACCCAGTCTCCATTCCGAACCTGGAAGTTAAGCCTGACAGCGCCGATGGTACTGCGACCGGTAGGTCGTGGGAGAGTAGGACGTCGCCGGACATTCACACTGTTAAGGGCCACCCATCCACTGGGTGGCCCTTAATGCATGTGCCTGTACTTTTGTCTGAGCGCTGTTTTCCCTCGTACGACCGATAGGAGTCACCGTGGCTACGCCACCTCGCAACCCCCGCTCTGGCCCGGGCGATCGCTCCGGCCGTGGTTCGTCCGGCGGATCGGGTCGTGCCGGCGGCGGACGGTCCGGAAACACCGGCGGCCCCCGCTCCGGCGGCTCGAGTTCGAGCTCCGGCCCCCGCGGCGGCAGCTCTTCCGGCGCCCCGCGCGGCGGCAGCTCCTCTGGTGCTCCGCGAGGTGGTTCCGGCGGCTCCTACGGAGGCGGCTCTGACGGCGGCTCCCGTGGCGGCTCTTCCGGCGGCTCGTACGGAGCTGGCTCTGGTGGTAGCTCCCGCGGTGGTTCGTCGGGCGGCTCCTCCTACGGGGGCGGCTCAGGCGGCGGTTCTCGTGGTGGCTCTTCTGGTGGTTCCTACAGTGGCGGCTCCGGTGGTGGGTCCCGTGGCGGTTCCACTGGTGGTTCCGGTGGTGGGGCCCGTGGTGGGTCTTCGTGGAGTGCTTCCGGTGATGGACGGAGTGGGGCTCCTCGTACTGGTGGGTCGACTGGTGGTCCGCGCAGTGGTGGGCCGCGCCGGGACGACAAGCCGGCTCCGAAGCGGAACACGCGCTGGGATGACAAGGGCGATCCGGGCCGCGACCCGTTCCGTGGGCAGCTGTCCGACCGCGATGACCGTGGTCCGCGTCGCGACGACCGCTCGGGCCTAGGCTCCGACGGCCGCTCCGCGCCGCGTGGCGGCGACCGTGGTGGCGCCGGCCGCGACGACCGCGGCGGCTACAACCGCGATGAGCGCTCCGCGCCCGGTCGCGAGGACCGTGGCGGTTACAACCGCGACGACCGTTCTGCAGCCCCGCGTCGGGACGACCGCAGTGCTCCGCAGCGCGACGACCGCGGTGGCTACAACCGTGACGATCGCTCCGCGCCTCGGCGTGACGACCGGAGTGCGCCGCAGCGCGATGACCGCGGCGGCTACAGCCGTGATGAGCGTTCCGCGCCTCGGCGCGATGAGCGCAGTGCACCGCAGCGTGACGACCGTGGTGGGTACAGCCGTGACGAGCGCAGTGCGCCCCGTCGTGATGACCGGAGTGCGCCGCAGCGGGATGACCGTGGCGGCTACAGCCGTGATGAGCGTTCGGCGCCGCGCAGTGCGCCTCGGCGGGATGATCGTGGTGCGCCTAAGCGCGATGACCGTGGCGGGTATCAGAGTGGGCCGCGGTCTGCGCCGCCTCGGGATGGTCGGCCTACTGGCTTCAAGGGTGGCGCGCGGACCGGGCCGCGGAGTGATGACCGTACGGGGTCTGTGCCTCGGCGGGATGAGCGGACCGGGTACCAGGAGTCGGCTCCTCGCGATGACCGTGGACCGCGTCGGGATGACCGGTCCGGGCCTCGGCGTGAAGAGCGTGGTGGCCGGGGGCGGAACGACCGTGAGCGTGGCGGTCGTGGCACCGGACGTCAGGACGAAGAGAAGGTCGGTCCGCGCAGGGACGACCCGATCATTCCGGTCGGGATCACCGGTGCGGAGCTCGACAAGGGGATGAAGGCTGAGCTTCGGTCGTTGCCGCGCACCCTTGCCGACCTGGTCGCACAGCACCTGGTCGCATCCGGCCGGTTCCTGGACGACGACCCGGACCTCGCCTACCTGCACGCCAAGACGGCGCGGCGGCTCGCGGCGCGGCTCGGCGGAGTACGGGAGGCTGTGGCGATCACGGCGTACCTGTCTGAGCACTATGCCGAGGCGCTGACCGAGTTCCGTGCGGTCCGGCGGATGACCGGCAACCACGAGATCTTGCCGGCGATGGCGGACTGTGAGCGGGCACTCGGTCACCCGGAGAAGGCGCTGGCGCTGTCGCGCGAGAAGCAGGTGATCGAGCTCGAAGAAGGTTCGCAGATGGAGATGCTGATCGTGGCGGCCGGGGCCCGGCGCGACATGGGTCAGACGGCGGCGGCGATCCAGACGCTCGAGATCCCCGAGCTGACCAAGCGGACCCGGGCGGAGTGGTTGCCGCGTCTGCGGTACGCGTACGCCGATGCGCTGGCCGAGGCCGGCCGGACCGAAGAGGCGCTGACGTGGTTCCACCGCGCGGCCGGCTCGGACGCCGACGGCTCGACCGGAGCAGCCGAGCGCGCGGCTGAACTCGAAGGCCTCAAGTTCACCGACCTCGACACCGACGAAGACGAGATCACCGTCGACGTAATCGACGACCACGCCGACGCCAACTCCGAGGACGAAGGCAACCAGTCCGACGACGACACCGACGAGTCTGACGACGAGTCCGACGACGAAGACGACGAAGGCGACGACGAAGCTGACGTTGACGACGAGGCTGACGCGGACGACGAAGCCGAGGCTGACGCGGACGACGAAGGCGACGACGCCGACGAGGTCGACGAGGTCGAGGACGGCTCCCAGGACGATGAGTCCGAGGACGACGACTCCGAGGGTGACGAGGCTGCGGACGATGAGTCCGCGGTCGATGGGAAGTCGAAGGACTGACCTGGCTGGATCTGGTAACTGAACGGCCCGGGTGGGTGGTGGAGAAATCCGCTGCCTACCCGGGCCGTTCGTCTTGTCCGGGGGCGGGCGGCGTGGCGGGGCATGGCCTCTGGTCAGCGACGAGAATGGGGCGATGGCGGACACGGTGAGCTCGGCGCGAGACGACCAGACGGCCGAAGCACAGCCCGGTACGCCGGGAACCGGCGAGCCGGCTGCGCCCGAAGCTGCTGAGGCAGCTCCACCTGGGGTTGGTGAGCCGGCTGTGCCTGGAATCGGTGAGCTGGTTGCGCCGGGGGGTCGTGAGTCGACGCCGTCGGCAGGTGAGGCGACAGTGGCGGCTGGTGAGGTGGGTCGGGCTGTTGTGGGTGGTGGGGAGTTGTTGGTGGGGGAGTTGGTGGGGCGGGCTGTTGGGAAGGGGGCTAGGCGGCTTGTCAAGGCGGTGGGGATGGTGGAGCGGGGGGAAGATGACGCGATTCATCAGGTGCGGGTGTCGTGCCGGCGGTTGCGGAGTGATCTGAAGTTGTTCCGGAAGGTGCTGGCGGGGGAGTGGAGCGGCGAGCTACGGGATGAGCTGGCTTGGCTGGCCAACAGTTGTGGTGAAGCGCGCGATCTCGAGGTGATCGCGGAGTTGGTGCGCGATGGCGTGACCAGCGAGGACGATCCGGATCATGTGGGGACGATTCTCGGGACGTTGACGATCGGGCTGGAGCGAGCCGGCGCACGGTCGGCGGAGGTCGTCACAGGTGAGCGAACCGCCTTGCTGGTGGCCAATCTGAAGGCTGTCGCGGCCGCGCCTGAGCTGAACGAGAAGGCCTCGAAGTCCTGCGCCGAGGTGCTGCCCAAGCTGCTGACGGCGGCGCAGAGGAAGTTCAGCGAATCGGCCGACCTGCTGAAGCCGTGGACGCCGGATGACGACTGGCACGAGGTGCGGTTGCTGGCGAAGCGGGTTCGGTACGCGGCTGACACCACTGCGTCGGTGCTTGGCGATGAGGCGCGGGAGGCCGCAGTACAGGCGGCGAAGTTCCAGGAGTTGCTGGGCCAGCATCAGGACCACTGCGCGGCTGCCGACGCGCTGACCGCGCTGGCGAAGGAGGCGGCTGCTCAGAGCGATGCTGAGCTGTCGTTCACTCTCGGGCGGCTGACTGAGCGACACCGCGCAGCCCGCAAACCACTCCGCGAGGAGTTCCTCAGCCAGTACCACCGGCCGTAAGCCGCCAGAACCAGCAGCCGAACTAGCTGAGCATCCGGAACAGCAGCCCCACGCGCGGCTTGGGACCGAACGAGGTCGCCTTCTGCGGCAGTACGACGCCGCGCACGGCCGACCGCAGCACCTGGTCCATCCGCGGCGCTACAAGCTCCACTGCGGCCTGCTGTGGCCCAGCGAGGGCTACTGCGTCCGTCAGCGCGTGGTGGAAGGTGATCTCGTCTGCGGGCACTCCCCAGGCCGGCAGCAGCTCCCTGTGCAGCAGGGCGACCGTAGGAGTCACCTGCCCCTCTGTGGACTGCAGTGTCACCCAGGAGGTGCCGTCGGTGATCGCGATGCGATCCGGCACGCCCTCCACCCGACCAGGCAGCACCCGCCAGCCACTCGGTGTACGGGACGACACCAACTCCAGCGTGAGCCCCGGGACGACGCGGTGGATCGGGTCGAGGGTCAGCGGGTGCCGCTCGTTGTCGACGAGCATGGCCAGGCCGACATCGGTGCCGTCGCGGTTGGGGTCGCGCCGGTTGCGTTCCAGGTACGCCGCGTAGCGGTGGTGACCGTCGGCGATCAGCGCCTCGTGCGTCGCCAGCTCGTCGGCGATCTTGGCCAGCAGGTCCGGGTCCTCGATCCGCCAGATTCGGTGGTGGGCGCCGTTCTCGGTGTCGGCAACCAGCCAGGGCTCGCCCGCGCGGGCCTCGTCGACGGCGTCGCTTGCCACCCGGCCACCGTTGTAGGCGAGCAGGATCGGCTCCAGATCGGCGTCGGTCGCCTCCATCAGCTCGAACCGGTCGTCGACCCAGTGCGGCATCACGTCCTCGTGCGGCAGCACCACCCGGCGGCCGGGATCGAGCGCGAGTGCCCCGACCAGGCCGCACAGTACGGCGCCCTGGAACTGCTGCTCGTACACGTAAAGCGCGGGGCTGCGGTCCTGGATCACCACCCCTTGGTGCTGCCAGTCGGCGAGTCTGCGCGCGGGCTCGTCGTACCGGCCGGGACCCAGGTCGGGATCGCGTGGAAGGATGAGCCTCACCATGTTGTGGAGATCAGAGTCAGTCAGCCGCCGGACGATGGCGGGTTCCAGTACGTCGTACGGCGGCGAGGTCACCGCGCCGAGGCCGCTCACCTTGCCCGCGACGAACCGCCAGGCCCGCAGCGGCTCGAGCCGCAGCACGCTTGCGGACGCTTCTGACATGGGCGGCATCGTACGGGGGGAAGCATGACCAAGGCGCAGGAATCGCCCGCTCCACTGTCGGCTTGTGACGAACCGCTCGCCGGCCGGTACGACGTGGCGCTGCTCGACCTGGATGGCGTGGTCTACGTCGGCCCCGACCCGGTCCCGGACGCGCCGGAGAATCTGCGCAAGGCCGCCGCGGAGGGGATGCGGATCGGCTACATCACCAACAACGCGAGCCGGCCGGCCTCCGTGGTCGCCGAGCACCTGGCGTCGTTCGGGCTGGACGTGATCGGCGAGGACGTCGTCACCTCCGCGCAGGCGGCGGCGAAGCTGATCGCGAAGGAGTTCCCGAAGGGTTCGCCGGTGCTCGTGGTCGGTGGCGAGGGGCTGATCGCGGCGCTGGAGGAGTATGAGCTGCGGCCGGTCCGGAGCAGCGACGCGCACCCGGTCGCCGTCGTCCAGGGGTTTCATCCTGATGTGAACTGGGTGATGCTCGCGGACGGCGCGCACGCGATCAACGAGGGCGCCAAGTGGTACGCGACGAATCTTGATCTGACCATCCCGACCGCGGGCGGCAAGGCTCCTGGAAACGGGACGCTGGTCCAGGCGGTACGGGCGGCTGTCGAGGTCGATCCGATCGTGGCCGGCAAGCCGGAGACGCCGTTGCTGGAGACGAGCATCGAGCGGCTGAAGGCCGAGCGGCCGTTGATGATCGGGGACCGGCTGGACTCCGACATCGCCGGCGCGCACAACGTCGGGATCGCGAGCCTGTGGGTTGCCACCGGCGTACACGATGCCTATGACCTCGCTGCGGCGCCGAAGAACGAGCGGCCGACGTACATCGGGGCCGGGCTCGGTGCTTTGCGGCAGAAGCATCCGGGGGTGACGGTCGACGGCGGCAAGCACAGCTGCGAGGGCTGGACGGCTTCGGTTGTTGACGGCGCAGTGGCTGTGACGGGCGAGGGCGAGCCGTACGACGGGCTGCGGGCGATCCTGTCGGCGACCTGGGCGGCGGTGGACGCTCCGGCCAAGTCGGTCGCCAAGACAGCCTCGAAGGGCGCGGCCCGGGGGCGGCGGCCGCTGCCGAAGCCGGCGCCGGAGCTGGGCTCGATCAAGATCGGCGAGGCGCTGCACCGGGTGGGCCTGGACAAATAGCCCGGCTGGGCCGTACGGACCGGCACAGCGGGACACTGGCACGGGTGGGCTGGTATTGCGGCCGTGGCGCGATACCGTGGCTGGCAACCAAGCCTGACCGGTGGGGTGCAGAATCAAGCACGGAGGTTTCTCATGGTGATGGATGCATTGCGCGGCTACGTACAGCTCGCGAACGGTCTGACCGAGGTGACGAAGCAGCGTGCGCAGCAGGCCGCGAAGGCGTTGTTGCAGCAGACCGGCGCGGACGCGCTGACGGCCGGCGTGACCACCAAGGTGAGCGACCTGGCCGAGGAGATCGTTGCCACCAGCAAGAGCAACCGGCAGTTGCTGCAGGCGATCGTGGCGAACGAGGTCGAGGGCGCGGTGGCGCGGCTCGGGTTCGTCCGGTCCGAGGAGGTCGCGGCGCTGAGCCGGCGGGTCGATGGGCTGGAGCGCGAGCTGTCCGAGGCGAATGACGCGCTGGCGGCCGCCGCTGTCTCTGCTCCGGCGCCCGCTGCTGCCGCTTCGAAGCCGGCGGCGAAGAAGGCTGCCGCGGTGAAGACGCCGCCGGTCAAGAAGGCCGCTGCGAAGAAGACTGCGGCCAAGAAGACCGTGGCAACCAAGACGGCGACCAAGACTGCAGTGAAGAAGACGGCCAAGAAGGCCCCGGCGAAGAAGGCGTGACGTGACCGACTACCCCGGCGAGCAGTTCCCCCCGGCAGTCGACCCCGACGTCGAGCCGGGCCGCGAGCCCCGGCCCGGCGAGAACGCCGAGCCCGACTACGACACCGAGCCCGGCCCGGACTCGCACACCCCGTGGGTCAACCCGACCCTCCAGGGCCGCCCGCACACGGACCCCCTGCTGGCCGGCTTCACCGTCTACGGCGACCCCACCCCAGAGCCAGACCCCGAAGAAGACACCGAACAAGCCTTCGAGGCCTCCCTGGAAGAGCCAGAACGCCACTCCTTCGTAGACGACGGCCCGGACGACTGGTCAGACGACACCTCTGCAGCGGGCGACGAGCCGGTGCCGGTAGCGCCGAGCGCTGGGGCAGCAGGAGGCTCCACACCGGGCTCTGCATTCCCCCGGCCTGCGGGTCCAACCCCCGGGCAGGCGTTCCCTCGGCCGGCGGCCACGTCTGCCACTCAGTCGTATACCCAGCAGACTCCGGCTGCACCAGCTCCGCGGCCCGGGGCGTATGTGCCCGGCGCGCCTGCGGCCCCGCGACCGGCGGCTCCGTCGTACACCCAGCAGGCACCGGCTGCACCGACGCCTGCACCTCCAGTGCCTGCTGCGCCCGCGCCTTCGGCTCCTCGGCCTGTGGTGCCGGTGCCTGCCGCGCCTGCGGCCGTAGTACGGGCTGAGGAGCGTGGCGAGGACGAGGTGCATCCGTTGGTTGAGGAGACCATGGAGCGGTTGGATGGGTTGCGTGACAAGCCGGTGGGCGAGCATGCGGACGTTTATGCGGATCTGCATGAGCGGCTGCAGAGTGCTTTGGTGGAGGCGGACGCCGACCATGGCGACCGGGGTTGAGTGACCGCGGGGACTAGGGCGTGTCTCCTAATTCCCTGCGTGCTGCGCGGCACTCGGCACGGCACCTCGCACCGAGCACCTGCTCGCGACTGCAGGGAATTAGGAGACACGCCCTAATGGCTAAAGGGGTGAAGCGGTCCCGGCTCGATGCCGAGCTGGTACGGCGTGGGCTGGCGCGATCGCGGGAGCAGGCCAGTGAGCTGGTGCTGGCGGGCAAGGTGAAGGTGGCCGGGACGGTGGCGACCAAGCCCGCGACCGGTGTCGGCGTGGATGCGGCGATCCTGGTCGACACGTCCGAGACGGATGATCCGGGATACGCGAGCCGCGGCGCGCACAAGCTGGTCGGTGCGCTGGAGGCGTTCAGCGAAGTACAGGTGAAGGATCGCCGGTGTCTGGACGCGGGTGCGTCCACTGGCGGGTTCACCGACGTACTGCTCAGGAACGGCGCGGCGAGTGTGATCGCGGTCGACGTCGGCTACGGGCAGCTCGTCTGGGCGCTGCAGACCGACGAGCGCGTCACCGTGATGGACCGCACCAACGTCCGCACGCTGACCCTCGAGGACATCGGCGGCGATCCGGTCGAGCTGGTCGTCAGCGACCTCAGCTTCATCTCGCTCACGATCGTGCTGCCGGCGCTGCTCGCAGTGGTCGAACCCGACGGCGACCTGGTGCTGATGGTCAAGCCGCAGTTCGAGGTCGGCAAGGAGCGGCTGGGCAAGGGCGGCGTCGTCCGGGACCCGGTACTCCGCGCCGACGCCGTCCGTGGCGTGGCCCGGAAAGCGGCCGATCTCGGCTGGGGGGTGGCCGGTGTCGCGGCCAGTCCGTTGCCGGGTCCGTCAGGAAATGTCGAATACTTCCTGTGGATACGCCGTACAGCGCCGCCGCTCGATGAGACGATGCTGCGGACCGCCATCGAGAGCGGGCCGCAGTGACCCCACCCCGACAGCTACCCGCAGCAGGACGGCCCGCACGACGACGTGGCGGTGCCGATGAGCGAGAGGCAGGTCCCCGTGGTTGAGCCGGCGCCCGAACCGCGGCGCGTGCTGCTGGTGACGCACACCGGCCGCGACCTGGCCGTGGAGGTCGCCCGCGAGGCGCACCGGTTGCTGACCGACGCCGGGCTGCTGGTCAGGTTGCTGACCGAAGAGTTCGAGGCGATGAAGCTCGACCCGGTCGAGATCGCCGACGATCCGGCCAAGGCGGCCCAGGACGTCGAGCTGATCATCGTGCTCGGTGGCGACGGCTCGATCCTGCGCGCGGCCGAGCTGGCCCGCCCGCACGGTACGCCGGTACTGGGCGTGAACCTCGGCCATGTCGGGTTCCTCGCCGAGGCCGAGCGCGACGACCTGGAGCGGATCGTCGACGTGGTGGTCGAGCGCAGCTACACGGTCGAGGAGCGGATGACGCTCGCGGTCGACGTCTGGCACGAGGACGAGCTGATCTTCGACACCTGGGCGCTCAACGAGGCCAGCGTCGAGAAGGCGGCTCGCGAGAAGATGCTCGAGGTGATGGTCGAGGTCGACGGCCGGCCGCTGTCGCGCTGGGGTTGCGACGGGGTAGTGGTCGCGACGCCGACCGGCAGTACGGCGTACTCGTTCTCTGCCGGCGGACCGATCGTCTGGCCCGAGGTTGAGGCGATCCTGATGGTTCCGCTCAGCGCGCACGCGTTGTTCTCCCGGCCGATCGTGGTGGCGCCGACGTCGCAGTTGTCGATCGAGCTGATCGCCGCCTGGCACGGGCGCGGGGTGCTGTGGTGCGACGGCCGGCGGATGGTCGAGGTACCACCGGGTGCGGTGATCCAGGTCCGGCGCGGCAAGACCCCGGTCCGGCTGGCGAGGGCGCACGAATCGTCCTTCACCGATCGGCTGGTGGCCAAGTTCGATCTACCGGTGCTCGGCTGGCGCGGCCGCGCCGAGCGCGACCAGGCTTTACAAGAGGAGAACTAGACCATGCTCTCGGAGATCCGCATCACCGGACTGGGCGTGATCGAGGACGCGACGCTGGAGCTCGATCCGGGCTTCACCGCGGTCACCGGCGAGACCGGGGCCGGTAAGACGATGGTCGTGACGGGCGTGAACATGCTGCTCGGCGGTCGCGCCGACAGCGGCCTGGTCCGGCACGGGGTCCGGCGGGCCCGGGTCGAGGGGCGCGCGAGCAACGTGCCGAAGTCGATCGTGAAGCAGGCCGAGGACCGTGGCGGTGAGCTGGACGACGACGAGCTGCTGATCGCGCGCGAGCTGTCGTCCGAGGGCCGGTCGCGAGCCTTCCTGGGTGGCGCCTCGGTGCCGGTGTCGGTGCTGGCCGAGGTGTCGGGTGACCTGGTCGCGATCCACGGCCAGGCCGATCAATGGCGGTTGCTGCAGCCGGCTAGGCAGCGCGAGACGCTGGACACCTTTGCGGGCAAGCCGGTTCTCGTTCCGCTGGGGGAGTACGCCTCGGCGTACAAGCGGCACCGCGAGATCGACAACGAGCTGACCGAGCTGACCACGCGCGAGCGCGACCGGCTGGCCGAGGCCGATTTGCTGCGCTTCGGGCTGCGGGAGATCGCCAAGGCAGAGCCGTTGCCAGGCGAGGATGTCGAGCTGGCAGCCGAGGAAGAGCGACTCGCTTACGCCGACGGCCTTCGTACTGCGGCAACGACAGCGGCCGACGCACTCGCCGCGGAGGACATCGAGTCCACCCGGCCGAGCGACGTACTCGGTCTGCTCGCCCTCGCGAAGCAGGCGCTGGATGCGGAGCGCGAGCATGACGAGAAGCTGGCAGGGCTGGCCGATCGCGCGAGCGAACTCGGGTACCTCGCCGCGGACCTGGCCGGCGAGCTCTCGTCGTACGCGTCGGATGTGGACACGGATCCCGCGCGGCTCTCCGTGGTGAGTGAGCGGCGATCGCTGCTGACGGCGCTGGCTCGCAAGCACGGCGCCGAGCAGGGCACGGTCGAGGAGGTACTGGAGTGGGCGAAGCGGGCCACTGCGCGACTGGCCGAGCTGGAGGGCAGCGATGAGCGCGTCGAGCAGCTCACCGCGGAGCTGACCGAACTGCGGGCCCAGCTGAAGGATCTCGGCGACCAGGTCGGTACTGCGCGCCGCGAGGCGGCGGCCCGGCTGGGCGTCGCCGTGTCGGAGGAGCTGAGCGGGCTGGCGATGCCGCACGCGAAGTTGACGGTGGACATTCACGAGACCACGCCCGGGCCGTTCGGAGCGGACGAGATCGAGTTCTGTTTCGCGGCGAACCCGGGCAGTCCGGCGCGGCCGCTGCAGAAGGCCGCCTCGGGTGGTGAGCTGTCGCGGGTGATGCTGGCGCTCGAGGTGATCCTGTCGGACACCCACCCGGTGCCGACGCTGGTGTTCGACGAGATCGACGCCGGGATCGGTGGCCGGGCCGCGGTGGAGGTCGGCAAGCGGCTGGCGCGGCTGGCGGAGAAGGCGCAGGTGATCGTCGTGACGCACCTGCCGCAGGTGGCGGCCTTCGCGGATCGGCACGCCGTGGTGCTGAAGAGCGACGACGGCTCCGTCACCACGAGTGGTCTGGTGGCACTGGACGACGACGCCCGGCTGAAAGAGCTGTCCCGGATGATGGCCGGCCTGGAGAACTCCGACGCGGCCCAGGCGCATGCGGAAGAACTGCTGGCCCTGGCTGCGGAGCGTCACAAGAAGGGCAAGAAGAAGAAATAGCAGTGCGGGTGGGGTGGAAGAAGTCTGGTTCAAAAGGATGATTTAACGCGCTGTCACCGGGGCGCTAGTGCAGCAATGGCTGCCCTGGCACCTCAAAAGGCGGGCGGAGGGCTCTTGACATGGCAGGATGAGTAAGCGATGAAGCTGCCCAGACTGCGGAGAGCACGCCCACCTGAACTGCCCGGGATCGCCGGAGTGGTCCGGCTGGATCGGCGTACCAAGAATCTCACCAAACGGCTCAAGCCGGGTGAGATCGCGGTCATCGATCACGTCGACCTGGACCGGGTCAGCGCCGAGGCGCTGGTCGACTGCAAGGTCGTCGCGGTCGTCAACGTGGCCGACTCGATCTCCGGGCGCTACCCGAACCTCGGTCCCGAGATCCTGGTCGAGGCGGGGATCCCGCTGGTCGACGGGGTCGGCCGCGAGGTCTTCTCGGTACTGCACGAGGGCGAGCGGATCCGGCTGCACGACGGGATCATGTACCGCGGTGAGGAAGTCGTCGCCAAGGGTGTCGTCCAGGACAGCGAGACCGTCGCCCAGTTGATGGACGACGCCCGCGCGGGCCTGTCGACCCAGCTCGAGGCTTTCACGGCCAACACCCTGGAGTACTTGCGCCAGGAGCGCGACCTGCTGCTGGACGGCATCGGCGTACCGGCCGTGCACACGGCGATGGACGGCAAGCACGTGCTGATCGTGGTCCGCGGTTACGACTACCGCGAAGACCTGGTCGCCCTCCGGCCGTACATCCGCGAGTACCGGCCGGTCCTGATCGGCGTCGACGGCGGCGCGGACGCCCTGGTGGAGAACGGCTACGTCCCCGACCTGATCGTCGGCGACATGGACTCGGTCAAGGACGAGACGCTCAAGTGCGGCGCCGAGGTCGTCGTGCACGCGTACCGCAACGGCCATGCGCCGGGGTCGGAGCGGCTGGAGCGGCTCGGCATTGACTCGATCGAGTTCCCGGCCACCGGGACCAGCGAGGACGTCGCGATGCTGCTCGCCGATTCCAAGGGCGCCTCGCTGATCGTCGCGGTCGGCACCCACAACTCGCTGGTGGAGTTCCTCGACAAGGGCCGGTCCGGAATGGCCAGCACGTTCATCACGAGACTGCGGGTCGGTGCGAAGCTGGTGGACGCCAAGGGCGTCGGCCGGCTCTATCGCAGCCGCGTCTCGTCCATGCAGGTCGTCGCGCTGATCGCGGCCGGCCTGTTCGCGCTCGGGGTGGCGATGGTGGCCATCGGCGCCGACGATGTGCTCTGGTCGATCCTGCGGGCGCGCTGGAACGACTTCGTCTACTGGATCCGGGAGCTGTTCACGTGATCGACTTTCGCTACCACATCGTCTCCATCGTGGCGATCTTCTTCGCCCTAGGCGCCGGTGTGGTGCTGGGGGCCGGGCCGCTGAAAGGCGCCGGCAGCGACCTCGTCCAGGCCCAGGCCGACAAGGACCGGGCCACGGTCGAGGACCAGCGCGAGCAGTTGATCCAGGCCAAGGCGCTGGACAAGTACCGCGACGACTATGTCGCCAAGGTGACCGCGGGCCTGACCGACGGCAAGCTGACCGGCAAGCAGATCGTGCTGGTCACGATGCCGAACGCCGCCAGCGACATGACGGATTCGATCCAGGACGCGGTCGAGCAGGCCGGCGGCCAGGTCACCACCCGGGTCTCGCTGGACAGCAAGCTGTTCGACCCGGGACAGCGCCAGCTGGTCGAGCCGCTGGTCAACGACCTCGTCACCAGTGACATCGACTTCCCGAAGGAGAGCAACACCTACCAGCGGGCCGGGATGATCCTGGCCCGCGGGGTGGCCGCCAAGGAAGGGGCCAAGATCGTCGACTCGGACGCGCTCAAGATCATCAACGGGCTGGCCAGTGCGAAGCTGGTGTCGCTGAAGACCCCGAAGGACCGGGCCAGCCTGATCGTCGTGGTGGCCGCCAAACCGCCGACGCCGCTCCCGGACAACTCCTCGTACAACGACGCGGTCGACTTCGCCGAGGGTCTCGACGGGGCCAGCGCGGGTGTGGTGGTCGCCGGGACGCCCGAGTCCGCTCAGAACGGCGGGCTGCTGAAGTCGCTGCGCGGCGACGCCGACGCGACCAAGGTGCTGTCCTCGGTCGACGTCGCGAACCTGCCGAGCGGTCAGATGACGGTCGTCTTCGCGCTGGTCGAGCAGGCCACTGGCAAGGCGGGGCAGTACGGCGGGATCGATGCGAAGAACGGCGTCGCGCCGTCGGCCGACATGGTGAAGGGCAACAACTGAGATGGGTCTGTTGGGTGCGGTGATCGGTGCTGCCGCGACGGCCGGGCTGGAGCGCGCGGCGGCGAAACTGCCGAAGGAGAGCCGCGCGCCGTTCGAGCGGACCAACCACCGTGGCGAGACGGTCACGCTGCTGGAAGGTCCGATCGCGGTGCTCGGCGCGCTCGCCGGAGTCGCTGCTTCGCGATCGGATGGACGGGTGAAGGCGGCTGCGCTGCTGGCGGGCTCGATCTCCGGTGCTGTCGGCGCGTATGACGACCTCGCGGGAGCCACCGAAACCAAGGGCTTTCGCGGTCACCTGACGGCTTTGCGCCGCGGCGAGGTGACCAGCGGTGCGGTGAAGATTCTCGGTGTCGGCGTGGCCGGCCTGGCTGCGGCGGCGTTGCTGCCGCGCCGCTCCAAAGGCTTCGGCGCCGCGGTCGAGATCGTTGCCGACGGCGCCTTGATCGCCGGTACGGCGAACCTCGCGAACCTGCTCGACCTTCGCCCGGGGCGCGCGTTGAAGGGCATCGCCGCGGTGAGTGCTCCGGTCGCACTGGTTGCCGGTGGGCCTGCTGCCGCAGTAGTCGGTGCCGCGGTTGCTGCTGCGCCTTCGGACCTCGGCGAGCGTTCGATGCTCGGCGACTGCGGAGCCAACGGCCTCGGCGCGATCACCGGTACTGCGCTCGCGTCCGCGCTGCCGCGACCGCTGAAGGTGCTCGCCCTGGGCGTGGTCGTCGCGCTCAACCTGGCCAGCGAGAAGGTCAGCTTCACCAAGGTGATCGCGAACACGCCGGTCCTCGACAAGATCGACCAGTGGGGCCGACGACCCCGGTGAGGGGCTGCAACATCTCGCGGGTGACGCTGTGAGCACGGGCGGGCGGATCGCCCGGGCCGCGCTGCTCGTCGCCGGTGTGACGGTCCTTGCGCGGGTGGTCGGGTTCGCGCGGTGGCTGGTCTTCTCCAAGACTGTCGGCGCGGGCTGTCTGGCCGATGCCTATGCGACGGCGAACCAGTTGCCGAACGTCGTCTTCGAGATCGTCGTCGGTGGTGCTCTGGCCGGCGCGGTCATCCCCGTGCTCGCGGGCCCGGTGGCGCGTGGCGACCGGGCTGCTCAAGGGCGGATCATCGGCGCGCTGCTGACCTGGTCGCTCGTGCTGCTGACCCCGTTCGCCTTGCTGGCTTGGCTTTTCGCCTCGCACTACACGTCGGCGATGCTCGACGCGGGCCCCGAGTGTGCCGGGTCCGGCAACACGGCGACCCGGATGCTGTTGATCTTCGTGCCGCAGGTCTTCGGCTACGCGATCACTGTGGTCGCTACGGCCGTACTGCAGTCCCACAAGCGTTTCGCTGCAGGCGCAGTCGCTCCACTGATCTCCAGCCTCGTCGTGGTGGCGACCTACTTCCTCTTCGCCGCCGCGGCTCCCAGTGCCGACCAGGCATCGCAGGGCGCCGCCGACCTGCTCGCCTGGGGTACTACAGCCGGTGTTCTCGCACTAGCGCTCACCGTCCTCGTGCCAATGCTCTTCCTCCGCCTGCCGATCAAGCCCACGCTCCGGCTCGACCCTGGCGTCGGCCCGGTACTACGCAAGCTCGCTGCCGCTGGCCTCGCCGTACTGGTCGCCCAGCAACTGGCCTTCGTCGTCACCACCTACCTGGCCAACCACCGAGGTGCAGCAGGCAGCATCGCGGTCTACACCTGGGCCAACGCGGTCTACCTGCTGCCCTACGCAGTACTGGCTGTGCCGATCACCACTGCGGTCTTCCCGCGCTTGGCGGCCGCATTTGAATCCGGGGAGTCGGCCGCCTTCGACCTGTACGCCGCTACGTCGACGCGGGCGGTGATGCTCGCCGGGGGAGCGGGCGCTGCCCTGCTGGTCGGTACTGCGGTTCCGGTCGCACGCATCTTCGCCTACAACGACGGGCGGGTGCAGGAAGCCCAGGCCTCGTCGTTGGGTGCAGGTCTCGTCGCCTTCGCTCCCGCGATCATCGCCTTCGCAGTGCTCATGCATCTCGGCCGGGTGCTCTATGCGCGGCATGCCGGGCGGCAGGTCGCGGTAGTGACCGGTGGCGCCTGGCTGGTCGTTGCTGTCGCCGGGATTCTGCTGACGCTGCGGTGGGATGGCGCCGACGCAGTAGGGGCTCTGGCGGCAGCCATGTCGATCGGGATGGTCGTCGGCGCCCTAGTGCTGCTGGTGGTCCTGCGGCAGGTAGCGGGAGCCGCAGTGCTCAGTGGGCTGCCTCGTGCAACGCTTGCCGCGCTCGTCGGCGCAGTACTGGCCGGTGCGGCCGGGTGGCTGGTTGCACTGCCTGCCGACGACGGTGGCTGGGAGAGTGCCCTGCTGTTCTCGGTACTGTCCGGCCTGGCCGTTGTGATCGTGTACGCCGTGATCGCGGTCGCCCTGGACCGTCCGGACGCCCGAGCGCTGCTGCGCCGTGGTGTGCCAACCGTTGTGGAGGAGAAGGCATGAGGATCGGCTTGCTGCTGGCAGAGTCCCGGGGCGGGATCGGGCAGCACGTCGCGTCGCTGGTGCCGCGCTACTTCGCGGCCGGTCATGAGGTGGTCGTCTGCGCCCCACCTGGTACTGCGGACCACTTCGACTTCGGCGACGCCACTGTCGTAGTACAAGCTGCGGGACTGCGTGGGTGCGACGTGATCCACGCCCACGGCTACCGGGCCGGTACTGCGGCTCTGCGCGACCGGTCCCGCCTGAGGCCGCTCGTGGTGACCTGGCACAACGCGATCCTGACCACTGGGCCGCGTGGAGTGGTCATGCGGCTCGGGCAGCGGTTGGTTGCTCGCGGAGCCGACCTGACTCTAGGAGCGTCTAGTGACCTCGTTGAGCTCGCCGAGTCGCTGGGTGCCCGGAAGGTGCAGTTGGCGCCGGTAGCCGCGCCTGCGCTGCCGGAGGCCCGTACGTCGGCTGCGGAGGCCCGCGAGGCCCTCGGGCTGGGGGACGGGCCGCTGGTGCTCTCAGTGGGCCGGCTGGCCCCGCAGAAGGACTACCCGACGCTGCTCTCGGTGGCGGCCTCGGTGGCGGCCTCGGTGGCGGCTGAGCTGCCGGACGTGGTCTTCGCCGTTGTCGGCGACGGGCCGCTCAAGGAGAACCTGCAGGCGCGGATCGACGCTGAGGGCCTCCCCGTGCGCCTGCTGGGCCACCGGAGCGACGTGGCCGACCTGCTGGGCGCGGCGGACGTGTTCCTGCTGACCTCGCACTGGGAGGCGCGCGCTCTGGTGATCCAGGAGGCGATCCAGGCGGGCGTACCGGTCGTGGCGACGGCGGTCGGCGGCGTACCGGAGTTGGTGGGGGACAGCGCGGTTCTGGCTGCTCCGGGCGACGCGGCGGGGCTGGCGGCCGGAGTACTGGAAGTTTTTTCTGACCCGGAGAAAGCGGCCGCTATGCGGACAACAGGCTTGAAGTTGGCCGCTGGATGGCCGGACGAAGACGAAACCGCAAAGAATCTGCTCACCATCTACGCGGGTCTCGTCGCGACCACTGGCTGACAAGAGGTAGCCTTAAAGCCCGTGGACAGAGCTTCGAGCGGGCAGCAGACAAAGCACGTATTCGTCACCGGTGGCGTGGCCTCCAGTCTCGGCAAGGGGCTGACAGCGTCAAGCCTCGGCAGCCTGCTGACGGCACGGGGCATCCGGGTCACCATGCAGAAGCTGGATCCCTATCTCAATGTGGATCCCGGCACGATGAACCCGTTCCAGCACGGCGAGGTGTTCATCACCAACGATGGCGCCGAGACCGACCTGGACATCGGGCACTACGAGCGTTTCCTCGACCGGGACCTGTCCCAGGTCGCCAACGTCACCACCGGCCAGGTCTACTCGTCGGTGATCGCGAAGGAACGCCGCGGCGAGTACCTGGGCGACACCGTCCAGGTGATCCCGCACATCACCAACGAGATCAAGGACCGGATGCTGGCGATGGCCGGCGCCGACGTCGACGTGGTGCTGCACGAGATCGGCGGCACGGTCGGCGACATCGAGTCGCTGCCGTTCCTCGAGGCCGCGCGCCAGGTCCGGCACGACGTCGGCCGCGACAACGTCTTCTTCCTGCACATCTCGCTGGTGCCCTACATGGCCCCCAGCGGTGAGCTGAAGACCAAGCCGACCCAGCACTCGGTCAACGCGCTGCGGTCGATCGGTATCCAGCCCGACGCGATCGTGTGCCGCGCGGACCGGCCGATCCCGGACGGCGTGAAGCGCAAGATCTCGCTGATGTGCGACGTCGACGTCGAGGCCGTGGTGGCCGCGCCGGACGCGCCGAGCATCTACGACATCCCGAAGGTGCTGCACGCCGAGGGGCTGGACGCGTTCGTCGTCCGGCGGCTGAACCTGCCGTTCCGCGACGTCGACTGGACCCGCTGGGACGAGCTGCTGCGGGTCGTGCACCACCCGGCCGACCAGGTCACGGTCGCGCTGGTCGGCAAGTACATCGACCTGCCGGACGCGTACCTGTCGGTCGCCGAGGCGCTGCGGGCCGGCGGTTTCGACAACGACGCCAAGGTCAACCTGCGCTGGATCGCCTCCGACGAGTGCGCCACCCCCGAGGCGGCCGCGCGGCTGCTCGGGGACGTGGACGCGATCTGCATCCCGGGCGGCTTCGGCGTCCGCGGGATCGAGGGCAAGATCGGCGCCATCCGGTACGCCCGGGAGACCGGCGTACCGATCCTCGGCCTGTGTCTCGGGCTGCAGTGCATGGTGATCGAGGTGGCCCGCGACCTGGCCGGCCTGGCCGACGCGAACTCGACCGAGTTCGACCCCGACGCGGAGCAGCCGGTGGTCGCGACGATGGAGGAGCAGAAGCACATCGTCGACGGCACGGGCGATCTCGGCGGCACGATGCGGCTCGGGCTCTACCCGGCGAACCTGACCGAGGGCTCGATCGTCCGCGGCCTGTACAACGCTCCGTCGATCCAGGAGCGGCACCGGCACCGCTACGAGGTCAACAACGCCTACCGCGACAAGCTGGAGGCCGCCGGCCTGGTGTTCAGCGGCCTGTCGCCGGACCACGAGCTGGTCGAGTTCATCGAGCTGGACCGCGCACAGCACCCGTACTTCGTCGCCACCCAGGCGCACCCGGAGCTCCGCTCGCGGCCGACCAGGCCGCATCCGTTGTTCTCCGGCCTGATCGCTGCCGCTCTGGTCCGCCAGCGCGAGTCGCGGTTGCCGGTCGAGGGCCTGGCCAAGCCGGCCGCGAAGCCCGCCTCTGCCGCCAAGGATTCTGCCGCCAAGGATTCTGGCGCCAAGGGCAAGGCCGCTGCGGGCAAGCCTTCCGAGGTCGAGGTCGAGGTCGAGGTCGAGGCTGCGGTTGCCGAGACGGCGAAGGCACGATGAACGACCACCCGGTACTCCGCTTCGGCGCCGGGCTGGCCGACTCCCGGGAGTCGTGGGAGGTCTCGTCGTCCGAGGTCGTCCACTCGACCGGCCGGGTGATCTCGGTCCGCCGCGATCAGATCGTCCCGCCCAACGATGGCGAGACCTTCACCCGGGACGTGGTCGTGCACCCCGGCGCTGTCGGGGTGGTGGCGCTCGACCCCGACAACCGGATGCTGCTGGTACGGCAGTACCGGCATCCAGTTGGGTACCGCCTTCTCGAGCCGCCCGCGGGGCTTCTCGACGTACAGGGGGAGGCGTACCAGCTCGGTGCCGAGCGCGAGCTGTGGGAAGAGGCAGCCACCAAGGCAGCCGACTGGCGGGTCCTGGTGGACGCCTTCACGTCACCAGGCCTCACCAATGAAGCGGTCCGCATCTTCCTGGCCAGGGAGCTGTCCGAGGCCCCCGAGACCTACGACCGCCTCCACGAGGAAGCCGACATGGAGACGGTCTGGGCACCACTGGTCGACGTAGTAGGCGCAGTACTGGCCGGCGACCTCCACAACCCCATCCTCGTCATGGGCGCCCTCTCAGCCTGGGCAGCCCTCAACGGCCCCGGCTTCAACAACCTCCGCCCCGCCGACACCCCCTGGCCCGCCAAAGACTGACCCACGCGCCCTCGCCCCGGCCCCAGCCTCCTGAGCGCATGGCCACCGGCCGGGTCGGGCTGGGTTGGCGTCGTTTCAGGGGTTAACCCCTGAGATGGCGGGTTGCACGTCCAGATTCTCAGTAGGCAACCCGCCGGTTGAGGGGTTAACCCCTGAGACGGGGTACGCGCCCGGGCTGGGGAAGCTTTCCCTGGAGTGGTTCTCAGGCTGTGGTTGGGGTGCGGAAGGTTCGGCGGTAGGTGTCTGGGGGGACTCCTACTACTCGCTTGAACTGGCGGCGGAGGGTGGTGGATGTGCCCATGCCGGTGGCTGTGGCGACTGATTCGATGCTGTCGGTGGTGGACTCCAGGAGCTCTTGGGCTCGGCGTACGCGTTGGGTCAGGAGCCACTGGAGTGGGGTTTGGCCGGTTACTGCGCGGAACTGGCGGCCTAGGTTGCGGGAGCTCATGCTGGCTTGCCGGGCAAGGTCGGTCACCGTCAGCGGCTCGTCCAGGCGCTGCTGGGCCCAGGCGAGCAGGCCGGCCAGTAGGTGGTCGCCGCTGACCTGCATCGGGGTTGCCACGAACTGCGCCTGACCGCCGGGCCGGTGGGGTGGCATGACCAGGCGGCGGGCGACTGTGTTGGCGATGATGGCGCCGTGGTCCAGGTGGATCAGGTGGATGCACAGGTCCACCGCGGCCGCCTTGCCTGCTGCGGTCAGCACGCTGCCGTTGTCCGTGTAGAGCACGTCCGGGTCGACAGTGGCCTCTGGGTGGCGGGCAGTGAGCTCCGCGGTGTGCGCCCAATGAGTGGTGGCGCGGCGGCCGTCCAGTAGGCCGGCGGCGCCGAGTGCGAAGGCCCCGGTGCACAGCGACGCGATCCGGGCGCCCGCGTCGTGGGCTGCGCGGATCGCGTCGACCAGCTCGGCCGGCGGCGGTACGTCGACGTCTGCGCAAGCTGGTACGAGCACGGTGTCGGCCGTGACGAGGCGATCCAGCCCGTACTCGGGCTCCAGCGTGAAAGGCCCGACTTCCACGGGTCCGGGCCCGCACAGCAGGACGTCGTACCAGTCGTCACGGGCGAGCTCCTCGGGCGGCGTACGGAAGATCTCGTAGGCCACTCCCAGCTCGAAATGCAGGAGCTGACCGGCCATCGCCAGCGCGATCGTGTGCATGTCCGAAAGTGTACGCATGCTGTCGTTCCGGACTCTCACGGAAAGTGTCCGATCCCGGCCACAGTGGACACATGCAGACAGCGAAGGCAGTAGTGGTCTACGGCGCGACCGGGCACACCGGCCGCTTCATCGTCGCCGAACTGGTCGAACGGGGCTTCGTCCCGATCCTGTCCGGCCGGGACGCGGCGCGCCTCGAAGTACTGGCCAAGGAGTACGACGGTCTGGCCGTGCGCCCGGCCACGGCCGACGATCCGGAATCCCTCGACCGAGCGCTCGAAGGCGCCGCAGCGGTCATCAACGCCGCCGGCCCCTTCGCCGTGACAGCCGGCCCAGTGGTCGAGGCCGCGTTGCGCGCACGCATCCCGTACGTCGACGTCGCGGCCGAGATCGAAGCGAACGCGGACATGTTCGCCGACTACGCGGAGCCGGCCCGCCAGGCGGGTGTGGTGGTAGTACCGGCGATGGCCTTCTATGGCGGCCTCGGTGACTTGCTCGTGTCGGCGGCCATGGGTGACTGGACCAGCGCTGACGAGGCCCACATCGCTTACGGCCTGACCAGTTGGCATCCGACACCCGGCACCCGCAGCGCGGGCGCGGTGTCCCACGAGCGCCGCGCCGGCCGCCGCGTGCGCTTCAGCGAGGGCCAACTGCGGTACCACGACGACCAGCCGGTGCAGCAGGACTGGGACTTCCCGGAGCCACTAGGGCGACGCCAGGTGGTCGCAGAGTTCACCATGGCCGACGTAGTCACCGTCCCCAGCCACCTGTCGATCCCAGAGGTCCGCAACTACATGTCGATCGAAGCAGCCAAGGACCTGTCCGACGAGGACACCCCCGCACCGGTAGCCGCCGACGCCGAAGGGCGTTCGGACCAGACCTTCGTAGTAGACGTCGTTGTCCGAGCGGGCGACGCCGAGCGTCGTATCACCGCCCACGGCCGAGACATCTACGCAGTCACCGCACCACTGGCAGTAGAGGCCGTCCACCGCATCCTGACGGGCCGTACCCGAACCACCGGAGTCGCCTCGGCCGGCAGCATCTTCCATGCCGACGACTTCCTCCGGTCGCTGAGTCCCACCCTGTCCATCAAGTAATACACAGCCGCCGGGACCCAGTTGGGCCCCGGCGGCTGTGGCTGTGATTGTCAGAAGGCCAGGCGGAGGGCTAGGAGGATGTCGGTCTTGCGGTTGGGGGTGCCGTCTACCGGGGCCGGTTCTTCTGGGGTGGGCTTGACGCCGGCGGCGGCTACCTTGTCGATGGCCTTGAGGCCGAGGCGGTCCACCGAGCCGAAGACGGTGTAGTCGGGGCGGAGGCGGGAGTCGCCGAAGACCAGGAAGAACTGGCTGCCGTTGGTGGCGGGGCCGGCGTTGGCCATTGCCAGCGTGCCGCGGGCGTAGACCTTGCGGGTGCCGGTGGTGTCGCCGGGCCAGTTGGGCAGGTCGGTCGGGAGTTCGTCCTTGTAGGAGTAGCCCGGGCCGCGCTCACCGGTACCGGTCGGGTCGCCGCACTGCAGCACCTTGAGGGTGTCGTAGAGGGTCAGCCGGTGACAGGTGGTGAAGTTGTAGAAGCGGCTCTTGGCCAGGTGCAGGAAGCTCTGCACCGTACAGGGCGCCTTCGCCCGGTCCAGCGACAGCAGCATCGGGCCCTGGTTGGTCGCCAGCAGCACCTTGACGATGCCCTTGTCCGGCGTGTGCTTGGGGTCCGGCGGCAACGACACCGGCCGCGGCGACGGGTCGTCGGGCGTCGCGACGTACCCGCAGGGACCGCTAGTCGTCTTCGCCGCAGCGGCAGCGGGCGCCTGGGTAGCGTCTGCGGGCTGCGCCAGCGCAGCACCGGCCGGTGCTACCAGGCCTGCGACGGTCAGCGCCGCGCAGGCGATGACACTGGTGGCTCTCATCGATGGGTCTCCTTAGGGGCGTTCGGGATCAGCCGGCTGCCAGGGTGAAGATCCGCAGGTCGCGGTTCTTCGGCAGCGTCACGCTAACCGGTGTCTTGCCCGTCGGGAAGGTGAACGGGGCGGTCGCGAAGATGTGGGTGGTGACGTTGTCCTTGCCGCCGCCCGCTTCGTTCCGGTACGGCGTCGTGGCGACGATCAGGTTGCCGTAGTGGACGGTGTCGCCGCCGCCGCCGAGGGTCCAGTCGCTGAAGGACAGGTCGATCGGGGCGGTGCTGCCGTCGGAGTACGTGAGGGTGGCGGTGGTCTGCTGGTTGCCGTTCACCGCACTGCCGACGAAGGAGAGCTTCGTGGCGCCCGCAGGGAGGTTCAGGTTGAGCAGTTGCCCGTCCGCAGGCACGTTGTCGGGATCACCGACCGGTACTGCGGGCCACGTGAACGTCAGGCCCTGCTTGGTGACAGTGGCGCCGGGGACGAGTCCCGCCGCGGATAGCGCCTGGCGGGAGTAGCTGACGCCACCACCGTCGTAGTCGGCCTCGTTGTGGTCACCTGCGTCGTCAGAGGCCGCTACACCTTCGCGGAGTACGGAGAAGGAGTTCGGCTCGCCCACAACGACGGTGAAGCCCAGCCGGGGCAAGGCAGTGCCATCCGCTGCTTGCAGGGCCACAGTGACCGACGAGCGGCCGTCCGGAGTACCAGGGGCTGCCGTAATGGTCACTGGTGCACTGCCTACGCCACTGGCTGGGTCCACCGTGAATGTGCCACTTGCAGGAGACGCTGTGAGGCCCGCCGGCGTTGTCACGGTGTACTTGACTGTCGTCGCGTTCCCGCTGAGCCGGTGTGCCTTGATGGCCACCGGAGCGCTGGTGGTCCCGGGAGCGACTACTACTCGGCTGGTGTCGGTAGAGGTCTGGAACGGGATCTCCCCGGTCCGCCACGAGCGCGGTGCGTCCTTGGCTGCGCTGCCCCACGCGGTGTTGGGGGTAGTACCGAGGTGGAAGTCGAGCGTGCCGCCGTGCTTGACGAAGTCCTCGTCCAGCCAGGCCTTGGTCGAGTTCTGGCCGTTCACACTCAAGCTCTGGACGTACTGCGCGGGTGCCTCAGGTGCGGTGATCTCGATCGACTTGCCGTGCTTGCGGTGGATGATCGCGTGCGGGAACAGCGGTGCGCCCACCTGGAGGTCAGCCCGGCTCGGTACGTCCGGGTACAGGCCGAGGGCGGTCCACACGTACCAGGACGACATGGCGCCCAGGTCGTCGTTGCCTGGGATGCCGCCGGTGGTGGTGTTCCACAGCTGGGTCATCGCCTGCCGCAGCGTCTCCTGCGTCTTGTACGGCTGCCCGGTGTAGTTGTAGATCCAGGGGGTGTTGATCGACGGCTCGTTGTCCATCTCCGCGTGCAGGTCGCCGGAGTGGGTCAGGGCCCAGTTGCCGTTCGGGTCCTTGAAGAACGCGTCCAGCCGCTCGCTGGCCTTCGCCTGACCGCCCATCGCGTCGAACAGCCCGGCCCGGTTGTGCGGGATCATCCACGTGTACTGCGCGCTGCTGCCCTCGGCGAACCCGTCACCCGTCGCCGGCTCGAAGCCCGGCCAGGCGCCGTTCTCGTCCCGGTTCTGGATGTAGCCGCCGTTCTCGGGGTTGAACACGTTCTGCCAGTACTGCGAGCGCTTGAGGAACTGGTCGTACGTCTTCGAGTCGTTGGTCTTCAACGCCAGCTGGGCGATGGCGAAGTCCGCGGTGGTGTCCTCGAGCGTCTCGACGGCGCCACCCCAGGCGTTCGACTTGGTGGGGATGTAGTGCAGTGCCAGGTACTTGTCGAGCGAGGGCCGCTGGCCGATCGACATGACCGGCTTGCCCGCCGAGCTGAGGTCCTTGGCCGTCGGTACGGTCGCGGCCTTCACCAGCGACTTCAGAGCGTCGCGGGCGTCGAAGTTGGTGCCGCCGAACGCGTAGATGCCGGCAACGGCGGGTGCCGCCGGGTCACCGGTCATGACCGCAGTACTACCGGAGGCGTGCGTCCAGCGGTCCCAGATGCCGCCGTTCTGGTCGGCCTGGTTGAGCAGCGACTGCGCGATGTCCCCGGCCTTGCGAGGCTCCAGGAGAGTCAGTAGCTGTACCTGCGACCGGTAGACGTCCCAGCCGGAGAAGGTCGCGTACTGCGCCTCCTGTACTCCCTTGACGCGGTGCTTCTTCTGGTCGAAGCCCCAGTACTCGCCATTGACGTCGCTGTACAAGTTCGGGTGCAGCAGTGCGTGGTACAGGGCGGTGTAGAAGGTAGTACGCGATGCAGGCGTACCGCCGTCGACCTCGATCTTGTTGAGCTGATCCCGCCAAGCCTGCTTGGCCTTCGCGGCAGTCGTCTCCAGGGAGGTGCCCTGGGGGTTCTCGACGTTCAGGTTGGCCTGGGCGTTCTCCTGGCTCACGTAGGAGATACCGATGCGCATGCCGACGTTCTTGGCGTCGAAACCGACGTATCCGCCCGAGCCCTTGTTGGCGGGCATCCAGCCGTCAGGCCCGTACGTCGTACCGCCCTGGGCGCTCGTGCTGCCAGGAGTGACGGTCGTGTCCTTCCAAGTGCCCGTCTTGGCGAAGGGCTGGTCGAACTCGGCCACGAAGTGCAGCGTGTAGTAGCTGCGCTGGCCGACGGAGGCCAGGTAGCCGCAGAAGTTGCCACTGGTCACCGAGCCGCTGACGGTCCGCTTGACCGGGTCGATCGTCACCTGGGCGTCGCTGCTGCCCACTTCGGAGTTGGAGGTGCGGAAGAGCAGCGAGGACGGCTTGTCGGCCGGGAACGCGAACTTGGCCGAGCCGGTGCGTGCACTGGCCGCCAGCTCGGCGGTGACGCCGGAGTCGAGCCCCACCTTGTAGTAGCCGGGCTTGGCGACCTCGTTGGCGTGGGAGAACGTGCTGGCGTACGTGGCGTCCTTCGCGTCCGCCTGGGGAGAGGTGGTGACCTCACCGGCGTACGGGAAGATCGGGATGTCGCCGGAGCCGCCGGCACAGCCGGTACCCGACATGTGGGTCAGGCTGAAGCCGCGGATCTTCGTGGCGTCGTACAGGTATCCACCGGGCGCTGCCGTGCGGTAGGCGTTGCCCCTGCTCGTCTCCGGGCTGAAGGAGAACATCCCCTGCGGCGTCACCGCGCCGGGGAAGACATTGCCCAGGTTGGACGTACCGATGAGCGGGTCGACGTGCTCTGTTGGGTCCACGGAACTGGTGGTGATCCGCGACGAGCCGGTTGCCTGGGCAGCGCGCAGACCGGGCGGAGTGGTGTCCGGCGTGGCTGTGGTCGGCTGGCCTGTCCCACCAGCAGCACCTGGTGGTGCCGGACTGGGGCCGGCGAGTGCGGAGGTTGTCAGCGAGACGGCTGCGATCACAGATCCAGCCAGTACTACGGACGCGCGGCAGCGCAGGGCGGACTTCTTCAAGGGGTTCCCCACCTTCGACGTCGATTCACGGGCGGCGTGACATCGTTGTCAGCATTGATAGCCGACACCGCCGAGCAACGTCAAGGGATCGCCCACGATCCGCAACCCCCCAACCCCGTAGCGCTACCTCGCCGCCCCAGCCCCCAGCTCCCAGCCGCCAGTCAGCCCACTTTGTGCACCGGCTGAGCGTCCTACTGGCGAGTATTTGCCTACCTGGTGCACAAAGTGGAGCGGGTGGTCATAGGTTGTGGGCTGGTTCGTGGTGGGGTTGGTAGAGGCCGAGGGTGCCGCCGCCGGGGAGGCGGATGGTGGTGAGGATGCCCCAGCGTTGTTCCTGGGGCGGGTCGGGGAACAGGGTTCGCTCGCGGTTTAACCGGGTACAGTGTACTCAGTTTGATCTTCGAGAGGGGCTGGATGTTGGAGAAGAAGTGGTTGGTGGCTGGGGCTACGGCGGCGGGGCTGGTGCTGGGGTTGGTGCCTGGGACGGCTATCGCGGTGGGAGCGCGGTGCGAGGCGGTGGAGATCCCGGTGGCGATGAGCGCGGGCAGGCCGGTGGACGCCAGGATTTCGGGGACCCTGTGCCGGCCGCGTGGGCGGGATCGTGGGGTGTTACAGGTGCTGCTTGCAGGTGGCGGGTACGACCGGAACTACTGGAGCTGGCGGGGTGACTCGCGCGGGCCGTCGTACGTGGAGGCGATGAATCGAGCGGGGTATGCGACCTTCGCGCTCGATCGGATCGGGACGGGGGAGAGCTCGGCGCCGTCGAGCGCCGCCTTTGCGCCGGACAGTCAGGTCTTCACGATTCACCAGGTACTGCGGAAGTTTCGGCACGAGCGGGTCGTGCTGGTCGGGAACTCGCTCGGGTCGACCATTGCGCGGATGATCGCGGTGCGCTACCCGGCCGGCGTGGACGGTCTGATCCTGACCGGTGAGTCGAGCACGCCCAACTGGGCGGCCTTCGAGCAGTTGGGTGCCGACTTCATCACGGCCGCCGAGCATCCGCTCCTCAAGAGTCGCAAGCTCGACGACGGTTACGGCGTACTACGTCCTGGCGTACGGCGGAGCTGGTTCTACTACGGGCCGACCGCTGCCGACCACATCGTGGCTCGCGACGAGGCGAACCCGGAGCCTGATGTCTTCCCGAGCGACCCGGAGTTCGGCTCGGTCGACCTCAACCGCAAGATCAAGGTCCCCGTACTGGTCGTAGTCGGTCAGTATGACCGCCTGATCTGCGGCCAAGGCGCCTCCGATTGCTCCAGCTCAGCCGCGTTACTGGCCGGCGAGCGCCCGTACTACGCGCCGAACGCCGACCTCGAGGCATTGGCCGTCCCGAACACCGGCCACGTCCTCAACCTCCACCGCACAGCGCCGGGCTTCTATCCCCAACTGGCCCACTGGACACAGCGCCACATCCGCTAGAAGCCTTCGCCGAGCGGAGCCCTGACGCCGAGGCGAGGGCGGCGGCCACTCTGCCCATCGGCAGGTGCTGATGTCACGGCGATTACCGTTTGGGGCATGACGAAGCCCGAGTTGGCGGCGGTACTGGGGTTGGAGCGGCATCCGGAGGGTGGTTGGTTCCGGGAGACCTGGCGGTCGGAGGTGTCGTTCCGGCCCGACGGGTACGACGGGGAGCGGGCCAGCGCGACGGCGATCTACTTCCTCCTCGCGCCGGGGGAGGAGTCGCGCTGGCACAAGGTGCGGTCGGCGGAGATCTGGCTGTGGCACAGCGGCGGCCCCCTGACACTCGAGCTCGGGGGCACCGGTGATGAGCCCGGTGAGTCCGTGGCGATCACGCTCGGCCCGGACGTGAAAGACGGCCAGCACCCGCAGGCCGTAGTACCGGCGGGTGCTTGGCAGGCTGCGCGGCCGGCGGGGGATCAGCCGGTCCTGGTCTCCTGCATCGTCTCCCCAGGCTTCGACTTCGCCGACTTCACGATGATCTAGATCAGTAAAATGATCTAGGTCAGTACGGTCGCCAGTGCCTCATAGCCGGGCAGCAGGTCGGGTCCTTCCTTGCCGAGTTGCTGCACGACGACCTGGTCGGCGCCGGCCTCCAGGTGCGCCTTGAGGCCCTCGGCGATCTCCACTGCCGACCCGTGCAGGACCAGCGAGTCGACCAGGTGGTCGCTGCCCCCGTCGGCGAAGTCATGGTCGCTGAAGCCGAGCCGCTTCAGGTTGCTCGTGTAGTTGGTGAGCCTCAGGTAGGTCGCCAGGTAGTCGCGGGCGACGACCCGGGCGATCTCGTCGTCGGTCTCCAGCACCACCTTCTGCTCGGGCGCGAGCAGTACTCCCGCGCCGAGCGTCTCGCGGGCCCGGCGCGTGTGCTCGGGAGTGGTCAGGTACGGCAGCGCGCCGGCCGTCCGCTCGGCCGACAGCTTCAGCACGCGCGGTCCGAGGGCCGCCAGCATCCGGCGGTCCGCCGGGACCTTGCCGTCGTCGAGCGCGTCGAGGTAGTCGACGATCGTCTCGTACGGCGTCTTGTACTGACCGGTGTGCTCCGGGTGCCCGATGCCGACTCCGAGCACGAACCGCCCAGGGTGCTCGGACTCGAGCCGTTGGTACGACTCGGCCACCGCGGCCGCGTCGGACTTCCAGATGTTCACGATGCTGGTTCCGACCACCGCAGTGGTGGTGGAGGCGAGCAGCACCTCTGCGTCGCGCAGGTCCTCGGTGGGAGAGCCACCGAGCCAGAGCGCGCCGTAGCCCGCCTTTTCGACCCCCGCCGCAAGCTCAGGGCCCCACTTGTCCGCCTGGTGCCAGACTCCGAACCGTCCCAGATCGACCGCCACGTCGTGCTCCTCTCGTCGTTATTCCGAACACAGCAACAGCGGGCGGACCATCATTCCAGCCTGGATCTCCGCACCTGGCAACGATGGCAGAAGCAAGCATCCCAGACTCCGCCACAGGCGCAACGGAATCTCGTTCAGTGATCAACCTTCCGGGTTTCCCGTTCGGGTACCGGAAAGTAGCTGAACGGGTTAAGAAATGCCTGCTGTGAAAGGGAGCTGTAAAGATTAACGGGACTGCCACGCGGCATTCCTGCGCGTCGGCGGCCGACAGGACCAACCCGTCGAGTGGTATGAACCCGACGGGCTTACACTCGGCAGCGACCTGGCGTTCCCTACCCCTCGAAACGCCCGGGCCGCGGACCACAACGATGTGAGCCGCCGGCGACTCGGAGGCAATCGGCCGGGTCGTCACCTGGATACGGAAGAAGGGCAAGTTGTGAAGGTCGGAGTTCCGAAGGAAGTCAAGAACCACGAGTACCGGGTGGCGATCACCCCGGCCGGTGTGCACGAGTTCGTGCGCAACGGGCACGAGGTTCTGATCGAGCAGGGCGCCGGTACCGGTTCGCTGCTCACCGATGCGGAGTTCGTCGCCGCGGGCGCCCGCATTCTCCCCACCGCCGACGACGTCTGGGCGGAGGCCGAGCTCGTCTTGAAGGTCAAGGAGCCGGTCGCCGAGGAGTACCACCGGATGCGCAAGGACCAGGTGCTGTTCACCTACCTGCACCTGGCCGCGAGCCGCGAGACCACCTCCGCGCTGCTCGACTCCGGGATCACGGCGATCGCCTACGAGACGGTCCAGCTGCCGGACGGCTCACTGCCGCTGCTGGCCCCGATGAGCGAGGTCGCGGGCCGGCTGGCACCGCAGGCTGGTTCGTACCACCTGATGGCCAACGGCGGCGGCCGCGGCGTCCTGATGGGCGGTGTCTCCGGTGTGCACTCGGCCCGGGTCGTCGTCATCGGCGCCGGTGTCGCGGGGATGAACGCGGCGGCGATCGCGCTCGGCATGCAGGCCGAGGTGCAGCTGTTCGACCGCAACATCGCCCGGCTGCGCGACGCCGACCGGACCTACCAGGGCCACCTGCGCACGGTCGCGTCGAACGCGTTCGAGATCGAGAAGGCGGTGCTCCAGGCCGACCTGGTGATCGGTGCGGTCCTGGTCACCGGTGCGAAGGCGCCGAAGCTGGTCAGCAACGAGCTGGTCTCCCGGATGAAGCCGGGCAGCGTGCTCGTCGACATCGCGATCGACCAGGGCGGCTGCTTCGAGGACTCGAAGCCGACCACCCACGCCGACCCGGTCTACAAGGTGCACAACTCGCTGTTCTACTGCGTCGCGAACATGCCCGGCGCGGTCCCGAACACCTCGACGTACGCGCTCACCAACGTGACGCTGCCGTACGCCGTCGACCTGGCGAACCTGGGCTGGCGCGAGGCGCTGAAGCAGGACCACCCCCTCGCGCTCGGCCTGAACACGCACGCCGGCCACATCACCTACGGCCCGGTCGCGGACGCGCACGGCCTCGACCAGCTGAAGCTCGACGAGGTGCTCGTCTGAGCCGGGACATCACGCGGGCGGTCAGCTCCTACCTCGACCATCTGACGGTCGAGCGGGGACTGGCCGCCAACACCCTGGCGTCGTACCGCCGCGACCTGCGCCGGTACGACGCCTACCTGGCGGGCACTGGCATCGACAGCCTCGGC
Organism: Streptomyces sp. SID13031; assembly: GCF_010548305.1. Taxonomy (GTDB): domain Bacteria; phylum Actinomycetota; class Actinomycetes; order Propionibacteriales; family Kribbellaceae; genus Kribbella. The sequence continues at coordinate 30,574 of NZ_JAAGLV010000012.1, forward strand.
CGGATCTCCGAAGCCGTCATCGGCGAGTTCCTGATGCGCCTGCGCGAGGGGGACGCCGACCACCCGCCACTGACCGCCTCCAGCGCGGGGCGGACCGTCGTAGCGGTCCGTGGGTTCCACAAGTTCCTCCTGCGCGAGGGGCTGACCGCTGTCGACCCGGCGGCCGCAGTGAAGCCCCCCGCTCCGCCGCAGCGGTTGCCGAAGGCTCTGTCCGTCGACGAGGTGACCCGGATCCTCGCTGCTGCCGCAGGGGCGGAGGCAGAGCCCGCAGTACTGGCAACTCGGGATGCTGCGCTGCTGGAGTTCCTCTACGGGACTGGTGCGCGGATCTCCGAGGCTGTCGGGCTGGACGTCGATGATGTCGACCTGGAGACCGGCGCGGTGCTCCTCCGCGGCAAGGGCAGCAAGGAACGCGTCGTACCGGTCGGGCGCTACGCCCGCGACGCGGTGTCGGCGTACCAGGTCCGTGGCCGGCCGGACCTCGTGCAGCGGGGTCGTGGGTCGCATGCGCTCTTCCTGAACGCCCGCGGCGGCCGTCTCTCCCGTCAGAGCGCCTGGACCGTACTGCGACGTGCGGCGGAGCGGGCCGGGATCGCCAAGGAGATCTCGCCGCACACCCTGCGCCACTCGTTCGCCACCCACCTGCTGGACGGCGGCGCCGACGTACGGGTCGTGCAGGAGCTGCTCGGTCACGCCTCCGTCACCACCACGCAGGTCTACACGCTCGTCACGGTCGACAAACTCCGCGAGGTCTACGCAACCTCCCACCCCAGGGCGCTGTCTTCCTCTTAACTAGGGCACGTGGCAGATCAGAAGACCTCTGAGGAGCGGCACGCCAGCTGGCTGGAGCTGTTCTTCGACCTGACGGTGGTAGCGGCCGCCACTCAGATCTCGCACCGGCTGCATGGCGCGGACAGCATCGGCCAGGTAGCGGCCTGCGCAGCGATGTACTACGCGATCTGGAGCGTCTGGACGACCACCAGCATCTACGCGAACGTGGCCGGCGAGCGGACCCGGAGCCGTGCGGTACTGCGCACCATGCTCGGCATCGCGGTGATGGCGGCGGCCGTACCGGGGGTGTGGCCGGAGCTGCTCCCCGGTGAGCACGAGGAGCTGAAGGGGCGGACCGCTGCCTTCGTGGTCGCCTTCCTGGTGTGCCGCGTGATCGCGTCGAGGTCCGCGGCCAGAGACGGACAGGTGATCACCTTCTGGCCGGCTACCCAGAGCGTCATGGCTACGCCCTGGGTGATCTCGATCTTCGTGCCAGACACGGTCGCCTACTGGCTGTGGGGAGTGGCGATCGCGGTAGACCTGCTCTTCTCGATGCTGGGCGCCCGGAACCCGCGCTCGATCGAGGAGATCACTGAGCGCGCCCGCAGACGCCAGGAGCAACAGGACCGGCAGCAGGAGCGCAGGCTGGCCCGGCTGATCGAGCGGGGCATCGCTCCGGACCAGTTACCGAGCCGGCCGACGACGTACCTCTCAGTGGCGCAGGTAGAGCGTGGGCACCTCGACGAGCGGCTCGGCCTGTTCGTCATCATCGTGCTGGGTGAAGCGCTGGCCCAGGTCGTCGCGTCCAACACCGAGGAGGTCTGGACCGTTCAGGTGGTCCTTGCCTCGCTCGCCGCCTTCCTTGTGCTGGTCGTGCTCTGGCAGCTCACCACCCTGTACGGCTTCAGCCCAGCACCACGGACCACTGCGCCGCTGGAGCCGTGGCAGTCGCTCCCGGCCCACCTGGGCGTCACCGCCTCGATCGTCGCCATCGCGACGGGCTTCGGCGCGCTGATCCCCGCCGCGGCCGAGCACGTCCACGACAAGGACCGGTGGTACCTCTTCGGCGGGCTGGCCCTGTACTTCGTCACCAGCCTCATCGCCGGGCTCGCAGGCAAGGCCCCGCTCCGCTGGTACCTGGGCTGGCTCGCCCCGTGCCTCCTGGCCGCAGCCGCCGTCGCGGTCTTCGGCCATCCCCTCACCGGCTGGGGTCTCGCCGCCCTGGCCTGGGCGATCCTGCTCTGGTTCTCGACCTACAACAGCCTGCCCGAACTCCGGGCGAAGGTGCTGCGGGTAGTGCGGTACGAGCGACCGGTACCCACCGGACGGTAATCCGCAGCGGTGTGCGATCATTTGGTCACGTTCGGTCACTCCAACGGGGTGATCGGGCCTGTCCGGAAGTACGGCCGACCCCGCTGCGGAGTGGCTGGTTGAGAGTGCTTCAATGCACGCTTACAGTCGCTGGGATCGCCCGTATCGGTTGAAAGGTTTGACGAGTCATGAACGAGTCGACATTCCCGGGCACCCAGCACCTGTCGTCGTCGACGGAACCGATGTCGCCGACTCCTGACCCGGCGCCCGCCACGCCCGTGACACCAGCACCGTCACCAGCACCCACACCAGCACCGACGACCCCGGTTCCGCCCCGGACCGTCACCCCACCCAGTAACTATGCGGAGATGCCCCGGCCGACGGCCAAGCTCACCGCGGAGGACATGCACCCTGTGAATGACGCGAACGGCGCGAAGGGCAAGATCGGGCCGACCGGACGGCCGCTGCCCGACCTGCCGGACGTCCTGCCGCCGACCCGGCGCGGTCCCGCGCAGGTGATCGCGATGTGCAACCAGAAGGGTGGCGTCGGCAAGACCACGACGACCATCAACCTGGGCGCCGCGATCGCCGAGACCGGGCGCAAGGTGCTGCTGATCGACTTCGACCCGCAGGGCTCGGCCTCGATCGGCCTCGGCGTGCAGCCGCACGACCTGGAGATCTCGGTCTACAACCTGCTGATGCAGCGCGACATCACCCCGGACGAGGTGATTCAGGCGACCAAGGTGCCGAACCTCGACCTGCTGCCGGCCAACATCGACCTGTCCGCGGCCGAGGTGCAGCTGGTCCAGGAGGTCGCCCGGGAGTACACGCTCTCCCGCGTGCTCGAGCCGATCATCCCGCTGTACGACGTGATCCTGATCGACTGCGCGCCGTCGCTGGGGCTGCTCACCGTGAACGCGCTGACCGCGTCGAACGGCATCGTCGTCCCGCTGGAGTGCGAGTTCTTCGCGCTCCGCGGCCTGGCGATGCTGACCGACACGATCGGCAAGGTGCAGGACCGGCTGAACCCGAAACTGGAGATCGTCGGCATCCTCGGCACCATGTTCGACGGCCGCACCACGCACGCCCGGGAGGTGCTCGACCGGGTCGTTCAGGCCTTCGACGAGCGCGTCTTCCACACCGTCATCCGGCGTACCGTCAAGTTCCCCGAGACCACCGTCGTCGGCGAACCGATCACGACCTACGCGCCGTCCTCATCTGCGGCTACCCAGTACCGCGACCTTGCCAAGGAGGTGCTCGCGCGTTGTCCCGCCGGGTAAGCCTGCCAGGTGCCAGTGAACTCTTCGGGGGTGCGGCACCCAAGCAGACCAGACCCGAGAAGCGCACCACCACTGACGGATCGTCGCTGGCCGACGACCGCCCCGGTCCGAACGGACGCGGCCGAACCGCCGTCGTCGAGGACCGTAAGTCGAGTGGACGGATCCGGCACGACACGAAGATCACCGTGTACGTGACGGAAGAAGAGCTGCTCGGACTGGAACAGACTCGGCTCGCGTTGCGGGCCGAGCACGGCTTGACCGCCGATCGCGGCCGGATCGTCCGGGAGGCGATCGACGTGCTGCTGGCCGATTTCGTCGACCACGGACCGGACTCCGTGCTGGTGCAGCGGCTCCGGGCCGCGGCTCCGGAGTGACCCGGCGATGAGTGACGCCCTGGCTCCCGAGGCCTCCGCTGCTGCCGCGGCGGAGACCCCGGAGCCGCCGATCGACCTGCCCGGGGTGCCTGACCCGGAGTCGCCGGTGGTGGCCGAGGGCAAGGGCTTCAACGTCCACCTGGTCAACTTCGAGGGTCCGTTCGACCTGCTGCTGCAGCTGATCAGCAAGCACAAGCTGGACATCACCGAGATCGCGCTCTCGGTGATCACCGACGAGTTCATCGCCTACATCAAGGCGCTCGGCTCGGAGTGGGACCTCGACCAGACGTCGGAGTTCCTGCTGATCGCGGCGACGCTGCTGGACCTCAAGGCGGCCCGGTTGCTGCCGCAGGGTGATGTCGAGGACGCGGAGGATCTGGCGCTGCTGGAGGCGCGGGATCTGTTGTTCGCGCGGTTGCTGCAGTACCGCGCGTTCAAGCAGATCGCGGCATTGATGCAGGTCCGGATGGCCGAGGAGGCCAAGCGCTTCCCGCGCGCGGTGGGGATGGAGCCACGGTTCGCGGATCTGCTGCCGGAGGTGTTGCTCGGGGTCGACCCCGTGGGTCTGGCGAAACTGGCCGCGCGGGCGCTGGCGCCGAAGGCGGCCGTAGTACCGGAGGGTGTTTCGCTGGCGCACCTGCACGCGCCGGCCGTCACCGTGCGCGAGCAGGCGGTGGTGATCATCGACCGGTTGCGGCAGCAGCGCAGTCTGACGTTCCGGATGCTGGTGTCGGACTCGCCGGACACGGTGACGACGGTATGCCGGTTCCTGGCGTTGCTGGAGCTGTTCCGGGAGGCGGCGGTCACCTTCGAGCAGGAGACGCCGCTGGGGGAGCTGACGGTCGTCTGGACCGGCACCGACGACGGTGAGATCGCGGTCGGCGACGAGTTCGACGAGGTACCAGCGGTCGAAGGCGAGGACGGCGAGGCACCGGTGGTGCCCGACGAGCCCGACTTCCTCGAGCCCGGCGAAGAACTGACCGCCCCCGACGAGCCCGACGACGCTGGCGATTCCGACGATGCTGGCGATTCCGGCGACGCTGGCGACGAGCCCGCCGGGCCGCAGTCCGAAACCGAGCCCGGAACCGGGCCGGAGGAGCACGAGACGGTGGAGCAGTGACCGACAACCAGACCCCGACCGACCTCCAGGAGCCCGCCGACGCCGCCACGGCAGACGCCCTGGACTCCAGCACCAGCACCGAAGAACACCTCGCCCCAGCCGACGACGCTGTACCGGCCGACGAGGCTGCACTGACCGACGACGCCGTAGTGGCCGAGGAAGGTGCCGTGGACGAGTCGGCGGACGACGTACCGGTCGAAGAGAGTGTCGTGGACGGGCCGGCGGAGGACATCACTGACGCCGTACCGGCCGAGGAGACTGCGGCGGACGACAGACCGGTGGAAGCGGGGGCCGTTGCTGAGGTGGCGCCTGCTGAGGGGGTGCCGGTGGAGGGGGATGTGGCGGCGTTGCTCGATGCGGAGCCGGGCGATGTGGTTGTGCCTGAGGACGCCATCGACGACGGCACCATGCGACGGGCGCTGGAAGCGATCTTGATGGTGTCGGACGAGCCGCTGCCCGCCTTGATGCTGGCGCGGTCCGTGGCGCGTGCAGTAGCCGACGTGACAGCTGCGCTGGCCGGGTTGGCGGCGGAGTACACCGAGCAGGGGCGCGGGTTCGATCTGCGCGAGGTCGGCGGTGGCTGGCGTTACTACACGCGGGAGGACACGGCTGCGTACGTCGAAGCGTTTGTCCTCGACGGCCAGCAGTCGCGGCTGACCCAGGCTGCGCTCGAGACGCTCGCGGTGGTCGCGTACAAGCAGCCGGTCAGCCGTGCCCGCGTCTCCGCCATCCGCGGGGTGAACGTCGACGGCGTCATGCGCACGCTGATCAGCCGGGGCCTGCTCGAAGAAGCCGGCCCCGACACCGAGTCGCAGTCCACGCTCTACCGGACCACCTCGTACTTCCTCGAGCGGATGGGCATGCAGTCCCTCGACGACCTGCCCGAGCTGGCCCCGTACCTCCCCGACATGGACGACATGGAGGAGGAACTGGCCGCCCAGGCAGCCGCCGCCGCGGAACCCGTCCCGTCCGAAGAAGCCCCGGCCGCACCCGAAGACGACGACGGCCCACTCGAGAACGACCTCGCCCCACCAGCACCCCCCACCGACCTCGACGCCCCTGCCGAAGAGCCCGACGAGGAATCCGACGACGCCGACGAGCCATCCGACGAGGCCGACGCCGACGAACTGCCTGGAGACGAGCAGCCCGACGCTGAGGTGAACGCCGCCGAGCCGTCCGACACCGCCGAGCTGGTCGATGACGAGTCGGGTGACGCCGAGTCGGGCGACGGGGCCGGGGAGCGCGCGGTGGGTGACGGCGAGCCGGGCGATGGTGACGTGGATGGCGATGCCGGGTGGGCCGATGGTGAGGTTGTCGGTGTGGGGGACGACACTGTGGATGGGCCCGTAACGGGTGGTAGTGGCGAGAGCAAGAGTGGGATGGATGACTGACGAGCACGAGGGTGACACCGGCGAGAGCGCTGAGAGCAGTGAGCGCGGCGAGAGCGGCGAGAGCGGCGAGTCGGGGCTCCGGCTGCAGAAGGCGCTGGCTCAGGCGGGGATCGCGAGCCGGCGTGGATCGGAGATTCTGATCGAGCAGCGCCGGGTCGAGGTGGACGGCCAGGTGGTGACCGAGTTCGGCACCCGGGTCGACCCGGCCGTCTCGGTGATCCGCGTGGACGGGGTACGGATCCCGCCGATCACCGCGCACGTCTATCTGGTGCTGAACAAGCCGCGCGGCGTCGTCACCACGATGTCCGACCCGCAGGGTCGGCCGTGTGTCGCCGACTACGTGCACGACCGCCCCGAGCGGCTGTTCCACATCGGCCGGCTCGACACCGACACCGAGGGCCTGCTGCTGCTCACCAATCACGGTGAGTTCGCGCATCGCCTCGCGCACCCGTCGTACGAGGTCTCGAAGACGTACGTCGCCGAGGTGGAGGGCAACGTCAAGCCGGCCGTCCTGCGCCGCCTCACCGACGGTGTCCACTTGGAGGACGGGTTCGCGCAGGCGGACACGGTCCGGGAGATGACCAGCATCAAGGGCCGCACGCTGATCCAGATGACCCTGCACGAGGGCCGCAACCGGATCGTCCGCCGGATGTTCGACGCCGTCGGCCACCCGGTCAAACGCCTCACCCGTACTGCGATCGGCCCGGTCCGCCGCGGCAACCTGCACACCGGCGAACTCCGCGAGCTCGACAGCAAGGAACTCGGCCAGCTCCTCGACCTCGTCGACCTCTGACCGGCCCGCACCGCCACCACACATCAAAGGCGCCCTACCTCCGTACTCCGGGCGTAGGGCGCCTCGCGTTCCGCAACCATCAGCGAGTTGGTGTGTGGTGGCGGTCCGGGGTCACTCGCCGTTCAGGTTGCCCGCTTCGGGGGTGTCCAGGAACTGGCGTGCGTAGAACTGGTCGTCGAAGGTCCCGGTGACCTTGCCGAGGCCCTGGATGACCGTGGCCGTCCCGTTGGCGTGACTGACGGCGTACAGCTGGCCGCTCTTGGTGTCCTTGTCGATGCCCAGCAGCAGCGTGCTCTGGGTGCCGCACTTCTCCGCCACCAGGGTCTCGAAGCCCTGCCAGCCGCTACTCCGGATGAGCTTCACGACCGGTGTCAGCGCCCCGGTGGTGGGCACCCGGACGGAGTAGAGGGCGCCGGCCGCGGTGTTGGCCAGGAACGTGTCGTAGGTCCGCTTCTGGCTGATCAGCGTCATCGTCTTGATCCCGGTCGGCAGTGCTGACGTGAACTGCCTGTTGTGCCAGCCCTTGGAGTCCACGGTCCAGCGGGTGAGCCGGCCGGTGTCCTGCAGTGCATAGGTGTTGTAGCGGCTGTAGGTGAAGCCCTCGGTGTAGGTCGACTCCTCGAAGTACGTGTAGTCGACGCCCCAGCCGCCCCCGATCTTGGTCGTGCCGAAGGAGCCCGGGTAGACCTCGGTGCCCGTGCCGTCGGTGGTGTAGCCCATTGCGTACATGTCGGTGCCGAGCACCAGATAGCCGTTCACCTGCACGCCGCCCGGTACGACGGGCTCCCGCCCGACGGCGCCGGCCAGTCTGGCCTTGCCGTCCGGGTACAGGCCCTTCGGGCCCATGAACGGTGCGGATGCCGACGGTGGCTTGGTGGCACTGACCCCGAGCTGTTTGTCATCGCCGCCGGGCGTCACCGTGCTGAGCCCCATACCGCAGACGTTCGCCGCGGTCTGCGCGTTCGCGGTCGCCGGTACCAGCGCGGCACCCAGCATGGTCAGGCCGGCCAGTACGGCAGCGCCACGGACAGTGATACGAGTCGTCATCAGTTCCCCTTGTTCCCCAGTGGTCGTTCACTTCTCAAGAGGCTTGATGCAGCTGTCGGCCGGAAGGTTGCGGGCAACGAAGCGGAAACGGCGCGCCTGAGACGTCACCCGATTGTCGGAAGGGGGTCGTAGGGTGGGGACTGTGAACCGGCGAATCTTCGGCCTGGAGAACGAGTACGGAGTCACCTGCACTTTTCGCGGTCAGCGCCGACTGACCCCCGATGAGGTGGCCCGGTACTTGTTTCGGCGCGTCGTGTCCTGGGGGCGGAGCAGCAACGTCTTCCTCCGCAACGGGGCGCGGCTCTACCTCGACGTGGGCTCCCACCCGGAGTACGCGACCGGCGAGTGCGACTCGGTCACCGACCTGATCGCACACGACAAGGCAGGGGAGCGGATCCTCGAGGGCCTGCTCGTCGACGCGCAGAAACGGCTGCACGACGAGGGCATCTTCGGTGACGTCTACCTGTTCAAGAACAACACCGATTCGGCCGGCAACAGCTACGGCTGCCACGAGAACTACCTGGTCAGCCGGCATGGCGACTTCGCCAAGCTCGCCGACGTACTGATCCCGTTCCTGGTCACCCGGCAGCTGATCTGCGGCGCCGGCAAGGTGCTGCAGACGCCGCGCGGCGCCGTCTACTCGGTGAGCCAGCGCGCCGAGCACATCTGGGAAGGCGTCTCCAGCGCGACGACGCGGTCCCGCCCGATCATCAACACCCGCGACGAGCCGCACGCGGACGCCGAGCGGTTCCGCCGGCTGCACGTGATCGTCGGCGACTCGAACATGTCCGAGACCACGATGCTGCTCAAGGTCGCCAGTACCGACCTGGTGCTGCGGATGATCGAGGCCGGCATCGTGATGCGCGACCTCACCCTGGACAACCCGATCCGGGCGATCCGCGAGATCAGCCACGACATGACCGGTAAGCGCGAGGTCCGGCTGGCCAACGGCCGCGAGGCGAGCGCCCTGGACATCCAGGGCGAGTACCTGAACAAGGCCCGCGACTTCGTCGACCGCCGCGAGCTCGGCACGCCGGCGGTGGAGCGAGCACTGAACCTGTGGGAGCGCTGCCTGAAGGCGATCGAGTCCGGCGACCTGTCCGGGATCGAGCGCGAGATCGACTGGGTGATCAAGTACCGGCTGATCGAGCGCTACCGCCAGCAGAACAACCTCGGTCTGGCCAGCCCCCGGGTCGCCCAGCTCGACCTGGCCTACCACGACATCCACCGCCCGCGAGGTCTGTACTACCTGCTCGAGCGCAAGGGCGCGGTCACCCGGGTCGTCGACGACCTGCGGGTGTTCGAGGCCAAGTCGGTGCCGCCGCAGACGACGCGGGCCCGGCTGCGCGGCGAGTTCATCAAGCGGGCGCAGGAGCGCAGGCGCGACTTCACCGTCGACTGGGTGCACCTGAAGCTGAACGACCAGGCCCAGCGGACCGTGCTGTGCAAGGACCCGTTCAAGTCGCATGACGAGCGGGTGGAGAAACTCATCGCGAGTATGTAGGTGGCTCTCCCCCCAGCCGACTCATCATCGGTCCCTTATGACCAGATAGCTCGCATCGCTATGACAGCTCACGTCGGCAATCTGGTCATAAGGGACCGATGATGAGTCGGTCAGGGGTTGAGGGGGCGGGCGGGGGGAGCTGTGAGGTGGCTGGGAGCCTGCTGTGCGACGCTGCGTGACGTGACCGAACGGTGACTGAGGTGGCTGGCGTGCGCCTTGTCCGCGCAGGCTAGGGTGGGCGAGTTCATCTGGCCGCATATCCAGGCGGGCCCGCCGTAACAGGCACCGCCGTGAGATTTCGAGGTGCTCGTTCGTGCGCAAGCTGTTGAGTCTGGTCGCGGTGTTGGCGCTGGGGTCTTCCCTGGCCGCCTGCGGCTCCGATGATTCCAAAGCCGGGGGCGACTTCGGCAAGACCGGGATCAAGGTGACCGAGGAGTTCGGCAAGAAGCCGACCGTCACCCACAAGGACGGGGAACCGGACAAGGCCCTGGTGACCGACGTCCTCAAGGAGGGCGACGGCCCCGAGGTCAAGAAGGGTGAGCTGCTCACCGCGAACTACCTCGGCCAGATCTGGCGTGACGGCAAGGTCTTCGACAACTCCTACGACCGCGGCGCACCGTCGTCGTTCCCGATCGGGATCGGCGGCGTCATCAAGGGCTGGGACGAGGCGCTGGTCGGCAAGAAGATCGGCAGCCGGGTGCTGATGTCGATCCCGGCCGACAAGGGCTACGGACCGGCCGGCGGCAACGAGCAGGCCGGTATCACCAAGGACGACACGCTGATCTTCGTCGTTGACCTGGTCGGTGCGGCCGGCAACGACTCCAAGCTGGACGCCGATCCGGTCGCGTCGCTGCCCGCGCCGTTCAAGATCACCGGCGAGCTGAACGCCGAGCCGAAGGCGACGCTTCCGGCCGGCACCAAGGCGCCGGCGAAGCCGGGCAAGCCGATCGTGGTTGCCACCGGCAAGGGCAAGCCGATCGAGAAGGGCACCCAGCTGATCGGCCGCTACGTCGTCTTCGACTACACCGGCAAGAAGCAGGCGAGCACCTGGGACCCGCAGCCGGCGTCGGAGACCGCTCCGGCCCAGCCGGGTTCGCCGACCGACAAGCTCCAGGTCGGCCCGGGCCCGAAGGGCGAGGCCGGCGCACTGGACGGCCTGGCGGGGATCCCGATCGGTAGCCGCGTTCTGGTCGAGCTGCCGGCCGCGAAGGATGCCAAGGGCAAGGTCACCAGCCCCGCGGCCTTCGCGATCCTCGACATCTTCAACGCCTTCCCGGCACCGAAGCAGCAGTAACACCCCGAGCACAGTGGTGGGGGTGGGGTGGCGGTACTTCGGTACCACCACCCCACCCCCACCCTTTTTGCGTCAGCTCCTGGCTTTGAACCAGCGGTTGGCGTCCGGCTGGTACATCAGCACCACACCCGCGATGACTGCCATCACGTGCACACTGCGGAACGCCGCGAAGGCGGCGAAGTCCGCGGTGACGTCGATCGCGCCGAAGTTGCCGTCGGCCAGCAGCCACTGGATCGGGCCGACGATGAGCGTCGCCATGCCGACCACGCCCAGCAGGCCGGCCAGTAGGTGGCGGGACCAGTTCCGGCCGAGGCGGAAGAACTTGTCGATCACGACGAACAGCCCGCCGTAAATGATGGTCCGGAAGGCGATCTGGGTCAGCAGAGCCGGCCAGGGGATCGAGCGGTCGCCGAGGGCGCCGATCACGCCGAGGATCGACTCGGCCACTCCAGCGCCTACCGCGAGGAACCAGGCGGCGGTCGCCGCGCGGACCGCGACCGGCGGTTCGGTCCGCACGGTGTCGTGAATCGAGAGGTTGCGCTGCGTGGTTGCCATGCTTCCACTCTCGACCTCCCGGCCGCCCGGTTCAGGAGTACTGAGCCCCCGATCCGGGTGGTGGTACGTCCACCAGCCCGGCTGCGTGACGGCCCGCTGCGGCGGCTGCCTCGAAGTACGCGCGGTCTGCGTCGAGGTCACGGCCCATGGTCGACAGCTTGACCGGAGCGTCCCGCAGGGCGTCGTACAGGCCATCTACCCCGACCCGTACTACCCGGTGCCGCGCCTTGAGCGGCTCGGCTGCGTCGCGGACGGCGTCACCGAAGTCGCCTGACAGATCCGGTACTACGACGTCCGCCGGCTGCAGCGCCACCCGCCCGTACGCCGTGAGGCTGTGGTGCGAGATGCCGCGATGCCGTGGTCGCGGGTCGGCCTCGGAGATGCGCAGCGACGCCACGGCCCGGCCGCCCAGAGTGCCGACCGCGTTGACGGCTTCACCCGACTGGACGCCGGAGAAGCCCCAGCGGGTGCCAGTACCCAGGTTGCCCGGGCCTTGCGTTAGTACGACGACCTCAGCCGCCAGCACGTGTACTGCGGTCAGCAACCCGGTGTGGACCGTAACGGCCTCGCGGTCGCCGCCGTACGCCTGCCCGACCGTCACTGTCCCACCAAGCCAGCCGGCGTCGCGCAGTGCGGAAACAGTGCGCGAGAACGCCAACGGCAGCGCTCCGCCGTCGGTCATCACGTAGACGACCCTGGTACCAGGGCGAGCCTCGAACACCCCGGCCAGTACGGCGGGTAGCGCGGAGTGCAGGTCAGCCACGACTACCGGCGTACCGAAGAGGTCGTCGGCGTCGCGCAGTACTGCGTGGTCTGGTGAGTCCTGCTCATCGGCACCGAGCACCATGGACTGCAGCGGCGTGTAGCGGGCCTTGACCAGGTGCCCGGTCTCCGGCGGGTCCTCCGGCAGCCGGTCGGGGATGGCGACGACCAGCGCATAGCCGCCAGTGCCCAGACCCCGGTCCAGCGCGCCCACATTGAGCAGCACCCGATCGCCCACCACAGGCGAGCCCACGAGGTCCGGGTACGCCAGGGATCGGACAGCGCGATCACCAACGGCCACTGTCAGTTCCTGCGCTCCGGACCAGCTCCGCCCGAGCTCACTCACGATTCCTTCACGCCACCGCATCACAGAGATGACCCTAATAGATCCGAACACCTGTTCGGCGCGGAACGGCCCGGTTTGCGACCCTTACCCCGTAAGGTGGTCGGGTGTCGGCGCGGAAGAGTGAGCGGCTGCTCAATTTGGTGATCTGCCTGCTGGTCGCGCGCACGTACGTGACCAAGGAGCGGATCCGCGAGGTGGTCGAGGGCTACGCCGGGCAGACCGACGACGCCTTCGAGAAGATGTTCGAGCGCGACAAGGACGAGTTGCGCGACCTCGGCATCCCGATCGAGATGGGCACCATCGACAAGTTCTTCTCCGACGACGTCGGCTACCGGATCCGGCGTGACGTGTTCGAGCTGCCGGAGGTCCACCTGGAGCCCGACGAGGCCGCCGTCCTGGGCGTCGCCGCGCGGGTCTGGCAGCACGCCAGCCTGGCCGAGGCGACCACGTCGGCCGTGCTCAAGCTGAAGGCCGCCGGGATCCAGACCGACCAGTCCGCACTGAGCGCGATCGAGCCGCACGTCGGCGCCTCCGAGCCTGCCTTCGACCCGATGTGGTCGGCCGTCGTGAGCCGTACCGTGGTCCGGTTCGAGCACACCCGCAGCGGCAGTTCCGAGTCGACCACCCGCACCCTCGAGCCGTGGGGCATCGTCTCGTGGCACGGCCGCTGGTACGTCGTGGGCCGGGACCGCGATCGCGAGGCGACCAGGATGTTCCGGCTGTCCCGGATCGGCGGCAACGTCCGTACGGTCGGCCAGCCGAACGCGTTCACCGTGCCCGAGGGCACCGACCTCAGGTCACTGGTCAGCGAGCTCGCGCCGGCGCGGCCGACCTCCGAGGCGAAGGTCCGGGCCCGGACGGGTTCGGGCGTGAGCCTGCGCCGCCGGGCGAACGCAATCGAGCCGTACGAAGAGGGCTGGGACCTGCTGCACGTCCCGTACGCCGACGCCGAGGTGCTCGCCGAGGAGATCGCGTCCCTCGGCCCGGACGCCGTGGTCGTAGGCCCGGGCGACGTACTCGACGGCGTTCTGCGGCGCCTGCGGACCATCGCGGGGGTGCCACAGTGAGGGAGCGCAGCGAGCAAACCAACAAGTACAGCGAGTCCGGCTCAGGTGTGGCGGAGCGAAGCGGAGCCACAAAATGAGTAGTGCCCGTGACCAGGTGCAGCGGCTACTCGCACTTGTGCCCTACTTACGTGAGAACGATGGCGCGCGCGTTGACGACGTCGCCGCCGAGTTCGGGGTGCGGCCGAAGCAGATCATCGCGGACCTGAAGGTGCTGTGGTTCTGCGGGCTGCCCGGTGCGCAGATGGGCGATCTGATCGAGATCGACATCGACGCGGCCGAAGGCGACGGGGTGATCCACCTCAACAACGCCGACTACCTGGCCCGCCCGCTGCGGCTGGCGGCCGACGAGGCGCTCGCCCTGCTGACCGCGCTGCGGACCTTGCGCGAGGTGACGGCGGGCCAGGACCGGGACGCCGTCGACCGGGCGATCGCGAAGCTGGAGAAGGCCGCGGGGGAGGGGGCCGCTGCGATCGAGGGTTCCGCCGCCCACGTCCACGTCGAGCCGGCCGCGCCGGAGATCGCCGACCTGGTCAACCGCGGGCTGGCCGGGAAACGGCGGATGCACCTCACGTACGACGTACCGTCTCGCGACGAGACGACCGAGCGGGACGTCGACCCGATGCGGTTGGTGGTCTCCGAGGGGCGCAGTTATCTGGAGGCGTGGTGCCGGCTGGCGGAGGACGTCCGGCTCTTCCGGCTGGACCGGATCGCCGCCGCGAAACTCCTCGACCTGCCCAGTGAGCCGCCGCCCGAGGCGACGCCGCGAGACCTCTCCAACGGCATGTTCCAGCCGTCGGAACAAGACCTGCTGGCCACCGTCAAACTGGAGCCGCCGGCGCGCTGGGTGGCGGAGTACTACCCGATGGAGTCGGTCGAGGAAGCCCCCGGCAACTCCTTGGTGGTCAAGCTCCGCGTGGCCGACACCGCCTGGCTGCAACGCCTGATCCTCCGCCTCGGCGGCACCGCCACTGTCCTCGATCCCCAAGACCTGGGCAAGCAGATCGCCGAGACCGCCCGCGAAGCACTCTCGGCCTACGACGACCAGCTGCCCTAGCGCTTGGAGAGTTCGGTCTCCAAGGGGGAGGCGCGGCGGCCGCGGGGAGTGATTCGGACGCCGGCCAGCCACTTGGTCCAGCGGTCTGCCTCTGCCTCGATCGCTGTCGCGGTCTCGGTGCCGACGTCGTCGAGCAGTTGGTAGCGGACGTCTCCGGACTCCGGTTGCCCCCAGCCGCCGACGATTCGTCCGTCGGCCCAGATCGACGGGCCGATGTTGCCGGTGGTGTCGAACATCCGGGCCTTGTGCTCGCCCAAGTACCAGTCGCGGTCCTTCCAGCCCATCGGCGTCGGGTCGAGCGCGGGCAGGAAGGCCACCCACGGCTCGGGCTCGACCTCCGACTCCTCGTCCCCAGGCAGTACGTAGCCGACGGCTCCGTCCAGGTCGACCTCGACGGCCTCGACTGCCAGTAGGGCCTTCCTCGTCTGGCCGAGCGTCCAGCCACTCCACCACTGCAGGTCTGCGGAGGTACCCGGTCCGAACGTACCTAGCCAGGCGCGGGCCAGTGTCGCGCGGGCCTCGTCGGCCGACGGCTTGTCGCCGAACCCGTCGGGCAGCCAGTTCTCGACCGGCGACCACTGGTGCTGCCCGCTCAACCAGGTGCCGAGCGGGCGGCCCCGGACGATCCGCCCCTCGGCCGAGAGCTGGAAGAGGACCCGGCTCGTCACATACGGCTGGGTTGAGTACGCCTTGCCGGGTGTCATCGCGAGCCGGCTGCGCAGGCGAGGCTCGTCGGCCGACAACTCCTGCGCTGTCGCCGAACCGCGCAGGGTGAGGGCGGTGGCCGTCGACTCCTCGACCGCCCGCAACCACGTCCCGCACTGCTCGGTATCAGCCGCGATCCCCGCCTCTTCGAGGTGCTTGACGAGCAGGTTGCGCTGCTTGACCGCGATGTCGTCGGTACACGCCGCCTGTACCACCGGCGCGAACGAGGTCGGTACGACGAACACCGTTCGCCGCATCCCGAGCATCCGGATCAGCGTCCGCTCGTCGTACAGGGCCCGCTCGGTCCCCGCGACCTCACTCCCGGGCACCCGCGCCGCGATCGACAGATGCACGGTCGCCGGGTCGGTCGCATGCAACACCACCATCGCCCGCGCCGCCTCGACCGGATCCGCCGCCTGCGCCGACCCCGCCAACCGATGCCGCCGCCCGAGCCGCGCCCGCCGTTCCCCGACCGATAACCGCTCCATTACGTCCCCCTGAGTCTGTACGTCCCCTTTTCTTACCATTACGTTCCGACACCGTTGTCCACAGCGACGGGCTGCGGGTCAGGACATGACCGTGAACCGGATAGGCTCAGAGGCATGTATTGGTTCCTGCTCTTCCTGGGTGTGGTGGCGGTGTGGCTTCTGGTCCTCGCGCTGCTCGCCCGGAGGTTGTGGGGCCAGACCAAGGCACTGACACGTGAGTTGGTCGCCGCCCAGTCCAAGCTCGAGGACGCGCAGTCGCAGGCCGGGTCAGCCCGGGCCGACGAGGGCGTGCGCGCTCGGGCGTAGTATCGGCGCTCACGGTTGAGCCACGATCAGAAGTCGGTAGGGAGTTCGTCATGGTTCCGTTCATCGGAATGCCTCAGGGCGCGGAGTGGCTCGTCATTCTCGCGATCGTGGTGCTGCTCTTCGGGTCGGCCAAGCTGCCGGCCCTGGTCAAGCAGCTCGGCAAGTCGAAGAAGATCTGGGAAGAGGAGGTCGGTCCGTCGTCGCGCAAGAAGGACGGTGAGCTGACCGAGGGCACCCAGGCTCCGACGCAGCAGGTCAACCCGCAGGTGCAGGCGCCGAGCCAGCAACCGAACGGCCAGGCCCCGGGCGACGGCTTGCCGCCGACCCACACGGCCAACTGAGTCACGCTCACCACCTGTGACGATGGTGAGGCTCGGACGACGGAAAGAATCCCGCCGCCCGAAGGACGAAGAGGGTCGGATGACCCTGCGCGAGCACATCGTCGAGCTCCGTAACCGGTTGCTCAAGTGTGTGCTCGCGATCCTGCTGGGGACGGTCGGCGGCTGGATCTTCTACAACGATGCCCTCGCTTTCCTGAAGGCACCGTTCGAAGACAGCGTCGCGGCGCTCGCTGCGGAGTCGAACCTGAAGCCGATCCTGACCTTTACGGGCGTCGGTGACGCGCTGACGTTCAAGATCAAGATCTCCGCGTTGTTCGGGCTGATCGTGGCGTCGCCGGTCTGGCTCTACCAGCTGTGGGCATTCATCGCGCCGGGTCTGCATCGCAACGAGCGTAGATGGGCGATGCTCTTCTCCGCGATCGCGACGCCGCTGTTCGTCGGTGGCATGTGGGTGGCCTACTGGACCCTGCCCAAGGGCTTGGAGATCCTGATCGGTTTCACGCCGCTGGACATCCAGAACCTGATCACTCTGCCGCAGTATCTCGATTTCGTGATCCGCACGATGCTCGTCTTCGGGGTCGCCTTCCTGATCCCACTCGTCGTCGTGCTGCTGAACATGGTCGGTGTGGTACCGGCCTCGGCACTGGGCAAGTTCCGGCCCTACATCATCCTGGTCATTTTTGTCTTTGCCGCGGTGGCCACCCCCTCGGGTGACCCGTTCACAATGTGCCTGCTGGCGATCCCGATGTGCCTGCTGTTCTTCATCGCCGAGGTGATCGCGCGACTCAACGACCGACGCAAGAAGCGTCAGGTCGATGAACTGCTGGCCGACTGATGGGGCGCAAGATCGCGCTGGTGGTCAACCCCACCAGCGGTCGCGGCCTGGGTGCGCGGGTCGCACCCGCGGTCCGGGCTGAGCTGGAAGCCGGCGGGTTGACCGTCGACGAGTACACGACCACCTGCGCCGAGGACGTCGGCCGGATCTCCGCCGAGGTGATCGCATCGGGTGCCGACGGGGTCGCGCTCGTCGGTGGTGACGGCACGATCCACCTCGGAGCGCAGGTGCTGGCCAAGTCGGGGATGCCGTTCGGCGTGATCCCGGCGGGCACCGGCAACGACTTCGCCCGCGGCATCGGCGTACCGCTGAAGGATCCGAAGGCTGCCGCCGCGCTGATCGTTCGCGGCCAGACCCGGGCGATCGACCTCGCGACGGCGAAGGACGAGTACATCACCACCGTCGTGGCCGGCGGCTTCGACTCGTTGGTCAACAAGCGCGCCAACGCGATGACGTGGCCGAAGGGCAATGCGCGCTACACCCTCGCGACCTTCGCCGAACTGCGCACCTTCAGCCCGATCTCGTACGTCGTCACCGTCGACGGTGAGGTGCTCGAGACCGACGCGATGCTGGTCGCGGTCGGCACCGGGCCGACGTACGGCGGGGGACTGCAGATCTGCGCCGGCGCCGGGATCGACGACGGGCTGCTCGACGTCACGATCATCAAGCCGGTCTCCCGGCTGACGTTGCTGCAGATGTTCCCGAAGCTGTCCAAGGGCACCCATCTCGGCCACCCGGCGGTGCACACCCTGCGCGGCCGCTCGGTCCGGCTCGAGTCGGCCGGCGTCACGGCGTACGCCGACGGCGAGATCCTCGGCCCGCTCCCGGTCGACATCGGCATCGCGCCGGGAGCCTTGACCGTCTTCGCCTAGTTCGAACCGGTTAAGTTCGCACCATCACTGAATGAATCTCCACGATCTCTGTTCGTCACCAGGTTTGTCTGATAGGAAAGCTTCCTAACAGATAACCCTCGACGCCCCTCGGAGGAGATCGATGCTCAACCGCCCCCTGAACGCCCCGCAGAGCAACCGTATGGGCACCGGCCGGAAACTCACCGGCATCCTGTTGGGCCTCGCCGTCGCTGCCGCCCCGGCGACCGCGTACGCCTCGCCGCTGCTGGAGAACCACGCCACCGCCACCCAGTACCAGAACAAGGTGCTGGCGCCGGCGGCGACCGGGCTCGACGACCCGGCCAAGAAGGAAATCGCGATGAAGATCGTCTCCAGCGCGGAGAACTCCTCGCTGGACTGGAAGGCGCAGTACAAGTACATCGAGGACATCGACGACGGCCGCGGCTACACGGCCGGCATCATCGGGTTCTGCTCGGGCACCGGCGACATGGTCGACCTGGTCGAGCTCTACAAGACCCGCAAGCCCGGCAACGTGCTGCAGAAGTACCTGCCGGCCCTGCACGACGTGGACGGGAGCGACTCGCACGCGGGTCTCGACCCGAACTACACCAAGGACTGGAAGACCGCCGCGAACGACTCCGTCTTCAAGGCCGCCCAGGACAGCGAGCGCGACCGGGTGTACTTCAACCCGTCGGTCTCGCAGGGCAAGTCCGACGGCGTCGGCGTGCTCGGCCAGTTCATGTACTACGACGCGATCGTCATGCACGGCGACGGCGGCGACTCGACCAGCTTCAGCAACATCCGCAAGCGCGCCCTGACCAAGGCCAAGCCGCCGGCCCAGGGCGGTAACGAGACCACCTGGCTGAACGCCTTCCTCGACGCCCGCGTCTGGGCGATGAAGCAGGAGGAGGCGCACAGCGATACCAGCCGGGTCGACACCGCCCAGCGCGTCTTCCTCCGCAACGGCAACCTCAACCTCAACACCCCGCTGGACTGGAAGGTCTACGGCGACTCCTTCCACATCAGCTGACGCTGCACGTCAGCTGACCCTGACCAACTGCTGACAGCCTCCGCCCCCCGAGTGTCCCCGGGGTGCGGAGGCTGTGTTTTGGGCCGGGTCGGTCGGGTAGCGCTGGTTCTGGGGGTGGCGTCGCATAGATTGGGGGCATGAGTACTCCGTCCGAGAAGTATGCCGTTTTCCGCTCGGACCAGGAGCATCCTGCGGTGCGGGAGTTCCGCTCGCTCTACGACTTCCGGCTGGACGAGTTCCAGCTGCGGGCGTGTGCCGCGCTCGAGGACGGCCATCAGGTCCTGGTCGCCGCGCCGACCGGGTCGGGTAAGACGCTGGTCGGCGAGTTCGCCGTGCACCTGGCGCTGCAGCGTGGGCAGAAGTGCTTCTACACCACCCCGATCAAGGCGCTGAGCAACCAGAAGTACAGCGACCTCGCGCGCCGCTACGGCCACGAGAACGTCGGCCTGCTGACCGGTGACAACTCGATCAACTCCGAGGCGCCGATCGTCGTGATGACGACCGAGGTGCTGCGGAACATGCTGTACGCCAGGTCGCAGACGCTGCTCGGCCTGTCGTACGTCGTGATGGACGAGGTGCACTACCTCGCCGACCGGGCCCGCGGCGCGGTCTGGGAGGAAGTGATCATCCATCTGCCGGAGTCGGTCTCGGTGGTCTCGCTGTCGGCGACGGTGAGCAACGCGGAGGAGTTCGGCGACTGGCTGGAGACGGTTCGCGGCAACACCGTGGTCGTGCTGGAGGAGAAGCGGCCGGTGCCGCTGTTCCAGCACGTCATGGTCGGCAAGCGGCTGCACGATCTGTTCGCCGGCGAGGCGCCGACCGCGCGTACCGGCGGCGCAGCGCAGTACGGGCCACCGAGCACGACCAAGCCACAGAGCTCGTCCAAAAGGGCGGGCAACCCGGCCAAGGCCGCCGCGGCAGGCGCGGCGCCGGACCTCAGGGACATGGTCAACCCGCAGCTGGTCAAGATCGCCCGCGACGACAGCCGGGTCTTCCGCGACGACTCGCGCAATCCGCGCCGCCGGCGGGATCTGCCCAAGGGCCGGCCGACCCGGTCGCACTTCACGCCGTACCGGTCGGACGTGGTCGAGGAGCTGGACGCCGGTGCGCTGCTGCCGGCGATCTACTTCATCTTCTCCCGCAAGGGCTGTGAAGACGCGATGCTGCAGTGCCTGCGTTCGGGGTTGCGGCTGACCAAGCCGAGCGAGCGGGACGAGATCAAGCGGGTACTTGCCGAGCGCACCGTCGATCTCCCGGACGAGGACCTCGGCGTGCTCGGGTATCACGACTTCGCCGAGGCGCTCAGCCGTGGCATCGCGGCGCACCACGCGGGGATGCTCGCGGCCTTCAAGGAGGTCGTCGAGGAGCTGTTCGCGCGCGGCCTGATCAAGGTCGTCTTCGCCACCGAGACGCTTGCCCTGGGCATCAACATGCCGGCTCGCACGGTCGTGCTGGAGAAGCTGGGCAAGTGGAACGGTGAGGCCCACGTCGACATCACGCCGGGGGAGTACACCCAGCTGACCGGTCGCGCCGGCCGCCGGGGGATCGACGTCGAGGGGCACGCTGTCGTCCTCTGGCAGCCCGGATTCGACCCGCGCGCGGTCGCCGGCCTGGCCTCCACCCGGACGTATCCGCTCCGCTCGTCGTTCGCGCCGTCGTACAACATGGCCGTCAACCTGGTCCGCCAGGTCGGGCGGTCGCGGGCGCGGGACATGCTGGAGCTGTCGTTCGCGCAGTTCCAGTCCGACCAGGCCGTGGTCGGGCTCGCGCGCCAGGTCCAGCGCAACACCGAGGCGCTGGAGGGGTACAAGGAGTCCATCAACTGCCACCTCGGCGACTTCCTCGAGTACGCCGCGCTGCGCCGCCGGATCGGTGATCGCGAGTCGTCGGGCTCGAAGGCGCGCAAGCTGGACCGTCGGGTCGAGGCGCAGGAGTCGCTGGAGAAGCTGCGGATCGGCGACATCATCCGGATCCCGGCCGGCCGCAGCGCGGGCTGGGCGCTGGTCCTCGACGCCGGCGTCAGGTCCGAGCGCGAGGGGCCGCGGCCGACCGTGCTGACGCTCGACCGGCAGGTGCGCAAGCTGTCGATGATCGACTTCCCGACCCCGGTCGCGGCGATCAGCACGCTCCGGGTGCCGAAGAAGTTCAACGCGCGCAACCCGCAGCAGCGCCGCGAGCTCGCGCACGTGCTGCGTGGCCGCACCGACATGCTCGGCGAAGAGGGACCGCCGTCGTCGCGCAGTCGTAGCGGCGACGTCGTCACGCACGCGGACGACCCGGAGCTGCAGCAGATGCGGGCTGAGTTGCGCGCGCACCCCTGCCACGGCTGCGCGGATCGGGAGGACCACGCCCGCTGGGCCGAGCGGTACTTCCGGCTCGACCGGGAGAACCGCGACACCCAGCGCAAGATCGAGCAGCGGACGAACACGATCGCCCGCCAGTTCGACCGGGTCTGCCAGGTGCTCGACGCGCTGCACTACCTGGACGGCGACAAGACCACCGAGGCCGGCGACCGGCTCTCGCGGATCTACACCGAGCTCGACCTGGTCGCGGCGGAGTGCCTGCGAGTGGGGGTGTTCGACGACCTCGACGTACCGGAGCTGGCGGCCTGTCTGGCGGCGCTGATCTACGAGTCGCGGTCCAAGGACGAGCCGACGTCGCCCCGGTTGCCGGGCGGTGAGGTGCGCAACGCGCTGGACCGGATGGGCACCATCTGGCGGGACCTGTCGGCGCTCGAGCGGGACATGCGCGTCGACTTCCTGCGCTCGATGGATCTCGGCTTCTGCTGGGCCGCGTTCCGGTGGGCGTCGGGCGCCGCGCTCGCCGAGGTGCTGTACGAGTCCGACCTGGCCGCCGGAGACTTCGTCCGCTGGGTCAAGCAGCTGATCGACCTGACCGAACAGGTCGCCGACGCAGCGGGTCCGACACCGCTGCGGAAGACGGCCCGCCAGGTCACCGACCAGATCCGTCGCGGTGTGATCTCCTACGCTTCGGTCGTCGACGAACCCTGAAGTCGATAGGGTTCTGACGGTCAACCGCCTGTATTTGAAGGAGTTCACGTCAGTGGAACTGTCACGCCGCAATCTGGGCAAGCTCGTCGTCGCGACCGGAGGAGCCGCGGCTCTCGGGACGGCGGTGATCAGGTCCGCCGACGCCGCCGCGACCTGGAAGGCGACCGGTACCGCAGTACCGGCGCTGGCCGGTTTCGACAACCAGATGAAGTCCTTCATGCAGGCCCGGGGTGTCACGGCGGGCCAGCTGGCGGTTACCTATAAAGGCCGCCTGGTGCTGGCCCGCGGCTACAGCACCGAGTCCACGGTGGCCGTCCAGCCGACCTCGTTGTTCCGGGTCGCCTCGCTGACGAAGTCGTTCACTTCGGCCGCCATCCTCAAGCTGGTGCAGGACGGCAAGCTGAGCCTG
The DNA here is from genome assembly GCF_010548305.1 of Streptomyces sp. SID13031. Taxonomy (GTDB): domain Bacteria; phylum Actinomycetota; class Actinomycetes; order Propionibacteriales; family Kribbellaceae; genus Kribbella. The sequence goes on from NZ_JAAGLV010000012.1 coordinate 53,219, forward strand.
AGCACGCCGGTGACGTCGATCCTCACCTTCACGCCGCCGGCCGGGCAGACGGTCGACCCGCGGCTGAAGACGGTCACGATCAAGCGCCTCCTGCAGCACCTCGGCGGCTGGGACCGCGACGTGTCGGGTGACCCGACCGGCATGGACGCGACCATCGCGAAGGCGCTCGGCGTCCCGATGGAGCTGCAGCACGCCGACGTCATCAAGTTCATGGCCGGACGGCCGCTCGACAACGCGCCGGGCACCAAGGTCGCCTACTCCAACTACGGCTTCCTGCTGGCCGGCCGCGTGATCGAGAAGGTCAGCGGGTTGCCCTACGCGACGTACGTGCAGCAGAAGTTGCTGACTCCGTTGAAGATCACCCGGATGGCGCAGGGCTACTCGATCGCCAAGCACGCGGGCGAGGTGCCGTACGACTCGCAGTACACGGCGAAGACGGTCCTCGACACCACGGGCAAGGTCGTCGCCGCGCCGTACGGGACGTTCAGCATGCGCATCCACGACGCGAACGGCGGCTGGATCGCGAGCGCGCCGGACCTGGTCCGCTGGGCGAAGACGTTCGACGCGCCGTCCACGGTTCTGAACAGCACCTCGCTGGCCAGCGTCTGGGCAAAGCCCGAGACCGGAGTTTCCCCCGACGGCTGGTACTACGGCCTCGGCTGGCAGGTGCGCCCCACCACCCAGGGCGGCACCGGCCGCAACACCTGGCACACCGGCAGCCTGCCCGGCACCTTCACCCTGCTCGTCCGGACGTACAACGGGATGAGCTGGGCCGCACTGTTCAACCGCCGCGACGACGTCAGCGGCAAGTCGTACGGCGACATCGACACGGCCATCTGGACCGCCGCCAACGCCGTGAAAACCTGGCCGACGAACGACCTGTTCCCGCAGTACTTCCCTGCCTAGCTCACGACCGGTCCCCACTAGGTGGGTGTGGATGCGGGGTGCTCGGGGTGGGGGTTGGGGTGGATATCGGGGGTGCTCGGCGTGAGGCTGGTGTGGATTCGGGGTGCTCGGCGTAAGAGGACTGTGGTTCGCGGTCTCCGCTGCGGGAGTGTCCTAGTCGAGACGATGAGCGTCAAGAGCGCTTCGCGTCCCGTCGGGATCGAACGAGTTCGACTCTTGACCCTCATCGTCTCGACCAGGGAAGGACGCAGCTATGTGGATCCCGCGGAGAGGTGTGAGCCAGGGGCCATCTTGGGTCAGGCCGGCCGGGTTGCGGGGAAACGACGGTGAGGTCGGCCGGGTTGCGGGGTCGGGCGGGGGTGGGGGTGGGGGTTGAGTGGGTAACTTTTGGTCGCCAGGTGCAAGTTTGTTTCCACCGCCGCGGGGTTGCTGGGGGCGACGGGCTGCTGTGCATACCTAACTCGGTAGGCAAGCGCTTACCTCGGTGTGTCGGGGCGCTCGCGGCGAGTTGTGCGTGCGTGCCGGTCCCGGTTGGTCCCCTCGGCCAAACGCGACAGGTGTGTCTGTCGGTGATGGTGCTGTTTTGGGCGGTTTTGGGGGCTGGGTTCGTGTTGGTGGGGGTCGGCTGGCGGGTTGTTGTACCGCTAGCGTCTTGTAGGGCGCTAGTGGTCGGATAACGCGCTAGTGGCTGAGGAATCGGGGTCGCCGGGCCCGCCCGCACGCCGCCCGGGCGCGGTGCGGCGGGGCGGGGGCGTCAGGGGTCACTCGGATGGTGCCTCGCCGGGTGGAATCTTGGGTGCCTATGGTGCCCGGATGGTGGCTGGCCTTGGGATGGTGGTGACTCATCCATTGTGGTCAGTCTTTCCAGCGGCTCCGGGATAGCTGCGTCTTTGCCTGGTCGTGGTGGTGGGTGTCAAGAGTCGAACTTGTTCGATCCCGAAGGGACGCCGGAGGCGCTCTTGACGCGCATCGCCGCGACTAGGACCATTTCGCAGCCCGGCGACGCAATCCAGAGTCCCTTGGCGCAGCACCACCCAACCACCCGACGCCTCACCGTCAGGCTCCCCGCCAGACCTCCCCGCCAGACCTCCCCGCCAGACCTCCCCGCCAGACCTCCCCGCCAGACCTCCCCGCCAGACCTCCCCGCCGTCAGAACATCAGCGCCCGGAAGTGCGGGTCCGTGATGCTGTCTTCGCCTGCCATCGAGGTGAAGACAGCTCGCATGGTGTCGATCGCCTCGTCGCCGTGGGCCTTGCGCAGCCTGCGTTCGTAGGTCTGGTGGAATCGGCGAGCCGCAGCCAAGGCGGCGCGACCGCGCTTCGACAGGTGGATCAACCGGGCCCGGCCGTCGGTCGGGTCGGGCTGGCGCTCGACGTACCCCCGCCGCTCCATGTCGTCGACGATCTGCGCTGCGCCTTGCTTGCTGATGTCCAGCCGAACCGCGAGGGTGCTGATCGTCGCCGGTGCGCGACCGAGTGTGCGCAGGACGAAACCGTCGGAGCGGCCCTGGTCGTCGAAGCCCTGTGCTGCTGTCGCCGCCCGTAGTTCGCGGACGAACTCCTGGTCAGCGAGCAGCAGCAGGATGCCGAGATCGGGCTTGTCATTCGTCGCCATGTCTCCCATCATAGACAAGTCAAGTTGAACAAGTCAGCTTGTCTAAACCGTCCAGGGGGACAGATGTCGATCATCCGCGCGGCCGAGGCGCCGCAGTTCGACCTACCGGGCGTGCACTTCACCGGGCTGGCCGCGCCCAGCCGTGGCTCCGAGAGTCTGTGCACGTGGAAGCTGCGGCTCGACGTAGGCCTTCGCAACGACGAGCCGCACACGCTGGACCGCGACGAGGTCTTCATGGTGCTGTCCGGCACTGTGCAGCTCACGCCGGATGGCGAGAAGCTCGGTGCCGGCGACGCGGCCGTAGTACCGGCGAGGGAGCCGATTCAGGTCCGCAACCTCGGTGAGACCGAGGCTGAGCTCTATGTCGCTATCACAGCCGGCTTCACCGGCACCATGGCTGACGGGACCACGGTGCAGCCGCCGTGGGCTCAGTAGTTCCAAGGGAAGGAAGGGGATTTCAGCAGCGGCGGATGGGAGCGCTGTAGGTGGTGTTGCTCGGGTTGGCGACGTAGTAGTCGGTGACCCAGCTGCCATCGCTCAGGCGGTCCCAGACTGCCGTAGTACCGACTGTCGTGCCGGCTCGTTGGCAGGTGACCCAGGCCAGCGAACCAGTCGGCAGGAGACCTGGGTGCGCGCCGTACCCCGTACCGGGACCGCGTCGTCTCGCCAGGTTGTCCGTTGTTGTCTGGTAGGGGTAGCTGCAGCCGGGGATCGGTGGGCTGTAGCCGGTCTTGTTGGGGGTGCGGACGTAGTAGTCGATGACGTAGGTGCCGTCGATCAGCTTGTTCCACACAGTGCTGGTGCCGATCTTCGGGCCGTAGGTCTGGCACACGATCCGGACACTGGAGTTCTGGGCGATCGTCGCCCGTCTCGGGTAGGCGGTGGACGGGCCGCTGTAGGCGTAGATGGTCGTCCGGACCGTGTAGGTGTACCAAACAGAGGCGACCGGGGCGTCGAAGCGGTCGTTGTCGATGTTGAGAGTGACACCGCCGTACGTCTCCGTATGGTCGCCCCGGTACTGCTTGGCCCGCTGCCCCACGGACCAGTAGCGGTCCGAGATCAGCGGCCAGCCGGTCAGGGTGGAGCTCTGGTCCCAGCGGGCGATCCACACTGCGTCAGGGCGCGCGTAGGCGGTCGAGTTGTAGACCTCGGCCAGGTGGCGAGCCCCGGAGTCCTGGTGGGCGTACACCGCGGAGATGTAGCCGCGCCGGTGGAGTTCCTTTGTCCAGGCTGAGAGGTACCGCAGTACTGTCGCCCGGCAGGTCGCATCGGAGACGGCGTAGTGCTCCATGTCGCCATACAGCGCGCTACCCGGCAGGATCCCGAGCGCTGCTGCCTTGGCAACGGCATCAGCCGCCTGCGCCGTCCCCTGCGTTGCCGCAGACGGCACCGTCATCTTGACTGCGTTCGGCCGAGTGGTGCAGGGCGCCTGATACCCCATGTAGATAGGGATGAGCCGCCATCCCATCCGCGTCACAGTGCTCACCCAGCTGGCAGTCAGCTGCGGCTGCGCGCACCCACGGTTTACCCCGCCGAAGTAGATCCCCACCGCCTTGTACGGCGATGCCTTCCACGCGGTCATCTGGGCAACCGTCGGCGCAGTACAGGTGTCGAACGCCAACCCGGTGAATCTGGTCGCTGTAGCCCCTGCCGAGTACCCCACAGACGTAGCCGGTTCAGCCGCCGCCGGCACCGCCATCCCCACCCACAGCAACGCCACAACCAACAGCAAACGTTTCATCCCACCAGCCCCCTAGCTCTTGCAGTACACGCCTCCAAAGGCGTGCTCTGCAAGGGGCTAGTGCAAGGACGCGGCGCCCAGGCGGTTCTGGCGGTCCTTCACCACTACGCGCAGCTCGAGCTTGCCGGCGGGGAGCTTCGAGTAGACCCGGTACGGCGCGGCGTCGTCGGTACCGAGCACTGTCCAGTTCTTCTCACCCTGCTTACGGAAGGCGAAGGTCGCCTGGGCGAAGGAGCTCCCCGGCACCGTGGAGACCAGCTCGGCGCGGCCGTCCTGGGTGGTGGTGTTGCCCAGGCTCAGAGTCGGCTTGGGGCCGCTGGCATCGGCGGGGAGGGCGGTCCGGCTGCGGTAGACCATGGCGCTCAGCGGCGGCAGAGTGAGCTTGACGGTGGCGTCAGTGCTCGTCACCTGCGTGATACCGGCCGTCTGCAAGGCGGGACGGATCCGCTCGTACTGTGCACCCGAAGCGCCTACCGGTACGTCGACGGTCTTCGCCGCCGTGGATGCGTTGGCGACCACGAGGAACTCGCGACCCGTCGTACGGTCGATCCGGCTGTAGGCGAGCACGTCGCCGGAGGCGAGGCGCAGTACCTGGTTGCCGCGTTTCCACACCGGATCCGACGCGGTGAAGTCGGCCAGCGAACGCAGCTGGCGGTAGAGCGGGTGCGTGGGGTCGCAGTTGTCGTCGGCCGGCGTCTTGTCGGTGCCGAGCATGTCCTGACCGACGTGGTCGGCGACCTGCGTCGGGAACATGTCCTGCCGCGTCTCGGCGTCCCCACCGGTACCGATGAAGCCCTGCTCGTCGCCGTAGTAGACGACCGGGTTGCCGCGCCACAGGAACAGCAGCTCGTTGCTGAGCTTCACCCGGGCCAGCAGCTCCTGTTCGCTGATCTCCGGGTGGTCCTGCTTCAGCATCATCGCGACGCGGCCCATGTCGTGGTTGCCCGTGAAGGTGGCCAGCGAGTAGGCGTTCGAGTCGGCATCGGTGTAGAGGTCGTCGGAGTCGAGCACTTGGCCGAGCAGCGACGAGCCCTTGCCGGAGACGAAGTCCCGGGCCGCGCCCTGGTACGGGAAGTCCAGCACCGACTGCATCTTCGCCACCGTGCTGTAGTGCGACGTCAGCTCCGGGTCACCGCTGTAGACCTCGCCGAAGATGAAGAAGTCCTTCTTGCCGCGAGCAACGGCATGGGCCCGGACGGCGGGCGCGAACGCCTGCCAGAACTCGTCGTTCACGTGCTTGGTGGTGTCGACCCGGTAGCCGTCGATGTTCATCTGGTCGATCCACGACGAGTAGACCTGCTCCATCCCGGCGACCACGCGCGGATGCTCGGTCATCAGGTCGTCCAGGCCGAAGAAGTCGCCGTACAGCAACTGCTCGCCCTCGTAGACGGTCGCGTCGCCGCGGTTGTGGTAGAGCGTCGGGTCGTTCAGCCAGGCCGGCTTCTTCAGCTTGGCCGCCTCCGGTGAGGCCAAGACCGGCTTGTACGGAAAGGATTTGTCGACAGAGAGCTTCGGGAAGTCCGCCCGCCCGGCCATCGCCGCGAGGTCGAAAGGCTTGCCGTCGGCATCCTTGTACGGGGCCTCAAGCAACGACTTGTACGGGTGCTCGCCGGCGAAGGTGATCACGTCCGCCGTGTACTGCGCGGTGATGTCGAAGAACACCTTGATCCCGCGGGCGTGCGCCTTGTCGACCAGCGCGCGCATCTCCTTCGCCGTCCCGAAGTGCGGGTCGAAGCTGGTGAAGTCGGTGATCGCGTAGCCGTGGTACGCCGCGAACGCGCCGGCCGGACCGAGGTCGACGACCCAGCGGTTGCGGAACGGCGGGTTGACCCACAGGGCCTTTACGCCGAGCCCGGCCAGGTAGTCCACCTTCGACGACAGCCCGGTCAGGTCGCCGCCGTGGAAGAACTGCTTGTCCGTCGGGTCGAACCCGTTCTGCAGCCTGGTCCCGGAGTCCAGGCCACCGCGGTCGTTGCGCTTGTCGCCGTTCGCGTAGCGGTCGATCATCGCCAGGTAGAACGGCACGCCGGTCAGGTCCGAGCGCAGCGAGTCGCGCGCCAGGGCGGCGTCACCAGGCTCGGTGGCTGCCGCAGTACCGGCCAGACCCAGGATGAGTGTGCTTGCGGTGAGCAACGAGACCACTACAGAGCGCTTCACCTGAGCAGGTTATCCCGGGCCGGGACCACTTCCGGCAGGATGACCAGCACAGGACACCACTGAAGGAGCGGAATGCAGCCTACGATCGTCGACCGCAAGGACCACGCCGGCCAGCCCGAACTTCGCGGCTGATCGGGTTGCCGACGATCCTGGCCGGGGTGAGCCGGCTCGATCCGGAGCGGATCCGGCACGTCGCCTCGCCGCTGATCGAGCTCGGTTGCGCCCTGCACGTCCTCGCCGAGCCACGCCACCACGACCGTACCGAGTGGGCCGAGCAGGTCCGCGCCGCGATGCCCGCAGTACTGCGGGACGAGCTAGCCGCCTGGGCCTGGACGGTCCGCGCCGTCCGGGCCCGGTTCTTCGCGACCAGCCCGGCGACCGGGCTGCCGTCCTTCACCGACGAGCTCGCCGTACTGCGCTCCCGCCCGCCGGAAGACCTGGCGGCCGAGCTGATCAGGCCGCTGCGTGGGCGGCCGCTGGCCACGCAGAACACCGACCTCGACGCCGTACGCCGCTGGGCCCTGAGCCGGGGAAGGCCGATCGCCGAGCTGGTCGAGTCGCTGCTCACGTCGCCGGCCGAGCCTGTCGAGCGGTTCCTCGACTTCCTCGACGCGTGCTGGCAAGGCTGGTTCGGTGAGATCTGGGTGGCGTCGCGGGACCAGTTGGCCGCGCGGGGCCGGCAGGACCGGGACCTGGCCAAGCGCGACGGCCTGAGCGTGATGCTGTGTTCCCTGGACGGATCGGTCGCGGCCAGAGACCCCGACAACCTGGTCGTGCAGAAGATCCAGAACAAGCGGATCGACCTGGCCCAGCACTCGCTGCTGCTGGTGCCGAGCAACTTCATCGCTCCGCACCTGTTCCTCGGCGAGGTTCCGGGGGAGCCGCTGACGATCATCTATCCCGCGGCAGGTCGCGGGCAGTCCGCAGTACCGACAGCGCAGGCGATCCGGCATCGGCTGGAGGCGCTGGCGGTCCCCGACCGACTGCAGGTCTGCCGGGCCGTCGCGAGCGAGTCGCGGACCGCGGGGGAGATCGCGACCCTCTGGAATCTCAACCCGACCCAGGTCACCAGGCACCTGCGGGCACTGACCAGGGCGGGACTGGTGACGGCCGAGCGGCAGGGCAGGTTCGTCGCCTATCGGCTGGACGAGCAGGTGATGCGCAGTATCGGCACAGATTTGCTCGACCTCGTGATGCGCTGACGACTTCCGTCAATCCAAGGGCGGCACCGCTGGGCGGGCTGTTGGCTGGTGGCCATGAGTTCCTCCCTCCCGCCCGAGGTGCGCCGGCTGGTCGCCGCGACCCTGGTCAACACCTTCGGCAACGGCGTCTACGCCGCGGTCGGCGCGCTGTACCTGACCCGGATGGCCGGCCTTTCGGTCGGGCACGTCGGGATCGGCCTGACGATCGCCGGCCTGGCCGGTCTGATCGTGAGTACGCCGCTCGGCGTCGTCGCCGACCGCCTCGGCCCCAACCGTGCGTACATCGCCTTCCTGCTGCTCCAGGCGGTCATGATGGCGACGCTGACCCAGGTGCGCTCCTTCCCCCTGTACGTCGGTGTCGCGGCGCTGACCGCGATCGCTGACTCCGGCCAGCGCGGGGCGAAGGGCGCCCTGATCGCCGGCCTGGTTCCGTCCGACCAGCGGGTTCGCACCCTGGCGATGCTGCGGGTGACGACGAATATCGGGATGGGCGTCGGGATGGGCCTGGCCGGGATCGTGCTCGCCGTCGACCGGCGGGAGGTCTACATCGTCGCGCTGCTCGCCAACGCGGCGACGTACCTGATCACGGCCGGGCTCGTGCGCTGGGGCATGCCCAGGCTGGCGCCGGTGCCGTCGGCAACAGGCCCGTCCGGATTCACCGCGCTGAAGGACCGGGCGTTCCTGATCTTCGTCGGGCTCGACGGCCTGCTCAGCATGCACAACGCGATGGCCCAGATCGCCATCCCGCTCTGGGTGGCGACCGCGACCGATGCTCCGACCTGGTTGATCTCGGTCCTGCTGGTGACGAACTCGGTGGCGGTGATCCTGCTGCAGGTCAGAGTTGCCCGCGGCACCGAACACCTGGCCGGTGCCGCCCGAGCCGGCCGCCGGGCGGGACTTCTGCTCGCCCTGGCCTGTGGCGTTCTGGCCGTGACCGACGTGACTTCGGGCGCGGTGACGATCGTGCTTCTGCTGGTGGCCGCGGTGGTCCACGTGCTGGGGGAGATGTTGCAGTCGGCCGGCGGCTGGGGGATCAGCTTCGGCCTGGCGCCTGCCGGCGCGCAGGGGCAGTACCAAGGTGCCTACGCGATGGGTCATCAATTCGGCGACCTGATCGCGCCGTTCGTCCTGACGGTGGTCGCGGTCAGCTGGGGCTGGCCAGGATGGTTGCTGACGGCCACGATCTTCCTGCTGGCCGGAGCCTTCATCCCAGTCGTCGTCGGCCGGCGCAGCTCAGACCGGGACGGGCTGCAAGAGGTCGCGGAGCTGGCGGGCGGCTGCGAAGCCCGCCCGGTTGCCGCCGATCGTGCTGGCTGACGGGCCGTAGCCGACCAGGTGCACGCGGGGCTCGAGGACCGTATGGGTGCCGTCCATCCGGATTCCGCCGGAGGGCTCGCGCAGGTGCAACCGCGCGAGGTGCGCCAGGTCGGCGCGGAAACCGGTCGCCCAGAGGATCGCATCGACGGACTCGGTGCGGCCGTCCGCCCACTCGACGCCCGCCGGCGTGATCCGGCTGAACATCGGCAGTCGCGTGTACACACCCTTGCGGTACGCCGCCTGCTCCTGCTCGCGCAACTGCAGACCCGTCACCGCGACCACACTCTTGGGCGGCAACCCGGCCCGGACGCGTTCCTCCACCTTGGCGATGATCTGCCGCCCGATCTCCGGCCCGAACTCCTCGCCCGGCGTCCGCCACTCCGGCGGCCTCCGCGTCACCCACGTCGTCGTCGCGACCTCGGAGATCTCGGCGAGCAACTGCACGGCCGACGCGCCGCCGCCCACCACGAGCACATGCTTCCCGGCGAACTCGCCGGCGCCGTTGTAGTCGGCGGTATGGAGCTGCCGCCCCTTGAACGTCTCGATCCCCGGATACCAGGGGATGAAGGGACGGTTCCAGGTGCCGGTCGCGTTGACGATCGCCTCGGCCCGGTACGTGTCGTGGTCGGTCGTCAGCTCGAACAGCTCACCGTCGTGCCGCACGCTCTCCACGATCACCGGCCGTACCACCGGGAGCTCGAATCGCGTTTCGTAGTCCGCGAAGTACTGCGGGACGAACGCGTTGGCACGCTCGTCGCCGGCGCTCTCCGGTACCGCGACGCCGGGCAGGTTGGCGATGCCGTGCACGTCATGCATGGAGAGCGAGTCCCAGCGGTGCTGCCAGGCGCCACCCGGTGCCGGGTTGCGGTCGAGCACCACCACCCCGTCGTACCGGCTGAACCCCATCCTGACCAGGTGATATGCCGCCGACAGCCCGGCCTGCCCGGCTCCGATCACCGCCACCTGGGTTCTCTTCACACCAGGTGCAACAGCCGGGCAGCCCGGGTTTACTCCCAGCTGTTGTCGATCCGCTTGTGGTAGCGCTGGCCGGCCTTGCCACCGATCACCGCGGCCAGCAGGCTGACCACCAGCACCATGGCCGCCAGGATCAGGCTGCCCGTGGTCAGGTCCTCGTCCGCGATCGGGATGGACGGCAGGTCCACGCGGTCCAGTACGTCGTACTGCGACCCCGCCAGCGCGCCGATTCCGGCGACGACGAGCGTCACGATCAGCCCGATACCCCAGACGCCGAACCCCTGCCGCGCTCCGTCGAAGCGCGCGAGCCGGCCGGCGACGTACCCGCCGTTGTAGTAGGCGATCGCCATCATCACGACGAGCAGGACGGCGGAGACGATACCGATGGTGCCGGCGTTGTCCTCGGCCATCGACCGGTCGATGGTGATCGCGTAGTCGACCGCGGCCGCGATCGCGCCGATCACCCCGGTCAACAGCACCGTCAGACCGATCGCGATCAGCCAGCCGAAGAACGCGGCGCCGGACTTGAAGCCCCGGTACGCCGGATCGACCTCGGCCGCGGTGGAGGTCTTGACGTCGGCACGGTGGGTCGCCGACGTCCGCTCGACCGCCGTGTCCTCGGTGAACTGCTTGGCCGGGCCGGTGAACTGCTGGGTGTCAGGGTCGTCCCGATATTGCTGAACCATCTCGCCGTCTCCTTACCTCGACAGCCCCGTCTCCGTACCCCGTACCCGTGCGTATTCGCCTCAACCCAGAAGGTGGTCGATCTTGTCGTGATAGCGCTGGCCCGTCTTGCCGCCGAGCAGCGCGGCGAGCAGCGGGAGCATCAGCAGCGCGGCGGCCGTGATGAGCCCACCGGTCAGCAGGTGGTCGTTCGTGATCGGTACGTCGGGGCGCTCGATCCGGCCGGTCAGGTCGTACTGGCTGTTCAGGAACGCACCGATGGACGACGCGAAGATGATCAGCAGCAAGGTGATCATCCAGACGCCGAACCCCTGCCGGACGCCGTCGAAGCGCGCGAGCCGGCCCGCGACGTACCCGCCGGTGTAGAAGGCGAGGCTCAGCATCAGGACCAGAACGGCCGCCGCGGTGATGGCCGCGGTGCCGGCCTGCCGTTCGGCGTCGGCTCTGGTGTAGTCCAGAACGTACGTCGTACCGGCGGCGGCGCCGGTGACGAGAGCGGTCAGCAGGACGACCATCGAGCCCATGATCAGCCAGCCGAAGAACGCGGCGCCGAACTTGAAACCCCGGTACGACAGGCGCTCGGGCTCCGTCTCGGCCACGGGCTTGTCGGGGACCAGTTTGACGCTGGTCATCGCCTGGTGAGCGGCCGCGCGGGCCTGTTCGTACCGCTGGGTCGTCGTCTCGACCTCAGGCTGACTCAAGATGCTCTGTTCCACTGCCGTTTCCCCTCACGAATCTGCCCTGCTGCGAGCCTCTACCCGGGGAATACCGCTTTACTCCTTCACCCGGAGGAATTAACCCTTCTCTGCGTTCGGGTAGCGACGGGGAGTGAAGACCAGGGGACCGGCTGGGCGGTCGACTGTCAGGGTCTGCGAGGAGCCGATCAGCAGGAGGCAGCGCATGTCCACCTGCTCGGGGTCCAGGTCCGCCAGCGTCGTGACGGTGACGGACTCGTTCACACCGCCGACATCGCGTCCGACGATCACAGGGGTCGTTGGTGCACGGTGTCCGAGCAGGAGGTCGCGGGTAGCGCCGACCTGCCAGGTGCGCGACTTCGAGGCCGGGTTGTAGATAGCGATGGCGAGGTCGGCCGCAGCTGCCGCTGTCAGGCGGGCAGCGATCACATCCCATGGCTTGAGCCGGTCGGAGAGCGACAGCACGCAGTAGTCGTGGCCGAGCGGCGCACCGACGCGGCTCGCCACCGCCTGCGCCGCGGTCATCCCGGGCAGCACGGTGACGGCGATGTCGGCGTACTCGGGCTCGGAGGCGACCTCGGTGACCGCGCTCGCCATGGCGAACACACCGGGGTCGCCCGACGACACTACGACGACCCGCGAGCCCTTGCGGGCCAGGTCGAGGGCGAAGGCGGCTCGCTCGGACTCCACCTTGTTGTCCGACCCGTGCTTGCGCTGGCGGGCACGGTCGGGCAGCCGGTCGACGTACGGGCCGTAGCCGATCAGGTCGTCGGCCTCGGCGATCGCGGATCGCACCTCCGGCGTCATCCACTCCGGCCCGGCCGGTCCTAGCCCAACCACGGTGACTGAGCCTTCAGTGCTTTCACTGAGCACCTTGGGCTCCGGGGCCTGGTTGTTGATCGGGCTGGGGAGCAGGGCCAGCGAGAAGTACGGCACAGAGTCCGGGTCAACGTCGGCCAGGGGAGCGGTGCGCTGGGCGTCGGTGGTCGCGCGTTCGACGTACCAGGCCTCGTCTGCCCGGCCGGCGAGCTCGAAAGCCTCGCGTACGTTGGCGAAAGTCCTGCCGAGCTTCATCACTGCCGCAGCATCGGTCGTACGAAGCCGCTCGGCCAGTACGTCGGTCGGCAGCGTGCCCGGGAGGATGGTGAGGATCTCGTCGCGCTCACACAGCGGCCGGCCGAGCACTGCGGCTGCAGCGTTCACAGAGGTCACACCTGGCACGACCTCGCAGTCGTAGCGGTCAGTGAGCCGCTTGTGCATGTGCATGTAGGAGCCGTAGAACAGTGGGTCGCCCTCAGCCAGTACTACGACGTTGCGCCCGGCATCGAGATGCGCGGCCAGCCGGGCGGCGCACTCGGCGTAGAAGTCGTCCATCGCACCCTGGTAGCCACCGGGGTGATCGGTGGTCTCCGTGGTCAGCGGGTACATCAGGAGCTCTTCGACCTGGCCTTCGCGCAGGTACGGTGCTGCCACCGAGCGCGCGATGCTCCGGCCGTGGCGGGCGCTGTGGTACGCGATGACGTCCGCCTCGCCGATCAGCCGGGCCGCCTTCACGGTCACGAGTTCGGGGTCGCCCGGGCCGAGCCCGACACCCCAGAGCCGTCCGGTCATTCTTCCTCGCTCGCGATCGCGTTGACGGCGGCAGCGGTGATCGCGCTGCCGCCCCGGCGGCCGCGCACGACGAGGAACTCCAGCCCCAGGTCGTTGGCGGCCAAAGCTTCCTTGGACTCCGCGGCGCCGATGAACCCGACCGGAATCCCCAGTACCGCGGCCGGCCGCGGCGCACCGTCGCGGATCAGCTCGAGCAACCGGAACAACGCGGTCGGAGCGTTGCCGATAGCAACCACTGAGCCGGCCAGCCGGTCGCCCCAAAGGTCGATCGCCGCCGCGCTCCTGGTCGTTTCGAGCCGCTTGGCCAGCTCGGGCACCGACGGGTCGCTCAATGTGCAGACGACCTCGTTGTCCGCCGGCAGCCGCTTGCGGGTGATGCCGGCCGCGACCATCGCCGCGTCGCAGAAGATCGGTGCTCCACCCTGCAACGCCGCCCGCGCTGCCTTCACCACTGAGTCGGACCAGGCAAGGTCCTTGACGAGATCGGTCATCCCGCAGGCGTGGATCATCCGCACGGCAACCTGTGCCACGTCACCCGGTAACCCGTCCAGCGCGGCTTCGGCGCGAATCGTCGCGAACGACCGGCGGTAGATCTCCGCGCCCTCGGTCACGTACTCGTACTGCTCACTCATCGCGCCCTCACCTCGTCAACCTCCATCACAACCCCGTCGACCGCATACCCGCCGCCCGCCAGCGCCAGCACATCCACAAACTCCCCACCAGGCCGCCCGCACCGCCGCTCACACCCCGACCAGTGCACCACCCGGCCGCCACCGCCCCACCCCGGCACCACTCGCCGGGCATCCCCCCGCACATCAGCCAACGCCTTTCCACACCCAGGCCGCCCCGCACAGGAAGTAACCCCATTCCAAGGCGACCCTGCCTCCAACACCAGCCCCACACCGGTCAGCCGTTCGACCGCCGCGTCAGCATCCACCACCCGCACCACTACCGACCGCCAAGGCGTAACCCGCAGTTGCCCGCCAGCCCCGCCCGGAGCCGCCACCTGCGATCGCCCAGCGGGCTCGCCCAGAGTCGCCGCCTGCGGATGCTCAGCAAGCTCGAGTAGGGCTGCGGCCTGCTCAGCAGTCAGCACACCGAGCGGGACTGCCACAACCAGCGACACCTTCCCGTCGGGCCCCTCATAGCGCCCCGCTCGCGCCCTCGGGCCGCTGGCCGCCCGCAGTTCCAGCACTTCGCGTGTCTGTACGAGTCCCAGCCGTGCCAGCACATGCTGCGGACCCTCCAGCAGCTCCCCGAGCCGCCACGCCTCGGACTCCTGCACAGCCCGCTCCGCCAGGAACGCCTCAGCTGCAGCAACCATGACCTCAGGGGCCCGCTCCGCCTCCAGCAGCACTCCGGTGGGGGCTCCGGCGAGGAGTAGCTCGGCTTGTGAGTTGTCGACCATCTGTACGGCGACATCCGCCTTCGCTGAGGCGAGGTCGCCGCGCCCGTCGTCCAGGGCGAACAGGAAGCGTCCGGGCAGCTCGGCCAGCCCGGGACGTGCACACAGCAACCGGTCCAGCTCGGCCGCCAGTGGCAGTACGTCGTACCGGCCGTGTTGGTCGAGTCCGGAGAGAGGTGAAGCGAGGATGTTGCGGACGCGCTCATGGCTGATCGATGGCAGTAGTCCCGCCGCGTACAGCCGGTCAGACAACTCCACCGGCGCACCGGGCTGCAGCGCCCGGATCTGTACGTTCGCGCGCGACGTCAGCTCCAGATGCCCGTCCCCGAGGTCGACAGCCGCCGCAACCAGCACCCGAAGCTGCTCCGCGCTCAGCACCCCGCCAGGCAGCCGCACCCGCGCCAGCCCGCCGTCGGCCGCCTCATGCACAGCCAGCACCCCCGGACACCGATCCGGCTGCCTCCGCCCACCACGAACCTCCACGGCCGTGATGCTACTTCCCGCCTCCGCCCTGTGTTCCGCACCACCATCCCCCTCAAGCTCACCGCTTGGCGCGGGATGGGCACCACCTTGTGCACGACGTGAGCGTCCAGGCGGCGCCAGAACGCTCACGTCGTGCACAAAGTGGCTGCCTGGCTGCTTGGCGCGGAGCCAAGTCAGCGGAGCGGTGTGCCCGTCAGAGGTGGGCGTGCGGGTGCTCGGGGGAGCGGTGCTGGAAGGTGAGGATGCCCGGGTTGCGGATCTTGCCGGCCTCGATCTCGATGGCGCGCTGGATCGTGGTGTCGGCGTGCCAGGCCTCGGGGCCGTCGAGGACCGTCCGCAGGTAGGGGAGCAGGGCCTCGCTGATCTCCCAGGTCGCCGAGTTCCACAGGTACGACGGGGTGTGGTCGACGCCGTAGTACGTGATGTTGTCCCCGACGATGAAGGTCGGCTCGGCGAAGCCGGTCGGCCGGGCCCAGCTGAACCCCATCCCGAGGTCGCAGGAGACGTCGATGATCAGGCTGCCGGACGCGAACTGGTCCAGGTCGTCCTCGATCAGGAACGTCAGCGGCGCGTCCGGGTCCTGCAGGACGCAGTTCACGATGATGTCGTGCTCGGCCAGGAATCCGGCGAGCGGGATCCGGCCCGGGTCTGTCAGCGCGTAGCTGCGCCGGGGGTCGGAGGTGTCGTCCGCGTCGTCGTGGTCGAACTGGATCATCCGCGCCGAGTGGATCGGCGCGCTGACCGCCGTCACGCCGCGTCCGGTCAGGATGTCGACGTCGTGGATCCCGTGCGCCGCCAGCGCGGTCACCGCACCACGTGCGGTCGCACCGAAGCCGATCACCGCGGCGTTGAGCCGGCGGCCGTAGTCACCGGTCGAGCCGATCAGCTCCAGCGCGTGCAGGACGGAGCAGTACCCGGCCAGCTCGTTGTTCTTGTGGAAGACGTGCAGGTTGAACCGGCCGTCGGCGGTCCAGTGGTTCATCGCCTCGAAGGCGATCAGGGTGAGCTCGCGGTCGATCGCGAGCTGGGTCACCTTGTCGTCCTGGACGCAGTGCGGCCACCCCCAGAGCACCTGGCCGTTGCGGAGCTCGGCGAGGTCCTCGTGCTGGGGCTTGGGCAGTAGTACGACGTCGGTCCTGGCGATCAGCTGTTCCCGGTCGAGGACGCCGGCTACGGACTGGGACAGCTGAACGTCGGAGACGCCGAACTGTTCGCCGTACCCGGACTCGAGGAAGATGCGCTGCCGCAGGTCCTCGTCGATCTTGTCGAAGTGGTGCGGATGAATCGGCAGCCGATGCTCGTTCTCTTTACGGGAACGGCCGATGACGCCGAGGGTTAATTGGTCCACGATGGGGCCCCTTTGGTTACCGCCTGTTTAGCACAGGCGGCCGATAGTTCGTTAGCGGGATCATCCGGAAGTAGATGATCCCGCGCTAGAATGAACGTATGGCTGAGACACCGTTGCGGACCGTGCCGGATCTGACCGGCATGCTGAAACACGCCGGGCACGTGCTGGAGACCCAGCTGACCGCCGCCCTGGCCGAGATCGGCCTGTCGCCGCGGATGCAGTGCGTGCTCGTCTACGCGCTCGAGGAGGAGCGGACGCAGATCCAGCTCGCCGAGCTCGCCTACCTCGACAAGACGACCATGGTCGGCACCGTGGACGCCTTGGAGAAGGCCGGTTTCGCCGAACGGAAGCCCTCGGAGACCGACCGTCGCGCCCGGATCATCGCCGTCACCCCCGAAGGCGTGAAGGCCGCCGTCGACGGCCAGCGGATCGTCGACCAGGTCCACGGCGACGCCCTGGCCGCCCTCGCCGCCTCCCAGCGCAAGCTGTTCGCGGACTCCCTGGCCGAGCTGGTCGGCGGCCAGCTCGCGACGCCGGTCGAGGCGCAGCCGGTCAGACGGACCCGTCAGCGGTCATAATCCGCTAAAAGATCGTCTACTACGGAACTATCTGCTAACGTCTTACTTGTCCTGCCTCGCAGCCAAGGAGACGACCGATGACCGCGACGATCGAGCCGACCAGCTCAAGCCCCACCCGCCGGCCGGGACAGCCGGGCCGCGCGAAAGCACTCGCCGTGCTGTGCGTGATGCAGCTGATGATCATCCTCGACGGCACCGTCGTGACGGTGGCGTTGCCGACCATCCAGGGCGACCTCGGCTTCTCCCAGGCCGGCCTCGCCTGGGTGATGAACTCCTACCTGATCGCCTTCGCCGGTCTGCTCCTGCTCGCCGGCCGGATCGGCGACCTGGTCGGCAGCAAGCGGGTCTTCCTCGCCGGCCTGGGCGTCTTCACCGCCGCCTCCCTGCTCTGCGGGGTCGCCACCAGCTCCGAAGTGCTGATCGCAGGCCGTTTCCTGCAAGGTGTCGGCGGCGCACTCGCCTCCGCGGTGATCCTCGGCATGATCGTCGGCCTCTACCCGGCGGCGGGCGAGCAGGCGCGCGCGATGGGCGTCTACGGCTTCACCTCCGCCGGTGGCGCGTCGATCGGCCTCATCCTCGGCGGGGTGATCACCCAGACCGTCGGCTGGCACTGGTCGTTCCTGATCAACGTGCCCATCGGCCTAGTCGCACTGGTGCTCGCCTCACGCCTGCTGACCAAGCAACGCGGGCTAGGCCTCGGAAGAGGCGCCGACGTACTAGGCGCACTCCTGGTCACCGCAGGCCTCTCACTGGCCGTCTACACAATCGTCCAGACCGCTGAGCCGACGGCAGCCCTGTCGCGGACGCTAGTGCTGGCAGCCGTCTCGATAGTCCTCCTTGCAGGCTTCGTACTACGCCAGGCCCGCGCCACGCAGCCCCTGCTCTCCCTGCACATCTTCCGCAACCGCCAGGTGACTCTGTCCAACCTGGTTGTCGTACTACTCTTCGCAGCCGGCTTCGGCTTCCAGTTCATGACCGCCCTCTACCTGCAGCGAGTACTGGGCTTCGACTCGCTCCACACCGGCCTGGCGTTCCTCCCGGCGCCGATCGTGGGCGCAGTGATGTCCCTGTTCATCGGCCCGCGGCTGATGGCGCGCTTCGGCAGCCGCGCTCTCCTGCTAGCCGGCCTGACGGCCCTCCTCGCAGCACTCCTGGTGATGAGCCAGGCGCCCGTCCACGGCTCGTACGTCGTCAACGTGGTCACCCCACTGCTCCTGGTGGGCGCCGGTACAGGCGTGGCGATCCCGGCGGCGATCATGCTCGCCATGTCCGGCGCCGAGCCGAGTGACGCCGGGTTGGCCTCCGGCCTGAACAACACGGCCCAGCAGGCAGGAGCAGCAATCGGTACTGCGGTATTGGCGACGCTGGCCGCCTCGCGGACCGCAGTACGGGTCGCTGATGGGGCGAACCCGGTCACTGCGCTGCGGGACGGGTACAGCGTGGCGTTCGTTGCCGCGTCGGCCTTTGTCCTCGCCGCACTGGTCGTCGGTACGACGTTGTTGCTGCGCTACCGTGGTCGCCCGTGAGCATGACGAGGAACCCCGACCGGCTGGTGCTCTTCACCGACGCGGTGGTGGCGATCGCGGTCACGCTGCTGATCCTGCCGCTGGTCGAGGTGGTGACCGAGTCCAGGGGCGAGGGTCTGGACGCGCAGGCGGTGATCACCGACCACCAGGCTCAGATCTTTGGTTTCCTGCTGAGTTTCGTGGTGATCTCGCGGTTCTGGCTGACCCACCACAAGATGTTCGAGCACGTGAAGGCCTACAACTCACGCCTGGTCCAGCTGAACATGCTCTGGCTGCTCACCATCGTGGTGATGCCGTTCCCCACCGAGATCGTCGGCACCTACCCGAGCACGAAGTTCACCGCCGGCCTCTACATCGGCAACCTGCTTGCCCTGAGCATCGTCCAGCTGGCCTTGACGCTGCTGATCCGCAACCACCAG
The DNA here is from genome assembly GCF_010548305.1 of Streptomyces sp. SID13031. Taxonomy (GTDB): domain Bacteria; phylum Actinomycetota; class Actinomycetes; order Propionibacteriales; family Kribbellaceae; genus Kribbella. Next base: position 71,880 of record NZ_JAAGLV010000012.1, read on the forward strand.
GAACTCGAGCAGGAGGCGAACCCGATCACCCGTCGTGAGGTGATCGGGGCCGCCATCTTCACGATCCTCGCCGCGGTGTCCTTCCTGCTCGCGGCCTTCGTACCGGGAGTGAAGTTCTACGCACTCCTGCTGCTGATCCTGACCGGGTTCGACGGCGTGGTCGACCGCCTCACCAAAAACCTCTTCACCAAGAACGCAAGCTAGGTCTCAGCAGTAGAGGTTGCTGCCGGGGGAGACCCCCAGGATGCCGGTGATCCGGTTGTAGGCGTCGACCCGGCTCTGGACCTGGGCGGGGTTGCCGCCGTTGCACTCGATCGAGCCGTTGATGCTGCGGATGGTCTCGCCGAAGCCGGCGCCGTTCACCATCGCGTTGTGCGGCGTCATCGTGCCCGGCCCGGTCTGGGTGTTCCAGTACCAGAGCCCGGTCTTCCAGGCGATCGCCGAGTTCTGCTCGACCTGCCACGGGTTGCCGAGCAGGTCGATGCCGAGGGCGTCACCCGCGGCCTTGTAGTTGAAGTTCCAGCTCAGCTGGATCGGGCCGCGGCCGTAGTACGCCGCCTGACCGGCCGGGCAGCCGTACGGCTGACCCCAGTCGCAGTAGTGCGGGTAGTTCGCCTCGTTGATCTCCTTGATGTAGACCAGCCCGCCGGTCTCGTGGTTCACGTTCGCCAGGAACGCGGCGGCCTCGCGCTTCTTGGTGGTGTCGTCACCGGTGTTCGCGAACCCCGGGTAGGCACCGAGCGCGGCGACCAGGCCGGAGTAGCTGTAGAACGAGTTCCGGTTCGGGAACATCGAGTTGAACTGCGACTCGCTGACCGGGAATCCGCCGGCCGGCGGATTCGGGCCGCCGCTGCAGGTGTAGGGATCCCAGTACCAGGTGCTGACCGTGGGGTCGTAGCCCGGGTTGTCGTGTTCGGCGATGTAGTACAGGCCGTTGGTGTACTTGACGATGTTGCCGGTGACGTAGTTCGCGCCCGCGACCCAGTTCGGGTAGCTACAGGCCGGCGGCGCGGGATCCCCGCTGCAGCTGAACGGATCCCAGAACCAGGTGCTGACGATCGGGTCGTAGCCGGGGTTGTCGTGTTCGGCGATGTAGTACAGGCCGTTGCTGTACTTCGCGACGTTTCCGGTGACGTAGTTGGCGCCCGCGACCCAGTTCGGGTAGTTGCAGGCCTGGGTTGCGGTCGGCGCTTGCTCGCGGGCGTCGGCCGGTGCTGTGACCAGCATCGACAAGACGACGCCGAGGGCGGCGAGGAGGGGGAGAACGCGGACGGCACGGGGCATCTTCATGACGGAACTCCTCTGTCCTGACCGTGGCGCAGTGGGGGCGCGCGCAACGGTCGTGGGGGCGGTGGACAAATGGCGTCGTCAGGTTAGAGCCGCCGAAGCGGAGAGCAGAAGAGCGTGCGCTCTGGACTTTCTAAAGATCCTTTGGTAATTATTTCCGGTAGCGGCGCAAAAGATACGTATCCATGATCCAGCCTTTGCGCCGGCGCGCTTCCGCGCGCTTTTCGATGATCTCGCCGGCCACCTCGGCCAGTGGTCCGGCGACCAGGATCTCGTCCGGCGTGCCGAGGTAGGCGCCCCAGAAGATGTCGGCATCCTGGTCGGTGTGCTCGGTGAAAGCGGTCTGCGCGTCGAGCATCACCACGACGTCGTCGACGTCGGCGGGCCAGCTCTTGGCCAACTGCCGCCCGGTGGTGATCTGGATCGGCCGGCCCACCTGGTTGAGCCCGACCCGATGCCGGGCCGCGAGCGCAGAGACGCTGCTGATACCGGGGATGACGTCGATCTCGAAGCTCAGCTGCCCACGCTCGAGGATGTCGTCGAGGATCGCCAGCGTGCTGTCGTACAGGGATGGGTCGCCCCAGACCAGGAAGGCGCCGACCTGGCCGTCCTTCAGCTCGGTCGCGATCAGCTCGGCGCAGACGTCCGCGCGACGCCGGCGCCAGTCGTCGACCGACTCGACGTAGGCGTCACTACCGCGGTCGCGCTCCGGATCCTGCCCGAAGACGACCCGGTACTCGCGCTCGCCGGCGTGCGTCCGGAGGATCTCCGCCCGGAGGTCGACCAACTGCTGTTTGACCTCGCCCTTGTCGAGCACGAAGAACACGTCGACCTGGTTCAGCGCCTTCACGGCCTGAATCGTCACGTGATCCGGATCGCCGGCTCCGACCCCGATCACCTTCATCTCCATCATGGCGCCGAGGGTAGTTGGGGTCGGGGTTTGGCTGTCCGGTCGGTGACTGCTAATTTGAAAGTAACTTCGTCGAGAGGTCTTCGTGCCCACTGCGGAAGAAATGCTCAGTACTGCGTCTGTGGTCGCCCTCGGCGCCTGCCTGAGCGCGGTGGCTCCGGAGCTGGAGCTGACGGAGACCCGCGCGGCGCCGTCACAGCTGGCCGGCCTGGCGTTCAGCGAGCGCGGTCGGCTGGTCCGCGACGCGCTGCTGGCCGACCTGCCCCCGGGGTACGGGCCGATCGAGAAGATCTTCCGCGCGGCCCTCGACGATCCCGCCTTCACCGGCTGGATGATCTGGCCGGTCACCGAGGCGGTCGCCGTCCGAGCCGTTGAGAGCGACGAATTCGAGGCCGGTCTGGACCTGCTGGCGGAGCTCACGTCGAGGCTCACCGGGGAGTTCGCCTTGCGAACCTTCCTGACGGCGGACCTGGATCGCACGCTGGCCGTCGTCGCCGGCTGGACCGGGAGTGCTGACGAGCACGTCCGTCGGCTCGCGAGCGAAGGCACCCGGGCGCGGTTGCCCTGGGCGAAGCGCGTGCCCGGGCTGATCGAGCGACCCGCTGTCACGCGGTCGATCCTCGAAGCGCTGCGACGCGACGATTCGGAGTACGTGCGCCGCTCGGTCGCGAACCATCTCAACGACCTGAGCCGGCTCGATCCGGCGCTGGCCGTCGCGATCGCGGGCGAATGGCTGGCATCCCCCGCGCCGACGACCGAGCGGTTGGTGCGGCACGCTTTGCGCACCTTGATCAAGGCGGCGGACCCGGGAGCCCTTGCGTTACTGGGGTTCGAGCCGCCCGCCGGGTTGGTGGTCGACGGGCCGCTGCTCGCAGTACCGGCTGTTGCGGTGGGGGAGTCGCTGGCTTTCGAGTTCAGTGCGCACAACAGGGGCGCCGACGAGTTGCGGCTGGCGATCGACTACGTCGTCCACCACGTCAAGGCGAACGGCACGCTCGCGCCGAAGGTCTTCAAGCTCACCACCCGCACGCTCGCGCCGGGGGAGTCGGCGACGATCGGCAAACAACACTCGTTCAAGCCGATCTCGACCCGCCGGTACTACCCGGGCGAGCACGTGCTCGAACTCCAGATCAACGGCCGTACCTTCGGCCGCTCCACCTTCATCCTGTCGACGGAAGGCACCTCATGACCATCCCCACGCCGCCCGACCCCACTGCCGCCGAGGCCGCGAAGCATCTGCCGCACTCGATCACCACGTACCTCCGCGAGGCGGACCCGGCCCACCGCGCCAACGCCCACGACCTCCTCTCGGCCTTCGCCCCCGACGCCGTGGTCATCGACGAAGACAAGACCTACACCGGCCACGACGAGATCCACCGCTGGCGCGAGACAGCCGCTACCGAGTACACCTACACCGTCGAGCTGACCCACGTAGAAAAGCTCGACGACATCCACTACGTCCTCACCAATCACCTGGAAGGCAACTTCCCCGGCGGCGTAGTGGACCTCATCTACCGCTTCACCCTGAACGCGGACAGCCTCATCACCAACCTCGAAATCGCCCCCTGATGCGGGCACGCACCTGACTTATCCGGCGATGACCGCGACGCCCAGGCGGCCGCCGTCCACGTCCAGGACGGTGCCGTGGATGAAGGAAGCGTCGTCGCTGGCCAGGTAGACGGCTGCTTGGGCGATGGAGTCCGGGGCGCCGATCCGGCCGTACGGTGTGCCGGCCATCATCGCGGTCGCCGGGTGGTTCGGGTCGGTATGGACGACGCCGGGGGAGATGGCGTTGACGCGGACGCCGGACGGGCCGAACTCGGCCGACCAGGCGCGCGTCAGCGTCTCGAGCGCACCCTTGCTCGCGGCGTACACGGCGCCGATCGGGATGGCCAGCCGCGCCACCCACGAACCGAGGTTGATGATCACGCCGCCGCCGGCCGCCGCCATCGCCGGGGCGATCGCCGCGGTCAGGAAGTACGGCGACTTCACGTTCACCGCGAAGACCTCGTCGAAGGTCGCTTCATCGGTCTCGGCGGTCGTCCCGCCGTCGATCGCACCCGCGTTGTTCACCAGTACGTCGATCCGGCCACCGAGCAACCGCGTCGCCTCGTCCGCCAAGGCTCCGGCGGACACCTTGCTGCCGTCGAGGTCGACCGCGACGAAGTCCGCCTGACCGCCGGCCGCACGGATCTCCGCGACCACCTCGTCACCGCGCTCCTTGTTGCGCCCGGCAACGACGACCTGCGCGCCCTGCGCAGCCAGCGCGATGGCGATCGCGCGACCGATGTTGCTGGTGGCACCGGTGACCAGTGCCGTCTTGCCTGCCAACCGCATGAGTTTCTCCTCAACCAAAGAATGGACCGTTGAGTCCAGAGTAGCATCCAGAATGGACCGCCCAGTCCATACGGTCAACCACGCTAGGCTGGCAGGCATGGAGCGAGTTCTGACCGCGAAAGGCGCGGCGACCCGGCAACGGATCGTCGAGGGCGCCGCGGGGCTGATCCGTGAGCGCGGGGTCTCGACCGTCGGGCTCGACGACATCCGCGCGAGCACCGCGACGAGCAAGAGCCAGCTCTTCCACTACTTCCCCGACGGCAAGGCCGACCTGATGCTCGCCGTCGCCAGATACGAGGCAGAGCAGGTGATCGCCGACCAGCTACCGCAGCTCGGCGACCTCACGACCTGGCGCAAGTGGCAGGCCTGGCGGCGCCGGGTGATCCAGATCTACGACGCGCAACGACAGGCCTGCCCGCTCTCATCGCTGACCGCCCAGCTCGGTCCGGCCACCGCGGAGATCGTCAACGGGCTCACCAGCGAATGGGTCGGCTACCTGGCGGCCGGCGTACAGGCTCTGAAGGACTCCGGCGAGATCGACGGCAGCGTCGACGTGCAGCGAACCGCCAACTCGATCCTGGCCGCCGTCACCGGCGGCGCGACCCTGCTCCAGTCGACCGACAGCCTCACCTACCTGGAAGACGGCCTGACCGAAGCACTGGAGAACATGCGCCGCACTCGCCGCTAGCGCCCTAGTCCTCCTCGGCGGCCGGCTTGCCCTCGCGCCATTCGCGCTCGAACGGAAGCCGCCAGGCGTGCGGTGCGATCAGCTGGTGGATGGCGTTGGGGCCCCAGGTGCCCGGCGCGTAGGTCTTGACCGGCGGCGGGTCCTCCAGCAGGAGGGTGGAGTTCTCCCAGAGCGACTCGATGCCCTCGGCGGTCGTGAACAGCGTGTGGTCGCCGCGCATCGCGTCCAGGATCAGCCGCTCGTACGCCTCCAGTACGTCGCCCGCCGTCTCGGTCTCCTGGGTCGAGAACTGCATCGACAGCTTCTCCAGCCGCATCCCGGGGCCGGGGCGCTTGCCGTAGAAGGACAGCGACACCCGCGAGGAGTCGGCCAGGTCGAAGGTCAGGTGGTCCGGGCCCTGCGACCCGACGCCGGAGCCGACCGGGAACATCGTCTTCGGCGCCTCCTTGAAGGCGATCGAGATGATCCGCATCCCCTCCGCCATCTTCTTGCCGGTGCGTAGGTAGAACGGCACTCCGGCCCAGCGCCAGTTGTCGATCCCGACCTTCATCGCGATGAACGTCTCGGTGTCGGAGTCCGGCGCGACCCCCTCCTCGCTGCGGTAGCCGCCGTACTGGCCGCGGACCACATCGCTCGGCTGGATCATCAGCATCGAGCGGAAGACCTTGTTCTTCTCCTCGGAGATGGCCCGTGGCTCCAGTGCCGTCGGCGGCTCCATCGCGACGAACGCGAGCACCTGCAGGACGTGCGTGACGACCATGTCCTTGAACGCGCCGGTCGGTTCGTAGAAGGTGGCCCGCTGGTCCAGGCCGAGCGACTCGGGGATGTCGATCTGGATGTGGTCGATGAAGTTGCGGTTCCAGATCGGTTCGAACAGCCCGTTGGCGAACCGGAAGGCGAGGATGTTCTGCGCCGCCTCCTTGCCGAGGAAGTGGTCGATCCGGAAGATCTGCGACTCGTCGAAGGTCTCGTGCACGAAGTCGTTCAGCTCGATCGCGCTCTGCAGGTCGTCACCGAACGGCTTCTCCATCACCACCCGCGACCGATCGACGAGGTCGGCGTCGCGCAACATCTGGATCACCGACCGCGCAGCCTTCGGCGGCACCGACAAGTAGTGCAGCCGGCGGGCGTCCGGCCCCAGCGCCAACTCGGCCGTCTTCACCGCGGCGGCGAGCGCGTCCGGCCCGGCGACGGTCGAGACATACTCGAGTCGCTCGGAGAACTGCGCCCACTCCTCCTCGGTGATCGTGTGCGTCCCGTAGGTGTCCACCGCAAGCCGCGCCCGGGCCCGGAACTCGTCCGACGTGAGCTCCTCCATCGCCGTACCGATGATCCGTAGGTCGGGCGCGAACCGGTTCTGTTGCAGATAGGCCAGACCAGGCAGCAGCTTGCGCTTGGCCAGGTCACCGGTCGCCCCGAACAACACGATCACGTGCGGCGCCAACGGCTCAGGATCACGCCGCGACGGCCGCGAGCCGGGCGCCGGATAGGCGATCGTCTGAGTACGCGAATCGGGCATTTCAGAGTCCTCCTACGGACGACCGGCCATACGACGATGTCAGTGTAGGCGGGCCGCCTGGAAGATCGCCTGCACGAACGCCTGTGGCTTTTCCTGCGGCAGGTTGTGACCGGCACCCTGTACTACGTGGTGCACCCGGGGGCCGGTGAAGTGGAAGGCGGACGGCTTGCCGTCGGTCCAGGGGAAGTTGCCGTCGTCCTTGCCGTCGAGCGTCACGGTGGGGACGGTGATCGGCGGCTGCTTGCGGAGCAGAGCCTCCAGGCGGTCGTACCGGGGGTCGCCCGGCTCGGTGAGGCGGCGGTGGCGGTAGACGTGGAGCACGACGGCGACGTAGTCCGGGTTGGTCATCAGCGAGGCCGCGCGGTCCAGGTCGGCTTCGGTGTAGCGCCAGGTGGGGGAGTTCTTGGTCCAGACGACCCGGGCGATCTCCTTGCGGTTCTGGGTCAGGCCGTTCTTGCCGCGCTCAGTGGTGAGGTAGTCGAAGTACCACTGGGCGGCCTCGACCGCCGGTGCCGCCGGGTTCACGGCGAGCTTGGGATCCAGGTTCTGGACCAGGTAGCTGTTCACCGAGACCAGTGCGGCGCAGCGCTCGGGCCAGAGGGCAGCAGCGACGCACAGGCCGCGACCGCCCCAGTCGTAGCCGGCGAAAACCGCGCGCGGGATCTTCAGCGCGTCCATAAAAGCGATCCAGTCCGAGCCGAGCGCTGCCTGCTGCCCGGAGCGGAACGTGTCCGCCGACAGGAAGATGGTCTGCCCGTGACCGCGCAGGAAGGGCGTCAGTACGCGGTACCCACGGCGTACCAGCTCGGGTACGACCTCGACGAAGGCGTACGGGCTGTATGGCCAGCCGTGTCCCAGCAGTACCACGGGACCGGTCGCGGGCCCGGCTTCGTAGTACGCGATCTCCAGCAGCTCGGTACGGACCTTCTTGAGCTGTCCGAGCCCGTGCACGTACGACCCACCGGAGCCGGAGGCCGACGCGGAGGTGGTGGTCATCCCGGCCAGTGACGCGGTCGCCGCTGTGGCGCCGACCGCTTTACCGAATGTTCTTCTGGTGATCATGAAAACGGTCCTCTCGGTCAGCGCAAGGAGCGGAAGGCGGCGCGGATTTCGCGGCTGAACAGCTCGGGTTCTTCCCAGGCGGCGAAGTGGCCGCCCTTGTCGACCTCGTTGAAGTAGATGAGGTCGTGGTAGGCGCGGTCGGCCCAGCTGCGCGGGGTCTGGTAGATCTCGCCCGGGAAGACGGTGATCGCCGCCGGGATCGAGATGTCGACGGCGTTGAAGTTGTTCTCGCCGTTCTCCAGGTAGAGCTGGGACGACGAGACCTCGGAGTTAGTGACCCAGTACAGCGTGATGTCGTCGAGCATCTCGTCCTTGGTCAGCGACCGCTCCGGGTCACCACCGCTGTAGGTCCACTGCGCGAACTTGTCGTACATCCACGCGGCGAGGCCGGCCGGCGAGTCGGTCAGGCCGTAGCCGAGCGTCTGCGGGCGGGTCGCCATCATCTGCGAGTAGCCCGCGTTCAGGGTGTAGAAGGTCTTCAGGGTGTCGAAGGCCTTCTTCTCCACCGGCCCCAGCCCGGCGGGTGCGGGATCGCCATCGTTGAGCGCCTTCGCCACGTCCGCCGGCACGGTCGCGGGCATGTTGACGTGGATGCCGAGCAGCCCCGGGAAGGCGCGGCGCGCCATCTTGTCCGAGACGACCGCACCCCAGTCGCCGCCCTGCGAGACGTACTTCGAGTAGCCCAGCCGCTTCATCAGCACGTCCCAGGCCAGGCCGATCCGGTCGGCGTTCCAGCCCTTCGCCTTCGGCTGCTCGGAGAAGCCGTAGCCGGGCATCGACGGGATGACCAGGTGGAACGCGTCGGCCGCGCGGCCGCCGTACGAGGTGGGATCGGTGAGGGGGCCGATCACCTTCTGCAGTTCGAGGATCGAGCCGGGCCAGCCGTGCGTGATGATGAGCGGCAGCGCGTTCGCGTGCTTGGAGCGGATGTGGGTGAAGTGGATGTCCAGACCGTCGATCCTGGTCACGAACTGCGGCTGCGCGTTGAGCTTGCGCTCGATCTTGCGCCAGTCGTAGCGCGAGCCCCAGTAGTGCACGAGCTCCTGCAGTTTGGCGAGCTGGACGCCTTGGGCCTGGTCGTTGACGGTCTCCTTGGCGGGCCAGCGGGTGGCCTTGATCCGGTGCCGCAGATCGGTGAGCACGGAGTCGGGGACGTTCACCCGGAACTTCCGGATCGCCGCGTCGCCGCCGCTGGTCGTGGCGGCTGCTTCGGAGCTGGAAAGGACGCCGGAGGACGCCGCGGTGACGGCGGCGGCAGCGGCTGACGTGGCGAGGAAGGTCCGCCGCGATGGTTCAGGCATGGTGGTCTCCTACGAGGGTTCAGCGCGTTCAGAAGCACAAACGCTTGAAACCTAGGCTGGCCCGGGCAGCCACCGCGCCCGTCAGGTGACGCTGACGGTGTACGTCAAGCGGGGGAGTTCCGCAGTACTGCGGGGAGATCCGCGCGCGACGTGATGCCGAGCTTGGGGAAGATCCGGTGCAGGTGGGTGCTGACCGTCCGGTGCGACAGGTAGAGGCGCTGGCCGATCTCGCGGTTGGTCAGGCCCTCGGCGGCGAGCTGGGCGATGCTCAGCTCGTGCGGAGTGAGCTGCTCGCGGGCATCCGGCGTACGGCGGGGGCTGGTCTCGCCGGCCGCCCGCAGCTCACTGCGGGCGCGTTCGCTCCACGGGATCAGGCCGAGCGCGTCGAATGTCTCGCGTGCTGCTCGCAGGTGCACGCGCGACTCCGCCGCTTGCCGGTGCCGTCGCAGCCACTCGCCGTAGGCGAGCTGCAGCCGCCCGCGCTCCAGCGGCCAGCCGGTCAGGTCGGCGGCCAGCGCGGTCTGGAAGAGCTTCTCCGCCTCGTCGTCGTTCGCGAGCACCGCGCGGACGTAGCGCAGCCCGATGTGCAGTGAGGGCGACGCGGACTGTTGTGCGTCCTTCTCCAGCCTCTTCACGATCTTGCGGACCGCGTCCTCCTGCCCGCAGCGGATCGCCGCCTCGGCGAGCTCGGCGATCACGTAGCAGCGCAGCGCGAGCTGGTACGACGGCTCGGCGGGATCGAAGATGCGGTGCAGATCGGCGAAAGCGTCGGCATGCCGGCCTTCGCCGAGGGCGACCAGGCCGCGGGCCAGCTGGACGGTGGCGAGCACGGGCCGGGCGCCTGCCGCAAGGCCGACCTGCTCGGCTTCGGCGATGAGCTCCGCGGCTTCGGCGTACTGGCCACGGAGGGCCGCCACCTCGGCCTGGGCAGAGACGGCGAAGCCGTACATGAAGGTCTGGTTGGTTTCCTTGGCGAGCCGGGCGGCCTCCTCGGCCGCGGGCATCGCGATGTCGAGGTTGCCCAGGCGCACCGCGCTGCAGGCGTGCACCGCGAGCGCGCGGGCGAGCAGGCCGAGCCGGCCCTGCTCGCGCAGCCCGGCCGCGGCGGACGACGAGAACCGCGCCGACAGTTCGAAGGCGCCGATCTGCAGTGCCGCGCTGCCGAGGAACCGCTCGACCATCGGATTGCCACCGGTCTGCCCGGCCAGGTCCATCAGGCCGGCCGCGACCACCTTGCCGCGCTCGATCGGCGCGACATAGGCGAGGATCGCGATCAGCCGCGGATCGCCGTCGTCCAGCGGCAGGCTGTCCGCGACGTCGAGCAGGTGCTGGCGCCCCTCGGCACCGGGCTCGGACCAGAAGCAGCGCATCCCCGCGCCCCACAGGATCCGCATCGCCAGGTCGAGATCGCCGTCCTCGTAGACCGATCGCGCGAGCTTGGCCAGCTCGGTCGGCCCCGCGGTGTCGTCGACCAGCCCGTCGTCGAAACTGCTGCGGACCCAGGTCGCGCGCGCCTGATCCTGCTGGGAGAGGTCACCTTGGGAGGCTTCGATCAGCAGCCGCTTGACGACGTCGGGCCGGCCGGCCTCGACGCCGAGATCCGCCGCCCGCAGCAGCCGGTCGGCGCGCAGGTCAGCGGTCTCGCTGAGCCTGGCGGCCTCCTCCAGCGACGCGATGGCCGCTTCGACACCACCCCTGTACTGTGCTCGCTCGGCCGCCTTGACCAGGGCGCTCGCGATGTTCTCGTCAGGCGTCGGAGTCGCTGCGGCGAGGTGCCAGACCTGTCGCTCGGGCTCCTGGTGCAAGGCGTCGGCCAATGCGCGGTGGGCTGCCTGGCGCTCGGTGGCCGTCGAGGTCTGGACGATCGCGGATCGCATCAACGGATGCCGGAAGGTCAGCCTGCCGGCCTCCAGCTCGATCAGGCGGGCTTCCGTGGCCGGAGTGAGCGCGTCCGCGTCGACCGGCACGCCGAGCGCGGCCGCCGCGGCGTCGAGAGTTTCGGCGAGCGAGCCACGGTCGTTGAGGGAGGCAACCAACAGGCACATCCGGGTCGCCGCCGGCAGGGCCGAGGTCCTTGCCCCGAAGGCCTGTTCGAGCCGGGTGTTCAACGGCACGGTTGCCTTCAGCAATGAATCTGCCGAGAGCGTGCCGGGGAGCTCGGTCAGCGCGAGCGGGTTACCGGCCGACTCGCTCAGCAGCCGCTCCCGGACCGACTGCTCCAGTTTCGGGGCGACCTCGTCGAGCAAGGTGGCCGACACCTCGTCGGTGAGCGGCTCGACCTGCAGGGATGGCAGGGCAGCAGCGTCCAGTTGGGAGGGAACGCCGTCGCGCACGGTGGCGAGCAGCACGATCGGCTCGGACTCCAGCCGGCGGGCCACGAAGGCGAGCACGTCGGCGCTCGCCTGGTCGAGCCAGTGCGCATCCTCGGCCAGCAGCAGCAGCGGCGTACCGGTGTCGGACAGGAGGTTGAGCGTTGCGAGGGCGACCACGTAGAGATCCGGGATATCGCCGTCGGCGAGGCACAGTGCGACTCGGAGCGCGTCGCGTTGCCGGCCGGGGAGCGCGTCGATGTCCTTGCGAAGTGGGTGCAGGAGCTGATGCAACCCGGCGTACGGGAAGTTCTGTTCGGACTCGGCGCCGGTGACCGAAAGAACTTTCAGCCCGGCTGCCCTGGCCTGCGCGGCCGCCTCGCTGAGCAGAGCGGACTTCCCGATCCCTGCCTGGCCACGGATCAGGAGCGCTCCGCCGACCTCGGTGACTCCGGCAACGAGCGTGGCCAAGCGCTGCTGTTCTGGTCCCCGTCCGAGGAGCGTCGTTGTCCGCACCCTGCCGAGTGTGGCATGCCAAAACAATGCCGCGCGACGTTACGTAAGGCCTTCATAAGTTGCCAACAAGATGCCCAGCCCCCGGTCGTCCCCGAGCGGACCTTCCTCCAGCATCTGGTTCATCACGTAGGCCACCGTGAGCTGCTTTTCCAGGTCGACCAGCACCAGCGAGCCGCCCCAGCCACCCCAGCTACAGGTCCGCGCCTGCATCAGGCCGTAGCCCATCCCGTACCGAATCGTCCGGCCCAGCACCGCGTCCTCACCGAAGAACTGCTGCTCCAGCACGCGCTCGCACCCGGCCTCCGACAGCAGCCGCACTCCACGAGCCTCTCCACCACAGGCCAGCACCGACTGCACGGCAGCCACCGACCGAGCGTTCCCGAACCCGCCGGCCGACGGAATGTCCGCCCGCCGCCATGCCTCGGTATTGGCGAGCTCGGCCGGAATCTCAGGGTTCCCGGCACCCAGCGCCGCCAACTTCGCCGCTCTGGTCGTGGCCGGGATCACCGGCGCGACCCGATGATCGTGCTCAGGCGCCAACTCCAGATGGAAGTCAGCCTCCAGCGGCCCCGCAACCTCCTCGGCGAAGAAGGCACCCAGGCTGCGCCCGGTGGTCCGCCGAACGACCTCACCGATCAGATACCCCTGCGTGATCGAGTGATAGGCCCCCACCACACCAGGCTCCGAACCCAACTCCTGCTCAGCCAGCAACCTCGTCATCAACGGCCAGTCGAAAAGCTGCTCGGCTCGCAGTTTCTCCTGCCAGGTCGGCAACCCGGCCGTATGCCCGAGCACATGCCGGACCAACACCTTGTCCTTGCCCAAGGCCCCGAACTCCGGCCAGTACTCCACCACCGGCGCATCCAGATCGACCACCCCGCGATCAGCCAGGATCAGCGCACACAGAGCGGCCATCGTCTTCGTCGTGGAGAAGACGCAGGTGATCGTGTCGCTTTCCCAGGACCTGGTGCGCGCCGCATCGGAGTACCCACCCCAGAGATCGACCACCGGCTCGTCACCCAGATAGACGGCGACAGAAGCCCCGACGTCCTTGTCGTCCAAAGACGCCGCCAGCACGTCCCGCACGGCCTCGAACCGCGCGTCGCAGATCCCCTGAACCTCAGCCATCAGGTCATCAAACCCGGCTTCCGCGCCCGCACCAACCGATTTGTCAGGAAGGCACCAGGATTTCATCACTGTGACAGCAGGTGCTGCTACAACCAGTGAATGCGCAAACTGGGGATCGTCTTCGCGGCGGCGCTGACCGCCCTGCTCATACCTCTTCAAGCCCAGGCCGTCACCGGCTGGCGAATCGTCGGATCCGACAACGCCCGGCCACTCGACGAAGGCCAGGGACTGGCCACCGTGACCCGTGGTGGCGCCACGACGTACCGCTACACCGGTGCCACGACCATTCCACTCGATCTGCTGCTCGGTGGCTGGAACCACGTCGGCGATCCGGGTGCCGCCGGCGGTTGGTACGTGGAGCCCTACCAGCGTGACGACCGTGGCGCGAAGCTGTACCGGGTGCAGTCGCCGGCCGGTAAGTGGGCCAACTACAAGCACGCGCTGGAGTCCTGGGAGGCCAGCAACAACAGCTTCGCCGCGGTGTCGCCGGATCTGCGCTGGATGGTGACCGGCGAGTGGGGAACGATGGACCGGCTGCTGGTGCTGCCGATGCCCGGGGTCGCCGCCACCAACCCGGCGCAGAACCTGCCGTATGCCTCGGCGATCCGGCTGAACCATCAGGTCCGGGACATCCAGGGCTGCGACTTCGTCACCGCGACCCAACTGCTCTGCTCTTCAGACGACCCCGACGGAACACTCTTCGGTACTACGAAGCCGCTGCTGCAGGTCGATCTGTCCGGCCCGGTCGGAAGTGCCGACGTCACCGGAACAGTCACGTCACTCGGCCAACTCCCGTTGCAGAGCGGCTGTACCGGCGCATTCGAGGTCGAAGGCATCGACTACCACGAGCCCGACGGCACCCTCCGCGTCATCGTCCTGTCCCCAGGCCTCTGCCTAGCAATAGACAGCAAGACCTACCGCTTCCAGCGCTGACAGCAGCACCGGCAACCGCTGGGGGGCCGGGGGGCGAAGCCCCTCCGGGTGGGGTGTGGGGGCTTCGCCCCCACAAAACGGCGGGCGATCCAAACTCGCGCTTTCCGCGAGTATGAATCGCCCAGATCGTCCGCGCCCCCGGCAGGATTCGAACCTGCGCACCCGCCTCCGGAGGGCGGTGCTCTATCCCCTGAGCTACGGGGGCTCAGGAACGAGCAGAACCCTAGCAGGAAATTCGGGTGGGGTTTGCACCGGGGAGACCCTGACGGGCCCCTGGGTCTTCCGCGTGGCGGGATCCCAGCGTGCGGACGAGTCGTCATAGTGGTCGTAAGCCCAACCACCGAAAGGAAAAGTGAACTCATGGCCAGCTCTTTGGTCCGACCGTCCGGCAACCGATGGATCGGTGGTGTGTGCGCCGGTCTCGCGCGCCGGTTCGGGATGTCCGCGAACACGATGCGGCTGCTCTTCGTGATCAGCTGCGTGCTGCCCGGTCCGCAGTTCCTGATCTACATCGTGCTCTGGGTGCTGATGCCGTCCGAGGACTGACGTGAAACCCTGCTCCCCATGAGAGCGGGTCTGCTGGTGGTCGCCGTGGCGCTGAGCCTGGTCCCCGTGGTGAGCGGCTGCCAGGTCGGCCCCGCGCAACCGGGGCCGGCGGAGCTGAGAACCAGTGCGCCGCCGTGGACCGCGCCGCGGGACGCGGTCTCGTACGTCGACAAGGCCGGGTTCGAGCGGTTGCCGCTCGACTTCAGCGGCCCGGCGCCGTACACGCTGAAGCTGTCCGTCTCGATCGACGGGAAGCCGGTGCAGATCCCAGCGGATATCGGCGTCGACCGGATCCGCGCCGAGCAGGCGGCGGTGCACACGCACGGTACCGACGGGGTGCTCTGGGTCGAGGCGAAGACGAAGGCCGAGCGGCCGACGCTGAACCAGTTCTTCACCCTCTGGGGAGTCCGGTACGACGACCGCTGCCTGGCGGACGCCTGTGGCTCGCTGACCGTCGTCGTCAACGGCGAGCCGGCCTCCTGGGACACCAAACTGCCGCGCGAGAGCGTGATCCAGGTGGAAGCCAAGCACTGACGGCGGGCTGGTTCGATGGCAGGAAGGTGGCAAGCCACCCGCGAGAGCCCTCAAGGCGCGGTTGACTGCTGTGATGAACAGCAAGCTCGCACTCGTGGCAACCGCGATCGCAGCGCTCACCTTGACCGGCTGCGGCGGCGGCCAGGACGACAAGGGCACTTCGAACCCCGCCCCGACCTCGAACCCCACGTCTCAGAGCCCCCCAGCCACGCCAACCGCAGCCCCCGGCGACACCCCAACCCCAGGTACGACGCCGTCAAGCCCGCCCGTCGCCCCGCCGACCACCGCGCCGCCGAAGCCGACCAAACCGGCTCCCACCGCGGCCGACGGCACCAACTACAAGTCGTGCACCGACGGCCGCTGTGAGGTCTCGGTCCGCACCGGCACCCGGATCCCGGCCAAACAGAGCCTGCTGGGCTTCAAGACCCTCACCATCACCAGAGTCAGCGCCGGCACCGTCGACTTCGCCGCCAAAAGCGGCTGCTGCAGCCTCAGCGGCGGCGGCCAGAGCCCCGGCAGCGTCTTCCACATGAACAACCTCAAGATCGTCACCATCGCCGTCGCCGGCAAAACCGCCATCCTCCGCCTCAGCCCCGCCTGATAGCACTGCCGCTAGTGCTATCATTGATGGCAACATTCGTGGAGGAGGAATTCATGGCTGCGATCACCGTCCGTAACTTAGACGACCACACGAAGCACAGGCTGCGGGTCCGGGCCGCGCGCAACGGCCGCTCGATGGAGGCGGAGGCGCGGTTGATTCTGCTCGACGCGGTGAGCGACGAGGAGGAGCCGAAGAACTTCTTCCTGATGCTGCACGAGCAGTTCGCGGCGATCGGTGGAGTGGAGCTCGACCTGCCGGAGCGGACCGGCACGCATCGGGTGATCGAGTTCGAGTGATGATCGTTCTCGACACCAACCTCGTCTCGGAGCTGATGAAGGCCGCACCGGACGAAACCGTCTGGTCCTGGTTCCAGCAGCAGCTGCGGCAGGACCTCCATACGACGGCGATCACCGTGGCCGAGGTCCACACCGGGCTCCAGCGACTGCCTTACGGCCGGCGCCGGGAGGAGATCCGGGCGACGGTCGACACGGTGTTCGGAGCCGTGACCGACGAAGTGTTGTCGTTCACGGCAGAAGCAGCGATGGCCTATTCAGTTGTGGTGGACCGCCGGATGCGGGCAGGTCTGCCGATTGAGCCGCTCGACGCTCAGATCGCGGCGATCTGTCTGGTCGAGCAGGCGACGCTGGCGACCCGGAACACGAAGGATTTCGTCGAGACCGGCGTGCAGCTCGTCAATCCCTGGGAGTGAGTCCGTACCGGGCTGTGGATACTGAGTCAAGGGTTTGGGCCGGGGGCCATTAGGCTGGGCCGGTGACTCCGGAACAGCTCGCTGAGAAGATTTTGTTGGCTTTGACCGCGCTCGTGGACGACGAGACGATCACGGTCGAGGGTGGCCTGCCTGGCGAGCTCAAGGTGGAGCGACCCAAGAACCCCGAGCACGGGGACTACGCGACCAATATCGCGATGCAGCTGGGCAAGCGCTCCAGCCTGGGCAATCCGCGCAAGCTGGCCGAGCTGCTGGCGGCCAGACTGCAGGACGACGACGCCATCACGGCGGTCGAGATCGCCGGGCCGGGGTTCATCAACATCCGGGTCGCGGCCGATGCCCAGGGCAGGATCGCCGCCCAGATCCTGGAGGCCGGCGCGGCGTACGGGGCGAGCGACTCGCTCCAGGGCCAGCCGATCAACCTGGAGTTCATCTCCGCCAACCCGACCGGCCCGCTGCACCTGGGGCACACCCGCTGGGCCGCCGTCGGCGACGCGCTGGCCCGGGTGCTGATCGCGGCCGGCGCCAAGGTGACGCGCGAGTTCTACGTCAACGACCGTGGCGCCCAGATGGACAAGTTCGGCGCCTCGCTGATGGCCTCCGCGAACGGCGTACCGGTGCCCGAGGACGGGTATCACGGGGAGTACATCAACGACCTCGCCGCGCGGATCGTCGCCGAGGAGCCGGGGATCAAGGAGCTGCCCGAGGCCGAGCAGTCGGTCGCGTTCCGCGAGGCCGGTTACGTCCGGCAACTCAAGGAGCAGCAGGACCAGCTCGCGCACTTCCGGACCGAGTTCGACGTCTGGATGTCGGAGCGCAGCCTGCACGGGCAGAACGGCGTCGGCCACGCGATCGACAAGCTCCGCGAGCAGGGCCACCTGTATGAGGCCGACGACGCGCTCTGGATGCGCACCACCGACTTCACCGACGACAAGGACCGGGTGCTGATCCGGACCAACGGCGAGCCGACCTACTTCGCCTCCGACGCCGCGTACTACGTGAACAAGCGCGACCGTGGCTTCGAGGTCTGTATCTACCTGCTCGGCGCCGACCACCACGGCTACGTGAACCGGCTGAAGGCGATCGCGGCCTGCGCCGGCGACGACCCCGAGCACAACATCGAGATCCTGATCGGCCAGCTCGTCAAGATCCTCAAGAACGGTGAGGAGATGAAGCTGTCCAAGCGCGCGGGCACGATCGTCACCCTCGCCGAGCTGGTCGAGGAGAGCGGCGTCGACCCGCTGCGGTACACGCTGTGCCGCTACCCGGTCGACTCGCCGCTGACGCTGGACATCGAGGAGATGACCCGCCAGGTCAGCGAGAACCCGGTGTACTACGTGCAGTACGCGCACGCCCGGCTGGCCTCGATCCTGCGCAACGCCGACGAGCTCGGGATCAAGCTGGACGAGTTCGAGCCCGGTCTGCTCAGCCACGAGAAGGAGGGCGACCTGCTCCGCGCGCTCGCCGACTTCCCGCGCGTGGTCGCCACCTCGGCCGAGCTGCGCGAGCCGCACCGGGTCGCCCGCTACCTCGAGGACACCGCTTCGGCGTTCCACAAGTTCTACGACGTCTGCCGGGTGCTCCCGCGCGGCGACGAGGAGCTGGAGCCGGTGCACAAGGCCCGCCTGACCCTGGTCGGCGCGACCAAGACCGTGCTCGCCAACGGGCTCGACCTGCTCGGCGTCTCCGCCCCGGAGCGGATGTGAGGGCGCACGAGGCGGGCACGCTGCACGCCGACCTCGGCCACAACTCACCGCCGTGGCTGCGCGCGCCGGGTGACCCCAACGACCTGGTCACTTCGCTGTGGTCGACCACGGCGAAGAAGAACGGCGACGGCGCCCTCGAGGTCGGCGGGGTCGACCTGCGCGAGCTCGTCGCCGAGCACGGCAGCCCGGCGTACGTGCTGGACGAGGACGACTTCCGGGCCCGGGCGCGCGCGTTCAAACTCGGCTTCAAGGACTTCGACGTCTACTACGCGGGCAAGGCCTTCCTCTGTACGACGGTCGTCCGCTGGGTGATGGAGGAGGGGCTCAACCTGGACATCTGTTCGGGTGGCGAGCTCGCTGTCGCACTCCGGGCCGGCGCCGATCCGAAGCGGCTCGGGTTCCATGGCAACAACAAGTCCGAGCAGGAGCTGGCCCGCGCGCTGGACGCCGGGGTCGGCCGGATCATCGTCGACTCCGAGTACGAGATCTCCCGGCTGATCGAGCTGGCCAAGGAGCGCGGCGTCGTCGCGCCGGTGATGGTCCGGGTCACCGCGGGCGTCGAGGCGCACACCCACGCCTACATCGCGACCGCGCACGAGGACCAGAAGTTCGGCTTCTCGATCACCTCGGGAGCGGCGTACGAGGCCGTTGCCCGGATCAACGAAGCGGCCGAGCTGGAGCTGCTCGGCCTGCACTCGCACATCGGCTCGCAGATCTTCGACTCGTCCGGCTTCGAGGTCGCGGCCAAGCGGGTGATCGCCTTGCACGCAAGGGTTTCCGACGAGCTCGGCGTCGATATGCCGGAGCTCGACCTGGGCGGCGGTTTCGGCATCGCCTACACCACCCAGGACGACCCGTCCGACCCCGCGCAACTGGCCACCGAGATGGGCAAGATCGTCGAGCACGAGTGCCGCGGGCACGGCATCGACGTCCCCCGGGTCTCGATCGAGCCCGGCCGGGCGATCGTCGGCCCGGCGATGTGCACGATCTACTCGGTCGGCACCGTCAAGGAGGTGTCGCTCGACGCGGACGCCTACCGCACCTACGTCTCGGTCGACGGCGGGATGAGCGACAACATCCGCACCGCGCTGTACGACGCCGACTACTCCTGCACCCTCGCCAACCGGTACTCCGACGCCGGCCCGACGCTGGCCCGGGTGGTCGGCAAACACTGCGAGTCGGGCGACATCGTGGTGAAGGACGAGTTCCTGCCGGCCGACGTCACGCCGGGCGACCTGGTCGCCGTACCGGGTACCGGCGCGTACTGCCGGTCGATGGCGAGCAACTACAACCACGTACCGCGGCCACCGGTGATCGCGGTCAAGGACGGGCAGACGCGGGTCGTGCTCCGTCGCGAGACCGAGGACGACATGCTTGCACTGGACATGGGGGCCGAGTGAAACCGTCAGGCAAACCCTTGAAGGTGGCGCTGCTGGGTTGCGGCGTCGTCGGGACCGAGGTGGTCCGCATCCTCACCGAGCGGGCCGACGACCTCGCCGCCCGCGTCGGGGCTCCGCTGGAGATCGCCGGCATCGCCGTCCGCCGGGCCGGCCGGGCGCGCGACATCGCGGTCGACCCCGCCCTCGTCACGACCGACGCCCAGGCGCTCGTCTCCCGCGGCGACCTGGACCTGGTGATCGAGGTGATCGGCGGGATCGAGCCGGCCCGCAGCCTGATCCTGACCGCGCTCGAGCACGGCGCCTCGGTCATCACGGCCAACAAGGCGCTGCTCGCCGAAGACGGCCCGACGCTGTTCGCCGCCGCCGAGAAGTACGAGCGCGACCTGTACTTCGAGGCGGCCGTGGCCGGGGCGATCCCGATCCTGCGGCCGCTGCGCGAGTCGCTGGCCGGTGACGACGTGACCCGGGTGATGGGCATCGTCAACGGCACCACGAACTACATCCTCGACAAGATGGACTCCACCGGCGCCGGTTTCGACGAGGCGCTCGAGGAGGCCCAGGCTCTCGGGTACGCCGAGGCCGACCCGACCGCCGACATCGAGGGTTTCGACGCTGCGGCCAAGGCTGCACTGCTGGCCAGTTTGGCCTTCCACACCAGGGTTTCCATCACCGACGTGCACCGCGAGGGCATCACCGAGGTGTCCGCGACGGACATCGCCTCGGCCCGCGAGATGGGCTGCGTGGTGAAGTTCCTGGCGATCTGTGAGCTGGACGAGGTGAACGACTCGGTCAGCGCCCGGGTCTATCCGGCGATGATCCCGCTGAGCCACCCGCTGGCCTCGGTCCGGGACGCGTACAACGCCGTCTTCGTGGAATCCAAAGCGGCCGGCCAGCTGATGTTCTATGGTCGTGGTGCCGGCGGTGCCCCGACGGCCAGCGCTGTCCTCGGGGATCTGGTAACCGCTGCGCGCAACCGGCTCAAGGGCGTGCCGGGGGTCGGCGAGTCGTCGTACACCCAGCGGGCCGCTCGTCCGATGGGTGCCACCCGGACTCGCTATCACGTGTCGCTGGACGTGGCCGACAAGGCCGGCGTGCTGGCGGCGGTGGCCCTGGCCTTCTCCGATCACGGCGTGTCGATCCAGACCGTCCGGCAGGAAGGCCGCGGCGGTGAGGCGCAACTGGTCGTCGTCACCCACACCGCCACCGACGCCGCACTCTCCGCGACCGTGGAAGCCCTGCGCGAGATGGACATCGTGCGTGAAGTCAGCAGTGTGATGCGGGTAGAAGGAGATTGAGCCATGGCTCAGCAGCGGCGGCCTCATCAATGGCGAGGCGTGATCGAGGAATACCGCGACCGGTTGCCGGTCTCGGCGGACACTCCGGTGGTCACCCTCGGCGAGGGCGGTACGCCGCTGGTGGCCGCGCAGTGGCTGAGCGAGCAGACCAACTGCGAGGTCTGGCTCAAGGTCGAGGGCAACAACCCGACCGGCTCGTTCAAGGACCGAGGGATGACGGTGGCGATCTCGCTGGCCGCGCAGGCCGGTGACAAGGCGGTCGTCTGCGCGTCGACGGGCAACACGTCGGCGTCAGCCGCGGCGTACGCCGTCCGGGCGGGCATGCTGCCGCTCGTGCTGATCCCCGCCGGGCGGATCGCGAAGGGCAAGCTCGCGCAGGCGATCGTGCACGGCGCGAAGCTCGTCTCGATCGACGGCGGCTTCGACGACTGCCTGCGGATCGTGCGCGAGCTGGGCAAGCACTACCCGGTCGCGCTGGTGAACTCGGTCAACCCGGTCCGGCTGGAAGGCCAGAAGACCGCGGCGTTCGAGGTGGTCGACGCGCTCGGCGACGCACCCGACCTGCACCTGCTCCCGGTCGGCAACGCGGGCAACATCGCGGCGTACTGGAAGGGCTACCTGGAATACAAGAAGGACAAGATCTCCTCGAAGGCCCCACAGATGTGGGGGTTCCAGGCCGAGGGGGCCGCGCCGATCGTGACCGGCCGGATCGTCGAGAAGCCGGACACGCAGGCGACCGCGATCCGGGTCGGCAACCCGGCGTCCTGGACACTCGCCGAGGCCGCGCGGGACGAGTCGGGCGGCCGGATCGAGGCCGTCAGCGATGACCAGATCCTGTCCGCACAGCGCGATCTCGCCGCGCGCGAAGGAGTTTTCGTCGAGCCTGCCTCGGCCGCCGGTGTGGCCGGGCTGCTCGCGACCAAGGCCGCGGGCCGCCTCGACGGAGGCCAGACGATCGTGATTACCGTCACGGGCCACGGACTCAAGGACATCGACACCGCACTGGCGTACGCGACCGTCACCGAGTCTCCCGTGACCCCGGCCGACACCGACGCGGTCGCCCGCGTCGCCGGGTTGGTGTGAGTTGAGCCCGGCCAGCGACGGGCCGGCCGTGGACGGGCCGGTCCACGGCGGATCCGGGCGGGGTGGACCGGTTCGGGTGCGGGTCCCGGCGACCAGTGCGAATCTGGGCCCGGGGTTCGACGCGTTCGGGCTGGCGCTGACCCGGTACGACGAACTGATGGTGATCCCCGGCGGTTCCGGGGTGACCGTGGAGGTGACCGGGCCAGGGGAGGGCGAGGTTGCGCTGGACGAGTCGCACCTGGTGGTGCGGTCGATCCAGGCCGGCCTGGATGCGCTCGGTGTCTCGGTTTCCGGCTTCACCTTGCGCTGCGAGAACCGGATCCCGCACGGTCGCGGACTGGGATCCTCATCGGCCGCGATCGTCGGCGGTATCGCCGCGGCGTACGGGCTGGCGGGGGAGCCGCTGGACCGCGATCACGTGCTGCAGCTCGCGAACGAGATCGAGGGCCACCCGGACAACGTGGCTGCCTGCGCGTTGGGTGGGTTCACGATCGCGTGGACCGATGGCGAGACCGGCCGCGCGATCCGGCTGGAGCCACTGGCCGAGTTGTCGGTGGTGGCCTACGTGCCGTCGACGCGAGTGCTGACCAAGGAGGCTCGCGGGTTGCTGCCTGCCGCAGTACCGCATGCGGATGCGTCGGCGAACGCAGGAAGAGCAGCGTTGCTCGTTGCCGCGTTGACCTCGCGACCCGAGTTGCTGATGACGGCGACCGAGGACTGGCTGCACCAGGAGTACAGGCAGCCTGCGATGCCCGAGAGTCTTGCCCTTGTGCACAAGCTCCGGGGAAGTGGTCTGGCCGCAGTGGTGAGTGGTGCCGGTCCGACGGTGCTGGTGCTGGGTGAGGAGCCCGAAGGGGCCGGCGAGGCGCCGGACGGCTGGCACCGGTACGAACTCGGGATCGATCCACTCGGCGTACAGGTCTGGCCGGGGGATGCGGAAGAACTGCTCGCGGAGGGCGGGAATGAACGATCCCGGACACGCGTTGAACACCTCGAGGCAGCAGACTGACCCTGAGGGGTGCTAGTCTCGACTCACCCGATCCCCTCCAGGTGATCGGCGAACTCTCGCCGCATCGGGCTTTGTTCCCGGCACCCCAGGTGTACGTGGCGATCTCCCAGAGAAGAACTTGCGCCGCCTGCGCCGGAGATTTCCGGGAGACCCCAGATTCAGCGAGAGCCGCCTCTTTGTTACCCCGCGTCGCCGTTTCGTCGGTCGCGGGAGATGATTCCGGGCGATGAGCCTCTCAGGACATCGTCCATCCGTGTGGGAAGGACCTCACGTGACAGAAACTGTTGAAGCCTCCAGCGGAGCCGGTACTTCGGCCCCGGGCGCCGACGCGACGGCTACCGCCGGAACGCGGCGCCGCAAGACCGGAGGCGGCCTCGAAGGCATGCTGCTCCCCGAGCTCAAGCAGCTCGCCGGGACGCTTGGCATCAAGGGCACCGGCGCGCTGCGCAAGGGCCAGCTGATCGAGGCGATCAAGGCGACCCAGAAGGGTGTTGGCCCGGCGGGCGGTTCCCGTTCGCGCTCGAGTCAGCCGACCCTGGACGAGGCCGCCGCGGAGCCCGTGGCCGTCAGGACCAAGGCGAAGACCGAGGTCAAGGCCGAGGCTCCCGCTCAGGACGCACCGCAGCGGGCCGGCAGTCGCCGGACGCGCGCCGCCGCCACTCAGAACGGCGCGGAGACGGCCGAGCAGAACGGCGCCGCCACCAGCGGCGCGAGCAGCGTGGCCGAGCCGAGCCCGGTCGCGGCGCAGAACGGCGCAGCGACGGCCGAGGCCGTCCAGGCGCCGGAGAAGACCCGCGAGGCCGACAGCGCGCCGGCTGAGCAGACCGCTGACCGTGGCGACAGCCGCAACGAGGGCACCCGCGACCGCAACCGTGGCCGCGACAACCAGCGCGACACCCAGGCCCGCGACGGCCAGGCTCGTGATGGCCAAGCCCGCGACAGCCAGGCTCGCGACAGTCAGGCCCGTGATGGCCAGGCTCGTGACGGTCAGCAGAACCGCGGCGAGAGCCAGCGCGACGGCAACCGTGACGGTCAGCGCACCGATCGCGACCGGCAGAACCAGGTCGACCGGGGCGAGGAGGGCGACGGTCGTCGTCGTCGCCGTCGGGGCCGCGATCGTGACCGCGTCACCACCGATCGCCCCACCAACGACCGGAACGATCGCACCGACCGTACCGATCGCAATGACCGTGGCGGCCGGGACAACCAGCGCAACCGCGGCCGCAACGACCGCTTCGAGCCGGAGCCGACCATCAACGAGGACGACGTCCTCGTGCCGGCGGCCGGCATCCTCGACGTGCTCGACAACTACGCCTTCGTCCGGACCAGCGGCTACCTGCCGGGCCCGAACGACGTGTACGTCGCGCTGTCGATGGTGAAGCGCTACGGCCTGCGCAAGGGTGACGCGATCACCGGCGCGGTGAAGCAGCCGTCGGACGGCGAGCGCAAGGAGAAGTTCAACCCGCTGGTCCGGATCGACACCGTCAACGGGTCGGACCCGGAGGTCGCCAAGCAGCGTCCGGACTTCAACAAGCTGACCCCGCTGTACGCGACCGAGCGGCTCCGCCTCGAGACCGAGCCGAACATCCTCACCACCCGGATCGTCGACATCGTCAGCCCGATCGGCAAGGGCCAGCGCGGCCTGATCGTCTCGCCGCCGAAGGCCGGTAAGACGATGGTGCTGCAGGCGCTGGCGAACGCGATCACCACGAACAACCCCGAAGTACACCTGATGGTCGTGCTGGTGGACGAGCGGCCCGAAGAGGTCACCGACATGCAGCGCACGGTCAAGGGTGAGGTCATCGCCTCGACCTTCGACCGGCCGGCCGACGACCACACCACGGTCGCGGAGCTGGCGATCGAGCGCGCCAAGCGGCTGGTCGAGCTGGGTCACGACGTGGTCGTGCTGCTCGACTCGATCACCCGGCTCGGCCGGGCGTACAACATCGCGGCACCGGCCAGCGGCCGGATCCTGTCCGGTGGGGTCGACTCGTCGGCGCTCTACCCGCCGAAGCGGTTCTTCGGCGCGGCCCGCAACATCGAGGACGGCGGTTCGCTGACCATCCTCGCGACGGCGCTGATCGAGACCGGCTCCAAGATGGACGAGGTCATCTTCGAGGAGTTCAAGGGCACCGGCAACATGGAGCTGCGGCTGCGCCGCGAGTTCGCCGACCGGCGGATCTTCCCGGCCATCGACGTCGTCGCCTCCGGCACCCGCCGCGAGGAGTTGCTGATGTCGAAGGACGAGACCGCGGTCGTCTGGAAGCTCCGCCGGGTGCTGTCGGCCCTGGACGGACAGGCGGCGCTGGAGCTGCTGCTCGGCAAGCTCAAGGAGAGCAAGTCGAACATCGAGTTCCTGCTCCAGGTCAACAAGACCACCCCGTCGACGGGCGGCAACGGCCGCAGTACCGACGACGGCAGCTGAGTAGGTAGTACCCGCTGAACTGACTGGATCGCCCCGGAATACCGGGGCGATTCGTCAGGTTGGGGGGTGTAATGGCAAACTTGTCTGTTGGTTCCGGTTCACGTCCGCCACCTGGCGGTCGACCCGGAGCGCCTTACATGAGGAGATCCATGAAGAGCGACATCCACCCGAACTATGTGGCGACCAAGGTGACCTGTGCTTGCGGCGCCTCGTTCGACACGCACTCGACCTCCGAGAGTGGCTCCATCCACTCCGACGTGTGCTCGCAGTGCCACCCCTTCTACACCGGTAAGCAGAAGATTCTCGACACCGGTGGCCGCGTCGCCCGCTTCGAGAAGCGGTACGCGAAGAAGTAGCGACTTTCCGGCGCCGGTCCGCGGATCCCTCAGGGGTTCCGGGACCGGCGCCGTTGCGTTGTCCAGACTGTCTGGCTAGGAAGGAGTGCGGGCATGTTCGAAGCAGTACAGACGCTGAAGGCGGAGTACGCCGAGCTGGAGCGACGGATGTCGGATCCCGAGCTGCACTCCGACCAGGCGGTCGCACGGCAGGTCGGCAAGCGGTACGCCGCGCTGGCGCCCGTGGTCCGGACGTACGCCGAGTGGCTGCAGACGGCCGACGACATCGAGGCCGCTCGCGAGCTGGCCCACGAGGACGCGAGCTTCGCCGAGGAGGCGACCAGGCTCGAGCACCGGCGCGACGAGCTGGCCGAGAAGCTGCAGGTGCTGCTCGTCCCGCGCGACCCGAGCGACGACAAGGACGCGATCCTCGAGATCAAGGCCGGTGAGGGTGGCGACGAGTCCGCGCTGTTCGCCGGCGACCTGCTGAAGATGTACCTGAAGTACGCCGAGTCGCAGAACTGGAAGACCGAGGTGCTCGACTCGGCCGAGTCCGACCTGGGTGGCTACAAGTCGATCACCGTCGCGGTGAAGGCGAAGGGCACGCCCGAGCCCGGCGAGGCGCCGTACGCGAAGCTGAAGTTCGAAGGTGGCGTGCACCGCGTCCAGCGGGTCCCCGTGACCGAGTCGCAAGGCCGGATCCACACGAGCGCGGCCGGCGTACTGGTACTTCCCGAGGCCGAGGACGTCGATGTCGAGATCGACCTGAACGACCTGCGGATCGACGTCTTCCGGTCGTCCGGCCCGGGTGGCCAGAGCGTCAACACGACCGACTCGGCGGTCCGGATCACCCACCTGCCGACCGGTATCGTCGTCTCGATGCAGAACGAGAAGTCCCAGCTGCAGAACCGCGAGCAGGCGATGCGGGTGCTGCGGTCCCGGCTGCTCGCCGCCGCGCAGGAGACCGCCAACCAGGAGGCGTCCGACGCCCGCCGGCTGCAGATCCGGACGGTCGACCGCTCGGAGCGCGTCCGCACCTACAACTTCCCGGAGAACCGCTTCTCCGACCACCGGGTCGGCTACAAGGCGCACAACCTGGACCAGGTGCTCAACGGCGAGCTCGCCCCGGTGATCCTGGCCCTGACCGAGGCGGACCTGACCGCGCGCCTAGAGGCCGTCGACTCCAAGTGAGCGTCCGTACTCTGCTGGCCGAGGCCACTACCCAGCTGGCCGAGGCAGGTGTCGCGTCACCCGACTACGACGCTGCCGAGCTCCTCGCCCACGTCACCGGCGTGCGCCGCATGCAGCTGGGGCTCGTGAAGCCGACAGCCGACCAGGAGGCGCAGTACGCCGCACTGCTGGCCCGTCGTGCGCAGCGCGAGCCACTGCAACACCTGACCGGTACTGCGGCCTTCCGCTACCGAGACCTCGCCGTCGGCCCCGGGGTATTCGTGCCGAGGCCCGAGACCGAGGTGCTCGTCGGCTGGATCCTCGACCGGATCGCCGACGTGGAGAACCCACTGGTGGTCGACCTCTGCAGCGGCTCGGGAGCAATCGCCGGCGCCGTCGCCACCGAGCGACCCGACAGCACTGTGCACGCGGTCGAGCTCTCGGCCGAGGCGTGTGTCTGGGCCCGGCGCAACCTGGCCGGAACTGGGGCGACTCTGCACGAGGGCGACATCGACGGCTGCCTGCCTGAGCTGGACGGCCAGGTCGACGCGGTGATCTCCAACCCGCCGTACATCCCTTTGACTGCTTGGGAATCCGTCACGGCCGAGGTGCGCGACCACGACCCCGCGCTGGCGCTGTGGTCGGGTGACGACGGGCTCGACGAGATCAAGGTGGTCGCTGCGACGGCCGGGCGGTTGCTCAAGTCTGGTGGCTGGTTCGGCTGCGAGCATGCCGATCTGCAGGGGGAGTCGGCGCCGGCCGTGTTCGCCGCGACCGGGTTGTTCACCGAGGTCCGCGACCAGCTCGACCTGGCCGGCCGGCATCGTTTCGCGACCGGCCGCAGGGTCTGAGCCCCACCCCCGCCTTTCTTCCCTTCACCGTCGTCTGACTCACTCGTAGACCACGAACTCCGGCCGGGGTTTGAGTGCCATCACCTGAGCCGGCGTCATCAGCGGACCATGCCGAGCGTCCTCTTGGTAGAAGAGCTTGAAGCCCGCGTGCACGCCGGTCGCCCTCGTCGGGGTCAGCTTGCGCCAGGTGGATTCCTTGGCCGAGCGGCTGCCGATGCCGTCGACCGACTTGATCGCGACCACGCCCGGGTGTTGCTTCAGAGCTTTCTCGTTGCTGACGATCCGTGCCGACAACTGGTGGAAGACGAAGGCCTTCTCCGGTAGGCCGAACTGCTCGACCAGCCCCGACAGGTACTTCGCGATGCCGTCCAGCTCGGCGCCACTCGTATGCCCGAAGACCCTGCCCGGCACCTGGCTCGGCCCGACCGCCCACTCGGGGTCGAAGGCGAGACCGACGTCGGGCTCCTTCAGCCAGCGCTCCTGCCGTTTCACCTCGTCGAGGATCTTCGCCCGGCCGGGCTGGATGTCGAGCAGCAACAGCATCTTGTGCTCGCGGGCGACCTTCAGATAGTTCGCGATCTTCTCGTCGGACAGCCGGTTGCGGTACTTGCCATCCTTGCCGGGGCTGCCGTTCGCGACGACCACGATGAGTTCGAGCACCGGCAACGGCGTCCGCCCGAGGGCATACGACTTGGCCAGCGCCTCCAGCTTGTCCGCCTTCGCGTCCAGGTCCTTGTCGAGCGGCCCGAGCGCAGGCGAGCCCGGCAGACCGACGTACCCGACGAGCTGGTACTTCGGGAAGAGTTGCCTCCCACCACGAGGCAGCTGGCCGTCAGCCGCGGGAGCGGGCATCGAGGCGGCCGGCCTCGGCACTGGCTTGAGACTCGGCGTCGAGCCCGCGTCAGCCTTGCCGTCGCTGCAACCCGCCGCCAGCAGCAGCATCAAACCCGCAAGCACCCCAGCCGTCCTACGCACCCGCCCAACACAACCACACACCGCCGACACCCGCCCCCTCCGGCATTTCGGCGGTTAACCGCCGAAATGCCGTAGTGGGTCAGGCGTTCGCGACGTAGTCGTCGATCTCGGTGAGCAGCGTGGTCTTGGTGGTGTCGTCGGCGAAGGAGACCTGGACCGCAGTACGGGCCAGGTCGGCCGCGCCCTGGTTGTCCAGGGCCAGCAGGTCGGCGGCGATGGCGTACTCGTTGACCAGGTCGGTGCCGAACATCGGCGGGTCGTCGGAGTTGATGGTGACGACCAGACCGGCCTCGACCATGCCGCGCAGCGGGTGCTCGTCGTACGACGAGACCACGCGGGTGGCGAGGTTGGAGGTCGGGCTGACCTCGAGCGGGATCCGGTGCTCACCCAGGTAGTCGACCAGGGCCGGGTCCTGCAGGGCAGTGGTGCCGTGACCGATCCGCTCGGCCTTCAGCACCCGCAGCGCGTCCCAGATCGTCTCCGGGCCGGTCGACTCACCCGCGTGCGGGACGCTGTGCAGCCCGGCCGCGCGGGCAGCATCGAAGTACGGGGCGAACTGCGGCCGCGGTACGCCGATCTCCGGGCCGCCGAGGCCGAAGCCGACCAGGCCGTCGGGGCGGATCTCGGTGGCGATCCGCAGCGTCTCCGCGGCCGCCGCGAGACCGGACTCGCCGGGGATGTCGAAGATCCAGCGCAGGACGACGCCGAACTCCTTCTCCGCCGCGGTCCGGGCGTCCTCGATCGCCTCGCAGAACGCCTCCGGGGCGATCCCGCGCAGTACCGACGTGTACGGCGTGACGGTGAGCTCGGAGTACCGGATGTTCTGGCCGGCCATTTCGCGGGCGACCTCGTAGGTGAGCAGCCGGACGTCCTCAGGCGTGCTGATCAGGTCCACCACGGACAGGTAGATCTCGATGAACTTGGCGAAGTCGGTGAAGACGAAGTACTCCGCGAGCGCGGCCGCGTCGGCCGGGACCCGCGTGTCGGGGTGCCGGGCGGCGAGCTCGGCGACGATCCGCGGCGAGGCGGAGCCGACGTGGTGGACATGCAGCTCGGCCTTCGGCAGGCCGGCGAGGAAGTCGCGCGTCACGGTCATGGCGGGGATCTTATGCACGCCCGCGGGTGGTGTGGCGGGAAGCTGACAACGGTTTGTCAGGAGTGCGCTGAGTGAACCCGGCTGGAGTGTCGGGGCGGGTGGGTGGCACGATGCACTCCGTGAGCGAGCGCTTTGAATTCACCGGTGACGAGCTGGCACCGGCCTACCGCGCGGCCGTGGATGCCATCGAGGCCGGCGACCTGGTCGTACTGCCGACCGACACCGTGTACGGGATTGCCGCGGACGCCTTCAAGGCGGACGCCGTGCAACGACTCCTGGATGCCAAGGGGCGCGGCCGCGATATGCCGCCACCCGTGCTGATCTCGGTGGTCGAGTCGCTGGACGCGCTGGCGACCGATATCTCGGATGACGGGCGCAAGCTGTGCGAGGCGTTCTGGCCGGGGCCGCTGACGGTGATCTGCCACGCGCAGGCCTCGCTGATGTGGGACCTGGGGGAGACCCAGGGGACGGTCGCGCTGCGCGTGCCCGACCACGAGAACACCCGTGAGTTGCTGTCGCGCACCGGACCGCTCGCGGTCAGCTCGGCGAACCTGAGCGGCCAGCCGGCGGCCCTGGACGTGTACGACGCCGAGGCGCAGCTGCTCGACACGGTCGCCGTCTACCTCGACGGCGGCGTCGCGACCGGCGGGCAGCCGTCGACGATCGTGGACCTCACCGGCGAGATACCGCACATCGTCCGGATCGGCGCGCTGACGGTCCAGCAGATCCGCGACCTCGTCCCCACGGTCACCACCGACCTCGAACCGGACGAGAAGCCAACTGAAACCACCATCGAAGCGTCTGAAGAAGAGACAGACGACAAGCCTGGTGACGAGAAGGCGGCTGATGTGAGGCCAGCGGACTAGTGCGTGAGTATCTGCTGGTCCTCTTCGTGGCGATGGCCACCACCTTCCTGCTGACCGGTGTGGCCCGGCAGATCGCGTTGCGCTACGGCGCCGTCGCGAAGGTCCGGAACCGCGACGTGCACAAGGTCCCGATCCCGTACTTCGGCGGCATCTCGATCCTCGGCGGCCTGATCGCCGGGTTCGCGGTCGCCTCCAGCCTGCCGTTCCTCGGCGACAGCCTGCAGGTCGCGCACGACGCCCGGGCGATCCTGATCGGCGGCGTGGTGATCTGCGCGGTCGGCGTCGTCGACGACCTGTACGAGCTGGACGCGATCACCAAGCTGGCCGGCGAGGTCCTCGCGGTCGGCGTGATGGTTGTCCAAGGCATCCAGCTCTACTGGCTCCCACTGCCCGGCGGCATCTTCTCGCCGCCGCCGGCCCAGCTCGCTGTCCTGACCGCCGGCATCCTGCTCGTCTCCACCAACGCGGTGAACTTCGTCGACGGCCTGGACGGTCTGGCCGCCGGCGTCACCGCGATCGGGGCCGGCGCCTTCTTCACCTACTCGTACCTGCTGAACGTCGAGCAGAACCTCGACCGCGCCACCACCTCGACCCTGATCACGGTCGCGCTGGCCGGTGCCTGTCTGGGCTTCCTGCCGCACAACTTCTTCCCGGCAAGGGTCTTCATGGGCGACTCGGGCGCCCTGCTGATCGGGTTGATGCTCGCCGCGTCGACGATCAGCCTGACCGGCCAGATGGACCCCAACGCCGTCCCGTACGAGGTCGGCGGCTCCAGCCTGCTGCCTGCGCTGCTCCCGCTGATCCTGCCGATCGCGGTGCTCGCGATCCCGGCCCTCGACCTGACGATGGCCTACATCCGCCGGACGAAGGCGGGCCGCTCCCCGTTCGCGGCCGACAAGCTGCACCTGCACCACCGGCTCATGCAACGCGGTCACTCGCACCGGCGCGCGGTGCTGCTGATGTACCTGTGGACGTTCCTGATCGCGTTCGGCGTCGTGGTCCTCGGGCTGCAGCTGAAGTGGTGGACGGCCCTGCTCGTACTGGCCGTCGCCGTCACCGCGATCCTGCTCACCACAGGCCTGCCGAGACGTTCCGGCACGACGCTTTCCAAGGTGTGACAGGGACCAGACCAGTAGGCGTTGTGGCCTACCGATAAGGTGTGCCTGTACAGCGGCAGGGGCCGCTCGTTTGCTGACCTTTTGCTAGCGCAGGAGACTTTGTGCTAGTTTTCACAAGCACCAGCAATCAACAGCTTCACCCCTGACCCCGCCCACCAGACGACCGAGGGCAGCAATCCCGGCCGCCAGCAGGACGGAACCACCAGATGCCATCCAAAGATGACACCGTCCAGGTAAGTAGCCCCAAAGAAGCCGGCCAAGCGACAAAGCACCCGGCTCTGGCGATGTTGCGCGGCGCAGTGGTCGCCGCCGTCGTCGTCGGCGTGAACGCGGCCGCGGTCTCCGCGGTGGCCGCCGGAGTCGAGGGTCTGTGGGGTGCACTGCTCGGCCTGCTGATGGTGATGATCTTCTCCGGCGCCGGTCTGTTCGCGTTGCACCTGGCCCGGCACACCAGCCCGACCGTGCAGCTCGGTGTCGCGATGGCCTCCTATACCGGCCGGATCGCGATCTTCGGTGGTCTGCTCGCGCTCGCGCTGAACTCGGACTCCCTGGCCCGCAACGTCAACCTGACCGCGCTCGGGGTCTCCGCGATGGTGGTCGTGATGGGCTGGCTGGCCGGCGAGATCTGGGCCTGGTCCCGGCTGCGGATCCCGATCTACGACCTCGACCACGAGGTGAACCCGTGAGCACGCTGGGTGAGGTCTCGGAGAGCCGTTTCCAAGCTGTGACCAAGGGTGTGGCGAAGGGCACTTGGCAGCCCGCTCAGGTCGATGTGACCGGGCGTGTCGCGGGCTGGTACCTTTCGGGTGCCAATGAGCCAGAACGAGGATCCGAAGCCGACGCCGAATACATCCGGCGATGGCTGGCGGGTCCTGTCCTACTTGATCGGCGGAATCCTCGTCTACGGGGGAATCGGCTTCGGGTTGGATCGCTGGCTCGGCACCCAGTTTCTGCTTCCAGTGGGCATCGTTCTCGGTGCCGGTCTCACCATCTTGATGTTGCACTTCCGGTACGGGCTGCGGTCCTGAGCCCTGCCGGGTCTGACGTAGTTGACCGCCTTGCCCTGAGCCGCCCTGCCCTTAGCCCTATGGCGAACGACTTGAGCACGACGCGAGAGGAGACCCGGTGAGCGCCGGCGTTCCGACCGAGTTCATTCCACCCGGTCCACAAAGCTTCGACACCCCGCCGATCATCGACGGCGTCGACTGGTTCACCAAGCCGGTGCTGGTCGCCGCGCTGTCGGTGATCCTGATCGTCTGGTTCTTCTGGGGTGCGTCCCGTAAGGCCGCCGTGGTCCCGAGCAAGCTGCAGTTCGCCGGCGAGTTGGGCTACAACTTCGTCCGCAACTCGATGGTGCGCGACGCGATCGGCAGCAAGGAGTACATGAAGTACGTGCCGTACCTGTGCGGCCTGTTCTTCTTCATCCTGTTCAACAACGTCGCCGCGACGATCCCGCTGGTCCAGTTCCCGACCTTCAGCCACATCGGCTGGGCGTACGTGGCCGCGATCATGAGCTGGGTCATCTACAACGCGGTCGGGATCAAGAAGAAGGGCCTCTGGGGCTACTTCAAGCACCAGACGATGCCCGCCGGCGTGCCGGTCTGGCTGATGCCGCTGATGATCCCGATCGAGTTCATCTCGAACATCCTGGTCCGGCCGGTGTCGCTGAGCCTGCGGTTGTTCGCCAACATGTTCGCCGGTCACATCCTGTTGCTGGTGTTCGTCCTCGGTGGCGAGTACATGGTCTTCGAGACCGGCAGCATCGCCCTCGGCGGCGTCGGAATCCTCACCTTCCTGATGGGCTTGGCGATCGCCGGGCTGGAGCTGTTCGTCCAGTGCATCCAGGCCTATATCTTCGTCGTGCTGACCGCGCAGTACAGCGGCAGCGCCATCGCCGACGAACACTGATCCGTACCACCCCGCAGTACTCCTGACCCGTAGCAACGGAAATCCGGATAGTCCCTATCCGTACCGAAAGGAACACACCGCAATGAGCATGGCTCTCGAAATCACCGGTGACATCGCCGTCCTCGGCTACGGTCTCGCCGCGATCGGCCCGGGCGTGGGCGTCGGTCTGATCTTCGCCGCCGTCATCAACGGCACCGCGCGTCAGCCCGAGGCGCAGAGCAAGCTGCAGTCGATCGCGTGGATCGGCTTCGGTGTCACCGAGGTTCTGGCGATCATCGGTATCGCCCTGGCCTTCGTCTTCAAGGCCCCGGCGAACTGATCTTCCACCCCTGACTGACAGGACTGAGACATGTTGACGACGCTTCTCCCGCTGACAGAAGCGGCCGCTGAGGAGACCCCCAGCCCGCTGCTGCCGCACACGGCTGAGATCATCTTCGGCTTCGTGTTCCTGGTCCTCTTGGCCATCGCCTTCGCCAAGGTCGTAGTTCCGAAGTTCGAGAAGGCTTATGCCGACCGGACCGCGGCGATCGAAGGCGGAATGAACGAGGCCAAGGCGGCCCAGGCCGAGGCGAAGGCGGCCCTCGACAAGTACAACGCGCAGCTGGCGGAAGCACGCCAGGAAGCCGCGAAGATCCGCGAGGACGCGCGTGAGCAAGGCGCGCTCATCATCGCGGAGCTGCGTGAACAGGCCAACACCGAGGCCGAGCGGATCGTGACGCACGCGCGGGCCCAGATCGACGCCGAGCGCGCCCAGGCCGTCGCCTCGCTGCGCAGCGAGGTCGGCACCATGGCGACCACGCTGGCGGGCCGGATCGTCGGTGAGTCGCTCGAGGACGAGGCGCGTCAGCGCCGGACCGTCGAGCGCTTCCTGGCCGATCTGGAGGCCTCGGAGTCGGCCCGGCAGGCCGTCGGAACGGACGGCTGATGCGCGGCACATCGAGGGAGTCACTCGCCAAGGCCCAGGAGGCCCTGGCGAGTGTCACCGTCACCGAAGGCCTCGGCGCCGAGCTGTTCTCGGTGGCCAAGCTGCTCGACGGCAACGGCTCGCTCCGGCGCGCCCTGACCGACCCGGCCCGCCCCTCGGCGACCCGGACCGGTCTGGCCCAGCAGTTGCTCGGCGGCAAGATCTCCGCCCAGGCGCTGGAGGTCCTGACCGCCGCGGTGGCCGGCCGCTGGGTCAGCGGACGTGACCTCGGCGACTCGCTCGACGAGCTGAGCGTGCAGGCCGATGTGGCCTACGCCGACGGCCAGCGCAAGCTGGACGACGTCGAGGACGAGCTCTTCCGGCTCGACCGGATCGTCACCGCCGAGCGGGCGCTGAGCGACAAGCTGAGTGACCGCAACATCCCGGTGGCAACCCGCCAGGAGCTGATCCACGGACTGCTGCAGGGCAAGGCAACCGACG
Source organism: Streptomyces sp. SID13031 (assembly GCF_010548305.1). Lineage (GTDB taxonomy): Bacteria > Actinomycetota > Actinomycetes > Propionibacteriales > Kribbellaceae > Kribbella. Next base: position 106,920 of record NZ_JAAGLV010000012.1, read on the forward strand.
TCACCGTGCGGCTGGCCGAGCGCGCAGTGGACGGTCGGGGCCGCAACTTCGCGGGCTCGATGCGGTCCTACCAGGTTGCTGCCGCCGCCCGGCGCAGCGCCAGCATCGCGACCGTTCGCGTCGCCGCCGACCTGTCCGAGGCCGACCGCACCCGGCTCGCCGCGGCGCTCGGCCGGCAGTACGGGCGCGACATCCAGCTGAACGTGATCGTCGACCCCAAGGTCGTCGGTGGCGTCCGGGTGGACATCGGTGACGAAGTGATCGACGGAACCATCGCGGCCCGGCTCGACGAGGCGCAACGGCGCATCGCGGGCTGACCTCTAACGACATAGCGGCGCTAGTGGTCAGCAAGCCTCTAGAGCCATCATCAGGCCAGAAGGTCAAGGAAGCAGGGACGGAAGATAATGGCTGAGCTCACGATCAGGCCGGAGGAGATCCGGGACGCCCTGGATCAGTTCGTCCAAAACTACGAGCCGGACGAGGCCGCCCGCGAAGAGGTCGGCACCGTGATCGACGCGGGTGACGGCATCGCGCACGTCGAGGGTCTGCCCTCGGCGATGACGAACGAGCTGCTCGAGTTCGAGGACGGCACCCAGGGCATCGCACTGAACCTCGACGTCCGCAACATCGGCGTCGTCGTCCTCGGTGACTTCGGTGGCATCGAGGAGGGCCAGCAGGTACGTCGTACCGGCTCCGTCCTCTCGGTCCCGGTCGGCGAGGGCTACCTGGGTCGCGTCGTCGACCCGCTGGGCAAGCCGATCGACGGCCTCGGTGAGATCACCGGCCTCGAGGGCACCCGCGCGCTGGAGCTGCAGGCGGCCGGCGTGATGGACCGCCAGGAGGTCCGCGAGCCGCTGCAGACCGGTATCAAGGCGATCGACGGGATGATCCCGATCGGCCGCGGCCAGCGTCAGCTGATCATCGGCGACCGCAAGACCGGCAAGACCGCGATCGCGATCGACACGATCATCAACCAGAAGGCCAACTGGGAGTCCGGCGACCCGAAGAAGCAGGTTCGCTGCATCTACGTCGCGATCGGCCAGAAGGGCTCGACGATCGCCGCCGTCCGCGGCGCGCTCGAAGAGGCCGGCGCGATGGAGTACACCACCATCGTCGCCTCCCCGGCGTCCGACGCGGCCGGCTTCAAGTACGTCGCGCCGTACACCGGCTCGGCCATCGGTCAGCACTGGATGTACCAGGGCAAGCACGTCCTGATCGTCTTCGACGACCTGACCAAGCAGGCCGAGGCCTACCGCTCGATGTCGCTGCTGCTGCGCCGCCCGCCGGGTCGTGAGGCCTACCCGGGTGACGTCTTCTACCTGCACAGCCGGCTGCTCGAGCGCTGCGCGAAGCTGAGTGACGCGCTCGGCGCCGGTTCGATGACGGGTCTGCCGGTGATCGAGACGAAGGCCAACGACGTCTCGGCCTTCATTCCGACCAACGTCATCTCCATCACCGACGGCCAGATCTTCCTCCAGTCGGACCTGTTCAACGCGAACATCCGCCCGGCCATCGACGTCGGCATCTCGGTGTCGCGAGTCGGCGGCGCCGCGCAGGTCAAGGGCATGAAGAACGTCTCCGGCACGCTGAAGCTCGACCTCGCGCAGTTCCGCGCAATGGAGGCGTTCGCGATGTTCGCCTCCGACCTCGACGCCACCTCGCGCCGCCAGCTGGACCGCGGTCAGCGTCTGGTCGAGCTGCTGCGTCAGCCGCAGTACTCGCCGTACCCGGTCGAGGACCAGACCGTCTCGATCTGGGCTGGTACCACCGGCAAGTTCGACGACGTGCCGGTCAACGACGTGCTCCGGTTCGAGCGTGAGTTCCTGGACTACCTGCGCCGGGAGAGCAAGGTTCTCGACGCCGTCCGCGAGTCGGGCAAGTTCGAGGACGAGTCGGCCGCCGCGGTCACCGACGCTCTGACGAAGTTCAAGCCGACCTTCCAGACCTCCGACGGCCAGTTGCTCGTCGGCAAGGAAGAGACCGCGGCGATGGACTCCGCGGATGTCGAGCAGGAAAAGATCACCAAGCAGAAGCGGGGCTGATCGTCCATGCCCGCAACCCAACGTGAGCTGAAGGATCGGCGGAGCTCCGTCTCCACGATCAAGAAGCTCACCCGCGCGATGGAGCTGATCGCGGCGTCCCGGATCGTCAAGGCGCAGCAACGCGCCAAGGCGGCCGGTCCGTACGCGCGTGAGCTCACCCGAGCGGTGTCGGCGGTGGCGACGTTCTCGAACGTCGACCACCCGCTGACCACCGAGAAGCCGAACCCGAAGCGGGCCGCGGTTCTCCTGATCACCTCCGACCGCGGCCAGGCCGGCGCGTACTCCTCCTCGGTCATCCGGGAAGGTGAGCGGCTGAACCAGCTGCTGCGCGAGGACGAGAAGGAGATCGTTCCGTTCCTCAGCGGGCGCAAGGGAATCGCCTACTACACCTTCCGGCAGCGCGAGGTCGCGCAGTCGTGGAGCGGTGACTCCGACGCGCCGTCGTTCGCCCGGGCCCGAGAGGTCGCCGACGCGTTGATCGAGTCCTTCCTCAAGCCCACCGAGGAGGGCGGCGTGGACGAGATCCACATCGTCTTCACCCGGTTCGTCTCGATGCTGACCCAGAAGCCGGACGTGATCCGGTTGCTGCCGTTGGAGGTCGTCGAGGGCGAAGAGGCGCCGGCCGCGGAAGATGTACTGCCGCTGTACGAGTTCGAGCCGTCCGCCGAGGACGTGCTCGACGGGCTGCTGCCGAAGTACGTCGCGAGCCGGATCCACTACTGCATGCTGCAGGCGGCGGCCTCCGAGCTCGCCAGCCGGCAACGCGCGATGAAGTCCGCGACGGACAATGCGCAAGATCTGATCGAACGACTGACCCGCGAGTACAACCAGGTGCGGCAGTCGGCCATTACCCAGGAAATCAGCGAGATCGTCGGTGGCGCCAACGCGCTGGCCGATGCCAACGCCGGGAGCGAGTGAGAGAGATGACTGCCACGGTTACCGAGAAAGACAACAGCGGCGCGGCAGGCGCCGTTGGTCGCGTCGCCCGGGTCATCGGCCCGGTCGTCGACATCGAGTTCCCCGCGGACGCGATGCCCGACATCTACAACGCGCTCGAGGTGGACATCACCTTGGCCGACGTCACCACCACGATCACCCTCGAGGTCGCGCTGCACGTCGGCGACAACATCGTCCGGGCGATCTCGATGAAGCCCACCGACGGCCTGGTCCGCGGTACCGAGGTACGCGACACCGGTGCGGCGATCTCCGTGCCGGTCGGCGACGTCACCAAGGGCCGGGTCTGGTCCGTCACGGGCAAGTGCCTGAGCCAGGACGAGTCCGAGTTCGAGATCACCGAGCGCTGGCCGATCCACCGCAAGGCGCCGGCCTTCGACCAGCTCGAGTCCAAGACCGAGATGCTGGAGACCGGCATCAAGGTGCTGGACCTGCTCACCCCGTACGTGCAGGGCGGCAAGATCGGCCTGTTCGGCGGTGCGGGCGTCGGCAAGACCGTGATGATCCAGGAGATGATCTACCGGATCGCGCACAACTTCGGTGGCACCTCGGTGTTCGCCGGTGTCGGTGAGCGCACCCGTGAGGGCAACGACCTGATCGGTGAGATGGAAGACGCGGGCGTCTTCAAGGACACCGCGCTGGTCTTCGGCCAGATGGACGAGCCACCGGGCACGCGTCTTCGCGTCGCGCTGTCGGCGCTGACGATGGCGGAGTACTTCCGCGACGTCGCCGGCCAGGACGTGCTGTTGTTCATCGACAACATCTTCCGCTTCACCCAGGCCGGTTCCGAGGTCTCCACGCTGCTCGGCCGGATGCCGTCCGCGGTGGGTTACCAGCCGAACCTGGCCGACGAGATGGGCGTTCTGCAGGAGCGGATCACCTCGACCCGGGGTCACTCGATCACCTCGATGCAGGCGATCTACGTACCGGCCGACGACTACACCGACCCGGCGCCGGCCACCACGTTCGCGCACCTGGACGCGACCACCGAGCTGTCGCGAGTGATCGCGTCGCGTGGTCTGTACCCGGCCGTCGACCCGCTGACCTCCACGTCGCGGATCCTCGACCCGCAGTACATCGGCCAGGAGCACTACGACGTGGCCGTCCGGGTGAAGCAGATCCTGCAGAAGAACAAGGAACTGCAGGACATCATCGCCATCCTGGGTGTCGACGAGCTCTCCGAAGAGGACAAGATCACCGTCGCCCGCGCGCGCCGGATCGAGCAGTTCCTCTCGCAGAACACGTACATGGCGGAGAAGTTCACCAACACGCCGGGTTCGACGGTGCCGCTGAAGGACACCATCGAGTCGTTCAAGAAGATCACCGAGGGCGAGTGCGACCACATCGCCGAGCAGGCCTTCTTCAACGTCGGTTCGCTCGACGACGTCGAGCGGCGTTGGGCTGAGCTCCAGAAGGAACTCTGATGGCGGAAGACACCGGTAGGCACCTCGAGGTCGCGCTGGTCGCGGCCGAGCGGGTGGTCTGGGAGGGGCAGGCGAAGATCGTCATCGCCCGTACCACCGACGGCGACGTCGGTATCCTCCCCGGCCACGCGCCGCTGCTGGGTCTCCTGCAAGGTGGCACCGTCCAGGTGCGGACGATCGACGACGAGTACTTCGTCGCGGCCGCGCCGGACGGCTTCATCTCGGTGGCGAACGACCGGGTCTCGATCCTGGCCGAGAACGCCGAGATGGGGCACGACATCGACCTCGAAGAGGCCAAGCGGGCGCTCGAGCAGGCTCAGTCGACCGGGACCGACGGCGAGGACGAGCAGGAGCAGGTGCGCGTCGCCGAGGCCAGGGTGAGGGCCGCCGAGAAGGCGTCCTGAACCCACCTGCAATAATTGAACAGAGTCACAGTCAGTACGGTTCGGGGATGGTGTCACCACAGCGAGGGCACCAGGAATGAGGTTGGCAACTTATGAGCACAGTCCTCGAATTGGTCGGGGTCTGTTGCCTTGCTGCCGTACTGCTGATCATCGCTTTCGCGTGCCGTCGTCGCTGGTTGTCCAGGGACGGCGGCACGTTCGATTGCAGCCTGCAACTCGCTGAGAAGGACCACGGCCGCGGCTGGGCCCTCGGCCTGGCCCGCTACGTAGGCGACGACCTCCAATGGTTCCGCGTCTTCAGCCTCGCCTGGTGGCCCAAACTGACCGTCAACCGCCGCCAGCTGGAAGGCGTCACCACCCGCCGCCCGATGGGCAACGAGCCCCTCGTGACGTATGCCGGCCACGTAATAGTCGACGCTGCCCTCCGCGACCGCACAGTCCACTTCGCCATGACCGAAGAAGCCCTCACCGGCGTCCTGGCCTGGATGGAATCCGCACCCCCCAGCACCCAGACCTATCTGTAGGTCCCAGCCTCCCGATTCTGTCGGTGACCTTGGCTAACGTGATCGCGTGAATTCGGTACGGCTGACCGGCCTCAGTGCTGTTGAGGTGAAGAACGCTGTGGGGATGGCCGCCTATGCGCGGGGGCTTGGTTATGCCCACAGTGGGGCTGTTCGGTCGGCCTGGTGGGATTCGTCGGCGAGTGCGCTGCGTGGTCGGGTGCGGGGGCAGTTGGAGAACCTCTACGAGGTGGCGGTCTTCGTCTCGTTCGGCGATGACGGCCAGGCGAGCTATCTCGACGGAGAGTGCAGTTGCCCGGTCGGGCTCGACTGCAAGCACGTCGCCGCAGTAGCACTGAAAGCCATCCTGTCCTCATCGGAGTCAGGCGAGTCGGGCCTGTCGGCTGCCACGGCGGCGCCTGCGCAACCGGAGCCTGCGCCCGTCGGCCGGGCGGTTGGCTGGGAGACGTCGCTGGATTCTCTGGTCGGCCGGGAGACGCCTACCCTCCGCGACCGAGCGGGGTCAGCGCCGCTCGCGATCGAGCTGTCCCTGGTGATTCCGGCCCCGTACTCGACGAAGCGCCGGTCTGGATCGGGTGAGCCTGTGCTCATCGCCCGAGTGATGAAGCAGGGGAAGAACGGCTGGATCAGGGGCAACCTGACCTGGGCCGCGCTGGACAACCCCTACGGTGAGCTGCTCAGGGCGCACTCGCAGGCGCTCCAGGAGTTGTACGCGTCCTACACCTCGCGCCGGGCCAGGGCGTATCACCACGGCGACGAGAAGACGCTCGAGCTGTCGGCCTTCGACAGCCGGCAACTGTGGCCCCTGCTGGACCAGGCGCTGGCAGTCGGCGTGCGCCTCGTCTACAGCAAGAAGCGATCCGGGGATCTCGATCCGTACGGCGTCGCCGAGTTCTGCCTGGACATCACGACCGACCAGCTATCCGGCGCTCTCCTCATCCGGCCGGTCATCCGAGTAGATCCGCCCTCGGACGTGGTCCCCGTCGAGTTCATCGGCGCCGAGGGGCACGGGCTGGTCTGGGTGGACCGGCCGGATCTCGGTCCATCCGCTGACATCGAGGGGTTGCGCTTCCGGCTGGCCAGGTTCACCCGGCCGGTACCGCCGGAGCTCCAGCAGGTCGCCCTGGCCGCGCAGGAGCTGCGGATCCCAACGGCGGACGGCGCCCGCTTCCGCGCGGAGTACTACCCGAAGCTTCGGCAGGTGGCCACGGTCATCTCCTCCGACGGCTCGTTCACCCCGCCGTCGATCTCCGGCCCGGAGCTGAGCCTGCAGGCCAGCTACGGTGCTGACCACGCGCTGGACCTCAGCTGGAGCTGGCTGTACCAGGTCGACGACTCGCAACTGCGGGTGCCGCTGGGGCCGGCGCCGTCTGATGGCGAGGTCTACCGCGATCTGGAGCAGGAACGCGAGATCCTGGCCGGGCTCGACCTGCCGAAGGACTACCCGGCGCTAGCGGGCCAGGGCGAGGGTGAGCTGCGGCCCACATCCTCACTCCAGGGCTTCGACACCGTGCGGTTCAGCACCGAACTGCTGCCCCAGTTGGCCGCGCAGCCGCTGGTGGACGTCGAGGTGAGTGGCACCCCGGCCAACTACCGCGAGGTCGGCGACTCGCTGTCCGTCGAGGTCTCGACCTCGGCCGAGGCCGGTGAGACGGACTGGTTCGATCTCGGGATCACGATCAGGGTCGAGGGGCAGCGGATTCCGTTCGTCAACGTCTTCCGCGCCCTGACGGCCGGCAAGTCGTCCGTGCTGATGACCAGCGGCGCCTATTTCAGCCTGCAGAAGCCAGAACTGCGAGCGTTGCGGCACCTGATCGAGGAGGCGCAAGCCCTCCAGGACATTCCCAACGAGAGCCTCAAGATCAGCCGGTACCAGGTCGGCCTGTGGGATGAGCTGGAAGCGCTCGGCGTCGTGGGAAGTCAGGCCGAGGTCTGGCAGCACCAGCTGACCGCGCTGCGATCGGTGGACCAGGCCGACCAGACCGAGCTCCCGGCGATGATCGATGCCTCGCTGCGGCCGTACCAGCTGGAGGGATTCCGCTGGCTGGCCTTCCTCTGGAAGTTCGGGCTGGGCGGCATCCTGGCCGACGACATGGGACTCGGCAAAACCCTGCAGACACTGGCCTTGATCGCCCACGCCAAGGAGACCGATCCCGGCACCGGACCCTTCCTGATCGTCGCTCCCACCAGCGTCGTGTCGAACTGGCCGGCCGAGGCGGCCCGGTTCGCTCCCGGGCTGAAGGTGGTGGTGGTCTCCGACACCCTGCGCCGCCGTGGCCAGACTCTCGACGAGGTGATCGGCGACGCCGACGTGGTGGTCACGACGTACACGTTGTTCCGTCTCGACATCGACGCGTACGCCGACCGGTCGTGGGCCGGGCTGGTTCTCGACGAAGCGCAGTTCGCCAAGAACCATCAGTCGAAGCTCTACCAGTGCTGCCGGCGCCTTCCCGCGCCCTTCAAGCTGGCCATCACCGGTACGCCGATGGAGAACAACCTGATGGAGCTCTGGTCGCTCCTTTCGATCACCTCGCCCGGTCTGTTCCCCAGCCCGACCCGTTTCGATCAGTACTACGCCCGCCCGATCGAGAAGCAGGGAGACTTCGAGCGGCTGGCCCAGTTGCGTCGCCGGATCAAGCCGCTGGTCAAGCGCAGGACCAAGGAGCAGGTGGCTGCAGACCTTCCTGCCAAGCAAGAGCAGGTGATCGAGGTGGAGCTCTCCCCGCGGCACCGCAAGATCTACCAGACCCAACTGCAGCGCGAGCGTCAGAAGGTTCTCGGGCTGGTCGAGGACTTCGACAAGAACCGGTTCACCATCTTCCGGTCGCTCACCATTCTGCGGCAGCTGAGCCTGCACGCGGGCCTGGTCGACGAGGTGCACAGCGAGCTGCCGAGTGCGAAGATCGACGCCCTTCTCGAGCAGATCCCCGACATCATCGGCAGCGGTCACCGGGCTCTGGTTTTCAGCCAGTTCACTGGTTTCCTCGATCTGGTCCGGCAGCGTCTGGACGCGGACGGGATCGAGTACTGCTATCTCGACGGCAGCACCCACGACCGGCCGGCAGTCCTGAAGAAGTTCAAGGAGGGCAGCGCGCCGCTGTTCCTGATCAGCCTCAAAGCCGGCGGCGTCGGCCTGAACCTGACCGAGGCGGACTACTGCTTCCTGCTCGATCCGTGGTGGAACCCGGCGACCGAGGCCCAGGCTGTGGACCGCATCCACCGGATCGGACAGAGCAAGACGGTGATGGTGTATCGCTTGATCGCCAAGGACACCATCGAGCAGAAGGTGATGGAGCTCAAGGAACGCAAGGCGGCTCTGTTCGCCAGCGTGATGGACGAGGGCAACGCCTTCGGTGCCGGCCTCAGCCCTGACGACATCCGGGGCTTGTTCAGTTGAGCGGTCTGTCTAGAGTCGACTTATGACGGGCATTCTGCTGGAGCTGGATCTGACGCGTGGGGTTCTCGAGACGCAGCCGGGGTCGCCGTTGGCGGCTTTTCGGGCGCGGCATCTGCCGACCATGCGCGAGTTGGTGCGGGCCTTGCGCAAGGGCGCGAAGGACGACCAGGTGGTCGGGCTGGTCGCACATCTGGGTGGGCCCGCGTTGTCGTTGGCTCAGGTGCAGGATCTGCGCGAGGCCGTCGCTGACTTCCGGGCGTCGGGGAAGGGTGCGGTCGCCTGGACCGAGTCGTTCGGCGAGGTCGGCGGCGGGACTGTGCCGTACTACCTGGCGACCGCGTTCGACGAGATCTGGGTGCAGCCGTCGGGGGATCTCGCGATCACGGGTGTCTCCATCCAGGCCACCTTCATCAAGGGCGCGCTGGACAAGGCGGGCGTGATTCCGCAATTCGGGAAGCGTCGGGAGTACAAGTCGGCCGTCGAGACCTTCACCGAGAAGGAGATGTCGGGGCCGGCCCGCGAGATGGCGTCGCGGCTGGCCGAGTCGGCGTACGAGCAGATCGTCGAAGGCATCGCCGTACGGCGCCGGCTGGAGCCCGCGAAGGTGCGGGAGCTCGTGGACGATGCGCCGCTGTCGGCGGAGGCCGGTCGTGACGCAGGGCTGGTCGACCAGCTCGGCTACCGGTCGGACGTGTACGACGCGTTGGACAAGAGGCTGGGGGAGAACACGCTGCTGCTGGCCGAGCGCTACATCCGCCGCGGGCCCAGGACTCTCCAGGAAGTGCGCAAGAACCTCCCATGGCCGCAGAAGCCTGTGGTGGCAGTGATCCGGGTCAGCGGCGGGATCAGTGTCGGCCGCAACTCAGGCGGTGGCCCGATCGGCGGTCCCGGCTCGGGCTCGGACACCATCGGCGCCGCTCTGCGCGCTGTAGCCGAGGACGACAAGGTCAAGGCCGTCGTACTGCGCATCGACAGCCCCGGCGGCTCGTACGTGGCGTCTGACGCCATCAGGCACGAGGTACTGCGCCTGCGAGCCACCGGTCGCCCAGTGATCGCCTCCATGGGCAGTGTGGCCGCCTCAGGCGGGTACTTCGTGGCGATGCCCGCCGATGTCATCGTGGCGCAACCGGGCACCATCACCGGCTCCATCGGCGTCTTCTCCGGCAAGGGCGTAGTACGGGATGCCCTTGGCCGTATCGGCATCTCCCAAGAGGCCGTCTCCCAAGGCCAGAACGCCCGGATGTACTCCGCCCAGGAGGAGTTCACCACCGAGCAGTGGGAGCGCCTGGAAGAGAGCCTCGACCGCATCTACGAGGACTTCGTCGCCAAGGCAGCCCAAGACCGAGGCCTCCCGGTACCAGACCTGGAAGCCCTGGCCAGAGGCCGGGTCTGGACCGGCGCCGACGCCCACGAACGCAAACTCGTCGACGAACTGGGCGGCTTCGAACGCGCCCTCCACATCGCCTGCGAGCGAGCCGGCCTCGACCGGGACAACATCACCCTCACCGCGGCCCCCCACCGCTCCTTCCTGGAGCGGCTGCGCCCACCGGAGTCCACCGAAGACCTGGCAGCCACCGCGAAGTCATGGACCGCAGACGGCATCACCAGCACCATCTACGCAGCCCTAGGCCTCCCACCCACCGGCGTCCTCACCATGCCGATGGACTGGCGCCTTACCTAGGCTTGCGGCTTGGGGTCGCGGTCGCCGCCAGGGATCCACAGGACGTCGCCGCCGGAGGAGAGGTTGGCTACTCGACCGAGGATGAAGAGTAGGTCCGACAGGCGGTTCAGGTAGGTGAGAGCCAGCAGGTTGACGGTGGGGCCGTGGGTTTCCACGGCGGTCCAGCCGGAGCGTTCTGCTCGGCGGGTGACTGTGCGGGCGACGTTGAGGTAGGCCGCGCCGGGAGTGCCGCCGGGGAGGATGAAGGAGCGGAGTTTGGTGAGGCGGTTGTTGTACTCGTCGCACCAGCCTTCGAGCCGGTCGATGTAGTCCTGGGTGATCCGCAGCGGCGGGTACTCCGGGTCGGGCGTGATCGGGTTGCACAGGTCCGCGCCGACGTCGAAGAGGTCGTTCTGGATCCTGGTCAGCAGCAGCACCAGGGAGCTGTTCAGATGCCCGGCGGCGATCGCGACGCCGATCGAGGAGTTCGCTTCATCCACGTCGCCGTACGCCACCACCCGCGCATCGGTCTTGGATGCCTTGCTCATGTCGCCAAGGCGGGTCTCGCCGGCGTCTCCGGTCCGGGTATAGATCCGCGTCAAGTTCACAGCCATGTCACGGCACTCTACGCAAGGCTGGAATCCCGAGCCGATACAGTCAGCAGGTGGAACGGTTTCGGATCGCAGGTGAGGCACGGCTCGAGGGCAGCGTCGAAGTGGCAGGCGCGAAGAACAGCGTCCTGAAGCTGATGGCGGCGGCACTGCTGGCAGAGGGTACGACGACGCTGCGGCAGGTGCCGAGCATTCTCGACGTCACTTTCATGGCCCAGTTGCTGGACACCCTCGGGTGCTCGGTCAAGGTCGACCCGGAGACGGCCAGCGCGACCATCGCCGTACCGGCCGAGATCGGCCATCAGTGCGACTACGAGCTGGTCCGCAAGCTGCGGGCCTCCATCTCTGTACTGGGCCCGCTGCTCGGCCGTTGCGGGCGCGCCGAGGTGGCGCTGCCGGGTGGTGACAACATCGGCTCTCGCGGGCTCAACATGCACGTGGCCGGACTCGAGGCGATGGGCGCGAAAGTCCATATCGAGCACGGTTTCGTGATCGCCGAGGCGCCGCAGGGCCTGCACGGGGCCGAGGTCTGGCTGGACTTCCCGAGCGTCGGCGCGACCGAGACGATCATGATGGCCGCGGTGCTCGCCAAGGGCACCACGGTGATCGAAAACGCCGCCCGCGAGCCGGAGATCCAGGACATCGCGGCGATGCTGGTCGAGATGGGCGCCCAGATCGACGGCGCCGGCTCGCCGCGGATCGAGGTGACCGGGGTGGACGGGCTGCTGAAGCCGGTCGACCACGTCACCATTCCGGACCGGATCGTGTCCGGCAGCTGGGCGTTCGCGGCCGCCATCACCAAGGGTGACATCACCATCTCGAACGGTCATGCCGAGCACCTGGAACTGCCGCTGGACAAGCTGCACAAGGCCGGCGCCGAGATCACCGTGCTGAACCCCGGCTTCCGGGTGCAGATGCACGACCGCCCGAAGCCGGTCGACGTCGTCACGCTGCCCTACCCGGGCTTCGCGACCGACCTGCAGGCGTTCGTGATCGCGATGAACGCGCTCAGCGACGGCGCCGCAATGGTCACCGAGAACCTCTTCGAGGGCCGCTTCACCTTCGCCCAGGAGCTCACCCGCCTCGGCGCCCACATCCAGACCGACGGCCACCACGCCGTCGTCCGGGGCGTACCGCGACTGTCCGGCGCCCCGGTGGTCGCCAGCGACATCCGCGCCGGCGCCGCACTGGTGATCGCCGGCCTCGCGGCCGAGGGCGAGACATTGGTCTCAGCCGCCCACCACGTGCACCGCGGCTACACCGACTTCGCGGGCAACCTACGCCGCCTAGGCGCCGACGTAACCGTCGAACCAGACGACGCCGAGCTCTACTGGAACTAACCGCCGAAATGCCGTGGGGTGGGGTGGGCGGGTTAGGGTCGGTCGCATGACTGAGCGAGTGATCAAGCCCGTCGGCCGTGGGTTCCTCTTTCTCGACTCGCATCCAGCTGGGTGTGAGTCGATCGTGCGGGGGCTGACGGAGCAGATCGAGGCCCGGACGCCGGACACCCGTCCGGTCGCGCTCGTGATCGGTTCCAGCTCGGGCTACGGCCTCGCGGCGACGATCGCCGGGCTGGCGCGGTACGGGATCGACGGCATCGGCATCTCCTTCGAGAAGGCGCCGGCCCGGCGTACGGCGACCGCGGGCTGGTACCGGACCGCCGCCACCGCCGCGTACGCCGAGAGCGTGGGCAGCGACTTCCACTTCCTCAACGCCGACGCGTTCGCCGACACCACCAAGAGCGACGTGCTCGACCTGCTGCAGGAGAAGTTCGGGGGAGTCGACTACCTGATCTACAGCGTCGCGGCGCCTCGCCGGGTCGACCCGCGCACCGAGACGACGTACCAGTCGGCCATCAAGGCGATCGGCGAGCCGGCCCAAACCAAGAGCCTCGCGTACGACGACGGCGAGCCGGTCCTGCAGGAGGTCGGCATCGAGGTCGCCACCGACGAGGAGGTGGCCGAGACCGTAGCCGTCATGGGCGGTGAGGACTGGTCCCGCTGGATCGACGCCCTGGAGGAACGCAAGCTGCTCAAGGACGGCTTCAGCACCGTCGCGCTGACCTACATCGGGTCCGAGCTCACCGGCCCGATCTACCGGCAGGGCTCGATCGGCGCCGCCAAGGCCCACCTGGAAGCCACTGCAAGCGAGCTGCGCCAGCGAGACGGCGTAGAGGCCCGTACGTCGGTCAACGGCGCCGCGGTCACGCAGGCGTCATCCGCGATCCCCGGCATCGGTCTGTACGTGAGCCTGCTGCACAAGGTGCTCGGCGACGCCCTGCAGACGCCCATGCAGCAGTCGATCGCCCTGTGGGACCAGTTGACTGGCGAGAAGCCCCTGGACCTCGACGAGGACGGCCGCATCCGCCTGGACCGCTGGGAGCTGGCCGACGAAGTACAGGCCGCCGTCCGAGCCCAATGGGACGCCGCGACCCAGGACAACATCGCAGAGGTCGCCGACACGGTCTGGTTCTACGAAGAGGTCCGCCGCCTCTACGGCTTCGACGTAGCCGGCGTCGACTACGCCCAAGAGGTAGAGGTCGACGTGGAGTGGCCAGCTAAGTCCTAGCCCTGTACTGCCGCATCTTGTTCCGGCTGCCGCAGATCGCCATCGTGCACCAGCGACTGCGGCCGGCCGGGCTGCGGTCGTAGTAGACCCAGCGACACGTGTCCGCCCCGCACGCCTTGAGACGCGGCCAGGTGCCGTCAACGACGGCTGCCGCGATGTCCGCAGCCATTCGTGCCGTCAAGGCGCTGACCCCAATGAGCTCTGCCGCCGGCTGGACAACTGCGCTGCCGTCTGTGCCTAGAACGAGCCGCAGCGGCGCCTGAGCGAGCAGGCGGTCCAGTACTACGCCTGACGCCGCCGGGACCTCCACACCCGTGTGGGCCTGGCAGACATCTCGTAGTGCCTCACGGAACTCCAATATCTCCACCAGGTCTTCGGCGGTGAACGTCAACCGCAGGCGGTGGACGGCCGCGAAGTCGGCCAGGTCCCCGGGCGAGCGCAGCTGATCGCGCTCCATCTCCAGGTCGACCGTGTTCGCCAGATCCTGCACAAGCACCAGCGGCTCGGGTGCCGGCGTGCGTGCTCCTGGCTGAATCACAGTTGCAAGGTTACCGCTTTCCCGGCATGATTCGGTAACGGTGTTACCGGATGAGGCCAAGATAGAGGTAACGATGCTGAGCAAGGATCAAGACTTCCGGCGTTTCTGGGCGGGGCACACCGTGTCGGCTGTTGGCACCCAGGTGACGGCGGTCGCCCTTCCGCTGACGGCGGCACTCACGCTCGACGCGGGCGCAGTCGGTGTCAGTGCCATCGCCACGGCGACCTACCTGCCGAGCGCTGCGCTCCCACTGCTCGTCGGCCACTGGCTGGAAGGCCGCCGCAAGCGCGGGGTGATGGTGGCCGCAGATGTGGTCAGGGCACTGGCGCTCGTAGTGGTGCCGGTCGCGTGGGCCTTGGACGGTCTGAGCCTGCCGCTGCTGGTGGCGGTCGGGTTCTTGGTCGGCGCGGCAAGCGTGGTGTTCGACATCGCCTCCTTCGCCTACCTCCCAGACTTCGTAGACGAGCAGGACTTACCCGCCGCCAACCGTGCATTGCAGGGCTCAGCAACAGCAGCCCAGGTGGGTGGTCCCGGCCTGTCCGGCCTCCTGGTGCAGCTCTTCGGACCGGCGCTCGCACTGGTCGTGGATGCGTGCTCCTACCTAGCCAGCGCGCTAGGTGTTGCCAGTGCCCGCCGACCGGAGCTCCGCGCGGCGGTAGCGGAGGAGAGGCCGAGCTTGTGGGAGGGAGTGCGGCAGATCAAGGTCAGTCCGTTTCTGCGCGGGCTGACTGCTCATGCGGCGCTCTACAATGCGTCGGCCCAGATTCTCGTCGTCAACCTAGTGGTGATGGCGGTGAAGGAGCGCGGACTTTCTGCTGGTGGGTATGGGCTTGCGCTGAGTGCTGGGGGAGCGGGTGCCTTCGTGGGGGCGATGCTGGGACTGCGGTTGGCCAAGCGACTCGGCTACGGGCGAGCCTTCGGCGCATCGCTCATCTTGTCGACCGGTCTACCGCTCCTGCTGGCGCTGCTCCCCGGCCACGGGATCCTGTACGGCGTACTGCTCGGTGCCGTCCAGTTCGGCTCGGGGATCGGTCTCGGTAGCGCCAATGTGTTGTCCGTGACGATTCGGCAGTTGCTGATCCCGCGCAGCACGCTTGCCAGGAGCAACGGTGCCTACCGCACCTTCACCTTCGGCGTACTCCCGATCGGAGCCGCTCTCGGCGGCGTGCTCGGCGCCAGCTTCGGTACGACGGCAGCGGTAGCCGTCGGGAGTGCAGGAATCGCGCTCTCCTCATTGCCGATGATGGCAAGGGAGATCCGCACCCTGCAGACCCCCGTGCCTACAGCGGCTTGAACGACACCATCTCGAGTACGAGGTCGCCGGCTTCGTCGGAGGCCTCGAGGTCGACGGTGGCGGTGATTCGCCAGTCGTGGTTGCCCTCTGGGTCGTCGATGATCTGCTGGACCTCCCAGTAGCCCGGGTACTCCTCGACCATGAAGAGTGCCGGCCCACGCGCGGCCGGGCCGGTCGGCAGGCTGGTGTGCTCGGCGTAGTACTCAGTGCCGGCTTCTGCCCAGCGGCCTGCATCCCAGCCGGATGCGGTGTCCAGCTGGCCCAGCTCGGCCCAGCGGTGCAGTGAGACGAGCTCCACCCGGCGGAACATCGCGTTGCGGACCAGCACCCGGAAAGCCCTGCTGTTCAAGGTGATCCGGCGCGGGCCGAGCGGGACCGGGGCGACGGCCTCCGCGGTGGTCGGATTGGTCAGCTCCTCCCACTCGTCGAGCAGGCTGGAGTCGGTCTGCCGGACCACTTCGCCGAGCCACTCGATCAGGTCGGTGAGGTCCTCGTTCGCCTTGTCCGGTGGAACGGTCTGGCGCAGCGCCTTGTACGCGTCGCTCAGGTACCGCAGGACGATGCCCTCCGAGCGCGCCAGGCCGTAGTACTGGATGTACTCGCCGAATGTCATCGCCCGCTCGAACATGTCCCGGACCACGGCCTTCGGCGACAGCCCGGCCTCGGCGATCCACGGGTGTGTCTGGCGGTAGATGTCCAAGGTTGCCTCGAGCAACTCTTCGAGCGGCTTCGGCCAGCTGATCTCCTCGAGCAGCTCCATCCGCTCGTCGTACTCGATCCCGTCCGCCTTCATCCCCTGGACGGCCTCGCCCTTGGCGTGGTGGAGCTGCGCCATCAGGATCGCGCGCGGATCCTCCAGGGTCGCCTCGACCACCGACACCACGTCGAGCGCGTACGTCGGCTCCTCGGGGTCGAGCAGGTCGAGCGCGGCGAGCGCGAAGGTGGACAGCGGCTGGTTGAGCGAGAAGTCCTTCTGTAGGTCGACCGTCAGCCGCAGCGTCCGGCCGAACTCGTCGGGCTCGTCGAGTCGCTCGACGACACCGGCCGTCAGCAGCGTGCGGTAGATCTGGATCGCGCGCCGGATCAGCCGGATCTGCGCCTTGGAGTCCTCGTGGTTGTCCTGCAGCAGGTGCCGCATGCTCGCGAACGCGTCGCCGTCGCGGGCGATCACGTTCAGCAGCATCGCGTGGCTGACCCGCATCCGCGACTGCAGCGGTTCGGGCTCGGCGGCGACGAGCCGGTCGAAGGTGTCCTCGCCCCAGGTGACGAAACCCTCCGGCGGCTTCTTGCGCTGGACCCGGCGCTGCTTCTTCGGGTCGTCACCGGCCTTCGCGAGCAACCTGACGTTCTCCACGACGTGATCCGGCGCCTGGACGACGACCGTGCCGGACGTGTCGTACCCGGCGCGGCCCGCGCGGCCGGCGATCTGGTGGAACTCGCGCGCCTTGAGGATGCGCTGCCGGCGTCCGTCGTACTTGCTCAGCGCCGTCAGCAGAACGGTGCGGATCGGTACGTTGATGCCGACGCCGAGGGTGTCGGTGCCGCAGATGACCTTCAGCAACCCGGCCTGCGCGAGCTGCTCGACCAACCGCCGGTACTTCGGCAGCATGCCCGCGTGGTGGACGCCGATGCCGTGCATGATGAGCCGCTGCAGCGTCTTGCCGAAGCCCGAGCTGAAGCGGAAGTGCCCGATCAGCTCCTTGATCTTGTCTTTCTCTTCCTTCGTGCAGACGTTGATGCTGGTCAGCGCCTGGGCGCGCTCCAGGGCGGAGGCCTGGGTGAAGTGGACGACGTACACGGGGGACTGGTGGGTGACCAGGAGCTCGGTGAGCGTCTCGTGCAGCGGCGAGGTGACGTACTTGTAGATCAGCGGCACCGGTCGCTCGGCCGACGACACGATCGAGGTCGGCCGGCCGGTTCGCCGGGCCAGGTCGATCTTGAAGCGCTCGACGTCGCCGAGGGTCGCGGACATCAAGATGAACTGCGCCTTCGGCAGCTCCAGCAGCGGGACCTGCCAGGCCCAGCCGCGATCGGGCTCGGAGTAGAAGTGGAACTCGTCCATCACAACCTGGCCGACGTCGGCCTCGGAGCCTTCGCGCAGCGCGATGTTCGCGAGCACCTCGGCGGTGCAGCAGATGATCGGGGCGCCGGCGTTGACGGACGCGTCACCGGTCAGCATGCCGACCTTGTCGGCGCCGAAGACGTCACACAGCGCGAAGAACTTCTCCGAGACGAGCGCCTTGATCGGCGCGGTGTAGAAAGTGCGGGTCCCGTTCGCGAGCGCGGCGAAGTGCGACCCGGTGGCGACCAGGCTCTTCCCGGAGCCGGTCGGGGTGGACAGGATCACGTTCGATCCGGTCATCACCTCGATCAGCGCCTCCTCCTGCGCCGGATACAGCGAGATCCCCTGCTCGCCCACCCAGGTGGCGAAGGCGTCGTACAGGGCATCGGCGTCGGTGGTCCCGGGCAGCTTCTCGGTCAGCGTCATCGGTTCCATTGTCCCTTGCGTCCGAAGAAGTGAAGGTGACGCCCCTCCAGTTGTTCGGACGCAAGGTTTCAGAAGAGGGCTGCGAGGAGGTCGGCGGGGTGGTGGGACGTGGGCCAGTCGCTGATCTGGCCGTCGGTGAGCCCGGCGATTCGCCAGGCGCCGTCGGTACGGCGTACCAGGTCGACGGTCACGAAGGGGAGCGCCAGATCGGTGACGAGCGGCTCGATCTCGACCAGGTCCGGCGTGTCGGGAAGCTGGCCGGGCGTGTCGGGGTGGGGCGTCGTCAGGGTGCAACGCCCGCCGATCCACCAGGTCCGCACGACCGGGCCGGAGGACTGCTCCAGTACTACGGCCCGCAGCGCATCAGACCAGCGGGAGCGGTCCTGAGCAATCGAAAAGTCGTCGGGACTCGTCCGCAGGGTCACCCGGCGAGCATCGAGCACCTTGGCGAAGGCGGTGTACTCAGCCGGCGTCATCGCCCACCCGCGGTAGACGGCGTCATCGGCAGCCGGTACGGCCGCCACCACGTCTTCCCAATGCTCCCGTGCACTGTGATCGACGACGGCCACCGGTACTCCGAGGGTGCGCGCGGCGCTCGCCTCGGCCGCGAAGCGTGGATCCACGCTTCGCGGGTCGAGCGGGTCCCCCGGTAGCAGCAGCATGAATCGAATTGTCCCTGGCCGGGCTGTTCTTCGCTTGCTCCTTGCGCGCGGCAGGCCGAAGACTTCGACTTGTAACGAGCGGAAACACAACCGGTCATTGCGCCTTGTAGCTTCGCCGGTGTGACAGTTTCGTCGTCCCGGCGCCGGGTTCGCCTGTGGTTCGGTCAACATCAGATCGGTGACTACATCGGTGACGCGGCGCACGCCGATCGCTATGAGGCCGCCATGCGCCGCCGCTTCCCAGGGCTGGAGATCACCAATGAAGCCCTGGCGGCTCGGAGCCCCTCAGCCGCGAGCCGCCAGGTGTTCGAGGGAGTTACCTCAGCTCGTACGCCCGTTTGATGGTCTGGGTGACCTTGTTGCCTGCGGCATCGATGGCGACGGAGCGCAGGGTGACGAAGCCGCTCGAGGGCTGGTCGACGGTGGCCTTGAAGGTGTTGATGCCAGCACGGCGTACCGGCACCTGGTGCCACGAGCCGCCGTCGTCGAAGGAGGCTGAGACCTGCAGGGAGACGATCGGCTTGGCGGGGGCCAGGAAGGCCGTCTGTACGGTCACCGGGAACTCGAACTTGCCACCGGCCGCACGGTTGCGATCGTCCAGCGGAGGCGTGTAGCGCACGTTCAGCAGCGGCAGCGCGGTGTCGACACCGTCCGGCGTCCGCTTGGACCGGAAGGTCCACTCCGAGGAGATCTCCGTCGACAGCTTGGTCCACACAGCACCCGGCTTGACCACCTTCGCCAACCGGTACGTCGCCTCGTCGGCCGGTAGCGCGAAGGTCTGGATGGCCACCGAATCCGACGAGCCGAGCTGCTGCCCGTTGCGGAACAGCGTGGTCTGCTCGGAGGTACTGCTCACGTCACCGAGCCGACTGGGTGCGCCGTCGGAGAAGGTCGGCACGTAGACGCTCAGGCTGTCGCCATCGCGCGCCACCCACGGCAGCGCCGGGCGCCCCGGGTTACCGATCCGCGGGTCAGGCAGGCTCGGCCCGAAGACACCACGCTCCCAGTCGAGTTTCGTGGTCTTCCCGGCCCGGAAGTTGTAGACCTCGGAGTCGACCAGCGAGTGGTACTCATAGCCGTTCTCCTCGCTGAAGCTGAAGACCTCGTTGCTGAAGGCCCACGCCACCCCCTTCGTCGAGTAGTACTCGTCCCGCCGGAACGGCAGGCTCATGCTGATCGTCGGCGTGAACACGAACAGCGGCAGGCGCGTGCCGTCGGCGGCCGGATGCGGATCGGTCGGGAAGCCGTAGTTGTCGGCGTAGAAGCCCGGCTCACCGGCGTACGAGGCGTCGATGTGCGCGAAGTCGCGGGGGTTGGTGATGACCGACGGGTGCGCCGGGATCCGGCCAGGCCAGACGGACACATCGTGGTAGAGGTACGGGCTGTTCAGGAAGGAGCCGACGCCGGGGACCGGGCCGTCGGGCGCGCCGGCCCAGGCCACGTGCGCGTAGGCCGTGTAGTTCTTCGCTGTGCCGGTCTTGTTCGGTACGACGTAGAGCTCAGGCTCCGCGTTGGGAACGCCGCTCCCGTCGAGGCCGACACCGCCGACGTAGGTCCCGGTGGCGAGTGTCCGGTTCATCCCGATCCCGCCGGTCGCCGCGGTGGCACCAGTGACCGGAGCCTTGAAGGCGACCTTCGCTGCCCTGCGCCCGTCCAGCACAACCGGCCCGGTCTTGCCGATCACCAGGTCACCCTCGGTGTAGTAGGTGATCTCCTGGAAGCCCGGCGCACCGGACCTGAGGGTGGCGGCATATCCGTCGACCAGGTAGTGCCCGGCCGGGAGCTTGACGGTCTGGCCGGCCGCGACCGAATACGCCTGCCGGCGCTCGACATCGATCAAGTAGGTGCCGGCCAGATGCAGGTCGTCGTTGGTGGCGGGCGCACCGGTGCGATCCGTCATCTGCAGGGTGTGAGAGTAGGTGGACACCTCTTTGCCGACGCCGATCGTGCTGCGGATCGTCGATCCGTTGCCGCTGGCAACAAGCCAGGCAGCATAGGCGCCCTCGGCCTCCGGGCCGGAGGTGGTCGCGGTGACGTTGACGATCGCGCTGCCATTGGCGGGCACGGTGACGGCGGTCCGGTCGAGGCGGAACAGCTTGGCGCCTTCGAGACGGAGTGTCAGGCGGACGGGGCGGTTGCCCTTGTTTACATAGGTCACCGGCTTCGTGACCGGCTTGTCGTCGTTGTGCGGTGCTGCCTGGAGCCCGAGGTTGAGGTTGCTCGGCATCGCCAGCACTTGCTGCTTGATCGCCTGCGCGACATCGACCCGCCCGGCGCCCTGGGTGTAGATCCCTTGGCCGCCCAGCTCGAGCGACGAGCCCATCAGCGCCGACTTCAGCTCCGGGGCCTTCCAGTCCGGGTGCTGCTGGGCGATCAGGGCGGCTGCGCCGGTAACGTGCGGCGCGGCCATCGAAGTACCGGACAGTTCGGCGTACGAGTCGTTGATCGCGAAGGGCGCCAGCGGGGTGTTGGCGGCGCGGGCTGCGACGATCTTGCTGCCCGGTGCGGAGATCTCGGGCTTCACCGACAGGTCGCCGACGCGTGGGCCCTGGCTGGAGAAGTCGCTGTGGGTGTCGGACTTGGTCACCGACGCGACGGCGAGGGCGGCATCCGCGGCGGCCGGCGTCGACACGCTCTGCTCAGCGCCGAAGTTGCCGGCCGAGATGACGAAAAGCGTCCCGGTACTAGCGGTCAGCTCGTTGACGGTCTCGGACAGGATGTCCGTGCCATCGGTGGGTCCGCCGCCGATGCTCATATTGACCACCCGGGCGCCGGAGCCGGCCGCCCACTGCATGCCGGCGATCATCGCGGACGACTCGCAGTTGCGGTCGCCGCACACCTTGCCGATCATCAGGTCGGCATCCGGAGCGACGCCCTTGTACTTGCCATCCGACGCGGCTCCGGTACCAGCCACCGTCGAGGCGGTGTGGGTGCCATGGCCGACCCGGTCGACGACGTCGTTCTCGTCGACGTGGCCCTCATCGTCGGCGGTGAATCCCTTGGTCGCGATCACCCGGCCCTTGAAGTCCGGGTGCGTCGCGTCGTAGCCGGAGTCGAGGACGGCGACCTTCACGCCCTTGCCGGTGAAGCCGGCCTGCCAGGCGGCCGGGGCGCCGATCTGCGGGACGCTGCGGTCCACGTTCGGGGTGACGCCGCCGTCCAGCCAGACCTTCTTCACGCTGCCGGCCAGGCCGGTCTTGCGCCTGGCCTGTGGGCTGTTCAGCCAGTTGAACCACAGGTCACCGGCCTGCGAACGCTCCTGGCCGATCGCGACGGCGTCGATGATCGGCAGTTCGCGCTTGACCGTGGTGCCCTCCGGCAGGGCGGAGCGGACGGTACGGGCAGCGCCGCCGGCGGCGTACTGGACCAGGAGGGGGAGACGGGGTGACGACTTGTCGTCCAGGCCGAGGTTGGCGAGCAGGCTGACGTCGAACAGCCGCTCGTCGACCACGCCCGAGGTCACCAGTGCGAAGGCGTCCAGCGGGACGACGAGTTGCTTGTCCTTGAAGGAGACCTTGTGGAAGGCCATTGTTTCGCGACCGGAGCCGGGCTGGACGTTGACGGGTACGTAACCGCCGGCGGTTCGCCGTACGGTCACCTTGTCGCCGGTCACGAGCGTGATGGTCAGCGGTGCGACGGACGTACCGGCCGGCCCAGCGTCGGCCCCGTCAGTGCCGGCGCTGGGCAGGCTGGTCGGTGGTGGGCTCTGGAGACCGGCGGCAGGGACCGCCAAAGCTGCAATGGCCGCGAGGGACAGCGCGGTGGCCGCCGCCAGCTTTTTGGATCGGGACAAGGGTTCACCTCTCAGAATGGGCGTTTCCGGGCAGGGTGAAGCGCGGTGGCGGCGTGTTGGCCGGCACCGGAACGAGCGAGGGGCTCTAGCGGGGCTCCGCGGCGGGGGAGGGTCTAGCGGATGGCGCGCGAGGGCGGCGTGGGCTTCTCGTCGGTCCAGCCGGATTCGAGGACGACGATGGCACCGCTCTTGGCGCGGCTCTCGGAGCCGTCGAAACTCTGGCTCAGCAGCCGGCCGGTGGACGGATCGACGATGAAGTCGGTGCGGCCGTCGTACAACCTCGTCGGGCTGCCGGAGGGCCGGCCGCGCTTCACCCAGTCCATGCTGATCTGGGTGCCGACCCGGCCGATCGGGTCCTTGACGTTCTCCTGGAGCCGGACCCCCGGCAGCATCGACAGCACCCGCAGCGCGGCGCCCCGCAGTTTCGGCGGCGACGGCATCTCGAACAGCAGCCGGCCGGCCGCGCTGAAGACCTGGTAGTTGAGGTCGTCGGCCGTCAGATCGTGGTCAGGATCCGCCGCGAGAACTGCGCGGAGCTTCTCGGGATCGGTCGGCAGCGCCTGGATCTGCTGGGCGGTCACCGGCTTCACGCCGCTGAGGTAGTAGCCCGGCGGCACCTCGTCGAACGTCATCTTGTTGACGACCGGCTCACCCGGCGCCATCGTGACCGGATCCGTCTCGGTCATCGGCCACTGCGTGGGCGAGCCCTGGGCCTGCCATTTGGCGGTGTCCGCACGAGTCACCGGCCGGGCGCCGAGGTCGACCCAGCCGAACCAGGACTCGACCCCTTGGCGCATCGGCATCCAGCTCTCGGTGATGCTCTTCTGCTCGATCTTGTACTTCGGTGAGCCGACCTCCATCAGACCGCGGATCTGCAGGTTGCGGACCCGGAAGTACTTGCCGGACACCTTCTCGTTGCTCTCCTGCTTGATGGCGAGCTGGACCAGGACCTGGCTGGCCGTGATCAGCCGGGGCGTCGCCGGCGTGACCGTGCTCGGCACGGGTCCCGCGTCCCCGGCACCGGAGCCGGGCGAGAGGATGAGCGGCGTCGCGAGCGCGGCGAGTGCCACGGTGGCGGCCGTCGCGGTCAGCACGACTCCCACCCGGCCGGACTTCGCGGCGGCGTACCAGCGGTCGCGGCGGCGGGCGGTCTGCGCCTCGTTCTGGGCCTCGCGGATCAGCGCCTGGACCTGCCGGCGGGCCTTGACGGTCGCGTCCGTGGACGGGCCCGGCTGCTCGGGGAAGGCTTTGCGGATCTTGTCGAACTCGTTCATCTCAGACCTCGTCACGAGTTGCGGTGGGATCGGTGTTGCCGAGGTGTTCGCGGACCACCCGGCGGGCGCGGGACAGGCGTGAGCACACGGTCCCGTAGGCGATGCCGAGAGCGGCCGCGACCTCGTCGTAGGTGAGTTCGCCGAGAGCCACGAGCATGAGTACCTCGCGGTCCTTGGTGGACACCTTTGCCAGCGCTGCGGCCAGCTCGCGGCTGGCGCCCTGCGCGGTCACCTGGGCGGCGACCCGCTCCTCGTGCCCGCTCGACGGCGACGGCAGCGGCAACTTGGCCGTCGCCCGCCACGCCCGTACCTCGTCGCGGCGGTGGCGCCGGATCAGGTTGGTCGCGATCCCGTACAGCCAGGCACGCACGACGCCGTTGCGGCTGTCGAACTTGGCCCGCTGCCGGAACGCGATCAGGAACGTCTCCGCTGACAGGTCGTCGGCCAGATCGGTGCCCAGCCGGCGGGCGACGTACGAGTGCACCTGCGGGAAGTACCGGTCGAAGATCAGCGTGAACCGGTCGGGTTCGCGTGCCGACGACTCGAGGATCCGGGCGTCCTCGTCCGGGACCACCTCGATCCGGCTGGACACCAGCGGCCGGCCGGGCAACGCGAGCGTCGCCAGGGCGAGGTCGGGCGTCATCGAACTCCTCGTGCCGTCGGCCGGACGTACGCCGGGACCTGTCGATCCCGTGGCAGCGCTGGTGCTGCCGTCCGGCTCACCCTGTTCTTGTCCGATGTCCCCGATACCCTTCTCGACCCCTCTGACAGTCCGCGATCATGACGCGCTGAGGGGCGATCCGGATGACAACGAGGGTCAGAAGGAGTTGAGGAATCCTCGGGCGGCCTGCTCGTCGGCGGGCCAGACGTAGACACTCCAGCCCTGGCCGGTGCCCTGTTTGGTGCGGGCGGCGGTCGCCTTGATCCCGAAATCCTTCAGCATCGAGACTTTCACCCGCGCCTCGTTGTACGTCTGGACGCTGCCGACGTCGACCAACAGTCCGAAACTGTCCTTTTCGGCGGCCGAATAGTCAGTACGGCGCACCAGGGATCCGCCTTTGGCCTTGGAGAAGGCCCATCGGGTGAGCAGCACCATGACCCCGGCCAGCGCTATCGCCACGACCGGGAAGAGAAAATAGTGCTCCGCGAACACGGACACCATTGTCTCGCGAAATGGAAGGTCTCGAAGTCTTGGCAACCTAACGTGTCGCCAGGGAGTCTTTACCAACACACGCTGCAAGCGCGGCCGATTCTCGGGGGCCGCCGGAAGAGCGGAGGGCACGGACATGCTCGCACCGACCCCTGTGATCTATCTGACCGGACTATTGGACGTTCGCTCGGTGGGCGAAGTACGGCAACAGCTCAACCAGCTGATCGACAACTCCGAAGGCGACGTCATCGTCGACCTGGAGTCGCTGGACGCTCTGGACGCGACCGGCCTCGGGTTGCTGGTGGCAACCCACCGCCGGACCCAACTCCTCGGCCGCCAACTGGTACTACGCCACCCACTCCCGGCGGTGATCCGCATCCTCGCGGTCACCCGCCTCCACCGAATCCTCCACGTAGAACGGACCCCCCTCCCGATCTCGGCCTGAGTACCCCCTCGCACTAAGCGGCGGTGAACAACGCGGCGTTGAGGAAGTCGGCGCCGAATAGTCCCTCACGGTCCGGCCGGACGGCACGCAGTTCGACCGGGTTCAGTGGGGAGAAGATCCCTCGGAGGTCGTCGAGTGTGAAGGCCAGCCCGCCGTCGGTGTCACCCGTCAGTACGATCTCGGCGTCGGTTGGGGTCTTCATTCGCTCGGCGGCGAAGGTGACGATGCCGAAGCGGCCTCCGGTGCAGATGGCTGGGAGGACGCGTTCGAGGTAGGTGAGTCGCCGGTGCGGGGCGATGTGGTGGAAGCAGCCTGAGTCGTAGACGAGGTCGAACTGTCCGGCGGGCAGCGGCTCGCGCAGGACGTCGAGCGCCGTGAGGGTCACCGTTGCCGGCATCGTCGGTCGAATGCTGTCCAGCAACGGTGCTGCCAGGTCGATGCCCTCGACCGTGGCACCTTGCTGGGCGAACCAATTGGTGTTGCGCCCACCGCCGCACCCGATGTCCAGCACGCGGGCGCCGGTCAGGTCGCCGAGGAGTCCACGCTCATGCCAGTCGGCCAGCGCCTCGTCCGGCAGTTGCGTCGCCAGCGGATGGCCGGGCCTCGTCAGCATCTCGGTCCAGAACTCGGCGGAGGTCTTCTGCGACCGATCTCCCCGGGCGCTGGCCGCCACCACTTGGTCGAGGACGTCGAGCAGTTGATCGACAGTATGAATCCGGGGACCGCTTTCGCCGTTCACCACCGAATTTTACCGTCCGAACCGGTCAGTTCACCGGCTCCAGGAGCTGCCCCGGCCGGGTCAGGGCTGGAACAGTTTCCATTGGCCCTCGGAGACGATCTCGACCGTGCCGTCGACCACCTTGATGGCGGTCTGGTCGTCGATCGCGTAGGTCGGGGCAGGAATCCGGGCTGCCCACTTCTCGGCGTTGGCCAGGGAAGCGTCTGGGTGGTGCTCGTGCTCCAGGTGCGGGATGACCGCGAAGTCGACGAGCCCCGCTCCCTGTCCGGTGACCAGGGTTCTGTTGACGTCACCGTCGGGTGTGGTGAAGACGATGTCCTCCGACTTCACCGCTCCATGGTTCCCGCGGGGCGGTTCGGTGTAGGTCTCGACGAAGGTGGAGGTGACAGCCATGCTCCCGGCGCTTACCCCCACGTAGACCGCCTCGGAGCGCAGCGTCGGCAGGAGATCGGCCAACCCGGAGCGCCGCATCCAGTCAGCGAGGAACAGCGGGTCGCCGCCCCATACCAGCAACGCGTCGGCGTCCCGGACCGCCGGCACCCAGGCGTCCTCCTCGATGCTCGGCAACACCGACAACTCCAAGAGCCCCAACGATTTCCAGCCCAGGTTGCCCAACGCCGACGGCCCGGTGATCGACTGCCACGCCATCCCGGCCCCGCCGGGAAAGGGGTAGATGCCGGTCGGTATGAAGAGGGCGCTGGACTCGGCGATCGGCTTGCCCAGCAGTTCGACCAGCGCATCGCGGATGCTGTCGTTCTTGATCCCGCTCGACGTGAGAAGAGCTCTCATCTTCCGACCCTTCTGAGTGGCCACCTGACGGCGGGATGCTGGTCCGTGCCGTAGTTCCTACCAGCACGGTGGGTCAGGTGCTCTCGGGGTGTGACCTAGTCCGCTTATGACACCAGTCACGGGAGGGGGACTCACAAGGGCACATAGTCCTACTCTCGGGTACATGACGACCGAGAAGGACCGGGGCGGTGCGGCGGGGAAGGCGATCGACCGCCCGTGGGTGATGCGGACGTATGCCGGCCACTCGTCGGCCGCGGAGTCGAATGCCTTGTTCCGGCGCAATCTGGCCAAGGGGCAGACGGGGTTGTCGGTCGCCTTCGACCTGCCGACGCAGACCGGGTACGACGCGGATCACCCGCTGGCGAAGGGTGAGGTCGGCAAGGTCGGCGTACCGGTGGCTCATCTCGGCGATGTCCGGGCGTTGTTCGAGCAGATCCCGCTCGCGCAGATGAACACCTCGATGACGATCAACGCGACCGCGATGTGGCTGCTCGCGCTCTACCAGGTCGCCGCGCAGGAGCAGGGCGCGTTGCCGGACGAGCTGACCGGCACCACCCAGAACGACATCGTCAAGGAGTACCTCTCCCGCGGCACGTACGCCTTCCCGCCCGAGGCGTCGCTGCGGCTCAGTACGGATCTGATCGCGTACACGGTCTCCAACGTCCCCAAGTGGAACCCGATCAACATCTGCAGCTACCACCTCCAGGAGGCCGGCGCGACTCCCGTGCAGGAGTTGGCGTTCGCGTTGTCGACGGCGATCGCGGTACTGGATCGCGTCCGCGACGGCGGCCAGGTTCCCGCCGACCGGTTCGGTGACGTCGTCCAGCGGATCTCCTTCTTCGTCAACGCCGGCGTGCGGTTCATCGAGGAGACCTGCAAGATGCGCGCGTTCGTGCGCCTGTGGGACGAGATCTGCCTCAACCGGTACGGCGTCACTGACGCCAAGGCGCGCCGGCTGCGGTACGGCGTCCAGGTGAACTCGCTCGGCCTGACCGAAGCGCAACCCGAGAACAACGTGCAGCGGATCGTGCTCGAGATGCTCGGCGTCACGCTCTCGAAGAACGCGCGGGCCCGGGCCGTCCAGTTGCCCGCCTGGAACGAGGCGCTCGGCCTGCCCCGACCGTGGGACCAACAGTGGTCGCTCCGGATGCAGCAGGTGCTCGCGTATGAGTCGGACCTGCTCGAGTACGAGGACATCTTCGACGGCTCGTACGTGATCGAGGCCAAGGTGAACGAGTTGGTCGCCGGGGCGCAGGAGGAGATCGACCGCGTGCAGGCGATGGGCGGTGCCGTCGTTGCGGTGGAGAGTGGTTATCTCAAGCAGGCGCTCGTCGCCTCGCACGCCGAGCGCAGGCAGCGGATCGAGTCGGGGGAGCAGGTCGTTGTCGGCGTCAACAAGTTCGAGAACACCGACCCGTCACCGCTGACCGCTGACCTCGACGGCGCGATCCAGACGGCGGACCCGCAGGCCGAGGCCGCCGCGCTGAAGTCCTTGCAGGAGTGGCGCGACCACCGGGACGCGAAGGCGGTCGAGGATGCGCTCGCCAGACTGCGCGAGGCGGCGAAGGGCACCGAGAACCTCATGCAAGCCACCCTCAGCTGCGTCCGCGCGGGCGCGACGACGGGGGAGTGGTCGGGCGTACTGCGGGAGATGTTCGGCGAGTACCGCGCTCCCACCGGTGTCTCCGGATCGGTCGGCGTCTCGGGCGGAGGCGAGGCGATCGCCGCCGTCCGGGCGAAGGTCGCGAAGACTTCGGAGGAACTCGGCGGCCGGCTGCGGTTCCTGGTCGGCAAACCCGGGCTGGACGGCCACTCGAACGGCGCCGAGCAGGTCGCGGTACGGGCTCGCGACGTCGGGTTCGAGGTGATCTACCAGGGGATCCGCCTTACCCCCGAGCAGATCGTCGCCGCCGCCGTCGCCGAGGACGTGCACTGCGTCGGCCTGTCGATCCTGTCCGGCTCCCACATGGAACTCGTCCCCCAGGTCGTCAAAGGCCTGCGCGAGGCGGGCCTCGAAGACGTCCCGGTCGTCGTCGGCGGCATCGTCCCCGACGCCGACGCCCGAGCCCTCCAGTCGCAGGGCGTAGCCGCCGTCTACACCCCGAAGGACTACGACCTGACGGGAATGATGTCGAACGTGGTGGACGTCATCCGCCGCGCGAACCACCTTTAAAAGCAGGGGTGGGCTTCAGCCTTCTTGCTGCTTGGCCGCGATCAGGTCTTCGACGGCCTTGGGGATGGTGGTTTCGAAGTCGAGGAGTTTGGCCCAGGTGAGGGTGACGGTGATGACGGCCATCTCGGTGTAGAGGGCCTTCACGCCTTCGAGCCAGTCGCCGTACTGGTCCTCGGTCATCACCTTGCGGCCGGCCACCAGGTAGCCCTCGGGGATGCCCTGGAGCAGCTCGACCTCGGCGGTGCCGCGCAGCAGCAGCACCTTCGGCGGGAAGGCGCCGGTGTCGATGGTGAGCGCGACCTTCGGGTTCTTGCGCAGCGCCGCGACCTTCGCCGCCTTCGGGACGGTGGCCATCAGGAGCTGGTCGCCCTCGATCCAGAACCCGATCGGGATCACCCGCGGGTCGCCGTCCAGGCCGTCGTACGCGAACCGGGCCGGCTCCGGGCCGTTCAGGAGCTGCTGGGCGTACGGCTTGGCGAGGATCTCGGCGATCTCGGTCTTGTTCATGATGATGTCCTTTCAAAAGGGGGCTCTCAGTCAGGGGACGAAGCTGCCGCGACCTTCTCTACCTCGCTAGGTTGGGAAAATGCGGGAAACCTTCGACTTCGGGGCCGGGCAGGTCGAGCTGAGCGAGGACGGGGCGGTTGCAGCGGTGCTGCACCCCACCCGGAAGCAGTCCGTGCTGCTCACCGACGGACCTGTGCACGACCCTGCGCACTACTGGGGCAAGGGCTTCGTGATCTCCAGCAAAGGCAGCCACCGCTTCGATGCGCCCGAGTTCGCCCGCTGGCGGCAGACCGGGATCGACCTCCTGTACCGCCTGGGCGACCTCGAATTGCGGGTCGGCCGACGGTTCGGGGAGCACTGGACCGAGACGTACGAAGTACGGAACACGGCCGGCGAAGCCATCGAGATCGGGTCACTAGCGACCAGTACCCCGTATCGCGACGTCTACAGCTCCAGCCGCGAGAGCCTCAGCAGCGCGGTCCACGCGCACGTCTGGACGGGCGGCGCCGACTCGTGGGTCTGGGCGCAGCCGATGGACGGCAGCGGCCCCGGTCTCGGGCTGCAACTCACCGAAGGCGAGCTCTGGGCGTACTCGGTCGAGTCGCGCGACGCCGACACCGGCAGCAACATCCGCGGCCACCTGTACCTCCACCTCACCGACCACGCCCGCGCGCCGCACGCGATGGGTGGTCAACCCCGCCTCGTCCTCAACCCCGGCGAGTCCCACCGCTGGACGTGGCAACTCGCCTGGCACGACACGCTCGCGGCCTTCCACGCCACCCGCAGTCCACTGATCGACGCGACCACTCTGGTCGCCGAGGTCGGCGAGTCGATCCCCATCCGGCTGGCCGACCACGCGACCGGCCCGGCGACGGTCACTTCGGAGGCCGCCGGAACGCAGTACGTCGAGGCAACCGACGGTACGGTGAAATCCCGGATCAACGTGCTCTTCCACGAACCCCTGCGCGAGATCGTCGAGCGACGGGTGCGCTTCGTGCTCGACCACCAGCGGCCGGTCGAGCTGACGGACAGCCGCCGCTTCGCCTTCGTGCCCTACGACAACGAGACCGGCCTCCGCGTCCTCTCGGCTGCCTGGCGCGACTGGTCGGACGCGCGGGAACGGATCGGCACCGCATTGTTGCTCCAGGCAACCAGGGACCGCGGCTGGGGCGATCGCGCCGAGCTGGACGAGGCACTGACCGGCTACCAGCAGTTCGTCACGGAGTACCTGGTCGCTGTTGACGGTACGGTCGCCGACGACAGCCTGCACGAGAGCCGGGTCCGCCTCTACAACTTCCCGTGGTTCGCCCGCTTCTTCCTCAGCCAGGGTGATACCGAGCTGGCGATCCGCATCATCGACCGGTACTACGAGCTCGGCGGCGACCACTTCCTGGCGTTCGACCTGGGACCGCTCCTGCGCGAGTTGGCCCTGCTCCCCGAGGTGGGCCAAAGGATGCGCGGCCACCTGGCCAAGCACGCGCAAGCCTTCCTCGACTACGGGGACGACCTGCCGCCGCACGAGGTCAACTACGAGCAGTCGATGGTCGCGCCGCTCCTGGAGCTGCTGATAGCGGCGTACGCCGAAGCGCCCGACTCCTTCGACCCGGCAGAACTCACCCGCCGTCTACCGTGGCTGACCGCCTTCGCCGCGGACCAGCCCGACGTACGCCTGCGACACGTTCCCATCCGCCACTGGGACGGCTACTGGTTCGGCCTGCTGCGCCTCTGGGGCGACGTCTTCCCGCACTACTGGTCGATCCTCAGCGCCGCCGTCTACCTCACCTGGCCGCGCGACCTCGTCACCCCGACGGAAGCCGACCGGCTCACCACAGCCGGCCACGCAATCCTCCGAGCCAACCTGGTCAACTTCAACCCGGACGGCTCGGCAACCTGCGCCTTCGTCTACCCCAGCGCCGTCAACAATCGCCCCGCCCACACAGCAGACCCCCTGGCCAATGACCAGGACTGGGCGCTCGTCTACGCGCTCCGCTACAGCTGACTTGGCTAGCCGACCTTGGCGTAGGCGCGTACCGGGAAGGTACCGAGCCCGGCGATGCGTGGGGCGGTGGCGGTGAAGGTCGCGCCGGTGGGTGGGACCTGTGCCAGGCTGGTGAGATGTTCGACGATCCCGATGCCCGCCCCGAGCAGAAGGGTGTGGGCGGGACGCGTTCCGTCGGTCATGTCGTCGATGTTGGCCGCGTCGATCCCGACCAGCACCGCACCGTTGGCGATCAGCCACTCGGCGCCGTCACGGGTCAGGAAGTGCGCCTCTTCGACGTACTGCGGGGTGTTGAAGCGGGCATCGTCGCCGGTGTGCAGCAGCACCGCCTTGCCGCGAACGTCGTATGTCGCCAGGGCGGCCGCGTCGATCCCGAGGCTCCCGCTGTCTTCCAGGCGGACGACGACCGCGGGCAGGTCGGCGGTGCGGTCGAGGGTGTAGCCGGTCAGGTCGTGCCCGTCGGGGTAGCGGTGGTACGGGCTGTCGAGGTAGGTGCCCGTGTTCGTCACCATCGTGATCAACCCGATCTCGAACTCCGTGCCCGGTGCGTAGATCTCCCGCGACGCTTCCCGGGTCAGCTGTTTGCCGAGCACGGGCCCAGGCAGGTTCGGCAGCGTCACCATCCCATCGCGGATCACATGATTGAGCTCCACGTACTTCGCCTGCCCACCGCTCGCGGGGCCGTCGGCCGCAGGGCCTCCGCGGGTGCCCTTGTGAGCCGCCTCGACGATCTCCAGGTTGGCGAGTTGGACCTCTCCGGCCATCAGCAGCCCGAGCGAGTCGAGGAAGAGTTCGCCGACCTGTACGGACGTCACCTCCGCCGAGGGGACGTCGACGAGGAACCCGTGGACCTGCAGGCCGCCCCCGTTCGTGAAGGTGACGGTGGCATCGAAGCGCGCGCGATAACTGGGCATACCCACCATCCTCACCCATCCCGGTGGCCCGCTGCGCCGAACCCCTTCTCATGATCACTCGACGGAAGATCCTGCTCGCCGGAGCCGGTGGCATCGCGTCCGCCGGACTGGCCGGCTGCGGCCCGGGCTCCAGCTCGGGCTCGGGCTCGGCCTCGGGGGAGTCACCGTCGAAGAAGGGCAAGCCAGTGACGATCTCGTATGGCGCCGACGAGTCGCAGGTCGCGGAGCTCTACCTTCCCGAGGGCGACGGCAAGGTGCCGGTCGCCGTCGTGATCCATGGCGGGTTCTGGATGAGCAGCTACGGCCGCGAGCTGGCCACGCCGCTGGCCGAGGATCTCGCCGCACAGGGGATCGCCGGGTACGCGATCGAGTACCGGCGGGTGGGCAACGGCGGCGGTTGGCCGACGACCTTCGAGGACGTCGCGGCGGCGATCGACAAGCTGGCCGACCAGCCGCGCCTGGACCTCACCAAAGTGGTTGCCGTCGGCCACTCAGCGGGCGGGCATCTCGCCGTCTGGGCCGCGAGTCGCCCTGGTCTGCCGCCAGGCGCTCCAGGCGCCGCGCCGCGCGTAGTACTGACTGGGGCCGTTTCGCAGGCCGGGGTGCTGGATCTGGTCAACGCATACGACGAGAAGGTCGGTGGCGACGCCGTTCCAGCCTTCGTCGGTACGACGCCGGCCAAGGATCGTGCGCGCTACCAGCTGGCGTCGCCGTACGAGCGGTTGCCGCTGAAGGTGCCGGTCGCGCTCGTGCACGGCACCCGCGACGGGCAGGTCCCGATCGAGCAGAGCCGCCGCTACCGTGATGCCGCGATCAAAGCCGGCGACCAGGTCAAGCTGACCGAGCTGGAGCATGTCGGCCACTTCGAGCTGATCGACCCGCAGGACAAGGCCTGGCTAACCTGTCGCTCGGAAGCCCAGCGTTTGCTGACCTGAGGAGCCGAGATGCCCGACCGCGTCGCCATTGCCCGCAAGCTGATCACCGATAGCCTCTACCTGTCGCTCGGCACAGCAGACGCAGCCGGTACTCCGTGGGTGACCCCGGTCTTCTTCACACCGGACGGCTACACGGACTTCTACTGGGTCTCCTCACCCGAGACCCAGCACTCACGCAACCTCGGCGAACGCGCGGAGGCCGCCATCGCGATCTTCGACACCCACGCCGTGATCGGCGCTGCTGAGGCCGTCTACCTGAAGGCCACAGCGGGCCAGGTCTCCGACGCTGACCTGGAGCCCGCTCTCGCGATCTTCAACGGCAAGCTGCCCGAGTCGAAACACTTCGAGCTTGCGGAGCTGGTCGCGCCGGCCGCCTTCCGCCTCTACCGTGCGACGGCCGTGGAGCAGTCCGTGCTGATCCGCGGCGGCGACCCGGAGTACGGCAAAGGCGCCGACTCCAGGCTCGTCGTCACCCTCTGATCAGGTCAGCTCGGGCAGCAGCTCCCGCAGCGCGTCGGTGGTGAAGTTGTGCAGGCTGGTGCCGTAGGAGATGCGGGTGGCGCCGAGGGCGATCAACGCTGACGCGGCTGGGCCGTTCGGCTTGGCGTGCGCATTGAGCGGGCCGCCGATCTCGGTCGCCAGCGTTTGCAGGATGTCGAGCGGCGCGAAGATCGGGTAGACGCAGTCGACTCCGGCGCGGCGGTAGGCGCGGCCCCGGGCGATCACGTCCTCGACGGTCTTGCCCTCCTCGCACCCGCTCGCGAAGAAGCCGTCGATGCGGGCGTTGATGACCAGGTCGGCGCCGGCGGCAGCTCGTACCGCGCACAGGTAGTCGGCCTGCTGCTGGACGTCGACCAGCTTGTCGTCGAGCGAGTCCTCCAGGTTGCAGCCGACCGCGCCGGTCGCCAGGAGCCGCTCGGCGAACTCGGCCGGGTCGAGCCCGTAGCCGGCCTCCATGTCGGCCGTCACCGGTACGTCGACCGCGCGGGCGATCCGGGCGACCGCCTCGAACATCTCGGCCGGCGGGGTCAGCTGGCCGTCGTCGTACCCGAGCACCCGGGCGACCGCACCACTGCTGGTGGCGATCGCCGGATACCCGGCCCCGGCGACGGCGCGGGCGCTGACCGGGTCCCACGCGTTCGGCAGGATCAGCGGCGTCGGCCCGTGGTGCAGGGCGCGGAAGGCTTCCGCCGTACGCCGGTCCGCGTG
Source organism: Streptomyces sp. SID13031 (assembly GCF_010548305.1). Taxonomy (GTDB): domain Bacteria; phylum Actinomycetota; class Actinomycetes; order Propionibacteriales; family Kribbellaceae; genus Kribbella. Next base: position 141,410 of record NZ_JAAGLV010000012.1, read on the forward strand.
GCTGCGGTCGGCCTGGTTGCGGTCGGTCTGGCTGGGGGTAGTCATCTCGCGTCAGCTCGGGTTGTAGTGGCCGGGCTCGATGCGGCAGGTGACGCCGACCCGGTTCCACGCGTTGATCATGATGATCAGCCCGATCAGCTGCGCGAGCTCCTTCTCGTCGAACGCGTTCGCGGCGATCTCGTAGACGTCGTCCGGAACGTGGTCGACGCTGATCAGGGTGATCGCCTCGGTCAGCGCGAGGGCCGCCTGCTCCTGCTCGGTGTAGAACTTGGGCGCCTCGTGCCAGGTGGCGACCACGTTGACCCGCTGCGCGGTGTCGCCCTCGTGCAGGGCGTCCAGCGTGTGCATGTCGAGGCAGTAGGCGCACCCGTTCAGCTGGGAAGCGCGAATCCGCACCAGGTGCGCGAGCTTCGGGTCCAGCCCGAGTGCGGACACCTCGTCCAGCGCGATCAACGCCTGGTAGAACTCCGGCGCGTGAGTGGGGATCTTGACCCTACGGCGTGTGTTTGTGCTCATGCCGACAACGCTAGTCCCCGACCGGCCCAGGTGTATGGTCCACTTCCATGGAAGATCCAAGGGCCAATTCACCCGCCGGTGCAGACCTGCACCTGGATCTCGGCGGCACCCGAGGCCGCAGCGACCTCGTCCACGCACTCCACGAGTCGATCCGCACCGGCCGCCTCCCAGCCGGCACCCGCCTCCCCTCATCCCGCTCCCTGGCCAAGGACCTAGGCATCGCCCGCAACACCGTCGCCGACGCCTACGGCCAACTAGTAGCCGAAGGCTGGCTAACGGCCCGCCAGGGCTCCGGCACCGTCGTCGCCGACCGAATCCTCCCCGTCCACCGCCCCACCACCCCCATCCCCGGAGCCCCGCACTCCGCCAACCCCGCCGCCCGCGCCGGAGCTCCTCACCCCACCGACCCCACCGCCCGCGCCTTCGCCTCTTCGTCCGGAATTTCCTTGCTGGAGGCAAGGAAATTCCGGTACGACCTGACCCCGGGGTCACCGGATGTCTCGACTTTCCCGCGGAGCGAGTGGTTGGCGGCTGCCAGGAAAGCCTTGCCCGCGGCACCCAACGACGCCTTCGGATACGGCGATCCGCGGCGCCGGATCGAGTTGCGGGAGAATCTGGCCGACTACCTCGCGCGGGCGCGCGGCGTCTGGGCCGACCCTGACCGCATCCTCATCTGCTCCGGCTACGTCCAGGCCCTCAACCTCCTGACCGACGTACTCCGCCTGCAAGGCGCGCAGACCATGTCCGTCGAGGAGTTCGGCTACAACCTCCACTGGGACGTGATCCGCTCCCGCGGCCTCCAGCCAACCCCAGTACCGGTAGACGAGCACGGCGTCCGCTCCGACCTCCTCGAAGGCCAGGCGGCCCTCCTGACCCCCGCACACCAGATGCCGTTGGGAGTACCGCTCGCGCCAGACCGGCGTACCAAAGCAGTCGAGTGGGCGCGCGAATCGGGTGCGATCCTCATCGAGGACGACTACGACGGCGAGTTCCGCTACGACCGCCAGCCCGTGGGCGCCCTCCAAGCCCTCGACCCGGACCGGGTCGTCTACACCGGTACTGCGAGCAAAAGCCTCGCGCCCGGCCTGCGACTCGCCTGGATGGTGTTGCCGGAGCACCTGATGGAGCCGGTCCTCGAGGTCAAACGCACCACCGACCTACTGACCGCGACCCTCGACCAGCTGATCCTCGCGGAGTTCATCGCCTCCGGACACTACGACCGCCACGTACGCCGTACTCGCCAGCACTACCGTCGTCGCCGCGACCACCTGGTGGAGTTGCTGGCCGTCCGAGCCCCAGGCGTCACCGTGGCCGGCATCTCGGCCGGCCTCCACGTGCTCGTCGATGTACCAGGCGACGCCGCCGAGCTGGTCGCCCGGGCCAAGCGCCAGGGGCTGCTCATCGCGTCCCTCGACAGGTACGCCTTCACTCCCGACCCAGCCGCTCGCCAAGCCCTGATCGTCGGCTACGGCACCCCGCCCGACCACTCCTACAACGGCGCCCTCGACCTGCTCTGCCAGATCCTCGCCGTCTAGGCATGTCTCAGCGGCGGAGCTTGCGAAGGATGCCGGCCAGCTCGGCCCGCTCCGCTTCGCTGAGGATGCTGAAGTAGGCCTCGGCCTCGGCGTCGCGGGAGGCGCGGATCGCCTCGCCGACCCGGGTCCCTTCGCCGGTCGGCGCTACCAGCGTCGCCCGCCGGTCCTGAGGGTCGGGACGCCGTTCGACCAGCCCGCGATCCTGCAGGGCGTCGACCACTTCGGTGGTCGAGCGCGCCGCGATGCGCAGGTGCTCGGAGAGCTCGTTGAGCCGTAGCGGGCCCTGGCGCGTGAGGACACCGAGGGCGCGCGCGTGGGACGGCGCGATATCCCACGGGGCCAGGGTCTCCTTCCGCAGGTGCCGCAGCTGATGAGCGACTCCCCAGAACGTCTCGGGGAGGGTCTCCTCTTCGTCATCGGCCATGGGAATAGCGTACCAACCAATCGTGTTGTAACCTCATTATGAGGTAACCTCAGTATATTCGTCCCCGACAGAACGGTGTTTGCCTTGGAACACGAAAATCTGGAGCGAGGTCGCCGAGGCGGCCCGAAGTCAGCCACAGCCGCCGAGAAGGCGCAGGCCCGCGAGGTATCGCTGGCCCGCATCGGACGGCTCTTCACCCCCCACAAACTCTCCCTCGCCGTCGTCACGGCGATCATCGTCGCATCATCCGTGGTGGCCATGGCGTCACCCTTCCTGCTGCGCGCCGTCATCGACACGGCGCTGCCACGCCAGGACCTCAAGCTCCTCATCTGGCTGGTGATCGGCATGGTCGCCGTCGCCGCCATCACCTCAGCCCTGGGCGTCGTCCAGACCTGGATCAGTACCACGGTCGGCCAGCAGATCATGCACCGGCTGCGGACCGACGTCTTCGCCCACCTGCAGCGCCAGTCGATCGCCTTCTTCACCCGGACCCGCACCGGCGAGGTGCAGTCGCGGATCACCAACGACATCGGCGGCATGGAGCCCGTCGTCACGTCGACGGCCACGTCGATCGCCTCCAACCTCACCACGGCGATCGCCACCATCGTGGCCATGCTCGCGTTGTCGTGGCAGCTCTCGCTCATCTCGCTGGTGGTGATGCCGCCGTCCATCTACCTGACCCGCAAGGTCGCCCGGATGCGCCGGGCCATCACCGCGCAACGACAGCGCGAACTGGCCGATCTCAACGTCACGGTCGAGGAAGGCCTGTCGATCAGCGGTATCCAGCTCAGCAAGACCATGGGCACCGCCGCGACCCTGATCGAGCGCTTCACCGCATCGTCGGCCCGGTTGATCGATCTGGAGCTCCGCTCGGAGCTGGCCGGCCGGTGGCGGATGGCCTCGATGAGCGTCATCTTCGCGGCCATCCCGGCGATCATCTACCTGAGCGCCGGTCTGCCGATCACTGCCGGAACCCTGTCCATCGGCACCCTGATCGCCTTCACCACCCTGCAGGCCGGGCTGTTCCGGCCGCTGATGGGGCTGCTCAACGTCGGCGTCGCACTGACCAGCTCGCTGGCCCTGTTCGCGCGGATCTTCGAGTACCTCGACCTGCCGATCGACGTGAACGACCCGGCCGACCCGGTCGAGATCGACCCGTCCCGGATCGAGGGCCACGTGCGCTTCGAGGACGTCACCTTCGTCTACCCGGGTAGCGAGACGGCCGCGGTGGCCGGCGTCAGCCTGGACGTGCCGGCCGGTACGACGCTGGCGCTGGTCGGTGAGACCGGCTCGGGTAAGAGCACCCTCGCCTCGTTGGTCGCGCGGCTCTACGACCCGACCAGCGGACGCGTCACCATCGACGGCATCGACCTGCGCGACCTGCGGCTGGCCGATCTTGCCGGCGTGGTCGGCGTCGTCAGCCAGGAGACCTATCTGCTGCACACCACGGTGCGCGAGAACCTCCGCTACGCCAAGCCCGACGCCACCGACGCGGAGATCGAGGACGCAGCCCGGGCCGCCCAGGTGCATGAGTTGATCGCCGGGCTCCCGGACGGCTACGACACCATGGTCGGGTCTCGGGGGCACCGCTTCTCCGGAGGGGAGAAGCAGCGGATCGCGATCGCCCGGACGCTCCTGCGCAACCCTCGTGTCCTGGTACTGGACGAGGCCACCAGTGCGCTGGACACCGAGACCGAGCGGGCGGTCCAGCAGGCGTTCGACCGGCTCGCCGAAGGCCGTACCACCATCACCATCGCCCACCGGCTGTCGACGGTGCGCGACGCCGACCAGCTCGTCGTGGTCGACCACGGACGGGTGATCGAGTCAGGAACCCACACCAGCCTGGTCGAGAGCAACGGCCGCTACGCCCGCCTGGCCACCTGAGGCCGCCGTCCGATAGCAGTACGACGTACGCAAGGCCTGCTCATCGCGGTCCGAACCGTGCTAGACGGTCGTGATCGTGAGCACAGCAGTGGTGTGAGCCAGTGCGGCGACCTTGATCGTCGTCACCGCCCCGAACTTACGATCGCCGAGCCGCGCCGAACTCCCCACCGACCGCAGCAGATTGATCCCGCTGCCGTTGCCGCCAAAGCGATCCCGGATCGCCACCGATCCCGCCACCACCGTGATGGACAGGGTGTGAGTCCCGGCCATGAACAGCTCCGTCTTACCGACGAGGACCTGACAGGTACCGTCCTGACAGGCGGCGAAATTGCTCTTGTCCTTCGCGGGCGGCAGCGTCGCACCCGGCGTCGGCTTGGCCACGGCCGGATCGCACTGCGGCGCCAGCTGATAGGCAGTCGTCAGCCGTGGATCGGTCTTCGCCGCGTCGGCCAGCGCGGACGCCGGTGGCTCGACGGTCTTCATCAGCGCCAGCACCTGCTTCATCCGCTGCACGTCCGCCGGCGACGGCTCGGTCATGTTCGCGCTGGGGTTGCTCAGTGTCGACACCTCCGGGCGGACCTTGTGCAGCCGCTCGACGATGCCAGTCACCACTTTGTCGCCGGCCGCCACCCCCGACGGCTCCAGCTGGCCGAAGACCTCCGAGTAGCGCTCCACCATGTCCGCGGCACCCTGCAGATAGGTGCTGATCGCGATGCCCGTGTACGGCGAGACGGCTGCCGCCTGGAGAGCGTCCGTCGGCAGGTCGTGGTCGCGCTGGAGCGCCTTGATCGCTCCGCAGACGGTGTCGGCCCAGACGACCAGCTCGCGCGTCGTGTCCTTGACCTCCACGGCCTTCCCATCTGGCCCAGCCAGAGGCGTCGTCTCGGCCTGTGGCTCCGGATCCGAAGTACAAGCCGTCAGGAGGACTGCCAGTACTGCCGTCAGCGCGGCCAGTCGCTTCATCTCAGATCGCCTGGTTGACCATGCTGAGGACCTCGTCGGCGCAACCCCAGGACAGGGTGATGCCGGAGCCGCCGTGGCCGTAGCAGTGGATGACGTGGCGGTCGCCGGTGCGGACGCTCTCGCAACGGACGGAAGGGCGGGCCGGTCGCAGCCCGACGCGATGCTTGATGACTTTCGCCTTGCGCAGTTGGGGAATCAGCGCGGCGCAGCGGTCGAGGATGTTCCCAGCGGTCTTGTCGTCGACCGTGAGATCCCAGTTGCCCGGCTGGCCGGTGCCGCCGACCACGATGTCGTTCGACCGCGGTACGACGTACGCGAGATCTTCCGGGCCGTTGTCGGCCAGCAGCCACTCGGTCAGGCCGAATTGCTCGACGGTGAAGACCTGCCCGCGAATCGGCGTGACAGTCGGGTCCTGAGCGGTCAGCCGGGCGCCGAGGCCGGTGCAGTTCACCACGATCCCGGCGGTGTTCGGCAAGGCCGACAGCGCGGCCCGGTTGAGCGTGCCGCCGGCCGCTTCGAGCCGTTTCACCAAGTACTGCAGGTACATCGGCATCTCCACGATCGGTGTCGTGAACGACCAGCCGTCGCGGAATCCCGGCGGCGGTGACCCGACGCGCTGCAGGTCGGGGAGTACGTCGGCCCAGACCGGATCCGGTGTCGGCTCGAGCAGATACTCCTTGCCGTGCCGCAGCCGCACCGACGGCTCGCTCTCGGCCAGCTTGACGAACTCGTGGTACGACGAACGCGCCCAGCCGGTGACCCGATCACCCGCCGACAGGAACGGGTACCAGATCGCCGCGGCGACCGCGGAGGTCGTCTCCAACGGCAGATCCCTGGCGAACACCGCCACGTCGTACCCGGACTCAGCCAGCCGAACAGCACAACTGAGCCCGATCACACCGGCTCCCACCACAATGACGCGCATTCACGCATTGTGTCTGCCTTCAGCCACCCCCGCTACCCGTGCTGTGGTTTGCGGGGTACTGCGGTGAGGACGACGGTAGAGCCCCGTTGCGGAATGGGACAGTGTGCATAACGGCAGGAAGTAGTGCCCGTACTGCGGCCGGGCGCCGCCTCCGTGAGCGTGGCGCCCGGCCGAACGCCCGACTACTTCCTGCCCTTGTGTACAGCCACCCCGGATCCCGGGCCTTTCCGCAGCCCCCGCCACCTGAACGAGAGTGGCTAGAGGCAACGACCAGTGCAGGTATCAGTGCAGGTTGACGGCGAGCGAGTAGAGCCGGGTGATCTGGGTGGCGCCGTTGTTGTCGTCTGACAGCAGGTAGAGCTGCCGGCGGCCGTCTGCGAGGAAACCGCCGAGGGCGAGGCCTTCGACGTTGTCCAGCAGCGGGTTCGGCTGCGGCTGCTTGGCGACCGCGCCCGACGGCGGGCAGTTCACCAGGTCGAAGAGCAGCTTCTTCTTGAGGAACACCGTGTCCGGAGCGTCCGCGAGCGAGGCCTGCGTGCTCACGTCCTTCGCCCCGCTCAGCGAGACGCTGAAGACCCGGATCGTGTTGCCGACGCCTGGTGTGAAGGTGCGCTCCATCGAGACGAGTTGGTCGCGGTGGACGTAGGCGAGCTCGACCAGCGCGAGCCCCGGGTCGGGCTTGTAGGCCAACTGCCTCGCGACGGCGTACGCGCCGCCGGGGCGACCGGCGTACTGGAGGATGCGGTTGCGGGTGCGGCCCTGCGCATCGGTGCCGTCCGAGGCGAGCGGGCCTTCCATTCCGGCGTACAGGGTGTTGCCGTTGGTGCTGATCGCGAGCGACTCGAAGGTCGCATTGGTGCTCGCCTCGCCGGCAGGCGCGACCTGGAACCGCGACGGCACCGGCAGCGACGCGAGCTGCTTGCCGTCGGCGAGGCTGAAGCGCCGGATCGACGGCTCGCGCTCGGAGGTGGCGAGAACGGTTGTGCCGCCGAGCTCCGTGACGAGACCTTCGCCGTCGAAGTCCTGCCCGGTGTACGGCGTGCCGTCCGGCCGGCGCAGGATCGTCACGCTGTCCACGGCCACCTCGGGCTTGCCGTGATCGTCGCCCAGCTGCAGCCCGAAGACCCGGGCCGGCGTCGTACCGACGTTGTCGACCAACGCGAGCGCGTGCTTCGGTCCGTTGAGGCTGATGGCCGACAATCCGCCGACCGACAACCCGTCGTACGTCGTCTTGTCCAGGCTGTCGCTGAAGCCGAGGAACCGCGCGTCCGGCGAGCACTTGCCCGCAGAATCGCCAGAGCCGCCGTCCGCACCGGTGGGGACCGGCGCAGCGGCGGCTGCGGAGAGCGAAGTGGTCAACGCGGCCAGTACGGCGGCCGCGGCGAGAGGTGTCTGCCAGCGCATCAGGGATCCTCCGGGTTTCGATGTCTGTCGCCCATCGAAACCCATCCCACGAAACGCCAGGTGAACGGGTCTACTCGACGGTGACCGACTTGGCCAGGTTGCGGGGCTTGTCGACGTCGTGGCCGAGGGCGACCGCGGCGTAGTACGCGATGATCTGCAGCGGGATGGTGAGCAGGATCGGGTCGAGCTCCGGCTCGTTCTTCGGCACCTCGATCACCGCGGCGGCGCCGGCCGGGACGTCGACGCCCGGGTGGGTGACGACGTACAGCGGGCCGGAGCGGGCGGCGATCTCGTGCAGGGCGCCGATGTTGCGGTCGAGCAGCTCGTCCCTCGGGACGATCGCGACGCTCGGCACGTCCGGCGAGATGAGCGCCAGCGGGCCGTGCTTCAGCTCGGAGGTCTGGTACGCCTCGGCGTGCCGGTAGGAGATCTCCTTGAGCTTCTGCGCGCCTTCGCGGGCGACCGGGTAGCCGCGGGTGCGGCCGACGAAGAAGATGCTCTCGTGCTGGGACAGCCGGCCGGCGATCTTGGCCAGCTCCTCCTCCTGCTCCACGATCGACTGGATCTGGTCGGGGATCTTCTTCAGGCCCTCGATCAGCCGCCGGCCGTCGGCCGGCGAGACGTCGCGGATCCGGCCGAGGTGGATCCCGAGCATCGCGAACGCGACGGCCATGTTGGTGAGCGCCTTGGTGGACGCGACCGAGACCTCCGGGCCGGCGTGCAGGTAGACGCCGCCGTCGACCTCACGGGCGATGCTGGAGCCGACCGCGTTGACCAGGCCGATCACCCGGCCGCCCTTGCGCTTCAGCTCCTGTACTGCGACCAGGGTGTCCAGCGTCTCGCCGGACTGGCTCACCGCGATGTACAGCGTGTCGCGCTCGACCACCGGGTTGCGGTAGCGGAACTCGGACGCGGGCTCGGCGTCGGCGGGGATCCGGGCGACCTCCTCGATGAACTGGGCGCCCATCTGGCCGGCGTAGTACGCGGAACCACAACCGAGGATCTTGACCCGCTTGATCTCGCGGGCCTCGCGGGCATCCATGTTGAGACCGCCCAGGTGGACGGTGTGGAAGCGCTCGTCCAGGCGGCCGCGCAGGGCCCGCTGGACGGCCTCCGGCTGCTCGTGGATCTCCTTCATCATGAAGTGCTCGTGCAGGCCGCGCTCGTACTCGTCGGCGCTCCACTCGACCGTCGTGGGGGTGTTCGTGGTGGCCCGGGCGTCCTGGGTGAAGGTGCGGTAGCCGTCGGCGCGGACGGTGGCCAGCTCGCCGTCGTCCAGGTAGACGACCTGGCGGGTGTAGCGGATCAGCGCGGCCGCGTCGGAGGCGACGTGCATCTCGCCGTCGCCGACGCCGAGGATCAGCGGGCTGCCGTTGCGGGCGACGACGATCCGGTCGGGGAAGTCCAGGTCGACCACGGCGATGCCGTAGGTGCCCTCGATCCGGCGCAGGGCGGCCATCACCTTCTCCTCGAGGGTGTCGCCGTCGGCCTGCTCGATCAGGTGCGCGAGAACCTCGGTGTCGGTCTCGGAGCGCAGCTTGACGCCGGCGTCTTCCAGCTGGGAGCGCAGCGCGCCGGCGTTGTCGAAGATGCCGTTGTGGACGACGGCGATCCGCTCGCTGCCGCTGGCGTGCGGGTGCGCGTTGTCCTTGCTCGGGCCGCCATGGGTGGCCCAGCGGGTGTGGCCGATGCCGACCTTGCCGCCGAAGCGCTTCGGCAGCGAGGCCTCCAGCTCACGAACCCGGCCGGCGTCCTTGTGCACCTTCAGCTCGCTGGATCCGATCACGGCGACTCCGGCCGAGTCGTAGCCGCGGTACTCCAGCCTGGCCAGGCCGTCCACCAGGATCGGCGCGGCCGGCTTGGTGCCGACATATCCGACGATTCCGCACATGGGGAGGGTGTTCCTTTCGCGTGGTTTCTTTGATCGGGGTGGTGGGGTGGGGAAGGTATCGAGCTAGCCGTAGACGATGCGCCGCAGTTGACGGGCCGACAGCTCTGGTGAGCGGACCGGCCAGTGCCGTAGTTCGGTTCCGAGCCGGGCGAAGATCTCGTCGTTGCGGGCGCCGTAGGTCTGCAGTTCGCGATGCCGGCGCCGGACGTACTGCTCGGTCGTCTCGGTGAAGTAGGCCAGGACGTCGGCGACCACCCGGCGGGCATCGTCCGGCGTCAGGCCGGTGGTGCGGCTGACCTGGTCAACGAGGTCCTCGCTGGGATCCGCCGCCTCACTCATCACTCGGCCCACTTTGCAGTGAAACGGGGGGCAATGCCAAAGATCTGCCCGAAATCGGGCAGGCTTTACCTAGATCACACACTGTACTCGGGTCAGAACAGGCGGAGTACGTCGGATTCCATCCCGCGGAGGAGGTCGTAGTCGACGGTGACGCACTCCAGGCCGCGGTCGGTGGCGAGGAACTGGGCCTGGGGCTTGATCAGCTGGGCGGCGAAGATGCCGCGGACCGGGGTCAGCAGCGGGTCGCGGTTCAGCAGCTCGACGTACCGGGTGAGCTGTTCGACGCCGTCGATCTCGCCCCGGCGCTTGATCTCGACGGCGACGTGCTTGCCCTCGGCGTCGCGGCAGAGCAGGTCGACCGGGCCGATCGCGGTCGGGTACTCCCGGCGGACCAGGGTGAAGCCCTCGCCGAAGGTGTGCACGTGCTCGGCGAGCAGCTCCTGCAGGTGCGCCTCGACGCCGTCCTTGATCAGCCCGGGATCCAGGCCGAGCTCGTACGACGAGTCGCTGAGCACCTCCTCGAAGGTGATCCGCAACTCCTCGCCGGCCTTGTTGGTGACGCTCCAGACGCCCTCTTCCTCCGTCAACTTGCACGGGGGAGACATCCAGTTCAGCGGCTTGTACGACCCGCCGTCGGCGTGGATCAGGACGGAGCCGTCCGCCTTCACCATCAGCAGCCGCGGCGCCATCGGAAGATGGGCGGTCAGCCGGCCGGAGTAGTCCACTGAGCAACGAGCAATCACCAGGCGCACGAGAAAGCACCGTAGTCCACTCGCGACGGTTCCTGCATGGCGCCCGGCGGCGTGGCGGTGAGAGGCTGGCGGAATGAAGCCGAAGATCAGCCTGAAGACGCGGTTGGAGTATGACGCGGTCGCCAAGGGGCTTGCCGACGCCGGGGTGGTCGAGGGCAGCATGTTCGGCATGCCGGCCCTGAAGATCGAGAAGAAGATGCTGGCCGGTCTCTACGGCGACGCGATGACGTTCAAACTCCCGCCGGAGCCCCGCGAGGAAGCCCTGAAACTGACCGGCGCAGAGCCCTTCGACCCCGGCATGGGCAGCCCGATGAAGGAATGGGTCGTAGTCCCCCTGGAACACTCCTCCACCTGGCCTACCTACGCCGAACAAGCCCTGGCTTTCGTCCGCCCGTGAACCTCATCTGCCCGGCCCGCCTGAGCCGGGCGAGCATCAGCCCGCCGGGCCGCAGGTGATCCGCGCCGGAGTCGTCCTGCTGACCGGCAGCGGTCTCGCCGCGATCGAGCGGGTGCGGGACGGTATGACGTACTACACCCTTCCAGGCGGGGGAGTCGAGGAAGGCGAGAGCCCGCAAGAGGCTGCGCGGCGCGAGTCGTACGAGGAGCTCGGGCTGATCGTGCGTGTCGACGGTCTGGTCGCGGTGGTCAACTTCCGGGGGAGCACGCAGTACTACTACCGGGCCGAGGCGCTCGGCGGGGAGTTCGGCACGGGAACCGGGGAGGAACTGGCGAGCCCGGCCCACTCGAAGGCGGGCAGCTACCGAGCCGTCTGGATCGAGCCGCGGCAGCTCGCAGTACGGGACGTCAGGCCGGTCTCGATCGCGGAGGCACTGGCAGCAACCCCGGAGCACGAACGACTCCTCGACGACTGGACCAGGACACCTTTGGTCGTCGACGAGGTGTGAGGTTTCCGACGCTCGTGACACAGCTCATGTGCGGACCAGTGTGGTGACTGGCACACTTCGAGCCATGGCGCGCGAACTGAAGACGGTCGGAGTGGTCGGTCTCGGCACGATGGGTGCCGGTATCGCGGAGGTGTTCGCCCGGCACGGGCTGACCGTCGTCGGCGTGGAGCGTGATCAGGCTGCGGTCGATCGCGGTCGTGGGCACATCCAGCACTCGACCGATCGCGCGGTCAAGCGCGGCAAACTCTCGACCCAGGACCAGCAGGCGCTGTTCGACCGGGTCACCTTCGCGACCGAGATCGAGGCGCTGGCCGACTGCGACCTGGTGATCGAGGCCGTGATCGAGCGGCTGGAGCTCAAGCGCGAGATCTTCTCCGCGCTCGACAAGGTGGTCCGCGAGGACGCGATCCTCGCCACGAACACGTCGAGCCTGTCGGTCACCGAGATCTCCGTGGCCACCCAGCGCCCGCGCCGGGTGGTCGGCATGCACTTCTTCAACCCCGCCCCCGTGCAGGAGTTCGTCGAGGTGATCAAGACCGTCGTGACCGAGCCGGACGTCGTCGAGGACGTGCTCGAGCTCGCCCGCCGGCTCGACAAGGTCCCGGTCGTCGCGGCCGACCGCGCGGGCTTCATCGCCAACGCGCTGCTGTTCGGCTACCTGAACCACGCGGTCTCGATGGTCGAGTCGCACTACGCCACCCGCGAGGACGTCGACGCGGCGATGCGGCTGGGCTGTGGCTACCCGATGGGTCCGCTCGCGCTGCTCGACCTGATCGGCCTCGATACGGCGTACGAGATCCTCGACACGATGTACAAGCAGGGCCGCAACCGGCTGCACGCGCCGGCGCCGATCCTCAAGCAGATGGTCACGGCCGGGCTGCTCGGCCGCAAGACGGGTCGCGGCTTCTACACCTACGAGTCGGCTGACTCGCCGGTCGTCGTCGATGACGACCTCACCCCGTCGACCTCGGACGGCGCGCCCGCCATCCGCCGGGTCGAGCAGGTCGGCGTGGTCGGCTCCGGCACGATGGCCGTCGGCATCATCGAGGTCTGCGCCAAGGCCGGGTACGACGTCCTGTACGTGGCCCGCGGCACGGAGAAGGTCGACCGCGTCCGCGCGGCGCTCGAACGCTCGCTGGAGAAGGGCGTCCAGCGCGGCAAGCTCTCCTCGGAGGAGCGCGACGCGGCGCTGACCCGGATCACCGGTACGGCGAAGCTCGACGACCTCGCGACCGCTGACCTGGTGATCGAGGCGGTGGTCGAGGAGCTCAGCGTCAAGCAGGCGCTGTTCGAGACGTTCGACGAGATCTGCAAGCCGGGCGCGATCCTCGCGACCACCACGTCCAGCCTGCCGGTGATCGATCTCGCGATGGCGACCAAGCGGCCCGCGGACGTCGTCGGCCTGCACTTCTTCAACCCCGCGCCGGTGATGCGGCTGGTCGAGGTGGTCAGCACGGTAAGCACCGCGCAGGACGTCGCCGACACGGTCGCCGCGGTGGCAGTTGCCGCAGGCAAGCATCCGGTACGGTGCGGCGACCGGGCCGGGTTCATCGTCAACGGCCTGCTCTTCCCGTACCTGAACGACGCGGTCCGGATGCTCGAGGCGCACTACGCCGGTGTCGACGACATCGACGCCGCGATGAAGCTGGGCTGCCGGTTGCCGATGGGCCCGTTCGAGTTGCTCGACGTGGTCGGCCTGGACGTCTCGCTGGCGATCCAGCGCACCCTGTACCTCGAGTTCCGCGAGCCCGGGTTCGCCCCGGCCCCGCTCCTCGAGCACCTGGTCACCGCGGGCTACCTCGGCCGCAAGACCTCGCGCGGATTCCGCGACTACTCCAGCTGATCCTGCTCCGCCGGCTGCCCGTCAGGTTTACGGCTCGGCGTTGGCGTAGTCGCCACACGGACCGCCGCCGATGGCCTCGGCGATGACGGTGGTCCGCCGGTCGGGACGGACGAGCGGGTTGTAGAAGCCCGCGATCTCGATGCTCTCCTCGGGGATGTAGTGGAAGATCAGTGAGCGGCGGAAGCGTTCGGTGCTGGTGTTCGGCCGGGAGCCGTGGACGACGCTGCCGTGGAAGAACAGCACGTCACCCGCTTTCATCCGGGTCTGCACCTTGCCGAGACCGTCGGGAATCGGTACTTCGGCATTGGTGAACGACACGGTCAGGTCGGCCGCCTCGGGGCAGACCAGCTCGACCTCGTGCGACCCGGGAACCACCGCTAGCCCGCCGTTCTCCGCGTCCACGTCGTCGATCGCGATCCAGGCGGCCAGGCAGGTCTCCGGGTGTGCCCGCAGGAACGTGTTGTCCTGGTGCATCGCCTGCCCGCGCGCGCCTGGCGGCTTGAAGTAGAACATCGACTGCGCACCGAGCGCGGGCCCGATCAGGGTCTCGACGACATCGAGGATCCGGCTGTCTAGCATCCACTCCAGCGCCAGCCGGCCGGCCTCCACCTCGGTCCGCCGATGCGGGTGGACGAACCGTGGGTACTGCGCGAGCGGGTCCTCTGCTGGTACGCCGTCGTCGATCGCCAGCGAGTGATCCACCGCGACCTGGGTCATGTATGCAGCCTTGATCTGCTCGACTTCGGCCGGACTGAGCAACCCGGGGACCTGGGCGATCCCGTCCCGCGCGTATACCTCTGCAACTGTGCTGGTCATGTCTCCAGGATCCGCCGTGGTGGCGTCCGTGGGGATAACCTATCGAACTGTGAACCTTCGAGATCCTGCTAAACCGGACTCCTTCACGCCGACCGTCCGTCGGCTCCTGGCCGGTGAGTTCGACGAAGGCCCGGCGTACTCCACCTACCGCCGTCGCGGTACGACGGACTGGCTGCTGATCCACACGCTCGATGGCCGGGGCAGCTTCGGCAGCGGGATCTCCGCCGATCCCGGCGTCACCACGCTGATCAGCCCAGGCACCTTGCAGGACTACGGCACGGCTCGCGACCGCTGGCACTTCCTCTTCGCCCATTTCCACCCCAGGCCGGACTGGCTACCGCTCCTCGACTGGCCTTCCGTTGCCCCCGGCATCCTCCAGTTGCAGCCGAGCCCGACTGCTGCGGAGCGGATCACCAGCGCCTTGTCCGAGGCAGTCCGCCACCAGGACAGCGTCCTACCCCAAGGCGAGCTCCTCAGCTTCAACGCCCTCGAAGCCGCCCTGCTCTGGTGCGACACCCAGAACCCCAAGGCAGCCCAGCTCGACGACCGCCTGCTCCGCGCCATCGAGTGCGTCGACCGCAATCTGCGCGCCGACCTCTCGGTCGCAGTACTGGCGCGGACGAGCACCCTCTCGGTCTCCCGCTTCGCCCACCTCTTCCGCACCCAACTCGGAGTCACGCCCCAGCAATTCGTCGAACGCCGCCGCCTCGACGCCGCCGCCCGCCTCCTCGAACTCACCACCCGCCCCATCTCCGCGATCGCCACCGACGTCGGTTTCGCCAACCCGCTCTACTTCTCCACCCGCTTCCACACCCACACCGGCCACAGCCCCACGCAGTACAGACGGCAGTTGGGCTCTACGCTTCTGCCATGACTGCTCGTTCAGCAATGGTTGTTGTGGCCGCGCTCGCTGTCGTCGGGCTTGCCGCCTGTGCGCCGGAAGACAGCACGGCCGGTAGCGCGTCGCCGTCGTCGGCCGATACCTGTGGCAAGGATCAGCTCGCGGTGAAGACCGCCGGGACGTTCTCGGTCGGCACCGACAAACCGGCGTACGAGCCGTGGTTCTCGGGCGACGACCCGGCGAACGGCAAGGGGTACGAGTCGGCCGTCACCTATGCGGTGGCCAAGAAGCTCGGGTTCGAGGCGAGCGAGGTGAAGTGGCAGACGGTGCAGTTCAACGCCGCCTTCGCGCCGGGGCCGAAAAAATTCGACCTGGACGTCAACCAGGTGTCGATCTCCGCGTCTCGCGCCAAGGCCGTCGACTTCTCCACCGGGTACTACGACGTACGGCAGACGGTGATCACCACCGCCGGGAGCAAGATCGCCGGCGCCACCACGATCGCCCAGCTGGCGGACGCGAAGCTCGGGGCGCAGGTGGGGACGACGAGCTACACCTCGCTGCGGGACGTGATCAAGCCGAAGCAGCAGCCGGCCGTCTACGACTCCAACGATCTGGCCGTGCAGGCGCTGAAGAACAAGCAGATCGACGGCATCGTGGTCGACCTGCCGACCGGGTTCTACATGACCGCCGCGCAGCTCGACGATGGCAAGATCGTCGGCCAGTTGCCGGCGACCGAGAAGCCGGAGCAGTTCGGCTTCGTCCTGGAGAAGGGCTCGAAGCTCACCGGGTGTGTGTCGCAGGCAGTGGACGCACTACGGGCTGACGGCACGCTGGCCAACCTGCAGAAGCAGTGGCTGACCTCGGAAGGCGCACCGGAACTCTCGTGAGCGACCGGCGGCAGCTCGGGAGTCAGGCGTGAGCGAGTCGGGCGTGAGCGAGCCGGGATCGGCGGACGGCTGGCGGCCGTCCGCGCTCCAGCTCGAGCGGCTGGCCTATCGCCGGCAGCGGACCGTTCGGTCCGGCCTGATCGCCGGCATCAGCACAGTGGTGCTGCTGGCATTGGTGGTGTTCGGGGTCGGGTCGACGCCGGGGTGGCCGCGGGTGCGGGCGACGTTCTTCGACTTCCACCGTGGGTGGGAGGCGTTGCCGGTCGTTGCCCAGGGCCTCTGGCTGAACGTCCGGGTGATGCTGGTCTGCGCGGTGCTGATCGTGATCTTCGGGTTGACGCTGGCGATCATGCGGACATTGCGTGGGCCGATCTTCTTCCCGTTGCGGATCTTCGCCGCCGCTTACACCGACGTCTTCCGCGGTTTGCCGTTGCTCCTGGTGATCTTCCTGCTGGGCTTCGGCGTACCGGCGCTGCAGTTGCGCGGATTGCCCAACCAGGCGGTCGTCTGGGGCGGCGCCGCGCTGGTGCTCACCTACTCGTCGTACGTCGCCGAGGTCTTCCGCGCCGGCATCGAGTCGATCCACCCCTCCCAGCGAGCTGCGGCGCGGTCCCTTGGGCTTTCCCACCAGCAGACGCTGCGCTTCGTAGTACTGCCTCAGGCGGTACGCCGGGTGCTCCCGCCGCTGCTCAACGATTTCGTCTCGCTGCAGAAGGATTCCGGGCTGATCGCAGTACTGGGTGTCATCGACGCGATCCGCGCGGCGCAACTGGAGACGGCGGAGGACTTCAACTTCACCCCGTACGTCGTGGCCGGGCTACTCTTCGTCGCGCTGACGATCCCGCTGACCCGGCTGACCGACTGGGTGGCGCGGCGGCAGGGCTGGTACGGCGCCGGGGGAGGTGTGGTGTGAGCCTGCTGTCCATCCGCGGCGTGCGGAAGTCGTTCGGAAGCAACCTCGTGCTGGACGACTTCAGCCTGGAGGTCGAGGCGGGGGAGTGCGTGGTCCTGATCGGCGCCTCCGGCTCCGGCAAGTCCACCTTGCTGCGCTGCGTGAACCTGCTCGAGACAGTCGACGACGGCGTGATCGAACTCGACGGCACCGACATCACCGACCCCCGCATCGACACCGACCGGGTCCGCTCGGGCATCGGCATCGTCTTCCAGTCCTACAACCTCTTTCCCCACCTCTCGGTCCTGGACAACGTCACCCTCGCCCCGATCCGAGTCCACCGCGTACCCAAAGCCGTCGCCCGCACCCGGGCGCTGGAGATGCTCGACCGAGTAGGCCTGGCCGCCAAGGCCTCCGCCAAACCCGACGAACTCTCCGGCGGCCAGCAACAACGAGCCGCCATCGCCCGAGCCCTGGTCAACTCCCCAAAACTCATGCTCCTCGACGAGATCACCTCGGCCCTCGACCCAGAACTGGTCGGCGAAGTCCTTGACCTCCTCGGCGAGCTGAGCTCGGAGGGCATGACCATGCTCCTCTGCACCCACGAAATGACCTTCGCCCGCCAGGTCGCCGACAAAATCTGCTTCCTCGACCAAGGCCGCCTACTGGAGCTGGGCCCACCCGAGCAGGTCCTGGAGCACCCGGCAGAGCCCCGCACCCAGGAGTTCCTCCGCCGCATCCGGTTGTGACCTGTCCCGACGGACAGGACATAGTCGCCGGCCAGCCTGCTCGCCGCGCTCAGGGAGGCCGCGACTCGGCGCGATATGGGGACTATGTCCTGTCCGTCGGGACGCCACACCTCTGCGCAAGCGCCTCCCGAATGGTGGCGATCACCCAATCCGGCTCATTCAGCACCTGGTGATAGGTGAATCTCAGCACCAGCCAGCCTTCCGCGACCAGTTCGTCGTAGCGGCGGCAATCGGCAGCGAAGTCCTGACTCGATCCGTGGAACTCGTATCCCTCGGCCTCCAGCGCGATCTTGGCCTGCCGATGCCCGAGATCCACTCGCGCGCGGAACCACCCTCTCTCGATCACGACCTGCGGTTCGAAACCCTCGATGCCGTTCTGGATCAGCAACGCACGCAGCATCGACTCGAGAAAGCTCTCGCCCGCTGCGGTGGCCAGCGCGGCTACCTGACGGGCCTTGGTGCAGCCGGATCCACGCATCGCCGTGGTCGCCGCGATCAGTTCTCGGCGGGTCAGCCCACGGTTCAAGCTGGAGTCGACGACCGCGAGCGCCTCGCCGAAGGGCAGGATCCGGGCGCAATCAGTCACCGATCGAAGCATTGAGGTCAGACGACTCGACTGGTCCTCCGCAGAGGTTGAGGCCCAGTGCAGCACCGCGGGCGGTCCGGAGCGAGGGCGGCGCTTCTTCGGCAAGGTGATGTGCGGCTTCTGGGGTGGCGCGAGCAGTGGCAGTTTCCACGCGAGTGCTGCGCTCAAGTGGGACACGACTCCGTCGTAGGCGACGGCAATGAGTTGATCAGTCGACGGACCAGGCAGGCCGTAGACACCACGCGCCAGCCGCTGGACGCAACCATCCCGCACGGCTGCCGCGAGTTCTCGTTTCGAGGCGACGTGGGTCAACTCGGCGAAGGTGGCTCGACCACCCAGCCGGGCCAGTACCTCAGGCAGGGATTCCACCGGCAGATTCTGCCGCCTGGTGCCCTGCCCGCGCTGAAGTTCATCCACAGGCTGTCCCGACCGACAGGACATAGTCGCCAGACAGCCTGCTCGCCACGCTCACGGAGGCGGTGGGCGGGCGCGCTGACGGCACTATGTCCTGTCGGTCGGGACGGACCCCTACCCAACGCTGGGTGAGCTACGCTCGAATAGTGAGTAACTCCTCAGTCACGTACGAGGCGTACATGCACGACTGTCCCGCGGTGGCGTTGCTGTCGACGATCAGCAACCGGTGGGTCAGCCTGACGATGTGCACCCTCGGGTCGTTCGGCGAGCCGATGCGCTACAGCCACGTCAGCCGGGAGATCCCCGGCGTCAGCCAGAAGATGCTCACCCAGACCCTGCGCATGCTCGAGCGGGACGGAATGGTGCAACGGACGGTCACCCCGACTGTGCCGGTCCGCGTCGACTACGAGCTGACCCCGCTCGGGAAAGGCCTGTACGGCTTGCTGGCCCAGGTGCGCGACTGGGCCGCCGACAAGACCGACGAGGTCGATGGGGCGCGAGCGCACTATGACACTCAGAAGACCGGCAAAGTAACGCACTAAAAAGTGCCTACTTACTAATCGATCGTAACTCCCCTAGCGTTCATAGCGTTCACAACGTTCGAACAGCAAAGGGAAGAGTGAAGATCATGCGCGCAGCAGTCGTGCGGAAGACCGGTGGACCCGAGGCCGTCGAGGTCCTGGAGGTCCCCCTCCCGGAACCAGGTCCCTTCGAGGTCCGCATCAAGGTAGCTGCGGCGGCGCTCAATCCCGCCGACGCCGCTGTCTGGGCCGGGTTCTTCAGTCCGTTGGAGGAGGTCGACCACACCGGTCTCGGGCTGGACGCCGCCGGGACGATCGACGCGGTTGGCGTGGGTGTCTCCCTGAAGGTCGGCACCCCGGTGATCGTGTTCGACGCCCCGGTACTGCGCCCGACGAAGGCCCAGGCCGAGTACGTGGTGACGGATCTCAACTCCATCGCCCCGGCCCCCGATGGGATGGACCTGACGCTCGCGGCGACGATCCCTCTCAACGCGATGACCGCCTCACTGGCCCTGGATCAGCTCCCGCTCCGCCCCCGCGACACTCTGCTTGTCACCGGCGCGGCGGGGGCCGTTGGCGGCTATGCCGTCGAGTTGGCTCGGACGCGGGGCGTGCGGATCGTCGCGCAGGGGCGGCCCGAGGACGAGGAGTTCCTTCGCGGTCTTGGCGCCACTTGGTTCGTGTCGCGCGACGAGGAGCTGAGTGAGGCGGTCCGCCGGTTCGTGCCGGAAGGTGTGGACGGCGTGCTCGACGCGGCGGCGTTGGGCGCGCCGGCATTGGCGGCTGTTCGCGACGGCGGCATCTTTGTGAGCGTGAGGGCTGACGTGCTGCCGGAGCCGCAGCGGGGCGTGGCGGTGCGGCTCACCACCGCCGGTCCCGAAGCGACCCGGCTCTCGTACCTGTCCGCGCTCGCCGAGGTTGGCGTGCTGACGCCTCGCGTGGCGCAGATCTACCCCCTGTCGCAGGCTGCCGAAGCCCATGCTCAGCTGGCCCGGGGCGGCCAGCGCGGCCGGATCGTGCTGGTGCCGTGAACGCCGGGAGCGACACTGGGGAAGGCCCTGTAGCCACCGCGGTAACCAGGATCTCCGCTCCGGTGGAGGACGTGTGGCGCGTGCTCGTGGCCGTCGACCAGTACGCGCAGTGGCACCCGGTCCTGTCCCTCGACGCGAAGCCCGAACAGGTCGTGACCGGGGCGGAGATTCCGGGTCGCCGCTCGGGCGGCGGCGCCGCTGAGCAGGACGTCATCCTGAGGATCCTCGAGGTGGAGGCTCCCCGCCGGCTGGTCTGGGAGGGCGGATCGTTGGACGCGATCCTCGGCAGACACTCGTTCGTGCTCACCGCGCAGCCGGACGGCACCACCGAGTTCACCGACTCGGAGGAGTTCTTCGGCGCCGCTGCTGCCGAACTCATCCCGGCACTCGACCAGCTCAGCGAGGAGTACTCCCGCTACGGAGCCGCTCTGCGGGCACGCGTGGAGGACGGGCTCACCCCAGCGGGTTGATCTCCTCGAAGTCGGCGTCCTCCATCACCCGGCGGACGCCGATCGGTTGCTGGATCGGCACGCCGCCGGGGCCTGGCACCTGCGAGACCAGGGCCGCGATCTCGAGCGCGCGCTCCAGCGACTCGACATCGACCATCTGGAAGCCGGCCAGCATCTCCTTGGACTCCACGAACGGCCCGTCCGTCACCACCGGCGCCGACTTCCCATCGGAGACCACCGTCTTGGCCTCCTCCGGCCAGCTCAGCGCGAGGTGCTCGACCAGCTCCCCGCTGGCCCGCAACTCGTCGTTCAACGCCCCGTAGTACGCCATATGCGCCTTCACATCCTCCGGCGCCCACTCGGTCATCGGCGTCTCGATCACGCCGGGCTGGTAGTCCACGATCAGCAAGAACTTCGTCATCGCTCAAATCTCCCATCGCATCAGGTGCTTACACCCGGGGGACGAAGCCACGGAGGCGTTCTCTACATCACCGGGATGACAAATAAGTGAGGACCGCCATCACGCGACGGTTGTCGTCCTCTGATGGGGGGAGGTCGAGTTTGGCGAAGATGTTGTTGGTGTGTTTGGAGACGGCTTTCTCGGTGACGAAGAGGGCGGCGGCGATGGCTGCGTTGGAGCGGCCTTCGGCCATCAGGCCCAGTACTTCGGACTCGCGCGGGGTGAGCCGGCTGATGGGCTCGTCGCGGGTGTTGCGAGCGAGGAGCTGGCCGATCACATCCGGGTCCATCGCCGTACCACCGCCCGCGACCCGGCGGACCGAGTCGAGGAAGTCCGCGACGTTCGAGACCCGGTCCTTGAGCAGGTAGCCGACCGCGCCGCCGCCTCCGGTGAGGAGTTCGCGGGCGTAGAGCTGTTCGACGTACTGCGACAGCACCAGCACCGGCAGCCCGGGCACCTGCCGTCGCGCCTCGATGGCTGCCTTCAGACCCTCGTCGGTGAAAGTCGGGGGCAGCCGGACGTCGACGACGGCCACGTCCGGCCGGTGTTCGACGAGCGCCGGGACCAGCCGGGGGCCGTTGTCGACGGCTTCCAGGACTTCGAAGTCGTGGGCTTCCAGCAGCCGGATCAGGCCGTCCCGGAGGAGGGCGTGATCTTCAGCGATGACGACTCGCAAGGCAACTCCATGATCACAGTGGTCGGCCCGCCGGTCGGGCTGGCCACGGTCAACGTACCGTCGAAGGCGGCCAACCGCCTTTCGATACCGTACAGACCGCCGCCGGGCCGGACCGTCGCGCCACCGACTCCGTCGTCACCGACCAGGATGTGCAGGCGTTCGTGCTCGTGGGTGATCTGGACCCAGGCCGTGGTCGCCGCCGAGTGCTTGAGCGCGTTCGCGAACGCCTCGGCGACCGCGAAGTACGCCGCGGACTCCACCGGCGCCGGCGGCCGGCCGGGCAGGTCGATCGTCACGTCGACCTTGAACGGCAGGCTCAGGGCGAGCGCCTTGACCGCGCCTTCCAGCCCACGGTCGGCCAGGACCGGCGGGTGGATGCCACGGACGAGGTCGCGCAACTCGGAGAGCGCAGTACTGGCGGACTCGCGGGCCTCGGTGAGCAGCGCTGCCGCCTGGGCGGGGTCGCGGGCCACCATCTCCTCGGCCATCCCGAGGCTCATGCTCAACGCCGCCAGCCGGGCCTGCGCGCCGTCGTGCAGATCACGCTCGATCCGGCGCAGCTCGGCCGCCTGGGTGTCGACGGTCTCGGCGCGGGACTCGGACAGCTCGCGGACCCGGATCGCCAGTTGCGCGCTCTCGGTCGGGCCGAGCAGCGACTTGCCGATGTACGCGGTCGCCTTGAGCAGCCGTTCACCCGAGCCGAGCCAGATCAGGAACGCGATCAGACCGACCGGGACCACCAGGAAGCTGGTCCACACGTTGACGGTGTACAGCCCGCCGAACGGCTCGGTGAAGACGCCGTCCGGGGTGACCCAGACGAGGAACGGGTAGATCAGGTAGAAGACTCCGGTCAGGAACAGTACGGCCGAGAGCAGCGTCAGGGTGAAGCCGATGACCGCGTTCACCAGCAGCCAGGCGATGTCGCGCCAGGTCGCCGGGTCCGTCAGCGTCGTCCGCAGCCACATCAGGATGCCCGGCATCGGGGGCTTCTTGTACGGCTTGGGGATCACGGATCCGGTGAAGCCGGCGTACAGGACGCGGTGGCAGTTCGCGAACCAGCGGGTGCACGGCACGAACACGAGCAGTAGCGGGATCCCGACCCAGACCGCGATCAGCGGCACGGCGACGACGTTCAGGACGAAGAAGGCGATCCCGACCTGGGCGAGGATCGCCAGTGCGAGCGCGATGAAAGGCTGCGCCAGCGGAGGGAACCGCATCGGTACCTTCGGCGCCTGCTGAGTGATCGTCATGGGAACCATCATGACGGAGAGTCAGGCCGGGCTCAGGGGTGCTAGCTCCACTGTCGCCCGGGCGGCAGCACCCCGCCGTACTGAGGTAGTAGCACTCATGATTTCGGAGGATCCAGCGACCAGGCTGAATGCACTACGCTGGCCCGCGGCTGAACGCCTAGGCCTCCCCACCGCTCTGAGATGAGGACTCAATGGCACAGCCCATTGCGCTCGCCCGTACCCGGGAACGAACAGCCACGAAGGGCAGCGATTTCGCGCCGTTGCTTCGCGAAGTGAAGGAAGCAGGGCTGCTGGAACGCCGTACTGCGTCCTACGTGATCGCGATCTCCTTGAACGTGGCCCTGATGGCGGCGACCTGGGCCGGGGTCGTCCTGCTCGGCAACTCCTGGTTGCAGTTGCTGCTCGCGATCCCGCTGGCGATCTTCACCACCCGCGCGGCCTTCTTCGGGCACGACGCCGGCCACCAGCAGGTCGGCAGCTCGCGCAAGCTGCACGACGTACTGGGCATGCTGCACGGCAACTTCGTCTGCGGGATGTCGTATGGCTGGTGGAATGACAAGCACAACCGGCACCACGCCAACCCGAACCACACCGACAAGGACCCCGATGTCGGCGAGGGCGTCCTGGTCTGGACGCTGGAGCAGGCCGAGGGCCGTACCGGCCTGTACGGCTGGCTGACCCGCCACCAGGCGAAGATCTTCTTCCCGCTGCTCACCCTCGAAGGCCTGAACCTGAAGGTGTCGAGCGTGCTCTTCCTGTGGGCCCGCCGCAACAAGCACGAGGCCCGCGTCGAGCTCGGCCTGATGGCCGCCCACCTCACCCTGTACTTCGGTGCGCTGTTCCTCATCATGTCGCCCGGTAAGGCGATCGCCTTCGCCGCGCTGCACCACGCGCTCTTCGGCCTGCACCTGGGCAGCGTCTTCGCCCCGAACCACAAGGGCATGGAGATGCCGGACGCCGCCACGAACTGGGGTCACCTGGAGAAGCAGGTGCTGACGTCGCGCAACGTGAAGGGCGGCCTCGTCACCGACTGGCTGATGGGCGGCCTGAACTACCAGATCGAGCACCACCTCTTCCCGAGCATGCCGCGCGCCAACCTGCGCTTCGCCCAGCCGCTGGTCGAGGCGTACTGCGGCAAGATCGGGATGCCGTACGTGAGCACCGGCGTGGTCGAGTCGTACCGGATGGGCCTCGGCCACATGCACGAAGTAGGCAGCGAACTGCGCGACCTGAGCAAAGAGCCGAGCAAAACAGCCTGAGGCACTCCGCGTAGGCGAGCGGCCCCGGACGGTATCGACTACGGTCGATCCTCTCGGGGCCGATCTCGTGAGGAGACCCTGCATGACCGAAACGTCCGGTATGAGTCGTCGCGGCCTGCTTGCCGGTGTTACCGCGGCTGCTGCGGCCACCGCGTTGCCCGCCGCCCCCGCCTGGGGTGTCGACGACCAGCGGCCAGGCGCGGTACGAGCCCCGGCGCTGGACCGGGACGACCGGCACATCGTCGGCCGGCTGTCGTCCGAGCGGGCGCTGCGTCATCTCGAGGTGCTGTCCGAGGAGATCGGGCCACGGATCGGCGGTACTGCGAGCGAGAAGCGCGCGGCCGACTATCTCGAGGGGCAACTGCGCAGCTTCGGGTACCAGACGCGGTACGAGCCGTTCCCGGTCGCAGACAAGTTCCTGGCGCAGATCGGTGACCCGCGCAACCTTCTGCCCGACGACATCTGCTGGCAGGCGGGTGCGGCGGCCGGCGGCAAGCTCGATGTGACCGTGACGGGTCCGGCTCGCGATGTCGGGCCGGCGACGGCGCCGGTCTGGCCGGCTGATGTCGCGGGTGCTGTCGTACTGGCGGATGACACGGCGGCCGCGCGACCTGGGTTTGTCGCTGAGGCGGCTGCTCGGGGTGCGGTGGCCGTCGTACTGTTGCCGGCCGATCAGGTGTTCCCGCGACGTGCTTCGGCGTTCTCGCCCAGTGGGCTGACTGCGGCGCCGATCCCGGTCATCGGGGTTGCACAGGTGCAGAAGCGGTTGTTGCGGGAGGCATTGGCCGTTGTCACGTCGTTGCCTTTGACAATCAGTACTGCGGCGCATCGCGGGCTGGTCTCCAACAACGTGATCGGCGAGCGGCCGGGCAAGGACGCTGATGCGCCGATCGTGATGGTGAGTGGGCACTACGACACGGTGATCGGGGCGCCGGGCGCCAATGACGACGGCTCCGGTACGGCGCTGACGCTGGAGGTCGCGCGGGTGATGAGCAAGTATCCGACGGAGGCGACGCTGCGGTTCGCGTTCTGGGGGTCGGAGGAGCAGGGCATCATCGGGTCGCGGTATCACGTGAAGCAGCTGACGCAGGACCAGCGCGATCGGTACCGGGCGGTGTTCCAGAACGACATGGTGGCGACGAGTTGGGATCCGGCGATCGTCTACTGGCTGCTGTCCTTCGACGGGCTGGCGAACGCGGCGACGTCGGCGGTACGGGCCTCGAGCCAGCGGCTTGGGTACGAGCCTCAGCTGGTCGGCCCGGTACTGCGGGGATCGAGCGATCACCAAGCGTTCCAGGAGGTGGGGATCGCGGCCGCCAACTTCTCCTGGCGGGGCGAGTCGTCGCCCGCCTTGCTGGAGCCGCCGTACCACTCGCCGGAGGACACGATTGCGAAGAACGTGTCACTGGAACGGTTGCAGGTCTCGATGGAACTCATCGGTACGGCGGCCTACAAGCTGGCCAAGGAGATCTAGCGCTCCGCGAGCGACCTAACTCGAGGGCGAACTGTCCGTAGAGGCGTGGGCGAAGCGCGCCGCTGGCTGCCAGGGAGGCTGCCTCGCGCAAGATCTCGCCGGAGTGGCCGATACTCTTGGACTTGTCATGGTCTCCCGCAAAAAGAAGCCCTCGAAGCACACGCGACCGGTCAGCGACCGGCCGCTGCTCGGTGGGCACCAGGCGCGGGAGTCGCGCTCCGACGGCGAGTGGATGGTCCGCCATGTCACCGGCTCCGCGGCAGGCAAGTCGTACCGCTGCCCCGGCTGCGACCAGACCATCCTTCCCGCCACACCGCACGTGGTCGTCTGGCCCGAGACCCCGAGCCTGCTCGCCGCGATCGGCGGCGGCCAATCCCTCGACGAGCGCCGCCACTGGCACAAAGCCTGCTGGCAGCGCCACCGCTGACCCCGGCTGACCTACTCCACGCCGGCTTGCTCACCTTGCCCGGTCAACTCCGCCCGGCGGAACCTCGCGCGGTATGTCCTGTCCCGAGCGACAGGACATAGTCGCCGATCGGCCTACCGTCCACGCTCACGGAGGCGGTGAATCGGCGGGATAGAGGGACTATGTCCTGTCGGTCGGGACGCGACCACCCTCACCATGCCCCGGTCGGCGGGGAGTACGGGGTCCCGGCGGAGTGGGTGGTGAGTGGTTCGGGAGAATGGGGTGGTTAGGTCGTGGGTTCGGGCGAGAGGGTGTTGATGAAGCTTCCTGTTACGGCGTACGGCGAGAGTGGGTCGCCGGTTGTCGTCATGCACGGGTTGTTCGGGTCGGGGCGGAACTGGATGACGGCTGCGCGGCGGTTGGCGTCGGCGCATCGGGTGTACGCGTTCGATCTGCGGAACCACGGAAGCTCGCCGCACACCGACACGATGAGCTATCCCGAGATGGCGCAGGACGTGGTCGAGACGATCACCGACCTCGGCGTCGGCCCGGTCGGCCTGGTCGGCCACTCGATGGGCGGCAAGACCGCAATGCTGACCGCTCTGCGCCACCCCGAGGTGGTCGACCGCCTCGTCGTAGTCGACGCAGCGCCGGTCACCTACCCACCGGCATTCGTCGCCTACGCCCAGGCGATGCGCAACGCGGACCTCTCGAACGTCCAACGCCGAGCCGACGTCGACGCGCAGCTGGTCGACGCCGTCGACTCGCCTGGCACCCGCGCTTTCCTGCTGCAGAACCTGGTCCTCGACGACGAGGGCGCCCGCTGGAAGCCGAATCTCCCCGTCATCGAAGCAGCCCTGCCGGCAATCTCGGGTTGGCCGGACGACGAGAACGGCTCGTACGACGGACCTACGCTCTTCGTCTTCGGCGGCAAATCCGACTACGTGCAGCCGCAGTACCGCGACACCATCAAGCGCTACTTCCCCCACGTCCAATACACCGAAATCCCCGAAGCCGGCCACTGGGTCCACGCCGAACGCCTAGACGACTTCCTAGCCGCCGTCACCCCGTTCCTCGCGTAAACCCCACGCCTGCCACCCACCCCAGGCGCGGACTCCTCCGTCGCCCGCTTGTTGAAAGCATCAACTGGCGCCGCCACTCGCATTGCTGGGGCTCGTGCGAGTCGGCGGTTGGTGGTGGCCAGTCCCGAGCCGAACGGTGAGACCGCTGAGTCGGTCTGGACGCCGATTGCCGAGATCGCCGGGCTGTCGCGGTCCGCGGTGGTCGATGTGGGGGTCGACCTGGCGCTGACCACTCCGGCCACCGGTCATGCTGCCGGGGTCCCCGTAGGCGGCCTGATCAGGCACTGAGGCCGGGCGATCGGGTACGTTCCGCGGCCGCCCACCCCGATCGACGGGCCCTCCCTCGACAATCCGTTCAACGCAGATCACACTCCGGCCACCGATCCGCCGGACGGGTGGTCACGAATGGCCTGAAGAGGGGCTACGTGCGAGGGATCACGTAGTACCGAGGATGGATTAATCGAGAGAATGCTCCTGCTGGGGAAGTAAGGTGAGACTTACTCATGGTCAGCCCGACCGAAAGTGATCCGAGGCCTGGGGGTGGGTGGACATCATCCAGATGAAGGGTTGTGACAACGGTAGTCAGCGGCGGGTCCCGATGGCCGCGGTGACTCGATCATGACTGCGGACAAGCCGGTACCACGGGGCGAGCGCGGCCGTCGCAGGCCGTTCTCTGTCGAGGGGCGGCTGGCCGAGCATGTCGACCGGCTGGCCGAGGAGCATCCGCCGATCCCGGTGGACAGTGCGGACTACACGATGGTGCGGCCGGAGTTGCTCGCCGAGCAGTTCGGGCCGGTACTGACGTACATGTCCCGCGTCGAGCTGGAAGTCGAGCGGAACGTGCTCGAGCTCAACCTCCTGCTCCCGGATCCGCCACCCGTGGATCAGCATTTCTACGCCGACGTGTGGCTCCCGCAGGAGGTCCATCACGGGCTGCTGCTGGACCGCTTGCAGCAGCTGGCCGGCCTGCCGGAGTCGGAGCCGAACCTCGACAAGATCGCCTTCAACTTCAAGGTGCTCGGCGCACTCGGGCGCTTCGGCGCGGTCGAGGATGTGAGCCGGATGCTCTACTACCTCACCGGTGTCGCGACGGAGCAGTCGGCGATCCTTGCCTACAACAAGCTTCACCAAGGTCTCCTGGACCTGGGGGAGAAGGCCGTCGCCTCGACGATCGTCGCGCCGATCCGCCGCCAGGAGCCGGGCCACTTCGCGTACTACAAGATCGCGGCCCAAGGCTTGTGGAGCGAGCTGGTCCCGTGGCAGAAGTGGCTGGTCAGGACGCTGCGCCGCTACACCTTCGAGCCGGTCGGTGCGTACACGAAGAAGCAGTGGGCCCAGTTCGGTGACGTGATGACCCACCTGGGCATCACCACGAAGGGCAACGAGGTCGAGCTGGACCGCTACGCCCAGCAGATCGGCCGCTTCGAACTGGAGCTCCTGTACGCCCACCGCGAGGGCCTCCGCGTCCCGACGTACGTCATCGACTCCCTCCACCGCGCCGCTCGGCTCGCCGACCGCCGCCGCCGCAAGTAGTTCCCTGCGTCCGATGGTCCTCGACGTGGAGAAAGAACGGTGACCGTGAACACGGGACTGTTCACGGTCACCGCTCAGGTCACTTACAGGGGGCGTTGAACGGGACTTGCTTCACCTCAGGCGTGGCTGCCTTCAGCGAGCTGACCAGATCAGCCGCGGTCTTGCCGGCCAGCTGGTCCTCGAGATCGGCGACAGCGCCGGCCTCGGCGGCATCGGTACGGGCCTCGCCGACGGTCTGCACCGCCCCCTCGTTCTCGCCGGCGCCGATCACGCCGCCGTCGAACGGGAGTTCGGAGCCTTCGCCGAGCCCCATCCACCGGCCCGCTTCGGGAGTTTCTTCAGGGGAGCAGCGCGGTCCGTCCCACGCAAGAGCGATCACGTACTGGTGTCCTGTCTCCATCCGCGGCCGCTCGTGCAGAGCCACCGGCGTCGGGTCCTCGAGTTTTCCGCCGGTGAACGCCCAGCCGGTCGCGTTGTACTCCCAGCTCTTCGGGGCGGGTTGTGCCGCGGTCTTGCTGGACCAGAGCACTTTCTGCACCTGAAGGCTGACCTTGCGCCCGATCAGGCCCTCGCCCCGTTCGGTCTCCGTCTGGGTCGGCTGGAGTGCCTTCTCGGAAACGACCTTCACGACGACCACGTGGTCGGCGTACGTGACCCAGTCGGCAGCGGTACCACTGGGCAGCCGGTCGTCGCCGTCGGCGAGCAGCACGGCCGGGCGGTCCGCGGCCGTAGTACTGGTGGAGGAAGAAGCAACGGCGAAGCCGACTCCGGTGGCCGCGACCGCGGCGATCCCGAGACCGGCGGTGATACGAGTGAAACGACTCATGACAGGCCTCCTAGTAGGTCGCGTTGATGTTTTCGCGGTTGTTGGCACCGAGGGCGTTGTGGCCGTCGGAGGGGGTCAGCAGACAGCCGAGCCGGGTGTCGGTGTGCTTGTTGAGCTGCGGGCTGGCTATGTCGCCGTGCTGCAGACCGACCGCGTGCCCGGTCTCGTGACAGACCCGGGCGTAGGTGTAGTAGCCGTTGCCGCGGATGCGGATGTACTGCTGGTCGCAGTCCCGTACGTCGCCGCCGGCCGCGTCGCACCAGGTCATACCGGCAGCGGAGTCCGGCAGCCCCGCGGAGCCTTCCTGGTAGATGATGTCCGTCTCTCCGCTGCCCGAGAAGACCGGCGTCGAGTCGTAGTGGAAGGCGAGGTCGGTCGGCCGGTACTCGCCGTCGATCGCGTTGTTGACGGTCTGCTTGTCGACGGCCTCGAGCATGTTCTCGCCGCCGCTGTCCATGTAGAAGTAGACATCCTTGTTGTCGGTCTGGCAGGGAGCGCCGTGGCCCATACCGGTCTGGCAGTAGCCGAGGGTGTGCGAGGTCGGGAACATATTGTCGGTCGCGGCAGCCCAGGCCAGGCCGGCCACCACCAGCAACGGCGCCAGTGCGAGCGCGACCACCGCGGTGAGTCTCTTCACTCTTTCTCCTTCAGGGGACGAGGCGGGGATGGAGAAACATCCCGCTCAGCCTCACCGCTCGCCGGCGACCTGTCCGCGATCTCGAACGAAGTCGAACAGCGGTGCTGCGGCGCCGGCTCCCAGGCGCTTTGCTTCGCCTTCTGACAACAGCGACGCCCGGGAAGCCGTAGCTTCCCGGGCGTCGTTCACGTCAGCCGGTACTACGACTCGTCGGCCTTGCGGACCCACACCTCGCGGACGATCAGCAGGATCGCGGCGGCGGTGGGGATCGCCATCAACGCGCCGACCACGCCGAGGAGCGCGCCGCCGAACAGCGCCGCGATCACCGTGACGGCGCCGGGGATGTTGACCGCGCGGCGCATGATCCGCGGCGCGATGACGTAGTTCTCGATCTGCTGGTAGATGACCCCGTACGCCACGCAGGCGAGCCCGGTCACGAGCCCGTCGGTGAAGCCGATCAGCGCGACCAGCACGACGCCGATCAGGCCACCGACCATCGGGATGAACGCGGTGAACATGACGCAGATCGCGAGCGCCACGGCGTACTGACCGAGGCCGACGATCTGCAGGAAGATGAACATGATGCAGCCGGCGCACAGCGCGACCAGGAACTGGCCACTGACGTAACCGCCGACCCGGCCGAGCACCTCGTCGCCCAGGATCGAGACCCGGCTCCGGCGGCTGGCCGGAACCAGGCTGTACGCGGCGCGCTTCACGGTCGGCAGCGAGGCCAGGAAATACAGCGTCAGGATCAGGATCGTGAACGCGGAGAACAGGGCGTTCGCGACGACCTTGCCGACGCCCAGGACGCCGCCGAAGGCCTTCTGCGCCAGTGCCGGATCCTGGATGTAGTCGGTGGCCTTCTGGATGAAGTGGTACTTGTCGTTCAGGGTGTTCAGCGTCTTGGACTTGGTCAGCAGGTCGAGCCAGCTGGGGGCGTTCCTGATCAGACCGTCGATCTGGTCGGTCACCACCGGCACGATCGCGAAGCCGACGCCGGTGACCGCGAGGATCATCAGCAAGAAGACGACGCCGACCGCGAGTCCGCGCTTGATCCCGCGGCGCATGAACCACTCGACCAGCGGGTTCAGGCCGACCGCGATGAACATCGAGACGACCAGCAGGATCAGGACCGACTTGGCCTGGCCGAGCGCGTGCCACAGGCCGTAGGCGACCAGACCGCCGAGGACCGCGAAGAAGCCGAACACGAACGGGTTGGACCGGTGCAACGGCGGGCCGGGACGGCCCATCCCCTCGGACGGATGCCGCTCGTCGATCAGTAGCTCACCGACGACGCTCTCGTCCTGACCGACCGCCTTGGCGTTCGCGGCGGCCAGCTCGGAGTTCTTGGCGGCGGTCTCCGCCAGCTCCGCAGCAGTCTCGGAGTGCTCGGCGGCGGTCTCCGACTCGTCCGCCGACGTCTCCGACTGCTCCGCGGACTTCTCCGCATCGTCGGCCGCCGCTTCGGCCTCGGCCGCGGCGGCCTTCGCCTCGCGGGTAGCTTCCTCGAGCTTCGCTACCTGGGTCTTGTCGTTCTCATCCTGGTCGCCGGCAGGCGTCACTTCTCATCCTTCGCGGCTTTGCCGTCGCCGGCCTTCTTCGCGTCGTCCAGCGCGTCGTCACCCTCGTCGTCGTCCTCGGCGTCATCCGCCTTGGCCTTCAGGTCGGTGAGCCGGAACTCGTCGATCCGCGTCTCGTCGCGGGGCGGCTGGGCGGCCCGCAGGTCGCCGGCGTCCACCCGCAGGTTGGTGTCGATCCGCGTCTCGTCCACGCGCGCCTCACCGGCGTCCGCGCCGAGGAACGGGCTGCCACCGGCGAACGGGTTGCCGCCGCGCCCGAGCTCGGCCTCTTCCGGGTCGACCTCGGTGGTGTACGTCCCCGTGGCGTCCTCGGGACCGGGGGAGTAGATCGCCGGAGCATCGTCAGAGCTCGCGCTGTACGTCGCCGGGGCGTCGCTGTACGAGGGCGCTGCGAACGGGCTGCTCGCCGCGCTGCCAGACGTAGTACCGGCCGGTGCCGTGAAGCTGCCCGAGGAGCTGCTCGGCGCGTCATCCCCGTACGCCGGAGCCGCGAACGAACTGGCAGCCGGGGCCGCGGATGCAGCCGAGGCGCCCGCGGCCGGCCCCGCGAACGGGTTGCTGTACGGCGTGGCGGTCTCCGAGTCGAGCTCGGCGGCCTGGCGCGCGATGTTGCTGGCGATGTCGTTCAGTCCGGCGATCTGCGCCAGGATGCCGTCGCGGCGCTTGGCGAGCCGCTCGGTCTCCCGGGCGACGATCGTGCGCGACCGCTCCGCCTCGTCGGCGGCGTTGGCCAGCTCGGCCTCGGACCGGGTGCGCGCGGTGGTGAGCAGCTGCTCGGCCTCGCGCCGGGCGCGGGACAGCGTGCGCTCGGCGGACTCGTCGGCCTCGGCGCGGATCTTGCGCGCCTGCTCGGTGGCCTCGGCGACCCGGCGCTCCGAGGCCTCGGCGGCCTCGCGCATCTGGGTGGTCAGGTTCTCCGTGTCGGCGGCGATCTTGGAGTGCTTATCGGCGAGCTCCTTGGCCTGCTGCTCGCGCTCGTCGGCGAGCCGCGCGCGCAGGGCGGCGGACTCGCGCTGGATCGCGGTACGGATCTTCTCCGCCTCGTGCAGCGCGCCGTTCTTCATCGTGCTCGACTCGGACTCGGCCGTCAGCTGCAGCGTCTCCGCCTTGCGACGGGCGGCCGCGAGCACCTCACCGGACTCGGTGTCGGCGGTCCGGCGGATCTCGGCGGCATCGCCTTCCGCGGTACGGCGCATGCTGTCGGATTCGTTCAGCGCGACCGTACGGATGTCCTGGGCCTCGCGCTCACCGGTCGCCCGGGCGGCAGAGGCCTCCTTTGCCGCCGTGTTGCGGAGCTCGTCGGCCTCACGACGGGCCTCCTCGAGCGCCTCGGAGGCCTGGTCCTGGGCGAGCCGCAGGATCTGCGCCGCCCGGTCACCGAGCCCGGCGTACGACGGGTTGGCGCTGGCCTCGAGCTGCCGCTTGGACTCCTCGAGCTGGCGCTGCAGGGGAGCGGAGTTGGCTTGCGACTCCTCCAACCGCCCGCGAGCGTCGGCGAGCTGCATCTCCAGCGCGCGGACGTAGTCGTCCACCGCTTGTTTGTCGTAGCCGCGACGTCCCACGGGGAAGCCACCCGCGGCGGTCGCAGTACGATCGAAAAACGGCAGGCTCGACTCGTCAGCCATCCCAAAGAGTCCCTTCTGGCGGCTCGGATGATCCCTCACCCTAAAGCCTGTCAGAACCGGTCCACACCACGCCAACCGGGGAGGCCTACCGGTCGCGACCGCCTATCGGTCGCGACTGCTACCGGTCGCGGAAGCGGTTGATCTTCGTGAGGTGCTGTTCGCGGAGTTCGGCGTTCCTCACGCCGAGGCCCTCGGTGGGAGCCAGTGTCAGGACGCCGACCTTGCCCTGGTGCAGGTTGCGGTGGACGTCGTACGCCGCCTGGGCCGTCTCCTCCAGCGGGTAGGCGCGGCTCAGGGTCGGGTGGATCATGCCCTTGGCGATCAGCCGGTTCGCCTCCCACGCCTCGCGGTAGTTGGCGAAGTGGGAGCCGATGATGCTCTTGAGGTTCATCCACAGGTACCGGTTGTCGTACTCGTGCATGAAACCCGATGTCGACGCGCAGGTGACGATCTTGCCGCCCTTGCGAGCGACGAAGACCGACGCGCCGAAGGTTTCCCGGCCGGGATGCTCGAAGACGATGTCCGGGTCGTCGCCACCGGTCAGCTCACGGATCTTCGCGCCGAGCCGCTTCCATTCCTTCTGGTCCTGGGTGTGCTCGTCCGACCAGAACTTGTAGCCCTCGGCCGACCGGTCGATGATCAGCTCAGCGCCCATCGCCCGGCAGATCTCCGCCTTCTCCGGCGACGACACCACACAGACCGGGATCGCCCCGCCGTTCAGCGCGAACTGCGTCGCAGAGGACCCGAGGCCGCCCGACGCACCCCAGACCAGCACGACGTCGCCCTGTTTCATGCCGGCGCCGTTCGACGACACCAGCTGCCGGTACGCCGTACTGTTCACCAGCCCCGGCGTTGCGGCCTCTTCCCAGGTCAGGTGCGCGGGCTTCGGCATCAACTGGTTCGACTTCACCAGCGCGAGCTCGGCCAGCCCGCCGAAGTTCGTCTCGAAACCCCAGATCCGCTGCTCCGAGTCGAGCATCGTGTCGTTGTGCCCGTCGGGTGACTCCAGCTCGACCGACAGGCAGTGCGCGACGACCTCGTCGCCGGGCTTCCACGCGTTCACGCCGGGCCCGGTCCGCAGTACGACGCCGGCCAGATCGGAGCCGACCACGTGGTACTGCAGGTCGTGCCGTGCGGTCAGCGGCGACAGCTTCCCGTACCGCTTGAGGAAGGTGAAGGTGGAGACCGGCTCGAAGATCGACGTCCACACGGTGTTGTAGTTGATCGCGCTCGCCATCACCGCGACCAGCGCCTCGCCCGGCCCGAGCTCGGGCGTCGGTACGTCGTCCAGGTGCAGGCTCTTGCGCGGATCCTTCTCCTTGGTCGCCAGCCCCTCGAACATCCCGGCCTCGTCGGCGTGCACGGTGATACCGCGGTAGTGCTCCGGTACTTCGAGCCGCCCGAACTCCTCCGCGGGGGTGTCGCCGGCCAGGATTGCGTCGAGGATCTGCTTCACGTCGTACCTCCATGTCGGTGGAGCCGTGCTGAACGCGCAATCTACCGATGAGTATGCCCGGCCAGAAGGGTTCTGTGAGGCAGGTCGCAGCCGTTGAGACGACTGTCACTTTTTCAGTCCACTGTGTTTAGTGGTCTTATCCGGTCCAGTGGCCTTCGATGTCAATCCAGACCACTGTGCAACCGGACTTGCGTCCCGGCGCTGCCGGACCTGAGCTGGACCAGGTCGCAGAGCTGGTTCGCCAGCCAGACGCCGCGTCCGCCGAGCCCGTCGGTCGGTGGCCGGAGCCGCCCGACCAGCACGTCCTTGATCCGGCCGCTGTCCGCGACGTCGAGGACCAGCGTGCGGTCCTGCGCCCAGAGCGACAACGTGCCCCGGCCGCCGCCGAACCGGACGCTGTTCGTGCAGATCTCGTGCAACGCCAGCGCCAGATCGTCCACCCGGTCGGCCGGCAATCCATGGGATCGCGCCCAGTCAGCGGCCCATCGGCGTACTGCGGTCAGCTCGTTCAGCCCGAACTCACGTCGCTCAGCCTTCTCCGGTACTGCGGGCAGCGGCGACCCGAAGAGCCTCAGAGCAGCCTCGGCCGCGGGGTGCTCGCAAGCCGTGACCGGGTGGGTCTCGACCGGATCGAGGTCGGGCGAGAGCACCGTCGCGGAGTACAGGCAGCGGAGCCGGAACGGGCCGGAGCGCTCGAAAGCCACATTGAGCAAGGCCTCGTGGAGCTTGGCCTCCGCGTACTCCGCCTCGTTCCGTCCCGGGTACGCCGGTTCGCCGAGCGCGCGGATCGGGCGGCCGCGGTACTGGCTCAGCACGTCGGCCCACAGCGAGATGATCCGGGCCGGGTTGCGGCCGGCAACGGTGATGTCGATGAAGGCGATCTGCTCGGCGAGGTCGCCGAGTTCCCTGCGGAGCAAGGAGAAGCGCGCTGCCGGCAGGGCGGCCAGCACTACCTCGCCCGCGATCAGGCCGTCGCGAAGGAACGGAGCTGCTCGGCGCACGAACTCATCGTCATCGGCATAGACGAAGGCATCGTGCTGGAAACCGGCGGGACCACCGTTCACTGCGTCAGGGGCGCTGTCGATCAGCACCCGCTCAGAGTAGTCCCGAATCGGGGCCGTGGCGCTGTGACGTGCGGGTCGTCACCCTCGGTCGAGAGTGGTGACTCGCGGCGCTCAGGCGGCCGGCTCGACCAGCTCGATCAGTACGCCGCCGGTGGAGCGCGGGTGCAGGAAGTTGACCCGCGATCCCGCAGTACCGCGGCGCGGCTGGTCGTACAGGAGGACGGCGCCGCGTTCGCGCAGGGTGGCCGAGACGGCGTCGAGGTCGCGGACGCGGTAGGCGATCTGCTGGATGCCGGGGCCGCGCTGGGTCAGGAAGCGCGCGATCGGCGAGTCGTCCGACAGCGGCGCGAGCAGCTGGATCGAGGAGCCGCTGTCGCCGACCGAGAGCATCGCCTCGCGGACGCCCTGGTCCTCATTGATCTCCTCGTGCGCCACGGTCATGCCGAACGTCTCGGCGTAGAACCGGACCGCCTCGTCGAAGTCCGCGACGGCGATGCCGACGTGGTCGATCGCCTCGAAGAGGGTCTGGGTGCTGGTGACGTCCATAACCCCAGATTGGCCTAGTTCGGGCGCGGTTTCCAACTGAGTGTGACCCGATCGACAGCTCCGTACCAGTGTGCTCGCAGGTATCGTGGCAAACATGTCTGACACCACTCGCAGCTCGCGGAACACCACTGTCATAGTCGCCGGCGCGCGGACGCCGATCGGACGGCTGCTGGGTGGCCTGAAAGGCTTCACCGGCGCCGACCTCGGTGGCTTCGCGATCAAGGGCGCACTGGCCAAGGCCGGCGTCGCGCCGGAGCAGGTCGAGTACGTGATCATGGGTCAGGTGCTGCAGGCCGGCGCCGGCCAGATCGCCGCTCGCCAGGCCGCGGCCAAGGGTGGCATCCCGATGACGGTGCCGGCGATCACGATCAACAAGGTCTGCCTGTCCGGCCTGAACGCGATCGCGATGGCCGACCAGCTGATCCGCGCCGGCGAGTACGACGTGGTGGTGGCCGGCGGGATGGAGTCGATGACGAACTCGCCGCACCTGCTGCCGAAGTCGCGCGAGGGCTTCAAGTACGGCGACACGACGCTGGTCGACTCGATGGCGTTCGACGGACTGTGGGACGCCTTCACCGACCAGGCGATGGGCGCGCTGACCGACCAGGCCAACGAGTCCGGGCTGAAGCTGACCCGCGAGGAGCAGGACCAGTTCAGCGCGCGGTCACACCAGCTGGCCGCGGAGAGCTGGAAGAACGGGATCTTCGCCGACGAGGTCGTGCCGGTCGAGGTGCCGCAGCGCAAGGGTGACCCGATCGTCTTCGACACCGACGAAGGTGTCCGGGCTGACACGTCCGCCGAGTCGCTGGCTCGGTTGCGGCCGGCCTTCGGCAAGGACGGCACGATCACCGCCGGCTCGGCTTCGCAGATCTCCGACGGCGGTTGTGCCGTCGTCGTGATGAGCAAAGCGAAGGCCGAGGAGCTCGGACTGACCTGGCTCGCCGAGATCGGCGCGCACGGCTCGGTCGCCGGACCGGACTCGTCGCTGCAGAGCCAGCCGGCCAACGCGATCGTCAAGGCCTGCGCGAAGGAAGGCATCGAGCCCGGCGCACTGGACCTGATCGAGATCAACGAGGCCTTCGCCGCCGTCGGGATCGCCAGCGCCCGCGAGCTGAACACCGACCTCGACAAGGTCAACGTCAACGGCGGCGCCATCGCCCTCGGCCACCCGATCGGCATGTCCGGCGCCCGCCTCGTCCTCCACCTCGCCCTCGAGCTCCAACGCCGAGGCGGCGGCACCGGCGCCGCAGCCCTCTGCGGCGGCGGCGGCCAAGGCGACGCCCTAATCATCCGAGTCCCCCAACAAAGCTGACCCGCACCCACAGCAACGCCCCCACTTTGTGCACCCACCATTCACTTCAACCCTGTATCGGTGACCACCCGGTGCACAAAGTGGGCACGCAGCCGCACCACGCGCCGCGCACCCGCGCCACGTACGGCGCTGCATGCGCCAC
The DNA here is from genome assembly GCF_010548305.1 of Streptomyces sp. SID13031. Lineage (GTDB taxonomy): Bacteria > Actinomycetota > Actinomycetes > Propionibacteriales > Kribbellaceae > Kribbella. Next base: position 179,305 of record NZ_JAAGLV010000012.1, read on the forward strand.
AAGCACAGTCCGCTTCTCCGCCACCCCGTTCCTTGCACCCGCACCGCGCCCCCGCAGGGGCGCGGTGCGGGGGACTGGGGACCAGCCAGCGGTAGCGTGGCCGACTAGTAGCCATCCCCGAGCTGACAGAGATACCGATGCCCCGACGGACTGCCCCGGTTGCCGAGTTGGTCGAGCGCGCCCGGGGTGGGGACGCCAGGGCGGTGGCGCGGCTCATCTCGTTGGTAGAGGACGAGTCACCGTTGCTACGTGAGGTGATGGCAGCCCTCGCACCCCATGCCGGCCAGTCGCACATCATCGGGATCACCGGCTCGCCAGGGGTCGGCAAATCGACATCGACCTCGGCGCTCGTCTCGGCGTACCGGGCGACCGGGAAGCGGGTCGGAGTACTGGCTGTCGATCCGTCGTCGCCGTTCTCCGGCGGCGCACTGCTCGGCGACCGAGTGCGGATGCAGGACCACGCGACCGACCCCGGCGTCTTCATCCGCTCGATGGCCTCTCGCGGCCACCTGGGCGGCCTGTCGTGGACGACACCCCAGGCGCTCCGGGTGCTCGACGCGGCCGGCTTCGACGTCGTACTGGTGGAGACCGTCGGCGTGGGCCAGTCCGAGGTCGAGATCGCCGGTATGGCCGACACGACGATGGTGCTGCTCGCCCCGGGGATGGGTGACGGGATCCAGGCCGCCAAGGCGGGCATCCTCGAGGTCGGCGACATCTACGTCGTCAACAAGGCCGACCGCGACGGCGTCCAGAACGTCACCCGCGACCTGCGCTCGATGCTCGCGCTGGCCGACCGCGCCCCGGACGCCTGGGTGCCGCCGATCCTGAAAACAGTTGCCTCCCGCAACGAAGGCATCGACGAGGTGGTCACCGCGATCGAGGACCGGCTGACCTGGATGCGCGGCAACGGCGTACTGACCGAGCGCCGCCGCAGCCGGGCCCGCGACGAGATCGAGGCGATCGCGATGACGGCACTGCGCTCGCGGTTCGCGCATCTGCACGGCGACGCGCGACTCGACGTACTCGCCGCGAAGGTCGCCGACGGAAGAACCGACCCGTACTCCGCGGCCGACGAACTGATCGACGCGCTCTGATCGACGAGCCCTGACCGCCGAGCCTGACCGCCAGGCCCTGACCGATTGGCTCCGATCGGCTCTTGTCCAGTTGGTGAGCAGGATCACTCGGTCGGCGCACTGACACACTTGGCGACTCTCTGTCACATCCGAATACGGGCAAGTAACCGACGAATCCGCCCTTCTGCACTACCTTCGTCTCACGGCGGCGCGCCGGTGGGTGCCATGCCCCCTGATCCGTTACAGAATGGACCTTGAAGCTGGTGGGCATTGTGCGGTGGGCTGTGTTCAGTCAGTGACAGTTGGTGACTATCCGTGATACAAACACAGTCGACCGAGTTGGTTGCGAACGAGGAGTGGTGACATGCCGAAGAAGCTGCTGATCTGGCTGGTCATCGCCTTTGCGGCGTTCTATCTGTTCACACAGCCGGAGAACGCCGCAGATGCCGTAGGAGGTGCGTTCTCGGCCGTCGGCGATGCGTTCGGGAGCGTGATCACGTTCCTGTCCGCCCTGTTCAACTGATCCTTCGGCCAAGTGTCCCGTTACGAGCATTCGTGCGGGACACTTGGCTGTAGCGACGCAGGTGAGGGCCGTCAGGCCGACAGCGGGGTGGACAGGGGAGTGAGTGGATGGCCGGAATAGGCCTCTTCAGGATCTTCGATCCCAAGGTGAGGCGCCACCTGATCTCGGACGAGGGCGAGGTTGTCATCGACGAGGTGCGGCACCACTGGGTGGTGTTCACCGTGCCGATGCTCGAGGTCGTGCTCGCGACCGCGCTGCTGGTGGCGATGCTCTGGTTGTCGATCACCGGCGCCGGTGTGTTACTGGTGATCGTGCTGGTGCTTCTCGGGCACGCGTTCTGGCAGTTCCTGACCGAGCATCGTGACCGCTTCGTGGTCACCAACATGCGCGTGATGCGGATCCGCGGCGTCTTCTCGCAGACCGTCGCGACCACCCCGATCGCGCGAATCCTCGACATCACCCTGCAGAAGCCGATCATCGGCCGGATGTTCGGCTACGGCCACTTCGTCTTCGAGTCCGCCGCGCAGGACCAGGGCTTCCGCGAGATCAAGTACGTGAGCCGTCCCGACGACCGCGACCTGACGATCCAGCGAGTCATCCAGCGCACCGGCCTGCGAGCCTCCGCCAGCGTCGACGTCGTCCAGGGAGACGACGACGATTCCGACGACGACGGTACCGGCCCGATCGGGATGAACTCCGCCGCCGAGGTGACCACGACAACCACCACCACGGCCCCCAGCCACCACGCCACCTCCACCCGGGTCGCCGGCAACTCCAGCAAATCGATCTTCAACTCAGAACGAGCCAACTGGACCGACGACCTAGACCACGACTAGCCGGTACTACGCCCGCCTCGCACCTCCCGTGATGGCGCTCGGCCTCTCGCGCCCGACTGGCCCCCTGCTGTACCGCGGCCCATCGCGCATCTCCTCCGTCGACGGCCCAGCTACCCGTCCGCGTGCCGATCGAGAAAGATGGCGCCGGCCGTAACCGGTCAGGAATCGAGAAGCGTGGGGGAATCGGTGGAATTAGGTTTGTGGGTAAGGAGAAACCCACTAGTTCGGGAGTGATGATGAGCGCTACTCAGGGAATCAAGACCGTGTTGCATCCGGTGTCGGACCTGGTGAAGGCGACGGAGTTGTACGCCGCTTTGCTGGGGATTCGGCCGCAGGTTGAGTCGGCGTATTACGTGGGGTTCGAGACGGCGGGGCAGCAGATCGGGTTGGTGCCGAAAGGCTCGCAGAGTCCGGAGGGGCCGTTGGCCTACTGGCACGTGGACGACATCGAGGCGAAGCTGGCCGAGGTGACGGCGGCGGGGGCGACGGTGAAGGACGCGCCGAAGGATGTCGGTGGTGGGCGGTTGGTTGCTGAGTTCACCGATCAAGACGGCAACGTGCTGGGGCTGGTTCAGGACAAGTGATCCCTAAGATCTCGCCCCATGGAACAGGGTGAGATCGACGCGGGGATCCAGCACTACTACTCGAATGTCTTCGATGAGGATGCGCGGCTGACTACTCGTTCTGCGCAGAGTGCGCTCGAGTTCATCCGGGTGCAGGAGTTGGTCGGCGACAGGATCGGGGCCGGGTCCAAGGTGGTCGACATCGGCGGGGCGACGGGGATCCACGCCGCACCGCTGGCGGCCGCGGGACACGAGGTGACGCTCGTCGATCCGGTCGAGGAGCAAGTGGCGAAGGCCCAACGCCACGGGACTTTTCCAGCAGAGGTCGGGGACGCCCGGCAGTTGCGGTTCGCCGATGACAGCTTCGATGTGGCGTTGCTCTTCGGCCCGCTGTACCACCTACGGACACCAGAGGATCGCCTCAAGGCACTCCGGGAGGCGGCGCGCGTCGTCGTACCGGGTGGCTGGGTGTTCGCCGCAGCGATCCCACGCTTCATCCACCACGCAGCCGTCAGCCTGGGCCGGGAGGCACCAAACCCGTACCCGGCCGCGTGGATCGAGCTGCTCGAATCCGGCACGCCCATCCCCGGAGGCCGTTTCCCCGCCGGCCACCTCCACACGGCCGAGGAACTCCAGACCGAACTCACCACCGCCGGCCTCACCGCCATCGAACTCCACGCCATCGAAGGCCCCGCCGGCTTCGCGCTGGAACAACTCCCCAGCGACGAAGACCTACTCCAAGCAGCCCTAACCCTGGTACGACGAACCGGCCACCTCAAAGCCATCCGCGACCTGACCACCCACCTAATGGCCATCGGCCGCACCCCGTCCCCCACAACCCCATAACCCTTTTCCATACGTCGACCACCCGCCCCAGCCACCCAACCCGCCCCCACATCGAGCACCTCACCAACCACCGCCCGCCAACCACCGCCGCCAACCACCGCCGCCAACCGCCGCCTGCCAACCGCCGCCTCCCTCCCTCCCGCTTCTCGGGGGTTAACCCCTCAGAAGCTGGGTTGCCCCATGAGAATCCGGCTGGGCAACCCGCACTCTGAGGGGTTAACCCCCGAGACGGCGGGTCAAGGTGAGCGTCGCGCTGTCAAGAAGGTCGGCCGGTGACACGCAGCGGCCGTACGGACCGGTCCGCAGCGTGATGGCTGGCTGCTGCCAAGTTGCTGGTCGTCGAAGGTGCGGTCGGCCGAGGCGTCTAGTGCTTCAGCGGGGGTTCGTGGTGGTGGGCGGCGGGCGCGGACGGCCACCACTCACCAACCTGCTGTTTCCGTCCGGGAGCGGGCCTGCGCACGGTGGGCTGGGTGTGATCAGGTGAGGTTGGTGAGTGGTGGCGGTCCGGCGTATCGCGTCGACCGCACGCTGAACATCACGAACTCCGGCGGTAGCACTAGAGACGCTGGGGCAGGGCTGTGGAAGGCGCAGGCGTGGACAGCGTGGTGCTCATTAACCGGTCCGGGGAGGATTTTCGCTGGCGCCCGGGGTGTGCGCCCGGGGCGGATTTTCCCCCGGATCAGAACACACCCCGGATCGGGGGTGAAAGTCTCCCCGGTCGCTGTTCCTCACGGCGCTGTCGCGCGGCTGGCAGTTCGTCGGCGGCCAGTGGTCGGAGAGGGCGTCATTGGCCGACCTTCTTGACAGCGTGACGCTCGGCTTAGCTAACCGACATTGGGGTTAACCCCTCAGAAGCTGGGTTGCCCCATGAGAATCCGGCTGGGCAACCCGCCAGCTGAGGGGTTAACCCCTGAGACGTCGCCGGGGTGGGGACAGGCGGGGTGGGGACAGGCGGGGTGGGGGCAGGTGGGGTGGGGTTAGGTGGTGCACTCTGCGACTCGGGCTCGGAACTCTTGTGCTGCGGCGTCGTTGCCGGCTGATTGGTCCAGGTTCAGGTCGCGCCGGCCCCAGAGCCATAGGTAGATGTCGTCTGGGTCGCCGAAGACCTCGGCGTCGACATCTCCTTCGGCGCCCGCGACGACTGTTGCGCTGGTGGCGTCGAGGCGGGTGGTCCAGGAGCGGCCGGCGGCGGTGATGCGGATGGTGGCGTCGACGGGGTGCTCGGTGTCGCCTTCCTCCCACCAGGGGCCGCCGAGCATCAGGGTGAGGATCTCGTCGATGCCGTCCAGAGCGAGCTCGCGGTCGACGGGGGTGACGACGTTGTGGGCGAGCTCGGCGTCGACCCGGTGAACGGCTGTCTCGAGCGCCATCCGGCGGTACCAGAAGGCTGAGGTCTTGTCCGTGGGCGAGAACGTCCACGTCGGCAGCTCGGTGCCCGCCTCCGAGAGGGCGACCACGATCGCGGCGCGCGATTCGTCGTACAGCTCAAAGGCGTCGCGGTGGTCGAGCTCAGGCGGCCACGGGTCGGGGCGGGCGCCCAGGCGGAGGATCTCGATCTTGTGGAGATAGACCTGCGCGACGTGCCGCAGCACGGACTCGACCGTCCAGCCGGGGCAGCTCGGAACCTCGGCCGGCAGGCCGAAGCGGCCCACCTCCGCGAGGCGGGCGGAGTCGGCCTGGAGGCAGGCGAGATAGAAGGCGGCGCGTTCGGGCGGCAAAGACATGTCGCAGAGCATGGCAGCTGCCACCGACAGTTTCACCTTCCGGCAGCGCGCGCCGGGCAACGGGCGCAGACGATCAACGCACTTGCCAGGGGCGAAAGGGCTAACCTTCCGGCATGGCGAGGAAGAAACCGTTGCCGTTCGACCCGATCGACGAGGCTTCGCGGCAGTGGGGGCGCCGCTGGGGTGCCGTCGAGCAGATGCGCGCGGTCACGTCGCTGATGCGCGCCCAGCAGATCGTCATCGGCGAACTCGATGAGATCCTCAAGCGTCACGGCCTCACCTTCGCCCGGTTCGAGGCGCTCGTCCTGCTGACGTTCTCGCGCCGCGGCTCGCTGCCGCTGGGCAAGATGGGCGAGCGACTGCAGGTGCACCCGACGTCGGTCACCTCGATCGTCCGGCGGCTGGAGACGGCCGGCCTGGTCACCCGTACGCCGCACCCCGACGACGGCCGCGCGATCCTGTGCGAGATCACCGCCGAGGGTCGCGACCTGGTCGAGCGCGCCACCGCCGACCTGGTCGCCGCCGACTTCGCCCTGCGCGGCCTCGATGACGACCAGCTCAAGATGCTCTGGTCCGTCCTGCTCCCGTTGCGCCAAACCGCCGGCGACTTCGAGGACTGATAGAAGGACTGAAAGCTCGAACCTATGCAAGACCTATGCACGAAGTGGTATTTAGTAGGACGTCCAAGTACTTTGGGGAGGAGACCACTCCCAGGAGGACGTCATGGACGCCGAGCAGATCGCTGCCGGACAGAGCCGTTGGCAGCAGCGCTACGACGCGTCACGCCGCCGCGAGGCCGATTTCACCACCCTCTCGGGCACTGAGGTCGAGCCCGTCTACGGCCCGCCGGAGGGTCACGACGACCCCCGGATGGAGCGGATCGGCTGGCCCGGCGAGTTCCCGTTCACGCGTGGCCTGCACGCGACCGGGTATCGCGGCCGCACCTGGACGATCCGCCAGTTCGCCGGTTTCGGCAACGCGGAGGACACCAACGCGCGGTACAAGATGATCCTCAGCTCCGGCGGTGGCGGCCTGTCCGTCGCGTTCGACATGCCGACCCTGATGGGCCGCGACTCCGACGATCCGAAGGCGCTCGGCGAGGTCGGCCACTGCGGCGTCGCGATCGACAGCGCGGCCGATATGGAGCGGCTGTTCAAGGACATCCCGCTGCAGGACGTCACCACCTCGATGACGATCTCCGGCCCGGCGGTACCGGCCTTCGTGATGTACCTGGTCGCTGCCGAGCGGCAGGGCGCAGACATCACCAAGCTCAACGGCACGCTGCAGACCGATATCTTCAAGGAGTACATCGCGCAGAAGGAGTGGCTCTTCCCGCCCGAGCCGCATCTGCGCCTGATCGGCGACCTGATGGAGTACTGCGCCGCCAACATCCCGGCGTACAAGCCGTTGAGCGTCTCCGGCTACCACATCCGCGAGGCCGGGTCGACGGCCGCGCAGGAGCTCGCGTACACGCTGGCCGACGGGTTCGGCTATGTCGAGCTGGGGCTCGAAAGAGGCCTCGACATCGACAAGTTCGCCTCCGGCCTGTCGTTCTTCTTCGACAGCCACCTGGACTTCTTCGAGGAGATCGCCAAGTTCCGCGCCAGCCGCCGGATCTGGGCCCGCTGGATGCGCGACGTCTACGGCGCCAAGACCGACAAGGCCCAGTGGCTGCGATTCCACACCCAGACCGCGGGCGTCTCGCTGACCGCCCAGCAACCGACGCTCAACGTCGTCCGTACTGCGGTCGAGGCGCTCGCCGCCGTCCTCGGCGGCACCAACTCGCTGCACACCAACGCGCTCGACGAGACGCTCGCGCTGCCGACCGACCAGTCGGCCGAGATCGCGCTGCGGACCCAGTCGGTGCTGATGGAGGAGATCGGCGTCACCAACGTCGCCGACCCGCTCGGCGGTTCCTGGTACGTCGAGGCGCTGACCGACCAGATCGAGGCCGAGGCCGAGGAGATCTTCGCCCGGATCAAGGAGATGAGCCCCGACGGCACGATGACCGGCGGGATCCTGCGCGGGATCGAGGACGGCTGGTTCATGGCCGAGATCGCCGACGCCGCCTTCGAGTACCAGCAGAAGCTGGAGAAGGGCGAGAAGAAGATCGTCGGCGTGAACACCCAGACCGACACGGTCGCCGGCGGGCTGGAGATCCTCCGGGTCAGCCACGAGGTCGAGGTCGAGCAGTGCCGGGTGCTCGCGGCGCGCAAGACGCAACGCGACGAGGACCTGGTGCGTCGTACGCTAACGGCGCTGGTCGAGGCGTCCAGAGGGACCGGCAGTCTGATCGAACCCATGCTGGAGGCGGCGCGTGCGGAGGCCACGATGGGGGAGATCTGTAACGTTCTTCGGATCGAGTGGGGCGAATACAGAGAGCCCGCCCGCTTCTGAGACGGCGGCAGACCCCGACGGAACGGCCGAGTCAGGCGGCGGCGACGGTGGAAAGCCACCCCGCCGGTGGGGCGGCGGTGGCAAGCCCCCGGAGGGCGGCGGTCCGGCGCCGTCGGGTGACGGCCGTGGTGTCGTCGTCTGTGGCTCCGACCGGACCATGCTCCGGGTGGTCACCGAGCTGGTGAGCTCCGGCGAGCACGTGACGGCCATCGTCAACCCCGACTCGCGCCACTACGAGCGGATCGGCGAGCTCGGCGCCCAGGTGATGGGCGTCCGGGTGGTCAGTGAGTCCGTACTACGCCGCGCCGGCATCGATACCGCCGACGACTCGGCTCTCAGCGCGCGGGCCCTGGTGCTGCTCGACGCCGACGACGTCCGCAACGTGCACACCGCGCTGACCGCGCGCGACATGGACCCGAACCTGCGGATCGTCATCCAGATGGTCAACCCGCGCCTCGGCAGCCAGTTGCACGAGCTGCTCGGCGACTGCGTCGTCATCTCCGGTCCGTCGCTCGCGGCGCCCGCCTTCGTGGCCGGCGGATGGTGGCCGGCCCGGCCGACCTGATCCGCGATCCGCATCTCACCGTGCTGGCCGACACCACCTCGTCGGCGACGCCGGTCCTGCTGCCGGACGGGATCTCCGACCACAGTGACGACATCGTGCTCGGCGTGGGCGTCCAGCCGGTCTGGCGGACCAAGGACGTCCGCCGGGCGGGCTGGCTGATGGCGACCCGCGACGTCCTCGACCGGCGGGTCCGGGCGATCGCCGCGGTGATGGCCGGCCTGGTGATCGCCGGGACGGCGCTGACGCACTGGATCGCCAACATCGACTGGATCCGCGCGCTCTACCTGGCGGCGGGCGCGGTGACGTCGGCGGGGATCGAGGACGACACCTTCTCGAACGCCTCACCGGGGGCCAAGATAGCGGCGGTCGTGGTCCAGCTGACCGGCATCGTGTTGATGGCCCTGCTGACCGCCGTGATCGTCGACTCGCTGATCGGCGCCCGGCTGTCCCGGGTGATCGGCGGAGTCCGCGGCCGGCCGCGCAACCACGTGATCGTCTGCGGCCTCGGCACGGTCGGCGCCCGGGTGCTCGAGATCCTGGTCGAGCGCGGCGTCGCCGTCGTCGGGGTCGAGCACAACGAGGACGCCCCCGGCGTGCAGACCGCGCACCGGTTGCGGATCCCGGTGATCATCGGCGACAGCAGCAACGAGGAGACGCTGCGGTCGGCCGGGGTGGAGCGCTGTCAGTCGGTGCTCGCGATCACCGACGGCGACATCACCAACCTCGAGTCGGCGATGGTCGTCCACGAGCTGAACAAGGACGCCCGGATCACGATGCGGATGTTCGACCACGACCTGGCCCAGCGGGTCGAGCGGCAGCTCGGCCTCGGCCACAGCCGGTCGGTGTCGATGCTGGTGGCACCGGCCATCGCCGCCGCCGTAGCGAACAGGCGCAGCCAGACGACCGTCCCCGCCGGACGGCGCGTCCTGCTGCTCACCGAGGTCGCCGTCGAGCGGGACTCGGTCGCAGTCGGCAAACGGCTCGGCGAGCTGGACGAGACAGGCGGCCTGCGCGTGCTGGCCAGACTGGAAGGCGGCGGCCCCTGGGACTGGACGCCGGCCTTCGGCAAGCCGGTCACCGCGGGCACCCGGATCGCCGTCGCCGGTACCCGGAGCGGGCTGGCCAGACTGCTGCTGGCCACCCGCGCGCCACACCGTTCGGGTGCGTCGGGGAGGATAGAGCCATGAACGTAAGCAGTGAGCACGGAATGCGAGGACAGCGGTGAGCCAGCCGAACTTCTCCCGGCCGGGAGCGATCGACCTGTCGGCCCTGCGCAAGCCGCCCGCACCGCGGCCCGGCAGCGCCCCAGGTGGCCCAGGCGCTCCCGGCGCCCCGGCCGCTCAGGGTGGAGCAGGCGGTGCGTATGTGCTGAACGTGACCGAGCCGACCTTCCAGGCGGACGTGATCGAGCGCTCGCTCCAGGTCCCCGTGGTGGTCGAGTTCTGGTCGCCGCGCTCGGAGGCGTCGATCGCGCTCAGCCCGATCCTGGTCCAGCTCTCGACCGAGTACGCCGGGAAGTTCCTGCTGACCCGGATCGACATCGACGCGAACCCGCAGCTGGCCCAGGCGGTCGGCGTCCAGACGGTGCCGCTGGTGATCGCCGTCTTGCGTGGTCAGGTCGTCCCGCTCTTCCAGGGGGCCGTCTCCGACGTCGAGGCCCGCCAGTACGTCGAGCAGCTGCTCACCGTGGCCGTTGCCAACGGCATCACGGGTCGCACGGACCCGGTCGGCCCGGCGACAGCCGAGGAAGCGCCGGCCGAGCCAGAGCCGGATCCGCGCTACGAGGCCGCCGAGGACGCCGTCGCCGCGGGCGACCTGGATGGCGCCATCTCGGCGTACGAGGCGCTCCTGAAGGAGACCCCGAGCGATGCTGAGGCGAAGGCCGGGCTCGCCCGGGTCCAGCTGGTGAAGCGGACCCGCGACGTACCGGCCGAGGTGCGCACGCGTGCGGCGGAGAACCCGGAGGACGTCGAGGCACAGTTGCTCGTCGCCGACGTGGACCTGATGGGTGGGCACGTCGACGACGCGTTCGCACGGCTGATCAAGACGATCCAGGTGACCGCCGGCGACGACCGCAACGCCGTCCGCCTGCACCTGCTGGAGCTGTTCGAGGTGGTCGGCGCCGACGACGAGCGCGTGGTCAAGGCCCGCCGCCGGCTGATGGCCGCTCTCTTCTAGAAGCTCCTACGGCGTGAAGGTGACGTTGCTGTAGTTGCTGGGATTGGTGATGTTCAGGGCAGCCAGACTGGTGGCCCCACTGGTTGCCCCGGGCATCATTACGTGGTTGAACCGGACGGTGTCGAAGTTCGCCGCGGCGCTGAATCCCTGCAGTACGGCGGTAGTGGTGCCCCGGTCCCGGACCGTGATGTTCTTGACGGTGACACCGCGGACCGGGCCGGCGCCGAGGCCGCGGTCCTCGATGATGAAGCGCAGCCAGGTCCGGTCGTCGACGAGTTTGACGCTGATCTTCTCGATGTCGATCGCCTCGAAGGTGACGCCGGTGACGAGCGCGCTGCCGTAGCGGTGATGGATGCCGATCCCGATCGCCGCGTCGTACACGACGCCGTTGCGGAAGGTGACCCTGCTCTGCGGCTGCAGCGCGCCCTGGCCGACCTTGAAGCCGTAGCACCGCGTCCACGAGATCAGGTCGTCGAAGAGCACGTTGTCGACCACCTGCGGTGACCCCGGCCACGGCTTGGCGATGTCGGTGTCGGCCCGCCAGGTCTTGGTCGTCCACGGATCGTCGAGGCTGATCCCGATGCCGTGCCGGACGGTCACGTCCTGCGACTCGTTCACGTCGATACCGTCGTTCTCACCCATGTCGAAGCGGTTGAAGATCTTGACGTTGGTGAAGCCGAGGTCGCGGGACCGGGCCGTCACGATCGCCCAGGCGCCCGACTCGCGCACGATCAGGCCGTCGAAGCGGAAGTCGGTCGTCGCGATCGGCACCAGGATGTTCGCGGCGAAGTTGTACTGAGTGGCCGCCTGCTGGCCGTTGCCGTCGAGGGTCCCGCGGCCGTAGACGCGGATGTTGCTGGACCCGAACGCCGTCGAGATCCACCAGGTGATGTCGCGGTTCTGCGAGTCCTTGTGCCAGTTGTGGGTGTAGTCGGCCGGGTTGCCCGTGAACCGGAACACCGCACCCGCTGCGAGATAGAGCGACACGTTGCTCTTCAGTACGACATTGCCCACCTTGTAGACGCCCGCGGGCACATAGACCGTGCCCTGCCCGGCAGCGTTCGCGGCATCGACAGCTCCCTGCACTGCGGCCGTCGACATCGCCGCACCCGTCGGGTCGGCGCCTCGCGAGACGACGTTGTAGATGCCCGTTCCGGACGACGCCGGCTTGTCGGTCTCAGCCGGGTCCGCCGCGATCACCAGATCCGGGCGGCCGTCCAGCTTGACGATCAGGTACTCGTCGCGCGGGATCGTGAACGTCATCGTCGAGCCGCTCACGCTGCCCGACAGACCGAGTTTGCGCGGCGAGATCGAGTACGCGCCGATATTGGTGTTGTTGAGTTTGCGGACCGCGATGGTGGCCTCGCCGGCGCCCATCGAGAAGTGCGCGTAGTCGTAGCCGGGGTAGTCGACGACGTCGATCTTGCGGCCGTTGACGGTCAGCTCGTAGTCGGGGGAGCGCGGATAGATCGAGGGCTGGGCGTAGGAGTCGATCTGGGCGGGCGCGGCCTGGGCGGGGGTCGGCAGCAGTCCTCCCAGCGCGATCACCCCCAGTATCAGGGCAGCACGAACTAAGCCTTGCAACATGGGCGGTTCCTCCAGGTGGGCGGTTAGCGGATACCTTCGGAGCGAAGCAGCGTTGCGAGTTGCTGGACGTGCGAGCGGATGATCGCCGCCACCCGCTCCACCTCCTTGTCGGTGCAGCGGGCGATCGGGATCGAGCAGCTGATCGCGTCGCTGGCCGGGATCCGGTACGGCACGGGCACGCCGACGCAGCCCAGACCGAGGACGTTCTGTTCGCGCTCGATCGAATAGCCCCGTCGCCGGGCCTCCGCCAACTCTTCGGCCAGCGCGGCGTGTGTGCCGACAGTGTTGGCAGTCAGGGCAGGCAGCGGGTCGGAGGGTAGTTCGAGCGAGACCTCGGTGGCGGTGAGCTCGGAGAGCAACGCCTTGCCGAGCGAGGTCGCGTGCGCGGGCAGTTGGCGGCCGACCCTGCTGGTCGCCCGCGAAGGCGCGATCGCTTCACGGGTGGCCAGGTAGATCACGCTGGCGCCTTCGAGTCGCGCGTAGTGACAGGTGTAGCCGCTGTCCTCGCGGATCACCTCCAGCGTGCGGATCGCGTGCGGCAACGCCGGATCGCGATCCAGGTACGCCGTACCGACGAGCAGTGCGCGGGACCCTATTCCGACCATCGCGCCGTCGTTGGTCGACTCGATCCAGCCCGTCGCGATCATCGTGTGCAGCAACTGGTGCAGGCTCGATCGTGGGTACCCGGTCTGCTTGTGCAGCTCTGTCACCGACATCGGCCCGCGGGCGTCGCCGAGTACTTCGAGGATGCGCAGCGTGCGCTCGGCCGACTTGACCAGCCGGATCTCTTCGGTCGTCACCAGGTGCCTCCCAGCGGATGGGTGTCGTCGACGAAGACCCCAGCCAACAGTGCCGCTGGATCTTCCCGTACGTCGGTGTCCGGGCCGACGTGATTCTCGGCGTCATCGAGTGGGTGGAAACCGATCGCCTTGCCGGCCTCCAGCGAGAACCAGCTGCGCGTGTTGTCCGAGACAGCCCAGATGAGGTGGTGCCCGGGCTGGTCGAGCTCCGCGACGGTCTCCATCAACCGGGCGAGATCACCGGGGGAGACCCAGGTCGAGAGAGTCCGGCCGCCGGTGCCGATCGTCTCGCCGACAGTGCAGATGCGCGCCGACACCACGGTCATCCCGTGCCGATCGGCGTACACGCTGCCGAGGGCTTCGAGGGCGACCTTGCCGACGCCGTAGTACGTATCGGGTCTTGGCTGGAGCACAGGTGTGGCGGCGGCGTCGCGGGCGGCGACGTACCCGGTGGCGTGCAGCGAGCTGCCGAGCAGGACGCGCCGTACGCCGGCTCGGTGGGCGGCCTCCAGGACGACGTAGCCACCCTGGATGTTGGTCTCGAGGATCTGCTCCCACGGCCGCTCGGCCGAGTGCCCGCCGAGGTGGATCACCAGGTCCGCGCCGGTGAAGGCCGCGGTCATCGCCTCCAGATCGGTGACCGATGCCTGCCGGAACTCTTCACCCGCACCGAGCGACTCGATCGGTGCGATATCCGTCAGCCGCACGACCCGGCCGGGGCGGCGCAGCAGTGGCCGGACCAGTGTCCCCACCAGTCCAGCCGCTCCGGTGATCACGATCAGCACGCCGTCACTCCTTCGACCGTTGACAGATCCGTGAACAAGCTAATACGTTTCAAACCGTTACGCCAGTATGAACAGCATTCACGTATGTGAATCTAAGAAATGGGGACTGACCATGAGGAGAGCATCAGTGACGAGGACCGTCGCGGTCCTGTCCGCGATGACCCTGGTCGGCTCGCTGAGCGCCTGCGGGGGCGACGATTCAGCAGGCGATGCGAGTAAGCCGCTCGAGTTCTGGAGTCGGAGCGGTCCGGAGGGCGCCACCACATACAAGGCGATCCTGGCCGCGTTCACGGCGAAGACCGGGATCAAGGTCGACTACCAGGGGGTGCTCGAGTTCGATACCCAGCTGCAGACGAAGGCGTCGTCGAAGAAGCTGCCCGACCTCTGGATCAACGACGCCAGCCTGCTCGGCACCTATCAGGGGCAGGGCTACACGACGCCGGTCGAGCAGTCCCAGATCGAGGGCGGCGACTCGATCGACACCGCGACCTGGGAACAGAACAAGGGTCTCGACGGCAAGACCTACGGAGTGCCGTTCAGCCGGCAAGCCTTCGGCACCCTGGTGAGGGTCGACTGGCGCAAGAAGCTCGGACTGCCGCAGCCGAAGACCTGGGACGACCTGACCGCGCTGGCGACGGCCTTCGCGACCAAGGATCCCGACGGCAACGGCAAGAAGGACACCTACGGCATGGTGGTGCCGGGCTCCAGCAAGAACGGCTACATCGGCTGGTGGGCGTCGAGCTACATCTGGCAGGCCGGTGGCGACTTCATCGCGCCGGCCGGCGACGGCAAGTACAAGTCGGTGGTGAACTCGCCGCAGACCAAGACCGCGCTGGAGTTCATCCGCAAGCAATTCTGTACGCCGGGCAACGTCGTCCCCGGGTCGCTCAACCTGACCACCAGCGAGGCGCCGTTCTTCCAGGAGGGCAAAGCCGGCATCTACCTGACCGGGCCGTACGCGATGGGCGGCTACGACAAGCAACTCGGCAAGGACAAGTACGAGGTCATCCCGATGCCGAAGGGCCCGGCCAGTGCGACCGCGCTCGGCGAGGGCGAGAACATCTACTTTGGCGCCGGCTCCAAGAAGTCCGACGATGCGAAGAAGCTGGCCGCGTTCCTGATCAGCCCGGAAGCGCAGGAGATCGGGATGAAGGCGACCGAGTCGAAGTACCCGGTGGTCCGGCTGCCCGTCAACACGTCGGTGAAGATCGACAAGGTGCTGAACGACCCGCGCTGGGACGCGTTCCAGCAGCAGTACCGCCAGGACTCCAAGACCTTCGTCTGGTCGATCAAGTACCAGGCGATCCGGCAGGCGAGCGGCGAGGGGATCAACGCGATGATGTCGAGCTGCACGAGTGACCTGGACGCCGGGCTGCAGAAGCTCGACCAGGCGCTCAACGACGAGCTCAAGGCGCAGGACGTTCTCGGGTGACGGCGATCCCGGTACTGCGACGCCGGGCGCGGCCGGTGGCCGCCGCCCGGCGTGGCCTGCTCGGTGGTCCAGCTTGGTTGCCCTGGGCCCTCTTGTTGCCGGCGCTGCTCTTCGCGCTGACGTTCAAGTTCATCCCGATGGTCGAGGGCCTGCGGATGAGCCTGTACAAGGTGCAGCCGTTCCTCGGCGACGAGTGGGTCGGGCTGGAGAACTACAAGACCGTTCTCACCGACTCCCGCTTCCGTGGCGCCTTAGGTCACACCTTGTTATTAGGCGTAGGCCAAACCGTGGGCGCACTGGTCCTCGGCTTCCTGCTGGCATTGCTGCTGGAGGGTTCCTCGCGCACGTTGTGGGTGCTGCGGACCGCGATCTTCCTGCCGGTGGTCACGGCCGTCGCAGTGATCGGTGAGGTCTGGCGGATCCTGTACTTCCCTTCGGAGACGGGATTCGTCAACCAGATCGCCGGCTGGTTCGGCCTCGGGCCGTTCGGCTTCCTCAGCGACCCGGATCAAGCCCTGGTATCGGTGATGGTGGTCGGCGTCTGGACCGCGGCGCCGTACAACATGGTGATCATCCTGGCCGGGCTGGCGGGTATCGACCGCACCCTGTACGAGGCTGCCGCCGTCGACGGCGTCTCCCGGTGGCAGCGGATCCGCTACATCGTCGTACCGGGGTTGCGGCCGGCCATCTCCGTGCTGCTGACGCTGGCCGCGATCCGGAGCCTGCGGATCTTCACCGAGGTGTTCGTCCTCACCGGTGGCGGCCCGGCGGGCTCGACCGAGGTCTGGATGACCCGCGTCTTCTCGCTCGGCTTCCAGCGCAACGACCTCGGCGTCGCCTCCGCGGCCTCGACCTTGCTGCTACTCGTCACCGTTCTTCTGACCTTGGGAACGCGACTGGCCACCAGGAGGACCAGATGAGCATGTCCTCGCAGTTCGACACCGCCCTGGGCTGGTCGCCCCGGCTGAGTGTCTCCAAGGTGCTGCGGATCGCGTTGTGCATCGTGGTGGTGTTCATCTTCGCGGCGCCGTTCCTGACGATCATCTCGGGCGCCTTCAACAAGACGACGGACTCGACCCAGCTCAGCCTCTACCCCGACCATCCGACGCTGCTGCCGATGAAGATCGCGGGGGAGAAGGGCGTCTGGCACTACCTGGCGAACTCGCTGGTGATCGTCGGTGGTGGGCTGCTGCTCCAGCTGGCCGTCTCGATCCTGGCCGCGTACGCGCTGTCGAGGCGTAAGTTCCGTGGCGCGACCGTCGTGATGCTGCTCTTCCTGCTCACGATGATGCTGCCCGAAGAGGTGATCGCGGTCCCGCTGTCGCAGGTGATCGCCAATCTGCCGCTGCTCGGGATCAGCCTGAAGGGCTCGGTCTTCGGCGTCATCCTGCCGGTCGCCCTGTGGGGGTTCACGATCCTGATCATGACCGAGTTCATGAAGGAGATCCCGATCGAGATCGAGGAGGCGGCCCGGCTCGACGGGGTCGGCGAGTTCCGGATGCTCTGGGTGATCGTGCTGCCGCTGTCCAAGCCGGTGCTCGGCGTCGCGACGATCTTCGGCTTCATGATGATCTGGGACCAGTACCTGCTGCCGCTGATCGCCGCCGACAACCCGACCGACTACACCCTCACGGTCGCCTTGTCCGTACTACGTGCCGACGGCCAGGTGGGCCCCGGTGTCCTGCTGGCCGGCGCGCTGATCGCGCTGGTACCGAGCTTGGTCGTCTATCTGCTGATGCAACGGTCGCTGATCCGCGGGATCACGTCCGGCGCGACGAAGGGCTGAGGCGTTGAAGATCTCCGACCTGGTCATCACCCCGCTGGCGTTCGCGGACCCACCGCTGCTCAACTCGACCGGCGTCCACGAACCGCTCGCACTGCGAACCGTCGTCCAGTTGGTGGTCGACGGCGCGAGCGCTGGTGAGGTCGTCGGGCTCGGTGAGGGCTCGGGGGAGCGCGACGTGCTCGACCGGCTGGAGCTGGTCCGCGCGGCGATCATCGGCCAGAGCGTCTTCGACACGGGCGCGATCGAGCTGATCGTCAATGCGGTGCTCGGCCCCGACGTCACCCCGATCCAGAAGCGCGCGGTCTTCTCGATCGTCGAGGTCGCCTGCCTCGATGCCCAGGGCAAGCTCCTCGGCGTCCCCGTGACCGACCTCCTCGGCGGCGCCGTCCGCCACACCGTCCCCTACAGCGCCTACCTCTTCTACAAGTGGGCCGCGCACCCTGCTGCGCCGGGCGGAGGGAGTCCCGATCAGTGGGGCGAGGCTCTCGATCCCGCGGGAATCGTCGCCCAGGCCTGTCGGATGATCGACCTCCATGGCTTCCGCTCGCTCAAGCTCAAGGGCGGTGTCTTCCACCCCGAGGACGAGATCGCCGCCATCCGCGCACTCGCCGTGGCCTTCCCCGGCATGCCGCTGCGAATCGACCCCAACGGCGCCTGGTCGGTGAAGACCTCGAAGTACGTCGCGGGGGAGCTGGCCGGAGTACTGGAATATCTGGAGGACCCGACGCTGACCACGGCGGCGATGGCCGAGGTGGCGCAGGTCGCATCGATGCCCCTGGCAACCAACATGTGCGTGATCAGCCCGGAGACCGTGCCGGAGGCTGTCCGCCTGGACGCTGTCCAGATCGTCTTGTCGGACCATCACTACTGGGGTGGACTCCGGCACACCCGCGAGCTCGGCGCGATCTGCGACACCTTCGGTCTGGGAATGTCGATGCACTCCAACTCGCATCTCGGCATCTCGCTCGCCGCGATGACGCACGTGGCGGCCGCGACTCCCAACCTGGCTTACGCCTGCGACACGCACTACCCCTGGAACAGCGCCGACGACGTGATCACCACGCCGTTCGCGTTTGTCGACGGCGCCCTCGCAGTACCGGCTGGGCCGGGGCTCGGGGTAGAGCTGGACCAGGATCGCCTGGCTGAGTTGAACAAACGCTATGTCGACTCCGGGCGGACGACGCGCGCCGATACGGCGTACATGAGGCTCGTCGATCCGCTGTACGACCCGATGCTGCCGAGGTTTTGATGACGTCGGTCTGTATCTATCCGTGGGATGTGAACGGGGACCCGGCGGCGCCGGACCTGCTGGCCTCGTTGGGTGCGTCGTCGATCGTGATGGCGGCGGCCTATCACTCGGTGCGAGCCGCGACGCCGCGGCATCCGCGGCATCGGGTGGTCGAGGCAACGAGTGCGTTGTATGTGCCCGTGCGGCCGGCGGCGTGGGGCGCTTTGAGACCTTCGAGCGCCGCGGCCTGGGCGGGGGAGGACGCGTTCAACCGCGCTGCCGCCCAGCTCTCGCTGCCGGTGAAGGCTTGGGTCGTACTGACGCACAGCTCGGCGGTCGGGCGGCTCGACCAGTCGGTCTGCGTTCGCAATGCGTTCGGAGATGTCTACGACTATGCGTTGTGCCCGTCCTCCGAGGAGGTCCGCGACTATGCGCGGGTGCTGGTCGGCGAGGTCGCCCGGCAGACCGGCGTCGAGGCGATGGTGCTCGAGGCGTGCGGGCCGATGGGGGTCGGGCACCTCGGCGCGCACGAGAAGACGGCCGGTGCCGATTGGTCTTCCGCCGACCAGGCCTTGTTGTCGATCTGCTTCTGCTCAGCCTGTACTACGTCGTACGCGGTGGCTGGTCTGGAGTCGACCCGGCTGGCGGCGCTGGTGTGTCAGGGAATCGGGGGCGCTGCCGTCTCGGTGGAGGATGCGATCGGGGCTGAGGCGAAGGTGGTACTGGAGGTTCGTCGCCGGGCCGCTGGCCTGCTGAGGGATGCGGTCGTAGCCGAGGCGCGGGCGGCCGGAGTACGGGAGCTCTCGTTGCATGCGGCGACTGATGCCTGGGCGACCGGGCCTGCCGCTGCTGTCGATTCGGTTGCCGATGGCATCGATAGTTTCATCGCTCCTGCTTGGGAGTTGACCGGTGCGGGGGTTGGTCGCGTGCAGGACCTGCGCCGGCTGGGGTGTGAGCGGATCGGCGCGTATGTGACCGCGCTCCCGCCGCTACCCCCGCACGCCGACACGTTGGCGACGCATTGGCAGTCGCTGCTCGCAGCGGGTGCGACCGACCTGCACATCTACCACGCCGGCTTGGCGTCCGATCGTCGTCTTCTTGCTTTGCGGTCGGCGATCGCGTCCCTGCGGCCTTTGAGGAGCCACGATGATCCAGTTGAGTGACGAGCTGTTGGACCGCCCGGTGGTCGCAGTACTGCGGGCCGCCGGCGCGGAGCGGTTCCTGGAGGTGTCGGCGGTGCTCGCCGATGCGGGCTTCGGAGCGGTCGAGTTCACCCTGACGACGCCGGGTGCGGTGGAGGCGATTGCTGCGGCGCGGGCCCAGTTGCCGTCGTTGCTGGTCGGTGCGGGCACTGTGCGGACTCTTGAGCAGCTGCATCAGGCGATCGATGCGGGGGCGGCGTTTCTGGTGAGTCAGGTGACCTCGCCGGCTCTGGTGGCGGCGGCCGCCGGCCGGGGTGTGCCGTTCATTCCGGGGGCGCTGACGCCGAACGAGATCGTCGCGGCCTGGGGGCTCGGAGTACAGGCGGTGAAGGTTTCGCCGGTCGGGCCGGTGGGTGGCATCGACTACATCTCGGAGCTGGTCGGGCCGTTGCCGGATATCGCGTTGATGCCGACCGGGCTCGTGCGGATCGATGAGGCGGGGGACTACCTGTCCGCCGGAGCCGCGGTGGTCGGGATCAGCCGGGATCTCACGCGTGACGCGCTGCTGCCCGGCGGGGATCTGCAAGGTCTGGCCGAGCGAGCCGCCCGGGTGATCCGCTCGGTGGACGTCCAACGACGACTGACCAGGAGTGAGCAGTGAGGATCGCCTTCATCGGGCTCGGCCTCATGGGGTTGCCGATGGCAACGAACTTGGTCCGCGCCGGGCATGACGTCTGGGCCTACAACCGCAGTGAACGCTCGTTCGAGGGAACGGTGGCGGGCTCGATCGCCGAGGCCGTGACGGAGGCAGACGTGATCATCACGATGCTGCCGGACTCACCCGACGTCGAGGCGGTCGTCCTCGGTGACAACGGCGTACTGGCCTCAGCCGGCCGCGGCGCCCTGCTCATCGACATGAGCTCGATCGCCCCGGCGACTGCCCGAGCGGTGGCAACGGCAGCAGCCGAGGTCGGCGTACGCGCCCTGGATGCCCCGGTGAGCGGCGGCGAACAAGGCGCGATCGACGGCGCCTTGTCGATCATGGCCGGTGGCTCCACTGACGACTTCGAGGCGGCCCGGATCGTGTTCGAGGTCCTGGGGTCGACCGTCGTGCACGTCGGTCCGGCCGGATCCGGCCAGACGGTGAAGGCAGCCAATCAGTTGATCGTCGCGGGCACGATCGGTCTCGTAGCGGAGGCGCTGACCTTCCTCGCCGCGCACTCAGTGGACCTGGAGCCGGCCGTCGAAGTACTCGCCGGCGGCCTTGCGGGGAACCGCATCCTCGATCGCAAGGCCGCAGGCATGATCGCCCACACCTTCACCCCCGGCTTCCGAATCGACCTCCACCACAAAGACCTCGGCATCGTCATCGACTCCGCCCGGGAGTCCGGCACCGCAATCCCCCTGGGCGCTGTAACCGCCCAACTGATGGCCGCCGCCCGAGCCCAAGGCCACGGCTCCCTCGACCACTCAGCCCTTCTGCTGGTGATCGAGTCCCTCTCCCGCCCGGCTTAGTTCTCGAGGAGCGGGTCGGTGGTGAGGGTCTTCGAGCAGCGGGCGAGGAGGGCGCGGAGGGTGTCTCGTTCCTCGGGGGTGAACTCGGCTGCCAGGCGGCGCTCCACCGAGGTGGCTCGTTCGTCGGCCTGGTCCAGGGCTTTGCGGCCGGCGGGGGTGGTGCGGGTCTCGATGATGTGCCGGTGCAGCTGATGCGGGGTGCGCTCGACCAGCGCGGCCGACTCCAGGTTGCGCAGGATGGTCGTCATCGTCTGCGGCGTGACCCGGCAGCGACGGGCGAGCTCGGCCGCCGAGATCCCCGGCTGCTCGTCCAGTACGAACAGAGCGGCGTACTGCGGAACCGTCAGCCCCGCCGGTCGGACGGCAGCCGTCTTGACGTTGTTCAGCTCCGTCTCGACCCGCTTGAGGTGACTACCGAGCCGCTCCTCGAATGACATCCGCATGCCCCCATGGTAGGGACCGGCTCAGCGGAGCTTCCGCATCCTGGCGCCCATCAGCTCGGTCCCGTCAGGCAGCGTCGTGGGCACCCGCTCGACCAGGTGGTACCCCAGCGTCGTCAGGAACGCTTCGGCGGCCGGCGTGCAGAGCGCCTCGAACGTCCGGAAGCCGGCCACCTTCGCGAGCGTCTCGGTGACGTGCACGAGCAGCGTCATCAACCCACGCCGGCTCCAATCGGGATCGACGTACGCCGCTCGCATGATGGCCGTCTCCTCGTCGACAGTCGTCGGTACCGTGAGATGACCGGGCGGACTGAACACGCCTCCGACGCTCCAGCCACTGCCCGCGACCACCACCCCGTCGATCTCGACGACGTAGTACCTGCCCGCCTCGACCAGCTCGGGCTCGACCTCGTAGACCCGGGCCTCGCGCGCGGCGTTCAGCTGCTCGGGGCGCCAGTGGTCGCCGAGCAACTTGAAGACGGCCCGCTCGGCGATCCCGTGCAACGCCTTCAGATCGTCGACGGTCGCGGGCCGGATGGTCAGCGCCTCGACGTTCCCCGCTCGTACTGGCATGTCTGCTCCTCCGCTTCGTGATGTCGCCCCCTGTACGTCGTGGCCGCGCTCCTCGGTTCCGCTGTATGTGCATTGACAAGCATCAGGGCTCTGATTAATGTCTGTGCACGTATCCAATCGAGGGAGGGCACGATGTTTCGACGCATCGCGACAGTGATCGCCGTACTGGCGAGTGCGTTCGTAGTACCGGCTTCAGCTTCGGCTCAGGTGGGGATGACCGGCCCGCGCTGGCCGGATGCGGTCAGTGGGGTGACGGCGGATCGCTATCCGGAAGGGGTGACCTGGGATCCGGTCCGCCAGGCGTTCCTGGTCGGATCGGTGGCGACCGGGCGGGTGGACGTGGTGGATCGCAACGGACACGCGCGAGTGCTCGTCCAGCAGCCGCCTGGCGTGTCGACCTTCGGTCTGCATGTCGATGCCGCGCGCAACCGGCTCCTGGTCACCTACGCCGACATCGGCAACGGCGAGCGGTCGTCACCGGCCACGACTTTCGTCCAGTCGGGAGTCGCCATCTACAACCTTCGGACCGGTCGCCTGCAGCGCCGGATCGACCTCAACACGCCACGCCTGAACCCGGCCGGCGGCAAGCATGGCGCCAACGACCTCGCGCTCGACAGCACCGGCAACGCCTACGTTACGGACCCGGCCGCGGATGCGATCTACCGGATCACCCCGGACGGCAAGGGGTCCGTGTTCGTCCGCGACGCCCGGCTGCAGGGCGAGACGATCGGGATGAACGGGATCGTCTGGGATCCGGCGGGCTACCTGCTCGCAGTGCAGTACGACTCCGGCCGCCTGTTCCGGGTCGCGCTCCACGGTCAGCCGCGGATCAGTGAGGTGAAGCTCGCGCATCCGTTGGTCGGTGGCGACGGGCTGGCGTTCACGGCAGATCGCCGGTTGGTGGTCGTCACCAACGCGCTCGCCGGAGCCGGGCGCAATGCGGTCAGCGTGCTTCGCAGTACCGATGACTACCGCACTGCTCAGGTGGTCATCGCGCAACCGTGGCCGTTCGCCGGGCCGACCACGGTCGCGTTGACGCCGGGCGGTGGCTACGTGCTCAGCGGGCGGCTCGACGTACTGATCGGCGGCGGCCAGTCGGACGAGTTCGACCTGCACCGGTTCTGATCAGGCGGAGCAGAGACTCGAAGGTGCTGTGAACGCTTGACAGCGTGAAGGGCTGTAGGTCAGCTGATGGCCGGGCCGGTGTAGTTGCCGAGGGCACGGAATCTGAGCCCTGGCTCCTGGTACTCCTCCAGCGCGTGCGCGGTCCAGCCGACGATCCGGGCGAGCGCGAAGATCGCCTCGCCCGCGTCGGGGTGGAAGTCGTAGGCGTGCATCAGGGTGGCCAGCGCGAGATCGACGTTCGGGAAGTCGTTCACCCTGGCCGTGATCTCGTGCACCCGGTCCATCACCGGCTGACCGGCCAGCAGTTCGAAGATCACCTCGGCGCGCGGATCGCGCTGCCGGTAGACGCGATGGCCGAAACCGGGCACCGGCTTGCCGGAGCGGAGTTCGTCCGACAGCGCCTTGACCGGATCATCCAGGGCGCGATCGAGGAACTGGTACGCGAAGGTGGTCGCGGCCCCGTGGTAGTGCCCGTCGAGCGCGCCGAGGCCGGCCGACACGACGGAGTACAGGTTGGCTCGTGAGCTGGCGGCGACTCGCGCGGCGATGGTCGAGACCGCCAGCCCGTGATCGGCGAGCAGCACCAGGGCGGTCTTCAGGATGTGCGGGTACGCGGGTCGAGGCGAGAGCTTCGGCCACAGCCTCGCGGCGAACCCGCCGTCGGTCTGGATCCCCGGCAGCCCAGTGACCAGCGCCCCGAGCAGTTGGCGGGAGGTGCCGACGATCGAGGCCGGGGTCAGGTCGAAGCGCAGTGGGTCGGCGGCTCCCAGCACCGCAACCGCGATCCGCAACCGGTCTGCGGTTCGGGCTCCGGGTGGCGCCAGCTCCATCGCGGTCCGGGCCAGCGTCACCACCTCGGGTGGCGCGGCGAACGGCTCGCTCGGCGCCAGCTCGCCCGTCCACAGCAACTCGGCGACCGACTCGAAGGTCTGGGTCTTCGCGAGCTCGCGGACGGGGTGGCCGCGGTAGTACACCTCGTCGTCCTGCAGCAGAGTCAGCTCGGTCTCGATCCGCTCGACCACGCCTGGGTGCTCGATGCTGCGGCTGGCGAGGCGCTCCACATCGGTGACGGCGAACAGGCTGCCGCGGCGGCCGCGGGCGCGGACGCTGGTGAGCTGACCGCGGCTCACGTACGCATAGACCGTCTCCGGCTTCACGTTCAGCCGGCGGGCGACCTCGGCCGTGGTCAGGTAATTCTCGTCACCTTGTGGCGCCATCTCGCGCTCCCGGAGCAGCTTGTATTGACTGGATCAACATTGACAATAGTTGATTGCGGATCAACTCTGAATTCCATGTCAATCACTGTCGAAGGACCGATCGAGGTACCCGCTGGACTGCGCAACGTCGTCGTGACCGAGACCCGCCTCGGCGATGTCCGTGGTGACGAAGGTTTCTACCACTACCGGCAGTACTCGGCGATCGACCTGGCCAGGTCGAAGACGGTCGAGGACGTCTGGTTCCTGGTGTACGAAGGACGGCTGCCGACCGCAGCCGAGCGCGAGGCCTTCTGCGCCGAGCTCGCACCACTGCGAGTGCTGCCTGCCGAAGTACGGGAGGTCCTGCCGGCGATCGCCACCGCCGGCTCAGCCTTCAACCCGCTGGCCGGACTCCGTACCGCGCTGTCCCTGCTCGCCGCCGCCCGCGACCTCCCACCTCTGTGGGACGCAGACCCGGTACGACGTAAGGCAGACGCGATGCTCGTATGCGCGGTCACCCCGACGATCCTCGCCGCGTTGTATCGCCTGCGCGAAGGACGCGAGCCGCTCGAGCCGCGCGCGGACCTGTCCACCGCCGCCAACTGGCTCTACCTGGTCACGGGCGAGGAGCCGACGGAAGCCAAGGCGCGCGCGATCGAGCCGTACCTGGTCTCGACCATCGACCACGGCTTCAACGCGTCGACCTTCACTGCCCGGGTGATCGCGTCAACCGGCGCGGACGTGGTGTCAGCCGTCGCTGGAGCAATCGGCGCCTTCTCCGGACCGCTGCACGGCGGCGCTCCCGACCGCGCACTCGCCAGCCTCGACGAGATCGGTACGCCGGATCGCATCGACGCCTGGGTTCGCGCGAAAGTGACGGCGGGCGACCGGATCATGGGCTTCGGCCACGCCGTCTACCGCACCGAGGACCCGCGCTCGATCCTGCTCCGCGACATCGCCCGCGGCCTCGGCGGCGACCTGGTCGACTTCGCCACGACGGTCGAGCAGCGCATCGTCGAAGTACTGGCCGAACTCAAGCCCGGCCGCAACCTCTACGCCAACGTCGAGTTCTACGCCGGCGTCGTGATGTCGCGGTGCGACCTGCCGCGGGCCATGTTCACCCCCACCTTCGCCACCAGCCGGGTGATCGGCTGGACCGCCAACATCCTCGAACAATCCACCGACCCCAAGATGATCCGCCCCGCAGCCCGCTACACCGGCCCACCGCCGCCCGCACCGATCGTCTGACCCTTCGCGGCCCGCGACCTGAACTGCATGGCGCCGTCGGTGAGGCGGCTGAAGCGGAGGCTGACCAGGTCGCGCGGGTAGTTCTGACGCATCCGCCAGGGGCCGGAGGAGCCCTGGCGCGGGAGGACGGCGGCCGCGCGGCGGATGTAGCCGGAGGTCAGGTCGACGACCGGGCGCGGCGGAGCGTCGTACTCGGCTGGGTCGATCTCCGGGACGCAGATGGAGGTGCCGGTGGCGTCCAGGTGGTTGAGCAGCCGGCAGACGTACTGCGAGGTCAGGTCGGAGCGCAGCGTCCAGGAGTTGTTGGTGTAGCCGATGCACCAGGCCAGGTTGGGGACGCCGCTCAGCATCATGCCCTTGTAGACGAAGGTGTCGTGCGGATCGACCGCGCGGCCGTCCACCGTCACCTCGATCTTGCCCAGGGCCACCATCCGCAGGCCGGTCGCGGTCACGACCAGGTCGGCGGCCAGTTCTTCGCCGGAGCGCAGCCGGATCCCGTCCGGGGTGAAGGTCTCGATCTCGTCCGTCACCACGGACGCGGTACCGGCGCGCAAGGCCTCGAAGAGGTCTCCGTCGGGCACCAGGCAGATGCGCTGGTCCCACGGCTTGTACTGCGGGGTGAAGTGCGGGTCGGCCGGGATCGAGTCCGGCAGCTCCTTGGCAGCCATACTGTTGAGCAACCACGCCGCATGCGCGGGCCAGCGGCGGAAGGCGTTGTAGAGCGCAGTACTGACCGCTACGTTCTTGCCGCGGATCACCCGGTGGGCCAGGTTCTCCGGGAGGAGCGCGCGGACGCGATCCGAGAAGGCGTCGTGGGCCGGCCGGCTCGTCACGTAGCTGGGGGAGCGCTGCAGCATGGTCACGTGCGCGGCGGTCGGTGCCATCGCCGGCACGAGAGTCGCTGCCGTGGCGCCGCTGCCGATCACCACTACTCGCTTGCCGGAGTAGTCGAGTTCGTCCGGCCACTGCTGCGGGTGCACGACCTGGCCCTGGAAGTCCTTGAGGCCGGGGAAGTCGACGACGTATCCCGACTCGTAGTCGTAGTACCCGCTACAGACATAGAGGAACGAGCAGGTGTAGTCGTCGCCGGTCGTCTCCACCGTCCACAGTGCGTCCTCGGACGACCAAGAAGCCCGTACTACGCGTTGCCCGAACCGGATGTGCTTGTCGATGCCGTAGCTGGTGGCCGTCTCGTGCACGTACTCCAGGATCGAAGGCCCGTCCGCGATCGCCTTCGCGGCCTTCCACGGATGGAACGGGAAGCCCAGCGTGAACATGTCGCTGTCGGACCGGATCCCGGGATAGCGGAACAGGTCCCAGGTGCCGCCCAGGTCGTCGCGCGCCTCGAGAATCGCGTACGTCCGGCCGGGACTCTGGGTCTGCAGCCGGTAGCCGGCCCCGATCCCGGACAGTCCGGCCCCGACCACGAGCACATCGAGATGCTCCACAAGTTCCTCCTGGGTTCCTGGTGAGGTCCTGTTGAGTACATGGTCAACAGTAGGCGAAAAGAGCATTCTGGGTGTGTTGTCGATTCCTTCGCGGGTCGTTCGTCAGCAAGATGTCCAAGAGAACCCCGAGACGAGGGAGCCAGAAATGGCGCAGTACATGTTCCTGCTGTTCGACAGCGAAGAGTTCTACGACAACCTCACGGCCGAGGCCTGGCAGGACACGATGAAGCTGCACACCGCCTTCGGCGAGGCGGTCGAGGCAGCGGGCGCGAGCATCCTCGGCGGCGCGGCCCTGGAGAAGTCGTCCACAGCGAGCACCGTGAAGCAACAGCCCGGCGGCGCCCCGCTCGTCACCGACGGCCCGTTCATCGAGACCAAGGAGGCCCTCGGCGGCTTCTACCTGATCGAATGCCAAGACCTCGACCAGGCGCTCGCCCTGGCCAAACTCTGCCCCTCGGGCAACATCGAGGTCCGCCCGGTCATGGACACCTCCGGCGAGTCAGCCCCACCAGCCTGACGGACACGACTGCACCCCGATCGGGCACGCGCCTCAGCCGGCGCGCGCCCGGCCGAGTGCGCGCCCCCATCCCGCCGCCCAACGCTCCTGTCACCCACACATCCCGGGCGAAGGGCTTGGGCTTCCGGGCGCAGTACCTGCGGCGCTTTGCCTTCTCGACGTCCCAGAGCCGACAGTCCTGCGCGTACTACCGACCTCGTGTCCGCGGCGGGGTGTGGTGGTGCGGACCTGGCTAGTGGGGAGCAAGAGCGGGGTGGTGGTGTGAGCGGTGGTGGTGTCGGGGTGGGGTGGTGGGGGAGAGTGGTCGGGGTTGGAAGGAGGTGAGTGGAGTGGAGTTAGGAGGTAGTACTGCGCGGGAGGTTGCCGGGTTGGTCGACGAGGCGCATCGAGCGTGTTGGTCGACTGTGCTGGCTTCTACTGTGCGGTTGACGCGGGATCTGGATCTGGCGGAGGACTGTACGCAGGATGCGTTCGTGCAAGCGCTGCGGACGTGGCCCGATGGGGTGCCGGACAATCCGGCGGGGTGGTTGACGACTGTGGCGCGGCGGCTGGCTCTGGATCGGTTGCGGCGGGAGACGACGCTGCGACGGAAGCTGCCGTTGCTGATCGAGGATCCGGTCGCGCCGGGGGAGAGCGAGCAGCCGACCGACCCGTTGCGACTCGTGTTCACGTGTTGCCACCCGGCGCTCGCGCGGGATTCGCAGATCGCGCTGACGCTGCGGTTGATCTGCGGGCTGACCACGCGGGAGGTGGCGGCCGGGTTGCTGATCAGCGAGGCGACGGCAGCGGCGCGGATCACCCGGGCGAAGAAGAAGATCGCGGCGGCCGGCATCCCGTACCGGATTCCTGCCGACGAGGAGCTTGCCGAGCGGCTGGACGTGGTGCTGACGGTGGTACAGCTCGTCTATACAGCCGGCCACGTGGCAGCCGGTCCCGAGCTGACTCGTACCGATCTGACCGGACGTGCGTTGGAGTTGGCGCACCTGCTGGTGCGGTTGATGCCGGCCGAGCCGGAGCCCGAGGCGCTGCTCGCCTTGCTGCAGATGACCCAGGCAAGAGGTGACGCCAGAGTCAGCGAAGACGGTGAGCTGGTCCTTCTCGCCGACCAAGACCGACGCCGCTGGGACATCAAGCTCCTCGCCGAAGGCGTCTCCCGGGCAACGGCCGCCCTCCAACGAGGCCAGGGCCGCTTCGTCCTCCAGGCCGCCGTCGCCGGGCTGCACGTCACCGCACCGTCCTGGGAGCAGACCAACTGGCATCAAGTGGTCCGCATGTACGACGCCATGTTGCTCAGCTGGCCGTCCCCGATCGTCGCCCTCAACCGCGCCGCCGCCCTCAGCTTCATCCCCGGCACCGACCTCACCACGGTCCTCGCCGAACTGGATGCCCTAAGCAACGAGTCGACCCTGAAGGCCTACGCCTACCTCCCCGCCACCAGAGCCGATGTTCTGGCCCGCCTCAACCGCCCGGCCGAAGCCGCTCAGGCCTACGACGAAGCCATTACCCTCACCGCCAACGACACCGAACGCCGCTTCCTCACCCGCCGCCGCGCGGCCCTCGTCCAGTGACGGTGTCAGCCCGGTAGCCCTCAGGCGGAGGGAGCTTCGGGCTCCGTGATCGGCTCGCCGTCGCGCAGGTTGTGGAGGGTGTCGGGCGATCCCAGTACGAGCGGGAGGCGCCGGGCGTTGAGCGGCGAGACCAGCTCGGCCAGCTCGGCCGCCGTGTACCAGGCGACGTCGAGGATCTCGAAGCCGTCGGGCGTCAGCGACTCCAGCAATGACGGGTCGTGGACGCCCCCGTCGTACAGGATCTCGATGGCGTCGCCCCAGCCCTGCCAGCGGGGGAGCCAGTCGATCGCGAGGACGCCGATCAGCGGGAGCTGGAAGCCGAGCTCCTCCTGCATCTCGCGCAGCGCGCCGGTCGCGGGGTCCTCGTCAGGCTCGACCACACCGCCGGGCAGCTCGAGGTCGCGCTTGTAGCTGACCTTGCAGAGCAGCACCCGGCCGCCGGTGTCGCGGACGACCACATGCGCGATCACCCGCTTCTTCGGCAGCACGGAATCCATCAGCGCAGTCCACCCGAGCAACGAGTCGGCCCGCGGGTCGTCCCGGCGCAGGCCGTAGACAGCGACATCCCGTCGCTCACCTTGGAGCAACGCCCCGCCCCGCAGCAGTCCTTCGCGCCGGAAGCCCGAGCGGATCGCCACCCGCGCGGAGGCGCGGTTCTCGGGATCCACCTCGACCTGCAGCCGGTCCAGACCGAGCTCACCGAAGGCGTAAACCACCAGCATCCGGACTGCGCGCTGCGCGACCCGCCGCCCGCGGTACGGCTTGTAGGTCGTCCAGGAGACGTTCCCGACCCCAGCCGACAACCGGCGGATCTCCACGGTCCCGACCGGGCCCGACTCACCGGCCAGCTCGATGACGAAGTTCACCACCGTACGGTCGTCCGCGTACTCCGCTCGCCAGCGCTCGACGGCCTCCACCACTCCGGAGCGAGGCGGAATTCCGGGGAAGTCGAACCAGCGCACCATCTCGTCGTCGGCGAGCCCGTGCGCGACGTCGATGTCCTCGTCGCGCCACGGCCGCAGCGTCAGCTCGCCATCGGTCAAAGTCGGCTGAGGAGGCACGCCAGTCACACCCGTCACCCCGCGAACGCTACCTGCTGACTCCCAGTTGCGGCGCTCAGCCCGGCACGGCGGACACGGCGTTCAACGCCGCCTCCGCTGAAGCTGACAGACCGTGAAGGAAGCGGCACGGCGAGCAAGCTCTGCGGCCTTCTGAGCAACTAGCAAAATAAATATCGTCCAAAGGCTAACTTTTTCGGTCTTCTGTGCGTCTATCACTATGAAGGCGGATGAGGTCGCGTCGGGGCGGACGCAACCTCGTCCGCCGACTCAGTTGTCGTACCGGAGCCAGAGGGTGGCCAACGGGGGGACCGAGAGGCTCGCGCTGGCCACCATCCCGTGCCAGCCGGGGCCGTCGGCCTCGAAGCCGCCGAAGTTCCCGACGCCCGAGCCGCCGTAGGTCTGCGCATCGGTGTTGACGAGCTCCTGCCAGTGCCCGGCGAAGGGCAGGCCGAGCTGGTAGTCGAAGTGCGGGACCGCCGAGAAGTTGGCGACACAGGCGAGCGTCGGCTGCCCCTCGTCGCCGTACCGGACGAAGGAGAAGACGTTGTTGCCCGCGTCGTTCGCATCGATCCAGGAGAACCGCTCGGGCACGTGGTCGTTGCCCCAGAGCGCCTTGATGTCCTTGTAGTTCCCGTTCAGGTCCTTGACCAGCTGCTGCAGCCCGCGGTGGTCGGCGTGGTCCAGCAGCCACCAGTCGAGCTCACCCTTCTCGGACCACTCCGACTCCTGACCGAACTCGCAGCCCATGAAGAGCAACTGCTTGCCCGGGTGCGCCCACTGCATCGCCAGGAAGGCGCGCACGTTGGCGAGCTGCTGCCACCGGTCGCCCGGCATCTTGCGCAGCAGTGATCCCTTGCCGTGCACGACCTCGTCGTGGGAGATCGGCAGCACGAAGTTCTCGGAGTACGCGTACATCATCGAGAACGTCAGCTCGTGGTGGTGGTACTGGCGGTGGACCGGCTCGTGCTCCAGGTAGCTGAGCGAGTCGTTCATCCAGCCCATGTTCCATTTGAAGCCGAAGCCGAGGCCGCCCAGGTGCGTCCCGCGGGTGACACCCGGCCACGACGTCGACTCCTCGGCGACGGTGATCACGCCGGGCACCCGCTTGTAGAGCGTCGCGTTCATCTCCTGCAGGAACGAGACCGCCTCGAGGTTCTCGCGGCCGCCGAACTGGTTCGGCACCCACTGGCCCTCCTCGCGGGAGTAGTCCAGGTAGAGCATCGAGGCGACGGCGTCGACGCGCAGGCCGTCGATGTGGAACTCCTCGGCCCAGTAGACCGCGTTCGCGACCAGGAAGTTGCGGACCTGCGGCCGGCCGAAGTCGAAGACCAGCGTGCCCCAGTCGGGCTGCTCGCCGCGGCGCGGGTCCGGGTGCTCGTACAGGGGGGTGCCGTCGAACCGGGCCAGCGCCCAGGCGTCCTTCGGGAAGTGCGCCGGCACCCAGTCGACGAGGACGCCGATGTTTGCCTGGTGCAACGAGTCGACGAGGTAGCGGAAGTCGTCCGGGTCGCCGAAGCGCGACGTCGGCGCGAAGTACGAGGTGACCTGGTAGCCCCAGGAACCGCCGAACGGGTGCTCCATCACCGGCATCAGCTCGACGTGCGTGAAGCCCAGCTCGGTGACGTAGCCGACCAGTTCGTCGGCCAGCTCCCGGTACGACTTGCCCTTGCGCCACGAGCCCAGG
This sequence comes from Streptomyces sp. SID13031, assembly GCF_010548305.1. Lineage (GTDB taxonomy): Bacteria > Actinomycetota > Actinomycetes > Propionibacteriales > Kribbellaceae > Kribbella. The sequence goes on from NZ_JAAGLV010000012.1 coordinate 211,145, forward strand.
TGCACCTCGTAGACGCTCATCGGCTCGGCGTAGGCCTGCGAGGCGGCGCGGTGGTCGATCCAGGTCGCGTCGTTCCACTCGTACGTCGACTCGTGCACGACCGACGCGTTGGCCGGGGGGACCTCGGCCAGGTTCGCCATCGGGTCGGCCTTCTGCCGCCAGACGCCGTCGCGACCGCAGATGTCGAACTTGTACCGCGTACCCGGGCCGATGCCCGGTACGAACAGTTCCCAGACGCCGGACGAGCCCATCGTGCGCATCGGGTGCGCGCGGCCGTCCCAGAAGTTGAAGTCGGCGGTCAGCCGGATGCCCTGCGCGTTGGGGGCCCAGACGGCGAACGAAGTACCGGTGACGGTGCCGGTCGGGCCGTCGTAGCGACGGACGTGGGCGCCGAGCACGGTCCACAGCTGCTCGTGCCGGCCTTCGCCGATCAGGTGCAGGTCCATCTCGCCGAGCGACGGCAGGTACCGGTACGGGTCGTCGACCTCGAGCGCCGGGCCGTCGGTGTAGGTCACCTCGAGCCGGTAGTCGGGCACCTTGTCGACGTCGAGCACGCCGACCCAGACGCCTTCGAACTCGTGCTCCAGCTCGACACTCGCGTTATCGAAGACGGCCGTCACCGTGTTCGCGAACGGACGCAGGACGCGCAGCGTCACCACCCCGTCGCCAAGATGCGGCCCGAGCACCTGATGCGGGTCGTGATACGTCCCGCCGACCACCCGCTCGAGCACCCCACGCTCAACCGGAACAGCCTTCTGCAAAAGGCTTCCCGGCACCGCATCAGCAGCCGGTACGACCGCATCGGCGGCCGCCTCGACGACCTTTGCCTCCGGCCCCGGCGCCGGCTCTGTCATAGCCTCGGAGATCGGCGTCGTCACCTGGTCGCTCTTGCTCGAATCCATAAACCCCATCCTGCCCGATCGAACCCTGATCTACTGCACCCCGTACCCGTCTCCCCACCATGTACACAACTGCCTTGCCGTCCGGTATGCTGGCATACCATGAAGCGAACTTCGGTGAAGCTGCCCGACGAGCTCGATGCCCGACTCCGGCACGAGGCCGCGCGGCGAGGGATGACGATCTCGGAGCTCACCAGGGAAGCCGTCGAATCGCACCTCGCAGCCCACCACGGTCGTCGACGCAGACTTCTCGCGGCCGGCGCCGGCCGGAGCGGGCAGTCCGACGTGTCCGAGCGGATCGAAGAGATCCTCGCGGCGGAGGTCGAGCGATAGCCCTCATCGTCGATGCCGGTCCGCTCTATGCGTACGTCGATGCCGACGACCGCCATCACTCTGAATGCCTCGAACTGCTGGCGACCCATCCGGGCCCGCTACTGGTGCCGACCCTGGTGATCACTGAGGTCGCCTACCTCCTGGCGAGCCGTCTCGGTACCACCGCGGAGGTTCGGTTTCTCGGTGATCTTGCTCAGGGCAACCTGGTGGCGGAACCTGTGGTGCCTCGCGACTGGTTGCGGATTGCCGAGCTGGCGTCTGTCTACCGGAACCTGCCACTGGGAACTACTGACGCTTCTGTGATCACAGCTGCGGAACGGCTGGGTGCTACTCAGGTTGCGACACTCGACCGACGGCACTTCAGCGTGGTCCGTCCGCTACACGTCGAGGCCTTCGAGCTTCTGCCTCAGCTGGTCCAGGCGGGTTGTGTACCTGGGCCAGGCGAAGCCTGAGGTGGTGTGGGCGGTGGTGGTTTCGGTGAGGAGGGTTTGGGCCCGGGGGAGGTCGCCCTGGGCTTGGGCCAGGGCGGTGGCGACGGCTCTGGCCGCCAGCCAGGGGGTGCTGTTGGCGGGGGCCTCTTCGAAGACGGCGTCGAGTAGGGCGGCTGCTTCGTCCAGTTCGCCTTCGAGGATCAGTACGTCGGCCAGGTCGATGTGCGCCATCGTGACGCCGGTGTTGTCCGCGACGGCATACTCGACCGCTGAGCGCAGGTACTTCTCCGCGTCGCCGATCGAGCCCTTCGCGAGCGAGACCGAGCCGCGGACCACCTCGTTCAGGGGGAGGATCTGCCGGTCGTCGAGCCGACGGGCGTAGTGGTCCGACTCGGTCGCCGCGTCGAGCGCTTCGGGCAGCCGGCCGAGTGCGACGAGTGCGCCGGCCAGGTTGCTGAGTCCGCGCGACAACCCGTGTTCGTCGCCGTAGATGCGGTCGGCGGCGATGGTGACGTCGTACTGCGCGACGGCCTCCGCCGCACGACCGGTGTACAGGTACAAGGTGCCCAGGGCATCCGTGAAGGCCGACCACCTGCGTTCCTGGTCGGGAGTAGCGGCCGCCATCTCTTGACCCGCCAGCAACGGGGTCAGCGCATTCCGCAGGTGGCCGCGCTCGATCTCCACGATGCTGCGGTAGTACAGGACCGTCAGCGTCAGCGTGTTGTCGTCCAGCAGCTTGGCGAGCCGCTCAGCCTCGGTCAGCAGGTCGGCCGCCTGCTCGAAGCGCCCGAGCATGGTCAGCACGAAAGCGTGGTTGCTGAGCGCAGTCACCCGCTCGGGCCGGGTCGCGCCTTCAGCACCGGACAACGCCTCGAAGTGCCGCGCTGCTTCGCCGTACCAGCCTCTGACCAGCCAAGGGGTGTGCAGGGAGAGCGCCAGTCGCAGCCCGTCGACCTCGCGCTCGGTGCCGGCTGCCCGGTCGAGAGTGTCCAGCAGGTTCGGCCACTCGTTGAAGACCTCGGCGATCGACTCGGCGGTCGCGAAGCCGTCGTGGTCGGTCCCGATCGTCCGGACCCGGTTGATCGCCCAGTCGAGCTCGGCGGTGCGCGCAGCGTCGGTCTCCCCGGCTGCCTCGAGCTTCGCCAGCGCATAGTCACGCACGGTCTCCAGCAGCCGGAACCGCCGCCCGTTCACGGCTTCCACCGTCAACAGGCTCCGATCAGCCAGCTCGGTCAACGCCGGCGCGACATCCCGCGGATCGAGGGCGACCTGCTCAGCCGCCTCCAGCGTGAATCCACCAGCGAAGATCGCCACGCGACGCAGTACTGCGCGCTCCGCGTCACCAAGCAACTGATGACTCCAGTCCAGGGCCGCCACGAGACTCGCGTGCCGTGCCTTCGCATCACGCGTTCCGGCCACCAGCAGGCGCATCCGCTGCTCGAGCCGGTCGGCCAGCTGTGGAACGGTCAGCGTGCGGGTCAGACCGGCGGCGAGCTCGATGCCCAGCGGCAACCGGTCGACAGCCGAGCAGATCGCCGCGACCTGTTCGGGATCGGCGCCCTGGGCATCGGCCGCGCACCGCTCGGTGAAGAGCTGCGCCGCGGCGATCGCATCCAGCGGAGCCATCGCGACGAGCTCCTCGATCCCGAGCTGCAACGGCCGTTGCGAGGTCACCAGCACGGTCAGCGCGGGCGCCCGCCGGAGCAGCCCGGAGACGATCTCCGCGACGGGTTCGACGACGTGCTCGGCGTTGTCGAGCACCAGCACCGTCCCGTCCAGCGCCGCCGCCGCGGCAGTCAGCGGATCGTTGCCGCCGGCATCGTCCCCGGTGATGGCTTCCAGGACTGCACTCTCCCGCTGCAGCGGAGCGAGCTCCACCAAGCGGACGGTCCGGCCGGTCGATGCGACCTGTCGAGCCGCTTCGGCGGAGAGCCGGGACTTGCCGCTGCCGGGCCCGCCGGTCAGCGTGATCAGGCCGGGCGCTGCGATTCGGCGTACCAGGGAATTCAGCTCGCTCTGCCGCCCGACGAAGCTGGTCAGCGGAGAGGGCAGCTGGACCGGACCAGCTTGCGCCGGGGGAGTGGGCACCACGGTCGGTTTGGGCAGCGTGAGCAGCAAGGTCGGATCCTGGCGGAGCAGCCGCAGCTCCATCGCAGCGGTGTCCGGCGCCGGATCCACGCCGAGCTCCGCCGACAGCCTGGAGCGGAGCTTGGCCAGCCGGCTCAACGCATCCGCCTGCCGGCCGGTCCGATACAAAGCGAGTGCGAGCAGGCACCACAGCCGTTCGTGCAATGGGTGCTCGGCTGCCAGCACCTCCAGCTCGCGCCCGGCCTCCGCGGCAGCACCAAGAGCGAGATCGGCGTCAAGCCGCTCCACCTGCAGGTCGACCCGCCACGAGTCGAGCTGCTCACCTTCGACCGCGGCGTACGGGATGGTCCTGAGGTCTGCCAACGACTGGCCTCGCCACTGCCCGAGCGCCTCGTCGGCGGCTGCGCGGACCGCATGATGATCGCCCAGCCGTACTGCGGCGTGCATCCGCTCCGCCGCCGTCCGCGCAGCGACGAGATCGGTCAGTTGCGCCGACAACGCATAGCCGCCGTTGGCCCGGATCAGGGACTCGGGGGAGTTGATTGCCGCCCGCAACCGGGAGGCGAGAACGCGCAGCCGCTCGGTCGGGCGCGCAAGGTCGACGTCACCCCACAGGTCCGCCGCCAGCCGGTGATCCGGCACCGGCATCCCGGCAGCCAGGGCGAGCCGCACGAGCAGCGCGCGCTCCAGCGGCCGGTCCACCGATCGAGGCACGCCACCGAGTCGAACTGCCAGCGGTCCGAGCACGAGGACCTCTAGCTGCGGCTCGGTGGGCATACCAGCAAGTATTACAGCGACACCTCACCCACGCTCAGTAATTCTTCGCAGGGTGAGATTACTTGGCGGAAATTTTGGGTATTAGTGTGCGCTCAGTTGTGCCGCCGCCGCCAACGGGATGGGCAGCCAGGACGGCCGGTTGCGGGCTTCGTAGAGCGTCTCGTAGATGACCTTGTCGGCCAGGAAAGCGCTCAGCAGCACGTTCTGATCGCGCGGATCAGTGCCTGAGATTTCCGCGTAGCCGTCGCAGAAGGCGCGCCTGTTCCGGTTGGCCCACTCGGCTGCCCGGTAGGCGATCTGCTGGTCGCCCTGGTGGTCGGCCAGCAGCGATCGCGCCGCATAGTCGAACGACCGGAGCATGCCGGCGATGTCCTTGATCGGGGTGTCCAGCGCGCGCCGCTCGACCAGCGACTTGGCCGGCTCGCCCTCGAAGTCGATCAGCTTCCAGCCGTCGATCGTGCGCAGCACCTGCCCGAGGTGGAAGTCGCCGTGGATCCGCTGCACCGTCACCGGTACGCCGGACGCCGCGAGCGCGTCGAACGCCCGGGTCAGCCCGGGCCCGAACTCCCCGAGCTCGGGCACCGCCTTGATCGCCTTGTCGAGCCGGCGGCGCATCGCGTCGGCGTGCTCGACCATCTGCGACGGCTCCCAGATATCCGTGCCGAGCGCCTTCGCCAGCTCGGCGTGCACCTGCGCGGTCGCCGCACCGAGTCGATGGGACTCACCCGCGAAGTCGCCGCCGACCTCCTCGGCGTGCAGGTCGGCCTCGGCGTACAGGTCCCGGACCGAGGTGGTCGCGTACGACCAGCCGTCGGTCGCGTTCTTCTGGAACGCCGTCATCATCGCCAGCTCGCCCGCATCGGTACCACCGCCGGCGCGCGGCCAGGAGCCCCGCGCCGAACCGAGCACCTCGGGCACCAGCTCCGAGCCGGCCTCGGTGAGCGCCGACTCGATCTCGACCCCGGGATTGCTCCCGGGCTCGAGCCGGCGGAACACCTTCAGCAGTGCGGTGTCGCCGAAGACCAGCGACGTGTTGCTCTGTTCGACCGTGAGGACGAGCGACTGCGCGTCCTCCGGTACGACGGTCGTCCGCTCCGGCGCGTGCACCGGGTGGAACTCCAGGCCGTCCAGCTGCCGCCCATGGGTGATGGCGTCCAGCCAGTACGGCGTGGCCTCCTTGTCGTGCAGCGCGTCGTACACCCAGACCCTCGTGTCGTCGAGGTCCTGCTCCGCCCAGTCACCGATCAGCGCGTGGCCGAGGTTGTCGGCCGGCGCGGTGTGGTAGCTGAGCGGCAGCTGGTAAACCCGGATTGCGTTCTCCGCGCCGGGCGGGCCGGCGCAGTAGACGAATCCGATCCGGACCGCGGGCCAGACGCCCTCGTCCGACAGCCACACGGAGGTGGCCATCGCATCGACGTGCACGTCGTGTCCTTTCTCACCGAACCATCGCTGGTTGGCGCAGAAGGACTGGACCTGGTCCAGATGGGAATTCACGAAGAGCTCTCCTCACGATCAGCAGCCTTGTTGACCGGCAGACGGAACCAGTAGAAGCCGTGCGCACCCAGGGTCAGCAGGTACGGCAGCTCGCCGATGGTCGGGAAGTGCACCCCGCCGAGCAGCTCGACCGGTTCCACACCCTGCCACTGCCGCAGATCCAGCTCGATCGGCTGCGGGAAGCGCGACAGGTTGTTCACGCACAGCACCACATCGTCACCGAACTCGCGGATGTAGGACAGCACGCTCGGGTTGGAACCACCTAGGTCAGTGAAAGTACCCATCCCGAAACATGGGTGCTGCTTGCGGGTCTGGATCATCCGCCGGGTCCAGTGCAGCAGCGACGACGCGTTCTCCATCTCCGCCTCGACGTTCACCGCCTGGAAACCGTAGACCGGATCCATGATGACCGGCAGGCTGAGCTTGCCCGGGGTCGCCGTCGAGAACGACGCGTTGCGGTCCGGGGACCACTGCATCGGAGTACGGACGCCGTCGCGGTCACCGAGCCAGATGTTGTCGCCCATGCCGATCTCGTCGCCGTAGTACAGGATCGGCGAACCGGGCAGCGACAACAGCATCGCGGTGAACAGCTCCATCCGGTTCACGTCGTTGTCGAGCAACGGCGCGAGCCTGCGGCGGATGCCGATGTTGGCCTTCATCCGCGGGTCCTGGGCGTACTCGCCCCACATGTAGTCGCGCTCTTCGTCCGTCACCATCTCGAGCGTGAGCTCGTCGTGGTTGCGCAGGAAGATGCCCCACTGGCAGGTGTCCGGGATCTGCGGGGTCTGGGCCAGGATCTCCGAGATCGGGAACCGCGACTCGCGCCGCACCCCCATGAAGATCCGCGGCATCACCGGGAAATGGAACGCCATCTGGCACTCGTCACCACCGGACTCGCGGTCGCCGAAGTACTCGACCACGTCACCAGGCCACTGGTTCGCCTCGCAGAGCATGACGCGATCGGTGTAGTTCGCGTCGACCTCCTTGCGGACCCGCTTCAGGAACTCGTGCGTCCTGGGCAGGTTCTCGCAGTTGGTGCCCTCTTCCTCGAACAGGTACGGCACCGCGTCCAGCCGGAACCCGTCGACACCGAGGTCGAGCCAGAACTTCAGCGCCTCGATCATCGCGTCGCCGACGGCCGGGTTCTCGAAGTTCAGGTCGGGCTGGTTGGAGTAGAACCGGTGCCAGAAGTACTGCTGGCGGACCGGGTCCCAGGTCCAGTTGGACGTCTCGGTGTCGACGAAGATGATCCGCGCGTCCGAGTAAGCCGTATCGGTGTCGGACCAGACGTAGAAGTCGCCGTACGGGCCGTCCGGGTTGTTGCGGGACTCCTGGAACCAGGGGTGCTGGTCCGAGGTGTGGTTCATCACGAAGTCGACGATGACGCGCATACCGCGCGAGTGCGCCGCTTCCATGAACGCGGCGAAGTCGGCGATCGTGCCGACCTCGGGCATCACACCGGTGTAGTCGGAGATGTCGTAACCGCCGTCACGCAGAGGTGAGGGATAGAACGGCGGTAACCACAGACAATCCACGCCGAGCCACTCGAGATAGTCGAGTTTCTCGGTCAGGCCTTGCAAGTCGCCGATGCCGTCGGCGTTCGAGTCCTTGAAGGACCGCACGAGGACTTCATAGAAGACGGCCCGCTTGAACCACAGCGGGTCACTCTTCGTCAGTCCGTGGTGCTGCTCCGGCAGCATGTCGGTCACGCTCACCTCCATCGGGTGTCATCCAAACCTAGCGGTACTACGTATCCGCGTCGCCGGGTCGATCCGGCGACGCGCTGGTGGACACCTTTTTCGGCCTGCACTGTTTTCCCGTACCCGGCTCGCGGGTTCTCAAAAGGGACGGCAGGCCGCCGAGGTGTCCGGTGATGTGTAACGAAGCCTTGGGATGGGCGGTCCGAGCCGACGTTCTGCTCAGTGTGACGGCCCTTTGCCAGTACAAGCAAATGGGGGCCTGAACACCCTATTCCGCTGACGAACCGTGATCTGGAACGCGTTGCTTTCCGGGTCTTCGGTCGTTATTTTTCGTCGCCCGAATCAGACGCGGCGAGTCAGCCGGCCGGCCGGCTGGACTTGCGTGGCTTGCGGACGTACTTGGTGAAGCCGGACCGCTCGGCATCGGCCTCGGTGCGGAACCAGACCTCGGCTTTTGTGCGGCCGTAGTACGGCGACTCCGGGGTGTGGAAGAGCATCGACTGCGCGTTGCCCTTGATCGTGAACCCGTCGGGCGGGCCTTGATGAGCGACCGCGTCGGCCGACCCTTCGCCGTACCGTCCGGCCGGAACAGTCTCGGCCTTCACCTGTACTTCGTCCGTCGCGGGCTCGTTGTCGAAGAGCGTCGGCTCGCCGACGTCCATCCGCACCGAGAACGCGGGTTGCGCCGCTGGTGCTGCGACCTTGGCCTCGGGATCCGCCCCTTCCACCTCCTGAGGAGCGGGGAGGGGTTCGGGGTCGCCGCCGGACTCTTCCGCCGGCTCGGACTCGGGCTCAGCCTCAAGTACGGGCTCAGACTCAGATCCGGGTTCAGGCTCAGGTACGGGCTCGGGCTCGGGCTCGGGTTCGGGCGCTGGCTCCGGCTCCGGCTCGTGGAGGGCCTGGTCGAAGGGTTCGACCGGTTCTTCGAAATGGAGCGGCGCCGCGGCGGGCGTCGTACCGGCTGCCGCTACGCCTGCTCCGACGAGGGTCTTCTCCTCGGCGGGCGCTTCCTGTTCGGCCGGGACCTCGACAGGCGGGCGTTCGCGGCGGTTGAGGAGGAGCCAGGTGATGATCGCGCCGATCAGGAACGCGAGCAGCGTCCACGGCCAGTTGTTGCGGAACAGGTAGGCCATCAGCGCGCACCCTTCGGGCTGGTGGGCAGTACCCGGTACAGGACCCAGGCGGCAGCGCTGCCGAGGACGAACGCGGCGAGCAGCAGGAACCAGACCTGCGCGATCAGCCAACTCATGCAATTCCCCTAGAACCTAAAGAACTCGGATCTCGACCCGTCGGTTGGCGATCCGGCCTGCGGACGTGGTGTTGGGCGCCACTGGACGGGTCTCCCCGTAACCGCGGCTGGTGATCCGCCCGGCGGGTACGCCGAGCTTGACGAGCGCAGCCTTGACTGCGTCCGCGCGCTGCTGTGACAGCGGCAGGCTGGTGGAAGGGTTACCGAGGTTGTCGGTGTGACCGCCGACCTCGACGTCGAAGCTCTCGCAACTCTTGAGCAGGGTCGCGGCCACCGTGACCGATGCCTTGGAGGCGTCGTTCACGGTGGCGGTGCCGGACAGGAAGACAAGCTTGTTCTCCGCCGTGAACCGGGCCAGCCGTGCCTCGAACGTCTGGCACGCCTCGCTGACCGGCGGCTTGGCCACTACCGGCACCTGAAGTTCGTTGGCGACCACAGCGCCCGGTACTGCGGCTGCCGCGGCGCGTGCCGCCGTGGCCTTGGTCGCCTGGTCGGCCACCTTGCCACTCAGCGTCACCTTGCTGCCGTCGTACTTGATCGAGGCGGCACCGGTCGCAGTCGACAGCGCCTGCAGGAGCGCCGACATCGCGGTCGGGTTCGGCACTGCGGTCTTCTCGTCGATCGTGACCTGGTCGACGAACTCCGTCCCTTCCGGCAGTGCGGCCCGCACCTCGGCGGCGAGTTGGTCCTTCATCGCCTGGTCCCGCACGACGACGCGCACGGTGATCGCGTCGTCTGTCCGGCTGAGCTCGAACGGAGCGACCTCGGACTCGGTCGGCGGCGTCGAGAGCTCAGGACTCGGCGTACCGGCCGGCTCTTCGGCTGTGCCGGTGGATGGCGCGCCGGTCGGATCTGCCGCGAGTTGCGTCGTACCGCCGTCGGTGTGGGCGGCACGAACGCCGTCGACGGCCGCAACCACCTTCTGCGCTTCGGTCGCGTCAGCTCCGGCCGGCACGACGACTGTCGCGTCCCGCCCGGAGAAGTCGACTTGTACGCCGGTGATGCCGCGCGCGTCGAGTGCGGCCAGCGACCGTTCGCGGAGGTCGTCTTCGGTCGGCCCGGCCTTGATCCCGACCACCAGCGCGGTGATCAGGACGGGAACGAGAACGGCCGCGAGCAGCCAGACAAAACCAGGCCGCCGCCGTACAAGTCCGGGCACTGTTCCTCCGTCAAGAGCGGTCAAAGGTGACCGTGCGCGAGGAGACTACTCCGTACCGCTGCACGCGCGCATACCAGCCCGGAAAAGTTTTACCTGATGGCCCGTGATCGGCGCGGACACTTTTATTTGGGTTTCTTCTTTTCTTAACTCCGAGTACTCGGTAGGGTGCGGTGAGTCCCTCTTCCGCCCCCCTTGGAGGAACACATGAGAATCCGCCCCCTGCCCACCCTGCTCGCCGCCGTGGCGATGCTGGCCGCCGGTGTCGTACCGGCAGCGGTCGCTGCCGAGCCCCGCGAGACGGCCGCGCCACCTGCTCCAGTACCTGCCGCAGTACAGGCTCCGGCCGCTCCGATCCAGGACGGCGCCCACACGGTTGCCGCCGGCAAGAAGGTCGTCGGCTACTTCACCGAGTGGGGTGTGTACGACCGCAACTACCACGTGAAGAACATCAAGACGAGCGGGTCGGCCGCCAAGCTGACCAACATCGTCTATGCCTTCGGCAACACCACCGACGGCCGCTGCACGATCGGTGACGCGTACGCCGCGAACGACAAGTTCTACGACGCGGCCGGCTCGGTCGACGGCGTCGCCGACACCTGGGACACCGGTGCCCTGCGCGGCAACTTCAACCAGCTGCGCAAGCTCAAGCGCGAGTTCCCGAACATCAAGGTGGTCTGGTCGTTCGGCGGCTGGACCTGGTCCGGCGGCTTCACCCAGGCGGCGCAGAACCCGACCGCCTTCGCGAACTCCTGCTACAGCCTGGTCGAGGACCCGCGCTGGGCCGATGTCTTCGACGGCATCGACATCGACTGGGAGTACCCGAACGCGTGCGGCCTGAGCTGCGACACGTCCGGCCCGAACGCCTTCAACAACATCATCACCGCGCTGCGCAACCGGTTCGGCTCGTCGGCGCTGGTCACCGCGGCGATCACGGCCGACGGCACCACCGGCGGCAAGATCGACGCGACCAACTACGCCACCGCGGCGCAGAAGCTCGACTGGATCATGCCGATGACGTACGACTACTTCGGTTCGTTCGCCGCGCAGGGCCCGACCGCCCCGCACTCGCCGCTGACGTCGTACTCCGGGATCCCGACGGCCGGCTTCTACAGCGACGCGGCGATCCAGAAGCTCAAGACCAAGGGCATCCCGTCCTCGAAGATCCTGCTCGGCATCGGCTTCTACGGCCGCGGCTGGACCGGCGTCACCCAGGCCGCACCGGGCGGCCGCGCCACCGGGGCAGCGCCCGGCAAGTACGAAGCCGGTATCGAGGACTACAAGCTCATCTCGACGCGTTGCCCGTCCACGGGGACGGTCGGCGGTACGGCGTACGCGTTCTGCAACGGGCAGTGGTGGGGCTATGACACGCCCGCGACGATCCGCAGCAAGATGCAGTACGCGAACACGCAGGGTCTCGGCGGCGCCTTCTTCTGGGAGCTGTCCGGTGACACCAGCAACGGCACGCTGATCACAGCGGTCAAGACCGTCGGCTGACCCGACCATCGCCTGCCCCGGCTCCGCCCGATCCGGAGGGCGATCCCCGGCGTCCGGGGCCTCTGCACCGTCCTGCAGAGGCCCCGGACGCTTTGTATTGCTCGCTAATCCGGTTCGCCGGGCCGCGACTGTGAGCGACGTGGAGGGCCTGTTCCGTGGCGCTGCGTAGATCGTTCCTGCCCGTTCGTGGCCGGTGTCGGACAGGTCGCATTTGTGCCATCTGCGCACGCAGGGAATCCCTTGACTTAACCTTCACGGTTCGCGGTACTGGACCCTGCGTCTGACCCCGGCATGCGTTTGAACGGAGGGGCTCCATGGAGAGGCTGCCGGACTCGTCGTTGATCATCGGCGTGGCCACGTCCACCGCCGAACGGGTCCACCTCGCGAGGCTGCTCGGTGGTGCCGACGCGCTGCTGCTCGTGTCCAGCGCGGAGCAGGCACGCGCCTTCCTGGAGCTCACGTCGACGGCGGACTCGGCGCCCGTAGTACTGACCCCTGCTGTTGTACCTGCGCTTGGTGCGCGTGGGGTGACTGCCCAGATCGAGGCAGCTCTGCCCACATCGGAGCCGGCTGCCTACGAGCGGCCCATCGCGCCGACCAGCCTCGCCGTCGCGGCCGTGCCCGCTCCTCCCGCTGCCGGTCTGCGGCTCGACGTGGATCGCAGGGTGGTTCGCTGGAAGGACCGCGAGGCGCGGCTGACCAAGCTGGAGCACGACTTCCTGCACTGCCTGGTCGAGGAACCAGGCAAGGTGTGGACCTACCAGCGGCTGCACCACGCCGTCTGGGGCAACGAACACCTGGGCCACGGCTCGCACATCCACTCGGTCGTCAAACGCCTCCGCCAGAAACTGGCCAGCCTCGGCGCCACCGTCACCATCCACGCCGTCCGAGGCGTCGGCTTCCACCTCCTCGCCGCCACCTGACGCCAACCACGCCGAGCTCGCCACGCAGTACGAGGGCCGGCCCCGGACAGAGGTTCCTGTCCGGGGCCGGCCTTTGGTTATTCAGTTGTGGGGATTACTTGGTCGCCTTCAGAGCGAAGTCCTCGACGACGGTTTCTCCGTTGATCAGCTTGGTCGTCCGAGTCTGCGGCTTGTAGCCGTCCTTGGCTGCGATCAGCGTCAGCGGGTTGTTGCGACGGTCCAGCCAGTAGGCGTAGTTGCCGTCCTTGTCGGTGATGAAGGTGTACTCCGCCGTCCACGAGTCGACCTGGACCGTGGCGCCGGGCAGCGGGGCGGTGACGCCGGAGGTCGAGACCCCGGTGACGGTACCGGCCAGCTTGCTCCACGTGGTCGGCGGCGTGACGGTGAGCTTCACGTCGACCGGGTCCACGCTGTACGGCGTGTTCTCGCCGATGGTGACCGCGGCCGAGTAGGTACCCGGCTGGTCGACAGCGGCGTTCAGCGCCACCTTGACGGTGACCTTCTCACCCGGGGCCAGGGTGGCCTCGGTCTTGTCCAGGCTCAGCCAGCTGACGTCAGCCGACGACTCGGAGCAGTTCTCGAGGCCCGGCAGGACCTCGCCCTCCACCGTCGGGGTGAAGCCACCGGACGAACCACCGACCCGGTAGAAGCCACAAGCCGCACCACCGCGGTAGCGGGGCTGGTTGGCGTTCGGCAGCGCGGCCCAGGTACCGGCAGCCGGGTCGAAAGCGAACCCGGCGTTGGTGACGGCACCGGTCTGGACACCGCCGACAACCAGCAGCTTGCCACCGGCGACGGCGAAGGACGCCGCCCAGTGATCAGCCGGCGAGTTGGCGATCGGGGACCAGGAGTTCGCGCTCGGGTCGAAGACGTAGCCGGCCGTGGTGGCGGCCGCTCCGTCGTTACCGCCGGAGCAGTAGATCTTGCCGTCGATGGCGCCGCAGGATGCGAACGCGACCGACTTCGGGTAGTTGGCAAGAGTCGCCCAGCTGTTCGACGCCGCGTCGTAAGCGACCACGGAGTTGGACATCGGGGTGCAGGAGGCGGTGGTGCAGCCACCGACGGCGTACAGCTTGCCGTCGAGGACAGCCTGCCCGGCGGCCGCACGCGGAGCCGGGTTGGCGGCCACTGCGGACCAGGCGTTGGCGGCCGGGTCGTACGACCAGGTCGCTGCGTCCGGACCACTCGCGCCCCAGCCGGAGCTGACGACGAGCTTGCCGCCCACGGCGCCGACGGTGACGGCGTTACGGGCGCCCGGCAGCGGCGCGATCGCGGTCCAGGCCAGGGTGGCCGGGTCGTACGCGTAGCTGTTGCCGGTCGAAGCCGAGCCGTTGCCACCCGCGATCGAGTAGATCTTGCCGTCGAGGTTGACCACCCGGTTGTCCATCACGACGGCCGGGAGGTTGGCGATGTTCGTCCACGGAGCCGCGAGCGGGCCCGGGACGGCAGGCTTGGTAGCCATCTTGCCGGACAGCTTGTTCGCGAACGAGGTCGGAACCTCGAGCCGCTGCAGCGGGGCGCCGGTGCTGTTCAGCACCTGGGCCTTGGTCGTCGTGGAGCCGTTGGCGTTCGCCAGGGTGAAGCCACCGTCGCGCTCGCCGAACTTCAGGTCGACGTTTGCCGTACCGGTGTTGGTGACGACGAACGTCTTGGTGACCTTGCCACCCGGCAGCCTCAGGCTGGCGCTGATCGCACTCGGCGCGACCGAGACACGGCCCGCCTCGAGGCTGAAGTTGGCCGGGGTGACCCAGTCGGCCTCGACATCGACAGTTGCCTGGGTGCTGGTGTAGTTGCCGGCCTTGGCGGTGTAAACGTGCGGGCCGTCCTCCGCGGAGTACAGCCAGTAGAAGCCATCGGCCAGGCCGGTGTCCTCCGGGGTCGCAACGGTGGTCGCGGTCTCGCTGGGCTTGTCGTCACGGGTGACGACGGCGCCGTTCACGAAGCCGTTGGTGTTGGCGTCCTTGACGTTGCCGACGACCAGACCGCCGCCGGTCGGCTCACAGGTGACCGTGGTGCCGATCAGGACGCTGTCGACCTCCCACCACCACTCGTACGAAGCGTCGTAGTAGTGGAAGCGAACCTGTACGGCCGACTTGCCGGCCGCCTGCGGGATCGCGATCTCCTTGACGCCACGGACGTCCGTGACCTGGTTGAGCACGTTCGCCCAGGTGGCCCCGCCGTCGAGCGACAGGTCGACATCGGCCTTCTCGCCGCCGAGCCAGTTGAGGTCCTGGTTGAACTTGATCTTCGGCGCGGTGACCGCGCTCAGGTCGACGACCGGGCTGACCAGCGAGGTGTCCTGCTGCTGGCCCGAGCCGTACTTGTCGCTGTCGATGATCGCGAAGCCGCCGGCCGCGCCGGTCAGGTTGCCGCGGTTACCGACATCGGTGAACTTCCAGACCTGGCCGTTGCCCTTGTTGTCGACGACGGTCCAGCCGCTCGGCGCAGCCTGGCCGTCGAACGTCTCGTAGACGCCGTCGGAGCCGTTGCGGTAGCCGGGTGCGGTGAGGCAGGCGTCGGAACGGACCGGTACGGCCACGTTCTTGGTCAGGTTGCCCGCGCCGACGGTGATCGGCTGGCTGACCGTGGTGTAACCGGGGATCTGCGACTCGACCTTCAGCGTGTACGTCGCGCTGGAGGGCACCTTGAAGGAGTAGCGGCCGTTGGTCGGGGTGGTGTAGTCGAACACGCCACCGGGACCCTCGACGCTGACCTTCGCGTACAGCGGCCAGCCGTGGCCGGAGCCGTCCGTGATGGTGCCGCCGACGTTGACCGTCGGAGCAGCCACCAGGGTGAAGTTCTTCGTCGTGGTGGTGTTCACCACGATGGTTGCCGTGCCGGTCTGGCCGACGTAGCCGAAGGCGGCCACGGCGAGCGTGTAGTCACCGGCGGGCAGTACGGCCGAGAAGGCGCCGTCGGCCCCAGAAGTGACGACCTTGTCGGCCGCACCGGTCTGCTTGATCGTGACGGCCGCGCCCGCGATGGCAGCGCCACCGGTGGCGGTGACCTTGCCGGCCAACGTGCCGGTGTCGCCGACGGGTGCCGCGTTCAGCAGGGCGAGCGCGTCGACGCGACCCTGACCGAACACGTTGTTGTTGGCGTCGGTACCGCCACACGCCGCGCTCGGGCTGTCGATCGCGGTGCCGTTGAGCAGCGCGCGGGTGGCCGCGACGTCGCCCTTCAGGCTCGGTGCGCCCGACCACAGCAGCGCGATGACGCCCGCGAGGTGCGGAGCGGCCATCGAGGTGCCGTTGAAGCTCGCGTACCCGTTGCCGGGAACGCTGGAGCGGACGTTGACGCCCGGGGCCGAGATGTTCGGCTTGATCGTGCCGTTCTGGCCAGCACCACGGGCGGAGAACGAAGCGATGTTGTTGTTGATGTCATAGGCGCCGGCCGAGTAGTTGCTCGTCGAGCTGCCGGGGGAGCCGCTGGTGTTACACGAAGGGCCGCTGTTGCCGTTCGAGAAGACACCGAAGATGCCGGACGCGGTCCAGGCGAGGGTGACGTCCTCCATGAACGGGTCGTTGGACGGCTGCGTGCTGCCCCACGAGTTGTTGATGACGTTCGGCCGCTTGCTCGCGTCGGGGTTGGTCCCGGCGAGGTTGGTCGGCTCGAGCATCCACTGCCCGGAGGTGATCAGCGCTGCGTCGCTGGGGCAGCAGCCGTTGGCCGCGATCCACTTGACGCCCGGCGCTACACCGACCTGGTTGGCGGCCCCGTCGTCGCCGGCCATGGTGCCCATCGTGTGGGTGCCGTGGCCGTTGGTGTCACAGGGTGCGCCCGAGCAGGTGCCGGCGGCGTCGAACCAGTTGTAGTTGTGGTCGAACGTGCCGTTGGCCAGCTTGCCGCGGTACTGGTTCACCAGCGCCGGGTGGTCGTACTGGACGCCGGTGTCGATGTTGGCCACCGTGATGCCGGCGCCCTTGTCGCCGTACTGCGCCCAGACCTGGTCGGCCTTGACGTTGGCGATGCCCCACTCGACCGCGTTGATCTCGTTCTGCTGGGTGCCCTTGGTGGTCGGCGGCACCTCGTACTTGACCGGGTTGTAGATCCCCTCGACCTCTGCGTGGCCGGCGAGGCTCTGCGCCATCTCCAGCGAGCCGCCCTTGACGACGATCGCGTTCGTGGCCCACAGGCTCTGGTACGACGTGTGCGACGCGTCCAGCTCGGCCTTGACCTTGGCCTGGCTCTCCGCGGCGGTCTTGCGCAGAGCGGCCGCAACCGCGGTACCGCGCGCGTTCCAGTCGCCGATCTTGCTGGCGGCGGTCAGGTCGGCCTTGTCGCTGAACCGGACCCAGAAGTCGGTCGCCTCCTTGGCGTCCGTACCTTCCAGCTTCGACAGCAGGTCAGGCTTGATCTTGGAGGCCGGCGCCGGAGTTGCGCCGGGCGTGGTGGGTGGTGCCGCCTGAGCCAGGCCGGAGGCGGCCAGCCCGGTGGTGATGACGGCCACCGCCGCCAGAGCGCTCACCAGCGATCTGGCGAGCCCCCTCTTCCGTTGATGTGACATCTCTGCAGCCCCTCACTTGTACGACCCCGAGTCGACTCCCCCGAGTCATGGTGCAGAGGTGCAAGGCTTCACAGCGGTTTGGGTGGTGAACCGGTTCTGTGAACACTCCGTGCCCCCCAGGTCGCGACGTGTTACGTCACGTGCCTGCCGAGGACCCTATGTGTCATGCAAAGGTCTGAACAAGCACACCTGGTGAGCAAGATGTGACGGACGGTCGCTCCGTTCGAGGCAAGTTTCGCCATTATTTGTCAATGCGTTGACGATTAAAGGCAGAGGTTGACATCGTAATCAGATGGTCACCGCCCGTGTCCCCGCCACGAACGACGGCGCCCTCGATCTGACCGGTTCCGCCCAGGAGTCGTTTCCACTGCTGATCGCAGTGGCGGCGTCCCTGGAGGAGCGGGTCCGGCTCGCGGAGCTCGTCGACGATGTCGCACCACTGCTGCTCGTTTCCAGCCTGGACGAGCTGCGCAAGCTGATCACGCCCGCTCAGCCCCCACCTCCGGTACCACCGGAGCAACCCGAACCGCCCGAGCCCGAGTCGGTGGCCGAACCGCCACCCCGCAAGGTGCCGGACCGGCGGACCGAACGCGTCGGCCCGGAGGCCGACGTGCTGACCATCGACTCGGCCCGGTCGGTGGCGAAGTGGCGGGACCGCGAGGTTCCGCTGACCGATCTCGAGCACGATCTGCTCACCTGGCTGATGACGGAGCCGCTGCGCGTGTGGACCTATGAGGGTCTGCACCAAGCGGTCTGGCGCAACCGCCACCTTCGCGGTACTGCTGACGTGCACTCGCTGGTGAAGCGTGTACGCCGCAAGCTCGACGAGCTGGGCACCACGGTCACCATCGACGCGGTGCGCGGTACCGGTTTCCGCCTCACCGATCACCAGAACCCAGCGGTTACCGGGTTGCGCGCTGGGTAGCCTCTGAAGTCGTGCGCTTCTCCAGCTTGAGTCACCTCGACTGTCCCCAGTGCGGCCTGACCCACGACGCCGATCAGGTGATCGGATTGTGTACCTGTGGGTCGCCGCTGCTCGCCCGGTACGACCTCGACGAGGTGCGGGCCGGGCTGAGCAAGGAGCAGGTCGCGTCGCGGCCGGCCGATCTTTGGCGGTACCACGAACTGCTGCCCGTGCGTTCGGAGGAGAACGTGATCAGCCTGGGGGAGGGGATGACGCCGCTGCTCCCGTTGCCCGCCTACGGGCGCGAGCTTGGAGTCGAGCGGCTGCTGATGAAGGACGAAGGGCTGATCCCGACCGGCACGTTCAAGGCGCGGGGCGCGGCCGTCGGGGTATCACGGGCGCGCGAGGTCGGCGTACGGAAGATCGCGATGCCGACCAACGGGAACGCCGGGTCGGCCTGGGCGACGTACGCGGCACGGGCCGGGATGGAGGCGCTGATCGCGATGCCGATCGCGGCGCCGGAGATCTGCCGGCGCGAGGTGACCGTGGTCGGTGCGGAGCTGAAGCTGATCGACGGGCTGATCGGCGACGCGGGCGCGTGGGTGCGCTCGCAGTTGGCTGAGCGCGGGGGCTACCAGGATGTGTCGACGCTGAAAGAGCCCTACCGGATCGAGGGCAAGAAGACGATGGGGCTGGAGATCGCTGAGCAGCTCGGCTGGCAGCTGCCGGACGTGATCCTCTACCCGACCGGCGGGGGAGTGGGGTTGATCGGGATCTGGAAGGCGCTCGCCGAACTGCGCGACCTGGGCTGGATCGACGGGCCGATGCCGCGATTGGTCGCAGTCCAGGCGACCGGGTGCGCGCCGATCGTGCAGGCGTGGGAGAAGGGGCTGCCGTCGAGTGAGCCGTGGCCGGATGCCCACACAATTGCTTTTGGCATCACCGTGCCCAAGGCGCTCGGTGATTTCCTTTTGCTGCAGGCGATTGCGGAGACCGGCGGCTGCGCAGTTGCGGTCGAGGATGCGGACATCTTGGCTGCTCAGCGACGGGTCGCCGAGCTCGAAGGCAGCTTCATCTGCCCTGAGGGCGCCGCCAACTTCGCCGCGATCCGGCAACTGCGCGAGTCGGGCTGGATCAAGGCCGGCGAGCAGGTGGTTGCCCTCAACACCGGTACCGGGCTCAAGTACCCGGAGACTGTGACGCTCTAGTCCTCGGTGTGGATCTGCTTCCAGCGAGTGGCGAGCACCAGGCCGGCGATCAGGCCGACCGGGTACAGGTAGCTGTAGTTCGCTGCTCCGCCGCTCGGCTCACCGATTGGCAGGATCAGGATCACCGTGACCGCCACCCCGACGGTGGCGGGGAAGGCGAGCCGCTCGGCGAGGTCCCGAGGGCTGTACCACTGCCACAGCACCCCACCCAGAACTCCCGCCAGGCTGAGGACGCTCATGGCGATCCGGTCGGACTGGCTGAGCGGATCCTGCACGCTGTCCGAGAAGAACTGTGACAGCACGAAGCCGATGACCGCCGGGATGAGCCACCCCGTCTTGAGCCGCATCTCGGGTGACACCCGGTCGACAACCGTCCTCATCGCCCCCACCTTTCGTTGATGGGAGCGATGATGTCAGGTGATCAGGCCCATGATCAGGCCTGGCCGCGGCGTACCGCGAGGATGTGACAGGGGTCGCCGTCGGGGTCGAGCTTGACGTAGTTCTGCTGGCCCCAGCGCCAGGTGGCGCCGGTGATCTCGTCGTACACGGTGAAGGTGTCCTCCGGGCGCATGCCGAGCGCGGCCATGTCCAGGTGGACGAGGGACTCGCGGACCGAGTGCGGGTCGGTGTTCACCACGACGATGACGGTGTCGCTGTGGCCGTCGGGGCCGGTGACGCGCTTGGAGAAGCACATGATCTGTTCGTCGTCGACCTTGTGCAGGCTGAGGTTGCGCAGCTGCTGCAGCGCCGGGTGGCGGCGGCGGATGTTGTTCAGCAGGGTCAGGTACGGCGCGAGCGTGCGGTTCTCCGCTGCGGCAGCCTTCCAGTCCCGCGGGCGGAGCTGGAACTTCTCGGTGTCCAGGTACTCTTCGGAGCCCGGCCGCAGGGCGACGTGCTCGTACAGCTCGAAGCCGGCGTAGACACCCCAGGCCGGCGACGAGGTGGCCGCGATCGCGGCGCGGATCTTGAACGCGCCCGGTCCGCCGTACTGCAGGTAGGCCGTCAGGATGTCGGGGGTGTTGACGAAGAAGTTCGGCCGCAGGAAGTGGCCGGTCTCCTCGGTCAGCTCCTGCAGGTACTCCTCCAGCTCCCACTTCTCGTTGCGCCAGGTGAAGTACGTGTACGACTGGTGGAAGCCGACCTTCGCCAGCTCCTGCATCATCGGCCGCCGGGTGAACGCCTCGGACAAGAAGATGACGTCCGGGTCGGTCTTGCGGATCTCGCCGAGCAGCCACTCCCAGAAGTTGACCGGCTTGGTGTGCGGGTTGTCGACCCGGAACACGGTGACGCCGTGCGCGATCCACAGCTTCACGATCCGCAGTACCTCGGCGTAGATGCCTTCGGGATCGTTGTCGAAGTTGATCGGGTAGATGTCCTGGTACTTCTTCGGCGGGTTCTCGGCGTAGGCGATCGAGCCGTCGACGCGGACGTTGAACCACTTCGGGTGCTCGGTCACCCACGGGTGGTCCGGTGAGGCCTGCAGGGCGAAGTCGATGGCGACCTCGAGGTTGAGCTCGCGGGCGCGGGCGACGAACGCGTCGAAGTCGTCGAAGGTGCCCAGCTCGGGGTGGATCGCGTCGTGCCCGCCCTCGGACGAGCCGATCGCCCACGGCGAACCCGGGTCGCCCGGCTTCGGGTCGAGCGTGTTGTTCGGGCCCTTGCGGTACGACGTGCCGACCGGGTGGACCGGCGGTACGTAGAGAATGTCGAAGCCCATCGCGGCGACGGCGTCGAGCCGGTCCATGGCGGTACGGAAGGTACCCGAGACCCACTCCTGCTTCTCGTCGTCGTAGTACGCACCCTCGGAGCGCGGGAAGAACTCGTACCAGCTGCCGTACAAGGCGAGCTGCCGATCCACCCACACCGGGTACGTCTCCGACGAGGTGATCAGCTCGCGGACCGGGTACCGCCCGAGCGCCGAGCGGACCTGCGGCGAGATCCCCGCGGCCAGTCGCGCCTCGGCCGGCAACGCGCCGTTGGCCAGCGCCTGCGCGGCGTCACTGAGGGTCGACCGATCCACCCGTACTGCGGGCGGTACGCCGGCTGCGGCGCGATCGAAGAAGGCCGCCCCTTCGGCGAACATCAGGTCGATGTCGATACCGGCCGGGATCTTGATCTCTGCGTTGTGCCGCCATGTCCCGTACGGGTCGCTCCAGCCCTCGACGGCGAACGTCCACGCGCCCTGCTCCTGCAGGGTGACGTCGACCGTCCAGCGGTCCGAGCCCTGGCCGACGGGCGTCATCAGCATCCGTCTGGTCTGTCCCGTCGGCGACGTCAGGACGACGTTCGCGTTCACCGCGTCGTGGCCTTCGCGGAAGACATTGGCCGCGATGGTGAACGTCTCGCCGACCGACGACTTGGCCGGATACGCTCCGGCGTCGACGGTCGGGGTGACCTCGGTGATCGGGATGCGCCCAGTCATGGAGTTAACGAACCTTCGCTTTCCGCAGTAGGCAGGAACAGGGAAGTACAGCACTGACGTTATCGGTTCCCCGTACCCCGACGCGCCATGTACCAGTCACGGTTTGGATCAAACTGTGGATTGCTTGCTCACAGGGTGATACAGAATGAACCTTTGGTGTTAGTGGTCTGGTCCTGCAAGTTCTTGCTCGCGTTGCAAGATCGATGCAGGCCGGGGGTGCTCTCGGCGCTCCGGGCCGGTACGGTGTCCCGGTGCGAGCGATACGACGATTCTCCGTCCGCCCTGTCCTGCCCGAACCGTTGACCGGTCTCGGCACCCTGGTGAACAACCTGCGCTGGGTCTGGCACCCGGAGACGCAAGACGTCTTCGAGGCAGTCGACCCACAGCTGTGGCGCAGCACCGGCGGTGACCCGGTCCGGCTTCTCGGTGAGGTCCCGGCGGCCCGGCTCGACGAGCTGGCCAACGACCAAGCCTTCCTGCGCCGGCTCGAACTGGCCGTCAGCGACCTGAACGGCTACGTGACCGACGACCGGTGGTTCCAGGCCGAGGCCGGTTCGCCGGTCAACTCGGTCGCCTACTTCTCCCCGGAGTACGGCATCACCCACGTGCTGCCGCAGTACTCCGGTGGGCTCGGCATCCTGGCCGGTGACCACCTGAAGGCCGCCAGCGACCTCGGTGTGCCGCTGATCGGCGTCGGCCTGCTGTACCGGCACGGCTACTTCGGTCAGTCGCTGAACCGCGAAGGCTGGCAGCAGGAGCGCTACCCGCTGGTCGACCCGGACGGGCTGCCGATCAGTCTGCTCCGTGACGGTCCAGAAGCCAGCGCTGCTCCGGCCACGATCAGCGTGACCCTGCCTGGCGGCCGCAAGCTGTGCGCGCAGATCTGGGTCGCCCAGGTCGGCCGCGTGCCGCTGCTGATGCTGGACGCCGACATGGAGGACAACGAGCCCGCCGAGCGCGAGGTGACCGACCGGCTGTACGGCGGGTCCACCGAGCACCGGCTGCTGCAGGAGCTCCTGCTGGGTGTCGGTGGCGTCCGCGCCGTCCGCGAGTTCTGCCGGGTCACCGGTCACGCGGCGCCGGAGGTCTTCCACACCAACGAGGGTCACGCCGGCTTCCTCGGCGTCGAGCGGATCCGCGAGCTCGCCACCGACCAGGGCCTCGACTTCGACACCGCGCTCGAGGTCGCCCGCGGCGGTACCGTCTTCACCACCCACACCCCGGTCCCGGCCGGTATCGACCGGTTCCCGGTCGAGCTGATCCAGCAGCACTTCTCGCCGGACGTGTTCGGCGAGGGCGTCCCGATCGACCGGATCCTCGCGCTCGGCGCCGAGGACTTCGAGAACGGCGACCCGGCCGTCTTCAACATGGCCATCATGGGTCTGCGGCTGGCCCAGCGCGCCAACGGCGTCTCCAAGCTGCACGGTGTCGTGAGCCGCGGGATGTTCGCCGGTCTGTGGCCGAGTTTCGACCCGACCGACGTACCGATCACCTCGATCACCAACGGCGTCCACGCGCCGACCTGGGTCGCGCGCGAGATCCACCAGCTGACCTACGCCAACACCGACACGGCCGTCGACGGTGACGGGATCTTCGAGGGTCTCGACAAGACCACCGACGCGCAACTGTGGGAGACGAAGCGGATGCTGCGGCAGCGCTTCATCGACGACACCCGCGCCCGCGTCCACGCCTCCTGGGTGAACCGGGGCGCTTCGGAGGCCGAGCTCGGCTGGGTCAACTCGATCCTCGACCCCGACGTTCTCACCATGGGCTTCGCCCGGCGCGTCCCGTCGTACAAGCGGCTGACGCTGATGCTGCGCGACCCCGCGCGGCTGAAGGCGATGCTGCTGCACCCGACCCGGCCGATCCAGATCGTGATCGCCGGCAAGGCGCACCCGGCCGACGAGGGCGGCAAGAAGCTGATCCAGGAAATGGTCCGCTTCGCCGACGACCCCGAGCTGCGGCACCGGATCGTGTTCGTGCCCGACTACGACATCGCGCTCGCGCAGCCGATGTACCCCGGCTGCGACGTCTGGCTGAACAACCCGCTGCGTCCGTACGAGGCGTGTGGCACGTCCGGTATGAAGGCGGCGCTGAACGGCGCGCTGAACCTGTCCATCCGCGACGGCTGGTGGGACGAGTGGTACGACGACGAGTTCGGCTGGGCGATCCCGTCCGCCGAAGGCATCGAGGACACGGATCGTCGTGACGACCTCGAGGCGCACGCGCTGTACGACCTGATCGAGAAGCAGGTCGCACCGCGGTTCTATGACGGCGAGGTCCCGGGCCGCTGGATCGAGATGCTCCGGCACACGATCAAGGAGCTCGGTCCGAAGGTGCTCGCGACCCGGATGGTTCGGGACTACGTGCAGCAGCTTTACGTCCCGGCCGCGCACTCGTCGCGTCAGCTCAACTCGACGTACGAGGGTGCACGCGCGCTGGCCGCCTGGAAGAAGCAGGTGCGGGCTGCGTGGCCGGCCATTCGGGTTGACCACGTGGAGCTGCAGGGGCTCGGGGATATGCCGCAGCTCGGTACTACCGTCGGCATTCGCGCCTTTGTCACACTGGGCGACTTGAAGCCGTCGGACATCGACGTGGAGGCACTGCACGGGCGCGTGAACTCGGAGGACGAGATCACGGATCCGGTCGGGGTCTCGCTGTCGCTGGCCGAGACCTACGAAGGCAACCGGCACCGCTACGAAGGCGAACTGAAGCTGGACCGCACCGGACCGTTCGGCTACACGGTCCGCGTCCTGCCCCATAACCCGATGCTCGCCAGCCCGGCGGAACTCGGCCTGGCGGCGGGTCCGTCAGACCCGGACGACCCAGAAGCCCCGGACCTGCCTGCAGGCTCTGAATTCTGAGCTCTTGATCTCTGACTGAACGCGGGCCCCGCCTACCTCACTAGGCGGGGCCCGCGTATTTTTCCCACGCCCACCCCCTGGTGCGCGGGCTCCTGCGTCGCCCGCTTGGTGAAAGCGTGCCGTGCTCGCCGTGCCCGAGAGGCCGACCGTCTCCCTGCCAAGGGCTGGACCATGGCGGGGGACAGCCCATTGACCAGGTCCCGCTCAGGCTTGCTCGTCCATCGGCGACGACAGGGCCATCAGCAACTCGGGGTCCGTATAGATGTGCGCGGTGTTCGACCACTCCGTGATCAGCTGGAGGACAAAGGCCGGTGAGCCGACGTCCTCGCTGGCGTCCCATCCCGCGGCGAGTTCTCGAGCGAACTCCCGCTGATCACCATCCGGCAGGTAGCGAACCCAAGGAAACACCTGCGGCAGCAGATCGACCAGCTGACTCGATCGAAGGACAGGATCACTCAGGATCGCCCGCAGAAAGTCCCCGGCGATCTTCACGAGTCGGTCGCCTTGAGCCGCCCGTGAAACAGTGGTCAGCACGAAGTCGTCCTCGCCACCGCCGTTCTCGATGCGCAACGCTTGGCGCGGACTCGACGTCAACTTGTCGATCGTCTCAGTAGGCCGCTGCAGAAATTCGCTGAACGCTACTTCCTGCATCTCGCCCATG
The DNA here is from genome assembly GCF_010548305.1 of Streptomyces sp. SID13031. Lineage (GTDB taxonomy): Bacteria > Actinomycetota > Actinomycetes > Propionibacteriales > Kribbellaceae > Kribbella. The sequence goes on from NZ_JAAGLV010000012.1 coordinate 236,258, forward strand.
CACCCAAAGGTTAGATGCCAGACTGTACCAACACCATTCAGCTGCACTTGGCAGTCGAGCCTGAGTCGCGACCATGGGGGAGGAACTCGGACCTGACGGGTAAACTTCTACCGGTCTCGCTACGGGGTATGTCCGCCCGGTCGATGGAAGAGTTGCCGATGACAATCAAGTGGTTCCAGTTGGTCGGCGGATCCGGCTATGGCGAGTCGGGTCGCCCCGTGTTCTCCAGTGCGGTGAGTGATCGCGCTTGGGAAGCTTTCCCGGAGCTAGAAGGTCGCGTGTTGTCGGAGTTTGAGGGGGCGCGCTGGTTGCTCCAAGGAGGCTACGAGCGGGTCGCGGTCGGGCTTGAGTTCCGGACCGAGAAGAAGGGCCGGCAGTTGCGAACTGTCACCGAGATCGGCCGATTGATCTCCGTCGACTATTCGGTGGTTTGGCCGGAGTTACAAGACGCCACGGTCGATCAGATTCGTGAGCGTTTGATGCCGATAGTTGTGGATGCGCTCGAATTGGTGGGCGAGAAGAAGGCGCTAGGTCACCTCCCGCGCCAAGGGCTGGGAGATGAGTTGGTGGCTGTTCCACTCAAACCGCTAATCGACGACCCGGCACCGTATGCCGACGTACCAGGGGACAGTTTCGTCGTCACCCGCGAGTTGCCTGCTGACCTGAGCCCTGCGAAGGCGGTCGAGGTGCTGGAGGGCTACGAAGCAGATCTGGACGCGATCCTGTCGCGGGCCGGAAAGAAGAACGTCATCGAGGCAGAGACCTCCTCCAGCGCAGTGCGCTGGGTGATCCAGGTGCCGACTTCGAACGACTAAGACGACTCCTGGCCTGCGGAGTCTTCGACGCTGGTTCCGTACTCTCACGGTAAGGCACACAGCAACATTTCGTTCCTGCATAAGTGGGGTCGACAGCCTCGGGTATCACCCGGCGACCGACCCGACCGGTCGGCGTCATGGCCGGGTACTTCCGACTCATGCTGTCCGGCGTGGGGCTTTCCGCTACTCTGATGTGCAACCAAGCATTGCAGGAGGATGGGATGGAGTTCGGAACGCTCGAGCGCGAGATCTACGTCGGGGCGTCGCCCGAGATCGTCTTCGACGTGGTGAGCAGTCCCGAACACCTCAAGGAGTGGTGGCCGGACGACGCCCGGTATGACGCGACGCCCGGCGCGACGGGGGAGATCACCTTCGGCGAACCCGATGCCGGTGGGAAGGTCGTGCAGTTCACCGTCGTCGACGCACAGCCGCCACGGCTGTTCTCGTTCCGCTGGACGCATCCGGCCGGCGAGGTCGCGGCGGAGGGCAACTCGCTGCTCGTCACGTTCGACCTCACCCCAAGGGGCGACGGCACGCTGGTCAAGATGACCGAGACCGGCTTCCGCGAGATGGGCTGGGAGGTCGCGGTACTGGAGGAGCAGTACAACGACCACACCTCCGGCTGGGACTACTTCCTGCCACGGCTGCCGTCGTACGTCGAGAAGCTAGGTGCTCGATCATGAGCGCCGCGACGATCGACGACGACCTGTGGTCCGCGATCGGCGACCCGACCCGCCGCCGAATGCTCGACCTCCTACTGGCCGCCGGTGAAGGCACCGCCACCAGTCTCGGCCAGCAGTTGCCGGTCACCCGCCAGGCGGTGGCCAAACACCTCACCGTCCTCGACCGGGTCGGCCTGGTCCAGGCGAGATCGGCCGGCCGCGAGAAGCTGTACCACGTCGACGAGGCCCAACTCGCCCGCGCGGCCGCCCAACTGGAATCGGTCGGCTCCGCCTGGGACGCCCGCCTGAACCGCATCAAGCGCCTGGCCGAGGCGATCCAACGTAAGGCCGACGCCAGAGTCGGACGCCGCTGACCACCACCCCACGCAAACCGTTGCCAAGGGCACCTTGTGCACCGGCTAGGCATGATCGCCCCACGATTCTGCCTAGCCGGTGCACAAAGTGGTCAGCAGGCGGGTCCACCTGGGACCGGGCGGAGGCGTGAGGGTGGCGTTCGCGTGGAAGGATCCGTTGGGTGAGGCATCCTGAGGTTCGGCAGCTGGCGGCGATCGGGCTGGCGGCGGTCGGCGGAATCGCGCTGGCGGTGCAGGCCAGGTTCAACGGAGGCCTGGGCGCGAGCCTTGGTGACGGAGTTGTTGCGGCAATGATCTCCACCGGCAGCGGGATTCTCGTCCTGCTGGCGATCGTGCCGGCGTCGCGCGGTGGCCGGCGCGCCCTCCGGCAGATCCGCGAGGCCCTGCGCGTGCGGGGTCTTCGTTGGTGGCAGTGTCTCGGCGGGGTAGCGGGTGCCCTGTACGTCGTCAGCCAAGGCGTCAGCGTCAGCTCGCTCGGAGTCGGCGTCTTCGTGGTGGCCGTCGTCGGCGGTACTTCGGCCGGCAGCCTCGCCGTCGATCGCGCCGGACTCGGGCCGGGTGGCTCCCGGGCGATCACCACGCCACGAGTGATCGGCGCGATGGCCGGCGTCATCGCGGTGGCCATCGCCGGTCATGACCAACTGACCGGCAACGGCTCGCTGTGGCTACTGGCGCTACCGGTCCTGGCAGGGCTCGCCCTATCCGTGCAGTCCGCGCTCAACGGGCGCGTCGGCGCCGTCGCAGGCTCGCCCTGGGCCGCCGCGCTCGTCAACTTCGTCGTCGCCGGCTGCACGCTCTGCATCGCGTTGCCGATCGAGTACCTGTTCCGAGGCGGCCCGCCCGGCGAACTCCCGTCAGAACCCTGGCTGTACGGCGGCGGCTTCCTCGGCGTCGGCGTGATCGCCATCGCGACCACGGTCGTCCGCCGCCTCGGCGTACTCGTCTTCGGCCTCGCCAGCATCGTCGGCCAACTCCTGGGCGCAGTACTGCTCGACACCCTCGGCGCCCACCGCCCACCCGCGACGACCTGGATCGCGATCGCCCTCACCCTTGGCGCAGTCGCGGTAACCACGCTGCCCAAAGCCCCGCCGCCTAAAGCACCGTCGCGCGCCGCTTGAGATCGATGGTCACCGGCGGATCGCCGGCCGGCGAGAGTTGCAGGATCCGATCGCCCGGAGGCAGGTCAGGGTCCGAGGCATAACGAGCAGCCAGTACTTCGGCAGCGGAGTCGTCTCCGTTGTCGGCGGCAACCAAAAGGGTGGCGATCTCGTCGACCAGGGTCAGGTCGCCGTCGAGGTCCCCGGACATCGCACCCCAGCTGTCCCAGAGCAGCAACTCATCGCCTTGCAGATGGGACAACTGGAAGAGCACGTAGTTGCGGATGAACCATCCACCCCGGATCGGCAGCGACGGATCCACCCCGAAGGTGTCGCCATCCAGCTCGCCTGCGCGATAACCCAGCCAGACCTCGGCCGCCGACCGGAACCACCCGGCCGACATGTCCTGCGGGTCGAACTTCCAGTGCGGACCGGGCTCCAGTTGCGCGTCCACCATCACCCAGCGTTCGCCGTTCCAGTACTCGACCACGACATGGTCGTGGTTGAACCCCTCGGCGAAGTACGAGCTGAAGCCGATCCGGCTGCGCGCCGGGACTCCCTGGTGGCGCAGGGCGGAGACCGTCAGCAGCGTGTAGTCGCGACAACAGCCGACTACCCGATCGAACGGCTCGCGTGGTGTCGCGAGCGCAGTACCGTTGCGCCTCTGGTCCGTCGCCAGCATCGCCGACACCCAGCGATGGTTGATCTCCTCGTAGCGGTCCCCGGTGAACTCGATCCCGCCACCGCGGTAGTGGATCACCAGGTTGCGGATCACCGCGGTCAGCCCGGGAATGTCCGAGGGCAGCTCATCGAGCAGTGCCGCGTGGACACCAGGGTCACTGTAGGAAGTCTGGTCTGCATAGTTCATCGAGCTGGTCCTTCGATCGGTTGGGCGATGTCGACGGCCGGGTCGGACCCGGCGGCGACTGGGAAGCCAGGGTGGTAGACCTCGCGAACCGGCCCGGTCGTCGGCCGTCCGGAGCGCCGGACCCAGTCGTCGAGCAGGTCGTAGGCGAGCATGATCCGCGGGTACGCGCACTCGTCCTTGGTGATCGTGCAATACGCCTCGGTATGCGCAGCCTCGACCCGGATCGCGATCGGCCCAGCCGGGTCCACCAACCCGGTGAACGGCACACACACCTCGACGGTCGCCTCGCTCTCCGGCGTCACCGCCCCGTGGTAGATCACCCACGAGCCCCCGGGCAACTCAGCGCCGGCCTGACCGAGATGCGCCCGGATCTCGATCGTCGACGAGACCAGTACTCCGATCAGCGACTGCTGGTCCGTATCGGCGCGGATGGACGCCACCTTCATCTCGGGTACGACGCGAGTCAGTACTGCGCGTGGCGGCAACCCCGGCGTCGCCGACCGGAGTAGTCGGTTCCGCAGGTACTCCAGCGTCGCCCGCCGCGCCTCAGTGGTCGCCTGCTCAGCGGCCCACCACCGGTCCAGCCGGATCAGCCCCTCTTCGTCGGTCCCTGCCAGTACTTCGGTGATGGTGCTCAAAGGCATGTCCATCTGACGCATCACGCTGATCCGGCGGGCGCGCTCGAGCTGGCTCACGGAGTACAGGCGAAACCCGTTGGCCGGGTCGACTCGCGCCGGCGCCAGCAACCCCGATACGTCGTACAGGCGTAGTGCCTTGAGGGAGAGCCCCGCGCGGCGGCCGAACTCGCTGATCGTCAGCTCGCCGTCGGTGTCCTGTGCGCCCGTCATGGGGATCAGTGAACACCCTGCCCCTGGGGCAGGGGGAAGGTGGAAAGCGGGGGTTGCATTCATGACGCTAACGATATATCTTTAGTGTCATGAACAATATCGAGGAGGAGTCCATGAACACCCCCAACGAACGTGAAGGCCGCCGAGGCGGTCGCCGCCACCATCCCCGCCGCGGAGGACCGCAGCTGGGAGAAGGCATGCCGATGCACCGCGGACGCGGTGGTCGAGGACCGGGACGCGGCTCAGGCCGTGGCCGAGCCCCGCGCGGCGATGTCCGAACGGCCGTCCTGATGCTGCTGACCGAGGAGCCGATGCACGGCTACCAGTTGATGCAGGCCATCGCCGACCGTAGCGGCGGACGCTGGACCCCCAGCCCCGGCGCGATCTACCCGACCATCAACCAACTGGAAGACGAGGGCCTGGTCACCGTGACCGCGGAGGCAGGCCGCAAGCTCGTCACGCTGACCGACGCCGGCCGCGGCCACGTCGCGGAGCGTAGCGAGACGTCGACCGATCCCTTCGCCGGCTTCGCGAACGCAGAGCCCGCCACGGATCTGCGCGGCCTGCTGGAAGAGCTCCACGGCGCAACTCGCCAGGTAGCTCGGAGCGGCTCGGAAGAGCAGCGCACCGCAGCAGCCAAGATCCTGACCGACGCCCGTCGGTCGCTGTACCTCCTGCTGGCCAACGGCTCACAGACGCCCGAAGCCTGATGAACACCTATCCCTTGCTGGTCGCGCGGGCGATACTCGCCGGCAGTGCGGCCAGCAAGGCGTCGGCTTGATGCCGGTATCCGACGTCGTTCGGATGGAACAGATCAGGAGCCAGCTTGCTGCGCCACGGTGGGCGGACGTGGCGAGAGACCTCCGCCACCGGCAGGCCGCGTTCGGCGGCTGAGCTGTGGATGGTCCGGTTGATCCCGGCCACGTACGGGCTGCAGAGGCCGCCGACGGCCCAGAACTTGTCCGGCAGCAGGAGATCCATCACCACCGAGTGCGACGGCAGCCGCCGGATCAACTGGCGAAGATTGCCGTGGAACGTCTTCGGCGCCGTGCCGAGGATGTCGTTGCTGCCGATCCCTGAGGTCACCAGATCCGGTTCGACACCCAGTTGATCGAGTGCATCGAGCTGGTCATCCAAGACGTGGGCCGCCTGGGCGCCGGCCCGGGAGAGGTTCAGGACACGCCAAGGGCGAGCCGACTGGCTGTTCAGCGTGTTGAGCACCTGGCCGACATACCCGTGCATCGGCGAGGTGGCGCCCAGACCCTGCGCGGTCGAGTCGCCGAGCACCACCCAGAGCGGGCCGTCGCCGTCGAGCGCGGTTTCGTTCTGCCGATTCCAGTACTCCGCGAAGGTCCGCGCCTGGACGTCGACGAACGCAACCCCGTCGAGCCACCGGTGCACGGCCCGTCGCGACGTCGTCCGCTCCGCGTCGCCCCAGCGAAGTACCAGCTGGTGCAGCAGGCCGATCGGGGTCGTGTGGTCGTGCTTACTCGGCTCGTAGTGCCGCAACCCCGCACCCAGTAAAGCCATCGAGCGCCCCCTCCGGACATCACTCCACCGCCGGAACACAGGAGGTGACCCGGACGTGAACAGCTGGTGACGATCGAAGGTACATCACCAAGATGAACAACCCAGGGGACGAATTCAGAGCGCGCGCAGCAGCACCAGACAGCGCGGGGCGAGTGGCACCACCGCGCCGGCCGCGACCTCGGTCGCGCCGCTGGAACTGGTGTCGAGGACGACCTCGTAGGCCGGGGCCCAGGACGCGTCCGGTACGACGACGTCGCGGGTCTCGGCCGTTGCGTTGAGGGCGAGCAGGAACGAGTTGTCCACCGGAACGTTGCCTTCGGCATCGGTTCCGCGCAGTGCGTCGCCCGCCAGGAACATGCCGATCGTCCGCAGGTTGCCGTCGTGCCAGTCGGCCTCCGTCATCTCGCCACCGTGCGGCGCGATCCAGGACAGATCCTTCCGGCCGCCGGATACCACCGGCTGACCCGAGAAGTAGTGCCACTGACGCAAGGTCGGATGCGTGGCCCGCAACGCCAGCAGCTTCTTGGTCAGCCCGAAGTGTTCCGACCACGCCGACGGCAGCGACCAGTCGAACCACGAGGTCTCGTTGTCCTGGCAGTACGGGTTGTTGTTGCCGTGCTGCGTCCGTCCGCACTCGTCGCCCGCGGTGATCATCGGTACGCCGGTGGACAGCACCAACGTCGCCATCAGGTTCGCCATCTGCCGCCTGCGCAGCGCGGTCACCCCGGCGTCGTCCGTTTCACCCTCGAAACCGCAGTTCCACGACCGGTTGTCGTCGGTCCCGTCGCGATTGTCCTCGCGGTTGAGCTCGTTGTGCTTGTGGTCGTACGAGACCAGATCCCGCAGCGTGAACCCGTCGTGCGCGGTGATGAAGTTGATCGACGCATACGGGTAGCGCCCGTCGTCGCCGTACAGATCACTCGACCCCGACAGCCGGTACGCGAGGTCCTGCACCCCGTACGACGAAGTACGCCAGATGTCGCGCACGCTGTCGCGGTACTTGCCGTTCCACTCCGACCACGGCGTGCCGAAGTTGCCGACCTGGTAGCCGAAGTTCCCGACGTCCCACGGCTCGGAGATCAGCTTGACCCGCCCGAGCACGGGGTCGGCGGCGACCTCCGCCAAGAACGGATGCCCGACCGTGTCGACCTCGTGCCGCTCGTTGCGGATCAGCGTCACCGCCAGGTCGAACCGGAACCCGTCGACGCCCATCTCCTCGACCCAGTACCGCAGGGAGTCCATCACCAGCCGCCGGACCTGCGGGTGCGACGTGTCGACCGAGTTCCCGGTGCCGGTGACGTCGTACATCGTGCCGCCCTGCGTCAGCCGGTAGTACGCGCGATTGTCGAGCCCGCGGAAGCTCAGCGTCGGCCCGTCGAAGCCGCCCTCGGCGGTGTGGTTGTAGACGACGTCGAGGATCACCTCGATACCGGCGGCATGGAACGCCGCGACCATCGCCTTGAACTCCGCGACCTGCTCGCCGAGCGACCCCGAGGACGAGAACGGCGCGTGCGGCGCGAAGTAGTTGAGCGAGTTGTAGCCCCAGTAGTTCGGCAGTCCGCGAGCCGCGATCGCCGGCTCGGTGAGGAAGTGATGAATGGGCAGCAACTCGACGGAGGTGACCCCGAGGTCGACCAGATAGTTGATCACCGACGGATGCGCCAGCCCGGCGTACGTGCCGCGCTGGTGCTCCGGTACGTCGGGATGCAGCTTGGTGAACCCTTTGGTGTGGAGCTCGTAGATCACCGTCTCGGTCCACGGGACCGGCCGGCTGATCGGTGGCGGCGGCTCGGAGGCTGCCACGACCACCCCGACCGGTACGTGCCCGGCCGAGTCGCCCTCGGAGGAGTCGTAGATGAGCGGGCTGGCAAAATCCAGCACGCCGTCGACAGCTTGCGCATAGGGGTCGAGCAGAAGCTTCGCCGGATTGAACCGCAGCCCGTGCGTCGGGTCGAACGGCCCGTGCACCCGATACCCGTACCGCTGCCCGTGACCGATCCCGGCGACGAAGCCGGTCCAGTACTCGTCCGTGTGCGCGAGGTCCAGGTTGCGCTGGCCGCCGTCGTCGCCGATCAGCGTCAGCTCGACCCGCTCGGCGGCGGGCGCCCAGACGGTGAAGGTCGTGCCGTCGGGCTGGACCACCGCGCCCAGCCGGACGTCCGGATCTGGCGAGGGGCCGAGCGCGTTCGGGGCGGCGGTGGCTTCGGTCACCGGCACATTGTGCCCATGACAGGTCAAACCTGCCTCACACGAGTCACAAGCTGCACGTAAGGCCTCTGGTTATGCTCGCAACAGAGCACTTACGAACACAGACGCGCACCAACACCAGCCCGCGCCAACTTTGTGCACCACCTGAGCGAATCTCCGGCCTCAGAACACTCACGCCGTGCACAAGGTGGTCGTCTGGACGGAGGGGCGTGACTGCCAGGGGTGATGATGGCGGCGGCGCTGGTCCTCTTCGTCGTGCTGCGGCGTCGCGTTGTCGGAGGCATGCCTTCTCCGGTCTCAAGTAGCTCAAGTCTCAAGTTAAGGACATAGATGTCTGACTCTGATCTGACGGTCGGGCTGATCGGCGCGGGCAACATCGCGCACGTTCACGTCTCGGCCTGGAAGGCGCTCGGTGCGCGGGTGCTCGTGCACTCGGCCGCCGGCGCCGAGGAACTCGGCGCGAAGTACGGGCTGGAGCTCGCCCCGACGCTCGACGGCCTGCTCGCGGCGGTGGATTTCGTCGATATCGTCACGCCGTCCGCGACGCACAAGGAGATCGCGCTGGCCGCGATCAAGGCCGGCCGCGATGTGATCTGCGAGAAGCCACTGGCGCTGAAGGCCAGCGACGCACACGAGCTGTCCGAGGCAGCGGCCGCCGCCGGCGTACGGATTTATCCGGCGCATGTGGTCCGGTACTTCCCGGAGTACGTCGCGGCGCACGAGGCGGTCGTCGCGGGGCGGATCGGCAAGGTCGCTGTCGCCCGCTTCTTCCGCCAAGCGTCGTCTCCGGCCGGCGCCGGCTGGTACCGGGATGTCGCACGTTCGGGCGGCGTCATCATGGACCTGATGGTCCACGACCTCGACCAGGCGCGGTGGCTGTGCGGTGAGGTGACCAGCGTGTACGCCGTACAGAGCCCGCCGACCGTGGATGGGATCAGCCCGGTCAACGTGGCGGCGCATGTGACGCTGACGCATGAGGGTGGCGCGATCAGCAACCTGCGCGCGACCTGGGGAGCTACTGGGACGCCCTTCAAGACGGGCTTCTCGATCGCCGGTTCTGAGGGCGTGCTTGAGTACACGTCGGATCAGGCCACTGGTTATTTTGAAGAACTGCAGGGTGAAGCTGTCAGGGGAGATCTATTGATCCCTTCGTCGACGCTTTATGAGAGCCCTTATCTGACCCAGCTGCGCGAACTCTCTGCCGCTCTGAAGGACGGCTCTGTGCCGCGCGTGGTTGCCGCTGATGGCGCGGCCGCCGTCTACCTTGCCGAGGCTGCGCGCGAATCGATGGCGACTGGTCTCTCTGTAGACATGGCAGCTTTTGTACCTTCCCCACCCCGCCGCCCCGGACGCTTCAACCCGGCAGGAGTGGCCTGATGACCCTGAAGGTAGCGATCGCGTCTTTCGCGCACACCCACGCCTCGTCGTACGCGCGGCTGCTCGGCGCTTGGGGGGACGTCGAGGTGCTGTCGTCGGATCCTGACGGTGCTGTGGCGCCTGACGCGGGTCCTCGGGGCGCCTCATTTGCCGCGAAGGTGAGCATCCCTTACGTCGACTCCTATGACGAGTTGTTTGCCTGGGGCCCCGATGCCGTCGTGGTGACCTCGGAGAACGCGCTGCATCGCGGGCTGGTGGAACGCGCGGCGGCCGTCGGTGCGCACGTGCTCTGCGAGAAGCCGCTGGCGACCGAGGTGGCTGACGGCGAGGCGATGCTGGCTGCTTGCGAGGCGGCCGGGGTGATCTTGATGGTTGCGTACCCAGTGCGCTTCGCGCCGTCGTACGGGCGGCTGCGGGCGTCGGTCGAGGCGGGGCGACTCGGGGAGGTCTTCGCCGTGCTCGGGACGAACAACGGGAAGATCCCGTACGCCCAGCGGCAGTGGTTCACTGATGCCTCGCTCGCGGGCGGGGGAGCGCTCGTCGACCACACCGTGCATTGCGCGGACCTCATCGACGGGCTGACCGGGGGAGTGCCGGCCGCTCGGGTGCACGCGGTGGCGAACCACGTGCTGCACCAGGACAAGGGCGTTTCGGTGGAGACCGGTGGTTTGGTGACCATCACCTACGAGAACGGGCTGCTGGCAACCATCGACTGCTCCTGGAGCGTGCCGGACAACGGCCCGACCTGGGGAGGCGTGACCCTGCAGGTGACCGGCACGAACGGCTCGGTCGAGATCGCGCCCTTTGTCTCCCACGTAGGCGGCACCGACGCGTCCGGCGAGGTCTTCCTCCCAGTCGGCGGCGACCTCGACTCGATGATGCTCGCCGAGTTCCTCACCGCAGTACGAGCCTCCGGCGCACCAGTCCCCGGTGCTGCGCCCGCCGTCATCCCCCAACCCGACGGCGCAGTAGGCCTCCGCACCCTCCGCATAGTCGACGCAGCCCGCCGCTCGGTCGCCTTGGGGCAGCCCGTCGACGTCTAGCCGGGGCTCCCGGGCCGCCACCACACACCAAGCACCCAGATTGGCGCTGGGTCGGCGTCTGTCACGCTCAGTCGCCGCTCCAGCCGCGGGTTGGTGTGTGGTGGCGGTCCGGGTGCCTCCCGGTAGTACGACTATTTCGGGTGGTCCGGTACCGTGCCCGGGGATGTGACCGGTGGGTAGTACCACGACTTGAGGAGCTGGAGATGGGTGAGTTCGTCAACCTGACCGTCGCCGACGGGGTCGGCACGATCCGGCTGGACCGGCCGAAGATGAATGCGCTCAACGTCCAGGTCCAGGACGAGATCCACGCCGCCGCCATCGAGGCCACCGCGAACGACGAAGTCCGCGCAGTCGTGATCTACGGCGGCGAGCGGGTCTTCGCGGCCGGCGCCGACATCAAGGAGATGGCGGATATGTCGTACGCCGACATGGTCCGCCGCTCCGGTCCGCTACAGGCGGCGCTGACCGCGGTCGCCGCGATCCCGAAGCCGACCGTCGCCGCGATCACCGGCTACGCGCTCGGCGGTGGCTGTGAGCTCGCGCTCTGCGCCGACTACCGGATCGCTGCCGACGACGCCAAGCTCGGCCAGCCTGAGATCCTGCTCGGCGTCATCCCCGGTGCCGGCGGCACGCAGCGGCTGTCCCGCCTGGTCGGCCCGTCCAAGGCCAAGGACCTGATCTACACCGGCCGCTTCGTCGACGCGGCCGAGTGCCTGCAGATCGGGCTCGTCGACAAGGTCGTACCGGCTGCTGAGGTCTACCCGGCGGCCGTCGCCTGGGCCGGGCAGTTCTCCCGCGGCGCTTCGCTGGCTTTGCGAGCGGCCAAGGAGGCGATCGACAACGGGCTCGGCGTCGAACTGCACACCGGGCTGGAGATCGAGCGGCAGCAGTTCGCCGCGCTCTTCGCCACCGAGGACCGCACGATCGGGATGAAGTCTTTTGTCGAGAACGGCCCCGGCAAGGCCGAGTTCAAGGGAATCTGAATGACCACCTCTCCTCCCAAGCCAACAACCGCCAAGCCCGCCGCCACCGCCGAAGAGGTCGAGGCCGCGTGGAACGACAACAAGCTCGCCCAGGTGCTCTACCACGACTGGGAAGCGTCGACCTATGACGAGAAGTGGTCGATCTCGTACGACGAGCGCTGCGTCGAGTACGCCCGGGACCGGTTCATCGACGTGGCCGGCTCCGCGGGCTGGCCGTACGGCAAATCGCTCGAGATCGGCGCTGGTACCGGCTTCTTCACGCTGAACCTGAAGCTCGCCGGAGTACTCGCCGAGGCGCACGTCACCGACTTGTCGCCCGGCATGGTCGAGGCGGCCAAGCGCAACGCGGACACGCTCGGCTTCGCGATCGAGGGCAAGGTCGCCGACGCGGAGAAGCTGCCGTACGACGACGACACCTTCGACCTGGTGATCGGGCACGCGGTGATCCACCACATCCCGGACGTCGAGCTGGCGTTCCGCGAGATGCTGCGGGTACTCAAGCCGGGCGGCCGCTTCGTCATCTGCGGCGAACCGACCCGGTACGGCGACTTCATGGCGCGGCGGCTGTCGCGGCTGACCTGGTGGGCGACCACCAATGTGACCAAGCTGCCCGCGCTGTCGCACTGGCGTCGCCCGCAGTCGGAGCTCGACGAGTCGTCGCGGGCCGCGGCACTGGAGGCCGTGGTCGACCTGCACACCTTCGACCCGGACACGCTCGCGCGGATGGCCTCGCGCGCCGGGGCCGTCGACGTACGGACTGTCACCGAAGAGTTGCTGGCTGCTTGGGTCGGGTGGCCGATCCGGACCTTCGAGGCCGCGGTACCGGAGGAGAAGCTCGGGTTCGGGTGGCGGATGTTCGCCTACAAGTCCTGGCTGCAACTGTCGAAGGTCGACAAGGTTCTGTCTCAGGTAGTACCCGATGAGCTCTACTACAACGTGTCGATCACCGGGGTCGCGCAGTAGCTCGTGTACATACTGGACAGATGCGGTTGCTGACGGCGGCGAATCTGCGCTGGGTGGTGCGCCACCGGGCGTGGACGCCGTACTACCTGAAACGCTACTGGCGCTTCGCCTGGTTCAAGCTGCGGCACCCGCAGGTGGTGACCGAGGGATTCGTCTTCCTCGGCAAGAAGCTGGAGATCGTCGCGCGGCCCGGGCACGGCCGGCTGATCCTGGGCAAGTGGGTGCACCTCGGCGACGAGACCCGGCTGCGCGCGCACGAGGGCACACTGCGGATCGGCGACAAGGTCGTCTTCGCGCGCGACGTCACGGTGAACTGCTACCTCGACATCGAGATCGGCGCGTCGACCCTCATCGCGGACACCACCTACATCTGCGACTTCGACCACAAGACCGAAGACCTGGACCTCCCGATCAAGGACCAGGGCCTGGTTAAATCCCCGGTCCGGATCGGTCCCGACTGCTGGCTTGCCACCAAGGTCACCATCACCCGGGGCACCGACATCGGCCGCGGCGTGGTGATCGGCGCCAACAGCGTTGCCCGAGGCAACATCCCGGCGTACTCCGTAGCAGTAGGCATCCCAGCGGTAGTAGTCCGAAACCGCCAAACCCGCTACGAAGCCAACGCCCCCCACCGCGCCTACCTGGCCAATCTGGCCCGAACCAACGAAGAAACCACCACCCGCCTGAAAACCGGCAAACCCCCCACCCCAGCAGCGCCCCCACCACCTGCAGAAGCAGCCCCTCCCGACACTTCCGCAGCGCAAACCAACCCGACCCCCGCCGTCCGACAACCGGTGCCCGCGCCTTCTTTTACAGGTGAAGGTGACTCGCGGGGTAACAGCCCGGGTACGACTGGTGATAAAGCAGATGTAACCGGGGGGTTCTCAAGTTACTCACCAGTCGGGCACTATGTCCCGGAAGTCGTCGAAGGGGAGTCGCAGCGTGGCTGAGCAGGCGGACAGTGGGTCCATCCTGGACCAGGCGGCGGCCGACGGCTCGATCACCGACGCACGGCACCGGGCAGTCGATCCGGTCCCGATCGTGGTGGCAGATGTGACTGACGGTGCGGATCTGGCTACGTTGGAGTCAGCGGACGGCGCGCCGCCGGCACCGATCTGGAGGGTGCGACGCAAACTGTCGCCGCGCCCGGTACCGAGCAACCGACGCAGGAAACCGCCGGTACAGGCACCGGCGACGGACGAGGAACCGACCCTGGCTGAGGAGATGGACGACGTGGGTACTCAACCCGACAAGGCGGCCAAGACCGCCGATGCGGAGAAGGCGGTGACGAAGGACGTGGTGGCTGAGGAGACTCCCGCGGCCGAGGCGTCCACCGGCAGCCGTGGTACGACCGCGACCGCGACGAAGCCCGCGAAACCGAAGACGGCGGCGGAGATCGTCGCCGAGCAGAAGGCCCGCGAGAAGGCCGCGGCCGAGGCACCCCAGGACACCGCGGTGACGAAGCCCGTCACCCGTCAGCCGGCCGCGCCAAGCACGACCGCCGCGGTTGGCTCCACCACGCCCAAGCCCGCCGCGAAACCGGTCGCCGCCGCCAAGAAGACGGCTTCTTCGTCGAATGCGGACAAGGGCAAGGCCGCGCTGTCCGCGGTGGGTTCCAGCGTCAAGCGCTTCCGGAACGTGCTCGCCTCGCTGATCTGGCTGATCGCGGTGATCGCGGCCGCAGTGCTTGCTCTCGGCGCGCTCTTCACGGCTCTCGACCAGGCCAACCAGAGCAACGAGATCGTGAAGTGGGTGCTGGAGCGCGGGCACGACCTGGTGGGCCCGTTCAAGGACCTGTTCCGGCTCGAGACGGCGAAGAACACCCTGCTGGTCAACTGGGGCATCGCGGCGCTGGTCTACCTGACCATCGGCAAGATCGCCGAGCGCTTCATCCGCCCCTGACCTCCTCCGGCACTACGTACTCCGGTACTCCGGTACTCCGGTACTCCGGTACTCCGGTACTGCGTGGTCCGGTACCAAGCGCTGGTACTACGTGGTCCGGGACCGGGCGACGACGATGAGGTCGAGACTGTCGTCGAGGTCGCCCGCCCGGATCACGAAATCCTGGTACCTGGTCTCCTTCACCAACTGGACCAGGTCGCTCGGCCAGTCCGCGTGATCAGACGCCAGGTGCGCGTCCACGCAGGATCCGTGCTGCCGCTCCCAACCGGTCAGCTTCTCGCCATGCCAGAGCCCGAGCGTCTGGACGATCTCGAGATCCGCCTCGACGAGCTCCGCGAACTCCGGGCCGGTGAGTTCCCTGGTGTGGTACCAGTTGCCGCTCGGGAAGGTGAGCCGATTAGGCGTCGACAGTACGACGATGGCGCCCGGTTCGGCGATCCGCGCGCATTCGCTGACGAAGCGCGGCTGTTCCCACAGATGCTCGATCGTCTGCAGTGAGACGAGCAGTCCGAACGTGTCGTCGGCGAACCCGGTCTGGACGAGATTGCCCTGCACCAGATTGACCTGTGGATAAGCCTTCGCGGCATGCCGAAGCGTCGTACCTTCATAGTCGAGACCGAACACCTGCCCAGCTCCCGCCCGGTGCAGCAGGTCCGCGCCGTACCCCTCGCCGCAGCCGGCGTCGAGCACGCGGCCGGTCTCGGAGCTGAGCCAATTCGCCGTGATCCAGCGATAGGCAGCCTCGTGGCGCGCGAACCAGTAGTTCTCATGCCAGATCCCGGGGGCTGTTCTCTCACCGGTGAGCGGTAACGTCTCGGTCACCCGGTCAGACTAGGTGTTCCGGTGGGTAGGTGCTCTGCACGCCCGCCGGACTGTGATGGGACTCGCACGCGTCTTATGTTTCTCGTGAGTAACATCCGTGGCAGGCTGGGAGAGACCGTTAACCAGAAGGGGTCCCACACGCTATGAAGATCGTCGTCTGCGCGAAGTTCGTGCCGGATGCCACGGCGGACCGCCGCTTCCGCTCCGAGGACAACACGGTGGATCGCGCCGGGGTCGACGGGCTGCTGTCCGAATTGGACGAGTACGCCGTCGAGACTGCGCTCACCGTGAAGGAAGCCGGTGACGGTGAGGTGACCATCCTCACGGTCGGCCCGGATCAGGCTGCCGACGCCATCAAGAAGGGCCTCCAGATGGGCGCCGACGCCGGCGTCCACGTGAACGACGAAGGCATCCACGGCTCCGACGCCGTGGCGACCTCGCTGATCCTGGCCAGGGCGCTGGGCAAGCTGGAGGCCGACCTCGTCGTGTTCGGAATGGCCTCCACCGATGGCTCGATGGGCGTCGTCCCGGCGATGGTGTCCGAGCGGCTCGGGCTGCCCGGCGTCACGCTCGGCTCGTCGGTCACCGTCGACGGCAACACCGTGACGATTCGCCGTGACGGTGACACCGCCAGCGACACCATCGAGGGCACGCTCCCGCTCGTACTGAGCGTCAGTGACCAGTCCGGTGAGCCGCGCTACCCGTCGTTCAAGGGCATCATGGCCGCGAAGAAGAAGCCGGTCGAGACCTGGTCGCTGGCCGACCTGGAGATCTCGCCCGACCAGGTCGGCGCCGCGTCGGCGTGGACCGAGGTCACCGAGGTGACCGCCCGTCCGCCGCGTTCGGCCGGCACGATCGTCACGGACGAGGACGGCAGCGGCGCTGCCCAGCTCGTCGAGTTCCTGTCCACCAACAAGTTCCTCTGAGGGGCGAGCAAAACATGGCGAACATTCTCGTTCTCGTTGACCACACCGGTGGCAAGGTCCGCAAGACGACCGCGGAGCTCCTCACCATCGCGCGCCGCCTCGGCGAGCCGGTCGCCGTCTACATCGGCGAAGGCGTCCAGGACGCACTGCCGGCCCTGGGCCAGTACGGCGCGACCAAGGTGATCGCCCTGACCGACCCCGAGCTGACCCAGTACCTGGTGGCTCCCAAGGCCGAGGCGCTGGCGCAGGTCGCGGCCAAGATCGAGCCCAGCGCGATCCTGATCTCGTCGAGCTCCGAGGGCAAGGAGATCGCCGCCCGGCTGGCCGTCAAGCTCGACTCGGGCCTGATCACCGACGCCGTCGACGTCCAGGCCGCCGACGACAACAGCCCGGTCACGACGCAGTCGGTCTTCGCCGGCAACTACTCGGTCCAGGCCAAGGTCACCCACGGCACCCCGATCATCACGGTCAAGCCGAACGCCGCGACTCCCGAAGCGTCCGAGACTTCGCCGGAGGTGGAGGAGTTCGACGTCACGATCTCCGACGCCGCCAAGACGGCCAAGATCACCGACTCCAAACCCCGCGAGGCCACTGGCCGCCCGGAGCTCACCGAAGCCGCCATCATCGTCTCCGGCGGCCGCGGTACCGGCGGCGACTTCACCCCGATCGAAGCCTTCGCCGACTCCCTCGGCGCAGCAGTAGGCGCCTCCCGCGCGGCAGTCGACTCGGGCTGGTACCCGCACGCCTACCAGGTGGGCCAGACCGGCAAGACCGTGTCGCCCCAGCTCTACATCGCCGCAGGCATCTCCGGCGCCATCCAGCACCGGGCCGGCATGCAGACCTCGAAGACCATCGTCGCCATCAACAAGGACGAAGAAGCCCCCATCTTCGAACTGGTCGACTTCGGCGTAGTAGGAGACCTCCACAAGGTCCTCCCCGCCACCACCGAAGAAGTCACCAAGCGCAAGGCGTGAACCACCTGAAGTGCCTGAACCACCTGAAGTGATTGTCCAACGCCCGGTCCGGTCCTCCCCGACCGGGCGCTGGCATGTCTACTCGTGCCTCCAGGCTGCAAGGCCAAGCTGGTCAGGCCGAAAGACGAGCAAGACCTCAAAGCTGCACTCCCACGACTGTCAACCGAGCAGCGCGTCTGGCTGGCCGACATGATCGACCACCTCCACCCCGGCCATCCCTGGTCGGCCCGGATTCGCTGAGGCTCAGGTGCAACCGCCGACGGGGCTGACGCGGGGTGGGTTTACGACGCGGAGTTGGAGCATGGCGGCGAAGCGGGCTTCGGGGTCGTCGAGGTCTAGGGCGGCTACTTCGGCCAGGCGGCGGAGGCGGTAGCGGAAGGTGTTGGGGTGGACGTAGAGGGTGGCGGCTGCGGTGATGACGTCGCCGAAAGCGTCCAGCCAGGCTCGGAGGGTTTCCAGGAGGTTGGTGTTGTGTTCGCGGTCGTAGGTGACCAGGCGGGCGATCGGGCCGGTCGGTTGGTCTCCGCGGGCTTCGATCAGGTCGCGCAGCTCCAACAACAGGGTTTCGACGTGGACGTCGGCCAGGCGGGCGACGCGTTGGGAGCCGCGGGCGGTTCGGAGTACTCGGAGGGCTCGGTCGGCGCCGGCTCGGGCGTGGGGGAGGCGGGCGGGTTCCCGTACTACGGGGCCGACCCCGATCCTGGCGGTCACGCGGTCGCCGATTCGGTCTAGGAAGTCCTTCGCGATCCGTACTGCGTTCTCCTCGCCGTCATCCCGATCGGCACGCACCGGGATCAACCCGTAGGCGATGTCACCGACGAGCGCGCAGGCCGAGCGCGGGTGGACAGCACCCAGGTGCATCGCGAAAGCATCAGCGAGGCGCTGCCGCTCGGTGGCGAGCCCGGCCTCACCGGCCAGCGAATCGGAGTCGGGCACGCCTGCGTGACCGAGTGGGGTCCGCATTGACAGAGCCAGTACTACGACAGGCTGGTCGGCCAGGCCTAGGCGGTCGAGCGCATCGCGGGCTCCGGCGCCGCCTTCGAGCGCAGTACTGACCAAGTCGGCGCGAAGCCGGCGTTCGACGTCGGCGCCGGCGCGGATGCGGAGCATGTGGAGGGCGACGAGCTTGGCCGCGTCGCTGAGCGCCTGGGTGCGTTCCTCGC
Source organism: Streptomyces sp. SID13031 (assembly GCF_010548305.1). Classification (GTDB taxonomy): domain Bacteria; phylum Actinomycetota; class Actinomycetes; order Propionibacteriales; family Kribbellaceae; genus Kribbella. The sequence goes on from NZ_JAAGLV010000012.1 coordinate 254,813, forward strand.
TGAGCGGGTCGCGGACCGCCGCCCAGATCGAGCCGAGGATCTCGTCGCCGGCGCGGACGGCGACGGCGACCCGGGGGAGGGTGAACTCGCCCTTGGTGACAGGCAAAGGGGGAATGTAGACCGGTTGATCGGTTCGATACAGCTCACGGAAGACGCCTCGCTCGTTGAGCAGGCGAGAGTAGCGCGGGGGGACCTGGCGGCCGAGGACGGTCTCGACCCGGGCGGGGTCGGCTTCGTCCTGCCGGTTGGAGAAGGCGAGGACGCGGGAGCTGCGGTCCTCGATGGTGACTGGCGCGTCGAGCAAGGCGGCGGCTGCGTTGGCGAGGGCGAAGAGGTCGCCGGAGGGCATGCCGCCGAGGGTTTCCGGCTCGGCCACTCCGACGTCGCCCTCGGCGAGGAGGGAGCGGAGGAGTACTGCGAGCTGGTCCCAGGAAGCGCCTCGGGTCAGGCCGAGCAGGGCGACGCCGGATTCGGCCACCGCGCTGGTGATCGACTCGTGCTGGGCGATGGGGGAGCGGACGACCAGCCCGGCGGCTTGCTGGCGGCCGAGGTCGCGTAGTACCCAGGCGATGACGGACGGCTCCTGGAGGCCGACGCCGAGGACGAGTGCGTGGTGGGGGAGGACGGGCTCGTCGAGCGGATCGTGGATGACGACGCCGCCGATCTCGGCCGGCCGGTCAGGGTCGCCGTGGACGAGTTCGAGCAGGGTGTCACCCAGATCGTCGAGGACACGGCCGAGGCTGGCGCGAGGTCGGTTCGTCACGGAAGGCAGCACCTTTCCGAAGCTAGAAGCCAGATCACCACCCTAGTTCGTCCAACCGCACAATCTCAGCCCCCCAATTAGTCCGCCCCGACAACGAGCGCTGGCCCCCTCCGCGGATGCGCCACCGCCATCTCGGGGGTTAACCCCCGAGATGGCGGGTTGCCTAGCAAGAATCTGGCTGGGCAACCCACCGTCTGAGGGGTTAACCCCTCAGACGTCGCGAGCACGGGCAAGTGCGCGAGCACGGGCAAGTGTGCGAGCACGGGCAAGTGTGCGAGCACGGGCAAGTGCGCGAGCACGGGCAAGGGTGGGGTGGGCGGCGGTCCGGGGTGGGGTGGCGACGGCGGCTGGTGGGGGTGTTGCGCGTCGCTAGAGCGGGAGCCATTCGGTGGTGGTGGTTACGGCGGCGAGTTGGTCGGGGAGGGGGTCTACGCCCACGCCGGGGGCGGTGGGGACGGGGAGGTGGCCGTTTTCGAGGGTGAAGGGGGTGGTGATGTCGGTTTGGTAGTACCGACTGGAGGCGGAGGTGTCGCCGGGGAGGGTGAAGCCGGGGAGGGCTGCGAGGGCGACGTTGGCGGCTCGGCCGAGGCCCGTTTCGAGCATGCCGCCGCACCAGACGGGGATGCCGTGGGCGACGCAGACGTCGTGGATCCGGCGAGCCTCCAGATAACCGCCGACCCGGCCGGGCTTCACGTTGATGATCGAGCAGGCGCCCAGGGAGATCGCCGCGGCCGCCGAGCGGGCGGAGGTGATGGACTCGTCCAGGCAGACCGGGGTCTTGATCAAGCGAGCCAGTTCCGCGTGCCCGAGCACGTCCTCTTCGTCCAGCGGCTGCTCGATCAGCAGCAGGTCGAAGGGGTCGAGGCGCGCGAGGTGCCGGGCGTCCGAGACCGAGTAGGCGGTATTGGCATCGACTTGGAGCAGCACATCGCCGAAGCGTTCACGGACGGCGGCCACCGGCTCCACATCCCAGCCGGGCTGGATCTTCAGCTTGATCCGCAGGTAGCCCTCGTCGAGATATGCGCCGACCGCGTCCAGCAGCTCGCCGATCGAGTCCATGATGCCGACCGACACCCCGCACGGCACCCGGTCGTGCACCGCGCCGAGTTCGCGCGCCAACGGCCGCCCCTCGGCCCGCAATTCTGCATCCAGTACTGCAGTCTCCAGCGCCGCCTTCGCCATCCGATGCCCGTGGAACTTGGCCAACGCCGGCCCCACCCCGACAGCAGAAAGCCGTTCCACCGAAGCGACCGCAGGTACGAAGAACCGCCGCAGTACGTCGATCGCGCCGTCCACGTACTCCGACGAGTAAAGCGGTCCGCTCATCGCGACGCACTCGCCCCACCCCTCGGCCTCGGTGCTGACGACGCGGACCAGCAACGCGTCGCGCGTCGTCTCGGTCCCGAACGACGTCCGGAACGGCGACACCAACGGCAACGAGATCCGCCGCAGTTCGACCCCGGTCAGCTTCATCACATGACTCCATTCGCAGGAAGTTCCAGTACGTACCAACCGGCCCGATCGAACCCGGTCACCCGCGCCCCGTCGGCCAGCAACCCACCCAGCACCTCCCGCAAGGCCACCCGCCACTCCTTGGCCGCAGCCGGGTCCGTACCTCGCAAGCTCTCCACATCACCCGGTACTGCGACCAGCACCGTCTCGCCGGACGTCGTACCAGCCGCAGGTCGCCCGTCGTCGGCGACACCCAAAGCAACCGTTGCCTCCCGCAACTTCTCGGCAAGATGCGAGCTGAGGGGCGCGGCAAAGGCGATGGCGCCGATCGGGGGAGTTCGGGCGGCGGCCTCGATGACCGCGGGCGCGTCCAGTTGCCAGCGGACGAGGAGGCGGTCGCTGTCGTCGCCGTTGTTGATGCCGTCGGCCATGAAACCGTAGAAGTTCGTCAGGTACTCCGTCGGCCGGGCGGCGAGTTTCACCAGGTTGAAGTAGGCGTTGCGGCGGATCAGCGGGTCGAAGGTCCAGGAGATCGCGGTCACGCCGCGTTGCAGGGCCCAGGCTCGCTGGTGCAGTTTCAGGGCGAAGCCGACGTTGCGGCCGCGAGCGGCGCCGGAGACGCCGGCGACGTGGCTGTGCATCGTCACCTCGGCCGGTGCGCCGAAGAAGCCCACGCAAGCGCCGATCAGGTTGTCACCGTCGTAGGCCCCGCCGACGTAGTTGCCCGCCTTCGTCAACGCTCGCAGCAGTTCCGTCGTCACCGGTGGGTTCTTCGGGTCCGGTCGCCAGATCGAGTTGTACAGGCGGTAGACCTGGTCGAGCTCCGCGAGTTCGCTAAGCTCACGCACCTCGATGCCGGCGGCTACAGCCGCCGCCAACCCATCCCGCTCAGCAGCGTCGACGACGCCAGCCGCTCCCGAGGCACCAATGGTTTCCGGGGCAGCGGCGAGGTCTACCAAGCCCGTTTGGTCAGGCGAGATCATGGTCTGTCCAACAGGTCGGCGATCAACGCCGTCAACAGGGCTGTCCGCGGCGCGATCTCGGCCACCACGACGTGCTCGTCGTCAGCATGAGCGCCACCACCGACAGCTCCCAACCCATCCAGCGTCGGAGTACCGACCCCCGCGGTGAAATTCCCGTCGGAGCCGCCCCCGACCGAGATCTCGCGCAAGGCAGGAAGCCCCAGCGACGCAGCAAGCTCAGAAGCCCGCTCGTACAGGTCCGCCGACATCTTCCGCTCCAACGGCGGCCGGTTCGGACCACCCAGGACCTCCAGCGACGCCTCAGCGAGCACTGGCTCCAACGCGTGCAGCGCCGCGTCGACCCGAAGCTGCTCGGCGACGGTCCGCGCCCGCACATCCACCAGGAACGAAGCCAACGCGGGCACCGTGTTCCGCGTAGTACCGGAGGTCAGGAACGTAGGCGTGACGGAGGTGCCCAGAGCAGCTGAGCCAAGCTTGCTGACGGCAAGGATCTGGTACGCCGCCTCGATACTCGCGTTCACCCCGAGCTCTGGTTCGAGCCCGGCATGCGAGGCGCGCCCCACGATCCGGATCTCGTAGTTGGAGACCCCCTTGCGCTCCAGCTTGAGCGCGCCCTCCGCCGAAGCCTCCAGCACCAACGCGGCTGAGCAACCGGCCGCTTCCGCTTCGATGAGCGCGCGAGACGACGGCGACCCCAGTTCCTCGTCACCGGTCACCAACAGCGTGACTCCTGTCGAAGAGGGCAGCGCGGCGAGCGCATGGAAGGCCATCACCAGACCGGTCTTCATGTCGAAGCTGCCAGGCCCCCGCAGTACGCCGTCCTCAACCCCAAATGGATGAGTAGCAAGCGAACCGACAGGCCAGACCGTGTCGTGATGTCCGAGTACCAGCACGCGCGACGGTCCGTCGCCGAGTCGCCAGCGCAGATGCGTACTCCCGTCGACCACCACGTACTCCGGTGCGCTTCCGAGCCGCTCCGTCCCGAGCTGCGCCACCAAGTCGGCGCTCGCAGCGACCGCCGCTTGGTCGGAGGACGGCGACTCGAAGGTCACCAGCGTCTCCAGGTCGGCCAGCATCAACGGCAACGCGGCCTGCATACGCTCGACAAGTGCAGTCATCAGCTCACCTTCGGTGTGGCACGGACTCCGGAGTGCAGATACTTCTCCCCGGTCGGCAGTGAGTAGAACGTCACCGGCGTCCAGGTCTGCGACCCAGGTTGCCGTACGACGAACAGGTCGCCAGTCGAGTCGACCGGGACCATCGTGAATTCGTGCGTCGGCTCCGGCAACAGCGCGGCGAGCGGCCCGGTCACCGTCGACCGCAGTACCGCCTGCCCATCGCGGAGCAACACCTCTTCGATCACGCTCGCCCGCTCGTACCGCCCGAGATGCTGCTGCAGATCGACGACCGGCGGTTCCGCGGGAGGTACCAGCGGTGAAGGCATCTCGACGTCGGCCAGCTCCCGGAAGATCTCGCGATACAGGTCTTCGTAGAGATCACGCGTCTTGCCGCCGTTGGTCAGCAGAACCACAGCGAGCCCCTCCGAGGGCAGCACCCGCAGGAAGGCGGCCTGGCCGATCGTGTTGCCGTCATGCCCGATCAGGCGCTGACCATCCCACCCGAACCGGATCCAGCCGAGCCCCCACGAGTCGCCGAGCGAGTACTTGTCCGGCAGCTCGGCATGCTGCGCTGCCATCGCGGCCACCGACTCCGGCCGAAGCACCTGCGTACCAGAAGGTGCGACCCCGTCCCGCAGATGAAGCTGGGCGAAGGCCAGCGTGTCCGCAACCGTCGAGGTGATCAGGCCGGCCGGCCCCAACGAGCGAGGCAGCCCCCAGACGGGCGCGACAGAAGGCTCTTCGTCACCCTCACCGACATGCCCGACGGCGGCGCGATGCATGAGCGCCTCCTCGGGCAGCGTGACCGTGTGCTCCAGCCCGAGCGGTACGAAGATCCGCTCGCGCAGAGCCTGGTCCCAGGAATGACCGGTGAGCTTCTCGATTACCCGTCCGGCCAGCGAGAAGCCGGAGTTGCAGTACGACCAGGTGGCCCCGAGTGGATGGTTCTGGCCGACCTCGGCCAGCCCGTCGACGTACTTCTCCAAACAGTCGTCTCCCCGGCCGGTGTCGGTGAACACGTCGCCGTCGATCCCGCTGGTGTGCGTGAGCAGGTGCCGCATCGTCACCTGCTTGGCGACGTCAGGATCGGCCAGCCGCAGCTCGGGCAGCACCTCGATGATCGGCTGGTCCAGGTCGAGCAGTCCTTCGTCGACGAGCTGCATAGCCAGAGTCGCCGTCCACACCTTCGAGACGGACCCGATCTGGAAGAGCGAGTCTGTAGTCGCCGAGACGCCCGTGCCCGTGTGCAGCACGCCGGTCGCGACTGAGACCAGTTGCTCATCAGAACCAATCCCCAACCGCAGGATGCCAAGCGCAGCACCCGGTACGCCGTGCTTCGCCGCGAGCGTGGTGAGCCGGCGTTGCCACTGCGCGGCGTCGATCCGGGCTCGCCGCGGGCCGGCCGCGTCGCCGGCGTACTGCTCGACCCAGTCGAGGATGCGGCGGTTGAAGTCGAGGCGGTGCGACGGCCTGCCCTCGACGATGAAGAGGTGGCTCGCCTCTGGGTAGAGCACTAGTTGCGTCGGTACGCCTTGCTCGCGCAGCGCTGTGTGCCACTGCTGAGCCTGTCCGACCGGGCAACGGACATCCGCGTCGCCGTGCAGCACCAGGGTCGGCGTCTTCACCTGGGCGACCTGGCCCAGTGGATTCATGGCAGTGAAGTCGCCGGGGCCGTCCAGCTCGTAGACGGTGAGGAAGTGCCCGCTGTCGGAGGTGCCGGCCATGCTGGTCAGGTCACTGACCACACCACCGGTGACGGCCGCCGCGAACCTGTTGTCGCGACTGGTCAGGTAGCAGGTCATGAAGCCGCCGTAGCTGTATCCCGCCACCGTGAGGCGCTGCGGATCAGCGATGCCCTCGGCAACCAATTCGTCCAGCGGCTCGAGGAAGTCCTTCGCGTCCGCGGTACCCCAGCCGCCCGCCACAGCGTTGTAGAACTCCTCGCCGTAGCCGTCGCTGCCGCGCGGGTTCACCAGCAGGACGGTCCAGCCGCGCGCCGCGAGCTCCTGGTGGTACAGGTGCACCTCGTCGGCCACCGCGTTCCACGCGTTGTGCGGACCGCCGTGGATGTCGAGCAGCAACGGCTGCGGCCCGGTCGCCGAAGGATCGCGGATCAGGTAGCCCGCCACGACAGTCCCGTCGGAGATCGTGAACGACCGCTCCTCCCGCGCGTAGTGCTCCACGTCGGAGAACTTCTCCCCGTACGTCGTCCGCGCGGCGGCTTCGCCGGTCGCCAGGTCCAGCGTGACGACCTCGCCGTATGACGTCTCGGTGTAGAGCACGACGGCCGCGACGCCACCCGCGATGCTGAGACCCGACACGTTCTGCCCCGGCTCGCCCAGCACCCGTTGGGGCGTGCCGCCCGCGACAGGTACGGAGTACAGGTGACTGCAGCCGCGGTCGCGGATACAGAAGAGCACCGTGCGGCCCTCATCGCTCAACGCAGGAAGGGCTCCCGGGTACGCCGGCCCGCCGGGCATCACGTTGCGGTCGAGCGACTCTGCGAGGTTCACCAGCTCACCGGAGGCGAGCGAGAGGCGGAGCAGACCGGCGTGACCGACGGGGCCAGACGGGTTGCCCACGATCAGCAGTGCCTCGCCGTCAGCCGTCCAGAGCACCGGACCGGCCAGGCCCTCAGCCAGACCGACCTGCTGCGGTACCGCCTTCTCATCGGTCGCATCGAGCACGTACGCCGGTGATGTCGGGTTGAGGTCGACGTCGGGTGCAGTGGCGGCCCCGAAGGCCAGCTTGGTGCCGTCAGGCGACCAGGCGGGGTCACCGGCGTGCCAGTCGCCCTCGGTAGCCTGCCTGCACTCCTTCGTCCCGACCTCCAGCAGGTGCACGTGCTTGCGCATCGTGCGCAGCCAGCCGGCACCGTCGGCCTGGTAGTCCAGCCGCTCGGTGACAACTGGCGCATGGTCGCTGGCGTCAGCAGCGATGTCTACTGGAGCAGCGAACGCGATCCGGGTCCCGTCCGGGCTCCACTGCGGCGCACCAGCTCCCAACGGCAGCGTCGTGAGCTGCTCTGGCTCGCCACCGCCGGCCGGAAGCAACCAGACTTGCGCCGGTCCGTCCTTGGCGCGCAGGAACGCCAACTGACTCCCATCCGGCGACCAGACCGGCGTGCTGTCGGCATCACCGCGGGTGAGCCGCTGTGGCTCGCCACCGGACGCTGGTACTCGCCACAGGCTCCGCAGCGTGCGGTCGCCCTCCAGGTCGGTGGTCCGTAGTACGTAAGCGACCTGGGTGCCGTCCGGAGACAGCGCCGCTTGCTCCGGTACTGCGAACTCGGACAGGTCGTCGATGCGCAGACGTCGGGTCACTGGGAAATCCTCCTTGAAGACGAAGTGGTGCCGCGGCGGGGTACGGCCGCGAGAAGTTCTCTGGTGTAGTCGTGCTGCGGGTTGCCGAGCACCTCGTGAGCCGGCCCGAACTCCACGATCCGGCCGAGGTACATCACCGCGATGAGGTCGCTCACGTAGCGCACCACGGCGAGGTTGTGCGAGATGAACAGCATCGACAGCCGCAGTTCGCGTTGCAACGAGCGGACGAGGTTGAGCACCGTGCCCTGGATGGAGACGTCGAGCGCCGAGGTGATCTCGTCGGCGATGATCACATCGGGCTGCCCGGCCAGCGCACGGGCGATCGCGACCCGCTGCCGCTGACCACCCGACAACGCTCCCGGGTAGGCAGCGGCCTGCTTGGCGTCGAGCCCAACCAACTCGAGCAGCCGGTTCACCTCGCTACGACGGTTCTTCTTGTCGGCTCGAGGTACGGCCTCGCCGATCGAATCGCCGACGGTCATCCGCGGGTCGAGGGACGAGTAGGGATCCTGGAACACCATCTGCAGCGGCCGACGTTGCCCGGCGCGGTGCACGAGCGGTACGCCGTCGAGCAGGATCTGCCCGGACGACGGCGGGTTCAGCCCGACCGCGGCGCGGGCCAGCGTCGACTTGCCCGACCCCGATTCACCGACCAGTCCGACCACTTGCCCGGACGGTACGACCAGGCTGACCCCGTCGACGGCGGTCATCGCGCGGCTGCCCGTGCCGAACCGGACAGACACGTCGTCGAAACGCAGTTCGCTCATCGTTGCCCCGTCCGGATCGATTCGCTGTCCAGATACCGAGCTTGCCAGGCCGCCGTCGCCTGCGGGTTCCAGCAGGCCACCTGATGGTCCACACCGTGCCTGACCAGCGCCGGGTCCTCGACGGTGCAGCGATCCTCGGCGAACTCACATCGGGCTGCGAAGGCACAACCAGGAGGGAACTGCGCCGGATCCACCGGGCGCCCCGGGATCACCGCCAGCGGCTCGTCGAGCGGCGTATCCAGATCCGGTACTGCGGCCAGCAACGCGCGCGTGTAGGGATGGCGGGCCCCGGTCGCGAGCGCATCGGACGGCAACTCCTCGACGATGCGCCCGGCGTACATCACCAGGACGCGATCGCAGACCTGCGCGACGACGGTGATGTCGTGGCTGATCAGCAGCACGGCGACGTCGTTCTCGGTCCGGATCTTCTCCAGCAACCGGAGCACCTCCCGTTGCACCGTCACGTCGAGCGCGGTGGTCGGCTCGTCGGCGACGATCAGCGCCGGCGCTCCCATCAGTCCCATGCCGATCATCGCGCGCTGCCGCATCCCGCCCGAGAACTCGTGCGGATACTGCCGCGCCCGTCGCTCGGGCTCGGGGATGCGGACCGCGCGCAGCCGGTCGATCGCCCGCGCCATCGCCTGCCGCCGGGACATTCCCTGATGCTCGCGAGCGCCTTCGGCGAGCTGGACTCCGATCCGCTTCGTCGGGTTGAACGAGGTCATCGGGTCCTGGAAGACCATCGCGAACGACGTCCCCAGCAGCCGTCGCCGCGCAGCCGCAGTACTGCGAACCGCCAACCTCCCGAGCAACGGCGCACCGAGAAAGGACAACTCAGCGGCTCGTACCTGACCAGGCGACTCGATCAGCTGGGCAACCGCGAGCGCGGTGAGGCTCTTCCCGGAGCCGGACTCGCCGACCACGCCGACGATCTCGCCCTTGCCGATCGTGAAGCTGACCCCGCGAACCGGGGTGACCGGCCCGGGAAAGCTGACGTGCAAGTCCTTGACGACCAACACGGCATCGTCATCGACGGCCGCGGCAGGCCTGGTCTCCGGCACCCGATCGGGCAACCGCGCCCCCTTCAGGACCGGTACGCCGAAGCCCTTCGCCACCGACTCCCCGAAGAGGTTGAACGCCAGCCCGGCGATGACCACTGCGACTCCAGGCGCCAGCGCCGCGGCCGGGTGGACGTAGATGCTGTTGAGGCTCTCGCCCATCAACCGTCCCCAGTCGTACGCCGGTGCCTGCACCCCCAGGCCGAGGAACGACAGCCCGGCGAAGGCGAGCAAGGCGCCGCCGGCCCCGATCGTTGCGTTCACCGCGAGGGGTTCGGCGATGTTCGGCAGGATGTGCCGCAGCAGGATCCGGAACCGGCCGACCCCGACGACCCGCGCGGCCGCGACGAAGTCCCGCTCCGCGACCCCGGCCACCAGCGTCTGCGTCAGCCGCGCGAACGCCGGCGCTCCAGCAAAGCCGATCGCCAGTACCGCGCCCTTCGCGCCCACTCCGAAGATCACCGCGAAGAACAGTGCGAGCAGGAGTCCGGGGAACGCGACGGCGATGTTCACCACTGCCGTCGTCAGCCGTCCGGCACGGCGACCGAGCAACGTCGGCGCACATCCCAGCGCGAGACCACTGACGACCGCGATCGACGTCGCCAGCAAGGCGAGCAGGATCGACGTACGGGAGGCGACGAGTACTCGGTAGAAGATGTCACGACCGAGGTTGTCGGTGCCGAGCCAATGCGCTGCGGATGACCCTTCCAACAGGTGGTCGGTGTCGATCGCGCTCGCTTGGTGCGACCAGATGATGGGGGCGAAGAGAGCCAGCAGGAGTACGCCGAGCAGGAGCACTCCGGCGCCTGCGCCGACCGGCGTACGGAGTACTGCGATCCAGCGGGATCTCATCAACTCTCCCTGATGGTGGATCGGGGGTCCAGCAGGGCGAGGATCACGTCGACCGCCAGGTTGACCAGTAGGACGCCAGCGCCGTAGACGAGCACTACGCCCTGCACCAGCGGGTAGTCCTTGGCCAGGATCGAGGACACGATCGTGCTGCCCAGACCTGGCCAGCCGAAGACGTTCTCGACTAGTACGGTCCCGGCGACCAGTCCACCGAGCAGTAGGCCGCCCAGGGTGATCGTGGCCGTCACTGCGTTGGGGAGGGCGTGCCGTAGGTAGACGGCGGCTGCGGGGAGGCGCTTGGCCCGCGCAGTACGCAGGTAGTCCGTCTGCAGTACTGCGAGCAGCTCCACCCGGCAGATACGCGCCAGCACGGCCGCCGGGCCGATCGCCAGGGAGATCACCGGCAGCACGTACGACGCGAGGTTGCCGCGGCCGGCGACGGGGAACCAATGGAGCTTCACGGCGAAGAGATAGACGAGCCCGACCGCCAGCAGGAACTCAGGGATCGCGGCCAGCACCACTGAGGCTGACGTGAAGCTCAGCTCAGCGCGTGGCCGGCGCCCGGCGCGGGTGAGGACACCCACGACCAGGCCGACGGGTAACGCGATGAGGACTGCCACCAAGAATGCGGCGAAGGCGAGCTGCACGGTGGCCGGTAGACGGTCCTGGATCACGTCGGACACCGGGAGGCCAGTGGTGATCGACGTACCGAAGTTGCCGGTGAACAGGTGCTGCAGGAAATGCAGGTACTGCTGCCACAGCGGGTCGTTGAGGCCCAGCGACTCGCGCTGCGCGTCGACCAGGCTCTGAGCTGCGGCCGGACCGAGTGCTCCCCGGACCGGGTCGCCGGGGATCAGGTGGATCATCAGGAAGGCAGCACTGACCAGCACCAGGACAGACCCGATCAGCCGTCCGATCCGGCGGACCGCGAACCGGACCCACGGGTGGGTGCTGAAGTTCACCGCCGCCCGGGGGACGCCGACCGTCGTGGTCACCGGATCACCCCAGCATCCGGATCGAGGCGGGCGAGACGCCGTCGCTCAGCTCGAAGGTCGCGCCCTTGGCGAAGATCGGCACGGTCGCGTTGACGAACGGCACCAAGTTGAGCTGCTTCATCAGGGCGCGCTCGGCCGTCGCCCAGTCGGCACAGCCGTCCGGGCCGGCGATCGAGGACGCCTGGTGGACCGCGGCGTCGTACTCGGGGTTCTTGATCGAGGAGAAGTTGCTGCCGTTCGGCGGCGTGGTGCCCGACATGAAGCTGACGAGCTGGCTGGGCAGGTTCACCGTGAGTGGGATCAGGCCGGCGTGCCAGGTGCCCTGGCCGCCCAGGATGAGCGTGCCGATCTCGGCGGTGGAGACGGGTTTGAGTGAGACTTCCACGCCCAGCTCAGCCCAGGTCTTCTGCACCAGCTCCGCGCCCGACTGCACCGGGGGACCGAGACTGGTCAGGAAGTAGAAGACGACTGAGAGTTTGGCGCCGGCCTTCTCCCGGATTCCACCCGCAGCTGCCTTCCAGCCGGCTGCGTCGAGAGCGGCCTTGGCGGCGTCGAGGTCGTGGCCGGGCAGGTTGCCGGTGACGGTGTCGTCGTTGCAAGGGCCGGTGCCCGGGACAACCAGGCTGGTGGTCGGTGTGCCGGTCCCGCTGGTGAGCACCTTGCCGAGCTGGGTCAGGTCGAGGGCTTGCGTCAGCGCTCGGCGTACGGCGAGGTCGGCGGTCGGCAGGCCGGCCTTCTGGTTGAACCAGAGCTCACCCAGCGGAGTGCCCGCGCTGCGAGAGTAGAGCTTCTGCGCTTCCAGCCGCTGCTTGTCTGGTCCGGCGATGCCGGCGATGTTGACCTGTCCGGAGATCAGCAGGTTCGCCGCGGTGGTCTCGTTGGCGACGACCTTGAGCACCACCTTGTCCGGCAGGCCGGGCTGGTCGGCCTTGAAGTCGCCCGGGCCCCACGCGTACTCCTTGCGGCGAGTCAGCGTGTAGTGGTCGCCGGGGACGGCCTCGGCGACCGTGAACATGCCCGTGCCGTCCGAGCCCTGCTTGAGCAGTCTGCGGTCCTTCATCCCTTTGCTGCAGACGATGTGCAGGCCGCCGACGTTGCGGACCAGGAAGGCGTCGGGAGCAGCCGCCGTCACGGTGACAATGCCGGTCGCGTCGTCGCCGGTGGCCTTGGCGCCGGCCGGCACGAAGACGCCAATCCGGGTCGACTTGCTGGCCGGGTTGCCGACGAAGGTGATGTTCTCCGCCACCGTGCTCGCCGTCAGCGGGCTGCCGTCCAGACACGTGATGCCCTTGCGCAGCGTGTACTTCGCCGTGGTGGTCGTGCCCTCCCACTTCTCCGCGAGTCCCGCCACCTGCTTGCCGGCCGAGTCGAAGTTGACCAGCGAGTCGTAGAGGAACGCGTCGACCTGCTTGGTGATCGACAGCGAGGTGAACTGCGGGTCCAGGTTGCCTGGGTCGGACCCCAGCGCCATGGTCAGCGTCTGGCCTGCGACGGGTTTGCCTGCACCGGTGGTGGTGGTCTGGTCGCCCGAACTGCAGGCTGACAGAACCAGCCCGGCTGCGACCGTGACGATGAGTACGGATCTCATGGTGTACCTCTCAGGGGACGGGACAGGACGGTCGGGTCAGGCGGAGGCGCGGCGGATGGCGCGGCCGCTGTGGACGTACAGGGCGTGGCCGGCGCCGTCGTCGCCGAGGAAGACGTGCGGGACGTGCATGCCGTTCTCCGCCTTCAGCGCGATCAGGCTCTGCTCGTTCCGGCCGACCAGCTCGACCGGTTCCGGCGCGGGACCGAGCTCGGCGAAGATCCCCTTCGGCGTCTGGTCGAGCCAGACCCGGCCGTCCTCGTCCTGCCGGATGGTCAGGTCGGCGACCTCACAGCTGTAGGTGCCGAGGAACCGGTCCGCGTCGATCGGCACGGGCGTTGCCGGCGGGGTGGGCAGCGCCGGCAGGTCCAGGCCGGCGAGTTCCTTGACCACCTGGGCGACGACGGCCTTGTAGAGCTCGATCGTGTCGCCACCGTTGGTCAGTACCGCGACTGCCAGACCATGCTCGGGTACTACGCGCAGGAAGGCGTTCTGTCCGATGGTGCCGCCGTCGTGGCCGATCACCGTCGTCCCGTCCCAGTCGAAGAGCTCCCAGCCGAGCCCCCACGAATCACCCATCATCCCGAGCGCCGGCAGCTTGACCTGCGGGTCCTGCATCGCCTTGACGCTCGCCGGGCTCAGTACCGAAGTACCGTCCGCCGCTGTTCCCGAGTCGAGGTGCAGCTTGGCGAAGGCGAGCAGATCGCGTGGGCTCATCGCGAGCATGGCGCCGGCGGGTGCCATGCCGCGCGTCATCGCCCAGATAGGAGCAGGCGCCGGTGCCGCCTCGGGTGCGGGCCGGAGGTGCCCGACCGCGGCACGGTGCAGGATCGCCTCGTACGGATCGGTGGCCGCGTGCTCCAGGCCGAGCGGGGTGAAGAGGTACTCCCGCAGGACGGCGTCGAACGGCTTGTCGCGCAGTACCTCGACCAGCCGGCCGAGGATCACGAAGGCCGCGTTGTTGTAGGAGAACATCTCGCCGGGCGCGAAGAGCTGGCCGACCTCGGCGAACGTCCGGACGAGCTTCTCGATCGCGTCGTTGCCCTTGCCGGTCTCGTTGAAGATGTCGCCCTCGAAACCGGACGTGTGGCAGAGCAGTTGCCGGACGGTGATGACCGCGGCGGCCGCGTCGTCGCCGAGCACGAACTCGGGGAGGTACGCCCGGACCGGCTGGTCGAGATCGACCCTGCCCTCGTCGACCAGCTGCATCACCAGCGTCGTCGTCCAGACCTTGGTGATCGAGCCGATCTGGAACACCGTGCCGGGGGTCGTCGGCACCTCCGTCGCAGTGCTCAGGACGCCGGCCGCGTGGTCGATCACCTCGCCGCCGAACAGCACCGCGACCGCCGTCCCGGGGACCTCGTGCTCGGCGAGCAACGCCGGCAGCCGGTCTTGAAGCCACGTCTGGATTTCGCTCAGGGTCGCCATGCACCGACGCTAGGACCGGCGGGGCGCCGCGTATTCGTCGCGAGCGACAACTGCCGAACCCGATTTCGTCCACTCCGACGAAGCCCGGACCGCCACGCCATCAAACCCCCTCACCGCAGCGGGTGGGACGCGGTTACCGGGGCGATCGGAGGGTGATTGATGGGCTGGCGGTCCGCGCCCCGCCCACCGAGCGGGAACAACCGCCCTCGCCGTACCCTTAAGGTTGTTATGACCTCTTCTGGCCGCCGTACGGTCTACCTGGATCACGCCGCGACGACACCGATGCTGCCCGTGGCGATCGAGGCGATGGCCTCTCACCTCGGGCTGACCGGCAATGCGTCGTCGTTGCATGGATCCGGGCGGGCTGCGCGGCGGACGGTCGAGGAGTCGCGGGAGACGATCGCCGAGGCGCTGGGCGCCCAGCCGAGCGAGATCGTGTTCACCTCAGGCGGTACGGAGGCGGACAACCTCGCGCTGAAGGGGCTGTGGTGGGCCCGGCTGGCGGAGGATCCGCGTCGCCGGCGGATCCTGCTGAGCGGGATCGAGCATCACGCAGTGCTGGATCCGGCCATCTGGCTCGCGCAGCACGAGGGTGCCGAGATCGAGTGGCTGCCGGTCGACGAGCTGGGCCGCGTTCGGCCCGAGGATGTCCAGCGGGCGATCGAGGCGGACCCGGAGTCCGTGTCCTTCGTCACGTTGATGATGGCCAACAACGAGGTCGGCACGCTGCAGCCGGTCCAGGAGATCGCGGCGCTGGCCAAGGCGCACGCGATCCCCGTGCACACCGACGCCGTCCAGGCGGTCGGGCAGGTGCCGGTGGATTTCGCCGAGCTCGGTGTCGACGCGATGACGGTGAGTGCCCACAAGGTCGGCGGGCCGTTCGGGATCGGTGCGCTGGTGGTCCGCAAGGAGACCAAGCTCGTGCCGATCGTGCACGGCGGCGGCCAGGAGCGCGACGTACGGTCCGGCACGCTGGACACCCCGGCGACAGCCGGGTTCGCCGTGGCCGTCGAGCACGCGATCAAGCACCAGGCTGAGCATGGGGAGCGGCTGACCGCCCTGCGCGACGCTCTGATCGAGGGCATCACGAGTACCGTCCCCGGCGCGATGCTCTCGGGCGACCCGGTACGCCGCTTGCCCGGTAACGCACACTTGTCGTTCAAGGACTGTGAAGGCGATTCGCTGCTCCTGCTGCTCGACGCGCGGGGGATCGAGGTCTCGACCGGATCCGCCTGCAACGCGGGCGTCGCGGAGCCGAGCCACGTGCTGCTGGCGATGGGGTACGGCGATCAGCGCGCTCGCGGTTCCTTGCGCTTCACCCTGGGGCACACGTCCAGCCGGGCCGACGTGGACGCCGTACTGGACAACATCGGGCCCGTC
The DNA here is from genome assembly GCF_010548305.1 of Streptomyces sp. SID13031. Lineage (GTDB taxonomy): Bacteria > Actinomycetota > Actinomycetes > Propionibacteriales > Kribbellaceae > Kribbella. The sequence goes on from NZ_JAAGLV010000012.1 coordinate 270,514, forward strand.
GTCGAGCGGGCGATGTCCGCCGGATTGCAGAACGTAGGAAGGAACCACTGATGCGGGTACTCGCAGCCATGTCCGGCGGGGTCGACTCCGCCGTCGCGGCGGCGCGGATGGCTGAGGCGGGCCACGACGTGGTCGGCGTGCACCTGGCGCTGAGCCGCAACCCGCAGTCGTACCGCACCGGCGCCCGCGGCTGCTGCACGGTCGAGGACTCCCGCGACGCCCGTCGCGCCGCCGACGTGATCGGCATCCCGTTCTACATCTGGGACCTGGCCGAGCGGTTCCACGCCGACGTGGTCGAGCCCTTCGTCGCCGAGTACGCGGCCGGCCGGACGCCGAACCCGTGCCTGCGCTGCAACGAGAAGATCAAGTTCAGCGCGGTGCTCGAGCGGGCGCTGGCCCTCGACTTCGACGCCGTCGCCACCGGGCACTACGCGCAGATCGTCGAGACCCCGGCCGGTCGCGAGTTGCACCGCGCGGTCGACCCGGCCAAGGACCAGTCCTACGTGCTCGGCGTCCTCACACAGGAGCAGCTGAAGCACGCGATCTTCCCGCTCGGCGACACGGACAAGACCGAGATCCGTTCGGAGGCCGAGCGCCGCGGGTTGTCGGTGGCCGCCAAGCCGGACAGCCACGACATCTGCTTCATTGCCGACGGCAACACTCCGGGCTTCCTCAGCAAGCAGCTGGGCGAGTCGCCGGGGGACATCGTCGACGCCCAGGGCAACAAGCTCGGGGAGCACAAGGGCACCCACGGCTTCACGGTCGGCCAGCGCAAGGGCCTCAAGATCGGTACGCCGGCCGCCGACGGCAAGCCGCGATTCGTGCTCGACATCTCGCCCGTCGACAAGACCGTGACGGTCGGGTCGCGCGCGGAGCTCGCGGTCGAGCGGCTGACCGCGTCGAAGCCGCGCTGGTGTGGCCCGGTGCCGACCGAGACGCTGCACGTGAAGGCTCAGCTGCGCGCGCACGGCGAGGAGATCGCCGTCACCGCCCGGCTCGAGGGCGACCAGGTCCTGGTCTCCTTCGACGAGCCCGCGGATGCCGTCGCGCCCGGCCAGGCAGTCGTCCTGTACGACGGGACGCGCGTGATCGGCTCGGCCACCATCGACACGGTCGAGCGCGTACCGCAGACGGTCTGATCCCCGTGCTCCGCATGAAGGACACGTGCGAGCGCTGTGCCACGTCGCTCGGTCCGGCCGACGACGCGGTGATCTGCAGCTACGAGTGCACCTTCTGCCCAGCGTGCTCTTCCGCGATGTCCGCTGTCTGCCCGAACTGCGGCGGTGAGCTGGTCGCACGGCCCAAGCGGACCACGGGTGCGACCGACATTGCCTCTCGGGCGCCCGGTCGCGTCACCAGATATCTCCAGCGGAACAGGAACACCACGTGAGCAGTCCCTTCGGCCCAGCGGCGACCACTGCGATGGGCTCGTTGCCTGGCGAGGACATGCGCGAGTGGACGAAGTATGTGCTGGACGCGGTGACCATCCCGTTCCTGCCGGAGCTGCCGGCCCGCCCGTACGCCGACATGGTGAGCCGGGCCGCCGGGCTGGTGACGTCGTTGGCGATGGACCTGCAGCCGGCGGGCTGGCGGTTGACGGGTGGCAACGACCCGCGGGCCAGCCTGGACCAGCGGCGAGCTCGCTCCTTGCTCTTGCAGGACTTGGATGTCCTGGAGGAGTTGGCGGACGGCTACACCGGTCCGCTGAAGCTCCAGGTGACCGGGCCGTGGACACTCGCTGCAACGGTGGAGTTACCTCGCGGCGACAAGGTGCTCGCTGACCACGGCGCTCGGCGCGATCTGGCTGAGGCCTTGGCCTACGGGTTGCAGGAGCATGTTGCTGACCTTCGACGACGGGTGCCGGGGGCTGACCTTGTCGTGCAACTTGATGAGCCGGGGCTTCCCGCAGTACTGGCGGGGGCTGTTCCTACTGCCAGCGGGTGGGGCAAGCACCGCTCTGTCGACGGTCCTGGGTCTGTAGACCTCCTGAGCCGAGTGATCGAGGCTGCGGCGCCTGCGATCACTGTGGTTCACTGCTGCGCCGCACGGCCGCCCATCGAGGTCTTCCGGAAGTCTGGCGCCGGGGGAGTGGCGGTAGACGTGGCACTGCTCACCGACGCAGCTTGGGAGCAGATCGCCTTCGCAGTGGAGGACGGTACGACCTTGTACGCGGGCGTAGTACCGACCACTGGCGCCATTCCTCAGGCGGAGAAGGCAGCGGGGCTGCTGACCCGGCGCTGGCACGAGATCGGCCTGACCCAGAAGGACCTGGTCGACGTCGTCATCACCCCAGCGTGCGGCCTCGCGGGCTCCCCGTCACCGGCCGACGCCCGAGCCCGGCTCGAACTTCTCCGTCGGGTTGCGGAAGTCGTCGGAGATACCGCAGAAGCCTAAAACGTCGGTGGCTGGCGGTAAGTTCTGGTCTATGAGTACGGAGATCCCCGAGACCAGTGCCGCCGACCAGCCCGCTCCGCCACCGGAGGTGCGCGAGCGGCATGCCGCGCTGAGCCGGGAGATCGAGGAGCACCGGTTCCGCTACTACATGGCGACCTCGACCATCTCCGACGCGGACTTCGACGCGTTGATGCACGAGCTGCAAGCGATCGAGGAGCAGTACGCCGAGCTGCGTACGCCGGACTCGCCGACCCAGAAGGTCGGCGTCCCGATCTCGACGCTGTTCACCGCGGTCGAGCACCCGCAGCGGATGGAGAGCCTGGGCAACGCCTTCTCCGCCGAGCAGATGGAAGCCTGGGCGAAGCGGCTGGAGCGCGAGGTCACCGTCCAGCAGATCCACGACAGCGGCTTCCTGTGCGAGCTCAAGGTGGACGGCCTGGCCCTCGACCTGGTCTACGAGAACGGCCGGCTGGTCAGCGGCGCCACTCGCGGCGACGGCCGGACCGGCGAGGACATCACGCTGAACGCCCGCACCATCGACTCCATCCCGAACGAGCTGAAGGTCGCCGAACCGCCTGCTTTCCTCGAGGTCCGCGGCGAGGTCTACTTCCGGGTGGAGGACTTCACGGAGCTCAATGCGCAGCTGGTCGAGGCAGGCAAGGACCCGTTCTCGAACCCCCGCAACAGCGCGGCCGGTTCGCTGCGGCAGAAGGACCCGCGCGTCTCCGCCAGCCGCCCGCTGCGCTTCGTCGTGCACGGCATCGGGAAGGTCGAGGGGCTCCACATCAACCGGCTCTCCGAGGCGTACCAGCTGTTGAAGGAGTGGGGCCTGCCGGTCAGCGACCGCGCCCGCCGGGTCGAGACCCTGGACGAGGTCAACGAGTTCATCGCGTACTACGGCGAGAACCGGCACTCGGTGGACCACGAGATCGACGGCGTCGTCGTCAAGGTGGACGAGGTCGACCTTCAACGCGCGCTCGGCTCGACCTCGAGCGCCCCGCGCTGGGCGATCGCCTACAAGTACCCGCCGGAGGAGGTCACCACCAAGCTCCTCGACATCAAGGTGAACGTCGGTCGCACGGGCCGCGTCACGCCGTACGGCGTCATGGAGCCGGTCCGGGTGGCCGGGTCGACCGTCGAGTTCGCGACCCTGCACAACGGGCAGGAGGTCGAGCGCAAGGGCGTCTGGATCGGCGACACCGTTGTACTGCGCAAGGCCGGTGACGTGATCCCCGAGATCCTCGGCCCGGTGATGGAGCTGCGCCCCGACGACGCGTACCCGTTCCGGATGCCGACCAAGTGCCCTTCCTGCCAGACGGAGCTGCGGGCGATGAAGGAGGGGGACATCGATATTCGTTGCCCCAACTCCCAATCCTGCCCGGCCCAGCTGCGCGAACGGCTGTTCCACCTGGCCGGCCGGTCGGCGTTCGACATCGAGGTGCTCGGCTTCAAGGCCGCGGACGCGCTGATCAGCAACGAGCTGATTGCGGACGAGGGCGACCTGTTCTCGCTGACCGAGGAAGACCTGGCCGGTAGCTCCTTCTTCACCACCAAGGCGGGCGCGCTGTCGGCCAACGCTGTCAAGCTGCTCACCAATCTCGAACAGGCCAAGACACAACAACTGTCGCGTGGCCTGGTGGCACTCTCGATCCGGCACGTCGGCCCGACCGCGGCGGCGGCGCTGGCTGCGGCGTACGACGACATCGACGCGATCGAGGCGGCCTCCGAGGAGGAGCTGTCGCAGATCGAGGGCGTCGGCCCGACCATCGCGCACGCGGTGATCGAGTGGTTCGAGATCGACTGGCACCAGGAGATCGTGCGGAAGTGGAAGGAGGCCGGCGTCGAGCTGCGGCAGATCCGGACTGGACCAACGGTCGAGCAGACGTTGGTAGGCCAGTCGGTCGTGGTCACCGGCACGGTCGAGGGGTACAGCAGGGACGAGGCGACCGAGGCGATCGTCTCGCGCGGTGGCAAGGTGGCCGGCTCGGTGTCGAAGAAGACGTCGTTCGTGGTGGTGGGCGATTCGCCCGGATCCAAGTACGACAAGGCGGTTCAGCTCGGGGTACCGGTTCTGGACGCGGCCGGCTTCGTAGTACTGCTCACCGAAGGGCCGGAGGCCGCCGCGGCGGTGGCGACGAACCCCGAGCCGGAAGATGCCTGACGATGAACGGATCCGGCGGGCTCACTGATCCGTCCGACTGTTAGTTTGCATCCCTCTACACGTGGGTTTTTAAGGAGCGCATATGACTACGCCGCCACAAGGACCATGGGGTCCTGGGCAGCCGGGGGGCCAGCCGGGCGGACAGCAAGGGGGCCGGCCGGGCGGACAGCAGGGCGGCCAACAAGGTGGGCAGCAAGGCGGCCAACCGGGTCAGGGTGGCTGGGGACAGCAGCCGGGCCAAGGTGGTGGCGGCTGGGGTCAGCCGCAGCCTGGGCAGGGCCAACCTCCGCACCAGGGTCAGCCTCCGCATCAAGGGCAACCTCCGCATCAAGGGCAACCTCCGCATCAAGGGCAACCTCCGCAGCAGGGCGGCTGGGGTCCCGGGCAGCCTCCGCAGGGCGGTCAGCCTGGTGGCGGTTGGGGTCCTCAGCAGCCTCCTCAGCAAGGTCAGCAGCCGGGCGGTTACCCGCAGCAGGGTGGCTACCAGCAGCAGCCATGGGGTCAGCAGCCTCAGCAGGGTGGTTGGCAGCAGGGCCAGCAGCCTTGGCAGGGTGGTCCGGGCGGCCCGAAGAAGGGTGGCATCTCGAAGGACAAGCTGCCGCTGGTCATCGGTGGCGGTCTGATCGGCCTGGTGCTGATCGCTCTGGTGGTCTTCCTCGGCGTCAGGGCACTCGGTGGCGACGACGACGGCGCGGGAACGGCTCCTGCCGGCCCGCCGGCGACCCAGCCCACGAGCCAGCCCACGAGCCAGCCGTCGGGTGAGCCTTCCGGCCAGCCAAGTGGCGAGCCGAGTGGTGAGCCGAGCAGCTCGGGCAGCGGCCTGGGTAACGCGACGGGGCAGGCGAAGGTCTCGACCGACAAGTTGCAGGCCGCTGGGTTCCAGTGCAGCGACCTGTTCAACGGCGCGCAGGGTGCACACCGTGGCTGCTTCAAGTTCGACGAGGTCAGCCAGGCCGAGGTGATCTTCCAGTTCCAGGCCGACGGCACGATCATCGGCGTCCTGGTCCGGTCGCAGAACCGGGAGAACGTCAACAACGCCGCCGTCACCTTCGACGCGGCGCTGCAGGCGATCGGCAACGACACCTTCGGCGGTAGCGAGGTGGCCAAGATCCAGGCAGTGGTGAAGAGCGGGCAGAAGGACGCCAAGGTCGGCAGCAGCTGGGGCGAGTTCAACCTGCTGAACAGCGGCGACAGCGTGCAGATCGCCGGTGGCAAGTCGGGAGCGGATTCCTACGACCTGCCCCGCAAGGAGTTCCAGACCACCGAGGCACAGCTGACCGCGGCGCTGAAGGCGAAGCAGTACGTGTGCACCTCGTCCTGCCGCAAGGATCTCGGCAAGGCCGGCTCGCAGCGGATCTTCGGGATCGGCGGCAACAGCGGGGTCCGGATCCTCGAGATCTCGGCCTCCGGCGACACCGCCGAGGTCAAGGCAGCGCTGCCGGCCGCCGTCGGCGACGCGATGGCTGCGGTCCGGGGCGCCGATGTGGCGGCGATCAAGACCTTCCTCGACGCACACAAGGACGGCAAGCCGTACGCTGGTTATGTGGCCGGCTGGCGAGTACAGCAGACCGGCTCGACCGACGACGACTACTCGTCGCAGACGATCAGCATCAAGTACGAGTCGTACTACGTGTGAGGTGTGATGAATTTCAACCCGGAGAAGCGCGAGCAGACCCCGGTGGCCAAGCCGCCGCCGGAGTCGCTGAACCGGGTGGACGGGGGCGGCCCGTGGGGGCCGACCCAGTTCGACCTGCCGGAGCGTGAGGACAGCAACACCCAGGCGGTGGTGATCGTCACGCTGATCGGGGTGGTCGCCTTGCTGGTGATCACCGTGATGTGGATCTTCTGGTACCGCCAGCTCAACTGAAACGTCGCAGCGAACGAAGAAGTCGCCTCCCGCAGCGGGAGGCGACTTCTTCGTCGTTCAGCTGTCAACCAGTGCCAGTGGGTCAGCCAGTGTCAGTCGGTCAGGCGGTGGCGCGGATGGTGACCGCGAGGTTGGCCAGGTAGCTCAGCCGGGCGACCTCGGAACCGAGGAACTCCGGTCCACCGCGGCGGCCGATCACCAGCACCCGGCGGTTCGACTCCAGCGGCGCGGCGACCAGCACCGACTCCGCCAAGCCCTTGTGGTCGGGAGCGACCAGCGTGGTCGCCTTCTCCAGCGGCAGCCACTGCTCGGCCAGGTCGCCGAACTCCGGCGTCGCGCTCGTCTCCAGCGCGACCTTGATCTCGCTGCCGGTACCGTCCAGCAACGCGGCCCAGTCGGCGTGCAGTACTGCCGGGGCCTGCTCGACCAGGATGTCGACCGCTTCGGCCGGAGCCGACGTCATCTGCTCGACGGCTTCGAGGTCCATGTGCAGTCCACCGCCGGCGCCGTACCGGGAGAACCAGATCACCTCGACGTCGGGGACGCCGTTGCAGGCTGAGACGAGCCGGTCGGGCAGGACGCCCGGCGGAAGGTCGACCACGATGTCGTCGACGGCGGTGCCGTTCTCGCGCCGGTGCTCCACGATCTCGATCGCGTGGATGTCGGCGTTCACCTCACCGAGTGCTGTTGCCACGGTGCCGAGGGACCCCGGCCGGTCCGGGATGATCAATCGCAGCAGGAACACCGAACGATCATCTCCCAGCCGAATACCACGCAAGTTACGCCCTGTCGCGGCCAATGTTACAGAGCGGAACAAAGTGACACGCCCGGGGCTCTCAGCTGGTGGATAATTTGGCCCGCACAACCGGATGCGGGCGCTGCCTCGATAGCCCACTAAGCTGGCCGCAAGCCATCTGTCTACATAGCTGGCGCGAAACGTTCGGAAGCGGCTGCGAGCAAACGTCAGTCACGGCCGGCAGCCCACCTGCAGACCATTGGAATCCTTCATGCCATCGATAACCCGCGAAGAGGTCGCGCATCTGGCGCGCCTGGCGCGGATCGAGCTCACCGAAGACGAGCTCGACCACCTCGCTCCGCAGCTCGAGCAGATCATCGGCCTGGTCGCCCAGGTCAGTGAAGTGGCTGCCGAGGACATCCCGCCGACGTCCCACGCCCTGCCGCTCACGAATGTGATGCGCGCCGACGTGAACGTTCCCTGCCTCACGCCGGAGCAGGCGCTGTCCGGCGCCCCGGCCGCGGAGGAGCAGCGCTTCCGGGTACCGCGGATTCTGACCGAGGAGGCATAGTGAGAGAGCGCATGCGAACGAACCAATCAACACAGCGAGTCTCACTCATTGGCGGTTCCGAGCGAAGCGAGGCCCGCGGATGAGTGACTTGACGCGGAAGACCGCGGTTGAGCTGTCCGAGCTGATGAGTTCCGGCCAGGCGTCGTCGGTGGAGATCACCCAGGCGCATCTGGACCGGATCGGTGCCGTCGACGGTGCTGTGCACGCTTTCCTGCACGTCGACACCGACGGCGCCCTGGCGCAGGCGGCCGCCGTCGACGCGCGCCGCGCCGCCGGCGACGAGCTCGGCCCGCTCGCCGGCGTACCGCTGGCATTGAAGGACGTGCTGACCCAGGACGGCATTCCGACCACCGCCGGTTCGAAGATCCTCGAGGGCTGGAAGCCGCCGTACGACTCGACCGTGGTGAAGCGGCTCAAGGCGGCCGGCATCGTGATCCTCGGCAAGACCAACATGGACGAGTTCGCGATGGGCTCCTCCACGGAGAACTCGGCCTACGGGACGACCCACAACCCGTGGGACCTCAACCGGATCCCCGGTGGCTCGGGTGGTGGCTCGTCGGCCGCCATCTCGGCGTACCAGGCTCCGCTCGCGATCGGCACCGACACGGGTGGCTCGATCCGTCAGCCAGCCGCGTTCACGGGCACCGTCGGCGTGAAGCCGACGTACGGCGGTACCTCGCGGTACGGGCTGATCGCGCTGGCCTCCAGCCTCGACACGCCTGGTCCGTGTGCGCGCACGACGCTCGACGCGGCGCTGCTGCACGAGGTGATCGCGGGTTACGACCCGATGGACTCCACCTCGATCAACCAGCCGGTACCGGCCGTGGTCGACGCCGCTCGTAGCGGTGACGTGACCGGGCTGCGGGTCGGCGTCGTCAAGGAGCTCGGCGGCGAGGGGTACCAGCCGGGTGTCGAGGCGCGCTTCCACGAGGCGGTCGAGCTGCTCACCAAGCTCGGCGCCGAGGTGGTCGAGGTGTCCTGCCCGCACTTCCAGTACGCGCTGCCGGCGTACTACCTGATCCTGCCGAGCGAGGCCTCGTCCAACCTGGCCAAGTTCGACGCGATGCGGTTCGGCCTGCGGGTCGGCGACGACGGCGAGAACGATGCCGAGAAGGTGATGAGCCTGACCCGCGAGGCCGGTTTCGGCCCCGAGGTCAAGCGCCGGATCATGCTCGGCACGCACGCGCTGTCCAGCGGGTACTACGACGCGTACTACGGCCAGGCGCAGAAGGTCCGGACGCTGATCGCCCGCGACTTCACGGCGGCCTACGAGCACGTCGACGTACTCGTGTCACCCGCGACGCCGACCACCGCGTTCGCGATCGGCGACCGGGTGAACGACCCGATCGCCATGTACAAGAACGACCTCTGCACGATCCCGTCGAACCTGGCCGGTAACGCGGCCGCGTCGTTCCCGGTCGGCCTGGCCGACGAGGACGGCCTGCCGGTCGGCTTCCACGTGATGGCGCCGGTGATGCGCGACGATCTGTGCTACCTGGTCGGCGCCGCGCTCGAGTCGGCGTTCGCCGATCAGTGGGGTGGCGTGCTGATGTCGAAGGCTCCGGAGCTGGAGGTCACCCGATGACTGTCGTTGCTGATGTGCTGACCATCGATGACGCTTTGGCACAGTTCGACCCGGTGATGGGCCTGGAAGTCCACGTCGAGCTGAACACCTTGTCGAAGATGTTCTGCGGTTGCCCGACCGAGTTCGGCGCGCCGCCGAACACGCAGACCTGCCCGGTCTGCCTCGGTCTACCGGGCGCGCTGCCGGTGGTGAACGCACGCGCCGTCGAGTCGGCGATCAAGATCGGCCTCGCGCTGAACTGCGAGATCGCCGAGTGGTGCCGGTTCGCCCGGAAGAACTACTTCTACCCGGACATGCCGAAGAACTTCCAGACCTCGCAGTACGACGAGCCGATCGCCTTCAACGGGTGGACCGAGGTCGTCGTCGACGGCGAGACGTACCGGATCGAGATCGAGCGCGCGCACATGGAGGAGGACACCGGCAAGTCCACCCACGTGGGTGGCGCGACCGGTCGTATCCACGGTGCGTCGCACTCGCTGGTCGACTACAACCGGGCCGGTATCCCGCTGATCGAGATCGTCACCAAGACGATCGAGGTCGCGCCGGAGAAGGCCGCGGCGGTCGCGCGTGCCTATGTGAGCATGCTGCGCGATCTGCTGCTCGCGCTCGACGTCTCCGACGTACGGATGGACCAGGGGTCGCTGCGGTGTGACGCCAACTTGTCGCTGAAGCCGTCGGGCTCCACCGCGCTGGGTACTCGTACCGAGACGAAGAACGTGAACTCGTTCCGTTCGGTCGAGCGCGCGATCACCTACGAGATCACCCGGCAGGCCGCCGTACTGGTTGCCGGGGGCAAGATTCTCCAGGAGACCCGGCACTGGCACGAGGACACCGGGATCACCACCTCGGGCCGGGAGAAGTCGGACGCCGACGACTACCGGTACTTCCCCGAGCCCGACCTGGTACCGGTCGCCCCGGCGCGGTCATGGGTCGAGGAGATTCGTGCGACCCTGCCTGAGGCACCGCCGGTCAAGCGCTTGAGGTTGCAGACGGAGTGGGGCTTCACTGATCTGGAGATGCGCGACGTCGTCAACGGCGGCGTGCAGACCCTGATCGAGCAGACCGTCGCGCTGGGTGTGGCTGCTGCCGCCGCGAAGAAATGGTGGCTGGGCGAGCTGGCCCGCGCGGCCAACGAAGCCGGTAAGGATGTCGATGAGCTCGGCGTCGGTCCGGTGGAGATCGCCGAGGTCCAGAAGCTCGTCGAGGCGGGCGCGTTGAACGACAAGCTCGCCCGCGAGGTCTTCGACGGCCTGGTCAAGGGCGAGGGCTCGGTCACCCAGATCATCGAGGCCCGCGGCCTCGCCCTGGTCTCGGACGACTCGGCCCTCCAGGAAGCCATCGACCGCGCGATCGCAGCCAACCCCGCCGTCGTCGAAAAGGTCAACTCGGGCAAGCCCGCGGCAGCCGGCGCCTTGATCGGCGCCGTCATGAAGGACATGCGCGGCCAGGCCGACGCAGCCAAGGTCCGCGAACTACTGAACGCCACGCTGGGAATCTGAACCTGGTCGCTGGGCCCGGTCGCCACCACGGCGCCCGGGCCCAGCGCTGTCTCTACCCCAGCGCTTTCCCCGACTCGGGGTGGGCGGGCCCAACCCCAGCGCTTTCCCTGAGGTCGGCCTGCTTGGCTAGCGGGTGATGGTGAGGCGGAGGACCTGGTCGTCGCCTGGTTTGGGGTCGCCGCGGCCGTCGGTGTTCGAGGTGGTGAGCCAGAGGGAGCCGTCGGGAGCCGCCTCGACGGTTCGCAGCCGGCCGTACTGGCCGGTGAAGAAGGCGACCGGCTCGCCCGTCCGCTTGCCGTCGGCTACCGGGATCGCCCAGAGGCGTTCACCCCGCAGACCCGCCATGAAGATGTGGCCCTGGGCAAACGCGATCCCGCTGGGGGAGGCGTCCTTGGTCGCCCACTGGGCGATCGGGTCGACCATCCCGTCCAGTTGGCTCACGCCCTCAGCGGCCGGCCAGCCGTAGTTCGCCCCCGGCGTGATCGCGTTCAGCTCGTCCCAGGTGTCCTGGCCGAACTCCGCGGCGTACAACTGCTGCCCGTCGAACGCGAGCCCCTGCACGTTCCGATGCCCCTTGGAGATCCACAACCTGCCGTCGGGGTTGCCCGGTGCGGGCTTGCCGTCGGTGGTGATGCGCAGGATCTTGCCACCGAGCGAGTCGTCGCTCTGCGAGTTCGGCCGATCGGTGCCGTCGCCCGTACCGGCGTACAGGAACCCATCTGGCCCGAACCTCAACCGCCCACCGTTGTGCACCGCCGCCTGCGGAATCCCTTCCAGGATCACGCTGGGGTTGCTGATCTTGCCGTCGACGTAGTCGAGCCGAGCGATCCGATTGTCGTCGCCGGTCGAGTAGTAGACATAGACATAAGGCCTCGTCGGGTACTGCGGATCAACCGCGATCCCCAGCAGCCCGCCCTCCGACGACGGATCGACCCCCGCCACCGTCCCGACCTCAGTGACCTGGTTGCCGGCGATCCGCTTGATCTTCCCCGAATCCCGCTCAGTCACCAACGCGCTCTTGTCCGGCAGGAACGCCAACCCCCAAGGCACCTCGATCCCAGTAGCCACCACCCCGGCCACCGCAACCTTCACCGCCCTACTGGACGTAGTACCGGACTGCGCCCCTGTCGGCGAAGAGGTAGACACCGACGGCTGCGCATCCGCACTCCCATCGGAGCACCCGGCAACCACCCCAGCCACCACTACCGCCACCACAACCCAGCGACCCTTACCCATGAGCACCATCCGTTCCTGACCCATCCCCAGGCTCCCAAGGTATCGACCACTCCAACGCCACAAACCCCGAGACGTTATGCACCCACCCTCGCAGACTCCCACGGTGCCCAACCCGCACTCCCTGAGAGCCACGTTGCTCACCGCAACAGGCCTGACCCCCGACCTCACCACCGACGTCGGCCGCTGGCAGCTCTACCGCACCGCCGCCGAGGACACCGCGAGCCACGCGACCCTCCTCCAAGCCGCCACCGTGGATCCAGACCGCGCCCTGGTCATGTCCCTGGTAGTCCACCTGCCCGCCCTCACCGCGACGGCCGATCACCCAACCTGGCTCGCGGCGCTGGCCCCCTCGGAGCGCGCCTACGCGACCCAGCGCAGTACCGAATACGCCCTCCTCCGCACCCGACCACCCCACGACACCCTGACCCGAGACCTCGACACCTACACAAACTGGCTCCAACTCCGCCTGGCCGAATCCCTCACCCACAAGCCCTCCCTCCTCGAACTCGCCGACCGCGGCCGCACCAAGCGAATCCGCAACCTCGCAACAACCAGGCGCGCAGCGTCTCCAGCTGACTTACACCGCCGCTCCGCCTCCGGTTGCAGCTATTCACAGTTGTCGTCACACGGTCGCGCAACGTAGCCTTCGCTGGCTCGGGGCTGACAACGTGAGGACAATTTGATGCGCAAGGCACTGATCGCGGCAGTACTTCTGGCTGCTTCGGCGGGACTTTCCCCCGCCGCGGCCGAAGCCGCTCCGCCCCCGATCACCACCGCCAGCCTGAAGACCACCCAGCCGGCAACGACGTGTGTCCGAGGCGCGGCCCGGCCGCTGATCAACGGAACCACGCCCGTTCTGCATGCCTTCGTGCCTGCCCCGGCGGGGGGCAACCCCATCTCGGTGAGCGTCGACTTCCGGATCACCGACCTGGCGGACAACTCCGTCGTCTTCTCGGCGCAGAGCTACACCAAGGTGCAGGGAGTCTGGTACGAGCCGCAGATCAACCCGACGTTGCTCGACGGCAAAACCTACAGCTGGCAGGCCCGGGTCTTCGACGGCACGGAGTACTCAGCCTGGTCCGCCACCTGCGAGTTCTCCATCGATACCGTGAAGCCGAATTCCCCCGTAGTGACAATCACGCCGGCGGGTGGCGTCTACAAGGTGGGCCAGAGGATCACCCTGCACTTCGGGGCCAACGGCTCGACCGACGTCGCGAAGTACAGCTATCACCTGATGGGCAAGCCCCCGGTCGACGTCAAGCCCTGCCCGGGTACGGCGACCATCAAGCTCACCACGGTCGGCCCGGACTCCATCACCGCTGCCTCCTACGACAAGGCGGGCAACGAGAGCTTCGACGATACGATTGTGGACTTCACAGTGCTGAGCTGACCTACGCCACAATGAGGCCATGAGCATCAGCAGGAGAGCCTTGCTGGCCGGTACGGCGGCTCTGCCGCTGGCCGCGTCTGCCCACACAGCCTCAGGAGTTGGCCGCCCGCCTATGAACAGCATCAAGGACCAGATCACGCAGCTGGTCGAGAAGTACCCCGATGGTGTCGCTCCGATCGTCGAGCTGGGCGATCGCGTACTACGCCAGGTGGCGGAGCCGTTCGACGCTCAGGTCGACGACTCGGTGCTGACCGAGTTCGTCGAGCTGATGCGCCGAACGATGCTCGCGGCCCCCGGCGTAGGGCTGGCCGCCCCGCAGATCGGCGTACCGGTGCGCATCGCAGTACTGGAAGACCCCGCAACAGTCTCTGAAGAGGTAGCCGAGGCCCGCCACCGCTACCCCCTGGCGTTCTTCGCCGCCATCAACCCTTCGTACCGCCCCCACGGCCACAACCGCCGAGGCTTCTACGAAGGCTGCCTAAGCATGCCCGGCTACACCGCCGTAGTGAACCGCCCCGACGCCGTAGACGCCACCTACACGGACCCGACCGGCCACCTCCACCACGAGTCCTTCGAAGGCTGGCAGGCCAGAATCGTCCAACACGAGACGGACCACCTCCACGGCACCGTCTACGTAGACAAGCTGGAAACCCGCTCCCTCTCCACCACCCAGAACTACCTGGACAACTGGAACGACCCCATCCCCACCAGAGCCGCCAAGGCCCTCCGCTTCCGCCTCGACTAGCGCCCGGAGGCTTCAAGATCTTGAAGGAGCAGGATATGAGATGCATTTCGTGCCGTGCAATTAGCCTGCCATGAAAGACGACCCTAAGTTTTCATGCGACATGTCAAGATATTGTTGAGATGGTAATGCCATGGGTGTCGGAATTCCAATTGACGCTGGTGTATTAGGAGCTCTTTCCGAATTGCCGTGCGGAGCTAGTGACCCGAACCGATGGGAGTCGAAGCGGCTTCGACTTCGCAGGTTCGTTGGATCGACTGTCTCTGCATCTTGGTGACGTGAATCTCGAGGCCAATTCTGCAATGAGTTTCATTGACAAGAACCCAGATGGGCTATCAGTCACTCTTGGAGCAGAAGGTAGTGAGGGGCTCCGTGTGCCTCGCTTGGGAGCAGGCACGGGCAAGGAGACTGCGGCGCGCATCTGGAAAAGGTTGCGTGATCGGGCGCGGAAGACGATGTATAAAGGTGCCTGGATAGTCAATACTGAGTCCGGCAATCGTGTACGAGACGATACGTATCTGTATATGTTGGGCGCCAAGGAGCTGCAAGAACGAGGAGTTCCCATTCTTGGGCCGAGCGATTGGATCAGGTTTGACCTGGGATAGCCCGTGAGGCACCAGCAACGAGCGAAGGGGTCCCGGGCATCGAATCCTCTCTTGGAACTGGCAGGCGCTGGGAGGGAACTGGTACCGGATCGATAAGTGGCTGAGCTGTTCCAGCGTCGTTCATGGAGGGCAGCGGGTGAATCGTCGCCATCGGCGTGGGCTGGAGTTGACGGGCGATACCTTCGGTCACCGACGAAACTGACGTGAAGTGGGATGTCTGATCTGGCTGAACCTGAATCTCCAGCCACCCTCTGCGTGCAGCTGTCCATTCAGTTCAGACCAGCATCAGGTTCTACTGATCCTGCTTCGGTGAGGATCCGTACTCGGAGCATGGCGAGGTGGCCGCGGTGACTGCTGCAGGAAGGCCTGAATTGGCCGGCGGATTGATACTGCGCAGCCTCTGCCCGGTCAGTGCGGGCGGAGGCTGCGGGGTGGATCGGGTGCGGGAGGTCGAGGCGATCGAGGGCGCCGGTCTGAGATGCGCTTCGAAGCGTACAATTGATAAATCATGATGAAAACGACCTTGAGTTTTCATGGTTCGCGGGATGATATTTCTTCGTTGCTGTCTCCCTGGGTAGCTGAGTTGCAGGTGAAGGTAGTGGGAGAGCAATTTTTTCCAAACTATCGAGCCGATCTCCTGAAGGAGGATTTGAGCTCAACTGCTCTGCAGTCCTTGAATCGCATCTCGCTGCAGCGCGGGACCGTTGATCTGTCGGTTTCGTCTGCTTCGAGTTTCATCGACAGAAATTCGACAGGCCTGCTCGTCGCGCTTGGCCGACAAGATCCGCGGGGTTTGCGTGAGTCATTGCTTGGTGCGATGACAGACGACGGAGTTGCGATGCGGATGTGGAAGAAGGTGAGAAATGACCTGCATAGGTCGCTCGCCAGGGGTGCTTGGGTTGTTAACACTGTGACTGGAACACGTACTCGGGACGACGGGCATCTTTATGGACCTGGTGCAAAGCAGTTGCAGAACGAAGGTGTGCCGATCCTGGGTCATGGTGAAGCGGTCCGTTATGAACTCGATTGATACATGCCCTGGGAAGGTTGCCCGGCGGTCGGCTGGAGTCTCCGGAGGCCGGACGTGATGGACCGTCTTCTCGCGTGGCGGCGGCTTCGCCCTGTAGACAGGCACCCGGCAAGTGACCTGAAGAGGCTCCAGCGCGTTCGCTGGAGCCACTTTGGCTAGCTGCCCCAGGTGGGGCGGAGGGGGAAGTGGGCGTTGGCTTCGTCGTCTAGTTTTACTGCTAGGACTTGGTGGAGTTGGGTGTTGTTGCGTTCGAAGCCGACTCGGCAAGCCGCTAGGTAGAGGCCCCAGACCTTGGCGGTGGCGTAGCCGACTTCGGCTACTGCTTCGTCCCAGTGGGCTACCAGGTTTTCGGACCAGGCGGCCAAGGTGAGGGCGTAGTGCTCTCGGAGGTTTTCTTCGTGGCGGACTTCGAAGCCGGCGTCTTGGGCGTCGGCGATGATTCGGCCGGAGCCGATGAGTTCGCCGTCGGGGAAGATGTAGCGGTCGATGAAGGCGCCGGTACTGCGGTAGCGGTTGTCTGGGCGGGTGATGGTGTGGTTCAGGAGGCGGCCGCCGGGCTTCAGTCTGTCCAGGAGGAAGCCGAAATAGGTTGGGTAGTTGCGTACGCCGATGTGTTCTGTCAGGCCGATGGAGCTGATGGCGTCGAAGTCGCGTTCGGAGACGTCTCGGTAGTCGGAGAAGCGGACTTCGGCCAGGTCTTCGAGGCCTTCGCGTTTGATCGCGGCTTGGGCCCATTCGGCTTGGGCTGCTGAGAGGGTTACGCCTAGGGTTTTCACGCCGTACTCGCGGGCTGCGTGGCGGACCATGCCTCCCCAGCCGCAACCGACGTCCAGGAGTCGCTGGCCTGGCTTGAGATCGAGTTTGCGGGCTACCAGGTCGTACTTCTCGAACTGAGCCTGCTCCAAGGTCGCATCCGCGGTGGGGTAGACGGCGCAGGTGTAGGTCATCGACGGGCCTAGGACGTACTCGTAGAAAGTGTTCGAGACGTCGTAGTGGTGGTGGATCGCGGCCTTGTCGCGGTTCTTCGAGTGGCGGAGGCCTTCGAAGGTACGGCGCCACTTCGGCAGGTGCTCCTGAGGCGGTGGGGGCGGCGGTTTGAGGTGGCTCCAGCCGAGACCGCGGACGATTCGCAACGCCTCCGACGGGGTCGGCCGCTCGAAGTGCAGCTGGTTGAGCATCATCCGCATCAGGTCGTACGGATCGCCTGGGTGGCTGCCCGTGATCTCCAGGTCGCCCTGCACGTAGGCACGGACCATGCCCAGGTCACCGGGTGCCGTCAGCACGTAGGACAGGCCGCGCTCGGTCGCCAGGTGCATGTGGATTGGGGAGTCCTCGGGCCCGGCCGCGCTGCCGTCGTACGCGGTGAAGCGGAAGGGAAGTCCTTCCGGTGCCACCGCAGTGAGTGCTTCCGCGATCGAAACCTGCGTCGAGATCGTTGCCGTCATCGGCGCGTCACCGCCTTCTCGTAGAGCCCGGTGAGCCGGGCGTCGGGGTCGTAGCGTTCTTTCACCTCGGTCAGGGCCGGTACGTTGTAGAGCCGGTCGAAGGTGTCTCGGTCGTAGTAGGCGTCGGAGTACAGCGACTTGTGCCCGTCGAAGTCGGCGACGGCGGCCTCGATGCGGCGGTTCACGTCACCGTCGGAGGCGCCCGGCGCGATCGCGACGGTGCCCCAGAAGCCCACGTTCACGTAGGTCTCGCCGGGCTCAAGCGGATACAGCGGCCAAGATTCGCTGCCGCGAAGTCGTAGTGGGCACAGCCAGACGGGCCGCATCCCGACCTCGGCGTCGAACCAGCGCAGGAAGCCGGCCAGCTGCGACGCGGGGATCTCGACGTCCTGGACGACCCGCTCGCGATCCGCGTTGCCGCGCCGCCGATTGATGCGCGCGGCAACTTGATGGCGGTTCTCGAGGCCGATGATCTTGTGGTAGACGTCGCTGCGCCGCAGCCGGCGCGGCCAGACTCGCCGGACATACGGGTTCTGCGCGCCGAAGGCCGCCGAGCACCAGAACCAGTCGGTGTCCCAGCGCCACAGATAGTCATGAGCGGTCAGCGCATCCGTCGATCGTTGCTGGATCGACTGGTAGAAGATCTGCTGCCCGGTGTAGTCGCTCACCTCGAGTGCGGTATCGCTGTTCCGCCCGAGCGTCAGGTAGGCCTCATCGGGGCTGAAGGCGACGCCGTCGACGAAGTGCACCGGCTCGCCGGCATAGGTGCCATCAGCAACGATCGACTCGATCGCCGGGCCTAGCTCGTCGAGGCCGAGGCGGACGTGCCGCAGGGCGACGTACGGGGAGATGGGGTCGAGCTCGATCCGCAGGCGGGTGGCGTAGCCGAGGGAGCCGTAGGAGTTGGGGAAGGTCCGGAACAGGTCCGCGTGCTCGCCGTCGGGGCGTGCGGTGACGATCTCGCCGGCGCCGGTCAGGATGTCCATCTCGAGGACGGATTCGTGGGGGAGACCGGCTCGGAACGACGACGACTCGATCCCGAGGCCGGTCACGGCGCCGCCGAGCGTGATCGTGCGCAGTTGCGGCACCACCATCGGCATCAGCCCGTGCGGCAGGGTCGCGGCGACGAGGTCCTCGTACGTGCACATGCCCTGGACATCGGCTGTACGACCGACTGGGTCGACCGAGATCACCCCGGTCAGCCCGGACACGTCCAACCCCGGGGATTCCACCGCCGTTCTGGGCCTGAACAGGTTGGAGCTGCGCTTCGCGAGGCGGACCGGAGCTCCCGCCGGGATGCGCTGGTAGGACGACCGCAGCCGCCCTACGGCCTGATCGTGATCGAGAGTCGAGGCCAGATCCGATGTCGTGGGCACCTGTTCAGAGTACGACGCGAAATCGTCCCCGGCACGGAATTCTCCGTGCACCCGTAGTGCACCCGGGGTGCACTTTAGGACCACCCGGTCCAGTGGTCCGCTGTAATAGGAGGGCACGAAGGAGCC
Source organism: Streptomyces sp. SID13031 (assembly GCF_010548305.1). GTDB lineage: Bacteria > Actinomycetota > Actinomycetes > Propionibacteriales > Kribbellaceae > Kribbella. The sequence goes on from NZ_JAAGLV010000012.1 coordinate 289,277, forward strand.
GATGTCGAGGAGCCGGTACCGGCTCCGACGTACCAGGTGACAGAGCCTTGGAGAAGCGGAGGAGAAGCCCATGATCGACCTGCAACCCGCCTGCCGGCGGCTCAGCGAACTGGTAGCGCGCATCGGCGGCGACCAGCTCGGCAACCGGACGCCGTGCACGCAGTACAGCGTGCGATACCTGCTCGACCACGTGGACGAAGGGGCCCGAGGGTTCGCGCAGGCGGCGAGCACTGTGGATGAGGCTGCGGGCGCGGCGCTCGACTTCGACGGCGACTGGCGGCAGGTCCTCGGGCACCGGCTGCACGTGCTGGGAAAAGCCTGGGATGACCCGGCTGCCTGGGCCGGCCAGGCCGACCTCGGTGGGCTGGAGTTGCCGAACGAGGTGTGGGGCAGGATCGCGTTGACCGAGGTTGTCGTCCACGGGTGGGACCTCTCGAAGGCGACTGGACTGCCCTTCGTCCTGCCAGAGGAAACGACGCAAGCGTGCTACGACCATGTGGCCGGGTTCCTTGCCCAGCCGCCCGTTCCCGAGCTGTGGGGTCCGCCCGTCGAGGTCCACGCCGAGGCGCCACTGATGGATCGGCTGGTGGGCATCGCCGGCAGACGGCCGTAGTACGGAGCCGTAGTGGTCGGCCGAAGAAATCTGTCGGGAGGTGCGAGTAAGTTGCGGGGCATGGGTGATGTGGTGAAGGCGTTGTTGCCGTGGGAGGACCCGGCTGGGTTCCTTGGCGGGTTGCCGGCGGGGATCGACGCGCAGTATTACGCGGGCGGCGAGCGGCCGGCGCTGGACTCGGTCGAGTTCTACGTGCCGGGCTACATGGGCTCGTCCGAGGTGATCGAGGTTGTCGGTGAGATGCCTGCGCTGAAGGTCATCCAGACCCAGACCGCGGGCTACGAGAATCTGCTGCCGCACCTGCGCGAGGGGGTCACCTTGTGCAACGCGCGGGGTGTCCACGACGCCTCCACGGCCGAGCTGGCCGTCGGGCTGATCCTGGCGTCGTACCGGCGACTGCCGCGCGCGGTGAAGAACCAGGAGCGTGGCGAGTGGCCCTCGGAGTACCAGGAGCTGGATGACTCGCTCGCCGACCGGACCGTGCTGATCCTCGGGTACGGCTCGATCGGTGAGGCGCTGGAGCGGCGGCTTGACGGGTTCGAGTGCGAGATCGTCCGGGTCGCGCGGCGGGCGCGCGACGGCGTCCACGCGATCGCTGAGCTGCCAGAGCTGTTGCCGCGGGCGGATGTCGTCGTATTGCTGACGCCGGCGACCGCCGAGACGCGTGGGATGGTCGACGGGAAGTTCCTCGCTCAGCTCAAGGACGGCGCGCTGCTGGTCAACGTCGCGCGCGGGGTCGTGGTCGACACCGACGCCCTGCTCGCTGAGCTGAAGACCGAGCGGATCCGCGCGGCCGTCGACGTGACAGACCCCGAACCGCTCCCGGCCGGACATCCTCTGTGGTCCGCGCCGAACATCCTGATCAACCCCCACCGCGGCGGCGCCTCGACCGCATTCTCCCCACGCGTCGCCCGCCTCGTCCGCGCCCAACTCGAGCGCTATGCCACTGGCCAACCGCTGATCAACGTCGTCGCGGGGCCGCCTCGCTAATCAGACCTACCGCGCGGCACACGCCGTGCATCACCGATGGAGGAGGACAAAGATGTCCGAGGCCGTATTGCTGATCGGGACCAAGAAGGGGCTCTGGATCGGCCGGAGCGACACCGAGCGCCGCGAGTGGACGCTCGACGGACCGCAGTTCGAGATGCAGGGTGTCTACTCGGTCGGCATCGACACCCGCGGCGATCGGCCGCGGCTCTTCGCGGGTGGCACCAGTGAGCACTGGGGCCCGGCCGTCTTCCACTCCGACGACCTCGGCCAGACCTGGGACGAGCCGCCGGAGGGCTCGATCGGCTTCCCGGCCGGCGCCGAGGCGTCACTGGAGCGCGTCTGGCAGATCCAGCCGGCGCCCGAGGAGCAGCCCGGAGTCGTGTACGCCGGTGCGCAGCCGTCCTCGCTCTGGAGGTCGACGGATGGGGGAGTCCGTTTCGAGTTGGTCCGCGGGCTGTGGGACCACCCGCACCGCAAGGACTGGGGCGCCGGCTTCGGCGGCCAGGCGATCCACACCGTGCTCCCGCACCCCACCGATCCACAACGGATGAGCGTGGCGATGTCGACCGGCGGGGTCTACCAGACCACGGACGGCGGCGACTCCTGGGAGCCGGCGAACCACGGCATCAAGGCGCACTTCATGCCCGACCCGGATCCGGAGTTCGGCCAGTGCGTCCACAAGCTGGCGGGGCATCCCGGCGTACCGGAGCGGCTGTTCGCCCAGAACCACCATGGCGTCTACCGGTCCGACGACGGCGGCGCAATCTGGAAGTCGATCGCGGACGGCCTGCCCTCGGACTTCGGCTTCCCGATCGTGGTGCACCCGCACGAGCCGGCGACCGTGTACGTCTTCCCGCTGATCGCCGACGGGAACCGGATCCCCACCGACGCGAAATGCCGCGTCTACCGGTCCCGCGACGCCGGGGCGACCTGGGAGGCGCTCACGAACGGTCTGCCCGACGTCCCGTCATACGCGCCCGTACTGCGAGACGCTCTGTGCGTGGACCAGGCGGATCCCGCAGGGGTTTATGTCGGCACCCGTGACGGCTGCGTCTATGCGAGCGCCGATGCGGGCGATACCTGGACCGAGGTGGCGCGCCATCTCCCCGACGTACTGACCGTGCGCGCCGCGGTACTCGGCTGATGGCCGTGGCGGTGAAGCTCCCGGCGGTGCTGAGACCGTTCGCCGGGGGAGCGGAGCAGGTGCAGGTCGAGGTCTCCGGCGACGCCACCGTCGGGTCGGTCTTCGCCGCGCTGGAGGCGGAGCATCCCGCCCTGCGCCGTCGCCTTACCGACGACCAGGGCGCTCTCCGCCGCCACGTCAACGTCTTCCTGGGCAGCGACAACGTCCGCGACCTGAACGCCCTCGACACCCCACTGTCCGACGGCGACGAACTCCTGATCCTCCCGAGCGTCGCAGGCGGCTGACCTGGTCCGAAGACCGCCCGGCGCAGGTGGGTGGCGCCATCCAGGCACGTTGGATGGCCACCTAGCGAATTACTGCGCGGCTACCCAGCCGTAAATGTTGCCAGGACGGCCGGCGGCCTTGGCGCGGGTCGGGTCGAACGGGCCGAACTTCCGTACTGCGTTGCTCGCATTGCCTTCCACGGTGGTGATCTTGCCGTTGCCGACAGCAACCACTACGCCGGTGTGCACGCTGGTACTCGTGTTCTGCGGACCGGTGCCGTAGAGCACGATGTCGCCGGGTTGCACGCCGGTGTTGGTGGAGTGAGCCCGGCCTTTGCCGCGACCCCACGTGTAGATGTCACCGGTGAAGCCGTAGTTGGGGATGGTGATGTCAGCGACGGCAGTGGGAGCAGGAGCAGCCGGTACTGCGGCCGCGGTGACCGAGCCGGCGGAGAGCAGAGCGCTGCCCAGCAACAGGGCAGGGGCGAGCTTCTTCAAAGAGGGGCGCATCGAGAGACTCCTTCTGTGGTGTGTAGGAACACACGCCACCCCCCAGGGCCCGCCTCACAGCGGCGTGAACTGCTCGGCCCGCACAGCCTGTTGCATAGTTACCAACAAAAGCAACTCGTGGTAATTCTTTAACTACGGAATGTGGGTCCTGCTGTTCTCGGCCGGAGAGCAACCCCGGGCGTCGGTTGTGGCGACCTTGGACACCTTGCGGTGGGTCAGGACAAGGCAGGCTTTGTTCACGGCCGCCGTTTCCTGTCCGAGCCCACCAGTGGTGGGCTCGGACCCAGGGTCGGCTGCTGGGCGGGGTTGGCTGTTCGGCGGCGGCGGGTGGCGTAGTACTGGGTAGGGGGTCGGGAGTCTTGTCCGGGGTTCGCTCTTACAGTGAGCGGTATGTCGAACACGCCTGATATCAAGCCGCGGAGCCGGACGGTCACCGATGGGCTGGAGGCGACGGCCTCGCGGGGGATGTTGCGGGCCGTCGGGATGGGGGACGACGACTGGGTGAAGCCGCAGATCGGGGTGGCGTCGAGCTGGAACGAGATCACGCCGTGCAACCTGTCGCTGGACCGGCTTGCGAAGGCGGTCAAGGACGGTGTTCATGCCGCCAAGGGGTACCCGCTCGAGTTCGGCACGATCAGCGTGTCCGACGGGATCTCGATGGGCCACGTCGGCATGCACTACTCGCTGGTCAGCCGGGAGATCATCGCCGACTCGGTCGAGACGGTGATGGAGGCCGAGCGGCTCGACGGCTCGGTCCTGCTGGCCGGCTGTGACAAGTCGCTGCCCGGCATGCTGATGGCTGCCGCGCGGCTCGACCTGGCATCAGTCTTCCTGTACGCCGGGTCGATCATGCCGGGCAAGCTCGGCGACAAGGACGTCACCATCATCGACGCGTTCGAGGCCGTCGGGGCCTGCGTGCGCGGCTTGATCACCCGCGAAGAGGTCGACGCCGTCGAGCGCGCGATCTGCCCGGGTGAGGGCGCCTGCGGTGGCATGTACACGGCGAACACGATGGCGTCCGCGGCCGAAGCGCTCGGGATGTCGCTGCCCGGTTCGGCGGCGCCGCCCGCGGTCGACCGGCGGCGGGACGGCTTCGCGCGGAAGTCCGGTGAGGCGGTGGTCAACCTGCTGACGAAGGGCATCACGGCCCGCCAGATCCTCACCAAAGAGGCGTTCGAGAACGCGATCGCCGTCGTGATGGCGCTCGGCGGCTCGACCAACGCGGTCCTGCACCTGCTCGCGATCGCCCGCGAGGCCGAGGTCGACCTGACCCTCGACGACTTCAACCGGGTCGGCGACAAGGTCCCGCACCTGGGCGACCTGAAGCCGTTCGGCCGCTACGTGATGACCGATGTCGACCGCGTCGGTGGCATCCCGGTCGTCATGCGTGCGTTGCTCGACGCAGGGCTGCTGCACGGCGATTGCCTGACGGTGACCGGCAAGACGATGGCCGAGAACCTCGCCGACATCGCCCCGCCGGACGTCGACGGAACGATCATCCGTGCGCTGGACAAGCCGATCCACGGCACCGGCGGCATCACCATCCTCAAGGGCAGCCTCGCCCCGGATGGCGCCGTGGTGAAAAGTGCTGGTTTCGATGAAGACGTCTTCGAAGGTACTGCGCGTGTGTTCGACGGCGAGCGAGGCGCGATGGATGCCGTCGGGGAACTGAAGGCCGGCGATGTCGTGGTGATCCGCTACGAAGGGCCGAAGGGTGGTCCGGGGATGCGCGAGATGCTCGCCGTCACCGGCGCGATCAAGGGCGCCGGCCTCGGCAAGGACGTGCTCCTGCTGACCGACGGACGGTTCTCCGGCGGTACGACGGGATTGTGCGTCGGCCATGTCGCGCCCGAGGCTGTCGACGGTGGCCCGATCGCGTTCGTCCGGGACGGCGACCGGATCACGCTGGACGTCAAGAACCGCACCCTCGACCTGCACGTCGAGGCCGACGAACTCCAAAGACGTGCCAAAGGCTGGACCCCGAAGGAGCCCGCGATCACCAGGGGCGTGCTCGGCAAGTACCGGCGTCTCGTCACCTCCGCCTCCCAGGGCGCCGTGTGCATCTCCTAAACTGACCTAAACGTAAGACGACCATCTCAGCTAATGAGATGGAATCGTGTCAGGCTTGACCGGATCGAGAGGAGTCGGCGAAGGTGACTGCATGCGATCGATTCTTCTCGTACTTGTGCGGCGCGCCGACTGACGCGACCTTCGAGTCGAGCGCGCCCCCTCAGCCCACCCGGCGGAGGGGGCGTTTGCTTTTGTGTAGCAGCAGCAGTCTTTTGTGGAGCAGAAGCAGTGACGACCAAGGGAAGGCACCATGAGTGAGCAGCTGACCGGGGCACAGGCTCTGATCCGCGCACTGGAACATGCCGGAGTGGACACCGTCTTCGGCATCCCGGGCGGCGCGATCCTCCCGGCGTACGACCCGATGCTCGACTCGACCCAGATCCGCCACATCCTGGTACGTCACGAGCAGGGCGCCGGCCACGCCGCCCAGGGTTACGCCTCGGCGACCGGCAAGACCGGCGTCTGCATGGCGACCTCCGGCCCGGGCGCGACCAACCTGGTGACGCCGATCGCCGACGCGTACATGGACTCGGTGCCGCTGGTGGCGATCACCGGGCAGGTCGCGAGCGCGTCGATCGGCACCGACGCCTTCCAGGAGGCGGACATCCGCGGCATCACGATGCCGATCACCAAGCACAACTTTCTCGTCAACGACCCGAACGACATCGCCAGTACGATCGCCGAGGCCTTCCACATCGCCTCGACCGGTCGCCCCGGCCCGGTACTGGTCGACGTCACCAAGGACGCGATGCAGGCCATGGTCGACTTCCGCTGGCCGACCGAGCTCTCGCTGCCCGGCTACCGCCCGGTGACCCGCCCGCACCCCAAGCAGGTGCGCGAGGCGGCCCGGCTGATCGCCGCCGCCGAGAAGCCGGTCCTGTACGTCGGCGGTGGCGTGATCCGCGCTAAGGCGCACGCCGAGCTGAAGGACCTCGCCGAGCAGCACGGCATCCCGGTCGTCACCACGCTGATGGCGCGGGGCGCGTTGCCCGACTCGCACGAGCTGCACTTCGGGATGCCGGGGATGCACGGCACAGTCTCGGCCGTCGGCGCGCTCCAGCGTTCTGACCTGCTGATCTGTCTGGGCGCGCGGTTCGACGACCGGGTGACCGGCAAGCTGAGCTCGTTCGCCCCCGAGGCCAAGGTCATCCACGCGGATATCGACCCGGCCGAGATCGGCAAGAACCGGCACGCCGACGTTCCGATCGTGGGTGACTGCAAAGAGGTCATCGTCGATCTGATCGCCGCGCTGAACAGTGAGATCGCGAGCAACGGCAGGTCGCCGGACTACTCGGCCTGGCGCGGCCTGCTCGACTCGGTCAAGGCGAAGTACCCGGTCGGCTTCGACGAGCCGGAGGACGGCAGCCTGTCGCCGCAGCACGTGATCCAGCGGATCGGCCAGATCGCCGGCCCGGACGCGATCTACACCAGCGGCGTCGGCCAGCACCAGATGTGGGCCGCGCACTACCTGCCGTTCGAGAAGCCGTTGCACTGGCTCAACTCCGGTGGCCTCGGCACCATGGGGTACTCCGTGCCCGCGGCGATGGGCGCGAAGGTCGCCCGGCCGGACAAGACGGTCTGGGCGATCGACGGTGACGGCTGTTTCCAGATGACGAACCAGGAGCTGGTCACCTGCGCGCTGGAGGGCATCCCGATCAAGGTTGCCGTGATCAACAACCAGTCGCTGGGCATGGTTCGCCAGTGGCAGACGATGTTCTACGACAAGCGCTACTCCAACACCGACCTGCACTCGGCCCGGATCCCCGACTTCGCCAAGCTGGCCGAGGCGATGGGCTGCGTCGGACTGCGCTGCTCCGACAAGGAGTCCGTCGACGCCACCATCGACAAGGCGATGTCGGTCACCGACCAGCCCGTCGTGGTCGACTTCGTCGTGCACCGCGACGCGATGGTCTGGCCGATGGTCGCGGCCGGCGCCAGCAACGACGATATCCAGATCGCCCGCGACATGGCGCCGAAGTGGGATGAGGAGGAGCGGTAGATGTCCAAGCACACACTTTCGATCCTGGTCGAGAACAAGCACGGCGTGCTGGCCCGGGTGGCGGCGCTGATCTCGCGGCGCGGGTTCAACATCGACTCCCTGGCCGTCGGGCCGACCGAGCACCCCGAGGTCTCCCGGATGACCATCGCGGTCAGCGTGGACGAGCAGCCTTTGGAGCAGATCACCAAGCAGCTCAACAAGCTGATCAACGTGATCAAGATCGTCGAACTGGACCCGACCGCGACCGTGCAGCGTGAACTGCTGCTGGTCAAGGTGAAAGCGGACACTCTGAGCAGGGGGCAGGTGCTGGAGACCGTCCAGCTGTTCCGTGCGAAGGTGGTGGACGTTACTCCGGACGCGATCACCATCGAGGCCACCGGCAACCCCGAGAAGCTCGAAGCCATGCTCCGGGTGCTGGAACCCTTCGGCGTCCGCGAGCTGGTCCAGTCCGGCATGGTCGCGATCGGCCGGGGGAGCCGCTCCATCTCCGACCGCACCCTGCGCCCGGTCCCGGTGCCGCCGCCACACGTAGCCACCGGATCGCCGACCTTGCAGGCCCGCCCGGCGGGGTCGGAGACCAGCACCCCCAGTACTGCGAACAGCACCCCGAGCACCTCACCGCACCACCCGGTACCGGCGCCCCCTCCGGGTCATCGCCCAGCCCCGGCCCGCCAGGCCTGAACGGAACCAGTCCGGCGGGCGCCGACGTACAGACGTAGCGACCCCTCATCCAAGAAATCAAGGAGACGAGCTCCAAGTGGCAGCAGAAATGTTCTATGACGACAACGCCGACCTGTCGGTGATCCAGGGCCGCAACGTGGCCGTGCTCGGCTTCGGCAGCCAGGGCCACGCCCACGCGCTGTCCCTGCGCGACTCCGGCGTCGACGTCCGGGTCGGCCTGCCGGAGGGCTCGAAGAGCCGCGCCAAGGCGGAGGCCCAGGGCCTGCGCGTGCTGACCCCGTTCGAGGCGTGCGAGGAGGCCGACGTCATCGTCGTCCTCGCCCCGGACCCGGCCCAGCGGTCCCTCTACAAGGAGGCCATCGAGCCGAACCTGGTCGACGGCGACGCGCTCGTCTTCGGGCACGGCTTCAACATCCGGTTCGGCTACATCAAGCCCCCGGCCGGCGTCGACGTCTTCATGGTCGCTCCGAAGGGACCGGGACACCTGGTCCGTCGTGAGTTCTCCGAGGGCCGCGGCGTACCGGTGCTCGTCGCCGTCGAGCAGAACCCGACCGGCAAGGCCTGGGACCTCGCGCTGTCCTACGCCAAGGGCATCGGCGGCCTGCGGGCCGGCGGCATCAAGACCACCTTCACCGAGGAGACCGAGACCGACCTGTTCGGTGAGCAGGCCGTCCTCTGTGGTGGCGTCTCGCAGCTGATCCAGTCCGGCTTCGAGGTGCTCACCGAGGCCGGCTACCAGCCCGAGGTCGCGTACTTCGAGTGCCTGCACGAGCTCAAGCTGATCGTCGACCTGATCTACGAAGGCGGTATCGCCAAGCAGCGCTGGTCCGTCTCCGACACCGCCGAGTACGGCGACTACGTGTCGGGCCCGCGGATCATCGACGCGTCGGTGAAGCAGCGGATGGTGGAGGTGCTCGCCGACATCACCGACGGCACCTTCGCGGCGCGCTTCATCGCCGACCAGGACGCCGGCGCGCCGGAGTTCGCCGAGTTCCGCAAGAAGAGCGCCGAGCACCCGATCGAGGCCGTGGGCAAGGAGCTCCGCGGGCTGATGGCGTGGGTCAAGTCGCACGACGACGACTACGTCGAGGGCAGCGCTGCCCGCTGATCTCCGGTACTTCGTAGTACGGCGACGCCCGGCTCACCTCACAGGTGGCCGGGCGTCGCGCTGGTGGCACAGTTGTTTGACACAATCGGTCACGCAACGGCCGAAGCGGGTGAGCAGGGGGTAGTCGATGGTGGACAGCGGCAGGCGAGAGCTGCCGAAGCCGCCTCGGCGGGTGCCCGCGGGAGTGCTGGCGCCGCTGACGTCGGTCGAGGCGCCGGTGCGGCGGGCGATCGCGACCGCGGCGACCGAGCCGCCGTTGCCGCCGAAATTCAGGCCGCGGTTCGTGGTTCCGTTGGTCGTTTTCGTGCTGGTCCTGGGCGTGGGGGCCGGCTGGCTGGTACGCCAGGACAGCCTGACCATGGATGTGGAGCACGTGCGGGGGACAGTCGGCCCGAGCGTCGTCCGGATCCTTGCCACCACCTGCGAGGGCACTGGCGTCGCGACCGGAGTGCTGCTCGACGACGGGCTCGTACTGACCGCCGCCTCCGCGATCAAGCAGCCGATGTCCGTTGCGCTGGTGACGTCCACCGGTGACGTCCGCCGGACCAACGTGCTCGGCAGCAGCGCGGACGGCGTCGCAGTACTGCGGATGCTCGGTCAGCTCCCCAACCCGACGGCGGAGCTCGCTTCGAAGGAGCCGGCCAGCGGGGCTGATCGGGCGGTTCTCGGGTTCATCGCCAACGGGTTGCAGACCATCCAGCTGCTCGGCCCGTCGAAGGACCCCAAGCCGCTCCCATCGGTGCTCAACGCAACCAAACTCGGCGCACCGGCGCTGGACAACTCGGGCCGGGTGGTCGGCCTCATCACCGGCGACACGGTGCCCACGGCCAAGGTTGTCCCGGTGGCAAACCTGCGCCAGTACGCCGGTACAGGGCAGCAGGGCATCACCCCGGAGCCCGGTGGTACCTGCGAGCGCTCGCGTGGGCCGCAGCTCCCGATCGTGCCTGAGCTGGCCGTGGCCAACACGCCGCTCGCAACCGATGTCCAGAAGCTGCTCGGCGACTACACGACCACCACCAACAAGCACGATTTCGCCGCGATCCGGGAGCTCTACTCGGCCGGGCTGGCCAAGACACTCACCGAGACCCAGGACCGCGACCGGCACCAGACGTCGTATCTGTTCGGGGCGCGGATCACCGAGGTGACCCAGTCGGGCGAGTACGTCAACGCCCGGATGACCTACAGCGCGCTGTTCTCGCCGAACAGCATCGGCGCCCGGGGGCAGACCTGCAACCGGATCGACAACCGGTACCGGCTCGTCCGCGAGGACGGGAAACTCGTGGTCGACTCGGCGGCCGCCGTTCAGGCCCCACGTGGTTGCGACTGAGTGGGTTGCGACTGGGATGAGACCCTCCGGGTGGCCGGAACCCGGACCAGGTAAGGTTGTCCTCAGCGGGCACAGCGCGGTGCTCTGATTTTTCGAGCCCCCAACCGCTTCTGCAGGAGATTCTCCATGACTGTCGCAGCCCGACCTGTCGTCCTGATCGCCGAAGAACTCTCCCCGGCCACCGTCGAGGCGCTCGGCCCCGACTTCGAGATCCGGCACGCCAACGGCGCCGACCGCGCCGAGCTGATCCCGGCCATCGCCGACGTCGACGCCATCTTGATCCGCAGCGCCACCAAGGTGGACGCCGAGGCGCTCGCCGCCGCCAAGAAGCTCAAGGTCGTCGCTCGCGCGGGCGTCGGCCTGGACAACGTCGATGTGAAGGCCGCCACTCAGGCCGGCGTGATGGTCGTCAACGCGCCGACCTCCAACATCGTCAGCGCCGCCGAGCTCGCCGTCGCGCTGCTGCTGGCCGCGGCCCGTCGCGTCCCGGCCGCCGACCTCTCGCTGAAGAACGGCGAGTGGAAGCGGTCGAAGTTCTCCGGTGTCGAGCTGTTCGAGAAGACCGTCGGCATCGTCGGCCTGGGCAAGATCGGCGTCCTGGTCGCCCAGCGGCTGGCCGCCTTCGGCATGAACGTGATCGCCTACGACCCGTACGTGCAGGCCGGCCGTGCCGCCCAGATGGGCGTCCGGCTCGCGTCGCTGGACGAGCTGCTGGCCGCGTCCGACTTCATCTCCGTGCACCTGCCGAAGACGCCGGAGACGATCGGCCTGATCGGCGACGAGCAGCTGCACAAGGTGAAGCCCGAGGTCATCATCGTCAACGCGGCCCGCGGCGGCATCGTCGACGAGGCCGCTCTGTACAGCGCGCTGAAGGAAGGTCGCGTCGCGGCGGCCGGCCTGGACGTCTTCGCCAAGGAGCCGTGCACCGACTCCCCGCTGTTCGAGTTCGAGAACGTCGTCGCCACCCCGCACCTGGGGGCCTCCACCGAGGAAGCCCAGGAGAAGGCCGGTATCGCCGTCGCCAAGTCAGTCCGGCTCGCGCTGTCCGGTGAGCTCGTGCCCGACGCGGTCAACGTCCAGGGCGGCGTGATCGCCGAGGACGTCCGGCCCGGCATCGCCCTGACCGAGAAGCTCGGCCGCATCTTCACGGCGCTGGCCGGGGGAGTCGCCCAGCAGCTCGACGTCGAGGTGCGCGGCGAGATCACGCAGTACGACGTGAAGGTGCTCGAGCTGGCCGCGCTGAAGGGCGTGTTCGCCGACGTCGTCGAGGACAACGTCTCCTACGTGAACGCCCCGCTGCTCGCGGCCGAGCGAGGCCTCGAGGTCCGGCTCGTCACCGACCACGACAGCCCGGAACACCGCAACCTGATCACCCTGCGCGGCACCCTGGCCGACGGCGGTCAGGTGTCGGTGTCCGGCACGCTGGTCGGAGTGAAGCAGTCCGAGCGGCTGGTCGAGATCGACGGCTTCGACCTCGAGGTCGAGCTCGCCGCCCACCTCGCGTTCTTCAGCTACGAGGACCGCCCGGGCATCGTCGGCCAGGTCGGCGGGATCCTCGGCAAGTCCGATATCAACATCGCCGGCATGCAGGTCAGCCGCGACCGCAAGGGCGGCAAGGCGCTGGTCGCCCTGAGCGTCGACTCCAGCATCCCGTCGACGGTCCTGGACGACATCGCCACCGCCGTACAGGCCGACACCGCACGCGCGGTCGATCTCGAGGTCTGAGAAGTTAAACACCCCCGGGCTCGCAGCAGACCCCGGGGAAAGGGCAAACTGGAACAGCACAAGACAGGTCCGGCCAGCCGCCCGCAGGCGCATGGCGGCCGGCCAGGGCCCAGACTCCTCCCGCCGGGAGAGTCTGGGCCCACCTGCTTTTCCGGGTGCTACGGGCAGGTGCTCCGGCGCGGGTGGTGCTCCGCCCAAGCCGGCTCCTACGCCGCCTGCTCCCCACCCCGGCTCCTACGTCGCCCTCCCGCCGCCTCGCCAGATGCAAGATGCAGTTGCGTTCTGAGTGGGGGATCAGAGGACAGGTCGGAGCGGTCGGTCCAGGCTGTGGTGGTGGTGAGGCAGTCGGGCAATGGCCTGTCCGGCGGTGACGCCGGGCCCCAGCAGCGGTGGGTATGGGTGGATGGGTCCGGTCGGAGGCTGATGGCGCTAGTGGGTGGGGCTCGGTGGTTCGCCCTGCACGGCAGGGGACGTGGGGCCGGCGGTCTGGTCGGGGTTCGGACATGGGGCTTGGCGCCCGGCCGGAGGTTGGCGGGTGCTGGGTGGACGGGATGCGGCGGGACGCCGTGGTGCGGTGGGGTTACGGGCCGGTGGAGGGCGTGCCGGTCTCGCCCCAGGGGTCGAGGTCGGCGACGGATTCTGCGGTGAGCCAGGACAGGTCTGCGGCTGGGGACGTGGCTCGGATGAGAGCAGTGGGGCGTAGCCGGTCGGGCTGTGGGTTGTCGGGGTTGACGTTCACAGACCAGGCAGCGGCCGCGGCGGTTGGGGCGAACCAGCCGGCCGCGGTTCCTTCCAGTGTCAGGGAGGACGCGCGTGCCGGTGCGGCCCAGCCCCAGGGCGGCGCCGGTTCAGGTATCGGGGTGGTGCCCGGTGTCGGGGTGGTGTCTGGTGCGGGTGGGGTTTTCGGGGGCGGCATGGTGAGGCGGCCGGGGGTGGGGACTGTCCACTCAGGGCGGGTGACCTGGATGACGCCGTCGCTGATCTTCACCGACCAGTGACCCGCATGGACAGCGCGGTGATGAGCACCGCACAACAACACCA
>NZ_JAAGLV010000127.1 GCF_010548305.1 Streptomyces sp. SID13031
TGATCAGGAAGCCGTGGGCGCCGTGCACCTCGACGACCTGGAAACCGGCGGCCAGCGCGCGCCGCGCGGAGTCCGCGAAGTCCCGGACGAGCTGCTGGATCTCCTCCAGGGTCAGTTCATGAGGAACGGCCAGTCCGCCGAACGCGATGGCGCTGGGGGCGACGGGCTGCCAGCCGCCCTCGGCCTCGGGCACGTACCGGTCGGAGAGCCAGGGCTTGTCCATCGACGTCTTGCGGCCGGCGTGGGCGAGCTGGATGGCCGGGACGGCGCCGTGCGCCTTGATGGCCTCGACGATGCGGGTGAACGCCTCCTGCTGGCGGTCGTTCCACAGACCCAGGTCCCAGGGGGTGATGCGTCCGTCGGGGCGTACGGCGGTGGCCTCG
>NZ_JAAGLV010000128.1 GCF_010548305.1 Streptomyces sp. SID13031
CCGAGCGCCTCGACCAGACCGGGCGCCCAAGCGGCCCGGGGCCCTCCTGCCCGGAGCCGCTCTGCCGGGGCCGCTCCCGCCCGGACGCCCCGGGCGCGGGTTACCGGATGTGGCCGTCGCCCGTGACGATGTACTTCGTCGATGTCAGTTCGGGCAGGCCCATGGGGCCGCGGGCGTGGAGTTTCTGCGTGGAGATGCCGATCTCCGCGCCGAAGCCGAACGCGCCGCCGTCCGTGAAGCGCGTGGAGGCGTTCACGGCGACCGTGGTGGAATCCACCAACTGGGTGAACCGGCGGGCCGCCGCCTGTGAGGTGGTGACGATCGCCTCGGTGTGGCCGGAGGACCACAGCCGGATGTGCGCCACGGCCGCGTCCAGCGAGTCC
>NZ_JAAGLV010000129.1 GCF_010548305.1 Streptomyces sp. SID13031
TCAGCTTCCGCGCGACACCGAAGGCCGTGGCCAGGGAGGCGTCGTCGGTCTGCTCACCGCGGACGATCTCCAGCAGCGGGAGGATCGCGACCGGGTTGAAGAAGTGGAAGCCGACCACGCGCTCCGGGTGCTGGAGCTTGGAAGCCATCTCCGAGACCGACAGCGAGGAGGTGTTGGTGGCGAGGATCGCGTGCGCCGGGGCGACCGCCTCGACCTCCGCGAACACCTGCTGCTTGACGCCGATCTCCTCGAAGACCGCCTCGATGACGAAGTCGGCGTCGGAGAACCCCTCCGCCTTGTCCAGCACACCCGTCACCAGGGCCTTGAGACGGTTGGCCTTGTCCTGGTGGATCCGGCCCTTGCCGAGCAGCTTGTCGATCTC
>NZ_JAAGLV010000130.1 GCF_010548305.1 Streptomyces sp. SID13031
TACCACGAGGCCGCCGTTACCACCACCCTCGACCAGGTCATCTCCTGGAGCAACGCCCTCGCCACGGTCCGCACCGCCGCCTGACCCGCGCCTGCCCCCGCCACCCTGCCCGCGACGTTTGAGGGGTCAACCCCTCAGTCGGTTGGTTGCCCCCTCGGATTCTGAGGGGGCAACCAACCGTTTGAGGGGTTAACCCCAACGCCGTTCGGTTAGGTGTCTGCTTCGGGGGTCAAGTTGTGGATCTGGATGTTGATGGTGGCGTCGCGGGTGCGGCGGTCGGGGGTGCGGGTGGCGGCGCGGTATTT
>NZ_JAAGLV010000131.1 GCF_010548305.1 Streptomyces sp. SID13031
GTTGGTGCGGTCGGCGTAGTAGGCGGAACGGGAGACCTTCAGCAGCTCACAAGCCCTGGCGATGTTGTGGTTGCCAGCTTTTTCCGCCTCGATGAACGGGTAACAGTTCACCGGGTCTCCTTGATGCTCCTATGTCAAGTGGCTCCCTGGTCAGGCTGCCATGGCTGCTGGCGATGTGGCCTGGGTGTCGTGTTGCCGTTCGGTGCGCAGGGCGGTGAAGACGACATCGGAGAGCCGGCGGCGCAGCAG
>NZ_JAAGLV010000132.1 GCF_010548305.1 Streptomyces sp. SID13031
TGTGATCCTCCCGATCGCCGGCGGTCCGGCGACGTTCTCAGTTGACCCCGTGATGACAAGTGTGGCCTGCGACCCCAACCCTCGACTGGCGGTTGAGGTCCGACAGAACCTACCAGTTAGTGCCCTGTCAGCTCTGGTCGAGTTGGCCCTTGTAGGTCTCGGCGTCCATCAGGCCGTCGACCTCCTCGTCGTCGTCCACCTCGATGTCGAGCAGCCAGCCCTCGCCGTACGGGTCGGTGTTGACC
>NZ_JAAGLV010000133.1 GCF_010548305.1 Streptomyces sp. SID13031
TCCGACATCTCGGCGATAACGCGGAACCGACAAGGAGATCTCATCCACGGCGCCACTATGGCTCGCCGGCTGCTCCCGAACGGTGTGCGCCGCTATGGCTGGTTCCGCGAGTCCACCCCTCAGACGGGCCAGGCCACCGGCGGGAGTAGGCGGATCGGGATGGGTCGGCCGTGGGATGGGGGTCGAGGAAGGCACTCAGCCGGTATTAGGAGTGAGCGGCGGAGGCTGCGTGGGGATTTCT
>NZ_JAAGLV010000134.1 GCF_010548305.1 Streptomyces sp. SID13031
CTCGCGGGAACCCGACCGGCTTCACAGGCAGCATCGTGGGCATCTCGGTGACGGCCGACGGCCAGGGCTACGCGGCCATCTCAAGCGCGGGCCAGGTGTACGCCTACGGAACGGTGCAGTCTCGCGGGAACCCGACCGGCTTCACAGGCAGCATCGTGGGCATCTCGGTGACGGCCGACGGCCAGGGCTACGCGGCCATCTCAAGCGCGGGCCAGGTGTACGCCTACGGAACGGTGCAGT
>NZ_JAAGLV010000013.1 GCF_010548305.1 Streptomyces sp. SID13031
CTGCGACGGACCGGAGGCGGTGTCCTTTCACCACCGCACGGTTCAACAGCGCCTCGTGGCGCTCGATATCAGTCAGCCAGACCAGGTTCGGTGCCGGCGCGGTGAACACCCGCTTCACGAGATCGTCGTGCACGGGTGGGCCGGCTTTGCGGTTCAGTCCGCGTTTCTTGGCGTGGACCGACCAGATCCGCTCCTGGCCGCACAGCCTCGCGACCCGGTTCTCGCCCGCGTTGTGGCCCTGGTCGGCGAGTTCGTCGGCGATGAATCGGTACCCGAACGCCGGGTCGTCGGCATGGATGGCCCGGGCCGCGTTGATCAGGTGCGCGTCATCCCAATCGCGTTGTGTGACAGGGTTTCTGCACCACTTGTAGAACGCTTGCTTGGAGAAGCCGAGCACCCGGCAGGGACGCCGTCGACGGCGAGGTCAAGGACCAGCGGGTACATCATTTTGGTTGATGTCGCGGGCGAAGTAGGCAGCGGCCCGGCGCAGGATCTCGTTCTCCTGCTCCAACTGCCGGACCCGCCGCATCGCCTCCCGCAGCTCGACCGACTCTTCTCGAGTCGTTCCGGGGCTGTTGCCGTCCTCGATATCGGCCAGTTTCAGCCAGCGGTGCAGACACGCCTGCGAGATCCCGAAGTCCTTCGCGATCTGAGCGATCGGCGCCTCGCCTTTGCGGGCGACCGCGACCACATCACGACGGAACTCCAACGGAAACGCTTTCGGCATGACAGACATCCTTCCAGCAAGGACCCAAGTCCTCACAGATCAGGAGTCAACCGAACCGCGGGCAGTCCCCACGGTCCTCAACCACTGATCCACCGTAGATTGCCACTTCTGACATCCCACCCAACAAAGCCAAGCCGCGAACGTTGAGTGGGCGGGCCCGACCGGGGGGCGTGAGTACGTCAGCGCACGTGGATGGTCACCGTGACGGTCTTCAGGACTGCGGGCAGTTTAGTGGTGTCGATCTTCAGGATTTCGGCGTTGTCGGTCTGGCCCGTGGGTGGCAGCACCTTCTGGTGGACCGTCCACTTTCCGTCGGGGTCGACGACGATGGTGTCGATGCCGAAGTCGTCGTCGTTGGACAGATACAGCGTCCGCCCGCCATCCGTCGTCGCAACACCCTCGACCTTGTCATGCGCGAAGAACCTGCCGGTCGGGTCGAGCTGACTCACCAGCATCCCGACATTGACCGACGGCTGTTTCTGCGCGACATTGACGCCCGCCTTGGTGAGCGCCGCGAGCGCGGCATTCGTGCCGGCCGCCCCGACGAACGCCTCGGGCGACTTTCCACCGATCGTCAAACCGCTGACATCCGTTGCGCCGTTGATGTCGACTGCGTTGAGGCTCTTCTGCGCGAACGGCTCGAAATTCCCATCCCGCTCGTCGATGAGGAACTTCGTGTTGGTCAGCGCGGTGATCTCGCTGGCGGCGCCACCGGTCGTCTGCGGATTGTCGAGCAGGTACAGGTACTGCTTGGTCTGGTACGTCCGCAGGTTGATCGTCACGATCCGACTCGGCGAGACGTTAGCCGGCTTGACGCCACCCAGATCCGGCTGCTGCAGCGCCGACTGCATGACACCCACGAGAGTCGAGCCGTCCGGGGTGACTGTCAAGCCTTCCATGCCCTTGTTCTTGGCGCGATACGCGAGTTCGGGCGGCAGGTACCCGATGATCTTGTGGTACGCATTGTCCGGGCTGTCCTTGTACGGCGTAAGTCGGCCCAACTCGTAGCCCTTGGCATCGAAATGCGTGACGTACGGACCGTACTCGTCCGAGACCCAGAACGTGCCGTCCGGCAGCGCCACCAGGCCCTCGGAGTCGTAGCCGTACGGATCCCTGGCCACCGGCACCGGCGTACCGCCGTTGGCGTTCGTGGCGACGACGTCGTCGATCACCTCACTTGTGTCGTGCGGCGGGCGGCCGCTGTACTCGACCCCGCCGAGGCTCTTCGGCCCCTTCAGCGTGATCTGTCCCTGCAGTTGGGCCTTGCCGTTGACGAGCTTGAACTTGCCGATCTGTGGCGTGAAGTCGAGCAGCATCTCGGACTTGTTGCCGTCCGGGGCATCGGCGTTCGGCCCGCGATCGGTGAGCCCGTAGAACGAGCCTGCTTTACCCGGTACCGGCGCAAGGGCCGACCCGAAGCCTTCACCGGAGATCTCGGTGGTGGTCCCGCCCGGCCCGGCGACCTTCGCGAGCGGCGGCAACGGCTCCCCGTTCGACCCGGCGTCCTTGAACAGCTGTACCGCGTCGGAAGCCGTGTAGGTAAAGGTGTCCACACCCTTGAACCCACCCTTCGGCACGTACGCGAAAGACCCATTCGCGTCAATCGTCACAGTGCCGTTGGCCGGGTCTGTATTCCGTACTACCGCAGTCGCCCCGAAATCGTTCCGCAGCACGTTCCCGGTCACCCGGCCGTGCCCGCTGAACCCGTCGGCGACCGCCCGGAAATCATGCGACGGATTGGCCAGCCACCCAGCAGCCTGGGTCGCAACAGTGCCCGTGCCCAGCACAGCAGCGGCGGCACCGACCGCAACGACGATCCGGGTCTGCCGGCGGGAGAAGAGTCGTGGAGTCATACCCCTGAACCTGTCCCTCAGCGGTGAATTTCGAGCCGCACTTCGGTGAACTCTCAGAGTGAGATGGCCAGCCGCATCCGCACCTGAATCGCCAGACCCCTTGCCTCTGCCGGTGGTACGGGTTCAGGATGCGTCGGGGAGGAACCATGAGAATCCGTCGTTTGATTGTCGCTGCCACCGTCTCGTCCGCACTGGTTGCCGGGGTGATGTCAGTCCCCGTCGCGACCGCTGCGCCGTCGGGACCGACCTCGGTCGGCTATACGCCGCCGCCCGTGCAGTGGGGCGCATGCACCGTTCCACGCCTGGTGGCCGCCGGCGCTCAATGCGGTTACGTCGTCGTACCGCTCGACTACGACCGTCCCAACGGAACGAAGATCCAGCTCGCGGTCTCCCGGGTGAAGCACAAGACGCCCGACGCGCAGGCGCAGGGTCCGATGCTGGTGAATCCGGGTGGTCCGGGCGGCTCCGGCCTGATCTACGCGATCTTCGGCGATTTCGTCCCCGACGGTGCCGGTGACGCCTACGACTGGATCGGTTTCGACCCGCGTGGTGTCGGCTCGAGCAAGCCGGCGCTGAGCTGCATCCCCGACTACGCCGGCTATAACCGTCCGTTCTATGTGCCGGTCACGCCGAAGCTGGAACAGACCTGGATCAAGCTCTCCAAGTCGTACGCGAAGGCTTGTGACGCCGACCAGCACGCGCTGCTGGGCCACCTCAAGACCATCGACTCGGCGCGCGACATGGAGAGCATCCGCAAAGCCCTCGGCGCCCCGCAGATCAACTTCTACGGATTCTCGTACGGCACCTACCTGGGCCAGGTGTACGGAACGCTCTATCCGGACAAGCTGCGCCGGGTCATCTTCGACGGCGTCGTGGACGCGCGGCGGGTCTGGTACGGGGCCAACCTCGACCAGGACATCGCATTCAACAAGAGCGTCAAGGTGTTCTTCCAGTACGTCGCCGCGCACGACTCGACCTGGCATCTCGGCAAGACCGAAGCCGTGGTCGAACGCCGGTACTACGCCGAACTGCACAAGCTCATCGGCCACCCGGCCGACGGCAAGATCGGTCCGGACGAGTGGACCGACATCTTCACCCAGGCGGGGTACTACGTGTACGGCTGGGTGGACGTCGCCAACGCCTTCGCCGCCTGGGTGCATGATCGCGATGCTGCGCCCCTGGTCGAGCTCTACGGCGGCCCACCCTTCGACGACAACGGATACGCCATCTACCTGGGCGTCCAGTGCACAGACACCCAGTGGCCCACAAACGCGAACGCAGTACGGCGCGACAACTGGCGCACCTACGCGAAGGCGCCGTTCCTGACCTGGTCCAACGCCTGGTTCAACGCCCCCTGCGCCTATTGGCCGGCAAAGGCCGGTCGCCCGGTCAAGATCGACGGCAGCAAGGTGAAGAGCGCCTTGCTGATCAACGAGACACTGGACGCGGCCACTCCTTACTCGGGAGCCCTGCAAACCCGGAAGGTCTTCCCTCACTCGGTCCTGATCGAGGGGGTAGGCGGTACCACCCACGCCGGCTCCCTGTCCGGCGTGACCTGCACCGACGATCGCATCGTCGCCTATCTGCAAACCGGCGCTCTACCAGCCCGCAAAGCCGGCAACCGCTCCGACCTCCAATGCGACCCGGTCCCCGCCCCCGAACCAGCAGCGGCCCTGGCCCCCACCGCCAAATCCACCAACCCGGCAACAGTTCTCCGAAGGTCTCTGCCGGTATACCGCTGAAGCCGCCGGCAAGTCAGCGCTGGACGGAGTCGAGACACCTACCGGCAAGGCCGTTCGCTCGGACGGCCTTGCCAACGGCGTCGCGCCGGACCTGCGCGGCTACGGCGACTCCGATCTCGCGCCGGACGACTTCTACGACCACAACGCGTTCACTACGGACCTGACCGGCCTGCTCGACCAGTTCGGGTGGGTGGACCGCGCGCTCCTTCTGCGGCGATCTACCGGTGACCTGAACCAGGCCTGGCACAGCGCGTATGACTACACGCTTACATCGTGATCCACCGCAGCGAGGGACCTGACGAGCCTTCGTCCGCGCGGCGCGTGGGGGGCCAGGTTGTGACGCCGGCCGGGCTGTGCGCGAGCGTCGGCTGGGCGTCAGTCGGTGGCGGCGGCCGGGGGCGTGCGAGCCGCCTCCGGAGCAGGTGCGCCCTGCGCCCGCACGGCCGGCGCCGGCGGTGTCTGCCGCGCCGCGCGCAGTACCCCGATGACGGCGCCGATGAGCCACAGCGCGAAGGCCACGGACGCCATGCCCCCGCTCCAGAAGCCGGACAGGCACAGCACGGCGACGGCGTAGGACACCCAGACGGCCCACGTCGGCAGGGCGCGCGCCTGCTGGGCGATCCGCGTCGTCACGGCGACCAGCGCCGCGCCGCCGGTCAGCCCGGTGAGCGCGATGATGAGCCCTGCTGTGCCGAGCACGCGGGCGGTGTCCGGGTCGAGGGTGAATTCGTCCGACCATGCTGTGAATGCGCTCGACACACTGAGTGACACCCCTGTGATCATCAGCCCGCCGAGCAGCGCCGCCGCCGGCACGGTCGCGTGCGCGAGCGGATCGCCGCCGGACAGCCGTTCCAGCACCCGCCGCAGACCGACGGCGAACCAGAGCAGCAGCGCGATCCCCACGCCGAGTACCGGCAGCCCGATGCCGGCGGCGGTCTGCCACGCGCCGTCGTCGAGCCTCTTGAGGAGGGCGGCGTCCGACACGCCTGGGTCGTCGACGCCGACCGGCGCGCACAGCGCCACCCCGACGACGAGCAGCACGACCGAAGCGGCGCCCGCCCACCCAGCGCGCCGAAGAACTCTTGACTCGTCCATGCCGCCTCCCACGGTCGCGGCCACGGGTGGGTCGGAGTGGTGCAGCACCAGGATCCGGCCCGCGGCGCGAAGTACCGCCAGTCCGAGTTTGCACGTGTATCGAGCCACCAGCAAGGGGCTGGCGGCCCGGTACGCCGGATAGGAACATTGCTGGACTGGCCGAAGGATCGGCGGTTCTCAGAACGAGGAATCGCAGGTCCGAAGTGTGGTCAGATGCGGTCTCGAACCGCCGGCCTTCCGCTTGTGAGGAAGGCGCTCAGCCATGCCGACCGACCCTAGTGATGAGTTGTCGCGCCCGCACCCGTCATACCTACGACCGGAAACGACGAGACTGAAGGATTACGTGATGAGTGCGGGCATACAGCTGGAGGAGCTGGGCATGAGCGGGCTGGGCGAGAGCGGGCTGGGCGAGAACGGGCTGGGCGAGGTGGACGAGCCGGCGTTCTCGGGGCTGGCGGAGCGGCACCGGCGGGAGTTGCACGTGCACTGCTACCGGATGCTCGGGTCGTTCGAGGACGCCGAGGACACCGTGCAGGAGACGTTCCTCCGTGCCTGGCGGCGGCGGGAGACCTTCGAGGGGCGGTCGACGTTCCGGGCCTGGCTGTACCGGATCGCCACCCAACGCCTGCCTGGACCTGCTCGACAAGTGCCGCCCAGAGCCTGCGATCGGTGGCGAGGTGCTGTGGCTGCAGCCCTACCCGGACCGGCTGCTCGACGAGCTGCCCGCCGGCGACGCGGACGAGCCGGAGACTGTCGCCGTCGCCCGGGAGACGATCGAGCTGGCCTACCTGGTCGCAGTCCAGCACCTCGCGCCGCGCCCGCGGGCCGTGCTAATCCTGCGGGACGTGCTCGGCTGGCCGGCGAAGGACGTCGCGGAGCTCCTCGGGGACTCCGTCAACTCCGTGAACAGCGCGCTGCAGCGGGCCCGCGCCGGCATGCGGGAGCACCTGCCCGCCGAGCGGCAGGACTGGACCGGCGGTGAGGAGGACGCTGGGACGCGCGAGCTGGTGCGCCGCTATACCGACGCCAGCGTGGCCACGGACGTCGACGGGCTCGCGGCACTGCTGCGGGACGACGTCCGCAGCTCGATGCCGCCTACGCCGGGCCTGTACGTCGGCCGCGACGCGGTGGTGAACGACTGGGTCGAGGGCGGCTTCGAGGGCATGAAGGGCCTGCGCGCCGTCCTCACCTCCGTGAACCGGCAGCCTGCCGTCGCCTTCTACCTCTGGCGGAAGCAGGAGGGCGCGTACCTGCCGCTGACGATCGACGTCCTGCGCGTCACCGGCGGGGCGATCACCGAGATCGTCACGTTCCACGAGGACCAGTTCCCGCGGCTCGGGCTACCGGAGCGCCTGCCGGCGTACGGCACGGAGTAGTACCGGTGTGGACGCTCGCGCTGCGCGGTGGCGCGCGTGTCGCGGTGGTCGCGGCGGAGTGGTGCGACGCGTTCGGCGTCGTCACCCGCGGGCGGGTGCAGCTGGAGCTGCGGGACGGCGAGCACGGGCCGGTCCTCGGACGCGACGCCGGGTTCTGGCTCCGCGGCACCGGCGTCCGCGCCCTGCGGAACCCCGGCCGTCGCACGGCGAGGGTGCGCATCGTCACCCCCCGGGGCCAGGACCGTCATCTGCCAGTCAACCCACCCCGTACGCCAGTTACCGAATGATGGAAGGAACAACATGAATGACACCGGGGCCGTCGCAGGCCCAGTATCGGGCCAGACCAGCCACACTCACCGGCTCCGCGGGCTCGCCGGCACCGGCTTCATTGCCACGCTCGCAGCGATGGTCGCCACCACCCTCGCCGCTGCGCTTGCCCAGGCCATTGGCGTCGACTTCGAGGTCCCCGATGGTGGCAAGAAGATCCCGTTGTCCGGGTTCGCCGTGGTGACCTGCTTCTTCTCGGTCGTGGGCATCGTCATTGCCGGCGCTCTTCTTCGTTGGAGCGCTCGCCCCGCCCAGCGATTCGTGTGGACGGCAATGTCGCTGACCGCGATCTCGTTGGTCCCGCCCCTCCTCGCCGAGGCAAACCCCGCCACCACCACCGCCCTCCTCGGGCTACACCTCGTCGCCGCGACGGTGATGATCCCCACCCTGGCGCGGAGCATCCGCACCCAGACCAATTGACGAAGCAGAGGGCCATCGCACGGCGTGCGGTGGTTGAGTACAGCGGCTGGTACGACGGCGCCCGGCTGCACAGCACTCTCGGCTACCGCAGCCTCGCCGAAAAATAGGGGGACCGAACAAGATCACGAATGTAGCCTGACCCAAATCATGGAGATGTCCGACATCACGCGTGCGATCGCGGCTGCGACTTCGGTTGCCGCATCGCTCGACCTGCCAGCCAACGACGCAATCGTTCTCCACAACTCGAACAAGCTGGCGCTACGGCTGACGCCATGCGACGTGCTTGCCCGGGTCGCCTTTGTGGGGCAAGAGGTTGCACAGCTCGAAGTCGAGCTCGCTCAACGGCTCGCCGAGGTCGGATGCCCGGTGGGCGCCTTGGAGCCTCGGGTGGACCCGCTTGTTTACAAGCGCGATGGCTTCGCAGTGACGCTGTGGATCTACTACGAGCCCGTGACACCTCACGTCTCACCAGTCGGCTACGCCAAGGCGCTGGAGCGGCTGCACGCCGGCATGCGCAAGGTTGATGTGGCGAGCCCACGGTTCACGGATCGAATCGCGGAGGCGGAAGAAGTCGTTGCCAACCCGGATCTATCGCCGGAGCTTGCCGACGCAGACCGCGTGTTCCTCAGCGGCAGGCTGGCCAGCCTGCGACGAGCGATCGAGGAGCGCGGCGCCGTGGAGCAGTTGCTGCACGGTGAGCCGCATCAAGGCAATGTGCTCAGCACGAAGAATGGCCCGTTGTTCATCGACCTTGAGACGTGCTGCCGTGGACCGGTCGAGTTCGACCTCGCCCATGCTCCCGAAGAGGTCTGCGAGCACTACCCGAACGTCGACCAAGGCCTGCTGGATGAGTGCCGACAGCTCGTCCTCGCGATGCTCGCGGCATGGCGTTGGGAGCTTGGCGACCAGTTTCCGAATGGGAGGCGATTCGGAGAAGAATTCCTCCGCTTGCTGCGAGAGGATTCACCCTGGCCGACCTTCGACACGGTAACAAGGCGACTGGGCGGCCTGTAGAAGTCGCCGAAGGTCACTCGAAAGCAGCAAGGAACCAAGCGGCGAGGCCGTCACCGTTGCAACCCACCTCACCGCGGAGTCGGTCGCTGGGTGACGTTGCCGGACTAGCGGGGCAGTCGGCGGATCTCAGATCGAGATCCACGCTCAAGAATGTGCGGTCAGGGGCGGTCTCGAACCGCCGACCTTGCTTTTCAGGCGCGTACATAACCCCAGGTCGGAGGCCATGTACGCGCCCTTCGTGCATTCCACATGCAACATCAGTCGATCTTGATGGTGCGGGGTAGCCGAGCAGCCGAGCCGTTCGCCGCGATCTCGCTGAGCGCCTTGGCCACCTCGCGATCACGTCCGTCGACCGCAGGATGTAGCGCTAGGCAGCCACAGCCGTTGAATGGCCGACGCGCTTCATCAGGTCGACCGTGCTGGCTCCGGACGCCGCGGCGAGGCTCTGACCAGTGTGGCGGAGGTCGTGAAAGGTCAGGGTCAATCCGACCTTCTTCCGTGCTCGAACGAACGCCTGGTAGACCGCATTGCCGCGCATACGGTGCCCATCGCGGCCGACGAAGAAGAACTCCGGTTTCGTCCAGCACATGGCCCGCGACCCTTCGGATCCGGCCCTCATGAAGCCGAACCCCTATCTGATCGAGCGAGCTGCCCGAGTCCTCGGAGTATCGCCGACTGATGTTCGTGCCGTCCGAGCCAGTGGAGCCGCCAGCATCGGCTACGCGAACAAGCCCGGAAAGGCTGACGACCTGACTGCGGCTGGAGCTGACGTCGTCGTCGGCAGCATCTCTGACTCACCGAGGCGATCCGTACCCGCTGAGCCAGATCTTTGTCTCGCCGTCCCGATCCGCCGATGGCATGCTGGCGGCGTGACAGATCTGGTGTGTCTACGATGCCAACAGCCAGCAGTTGTCGGCAAGAAGGTCTTCGAGACTTTCGAGCAGATGCAGGCAGATGCATGATCGCGGACTCGATTCCGTGGAAGGAAGAGCTGTGGCGCGTCGCTCGCAACCTAGAGCGACGCAAGACCCAAGCGCGCTGGACAGCGCGATCAGGGTTCCTCGTGGAACGGGACACGATGACGGCGGCTTATGCGATTCGCAAGCTGATCGAGGCGCACAAGCTCTCGGATGAGGTGCGTGCTGAGCAAATCCCGGCACAGCGCCACGTCCTCATCGGCGACCCGGTCGACTTCTGGTCACGAGACAAGTTCATCGAGCACTACGACATGGAGAACCCCGAGAACGTCACCCTGTCGTTGATCAACTTGTGTAATCAGATCATCCACAGCCTGATCTGGATGCGGTCGATGGATGGCGAGTCGATGCGCTTCGACGGGATCTTCGTCTGCTCCGATCGCGCGCGCAAGCAACACGTCTACTTCATTCATGTCGACTCGCTTATCGAGACCTTCCGGTCTGTCGCCAACGACGACATCGTGACGCTTCAGATGCAGCGGGATGCCCAGGGCGACATGCACGTCATCAAGGCGAGTCGGAGCCACGACGAGATGCCGCCTTCTTGGGGCCTTCTGCCGGATTGACCGCTTATGGATCAAAGGGCGCGCCCGCTGGGCGCGCCGCCGGGGCGGGAGGCGCCCATGCGACCTGCCGGCCGAACCACCCCCGCCCCGGCGGCGCAGCGGACGCACCTATCCCAAATGCTGCCTCCGGCGGGGGCCTCACGACTCCGGGACGACGGGTCCGATTCGGTCGGTATCTCGGTTGGGGTCGGGGTTGTCGTCCCGTCTGCCGCTCAGCCCAGTCAGCCCCTGATCGCGCTACGCGTGGGCTGAACGGCAGACGGGAAGACACAGGGCGGCGAATCATGGCGGGCGCGTGTGGGCCGAGCTGGCCGGTCAGACGAACCAGGCTTCGGTGGGAAGGGCTACCACGACTGAGACAGTCCAATGTCGTCCGTCCCGATCGCTGCAAGTGACCGGGAGTCGGGCCTCGTGTGCGTGCGATTCGTCGAACTGGACTCGCCATGTCAAGTCTCGTGCCGGTTCCAGCGGTCCGCCGGTAGACATGAGGATTGGAGATAAGGCTCCGGCCTCGATGCCTCGCTGGTCTGGTGTGAAGGACATCCCATGATGCTCAGGGATGCTCACGTGGACCTTGGCTAGGTGCCATGGAGTGTCCAGGCGTAGTGCGAGGTGGTACCAGCCACCCCCTTCGCCGTCGTGAGTGACGATCGACGCATCGAAGGTCGGCATCCGCTCGTCGGTCAGGCGGTCGCTCTCGACCTTCAGCGTTCCCTCTGCGGCTACCTTCTGCTGGTAGGTGAACACGGCGGCGACCAGCGATACGACTAGGGCCAGGAATGACACGGCCAAGGCGAATCCACTCACATCGAGGATGCTACGGCCCAGAGCCGATTTGCTTACAAACGGTGTGAATCCGGTCTGGACGGCCGGGGGCGTGCTGGACAGAACCCGTGTTATTCCGATGGATGGCGAAGGGTTCGCGCCAGCCTCTTTGCGGTTTCCGCGAAGTGGGTCGATGCGTATTTCTCCGACATGACATGCACGACCAGCGAACGCTTTTTACCCTCTGGCATTGCTCGAACCTGCGCATACTCGGTGGTGGCTACTTGTATCTCGCCCGATTCAGGCGCTAGACGACAGGTCACGATGGGGGCGGAGGTTACGACGGCGGGGATGAACACCTTGACGCCTGGTATTGCCTGGTAGAAGTCAACCATCCCGTAGGTGGCGCTGATGACCTGGCGTACGGCGCGCTGCGCAGTGTTCAGCCCCTCGGTGTCTTCGCCTTTGCGTGCCGAGACCACTGCGTGTCCAAACCATTCGTACTTGAAGATGGCGTCATCCGAGAGAAGCTCGTTGGCTCGTTCCCGGACGTAGGCGTCTTCGGCCAGGATGATCGCCTGTGTGCGGGCAGCCGCGTGAGCATGCCCGCTAGCGACGTCGAACACCACCCACGGATTCTTCTTGCTGCTCTTGCACTCGAACACCACGTTCACTCTCGCGGACTGCCTGGAATCCATCGGGACCTCTTGCACGTAGATCAAGTCGGCCTCGCGAAGCTTGCCCTCTAGCGGGTCGCTGTAAGGGATCGACTGGCCAACGAAGCCACCCGTCTCCCGCAGAGCGCTTGCCAATCGAAGCTCAAGGCCGTAGCCGGACTCCTCCAGCCAACTCTTCACGTACTCCACATGGTCCGCAGACATGCAGGGAGCGTAGCGCTTAGGGCAGTTGAGGTGCGTGCAACATCCGTGCAACTACGGATGGTCGCTGAGGGGATTCACGGGCATTGGCGGTAGGCCCAAATGGGCCGGATTCACGCTTGGAGATGGTGGTCAGGGGCGGTCTCGAACCGCCGACCTTCCGCTTTTCAGCTCGACAGCGGCCCATGTCGAAGCCGCCTACATTTCTGCTGGGCGTTGGGGCTGCGCTCTGGCGGACGCATGCTGTCGCAGGCCGTTGCGGTACTTGTTGCGGTAACGGCTGCGGGTCAGTGCTAGGAGCGATTGATCCAAGGGACCCGCCCCGGTTGAGCGGTGCGCGATCCTCTCTGTGCGCGCTCTGACTGCCGGGCCGCTCGTCGCGAGAGGTCCTCAGGTGTGATCTAACCTGGACTAGTATCGCTGTAAGTCCAGGTTAGATAGATAACCTGGACTTAACGACGAGGAGATCCAGGTTTGAGTCAGCAGATCACCGCAGTCTGGCAAGCCAATCCAGACGCCTACGGACCGCGCAAACACAGGCGTCCATGCGAGTACACAGCGTACGTGCCTGACCTGCTCAGCGCCCATGGGTTGGATTTCAGTGCTGAATTCGCGGCGGACATCGTCGACGCCGAACGTGCCCTGGCAGCCTTCGGCGGACCCGGCGAGCATCATCTGGAGCAACTGGCACGGTTCTTGCTGCGAGCTGAGGCCGTCGCATCATCCAAGATCGAGGGCCTGCAGGTCAACAGCCGCCGGCTAGCCAGACATGAAGCGAGGTTGGCGGCCGGAGTACAGGACAAAGACGCGACAGCCGACGCCGTTCTGGGCAACGTCAAAGCCATGAACCACGCGGTGCAGTCGGTTGCAGTGGTCGACAGGGTCGACGTAGAGGATCTTCTCGACATACACCGGGCTCTCATGGAGCACTCGGACCAACCCGAGATCGCCGGTCTGATCAGAACCAAACAGAACTGGATCGGTGGCAACAACTTCAACCCTTGCCAGGCGGCCTTCGTACCGCCGCCACCGGAGTACGTCGAAGCATTACTCGAGGATCTGTGCGCGTTCGTAAATCGCGACGATTTACCCGGTACGGTGCAGGCCGGATTGGCCCATGCGCAGTTCGAGACGATCCACCCCTTCGCAGACGGGAACGGCCGAACCGGTCGTGCCCTCATCCATGTCATCCTCAAGAGGCGAGGGCTGACAAGGGACTTCATCCCGCCGATCAGCCTTGCACTCGCGACTCGCGCCTCGGCATATGTCGACGGACTGTCCAGCTTCAGATACACAGGCCCCCCGGACGGACAAGCGGCGCTCGATGGTCTCCGCGACTGGCTGGACCTGTTCCTGACTGCAACCCGGCGAGCCACCGCCGACGCAGCCGCCCTGCAAAAAAGTCTGGCGGATCTCGAGTTGGATTGGCGAGCCACACTCAACCCACGCAAAGGCAGCGCGGCCGAACGTCTGCTTCCCGAGTTGATCGGGCATCCAGTGATCAGCGCAGAAGATGTCATGCAACTGACCGGGGCGAGCAGATCCGCTGCGTTCGCGGCCATGGAAAGCTATGTCGAGGCCGGAATCCTTCAGCCAATCGGCAATCAGCGGCGCTCACGTCTCTATGAGGCTCCGAAGGTGTTCGGGATCCTCACCGACTATGAGCGAGCGTCCGCCACCGAGTCAGGCAACACCCGGGGTGAGCAGCCTAAGCGCGCGGTTCCTTATCGACAGAACCATTCGTGAGTGGGGTAGCTGTTGCAGTCTCAGGAGCGGCGAGGGCTCGCTTCGCCAGCGGCCCATTTTTTGTCACCCGGGCGGACCATCCCGGCCGGGTACCAGGTTCAAGCCAGGCAATGGGCCGTTCGCGCAGGCGGATCTCTGCTCTGATTCCAGGTCCATCCGCTGCCAGCCACCGGATGCCTACCGCGCTCGACGCCACAGGCTCGCCTATGTCATCTCCTGATGTGAACTCCGCAGGGTTGCGGAACGGCATCTCAGCACCGCTCTGCCATGGTCGTTCGAGCGGGTCAGGGCCGTGGTTGTACAACCACACGTCGCTGACTATTTCGTCTCCGTCCAAGAGGTACGCGTAAGCCACGGCATCGTCATCCTCCACGATGACCCGCCAGTTCTCATGATCGAACCCCTGCAGGAAGCCCACCGCTGTCACCCTCCGCAAGCCACGACGTGAGTGCTGACCGCCCATCGTTTGGGCGGTCATGCGCGATGACCATATACAGTCAACCGCCCGTGGAAAGTCGGCGGACGTTTCGGTACTGGGGATGTGTCGGCGGTTCTCCGATGGAGAAACCGCAGGTCAAAAGGGTGGTCAGGGGCGGTCTCGAACCGCCGACCTTCCGCTTTTCAGGCGGACGCTCTACCAGCTGAGCTACCTGACCGGGAGAGATTAATGGCGGCGGTGTGTGGACACCCGCCGCCACTCTCCTGGCGACCCAGACGGGACTCGAACCCGCGACCTCCGCCGTGACAGGGCGGCACGCTAACCAACTGCGCTACTGGGCCTAGCAACTCGATGATGCTACACCATCATCGAGCCTCGTTCACTTTGGTCTTTCGACCGTATCCCCAACGGGATTCGAACCCGCGTTACCGCCTTGAAAGGGCAGCGTCCTAGGCCACTAGACGATGGGGACTCGGACCGCGGGAGCCGAAGCTCCGGGGACATCGGTAAGCATAGAGGAGACTTTGCCGAGGTCCAAAACGAGTTCCTGGGCAGGCGAATCAGCGGCCGAAGGAGTGGGGGGACACGTGGCGCGGGAGGTGAGGAAACCGGACCGTGCCACGTGTCCGTCAGGGGTCAGTCGGCGTCAGGTGCGACCAGCGCGGGGAGCACCGTTTCGAAGCGGGCGGCGAAGACGCGGGACGGCAGGACGACGCCCTGGCGCCGGGCCGACTCGGCGACGCCGAAGCCCCACAGGGCGGCGCGTGTGCGCTGGTTCGGGGTGCCGTGGTGGCTTGGTGCTGAGAAGCCACAGTCGCCGATCTGAGCGAACATCTGGACGAACTGCTGTACCCGGCGCCAATGCATGTTGTCGCCGCGCCTGTGGGTCAGGAAGTACGCGCTGAACGCGTCCGCCATCAGCTCCGTACGCCGGGTCGCCTCGGGCGCCGGCAGGGTCGACTGGAACAGCCCGTCCTCGTACTGGATGTGGTGACCGAACTCGTGCCCGATGATCGCCTGCGTGGTGACGTCTCCCAGCCCGACCAGGGCGAAGCCGTCGAGGACGCCGTCGCCCATCACGATCCGGTCCGGTACCAGCCCGATCCCCGGCGTGGGCACGCCCTCGGAGCTGTTCGCGTAGGCGTTGAAGGTGAAGATCGGGTGGTCGCCGAACTTCAGCGCCGGGGTGTCGACCTGGGCGGCGATGAACGCCGCGGTGTTCGCCGACAGGTCGGCCGGCTGGCCGTAGATGGTCGTGAAGACCTTCGTCACGCGAGCCTGGTTCAGCAGCATCCGGCCGTGCGCGGGCACCAGTTGGATGTCGTACGACTTGATGTCCCAGAATCTCTTCAGGTCCTTGAAGGTCTGGGTCGCCTTCTTGCTGTAGGCACCTTTCGCGCCGAACGTGTACGGCCCGGGCGTCGACAGGTACGCCGCCTCGGTCATCGGGATGTCGAAGAGGATGGCGTAGACGGCGGCGAGCCGCTGGTCGGCGGTCCAGTCCTGGATGCCGGCCGAGATCGCGTCGAGGACGGGCGGGTTGGCCGTCGGACAGTCGTACTGCGTCGGATCGATCACATCCAGGACTGCCGAACGCAGCGGGCTGTCGTCCAGCCCGAGCCGGGCGCGAGTCGCCTCGGCCGCCGCCCGCGCCGCGGGAAGCCCGGCGATGAGCTGATCCGCGATCGGCGACGAGGCAGAGACGGCAGAGACGGCAGAGATGGCAGAGACGCCAAAGGCGGTCGAGGGGGAAGCGACAGCGGGGGCAGCGAGCGCGGCGGGCAGGACCAGCGTGGCGGCGAGTACCGCCGACCAGATTGTGCGTTTTCTCATACGGAACTCCTGGCGAGGGGGACGGAACCGGATGGCCGTCAGTATTCGCAGGAGTCGGTACGCACTACGAGGAGTTCCGCTGTCGGAAACCGGCATGGCAAGAACCTGAAGCCGGATGTGGAACACCTCACTAGGCTGGCCAAGTGATCGAGATGAGCCGGGCTGATTTCGAGGTGCTGGTGTCCGAGGCGCTGGATCAGGTGCCGCCTGAGCTGGCGGGGCTGATCGACAACGTCGCGGTGTTCGTCGAGGACGACGCGCCGCCGGGCGACCCGCAGCTGCTCGGGATCTACGAGGGCATCCCGCTGACCGAGCGCGGGCACTACTACGGCGGTGTGCTGCCGGACCGGATCACCATCTACCGCAACCCGACGCTGGAGATGTGCGAGACGCTCGAGGACGTCGTCGACGAGGTGAACATCACCGTGGTGCACGAGATCGCGCACCACTTCGGCATCGACGACGCCCGCTTGCACGAGCTGGGTTACGGCTGACCGGTACTTCGTACCAGCCCGCCGTCGCCGGGTCTCAGGAGCGCTTGAAGAGCAGCTTCCACGGCATCAGGGCCGATTCGAGCTGGACCTTGAAGCTCATCTTCGAGGCGCCGATGGTGCGCTCCTCGAACCGGATCGGGGTCTCGGCGATCCGCCGGCCCTGGCGGACCGTGCGGTAGTTCATCTCGACCTGGAACGAGTACCCGTTGCTCTGGATCGTCGCCACGTCGATCGCCCGCAGAGTGTCCGCCTTCCAGGCCTTGAAGCCGGCCGTGGCGTCCTTCACGTGCAGCCGCAGGAGCGTGTTCACGTAGACGTTCGCGAACGCCGACAGCAGCCGCCGGTGCCAGGCCCACTCGGCCGCGGCCTCGCCGCCCTCGACGTACCGCGAGCCGATCACCACGGCTGCGTCGGTGGTCTGCAGGATCTCGACCATCGTCGGGATGACGGCCGCGGGGTGCGACAGATCGGCGTCCATCTGGATGATGATGTCGGCGTTCTCGTCCAGCGCGCGGCTGATCCCGGCGATGTAGGCGCGGCCGAGGCCGTCCTTCGCGGTCCGGTGCAGCACCGAGACCTCCTCGGGCGCGGCCTTCGCCAGCTCGTCGGCGACGTCGCCGGTGCCGTCGGGGGAGTTGTCGTCGACCACCAGCATCTGCAACCCGGGCAGCTTCAGGTCGGACAGCAGGGCCGCCAGAACGGGCAGGTTCTCCCGCTCGTTGTAGGTCGGCACCACCACGATGATCTTGGCGCTCTCAGCCATTCTCAATCCTTCACAAAGGCCATCTCCGGACACAGGACGCTATCGCATCAACTGTTCGAACCACGCTTCGGTGACGTGATCAAAGATTGCAGTACGGCGTACGCGGGCTGTTCGGGGCGGGCCGGCCACTTCGCGGCGGTCTGTGCGAGCAGGCCGCCGCGAAGGTGCTGGCTAGTGGGTTGGCGGATGGACTAGCGGTCGGTCAGAAGGCGGCTGCCCACTGGTCGACGAGTTCGCTGACCATGTGCAGGGCCAGCAGGTGCATCTCCTGGATCCGGGCGGTCTCGTCGGCCGGTACGACGATCGCGAGGTCGGCCGCCGCGGCCAGGCCGACTCCGCGCCGGGAGGTGAAGGCCACCGAGCAGGCCCCGGCCGAACGGGCCGCTTCCAGCCCCTTCACCACCGTCGGCGAGGTCCCGGAGGTACTGAAGCCGACCACCATGTCGCCCGGCCGGACCAGCGCCTGGACCTGCCGGGAGAACACTTCGTCGTAGCCATAGTCGTTGGCGATGCAACTGGTGACGGCTGCGTCGCCGACCAGGGCAACGGCGGGTAGCGGCCGCCGTTCCCTCAGGTAGCGGCCGATGAGTTCACCGACCAGGTGCTGTGCGTCGGCAGCGGATCCACCGTTGCCGTAGGTGTAGAGCACCCCGCCCAGGTCGAGTCGGCGGATGAGCTCGTCAGCGACCGCTTGGATCGCGTCTAGCTGGCTGTGCATCGCCTGGGCGACCTCGGTGTGACGCTCGAGCTGCCTGGCGATGACCCGGTCTACATAAAGTTGTGTCATGTGCCGGTGGTACGCCAGAAATTCAGTTTCTGGGAGCGGGTCCGGTGGATCCGCGGACAACAAGACGTGGCGCGACCCGGACGATTCGCCGTCTGGCAGGCAGTTCGTCCCTGATTCTGGCCAACAATAGTTGCGCAGAGCTACGACCCAGATCCACTGTGTGCTGATCCACCGTGGTGATGCCCGGTTGGACCAGTGACATCCACGGAACATCGTCGTACGCGGCGAGGCTGATTTTGTTCGGTATCCGGAGTCTCCGGCGCTTCAATTCGGCCAATGCGCCCTGTGCCAGCACGTTGTTCGCCGACAGGATCGCGGTCACGTCGTGCTCGTCGAGCAGCTTGCGGGTGGTCTGCTTGGCGGCCTCGGCGTCGAAGCTGGTGAAGACGATCAGGTCCTCGTCGAGCTCCAGACCGGCCTCCTCGTACGCCGCCCGGAACCCGGCCAGCCGGCCAGCGCCGGTGGACCATTTCGTCTCATCGATCAGCAGGCCGATCCGCCGGTGGCCGTGCCCGAGCAGGTGCTCGGTCAGCTCCCGCGCCCCGGCCTTGTTGTCGCTCAGGACAGCGTCGCCGCCCCGGCCGAGCTGCCGGTCGGCGGAGACCACGTGGATCCCGTTGTCCTGCAGCATCTTCGGGCAGGCGGCCGCGACCGGGGTCACGATCACCCCGGCGACCTGCATCGCGAGCAGCGTCTCCGCCGCGTGCATCTCCTCTTCGGGGTCGCCGTTGTCGTTCACCAGGATCATCTGGTGCCCCTCGAACCGGAGCACCTCCTCGATCCCGGCGGCCAGATCGGCGTAGAACGGGTTGCGCAGGTCGGAGATCAGGACGCCGATCGCGGTCGACGTCCGGCTGCGCAGGTTGCGGGCCATGTGGTTCGGCACGTAGCCGAGCCGCAGGGCGGCCGCCTGGACGCGCTCGCGCACCTCGGGTGAGGCGTAGCCCCGGGTGTGCAGGGCGCGCGACACAGTCGATGGCGAGACGCCGGCCTCCCGGGCGACGTCCTGCACGGTCGGCCGGCTCTGCTGCTTCCTGGATTCCCCGGTCACAGGCGTCATGGTAGGGCCACGATCGCCGATTCGTGTCCCTTTGGCCTCCATCGTGAGCAAAGCGCCGCACCGATGAGCGTGGGACTACGCATGCCGCGGGGACCACGATTGCCCGCAGAGCGTCTCCGGCGGGTTACAGACCGTTGCGCCAGCTGTTGTTGATGGCGACCCGGGCGTTCGGCGATCGCAGCCGGACAGTGGCCCAGACGAGCTTGCCGCCGGTCGACGTCGGGCTGGCGCCCCACGCGGTCGCCAGAGTGGCAACGATGCCGAGTCCCAGCCCGCTCTCGCGAACGCCCGGCGGACGGCGTACGGGCAGCTCAGGGCTGCCGTCGGAGACCGCGACCATGAGGACCTGCCGGCGCAGCTCCAGCCGGAGCTCGGCCTCGGTATGGGCGTGCCGGACCACGTTGGCCACCAGTTCGGACACGATCGCCACCGCGTCCTCGGAGACCTCCTCGCAGTGCCACAGCTCGCAGACCGAGGCGACGAACCGGCGCGCCGTGGCCGCGCTGTGCGGCTCCGGGGCCAGCCGGAGCTTGCTGAACTGCCGGGCCGGCGGGGTGCGGATCGATGCCAGTGCCGAGGCGAGGTCGGGAAAGACGGGGATGAAGCGGGCGATCAGCTCCGAGTGCTGCTGCAGCTCGTGGCTGCGGTTCCGGCCGGTCACCAGCAGCAGGGGAGTGCCCGACCAGTCCGCGACCTGGCGGGCGAGGTTGGTGAAGACGCTGAGCGAGTACGCCCGGGCGAGCACGAGGTCTTGCAGCATCACGATCACGGCGCCGGGCTGGTCGGCCAGCCGTCTGGCCAGGAAGGATCGCAGTTGCGGCGCGGTTCTCAGCTCCAGCGTTCCCGACGGGCTGACCACCACCGCCTCCCCGACGGTCCGGACGCCGATCGCGAGTGGACTTCCGCGAGCCATACGCATCCCCCTCCCCAGGCCGCCGCGACCCATCCCCGTGGGTCGTGCGGCAACGTTGCCATCACCCGTCAGAGCCCGGCAGTGACTCAGCGTTCCCATCCTCGGCGCGGGTCAATCCTCTTCGGGCAGGCCGGTATCACACGGTGACCACCGGTACGCCGATCCGCAGGGCGCCCGGCCGGCCGTAGTGCCGGCGTGGGAGCCGGTCAGGAGCCCAGATGCTGGAGGGCGTCGTCGACGGAGGCGAAGATCCGGAAGTCACGCCCGAGGCCGGTGATGGTCAGCGGACGGTCCACCGGACGCCCGACGCCGACCAATGCGAGATCGATGCCATGTTGCCCGGCCAATTGCCTGGCCTCGACCAGATTGCCCAGCCCGGCCGAGCTGCAGAACGTCACCGCGGACACCTCGATGAGCACCAGTCGCGCCGGTGGAGCGATCGCCGCCCGGATCGCTTCGGCCGCGAACTCGGTGGTGGCGATGTCGATCTCACCGGACAGCCGGACCACCAGCATGCCAGGCTGAACTTCTTCGGTGACGGCTCCGAACGTGGTCCGGATCATCTCGCCGTCGCCGCCGTTGGGCTGGCTCGTCACGCTGTCTCTCCCCCGGGTGCTCCCGCGACGCCGGTCGGTCCTGGCGCGGTGGACAACAGCCCTGGTATCACCGTATGCCCGAACACTCCGGGGTCACAACGGTTGTTTGCCCGTGGACCCCGGAGTGCGACGGAAACGTTTACGAGAAAGCTGGCTGCGTCTGGACGTTGAGCTCCTTCAGCTTGACGCGTCTGGCCGGGTCGGTGCGCTTGTCGTCGATCCGGAAGACATCGAAGGACTTGACCGATTCAGTGCCGTAGATGGCACCGTTGTAGTAGTAGACGGACCAGTAGCCGCCGAAGTCCGCCGGCTCGATCGCGGGGCGGTCGAAGTACCCGATCTCCTTCGGGTGCAGCGAGTCGGTGAAGTCCCAGACCGAGAAGCCGCCCTGGTACCAGGCCTGCACCATGATGTCGCGACCCTTCACCGGGATCAGCGAGCCGTTGTGCGAGACGCAGTTCTCCTCGACGGCCTGGTGCCGCGGGATCTTGTAGTAGCTGCGGAAGACCAGCTTCTTGTGCTTGATGTCGAAGATCGCGGTGGCGCCCCGGTTCGGACCGACCTCTGCGTTGCACTCGGCACCGCCGCCGCCACCGAGCTCGTCCATGAAGACGACCTTGGTGCCGTCGCCGTTGAAGGTGGCGCCGTGCCAGAAGGAGAAGTTGGCCGCGTCCTGGACCCGGTCGATCACCTTCGGGCGCTCCGGCTTGGAGATGTCCAGCAGGATGCCGTCACCCATGCAGGCGGCCGCGGCGAGGTTCCGCGCCGGGAAGGCGGTGATGTCGTGGCAGCCGCTGGTCGTGCTGCCCGTCGGGCTGCCGGGAAAGCCACCGTCCGGGAACAGCACCGGCGACGCCACCACGGCAGCTTGCTCGGGGTGCCGCAGCGGGACCTTCACGATGTCGATCAGGTCGTTCGGCGGCTGGCAGTCCGGGAACGTCACGTTGGGCCGGTACGACGAGTTGTAGATGTAGATGTTCTTCCGCGACTTGTCCGGGATCAGCGTGTGCGTGTGGGAGCCGCAATGGGTCTCGACGGCGGCGATGTAGCGGGGGTTGGCCGGGTCCTTGACGTCGAAGACCTTGATCCCCTCCCACGACTCCTTGATCGTCGCCGGCTGCGGGACGCTCTGGCAGGAGTTGTCACTGCGGGACGAGTCGGTACTGAGGAACAGCAGGCCGTTCGAGACGCTGATGTCGTTCTGGCTGCCGGGACAGGACACCTGGCTGACCAGCCGCGGGTTGGCCGGATCGCCGATGTCGTAGATCGCGAACCCGGAGTAGTTGCCGACGTAGGCCAGCTTGCCGGCGAACGCGATGTCGGTGTTGATCCCGTCGGCCAGCGGTCCGCTCATCGGCGCACTGGCCAGATGGGTGATGTTGTCGCTTTTGGTCGCGCCGGTCTCCGGCGGCGCCGGCACCTCGGCGCTCGCCGGGCCGACGGCACCGATCAGAGCGACGACGAGACCGACACTGAAGCAGAGACTGGCGAGCGTGCGGGGGCGGCCGATGCGCATGCCTTGGTCCTTTTCTGAAGTTGTTAGAACGCTCAGCTTAAGCGTGATAGACACTGTCCGGTAGCGATTTGCCACAGGGAGTGAGGCCCAGGTGACTTTTTCCGCACGCCGCCGGACGATTGCCGTCGTGGTGATCGCCCTGATGGTCACCGGCTGCAGTTCCGACCCCAAGCCGCAGGCGGCGCAGACCCCGCCCGGCCTGCCGGTGATCGTTCCGGGGACGCCGGGCGGGCCGAACAAGACCGTGACGGCGTTGCCCTCCACCCAGGCGACGGTCGACCCGGATGACGTCCGCTTCCTGAGCGACATGATGGTCCACCACACCCAGGCGCTGCTGATGGCGGGATGGGCCGGTACGTCGGCCGCCAACGCGCGGGTGAAGGCGCTGGCCGAGCGGATCCGGGTCGGCCAGCAGCCGGAGATCGCGTCGATGCGGCAGCTCCTCACCGCCGCCGGCCAGACCCCGCCGGACCTGGAACACGTCGAGCACCTCGATCACAGCAAGATGCCGGGGATGGCGACCCAGGCCGAGCTGACCACCCTGCAGAAGACTCGTGGCAAAGCCTTCGACGAGCTGTTCCTGAACCTGATGATCAAGCATCATGAGGGCGCGGTGACGATGAGCGACGAGCAGCTCGAGAACGGCTCGGCGATCCGGGTCGGGGAGCTGGCCCAGGAGGTCAGCGTCACCCAGACGAAGGAGATCGCCACGATGAAGGAACTGCTGAAGGAGCTCTGAGCTGAGCACGATCGACGACCTGCTCAGGGAGATCGACGAGGCGGCCGACCCCGCGATCGCCGAGGTGCTCGCGCGCTACTTCCAGGTCAAGCCCGGCGGCTATGGCGAAGGCGACCTGATGATCGGCGTCAAGCTCTCCACCCTGCGCATCCTGCTCAAGCCGTACCTCCGCGCCGGCCTCCCGTTGCCTGCGATCGAGAAGGCGCTCGCCAGCCCTGTGCACGAACACCGATTGGCGATCCTCTGCCTGCTCGCGGATCGCGCCGGTCGCGCCCTCAAGCCCCGTACTGCGAACCCGGCGGAGCTCACCGCGATCTACGAGCTCTACCTACGGAGTACGAAGTACATCGACAACTGGGACCTGGTCGACTGCAGCGCGCCCGAGATCGTCGGGGCCGAGCTGCTCGACCAACCCCGGGACGTGCTCTACCAGTTGATTGCCTCCAGCAACCTCTGGGAACGGCGGATCGCGCTGGTTGCCACCTACAAACTGATCCGGAACGGCCAGACCGACGACACCTTCGCACTCGCCGAGCGGGTGCTGAACGACCCGGAGGACCTCATCCACAAGGCCTCCGGCTGGATGCTCCGCGAGGCCGGCAAGCACACCGCTCCGGACGCTCTGCGCGCCTTCCTGGATGCTCACGCGACCCAGATGCCCAGGACCATGCTGCGCTACTCGATCGAGCGTCTCCCGGCCGAGACCCGGAGGCATTACCTGCAGCTCGGCAAATAGCCGCCAGACCTTCACAGTGCGCGAGCGAGCCAGTACTCTCCGGTAAAGATGAAATTGACTCAGCTTTCATCCGTGCAGAAGGAGACGCCCATGCGCCGCCCGCTCGTCGCCGTACTCGCCCTTGCGCTGGTCACCGCCGTCGGGGTCAGCGCCAACCAGACCACCACCGCGCAGGCCGTCGATTCGGCGTACCTGGTCGGCCGGGGGATCTCCGACATCACCGGGCCCGCCGCCGAGAACGGGATGATGGGCTACTCGAAGTTCGGCCAGAACACGACCGGCATCCACCAGCGGTTGCGGGCCCGGGCGTTCGTCACGGTCGAGCAGGCGACCGGCCAGCGCGTCGCCTACGTCAACTCCGATCTCGGGATGATCTTCCAGGCCCAGAAGGATGCCGTAGTAGCCAAGCTGCAGGCGAAGTACGGAACCCTGTACTCCGAACGCAACGTGTTGCTCTCGGCGACCCACACGCACAGCGGGCCGGGTGGCCAGTCGCACAACCTGGCCTACAACCTGTCGATCTACGGGTTCCAGAAGCAGGCCTTCGACGCGACCGTCGACGGCATCGTCGAGGCGATCACCGAGGCTCACCAGAACCTTGCCCCCGGCACCATCAGTCTCGGCCGGTCCACTCTCACCAACGCCAGCGTCAACCGGTCCCGCGTCGCCTTCGAGCAGAACCCGGCCGCCGACCGGGCCGCGTTCCCGCAGGCGATCGACCCGGCCGTGACGGTGCTGCGCTTCCAGCAGGGCGGCAACGACGTCGGCGCGATCAGCTGGTTCGCCACCCACGCGACCTCGATCACCAACGAGAACACGCTGATCAGCCCGGACAACAAGGGCTACGCGGCCTACCGCTGGGAGCATGACGAGAAGGGCGTCCGGTACCTCGACGAGGGGCAGGGTTTCGTCGCCGCGTTCCCCAACACGAACGCCGGCGACATGTCGCCCAACCTCAACCTCAGGCCGGGGTCCGGCCCGACCGAGGACCCGCTGCTGAACGAGCAGATCCTCGGCGACCGTCAGCAGCAGGCCGCCGGGCAGGCCTACAACGGGCCGCGGGCAACGATCACCGGCAGCATCGACGCCCGGATGCGCTATGTCGACATGTCGGCTGTTCAGGTGGCTCCGCAGTACACCCCCGACGGCGAGGCGCATCGCACCTGTCCCGGTGTCGTCGGCGTCTCGACGCTGGCCGGCAGTATCGAGGACGGCCCCGCGATCCCGTTCATCCCCGAAGGGGTGACGAACCCGTTCTTCGAGCTGCTGAAGCCGTTCAAGGTCGACGTCGCGCCGTGGCTGATCAGCTGCCAGTCGCCCAAGCTGGCCGCCGTACCGACCGGGTTGCTGCAGGCGACGCCCGACATCGTGCCGATCCAGCTCGTCAAGCTCGGCCAGTTCTACCTGGTCGCGATGCCCGGTGAGGTGACGATCGTGGCCGGCCTGCGGCTGCGGCGGACGGTCGCGGCCGAGCTCGGCGTACCGCTCGAGAACGTGCTGATCCAGGGTTACGCCAACGCCTACAGCTCGTACGTGACGACGCCGGAGGAGTACCAGCTCCAGCAGTACGAAGGCGGCTCGACGTTGTTCGGCAAATACACGCTGCCCGCCTACCAGCAGGAGTTCGCCGGCCTCGCCAAGGCGTTGAAGGCCGGTACGCCGGTCGCGGCGGGAACACATCCGCCGAAGCCGATCACCGCCGAGCTCAACCTGCAGACGGGCGTGGTGTTCGACAGCCCGCCGCCGTTCAAGTCGTTCGGCCAGGTGCTGACCGACGCGGCGCCGTCGTACCAGCGGGGCGCGACGGTCTCGGTGGCGTTCGTGACCGGCCATCCCAAGAACAACCTGCACCGCAACGGCACGTACCTCGAGGTGCAGCGCCAAGTTGGTGGCCAATGGCAACGAGTTGCCGACGACGGCGACTGGGACACCACCTACCGCTGGGAGCGGACGGGTCTGGCGGACTCGAAGGCGACGATCACCTGGAAGGCGACCCAGCCGGGCACCTACCGGATCGTCCACCGCGGCGACTCGAAGGCGCTGACCGGCACGATCACCCCGTTCACCGGGACCTCGCGCACCTTCACGGTGTCGTAGGCGCGGTCTCCGGGGTGGCCGGCGGCGGGGAGATCAACGCGCAGTGCGTGTAGTGAGGCTGGTCCGTGGGAGGCTGCGAAGCCTTCCGCGGGGCCAGTGTCACCCAGGCCAGTATTGCGCCCGCAACGGCCAGGCCGGCCGAGATCCACATCGCCGTCTGGAAGCCGTCGCTGAAGGCGGCCGGGTCGCGGTAGGAGTCGCCCGTGATCCCCGCGGCCAGCGGGATCGCGGCGACCGCCATCAACTGCGCGGTCCGGGCGACGGCGTTGTTGACCCCGGAAGCGACGCCGGCGTGATGGTCTTCGACCGCGGACAGCACGGTGGAGGTCAGGGGAGCCACCGTGCACACCAGGCCGATGCCCAGGACGACGACGGAGGGAAGTACCGCGGTGAAGTAGCCCGCGCCCGGCTTGACCCGCATCATCAGCAGGAAGCCGGCCGCCATGAAGAGCGGGCCGATCGTCATGTGGATCCGGGCGCCGATCTTCTCCGACAGCGCACCTGCGTAGCCCGACAGCGTCAGCATCAGCAAGGTCATCGGCAACAACGCGGCGCCGGCCCAGAGCGCTTCGTACCCGAGGGCCGTCTGCAGGTAGACGACCAGCAGGAACGTGGCGGTGCCGAGCGCGCCGTAGACGGCGACGGTGACCAGGTTGGCGCCGGTGAAGCGCAGGTTGCTGAAGATCCCCGGTGGCAGGATCGGGTGTGAGCTCCGCCGCTCGACCTCGACGAATGCCGCGAGGCCGACGACCCCGATCGCCAGGGTAGTCAGCACGAGAGCGTCGCCGAAGCCGCGATCGCCGGCGCTGATCAGGCCGAAGGTCAGCCCGGCCAGCCCGACCGTCGCGAGCACGGCGCCGGCGACGTCGAGCTTGCCGGCCATCGTCTCGTCGCGGGTTTCCGGCACGTGCCGCAGGGTGACCAGGACAGTGGCCGCCGCGAGCGGCAGGTTGATCACGAAGATCCAGCGCCACGAACCGCTGTCGACCAGGCTGCCGCCGACGAACGGGCCGATCGCCGCGGCCACCGAGGTGAGCCCGGACCAGGTGCCGACCGCCTTCGCGCGGTCCGACGGCCGGAAGCTCGTCTGCAGGATCGCGAGGCTGCCCGGGGTCAGCAGCGCGCCGCCGATGCCTTGCAGGATGCGGCCGGCGATCATCACCTCGAGGTTCGGGGCGACCGCACACAGCAGCGAGGCCAGCGCGAACCAGCTGACGCCGGTGAGGAACATCCGGCGGCGACCGAGCCGGTCACCGAGCGAACCGCTCAGCAGGATCAGCGACGCCAGCATCAGCAGGTACCCGTTGACGATCCACTGCAGGCCCGAGATCTCGGCGCCCAGGTCCTCGCCCATCGACGGCAGCGCGACGTTGACGACCGTGCCGTCCAGGAAGGCCATTCCCGAGCCGAGGGCGGTGGCGGCCAGCACCCAGCGGCCCCGCGCGGTACCGAGAGCGATGGGATCCACGGGGTGAGTGTTGACCATGCTCTCAGCTTAAGCGCTTCAAACGGCTACCTCATGGCTGCATGGGCAGGTTCAACTGGAGTACTGCGAGGGACTGGCCGGCCGGGATGCCCTGCTGGATGCCGAGGCCGGGTGGTTCGCCCACGGCACAACGGGTTTCGGTCATCTCGGGGCAGGTCGCGTTGAGCAGGCCGCCGCCCGCGATCTGGTAGTTGGTGGGCAGCGTGCCGTCGACGCCGGCCATGAGTGGGCTGATCGCGGCGGAGGCCCGGCCGGTCTCGGACGGCAGGCTGCGCACGGTCGACCCGGACAGCCGGTAGACCAGCCGCAACCTCGTCGCGGCGACCGGCAGCGGCAGGTCCTGGGTCTTGCTCAGCTTCACGGTCCCCGTCGGAACGGGCTGATCGTCGGCGGTGATCTTCAAGCTCGTCGCGACCGGCTTGGTCTGCGTCATCATCCCGACCAATTGCTGACCCGAGCGCGGCAATTGCAGGCGGATGAGCGCGACCTCGGTGCGCAGTACGACGTCTTCGGTGATGTCGAAACTGCCGTCGCCTCGCGGTACTGCGGCCAGGTGGATTCCAGGCGCGGTCAAGCCCGGTCCCTCCGCCGTCGGTGGCGGCTGGACCGGCGCGGCCCCACCCCCGTTGGCCAACGGCCCCGGGCTGGGCGCGACCGGAATCCCGGCCTGTTCCTGTGCCGAACAACCTGCGATCGTGCCGATCCCCAGCGTCAGCGTGACCGCCGCCAGCACCGAGTTCCTCAACCTGCTCCGTGCGGACACGCGTGATCGCCCCCAAAGGACCCGGCCACTTCCTCTGGCGGCCGGATCGACTTCCGCATACGATACGCCCGAATTCGCCTCACCAGGCAAATACTTATGCATTTCCAAAGGGGTGGGAAAATGCGGGAACACAGTGTGTCCGGGCAATCTCCATCAGTAATCCCGGGGGGCCGGAATATCAGGACAATCATATCGAGAGTGTCAGGTCCGAAATTTCGCAGAGCGGTTTCCGCGACGCTGGCGGTGACTGTGGTCGCGCTGGGGGCGCTCATCGCGGTACCGGCCCAGGCGGCCGGCAACGGCGTGCTGCACGTGATCCAGGGCCTGCCGGGCCGGACCCTCGACATAGCTGTCGACGGCAAGACGGTCGCCACCGGGGTGAAGGCGACCGAGGTGGTCGGACCGCTCACGGTGGCTGCGGGGGCGCGCAAGATCACCGCGAAGGACGGCGGCAAGGTCGTGATCGAGCGGCAGGTGACGGTGGCCGCCGACAGCAACCTCGACGTCGTCATCCACCGCCCGGCCTCGCCGACGGCGGCTCCGGTGATCACCACGTACGTCAACAAGCTGGCCGCCGTACCGCGGGACAAGGGCGCCCTCCGGGTCGCGCACACCGCGGCCGTCGGGCCGGCTGACATCCGGGTGAACGGAAAGGTGCTATTTGCCAACGTGGCGAACGGGGAATCACTCGACGTAGTCGTTCCGGCCGGCACCTACAAGGTCGAGATCGTGCCCGCCGGATCGACCACACCGGTTGTTCTCGGGCCGTTGGATTTGCCGATCCGGGCGGGCTACCTGACCCGCGTCTTCGCGGTCGGCGAGCCGACCTCGAAGACGATGAACGTCGCGGTGGCGACGCTGAAGCTGCCCGGGGCCGGGAGTGAGAAGCCCGGTCTGGTGAACACCGGTACCGGTGGCCAGGCGGCCGGACTCGGCCTCACCGAAGACCAGCAGGGCTCGAGTTCGCCGCTGTTGCTCCTGGTGGGTGCGCTGGCACTGATGCTGACCGTGGTGGTCAGAAGGGCGGTACGTCGCTGAGGCGGTTCTTGCTCGGATTGCTGTTCATCTGCGTGGCCCTGGAGGGGTGTGCCGCGCAGGTGGACGAGGCAGTCCCGAGTCCAGGTACGGGTGGCGGCGGTA
Organism: Streptomyces sp. SID13031; assembly: GCF_010548305.1. Classification (GTDB taxonomy): domain Bacteria; phylum Actinomycetota; class Actinomycetes; order Propionibacteriales; family Kribbellaceae; genus Kribbella. The sequence continues at coordinate 28,849 of NZ_JAAGLV010000013.1, forward strand.
CTCCGGCTGTGGTGGAGCCGGAGCCGTCGTCGTCCGCGCTGCCCGGCAGAGTCGGTACGCCGGCCGCCAGCCAGCGGGTCAGATTCGTCCCCACCGAGATCGTGATGCCCGGCGGGGCCAAGGCGGCCGTGCTGCCTGCCTCGACGGTTGGCGGGCAACTCGTAGTACCGGAGCATGTCCGGCGGGTCGGTTGGTGGGATGGCGGCGCTGAGGCGGGTGACCCGTTCGGCTCGGTGGTGATCGCGGGGCACGTCGACTCCGCCAAGGAGGGGATCGGGTTCTTCGTGCGGCTCTTGAAGGTCAAGCCGGGCGAGGTCGTCGTACTCCGCGATGCGGGCCACAGTGCGTCGTACCGGGTGAACACGGTGACGTCGGTGCCGAAGGACGCGCTGGCGACCGAGAGTGGCGCGTTCGACCAGACGGGTGATCACCGGCTGGTGCTCATCACCTGCACGGGTGCCTATGACCGGTCGCGCGGTGGGTACGAGAAGAATCTGGTGGTCAGCGCGACGCCGCTGGGGCTGGCGAAGTAGTAGAGCTAGGCCTACCCCACGTGGGGTGATCGCTCCCTGTCCGAGGTGCTGCGGACCGACCAGAGTTGTCGGTATGAAGCTCACTTCGTTGCATCGGTTGCTGCCAATCGCCGGGATCGCCGCCGGCCTGGTGGCAGCCCCACTGTCCGGCCCGCTGGCTGCGGGTGCCGCGGCCTCCATCGACGGCGTCTGGCAGCTGGACGGCTACGGCACGATCGTTGCCATTGACAACGGTAAGGCCGGGTTGTTCTCCACGACCTCGATCAGTTGTACGCCGGCGGGCGAGTTCCAGCAGACCGGCGAACGGTTCACCGCTGATAGGGAACAGGCCTTCACGGTACGAGTTCGTCGTGACCGCGCGGTGATGCATGTCGAGGGAAACGTCGGCGACAAACACCTGCGCCGGCTGGCGAAACTCCCCAAGCTGTGCAAGGTGCCGGGGGCAACGGGTCCGCTCGCCGTCTTCGACCAGTTCTGGACGACGTACAACGAGAACTACCCGTTCTTCCAGGCCAAGGGCATCGACTGGGCCAAGGTCCGCGACACGTACCGGCCGCGGGTCACGCCGGGGATCTCGGACGCCGCGCTGTCCGGTCTGCTGTCCGAGATGGTCGAGCCGCTGGGCGACGCGCACACCGCGATCCGTACCGCGGACGGCGAGACGTTGTTCGCCGGGGTCCGGCCTGGCACGACGCTGCCGACACCGGAGCTCGAAGGGGTCCTCCGGCCGTACATCGAGGGGACCGCGCTCAAGGGTGTGAAGTTCGCGTCCTATGCCAACGAGCGGATCGGGTACGCCGACCTGCCCGGCCGGGTCGGCTATCTCCGGGTGATCGCTTTCATGGGCTACGGCGACATCCTCGACTACAACGCCGAGCGCGACACCCTGAACGCAACGCTCGACAAGATCCTCACCAAGGAGCGGGTGAAGAACCTCCGCGGCCTGATCATCGATCTGCGGATCAACGGTGGTGGTTCCGACCAGCTCGGCCTCGACCTGGCCTCGCGGCTGACCGGCAAGCCGTTCTTCGCCTACGCCAAGCGGGCCCGCAACGACCCGGCCGACCCGACCGCGTTCACGGCGCCCCAGCCGCTGTTCGTCCAGCCGTCGGAGCGGACGAAGTACACCGGCCCGATCGCGATCCTGACCGGCGGCTCGCAGATGAGCGCCGGCGAGACGTTCACCCAGGCGATGATGAACCGCACTCCGCGCCCGATCCGGATCGGGCAGAACACCCAGGGCGTGTTCTCCGACGTACTGGTCCGCACGCTCCCCAATGGCTGGCAGTTCATCGTCCCGAACGAGGAGTTCCGTACCCGGGACTGGAAGACCTTCGACGGCCCCGGCATCGCGCCGGACGTCCGCACCCCGGTCTTCACCCCGGCCGAGTTCGCGGCGGAGCGCGACACCGCCTTCACGACAGCCCTGAAACTGCTGGTCAGGTAGTCCACCGAGGCATCCCCCGGCCGTTCAGCGCTAGGGTCGGGGGATGGCGAGGTATTTCGACGTGCACCCGGAGAATCCGCAGAAGCGAGCGATCGGTCAGGTGGTCGACCTGATCCGCGACGACGGGCTGGTCGCCTACCCGACGGACTCCTGCTTCGCGCTCGGCTGCCAGCTGGGCAACAAGGACGGCCTCGACCGGATCCGGAGCATCCGGCACCTCGACGACCGGCACCACTTCACTCTGGTCTGCCAGGACTTCGCCCAGCTCGGTCAGTTCGTGCACATCAGCAACGCGGTCTTCCGTTCGATCAAGGCGGCGACGCCGGGCAGCTACACCTTCATCCTGCCCGCTACCAAAGAGGTGCCGCGGCGGCTGATGCACCCGAAGAAGAAGACGGTCGGTGTGCGCATCCCCGACCATGTCGTCACCCAGGCGCTGCTGGCCGAGCTCGGCGAACCGCTGCTGTCGAGCACGCTGCTGCTGCCGGACCAGCAAGAGCCGATGACCCAGGGCTGGGAGATCAAGGAACTCCTCGATCACCAGATCGACGCCGTCATTGACTCCGGCGACTGCGGCACCGAGCCGACCACAGTGGTCGATTTCTCCGAGGACGTCCCAGAGGTCGTCCGGATCGGCGCGGGGGACCCGGCCCCGTTCGAATAACGGCCACCTCTTGCGGTGCGGAAAATTGTGTCCGAAGGTGACCATCAGTGGTTACTTACTCACGGACTCGACCGCCCCGAATGGAGACAACCGTGCCGTCCCTCAAACGAACAGGTCTGGCCCTGTTGACCGTGATCCTGCTGATCGGCGGGATCCCCGGCAGTGCCCAGGCCTATGCGAACGCCTTCTTCCCGACCCAGAGCCTCAACAACCGCGGCGCCGACGTACTGGCGATCCAGTACCTGCTGCAGTACAACGGGCAGTCCGCGCCCGCCGACGGCGTTTTCGGCGCCTCGACCGTGACCGCCGCCAAGGCCTTCCAGACCGCCAAGGGCCTCGGCTCCGACGGCATCGTCGGCCCGCAGACCTGGGGAGCGCTCGTCCCCACGATCCGCTTGGGCGACAACAACGCGGCCGTGAAGGCACTCCAGGTTGAGCTGAACGCCAAGCGCCGCCTCAGCCTCCCGGTCGACGGAGTCTTCAGTACTGCGGTCCGCGACGCCGTCGTCGCGTTCCAGTCCCACGCGGGTATCGGCGCTGACGGCATCGTCGGCCCGATCAGCTGGCGCAACTTCGCCTGGCACTACGACTACCCCGACTTCACCGCCAACCTGTGCGACCAGGACCCCGACGGCAACGGGACCGCGGCCAACTGGGCTGCCGCAGCCGCCGTGGCCCAGCTGGAGCAGGCCGCCCGCACCTTCGCGGGCACGAACCAGGGCAAGGTCGGGTACGGCGACGCCGGGTTCGAGCACGGTGGCGACATCCCCGGCCACGGCAGCCACGAGAACGGCATGGACATCGACATCTGGCCGATCCGCACCGACAACGCCCAGTGCACCGCGGGCCGGATCACGTGGCAGTCGTCGACCTACGACCGCGCCGCTACCCGGCAGCTCGTCCAGATGGTCCGCGCGGCGGCTCCCGGCCACGTCAAGTTCATCTGGTTCAACGACCCGACCCTGATCAACGAGGGTCTGACCGCCGAGTGGCCGGCCCACGACAACCACCTCCACGTCCGGTACTGCGAGAAGGTCCACCCCAACTCGATGTACGTGTGCTGACAAACTGAAGCGGTGACCACACTCGACCTGACCCCAGACGAACTGCTCACCACCACCCGTACGGTCCGCAAGCGGCTCGATCTCGAGCGGCCGGTGCCGCTGGAGCTGATCCGCGAGTGCATCGAGGTCGCGCTCCAGGCGCCGTCCGGGAGCAACCGGCAGACCTGGCACTGGCTGGTGATCACCGACGCGGAGAAGCGGGCCGCGATCGGCGAGTACTACCGGCGTTCCGTGGAGTCCTACCTGGACTCCCCGGGCGCGGCCGGTCGCCTGCACGCCGACGATCCCGAGCGGTCGCAGGTCCAGCAGCGGGTCGGGTCGAGTGTCGCCTACCTGGGCGAGCGGATGGGACAGGTTCCCGTGCTCGTCATCCCGTGCCTGACGGTGAAGTCGTTGGGCGCGGGCAACCAGGCCGGCCTCTGGGGCTCGATCCTCCCGGCAGCCTGGAGCTACTGCCTCGCAGCCCGCGCCCGCGGCCTCGGTACTGCGTGGACCACGCTGCACATGACCTACGAGCAGGAGATCTCCGAGTTGCTCGGACTGCCGGAGGAAGTCCGGCAGTCCGTGCTGCTCCCGACCGCGTACTACACCGGCGACACCTTCAAGCCGGCCCCGCGCCAAGCCACCGACGACCTCGTCCACATCGACGGCTGGTGAGTCACCGGACCTCCAGCTCGGACAGCTGCATCCGGTCAAGGTTGTGACTGATCACCCGAATGACCGGATTCGGCCATCTCCTCGATGGTCAGGCCGCTCAGAATGGAGCGCGGCTCGGCGGTGGTCAGGTCGAGACCGGGCTCGGCCGCCTCGTCGCGGACTTTGACGAGCAGCCAGTCGCCGTCCCGGCCGGTTCGGGTGAAGGCCCAGGAGCCGGTCAGCTTCACCCCTTGCAAGGCGAACCGGAAGTGCCCGCGCTCGATCGCGTCCGCGGGCTCGACGAGCTTGCGTGCCTTGTCCCGCGTCTGATTGGTGTAGTCGCCCGCGTCCCACACGATCACCGCGCCGCTGCCGTAGCGGGCTCCGGCGTGAACGCCCTCGTAGTTCGCATAGTCCATCGCGTGATCGTCGGTCGGCACCGCCAACCTCTTCACGGCCGGATCCAGCGAAGGCCCGCGCGGCACCGCCCACGACTTCAGTACGCCGTCGACTTCCAGCCGTACGTCGTAGTGCAACCGCCTGGCGTCATGCAACTGGACCACGAACACAGGCATCTAGAGCAACCCTCCGCAGGTGGTCCGCCGCGCAGACAAGTCTACGGCGGACCACCGCGTGGAGGGACGCTACCGGTCTGACGGGAGGGTCAGGCCGCGGCAGCGGCGGGGGGCTCGATCTGGTCGCGCAGGCGGTCGAGAATGCCGCGCAACAGCCGGGAGACCTGCATCTGGCTGACGCCGATCTCGGCGCCGATGTCGGCCTGGGTGTGACCCTCGACGAAGCGCAGCTCGAGGATCTTGCGCTCGCGCGGGGCGAGGTCGTTCAGCACCGGCTCGAGCATGGCGACCGCCTCGGTCTGCTCGAACGCGCTGTCCTCGTCGGCCGCGACTGTGTCGGCCAGGCTGGCCGTCGAGTCGCTGTCGAGCGGGCGATCCAGTGACAGTACGGAGAAGCAGCCGTCCGCGGCGAGCGCCGCCTCGACCTCGGCGACCGTGGTGCCGAGCCGCTCGGCGAGCTCCTCCAGGGTGGGATCGCGCTGCAGGTCCTGCACGAGCTGCGGCCGCGCGGCGGCGATCGAGCCCTGCAGCTCCTGCAGTCTGCGCGGGATCCGGACCGTCCAGGAACAGTCCCGGAAGTAGCGCTTCACCTCGCCGCGGATGGTCGGTACGGCGTAGGCGAGGAACGGGGTCTCGGTGTCGGGACGGTAGCTGCGGGCGGCCTTGACCAGCCCCAGGTAGGCGACCTGGTCGAGATCGTCGGATTCGACACCGCGGCCGCGGAACCGGCCGGCGATGCTGTGCGCGATCCCGAGATTCAACTCGATCGCTTCCTCCAGCAAAGACTGCCGGAGAGTTTCGTCAGTGGAGGCGGCGCGCTGGTCGAGAAGGGACCGGGTCAGAAGATCGCGCTGCTGCTTCGGGTCGCTGTGCTGCGACGGACTGCGGTGCTGCTTCGGTTCGGCAAGTACGGAAACCATGATTCTTGACCTCGCGACTATGAGTCACGGCGCGGCACATGTCTGGACCGCGGTCAATATCTGTTGAGTCATTCCTACCCTATGAATCTCGAAGTTATGCATCCGAGGACCGAACTACGCGGACCCGCAGCGTCGAGACGCGACGGAAACATCAACCCCGCTTGAAGAAACAGCGCCGTCCGAGGTTGTTCGGTAATCGGTCAAAGGTCGGACTAGTCCAGCGTGCGCAACACGGCGAGTGCCGCCGCCGGCGTGCGCGGTGAGTCACGCCAGCGCAGTGACCATCCGTAAGGAGGGACGCCTGCGGCGAGCGGCCGGACGACAATTCCCGCCGGATACTGGGTCGAGAGCAGCCCCAGAGCGACGCACTCGCCGGCCCGGACCAGGTCGGCGACAGAACCGTTGCTCGCGGGATGGCGGCGCGGTGCGAATCCCGCCGTACGGCAGCAAGCGAGCACGAACTCGTTCCACTCCGGCGCGAGATCGTCCCGCGGGAGGTAGTGCAGCTCGTCCGTCAGCTCCCGTACTGCGACGGACTCCGACGCCGCGAGTGGGTGCCGCTCGGGCAGCGCCACGCCGAGTGCTTCGCGACGGATGATGCGCTGCATGACTCCGTCGGGGCAGCGTGCGGTGGAGCCGCAGAGCGCCAGGTCGAGCTCACCGTCGAGCAGGCGTTGCTGTTGCTCGCGGGTGCCACGGCTGGTGATCTCCAACCGGAAGGTGGGCAGCCGGTCGCGAAGCCGGGCGAGTACTGCGCGAGGGGTGGCGAGATTTGTCTGCAGCAGGTCGATCCGGAGTACCTGATCGCGTTCGGCCGCGGCGGTGGCATCGGCGACGCCGGACTTGATCGCGTCGAGGGCGCCGCGAGCGTGCGGGAGGAAGGCGTCGCCTGCGGCGGTCAGCGTCACACCCCGCGGCGACCGGTTGAACAGTTGCGCCCCGAGCTGCGACTCGAGCCGGCGGATCTGGTTACTCAGGGCGGGTTGTGACACGTAGAGCCGGCGTGCCGCGGCGGTGAAATGCAGTTCCTCCGACATCACCAGGAAGTACCGCACCAGCCGTAAATCGACGTCCATACTTCTCGGGACCTTCCCCAGCCTCGACCGCCTGAAGGCTGCGACGTTAGTGCGCGGCACGGTCGCGCGTCGAGGGGTCGGTACGGAGAACACGAATCCCTTACACAGAACAAAAGAAACGGTCCGGTCGGGCTGTCGGTCGTTTGCCCGACAGTCAAGCTCCCGGACAGGTGCCGGCCCCGGCGCTGTCTGCTCAACGCCGGGGCCGATGGCAACCGTTACTTGCTATCTTCCAGTGCCCTTCAAGTCCGATCTGAATCAGAGGCGCCGGTGACGGCAAGCGCCTGATCGAGTAGCGGACAGAAGGTGACCGCTACTCGCGGTACGTTCGGGGAACGCGCAAGCCGATCGGGAGGAAAGACAAGATGGACTGGAAGCTGGAGCTGGTCTCGGTGCCGGTGTCGGACGTGGACCGGGCCAAGGAGTTCTACACCGCGAAGATCGGTTTCAACGCCGACCACGACCACCAGGTCAGCGACGAAATCCGGTTCGTTCAGCTGACGCCGCCGGGGTCGGCGTGCTCGATCGCCATCGGCACGGGGATGCCGCAGGCCGAGCCGGGGTCGGTCCGCGGTCTGCAGGTGGTCGTCGCGGATGTCACCGCCGCCCGGGCCGAGCTGGCCGGCCGTGGGGTCGAGGTCAGCGAGGTGCAGGACTTCCCGTGGGGACGCTTCGTCTTCTTCGACGACCCCGACGGCAACGGCTGGGCCCTGCAGCAGCTCCCCGACTACAGCTGACTTAAGGACGAACAGTTCGAAAAGTCCTTACCTGGTTGGGAATGAACGCGGGGTTTCCGGTGTTCGGACAGTTCGAGATACCGCTGGGTTCCGGGTGGTAACCGGTTGTAAGGTGGCCTTTGGTTGAGCAGCCAGCCGGCGTTGGATGCGTCGACGACTGCGGTCCCTGCCGAGGACGACTATGGCCGATCTGCATCACCACCCCATCCCTGCTGCACGACGCCGCAAATCCGTCACCGCCCCTGTTCAGAAGTCTGGTGCCATGTCTGTTGCCACCCCGGTGCGTCCGGCGAGTTCGCGGCCGGAAGCCGTCCAGGTCCAACTAGGCGGTCGCTGGATCGCCGGTCAGGCGCTGGCTCAGCGCAGTGGCGAGGTTCTGGTCAGCCATCACGGCCACTTGGTCTGGGTCGACCAGCACTCGGTCCGCAAACCGTAATCACAGGGCAGTAGTTCCGAGCCTGGCGAGACGTCGACGGAGTTCGTCGACGTAGTACCTGACGGGCCCGAGGTCGACGAGGCCGCTGCCCGCGGCGAGCTCGTCCGCGGCCGGGGTCAGAGCTTTGAGCGCTCGCTGCATCGTGGCGTAGTCGTCCTGCTCGAAGGCCGCTTGGGCGATCAGGCACCAGCGGGCCTCGAGAAGAAGATCGGCCCGTGGGGTGCCGTCCGGCGTCGTCTTGTCCAGGGCGAGTTGGCGCAAGTCCTCCTCGAGCATGCCGGGCATTCCGGCACCTTCCAGTAGTACTGCGGCCCCCCGGTATGCCGCTGGGTCGCCCGAGCGCATTGCGCGGTACCAGGTGGTGAAGACGGCGACCAGAGGCAGCTCGAAGCGTTGGGCGAGAGTGTCGGCAGCGGTGGCGTGGCTGTCGGCGCCGGGGAAGTCGCCCAGCGCACTGCGCGCTTGCAGCCGGATGAGATGGCCCAGTACTTCGTAGGTGGCCAGATCGTGGCGGCTGGACAGAGTGATCAGCTCGGCGCCGATCAGGTCGCGTTCCGGGGCCAGGCCGGCTCGGTAGAAGGTCTGCATGAACAGGCCATTCAGGGCGAAGGCCAGTAGGGCCGGGTCTTCCAGCTGTCTTGCGAGCTCTACTGCTTCTTGCGCGGCTGCTAGGCCCCGGGTGCTGTCGAGCCCGCGTGATTCGATCGCCACTGTGGCCAGCAGGCGAGCCCGGGCTGCTCGCAGGGTTATCGCAGGCAGGGTGCGCTCTGCGGCTGCCACGATCTCGTCGGCTTGCTGCTGGTCGTCGGAGCGCGTCCAGATCGCCGGTACGTCGTACAGGCCGATCACTCGCGCTGTCAGCTCGGGATCGCCCAGCTCCTCAGCGGCGGTGATGGCGGCCAGTCTGTGTTCGCGGGCCGCCTCGAGGCCGCTGCCTCCGGTCACTGCGAGGTTGCGGAGGAGTCCGACGGTCGACTCCAGCCTTGCTCGCGCGCTGGAGGCCACTGTGCGGTCGTAGGCGGCAGTGGCTTGAGCCCAGACTCGCCCGGCCGCCAGCGGGTCCAGGTGGTCGGCCTGGTTGAGGATGTCCGTCTCCAGTCGCTGCAACGCGGGGCTGGGGTCGACACCGAGTTGCTCGACGAGCAGGGTGCGCGCGTTGCGGAGTACTGCGAGGGCGTCGCCCTGGCGGTCTGAGCGGTAGAGGGCCAGCGCGAGTAGACGCCAGGCGTCCTCTCGCCAGGGGTGCTCGGTCACATGGGCGTCCAGAGCCGGTACTGCGTCTGCTGCCAGGCCTAGCGCGAGCCGTGCTTCGGCCTGGCGTTCGATGGCGGTCAACCTGAGCTCCGCGAGTTTGGCGCGCTCGGCGTGGGCCCAAGGCGCGTCGGCGAACTCCGCATAGGCAGGGCCTCGCCACCAGGTCAGTGCTTCTTCCAAGCCTTCGAGTACTGCCTCGGGTGGGTGGTTCGCAGTACTGGCGAGCACTTGCTCGAAGCGCCAGGCGTCGACGTCGGTCGCCTTCAGGGCGTAGCCCGGGCCTTCGGTGATGAGCAGCTCGGCCGGTGTGCGGGCGGGACGGTCGGGCTCGAGCGCTCTGCGGAGGGCAGCGACGAAGGTGCGGATCGAGCTGGTCGCGCCGTCGGGTGGGACCGTCCAGAGGTCGGCAACGAGCGAGTCGACCGGGACGACGCGGCCGCGGGCGACGATCAGGCGGGCGAGCACCGCACGATGACGCGGGCCTTTGAGGGCGAGCTCAGTGCCGTCCCGCCAGGCCGTGACCGGTCCAAGTACGCCGAAGACCACCTGCACCCGTTCACCGTATAGCGCTGCTCATCGGATGCTCATCGGCGCGCGGCAGCCTTGGTCAGGTGGCACCGCGTCAGGTGTCAGACGAAAGGACAACGATGACCATCCCCGGTTTCGACTATCAGCGCATCGAGGTCGCCGACGGTGTCTCGCTCAACGCGGCCGTCAGTGGCAGCGGCAGTGCGATCGTGCTTTTGCACGGCTTCCCGCAGACCCACTTGATCTGGCGGCACGTCGCTGCCGAGCTGGCGGTCGACCACACGGTGATCTGCCCCGATCTGCGCGGCTACGGCGCCAGCGACAAGCCGGCGGAGACGGACGGTACGACGTACTCGAAGCGCACGATGGCGGCAGACATCGTGGCGCTGGCCGCCGCCCTGGGCCACGAACGGTTCGCTCTGGTGGGGCATGACCGGGGTGCGCTCGTGGCGTTCCGGGCGGGGCTCGATCACCCGGACAAGGTCACCCACCTGGCCTGCCTCGACGTGCTGCCGACGGTGGACATGTGGGACGCGATGCACGGCGTCAACGCGGCCGTCGCCTTCCACCTGTACCTGATGGCGCAGCCGCCCGGCCTGCCCGAGCAACTGATCGCCGCCGCGCCGGACGCCTTCTTCGGTTACTTCCTGGACCTGTGGATCAAGGATCCCTCGGCGATCCCGGCCGACATCCGTGCCGCGTACCTGAAGGCATCCCGCGAGGCAGTCCCGTCGATCGTCGCCGACTACCACGCCAGCGCCGGCATCGACCTCGAGCACGACCGCGAAGACCTTGCTGCTGGCAACAAGTTGCGGATGCCCGTCGCGGTGGTCCAGCAAGACTGGGGCACGGCGCTGGGCTTCGACGCCGCCGCACTTTGGTCTGCCTGGGCGCCCGACCTCCAGCACTCCACCACCACGGCCGGCCACTTCATGGCCGAAGAGTCCCCCGAAGAAATCGCCAAGACGATCAGGGCACTCACCAACTAGCCTCCAGAGCTATGGACAACGAGGCGGCGAAAGAGCTGGTCCGACGCGGCTACGACGCACTGTCGACCCAGTACGACGAGGCGTTCGACGGCGAGACGAAGTACGGGCCGTGGCTGGCGGAGTTGCTTGATCGGCTTCTGGTGCCGAGCAGGGTCCTCGACCTGGGCTGCGGCTCAGGGGTGCCGGTGGCGCTCACACTCGCTGAGGCCGGCCACCAGGTGACTGGTGTCGACCTCAGCGAAGTACAGGTGAAGCGGGCGCGGAAGCGCGTTCCAGCGGCGACCTTCCTCCAGGAGGATGCCGCCAAGGTGGACTTTCCGCCGGGTGGGTTCGACGCGGTGGTCTGCCTGTACGCGCTGATCCACATCCCGCTTGACGAGCAGCAAACGTTGCTGCGGCGGATAGGCGAGTGGGTGCGGCCGGGCGGGCTCTTCGTGGCGACTGTGGGCTCTGGTGCGTGGACCGGCTCCGAGGAGAACTGGCTCGGAGGCGAGGTGCCGATGTGGTGGAGCCAGGCTGACGCCTCCACGACCCGGGGCTGGATCGAGGAGGCGGGCTTCGTGGTGGAGCGCGAGGAGTTCGTGCCCGAGGAAAACAGTGGGCACATGCTCCTTTGGACTGCCCGCGGCTGAAAGGTCGGGCAGACTCTGGGGCGTGGAGTTGCGGCAGCTGGAGTACTTCGTGGCGGTGGCGCACGAGCGGAGTTTCACGCTCGCTGCGCGGCGGCTGCATGTGGTGCAGAGCGCGGTCAGCGCGGCGATCGCCTCGCTCGAGCGGGATCTCAAGGTCACGCTGTTCGAGCGCAACGCGCAGCGCGTAGTACTGACGGAAGCCGGTACTGCGCTGCTGCCCGAGGCGCTGGCCGTGATGGATGCCGTCCAGGGCGCGCGGGATGTGGTCGACGAGCTGGGCGCCGGGATGCGCGGATCGGTTCGGGTCGGGCTGCTGCCTGGGCTCGGGCTGATCGATCTGCCCGCCGCGGCCGGTGAGTTCCGCCGGCGCTACCAGAACGTCGAGCTGCAGTTGCGGGTCGAGCCCGAGGGGTCGGCCGGCGTCATCGTGGGGCTGCGCAACGGGGACATCGACGTCGGCTTCCTCGGCGTCGGCGCGGGCAGCGCGCCGAGGGACCTCACCGCTTGGGAGCTGCTCAAGGTGCCGCAGGTGCTCGCGGTGCCGACCGGTCATCGGCTGGCGCGCAAGCGGTCCGTCACGCTGGCCGACCTCGCCGACGAAGCGTTCGTGGACTTCCCGCCCGGCTTCGGCACCAGGGTGCTGATCGACCAGAAGTTCGAGGCGGCCGGGATCGAGCGGCACGTGGTGGTGGAGGCGCTCGGGATCGACAACGGCGTGCAGTTCGTCCGGCACGGCGTCGGGCTGGCGATCCTGCCCGGGTACGCGGTGGCGGGTGACGAGAAGATCCGCTCGCTCCCGATCCTCGACGAGGACTTCCGCTGGTCGCTCTATATGGCAACCCTGCGCAAACGGAAGCCGTCGGCAGCTCTGCGGGCGCTGCTCGGCCTGGTGACGGCCCACCTGCAGCACCCCGACGGAACCGAGCTCGGCGCCGCTTTGGTGGATCAACAAAACTGATTCATCCATCGAGTTGAGTCGTTGGACTTGATGCTTCCTCCGCCGCAAGATCTAGGTGTCAGCAAGAAACGAGACACCAGGATCTGAGGAGTGAAGACGATGACAGAGAAGGCAACCACCGCCGAGCGGGTCGCGATCGTGACCGGGGGCTCGCGGGGGATCGGCCGGGAGACGGCCGCCCGGCTCGGGCGTGAAGGTTTCGCGGTAGTGGTGACGTACGGCGGTGGCGCCGCGGAGGCCGAAGAGGCCGTCAAGGAGGTCGAGCAGGCGGGCGGACGGGCCATCGCGGTCCAGGCCGACGTCGCCGACGAGACTGCGGTGAGCGCGCTGTTCGACCGGGCCGAGAAAGCCTTCGGCGGTGTCGACGTGGTCATCCACGCGGCCGGCATCATGCCGCTGGCGCCGCTGGCCGATCTCGACCTCGCCGTCTTCGACCAGGTCATCCGGACCAACCTGCGCGGGACCTTCGTGGTCGACCAGCAGGCCGCTCGCCGGGTCCGCAACGGTGGCGCGATCATCAACATCTCCAGCTCGCTCACCAAGATCGCCCGTCCCGGCTACTCGGCGTACGCCGCCTCCAAGGGTGGCGTCGAGGCGATCACCCTGATCCTCGCCCGCGAGCTGCGCGGCCGCGACATCACCGTGAACGCGGTCGCCCCCGGCCCGACCGCGACCGCCCTGTTCTTCGACGGCAAGCCGCAGGAACTGATCGACCGGATCGCCGCCGAGCCGCCGCTCGAGCGCCTCGGCCAGCCCGAGGACATCGCCGAGATCATCAACTTCCTGGCCGGCCCGGCCCGCTGGATCAACGGCCAGGTCATCTACGCCAACGGTGGTTCGGCCGCCTGACCGGCCGGCCGAACGGAAAAGGAAAACCTGAGATGAGCAAGACGATCCTGATCAGTGGTGCTTCCAGCGGTTTCGGCGCCCTCACCGCCCACGCGCTCGCCGACGCCGGCCACATCGTGTACGCCGGAATGCGCGGCGTCGCCGGGCACAACGCGGAGGCAGCGGCCGAGGTCAAGCGGTACTCCGAAGAGCACAATGTCGACCTCCGCGCCGTCGAACTCGACGTGAGCACCGACGAGTCCACCCAGCTGGCCGTGCAGACGGTGATCGGCGAGCAGGGCAAGCTCGATGTACTGATCCACAACGCCGGTCACATGGTCCTGGGCCCGGCCGAGGCATTCACCCCCGAGCAGCTGGCCGATATCTACGACACCAACGTCGTCGGCACCCAGCGCCTCAACCGGGCGGCCCTGCCGCATTTGCGCGAGCAGCGCGACGGACTGGTCGTCTGGGTCGGCAGCTCGAGCACCCGCGGCGGCACCCCGCCGTACCTGGCTCCGTACTTCGCGGCGAAAGCCGGTATGGACGCCCTTGCCGCGAGCTATGCCCTGGAGCTGGCCAGGTTCGGCATCGAGACCAGCATCATCGTGCCGGGCGCCTTCAGCAGCGGCACCAACCACTTCGCCCACAGCGGCAAGCCGAATGACGTCGAGGTGGCCGCCGCCTACGAGGAGAAGTACGCCGGCCTGATGGATCAGGTCGCGCAGAAGCTGGCGGAGATGGAGCCCGAGTGGGCTGATGTGGCCGAGGTGGCCAAGGCGATCGTGACCGTGGTCGGCACCGAGAAGGGCCGCCGCCCGTTCCGCGTGCACATCGACCCGTCCGACGACGGCGCCGCGGTGGTCAACCCGGTGGCCGACCGGGTCCGCGTCGAGCTCCTGCGCCGGATCGGGCTGGAAGACCTGCTGCACCCGACGGCCTGATTCATGGAGCCGACGCTGATCGACGTCCACGCGCACTTCCTGCTCCCCGACTACGTCGCTGCCGCCGAGCGGGCCGGGCATCTGCGGCCCGACGGTTTGCCGGCCTGGCCGGAGTGGAGCGTGCAGCGGCACCTCGACCTGATGGACGGCACCGGGATCGCCAAGTCGGTGCTCTCGGTGTCGTCCCCGGGGGTGCACTTCGGCGACGACTTCCGGGCCCAGGTGCTGGCCCGGCGGGTCAACGAAGCGGCGGCCGAGCTGACGAGGCGGTACCCCCGCCGGTTCGGGTTCTTCGCGAGTCTGCCGCTTCCGGATGTCGACGGCGCGCTGGTGGAAGCGCAGTACGCGCTGGACGTACTGCATGCGGATGGCGTCGTACTGACGAGCAATGCGGGTGGGCAGTACCCGGGGGACCCGTCCTGGGATCAGCTGTGGCGGGAGCTGAACGACAGGTCCGCAGTGGTGTTCCTGCACCCCACCTCTCCGCCACAGTGGCGACAGGTCGCACTGGACCGCCCGCGGCCGATGATCGAGTTCCTGTTCGACAGTGCGCGAGCAGTGGCCGACCTGGCGTTGACAGGGATCTTCAGCCGCTACCCGAAGGTCAAGTTCATCGTCACCCACGCCGGTGGGGTACTGCCGCTACTAGGCGACCGACTCGACCGCTACCGCGCCACAGCAACCTCGGACGACCTGCCTAGCGTGACGTCCCAGCTGCAGGAACTCTGGTACGACGTAGCCGGGACGTCTGTCCCGCAGCAACTGCCCGTGGATCACCTGCTCTACGGCAGCGACTACTGCTTCACCCCAGCCGAAGCAGTCACGGCACAGCTCACCGCGCTCGACCACTCCCCAACCGCCGCCAACTGGCGAGCCCGAACGACGGCCAACGCAGTACAGCTGCTCGGTGACCTCGTCAGCTTGTGAACGTTGCGGTGAGTGAGTGGGCGAAGGCGATCGTCCGGGCCTGGTCTTCCGCAGTACCGACCGGAGCGATCATGAACTCCGTGGCGCCCGCGTCGGCGAAGCGCTGGAGCTGACGCAAGACCTCGGCCTCGTCACCCAGTACTGCGGTGTCCTCCGGCCCGGCAGCGGAACCCCGATCGAGGATCGCGCGGTAAGCGGGCAGGGAACCCGCCATCCCGTAGTGGTCCCTGATCCACTGATGGGCGGCAGCCGGCTCGCTGGTGACGGCGACACAGACGCAGGCGATGATCTCCTTGCCAGGTGCGGCCTTGTCGAGGGTCGGCCGGATGTAGTCGGCGATCACCTCAGGCCCTGCCCAGCTGGTGATCGTGCCGGCGGTCAGCTCACCCGCGATCTGCAGCATGCGGGGACCCA
The DNA here is from genome assembly GCF_010548305.1 of Streptomyces sp. SID13031. Lineage (GTDB taxonomy): Bacteria > Actinomycetota > Actinomycetes > Propionibacteriales > Kribbellaceae > Kribbella. Next base: position 44,411 of record NZ_JAAGLV010000013.1, read on the forward strand.
GGGCGGCGACGAGCAACTCGGGAGCCAGGGCGCCGTCGATCGCCACCCGCCCTTTCGCGGTGAGCTTGGCGCCTTCGACATCGACGGGTTCGCCGGCCAGGAGGGGCGCCAGTATTTCGACGTACGAGCGCAGGTACTTCGCCGGCTGGTCCATCGACAGTCCGTACTGTCCCTCCACGATGACCGGATGGCTCGAGCCGATGCCGAGCGTCAGCCGATTGCCCGTCGCGGCCTGCACGCTGAGTGCCTGCGCGGCCAGTGCCAGCGGGTGCCGGGGATAGATCGGTACGACGCCGACGCCGAACCGGATGCGGGGTACCAGCGGTGCGAGGGCGGTGATCAGTGAGAGCGAGTCCCAGCCGTCGCGCTGGCTGAACCAGATCCGGCTGATGCCGTGGTCCTGCGCGGCCCGGGCGTCCGCGGCGATCTCGTCGAGCCGGCGGGCGGCGTCTTCGATCCAGAGTCCGATTCTCATGTCCACCAGTCAACGGGGGCCAGGTCTTAGCACCAAGACCCGATTACGCTGTTCAGTGATAAGGAATCGTGATCGATGGAGGCCTGCCATGGAGCTGCGGCAACTCCGGTACTTCGTGACCGTCGCCGAGGAACTGCACTTCGGCAAGGCCGCCGAGCGGCTCGCCATCGTTCAGCCGGCCGTGAGCCAGCAGGTCGCCCGGCTCGAACGCGAACTCGGCCTGCGGTTGCTCGACCGGTCGTCGCGACGCGTCACGCTGACCGGTGATGGCGAGCGGATGCTCCGGGAAGCCCGGGCGGTGCTGGCCGCGGCGGATCGCGCCGCCGAGGTGGCGGCGGAGCTGGCGACAGGGCGGGCCGGCGTACTCCGGATCGGGTCGAGCCCCGGGTTGCGAGAGCGGTTGGATCGCGGGCTGTCCGCGCTGCGAGAGGCCGTGCCGGGGATCGAGATCAAACTCGGCTCGCGACCGCCGGCCGAGCAGGTGGAGGCGGTACGGACCGGCGAGCTCGACGTCGCTTTCGTCCGTGGCCCGGTGGCGGCGGCCGGAGTACGGGGTATCCCGCTGTGGGAGGAGCCGTTGTCGGTGCTGCTCCCGTCGGAGTACGGGGCCGAGGGTGGCGTGAAGCTGATCGACCTCGCCGGGTTGCCGTTGCGACTGCCGTCCAGGACCGACGATCCGACCCTGACCGATCGCCTGCTGGCCGCCTGCCGGGAGGCCGGGTTCGAACCGCTGTCCGGGCGTCCGGTGAACAACTTCGAGGACACGGTCGTCGAGATGACCAATGGCTCCCCGGCCTGGACCGTTGTCTACGGCAACGCTTGCGAATCCTCCGGTGGGCCGTTGTGGATGGGCCCACTCGATCCACCACTGTCGGTCACCGGGCAACTCGTCGTACGGGAGGGTCCTGGATCAGTTTGCGTGGATGTGCTGCTGAAGGCCTTCAGCAGCCAGCCCGTTTCCTGAGATGGCCGGCCCTCGGAAGCGTTTCCAGGCGTACAGTTCACACCTGTTGAGTAATCAACAAGATGCCCCGGTGGTGCTGTCAGGGCCCGCCGGGGCCATCAGCTGAACAGCACCGACCGGGGAACCGATCAGCGGCCGGCGGTGTTCGTGGACCAGACCGGGGTACGGCCGTAAACGATCACGGCGTTGCCGTCGTTCTGCAGCACCAGCACCGAACCCTTGCGGGCGGTCGAGGAGTGCCACAGCGCCACCTTCTTCGCGCTGTAGACGACCAGGTTGCCGTCGGCCTGCATCACCGCGAACGCGCCCGGGTGGCCACCGGTCTTCGAGCTCCACAGGATGGTCTTGTTCTTCGTCAGCACCAGGTTGCCGTCGGACTGCATGTCGAGGCGGTAGATCCGGTTCAGCGAGATCATCAGCTGGTAAGGCTGCAGGACGCGGTTGGACCCGAGGGTCCCGATGACCATGTTCTTGTACCAGACCGCTTTGCCGCGGGTGTTGTAGATCACCAGGTTGTTGTCGTTCTGCACCGCGAGCGCGGCACCCGTGCTGCCGCTGGTGTTGCTGGCCCAGACCTTGGTCCGGCCGTAGACGACGACCAGGTTGCCGTCGGCCTGCATGACCAGGACGGAACCCTTCCTGTTCGTCGCCGTGCTCCACAGCGCGGTCCGGCCCTTGATCAGTACCGCGTTGCCGTCGGCCTGCATGACGAAGGTGTAGACGCCGTTCTTCGACCGGATGTACTGACCCGCCTTCAGCGACTTGCCCGGCCGGAGCACGTCGGTGACCGCCACAGCCTGAGTGGAGTCGGTGGTCGCAGCGGTGGCAACGGTGGGAGCCAGCAGGGTCGCTCCGGCGGCTGCAGCGCCCGCCATGACGAGCGCGAGCGCCCGGGTGCCGGCCTTGAGGGTCGGGATCATCAGTTCTCCGTCTGTTCTAGTCATTGGTTCGCGCGTCAGGGTGCCACAGGGTGGAGGCCGACTGGGATCCTTTCGATCAGCAGGCCTATTGTTGTGTCTTGCAACCAACTTTTTGGTCCGGGTGAGGCCTCGCCGTAGGGCGAGGTGCCGGCCGTACTCCTCCGCCCCGAGGCTGCTCGATCAGCTGCTTCGGCCCTGTTCGACCAGCGCGCAGGAGAACGGACACCCGATGTCTGCCACCCAGACCTTGTCACCGCCGACCGCCCCGCCCACAACACCGCCCACAACACCAGCCGCCGGGCCGCCGCCTGCCGCGCCCGTGCTGACGCATCGGGAGATCCTCGAGATCCTGGCCGGGCTGCTCGCCGCGCTGTTCACCGCGATCCTCAGCTCGACCATCGTCAGCAACGCGCTGCCGACGATCATCGCCGACCTGGAGGGGTCGCAGACGCAGTACACCTGGGTGATCACCGCCAGCCTGCTCGCGATGACCGTGTCGACGCCGGTCTGGGGCAAGCTCTCCGACCTGATGAGCAAGAAGCTGCTCGTGCAGGTCGCGATCATCTTGTTCGTCATCGGCTCGGTGCTGGCCGGTATGGCGCACAACGTGCCCTTCCTGATCGGCGCCCGCGTCCTGCAGGGTCTCGCGATGGGCGGGCTGATGGCGTTGGCCCAGGCGATCATCGGTGCCGCGATCCCACCCCGCGACCGCGGCCGGTACTCCGGCTACATGGGTGCCGTGATGGCGCTGGCGACCGTCAGCGGTCCGCTCATCGGCGGGATCATCGTCGACACGTCCTGGCTCGGTTGGCGTTGGTGCTTCTACGTCTGCGTACCGCTCGCCGTGATCAGCCTGATCGTGCTGCAGCGGTACCTGCAACTGCCGGTGATCAAGCGCAAGGTGAAGCTCGACTACCTCGGCGCGATCCTGATCAGCGGCGCGGCCAGCCTCCCGCTGATCTGGGTGTCATTCGCCGGTACACACTTCGCCTGGTGGTCGTGGGAGACCGGCGCGTACCTCGGTGGTGCTGCGCTGCTCGCCCTGCTCGCGGTCGTCGTCGAGACCAGGGCGAGCGAGCCGCTGGTGCCGATGGGAGTGGTGCGCGAGCGGACCACCGCGCTGGCGATCCTGGCCAGCCTCGCGGTCGGTATCGCGATGTTCGGCAGCGCGGTCTTCCTCGGTCAGTACTTCCAGGTCGCGCGGGGTTACAGCGCGACCGAGGCCGGGTTGCTGACGATCCCGATGATGTTCGGGTCGTTCCTCGGATCGGTCGGGGCCGGCCAGCTGATCTCCCGGTTCGGCAAGTGGAAGCGGTACCTCGTCCTGGGTGGGCTGTTCCTGGCGGCCGGGCTCGGGGTGCTCGGCACGATCGACCACCTCAGCCCGTACTGGTACGTCGGCCTGGGCATGCTCTCGATGGGCATCGGGATGGGCATGATGATGCAGAACCTCGTGCTCGCCGTGCAGAACACGGTCGACGTCAGCGAGGTCGGCGCGGCCAGCGCGTCGGTGACCTTCTTCCGCAGCCTCGGCGGTGCAGTCGGCGTCTCGGTACTGGGCGCGGTGCTCGCGACGCGGGTCAAGGACCTGATCGCCGAGAACCTCCGCGCGCTCGGGCCCGACGGTGCGTCAGCGGCTCGGGCGTTGCAGGACGGATCGGGTACGAGCGTGCTCGACGTCGGATCGCTCCCGCCGCAACTGGCCGACATCGTCAGGCACGCGTACGGCGATGCGACCGGCCGGATCTTCCTGATCGCGGCCGGCGCTGCGGTGGTGAGCTTGCTGGCGGTGCTGTTCATCCGCGAGGTGCCCTTGCGGACAACGGTGTCGATGACGGGCGAGGACGTAGTACCGGGTGATCTCGCGGCGGCAGCTGATGAGACGGAGAGTCCTGGCGTGGTGCCCGCGTCGGATGATCCGGCTGATCGGGCCGCGGTGGTGGCGCTGGATGTGATCACCTCGGCCGAGCGGACCGCGCGCGAGCGGGAGCGGGAGGCCAGCGAGCGAGTGCAGGCGGCCGCGACGGTCATCCGGCAGATGCGCACGGATGTCGCTGACCTCTTCACCCGGGTCGACCAGCAGATCGCGGAGTTGGAATCGACGCTCCCGGGCGAGGTGGAGCCCGGCAGCCCGGCCGCAGTACTGATGGACGCGCAGCACTCGGACGGCGAACTGGTCGACGAGCTACGCCGCTACGAGTTGAGTGTCCTGAGCGCCAGCCAGCGAACAGCCGACCACCTCCGCGAAGCCGCCCGCACCGAAGCTGACGAGTTGCTGGCGACGGCTCGCGAGGAAGAGGAGGCGATCCGCCACCGCATCGCCGACCTGGAGGCAGTCGAACACCGCCTCCTCGGCACCATCCGAGACGGCCTCTCCAACACCCCCGCCCCACCCGCCTCCCCACCGCCCGCCATCACCACCCCGAACCGCGACCACGACCACGCAACCAACGGCTACCCCGCAGACCACGACCGCCAAGCCTTCGGCTAACCCCACCCGCACCACGATGTGGCGACTTTGTGCACGGGGTGAGCATGGGATCGGCGGATTGATGGCTAGGCGGTGCACAAAGTGGCGTCTTGGGTAGGGCAGTGCGGACGGGAGGCTGGGGGTGTCGGGGGTGGGTGGCATGCTCTGCGGGGTAGAGGGTTGAGCGGTTGGGGGGTGTGGTGGCGGGACTGGATGTGGAGCAGGTGCTGGCGATGGCGCCGGATGCTGCCTCGGCCAAGGCTGCCCAGGGGCTGGCTCGGGTGGAGAAGTGGTCCGGGACCGGCAGTTCCGAGCGGGCGCTCTGGGGGTTGTGCCAGGGCAGCGGCAAGAAGCCGTATCAGGCTGTGGTCGACCTGAGTGGGCCCGCGTTCAAGTGCTCCTGCCCCAGCCGGAAGTTTCCGTGCAAGCACGCGCTCGGGCTGATGTTGTTGGCGGCCAAGGACCAGCTTGCGGCGGGTACTGAGCCGGCGTGGGCGTCCGAGTGGTTGGAGGAGCGGGCCACGCGGGCTGAGAAGTCGACCGAGCGGGCTGAGAAGAAGCCGGGTGAGGTTGCTGATCCGTTGGCGGCTCAGCAGCGGGTGCTGCGCCGGGCTGAACGGGTCTCGAGTGGGATGGCCGAGCTGGAGAGCTGGCTCGACGACCAGGTACGCCGTGGGCTCGGCGGCTTCGAGCAGCGTGGGTACTCCGAGCTGAGCCGTCTCGCCGCGCGCATGGTCGATGCCCAGGCCCCTGGAGTCGCAGGCGCCGTACGCCGAGCCGCCGCTGTCGTCGGCCGTGGCCACGGCTGGCCGGGCGAGCTCCTGGAGGAGCTGTCCCTCATCCACCTGATCGTCTCGGCCCACGCGAGACTGGGCGAGCTTCCACCGAGCTTGGCCGACACCGTGCAGTCGCGGATCGGCTGGACCGTCGAAACCGCCCGCGTACTGGCCGAAGGCGAGAAGGTCGAAGACGACTGGCTGGTGCTCGGCCGCGTGATCGAGCCGGACGACCACCTGACCGTACGACGCCTCTGGCTGCGCGGCTCCAGCACCGGACGCCTGGCCCTCATCCTCAACTTCGCCGCCGGCGGCCGTCAGCTAGACCCACTCCCCGCCCGCCCCGGCGAGCTAGTCCCAGCAGTGCTCTCGTACTACCCAGGCGTACTTCCCATGCGAGCCCTGCTGACCCAAACAGCGCCACGCCTCCCCGCCCCATGCCCAGGAGGCCTCACCACCAAGCAGGCCTTAGCCTCGTACGTCGAATCGCTCGCGGCCGACCCCTGGAACGAGCGCTGGCCCCTTGTCCTCGCAGACGTCCGCCCAACCCCCAACGGCGAGAACTGGGCCTTGGTAGACGACAGTGGCGACGCCCTGGAAGTCCTCCCCGGCGTAGACCTCTGGAAGCTCCTCGCCGTCTCCGCAGGCGACCCGGTGACAGTGGCAGGCGAGTGGAACCGAGCAGGCTTCAAGCCGATGACGTGCTGGGACGGCGATCGGCCGGTGATCCTGTCATGAGGGGCTGGGACGGCCTGGTCAGCTCCGCGCTGCTCGGCACCGAGCGGCGACCACCGCGCTTCGAGGAACTGCCACCGAAGATCCAGGAGCAACTCGGCGAAGGCGGCCTCCTCGACGCGGCCGCCTTGGCAACCCTCTACAAACGAGCCGGCCGCACACCACTCGAGGGCCTCGCGCCCTTACCAGCAGCGCAAGGCGAGGACCAGCCACTCCCGAGACCTGCCGCGATCCGCAGGCTCACAGCGATGCTCAGTGGTTTCCAGACCACGGCACTGGGCGAGTGGCTCCGCGCAGCCGACGCCAAGGGCTGGGGCGTTCCGCCGGAGCAGCTCCCCGCCTTGGCCGACTACGCGCGCGGCCGAGCTGAGTACAGGCCGTTGGTCGTGAAGGCCGCGGGGCGGCGGGCGAGCTGGCTGGCGGATCTCAATCCGGACTGGCGATTCCTCCACGAAGCCGTTGTCGAGGGCAACGAGCATTGGACGCACGGCAACCCGACCCAGCGCCGGAGCTGGCTACGTGCTCGCCGCCAGAGCGACCCGACAAAAGCGCTGGAGGCGCTGGAAGAAGTCTGGCCGAGCGAACCGGCCGCAGTCCGGCTCGACTTCCTGGGCCTACTGGCCGACGGCCTGCCCGCCGGGCTCGGCGACGCAGCGCCCTCGGCCGACGAAGTCTTCCTCGAGCGAGCGCTCGACGACCGCTCCAAGGAAGTCCGGCGAGCAGCCGCGGCTCTCCTCCAACGCATTCCTGGGTCCCAGTACGGCGAACGCATGGCGCAGCGGGTCTGGTCGCAGCTCACCGTCAGCCAAGGCGTTCTCGTCGTCGAGCTGCCGACCGGCGTCACCACAGCGATGGAGCGTGATGGCGTCGACTCGCAGCCGAAAGAGGGAATCGGCAAGCGGGCTTGGTGGTTCCAGCAACTGCTGGCCGCTGCTCCGCTGGCCACCTCCGAGCTCGACTACCTCCAGCTCAAGGTCGAAGGCTGCTCGCCCGAGGTGCTTCAAGTGGCCTGGGCGCAGGCGGCGATCCGCGAACAAGAGGCCGACTGGGCGCGTGCCCTGCTGCTGTCGAATGCCCGGACCGGTGGAAGAGTCGCCGAGCTGCTGCGGATCCTGCCGCCCGACGAATGGGTGCCGGCCATCGAGCTGCTCCGCGTCCGCGTCGACATCGCCGACCTGGTCGGCGGCTTGCCGGTGCCGTGGCCGGCGACGCTGGGCACCGCGGTCCTCGACCAGCTGGCCAAGTCCGGCAGCGACCGCAGGCACGCGCGTCTCGCGAGTATCGCCGCGCGCGCAGTACCGGCCGAAGTGCTGGACCATCCGATCACCCGCGAGCCGACCGGTGAGGAAGACACCTGGCGGCGGCGTCTTGTCGAGACCTTGATCTTCCGTCGTGAGATGTACGAGGAGCTGTCATGACCGTGACCCCTGAGATAATGCGCCCGCACGCCGAGGACGAGTACGCCGAGGAGCTGGCCGCGCTGGCAGCCACCGACGACCGGCCGCGCCCGCCTGCGTGGAAGCTGTCGCCCGCGGCCGTGGTCACCTACCTGCTGGGCGGCAAGGCCGGCGACCTGGAGATCACTCCCAAGTACGTCGGTCCGCGCCGGCTGGTCGAGGTCGCGGTCGCCACCCTCGCGACGGATCGCGCGCTGCTGCTGCTCGGCGTACCGGGTACTGCGAAGACGTGGGTCAGTGAGCATCTGGCCGCGGCGATCAGTGGTGACTCGACGCTGCTCGTGCAGGGCACGGCGGGTACGGCCGAGGAGTCGATCCGGTACGGCTGGAACTACGCGCAGTTGATTGCCCAGGGCCCCAGTGAGGCAGCGCTGGTGCCGAGTCCGGTGTTCCGCGCGATGGCCGGCGCGAAGATCGCCCGGATCGAGGAGCTGACCCGGATGCCGTCCGACGTGCAGGACGCGCTGATCACGATCCTGTCCGAGAAGTCGCTGCCGATCTCCGAGCTGGGCACGGAAGTCCAGGCCCGCAAGGGGTTCAACGTCATTGCCACCGCCAACGATCGTGACAAGGGCGTCAACGAGCTGTCGAGCGCGCTGCGGCGCCGGTTCAACACCGTCGTACTTCCGCTGCCGGACAACGCCGAGGACGAGGTCGCGATCGTCTCCCGCCGGGTCGCGCAGCTCGGGTCGTCGCTCGAGCTGCCGCAGCAGGACGATGCGCTGGAGGAGATCCGCCGCGTCGTGACCGTCTTCCGCGAGCTGAGGTCCGGGCGAACCGAAGACGGCCGTACTGCGGTCAAGTCGCCCTCGGCCACCCTCTCGACGGCCGAAGCGATCAGCGTGGTCACCGGTGGACTTGCACTGGCGGCGCACTTCGGCGACGGCGTACTGCGGTCCAATGATGTTGCCGGCGGCATCCTCGGAGCCGTGGTGAAGGACCCGTCGGCGGATCGCGTGGTCTGGTCGGAGTACCTGGAGACCGTGGTGCGCGAGCGCGAGGGCTGGGCCGATTTCTACCGGGCCTGCCGGGATATCTCCGGATGACCATGCAATACCTTCCCCGCCCCACCGCCCCGGTCCAATACCTTCCCCGCCCCACCGCCCCGGTCCACCTCTTCGGCATCAGGCACCACGGCCCCGGGTCCGCCCGGGCGCTCGCGGCCGCCCTGGCGGACCTAAGGCCCGACATCGTGCTGATCGAGGGACCGCCCGAGGCTGACAAGGTGATCGAGCTGGCCGCCTCGGCGGAGATGGTCCCGCCGGTCGCGTTGCTGGCCTACGCGGCCGACGACTCCACCAGGGCAGCGTTCTGGCCGTTCGCGGTGTTCAGCCCGGAGTGGCAGGCGATCCGGCACGCGCTGGCGGCCGGCGTACCGGTGCGGTTCTGCGATCTGCCGGCGGCCTATCAGTTCGGCAGCTCGGAGAAGGCGGATCGCCGGGGAGCGTCGATGGATCCCTTGGCGACGCTGGCCGCGGCGGGTGGGTATGACGATCCCGAGCGCTGGTGGGATGACGTGATCGAGCACCGGCGGGACGGCGCCGAGCCGTTCACCGTGATCGCCGAGGCGATGGGCGAGCTGCGGCGCGGCGAGGAGGCGACCGGGCGGGAGGCCCAGCGCGAGGCGTACATGCGGACGACCTTGCGCAAGGCAATCAAAGAGGGCTTCGAGCGGATCGCCGTCGTCTGCGGCGCCTGGCATGTCCCTGCGCTGCAAGCTCCGTTGCCACCGGCAACTCATGATCAGCGGATCCTGAAAGGCCTGCCGAAGCGCAAGGTCGCTTGTACCTGGGTGCCCTGGACGCACGGCCGGTTGGCGACCGCGAGCGGGTACGGCGCGGGCGTCACTTCGCCTGGCTGGTACCACCACTTGTTCACCGCGCCCGACCAGATCACCACGCGCTGGCTCACGAAGGTCGCTCAGGTACTGCGGGCCGAGGATCTCCCGGTGTCGAGTGCTCACGTCATCGAGGCCGTACGCTTGGCTGAAGCCCTTGCTGTGTTGAGAGAACGGCCGCTCGCCGGATTGAGCGAGGTCACCGAGGCGACGCGAGCGGTGATGTGTGGCGGCAACGACGTCTTGCTCAACCTGGTCACGCGCGAGGCCGTGGTCGGCGAGTTGCTGGGCGCAGTACCGGCTGAGACCCCGCAAGCACCCGTTGCCGCTGACCTGGCTGCACAGGCGAGGCGGTTGCGGCTGAAGCGGGACGCTGCCGAGCGAGTGGTCGAGCTCGACCTGCGGAAGCCGAACGATCTGGAGAAGTCGCGGCTGCTGCATCGGCTCAGGATCCTCGGCATCGACTGGGGCGTGCCGACCGCCGATGAGCGCCGGAACCAGGGCACCTTCCGGGAGAGCTGGAAGCTGGCCTGGGATCCTGGCCTGGAGGTCGACCTGGTTGCCGCGGGCGCCCATGGGACCACGGTGCTCGGTGCTGCGACGACCACAATGCTCAAGGCTGCCGAGGACTCGGCCACCCTGGCTGAGGTGACCTCGGCCCTGGAGCGATCGCTGCTGGCCGACCTCGCTGAGGCATTGCCGACGCTGCTGCAAGGCGTCGATACCCGGGCCGCGAAGGACGCCGACGTCGGTCACCTGATGGCCGCGCTACCCGCCCTCGCGCGATCCGCCCGGTACGGCGATGTCCGCGGCTCGTCCGCCGAAGGGCTCGGCCGGGTCGCCGGGCGGATGGTTTCGCGGGCGTGCGCAGGGCTGGGCAGAACCGTGCACGGCCTCGACCCGGAGGCCGCCGCTTCGGTGCTGGAACTCATTGATGGCGTGCAGGACGCGACGGCGCTGCTCGACGAGTCTGTCCGGATCGAGTGGCTGACAACCCTTCAGGGGTTGAGCGATCGCTCGTCGGTGCCGCCTTTGATCGCCGGCCGCCTGACCCGATTGATGCTCGACACCTCGCGGCTGGAGGCTGTCGAGGTCGCGTTGCGGCTGGGGCGAGCCCTGTCTCCCGGTACGCCGACCGCCAATGCCGCCGGGTATGTCGAAGGCTTTCTCGCCGGCGGCGGCCTGCTGCTGGTGCATGACGAGCGGCTCCTCGCGTTGGTCGACACGTGGCTGGCCGCGATCCCCGACGAAGCGTTCCTGGAGGCGCTGCCCTTGCTCCGCCGTACTTTCGGGACCTTCGCCTCGCCCGAGCGCCGCTCGATCGGCGACCGCGCCCGGGCGCTGGGCGATCCCGCTGCCGCTGTCATTGCCGACGACAACGAGCTCGATTCGTTGCTCGCGGCATCAGTCCTGCCCGTCGTCAAACAATTGCTGGGGGTGTGACGATGCCGGACGACGAACGGATGCGGCGCTGGCGGATGGTGCTCGGCAGCGAGGCCGACCCCGAGACCGGCTCGACACTGTCCGCCGCCGACCGCTCGGTCGATGCGGCCCTGGCAGCCCTGTACGACGCCGAGCGCGGCGAGCCCGGTACGAAACGGTCAGCCGGGCTGGGCTCATCAGCGCCAAGAGTCGCGCGCTGGCTGGGGGACATCCGGCAGTACTTCCCGAGCACCGTCGTCCAGGTGATGCAGCGCGACGCGGTCGAGCGGCTGGGCATCACCCGGATGCTGATGGAGCCCGAGCTGCTCAACGCGGTCGAGCCCGACGTGCATCTGGTCAGCACGCTGCTTGCGCTCAACGAGGTCATGCCCGAGGAGACCAAGCAGACCGCTCGCGAGGTGGTCGGCCGAGTCGTCGCCGAGCTGGAAGCGCGCCTGGCCGAGCGCACCCGGGCGGCGGTGACGGGGGCGCTCGACCGCGCGGGCCGCACCGGTCGGCCGCGGCACTCGGACATCGACTGGGATCGCACGATCCGCGCCAACCTGAAGCACTTCTCGCCCACCCTCGGCACGATCGTCCCGGATCGCCTGGTCGGCTATGCCCGGCGCAACCACAGCGTCCAGCGGGACGTGGTACTGGCGATCGATCAGTCCGGGTCGATGGCCGAGTCCGTCGTCTACGCGAGCCTGTTCGGCGCGGTATTGGGCTCGATGCGCGCGTTGCGGACGAGCCTCGTCGTCTTCGACACGGCCGTCGTCGACCTGACCGACGAGCTGGACGACCCGGTGGACGTCCTGTTCGGCACGCAACTCGGCGGCGGCACCGACATCAACCGCGCCGTCGCGTACTGCGAACAGCTCATCGAGCGGCCGGCCGAGACGGTGATGGTGCTCATCAGCGATCTCTACGAAGGCGGCATCCGCGAGGAACTCCTGCGCCGGGCGCGCAACCTGGTCGAATCCGGCGTCCAGCTCATCGCGTTGCTCGCGCTGTCCGACTCGGGCACCCCGTCGTACGACGCCGAGAACGCCGCCGCCCTTGCCGACCTCGGCGTGCCCACCTTCGCCTGCACACCGGAACTGTTCCCCGACCTGATGGCGGCCGCGATCCGCCGCGACGACATCTCCGCCTGGGCGGCAGCGAACGTACTGGACTAGTAATAGCGTTGACTGGGCTTCATGCGGATCGTCACGATGAACGCCTTCTTGCCCGGCTACGCCAATATCGCCGGCTGGGCCGAGCAGAACGGCCATGAGATCGTGCTGGTGGTGACGCCGCCGGCCGGTGCGAGCGACCGGTACGACGCGGCCGCGAAACCGTTCGTGCTGGAGTTGCCGAGGACCGCGGATGTGCTGGTCACCGGCAAGCTCCGGACTGTGGCCGCGGCGGCGATCGCGGCGCTGGAGCCGGATCTGGTGATCTCGGCCGCGTTCCCCCGGCTGATCCCGGCGGAGATCCTGAAGATCCCGACGTACGGCGCGGTGAACCTGCATCCGTCGGCGCTGCCGGCCGGGCGCGGGCCCAATCCGGTCCGGCTGGTCTACGAAGGCGCGAGCACAGTCGGGGCGACGCTGCACCGGACCGAGGCCGAGTTCGACACCGGCGCGATCCTCAGCCAGCGCGAGCGGCCGCTACCGGCGGAGCTCAGCGGGCCGGCGATCTTCCAGGCCTGGCGCGAGATGCTGCGCGAAGTACTCGAAGAAGGCGCTGCGCGGGCGTTCGCGGGTGAGCCGGGGGCGCCGCAGGACCCGGCGGCGGCTTCGGAGGCGCCGATGTTCACGCCGGAGGAGGAGGTGCTCCGGCTGAGTGACCCTGGCGCGGTACTGGTCCGGAAGTCGGCGGCTCTGAACGTGCTCGAGGCCAGGGCCAGGGTGATCGTGGCCGGCATCAAGCAGCCGATCAGCCGGGTCGAGCTGGTGTCGGCGGGTGAGGGGTCGGCGCAGCCTGGCGAGATCGTCAAGTACCACACAGATGGCTGGACGGTCCGGTCCGGCGACGGCATCGTCCGGCTCTTCAGGGCATGAAGGTTTCGGAGATCGAGCCGGAATCAGCCTGCCTGAACCACTCCCAAGTCTGAGACTGGCCCCCGAGGATTTCCGCGTGCTCCACCATGGTGATCCTGGTCGTCTTGTGCATCTGTCCCACCCTCTCGTGAGTAGCAGGCCACCCCTGGTCCTGCAGTGGTGAGACGGAGCGACCGCCCGAAAGGTTTGCCGAAGTCTTCTTCTTCTGCGCGTGGGGTGCAGTGCCGCCGGGCCGGATGCATACTCGGTCCCACGAACCGGCTGCCGGCCGGTCTGGTGGGAGGTACGTGATGGGTGAGATCGCGGAGCGGTACCGGCGGCGGGCGGAGGCGTTCGAGCTGAAGGTCGCGGCGGTGCGGCCGGAGCAGTGGGGGAACCAGTCGCCGTGCGAGAAGTGGTCGGCGCGGGACGTCCTCGACCACATCGTCGCGATGAACGGCTACATGCTGATGCCGGTCGGGCGGACGCTGGCGGCGGAAGCGGATGCGCTGAAGTCGTTCCAGGCGGCCCGGGCCGCGGTGGAAGCAGTGCTGGACGATCCGGAACTGGCCGGCCAGGAGTGCGATACGCCGGCCGGGTGGATGACGGTCGAGGGGCAGATCGACCAGGTCGTGAGCGACGATCTGGTCCTGCACGGGTGGGATCTGGCCCGCGCCACCGGTCAGGACGAGGCGATGGATCCGGTCGACGTCGAGCGGATGTGGGCGAGCAATTCGGCAATCCCCGCCGACGTGATCGCGATGTACCGGACTCCGAACGCCTTCGGCCCGGGGGTCGAGGTCTTCGGTCCGGAAGTCGTAGTACCTGAGGATGCGCCGCTTCAGGACAGGCTGCTCGGCTTCATCGGCCGCAAGCCCTGACCCAGCACCAGCTAAAGGGCCAACTGGAGCGGGGCGTAGTACGTGGTGGGGGCGGATGCTCTGGGCAGGCTTTCGAGCACGGGGGCCAGGGCAGCCGGGGTGGGGATGAGAGCGGAGTCGCCTCGGGCGATTGTGGGGGCCAGGTACTCGTGGCCGGGCAGGTTGGCGACTGCCGTCCGGCAGCCGAGCAGCATGCCTTCGAAGAGGGCGGTCGTGGAGACGCCTACCTGGTAGGTCGCTGCCGCCAGGACGGCCAGTGTGTTGCCAGTAGAGAGTCGGACGCCCTGGGGGAGGGCATAGTCCGTACTGCGCTCGCTCGGGTGCAGGTGGAAGGCCACGTCCAGGTCCGGCCGGGCGGACACGAGTGCGGCGGCGTACTCGAGGAGAGCCGGGCCGGTCGTGCCCTGGGACAGGAAGACGACGAGTCGCGGGTCCTTGGCCGCCAGCTCAGCCGGCGACAGCGGGGAGACGAAGGACGCGCCGACCACTGAAGCCTTCGTCCCCGCGGGCAGCTCGGCGACGTCGGTCCAGTACGACCCGAAGCACCAGAGCTCGTCGGGCTGGTCGGCGACGTCAGGCCGGCCGGGATAGCTGTAGCCGAGGTGGTACGGGCTGATGGCGCCGTGCTGGAGCTCTACGACGCGGATGCCGAGATCGCGAGCGGCCCCGACGATGTGCTGGTGGAAGTACGCGACCACGACGTACACGGTCTTGATCCGTCGGCGTTTCAGCAGCGACCGGTAGAGCGCGCGGAGCCGGGTGTGCTTCGGCACCTCGCGAGCGATCAGCGCGGCGACCGGCACCTGAACGCCGGTCTCGGCCTCCAGCGCCGCGGCGATCTCGGTGCAACGGGCGTGCGTGCGCCGGCTGCGGACCGTGCCGAAAGCCGAGGTGAAGAAGTCGAAGTTGACGCTGCCCGGCAGTGGGGTGCCGTTGATACCCGAGTCGAGTACCAGGGCCGAGCTGCCGAGCGCAGTACGGAGTGAGTCGGTGTAGATCTCGACGCCGCCGGGTTTGCGCGGGTGCGGGATCACCAGGGAGTCGAACGAGCCGCGGGCCAGGAACGGGTTGCGGGTGACCGTGCCGGTCACGTGCCTGGCGACAAGACGTGCCTGGCCGGCGCGAGTACGGCGTACCGGGTGAGGGTCGCCGTGCAGGCCGCTGCGGCGGGTCAGCTCATGGAAGATGCGCATCCGGATGATCGGCCACGGCCGAACGCCGTCGATCTGCCAGGTCAGCAGGTCCAGCTCCCGCTCCACCTTCCAGATCGCCTGGCACAGTGTCGTCACCGTCAGGATGGTGCCGCTCCCGGTACTCGTCATGGTTGATCCCTACTATCCCCGCGAGGCTGCCGATGCCCGAGAAGAACCGGCGGACAGCCTTCAGCAGGTAGGACTTCCGGAAAAGCACCAGACCACCGAGGCCGAAGCCCAGCGCCGACACGATCCGGGCCAAAGAATAGGCCAGTACCAGGACGTAGCCGCGCACGCCCGGCCGGATCAGCAGCCGGCTGATGGTGTCGCCGCTGCCGGAGCGGAAGGCGCGACGGACCAGCCAGGACAGCGTCGTCCGGGAGGCCGGGACGTGCTCGTGGATCTGGGCCTCCTCGCACCAGACAATCCGGTAGCCGGCCCGGTGCACGCGCAGGAAGAAGTGCAGGTCGCTGGAGCCGGTGTAGCGGAAAGCAGGGTGGAAGCTGGGCGTCACCGAGTGGTAGACGTGCTGCGCGACCAGGGTGTTGTTCGTGTAGGCCTTGTTCCGGAGGTCGCCGGTCTGGTGCCTGCCGGTGGAGTCGTGCACGTCGCTGTGCCGGTTCCAGGCCGGGGCGCCGGGCGGCAGGATGCCGCGGACCGGCCCGGTGACCACGTCTGCACCGGTCGAGCGCCAGGCGCGCAGCAAAGTGCACAGCCAGCCGGGCGGGGCCACCTCGTCGTCGTCCACGAAGATCAGCGCGTCGTCGCCCCAGGCGAGCAGGACCGACTTCTCCCGGGCGAAGGGGATCCCGGGCTCCGGTTCCGACGCGGCCTCGACCGGGTAGCGGGACTCCTTGGCGGCGCGTTCGATCACCTCGGTCGCGCTGCCTTCGTCGTCGTTGTCGACCACGATGATCCGGACGGCGAAGTCCTCCTCGGCCGGAAGTTCCTGGGCCAGCAGGCTGTCGAGCAGGGCCTCCAGCAGCGCGGGTCGCCGAAAGGTGATGACGGCGATCGCGACCCTGGTGCTCATGGAGGCCGACAATATCTGTTGAACACCATCCGGTGTGAGGTCGCCCGTGCGTCGGGCACCGGTGGAAATCTGCTGGTAACAGCGCGGCCCGGATTCCTGTACCTACGCGTGGGTACAGTGGCGACGTGGAGACAGCGGAACGGTTGATCCGGAGTACGCAGGAATTGCTCTGGGAACGGGGCTATGTCGGCACCAGCCCGAAGGCGATCCAGCTCGCCGCGGAGGCCGGTCAGGGCAGCATGTACCACCACTTCAGCGGCAAGGCCGAGCTGGCCAGAGCAGCCATCGAGCGGTCCGGCGCCGAGCTACGAGCAGCCGCCGAGGAGCAGTTCGCCGGCAGTGGCTCGGCGACCGAGCGGATCACGAGCTACCTGCAGCGCGACCGCGAGGTGCTCAAGGGCTGCCGGATGGGCCGGCTGACCGCCGACCCGGACGTGATGGCCGACCCGGTACTGCGCGCGCCGGTGGACGAGACCTTCACCTGGATCCGCGCCCGGCTCGCCGAGATCATTGCTGAGGGCAAGGAATCTGGCGAGTACCCGGCCGGCCTCGATCCGGACCGGACCGCCGCCACCATCGCGGCCGTGTTGCAGGGTGGGTACGTACTGGCCCGCGCGGCCGGCTCGGACGAACCGTTCGGGCTCGCCGTCGAAGGCCTCGTCGATTTGCTCAAGGGAGTCGCTTCGTGAGGATCGGTGCCGTCTTTCCGCAACTCGAGATCAGCGCGGATCCAGGAGTCGTCCGGGATTGGACCGAGACCGTCGAGGCGGCGGGCTATACGCACGCGCTCGTCTACGACCACGTGCTCGGCGCCGGCCCGTCCAACCGGCCGGACTGGAAGGGGTACACGGACAAGTCGCTGTTCCACGAGGTCTTCGTGCTCTTCGGGTACATGGCCGCCATCACCACCACGCTGGAGCTCGTCACCGGCGTACTCGTCCTGCCGCAGCGCCAGACGGCTCTGGTCGCGAAGCAGGCGGCCGAGGTCGACGTACTGAGCGGCGGCCGGCTGCGGCTGGGCGTGGGGATCGGCTGGAACGAGGTCGAGTACCAGGCGCTCGGGGTGCCCTTCTCGGAGCTCGGTGCGCGCTTGACCGAGCAGGTCGAGCTGCTGCGCCGGTTCTGGGCCGAGCCGTTCCTCTCGACCGAGGGCCGCTTCCACAAGGTCGTCGAGGCCGGGCTCAACCCGTTGCCGCCTGGCCGGAGCATCCCGATCTGGTTCGGCGGCAGCGCGGACGCCGTACTACGCCGTACCGGGCGGATCGGTGACGGGTGGATGCCGCAGAGCGGGCCGAACGCCGAGGCTCGTCGGCAGGTCGAGCTGGTCAAGGCGGCCGCCGTGGAGGCCGGTCGCGACCCGGCCGACATCGGGTTCGAGGCGAGGCTCTCGCTGGGCAAAGTACCGGAGAAGGAGTGGCCGGACTTTATCGAAGGCTGGCGGGAGCTGGGTGCCACCCATCTGTGCGTGAATACGATGAACATGGGTCTGGCCAAACCCGAGGACCATGCCGTCGTACTGCGTGACGTCCTGCCGCTGCTGCAGGACAGCTAAGGAGCTACTTGTGTCTGTCGAGGTCACCGGACCGAAGAACGAGCGGTCCGACGAGATCCTGAGCGAACGCGCTCTGGAGCTCATCGGGCTGCTGCACCGGGAGCTGAACCCGCGCCGGCTGGAGTTGCTGGAGCGGCGGCGGGTGCGGGTGGCGGAGATCGCGGCCGGTGGCTCGCTCGGGTTCCTCGAGGAGACGAAGGCCGTCCGTGAGGACCCCTCGTGGCGGGTGGCTGATCCCGCGCCCGGACTGGTCGACCGGCGGGTGGAGATCACCGGGCCGACCGACCGGAAGATGACGATCAACGCGCTCAACTCCGGTGCGAAGGTCTGGCTGGCCGATCAGGAGGACGCGAACACGCCGACCTGGGAGAACGTCGTCGGCGGGCAGCTCAACCTGCTCGACGCGGTCACCCGGAAGATCGACTTCAGCTCCTCTAGCAAGTCGTACGCGCTGAAGCCGGACGAGGAGCTGGCCACGATCGTGGTCCGGCCGCGCGGCTGGCATCTGCCGGAGAAGCACCTGCTGGTCGACGGTGAGCGTACGTCGGGGTCTTTGGTCGACTTCGCGTTGTACCTGGTGGCCTGTGGACAACTGCAGCTCGATCGCGGCCAGGGACCGTACTTCTACCTGCCGAAGATGGAGTCGCACCTCGAGGCGCGACTGTGGAACGACGCGTTCGTACTCGCGCAGGACTTCCTCGGGCTGCCGCGCGGCACGATCCGGGCGACGGTGCTGATCGAGACTTACCCCGCGGCCTTCGAGATGGAGGAGATCCTCTACGAGCTGCGCGAGCACTCGGCCGGGCTGAACGCGGGTCGCTGGGACTTCATGTTCAGCGTGATCAAGACGTACCGGACCCGCGGCGCCGACTTCCAGCTGCCCGACCGGAACTCGGTGACGATGACGGTGCCGTTCATGCGCGCCTACACCGAGCTGCTCGTCAGCACGTGCCACCAGCGCGGGGCGCACGCGATCGGCGGGATGGCGGCCTTCATCCCGAGCAAGGACCCGGCGGTCAACGAGCAGGCGTTCGCGAAGGTCGAGGCGGACAAGACCCGCGAGGCCGGCGACGGGTTCGACGGTTCCTGGGTCGCGCACCCCGGCATGGTCGAGACCTGCAAGGCCGTCTTCAGCTCGGTCCTCGGTGACCGCTCCAACCAGCTCGACGTACTGCGCTCAGACGTGCACGTCACGGCCGAGCAACTCCTGGACGTCGCCTCCACCCCGGGCGCGGTGACCGAGGCCGGTCTGCGCAACAACATCAGCGTCGCGGTCCAGTACCTCGCCGCCTGGCTCGAAGGCACCGGCGCCGTCGGCATCTTCAACCTGATGGAGGACGCCGCCACCGCCGAGATCTCCCGCTCCCAGATCTGGCAGTGGCGCCACAACGGCGTCGTCCTCGACACCGGCGCGACGATCACCACCGACCTGGTCACCACCCTGGCCGACGAGGAGATCGCCAAGCTGGACGGCGACCCGGCCGCCTATGCGACCGCCCGCGAGACCTTCCTCGCGGTGGCCCTCGCCGACGAGTACATCGACTTCCTGACCCTCCCGGCGTACGAGCGCTTCGCTTGATCGCTTACGTCCGAAGAACTGTTGTTGACGTCCCTCCGCTTCTTCGGACGTAAGCGTTAGTCAGCAGCCGCCGTTCACGTCGCAGGTGCCGCCGAAGGGGACTAGTTGCTGAGCTTGGGTGTCGAGGATTGCTTTGCGTAGCTGGACGGGGCTCGGTACGCCCTCGATGCGGGTGTCGCCGATCAGGATGGTCGGGACGGTCTGAATCTGGTGGGCCTGCGCCTCTCGGAGGGCGTCCTGGTGCTTGTCACGGTAGGTGCGGTCGTCCAGGGCCGTGCGGAAGGCGGCGCCGTCCAGGCCGATCTCCTCGGCCAGGGCCTGCAGGACGTCGGGCTGTCCGAGGTCCTGGTCCTCCTGGAAGAAGGCGCGGAACATGCGGTGCGTGTACTCGGTGCCCAGGCCATGCTCGGCGGCGAACTGGTAGCCCTCGAAGGCGAGGTGGGTGTACGGCTGCGGGGAGACGGTCGGCAAGGTGATGTCCACACCGACGCGGCGGGCCAGCGGGTAGACGGCCCGGGCCCAGATGGCGGGCAGGTACTCGTCCTCGGGACGCAGCGTGGGAGTGGGATGGGCCCGCAACTCGAACGGCTTCCACTCGATGTCGACCTTCAGATCCTTCGTCGCCTCCTCGAGCGGGCCTTCGGCGAGCATGCAGAAGGGGCAGACATAGTCGGAGAAGATCGTGATCTTGACCCGCTCTGTCATCGCTTTCCGCCTCTCAGGCCGGTCTTGAACTCCTCGAACGGCACCTCGTGTCCCTCGATCGGGGCGTGCGTCACCTTGATCGGCCAGGTGGTCGGGTCGTCGGCGAAGATGGAGTACGACCTGCCGTAGTCGAAGCCGTAGGCGCCGGCGGTCGTGCGGTCGGCGGCGTACACGATGTGCTCGATGCTGAAGTAGAGCGCGGCCATGTAGCACAGGGCGCAGGGCTCACCGGAGGCGATCAGGGTGGCTCCCGCGACGCCGATCCGGCCGGCCTTCTTCGCTGCGGCGCGCAGCGCGACGACTTCGGCGTGCGCGGTGGGGTCGTCGTCCTCGAGAACCCGGTTGAAACCGGTGCCCAGAACCTGGCCGTCGCGGACGACGATGCCGGAGAAGGGGATACCGCCTTCGGCGACGTGACTGCGGCTGATCCGGACGGCTTCCTCCAGATGGGGAGTCAGCTGGTCGAGGAGGTCAGTTGGCATGACGGAGTTCAGCCTCGACTTCCTGCGCCTGCTCTGCGGCTGCCTCGGCGGGGGACTCGGCGGGTGACTCGGCAAGTGACTTGGCCGATGACTTGGCGTCCAGCCGGTCGGCGAGCTTGAGCCAGATGACGCCGGCGATGATGAGAACGAGCCACAGGGACTGGACGAGAGTGAGGCGCTCGTCGAAGAAGACGGGGCCCAGTGCCGCAGCTCCGGCCGCCCCGATTCCTGCCCAGACCGCATAACCGATGCTGACCTCGATGGTGCGCAGTGCGGCGCTCAGCGCCCACAGGGTCAGCAGGAAGAAGACAACGGCGACCAGCGACCAGGTCAAACGGGTGAAGCCGTGGCTTCCGCCGACCGAGAGCGCGTAGCCGATTTCGAAACCGCCGGCCAGCAGGAGCATGAGCCAGGAGCGGGCCGCGGAGGGGGTGGTCGAGGACATCTGGGGGATTCCTTTCGAGAGGTTCGGGCGTGGGGCAGGCAGGTTCTAGGCAGCGCCGCTGAGCTGGAGGCCGACGACCCCGGCGATGATCGCCGCGATGCCCAGCCCCTTACGCCAGCTGAGGCGCTGGCCGAACAGCAGGGCGCCGAGCAACGTGATGCCGATGCCGGAGACCGAGGTCCACAGGGCGTAGCCGACGCCGACGTTGAAGGTCAGCAGAGCGCGGCTGAGGAAGTAGGTGCCGAAGGCGCCGCTGACCAGCGTCACGATCGTCCACTTGCGGTTGGTGAAGCCTTCGGCCTTGCCGGCCGCGATCGCGACGACGATCTCGAAGACGACGGCGACGCCGAGGTAGAGCCACTGCATGAGGGTGTCCTTTCGAAGAATGCATGTACATGCAAGGAACGCGACTGAGCATACGTCAGGGATGTGATCGAGGGGAACCCCGGGCGGTTGCATGAGCATGTATTCTGATCAAGCATCAATCGAGGAAGGCCGCAGTCATGACAGCTTCGCCGCTAGCACCCCAGCGCACGTCCGACCGCAGCGCATGGGACCGCGTCCTGATGCTGCACGCGCGCGTGGAGCGCGAACTGACCCTGGCCCTGCACGGCCAGCACGGGATCGCCTTGTCGGAGTACCGCTCCCTGGAGCACCTCGTCAACTCCGAGAGCAGTGAGCTGCGGATGCAGGAGCTGGCCGACAAGGTAGGCCTGGGGCAATCGTCGATCACCCGCCTGGTAGGGCGGTTGGAGTCGGCCGGTTTCGCCTACAAGGACCTGTGCCCGTCGGACAAGCGTGGTGTCTACGCGGTCATCACGGACAAGGGTCGTGAGCGCTATCAGCTGGCCCGCGCGACCTATGCGGAGGTCCTCTCGTCCGCGTTGAACGTCTTCGCTGCCGACCCGGAGCTGGGCTCCACGGTCCACGCGCTACGCACCCCCCAGGACTGACTCCCGGCGCCCCGCGCCGGCCCTCGTCGAGCACTCCTCAGAACCCCCGCTGCGCCGCTGGCGCACGGGGGTTTTTTGTTGCGCGGACAAGCGTCATGATCCTGCTCACAGCTACTTCGCCAAGTAGATGTTTGACCATGCATGTACCTCGCGGGATACCTTCGCGTCCAGAAACGTCCCTACTACTGCGAGGAATTCCGCCGTGCCATCGCCCTGCCTGGCCGAAGCCGTCGCCGTTCACGGCCACCTACGACCTCAAGAAACCGCCCTGGTCCTCAACGACCGCGCCGTCACCTACGGCGAACTCAGCGATCTCACCCAGGCCTTTCGTCACAGCCTGATCGAGTTGCGCCTTCCGGCCGGAAGCACGGTCTGTGTCCCCGCGCACAAGACACCGGAGACCATCGCTCTGCTCCTCGCCGTGTTCCACGAGGGCCTCGTCGCGCTGGCTCCCGCACCCGACCTGGGCGCGGCCGCGCTGGCACGCCTGTCGCAGCAAGCGCGTGCCACCCATGTCCTCACCGTGTCCGCGATCGACGCCCTGACGGCGGACCCGGTGCACACCGACGAGCAGCAGGCAGCGGGATTCGCGTCAGCGGATCCGGGGCGCTCGTGCCTCCTCCTCACCACCTCCGGCTCCACCGGCACCCCGAAGATCGTGCCCATCGCGGTGGCCGGCTTCGAGGCCTTCGCCGCCTGGGCCACGCAGGAGTTCGCGCTCACTTCCGATGCTGTCGCGCTCTCCTATGCCCCCCTCAACTTCGACCTCGCGCTGCTCGACATCTGGTCCCTCCTGCGGTTGGGGGCGCAGGTCGTCCTGGTGGATCAGGGCCGGGCCACGGACGGACCGTACGTCCAGGCGCTGGTCGCGAAGCACGACGTCACCTTCATCCAGGGGGTGCCGATGCTGTACCGCCTGCTGGTCGAAGCCGGCTCGGCCTTCCCTGGGGTACGTCAGGTGATCTTCACCGGGGACAGCGTGCCGGACTCGCTGCTGGCACCGGTGAGTGCGGCGTTCCCGCAGGCCCGGTTCCACAACGTTTTCGGCTGCACGGAGACCAACGACTCGTTCATCCACGAGGTCGACCCAGGCGCCCTGACCGGCAGGATGCCGATCGGCCGGCCCATCGTCGGCACCGACGCACTCATCAGCGACCCGGACGGCGCGATCGTGCAGTCCGCCGGAACCGGGGAGCTCCTGGTGGCCACCCCGTTCCAGACCGATGGCTATCTCGACACCGCGCGGAACTCCGAGACGTTCACGGTCATCGACGGCCGCACCTTCTACCGCACCGGCGACCTGGTCACCCGCGACGAGTCCGGCTTGTACAGCCTGCAGGGCCGCGCGGACTGGCAGGTGAAGGTCCGGGGGGTGCGCACCAATCTGCAGGAAGTGGAGCGGGTGATCGCCGATCATCCGGACGTGGTCGAGGCGGTCGTCGTCTCGCTGCCCGACGAACAGGCCGGAGTCCGGCTGCACGCCCACGTCAGCCGGCGCCCCAGCAGCGCCCTGACCGGTCTGCGGCTGCGAACGCATGCAGGCAAGCACCTGCCGCGACATGCCATTCCCACCTCCGTGCAGATCACCGACAAACCGCTGCCCCGTACCTCCACCGGCAAGCCCGACCGAAACCTGATCAAGAGCAACCGCCTGAAGGAGATCCACCCGTGAACAGCACAGACGTCGCCAGCGAGATCCGTGCCTATGTCGTGGCGCAGTTTCTGGCCGGCGAGGACACCTCCGACCTGACCGGTGACTACGGCCTGATCGAGTCGGGCGTGATCGACAGCCTCGGGCTGATCCGGCTCATCTCGCACCTCACCGAGACCTACGCGGTCTCCTTCGACGACATCGAACTCGGCCCGGACAACTTCCGCAGCCTCGACGCGATCGCCGACCTGATCACCACCCATTCCACGGCCGGCGTGGCCTGAGCAACTCCCTACCAACAACAAGGAGAAGAAAGAAATGATCGTGCGCAGCATCGACACCCTCGCCCCTGTCGAGTGGGGCAACGGCCTCAGCTACCGCGTACTGACCCAGGCCGACGGCATGGGCTTTGCCGTCTGCGACACCCTCGTCCGGCGCGGCACCACGAGCGCCCTGCAGTACCGCGAACACCTCGAGGCCTGCTACTGCGTGGGCGGCTCGGGCGAGGTGGTGGAGAAGGACGGCACCCGCCACAAGATCGTGGAGGGGACCATCTACGCGCTCAACGAGCACGACCCGCATTATCTGGTCGCCTCCGAGGACGAGGACCTGCACCTGATCTCCGTGTTCAACCCGCCGATCAACGGCGACGAGAAGCACACGCTCTCCGCGGACGGCTTCTCCCAGTACTGATGCAGCCCTGATGCGGCACGGTGGGGCCGCCACCCGCGGCCCCACCGTGCCCCAGCGCCCGAACACACCCGCCGCCGAGTGAGGACATCTCTTGAACGACGACCTTTTCCACCTCGCCACCCCGTGGGCAGATCAGCTCAACGCAGACCTGCAGGAGTCGGACGCCGCCGGTGCCTTCCCGCACCACAAGTGGAAGGCCATCCAGGAGTCCGGGATCCTGCAGGCACCCTTCCATCCCGATTTCGGCGGCAGCGGCCGCAGCCTGACCGAGACCATGCGCGCCCTGGAAGGCCTCGGGTACACATCGCGGGACGCGGGCCTGTCCTTCTCCACGTCCACCCAGATCGTGTCCGTCGGCATCCCGATGCAGCGGTTCGCGGCACCGGAGCTCAAGCACCGGTACCTGCCCCGCATCATGGCCGGTGACCTGATCACCGCGCACGCGATCACCGAGGAGTCCGGCGGGTCCGACGCGACGAACGTGTCCACCGTCGCCCGGCGCGACGGTGACCATTACGTTGTCAACGGCAACAAAATGTTCATCACCAACGCCCCCATCGCCGATCTGTTCCTGCTGTACGTACGCACCGGCAAGCCAGGCCCGTTCGGCCTGACCACGCTGCTGGTCGAGGCCGGCACACCTGGCCTGACCGTCGGGCCGACCATGGACAAGCTCGGGCTGCGCACCAGCCCGATCGGCACCCTCTCCTTCGAGGAGTTGCGGATTCCCGTCGCGAACCGGATCGGTGCGGAGGGAGCGGGGTTCCTCGTCCTGGACTACGTGATGAAGCGCGAGGTCCTGTTCGGCTTCTCCCTCACCCTCGGCGAGATGACCCGCCGGCTGGAGGAGACCGTCGAGTTCGCGAAGTCCCGCACGCAGTTCGGGCAGCCGATCGGCAAGTACCAGGCCGTCTCCCACAAGATCGCCGACATGAAGATGCGGGTGGAGACGGCCCGTAAGTGGCTGACCGACACCGGCGCCAAGGTCGAGGCCGGGCAGGATGCCGCCTTCGATCTCGCCGCCACAAAGACGATCGTCTCCGAGGCCAACGTGCAGACCGCCCTTGACGCTGTCCAGATCCATGGCGGCCGTGGCGTGCTCACCGAGTTCGGTATGGAGCGCGAGCTGCGCAACTCCATCGCCGGGACGATCTACTCCGGCAGCTCCGAGATCCAGCGCAACCGCATCGCCACTCTGATTGGCCTTTGAGGAGCTTTCCATGTCTGTTGACCTGAACGAGTTGACCCGCCCGACCGAGTTCCTCGACTACGAGACCGACGAAGTCCAAGCTTTCATCGACCACGCCGTCAAGGACCGCTCGGCGGACCGGACGACCAACGCGATCGAGCTGTACTACGCCGTCCGCGACGGCATCTTCTACGAGGTCTACGGCGCGGACCTGTCCGCCGACGGGCTGAAGGCCTCGAGCACCGTGCGGGCCAAGTCCGGGTTCTGTCTGCACAAGTCCGCCCTGTACGCAGCGGTGGTCCGTGCCCTCGGCATCCCCTCCCGCCTCGTGTACGGCGATGTGCGCAACCACCTTGCCTCGCCGCGGCTGATCGAGCACATCGGCGGCGACGTCTTCTTCCACGGCCTCACCCAGGTCTACCTTGACGGTCAGTGGGTCAAGGCCACTCCGGTGTTCAACAAGATGCTCTGCAAGCTGTACGGCATGGAGGCCCTCGAGTTCGACGGCACCGCCGACAGCCTCTACCACCCGCATGACGGCGGCGGATCGATGGAGTTCCTCGTCGACCACGGTGCCTTCGACGACGTCCCGTACGAGTACGTCATCGCCACCATGCGGGCCAAGCACCCCAAGTTCCTCGACAACTCCGGCTCGGGAACCGTCAGCGGCGGCAGCCTCGCCGGCGAATCCACCCTCGCCAAGTAGGGAGAAATTCCATGACCAGCACGAGCACACCCACCGACGGCTGGGATGCCGGCACCCGGATCGGCGTCGTCGTACCGCATGCCGATGTCGGCCCGGAGGCCGAACTCCAGGCGATGGCGCCGGCGTCGGTGTCCATTCACGGATCGCGGGTCCATTTCGCCGCCATGCGGGCCGGCGGCGAGATGGACGAGAAGATCCCGCACGACCCGGTGATGGCGTTCGTCCAGCCACCGTTCCTGGACCAGGCCGTGGAACTGCTGGCCGCGAGCCCGCTGCACGCACTCGCCCTCGGCTTCACTTCTTCCAGTTATGTGCTGAAGGCCAAGGGGGAGGCGGAGCTCTACGAACGACTTGCCCCCGTCACCCGCGATCTGCCGATCACGGGAACGACCAAGGCGGCTCGCGCGGCGTTCCACGCGCTGGGCGCCCACAAGATCGCCATCGTGAACCCGCCGTGGTTCGACGACATCCTCTCGGGTCAGGGCGCGGACTACTTCGGCGAGTTCGGGTTCGACGTCGTCCATCACGGGCCGTGCGGCCTGCCGTCGAACCAGAAGGCGATCAACCCCGGCAACCTGTCCGCTTGGATCCGCGACACGGTCGCCGCTCACCAGCCCGACGCCGTCCTGGTGGCCGGCAACGGCATTCGTGCAGTGGGGACCATCAAGCCCCTCGAGGAAGAGCTGGGCTTCAACGTGGTCACCGCGAACCAGGTGGTCCTGTGGCACGCCCTGCACCTCGCCGATGCCGCCGACGTCGCTGCCGGCATCACCGACTACGGCCAGCTTTTCGCTACCACTCCCAAGGACTGAGTCAGGCGGCCCGGCGGTGGACGGGCCGGTCCGGTTCCTGGAGCCGGTGCGTTGCCACCTGCTGATAGGCGTAGGCCGCGGAGGTCAGCGTCATGTGGTGGTGCCAGCCCGGGTACGAGCGGCCCTCGAAGTCTCGCAAGCCGAAGTCTCGCTCCATCCGGCCGATGGTGGCAGCCGTCGTGGCCGGCCCGTCGACCAGTGCGAGGAGTTCGCCGAACGGCCGGTTCGTCATGTTCGTGAGCCACAGGCCACCGGGCCGGCCCCGGCTGTCTTCGCGCCGGTCGAACAACCGGTAGGTGCGCTGAAGACCTGGCCTGGTCTGGGCGCGGGGCAGATAGGCGAGCCCGGTCGGGTGCGTGGTGGTGTGGCCGGCGCGTTCGTCGATGAACTGCGCGGCCCGCACCGGAGCACCTTCGGCACACTGCCGGGCCGCCAGATGACTGCCGGGCTGGAGCAGCAGGTTGTCCGGTACGGCGATGACGAAGTCATAGCCCCGCTCGACGAGTCCGTGAATCAGCGCGCGGGTGTCCAGGTATCCGACCAGGTCGGCCACCACCGGCATCGACCCTTCAGGTATCGATCCTTCAGGTCTCGACACTGTAGGCATCGATACGTCCGGCATCGACGCCGCGGCTCCGCGCAGGGCCAGGCTGTTGAGCAGATCCAGCACACCTACGGCCGGCGACGCCGCCGTCACGGGGCCCGGAATGCGGGCACGCCGGCGCCGCGCGGCATCTGACCATTCCTCGGGCAGCAGCATGTTCCAGGCCACCGGCAGATCCCCGGTGGCCGACGACAGGAAGGCCCCGATCCCGATCTGGCAGTTGACGGTCCGTCCGGCCTGCGGGATGAAGCGGCGGTGCACTCCACAGGACTGCCCGCCACGTTTGGGAAGGACCGCGGGGGCGATGGTCCAGGACCGAGGCCGGGTCTGTTGCTCGACCCAGCGGATGAGCTCCGTCTGGATGGGTTCCCATTCCCAGGGACTGGCGTTGACGAACTGGTGCAGGGCCTGCGCGGCGGTGGCGGAATCGGTGACCGCTGCTGCCATCCGCCGGACCGTCTTCTTGCCCGGCGTGGTGAGCAGTCCTTGCAGATAGACCTCGGCCCACCGCCGCTGATCGGCCCTGGGTAATTGTCCGAACAAATCGGCGGCGAATCGGTTGAAGAATGTCGATCCGTGCGGCCCCGAGCGTGCGGTCATCGTTGGGTTCCCCTCCCCGTGAAGATCCACCGTCACCGGCAGACCATCAGAGAATAAAGAACGTTTGCTATTTTTTTAACCGCTTTGGGTAAATGGGCAGTTACTATCTGGGTAATCAGACAAACGTTTGCTGCATTGTTCGACCTGAATTGAATATGTTGCTAGTCGGACCAGGTGTAGGTGCCCGAGGGGACCACCAGGGCCGGTACGGGTGTGTGCCGGAGGATCTTGGTCGCGGTCGAGCCCAGGAAGACCCGGGCCAGCTGGCCCAGGCGGCTGGATCCGAGGATCAGGACGTCGTCGGGGGACCACGGGATGGCGGTCAGAGCGCCCTCCCAGCCGCGGCCGCGGGCGACGACTGTCTCCACGTCGGTGACGCCTCGGGATTTGCAGAACTCCAGGGCGTCCTCGTGGAGTTCGATCGCCTGCTCGGCCCATTGGGCGGCGACCATGTCCTCGGCGTCCAGGCCGACCTCGGGTGGGTACATCGTATTGGCGCGCGGGACGAAGGTGGCCACCCGCAGATGGCCGTCGTAGCGCTTCACCAGGGCGCAGGCTGCGGCGAGCGCTTCGCGGGAGCGGTCGGTACCTGCGTAGGCGCAGGTCAAGGAGCCGAAGGTCGCGAGGGGTTCGCCGCCATAGCCCTGGGGTGCGAGCAGGATCGGGACCGGCGACGAGTGGAGCAGGCGCGAGCTGACGCTGCCGACGAGCAGGGAGCCTTGGGTGGCGGCGCGTGCGGAGCCCAGTACGAGCAGGTCTACACCTGACTCCTCGGCCACCCGGACCAGGCCGTCGGCGACGGAGGTCGAGGCGATCCGCCGGAACTCCAGCCCCTCGGGATCGCCCGGCGACAACGCTTCGACCGCGTCGCGGTGCGCTTGCTCGGCGACGGAGTCGAGCCATTGGCGGTACTCGAGATCGACCCGCTCCGTGCCCGGTTCGGAGACGGTCGGGAGCACGGCGACGACGACCAGCTCGGCGCCCGTCGTACGGCGCAAGGTCGCGCCGAGCTCGAGGGCTTCGGGGGTGTCGTCACCGCCGCGGTAGGCGACGACGGCCTTCACTGCTCAGCCTCCTCGACCTCGGCGTCGTGCAGGATCGAATGCTTGTGGCTGTAGAGGAAGTAGACGGCCAGGGCCAGTACCAGCCACAGCCCGACCGAGATCCAGGTGACGGCGGCGATCGTGCTCGCGGCGTACGCGCAGGAGATGATCGACAGGATCGGGATCACCGGGCCGAACGGCAACCGGAAGCCGCGCTCCAGATCGGGCCGGGTCCGGCGCAGGATGATCACCGTCGCCGAGACGACCATGAACGCGGCCAGCGTGCCGATGCTGACCAGGTCGAACAGCTTGTCGATCGGTACCACCGCCGCCAGCACGGCGATGAAGGCGCTGGTGACGAGGACGTTCTTGTTCGGCGACAGGGTGTTCTTGTTCACCTCTTTGAACAGCGGCGGCAGCATCCCGTCGCGGCCCATCGCGAACAGGATCCGGGTCTGGCCGTAGACGGTGATCAGGGTGACCGAGAAGATCGAGATGACGGCGCCCGCGGCGATGATGATGCCGGGCAGCGAGATCCCGGTGACGTCGTCGAGGATGGCTTCGAGGCCGGCGTCCTGGCCCTCGAACTTCGAGGTCTCCTGGGCGCCGACGGCGGCGAAGGCGACGAACAGGTAGAAGACCGTCACGATCGCGACGGCGCCGAAGACCGCCCGCGGGATGGTCCGGCCCGGGTCCTTGACCTCCTCGCCGGCCGTGGAGACGGCGTCGATCCCGAGGAAGGTGAAGAAGATCGCCGGGATGGCGGCGGAGATGCCGCTGATGCCCTCGGGAGCGAACGGCTCCAGGTTGCCGGCCTTGAAGCCGGTCAGCGCCAGTACGACGAACAGCGCCAGCACGCACAGCTTGATGACCACCATGATGGCGTTCGCCCTGGCCGACTCCTTCGCGCCGCGGAGCAGCAAGAGGCAGCACATGCCGACCAGGACGACGGCGGGCAGGTTGATGATGCCGGGGCCTTCGGCAAGCAGTCCCGAGCTCAGCGACTCGGGGATCCGGAAGCCGAAGACGTCGTCGAGCAACGCGTTGAAGTACTCGGCCCAGCCGACCGACGTGGCGGCTCCGGCCACGCCGTACTCGAGGATCAGGCACCAGCCGACGATGTAGGCGGGAAGCTCGCCGAGCGAGGCGAACGAGTACGAGTAGGCGGAACCCGAGACCGGGATGGTCGAGGCGACCTCCGCGTAGCAGAGCGCGGTCAGCGCCGCGATGATGCCGACGAGCAGGAAGGTGACCATGACGGCCGGGCCGGCCTTGGGCACCGTCACCGCGAGGACGAAGAAGATCCCGGTACCGATGGTGGCGCCGACGCCGAACATCATCAGCTGGAACGTGGTCATCGATCGCTCGAGATGCTCCGAGCCGTGTTCACCGCGGCTGGCGGCGAGCATGTCGTCGATGTTCTTCTTGCGCAACAGCGGGTGCGACGGTGACGGCGGACGAGTGGCTCTGCTCATGGTGGCCTCCGACCGGATCGGTCGGGCCAGCGTGACAGCGCGGGACCGGCAAGTACAGGCCTAACTCGTTCCAGCCACCACGGGCTGGAACGAGTCTTCGGCTGTCTCAGGAGCGTTTCCAGAAATCCCGTCGGGGCGCCCTGGCGGGGGTGGGTGAGCCGGCGAACTCGTCCAGGACGCGCAATGCCTGCTGCCATAGGGCATCGATGTCTTCGAGGGGTGTGCTCTCGACGGCTGTCAGCGCGGTGACGAGCTTGCGGAGTGGGTCGGCCTCCGAACCGAGCTGCTGGACCAGGGCGTCGAGGCGGCTGGCCAGGTCGGACAGGATGAGCCGCCGTTGCGCGCTGGTCGGCGTACCGGCTTGGCGGAGGAGGGTTGCTTCGGCGGCTGCCTGGGCGCGGGCTTCCGTGAGTGGGTCGCCGTGCGCTGCCTGCTCCTCGACGAAGGAAGGAGGCTGTGCAGCGCGTTTCACGCTGCGAGAGAAGAGCCCTGGGCCGTCGCCGAAGGCCCGGCCTAGGGCCGGGCCAGCCGCGCCTCCGGGGGCTGACCCGCTGGCGTTGATGGCCATCGGAGCGAAAGCGGCCGCGGCGAAGCCGGTCGGGGCGGCCGGCATGACCCAGCCGGAGGGGAGTTCGACGGGCTGGGTGACCTGGTGCTTGGGGCCGCCTTCTGCGACGACTCGGGAGTCGACGGCGACGAGGGCGGTGAAGCGGCAGAGGACGTGGTGCCTCAGCGAGACTGCGACGATCTGCTGCTCCAGAGCCTCGTGGTCGCCGTGGGTGATGGTGTAGCGGTCCTCGAGATCGCGAAGGTGGGCGCGGGCCCAGACCGGGGCTGCTGCGCCTTGCGTTTGGACTGCCGGCACTGTGACCTGCCATTTCTCGCCCGCGGCCGTAGTGCCGTTCAGGTGGGCGACAGCGCTGTCCTGTGCGGGTGCCGTAACGCGGTAGCGGCCGCGGAGTACCAGCGGGACACCGGCGAACGCGTTGGGAGTCCGGGCCGGGCTGATGGTGTCGTCGAGCAAGGTCAGGCCGTCGGCCGACAGCGTGACGCCGGTGAGCAACGGCGTACCGATGCGGAGGTGGATGCGGTCGAGTGCTTCGTCGAGGCGGTCTTCGCTTTCGACGAGCTCGCAACGGCCGCCGCCCAGGCCGGCCAGCCGGCCGAGGAAGCCTGCGTTGACCGCGCGATCGATGCCGACGGTGTGAATCCGTACGCCGGCCAGCGATCCGGCCAGCTCGGACAGGATCCGGTCCTCGTCGCCGATCTGTCCATCGGTCACCAGGACCAGGACGCGATCGCGCTCGCCATCAGTGTTGTTGAGCAGGTTGGCCGCTTCGCGGAGTGGAGTGAGCATCTCGGTGCCGCCGCGGGCGGTGAGTCCGGCGAGGTGCTCGACGGCGCGGAAGCGATGGCGGTCGGTGCCTTCGGCAAGTTTGCCTTCGGGGAGTCCGGCCGGCCGCTCGACGACAGTGTCGAAGCTCAGTACGGCGAAGCGGTCCTTGGCGGTGAGGGTGTCGACGATCCGGGCGGCCGCGCGGCGGGCCGCGACCATCTTCCAGCCGTCCATGCTGCCTGAGCGGTCCAGCACCAGGACGACATCTCGCGGCCGCGCCACGACGGACTCGACCGGCGGCAGGACGGTCAGCTCGAACGTTCCTTCACCGTCCTCGCCAGGCTCGACGGTGAAGGCGGTGGTGGTCGCTTCGGCCTCGCCGTACGCCAGCCTGAGGATGAAGTCGCGGTCGACGCGTTCGCCCGGGGTGATCGCGACGGTGGTCAGGCGGTCGCCTTGCTCGGTGCCGATCGCGTGCAGGCTGGAGCGGATGCCGTGCAGCGGGAGGCCGGCTGCGTCCACGTCGGCGCGGATGCTCAGCCGGACCGGGTTCGGGAAGCCGGGGAGCAGGATCGGCGGGGTGATGCGGGAGGCGTCCGGTACTGCGTCCGTGTCGGGCACAACGCCGTCGCCGACGCTGGATCCGGGCAGCGGTGCGCCAGGGATGTAGCGCGGGGCAACCACCAAGGGCAGCCGGTACGTCGCTTCGCCGTCCTCGTACGGGAGGGGGCCGACCAGGGTGAGCTGCACGGACACTCGCTCGCCGGGGACGATGTTGCCGACGCGCAGGGTGAAGACGTCGGGGCGCTCCTCCTCGGCAATGGAGGCGCGTTGACCGGCCGCCAGCGCTTCGTCGTACGTCGCTCGTGCTTCTGCTCGTTCCTTGAGCTCTGCCTCGACGGTCCGGCCGTCGGCTGTCATCTTCAAGCCGGTCACCGCGGCGCGGGCGGGCAGCGGGAAGATGTACGTCGCTTCGAGCGGGACGTTGTGCGGGTTGTGGAAGTCCTGGGTGAGCACCGTGCGCGCGACCAGGCCGGTGATGGTGGCGTGCGCGTCGATGCGCTCCAGCGGGAGGTTTCCGCGCTCGGTGCTCAACGTGCCGAGACCTGCGTCGGGGGCTGCCAGTACTTCGTCGGGTCCGAGGGTGGGCAGAACGGTCATGTCTCGTCTCCTGACGATGGTTGGTGAACCAGCCCCTGTCGAGCAAGCTCCGCGAGCAGCGGAGCGGCGGCAGCAGCCAGTCGCTCCAGATCCGGCACGACCTCAGCCGCCTGATCAAGCACCACCGTCACCCCGTCAGCCACCCGAACTGCGCCTACGACTGTGGCGGTCGTTGCGGGGTGAGGTGCGGGGAGCCGGTCGGCCCAGAAGCGGGCCCGGGTCGGTACGGGAAGGTCGCGAAGGTGAGCGGCGGCAGGCTCGGCTGGGTCGCCGGGCCGAACAACAGGCGGGTCGCTGGGGCGAGTCGCGGCTCGCTCGGGCGAGCTGGCGAGCAGATCGGTCGGCAGGGCGGCGATGGGTTGCAGGGACTCGTTGGTGGCGCCGGCCAGCTCGGACTGGATCTGGGCGAGCGTGTGTCCCTGCGCCTGGCGCCGCTTGATGGCGACCAGTTGCAGCAGATGGCGGCGGCCGTACAGCGCAGTACGGCCGCGCATCTCAGCCGGCCGGTCGATCAGGCCGGTAGTCGTGTACCAGCGGATGGCCCGCTGGTCCGGAACGGCGCGCACCCGGCCATTGACCTGGCCCGGGTAGTCGGCCAGCGCCGCCTCCACCCGTTCCGCCAACTCACCAAGCGTCCACAGTTCCATCCCCAGATCATGACACTGTCATATAACAGTGTCAACGTCACCCACCCGAACCCGCCTCCCCCGCCCCACCGTCTCAGGGGTTAACCCCCGAGACGGCGGGTTGCCTCCCGAGAATCCGACGGGGCAACCCACCGTCTGAGGGGTTAACCCCTGAGAGGTGGGCAGGGGGGAGGGCGAGGAGTGGTGGGTGGAGGCGCGGTGGGGTGGATGGGGGACAGCGGGGTGGGGGATCGAGCGGCGGGGTAGAAGTGCGGTGGGGGATGGGGTGGTGGGGTAGAAGTGCGGTGGGGTGGGGGTTAGCGCTTTGGGTAGGCGGCGTCTACCTCTAGCTCGACCAGCCAGCCGGCGACCGGGAGGTTCTCGATCTCGAGTGCGAACCTGGATGGACGCGACTTGTTGACGACGAACGGCTTGGCGGGTGCGGCTGTGCCCAGCGGCACCGGCACGTACTTTCCGGTGGTGAGATCGGTGTTGGCGAAGTACTGGCGGTAGGCGCGGTTCCAGCCGGCGAAGTCGGCGGCTGGGGCGCCCGCCGGGTTCTGCAGGAAGACGCGCATCGTGTAGACGTCGGAGTACGAGAGCCCGGCCGCCTTGAGGTTCTCCCCGATCCGCCGCAAAGCGTTGATCCCCTGAGCTTCAGTGATCGTGACGCCGGCCGGCAAAGCGCCGTCAGGGAAGACGACAGTGTCGATGTATGACGCCTCGCTCCCGGCCGGAGCGCTCGGGTTGAGAGCCGTCGGCCCAAGCCCGCTCGTCTTGTAGATGGGCGTGTCGGCGCCGATCCCGACCCCGGTGGCGATCAACGGATTCGCCTGCCCAGCAGGGAGAGCCGGTACGACCGTGCCGGGCCGAGGTGGCTTGGGACGGTCCCACCAGCCGACAGCGGTCGCAGTACCGGCAGTGAAGGAGATTGCGACAACCGCAACCCCGGCCAGAAGACGTCGTTTCATCGGCTCATCACCTTGCTGTGCAGGGCGGTCACGGTCGCCCGGGCGGAGACCATCGCGCCGTGCTGCCAGGCGATGGTGTGGCTGAGGTGGTCACCGGCGAAGTAGATGTTGCCGGTCGGTTCGAGGAGTTTCGCGTAGATGCCGTCGGTCTGCGACGGCCAGCCCACCCAGGAGCCCCGGGAGTACTCCGTCCCGGCCCAGTCCACCGAGAACGCGGCCTTCACGTCCTTGCCGTAGCCGTCGCCGTGGATCTTGATGCCTTGGGCAACGGCTCGCTCGAACCGCGCCGCCGGGCTGAGCGCGCCGTACGCCGTCGCGTTGGCGCCCGTGTTGTAGTAGCCGATCATCGTCCCGCGCTCGCCGTGGAAACCGGTCGACGGGTACCACATGTTGACCAGGTCGAGGTTGCTGTTCGTGATGCCGCCGTAGATCCGGTGGTCGAGCTCCCACCAGCGCCGGCCGTACTCGATCCCGATCTTGCCCGCGTTGGTCGGTTTCGCGTACTGCAGCGCACCGATGATGTCGGCCGGCAGGTTCGACGGTACCGTCGCGGCGATGTGCGGCGGCAGCGCGCAGATCGCATAGTCGGCCTTGATTTCCCTGGCCCGCGAGCCGTTGGTGTAGATCACCGAGACGCCCGACGAGGTGTTGCGCAACCCGAGCACCTTCGCGCCGTAGATGAACTTCTCCCGCCCGATCGCCTGCTCGAAGGCGTACGGGATCCGGTCCATCCCGCCGACCGGCTGGAACATCATCATCGCCTGGTCCCAGCCGAACTCGAACGAGAAGTAGTTGCCGACGCCACTGGCGAAGACGTCGCTCAGCCCGTACGGCGAAGCGGTCTTGCCGCCTTCGAGCCCCGCACCCGGCTCGACCTCGTACCCGCGCCGTCCGTCGGTGCCGGTGTAGGCGAACCCTGCCGCTTTGTTGCCAATGGCACCAAAACTGCCGAGGAAGCCGATCAGCGCCTCCTTGTCGACCGGCGAGAGGAGACTGTCGAGGGCACCCTGGTCGGTGGCCTTGGCCAGCAATTCGGAGACGTAACCGTAGACGTCGGCCTTCGCCGTACGGTGGCGAACCGCCTTGTTCGAAAGGGCTGTGGTCCCCTCACGGTAGAGATAGGCATCGGCGTTCTGGTTCACGAACGGCTCGATCGCGACGCCGAGCTCGCGGCAGTAGTCGAGCGTCACGTGATGCTGCGGGATCCGGCCGGGACCGGCGTTCATGTACTGCCCCTTGGAGAACCTGGCCCGCTGGGTGTTGCCGTGCAGATCCTTCTCCTCGGTGCCGCCGCGGACGGTCCAGTTCCGCCCGCCCGGCCGCTGCCGAGCCTCCAGCAACGTCACCTTGTAGCCGGCCTTGCCGAGCTCGTAGGCCGAGGTCAGTCCGGCGATCCCGGCGCCGAGGATGACGATGTGCTTCTTGCCGCGTCCGTTCAGGTCGTTGCGCGTCGGCGCCGCGAAGGCCGGGGTCTGCGCGGCGGTGGTCAGGCCGAGCGCGCCCATCGTCGAGTACAAGACACCGGCACCGCCGGTGATACCGACCTGTTGCAGGAACTGCCGTCGGGTCTGGGGCATTTTGCCAACTCCTCACTAGGCGGGTGGGGGTGGTAGCTGCCTAGAAAGGTAAGGACAAAGTATTTCCGCGTCGTATCGGCGCTGTGAGTTCTTCGCGCTGATCCGGTCAGCAATGTTACGTGTTAACGAACCTGTCGCATGCCGGGCTCACTATGAGCCGGGGTCAGCCGGCGAGTTGCGCCTGCAGGACCTTCGCCGCGGAGGCGATCTGGGCGTAGACGCCCGGGTAGCCGCGTTCGGCGCAGCCTTTGCCCCACGAGACGGTGCCCAGCAGCCGGCCGTTGAGGACCAGTGGGCCGCCTGAGTCGCCCTGGCAAGCGTCGCGGCCACCCTCGACGTAGCCGGCGCAGATGTTCGTGGCGGCGGCATAGCCGTTGGCGGTGTAGTCCTGGTTGGCCAGGCAGGTCGCATCGCCGAGGTCCGGTACGGCGAGCTTCTCCAGGGTGTCGGCGGGACCGGTGTCCTGCGTTTCACCCCAGCCGTAGACGGTTGGTACGACGCCCTTGCGGTCGGCCTTCGGGTTCGTCTCCAGCGGCAGGACCGGTACGCCGGTGATCGGCCGGCTGAGCGTCAGTACGGCGAAGTCGTAGCGGTTGTCGGTCCTGTTGTAGCCGGGTTGGATCCAGATCGACTTGATCTTCGAGGTGCGGCCGACGCTGGTGTCGCTCAGGTCCGGCCGGCCCTGGATCGCGGTGTAGGTCGAGGCGGGCTTGATCATGCAGTGCGCGGCGGTGATGATCTTGTCCGCCTTGACCAGGGTGGCTCCACACCACCGGCCGGTGGCCTCCGCGGACTCGGTGTTCGTCAGCGCGATCGCCCACGGCGCTTCCGTAGTACTGGCGAGCGTGCCGCCGACGATCAGCTTGGGGTCCTGGCCATCCGGTGAGGCGGTCATCGAGGCGGTCGCGGCGCCGGCGGTGGCGAGCAGCAGGACTCCGGCAATGGCAACGGCGCGCTTCAACATGCCCGCGAACCTACTGCACGTGTGCACTCAAACGCGGTAAGTCATCGGTACGTCGGATGACCGACACGCCCAACGCGATCGTCCACAGGCCCCACGCCGTACTGCCGATCAGCCCGCCGAGCTCCCAGACCGGGAAGCCGGGGATCGCGGTCGCCAGGACGTCGCTCTGGTTGGTCAGGTAGAGCGCACTCGCCACGAACCCGGAGCCGGCGATCCAGCGGTGCTCCCGCAGCAGGGTGACGCAAACCCCCACGCTCCAAGCGATCGCCAGCAACTGACCGAGGTGCTCGCCGAGCAGGGCCCCACCGAACTGATGCTGCGCAGTCCAGGCAGCCTGTACTGCGGCGCGCGTCGTCTCGTCGCCCTCGGCATAGGCGCGGGCGAGCGGTGGCACGACGAAAACCCAGCGCAGGAAGCCGATCAGCGACAGGAGCACCGATGCGGCGCCGAGCCAGGTCGCGGTGCGTAGTACCGGATCGTGGCGGCGGTTGAGCGCTTGTGGGAGCAGCAGGATCGGGATCGCGAGCAGGGCGTAGGTCCAGGCGACCGCGAACCAGGTCCAGATCAGGCTCGTGCCGCCCGCGGTGAAGGCGGGCAGGACGACGCCGGCCGGCTCCCGCAGGATGTCGGGCCAGTCGAAGGTCGACGAGAGAACGCTCGCGGCCACCCCGAAGGCGATCGCGGCGAGGACGAGAAGCGAACCGGTGACACGGCGGATCATGATGCCTCCTAGAAATTGTACGACGTACAGAGTCTGTACGGTGTACAAATGATGTACGCTGTCCAGAGATACGTCAAGAGGGAGGCTGGATGGCACCGGCAGGACGGGGGCGGCCCGGGCCGCGACGGGCGCTGACGGAGGACGAGCTCCTCGACGCGGCGCTGGCGCTGCTCGACGAGGGCGGTCCGGCGG
This sequence comes from Streptomyces sp. SID13031, assembly GCF_010548305.1. Lineage (GTDB taxonomy): Bacteria > Actinomycetota > Actinomycetes > Propionibacteriales > Kribbellaceae > Kribbella. The sequence goes on from NZ_JAAGLV010000013.1 coordinate 82,635, forward strand.
CGGCCTCGATCAGGGGGATCGCCGCGAAGGTCGGCGTCGCGCCGAACGCGGTCTACACCTACTTCCCGGACAAGGCGGCGGTGATCCGGGCGCTGGTCGAGCGGCTGCTCGGTGAGTCCGACAGTGGCGTCTTCGCCGACAGTGGCAGGCCGTGGCGGGAGCGGATCGAAGGGCTGGCGATCGACCTGCGCGAGCGGATGGTCGCGCACCCCGGCGCGGCCGCCCTGCTGATGAGCGGCCCGATGGATGGTCCGCGGGCGACCGCGCTCGGCGAACAGTTGCAGGAGTTGCTGGTCCAGGCCGGTATCGATCCGGTGGCGGCCGCGCGATCGACGTACCTGCTGATCGTCTACGTCCTCGGCTCGATCGCGCTCGAGGTCGCCGACGAGTCCGAGCCCGGTCCGCTCCCGAGCGAGACCGACCGGATCGCCGGCCGCCGCAGCGTCTTCGACCAGATCCCGGCCGACGTCTTCCCGCGCTCGGCCGCGGCCGCGCCGACGATGGCGACCTACATCTCGACCGACCAGTACCGATGGGGTCTGCACCGGATTCTGGACGGCATCGGCGGCTCGATCGATGCATAGGTCTGCGGTGTAAGGGCACAGGTCGGGCAAGAGGTTGCCGGAACTCGAGGTCCCGCAACTTCCAGGCCCCGGCGTTGAGGAAACCAGCGCCGGGGTCGCCTTTCTTCCGCTCGCGAACGGCTCTCTCCCGAGGGTGAATCAGCCCGGCGCTCGGGTGATCGATGGCTTGGGGAGCCGGCCGAAATGAATTCTTGCGCCGAGTTTCACCCCTTCGTTCTGCGTGTGGGGGTCGGGGTGGCTACTGTCATCGGGTGCAGAAATGGCCTGGTCGTCCTTATCCCCTCGGAGCCACGTACGACGGTTCCGGAACGAACTTCGCGCTGTTCTCGGAGGTTGCTCAGCAAGTTGACCTGGCACTGATCGGTGACGACGGGTCGGAGCAGCTGATCCAGCTGACCGAGGTGGACGGGTTCGTCTGGCACGCCTACCTGCCGGCCGTTCAGCCCGGTCAGCGGTACGGGTACCGCGTCCACGGGCCGTACGAGCCCGCGAAGGGGCACCGATGCAACCCGTCCAAGCTGCTGCTGGACCCGTACGCGAAGGCCATCGACGGGCAGGTGGACGCCGACGAGTCGCTGTTCAGCTACCGGTTCGCCAAGCCCGACGAGCTGAACACGATGGACAACCGCGAGCACACCATGCTGTCGGTGGTCACCAACCCGTTCTTCGACTGGGGTAACGACCGGCCGCCGGGGCACGCGTACCACGAGACGGTCATCTACGAGGCGCACGTCAAGGGCCTGACCAAGACCCACCCGGGCCTGCCGGAGGAGATCCGCGGCACCTACGCCGGGATCGGGCACCCGGCGATCATCGAGCACCTCAAGGAGCTCGGGGTGACCGCGATCGAGCTGATGCCGGTGCACCAGTTCGCCCAGGACGGGCACCTGCAGGAGCGGAACCTGTCCAACTACTGGGGCTACAACACGATCGGTTTCTTCGCCCCGCACAACGCCTACTCGTCGCTGGGCGGCCGCGGCCAGCAGGTGACCGAGTTCAAGACGATGGTGCAGGCGCTGCACGAGGCCGATATCGAGGTGATCCTCGACGTCGTCTACAACCACACTGCCGAGGGCAATGAGATGGGCCCGACGCTGTCCTTCAAGGGCATCGACAACGCGGCGTACTACCGGTTGGTGGACTCCGACAAGTCGCACTACTACGACACAACCGGGACCGGGAACAGCCTGCTGATGCGGCACCCGCACGTGCTGCAGCTGATCATGGACTCGCTGCGCTACTGGGTCACCGAGATGCACGTGGACGGCTTCCGGTTCGACCTCGCGTCGACGCTGGCCCGTCAGTTCCACGAAGTGGACCGGCTGTCGGCCTTCTTCGACCTGGTCCAGCAGGACCCGGTGGTCAGCCAGGTGAAGCTGATTGCGGAGCCGTGGGATGTCGGCGACGGCGGTTACCAGGTCGGCAACTTCCCGCCGCTGTGGACCGAGTGGAACGGTAAGTACCGGGACACGGTCCGGGACTTCTGGCGCGGGGAGAAGTACACGCTGGCCGAGTTCGGGTCGCGGCTGACCGGTTCGTCCGACCTGTACCGCGACGACAGCCGCCGCCCGCTGGCGAGCATCAACTTCATCACCGCGCACGACGGCTTCACCCTGCGTGACCTGGTCTCCTACAACGACAAGCACAACGACGCCAACGGCGAGGGCGGCAAGGACGGCGAGAGCCACAATCGCTCGTGGAACTGCGGTACCGAGGGCGAGACCGAGGACGCGGCGGTCCGGAAGCTGCGGGCCAAGCAGCAGCGCAACTTCCTGGCCACGCTGCTGATCTCGCAAGGCGTCCCGATGCTCGCGCACGGCGACGAGCAGGGCCGGACCCAGTCGGGCAACAACAACGTGTACTGCCAGGACAACGAGCTAGCCTGGGTGAACTGGAACCTCGACGAGGAGCAGCAGGACCTGCTGGAGTTCACCGGTGACCTGGTCCGCCTGCGCAACGAGCATCCGGTGTTGCGCCGCCGCCGGTTCTTCCACGGCGACCAAGGGGTCGACGGGCTGGGTGACCTGGTCTGGTTCACCCCCAACGGCAAGGAGATGCAGGACGGCGACTGGAGCCGCGACGACGCTCGCGCGGTGGCCGTGTTCCTGAACGGCGACGCCATCTCCGAGCCGGATCCCCGGGGCGAACCCGTGGTGGACGACTCGTTCCTGATCCTGCTGAACAGCAACTACGAGGCACAGGACTTCCTGCTGCCGACCAAGGAGTACGGCGACGCGTGGTCGGTGGTCGTCGACACCATCAGGCCGACCGGGCGGGTGAACGAGGAAGACCACGCGGCCGGGAGCACCGTGCGGATCGAGGACCACGGCATGCTCGTTCTGACCAGGCCGCGACAGGCAGCGCAGTGACAGCGATCCCGCAGGCTACGTACCGCGTGCAGATCCATGCGAACTTCGGCTTCGACGCGGCCGCAGAGGTCGTCTCTTATCTGCACAGCCTCGGGATCTCGCACCTCTACCTGTCCCCGATCCTGCAGGCGGCGCCCGGCTCCACGCACGGGTACGACGTCGTGGACCACAGCCGGTTGTCGGAGCCGGCCGGTGGACGACCTGCCTTCGACCGGCTCGCCACGTCCCTGGCCGACCACCGCATGGGGGCGATCGCGGACGTAGTACCGAACCATGTGGCCGTGCCGACACCGGCTCGGCTCAACGCTGCGCTGTGGTCGGTACTACGCGATGGACCCGGCTCGCCGTATGCCGAGTGGTTCGACGTCGACTGGGGATCGGGCAACCAGCCGCTCCTGATGGCAGTGCTCGGCCACCGGATCGGCAAGGTGCTCGCCGATGGGGAGCTGTCGGTCGACGGGGACGTGCTCCGGTACTACGACCACGAGTACCCGCTGCGCCCTGGGACGGAGAACCTGCCGATCGCCGAGCTGGTGACCGAGCAGTGGTACCGCCTGGCGCATTGGAAGGTGGCGGACGAGGAGCTGAACTACCGGCGCTTCTTCGACGTCGACACCCTGGCTGCTGTGCGCGTGGAGAACCAGGAGGTCTTCGAGGCGACGCACAAGCTGCTGTTCTCCTTACTGCACGAGGGGAAGCTCAACGGCTTCCGTATCGACCACCCGGACGGCCTGGCCGACCCCCGCGGCTACCTGCGCCGCCTGGCCGAGCGCACGGGCGGTGCGTGGGTAGTGGTCGAGAAGATCCTCGAAGGCGATGAGGAGCTGCCGGGGGACTGGCCCTGCGCGGGCACTACTGGGTACGACGCACTCCTGCGCGTCGGTGGGCTCTTCGTCGACCCTGCCGGAGCAGCACCGCTGTCTGCCTTCCACTCGGAGCTCACTGGCGAGCCGGCCGACTTCGCTCCAGTAGTGGAGCAGGCCAAGCGCGAGGTGGTGAAGCACGGCCAGTACGCCGAGGTGCACCGGCTCGTGGAGCTGCTGGCGCGCATCTGCCAGGACGACGTGCGTCTGCGCGACCACACCCGCCGCGCCTTCCACGAGGTGGTTGTCGAGCTACTGGTGAACTTCGACCGGTACCGCGCGTACGTAGTACCGGGTGAGCAGCCTGATCCGACGTCGGTGCGAGTGCTGGAGCATGCGACCGAGCGCGCTCGCCGCAACCTGGACGAGGACCACCAGGAGACGCTGGAGCTCGTGCGTGACCTGCTGCTGGGGCGCGAGGCCGGTACTGCGAGCCGCATCGACGAGCACGCGCGGTACGAGCTCATCGTGCGGTTCCAGCAGACGTGTGGGCCGGTGATGGCGAAGGGGATCGAGGACACCGCGTTCTACCGGTGGTTCCGGCTCACGTCGCTGAACGAGGTCGGTGGGGATCCGTCGCATTTCGGGGTTTCGCCGGAGGAGTTCCACGCATTCGCGGCCCGGCTGAACGATCGCTGGCCGCGGACGATGACGACGCTGTCGACGCATGACACCAAGCGGTCGGAGGATGTCCGGGCGCGGTTGGGGGTGTTGTCGGAGCAGCCTGCTTCGTGGACCTCGGCGGTTCGGTCCTGGCGGTCGCTGGCTGAGGCTCATCGCGATTCGGAGCTGGACGGGAGTACGGAGTACTTGGTCTGGCAGACACTCTTCGGGACCTGGTCCGATGGGCCGATCGCTGCAGACCGGTTGCAGGCCTATGTTCTGAAGGCGGTTCGGGAGGCCAAGCGGCGTACGAGTTGGACGTCGTCGGACTCGGAGTACGAGGGGATCGTCGAGGCGTTCATCAGCGGAGTGCTCGGGGACGAGGCTGTCCTGGCGGCCGTGGGTGACTTCGCTGATGGGCAGCGGGAGTACATCCGGGCGGCGACGCTGGGGCAGAAGCTCGTGCAGCTGACCATGCCTGGGGTCCCTGACGTCTACCAGGGCACTGAGCTGGTCGATCTGTCGCTGGTCGACCCGGACAACCGCCGGCCGGTGGACTACTCGCAGCGGATCTCTGGGCTGGCCAGGCTGGACGCTGGTGCTCGGCCGCACGGGTTGGCCGAGGAGAAGCTGCTGGTGACGTCCAAGGCGCTGCGGCTGCGGCGGCAGGACCCTGGGGCATTCGCCGGCAGCTACAAGCCGCTGCCGACCTCTAGTGGGCATGCGGTCGCCTTCTGCCGGGGTGAGTCGGTGGTGACGGTCGCTACTCGGCTGCCGGTCGCTCTGCACAGGCTGGGCGGCTGGGGCGACAGCACCGTCGTACTGCCTGAGGGGAACTGGCAGGACGTGTTGACTGGGCGCGCTGTGGGTAGTGGAGCGACTCTCATTCACGAGCTGCTGGAAGAACTACCGGTGGCACTACTCGCTAGGAGCTGATCGGTGCACGCCTTCACTGTCTGGGCTCCTGCTGCTTCTGCCGTCTCGCTGGTGCTCTCGGAGCCGTCTTCGTCGTTGGAGATGCGGCAGGGCTCTGGTGGGTGGTGGGAGCTGTCGGTTGCGTCAGCGGGGCACGGTACTTCCTATGCGTTCTCTGTCGACGGCAGCGAGCCGATGCCGGATCCGCGGAGTCCTTGGCAGCCTGACGGGGTGCATGGGTTCAGCCGGGTCTTCGACACTTCCCGGTTCGAGTGGACCGATGCAGGGTGGGCTGGGCGTGACGTACGGGGTGCTGTCTTCTATGAGCTTCACCTGGGGACGTTCACGGCCGAGGGGACGCTGGAGGCGGCTGCTGGGCACCTGGATTACCTTGTGGCGTTGGGGGTTGAGGTCATCTCGCTGATGCCGGTGGCGGCTTTTCCTGGCCGGCATGGGTGGGGATACGACGGGGTTGATCTGTACGCAGTGCATGAGCCGTATGGCGGGCCGTTGGAGCTGCAGCGGTTTGTGGATCGGTGTCATGCGGTGGGGCTGGCCGTCTGTCTGGACGTCGTCTACAACCACCTCGGGCCGAGCGGGAATTACCTGGGTTCTTTCGGGCCGTACTTCACCTCGAAGCACACGACACCGTGGGGTCCGGCGGTGAATCTGGATGACGCCGGCAGCGATGAGGTGCGGCGGTGGATTTGCGACAATGCGTTGCGGTGGTTCCGGGATTTCCATCTCGATGCGCTGCGGCTGGACGCGGTCCACGCGCTCGTCGATGGCAGCCCGCAGCATTTGCTCGCCCAGCTTTCGGTGGAGACGGCTGCGTTGTCTGCATCGGTCGGGCGGCCGTTGGGGTTGGTGGCCGAGTCCGATTTGAACGACCCGCGGATGGTCGAGCCGGTGGGTGAGGGCGGGCTGGGGATGACGGCGCAGTGGAGTGACGACTTCCACCACGCGCTGCACACGTTGCTGACCGGGGAGCGGGCCGGGTACTACTCGGACTTCGCCGAGCCGGGGGTTTTCGCCAAGACGCTGACCCAGGTTTTCCTGCACGACGGGTCGTACTCGAGCTTCCGTGGGCAGGACTGGGGACGGCCGGTGGATCGGGAGCGGCACAGCGGGTGGGAGTTCCTCGCCTACACGTCGAACCACGACCAGATCGGCAACCGCGCGCTCGGCGACCGGCCGGCGCTGACGCCGGGGCAGCTCGCGATCGGGGCGGCCCTGGTGATCACCTCGCCGTACACGCCGATGCTCTTCATGGGCGAGGAGTGGGGCGCGTCGACGCCGTGGCGGTTCTTCACCGACCACACCGAGCCGGCGCTGGCCGAGGCGGTTCGGGCCGGCCGGCGGCAGGAGTTCGCGGCGTTCGGGTGGGATGCGGAGGAGATCCCCGATCCGCAGGACCCGGCGACGTGGCGGAGTTCGGTGCTCGACTGGACCGAGGTCGACGAGTCGCCGCATCGCGAGCTGCTGCGGTGGTACCGGGATCTGCTGGCGCTGCGGGCGCGGAACGAGGATCTGCGCGACGATCGGCTTACGTCGGTGGAGGTCTGGTCCGACGACTCCTGGCTGGTCATCCGCCGAGGCACCTTGCGGGTGGTGGTCAACCTGTCCGATGCCGAGGTGGTGGTGCCGCTGGCCGAAGTACCGACCTACCAGGTGATGTCGTTCGGGGCAGCCGAGTTGCTCACCGAAGGTGTTCGAATCGGGGGCCACGGCGTCGCCATCTTCGCGAACTGAAAGATTTTTCCGTGAAGAAAGTGCTTACGAAATGTCCCCGTAACGCCTTTGCTCGTTGAAAAGTCTGGACAAACCCGGGAATTTGTCCGTATGTCGTGGGTAGTTCAAGAATCGCTTGTATTCAGGCCCCCTGGTGACGGACTGTAGGAATAGCCAGCAGGAGCCGTGACCGGGGGGAACGACCGGGAGGACACCTATGACTGTCGGAGGAACTGACACCTACTACGACTACGACGAGAAGCAGTGGAAGAGCAGGAGACTAGGCGGCGGCCCCATCGCCCACGGCCCAGTCTGCCCAGCCCCACGCACCGTCGACCATCCCCCATCCGAGCGCCGAGCCGTCCGCGACCACAAGGACGACAAAATCCGCGCTTGACGAGCGGGTAGCAGCACCGGTCGCCGGGTTTCCGCCTCGACCGGTGCAGCCTGTTTCCCACGCACCTCCTTCGTCGGCGCTCTCGGCCGGCCTTCGGGGTGAGCCGGGCTGACCTGCGCCATGCCTTCGGCACTGGAAACGTGGGGCGCCATCCTCGACCGCTCCCTCGATGAGATCTCCGCCGCATCTGCCGACCCGGCTACGTTTGGTCCAGGCGTGTTCGCGGAGTGGCTCCTCATCTGTCAGGGCGCGGAGAAGAGCGGTCCGGGTCGGCGTATGCACTGAGTGACCGTTCATGACACATACGATCCATGTCGACGACGACATTTCGATGACACAGAGGGACCAGGGTGCGCGTACTGGTGGTAGAGGACGACGAAGACCTGCGGATCGCGGTATCCGCAGGTCTACGGTCGGCCGCCTCGCGGTCGATAGTGTTGGTGAGATAGCGATGGCAGGCGAAGCATTGTGGGTAAATTCCTACGACTGCGTGGTCTTCGACCGGATGCTCCCCGACGGTGATTCGCTCCTTCGGAGCTGATCGACGCCGGTCAATGGCTCGCCCTGGCCGACCAGATCGCCTCACGAGTGCCGAGGGACGCCAGGTCCGCACGGACCAGCCCGGCCGCTTCCGGCGAGATCGACTGGAGGTGGTCCTGGCGACGTACCGGGCGTGACGGCCTACGCCTGCTGGGTGAAGGTCTGGCGGGTGAGGAATGCGAGTCGGGCTGTCTTGGGGATGCCGTTGTGCTGGGTGAAGGTGACTTCCGGGCCGAGGGTGAAGCCGGCGCGGGTGAGGCGGTCGATGGCCTTGGCGTTGGTCGCGTCGGGGTCGGCGATCACGCGGGGGTGGCCCTGGTGGTGGAGGAGGAAGTTGCCTAGGGCATTGAGCAGGTTGCCGGTGAAGTTCTGGCGGCGGTCGCCGGGGGCGATGAGGAAGTGGACGCCGAGGTCGCCGGGCTCGATCTGGTACGCCGTTCCGGCTGGGTCGGCCTGGGGGTCGTAGGTGTGGAGGAGCGCGACCGGCTCGTCGTCCAGGCGGATCAGGTAGGCGTGGTGGGTGGGGACGGAGTCGAGGAACTTGTACGTGGCAAGGATTTCCTCGCGAGCCTGGTCGGCCATGCCCCAGAAGGTCGCGCGGTCGGCGGTGACCCAGGCGTGGATGAGGTCGAGGTCGCGCTCGGGCAGCAGCGGCTCGATCCGGACCAGGCCGAAGTTCTCCAGGTGCTGTTCGAAGGAACGGTCCTCGGGGGTCAGGTCGCCGTTGACCGGGGCTAATTCGCCGCGGAGCCAGAGGGGGAGTTGGTCGTGGTGGTGGGGATCGCCGAGGACGCCGGAGGTGCCTAGGGGGACGATCCACGCGCTGTTGTTGCGGTCGGCAACATCCCAGGCGTAGCGGGCGGCGGAGGCACGGACGCAGGTGTCGGTCAGGCCGGGGACGGCTGAGGTGGACATGACGCAGTGGTGGTCGCCGGAGAGGGCTAGCTCGTAGTGCTCGTCGCCCGGAGCGAAGATCGGCCCTCGGAGGGCGTGCAGCGGGGTGAGTTGATGCGTGTCGCCCCAAGGGCCGCGGGGCTTGCGGTGGGCAACTTCTTCCAGGGCTTCCTGGGCCAGCCAGCTGACGTTGACGTCGGGGAGCAGGTCGGTGGCGATCAGATTCTCCAGCGCGAAGTACGTGTGCGCGAGGGTGTCGAGATACGGGACGAACAGGTCGGGGACGTCGACGCCCTGATCGAGTACGGCGAGGGTCGGGTGCTCGGCCAAGCGGCGTACCAGCGACTTGCGGAGGGCGGCGTAGCTGGACGCGGTGGTGCTGGTGGCGTCCATTCGCCGATCCCAGCTGAGGAGTTGTTCGCGCAGAGTGGTTGCCTCGGGCGACAAATCCTTCAAGTCGACGAGGAGGTCCAGCAGCGAACCGGCGGAGCCGAGGTGGGTGTCCTTGTGGATCAACGGCATTTCGGCGGCGGTCCAGTCGTCGCGTTCGGTCAGCAGCTGCTTGATCCTGTCGTAGCGATGGGGGCTCGCGAAGTCAACGCCGAGTGGCTCGGCGACCTCGCGGCTGTTGGCCATCACTGCCACGTCCTCGACCGTCGCCCTGGGCATCGAGTCGTGCCAGCCCTGCCATTCGTGTGCCGCTTCCCACGCCGGTACTACGCGCAGGCGGTTGTCTTCATGGCGCGTCGGGACGAGACCCGCGGTCCGGTGCAGCAGGCCGCCTGCGGTGTCGCCGGCCATCACGACGTTGACTGGCTCCACCCACTTGTCGACGGCCTTGTCGATGTCCTCGACCGTGGTTGCTTCGAGCAACTTCGGGAGGGTGTCGAAGCCGATTCGGTGGGTGACGCGTGGTGGGTAGCGCAGGCTGATCGACTGGGTCTCGTCGAGGCCGCCGATGATGATCGGGCCGCGATCGGTCTCGATCACCTCGATCTCGACCGGGGTCGAGCCGGCGACCTCGATCAGCTCGGTGTGGCGGGTCGCCGGTTGCCAGCCGTCGGGGCCGAGGGCTTCCACTCCGGTGCCGGTGCGACGGAGTTGCTCGGCGTAGAGGTCCTGGTAGTCGGCCATTGCGTTGGTGATCGCCCAGGCGACGTGGCCGGTGTGCCCGAAATGGGCGAGGCCGGGGATGCCGGGGACCGCGAGGCCGATGACGTCGTACTCCGGGCAGGAGAGGTGGATCTGCTGGTAGACGCCGGGGCTCTCGATGTAGCGATGGGGGTCGCCCGCGATGATCGGCGTGCCGGTCGCCGTCCGGTTCCCCGGGATCAGCCAGCCGTTGCTGCCCGCAGTACTGGGGCCTTCGGAGTTGAAGAGGTCGAGCCGTGCGTCGCCGAGATGGCGGGCGACGTGCTCGCGCCAGAGCTTGGTGGGGAAGCCGGCGAACAGGATGTGGATCGCGATCCAGATGCTGAGTGGCGCCCAGGGCTGCCACTCCTGCGGGGTGAGGCCGGTCTGGGTGAACTCGGGAGCGCGTAGGGCAGCGCCGGGGAGGCTGTGATTGACGCCGGCGACGTAGGCCTCGATCCACTCGCGAGTGGAATCGTCGAGGTTCTCCCAGCAGTGTTGGGCGGTGTCGTCGAGGCGCGCCTGGCGGGCGAAGACGTCCCAGCTGAGCGCCTCTGGTCCGAGGAAGGCGGCGCTGGTGCCGAGCGAGCGGCTGTGTTCCAGCTCGAGCTGCCAGGCGCGGTCGGTCGCCGCGTTCTGGCCTTGGAGATAGGCGAGTGCGAGCGGGTCGCCGGCTCTCAAGTGCGGCACACCCCAGGTGTCCCGGTCGACCTTGGCGTCCACTCGTCATCCTCGCTTTAGTTAGGTTAGGCTGCGCTAACTTACAAGTCAGGTTGTTGGGCTGCAACTGCCCATTCTCGCCGGTCGGAAGGGGCAAGCGCTGTGGGGCATGGCTGGGAGGGTGTCGTCCTCAAGCTCTTCAAGGGCAAGGACTTCAAGTTCACCGTGACGGGTGCGGAACAGGTCACGGACCGCTACCACCGGGTGCATTTCACCGATGGCGGCCTGCTGCAGGCGGTCGGCGTGCATCCGACGATGTGGGTGCGGCTGTGGTTCGACAATGCGGGCAAGCCGCATCAGCGGGCCTACACGCTGGTCGATCCGGACGTCGAGGCGGGCACTTTCAGTATGGAGTTCGCGCTGCATGCCGGGTGTGCGAGCGACTGGGCGCGTACCGCGCAGGCCGGCGACACGATCGACGCGACGGTACAGGGCACGGATTTCGTCGTACCGGACCCGCTGCCGCCACGGATGTTCGTGATCGGCGACCCGGCCTCGCTGCCGGCCATCAACTCGCTGCTCGGGGTGGCGCCGAAGCTGCCGGCGACGATCTTCTTCGAGACGACGCACGACTCCGATGCCGAGCTGCCGCTGCGGCGCGACCCCGCGCACCACGAGCTCCGCACGGTACCTCGCAAGGGCGACCAGTTGGTGGCCGAGGTGAAGGCGAGTCTGCCGTCGCTGATCGGCGACCCGGCGAGCACCTTCGTGTGGGTCGCCTGCGACACGAAGACGACCCGCACGCTGACGTCGTACCTGCTGAAGGAGCTGTCCGTCCCGAAGAACCGGGTGAAGGCGCTGGGCTACTGGCGCGCAGCCTGAGGTAAATGGTGAGCGGTGCCGGGGGCGGGCCGATAGCTTGGCGGGATGATTCGTGCCCTCGACGTGACCGACGTGGCGATCGCTGAGCGGCTGCTGGTCGTGCAGCGCCTGGCCTATGCGGTGGAAGCCGCGTGGCTATCTGGCCGACGCCGAGCTGGAGATCGCCCCTGGCGTCACCATCACCTCGTTCCAGCGCAAACGTCCCCGTGACTGACGCCCGGAGATCGGGTCAGCTGCGGGTGCGCAGTTGCTCGAAGCCGTAGTACACCGCGAGTAGGAACAGCACGAGCAGCGTCAGTGGCGCCGAGAGGAACGACAGCCCGATCGCCGCCGCATACAGGAGCGTGCCGACGGAGTACCGGAGTACGGACGTGCGCTGTTCGGCCGGGGTCAGCTCGTGGTCGACGAGGTGTTTGCGCAGGGCGTGCCACCAGATGGCGCTGAAGAACACTGCGGCGAGGGTCAGGTTCGTGCTGTAGACCGCCGCGGCCACGTGCGCGTTGCTGCCCTCCTCCCGCAGGAACTCGGCGAACAGGTTCGTCGGGAAGGGCAGCAGTGCGGCCCAGAGCAGCAGGCCGAGGTTGAGGAACATCAGCCCGCGGTCGGCCCGCTGGATCTGCCGGAACATCGAGTGGTGGTTGACCCACATGATGCCGAGGATCGCGAAGCTGGTCAGGTAGGCGCCGAACTGCGGCCACTCGTCGAGCAGCGCGGGCCAGAGCCGTTCGCCCGGCTCGAGGTCGGGGATGTGCAGCTCGAGGACGAGCAGGGTGATGGCGATGGCGAAGATGCCGTCGCTGAAGGCCTCGATCCGCGAGGTCTCCGCGAGGTCCGGCTGTGCTGTCACGCGACGAGTCTTCCAGCCGGCCGGCCGGCGCGGAGCTGCGTTCGCCGCCGGCTGAACGGTTCGGCAAACCCGGCAAGGGCTGTCAAAATCTAACGGTCGTCTGTACTGTCTGGGCCAGAAAGTTTCGTCTTCGGGCTTCAGATCTGGAGGATCCGATGCAGCAGCCGCCCCGCTCACGCACAAAACGGAACCGCATTCTCTACTGCTTGTTGTTCGCCACAACGTTGCTCCTGGCCGGGGTCACCGGTCCCGCGCAGGCCGCCGAGCTGGCCGGGCCGACGGCCCAGCAGCTGAAGGACAAGACGGCCGGGTGCGAGACCCAGCTGTCGAACGGCAAGTACGCCCACGACTCCGGCGGATCGAGGACCGTCGCGGTCTGCAAGACCGGGGGAGCCGTGCACTGGACGGCCGATTTCGACGTCGACTGCGACGGTCAGCGGACCACGCAGTGCAACGAGAACACCGATCCGTCCTTCCAGCCGGCCACCTCGTGGACCCAGTCCGACGGCAGACCGCTGAACTCGGCCGGACTGCCGTTCATCGTCGTCCCGTTGTCGAGCTCGATCTGGAACTACCAGACCGCGGGCATCGCCGGCGCCACGATCGCCGCGGTCGTGTACCAGGACAAGGTCGCGTACGCCGTGGTCGGCGACAGCGGTCCGACCGGGATCATCGGTGAGGGCTCGTACAAGCTCGCGCAGCAGCTGGGCATCAACCCGAACCCGTCGAGCGGAGGCGTGTCGGGCGCGGTCGTCACGTACATCCTCTTCCCGGGTGTGAAGTCGGTGCCGATCGAGAACCAGACCGATGCGCTGAGCAAGGGGCAGGCGGCGGCGAGCTCGTTCGTCAACGGAACGCAGACGTGTGGCGCCACCAACCTCGACTTCACCAGCTACCCGACGGTGCAGGAGGGTTCGACGGGCGCGGCGGTCAAGGCGGCGCAGTGTCTGCTGGGTGGAACGAGTGAGCCGAGCGGCACCTTCGACACCGCCACAACCGATGCAGTGAAGGCATTCCAGACCCGAGTCGGCCTGCCATCGGACGGAGTCGTCGGAGCCGGTACCTGGACCGCATTGCTTGCCGCCGGCGACAAACCGACTCTCCGCAGCGGATCAACCGGTACTGCGGTAGGCCGGCTGCAGCGGTCATTGACCGCTGCCCTAGGCCGGACCGTCGGCATCGACGGCCAGTTCGGCCCGGTCACCGACACCGCCGCCCGCGACTACCAACGCACCAGACAACTAGCCGTCGACGGCGTAGTAGGCCCCGCCACCTGGACAGCCCTCCAATCCGGCCGCTAGCCTCCTCCGACCCCTTAGACGTCTCGGGGGTTAACCCCCGAGACGGTGGGTTGCCTAGTCGGATTCTCGGCGGGCAACCCACCGATTCGGGGGTTAACCCCTCAAACGGCGAGCGGGCCTGCGGGCGTGCGGGCGTGCGGGCGTGCGGGCGTGCGGGTGGGTAAGGGGGCGGACGCGCGGCTAGGCGGCGGAGCGGTTGGGGTGGGGGCGGCGGCGGAGGGTGGGGGTGGTGAGGGAGGTGGGTTGCCAGGCGCCGTCGGCCTGGTAGAGGTCTGTGCCGGGTGGGACGATCGCGTCGATCCGGTCGAGGGTCTCGTCGTCGAGAATGACGGTGGCGCCCTTCAGCAGGCCTTCGAGCTGTTCCACCGTGCGCGGGCCGCTGATCACCGAGGTGACGGCCGGGTGCGAGACGACGAAGGCGAGCGCGAGCTCGGGCAGCGTGCAACCGATGCTCTCGGCAACCTCGATCAACCCTTCCAGTGCGTCGAACTTCGCCGCGTTGGAAGGGATCGAGGGGTCGAAGCGGAACGGCGTCAGGGCGGCCCGGCCGGCGCTCAGGTCGACCGGCTGGTCGCGCCGGACCTTGCCGGACAGGAAGCCCGACGCGAGCGGGCTCCAGGTCAGCACCCCCATCCCCAGCCGCTGAGTCGTCGGCAGCAGCGAGCGCTCGATGCCCCGGGCAAGCAGTGAGTACGGCGGTTGCTCGGTACGGAACTTCCCGTACCCGCGCCGCTCGGCGACGTGGTACGCCTCCACGATCTCCTCGGCCGGGAAGGTCGAGCAGCCGAAGGCGCGGATCTTGCCCTGGCTGACCAGGTCGGTCAGTACGGACAGCGTCTCCTCGATATCCGTGGTCGGGTCCGGCCGGTGCACCTGGTAGAGATCGATCCACTCGGTGTCGAGCCGTCGCAGGCTGTCCTCGACCGCGCGGGTGATCCAGCGCCGGGAGTTGCCGCTGCGGTTGCGCCCCTCGCCCAGCGCGAAGTGCACCTTGGTCGCCAGTACGACGTCCTCGCGGCGGCTCTTGAGCGCCTTGCCGACGATCTCCTCGGACTCCCCGGTGGAGTACATGTCGGCGGTGTCGACGAAGTTGATGCCCTGGTCGAGGGCGTGGTGCAGGATCCGGGCGCAGTCGGCGTGGTCGGGGTTGCCGACGAATCCGAACATCATCGTGCCGAGGCAGTGCACGCTCACCTCGATACCGGTCCCGCCGAGAGTGCGGTAGCGCATGTCTAGCTCCTAGGTCTCTGGTCTAGCGCAGAACCTAGGAGCTAGAGCGCTGTCTAGGTCAAGCCTCACCAGCCGCCGGTGACGGAGTCGTCCCACTTCTCGAGGAACTCGGGGTTCGGATCGGGCCAGACCTCGAAGCGGTCCGCACCCGGGTTGCGAGCGAGCGTGGCGGAGGTGACGTAGCGGAGCAGTTCGTTGGTGTCGGTGCTCAGGTTGCGCACCCGCGAGATGCCCGAGCGCCAGGTCACCTCGCCGATCGGAAAATGGTGCCCGAACTCGACGCTGGTGAGCCGGTTCAGGCGCTCGATCCCGCGGACCACCTCGACCTTGGCGAAGTCCGCGCCGAGCGGCCGGATCCAGGTGAACGGCTTCTGCTGGAACTCCGCCCTGACCCCCGCACTGACGATCCGGCTGCCCATCACCGCCAGGCTGCCCTTGGTCAGCCCGAAAGCCGAGGACGTCAACGGCTCGTACGACGACCAGAACCACTGCAGGTCGAAGTTGGTCACCTGGCGGACGTCGTTCATCGTCGGCACGATCCAGCCGCCGTCGTAGAACAGCTGCCAGAACTCCTCCTGCCCGACAGCGCCGGACGCGAGACCGAGCGAGTCGAGTGACCCGAACGACGAGGTCGCCGACCAGGAGAACGGCCCGGTCTTGGTGAAGTTGTTGCCGGCGCCGGCGTACTGGTAGAAGCTCCCGCGCGGCAGCCCGCCGCTGAACGACTCGGTCTTGTAGAGCTGGAACGAGGCGTTGGCCGCGTCGTACAAGCGAAGGAAGCTGAGCTTGCCGTCGCCGGCCCGGAAAGCGATCACCGGCTGATGCACACCGGACGATTTGTCGATGAAGGTCGCCGCGTAACCGCCGCCGACCGACGCCGGGTTCCCGTTGTTGAGCCGCCGGTCCACGGTCAGCTGCGACAGCCAGCCGTTGGCGGTGATGTCCCAGCTGGTGGTGGTCGTGGCCGCTGCCGTCGATGCCGCGCCAGGCAGATTCTGGAGGGCGCCCACTCCGCCCAGCCCTGCGGCGCCCAGCAGCCCGAGCGCTCGCCGCCTCGAATGGTCCGTTGTCATGTCTCCCCTTCGATGAGTTGGAATGGATCAGTGCTGGTCGGCGTGCAGGATCTCGCCGACCACCCGGTCGGCCGACTCCAGTGCGCCGTTCATCCAGGCGATCCACAGCGACGTGTGCTCGCCGGCGAAGTGGATCCGTCCCTCGGCCCGGCGCATCGCCGGGAAACTCCACTGCAGGTCGCCCGGCTGGACGTGCGCCGTCACGCCGCCGACCCACGGGTCGTCCTGCCAGATCTTGCTGGCGACGGCGACCTCCTGCCCCTTGAAGCCGGGCAGCAACTGCGCGAACTGCCGCCGCTTCTCCTCGGTCCGCCGGAACGGACCGCGGGCAGCGAAGTCGGTCGCGTCGGTGTCGAGCAGGTAGCTGTGGATCATGCCGAGCGCCGGATCATCCTGTTGCGAGCTGGTGTTCCAGATCCGGCCGACAGGCGTGTCCGTCGCGACCAGGTTGAGCCCGCCGAGCGGACCGAGCGGGTCCTTGGTCCAGAACCGCGACTTCGTCTGGAAGTAGATGCGCGCTGCCGGAAGGTACTTCAGCCGCTTGATCAGCTCCATCTTCGGAGCTGAGAACCCCGCCTGCAGAACAACCTTCCGCAACGGCGGAATCGGCAACGCACAGACGACCCGATCAGCATCCAGCTCATGCAGACCCCACTGGTCGACGTAGTTGATCCGTACGCCGTGCTGCTTCGTCGCGATCCGGACCACCTTGCTGCGGTACTTGATCCGCCCACCGAGCGCCTTCGCGAAGGCCTTCGGCAACTTGTCGTTACCGCCCTCGATACTCGTCACTGTGTTGCCTGAAGCAACCAATTCCTCGGCGAAGGCGGCCAGCGCGTTGATCCTGGCGAGATTGCCGTTCTGCGCGAGGAACCAATCGACCCAAGCCTGCGAAGCCCCCTGCCGGCGCATGTACCCGGCGAAGGTCAGCCCGTCGAGCTCGGCGGTCGCCGGGAACCCGCCCGGCCAGTTCGCCGCATGGACATCACCGAGCTTCTCGAACCCGGACTCGACGTACTGCGGGAAGAACGCGAACGGGTCGGCCCGCTCGGCCGGCGTCATCCCCGCGACCGGCCACGGCTTGCCGCCCGTCGGAGCGAGGAATCGCTTGCCCTCCAGGAAGAACGCACGCTGGCCCTCGTCGTACGGGCGCAGTTCGAGCCCGAAATGCCGTACGTACCGCTGGGTGTACTCGTGCGTCTCGAAGATCCGGGTCGCGCCCATCTCCGCGTGCCCGCCCTTGCGGAACGGTTCGCGGACCGTCAGCACCCGCCCACCCGGACGGTCCTGGCCCTCGAGCACGGTGACGTCGTACCCGGCCTTCATCAGGTTGTACGCCGAACTCAGCCCGGCGAGCCCGGCGCCGAGCACGACCACGCGTTGGCGTGGCGCCGAACCGCTTGAGCCGGCGGCGGTAGCCGGGAGCACTCCGGTGGCAGTGACGGCGGCGGCACCCGCGGTGAGCAGAAAACTCCGGCGATCGATAGCAGACATCTCCGGCGGCCTTTCGTCTTGACGGCTTGATGCCGGCCAGTACGCCGAGAGGCTGATTCCGGTTCCGTTGAACCGGTCGGGCGGCTGGGACGTATAGCCCTCATACGAGCCGCTGGAGGGGACATGAGTACGGACGTGGTTGCACCGCCGGGTAAACAGTCGGCAGGGCGGGGAGTCCTTCTGTTGCTGGGATTCGCCGTCGCCGGAGCGCTGGTGGCGGTGGCGCTGGGGTTCTACGGGAAGGCCCACACGCCGACCGGCCGCCCGCTGGCGTTGATCGTGGGATTCACGAATCTCACGCCGATGAAGGCCTGGCTGGCGACAGCGGCCGTAGTACTGGTGATCTTCCAAGTGGTGTCAGCGCTGTGGATGTACGGGCGTCTGCCGGTGAAGCGCAAGGCGCCGGCCGTGCTGTCGCAGCTGCATCGGTGGAGTGGAGCGGTGGCGTTCGTTGCGACACTGCCGGTCGCGTACCACTGCCTGTGGAGTCTCGGCTTCAGCACCTTCGACACCAGGACGGCGTTGCACTCGCTGTTCGGCTGCGCCTTCTACGGAGCCTTCACGACCAAGATGCTCGCACTGCGGGCGAACAAGATGCCGAGCTGGGCACTACCGATCTCCGGCGGGCTGCTGTTCGCCCTGCTGATCGGTGCCTGGGCCACGGCCGCCGTCTGGTACTTCGCCCAATCCGGCGTCCCACTCCGTTGATGCGAACAGGAGACAAGAAGATGATCGAACGCAGAGCGGTCCTGCTCGCCGGAGGCGCGGCGACTACCGCAGTACTGACTGGATGCATCGTCCAGCAGGCACCACCGACCACTGCTTCCCAGCCCACCAGCAAGGCGCCAGTCTCACAGGGGACGACTGCTGCCGAGCCCGGGCCGGCCGCGCTGGCCAAGGTGGCTGACATCCCGGCCGGGGGCGGGGTGATCCTCAAGGAGCAGAGCCTCGTACTCACCAAGGACGCGAGTGGCAAGATCTGCGCGTTCTCTGCGATCTGCACCCACCAGGGCTGCGTGGTGACCGAGGTCGGCGATGGCACGATCAACTGCGCGTGCCATGGCAGCAAGTTCGACGCCACTACCGGCGAACGGGTTGCCGGACCGGCGAAGGCTCCGCTGCCGGCGGTCGCCGTCAAGCAGCGCGACGGCGCGATCTTCCAGGCGTAGGGGAGCAACTGATGTTGAAGAGCCTGCCGACCATGCTGTGGGTGATCGGCGCGACCGTCGCGGTGGCAGCACTCAGTCCCGCAGTAGGCAATGTCGCCACCACCGCTCCACCAGTCGTCGCCCAACCACCACCACCTGCTACCTCGGCGCCCAGTGCGCCGCCACCTTCAAAGGCCGTCAAACCGGCAGTGCCGGTAGAAGAACCAGTAGTGATCAAGGCCGGTACTACGAAACTCGGCCTGGTCGCCGTCGACGCAGAGGGCTTCACGCTCTATCTGTCCGTGCTGGACAGCAAGAACCCGTCGAAGTCGGTCTGTGTGAGCAAGGCCTGCCTTGCCGCCTGGAAACCCGTCTACGTCAAGAAGGCGGGCATAGTCGCCGGAGCAGGCGTGAGCCAGGCCAAGGTCGGCACCTTGGTCCGCCCCGACAAGGACATCCAGGCAACCCTCGGCGGCTGGCCCCTCTACCGCTTCGCCAAGGACAAGAAGCCCGGCGACGTCCTGGGCGAAGGACTGAAGGGCACCTGGCACGTCCTCAGCCCGGCGGGCACCCGACTGAACCGCTGAACCGCATACGCCGTGATGAACAACGCAGTCCCGGCGGTCAGGGCTTCCTTCGTGGTCGAATTACCTGTCCCACCAATTCGCAAGCAGGGGAGTGCCTGGATGACGGTCGACAGCTCGAACTTGTGGGATCCCCAGCCGGGCTGGCTCAACACTGCTTCGTACGGGCTGCCGCCGCGGCCCGCTTGGGAGGCGCTGCAGGCGGTTCTGCGCGACTGGCAGGTCGGTGCGACCAGCTGGGAGCCGTGGGACGAGTCGACCACGCGCTCGCGGGCGTCGTTCGCCAGGCTGGTCGGCGCTGACGTCGCGGACGTGTTCGTCGGCAGCACGGTGTCGGCGGCGGTCTCCCCGATCGCGGCCGCGTTGCCGGACGGGTCGCGGGTGCTCGTCGACGACATCGAGTTCACCTCGAACGTCTACCCGTGGATGGTGCACGCCGACCGCGGCATCGAGGTGGTCGCCGCGAGTACCGACAAGCTTCTCGACGCGATCCGGCCGGGCATCGACCTCGTCGCAGTCAGCGCGGTCCAGTCCGCCACCGGGATGGTACTGGACCTCGGCAAGGTAGTTGCCGCGTGCAAGGAAATCGACGCCTTGCTGGTGATCGATGCGAGCCAGGCGGCAGGCTGGCTGCCGCTCGACGTGACCGGCGTCGACGCGCTGATCGCGCATACGTACAAGTGGTTGATGTCGCCGCGCGGCGCGACCCTCGGGTACCTCTCACCCCGCCTGCAGGAGCGCTGCCGCCCGCTGCACGCGGGCTGGTACGCCGGTCAGACGGCCAGCTCGTCGTACTACGGACCGCAGATGGAGCTGGCCACGGATGCCCGCCGATTCGACCAGTCGCCGGCCTGGTTCAGCTTCGTGGGCGCGGCACCGGCGCTCGAGTTGATCGAGCAGCTCGGCGTCGGGACCATCCACGAGCACAACCTCGCGCTCGCGAACGAGTTCCGCGCCGGGATCGGCCTGCCACCCGGCGACTCGGCGATCGTCAGTGCGGCGATGCCAGGCGCCGAGGAGGCGTTCGCGGCGGCCGGAGTACGGGCCGCGGTCCGGGGTGGCAATCTGCGCGCCTCGTTCCACATCTACTCGACCCGGGCCGACGTCCAGCTGGCGCTCGAAGCTCTGGAAGGACTGAAAATTTCCTAGAGCTGACTCTAGGTGCGGGCTAAGGTGAGCGGCATGGCTGACGGAATGAGCATCGGGCAGGTCTCCGAGCGCACGGGGCTGAGCGTGCACGCGCTGCGCTTCTACGAGCGGGAGGGCATCCTCGCCGACCCGGTCCGCCGGGAGGGCAACGGGCGCCGGGTCTACAGCGAGGACGACGTCGACTGGCTGGACATGTGCATCAAGTTCCGCTCGTCGGGTATGCCGCTGGACACCATCCGGCGGTACACGGATCTGGTCCGGCAGGGCGCCGGCAACGAAGCGGACCGGCTCGCTCTGCTCAAGAGCCATCAGGAGGCCGTGGCCGCCCAGATCGAGGAGCTCACCGAGTGCCTGCGGGTGATCACCTACAAGGTCGACATCTACACCGACCACCTAGACCGCGGCACCGCTGACACCTTGTGGGTCGCACCCTCCTCCGCGGCGCAGGACCAAGACCAGGCGGTCTGACTCTGGGCCCGACTCTGGGCCCGACTCTGGGCCCGCGAATGAGGGCCCAGGGAGTGCCCGATAGCGCGGGCGTCGGCGCGGTCCGCGGGGAAACCCTGGAGCAATGGAGAATCGGGCCGTTGTCATCGGGGGAAGCATCGCCGGATTACTCGCAGCACGGGTGCTGAGCAGGTGGTACAGCGAGGTGCTCGTCATCGATCGGGACGAGCTGTCCGATCCGGCCGCGCACCGCAAAGGAACGCCGCAGAGCAGGCATGCCCATGGCTTCCTCGCGCGCGGCCTGCAGGTGTTCGACGAGCTGGTGCCCGGCTACCGCGCCGAGCTGATCGCCCGCGGCGCGGTCAGCGGTGACCTCCTCAACGACGTGCTCTGGTACAACGACGGCCGCTTGATGCGCCGGGCGCCGTCGCCGCTGGGCGGGCTGAATGCGAGCCGCCCGCTGATCGAGTCTGTACTCCGTGAGTTGGTGACCGCGGTGCCCACGATCAAGGTGCTGGACGGAGTCGCCGTCACCGGCCTGACAACGGACGGTCACCGGCTGACCGGAGTACGGACCGAGGACGGTGAGTATGCGGCCGACGTGGTCGTCGATGCCACCGGCAGAAGCAATCGTGGACCCGCGTGGCTGGCGGATCTCGGCTACGCCGCCGCTCCTGAGGACGCCGTGAAGGCCGGCATCGTCTACAGCACAAGGCAGTACCGGCGTGATCCCGAGGCGCAGGACTTCACTGGCATCATCAGTGGGCACTACCCGGCCAACCCGGTCGGTTGCGGAGCGGCCGCCAACGAGGACAACCGCTGGCTGGTCACCCTCGTCGGCTTCACGGACGATCCGCCACCCGCCGAGCCGGGCGCGTTCGAGGACTATGCGGCGAGGCTCGACGGGCCCGAGTTGCACCGGCTGGTCCGGAAGGCCGAACCGCTGACCGACCCGGTGCTGTTCCGGATCGGCCCGAGCGTCCGCCGCCGGTACGAGAAGTGCGACCGGCTGCCCGAAGGCTTCATCGCGACCGGCGACTCGCTGTGCTGCTTCAATCCCGCCTACGGGCAGGGCATGACCGTGGCGGCGCTGACCGCGCAGTGGTTGGGCAAGTGCCTGGAGAACGGTACGGACGGCCTGACCAACCGGTACTTCCGCGGGGCCGGCAAGCTCCTCGGACCGGCCTGGGAGCTGTCCACGAGCGCTGATCTCCGCTTTCCCGAGGTGGAGGGACCGCGGACGCCTCTGCAGAGGATCCTCAACGCCTACATCGGCCACCTGCACCGCGCCGCGGCGGCGGATCCGGTCCTCGGCCTGCAGTTCCTCCGAGTGGCGAACCTGCTGGCAGGCCCGGAGTCACTGCTCGCACCGAAGATGCTCTGGCGGGTCGCCCGTCAGTTCCGCCGCTCGGCGTAGGCGTCGCGCGGACGAGTTCGAACCGCTCGGCCCGGCTTCGACGTACCGGTCTGCATGGTGCTCCTGACGCTGGCCGTTACGTTGCGACTGCTGGGCATCCTCGCGTACGCCGTCGCGGTGTACCGGCGGACGGCGCGGCCGAACCTCGTCACTTGGTGCTGCTGGGCGTCGACGCCGTTGATCGGCGGGATCGCTCAGCACCTTGACGGCCGGGGAGCGGCCGCCTGGTTCACGATGTCGTACGCGCTCGGGCCAATCCTGATTCTCGGGATCGCCTTGGCCCGCAACGCTTTCTCGGCCCGGCTGACTGCTTTCGACCTGGTCTGCGCGGGCTGTGCGGCGATCGGGCTGGTGCTGTGGCAGGTGACGACTTCACCGCAGTGGGCGCTGCTCTTCGCCGTTCTGGCCGACGTGGCTGCTGCAATGCCGACGCTCCTGAAGACCTACCGCCGACCGGGGACCGAGCCGGTGAAGGCATACGCGCTCTCCATCCTTGCCGGTACCACCGCACTCCTCGGCCTCGACGACCATCGCCTCGGCAGTATCGCGTTCTCCCTCGGCGTCCTGACCATCGACGTCTCGGTCGTGACGCTTGCCCTGACCCGTCGCCGCAAGAGTCAGGGTGCCCCACGGGCGCACACCCGGATCGAGCGGCAGCAGGGCGTGGTCTAACCGGTGGCTCGGGCTCCCTTGCAGAGTAGGGCGGTCGTGGCCTGTACTTCGAGCAGGCGGAATCCGCAGGATCCGGCGATCGACGCAGCCTGCTGGGCGGCGTCGGTCGCCGCCATCGCGTCGCCGGTGCTGCGTCGCGCGGTGGCCAAGGCGAGCAGTGCCTCTGCCTCGATGTACGGATAGGCGCCGCGCGCGATCGTGAGGCAGTCTTCGATCCACTCGATCGCGGCAGGGGCGTCGCCGAGCGTGAGGTGGGCCTGTGCCACTGTCGCGGCAGTTTGTGCCATGGCCTTTCTGTCGCGGACCACGATCGCGAGATGGTGTGCCCGCAGTGCCGCTCGCAGCGCGGCCGATCCATCACCGCGCTGGCTGTTCAGCCGGGCGAGTTCGTCCAGCGTGGACACCTCTCCGCGGAAATGCGATCGACGCCGGTAGGCGGCCAGTACGTCGCTGAGCAGGTCGGCCGCCTGGTCGGCCTGACCCAGCTGTCGCAAGGCGCTCGCCAGGTTGCCGCGGACGGCGAGCATCGATGCCTCCCAGCCGCTCTCGTTGATCCGCAGCGCGGAACCGAACAGGTCGGCTGCCTCCTGAAGCTCGCCTTGGTACAGACGCGTCATCCCGAGACCGTTGAGCGCGACGGCACGAACGTGGCCGTGCTGCTCATCCTCGGTCAGGTCCAGGGCGCGGCGCATCCACGGGTCGGCGTCGACGAGCTTGCCCCGCTCCATCTGGAGCCACCCGACCTCGTGGGCCAGATAGGCGGCGGCTGTGGTCCAGCCGACGGCCACCGCGAGGGCATGGCCGGCGAGACCGTCTGAGAGTGCGTCCTCGTCCAGGCCAACCGCCCCAAACGCCTGGCCGCGGTTGATCAGCATCGCGATCCGCGCGATGTCGTTCCCGGCCGCGGTGGCGGCAGTCAGCCCGGCCTGTGCCGCCGGTAGCCAACCGTGGGCATCCCGGCGAATCACGAAGTACCCCCGGACCTGGTCGATGATCCGCCACGACAGTGACCGGTCGCCGGACTGCGCCGTATCCTTCACCACCGCCAGCAAGGCGGGGAGCTCGTCGTCGAGCCAGTCGAGCGCGGCGCCTTCCGTGCTGAAGAAACTGGCCGGTTCGGGGTGCGCGCTGAGCCGCAGGAGTTGCGGATAGGCCCAGTTCATCGCGGCCGTCGCCGCTTCGGCGTACCAGGAATACAGCCGGGTCCGTGCGGCTTCTCCTTCGGTGTCTTCGGCGACAAGCCGACGGGAGTAGAGGCCGAGCAGATCGTGGAACCGGTAGCGGTTCTTCGTGTGCTGCAGGAGCATGTTCGCCTCGAGGAGGTCTTCCAGGACTCGATCGGCCGCGGCCGTCGACATCCCGAGCAGAATCCCGGTGCTGTCGGCACTGAAGTCGTCGCCAGGGTGCAGGCTGCACAGCCGGAAGGCGCGCTGGGCATCGGAGCTGAGGTCGGCGTAGCTGAGCTGGAAGCTGTTGAGCACGCTGGACTCGCCAAGGCTGAGCTCGGTGAGTCGCCGGTTGCCGTCGTCCAGACGGCGGGCCAGGTCCGCGACCGTCCACTGCGGCCGGGTGGCGAGCCGCGCGCTGGCGATGCGAAGCGCGAGCGGGAGCCGGGCGCACGCTTCCGCGAGCGCGATCACGCCTTCGGGGTCGGCTTCGAGCCGATGCGTTCTCGCAGTGGAGGTGATCAGCAGAACAGCGTCGTCGCGGGTGAGCGGCTCGAGGTTCACGACGCCGGCGGTGGCGAGGTCCGGCAGTCGCCGTCGGCTGGTCACGATCACGTCGCTGCGCCCGGCGCCCGGCAGTAGCGGTCGTACCTGAGCCGCGTCCTGCGCGTTGTCGAGCAGTACCAGCATGCGGCGCTCGGCGAGCTCGCTGCGGAGCAGTGCGGCTGCTTCGGTCTCGTCAGTGCCGATCCGCCGGCCAGGCACCCCGAGCGCGTGGAGAAAGCGGCTGAGCACCTGGATCGGTGCCGGTGTGGTCGCGTCGCTGCCGCGCAGGTCGGCGTAGAGCTGCCCGTCCGGATACTCGGCGCGGAGGCGGTGCGCGGCGGTCAGGGCCAAGGCGGTCTTACCGACCCCCGCGATGCCGTTGATCAAGACGATTCGGGAAGAAAGCGCGCCAGGCCGGCCGAGGGTCGTACAGATCAGCGCCAGCTCGTCCGCGCGTCCGACGAAGTCCGGCGGTGCGGACGGAGCTTGCTGGATGACCACTCGCTCCGCTGGTTGCGCTGGAGCCCCGCTCTGCCGGCGCAGCACCTCAAGGTGAACCGCGCGGATCCGCCCGCCTGGGTCGATGCCGAGCTGGCCGGCGAGCGCGGACCGGATCCGGTCGTACGCCGCGAGGGCCTCGGCCTGCCGGTCCGCCGCCGCCAAGGTCTGGATCAGCTCGAGGTGCAGTGGCTCGTCCAGTTCGTGCCGGGTGGTCAGGTCTCGCAGTGGTTTCAGTGCCAGTTCCGGCTTGCCGAGATCACGCGCCAACTTCGCGAAGGTCCGGACGGCGGCGGCATACTCGGTGGAGATCGCGATAGAGAGCGGGCTGGCGGCCACCGACTCCACATCGGTGTCGCCGCGCCACAGCGCGACGGCGTCGGAGAGCTTGGCCAACGCCGCCTCCGGTTCGTCGCTCGCCGCCTGAGTCGTGAGATCGCGGAACCTCAGCAGGTCGAGGTTGCCGGCGCTCACTGCGAGCCTGTACCCGGTGGGGCCGCCGACGACCACCTGGTTGGCCGGCTCGCCGGGCTCCACCAGCCGTCGCAGCCTGGCGACACGGGTGTGCAGCAGATTGTTCGCGTTTCCGGGTACGGCGCGCGGCCAGAGGAGATCGATGAGTTCGTCCTGACTGACCGGCGTACCGGCGCCGAGGGCGAGCCGGGCCAGCAAGGTGCGTTGTGGACCGGAGTTGATGGGCACCGGGACGTCGCCGTGCCAGACCTCGATCGGGCCGAGGACACCGATCCGCAGGGCTCCGGCTGCGGCAGAGGGCCCGGCAGGGATCGCAGCGGTGGCGGATCGGTGCGCCTTTGCTGCGGTGTGGAGCTTCCCTGCATCCTGACCACTCAGCTTCAGCGCGGCGGCGATGGCCTCGATCGAGTCCCGCTTCGGGCTTCTGGTCCTGCCCTGTTCCAGGTCCCGGATCGCTCCGGCGCTGAGACCGGCCCGGTCTGCGAGCTCCTGTTGGGTCACTCCGGCGTCCAGGCGAAGCTTCCGCAGCAACTCACCGAAGGCGAGACTCTGGGCATGCCCGGTGCCGGGCGCGTCCTCCTGCGGCCGTCCGGGCACGGCGATAACCCTACGTGCTCCGAGGGCCGCGGCCCGCTACCAGGGCCCCGGGCAGTACGGGCGGAGTACGGGCAGCGTCGCGACGTCGGCGGTTTGTAGAGTCCACCATCTCGAGTACTCGCCTTCCCTGGAGGACCTCTCCGTATGCGTAAATCCATTGCGTCTGCCGCGCCGGTGGGCGGTGCGGCTAGATATGTGGATCCGGTGAGCGTCCTAGGGACGGAGGTTGCCAAGCGAGTCGCTCCGCTCGGGGACGGTCGCCGGTTTGTGGGCGCAGGCGGGTGGGCGCTGGCCCTGGCCTGGATGGTGGACTTCGTGGTGGTCTTGTTCGGTGTGGGGACAGGGATAGTTGCCCTGGCACTGGTGGACCGCCAGGTGGACTTCGGCAACGGGATGTGGTTGCTGGCCTCTACCGGGCTGGTGTTCGGGGTTCCCCTGGTGTACGGGTTGTTCTACGGCAACGGCCGGGCCCTGGGAGCCGTGCTGACCGGTACGCAGCTCGTCCGGCTGAAGGACGGTGGCCGGCTGGGCTTCTGGGCGCCGTGGGCGATGCTTGTTCGGACCCTGCTGCTGCCGCTCCTGATCGTCGCCGTGCTGGCGAGTTCATTCGCCGGAGGTGGAGGGTCACCGCCCGGGTCGCCCCTGAGGGGCAGTCTGGACGTCGACGCCACCCGCAGGCTCTGGGCAGCGGAAGCAGCCGCCGGCAGCGTAATCGGCCCTTCGTGGTGATCCCGACCGGGCTCCCCGGGAGCCGCGAGCCCAAAAAGTCGCCTAAGGCAACAGGCCGGGCCTGCCCCATGGCCGCAGCCCCGGATCGAGTGGCAACATCCTGGCCGCGATCGCTTCCGCCGGGCCGGGCTCGATCACCGCGAACGCATCCGCCGCCGCAGCACCCCGCAACATTGCCGACCCGCCATGACCAACCGGTACTGCGCCCTGCGGGGTCACCCGCACCGGTACCAGCTGGGTACTGCGCGGATGACACGCCAGCCCACCAGGCACCGGCGCCACCGCGAGCCGATCCAGCTCCTCGCCCCGCAACCGCCTGATGGCGGCAACCCCCAAGGTGAGAAACGCCGTCAACGCAGCCAACGGATTCCCCGGCAACCCGACAACCAGCCGCCCCTCCGGGAAGCGAGCCAACGCCTGAGGATGCCCCGGACGACAGGCGACGCCATCCACAATCAACTCAGCACCAAGTGCGGCTAGAGCACCGCGAAGGTGATCAGCAGGTCCGGAGGCCGATGAACCGGACACCAGAATCACTTCGGCTTCAGCGCTGGCCAGGGCGGCCACCAATGCTTCCCTGGAGTCCGGCACGTGCACTACAGCTGTGGGTACCGCTCCGGACCTCGCGATCAAGGTCGGCAACATCGGGCCGATGGCGTCGCGGATTCGGCCGGGGGCGGAGGCGCCTTGGTGGACCAGTTCGTCGCCGGTGATCAGCGCGACTACCCGTGGTTTGGGGATGACGGAGAGGCGGTCCAGGCCGAGAGTGGCGGCCAGGCCCAGCACCTGTGGTTCTACTACCGTTCCCGCAGGGAGCAGCAGTTCGCCGGCCGTGCATTCCTCGCCTGCTCGGCGGATGTGGCGGCCGGGCTCGGCGGGGCCGGCGACCTCGTCAGCTAGACGAGTTGCCTGCTCGTCGGGGAGTACTGCGGTAGTACCAGGCGGGACGGCTGCACCGGTGACGATTGTGTAGGCCTGGGCGTCTTGGAGAGGGGCGGCGAGGGGAGAGCCGGCGCGGACGGCTCCTACGACCCGCCACGGGCCGGGCCCGCGTACGGCGTACCCGTCCATTGCCGCGCGGTCCACTGGGGGCACGGCGACCGGGGAGACGAGTGGGGTGGCGAGGACGCAGCCGACGGCATCGGCCAGTGGGAGTCGGCGCGGTGGCAGCGGTGTGGCTGCCGCGTGCGCCAACTCCCGGGCAACGTCCCAGGGCAACGCAGCCGCAGCATGCCGCCTCGCAGCCCGCACCGTCTCGTCGTCGACTTGCGCCACCTCACTGTCACCCAGCGCCAGCACATCTCTGACGTGCGCGATCTCGTCTTCGACCTGGGTCACTGCAAGGTCGCTCGGACTTGATCGGCGGCCAGGATAGCCACCGGAGCGAGGTCGTCGGCGCCCGCATCAACATAGTCGACCAGGGCCCGCTTCATCCGCGGATCCCAGACCACCTTGATGTGATTCGCGATGGCCGTGGCCGCATCAGCGGGCGGCTTGTGCTCGAACTGCCGGGCGATCTCGTTCGCCAACCGCACCGACGGCGGAATCGTCGGCACACTCATCGGACCGGCACCGCCTCTCGTACGGCGGTCGTGGCGACCGGCTCGACGAGCAGATCCACCTGCACGGCGGTGACCTTGTACTCCGGGCAGTTGGTCGCCCAGTCCGAGTTGTCGGTGGTGATCACGTTCGCCCCCGTCACCGGGTGATGGAACGTGGTGTAGCAGACGCCGATCGGCATCCGGTCCGACAGCTTCGCCTTCAGTTTGGTCCGCCCGACCCGGCTGGACAGCGCGACCATCGAGCCGTCCACGATCCCGCGCACCTCCGCGTCGTGCGGATGCAGTTCGAGGATGTCCTCGGGATGCCAGGCCACATTCGCGGTACGCCGAGTCTGTGCCCCGACGTTGTACTGCGAAAGGATCCGCCCGGTCGTCAGGATCAACGGGTACTTCCGCGTCGACCGCTCCGACGTCGGCACGTAGACGGTCTCCATGAACCGTCCCTTGCCACGGGTGAACTCCTCCTCGTGCATGATCGGCGTCCCGTTCGGGTGCTCCAGGTTGCACGGCCACTGGACCGAGCCGACCTCGTCGAGCTTCTTGAACGAGACCCCCATGAACGTCGGGGTGGTGAGTGCGATCTCGTCCATGATCTGGCTGGCCGAGTCGTAGTGCATCGGGTAGCCCATCGCCTGCGCGATCTCGCAGATGATCTGCCATTCCTGCTTCCCCGTCTGCGGCGCCATCACCGGCCGGACCCGGTTGATCCGCCGCTCCGCGTTGGTGAAGGTGCCGTTCTTTTCCAGGAACGACGTTCCCGGCAGCAGCACGTGCGCCCACTTCGCCGTCTCGTTCTCGAACAGGTCCTGGACGACGAGCAGGTCGAGCGCGCCGAGCGCCGCGAACACGTGCGCGGTGTTCGGGTCCGACTGCGCGATGTCCTCACCCTGCACGAACAGTGCCCGGAAGGACCCGTCGATCGCGGCGTCGAACATGTTGGGAATCCGCAGCCCCGGCTCGTTCAGCAGCGGCGTACCCCAGAGCTGCTGGTAGACGTCGCGAGCGCCGTCATCCGATACATGCCGGTACCCCGGCAGCTCATGCGGGAAGGAGCCCATGTCACAAGCACCCTGCACGTTGTTCTGTCCACGCAACGGGTTCACCCCGACGCCACGGCGGCCGATGTTGCCGGTCGCCATCGCGAGGTTCGCCATCGCCATCACGGTGGTCGAACCCTGGCTGTGCTCGGTGACGCCCAGCCCGTAGTAGATCGCGCCGTTGCCTCCCGTGGCGAAGAGGCGGGCGGCGGCCCGCAACTCCTCGGCCGGGATCCCGGTCACCTCGGAGATCGCCTCCGGGCTGTGCTCGGGCTGCGCGATGAACGATTCCCACTGGCCGAAGTCCTCACACCGCTCGGTGACGAAGTCCCGATCCACCAGGCCTTCGGTGACGATGACGTGCGCGAGGGCGTTCACCACCGCGACGTTCGTCCCCGGTGCGAGCTGCAGGTGGTGGGCCGCCTCGATGTGCGGCGACCGGACCAGGTCGATCCGGCGCGGGTCGACGACGATCAGCCGGGCGCCCTGCCGCAGCCGCTTCTTCATCCGGGACGCGAACACCGGGTGCCCGTCGGTCGGGTTGGCGCCGATCAGCAGGATCACGTCGGACTTCTCGACCGACTTGAAGTCCTGGGTGCCGGCCGACTCGCCGAAGGTCTGCTTCAGGCCGTACCCCGTGGGCGAGTGACAGACCCGCGCGCAGGTGTCGACGTTGTTGTTGCCGAAGACGGCCCGGACCATCTTCTGGACCACGTACACCTCTTCGTTGGTCGTCCGCGACGAGGTGATCGCGCCGATCGAGCCTTGCCCGTGGGTCGCCTGGATCTCGCGCAACCGGCGAGCCGTGAAGCCGATCGCCTCTTCCCAGGAGACCTTTCGCCACGGATCCGTGATCGCGTCGCGGACCATCGGCTCCGTCACGCGGTCCGGGTGGCTGGCGTACCCGAAGGCGAACCGGCCCTTCACGCACGAGTGGCCCTCGTTCGCGCCGCCGTCCTTGTAAGGCACCATCCGGACCAGCTCGTCACCGCGCAGCTCGGCCTTGAAGGAGCACCCGACGCCGCAGTACGCGCAGGTGGTGATGACGGAGCGGGTCGGCATGCCGAGCTCGATGACGGTTTTCTCTTGCAGGGTTGCCGTTGGGCACGCCTGAACGCACGCGCCACACGAGACGCAGTCCGACTCCATGAAGGAGACGCCAGCGCCGGCGGCGACCTTGGAGTCGAAGCCACGCCCTTCGATCGTGAGCGCCAGCGTGCCCTGCACCTCGTCGCACGCGCGGACGCAGCGCGAGCACGCGATGCACTTGGAGGCGTCGAAGTCGAAGTACGGGTTGGAGCTGTCGGTCGGCGCGTCCAGGTGGTTCGCGCCGGCGTCCACACCAGAGCCGTACCGTACTTCGCGGAGCCCGGTGACCCCGGCCATGTCCTGCAACTCGCAGTCGCCATTGGCCGAGCAGGTCAGGCAGTCGAGCGGGTGATCGGAGACGTAGAGCTCCATCACGCCCCGGCGCAGCTTGCCCAGCTTCTCGTTCTGGGTACGGACGACCATGCCGGGGGCGACGGGCGTAGTACAGGAGGCTGGAGTTCCGCGGGCGCCGTCGATCTCGACGATGCAGAGCCGGCAGGAGCCGAACGCTTCCAGGCTGTCGGTGGCGCAGAGCTTGGGGATGTCGAGCCCGGCCTGTTTGGCGGCCCGCATCACCGAAGTACCGGGTGGAACGGCGACGCTCACCCCGTCGATGGTCAGCTCGACGGTCGCCTCGCCGTCGCGCGCCGGTGTACCGAAGTCTGGTTCCTTGAGCAGGGTCATGAGAAGTCCTCTCCGAAGTGGCGGACGGCGCTGCGGACGGGGAGCGGGGTGAGCCCGCCCATCGCGCAGAGCGAGCCGTCGGTCATCAGGTCGCACAGGTCGTCGAGCAGGACGAGGTTCTGCTTGCGGTCCTCGCCGCGGCGGATCCGGTCGATCGTCTCGACCCCGCGGACCGCGCCGACCCGGCACGGCGTGCACTTGCCGCAGGACTCCTCCGCGCAGAACTCGAAGGCGAACCGGGCCATCGCGGCCATGTCGACGGTCTCGTCGAACACCACGATGCCGCCGTGCCCGACCATCGCCCCGGCCGCCGCGAACGCCTCGTAGTCCATCGGCAGGCCGAACTGCTCGACCGGCAGGTAGGCCCCCAGTGGCCCACCCACCTGGACGGCTCTGGTCGGCCGGCCGGACGCCGTACCACCGCCGAGGTCGTCCACGAGCTCGCCGAGGGTGATGCCGAAGGCGGTCTCGACGATGCCGCCGCGGGCGATGTTGCCGCCGAGCTGGAAGACGTTCGTGCCGAGCGACCGGCCCATCCCGAAGCCGGCGTAGGTGGCCGCGCCGTTCGCCAGGATGGTCGGGATCGTTGCCAGTGACAACACATTGTTGACGACCGTCGGTCGGCCGAAGAGCCCTTCCAGGGCAGGGATCGGGGGTTTCGCCCGGACCATCCCGCGCTTGCCTTCGAGGCTTTCCAGCATCGAGGTTTCTTCACCGCAAATATAAGCGCCTGCACCAACCCTTACATGTAAGTCGAAGTTCAAGCCTGAGCCGAGGAGGTTCTGGCCGAGCCAGCCGCGGTCGCGGGCGGTCCGGATCGCGGCGTTCAGCGCCTCGACGGCGTCCGGGTACTCCGAGCGCAGGTACACGTAACCCTCGGTGGCGCCGACGGCGTACGCGGCGATCGTCATACCCTCGATCAGCGTGAACGGGTCGCCCTCGATCAGCATCCGGTCGGCGAAGGTGCCCGAGTCGCCCTCGTCGGCGTTGCAGCAGACGAACTTGAGGTCGGATTCCGCGCCGAGCACCGTGCGCCATTTGATCCCGGTCGGGAAGCCGGCGCCGCCACGGCCCCGCAGACCACTCGCGATGACCTCCTCGACCACGTCGGCCGGTGACAGCGCGAGCGCGGCTCGAAGCCCCTTGTTTCCTTGGTTTTCCGCGTGGTCGTCGCCCGAGCGCGGATCGATCACGCCGACCCGCGCGAAGGTCAGTCGCTGCTGGCGCTTCATCCAGGGGAGTTCCTCGACCAGCCCGAGTTTGGCGCCGACACCCTCGAACAGGCCGCCCGCGACGAGCCCGTCGACGTCTTCCGGAGCAACCGGCCCGTAGCCGACGCGTCCCTGCGCCGTCTCGACCTCGACCAGAGGCTCCAGCCAGAGCATGCCGCGGGAGCCGTTGCGGACGATCTCGATCTCGAGACCGCTCGCTGTCGCCGCCGCGGCGATCCGCTCGGCAACCTCGTCCGCTCCAACGGATCGGGCGGCTGCATCGCGGGGTACGAAGACTCTCATCGTGCCTCCCCGAGGAGCGCATCGAGGCGGGCCGGCGTGACCCGGCCGTGCAGCTTGTCGCCCACCTGGACGGCCGGCCCGAGAGCACAGTTGCCGAGGCAGAACACCTCGTCGACGGTCAGCTTCCCGTCGTACGTGGTCTCCCCGAAACCGACCCCGGTACGCCGTTTCGCCTGCGCGGCGAGCTCCTCCGCGCCGACCGAGCGACACGCCTCGGCCTGGCAGATCCGTACCGTCGTCCGGCCCGCCGGTTCGCGCCGGAAGTCGCGGTAGAAGGTGACGACGCCATGGACCTCGGCGACCGACAGGTTCAGCACGTCGGCGATCACGGGGAGGTCGGTCTGGTCGACGTACCCGAGGTCTTCCTGCACCGCATGCAGGATCGGGATCAGAGCGCCGCGCAGACCGCGCAGTTCGGCGGCGATCTCGCGCACGCGGTCGGCACGCCCGGGAACCGGGACGGGGGCGGGGGGCATGACTTCGGTCGTCATGCAACGACTGTCCCGGGCGGTTACCTCCGGGTCAAAGCAAACCTGCCTATGACGCGATAGGCAGGAACTATCAACTCTCGCTGACTACCAGCGCCGTCGATTCGTCATACTTCGCCGGACCGTAGATCGCGTGCTCCCGCTCCTCCACGAAGGCCCAGTAGCGGTCGCCGAAGGACCAGTGCCACCACTCGGTCGGGTAGTTCACCAGACCGGCGGAGCTGAGCACATCGGCGAGCAGTTCGCGGTTGGTGCGCGCCTCGCGGCTGATGTTGGTGGCTGCGAAGAAGCAGGCGCCGTTGCTCTGCTCGGGGGTCGCGTCGATCGGCGTACCGAGGTCGAACGGGCCGTGCTCGCCGATCAGGGTCAGGTCGACCGCCGCGCCGGCCACGTGCGGGGCGACCTCGACCGGTGAGACGAACCGGCTGGCCAGCACGTGGGCCTCTTCGTCGGAGATGCCCGGGTTGAGCGTGAACAGCTCGGCCTTGTAGCCGTCGTAGATCTCCTGCTGGCTCTCGATCGCGCGCAGCCCCTCGACCACGTGCAGGCGAATGCCGGTCGGCAGGAAGGTGTCGGCGACCGCGAGCCGGTCGGCCAGGCTCTCCCGGACGAACTGGCGGCCCACGGTGGAGATCCCGCGGGTGAAGAGGTCGACGAGCGGTTCGCCGCTGTCGATCGCGGGGATCCGGGTGATCCGCTCGTCGCTCAGCAGGACGGTCATCAGACCTTCTTCGCCGCGGCTGTGACGACCAGATTGTCGATCACCTGGGAGTAGGACAGGCCGGCCGCCGCCCACATCCGCGGGAACTGCGACATCGCGGTGAAACCGGGGAAGGTGTTGATCTCGTTGACCAGCGGCTTGCCGTCGGCCGGGACGAAGAAGTCGACCCGGGCCAGTCCCTGGCAGCCGAGTGCGTCGAACACCTCCAGCGACGTCTGCTTGAGCCGCTCGGCCAGCTCGGGGTCCAGCGGAGCCGGTACGACGAACTTGGTGGCGCCGCTGTTGTACTTGGCGGCCGCGTTGAAAAAGGGCTGGTCCGGATCGGCGTGGATCTCCAGCGCCGGCGCAACCTCGATCCGGCCGTCGGGGAACTCCATCACCGACAGGTCGATCTCGCGACCCTGGATCTCCTGCTCGACCAGGACGTGCGGGTCCAGCTCGGCCGCCGTGGCCAGCGCGGCCGTCAGAGTCTGCAGGTCGGTGGCCCGGGTGACCCCGAAGCTCGAGCCGCCGCTGCCCGGCTTCACGAAGACGGGGAACTGCAGGCCTGCCGCCTTGAGTCGCTGGACGACTGCCTCGGCGTCGTGGAGATCCGCGCCGCGCACGGTGATGCCCGGCGTCACCGGGATGCCCTGGTCACGCAGTACGGCCTTGGTCAGGTGCTTGTCGAGGCCGACCGCGCTCGCGGCCACCCCGCTGCCGACGTACCGGACGTGCAGCTGGTCCAGGAAGCCCTGGATGACGCCGTCCTCCCCGCCCTCGCCGTGGAGGGCGGGGATCACTACATCGGTGTCCAGCAGCGCCGTGATCGCTGCGGTGTTGCCGTCCTTCCAGTGGCCCTCGGCGTCCAGCTCCAGCGAGACGACTTCGTGTCCCGCCTGCTCCGCGGCCTCGAGGATGCCTCGCCCGCTGGCGAGTGACACCTCGTGCTCCGGGCTGGCACCGCCACTGATCACGACGACCTTCACCGCTGGGTCCCTTCGACGTAACGACGCGGGACCCGTGTGCCGAGCCCGCAGTAGATTTCATGGGGAATGGTTCCGGCCCAGTCGGCCCAGTCGGCGGCCGTCGGCTCACCGGCGTCACCGTTGCCGAAGACGATCACCGGCGTACCTACCTCGATCGGCAGGTCGCCCGCGTCGACGACGAACTGGTCCATCGTGATCCGGCCGACCACGGGCAGCCGGACGCCCCGGACGAGCACGCTCGCCTGGGCGCCGGCGATCCGCGGCACGCCGTCGGCGTACCCGATCGGGATCAGCGCGACCGTGGTGTCACGCTCGGCGATGAAGTCATGGCCGTACGAGACGCCCTCGCCGGCGCGGATCCGGCGGACCTGGACGACCTTGGTGACGAACTGCATCGGCTGCCGCAGGCCGGCGTCGACCTCGTCGATACCGAACAGGCCGGCGCCGATCCGGACCATGTTGCAGTCCGGCGCGTCCAGGGTGAGCGCGCCGGAGGAGTTCGCCAGGTGCACGAAGTCGGGGGTGAGACCGGCGCGGCGGGCCAGGGCGACGCCGGTGCGCAGGAGCTGGAGCTGCCTGGTGCTGTGCGACGCGTCCGGCTCGTCACCGTGGGACAGGTGGGACCAGATACCGCGGATCCTGAGCGTGCCGAGCGCCTCGTAGTGGGCCGCGGTCCGGGTCAGCTCGATCCACTGGTCGGGCGCGCTGCCGCCGCGGTGCATGCCGGTGTCCAGCTTGAGGTGCACGTTGTGCACATTCGGGGCCGAGGCGATCTGCTGGAGCTCGGCGACCGTGGACACGCTCACATCGATGTCCTTGAGCAGCAGCAGCTCGGAGGCGTCGTACAGCCAGATCATGATCGGCTCGGTCAGCCCGGCGGCGCGCAGCTGCAGCGCCTCCTCGGCACGGGCGACGCCGAGCCAGGTCGCGCCCGCCTCGATCGCGGCCGTGGCGATCTGGGCCGCGCCGTGGTTGAAGCCGTCGGCCTTGACGATCGCCATGATCTCGGTGCCCGGCCGGATCCGCTTGCTCAGCGTCTTTACGTTGTCCCTGACGACCGACAGGTCGATGACCGTCTCGGCCAGTCCCACGCAGGGACGAGCCGGACTCTGGACCAGGTTCATATCCGTCATTGTTGTTTCCGGCAACGAGCCGTCGCATCGGTTCTGGGGTGGATGTTCAGCGTCGCGAGTCTACGACCGTGGTACGACATCACCATCAGCCGGCTCGTCCTTTCGGTCAGAGTTTTACCTACTCTTATCCGACGCCGTGGGGACCCTTCTGGTTCACATCCGGTGCAGGACTCGCTGATCAGTACAAGCCGTACTACCGCTGTCCACCAAATTGTCTCAGCTTGTGGATGTCGGCCAAACGGCCGAATTCACCCCCTTCCGCCCCGGCGAGACGTAGGTCACGCCGGGTGAAGTCACAGATCGCCGGGCTCGCGTGTCGTAACTGCGTAGGCACAAAAAACGACAGAGGAGTCCAGCCATGGATGCCCGTTTGAACGTCTTCGGCAACCCGATCGCCGACAAGCTCACGAAGCACCTCGTCTCCGCCGCCCGCGTTGTCGCGGGGACGTCGCTGCCGTACACGACCCTGGAACTGGTGAATCTGCGCTGCAGCCAGATCAACGGGTGCGGCTTCTGTACTGACATGCACATCAAGGACGCGATCGCCGCCGGTGAGTCGCAGCAGCGGCTCAACCTGGTCGCCGCCTGGCGGGAGGCGACCTGCTTCACCGAGGCCGAGCGGGCCGCGCTCGAGCTGGCCGAGGAGGGCACCCGGATCGCGGATGCCGCGGGCGGCGTGAGCGACGAGGTCTGGGCGAACGCGGCGAAGCACTACGACGAGGAGCAGCTCCTCGCTCTGGTGGCCCAGATCGCCCTGATCAACACCTTCAACCGGATGAATGTCATCATCCAGCAGCCGGCTGGTGATTACGTGGCCGGTCAGTTCGGCTGAACGAAGGGGTAGCCGCCATCAGCAGTCTGGTGGCGGCTACCTGCGCTCAGGGTGTTGGCCGGTGACTTTCAGCGACCGAGGACGAAGGTCTGGATGGCGATCACGGCGGCGCCGCGGGCCCACTGGGTGAATGACGGGTCTTGCAGGATGAGCGGGGGCGGGACCGCGGCCGGATGCCGATCGGCCCGCAGACCGGCTTGTAGCTCGTCCTGTGCCACCGTGGCCAGCTGGACGCCCTCGCCGCCGAGCATCACCGCCTCGGGCATGGTGAAGTTGCTCGCCGCCGCGATCAGGCGGCCCAGGGCGTGCCCCGCGGCGCCGACCACGCGGCGTGCCTCCGGGTCCCCGTTCTTGGCCAGGTCCAGACATTCGTCGTACTCGACCGGTCGGCCGAGTGCCGCGCTGATCTGGCGGGTGATCGCGTCGGTGGTGAGCATCGAGGCTGCGCAGCCGTGATGACCGCGCTCACAGAGCGGGCCGTCCGGGTCGAGCTGGAAGTGGCCGATCAGACCTAGTCCGGCCTCGGTGGTGTCGACCAGCTTGTCGTGCACGACGAGGCCGTAGCCGATGCCCGCGCCGATGGTGACCAGGCAGAACCGGCTGATCCCGCGACCGGCGCCGAACCAGTGGATCGCCTCGGTCACGGCGGTGACGTCGTTCGCGACCACCACCTGGGCGCCGGTGCGCTCGGCGATGAGCTGCCGGAACCGCACGTCCTCCCAGTCCAGGAAGTCGCCGCGGAGTACGTCGCCCGAGCCGTTGATGTGGCCGCCGAGGCTGACCCCGATCCCGCTGATCCCCGGTAGGCCGTGGGCGAGTGAGCGTGCGAGCTCGACCACTACGTCGGCGACCGCCTCGGGGGGGTGATCGGGGAGCGGGCGCTCCTCGGTCGCGATCACCTCGGCCCTGAGCGTGGTCAGCACGCCCAAGGCGGCGTCGCTGGTCAGCTTCACCCCGACGAAGTGATGCGAGGTGGGCACGATGTCCAACGGCTGCGACGGCCGCCCGACCCGGGGATCAGTCGGCCCACCCGGTACTTCGACCAGCAGCCCTGACTCGAGCATCGGCTTGGTCAACCGGGTCAGACTCCCCGCCGACAGCTCTACCCGTAGAGCCAGCTCGGCCCGCGACAGTGGCCCGTCCAGGAGGATCTCCAGCGCAAGCCGATGCGACGGCCCGCTCAGCGGCCGCCAGCCACCCGCTCCAACGCCTCCCACCCCACAAGACCTTACCGTCGCGGGGCGATTCGTCAGTGCGGGAGTTTGCGGGTGTCGATCAGCTGTTGGGCGACGTCGCGGAGTTTGGTGTTGGTGTCTTGGGAGTAGCGCTTCAGGATGGCGAAGGCCCGGTCGTCGTCGACGTCGAAGCGCTCCATCAGGATGCCCATCGCCTGGCCGACGAGCTTTCGGGCGTCGACGGCCTGCGCCATGGTCTCTTCGTGTCGTGCTGAGGCGACTGCTACGGAGGCGTGGCGGGCGAGGATGTGCGCGATTGCGTCGTCGTCCTCGCCGAAGGCGTCCGGCTCTGCGGAGTACAGGCCCAGTACGCCGACAGTGGCGCGGCCGGCGTCACCGGTGGTCAGGGGGACGTCCAGCACGCTGCGGATGCCGAGCCCTGCCACTTTGGTGGCCCACTCCGGCCAGCGCTGGTCCTGGGTGGTGTCGCGGATCAGGATCGTGTTGCCATCCCGCAGGGCGGCGATCAACGGTCCGTTGTCGGCGGCGATCTGCGGGCCGTACACATCGGCCACGATCGGATCGGTGACCGCGGCAACCTCCGGCTGTGCGCCGCGCGTCGCGAGGGTCACGCCCGCATAGGTGCAGTTCAGAGCCTGTAGGGCGAACTGGACGACCGCGTCGATCGTCTCCTCGACGCCGGGGGCATCGTGCAACTCGATGGCGAGTCGCGCAAAGGCGTCCGCGGACGTCGGCGCGGCAACCTCGAAGTCAGCCATCCGGGCTCCAGACATGAGTAAACGTCAGGGGGCACCCCGTGGCTGGAGTGTTCCTCAGCGCACATCATGCAGCCTCGCCCGCGGGAAGTGGTAGCCGGATCCCCGGATTCCTCGGACAGGGTTCCGGCGGTGCTCTACCGGGCAGTATCAGCCATCCTCGACGCGGCGGTTCCAGCTGGGCCCGATGCGGCGGTTCAGCGGTGCTCGACCTCGCAGTGCGGCAGGCCGGTGGAGCTCGGGGTGCAGACGAGGTAGGTGTTGTCGCCGGCGGAGGTGTCGCTGACCCACGGCATCACGGATTTGCCGGCCAGCAGGGTGTCGAGGGTCTGCAGGTCGGGGTCGCGCGGCTCCGGGTGGTGGCGGTACCCCGCGGCGCCGAGCGCGAGCGCGATGGACATCGCGAGCAGGTTCGTCTGGGTCGGCTCCGCCGGGCGCTCGGAGTCGTCGGCGGGCTCGAGCCGGATGCCGTGGTCGGGGACGTCGATGATCCGGGCGACATAGCTGCCAGCAGTCATGTCAATGACAGTAGACCTTTCGGTTCTGGGTTGCACATCCCAGATTTGTGAGTAGGGTGGCCGCATGACCGGTGCTGCGAGGCTGACGAGGAAAGGCCGCGCGACCAAGGAGCGCATCGTCTCCGCGGCCGCCGACCTGATCTACGAGCACGGCGTCGCGGGCACGAGCATCGAGGACGTCCGCGCGGCGGCGGGGGTCAGCGGGTCGCAGATGACGCACTACTTCCAGGACAAACGCAGCCTGGTCGCCGACGTGGTCGACCATCAGGCCAAGGTCGTGATGGAGCTCCAGCGCAGCCCCGTCGGTGCGTTGGACAGCTTTGCGGCGCTGCGGGCCTGGGCGGCGGTCCACGTGCAGCACCAGCTCGACAATCACTGCGAGGGCGGCTGCCGGCTCGGCTCGCTGGCGGGTGAGGTGGTCGAGACCGATCTGCTCGCCCGCGCTCGGCTGGCGCTCGGCTTCGAGCAATGGGAGCAACTGCTGCGCGAGGGCCTGCAGGCGATGTACGACCGCGGCGACCTGCGATCCGCTGCGGATCCGGAGAAGCTGGCGATGGCCCTGCTCGCCGCACTACAAGGCGGGACACTGCTCACGCAGACCAAACGGGAGGTCGCTCCGCTGGTGGCGGCACTCGATTCCATGCTGACCTACGTCGAGTCGTTCGCGACCGACCCGGCGGCTGTCGGGCGGGGAGGACGAGATGGCTGACTTCTCGGGACTGCTGAGCGGGCGGACGAACTGGACCAAGGAGTTCGCGGCGCCGATCCGGGACTTCCTGCGGACCGAGTCCGGGAGCTCGGGTGTGCTTGCGGCGGCGATCCTGCTCGCGCTGGCCTGGGCGAACCTCGCGCCGGGGTCCTACTCCGACTTCTGGCACACCGACTTCTCGCTCGCGCTCGGTGGGCGCGAGCTCCAGATGACGTTGCAGGAGTGGGTGAACAGCGGGCTGATGACGTTGTTCTTCCTGGTGGTCGGGTTGGAGGCGCGGCGCGAGTTCGACCTGGGTGATCTGCGCGACCGGAGCAGGTTCGTGCTGCCGGTGGTCGCGGGGGTGGCCGGAATGGCTGCGCCGGTGCTGATCTACCTGGCGTTCAACCACGGTGGCGAGGGTGCACATGGGTGGGGCGTCGCGATGTCGACCGACACCGCGCTCGCACTCGGCCTGCTGGCGCTGGTCGGGCGCGGAGTGCCGGATCGCGTCCGGGTGTTCCTGCTGACCGTGTTCGTCGTCGACGATCTGATCGCGTTGCTGGTGATCGCGATCGTCTACAGCGAGAACATCTCCCTGATGCCGTTGACGATCGCGATCGTTGCCTTCGGCGTGCTGCTGGTGGCGAGTCTGTTCCACGTCCGGCAGGTCGGGGTGTACGTCGCGCTGGGCGTGATCACCTGGGCCGCCTTGCTGACCAGCGGTGTCGACCCGGTGGTCGCGGGGTTGGCGATCGGGTTGACCGCATCGGCGTACTCGCCGGGGCGCGACGACCTCGAGCAGGCGACCGGCCTGTTCCGGTTGTTCCGCGAGCAGCCGACGCCGGAGCTGGCCCGGAGTGCCACCCTGGGGCTGACCTCGACACTCTCGCCGAACGCGCGACTCCAGCACTTCTACCACCCGTGGACGAGCTACCTGATCGTGCCGATCTTCGGCCTGGCCAACGCGGGCGTCACGATCGATGGTGGTTTCCTGGCGCAGGCGTACCGATCGCCGATCACGCTTGGCATCCTGTTCGGCTACGTGATCGGCAAGCCGGTCGCGGTGATGGCGGCGTCCTGGGCGCTGACCCGCTTCACCGGCGGCCGGTTACGGCCCCAGGTCGGCTGGGCCGCGGTCGCGGGCAGCGGCACGATCGCCGGCATGGGCTTCACGGTTTCGTTGCTGATAGCAACATTGGCGTTCGAGGGGCCGGCGCTGGCGGAGGCGAAGCTCGGACTGCTGTCCGCCGTGCTCGTCGCGTCGGCCGTGACGTGGCTGGTCTTCCAGGCCGCGCACTTGTTGTCGCCGGCGCGCAAGGCGGTCGCGTTGCTCGGTGATGTGGACGAGCTGGTCGACCTGATGGAGCCGGTCGACCCCGAGCGAGACCACATCCGCGGACCGGAGACGGCTTCGGTGACCTTGGTCGAGTACGGCGACTTCGAATGCCCCTACTGCGGCCTGGCGGAGCCCGTCGTCCGGGATCTGCTGAAGGACGACGACCTTCGGTACGTGTGGCGGCACCTGCCGTTGACGGATGTGCATCCCCGAGCCCAGATCGCGGCCGAGGTCGCGGAGGCTGCGTCTGCGCAAGGTGCGTTCTGGGAGATGCACGACCTGCTGCTCACGAACCAGGAGAACCTGAAGCCGGCCGACCTGATGTCCTATGCCGAGCAGCTCGGACTGGACGACGACCGGATCCACGATGAGGTCAAACGGCACAACGCGGCCGCCCGAATCGCCCAGGACGTCGAATCCGCCGACCTCAGCGGCGTCTCCGGCACCCCGACCTTCTTCGTCAACGGCCAACGCCACTACGGCGCCTACGACGTCGCCACCCTCACCACAGCAATCAAGACAGCGCGCATCCGCGCCAAGATCAGGGACACCGACCTCCCCCCGCTGGTCCGACGCCGGCGAGCACGATCGACCTCGGGCGAACCGTCTGACGGCCGTAGTCACAGCCCATGAGGAGCTGGCGCGGCGCGAGCCGGTGCTGGCGGGGCTGCTCGATGAGTATGGCGAGGTCGATCCGTTCGGCTGGTCGGACGAACGCATGGAGGCCAGCCGGCCTCACCGATGCCGAAGCGATCACCGCGCTGACCGCGGTCCGGGGGATCGGCCTGTGGTCGGCCCAGATGTTCCTCGTCGCCCAGTTGCACCGCGCCGACATCCTCCCCGCAGGCGACGGCGGCATCCGTCGGGCCGTGGCGGCCGCGTGGTCGCTGCCGCAACTACCGACCATCAAGGAGGTCGAACAACTCGGCGCGCCGTGGGCTCCGTATCGCACCTACGCGGCGGCGCTCCTCTGGCGTTCGCTCGGCTCTTGAAGTGCGGTGGCAGTAATTAGTCCTACTAGGTCATTGCTGCCACTGTCGTGAAGGTCGGGCCTTCGGGAAGCTGGGATCTCCGCAGAAATCCGACCGAAGGAGATCCGAAGATGTCGACGGTGCTGCAGACTCCGCCCGCTGTGCAGGATGAGGCGGTCGCTCACTTTGCCGGGAAGCTCCGATTCGAGACCGACCCGTCGGATGTCGCGGCGGATATCGGCGCCGGCGTTGGCGGCTGGGTGTTGGTGGACAGCCGGAGTCAGGCGAGCTGGGATCAGGGGCACGTGCCCGGGGCGATTCACTTGCCGACGGGGGAGGTCGCAGCGCGGGCTGCGTCCGTAGTACCGGCTGGGACTCCGGTGGTCACGTATTGCTGGGGGCCGGCCTGCAATGGCGGTACGAAGGCGGCGCTGGAGTTCGCCAAGCTGGGCTATCCGGTGAAGGAGATGATCGGCGGGATGGAGTACTGGACTCGCGAAGGTCTGCCGGTGGAGACCGCGGCCGGCATCACCCGCCAATCGTCCGACCCGCTGACTGCGCCCACCGGGATCGCCTGCGCTTGCTGATCAGCCCACGCCAGTTCCGCGAGTCGGTCACCATCGACGGCCTCACCCGCACGCTCCTGGCCGCGGCCCTGGTCGGCTGGGGAATCGCCCGCACCCACCAAGCCGCGAACGACCAGGCACCCACCCCGTCCACGCCCCAATCCCCGAGAACGCCTGACGGCCTGCTAGGCCGGACGAGCGTCGTTGGGTGGTAACTAACTTGCACCTGGAGACGAGAAGTTTCCACTTAGCTGGCTAGTGGCCTGCCGGGGTTGGAGCGCCGACGGAGGAGGGCGTGGGGAGGGGCGGCATCAGGGGTGGAGGTTGGCCAGGTAGTCGGCGTTGCCTCGGATGGCGGCTTCGTAGCGTTTGAGTTCGGGGGTGTCCACGCGGTCGGCTATCACCAGCAAGAGGGTGGCGAGGGCTTTGTCCGGGTGGCCGGCGGCGTGGTGGGTGAGGGCCTTGAAGACCCGTAAGGAGTCTGATTCCGGGAACTCCTTGGTGGCCGCCTTGAAGACCTCGAGCGACTCGTCGAAGCGATCCAGGTTGCGCAGGGTGCTCCCGTACTGCAGCAGGCAGCGGCGTTCGATGTCGCCGCTCAGCCCGGGCAGCGCCTGTTCGTAGTACGGGAGTGCTTTCTCCTCCTGGCCGGCCGTGTCGTAGGAGCCGCCGACCTCGTAGAGCACGTACGGGTTGCCCGGGTGCTTGGTCAGCAGGTCCTCGAAGAAGTCGATCGTCGGTTGCATGTTGTCCCGGTCCCGCCGGGCGAATGCTTCTTCGATGGTCGCGGCCAGTTCCGGCGTCAGGTCTTCGCTCACCGTTCCATCATGCCGCGTCCGGATCCCGGGGCCGCCGGGGCCGCTCCGACTTGGCGGGCGGAAGGTGGCTCAGAGGTCGAGGACGACCTCGCCGTCCGGGCGCGCGCAGCAGGGCAGGATCTGGCCGGCCGCAGGTGGCTCCAGCGGCTCCGGCTGGTAAGTCACCTCGCCGGAGATCAGTGGCGTGACGCAGGTGTGGCAGACGCCCGTCCGGCACGACCAACGCGTCGGTACGTCGCAAGCGTCGGCCAGGTCGAGCAGCGATGCCTGCTGGTCCGACCACGGCACGGACAGGCCGCTCCGGGCGAAGGTGATCAGCGGCCCGCTCCCCGGCTCACCCTCCGGCGGATGCGGCGGTACTGCACGGTGGTCGGTGATGCCGGGCGTGATCGCCGCCAGTGCGCCGAACAGCTCGGTGTGGATCCGTTCCCGCGCAATCCCCAACCCAGCAAGAGTTTCCTGTACTTCGTCCATGAACCCGGCCGGCCCGCAGATGTACGCCGACGCGTCGGCGGGCAACCCGAGCTCGGCGAACTCCGCGGCAGTCGGGCGCTTGCCAGTCGCCGTGTAGAACACCCGCTGATGCGCCAGAGGAAGAGCCGCCAGCAGCTCACTCGCCTCGCCGGCGAAGGCCTGCTGCGCCTCATCGCGCGCAACGTGAATCCACCACACAGGCCGCGGCCGACTGTACATACCGGAGGTCTGTTCTGTAGTTAGTGCGTGAAGCATCGCGAGTACCGGGGTGACGCCGACGCCGGCTGAGACCAGGACGACTGGGCTGGCATCGTCGGTCAGGACGAAGTCGCCTCGGGGTGCGGCGGCCTCGATCGTCATCCCGGCCGCGACGTGGTCGTGGATGTAGCTGCTGACCAGGCCATCGCGCTTCACGCTGATCCTGTACTCCGCTGCGCCAGGCGCCGACGACAATGAGTAGCTCCGGACAGCGGGCGGGCCGTCGGGGGACAAGCCGGCCGCGATCCGAAGCGTCAGATACTGGCCG
The DNA here is from genome assembly GCF_010548305.1 of Streptomyces sp. SID13031. Lineage (GTDB taxonomy): Bacteria > Actinomycetota > Actinomycetes > Propionibacteriales > Kribbellaceae > Kribbella. Next base: position 127,455 of record NZ_JAAGLV010000013.1, read on the forward strand.
GGCTGTGCGGCCGGCAGCTCACCCGGACCGTCCTCCGGTTGGAGGCAGACCGACAGGATCGTGCTGCTCTCAGGCACCACCGCGGTCACCTTCAACGGCCGAAAACCCGGCCAGGCGGCGGTCGGTGCAAGCGTCGGCGCAGGTGCCAATCCAGCCGCAGGCGCAGCGGAGTACTGATCGACCAGTTCGCGGAAGGATTGCTGCCAGCCCGGGCTGAGTGCGGGGATGTCGAGTGACCGCCGGAGCTTCGACCGATCGCGGTCCGGGAGATACAGCAGCGCATCGATGTCGGCCACGCTGAGCGCCTCCGGCCCGATCCGCGTCCGGACGATCTCGTCGCCCGCCTCGACGCGTCCCTCCTTGATCACGCGGAGGTAGAACCCCGGCCGATGGTGCGCCACGAGCAGCGACGGCAGCTCCGGTTCGCCCATCCGCAGGCCGACGCGATAGCAGGTCACCCGCGGCTGGGTGACCTCGAACTCCGCCTCGCCGATCCGGTACCGATCGCCGATACAGACCTCGTCATCCGGTAACCCGTCGACGGTGAAGTTCTCGCCGAACATCCCGTAGGTCAGATCGTCCCGCCCGAAATGCCGGCGCCAGTGGGCGTACGAGTCGAGCTGGTAGACGAGCACCGCGCGCTGCTCGCCACCGTGCCCGCCGAGATCGCCCTGACCGTCACCGTCGACGTTCAGCCGCCGAACCATTCGCGGCCCGTCGACGGGTGCCTTGAACACGCCCGTGTAGACCGTCCGGTCGTGCCAGGACACGTCCTTCGGCAGGCCGACGTTGAGAGAGCGCAGCGTCGCCATCGTCAGCTCCAGCTGTTCAGTACTGTGCGGGTCGGCCGGAAGCGCACCGCTCGCCCCGTCTCGCCTCCAGCGTTCCAATCGATTGTCGCCGTACCGGACAAGTGCAGCGCGGTACCGGTGGTGAAGTCGAGAAACAGTAATGAGGCCGTCGGGTCGACCGAGATGTTGCCGAGGCTGTTGAACATGTTGTTTCCCGGGAAGTCAGGCCACCAGATCTCGTCGCCGTCGACCCGCACGAAGCCGGGCTCGCCGCCCTTGTGTGACGTGTCGGCGCCACGCGTCGGGTGCGCAGTCCCGAGGAAGAAGGTGTCGGCGGCCTCGATCAACGCCTTCTGCTCGACGCCGAGTGTCCCGTCGGTCACGATCGGCAGGGACGACGCCGGCTGGGTGACCTCGTGTGGATGGATGTACTGCGGACAGTTGCCATAGGCCTGCTCCGCCGCGATCTCCAACTCCCCATCGGTACTTCGAACCAGCTCCCCATTGATCCTGACCCGCCGCCGCAACGCCAGGTCGATGACCAGTACTCCGACCGGCTGCCAGGCGGGAACCTCATGCAACGGATCGCCCGCGCCAGGCGCAGTACGGATCGTCAACGTGCTGCCGCTGGAATCGAGGAAGCCCGGCACCCCGGACATCGCCGTCGTCCACAACCGGCCACCGCCGTCGCGGGCCGTGATCGCCACGAAATCGCGCTGCGCCAGGAACTTCTTCGCGCCACCCTCGAGCGAAGCCGGCCGCAGCATCCCCTCCAGCCGGGTCGCGTCATGCGCCACGCCGGCCTTCTTCTGGACCGCCAGTTCGCCCTCGTGAAAACCGCTCATGACTGCCTCGTCTTCTCGTAGTGGCGGGCGACGCGAGCGCGGTTGCCGCACCTGCTGCCGATGCACCACTGCCGCCGCCTGTGCTCTGCGAGGAAGAGCATCGAGCAGTTCGGGTTCGCGCAGCGCCTGAGCGTCGCCAGCCGTTCGGCGTCGGTCATCAGCTCGATCGTCTCGCGGGCCATCGACGCGAGCGCCGCGTTCCCGCCGTACTCCGGATGCCAGCGGGTCGCCGCCTGCAGACCGTTGCCGTGCGCAACCATTCGCAGGCTCTGTGGCGCCCCGGCCGCGGCCGCGTTGATGTCGTCCACGGAGGTCGCCGACGGCAGCTCTCCGGCCAGGTGCGAGTCGAGGACGTCGCGAACGGCAGCCCGCAACCGGCGGACCGCCGCGCAATCCGGGACCGGCCCGGCCGGCAGTCGCACCTCCTGGAGCGACCACCACTGCGCCAGCTGCTCCGGCGTCTCGATCAGATCCACCGGGGGCGTGGCGGCCAGCAGCTGGGTGTCGACAAGGTCGAGCGCCACCAGCCGCTCACCACCCATCGCGAACCCCGCCACCAACAGGTCCTCAACACTCGGGCCAATGCTCACACCATCACCTTACGCATTAGTTACGTCCCAGATCAACCCTTTTGGTTGGCCTGACGTAGCTTGACGTAATGGTTTTAGCTTCACTGAGGCATTAGCCAGGAGCGGAAGAGGAGCAGGCCCATGTCTTCTGGGCGGGCCGTGAAGGTCTAGAACATCGTGTTGGCGTTGGCGGAGGTCGCCGGGATCTCCTGGATGACGTCCCAGTGCTCGACGACCTTGCCGTCTTCGACCCGGAAGAAGTCGGCGAGGGCCTGACCCGGTTCGCCGGGCTTGAGAGTCAGGTGGGAGTGCGTGGCGACGAGGTCTCCGTCGGCGAGGACGCGCTTGATCTCCAGTTGGAGTTCCGGGTTCTCGCCACGGAGCCAGTGCACGAAGCCGATGAAGGCTTCGGTCCCGTTGGCGGCCATCGGGTTGTGTTGCGTGTAGCGATCTCCGACGTACTGTTCGACGGCCTTCTCTGGCTCGCCGCCGAACGCGGTTTGGTAGTAGTCGACGACAATCTGCTTGTTACGTTCGAGATCGGCCATGTGCGTGACGCTAGCGACTGGCGTCGCCAGTGGGAAGTACCCACTTGTAGGTAAGGCACTTCCTCGATGCCCCGGTCAGGGCAGTTTCGATACCTGGTAGTGCGCGATGCGTGCGTCGTTGCCGTTGCCGCGGGCAATGATGCCGAGGAAGAGTTCGAGGGTGGGGCGGTCGACGAAGGAGAAGGCGGCCTTGAGGTAGCCGAGGGCCAGGTCGTCGCTGAGCTGCCTGGTCTCCAGGATGTCGTAGTCGACCTTCATGCCGAGCGGTTGCGAAGCGTAGTACTCCGCTACGCCGGCCGGGCCGATGCTGTAGGGGTGCAGGCCCTGGAAGATCGCGTCGTCGGTGAAGACCTTGGCGACGGCCTCTGGTTCGTGCGCGTCGACGCCGGCCTTCCACTGGTCGAGGACTGTGCGGAGGGTAGTGGTGGTGTTCATGCTTGGAGCTCCTTGAGTTGAACCTGGCTCGGAAGCGGGCGGCGGGGAGCCGCCCGCCCGGGGAGCGACTAGTGGCCGGCGCTTTGGCCGCCGTCGACGTGCAGGATCTCGCCGGTGACGAAGGGCGCCTCTTCGAGGTAGGTGATGGCTCCGACGACGTCGGAGATCTCGCCCATTCGGCCGACCGGGTGCAGGCCGGCGAGGGCCTCGTGGCTCTCCTCCGGGTGCATCGGCGTCCGCATGATGCCGGGGGACACCGTGTTGACGCGGATACCGCGGGCGGCGTACTCGATCGCCAGCGACCTGGTGACCGCGTTCAGGCCGCCCTTGGTCAGCGAGGCGAGTGCCGACGGCACGTTGGAGTTGGCGTGGTCGACCAGCGCGGTCGACACGTTGACGATGTGACCGCCGCCGGTGGCGAGCATCGCCTCGACCGCGCGCCGGGTGATCTCGAAGAAGCCGCGCAGGTTCACGCCGGTGACGAGGTCGAACTCCTCGTCGGTGTAGTCGGTGAACGGCTTGGCGATGAAGACGCCGGCGTTGTTGGCGAGCGTGTCGATCCGGCCGAACGCGTCCAGACCCTGCTCGATGATCCGGTTCCCGACGCCCGGGGTGGCGACGTCGCCGGCCACGGTCAGTACCAGCGGGTCGTCGGAGGGCTTGATCGAGCGCGAGTTGGCGACGACGGCGTACCCGAGCTTGCGGTAGGCGGTCACCAGACCCGCGCCGAAGCCCTGCGATGCGCCGGTGATGACTGCGACCTTCTGAGTACTCACAGTGCTGCTCTTCTCTCTGTGTCAGTTCGGGAGAGCGATCGTTCTCCGTGACTCGATAGTGGCTCGGCGCGGAGGGCGGATCCACGACTTGTTGTCTCCCTGCTGGGAGGCTGCGCCTACCATCGACAGATGGAACTGCGACAGCTGCGGTACTTCGTCGCGGTGGCCGAGGAGCTCAACTTCGGCCGCGCTGCCGCCACCCTGCACATCGCCGGCCCGTCGCTGTCCCAGCAGATCAAAGCGCTGGAACGCGACCTCGGCCTCCGCCTCTTCGACCGCGACCGCCGATCGGTCACGCTGACCACCTCCGGCGAGGCGCTGCTGGCCCCGGCTCGCGACCTGCTGAACCAGGCCGACGAGCTCCGCCGCTCGGCAGCCGGTCTCTCGAAGGCCGAACCGGTCCGCCTCGGCTACGTCAGCTGGCACCCACCAGACCTGATCACCCGCGTCTCCGGTATCGCGCAGCTCCGCATTGACGCCTGGGTGCTGCCGTCGCACACCCAGGCCGCCCGAGTGGCCGACGGCAGCGTCGACCTCGCGATCGCCTGGATCAAAACCTCCGCGCTGACCGAGCTCAAGCTGGAGGCAAGGTTCATCGGCGCCGACCGCCTGTACGCCGTATCGCCCGGCCACGACGATTCGCCGGTCCTCGCCAAGGACGTCATCATCTTGGTGGACTCCGACATCGCGACCTGGTCGTCGTGGAACGACTACGCGGAGGAGCTCGCCAAGGCGACCGGCGCGCGGCTGGAGTACGTCGACGACGGCGGAATGACCGGCCCGGCCTTCCACGAGCACGTACGACGCTTACGCCGTCCCGTGCTCAACAACCCGAAACGCACCACGACGCCGACCCCGCCAGACCTGATCGAGCGCCCGGTGACCGACCCAGCGCCGTACTGGACCTGGTCGCTCATCTCCCGCCAAGCCGATCCGCGGACGGCGGTCCAATCCAGCATCCACGCCCTGACCGACGGCGTCCCACCGCTCTGCGCCGACCTCTCCGCCTGCTGGCTCCCGGTCGAGGACCCCTACAGGTAGATCTGTTCAGACACTCAACGTCGGCTCGTCGGGGGCGGAGAGGCTCAGTACTGCGCCCGCTACCGCGGGGGAGGCGCTGAGCTTGGCCTCCAGGGCGCGGAGGCGGACGGCGACGTGGGACTCGGTGTCGTCGCCGGTGAGGTCGACGTCGCCGATCACCGAGATCATCCGCGGGCCGACGATCTCAAGTCGCAGATAGGTGACCCGGGCAACTTCCGGCGCGTCCAGGAGAGCTTGCAGGGCGGCCTTGCGGACCCTCGGATCGGCCTCCTGGCCGACCAGGAATCTGCGGTTGCGGTTGATCAGCAGGAGCGCGACCCAGGCGAGCAGCAGACCGACGAGGATCGAGCCGATGGCATCGGGGATCGACGAACCGGTCAACTGATGTGCGCCCAGCGCGGCCGCCGCGATCAGCAACCCGCCCAGCGCGGCGGCGTCCTCCACGAACACCGCCCTGAGGGTCGGGTCGGAGGTCGCGAGGACGTGCTCGATGAGATCGCGATCGAGGGTCGCGGCCTCGGCCTTCGCCTGCCGCGCCGACTGCGCCAAGGAGATCCCCTCGAGAACGAAGGAGATCGCCAGTACGGCGTACCCGATGACGAAGTGGCTTGCGGGCTCCGGCGTGATCAGCTCCTGGACCCCGTGCGTGATCGACACCGCTGCGCCGGCCACGAACAACCCCAGCGCGGCGAAGAGCGACCAGACATAGGCCTCTCGCCCGTGCCCCAGCGGATGCAACTCATCGGCTGGTTTGTGCGCTCGCCGGTTGGCGATCAACAGGAAGATCTCGTTGCCGGCATCGGCCCACGAGTGCGCCGCCTCAGCCAGAATCGACGCCGACCCGGTCGCCAACGCGGCCACCGACTTGGCAATGGCGATCAGCACATTGGCCGCGAAGGCAACCAGTACCGTCGTCAGGCTCTCGCCGCCGCCCGAGGCCCCCGCCCCGGGCACCTCGTGGAGCAGGTCCCGCCGCACTTCGCCATCCGCCATCAGGCAGTCGTAGCACACTCCAGCTCGACGAAGTCGGCACCAACCTCCCGGAGTCGCTCGGTGGCGTAGACCGGGTCGATCAGGGACTCGGGGGTATGGATGCCTGGCGGGACCGGGTCGCCGCGGAGGGTTAGCAGGCGTTCGACGCTGAGCGCGATGCCGAGTGCGGTCAACGGCTGCTGCCCCTTTTGATGGATCAGGGAGTGGGTGGCGCGGAGCGGCGTACCGGCTGGATCGGTTCCTTCCAGGTCGATGCGGACCTCGGTGAGAGGCTGGTCGCTGTCGTTGCCAACGGCAAAGTCGACCCGGACGTTGGCTGCGCCCGTCGCGAAGGCGAGGCTCGGGATGTCGAGGCCGGAGATGGTCTGGCCGGAGATGGTGCTGCCGTCGATGCGCCCGATCTCCGCCGGGGTGTCGCCGGTCAACCAGGTGAACACGCCATCGCGGCGTACCAATCCTGCCGAACTGGCTGTCGCCCAGCGCGCCAGATCCGCCAGCGCTGCGGGGCCGCCGATGTCCTGCTCGTCCTGGATCGCGCCGATGTGGATGCTGTCAACGCGGCCGAACTCCTTTGTCGCGTGCAGTGCCGCGAGGGCGACGGTCCCGGCGAAGAAGTGGCTGGCGAGCACGACCGGCGATGCGCTCGGACGGTTGGCGACGGCAACGACCTCCGGCGCGATCTCCATCGGGCCGCTGGAGATGCTGTAGTACGGCAACCCGTGGTCCTGGGCGTACCGTAAGCCGTTGAATCGATCGTCCCGCAGCAGGGCGACCACCGCCGAGTAGTTCTGGCCGGCGGGGAGACCGAGATCGCTGCTGTGCAGGTCGATGGTGACGGCGGTCGCGGTGCCGAGTTCGTCGGCCACCCGCTGCGCTTTGGAGAGATCGCGGGCGGCGATCGTGAGGGGCAGGTCTGGGTGCCATTGCCGCAGCAGAGTGGCCGTTCCGGCTCCTGCCTGACCTGAGCCGCCGAGGATAAGTACGGGTTTCATCTAAAGCTCTCCTTCGCGTAGCTACATTTTGTAACCTACACTTTGTAGCCTAAGCTGAGGGTGTGACGCAAGAGAGGCCGACAACCACGCGTTTGTCGAAACCGGCCAGGCGAGAGCAGTTGCTCGACGAGGCCCTGGGCATCGTGCGCACGCGCGGCGCCGACGGCCTGACCCTGGTCACTCTCGCGGAGGCCGCCGGTGTCAGCAGGCCGATCGTCTACGACCACTTCGGCACCCGCGCCGGCCTCCTGCTCGCCCTCTATCGCGACCTCGACGAGCGCCATCGCCTCGCCCTCGAGGACGCGGTCCGGGACTCCCCCGGGACGGTCGACGCGATCGCGGGCTTGATCAGCGCCTCGTACTTCGCGTGCGCCCTCGACATCCCCGAATTCGCCACTCTTTCGGCAGCCCTCAAAGGCAACCCGGACCTGGAGCCGACCCAGCACGCGCTCTTGACTGCCTACACCACAACGATGGCAACGGCTCTCACCCCGTACTCCGCGCTGCAGCCCGAAGCGCTCCACCTCCGCTGCACCGCCCTCTTGGGCGCCGCCGAAGCCCTAGCCGCAGAACTGACCCACAACCGAGCCACCGCCCCCGAAGTGACCACCACCCTGACCCAGCTGATCGCCGGCGGCCTCACCCCGTAGGCAGACCGCCCTCTGTGTATCCGTTGACCGGGTCGGCGGTGGTCGGATAGCGTCGTGGGCAGCGTGGTCGGGGCTGCGCCGAGACTCGCCGGAAGGCTGGAAGCCACCCCGTTTCTCCACTCACTGGCTAGGGCATCGTGCTCCTTGTGGCCTGTGCGAGTCCGGGCGCGAGAGGACACGCTGTGAGATTCCTGCCTGACAAGCCGAGCCTTGGCTTCCTGCGCAAAGAGGCCAAAGACCTCCTGGCCGCACTCCGCGAATCCGGCCCACCGGCATCCCTGGCCGATGCCCAGCGGGCCCTCGCGGCGGAGTACGGGATGCGTGATTGGGCCGAGCTGAAATCCGAGGTCGAGCGCCGGGCGGCCGCAGTACCGGTCGCTCCTGCTGGGCTCACCGAGGCGCTGGCTTCTGCCTTCGGTCTCGGGGTTGTCGTTGGAGCGGCCTCACCTGTCTCGTTCACGCCGATGGGCCGCTGCTGGTCGATCATCACCGACCGCGGCCGCTGGCTGGCTGTCACTGTCTACGACTGGATCACCGACGAGCAAGCCGAGCTCGGCGCCCGCCTCCGAAACGCGGCCGTTGCCAAGGGCATCGTTGCCCCGACCCCGGTCCGCAGCCTCCGTGGCCGATTGATCGAGGCCGTCCAAGGACAGAACTGGCGTGTCCACGAGTGGATCGAGGTCGGCCCCGTCCCGGTCCTCCCAACCCCGTTGGGGGTGGCGCGACAGGTCGGTACGACGTACGGGACCTTGCACTCCCTCGCCATCCCGAGCGAGTCACCGATGAGCTGGTACCTGACCACGCGCAAGTCCAGCGCCGACTGGTCAGCACTTCTCGATCGCGCGCGAGCCGCCCAGAAGCCCTGGGCCGGCCAACTGGCTCAATCCCTGCCGGCGCTGGCCGATCTGAGCCGAATCGAGCTCGACGCCGACCCCGCCGACTTCATCCTCTGCAACAGCAACCTCATCCCCGAACACGTCCGCATCGGCCACCACGACGAACTCCTGATCACCGAGTGGGATTTCGCCGGCTCGATGACCCCCGCCCTGGAAATCGGCGCCGCCCTAGGCCAATGGACCCTCCGCCCAACCCTCAACCCCAAAGCCGTCGCGGCCTTCCGGCAGGGCTACTTGGAGGCCGCCGGTCACTGGCCGAAACTCACCCTCTCCTCCTTCGCAGTCGCCGCCGGTGGTTGGCTCAACTGGACGTACAACATGATCTGCGAAGCCATCAACCCAAGTGATGAAGACCAGGCCGACGTCACCGAACGAGGAACCCTCGACCTCCTCACCCACCCCATGACGCGCGCCTCCCTGGAAGAGTTGCTCGCAGCGACCGACGGATAGGCAGGGTTCGTGGCCCTGACAGCAAGGTCCCTCCAAGCCGCCGGATGCGGCAAGACCGGCGTAGTCCTCCTCGGCATCGACAAGGACACCAAGGCCGGCTACCTGTACGCCGTAGGCCGACCCGAGAGAACCCCAGGTCGGCGCGCTGTTGCCCCGCTGCTGCGTTTCAGAGCGTAGAGGAGTTGTGGGGTTTCAGCCGGCGAGGCCGGTGGGGGTCAGCCAGTCGAAGGGGCGGTAGACGGCGGGGCCGAGGCCGAGGCCCTCGGCGATCTGTTCGCGGAGGCGATTGGTTGCGAAGGCGCCGACTACGTTCATCTGGGCGTCGCGGTAGTAGCGCTCCACCTCATGGCCCTCGGTGACGCCCGCGGCGCCGTGGATCTGGACGGCGCGCTGGGTGACCTCGACCGCCATCTCGGTGGCATAGATCTTGAGCATTCCGATCAGCTGCCGGGCGGAATTGCCGGAGACTCGTTCGGCGGCGCAGCTTTGAGCGAGCAGTCGGGCCGCGTCGATCTGGGTGCGGGAGTCGGCGAGCTGCGCCTGAATACCTTCCATATGAGCAAGAGGCCGGCCGAAGGAGACCCGCTGCCGGGCGTACCGCACTGAGGCGGCAAGAGCGGATTCGGCCGTGGCCACGGCCGCGACGGAGACCAGCAGCCAGCCCCAGGTCATTCCTTCAGCCAGTTCGGTGAAGGGGACGGGAATGACGTTCGCCTCGTCGACGTGGGCGTCGGTGTAGACGATGCCACCCCAAGGCATGCCGCGCAGGCCCATGTGGGGGATGTCGTAGCGGCGTACGCCTGGCTGGTCGAGATCGACGAAGGCCAGGCACCAGTCCGGGCCGTCGTCGCCGGCAGGCTTGTCCCGGCGGGCCAACGTGACTGCGAGGTCGGCGCGAGGGGCATTGGTGATCCGGGACTTCTCGCCGCTGATGCTGTAGCCACTGTCGGTACGCCGTACCAGGGTTTTATAGGTACCGGCATCGCTGCCGGCCGCGGTCTCGACGATGGCAAAGGCCGCAAGCCGCTCTCCAGTGGCCAGCGACCGGATCAGCTCGTGATGCCGTTCGTTTCCGTACGTGGCAAGGAGATTGCCGCACAGCAGGGAGGAGACGGTGGCAGCCCAGTAGGTCCCGGAGCAGGCGCGGCCGAGCGCCTCCATGGCCCGGACTTGAGTGGCGGCATCGGCACCGCTACCGCCGAGGTGTTCGGGATGGAACAGGCCCAGGTAGCCGGTGTCGACCAGATCCTGCCAGCTCTCGGCAGGGATGGAGCTGGTGGCGTCGGTCTGAGCGGCACGAGCGGCGATAGCGGCGAAGGTGTCCACGTCGAAGTACATATCGGTGATAGTCCTCACGGTCAGCCGAGTCCGAGCAGGGAAGCCGCGATCACCGGGCGCAGTACTTCTGCACCACCACCGGTCGAGGCGAAGAAGAGAGCGTCGCGGTGCGCACGCTCGACGAGCCCATCCGCTGTCGATGCGGCCGGGCCGGCCAGCTGGGCAGCTCCCTCGGCGACTGTGCGAACAGCGGCGGCGGTGAACAGCCTGGCGGTGGCAGCCTCCTGATGAGACGGAGATGCATCGCCGTCGAACTGGGCGGCAGCACGGTTGAGAAGACCAGCTGCGAGTTCGTTCTGGATGGCGAGGTCGGCCAGCAGGAACCGGACGGACTGCGAGTGCACCAGCGGAGCGCCGAAGAGGTTGCGGGCGTGGACGGCAGCCAGCGATTCGTTGATCAGCGCTTGCATGATGCCGAGCCAGGAAGCGCTGGTGAAGACCCAGTCGAGGGTGGCGAGGAAAGGCTCGGTCTCGGCGACGGCCGCACCGACAGTACCCAGTACTGCGTCCGAAGGCACCCGGCACTCATCGAGGAAGAGCCGGCCCCAAGGGCAACTGCGCATCGCCGCGGGATCGGACTCCTCGATCCGCAGACCAGGGGTGTCGCGGTCGAGCAGGAACGCAGTACGCGATCCGTCGCTGTGCTCGGCGATGACGAGATAGTGGTGCGCCTGCGTGCCGAGGACGACCTGTTCGAGATCGCCGGACAGTACCCAGCCGCTCTCGGCGCCCAGGGCAGGTTTGACCGCGACGGTGGAGGCGAAGGCGGCACCTTGGGTCTGCCGCAGGGACAGCGCGCCGAGCCACTCACCCGCGGCGATCCGGGGCAGGTAGCGCTCCTGCTGCGCGCTGGTCCCGAAGGCGCGCAGCGGCACAGCGGTCAGGACGGCGTGAGTAGTGAAGGCCAGGGCGAGACCTGGATCTTGGGAGCCCTCGCCCAGCGCGGTGAGGAAGGCGGCGGTCTGGCCGCCGGTCAACTCTGTACTGAAGGCGGCGGACAAAGCCTTGAAGAGGCCTTCGTCCCAGTGCCGGTGACGATCACGTTCCGGGGCGGTGGGACGAGCGAGGTGACTGGCGAGATAACGGACCCGCTCTGGCAATGAGGAGACCCCGTCAGTGCCATCACCCGGGGATTTCGGAAACACCATCATTTCCCTTCCCTTCGTTGTGCATCGGCCGAAGACGAATTCAAGAACGGTAGCCCCGAAATCGCAGGGATTCGGCGAAATCACACAAGGCCGCCGCCCGCCCCAAAATTCGCTACCCACCTTGGCGAGCGTCCACAAGGCTTCACGATTCTTCACAGAGAACAGCTTGCTGCCCTGCGGGTGGCCGCCTCAAGGTTGGTCTCGGCACCCAATGACCGCCCATAACAGAGGGAGCACAAGCACAATGGAAAGCGCAGCGAACACCGACGGGAGTCAGGGCCCCGCCCCCCGATTGTCCGACGCTACTTTGCGGGACTCCGCCCACATGGCCGGCGTCGAGTTCGGTCCAGAGGATGCGGCAACGATCGCAGAACTGCTGGTGAAGACCGGGATCGAGCTGGTCGAGGTCGGGATGGTCTCAGGCCCGAACAGCAAGGACGCGGACCTGATCCTGGCCACCCATGAGGCGATCGGCCCGGAGCGCAGTATGACGCTCGTGGTGGTCCGGGACCGCCAGCAGGTCGCTACCGCATTGGATGAGGCGGAGCGGCTCGGCGTACGGCACATCATGTACTCGATCCCCACCTCCGAGGAGCACGCCCAGCTCAAGCTCGGGTCGTCCAGCCCCCGGTTCCTCGAGGTACTGGCCCGGTCCGCGATCACCCAGGCCAAGGAGCGCGGCTTCCACGTCACGTTCAGCGGCGAAGACGGGGCCCGTACTCCGAGGGAACGACTGGTTCCCTATGTGGCTTCGGGATTCGCGGCCGGCGCCGACCGGTTCCGGGTGGCGGAGACCGTCGCCTACCTGTCGCCGTGGCAGATGGAGTCGGTGATCGGCGACCTGACCGCGATCGACGGCTCCGAGATCGAGATCCACTCTCACAACATGCTGGGGATGGCGGTGGCCAACTCACTCGCCGCCGTCCGGGCCGGCGCCCAGTGGATCTCGGCGACGGTGGGCGGCATCGGCGAACGAGGCGGTAACGCGCCGCTGGCCGAGTTGCTGATGGCCCTGCGGGTAGTCCACGGCGATACTCGCTTCGACCTGAGCCACCTGACCGAGCTGTCCCGGGTGGCGCTGCAGGGCGCCGGTCTGGGGACGGCGTTCCAGTCGGGGCCGACGTCACCACATGCCTTCGCCTACGAGCTGCCCGGCCAGCTGACCAACCCCGAGGCGTACGAAACGCTGCCGGCCGAACTCGTCGGCAACACCCGCGAACTCCTGGTGCGCACGCGGCTCACCCCGGCCCTGGTCAAATGGGCGCTGCTGGAATCCGGCATCACCGTGGACGTGGATTCTTTCACCTCCTGGCTGATCGCGCACCAAGAAGAAAACGGGCGGCCGTTGCTCGACCGCGACGGAATTCGAAAAGCCGCTGTTGATTTCCAGTCCCGCTGAATTTCACCTGTTCGACCCCTCATCCCTTCTTCCCGCTGGAGCAATCTGATGTCCACCGCCACTCTTTCCGGCATTTGCCCCGAATGTGAGACCGACCTGACCGTGCCACCGCTGGTCCAGGGCGAGACGCTGTCCTGCCCCGAGTGCATGCTGACGCTGCGCGTCGAGGCCGTTGACGCCGGTCAGCTGCGGCTGTCGATGGTCGAGGTGCAGTTGCGCGACTGGGGTCAGTGAGATGACCAAGTCCATCGCGATCGTCGCGGACCGGATCGCCTGGGAGGAGCGGCAGCTGATCGAAGCCGCGCCCGGCCTGGGCCTGGCCATCGAATGGATCAACGACGAATCGTTGTGCCTGGGCCAGCCGGACGTCACCGCGCTGACCGGATACGACGCAGTCCTGCTGCGAAGTCGCAGCTACACCCGCGGCGGCCTGATCGCCACCCTCGCCGAGGAGTCGGGCAGCCGGGTGATCAACACGGCCCGGGCGATCAACCTGTGCGAGAACAAGGCAGTACTCCGGACCGCGCTGCGGGCCGCCGGCGTACCGGTTCCGGACTTCCGGCTGGTGCTGTCGCGCGCCGACTTCGGCAAGGCACTCAAGGACTTCGCGCCGCCGGTGGTGCTGAAGCCGGTGTACGGCGGTATGGGCAAGCGGGTCGCGCTGATCCGGGAGGCCGACGCCGCGAACTCCCTGTACGACTACGTCGAGGATCTCGGGCACGCGTTCGAGCAGGCGTGTCTGGTGGAACCCTTCCTGGCCGGCGGGGCCTCGACGCGCTGCCTGGTGGTCGGCGACGTACTGGTGGGTGCTGCCGAGTTCACCAGCGGCGGTGACGACTGGCGCAACAACGCGGCGCTGGGCAACACCAGCCGCGCCGCGGCGGACGACCCCGAGGTGGCGAAGATCGTCGACGGTGTGCTGGACGTGCTCGGTCCCGGGATCTACGGCATCGACCTGTTCCACACCCCCGAGGGATTCGTCGTCAACGAGGTCAACCACGCTCCCGGTTTCCGGTCCGTGGCCCAGGCCACCGGCGTGAACGTCGCCGCGGCGGTCGGCAGCTACCTTCAGGAGGTGCTCTCGTGATCCGGGCCGGAGTGGTCGGCGCCTCCGGGCTGGCCGGCGGCGACCTGATCAGGCTGATCGTCCAGCACCCCGACCTGGAACTCACCTTCCTGGGAGGCTCCTCGAACATCGGGCGACGCCCGGCCGAGCTCCACCCAGGGCTGCGGCTCGACCTGGGGGTGACGGTGCAACCGGTGACCGAGGAGGTCGCCGATCAGGTCGACGTCCTGTTCCTCGCCACCCCCGCGCCGGTCTCGGCGAAGCTGGCCGAGCTGCTGGCCGACAAGGTTCCGGCCGTGATCGACCTCAGCGGCGCATTCCGGATCCGTACGCCGGAACTGCACGCGCGCTGGTACCCGAAGGTCAACCGGCACACCGAGCTGGCCGACCGGTTCGTGTACGGCGTACCGGAGCTGGTCGCCGACCAGTTGCCGGGAGCCGCGCTGATCTCGCTGCCGGGCTGCTACGCCACGTCGATGACGCTGGCGCTGGCACCGCTGACGATCGGGCTGGGGCTGGATCTGAAGACCGTGGTGGTCGACGGCAAGAGCGGCTCCAGCGGCGGCGGCCTGTCGCTGCGCACCACGGATCTGCATCCGCTCCGCAACGGAGCGATCGCCCCGTACTCGCCGACCGGGCATCGTCACGCCGGCGAGGTCCGGGACTTCTTCGACCGCAGCAAGCCCGGAAAAATCGGCTCCTTGTCGATGTCGGCGTACGGCGTCTCGCATGTCCGCGGACTGATGACCAGCAGCTATGTGTTCACCGACGAGCAGGTGAACCAGCGCGACCTGCACCGGGCCTACACCCGCTTCTACAAGGGCAAGCCCTTCGTCCGGGTCCGCCGGCACGACGAGACCTTGATCCCGGTCCCGGATCCGCAGGCCGTACTGGGCTCCAACTACTGCGACGTGACAGTTCTGTACGACGAGGAGAACAGCCGAATCGTCGCCCTCGCCGCCCTGGACAACCTGGTCAAGGGCGCCGCGGGGCAAGCCGTCCAGGCCGCGAACCTGAGGTTCTCGCTGCCCGAGGAAACGGGTCTGACGATGCAGCCGGTGATGCCGGCATGAGCGGCGCAGTACCGACCGTGGTCAAGCTGGGTGGCAGCTGCCTGGAGGATCTGGCCGGAACCTGGTGGGACGATCTGGCCGAACATGGGGCGGACCATCCGCTGGTGCTGGTGCACGGTTGGTCCAAGCCGCTCAAGGAGTTCAGTGGGCGGTACCGGGATCCCTCCGCGATCCTGCGGGACCGATACGGCAACCAGAGCCGGTGGACCACCCGTGAAGTGATCGACGACATCAAGACCGTCAGCACGGTGATGGCCGATGACGTGATCGCCCGGCTGGAGTACCGCGGTATCACCGTCGAGCGACTGCTGGGCAGTGATGGTCTGGTGCATGCCGGACCAGGCGAGCGCTGGTGGTGGCAGGGCAAGCAGCTGGTGGAGCTGGAGAACCTTGTCGGGCCGATCACCAAGGTGGAACCGTCGGAGCTGAAGAACCTCCGGCCGGGCCACGTCCACCTGGTGACTCCGCTGGCAAGGAACGAGGCCGGCCAAGAGGTCAACACCGACGCCGACCGCGCCGCCGCAGCCATCGCCGGTGCCACCGGAGCCACGAATCTGGTCCTGGTCACCGATGTCGCGCATCTGCTGATCGATGGCGAACCGGTCGACCGGATCGACGCCGAGGGTGCCGCGGCCTTCCGCGACAAGGGCGCCACCGGCGGGATGCGCAAGAAACTGCGCGCCGCCGGCGAGGCGCTGGAGCAGGGAGTACAAGAGGTCGTCATCGGCAGTGCCCCTGTCTCCGAGCTCCTTTCCGGCCGGACCGGCACCGTCATCACCCGAGGCCAAGGAGCATGACCGTGGCGCAATCCCGCGTGCTAGTCGTCAACAACCGCACACTCTCACTGAAACAACTCCGGGGCCGGTTCGAGGATCTGGGCTCGGCGACCGACGTGGTCAGCAGTACCGAGGTACCGGCGAAGCTGGACGGCCGCTACCAGGCGATCGTGCTGAGCGGGACCAAGGTCCGGGCCTACGACACGGAGTACTACAAACCGCTGGTCGAGCTGGTGATGACCGCTGACGTCCCGGTGTTCGGGATCTGCGGCGGGATGCAGATCATCGCGGTCTCGCAGGGCGGCGAACTGGCCGAGGGACCGCAGCGGGTCGGCGGCCACGAGGCGGAGGTCGACAAGGACGAGCCGATCTTCACCTTCGTGAAGCCGACCGTGACGGTGTTCCACCGGCACACCCTCTACCTCCAGCAGGCGCCGGCGGGGTTCCGGTCGATCGGCCGCTCCGAGCACGCGCCGGTGGAGTTCCTCCGCTCCGACGACGGCCGGATCTTCGGGTCCCAGGCACACCTGGAGTTCCGCGACGACGGACGGGAGATCCTGCGTGGCTTCGCCCAGCTCTACCAGTGACAGCACCCGATTTCCCTCGACTTCGAAGGACTTGGCCATGACTGATCTCGACTACCCGACCGACCCTGCCTTCACCGTCCACCTGAACGGAAGTGGTGGCGCTATCAAGGGCTGGGTGGTCGTCGATTCCCTCTACGACGGCCTGGGGATGGGCGGCACCCGGATGACGCCGGGGGTCACCGAGGCCGAGGTCGCGGGGCTGGCCCGCGACATGACCCAGAAGTTCACCCTGGCGGGCCTGCCGATCGGCGGCGCGAAGGCCGGCATTGTTGCCGATGGCACCGATCGCGAGACGACCTTCCGGACCTTCGGCCGGACGGTCAAGCCGCTGCTGCACGGCGGCATCCACCTGGGCATCGACATGGGCGTGACCCCGGCCGACCGGGCGATCTTCTTCGACGAGGCCGGGTACGACCCGAGGTTCCGGCTCGGCGCTCCGGACATGCCGATCGACTGGCGCACGTACTACGAACCGCTGATCGACTGCACCGGACACGGCGTCGGGGTGGCAGCAGTCACCGCGCTGGAGGCGAGTGGACGCGCGGAGGCGGCGCGGATCGTCGTCCAGGGTTTCGGTGCGGTGGGCCGTGCGGTCGCGCGGTTCCTCGAGGAGCGCGGGCACGTGGTCGTCGGTGTCGCCGACATCGACGGCACGATCAGCGCGAACCGGCTGCCGGTGGACGACCTGGTCGCCATCACTGACGAGTTCGGCCGCATCGACCGGTCCAAGTTGCCGGCCGGCGTCACGGTGTCGAGCCGCCCGGATGCCTGGCTGGACGTGGATGCGGACCTGCTGATCCTGGCGGCACAGAAGAACGCGCTCAACGCGGAGAACGTGCACCGGCTGCGGGCGGAGCTGGTGGTCGAGGGCGCCAACATCGCCTCGACCTCCGAAGCCCAGGAGAAGGCGCGGGCGGCAGGTACCGTCCTGGTGCCGGGGGTGATCGCCAACATCGGTGGTGCGGCTTCGGCGGCCCTGGCGGTCACCCGGGTCGTTCCCTTCGACCTGCCGGCCGAGGCGCGCAAGGCCTGGGTCTTCGACTGGGTCGGCAACCGGGTCCAGCTCAACACCCGCGCTCTGCTGGAGATCGCCGCGGCAGGTGCGGGTGATCCGCTGCCCGAGTTGCTCGCGACCCGTCGCCAGGAGCGTCGGCAGGGGCGTCCTCAATGACCAGCCCGGCCGACCGCGGCGCGGAGTACCGGCGTCGCGGTTGGTGGCGGGACGAGACCTTTCTCGACGATCTGCGCAAGCAGGCTCGGGAACGGCCCCGCAAGCTGGCGATCGCCGGCCGCCGGCTCGACGATGCCCACACCGACACCCTGGACTACGCGGAACTCGCCAGGCTGACCGACCGGTTCGCCGGTGGACTGCTGGAGCTCGGCGTACAGCGCGGTGCCCTGGTCGCCGTCCAGCTGCCCAATCGGTGGGAGATCGTGCCGCTGATGTTCGCCTGCATGGCGGTTGGTGCGGTGATCTGCCCGATCGCCCCGGAGTGCCAGGGGGAGGAGTTGCGCCACCGCCTCGAGCTGACCGGGGCCAAGGTGCTGGTGACGGTCCCCGAGTTCGACGGTCACCCACTGGCCGAGTCCGTCCGTGCGATGCAGGACGAGCTGCCGTTGGAACATCTGGTGGTGGTCGGCAGTCCCGCCCCGGCGGGCTCCATCGACTTCCACGAGCACTTCGTCCGGTCGCACTGGGAGCCTGACCTGGAGGGACTTCAGCTGCAGCCGGACGAGCCCTTCGTCGTGCTGTTCACCTCCGGTACGACCGGTTTCTCCAAGGGAGTTGTGCACAGCCTGAACACGGTTCACTCCGGTGTTCGCGGCTATGTGGACGCTTTCATGCTCCGCGACGACCTCGTGGCCGCGGTCACCACGCCGCTGGTGCACTACTCGGGATTCGGCCAGGGTGTGCTCGCCTCGGTGATGCTGGGTGGAACGGTTGCCTTCCAGGACGGCCCGGACCGCGCGGGCCTGCTGGACCTGGTGGAGCGTTACCGCGCCACGCTTCTGTACGGACCCCCGCCCACCCTCACCGGGGTGGCGCGGGCACAGCAGGCGGATCCGCACGATGTCTCGAGTCTGCAGCACACGGTCACCGGCGCGGCCCCGGTCCTCCAAGGGCTGGTGGACGAGATGCGGGCCACCTTCGGCTCCCGCACGTACTCGGTGTGGGGTATGTCGGAGTTCGGGCCGATCACGATCAGCCGGCTGGACTACGACCAGGACTGGGCGGCGCACAGCCACGGCCGGCCGATCGACGCGATGGAGATCCGCGTCGACCTGTGCCACGACCCCTCGAAGCGAGCACCGGTCGGCCGGCTGCGAGCGCGCGGTGCCTCCCAGGCGCTGGGCTACTACAAGCAGCAGGACGTGTTCGACGCGGAGCTGACGCAGGACGGCTGGTTCGACACCGGCGACGTGGCTCGCGAGGACGGGCGCGGCGGCATCCGGATCCTCGGGCGGGCCAAGGACACGATCATCCGCGACGGCGTCGTCGTACCGATCGCAGAGCTCGAGGCGGTCATCTCCCAGCACCCGAAGGTGACCGAGGCGGCGCTGGTCGGTCTGACCGGACAGGTGGACGATCCGATCCTCGCTGTCGCCGTGGTACGCGGCGGCGCACGGCCAACCCTGGAAGAGATTCAGGCCCACCTGCGGGGAGCGGGACAGGACCCACAGTTCTACCCGGAACGGCTGGAGGTCGTGGATGTCCTGCCCAAGACGCTGACCGGCAAGGTCCGGAAGGTCGAGCTCCGGAGACTGTACGCGGGGACGTCATGACCGCACCCGTGCCGGTGACCATGTCGGCGACCCTGGCGGCTGACGAGGAGTTCGAACGCCGTCGGCTGGCCGGTGAACGCGTGCTGTTCCTGGCGACCGGTGAGATCGGCCTTCCGGTACTGCCGGAGCTGGCGGAACAGCTGGCCCGGGCGGCGGGTCGTAACGCGTACGGACCGGTGACCGGTTCGGCGGAAGTACGGGAGGCGGCGGCCGGGTACTGGGGCCGGCGAGGTCTGGCTACCGATCCGGCGGACGTGGTCTGCGGGCCGGGCAGCAAGCCACTGCTGTTCGCACTGCTGCTGGCAGTGGGAGGAGATGTGGTCGTGCCGGTACCAAGCTGGGTGAGCTATGTCGCGCACGCTCGGCTGGCAGGCTTCCAGGCCATCCCGGTGCGCACCCGCCCCGGCGAGGGCGGCGTACCGGATCCGACCGAACTCCGCGCGCAGGTTCTCGCCGCCCGGGCGAGTGGGCGCGACCCCCGCTCTGTAGTCGTGACCCTGCCGGACAACCCGACGGGGACGATCGCCGAGCCGGAGACCATCCGCGAACTGGCCCTCGTAGCCAGGGAACTGGATCTGGTGGTGATCTCCGACGAGATCTACTGCGACCTGGTGTTCGCCCCCGGCGACCGGGCGGTGTCCCCGGCGATGTTCGCACCCGAACGCACTGTGGTGACCACGGGGCTCACGAAGAACCTGGCAGTGGGTGGTTGGCGGCTGGGCGTGGCTCGGCTGCCGACCGGGTCTCTGGGCAGCACAGTGCGCGAGCGGCTGGTGAGCATCGCCAGCCAGATCTGGTCGAGCACGGCGGCTCCGGTACAGGCTGCGGCCGCCTACGCGTTGACGGAGCCGCCGGAGGTGGTCGAGCGCGTGGCCGCCTCCTGCCGGCTGCACGAACGTGTGGCCCGGAGAGTGGCCGAAGCGTTCACCGCGGTCGGTGCTGAGCTGGCCCCGATCCGGGCTACCTGTTACCTCTACCCGGACTTCGAGCCACTCCGGGAAGGCCTGTCCCGCTTCCACGATGTCAACGGCGGAGACGATCTCGCCGCTTTGCTCAGTACGCGGTACGGCGTTGCGCTGTTGCCGGGAACCGCCTTCGGCGAACCCAGCCGATCGCTCCGGATCCGGGCCGCGACCAGCCGGCTGTACGGCGAATCCGACGCCGAGCGTTCAGCCGCGCTGGCCTCGCCGGACCCGGTCGCGCTGCCCTGGATCAAAGCCTCCGTCGACCGCATCACGGAGGTCCTCACCGATCTGACCGCACCTTTCGCATCCGCCCAACGAGCTCGAGGAGAGTCGCTGCATGTCCATCCTTTTCGAATGTGAGTACCAGGGACAGCGCTACGCGGGAGTCGGGCTGCCTGTGCCCGGTGAACCGGTCACGCTGTACCCGGTGTCCGAGAACCAACTGCGGAAGGCTGTCCTGGCGGGCGGCGGTACGGAGGCGCTGCTGGAGTCGGTGACGTCCGGCACCGCCACCGTCACCGTCTCCGGCGATGACCCCGGGGTCCACTACCTGCCACCGCTGTTGCCGGGGGCCGCCGGCAACTCACTGATCACCGGGTTCATGGGAACCCACCGCTCCAAGTTCCCCAACCCGCCGGCCCCGGACGAGAAGTTCAAGGCACCGAACTGGCTGATCAAGGGCACCGGATCGTGGCTGGAGACCAACGGCCTTCCGCTGACGGTGCCGGCCTCGGCGGTGGCGCTGCTGGAGGAGCCCGAGGTCGGTCTGGTCTTCGTCAACGACAAGGACGGCACTCCGCACTACGCGGGGTACACCTTCGCCAACGACCTCAACGACATCGGGCTGCATCTGCAGAACCCATGGGGATGGACGCCGTACGCCAAGCTGTGCGACACCTCGATGACGCCGTGGCTCTTCCTCGGCGAACCGCCGCAGTCGGTCACCGGGCAGATCATCATCGAACGCGACGGCGCCCCGGCTTGGAAGGGCGACTTCACCTGCGGTGCGGACGCGATCTTCCAGCGCGTGCCGGACATGGTGGACTACCTGTTCTCCTATCCCGGACTCCGTCGGCCAGGGCTGGTGAACTACCTGCTGCTGGGCTCGGACAAGGCCAGCTATCACGCGGGCTTCAGCATCGCCGACGGCGACCAGATCATCTTCGACCTGGCCAGCCACGGCGTGGTCCTGTCGAACCAGGTCCGCTATGCGCCCTTGGCGGACACGACGGCCTCGGCAGGCTTCACCAACTGGAGCTCGCCGGTTTCCTGAGCCGCACAGACCGCTTCGAAACTGGCCGCTTCGAAACTGGCCGCTTCGAGCCGGTCCGCTTCGAGCCGGAGCGCTTCGAGATAGGTGGAGATGGCATCACGGTTGCGTTCGAGGCAGCCGATGCGCTGGGTCATCCGGTCCCGCTCGCCTTCGAGTAGCGCGATGGTGTCGGTGGTGGCCGCTGAGATGCGGATGGCCCGGGGGGTGTCCATGCACGGCAGGACCTCCCTGATCACCCGGGTCGGCAGCCCCGCGTCGAGCAGCCCCCGGATCTGGATCACCTTGTCCACACAGGACTCGGCATAGTCCCGGTACCCGTTGGCGGAGCGGGTGGAGCCGATCAGGCCCTGCTCCTCGTAGTACCGCAGCAACCGCCGGGACGTTCCGGTGCGCTCCGCCAAAGACCCGATCCGCATGTGATGCACCTCACTTCAGAAGACCCTTGACCTTCACATCAATGAAAAGGTTTGAGTATAAAACCATGGCGACTTCCCAGACTGAGACTTCGAACCACACACCGCCTGCGGGGGTGGGGAACAAACTGCCCTGGTCCCCCCTTCTCGCCCTGAGCACAGCGGCCTTCATCGGCATCCTCACCGAGGCGCTGCCGGCCGGCGTACTGCCGGAGATGGCGCGCGACCTGTCCGTCAGTGAGTCGGCGGCGGGTCAGATGCTGACCATTTATGCTATCGCGACCGGCCTCTCGGCGATCCCGTTGATGGTGGCGACCGCGGCGTGGGGACGCAAGCACCTGCTGCTGCTCGCCGTCTCGGTCATCGGCGTCGCCAACGTCGTCACCGCGATCTCCTCGAGCTACGCCCTGACCATGACGTTCCGGCTGCTGGCCGGTATCGCGGCCGCCGCCGTCTGGGCCGAACTGGTCGGCTACGCGCTCCGGCTGGCGCCGCCGCACCTCCAGGGGCGAGCGATCTCCATCACGATGGCCGGTGTCCCGCTGGCCTTGGCGTTGGGTATCCCGGTGGGCACCTTCCTCGGCAACCTGTTCGGTTGGCGCCTCACCTTCGGGCTGGTGGCCGCGCTCTGCGTGCTGCTGCTGGTCTGGATCGGCGTCTCGGTCCCGGCCGCGGCAGGCCAGAAGCTCGGCCAGCGCGAACCGATCCTGAAGGCGCTGAAGCTTCCCGGCGTCGTCGCGGTGCTGTTCACCGTCGCGGCCTGGGTGCTGGCCCACAATGTCCTCTACACCTACATCTCGACGTTCCTCGACGAGTACGGCATGGGTGGTCAGCGCGACACCGTCCTGCTGACCTTCGGTATCGCGTCCGTCGTGAGCATCGTGATCACCGGCGCGATGGTCGACCGCAAACTGCGGCAGCTCACCATCGGCTCCGCGGGCTTGGTCGTCATCGCCGCGGTGAGCCTCGGGCTGCTCGCGAGCAGCGACCTGGTGGTGTACGCGGCGATCGTGCTGTGGGGACTGGGCTGGGGTGGCGTGACCACCTTGCTGCAGACCGCCGTCACGGACGCCGGCGGTAACAGCGGGCAGGCCCTGCTGGTGACCACCTGGAACTCCTTCATGGCCGGTGGTGGCGCTGTCGGTGGCATCCTGCTGGCAGGGGTGGGACCGAAGTCGTTCCCCTGGGCCGTCCTGGTCCTGATGGTGCCGGTGCTGCTGGTGGTCGTCGTCGCACGGCGCCATGGCTTCCCGGCCCGACGCCCGAACGTGCACTGAGCTTTCCGCAGGCATGGACAGACGCGGCCCTGCTGGGGCGCGCTGGGATTCCCAGCGCAGCAGGACCGTGTCCGTCCAGCCGGACGAACACCCTTGCTCAGCCACGACCGATGCGATAGCCGACCCCGCGCACCGTGATGATCCAGGAGCTGGCCCCGAGCTTGGCTCGCAGACTCCGCACATGGGTGTCGATCGTGCGGCTGGAATCGGCCCAGCTCGTCTCCCAGACACTGGCCATCAGTTGCTTGCGGGACAGCGCCTCGTCCGGATGGGAGGCCAGCTTGTGCAGCAGCTCGAACTCCTTGCCGGTCAGCTTCACCGGCTCACCCCGCACCCGGGCCTCGTGGGTCTGCATGTCAACACGCAAGGTGCCCAGGCTGATGACGCGATCGGGCTGGCGGCACGGCAGCGAACGACGCAGTACCGCCTCGATCCGGGCCAGCATCTCCCGCGGCCCGCAGCGCGGGTCCAGGCAGTCGTCCGCTCCGGCGTTGAGGGCGAGAATCCGGTCTGTCTCGGTATCACCCGAGGAGACCGAGATGATCGGCTTGCCGCCGGCCGCCCGGATCGACCGGCAGACCTCCAGCCCATCGATGTCCGGCAGATCGAGGTCCAGCAGAACGAAATCCGATCTCCCGTGTGCCTGCAACGCCTTGGCTCCAGTGTCGACGCTGCTCACGGCGTACCCCTGCCGTCGCAGTTCCCGTCTCCTTGATTCGGCTTCGACTGAGCCACCTTCGACGACCAGGACGCGCACTACTCCCTGTGTCATGACTACCCCTCACTATGTCCGCCGGTAAACGACACATCACTCAGCGTCCCCCCAGGACATTAAAATGATAGTGATCTTTTTGTTATGGTCAACGGGTTCTCACCTGGTGGGTTCGAGGGAGCCGGATCAGCTCAGATCGCGCTGGCCCCGCCGTCCACCGGGACGGCTCCGCCGGTGATGAACGACGCCTGGTCACTCAGCAGCCAGGCCGCGGCCCGCGCCACCTCGATCGGCTCGGCCAGCCGGGGCTGGATCGCACGGGCACTCGCTGCCTGCTCCAGTTGAGGCACCGCGCGGATGGCCGCCTCCATCAACTCGGTCCGGGTGGAACCGACCATCAGGGCGTTGATCCGGATGCCGTGGCTCCCGTACTCGGCGGCGGCGGCCCGGGTGAGGCCGAGCACAGCGTGCTTGGCGGCAACATAGGGAGCAAGAGCGCCGGTCGCGAACGCCCCGGCAGTGCTGGAGGTGTTGACCACCGACCCTGAGCCCTGAGCCATCATCACCGGCAACTGGTACTTGAGACAGTTCCAGACACCGCGCACGTTGACGTCCATGATTTGCTCGTACACCGCGTCGTCGGTCTCGTGCAGGAGCGGCCCGATCGATCCCCAGCCTGCGTTGTTGAAGGCGCCGTCCAGCCGGCCGAAGGCACTGACAGCGGTTGCGACGGCGCGTTCGACTGCCTCCGGGTCCGTGACATCGCCCGGGGCGAGTTCGGCCCGGCCGCCGGCGGCCCGAATCTCCGCGGCGATCTCTTCGAGCTTTTCCTTGCGGCGAGCCATCAGTACGACGGCCGCGCCGTCCGCCGCGAAACACCGGGCAGCCGCGGCGCCGATGCCACTGGAGGCACCGGTGATCATGATCGTCTTGCCCCCGAGCTGATTTCCGTCCATGGCAATCCCCCCTTAGGTTCTGAGAATTCTGCTGCAGCAAGCCGTCGCGCTAGCGGCCGTCTCGCATCTCGATCTCGCCGGAGGCTCCGAGCGCCGGGAGGAGACAGCGCCAGATCTCCTCGACCCGCTCGGGAAGGTCCAAGTGACCTGTCTCGACGTAGGAATGCATCTGGGCGCCGGTACAGGCGTTGACCACCAGGCGGGCCATCGCCTTGATGTCGACGCCCGGTGCCAGTTCGCCGGCGTCCTGCGCGGCCTGCAAGTCGGCGATCACCAAACCGGTCCATTGCTGGTGAGAGTTCTCCCCGGCCTCCATGAAGCGGTCCTGTTCCCACACCAGCCGGGCCCCCGCCCTGAGCATCGGACTCTCCACCAACTGCCGAGCCCAGGTCCGGGTCACGTCGATGGCACGTTGCAGACCTTTCGAAGAATCCGGCGGTACAACGAAGTCAGGCTGCCCAGTGACGATCGCCCGCGCCAGTTCCTCCTTCGAGCGGAAGTGGAAGTAGACCCCGCCCAGCGTCACTCCCGCGCGATCAGCGATCTTCATGACGCTCGCACCGGAGAACCCGTGCTCGGCGAACACCTCAGCGGCCCCTAGCAACACCGCCGCACGGGTCCGCTCGGCCCGCGCCTGCTTCACGACTCGTCCAGCCATGCCACATCCCCCTGGTCCATACCTGGAAACCGCTTCACGAAAAGAAGAAATTTCTTTATGTTATACGCGGGGGGTGGGGCGATCCATGCCCCGCAACCCCTGACCTGTCGTCCCACAGGGGGGAATTGTCATGACCTCGAGCACCACCGCCGTCCCATCCGCCGCCACCGATCTCCAGACCCTGGTCCGCAAGGACCGGTCGGACGAAGCCCTGGTCGTCGACTGGGGTGAGCTTCCCGACCGCCGCCAGCAAGTCACCGTGCACTGGCCGCAGAGCCACACCTTCTACTGCGAGGGCGACCGCTACACGCCCCTGCTCTTCACGGAGAGCGTGCGCCAAGCACTCGCCCTGCTCAGCTACCGGGTCCACGACATCCCACTGGGGTACCGCCTGGGCTGGGAACGGATCCGGTCCTGGATCAATCCGGCTGCCTTGGGCATTCACGATGGCGGCAAGGAGGTCACCGTGCTGGTGACTCACTCGACCGTCACCCGCCGCCGGATGGGATCGGCGTACCTGGTCTCACGCATCGCCGCACGGATCTCCGGTCAGCTCGTCGGCGGCGCCGAAGTGCATTACAGCGCCCATCCACCCTTGATCTACGACCGGCTCCGCGGCCCCTATGCCTCCGCCAAGGAGTCCTTCAGCCGCGCGATTCCACTCACGTCCCCGGTGCCGCCGACACTGGTAGGACGACAGGATCCCCGCAACGTGGTGCTCTCACCCACCGCCCGCCCGTTGCACTGGCAGTTGCGAGTGGACACCAGCCACAGCGTGCTCTTCGACCATCCACATGACCACGTACCAGGCATGGTCCTCCTCGAAGCAGCCGCCCAAGCAGTACAAGCATCCCAACCCAGTCGGGTCACGACAACCAGCTTCGACGCCCAGTTCTTCCGCTACGTCGAACTCGACCACCCCTGCTTCATCACCGCAGACCCGGGCCCCACAGACCAACAGGGCCGCACCTCCGTACAGATAACTGCCACCCAACAAGACAAGCCCGTCCTGAAAGCCTCCGTAACAACAGCACCCTGCCCCTGCTAGCCCAGGGGCCAACCCGGCTGTCTCCAGCCTCGACGTATGCCTCCCTCAGGGCGATCCCTGGAGGGCGGCGAGTACGGCGAGGACGCGGCGGTGGTCGTCTTGGGCTCCGTACAGGCCGAGTTTGCTGAAGATGTTCGCGATGTGGCTTTCGACCGTCTTGAGGCTGACCGTCAGCCGGTCCGCGATCGCTGAGTTGGAGCGGCCCTCGGCCATCAGGGCGAGTACGTCGCGCTCCCGTTCCGTCAACGCTGCAAGGGGATCACTGGCCGAATCCGCACGCATCAGGTGCCGCACGATCTCGGGGTCCAGGGCCGTACCGCCGGCCGAGATCGTGCGCAGTGCCCTCATCAGCGTCTCGACGTCGACGACCCGGTCTTTGAGCAGGTACCCGAACCGCGCGGCGTGACGTCCTCCCACGGACAACCGTCCCATCAGGTCAGGCCGAGCCGTCGCCTGAGTCGTTCTAGGCCGGGCGGCATGGCACAGTCACCCCACACGAGTGAGTATTGAGTGGCCTCGGTTGTGCCACACTTCTGTGATTCTTTGTCTTCTATGGGGAGGGGCCTCGATGTTTAGAAGCATCAAGCGACTCGCGATCGTTGCCGCGGTGATGGCGTCGATGATTGTGGTTCCGATGGAAGCCGCCTATGCGGCGGATGGCTGTGGGGATGACTGGTACAAGGGATCCGATGGCTACTTGGAGAAAGACGAACCTTGGCAGGGTGCCGGATCCCACAACGCGTGGCTCTATCACTCGGGAAGGGTTCGCTTCTGCACCCAGGACGACTTCATCGGTGACGACGACAACCGTAGAGCTCTGATCGGGTACCCGAGTGACTCTTACCCGTTCGAGAGCCAGATCATGAAGAACGGGACTTACACCAAGTTCTGCGTGCGGCAGACCATCAAGGCGAACATCACCGGGGTCAAGTCCTCTGAGTCGTGGACTATCAGTGGCTCGGTTTCGAAGGGCGACCCGTCGGTGAGCGCTTCCTACTCCGCCACCTACGACACCTTGACCGTGACCGTCGCGAAGACCGCGACCTGCAGCACCAGCGCTAGCCAGATCATCGCTCGTACGAGCGGGATCACCGTCACTGGAACCTCCGACGATTCTGCCGAGGTTCAGTGGGTCGAACTCACGACGCAGCTCACTATGGAGTACTGGGTGAACGGCACCAAGTACGTCCAGAACCACAGCATGACCGAAAAGGACTACAGCTGAGTCCATAGCTCCGCACTTTGAGCTACAGGGAAGGGGCGTCCCGGAAGGTTCCGGGCGCCGCTTTCCATTGGCACGACCAACTGCAAACCGGATCGACCTCGATCGGCGGCACACCCGACCGGCGCCAGGTCCAGGCCAGCGTCGCCACCACGCCCTCGATGTAGCCCGGGCAGTTCGGGCACTCGCGGCCGATCCACCTCTCAGCGGCCCGCGTCTCGGCGCAAGGTCTTCGACTGCCACCCTGAGCGGGATCGGAAGCGCGCCCTACGTCGCGCACCCAGCACAGAAGCGGGTCGCTGTCACGCGAGCAGTGTCTCGAGCTCTGGGAGTCGGCCGAACATGTCGGGTAGGCCGCGCAGGCCGTTGCGCACGGACTCGTGCGACAGCGCGAGGTCAGGGCCTGTGCTCGCCTCGACACCGGCCAGGCAACGCAGGATGTTCCACCTCGTATGCCCCAGCCAGCCACCGATCATGAACACGAACCAGCTTGGACCTGACGGCGGCAGTGCTCCGCCCCCGGCGACGTAGCCGTCGAGGACCGAGCGGAAAATGGTCGGCTCGATGTTGTCGAAGCCAGGTCCCTTCGCGAGGCTCAGCGCGGTCGAGCCGAGCTCACCGGTCAGGTCGAGCATCCCCGAGAGCTCCCAGTCGAGCACTACCGGCCGACCGTCTCGAGCGAGCAGGTTCCACGGTTGGATGTCCTTGTGGGTCAGCACAACGGGGCCTGGCCGTTCGCAGGTGTCGACGAAGTGGGCAATCGCGAGCAGCGTCTCGACGTGGGAGGCGAGTTCGTCGGCCCACGGCTGTCCGGTCGCCGCCGCCCGCTCGGCGAGCTCGGGCCAGTCCCGTGACGTCGGGTCCTCGATCGACATGTCGGTCCACTCGACGTCCATCGCGTGGATGCGCGCGAGAATCTCACCGATCTCGAACGCGTACGCCGCCGACACCGGTGCTTCGGGCACCTTCTCCCCCTCCACCCACCGGTGGACGAGCGTGTGATGGCTGGCCGAGATCGGCTCAGGCATCGGGACGCCGGCAGCGAAGGCCGCTCGCTCAAACCTGAACACCTCCTCGACGCGGTAGGTCCAGCCGCGGTCGACGAGGTTCAACTCCTTCACCGCGAACGACCCCTGGTCGGTGTCGAGCCGGTAAATCCGGTTGGCGAACCCGCCGTAGACGCGGATCATCGGCCCGATCGGCGCACCGAGATGGGACAGATTCACCCCACGCACTCTAGGACTCGGAGTTCATCGGTGCACCGGATTTGCCGAGGTTCTCGTCGTCTGCGTCCACAACGCGGGCCGCTCCCAGATGGCCGCCGGGCTGCTCGATCACCATGCCGCCGGCCGCGTGATCGTGCGGTCCGCCGGATCGCAACCGGCCAACCAGCTCAACCCCGCCGTCGTGGAAGCGATGGCTGACTTCCCGAGTGACGCCAGACGCTTGCCTAGGGCAAACATCTGGCCAGATGGGCAGGCTGGCGCCTGATCTGATCGGGCCAATCGGACTGGAGTTCGCCCGCCTACGTGAGCTGCGCCTGCAAGCTGTGGCCCGCCGCTGCCCGTCGAGCGGCTTGCCACTCGGCGCTTTTCTGCCAGTAGTAGTGGGTCTCCGTCTCGGGTGCCAGCACAACGATGTCGAACGTGGTCAGCGCCATGTGGACCTGCTCCCAACTCGGCAGCGGCACCGAACGATGTTCGGCGTACGCCGTCCAGAGGTGCCGCCGGAGATCACCGTAAGAGCCTTCGGCGGCCCAACTTGCGCTGTCCCACTGGCTGCACGTGAAGTCGATAAGAGGAGACAGCACACCTCCGAACCCCCAGTCGAGAATCCCGGTCAATGTCCCGGATTCGTCGAGCAGCAGGTGGCTCTCGTAGAGGTCGCCGTGGGCAAGGACCGGGTCCATCGCGTCGACAGCTTCGAGGGCTTCGAGCAACGTCGTTCGCGCCGCCGGACCAATGAACGGTGCGACCGACTTGCCGAGTTGCTCGGGACCGCCCAGTTCGCGGAGAGGCGAGTAGCACTCGGTCGCCGTCGGTGGCGTCAACGGCGGTTCCGACCAGGCGTTGGCCCACAGGGGCCGCGGGACCCGCTCGAGACCGATGTCATGGCACGCCGCAAGCGCCGCGCCGAGCTGTCCCGCCAGCAATCGCAGGTGTTCCGGCGACATGTCGCCGGGCACGGAGCCCCGGAGCCGAGTCACGGCAAAGAACGGGTACGGCGAGATCGCCGGCTCGTCCCAGCGTCCGAGCAGCTTCGAGACGAGCGGGTGGTCGACAGTTGCGTAGACGTCGCATTCGCGCTCGAGCTGCCCGACGATCGTGTGGTTACGAGGGAACAAAAAGGCGCGATCCTCGGCGAGGAGCACATGCTTCGTGGCTCCGTCGAACCGCGGCTCGATCGGCCCATCCACCTCGCAGACCTCCCTGAATCGCTTGAGCTGCGTCGGGACGAGGACAGCGGCGACGGCTGTTGCGTCATCCACGCCGTACCACCGACAGCCACGCTTCTCGCAGGAGTCCGTGCAACTGTCGTCTCCAATCGACTGCCTGCGACGCGATCGAACGCATCGGCGTCGGCTCCAAGAACTGGTACGGCGATCCTCTTCATCGTATGCCCACCGAAATTGGCTACCCGTCGACTGAGCCAACCATCCAAGGCCGGCAACGGCGCCGTTGCCGCCTTCAACTGCCGCCCGGCTTCAGCCTGGCGCTGGCGCAGCTGCTCAAGCGAGTCCTCCAACACCGCAACCTCGCCAAGCCAGCCCCGACCCTTGACCTCCGCTAGCCGCTCAGTCGCGTTGGCCGTCATCTCCTCAATGCGCGGCAACTGAGCGGGATCGACGCGCAGGAACCGGCCCTTCAGCAGGCGTGTTCGTGGACACATGCTGCGCCGTAGGGGCGGTGGCAATCGCCAAGGGCGATCTTGCGGAGCAGGAAGCGGTTCTCGAACTCGGCCCACTCCTCACCGGTCGCGGTCCGCAGCTCACCGCCCGGGCGGGTGGCTCGGCGGCGTTCGACGAAGTGCTGATGGGCGGCGACCCGCAAGCGGCCGCGAGGCGCGTTAGGAGCGGCGGACCAGGGTGGGCGGGAGCGGCGACGGAGGAGTCGCGTGGGCGTAGTACGCCGGTACTGGTCCGCCCCCAACAACTCCCATCGCTTCCCGTCCAAAACCATGGGCTTTCCTAGCCCTGATGTTTCATGGGGTTCCGGTGTGTCTTCCGGTGCCTTGTTTTAGGTGGGTTTGACCGTTGATGGCGTGGGTCGGCCCGGACCTTACGTACGTGCCCGTCGCCCGGGGCCAGCCGGTCAGGGCCGCCCGTCGGCGTCGCTCTAGAAGGGACTGGCGGCTTTGAGCTTCGCGGCGATCGGGCCGAGGACGGTGGTGAGTTCGTCGATCTCGTGCGGCTCGAGGCATGTGTACGCCGGGGCGGCCAATGCGTCGGTGAGCTCCTCGATCTCGGTCCTGAGCTTCCGGCCGGCCGGCGTGAACCCGTCGGCGGCATCGACCAGGCCGCGGAGCCGGAGACCGTCGACGACCGCGTCCAGCTGGTCGTCGGCGAGCGGGTCGAGCCGGCCGAATGCTCGCGGCTTCATGTCCCAGTAGAGCGCTTGCAGCACGTGCGCCTCCTGCCCGTCGATGCCAGCGGCGACCAGCGCGGTCAGGTGGCCATCACCACGGTGTTCGCGGAGCAGGGTGGCTGCGTGCCAGAGGCGAGCCAGGGGTTCTTCGGGTACTGGGAGCGAGCGGAGTCCGGCGTACAGGAGCCTGCCCTCCATCGGTGCGTTGAACGCGGCCCTCGTGGCGAGTTCGGCGGCCCGCGCGATCGCCGGGCTGTCGGCCAGGTCGCCAAGGATCCGGCGGAGCGACGCGACGCACCCGCGCTGCTGGGCGGCGAGGGCGGCCTCCGGCGTGGCGATGTCCCAGACGCTCGGGATGCACGCGGCGACCTCGCCCGGGGCGAAGTTGTAGAACAGCGCATCCACGACCTCGGCCGGCACACGTCCGAGTGGCGCCGACCGCGCGGCGAAGTACCCCGGCCAGTAGCCCTCGTATCCGAGCGCCTGCAGCTCCTCCATCGCCTCGTCGGCCATGTAGGCGACTTCATGGATCGGTACGAACAGCTCCTTGAGTCGCCGCGCCATGCTTTCCATCGAGGTTCTCCTAGTGGTCGAACCGGCCCGTCACCGATCTCTCACTATGCCTACGAACCAGCCGGGCGCCTCTCGACAACGCGCCCGGAAGTTTCTCACTCCTCGACGGAGAAGGGGCCTGCTCTCCCCCCACAGCTGGGGTGGTCACCGCACGTTGAAGGCGCCTGACAGCCAGGCCGGTTCGTAGTACCGGCCTGGCTGGGAGGGTCAGTCGTTGCGGTGGTCGGAGTAGACGCAGGTGGCAGTGCCGCTGCCGAGGGTTCGGCCGGTGTACGGCGAGCTGACTGTTGCCCAGACCGTCTGCGACTGGTAGTACCGATCGGTGGCCGGGCTCGAAAAGCCGACGTCGGTGATGGTGCCGTTGACGGGGGAAACGGTATGCGTTGCCCAGGTAAAGCGTTGCATGGTGAAGGCGGGGTCAGTGGCCGAGTTCTGTGAGGTGGTGCTGCGTTCCCACTTGATCCCCAGGCCCATCGGCTGGGGCTCGTTGAACTGAACGCCATCGACCCGGGCAGTGATGGTCTGCGTGTCATGGTCGCAGGTCAGGGTGACGGTGGTGTGACGGTCGTAGTCGCAGGTGGCGGTCCGGCTGGTCAGGATGCCGCCGGCGGTGTTCTTCACCGTGGCGGTGACCTTCTCGGTGTAGAAGATGTAGCCGCTGATCGGGAAGTCACGGGTGTACCCCTTGACCGTCAGATCACTGCTAGCGGTCGACTTGCCAGCCACCGTGGTGGTGCTGCCCGTCGCCGGAATCTTGGCCGACGTAGTCGCCGTCGCGTAGTACCCCGACTCGACCTTGAACTCCACCTTCACAGCGGTATTGGCCGCCACCCCATACTGACCGGTGACCCCGGTGGCGATCTTGTTGGTCACCGGATCGCAGGTGATCCACGCATGAAACGAGGTCGCGGCCGCGGCGGCCGGACTGGTTAAGAGCAACGCAGCAAGCAGACCGACAACACTGGCCAGCAAGGCAGACAGGCGCACGCACTTCAAGATTCCTCCCAGGATTGGACTCGTTCCTTAGATGCCCGAACGGTCCCCGAAGTTCAGCCACACCACCCAAAATGCAGCTGGGAGGCCGAACTGGTCCCCGCATGGCATACAAGGCAAGGCCCCGCGCGCGGTACGGGTGGGGTACGGGCAGAGACACGTCAGCGACAACGCCTACCGTCTGGGACGTATTCAGCGGGCGGACACAAGCCGGCTCGGGGGACATCTCCTTGGAGGATCGATGAAGGCAAGCGTTCTGAGGGCAGTGGTAGGGGTCGCAGCGGTGTTGAGTGGATTGTTGGTCGCAAGTCCTGCGCAGGCAGCCGACGGACCGGTCTCCGCTCGCGTGTACTACCCGAGCCCCTCCTCTGGCAGTGGTGGGCTCGCCAGTGCGAATCTCGACTTCGTCAACCGGACGACCGTCGTCTACCGCAGCCTCAAGGTGCGCGACATCTGTCCCGGTGACAACCGTCCGGTGTTTGCGCAAATGACGGTGTTGGACACCAACGGACGCCTCTGGTATGTCGGCCCCGCGAAAAGGGACAACAACGGCTGCGGCCCCGACGGCACCAACTTTGGGAACGTCACCCTCACGTCTGGATTTGTCGTGGCGAGAGCAGCCCTGGCGG
Organism: Streptomyces sp. SID13031; assembly: GCF_010548305.1. GTDB lineage: Bacteria > Actinomycetota > Actinomycetes > Propionibacteriales > Kribbellaceae > Kribbella. The sequence continues at coordinate 160,915 of NZ_JAAGLV010000013.1, forward strand.
TGTGCGTCTACAACACATCGGCCACCCTGCGGTGCAAGACCAGTGTTAGTCGAGACAACCCGTACGTCTGAATCATCTGACAAGCCGTTTACACGCCCCGGCGGTGGAACGCCGGGAAGGCTTGCGGCCTGCCCTTCTTGTCCTGACCGCTGCGTCGAGGTAGGCCCGGGCGGCCTGGAGGGTTGAACGGGCGGCGTAGCGGGGTCCAGCGGTCGAGTTGCGGCTCGTCGAACAGGTCGACGATCGCCGACAGGTCGTCGTCGGTCCATTCGCTCAGGCGCAGACCGTGCCCGGCCAGCTGGATGTCGCCGCTGAACCGGCGCCCGGCCGCCGGCGGGGACGTCATTGGCGTTGCCCGTCTACCTGGCGGCGCGGTTCCAGGCGGTGTTGCGGAGCAGCCGGAGCTCGTTGAGGCCGACGATGACGGTAGAGGCTTCGTGGCCGGCGACGCCGAGCGGCAGGGGCAGCTGGCCGACGAGGTCCCAGATCACCAGGACGGTGATGAAAGTGGCCGCGATTATCAGATTCGCGGTCACGACCCGGCGAGTTCGCCGCGACAGCGCGATCACGGCCGGATGGTGGTCAGGTCGTCGCGGACGACGACCGCGTCGGCGGTCTGCAGGGTCAGGTCGGATCCGGCGCCGCAGATCATCACGAAGGCCTGCCCACCACACCAACTCGGTCGGGTAGTTAGTGCAGTCAACTGACCACCAGAGCCAGGGCCCGTACCGAGCTCCTGCGCCTTGTGGACGAGGCTGCCGACGGCGGGGAAGCGGACGCGTTCTCATGGCTAACCTCGCGCGTCTTCCGCAAGACCACGGCAACCATGCTTGACGACGCCGGACAGAGTGCACGGCAAATCGCCGACCAGCTCGGGCACGCCCGCCCGTCGATGACCCAGGACGTCTACATGGGCCGGAAGGCGAAGAACCCCGGCGCTGCCGTCAGCGCTCGAAGCGGCCTTCAGCGACGGCTAGAGATCCAAAAGCATGCCGTAAAGCGTGCCATCCGGAAGCTACAGACCCCAGGTCAGCCTGCTGACCTGGGCTTTTGTGGGCCCCGTCGGACTCGAACGGACAACCCGCGGATTCGCCCCGGAATCGACGCGATCATGCCCGTTGCTTCCCGACACCCCTCCTGACCTGCACGTATGCCCGATCAGGCTTGCAGTCCACCCCCGACAGATCCCATCACTTCCCATCCAAAACTATGGGGTAAACCATGGGTTCCGCGGGTTCCTCCAGCTCCACACCGTCGACAGCGGGTGAGGAGCTCCGATGTCGTGAGGCCATCGAAGTAGGCGACGGCGCGCCCGATGTCGACGCGGAGCTCGACTGCTGCAACTCTTACAGTCTGGATTCCGATATGGGCCTAGAAGCACAGTGAAGATTTGGGGGAGCACACGAGCAATGTAGATAGTTGGGTTGATGCTGAGTTTAGGTCCTATCTGTGCTTCTCGACCTGTCTGGGGGTTGCGTGATGAGTCTTTTCGGGAATCGCCGCAGAAACGATGAGAGGCGGCAGGGTGCAGCCGTGCCAGAACTTGGCGATTCTTCAGTAGAAAATCCCCGGCCGGAGTCAGCCAAGGATATGTACGAAAGAATTGAACAAGCGCAAATTCGCACCAACTGGTTCGACTCACAGGAGCGTCGCGACTGGAAGCGGAACGTTTCGCGCTTCGCTGCCGTTGCACTGGTACTTGGAGGACTTCTCGGATTCTATTTCCCCCCGTCTCTTCCGGGCTCTTCGGAAATGCCGATCATTTCCTGGCGGATCTCGGGACTTTTTAGTGGCATGGCTTTGGGTGGCGTAGCGGTAGTCTACTTTGCCTATTTTAATCGCCGCCCACATTTCAGGTCTGCGGCAGACCGATTCATGTTGGGGATCGATCAGATTAGGCTCGCGCAGGCCGAGGCAAAACTTGCTGAAGTGTCTGACGCCGATGATGGATCGACGGATTTTGCCAGCCTATGGCAAGTAACTCAGCGCAGACTTGACTATTACCATCGAATTGCGACTACTCAATCCGAGCGTAGTTTCTCCTATGGGCAACGCGCCGCGTGGCTTGGGCTCGCCCTTCTGACCCTCTGCGCCGTGTTGTCGATACTAGCCAAATCGCCAACTGCCGCCGGTATCGCAGGCGCGCTAGGCTTGGCCGGTGGAGGGCTTGCGGGATATTTGGGACGAACGTTCATGCGCACTCAAGAGGCAGCAACTGCGCAACTTCGGGAGTACTTCGCCCAACCGCTTGAGTTCTCAAGGTACCTCGCTGCAGAGCGCATACTGGAGTCAATTGCCGATCCGGAGATCCGCGCCCGCGCAACTGCGACGCTAGTTGAGGCAATCGTCGACCGGCACCAGCCAACCAGAGAAGATCATCGCTCGGCACCCGAGGCTGCTAGCGAAAAGAAGTAGACGCATGGTTCGACTGCTGTATGCGAGTGGCCCCGCTCCGAGCATGACCGCACTCTCGGCGCTGTCCGCCGATCTCCAACTGTTCCAACCCCGAGTAGGGAGGTTGGACTGGAGCAGATGGAGAATTGGCCAGACCGATTACGGGCCTCACTCATCGAGAGCGGACTGTCCTCGGGAACAAGGTGAGCCCGGTCAAGCTGGAGATCCTTCAGGTCGGCTGCCTGGACGGTGCCGGCACGAAGGCGCTCATCTACGAGCCCTGGGCAGTGAATTTCCTTCACGTGTCAGAGGACTGATCATCTTTGACGCAGAGAGGTTTGGTCACTGGGTTCTGCATCAACAGCAGGCGACGGCTTCTTCTTTGTGGATTTCCAGCCCGAGTTGGCCTGGTGATGCCAGTGGCGTCCCGCGTTGTCCGTCACTGTCATCCTCCTGATGGGCTTCGCCGCCACCCCCACCTGCGCGTCCTTGGTGGAGGTCAAAGTACGGAAAGTTGCGGTGTCTCCGGGGCCGACTACGAGACCAGTTGGAAGCAGTGTTTGCATTGTAGATTCCGAATTGCTGTAGTAGAGATCCCAATCTTTTTCCCATTCGATCAGAATATGTATTGGGAGTGTGCTTTTGTTGGCTAGGATCCAGCCCTTGTTTCCATCATGCTTTCCCCGCCACCATCCAACCTGATCGATTTGCACGCGCTCGGAATTCGTGTGGTCGCGACGCAGGATCAGGAGACCGAGAATTAGTGCGCCGGCCGTCCCGATGCCACCAACCCACTCTGCTACCGATCCCCAGTCGGCCGACCGTCCCCAGCAAATTGAGATCAAGCTCATGAGAGTCATAGCGAGACGGTATCGCTGCACTCTGGTCTATTCAGACAGCGACACCGCATGGAGCGCAGATGCCTCCGCCTATATTCAGTCCTGCGGGTCAGGGAGACCAACTCGTGCATGACTGGGATGCCTGCAGCTCGTCATGGGCAATCGGGGTATGTGCCTCTCCCCCGCTTGGCGAGGTTGACTAGAGATTCATCACGCCAGTTCTGCCGTCCGCAAATTTCTCGCTTCTTTATGCTGTTCGGCGTGAGGTATAGCACATTGCGGGGGGATCTTCTCAGTATGCTAAGTGTATTGCTGTCATTTTTGATGACGTAGCCGATTACCTTCTGATTGCCTGGATCGCTCGTGTCGATCACCTCAGTGGGAAGCCATGCTGTGCTAGATGTTACGAGTGTCGCCGCGAACGGAAAGACCAGTAGTGAAAGAATGACTGCCGTTGGGCTTCGCGCTACCTGCCTACCCGGTTCAGAGCGATCTGTTGCGCCGAACGAAATAGCCATGAAAAGACCTATTGGCAAGAAGAGCCAGTGTCGAACTGGAATCAGGATTGACATGCCCATCAGGGTTATGACTGTTGTGAAGATCTCCCAGTAGGTCGGTAGCCGTTTCGCTAGGATGATTCGATAGGCGTGCCTCGCCACATATGCGGTCGAAGTCGAGGCTATTGCGATTGGTAGGAATACAAGAAATGAGCCTATGAGGATTCCGGTGGTGCCGGTATCTCTGGCAATCGCCATGGCGGTCGCAGCGTTGCCTTCAGACATATTCAACAGGCGAAATATGATGATTAGACCAGTTGCCGCCGTCACGATCAGGCCTAGGTGACTCCAAGGCTCTGTGGGCCCGAAATGTATGCCCCCTGGAGAGACTGGTGGTGTGCTGCTCTGAATTCTTTGGGTGCGTCGCAGGTTTCTCGGATACCGCGTCCTGGCATTCTTGGGCGCGCTTCTTTTCGGTGACTTGATTGACTTCTCGGTTGTCATATCGTTCGCATCCTGTGGTGACTTTCGATAGTGACTCGGCAACTTGGTGGGACAGCGCACCTGGGACTACCGCATTCCGATAGTCGCCGGTATCGGTCTAGAAGCGGCAGGACTTGTTGCCGGCTCTTGCTTCCTAGTCCGGCTACAGGCCGCGTTGGCGTCCGATTCGCTCTATCTCAAGTCTTCCTTCGACTACGGTTTGAGCCAATCTCTCCCCTTTCTCACGGACCTCAAAGAATTCGTCATATCCTCCCTCGAATTCGTGCGGTGCTGGAAGTTCGCTGATTCCTGTTTGCGTCGAATGCGGAAAGCCTTCGGAGGCGAACCAGCTAGATAGTTTCTGTACTTTCTCGCGGAAGGCGCTGAATGCCTTCTGGGTCACGGCGTCGTCGAACTCCTCGTAGCGCCATGCCTGCAAAAAACCGAAGATTGGAAGCATGTACTCGTTCTGCCATTGTTTTCCGGGAAAGGTTTCGAGGAAGGGGATTGTGCCCGTGTTCATTGGGAACTCCCCTAAGAGGCGCTCGAACTTTTCCTTATCTCGCGGTGTTGGATGAAGGCGAGTCTTGAGGTCAGAAATCTCGTGGGCCTTCGCGAGCGACTCCGCCCGCAGTGTTGCGCGAGACTGCGCCAGTCGGTTCGTCAGGAAAACCAGCGTCAAGATGATCAGAAGGCCAGTTATAGCGACATGGAGCGGATGTGTCTTGACCCAACTTCTGATCGAACTGGACAGCACCAACGAGAAGAAGGCGGCAATGTCGACGACGGCGGCTGCAATCGCGACGGGGGTTGATCGTACGATCCGTTCCGGATAGCTCTCATTACTCATCTTTTCCGCCGTGTTATCGCGCAACGCCGAGCGGAGGAAATGTCTCACCGCTAAGGGTGTGGTCGATGAGGTTTGCAGTAGTAGCTTGGGTGGCTAGGCGGAGTTCGGCGGGACGCTCGAACAGCGCGCCGGACATGCGTACAGGGTGGGTTCGGGTGGTGAGGTGCTGGAAGCCGCGGTCTAGGTAGTACTTGTGTAGGCCGGCGTTGTCGCGCCAGCAGTCGAGGCGTAGCCAGAGGTCGCCGACTAGTTCGGTGCGGTAGCCGGACCAGTCCAAGAGGACATCGCCCAGGCCGGAGCCGCGGTGGTCTGAGCGGATGATGAATTTGTAGAGGTAGAGGGCGGGGACCTTCAGTTCCTCGGGGGTCCAGAAGTCTGGGTCACCTTTGTCGAGGGACAGGCTGCCGATGATCTCGCCGTCGTCTGTTGAGACGACGAAGGTGCTGCCGGCGCCGATCCATCCTTCGATGACTCGGGCGCCGTAGGCACTCTTGGTCCACTGCTCGATGCCTGCTGCCTTGAGCCACTCTTCGGCATGGCGTCGAAGCGCTAGAACAGCTTCGACGTCTTCCTCGCCGGCCGCGCGGACGTGGTAGGTGGTCACTTGGGTTCTCCGTTGGTCGGGAGGTGCCGTTCTGGGACGGGTAGGTCGTAGGTGATGACCTGGCGGTCGCCGGCCGAGACGTGGATGAGGACGCGGCGGCCGGTCCCATCGATTCCGATTCGGGCGTGCTGGCCTACTGCTGTGCCCGGTGACAGGGACATCAGTTCCGCCTCCTCGGCGGTTGGCATCCGGACTTCGATGTTGTCGATGAACCGGACCTGGCGGAAGCCGAGCGCGTGGTAGATGCCGCCGGGCAGCGTGGTGTCTTCGGGGCTCATCAGGGGCGCTCTGCCGTCGATGAGTTTGTAGGCGATGTCGGGCGGTGTCCATGTGTCCGCGATCATCGCGACTCGTTCGGGAATGCCTTCCTCGGGGCGGCTGACTAGCCGTAGGCGCCGGCGTCTCACGGCCGGTGTGCCGGGTCCTTCTAGTTCGAGGAACTCCGCGACCTGAGGTGGCGCGGGCAGCTCGCTCACGTTGACTAGGACCTGGCGGCCGGTCCACTTCGCCGCCTCCACTCCTGCCAGCCGCAGTTGTGGAGCGTCCAGATTTGGTTGGGCGATCACTTGGTTCAGGAGCACATGGGACCGGCCGGGTTGGTTCTGATCTGTTGCTGGTTAGGCAATCAGGCGCTGGGTGTAGCCGGCGTCGACGAGGTGCTGGTATGCCGCGTGGACTTCGGCCGGTATTGGCTGTGGGATGGCGAAACCTCTGGCTGCGAAGACGTCGATGCGCTGAGTGTCGCCGACAAGCATGTTGAGGACACGGTTCACGTCACCGATCGAGGCGACGTACTCGTCGAGGGGCATGGGCAGCGAGGCGCAGATCGGGTCCACGTCGGGCCAGAGCTTCCGGCAGGTGGCGTAGGCGCGGCGTTGTTGGTAGGGCCGCGAGATGAGTGTGACCGTCGCTGGTAGCAACTGACGCTTAGCCAATGCAGCACGCGCCAGCGTAATGTTCTCGCCGGTGTTGGTCGCCATGGGCTCGACGATGATGTCTTCCTCCGGTACCCCGAGTTCGATGGCGTGTTCGGTGTAGTGGATTGCTTCGCCGTATGGGAACCGTTCGATGGTGGTCGGTGCGTTGGCGCCGGTGAAGAGGATCCGCGGGAACAGTCGTCGGTGGTACAGCTCGGCAGCATAGGTGGCAACGCCGAGATCGTGGCTGCCGAGTCCTATGCCGACGTCGGTTTCGCGCAGCTCGTGGTGCATGTCGTGGTAGTCCCAGAGCGTCTTTGCAGCGGCGAAGTGCTCTTCGGGGATGCCTTCAGCGGTCATTCGGGGATCCGGAACGTGTAGGTCCAGGAGAATCGACTGGCTGCGTGCGTTCCTCTGGCGAACTCCACGACACGACCAGTTCGGGCCATAGTCGTCCGATGCAGGATCATCACCGGCTCTCCAGCGGGCAGCTCCAGTAGCTCGATCTCGTCCGGCGTCGGCATCCGCGAGTGGAATGTCTCGGTCATCGTGTCGGGCTCGAGTCCCTGCATCGTCAACACTGCAAAACCGCCGCCGCGGCCCGCCGGCCCAGGCGTCGGATCGATCAACGGAGTGCCTTCGACATCGTCGGGCAGGTAGTAGCTGGTCAGCGTGTGAGTCGGCTTCCCGGTGGAGTCCCTGACAATCCGGGCTCGCTCATAAACCTGGGCGCCAATCTCGATCCCGAACGCTTCGGCGATATCGGCATCGGCCTCCACGGATGCGATCGTCTGTGTTTGGTCGGTCGGTTTCCACGGCTGCCCAGAGGCCTCGCGGTCAGCGATGAAGGCCACGACATTGCCGAACTTCCACTTGCTCTTCGCGTACCGCTCCGCGCCCAGCCGTCTCATGGGTGGTCGTTCGCGGACTACTGTTCCGCGGCGCCGTATCGGGGTTACCAGTCCCTCAGCAGCGAGCAGTGCGATCGCATTGCGAACCGTCTTCACGTTGACCCCGTGCAGCTCGGCCAACTCTTCCTGCTTCGGCAACGTCGAGTCAGGGGCGTAGTCGCCTCGCATGATTGCCTCGCGCAACGTCGCCGCGAGCGCTCTGTAGCCGCCGATCATCGTCCTCCTCGCATGTCCGCATAACGGTAGCCCTGACTGTCGGATCTGCCCATCTGAGATCAATAGAGGCGGCTCTATTGACACCTAGGCGACGAGCCGACTTAATAGAACCACCTCTAATGCAGGGTGTTGGAGTGGTCGCCCATGGTGCGATCCGTCAAAACCAGGAGACCTTTGATGCTGACTCACCAAGTTCCAGAGCGATCGTCGAATTGCCGGGTGCTGGTGTGGTTCGGAGCCAGCATCGTGGTCGAGAGGTGCCTGGGCCCCGCCGAAGCAGTCGAGTATTCAGTTGGGATGGCGCGGCGCTACCCGAGCCTCCGGGTCACCAACCAGCCAGCGATTGCGGTGGTGCCAGGACGAGGAGCTTTGAGTGACGTGGACTACACCCGACCGCTGTTGCTCGGGTACGTCCTGAAGCACCTGCTCATGACCGACGGGGAGCTCGCCGACGTCAGGGCCCAGTTGGAGGAGTTCGCCAAGCTGGAAGGCTTTGCGATGGGCACGATCTATGTCGAGGTAACGGAGACGTCGCCAGCCGCCTTCGGAGCATTGATCGAGGCAGTCAATCGGTACGAGGTGACCACTGTCGTCATTCCCGGTCGCCTGCATTTTGCCGCTCTGGCCGTGACCCACGACGTCAAGGACACCTTCGAGCGGGCGACCGGCGCTCGTGGCGTCATCGCGAGTCTGAATCCATGATCTGGCGGAATCGGTGGGGCGTCGTCCTCGGCCTCTCGGTGCAGTGCGATCGCTGCACGCTCATCCGTTCCGTCGCCTACATCCCTGTCTGAGTTCCCGACCCTGTATCCCCTGACTGCTCAGACGGGGATCCCAAAGTCCGGCTGGCGCGGCGTGGCGGCGAGGCCGCTCTGCGCCAGCCGTTCCAATCCGACCCTTGGTTGAACTTCGGGGGAGCAGCGAAAGGAGACTGCATATGTTGACGTCTGATGTCTTTGCTGCCTTTGAGTTGGCATTGGCGCGATGAGGACGCCACCTGCTGATGGTGAGTATGTACTGGGTGGCGTGGACTGGAGCCGGTGGAGCGTCATTCTTCTGAAGCCGGATTGCGTTCAGCGTGGCCTCGTCGATGTGATCCTGGAGCGAGTAGGCAGGGACGTTTCGGTGGTTGGCCAGATGAACGTGACAGTGGCTGATTGGCAGATCTTCGTTCACTACTGGGATCTCCTGGTGAACGCGGACTGGTTCACCGATCGAGAGGTCGTGTCCTGCCTACGCGACAGCTATGTCGGGCAACAGGTCACCGTTGCGCTCGCCCATGGCTCCGAGGGCGCGGATACGCCGACTGTGGTCCGTTCCCTGCTTGGACATTTCGACCCCAGTAAAGCCACGCCCGGCACACTGCGCGCGGACTACGGCGTCGACTCGCTTGAACTGGCCAGCGCGCAGGGCCGGCTGGTCGACAACCTGATCCATTCCTCGGACGACTCGGTTGCCAGTTGCCGGGACTTCGGCATCTGGTACGGGGCAAATCGCTGGAACCTGATAGCTCCCACCGAGGTCGGCAGCGCTTGATGACGAATCACCTGCACCTAACTGCCTCGCTAGCCCAATCCCATAGCCTCGGAGGTTCACCATGGTGACACCCACCGTCCGCCGCCGCGCGCTGCCGCTGCTCACACCCGAGCAGATTGGCGGTCTCAAGAAGGAGTTGGCCGACACAATCGAGTACCGCAAGTCGGGACTCTCGCTAAATCACGTCATCGGTTGCCCACTGGACTGCGGCTACTGCGTGAGGCATCTGTTCGACAACTTCGAGCTCAAGACTCCTCGTGCTCTGATGACCGACGAAGCTGCTGTCGAGCTGCTGACGACACACTCCTACTTTCAGCCACACATCACCCCGCTTCAGATCTTCAATCGGGCAACCGATCCGATGCTTCCGGTGGTGAAGCAGCACACCTTCAACGTGCTTCGACTGCTTGACGATCAAGGCCTCAAGAACCACGTCCTCGTCATCACTCGATGGAGGGTCGACGAGGATGACTGCGCGGTCCTCAACAGCTTCACCAACATCAAACTCACCGTGCTGGTGACACACTCTGGCATCACCGATCCGCGGATTGAGCCGGTCGACTCCCGCATCGCAGCCCAGAGCCTCCGAACCCTCCACGACAACGCGGACAGGTATCGCACGGTCTTGTACTGGCGACCGATCGTTCCGGGCCTGAACGACACCGACAGCGATATCGATCGAGCGTTGGAGCTGGCCGAGCACGCTCACGCCACGGTCTTCACTGGCTTGTTCTTCCGCGACGAGATCAGCGCGTATTACCGCAGCCATGGCATACCGGTGCCTTATGACGAGACCGCACGCCGCAAGATCATGCCCGAGCAATCCGAGCGGCGCATCCTCGAACGATTCCACCGGCCGGCCGACACCGGTGCACCCTTTGGAGCGCTATTCCGGAAGACAAGCTGCGCCGTCGCGTACGCCCACGGCGAGGCCGACTATAACGGGCACTACGGCATCCGTGAACTCTGCGACATCTGCCCGGTGTCGCAACTCGCCGTCTGCGCGAAGGCATGGAAGGCGCCAGACCTGGATACGGTGACCAGCCAGGCTCGTTTGCTCGGCGCGACCAGCGACCCGGTCATCACTGACCGCGCAGTTATCGTCGAAGGGCTGAACGAGCCGCCGCGGTACTGGCTTCAACACACCCACGGCTACCAAGTCCACGACCTGGCCAAGCCCCATCACCACCGGCGTCACGGCCGCGCTGAGATCGGCTGGCGCGCACAGAACGGGGAACAGTGAACACGAGCACCTGGCCTCGGTTGCTGGTGATCGACGTCGAGGGCAACGGAGCCAATCCTCCAGACCTTGTCGAAGTTGCGGCTCTGCCCATCACGCAGGGAAAACCCAACACCAGTGGAGCCGGCGCCTGGCTGATCCGGCCACCAGTACCGGTTACAGGATTTGCTGCGCGCATCCACGGGCTCACCAACACCGTCCTTACCGATGAACCTCCGTGGGACGACGTCGCACCACAGGTAGAAGGTCTACTCGGCCAGGCCTGGATCTGTGCCCACAATGCTCATGTCGACTACGGCGTACTCCGCAGACACCTCCCAGACTGGAAGCCGGATGGTGTCCTGGACACCCTTCGCCTTGCGCGGGCAACTTGGAAAGGTCTTGGCTCCTACAGCCTCGATGCCCTAATTGCCCACGCAAAGATCGATGTGCGCAACGCGCCTGGTCAGCGACACCGGGCGACCTTCGACGCATACGCCACTGCCTGCCTACTGGTGTCCCTGGCTGCCGAATACGACACCTGGGATGCCCTCGTGGCAACTGCCGTCCCGCCTGGTATGCCCGGATATCCAGCACCTGAAGAAGAGGCAACGTTATGGTGACCGCCCCTATCCGCATCGGTATCGCTGGCACTCACTCGACAGGCAAGACGGTCCTCATGCGCCGCATCGAGATGGAGCTACGCGCCATCGGCCTGACCGTTGCCCGAACCCACGGACTCGGCAAACGCGCGGCGGCAGCGGGCCTGCCAAAGATGCACCGCCATACAGCTCTATCGACTGAGTGGATCATCGCAGCGGGAGTTGCCGACGAGCTAGCCGGCGCAACCAACGCGGACATCGTTCTAGCCGACCGGGCATGCATTGACGCGCTCGCCTATTACACCGCTGCGGTCGAGCATCGTAACGAGCAGATCGATCCGCAGACCCTGGGTCATCTCGAACAGCTTGTAGCCATGCAAATGCCCGCGTACGTGGTGTTGTTCGCGACCGTCCTCGATCCGAGCGCGCCTGTGATTGCACGCCACGACTACGACCCTGCCTATCGAAGGCTGGTCGACAGCCACCTACATCAACGCCTGCGTGCAGGCAACCATGAACACCACCTGGTCCACAACGACCCGGCAAGCCGGGAAGCAGCAATCCAGGCGGCCCTTGGCGCGATCGACAAGTCTTGGGCATTGGCGCCGATTCCGACTGTTCACTCTTAGTGCTGGAGCCCACTTTGTCTCCGGAGCATTGGAGCGGCTCCGGCCTGGTGCCAGATGCCGACCCGAACCGGCTCGGTCCTGCCGGTGTCAGCCGATGCTGCATCATCGTGAGCCGCGGGTTGACTCATCGCCGGGGACTCATCCAGATGTCCGGTAGGAGGCAAGCCGCGCCTGACCGCGAGGCGCGACGGAGGAGTGCCGGGGGAGGGGTGGGCGGGAGCACGCGACGGAGGAGTGTGCGTGGGCGTAGTACTGGTGGGCCCCGTCGGACTCGAACCGACAACCCGCGGATTAAAAGTCCGCTGCTCTGCCAATTGAGCTAGAGGCCCTGGGTGCGGGGGACAGTCTGTCAGGTGGGAGGGGTGGATCGCCAATGGGTTGGGGTAGACCAGCGTGTCCAGTGGTTTCGGAGGGTAGTGGAAAGGTTGCGGTGCGTTGAACCGGATGGGGGTGTGGGTCGTTCTGGGGGGTGAGGGCATCCCCCAGTGCCTGACCAGCGGTGGGGGATGCGTGGACCCGTCCGTTCACCGTGAGGAGCAAGTGATGAGTGTGCTGGAGCGCTGGCAGGATCAGGTAATGGCCGTTTTTCGGATTGTTGTGGGGTTCTTGTTCGCTACGCATGGGGCCGCGGCGATCTTCGGGGTGCTGGGGACCAAGCAGGTGGAGGCCTTCGTCTGGCCGGGTTGGTGGGCCTCGGCGATTCAGGCGGTGGGTGGGGCGTTCGTGATGGTGGGGCTGGGGACCCGGTACGCCGCTTTGCTGTGCTCTGGTTCTATGGCCTATGCCTACTTCACCGTGCATCAGTCCGGCGCCCTGTTGCCGGTGCAGAACGGTGGGGAGAAGGCGGCGTTGTTCTCGTTCGCGTTCCTGCTGATCGCGTTCCTGGGTTCTGGCGCCTGGGCGTTGGAGAAGCTGCCGGTGTTCAAGCAGCAGGAGGCGCGGCAGTTGGCAGCTGCGACTGAGTGACCCCGGCGGAGCCGGAGGATGACCACCTCGACGACTGGACAGGAGCGCCGATGGCCGACGACCGCGCGGCGCTGCTGCGGGAGCTGCACGACGTGCACGCGCCCTCGTTGTGGCGGTTCGTCGTCCGGCTGACCGGGGACGACCGGTTCGCCGAGGACGTCGTTCAGGAGACCCTGCTGCGGGCGTGGCGGCGCCCGCAGATCCTGACCGAGGACGAGGCGGGGGCCCGGGCCTGGCTGTTCACGGTGGCGCGCAATCTCGTCATCGACGACCGGCGCAGCGCCCGGGTCACCCGGGAGGTAGCCAGTGACGACTTACCGGAGAGACCGAGCGCCGACCACGCGAATGCAGTACTCGACGCGTGGCTGGTGTCCGACTCGCTGGCGCAGTTGTCGGACGACCATCGGCAGGTGATCGTGCGCGCGTACTACGGCCGGCGCACGGTCACCGACATCGCCAAGGAGCTCGACATCCCGGCCGGCACAGTGAAGTCGCGATTGCACTATGGGCTGCGGGCCCTGAAGCTCGCGCTGCAGGAGAGGGGGGTGACGAAGGAATGAGTGACCCGTACCGGGAGTGGGACGCGGCGTATCTGCTCGGGGCCTTGTCGGCGAAGGATCGACGGGCCTACGAGGAGCACCTGCACACCTGCCCGGAGTGTTCGGCGGAGGTGGCGTCGCTGGCCGGCGTGCCCGGGACTCTGGCAGTACTGCCGGACGACCGGACGCTGGCGACGCTCACCGCTCCACCGCCGAACCTGTTGCCGGGCCTGGTGCGCAGTGTGCAACGCGACCGGCGGCGCAAGCGGTACCGGCTGGCGGCGGTGGTGGCGGCCACCGCCGCCACCGCGGCCGTTGCCGGAATAGTCATCCAAGGGACGCTCACCCGCAACGAGCCCACGGGTGACACCGTGGTGCTCGCTCAGACCGTGGTGAGCAAGCTGACCGCCGACGCTCGGCTGGTGGACGAGCCGTGGGGGACGACGATCGAGATCAGCTGCCGGTACGACGAGCTGGCGACGCCGAGTGAGCGGGCGCGCGGCTACGAACTCTATGTCACCGACGACGCCGGCAAGGCGACGCTGCTCGCGACCTGGACGGCCGCACCCGGTACGACGGTGAAGCCGGCCACCACGACCAAGCTGCATCGCGACCAGATCAAGGGGCTCGATATCCGCGGCGCCGAGTCCGGCCGGGTACTGCTCGCGGTGAACTTCTGAAACTGGTTGCCGTCAGCCCCGCTGTGACTGATTGGCCACCGTGCGAAAGGGCACTTGAGAGCGAGGAGCGACTGGTTGCTCGAGAGATTGGTCATTCCAGGCCCCGGCGTTCAGAGGCGTGCGCCGGGGCTGCCGATCGGCTGTCGGCAGATTCTTGCAGGAAACCTGTAACGCTATGAGGGTGACAAGCGATACACACTGTGTAACGCCACTGAGAATCCTGCCCCAGGTTAACCGCCCGAAGGCCTGGGGCGGGGTTCTCGTCAGTCGCTCGAGGCGCCCCGACGTCGTTACACACGAAAGCCCCCGGATGCTCCCGGGGGCCTTCGTACGTCCTGCTCCTCCTCTAAACCTCAGTGCACTGCGTTACTGCGCAGACGCTCGCTCAGTCGGTCGGTCCGACTCCGGTAGCGCGATCCGGTCCGCCGGCAGGCGATCCGTTTGCTCGATACCGTCGTCGCCCTCGTACTGCACCACGCCGATCCATCCCGTGTCCTCGTGCTCGCGGCCGATCAGCCAGCCGCGCCGCCACTGGCCGTCCACCTGGACGATCACGTGGCTGGGCAACGAGAGACGGGACACCAGCTCGGTGTCGGGCTCGAACTCAGTCATGGCCGAAGGCTAGGCGGTTTCACCGACAATTGCCCATCGGAGCGTGTTCCCTGTCACACGTCTCACGATCTGGCCACCAGTTCTCGCACAACGCCAACAGACAGGCCCAAAGTCTCCACCGACCCGGTCACCCGCAGTGCTCGGCCGCCGGGGATGCGTGTTACCCACCCCTGTAGCAACGAATGTGCGCACATAGCGGCCCCCGCGGCGCCGGCAAGATGCGGTCGCCGCTCAGTCACATCAAGACAGGCCCGTACTACGGGTCGCCCGCGCCGCGGCTCGACGACGATGCCGAGCTCGTCGAGCCAACGGACCCCGTCGCCGGTGAGCGCGACCCCTTCCGACCAGTCGAGCAAGCCGCGTTCCGTCATCGCATCCGCCAGCGCGACGCCGAGCCGCCCGGCGAAGTGGTCGTAACACGTGCGAGCACGGGCGAACGCGTCCCTTCTCGATGCCCCGGCCAAACTCGTTGCCTTCGTCGCACGCCGAGGAGCCAACGCCGCAAGGCCTTCCAGCAGCTCGGCCGTCTCGGGCCCGGCGAGTTTCACGTACCGGTGCCGTCCTTGCCGTACTTCGCTGAGCAGCCCGCCGTCGACCAGCAGGTTGAGGTGTTCGCTGATGGTCGGCCGCGAAACCCCCGCCAGCTTGGCGAGCTCGGTCGCGGTCCAGGCGCGTTCGTCGAGCAGCGCGAGGCAGACCGTTGCCCTGGTGGAGTCGGCGAGCATCTTCGCCCAGGTGGCGAGTTCCTGGCCCTCCGTCGACGTGTTCACCCCTCCATCCTGCCTCGCCGACAGTTCGGCACCCACCGAACCGACCGGCTCCTAGCGTCGAACCTCAACTTCCGAGAACGAGCCGTAGCCGGTCCACTTCCTCGGCGTTGAGGACGACGTCGAGATCCTTCAGGACGGCGTTGATCTCGTCGGGAGCGACCGTGCGCTGCGTCGTCCGGCCGTCGGCGTACTCGATCGTGAGCTGGTCGCCGACGAGCCGGCGGCTGATGCCTTCGTCGAGGCGCATCACGACGAGCTTGGTGCTGAAGGGCGAGTCGGGACTGGTGGAGATGTACTGGTGGTAGACCTTGTAGTCGATCAGCAGTTGCGGTTCGTTGTCGGAGGCATGCATCGGGACCCAGCCGTCCGGGGTCTGCTTCGACAGCGTCCACAACTCGCCCGCGGCGGTGAGCTTGTGGTCCCAGCCGGCCTGGTCGACGACGGCGCCGTCCTTCAACGGCATCGGGTGCAGCATGCCGGCGCCGAAGCCGACGTCCGCGAGGAAGTCCTGCCCGTCGATGCGGACCAGGAGCAACATGTGCGTCCGCGGCCCCGGCCGGTGCGGCTGGACTCGCGCGACCCGGCGCTCGACCTCGAAGCCGAGCGCCTCCAGGACGGCGGCGAAGAGCAATGCGTGCTCATAGCAGTAGCCACCGCGCTGCCGGCCGACGAGCTTCGACTGGATCGCATCGAACTCGATCCCCGGATGGGTGCCGAGGACGACATCCACGTTCTCGAACGGGATCGTCCGGACATGCGCCGCGTGCAGGCTGTACAGGGCCTCGACGGAGGCTTCGGGGCGCGGATGGCCGATCCGTAGCAGGTAGGCGTCGAGGTCGAGGGATTCGGTCTGCCAGGTCATGGTCTCCATGAGACCAGTTCGAGTGAGGTTGAGGTCAAGTCGGCTGCCGGGTGAGGATGGGGGTCTAGATCTTGGAGGAGATGTCTTGAGTCAGCTCACCCACCTGAACCCCGAAGGTGTCGCCCCGGGCAACGGGTACAGCCATGTCGTGACCGGCCCTGGTCGCTGGGTCGCGATCGCCGGGCAGGTCGCGCTCGACGCCGAGGGCAACCTCGTCGGCGAGGGCGACGCCGGTGCCCAGGCGCGGCAGGTGTTCGCCAACCTCGAACGCTGCCTGACCGCGGCCGGGGCGACCTTCGCCGACGTCGTGAAGCTCAACTTCTATGTCACCGATATCGCCTTCCTGCCCGCCATCCGCAGCGCGCGAGACGCCCACATCGACACGACGAACCCGCCCGCCAGTACTGCGGTGCAGGTCGTCGCGCTGTTCCGCCCCGACGCCCTGATCGAGATCGAGGCCTACGCGGTCGTCCCCGACTGAATCCGCGGAAAGGCGGAATGGGGACTACTTGCCGATCGTGTCCAGCTCGGCAACGGCGTCCTCGGGCAGTACCAGCGACGCGGCCGCGAAGTTCTCGCGTAGGTGGGCGACGGACGAAGTACCGGGGATGAGGACCAAGGTGGCCGACCGCTGCAGCAGCCACGCCAGTGCGACCTGCTGGGCGGTCGCGCCGAGGCGGGCGGCGACCTTGGTCAGCGTCTCCGACTGCAGCGGGCTGAAGCCGCCGAGCGGGAAGTACGACGCGTAGGCGATGCCCTCGTCCGCGCACCGGTCGACGAGTGCGTCATCGGCACGCTGCGCCAGGTTGTAGAGGTTCTGGACGGTGACGACCGGGGCGATCGCCTGCGCCTCGGTGAGCTGGGTGTCCGAGACGCTGCTGAGGCCCAGGTGCTTGATCAGCCCCTCCTGCTGCAGCTCGGCCAGCGCGGTGAACTCCTTGGCCAGCGAGCCTTCGGTGACTTTGTCGTTCCCCGGTGCCCGGAGGTTGACGACGTCCAGGGAGTCGAGCCCGAGGTGTTCGAGATTCTCCCGGACCTGCGCCTTCAGGTCGTCGGGCTCGAGCGAGTGGATCCAGCTCGCGTCGGCAGCGCGCCGCGCGCCGACCTTGGTCACGAGGTGCAGATGCGGTGCGTACGGATGCAGGGCCTCCTTGATGAGCTCGTTGGTAACCGTCGGGCCGTAGAAGTCGCTGGTGTCGATGTGCGTGATGCCCAGCTCGACCACGGTGCGCAGTACGGCGATCGCCTCGTCGTGGTCCTTCGGCGGACCGAAGACGCCGGGCCCGGCGAGCTGCATCGCGCCGTAGCCCATCCGGCTGATGGTGAGATCGTCTGCAAGCGTGAGGGCGCCCCCGGGAAGATCAGTAGTCATAAGTCGACTATCGCCCGCCGAGCAGACCTGACGGGATGCCCCCGCTGTCCTGGGACCAGTAGGGCTAGGAAAGCGCAGCACCGGCAGTCAACGGCGCCAACCGATAGCCGTCATGCGCAGAGAACTCCGCAGCCAGGGCAAACCGATCACCCCGTACTACGGTGTGCCGCCACTCGAGTTTGCGGCCCTGGGCGTGCCCCAGCCGGTTGATCGAGAAAGCGGCCGCGTCGGCCGGGCAGTGCAACAGTGCTCGCTCTGCCGGCGTCGGGTTGACCGCACGAATGTCCTCGCGGCCGTGGTCGAGCCGGAGCCCAGTGCGCTCGGCCAGCTCGTTGTAGAGGCTCGTGTGGCTGAAGTCGGCGTCCAGGAGTCCTCCAGCCAGAGATGCGGGCAGCCAGACGCGGTCCAGCGCCAGCGGCTCGTCCCCTGCGAACCGGACTCGCTCCAGGTACAGCAGTGGGATCGACGACTCCAGATCCAGCCTGGTGGCGATCACCCCGTCAGCGCGGATGTCCAGGGCCCGTACGACGCTGTGCTGCGGCAGACCCGACGCCTCCACCGAGGAGAAGAGACTGTAGAGCGCACCCATCGGCTGCCGGATCTCCGGCGAGCTGGCGACTCGTGGCTGGCGCCCACGCTCGGCGACGATCAGCCCGTCGGCCCGGAGCTTGCCGAGCGCCTGGCGGACGGTATGCCGGCTCACCTGGTACTCCTCCACCAGCACCAGCTCGCCAGGGAACAGGTCGTCGAACTCGCCGGCCCGGAGGCGGCGTACCAGCTCGTGCTGCAGCTGCTTCCACAGCGGCTGTTTGCCGCTGCGATCCAGCTTGCGGTCGCTCATCCGGACCTCTCTGGTCGATCCCGGCTTGCCAAATGTCCGGTCATCTCCTAACTTAAATGTACGCACATTTCCGTCAGGAGGACCGCTCGTGGTGCACGTTGAGGTTAGGTCACCGGCTGTTGTCGAGACCGAACCCGCGTCCAAGCCCCACTTCATCGAGCGTGTCCCCGGCTTGTTGGTGGTGCTCACGCTGGCGGCGGCCGCGGTGCCGCTCGGGCGGTTGGTGCCGGTGATCGGCGGGCCCGTCTTCGGGATCGTGCTCGGCGTCCTGGCCGGGGTGCTCGTGCCCACGCTGCGCGGCTCCTGGTCGCGCCCGGGGTATGAGTTCGCCTCCAAGACATTGCTGCAGCTGTCGATCGTCGTACTGGGCACCGGGCTGTCCCTTCAGCAGGTGGTCCGGGTTGGTAGCGACTCGCTGCCCGTGATGCTGGGGACGCTGACGGTCGCGCTCGGCGGCGCCTGGCTGTTCGGGCGGCTGCTCGGAGTGCGCGGCGACACCCAGACGCTGATCGGAGTCGGTACTGCGATCTGCGGGGCGTCGGCGATCGCCGCTGCCACCGCCGCGATCGGGGCGAAGCGCTCGTCGGTGGCATACGCGCTGGCCACGATCTTCACCTTCAACGTGGTCGCGGTGCTCGCGTTCCCGCCGCTCGGCCACCTGCTCGGCCTCGACGCCCAAGCCTTCGGTCTCTGGGCCGGTACTGCGATCAACGACACCTCATCGGTAGTTGCCGCGGGCTACACCTACAGCCAAGAAGCCGGCGACCAAGCCCTGGTGGTCAAGCTCACCCGCTCCCTGATGCTCATCCCGATCGTCATCGGCCTGGTGATCCTCAAGTCCCGCCGCGAGGCGCGCACTGCCAATCGCCTGGCCACGGCGAACCGCGTCGGCGCAGCAAGCGGGGAGGCTGCCTCCGCGATCGGGCACGCCCCCGGCTTGCCGTGGCGGCGGATGGTTCCGTTGTTCCTGATCGGATTCGTCGCGGCTGCGGGGTTGCGAAGTGCCGGACTTGTACCGAACGCGTGGCAGGACACGCTGTCACTGGTGGGCACCTTCCTGATCACCTCGGCCCTGGTGGCCATCGGCCTGTCGATGCGGCCGAGCGAACTCCGCAAGGCCGGCTGGCGGCCGCTCGCACTCGGTGCCTTGTTGTGGAT
Source organism: Streptomyces sp. SID13031 (assembly GCF_010548305.1). GTDB lineage: Bacteria > Actinomycetota > Actinomycetes > Propionibacteriales > Kribbellaceae > Kribbella. The sequence goes on from NZ_JAAGLV010000013.1 coordinate 180,412, forward strand.
GTCGGTAGCACTCAGCAGCCTCGGTCTGCAGCTGCTCACCGGCACGCTCTGACCGGTTTACAATCTGGAATTCGTGCGGTATGCGCATTCCAAGGGGCGGGACAGGGCTAGTAAAAGTCCCTTTGTAAGTCTTATCTTGCAGATTCCCGGCCCTGCCGGGCCGGGTCAGCGAAGACGGCGCCCCCCGTCATGATCGCAAGGAGCACCCCATGGTGGAAACTACCCAGCGCGAAGCCTGGATCGCCCCTGATTTCCTCGAGTTCGAGACCCCGACCGAGGTCACTTCCTACGCGGCCCGGGTCGACTGAGATACCGGTGACAGGGGCCTGCCCAGCAGGCCCCTGTTTTCTCGTTTTCCCCTGAACAGTTCCGCCACAAGGCATTTCTCCATGCCCAGTTCCATTTGTGGCGTTCCATTGTGAGGCGGAGGCTGCGTGTCCACGTTGAATGCCGAGGAATTCACCGCCGCGTTACGCGGGCTGTCGTACCGGTACTGGGGAACGCACCCGTTCCACCGGCGCCTGCACGCCGGCGACCTGGACGAGCGGGAGTTGCGCCTGTGGGCGGCCAACCGCTGGTACTACCAGAGCATGATCCCGCAGAAGGACGCGGCGATCATCAGCAACTGCCCGCTGCCGCACGTCCGCCGCCAGTGGCTCGACCGCATCATCTACCACGACGGCAAGCCCGGCAAGCCCGGCAAGCCCGGTGCGGACGGCAAGGATGGTGGACTCGAGCGCTGGCTGCGCCTGTGCGAGGCGGTCGGGCTGACCCGCGAGGAAGTCCTCGACGAGCGCCACCTAGCGCCTGGCGTACGGTTCGCCGTCGACGCCTATGTCAGCTTCGCGCGCACCAAGCCGTGGGTCGAGGCCGTCGCCTCCGGCCTGACCGAGATGTTCTCCGGGCACCTGATGAAGCAGCGCGTCGTGGACATGCTCACTGCATACGAGTGGATTCGCGCCGAAGACCTGGCCTACTTCACCAACCGGATCGACGCGGTCTCGGGTGAAGGGCAGGCGACCCTCGACCTGGTCGTCGAGTACTGCGTCACCCGCGAACAGCAGGACGCCGCGATCGCTGCGCTGTCCTTCAAGTGCGACGTGCTCTGGTCCATCCTCGACGGCATCGAGCGAGCGGCGGCCAAGCAGTGAATCCCCAAGCAGTGAATCCCCAAGCAGTGAAGCCGCGCCTCAAACGTGGCGTGCGATTGACCTACGACCACACCAGGGACATCCAGGTCCTCCTGTACCCCGAAGGCGTCCTCGTTCCCAATCCGACGGCGACCGCCATCCTCCAGCTGTGCGACGGCGAGTCTGACGTCGAGCAGATCACTCTTGCCCTGAGCAACCAGTACGACGGCGTCCAGGCGCAACAGGTCGTCGACATCCTCACCCGGCTCGCCGATCGACAGGTGGTGGAGTGGTCATGACGGAGGCGCCTCTCGGGCTGACGGCGGAGCTGACCCATCGCTGTCCGCTGCACTGCCCGTACTGCTCCAACCCGCTCGAACTCCTGCAACGTGATCAGGAGCTGAACACCGGGCAGTGGAAGGAGATTCTCAGCCAGGCACGCGAGCTCGGCGTCCTCCAGGTGCACTTCTCCGGCGGCGAACCGCTCGGCCGCCCGGATCTCCCAGAGCTGATCGAGCACACCGCCGGCCTCGGCGCCTACGTCAACCTCGTCACCAGTGGCCTCGGCCTCACGGAAGCCAGGCTCACCACGCTCGTGGACAAGGGGTTGTCGCACATCCAGCTCTCGGTCCAGGCGGCCGACGCCGAGCGCGCCAACAAGATCGCCGGCACCCGCGCTCATCACCACAAGCTCGTCGCCGCCGAGCTGATCAAGCGCACCGGCCTCCCGCTCAGCGTCAACGTCGTCCTGCACCGCGCCAACCACGACCAGCTCGAAGGCATCATCGCCCTCGCCGAGCAGATGGGCGCCGACCGGCTGGAGCTGGCCAACACCCAGTACTACGGCTGGGCGCTGCGCAACCGCGACCAGTTGATGCCGACCAAGGATCAACTCGAAACCGCGGCTCCGGTGGTACGGGCTGCCATTGATCGGCTGAAAGGGCGGATGCAAGTCATCTACGTCGTCGCCGACTACTACGAGGAGTATCCGAAGCCGTGCATGTACGGCTGGGGTGCCCGGCAGTTGACCATCGCGCCTGATGGGACGGTGCTCCCGTGCCCGGCGGCCAGTGCGATCGAGACGCTGAAGCTCGACAACGCGACCACCAAGTCGCTGCACGAGATCTGGTACGGCTCGGAGTCGTTCAACGCCTATCGCGGCGAGGACTGGATGAGCGACACCTGCCGGAGCTGTGACCGGCGCGGGCTCGATCACGGTGGTTGCCGGTGTCAAGCATTCCTGCTGACCGGCGACGGCGCCGCGACCGATCCGGTCTGCAAGAAGTCGCCCGATCGCGAGCTGGTCGACCTGATCCTGCGGACGCCGGTCAAACAGGCCGAGTTCGAGATGCGCGGATGAGGGCGATCCTGCTCGGGACCGCCGCCGGTGGTGGCTTCCCGCAATGGAACTGCGCCTGCCCGACCTGCTCCGACCCGGGGCTCGTCCCGCGCACTCAGGACGGGCTCGCGATCAGTGCTGACGGCAACGGCTGGTACCTCGTGAACGCGTCGCCCGACATCCGCGCGCAGATCCTCGCCACCAAAGAGCTTCGGGCTGGGCCGGGCCCGCGCGAAACGCCGATCAAGGGAGTCTTCCTGACCGATGCCGAGCTGGATCACACGCTGGGGTTGATGATGCTGCGCGAGGGCGTCGGCCTCGAGGTGTTCGCGCCGCCTGCTGTCCTTCAGGCGTTGAAGGATGTCCGGTCGACGTTGAGCAAGTACGGCGCCTGGACCTGGTCAACGGTCGGGTCGGATCAGTACCTGGCCGGCCTCCGCGTCAAAGTGCTTGCTGTTAGCAACAAGCAGCCGAAGTACGTGACCAGCACGACCGGCGATCCGTGGGTGGTCGCCTATCGCTTCGAGGATCCGGCCACTGGTGGCGTGCTCGTCTACGCGCCCTGCCTGGCGACCTGGCCGGATGGGTTCGACGAGTTCGTGGACGGCGCGGCGTACGTAGTACTGGACGGCACTTTCCATGACGGTGGTGAGATGGCGGACAAGGCCGATTCCACCGCCAAGGCGCAGACCGTGATGGGACACCTGCCGATCGAGGCCAGCCTGGAGCGCATCCGCAAGCTCAGCGCCGCGCAACCGGGCACGGCCTGGGCCTACACGCACCTCAACAACACCAACCCCGCCCTGGACCCGGCGACTTCGCAGTACGCCGGAATCCGGGCGGCAGGCGTGAAGATCCCACCCGACGGCACCGTTCTGGTGCTGTGAAGACCTACTTCTCGTACGCCGCGGCGCGGGTCTGGAGGTCCTTGATCCGGGGGACGTCGAGTTTGGTGCTGCGGTCGAAGCGGTAGATGCCGTTCTCTTCCTGGAAGACGTCGGTCAGCTGCGTGTAGCAGTAGCCGAACATCAACGGGTTGTCGAGCAGCACGTCGACCAGGCCGGCGAAGCGGTCGTAGAAGTCCGCCTCGTCCTTCACCCGCTGGCCGTAGCCCCACGACTGGGTGTTGTCGTTGCCGGAGGCCTGGGCGGCCTCGGGGTTCCACCAGATCCCGCCGAACTCGCTGCAGAAGTACGGCTGCCCGTTGTAGTCCTGCGAGATCGGGCGCTCGTCCGGCCCGCCCTTGTTCCCGTACGGCGAACCGTCGGCGAGGCCGGCCATCTGCTTCCCGAACTCGATCGGGTCCTGCTCGTAGTTGTGCGAGTCCCAGATGTCCGTCTCCGGCACGCGGTGGGAGTAGCCCGAGGAATCGAGGACCGGCCGGGTCGCGTCAGCCGCCTTGGTGGCCAGGAACATCGCCCGGGTCACGTCGTCGAGCTGGGTGATGCGGTCGTGCAGCAGCTGGTGCGTCTCGTTCAGCGGGCACCAGCCGACGATCGAAGGGTGGTTGTAGTCGCGCTCGACGGCCTCCAGCCACTGCGTCACGAACGATGCGGTCGGCTGCTGGTTGTCGTCCCCGGTACCGGCGACACCTGCACCCCAGTCGCCGAACTCGCCCCAAACCAGGTAGCCCAGGCGGTCCGCGTGGTAGAGGAAGCGCTCCTCGAACACCTTCTGGTGCAGCCGCGCGCCGTTGAATCCGGCGGCCAGGCCCAGCTCGATGTCGGCCACCAGTGCGGCTTCGGACGGCGCCGTCATCAGGCTCTCGGGCCAGTAGCCCTGGTCGAGCACGAGTCGCTGGAACACGTGCTTGCCGTTGATCAGCACCGCCTGGCCGTTGATCGACACGGATCGAAGTCCGGCGTAGCTGTCGGCCGCGTCGACGATGTTGCCGTCGGCATCGATCAGCTCCAGCCGGACGCCGTACAGGTGGGGATCGACGGTGTCCCAGAGGCGCACGCGATCAGCCGGTAGTGCGAGGACGAGCCGCGGAGCCAGATCGAGATCCGCCCGGACCTCGGCGGCGACGACCTCGCCGGCATCGTCGGACAGGACGGCGCGAACCTTCCAGCCCGGCTTGTTGGCCGAGAGAGGCACGGACACGTGGAAGCAGGAGCCGGCAACGTCGGGAGTGATCCGCGGCCGGTTCAGGTGCACCGACGGGACCGCCTCCAGCCACACGGTCTGCCAGATCCCGGTGGTCCGGGTGTAGTGGCAATCGGCGTTGAAGTACGGCTGGGACTGCTTGCCACGCGCCTGTACGCCGTACCGGGTGTCGCGCGCGCGGACCACGATCGTGGCCTCGTCGCCCGGCGCGGCGACGCCGGCGAGTGGGGCGCTGAACGGGGTGAAGCCGCCGCGGTGCCGGACCACCTCGACGCCGTTCACCCAGACGGTGGCGTCGTGGTCGACGGCCTGGAAGTGCAGGACGGCGTCGTTGCCGGCCCAGCCGGCCGGGATCGTCACGGTCGTCCGGTACCAGACCGCCTCGAGGAAGTCGACGTTCTCGATCCCGGACAGCTCGGACTCCGGCGCGAACGGCACGGTGATCCGCTGCAGCAGTTCACGGTCGCGGACGCCACGCTCCAGGCCCGAGTCGGACCGGTCGATCTCGAACTGCCACTCGCCGTTGAGGTTGAGCCAGTCCGGGCGGGTGAACTGCGGCCGGGGGTGCTCGGGGCGGGGCTGCTCTGGGTGCTGCTGAGGGGTGGGCATCGAGGGCTCCCGGAAGCTGGAGGGGCGGTCGCAACGACAGTACAACGTTGGAATGAGCGTCGGCAATGGATCGGCCGGGGTCACCAACAGTTGCAGGAACGTGCAAATGTCGGATCGAGCCGAACTAATTGGATGCCGCAAGCATCATGCTGATCGGAGATGAGGCCTAGCTGGGGAGATGACGAGGTTGATGGGTGACCACTGAGCGCACCGCGGAGATTCGGCGGCTACGGCTGCGGGTGCCGCAGGCCGATCTCGAATCCCTGTACCAGCGGTTGCGGGGCTTCCGGGCCAGCGGCGACTACATCGCGGCCGGACTCGACCGGATCGTGCCCGCTGCCTATGCCGACGACCTGCTCGACTACTGGGTCAACGGCTACGACTGGCGCGCTCATGAGAGCAGGCTCAACACCTACGACCACTTCACGACCGAGATCGCCGGGCAGTTCGTGCACTTCCTGCACCTGCGCGCGGCCTGCCCGAACGCCCAGCCGGTCCTGCTGACGCACGCCTGGCCGAGTGGCGTGATGGACGTGCTCGACACGGCGATCCCGTACGAGGCGCAGGGCGGCCATCACCTGGTCATCCCGTCGATCGCCTGGACTGCCCTGGTGGGCTCGCTCGACGAAGCCTCACCGAGTCAGCGGACGGCCGCCGGGTGGGACGAGCTGATGTGCCGGCTCGGGTACCACGACTACCGGGTGGGAGACGACCGCAACGGCCTGGCCGCGACACCGGCGTACACCGAGGTCACCGAGACCCAGGCGAAGCTGCGGGGGCTGGACGCGGTGGAGCTCGCCGAGGTCCGCTGGTTCAACGAGAACATCACCGCCTTCAACCAGCGCCAGCAGATCTCGTCCCTGATCCTGAGCGCCGCCCTACTCGCCTGGAACGCCCAGTTGGTCGACCTCCTGGTCGACCAGGACGACATCCTCACCAGCCTGACACTGGCCTGGTTCGCGGCCCAGCTACCGACCGAGTAGGCGGGTGCCGTTCTCCCAGCAGACGGCTCTCAGCCAGGCGTCGCCTAGGTCCAGGCGCTCCAACGCTTCCAGCTGCACCGCGTACTGGTACGGGATGTTGGGGAAGTCTGAGCCCAGGACGACGCGGTCCTGCAGGGCGGCGTACCGGGGGAGCAGGTCTCGCGGGAACGGCGCGAGGGCCTCGGTGAACGGGGTGCAGGCCATGGTGGTGTCGAGATGGACGTTGGGGTACGTCTCGGCCAGCTGTAGGTGCTCGGCGTACTCCGGCATGCCCAGGTGGGCGATGACGGCGGTGAGGCGCGGGTGCTTGCGGAGCACGTCGCCCATCGGGCCCGGGCCGGTGTGGCGGCCGGGGATCGGTCCTGAGCCGCAGTGCACGACAACTGGTACGCCGGCCTCGGCCAACTGGCCCCAGGCCGCGTCCAGCTCGTCGTCACGCGGGTCGTAGTCGCCGACCTGTACGTGCACCTTGAAGATCCGGGTACCGAGCTCCAGAGCTTCCTTCACGTACTGCGCCGCGCCGGGCTCGGGATAGAACGTGCCGCTCGAGACGCAGCCGGGCGTACTCGCCGCGAACTCCCTCGCCCAGGCGTTGAGCGACGCGGCCATGTCGGGCTTGTGCGGGTAGACCAGCGCGGGGAACCGGCGTACGCCGAGGTCTTGCAGCGTCTTCAGCCGCTCGGCCACCGAGGTCCGGTAGGTGACCGGCCAGGGCGTGCCGTAGTGCTTCTCCGCCTGGTCGAAGTAGCCCCAGACGGCATCCATCACGCGATCCGGCAGGAAGTGCACATGCACGTCCACCAGCCCGTCGAGCCCGAGCCGCTGCCACCACCCAGGCACCTCGTCATCACGCACCTCGCCACCCTACGTCTGGCGGTACTTGCAATAGCTACGTAACTACGTACTATCCACAATGTGGAGAAGGCTGTGGATAACCGGCTCGCAGAGCTGGAGAGGCGCATCGCCGCGCTCGAATCCGCCGCGTTGTCCACAGGCCCGGAGGGCACCGAGGCCGTACTGGCCGAGGCGGAGCGCGCCGGGCCGCAACTGGCAGAGCGGGACGGCTGGGCCTCGCTGGCCGGAGTACTGGCCGCATTGGGGAATCCGGTGCGGCTGACGTTGTTGCAGGAGATCGTCCGGGGGCGGGCCACCGTCAGCGCGTTGAGCGAGGTCGACGGGCTGGGGACGAGCGGGCAGATCTATCACCACCTACGGCAACTGACGGCTGAGGGGTGGCTCCACAGTCCGAGTCGCGGTACCTTCGCCGTCCCACCACCCCGAGTGGTCGCCCTTCTGGCAATCCTGGAAGCCCTGCAGAGGTAAGCCGTGAAAGTTTCATTTAGAGCGGGGTCATTAAGTGCGGGGATCGCTGTACTGGTCGCACTCGCCGTCGTGGCCGGAGGCTGGCTGCTCAGGCCGCGGTCGCTCGAGCTGGTGGCAGCCCAGACGGGTGACGCCAAGCTCCAGGCCTACATCGACCAGCACTACAACAGCCCCGGGCACCGCCTCGAGGTAGTTGTCATCGGCGACAACTCGCTGACGTTCGCCGGCCGGGGTGCCAACGAGCACAGCCCTTTCGAGATCGGTTCGGTCAGCAAGGGCTTCACCGGCCTGCTGCTCGCCGACTCGGTACGCCGCGGTGAGGTGAAACTCGACGATCAGGTCGGGACCCTCCTTCCGCTGGGCGACGCCGAGGTCGCCACCGCGACCCTGGAAGATCTCGCGACCCACTACTCCGGCCTCCCGAGAACCTCGACGAAGCCCCTGGACGTCGCGCGCGGACTCCTGGTCAATCTCGACGGGAGCAACCCCTACCCGTACACCGTCGATGAGCTGATCGGCCAGGCGAAAGCCGACGCGGGCGGCCGCGGCAAACCGGCGTACTCGAATGTCGGCGCTGCCCTGCTCGGCCAGGCCCTCGCACGCAAAGCCGGCAAGAGCTACCCAGATCTGCTCCGGGAACGGATCCTCCAGCCACTCGACCTGCAGGAGACCAGCGTGCCCGCCACCGCCAAGGAAGCGGCTCCGGACGGCTACAGCTCAGGCGGCCGCAAGGAGGACCCGTGGATCCAGGATGGCTACGCTCCGGCCGGTGGGATCGTCTCCAGCGCAGGCGACCTCTCGCTGCTCGTGCAGTCGTTGCTGCGGGGCAACGGTGTCGAAGCGCTCGCGCCTCGGAGAGCCTTCGAGAGCGGTGACAGCGAAGAAGGCGATCAGATCGGCATGTTCTGGCTCACCAGCTCACTGACCGGCACCGACCGCAAGATGGTCTGGCATGACGGTGGTACCGGCGGTTATCGCTCCTTCGTCGGCCTGGACCTGGAGAAGAAGCGGGCGGTGGTCGTCCTGTCCGACGTGGCCATCAGCGTCGACGACTTCGCCACCGAGCTCCTGGCGGAGCAACGATGAAATACCTCGCTTTCGCCCTCGCGATCGGCTACCCGCTGATCGCGCTCTGGCAGATCCATGCCCGGAAGCTCCGCGACCGCCTCGACCTGCTGGTCGTGCTCGCGGCCGGCATCATCTTCCTGCTCCTCGCCCGGACGATCACCGACTGGCAATCCCTGCCACCCTGGCTCTGGCTGATCGCCCTCGCCCTGATGGCCGCCGCCACCGCGTACTCCGGCTGGGCCTGGCCGCAGCTCACCTGGCTGAGGTCCGAGCGGCCGAAGCGCCGCGCGACCTCAGCGGGCATCCAGCTCGTCATCGCTGCGGCACTTCTCGCGCTGCTAGTTTGACCGGCTGTTGCGCGTACGCCGACCAGGTGGCGATCGGCCAGCCGTCGCTGGTGAAGGTCTTGCCGAGGTCTGACTCACCCAACTTGCCTGCTCGGTAGAGGACTGCGGTCGACAGCTCGGGTGTGTAACCGATCCACCAACTGGCCACCGTGTCCTGGGCGCCCTTGTATTTCTTGCAACCACACTTCTTGTTGAACCGACGCTTCTCGATGCTCAATCCGGTCGCGCTCGCACCCTTGCCGCCGAGCAGAACGGCGTCGATATCACGCGCTGCCTCCGGCCTCAGTGCTTGCACGGGACGCAGGTCCGGCTGCTTGCCGGCGGACCAGAGCACCTTGCCGTGCGAGTCCCTGACCTCCTTGATCACGTGTGGCCGCGCTCGCCGGCCGTCGGCGGCAAAGGTGCCATAGGCAACGGCTAGGTCGAGCGGTGAGGCCAGCGGATCCGGCCCGAGCCCGGGTGCTGCCCGATCGGCCTTGGGAATGCGTGGGATCCCGGCCGATTCCGCCGCCGTCGAGATGAGCTCGCCTCGGCGGGCGTCGACCAGATCGAAGTACTGGCGGTCGAGGTCCTTGCCCGTGGATCCACCGGCCAGCGCGAAAGGCCGGAGCAGCGTGGACGGCGGTGCCTTGGTGGTGGCCCAGTTCTGCTGGTTCTTCAGGAAGTCGCGACCGCCGACCAGCGCGACCACCTCGCCCGTGCCCGGCCGCACCGATGCCAGCGCGATCTGCGGCTCAGGGACGCCGGGGGGAGTCCCCGCCGCGACGGCCGCGACCGCGTGCTGCTGAAGGGTGCGGTCGAAGGTGGTAATCACCCGCAATCCACCCCCGCTGAGTCGATCCCCTTCGAACCCGTACTGCGCCAGTTCGCGGCGCGCGAGATCGAGCAGGTACCCAGTCGGACCGGAGTACCGGTTGCCTTTGGGACGTTTCGTCAATGCTGGAAGGGACTTCCGGTACTTCGCTTCCTCGCCGGCTCTGATCGTCCCCATCTCCGCCATGCCGTGCAGCACGTAGCGCAACCGGGCCAGCGTGCGGCCGGCGGCGGCCGGGTTGTCGGAGTCGAACCAGGTCGGGTTGTTGAGCACGGTCGCCAGGTACGCCGCCTGCGGTGCGGTCAGGTCCTTCGGATGGTCGACGCCGAAGTACACCTGGCCGGCGGCCCGGATACCGTAGGCGCCCTCGCCGAAGTAGATGGTGTTCAGGTAGTTCTCCAGGATCGTTTTCTTGTCCTGCGTGCGGCTCACCTTGGTGGCGATGAACAGCTCGTCGAGCTTGCGCGACATCGTGCGTTCCTGGGTCAGGTACATGATTTTCACGTACTGCTGGGTGATCGTCGAGCCGCCCTGCAACTGCTTGCCGCGGGCAATCGCCAGGGCGGCTCGCGCCATCCCGGGCAGGGAGATGCCGGGGTTGGTCCAGAAACTGCGGTCCTCGGCGGCGATCACCGCGTCCTGGACCAGCTTCGGTATCTCGCTCAGCGGCACCGACTTGCGGTTCTGCTCGTAGAACGAGCCGAGCTGGGTCGTGCCGTCGGCGTAGGTGACGATCGTCGTGTTCGCCCGGAACTCCTCGTTCACCTGCGGGATGTCGGTCCGCTGGTAGCCGATGAAGAACGCGGCCACAACCGTGATGACCAGCACGAAGAACAGGGCCAGGGCCCAGCCGAACAACCGGAACACCACACGGCGCACGTCGAACCTCCCGGGGGCGGAATCTCTCTACCCGGAATGACGCCGTGCTCCCTGTGGCCGTGTCTGTTCGCCGGCCGATCTCGTCCCGAAGGACGAGGGTGTCGTCCTTTCGGCCTATTTCGCCTGGTCGGCCACCCACAGGCCGGTCAGGCCGCGGAAGTGGGCGAGGAACTCCTCCTGTTCGTGGGCCGGGTAGGTCGCCGCGACCGTCTCGCGCAGGATCCGGTCGAAGTCCTCGCTGCGCACCCAGTCGACCAGCTGCTCGTCGAAGTTCGGCAGGTTCTCCGCGCACCACTCGTGGTACTTCTTCGTCTCGAAGTACTCGTCGGCCAGCGCGAGGTACCCCTCGAGCTTGGCGTCGTAGTCGAGCGACTCGTCGTCCGCGATCGCGAAGTACTGCTCGGTGTGCAGGTCGACCTTGGTCTTGCGGCCGGTCGCCAGCGAGTACACCGACCACTTCACCAGCGCGCTGATCGCCCACGGGAAGTAGTAGTGCAGCGAGGTGATCGCGACGTCGGGGCAGGCGTTCGCATAGTCGATCGGGTGCACCGAGTCGCCGGCCACGAGCATCTCGCAGGAGTTGAACTCCCAGCCGAAGAAGGCGTTCACGATCCGGCTGATCGCGACCGTCTGGTGCCCGGCCGACGAGCCGAGGAAGCCGTGCGAGACGGCGTACCGGTTGTGCATCGGCTCGTCGGGGCGGAAGTCCATCACCATCGTCTCGGCGCCGATCGACAGCGCCCGGGCGAACTTCTCGTACTCGACCGTCGCCTGCAGGTGCATCAGCATCTCGCCGGACTCGTCGTAGGCGGTGTGCAGGTCAGCCCGGTTGTTGATCCGCGAGACGCCGCGCCAGCCGCCGCCGTCGAACGGCTTCATGTACATCGGGTAGCCGAGGTCGTCGGCGATCGCGTCCAGGTCGAACGGCTTGTTGTACTTCTCCGAGGTGTAGGCCCAGCGCACGTTGTCGACCGGGTTCTTGAACGGCACCAGCACGGTCCGGGGGATCTTCAGGCCGAGGCGCAGCATCGCGCAGTACGCGCTGTGCTTCTCCATCGCCTGGAAGGTGAACGGCGAGTTGAGCAGGTAGGTGCCGTTCATCAGCGCGGCCTTCTTCAGCCACTCGCGCGGGTGGTAGTACCAGTAGGCGAGCCGGTCGATCACCAGCTCGACCCGGACCGGATCGTTCAGGTCGAACGGCTCGATGCTCAGCCGCTCGGTGCCGAACTCGTGCGTCTGGCCGCCGATGGTGACCGGCCCGACCCGCCGCAACAGTGCCTCGAACGCCTGCGGCCAGTCCTCCTCGGCGCCTAGCAACAACCCGATCAAATGCTGAGAGCGGTCAGGCATAATCCCAGGCTCCTTAGACGAATCGGGGCAGATGGTGGGCGAGCTGCTTGCGCCACCAAGGCCAGTCGTGGGCTACGTCGTGACCCCAGAGATCCAGCTCGTGCGGGATGCCTTTGGCAGCCAGTAAGGCGGCGGTGGCTCGCGCCGAGGGCAGGGAACCGGTGGGGTTTGTCTCCCAGTCGCCCTGACCGACAGTGAGCACCAGGAAGAGCCGCTGGCGCAGCCACTCCAGGTGGTCGCCCTCGAGGTTGGGCAGGTAGTCGACCGGGTTGTTGAAGTACATCGCGTCGCCGCGCTCGCCCCAGGCGTGCCAGCTGGCCGCGTCGTAGTTGCCGGACTGGCAGATGGCGACCGGGAACAGGTCGGCGCGCTTGACCGCGAAGTTGAGCGCATGGAAGGCGCCAAGGCTGCAGCCGGTCGTGATGATGTCGGCGGCACCAGGGGTGTCACTGCCGATCGCTGGTACGACCTGGTCGAGGATCCACGACTCGTAGAGCCCGTGGCGTCGCGCGCGTTCCTCCAGCGGGATGCTGCGGTCGGACCAGCTCACGTGGTCGTAGGAGTCGACGCAGTACAGCTTGACCCGCCCGGCCTCGATCAGGTCGGCGACGGCCCCGACCATCCCGTTGCTCTCGTAGTCCCAGGCTCTGCCCTGCTCACTCGGGAACACCAGCACCGGGCGGCCGTAGTGCCCGTAGCGGATCACTGTGCCGGGCCGGTCCAGCCCCGGAGCCTCCAGCTCGACCTGCTCCTTCTCCATGCAGCCTCACCCCATCCTGTGTCCTGAGTCGCCACCATGCCATGTCTTTACCTCGTTTGCGTGGTCGCAGCGCGTCCTGCCACCGGACCGAGCACGGCGACGACTACAGCCAGTACTGCGACGCCACCCAATGCCGTGGGCAACGACCACGCGCTGGACGCGGCACCGACGGCGGCTGGGCCGAGGAGGAAGCCCAGGTAGGCGATCGTGGTGACAGTGGAGATCGCGCTGGCTCGCCGCTCGGGACCCGCCCACGCACCGGCCATACCGATGATGGTCGGCGCGCAGACCGACGTACCGAGGCCGGCGATCGCTATGCCGACCAGTGCCAGCCAGGGGTTGCCTGCTGCGGCCGCTAGTGCGCTACCCAGAGCAGCGATGATGCCGCCGGCTACTAGGAGTTGAGCTGGCTTGAGTCGGCGCAGTAGGGCGTTGCCGGTAAGACGGCCGGTGGCTGCGGCTGCTGCGAAGACGGCTGGTGCGCTGGAGGCGAGTGCCGGAGCAGCACCGAGCGTGGTGTCGAGGTGGACGGCGCTCCAGCTCTGCCAGGCGTTCTCGACGACGAAGGCGAGGGCGCAGAGGCCGCCGAACACCAGGAGTGCGGGCTCCAGCTTGCGTGGTGCCTTCTTGGTGACCACCGGCTTGATCTTCGTTGAGCCGGGCAGCAGCACCAGTACGACCACGAGAGCGACCAGGACGAACACACCGCCGAGCACCGGCAAGGCGCCGGCCCCGGCGGCGCGGAGGCCCGCAGTACCGAGGCTGGCTATGACTACTGCGATGGAGAACAGTCCGTGGGCCAGGTTCATCAGTGGCTTGCCAGTGTCCGCCTCGGCGGTGGAGCCGGTCGCGTTGATGGCTACGTCGGTCGCGCCTGAGGTAGCGCCCAGCAGGAAGAGCGCCCCGCCCAGTGCGACGGCTGAGCCGGCCAGTGCGGGCAGTACCCCACAGGCGGCGAACAGCAGGACGGCGACGGGCAGCACCACACCGCCGTACCGGTCGATCAAGTAGCCGGTGAAGCGCATGGAGAAGAGCGCGCCGAGCCCGACCATCAACAGGGCGCCACCGAGCTGAGCGTCGCTGACGCCAGTCTCGGCCTTCACCGCAGGCAGAACGGCCCCCCACGCACCCCAGAACAGCCCGAACGCACCGAACCCAGCGAGTGTCTTCAGCATCCGCTTTACCCTAGGCCCAGGCGCCAGGGTCGGTTGGCCGGAGGGTGAAACTCCCTCCGGCCACCCGACCCCGCACCACGACCGCGCGAGACGAACAGGCTTCAGTCAGCAGACAAACATGATCGAAGTGATGTTGTTATTCATTCCGTGGGTCCCCAAATTTCCCAGGTACACGCCAGGCCCGACGGAAGCGAGAAGCTCACCGAAATCAATGTCGTTGAAGAGATAAATCCAGCAATCAGTCCGATTCTTGAGCGACGTGATGTCATCCTGTACCGAATGGTCCGTGATGGCGCCGCTCGCGTTATGCCAGTAGTACTTCCTCAGGTCTGCCTGGCTCGCCGTGATATCCGACCAGAGATCCAGATTCCCGGCGAGGCCGGAATTCCAACTCAAGCCGTCATACAGGCAGACCTTGCCATCAGGGCACTGACTGTTGGCGGTAGCAGCGGCCGGTACGGCAGTGATCGTGAAACCGGCTGTGGTCGCAACTGAAACTACTATCGCTGAAATGGCTTTGCGCATTTGTTCACTCCTGCTGAGGTCGTCAGGCAACGGATGGAACGTGCCCATTGCACAATGGGCACGTTCCACCGCGCCGCGGGGCCGATCCGGTCAGCCGACCCAGTAGAGGTCGTACGGCCGCAGGAACACGTTGCAGAAGCTGGTGGGGCCGGTATAGGCGCGGACCATGACCGCAGTCGGGTTGGTGGGGGTCAAATAGCCGATCATGAACTTGCCGTTGATGTCGCCGTTGTGCCACTTGCCATTCGCGGTGCCGGGAACGTCGTACCCGATCCCTGTGGTCACGTGCCAGCTCCCATCACGCCAAACCACGTACCAGGCCTCGACGCGCTTGAGGCTCGCGCCCGATTCCATCTTGTAGCCCCAAAGCTGGACCTCGGTGTAGACGCCGGGGTTGGCCGAGGTCGGCTTTCCGTACGTGTGGATGTCGGCGGAGAAGGTTTTTCCGCCGGTCTCGCAGGACTTCGCCGCCCGATACCGCACGTTGACCGCGTTGGCCGGGGCGGTGTTCATCACGAGGGTCGTGGCGCAGACGACCGCCGCGACAATCGTTGCCAGGATTCTTCGCATACGTGTACTCCGATTCTTTCGTTGGTGCATCGGTTAGTAGACCTCGACGCCGTACCAGGCCAGCGCCGGGTTGATCGGCTGGTAGTAGGCCTGGCAATTGGAGGTGTTGAAACCGGACATCAGGCCCAGCGCGGCGTTGCCGTGGAACATGGGCCCGCCGCTGTCGCCGTGGTCGCGGCAGACGCTGACGAAGTCCAGATCCTTGACTTTGTCGCCGTTGCTGTAGACGACAGTCCAGTGCTTGACCTGTACGGGGCCGCAGGTGTAGCCGCTGGTGCTGCCGTTGACGCACACCCGCTCCTGGGCGTGCGAGTCACGTGAGTGCGTGATGTCCTGAAGGCCGCCGGGCACCCAGACGTTGCCCGGCTTGGGGACGCTGGCGCTGTAGTGCCGGATGAGGCCGTAGTCGTAGGTGGGGTAGCGGGCTCCGACCTTGTAACCGAAGTAGGTGCTGCCGTGGTCGAGCCAGTCGCCGGTGCCCTGGGTGCAGTGCCCCGCGGTGACGAGGAAGAGGCTGTTCGGGTTGGTCTTGGACCGCACGTTGAAGCCGGCCGTGCAGCGCCGACCGGTCCGCGACCGGATGGTCTCGCCACCGGACATGCCGAGCTCCATCGTGCCGCCGACCCGTTCGACCCGGGCAGCGCGGCCGTGAGGTTCGGTGACGGCCCGCAGGTTCGCCAGCTCGGCTTCTCCGACGGTGCCGCCGACCTGGACCAGCACTTCGTTGTTCACCACGTCCACCCCATAGGCGGTGTTCGGGATCGGGGTGACGTCGTCGAGCCCGCCGGCGATCGCGTCGAGCTGCGTGGTGCTGTAAGTGACCAGCTTGGCCGCAGCGCCGGCGTCCGTCACGACCTTGGCCGCCTCCGCATCGGTAACGGTGACCACCATCCGCCCACTCGTCGGGTCCAGGTAGACCCCGCCGGTGCGGGACCGGCCGAGGCGGCCGGCCAGCGCAGTTGCATCCGGGCCGCTGAGCCCGGCGGCAATGGCAACATCCTTGCTGGCCGGGCTACCGGTGGCGGGCTGTGCTTGCCCGCCGGCCGTGGCGAGCACGGCGCCGGCGACGAGGGTGAAGGCGAGTACGGCTGCGCGCCTCTGCACGGGGAGCCTCGGGTTCTTGAGTCGCATGACCCCAGGTTCAGCTACCGAGTTTGCCATTTGTTTGCCATCCGCAGACCGCTACGCCTTTACAGACGCCGCTAACATGTCGGGAGTGGAGTTCCGGCTGCTCGGTCCGGTCGAAATCTTCTCGGCGTCCGGCGAGACAGTCCGGCTGCGGCGCCGCCAGGAACGTCTCGCCCTGGCCGTTCTACTGTTGGAGCCCGGGCGGGTGGTCACCAGTGAGCGCCTCGTCGACATGCTCTGGGAGCGCCCGCCCCCGTCGGCGACCCGGTCGGCGTTGCCGACCTTGATATCCCGCGTCCGGATGGCGCTGGCCTCGGCTGCGGATGCCTCCGAACCGGTACCGCTGCTGGCCCGCGGCGGCGGGTATCTGCTGCAGGTCCGACCGGAATCGGTCGACGTGCACCGCTTCCGGCTGCTGGTCGACGAGTCGCACGCGATCGAGGATCCGGACGGGCGATCAGCGCGCCTGGCCGCAGCGCTGGAACTGTGGCGGGGGCCGCCGCTGGCCGACGCGGCGACCGGCGCTGTACGGGACCGGCTGTGCGGCGGCTTGGAGGAGCTGCGGTTCGCGGCCGAGTCGGACCGGATCGATGCGGAGCTCGAGGCGGGCCGTCACGCGACCCTGGTCGCCGCGCTGTACCGCTTGGTCGACGAGCACCCCCTGCGGGAACGGCTCCGCGCCCAATTGATGATCGCGCAGTATCGGTGCGGTCGCCGGGCCGAGGCGCTTCAGACGTACCAGCGGGCCCGACAGGTGCTGGTCGCTGAGCTCGGGCTGGAACCCGGACCGCAACTGCGGGCGGTCCACGCTGACATCATCGCGGACACCGTCGAGTCGGGTGCGTATCGCGGTCCGGTAGCGCCGCGGACCACAAAGCCGGTCCAGCTCCCGCCCGATCTCGGCGGTTTTGTCGGCCGCGCCGCGCAGCTGCGAGAGCTCGACTCCCAACTGGCCGCGCGGTCCACCGCCACGGCCGCGCAAACCTGCGTCATCACCGGCACCGCCGGGGCGGGCAAGACAGCCCTCGCCGTGCACTGGGCGCACCGGGTGGCCGACCAGTTTCCGGACGGACAGCTGTACGTGAACCTGCGCGGCTTCGACCCGAAGCTCCCGCCTGTGGGCGCCGATACGGCGGTGCGGGGGCTCCTGGAGGCGTTGGACGTCCCGGCGGCCCGGATGCCTGCGACAACCGATGCGCAGATCGGCCTGTACCGCAGCCTGCTGGCCGGGCGGCGGGTGCTGGTCTTGCTGGACAACGCACGCGACGCGGAGCAGGTCCGGCCGCTGCTGCCCGGCGCGCCCGGCTGTCTGGTCCTCGTCACCAGCAGAAGCCAGTTGACCAGCATGATCGCCTTGGAGGGCGCACTCCCGCTCGACGTCGGCCTGCTTTCCCGGGATGAGGCGCTCGAACTGCTGGCCAACCGCATCGGCGCCGACCGGATCGCGGGCGAACCGGTCGCGGCCGACGAGATCATCGCGCTGAGTGCGCAATTACCTCTCGCGCTGGCCATCGTGGCCGCGCGGGCCGCGACCAACGGTGGGCAACCGCTCGCCGCCCTAGCGCGTGAGCTCCGCGCCGCCGGAAGCCTGGACCCGTTTGACGGTGGCGATACTGTCACCGACATACGAGCAGTGTTCTCGTGGTCCTACCACGCGCTCGGAGCCTCGGAGGCCCGGCTGTTCCGGCTCCTCGGTCTGCACCCCGGCCCCCACCTGGCGACGCCGGCTGCGGCGAGTCTGGCCGGCGCCCCGGCGCCCCAGGTGCAAGCGTGGCTGACCACCCTGGCACGGGCGCACCTGGTCGTCGAGCACACCAACGGCAGGTACACGCTGCATGACCTCCTGCGGACCTACGCCGCCGAACTGGCGCACATCCACGACTCGCCCGCTGTGCGGCGTGTCGCCACGCACAGGGCGCTCGACCATTACCTGCACACCTCGGTCGGCGCGCACCACCTGCTGAGCCCGCACCACGAGCCGATCCCGCTCGCGCCGGCGACCTCAGGGACGGCCCTCGAGCCGATCCCCGACGACCGGCAAGCCACTGCCTGGTTCACCGCCAACCATTCCGTCCTGCTCGCCGCGATCCGGCAGGCGGCCGGCGCGGGCCTCGACGCCTATGCCTGGCAGTTGGCCAGGGCGATGATGGAGTTCCTCGACCGGCAGGGGCAGTGGCACGATCAGGAGGACGTATTCCGGGTCGCCCTGGCCGCGGCGCGGCGGCTGGGCGACCCAGCGGGCCAGGCGCACGCGCACCGCGGGCTAGGCCGGGCGTACAGCTGCCTGGGAAGGCACGACGAGGCCTACGCTCAGCTCCAGTTGGCCCTGGTGCTGTACCGCGACATCGGCGACCGCGCGGGGCAGGCCCGCACGCACGTCAACCTGGCAGCTGTGCTCGAGAAGGATGGCCGAGGTGCCGATGCCAGTCGCCAGGATCACGAAGCGCTCGTCCTCTTCGGCGCGCTCGGCGACCTGGCCGGCCAGGCCCGCGCTCTCAACAACATCGGCTGGTACCACGCCCTGCAAGGCAACCACTTACAGGCGATCAGTTGCTGCCGGCAAGCACTTGACCTGCATGAGAAGACGAGGGATCGCCGCGGGCGGGCCAACGTCTGGCACAGCCTCGGCTACGCCCACCATCATCTGCGCCGCTACGGTGAAGCGATAACCTACTTCCAGGACGCGCTCGAGCTGTACCGGCAGGTGGCCGATCGCTACCATGAAGCGGACACGCTGGTCCATCTCGGCGACACCCAGCACGCCGCCGGCGACCCGGGCCTCGCCCGCCGCAGTTGGCAGCACGCTCGGGACATCCTTGCTGAGCTCCGCCATCCCACCGTGGCCGGTGTCGAGGCCAGGCTCACGCCCGCGACCACAACAGATGTCGCACCGAATCCAGCGAGTGTTTAAGCACGCACTAGTCCCAAACGCGGTTCAGCAGGTCGGTTAGACCGGGGTCGAAGACATCGCGCCAGGCAGTGAAGTTGTGCATGTCAGGGGTCTCGTCGAAGGCGATCCGGACGCCGAGTTTGGACAGGTGGGCGGCCATCACCCGGTTGTTGTGCACGTTCTCCTCCGGCGTCCCGGCGGTCATCGCGACGGCCGGGGTGCTCGGGGTGAAGGTAGCCTCGAGCACCGAGTTCACGAAACCGGTGACCTCGGCGTAGTACTGGAACTTGGACTCCTGGGGGTCCGTGTCGAGCGTGAAGAACGACCCCGACTGCAGGAACAGCCCGGCGAAGGTGCCCGGGTGGTTCCACTCGGCGTACAGGGCCGCTAGCGCACCGAGGCTCGCCCCCATCAACACCGGCTTCTTGCTCCGGTACGCCGAAGTGACCGCCGGCAGCACGTATTGCGTGAGGGCCTCCGCGTACTGCGGGTTGGCGGCGTACCAGAGGTTGCGTGAACCCGGCCGGATGAGCGCGAGACGCAACGGCGGCAGCGTGCCATCGGCCACCATCGCGCCGACGTAGTGCGTGAGGCCGGCGTACATCGCGAACTCCGGCCCGTCATGGGCCAGCAGCAACGGCAGCTCGAAACCGGGAGCGATCCCGTCCGGCGCCCACATCTGGACGTCGATCGGGCCGACCGGCGTCGGGTCGACGGGCAGCGGGGTCAGGCTCGACGCGATCGGCTCGATCGTGATCCAGTGGGGCTCGACGTACCCGGGCAGCGGCAGCCAGGAGTGCTCGCCGAACGCGCCGCCGACGACGCGCGGGTTCGTCGGGTCCGTGCGCATCCCGCTGCCGGCGACGTCGAACAGGTACTCCATCCGGTGCACCGAGGGGCGTGGCAGCCGCAGCTCCCAGCCGTATCCGACCGGCTTGAACTCCAGTTGCTCCGCCGCGAGCCCGAGCTCCTCCCACAGCCGGACGCCGGTCAACGCATGCTCGGGATCGCCGAGGCGGAACACCACCTCAGCGCCTTCAACCGCGCTAACCATTGCTTCGGGCATCCGACCACGGTACAGAAAGGTCTACGACGAAGTGTGCTGGTGGGGCCGTGCGAGTGCCGCCGGGGGCCTGCGTCCCGGCGGCACTCGCACAGTCGGTAGTACTAGTGGTCACCCGCAGTGCTGGGCCTTCTCGTCGGCGGTCATCGCCGCGGTCTTCTTGGTGATCAGGCCCTGCGCGTCCTTGACCGGGCCGACGGCCTCGAAGTCCTGGTACCAGATGTAGTGGTCGTAGTACCTGTCCGGGAAGTGCATCTCGTACTGGCCCTTCACCCGGCTCATCTCGGTGGCCCGCTCGATCCAGCCCTTCTCGCCGGGCTGGACGTCGACGCTGTCGTCCTGGCCGACCGTGCTGGAGGTCTCCCAGGTGTGCTGGTACGAAGTCTCGATCGACACCTTGAAGACCTCGCCGAAGCCGGCCTCCGTCGAGACCGAGACGCCGAAGCTGTTCGACTCACCGGTCGTCTCGGACCACTTCACGGTCGAGCGCTGCAGGTCGGCGGTGCAGTTGAATACAGTGTCGCCGACCTGGTGCACGTCGCCGCGGAACGTCTCCGGCGGTCCGTACGGATGGAAGGTGCAGGTGTCGGTGCCGTTGTCGCACTTCTCCAGCAGCTCGCGACCGGTCGGACCGTCCGCGGCGAAAGCGGGTACCGCGGTCAGCGTGGTCGCGGCGCAGAGCAGCGCGGCGGTGGCGATGGTGGCAAAGCGTTTCGGCATGGCTGTTTTCCTCACTGTCGAGTACGTCGAGATCAGCTGAAGCCGACCGAGGCGGTCCGGTCGTCGAGCATCGTGCCGATCCAGCCGGTGTTCGCCTTGAACGGCCCGTCCCGGTCACCGTTGAGATCGGCCTGCGGATAAAGCCAGATCTTGCAGTTCGCCCACGGCTGCACCGAGCTGATCTTGTTGACCCATTCCGGCGGGAAATTGAATTGGTAATTGATGACGCCGTCGGAGCCGTCGCACAACCCCGCGCCGACCACCGTGTACGACGCTCCGCCGTAGTCCCGGTTCTCGAAGAACGTGCCCTGGATGACCTCGCCCTGAGCCAGCTGCGCGCTCTTCGCCGCCGCCGGGCGGGCGTTCTTCGCGGCGACCTGGCTGCGGGCCGAGTCGAGCGCCTCGGCCAGCGTGCCGAAGCATTGGGTGAGTCCGCCGGAGTTGCCCACGCAATGCTGAGCGGGTGGCGGTGCGGCCTGCGCCGGCGAAATTACTGGAAATGCGGCGGATAATGCCAGAACGCCGATCCCGGCGATGGAAATTCTTTTCCTCGCTGTCATTTGCCTCATTTGCCGGACGTTAACTGGAGCGCTCTCACCGGGCAATGCCGAGAACGCTGACAGCCTTTGTCGACGTGCGGCTGTAAAGTCGTCGCGACACGGCTGTGACATCAGGCGGGGTTTGCGCAAACCGGAGGCGAAAAGGGCCATGGTCGACCTTGAGGACATCCGGGCGGCGACCGAGGGGTTGCCGCGAAGTTATGAGGTCATAGTGCGGGACCGGATCAAGTTCCGGGTCGGGCGGATCGTCTACATCGCCATGTCGCGGGACGAGAAGACGATGGGGATCGGGTTCCCGAAGGAGGAACGCGAGGCGGCGATCGCGGCGTACCCGGAGAAGTTCCTCCCGCCCAGCAAGGCCGACGAGCGGTACAAGTGGATCGAGGTCAACCTGGCGGTCCTCGACGAGACCGAGCTGCGCGAGCTCGTCCTGGAGGCCTGGCGGATGTGCGTGCCCAAGAAAGTGGCGGCCGAGTACTTCGGGGAGTGACGCGACAGGGGCCGAGGGCAATCAAGTGGGCTGGTTGTCATCCCTGGGGATGATCTTGGGCCTACCAGGGGGCGACTTGCGTCACGCCGGAACCGTTCCTGGGGAGGATGGGTGGCAGCGTTTCGCGAGGCAGGCTTGAGGGTATGACCGGGGACTTCTTGCCGCGCCGCCGCCAGGCGTCGCTTCGTACACAGTTATTGACCATCGTGCTGATCATCGCCGCCGTCGCGGGCTGCTGGTATGCGCTGACCTAACCGTCCCAGCGCACCTCTGCCTCGCCCGGGCGGACGACGCCTGCTTCGTAGGCGACGACGACCGCCTGGACGCGGCTGGACAGCCCGAGCTTGGACAGCACGCTGCTGACGTGGGTCTTCACCGTCGTCTCGCTGACGAAGAGCTTCGCGGCCAGGTCGCGGTTGGACAGGCCGCGCGCCATCCAGACCAGGATCTCGCGCTCGCGCTCGCTCAGCTGGGACAGGAGTCCGCTCCAGCGTCCCGCGGCCGCCGGCGCCGAGTCGGCCGGGTTGTTGCCGACCTGCCGCTCCAGCTCCACGCAACGCTCGAGCAGGACGCGCGTCGAGGCCGGGTCGACCAGCGAGTCGCCCCGGTGCACCGCCCGCACGGCCGACACGAGCAGATCCGGATCGGTGTCCTTGAGCAGGAAGCCCGAGGCGCCCGCCCGTACTGCGCTCAGGACGTAGGCCTCGTCGTCGAAGGTGGTCAGCACCAGGACGGCGGGCCGATCACGGCCGGACTCCTTGGCGGCCTTGGTGATCCGCTCGGTCGCCTCCAGGCCGTCCATCACCGGCATCCGGATGTCCATCAGCACGACGTCCGGGTCGTACTGCGCGATCATCCGCAGCGCCTCCTCGCCGTCGCCGGCCTGCGCCACCGTGGTCAGGTCGGGCTCGTGGTCGAGGATCATCGACAGCCCCATCCGGATCACGCCCTGGTCGTCGACCACCAGGATCTTGATCTTCTCCGTCACCTCTGCGGCGGCAACCATGCCTGCACTCTCCATCCACCCAGTGGTCCGGCGGCGACGGTCAGTGTGCCGCCGCTCGCGTGTGCGCGTTCGCGCATTCCGATCAGTCCGTTGCCCCGGCCGCTCTCCTGCCGCCGGGCGGTCTCCAGCGCGTTCACCGGCGGTGGCCCGCCGCTGCCGTTGTCGTCGATGGTGAGCAGCTCGCCCTGCGGTCCACTCTGCCAGCTCACATGCGCGGCAGTGGCCTTCGCGTGCACCATCACGTTCGTCAGTGCTTCTTGAATGATCCGTACCGCGGTCAGGTCCGTGGCCGACGTCATCTGCCGATTGCGGGTCGGGAGCTGCATGGTCACGTCGATCCCGACCGCCTTGAGCCGCTCGCCCATCCGCGCGACGTCGCTCAGACCTGGGACCGGAGCCATCTCGGCACCCGCACCCGGTGAGGCGTTGTTCAGTACTCGCACTGTCTCGCGCATCGCGGTGAGCGCCTCGCGGCCGCTCGCAGCGATCCAGCGCACCGCTTCGCGGAGTGCCTCGGGCTTCTGATCGGCGACCCGGTCGGCCGCCTGGGCCCGGATCACCACCGCGCTCATGTGGTGCGAGACGACGTCGTGGAGATCGCGGGCGATCCTGGTCCGCTCGGCCGCCGCCGCGCGCTCGGCCTCGATCGTCCGGAGCCGGACCAGGGCGTTGTTGCGTTGCTCCATGACGAGCAGGCTCTTCCGCCGGCGCAGCGCGTTGGCGCCGAGCAGAACCATGCCGCAGATCAGGGCTTCGGCGAAGACGAACAGGGAGACGTCGATATAGCTGTAGAGGCTGGAGATGCTGCGGGGCAGGTTCTGGTACCGATCGCCGTAGAAGACTTCGCGCGGGCTGTTGCTGAGCACGATCGCGACCACAGCCGGCAGGCCGATCATCAGCGCCGCCAGGCTGCCCATGGTGAAGAACAGAGTGGTGAGCCGGCGTACTCCGCTCGCTGCCGCGAGATAGCCGACCACCAGCAGAGGTACCAGATGCAGCTCGGACTGCAGGGCCGCGTCGCTGATCGCGGGGGCGCGCAGGATGTCGAGCCCCAGTTGCTCGGCCAGCCCAGTCTCGGCTGACGCGTAGACCAACGGATAGAAGACCCCGACGAAGACCAGCGTCACCCACGGGATCTGCCGGACCAGCGCGACGGTCAGCACCAGGAACACCCCGGTGACCACCGAGACGCTCGGATTCTTCGGCCGCAGCCAGCTGTCGTTGATGACCGCGAGCCCGCTGAACCAGACGACGCCGATGAGCGTGGCAAGCAGGACATCCTGCTGCCACGCCGACAGCCGACGCCAGTAACCCATCACCTTGCAGAGCGTAGTCGCGTATGACAATCTGCGGCTCCTGCGCCCGAAGGGGCGGTTTCTCCAACTTTTGGATGAGACCCGGCGTCGGACCCCATACCCAGGTCCGACTTCCGGCTGCCAGAGACGGTCCCTGGGACCGATGTGGCGAACCCCGCCGAACCGAGAGGCTGTACCCCATGACCAACGACCTGCCGCCGCGTCGCCCGTTCTCGGTGCGTGCCCGGTTGCTGTCCGTGACAGGCGTGGTCGTGGTCGCCTCACTGGTGATCTGGCATGCGCAGGTGATCGACCTGTTCTCGCCCGACTCGGCCGCCGACAAGCAGCCGGTGGTCGCGGGCGGCCCCAACGGGTCGCCGCCGCCGGTTCAGCAGAGGATCCCGGTCAAGAAGACCGCAGCACCGTCGAAGACGCCGACCACGCCTGCCAAGCCCAAGAAGACGCCGTCGCCCAAGGCCACCAAGTCCACTCGCGCAGACGAGAAGACGCAGTACTCGGAGGAGAGCATCGAGGCGCTGTCCCCGAAGCTGCGGAGCCGGCTGAAGAAGGCGATGGCCGCCGCGAAGGCGGCCGGCGTCCCGATCCGGATCAACTCCGGCCGCCGCAGCAAGGCCAAGCAGGCGCGGCTGCTGAAGGAAGCCATCCAGAAGTACGGCTCCTACGAGGAGGCGACGCGCTGGGTGCTGCCGCCGGAGAAGTCGATGCACGTACAGGGCAAGGCCGTCGACATCGCACCCCAGGCGGCGATGGCCTGGCTGGGCAAGAACGGCTGGAAGTACGGGATCTGCCGCCGCTACGACAACGAGCCCTGGCACTTCGAGGCGCTCACCGCACCGGGCACGAAGTGCCCCCCGATCGAAACCAACGCGGTCGCCGAGCGCGGCTGACCAACCACCGAATCAGGAGCGCAACTGATGACGATGACATATGCCCAGCCGATCACCCGTCGAGCCACCCGCGGCCGCCACACCGTACCGGCGCTGTGGCGCCAGGTGGTGCGGGGTGCCGCGCAGGTCGAGCAGGCCACGCAGGTCGAGCCGGACCGGTCGGCGCACACCCAGCTGGAGATCTACGAGGGTGTGCTGACCGCGTTCGAGCGGCGGACCGAGGTGGTGCGGACGATCGAGGGAGCCTCCGACCGGCTGACCGCCGTGTTCCGGATCCGCCAGTTGCTCGGCGTCAGCCAGCTGCAGGCGAGCGCGATCCTCGAGCTGCAGGCGCAGGGCTTCAGCATCGCGTCGCGTGACCGGGTCGCGCACCGCGCCACCGAGCTACGGGCGGCGTTGGCCCGCTAAGACTTTTCTCCCAGGTAATCCGCAACGAAATCACTGAAAGGAGGGGGTTGTGCCACCGGCCACGGCCGGCCAGGTACGGGCGCTGCTGAGGGGCCCCGCCCACACCTGGCCGGCCGCGAACCGTTACGGCACAACCCCTCGCCCTACTCCCCTCCACCCCGAGCGAACCGTCGTGGCGGCCCCGCTTTGCTCTCTCCACCCCCGAGCGAAGCGAGCGGGTGTTCCTGGGGTTCAGCCGTTGAGGAGGGCCAGGAGGGCTTCGGCGTAGGCCTGTTCGGCGTCGTCGGAGGGGTAGCGGCCGTCGGTGAGGACGACGGCGTAGCCGCCGGGGACCGCTTCGAGGCGCTGGAAGTGGGGGCCGAGCAGCTTGCGCAGCTGCTCCTCGCGCGGCAACCAGATCACTTCGCGCTGCTCGATGCTGTCGAGGGCCCACTCGGTCGTCCCGTTGAAGCCGATCACCTTGCCGCCGGGGTAGTCGTGCACCTCGACGGTCATGTCGCTGACGACGAACACGTCGTCGTCCATCTCCCGGTCCGGTACGAAGAACCGGTCACCGGCCGCGGGCACCCACATCGCCCCGGCCTTCCGCAACCGCCGCGCCTGCTCAACCGTGATCACCCTTCCATCGTCCCCCCGAACGACAAACGGTCAACCTAAGAGAGCGTCTGCTGACCCCTGTCTGCTGCGTGGCACTCGGCACCTCGCCGCACCGAGCACCCGCTCGCGACTGCCTAGGACCAACAGACGGCCGCACTGTTCAGCTGACCGACCGCCAGTACTGCTTCTTGTCCCGGTCGCGGACGACGTGGCCGAGTTTGCCGAGCTCCAGCCGGAGCTCGCGCAGATCGGCCTTGCCCTTGTCGCCCTGGTCGAACGCCTTCGAGCGGGCCTTCAGTACTGCGTTCGCAGCAGGGGACAGCTCCGGATCGTCCTCGACCCAGCGGCGGAACTCGTGCTCGTGCGGGTCGCCGGCATCCGACCACGGGTAGCCGTGGGTGCGGAAGGCGGCCGGGATCTTCTTGGCCGCGCTGCCGCCCAGTTCGTCGTGCTTCTCCCGGGCGAGCTCGGCCGACCGGTTGTCCTGCAGCACGATCTCCTTGCCGTCCAGGAAGGCGATCGCGACCTTGTTCCGCGCGACCCGGGTAGTCCGCTGGTTCTTCAGGAACTCGACCTCGGTGTTGCCGACCGTCGTCTTGAGCGTGTCTTCCAGCGCCATCGCCGCGAGCAGCACGCCACCGATGACGCCGAGCGCGATGCAGATCGCGGCCACCCACCAGCCATCCCACCCGGCGAGGATCTTGAGCGGCCCCTGCAGTGGCACCCACGGTTGCTCGACCGCCCAGTCGGCGATCCGGGGCAGGAAGAATCCGAGCACCAGCCCGAGCAGCGGCAGCCCGCCGTACAGGACCAGCTTGTCCACGGTCGAGTGGCCGATCACCGTCGTGGTGGAGGAACTGGTGCTCATCTCCTGCCTCCTCTGCTCTCGGTGGCCAGCCCGAACAGGGTGACCAGTTCTTCTCCGTACGCCGTCAGGTCGGCGCCCGGGTGCTCCGACCAATAGGTCAGGGCGCCGTCGATGCCCTGGGTGATCGTCATCGCGAGCACGACCGGGTCGAAATCGCGGAACTCGCCACCGGCCCGGCCGTCGCGCAGGATCGTGACCAGCTCGGCGACCGGGGCCGCGTCGCGCTCGGCGAAGACCGGCGTACCGTCGGGGCCGCGGTGGTTGACGATGATTTCGGCGACCGCGACCAGCCGGTCATGGTTGTCGCGCATATAGGCGAGCCGGGATCGGATGTACGCCGCGAGCCGGCCGGTGGCGGTCTGCTCGGCGTCCAGGAACGGGCGCATGAACGCCGCCCAGTCGTCGTTGACCTGGGCGACGACCTGTTCGAGCAGGTCGTCCTTGTTCGCGAAGTGGTACGAGATGACGCTCTTGCTGATCTCGGCGTGGTCCGCGATCCGGGCCAGCGAGGCCTGGCCGTAGCCGACCGTGGTGACGGTCGCGATCGCGGCCGCGATGATCTGCTGCCGTCGCGCCGCCTGGATGAACGACACTCGACCGCCCGCACCATTTTTAGACCGCACGGCCTGAATTTAGCACGGCTTTGGTCTGGCGGCCTGTTTTCGACGGGATTACGGCGCACACTGACCGTTCTTCGGTCGTTCCGGGGCCGGGTCAGGGGTGGCTGGCACGATGCTTGGCATGGCTGATGGCATCTGGCTCCGCTTCCTGTCCGGTCCCGAGATCGACTCGCTCGGGCTGACCCGGCTCGAGATCGTCGACGCCGTCGAGGCGGCCGTGCGGGATCACGGCGAGGGGGAGACGAGCTTCGAACCGCGAGTGCACCTGATCCCGGACAACGGCGGGGTCGGGCACTTCAACATCCTGCGCGGGCACCTCAACCGGCTCGGCGAGCACGGGATCAGCGGGGTGAAGGTGGTCGGCGACTTCGTCCCGAACTACCAGGTCGGGCTGCCGAGCGAGCTGGCGATGGCGACGCTGTTCGACCCGACGACCGGCGTACCGCTGGCGGTGCTCGACGCGACGATGATCACCGCGGCCCGGACCGGCGCGATGACGACGGTCGGCGCGCGGTACCTGGCCCGGCCGGACAGCAAGGTGCTCGCGCACGCCGGCGCCCGCGGTACGGCGTGGTGGAACATCACCATGCTCGACGACCTCTTCGACCTGGACGAGATCCGGGTGACGTCGAGGCGGCCGGAGTCGCGGGAGAAGTTCGCGGCGGAGTTGTCGGCCGAGCTGTCCACGCCGGTGCGGGTCTTCGCGACCGCGGAGGAGGCGTTCGACGGCGCCGACGTGATCGTCGAGGCGACGCGGTTGACGGAGCCGGAGCCGTTGTTGCGCACGGCCGCGGTACGACCCGGTGCCTTCGTCGTCCCGTACGGCACGGTCAGTGCGGTCGAGCTCGATCTGCTCGACGTGATGGACAAGGTCGTTGTGGACGACTGGCGTGAGGCCCAATCCGGCCGCTTCGGCTCGCTGCGCCGCCACGTCGATACCGGACGCCTCTCACCGGAAACCCTGTACGCCGAACTGGGCCAGATCGTCGCCGGCCAGAAACCCGGTCGCGAATCCGCCACCGAACGCAACCTCTTCTGGCACCGAGGCCTGTCCCTGCTGGACGTAGCCATCGCCCACCTGATCCTCCGCCGAGCCGAGACGGCCGACGTCGGCACGATGCTCAGGTTCCACTGACATGCTCATCAACGACGCCACCGACCTGGGCCCCAGGCAACTGACCGACCCCGAGCCGCTCGAACTCTCTCGCGAGCTACTGGACCGCCTAAACACCACCCGGCAAGCAGTCCTATCAGCCCTGACCACCGGCGATCCCGTCTACGGCGTGAACACCGGCATGGGCGCCATGAGCAATGTCCGCCTGACCGAGCCCGAACAACGCATCCACCAACACAACTTGTTGCTGGCCCGCGCAGCAGGCGGCGAACCGTGGCTACCAGCACTAGAAGCCCGAGCTGTACTAGTAGCCCGCCTGAAAACCTTCCTCTCCGGCGACGCAGCCGTCTCCCCCGAGCTGTGCCTGCAATTGGTCGCCCTACTCAACAGCGGCCTGACCCCCGCAATCCCCACACGCGGCGCCGGCTCAGCCGGCGAGATAATCCCCCTAGCCCACGCTTTCGGCCCACTCATAGGCATCGGCTCCTACCTGGTCCCACCCGCCTCCACCTCCGCGCCCGCGGTGTTCGCGGCTGATGGGGTGTTGCCTGCTTTTGAACTCGGACCTAAGGAAGGGATCTCGTTGTTGGCGGGGATCCCTGGGGCGGCAGGGCGTGCCTGGCTTCAGGTTGAGGTTGTGCGGCGGTTGGCTGACAACTTGGGTTTGATTGCGGCGGGGGCGATTGCGGTGGTGGGGGCTAGGCGGGATCCGTACAACCCCTTGTGTGGAAGGGGGGGATGAGTTGCTGACGGAGGAGTTGGAGAGGATTCTTCGGCTGGCTGGGCCGGAATCAGAGCCGCGCTCGTTGCAGGCGCCTGTTTCGTTTCGGGTGGTTGGGCAGGTGGTCTCGCATGTCCGGCGGTCGGTGGCTCGGTTGGATGAGGCTGTTCAGCGTGCGTTGAATGGAGTGATGGACTCTCCCGCCTTTCTTGAGGGTGAGTTCGCTGGTACCGCGGGTTTTCACGGCATCGATCTGGCTGCGCATTGCGATCAGCTTGTGGCCGCGTTGGCCCATGCGGCGGAGGTGTCGACCGCGCGGATCCATCGGTTGCTCGATCCCGCCGTCACCGGGTTGCCTGCGCAGTTGGCGGCTGAGCCGGGACCGCAAGCCGGGTTGGTGACCGTGCACAAGAGAGCCGTTGCCACTAGCCACTACCTCCGGCGATTGGCGTTGCCGTCGGCAATCGGTGCGATGGAGACTTCCAACGGGCAAGAAGATGTGCAGAGCTTCAGTTGGGAAGCGGTCGGCGTACTGGTCGAGGCGGTTCGGCTGACGCGTGAGGTGGCGGCGTGTGAGCTGCTCGTGGTCCACCAGGCGTTCGCGTTGTCGAAACGCCCTGTACCAGAAGGGCTTTCCGCCTTCTTCGGGTCGGTGGCGGACGTAGTACCGGCGATCGTCGCGGATCGTCCGTTCGGGGTGGACCTGGGCCACCTGCTCGAGCACATGGTCTGACTACCCGCCGGTCGGAGGCAAACCCTTACGTCCGAAGAACCGGAGGTACGTGTACTCCAGTTCTTCGGACGTAAGCGGCTGTCAGGAGTGGCTGACGGAGAGGCTGTAGATGGTGTTCTGGCCGTAGTTGGTGGTGTCGCAGGGGGAGGAGTTGTCGCAGTTGGCTTGGGTGTAGACGCCGGCCTTGAAGTAGCCGGTGGTGAAGCTGACCGGGATCGTCGTCTGCAGGGCGCCGTTGTAGTAGGCCTTGATCGAGCCGTTGCTGACCACGAACTTGGCCTGGAACCTGGTGCCGAGCACGTAGTTGCTGTTCACCAGCTTGAAGTGCGTGTCGTTGTCGCGGGTGATGTAGAGCGCCTTGCCGTCCAGCCGGAAGGTTGAGCGGTCGTTGCCGTCGTGGATCTGCCCGGCGATCACCTGCGGCTTGGTGTTCGGCAGGTGGTTGATCGCCTGCTCGATCACCATCGTGTGGGTGCCGGAGTTCGAGGACCACTTGGCCTCGGTGGTGCCGTTGGTCTGCATCTCGCGCAGCTCGGAGCGCGCGTAGGTGGTGTTCGGCGTCTTCACCCCGTTCACCGCGTTGCGGAACTGCACCCCGTCACACGACGAGGTCGGCTTGAACCACGGCGACAGTACGTAGGTGTTCAGTCGCGGCCGGAGGACCTGCAGAATCTGGGTGCCGGACTGGGCGGGGTCGTCGATCGGCATCTGAGCCTTCCACCGGGTCAGGTCCAGTACCTCGGCGGGATAAGTACAAGCAGCCGGTACTGCGGACGCGGCGCCGGCGGTGAGCACGGCCGCAGTCGCGACGACTGCGGACAACAGAGCAATGGGGCGGACAGCACGCATGGTCTAACTCCTTCGGGGGCGGGAAAAGAGCTATCTGGTGTTCCTCTCAGAACCACTGGGATTTGTCGACGACGTTGATCAAGGTGTCACCGGCAACAAAACGCCGGGCGTTCTCCAGCAGGACGGCGAATCGCCGCTCCGCTTCGTGTGGCCCGACTCCTGCGACGTGCGGAGTGATCAGTACTTCGGGACGCCGCCACAACGGGTGGTCGGCGGGCAACGGCTCGGTCTCGAACACATCGAGCGCCGCACCACGCAACTGCCCGGCCGCGAGCGCCGCGTCGAGCGCATCCAGCTGGACGGTCGGCCCACGCCCGACGTTGACGAAGAACGCCGACGCCTTGAGCAACTTGAGTCGCCGCGCGTCGATCATCCCCTCGGTGTCCGGCGTGTGCGGAACGGTCAGGATCACCAGGTCGGCGGCCGGCAGTTGCTCGTCCAACGCCTCGACCGGAAGTACCTCGGCAAACCCCGGCCGATCTCCAGGGCGGACATCGATGCCCGTGACAACAACTCCGAACGCGTGCAGCAACCGGCCGATCTCGGTGCCCAGAGCACCGACTCCCACGACCAGAGCTGTTGCCTCCGACAAGGAGACGATCGCCTCCGGATCCCAGTCCGGGTTCCAGGTCGCTGCCTGCTGGTCACGCACATACCGCGGCAACCCACGGCACAATGCCAACACCAGCGCCATCGTGTGCGTCGCCACGTGATCGGTATAGGTGTCACGCATATTGGTCACTATCACGGGATGCGCGACCAGCTCGGGATAGTAGAATCCGGGCGGCGGTCCAGCCTGCTGCGCCTGCAACCACCTCAACCGGGTAGTTGACGCCAGCAATTCACGAGGCAGTACGCCGTAGGCTGCATCGGCCGTCCGCAGCGCTTCGATCGCGTCTTCCGCAGCAGGTCGCAGTACCGTCAGCCCCGGGACCGAAGCCATCAACCGCTCCGCCCAGGCCGCGGTACTGTCGCGCTGCGGCGGGACCATGACCATGGTGAGGCTCATGCCGACTTCGCCTGCCCCGACTCGAAGACCTCGTGCTGCAGCGGCTCACCGGCGACATAGCGGGCCAACTCCGCAGCCATCGACTGCCCCTGACGACGCCGCTCGGTGTTGAGCGTGCCGGCCAGATGCGGCGTCACGACGATGTTCGCCGCCGAGAACAGCGGCGACCCAGGCAGCGGCGGCTCCGGATCGGTCACATCCAGTACTGCGAAGAGATCCGTACGCTCCTGCAGCACAGCGATCAAGGCAGCCTCATCGATCAGTGCTCCTCGTGCGGTGTTGATCAATGTGGCGTCGTACTTCATCGACGACAGCAACTTCGTGCTGACCACCTTGCGCGTCGCGTCCAGCACGGGAGCATGCAACGAGACGACGTCGGAGGTGGCGAACAACTCCTCCAGCGAAACCAGCCGCACCCCCAAGGCCGAGGCAACAGCGGGATCGACGTACGGGTCGTAGGCCTGGAGGACGAGCTCGTGTCGCGCGAGCAACCGCGCGGTCGCCTGCCCCGTGGCGCCGAGAGACATCAGGCCGACCACAGAACCGGCAGCGCCGGGCTCATCAGTTGCCCGGGGCAGCGATTCCCCGCGGCCTCGCGCGCCGAGTACGTAACGCCAGCCGTGCTTCAGCGCATACAGCACCTGGGCGAGGGTGAACTCGGCAACAGACCCGGCGATCACCGAGTTGGCCGTCGTCACCCGCACTCCGCGCGCCCACGACTCCGGTGTCACGATCGACCGTACGGAGCCGGCGCCGTACAAGACCAGGGCGAGCTGAGGAGCAGAGGCCAGCAGTGCGGAGGTGAGTTGTGGTCCACCCCAGGCGGTGACGAGTACGTCGACCTCGGCCAACAACTCCGGGGTGAGCTCAGCTGGAGTGAGGGGCGGTGCGGCGATCCGCAGATGCTTCTCGAGAGCTGCGCGCTCCTGCTCGCCGTACACGGTGGGGAAGCGCGCGAGGTCCATCACGTAGAGGCCGTTGAGCATCAGGTCACCTCCTGGACTGCGGCGCGGATGGCCGCCTGGCGTGCGGGCGACGCCAGTCCGGCATGGTAGTACCGGAGCTCCGACGCCCCCGCCGAAACGAGCCGCGCGGCCAGAGCGGGCAGCTCCGAAGGCCGCTCCCCGAGAGCGTTGACATTGGCAACCAGCGGTACGCCGGTACGCGCGGCTGCGGCCTTCATTCGGGCGATCGCCGCCTCCTCATCGTCCCAGCACTTCAGCACGAATGCGGCGGGCTCGGGGGTGAATCCACTGAGCCCGACACCCACGTCCGGCCCGGTCACCTGCGGATCATCGGTTGCCATCAGCAACAGCTCGCGATCGCCGGCCAGCGCCCCGGCCTCGCGGACGAGCCCGGTGATCACCTCGCGCCGATGCCGGTAGATCGCGCCGGCCCGCTCGGCGCCGAGTGCGTCGGCCAGGTTCGACCCCGCGCCGATCCCCTCCTGGAGTTCGCGATCGACGACCAGCTTGATGTCGGCGGCGAGCTGAGGGACGTCCAGCGAGAGCCGGGCAGCGCAGGCGGGACAGAGGCAGATGGAGAGGAGATCCCGGGCGCAGGCGGAGAGGTCCGCGCCCGAGGTCTTCTCGTGCTGACACGCATGCTCGAACCCGAGCCACCCACAAGCCTCCAGCATCAGCGCCGGTACGTCGTACTGCTCGCAGATCTCCTGCACGATCGTCAACGCGTAATCGTGGACCGCAGGCTGCGCCGGGCACAAGGCATAGTTCAAGGCTTCGCCATAAGCATTGATCACCGCGTACTCCGGTGCGGAGCGGCCGAGCACCGACGAGTGGGTGAGCACCACCCATGCCTCGGCCCGCAACCCGGCGGCGGAGAGAGCCGCGGTCGCAGTACCGAAGCGGTCTTCATCGTCGACTGCCCAGGTGGGGGCCAGCGGGCGCAGGCCACGCCAGCGCTCCGGCCTGATCCTGAAGTACGCGGCTGCATGGTCGGCGTGCACCACGCGATGCGCCGGATGCCAGGCCGTGGTCGCGCGCACGGAGTGGTAGGCCGCCTGCAGCGTCACGGTGTCGATGCCGAGGTCGGCGAAGCGCGCGGCCGCCGACGGGTCGCCGACCAGGTCCCAGGTGTAGGCGAAGGCGCCGTGTCTCACCATCGCGGGCCTCACCATCGCGGGATGGCCGGATCCCAGTCCGGCTGGACGGCCCGCATCGGCGTGATGTCGTCGCGAGTGTCGAAACCGCACTTCTCGTACTGCTCGGCGAGCCGGGCCAGCGAGTCCAGATCCAGCTCGACGCCCAGCCCCGGCCCGGTCGGCACCTTCACTGCGCCGTCGACGAAGCTCAGTACGCCTGGCTGAACGACGTCTTCGACCAGGTAGGGGTAATGCGTGTCGCAGTCGTAGGTCAGCTCCGGCGTCGCGCCGGCCAGGTGGGTCATCGCGGCCAGGCTGATACCGAGGTGTGAGTTCGAGTGCATCGACAGGCCGATCCCGAAGGTCCGGCAGATCGAGGCCAGCTCGCGCGACTTCCGCAGGCCACCCCAGAAGTGATGGTCGGACAGGATCACCTGGACGGCCTCAGCGCGGATCGCCGGCGGCAGATGGCTGAACGCTGTCACGCACATGTTGGTGGCCAACGGCATCGACACCGCACGCGCCACCGCGGCCATCCCGTCGATCGTCGCCGTCGGGTCCTCCAGATACTCCAGGACGCCGTCGAGCTTCTTGCCGACGGCGATACTGGTCTCGACAGTCCAGCCGGCGTTGGGATCGAGCCGCAGCGGATGGTCCGGGAACGCGTCGCGCAGCGCGAGGATCACGTCGGCTTCAGCGAGAGCAGGCAGCACACCGCCCTTGAGCTTCAGCGACTTGAAGCCGTTCTCGCCGACCATCCGTTGAGCCTGCGCAACGATGCCCTCGGCATCCATCGCTTCGCCCCAGCTGTCCTGCCCGTAGTCCGGCAGCGGTGTGTGGGCGGCGGGTTTGAAGAACAGATAGCCGCTGTACGGAACGGAGTCCCGGACCTTGCCGCCGAGCAGTTCGACGAGGGGCCGGCCGAGCGCCTTGCCCTGAAGATCCCAGCAAGCGATCTCGAAGGCCGACAACACCGTCGCGAGCGTCTTCTCGTCGCTCGCCTCGCCGACCAGCCCATGCGTGGCGAGACCGGCCGCGGACCCGAGCGTCTCGCCGATGATCCGCTCGAGCCCGTTGAGGTCCAGGGGGTCGAGCCCTACCAGCCGAGGCGCCACCTGACGCAGCGCGGTCAGCACCGCCAGGTCGCCGTACGTCTCGCCGAGTCCGGTCAGGCCCTCGTCGGTCTGGACCTGCAGGATCGAGCGCAGCGCGTATGGCTGATGGACGCCCTGGATGTTGCGCAGCGGCGGATCTTTCATCGCGATCGGGGTGATGACGACCTCGGTGATCTTCACGCGGCGGCCTTCTTCCGGACGAGGTTCAGGCCTTGTTCCAAGAGTTGATCCAACTCGTCAAGATGCTCCGGCAGCGGATCGGTGAGCGGCGAGCGGACGGAGCCGACGTCGGTCCAGTGCCTCCGGACGGCTGCCTTGACCAGCGACACGGCGTACCCGGCGCCTTTGTCCCGCAGTTTGACCAAGGGGAGATAAAAGGCGGGAAGCAACTCGTCGAGCCCGGCCTCGTACGCGTGCGCGATCTCGGGCGCGAAGCAGTGCACGGCCGACGAGTAGGCCCGTACTCCGATCGCCGCGTACGAGCGCGCGGTCACTTCGGCCGTCGGCAGCCCGTTGAAGTAGGTGAGGTTCGGCGCGACTGCCATGATCCGCTGCAGCAGATCGAGGTCACCGAGACCGTCCTTGAAGCCGATCACGCCGGGGATCCGGGCCAGTTCGGCGGCGCTGTCCGCGGTGAAGATCGCGTTGTCGCGCTGGTAGGCGATCAGCGGCAGCCCGGCCGTCGCCGCGAGGCCGCGGAAGTGGTCGAGCAATCCCTGCTGCGACGGCTTGACCAGGTACGGCGGCAACACGAGCAGGCCGTCGGCGCCCGCCTCGCGCGCGGCGGCGGCGTACTGCCTGGCGATCGCAGTGCCGTAGCCGGTGCCGGCGAAGACGGGCAGCGCGCCGGCCGCCTCCTGCACTGCGGCGCGGATCGCGGCGGCGTACTCGTCGAGGGTGAGGGAGAAGAACTCACCGGTGCCACAGGCCGCGAAGATCGCCGCCGGACGCGCGTCGATCTGGTGCCGCAGGTGTTCGCGGTAGGCGCCGAGCGCGAGCGCTCCGTCGGCGTCGAAGGCGGTGACGGGGAACGACGAGAGTCGGTCGAGCTGCATGGGAAAGCCTCTCGGTAAGCGTTTGCCAACGGACGTTAGTCCGGCTTCGGCCGGGGTGCAAGAGCTCGCTTGAAAGCGGTTTCAGAAGATCTTCTTGCAGAAGGCTGCGTACTACGCGACGCTGTGCAAGCGCTTCCTTGAAGATGAGGGAGGCTTCAAAGTTGCGGAGGAGTGCGTGCAGAACCGCCCGGGCCGGTCCCCGCGGATCACGATCAGTGACGTCAGTACGGCGGCCAAGGTGTCGGCCGCGACCGTCTCGAGGGTCCTGAACGGCACCGCCAAGGTCGATCCGCAGCTCGTCGAGCGGGTGCACGACGCCGTCCGGGAGCTCGGCTACCGCCCGAACGCCGCCGCCCAGGGACTCGCGCGCGGCGAGTGGGGCACCATCGGCGTCCTCGTGCCGGACCTCGCGAACCCGTACTTCCCCGAGGTGCTCAAGGCGGTCTCGGCCGTCGCGCGCGCCCACGGCCGCCGGATGATGGTGATGGAGTCCGACGAGGATCCCGCGCTCGAGTACGAGCTGGTCGAGGATCTGATGCGCTGCTGCGACGGCGTCCTGCTCTGCTCGCCCCGGATGCCGCGCGCGGAGCTGGTCGAGTTGGTCGAGCGCAAGCATCCGATGGTGCTGTTCAACCGGGTCGTGCCAGGCCTGACGGCGCCGTCGATCTCGGTCGACTTCGTGGGCGGGATGACCCAGGTCTGCGGGCATCTCGCGCAGCTTGGGCACCGGCGCGCGGCGTACCTGAGCGGCCCGTCGGCCTCCTGGGCGAACGGTGAACGCATCCGCGCCTTCGAGGCCGCACGCGCGTTCGGGCTCGAGGTGACGGTGATCGAGTGCGGAGCGACCAGCCAGGCTGGGTACGACGCGGTTGCGGCGGCGCTGGAGTCGTCGGTGACGGCCGTGCTGACCTACAACGACCTCGTCGCGCTCGGGGCGTTGTCGCGGCTGCGCGAGCTGGGCGTCGGCGTACCGGAGCAGTTGTCGGTGATCGGGTTCGACGACATCTCGCTCGATCGGGTCGCGCACTCGAATCTGACCACAGTGTCGGTACCACGTGACGAGCTCGGCCGGCGGGCAGGGGAGATCCTCGAGCGGTTGCTGGTCAATGAATACGATGCTGAGCCGCTCTACCTGGCGATGACTTTGCAGGTCCGCGACACGAGCGGGCCACCCGCCGTACGGTAGGCGCATGAACTCGCTGCCGGACCTGCCCACCGAGCCGCTGCCGGACCCCGTACCGCCGCCGATGGCCGAGGCTGCGCCCGAGGTCGTACCGCCGCTGGAGGCTGTGCCCTGGCGTGAGGCGGGCGAGGACTCGGCCGCGCGCTACCCCGACCTCTATCAGGCGGCCACCAACGGGCCGGCCACGTTCCGGCATCTCGTCCAGGCGCATCAGCTCGCGGCGTCGACCGACCAGCTTGCCTGTGACGCGGGGAACTGGTTGATCCCTGCGCTGTCGCAGAAGTTCAGCGAGGCGCACGGCGGGATCGAGAAGGAGTACTACTGCAGCGAGGTGGTCGGCGGTTGCCTGCTGGCCAAGGATCGCGCGGTCTACTCGATCCTCAACTCGCCGCCGCCGGAGCTCGTCGACGCCGAGATCTCCTGCAAGGTGGTCGCGAAGGAAGCGCTCTACGGCCTGCAGGGCAAGGGGGTTGTGCAGCAGCTCGAAGAGGCGACCGATCACGCGTACTCCGGGCTGACCCGGGTGATGGTCGCGGCCGACCTGGTCGCCGGTGGTGGTACTCCCGAGCAGATCGAGGCGGCGATCGAGGCGGCGAAGAACGAGGTCGCCGTGGTGAAGGCGCGGGTCGAGGTGCTGCTGCAACGGCAGGCACGACTCGAGTACTTCCAGGGCGTACTCGGTGGGATCGTGCCGACGTTCGTGCTGGTGATCCTGTTCGGCGTGGCGGCGGAAGCCTGGTGGCGCAGTTCGCTGGTGCCGGGCGCGCTGGTCGCGGCGATCGCGATGTCGGCGCTCGGGGCGACGATCAGCGTGATCCAGCGGATGTCCAAGGGATCGCTCGTGATCGACCACAGCGCGTCGCGCTGGCAGCGCACGATGCTCGGCGCCTTCCGGCCGGGGGTCGGCGCGATCTTCGGCTGTCTGGCCTACTTCACCTTGCTGACGGGGATTCTGGCGGGCGGGTCCACGGTCGGTTCGCCGGCTTCGGTGGCTGTCTTCGGGTTGACCGGGTTCGCGGCGGGGTTCAGCGAGCGGTTCGCGACGGACATGCTCGACCAGGCCAGCAAGCTGATTGCCAAGTAGATGTACGTTCCCAAACACTTTGCGGCGGATGAGTCCGTAGTACGGGACCTGCTGGCCGGGCATGGCGCCGGTGACCTGATCACCAGTACTGCGGCTGGGCTGCTGGCGACGTTGCTGCCGTTCATCTATGACCCTTCGGTCGGTGAGAACGGCGTTCTGCTCGGGCATCTCGCGCGGAACAATCCGCAGTGGAAGACGCCGGTCCTTGGCGAGGCGCTGGCGATCATCACCGGGCCGGACGCCTACATCTCGCCGTCGGCGTATGCGACGAAGCGGGAGCACGGGCGGGTCGTACCGACCTGGAACTACGTGATAGCCCACGTCTATGGCGAGCTGGTGATTCATGACGATCCGGCCTGGCTGGACGGGCTCGTACGGCAGTTGACCGTCAAACATGAGGCTGGGTTCGCCGAGCAGTGGTCGGTGGATGATGCGCCTGAGGCGTTTGTCAGCGGGCAGTTGCGGGCGATCGTCGGCGTCGAGCTGGTGATCAGCCGGATCGAGGCGAAGGCGAAGCTCAGCCAGAACCGTTCCGGCGCCGACATCGACGGCGTGGCCGAGTCGCTCGAGGCGCGGGGCGAGCTCGCCTCGGCAGAGGCGGTCAGGGCGGCCAAACCCAATAAGTGAAGGCGACACGCCGAGTCGTTAGTAGCTTTTCAACGGTTTGTGTCGTTGGGGAAACGTACGGGTCGGCCCGGATCGCGCACCGGGCTGTCGGGAGTAGATAGCGATCCATTAGCCTGGGTCGGGTTTTCGTCGGCGACGTGGAGGATTCGTGAAGCGGTTCGTAGTACCGCCGAGCTGGCCTACGCCGCCCCGCCGCAGCTGGACGCCGCCGAAGACGTGGCGCCCCGACCCTGCGTGGCCGGCCGCGCCCGACGACTGGAAGTTCTGGATCGACGGCAAGGGCAACGCCGTGCGCGGTCCTGTCGGGCTGTACGGCGGTCCCTCGCGGCGGGTGGTGGCTCTGGGGGCCGGCGGTTTGATGCTCTTCCTGGCGGTGAACTTCTGGGCCTTGTCCGCGATCGGCCTGTTCGACGGCGGCCCGGCGGACTCGCAGGCGGTGCCGGTCGTCGATGACAGCACTCCGTCGCCGTCGGCGCCGGTGAAGCCGACGACCCCGCCGAAGACGACCACCACGGCCGAAGGGTCCGCGCCGCCGCCGGTCGTGAAGACGACCCGGCCGCCGTCGACCCCGACGCCGACCAAGACGAAGACGACGAAGAAGCGCGAAGATCGCGATCCGACGCCGACCAAGCCGACGACCACCAAACCGACGGCGAAGCCGACCCCTCGCCCGACCCCGAGCCGGCCGCCGACGCGCGAAGAGATGATCGAGCAGTACTGCGCCGCCCAGGGCTACGATCCGGCCTGGTGCGACCCGGAGAACTGGCCCGACTCCGACGGCCCCTGACCCCGTCTGGACCTCGTCGACACCACCGTGGTCGACGACTGGCTCGTCCTCCTCGGCTATCGGGTCGGCGAGCGGCTCTGACGGGGTCAGACGATGTTCTGCTCGGCGCGCGGGCCTGAGGTCTGGAAGCGGGTGGCGTGCAGGGGAGAGATGTCGACGAAGGGCTCTCTGTCCAGGTAGAGATCCCGGATGATCTCGCCGATGGCCGGGCCCTGGAGGAAGCCGTGGCCGGAGAAGCCGGTGGCGTAGAGGAAGCGGCTGAGCTCGGCGGCTTCGCCGATCAGGGCGTTGTGGTCGGGGGTGTTCTCGTAGAGGCCGGCCCAGCCGCTGGCCAAGCCGACGTCCAGGAGAGATGGCGCTCGTTGTTCCATGGCTGCGGTCAGGCGAGGGAGCCAGGCATCTGAGCGACTCAGGTCGAAGCCGGGCTCCTCCTCCGGGTCGGACATGCCGACCAGGAGGCCAGGGCCCTCGCCGTGGAAGTAGAAGGTGCTGCTGAAGTCGATCGTCATCGGCAGGTCGCGAGGCAGGCCGGGAATCGCTTCTGTCACGACGATCTGGCGGCGGAGCGGCGTCACCGGCAGGTCGACGCCGACCATGGCGGCGAGCGGCTCCGACCATGCACCGGCCGCGCAGATCACCGTTGAGGTGGCGACCGTGCCACGATTCGTCCGGACGCTGCGGATCTCGTTGCCGACAGCATCGATTCCGGTCACCTCGCAGCCGGTGACCACCGTTGCGCCCAGCTTGCGGGCAGCCGTGGCATACCCGAGTACGACGGACTCCGGCGTACAGTGCCCGTCGTTCGGGGAGAAGCAGGCGGCGACCAGGCCGTCGGGCGACAGGATCGGCGCCAGCCGGACGGCCTCGGCGACGTCGAGCATCCGGGTCGGCTGGCCGGCCGCGTTCTGCAACCGGGTGCTCTCCTCGAACAGCTCGACCTGCTCGTTCGACGACAGCAGGAACAGGTAGCCGACGCGATGCAGGTCGATCTCCTGCCCGGGGCGCTCGCCGAACCGGGCGAACGCCTCCAGGCTGCGCGCGCCGAGCGCGATGTTCAGCTCGTCGGAGAAGTTCGCCCGGACCCCACCGGCCGCCTTCGAGGTCGAGCCCGAGCCGAGCTCGTTCCGCTCCAGCAGCAGGACGTCCGTGACGCCGGCCTCGGCGAGGTGGAAGGCGATACTCGTGCCCATCACCCCGCCGCCGACGATCACCACCGCGGCGCTGTCAGGAAGCAGCGTCACGGCAGCAAGAAGTCGTAGTCCGCCTCGACGGTGACGGTATCCATCTGCGCCTTCTGCAGCTTGCCCGAGTAGTCCCAGTTGAGCGACTGCCAGCGGGTGAACTGGTCGAGCACCCAGATACCGCTCTGCCGCGACCCGTTGCCCGACTTGCCGTTACCGCCGAACGGCAGGTGCGCCTCGGCGCCGGAGGTCGAGTTGTTCACGCTGACCATGCCCGCCGAGATCCCCTGCGCGAACCGGAACGCCTTGTTCGGGTCGGTCGTGTAGATCGAGCTGGACAGCCCGTACCCCGACTTGTTGCCCAGGGCAATCGCTTCATCAAGGGTTCGGTACGTCGTGATGCCGACGATCGGGCCGAACGTCTCGTTCAGGAACAGCTCGTCGTCCGGCCGGACCTGGTCGACGATGACCGGGTGGAAGAACAGGCCCTTGGCGGGATCCCCGACGAAACCCTCGCGCGGGTTGTCCGCGCCGACCCGGCCGGTCGAACCGATGACGGCGTGGTGCGCGCTGATCCAGCCGAGCGTCTTCTCGAAACCGGCCGCGAACTTCTCGTCCAGCAAGGGACCGAACAGCACGTCCTGGGTCGGGTCGCCCATCGCCGCCTCGCGAACGGCCGCACTGAACCGGCTGACGAACTCGTCGTGCACCGACTCGTGCACGATCACCGTTCCCAGCGAGGTGCACCGCTGTCCCGCAGTGCCGAAGCCGGAGAAGAGGGCGCCTTCGACGGCCAGTTCGAGGTTCGCGTCCTCGGTGATCACCATCGGGTTCTTGCCGCCGAGCTCGAGGCATGGGGTCTGCAGGTGGCGGCCGCACAGCTCGCCGATGCGGGTACCGACCTCGCTCGATCCGGTGAAGCCGACCTTGTCGATCAGCCCGGCCTGCAACGACTGCTCCAATCCGGCGAAGGTGTCGGGGCCATCGGCGTACACGAGGTTGAAACCGCCCGCCGGTACGCCGGAATGGGCGAAGATCTCGTAGAACGCCTCGGAGACGACGGCGGAGTACTCCGCCGGCTTCCAGACCACCGTGTTGCCGCAGAGCAGCGCGGGGACGATGTACCAGGACGGCACCGCGACGGGGAAGTTGCCGGCCGAGATGACCGCGACCGCGCCGACCGGGCGACGGAAGGTGAACAGCTGCTTGTCGGGCATCTCCGACGGTACGGTCTGGCCGTAGAGCCGGCGACCCTCGCCGATGAAGAAGTCGCAGGTGTCGATGATCTCCTGGACCTCGCCGAGCGCCTCCGCCAGCGGTTTGCCGATCTCGCGGGTAACCAGCGCGGCCAGCCGCTCCTTGTTCGCGGTCATCAGCCGGCCGACGTTGGCGATCACCTGACCGCGCTGCGGAGCGGGTAACGCGGCCCAGCCCGGCTGAGCGTCCTTCGCTGCCTGGGCGGCCCGCACGAACACGTCTGGCCCGGCGACGCCGATGGTGCCGACCACGTCGGCGGTATCCGCCGG
This sequence comes from Streptomyces sp. SID13031, assembly GCF_010548305.1. Lineage (GTDB taxonomy): Bacteria > Actinomycetota > Actinomycetes > Propionibacteriales > Kribbellaceae > Kribbella. The sequence continues at coordinate 223,028 of NZ_JAAGLV010000013.1, forward strand.
ATTGGTGGACGGCGCGGTCCGTACCGGGTCCTGAACCCGCTCCCCATTGACCACGGACAAGATGACAGACGACACAGGTGGGTCCTCTCACTCAGCGCTTCGGTGCCCCCACCCTCACCCGCCCCCACCCCCCTTGCCAACCCCACCCCGCGCGCCCCACCCAACCCGTCGCCACCAGGCACCGCCACCTGCCCCCTCACCCTTACCTCCAGCCGACTCATCATCGGTCCCTTGTGTCCCTCCACCATTTGCGTTCAGCGGAGCATTGCGCGAAGGAGGGACACAAGGGACCGATGATGAGTCGGTTAGGGGTAAGGGTGAGCGGGGAGTCCTGGGGGGAATTTGGTGGGTGGCGTGTGAGAGTGCTGGGGTGAGTTTGAGTGATGAGGAGATTGCCGGTATGTCGCTGGGGGAGCGGCGGGAGCTGGTTCGGCGGCTGGTGGGGGCGCGGGGGCTGGTGCCGAGCCGGGAGACGATCGAGCGGGTTCGCAAGTGGCGGCTTGCGGTGCTGGTGGTCTGTGTCGTGACGCTGATCCCGTGGACCGTCTACCTGGCCATCACGCTGCCGGGGCATTACGTCGCGCGGAACTGGGTCGCGACCTGGGTCGGGTTCGACATCCTGCTGATCACGATGCTGACGGTGACCGCGATCGCCGGCTGGCGGCGCCGGCAACTGGTCTTCCCGACGGCGTTCGCGTCCGGCGTGCTGCTGATCTGCGACGCGTGGTTCGACGTGATGACGAGTCAGCCCGGGGCGGACCTGATCCAGGCGCTGGTCAGCGCGCTGGTGCTCGAGATCCCGCTCGGGATCGGGTTCATCGCCGGACCGCTGCGGGTGATGCGGGTCATCGCGACGCGGCACGGGCTGGTCGAGCCGGGGACCCGGATGTGGAGCGTCCCGATCCCGATGCCGGAGCTCTGGCCGGATCGGCCGGGTACCCGCGACTGATCTTGTGAATGCAATCACAAGCCGGTAAAGTGGGCGGCGTACAGCAACTGAGTCGGAGTTGGCTGGAGGCGTACATGACGGAGCGCAAGCCGCCCGGGATGAAGACCCAGGACTGGGTCGAGGCGCAGATCAAGCAGGCCCAGGCGCGGGGTGAGTTCGACGATCTCGCCGGCCAGGGCAAGCCGCTGCCGAAGCTGGCGGACCCGCACGATCCGGACTGGTGGGTGAAGGACTTCATCCGCCGGGAGAAGATCGAGACCGACGCGCTGCTGCCGCCGTCGGTCCAGCTCCGCAAGGAGAAGCAGGCGCTGCAGGAAAAGCTGTCGGTACTACGTACCGAGACCGAGGTCCGCGACTACCTCCAGGACCTCAACCGCCGGATCCTCCTCCAGATCCGCGACGCGACCGGCGTCGTCGTACCGGTCGGCCCGGTCGACGAGGAAGAGATGTTCGCCCAGTGGCAGGAAGGCCACGAGGCCCGCCAAGCCGCCCGGGCCCGCGCTCGCGCCACCGAACCGTCTCCAGCACCCAAACGCAGCTTCTGGCAACGCCTCTTCAGCTGACTGCCCGTCCCGACCGACAGGACATAGTGCTGTTTTCGGTCTGCCGGGCGCCCACTCAAGCGTGAACTCCCGGTGCGAATCGGAGTATGTCCTGTCGGTCGGGACGGCAGCATCAGCTCTGGAGGAGTTTGCGGACCGCAGCTTCCACAGTTTCTTCGCTGAGGAGGACTTGGCGGGCCGCGTTGCCTAGCGGGACGAAGGAGTCTTCGCTGGTTACTCGGGCCAGGGCACCGGTGTAGCCGGCGTCGATGAGGGCGGACAGGACGCCTTCGGAGACGCCGCCGGTGCGGCGGGTTTCGTCGACGACCAGGACGCGGCCGGTGGTTGTTGCCTCGCGCAACAGATCTTCCAGTGGCAGCGGCGCCAGCCAGCGGAGGTCCAGGACGCGGACGCCGGGCAGGCGGGCGGCGACTCGGAGGCTCATCGGGAGCCCGTTGCCGAAGGTGACGATGGTCAGGTCGCGGCCGTCGCCATACGTGCGGCCGCGTCCGATCGGCACATGCTCAGTCGGGTACGGCGCCAGCCACTGGTCGTCGCCGTCCGCGTGCAGATCGCGCCGGTGGTACAACGCGATCGGCTCCAGGAACACCGACACCGTTCCCTCCGCGCGAGCTGCCGCGGCGCAGGTGTGCAGCATCGCCGCCGCATCGTCAGGCCGCGACGGCGACGCGATCACCAGCCCGGGGATGTCCCGCAGTACACCGATCGCGTCGTCGTTGTGAAAGTGCCCGCCGAACCCCTTCTGATACCCGTAGCCCGCGATCCGCAGCACCATCGGGTTCCGGTACTGCCCCTGCGAGAAGAACTTCAGCGACGCCGCCTCGCCCCGCAGCTGATCCTCCGCATTGTGCAGATAGGCGAGATACTGGATCTCCGGCAACGGCAACAACCCCGACACCCCCGCGCCCAGCGCGAGCCCGAGAATCGACTGCTCATCGAGCAAGGTGTCGAACACCCGCGCCGCCCCGAACGACTTCTGCAGCCCGCGCGTCACCCCGTAGACCCCGCCCTTGCGCCCGATGTCCTCCCCGAAAGCAAGGGATTCCGGGTACGACGCGAGCACATCGCCCAGCGCCCGGTTGATCGACTGGCTGAGTGTGAGCGGCTCGGTCGTGCGACGGTCCAGGTCGGGCAGTGAGTCCGCGACGATCGCGTCATCGGGGAAGGCCAGCGGTGCGACCACCGCGGCGGCCGAATCGAGCTGCGGCAGGCCGGCCACCTCGCGCGCGATCCCGAGCACCTCGGAGCGCTTGTTCTCGTAGAGCTCGATCACGTCGTCGGCGTCATAGCCGGCTCCCAGCAGCAAGCGCGCAGTACCGAGCAGTGGATCGAGTTCCTCGTCGGCGATGAGTTCGGCAGGGCTCCGGTACGCCGCTTCGACGTCCGACCCGGCGTGGCCCATCAGCCGGACCGTTCGCAGCCGCAGGAACGCGGGTCGCCGGTTCCGCCGGACGAAGGTCGCGGCCTCCTTCGCCATCGTCAGCGTCGCAGCGAGATCGGTGCCGTCGGCATCGAAGTACCGCAGACCGTGGCGTTGCCCGTAGGCCTGCTTGATCCAGCCGTCCGGGGTGCGCACGCTGATGCCGATCCCGTTGTCCTCGCAGACCAGCAGCAACGGCATCGGGATGCCCTGGTACGACGCGTGCAGCGCCGCGTTGATCGCGCCGGTGGCGGTCGAGTGGTTCGCCGAGGCGTCGCCGAAGCTGGTCACCACGATGGCGTCGGCCGGCCACGGCGACGGCACGCCCAGTTTGGCCGCGCGGGCGATCGAGAAGGCAACGCCCATCGCGCGGGGCAGGTGCGAGGCGATCGTCGAGGTCTGCGGGATGATCGCCAGGTCGTGCCGGCCGAACACCTTGTGCCGGCCGCCCGAGATCGGTTCGGTGGTCGCCGCCGCGACCCCGAGCAGGATGTCCCGGAGGCCGTCCTTGTCCCGGTACTGCGCCGCGCGGGCCAGGTAGAAGGCGCCTGAACGGTAGTGCAGCAGCGCGGGGTCGGTGGGCTCCAGGGCCGCGGCGACGGCGGCGTTGCCCTCGTGGCCGGCGGAGCCGATCGTGTAGTAGCCCTGCCCTTGCGACTGGAGCCACCTGGCGGCGAGATCGGCGTGACGGCTGCCGAGCTGCGCGTCGTACAGGCTGAGCAGTATGTCCGCGGGGTGCTCGCAGGGGACCGGTTTGAGCGCCCGCACGCGGTCGGGGAACAGCTCGTCCACAGCGGTCACTGGTCGGCTCCCGCCTCGAAGATCCTCACTCGCACCATGATCCGCGAAGAACCCCGGAACCACAGCCTCGCCCACGGGTCGGGCGCGTTCGACGACTCCCGGGGGCCTTTTTGATGACTGCTTTCACGCTGGACCGGAACCGATCTGCCCGGCAAATCGTTGAGAGAACAGGTTGTTTTTCCTGGGGTAGGTGAGGATGCGCGTTCCGCTTTGGCTTCGGCGTACGGCGGTGGCCGCCGGCGTCGGGATCGCTACGGCCGGGCTGCTGGCCGGCCTCATCATGCTCGGCCCGCTGGCCGCCTCGATCCTGCTCGCCGTCGTTTTCGTGCTGGTCTGGCCGCTCAGCGCGGTGATCAAGCACCTCGCCGACCCGGCCCCGTACGGGTCGCCGACGCTCGTCGCGGCCGCTGCCGCGGGCGGGGTGCTGGCCGTCCCGGGGCTGATCCGGCTGCTCAGTTGGGGCGCGATCGGGGTGCTGGTCGCGTTCGTCGCGGCGGTCGTTTTCGTCCTGGTCGACCTGGCCCTGCCGGATACCCGCCACGAGCGGAGGCCGCGGCGCGAGCAGAACAGGTGGTGGCGCCGGCGCCGCGTACCGGAGTACGGGGGACTGATCGCGTTGACCCACGAGGAGCAGGTCGACGACGAGTTGCTGATCGCCTCGCTCCGGTGCCCGCTGTCCATCGAGGAGCTCTGCGGGGTGTGGGGCGAGACGACCACGACGCTGGCGCAGGGTGCCGGGCCGCGGGATCGGCAGGCCGTCGCCGAGGTCCGCCGGATCTGCCTGGACGAGTTCGAACGGCGCAACCCCGACGGCTTCCACCGCTGGCTCGACGCCGGCGCCCCCGCGGACCCCGGCGCCTACCTACTTCCGAGCCCCGGCGACTAGCGCTCGTCCTGGCCGCGACCCGTAGTGCCCGCCGTCTGAGGGGTCAACCCCGCCCGCGGCGGGTTGCCCCGCCGGATTCTGAGGGGGCAACCCGCCGCGGGCGGGGTTAACCCCTGAGACGACGCGGGAGGAGGCCGGCGGTTAGGGGGTGAGGACAGCCGTCACGGCGATGGCGGTGCTGCGGGCTGATGCCGGGTTCTGGCCGGTGACGAGGCGGCCGTCGGTGATGACCTGGTCGGTGAAGTCTGCGGCCGGGTGGTGGATCGCGCCGCGGGCCGTCAGTTCGTCGGCCAGCAGGAACGGGACGACGTCGGTGAGGCCGACCGCCTGCTCCTCGGCGTTGGTGAAGCCGGCGACGTTCTTGCCGTCGACCAGGTAGCTGCCGTCGGAGAGGCGGAGCTCGACCAGCCCGGCCGGGCCGTGGCAGACCGCCGCGACCACGCCGCCGTTCTCGTAGATCCCGGCCGCGAGCGAGGCGAGCGCCTTGTCGCCGGGGAAGTCCCACATCGCGCCGTGGCCGCCCGCGTAGAAGATCGCGTCGTAGTCGGCGGCGTTCAGTTCGGCGGCGGTCCGGGTGTGCTCGAGGTCGGCCTCGGCGAAGAACTGCTGCTGGGCGGAGTCGGAGTCGTCGACGCCGTCGACCGGCGGCTTGCCACCGGCGACCGAGACGACCTCGACCTGGTACCCGGCGGTGGTGAAGACGCTCCACGGCTCGGCGGCCTCGCCGGCATAGAAGCCAGTACTCCGGCCGGTGTCGCCGAGCTGGGAGTGGCTGGTGAGGGCAATCAGTACGCGTGTCATGTGCACCATCATGACCAGGTCGACCTATTGGAGACCAATAGGCACTCGGCGGGCGAGGCATAGGATTTCTGATGTGAGCATCTCTCTGGACCTGCTGCGGAGCTTTCTCGCGATCCACCGGGCAGGGTCGATCACGGGCGGCGCGGAGCAGTTGGGGTTGTCGCAGCCGACCGTGACGGCGCATCTCAAGGCGCTGGAGGTCGCGGTCGGGCGGCCGCTGTTCGAGCGGCGGGCGCGGGGCGTACAGGCGACTGCGGCCGGTGATGAGCTGGCTCGCCGGATCGCGGAGCCGATCGACACGCTCCAAGGCTTGGTGGTCGACGAACTGGACGAGCCGGTCGCCGCGACGGTCCATCTCGGCGGCCCGGCCGACTTCATCAGTCATCAGGTGTTGCCCGCGCTCGCCGGTCGCCTGGCCAATGGACTCCAGCTACGCACCCGCTTCGGCTTGCCGGACGAACTGCTCGACGGTCTGACGGCACGCTCACTCGACGTGGTGATCAGCTCAGTACGCCCGCGCCGCCCCGGCATACGCGTGACACCGCTCTACGACGAGACCTTCGCGCTGGTCGCTTCACCCCGCTGGTACTCCGGTACGCCGGTGAGCGGGCCAGAGCAGCTGCGACACATACCCCTGGTCGCGTACGCGGAGGAAGCCCCGATCCTCCGGCGCTATTGGCGAAGCGTCTTCGGCGTACGGCTGACGAGAAGCGTCGCACTCGTAGTACCGGACCTACGTGGAGTCCTGAGCGCTGTCGTCGCCGGCGCAGGAGCAAGCGTGTTGCCCTTGTACCTGTGCGAGGCCGACCTCCAAGCCGGGCGACTCCGCTCACTGGCTGAGCCAGAACTCCCACCCCTGAACACCGGCTACCTGGCCATCCGCTCAGACGCCGGCCCCCGAAGCCCAGCCAGCCTCCTACGAACAGCCCTTCTCGACACGCTCCGCTAGACCGGACTTGAGAAGATCAGGCGGTCTTCTTCTTGGCGCTCTTCTTAGCCGGAGTCTTCTTCCTCGCAGAGGCCTTCTTCGCGGGAGCCTTTTTCGCAGTGGTCTTCTTGGCTGACTCGCGGCGGGTGCGGGCCGCTTCGACGCTGGCCCGCAGGGCGGAGACGAGGTCCGTGGTGGTGGTCGCCTCGGGCTCCTCCTCGTTGAAGACGAGTTCCTTGCCCTTGCGTTTGTCGGCGACCAGTTTCTTCACGCGTTCGGTGTAGCTGTCCTTGTAGTCGCCCGGGCGCCAGGTGTCGCTCATCGCCTCGACCAGGTCCATGGCCATCGACAGGTTCTTGCCGCCGGAGGACTTGGCCGGCAGGTCGCCGAGTTCCTTGGCGGGATCGCGGATCTCGTCGGCGAAGAACATCGTCTCCAAGACGATGACCTTGCCGTCGGCGCGGATCGCGGCGAGGTACTCCTTGCTGCGCATCACGAACGACGCGATGCCGGCCCGGTTGGTCTTCGCCAGCGCGTCCCGCAGCAGCCCGTACGACGAAGCGCTGCCGGTATCCGACGGGGCCAGGTAGTAGCTCTTCTGGAAGTGGATCGGATCGATCTCGTCGAGGTCGACGAACCGGGTGATCTCCAGTGAGCGCGACCGGCCCGGCGCGATGTCGGCGAGTTCCTCCTGCTCGACGATCACGTACTCGCCGCCGCCGACGTCGTGGCCCTTCACGATCTTGGCGTAGTCGACCTCGCGGCCGGTGCGCTCGTTCACCCGCTTGTACCGGATCCGGTCCGACGTACCACGCTGGAACTGGTGGAAGTCGAGCTCGTGCTCCTCGGTCGCGGAGTGCAGCCCGACCGGCACCGAGACCAGCCCGAAACTGATGAACCCAGTCCAGATCGCGCGCGCCATCGCCACTTCCTTTCTACGGAGCCGTCTCTCTACGGAGCCGTCTCTCTACGGAGCCGTCCGGAGCCCGGTACCCCGATCAGAGCCGGTTGTACCGTTTCCGCGCCTCGCGGCTGTCCTTCTGCGCCGTACGAGCGTTCTTGCGGGCAACGTCGAGCTCCTCGCCGATCCGATGCACCGTCTCCTGGGCTTCGGCGAGTGCGTCGCGGGCGTCGGACAGTTGTGTGTCGAGGCCGGCGACTGTCTCTTCGGCTGCCTCTGCCGCCGCGACCGCGTCGTCGAGTTCCTTCTTGGCGGCCGTCTTCTCCGCGGCCTCGCGCTCTTCCTGCTCCCGCTCGGCCTTCTCGCGCTTCGCCTTGGCGGCAGCCGATTCGGCGTCTTCTTCAGCTTCCGGCACTACGGCTGCGCTCTTGGCACGGCGGCGGTCTTGAGCGCGTTGGCGGCGCTCGTCGGTCAGTGGTGTGACGTTGGACGGCTCGCCGCTCTCGTCGACGACCCCGAAGCCGACGTGCCGCAGCGCACTGCTGAGCCGGGCCTCACGGACCGCATCACCGGCGGCCGGGTCGACCAGGGCCGCATCGAGCGTCTCGCGGAGTTTCTGCCCGACATCCGCGCTGACCTTCTGCCCCTCGCGCTCGGCGAGACCGGCCGCGGACTTGGAGAGCTGGTCGAGCAGCTTGTGCCGCCTCGGCGTCAGCCCGCGAAGCTTCTCGCCGTCGAGATCCGCGGTCGCCTGCCGGAACTCGTCACCCAACGCCAGCAGGTCATCGATATCGTCCGGCAGCTCCCGCGCGACGAGGTTCGCCAGCCAGGCGGCGACGGTCGGCTTCCGCAGGGCTTTCAGCCGGGTCGACCCGAGCTGGTCACCGCTCGCCTTCAGCTCCTTGGCCAGCTCGTTGCGCCGGGAAATGAAGTCGGCCGACGGCGCTGCGTAGAGCGCGTCGGCCGCTTCATCGAAGTCCACCCACCCGACGCTACCGGAACACTCGGCCGCGATCAGGTCAGCCGCCTCGTTCCGACCTCTTGTAATCGTTTACGTAAGCGATTACAAAGCAATCATGCGCGTGACTGTCCCGGCCCTCGCGGCCGCCCTCCTGGTCAACTTCCTGCTGCCGTCCGCCGGCCCCGCGGCGTCACCGAAAGCCGCCGAACCAGGCACGATCACGGCCGCGAGCTTCCGGTCGAGCACGCTCGGTGAAGACCTTGCCTACAACGTGTACCTGCCCGCCGGGTACGCCGGATCGGCCGCGCGCTACCCCGTGCTCTACCTGCTGCACGGTCGCGGCGACTCGATGGCCGCCTGGACCCAGGTGAAGGGGCGGCTCGACGCGATGATCGCCGCCGGTGAGATCCCGCCGACGATCGCGGTCATGCCCGACGCGCCGTGGAGCAGCCGGGCGAGCTACTACGTCGACTCGCTCTACAAGGGCAAGGATCCCGGGCGGCCCGTCGAGACGGCGTTGATCCGCGACCTGGTGCCGCACGTGGATTCGGCGTACCGGACGATCGCCGATCGGACCGGCCGGGCGATCGCCGGGTACTCGATGGGCGGGTCGGGCGCGTTGCGGTACTCGATGGTCTATCCGGAGCTCTTCGGTGCGGCGGTGGTGCTCAGCCCGGCGGTCTACTCGCCGCAGCCGCCGAAGGATTCGAGCGCCCGGGAGTTCGGTGCCTATGGCAAGGGTAAGGATGCCTTCAGCGAGGCGGTCTACCGGAAGCTGAACTATCCGGCGGCGTTCAAATCCTTTGCGGCCAAGGGATTGCCGTCACAGCTGTTCATTGCCGTGGGCGACGACGAGTACAAGAACCCGAAACCCAAGGACTTTCAGCACGATCTCGACTTCGAGGCGCATGTCGTCTTCAACCAGGCGGGGCGGGTGCCGGGGCTGACGAGTGAGTTCCGGGTGGTGGACGGCGGGCACGACTGGGACGTGTGGGGGCCGACGTTCGCCGAAGGCGCGAAGTACATCTTCCAGTTCATCGGCAAGCCACCCGCTACGCCGATGCAGGCGGAGCTGTCCGGTACGCCGGGGGAGGATCGCGCGGGCGGGGTCGCCGTCGATGAGGCGGGCAACAGCTATGTGGCGATCGCCGCCGAGGGTGCGATCGAGGGGCAGCCGTACGCCGGCGGCAAGGACGTCGCGTTGACGAAGTACGGGCCTGATGGCGGGCGGTTGTGGACGCGGGAGTTCGGTACGGCGGGGACCGAGCGCGCGTATGGGGTGGTGCTGGATGCGCAGGGGCGGCCGACCGTCGTCGGCTATACGACGGGTAGTGGGTCGGACGATGCCTTTGTGGCGCAGTACGACGTACAGGGGAATCAGCGGTGGTTCACGAAGCTGGGCACCACGGCTGCCGATCGGGGGTATGCGGTGGCGAGTGATGCCGACGGCTCGATCTATCTGGGTGGGTACACGAAGGGTGAGCTGGGTGGAGCGAACGCAGGGGACAAGGACGTGTTCGTCGCCAAACTGGATCAGGAGGGCAAGCAGGTCTGGGTGCGGCAGTTCGGCAGCGCCGGCGAGGAGAAGGGGATGGCGCTGGCGGTGAGCGGGGATGGGGTCTATCTCGCGGGGATGACCGCTGGTGCGCTGGGGGATCAGGTCGGCGATATCGACGGGTTTGTCGCGCGCTTCGATCGTGAGGGGAACCGGGCGTGGGTCAAGCAGTTCGGGACCGAGCAGGCGGATGAGTTCTGGGCGATGACGGGTGATGGCGCTGATGGAGTGCTTCTCACCGGCTATACCGCGGGTGACTTCGCAGGTGAACTCGTTGGTGACAAGGATCTGATCGTTGCTCGCGTTGATGCGAGCGGTGCGGTGGTGTGGAAGGACCAGGTCGGTACGCCGGGGAACGACAAGGGCGCGGCTATTGCGCGCGACGAGACCGGCTTTGTCGTTGCGGGCTTCACGGATGGGCCGTTGCGGACCGCGGTGGGGAAGTTCGACGCGGTTCTGCTGCGGTACAAGGCTGATCAGACGCGTGGGTCGGTGCGGCAGTTCGGCACGACGGAGGATGACGGCGCGGATGCGTTCGCCGAAGCCAACCTGTTTGTTGCGGCGCGCGACGGTAGGGCCTACGTCTCAGGCCTCACCGCTGGCAACACTGCCGATCACGAGGCGATCGGCAACGGTGATGTGTTCCGGATCAACTTCGATGGGTGAGCTTGTCCCGAACGACAGGACATAGTCCCCTGGGGCGCCCGGCCGCCCGCTTGGCGCTGCCGGAAAAGATGCTGCTTCGGGCACTATGTCCTGTCGTTCGGGACAGTGAGGTCTTTGCGGAGGCGGTCGAGGATGCCGCGGAGGAGGCGGGAGACCTGCATCTGGCTGACGCCGAGTTCGTTGCCGATCTCCTCCTGGGTGAGGCCGCCGCAGAAGCGCAGCTCGAGGATCTGGCGGTCGCGATCGTCGAGGTCTGAGACGGCCGGTGCCAGGGTATGGACGTTCTCGACCAGTTCGTAGCCCTCTTCGGCATCCGCGACCGTGTCCACGAGGCGGGCGCCGTTGTCGGCGGCGGCGGGGGCGTCGAGCGAGAGGGCGTTGAAGCAGCCACGGACCGATGCCGCTTCGGCGACCTCGCCGGCGTCGGTGCCCAATGCCTCGGCGGTCTCCTGATCGCTGGGGAGATGGCCGAGTTGCTGGGTCAGCTCGGGCTCGGCGGCCGCGATCGAGCCCTGCATCTCCTGCACCCGGCGCGGCGGCCGGACGGTCCACGCGCAGTCGCGGAAATAGCGTTTCAGCTCACCGCGGATCGTCGGTACGGCGTACGAGAGAAAGGCCGTCGACGCGTCGGGGCGATAGCCGTTGGCGGCTTTGACCAGGCCGAGGTAGGCGACCTGCTCGAGATCGTCGGCGTCGACGCCCTTGCGACGGTAGCGGGAGGCGATCGAGCGCGCGACCGGCGCGTTCAGGATGACCACCTCGTCGAGCAACTCCTGCCGCCGCGGATCGGCGAGGCCGTCCGCCTGGACGAGCAGGTCGTGGGTGGAGTCCGCGATCAACTGTGGGGCTTCGGTACTACGGACAGGTGCGATGGTCACGGTGAGAAACCTCGTCGTGTCGTCCTGCGGGAGGTGGCGTCATTGCTGAACCACTTCTCTTCCACCAGACCAGGGACATCCGGTACACGCAAGTCCTCCCGTGTTACAGCTGTTTGAAGCTCGCCCGTTTGGGGTGATCGGCGGCGGGCACCTGAAGTGCAGCAAGAAAACGCCGGGAGAGGTCACCGGCGCGTTGTCGCACGGGGTATCAGCCGCCGGAGCCTTGATCGGCGCCGGCTCGTAGAGAAAGGAACGACCATGCTCCTGATTCTCTGGATCATCGCGGCGATCCTCGTCATTTCCGGGATCGTCTCACTTGTCCGCGGCCAGCTCCTGATGGGCGCCGCACTCATCGTCGTCGGCCTGCTGGTCGGCCCTGGCGGCGTGAGCATCTTCACGTAACACCAGCCACCTGAAATGGTGGCGAGCCCACCAGTGGCGGGCTCGCCCAGGCAGCGGTGACCTTGAACAAGAAATATCTTGTTCAAGGTCACCGCTTGGTGTTCATGCCCACCAGTGGTGGGCTCGCCGCTGTCTAGGGGTGGCGGAAGACTCGTTGGGTGGTGGCTATCCGGAGGGCTTCCAGGTCGGCGATCTGCTGGGCTACCTGGAGCAGCAGGCTGTCGAGTTCGGCGGCGTCGAAGCGGGGTTCGTCGTCGGCCAGGGCGCGAAGGGTACGGAGGCCGGCTGCTTTGCCTTCGACGGCGATGCGGAGGGTTTCGAGCTCTACCACGTCGCTCAGCGGGGAGCGGCGGAAGAGTTCGCCGTTGGGCTTCAGGCGGGTGAGTTTCTCGGCCATCCAGGCGCCGGCGTTCTTCAGCTGATCCGGCTTGGCGCCGACGGCGGCGAGGTAGCGCTCCAGTGCGGTTCGCTCCTCCTCCACTTCCTGCACCATCTTGGCCAGCGCAGTACGGACGACCGGGTCGCTCTGCTGGTCGGCGGCTCGTTTGAACAACTCGATGCCGGCAGCGGACCCCGCGTAGTGGTCCTGCAGATAAGTGGCGAGGAGTGCTTCGTCGATCATCACGACCTAGTACCCACCTTCGACACCTGGAGAACACTGTCAGCGGTTGTCAGGGTTTGACGGTTGACTGGGCACCGTGACAGCTGAGAAGCAGGGCGAGTGTTGTGCCGTGGTGGATCTGCGGCAGTACACGGTGTTTCCACGGCAGCGGGATGCGCTGGTCGACGTCTTCGACGAGGCGTTCATCGAGGGGCAGGAAGAGCACGGGATGCATATCGTGGGCCAGTTCCGCGATCTCGATGATCCGGATCGGTTCGTCTGGCTGCGGGGATTCCGGGATCTGCCGGCCCGGGAGGCGGCGCTGAACGGGTTCTACTACGGACCGGTCTGGAAGGCGCGTGGTGCCGAGGCCAACGTGACGATGAAGGACTCGGACAACGCGCTGCTGCTGAAACCGATCGCGCTTCGTACCGGATATCCGGTACGAGACGCGGGCCGGCCGCCGATCGGCAGTACTGGGATTCCGTCGTCGGTGGTGGCCGGCGCCGTGTATCACCGGGGATCGGCGGGCGACGGTTTCGGGGAGTTCTTCGCCGATCAAATCGAGCCGGTACTGGCCGGGACGGGCACCGGGGTGGTGGCGAGCTTCGAGACGCTTGTTGCCGAGAACAACTTTCCGCCGTTGCCGTTGCGGGACGAGATCGTGCTCGCCTGGTTCGCGGTCTTCCCGAGCGATGCGGCGTACGCCGAACACCGCCGCCAGCTGGACGCGTCCGCGACCTGGCAGCAGAAGGTCCTGCCCGAGATCATCTGCCGTTCGGTCGCAGCACCGCAGCAGCTGCGGCTGCGGCCGACGGCGCGCTCGCAGTTCCGCTAGATCACCGCTGGACAGGGGTCTGCCTAGACCACTCGCGGGGCGGTGCTCACCGATCGCTGATAAATCAGTTGCGGCTTGGCTGGGTGGGCTGCATTCTGATCCAGAACTGTGCAGCTACGAATGCTGCCTGGACTAAGGAGGGTTGACGAATGGCCATCACTGCGCTGCGGCATGCCCGCGTCAGCCTCACTTCTTTCTCCAGGAGCACATCCGATGTCTTCCGACGTCTTTCGTACCGAGCCACCCTTCTTCCCTGATCTCACCAACGAACGCGACGAACGCGACGAACCGGACGTTGCCGACGCCTTCGTCTTCCGCTTCAGCGAAGTGGAAGAGGAACTGGCGGCCGACCAACGCTGGTCCACCTGGCTGGATGTCGAGCGCGGTTCTCGCGGCCCGGAGCCACGGCCCTCTTGGGTAGTGACGGAACAGGCCGCGATCGATACCGAGCTCGGCATCCTCAAAACCGGTAAAGAAGCCGATGTCTTCCTGCTCGAGCGAGCAGTGGCGCAGATCGGCGACAACCCATCGAAGCGGTCGCTGCTGGCCGCCAAGCGGTACCGCTCCGAGGAGCACCGCTCGTTCCACCGCAGTACCTCGTACGTCGAAGGCCGGCGTATTCGCAACAGCCGCGACAGCCGTGCCATGGCGAAGAAGTCCACGCACGGCAGGAGCGTCGCGGCCGGGCAATGGGCCTATGCGGAGTGGGATGCACTCTGCCGGCTCTGGAAGGCCGGGGTTCCCGTTCCGTACCCGGTCCAGGTCGACGGCACCGAGCTGCTGATGGAGTTCATCGACGACGGTGACGGCGGCGCTGCCCCACGGCTGGCACAGGTCCGCCCCAAGGGAGAACTGCTCAACTCGTACTACGAGCAGCTCCGCGACGGTATGCGCGAGCTGGCCAGGGCCGGCCTGGCGCATGGCGACCTGTCGCCGTACAACGTGCTGGCCCAAGGGGACCGGATCGTGATGATCGATCTCCCCCAGGTGGTCGACATCGTGGGCAACCCGAAGGGGATGGACTTCCTGATGCGCGACTGCCACAACATGTGCGCCTGGTTCACCAACCGCGGCCTGGAGGCCGACGAGCACGAGCTCTTCGCCGACCTCCTCACCATGGTGTTCTGACCCACTTTGTGCACCGGCCAGGCATCTACTCGCGAGTAGGACGCTCAGCCGGTGCACAAGGTGGGTTTAGCCGATCGCTTTGGCGGCGGCTCGGCCTGCGGTTCGGCCGGTGAAGAGGCAGCCGCCGACGAAGGTGCCTTCGAGTGAGCGGTAGCCGTGGATGCCGCCGCCGCCGAAGCCGGCCACCTCGCCGGCCGCGTAGACGCCGGGGAGCGGGGTGCCGTCAGCGCGCAGTACCCGGCTGTCGAGGTCGGTCTGCAGGCCGCCTAGTGACTTGCGGGTCAGGATGTTGAGCTTCACGGCGATCAGCGGACCCGCCTTGGGGTCGAGGATCTTGTGCGGCGGCGCCACCCGGATCAGCTTGTCGCCGCGGTAGTTCCGGGCACCGCGCAGCGCGGTCACCTGCAGGTCCTTGGTGAAGGTGTTGTCCATCTCCCGGTCCCGGGCGAGGATCTGGCGCTCCAGTTCGGCGTACTCGATCAGGTCGGAGCCGGCCACCTCGTTCATGCCGCGGACCAGGTCGGACAGGTTGTTGCGGACGACGAAGTCGGCGCCCTTGTCCATGAACGCCTGCACCGGGGCGGTCGCGCCACCGCGGGCCCGGCCGAGCACGCCCTTGATGTCCTTGCCGGTCAGGTCAGGGTTCTGCTCCTGCCCGGACAGCGCGAACTCCTTCTCGATGATCTTCTGGGTGAGCACGAACCAGCTGTAGTCGTAGCCGGTCTTCATGATGTGCTCGAGCGTGCCCAGGGTGTCGAAGCCGGGGAACAGCGGCACCGGCAGCCGCTTGCCGGTGGCGTCGAACCACAGCGACGACGGGCCGGGCAGGATCCGGATCCCGTGCGAGGGCCAGATCGGGTCCCAGTTGCGGATGCCTTCGGTGTAGTGCCACATCCGGTCGCGGTTCACATACCGCCCACCGGCTGCCTCGGTGATCGCAAGCATCCGGCCGTCCACGTGGGCGGGCACACCGGTGATCATCTCCTTCGGTGGCTTGCCCATCCGCTCGGGCCAGGACTCGCGGACCAGGTCGTGGTTGCCGCCGATCCCGCCGGAGGTGACGATCACGGCCTGCGCGGTCAGGGCGAAATCCTCCACCTCGACCCGCGAACTCGGGGCACCCCGTACGACGGTGCTCGGCTCAAGTACCTTGCCGGAAACGCCGTCGACGACCCCGCCGGTCACGGTCAGCTCGTCGACGCGGTGGCGGAACCGGAACTCGACCAGCCCCTTGGCGACGGCCTCGCGGACGCGACGCTCGAACGGGGCGACCAGGCCAGGCCCGGTGCCCCAGGTGATGTGGAAGCGCGGTACCGAGTTGCCGTGGCCGTCGGCGTTGTACCCGCCGCGCTCGGCCCAGCCGACCACCGGGAAGAAGCGGACGCCCTGCGCGTGCAGCCACGGCCGCTTCTCGCCCGCCGCGAAGTCGACGTATGCCTCGGCCCACTGCCGGGCCCACTTGTCCTCGTCGTCCAGCCGATCGAAACCGGCCGAGCCGAGCCAGTCCTGCAGTGCGAGATCGTGGGAGTCCTTGATGCCCATCCGGCGTTGCTCGGGGGAGTTCACGAACATCAGCCCGCCGAACGACCAGAACGCCTGCCCGCCCAGGGAGGCCTCCGGTTCCTGGTCGAGCAGCAACACCTTCTTGCCCGCATCGGCCAGCTCGGCGGTGGCGGCCAGGCCGGCCAACCCGGCTCCCACCACGATCACATCTGCATCCATCGGTGCCCATCCCCTCGCGTCGGTCGTCCATGTATAGCGGACTCCCGAGTAACCATGGACCTGAGTGCGCAAAGTTGCGAGAATAAGGCAGGTGACGACCCTTTTCGCGCAAGATTTGGTACTGCCCGCCGCCGCGCTAGGCGAGGAGAACCCACTGCCGCCGCTGCACCCCGCGCGGGAGGTCCACCAGGTCGAGAACCTGGCCGAGCTGCCGCCCGAGCTGCGCGAGAACATCGCGTACGGCGGCCTGTTGACCACACTGCCCGCGCTCGATCAGGACGGGTACGACCGCAAGCTGGTCGAGCGCGCGCTGCCGTCGCTGGTACTCGAGAACGACCACCTGCGGGCCACCATCCTCCCGAGCCTCGGCGGGCGCCTCTACTCGCTCGTGCATAAGGAGAGCGGCGAGGAGTTGCTCTACCGCAACCCGGTCCTCCAGCCCGCTAACCTGGCCCTGCGCAACGCTTGGTTCGCCGGTGGCGTCGAGTGGAATCTCGGCAGTACGGGCCACTGGACCGGTACCTGCTCGCCGATGCACGCGGCTCGCGTCGACGGCCCGGACGGTACGCCGATACTGCGGCTGTGGGAGTTGGAGCGCACTCGCAACCTGATCATCCAGCTGGACTTCTGGCTGCCCGAGGACTCCGAGCAGCTGTACGTCGGGGTGCGGATCCAGAACCCGTCGAGCGAGACGGTTCCGGTGTACTGGTGGTCGAACATCGCGGTCGAGCAGTCGCCGGGGACGCGGGTACTCGTGCCGGCCGACCACGCCTGGCGGTTCGGGTACGGCAATCGGCTCGACCTGGTCGGCGTACCGGAGTACGACGGGATCGATCTGACGTACCCGATGCGGCACCAGCGGGCCGTCGACTTCTTCTTCGAGTTGGCGCCGGAGGAGCAACCGTGGATCGCGTCAGTTGATGCTGAGGGCAACGGGTTGGCCCAGGCGTCGACGGATCGGCTGCGGGGGCGGAAGCTCTTCGTCTGGGGTGAATCGACCGGTGGCCGGCGGTGGCAGGAGTGGCTCGCGCCGGGGATGGAGGGTCATGGGTACGCAGAGATCCAGGCCGGGCTGGCGCGGACCCAGATGGAGCATCTCAAGTTGCCTGCAGCAACTAATTGGCACTGGCTGGAAGCGTACGGGCGGGTCTCGGTGGATCCGGCGAAGGCGCACGCGGAGGACTGGAAGGCGGCCCGCGCGGCGACAAGCGCAGTACTGGAGCCTGTACTGCGCTCGCTGGCTGCGCGCGAAGAGGAGTGGCTGACCGTCATCGACGCCGAGCCGGCCGAGCAGCTCGGCACCGGCTCGGGATGGGGAGCGCTCGAGCTGCGGCGTACAGGCTGGAAGGTCTCTGCCGGTACGCCGTTCGACGAGGAGACGATGACGGACCGCGAACGCGCCTGGCTGCCGGTGCTCGGCGGGCGGATGCCCGAGGTCACGCCCCAGGATGCGCCCGACGGGACCTTGGTCGCCTGGAAGGACCTGCTCGACGCGGTCGAGGACGACAACTGGCTGGTCTGGTACCACCGCGGCGTGGCCCGCTGGTCCACCGGCGATGAGGAAGGCGCGCACGCCGCGTGGGCGCACTCCTGGGCGCGGGCGAAGAACCCATGGGCACAGCGCAACCTCGCCGTCGCGACGAACAGCCCGGAGCGCGCGGAGCAGGCTGCGCGACACAGCCCGAGCACGCTGGTGCCGTTGCTGGTGGAGGCGATCCACCTTTGTCTCGAGAACGGCGACAGCGGCCGGGCCGGCCAGATCCTCAGCCGGATCGCGACCGAGGTCGAGGGCGATCCGCGGGTCGTGCTCGCCAGGATCCGGTACCTGCTGGAGACCGGCGACGCGGCTGCCGCGCAGGAACTGCTGGACGGAGATCACGAGTACGCCCTCGTCCGCGAAGGGGAGAACCCGCTGGCCGAGTACTGGCAGCGGGCTCAGCGTGCGCTCGGTACGGACCGGCCGGTGCCGTCGCGGCATCAGTTCGGGATGTTCGGCGACAGCTGAAACACAATTGTCAGTACGTGGGAACCGGATGGCCCCAGCCGCCGTCCCACCGATGTGCGGGAAGGCCCGCGCAGGCAGTTTCGACAAACGACGACCGCGCCGCTGCGGGCGACGCGTCGGGGGTGAGTGCCATGTTGACTATCGTTGTATTCGGTGGTTTAAGCCTGGTGCTGCTGGTCACGGCATGCATCGTGGCAGACATCGTTGCGGGCGTCCGGCGCCGCAGCGACGGAATCGAGAAGACAGCCGGACGGGTGACGAAGGTGCGCGGCCCGGTCCGCGGTCAGCTGGAGAGCGGCGCGACCGCGGAGTGCCTGGAGATCACTGTCGAGTACTACACACGACACGGCGAAGGCCCGTTCGAGGTCCAGCGGATGATCCCGCTGACCGCGGCGAGCAGCTACGCCAAGAACGACCGGGTGATCGTCAGCTACGACATCCGGGCGCCCCGCCGGGCCCGGATCGCGGGCAAGGTGAGCCACTGGCCGCAGATCGGCCCACGCTCACCTGTGCCGCAGGGGTAGTTCAGTCCTTCTTTTGCCGGTGTCCCCTCGCCATATGGCGGGGGACCTTTTGATTTTCAGGGCAGCAGGCCCTCGGGCAGCTGCTGCCCCGGCTCGGTCGGCAGGTGCGGCTCGAGCAGCCGGTGCAGGGCCGGGCGGCCCTGACTCAGTACGTACTCCGCGTCCTCGGCCGGCACCCGCTCCGCCAGGTGGGCCAGGGCCTCGCCCATCGCGATCGTCAGCGTGACCGACATCCGGAACTCGTGGCTGTCCTTCGCCCCGAACCGCAGCGTCAGCAGCTCGGCGAACTCACCCGCGTGCTGGTCGTCGAACTCGCCCGGGGTCGTCTCCAGGTCGGGATCGCCCAGACCGCTCAGCACCACCGCGCGGAAGCCCGGATCGGTGGAGTGCATCTCGCGGAAGGTATCGAGAGTGACATCGACGGCCTCCCGCCAGTCCGCCACCACGGCCAGCCGCTCGCGGACCGCCTCGGTGTAGCGATGCTGGTTGCGCCGCTCGATCGCCTGGATCAGCGTGCGCTTGTCCGGGAAGTACCGGTAGACGCTGCCGACCGCGATCTCGGCCCGCCGGGCGATGCTGCTGGTCGAGGCGGCGTCGTACCCGCGCTCGACCACCTCCGCGCAGGCCGCGTCGAGGATGCGCTCGACCTGGCGGTTGGCCCGGTCCTGGGTCGGCGTCCGGCGCAGCGGATACGCCGTACCGGCGTCCGCGCCCGGCTGCTCGCCGGCGGATGTGGTCACCATGCTGTTCATTGTGCCTCTACCCGGCGACAACGTTGCCAACAGCACCGCTTCAGCACTACACGGTTTGCTGTCAGCTTGCGGTCAGCCAGATGACACCGGTCTAGATGACAATCACGCTAGTGATCCGTCCGTCCGGTTCCACCGAGGGAGAATCAACATGCAGGTCAGCAGGAAACTGATTGCGGGACTCGCGTCCCTGGCCGTCGCCGGGGGTGGCCTGGCCGGGAGCGCGGCACTGCCCGGGCAGAGCGCCGAGGCGAAGAGCAGCAACCGGACGAACACCTCCGGAATCCGGATGAACCAGGTCCAGCAGATCGGTTCGCACAACTCGTACCACCGGGAGCTGAACGCGGCCGAGCAGAAGGTCCAGCAGCAGCTGAACCCGGGCGTGGTCGACCTCTTCTACTCGCACGCCTCGGTCCCGCAGCAGCTCGAGGACCAGAACATCCGGACGCTGGAGTTCGACCTGTTCCCGGACCCGGCCGGCGGTCTCTACACCTACCCGCTGCTCCGCAAGCTAACCGGTCAGGGCCCCCTCACCGACCCGGCGCTCGCACAGCCCGGCATCAAGGTCATGCACGTCCCGGACTTCGACTACAACACCAACTGCCGGACCTTCGTACTGTGCCTGCAGCAGGTCAAGGCGTGGACCGACGAGCACCCGGACACGGCGCCGATCTCGATCAACCTCGAGCTGAAGCAGTCCGACCCGCAGGTGGTCGCCGCCGGCGGCGTTGTGGCGCCGCCGTGGGACCTGACCAACCTGAACAGCGTCGACACCGAGATCCGCTCGGTCTTCAGCGCGGACGACCTGATCACGCCGGACGACGTCCGCAAGCCGGGCCTGACGCTGGAGCAGTCGGTACTGACCAAGGGATGGCCGACACTGCGGGATGCCCGCGGCAAGGTGATGTTCTACTTCGACAACGGCGGCCCGGGCGCGATCCGCGACCTGTACCGGACGGACAAGCCGAACCTGGAGGGCCGTGCCGTCTTCACCCGCGGGCCCGAGGGTGAGCCGGACGCCGCGATCACCGAGGCGAATGACCCGCGGGGCGCTGGCCAGGCCGAGATCCAGCGGCTGGTCAAGAAGGGCTACCTGGTCCGGAGCCGGTCGGACGAGCCGATGTCGACGATCCGGAACCAGGACTACACCCGGCTCGGCATCGCGCTCGCCAGCGGCGCGCAGTACGTGACGACAGACTTCCCGGTCGCCGGGATGGCTGCCCGCTACGACAGTGACTTCGTCGCCCAACTGCCGGAGCACGCCGCCGTACGATGCAACCCGGTGACGGCACCGAAGAAGTGCCGGGGAGCGGTTTCAGAAGAAAGGTGAGTCCATGTCGGAGCACGTGGTCGAGGTCAGCTGGAGTCGCGGTGAGTACGAATTCACCTACCAGAGCTACAGCCGCGACCACGAGTGGCGCTTCGACGGTGGAGTGACCGTGCCTGGGTCCGCCAATCCGGCGTACCTGGGTACGGACTCCGGGACGGTCGATCCGGAGGAGGCGTTCGTGGCCTCGCTGTCGTCGTGCCACATGCTCACCTTCCTCGCGATCGCGGCGAAGAAGCGGCTGGTGGTCGACTCGTACGTCGATCACGCGGTCGGCGTGATGGCCAAGAACGAGGCCGGCCGGGTGGCGGTCACCAAGGTGACGCTGCACCCGGTGATCACCTTCGCGGGTGAGACGCCGGACGAGGCGGCGCTGGAGCGGCTGCACCACCTGTCGCACCAGGAGTGCTTCATCGCCAACTCGGTGACCACCGAAGTAGTCGTCGAGCAGTAGTCGTCGAGAAGTAGTTCTGGAGAAACAGTTCTGGAGAAATAAAGAACCACCCGGGCCGGCCTGAGCCTCGCGCAATCGGCGTCAGGACAGCCAGCGGGTGGTTCTTCGGGTGCTCCGCTGTGGCGGAGCACCGGCGACGGGCAGGCGACGCGCTCGCATAGGGGCGCCTCGTGCGTCATGCGACTTCCGTGCGGTCTACCTCGGTGGGGAAGACCGTTCGGGTTGCGCCGCCTGTCCGTCCGTCCGGTTCGCGCCTTACTGCTCGGCGGCGGCGTCGCTCCGGTCGATTGGGGAGACCACTGAGGCGGCCGCGGGGGCCGTCTTGTCGCTGCGGTCATCGCGGCGCAGGTGAACCTGCTCGGTGGCGATGACTGTCATCAGTCGGTGGATCGTCATGCCTGTGAGACGCACGGAACCGGCAGGTATGACGAGGATTTGCGAAACTTTCTCGGTGTGATCGGTGACACACGGCGCGATCGCCCGGAGACCGGCTACGTCTCGTCCAGCCCATCAGGGCGGAGCGGGACCAGTTCGCGGGCCTCGTCGTAGGTCGTACCGGTCAGTTCGAGTAGGTCGACGATGGTCGAGCGCATCTGGCCGAGTACTACGACGGCCGACAGGCCGGGGGGTGTGGGTAGTACCGCGGTGCGGCGGCCAAGCTCGCCCAGGACGCGGTGGGCGGCGACGTCGGCGGCGGGCTCGAAGAGGGACTCCGCGATCAGCCGGGTGCCGTCCGCGAGGCGGTCGAGGAGCATCGGGTACTCGTCGGGCATCCGCTCGTCGCGCCAGACGGAGACGGCGACCCGGCGTACCAGGACCCGGATGTTGCGGATAGCGCGGTCGAGCGGCTCGACCAGATCGGCGATCTCCTGGACCCGGCCGCGGTGGCGGCGGCGAAAGGGGGAGAGGCGGACCACTGCGACGCCCTCGGCGGCAGCGCTTCGGAGGTTGTCGAGCAGGCCCTCGCTGTCGCGGGCCCGGCGGAGTGCGTCCGTGACGGCGGCGTGGTCGTTCAGGCGGAGACCATCGGCGGCCTCGATCAGGATGCCGGACAGCTCGTTGAGTACGGCGGTGGCTTGTTGCCGAGGGCGACGAATCGCGGTCGCGGGGGCGATGGTCGCCGCGGCCAGCGCGACCACGCCACCGAGCGCCGCGTCGAGCCAGCGGTTGAAGGCGGCGCCGTCGGTGGGCAGCAAAGTGGTCACGATCGCGGCCTGGACGCCGGCCTGGGTGGTCATCAGAGTGCCGGCGCCGAGCAGGACCGCGATGCTCATCGCGAGCGCGATGACGAAGACGAGCTGAAGCGCGCCGGTGCCGAAGACCCGGACGAACAGGTCGCCGACGCCGACCCCGACGGCCACGCCGACCATCACCTCGGCGACCCGGCGCAGGCGCTGACCGAAGCTGAAACCGAGACAGACCATCGCGGCGACCGGCGCGAAGAACGGCTGCTTGTGGCCCAGGGCGTACCGGGCGATGGCCCAGGCGATGGCGGCGGCGAGGGCACACTGGGCGATGAAGAACGCGCGGTCGCGCCAGCGCTCGAGCCGACGGTTGAGGGAGGCTTTGGAACGCCGGGCAGCGCGCGGAGCGATGTCGTCACGCAGCTCGCGCAACTGCTCCAGGGTCAGCCGGACCGGATCCATCACCCCATCATCGGGGATCAATGGCTGGTACCAGCGCAGGGGCGCCGCCTTGATTCAGGTGGCCTGGACAGCGAGGGTGGTGGCATGACCGACAACAACCGTGAGGACTACGGCAGCTACAGCGTCGACGACGAGGACCAGCTGCAGGCGTCGGACACGCTGGACGACCGCGGCGTGGACGATCTGCTGGACGAGGGCTACTCACCGCCCGAGAAGTGGTCCGCGGGCGAAGGCTTCGGTACCACCGCCGAGGAGGCGCTGGAGGGCGAGACGCTGGACCAGCGGATCGCGCAGGAGGAGCCCGAGCCCGACCCGTACGCCGAGGAAGCCGAGAACGTCGGCGGCCCAGAGGTCGGCCAGGTCCGCTCCGGCCGGCTGGTCGCACCGGACGAGGGCGCCCACTCCGACGAGGAGAAGGACCTGGTCGCCGAGGACGTTGGCTTCGACGGCGCCGCTGCCAGCGCCGAGGAAGCAGCCGTCCACGTGGTCAACGACGACGAGCCCTTCGAACTCGACGACGAAGACGAAACCGACCTCACCGACGTCCGCGACGTAGACCTCGGCGACATAGGCGACCTCGAAGACTGACCCCACCCCGGCAACCGCGTCCGGCCGCATTTCGGCGGTTAACCGTCCAATTTGTGGGTTGTCCGGGTCACCCCGGAATCAGGGGTGACAACCCACCACCCCGGCGGTTAACCGCCGAAATTGGGGCGGGGGGTGGCGATGATGGTGCAGCCCTCTGAGGGCACCAGGGTCACGTTTCGGGGTTTTGCTTTTTCTGGTGCTGGGGCGACAGCTCGTACGTCGTACCGGGTGAGGGCTGCGCGGAGGATTTCGGTGGATTCCAGGAGGGAGAAGCCGGCGCCGATGCAGCGGCGGGTGCCGCCGCCGAAGGGGATCCAGGTGCCGGGGGCCGGTGGGTTGTCGCCGAGGAAGCGCTCCGGGCGGAAGGTGTGGACGTCGGGGAAATGCTGTTCGTCGCCTTGGACCAGGCCGATGGCGGGCATCACGGTAGTACCGCGGGGGAGGCGGTAGCCGGCGATCTCGGTCGCTTCGGTGAGTCGGCGGCCGACCTGGTAGACGACGGGGTGCAGGCGCAGGGATTCCTTGCCCATGGCTTCCAGGTAGGCGTCGTCACCTTCGTCTGCTGCCTGCTGACCAGCCTGCAGCTGCTCGGGCATCCGGGCGAGCTCGTGGAACGCCCAGGCGAGTGAGGTCGCCGTCGTCTCGTGGCCGGCCAGCAGCAGCGTGACCAGCTGGTCCCGCAGCTCGACGTCCGACCAGGTGCCCGCGGCAAGCAGTTTCGACAGCACATCGTTGCGCTCGGCAACCGTTGGGTCGACCCGGCGGCGGGCGATCTCGTCGTACAGGATCTCGTCGACCTGCTGCTGGGCGCGCAGGAACGTTCGCCACGGCGGGAACCTCAGCAGGGTGGGGTAGAACGCGCCGAGCATGATGACCGGCCCGACCGAGACCACCTTCTCGACCAGCGGGCGCAGCCGCTCCAGCCGGTCCGAGTCCGTCACCCCGAACACCACCTGCAGGATCACCTCGAGGGTGAGGTCGCGCATCCGGTCGTGCAGCCGGAAGGGTTCGCCGACCGGCCAGGCCTCGACCTCGTCGCGGGCCAGCTGGGCGATCATCTCCGAGTACCCCCGCAGCGCGTGCCCGTTGAAGGCGGGCATCAGCTGGCGCCGCATCCGGACGTGGTCGTCATCGTCGACCAGCAGCAACGAGTGCGAGCCCATGATCGGTTCGAGCGCCGTGTTCCCCTCGCCGGCGTGCGCGATCGACGGCGGCGTACTGAACACCTCACGGATGTGCTCCGGCCGGCTGACCACCACGACCACCCGGCTTGACGGCACCAGGCGAATCGTGAACACATCCCCGTACTGCGCCCGCAGCCGCGGGAAGAACGTTTTGCGATGCCTGGCGAACAACACCGTCTGCACGAAAGTAGGCAGCCGCGAGCCGGGCGGCAGCGCCCGCGCCGTCTCCCGATCAAGCGTTCGCGCCCCGAGCAAGGGTGTCGGCGGGGTCATTGCCACCTCCTGGAAGCTATCGGCCCTTTCACGCTACTTCCGTCCGGTGAACGCCGCATGGCCGCGCCGGGTCAAGCACCCGGTGGGCAACGACTAGGAGGCGTCGTGTGCCGCCAGGGCGGCTACCAGGCGGGGTAGTTGTTCTGCCTGTGCCGGATCGAGGCCGGTGAGCTTATCGACCTGGCGAAGCCGGTAGTCGACGGTGTTGGCGTGCACATGCAGCTCGGTTGCTGTCTGGCGGCGGTTGCGACCGTGGCTGAGGTAGCAGCGCAGAGTCTGGAGGAGGTCCGGCCGGGCGACCAATGGCTCCACCAGTCGAGCGAGCTGGTCACGGGCCGGACTCGGCCGGGTCAGCTGGTACTCGAGCACCAGGTCGTCCAGCCGGTGCACCCCGGCCGGCAGGCGATAGATCCGCACCACCTCGAGTAGCTCGCGCACCAGGGTGACGGCGGCTGGTACCTCCTCCGGAGCCGCTGTCGCCACGGTGAAGATCACCTCGACGCCGGCTGCCTTGCTGATCCGATTCCTCAACTCATCAAGGTGAATGACGGATTCGGGGAGTAGAGCGATACCGTCGTCCGTCGACAGGCTCGACATCGCCGGGCCGGCAGGCGTTCGATCCAGCTCGACGCGGATCCGGCGGAGCTTGCGGCGGGCAACTATTTTGGCGTCCACGCCGGGTTGCTGTTCGTCCGCGTGCGCACCGAAAGCCAGCCCGAGTACGACGTACCGGCTGGGGAGGCGCAGGCCGGAGCGACGGGCTACCTCGGTGGCGGGGCCGCCGTCCAGGAGAGCTGTCAGGAGGGACTGGCGAGTCGCCTGGTCTTCGCCGGCGATGGTCTGGCGCTCTTCGAAGTAGCTGGCCGACACCGCGGCGGTGACGGTCTGCAGGAAATCGAGGATCAGCCGGTTGAGCGTGAGTGCGTCTGCGAGCTCCTCCGGGCGGAAGCCGGCGGCGACGTGGTCGGCGCAGATCCGGCCGCCCAGGTGGTACGCCGCCAGCAGTGCTTCGAGCGGGACGCCCTCCTCGGCGCGGCGGGTGGCCGACTCGCGGAGTGGCTCGAGCGCGTCGCCGGTCGGTGGGCGACCGGTGCGGAAAGTCTCGATGAAGGCTCGCAGGCTGCGGTCGATCACGCGGCGGATGTCGCCTTGCAACTCCTCGCGCGGGAGCTGGGCGTAGAGCGGGATCTCGATGACCAACTGGTCCAGAACGGCGTCGACCAGCACGCCGAGACTCGCCGTCAGAACCTCGTGGGCCGGTATGCCGCCGACCATCAGCTTGTGAGCCGTCACAACCGATGCCCCCTGAAGTCTGGGGTCTGCCCCAGCGACCTGGTCATACTTTGTGGCCGAACATTACTCATCAAGTATCGGGTGATCAAAAGAATGCGGAGGGTGAGGATGTTCGGAAGACGCTCGCTGGGCTGGGCCGGCGCGGTTTCACTGGTGACCGCGCTGCTGGTCCCGACCGCTGCCGCCCAGGCAGCGGAACCCCTGGAGTACGTCGCGATCGGCGACTCGTCGGCCGCCGGGCCGCTGATTCCGTGGCAGATCGACCTTGCTTGCCTGCGGTCGAGCATCAACTACCCGCACGTCGCGGCCGACCTGCTGGGGGCGCAACTGAAGGACGTCACCTGCTCCGGGGCGGTGGTTCCCGACTTCACGGGCAAGCAGTTCGGGTTCATACCGCCGCAGTTCTCCGCCTTGAAATCGACGACCGACTTGGTGACGGTCGCCATCGGCGGGAACGACACCGGGCTGGTCACGGCGGCGCTGAGCTGCATCAACCTGCTCCCGCCTCCGGTCGGTACTTCGTGCAAGGCGCGCTTCACCAAGGGCGGTAAGGATCAACTCGCTGCGAAGATCACGGCCACCGGTCCCGCTGTCGGTGCCGCCCTGGAGAGGATCCGTGAGCTCGCGCCCCACGCGAAGGTGCTCGTCACCGGCTATGGCACCTACATCCGTCCTGGTGGTTGCTATCCGCTGGTCCCGGTCTGGTCGGTGGACGCCGACTATCTCCAGGCGACGGTGGACCGGCTCAACACAATGCTGGCCGAACAAGCGGCGGCGCACGGCGCGCAGTACGTCGACCTGCGGACACCGAGTATCGGCCACGACGCTTGCGCACCGGTCAGCAAGCGGTGGCTCGAGGGCCTGATCCCGAGCTCGATCGCAGCACCGCTCCATCCGAGCGCGGCCGGCATGGCAGCCTTCGGCCAACTCGTCGCGAACCAGGCGGTGGGCTGATGAAACGCCGGCCGGTGTCTTCACGGCGATCGGCCTGCCGGAGTAGGCGTTTGAGGGGTTGACCCCAAGGCCGGTTAGTTAGGGGAGTTGGTGTGGTGTCAAGGGCGTGTTGAACGTGGAGCAGCGGAGCTCCTTAGGTAGACAGGTTTGTCCTCGCGAGACAACCAGCTACCAGAAGAGGCTCCGCTG
>NZ_JAAGLV010000014.1 GCF_010548305.1 Streptomyces sp. SID13031
CCCCCGAAGGGGCCTTACCGCTCGACTTGCATGTGTTAAGCACGCCGCCAGCGTTCGTCCTGAGCCAGGATCAAACTCTCCGTTGAATTCTATATGCCAACCACCCGAAGATGGATAACAGACAAACTTTGAGTGATCCTTTGATATCTCAGAAACAATCAAACTGACTTGAATCATTATTTCTCAAAGGAATCCGAACACAAACACAGACAACCCAGCACCCAAAATCCATGAAGGACCAGGGGTGGACAAGATCATCCAATGCCGTGAAACGGGTTAATGCTAAATTTCGGCATTGACTTTCGGCACGCTGTTGAGTTCTCAAGAATCGGACGCACACCGCGCTTAGATTCTTCCGAACCAAGCTCCGGGGCAACCCGCCAAACATTACTGTTTCGTCCGCGGCCGGTCAAATCGGCCTCTTTCGTCCCAGTCTCTCCGTGACTCAGCGACTGAAGACCCGCCAGGGGCGTGCTTCAGCTGCTAAGAGCTTCCGGGGAGTTCGGAGCGACCGGCCGCTTTCGCGTCCCGCACTCGCTCCAACAAGAAGAACATTACTGAGATTCACGGTGAAGATGCAAATCGGGGGTTGGACCTTGGCCGAACCCTTGCAAAGCGTCTCCGGCGGACTCAGCGCCGTCCCACTCGTCACACCAGTCACCCGCGTCTCCGCGAGCCACATCTCCATCGTGCCGTACCCGTTCAAGCCGCAGACAGCGAGTGGGTGGGAGACCGGCGTACCGGCTCCCACCCACTCGAGTACCGCGTCGTCCAGTAGACGCCTCTCGGCGAGTGGCCGCTCGTAGCGGCGAAGTGTGAGGCCCGGGGGTCTTGCACTGAACGACATCAGGTGTAACCCACTCCCCTACGCACCTATTCCCGCCCGCTCACCTCGTTCGGCGGCACTTGATCTCCTCGCCCTCCTGGACGAAGACCAGCCCACCGTCTCCGGTCAGCCGCAACTCGGTGCCCACCCAGCGCGCAGCGAACCGGCCTTCTCCCCTCGCGGTGAACCTCAGCGCCGGCTGTCCCCCGAACACCACCTCGAGCGCGCCGTCCACCACGGTCACGGTCAACGACAGACTCTCCCCCAACCGGTACTTCCCCGAGACGGCGCGGAGTACCTCATCGCCGACCTCGCTCGGCTTGCTGACCTCCAGCGGGTAGCCCCGCCATCCGTACGACGCAGCAATCCGCGCAATCGCACGATCCACCAGTTGGGTCCCGTTGTCCCCATTGGTCATGACGGCAGCGCCTTGCCCGGTGTCCCGGTACGCGACCAGGTGGCACTTGTAGCCCTTGTTCGATCCACCATGCCCGAAACGCCTCCCCCCATCGCCCAGGAACGCCCCGAGCCCGAGCGCCTCCATCGCATCCCAAGGATCGGCGATGGCCATTTGGGGCGTAAGCATCGCCCGCGCCCACTCTGGCGAGAGGAGAGCTCCTTCCCCACCCAGATAGGCGTTGCGTATGCCGTGCGCGAAAGCGACGAGATCAGCTGGCGTAGTCCACAGGCCCGCAGCCGCCAGTTCTGGGTACGAGTGCCATCGGCCGTCCACTGGGCGGCCGAACTCGTCATGTGCCGTCGCCGCACGGTCATGGAGCTCCTCGGGCAGTGGCTGCGCGTAGTCACTGCTCGACATGCCCAGTGGCTCCAACACGAGTTCGCGCAGGAGCTGGCGGAACGGCGTACCGGTGACGTCTTCGAGGAGTTGCTGGAGGACGACGGTTCCACCTCCGGAGTACCGGAACTGGGTGCCGGGCACGAGGTCCACATGCACGCCAAAGGTGTTCGCCGGGCGGACGCCATCCAGGATCTGCACTGGACTCGGCAGTTCGGCACCTCGGCGGTATCCCGGAAATCCGGGCACCGTCAGACCTGCGGCATGACTCGCCAATTGCCGCAAGGTGACGACCGGCTGCCATTCGCCGGTCGGCGGAACCTGCCAGGACGTGAGGTACCGGTTGACGTCCTCGTCGAGGTCGAGCAGACCGCGATCGACCAGTCGCAGCATCGCGAGGACGGCGACCGGCTTGCTGATCGAACACGCCTGGAACAGCGTGTCATCGGTGACGGGATCATCGCGACCGGCCTCGACGACACCGGCGCTGCCCTGGTCGACGATCTCGCCGTTGTCGATCACCGCCCAGCTGGCCCCTGGAACCTTGAACTCTTCGAGATCCTTCTCGATCTCGTCCCTCAGTACGTCCGCCAACGCCGTCGCCTCCCGAGTCAGGTTGCCTCGGAGCCTAGCCACGACCCGGCGCAGACGCCGCGGCCGCGGATGCCGGAGCACCCGCGGCTGCGGTGCGTGTCAGCGAGACGGTTGTGGTGCGTCGCAGTCGATCTTCGGGTTGGCCCCGATGTAGTTCAGCGGGCCGGCGATGATTGTGACGATGACCGTGCCCACCTTCGCGCAGCTCGCATTCGAGTTCTTGAAGTAGCTTCGCTGGCCGGCTGCGGCGAGACCGATCAACAACCACACGACCACAACGATCGCGATGACGCGAGAACCAGTCGTAGAGGCTCTACGAGTACGCATGTCCACCTCCTGGAAGATCACACCCCCGTGGATCCACCCTCTGGTGCCCCTCGGTGACACAGCGAAAACGTCAGCCGCCGCTGTCGATTCGGCGGTCGGCCGCTCGTCAGCCAAGTACACGCTCACCACGGGCGTTCCGCCGGCACAGCGGTGCTGACGGGAGCGAAGGGAAGCACCATGAGCAAGTACTTGTACCTGTACCGCGGTCCGGCCAGGCCGATGGAGGACTTCACCCCGGAGGAGGGCGAAGTGCAGATGAAGTTGTGGACCGAGTGGATGGGCAAGGCGGCCTCGGCGATCGTCGACCAGGGCAACCCGCTGGTACCGCGCGCGGCGGTCCGCGACGATGGCTCGGCCGCCGAACCGAGCGACCAGAACGGCTACACGATCGTCGAGGCCGACACCCTCGAAGCCGCCCGCTCCCTGCTCGACGGGCACCCGTTCCTGTCCGAGGGCAAGGGCCGCTTCGCGGTGGAGGTCTTCGAGATCCTGCCGATGTAGCCCGGCTCAGACCTCGGCGGAATCGAAGTACGGCTTGATCTTGGTGTTGACGTAGTTGCCGATGCTGGGGGCGGCAAGCAGTCCGGCGTACGTCGGCTGCGGCACCTCGAAGTACTGGTAGACGCTGCCGTTCGCGTACTCCAGCTCGAGCGTGCCGCTGGACACGTCATACCCCACCGACTTCACACTCGCCGAGGTCACCGCCCGTCGCCTCATCCACCTTGCCCCTTCGCCTCCGGGCAGACGACAGTACGCCGTACTTCGCGCCGATACCCGCCGCGTCAAGGCGGGCCGGGCTCGGTGGTCGCTCTGCCGACGGGCTGGGCATCCGCCGTCTGCAGCGCGGCGAGGATGCGTGACAGCTCGCTCATCGCGGCGTGCAGTTGGTCGACCATCGAGTCGTCGAGCGCCGGTGGATCAATCTGCGCCAGACCGACGCTCGCGGCGAATCTCGTCTGCACCTCTGGTGAGGCGAGGTGGAGAGACGTGTCGAGCGCCTCCTGGAGTTGAGGGCTCGGGACCATGTCGGGGCGCTTGCGCCACTTGGCCACCGTGCGTGGCGAGATGCCGAGGTGTTCGGCGAATGCCTCGCTGGTCAACCGCATCGCCGCCTGCAAGGCGCGTGCGTGCCGGCCCGTCCAATGGTCGATGACTGTCATCGGCCCGCTCCTCCCAGCTTTGCTCGATCACTCTGTGCAACCAGATTACGTCGATCGAGTGACCCTGTGGGTGCACGTTCGGTGGCCTGTGGATACAGCGCCAGTTCATGGTGGAGCGGCGGCCGCGGGCGTTGACTGTCGGCTATGGACGAGATCAGCGGCAGACCCGCGACGATGCTCCGGCCACCGCGAAGACACCTGAAAGTCGCGGCGGCGGCCGGACCACGACGCTTCCACCTCATCCGGCACGTCGACGTCTCAGGTGTGAGCGGCACCGGCATCGTCGCGGAAGGAGTCGAGTGGTCCGACGGCACCGTCACCCTGCACTGGGGTGGCCGGTATCCCACCACCACGGTGTGGCAGGACGGAATCGACGCCCTGCTGACCATCCACGGGCACAACGGCGCCACCACGATCCGATGGATGGACGACTGATGAGCTCGGTAGGGCCGGCGTCACCCCTGCACAGACGCCGGTCCTACCGACCAACCGGATCAGCCTTGGCCAGAAGGCTTATCGCCCTGGTCACCGGCCTCGTCAACCGAGTGATCGCTGTGCCCGGTCAACTCCGGTACTACGAGCGCCAGCGGGCCGTGCTCGTTGTCCCACCGGCGTTCGAGCGTCTCGATCGGGACGTCGTTGGCGGCCGCGGACAGTTGGGTGAGCGTGCCCAACAGGTCCACGCATTGGGCGACCTCGCCGGGATTGTTGGCCAGCCACCAGACGACCGCCGAGCCTGGCGTGGCCAGGACGTCATCACGAAGATAGGCGCGTTTGTCCTGCTCCAGTTGACGTTCCAGCAACACTGTCTGGCCGCGGCGCTGCAGGGCAGTGATGTTCTGAAGGTGCTTATGGTCCGCATCCGGAAGCTTGAGCCGGACATCGGTGGCCCACGTGCGGACCTGGCCCTTCTCGTCGATAGCCGGCTCGCCGAGCAGGGATGCGAGGCGGTGCTGGTTCAGCACCTCCTCGGACGGTTGCTGAGCCGCCGTCAGCGCCTTCGCCCTGCTGAGCAAGGCATCCACCGCAACGCTGCCGAGGTCCGCGTGCCGCAATCCGGTGATAACAGGAGACCACTGAACGATCGCAGAAAAACTGAAGTGATAGTCAGGCGACGCCGACGGAAGCCTGACACCGGCGACGGTCCGAGTAGGCGGCGCCGTGAAGACAGGCTCACGATCCACCGGTTTCGGGGCGGGTGGAACGGGCGCCGCCACAGGAGCCGCCTGCTCCTGCTTCCACACCACCGACAACCCCAGCAAAAAAACAACCGAAGCAACCACCCCAACCCACCCCGGCAAACCCAAAACCATCACCAGCAGGTAAGAACCACCAACCACCACAGCCCCCACCACCAACGCCCGCTGAGAAGCCGTCATCGCGGATCGCCTTGGATAGGCGGATTACCTCGCTGCAAATGCCGCAGATATCCGAGTATCGCCACGGCTGCTCGCCTCTCACCCCCGCGGTGATCACCTCACACCAAAACCACAAAGAGTCTGCCACGCATCACGCACGGTAGCGCCACGAAGCGTGTCGCCCTGCCGGGCACCGCTATCGACTGGCAACTGATCAGGTAGGCCCGGCGCTGCCTCCACAGGGGCCGGGCCTACCCAGACGTTCAACAGGTCATTCGGACGAGAATTTCTCGCGATAGTTCAGGGCACCGGCGCCAGCATGATGCCGTGCATCACCACGATGTGGTCCCCACGTCGCGGGCCGTCCACTTCTCACAGGGCGACTACGTTTCCCACTGCTCCGGCCGCACCGCCGAAACCTCTGCTCGAACACCTCCGCCCGCAGGCGATGCCACTCCGCGATCTCACTCACTGCGTGGGGGTCCAGTCGATCCAGCCGTCCGCTTGTTCCGTTCCGCTGGGGCAGTAGGCCGTGGAGGGGCCGATGTGGAGCGCATTGCCGTACCTGACCACATAGGTGTTCTTGCCGAAGTGGTAGCACCGGGTTGCTGCCCGCGCCAGGTCCTGGTTCCCGATGTAGCAGTAGATTCCGTAGGTTTCGCCGCTGGTCGAGACCGGCGAGCATTGCCGTTGCTCCGCGGCCTGCGCAGTGGCGGCCGGTCCGACGATCGCGCCGGCCAGGAGCAGGCTGCCGATAGCCGCGACGCGTCCCAATGTGCTGATTCTTCTCATCATGTGCTCCCTGTGGGTCGAGCGGTCGAACCCGCGGTGGGCTCGACCGCAACTATGTCTGTTTAGACATAGTTGCGCAAGAGACTTCGGCCCGCGGAAGATGGGTTGATGGGAGGTGGGGACCGCGCTCAGGAGCAGTGGATCAGTCCGGGCGGGGCCGACGGTGGGCCATCTGGGCAACCAGCCACTCGCACCACTCGATCCGGACCGGCAGCGACCGGCAGCCGAGGGTGAGCGTTGCGTACGCACCGAAGGCCGGGTGGTCCGGTTCTTCGGCGCCGGTACCGATGAGCGCGTCGCGCTGGGCCTGGTAGTCGGCCAGTTGGTTGCGGAGCCGGACGATCTCGCCTTGGTAGAAGGTGCTCATCCCGCCGGGATCCGCGGCCAGTTGTGCATAGGTCTTGAGAATGGTCTCGTCCCGGGGTGCGGGCGGCTCCGCGGGCTGAGTCAGCCAGGCCGACAGCGCGTCCCGGCCGGCCGGGGTGAGTCGATGCGTTTTCCGGGGCCGCGGCCCCGGACCGGGTTCCTCGTCATGATCGATCAGCCCCTGCTCGGTCAAGCGTGCCAGTGCGGGGTAGATCTGGCTCTGGGGTGCGGTCCAGTAGTAACCGACCGGCTTGCGCATCCTCTGCAGGATTTCGTAGCCGGTGAGAGGCCCCTTGTGAAGGACGCAAAGTAACGCGTAGCCCAGCGCGCCGATCTTGCTCACTCGGTTCCACCTCTTGCGCGTGGCCAGGGTCCGGACAGAGGCCACGATCCTACGCGGTCGGGTGCGGTCAGCCGGCTAGGGAGCGGAGGGCTCGGCGGCTGGGGGTTAGGAGGACTGGTTTGTAGGGGCAGCGGGCGTCGGTGAGGGTTTCGTAGGCGCTGATGGCTCGGGTGGCGGCGTCCCAGCCTTGCTCGGCGGGGCTTTTGCCCAGGCCTCGGTTGCGGATCAGGGCGCCGTAGAAGGCTGAGCAGAAGACGGTGGCTTCGTACCAGCCGATGACGGTGCTGGTGCCGATGTAGGTGATGTCGTCCTGGAGGCAGTCGCGGATGGCGCGTTGCCATTTGCCGATACCGGTTTTGCAGCCGTCGGCGATGACGACGCCGCTGGCGATGCCCCAGGAACGGTCGAGGAACCAGTCGGCCAGCGCGGTCAGTGACACCTGGGTCTGGCCGTCCGTCGAGAGGAAGGACGGCTCGTCGCTGTGGTCACCGTGTGCCATCACGTGCAGGACGCTCGACGGGGTGGTCAGCGCGGAGAAGGCCGTCTCGTGATCGCGGGTACGGACGAAGTTCACATCGATCACCGGACTGTTCCAGCCCGCGTTGATATTGCTGGTGATGCCCTGGACGAACGTCATCGAGGCGTCGAAGGAGCTGTCAAGGCCGAGGTCCACCAGCGTGATCAGTCGGTTCTTCATCGCCCACCCCTCACAGGTTTCCGGTCCCGCCGAACCCCATGATGACCCAGCCCACCGACAATCCGCTGCCCGCGTCTCGGCTCTCAGTCTCACCCGCTGATCGCGGGCCGGGAGCGGGGCCGGGAAAGGGGTTGCTGGCGGCCGGGGATACGGTGGCGAGACGATGTCGGCGGCTTGTCTGGAGGATCGATGATCAGCGTTCCAACCGTCACTCTGAGCAACGGTGCGGTTCTGCCGAGGCTCGGGCTGGGGACTTCTCCGATGAACGACGACGACGCCGAGCGCGCCGTCGTACAGGCTCTCGAGGTCGGGTACCGGCTGGTCGACACAGCGGAGAACTACCGGAACGAGGTCGGCGTCGGGCGGGCGTTGAAGGCGTCCGGGGTGGCGCGGGAGGAACTGTTCGTCACCTCCAAGTTCAACAAGAAGTGGCACAGCGTGGCGGGCGCGCGGACGGCGTTCGAGGCGAGTGCCGAGAAGCTCGGGCTCGAGTACCTCGATCTGCTGCTGATCCACTGGCCGAATCCGGATCAGGACCAGTACCTCGACGCCTGGCGCGGGCTGATCGAGCTCCGCGAGGCCAGCCTGGTACGAGCCATCGGTACGTCGAACTTCAAGCCCACCCACCTGCAGCGACTGATCGACGAGACCGGTGTCGCCCCCGAGGTGAACCAGGTCCAGCTCAGCCCGGTGTGGGCCAAGTCGGCGGAGCGCGAGTTCCACGCCGCCCACAACATCGTCACCGAGGCCTGGAGCCCGCTCGGCAAGGGCACTGACCTCCTGGAGCACCCGGCCGTCGCAGCAGCCGCCAAGGCACACGACAAGACGCCAGGCCAGGTCGTACTCCGCTGGGAGGTCCAGCAGGACGTAGTACCAATCCCCAAGTCCGCCAACCGCGAACGCCTCGAGCAGAACCTCAGCATCTTCGACTTCGAACTGACCGACGAGGAGCTGGCAGCCCTGTCCGCGCTGGACGGCACAGGCTCGACCCAAGCCGACTCAGACCGCTTCGGCCACTGAGCACGCAGCTACTGCTTGGTGGCGATGTAGTAGGCGTTGAAGGCGTCTGCGTCGACGTGGGTGACTTCTACGGAGGTGAAGCCGGCGTCGGTGAGCATCTGTTCTGCCTTTTGCCGGCCCCAAACCGTGCCGAGGCCGTCGCCGTCCAGTGAGAGGGACACCGTCATGCAGTGCATGGTGGAGATGCCGTAGAGGAACGTGGCCATCGGGTTCTCGAGGTTGTCCTCGAGGTTGCTCGACGCCTGGATGTCCACCATCAGGAAGACGCCGCCGGGTCGCAGCGAGGCGGCGATGCCGGCGAGCACCTGCGCCGGGTGAGCCTGGTCGTGGATGCTGTCGAACGCCGTGACCAGGTCGAACTGGTCCCGCTCCCCCAGGTCGCTGACATCCCGTACGGCGAACTCCGCGTTCCGCAGGCCGAGCCTGGCGGCCTCCTCGCGACCGGCGGCGATGCCCTCATCGGAGAAGTCGTAGCCGTTGCACCGGCTGAGGGGATAGGCTTGGGCGATCAGGTTGACGGCATGCCCGCTGCCGCAGCCGACGTCGGCGACCTCGATCCCGCTCTGGAGACGCTTGGGCAATCCCGGTACCAGCGGGAGGATGTTGTCAATCAGGGCAGCATCGAAGACGGCGCCGCTGTCCTCCGCCATCAGCCGGTGGAACTCGGTGTACTCCGCATAGGGAACCCCGCCGCCGTTGCGGAAGCAATCGACCACGTGAGCCTCGACTCCTGCGAGTAGGGCGATGAACTGTGTGGCTCCCGCGAGGTTGCCCGGTCCCGCCGCGCGCGTGAGCGAGGCGGCGTGCTCTGGTGGTAGCCAGTACGTGCGATCGGCGGCGTAGTACTCGACTACTCGTGCAGTGGTCATCGCGCCGAGCCACTCGCGGACGTAGCGCTCTTGGAGGTTTGCTGCGCCGGCTATCTCGTGACTGGTTGCGGGCGGCAACTGGGACAGCGTCTCGTAGAGGCCTACCTGGTGGCCGATGCTGACCAGGAGTGCAAGCGTGGCGTTGTTGAGCACTCCGCCCATCTGCTGGCCGAAGGTGTCGGCACGGGCCTGGTCGAAGGCGGGGGTGAGTGTCTCGGTCATGGTGAGCTCCTTAAGCCGGTGGCTCCCACCATCGACCGACTAGCCGACCCGGAGCATCGGTGAACTCACCTACTTCTGGTCATGCAGAACGAAGGCAGCAGCCTCAGTGCGGTTCCGGAGGCCCAACTTCGACAGGAGGCTGGCCACGTGGTGCTCCACGGTCCGGCGACTGATGTAGAGGCGCTCGGCGATCTCTGGGTTCGGCAAGCCTTCGGCCAGAAGTTGGAGGACGGCCTGCTCGCGCTTGGTCAGTACTCCGGCTCCCTTGGGGCCAACTCGTGCCGCAGCAACACCGGCTGAGCGCAACCACTTGGCGGACCTGTCTGCATCACCGGACGCACCGAGATCCTCGAACACAGCCAAGGCCAGGCGTGCCTCGGATACAGCCGGCTCGGGGTGCTCGGCAGCGAGTGCGATCGCCAGGGCCATCCGCGTACGAGCTACTTCAAGCGGCATCTCCAGCTGGCTGAACCTGGCGTGGGCCGAGGTCAGAAGGCTGGTTGCGCCAGTTGCCCGTCCTAACAGGCGTTCTGCCCGGGCCGTGATGAGGCCGCTGTCTGCGCTGTCCCCAAGCTCGGTCAGGCGTCTACCTTCGGCTACTGCTCCGTCGGCGTCTCCCACGGCCAGACACGCTTCGCCGGCGACCTCACGAAGACGAGCCTCCTCTAGGCCCGCGGAGCTGCTGAGCTGACGCTGGACGTAGGAGACGGCCGTTGAGAACTCTCCAGCGGCCAAGTAGGCGGCCGCGAGTACCGGTCTCACTACGAGGTGGTCCTCAAACCCTTCGAGCAACCGCTGCGCTTCGCCTACTCGTCCTTGAGCCAGCCGGAGATCAGCGAGATAGGCAGCCGCCTCGGCCCTTACTGCGGGCAGCGACTCCTTCGCCAGGTCCGCCGCAGCAGCCAACTCCACCTCGGCTCTCGCCCAATCACCAGTCGACACCAGTACTGCGCCGTACGACGCTCGGCAGGCCGCGTGGAGATAGGGGCAGCCGTATCGCGCGATGAAGTCGTCCAGCGAGCGGGTCCAGTGGACGACACGGCTGAAGTCGGCACCACGGACGCAGCATTGCATCAACAGGCAACTGGTGAAGACGACTGTGTCCAGGCTCGCCCCCTCGCCACCCAGCGCACCAGTCAGCGCCTCGTCGAGCAGTGCGGTACCGGCTTCGACCTGGCCGAGATCGATCAGCACTGAGCCCCGCATGCTGAGCGCGCAGAGCTCCAGGTCGTGGTCGCCGGCTACCAAGGCGATCCGGTGGGCTTCCTCGGCGGCGAGCGCAGCCTTCGCCGGGTCGTCCTCGGTATCCGCCTTGGCCAGTAGTGCCCAGGCGGTGAGCACGGGCTCGCCCAGCGGCTCCGCCAGTCGAACCGCCCGCGCGGCCCATCCCCGCGCGACCACACGGTTCCCCACGTTGGCTACGTAGAGCAGGCAGAGGCCTACGGCGACCTGGACGGCCTGGGCGGGATCCGTGCGGCTGAAGACCGCGTAGGCCCGTTCCCAACAGGAGAAGGCCTCTCGGACGTCGCCCAGCCACCAGTACGCAGTACCCAGGCCGAAGAGACTCTCGGCGGTCGCATCCCTCTCGACCAGCTCACCGAAAGCATCCCGTGCCAGCACCCACTCCCCGCCGGCCAACGCAGTCCCACCCGCCGCCAGCAGAGCACTCGCCTCCACCACGTTCCGACGGTACTCGTTGCAACGCGCAGCGGGGGCTGGCTGCTGGGTCATTCGCCTACCGACCGCTCAGTCAGTGACTCTGCCCAGTTCGGTCAGTAGCGCCGCGAGGACGGACTCCTCATGGACGGCCTTCCCTTGCAGTCGCATGGGGAGCGCGCGAGTAGAGATCCAGCAACACCGCCCGGGCCGCATCCGACAGCTGAACGCGGTCCAAGGCACCTTGATGTCCGCCGATCTCATGCAGCGCTTCAGCATGCTGCTGCTGGGCGCGATGACGCTCGGCCAGGCGAGTTTGCTTGACCGCTGCGAAATCCTCTTTCGCGCCGGACCGGCCGGCTGCCCTGCGATCGCCGGTCTTGCGCAGGGAGATAGGCACTTGCGCTACCGGCGTCTGCCACCAACTTGCCGTCGCCGGCACCGGATCGGAATCGTCGTCGGCCACGAAAGAGAGATGGCGGGAGGAATAGAGCCCGTACGCCGCCGCCCAAAGCTCGTGAGCACCACGATCGTCGCAATCGTCGAACCAGCGGGCGAGGTTCAGCAAGTCGCCGTATCGGCTCTGCTCTCGGTCGGCCCGACCGGCGAGGCGGCGGAGATTCACGAGCAGCGAGCGCATCGCGTCGGTCGCCAGGGCTCGGACGTGGTCCGCGTCCGAACCGCGGCCGGCCGATCCGACGAACCACGCGTGCAGACTGCCCCAGTCCTCGGGCTCGAGACCCATGGCCCGCCTGGCCTGCGTCCCGTCGACGCCGATCAGGCGCTGCCCCGCGTTGGCACGAGCACACAACTCGGGCACGTGGCTCTCGACCGCCTTGAGACGGTCCGCGATCTGCGGCATGTGCCGGGAGATCTCGTCGACGAAACGCTGCAGGTAGTCGAGCAACGCGCCCTTGAAGGCATGGAACTCCTCACGTCCGAGGTCGTACCGGCTCAGAACCTGGGACAGATAGGTGTAGAACTGCCGGGTCGACGCAACGAGAGTCTCGAACTGGGCGAAGAGGGTGACGATCTGCCGGGCCAGCTCGTCAGTGTCGATCTCGCTCAGGGCGACGCCGGTCAGACCGTCGAGCTTGTCGAGACCGGCCAGCACGCCACCGAGCATCTCGCTGGACACCTCGCGGGCGGCATCGGTGTGCCCGAGCAGTTCCTCAACCTGGCGATGAACGAGTTCGCCGCGTTGGGTGAGTTGGTATCGAGCGCGGTTGGAGAGGTATTCCTTGACGCTTCGTGCCTCGGTCTCGCGCGGACTGCGGGCGAGATTCCCGTGCTCGACCAGGTAGGACAGGCGCGCGTCGACCGTGTCGGGGTCCAGTTGGATGCTCTGTTCAGCCAGCCGCTCGGCGATCTCCACGGCGGATTGGTCGGAGAGGAACCCGCTGATCCCACCGGTGAACAGCCGCATGATGGCGACATAGCCGGCCGCCTCATCGTTGACGGCATACCGGAGCGCACCAAGCGTCTGCCGCTCGGCGGGACTGAGAGTCGGCTCACCAAACACGCCCCGAGCCTAGTGGCAGCCGCCGACACCTTCGTCCCCCAATGGAGTACTGATGGACAGGACGTCCTGTCCATCAGTACGTCAGAACTCGTAGGTGACGCGCTGCGGCCCCCGGGGCAGGTGGGAAGTTCCCGGGGGCCGTGGCGCTATCAACTAGGGGTTAGCTGCAGCCGGAGGTGCTGCCGCAGCCTTCGCAGACATAGCAGGAGCCGCTCGGGCGCATCTTCGTACCGCAGGTGAAGCACAAGGGTGCGTCCACCGACGTGCCGGTGATGAGCTCGAACATTTCGGCCGTAGTGCGGACCTCGGCGGAGGCCGGCTTGGCTGTTGCGGCGTCGATTGAGGCGTCGTGGAGGTCGACCTTCTCGGTGAGTGCCTCGACCTCCGCGAGCGGCTCGACGGACTTCAGGGACTCTGGCTCCGATACCTCGATCGGGGTCGGCTCGTAGGAGCCGGTGTCGAGCTGGCGGGAGCGCTCGTCGGCGGAGTAGATGCCGAGGGCGGCGCGGTCGTCGAAGGACAGGTGGTCCAGCGCCAGGCGGCGGAAGATGTAGTCCATGATCGACTGCGCCATCCGGACGTCCGGGTCGTCGGTCAGGCCGGCCGGCTCGAACTTCAGGTTGGTGAACTTCTGGACGTAGGTCTCCAGCGGCACACCGTGCTGCAGCGCAATCGAGATCGCGATCGAGAAGGCGTCCATCACGCCGGCCAGGGTCGAGCCCTGCTTGCCCATCTTGAGGAAGACCTCACCCAGACCGTCGTCGGGGTAGGAGCCGGCCGTCATGTAGCCCTCGGCGCCGCCGACGCTGAAGGACGTGGTGCGCGACGGGCGCGACTTCGGCAGACGCTTGCGCGTCGGCCGGTACTCGATGATCTTCTCGACGACCGGCTCGGCAGCGTCGGCAGCGGCGCTGGCCTTGGCGGACTTGGAGTCCGACAGCGGCTGACCGACCTTGCAGTTGTCGCGGTAGACGGCGAGCGCCTTCAGGCCGAGCTTCCAGCCCTGGAAGTAGACGTCGGCGATCTCCTCGACCGTCGCCGTCTCCGGCAGGTTGACCGTCTTCGAGATCGCGCCGGACAGGAACGGCTGGGCCGCCGCCATCATCCGGACGTGCCCCATCGGCTTGATCGCGCGCTCACCCATCGCGGTGTCGAAGATCGAGTAGTGCTCGGTCTTCAGGCCCGGTGCGTCGACGACGTGACCATTCTCCGAGATGTACTCGACGATCGCCTCGATCGTCTCCTCGGTGTAGCCGTACTGACGCAGCGCCCGCGGGACCGTCTGGTTGACGATCTGCATCGAGCCGCCGCCGACCAGCTTCTTGAACTTGACCAGCGAGAAGTCCGGCTCGATCCCGGTCGTGTCGCAGTCCATCATGAAGCCGATCGTGCCGGTCGGTGCGAGCACCGAGGCCTGCGCGTTGCGCCAGCCGTTCTTCGCGCCGGTCTTCAGCACGCCCTCCCAGGCGGCTGTGGCGTACTTGTGCACGTCCGCGTCGATCGGGTGCACGGTGCGGATCGCGTCGTTGGCCGCGGCGTGCTTGCGCATCACCCGGGTGTGCGCGTCCTTGTTGCGCTCGAAACCGTCGTACGGGCCGACGATGCCGGCCAGCTCGGCGGAGCGCTTGTACGACGTGCCCGTCATCAGCGAGGTGATAGCGCCCGCCAGTGCGCGACCACCGTCGGAGTCGTAGGCGTGCCCGGTCGCCATCAGCAGCGCGCCGAGGTTGGCGTAGCCGATGCCGAGCTGGCGGTAGGCGCGAGTGGTGTCGCCGATCGCCTCGGTCGGGAAGTCGGCGAAGCAGATCGAGATGTCCATCGCGGTGATGATCAGCTCGACGGCCTTGACGAAGCTCTCCGAGTCGAAGGTGTCGTCGTCCTTCAGGAACTTCATCAGGTTCAGCGACGCGAGGTTGCAGGACGAGTTGTCCAGGTGCATGTACTCCGAGCAGGGGTTGGACGCGGTGATCCGGCCCGTCTCGGGAGTGGTGTGCCAGTCGTTGATCGTGTCGTCGTACTGGATGCCCGGGTCGGCGCACGCCCACGCGGCGTGGCTGATCTTGTCGAACAGCTCGCGCGCGTCGACGGTCTCGATGATCGAGTTGTCGATCCGCGCCCGCAGGCCGAACTCGCCCTTCTCCTCGACCGCGCGCATGAACTCGTCGGTCACCCGGACCGAGTTGTTCGCGTTCTGGTACTGCACCGAGGTGATGTCGCGGCCGCCGAGGTCCATGTCGTAGCCGGCGTCGCGCAAGACCCGGATCTTGTCCTCCTCGCGCATCTTGGTCTCGACGAACTCCTCGATGTCGGGGTGGTCGACGTCGAGGACGACCATCTTGGCCGCGCGCCGGGTGGCGCCACCGGACTTGATCGTCCCTGCCGACGCGTCCGCGCCGCGCATGAAGCTGACCGGGCCGGAGGCGGTGCCGCCGGAGGACTGCAGCAGCTCCTTCGAGGAGCGGATCCGGGACAGGTTCAGGCCGGCGCCGGAGCCGCCCTTGAAGATCAGGCCCTCTTCCTTGTACCAGTTCAGGATCGAGTCCATCGAGTCGTCGACGGCGAGGATGAAGCAGGCCGACACCTGCTGGGGGGACGTCGTCCCGACGTTGAACCAGACCGGCGAGTTGAAGCTGAAGTACTGGTGCAGCAGCATCCAGGTGAGCTCGTGCTCGAACACCTCGGCGTCGGCAGGGGTGGCGAAGTAGTCGTGGTCCTCGCCGGCCTTGCGGTAGGTCTTGACGACCCGGTCGAGCAGCTGCTTGAGGCTCCACTCGCGGTTGTCGTGACCGACGGCGCCGCGGAAGTACTTGGTGGTGACGATCGTGGACGCGTTCACGCTCCAGTAGTCGGGGTACTCGACCCCGCGCTGCTCGAAGACGGTCTCGCCCGTCTTCCAGTTCTGCTGGACGACGTCGCGGCGCTCCCAGTTCACGCCGTCGTACGGATGAACACCCTCGGTCGTGAAGATGCGCTCGATGGTGAGTCCCGCGGGGGCGTTCTTCGCCCTGCGGAACCCGGCCGTCGACCTCTTGGTCGACCCCGAATGGCCGGTCACCGTCTCTGTCATGTTGGCTCCTCGCCTGTCAATGTCGCGGTCTGTCGGGACCGCCCCGTTGATACTGCTTCGTGCTGCCCTGTACTTCGCTGTACTGACTGCTTCTCCGTACTGACTGCTCTGTACTGCGGTGTCGCTGGTACTGCTGATTCCCCGATTTATGTCTTTACGGACGGCTCGGTGCCCTCGGGCTCCTTCTCGGCCCGGAGCAACGCGATCTCCGTCTCGAAATCGTCGGCCGACTCGAACTGCCGGTAGACGCTCGCGAAGCGCAGGTAAGCCACCTCGTCGAGCTCTCGCAGCGGCCCGAGGATGGCCAGGCCCACCTCATGGGCCGGCACCTCCGGTGAGCCACTGCCCTTCAGCGCGTCCTCGACCTGCTGACCCAGCCGGGCCAGGGCGTCCACGCCGACGGGCCGGCCCTTACAGGCCTTGCCGACTCCGTTGATCACTTTCTCCCGGCTGAACGGTTCGGTGGCGCCGGAGCGCTTCACGACCGTGAGCTGCATCTGCTCGACGGTGGTGAACCGCTTCTCGCAGACCGGGCACTGCCGCCGGCGGCGGATCGCTCCGCCGTCCTCGGCGACCCGGCTGTCGACCACCCGGGAGTCCACGTGCCGGCAGTAGGGACAGTGCATGGCGGACCACTCCTCCCGTGAGCGTTCACCCCCGCCTGGGGATGAATCTGTGGATCAGCTGGGGACAACTTGTGGATGACCTGTGAGTAACCAACCACTACCTGTGGATGACTTACAGGGGTGTAACTACTACATCTAGGGATGTTACGTCCGGCCTCCGACAGTTTGCAAGAACGCCCGGATCTCGCGCGCGTCTCCTTGTTCCAACACCCGCACGGGCCTGTGTACTCCCGCGTGGCGCCGCCATGAGACCCCTTTCGAGGAGCAAAATACGCCGCCCGGACCGGCCTCGATCCGGGCGGCGCGATGGGTGAGGATAGGGCGCATGAAACCCGTCATCCTCGACGTCGACACCGGGCTGGACGACGCCTGCGCGCTGCTCCTGGCCGCCCGGCATCCGGAGCTCGATCTGAAGGCCGTGACCTGCGTGGGCGGCAACGTCGGCCTCGACCAGGTCGTCGTCAACACGCTGACGGTGCTCGACGCCGCCGGCCGGCCCGACGTACCGGTCGGTCGCGGAGCGGCGCTCCCCCTCCTCCAGCCGGTACGGACGGCACCCCACGTCCATGGCGCCGACGGCCTCGGCGACCTCGGCTGGCCGAGATCAACCCGTACTCCGGACGCGCGGCACGCCGTCGAGCTGCTGCGTGACGTGCTGCTGGACGCCGCCCGGACCGGCGAGCTGGTGACGCTGATCCCGCTGGCACCGATGACCAACATCGCCTTGCTCCTGCGGACCTACCCAGAAGCCGCCGCCGGCCTGCGCGAGATCGTCTTCATGGGTGGTGCGGCCGGGATCGGCAACGCGACCGCCTCCGCGGAGTTCAACATCTGGACGGATCCCGAGGCCGCCGCGGTCACGCTCACCGCGGCGGGTGAGCTCAGCGTGCCGGTGACCATGTACGGGCTGGACGTCTTCTATGACGTGGTGATTCCACTGGCCGAGGCGAAGGCGCTCAGCGGGTCGCCGTCGGCGGATCTTGCCCGGCGGCTCATCGAGCGGCGCAGCGAGCTGTACAAGTCGGACGGCGCGACCATCGGCGACGGTGGCGCGGTCTGTGCCGTGATCGATCCCGACGGACTCACCACCCAGCCATTCCCCCTGCGGGTCGAGCTGGCCGGGAGCTGGTCGCGAGGACGCACGACCGTCGACACCCGGGACTGGTCGGGCGATCTGACGACCGACCCGTATGGCGGCGCGCCACCGGTAGTACAGGTTGCGACCGCTGTGGACGGGCGACGTTATGCCGACCTTTGGCTGGCGGCGGTGCGGTAGCGGCCGGATTCGATCGCCGGGTTGTTCTGACAAAGGTGGCGTGGTTGCATGGCAAGCGTTTGCCCTGTCGGTCGCACGAGGAGCCTGCCT
This sequence comes from Streptomyces sp. SID13031, assembly GCF_010548305.1. Lineage (GTDB taxonomy): Bacteria > Actinomycetota > Actinomycetes > Propionibacteriales > Kribbellaceae > Kribbella. The sequence goes on from NZ_JAAGLV010000014.1 coordinate 17,608, forward strand.
TGTCCGCAGCAGTCGAAGGACGCCGCCGCTACGCCGTGGTCGGACTGGGGGCCCGGGCGCAGACCTTCGTGAACGCGCTGGCCGGCCCGTACGCCGATCGCGCCGAGCTGGCCGGATTCTGCGATCTGAACCAGACCCGGATGGCGGTGCACAACCGGTGGCTGGCGGAGAAATTCGGGGCCGCCGCGATTCCGCAGTACGGGGCCGGTGATTTCGGCCGGATGCTGATCGAGCAGCGCGTCGACGCCGTGGTGGTGACCTCGATGGACCGCAGCCACGACGACTACATCGTGACGGCGCTCGAGGCCGGGCTCGACGTGATCACCGAGAAGCCGATGACGACGGATCCGGTGCGCTGCCGGCGGATTCTCGCGGCGGCGGAGAAATCGACGGGATCCGTGCGGGTGGCGTTCAACTATCGGTACAACCCGGTGCACGAGAAGGTCCGCGAGGTGCTCGCGGCGGGGGCGATCGGCGAGATCGGGTCGGTGCATTTCGAGTGGCTGCTCGATGTGCGGCACGGGGCGGACTACTTCCGGCGCTGGCATCGCGACAAGGCGAATGCCGGCGGGCTGATGGTGCACAAGGCGACGCATCATTTCGACCTGGTCAACTGGTGGATCGGCGCGGAACCGGTGACGGTGTTCGCCGACGGGAAGCTGTTCTTCTACGGCGACGTGAACGGCAAGAAGCGTGGGCTCGCACGGGACTACGAGCGTGCCGACGGGGCAGCGGCGGCCGCGGACGATCCGTTCGCGATCAAGCTGGCGGCTTCAGCTCAGTTGCGTGAGCTTTATCTGGAGGCCGAGCACGAAGACGGGTACCACCGCGACCAGAACGTTTTCGCGCCGGGGATCACGATCGAGGACGACATGGCGGTACTGGTCAGGTATTCGACCGGCGCCTCGTTGAGCTATCACCTGACGGCGTATTCGCCGTGGGAGGGCTACCGGATCGCGTTCAACGGCAGCGCCGGGCGGCTGGAACTGCTCGTTCGGGAGAACACCTTCGCGACTCCGCCCGAGGATCAGCAGCATGCGACCGCGGTACAGCATGGTGATGCGAAACCGGGTGAGACCGAGGCGCTGCTGACCTTGCATCCTCTGTGGGAGCCGCCGCAGACGCTCCTCCATGGTGAACTCGGCCAGGGGCACGGCGGTGGCGACGCACGGCTACTTGAATCGCTGTTCGGCGATCCGGTCGAAGACCCACTGGGCCGCGGCGCGGACCACCGCGACGGCGCCCGGTCACTCCTCGTCGGGCTGGCCGCCAACCAATCCTTCGAGACCGGCCAGGTAGCACAGGTCTCTTCTTTACTCGACTAGGAATTCCGGGGCAGCAACCGCTGGGTCCGCACTTCGGCGATCCAGCGGCGTTCGCGCCAGCCGGGTCAGCGGATTGGGATTTGGAGGGTTTGGCCGGGGACTACGTCGGCCGAGCTTTCGAGGTTGTTGAGGTCGGCGATCTTCTCGACCACGACGGTGGGGTCTTCGGTGGGGTTGGTTTCCTGGGCGATGGACCAGAGGGACTGGCCGGCGCCTACCTGGACCTGGATGGTGTGGTCGAAGGTGGGCTGGGGGTCCAGGACGCCGGCTACTCGCAGGCCGAGGACGGCGATCGCTGCACCGAAGACCAGGACCGAGACGGTGGTCAGCAGGAGCTTGCCGCGGCGGGTCAGCTGCAGGGCGGACGGCTCGATGTCCGCGGACCAGCTGGCTCGTCTGCCCGTCGCCGGGCGGTTGGCCCGTGCTGCCTGCCGGGGGCTCGCCTCGCGGAGGAGGTCGGGGCCGGAGCAGGCACGGACCGGGAGTGGCTCGGTGGTGGTGCCGGGGATCCGGCGGCGCCTGCGGGTCTCGCCGGGTGACCGGGTCACCTCGGTCGCGGGCGTCATCACGCCTGTTGTCAGGACTCCTGACGCCAGTGCCGCTGTGCTCATCGGATCCTCCAGACCCTTGTTCAGGTACCAACTGCGGTGTCGATCTCTGTCTACCGGGCGGCTCCGACAGTTTTCACCGAAGCACCCCGCGGCGATCAACCCGAACACCTGTTCGATCGAACGCCTGTACGAATGATTAACCGACAGCCACTGTCTTCGCAACCATTTCCAACCAGGACACGCCGGAGAAATTCCCGGCCCCGGCTGCCCTATAACCTGACACACGAACAAACGTGCGAACCGACACGCCTTCGAACAGATGTTTGAAGAATCTCAGGATTCGGTCTACGGTCTTCTCAGTCGACAAAGCCTGGCCGGTGCCCGACAGCCGGCCCGACCCGAGGAGAAGCCTGACCATGGCCAGGACGCCGAGCGGTTCCAGCAAGGACGATCGCACCGCCGCGGGAGCACCCGCCAAGACCGTCTCCGAGCTGCCCGACGGTCCCGCCGACGCCACCGGTCTGACCCCGCGTCAACGCCGGGTGCTGGACGTCATCCGCGATTCCGTCGACAGCCGCGGTTACCCGCCGTCGATGCGCGAGATCGGCGAGAAGGTCGGCCTGACGAGCTCGTCGTCGGTATCGCACCAGCTGAAGGTGCTCGAGCAGAAGGGCCTGTTGCGCCGCGACCCGAACCGGCCGCGCGCGATCGAGGTCCGCTACCCGAACGAGGTCGCCGACGCGGCGCGCCGCGGTTCGGTCGGCTCGGTCCGGCAGACGTCGTACGACGAGACCGGGGCCGGCGACGCGCACCCGGCCGCGGTCTACGTACCGATGGTCGGCCAGATCGCCGCCGGTAACCCGATCCTCGCCGAGCAGGACATCGAGGAGGTCTTTCCGTTGCCCAAGGCAATGGTTGGCGAAGGCACCTTGTTCATGCTGAAGGTCAAGGGTGAGTCGATGATCGAGGCGGCCATCTGCGACGGTGACTGGGTGGTCGTGCGGCAGGAGCAGACCGCCGAGAACGGTGACATCGTCGCTGCCATGATCGACGGCGAGGCGACCGTGAAGACGTTCAAGAAGACCGCCACCGAGATCCTGCTGGTCCCGCACAACCCGGCGTTCGAGCCGATCGACGGCAAGGACGCGGTCATCCTCGGAAAGGTCGTAACAGTTCTGCGGCGTGTCTGACATCTCAGACAGCGCGCGGACTCGGGCGTGTCATGTCAGGATTGAGTTATGACGACTGTCTATGACTTCAGCGCCACCCGGATCGAAGGCAATGAACAGTCTCTTTCCGACTTCCGCGACCAGGTGCTCCTGGTGGTGAACACGGCCTCGCAGTGCAGTCAGACGCCGCAGTACACCGGACTCCAGAAGCTCTACAAGACGTACCGGAAACAAGGGTTTTCGGTGCTCGGTTTTCCCTGCGACCAGTTCGGTCACCAGGAGCCGGGCGACGAGAACGAGATCGCGAACTTCTGTTCGACGATCTATCACGTCACGTTCCCGATGTTCGCCAAGATCGACGTGAACGGTTCCAAGACGCTGCCGCTGTACAACTGGCTGAAGCGCGAGCAGGGCGGCCTGCTCGGGGGCCGGATCAAGTGGAACTTCAGCAAGTTCCTGATCGGCCGGGACGGTGGTGTGATCGCGCGCTACGCGCCGACCAACACGCCTGAGAAGCTGGCCGACAAGATCGAGGCTGCGCTCGCGGTGCCGGCGCCGAGCCGGCGCGAATCAGGCGACTGATTCACCGGCGATAGCTGGCATCGATTCCGGGGTACCGCTGGAATCGATGCCGTTCTTTTGCCTGCGACAGTGAAGCAACCCTCGTCGCAGTGCAAACCACAACTGCCCTGCCGACCCTTGGTGTGGCCAGGGAAAGTGGTGGCGCGAGCCGGGCTTACTGACCCTTTGGGCGGGCTTACGGTCACGGCCGAAATCACTCGGGTTGTCTTGTAGACGTTTCGGCCATGACCGTTATACCGTCGTGGGATCCGTCGCAGGGAGAACCGCCATGATTCCGCGCCGTCGTTCACTTCAGCGTGCCCTGATTGCCACCCTGGCCGTCCTAGCCACCTTCACCGCTCCGATCGCCGCCCATGCGGCGCCGGTAGCCGCGCCACCAGACGTCATCAAAGACCTCGGTACCCCACTCACCTCGTTGACGGTGATGGAAGGCGCCTTCGGCCACGAGCCCGACGGCCGCGATGTCGTCTACGCCGTACCAGCTGGTGAGAACGCCCAGCTCAACGTCGTCGACGTGCACAGCCGCCAGCTACTACGCACCATTCCGCTGCCCGGTGCGGCCGGCGCCTGGGCGATCACCGTCGCGACCGACGGCAGCGTGTACGTCGGTAGCTACGCCAACGCGCATCTGTACCGCTACCGCCCCGACACGGCCACGGTCGCCGACCTCGGTCAGCCGATCCCCGGTGAGGCGTCGATGTACGGCCTCACCCCTGGTCGCGACGGCGCCGTGTACGCCGGGACGTACCCGAACGCCCACGCGTTCAAGTACGACCCGACGACCAACAAGTTCACCGACTACGGCTCGCTGGACCCGGTCCAGCAGTACGTCCGGGCCGCCGTCTACGACCCTGATCACAACGCGTTGTTCGCCGGCCTGGCGACCCCCGAGGCGAAGCTGATCCGGATCGACCTGGACACCGGCGCCAAGCAGGACATCACTCCCCCGGGGCTGACGGCCAAGGATTTCCAGGACCTCGACTATGCGAACGGCCGGGTCTTCGGCAACGCCAGTCTGCGGCTGATCGTGATCGACGCGGCCACCAACAAACAGGTCACCTTCACCGACACGGCGACCGGCAATCGGGTCACCGAATATCCCATCGGCGCCCGCGGCGTCTCGAACGCAGGCCCCGGCGGCGTCTACTTCACCAGCAACCTCGCGCTCACCCGCTACGACCCGGCGACCGACACGGTCGGCACGGTCCCGTCCGGCGTCCGGATCACCCGAGGTTTGGCGATCGGCTACGGCTGGATCACCGACAACGGCCAGCCGATGCTCTACGGCCTGGGCGGCAACTACTCCGGTGGCACCTGGCGCTACAACCCGCAGACCGGCGTACTGGCGCAGTGGTCGTCGCCGTTCCAGTATGTGCCCGCTCCCTTGCAGCACGCGATCGCGGACCCGGTGACCGGCAAGATCCTGGTCAACGCCTTCCTCAACGGCTCCACCACCAGCTACGACCCGGTCACCGCCCGGGCGACGCTGACCGCCCGGCAAGGACAGGTCGAGGACTGGGCGTGGAACTCCGCCAACAAGCTGTACGTCGGCATCTACCCGTACGGCCGGCTGTCCGCCTGGGATCCGAATCAACCCGAGAGCCCGACGAACCCACGCGTGCTCTTCAGCCTCGTCGACAGCGACCTGCAGAACCGTCCGGTCTCGGTCGTGCCATCGGGCGATCGGGTCTATGTGGGCACGACGCCCGGGTACGGCGAGTACGGCGGCGCGTTCACCGTCTACACCGTCTCGACCGGCAACCTGGCGGTCCATCGCAACATCGTCGTCGACCAGACCATCGCCTCGATCCTGCCGGTCGGATCCGCCGTGTGGGCAGGCTCCAGCATCGAGGGCGGACAGGGCACCGAGCCGCGCGCGACCGAGGCACACCTGGTCAAGGTGGACCCCGCGACGGGCACGGTGAGCACGGACGTCGTACCGGTCCCGGGCGCAACCACCATCGGCGAGCTGAGCCTCGGCCCCGACGGCAACGTGTGGGGACTGGCCGACGGTACGGTCTTCGTCGCCAACCCGACCACCGGTGAGGTCATCAAGAGGATCCACGTCTTCACCGCGGAGACCGCTTCCACCGAAGGTGCCCTGTCGTGGCGCGATGGCTACCTGTACGCCGTCGTGGGCGGCCGCCTGTTCGTGGTCGACAGCCTGTCGGGCACCCCGACTGTCCTGCGCAGCCGCGGTATGTACCGGTTGACTCTGGCCCCGACGGGCATCTACTACATGCTGCTCCGGCCGGACGGCAACACGAACCCGACCAACCTCGCTTCCTACACGCCGCCGGTCGATCCCTGTCCGCACTCGGATCTTCGGGCGACCGTCTGGACCGGCAACATCAACAGCAACGTGGCGAACCGCAACCTGCGCTACGGCTGCACGCTCATCGACGATCTGCCGGACGCGGAGGCCACTTGGCCAAGCCACAAGGCGTATGTCACAGCAGTCGGTTCCAAGTCCGCCGAGCTCGTCCAGGCCGGATCAATCACCTACGCCGAGGGCTACGCCGTCCTCGAAGCCGCCCAACGCTCGACCGTGGGGCGTTAGCGAATTACTGACGAGGGGTCGATATCGAGACGGAGGCCTCGCCAGACGGGGTGGCGTAGGCGTCCGTCGCCGGCCCAGCCCGAGTAGGTGACCTCGGCGACCAGGAGCGGGTCGAGCCAGTGCGCGGCCCGCCGGTCGCCGGCCGGGATGGTGGAGGTGTCGAAAGGCGGCGTGTCGAGCTCGAGGGCGGCGAGCTCGGCGCCCAGTACTTCGAGCATCGCGAAGTCGAGGCCGGAACCGACCTTGCCGATCAGCACCAGCTCGCCACCGGGTGAGTCGTAGGCGCCGCAGTACAGGGAGCCGATCTTGCCCTCGCGGTTGCCTTCACCGGGGTGCCAGCCGCAGAGGATCACGTCGTGGGTGATCACGGGTTTGACCTTGACCCAGTCCGAGCTGCGTTTGCCCGGCAGGTACCGGGATTTGCGCCGTTTGGCGACGACGCCTTCCAGCCCTTGCGTGACCGACAGGTCCAGCGCCTCGCCGGCATCGGCGTATGCCGGGGGCACCTCCCAGAACGGGTCGCCGAGCTCGAGCGAGTCGAGCAGCGCGCGGCGTTCGTCGTAGCTTGCCTCTAGCAATGATTGTCCGGCGAACCGGAGGACGTCGAAGACCCGGACGGAGACGGGCACCTGGTTGATCAACTGGGCCAGGTGGCGTGGATCGCGAACGTGCATCCGCCGTTGCAGCAACCCGAACGACGGCGCCCCCGACTCGTCGAGCGTGACGATCTCGCCATCCAGTACTGCGGGCAGCTCCAACCCCGGCGCGTGCGCGAGCCCGAGAAGCTCGGGATAGCCGCCGGACACGTCGCGGCTGTTGCGCGACCACAACCTGCAGCCACTCTCGTCGACCTCGGCGATCACCCGGATGCCGTCCCACTTCATCTCGTACGACCAGCCCGCCCCGGACGGCATCGTGCCGAGCGCCGCCATCATCGGCAGCACTGGTGGCACTGTCCCGGGCATGAGAAATCAGTCCTGGAGTCTCTTCAGGGCGCCGAGCACCTTCTCACGATCGGCCGTCGGCCACATCGGGGGCAAGGAGGCGCGCAGGTAGCCGCCGTACCGAGCGGTGACGATGCGGGGGTCGAGGATCGCGACCACACCCCGATCGGAGGTGCGGCGGATCAGCCGGCCGGTCCCCTGGGCGAGTAGCAGAGCGGCGTGCGTCGCGGCGACTGCCATGAACCCGTTGCCACCCGCTTCGTCGACGGCTCGCTGGCGCGCGGCCATCAACGGCTCGTCGGGGCGCGGGAACGGGACCCGGTCGATGATCACCAGGGTGCAGGTCGATCCCGGGACGTCGATCCCCTGCCACAACGACAGCGTGCCGAACAGCGAGGTCTCCGGATCGTCGACGAACTCGCGCGACAACTCCCCCAGCTGCGCGTCGCCCTGGCAGAGCACCTTGAGATCCGTCGCCTCGCGGACGGCGGCCGTCGCCGCCTCGGCCGCGCGCCGGGACGAGAACAACCCGAGCGTCCGGCCACCCGCGGCGGTGATCAGGTCGATGATCTCCTCGAACTGCTTCTTGCCCAGCCCGTCGCGATGCGGCGGCGGCAGGTGTTTGGCGACGTACAGGATGCCTTGTTTCTCGTACTCGAAAGGTGAGCCGACGTCGAGACCTCGCCAAGGCAGTGGCCCGGTTTCGGAGTCGGTGTCCGTCGAAGCCGAAGGCATCTCGTCGGTGTCGAGCAGCTTGTCGGATGGGCGCAGGCCGACCTGCCGGGCGATCGCGTCGAAGTCGCCGCCGAGGGTGAGCGTGGCCGACGTCAGCACGACGGTGCGGTCCTTCAGCACCAGCTCGCGCAGCAGCCCGGCCACGGTCAGCGGCGCGATCCGCAACTCGCGGCCGAACCGCTCCCGGTCGACCAGCCAGACGACGTCCAGCTCGTGCAACGCGGCGACCCGCTCGGCGACGTCGAAGATCTCCTTGATCGCGCCCTTGGACTGCCGTTTCGCGCCGTCGGGGTCGTCGTCCTTGTCGTCGGACTTCTTGTTCAGATCCGAGTAGACGCCGCGGGCCGCGTCGCGAACCAGCGCCGCCGCCTCCAGTACTACCCCGTTGGCCGCCTCGATCCGGCCCTCGCGGGTCTCGTCGAGCGCCGCCCGGAGCGCATCGGAGGCGTCGACCAGGTCGTCGGCCTTGTCGTCGTCGATGAACCGGCGGGCGCGCTTGGCGGCTCGCTCGACCATCTGCGGTGACAGCTCGTCGCCGGCCGCGCCGGTGACCCGGGCGGGCAGCTCGTGCGCCTCGTCCACGATCACCACATCGTGCTCGGGCAGTACGGTGCGGTTCTCGAAGGCGTCGATCGAGAGCAGCGCGTGGTTGGTGATGACGATATCGGCCTTGCGCGCCTGCTCCTTGGCCTTCTCGGCGAAACACTCCTCGCCGTACGGGCACTTCTGGGCGCCGAGGCACTCGCGGGCGGCGATCGCGACCTGCTGCCAGGCCTGGTACTGGTGCGACGGCGCGTGGTCGCGGTCGCCGGCCTCGCCGTCGAGCAACTGCTTCTCGGCCCAGTCGCGCAGCTCGAGCACCTGCTGGCCGACCGGCCCGGCCGGCGGCATGTCGATCAGCATGCCGTCGTCGTCGGGCGCGCCTTCGCGGATGCGGTGCAGGCAGGCGTAGTTGTTGCGGCCTTTCTGGATCGCGTACGACGGGCGGCGCGGGAGCAGCTTCTCGGTGGCATCCAGCAGCGCCGGGACGTCCCGGTCGACCAGCTGCGACTGGAGGGTCAGCGTCGCCGTCGACACCACCACCCGGCGGTTCTCCACCGCATGGATCAGGGCCGGCACGAGATACCCGAGTGACTTACCGGTTCCCGTCCCTGCCTGCACCAGGAGATGGGACCCGTCGTGCATGGATCCGTTCACCGCTTCGGCCATCTCGACCTGGCCCGGGCGCGTCTGCCCGCCGATCGCGGCGACCGCAGCCTCCAAGAGTTCCCGCACTTCTACACCCACCGCATCACCCTAGCCGCAGCCCCGGACATTCTCCGAAGCGCGACCAGGGTGCCTGTGGACAACTGTCAGACGACGGCGCCGCGGTCCGGTTCGGCGTCGCGGTCGCGCTGCTTGACCTTGGGCCGGGGCGGCGGTGCCGGGTAGCGCTTCTCCAGCTCGACCAGCAGCGGCGCCGCGGTGAGGTTGGAGGAGTAGGTGCCGACCAGGATGCCGAGCAGCAGCGCGAGGGCGAAGTCGCCGAGCGACTCACCGCCGAGGAAGAGCAGCGCGGTGAGGATGAACAGCGTGCTGATTCCCGTGTTGATGGTTCGCGGCAGCACGTTGATGATCGCGGTGTCGATCACCGGCCCGAGGTTGTCGGTCGCGCGGGCGTTGCGGGTCTCCCGGATCCGGTCGAAGACCACGACCGAGTCGTTGACCGTGTAGCCGATGATGGTCAGCATCGCGGCCAGGAAGATGCCGTCGATCGGTTTGCCCGTCCAGGCGAAGACCCCGACGACGACCGCGACGTTCTGCAGCAGTGCCAGTACCGCGCCGGCTCCGAAGGTCCAGCGGAAGCGGACGGCCAGGTACGCCAGCTGGGCCAGCAGGGCGACGCCGAGCGCGATCAGTGCCTTGTCGCGCAGTTCGCTGCCGAGCGACGGGCCGATGCTCTCGTTGCGGATCAGTTCGGTGCCGCCGCCGATCCGGGAGATCGACGCGCGGATCTTCTCGGTCTCGTCGTCGCTGATGGTGCCGGTCCGGACGGTGATGTCGTCGGCGCCGGAGGACTGGACGATGGCGTTCGGGTAGCCCGCCTCGGCGACCGCGGCGCGGGCCTGGTCCGGGGTGATCTGCTGGGCCGTGCTCACCTCGAGCAGCCGGCCACCGGTGAACTCGATCCCGAGGTTCAGGCCGCGGATGCCGATCCCGGCCACGCTGACGACGATCGCGACGGCGGTGATGACCAGCCAGCGCCGGCTGTGCTTCATCAGCGCCGGCTTCTTCTCCTCCAGCCAGGTGCGCACCCGGCCGTGCCCGGCGATACCGCTGATCCCGGGCCGGTTCAGGACGAACTTGCGGGAGACGACGAACTCGGCCAGCGCCCGGGTGATGACGAGTGCGGACAGCATCGAGGCGACCACACCGATGCTCAGCGTGACGCCGAAGCCGCGGACCGGCCCGGCGGCGAGGAAGAACAGCAGCCCGGCGGCGAGCAGCGTAGTGACGTTGGAGTCGGCGATCGCGGACAGCGCGTTCTGGAAGCCGCTGCGCAGAGATCTCCTCAAACCATCGGTCCGGCCGCCGATGTAGTCCTCCCGTGCTCGCTCGAAGACGAGCACGTTGGCGTCGACGGCCATCCCGATCGCGAGCACGAAGCCCGCCAGGCCGGGCAAGGTCAGGGTCGCGCCCATCAGCGTCAGGGTGGCGTACGACAGTCCGGCGTACGCGATCAGGCCGAAGACGGCCATCAGGCCGACCAGCCGGTACACGATGGTGATGAACAGTGCGGTCAGCGCGACGCCGATCAGGCCGGCCAGCGCGCTCGCCTGGATCGCGTCCTTGCCGAGCGACGGGCCGACGACGCGCTGGTCGATCACGCTGACCGGGACCGGCAGCGAGCCGCCCTCGATCAGCGCGGCCAGGTCCTTGGCGTCTTCTTCGGTGAAGCTTCCGGTGATGGTGCTCGTACCACCGCCGATGCCCACGTTGCAGAGCTGAGCGCCGCCGTTGGGATCGACCTGCGGCGCGCTGATCACCTCGTTGTCGAGCACGATCGCGACCTGGCGCTTCGGGGTGTTGACCGGCTCGCAGGCGGCCTTGCCGGTGATGTTCGCCCAGATCTTGCCGCCGTCGTCCTTGAACTTCATCTGGACGAACCAGCCCTGGGCCAGCTGCTGCGGATCGATCAACCCGTCCGCGCCGCTGATCTTCTCGCCGGTCATCGCGGGCTTGGCCAGTTGCAGGAAGCCGGGGCCGTTGTCGTTGGGCAGGTACAGCTCGCCGGCGGCGGGCTTGGCCGGCTTGGCCTCGACGATGGCGAGCACCTCGTGGAAGGTCAGCTGGGCGGTCTTGCCGATCACCTTCGCCGCCTCGCGCGGGTCCTGCACGCCCGGCAGTTCGACGATGATTCGCTTCTCGCCCTGCCGGGTCACGGTCGGCTCGCTGACACCGAGCGCGTCGATCCGGCGGCGCAGGACCTCCAGCGACTTGTCGGTGGTCTCCTTGGTCGCCTTGACCGTCGGCGAGTCGCTCGCCTCCAGCACGATCTGGGTGCCACCGCGCAGATCGAGGCCCAGTTCGGGCTTGGCGGTCAGCACGACGTACGTAGACGCCGCGAACACGAGGAACGCGAACAACGCGCGGACCAGGGACGACCGGTTCACCAAAAGCCTCCGAAGAGTGGGCACTCACCGTGTGAGTGTCGTGACACAGAGCAATCCACTGGGTGTGGAACGCACAGTGTACGAACGGACGCAAGCCTCTGATAGTCCCCAGCCAGGCGCGACCGGGTCGCGGGAGAAGTGTCAGCGACCGGGGTGGTGGGGTGGGAAGAGTGTCAACACAGTGCCATGGCATCAGTGCGCTGCCGAATTGATTGACGCGTCAGGTGAGTAAGCCCTACCTTCACTCCCACTCACTCTGTAGTCGATCGTGGACCGAGTGTGATCACCCCTCCGCCCCGGTGGGTGATGAGTTCCTGAGGAGGAACCCGTGCGTCGAAGCATCCGCCTGACCCTGGCCGCCGCCATCGTGCCAGCGATCGCCTTGACTACCGCTCTGAGCACCGCCAACGCCGCTCCCGCTCCGGATCCCAGTGGCCGGATCATCCTGATCCAGGCCGCGTCCGCCGACCCCGGCGTGACCGCGGTGAAGGACACCTACATCGTCCAGCTGAAGGAAGGCAGCCAGCTCGGCAAGCTGAAGTCGTCACTCGGGGTCACCCCGCAGCGTCAGTTCAGCACCGCGGTCAACGGCTTCAGCGCGAAGCTCACCGCCGCCCAGCTCGCCGCCCTGCAGAAGAGCCCCGACGTCGTCGCCATCTCGCAGGACGTCTCCTACAAGGCGATCGACACGACCCAGACCAACCCGCCGTCGTGGGGTATCGACCGGATCGACCAGCGCAACCTGCCGCTGTCGAACTCGTTCACCTACACCCGTACCGGCAGTGGCGTGAACGCGTACATCATCGACTCCGGCATCGACGCGAGCCACCCGAACTTCGGCGGCCGCGCCACCTTCGACTACAACTCGGTCGACACCAACAACACCGACTGCCTCGGCCACGGCACGCACGTCGCCGGCACCATCGGCTCCACCTCGTACGGCGTCGCCAAGGCGGTCCGGCTGCACGGCGTGAAGTGGCTCAACTGCTCCGGCAGCGGGACCGCCTCCGGCGCGATCGCCGCGGTCGACTGGGTCACCGCCCACGCCGTGAAGCCGGCCGTCGCCAACACCTCGTGGAACTTCCCGGCCAACACGACGCTGGAGACCTCGCTGCGCAACATGATCCGCTCCGGGGTGTTCCTGGCCACCTCGGCCGGCAACACCGGTGCCAACTCCTGCAACCTGCTGCCGCGCAAGATCGAGACCGCACTGGTCACCGCGGCATCCACCAACACGGACGCGCGGGCGTCGTACTCCAGCACCGGTGCGTGCGTGGACGTCTACGCGCCGGGCTCGGCCATCATCTCCACGCTGCCCGGTAACACCACCGGCTCCTACAACGGCACCTCAATGGCCACGCCGCACGTCGCCGGCGTCGCCGCGCTGTACCTGCAGACCAGCCCGTCGGCCACACCGGCCACGGTCAAGACCTACATCGAGACCAACGCGACCCCGAACGTGGTCAGCGGTGGCACCACCGGCGGCACCGTGAACCGCCTGCTGTTCAGCAACGGCCTCTAGTCCACGCCTCTAGTCCACGCTGAGTACGCCGTACCGGTTCCGCCCCAATCGGTACGGCGTACGTGGGCTACTGCTCGCTCTGGTCGATCCCGTTTTCAATCGCGTAGCGGACCAGCTCTGCGCGGTTGTGGAGCTGCAGCTTCCGCAAGGTGTTCTGTACGTGGTTCTCGACGGTCCGGTGCGACAGCACCAGCCTCGTGGCGATCTGCCGGGCAGTTAGGCCTCGCGCCACCAGCCGTAGCACCTCCGTTTCGCGCTCTGTCAGCTGTGGCACCTCTGGCCCGGCTCCGAGTCGCCTGTACTCCCCCAGCAGCAAGCCTGCGAGCCCAGCGCTGAAGACCGCGTCGCCCTCGGCAGTACGCCGTACTGCGTCGTCGAACTCGTCCAGCGACGCCGACTTGACCAAGTACCCCGAGGCGCCGTTCTTCACAGCAGCCAGTACATCCGCCTGCTCCGCGCTGGCCGACAGCACCAGCACCCGCGTGTCCGGGAGCGCTGCAGTGATCTCCCGGGTGGCATCCACGCCGGAGCCGTCGCCGAGCTGCAGGTCCATCACCACGACCTCCGGCCGGGTCGCCAGCGCGATCCTGACCGCACTGGCGACGTCCGACGCGGTCGCGCAGACGTCGTATCCGCGGCTGCCCAGATCCCGCGCGACGCCTTCACGCCACATCGGGTGGTCGTCGACGATCATCACCCGTGTCATGCCGTGCTCACCTTCATCTCCCACTCGGTGCCTTCGCCCGGAGCGGTCCGGACCGTGACGCTGCCGCCCAGATCGGTGATCCGGCCGCGGATCGACTGGCTGACGCCGAGGTGCCCGTCGGACCGGTCCGCCTCGAGCCGGTCCACCGTCGTCCCGGCTCCATCGTCGCGGATCGACAACAACACGTCGGCACCGAGGTCCTCGACCACCACCCACGCCTGCGCGTCGGGCCCGGCATGCTTGCTCACGTTGCTGAGCGCTTCCTTGACCACGGCCACCAGCTCGGTCGCCTTCGCGGTCGGCAGCAGCACCTGTCCGGCCGGCACCACGACGTCGATCCGCGGCGTTGCCAATGGCAACAACAACATGCACAGATCGATCCGGCCACGGTCGCCGGTGACGGCCCGGCTCGACATCAAGGTGCGCAGGGCGACCTCTTGTTCGGCGGCCATCGAGGCCAGCTCAACCGCCTCGCCACCGATCGCGTTGCCGCGTCGCTGCACCTGGGCCAGCACCTGGAGCACCCCGTCGTGGATCGACCGGTTGAGCCGGAGCCGCTCGGCGGTGGCGCTCTCCGCGGCGATCGCGTCGCGCAGCCGGCTGGTGGCCCGGCGCATCGTACTGGCGGCGTACCCGACGACCAGACCGGCGACCAGCAGCAGCTGGACGTTGCTGAGGATCCTGGCCGCGTTGTCGACTCCCCGCAGCGACAGCAACGCCAGGCTGATCGTCGCGGCGCCGAGCAGACCGCCGTCGCGGCCGCGCGAGATCGCCAGCGCGAGCACCGGTCCGGCCGCCCAGACCGAGGTGAGGACCGACGCTCCAGCGCGAATGTCCAGCAGCGGCTGGGCCAGCAGAGTGAGGTACATGCAACCGACGGTGACGATCAGATCGGCAAAGGACAGTCGCGTATTGCGACGGCCCCAATGCCGGCTGTAACCAATTGACGCGACAATGGTCCATAAACCCATCACGGCCAGCTGAATCACCGCACCGGCCGGCCGGTGAATACCGTCCCAACGACTCCAGACGCCGAAACAGGCGAATCCCCAGGTGATCACCCGGAAGACCACCAGGGCACGCCACAGCGGCAGCATCAGGTCGACGACGTCGCCTCGCGACCGGCCGGCGTCGGGGCGCAGGCCACCAAGCGAAACATCCATAGAGGACAGTGTGCCAATCCCGGCGGTCGCGACGCTGCGTTGACCTACTCCAGTCGACTGAGTGGTCTTACTCAATGCGTACGTGCATGATTCCCCGTGGTTACGTGGAAATTTCACCGGAACCACTTCAGGATCGCTGATTTTACCCGTACTGTCGCGCAGAAGTACCACGCTCGGGGGAGCCATGACCACGTTGCGTCACCATGCGCGACGTGATTTTTCAGTACAGGGAGGGAATCGTGCGCAAAGTATCTGCCGGGCTGTTCAGCCTGGCTCTGGCGACGACGTTCGGCTTGAGCTTGGCCTCAGCCAGCAACGCCGCCCAGCCGCAGGTCGAGGCCGCACCGGCCGTGAGTGAGCCCACTCAGACCTCGGACGAGCTGCCCAGCCCGCTGGAGGACAAGCGCCGGGAGCTGCGTCAGGAAGCGCTGACCAAGGTCCTGAACGGATCGGCCAAGGCCGAGAAGCGCGGCGCCAGCACCGTTGTGAAGCTGGGCACCAAGACCGCCGGCGCGAAGGGCAGCCTGAAGGCCGGCAAGGCCACCGCCTCCAAGGCGAAGGTCGACCAGTACGTCGAGCTGAGCCGCGAGAAGACCGACAAGATCTTCGTCGTCCTCGCCGAGTTCGGCAACGAACGGCACCCCAACTACCCAGACCGGGACACGAACGTCGCGATCCCTGGTCCGGCGACCTTCGAGGGCCCGCTGCACAACGCGATCCCCGCGCCCGACCGGTCGGTGGACAACTCCACCGTCTGGCAGGCCAACTATGACCAGACGCACTTCCAGCAGATGTACTTCGGCAGCGGCAACTCCGTGAAGAAGTACTACGAGAAGCAGTCGTCCGGCCGGTACAGCGTCGACGGCGAGGTCACCAACTGGGTCAAGGTCAAGTACAACGAAGCCCGCTACGGCCGCTCGAACAACGCGACCGGCTGCACCGGCAACGTCTGTAACAACACCTGGGCGCTCGTCGCGGACGCGGTGAACCAGTGGGTCGCCGACCAGAAGGCGGCCGGTCGCACCACGGCCCAGATCAAGGCCGACCTGGCGACGTTCGACCAGTGGGACCGTTACGACTACGACGGTGACGGCAACTTCAACGAGCCCGACGGCTACATCGACCACTTCCAGATCGTCCACTCCGGTGGCGACCAGGCCGATGGTGACCCCCAGCAGGGTGAAGACGCGATCTGGTCGCACCGCTGGTACGTCGGTGTCGCGGGTGGCCCGGCCACCAACCCGGCCGGCGGCGCGCAGATCGGTGACACCGGCCTGTGGGTCGGCGACTACACGATCCAGCCCGAGAACGGCGGCATCAGCGTCTTCGCGCACGAGTTCGGCCACGACCTCGGTCTGCCGGACCACTACGACACCTCGGGTCCCGCCATCGAGAACGGCGTGAACTGGTGGACGATCATGGCGCAGAGCCGGGTCAGCAAGCCCGGTGACGGCGGTATCGGCGAGCAGGCTGCCGACTTCGGCGCGTGGGACAAGCTGCAGCTCGGTTGGCTGGACTACGAGATCGTCGCTGCCGGTCAAGAGCGGAAGCTCGAGCTCGGTCCGCACGAGTACAACTCGGACAACCCGCAGGCCGTCGTGGTCACCCTGCCGAAGAAGCTGGTGACCTCACCGCTGCAGCCGCCGGCTGTCGGCGCGAAGAGCTGGTGGAGCGGCAGGGGTGACAACTTCAATCGGACGATGAGCCGCCAGGTCGTGGTCCCGGCCGGTACCACGTCCCTCACCTTCCAGGCGAACTATGACACCGAGGTCGATTACGACTACGCCTATGTCGAGGTGAACGACGGCACCGGCTACAAGGCGATTCCCGGCAACATCACCGACCCGGCCACGGGCAACGGCATCAACGGCGCCAGCAACGGCTGGAAGCCGGCCACGTTCGACCTGTCGGCCTACGCCGGCAAGACGATCGGCCTGCAGTTCCGCTACGCCACCGACACGAACACCGGCGGATTCGGTATCCACCTGGACGACATCAAGGTGACCAACGGCGCCACCACGGTGCTGGCCTCGGGTGCGGAGGCAACTCCGGAGGGCTGGACGCTGAACGGCTTCAGCTCGGTCGGGTCGACGCTGACCACGGCGTACGACAACTACTACATCGCCTCGCACATCAACTACACCTCCTACGACGCCAACCTGAAGACCGGGCCGTACAACTTCGGCTGGGCCAGCACGCTGGCGGACAAGGTGGAGCACTTCCCGCTCCAGGACGGTCTGCTGATCTGGTACTGGGACACCTCGCAGTCGGACAACAACACCAACCAGCACCCCGGTGAGGGCCTCGTCCTGCCGATCGACTCGCACCCGACCCCGATCAACCGTCTCGACGGTGGCATCTGGCGTCCGCGGGTCAGCGGCTACGACGCACCCTTCGGGCTGGAGAAGGCCGACTCGTTCACTCTGCACCTGAACGGCCAGGCCAGCTACATCCGCGGTCAGAACGCCCAGCCGCTGTTCAACGACGGCTTGTCCTACTGGTCCGCGGCGCAGCCGCAGAACAGCGTCAAGGTGCCGAACAACGGCGTCAACATCCGGGTGACGTCGCGCGACAACACCTCGATCAAGATCAGGATCTCCCCGCGCAGCTGATCACTGCACGACACAAGCCAGCGGCCCCCGGGAAGTTTCCCGGGGGCCGCTGGTCCGTCTAGCGAGTACTACGGAGCGCCGTACACGCCAGGCAGTGAGCGTCAGGCAGTTACCGCGTACTGCGCGAGGTCGCCGGCCAGGTCGGCGTGCACCCTGGCAGTCATCCTCGTGCCGTCGCCGGTGTGCTCCAGCTGGTCCACCGCGCCCTCGGAGTGGATCCGGGAGACCAGGTCGCCACGGTCGTAGGGCAGCAGCAGCTCGACTGCCACGTCCGGGCTCGGCAGGGCCGCCTCGACCAGGGCGCGCAGTTTGTCGATGCCGTCACCGGTGTGGGCGGACACGACGATCGCGCCCGTCTCCCGGTGCAGGATCGGCGCGAGCGCCATCGGGTCGGCCACGTCGCCCTTGTTGATCACGATGATCTCCTGGACGTTCGCGGCACCGATCTCGCTGAGCACCTCGCGGACCGCGTTGATCTGGGCGATCGGGTCCGGGTGCGAGCCGTCCACCACGTGCAGCAGCAGGTCCGCGTCCGCGACCTCCTCCAGCGTCGAGCGGAACGCCTCGACGATGTCGTGCGGCAGGTGCCGGACGAATCCGACGGTGTCGGTGAACGTGTAGACCCGTCCATCCGCCGTTGTCGTACGCCGGGTGGTCGGGTCCAGCGTCGCGAACAGCGCGTTCTCGACCAGTACGCCGGCGTTCGTCATGCTGTTCAGCAGCGAGGACTTGCCCGCGTTCGTGTAGCCCGCGATCGCGACCGACGGGATCGCGTGCCGGCGACGCTCCTGGCGCATCGTCGCGCGGGTGCCCTTCAGGTCCTTCAGCTCGCGGCGCAGCTTGGCGATCTTGGTGTTGATCCGGCGCCGGTCGGTCTCGATCTTGGTTTCACCAGGACCACGACCACCGATACCGCCACCGGCCGCGCCCACCCGGCCACCGGCCTGGCGGGACAGGTTTCCACCCCAGCCACGCAGCCGCTGCTTCATGTACTGCAGCTGGGCCAGCTCGACCTGGGCCTTGCCTTCCTTGCTCTTCGCGTGCTGGGCGAAGATGTCGAGGATCAGCGCGGTCCGGTCGACCACCTTGACCTTCAGCTTGTCTTCCAGGTTGCGCAGCTGGGCGGGCGCGAGCTCGCCGTCCGCGATCACCGTGTCGGCGCCGAGGGCGGCGACCAGGTTGCGCAGGTCGGCCACCTTGCCGCTACCGATATAGGTAGCAGCATCGGGCTTCTTGCGCCGCTGGATCACGCCGTCGAGCACCTCCGAACCCGCGGTCTCGGCGAGCAGTTTCAGCTCGGCGAGCGAGTTCTCGGCGTCCTCGGCGCTGCCGTCGGTCCACACGCCGACCAGCAGCACGCGCTCCAGCAGGAGCTTGCGGTACTCGACCTCGCTGATGTCCGTCAGCTCGGTCGACATCCCCACCACGCGCCGCAGCGCCTGGCGTTCCTCGAGCTCTAGGCCTTCGGTGTTCTCCTCAGCGGAGTAGTCGCGGCCGTAACCCGATGACTCCGGATCCGACGACGAGTCTGTCTCCTCGTCGTCGAGCACGTCGTCCTGGAGCAGGTCGAGGTCGGCGTCGGTGGTCTCGTCGTATGCGTTCGAATGGGTCGTCATATACCTTCCATCGTGGCACGGCGCACCCAGACAGGCGAGCCGATTTCACTTCCAACGATCCAGCGGCTCGCTGAATTCCCGTTCAGGCGGGCAGCCAGGCCCGATCGAACTCGCCGCGGGCGTGGATCACGGCCGGCCCGGTGAGCTCCAGATGGTTGTCTTCACGCCAGTTCACGGTGACAGCACCACCCGGTACTTCGACGCGGTACGAGACCGGCGTGCTCTGGCGGGCGGCCCGGGCGGCTGCCACGGCCACCGCGCAGGTGCCCGTGCCGCAGGACCGGGTCTCCCCCGCGCCCCGCTCGTGCACCCGCATCGCCACCTCGTTCGGCCCTTTGCGGACCACGAACTCGATGTTCACGCCGTGCGGGTACGCCTCGGCCGGCGACCAGCCGGGCTGATCGCACAGGTTGCCCGGCTCGTCGAGCGAGTCGACGAACGCCACCGCGTGCGGGTTGCCCATGTCAACGTGCAGCGCGGGCCACTGATGCCCGTTCGCCTCCACAACGATGCCGGCCGGCCCAGGGAGGGTTGGTTCGCCCATGTCGGCGGTGATCGTGCCGTCGTCGTTCAGGACGACCTCTTTCACACCCGCCCGGGTCCCCACCCGGACCGGCTTGTCGCCGACCAGGCCGGCCTCAGCCAGGTACCGGACGAAAACCCGGACCCCGTTGCCACACATCTCGGCGATCGACCCGTCGGCGTTGCGATAGTCCATGAACCAGTCGCCACCGTCCTCGACGTACGACTGCTTCGAGCCTTCGATCACCCGCAGCACCCCGTCGGCCCCGAGCCCGGCATGCCGGTCGCACAGGAAGCGGACGACGGCTGCATCGAGCTCGCCGTGCACGCTCCCGTCGGGGTCGGGCAGCAGCACGAAGTCGTTCTCCGTACCGTGCCCCTTCAGCCAGGGGAAGGTGCTCATGGGGAAATCGTACGGGCGGCACGGGTTGGTCGTACCGTTTGGGGCATGGGTGAGCAGGTGGTCGCGTACTTCTGGGAGCGGGAAGACGCGGATGCGGTGGCGGGGCGGATCGATGCCGTTGTCCGGCGGGATCGGTTTCAGGGGGAAGACGACGACGAGGACCATCCGTGGATGGTCCTCGTGCCGGCTGATGCCGATCTGGCAGTGGTGGAGCCGCTGGTCACGCAGTACGACGGGTGGCTCGATGCCGGTGCTGCCGCAGCACCACCGGTCGAGCCTCCGCCGCTACCGACTGCTCCTAAGAGGTTGAAGAAGGGTTAGTTCGGCCAGAGCTGGTTGACCGTGCCTGCCGCACCGCCACCGCGGCGCTTCGGCTCGGCGGCAGCGAGATAGCCGCCACCCGGCAGTACTTCGAGAGCGGCGACCGCTCCGATCTCGGCAGCTGAGGTGAGCGCGTCACCGGCCGGGACCAGCGTGTGGCCGTAGGGCTTGAGAGCGGTGCCGTAGGCGTCGATGAACGGCGGCTCGGCGGTGACGGTCACTGTGTTCCGCTGGGACGCACGCGGCGCGGCGATCGCGTCGGGCAGCGTCATCCCCCGGTCCAGCCGGTTGGTCAGCGTCTGCAGCACGGTCGTGATGATCGTCGAACCACCCGGCGACCCGAGCGCGAGGAACGGCTTGCCGTTCTTCAGCACGATCGTCGGCGCCATCGAGGATCGCGGCCGCTTGTTCGGCTGGATCCGGTTCGGGTCGGCCGCGTCGTAGACGGCGGAGAAGTCGGTCAGCTCGTTGTTGAGCAGGAAGCCGCGACCGGGCACGAGGATGCCGCTGCCGCCGGTCTGCTCGATCGTCAGCGTGTACGAGACGACGTTGCCCCACTTGTCCGCCGCGACCAGGTGCGTGGTCGACAGGCCTTCGGTGTCGGGCTTGTCCTCGGTCGCAATACCGGCCGGGCAACCGGAGTACGAGCCGTCCGGTGAACCGGGCGGCAGCGGCTTGACCGACGCCTTCGCCGGATCGATCTGGCAGGACCGCTCGGCGCCGAAGCCCTTGGACAGCAGCTCCTTCTGCGGTACGTCGACGAACGCCGGGTCGCCGACGTACTTGCCGCGATCGGCGAATGCGAGCGCCGTCGACTCGAGGTAGGAGTGCAACGCCTGCGGGGTCGACTGCTTCGACAACTTGAGCGGCGCGAGGATGTTGAGCGCCTCGCCGACCGTCGTACCGCCGGAGGAGGACGGCGCCATGCTGTAGACGTCCAGCCCGTCGTAGCTGACCTTCGTCGGCTCCTGCCGGATCACCTTGTACTTCGCCAGGTCGGCCGTGGTGAGGTGACCAGGCATCACCGGCAACGTCGTGCCCGGAGTCTTGGGCGGCGTCTGCACAGCCGTCTGGATCTCCTGGGCCAGCGGCCCGGTGTAGAAGGCGGACGACCCCTTCTTACCGAACAGCTCATAGGTCTTGGCGAGGTCCTTGTTCTTGAACACGGAACCGACCACCGGAGCATCCCCATTGGGGAGGTACAGCTGTGCCGTCGGCGCGATCGCCGAGAAGCGCGCCTTGTTGTCGAGCGTCTGGTTGCGGAAGGTCTGGTCGACCACGAACCCGTGATCGGCCAGATCCGCGGCCGGCTTCAGCGCCTTGCCGAGCGGCAGCGTGCCCCACGACTGCAGAGCCGAGTCCCAGGTCGCGAGCGTGCCGGGGATGCCGACCGATACGCCCGACGTCACCAGGTCGGGGAAGAACGTGTAGGGCTTGCCCGTGGCCGGGTTGATGAACGCGTCGGCGGGCATCGTCGCGGGCGCGGTCTCCCGGCCGTCGATCGTGTAGACCTTGCGGTTCTTCGCGCTGTAGTAGACGAAGTAGCCGCCACCACCGACGCCGGCGGAGTACGGCTCGGTCACGCCGAGCGCGGCCGCGGTCGCGACGGCCGCATCGACGGCGTTGCCGCCACGACGCAGTACGGAGACACCGATGTTGGTCGCGTCGGCGTCCACGGAGGCGACGGCGCCGCCGAAGCCGATCGCCGTGGCGTACTTCTTGGGCGACTGGGCGCTGTGGTCGTCGGTCTGGGCAGCGGCCGTACGGGTGGAGGTGGGGCCGGTCTGGGCGGCGGCTGCACCGCTCGCAGTCAGGCCGCCCAGGACGAGGGCACCCGCTGTCAGGGTGGCGGCCAGGCGTTTCGGGGTCACGGGTCCTCCGCGGAATCGGCGTACAGGGACAGGGCCCTGCCTACCGTCTCAGCGGCGAGTTCGCCAGTCGTGGCGCGTCCGTCTTGTCAGTTGACCGTGCAGGCTGTGTCAGTTGACGGTGCAAGAGGCCATGAAGCGGCGGAGTAGGTCGTCGTTCCAGTCCTTGTTGCCGGCCGGCAGCTGGACCAGCAGCCAGCGCTCGCCGAGCAGCAGCTGACCGGTCTCGCGACCGTCCGAGCTACCGAGGTGGAAGACCTTGCCGGCCGACTCGGTCACCCGGGTGCCGTCGAGAGTGCGGGCCTGGGCGACCGCCTCGACCTCCAGCCCGTCGTTCGGGCCGAGGGTGGCAGTTCGCATGGTCGGTGGGGCCAGCAGGACGTGATCGATGCCGACCGGCTGCCTCGGCGCCCAGCCCTCCGGGGCCAACGTGCAGCTGATGTTGCTCCACGCCTGGGTGTTCGCGATCAGTGAGACGGCGGCCGGGGCTCCGAAGATCGACATCGTGCTGTCGGCGTCCGCCGGGTTCGGACTCTGGCTGGGGGTTGCGGCGTCGGGCCCGATTCCGGCCGCCGAGGCGGCTTCGTCGGAACCACCGGCGACCTCCGCCTGGCCGGAGCCCCACCACTTCACCTGGTGGCCGATGGCAAGTACGGCCGTCGACACAGCGGCGATGCACAGCACCCCGGTCACCCGGCGGCGCGCCCTGATCCGGCGCAGCGCACGGCGGCCACGCGCCACATCCGCGTCCACATCCGCCGCGGGGATGCCGTCGACCGCACGGTCGGCGAACTCCACCAGCAGCTTCTTCACGTCGTCCACTTGTCGGTACTCCCCGTCGTGGGATCCGTGGCCGGATCGTCGGCCATCAGGTCCTTCAGTCGTTTCAAAGCTTTCGCGGTCTGGCTCTTCACGGTGCCCTCGGTGCACTCCAGGATCCGGGCGCAGCTGGCCACGTCGAGATCCTCGAAGTACCTCAGCACCAGGACGGCACGTTGCCGCGGCGCGAGCTCCAGCAGCGCCTTGCGGACCGCCAGTGTGTCCACCGGATCGGTCTGCTCGGACAGCCTCGGCTCGAACGTCTCGGCGGTCACCACCTCGGGGTGGCGGCCGGCCCGGCGGCGTTCGTCCAGGAAGGCGTTGACCAGGATGCGGTGCGCATACGGTCCGGCGCCTTCGTGCCGGATCCGGTGCCAGTGCACGTACACCCGCGTACAGGCGGTCTGGACCAGATCCTCGGCGGTGTAGACATCCCCCGCGGTGAGCAACATCGCCGTTCTCATCAGTCTGCTGCGGTCCGCGACGACGTACTCGCGGAACTCGGCCTCACGGTCACCCCCTCGCATCGACTGCCCCTACGGCATGTCTGATCACTACGTGCAGTAGCGAGCAGTTGCCCGGTGCGGCGAGGTGCCGTGCCGGGTGACGCGCAGCAAGCACGTAGTGATCAGACATGCCGTGCGCCTTCTTCCACCCCAACTACGCCAGCGGGCGCCGGATGGTTGCCTCGTACTACGTGTAGAGCCTGTTCTACAAGGTCGGGTGCATCCCAAGGCAGCCAGGTGATCCGGGGGTCCCGGCGGAACCAGCCGTCCTGCCGCCGCGCGAACCTGCGGGTCGTCTGCGCGGTCCGCTCGCGCGCCTCCGCCTCGGACAGCTCACCCTTCAGCATCGCGATCACCTGCGAGTAGCCGAGCGCGCGATTCGCGGTGACGCCGTCGAGCAAGCCCTTGTCCAGCAGGTCTTTCACCTCGTCCACGAAACCGTTCTCGAACATCCGGTCCACCCGGCGGCCGATCCGCTCGTCGAGCACCGGCCGCGGTACGTCGAGGCCGAGCTGGACGGCACCCGGGTAGATGTAGGTGTGCTCCGGCAGTGTGGCGCCGTACGGGCCGCCGGTGATCTCGATGACCTCGAGCGCCCGTACGATCCGGCGGCCGTTGCTCGGCAGGATCTTGAGGGCGGAGGCAGGGTCGATCGTGGCCAGCTTGGCGTGCAGAGCACCGGAGCCGTGATCCTCGAGCTCCGCCTCCAGGCGACCCCGCACCTCGGGGTCGGTGCCCGGAAACTCGAAGTCGTCGAGGATCGCGCGGACGTACATCCCCGATCCCCCGGCCAGTACCGGGACCAGCTGCCGGCTCAGGCAGTCGTCGATCGCCGACCGGGCCAACCGCTGGAAGTCGGCCACCGTCGCGGTCTGGGTCACGTCGAGGATGTCGAGCAGGTGATGCCGTACGCCGAGACGCTCGGCGGGCGTGATCTTCGCCGTACCGACGTCCATCCCGCGGTAGACCTGCATGGCGTCGGCGTTCACCACCTCGCCCGGCAACTCCTTGCACAGGGCAACCGACAGGTCGGACTTACCGGCAGCCGTGGGACCCACGACGGCGACGACGAGTGACTCGACCATCTTCGTAGTGTGACAGTGTCACCGACCGGCCCGGGCGACCGGCGTGAACTCTGGGACAAAGAACCGACAGCAGGGTTGTGATGACCCCCTCGGTTCGATAGGAACGATGCAAGCAGTTACGGTCCGGACCGCATCAGCGATTCGGGGGGCCGAAACACCATCGCAGCACCTGACTCGGGAGGAACATTCGTGACGAATCCGTTCGAAGAACAAGCCGATGCAGCCAAGGAGTCCTTTGACGAGGGCACCGAGGCGGTCGAGGAGCTCACCACCAGCGGCGGCGACGTCGAACTGAAGGGCAAAGGCGGCTCGCAGGACAGCGGCGGTGACGTCGAGTTCAGTGGCGGCGACGTCGAGTTCGGAGACGACGGCGACGGCGACGAGGGCACCGATTCCGGTGGCGACGTCGAGAGCGAGCCGGGCGGCCTCGCCTGACCCACCTCCCACACCTGGGGCCCTGTTGGTGGGAAGATCACCGCTAGCTATCTGTAAGTAGTTCACTACGCTAGGAATGGGAGCCCCACGAGATGGGCATCTTCGACAAGTTCAAGGGCAAGACCGAGGACCTCAAAGAGAAGGCCGGCGACCTGGTCGACCAGCATGGCGACAAGGTCGGCGAGGGTCTCGACAAGGCCGGCGACTTCGTTGACGACAAGACCGGTGGCAAGTACGGCGACAAGATCGACCAGGGTGTCGACGTCGCCAAGGACCGTCTCGACGGTCTGGACGGCCAGGACGACGACATCGCGAACAAGCCTGCCTGAGCTTTCACCTCCGAGGGCCGCAAGGGGACACCCCTTGCGGTCCTCGGTCGTTTCCAGTCCCTAGGGTTGGGCGATATGGAACGGTTTCAGGTGATTCCGGCGGCTTATGTGGCGTTGCGGCGTGGCGACCAGGTGCTGATGTTGCTGCGGGCCAACACCGGCTACATGGACGGCTTCTGGGCATTGCCGGCCGGGCACGTCGAGCACGGTGAGTCTGTACTGGCGGCGGCGATCCGGGAGGTTCGCGAGGAGGTCGGGGTGGAGATCGACCCGGCCGACCTGGTCGCGCTGACCGCGATGCACCGGACCGGTGGCAACGGGCTGGCGATCGACGAGCGGGTCGACTTCTTCTTCACCACCACGCGCTGGACCGGCGAACCACGGCTGATGGAGCCCGGCAAAGCGGCCGGCCTGGACTGGTTCTCGCTGGACGAGTTGCCGGATCCCGTCGTACCGCATGAGGCGCGGGTGCTCGCCGGGCTGAATGGCGACCGGCTGCCGGCCGTGATCGCGCAGGGTTTCGCGTAATTCGTCTTGCGTTCACATGGTTAGGACAAACTCGTTCTAGAGTGCCAGCGATGCGCCGGGGCGTGAGGCACCGGCTCCTAGGCCGGAGGCACCGATGGACGAGCAGGCTGCGGAACTTACAGCTGGCGGAACGAGCAGGCGGCGGATTCTCCAGGCAGGAGCGGCGAGTGCAGGCGCGGTTGTCGTCGGAGGCGCAGTGACCGGCACCCAGGCAGCTTCGGCCGCTGGGGTCCAGGCTTCGTCGAGCCGTCCCGATCCCGAGGACCCGCGCTTCACGCTGGCCGTCGTACCGGACACGCAGTACATGTTCGACCTCGACCGGGGCGACCCCGCGCCGCTGACCGCGACCTTCGAGTACCTGATCGATCAGCGCGGCGTGGACAACATCGTCTTCACCGCGCACCTGGGCGACGTGACCGAGAACGCGCAGGCTTCGGAGTTCGCGCAGGCCGATCCGGTCTTCGCCGTCATGGACCGGGCCCGGATGCCGTACAGCGTGCTCGCCGGTAACCACGACATCGACGGCAGCAAGGACGACCAGCGCGGCGATTCGCCGTACCTGCGGGTGTTCGGGCCGCAGCGGTTCAAGCGGATGAGCACCTACGGCGGGTCGACGCCGGACGGCTACAACTCGTACCACGTGTTCCGCGCGGGCGGCCGGCAATGGTTGCTGCTGGCAATGGACTGGCGGCCGTCCGACCAGGGCTTCGCGTGGGCGCGCAAGGTGATCGCGGAGCACCCGGCGCTGCCGGTGATCCTGACCACGCACGAGATCGTGTACGCCGACGACGGCCAGGGGATCGCGTACTTCTCCGACCAGGGCAACCGCGTCTGGGAACAGCTCGTCGACGGCAACGACCAGATCTTCCTGACGCTGAACGGCCATTACTGGCCGCCCGGCCGGACGGTTCGCCGCAACGCCGCCGGGCACGACGTGCACCTTCACATCACCAACTACCAGGACCGGTACTACGGCGGTGGCGCGATGATCCGCCTCTACCACTTCGACCTGGTCCGCAACACGATCGACGTCGAGACGATCAACCCGTGGATCCTGGCGCAGAAGCCGTCGCGGCGTTCACAGCTGGCCGAGGGCGAGGTCGAGCTGACCAGCGACGTCAACCGCTTCAGCCTGCCTGTCGACTTCGCTGAGCGGTTCGCCGGGTTCGCCCCAGAGCCGGTACGGCCCGCGCGGCCGGCGTCGTCGCAGGTGATCCCGGGGACCATGGCGTACTGGCGGCTGGACGGGCCGGTCGGTTCGCGGGTCGTGGACCACTCGGGTCGTGGCAACGACCTGACGCCGGTGCTGTTGGCGGGGAGCCCGGCGGACAGCCTGAAGGCGTCTGCCGAGTTCCACCCGGACCAGCCCGGGCATGCGAGCTGGGTGTTCGGTGGCGGCAAGAACCCGGGACGTGGCGGCTACCTGCGTACTGCCGACAACGCGCCGTTGAACCGGCTGACCTTCCAGGGCGGCTACACCATCGAGGCATTCGTGAAGCTCGCCGACGACGGTGCTGACCATTCGTGGGAGGGGCTGCTCAGTCGGCTCGGTACAGGAGCCGACGCGGGCAAGACGGGCAGCGACACGTCCGAGCCGGTCGTCAACCTGGCGTTCTCCGGTGGGCGGCAGTTGCAGTGGGCCGTGTACCCGCTCGACAAGACCGACACCTTCACCAACTGGGGCCACGAGGAGCTCGCCGGCCGCTGGTTCCACCTCGCGGTGGTCAACGACGGACGGCACACCACTCTCTACATCGACTCCTCGGAGCTCCTCCGCAACCCGAGCACCCGCTCGAACGGCCTCGCCACCGCGGGAAAGCCGTGGCTGCTGGGCGCGAACCACTACGCCAACAACATCGAACAGTCCTTCGCAGGCCACATCGGCGAACTCCGCATCGTCGACCGAGCGCTGTCGCTGAAGGAGTTCCTGAACGCCTGATCCCCCCACGCACCTCCTCCGTCGCCGCTCTGTCGTCCGCTGCCCCGAGCCTTCGGCTGGCCACTCTGTGCATCACCTGAGCAATATCCCTCGGCCCAGACGCTCACACGGTGCACAAAGTCGACGCCAAGGGGCGGGGTGCCGCCGCCATACAGGTTGCGGCGCCAAGGGCTCGCCGCTCCTGTGCCGCGCGGGGGCGCAAGGGCAGGCAGCGCGGTGGCGGGTGGCGCGCCGACGGACGAGGTGCGTGGGGAGTTGGTCAGCCGACCTGGCAGCCGCCAGTAGCCGGCTCGAGGGGGGCCGGCTTGCCGATGATGGGCATGCCGAGCATTACGCCCGGAGTACCGGTGGAGGGCGGGGCGTCTTGGGCTCGTTCCCAGGCGTCGCCGGCGCGGGTGCGGCGTACTGATCCGAAGACGTCGGCGACCAGGTGGTGGGGTGCGGCGTAGGTGATCTCGACCGTTGCCATGTCACCCGGACGCGGCTTCTCGACGCCGTCGGGCAGCGTGAAGTGGACCAGGCGGTTGTCGCGGGCGCGACCGGAGAGCCGGTGGGTCGCGGCGTCCTTGCGTCCCTCGCCCTCGGCGATCAGCACCTCGACCGAGCGGCCGACGACCTTCTTGTTCTCATCCCAGGCCATCTGGTCCTGCAGCTCGACCAACCGGATGTACCGCTCCTGGACGACCGAACGCGGCACCTGGTCCGCCATCGACTCGGCCGGTGTGCCGGGCCGCTTCGAGTACTGGAAGGTGAAGGCGCCGGCGAAGCGGGCCTCGCGGACGACGTCGAGCGTGCCCTGGAAGTCCTCCTCGGTCTCACCGGGGAAGCCGACGATGATGTCGGTCGTGATCGCGGCGTCAGGCATCGCGGCGCGCACGTCTTCGATAATGCGAAGGTAGCGGTCCCGCCGGTACGACCGGCGCATCGTCTTGAGGATCTGGTCCGATCCCGACTGCAGCGGCATATGCAGCGACGGCATCACGTTCGGCGTCTCGGCCATCGCCTCGATCACGTCCGCGGTGAAGTCGCGCGGGTGCGGCGAGGTGAACCGGACCCGTTCCAGCCCCTCGATGGAGCCGCAGGCCCGCAAAAGCTTCGAGAACGCGTACCGGTCGCCGAACTCGACGCCGTAAGAGTTCACGTTCTGCCCCAGCAGCGTCACCTCGAGCACGCCCTCGGCGACCAGCGCCTCGACCTCGGCGAGCACGTCACCGGGGCGGCGGTCCTTCTCGCGGCCGCGCAGCGCCGGGACGATGCAGAACGTGCAGGTGTTGTTGCAGCCGACGCTGACCGACACCCAGGCGGAGTACGGCGACTCGCGCCGGGTCGGCAGCGTGGACGGGAAGACGTCGAGCGACTCGAGGATCTCGACCTGCGACTCCTCGGCGATCCGGGCCCGCTCCAGCAGCACCGGCAGCGCGCCGATGTTGTGGGTACCGAAGACGACGTCCACCCAGGGCGCCTTCTTGGTGATGGTGGCCCGGTCCTTCTGCGCCAGGCAGCCACCGACGGCGATCTGCATGCCGGGGTTCTTGGCCTTCGCGGGAGCCAGCATGCCGAGGTTGCCGTACAGCTTGTTGTCGGCGTTCTCGCGGACCGCGCAGGTGTTGAAGACGACCACGTCGGCGAGGTCACCCTCGGGCGCGCGGACATAACCGGCAGTCTCCAGCAGGCCCCGCAGGCGCTCGGAGTCGTGGACGTTCATCTGACACCCGTGGGTGCGGACCTCGTATGTACGCATAACAGCCACCAAGAGTACGTCAGCTCCGCCGCTGCCTTGGTAGACCTATCCCTACCTTCAACAGGGCGCCTGCAACCCCTGTGCCGGAGGCCGCCCGCAAGAACACTGGAACCCATGAACAGTTCCCGTCGTCAGTTCCTCGCCCGTACCGCCGCCGGCGCCACCGTGGTCGCTGGTGGCACGTTCACGGCCAACCATGCGGTCGCCCTCAGCTGGCCGGCTGTCACCGCCCGGACGACCCGGATCACCGCGCTGACCGATGTCACCGTCATCGACCCCGCGACCGGGCGGCGCGACCGGCACCAGACCGTCCTGATCAGCGACGACCGGATCACCGCCGTCGGCCGCCACCTGCCGGTCCCGCACGGCGCCACCGAGCTCAAGCTCAGCGGCAAGTTCGTCATCCCCGGCCTGGCCGACATGCATGTCCACTCCCTCGGCGACGAGCACGTCTCGCCGCCGCTCTACCTGGCCAACGGGCTGACCACGGTCCGTGAGATGGCTGCACCCGACCCGGTCGTCTACGACTGGCGCGACCGGATCGACGCCGGCACGCTGCTCGGCCCCCGGATGGTCGTCGCCAGCCAGATCATCGACGGCGATCCGACCTTGTGGGACCCGAACCTGCTCCACGTGCTCGTCGTCCACGACGAGGCCGGCGCGCGGGCCGCAGTACGGCAGGTGAAGAAGGAGGGGGCCGATTTCGTCAAGGTGTACTCGCGACTGAGCCCGACGGCGTACCGGGCGATCCTGGACGAGGCGCGGCGGCAGGGGCTGACCGTGCACGGCCACGGGCCGGACCAGGTACCGGTCAAGCAGGTCAGCAACGCCGGGCAGCGCAGCATCGAGCACATCCACGCACTCGGGCTGTCGGTGTCGAGCCGCGAGGCCGAGGTACGCCGGCTGCAGCGGGCGATCGCCATCAAGACCGGCGACTACAACGGCTGGTTCCGGCAGATGCACCCGATCGAGTGGATCGCGGCGAACAGCTTCAGCCAGGCCCGCGCGGCCGATGTCTTCGGCACGCTGCGACGCAACCGGACCCGGGTCACCCCGACGCTGACCATGCACAGGGTGCTGGACATGCCCGACTTCACCGGGCCGAACCCGGCGACGCAGAAGTACCTCAGTGAGGACTCGGTCGGCACCTACGACTACGTGATCGAGAACCTCTACAAGGCCAACCGGAACGCCGAGGAGATCTCGCACCAGCGGCAACTGTGGGAGTACCGGCAGCGCTTCGTCCGCGAGCTCTTCGCGCACGGCGTCCCCGTCATGGCCGGCACGGACACCGGTACGCCGTACATGGTGCCCGGCTTCGCCCTGCACGACGAGCTCGAGCTGCTGGTCGGAGCCGGCGCCACGACCCAGCAGGCCCTGTACGCCGCGACGGTCGAGCCGGCCAAGTTCCTCGGGATGACCGCGAACCTCGGCTCGGTGGCTCCGCGCAAGATCGCCGACCTCGTAGTACTGGACGCCGACCCGCTGCAGGACATCCGGAACACCCGGCGGATCCACACCGTGATCACCCGCGGACGGGTCATCTCCCCCGCCGCGCGGGCGCGGATGCTCGCCGACGTGGCGGCAGCCGTCAAGGCTCCTGCGCAAACGACGTCGCTGGCTGCGGGTGGCTGTTGCGGAACGGGCCGTCCCGGACACTAACGTTCACACCCGAGCTGGCTGTGACGAATTCATCACAGCCAGCTCTCACTTATTGCAGATCGTTACCACCGTGGAACCGGGGAGCCGTGCAGTCACCCTCTGCCTCCGCTAGGTTCTCGCCATGAGCGATTCCTCCGCCGTCGACACCGTGACGACCACAGGTCTTGTCGCCCTGAGAGACGTGAACAAGCATTTCGGCGACCTGCACGTGCTGAAGGACATCAACCTGTCCATCAAGCGCGGCGAGGTCGTCGTCGTGATCGGCCCGTCCGGATCCGGCAAATCGACGCTGTGCCGGGCGATCAACCGACTCGAGCCGATCGACTCGGGCACCATCGAGCTGGACGGCCAGCCGCTGCCCAGCGAGGGCAAGGCGCTGGCCAAGCTCCGCGCCGACGTCGGCATGGTGTTCCAGTCGTTCAACCTGTTCGCGCACAAGACGATCCTGCAGAACGTCACCCTCGGCCCGACCAAGGTCCGTGGCATCGGCAAGGCCGAGGCGGAGAAGACCGCCCGGGCCCTGCTCGAGCGGGTCGGCGTGGCCGCCCAGGCCGACAAGTTCCCGGCCCAGCTGTCCGGTGGCCAGCAGCAGCGCGTCGCGATCGCCCGCGCGCTGGCGATGGACCCGAAGGTGATGCTCTTCGACGAGCCGACCTCGGCGCTCGACCCGGAGATGATCAACGAGGTGCTCGACGTGATGGTCGGGCTGACCAAGCAGAGCATGACGATGGTGGTCGTCACCCACGAGATGGGTTTCGCCCGGAAGGCGGCCAACCGGGTCGTCTTCATGGCCGACGGCCAGATCGTCGAAGAGGCCGAGCCGGAGAAGTTCTTCACCGACCCGCAGACCAAGCGGGCGCAGGACTTCCTCTCGAAGATCCTCACTCACTGACCGCCCTGGCCGTCCCCTGAAAATCCTGAGCAGTAGCAATTATCTGGAGGAAACAAACATGCGACAGCGGATCATCGCTGCCCTCGGTATCACGGTCCTGGCCGCGACCGGACTGACCGCCTGTGGCGACGACTCGGACGCCGGCGGATCGGGCAGCACTGGCGACAAGATCACCATCGGCATCAAGTTCGACCAGCCCGGCCTCGGCCTGAAGGAAGGCTCGAACTACACCGGTCTCGACGTCGACGTGGCGAAGTACGTCGCCAAGGAGCTGGGCTTCGCCGACGACAAGGTCGAGTTCAAGGAGTCCCCGTCGGCGCAGCGCGAGAGCCTGCTGGCCAACGGTCAGGTCAAGATGATCTTCGCGACCTACTCGATCACGGACACCCGCAAGGAGAAGGTCTCCTTCGCCGGCCCGTACCTGGTCGCCGGTCAGGACCTGCTGGTGAAGGCGGACAACACCGACATCACCGGTCCGGAGACGATGAACGGCAAGAAGGTCTGCTCGGTGACGGGTTCGACCTCGGCGCAGAAGATCAAGGACACCTACGCCAAGACCGTCCAGCTGCAGAAGTACGACACCTACTCCAAGTGTGTCGAGGCACTGGCTGGCGGCTCGATCGACGCCGTCACCACCGACAACACCATCCTGGCCGGATTCGCCGCACAGGCAGCGAACCAGGGCAAGTTCAAGGTGGTCGGCAAGACCTTCTCCACCGAGCGCTACGGCGTCGGCCTCAAGAAGGGCGACACGGAGACCTGTACCAAGGTCAACGACGCGCTCAAGAAGATGGTCGACTCCGGTGAGTGGCAGAAGGCCTTCGACAAGAACCTCGGCACGGCCGGCCTGAAGCTCGACCCGGCGACCAACCCGCCGAAGAGCTTCGACGCCTGCGCCTGACCTCGAACCATCGTGGGGAGGGACCGTTCGCGGTTCCTCCCCACGCTTGGGTCTCCACCTAGTTCCCCAGCGGGAGAAGCATGGACCTGATCTCCGAATTGTTCTCCGAATACCCGATCTTCGGAGCCTTCAAGACGACCATCGAGCTGACCTTGCTGTCGGCGGTGTTCGCACTGCTGATCGGTACCGCCGTCGCGGTGATGCGGGTCTCGCCGATCCGGGTGCTGCAGCTGATCGGCTCCGGCTACGTCAACATCGTCCGGAACACTCCGCTGACCCTGGTGATCGTGTTCTGCAACCTCGGCCTGCTGGTGCAGCTGGGCGTCTCGCTGGTCGACCCGAACTCACCGACGTCGATCGACGACAACAACTTCCGGCTGGCCGTGCTCGGCCTGTCGGTCTACCACGCCTCGTTCGTGGCCGAAGCGATCCGCAGCGGCGTGAACACCGTTCCGATGGGCCAGGCCGAGGCCGCCCGGGCGATCGGGCTGCCGTTCCTCAAGACGCTGCGGTACGTCGTCTTGCCGCAGGCCTTCCGGGGCGCCATCGCACCGCTGGGCAACGTGCTGATCGCCCTCACCAAGAACTCGACCGTCGCCTCGGTGATCGGCGTGGCCGACTCGTCCGGGACGATGAAGGAAATGATGGAGAACCGGCCTGACGTGCTGTTCGTGGTGTTCGGCATCTTCGCCGTCGGCTTCGTCATCCTGACCCTGCCGGTCGGCGTGCTGTTCACCTCGATGTCCAAGCGCCTGGCGGTGAAGCGATGAGTTCGGTCCTGTTCGACACCCCCGGCCCGAAGGCCAAGCGGCTGTACGCCGTCATCGGCGCGGCCAGCATCGTGGCCCTGCTGCTGGTGCTGTGGTTCGTGCTCACGAAGCTCGACGCCAAGGGTCAGCTGACCGCGGCGAAGTGGAAGCCGTTCCTGACCGGCGAGATCTGGACCGAGTACCTGATCCCGGGGCTGATCGGCACGCTGACCGCCGCGGCGATCTCGGTCGCCTTCGCGCTCATCCTCGGCGTCCTGCTCGGTATCGGCCGGCTGTCGGCGGCGAGGTGGATCCGCTGGCCGTCCGGAGTGATCGTCGAGTTCTTCCGGTCCGTACCGGTGCTGCTGATGATGCTGTTCACCTACGCGCTCTACGGGCACTACAACCTGTTCCCGTCCGACCGGTTGCCGCTGGCGGCGGTCGTCACCGGTCTGACGCTGTACAACGGGTCGGTAGTCGCCGAGCTGGTCCGCTCCGGCGTGTACTCGCTGCCGAAGGGCCAGAACGAGGCCGCACTGGCCGTCGGCCTGACCACCGGCAAGACGATGCGGCTCGTACTGTTGCCCCAGGCGATCACGGCGATGCTGCCGGCCATCGTCGGGCAGCTGGTGGTGATCCTGAAGGACACCGCGCTGGGCTACATCATCACCTACGAGGAGTTGCTCCGGAAGGCGGAGCAGATCGGCAACTACAAGTCGAACCTGCTGCCGGCGCTGATCTTCGTCGGCGCGCTGTTCGTCATCATCAACTACTTCGTCAGCCTGATCGCGAACCAGGTCGAGCGCCGCACCCGGCGCCGCGGCCGGTCCGCCGGCGGCCCGATCGCCCCGGACCAGATCGACCAGGCCGCCGTCGCGGTCGCCGCAGCCAACGCGGACCGCGCGGGAAGCGCCGGCGTCTGATCCGAACCAGATAATTGTCACAGGCACCCATACGTCAGGCATGGGTGCCTGTTTCATTTTCGTCCCATCCGCCGTGACAAATTGCCACCACCGTCATCGACACATGCGCCTGTCGCCCCGCGCCAACAGAGCAGAGCGGACCGCCGCGCATACCAAACCCTCGCATACCGCCCCGACGCACCGCGGTAAGCGATTGCCTGCCGACTTGGGCATGCACGGAAACCCGATGCCCCAGCAACCACCCCACCCCGGCCAACGCACCCCGCCCGTCCGTCCTGACCACCCAGCACCCCGCACAGCCCCGATTGACCCGGCGACCCCGATCGGCCCGGCCACTAGTGTCCTGCGTCTGAAATTCGCTGCACAAGTGGCTCTTCGGACCCGTCCGTGGGGGTGTTTGGTGGGGTGGGTGTGGCGCTCGTCGTTCCCGTCCAGGTGGGGCGAGATCTCTTGCAGGGAAGGCGTTTGGTGGAAACTAACTTGCACCTGGAAGTTAGTTTCCCCGTAGATCGACCCGGCCACCCGACGACTGCGGCTGTAGTACCAGGCCTAGAACCATGGAGACTTATCCAGCGAATTTCAGACGCAGGACACTAGCAGTTAACGGCTATCTGGAAACAAACTTCCAGCTGGAGCCAGGGCTGCCACAAGCTAGCTATCCCAGCACGTTGCGGACGGCGTCGAGAGCCGCCTGGTCGTCGACGCCGAGTTGGCGGGTGTGGTGGAGGTAGTTGGTCGCGAGGTCGTCCAGCCGTTGCCGGCGGTCGTTCTTGGCCAGTCGGGGTGGGTTGTCGGCAACCCTGGTGCCGCCGCCGCGCCGCGAGGTCAGCAGGCCCTCGGCTTCGAGCTCCCGGTACGTACGGGCGACCGTACCGACGGCGAGGCCGAGGTCGCGGGCCAGCTGGCGCAGTGGCGGGAGGCGGTCGCCGGGGGCGAGTACGCCGGAGTGGATCAGGTCGGTGAACTGCTTGCGGAGCTGCTCGTACGGCGGTGTCGGGTCCGACGTCGAAACGACCAGCGTGGTCGGCACGCTCACGCGGGGATCCTGTTCCTCCGCTGCTGGCCACTGGGCAGCAGGATTGCGCTGACGCTGTAGCCGAGCAGGATGAACGACCCACCGGCTACGAGTAGGAGCGACCAGCCGATCAGCTCCAACCAGTCCGGAGCACAAGGCATCGGGACCAGGGCTGCGGCTGCCACCGAGGACGCTCCGATCAACGGAACGGTGATCAGGACGCCGCACGCTCCCGTGATGGTGGTCGCAGTGAGCCGGCGGGCGTGGTCGTCGCGGATGAGCTCTCCCGACCCGTCGGTGGGCCGCGGCCGGCCGACTACGCGCCACAACCCGACGGCGGCCAAGAGCAGACCTGCCAGCACCGCCGCGCCCAGTGGGACGGTGTAGAAGGATCCGGGCCAGGGGGTCTTGGAGTTACTGAACTCGCCACACTGGCGCACCAGAGCTCTTCCGGCGCGTCCCATGTCGTCGGCCGATGCTATGGAGGTCGTCCAGACCAGCAGCACCAGCTCGACGACTGCTGCGGCAGCAACAGCCGCGGTCGGCTTGGGTGGCAGGTAGTTCCCCACCGAACGGATCTCCACCGCTGCCCGGCGCACCGGCCCGGCGGGACGAGGAGTTCGCAGCTCACCGAGTACGACGCCGAGCACGAGTCCCAGGCTGAAGACGGGCGCCGCCAGCAACAAGCCGCGGCCCAGTCCCATCGACAGGGAGACCACCACAGCGGCGACCGCGCCGACCAGTACACCGCCCCAACGCCAGCGGGCCGCGGTACGGGCGCCGGCAGCCGGTACCACTTCCTCGCCCTCCGTCGTCGCCTTCAACGGAACGAGCATCACCGTGCCGACGAGAACCAGAACCAGCAGTACGACAAGAACCTGCTCCGACATCCGCTCCCCCTTGTATCAACCACCTGATACAAGGAGCCTGACAACAAAACCCACTTGTGTCAACCAGTTGATACAAGATCCTGGCAAGACGGGCACTCAGCCGCGACACGTGCGGGTTCGGGCCCGAGGGCGCCGACCTGGTGCGCCTGCTCACGGAGCGGGTGAGCGCGTGGCAGGAGCACTCGGCGGGCGGGGTCGAGGTGACGATCGAGGCGCGGCCGCGCTCTTCGGCGCCGCTTCCCGGAGAAGACGCTGCCCTGCTGGTCGTCGACAAGGTCGACCATGTATTCGTTGTGACTGCGGCCCTGGCCGCGACGTCCGTCGAGGTGTAGCGCGGCGCGGAAGACACAACTGGAGAAGACCCTGACAACTGCGCCCTGGGTGTCCGTCTGCGGTGACCAGGGTGAGGTTTGAGACTCCGCGTTCGGCGTGCAGCTTGCCTGCTCGATCGGTCAGGCTGGGATCGAGACGACGTGCCCGTCCGCTCCGACCATCTCTGCCAGGAGGGCACCGGTGTATCCGGTGCCCGTACCGATCTCCATCACCCGCATCCCAGGCCCGACTGCTGCGCTACCCAGGTCTCTCTCGATTGCGGCCTGAGCGGTGGGGTGCTTGAGCGAGGAACAGCCGCTGAACCAGCTGGTTCAGCGGCTGTTCTGTGTCTTGGCGTTACGCAGACTTGAAGGTCGGCGGAAGCCAGGGGTGCTCTAGTACCGCCTGCCAGGCTAGGTGCCACGGGAACAGGTGGACGTACTTCCCACCTGTTCCCGGATCGTGCTGCTTGTAGACCTCATCGCCCACCAGGACGGTGACGCCCCACTCTGCGAGGCTGGTCATTGCGGCCTGTACGGCGGGAAAGCCGATCTGTGCCCAGTTCGAGAACGGCATGGCGACTACAGGTTGCCTCTTGCCCACCGCCTCCACGAGGAATCCCAATGGCAACGTGTCTGAGATTCCGGCCGCCCACTTGGCCAGACTGTTGCACGTGATCGGAGCGACGATCAGCGCGTCCGCCGGCGGCAGGATGTCAGGGGCATCGGGGTCCTTGTAGGAGCTTCGAACCACGTGGCCTGTTTTCGCGGCGAGCGCGTCGCAATTGATGAACCGTCGGCCGTCGGGCGATGCGATGACACAGACTTCCCACCCATCGGACTGGGCCAGATCGACCAACCTACCGATGTCTCGGGCTGCCGGCGATCCTGTCACCAGGGCATAGAGGACCGGCTGGCGGGTTGCGGTCATGATCTCCGTACCTCTCCCCTCAGATGCGAACGCCGATCCAGGCGGCGAACCTCGCAAGTGAGGCGGTCGTTCGCTTATCACTGACGGCGAGCGACTGTACGGTCTCATGGACCTGGGGGTGATAGCGGGTCACTTGGGGTGCGATACGCCTAGCGGCTTCGAGAGAACTCAGCGTCTTCTTGCGGTCGCCATGAAGCAACCAGCCACGGGACAGGTCGATCCAGTAGTGCCCCGCCCGACTGGGGGCCGTGCCCTCAGGTAGCCGAAGCTTCGATGCTCGGCTGACTGCGGTGGTTCCATCAGCTAGCTCGACCGGAACCGCGACACGATGGATGTCGACATTCGCAAGGCTGAACTTCGTCCCATAGAAGTTCGCCTCCTCCTGCCCCGGTACCGCCAGGCGCTGGCCTCCACTAGGTAGC
Source organism: Streptomyces sp. SID13031 (assembly GCF_010548305.1). Lineage (GTDB taxonomy): Bacteria > Actinomycetota > Actinomycetes > Propionibacteriales > Kribbellaceae > Kribbella. The sequence continues at coordinate 55,938 of NZ_JAAGLV010000014.1, forward strand.
CATCTGCGAGGGCCCGGTCGGTCATCCGTGCTGCCAGGATTGCCGCGCGGAGGTGTAACGCACCACGAACGGCGGCAGCGGCCCGCCCATCCGTTGACTGGTCGACGACTTCGTGGGCACGGTCGAGAGTACGCAGCCCTGCCCGGTAGGAGCCGTCGAACAGGAGGATCAGGGCATGGTTCCACTCGGCCGTCGCGGCTCGAAGCGGGTCTCTCCCTCCAGCGGCCAGCTTCCGCGCCCGCTCGTCGGCTAGGTGCGCAAGGTCCAGATGCCCGAGACGGTAGAGCCCGATCACCGCGAACGAGTAAGCAGAGGCAAGAAGCTCGGCGGCTACCCCCTGCTGCTGGGTCGGAAGGTCGTTGTGAGCCCTGTGAAGGTGTCTGACCAGATCCGGTAGCGCCCGCGCCACCTCGGCGTGCTTGCCCCGGCGATCCCACTCTTTGAGCTGACTGATCTCAACACGCAACTGACGGAGATCCCGAGTCGGGACGTCAAGGTCGGGGTCTTCTCCCTCCACCAGCGCTCTCCGAATCGCAGGCACGGCGGCCTGCTCCGATTCCGGGCTTGCATTCCATGCGCCGTACGGCTGCTCGGTGATGTCAGTGACATTGACGCCCAGCGCCCGCGCTACGGCGGCAACCACAGTAGGGGTCGCGGCTCGCTCCCCGGACTCCACCTTGCAAATCGTTGAATACGAAACGCTGGCACGTCCAGCAAGGCCGGTTTGACTCGCACCGTTGAGTTTGCGTAGCTCCGCGATCCGCTGCCCGATTCGCGTGGCGTTGCTCTCCTCCGGCTTGGAGTCGTCCTCCATGCTCGCCCCCCGATGGCGTTGTGGCAGCTGTGTGGCAGTTCCGGAGCCAATCTGCCCTGAGTATCAACGTTACGCGACGGAACGAACACAGTCAGGAGGTGGCGGCAATGAGCGAACTGAGCGAGGTGCAGATCAGCGAGTACGTCAGCCGATGTCCTGAGCTTATGCGGTGGGCGTTCGAGGGGTGGTTGCGAGGCGAGCGCAAGTTGGACGGCGACCTGATCGACACGGGAGACAGCGGTGCACGGGAAAACAACCACCAAGGAGGGATCTGAGTGGCGAGTGCGGTTGTGGTTCAACGAGCACGTCATCGCGGACTCGACCGCAGGGGCGGAGCTCGCAGACAGGTTAGCGGCGTATTACTGGCACCGCTTCGCCAAGCTGCGCGTGACCGTCGAGGCGACCGTCCCGCCCAAGCAGTGATCAAGCGCACCTGGTGGCGCGTGATGGTCATTCGCGGCGACAGGATCATCGATGACCGCTACGCCCCGACTGAGCTGGCCGAGGCCTATGCCAACGTTCTGCGGCTGATCTACCCCGCCGACCAGATCCGGGCGGAAGAGGTCACCGCCACCGAGGCTGCCTACCCGCCGAGTCGGCCGTACGACCCGCGCGACTGATCGACCCACGAACGGGCGGAACCGGCACCGGTCCTCATCGTCCTGCGGAGTGATTGCCGCGCGGTGCTGGTTCCGTCTCACCCGTCCCTGCCTGGGCGATGCGACTCCCTGAAGGTCCCCCGACGTCCAGGCAGGGACCCAAATGCCGGCTGGTGTGGCTACGGCAAGAACAGAGCCGTATCGCGCCAGCCGTTCCACCCCGAGGTTGGACGCGAGCCTCGGTGCGGCCCCCGCTGTCCCGTGTTGGATGCCTTCGGCACGGGACAGCGAGCGGGCCTTCCATCTATCTAGGAGGCATAAAGATGTACAGGTTCGCCGATCGTTTTCCAGTCAGCCAGACCGCAAGTGCAGGAGCTGTCTCTCCGGTGCCGTGGGGATTGTCGCGGCTGGAGCCGTACGGGTCTTTCGACCTGGTCGAGGATGTGCCAGCCGGTCTGGACCCCACCACGCAGCGAGGCTTGTACCAGCTGCCCAACGGGACGATTGTGATGTCGCCAGGCAAGCACAGCCGCTCTCGCCAAGGCACGGAGAAGTCCACTAAGACAGGCAATCGCGGGGATGGCTCCAAGGCGCGACCCGACACCGACCACAGCCAAGACACGAAACTCGACTGACGATGATGAACAATGCCCGGCGAGTTCTGGTGCTAACGGAGGCGGACGATCCAACCGCCGACCTGGTGATCGAAGAACTGAACGACCGCGACGTGCCAATCGCCCGATTCGACACGTCCGATTTCCCATCCAGCCTGACCGTGGCGGCAGATATCAACGGCCTACGGAACTGGCGGGGCTGGCTGCGGACACCCACGCGAGAAGTGGACCTCACAGCCGTCCGGTCCTTGTACTACCGCCGTCCCAGCGATTTCGACTTCTCGCGTCTTGAGCCACAGCAGGCCCGCTTCGCCGCCTCGCAGGCTCGCTTCGGGCTCGGCGGCCTGCTGGCAGACTTGCCCGGATGCCTATACGTGAACCATCCCAACGCGATCGCCGACGCCGAGTACAAGCCGGTCCAACTCTCGGTCGCCGCCTCGGTCGGGCTGAGGGTTTCACCGACACTCATCACCAATGACCCCGAGGAAGCCCGAGCGTTCGCGAGGGGCGTCGGGAGGATCATCTACAAGCCGCTGTACCTCGGCCTGCACGACCTGGACGGGCAACCGGCGAGCATCTGGGTGAAGGAAGTTGACTTGGAAGACTTGGATGACTCGATCGCCGGAACCATGCACTTGTTCCAGGCGCGCTGCGACAAGGTCGCCGATCTACGTGTCACAGTGATCGGCGACAAGGTCTTCTGCGTGAAGATCAAAACGGAAAGCCCCGATCTTCTGGACTGGCGATATGACTACGACCACCTGTCCTACACGGTTGTCGAGCCACCGGCTGGAATCGTTGACAGCATGCAGGCGTACATGAAGCGATTCGATCTTGTCTTCGGCTGCTTCGATTTCGCCGTACCCCGCAACGGGGGCCCGGTGTTCTTGGAGTGCAACCCAAATGGCCAGTGGGGCTGGCTGGAGGAGGCGACAGGTCTGCCGATGACGGCAGCCGTAGCCGACCTACTGCAGAAAGGGACACGATGACGACCCCCGAACCGGACGGTGGCCGGGCAGCGGCGCTGCGGGTGAAGCTGGCGGACGAACTGGAGGCCTCCGGGGATCTGCGGACGGAGCCGTGGCGAGCAACGATAGAGACCGTCCCACGCGAAGCATTCATCCCGAGCTTCTTCGAGCGGATCGATACCCCACAGCAGACGATGTGGCGACCGATCACCCCCGAGCTCGTCAGCCAGCAGGCCCGACTGGAGCTGACGTACACCGACGAGACCTGGGTGACCCAACTGGATCACCACACGTGGCCAGTCGACACAGCCGTACCCATCCCCGGCGAACCGACATCCTCCTCGACTCTGCCGGGTCTGGTCGTGCGGATGCTGGAAGAGCTCCAAGTCGAAGACGGCAGCCGGGTACTCGAGATCGGAACCGGGACCGGCTACTCCTCAGCGCTGATGTCCGCACGGCTTGGAGCCGAGCTGGTCACGTCGGTTGAGGTCGATGCCGAAGTTGCCGTCCGCGCAAAAGAGGCACTTGCCGCAATCGGATTCATGCCCGATCTCGTGACCGGCGACGGCCTTCTCGGCTATCAGCCTGGAGCACTCTATGACCGCGTGATCGCCACTTGCTCGGTTCGTCACGTTCCAAAGACCTGGGTCAACCAGACCCGACCAGGCGGTCTGATCCTGACAACAATGCTGGGCTGGTTGGACGCATCGTCCGGACTGGTCCGTCTCGAAGTCACCGGAGACGGCACAGCCGAAGGTGCATTTCTCGGCGGCACCGAATCCTTCATGCCTGCTCGGCCGCATGCTGCTCCGCGACTTGGCGACGATGTCTACACCTGGATTGACGAGGTAGAGACCACAGAGCGTGCGACTGCTGCGGGTCCCGAGATCCTGGACCCCTGGGACGGTTGGACGTCGATGTTCATCGCGCAACTCGCTGTCCCCGACTCCCAGCTGCTCATCTACGGCGTCGATGGCGGTCCGGTGATCGAGCACATCATTGACGTGAACCAGCACGCGATTGCGATTCTCCGGAAGCTGCCCGACGACTCTACAGTCGTGCGGCAAGCCGGACCCGTCGCTCTGTGGGACTCGGTAGAGGCTGCCATTTCAGAGTGGCGGAACGCAGGATCACCCCCGCTTGAACAGTTCCGCATCAGCGTGACACCCGAGGCGCAAACGGTCTGGTTCGGAGACCCTGTCGGCCCGCTGTCGTGGAAACTACCGACGAACACCCAGTAGAGGCGAGTAAGTCGAGCCGCGGTTCGTGCAGCACAGCGCGCAGGTGGAAAGCTCGATCGCCGTACGGCGGCCGGCGTAGACCGGGACATCTCCGAGAATCTGGAGGCAGCCGGCAAGGCGCCACATCGGGGCTAATCTGCAGAAGTTCAACTGGCCAAAGATTGTTGGGACCTCGGCGGCTTCATCGACCGCGCAGGTTGCAGCCCGGCACAAACGTGCCCACAGCGGCCGCCGGGAACTACCTCTTGTTTCTTGTCTTTGCTCTTGCCCCCTGGTAGGCGGGCACTCCGCCGCGACACGGGTGCCCGCCCCCGGGAGGGATCGGGGGCGGGCGGGCCAATTGGGTCACTAGGTGGTCAGTAGATGTTGGAGGGGCGGATCATGCCTTCGGCCAGGTCACCGAAGCCGGGGGCCATGATCGCGCCCGGGTTGCCGAGGACCTCCTCCACGATGGCGGTCTCCGTGGTGATCAGCAGGGCGGCGATCGAAGCGGCGCTCTCCAGCGCGGACCGGGTGATCTTGACCGGGTCCATCACGCCGAAGTCGAACATGTCGCCGTACTCGCCGGTCAGCGCGTTGAAGCCTTGTCCGACCGGTAGTTCCGCGACCGTCTTCACGACCTCGTCGCCGTCGTAGCCGGCGTTGATCGCGATCCAGCGCAGCGGTTCGGCCAAGGACTGCCGGACGATCTCGCGTCCGATCAAGGCGTCTCCGGTCAGCTCCAGCCGGTCGAGAGTGTCGCGAGCCTGGGTCAGCGCCGACCCACCGCCCGCGATCACGCCTTCCTCCAAAGCGGCGCGCGTCGCGGACAGGGAGTCCTCGACCCGGTGCTGCTTCTCCTTGAGCTCGACGCCGGTTGCCGCGCCGACGTGGATGACGGCGACCCGGCCGGCCAGCCGCGCGATCCGGAGCTTGAGGTTGTCCTCGTCGTGCTCGTTCTTGGCCCGCTCCAGCTCCTTCTCGAGTTGGTGCAGCCGGGCCTCCACGGCCGCGGGATCACCGGCGCCGCCGACCATCGTCGTACCGTTCTCGGTGATGGTGATCCGGTGACACGAGCCCAGGTCGCCCACCGAGAGCGAGAGCAGGTCGACGCCTGAGTCTTCGCTGACCACGCGAGCGCCCAGTACCGCCGCCAGGTCCTCCAGTTCGGCCACCCGCCGGTGCCCGAAGCCGGGCGCCCGCACGACCACCGAGCGGAACGTGTCGTGCACATTGTTGCTGACCAGCATCTGCAGCGCCGGACCGTCGACGTTCTCGGCCAGGATCACCAGGGGCCGGCCCGATCGCGTCACCAGCTCCAGCGTCGGCATCAGCTCCTGCAGCTGGCTGATCTTCTTGTTGGTGAGCAGGATGTAGGGGTCGTCGAAGACGGTCTCCATCCGGTCCTTGTCGGTCACCATGTACGGCGAGATGAAGCCGTGGTCGAACTCGATGCCGTCGACAACGTTCAGCGACAGCCCGTACGCCGGCGACTCCTCGACCGTGACGACCCCCGTCTTGCCGACCCGGCTCATCGCCTCGGAGATGACCGAGCCGATCTCCGGGTCGTCGTTCGCGGACAGCGTCGCCACGAACAGCAGGTCGGTCTGCCCACCGACCTCGGCGGTCCGCTCGTGCAGCGTCTTGACGATCACCGCGACGGCTTCCTCGATCCCCCGGCGCAGCTGCATCGGGTTGGCGCCGCCGTCCACAGCGCGCAGACCCTCACGTACCAAGGCCTGGGCGAGCACGGTCGCGGTGGTCGTGCCGTCGCCGGCCACCCCGTTGGTCTTCATCGCGACTTCCTTGACCAGCTGCGCGCCCATGTTGGCGAACGGGTTGCGGAGCTGGATCTCCCGCGCGATGGTGACGCCGTCGTTGGTGATGGTCGGCGGTCCGGTCAGCTTCTCCAGTACCGCGTTGCGCCCCTTGGGTCCGAGCGTCACCTTGACCGCGTCGGCGAGCGCGTTCACGCCCTGCTCGAGCAGTTGCCGCGCGTCGGTGCTGAAGCGAAGATCTTTGGCCATCTGTCTGCTTCCCTTCGGTTCAGGAGACCTGGACCGGCGCGGAGCCGATCGGCTTGTCGGCGACCCCTTCGGCGGCTGCTTCCTTGATCCGCAGCTCGGCCGGTACTTCGAGGTCGTACAGCTTGGCCGCGTTGAGGCCGAGGATCTTGCGCTTGATGTCCGGCGTCAGGACGCCGTACTCGGACTGCATGTCCTCGGGGATCTGGAAGTCGACGAACTTCTCGACCAGCCACTTCGGCTGCCAGATCGCGTAGTCGCTGGCGAAGGTGATCCGGTCCTCGCCGATCCAGTACAGGAGCTCGCCGATGATCTGGGCGAAGTACCGGGGCCGGCTGTGGATGAACGGCATCGCCACCGCCAGACCGCCGTACACGTTGGGCTCCTGCGTCGCGATCCAGCAGAAGTCCTCCAGCCGGGGCAGCCCCACGTGCTCGACGATGAAGTTGAGCTCGGGGAACATTGAGGCCGCATAGTCGATGTCCTGGACGTCGAAGGCATCCCGGTTCAGCGGGTAGATCGTGGGGCCCTTGTGCACGTGGATGTTCTTGATGCCGAGCTCGACGCACTTGCGCAGGTACGGCTCGGCCTCCGGGTCGGACAGCTTCCAGCCGCGCGACTCGCCCTTCCACTCGGCGGTGTAGAGCTTGACGCCCTGCAGGTTCCAGCGGGCATGCAACTCCTCCAGCTTGTCCAGGCCCTCCGCACCGTCGCGGGGATCCCAGGCGCCGTTCGTGATGAACTTGCCCGGGTTGTTCTCCATCACGGCGCCGTCGCGCTCGGTGGTGTTGAACCCGTCGACGTAGAAGTCGGTCAGATAGGTCGGCTGGAAGATCGCCTTGTCCACATAGCCGATCTCGAACAGGTCGTGCAGCAGGTCGGCCTCGGAGTACGCGCCGAACTTCTCCGCCGTCCAGACGAACTCCTCGGGCGACAGGTTGCGGTGATAGTCGTAGAAGCAGTTGGTGAAGCCGGCGCCGAACCGGTTCTTGTTGTTCTCCGGCCGGCCGTTCCAGTAGTGCACGTGGCTGTCGACGATGTAGTACTTCTCGCCGTTCTTCTCATACATGGTTTGCCTCCCTGGCAGGCAACTGGACCGGGCCCCATCGCTGAGGCCCGGTGTCTTCAGCTGGTGACCTCGACGAGGTCGAAGTCGATGTACTCCGCGGCCTCCTCCGGACTGGAGAAGAGCATGGTCTTGTCGTCGAAATGGACCATCCGCCCGTAGTGGGTGGACATGATCTCCTCGAAGTCGGCCAGGCCGAACTCCGAGCCGAGCGCGTCGGAGATCTCGGCGAAGTCGAAAGTGAGCTTGCCGACGCCGTCGACGCGGATCATCGAGGGGTACTCGGTGATCGTGACGTTGTCGTGGTGGCCCATGATCTCGGCCACCACGTAGCCGTTCTGGTTGTTCATCAAGGTCACGCCGCACATGTTCGAGAAGGTGCGGTCGACCGCGCCGAACTCCTTGGTCGTGGTCACTGGTCCAGCTCCTTCGGTACGTCGAGGTCGAGGTCGGCCAGCGCGCTGCGCAGACCGGCCTTGGCCGAATCCAGCGAGTCGGCGAACGTGACGACCTTCTCGTTCGGCTGCGACCAGATCGGCTGCAGTTCGCGGGCCGCCCGCAGGCTCTGCGGGATCCAGGTGGCGAGCCATTCGCCCAGCACGGCCTTGTTCTCGTCGCCGTGCTTCTCGTCCCTGGTCAGCAGCGAGAACAGCGCCCGGGTGTAGCCGAGGTCACGGCTGTAGTCGTTCTCGCCGGCACCGACGATCGTCGGGGTGATGTAGTCGCCGTTGCGGGCCGAGACCTGCATCAGCAGGTCGCTGCGGAACAGCACGCCGACCAGGGACTCGAAGACGATGTTCGTCGCGAACAGCGCCTCACCCCAGTCGCCGATCGCGGTCAGCCGCTCGACGTTCTCCCGGACACCCTGCCAGACCGGGTCGCTCTGCCAGACCTCCTTGTGCACCTGCCCGTCGAAGTCGATCTCCGACTCGGCCAGGTCGAGGTTGAACAGCGCCAGGTCCTGGGCGAAGCGCAGCTTGTGGGCCGCGTTGACGCACATCGCGTTGTTGATCATGTTCGTCGGCGCCGACCGCTGCGCGGCGGTGAAGACGTGCATGCCCAGCCCGTTCTCGGCGTGCATCCAGGCGCCGAGGTTGCGCTGGATGAACTTGGTCCAGGCCGGGTTCCAGTGCGAGTACGCCTTGGCCCGCTTGGCGTTCTCCAGGCTCAGCCCGATCTGCCGGACGATCGCCGCGTTGTTGCGGTAGATCGTCTTCTCCCACTCCTCGTTCGGGTCGCGGAACTGGTGCCAGTCCGACGACAGCAGCCGGGTCCAGTCCTGCGGGTAGCCACCAGGAGAGTTCGCGAAACCGTAGATCCAGCCCTGCGTCAGGTGCCGCTCGGGGTCAGGCTGGACGTCGAAGGTGACATCCTCGTACGTCGTCGCGCGGGCCTTGGCCGGCTTGAAGTAGTTGTAAGTGCGACTCGTGGAGCTCGGGAACGTGAGCGCGCCGGCCTCGGAGTCGGTGAACTCCGGGTGCGGGAAACTCCGTTCTTTGGTATCTGCCATCTCGATCTCCTACTCCGCCACCGAAGTGGTGAACTTGTCGTAGTGGATGTGCTCGCGCGGTACGCCCTGCATCTCCAGCAGGCCGATCGCGGCATCGACCATCGGCGGTGGCCCGCACAGGTAGGCTTCGCACTCGGCCAGCCCTGGCTCCAGCCGTTGCACCACCTCCGTCACGAACCCGGTGTACTGCCACTCGTCCGGCCAGCTCTCCGACAGGCAGCCGACGAAAGCGAAGTCCGCCAGCTCGGCGCCCAGCTCCTCGATCTGGTCGAGGTAGAACAGGTCCTCGTGCGTCCGGGCGCCGTAGTAGAAGCGCACCGGGCGATCGATGCCATCGGCAACGAGATGCCGCAGTAGCGACAGGATCGGGGCGAGCCCCGCTCCCCCGCCGATGCAGACGATCGGCCGGTCGGACGACTTCTTCAGCGTGAAGGTGCCGTACGGCCCGTCCAGCTCGAGCTCGTCGCCGACCTTGAGCTCGCCGTCGAGCAGGCCGGAGAAGTGCCCACCCGGGTACTTCTTGATCAGGAACTCCAGTGGATCGCCGGGCAGCGTCGCCATCGAGAAGGACCGGTGCGCGTCGTGGCCCGGGATCGCGATATCGGCGTACTGGCCGGGTTTGAAGGTGAACTTGTCCGGCTCGACCAGGTCGAGCCGCAGCGACACGATGTCGCGGGTGACCGGCTCGATCGCGGCGACCCTGGTCCGCAGGTGCTGCAGCGGGACGGCGTTGCGCAGTTCCTCCTCGTCGTAGTTCATCAACTCCACGGTGAGATCGGAGTACGCGTGCGACTTGCAGAGCAGGATGTAGCCCTCGTCGCTCTCGTACTCGGCCAGCGCGAACGTCGAGTACCGGTCCATCTGCACGTCGCCGTCCAGCAGGAACGACTTGCAGGCGGCGCACTGGCCCTCCTTGCAGCCGTGCATCAGCGCGATGCCCTGCCGGAAGGCGGCGTTCAGGACGGTCTCGTCCTCGTCGACCTCCATCTCGAGGTCGACGGGTTCGAACCTGACGACGTGTTTGTCACCCATCGACTTCTCCTCATCGACTACTGCTGATCGGATGGAGCGATCGGTGGCGGCGAGTGGTGCCAGGGTTCGCCGCCACCGACCAGCTCGGGTGGGTCAGACCTTCGCCGGGGCCGGGCGGCCGGCGGGGCCGCCTGCCGTGTACGCCGCGAGGTGGGCCTCGCGGTCCGCGTCGGACATCTCGTTGAGCAGGATGTTCGGGCTGGCGAAGTTGATGCCGCGAACGTCGTCGAGGGTCCAGAGCTTCTTCTGGTCGTCCAGATCCAGGTGCGGCTGGGGGATCAGCGTCTTGCCGTCGTCACGGACGTACCCGAGGTCCTTGATGATGTCGGCCAGATCGCGGTTGTGGTGCAGCGTCTCCCACTCGCGATGCCCGGTCAGCCGGCCCATGTTCGGCGTCGGGCGACCCTCGTACTCCGGCCGGAACGCCTTGATGTCGGTCCAGGCGCAGGTCTCCGAGCAGTACGTGCGCCACTGGCCGTCGACCTTCTCGGTGACCATGTCCTCGCGGATCAGGGCCGGCACCATGCAGGTCCAGCAGCGGTGCGGGTACTGGTAGTCGACGTCCTCGAAGGCGATCGGCTTGTTCTTGCCGGGGTACCGCAGGCGGTTGTAGTTCTCCCACCACTTGCCGTACTTGTTGTACCAGCCCGGGTACTTGAACTCGAACCAGTCGAAGTCCTCGTCCGTCATCGGGTCGATCCGCCAGTAGTTGACCGGCCAGCCGGTGGCGAAGAACTGGGCCACCTCGTGCACGTAGCCCTTGTTGTAGATCCGGTTCCAGGCCTCCTCGACCAGGTCGTGCGGGATCTTCAGGCCGTACTTCTCCAGCGGGATCAGGTAGCTGCGGTAGTAGTCGTCGTAGATCCAGCGGCGCCACATCTCGGCGTAGGAGTCGCGGTCCTTGCGACGGTCCTTGGTGCCGTACTCGATGAACGTGCCGATCGCGGCGTCGACGACGCAGTGGTTGTTCCACCAGGCGTAGCGCAGGTCGCGCTCGAGCAGCTGGCGGTTGTCCTCGTCGGCCAGCGCCATCAGCAGGATCGAGTACCCGTTGCTGATGTGCCGCGACTCGTCGGACTGGACCGAGTGGAACACCGTCGGCAGCAGGTAGTCGCCGTTGGCGGCGGCCTCGTCGGGCATCGCGACGAACAGCGTGTTGGTGAACGCGGTCTCGGCCACCACCGTGAGGTAGATGTTGGCCGCGGTGATCGCGTCACCGGTGATGAAGCCCTCACCGAACTGCCGGCCGATGGTGCCCGCGTAGTTGTTCGCGAACGCCTTCTCGGTGATGTCGAACCCGGCCGGGTCGATGTAGTGGTTCATGTAGAGCTTCTTCAGGTTCATCTGGATCGTCGAGTGCCGGACCTCGTCGATCATCTGCACCGCGAGCCCGTTGTGGATCTCCGGGTTCGGCACCGCGTCGATCGCCATCGGCATCGCCCGGGCCGCCGAGATCTCCGGGAACGGGATGATGGACAGGAACAGCTTCTGCCACTCCATCCAGCGCTGCTGCACCTGGCGGAACATGTTGCCGCGGATCGCGCCGTCCATGGCGCCGAAGACGCGGTTGTCCTTCTCCTCCTCCATCGGGAAGTAGGACCGCATGATCTGCTTGAGCGGGTCCTTCTTCGGGGCCTTGTCGAAGGTGTAGTCGGTTCCGAAGCGTGTCGCGGGAGTCGCGAAGGTCGGCTCCCAGGACAGTTCGGTGATCTTGGCATGTGCCTTGCTCAGACTCTGCCTGCTCACGGTCTGCCTCCTCGGGGTTCAAGTGCACCGATCACACCCCGGGTGAGGCCTTGCGCTTGTCTCAATCTGAGACACAGTGGAAGCAGGGACGGCTCTACGCTAGGAGCAGAGTTCGACGACGAGAGGCGCGTCTGTGGAACAAGATCACTGGATCAGCACACCGAGGCCGGGCCGGCTCCTCCAAGTCGCCCGAGACTCCTTCCTGTCCTCCGGTGATCTGGACGACCAGGTGGTCCGCGAGCCGATCCAGGCGTCCTGGCTGCGCTCGTCGCGGCTGCGGGTCGACACCGACAACCTCGACCCGAGCTACCTCGGCATCGAGGGCCCCAGCCCCCTCGCCCTCAGCGCAGAGCCGGTACTTCGTGCGCTCGCCGACGAGCTGGCCAACGAGTCCGTCAGCATCATCCTGACCGACCAGCACGGCCTGGTGCTGCAGCGGAAGTGCCCGGATCCCTCCCTGGTGAGGCTGCTCGACCAGGCGTACCTGTCCCCCGGCTTCAGTTATGCCGAGGAACAGGTGGGCACCAACGGGATCGGGACGGCGCTGGAGGCCGGCATCCCGACGATGGTGACCGGGAGCGAGCACTTCACCGGCAGGCTGGGCGGGTTCGCCTGCGCCGGCGCTCCGATCCATCACCCGGTCACCGGTGCGCTGCTCGGCGTACTGGACCTGACGTCGTCCGTGACTCACTCAAACGCTTTGCTGATGTTCTGCGCACGCTCGACGGCGCAGAAGATCGAGCAGCAACTACTGGCGCGGTCCGGGGCTCGGGAGCTCGCACTGTTCCGTGACTACCTGGCTGCGTGCCAGCACCCGGGCAGTGGCGTGATGGCCCTCAGCCCTGACCTCGTGATGATGAACAACCAGGCTCAGCAGCGTTTCGACCCCGCCGATCAGGCTGCGCTCCTGGCTCGCTCTGCGGATGCAGCGGGCACCCCCGATCCGGTCACCCTGGTTGCTGACCTCCCGAGCGGCCTGGTTGCCCGGCTGGACTATCGACCGGCGTTCAGCGGTGCAGAGCTCGCAGGCGGAGTACTGCGGATCCAGGTGCAGTCTGGGCTCGATTCCACCACTGGGCCGGTGCACAACGCAGTACCGGTGATGCCTGGGCTTGCTGGGACCAGTGCTACTTGGCAGCGGGTCTGTCAGTCGGTGGACACCAGTAGGCGCAACGGCTCGTGGGTGGTGCTGGAGGGTGAGGCGGGGGTCGGCAAGATCGCGTTGCTGCGCTCGGTGAACCAGCTACGCAACGGCAGCGGGCACTTCCGGGTCATGGACGCCTCTGAGTGCGGCCCTGCGTGGCTGGACACGGTTGCTGACGAGTTGTCGGCCGGAGCCGGGTCGCTGGTCATCCGGCGTGCGCATCTGCTCGACAGTGATTCCGTGAGCGGTCTGTCGGAGCTGCTGCTCGAGCAGGCCGACCAGCGGAGCGAGATGTGGGTCGCGCTCACCATGCGGAGCGAGCCGCGCAACCCCGAGGTCGACGCGCAACTGCTGCCGCACTTCTCCCACACGGTGGAGGTGCCGCCGCTGCGGCATCACCTCGAAGACATGCACAAGCTGGTCCCACACCTGCTCCGCCGGCTCAACCGGGGGAACAACCTCAGCATCTCCCCCAGCGCACTCGCCCAGCTGATGCGACTCCCCTGGCTCGGCAACGTCGAGCAGCTCCGCCGCGTCCTGCTCCGGATCGCCCAGCAACGCCGCTCCGGCACGATCGACCTGGACGACCTGCCAGGCGAGTGCCGGGCCACCACCCGCCGCCGGCTCTCACAGCTCGAGTCGCTGGAACGCGACGCCGTCGTGAAGGCCCTGGTCATCCACCGCGGCAACAAGGACAAGGCCGCGAGCGACCTCGGCATGTCGCGAGCCACCATCTACCGCAAGATCCGCGACTTCGGCATCAACCTGACGATCTGAATAAATGCTTTGCCCCGGGTCTCGGCCTGACCGGAGACTTGGCCGGGATGAGCGACAACAGCGGTTCAGACGGTCGTGCCGGGATCGACGCGGACCTGGTCAGGCGACTGATCAAGGCGCAGTTTCCGCAGTGGAGTGCGCTGGCGGTTTCGCCGGTGAAGGTCGATGGGTGGGACAACCGCACCTATCGGCTCGGGGACGCGATGACTGTACGGCTGCCGACGGCTGCGGCTTATGCGCCGGCCGTCGACAAGGAGGATCTCTGGCTGCCGCGATTGGCGCCGTCATTGCCGGTCGCGGTGCCTGAGCCGGTGGGTAAGGGCGTGCCTGGTGAGGGGTACGGGTTCAACTGGTCGGTGCGGCGGTGGTTGGACGGGGAGACGGCGTCGGTCGACCGCATCGATGACCTGTCTGGCTTTGCTGTCTCCGTGGCCGAGTTCATCCTTGCGCTGCAGCGGTGTGACGCGAGTGGTGGGCCGGTGGCGGCCGCGCACAGCTTCTACCGGGGTGCGCCGCCCGCGCACTACGCCGATGAGACTCGGCGTGCGCTGGTCGCGTTGGCCGGCCGGGTTGATGTTGCAGCCTGCACTGAGGTTTGGGAGGGCGCGCTCGCATCCTCATTCGCCGGGCCGCCGGTGTGGTTTCACGGGGATATCGCGCAGGGCAATCTGCTGGTCGTCGACGGGAAGCTGTCGGCCGTCATCGACTTCGGCACTTCGGGAATCGGGGACCCGGCCTGCGACCTGGTGATCGCGTGGACGATGTTCTCCGATCAGAGTCGGGAGGCATTCCGGCGTACCGTCTCGCAGGATGCGGCGACCTGGGCCAGGGCTCGCGGCTGGGCACTGTGGAAGGCGCTGATCGTGCTCGCGGACGTCATCGACGTCGACGCCTCGAAGGCAGCCGTCAACCAGCGCGTGATCGAAGAAGTGCTGACCGACCCACTGGGCTGACGGCCAGTGCCGCTAGAGCCTGATGATGCGTGCGATCGGTGTCCTGGCCGCGCGGACTGCCGGGTAGAGCCCGCCCAGCAGGGCCGCGACCGAACTCGCCGAGACGCCGATGAGGACAGCTGCGGCAGAGACCTTGACCCCACCGAGGGAGCTGTCCGCCTGGAAGGCGCCGACCACCGTGGGCAGCAGGAGGATCGCACCCAGTGTCGCGGCCAGCGAACCGAGCAGGGCCACCACTTGGGACTCCAGCAGCATGATCAGCAGGACGTCCTTCAACGAGGCGCCGAGCGCCCGGCGAAGGGAGAGTTCGTCGGCGCGTTCCCGGGCCGTTGCCAGGCCGATGTTCAGGATGCCGAGGCAGCCCACCATCAGGCTGAGGGCGGCGATACCGAGGAAGATCCGGCGCAGGATCGCCAGCTGGCCGGCGAACGAATCGAGGCGATCCACTCGGGTGACGTCACCGATCCGGGGCGTAAGGCCCGTGGGCTCCGACAGCTCGACCACCCGTCGCCGGAGGCCGTCCGGATCGACAACCCCGCCGCTGACCAGGACGCCGGCCGAGCCACTCTCATAGGCGAGTCGCTGCCAGTAGGCGTTGCCCGACAGGTCCACATAGGCGTGGGGTTGAGAGCTGCCGTCATGGACGACCCCGACCACGACCACGGCCACCCGCTGGTAGCCGTCGCCGAAAGCCATCGAGGCCGGCCCCGCGGGCCAGCCCTGCGCTCCCCAGCCCGCGCGGTTCAGCACCACCTGGGGCGCCAGGCGTGGCGATCCGAACCAGCTCCCCCGGATCAGGGGGAAGGGTTTGATGGCGATCAGGTCGGGCTCCACGACGGACACTGCCAGCTCGCCTCCCGTCTGGCCGGTCGTACCGATCATGAACTGCGGCTGCTCGACGACCAGCGTTGTCCTGGTGGTCGGCCCCGCTGCACGCCGGACGACGTCCCGGACCTGTTGGGCCGTCGCCACGGCGTCTGGGCCATCGCCCTTCACCGCGACCTGGACCGTGACGCCCGGCCCGCTCTCCAGGATCGAGTCGCGCACCACCTCCTGCGCCATGAAGTCGCCACCGCCCTGGATCAGGACGATGGCCAGTACGCCGACGAAGAGGCTGACCGAGGTCAGTGCGCTGCGCAACGGGCGGCGCCGGACCCCTTGCCAGGCGACCAGCAGGGCCGCCATCACGGTGTCACCAGGGCGCCGTGATCGAGGGTGAGGATCCGGTCGCAGCCGTTGGCGACCAACTTGTCATGGGTGACGACGACCAGCGCTACGCCGCTCTGCCGGGCCAGCGCGTGCAACTCGGCCATCACGGCGGCTCCGGTCTCCTCGTCGAGCGACCCGGTTGGCTCGTCGGCGAGGATCACTCGCGGCGCCGAAGCCAGCGCCCGGGCGATCGCGACCCGCTGCCGCTCGCCTCCTGACAGCTGATCCGGCCGCCGTCCGGCGAGGTCCGCCAGCCGCACCTTGGCCAGCGCCTCCATCGCAACGTCGCGACGGCGCCGCCGGCGAAGCCCCCGGTGCAGCACCCCCGCCTCGACGTTCTCCCGGACGCTGAGGTGGGGCAGCAGGCAGAAGTTCTGGAACACGAAGCCGAACAACCGCGCCCGCAGTCTTGCCCGGTCGGCGTCGCCGAGACCGTGGACGCGCACTCCGTCCACCAGATAATGCCCGCCGGACAGTTCGTCGAGCAGCCCGAGGATCGAGAGCAGGGTGCTCTTCCCGGAACCGGACCGGCCGACGATGGCGACCCGTTCGCCTGGATCGACGGTCAGGGAGACGTCGTGGAGGAGCACCTGCGAGGCGGCTCCCACGATTTTCCGGGCGGAGGTCAGTTCGAGGACCCGCATGGCGCTAGCCGCCGGCCAGGTCGGGCGCCGGCAGGCTGACTCGATCGCCCTCGGCCAAGCCGGAAAGGATCGCGATCCGGTTTCCGTCGCTGGCCCCGAGGGTGACGCTGCGCAGGCTCGGTTCTCCCTTCGGCCCGAGCAGATTGACCGTCCCCTGGGCCGCCGATCCGGCCACCGCCTCGAGTGGCAGCGTCAGCACGTCGCGCTCTTGCGCGGTGACCAGCGCCATCACGGCCGGCATCCCTTCGAAGACCGGCAGATCCGCCGGTACCAGGCAGGTGACGCGGAGCGGGGCGCCGGAACCTGCTGCCCTGGTCGGAACGGTGCTCAGCAGGGCACACGGGAACGGCCCTGGTCCGTTGGTGATCTGGGCCTTCGCCGAGATGACGGGGGTGTAGAGGCGGTACAGGGATGCCGGATCGAGTTCGGCGACCATCCCGAACCCGGTTGCCCGTACCTCGGCGATCGGGAACCTGGCCGGGACGCGTTGCCCGGGCGTGACGAGCATCTTGGTGATCACGGCACCTGCCGGTACGTTCACCGGCACGACAGAGCCGTCGGCTTTCTTGATCCGAACTGGACCGGAAGACAGCACCACGGTCCCAGCCGCGGCCGACGTCAGTACGCCGGCCGGCGCGGCGGCCACTGTCGCCTTGAGCGTCACCACGCTCTGGATCGATCCGCGGGCGACCACCGCGGTAGGCGAGCTGCTCGGAGGCCGGCCCGGTGCCGGTGCGGCCTGGCCACCGCTGCAGCCCGCCAGCCCGAGCACGCAGGCCATGACGAGGACGAGTCTCATCTCAGATCGACTCTTTGTCGCAGTTCTGCTGGAAGTCGTTGGCGATCGGCCCCAGGTCGCCCAGCGAGGCACGCCGCAGTACGTCCTCGAAGAAGGTCTTCGATTCCGCCTGGAGCGCGGTGGTGTAGTAGTACGTTTCCCTGATCTTCAGGGCCTCGGCCAGCGCACCGCCGGTGGATTTCGTATCGCCGGCCAATGCTTTGCCGACCCAGGAGCAATACCAGCGCCGATCGGCCGCCTGCCGCCCGAACCCGCGTTGATAGACGACATCGTGGCCATCGTCGGTTTTTGCCATGAATGACTTATCGGCGGGCCACTGCCAGCCGTCCGCCAATTTCAGCGTGGCGGCCTCGGCCCGATATTCCGAAATCATTTCTGTGACCTTCAGGCCGTCCTGTCCAGCAGTATCTGAATCAGCCGATCCGCCGCATCCGGAAAGCGTCAGCAGCAACACCAGGACGCACCATTTCGAGTTTCGCATCCGTTCTTCCCTCCAGGCATTTTCCGCACCGGCCGGGTCTCCGCCGGGTGGGCTGGACCGGCGCCGGCCCACCCCACCCGGGGACCCATCACTCAGCACTCAGGCTCAGTAGCGCTCCGAGCCGATCAGGTTGTACGGGCTGCAGCCGCCCCCCGGGCACCCGCTGTTCAGCCGGAACGCGTTGTAGAACTGCCGGCCGTTGCTGACGCTGCTCGCCAGCGTCCGGCGCACGTTGGTCTCGGACTTGGTCCAGCTCTGCGGGCTGCCGATCAACGCGTAGGACACGCTCAGCAGCTCGAAGTACTGGCCGTTCTTCGGCAACGAGGAGAACGTCACCGAGACCGCTCCGGTGCCCTCCTTGAAGCGCGCGTTCGACGAGATGTAGAGATCGCCGCTCGCGTAGTTCGTGCCGGTGATGCCGTGGTCGGAGGCCGCATCGGCGACCCCGACGTTCAGGGCGAACACGCCCGCGACCACAGCGCCGGCCGCGACCAGTTTCTTGACGACTCCAGGACGAATCATTCTGCCTCACCATTTCCTTCGGACGAGTGGCGAAACCCGGCCCGGGCGGGACCTTCGAAGGTTTTACCACCCAGTGAATAGAACGGTCACAGAGTGAGTGCTCCCAAGATCCGCTGTCAAGACTTCGACCGGTCATTCACCGGAACCCGAATTGAACAATCCATGACCGATTCCGGAGAGTTAATCCGAGACGCCCAGAACTCGTATCAATTCACCCCCGAATTTAACGTGAAAACGATTGACCGGATTTCCGGCAGCACGAATAGACCCCGGAACGACGCGGGCAGCGTCGGACCGCAGGCGGTGCTACCGCTGTGAATCGGCTCCCCCAGAGTCCGAAAACGGACTACGGCGATCGCGGCGGGCTCACCCAGCCCGGCCGGAACCGCAGTCGAAACATACAAGCACCCTGCGCCGGACACAAGCACTTGCCGTAAGCCCGCAGTCACGCTGAGCATGCAGCTCCGGGGCACCGCCAGTTCATCGCCCGGCCTCGAGCAGATCGGTGCGCGAGCCGGCGTTGAGCTTGCGGAGAACCTTGGCGACGTGCTGCTCCACCGTGCGCGGTGAGAGGAAGAGGACGTCGGCGATCTCGCGGTTGGTGTGCCCACGGCCGAGCAGCCGGGCGACTTCTTGTTCGCGGGGTGACAGCTCGGCGCCGTAGCCGCGGCGGCCTCTGCGGGAGGGAGAGGTGACCCCGTGGCTGCGTAGCTCGTGGCGGCAGCGGGCCGCATCCCGGGAGGCCCCCAGGCGGTCAAAGCTCTCCGCGAGCGCAGTGAAGGCTTCCACTGCCTCAGGCTCCTGGAGCGCGAGCCTGCAGTACACAGCGCGCTCAGCCACCAGCGCAGCGAAGTACGGTGCCGGCAGAGCTTCGTATTGACGCTCTACCTCTCTATAGAGCTCCGCAGCAGCTAGATAGTCGCCGTCGCTTTCAGCTAGCTGAGCCCGGCCGCAGTGGAGCGCGACTCGCGCCAGTGGCGCATCCAGCCCGCTCGTGCAGTCGTCCAACTCCCCCAGCAACTTCCGTACTTCGTCGTCGCGCCCGTCCGCGAGTAGTACGGCGACTGCTGACGGCGTCAACTCCCCTGCCCAGGCCCACACCTGCTTGCGCCGCAGGAGGTCGAGGCCCCGATTCACCGAGGCAACTGCCGCACCGAGTTCACCACGCATCAGCTGCATCCAGCCGAGCAAGCCGAAGCCGGCCAGCGCTATCTGCGCGATGGCCTCGGGCGGCTGATCAATACCGGTCGCCGCAAGGAAGGCCTCCGCCTCGGCCCACTCGCCACGGGCGACCGCCAGAGATGCCAGTACCAGGGACAGCTCACTGGTGAGCGGGAACAGGTCGCGGTACTCGTCCAGAAGCTGCTCAGCGCGGTCGTCGAGTCCTGCCCATTCACCGGTGAACCAATCCACCCTCGCGCGAGTGGAGCGCGCCGTACTGACGACGAACGGTGCACCGCAGTCGGTCGCGAGCTGCAGCCCACTCCACAGCAGATCAATGGCCTTCGTGTAGTGGCCGATGGACATGCAGGCGTCTGCGAGGTTGCAGTGAGTTCGAGCGAGGTCCCGCTGCTCGGCCCCAGACGCGCCACTCACCGGAAGTCTGGAGATCTCACGCAGTACGGCAGGGTCGCCGGTGTGCAGCCCGGTCCCGAGCAGGTTGGCCCGGAGGGAGGCGACCAGCACTGGATCGGTTGCCCTGCCCAGGAACTGCTCCGCTCGCTCCGCCCACCGTCTGTTCTCGTCCAGCGACGCTGCCCCGAGCCAGCACTGAGCCAGCACGGATACCGCCTTGGCCTCCAGATCCGGTCTGGCGTGGAGGTCGGGGATCGCTCGTTCGATCTCCCGCCGCCCCTCGGAGATCCCGCCTGCCGCGCGCACCATCATCAGTCCGGCGTAGAGCCGAACCTCACCTCGCACCGCCGGCGACAGCCGCTTGTCGGTCAGTAGTCGCTGCAGGGTATCCATCGGGTCCTGCTGATCCAGACCCGTGTAGGCCACTTTGCCCAGCTTCGCGGCCATTCTGTCGACGCCTTCGGAGGTCTGGTCGTGCTCAGCCAACAGCCTCTGGAACAGTCGCGTCGCCGTCGAAGCATCGCCAAGCTCGCTGGCCCGATCAGCTGCGGCCTCACCGTAGCGACGCCAATCCTGCGTGCGGCTGGCCAGCCGGCTGTGCTCGGCCAGCTGGAGCAGCGGTAGCGGTGTCGTCCCGGCCAGAGTCTCGGCGATCCGCCTGTGCAGCGCCTGTCGCTGCGGCCCCGGCAGACTGTCATAGACCGCCTGCCGTCCCAACGCATGGCGGAAGTCGTAGCGACCGTCACCCGAGTCCCGCAGGACTCCCGCAGCCAGTGCAGAAGTAAGGGCCGCTTCAACGGCTTCCTCGGCAAGACCAGTCACCTGCCCGAGCAAGTCACTCGCTGCTGGAATCCCCAGTGCCGCCGTGGCGTAGCTAACCTCCCTCGCGGCCTCCTGCAGGCCGGAGAGCCGTTCAGCCATCGCATCCCGCAGCAGAGCCGGTACTTCGACATGCTCGAGCGCCCGGCGAGCAGTGCTCCCGTCAACGGGCAGAGGCAGCGTCCGGACCGCCTCCTCGATCACTGCGGGGATACCGGCTGTCCGGTCGTACAGCAGCTCGGCCAGGTCGGTCCCGATCGCGTCGACCCCCAGGATCCCGGCCGACAGCGACCGGACCCCGGCAAGGTCCAGTGGTTGCAGGGTGAGCACAGCGCTCGGCAGCCCCACCGGCGGCCGGTACTCCGCTCCGAGTGGCGGACCCGACGTCAGGTCCTCACGCCGGTAGGTCACCACGATCGATAGGTTGTCCGGCGGATCCGTCATCAGGAACCGCAGCAGCTGACGCGATCCGTCATCCGCCCAGTGGAGGTCCTCCACCACGAGGAGCGCCGGGCCCGCGGCCGCCAGTAGCTCGCGGATGGCCCGGAACACCTGGTGCCGCTCAGTCGCTGGGTCACCGGCGGGCCAATGCGCGTCGGGGAACCGGTCTGCGAGCTCCGGCAAGAGGGGGCGTAGTACCGAGGTGAGCGGGCCTAGCGGAGTACCGGAGTGGCGTGGGTAGTTTCTGAGCGCTTCGAGGACCGCGCCGTAGGGGAACGGCTCTCGCAGGGGCTGGCAGTAGCCGACCATGAGGTACTTGCCGCTGACCTCGGGCTCACGCAGCAGCTCGTTGACCAGGCGGCTCTTCCCGATCCCTGCCTCGCCCTCGACCAGCGCGACGCCTTGCCTGGCTGCTGTGGCGGCCAGCAAGCGCAGTTCGTCGGCGCGGCCGACCAGCACTGGCGAACTGGTACGGGTGATCGGTGCTCCAGCCATCTGCGCTCCCGTGGATGTGGGGGCGAGCCTACGTCGGCGGCAGCGGTGGGGAAACCGTTTCCGTGTGTCCGGAGTTGCGAATAGTCACGTACCCCTACGTACTCATGCCCGGATTGTTCCGGTCGTGACTCGCCACGACAGTAAGCGGACCGGCCACCCCACCCCCTCCGCCCTGGTGGCCGGGGACCGAACGGAGAGCTCATGAAACTCCCGCGGACAGGGGCCCTTGGGGCCATCGTGTGTCTGTCACTCGCAGTACTGGTTCCACCGGCTCAGGCCGCTGCTCCACCATCGGCACCCAGCCCCACCATCCGGGGCGCTGGTGCTCCGGGCACCATTCCCGGCAGCTACATCGTCGTGCTGAAGGACGGTGCCCGGGCCTCCGCCTCGACCCTGGCTTCGAGGTACGGAGGCAAGGTCAAGCTGACCTACACCACCGCACTGCGCGGGTTCTCGGCCTCCTTGACCGAGGCAGAGGTATTGCGGCTGGCGGCAGATCCAGAGGTCAGCTACGTCGAGCAGGACGGTATCGCCCGGGCCACTGACCGGCAGGCCAACCCGACCTGGGGACTCGACCGGATCGACCAGCTGAAGCTGCCACTCGACCAGGGCTACACCTACGCGACCAAGGCGCCCGGCGTCACGGCGTACATCGTCGACACGGGGATCTACAAGACGCATACCGACTTCGGTGGCCGGGCGACCGATGGCTACGACTTCATCGACAACGACGCGATCGCCAACGACTGCAACGGGCACGGCACTCATGTGGCCGGCACGGTGGGCAGTACGACGTACGGGGTGGCCAAGGGCGTCGCACTGGTCGGCGTACGGGTCCTGAACTGCCAGGGACAGGGCGAGTGGTCCCAGGTCATCGGTGGCATCGACTGGGTCGCCCAGAACGCCAAGAAGCCGGCAGTCGCCAACATGAGCCTCGGTGGCGAGGCGAACACCTCGGTGGACGACGCGGTAAAGCGCGCCGTCGCCGCGGGCGTCACCTTCTCGGTTGCAGCAGGCAACGACAACGGCGCGAACGCCTGCAACACCACCCCGGCCCGGACGCCGGAGGCGATCACGGTCGGCTCCACCGACAACCAGGACAACCGGTCCAGCTTCTCCAACATCGGCTCGTGCCTGGACATCTTCGCGCCCGGCTCCGGCGTCACGTCGACCTGGAACAACGGCGGTACCAACAGCATCAGCGGTACGTCGATGGCGACACCGCACGTCACGGGAGCAGCGGCGCTCTACCTGGCGGGCAACCCCTCCGCCACGCCGGCCACTGTCGCTTCGGCGCTGACCAGCAACGCGAGTGCGGGCGTAGTGAAGAACCCCGGCAGCGGCTCACCGAACAAGCTGCTCTACACGGGCTTCATCGGCGGCGGCGACCCCGAACCGCCGACCTGTGCAGGCGGTACGTCGACCGAGGACGCGGCGATCCCCGACGCGGGTGCCGCCGTCTCCACGGCCACGACGATCACTGGTTGCGCCGGGAACGGTACGTCGACGACCAGCGTGAAGGTCGACATCAACCACAGCTACACCGGTGACCTCCAGGTCGACCTGGTCGGACCGTCCGGCGCAGTGATCAACCTCCGCCGTGCGGGCGGGGTCGGCTCGCCCGACGGGCTGCACCAGACCTTCACCGCCAACACCTCCGGCGAGACCCGCAACGGCACCTGGAAGCTGCAGGTGAAAGACGTCTACCGCTTCGACACCGGCACCCTCGACGGCTGGTCGCTGAACTTCACGCCGTCGGCCGCCAACTACGAGGGCGACGCCGTCCCGGTCAAGTCGGGTGGTCCGGTTGCGAACTTCGCCGGCGGCCAGGACGCGACCGTCAGCGAGTTCCCCGCCATCATCGCCGGGCTGCGGGCCGGCGGTACCCGCCCACAAGGGCAGACCTGCACAGGTACGGCGATCGCGCCGCGGAAGATCCTGATCGCGGCGCACTGTGCCGATGCGGCCGGCGCCAAGAGCTTCCTCTACGGGCTCAACGACCTCAACGCCGGTGGTGGCACCAAGGTCGGCGTGGTCGACTACAAGAAGCACCCGAAGTACGTGAACTTCGACCAGGGGTACGACGTCGCGGTGGTCACCACCGACGCGGACGTCCCGGTGCCCGGCGGCAAGTACGCGTCGTACGCGACCTCGGCCGACGCGGGGCTGGAGAAGCCGGGGGCCACCGGGCAAGGCTTCGGCTACGGCAAGAAGGACTTCGACGACACCGCGCGCGACGTGACGCTCGACAAGGCGTCGCTGCCGATCGTGGACGGCGCGCAGGTCTGCAACGGCGTCGGCGCCGGTTTCAAGCCCGCGACGATGATCTGCGCCGGGTACTCCGACGGCCGGATCACCATCCTGCCCGGGGACAGCGGTGGCCCGCTGATCGTCCAGGGCAAAGTGATCGGCGTCGCCTCCTGGAGCCGCTCCGACTTCAAGTGGTACAGCGTCTACGGCCGGCTCACCAACGACATGGGCGACTGGGTCAAGACGCAGGTCGGCGACACGCCCCCGACCGGTGACTTCGGGGTGGCGGTCTCACCGTCCGCCGTGAAGGTTGCCCCCGGCAAATACATCTCGACGACGGTGACCAGTACCGCCGGATCGGGCGGCGCCGAGAACCTGACGCTGACCGCCTCGGGTCTGCCCACCGGCGCCCGGGCCACCTTCCAGCCGGAGTCGATCAGCTCCGGCTCCGCCGCCAAACTGACCCTCGAGGCCGGTACCGGTACCCCGGCCGGCAACCACACCGTCACGGTCACCGCGACCAACCCGGCCGGCAAGACGGCCACTGCCAACGTCACGCTGACAGTGGCAGGCGACCAGCCCCCGACGGGCGACGTACAGGTCACCGCAACCCCGTCCAGCGGGACAGTGACTCAAGGCCAGCTCGCTCAAACCACGGTGAAGGCGTCGGGTGGCACCGGCAACCTCACCCTGACCGCCACCGGCGTTCCCACCGGCACCCAGACCTTCTTCAACCCGGCCACCATCACCCAGAACGGCACCAGCAACGTCTGGTTCTTCACCAACTTCCAGACGCCCCGCGGTACCTACGCGATCAAGGTCTCGGCCCGCTCCGCCGACGGCAAGACCGGCACCACCACCTACAACCTCACCGTCCGCTAGGACGCAGAGTGGGCCTCTGCCTCACGGCGGGGGCCCACTTCTGGGTCAGCGCAGGGTGTTGAAGGAGTCTCGGAGGATCTCCAGGGCTTCGGTGGTTTCCTCTTCGGTCAGGGTCATCGGTGGGGCCATCCGCAGGACGTTGCCGTAGAGGCCGCCCTTGCCGATCAGCAGGCCGCGGTCCATCGCCTCCTGCTGGAGCTTGACCGTGGTGGCGGCGTCCGGCTTGCCGTCGTCGGGGTTGATCAGCTCGGTGGCGAGCATCAGGCCCTTGCCGCGGACGTCGCCCAGCTCGGGGAACTCCTCCGAGATGCCGCGCAGCCCGTCCATCAGCTGGGCGCCGCGCTTGGCCGCGTTGGCCTGCAGGTCGTTGTCGAGGAGGTACTCGATCGTCGCCTTCGCCGCGGTGGTCGAGATCGGGTTGCCGCCGAAGGTCGAGAGGCTGTTGGCGCTCAGGCTGTCCATCAGGTCCGGCTTCGCGACGACACCGCCGATCGCGAACCCGTTGCCCAGGCCCTTGGCGAAGGTCATCGCGTCCGGTACGACGTCATGCGCCTGGATCCCCCAGAAGTGCTCCCCGGTCCGGCCCCACCCGGTCTGCACCTCGTCGGAGATGAAGAGGATCCCGTACTCGTCGAGCACCTCCTTGAACGCGGCGTACAGGCCGTCGGGCGGTGACGAGAAGCCACCGACGCCCTGGATCGGCTCGACGATCATGCACGCGACGTCGCCCGCCGTACCGGTGTCGATCACATTGCGGAGATCGTCCACGCAGACCTTGATGTACTCCGCGTCCGGCAGGTCCCTGAACGGGCTGCGGTACTGGTACGCCCCCTGCACGTACTGCACGTTGATCGGCGACAGGCTACTCGCCGACCAGCCCCGGTTGCCGGTGATGGCGACCGTGCCGAAGCCGCGGCCGTGGTACGAGTTGCGCATCGCCAGCACCTGGTTGGAACGGCGCTTCTGGGTGGCGAACAGCAGGGCGGCCTCGTTCGCCTCGGTGCCCGAGCTGGTGAAGAAGACCTTGGCGTCCGGGATACCGGACAGCTCGGCGATCTTCTCGGCCAGCTCGATCTGCCGCCGGATCAGGTAGACCGTCGAGGTGTGCGCGATCCCGGTGGCCAGCTGCTCGCGGACCGCCTCGGAGATCTCCGCGATGTCGTACCCGATCGCGTTGGTCAGGATGCCCGCGAAGAAGTCGAGGTACTCCTTGCCCTCACCGTCGGTGACCCGGCGGCCGGCGCCCTTGACGATCTCGATCGGCTGCTCGTAGTACAACGACAGCCAGTCCGGCATGACGGCCTTGTGACGCTCCCACAGCTCCGCATGTGTCATGACCTAGCAATACCTCATCGCCAGGCCTCACCGCCATCACGACCTACCGGTGACTTAGGGTGGCTCCTCGTGACGACGCCGAGTATCGCCCATCTGGACATCGAGTCCCTGCGGCATTTCGACCAGGTGACCGGGGCCGGCGCCACCTCGATGGGCGGCTGGCGGGTGCAGTCGGTGGACCTCACCGGGCGGACGGCAGTACTGCTCAAGCTGTCGCCGATGGGCTCGCTGTTCCTCGGGTGCGCGCTCGAGGAGACGGCTGCGACCTGGGTACGCGACGGCGGCGGGCTGATCTTCCCCGCCATCCCGGAGCTGCCGTTCGACCCGTACAGGGGCAGCCTCTATGCCGCCGATGAGCTGTACGCGGGCCTGGCGGCCGGCTACGAGGCGACTCCGGATGCGCAGATCTACGCGTGGTCACGGCAGTACGACGAGAGGGGCGACACCAGTCGCACCCTGGCGGCCGCGCTGCACGACCACTCGATCGCCGACGCGCTGCACGAGCTCCCCGGCGGCAAACCGTGGATCGGCGTGATGGGCGGCCATGGGATCGCACGCACCGACCCGACGTACCGGGCGGCCGTCCTGCTCGGCCGGACGCTCGCCCGGGCGGGTCTGACCGTCGCGACCGGCGGCGGACCCGGCGCGATGGAGGCAGCCAACCTGGGCGCCAGCCTGTCCTTGTACGACGATGCGGCGGTCGACTCGGCCCTCGCCATGCTCGCCGGTACGCCGTCCTTCCGCCCCTCCATCGCAGACTGGGCCACCAGCGGTCTGGCCGTCCGCCAGGCCTTCCCCGGCGACGGCGGGGTCTCCATCCCGACCTGGTTCTACGGCCACGAGCCGCCGAACGTGTTTGCGGGCTCCATCGCGAAGTACTTCTCCAATGCGCTCCGTGAGGACGTACTGCTCGGCCGCGCCCGCGGCGGCATCATCTACTTGCCGGGAGCGGCCGGTACGGTCCAGGAGATCTTCCAAGCCGTCACCCCCAACTACTACGGCGACCAGGTGACCCAGACCCCGATGATCCTCGTCGGCGACCACTACTGGACGACCGAACTCCCCGTCTGGCCCCTGCTCCAGGGGTTGGCCGCCGGGCGCCCGATGGCCGCCTCCGTCCACCTGGTCGGCTCGATCGAGGACGCCGCCAGGCTCGTCATTCGTTAACGGATCTGAAACTACCCATGGTGTCCCCCGGCCGCCATCGGCCGGGGGGATTTGTCAGCTCAGGCGACGCGGGACGGCGTGAACTGCATCCGCGGGTGGGCGTACGCGTCCTGCGATTCGACGAGCTGCAACTCGCGCTCCCCCGAATCGTGCGTGCGCGTGAGCAGATCGAAGACGCTGGAGGTCGTGCGGGCGACCGCATCCGCGAGATCGCCCGTACGGCGGTAGTGCGCCGTGAAGAGCGCGGCCGTCACGTCGCCCGAGCCGTTCGCCTTCATCGGGATGTACGGCGTCTGCACGAGCCACGCGCCGCTGTCGTCGACGGCCAGCATCTCGATCGTGCCGTCCTCGCGGTCGGGGCGCTCGACGCTGGTGACGAGCACCGTGCGCGGTCCGGTCGCGCGCACGAGCTCCACCGAGGCCAGCGTGGACTCGAGGGTGTCCGGCTCGGTACCGGTCAGGAAGCCCAGCTCGAACTGATTGGGCGTGATGATGTCGGCGGCCGGAACCACCCGGTCGCGCAGCAGCACGGGGATGGCCGGAGCGACGAAGCAGCCGGATTTCGCGTTCCCCATCACCGGGTCGCAGGAGTACACCGCCGCGGGATTCGCCGCCTTCACCCGCTCCACCGTCTCGAGGATGACGTCGGCGATCCCCTCCCCACCCTGGTAGCCCGACAGGACCACGTCGATCTGCGGAAAGACTCCCCGGTCCTCGATGCCCAGCAGGACCTCTCGCACGTCGTCCGGGCTGATGAGCGGCCCGCGCCAGGCCCCGTACCCGGTGTGGTTCGAGAAGTTCACCGTGTACACCGGCAGCACCTCCACACCGATGCGCTGGAGCGGGAAAACGGCTGCCGAGTTACCTACGTGCCCGTAGGCGACCGCGGACTGGATCGAGAGAATCTTCACCGCCCGATCATGCCACTTCGCCGCTGACTCAACCTCGCGGGCGTTCCGGGCCTTTACCCGGTCTGCCGCTGAGCCAGCCTTCGGCTTCGTCGAGCCAGTCGTCGACCTCTTCGACGTCGTAGCCCTCGGTCAGCCGGACCGGGGTGAACTGCACTTTGCGGATCTCGCGCGGAGTGACCGGGCGGTCGACAGGCTGCCCGTTCACCGTCGCCATCACCCGATCCACGAAGGCGTCGACCTCAGACGGGGCATAGCCCTCGCGAATACGGACGGGCGTGAAGAGCGGTCCTTGCCGTTGCTCGCTGGTGGGCGCGTGCCCCGCGACCGGCCGGTCCGGCATCCACTGCTCGGCGTCGGCCAGGAAGTCGTCGACCTCGTCGGCGGCATAGCCGGGGCCGAGCAGCGGAGTACGGAACGCCGCACCGCGCAGCTCCGGCACCGTGACCGATGGCTGCCCGGTACGGTTCACCGTCGCGAGAATCTGCTCGACCAGCGCGTCGACCTCGGCACGGTCGTACCGCTCGCCCAGGCGCTTGACGGCGAACTCCGGCCGAAGCACGCGATCAGTCCTTGTTGGCGGCGGCGAGCTGGCCGCAGGCGCCGTCGATCTCCTGACCTCGGGTGTCGCGGACCGTCGTCGGGATGCCACCGGCCTGCAGGCGGCGGACGAACTCGCGCTCGTCGGCCGGGTCGGAGGCGGTCCACTTGGAGCCGGGCGTCGGGTTCAGCGGGATCAGATTGACGTGCACCCAGCCCCAGTCGCCGCGCGCTGCCAGCTTCTCGGCGAGCAGGTCGGCGCGCCAGGCGTGGTCGTTGATATCGCGGATCATCGCGTACTCGATCGAGACGCGGCGCTTGGTCTTCTCGGCATAGCCCCAGGCGGCGTCGAGGACCTCGTCGACCTTCCACCGGTTGTTGATCGGGACGAGCTCGTCGCGCAGCTCGTCGTCCGGCGCGTGCAGCGACACCGCCAGCGTGACCGGGATGCCCTCGGTCGAGAGCTGGTTGATCCGCGGCACCAGGCCGACGGTCGAGACCGTCACGCCCCGGGCCGAGATCCCCAGGCCGTCCGGCGAAGGCTCGGTGAACCGGCGGACCGCGCCGATCACGGCCTTGTAGTTGGCCATCGGCTCGCCCATCCCCATGAAGACGATGTTGTTGACCCGGCCGGGGCCGCCGGCGATCTCGCCACGGGCCAGCGCGCGGGCGCCGTCGACGACCTGCTCGACGATCTCCGCGGTGCTCATGTTCCGGGTCAGACCGGCCTGGCCGGTCGCACAGAACGGGCAGGCCATCCCGCACCCGGCCTGCGACGACACGCACATCGTGGTGCGGTCCTTGTAGCGCATCAGCACGGACTCGACCAGCGACCCGTCCAGCAGCTTCCACAGCGTCTTGCGCGTGGTCCCGTTGTCGCACTCCATGTCGCGGACCTTGGTCAGCAACGGAGGCATCAGCTCGGCGACCAGCTTGTCCCTGGTCGCGGCGGGCAGATCGGTCATGTCCGCCGGGTCGTCGGTCAGCCGGGCGAAGTAGTGGTTCGACAACTGCTTGGCCCGGAAGGCGGGCTCGCCGAGCGCCGTCACCGCGGCACGGCGCTCCTCCCCGCTGAGGTCGGCCAGGTGCCGCGGCGGCTTCTTGGCACGGCGCGGCTCATCGAAAACAAGCGGAAGGGAGGTAGTCATGGCCTCCCATTGTCGCGCGCGCCCTCGCTCATTCACAAATTCACATCAGTGACCCTGGACACCACTCGCGCCCGGGCGGCCTGACCGCCAGGGCGCGAGTGGTAGGGCGGTCAGGCGGAGTAGCCCTTCGGCGGGATCAGGGTGGCGAGCTGGTTGAAGGTCAGCCAGTACGTCGCCGGGCCGAAGCCGGCCGGGTCGGCGATCAGCACGGTCGAGTCGCTGGTGTCGTACCCGATCACGGTGAAGTAGTGCCAGATCGTGTAGTTCGGGTAGCCCGGCGGGTGGTTGCTGGCGGGGGCGACGATGTTCGCGACGATCGCGTAACCGCGGTCGATGTCGTACTGGATGTCGTACCAGAGCAGGTCGCGCTGCCCCTGGGTCGGCGGATCGTTCGGCATCTCCTTGGTCTCGTAGTACCCGGTGTTGAGCCGGTTGTTGAGCACACCGGTGACCTGACCGATCCAGTCGGTACCGTCCTCGTCGGTGCCCAGTTGGTTGGCCAGGTCCTGCTGGCTCGGTGCGGACATCCGCGCCGACAGGGCGATCCGGGTGGCGGCCGGACCACACCAGTAGCCGGTCTGCTGGTACTGGAAGTCGATGCTCAGCGACCGCAGCGTCTGGGTCGAGTGCCCGAGCGTCGGCACCTTCTTCGTGGCCGCTGCCGCATTCGCGGCCTTCGCAGCCGTACTACCGGCCTGTACTCCGATGCCAGGCGCACCCAGGGCGGTAGATGCGCCGGCCGGAGCCGGTGTCGCCACGGCCGACGAGGTCAATGCCATCGGCATCGACACTCCGGCAACCAGGGCCAGACCGCATGCCGCGGCCTTCAACTTCATCGTCGTACGCCTCCCGAGCCTCACGGGCGGCTGGAACAGGTCACGGGACATGTGAGCTCCTCAGCCTCGACGCGGCGACCTCCGTGGCCGTCGCACACGACAGTGGATTCCTTGCACCGACCTCTTGTAAACCCACTCTCCGGGCATGAACGGGCACGCTCAGCGACTGACATCGTGGTGTTTCCGCAGGTCACGGCGTTGTCAGCAGGTTTCCAAGACCGTCCGAGCACCGTGAAAATTTGACCGAGCATTTCGATTCAGATCGAATCCAGCCGCGGAATGGGCCACCGCCGGAGTCGGTTGCACCCCATATGGACTCACTCCCCCGTACTGCGCTCGCTGGGGTCCCGTTGTCGGTTCTCGACCGGTCTCGGACGCGTACTGGCGAGACAGAGGCCGAGACGCTTCGTGGCACGGTTCAGTTGGCGCAGGAGGTCGAGGAGCTTGGGTATCACCGGTTCTGGGTGTCCGAGCATCACAGCGTGCCTGGGGTGGTCGGGTCGGCGCCGACCGTGCTGGCTGCAGCCGTGGCGGCGTCCACCTCACGGATCCGGGTCGGCACTGGTGGGGTGATGCTGCCCAATCACCAGCCACTCGTGGTCGCCGAGCAATTCGGCGTACTGGAGTCACTGTTCCCCGGACGGATCGACATGGGGCTTGGCCGCTCGGTCGGGTTCACCAATGGCATCCGACGGGCGCTTGGCGTCGAGAAGGACGCAGCGGAGGATTTCAGCGACCAGGTACGGGAGTTGCTCGGCTACTTCACCGGGACTCAGCAGGACCATCCACAGGTGCATGCACGGCCCGGTGAAGGCCTGGCCGTCCCACCGTTCGTACTGGCGGTCGGCGAAGGCGCGCTCCTCGCAGCCTCGCTCGGGCTGCCGCTGGTGATCGCTGGCGTCAAGGGCGAGCACGAGCTCCTGAGCCTCTTGGACCGCTACCGCACCGACTTCCAGCCCTCGCTCTGGGCCACTAGCCCGTACGTCGTACTGGCGGCGACAGTGGCCGTCGCTGCGACTACTGATGCGGCCAAGCGGCTACTGCTGCCTGAGGCATGGGCCAGCGCCTACTCACGCACCCGTGGGGTCTTCCCGCCGCTGGAGTCGGTATCGCACGTGCTGCAGCTGGACATGAGCTCCAAGGAGCGAGGGTTCTTCGAGCAGTCGTTGACCGGGCAGATCTACGGAACCCCCACCGAGGTCGACGCCGCGCTGGGCGGCCTGGTGCAGCGGACGGGCGCGGACGAAGTACTGGTGACGACCAACACCTACGACCGTACTGAGCTGCTGGAGTCCTACCGGCTGCTCGCCGAACTGGCGGAGCTGCGGAGTCTCGCTAGCCGCTGATCCTTGCTTGGAGTCCCTTGCGGACGTCCGGCCATTCGTCGGCCAGGATCGAGAAGACGACGGTGTCACGCCACGAACCGTCCGCCAGCTTCATGTGCCGGCGGAGAACGCCCTCGCGGGTGGCCCCGAGCTTGGCGATCGCCGCCTGGGAACGCGTGTTGGCCAGCCCGGTCTGGATCTTCACCCGGCCGAATCCACAGTCCTCGAAGGCGTGCTGGAGCAGCAGGAGCTTGGCGGCCGGGTTGACCTTCGTCCCCCAAACGGCCGGGGCGTACCCGGTGTAGCCGAGATGAGCGCGCTCGTTGTGCAGGTCGATGTCGGTCAGGCTCGACGTCCCGACGACGGTGCCCTCGGCCCCCAACTCGCTGTCCGCGGCCAGCCGGACGACATACGCGAACCGCTCGGCCGCAGCCGGCACCCACGACTCGCGCATCTGCTCGACGCCGGTCGGCATCGCGGCTGGACCGCCACCGAAGCCACCGGCGTACACCTTCTCGTTGGCGATCGCGGTGTACAGAGATTCGATGTCGGAGGCAACGAGCCGGTCCAGGCGGACGACGTCACCGAGCAGGGCGCGGCCGTCGGGTGCGATGGTCATACGGCCAGCAAACCCGGCGCCGCGGCGAACGTCAAACGAACGGTCTCAGACGAGCAGGTGCAGCAGCAGCCAGATCGCGGGAGCCGTTGCCAGCAAGGAATCCAGCCGGTCCATCACGCCACCGTGGCCCGGCAGCAGGTTCGACATGTCCTTGATCCCGAGGTCGCGCTTGATCATCGACTCGGCCAGGTCGCCGACCGTCGCGGTCAGCACGGCGACGGCGCCGATGATCGCGCCGACCCACCAGTGACCGTCGAGCAGCCAGACCACGGAGCCGATGCCGGCGCCGATACAGGCCAGCGTGGAGCCGGCGAAACCTTCCCAGGACTTCTTCGGGCTGATCGTCGGCGCCATCGGGTGCTTGCCGAACAGCACGCCGGCCACATAGCCGCCGACGTCGCTGGCCACCACGACCAGGAAGAACGTCACCACCCGCTGCGGGCCGTCGTCGTCCGGCTGCACGAGCAGGATCGCGAACCCGGCCAGCAGCGGCACATAGCCGATCAGGAACACGTTGGTGGTGACGTCGCGGACGAAACCGATCGAACCGGCCGGCATCCGCCAGAAGATCGTTGCCAGCACGGTCAGCGCCATCGCGATCAGCAGCGCGAGCGGGCCGCCGTAGTACGCCGCGACGAGCATCGCGGTGGTACCGATGAAGAGCGGGATCCGGGACAGCTTCGCGCCGCTGACGCGGAACACCCGGACCAGTTCGTCGACGGCAGCCAGGACGGCGGCCAGGACGACGAGGGTGAACAGCGATTTCTGCCAGAAGAGCGAACCGATGATGACCGCACCGAGCCCGACCCCGACGCCGATCGCCGCGGGCAGGTTGCGCCCGGCGCGGCTCGGCGCGGGGGTGCTCTGGTCGACGCCCATCACACCTCGAGCAGTTCGGCTTCCTTGTGCTTGAGCAGCTGGTCGATCGAGTCGACGTACTTCTTCGTCATCCCGTCGAGCCGCTTCTCAGCACTCTTGCCCTCGTCCTCGCCCGCCTCGCCGTCCTTGACCGACTTGTCGATCGAGTCCTTGGCGTGCCGGCGGATGGTGCGGACGGAGACCTTGGCATCCTCGCCCTTGGTCTTGGCGACCTTGATGTACTCCTTGCGGCGCTCCTCGGTGAGCTGCGGCATCGTGATCCGGATGACCGAGCCGTCGTTGCCCGGGTTCACGCCCATATCGGAGTCGCGGATGGCCTTCTCGATGGCCGGCATCGCGCCCTTGTCGTACGGCGAGATCAACACGGTGCGGGGATCCGGCACCTGGAAACCGGCCAGCTGCTGCAGCGGCGTCGGCGAACCGTAGTAGTCCGCCACGATGTTCGAGAACATCGATGGGTGCGCGCGGCCGGTGCGGATCGCGGCGAAGTCGTCTTTGGCGACCTCCACGGCCTTCGCCATCTTCTGGTCGGCATCGCGGAGTGCTTCGTCGATCACGACATTCCTCGCTTCCTCGGGGCCGCGTCGGTGCGGCCTGATCCAACCCTACGAACGCTGGTTTACCAGATAACGGACGTCAGCCCGTGTGTTGGCCGTGATCTTAGTGGGTCGGCTACTGGCCGGGTGAGACGACCGTGCCGATCTTCTCACCCCGGACGACGCGGGCGATGTTGCCCTCCTCGAGTCCGAAGATCACGATCGGCAACGCGTTGTCGCGGGCCAGGCTGATCGCCGTCGCGTCGGCGACACGCAGGCCGCGGGACAGGAAGTCGTCGTACGACAGCTGGTCGAACTTGACCGCGTCCGGGTTCTTCTTGGGGTCGGAGTCGTAGACCCCGTCGACACCCTGCTTGCCCATCAGCAGCGTCTCGGCGCCGATTTCCAGCGCGCGCTGCGCGGCGACCGTGTCGGTGGAGAAGTACGGCATGCCGGAACCGGCGCCGAAGATCACCACGCGGCCCTTGGACAGGTGCCGATCGGCCTTGCGCGGGATGTACGGCTCGGCGACCTGGCCCATCGTGATGGCGGTCTGCACCCGGGTCTCGACGCCCAGCTTCTCCAGGAAGTCCTGCAGCGCCAGGCAGTTCATCACCGTACCGAGCATGCCCATGTAGTCGGCGCGGTTGCGCTCCATCCCGCGCTGCTGCAGCTCGGCGCCACGGAAGAAGTTCCCACCGCCGACCACCACGGCGACCTGGACGCCGGAGCGGACCACCTCGGCGATCTGCTTGGCGATGGAGTTCACCACGTCGGGGTCGACGCCGAGCTTGCCGCCGCCGAACACCTCACCCGACAACTTCAGCAGCACCCGGCGATAGGCCGGAGCGAACGGCTCAGAGGCCGGATTCGTCTCGGTACCCAGGGTTTCCGTCACGACTCCGGCCTCCTCGTCGACTGCGCTGACTAGCTGTGTGGTCGGTGAGCCGTCAGGCTCCGACCTCGAAGCGAGCGAACCGCTTGACGGTCACGCCTGCCTCGTCGAGGACCGCCTTCACGGTCTTCTTGTTCTCCTGGACCGACGACTGCTCGAGCAGCACGACCTCCTTGAAGAAGCCGTTCACCCGGCCTTCGACGATCTTGGGCAGTGCCTGCTCGGGCTTGCCCTCTTCGCGCGCGGTCGCCTCGGCGATCCGCTTCTCGTTCTCGACCGTCTCGGCCGGGACCTCGTCGCGAGTGGTGTAGAGCGGACGCATCGCGGCAGCCTGCATGGCGGCACCGCGGGCAGCGTCGATGTTGTCGCCCTCGAACTCGACCAGCACGCCCACCTGGGCCGGGAGGTCGGCGGCACGCTTGTGCATGTACGCCGCGACCTTGCCGTCGAAGACGGCGACCTTGCCGAGCTCGAGCTTCTCACCGATCACCGCGGCCAGGGCCTCGATGTTCTCGGCGACGCTCTTGCCGTCGGCCAGCTTCTCGCCGAGCAGACCCTCGACGTCGCCGACCTTGCTGGCCGAAGCGTGCGCGACGATGTCGGCCGCGAGCTGCTGGAACTGCTCGTTCTTGGCGACGAAGTCGGTCTCACAGTTGAGCTGGACCATCGCGTTCTCCGCGGCGGCGACCAGTCCGTTGGTGGCGGAGCGCTCGGCGCCACGCTTGGCGGCCTTGGCCGCGCCGTGGATGCGCAGCTCGTCGATCGCCTTGTCGAAATCACCGTCGGTGGTCTCGAGCGCCCTCTTCGCGTCCATCATGCCCGCGCCGGTGGCGTCGCGGAGCCGCTTCACGTCAGCGGCGGTGTAGTTCGCCATTCCTCGATCTCTCGTCTTCGGTGGTGCGTCAGCTGGGGGATTCACCGCCCGGCCGGAGCCGGGGGTAGGTCACTGCCGGCGCGGGCCGGGCCGCCGTGGGTACGACGGCCCGATCCTGCGGCTGGCAGTGACAGACCGGTCAGGCCTCGGTCTTCGGCGCCTCGTCGGCGGCCGGAGCCTCGGTCACCTCGGCGGCCGGAGCCTCCTCGGCGACGGGGGCCTCGACAGCAGCCTCGGCCGCGGGGGCCTCGACAGCGGCTTCGGCGGCAGGCGCCTCGACGGCAGCGTCCTCAGCGGCGGGGGCCTCGTCGGCCTTCGCCTCCGTGGTGGCGCCGTTCTGGCTCTCCAGCAGCTCGCGCTCCCAAGCAGCCAGCGGCTCCTCGGCACCCAGCTCCTCGCCGGCCGCGGTCGCACCCTGGCCACCACGCGACATCAGACCGTCGGCGACGGCGTCGGCGATCACGCGGGTCAGCAGGCCGACCGAACGGATCGCGTCGTCGTTGCCCGGGATCGGGAAGTCGACCTCGTCCGGGTCGCAGTTGGTGTCCAGGATGCCGATGATCGGCAGCTTGAGCTTGCGCGCCTCGTCGACGGCGAGGTGCTCTTTCTTCGTGTCAACGATCCAGACGGCGGCCGGAACGCGGGACATGTCGCGGATACCGCCGAGGGTCTTGAGCAGCTTGATGTACTCGCGACGCTTCTGCAGCAGCTCCTTCTTCGTCACACCGGAGGCGGCGACGTCGTCGAAGTCCAGGAGCTCGAGCTCCTTCATCCGCTGGAGCCGCTTGCTGACGGTCTGGAAGTTGGTGAGCATGCCGCCCAGCCAGCGCTGGTTCACGTAGGGCATGCCGACGCGGGTCGCCTGCTCGGCGATCGCTTCCTGGGCCTGCTTCTTGGTACCGACGAACAGGATCGCGCCACCGGAGGCAACGGTGCTCCGGATGAACTCGTAGGCGCGGTCGATGTACGACAGCGACTGCTGCAGGTCGATGATGTAGATGCCGTTGCGCTCGGTGAAGATGAATCGCTTCATCTTCGGGTTCCAGCGACGGGTCTGGTGCCCGAAGTGGACGCCGCTCTCGAGCAGCTGCTTCATGGTCACGACGGCCATGAGGTGTTCCTCCTGTCGTGCCGGCCCGGCGTTGCACACTCGGACGGCACAGTCTCGGTTGTTCGCAACGAACCGGTCGGTCCGCTGCGCCTGACGCTCGCGCGCACCAATCCCGGACGAACCGGGACCGAGTGGTGCGCCCCCACCGCCTCCAGTGAGTACTGAAGTCAGGTTCGGGGCATGCGGGCGTGCGAAGTCGTCCCACTCACGCGGGACGCCACCAAAAGTCTACGGGAGAGCAGCCACCACACCTAACCGGCCCCACTTGTCCACAACCGCCAAGATCCTCACCGCCACCGGCCGACTCCAACGGCACATTCTCTGTATGACGCCCTTCCTCCTCACACCCCTGGCCCTGACTGCCCTACTGACCCCGATCCACCCCGCTCCAACCCCGCCGCAGTCCGCCTCTTTCACGGCCCAACCCGGCGCGGTCTGGCCACTCACCCCTCGCCCTGAGGTCATCCGCGGCTTCGAACCACCGCCCAAACCCTGGCTCTCCGGCCATCGCGGCCTCGACCTGCGCGGCTCCCCTGGTCAGCAGGTCCGCTCAGCCACGCCCGGCACAGTCACGTACGCCGGCTCGCTGGCCGGCCGCGGCGTCATCGTCATCACCAACGGCCGCCTCCGCACCACCTACGAACCGGTCGTCCCCACGGTCCGCGTGGGCGCCGTCGTCACCCCGGGCACCCCGCTAGGCCACCTCTCGGCGGCCGGTTCCCACTGCACCCCAGCAACCTGCCTCCACTGGGGCCTACTCCAAGCCAACATCTACCTGAATCCCCTGGCCCTACTCCCCCACCGCCCCATCCGCCTTCTACCCCTCGCCCCGACGCCCTCATTCCGCAACAGCGCAGTCCTGGGAGTCACCACACAGTCCCTCGCCCCGCACCCCAGCATCACGGCACAGCCACCTGTGCCACCCGCTCGCGTCGAGGCGCAGGCTTCAGCGAGAGATGAAGTCGCCTCGGGCGTGATCGTCGGCCTGGCAGCGGCAGCGACCCTCATCGGCGGTCTTCTGATCAGGCGCCACTGATGCCCGCCCAGACCCGCCGTCCAGCAACTGGATCAGCTACCGGGAACGCGCGCCTGCCAGGCGTCTTCGTCCTTCGAGCGGCGCTCGACGCCGGCCGGGAGCTTGCCTTTGGCAAGGTCCGTCAGCGTCGTGTGCTCCAGCACGTCTCGCAGGCTCGCCCGCGCAGCGATCCACACCCGCTGCAGCACGACGGCCCGCTCGTTGTACGCGACGCTCTCGGGCCGGACCCCGGAGATGCTCACGATCGGCCCGTCCACCGCCCGCATCACGTCGGCCACCGACACCTCGTTCGGGTCGATCGCGAGTTTCCACCCGCCCGATTGGCCGCGCTGGCTCGTCAACACCCCGGCTCGGCGCAGGTCGGCGAGGATCCCCTGCAGGAAGCCGTGTGGAATCCCCTGCGCACGGCTCAACTCCTCCGCCGACACCACCGAGGGATCGTTCGCCACCCATCGCTGGGTGATCTCGATCAGCGCCCGCAACGCATAGTCAGACTTCGCCGAAACCCGCATACTCCGCAGTCTGCCGTATCCAGGGCCGAGGTCAGGCGCGCGGATGCGCTTGTTCGTAGGCGCGTCGCAATCGCTCGCCCGACACGTGGGTGTAGATCTGCGTGGTCGCCAACGAAGCGTGACCGAGCAACTCCTGCACGCTGCGCAGATCCGCACCGCCTTCGAGCAGGTGCGTCGCCGCCGTGTGCCGCATCCCGTGCGGCGACAGATCCGGCGCGTCGACGGCTTCCATCCTGGCGTGCACGAGTCGCCGGACGGTCCGCTGGTCGATCCGCGTCCCACGAGCTCCCAGGAACAACGCAGGCCCGCTCCCCGGCCGGAACAGCTTCGCCCGCGGCCCGTCCAGCCACCCATCCAGCGCAACCCCGGCCGGTACGCCGTACGGGACCGAGCGTTCCTTGCGGCCCTTGCCGAAGACGCGGACCACCCGGCGGCCCGGGTCGACGTCGTCAAGGTCGAGCGCGCACAGTTCGCCGACCCGGATACCCGTTGCGTAGAGCAACTCCATGATCGCCAGATCGCGGAGCCCGACCGGGCTGCCGTCATCCGCCGCCACCGCCGCGGCCTCGAGCACCGCCCGCGTGTCGGCCACGCCGAGCACGCCGGGCAGCGATTTGTGCGGCTTGGGGCTGGCGAGCAACGCACCCGGGTCAGTCTCGATCCGGCCCGTCCGCTGCGCCCAGGCGGTGAACACCCGGGCGGCCGTCGCGCGCCGCGCCATCGTGCTGCGCGACTTGCCGAGGCTCTGCTGCTTGGCCAGCCAGGACCGCAGGCCACGGATGTCGAGCCCGCTCAGGTCATCGTGACCAAGCCGAGTCAAATGGTCGATTAAATCCAGCACATCGCCCATGTAGGCTCGCACCGAATGTCTGCTGAGGTCTCTTTCCGCCGTCAGATGCCGTTCGTAGTCAGCCAGTAACACAGTGAAATCTGCCGCCCCGGAGGGCGGTGTGCTGACCTCGTCCGGCACCATTACCTGACCATGCGGGAGTGACCGCACCATCGCAAGTCACCGCGCGGAGGACACCCCGAGGAGGTCTGGCCCGAATCCCCACTGGTCGACTACTGTTCGGCCCGATTGCCCTAGTAGCAACGGAGGCACCCCTGACCATGGCCCCCTCAGCGAACGGACAGACCGTAGGCCGGCGCCTGCCGGTCGAGTCGGCGTTCACTCGAGTCGAGGACGCGCGGCACCGTCTGCCGCGCCTGTTCGGTCGTCGCGACCTAGTCGTTCTCGGACTAGGTGTGATGATCGGGTCCGGCATCTTCAGTCTCAGCGGAAAGCAGGCGGCCAACGTCGCCGGTCCCGCTGTGATCTTGTCGTTCCTGATCGCCGCGGTGGTCTGCGTACTGGCTGCGGCCTGTTACGCGGAACTGTCGTCGACGATCCCCGTCTCTGGTAGCGCGTACACCTTCAGTTATGTGACCTTCGGCGAGATGTGGGCCTGGCTGGTCGGCTGGGCGCTCGTGCTGGAGCTCGTCACCGCCGCCGCCATCGTGGCGCGCGTCTGGTCGGCGTACTTCCTCGCCACCCTGGAAGGATTCGGCGTCAACCTGCCCGCAGGGGTGGCCCAGTTCTTCGGGCCCGACGCCAAGGTGAACCTGGCCGCGCCGTTGCTGCTGCTGGTGCTGACCGTGCTGATCGTCACCGGCACCAAGTTGTCGACCCGGGTGCTCACCATCGTCGTGATGGCGAAGGTCGCGGTGATCCTGCTGGTCGTCGTGGTCGGCGCCACGCACATCAACTTCGACAACTACCGCCCGTTCGTCCCGGACTCGCGGCCCGCACCGGCCACGGCCAGTCCGACCCTGCTCAGCTGGATCCTGGACTCGTCGTTCGGCTCGTTCGGCCTGATGGGCATCTTCACCGCGGCCAGCTCGATCGTCTTCGCCTTCATCGGCTTCGACCTGATCGCGACCGCGTCCGAGGACGCCCGGAACCCGCGCAAGACCGTGCCCCAGGGCATGCTGCTCGGCGTCGGCGCCGTCACGATCCTGTATGTCGCAATGGCGGTCGTACTGGTCGGCATGCGCCCGTCCGGCCAGCTGGGTGGCGCCGCACCGGTGTCGGAGGCGATGTCGGCCGTCGGCGAAGGCTGGGCGGCGAACGTGGTCAACCTAGGGGCCTTGCTCGCCTTGATGACGGTGATCATGGTCGTCTTGATCGCGCAGAGCCGGGTGCTGTTCAACATGGGCCGTGACGGCCTGCTGCCGAAGAGCCTGGGCCGGGTCAGCCGGGTCTACTCCTCGCCGGCCCGCGCGGCCAGCGCGGCCGGTGCGGCGGCGATCGCGCTGACGCTGTATCCGAAGGTCCTCGATCTGGAGGAGCTGCTCGTCATCGGAGCCCTGTTCTGCTTCGCGTTCTGTGCGGTCGGGGTGCTGACGCTACGGCGTACGGAGCCGGACCTGGAGCGTGGCTTCCGGGTCCCGATGGTGCCGCTGATCCCGCTGCTGTCACTGGCCGCGACGCTGTGGCTGATGCTGAACCTGAAGACGAGCACCTGGACGAAGTTCGCCATCTGGATGGTGGTCGGGCTGGCGATCTACGGCCTCTACGGCCGCTGGCACAGCCGGCTGGCCAACGAGGACAGCTGGGACTTCGACATCGGCGACACCGACCCCGGCACGGGTGGCCTGCAGGCGATCCGGAGCGAGGCCGACACCGGCGAGCTGCGCGCGGTCCGGACGCCGCCGAAACAGTCGACCCGCGGTAAACACATGCGCAACTGACGTCAGTGGGGCCGGCTGTCCGCCGGCCCCGCTGTCGTCCGCGGCTCCACTGTTGTCCACAGGCTCCGAAGTCCTCCGCGAAATCGGTGAGAACCACGGCATGTTCTTAGCCGGAGGTGGTCATCGATGCGAACCACGCAAACGGTCGGGCAGTACGGCGAGGATCTCGCCGCCAGGTACCTCGTGGAGCAGGGCTTCACGATCCTGGAGCGCAACTGGCGTTGCCCCCAGGGCGAGATCGACATCGTCGCCCGGGAGGATCAGGCCCTCGTCATCTGCGAGGTGAAGACCCGGCGCGGGCTGGGGTACGGCAGCCCGCTCGAGTCGATCACGTATCGCAAGCTCAGCAAGCTGCGCCAGTTGGTCGGCCACTGGCTGCGCGAGCACGAGGTGCGCCCCGGCGAGATCCGGATCGACATCGTCGCGGTGCTCCTGCCGCACCGGGGCGAGCCGAGCGTCGACCACGTCCGGGGCGTGGCCTGATGGCACTCGCCCAGGCCTGGTCCGTGGCGCTGGTCGGCCTGGAGGGTCACCTTGTCGAGATCGAGGCCGACATCGCCCAGGGCCTGCCGAAGACGACCCTGATCGGCCTGCCGGACACGTCACTGTCCGAGGCTCGCGACCGGGTCCGCGCCGCGGTCGTCAACAGCGGCGAGAAGTTCCCCGACCGCAAGGTCACCATCGGCCTCTCCCCCGCGACCCTGCCGAAGACCGGCTCGCACTACGATGTCGCGATCGCCTGCGCCCTGCTCGCGGCCGCGGGCGTCGTCGACAACCAGCGCCTGCGCCAGCTGGCGATCATCGGCGAGCTCGGCCTCGACGGCCGGATGCGCGAGGTCCGCGGTGCGCTGGCAATGACGCTGGCCGCCTCCCGATCCGGCTTCGAGCGGATCGTCGTTCCTGAGCTGAATGCGGGCGAAGCAAGACTGGTGCCGGGCATCGAGGTCTACGGGATGCGCTCTCTGCGCCAGGTGCTCGCGCTGCTCCGCCAAACCGAGATGCCGGACGAGGAGCCGCCGCGAGCCGAGCCCCGGCTCATCTCCGAGTCGCTCACGCGGGTTCCAGAGGTCGATCTCCACGACGTCCTCGGCCAGCGCGAAGGACGGAAGGCGATCGAGGCCAGTGCCGCCGGTGGTCATCACCTCTTCCTGCACGGCCCGCCCGGCTCCGGCAAGACGATGCTCGCCGAGCGCCTGGCGGGTCTGTTGCCAGACCTCAGCACCGACGATTCCCTCGAGGTGTCCGCCGTCCACTCGCTCGCCGGCCTGCTCACCAACGACGCCGAACTGGTTCTGCGTCCGCCCTTCATCGCCCCGCACCACACGGCTTCCCTGCCCAGCCTGATCGGCGGGGGCTCCGGCATGCCCCGCCCCGGCGCCATCAGCTGCGCCCACCGAGGGATCCTCTTTATCGACGAGGCTCCCGAGATGCATCCGCTGACGCTCGACACCCTGCGCCAGCCACTCGAATCCGGCTTCATCGAGGTTCATCGGGCGGCAGCGGTCGCGAAGTTCCCGGCCCGCTTCCTGTTGGTCCTCGCGGCCAATCCCTGCCCTTGCGGCCTCGCCGGGACGCCGCATGGTGTCTGCAACTGCACTCCGCAGAATCTGAACCGCTATCGCCAGCGCATCAGCGGCCCGATCAAGGACCGGATCGACATCCAGCGCCAGATCCTCCCCGCCGCGCGAGGCGAGGGCGATGGCGACCGCCCGGAGTCCACCGCCGAGGTGGCAGCAAGGGTCAGACTCGCGCGCGATCGCCAGGCCCACCGCTATCGAGACACCGGTTGGGTGCTGAACAGCGAACTCCCCGGCCCGATCCTCCGCCGTGAGTACCCGATCGACGAGCCGAGCCAGCGTCTCCTGGAAGACCTCTACGCCGAAGGCCGCCTGACCGCTCGAGGCTTCGACCGAGTCTCCCGCCTCGCCTGGACCCTCGCCGATCTGGAAGGCGTCCCGATCCCCACCGTCCCCCACACCCATCAAGCCTTCCAACTCCGCACCGGCGCACCCCTGACCCCGTTGACCGACGTCCGCCCCCTCCGAGAGGCCACCTCATGACCACGTCCGCACAGTCCTCGTCCGCACAGTCCCCGTCCGACATCCATCCGGACGGAGGAGGTGAAGCAGAGCGGCTTGCCCGGGCCGGGTTGGTTCGGGTCATCGAGCCGGGGGATCCGGCGGCTGCTGCCTTCGACGGGATGGAGGCTCAGGAGTTGTGGCAGGCCCTGCAGGAGAAGCATCCGATCTTCGAGCGATGGTCGGCGCGGATAGCCGAGGCACGACCGGAGCTCGATCTGGAGCGCGCCGCGGCGGCTGGAGCGCGATTCGTCATTCCCGGTGACGACGAATGGCCCGAGCAGGTGGAGGTACTGGCCGAAGCGGGTCTGCAGAGCCGTCGCGGCGGCGTACCGTTCGGGCTTTGGGTCCGTGGGCCGGCGCACCTGCGAGAGACCCTCGCGAAATCTGTTGCCCTGGTGGGTGCTCGCGCCTGTTCGTCCTATGGCGAACACGCTGCCGCCGAACTGGCTGCGGGGCTCGCCGACGAGGGCGTCACCGTGGTCTCCGGCGGCGCATATGGCATCGATGCCGCGGCCCATCGCGGGGCGCTGTCGAGCGGGGGTCTTACCGTCGCTGTGCTCGCCTGTGGAGTCGATGTCAGCTACCCGAAGAGCAACACCGCACTCTTCGATCGCATCGCCGAAACAGGCCTGCTGATCAGCGAACTCCCACCGCGCTGCTCACCCACCAAACTCCGCTTCCTCGCCCGGAACAGACTCATCGCCGCGACCACCCTCGGCACCGTCGTCGTCGAAGCAGCCGTCCGCAGCGGCGCCCTGAACAGCGCAGGCTGGGCCGACCAATGCGGCCGCCAGGTCCTCGCCGTCCCAGGCCCCATCACCTCCCGGATGTCCGAAGGCGTCCACCTCCTGATCCGCGAACGCAACGCCGTCCTGGCCACCAACGTCGCCGACATCCTCGAGGCCATCTCCCCCATCGGCACCCACATCACGCCCTACCCCCACGCCCCCGCCGCCCTCACCGACCACCTGGACCACGACCTCAGCCGCACCCTAGACGCCGTCCCCGTCCTCCGCCCCGCCCCCGCCACCCGCATAGCCACCACAGCCGGCCTAGACCTGGAAACCACCCAGGAATGCCTAGAAACCCTCGCCGATTCCAACCTCATCGAATACACCCCCACCGGCTGGCACCTATCCCCCACCCACCGCCAATCCCTCTAACCGCACCCCCAACCGTCCCGCAACCCCCGCCCCAGCCAGCCCACCTGCCCCCACCCCGCCCAATCGATCCCACCCGCCAGATCTCCCCAGCCGACGCATGCACGCCCAAGCGACACCCCCGGCAACGCCCACTCTGCTCACACCCAACCAACGCACCCCGACCCACCAGCAACAACTAACCCGGTACCTCCCACACCCAGCACTCCGCTATCCGGCCCACACCTAAAGCGCGCAGCCTGCCGCCATGCCCTCGCGCCCGGTAACTTCTGGCCGGCCCCGGTTGTCGAGGGCGACCTGTCGACCCTTCTGTCGCAGGATGCGCATCCAGCCGCCGGACTCGCGCCGAGATCCAGAGCCGCCGTACCTCCTGCCGACGTACAACAGCCATCCGGCCGGACCGAGGACACGGCGGATGCGGCTTCAGCGCGCGCCAGCTGCTGCACCCACCCGGCACCCACATCCGTGAGGCCGCGCCGCCCGTTGACGCGCGGCCTACGCACTGTGCTTCAAGTGCACTCCTCGGCCGTGGAGAACGTCCAACGGACCGGCGGGCGCCTGCTCAAGCCGCTTTGAGGTACCCGTCATCCAGCGCTTGGCACGTTGGTACGCCGCTGCG
This sequence comes from Streptomyces sp. SID13031, assembly GCF_010548305.1. Classification (GTDB taxonomy): domain Bacteria; phylum Actinomycetota; class Actinomycetes; order Propionibacteriales; family Kribbellaceae; genus Kribbella. Next base: position 100,833 of record NZ_JAAGLV010000014.1, read on the forward strand.
CTGCCACCTGGCCTACGGCGCACTCGCCAGCCCGCGAATGCCACTCAGGCACGCCCACCTGGCCGGCCTGCGTCGCACGGGTCGACTCGCTCAGGCGCATCTGTCCAGCGGCGTGTGGGCTAAGTAGGGCCGGTGCCTCGTATTCGTGCCTGCGCAATCCGAGCGATGCGCGCCTGAGGCAGAGGTGTGAGCGTAGGAGCGTCCGGGCTCCGCAGAGCATGCGCAGCCTGCACTGGGCCCGCTCAGCTCCTCGGGCGCTAAGCCTTCCGGGTGCTCCGGGGTCCGGTGTAGACCGGCGGCCCGGTGCGGCCGGGGGCGCTCTCGGGGAAGGGCGCGCCCGTTGGCCGGGGGGCCGGTGTGGCCGGGGCGCTCTCGGGGGAGGGCGCCCGGGGGTGGGTTAGCGGCCGAAGTCGCTGTCTTTGGGGACTTCTAGGTCTGTTTTGGCCAGTTCTTCGATGTTGACGTCGCGGAAGGTGACTACCTTGGCGTTTTTCACGAAGCGTGCGGAGCGGTAGACATCCCAGACCCAGGCGTCGGCCATCGTCACTTCGAAGTAGACGTCGCCGCCTTCGGTCCGGACTTTGAGGTCCACTGCGTTGCACAGGTAGAAGCGGCGTTCGGTCTCCACGACGTACTTGAAGATCCCGACGACGTCCTTGTACTCCCGATAGAGCTGTAGCTCCATATCGGTCTCGTACTTCTCGAGGTCGTCAGCACTCATCGGTTCTCCACTCCGGTGGGACTGGTCACATTCTGTCCCATGTCGGCCCGCATACTGCGGCGGACATTCTCGAACCGCCGTCGATGTTGTGGACACGGGCCGTATTCGTCCAGTGCCGCCTGGTGTTCAGGGGTGCAGTATCCCTTGTGAACCGCGAAATCGTACTGCGGGTACTCCTGGTGCCAGCGTTGCATGATCCGGTCCCGGGTCACCTTGGCGATCACCGAGGCGGCCGCGATGCACGCCGCCACCCGGTCACCCTTCCAGACGGCGAGCCCCGGTACTCCGAGGCCGTCGACCCCGAAACCGTCGGTCAGCACGTACTGCGGGCGCAGGTCGAGCAGGAAGATCGCCCGGCGGAGCGCCTCCACGTTGGCGACGTGCATGCCCAGCCGGTCGCACTCGGCCGCCTCGATCGAGACCACCGACCAGGCCAGCGCCCGGTCGCGGATCTGCTCGTAACAGCGGTCACGTGCCTTCGCCGTCAGCAACTTGGAGTCGGCGAGCTCGGGGATCTGGCCGCGCTTGCCGTCCGGCAGGATCACCGCGGCGGCGACCAGCGGGCCGGCGCACGGTCCGCGGCCGGCCTCGTCGACGCCCGCGATCGGGTCGAGACCGACCCGCCGCAGGGCGCGTTCGTACCCATAGAGCCCGGCGTCACGCCGGATCGTGCTGCCGCGCGGAAGAGCGCTCATCCATCAATCCACTGGGGAGGCGGTTGTGAGCGAGAACTCACTTGGGTGGCGGTGTGAGGGAGATCGACGGTTTGTCGGGGGCCGGGCCCGGCGCCGGTATCGCCTTGAAGGTGTCCGGTACGTCGAGTTTGTCGAATCTGTTCGCCGGCCACACCACCAGGATCGCCCGGCCGGTGATCTTGTCCATCGGCACGAATGCGGCGTCACCCGGACTGCCGCCGTCGGGGCCGGTGTCGCTCAGGTGCACCCGGGAGTCACCCGACTCGGATCGGTGGTCGCCCATCACGAAGACGCGACCGGCCGGCACGGTGACCTGGAACTCCATCGCCGAGGGCGCGTCACCGGGGTACAGGTAGCTGCCTTCTTCGAGCGGCTGGCCGTTCACCATCAGCCGGCCCTTGGAGTCACAGCAGGCGACCTTGTCGCCGGGCATGCCGATCAGGCGCTTGATCAGGTGACCGTGGCTCGAGTCCGGCAGCAGGCCGACGACCTCGAAGAACCGGCCGACCGAACCGCGCTTCTGGCCGCTCTCCTCGTCGCCCAGCCAGCCGCCCGGATCCTCGAACACGACGACGTCGCCGCGCTTGACGTCGGTCAGCTTCTCGACCACGACGCGGTCGCCGACGAGCAGCGTGTTCTGCATCGACTCGCTCGGGATGATGAACATCTGGCCGACGAAGGCCCGCAGGATCGACGAGACGATCAGAGCACCGACCACGATCAGCACGAACTCGCGAGCGGCAGCCGCGAGGCCCGAGCGGTGGGCGGGTTTCTCTTTCGTCGCAGTCGGTGTCTCAGTCACTTCTTCAGCCCCGGCTTCTTGAAGGTTTCCGGAGGACGCAGCATCGTCATCCGGTCAGACGGCCAGATTACGCAACAGGCACGGCCAACCACGTTGTCGACGGGGACGAACCCGCCGCCGGGCCCGCCCATGTGGGCACGGGAGTCCGCGGATTCGGCCCGGTTGTCACCCATGACCCACAGTGAACCAGGCGGCACAACGACGCTGAACGTCGTTGTCGAGGGTTTGGCGTCCTTGAGCAAGTACTCGCGCTCGTCCAGCGGGATCTTGTTGACCGTGATCTGGCCCGCCTTGTCGCAGCAGACCACCCGGTCACCGGCCACGCCGATCACCCGCTTGACCAGGTGACCCTCACCGCTGCGCGGCAGGATGCCGACGAACTCACCGACCCGCCGGAGCGCGCCGGGCTCCTTCTGCACCTCGTTCAGCCAGTGCCCGGGGTCCTTGAAGACGATGATGTCGCCCCGGTCGACGTCGCGATGCAGATAGCTGACCTTCTCGGCCAGGATCCGGTCGTTGGTCGTGAGCGTGTCGTACATCGACTCCGAGGGCACGTAGAACGCCTCGGCGACAAAAAGTCGCAGGACGACCGTGATGACCAACGCGAGCACTGTCACGGTGGTCATCTCGAGCAGCAGGCTCATCAGCGGGTTCCGCTGTTTGAGCCTACGGTGACGTCCCTTGGTGCGACGTGCCCTCCTGGCTGGCGGGCGAGCGCGCGTCGCGGTGCTCGGCGCCATTCCGGACCGTCGTCAGTAGACGATCAGGAGGCCGGGAGGTTGTCCCGCTTCTCCTTGATCTTGGCTGCCTTGCCGCGCAGGTCGCGCAGGTAGTACAGCTTCGCGCGGCGCACGTCGCCACGGGTGACGACCTCGACCTTGTCGACGATCGGGGTGTGCATCGGGAAGGTTCGCTCGACGCCGACGCCGAAGCTGACCTTGCGGACCGTGAAGGTCTCCTGCAGGCCACCACCGTGGCGGCGGATCACGACACCCTTGAAGACCTGGACGCGGGACCGGTTGCCTTCGACGACCTTGACGTGCACGTTGACCGTGTCACCGGCGCGGAAAGCGGGGATGTCGTCACGCTTGCTCGCGTTGTCGAGCTCGTTCAGGAGGTTGGTCATCAGGTGTCTCTTCCTCGCGCGTGCCACAGGTCACCCACGAATGCTTGGTATGAGAGTCAGAAGTTGCTGTCATACGGTGGTCACCCCCTGTGGCAGGAGCACCGAATGGCAACAGCGACCAAGTTTGCCACACGGCACTCACGCAACGAAATCAGCCCGCACCAACCCAAGGCTGAGAGGCCGTCAGCGCTTGGTCCGGCGGCGCTTGGCGAGCAGCACGAGCTCGACCTTGTCCGTCTGCTGCTCCCGCTTGATCTCCCGGTAGCCGGCGTTGCGGTACAGCTGCAGATTGCGCTCACTCTCCGCACCCGTGGACAGCTCGTACGCCGTGACCTCGGCGGGCGCGGTCTTCTCGGCCACCTGGAGCAGCTTGGTGGCGATCCCCTGGCGCTGCCAGTCCGGAGCCACCATCAGCCGCCCGATCCGGCCCACGGAGCCGTCGATGCCCAGCTGGACCGAGCCGACGATCCTGCTGCCCGCCACGGCCTTCCACACCGGCCCCTGGGCCAACCGGGCGACACACTGCTCCAACGATTCCAGCAGCGGCGGGATAGACAGGTCGCCATAGACCTGCGCCTCGGTCAGGAAGGTCGCCCGCTGCAGCGTCAGCAGCTCGCCTGCATCCGCCGAGGTCGCCGGGAGCACCCGCACTTGCGACACCGGGTCGTCTTCAGCAGGCATGGAGCTCCCCCACGCGGCCAACAGGTCCGGCCTGCGCTCGGCAGTACGGCGTACAGACTCGTCGTGGCGCCACTCGGCGATCAGCTTGTGGTTCCCCGACAGCAGGATCTCCGGTACTTCGTGCCCGCGCCACGACGGCGGCTTGGTGTAAACGGGGTACTCCAGCAGCCCATGGCCCGAGTGGGACTCCTCGGCCAGGGACTCCGGGTTCCCGATCACGCCGGGCAGCAGGCGGGCGATCGCCTCGACCATGACTAGTACTGCGACCTCGCCGCCATTGAGCACGTAGTCGCCGATGGAGACCTCGGTGACCTGCATGCGCTCGGCAGCGTGCGCCGCGACTCGCGCGTCGATGCCCTCGTACCGTCCGCAGGCGAACGCCAGCCACGGCTCGGCAGCGAGCTCATAGGCCAGGTCCTGGCTGAACGGCTGGCCAGCAGGCGACGGCACGATCAGCCGGGGCTGCGCAGGCCCATCCACAGGCGCTACGGCGTCAAACGCCTCGCCCCACGGGTCCGGCTTCATCACCATGCCCGCGCCACCGCCGTACGGGGTGTCGTCGACAGTGCGGTGCCGGTCGTGGGTCCAGTCACGCAGGTCGTGCACCCGGACGTCCAGCAGGCCGTTCTTGGCCGCCTTGCCGACCAGCGAGACGTCCAGCGCCGCCAGGTACTCCGGGAAGATCGAGAAGACGTCAAGCCTCATCGGGCCGCGTCTCCAGGCTCCGACGGGACCACCTCGGCGCCTTCCGGGTCGAGGAGGCCCGGCCTGTCAGCCACCACCAGGTACTGCGAGTCCAGGTCGATCTCAGGGACCAGTTCCTCGACCAACGGCACCAGTACTGCGTTGCCGGCCGGCCTGCGGATCTCCAGCAGGTCCTGCGAGGGCAGGTGGATCACGTCGATGACCTCACCGGCCTCCACTCCGTCGATGGTGCGGACCTTCAGGCCGATCAGCTCGCGGTCGTAGTACTCCTCGGGGTCCTCGGGCCGCTCGTCCTCACCGATCTCGGCCTGGACCTCCAGGTTGCGCAGGTTCTCGGCCGCGGTGCGGTCCGGCGACTCCGTGAACTTCACCAGCAGCCGGCCACTGTGCCAGCGGCTGGACTCCACGATCAGAGTCCGGGGCGGGTCCGTAGGCGTCACCAACTGGGCGCCATCGGCGAACCGGAGGTCTGGGTCGTCCGTCCGGACGATCATGCCGACCTCGCCCTTGATCCCGTGCGCCCGGCCGATCCGGCCGACAATCACCAGCACCGCATGTCCTTTCCCCTGCTCGACACCAACGCCACAGTGTCTCAGGCGCTACCGCTCCATGGCGCAGGGGTGAGCACCCAGATGAGCTCGGCCTGCTCTGTCTGGCTCGCATTGACCCAGGTATGCGGCTCGCCACCCGGGAAGGTCAGGGCGTCCCCCGCCGCGAGCTCCACCCGGCGATCGGTGAACAGCATCTCGATACTGCCGGCCAGGACGTACACGACCTCGTACTCGCAGTTGATCGTGTAGAAGTCGGAACCGCCCGTCCCGCCCGGCTGGGCGTCGGTGTGGACGACCTGGACGCGGGACTGCCCGCGCGGCGTCATCAACCGCTCGTCCACCCCCGTACCGCCCAGGTTGATCGCCGGTGCACTGTCGCGCCGTACCACCGCTACATCCGAAACCGTGAACAACGAGCCGACGTCCAGGCTCATCACCTCGCACAGTGTGATCAGCGAAGCGACGCTCAACGAGGTCTCATCGCGCTCGACCCGACTGAGGAAGCCCTTGGTCAGCCCGGCGGCGGAGGCGAGCTGATCGAGCGTGTAGCCGTGTGCCTGACGGGCAGCCCGGAGCCGGGAGCCGATCCGGATCTCGTTGTTCGAGGGCGACACCGGCATGGGACGCATCAAGGTCCTTCCACTGAACGGAACATCTGGGCGGAACATCTGGGCGGAGTTGACGAAAGACAGCGGACTTACCGCTTGACACCCATCATGCCGCCCCCGATGCTCATACGACAACCTTTGTTGCCTGTGACGAAACATTCTCGAAACACGGGCAACAAAACCGCCATCGAAGGCCCCGGGAGAAACCCACCATGCGGATTCCACACTTCGCCCTCGCCGCCGCGCTCTCGGCGACGATCGTCACGGCCTCCTGTGCGGCGCCCGACGCGGCCGAGAGCCCGGCCGGCAACGGCGGGTCCACCGGTACGGCGCCGGCGCTGACCAAGGACGACGCCGCTGCCGCGCTGCTGCCCGACGCGATCCGGACGGCAGGCAAGGTGCGGGTCGCCTCCGGCGTGAGCTTCCCGCCGATGGAGTTCTTCGACACCGACAACAAGACGGTGCTCGGGTTCGACGCGGATCTCGGGGCCGCCCTCGGCCAGGTGCTCGGCGTGACCTTCGAGTTCCAGAACACCAACTTCGACGGGATCATCGGCGGCCTCAACGCCGGCCGGTACGACCTGGCGCTGACCAGCATGATCGACAAGAAAGCGCGTCAGGGCACCGCCGATTTCGTCGACTATCTCAACTCCGGCGTGACCTTCATGGTTGCCAAGGGCAATAAGAACGGGCTGAAGGACAAGCTGGACCTGTGCGGCCGGACCGCCGCCGTGGAGAAGAGCGCTACCGGAGACCTGACCGCGGACGACATCACCAAGGAGTGCGCGGCCGCCGGCAAGCCCGCGGTGAAGAAGCTGCCGTTCCCCGACCAGGCGAGCGCGGTCCAGGCGCTGCAGTCCGGCCGAGCGGACGCAGTACTAGCGCTCGACCTCACCCTGGCCTACAACGTCAAGCAGGCGCCCGATGCCTTCGAGATCGCGAGCAAGCCGTTCGGCACGCTGCCCGTCGGAATCCCGGTGCCGAAGAGCAACGCCAAGCTGCGCGACGCAGTACAGGCCGCTCTGAAGAAGGTCATCGAGAGCGGCACGTACGACGCCCTGCTGGCCAAGTGGAACCTCACGGACCAGGCGCTCAAAGACGCTCCGATCAACCAGGGCGAATGAGATGAGCACCGCCGACGAGCCGATCGTCCGGCTCAGGCATCCGGGGCGCTGGGTCGCCGCAGCGGTGATCGTGGTCCTGCTGGCCATGTTCGTCCACTTCGTCGCGACCGCGCCGAAGCTGCGGCTCGACCTGGTGGCCGGCTACCTGTTCGAGAAGTCGATCATGCTCGGCCTGCTGAAGACGCTCCAGCTGACCGTCATCGCGATGCTCGTCGGCGTCGTCCTCGGCACCCTGCTGGCCGTGATGCGCCTGTCGGAGAACCCGGTACTGCGCGCCGTCGCCGGCGGCTACGTCTGGCTCTTCCGTGGTACCCCGATCCTGGTGCAGCTGCTGTTCTGGTTCTTCCTCGGCACCGTGCTGCCGCAGATCAGTATCGGACTCCCGTTCGGCGGCCCCGATCTGGTCAGCTGGCCGACGAACACGGTGATCACCCAGTTCACCGCCGCCATCCTCGGACTCGGGCTGAACGAGGCGGCGTACATGGCCGAGATCGTCCGCGCCGGCATCGGCTCGGTGGACCATGGCCAACGGGAAGCGGCCGAGGCGCTCAGCATGAACCCGTGGATCACCTACCGGCGGGTGATCCTGCCGCAGGCGGCCCGGCTGATCGTGCCGCCGACGGCGAACCAGACGATCTCGATGCTGAAGCTCACCTCGCTGGTACTAGTGATCGGCCTGCCCGAGCTCACCACCACCGCCCAGCTGATCTACGGCCGGAACTTCCAGCAGATCCCGCTGCTGATCGTCGCGAGCATCTGGTACCTCGTGCTCACCACCATCCTGACCGTCGTGCAGAACCGGCTGGAGAACCGGATGAGCCGCGGCGTCCTGGCCACCACCCGCCGCCGCCCGAGAGCCCGGCCCGTGGACAGCCAGCCCCTGGACAAAACGATCAAGGCAGACCCGGCAGGAGCCCGCTGATGCCCGCGATGGTGCAAGCGATCAACGTCCGCAAGTCGTTCGGCGACACCGAAGTGCTGAAGGGCATCGACCTCACCGTCGACGCCGGCGAGGTCATCTCGCTGCTGGGGCCGTCCGGCTCGGGCAAGAGCACCTTCCTGCGCTGCATCAACCACCTGGAGCGGCTCGACGGCGGCGAGATCAGCGTGAACGGCGAGCTGGTCGGCTACCGGCGGCACGGCGGCCGCAAGTACGAGCTGCGCCCGCGCGAGACCGCGGCGGCCAGGCGCCAGGTCGGGATGGTCTTCCAGCGCTTCAACCTGTTCCCCCATCGCACTGCGGTGGAGAACGTGATGGAGGCGCCTATCTTCGTCAAGCGCGAGACCCGCGCAGCAGCCCGGGCACAAGCTATGAAGCTGCTCGACCGGGTCGGCCTGGCCGACAAGGCCGCGGCGTACCCAGCCCAGCTCTCCGGTGGGCAGCAGCAGCGGGTGGCGATCGCCCGGGCGCTCGCGATGCGGCCGACGCTGATGCTGTTCGACGAACCGACCTCTGCCCTCGACCCCGAGCTCGTCGGCGAGGTGCTCGAGGTGATGAAAGGCCTGGCGACCGAGGGGATGACGATGATCGTGGTCACCCACGAGATCGGCTTCGCCCGGGAGGTCTGCCACCGGGTGGTCTTCATGGACGCCGGCGTCGTCGTCGAGGCCGGTCCACCCGCCCAGGTGCTCACCAACCCCCGCCATGCCCGAACCCAGTCCTTCCTCTCGAAAGTCCTTTGATATGACCAGCTTCCAAGGCCCGGTCGACGCGACCAAGGTCCCCCGGTACGGCGGTCCCGCCACCTTCGCGCGGTTGCCGCGCATCGACGAGGTGGCTCGTGCCGACGTCGCGGTGATCGGTGTGCCGTTCGACTCCGGCGTCAGCTACCGCCCGGGCGCGCGGTTCGGGCCGAGCCACATCCGCGCGTCGTCGAAGCTGTTGCGGCCCTACAACCCGGTGCAGGACGTCGAACCGTTCGCGCTCCAGCAGGTGGCCGACGCCGGCGACATCGCCTGCAACCCGTTCGACATCCTCGAAGCGGTCAAGCAGATCGACGAAGGCGTTCGCGAGGTGATCGGCTTCGGCGCGAAACCGCTCACGATCGGCGGCGACCACACCATCGCGCTGCCGCTGCTGCGGGTGATGCACGAGGCGCACGGCCCGATCGCCGTGGTCCACTTCGACGCGCACCTGGACACCTGGGACACCTACTTCGGCGCCCCGATCACGCACGGTACGCCGTTCCGCCGGGCGGCCGAGGAGGGTCTGATCGACCAGACCGGCTCGCTGCACGTGGGGATCCGCGGCTCGCTGTACTCCCGTGAGGACCTGACCGACGACCAGGTGCTCGGCTTCCAGGTGATCGGCGCGCACCAGTTCGACGACCATGGCTGGCGCGGTGCCGTCGAGCGGATCAAGGCGCGCGTCGGCGACCGGCCGACGTACGTCTCGCTGGACATCGACGTCCTCGATCCCGCCTTCGCCCCGGGCACCGGAACCCCCGAGGCGGGCGGCCTGACGAGCCGGGAGTTGCTGCAGATGCTGCGCGCGTTCGCCGAGCTGAACCTGGTCGGCGCCGACATCGTCGAGGTGGCCCCGGCGTACGACCACGCCGAGGTGACCGGGATCGCGGCCGCCCACGCGGCCTACGAGCTGATTAGCGCAATGGCACCCCGGACCGATGGCTGAGGCCGTCACGGGCGGTGCGGCCGTCGTCGACAGCCTGGTCGCCAACGGCGTCCGGCACGTCTTCGGCATCCCCGGCACGCACAACCTGGAGCTCTACCGCTATCTCCCCGCGTCCGGGATCCGGCACATCGTCACCCGCCACGAGCAAGGCGCCGGGTACGCCGCCGACGGCTACGCCCGCGTGACGGGCGGCCCTGGCGTGCTGATCACCACCTCCGGCCCCGGCATCACCAACGCGATCACCGCCCTCGCCACCTCGTACGCCGATTCGGTGCCGACGCTCGCGATCTCTCCCGGCCCGCCGCGTGGCATGGTCGGCAAGGACGTCGGCTGGCTGCACGAGCTGAAGAACCAGCAGGCCGCGCTCGACGCGGTGTGCGACCGCAGCATCCGGGTGGAGAACGCGGACGAGCTACCCGAGACGATCGCGGACATCTTCGCAGGCTTCGTCACCCGGCGGCCCCGGCCCGTCCATCTCGAAGTACCGGTCGACGTCCTCGAAGGAGAGTGGGTACGCCGCCCCGCCACCGCGCAGCCGCCCTCCGCGCCGGGCCGACTCGATCCGGTTGCCATCAGCAACATCATCGCCGCGCTCGGGCAGGCGACCCGGCCGCTCCTGATCGCAGGTGGTGGCGCGCGTGGCGCCGGTGAAGAGATCCGCGCGCTGGCGGCCACCGGCGTACCGGTCCTGACAACGGTGAACGGCAAGGGCATCCTCGACGAGACCGACCCGACTGCCCTCGGTGCATCCGTCCGGCTACGGGCTGCCCACCAGGCGATCGCCGAGGCGGATCTGGTGATCGCCGTCGGCACCGAACTGGGCGACTCCGACTTATGGGGCGGCGTGCTCCAAGCCGCCAAGGTGATCCGGATCGACCTCGACCCCGCTCAGCTGCACAAGAATCTGCGCGCCGACCTCGCCGTCACCGGCGACGCCAAACAGGTGCTTCAGGCAATCATCACGGAGAGCCGCTTCCCGACCGACCACGTCGCCGGGTGGCGGAAGGCGATCACCGCCGAGGCCGACCTGGACGCCGGGCCTTGGGCGAGGATCCAGCACTCGCTAGCCGCAGCTCTGCCGGCCGACACCGTGATCGCCGGTGACAGCTCGCAGGTCACCTACTACGGCACAGTCCACCACTGGCCGTTCACGCCCGCGAACCAGTTGCTCTACCCGACCGGCTACGCAACCCTCGGCTACGGGCTGCCGGCCGCGATCGGCGCGAAGATCGCGCAACCCGAGCGCCCGGTGATCGGGTTGTTCGGCGACGGCGCGGCGATGTTCACCATCCAGGAGCTGGTCACCGCGACCGAGCTCCGCCTGCCGCTGCCGATCATCGTCGCGGACAACGGTGGCTACGCCGAGATCCGCGAGCAGATGGTCGACCGCGGCATCACGCCCCAGGCGGTCGATCTGTACCAACCGGATCTGCCCGCCCTCGCCCGCGCGATCGGTGCGTACGGCGTCGTGGCCGCCACTGTGGAGTCGCTGGGCGACCTCGCGGCCGAGGCGCTCACCGCTGACCGGCCGACGCTGATCCACCTCGCCGTCGACGGCAGCAAGCCGTGACCACCGGCCGCTGAGAATGCGGAAAGGCCGCGCCCCGAGGGGACGCGGCCTTTCCGGTGGACCTGAGGTCAGCGGCGCGGGCGCCGGTTGAACTCGTCGACGAAGTCGATCCGGACCGACTGCTCGGAGCTGAGCGCCCCGACCACGGTACGGAGCGCGGTCGCCGTCCGGCCGTTGCGGCCGATCACCTTGCCGATGTCGTCGGGGTGCACGTGCACCTCGAGGGTCTGGCCACGTCGCAGGTTGCGCGACTTGACGCTGACATCGTCAGGGTTGTCCACGATGCCTCGGACCAGGTGCTCGAGCGCCTCGGTCTCCATCATCGTCAGGCCTTGGCGTCGTCGGCCGGCGCCTCGGCGGCGACGTCAGCGGCCGGGGCCTCTTCGGTCTTGGCCTCGACGGCGTCGTCCTTCGCGGTGTCATCCGACTTGGGAGCCTTGTCGGCCTTCTCAGCCTTCGCCTCGGCCTTGTCGGCCTTCGGCTCCGCCTTCTTGGCGGTGGCCTTCTTCGTGACGGCCTCGGTCTTCAGCGTGCCGTGCGCCTCGGCGAGGGCCTCGTTGAAGATCTCCTGCTTGTCACGCTTCGGCTCCTTGACCCGCAGCGGCGGCGGGGCATCGAGGCCCTTGAACTTCTGCCAGTCACCGCTGGCCTTGAAGATGGCCGCGACGGCCTCGGTCGGCTGCGCGCCGACGCCCAGCCAGTACTGCGCCCGGTCCGACTCGACGTAGATGAACGACGGCTCGGCCTTCGGGTTGTACTTGCCGATCTCCTCGATGGCGCGGCCGTCACGCTTGGCGCGGGCGTCCATCACGACGATGCGGTAGTGCGGCGCACGCTTCTTGCCGATGCGCTTCAAACGGATCTTGACTGCCACGTTTGTGGTGTCTCCCTCGGGATTCATGTCTTGGTTGAGTGATGCACCGGTCGTGGGGACAACGGGTGACCACTCGGATGGGCCGAGCCGGGACGTGGAGTTTAGAGGGCTGCACGTGATCCGGACGGACTCAGCCCATCATTCTGCCAGATTCGCCCCCGCCAGACCAATCCAGCCCCAACCAAACCCTTACGTCCGAAGAAGCGTCGACGACGTCCCTCCGCTTCTTCGGACGTAGGGGCTCGGGTCAGGCGCGGAACGCGGCCAGCTCGGGAAGGTGGTCGACGTACCCGTCGAGGAGTTGGTGGGCTGCTGTCACCGAGTCGATCAGGGGATGCCAGGCGAAGGCGCGGATGGCGGCCGAGCGGGAGCCTGACGTGGCCGCCTCGATGGTGGAGCGTTCGACGGCCTTCACCGCGCAGACCAGCCCGGCCTGGTGGTCGGTGAACTGGGAGACGGTGACCGGGCGGGCGCCGTTGGCGTCGACCGTGCACGGGATCTCCACCACCGCGTCCGCGTCGAGGTGGTGCAGGGTGCCGCGGTTGCGGACATTCAGGATCAGCGAGGCCCGCTCGTTGTGCGCGATCGCGCGCATCAGCGACAGCGCGACCTGCTCATAACCACCGGCCGACATGTCCCGCTCGTCCCGCTCGCCCGCGTCGGCGATCTCGCGGCTCTCGACCATGTACGTCGATTCGCGCTCGGCTCGCGTCTTCTGCCACAACTCCAAAGCATTGGCCGGCTGCCCAGCCGTCTCCGCATAGAACCGGGACTGCTGCTCCAGCAAGAACGTCCCCCGCGTCTGCTCGACCGCCTGTACCGCGGCCAGCGTCTCGCGCGCGAAGTAGTAGTAGTGCAGGTACTCGTTGGGGATCGACCCCAGCGACCGCAACCACTCGACCCCGAAGAGTCGCCCCTCCTCGAAATCCCCGAGCGCGGCGGGATCCGCGAGCAGCGCGGGCAGGTGGTCGACGCCGCCCGATTCCAGTCCTCGCAACCAGCCGAGGTGGTTCAACCCGGCGTAGTCGTAGAAGACCGACGACGGGTCCAGCCCCAACGCCAGGGCGGCCCGGCGGCCGAGCCCGGATGGCGAGTCACAGATGCCGATCACGCGATCACCCAGGTACGGGATCATCGCCTCGGTCACCATCCCGGCCGGGTTGGTGAAATTGATGACCCACGCCTCCGGCGCCAGCGCGGCGATCCGCTGCGCGATGGCGGTGGCCACCGGCAACGTCCGCAATGCGTAGGCGATCCCACCGGCGCCGACGGTCTCCTGACCCAGTACGCCGAGATCGAGCGCGACCCGCTCGTCGATAGTGCGCCCTTCGAGCCCGCCGACCCGGATCGCCGAGAAGACGAAGTCGGCACCCCGGATCGCCTCGTCGGGGTCGGTCGTCTCGGTCACCACCGGCGCATCGGCGTACGGCGCGGCCTGCTGGCGCAGTACGGACCCGATCGACGCCAGCCGGGTGCGGTCGGTGTCGTAGAGCACGACGGATGTGATCCGGCCATCACCGCGATCACCGAGCAACGCCTGATAAACGAGGGGCACCCGGAATCCGCCGCCCCCGAGAATGGTCAGCCTCACGACAGCACCACCTGCACCCCTGCCTCCTCCAGTTGCGCCCGGGTCGCCTCGTCGGCGCCGGATTCGGTCACCACCATGGAAAGTTCGGTCGGGTCGCAGACCTTGGCGACGCCGTGGCCGGGGAACTTCGTCGCGTCGGCCAGCAGCACCACCCGGTCGGCGGCCTTGATCATCGCCCGCTTCACCGGCACCTCGATCATCGTGCTGTCCATCACCCAGCCGTCGGGGCGGACCCCGCTGGTGCCGAGGAACAGCCAGTCGACGTGGATCTGGCGCAGCGACTCCTCGGTCAGATAGCCGACCAGCGAGCGGTAGCTGCGCCGGACGAAGCCGCCCAGGATGATCAACTCGATCTGCTCGTCGTTCTGCAACTCCTCCAGGACGGCGAGGTTGCTGGTGACGACAGTCAATGAGCGCCCGTGCAGATGCTGTGCGACCCGCAGCGCCGTCGTACCGATGTCCAGCAGCACCGACTGCCCGTCGCTGACCAGGGAGGCCGCGCGCCGGGCGATCTTGTCCTTCTCGGACGCGTGCACCGCGCTGACCTCGGCGAACGGCTCGTCACCGCCGTCGACGGCGAGCGCGCCGCCGTACACGCGGGTCAGCCGGCCCTGGTCGTGCAACTGCTCGAGGTCGCGCCGGATGGTCGCCTCGCTGACGCCCAGTTGGGCAGCCAGCAACTTCACACCCCCGGCCCCGTCGACCCGAAGTGCGCGGACGATCTGATCCTGCCGCTGCTGTGGCAACACCCAGAGACCGTACCACGCAAACTCTGTCATATTCACTCATCTGACTGCAGAGGTATTGCGCAATCTGCTCAAAAGATTCAAACTGCATGCACGAGTTTGAGCGACCCTGCAGGAGTGTGTCGACGATGAGTGAGCTGGATGTAGTCGTGTCCGGCCTGGTCTTCCAGGACCTCGTCCTCGGGCTGCCCTCCGCACCCCGCCCTGGCACCGAGGTCTGGGCGGACGGCTCCGCCGAGAGCCCGGGCGGGATCGCCAACTTCGCCGTTGCACTGGCCCGGCTCGGGCTGCGCACCGGAATGGCCGCGACCTTCGGCGCCGACGACCTCGGCGACCGGCTGTGGGACCGGCTGACGCAGGGCGAAGGCATCGATCTGACTCTCTCCCGCAAGCTCGACGGCTGGCAGACCCCCCTCACGGTGGCTCTTGCCTATGACAACGACCGGGCACTGGTCACCAGGGGCACCCCTCCCCCACTGTCAGCCGACGAGCTCCTCACCACGCTGCCGGCCACCCGGGCCGTCGCCGCTCACCTCGGTCCCTGGCCGAACGAGTGGCTCGCCAAGGCCCGCGCGGCCGGCAGCGTGGTCTTCGCCGACGTCGGCTGGGACCCCACCGAGCAGTGGGACTCCGCAGTACTGGACCAGCTGGAGCACTGCGACGTGTTCCTGCCGAACGCCGGCGAGGCGATGAGCTACACCCGCACGAGTACGCCGGCCGAGGCGCTCGAGCGGTTGGCCGAGAAGGTACCCCTGGTAGTCGTCTCCGACGGCGCCAACGGAGCACTCGCGCTCGACGCGGGCTCCGGCGAGCGGGTCGTAGTACCGGCCGTACAGGTCTCGGCGGCGGACACCACCGGGGCGGGTGATGTGTTCGCCGCCGGGTTCATCGCTGCGACGTTGTGGGAGCTGCCGCTCATCGAGCGCGTGCGGTTCGCCGCATTGACCGCAGCTCTGTCCGTGACCCGGCTGGGTGGTGCCGACGCGGCTCCGCACTGGGCCGACCTCGCCGAATGGCACCGGCAGCATCCAGAAGACCAATCCCTTGCCGCGCTGATCAGCGCACACTCCGGAAGCGCTCCCCCGCGCGACCAGTCAGGAAGGTAGAACCATGGAGCTCTCACGTCGGACGGTGCTCGCCGGAGGCTTCGCCGCCCTGCTCGGCGGAACGGTCGTCGGCTGCTCGTCGAGTATGGACACGGGATCGACGAAGAAGAACGCGACCGGCAACATCGCCCTGTGGTGCTGGCCGGGCGGCCTGGGCAAGTCCGTCCTGGACGACACGATCGCGCACTTCCCCGACCAGCACATCAAGTACTCCGAGGTCGGCGGCGACTTCAAGCAGAAGCTGCTCACCACTTTCAACGGCGGTACGTCGATCCCCGACATCACCGGCGTCAAGGGTGAGGACATCGCCTCGCTGCTGCCGCAGGCCAACCGGTTCATCGATCTCAAGACGATCGGCGCCGACTCGTTCCTGGGCGACTACCTGGAGTGGAAGGTCAAGCAGGCCACCACGCTGGACGGCAAGGTGATCGGGATCCCGATCGACATCGGCCCGACCGCGCTGTTCTACCGCGAGGACATCTTCACCGCTGCCGGGCTCCCGGGTGATCCCGCCAAGGTGGCCGAGCAACTGAAGACCTGGGACGACTTCCTGGCCGCCGGGGTGGAGCTGCGGAAGGCCAACCCGAAGGCGCCGATCGTCGCCGACGCCGCCGACCTGTACGGCACGATCGTCAACCAGGGCACGGCGCGCTACATCGACAAGGACAACAAGTTCATCGGCGACCAGGACCACATCCGCAAGGCCTGGGACACCGCGGTAAAGGCAGTCACGCTGAAGGTCGACGGCAAGACGCTGGGCGGTTCGCCAGACTGGAACGCCGGCCTCGACCAGGGCACGGTGCCCACCGTCACTGGCGCGGCCTGGGTCGCGCTGGACATCAAGGCGGCCTGCAAGACGAGCGTCGGCAAGTGGCGGGTCGCGGCGACGCCGAGCGGCCCGGCGAACTTCGGCGGCTCGTTCCTGACCATCACCAAGAACGCCGCCGACCCGGCCGCCGCGCTCGAGGTGATCAAGTACATGCTCAGCGCTGACAACCAGGCCAAGGCGTTCGCCGACGCGCAGATCTTCCCGTCCGCGCCGGCCGCCTACGACAAGCCGCAGCTGAAGGCGGCCGACCCGTTCTTCGGCGGCCAGGTGCCGATCGACGTCTTCGGGCCGGCGGCGAAGGCGATCCCGATCGCCTATGAGGCGCCCCTCGACAGCGCGGTCGCCACCCCGTTCACCGACGGCATCAAGCTCGTCCAGGCGGGCAAGAAGACGTCGGACGCCGCCTGGGCGGAGGCCGTCTCGAAGGCGAAGCAGATCGGCAAGCGTCAGGGCGTGCAGTGACCCTGACCGCGACAGCCCCCAGCAGACCGGCCCGTACTGCGAAACCGCGGCGCCGGCGCGGCATCGCGTCGTACTGGCGCTTCTACCTGGCCCTGTCGCCGTTCTACCTGATCTTCCTCGTCTTCGGGCTCTACCCGGTGGCGTCGACGATCCTGCTCGCGTTCCAGAAGTGGGACGGGCTCGGGCCGCGCAAGATGGTCGGGTTGCAGAACTTCGGCTTCCTGATCGAGGACAGCACGTTCTGGCTGTCCTTGTGGAACACGGTCATCCTGTTCGTGATGTCGACCGTGCCGACGTTGGTGATCGCGATGGCGCTGGCGGTGATGCTGCACTCGGCCGTTCGGTTCAAGGGCATCTACCGGATCGCGTACTTCATCCCGAACATCACCTCACTGGTGGCGGCGGCGATCTTCTTCGCCGCCATCTTCAGCACCAACTTCGGGCTGATCAACTCCGGTCTGCGCGCGCTCGGGCTGCCGACCGAGGACTGGCTCCGACAGCCGTGGGGGATCAAGATCGCGATCTCCACGATGATCGTGTGGCAGTGGGCCGGCTACAACACGATCATCTATCTGGCCGGGTTGCAGGCGATCCCGACCGAGCAGTACGAGGCCGCCAAGGTCGACGGGGCCGGGCCGTTCCGGACGTTCTTCTCGATCACGTTGCCACAGCTTCGCCCGGTGGTGCTGTTCACGGTGATCATGTCGACGATCGGCGGGTTGCAGACCTTTACCGAGCCACAAGTCATGGTCGGCAACAACGGTGGTACCGGGCAAAGCGGCATGACGGTCGTCATGTACTTCTACAACCAGGCGTTCTTCAACAACGACTACGGGTACGCCGGCGCGATCGCGCTGAGCATCTTCATGCTCGTGCTGCTCTTCACCGCGATCAACTGGAAGCTCCTCGGCGGAAGGGGCCGGCAGTGAAGGCGCGCGTGAGGTGGCCCGGGCTGATCATGCACGTGGTGCTGGCGGTCACCGGGTTGCTGTGCCTGTTCCCGTTCTACTGGACGCTCGTGATGGCGACCAACACGACGTCGGACATCTACCGGTACCCGCCGAAGTTCACCTTCGGGTCGCAACTCGACGACAACATCCACGCGGTATTGGAGAACGTGGCGTTCTTCCAGTCGATGGCGAACACGCTGATCGTGGCGGTGTCGACCACTCTGCTGGTGCTCTTCTTCGACTCGCTGGCCGCGTTCACCTTCGCGAAGTTCCGGTTCCCCGGGCGGAACGCGTTGTTCGTGATCCTGCTGGCGACGATGCTGCTGCCGGCCCAGCTGGGCGCGGTACCGCAGTTCCAGACGATGGCGGCGTTCGGCTGGGTCGGGTCGCTGAAGGCGCTGATCATCCCGGCGTCGGCGAACGCGTTCGGGATCTTCTGGTTGCGGCAGTACTTCCAGAACTCGATCCATGACGAGTTGGTGGAGGCGGCGACGCTGGACGGTTGCGGCTTCCTCGGCGTCTACCGGCACGTGGCGCTGCCGTCGGCGCGGCCGGCGCTGGCGTTCCTCGGCATCTTCACCTTCGTGGCCTCGTGGAACGACTACTTCTGGCCGTTGATCGTGCTGACCAACCCCGATCACCTGACGTTGCAGGTGGCGCTGTCGTCGCTGAACCGCAGCCACGGGGTCGACTACAGCATGGTGATGACGGGTGCGCTGATGGCGATGATCCCGTTGATCATCGTCTTCACCATCTTCGCCCGCCAGTTCATCAAGGGCGCGACCGAGGGCGCTATCCGCGGGTGAGTCTGGCGGCGAGCCGATCGGCACCCTCCCCGGTCAGCTCGCCGCTGCCTACTCCTCGGCCGTTGAGGATTCGCAGTACCGCATCGCCGGCCGCGTGCACCTCGGGTCCCTGCCCGTACGACCAGTCGTAGTCGTCGGCAACCAGTTGTACTCCGGCCAGCCGCGCCAGGCGTTCCGTCCTGATCAACTGCGGCAGGTCGTTCATGGGTGGAGTGTGACAGGTTGACCTCTACGTCGGTAGAGGCGGTAGCCGGCGACTGACCAGGACGCCGGCGACGATGAGCAGGTTGCCGAGGATGCCGGCGAGGAAGTCTGCGGCTGAGGCGCCATCGGTCAGTGACGGTACTGCGGCGATCATGCTGATGGCGGCGTAGGTGACGGCGGTGGCGGTGAACCAGGTCCTGGTGCGCGCCTCGACCGCGGCAATGGCGAGCCAGCCGAGCGCGACGACGGCCAACGGCTCCAGCAGGGCGAGCTTGGTGACGGTGGAGAAGGAGATGCCGTCGCTGTGCTGGATCGTCGTCCCCAGCAACAACACGATGCCACCGGCAACGATCAACGCGAAGGCGGACGCCCGGACCGGCCACGGCCGCGGCTGTGGCTTGAGGGTGACGAGGATGGCCACCGCCAGGATGAGAGCGATGAAGCCGGCGACGAGCCACTCGGCCGTCTCCTCCGCGGCGAGCCCGCCGGCGAGGAACAAGAAGGCATCCTCCCCGACCGACAGGGCGCAACCCAGCGCGATCCCCAGCGCGACCGGCACCCACCGCGCCGCCAGACTCGCGGCCAGCAAGCCGACCGACGCAAGGATCTCCGGGTCGTCCCAACTCCGGTAGACCCGCCACCCGGTATTCGAGTCGTCCGACCAGATCCGCCGGGAATCAACAGCCCCAGGCCAGTTGACGATCACCAGAAGCACAGCCCCCACAACCAGGACTGCCACCACCCACCAAGGCACGGGCGCCGGTTTGTCAAAGGCCGCGAGCTGCTGCGCACGCTCGGCACGCACCTCGGCCACCAGTTTCTGCTTACGCTCCTCAAAGCGCTGCTCGGCCTCAGACGAAGGTTGTGGTGTTATCACAGGAGCGGCGACGGGCTCGGGCGCTGCCGGCTCGGGTGCAATCGGCTTGGACGCAACTGGGGCGGCTGGGTCAGGTACCAGGTCTTGCAGGGCAGGTGGGGCACTCGTCAGCGCCCGGGTGGCGGCTTCGGAGACTTTGCGGCTGTCGTCGTTGGTCATCTGGGTGAGGGCTTGGTAGGCGGCGAAGGCGAGGCCCAGGTCATCGCTCGCGAGGCGTTCGCGGAGGTAGTCGACCACGCCGAAGCGGGCCGCTGACAACGGGCTTGCCATGGCTTCGAGTAGCTCGGGGGCCAACGCCGTCGGGGTGATCCGGTGGGAGCGCGCGATCAGGAGTTCGCCTTGGGAGCCGAAGGTCCACATCTGCGGGTTCTGGTTCGGCGTGACCCGGTGGACCTGGTCCGTCACGTAGCCGACGAGTTCGGTGAGGCCTACCCAACCGTCGCCATCCTTGTCCGCATCGCCGGACATCAGGCCGTCCACCACCGCGCTGGTGAACACGGACGGCTTCGGCGTACCGGAGGCCAACTGCCCGCCCTCGAACGCGTACTCCATCGCGCTCGAAGCAGTGACGACCACCCGGCCGCGTCCGCCACCGACTCCATCCTGGCCGGCGAAGGCGTCGCGCACCTGCGCCTCCCCCGCCGCGCGCACGACCAGCCCGCGCGGAAACGCGCCGCCGTAGCAACAGTCGAGGAACAACGCGATCCGTTGCGCGCGGCTGTCCGCCATCTGCCGATTGACGAAGTCCGCGGCCACCGCCGTCGACGCCAGCCGCGTCGGCTTGGTGTCCGCGACGGCCAGGAACAGTTCGCCGGCCGCGTTCTTCAGCCCATGGCAGGAGAAATGCAGCAACAGCAGGTCTTCCGGCGATCGATCCGAGAAGAAGTCCTCGACGGCGAACCGGATCGCCTGCGCCGACTCGTTCTGCAACACCCGTACGTCGAACCCGCCGACCTCCGGATCACCCAGTACGTCGGCCAGCGCCGCCGCATCGCGAGCCGGCGCCATCAGCCGGCTCAACCCCGGATCGGTGTACTCCGCGTTGGCTATCACCAGAGCGAATCGAGACCCGTCCATCTCATCCGTCCGTCCCCGAATGCTTGCGCACCCACGCGTCCACAAGCCGTTGCTGGACCTCGTCACTCGCCCCGGTCAGCTCGATCGTGTCGCCATCGATCGACAGCTTGACCGTGTGCCCACCACCCGACCGACGCAGCCAGTCCCGTACTACGGCCACTACCGCGCCGACCACCTGCAACCCCGGAGCCAGCGAGATACTCAGCAGGCCGGCGATCGCGGCGAGCCCACCTCTCGTCCCAGGCGGCGCGTCGCCGTCGCGTACCGGCTCGACCGATCGGACGTCGAGGGTCAGCAGGTCCTGGCGCAAAAGCAACGCCAGCTCCTCCAACCGGGCCTCGTCCGCCCCGTCCTCGACGACCCCAACCCGTACCTCAGCCCCCATCGTCCCTCCCCATATCCCCCAGGCCGACACCTCAACCATCCTCCAGCGCACGCCCCACCACAAGGCGTGACGGGCTCTATGGGCGAGGGACACTAGGCTGCGGGAACCGTTTGGTGCAGGGGATACGTCGGAGGAGCGTCATGGTTGGCAAGCGAGGACGCGTGATCGGGCGGGTCGCACCGGGAATCGTCGGCGAGGTGATGCTGCCGGTCCGCGGTGCCACCGAAGCCTTCTACGCTTACCCCGCGGCCGACGAGATGATCGAGGTCGGTACTCCGGTGGTGGTGGTCGAGTTCGACCCACCGCGCACGGTCTACGTCGCTCGCGCCATCTGAAACTTACGTATTTGAATTCAACGCAGTCCTGGAGGGGAAATGCCCTGGACGTACCTGATCACCGGC
Source organism: Streptomyces sp. SID13031 (assembly GCF_010548305.1). Classification (GTDB taxonomy): domain Bacteria; phylum Actinomycetota; class Actinomycetes; order Propionibacteriales; family Kribbellaceae; genus Kribbella. Next base: position 122,356 of record NZ_JAAGLV010000014.1, read on the forward strand.
GCCGCTGCGCTGGTGGTCCTTCTGCTCCTGTTCCGGATGGTCTGGCGGGTGGCGGAGCCGAACGAGGCGCTGATCATCTCCGGTCTCGGCGCGCACTCGAGCCAGGAACAGATCAACGAGACGCTCGGTTTCAAGATCGTCGTCGGCCGCGGTACCGCCGTCCTGCCGGGCTTCCAGACGGTTCGCCGGCTGCCGCTCGACATCCGGGCGACGCCGCTGACGGTCACCTGCGTCTCGAGCCAGGGCATCCCGCTGCACATCAAGGGCGTCACGGCGTACAAGGTCGGTGACGACTACGGCTCGATCGCGAACGCGGCCCGGCGGTTCCTGGAGCAGAGCGACGAGCAGGTGATGAGCACGATCCACGAGCTGTTCGCGGGTCACCTGCGCGCGATCGTCGGTTCGACCACGGTCGAGGAGATGCTGCACGACCGGGAGACGCTGACCACGAACATCCGTGGCTCGCTGGCCGGCGACATGGAGAAGCTCGGCCTGGTGGTCGACTCGCTGCAGATCCAGGAGATCGACGACGAGTCCGGCTACATCAAGAACCTCGGCCGTCCGCAGGCCGCCGCCGTCGAGGCAGCGGCCCGGATCGCCTGGGCCGAGCGGGATCGTGAAGCCACCGAGCGCGAGCAGGTCGCCGAGGCGGCCAAGGCGGCCGCAGTACGGCAGAGCTCGATCGCCCGCGCCGGATACCAAGCCGAGGTCGACCAGGCGAACTCGAAGGCGTCGCAGTCCGGCCCGCTGGCCGAGGCGCTGGCCCGCCAGCAGGTCGTCGTCGCCGAGACGGAGACCGCGAAGCTGAACGCATCGCTGGCCGAGAAGCAGCTGGAGTCCTCGGTACTGAAGCCGGCCGACGCCGAGGCGTACAAGCAGCGCACGCTGGCCAACGCGGCCCGCGACGCGCAGATCGCCTCGGCCGAGGCGAACGCCCGCGAGGTCACCCTGCGCGGTGAGGCGGAGGCGAAGGCGACCGAGCTGAACGGTAAGGCCGAGGCGCTCGCCATCGAGGCCAAGGCGATGGCCGAGGCCGCCGGTATCAAGGCACGCGGCGAGGCGCTGGCCACGAACACCGACGCCGTCGTCGCCCAGCAGCTGGCCGAGGCCTACCCGGAGATCGTCCGCGCCGCGGCGAGCTCGTTCGAGAAGGTCGGCAACATGGTCGTGCTGAACGGTGCCCAGGGCATCGAGGACACCCTGGTCAAGACGATCACGATGGGCGGCTCGGGCTTCGCGCTCGCCAAGCAGCTGATCGAGTCGCTGTCCAGCAACGGCAAGCCGCCGGCGCTCGCGGCGGTCCCGGACGAGAATCCCCGGCCTGACGCCCAGAAGTAGCCTTTCGACCACAGGTTAATCACTAACGATTCACCTGAATGATCAGTTCCTAAGTCACGAAACCTGCGCTAGCTTGAGTGGCACATCACTCCCAGCTTCACGGATCTCACCATCTGTGACAGGTCGCCCCGAAGGACTGATCACCGTGCCCCTCAGAAGACTGCTCGCTGTTCTGGCCTCGCTTCTGGTCGGTGCCGCCACGTTGGTGGCGGTGCCGACCGAGGCAATGGCCGCACCGAACTTCAAGGCCCCGTACCCCTGTGGTCAACGCTGGACCTACAGCCACCACTCGGCCGAGGTCCGCCGCGCCCTCGACTTCGTCCGCGCCGACGGCGGTACCACCAACGGGACTCCCGTCCTGGCCTCTGCCGCCGGTACCGCGCACCGGTTCTCCCAGCCGAGCGGAGCAGGCAACTACATCGCCGTCGAGCACGGCGGCGGCTGGAAGACCTACTACTTCCACCTCTCCTCGTACTCCGTTGCCGAAGGCGCCCAGGTCTCCCAGGGCCAGCAGATCGGCGTAACCGGGAGCACCGGCAACTCCAGCGGCCCGCACATCCACTACGAGCAGCTGTACAACGGTGTCGGTCAGAACATCGTCATCAACGGCTCCGGACTCGCCTACCCGGGTTCGTACAACCAGTACTACCTGACCAGCGACAACGGCTGCGGCAGCCAGCCCGGGAAGCCCTTCAACACCTGGGGTTCCGGTGTGCGCGTCCGCTCCGACGCCTACTTGAACTCCACGGTGGTAGCCACCCTGGGCGGACCTACCCCCGTACGGGTGCTCTGCCAGAAGCAGGGCGACACCGTGACCGCTGAGGGCTACACCAACAACTGGTGGGCCAAGCTCGCCAGTCCGGCCGGTTTCATCAGCAACATCTACATCGACGATCCGAACGCTGTACTACCAGGCGTTCCAACCTGTTGAGCTGAACCGACGAGAGCCGGGCCCACCCGTGAGGGTGGGCCCGGCTTTGTGTCATGCGGTGTGCAGAGTGAGCCCGTAGGTGCCCAGGATCTCGTTGACCGGCTGGAACCAGGTCTCACCGCCGCTGCTGCAGTTGCCCCAGCCGCCAGAGGTCACGCCCTGGGCCTGGTCGCCGGTGATGAAGGAGCCACCCGAGTCGCCGCCCTCGGCGCACACGTTGGTCTTGGTGGCGCCGTAGAACAGCTGGCCGTTGCCGTAGTTCACGGTCTCGTTCTTGCCCGTGACGGTGCCGCAGTGCCAGTGGGTTGTCGAGCCGCTGCGGCAGACCGACGTACCGATCGGAGCTTCCCAGGAACCGCGGACCAGCGCGTCGCTGACCTGGCCCCAGCCGAGCACTACCGGTACGGTCCACCAGCCACTGTCGATCTGCACCCAGGAGTAGTCGTTACCGGGGAAGGACGCGCCCCGGAAGAAGCCCTGGTTCGAACCGTCCCAGCCCCGTGTCCTGGCACCTACGCCAGGAGAGCAGTGCCCGGCCGAGACGTATCCGCCGTGGACGGAGAAGCCGATCGAGCAGCGGACGTTGCCGGTGTAGTAGGGGTCTCCCCCGACCGTGCCGGCGGCGAAGGTCCGCGGCGCCTGGGCCACGACCTCCCGGACCGTTACCGCGCCGGCCTTGGACACCTTGGCGACGAAGGCGTCGACGGCCTGGGAATGCTTACCTGCTTGGACATTCACGACGACGCTGCCTGTGCGAGCATCGACGGACCAGCCAGTTACTGCGGCCGGCACAGCCTTCCCGGCCAGCTTGTCGACAGCAGCCTTGCGCTGGTCGAGCTGCTTGGCAGTCGCCGGTACTACGGTCACGTCGGCGCCCGTAGCCCGTACTGCGTCCGCAACGGCCGCGCTGGTCACGCCGACGACCAGCCGTTGCTTCGTGGCGTCGTACCAGGTGCCACCGAAGGCAGCTCCTGCTGCGCGCTGCGCGAGCGGGACGAGCTTGGTCGCAGCGGTTTCGACCTTGAGCCGTTCCTTGGCCTGCTGCGCAGTCAGACCGAAGTCAGTCTGCATGGCAGTCACCTGCCGCGGTACCGCGAGTTGCTGGCCGGGCTGGTCGGGTGTTGCAGCCGTGGCCTGGGTCGGGACGGCCACCGCGCTCGCAACGAGCACGGCAGTAATCAGAACCTTCATCTGGACTCTCCTCACCTAGGGGCGGTTCGGTGCGGTGAGAGCGCTCTCGAAACCGAGAGTGGCGTGACGGACACGAACCGTCAAGAGCTGATGCCGACGTTGTCACCTTGCGCAAAACCGGCAACCGCTATCCCCGCCCGGAGCTGTCCGAAAGCGGTCAGAGTCCAGAACGGTCCGGGGCCTGCCTCGGCAGACCCCGGACCGTCGGCGCTACGGGCAGACCGGGACGCCGGGGAGCTTCGGGTTCGGGTCCGCGATGTAGATGTTGGACATGTAGCCGCCCTGGTCACGCAGCTTGGCCCACCAGTTGTTGGAGGTGCCTTCGGCGTTGACCATGTCGCCCTGCTTCTGGCAGGTGACGAAGACCTGTGTCGGGCCGGGCAGGGTGGTGACGATCGAGGCGGTCAGCAGCGGCGCGCTACGGACGCGGACGCCACTGCCGTAGGTGGTGAAGTTGTACGTCGGCGGGTTCGGGTTGCCGCCGTTGACCAGCTGCATGTAGTAGGTCCAGTTCCAGTTCGGGCCGGGGTCCGTGTGGGTCTGGTTCGGCAGCTCGGAGTGACCCTTGATGTGAGCCCGGTCCTTCGGGATACCTCGCCGCTCGGCGATGTTCTTGGTCACTGCCGCCGACGAGCGGTACATGGCGTCGGTGAACCAGGACGGCTGGTCCACGAAGCCCTCGTGCTCGATGCCGACCGTGTACGGGTTCTCGGAACCGACATGCCAGGCGGTGTCCTTCTCGGCCACCATCTGGGTGACCTGTCCGTCGCTGGACCGGATCACGTAATGCGCGCTCACCTGGGCCGCGGAGTTCTTGAACCAGCTGATCGTTCCGGCGTACGAGCCCTGGGTGACGTGGATGACGATGGTGCTGATGGCCTTGGTCCGGCCGACTCGGTAGTTGCAGGTGCAGGCCGCGTTCCAGATGGCGCCGGGGTAGTCGACCGCCAGGACCGACGACGCGCTCTTGCTGCCGAGCGGGGCCACCTTGACGTAGGCGCCGCGATCCGGGGTCACCGCCTTCGGGGCGAGCTGGACGCCGGCGGAACCGACCCCCGCACCGATGATCCGGTAGACCTCATCGGTGTAGAGCCGGCCGGTCGGGGCGTCGGCGGAGTGCGAGTACTGCGCGACGACCGTGTACCACTTGGCGACGTCCTTGCGGGCGTCACCGGTCAGACCGGCCTGGTCGGCGTACGAGGCGAGGACGGCGGCGGCGCCGGTGATGTTCGCTGCCGAGTCCTTGGCGAGCGTCTCGACCGGCAGGCCGGTCAGCTTGATCGCCTCGGACATCGTCGGGTTCTGCGGGTTGCTCGCCAGGTGCATCAGGCCATAGCCGTTGTCCTGGCTGGGCTGGCCATTGTGGCCGTCGAGATGCGATTCGGCGTAACCGATACCGACCAGCACCTCACGCGGTACGTCGTACGTGACGGCGGCGGTCTGGAAGGCCTGGTTCAGGTCTCCCGGCACGGCCGAGCCGGTCTGGGCGCCGGATTGGGGCGGTTCGGGCGCCGGCGCGGCAGTGCTTGGGAGCGCGCCGCTCAGCGCGATCGCTCCGGCGGCAGCTGCGGCGAGCAGCGCGGTCATTCTGGGCACTCGGGCGGTCTTACCCATGGGGGTTCGTTCCTTCCCTTGCGACGTCCGCCGCGCCTCCCGCGGCGACCGTCCCACCGAGGGGCGTCGGCGGGTGCGACTCACGGTAGGGCAATATCTTCCGCCGAGACCAGTGGTTACGTGAATATTTCCCGTCACAGGGTGAAATTGTTCGATCACTCAGCTGTTCCGCCGCGATCCTGCCATCTTCGCGGGGTCAGGGCCGGTAGACGCGGCCACGCAGGACGATGCATTCGGGGTGGCTGAGGACGGCCGGATTGGCGCGCGGGTCCTCGGCGTAAACGACGAGGTCGGCCGGGTTGCCCAGTGCCAGGTCGGCGGGAGCGCCGAGCCAGCTGCGGGCGGCCCAGGAGCCAGCGGCGAGGGCCTGTTCGCCAGACATGCCGATGGCGGTGAGAGCCTGGATCTCCTCAGCGACCAGGCCGTGCCCGAGGACTCCACCCGCATCCGTCCCCGCAAAAACCGGTACTCCGGCCTCGAAGGCCGAGCGCAGCGTGTCGAGCCGTCGCGTGTAGAGATCACGCATGTGGTCGGCGTACACGGGAAACTTGCCGGCGGCCTGATCGGCGTACTGGGGGAAGTTCTCGAGCTGGATGATCGTCGGTACGACGGCGACGCCACGGCCGGCCATGTCGTCGAGCATCTCGGGGAGCAGGCCGGTGCCGTGCTCGATGCAGTCGATGCCGGCGGTCAGCAGGTCGGGCAGGGCGTGCTCGCCGAAGACATGCGCGGTGACCCGGGCACCGAGCTCGTGGGCTCTGGTGATCGCCGCCGTGAGTGCGTCCAGCGGCCAGCATGGGGTCAGGTCGCCGGCGTCGCGGTCGATCCAGTCCCCCACCAGCTTGACCCAGCCGTCGCCGCGGCGGGCCTCCTGCTCGACGTACGCGACCAGCTCCTCCGGCTCGATCTCCCAGCCGTAGTCGCGGATGTAGCGCTTGGAGCGGGCGATGTGCCGGCCGGCCCGGATGATCTTGGGCAGGTCTTCCCGCTCGTCGATCCAGCGGGTGTCGGCGGCCGAGCCGGCGTCGCGGACCAGCAGCGCGCCAGCGTCACGGTCCACGATCGCCTGCTGCTCCTGGACGTCCCGGTCGACCGCGCCGTGCTGGTCCAGGCCGATGTGACAGTGCGCGTCCACCAGGCCGGGCACGATCCACCCGCCCGTACTGACCGTGGTGACGTCAGCAGTGGCGGGCCGGTCGACGACCAGCCCGCCACTGAGGTGAAGCTCCTGCTGCTCACCGGCCGGCAGAACCGTGCCGGCGAGGCGTAGTACACCGGAGTCGGTCGTCATAGGGCGACCGTAGCGGCTAGTGGTGTGTCGCTTCAAAAACTCGAGTGCTGGCGGTGTCCAGGTGGGTGCATCGCAAGGCGGAGGGAAGGGCTCGATGTTTTTCCATCGTGCCCTTTCCTCCAACGCGGCGAGGTGCCCGCCTGGGCGCCGCCAGTGCCGAGTTTTTGGAGCGACACACCACTAGTGCGTCAGCCGTGCGAGCCGCTGCCCTCGGTGCAGGGAGTGGGGTTCGTCTCGGCGGCGCAGGGTGACCCGGACGGGGTCTCGGTCGGGGTCGGCGTCTCGGTCGGGGTGGGCGTGGGGGTCGGCGTATCGGTCGGCGTGGGCGTCGGGGTCGGCGTCGGGTCGTCCGTCGGCGTCGTCGTCGGCTTGCCGGTCGGCGGGTGCGTCGGGCGCGTCGGCTTGCCGGTCGGCGTCGCGATCGGGTCCGGGATCGACGGCGGCCGCGTGGTCGACCCGGGCACGCTCGGCTTCGTCGTCGTCGGCGGCACCGTGGTCGGGTCGTCCGGCACCTCGGGAACCTCGCGCGGGTCCACGTTGGTCTCGACGTTGCCGGTCGTCTTGGGCGTGGCCAGTTTGCCGGTGAGGTTCGGCACCAGGACCGCGCTCTTGCTGTAGACGCGCATCCAGCGCAGGACGGTGGCGACGAAGTCCTTGGAGTGCTGGTACCGCAGGAGGGAGGCGACCAGGTCGCGCGGGCGCTTCAGGTCGTCGCCCTCGGAGCACAGGTAGACGGCAACTGTGGTGACGGCGTCGTACACGTTGTTCGGGTTGCGGAAGCCGTCGCCGTTCCCGTCGGCGCCGAACTCGTTCCAGACGCCCGGGACGATCTGCATCGGGCCGACGGCGCGGTCCCAGACCAGGTCGGCGTCGTACCGGCCCTTGTCGGAGTCCTTGATCCGGCCGATACCGCGACGGCCGTTCAGGACCGGGCCGAGGAGCTTGCCGCGGGTGGTGCCGGCCACGTCGACCTTGCCGCCGGAGGCGTGGTCGGACTCGACCTTGCCGATCCCGGCCAGCAACGGCCAGGTGAGCCCACAGTTGGGGCGGACCACGGCGAGATTCGCGGTGGCGCGGCGATAGGCGGGGAAGACACCGCGAGGGATTCCGTTCACGGCACCGGGACGCCCCGGCCGGACCACGGAGCGGCCGTCGGTGGCACCCTGCACGGGCACGTCGGCTCGGGCGGGCTTGTCGGATCCGATCCGGCCGTCCACTCCTGGACGCTGGGGCACGATCATCGTCAGTTCGTCGAATTCACCGCTGTTCAGTCCGGCCCCAGGCGAAGGGGCGACCGGGCTGTCCGCCGCGAGCTGGCCGGAGGCACCGGCACCCCCCGAGGCGACTGTCACGATCGCCCCTACCAGCAGGGGGGCCGTGCACAGTGAAGCGATGATTATTTTGACCCGACGGTTTCCACTACGGGTTAGGCGCATAGTTCCCCCAACGACCCATACGCCAGAAAGTTACCGAGTTACGACGGAAAGTTACCTGAGCCGATAGCCCAACGGTCCAGGATTTGCGCCGAACGGTCCCTCGCCACGCTCAGCAGGCCCCTGTGAGCCCCTGTCCGACCGGGTCGGCGATGGGAAATCTTAACGTTCACGACCCGATTTCGGGCCTCTTCAGGCTCAGGTCGGGGTCGATTGCGACGCTACCGGAGTGCTCTCCGGCGCCGGCGTCGTGTCCTGCGGGGCCGGGGTGGTCGGCGGCACCGTGCAGCTCGGGTCCGGCGCCGGCGGGTCGGTCGGCGGCAGGGTCGGCGGCGACGTCTCGTTCGGACCGCAAGTCGTGGGCGGCGTCGTCGGCGGCGTCGTGGGCGGCGTCGTCGGCGGGGTCGTGGGCGGGGTGGTCGGCGGCGTCGTGGGAGGCGTCGTCGGCGGAGTGGTCGGCGGCGTCGTGGGAGGCGTCGTCGGCGGCGTGGTCGGCGGCGTCGTCGGAACGGTCGGCCGGCTGGGACCCGTCGTCGGGTGAGTCCCCTGCGGCGACTTCGGCGGCGTCGGAGTCGGCGTCGTCGGGCGCGGTGTCGTCGGCTGCGGCGTGGTCGGCGCGGGGGTCGTCGGCTGGGTGACCGGCGGGGTCACCGGGGTGGTCGGCGGCGGCGTCGGGTCGTTCTGGACGTTGCCGCTCTGGTCGGCCGGCGGGGTGATCGGGTCGGTCGAGTCCGGGATCGTCACCGTCGTGCTGCTGTAGGTCTGCATCCAGCGCAGCACGGTGGACACGTAGTCCATCGAGTGGTTGTACCGCAGTACCGCCTGGACCAGGCCTTGCGGGTCTTTCAGGTTCGCGCCGCCGGCGCAGAGGTAGTTGCCCGCCGCGCGGGCCGCGTCGAAGATGTTGTGCGGGTCCTTGACGCCGTCACCGTTGCCGTCGGCGCCGAAGGACTTCCAGGTGCCCGGGATGAACTGCATCGGGCCGACCGCGCGATCCCACTTGGCGTCGCCGTCATACAGGCCCTGGTCGGTGTCGGCGATGGCCGCCATCCCCGGGCCGCCGTCGAGCACCGGGCCGAGGATCTTGCCCCGGGTCACACCGTTCGTGTCGACCCGGCCGCCGCTCGCGTGAGCGGACTCGACCTTGCCGATCCCGGCCAGCAACGGCCAGGTGATCCCGCAGTTGGGTTGCGCCAGAGCCAGGTCGTTCGCGGCCTTCTGGTACGCCGCCAGCACGGTGCCCGGGATGCCGGAGACGTCGCCGGTCACGCCAGTGATCGGCTGCTGGGCGCTGTCCACGGCTCCGGTGACCGGAACCTCGACCTGGGACTTCTGCTCACTCGGGACGCTGCCGTCGACCCCGGGGCCGGCCGGCAGGTTCTCGGCAAGGTCGTCGAAGACGGAGTCGTTGCGCGGCTGACTCAGCGCCTGGGCGTCCACGATGAACGTGTTGGAGGTGACCCCACCGGCCACGAACACGACCACCAGGGCCGTCGGCGGCGCAAGGCAGATCCACACAGCGGTCAGCTTGCCCCGCCAAGTGTCCAGATCCTTGAACTGCTGCCTCATCCGAACCGTCCCTCACGACGTAGTCCGCGGTACCTCATTCTTGGGCGTACGGATGATCTTAACGGTCTAACGGCTCTGGACAACCGGTAACGGTGCGCCAGCTCACGCAGTGAACAAATCCCTAACCGGCAGTCACTTGTCGCCGAGCATCTTCTTGAGGTCGTCGGGCAGCTCGAAGGCACCACCCGTACCACCGCCGCCGAAGGCCGCCGGCAGCTGGCCCGCCGCGGGGGCGGCCGGCTCGCTCGAGCCCGGATTGGCCCGCTTGGCCGGGTTGCCTGAGCCGCGCTTGGGCTTGACCTTCTTCGCCTGCTGCTTCGCCTTCTTGCCGCCGCCCGCACCCCCCATGCCGGGCATTCCGGGCATCCCCGGCATGCCCTTGCCGGACGCCATCGCGGACATCATCTTGCGCGCCTCGAAGAAACGTTCGACCAGGCCGCTGACGGTGGCCACCTCGGTACCGGAACCGTTCGCGATCCGGAGCCGGCGGGAGCCGTTGATGATGTTCGGATCGGTCCGCTCGGCCGGCGTCATCGAGTGGATGACCGCCTCGATCCGGTCGATCTCGCGCTCGTCGAAGTTCTCCAGCTGGTCCTTGAACTGGGCCGCGCCGGGCAGCATGCCGAAGATCTTGGTCAGCGGACCCATCTTGCGCACCGACTGCATCTGGGCGAGGAAGTCGTCCAGGGTGAACTCCTTGCCACCCTTGCGCTGCAGCTTGGCGGCGGTCTTGGCCGCCTCCTCGGCATCGAACGACTGCTCGGCCTTCTCGATCAGGCTCATCACGTCGCCCATCCCGAGGATGCGGGACGCCATCCGGTCGGGGTGGAAGACGTCGAAGTCCTCGAGCTTCTCGCCGTTCGAGGCGAACATCACCTGCCGGCCGGTGACCTTCGCGATCGACAGCGCGGCGCCACCGCGGGCGTCACCGTCGAGCTTGGACAGCACCACACCGTCGAAGCCGACGCCGTCCAGGAAGGCCTGCGCGGTGTTCACCGCGTCCTGGCCGATCATCGCGTCGACGACGAACAGGATCTCGTCCGGGCTGACCGCGTCGCGGATGTCCGCGGCCTGCTTCATCAGCTCCTGGTCCACACCGAGGCGACCGGCGGTGTCGACGATGACGACGCTGTACTGCTTGGCCTTCGCCTCGTCCATCGCCTGCCGGGCCACGTCGACCGGGTCACCGACGCCGTTACCGGGTTCGGGCGCGAACACCGGTACGCCGGCGCGCTCACCGACCACCTGGAGCTGGGTGACCGCGTTCGGGCGCTGCAGGTCGGCGGCGACCAGCATCGGCGTCTGGTGCTTGCTCTCCTTCAGCCACTTCGCGAGCTTGCCGGCCAGGGTCGTCTTACCAGCACCCTGCAGACCGGCGAGCATGATGACTGTCGGCGGCCGCTTGGCCATCCGCAGCTCACGCGTCTCACCACCGAGGATCGTGACGAGCTCCTCGTTCACGATCTTGATCACCTGCTGCGCCGGGTTCAGCCCGCCGCGCACCTCGGCGCCACCGGCCCGCTCCTTGACCGCCGCGATGAAGTCCTTCACCACCGGCAACGCGACATCGGCCTCCAGCAACGCGATCCGGATCTCCCGGGCGGTCGCATCGATGTCGGCGTCGGTCAGCTTGCCCTTGCCGCGCAGATTCTTGAAGGCGGCGGACAGGCGATCAGAAAGCGTGTCGAACACGAGAACACAGTCCGTTTCTTCCGGCAGATCAGACAGTCACCAAAAACCCCCAGGCAACTCCCCGAGTCTACCGGCCACCCAACCCTGTGGATAACTCCCACCACCCCGTACCCCTCACTCGATATCGTGACCCCATGCCACTGGACATCGCCGTGTTCACCTCGGCCTTCTCTCGTGCCCGCCACAAGGTCGAGACCGAGCCGGGCACGGACGTCGCCGCAGAGCAGGCGAAGCTCCGAGCGCTCGTCCCCGATGACGCATCCGACCACGACCGCACATGGACGAAGACTCTGATCGATCGCCTCAGCGATCCGCCTGAGCCGCCGAGGGAGTGGAGCGCGATGTACCACGAGGCCGGCCAGGTCCACGCGTCGGCGTACCCGGTCAACGGCACCGTCGAGGAGCAGATCGCCGCCCTCGAGGAGGCCCGCCGCAAGATCTGGGCCATCGCCGACCGGGCCGCCAAGGACGAGGCTCCGCACATACGTGCGATGACGCGAGTGCTGGAGCACATCGAGAACGAGTTGCGTGATCCGACCTTTCCGCTGGACAACACCCAGCCGCCGACGAGCTGACCCGTGAACGACCGCGTCGTCCCTCGCGAGTCGGGTGTCTATCAGGAATTCGCCAGGCTCTACCGACTGGCTCGCAGTATGCGGCCGACTGCGGTTGATCGCTGGAACGGAACGCTCTACGCGAGTGATACCGAGCGTTGGGGTGGCTTCAATGGGAAGACCGGCAGCATCCGGTTGTCTGCGGATCGCGTCCTGCGGCACCTGACCGGCTCTCCCTCGTCGGCCGATGCCGACGAGCAGGCCGAGGCGCTGGCCACAGTTCTTCACGAATCGACTCATGCCGGCATGGAGACAGATGCTCCGGCGGAGCCGAATGCCGTCCGCACCCCGCACTCGCTGGGCGCCACTGAAGGCTTGGCCGAGTTGCGGGCGATGAACGACTTCCCCATCTTCGCAACCCTCGCCGGCTATCCGGGTCTGAAGCTCCCCGCTGCCACCTACCCAGGCGCGCACTCAGCGATGGACAACTTGGTCACCCAGGTGACCGGGCCCGCCAAGGACCGGGACGCCTTCATCTCCGAGGCCTGCCAAGGACCCGGTGTGATGCATTTCGATCAGTTGGCTGACGGGGTGATGCGGAATCGGCTGAGTGAGGTCGTGCCGTTTCAGGCCGAGCATCGGCGGGAGGTACGGGCTGCGTTGATCGCGACGATGGTTCACCCCGGGTGGCCGGTCCTGCCGGAGAGCTCCGCCAGGGTCGGGGAACAGGTGGCCGAGGACATACGCCGGAGCTTGAATGCCAAAGTCGACGAGATTCGGCAGCATTACTTCTTCAAGCCCGGGGAGGTGTTTTCGGGTGGGGTGCCCAATCCGGAGGCGGGGCGGGAGGGGGTGCTCGATCGAGCGGGTGCGCCGAAGGAGGGGGTCGGGCCGGGGAAGGGGGACCCGGGTGAGGGGCATCCGGAGATGCGGTTTTTGGGTGGGCAGGCTGGGGCGGTGGGGGCTGTTCGGGGGCGGCCGGTTCTTGGGGATGGGGCTCGGGGGCGCGGGGTGGGTGATGGGGACGGGCGCGGGAGTGGACCTGGGCGGGGCTAGCATCTGCTAACCGAAAGCTTGGGTATTTGTGGTTAGGGAGGGGTTTCGTGGTCGGGAGCAGGGTTGTTTTGGATGGGCCGTCCAATCTGGGGTTGCGGCCGCCGGCGCCTGGGACCGTGCCGGGGTGTTACAAGTTGGCGGGGGCCATCCGGGATCAGGGGTTTGCGCGCCGGATCGGGGCCAGGGACGCGGGGTGCGTGACGCCGCCTCGGTATGACCGGGGAGAGTGGAAGCCCGGCGACGGGGTCTTCAACTCAGAGGCGATGGCGACCTACACCACCAAGTTGGCTGATCGGCTCGGCGAGCTGCTGGATGGCGGCGAGTTCGTGGTGTTGCTGGGCGGGGAGTGCAGCAATTTGCTGGGGCCGGCGGTCGCGTTGCGGCGTCGGGGGCGATACGGGGTGGTCTATCTCGATGGGCACTCGGATATGCGCACGGTCGACAACGACGAGTATGTCGGCGCCGCGGGCGGTGAGGCGCTGGCGCTGGTGACCGGGCGCGGGCAGGACGATCTGACCGATCTGGGGGGCCTCAAGCCGTACATCCGCGACACCGACGCCGTGATGCTCGGGTATCGGGAGGACGAGGCTTACCTGGGCACGCTGCGCGAGGCGGGGATCCCCCACTGGTCGGCGCTCACGGTCATCGACGATCCAGCGGGCGCCGCGGCCGGAGTGCTCGAGCACCTCGAGTGGGACGAGCTGGACGGCTTCTGGGTGCATCTCGACGTCGACATCCTCGACGCCGAGGTGATGCCCGCCGTCGACAGCCCCGACCCGGGCGGCCTGCAGCATGAGCACCTTCGCGACCTGCTCAAGCCGCTCCTCGCCTCGCCCAACTGCGTCGGCTTCAACATCGGCATCTTCGACCCGGATCTGGACCCGGACGGCCGGTACGCCGCGGAACTCACCGACACCCTGGTCGCAGCCCTCACGGACTAGCGAACGCCGTCCCGACCGACAGGACATAGTCGGGCGTTCGGCCCGTCGCCACGCTCACGGAGGCTGCGTCCGGCCGCGATATAGGCACTATGTCCTGTCCGTCGGGACACTTCACAGCCGGACACCGCCGGCCGGAGTGGCCGTCCAGCCGGCGGTGGGTCTAGGGAGCCGTCAGCTGAAGGAGACCGGGATGTAGACGTCACCGGTGCGGTCGCTCGCGGCGAAGTGGTCGCGGCGGCTGACGATCGCGCAGGTGATGTCCGGGTCGCTGCAGTCCAGGCCCGGGTTCACCTTGGCGATCCGGATCTGCGCGGTGAAGGTGCCGTTGGTCGCGATCGGGTACGACGCGCTGCCGCCGAGCGGGTTGTTCGTCACCCAGGCCGACGGGCCGACCGTCGTACCGCCCTGGCCGTCGCCACCCGCGCACGGGCTCGGCTTGGTGCCGTAGCTGTAGTCGGAGGGCACGGCGCACAGCGCGACGTAGTACCCCTGGGCCGGGTTGTAGCCGCTACCCGTCACGGTGATCGTCTCACCGGCGGCAGCCAGGCCGGTCGCGTTCGAGGCGTTCAGGGTCTTGCCGAGGTTGCTCGCGCTGCCGGGTGCGGCGGAGGCGGGCGTGACCAGGCCGACGGCGAGCGCGGTGGCGGCGGCGACGGTCAGGACGATCCGGCGAAGCTTTGTCATCTGGGCGGAGATCCTCTCAGGTGACTTAGGTTAGGTTTACCTAAGTTTCTCGCCCAGAGTAAGGGTTACCTAACTAAGAGGGGAAGTGGGGGTCTCATTCCCAGTACGCCGGCAGCCCATGCGGATCGGCCGTGCCGAGGATGCGCGGCGCTCCCCCGGGCCAGACCTGCAACACGATGAGGAACTCCGGCTCGGCCTCCGGCGTACGCCGCATCGGCTCCAGACACAGGTGAGCCAGCGGCGTGGTCGGAGTCGCACGAGCCCCCAGCGCCACGATGAGCGCGTCCCCAGCCGTCTGCTCGGCCGGTGAGAGGTACTGCCACATCACCGAGTGCCAGACGACGGTGACGTGGCCTTCCGACAGCTCCAGGTTCCGCAGGAAGGACAGTGCGTCTTCACGCCGTACGTCGGCCGGCACCTTGCGCGCGACCTCCAGAGCACCCCGCAGCCGCTCCAGCCGCGCCGTCATGTCAGGCCACACGTACGACGTCAGCGTGAGCGCCCCATCCTCGCTCAGCGGGTTCACCGGGGCAATGTCGCTGCCGACCCGCTCAGCGATCCGCAACACCGCCGGGGTGATCGGGCGACCGGACCAGGCGTCCTCAAGAACCACCGAGCTGTCGGCAGTCCCATAGCTGGACCCGTCGGCCAGGTTGTAGCGGAAGTGGTCAGCCCGCAGGTTGAGCCCGCCACTCGACCCGATCTCGAACAGCCGCACAGGAAGCGGCACAACCTCCGCAAGCCGCAGCAGACCGCCATACAGGGCCGTAGAGCGGCCGACCTCGTTGGTCTGCGGTGCCTGGGTCAGCAGGTTGCGCAGTTCCGGCCCACGCGCAGCCAGTACCTGGTCGAACGCTTCCCACCCGAGTACTGCGTCCCACTCGCCGCCAACGCTCGGGTAGAAGACAGCCAGCTCAGGCGCCTGCCCTGACAACACCAGCCGGTGTACTGCGCCCAACAGCCGCAACCCGATGAGCGCATCACCAGGCGCAGACTCGAACCCGGCCAAGACAGCAGTGGACGTCCCACCCAGCTCGTAGTCGTCCACGAGCCGCCTCAGCAGGTCGGCGTACATGGGCGAACCCAGGTCCTCGCAAGCCACTGCCTGCCGCTGTATTGCCGCTACTAGATCCACCAGTACGACACTAGAAGGTCAGGCGATCCAATACCGACTTGGCTGTCGTGCGTGCGTCTTCCTCCTCCAGCGGCGACCCGTCGCGATCAGTCAGGTAGAACACGTCCACACATTCAGCACCGAGCGTGCTCACGTGTGCGGACCTCACGTCCGCCCCAGTGGCAGCAATGGCTGCAGTGACGTCGTAGAGCAGGCCCGGCCGGTCATGTGCCCGCACCTGCAGCACAGTGGCCGTCTCTGATGCCTCTGGCAACAAGTCGACTCGGCTCGCAGCACTTTTCCCTCGCGACGCCGACTGGTCCCGCGCAGCCAACCGGCGTACGAGATCACTGTCGTCGCGCAGGGCAACAGCAAGCCGGTCCCGCAACCGCACCGGGTCCGGAGCCGAGCCGGACACCGACCACTGCGAGATCCCCAACCCCTCGACAGAGGTGACAACAGCAGCCCGTACGGCGAGCCGCTCGACCGCCAGCACTCCGGCAACCGTCGACAGCGTGCCCACCTGGTCAGGCACGGCCACGTTGACCCGAACGTCTCCCCGATGCTCCGACACCGTCACGCCAAGGCGTCCCACACCGACCACCTGATGCAACTCGGGCACGGGAATCGGCGGAGCGTCGGTCCACAACCCAGCCCCTCCCCCAGACAGCTCACCGCGCACCCGCCGGGCCAGCTCACCCACCAACCGGAGTCGCCACGGCGAGGCGGCCGCAGGCCCGGCAGCACGCGCATCGGCGTACGTGAGGGCCTCCAGCAGATCCAGCGTCTCGGTATCGCCCACGATGCCCGCGACGAGCTCCACGGTCATCGGGTCATCCAGGTCACGCCTTGTGGCCACCTGAGCCAGTACGAGGTGCTGCCGGACGAGCAGCGTGATCGTCTCGACATCAGGCTCAGGGAACCCCAGCCGGCGGGCAAGCGCCGTCGCAATGACAGCCCCGGTGACACTGTGGTCGCCCTCGACCGCCTTGCCCAGGTCGTGGATCAGCGCAGCGACCAGCAGCAGGTCAGGACGCCGTACATCCCGGACCATCTTCGAAGCCTCGACACAGGTCTCCAGCAGGTGCCGGTCAACCGTGTAGCGATGCACGGCCGACTGCGGCGGCCGGAAGCGAACCAGATCCCACTCGGGAAGGATCCGCGTGATGTACCCAGCCTGGTCGAGTGCCTCCCAGACCTCCAGGAGACCCGACCCGGCTCCAATCAGCGCACAGAGCAGCCGCCGAGCCTCAGCGGGCCACGGCTCCGGCAGTAACGCAGCAGAGTTCGCCAGCCGAGCACAGACGGCCGGAGACAGCACCAGATCCCTGTCGGCCGCAACGGCCGCAGCGCGGAGTCCAAGAGCCACGTCTCGCTCCGGACGAGCATCTGGCATCAGGACGACCTCGCCCTCGTGTTGCCCGACTCCCTCGTCCAGTGCCAGCAGCAGCGGCCCACCAGCGCGGTTACGGCGTCGTGAGCGAGGCGGCCGAGCCACCAGGCTCTCGATCCGCCGCCACGACACGTCACACACGTGTGCCAGCGTCCTGCCGGTCGAATAGATGTGTCGCAGCAAGGCATCACGATCCGGCAGCCCAAGCCCGGCAGCGACCTCAGCAGCCACGTCAGCGACCACACGGTCAGTTGCCCGGCCGGCAACAGAGTGCAGCTCGTCCCTGATGTTCAGCAGGTCCAGCCGGGCCCGCTCGACCACCGGGTGCGGTACGTCGATCAACCAGGAGGCGACCAAGGCCCGCAGTACGACGGCATCCCGCAACCCGCCGTATGCCTCCTTGAGGTCAGGCTCTGCGAGGTGTGAGAGCTCCCCGACCGTGTTGGCCCGGTCCCGGCAGGCCTCAGCGAGCGCAGGCAGCCGGGTCTTCGCAGTACGGCGCCAGTCGGCCATCAGGACCGACCGCAACTGCAGTGTGAGGTGCGAGTCGCCTGCCACGTGCCGTGCGTCCAGGAGCCCCAGGGCCACCCGTACGTCGTCGGCCGCGGCGCTCTGGGCCTCGGCAACCGTGCGGACGCTGTGGTCCAGCTTGGTCCGCGAGTCCCACAGCGGGTACCAGATCTGGGCGGCCAGTTCGCCGATCCGCGGGTATCCCTCGGTGTGCAGGAGCATCACGTCGAGATCGCTGTACGGCGAGAGCTCCTCCCGGCCGTAGCCGCCGACGGCGACCAGCGCGACGCCCTCGGTAGGCACACCGAGGGCGTCGCAGGCTTTGGAGAGGAGCAGGTACAGCAGCGCGTCGGCCTCTTCGGCACGCACGCGCCGCTGTGCTGCTCGATCCACCATCTAGAGGGCGTCTCCGTCCAGCTCACCTGTACGGACCCGGACGATCGACTCGACCGAGGTCACCCAGACCTTGCCGTCACCGATCTTGCCGGTCTGCGCGGCCTTCACGATCACGTCCACCACCTCGGCGCTGTCGCCGTCCTCGACGACGACCTCGAGCCGGACCTTCGGAACCAGGTCCACCTCGTACTCCGCGCCGCGGTAGACCTCGGTGTGGCCCTTCTGCCGGCCGTAGCCGCTCGCCTCGGTGACCGTCATGCCGGTCACCCCGAAGGTCTCGAGCGCAGCCCGGACGTCTTCCAGCTTGTGCGGCTTGACCACTGCGGTGATCAGCTTCATGCGTGCGCACCTTCCTTCTCAGTGTCAGTCTCGACCTCAGCGGCTGATGCTGGACGGGCGACCGAGCTGTGACCGCGCAGGCCCGAACCGGCGGACAGGAAGTCGTACGCCGTCTCGGCGTGCTCCACCTGGTCGATACCCGCGACCTCGTCGTCCTCCGGCAGCCGGAAGCCGATGGTCAGATCGATCACCTTGCCGAGGATGAACGCCACCGTGAAGGAGTAGACACCCACGACCAGGTTCGCCAGCGCCTGCTTGCCGAGCTGGCTCGCACCGCCACCGTAGAACAGACCGTTCACCGCGGACGGCGCCGCCGCAGTACCCAGGAAGCCGATCGCCAGCGAGCCGAACAGACCGCCGACCAGGTGCACGCCGACCACGTCGAGCGAGTCGTCGAAGCCCAGCTTGTACTTCAGCGAGACCGCGAAGGCGCAGATGGCACCGGCGAGCACGCCGAGGATGATCGCGCCGACCGGGGTGACCGCGCCACAGGACGGGGTGATCGCGACCAGACCGGCGACCGCACCGGACGCCATGCCCAGCGTGGTGGCCTTGCCGTGCCGGATCCGCTCGACGATCAGCCAGCCGATCACCGCGGCCGCCGTGGCGACCTGGGTGTTGACGAAGGTGACCGCGGCCGTAGTACCGGCGCTCAGCGCTGAACCGGCGTTGAAGCCGAACCAGCCGAACCACAGCAGACCGGCGCCGAGGATGACGAGCGGGAGGCTGTGCGGACGCATCGGGTCCTTGCGCCACCCCACCCGGCGCCCGAGAACCAGGGCCAGCGCGAGCGCTGCCGCACCGGCGTTGACGTGCACCGCGGTACCACCGGCGAAGTCGATCGCCTTCAGCTTGTCGCCGATCCAGCCACCGTTGCCGTCGTCCAGGAACCAGACCGAGTGTGCGACCGGGAAGTACACCAGGCACGTCCAGCCCACGACGAACGCGATCCAGCCACGGAAGGTGGCCCGGTCGGCGATGGCGCCCGAGATCAGCGCCGGGGTGATGATCGCGAACATCAGCTGGAAAGCGACGAAGGCGAGCGTCGGAATCGTTCCGCTGACGGCCTCGGGGGCGATCAGGCCCTTCAGCCCGACCTCCGAGAAGTCACCGATCACGTGCCCGGTGTCACCGGCGAAGGTCAGCGAGTAGCCGACCACCACCCACAAGATGGTGACGACCGCGATGGTGATGGCGCTCATCATCATCATGTTCAGCACGCTCTTGACGCGTACCATTCCGCCGTAGAAGAAAGCCAGGCCCGGTGTCATCAAGAACACCAGGGCGGCACTGACCAATACCCAGGCGGTATCGCCGGCGTTGATCTCCATCAACGTCATCCCTTCCATCGATCTGGGGGTGGCCCGCGTCCTCAGTCGGGGAGCTCCACAACGCCGGGGAACCCGCGCACGGCCACATCGCAAACGGTGTCGGCGCGCCGTTTCAACCGATCGGTCCTGATGTTTCAGGCATGTGACAAAGCACCTCGCCAAGTGACATCGGCGTGACATCGGCCGTCATGTGGCACTCTGGCCTGACCACACGGCCCGCAGCCGCGCCACTGCGACCGTCCGAGCTGGGGAAGTACGAATGGGGACCAACAACGGGGAGAGGCCGCGTCGAGGCAGACCGCGGGACCCGGACGCAGAGCCGAGGATCCGCCGGTACGCCGTCCAGCTGCTGCTGGAACGCGGCTTCGACGGAATGACGGTGGACGACGTGGCCGAGGCGGCCGGCGTCGGCAAGGCAACGATCTATCGGCGGTGGGCGAGCAAGGAGCTCCTCGCCAACGACGCGATGGCCCAGTTGTTCGACATCGAGATACCCGATGCCGACACCGGGTCGATCGCGGGCGACCTGCTGCGGGTCTACCGTGACGCGCTGGTCTTCGTGAACAGCAAGGAAGGGGTCGCGCTGATCCGGCTCGCCGTCACGGAGATGAACCGCGACGAGCAGTTCACCGCGTTCTACCGCAGCTTCCTGCAGCGCCGGATCGCCTTGACGGCGGACGCGCTGGAGCGGGCCCGGCAGCGCGGCGAGCCGATCCGGCCCACCGCGGATCCCGTACTGATGGTTCAGTGGCTGGCAGGCGTGCTGATCCTCAGGGCGATGACCGGTGAGCAGATGCCGGCCGTCGAGGACGCCGAGCACCTGGTCTCGATGACGATGAGGTGCATCGTGGAGTAGCGGTCAGCCGCGGATACCGGGTCCGAGGGCGACGCCTTCGACCTCGAGCTCCGCGACCCGGCGGACCTGCCCCGACCGCAGATTCCAGGCCAGCAGCCAGTCGGTGACCTGGAACAAAGCGGTCTGGCTGTCGTACCAGCCGAGCAGGAAACAGCAGCCGGCCTCGCGGATCCGGTCCGGCGAGGTCCGGCCGGGAGTCGGCGTCGCCGCCGGGGTCTCGCCGAGAACGAGCAGCCGGTCTTCTTGCGGGTCCAGCATCGAGATCGCCGCGACCACCTGGGGTCGCGACGCGACGGTCTGCACCTGGGCGAGCTGGTTCGCGACGAACATCCGTCCGACCAAGTTGCCTATAGCAAACGTTTGACCGGCCCAGGCACTGACCGGCAGCCGCGGGTTGGCCAGCTCGACCCAGCCGTTGGCCCCGGCGTACTGGCGCAGCGCCACCTCCCCTGCCACACCGTCCAGCCGGTACGGCGCCGTCGCGTCGTCGGCGTCGTTGCTCACGGCAACACCACCGACGCTCGGCTGGCGGGTGTTCCCCAGATCGACGTCGAGCTGGTACGCCGAACCGGGCCCGCTGACGATCAGGCGGATGCTGTCGGCCAGCCAGGACACGCTGCGCACATCCTTCGACGGCAGGGTGATCAGCTTGGCCTTCGAAGTACTCGCGTCGATCACGTACACCCCGCCGGGCTGCGGGAACGCGACGAGCTTCCCGTTGGGCGAGATCGCACCGGAGCTGAGCGGCTCGCCGGTCACGATCGGCCGCAACTCCCGGTCCGCCCGCGCCCAGTCCGAGTCGGAGCTGAGCAGGAGCGGCAGATAGCTGCCCTCCCGTGGCTCCAGGATCACGGCTGCGACCCGGTCCATCGGGTTGGTCCGGAGATCACGGGCGTCGTCCGGGACGCGCAGCAGCTCGCCCAGCGGTGTGGAGACCCGATCGAGGAAGCGCTCACTGCCCGCGGGCGGGGAGTTCCAGTAGTTGATCCCCGCGATCTGGCCGGCCGGCGGCAAGAAACCGGGCGGCGTCGGTGTGGCGTCGGGTGGATTGATCGCCTTCGAACCGCCCCCGAGGGTCATCACCAGGACGCCGATGATCACCACCAGAAGCAAAGCCATCAGTCCGGCGACGATGCTGCGTAGCTGGCGGCGGCGGTACGCGACAGCGCCTGCCCAGGCGGCGTCGGCCAGCTCGGGCTCGGGCAGGCGATCGGACGCCTGCTTCAGGAGGAAGGGGACCTCCTCGCGCCTCACCGCGACTCCCCCTTGGTCACGTCGCGCCAGTCCGGCGTACCGAGCTCGAGGCGGAAGCGGCTGAGGGCGGTCATCGCGTTCGCGTGCACGGACGAGCTCGACATGCTCAGTACATCGGAGACCTCGAACTCGGTGAGCTCTTCGTAGTACAAGAGGACCAGTACTGCGCGCTGCTGCGGGCTGAGTGCGGCCAATGCGATCTTGACCTGGTCCTCCTCGTCCTCGAAGAGCACCTTGGCGCGCGACCAGCGCGACATGGCCGCGTTGTAGAGGATCCCGAGCACGTAGGCGTCCGGATCGTCCACCTTGCCCCAGCGCAACGCGAGCCGCAGGAAGGCCTGCTGAAGCTGCTCCTCAGCCCGCTGCAGGTCGCCGTACACGAGGTACGCCGCACGAAGCCACCTACCTTGCCGCGCATCGACGTACGCGGCGAACTCTGGGTCGACTGTGTCGCGCATCCACCCTCCCCGGTACTGGCGCTGCCTATTCAACATCTCAACTACCCAAAAGGGGATGCTTCTGACCGCACTACTCGTCGCAACCTTGGTTGGAGGGCTGCCAGAAGACACGCTGCTAGACCACAACCGCCCCAGAGACCGAGCGGACCTACGGTCGCGAGGAGTTGGGTGCCGACCAGTGGGGCGACAGCAGTGGCCACTCCCCAGCTGAGACCGTAGGTAGCCAAGTAGCGGCCGCGGGCATGGTCAGGGGCTAGCTCTGCGACTACTGAGAGCGCCCGGCCGATCAGTAGCAGGTCACCCAGACTCCAGAGGACAGCGGCGGCCAGGAACGCTGGCAGGGAGTGAGAGAAGCCGTTGGCGATCAGACCGGCTCCTAGCAACAGGTAGCCCAGCGTCAAAGCTTGGAAGTCGTCGAGCGCCCGCAGGCGACGGGTTCGTAGTACCGGCTGTACTGCAACCTGGGCGATCGCCGAGACGGCCAGGATGATGCCGACGCCCGATGCCGAGACACCACGGTCGAGCAGGGTGAGAGGTAGACCGAAGACGATCACCATGGCTAGTACTGCGAAGACGGTGCCGGAGCCCAGCACCCACAGCAGCCGCCGATCGCGCCAAACCGCTGCAGCCGCCGGAGCCACCTGAACCCCGCCGGGCAGAGCAATGGCGACCAGCATCGCGCAGGCCAGACAACTGACGGCGTCGGCGACGAACAGCCACCGCAGATCCCACTGCCCGAGCCACGCGGCCAGCAGCCCGGCGACCACAGCCATCACCGCCCCCAACAGCCCGTACGCCGCCGGTCGATCCGCGGGCGCGGTCACATCGGCGATGATCGCTTGACTCGGTGGCTCGTAGATCTCGAACGCCAACCCCAGCACCACCACCGCCGGCACCGCCGACCACAGGCTCCCCGACGCCGCGATCCACAACTGACCCACCGCGCACCCGACCAGCCCGAGCACGATCGTCCACCGCCGCCCCAACCGATCGGCAAGCTGCCCGCCGAACACCCGAGACGGCAAGGTCGCCACCCCGAACGCCGTCAACACCAACCCGGCTTCAGCAACGCTGGCCCCCAGCTCAACCGTCAACACCACCGCCAGAAACGGCAGCGTGAACGCCCCCAGCCGATTGACCCCACGCGCGATCACCAACACCCACACGGCCGCGGGCAGCCTCCGGCGGTGGACGGAAGCTGCCTGGTCGCTCATGCCAGCAGACCCTAGAAGGTGCATGCGACAGTTTCGCGGGCTAGACGGAAATAGCGGCTCCGGCACGGTAGGTCTCTACCGCTAGGCGGGTTTCTTCGGTGATCAAGTCGGCGTTGATCACGGCGCCGGCGGTCATGCCGGCGGCTGCGGAGGTGATGACCTGGCCCATCGGGTCGGTGACATTGCCGGCCACCCAGACGCCGGAGACCTCTGTGGCTCCGGTGGGATCCGAGTCAACGGCTTTGCCGACGACAACCCCTCGGCCTTCACGGACGGTCGCCTTGATGCCTAGGTCCGCCAGGAAGTCTGCGCGGGCCTCTAGCTGGGTCTGCACAGCCAGTGCCTGCCGTGGGATGACTCGGCCGCCCTCCAACTCGACACCGGTCAGCTTGTCGCCAGTTACCTCTAGCGACGCCACCTTTCCTTGCACCACAGAGATCCCGCGGGCGGCGAACTCCTCCCACTGGTCCTCGGTCGGCTCCAGCGCGTCATTGAGGAACAGAGTCACGTCGTCGCTCCATTGCCGGAACAGCAGCGTCTGGTGCGCCGCCATCGGCCCAGTAGCCAGTACGCCGATCGCCTGGTCGCGTACCTCCCACCCGTGGCAGTACGGGCAATGCAGCACGTCCCGCCCGAACCGCTCAGCCAACCCCGGTACTGCGGGCAGCTGGTCGACCACTCCAGTCGCCACCAGCAACCGCCGGGCCTCCACTGCCTCACGCCCAGCCAGCTCCACCACGAACCCGTACTCCGATCCGCCGGGCCGCACCCTCGTCACGGTGTCGATCACCACCTCCCCGCCGTACCCGCTGACTTCGCCGCGCCCGATCGCGTACAGCTCGGCCGGAGCCACCCCATCACGCGAAAGGTAGTTGTGCACGTGCTCCGCCGGGGCGTTGCGAGGTGTCCCGTTGTCGACCACCAGCACCGACCTGCGCGCCCGGACCAGCGCCAGCGCCCCACTCAACCCGGCGGCTCCCCCACCGATCACCACCACGTCGTACCGCTTCACGATGAGCTCCTTCGTTGTCGTTGTTCTGATCCGACCATCCATCGCGTTCTCGATATTGACAACTTTCTTTGCCAGAATGGCAAGATGGAACCTGATCTCGACGACGTCCTCGAAGCGGTCGGCCCGCGGCTGCGCGCGCTCCGCCTCGAGCGCGGCACCACGCTCAGCCAGCTCTCGGAGACGACCGGCATCTCCGTCAGCACGCTGTCCCGCCTGGAGTCCGGCCAGCGCCGCCCGACGCTGGAACTGCTGCTGCCACTGGCCCGCGCCCACCAGGTCCAGCTGGACGAACTGGTCGACGCACCACCGACAGGCGACCCGCGGGTGCACGCCAAACCGTTCAAGCGCAATGGCGCGACGATGATCCCGCTCAGCCGACGGCCGGGTGGTCTGCAGGCGTTCAAGCAGATCGTCCCCGCGGGCTGGGGTGGCGACGACGTCGAGCAGCGTGTGCATGAGGGCTATGACTGGATCTACGTGCTGTCCGGCCGGATCCGCCTGGTCCTCGGCGACCAGGATTTCGTACTACGCGAGGGCGAGGTGGCCGAGTTCGACACCCGCGTCCCGCACTGGTTCGGCAACCCCGGCCCAGGCTCCGCGGAGATGCTCTGCCTCTTCGGCCCCCAGGGCGAGCGGATGCATGTCCGGGCACGCTCGAAGTAGTAGTACTCTCCTGCCCGGTCGTGACCCTATGAGAGGACCCAGTCCGTGAGCATTGCGTTGTTCACCCTCGGCGGCACCATCTCGATGGCCGGCCGGACGCCCGACGGCGTCGCCCGGCTGACCGGTGAGGACCTGACCGCGGCTGTACCCGGCCTGGCCGCCCTGCCGGTGCCACTGGAGATCCAGGACTTCGAGGCGGTACCCAGCTCGAACCTGACCCTGGCCAAGATGCTCGACGTGGTCGACGCAGCCTCGAAGGCGATCAGCAACGGCGCGACCGGCATCGTCCTCACCCAGGGCACGGACACCTTGGAGGAGACGGCCTTCCTGGTCGACCAGGTCTGGCCGCACTCGCAGCCCTTCGTCCTGACCGGCGCCATGCGCAACCCGACCCTGGCCGGCCCCGACGGCCCGGCCAACCTGCTCGCCGCCGCCCGCGTCGCCGGCTCC
The DNA here is from genome assembly GCF_010548305.1 of Streptomyces sp. SID13031. Classification (GTDB taxonomy): domain Bacteria; phylum Actinomycetota; class Actinomycetes; order Propionibacteriales; family Kribbellaceae; genus Kribbella. The sequence continues at coordinate 147,640 of NZ_JAAGLV010000014.1, forward strand.
CCCGCCGCTCGCGACCTGGGTGCCCTCGTCGTCTTCAACGACCAGGTCCACGCAGCCCGCTGGGTCCGCAAGACGCACAGCACCAGTACTGCGACCTTCGCGTCCCCCAACGCCGGGCCGATCGGCCAGCTCGTCGAGGGCCAGGTGCGGATCCTCACGCGCCCCGCCCGGCAGGACGGCGTACCGGGTCGTGCTGAGCCTGCTGACCTCGATGCTGCGCAGGTGGCTCTCTACACGGTCACACTCGACGACGACGGCGTACTGCTCAAGGGGCTGGCCGACACGCATCAAGGGCTGGTCGTGGCGGCGTACGGCGTCGGGCACGTGCCGGCGACCCTGGCTCCGGTGCTGGGAGAGCTGGCGGAGCGCATCCCCGTCGTACTGACGTCGCGCACCGGCGGTGGATCCGTACTGCGCAACACCTACAGCTCGGTCGGTTCCGAGTCGGACCTGCTCGGTCGCGGCCTGATCGACGGCGGTTTCCTCGACCCCTACAAGGCGCGCGTGCTCCTAAGGTTGCTCTTGGCAACAGGTGAGGGACAGGACGAGATCATCGGCGCCTTCGCCCAGCATCACTGACCTCGGCCGCCTTGGTGGTCAGGTAGTTCTGCTCCGGCAGACTGGTGGTCCGCCGGGCCGCCGCGCTGAAGTGCCGCGCGGCGGTCTCGTGCTCACCGAGCATCTCGTACAGATGCCCCCGTACTGCGTCCAGCCGGTAGTGCCCGTCGAGCTTCTCGTCCAGCGGTCGCAGCAACTCCAGACCCGCTTGCGGGCCGTCGACCATCGCCTGGGCGATCGCACGATTCAGCGTCACCATCGGATTGCCCGACAGCTCTTCCAGCAGCCCGTAGAGCCCGAGGATCTGCGGCCAGTCCGTCTCCTCGGGCCGGGCCGCCTCGTCGTGCAGTGCAGCAATCGCGGCCTGCAGTTGGTACTCCCCCAGCGGCGGCTGGTTGAACGCTTCCACCGCCAGCGCGACCCCTTCGTCGACGAATTCCTTGTTCCACAACGACCGGTCCTGCTCGGTCAACGGGATCAGCTCGCCCGCCGTCCCGGTCCGGGCCAGCCGCCTCGCGTCGTTGAGCAGCATGAGCGCCAGCAGCCCGGTGACCTGCGCGTTCTCCGGCAGCAACTGACGCACCAACCGGGTGAGCCTGATCGCTTCGCCGGACAGATCGGTGCGATGCAACGCGGCGCCACTGCTGCTCGTGTAGCCCTCGTTGAACACCAGATAGAGCACATGCAGCACCTGCGCGAGCCGCTCCTCGTCCTGCGACAGCTCGAACGGCAGCCCCTTGAGCTTCTGCTTGGCCCGGCTGATCCGCTGCGCCATCGTTGCCTCAGGCACCAAGTACGCCGTCGCGATCTCCGCCGTCGTCAACCCGCCGACCGCACGCAGCGTCAGCGCGATCGCCGAGGCCGCGGTGAGCGCCGGATGGCAGCACAGGAACAGCAGCCGCAGCGTGTCATCGTGCTCCTCGACGTCCTCGGCCGGCACCTCCCGGTGCGCCGCCAGCTCCTCGCGCCGCCGTCGCGCCTGCTCCTGCCGGATCTCGTCGATGAACCGCCGTGACGCCGCCTGGATCAGCCACCCCCGCGGGTTTTCCGGCACCCCGTCGGCAGGCCACGTCCGGGCGGCCGCGATCAGCGCTTCCTGCACAGCATCCTCTGCCGCGGTGAAGTCCCCGGTACGCCGCACCACCGCGCCGAGCACCTGTGGCGTCAGCTCCCGCAACAGGTCGTCGAGCATGGTCTCCTGGCCAGTCATCTCTCTCCGGATAAGCTCACGGGTATGGCTGGGGACAAAGTACAGGCGTTCGGTGAGGTCGCTACTGAGTATGACCGGGTCAGGCCGGGTTATCCGGTTGAGCTGATCGAGGACATGCTCCGCTACTCGGCGCCGGCGACGGCGCTGGAGATCGGGGCCGGCACTGGCAAGGCGACCGTCGCGGTTGCGTCCCGCGGCGTACAGATCGTTGCGCTGGAGCCGGATCCGGCCATGGCGCTGGTACTGCGGCAGCACGTGGCTGGGCTTGCGGTGAACATCGCCATGGGGACTCTGGAGTCGTATGAGCCGGAGGAGCCGGTCGACCTCGTCTACAGCGCTCAGGCGTTCCACTGGACGGCGCCGGAGACCCGCTGGACCCGTACTGCGGCCGCCCTGCGTCCTGGCGGCTCGCTGGCGCTTTTCTGGAACCTGGAGCGCCTGGCGGATGCCGCAGTACGGAATGCGGCGGCTGGGATCATGGGCGACTACGAGATCAAGGCGTGGAGCGAGTGGCCTGAGTCGGATGTGGTGGAGCCCAACCCGGAGCTGACCGCGCGACCGGAGTACGCGGAGTTCAGGCAGCAGCTCTACCGGTGGGAGCGCACCTTGCCGCGCGAGGACCACCTGGCCAACCTGAGCACGCAGTCGCAGTTCCGGATGCTCGAGGACGAGGACCGCGACGAGCTGCTCGACAAGCTCCGCGACGTGCTGCCCGACCCCATCAGCATCGAGGTCGCGACCGAGCTCTACCTCGCCAAGCGGGTCTAGTCCAGCAGGGCGTCGACGAACTGTTCGGCGTCGAAGGGGGCCAGGTCGTCGGCGCCTTCGCCGAGGCCGACCAGCTTCACCGGGACGCCGAGCTCGCGCTGGACGGCGATCACGATGCCGCCCTTGGCCGTGCCGTCCAGCTTGGTCAGCACCAGACCGGTCACGTTGATCACCTCGGCGAACACGCGCGCCTGGGTGAGCCCGTTCTGGCCGGTGGTGGCGTCGATGACGAGCAGCACCTCGTCGACCTCGGCGGTCTTCTCGATCACCCGCTTGACCTTGCCGAGCTCGTCCATCAGGCCGGTCTTGGTGTGCAGCCGCCCGGCCGTGTCGACCAGGACGACGTCGGCGCCCTCTGCGATACCCTGCTTGACCGCGTCGAACGCGATGCTGGCCGGGTCGCCGCCCTCGGGTCCGCGGACGGTCTTGACGCCGACCCGCTCACCCCAGGTCTGCAGCTGATCGGCCGCCGCGGCGCGGAACGTGTCGGCCGCACCGAGCAGGACCTTCTTGTCCTCGGCGACCAGCACCCGGGCCAGCTTGCCGACCGTGGTGGTCTTGCCGGTGCCGTTCACGCCGACGACCAGGACGACGGCCGGCTGGTCATCGTCCCGCTCGACCTTCAGCGAGCGGTCCAGCGACGGGTCGACCAGCGCGATCAGCTCCTCGCGCAGGATGGTCCGCGCCTGGTCTCCGCTGACGCCCTCGATGCGCACCCGGGTGCGCAACTTCTCGACCAGCTCCTGCGTCGGCGCAACCCCCACGTCGGCGGTGATCAGCGTGGTCTCGATGTCCTCCCACACCTCGTCGTCCAGCTTGTCGCGGGACAGCAGCGCGAGTAGCCCCTTGCCCAGCGAGCCCTGGGAGCGCGCCAGGCGGGTGCGGAGGCGGACCAAGCGGCCTTGCGCCGACTCAGGCTTGTCCAGCGTCTCTGTGGCTGTCCCTGAGGCAGCGGGCTCCGGCAGGTCGGTGTCCTCGAGCGTGCGGGTCTGCGTGTCCCGCGGCTCCTCGGCGTCGTCGCCGACCTGGGGCTCGGTGAGCTCCGAGGTCGGCTGAGAGGCAGGCAGTTCCGCCTTACGGCGCCTGGAGACGACCAGACCGGCCGTACCGGCGACCAGAACGACGGCGATCACCGCGATGATGGCGATCAGGGCCTGGTCGGTGAGCAGGGTGACTAGCTGAGGGGTCGACACGATCACCCATCTTGGCAGACGGCCGGACCGCGGCCTTCATCCCTCACGGCAGGATGAGCGCCGGTTGCGTTGTGTGAGGAGCCAGTTCCGGGCGGTGGGTCAGCAGTACGACGGTACGGCGGCCAGCCGCGGCGAACAGGTCGTGCAGCAGCCTGCTGGCGGTCTCCTCGTCGAGGTGCTCGGTGGGCTCGTCCAGGACCAGTACTTCGTGGTTCGCGAGCATCAGCCGGGCGAACGCGAGCCGCTGCCGCTCCCCGCCGGACAGCCGTGCCCCGTGCTCGCCGACCATCGTGTCGAGCCCGTCGGGCAGGCTCTCGACGAATCCGCCCAGCCGCGCCTGGTACAGCGCCCGCCAGAGCTTCAGGTCGCTGGCACCGGGCTTGGCGAGCAGCAGGTTCTCCCGGATGCTCGTGTCGAACACATGGCTCTCCTGGGTCAGCAACCCGATCACCGAGCGCACGTCGTCGCCCCGCAGGTCCGAGAGCCGTACGCCGCCCAATGCGACTTCACCGGCGGTCGGCTCCAGGAAACGGAGTAGTACGGCCGCCAGGGTGCTCTTGCCGGATCCGCTCGGGCCGGTCACCACTACACGGCTCCCGGCCGCGACGGTCAGGCCGACGTCTCGTAGTACGGGCCGGTTGTCGTAGCCCGCGTTCAGGTGGCTGATCACGAGGTCGCGGCCGACTGGCAGCTCGCTGGGCGCGTCGGGCTCTAGTACCGGGGTCGGTGCGTTGAGCAGCTCTTGCACCCTCGTCAGGGAGGCCTTGACCCGGATGGCTATCTGAGCCGTCGCCGGGATGCCACCGAGAGCGTCTGCGAGTGCCAGCGGAGTCAGCACGAGTACCGCGAACACCGGGCCGGAGATGTCGGCCCTGCTGCCCAGCACCAGCCCAGCGACGCTCGCCCCGCCGACACAGAGCACCAGCAGCGCACTCCCCAGCCCCGCGCTCCACGCCGACCGCCGCTCGGCAGCCGCGAGCCTCGCATCGGCCGCTGTGAAGGAAGCCAGTACTGCCTCCGTCGCGCCGAACGCCACCACATCGGCAGCCGTCAACAGCGTCTCGGTCGCACTCGCCGCAACCTCTCCCCTGTCCCCCGCGATCGCCTCCTCGGCCCGCCGAGCACTACGCGCCGTCACCCAAGGCACCACGATGCAGGCAATCCCCACAGCAACGGCCACCGCCACCCCGGCCGCCGGAAGCAACACCACCAACAACCCCACTGTCGCTACCGCAGTCACGCTCGCCACCAGCAACGGCAGCACCACCCGCAACCACAGATCCAGCACGGCATCGACATCAAGCAACAACCGAGCCAGCAAATCCCCGCTCCGCACACCCCCCAGCCCCGCCGGCGCCAACTCCTCCAACCTCCCGGTCACCCGCGACCGAGTAGCCCCCAACACCCGATAAGCCGCATCATGCGCAGCCAACCGCTCGACATACCTGAAGACTCCCCGCCCCACCCCAAAGGCCCGCACAGCAACAATCGCCACCAGCAAGACCAGCACCGGAGGCTGAGCAGCCGCCTCCGTGATCAACCAAGCAGAAGTAGCCAACAACCCAACCGCAGCCCCAGAAGCCAAAACCCCAGCCACCACAGCCAACACCAACCGCCCCCGAACCCCCCGCTCCGGCCTCACCAACTCCAGAAGCCCCCGCACCCCACCACCCCGCTCCCCCTTCGCCGCCCCACGCCACCATTTCGGCGGTTGACCGCCGAAATACCGGGAGGCGCGTGGCTGAGCGTCGAGGCGGCTCATCTGGCTACCGCCGTTGGTGATCTGAGGCTTGGCCGAAGGCCGAGCGAGGTGTGCTGCCGGCCGACCTCGACTACCCGGTCCGCCGCCGCAAGGAGTGCCGGTCTGTGGGCGACCAGGAGGACCGTGCGACCCGAAGCTCGCAGGTGGCGGACCACATCAGCCTCTGCTTCGGCGTCTAACCCGGCCGTGGGCTCGTCGAGCAACAGGACGGGGGCTTCCGTCACCAGGGCTCGGGCGAGGGCTACTCGGCGCCGCTGGCCGCCTGACAGGAATTGGCCGCCTTCGCCGACCAGTTGGCCGGGGTCCAGCTCCGGTGCGCCTGCGCCGGACAGGGCGCGTAGTACCTGGTTGTCTGTGGCGTCGGGGCGGCCGAGGCGGAGGTTGTCGGCGATGGTGCCTGTGCGGAGGCCGGGGCGTTGCGGCACCCAGGCCAGCTGCCTGCGCCAGCACTCCGGAGCGAACTCGTCGGCGGCACTCGCACCCGCAACAACGACCCCACGCTCAGGTACGACGAAGCCGAGCACTGCGGCGAGCACGGTCGACTTCCCTGCGCCACTAGGGCCGGCGAGGGCGACCACCTCGCCCGGCCAGAGGTCCAGGTCGAAGCTCTCCAGCGCGGGCTCGTCTCGGCCCGGGTAGCGCACGGTCACGTCGTGCAGGTGCAGTGGAGTCACCCACAGGTCCGGTACGTCGGTCCGCTCACCATGCTCCGGCAGCGGCGTCTCCAGCACCCGGAAGACCTCTTCGCTCGCCGCCACCCCGTCCGCACTCGCGTGGAAGTGTGCACCCACCTGTCGCAGCGGCAGGTACGCCTCCGGGGCCAGGATCAGCACCAGCAACGCCGTCTCCAGCCCGAGCTTGCCGTCGATCAGCCGCAGTCCGACACCGACCGCGACGAGCGCCACCGAGATGCTCGCCAGCAACTCCAGTACGAACGACGACAGGAACGCCAGCCGCAGACTCTTCATCGACGCCACCCGATGCCGGTCAGTCACCTCCCGTACCGCCCGCACCTGCCCCTTCGCCCGCCCGAACAGCTTCAGCGTCGCCAGCCCAGCCACCACGTCAGAGAAGTGATGAGCCAGTACTGCGAGCGCATGCTGCCGCCGACGGCTATGCGCCTGGGTAGCCCAGCCGACCAACGCCATGAACACCGGGATGAGCGGCAGCGTCACCACGACCGTCCCGGCCGCGATCAGGTCGCCAGTAGCCATCCAACCCACCACACCAGCCGGCACTGTCGCAGCGAGCACCAACTGCGGCAGGTAGCGAGCGAAGTACGGGTCGAGATCGTCGAGACCCTTGGTGAGCAGGGTGGTCAGCGCACTACTCCGCTCGCCGCTGAGCCAGGCCGGTCCGAGCATCAGCGAATGCTCCAGCACCTGACGGCGCAAGGTCGACTTCACCGCAGCCGCCGCCCGCTGAGCCACCACCTCCTGCACCCAGATCAGCACCGCCCGCGCCGCCACCACCCCCACCAACAGCCACGCCACCCGCCCGATCCCGGCGCCGTGCAGCACCACCTCAGCGATCCCGTGAGCCAGCAACACCGCCTGCACCACGATCAGGAACCCAGTAGCCACCCCGATCAGCACAGACCCGACCAGGAACACCCGAGCAGCCTTGGCCCTCCGCAACAACCGCGGATCAAGCGGCTTCACGAGACAACAACCGACGACACTGCCACCGGCTCAACGCTGACCCGCTTGCGGAACACCCAGTACGTCCACCCCTGATAAAGCATCACCAACGGCGTGAAGATCCCCGCAATGACAGTCAAAACCTTCAACGTGTACGCCGAAGAACTGGCGTTGGTGACCGTCAAGCTCCAGGCGGGATCCAGCGTCGACGGCATCACCGCAGGGAACAAGGCCACGAACAACGAAGCAACTCCCAACGCAACCGCCACAGCAGTCCCGGCAAAGGCCCACCCTTCACGCCCGACTCTGTTGGCCACCAGCCCAGCGACGAACGCAACGGCCGCGAGGCCGGCGACGACCATCGATCCAGCATCACCACGGATCCCGTGTGCCCAGGCCAGGAAGCCGACGACGAGCACGGCCGCGACCAGCCCAGCCACCGAAGCCAGGCGGTTGGCGCGTTGTCGTAGGTCGCCGGTTGTTCTCAGGGCCAGGAAGATTGCGCCGTGGGCCACGAAGAGCGCGGTGAAGGCGACGCCGCCCAGCAGGGCGAAGGGATTGAGCAGAGTCCCGAGGTTGCCGGTGAACTCGTGGGACGCGTCCAGCGGCACGCCTCGGAGGATGTTCGCGAAGGCGATGCCCCACAGGAGCGCCGGGAACAGGGAACCGACGGTGATCAGGGTGTCCATCCGGCTGCGCCAGACCAGGTCATCGCGTTTGCCGCGGTACTCCAGCGCGACGCCGCGCAGGATCAGCGACACCAGGATCGCGAACAGCGGCAGGTAGAAGGCGCTGAAGAGCGTCGCGTACCACTCCGGGAACGCCGCGAACGTCATCGCGCCCGCCACGATCAGCCATACCTCGTTGCCGTCCCAGACCGGCCCGATCGTGGTGACCACCGCGCGCCGCTCCGGCTCGTCGCGGCCGAGCACGCGGAGCAGGATGCCCACCCCGAAGTCGAACCCCTCGAGCACGAAGTACCCGATCCACAGCCCCGCGATGATGAGGAACCAGACGGTCGTGAGTTCCATTCAGATCACCCCTAGTACGCGAAGGAGAGTGGTTTGGCGGCGTCGTCGTCATCCGGCGCACCGTCGGGCGGATCACCGGGTACCGGCGAGGCGCCGGCCAGACCGGCCCGGATCGACTTGAGCATCAGCTTGACCTCGACCACCGCCAGTACGCCGTACAGCAGCGTGAAGCCGATCAGCGAGATCAGCACTTCGGACATCGTGGTGCCCGGCGACACCCCGGCCGAGGTCGGCAGCAACCCGAACACCAGCCACGGCTGCCGCCCCGTCTCGGTGAAGACCCAGCCGAACACGTTCGCCAGCAGCGGCAGCAGGGGTAACGGCACCGCCAGCCAGACCAGCAACCGATGCGGCGCCCGCCCCTTCCTCGTTGCCCAGAGCAACAAGACCGCGAGCCCGGCGGCGGCCATCCCGACCCCGATCATCAGCCGGAAGGTCCAGTAGGTCAGCGGCACGTTCGGGTTGTACGACCCCGGCCCGTAGAGCTTCTCGTAGGACTCCTGCAGGTTGTTGATGCCCTGCACCTCACCGTCGAAGGTGCCGGTGGCGAGGAAGGACAGCAGGTACGGAACCTTGACCGAGTAAATTTCGCGAGAGCCATCCAAAGTTCCCACAGTAAAGATCGAGAACGAAGCCGGCTTCTCCGACTCGTACAGCGCCTCGGCCGCGGCCATCTTCATCGGCTGGACCTCGGTCATCACCTTGCCCTGCTGGTCACCGCTCAGCGCGACCCCGGCGCCGGCCACGATCAGCATCACCGCGCCGAGCCGCAACGCCGTACGGAAAGCGCCCGTGTCGACTCCCGGCTTGCGGACCAGGTGCCACAGGGCCACCGCCGCGACGAACGCGCCGCCGACCATGAAGGCCGCGAAGATCGTGTGCGGGTACGTGACCAGGACGACCTTGTTGGTCAGCACCGCGCCGATGTCGGTCAGCTCGGCGCGGCCGCGCTCGGCGTTGTAGCGGAAGCCGACCGGGTTCTGCATCCAGGAGTTGGCGGCCAGGATGAAGTACGCCGACAACTGGGTGCCGAGCACCACGATCCAGATGCAGGCCAGGTGCACCTTCTTCGGCAGCCGGTCCCAGCCGAAGATCCACAATCCGATGAAGGTCGACTCGAGGAAGAACGCGAGCAGCCCCTCCAGCGCGAGCGGCGCGCCGAACACGTCGCCGACGAAGCGCGAGTAGTCGCTCCAGTTCATCCCGAACTGGAACTCCTGGACCAGCCCGGTGACGACCCCCATCGCGATGTTGATCAGGAACAACTTGCCGTAGAACTTGGTCAGCCGCAGGTACTTGTCCTTACCGGTCCGGTACCACGCGGTCTGCAGGCCGGCCGTGACGGCGACCAGCGACAGCGTCACCGGAACGAAGAAGAAGTGGTAGACGGTGGTGATCGCGAACTGCCAGCGAGCCAGGTCGAGCGTGTCCATCTGCCCTCCCGGGCGATCTACGACGTTGCGTAGTAGATGGTAGCCCACATCTACTACGACGTGTAGTTATACTGGCCACATGTCCGCCGACGAGAAGGCTCCCCGCCCGCTTGGAGACCTCGAGCGGCTGGTGATGGAGCAGCTCTGGGCCGCCGACGGCGCGCTCACCGTGCGCGAGGTGCACGAGCGGCTGGCCGGGACCCGCGAGCTCGCCTACACCACCGTGATGACCGTGCTGGACCGGCTGGCGAAGAAGCGGCTGACCGAGCGCGAGCGAGACGGCAAGGCCTGGCGGTACAAGGCCGCCGCGCCGCGCGAGGAAATGGCCGCCGACCTGATGCGGGACGCGCTCGACCGGGCCGGCGACCGCCGCGAGGCGCTGGTCCGGTTCGTCGGGCAGGTCAGTGACGAGGAAGCCGCCCTGCTCCGGGACGCGCTGGCTCGACTGGAGGCGCGGGAGGGGTGATCACCCCGTTCCTGCTCGTTGCGCTGGCTCTGGTGCTGACCGGGCCAGTCCCAGCGTTCATGGCTCGGGCCAGTTGGCCGTACAGGATCCCCCGGGCCGCCGTCGCCCTGTGGCAGGCGATCGCGCTGGCCGCAGTACTGGCCGCCTTCGGGGCCGGGATCGCGCTGTCATACTCGACGGCTGGCGAGCCGGGTGAGCCGCGGTTCGACCCGTCATCGCCGCGGGACCTGGCAGCAGCCGCAGTACTAGCACTGACGGCTCTGGTCGGGGTCAGGCTGCTGTGGGCGGTCGGACGCGTCGCTGTCGGCACCAGGGCCCGCCGGAAGCGTCACCGCGACCTGGTCGACGTACTGGCGACACCGGACGGGCTGATCCCCGGCCTCCGGGTGCTGGCCGAGGAGACACCGCTGGCCTACTGCCTGCCCGCACTGCGCGGCTCCCGGGTGATCGTGTCGGTGGGCGCGCTCGACCGGCTCGACGACGGCGAGCTGCGCGCAGTACTGGCCCATGAGCAGGCCCATCTGCGGGCACGGCACGACCTGGTACTGGAGGCCTTCACCGCACTCCACATGGCCTTCCCCCGCTTCGTCCGGAGCGACGTAGCGCTAGACCAGGCCCGCACTCTCGTGGAGCTGCTCGCAGACGACGACGCCCGCCGCCGCAACGGACCTCTGCCCCTCGCCCGAGCACTGGTCGCCCTGGCAGGCTCCCCAACACCGGAGGCCGGCCTCGCCGCCGCCCAGTCCTCCACTGTGCTCAGGGTCCAGCGACTGGCCGACCCCGCCCCAAACGCGACCCTACTGTCAGCCACCGCCTACACCGTGGCAGTACTCCTACTGGTCGTCCCCACCTTCACCGTAGCCGCGCCCATCGTGAAAGCAGTCGTCAACGCAGTCAGCTAGCCCGCGGACACCCCGGCTACCGCGTCGGTGATGATCTCGCCCGGCTGACGAATTCCTGGCAGATGAGTCGTCTGATCTTGGCCAATCTAGTGGCCGATGCCTTTGCCTTCGCCTCGGGCGACTGCCAGCAGGACGAGTCCTGACAGGACCAGCAGGATGATCATGGTGATGACGAACGTCAGCATTGGTTACTTTTCCCCGTTGTGTTGCCGTGCCCAAACCTCACAACAGGTGGACGCCTTCAGCCATCCAAAAGTTCCCCGAACGCCTTTGCTACCTCGTCGATCCGCCACTGCAGAGTGCCAGGAGTGACCACCAGTTCCACCCACGACCACCCCGGTACGTCGGCGCGCTGCCAGGTGTAGGTCAGCGACTCGCGCGTCGCCTCCATCCGGCGTACCGCGGCCAGCTCCATCACGTCGGCCGGTCGCGGTGCGAAGACCCGGAACGAGTTGGTGTGCGGCGGCTCGGGGAAAACCCGGAATCCCGTGCTCTGCAAGGCCTCCGCCAGCTCGATCGCCCGCTGGTGCAGCTCGCCCATCTGCGGCAGCACGGTACGCAGCCCCTCGCGCGCGGACACGGCGTACGGGAAGAGCGTGTACAGATTGCCGCCGAGCCGGCGCTGCCACCGGCGTACCTCTGCGATCACGTCCTCGGGCCCGGCGAGCGCAGCCCCACTGAGGCCGCCCAGTCCCTTGTAGAAGGAGACGTAGACCGTGGTGGCGAGTGCAGACACCTCTGCGAGGCTGTGATCCAAGTACGGCGTGCTCTCCCACAGGCGAGCGCCGTCCAGGTGCAGTGGAACGCCACGCTCCTCGCAAGCCGCAGCGAACACCACCAACTCGTCCCACGTCGGCAGTACGAACCCACCGTCGCGCAGCGGCAGCTCCACCGTCACAGCGGCCAGCTTGCCCGGGATGGCGGCAAGCTCATCCGGCCGCGGCTGCCGCGGCTCGGACGTCATCCGCTCCGGCCGCAGGTGGTGCACCTCCTCCAGTGCGTTCAGCTCGTGCACCAGGAGATGAGACAGTCCGTGTACTGCGACGCGCTGCGACCCCGCCCGGTCCGCGAAGACCCGGAGCACGCTCTGCTGGGCGAGGATCCCACTGGGCAGGAAGACAGCAGCCGACTTGCCGAGCAGCTCCGCGACCTCCTGCTCGAGCAGCTCGACCTCACCGCCGTTGCCATACCCATCGCGCTCGTCCTCGGTCACCGCATCCGCGAGCGATCGCAGCGCATCGGCGGGCGAGACCCTGCGGCCGGTCAACCAGCGCGTGCAGTCAGCCGCCGCGACTTTGCGCCGCGCGCTGAGGTCCTCGGATGAGTCGGTCGTCGCGTAGTTCACGCTATCCATCCTCCCGGACGAGGCAACCGATTTCAGACCGGAGTGGTGACGATGTGCGCACCCTGGGCGGTCTTGATCTCCACCGACTTGACCTGGTCGATCGGCACCAGCACGCCACCGCCGAAGCGGCTGCCTTCCTTCGCAGCCTTCTCCGAGATGACCCAGCTACCGGCGACGTAGATCTTGCCCGCCTTGTCGGTGATGAGCATCTCGCACTGGTCACCGGCCTTCAGGTTGGTCAGCTTGACGTTGATCCAGGCCCAGCCGGTGCGCGGCTCGACGGTCGTCGCCATCGTTACCTTGGTTTTCGCATCCGTCGCCGTCACCTGCTTGGACCCGGCCGGAGGCGTCGTATCGGCCACCACCTCGTCCACAGACTGACGACCGATCAGTACGCCGCCGACGAGCGCTCCGGCGACCACGACGACAGCAGCCGCAACCAGCAGCCATGGGCCCCGCTTGCGGGAGCCGTCAGCCGGGTGAGCTTCAGCAGCGGTCTCAACCGGCGCAGAGGTCTCGGCAGCAGCCACCGAGCGGACCTCGCGCAGCGTGCGCTGCAGCAGCAGGTCGCCGTCGTCCGGTGGGCCGTCCAGGAAAGCCTCGGGCGGTACCTCGCCGAGGAACTCCTTCATCTCCTCGAGCTCGGCCACCTCTGCGCGCGCCGAGGCACAGCCGGCCAAGTGCTCGTCGACCTCGCGGACCTCGTCCGGCTCCAGCGCACCCAACGCGTAGGCGCCGAGCTGCGAGTGATCGTGCTCGCTCATCGGGCCACCTCCGCTTCCGGTCCTGCCATCACCGCGCGGAGCGCTCGGAGGGCGTAATACGATCTCGATTTCACCGTACCGGGCGGGACGCCCAGCTCCTTCGCTGCCTCGGTCACGGACCGGCCGCGGTAGTACAACTGCACCAGTACTTCGCGATGCTCCGGCGAGACCTGGCCGAGCGCGTCCATCACCACCATCGTGTTGACCACCGACTCGGAGTGATCGCCCTCCACCGGCGGGCGGTCCTCGACCTCGGCCACCTCGGCGGGCCGGACGGCGCGCGCCCGGGCCCGGTCGGTGACCAGGTTGCGCGCGACCGTCAGCAACCAGCCACGCACCGACCCCTTGCCGTCCAGCAGGTCGTCGGCGTGCTTCCACGCCCGGACCAGAGTCTCCTGGACGACGTCCTCCGCGGCGGCCCGATCACCCGTCAGCCGGGTCGCATACGCCAGCAGGCTGCGGCCGTGCTCGGCGTACAGCGAGCGGATCAGCGCCTCGGCCGTGTCCGGACGGCGGTCCGTGTCAGCCACCGCAGTCCTCCCCGGCTCGATCGACATGGTCGATCGTACGATAGGGGATCGCGCTGCAGGACCCCATGTGGGGCCCTGCAACACACAACAGTCGGCGGTGGCCATCGGGTCAGCTCGGGTGGATCAGTAGCCGTAGCCGTTGCCGGAGCCCGACGACGCCTCGGTGGTGATCTTCTTGCCGTCCGCGCCGACGACCCACCAGATGCCGCCGACGGCCTGGCCCTTGGCGTCACCGGCCTTGGTGTCCTGGGCGAACTGGTAGAGGGGCAGCCCGGCCAGCGTGACCTGCTTGCTACCGTCGGTGCGCGCGACGGTCCCGACGAGGGACGCGTCCACCCCGTCGACCTGCGGCGTACCGGATCCGGCCAGCACCGGCGGCCACTTCGCCGCGCAGTCGCCGTCGCAGTTCGACTTCGACGGGTCGGCGGTGTCCTTGTCGAACACGTAGAGCGTCCGGCCGGTGCCGTCCACGACGACCTTGCCGAAGTTACCGACCTCAGCCGTGGCCAGCTTGGCCTCCGACGAGGACGCACCCTGGCTGGTGGAGTTGTTCGGGGCCGCGGCGGGCTTGTCGTCGCCACCACCGCAAGCGGTCAGGGTGGACAGACCGAGGATGGCCGTTCCGACGACGATGGCAAAGCGCTTCATGTTCCTTCTCCCTTGGATTGTTCGTCTGTTCGACACCATCCACACGGACGGATCGGCGAACCGGTTCAAGGGAGCAGGCCTGGTTATCTTTACGCTATGAGCAATCAGGAGAATCTGCCGGCTGCGGTCAGGCGCGCACTGGCCGCGGTCGACGCCCTCGACGCGGACGCTTTCGTCGCGGCGTTCGCGCCGGACGGGTTCGTCGACGACTGGGGCCGGCAGTTCCGCGGGCCGGAGCGGATCCGGTCCTGGAGCGACGGCGAGTTCATCGGCAAGTTCGTCACCTTCACCGGTACGACGGTGTCCACTCCGGGCAACCCGGTCACCATCGTCACCCAGGTGGGTGGCGATGGATTCAACGGGCCGTCCCACTTCACTTTCGACGTACAGGACGATCAAATCGCCTCGATGACGATCACCGCCTGATCGTGCCCGCCGTCAGGGCTTGAAGACGATCTTTCCCGTCCGGCCGGGCTGCCGCGCGTGGTCGAGTGCCTTGCGGTATTCGGCCACCGGGTAGGTCGCCTCCACCTCGGCGCTGATGACGCCCTGGGCAACGAGTTCGGCCAGTTCGCCGTACGTCGATGCAATCTCTTCGGGCGTGGAGTTCTGCAGCCAGTTCACCATCCAGAGGCCGCGCAGCTTCACCTGCCGGTAGATGGAATCGCCCAACCCGACCTGTGGCGCCTGGCCGGTGACGGACGAGTAGCTCACCACTGTGCCCTCGAACTCCAGTGCCTGCGCCAGCGCGCCGACGGTGGCGTCGCCGGTGCCGTCGAGCACCAGCTTGAACTCCTGGCCGCCGAGCTCCTGCTTGATCCGCTCCGCCAGGTCGTTGCCATCGACAACCACCAGTCCGGCGCCGCTGCGGCGGAGCCGATCGGCGGCCTCTTCGCTCCGTACGACGCTGAGCGTCTTCAGACCAGCCTTCTTGGCCAAGGCGATCACGAACTGACCGACGCCCGAGTTGCCTAGATTCTGGCCGATCCAGTCCCCCGGCAACAGCTCGACGTACCGGGTCAGCAGCAGATGTACCGTCAACGGGTTTATCCCGACCAGCGCGAGCTGCGCGGGATCACCCTCGTCCGGCACCGGTACGACGTTGCTCGCGGCCACCACGACCTGGTCGGCCCAGGTGCCCTGCTGGTAGTTCGGCAGGATGAGCACCCGGCGGCCGACCAGCGCCTGGTCGACCGACGCCCCCGCGGCGGTGACCCGGCCGACGCCCTCGGCGCCGAGCGCGAACGGCGGCTTGGCCTGGAAGCCATAGGTGCCTGCGGCAATCATCAGGTCGACCGGGTTGATGACGGCGGCCTCGATCGCGACCAGCACCTGGCCGGCGCCGACGGTCAGGTCAGGATCGGTGACCAGGGTGATGTCCTTGTCGATATCACCGATGGCGTTGAGAATCAGCTGGCTCATAGTCGTTACCCCTCTTGGATTTTCGGTGCTTCAGTTCTTGATGCTGAGGACCATCCGGAAGCGCGCCGCGCCGGACAGCATCCGGGCATACGCCTCGGCCGCTTCCTCAAGTCCGACCGGCTCGATCATCGGCCGGACGTCGTGGGCGAGGCTGAACGCGAGGCTCTCCTCGTTCTCCAGCGGGGTGCCCGTGAGCGACCCCTCGATGGTCTTGTTCCCGAACAGCAACTGGCCGGTCGGAACCTCGATCGGGTCCGTCCCGGCACCGACGACCATCAACTTGCCGCCCCGGACGAGACCGTCGAGCAGCGGCGTCATCGACGCGCCACTGGACGCCGTCGGGATGATCACCTTGGCGCCACCGAGCGCCTGCAGCGCCGCGGCCTGGTCGATCGCCGTGCTGTCGATGTACTCGGTCGCACCGAGCTTCAGTGCCAGCTCACGCTTGTCCTCGCCGCGAGCGATGGCGACGACGCGGAGGCCGAGCTTGGCGGCGTACTGGATGGCCAGGTGGCCGAGGCCGCCGATGCCCTGGATCGCGACCAGGTCGCCGGGCCACAGGTCCGACTTACGCAGCGCGTTGTAGACGGTGATACCGGCGCACAGCAGCGGAGCCGCCTCGAGCGCGTCGAACTCATCCGGTACTGCGACCAGCCCGGTGGCCCGGGTCGTCACGTACTCCGCGTATCCGCCGTCGATCGAGTCGCCGAGGATCTGCTGGTCGGTGCAGTAGACGAACTCGCCGCGGCGGCAGGACTCGCAGACGCCGCAGTGGCCGCCGAGGTAGCCGACGCCGACCCGTTGGCCGACGGTCCAGGTGGTGACGCCGGCGCCGAGCGCGTCCACCCGCCCGACCACCTCGTGGCCGGGGACGATCGGCGTACCGACCGGGTGGTGGTGGAACAGGTTGCCGACGCCGGCGACGTCGCTGTGGCAAATGCCGCAGGCCTCGACGGCAATCCGGACCTCACCAGCGCCGGGGTCGGTGAGCTCACGCTCGACGAGGCTGAAGACGCCCTCGGTGGCGTGTACTGCGCGATAGGTGATGGTCATCCTGCAGGCTCCTAAGACGGTCGGTCATCTTGAAGTGGTCAAAAGAGAACCCCTCTCGTCGAGGGGTCCGATATCAGCCCTTGAACAGGCTGGTGAAGGTCAGCTGGAAGAAGCTGTCGAAGGGTTCTGTCGACTTGTAGGCGCGAGCCTGGATCAGGGTGCCTTCCCAGGCGCTGAGCAGGTAGCGCGCGGTCTGGTCCGCATTGAGCTCCTTGGGGATACTCCCGGCCTCCTGCCCCTCGGCGATCGCGCCGGCGAGCAGTCCGCCCCAGACCTCCAGGCCGGTGCGGACACCGATCCGGATGGCCTCACTGTGGTCGACGATCTCAGTCCCGAAGTTGCCGAGCAGGCAGCCCCGGGTGATCCCGAAACTGATCACCTCGTCCCGGAGGAACTCGAAATGCGCCCGGATCCGGGCCACCGGCTCCACTGACTTGTCCGCCAGGTCCCCCAGCCGCCGGCCGTCGCCGTAGCGCTGCAGCGCCACGATCGCGAGCGCTACCTTGCTCTCGAAGTGGTTGTAGAACGACCCCTTCGGCACACCCGCCCGGTCCGTGATGTCCTTCACCGCCGCCGCATTGAAGCCCCGCTCATGAAACTGAGCCAGCGCCGCCTCGACGATCTCTTCCCGCATACTCCGCCTTGCCATGTCCCCAATATGACCGCCCGTCTTAGCCTTGTCAAGGAAGGTCCTCGACCACGACTTATGGGTGGGGACCCGGCGAGGACTCCGAGGGGGCCGGCCAGTGGTGGTCGGACGAGGGCATCGACGCGCCGTCCTCGCCCTCACCCCCCGAGAACGGCTGGGCGATGCAACGCCTGGCCTTCATCAAGGTAGAACGCGGCCAGTACAACGAGGCCCGCCGCCCACTCAAGGCCGGCCTGGCCCGCCCGCAAGGCCCTCCGAGCCGACATCACGAAGACCGTCGCCAAGCTCCGCCAGCTGCTCTCCTGACGCTGCTCGGCAATCAGATCACCACCACCGTCAGTACGTCTTCGAGTCCCTTGAAGTCCTTGCCGTTGCGCGTATATAGCGGCAAGCCTCTGGTAGAGGCAATGGCGGCGATCATCAGGTCCATCCGCCGAGGCCGTGGATCTCGACCGGCGGCAACCACCAACGCCACCAAAGTGCCGTAACGTGCGGCCGCATCACCGTCGAAGGGCAGTGGGTCGAAGGTGGACACAGCCGCCCCGAGCTTCTCAGTTCGAGTAGTTCGGGTTGCCGCATCTTTGGCCATCGCGATGCCCTGGTGAAGCTCCGCCAGCGTGACAGAAGTCAGCTCCGGATACTCCGGAAGATGACTGAGCTCCAACAGATCGAGATCGACGTAGACACAGGTATCCAGTACGCCGGTGTCCGATCCATCAGCCACGGTCGCGTTCCCAGGGGTCAGAGCCGCCGGTCGAATCATCGCCGATCCGGTCCTCGCCACCGAAGAATTCGTCGGCATCCTGGCGCAGCTGCACGAAATCCATCCGCGGCAGCCGTCGGTGCTGGGCAATCAGCTCTGCAGCGGTCGGCCGTCGGCGGCGACCGAGCGGGCGCAACTCGGCGACCTCAGTCCCGTTCCGGGTGATGTGGTACGTCTCCCCCGCCTCGACAGAGTCCATCACGGCTGCGGAATGATTCCGGAACTCGCGTTGAGTGATGATCTTCATGAGACCAGCGTAGCCCCATGAGACACAGCGCGCTACACCGGTTCGGTTTCGCGGATTCGTTGGCTGATTACCGCGGAGACGCCGTCGCCTCGCATCGTGACGCCGTAGAGGGCGTCGGCTACCTCCATGGTGCGTTTCTGGTGAGTGATGACGAGGAGCTGGCTGTTTTCGCGGAGTTCTTCGTAGATCTCCAGGAGGCGGCCGAGGTTGGTGTCGTCCAGGGCTGCTTCTACCTCGTCGAGGATGTAGAAGGGCGAGGGGCGGGCCTTGAAGAGGGCTACCAGGAAGGCGACTGCCACCAGGGAGCGCTCGCCACCGGACAGGAGGGAGAGGCGCTTGACCTTCTTGCCCGGCGGGCGGGCCTCTACGTCGATACCGGTGTTGAGCATGTCGTTCGGGTCGGTCAGGACGAGTCGGCCTTCGCCGCCGGGGAACAGGCGGCTGAAGACGTGTTCGAAGGCGACCTCGACGTCGCGGTAGGCCTCGGTGAAGACCTGCTCGACGCGGTCGTCGACCTCCTTGACGATGTCCATCAGGTCGCGCCGGGACTTCTTCAGGTCCTCGAGCTGCTCGGCGAGGAAGCGGTGCCGCTCCTCCATCGCGTCGAACTCCTCCAGCGCGAGCGGGTTGATCCGCCCCAGCTGGCCCAGCGCGCGCTCGGCGGTCTTCAGCCGCTTCTGCACCTTGACCCGGTCGAACGGCTCGCCCTCGAGCTCGAGCGTGTTCTCGTCGCCATCCTTGGGCAGCGGCGGTACCAGCTGATCCGGCCCGTACTCCGCGACCAGCGCCTCCACCTCGGTGCCCAGCTCGCTCAGCGCCTTCTCGTACAGGGCCTCCAAGCGCATCTTCTGCTCGGCCCGGGCCAGCGCGTCGCGGTGCACGGTGTTGGTGAGCTGCTCCAGCTCGCTGCTCAGGTTTCGGGTCGCGGAGCGAGCCTGCGCCAGCCCCTGCTCGCGCTCGGCGCGCTGAGCCTGGATCGCCGACCGCTCAGTCGCTGCAAGCTGCAGTGAGCTCTCCAGGCGGGCCAGTACGTGACCTGCCGCCAGGTGGACCGCCTGCGCGGCCTCGGACTGCCGGGCCCGCCGGGTCGCCCGAGCGATCGCCCGGGCCCGCGCCTCCCGCTCCTGGCGAGCCGCACGCTCCAGGGAGTCGGCCCGGCCGGACAGGGCCCGCGCACGCTCCTCTGTGGTCCGCAGTGAGAGCCGTGCTTCCATCTCGCCCGCACGGCCGGCCTTGGCCGCCTCGGCGAGCCGGTCGCGCTCGGTCGGGTCGGGCTCGTCACCCTCGTCGTCGCCGTACTGCTCGACGTCGCTGAGCCGCTTCTCGAGGTCGGCGAGGCCGGACAGGTTCCGGTCGCGCTCCTCCCCCGCCGCGGCGATCGCCTCGGCCATCCGCTGCGCCTCGCCACGGGACGCCTTCGCCAGTGACCCGAACTGGGCCAACTGCTCGGCCACCGCAGCCATCGACGCATCCGACTCGTGCAACCGGGCCAGCGCGATCTCGACGGACTGCTTCTGGCTCCCCCGCTCACCCTCCATCGCGGCCAGCTCGAAACGCAGCCGCTCGCTCCGGGCAGTCGCCTCGGTCAGCTTCTCGCTGGCCTCGTCGACGGCGGACTGAACCTCGATCAGGCTCGGCGCCGCGTCAGAACCGCCGTACGCGAAGTGCGCACCCAGTACGTCGCCCGCGCGGGTGGCCGTGGTGACATCGGGCAGGTGCTGGATCAGTGAGCGCGCCGCAGGCACATCCTCGACGACCGCGACCTTGCGGAGCAGCCGGCGAAGGGCCGGGCGCAGCGTCTCGGGGCAGTCCACCACGTCGACCGCGTACGTCGCGCCGTACGGCAACTGCGGCCAGCTGGCGTAGTCATCGGCCGGAGCGTCTCCGAGGAGCAACCCGGCGCGGCCGAGGTCGTGCTCCTTGAGGTGCCCGACAGCGTTCAGTGCCGCCTGCGTATGCGTCACCGCGACGGCGTCAGCGGCCTCGCCCAGCGCTGCGGCGATGGCGGTCTCATACCCCGCGCGAACGCTCAGCAGCGCGGCGACAGAGCCCATCAGGCCGGCGATCTGCTCGGAGGCGGCCAGCAGGGCGCCGGCGCCGTCCTTGCGGTTGAGGCCCATCTCCAGGGCGTCCTTGCGAGCGGTCAGACCGGCTCGCTCCCGCTCGGCGTCGCGCTCCTCGGCGCGGAGCTTGGTGAGGCGCTCCTCCAGCTCGTCCAGGACGCTCTGGGCTGCCTCATACTCCTCGTCGAGACCCCGCTCACCGGCGTCGAGGCCGGCCACCTGGGTCTCCAGGGCGGTGAAGTCGTGCTGCGCCTTGGCGGCGCGCGCCTCGGCTTCGTGCTGATTGGTGGCCAGACGGCCGATCTCGGACTCGGCAGCGGACGCGCGGCTCTTCAGCGCGTTCACCTGGCCGGTCAGCCGGGCCAAACCTTCACGACGGTCGGCGGCGGCCCGGATCAGGGAAGCGATCCGGCGCTCCTCCTCGGCGTGCTCGGCCTCCAGCTGCTGCCGGTGCTCGATCGCCTGCTGCAGTAGCTCGGAGTGCGCCTCGACCTCGGCCTCGATCTGCGCCTCGGTCTCACGGACCCGGGCGGCCTCCAGCTCGAGCTCCTCGGGGTCGCGCCCGCTGCGAGACTCCTCGGCCTCGTCGTTGAGCGACCGGATCCGGTCCGCGGCGATCCGCGCGGTGCCCTTGATCTTCTCGCCGAACCCGGACAGCGAGTACCACGTGTCCTGCGCGGCCTGCAGCGCCGGTGCATCGGTACGGAGTGCGTCCTCCAGCTCGGCCTCGAGGTCGCGCGCCTCCCGCAACGAAGCCTCGAGCAGCGACCGCTTCTCGGTCAGCGCGGCCTCGTCCTTGAGCTCGGCCTCGAGCGAGGACTGGGCCTGCACGATGTCGTCGGCGAGCAGCCGGGACCGGCCGTCGCGAACCTCGGCCTGGATGGTCACCGCTCGCCGCGCCACCTCCGCCTGGCGCCCGAGCGGCTTCAGCTGCCGGCGGATCTCGGCGATCAGGTCGCCGAGCCGGTGCACGTTGCCCTCGGTGGACTCCAGCTTGCGGAGCGCCTTCTCCTTGCGCTTGCGGTGCTTCAGGACGCCGGCGGCCTCCTCGACGAAACCGCGGCGGCCCTCGGGGGTCGCGCGCAGGATCGAGTCGAGCTGGCCCTGGCCGACGATGACGTGCATCTCGCGGCCGATACCGGAGTCGCTGAGCAGTTCCTGGACGTCGAGCAGCCGGCAGTTCTGGCCGTTGATCTGGTAGTCGGAGCCACCGTTGCGGAACATCGTCCGCGAGATGGTGACCTCGGCGTACTCGATCGGCAGCGCGCCGTCGGCGTTGTCGATGGTCAGCACAACCTCGGCGCGGCCCAGCGGGGGGCGGCCGGAGGTACCGGCGAAGATGACGTCTTCCATCTTGCCGCCACGTAGCGACTTGACGCCCTGCTCACCCATCACCCAGGCAAGACCGTCGACGACGTTGGACTTGCCGGAACCGTTGGGGCCGACGATGCAGGTGATCCCCGGTTCGAAGTTCATCGTCGTGGCCGACGCGAAAGACTTGAATCCTCGGAGCGTCATGCTCTTGAGGTACAAAGCGAGGCTCCCAACCCGTGAAAAGGACAGACGATACCGAAGGAACCGTCGTAACTGCTGGTGACGCTGCCGTTACCGGGGGAAGTAGTTCCACTCAACACTGTACCTACCTGAACAGCCAGTGCTGACCAAGAAAACGCGGCGGAGGCCCGGACGGGGGCCACCGCCGTGGGTGGTGCGGTCGGTAAGGGTGGTGCGGCTTCGGTGGGTCAGACCGAAGCGGGCTCGCGCAGAGCCTCGTCTACTGTCAGCAGACGCCCGTCGTGTACGGCTGCGACCAGATGGTCGTTTTCAGCCTGTAGGCGCATCACGTGCGCCTCCAGATCGGCGACACGCCGGTTGAGCAGGCGTACCTGCTCGAGCATGCGCGGGTCAGTGCTTCCAAGATGCCCTAAAAGAGCCTTGGCCATTGTGCTGTCCTCCGGAAGGGTTCTGGCAGGTGGCGCCCCTGGTCCGCGGAGCGCAGAAATGTGTGCCGTCTTTCAGGGTGACACCGCGATGAGGTTGGGTCAACCTGGGCTACTTTAATTAACGATACCTCGCTCACCACCGGGCGTGTCGCGGTACTGGCTGACACTTCGGGCAGCGGAACGAGGAACGGTTCATGAACGGTTCCCGGCGGATCGGGCGGCCGTCGCGCGGGCAGGGCGAATCCTCTTGCCCGTAGACCGCGAGACCCCGCTCGAAGTAGCCGGATTCCCCGTTCACGTTGACATACAGGGCGTCGAAGCTGGTACCACCGACCGCCAGCGCCTCGCCCATCACCGCCTTGGCGTGACCGAGGATTTCCCTTGCCTGCAAGGGTTTCATCGTCTCGGTCGCCTTCGCGTAGTGCTGCTTGGCCCGCCACAAAGCCTCGTCGGCATAGATGTTCCCGACTCCGCTGACCAGCGTCTGGTCGAGCAACGCCCGCTTCAAACCGGTTTTCTTGCGGCGCAGCGCGGTGACGAAAAGGTCCTCGTCGAACAAAGGATCGAACGGGTCGCGGGCGATGTGCGCGATCTCCTCGGGCAGCTCGGCGCCACCCTCGGAGTAGGACAGACCACCGAACATCCGCTGGTCCAGAAAACGGACCTCTCCGCCGTCGTCGGCGAAGCGGAACCGGATCCGCAGGTGCTTCTCGTCCGGCGCCCCGACCGGCTGGACCCGGAACTGCCCGCTCATCCCCAGGTGCGCCAGGACGGCGTCCCCGGACTCCAGCGGCAGCCACAGGTACTTCCCACGCCTCGCCGGGGCCGCGAACGTCTGCCCCTTGAGCTTGGCGACAAAATCGTCCGGCCCGGCGAGATGCCGGCGTACAGGCCGGGGATGCAGCACCTCGACGGCGTCGATCGTCCGCCCGGCGGTGAAATCCGCGAGTCCGCGGCGAACGACCTCTACTTCGGGAAGCTCGGGCACCTCAGGGCTGCTGGGACGGATCTATGCTGTTGGGGTGGGCTGCTCTGAGCGCCTTCCAGGCGGTCTCGGCTGCCTGCTGCTCGGCTTCCTTCTTGCTCCGGCCGATGCCGTGCCCGTAGGTGTCCGCGCCGATCCGCACCTTCGCCTCGAATGTCTTGGCGTGGTCCGGACCGGACTCGGCGATCACGTACTCCGGTACGCCGACGCCCAGCTGGGCGACGAGCTCCTGCAGGCTGGTCTTCCAGTCCAGGCCGGCACCCAGCCTGGCCGACGACTCCATCAGCTCGTCGAACAGCGTGTGCACGACCGCGCCGGCCACCTCGAAGCCACGGTCGAGGTAGACCGCACCGATCAGGGCCTCGACACAGTCGGCCAGGATCGACGACTTGTCCCGCCCGCCGGTGGCTTCCTCGCCGCGGCCGAGCCGGAGATACTTCCCCAGCTTCAGCTCGCGAGCGACTCCCGCCAGGGCGCGCATGTTGACCACAGCGGCGCGCAGCTTGGCGAGCCGGCCCTCGGAGAGGTCCGGATGGTTGCGGAACAGCGACTCCGTGACGATGACGCCGAGCACGGAGTCCCCGAGGAACTCCAGCCGCTCATTGGTCGGCAACCCACCGTTCTCGTACGCGAACGAACGGTGGGTGAAGGCGTGCTCCAGTAAATTGTCAGCCAGCGATACGCCGAGCCGCTGGTTCAGCTCGGCGTAGAGCCCCCCGCTGGGGATTGACTCAGTGTTGGCAGAGTTCACTGG
This sequence comes from Streptomyces sp. SID13031, assembly GCF_010548305.1. Lineage (GTDB taxonomy): Bacteria > Actinomycetota > Actinomycetes > Propionibacteriales > Kribbellaceae > Kribbella. Next base: position 171,769 of record NZ_JAAGLV010000014.1, read on the forward strand.
GTAGTGCCGTTTAGCTCTCGACGACCTGGCGACGCTCGCCCTTGGCGCCGTACTGGCCGCAGGTCGGGCAAACGGTGTGCTGCAGGTGCTTCGCGCGGCAGGCGGGGTTCACGCAGGTGACCAGCGAGGGCGCAGTGGCCTTCCACTGGGCCCGGCGGCTCCGGGTGTTGCTGCGCGACATCTTCCGCTTCGGAACGGCCACGGTTATGACTCCTCGGTTCGGCCGGGGGCTTGCGACCCGGCCGGCTGGCTGGTGACTTGGTGAACTGCATCAGGCACTACGACCGCCCAGGTACTGCGGTCGTTCACTACTTTCGTTCGTCCTGCGGGAGCAGGCCTTGCAGAGCGGACCACCGCGAGTCGACATCGTCCTCGTGCTTGTGTCCGGGCTCGTCCGCCAGGCGCACCCCACACTCGGGGCACAGACCTTGGCAGTCGTCCGTACACAACGGCTGGAACGGCAGTGCGAGCACCACCTGGTCCCTCAACGCCGGTTCGAGGTCGATCAGATCGCCCACCATCCGGCTGGCCTCGTCCGGCTCGGCGTCACTCTCCGGGTAGACGTACAGCTCCTGGACGTCGGCGAGGAAATCCTCCTCGACATCGACCAGGCACCGCGCGCACTCCCCGACCAGCCGGCCACTGGCCGACCCGGAAACGAGCACCCCTTCGACTACCGCTTCCAGTCGTAGATCGAACTGGATCGGATCGCCTTGGGGGACGCCGATCACGTCGATTCCGAGATTTTCCGGTGCCGGTGCCGTGAAGGAGACTTCGCGCTGGGACCCGGCGCGGCGTGACAGCTCGTGGGTATCGATCACGAGTGGGTACCGCGGGTCCAAGGCGCTCAGGACATCCCTTTCAGGCGTAGGCAGGCAGAATCTCGGTCTCAACAAGACCAGTGGACAACATTACCAACTCCGCACCGTCTGGCCCAATTCGGGGCAGGCTAGAGCGCGGCGAGCAACTTTGTATGAACGCTGGGCGGCAGGAAATCGGCTACCGGACCACCGAGTCTCGCAATCTCCTTGACCAGGCTGGAGGAGATGAAAGCGTTCTCCGCGGCCGTCGGCAGGAAAACGGTGTCGACGCCGGACAGTTTCCGGTTCATCTGGGCCATCTGCAGCTCGTAGTCGTAGTCGGCGCCCGAACGCAGCCCCTTGACGATCACGCCGGCGTTCTCGGCCCGGCAGTAGTCGACCAGCAACCCGTCGAAGGTGCCGACCCGGACGTTCGGGTACGGCGCGGCGATCTCGGTCAGCATCGCGAGCCGGTCCTCGACGCTGAACAGGCGGTGCTTGGACTGGTTCACCCCGGTCGCGACGATCAGCTCGTCGAACGCGGCGGCCGCCCGGGCGATCACGTCCAGGTGCCCGTTGGTGGGCGGGTCGAAGGTCCCGGGGAACACAGCCCTACTCATGGCGGTGACCGTACCAAAGCCGGGCCTCGCCGTACTTGCGATCCCGCAGCGCGGCGAACCCCTCGGGCCACTCCCACGGCTCGCGCTTGGCCCGCTCGACGACGACCACCGCGTCCGCCGCGACCCATCCGTTGGCCACCAGCGAAGTGAGCACCTCTTGCAGCTCAACGGTTTCCAGCTTGTACGGCGGGTCGGCGAAGATCAGGTCGACCGGCTCCCCCGGGTTGTGGCCCGAGGCAACCTTCTCGACCGGCCGGGTGAGCAGGGTCGTGCCGGGCAGCCCGACCACCTTGATGTTCGCCGCGATCACCTCGGCGGCCGGCCGGTCCGACTCGACCAGGACGACCCGTTTGGCCCCGCGTGACAACGCCTCCAGGCCGACCGCGCCCGATCCGGCGTACAGGTCGAGGACCTGCAGTCCGTCGAGGCCGGCGAATTCGGCTTCCAGGGAAGAGAAAAGCGCTTCCCGGACCCGATCGGCCGTCGGCCTGGTTCCGATGCCAGGTGGTACGGCGATCCGCCGGCCACCGGCCACTCCCCCGACGATCCGCGTCACGTCTTCTCCAGGTAGTCGGTGGCTTCTGACTCCAGCGCGCTGCGCACGAAGGAGCGCAGTACTGGGTACTCCGCCAGCTCGGCGTCGACCGAGATGAGCGAGTTCGCGACGTGCCGGGCGGTCAGGATGATCTCCTCGTCGCGCAGCACGCTGAGCAGCTTGAGACTGCTCCGGCGGCCGGACTGGGCCACCCCCAGGACGTCGCCCTCGCGGCGGTTCTCCAGGTCGATCCGGGACAGCTCGAAGCCATCACTCGTCGCCGCCACCGCATCGAGCCTGGCGCGCGACGGAGACGTCGGGTAGGTGTCTGTGACCAGCAGACAGAGCCCAGGCACCTTGCCCCGGCCGACGCGGCCGCGCAACTGGTGCAGCTGGGAGATACCGAATCTGTCGGCGTCCATGATCACCATCGTCGAGGCGTTCGGCACGTCGACGCCGACCTCGATCACGGTGGTCGCGATCAGCACGTCGACCTCGCCGGCGGCGAACCGCGACATCACCGAGTCCTTCTCGTCGGCCGGCAGCCGGCCGTGCAGGATCTCCACCCGCAGGTCACCCAGCACCTGCTCGAGCACCTCGGCGACCTGCAGCACCGAGATCGCCGGGCGCGGCTTGCTCTTCGTCCCAGGACCGGCCTCGTCCTCGGCGCCCGCGGCGAACTCGCCCTCCTCGTCGCCGGCGTTCTTCACGTCGTCGCCGATCCGCGGGCAGACGACATAGGCCTGGTGGCCCTTCGCGACCTCCTCGCGGATCCGCTGCCAGGCGCGTTCCAGCCAGGCCGGGCGCTCCTTGGCGGGCACCACCGAGCTCATGATCGGCGACCGCCCGGCGGGCAGCTCGGTCAGCGTGGACACCGCCAGATCACCGAAGACGGTCATCGCGACAGTCCGCGGGATCGGCGTCGCGGTCATCACCAGCACGTGCGGCGTCGCGTCACCCGACTTCTGGCTGAGCGCCGCCCGCTGCTCGACGCCGAACCGGTGCTGCTCGTCGACGACGACCAGCCCCAGATCGGCGAACTGCACCTTGTCCTCGAGCAGTGCGTGCGTACCGACCACGATCCCCGCAGCGCCACTGGCCGCGTCCAGCATCGCCGTACGCCGCGCTGCCGCGTTCAGCGAGCCGGTCAGCAGACCGACCCGCGTCGCCTGGTCGGCACCGCCCAGCATGCCCTGCTCGGCCAGCTCACCGAGCATCTTGGTCAGCGTCTTGTGGTGCTGGGTCGCGAGCACCTCGGTCGGGGCTAGCAGCACCGCCTGGCCACCGGCGTCGACCACCGAGAGCATCGCTCGCAGCGCCACCACGGTCTTGCCCGAGCCCACCTCGCCCTGGAGCAGCCGGTGCATCGGGTGCGATCGGGCGATATCCGCGAAGACCTCGTCGCAGATCTCGGTCTGCCCGTCGGTCAGCTTGAACGGCAGCCGTTGGTCGAACTCGTCCAGCAGCCCGCCCTTGGTGCGCTCGCGCGGGATGGCCTTCAGCGCGTCCGTGACGGCCCGGCGCTGGGCCAGGATCGTCTGCATCACCAGGGCTTCCTCGAACCGGAACCGCTTCTGCGCGATCTCCCAGTCCTTCTCGGTCTCCGGCAGGTGCACCTTCTGCAGCGCCTCGCGCAGGCCGATCAGCTTCTCCTTGCGCAGGATCAGCTCGGGGATCGGGTCGTCGATGTCCTCGAGGTTGTCCAGGACGATCTTGATGCTGCGCTCGATCGTCGCCGTCGGCAGCTTCGCGCTGGCCGGGTAGAGCGGCCGGAACGGCTTCGCCCGGCGCTCGATCTCCTCCTCGCTCAGATCCTCCTCGTCGAGGATCTCGGTGCCCGGGCCCTTGAGCTGCATGATGTCGCGGAACATCGTCACCTCGCCCCAGAACAGCGCCGCCGTACCGGCGGTCAGCTTGTTCGCCAGCCAGGGCTGGTTGAAGAAGGCGAGCTCGAGATCGTTGCGGCCGTCGGTGACGACCACCTTGGTGATCGTCTTGTGCCGGCGGAACTTCTGCACATCCTCCGGCCGGATCTCCTGCTTGGAGTCCAGCGAGCGGACGGTCACCTTCTTGACCCGCCCGCTGACGGTCGCCTGGTCGCCGACCTCCAGCTCGTCGAACGGGGTCAGCTCACCCTTCTTCAGATACCGCCGCGGGTAGTGCCGCAGCAGCTCGCCGACGGTCTCGATCCCGAGCACCTCGGAGAAGCTCTTGGCCGTCTTCGCCCCGATGAAGTCGCGGAGCTTACGGTCGATGTCGGTCTTCATTCCACCCCGATCAGCAACGGGTACCTTTCCTGACCACCGTCGTACACCACGACATCGACATCCCGGCGAATCCGCCGCACGTGCCGCACCACGGCGTCGACCAGTTCCGCATCCACCTCGCGCCCGGTGACCACGGTCATCAGCTCACCACCACCGCCCAGCAGGCGATCCACGACACCGGTCGCGGCGGTCTTCAGATCATCGGTGATGAGCGTGAAGTCGCCGTCCACCACGCCGAGCGCGTCGCCGATCCGGCAGGTGCCGGCCATCGTCCAGGCGTCCTTCACGGCGATCGTCACCGCGCCGTGCCGGGTCTGCCCGGCGGCAGCCGACAGTTGCACGACGGCGTCGTCGAAGCTTCGCTCGGGGTCATGCACCGCGATCGCCGCGAGCCCTTGTACCTGCGCACGGGTCGGGATGACAGCTACCCGTATGCCGTCCTGGCGCGCGGCCGTGGCCGCTGCCTCAGCCACCGCGATGGAGTCGTTGTCGTTCGGGAGCAGCACGATCTCCGGGGCGCCGGAGCGCTCTATCGCCTTCAGCAGCTCGCCCGTCGAGCACCGGCGTCCCGGGCCGCCTTGTACGACCACTGCGCCCGCCTCGGTGAACAGCGCCGCCAGCCCGTCGCCGGCCGCGACAGCGATCACCGCCCGGTTCGGGACCGGCTCGCGATGGGCCATGTCGGCGAAATGGGTGACCCTGATCCGGTACGGCCGTCCGATCCCGATGCCGAGCTCGATAGTCGCGCCGACGTCATCGGTGTGCACGTGGACGTTCCAGAGCTCGTCACCGCCAACCACGACGACTGAGTCGCCCAGCCCGGCGAGCTGCTGGCGGAAGTCGCCAATCTGCTCGTCGGGCGCCTCCAGGAGGTACATCACCTCGTACGCCGGTCCGTCTGGATCCAGGTCGGTACCGGCCTCGCCCGGGATGCTCGCCTCCTGCGGTGGTACCCGCGCTGGGACGCCACTGGTCGCTGCAGGGCCTCGCCCGGAGAGGACCGACTCCATGGCGCCCAGAATCACCACCAGGCCGGCGCCGCCTGCGTCGACCACGCCTGCGCGGCGTAGTACCTCCAACTGCTCGGTCGTCTTGGTCAGCGCGACCCGTGCGGCGGCCACTGCCGCCAGGCAGACCTCGGCCAGGCCCTGCCCGTCGTTGGCCGCCTCCAGAGCCGCGTTGGCGGCCTGCCGGGCAACCGTGAGCATGGTGCCCTCCACCGGCTGTGCCACGGCGCTGTAGGCAGCATCAGCCGCGAACACGAGGGCGTCGGCAAAGGCGACGGCCTCACTCATCCGAGCGTCCGCCAGCACCCCACTCGAGGTGTCCTGGTCTCTCGGGAGGTTCTCCGCGAGGCGGAGGCCGCAGGCGCGGACCAGCTGCGAGGTGATCACGCCGGAGTTGCCGCGGGCGCCCAGGAGGGCTCCGCGGCCGAAGGCTTGGACTGCTTCGGCGAAGGTGAGTTCGCCCTCTGGGAGGGCCTCGCAGGCGGCTTCCCAGGTCAGGTACAGGTTGGTACCGGTGTCTCCGTCCGGGACCGGGTACACGTTGAGCTCGTCGATCTCGACCCGGGCGCGCCCGAGCTCGGACAGCGCAGTACGGGCCCAGGCTCGCAGTACCGCTGTCGTCAGCACCTCTCCACTCACGTCCACGCCGGGAAGGCTAACTGGTTCGGCCGCTTAGTATGTGGCGTGCTCGCATTGCTCTTCTCGGTGGCTACCGACAGCTATGACCTGGCGGTCCGTGAGATCCGGGACGAGTTCGGGCCTCGGGTGAAGGTCGAACGGGTCAGCGGGGACCTCGGGCGGATCGTCGCGGACGGGCCCTCGGTGGAGGAGCTGGCGGCGGCCTGCAACGACGGGCGGATCGTGTTCGTGCGGCATCTGACCACCGAGCTCGCGAGCTTCGGGGTGGCTGAGGTGCCGGCGGGACACGAGCTGGCGGAGCTGATCCTGGCCGAATTGCCACGCCATCCGCAGGCCCTCGCAGTACAGACGTGGACGGATGGCGCCAGCAGCGGCGGGTCGTACTACCACCTGCTGGAAGACGCTCTGGGCGCTCGTGGGATCGGGGTCAGCCGGTCGGGTCAGGAGCTGGTCGTCTCCTGCTTCGCCTCGAAGAAGAGCGTGGTGATCGGGCTGAACCGGCTCGAGCACAGCCTGTCGGACTGGCCGGGCGGGCGGATGCGGCTGGCGCGGGCGGACGAGCGGGTATCGCGGTCGGAGTTCAAGCTGGAGGAGGCCATCCAGACCTTCGACCTGCGGTTGCCCGACGGCGGCAAGGCACTCGACCTCGGCGCGAGTCCCGGCGGCTGGACGCGCATCCTGCGCCAGCACGGCCAGGAGGTCTGGTCCGTCGACCCCGGCGAGCTGGACCGCCGGGTGACCGCCGACCGTGGCGTGCATCACGTCGCCACCACAGCCGGCGAGTTCTTCCGCCGCAACCAGATTCGCTTCGACGTGGTGGTCAACGACATGCGGATGGACCAGATCCTGAGCGCCCGAGTCATGCTCGACGCCATCCCCCACCTCCACCGAGGCGCCCTGGCGGTGATCACCCTCAAAGGCGGCGGCCGAAACCCCCTCGACGCAGCCCGCCGAGGCATGGACGTCCTCCGCAAGGAGTACGACATCCAAGCCGCCCGTCAACTCCACCACAACCGCAACGAACTGACGGTCATCGCCCGCGCCAGGTAACTCCCCACGCAGCTCCTAAGTCGCGGCTCCCACCCACCCATCGCCGCCGTCATCGGCCTCGCAGTCGTCCTCCTGCTGGCTGTCCGACGGTCGGTCCGAACCTGGTTCACCCCGGCCGGATAAGTCAGATCACGGTGAAGTTCAGGGTCTTGGTACCGGTCGGCCCGGTGTCCAGCCTTGCGTTGATGATCACCTGGTACTTCCCCTTGACCGAGAGTGAGTCCTTGGCGAGCTGGAACTTGTCCTCACAGGTCGAGGCTCGGTCGGTGAGGATGGTCACCGAGTCTCGCTTGAGCACCCAGGACGGATAGCACCCTGTGTACTGCTTCATTCCGGAGGCGTCCCGCACTTCGGCGTAGACGTAGGGCGCGAATCCCCTCAAGTACTCGGTCGGCCCGACCTTGCCGGGGCCGCGTGACAGGTCGAGGACGATCGACAAATCACTCGGTGGTGGCACCGGCGCCGAGGAGGTCTCCTCGACCGGCGGGGCGACTGTCGAGCCGGAGGTCGGGTCGGGAGTCGGCGTCTCGGTGACCGTCTGAGTCGTGGTGACGGTGACTGTGGTGGTCTGCAGCGCCACGACCGTGGTCGCCGGCGGAGCCGGGTTGATGCCCTCCGGGAGCTTGCCGTTCTGGCCGGCGAGAACGGTGGCCACCGCGCCGGCGAGGATCCCGACCAGCGGAATGACCGCGAGCAGGGCCGGATGCCGATGCCAGGCATCGTCCTTGGCCGGGTTTTCGGCAGGCTGACGCGTCGTCGTCTGGTCCACTGTGGTTCCCCCCACATGCGAAAAAGTGAAGGCCCCACCTTGGACCCAAAACCTGAGCGGCGTCCATAGCGGAGAGTGACGGAACAGCAGTAGGCGCCCGGGAGATCCCGGGCGCCTCTGGGGCCCTACACGGAGGTCGGCCTACTGGAGGCCGGAAGTTCTAGCCGACGACGCGCTGAACCTTGCCCGCCTTGATGCAGGACGTGCAGACCTTCAGCTTCGTGGGCGTGCCCTTGATCATCGCGCGGATCGGCTGAATGTTGGGGTTGAACCGACGGTTCGTACGAGCCTTGACCCGACGGATCATCGCGCCCTTGCCGAGCCGGGCAACACTTTTGCCGAACATCGGCTTCTTGTCGCAGATATCGCAAACTTTAGACATGATTCTCCGTGTTTAGGGTCGAGACGCCGACAGACCATGTTACACAGCCGGTGATGCGTCCACCAATTCGGTGTCAGCCGAGGTCGGCGGCTGTTAGCCAGGCCACATCCTGGGCCGACAACTCCACCGACAAGCCGGGCAACGAGGTCCGCGTCTCGCTGAGCTGGCGCGGTCCGATCAGCGGGAACACCGGGTACGGCTGGTGCAACAGCCAGGCCAGCGCGATCGCCGTCGCACCCACACCATACTTGCCCGCCAGTTCCTCAGCACGCCGGAGTCGCTCGAAGTTGCCGTCGGAGTAGAAGCAGCGCACCAGCTCCTCGTCGGACCGGTCCGCCGGCTTGGCCCGCCCGGTGAAGAATCCGCGCGCCTGGCTCGACCACGGGAACAGCGCGACCTGCCGCTCCCGCAGCCACGCCTGGGACTCGTCATCGCTGACATGACGGCAGCCGGCCCACGGTACGTCGTACGCGCGGGCCAGGCTGAGGTGGTTGCTCAGCAACGTGAACGGCTGCTTCCCATGAGCCTCGGCATACGCGTTGGCCTCGTCGAAGCGCGCCGTCGTCCAGTTGGAGCCGCCGTACGCCTTGATCCGGCCGGCCTGGAAATGCGAGTCGAGGACGTCGACGAACTCCCCCACCGGGATCGACTCGTTGTCGCGGTGCATCAGATAGAGGTCGACGTGATCCGTCTGCAGCCGCTCCAGCGACTCGAAGAGCTGCCGCGTGATCGACTCCGGGTCGCAGTGCGGCGTGTGCGCACCCTTCCCGATCACGACGAGCTCGTCCCGGTTGCCGCGCGACTTGATCCACTGCCCGAGCAGCTTCTCGCCGCGCCCGCCGCCGTAGATGTACGCCGTGTCGAAGGTCGTCCCGCCGCGCTCGACGAAGTCGTCGAACATCGTCGCCGCGTGCGGCAGCGTCAACTGGTTGTCGACGCCCATCACCAGCCGCGACACCTGCTTGCCGAGCCCCGGTACCTCCCCGTACGTCATCGGCGCATCGTCACGCCGTACCAGCGGCCGCCCGGTCGTGGTCGGGATCAGCACGTCGTCGCGCTCGCTCGAGTACTGCTGCCCGATCAGCTTGCGCCACTCGTCCTGTACTTCGAGATTGCCGAGCGTGTCGGCCCAGGACATCTCGGGTGCCTGGCGCTGCTCGATCGCCGCCGCGACCGCATCCGCCTCGGCCGTGTAGATGAAGGCCGGGTCCGCCGAGATGTCGCGCGGCTCCTCCCCCACCTTGTGCAGCGTGATGTGGGTCGGCTTGCCGTCGCCGCCGAACCACGGGTCCTCGATCACGAGGTACCCCTCGCTGCCCAGCACCCGGACCCGGTTCTCGTCGCTCAGCCGGACGCCGGTGCTGACCTGGGCGGTCATCCCGCTGTCGAAGAAGAGCGTCGCGACCGACCACTCGTCGGCGCCGGTCTCGCCGACCTGACCGACCGCGGTCACTGCCGCCGGATCGGCGTACGGCGCTCCGATGGCGGCGCCGGCGATCAGCCGCGCGTACGAGACCGGGTACCCGCCTACGTCGAGGATGCCGCCGCCCGCCATCTCGTCGGCGAAGATCCGGCTCCCGGCGTTGAACGACGCCTGGAACGCGAACGACGCCTGGATCTGGTGCACCTTGCCGATCGCCCCGTCGCGGACCAGCTGGGCGACCAGCTTGGTCTGCGGCAGGCAGCGGTACATGTACGCCTCCATCAAGAAGACGTCGTTGCGGATCGCGGCCTCGATCATCGCCGCCGCCCAGGACCGGTTGATCGCGAGCGGCTTCTCGCAGAGCACGTGTTTGCCCGCCTCGGCCGCCTTGATCGCCCACTCGGGATGCAGTGGATGTGGCGTGGCGATGTAGACGGCGTCGACGGTCTCGTCGGCGAGCAGTTCGTCGTACGACGCGTGCCGGTGCGGGATGCCGTACTTGTCGCCGAACGCATCGGCCGAGGCCTGGCTGCGGCTGCCGACCGCGGCCAGCTCACCGGAAGCGGACTCCGGGACCTGGCTGGCGAAGCGGGAGGCGATGTTTCCGGTCCCCAGGATTCCCCAGCGGAGCTTGCTGTTCTGCACAGAGGTTCCCCTCATCGAGGTGCGGTCAATTGGGTCAGAACTTCACGGCACCGGCGGCGATGTCGGCGATGAAACGGCGGCCACCGATCAGGAAGACGCGATCAACGGAATCACACTCATCAGGGCACCCGCCAGCACCACCTTCATCACTGACCGGTTGGAAGTACAGATGTTCAGTTCCGCGAAAATGTGTCTACAAATGTTCGGACATGGTCAAGGTAAGCGCAGACCAACTGAACCGGTCAAGGCCCCGTCCGGCGCCCGGCCCCGACCGGTCTCGGACCCGTGAGCGCCTGACAGGATGGACGCCATGCCGCTCGCGACGATCGATACCGTTCTGTTCGATGCCGATGGAGTCATCCAGCGGCCGACCGTCGACTGGCGGGCCGCCCTGTCGACTTACGTCCCGGCGGAGTCCGCCGACGAGTTCGTGCTCGACCTGATGGTGTCGGAGCGGCCCTCGATCGCCGGCAAGGGCGACTTCCGCGAGGCGGTGGCCGAGGTGCTGGCGCGCTGGTCGTCGACCGCGTCACCGGAGGACATCCTGCATTTGTGGAGCGCCTTCGAGGCCGACCCGGTGGTGGTCGGCTGGATCCAGGAGTTGCGCGCGGCTGGTATCGGCTGTCATCTCGCCACGAACCAGCACACCTACCGCCGGGCGATCATGAACGACGAGCGGCACTACGGCGACTTGTTCGACCAGAGCTTCTACTCGTGCGACCTCGGCCTGGCCAAGCCCGACCCGGCGTACTTCAAGGCCATCCTGGCCGCGGTGGACCGGCCGGCCGCGTCGACGCTGTTCATCGACGACAACGAGCCCAACATCGAGGGCGCCCGCAGCGCCGGACTTCACGCCGAGCTGTACGACCTCTCGCAAGGACATGAGGTCCTGCGCGAACTGCTGGTGCTTTACGGGCTGACGGTTTCGAGCTGAGCCACCGCTCAGAGGCCGGCGCGGCCCTTTGCATATCCGCTTCGGGCCGTTCTGGTGATGTGAGGTTTCCGCCTTGTGGATAAGGGATTCTGCCCTGTTTCCAGTTTGGCTGCAGATCGACTTCGAGCGTAGAATCAATCGTATGTTCGATGGTGATGTGAGTGCGCTTTCGCTGACCGACCTGCTCGTGTCGGCCGGCGAGCACCAGGTGGAGCGCCACCGGTGCGAAGCCCGCCTGCTCCTGCATGCCGCCTGCTTCGCCGACCTCACCATCCTCAACACCAACGTCGACTCCTCGGCCGGGGCCGGCCGGGAACGCCTGATGGTGTACGGCGGCGAGGGCTGCCCTGCGATCCCCGAGTTCGCCGCCGCCGAGTTCGGCGCGATGATCGGTATCTCCGCCGGCGCAGCCGCCCACTACATCGGCCAGGCACTGGCCCTTCGGCACCGCCTCCCATTCACCTGGGCCCGCGTCCTGGCCGGCGAGGCCATCCCGTGGCGAGCCTGCAAGATCGCCGACGCCTGCAAGAGCCTCTCCGCCGAAGCGGCCGCCATCGTCGACAAGCGCGTCTGCTCCGTCATCGACACCGTCACCCCACAGCGACTGGCCCGGATCGTGAAATCCGCGGTCTACGAGGCCGACCCTGCAGCCGCGCAGGCCGCCGCGGAACAGAAGGCCCGCGAGCACGGCGTGTACGTCAGCCAGTCCGACGAACACGGCTCCAAGACGATCTGGGTCCGCGCCGAGGCCGGTGCCGTGATCCGCTTCGACGCCACCATCGAACAGATCGCCGAAGCACTCAAAGTCCTCGGCGACACCGCTTCACTGGCTTCCCGCCGCGCCAAAGCAATCGGCATCATCGCCGACCCCTGCTTCACCGAAGAACTCCTGCTCGAGGCCCGCAACACTCCCCCGGCGCCACAGGCCACACCCGAGCCCGGACCGGACGCTCGGGCCGAGCAGGGTGCGATGGAGCCGGAACCCGTGCACCCGGGGTCTGAGCGGGAGGATGCGGCTCGGCGTGCCCTCGGCGCCAGGCTGGCCCAGATCAAGCTCGACTCCCACTCCCGGGCCCGCGGGACAACGGCAGGGACGCGACCGCGACAGACCGAGGTGTACGTGCACCTCACCGACCGGACGCTCGCCACCGGTACCGGCGTAGTACGGGTCGAGGACCTCGGACCCATGCTCGCCGGCCAGCTCGCAGACCTCGTCGGCTACGGCCCGTACTGCGTCAAACCCGTCATCGACCTCAACGACAACCACGCCATCAGCGTCGACGCCTACGAGATCCCCGACCGGATCCGCGAACGCGTCAAGCTCATCCACCCGGTCGAACAGTTCCCCTACGGCACGGCCGAATCCAGCCTGCACATCGACCTGGACCACATCGAGCCCTACGACCCCGCCGGCCCACCCGGCCAAACCAGGATCGACAACCTCGCACCCCTGCGACGCTTCACTCACAGGGTCAAAACGCATGGCAACTGGGCCGCCCGCCGCCTCGATCCCACCACCCTGGAATGGACAACGCCTCACGGGTTCAAGTTCCGGGTCACCCCCGATGGCACCAGATTCATCCCATGACCACGATTCAGAGGACGACTAACCAGGAACAGGGCGATCAGCAGGGGAAGGGTGATCAGGAAGGCGGTCCGAAGGTCGACGACTCCTGCGAGCGTGGCGAGGATGGCCGGCGCAAGCAGGATGGCCACACCGGACGCGGAGGCGCCGAGGGCCGCGAGTCGGGCGGAACTGAGTCCTGGGGTGGCGACCAAGGCCGCAAGAGTGACGGGATAGAGCGGCGCGACACCGATGCCCGCCACCACCAGTCCTGCCGTCACCATGGCCGGGGCGCCGAACAGGCTGACCAGAAGCGTCCCACCGATCGCCAGGAGGCCGCCCGGCACGACCGGAGACCAGCCAAGGACATGTACCGGCCCGACCGCCCGCCCGACTGCCATCCCGATCGGAAACGCGCTGCCCAGCAAGGCGGCGGTGGCGATCGACAGCCCCGAATCCAAGAGGCGGGCCACCGCCCAGATCACGAAGCAGAACTCCACCGCGACCGCCAGCACCACCCGCGCCCAACCCCGAGCGACCTGCACCAGAACCCGGCGCTCCACACCCATTGTCCGAGCCTGCTGGACGTGAGTCGCGCCAGGGCGTGCGATGACGGCCAGAACCAGGAGTGGAGGTACGGCGGCCAGCATCGCCAACCGGCCGGTCGAGATCAGCCTGTCGACCGCGCCGATGGCGAGCGGAGCCAGGATGCCGGTCGCACTGGAGAACGCGTTGACCCGGGTCAGCCGGGCTGCTGCAGTCGGGCCGTTGAGCAGTAGCGGCGCAATCAGGATCAGCAGAGCGCCACCGAGTCCGACACAGAGTCCCCCGGCGATGGCCACGCCGTACTGCGGAGCCACGGCGATCAGGACGCCACCGAGCGCGCAGACGATCGACCCGATCCGCAACACGACGCTGATCGCGACGGTCCTGAGCACCCACGGCCCGATCACCGCGATGACGAGCAACCCCACCGCAAAGGCAGACGGCAGCAACGCGAGCCGATCGGTCGGCAGGTCCAGATCGCGAGCGAGGACCGCGACACACGCCCCGAGCCCGGCCAGCAGAAACCCGAGCGCCGCGAGCGCGACCCCGATCTCGTTCCCCTCCCGGTTGCTCACTCCCCCGACCGGTTCAGGAGCGCGGCGAGCTCGTGAAGGTCGCGCAGGCGGATATCGCCGTCGAGCCCTTTCAACGCTGCTGTCTGAGCGCCCGCCGCGCGTCCGGCAGCCGGGCCGACCTCGGCGTCTTCGACGACCAGGCAGTACTTCGGGTCGACGCCGAGCGACTCGGCTGCGTGGAGGTAGCCCTCGGGGGCGGGTTTGCCGTGGGTGATATCCACGCCGTACTCCGAAGCGCAGGTCGTCCACGCGCGTTCGACAGCCGCGTCCGAGGTGACCAGAGTGCCGTCCATGTCGAACAACACGGCCCGCAGTTGCCGCAACTCCATCGATTCCTCCATTAAACTCGTTGTCCGAGGATAAACCCGAGAGGCCCCATGACAGCAAGAGGTGACGTGAAACCGGCCGTGAGAGCTGAGCAGCGACGTGGCGAGCGCCGTGGACAGTGGCAGACGGCTGCGGACGTGCTGGCCCAGGTCGCCCGGCAGCCCGGCATTACCCGCGCCGCCGTGGCCAAGGAGCTCAAGCTGAGCACCAGCTCGACCACTGAGGTCACCGCTCGCCTCCGGGACCTCCAGCTCCTCACCGAGACGCCAGCGCCTAGCCAGGGCCGCGGGCGGCCGACGACAGTACTGCGCCCGCATCCGCGGGGCCCGGTGATCCTGGCGATGGAGCTTCAGCAGGCTGACTGGCAGAGCGCAGTGGTGTCGCTGGACGGCGTACTGGTCGACCAGCAGTCCACGCGCCACCGCAGCCGCCGGCCGGACGCAGTACTGGCTGTACTTCGAGCTGGCGTCGAGCGGGCCAAGGCGCAGTACGGCGATCGCCTGCTGGCCGTAAGCCTCGCCGTTGCCGGGACTGTCCGGGAGAACCGGCTGATGCAGGCGACGACGCTCGGGTGGAGCGCACTCGACCTCAGCCCGGTAGTAGCCGGCACAGGTCTACCGCTGCTGGTGGGGAACGACGCGACGCTCAGTGGAGTCGCCGAGGCGCGCACTGGAGCAGCAGCCGGGGCCGGAACCGCCCTGCACCTCATCGTCGAGGTAGGAGTTGGCGGGACGCTCATCCTGGACGGCATCCCAGCTAGCGGGGCTACTGGCGCCGGCGGCGAGTACGGGCACATGCCGTTCGGCGACCGCAGCCGCTCCTGCCCATGCGGCGCCCGCGGCTGCTGGGACCTCGAGATCGACGGCCGCGCCCTCGCCCGTCATCTAGGTGAGTCCGAGCCCGACGACCCGTACGGCTACGCCGAGACCCTCTTCCAGCGACTCGACGAGAAGCCGGTCGCCCGTGCGGTCGACCTAGTCACGGCTGCACTCGCGGCAGGCATCGCCGGCCTGGTCAACGCCTACGACCCTGAGGTGGTGACACTGGGCGGCCTGGCCATCCCACTCCGAGCCGCCGCTCCCACCACCTTCGCCACCGCTTACCTGGAAGGCCTGATGACCTTCCACCGCGTCAGCCCACCCGCGGTCCTCGACTCGACCCACCAGGAGACCGGTCCCCTCCGGGGCGCAGCCGCCCTCGGCCTCGACCACATCACCACCTCGACCGCGCTGGCGGCTTGGTCAGACAGACCAAGCCACTAGGAACGGCTCAGCCCGCTACAGGCTCAGTCTCTCTGGCCCGCAGCCTGATCGCCGGCTTCGACTGCCGCTGCGACCGGGTCTGCCTCAGCCGTCTCGGTGTCCGTCGCCTCCGCTGCGTCCGTATCGACCTCTGTCTCCGGCTCGGGCTTCGGGGCCGGGATGATCGGCGGTTCGAGCACGGCGAGGATCTTGACGATGTCGTACCGGTGGTGCTGGATCTCGTGGGCGGTGTGCCGGACGATCCAGCTGAGCGAGCGAGGCGCCACGACCGGGTAGTTGTAGAGGCCGAGCTTGCCGAGCTGAGGCGGCGTCAGCACGCGCGCCGCCGCACCGAACTCGCGGGCGAACCGCATCAGCGCCGCCGCGACCTCCATCGGGTCCTGGTCCTCGTACTTCGCCTGCTTCACGCGTCCGGTCCGGTCCATCGGCGCGTAAACCGGCCGGTCCTCCGCCAGACACTGCGCGATCCGGAAGGTCTGCGTCTCCAGTACGTCGCGCACATGGCACGCGTACTCGATCGCCGACCACACCTCGGGCTCCGGCCGGATCCGGACGACGCCCGGCTCCTTGCCCGCGGCTGCCTTCGTCAACGCCATGCTGCTCTCGGCCGACTGCCGCACGAGCGTCGTCACCGTGCCCTGCAGGTCACCGGTGTCGTAGTTGAAGCCGCACTCGTTGCACAGTCCGTCCACTGGGGGCCGGCTCGTGTTCACCTGTCACTCACTCCTGTATCGAAACTTCCACGCATGATCTACCGGCCCGATCCCACCACCGAGCGCGAAACCGGCCGCCACTGCCCCACTGATGTATTCCTTGGCGGCGCCGACAGCAGCCGGTACGTCGTACCCGCGGGCCAGGTATGACGCGATTGTGCTCGCCAGTGTGCATCCCGTGCCGTGCGTATGGCGGTTGTCGGCCCGCGGCGCGCTGAACTCCTGCCGCACTCCGTCCCCGTGCAGCACATCGACAGCCAGCGAGCCGGTGTCATGCCCGCCCTTCACCAGCACCCATGAGGCACCGGCGTCGAGCAGTACCTTCGCTGCGAGCTCGCGATCCTCGACACTGTGCAGCTCGACACCCGCCACCGGACCCAGCTCGGTCAGGTTCGGCGTGAGCACGGTCGCCAGCGGCACGATCTCCTCGCGCACCGCCACCATCGCGTCGTCGGCGAGCAGCGCGTCGCCGTGCTTCGACACCGACACCGGATCGACGACCACCGGTACGCCGGCGGGCAGCGTACGCAGCAGCTCGGCCACCACCCGGACCATCGACACGGAGGACAGCATCCCCGTCTTCACCGCGTCGACACCGATGTCGTCGACCACGCTGCGGAACTGGGCCACGACCTGTTCCGACGGCAGCTCCCAAGCGCCCTGCACCCCGAGGCTGTTCTGCGCGGTGATCGCGGTCAGCACGCTCATCCCGTGCACGCCGTTGGCGAGCATCGCCTTGAGGTCGGCCTGAATCCCCGCACCACCGCCGGAGTCGGACCCGGCGATGGTGAGCACCCTGGGCGGGGCGGCAGTCATGAAAGCTCCTTGTGATCCCCGGAAATGGTCATGGCCGGAAGTGCGCATGGCCGGTGCTGCCCAGGTAGGGCTCGCCGTCGACCGTCACCGTTCCGGGCGGTCGCCCTTCGTTGCCTACCGCAACAGTCCCGATGACGGTCCAGCCGTCCGGTACGTCGGCCGGCTCGAAGGTACCGACCAGGGCGTGGTCCTCGCCGCCGGTCAGGACGAAGGCGAGCGCGTCCGCGCCAGTCGCCGAGGCGACCGCCTGGAGTGGTTCGGCGATCGTCAGGGCGGCCGAGCGGATGTCGATCAGGACCTCGCTGGCGACCGCGATGTGGGTCAGGTCGGCGATCAGCCCGTCGCTCACGTCACACATCGAGGACGCGCCCGCCTGAGCGGCACGAATGCCCTCGGCGTACGGCGGCGCGGGGCGGCGGTGCGCCTCCACGACCGACCGCGGCGAACGGAAACCCCGGTTGAGCACGGTGAAGCCCGCCTCGGCCCAGCCCAGCCGACCGGCCACGGCCACCTCGTCGCCGGGGCGCGCGCCGGAGCGTAGTACCGGAGCTCGGCCGTCGAGGGAGCCGAAGGCGGTGACCGAGACGACGATCTTGTCCGACTGCACGGTGTCGCCGCCGACGATGCTCACGCCCAGCAGCTCGCACTCATCGCCCAAGCCCTGCTGCATCTCGACCGCCCAGGCCGTCGGCAGGTCGGCCGGCCCGCCGAAGCCGACCACGATCGCGGTCGGCCGGGCGCCCATCGCGACGATGTCGGCCAGGTTCTGCGCGGCGGCCTTGCGGCCCACGTCGTACGCAGAGGACCAGTCCTGGCGGAAGTGGCGGCCCTCTACCAGCAGATCGGTCGTGATCACCATCCGGCCGTCCGGCACGGCCAGCACGGCCGCGTCGTCACCCGGCCCGACCAGGACGTCCTCACCCTGGGGAAGGCTCTTGGTGACGGCCTCGATGTAGCCGAACTCACCCGTGCTTCCCAACGTCTCTGTCACGTCAACAGACCTCCCATATGCCTCGAGCGAGTCTAGGCGGTACGGTGACCGAGCAACGAAGAGTACGCCCGGCCGCTTCGCAGTACCGTGGCCCTGCCAGCTGAGGACGACTGAGTGGAGAACGACGTGGTGGTCCAGGCCTACATCCTGATCCAGACCGAGGTCGGCAAGGCGGCCGACGTGGCAGCGCAGATCGCCGAGGTGCAGGGCGTCACCCTGGCCGAGGACGTCACCGGTCCGTACGACGTGATCGTGCGCGCCGAGGCCCGCAACGTCGACGAACTGGGCAAGCTGGTCGTGGCCAGGGTGCAGAACGTTCCCGGGATCACCCGCACGCTGACGTGCCCCGTCGTTCACATCTGACCCCGATCGCCGCTGCGTACGGCCGGCGCGTCCGCCCACGAGTCGCGCTGGTCGTCGTCATGCTCGGGCTCACCTCGGCCGCCCTGGCCGGTTGCAGCCCGGGGGCGGTCAAGATCGCCGTACCGTCTCCCGGACCTGAGGTCGCCGACGCCTGTATTGGGTTGATCCAGGCCATGCCGGCCAAGGTGCTGGACGCCAAGCGCCGCAAGGCCGAGCCGGCGAGCGCGCTGACCACGGCGTACGGGGATCCGGCCATCGAGGTGACCTGTGGGGTCGCGCCTCCCGCGGGGATGGCGCAGGCCCAGTCGCAGTGCTTCGAGGTGAACGGGGTCGGCTGGTATGCCCAGCAGGTCACCAACGGCTATCTCTTCACGACGATCGGCCGCAAGGTCTATCTGGAGCTGGCCGTGCCGGACAAGTACTCCCCTGAGGCCAACGCCCTCACTGATGTCTCCGACGCGGTCAAGGCGCACAACACCTTGGTCACCCCCTGCACCTGAACTCGCGGCTGAGTTCCGGTTGAGTGCACGTCCGGTTCCTGCTGGGTGCATCGACGTAACCGGTGAGAGGCATCAGAGTTGGTGCCAGCAGACGGGAGACCACAATGAAGTACATGATCCTGACCTACGCCTCGCAGCAGGACTACGACGGCATGGGCGGCAAGGACACCGGCAAACCGGCCTGGACGGGCGAGGATTTCGCCGCGATGGGCGCGTTCATGGAGAAGTTCAACACCGACCTGGCCGAGTCGGGTGAGCTCGTCGAGACGCGGGCGCTCGCCGCACCTGTGCTGACCAGACGGCTCGGCTCGAAGGACGGCGCATCGGTGGTCACCGACGGCCCGTACGCCGAGACACAAGAGGTCCTGGCTGGGTACTGGATCGTCGAGTGCGACGGCTTCGACCGCGCCACCGAGATCGCCGCCCGACTCGCCGACACCCCCGCGCCGGATCACGTCCGGGCCACCGCGTACGCCGACATCCGCCCGCTCGCGGAAGGCCAAGAGGACCTGGTCGGCTAATGAGCGAGCCGGTGGAAGAGGACCTGCTGCGGGAGTCGGCGCCGCAGGTCCTCGGGGCGCTGGTCCGGCGATATGGGCACTTCGATACCGCCGAGGACGCCGTGCAGGAGGCTCTGCTCGCGGCTGCGCAACAGTGGCCGGAGCAGGGCCGGCCGGACAATCCGCGGGCCTGGCTGATCACCGTCGCGTCCCGGCGGCTGACCGACCTGCTGCGGAGTGAACAGGCGCGGCAGCGACGGGAGGACACGGTTGCACAGTGGGTGCTACCCGACGAGTGGCTCGCACCATCAGCGGACAAGCCGGCCGAGGCTGCTGACGACACCCTGATCCTGCTCTTCCTCTGCTGCCACCCGTCGCTGTCGCCGGCCTCGCAGATCGCGCTCACCCTGCGCGCGGTCGGTGGTCTGACGACGACCGAGATCGCCCGCGCCTTCCTCGTCCCTGAAGCGACGATGACGCGGCGGATCACCCGGGCCAAGCAGAGCGTGAAGAACGCCGGCGCCCGCTTCTCCCTGCCACCGGACCGCGACGAGCGCCTGGAAGCTGTGCTGAAGGTCAGCTATCTGATCTTCAACGAGGGCTACGCCAGTACTGCGGGCCCGCAGCTTCAGCGGGTCGAGCTCGCGGCGGAAGGGATCCGGCTGGCGAGGATGGTCCACGCGCTACTCCCCGACGACAGCGAGGTGGCCGGTCTGCTCGCGCTGATGTTGCTCACCGATGCTCGCCGCCCGGCGCGGACCGGTGAGGGCGGCGAGCTGATCCCGATGGCCGAGCAAGACCGCTCACTCTGGCTCCGAGCTTCCATCGACGAAGGCGTCGAGCTCATCACCGGGGCGCTCCCCCGTGGGCCAGTCGGTGCGTATCAACTGCAGGCCGCGATCGCCGCCGTCCACGACGAGGCCGCTTCCTGGACCGACACCGACTGGCCACAGATCGTCGCGCTGTACGAGGTACTGCTCCAGTTGAGTGACAACCCGATGGTCGAGCTGAACCACGCAGTCGCGGTCGCGATGGCGCAGGGTCCGGAGCGTGGGTTGGAGTTGCTCACCAAGATCGAGAGCGACGAACGCATCGCCGAGGATCACCGCTTGCACGCCGTGCGAGCACACCTACTGGAGATGTCCGGCGACGCGCCGGGCGCGCGCTCGGAGTACGAACTGGCGGCGGCCCTGACCACGAGCCTCCCCCAGCAGCGCTACCTCAACAACAAAGCTGCCGGCCTCAGCGGAACGGACGCGAGTCCTAGCAGGTAGGGCGGCGGCTAGGGCAAATGATCAGCGCAGGCCGGTGGCTCTGGTCATCGCGAGGCTGAGGAGGCGGTCGACGAGCTCCTTGTAGGAGACGCCGGATGCGGCCCACACCTGCGGGAACATGCTCTTCGGCGTGAAGCCCGGCATGGTGTTGATCTCGTTGACGATCACCCGCTCGTCCTCGGTGAGGAAGAAGTCGACCCGGGCGAGCCCCTCGCCCTCGATCGCGTCGAACGCGATCAGCGCCTTCGCCCGGATCTCCGCCGCGACGTGCTCGGGCAGCTCCGCCGGCACCGACAGCGCCGCGAACTCGTCGCCCTCCGGCAGGTACTTGGTCTCGAAGTCGTAGAAGTCGTGTCCACCACCGGAGACCGCGATCTCACCGCAGACGCTCGCCTCGGCAGGGGCGCCGTCCAGCCCGCCGAGCACACCGACCTCGATCTCCCGCGGGTTCTTCGCCGAGGCCTCGACGAGCACCTTCGGGTCGTGCGCGCGCGCCTCGGCGACGGCCCAGTCGAGCTCGTCGAGGCTCCTCACCTTGCTGATCCCGAGGCTCGAACCACCGCGGGCCGGCTTCACGAACACCGGGTAGCCGAGCTTGTCGACCGCGTCGCGGCAGGCCTGCGGGTCACGGGTCCAGTCCCGGTCGCGGATCACGACGTACGGGGTGACCTCGAGCCCGGCGGCCGCGAAGACGATCTTCATGTAGTGCTTGTCCATGCCGACGGCGCTGGCCAGCACGCCGGATCCGACGTACCGGATGTCCGACATCTCCAGCAGACCTTGCAGCGTGCCGTCCTCACCCCACGGGCCGTGCAGCAGCGGGAAGACGACATCCACCTCGCCGAGCGTGTTCGGCACCTCGCCCGCCTCGGTGACGACGAGCTCGCGGTCCGCGCCGAACACCACCGGCAGCGCGGTCACATCGACCTCCGGCAGCTTGCCGTCGGTGATCGACAACCGCTCCGGGTCGCCGCTCTCCAGCACCCAGTGGCCGCCGGTGGTGATGCCCACCGGTACGACGTCGTACTTGTCCCGGTCGATCACCCGCAGCACGTTGGCCGCGGTGATGCAGGAGATGGCGTGCTCACTCGACCGGCCACCGAAAACAACGGCTACCCGGAGCTTGCGCTTTTCTTCCCTCGAGGACTGACTCACCGACTCGACGATAGCGTCAGTGCCCCGCGTACGTAGTACCGGCGCTCATTCGCTCAAGTGGATCGCGCGGGCCGGGCAGAGTAGAGCCGCCTCGCGGGTAGGGCCGTGCTGCTCGTCTGTCGGCGTCTGCAGCAGTATCGCGACGCCGTCCTCGTCGCGTTGGTCGAACACGTCCGGCGCCGCGAGCACGCACTGCCCGGCGCCGACACACTCTTCTTCGTCGATCTTGACGTCCATCTCGTCGATTCCCTTCGCTCAGCGATCCCAGGTGACGGGCAGTGCGACCACGCCGTACACGAGGGTGTTGTCCTTGAATTTGATCTCCTCGAACGGCACGGCGAGCCGCAGCGTCGGGATCCGCCGGTACAGCCGCGTGTAGACCTCTTGCAGCTCCACCCGCGCGAGTTGTTGCCCAAGGCATTGGTGTGGGCCGAAGCCGAAGGCCAGGTGGGCGGAGGCCTTGCGGGACAGATCGATCTGGTCAGGATCAGGGAAGACCGAATCGTCGCGGTTACCCGAGGAGATCGCGGCGACCAGGTACTCCCCCGCCTTGATCGTCTCGTCGCCGATCGGGATGTCCTCCATCACGTGCCGGAACAGGCCGAACTGGATGACGGTCAGGTAGCGCAACATCTCCTCGACCGCGGTCGGGGCCAGGTCGGGATCGGCGCGCAGGGCCTCGAGCTGCTCCGGATCGCGCAGCAGGGCGAGGGTGCTCAGGCCGATCATGTTCGCCGTGGTCTCATGGCCGGCGATCAGCAGGGTGATAGCGATCGAGACCAGCTCGGGCACGGTCAGCGGCTGACCCTGGTCCTCGGCCCGGGTGATCAGCCGGGACAGCAGGTCATCCTCGCGAACGGCCATCTTGGCCGTCACCAGACCTGCCATGTACTCGGAGAGCTCGTCGCTGACCTGCATCACCTCCTCCTCGGGCCGGTCGACCGAGACGAGCACCGCGCTGCGCTCCTGGAACTCACCCCGGTCTGCGTACGGGACGCCGAGCAGCTCGCAGATCACCAGCGACGGGATCGGCAACGCGAACGCCTGGACGAGATCGACCGGCCCCTCGCTCGCCAGCATCGCGTCGAGGTGGTCGTCGATCAGCTGCTGGATCCGCGGCCGCATCGCCTGCACGCGCTTGACCGTGAACTCGCTCGTCAGCAGCCGCCGCAACCGCACGTGATGCGCACCGTCGACCTGCAAGATCGACCCCGAATCGACCTCCCGCTCCAGATCGGCATCCGGTACCACGTGAGCCGACGGCGCGGACCTCGAGCTCAGCCGGGAGTCGGTCAGCACCGAGCGCACCTCGTCGTACCGGCTGAAGACCCAGGCGTCGACACCGGCCGGGGTGGACACCTTCGTCAGGCCCTCGGTCTCCCGCAGCGTGCTGTAGCCGCCGGCCGGATCGAAGGGACAGCCGCTCGCGCGGGTGGCGGGAAAGGGCGTCTGAGTGCTCTCGGTGGTCTCGGTCATCGACAGGTTCCTCGCTTCGGGGTTTGCGCGGGGGAGGATTTTGGTAGTAACTACCATATGACTGCAGAACCCACTTGGCATCAACTGTCGGCGTGTCCGGTGGCGGTACGCTGCCCGCACGTCGTACTAGCAAGGGGCACGGGCATGGGGCTTCGCGAGCTGAAGCGGGAACGAACCCGCCGGCTGATCTCGGACAAGGCGTTCGAGCTGTTCACCGACCACGGCTTCGGCCGGACCACGGTCGAGCAGATCGCCGCAGCCGCCGAGGTCGGGCCGAGCACGCTCTACCGGTACTTCCCGACCAAGGAGAGGCTGGTCCTGGAGTTCGTCGAGGAGAGCCTGTTCGGGGCGCTGAACTGGTTCCGCGACCAGCCGCCCGAGCTGGATCTGCCGGACGGCCTGCAGAGCGTGATCGAGCGGGTGCTCGATCAGCTGGAGCAGAATCCAGATCGGGTCCGGGCCGTGTACGAGCTGGCCGACCAGACGCTCTCGGTCAGCGCGAGCCTCGCTGAGGTGACCTGGCGCTGGCGCAATGAGCTGGCGGTCGAGCTGACTCGCCGGATCGCGAGTGACTCGGTGAAGTTCACGACCGTGGAGTTCACCGCCGCGCTGGCCGCGGGCACGGTGATGAACATCGTCGAGGTCGTCGTCCAGACCTGGGTCGACAACCCGGACGGCACTCAGGTCAAAGACCTGGCGAACGAAGCGATGGGCCTGCTCCGTGGCGGCGGTTTCCCGCTGCCTACAGTGCAGCCATGACGCCTGAGCTGGACCCCTCGACCGTTGTAGTGCACGCCGGCCGCCCGGCCCGGGTGCCGGACGCACCGCTGGGTGAGTCGCCCGTCTTCAGCTCGACCTACATCGCCGGCGGAAACCGGGGCTACGGCCGCTTCGACAACGACGCCTGGGCGGCGCTGGAGTCGACCCTCGGTGCGCTCGAAGGCGGCCGGGGTCTGAGCTTCGCCTCCGGCATGGCAGCGGCTGCCGCCGTCTGCGACCTCGTACCGGTTGGTGGGCGGGTAGTCGCGCCGCAGCACGCTTACAGCGGCGTACTGGCTCTGCTGGACCAGCAGGCGGCGACAGGGCGGCTGACTGTCACTCGGGTCTCCGTCACGGACACGGCTGCCGTGTCGGCAGCGGTAGTCGGTGCGGACATGCTGTGGATCGAGTCGCCGACCAACCCGGCCATGGAGGTCGCCGACCTGCCAGCCCTGGCAGCAGCCGGTCGTACTGCGGGCGCCACGGTAGTCGTCGACAACACGTTCGCCACGCCGCTCCTGCAGCAGCCGCTCTCCATGGGCGCCGACATCGTGCTGCACTCGGCCACCAAGTTCATTGCGGGCCACTCGGACGTAGTACTCGGCGCCCTCATCACCGACTCCGATGAGCTGTGGACGGCGCTGGAGCTGCGTCGCCGGAGCCTGGGCGCGATCCCCGGTCCGATGGAGGCGTTCCTGGCGCTCCGCGGCCTCCGCACTCTCGCCCTGCGACTGGAGCGAGCGCAGTCCAACGCAGCCTTCCTGGCCGAGCGCCTGCTGGAACACCCCCGCGTAAGCCTGGTCCGCTACCCCGGCCTCCCCGACGACCCAGGCCACAAGCTCGCGTCAGCCCAGATGTCCGGCTTCGGCGCCATCCTCGCCTTCGAACTCGGCGGCGACGCCGAATACGCCCAACGCGTCTGCGAATCCACCACTGTCTGGGTCCACGCCACCAGCCTCGGCGGCGTCGAATCCATGCTCGAACGCCGCCGCCGCTGGGCCATCGAAGTCCCCACCATCCCCGAAGACCTGATCAGACTGTCCGTAGGCATAGAACACCCCAACGACCTTTGGACAGACCTAGCCCAAGCGCTCGGCTGATCCCACATACAGGGCCGAACGAACCAGTACGACCTGTCGCTCGGGATGCTGCCTGGCGCCTACAGTGGGTGGGCATGGCGAGCATCTGGCAACAGCCCTTCGAGCTTGCATGGGAAGCTCTTGGGGTGGGGAGTTTTCCGGTGGGCGCGGTGTTGGTCGACCCCGATGGGCAGATTGTCCTGGCGGGGCGTAACCGCCGCGCCGACGAGGCCGGCCTGCTCGGTCAGATCAGCGGTGCCGCGATTGCTCATGCCGAGATCAACCTGCTGGCGCAACTCGGCCATGGGGACTATCGCGACTGGACGCTGCGCTCTTCACTCCAGCCGTGCTTGCTTTGTCTCAGTGCGGTTCGGGTGGGCGGTGTGGGGCACGTGAGTTATGCCGGGGCCGACCCGCTCTGGGACGGCTGTGCACAGGTTCCCGCCCTGCTCCCCGAGTTGCTGTCGAGCCGGTGGCCCACCACAACCGGCCCGGCCGAAGGGATGGACGGCGTCTGGGGCGCCCTGCTCCCCGCCATCTGGTACGTCGTGCACAAACCCGAGTCCGTCGCCGAGCCCACAGACCTCTTGCCTTGGGCAACAGTCCAGCTCGCCCGCGGATGTGTCACCACGGGCATCCTCGACGCACCGTCCGGGACCGACGCCTACAGCCTGGCTTCAGCGCTTCATCACCGAGGCTGAGGCGACCGTGATCGCGCACAGCACCACCGGCAGGATGAAGGCGATGTTGAGCGGCATCCAGTGCGCAAGCCCGCCGATCAAAGCCGGGCCCGCGAGCAGGCCGACGTAGCCGAGGCCGACCACCTTGGCCATCAGTGCGCCCGAGGCTCGGGTGTCGAGGTTGCCTGCTGCGGTGAAGAGTTGCGGTACGCCGCCGGACAGGCCGAGGCCGAACAGCGCCCACCCGACGAGAGCCACCGGCACCGACGGCACCACGATGACGGTGGTGAGACCGATGGCGGCCAGCAGAGCGCCGTACCGGACGATTGCTGCTGGGCCGACGATCGCTGCCACCCGGTCCGTGGCGAAACGTCCGATGGTCATGGCGACCGCGAAGGCGCCGTACGCGTAGGCCGCAGTACTGGTTGACGTGTCGAGCACATCGCGGAACTGCAGCGCCGCCCAGTCGTTGGCGACGCCCTCGGCGAGCATCAGCGCGAAGGCGAGCGCGCCGAGCTTCCAGACCAGCTTGCTCGGCGGGGCGACTCGCTCCGGTTCATCCGCTGCCGGCTCCGGCACTGCGGGCGCCTCGATCAGGAAGCGGCCAGCCGCGAGCGAGACGATGATGACGACCACTCCGGCCGCGCCCAGCGAGACAGAGGTCGGTACGTCGGCCTTCAGCGTCGCCGCGCCGATCAGCGCCGCGAACGCCCCGCCGATCGACCACATCGCATGGAAAGCGGCCATGATCGGACGCGGATAGGCGCGTTCGACGACAACCGCCTGGGAGTTCATCGCGACATCGATCGACCCATTGCCGAAGCCGACGGCGAGCAACGTGAGCCCGAGCGTCCACCAACTGTCGGCGAAGCCCGGTCCGAACAACGAGATGCCGAGCAGTACGCCGGACGCGGGGACCAGCCTGCGTTGACCGACCCGGTCAGCCAGTGGCCCGGCGACCTGCATACCGATGAAGGCCGCGCCGCCCAGGACGAGCAGCAGCAGGCCGAGCGTGCTGTGCGAGATACCGGTCGAGTGCTCGACGTTCGGGATGTGCACGACCCACATCCCGACGGCGAAGCCGTTCAGGCCGAAGTACGTCCAAGTGGCCACTCGGGCCGCGCGCGGGGGCGCGACAGCGGCAGTGTCGATGCTCAAGAGAGCCCTTCCAAAGATAGGTCCGCGACCTCGACGAGTACTCCGCGCTGCGCGAGCAACGTGCGGGACTCCTCGGGTGCGGTGGAATCGGTGATGATCAGGTCGGGATGGTCGGCCGGGCAGATGTAGGCGAGCGCGGCACGATCCCACTTGGCGCCGTCGGCCAGCACCATCGATCGGGTCGCCACTGCCATCGCCTGCTGTTTCACCTCGGCGTCACCCAGATCGAACGCGGTCATCCCCGCGTCGAGGCTGAACGCGCACGGACTCAGCACGGCCACGTCGAACCGCAGCGCCTTGAGCGAAGCCAAGGTGAGCGGACCGACCAGCGCCAACTCGCCCGGCCGCGGCTCGCCGCCCGGCAGGAGCAGCCGGACTCGCGGAGCGTCGATGAGCTCCTGGGCCACGTGCAGGGACAGCGGCATCACCGTGACCGCGCGATCGCGGAGCAGCTTGGCGACCTCGAGGGCCGTCGTACCGCTGTCCAGGACGATCGTCTCGCCGTCCTTCAGGTGCTCGACGGCGGCCCGCGCGATCGCCTGCTTCGGGCCGAGGTCGGCGGTCGCCCGCGCGGCGAACGGCGGCTCGACCCCGGTCGGCATCGCGGCGACCGCGCCACCGTGGACGCGCTTGAGCACGCCCTGCGCCGCGAGGTAGTCGAGATCGCGCCGGACCGTCATGTCGGAGGCGCCCGTCGCCGTCACCAACTCGGCGACGCCGACCCGGGTCGCGGCCCTGAGACGCTCGACGATGACGCGCTGTCGTTCCGTACTCTTCACAAGGAAAAGTTATCATCCAAATGTTCATTCAAACAAGCTGGTTGTTTGAATGGTGGAATCCGATGTGAGGTTGAGTCAGTGACCGAGATCCGCCAGGCCCGATACGCCGTCGCCGCGGTCTTCTGTGTGCATGGCTCGGTGGCGGGGTCGTTCGCGACCCGGGTGCCGTGGATCCAGGACCACGCCTCGGTCAGTCCGGGACAGCTCGGGCTGGCGCTCGCCTTCCCGGCGATCGGCGCCTCGCTCACGATGCCGCTGGCCGCGCGGATCAGCCACCGCTTCGGCAGCCGGACCGCCCTCCGCGGCCTGATCGCGCTCTGGACGCTCGCCTTCGTCCTGCCGTCGTTCGCACCCAATCTGGTGACTTTGTGCGCCGCGCTGTTCGTGTACGGCGCGACCGCGGGGATGGCCGACGTCGCGATGAACGCACTCGGCGTCGAGGTCGAGCAGCGACTCGGCAAGTCGATCATGTCCAGTCTGCACGGCATGTGGAGCGTCGGAGCGCTGGTCGGCTCCAGCATCGGTACCCTAGCCGCCCACCTCGATGTGAGCGCCCAGCTGCACCACACGGTCGCGGCCGTAGTACTGACTCTGGCGGGGACTACTGCCTGCCACTGGGTACTCAACTTGCGTCCGGCCGAGGACGAGGAGGCGCCACCACGCTTCGCCTTGCCACCGAAGTCCGCGTGGCTGATCGGGGCAGTGGGCTTCTGCTCCGTCTTCGCCGAGGGGGCGAGCCTGGACTGGTCTGCCGTCTACCTGCGCGACGTACTGACCACCTCGGCCGGTGTCGCCGCCGCTGCGACGACCGGCTTCGCACTGACGATGGCTGTCGCCCGGCTCGGCGGAGACGCGGTAGTCGACCGCTGGGGCGCAGTACGGACCGTGCGAGTCAGCGGCGCGATCGCCACGCTCGGCGGCGTACTAGTGGTGCTGGCTGGCCATCCACTGGTCGCCATAGCCGGCTTCGGACTGCTCGGGCTCGGCATTGCCGTAGTAGTACCGCTCGCCTTCGCCGCAGCCGGTCGTACCGGCCCCAACGCCAGCCAGGCGATCGCGGGAGTCGCCACTGTCACCTACACCGCAGGCCTGATCGCCCCGTCGATCATCGGCGGCATCGCCCAGGCCAGCAACCTCAGCATCTCCTTCATCCTGGTGACGGTGCTCGCAACCGGCATAGCCGTGTTCTCCGCCGTACTACGGCCTGCCGGCGTGCGGGACGGCCACGTCGACAGTTGAAACGAGGCCGGTGCGGTCCGGGCTCAGCATGTGCTCGAACCCGCGCCACTGGGCGGACAGCATGAACAACGTGGTGCCCTCAGAGCCGCCGAGCATGCAGGAGAAGGCGCCTCGGTCGAGGTCGACGGTCTCAAGCACTTCGCCGCCTCCTGCACCCGGACACAACGCTGCGCGGGCACATCGGCGTACCAGGCGGCGCCGTCGGCGTCGAGGCAGATGCCGTCGGGGTGACCGCCCTGGAGGTCGGCCCAGACGCGGCGGTTGGAGAGGCTGCCGTCGGCGCCGATGTCGAAGGCCGCGAGGTCGCAGGCGTACGACTCCGCGACGATCAGCGTCGAGTCGTCGGCGGTGATCGCCATGCCATTCCCGAACCGGATGCCGTCCGCAACCTGCCGGGCCCGCCCGTCGGGGGTCACGACGACGACCACACCGGGCTGGTTGAAGTCGAACCAGCCGCCGTTGACAAAGACGTTGCCGCGACTGTCGACGACGATCTCGTTGAACATGTCCGCCAGCCCGCTCAGGTCGGCGGACGGGACCAGCTCGCCGTTGTGCTGGTGGTACAGCGTCGTGCCGGCGATCAGCAGCAGCGTGCCGTCGGGCGTCCAGTCGATCGAGTACGGGATGGTCTCGGGCGGCACGGTGGCGATGACCTCGCTCTTGCCGTCATCCGGGCTGACCGCCAGCACCTCACCGGTCCCCCAGTTCGCGAGCCACAGCCGCCCGTCGTGCCAGCGCGCCGATTCGCCGTACGCGAGCCCATCCAGCAAGACCTTCGACATCGCCTTCTCCTTCAGCCAGGTGCTTTACCTTCTGGACGAAGTCACCGGCCGCGTTTCGACATCAGCCGCGCCGGGCGGTCACGATCGCGTACTCGTTGGAGACCTTGAGTGCCGCCGGATCCTCGTTGATCTCCCGTACTGCGGCCAGCAGGCGGCGCTCGAGCTCGGCCTGCAACTCATTGCCGTCGGGGCGGGAGGCCAATGCCTGCGCCGCGCTCACCGCCATCGGGTGCCGTGCCGACTTCTCCAGGTACTCCTCGGGCGACTTGCCGGTGAGGTTCATCGAGCGGCGCTCCAGCTCCACCACGAACCCGTGCTTGGCGAAGGCCTCTTGCAAGGCCGGCTCGTCGTGCCAGCCGAGCGGCTTGGGCGCGTCGGGGTCCGGTGCCGGGCCGCTGCCGAACACCTCGGCCATGAACTTGCCGGCGGCGCCGTTGATCGCCATCATCGATCCGCCGGGGACCCACGAGGTCAGCCGGATCACCCCGTCGGGTGCCGTCGCTCGCACCATCTCGGCGATCGCCGCGTCGGCATCCGGCGCGAAGATGACGGCGAAGACCGACAGCAGCAGGTCCGCGGTGCCGTCTTCGACAGGGATCGACGCAGCGTCACCAATGAGGAACTCGGCCTGCAGCCCGCGCTCGGTGGCTCGCTTCCGCGCGACCTCCACCAACCTCGCGGCCGGATCGACGCCAGTCACCACGGCGCCACGCTCGGCCGCCAGTAGTGCGGCGTTGCCGGTACCAGTCCCCAGATCGACGACACGCTTTCCTGCCAGCGGCTCCGACATCGCCACGACGACCTCGGAGATCGGCAACAGCGACTCCCCCGTCGGCTCGTACTGCCCCAGACCCCAGTCGAGCTCCACAGCCCGCTCCCTCCACCCGCAGGTTTGACGACCCCAGTAGACCACCAGGCCTACCTTGCAGTTGACGCCGTCCTCGACCTTGCAGTTGACACAGTGTGAAGCCGGACAGTGAAGGGACCATGATGAACATCGGAGAATTCGCCCACCTCGGCGGCGCTGCGTCTGCGGGAAGCCGAGCTGGAACGCCAGGTGCGCCACGACCGCCACACGCTCGACCGGGTCCAGGCGAGACTCCGACTGATCGAACAGGAGACTCAGGTGAACGTCGAGACCAAGTACGTCGAAGCTGTCACTCTCGCCGCCCTCTCAGCAGATGCCCCGGACGCCAGCCGCCAGCAGACGGGCGCCGTCGTACAAGCGCTGTTCGAGCAAGTCATCAACCAAATGGAAGCGGCCACCGCAGACCGCACAACACCAATCGCCCGCTACCAACCAACCCCACCCAACTCAGGCGAGGGCGAGTGCGGCGGGGGCGACAGCGCAAGTGACGGTCGTAGGGACAGCGGCGCCCAGGCGGTTCGGGTCACCGCCGGCTACGCACTTACCGGCGATCAGGTGCCCGGCCTGCAGGACCACGTTTTGCCGGCCACCCACGTGGCCGCCGTTGTCCACCACGGGCCGATGAACACCATCTCCACCGCGTACCAAGAGCTCGCCCGGTGGGCGGAATCCACCGGGCGACCGTCCGCAGGTTTGTCTTGGCGCGAGCACTACCTCGAAGCGAACGGCGACGACCAGTCGCACTGGATCGTCGAGGTCCAGCTGGAGCTCGACTGACCTACTGCTCAACTGACTCACTTGCTCGGGTGGGCTACTTGTCGGTGGCGAAGGCGTCGTCGAAGGAGCCTTCGGGTTTGTCGAAGGCCAGTTTGCGGATGACGTCGACTGCTTCGGCGGCGCCGACCTTGCGTTCCATCCCGGCGTCTTCCCACTCGACCGAGATCGGGCCCTCGTAGCCGATCGAGTTGAGGACGCGGAAGCAGTCCTCCCAGTTCACGTCGCCGTGGCCGGTCGAGTAGAAGTCCCAGCCGCGCCGCGGGTCGCCCCACGGCAGGTGCGAGCCGAGGCGTCCGTTGCGCCCGCCGCCGACGCGCATCCGGGTGTCCTTGCAGTCGACGTGGTAGATCCGGTCCTTGAAGTCCCACAAGAAGGCGGCCGGGTCGATGTCCTGCCACACCATGTGGCTCGGGTCCCAGTTCAGTCCGAACGCCTCGCGGTGGCCGATCGCCTCCAGCGTCAGCGTCGTGGTCCAGTAGTCGTAGGCGATCTCCGACGGATGCACCTCGTGCGCGAACCGCACGCCGACCTCGTCGAAGACGTCGAGGATCGGGTTCCACCGGTCCGCGAAGTCCTTGTACCCCGCCTCGATCCGCTCGGCCGGTACCGGCGGGAACATCGCGACGTACTGCCAGATCGACGATCCGGTGAACCCGACCACCGTCTTCACGCCGAGCTTGGCCGCCGCTCGCGCGGTGTTCTTCATGTCCTCGGCCGCCCGCTGCCGGACACCTTCGGGATCCCCGTCGCCCCACACCCGCGACGGCAGGATCGCCTGGTGCCGGAAGTCGATCGGGTCGTCGCAGATCGCCTGCCCGACCAGGTGGTTGGAGATCGCGAAGACCTGCAGCCCGTGCCGCTCGAGGATCTCCTTGCGGCCGGCGATGTAGTTCTCGTCGTCGATCGCCTGCTGGACGTCGAAGTGGTCACCGGAGCAGGCGATCTCGACGCCGTCGTAGCCCCAGGAGGAAGCGAGACTGCAGACCTCTTCGAAGGGCAGGTCGGCCCACTGACCGGTGAACAGGGTGATCGGGCGTGGCATGTGGGGACTCCTCGATGATCAGTCGTGCGATGAGGTCGTGGGTTCAGTTCTCGACAGTGGTCCAGGCGCCGTCCGCGGCAGCGGACCGCAGTACGGCGTCGACGAGGTGAGCCGAGCGGACGCCGGCCGCGAAGTCCGGCAGTCCGTCCGGTTGGTCGCCGTCCAGCGCGGCCGCGTAGGTGTCGGCGACAAACGAATCGAACGCGTCCTGATAGCCCTGCGCGTGACCGGCAGGCAGCCGGTTGACCCGCGCCGCGGGCGGGCTGAGGGTCTCGGGATCGCGCGTCAGCAGTTGGCTCGCCGCGCGTCGTCCGACCCACAACCGATCCGGGTCCTCCTGGTCGAAGCCGAAACTCGACTCGGTCCCGGAAACCTCCAGATACAGGCGGTTCTTGCGCCCAGCTGCGACCTGGCTGACGACGACCGTCCCGACGACGCCCGCAGCAGTACGGAACTGTGCGGTCGCCAGATCTTCGGTCCGTACTTCGACGCCGCCGCGGCTCGCACGAATAGTGCGGGTCTGCGCGCTCACGTCGGCGATCCGGTCACCCGTGACGAACTCGGTCAGGTCGCACCAGTGCGACCCGATGTCGGCGAACGCCCGCGACGGACCACCCGCGGTGTCGTCCACGCGCCAGTTCTGGTCGTTCTCACCGGCCAGCCAGTCCTGCAGATAGCTCCCGTGCAGGCTGGTGATCTGGCCCGCGTCACCCTCCGCGATCCTCGTCCGCAACTCGCGCACCATCGGGTGGTACCGGTAGACGAACGGAACGGTGGCGACGCGACCGGCCTCCAGCGCGGCGGCGAGCAACCCGGTCGCATCCTTGGCGGACGTGGCCAGCGGCTTCTCGCAGATGACGTGCTTACCCGCCTCGAGCGCTTGCAACGTGACCGACAGGTGCGTGTTGTTCGGCGTACAGACGTGCACGAGATCGATGTCGGCGGCGAGCAACTCGTCCAGCGTCGCGAAGCCGCGCTCGGCGCCCGACGCCTCAGCGGCGGCCTCGGCCCGATCTGGACTGGACCCGACCGCGCCGACGATCTGCGCGCCCGCGACCAACGCGGACCGTCCGTGCACGCGGCCCATGAAGCCGCCACCGACGATCCCGACCTTGAGCTTGCGCGCTGTGGTGGACATGGATGCGACGCTATGCGAGACTTTTGTTTCCTGTCAAGCAGAAGTCTCGCAACGAACGGCGGAAGTCTCATGGGCGACGAGCTCAGCGCACGGGCGGCGGATCCCGATCCACTGCTGCAGTTGCTGCTGGACGGGCAGCCCCGGACCCGCAACCAGTTGATGGACCTGACCGGCCTGGCCCGCTCCACGGTCACCGGGCGGCTGGAGTTGCTGGTCGCGCAGGAATTCGTCGTACCGCACGAGGCGGCCGAGTCGACCGGCGGCAGGCCTCCCGGGCGCTTCAGGTTCAACCCCACGGCGCGCTTGGTCCTGGCCGCCGACATCGGTGCCACCCACCTGACCGTCGCGCTCGCCGATCTGGCCGGCGAGATCCTCGACAGCGCCACCATCAGCCAGAACATCGCCGACGGCCCGGAGGTCGTCCTGGCCACGCTCACCGAGCACGCGCGGGCACTCTTGGCCCGCCATCCCAACGGACGGCTCGCGGGCGCCGGCGTCGGTCTCCCCGGCCCGGTCGAGCATCTGACCGGGCGCCCCAACCACCCACCGATCATGCCCGGCTGGGATTCGTACGACGTCGTCGGCCGGCTCACCGCCGAGTTCACCGGCCCGGTCCTCGTCGACAACGACGTCAACCTGATGGCCCTCGGCGAGCACACCAGTCAGTACGCCGACGTCGAGCACCTGTTGTTCGTCAAGGTCGCCACCGGCATCGGAGCCGGCCTGATCAGCGGCGGCCGCCTGCATCGCGGCGCCCAAGGCGCGGCCGGCGACATCGGCCACATCCAGGCCGCCGGCCACACCGAGCTCTGCCGCTGCGGCAACACCGGCTGCCTGGAAGCAGTCGCGTCCGCCGCGGCCATCGCCACCCAACTGCGCGCAGGGGGTCTCGAGGCAACCAGCAGCCAGGATGTCGTCGAGCTCGTTCGCGCAGGCAACACGGCCGCCACCCAAGCTGTTCGGCAAGCCGGCCGCGAGATCGGTACCGTCCTGGCGGCCTGCGTCAGCCTCATCAACCCGTCGGTCCTGGTGATCGGCGGCTCCCTGTCCCAAGCCGGCGACAGCCTCCTGGCCGGCATCCGCGAAGCGATCTACGCCAGATCCTTGCCCTTGGCCACCACCGACCTGAAGGTAGTCCCCTCCCGAACCAGCCACCAAGCAGCAGTCCGAGGAGCAGCCGCAATGATCCTCCAACACACCCTGGGCCTGTAGCCTCACGCATCTCCTCCGTCGGCGCTCCCACCCAGAACGCGGCTCGTCCGTCACCGCTCGAAGCGAACAGAGAGCCCTTTCGTCGGACGATTCGCCCATTGGTCTGCCGGTGGCGAACCCCCACGAAGCGGGGTTGAGCGGCCGATGCACATCTGAGGTGACGACGGTTCGCAAGACGCGGCCGCATCGACGAACACCACCCGACCGGTTTCGTCGATGGAAGCGGTCCGTGCCGAAAGCACGCGAGTCCGCTGGCCGCAGACCATCGGAAGCTGCTCGGCCCGGCTCCCCTGCGATCTCGACGAAGCACCGCATACCTGAATGCCAGAGCAGAGCCGGCCCACGCGCTCGATCTGCTCGGCGAGCAACGAAGTACCCGCTCGCCGGGCATACGGAAGCAGCGATGGAGCAACTGCCTGCCGGGTACACGCGAGCAGCGACAGTGCTGCCGCCCCACCCGAGAACGGAGCTCCTGCGTCGCTTACTGCCCACGAACACCTGCTCGCCTCTCGAACCGAGGGCCCAGCCACCTATCCCCCCATGACCATGCATACCCGCTGAGCAACCCGGCCCGGCCAAACGCCCACCGACGACCGCCTCAACGGGCGACGTCGCGCAACCTTGTGCACCCTCTGAGCATCCGCTGCGGACGTTGGCGCTCAGGAGGTGCACAAAGTCGTGGCAATCTCGACGGGAGCACCCGCGACCCGGGTACACGCGAGTAGCGACGCAGGAGTTGCGTTCTGGGGTGGGCGGGGGTGGGGGAACTACCCCCAGCGTTCGGACTTGGCTGATCTCGATACCAGGCTGAAGAGCATGTCCTTCGGGGTCATCTCGCCGGCGACGACCTTGGTGACGTGTTCGGCGATCGGCATTTCCACGTCGTGGTGGTGGGCGAGTTCGGAGATCGAGGCGCAGGACTTCACGCCCTCGGCGACCTGGCGGGTTGCGCCGGCGATCTCCGCGACCGTCATCCCTTGGCCGAGTTTCTCGCCGAAGGTGCGGTTGCGGGACAGGGGTGACGAGCAGGTGGCAACCAGGTCACCCAGGCCGGCCAGACCGGAGAAGGTGTGCTCGTCGGCGCCCAGCGCAGTACCAAGGCGCGCGGTCTCGACCAGCCCCCGGGTGATGACGGAGGCGCGTGCGTTGTCGCCGAAGCCCAGTCCGACGGCCATCCCGACGGCAAGCGCGATCACGTTCTTCGTGGCGCCGCCGAGTTCGCAGCCGATCACGTCGTTGTTCGTGTACGGGCGGAACGTCGGCGAGTGGCACAACTTCTGCAGCCGGGCAGCCGTTCCCTCATCGGCGCACGCGACAACGGCAGCGGCCGGCTGGCCCTCGGCGATCTCGCGGGCAAGATTCGGGCCGGAGACGACAGCGATCCGCTCGGGGCCGGCGCCGGTCAGCTCCGCGATCACCTCGCTCATCCGCTTCGTAGTACCGACCTCGACGCCCTTCATCAACGAAACCAGCGGTACCGCGGCCGGCAGCACGTCGGCCCAGTCGCGCAGGTTGGCTCGCAGCGACTGTGAAGGAACGGCGAGCACGATCGCCTCAGCGCCCTCGGCGGCGAGCGCCGGGTCGTGCGTTGCGGTGATCGCGTCCGGAAGTCTCAGGCCGGGCAGGTAGTCCGGGTTCTCGTGCCGCGTGTTGATCGCTTCGCAGAGCGATTCGCGGCGTCCCCAGACGGACACCTGATTACCAGCCTGGGCCAGGACAATCGCGAAGGCGGTCCCCCAGGACCCCGCGCCGAACACCGCAATCTTGGTCATCGAGTCTCCCCATCCTCACGGTTGTCTTCAGACGTCTTCGGCTCTGCAGCCTGGTCTTCCCGGGCTTTGTAATCCCGCAGATCGAAGAGCTCCTTGGGCGGAGTCTCCCCGCGCAGTACGCCGAGCTCCCCGGCCACCCGCTGCATGATCACCTCGGTTGCCTCGTGCAACAGCTCGTTCGTGATCGGCTTGCCCTGGAAAGCGCTCAGGTCGACCGGTTCCCCCGCGATCACCCGCATCGTCTTCCGCGGCAGCAGCCGCACGCGAAGGCTGCCGTACGACGCGAAGATCTCCTGCGCACCCCAGTTCGCGATCGGGATCACCGGGCAGCCCGTCATCAGCGCGATCCGCGCCGCGCCGGTCTTGCCGGTCATCGGCCACAGCTCCGGGTCCCGGGTGATCGTGCCCTCGGGATAGACGCCAACGCACTCGCCCTTCTCCACCGCGGCGACCGCTGCCCGGAACGCGTCCGCGGCCTCGGCCGAGTCGCGGTACACCGGGATCTGTCCCGCGCTGGTGATGATCCGGCCTGCGATCGGCAGCTTGAACAGCGACGCCTTGCCGAGCAGCCGCGGGATCCGCCGGCACTCCCAGATGTACATCCCCAGCACGAACGGGTCGAAGTGCGAGATGTGGTTCGTCACGAACACCAGACCACCGGTCCGCGGCACGTTCTCGCGACCGCGGAAGTCCCGCTTGGTCCAGATCAGCATGAACGGTTTGACGATGGCCACCACCAGGCCGAACCAGAACCCCCGCCGTGGCCGGGGTCCCTCGGTGGTGCGCTGGCCGTTCACTACTGCCTCCTGGTGGCTGTTGTCGCCGTCGGTCATGGGAGAATCCTGCCTGATGGCAGACCTACAGGTCGTTCCCTGGACCC
Source organism: Streptomyces sp. SID13031 (assembly GCF_010548305.1). Lineage (GTDB taxonomy): Bacteria > Actinomycetota > Actinomycetes > Propionibacteriales > Kribbellaceae > Kribbella. The sequence goes on from NZ_JAAGLV010000014.1 coordinate 209,067, forward strand.
TGGTGATCCCGGTGAAGCGTACGGCGATCGCTAAGAGCCGGCTGGCTTCCGCATACCCGCAGCACCGTCCGGAGCTCGCTCGCGCCTTCGCAGTCGACACTACTGCGGCTGCACTCGAGTCTCCTCTGGTCCGCGCGGTCCTGGTTGTCACGGATGACCCAGTGGTCGCAGCGGACGTCACCGCGATCGGCGCGCGCGTAGTACCGGACGTGCCGGGTGCAGGGCTCAACGGCGCTCTGGAGCACGGTGCAGCGGTTGCAGCGGCCGAGTACCCAGAGTCCGGGGTAGTGGCGCTCTCAGCCGACCTACCGGCGCTCAGACCGTCCGAGCTGACTGCTGCCCTTGCAGCCTGCACCGCAGCGCGCAACCTCGTCATAGACGAGCCAGGGACCGGTACTACGATGCTCGCCGCCGCCCCCGGCGTTCCCCTGGATCCCCGCTTCGGTGTGGGTTCCGCACTAGCCCACCAGGCGTCTGGTGCAGTAGCGATCGAGCTGGTCGCGATCGAGTCGCTGCGGCGTGACGTGGACACCGCAGCGGACCTGGCGCACGCAGTACAGCTAGGTGTCGGTCCCCGGACTGCTGATGTGATGTCACTGGTGATGGGCGCCGCGACGGGCACTGAAGGCCTTGCCTGCTAGAGGCCTGTCAAAGGCCGCTACCGTAAGGCCATGCAAGCAACAGTCAGCCGCTACGACGCTGCGACAGCCTCCGGTGCAGTGTTGACCGACACGGGCATCGAGTTGCCCTTCGACGCCGAAGCCCTCATCGGTACTCCGGTGCGCCTGCTCCGCCTCGGCCAGCGAGTCCGCCTGATCACCACAGGCTCCGGCGCCGGCCTGGCGATCTCCGAGGTCCACTTCATCACTCTGCCCTGAACCAGATTGCCCTCGGCAACCCTGGCGGCAACGGCAACGGCGAAGGCCGGTCGCCCCTGGTGTGGGGAGACCGGCCTTCGCTGGTGATGCTGGTACTACCAAGTGCTGACGGGTCAGCGAGCAGCTACGCGCTTCGCCGGAGCCTTCTTGGCGGGGGCCTTCTTGGCCGGCGCCTTCTTGGCAACGGTCTTGGCGGGAGCCTTCTTCGCGACCGGGGCCGCCTTCTTCGCGACGGTCTTGACCGGGGCCTTCTTGGCCGGGGCCTTCTTCGCAACCGTCTTGGTGGCGACGGCCTTTGCCGGAGCCTTCTTGGCGGCGGCCTTGACCGGAGCGGCCTTCTTGGCCGGCGCGGCCGTCTTGGCCGGCGCAGCCTTGGTGGCCGGGGCCGCCTTCGGTGCAACCAGCTTCGGCAGCTTCTTGGCGCCGGAGACGACGGCCTTCAGCTCCGCACCCGCGCGGAACTTCGGAACCACGGTCTTCTTGGCCCGCTTGGTCTCGCCGGTCCGCGGGTTGCGAACCATGCGTGCCCCGCGCTCGATGGCCTCGAAGGCACCGAACCCGGTGATGGCAACCTTGCCGCCCTTCTTGGTCAGCTCGCGCTGGACGGTGTCGATGACCGACTCCAAGGCGTGCTGGGCCGAACGGCGATTTCCGTCGAAGTGCACTGCGAGCGCTTCGACCAACTGGCTCTTGTTCACTGTCTTCCCTCCGTGAACGATGGCGTCGAGCACAGCGCTCGATCTTCCGTGAACGTTATGGACTCATCGGCGTGTTCACAAACACCAACGCGGCAATTCGCCCTTGTTTCAGGTGATTTGGACCAAATTTTTCCCCGATTGGCCTCCGAAGGGGCTTCTGATTCCCTTCAGAGCAACGAACCGGCGACCAACGGTGACCTCGGCCACATCACCGATCGAGGCGCTGAAAGGGCTTTCAGCGCCGCTTTCCGCGCAAGGTACGGACGCCGGACTGGGCTGTGTCGAGCCCTTTGGTCACTGCGTTCTCACCCTTGCGGGCCTTCAGTTCTGCACTGACCTTGCCCAGCAACCACTCCAGCAAAGGCACCGCGATCGCCAGCACGACCCACATGATGAGCCGCCGCCGCAGGAACAGCCACATAGCCACAACCTCCTCGAGACAACCGGAGTTGCAGACTAACCGTCCTCTTCCTACAACCAGCCGCGACGCTTGAAGATCAGGTGCAGACCACCACACACCATCGCCATCAGGCCGACCGCGAAGGGATAGCCGTACTGCCAATGCAGCTCCGGCATGACGTCGAAGTTCATCCCGTAGACCGTGCCGATCAACGTCGGGGCGAACAGGATCGCCGCCCAGGCGGAGATCCGCTTGACCTCTTCGTTCTGCGAGTTGCTCGCCATCGTGAGGCTCTTCATCTCTTCGTTCTGCTGCTGGGCGACCAGCGTCGCGTTCACCGTCAGGATGTCGCGGAGCAGTTCGCGGAAGGCGTCCACCCGCTCGACCACCTGGGTGACGTGGTCGGCCACGTCCCGCAGCGAACGTTGCAGTTCCTCGTCGACGCCGTACTTGTCGAAGCCCGCCCGCAACGAGTCGAGCATGCCGACCAGCGGCCGGGTCGCGCGCTGGAACTCGATCACCTCACGCGACAGCTCGTAGATGCGCCGCGACACCTTCGGGTCGCCACGGAACACCTCGGTCTCGATCTCGTCGATGTCGTTCTCGAGCCCGGCGACCACCGGCGCATAGCCGTCGACGACCTTGTCCATGATCGCGTAGAGAACAGCCTCGGTCCCTTGGCGCAGCAGCTCGGGATCGCGTTCGACCCGGCGGCGGACCGCGGCCAGGTTCGGCGCCTCGGCGTGCCGGACCGTCACCACGAAGTCCGGGCCGACGAACACGTGCACCTCGCCGAACTCGACCTCCTCGGTCGCGTCCCGGTACCGAGCAGCCTTCAGTACGACGAACAACGTGTCGCCGTAGCGCTCGAGCTTCGGCCGCTGATGGGCCTGGATGGCGTCCTCGATCGCCAGCTCGTGCAGGTCGAACTCCTGGGCCAGCGAGGTCAGTTCGCGCCGGTCAGGGCGGTACAGGCCGATCCAGGCAAGGCTCTGCGGCGACTCGTGCAGTACCTGGTAGGTGTCTGCCAGCGATTCCGGCGACGCGACCCGTGAGCCGTCGCAGTAGATCGCGCTGTCGACGACGCTGTGCCCCTTGGGCTTGTGGGCCGTGGGCTGCGCGGGCTTCTGCTCGATCGGCGCGGGATCGGCGACAGCACCGGCGTACCGGCGGGCGGCGGCGCGGAGGGACGGGGTGCGGCTGAACGCACGGAGCGTGCGCAGGCGAATGTCGGACATGACGAATCCTCCAGGTGCGAGGTGCGGGATCGAGGGGCGACACATCGCCCGGCCCCGCGCTGCAGATCACCCGGCGCGGAGCCGCGCCGGGATGATCTGGACCTAGCAGAAGAGGATTCAGCGCCTCAAGGCCGAACGAGATCCATATGTCTGGAGGGTTCGCTGCTCATGGCGCCCCACCTCCAAGATCTCGTAGTTCCTTGTCACGGCCTGTGCTGACAACTTCAAGAGGATAACACCGGAGTTATCGGTCCGGCTGTGCGATTCGTTACGCCCGCACCGGAAGCGTGGCCGGCTTGAAGGCCGGCCTGGTCGCCTCGTACGTCGTGATGTCGGCCTCGTGGGACAAGGTGATGCCGACGTCGTCGAGCCCGTTCAGCAGCCGGTAGCGGGTGTAGTCGTCGATCTCGAATGGCGCCGAGACGTCACCAGCCGAGATCGTCTTGTTCTCCAGGTCGACGGTCACCTTGGTGCCGGGATCCTGCTCGACCGCGGCCCAGAGCCGGTCGACGACGTCCTGCTCGACGAGCGCGGCGAGCAGCCCGGCCTTGCCGGAGTTGCCGCGGAAGATGTCCCCGAAGCGCGAGGCCACGACGACGCGGAACCCGTAGTCCATCAGGGCCCAGACGGCGTGCTCACGCGACGATCCGGTACCGAAGTCCGGCCCGGCGACGAGCACCGAGACCCCTTCGTACTCGGGCTGGTTCAGGATGAAGGCGGGATCGTTGCGCCAGGCAGCGAACAGGCCGTCCTCGAAACCGGTCCGGGTGACCCGCTTGAGGTAGACCGCCGGGATGATCTGGTCGGTGTCGACGTTGCTGCGCCGCAGCGGAACCGCGGTGCCGATGTGCTGGGTGAAGGCTTCCATGATCTCTACTCCTAGACGTTCTCGGGTACGGCGACCGCTGCGTCCTGACACGGCGGCAGGTCGGCCGGCGCCGCGAGAGTGCCCGTGACGGCGGTTGCGGCGGCGACCAGCGGCGAGACGAGGTGCGTCCGGCCACCCTTGCCCTGGCGTCCTTCGAAGTTCCGGTTGGAGGTCGAGGCGCTTCGCTCCCCCGGGGCCAGCTGGTCCGGGTTCATTCCCAGACACATCGAGCAGCCCGCTCCACGCCACTCGGCGCCCGCATCCTTGAAGATCACGTCCAGACCTTCGGACTCGGCCTGCAGCAGCACCCGGCCCGAGCCCGGGACGACGAGCATCCTGGTGCCGTCGGCAACCTTCCGGCCGGCCAGTACACCGGCCGCGGCGCGCAGGTCCTCGATCCGGCCGTTGGTGCAGGAGCCGAGGAAGACGGTGTCCACCTTGACCTCGCGCAGCGGAGTACCGGCGGTGAGGCCCATGTACTCCAGGGCGCGCTCGGCGGCGATCTTGTCGTTGGGCTCGTCGAAGTCGTCCGGCGACGGCACGTTGGCCGACAGCGGAGCGCCCTGGCCCGGGTTGGTGCCCCAGGTGACGAACGGCGCGATGTCTTCGGCGCGCAGCACGATCTCGCGGTCGAAGTCGGCGTCGTCGTCGGTCGACAGGCCGTTCCAGTACTCGACCGCTGCTTCCCAGTCGAGACCCTGCGGCGCGTGCGGCTTGTCCTTCAGATACGCGTACGTCGTCTCGTCCGGCGCGATCATGCCGGCCTTCGCGCCCCACTCGATCGACATGTTGCAGATCGTCATCCGGGCTTCCATCGACAGCGCGCGGATCGCTTCACCGCGGTACTCGACGATGTAGCCCTGGCCGCCGCCGGTGCCGACCTGCGTGATCAGCGCGAGGACCAGGTCCTTGGCCGAGACGCCGTCGGGCAGTACGCCGTCGACGGTGACTGCCATCGTCTTAGGCCGGGCCTGCATCAGCGTCTGGGTGGCGAGCACGTGCTCGACCTCGCTGGTCCCGATGCCGAACGCGATCGCGCCGAACGCGCCGTGGGTGGAGGTGTGGCTGTCACCGCAGACCACGGTCATCCCGGGCTGGGTCAGGCCGAGCTGCGGGCCGATCACGTGCACGACGCCCTGGTCGGGATCGCCGAGGGTGTGGATCCGGACGCCGAACTCCGCGGCGTTCCTGCGCAGCGTGTCCACCTGCGTCCGCGAGACCAGGTCGGCGATCGGCTTGTCGACGTCGAGGGTGGGTACGTTGTGATCCTCGGTGGCGATCGTCAGATCCGGGCGGCGGACCGGTCGGCCTGCCAGCCGGAGGCCGTCGAAGGCTTGTGGACTGGTCACCTCGTGCACCAGGTGGAGATCGATGTAGAGGAGGTCGGGCTCTCCGTCGGCATGGCGCACAACGTGCGCATCCCAGACCTTTTCCGACAACGTCCTACCCATCAGACTGCTCCTTTGAGGTTTGTGGTGTGCTGTCTCTCGCTCACATTGCGCCGGAACCGGCTCCAGAAGCGACTTGCGTTCCACGATTCGAGACGGCAATATCGTCTCATGGACAACTCTAGCGGAGTCGGCGTTCTCGACAAAGCAGCTCTCGTTCTGTCCGCACTCGAGTCCGGGCCGGCGACCCTGGCCGGACTCGTGGCGGCGACGGGACTGGCCCGGCCGACGGCTCATCGGCTCGCCGTGGCCCTCGAGCACCACCGGCTGGTGGGGCGCGACATGCAGGGCCGCTTCGTGCTCGGGCCGCGCCTGAGCGAGTTGGCCTCCGCGGCCGGTGAGGACCGGCTGCTGGCGACCGCCGGTCCGGTACTGGCCCGGCTGCGCGACATCACGGGTGAATCGGCCCAGCTGTTCCGGCGCCAAGGTGAGTACCGCGTCTGCGTCGCGGCCGCCGAGCGCCCGTCCGGTCTGCGCGACACCGTTCCGGTCGGCAGCCAGCTGACGATGGCAGCCGGCTCAGCCGCCCAGATCCTGCTGGCCTGGGAAGACCCCGAGCGGATGCACCGCGGGCTCCACAACGCCAGCTTCAACGCGGCGGCGCTGGCCGGCGTACGCCGTCGTGGCTGGGCCCACTCCGTCGGCGAACGCGAGCAGGGCGTCGCCTCGGTCTCGGCGCCCGTCCGCTCCCCTTCCGGCAAGGTGATCGCCTCGGTCTCGGTCTCCGGCCCGATCGAACGCCTCTCCCGCCAGCCCGGTCGCATGCACGCCCCCGCCGTCATGGCCGCCGCCGAACGCCTCTCCGAAGCTCTCCGCAGAGCCTCCGAGTAGTACAGCCCGTACTGCGAACAGCCCGTCGCCTCCCGCGGCGGGCTGTTTCAGTTGTTCTGCGGTGGGCGTGGGGTGCTTGCCGGGCGGCGGGGCCGGATCCACGATGAGCTCAGGGGGTACTGCGTTCTGGGAGGTTCGTGATGGTGCGGGACTGGATGACTGTCGGTTGGAAGATGTTGATCGTTCGCGGGGCGATCGGCATCGTGTTCGGGATCCTGGCGATCGTCTGGCCGATCTCGACGGCGATCGCGCTGGCGTTGCTGTGGGGCTTCTGGGCGTTGATGGACGGGATCGGCTCGCTGACCCAGGCGTTCCGGCCGGAGTCTCGTGGCAGCCGGCTGTGGCTCGGGGTGATCGGGGTGATCGCGCTGGTCGCGGCCTTCTTCGCCATCTTCAGCCCGGCCGTCACCGCGGTCACGCTGACCTGGATCCTCGGCATCTGGCTGATCGTCCGCGGTGTCTTCGAGGCGGTCGGCGCCTTCACCACCGATCAGCTGGCCCCGCGGTGGTTCCTGGTCCTCAGCGCCGCGCTGTCGATCCTGCTGGGCATCCTCTTCGCCGCCAACCCCGGTAAGGGCGCGGTCGGCATCGCCGTCTTCCTGGGCGTCGTGGCCCTTCTGTGGGGCGCCGCTTTCCTGGTCGCCGGCCTGGCGGTCCGCCGGCTGGTCGCCACTCCTCAGCAACCGGCGGCGGGCCAGCAACCTGCGATGTGACGCCTGTCTCAACGAGAGTTCGAGGCAAACAACAAGCGCCCCTCACCTGACGGTGAGGGGCGCTTTTCTCTGGTAGCCCCGACGGGATTCGAACCCGCGCTACCGCCTTGAGAGGGCGGCGTGCTAGGCCGCTACACAACGGGGCCAGAGGGTTGTCGACCTGCTCCGAAGAGCTGACCAACGAGGATGAACTGTACCTAACTTCCAGCGATACGGTCCAATCGCTGGGGTACTAGGACTCGAACCTAGACTAACTGGACCAGAACCAGTCGGGCTGCCAATTACCCCATACCCCAAAGCTTTTACTGCGATTGTCAGTGCGTTTCCGCCCTCACAACCTGGCCCGCTGAGCCTATCGCAGCAAGGCGCCAGAATCCAAAACGGGGTCCCCGCCTGCCGTTGTCACTCCCGTCACACCAGCCTCCTGCCTGGTCGGCGGTCCATGACCAGAGGGGTCGCCAACGGCAACTCGCACCGGGTCGCCATTCCCTGCTTGCCGGCCAGCAGCAACGCGATCGCCCCGAAGGCGGCGAACTTCACCACGTCGACGGCAACGAGCGACCAGGGCGCGTCCGAGGCACCCAGGCTGTCGCCGACGGTGTTGGTCAGCGCCGCATAGATGAAGGTGATCACGTTGTTCGCCGCGTGCGCCGCGATCGACGCCTCCAGCCCACCGGTCCGGACGGCCAGCAGCCCGGCCACCAGCCCGAACGCGAAGCGATCCAGGAACAACGCCGGGCTCTCCCACGGCCAGATCCCGTGCGCCATCGTGAACAGCACCGTCGTCACCAGTACTGCGACCAGCGAGCTGCGCACCAGCGCGCCGACCGCCTGCAGCAGGTAGCCGCGGAAGAAGTACTCCTCCCCCGCCGCCTGGAACGTCGAGGTCAGCAACGTCACCGCGATCACGCCGGCCGCGTCCGAGGCGATGCCGTCGGGGCCGTCGCCCAGGACGCCGATCCCGCCGAACTTGATCACCCCGAGCATCACCAGCTCGAGCACCACAGCCGCGACCCCGAACACCACCAGTGGACGCCAGCGCAGCTTGCCGATCACCGACGACAGCAGGCCCGGCGTCTGCTTGTTCAGCAGCGTCGCGACGATCATCGTCAGCGGGATCAGCACGATCAGCGACAGGTTCGTCGCCAGCAGCCCCAGCCACGACACGGTGCCCTCGGGATCCGTCCGGATCCCCCGCTGGATCGACAGGATCAGCAGGCTGAAGAACATCCACCCGACCAGTACGGTGAGCGCGCCGAGGAGCAGGAAGGCCCGCGGCGCCACGTCGTTGCGCAGCAGCCGGTGGAACGGCTGCGGGCCGGCGTCCCGGGGGTCGACCGCACCCCCGGGACCCGGCGTACCGGCGTACGACATCAGTCTGCCGGGAGTGCCGCGCGGGCCTGCTCGATCCGGTGCAGCGAACGCTCCCGGCCGAGTAGATCCAGCGACTCGAACAGCGGCGGCGAGATCCGGCGGCCGGAGATCGCGACCCGGACCGGGCCGAACGCGTTCTTCGGCTTCAGCCCGAGACCCTCGATCAACGACGCACGCAGGGCGGCCTCGATCGCCTCGGTGGTCCACTCGCCGACCTCGGTGAGCGCCTTGCCAGTGGCCTCCAGGACGGCGCCGGCGTCAGCGGTCAGCACCTTGTTGGCCGAGTCCTGGTCGATCGAGAAGGCCTCGTCCGGTACGAACAGGAAGCTGAGCATCTCGACCGACTCCGACAGCGTGTTCATCCGCTCCTGTACCAGCGGTACGGCCGCGCCGAGCAACTGCAACTGCTCCGCCGACGGCTCGGCCGGCAGCACCCCGGCCTTGGCCAGGAACGGTACGACGCGGCGCGCGAACTCCGCCGGGTCGAGCATCCGCATGTGGGAGGCGTTGATCGCCTCGCACTTCTTCGGGTCGAAGCGGGCCGCGTTCGCGTTCACCTTGCGGATGTCGAACGCCTTGATCATCTCGTCCATGGTGAAGACGTCGCGATCGTCGGCGATCGACCAGCCGAGCAGCGCCAGGTAGTTCAGCAGGCCCTCGGGCAGGAAACCACGCTCCATGTACTCGCCGAGGCCGGCCCCCGGGTCGCGCTTGGACAGCTTCTTGTTGCCCTCACCCATCACGAACGGCAGGTGCCCGAACCGCGGCGTCTGGCCCGAGCCGATGCCGATCTCGGCCAGTGCCTCGTACAACGCGATCTGGCGCGGCGTCGACGGCAGCAGATCCTCGCCCCGCAGTACGTGGGTGATCTCCATCAGCGCGTCGTCGACCGGGTTCACCAGCGGGTACAGCGGGTAGCCGTTCGCGCGGACGAGCACGTAGTCGCCCAGGTTCTCCGGCAGGAAGGTGATCTCTCCGCGGACCAGGTCGTCGAAGGTGATCGGGCGGTCGGGCATCCGCAGCCGGACGACCGGGTGCCGGCCCTCGTCCAGGTACGCCTGCACCTGCTCCGGCGTCAGCGTGCGGCAGTGGCCGTCGTACCCGCTGTGCTGGCCGGCCGAGCGAGCAGCCTCGCGGCGCTGGTCCAGCTCCTCCTGCGAGCAGTAGCAGTGGTACGCCTTGCCCGCGGCGAGCAGCTTCGCCACCACGTCGGCGTAGAGGTCCATCCGCTCCGACTGCAGGTACGGGCCGAACTCGCCGCCGATCTGCGGGCCCTCGTCCCAGTTCAGGCCGAGCCAGGTGAGCGAGTCCAGCGTGTACTGCAGCGCCTCAGGCGTGTTGCGGGACTTGTCCGTGTCCTCGATCCGGAGCACGAGCTTGCCGCCGTAGTGGCGGGCGAAGGCCCAGTTGAACAGCGCGCTGCGGATGTTGCCGACCGTCAGCAGACCGGTCGGTGACGGTGGGAAGCGCACCCGCACCTTGGACGGTTCCAAGCCCCCAAGAACGTTGCCGTCGTCGTCGAATGAAGCAGCGGCAGGCCTTTCAGTCACGCACGATCACCTTGTTCGTCAGAGTTCCGAGTCCTTCGACGCTGATGGCGACCTCGTCGCCGGGCAGCATCGGGCCGACACCCGCGGGGGTGCCGGTGAGCACCACGTCGCCGGGGAGCAACGTGGTGAAAGAGGTGATGTAGGCCAGCACCTCGGGGATGTCGAACAGGAATTGCGAGGTCTTCCCGTCCTGCTTGAGCTCGCCGTTCAGCGTGGTGGTGACGCGCGCGTCCGACACGTCCAGATCCGTACTGATCCACGGGCCGAGCGGGCAGAACGTGTCGTACCCCTTCGCCCGGGCCCATTGCCCGTCGCTCTTCTGCAGGTCCCGCGCGGTCACGTCGTTGGCGATCGTGTACCCGAAGATCACCTCTTCGGCGCGCTCCCGGGGCAGGTCGCGGCAGATCCGGCCGATCACGATCGCCAGCTCGCCCTCGAAGTGCAGGTCGTTGGTCTGCTCGGGGTAGACGATGCCGTCCCGCGGGCCGACCACCGAGGTGTTCGGCTTCAGGAAGATCAGCGGCTCGGTGGGGACCTCGTTGCCGAGCTCCTCGGCGTGCGCGCGGTAGTTGCGCCCGACGCAGACCACCTTGCTGCGCGGGATCACCGGGGCCAGCAACCGGACGTCAGCCAGTTGCAGCTGCTCGCCGGTGAATTGCACCGGCCGGTAGAGCGGGTCCGAGTCGAGCACTGCGACGGTACCGGTGAGCCCCTCGGGGTCATCGGTCTCGACGACGCCGTACTTCGGTTCGTCGTCGACGGAGAATCTGGCGATACGCACGTGCGGCCTTTGCTGAGTGTCGGATCGAGTCCTGGAGTCAATTACCAGAGTCACGTTCGGAGCACCGAGCCTACCGTCGTACCGGGGTGAGACAGTTACCTGGTGACGACTGACATCCGGCTGGCCCGGCCCGCGGAGTACGACGAGGTGGGCGAGCTGACCGCCGAGGCCTATGCCGCGGACGGTTTCATCCCCGAGGGCTCCGACTACGGACGGACTCTGCGCAACGCGGCCGACCGCGCCGCCAAGGCGGAGCTCTGGGTCGCCGCCGACAGTACAGAACTGTTGGGCACCGTCACTTTCTGTGTTCCCGGCTCGGTCTACGGCGAGCTCGCCCGCGACGGCGAGGGCGAGTTCCGGATGCTCGGGGTGTCGGCGAAGGCGCGCGGCCGCGGCATCGGTACGGCGCTGTCGGTGCACTGCATCGAGCGCAGCCGCGAGTTGGGCTATCGCCGTGTCGTCCTGTCGAGCGCTCGAGCCATGACCACCGCCCACCGCGTGTACGAGCGGCTCGGCTTCACCCGCCTCCCCGAACGCGACTGGTCCCCCCGCCCCGGTGTCGACCTGTACGCCTTCTCCCTGGCCCTGTGACCGTCGTCCTCGAACCCGCCGACTGGGAGCCGTTGCAAGCAGCCCACTCGGAGCGGGTGGATGCCCTGCTCGCGGACCATCTCGAGCGCCGCCAACGGGGTGAGAAGCACCCGGTCGAGGACTTCCTCTTCACCTACTACCCGACCCGCCCCAAACAACTCCGTGTCTGGCACCCCGGCCCCGGCATCAGCCTGCGCGGCGCCACGCAGTACGAGGGCAAACGCGGCTACCTGTACTCCGGCGACGCCGCGCGCCTGGACCCGACCGAGATCTCGCGCCGCACCGACTCCATCACCTGGATCGCTCGGTTGCTCAAGGCAACCGCAGACCGTCAACCCCAGTTCGGCTGCTTCGGCCTGCACGAATGGGCGATGGTCTACCGCTCGGAGGAAGTCCGCCACGACTGGCCCCTCCGACTGGGCGCCGATCGCACCGACCGCGTGGTCGAGTCGCACAAGATCGCCTGCTCGCATTTCGACGCCTTCCGCTTCTTCACGGAACCCGCGCGCCCCCTGAACGTCCTGCAGCCCACGCGCGAGTCCCAACCTCTGCTGGAGCAGGGCGGCTGCCTGCACGCCAACATGGACCTCTACAAATGGGCCACGAAGCTCATGCCCTTCACGCCAAGCTCCTTGCTCCTCGACTGCTTCGAGCTGGCCCGCGACATCCGCACCCTCGACATGCGCGCCTCGCCGTACGACTTCGCCGTACTGGGCTACGACCCCATCCCGATCGAAACCCCAGCCGGCAAGGCGCAGTACGCCGCAGCCCAACGCGCCTTCGCCGACCGCGCCCGCCCCTTCCGCCGGCAACTCGTCGAGCTCTGCGACCAACTGGCTGAAGAACAGCAGAGGACCTCCCACGCCTGACGGCTTCGACGCGGAGGCGCAACCCGCCTTCCTGCTGCCCCTGACGAGAACGATGATGACATCAACTGATGTCGGTTGACGGCGCCATTTGATGCCGTCGGCAACAAGAGGTCGTCGGTAGCCTGGCCGATGCGTATGAGTTCGCGGCGCGGTGGCACGGTGACCAGGTTCGGCCGGCCAGTGAGTCGTACGTCGAGCATCTCCTGCAGGCGCTCGAGATTGCTGTCGAGGTCGCTGGGGCGACGCAACGTGCAGCGGCTCGACACGCACCCGCGGCCCGCGAAGCAGGCCAGCTACTACGCGGAGACGGTCCGCTGGTTCATGCCGCTGGCTGCTGGATCGACGCAGTTCAAGGCACCCTTCACCCAATGGCGAGACAAGTTCGCCTACCTGGAGACTCAGGGCGTGTAAGGAGTTCCACCGAACAGCGCGTTGAGCTTGGCGGCAAGCGACGGCTTGAGCTCGCCGTTGACGCGCAGCAGGGCGGAGTCGTTCGTGTAGTTGTACTCCGTCCCGAGCATCGGGATGTCCTTCAAGTTCTTCTGGATGTAGGCGGCGCGGTCGGTCGCAGCCTTCGCCGTCGGCCAGATCTCGATGGTGGCACCGCAGTCGGCACCAGGCTTGTCGCACGTCAGCGTCGACTCGTAGAGCACAGCGGCGTCCAGGTAGCCGGTCGGCCGCCCGATCAGATTGTTCGGATCGTTGTCCTCGGTGATCTGGACGATCTTCTTGATCGACGGCGCCCCAGCCTTCACCTTGGCCGCGAGCCCGGCCGCGGTCGCCTTCGTCGCCGGCGCACTGGAAGCCACGGTCGAGGACGGCGCAGGCAAAGTCTTGGTAGGCAGCGACTCCGTAACCGTCACCGGCCCAACCGACGGCGTCCCCTGCCCAGCCGTCGTCTCGGCCCCACCACATCCACTGACGACCAACAGGAGGACAACTCCCACCAATACCTTCATCTGCCAACCTCCCCAGTTGCGGCCTGGACCACTACCGCGCAACGTAGCCGCCACAAGGTCCACCCCCGCCACCCTTGCGTCCCCAGCGAACAGCTCCCCCACCAACTGTCATCTCCCCCAATGCCTCGCGATCGGTTGTTGCCTCCTTTCGCGGTTCAGCTCTTGTTCAAGGTTGATGGATAAGCTTGAATAAGGGTATGGCCAGGGTTGAGTTGCAGCGGTGGCCGGGGCACCCGGATGGGTTCACCCGGGCTGAGCGGCTGGGTGGGTCGTACGAGTTGTACTTTCCGGATCCGTTGGTGGGGCGGGAGTTCGATCTCAGCGATGAGGTGCTGGCTGCATTGGAGGATGCGGCTGGGGATTTGGCTCGGCTGGATGCGACCGCGGCGGTGCTGACGAACAGTGAGGCGTTGGCTCGGTTGTTGTTGCGGGCCGAGGCGGTGGGGTCTTCGCAGATCGAGGGGCTGGTGGTGGGGGCTCGGCGGTTGTTGAAGGCTGAGGCTTTGCGCGACAACGCGCGGCATCATGACGTGACCGCCGAGGAGGTTCTTGGTGCTGTCGACGCGATGATGTGGGTGACCGGGTCCGTGCAGATCGGGGACAAGCTCGAGGTCGAGCATCTGCTCGAAGCACACCGGCGCTTGATGGCGCACTCTCCTCATCGGGAGTTCGGCGGCGAGGTGCGCTACCTGCAGAACTGGATCGGCGGGCGCTCCCCTGCCGAGGCGTACTACGTTCCGCCGCCGGCGCAGGTTGTGCCCGAACTGCTCGCCGACCTGATGACCTTCATCCGCGAGTCCCCGTTGCCCGTACTGGCCAAGACCGGGATCGCGCATGCGCAGTTCGAGACGATCCATCCCTTTGCCGATGGCAACGGTCGCACCGGCCGCGCACTGATTCACCTGGTACTGCGAGCCGAAGGCCTCGTCGAGCGCAGCGTCCCGCCGGTCTCGCTCTCCCTTGCCACGCACGCGACGCAGTACATCGAAGCCCTCACCGCCTTCCGTCACACCGGCAAGGCGACGAACCCCCGCGCTCGCCGGGCGGCGAACGAATGGCTGCTGATGTTCGCCACCGCCTGCAGCCATGCGACAGCCGAAGCCGCCCGTTTCGAGCGCACCGCCGCCGACCTCAAGGTTGCCTGGCGTGAACGCGCAGCGCCGGTCCGCGCGGGCTCCGCCGTCGACCTGCTGATCGAGACCTTGCCGGCCGCGCCCGTACTGACCCTCACCGCGGCAGCCGAGCTGATCGGCAGATCGCAGCAAGCCGCCAACCAGGCCCTGACCCGCCTGACCGAGGCCGCCGTCCTCCGCGAGATCACGGACGGTCGCCGCAACCGTGTCTACGAAGCTCCTGAACTTATCGATGCCTTCACCCTCCTCGAACGCCGCTTCGCCAGCCCGGCCGCCGATACCCGGATCGAGGCGCCTAGCAGACCGGTTCCGTCAGTGCCACGACCAACACGCTGAGCTGATTGACTTTCCTCGCTTCCTCGATGAACAATTCGAACATACGTTCGAGAGCTGGGCCAAATCGGGGAGTGTGAGGAACTGTGATGCCGGAGCCGTTCGACTGGGAGATCTTGCAGCGGCCGTCTGCGATGGCGATGGTGCGCGGGCAGCTCGGCTTCAGCTGGATGGTGTTGTCGGGGCGGTTGGCGGCGCTCACCGACGAGCAATACTTCTGGCGGCCGAGCAGTGAGGCGCTGACCGTCGTCCGGCGGCAGTATGCGGGGCGGTTCAGGTCGCTCGGGTCGGGTGAGTGGGTGGCGCAATGGCCGGACGAGCCGGATCACCGCGGGCCGCGAACGATCGCGTGGCTGATCGCACATCTGACCGAGACGTTCTTCGAGCGCTGGGAGTGGACGTTCGGGGCGAGCCAACAAGGCCGGGCAGACATCACCCTGCACGGCAACGCCCAGGACGCGGTCGCCTGGCTAGCTCACTGGGTGGACGCCTGGCGTGACTCGATCGCCGAGCTCGACGAGCAGGAGGCGATGTCCATCGGCCTGAGCCAAGCAACCGAGCTAGACGCCGCCGAGCCGTTCGGCCACGTGATCCTCCGCCTCAACCGCGAGCTCATCCATCACGGCTCGGAAATCATGACGCTGCAGGACCTCCACGCCCTGGCCGCCTGACCCGCCGATTGACCCACCCGATCCCCTGGCCGTCGAGGCGGAGGCCACTCCATCCACCGCTCAGGAGTGCGCCTCGGCGGCCAGGCCCCAGGCAGATGCAGTACGGCCGAGATCGGCGACCCCGTCAGCCGCCGAACCACCTCGCCGAGAATGAACCCGAACGTCACAGCGTGATACCCGACCCGAGTCCCCGGCGCCCACCACGGCTCCAGCGAAGCGACCACCGCGCACATCGCATCCCAGTCGCAGAACCGCTCCAAGGTCAGCTCCGCAGGCACCGCAGGCACCCCGCCGAATGCGTCAGCACGTGCCGCACGGTCGTCGACGACTTGCCATGAGCGCCGAACTCCGGCCACACCGAAGCCACCAAGGTGTCGTAGGAGAGCATCCCCTGTTCCACCAGCACGTGGA
This sequence comes from Streptomyces sp. SID13031, assembly GCF_010548305.1. Taxonomy (GTDB): domain Bacteria; phylum Actinomycetota; class Actinomycetes; order Propionibacteriales; family Kribbellaceae; genus Kribbella. The sequence goes on from NZ_JAAGLV010000014.1 coordinate 224,813, forward strand.
CGACGGTCGAGGTCACCCCTTTGACCGTCGAGGCGGCATAGAACAGCGTGTCCGACGTGACCGGCCGGCCCGTCACCCCATCGGCGACGCCGGCCACCGCGTCCACGATCAGCTCGCCACGGCGGTACACGGCGGCCTGTACGCCGTCCTCCGAACCCGACGCGACCAAGCCGTCGAGCAGCACCTGAACCTGCTTCTGAAGCTCGCTCATACCAGTTCCTCCCACCCGCAGATCATCGCCTCGCTGGCGACGCTCAGTACTGGGTCGGAACCGTTGAGCAAAATTTGACATTGCACCGAGATGCGTTTTTCACACAACATGTGCGCTCCTCGGCGAGTCGAGGCACTAGATGTGGGGGTAGTGGGGTTAAGGTCTCTGCACTGGTCGTCAGGGGAATCCGGTGAGAATCCGGGGCTGCCCCGCAGCGGTAAGCGGATAAGCAGTCCCCGTGAGCCCGAATACCTGCGGCCGGTGCGCGTACCGCCGGTGCGCGCTGTCCGAGACCTCGAGGGCGGGTCGCAGGGCGAGACAGCAGCAGACCGTCGGGTTGGCGCGCAGCAGCGTTGGATAGCGATGCGCGGGCAGCCCACGGGTGGAGTCAGGGCTCCTCGACGATCTGCGTAGCGTGTCCCGTCATGCGCTGCCCCGGGGTCCCGGTCGTCAAGAGACTCGCGTGGAGAGAGCGCTTGTGACCATCGTTTCGCCATCCCAGTCAGGCACCGCAAAGCCGGCCGCGGCCGGACCGAACCAGCTCACCGTCGTACGGCGTGACGGCAACAGCACCGCGTTCGACCCGACCAAGATCTCGGTCGCGCTCAGCAAGGCGTTCCTCGCCGTCGAGGGCACCGAGGCCGGCGGCAGTCACCGCGTCCGCGACCTGATCGCCGACCTGACGGCCCGTGTGGTCGACACGCTGACCAGCCGTGGCGACGCCCGGCGCAGCGTCCAGGTCGAGGACATCCAGGACCAGGTCGAACTGGCGCTGATGCGAGCCGGTGAGCACCAGGTCGCTCGCGCCTACGTGCTCTACCGCGAGGAGCGCACCAAGGCCCGTACGCCGGAGAACGCCGCCGAGCTCAGCACCCAGCCAGTGATCAACGTCCGCGCCGCTGACGGCAGCACTGCTCCGCTGGACGTCGACCGGCTCCGCGTGATCGTCGCCGAGGCAGCGGCGGGCCTCGACTCCGTCGACGCCGAGCTGATCCTCAACGAGACCCTCGGCTCCTGCTACGACGGCATCGCCCAGCACGAGGTCGAGCTCGCCCTGGTGATGGCGGCCCGTGGCTATGTGGAGACGGAGCCGGAGTACAGCTTCGCCGCGTCCCGCCTGCTGCTCGACCAGATCCGTCGCGAGACGCTCGGCCGGGTGCACGGTGAGCCTCGGCAGGCGAGCCAGGCCGACATGGCCACGGCGTACGTCGACTACTTCCCGCAGTACATCCAGACCGGGATCGAGGCCGGCCTGCTCGACCCCGAGCTGGCCACCTTCGACCTGGCCAGGCTGGCCGCGGCGATCAAGCCCGAGCGCGACCTGGACTTCGCCTTCCTCGGCCTGCAGACCCTGTACGACCGCTACCTGTTGCACATCGACAAGATCCGGTTCGAGCTCCCGCAGGCCTTCTTCCTCCGCGTCGCGATGGGCATCTCACTGAAGGAGGAGAACCGCGAGGACCGCGCGATCGAGTTCTACGAGCTGCTCAGCTCGTTCCGGTTCATGTCGTCGACGCCGACGCTGTTCAACTCCGGTACCACCCGGCCGCAGCTGTCGTCGTGCTTCCTGACCACCGTCGACGACGACCTGTCCGGCATCTTCGCGGGGATCCGCAACAACGCCCTGCTGGCCAAGTACTCCGGTGGCCTGGGCAACGACTGGACCCCGGTCCGCGGTATCGGCGCGAAGATCCGCGGTACCAACGGCGAGTCGCAGGGCGTCGTACCGTTCCTCAAGATCGCCAACGACACCGCCGTCGCGGTCAACCAGGGCGGCAAGCGCAAGGGCGCGGTCTGCGCGTACCTCGAGACCTGGCACATGGACATCGAGGAGTTCCTCGACCTGCGCAAGAACACCGGTGACGAGCGTCGCCGCACGCACGATATGAACACCGCCAACTGGGTGCCCGACCTGTTCCTGCGGCGGGTCGAGGCCGGTGGCGACTGGACGCTCTTCTCTCCGGATGAGGTCCCCGACCTGCACGACCTGTATGGCGCGGCCTTCGCCACGGCGTACGAGAACTACGAGCAGGCCGCCGACCGTGGTGAGATCCGGGTGTTCCGCCGGGTCAAGGCCGTCGACCTGTGGCGCCGGATGCTGACCGTGCTGTTCGAGACCGGTCACCCGTGGATCACCTTCAAGGACGCGTGCAACCTGCGTTCGCCGCAGCAGCACGACGGCGTCGTGCACTCGTCGAACCTGTGCACCGAGATCACCCTGAACACCACTGTCGACGAGACGGCGGTCTGCAACCTGGGCTCGGTCAACCTGGTCGCCCACCTGACCGACACCGGTCTGGACGCCGAGCTGATCCGCGACACCGTGAAGACGGCCGTCCGGATGCTCGACAACGTGATCGACGTGAACTTCTACACGACGCCCGAGTCGGAGCGCGCCAACCAGCGTCACCGCCCGGTCGGCCTCGGCCTGATGGGCTTCGCGGACTCGCTCTTCGCACTGCGCATCCCGTACTCCTCCGACGCCGCCGTCGCGTTCGCCGACAGCTCGATGGAGCAGATCAGCTATCACGCGATCGAGGCGTCGAGCGATCTGGCCGCCGAGCGCGGCCGGTACCAGACGTACGAGGGCTCGCTGTGGAGCCAGGGCGTCCTGCCGATCGATTCGCTCGAGCTGCTCCGCGAGGCGCGCAACGGCGACCTGACCGTCGACACGGGCAAGCTGCTCGACTGGGACGCGCTGCGCGGCAAGGTCCTGCGCGACGGCATGCGCAACTCCAACGTGCTGGCGATCGCGCCGACCGCGACGATCTCCAACATCTGCGGGGTCAGCCAGTCGATCGAACCGATCTACCGCAACCTGTTCGTGAAGTCGAACATGTCCGGTGAGTTCACCGTCGCGAACCCGTACCTCGTCGCCGACCTGAAGGCGCGCGGGCTGTGGGACCAGGTGATGGTGTCCGACCTGAAGTACCACGACGGCATCCTGTCCCAGATCGACCGCGTCCCGGCCGACCTGCAGGAGCTGTACGCGACCGCGTTCGAGATGGACCCGATGTGGCTCATCAAGGCGGCTTCGCGTCGGCAGAAGTGGCTCGACCAAGCGCAGTCGCTCAACCTCTACATGACCGCGCCGTCGGGCAAGGCGCTCGACGAGCTGTACCGGTCGGCGTGGCGTTACGGCCTCAAGACCACGTACTACCTGCGCTCCCAGTCGGCCACGCACGTGGAGAAGTCGACGATCAAGGGCACGGACGGCCGGCTCAACGCGGTACCGGTCAGTCCTGCCGCAGCACCCGCGCCGGTAGCAGCCGCACCGGTGGCATCTCCGGTCGCGTCGCCTGTGGCCGTCGTACCGGCTACTCCCCCGCCGGCTCCGGCAGTGGAGATGGACGACTCGTTGCTGGATGCACCCAACGTCTGCCTGATCACCGACCCCGACTGCGAGGCCTGCCAGTGACCACCACCAGCAACGTGACCGGGCTGGGCTCGATCGCCGTCGGCGCGTCCCGGATCGAGGTCGCCGACAAGGCGATGATCAACGCCCGCGCGGACGTGAACCAACTGCTGCCGCTCAAGTACCAGTGGGCCTGGGACAAATACCTTGCCGGCTGCAACAACCACTGGATGCCGACCGAGGTCTCCATGCAGGCCGACATCGCGCTGTGGAAGTCGAAAGACGGCCTGACCGCGGACGAGCGGCTGATGCTGAAGCGCAACCTCGGCTTCTTCGCCACCGCGGAGTCGCTGGTCGCGAACAACATCGTGCTCGCGGTCTACCGTCAGCTGACCAACCCCGAGTGCCGCCAGTACCTGCTCCGCCAGGCGTTCGAGGAGGCCGTGCACACGCACACCTTCCAGTACATCTGCACCTCGCTCGGGCTGGACGAGGGCGAGCTGTTCAACATGTACCGCGAGGTGCCGTCGATCTCCGACAAGGACGCCTGGGCGCTGAAGTACACCCAGCACCTGGAGGACCCGGACTTCAAGACCGGTACGCCGGAGACCGACACGGACTTCCTGCGCGACCTGATCGCCTTCTATGTGGTCTTCGAGGGCATGTGGTTCTACACCGGTTTCGCGCAGATCCTGTCGCTCGGCCGGCGCAACAAGATGGTCGGCATCGCCGAGCAGTACCAGTACATCCTGCGCGACGAGTCGATCCACCTGAACTTCGGCATCGACTGCATCAACCAGATCAAGCAGGAGAACCCGCACCTGTGGACCGAGGCGTTCCAGGCCGAGGTCCGGCAGATGCTGACCGAGGCGTGTGAGCTCGAGGTCGCCTACGGCCGCGCGACAATGCCGAACGGCATGCTCGGCCTGACCGCCGACCTGTGCGAGCAGTACATGCACTTCGTCACCGACCGGCGCGCCGAGCAGATCGGCATCGCCCCGATCTTCGGCGAGACCCGCAACCCGTTCGGCTGGATGTCCGAGATGATGGACCTGAAGAAGGAGAAGAACTTCTTCGAGTCCCGGGTGATCGAGTACCAGTCGGGCGGCGGCCTGAGCTGGGACTGAGCCCACCCGTCCGGGGAACCGCCTCCCGCGGTTCCCCGGACCTGACGATCGTCCTCGACTGGGGCTGGTATGCGTGGATCGCCGCCCTGGCGATCGCGGCCGTCGCGCTGATCGTTGCCGCCTTGCGGTCCAGGCCGGTACTACGAACTGCCGCGGTGGTTGCCGCCGTCGCCATGGTCGCGGCCGGAATCCTCGGGGCCCACATCCCGCCGATCACGTCGGCCGGCTGGGAGGCCGGATCGGACACTGTCCTGATCGCGGCGGACGACAAGCTCGCAATCACGCTGACCCAGGAGACTCCTGCGCTGCGGGGCCGTGCGATCTCCGATGGCCGCGAGCTGTGGAAGAACAGTTTCGGCAGCTCAGGCACGGTTCGGTGGCAGCAGTTGGGAACGAATGCCGTACTCCTCTACGGCGACAGCGGCAGCTCCCAACGGGACAACCAGGCCTCAGTCGTCTCGATCTCCGATGGCAAGACCCGCTGGCAGCAGGACGTCGGACAGCAGGAGCCGTTCACCACGAACGGCGACGGTGAGGCGACCGCCGGGTCGGGTGGACAGAGCTCCTACAACCCGAGGCGTTGGGTACCCCGATCCGACTGGATCGTCATCCGCGGCGGTTCCGAGTCGACGCCGGTCACCGTGCTCGACGCACGCACTGGCCAGGTGGCAGCCACGGTACGGGCAAAAAGCAACGACTTCGTTGTCGCCGGCAAGAGCTTCGTCGAATTCGATGACACCAAGTTCGGCCGTCGGCTGGCCAAGGGAACTCCGCTTGCGGGCGGGCAACCCTGACAGGCCGAGTTCAGACGCTCCAACAGCCAGGAGTCGCTGGACGTCGTCGACGGCAAGGCGCGAGCCCTCTATGACACCAAGGCTGTCTACGTCGACCCCGAGAGCGGCAACCTGCGCGAGGCTGCCATCGGGGACGACTGGTCCGTGAACTGGTTCAACGGCGGCTTCGGCGGCCGGTACGTCGCGGTCAAGCAGCGCGACCGCGATCGATTGGTCACCGCCTGGGCAGTGGCCGACACCGTCACCGGCAAGCTGGTGAACCTCGCCGGACGCGGACAGACGGTCGACCGCCGGATCCCGCCAACGCGTCGAGTCCGCCGCCATCGTCGTCCAGCTAGGCCAACGAATCCTGGTGCTCCGCAAGGACTGAACCAGCTCACGAGGCGAGACGCCGGCGGGTAGCGGCGTACCGGGCAGGGCGACGACTGCGTTCTGCAGTTTCAGGTGGGTTGGCCGATCCGGCGCAGGGAGCGGTCCAGGACGGTGATGATCAGCAGCAGGGAGCTGGTGATCAGGAGGAAGGAGGACAAGTGGTGCAGGCCGATGGTCGAGGCACCGGTCTTGAAGAAGGTGGCGTTGGCCGCGGCGGCGATGAGTGCACCGAGATAGGTCCCGGTACGGAGGAGGCCGGCCGATGAACCCATCCTGGCCGGATCCGCTTGGTGGTAGAGCGCGTTCTGGTTGGCGAGGCCGTTGAGTCCCTGGGGGAAACCGGCCGTGACGCCGAGGCCGACGAGCAGCCAGAGAGCGCTTTCTGCCTCAGCTAGCTGGAGACCCGCGACGGCGATCAGCAAGATGATGCTGCCGGCCACGAGTTTGCCGCGGACCTGCGCCCGGCGGCCGGTGATCGCGGTGATCACGATCGCGGCTCCCGACATCGGCAGCAGCACCAGCCCGGTCGCGGAGGCGCTCAGCGAGCGGCTCTCCTCCAGCCATTGGGCGAAGCCGTAGAGGAACGAGTAACTGACCACGAACGAGAGCACCTGCCGCGCGTAGGTGGCGAGCAAGGGCGCGTTGCCACCGAGCACGCGCAGGTCGATGAACGGCTCCAGCGTCCGAAGCTCCCGCACCGCGAAGGTTGCGCCGATGGCGACGGCCAGCACCGGCAGGTACAGGCGATCGACGGCAGGACGCATGAGGAAGACCATCAGGGACACCAGCGTCGCCGCGAACAACCCGATCCCGGCGTAGTCCAACCGCTGCGTATTCCGTACGCCGGTCGTCCGCCGGGGCAGCCAGAACCAGCCGAGCAGGACGCAGGCGATCGACAGCGGGACGTTGATGGTGAAGATCAGATGCCAGCCACCGACGCCGATCAGCACACCGCCGAGCGTCGGGCCGATCACGGCGATCACTTGGTTGGCGACCGACAGGGCGCTCAGTACGCCGGTCGGGCTCTGCCGACCCGTGCGGTCGGACTCGCTGCGGATCAAGGACATCGAGGCCGGGTAGGCGGCCGACGTCCCGAAGCCGAGCAGGACCCGGGAGGCGATCAGGAAGCCCAGGCTCGGTGCGAGTGCACCCATCAGTCCGGCGATCCCGACCAGGGCCGTGCCGATCAGGTAGAGCGGGCGCGGTCCGTACGTGTCGACCAGCTTGCCCATCACCGGCTGGCCGACCGCCGTCGCGAGGTACAGACCAGTGACCAGCCAGGCCGTCTCGGACGGCGGGATGCCGAAGGCGGCGCCGATCGGGATCAGCGCCACCGCCAGCATCGATGAGTTGATCGGGTTGAGGATCGAGCCGAGCATCATCGGCGCGATCAGCTTGCGGTCGAAGGCCCCAGGGGCAGTGCTCACGCCTCGGTCACTTCCTCCAGCAACGCGAGCGCCTCGATGATGGTCTGGCGTTGCTCCTCGGTGCATTTCTCCTGCAACGTCCTGGCCAGCCACTCCTGCCGGACCTGCCGATCGCCTTGCAAGCGCTTCTGCCCTGCCGGGGTGAGGGAGATCAGCTGCCGGCGGCCGTCGTCGGGATCCGGGGTCCGCTCGACGAAGCCGAGCTCCACCAAGACGGCGACCGTGGCGGCCATCGACTGCGGGCGCACGCGCTCGGCCACCGCCAGATCGCTGGCAGATACGGCACCGCTCTTGTCGAGCCGGCTCACCACCGACTCCTGCGAGGGCGTCAGATCCGTCGTCGAGGCCACGGCCCGCAAGCGCCGGCGGAGCCGCCCGAAGGTCACCCGCACTTCGCTGGCCGCCTGCACGGCGGACTCCGAGATCTCCATACCTCCAACCTAAAGTCTTCAGTTCAAACTGTCCAGTCCAGCCTGTCTATTTATTTGTTGGCCGGGCCAACAATTGCGAGCTATCGTTGGCCACACCAACAAAGGAGTGGACGATGATCGAGCCCTTCACCATCGACGTACCGCAGGCCGACCTCGACGACCTGGCCGACCGCCTCACCCGCACCCGCTGGCCCGACGAGCTACCGGACGCCGACTGGGACTACGGCATCCCGCTCGCCAGGGTGAAGGAGCTGGCCGAGTACTGGCTGACGACGTACGACTGGCGCAAGCAGGAAGCCCGGCTGAACGAACTGCCGCAGTACACGACCGAGATCGACGGGCAGCGGGTGCACTTCGTCCATGTGCGCTCGAGCAATCCCCACGCGTTGCCGCTGATCCTGACCCACGGCTGGCCGGGCTCGTTCCTCGAATTCCTGGAAGTGACCGGGCCGCTGTCGGCTGAATTCCACCTGGTGATCCCGTCCATCCCAGGCTTCGGATTCTCCGGGCCGACGCACGAGAAGGGCTGGGGCGTCGACCGAGTAGCCCGCGCCTGGGCCGAACTGATGAGCCGGCTCGGCTACGACCGGTACGGTGCGCAAGGCGGCGACTGGGGCTCGGTGATCTCGCGAGCACTCGCGAACGTCGCGCCAGACCACGTCGTCGGCGTACACCTCAACTACCTGCCGACCCCGCCACTGCCCGGCATCGAGGCGGAGCTGTCCGACGCCGACCTTGGCCGGCTCGACACGATCAAGGCACTGGTCGCCCAGAAGCCCGGCTATCAGGTGCTGATGGCAACGACCCCGCAGACCATCGGCTACAGCCTGACCGATTCCCCGACCGGCTTACTGGCGTGGATCGCCGAGAAGTTCGATGGCTGGTCGGACCCCCGCTCCCCCATCGAGGTCGACCGCCTGCTCACCAACGTCGCCCTCTACTGGCTCACCGGTACAGCGACCTCCTCCGGGCGGCTTCGCAAGGAGTCCCCCGGCCAGGCCCCGTACTGCGAAGTCCCGATCGGCGTCGCAGTCTTCCCCTACGACATCACCCTCGCGGTCCGCCCACTGGTCGAACGCAGCTTCACCGTTGCCCGCTGGACCGAGTTCGACCGCGGCGGCCACTTCGCGGCAACCGAAGTACCCGACCTCCTCGCCACCGACGTGACCGCCTTCTTCAAAGGCTTACGAATCAGGAGTAGCTGACCTCGAGGACGCCGATGATCTTGTCGAGGCGGGCGGCGACCCGGCCGGCGTCGAAGCCGTTGCCTTCGACAACGACTCGCAGGGTGCAGGTCTCCAGGCAGAGCGCCAGCTCGCGGACGTCGTACGGGTTGAGCTGGACGGCGATCCGCGCGAGCAGGCCGCGGGTCTCCACGATCTGGGCGGTGAAGGTGGTCAGGACCCGCTCCGGTACGACGTACGCGGGCGGCGCGGCCTTGACCGGGGCCAGGGTTGCCAGGGCAGTCATCGCACGACCTCCTTGTGGCGAAGCAGACCGTAGGTGACGCCGTCGACCAGCGCCTCCCAGGATGCCTCGACGATGTTGTGGCCGACGCCGACGGTGAGCCAGGAGCCCTCGCCGTCGGCCGTCTCGATCAGGACTCTGATCACCGCGTCGGTGCCGTGTCCCTGGTCGAGGATCCGGACCTTGTAGTCGACCAGTTCGAACTTGTTCACCACCGGATAGGCGCGCTCGATCGCGGACCGCAGCGCGTGGTCGAGGGCGTTCACCGGGCCGTTGCCCTCGCCGGTCACAACCTCGCGATCGCCGCCCGCGACGAGTTTCACCGTCGCCTCGGAGACCGCCTCGCCCTCGGCGCGCGACTCGGTGATCACCCGCCAGGACTCCACGTCGAAGAAGCTCACCCGTTGTCCGGCGACCTCCTCGCTCAGCAGCAGCTCGAACGACGCGTCCGCGGCCTCGAAGGTGTAGCCGCGCGACTCCATCTGCTTCACCCGGTCGGTCACCCGGCTGACCAGATCGCGGTCGTTGCCGAGGTCGAAGCCGAGCTCGCGGCCCTTCAGCTCGATACTCGCCCGGCCGGCCATCTCCGAGACGAGCATCCTCATGTCGTTGCCCACCAGGGCGGGATCCGTGTGCTGGTAGAGATCGGGATCCACCTTGATGGCACTGGCGTGCAGGCCCGCCTTGTGGGCGAAGGCTGACACACCGACGTACGGCTGCCGGGTCGACGGCGGCACGTTCGTCACTTCGGCGATCGCGTGGGCGATCCGGTACGACTCGGCGAGCCGGCCGGGCGGGAGCAACTGCATCCCGCGCTTGAGTTCGAGGTTGGCCACCACCGCAAGCAGGTCGGCGTTGCCGGTACGTTCGCCGTACCCGTTGATGGTGCCCTGTACGTGCGTGCAGCCGGCCTCGACGGCGGCGATCGAGTTCGCGACCGCGCAGCCGCCGTCGTTGTGAGCGTGGATGCCGAGGCGGGCGCCGGTGTTGTCCAGTACGTCGTGGACGATGTCCTGCAGTTCGCGCGGGAGCGTGCCGCCGTTGGTGTCGCAGAGCGCGACCACGTCGGCGCCGGCCTCGGTCGACACCCGGACGACCTCCAGCGCGTACGCGCGGTTGGCGCGGTACCCGTCGAAGAAGTGCTCGGTGTCGAGGAAGACGCGCAGGCCGTGCTCGCGCAGGTGCCGCACGGTGTCGGCGATCATCCGCAGGTTCTCGTCGAGGCTCGTCCGCAGCGCCCGCTCGACGTGTGCATCGTGGCTCTTGGCAACCAACGTGACGACCGAGGCGCCGGAGTCGCGCAGCGCCGCGACTTGCTGGTCGTCGGCGGCCGGCGTACCGGGCTTGCAGGTGGCGCCGAAGGCGGCGAAGGTCGCGTGCCGCAGGTGCAGCTCGGTGCGTGCCCGCTGGAAGAACTCGGTGTCCTTCGGGACGGCGCCCGGCCAGCCGCCCTCGATGAAGCCGACGCCCAAGTCGTCCAGGTGCTGAGCAATGGCGATCTTGTCGGCCACGGACAGCGCCAGACCCTCCTGCTGCGCGCCGTCGCGCAGGGTGGTGTCGTAGACGTGGAACTCGTCGCTTGTGCTCACGGGATCGCCTTCCGGTGCGGGCTTCAGGCAAACAAAAAACCTCCCGCAACATGCGAGAGGTCTGCGCGCTCAGGTACTGCTTGCTGAGCGCGCCTAGCTAATAATGAACTGGTAGTTCTTCATGACATTCGGCAGTCTGCCACAGTAATTCCACCCAGCGGCCGATCGTCTCGTAAAGCGAACATCCAGTACGACCGCCAGTACTACGGAGCGTGGCGGAGTACTGGATCAGGCGGTCAGCGACCAGCCCGGGTCATCCCAGGCGGTGTAGAAATCCTCCCGGCTGAGCGGCCGCAGACCCCATTCGTCGCGGTTCAGCCCTTCCTCGGTGAGCGCGCCGTCCTCATCCTCGAGGCGCTGCCACCAGTACCGCAGGACGGTACCGTCCTCGCCGACCTGCAGTTGCCGGACGATGACCCACTCGCGCTCGTGCCAGACCGCCTCGAACAGCCAGTCCGTCCCGTACTCGTCGGCACGCGCCCCGAACGTCCGGGCCCCGGTCCCCCGGTCGAGATCGCGGATCAGGTCCACCGAAGCTCGATACGCCCGCACGGTGTCCGGCCGCCACCCGCGTTGCTCGGCCAACTCCGCGTAGTACGCCTCGACCTCGTCCGGAAAGCTGCTCATACCCTCGCCCTCGCCTGACCACCCATTCCCCGACCCTACCCAAACCTCCGGCCGGCCCGGCTGAAAGGATCCTGTGAAAACCGGCGGGTCGAAAGGACACGATGAAGCACTCCCTGTTCCGGCCGGCGTCCATCGCTTGCGGCATCGCCGCGATCCTGGTGCTGGCGCCGACCTGGTTCACCTTCGGCGGAGAGCCTGGTCTCCCGGCCTTCTCCAGCAGCGGCTTCGGCCTGACCGGCGTGGTTCCCGGTCAGGACCATTCGCCGACGGGAGCCGTCGGCGTTCTGATGGTGCTGGTCTGCGTGGTGGCGGCGATCGCCCTGCTGACGATTCCGCCGGACGACAAGGCCGCCCTGGTGCTGGCCGGCGCCGGGCTGATCGCCACCGGTATCCTGCTCGCCGACCGGGGTCCCCGGATGTCCGGGGTCTCGCCGACCTGGGCTCCTTTCGTGGCTGCGGCCATCTGGCTCGTCGCCGTCTTCGTCTGCCGCACCGCTCACGACCGAAGCAAAACGCCCCGGAAACCGTGAGGTTCCCGGGGCGCTCGGCGCTGGACTTCAGCAGACCTTGGTCATCCAGCCATGCGTGTCGGCCGTGCGGCCGTACTGCAGGTCGAGCAGTGCGGAGCGGACGGCTGCGGTGACCTTGCCGCCTTCGCCGTCGGCCACCTGTACCTCGCCGCCGTTCCACTTCAGGGAGGCGACCGGGCTGATCACCGCGGCGGTACCGCAGGCGAAGACCTCCTGGATCCGGCCCGAGGCAGCGCCGTCGCGCCATTCGTCGATCGAGATCTTGCGCTCGGTGACGGTGTAGCCGAGATCGGTGACGAGCTTCAGGATCGAGTCCCGGGTGATGCCCTCGAGGATCGTGCCGGACAGCTCCGGCGTGACCACCGAACTGTCGTCGAGGACGAAGTACAGGTTCATCCCGCCGAGCTCTTCGATCCACTTCTTCTCGACCGCGTCGAGGAAGGCGACCTGGTCGCAGCCCTGTTCGATGGCCTCGGCCTGGGCGAGCAGCGACGAGGCGTAGTTGCCACCCGTCTTCGCCGCACCGGTACCACCGGGGGCTGCCCGGGTGTACTCCTCGCTCAGCCAGATCCGGACCGGCTTGACGCCCTTGGCGAAGTACGAGCCGGCCGGGGAGGCGATCGCGCAGTACGTCACCTGGGCCGACGGGCGGACGCCGAGGAACGGGTCCGAGCCGAACATGAACGGCCGCAGGTAGAAGGAGGTCTCTCCCCCGGTGGGCACCCAGGCCTTGTCGATCTCGACCAGCTTGCGCAGCGAGTCGAGGAACGCCTCCTCGGGGATCTCCGGCAGCGCGAGCCGCCGGGCGGAGCGGTTGAACCGCGCCGCGTTCGCCTCGGGCCGGAACATGTGGATCGAGTCGTCGGGGTGCCGGTAGGCCTTCATCCCTTCGAAGATGGTCTGGGCGTAGTGGAACACCGCGGTCGCCGGAGACAGCTCCAGCGGCCCGAAGGCGGTGATCCTCGCGTCGTGCCAGCCGTTCTCCTTGGTCCAGGTGGCGATCGCCATGTGGTCGGAGAAGTACTGCCCGAATCCTGGGTTCGCCAGGATCTGGGCGCGCTGGTCGTCGCTGGCCGGTTGGGTGTTTGGCTCAACGGTGAACTGCAATTCCGCGCTCATAGGCGCACCGTACCTGTTGGAGAAGTGGTCATGCGAGCCTCTCGCTGCTCAAACACACACCGTCAGCCCGCGGCGCGCTTCGCGATCGCGTCGCCGATCTCGGAGGTGGTCCGCGGCGCGCCCGTACGCTCCTCGATGTCGGCCGTCACGGCCGCCTCGATCGCCGCGGCCGCCTCGGTCAGGCCGAGGTGGTCGCAAAGCAGCGCGGTGGACAGGATCGCCGCCGTCGGGTCGGCCTTCTGCTGGCCGGCGATATCCGGTGCGGAGCCGTGCACGGGCTCGAACATGCTCGGCGCGGTCTTCTCCGGGTTGATGTTGCCGCTCGCGGCCAGCCCGATCCCACCGCTGATCGCGGCGGCCAGGTCGGTGATGATGTCGCCGAACAGGTTGTCGGTGACGATCACGTCGAAGCGGGACGGGTCGGTGACGAGGAAGATGGTCGCCGCGTCCACGTGCAGGTAGTCGACGGTGATGTCGGGGAAGTCCTGCTTTACAGCGTCGACGGTCCTGGTCCAGAGGTGACCGGCATAGACCAGCACGTTGTTCTTGTGCACCAGGGTCAGCTTCTTGCGCGGTCGCGCCTGCGCCCGGGCGAACGCGTCCCGGACGACCCGCTCCACGCCGTACGCCGTGTTGACCGACACCTCGGTGGCGATCTCGGCCGGCGTGCCGACCCGGAGCGCGCCGCCGTTGCCGGTGTACGGGCCTTCGGTGCCCTCGCGGACGACGACGAAGTCGACCTCGCCCGGATTCGCCAGTGGCGAGCCGACACTCGGATACACCTTCGAGGGGCGCAGGTTGACGTAGTGGTCCAGTGCGAAGCGGAGCTTGAGCAGCAGGCCTCGCTCCAGTACGCCGGACGGCACGGTCGGGTCGCCGACGGCGCCGAGCAGGATCGCGTCGTGGCCGCGGATCTCCTCGAGCTCGGCGTCCGGCAGCGTCTCGCCGGTCTCGTGCCAGCGCTTCGCGCCCAGGTCGTACTCCGTGCGCTCGAACGTGACGCCGTAGTTCGCGCTGACCGCGTCGAGGACCTTGAGCGCCTCGGCGGTGACCTCGGGACCGATCCCGTCGCCACCTACTACAGCCAGCTTGAAGGACTTGTCAGTTGAACGCAGTTTGGTGCTCACTTCTTGGGTTCTCCCCCGTTGTCGCGGCGGTTCATGGCCTCTTGGACTGGCTGGGTCTCGGCCTGGCGTGGGGCGGGACGGCGACGGCGGGCGGCCTTGCGCTCGCGTCCGTCGACGACCTTCCAGTTGGCCGGATACATGTCGTACATGCTGATCTCCCGTTTGGTCTGGTGCTTGTCACAAACGGCCGACGACTGGCACTACCGGGCGGGAGGTACGCCGAAACCCGCGCCGGGGAGGTCGGCCTTAGCGGACCCCGGCGCGGCAGCGAATGAGACGTACCGCGAACTGCATGATGGGTCCGAAGATACTCTGGCGTGCGACTATTTCGCCACAATGCGGGCAGGCTGTCCCGGAATGTGAGATACCAGTGACACGGCTGGACCAATGCTGTGCAACTCTCAACCGGTGAGTGCTCCCCCAGAACTACCGCCGCTGGTTTCAGCGGCCCTCAGCCTGTCCGGACGCCGTGGATTCGTCAGCGCGACGCGCAACGAGACCGGCCGATTGCTCGCCACGCTGGCGGCATCCCGGACCGGAACGCTCGGCGAGGTCGGTACCGGCTGTGGCGTCGGCTCGGCCTGGTTGCGGCACGGCGCCACCGACGACACCAAGATCGTCACCGCCGAGAGCGACCCGCAGCTGGCTCAGGTGGTCAAGGAGCTCTTCGCCGACGACGGCCGGATCGAGGTGCTGTCGGCGGACTGGACCGCACTGATCGAGCGCGGCCCGTTCTCCCTGCTCTTCGTGGACGCCCGCGAGGCGAAGCTGTCCGCGCGGGACGTGATCGCCGAGGCAGTCGAGCCGGGCGGCTTCGTAGTACTGGACGACTTCACTCCGTCGATGGTCTGGCCGCCGATGTACGAGGGCCGGGTGGACACGCTGCGCCAGGAGTGGCTCCAGGACAAGCGCTTCACCACCGTCGAGATCATGGTGGCCACCGACGCCGCGGTCCTGCTCGCCACCAAGCGGTAATACTTGGAGTCATGCAGACCACGCTGAAGCTTTCCAACGGTGCTGAGATTCCTGTGCTCGGGCTGGGCGTCTGGCAGGTGCCGGACGGGCCGATCACCGAAGCAGCGGTGACCGCGGCGCTCGAGACCGGGTACCGGCTGATCGACACGGCTCAGGCGTACGGGAACGAGGCGAGCGTCGGGCGGGCGATCCGGAACAGCGGCGTACCGCGGGAGGAGATCTTCCTGACGACGAAGTTCCACCCCGGCCGCCGCGACCCGCTGGCCGAGATCGAGAAGAGTCTGGAACTACTCGACACGGAGTATGTCGACCTCTACCTCGTGCACTGGCCCCAGGGCGGCGCGACGGTGGCATGGCCCGGGATGGAGGCTGCCCACGCGGCCGGCCTCGCCAAGGGGATCGGCGTGTCGAACTTCAGCACCGCCGAACTCACCGAGGTGTCCGAGTCCAGCCAGGTCGCACCGATGGCCAACCAGTTCCAGTACAGCCCCTTCGTGGATCGCCGCTCACTGGTCGAAGCCTGCGTGGCGGCCGGCGTGGTCCCGCAGGGCTACAGCCCGCTCGGTACCGGAGAGCACCTCGACGACCCGGCCGTCGCGAAGCTCGCGACCGCCACCGGCCGGACCCCCGCCCAGGTCCTCATCAGGTGGTCCCTGCAGCGCGGCGTCTCGGTCATCCCCAAGTCGTCCACTCCCAGCCGGATCAAGGAGAACTTCGTCGCTCTCGACTTCGAGCTCGACGACGACTCGATGGCTGCCCTGGATGCCCTGGACGCCACCAGCCACACCGCCGAGGCCAAGGCCTCCAGCCAGAAGTGGTGGTCCTGACCTCCGCCGGCCGGTGAAACTCCTCGCCGGTCCTGCCAACACTTCGACGGTCACGAAGCGTCAAGGGGGCAACTGGTGCGAAGGGCACCGGCTGCTGAGAGGACACAGATGGCCATAGGGCGTGAATTCGAGGAATTCACGATCAGCAGACAGCGCGCCTTGTTCAGGTATGCCTACCTGCTGATCGGCGACCGGGGACTCGCCGAGGACCTGCTCCAGGAGTCCCTCACTAAGACCTACGTGCGCTGGAACAAGCTGCGCGACTCGGCCAACGCCGAGGCGTACACGCGCAGGGTGATGACCAATACGGCGATCAGCTGGTTCCGGCGCAAGTCGTGGCGCGAGCGGCCGCACGACACGTTGCCCGCCGGTGCCCCGGCTCCGGCCGAGGACACGACCGGCCGGGTTTGGTTGTGGGCGGAACTCGCGAAGCTTCCGCCGCAACAGCGCGCAGTACTGGTGCTGCGGTACTACGAGGACCTGACGCAGGCCGAGACCGCTCGCGTCCTCGGCTGCTCCGAAGGCACGGTGAAGAGCCAAGGCTCCCGTGCCCTGAAGAAACTGCGCGCTGGGCTCGGCCCCGACGCGCTCCTGATCGTGGAAAAGATGGTGACCGCATGACCGGCCTGCTCAAGGACACGTTCACCGAACAAGCCGAGGCGATCGGCGACCCCAGCCTCGACCTCGACGCGATCGTTGCGACCGGCAACAAGCGGCTCAAGCGCCGCCGGGTGGCTCGCATCGTCACCGCGGTGGCCGCGAGCGCAGTCGTGCTCGCCGGTGGGCTGACTGCCGCCGTACAGCTGAACGGCGGCGATCCCCAGGTCGCCGGCGGCGGGGTCTTCACCGAGCGACGGCCGACCTGGGCCGAAGGCAAGGAGATCCACTTCGGATCCGAGGTACTACGGGTCAAGTCGGCCGTCGCGGCGTTCGTCCAGACCAACTCCGGTTTCGTCTACACCGACGCCGCCGGCTCCGTGTTCCATCTCTCCGGCGGTGGCTCCGACCTGATCGGGAAAGGCAACCAGGCCCACCGGATCGCCGTGGACGCGGACCGTTCGCTGGTCGGCTGGGTCGACGCCGGCCCGAAGATCCCCGAGTTCGTGATCTACGACGTGGCGGCTCATCGCGAGGTGGCTCGCACCGCGACCGGCAACCAGCCCGGCCCCAGCACCTCCGGCGAGCCGCTCCGCGTCGCGGCGATCGACGGCGGTACGGCGTACTTCGGCGCCTCGGACGGTCTGCGCCGCTGGGACATCGCCAAAGGCACCGGCCAACTGATCAAGCCCAAGGCGGTACCGACCTTCGTGGTCGCCGCCAACGCGGGACAGGTCGTCTGGGAACACCCGGTCGACGGCGGCGACAACGACCTGGCCGTCGGCAAGGACGTCAACGCGCCCAACCCGAAGCACTTCGAGGGCTGGACCGGAAACCTCTCCCCGCAAGCCCGCTACCTGCTGACCGACAAGGCAGACACGGTCGAACTGATCGATCTGCGGACCAGCACCACGTCGACGGTCACACTCCCCGGCTACCAACTGATCGTGCCAACCCAGTGGAAGGGCGAGCACAGCTTCTACGCAGTCGGCTTACGCCCCGAGGAAACCGAGCGCCCGGACCTCCTCCTCTGCAAGATCACCTCAGCCGGCCAAACGAGTTGCGAAGTCGCAGCCGCAAAATTCGCACCCCCACTGACCGACAAGTCCACAACCGAATTCCCCATCGGCCTCTCAGTCAACGAGTAGGCAGTCGGCCCCCCTTTGGTTGTCCACAGACTCGACCTCGCTGTGGACAACCTGGCAAGTTCCTGCTGTTCGTCGATCCCTTGTAAATAAGGAGTTCTCGGCTTTGAAAACTGTCGGTGGGGTCGTCTATCGTTTCGGGTATGGAGATCTCGCAGCTACGACTGCCGTGCCTGCAAAGTGACAG
>NZ_JAAGLV010000015.1 GCF_010548305.1 Streptomyces sp. SID13031
ACGTCGCCCAAGAACTCAACGCCCGACCACGCAAAACACTCGACTGGGACACCCCAGCCGAGCGCTTGCGTGATCTACTCACCACCTAGAAACCAAGGCGGTGTTGCAACGACCCCTTGAAACCGCCGTGGGTTGGGGCGCTTCGCTTTGCAGTCCGACCGGCTGGCTTCCGGGTCAGCTGGTCGGAGTACGGGGAAGGTCAGCCTCAGCCGAGGCGGGCCTTCAGGTTGTCGAGCTCGAGCTTGAGGGTGGCCGGCACCTTGTCGCCGAGCTTGGCGAACCACTCCTCGATCAGCGGCAGCTCGGCCTTCCACTCGGCGTCATCGACATTCAGCGCGGTCTGCAGGGCCTCGATGCTGAGGTCCAGGCCGGTGACGTCGATCGCGTCGGCGGTCGGCACATGGCCGATCGGCGTCTCGACCGCGGCGGCCGTGCCCTCGAGGCGCTCGACGATCCACTTGAGCACCCGGCCGTTCTCGCTGAAGCCCGGCCAGACGAACTTGCCGGCCTCGTCCTTGCGGAACCAGTTGACGTAGAAGATCTTCGGCAGCTTGTCGGTGTCGTTGTCCTTGCCGACGGTCAGCCAGTGGTTCAGGTAGTCACCGGCGTTGTAGCCCAGGAACGGCAGCATCGCCATCGGGTCGCGACGGACGACACCGACCTTGCCGACGGCCGCCGCGGTGGTCTCGGACGAGAGCGTCGCGCCCATGAAGACACCGTGGTCCCAGTCGCGCGACTGGGTCACCAGCGGAATCGTGCTCGCGCGGCGGCCACCGAAGATGATCGCCGAGATCGGTACGCCGTTGGGGTCGTCGTACTCGTCGGCGATGATCGGGCACTGCTTGATCGGAGTACAGAACCGGCTGTTCGGGTGGGACGAGAGCTCGCCGGACCCCGGCGTCCACTCGCGGCCCTTCCAGTCGATCAGGTGGTTCGGCGGGGTCTGCGAGTAGCCCTCCCACCAGACGTCACCGTCATCGGTCAGCGCGACGTTGGTGAAGAGCGAGTTGCCCTGCTCGATCGTGCGCATCGCGTTCGGGTTGGTCTTCCAGCCGGTACCGGGGGCGACGCCGAACAGCCCGAACTCGGGGTTCACGGCGTACAGGCGGCCGTCCTCGCCGAAGCGCATCCAGGCGATGTCGTCGCCCAGCGTCTCGACCTCCCAGCCCTCCAGCGTCGGGTCGAGCATCGCCAGGTTGGTCTTGCCGCAGGCGCTCGGGAACGCGGCCGCGACGTAGTGGACCTTCTTCTCCGGCGAGATCAGCTTGAGGATCAGCATGTGCTCGGCCAGCCAGCCCTCGTCGCGCGCCATCGCACTCGCGATCCGGAGTGAGTAGCACTTCTTGCCGAGTAGCGAGTTGCCGCCGTAGCCGGAGCCGTACGACCAGATGGTCCGCTCCTCGGGGAACTGGACGATGTACTTCTCGTCGTTGCACGGCCAGATGACATCCTTCTGCCCGGGCTGAAGGGGAGCGCCGACGGAGTGCAGGCAGGGCACGTACTTCGCGTCGGTGCCCATCCTCGCCAGTACTTCGGAACCCGTGCGGGCCATGATCCGCATCGACGCGACGACGTAGGCCGAGTCGGTGATCTCGACGCCGAACATCGGCGTCTCGGCCGTCAGCGGGCCCATGCAGAACGGCACGACATACAGGGTCCGGCCGCGCATACTGCCGCGGTAGAGCTCCGTCATCAGCGCCTTCATCTCGGCCGGCGCCATCCAGTTGTTGGTCGGGCCGGAGTCGGCCTCGTCGACCGAACAGATGAACGTGCGCTGCTCGACCCGGGCGACGTCGGACGGGTCGGTGCGAGCCCAGAACGAGTTCGGCTTCTTCTCGTCGTTGAGCCGGACCAGCGTGCCGCCGGCGATCAGCTCGTCGGTGAGGGTCTGGTACTCCGCGTCCGAGCCGTCGACCCAGTGGATCCGGTCGGGCTGGGTGAGTTCGGCAACCTCGGCAACCCAGGCCAGCAGGCCCTGGTGCTCAGTCGGGGCGTCGCTCAGGTCGTAGGCCGTTGTCGGCGGGCTCTCGACTCTGAGGGCGGTCTCGGTATGGGCAGGGCTGGCGGTTGTCGTCATCGGCGGCTCATTCCCTCTCGCTCGCGATCGTCCCGACGTACGGCCCGGTCCCTCGACGCTGAGGGGGTACGACGTCGGCCGCCGGGGTCTCCGGCGGTTCGATTCAGCTGGCTGGCGGTGTGATCTGTCGCATACCAGTCGGTCCAGTGGACGCATACCAGTGTGCAAGTGGTACTACGGTACGCGAAGGGATGGCGTGTTGAGAACCGCAAAGACGTGAGGACCGTCACAGAATTTCGCCTGGAAGGGCTTTCCCAGCAAAAAAGACCGGCCGTGCGGTGGTCGCACGGCCGGTTTGCGGTTGTCGCTGGTCCGCTGCGGCGGATCTACTGCGTCTGCCGCCAGATGTCGTTGAGGACTCTTTGGGCAGCCGGCTCCTCACCAGGCGCCGCGGCGATGCTGACACCGACCAGCCAGTACTGCGTATCGCTGCCGAACGCATGCGTCATGGTCACCGTGTACGGCGTGCGCTGCTGCACCGTGATCCAGGTGCTCGCGTCTTTGGTTGTCGCTGGGGTCGGCGCCTTGAAGGCGGTCGTCCAGTCCCGGTCGAAGGCCGGCCGGTCAGCCAGGCAGGCTGCGAGAGTCGCGCAGGGGTGTAGAGCGATGTGTGTGTCCATGGCGATCGCGCCGGATGTGCTCTCCGTCAGAACCCGGCGGTAGAGGGTGGTGGCCGACGTGCCCAGGTCGACCGTCGAAGGTGGGCGCGGCCAGCCAAACACGAAGGGCAGACCGAGCCCTGTCACTTGCTGGACATCGGCGCCGCGGGTGTAGCTCGCGCCGACGAGAGCTGGCGCTGGCACGGGCGGAATGTAGGAGGCCGCCTTAGGTTTGACGATCCCCGGAAGCAACCCCGGCGACGGCAACACCCCAGGCCTGACCAACCCACCAGACGCCGCCGCCACGGACCGCCCCTCCTCGCCCTCCACCCCGACCTTGGCCCCAACGGAGTAAAAAACACAAAACACCACAAGCACAACCACCCCCACAGCAACCCTCACCCCCCACCCCAACCCCGCCTGCTTTGGGCCCACCTGCCCTGAGTCCGGCTGCCCTGAGCCCGCATGCGCCGAGTCGCCCTGCCCCGAGCCAGCGTGTCCTGAGCCGGCCTGTCCCGAGCCACCCTGCGCCGAGCGGCCAGTGTCCGCGGCCTCCAGGGTTCTCACTTCGGCGCCGGTACCGGAGCCAGCCCAGACTTCCGACTCGGCGCCACCGGCGGGCTCAGCCCCCGCCCCATACTCCGCCGGGATCGGTAGTGCGCCGTACTGCGCCAACTGGCTGCGCACTGCACCCAATGACTCCTCGTCATTGCCCAGCAGCCCGTCCAGCGGATCCAGCAGTCGCTCCGCCCCGGACTGCCCCGGCACCAACTGCGTCACGGCGTACGGCCGGCTAGCAGTGAGGTTGGCGGCCCACAGCGGCGTCTGCAGCCGCCCTGGCTCAAGTGCAGCCGTGCGGCTCGCTCGACCGAGTCTCTCCCGCACCTCTGCATCAGCAGCGCCCCTCTGGCTGAGGATGAGCGCAACGATCTCCATGCCCGTGAACGACCGCCCACGCCAGATCTCGGCCAGTGGGTGCTCCAGCAGTCGCTGGTCGAGCTCGTACTCCTGCAGTTGCGGCGTGCTGTTCACTTGCTCTCCCAGATGGCCCGGTCGGCCATCACCTGCGCAGCCTGCTGCGCCGTGGCCAATTCGATCGGGTGCGCGGTGTACTCCACCTGGACGGTCAGGTCGGCGCGGTGCACGAGCACCGCGACCCGCGAGTCCTGCCCGCCAGTACCAGCATGCTTGTCGACCTTGGTCAGGTACGGCCGGTCCTTCACCACCAGCCACGGCTTACGGTCGAACGCCTGCTTGGCCAACTCGGCCGGCGTGAAGGGCGAGCGGCCCTGACCCGCCTGGCGGCCGGAGTACGGAGTGATCCTGATCGTCAGCGACGCACCGCTGAATGTCGGCTGACGGCGCTCGGGGACGTCGACCGCGCACATCACCTCGCCGTTGCCCGTCTGGATCAACTCGGCAGTAGTGGCCTTCGGCAACAATGTGGAGATGTCGCCGAGCCGCGAACACAGATCCACGGGAAGCACCCTTGCGGACTGGACGTCCTCGGGCTGGACGGGTTGTCCGACGGCGATCCCGATCCCCAGCCCGGCCAGCGCGGCGACGCCGCAGGCGATCGCAGTACCCCGAACCAGTCGACCGTCGATGCCCGCGACCCTAGCCACGCAGAGGTTCTCCCTTGGTACTCGACATTTTCAGCCCCCGACACACCACGCTTGGACGCCATACCCCCGCGCTCGGTTCCTGCCTATGCTGCGGCGGTGACTACCTTCCCGGACATCGTCGTCGGCGCTCCTGGCGATGGCGAAATCTTGCAGCTGCCGTTCGGCGTCTTCACCGTGCGGATCTCCGGCGACCAGACTGGCGGTGCGCTGTCGGTCGTCGACTCCGTGCTCGGCGCCGGAGCGCTCGGTGCAGCACCGCATATCCATCACGGTCATGAGGAGTACTTCCTGGTGACGGATGGAGAGGTCACCTTCGATACGGCGGACGGCGTACTGACTGTTGGTGCGGGTGGATCGGTCTCAGTCCCTCGGGGGCAGGCGCACGGCTACCGGAACGCGACGGACGAGGCGGCTCGGCTGACCACGCTGTTCACGCCGGCCGGGTACGAGAATTACTTCCGGGCGGTCGCCGAGGCGGCTGCGGCCGGCGTGGAGATCACGCCCGAGCTGCTGAACGCGTTGCGGGCCGAGCAACAGACGACACCGGCGGAGTTCTGACCCGATTCGGTGTTCGTTCGGTGGTCGGAGGAATAGCATCCGGGCATGGATCTTGGGGATTTGCTGGGTGGACGTGACCTCGGCGATGTGAAGAAGGCCGTCGGGTTCGTGATGGACAACTCCGACGACTTCGAGAAGCTGCTGAAGCTGGTCAAGGACCTGCCGGACGACGCGCTCGGCTTCATCGGCCGCCTGCCGGACCTGATGAAGACGATCGGCTCCGGCCTGGCGGAGGCCGGCGAACAGGCAGCGAAGGCAGCCGGCGCCCTGGTCGGCGACGACGGCGAAGGCGGCGCCCGCAAGGCCCTGACCGGCAGCGCCGACACGATGAACTCGGCCAAGGACAAACTCCACGACGCGGCCGGCATGCTGGCCGGCCTCGCGGGCGAACTGGACAAGATCCCCGGCATCGGCGACGCAGCCGCCAAACGCCTGAACGACGGCAGCGGCAGCATCGGCGGCGTAGCCACCGAGATCGAAAGCCTGGCCGGAAACCTCCAGGACCTCTCCGGCATCCTCGCCACCGTAGGCGAGGCCCTGGCCGGCCTGGGCACCAAGCTCTCCGAGTCCGGCGGCTCGGTAAAAACCCTCCTCAGCTGACCCTCGACCCACCTCGAAAGCCGCCCCGGTACGCCGCACTGACGCCCACCAGGGAGCCGATTGGCACCCACCCCGGTCCCGCGTGTATCGTTACCCTTCGTTGTCCGGCGCTCGTAGCTCAACGGATAGAGCATCTGACTACGGATCAGAAGGTTGGGGGTTCGAATCCCTCCGAGCGCGCCAGCAAAACCCCAGGTCACCAGGTGGATGACCTGGGGTTTTGTCATTCCCGGGGACTGTGGTTCATCCCCACGCGGCCCCACTACGCGAGCTCCTACGTCGCCCGCTCCGCATGCCGCTCCCGCCCACCCTGTGGCGCGTGCTGCGCCCGCTTATCAGAGCACCCTCGATCCGTCGCCTCGTGGCTGGGTGACCAACTCCCGACCGGGACGCTCTGCGCTGGCACGGCATGCAAATCCCGACGAGTAGAGCCCACATTCAGCGAGCGCACGCTACGCCTGACGCCGGCCATCTCCACCTGCGTCGAAACCGAGTCGGCTACGGACCCAGCGACATGTGCAACTGCGCAACTTCCAGCAACATCGGTGACAGGCAACAATGAGTAACCCCAGACTCAGCAGAGCAAGGTCACGCAACAATTGAAAGCAGGGGAACATCATGAAGCTGACTCTCGTCGCAGGCGACCCGGACTCTCAGCCCACCAACTCACCCACCCTCTACAAGACCGACCGCGGAAGCTGGATCGTGCAGGGATGGGTGGTCGATGACCCGACGCGCTGTCAACGCTGAACCTCCCCAACGGCGAGACCGCCGTCGAGATCCCGGACCGCATGATCCAGTTCTTCAAGTAGGAGCCGTGGAAGAGATCACCGACGACGAGTTCCAAGAGCTGCTGAAGACGTTCAAGAGCAGCTCCATTCATCTGGAGACCCGTGATGCCTACGGCACCGAGGTCGAGTTGCCTCACATGGCGCAGTGGGCGGCGGGTGAACCGGATGACCTTGAGTGGCTTCAGGACTGGTGCAAAACCCTTCGTGGCCACGTGGCAGCGGGCCGGACGGTCAAGCGGGCTCGCATCGTGTCCGAGCCGCTCAGTGACTATCAGCGGTGGACGCTCGCGATCGGTCATCCGATCGTGGAGGCCGGCGAAGAGGTGCGGTTCATTCCACGGCGCCAGGTCTCGGAGTTCTGCTTTCCTGGCAACGACTACTACCTGTTCGACGACGAGACAGTGGTGTTCTTGCACTACTCCGGAGCAGGACTGAACAACGCTCTGACCACCACTACTAACCCGGCTACGGTCGAAATGTGCCGCAAGGCATTCGATCAGATTTGGCTATTGGCGACGCCCTACAGTGAGTACAAGCCCGAATAGCGCAGCGCGGAAGGTCCAGGAAGCACTTGGGCTTCGTCTCCGCAACCTGCGCAAAGATGCTGGTCTGACCGGTCGTGAGCTAGCTGCCGCGACCGGTTGGCATTTCACCCGCATCAGCAAATTGGAGCACGGCGTCCAGACACCGACCGATCGGGATATCCGCGCTTGGTGTGAGGCTTGTGGCGCGGAGGATCAAGCCGCGGACTTGGTCGCCCAGGCGCGCGCGATCGAATCGATGTACGTCGAGTTCCGCCGCCGCACCCGATCCGGCGTGAAGCACCTGATGCTCGCCTTCCAGGACGCCTACGACCACGCCGAACAGTTCAGGATCTATGAGCACAACGTGATCCCCGGCCTGTTCCAGACCGCTGACTACATCCGCGCCATGCTCACCTTCTGGATGCGGTTTCTCGAAGCAGACAACGACATCGATGCAGCCATCGCGGCCCGGTTGGAACGTCAGACCATCATCTACGAGAGCAGAAGAAGGTTCACCGTAGTGCTGGAGGAGAACGCACTACGGACCTGGTTCGGCACCGCCGAGACGATGGCCGGCCAACTGGACCGGCTGCTGACCGTGATGACGCTCCCGAACGTTGCCCTTGGAATCGTGCCGTCGATGATCGAGCGCCAAGCAGTCGGTTCAGCAGGCTTCTGGATGTTTGACGACAAGCTCGTGACACTCGAAACGCCCACGGCCAGCATCGAGGTATCCCAACCGCAGGAAATCGCGCTGTATGCCCGCATGTTCGAGCTGCTGCGGCAATCGGCGGTCTACGGGAGGGACGCCCGCGCAATTCTCATCAACACGCAAAACGAAATGATCAGCAGCAACTAACCGCAACAACCTCGCCCATGCTCTACTCCGCTCCATAGCGTTGAGACATGACATCAGCAGGAACCACAAACCGAATGGGTGTGGAGTGGGGTGGCCTGCCGGACGAGCACCAGGGTGATGGGCTCGGATGGCCGATGTTGTGCCCGGCCTTCCGTTGCGATGGCGAAAACCCGATGACTGGCCGCGCCTGCATCAACGGTGACCACCAGGGCTACCACCGCGACACCACCGGCGCGGAGTGGCTGGATGACTAAGCGCCGGACCGCCCGCGACCGTCAGTTGCGCCGCTGGTCACACCGCACCACAGCAGTCGATCGCCGGAACGGCGTGGAGCTCGACGGGTACGACCCCCGCCACGTCAGCCTTGTCCTCCCTTGGTGCGTCGAGGCGTACCTAGCGCGTGACCGGAGAACGCCGCGAATGTCGACGCGCGCATATCGCCTACTCGAGTGGCGAAGCCTCCACCCGCGACGGGTCGCCGCTCCCTAACCGGCAGGGCGTGCGTGTTGACCCCTGCATCCGCGCCCGCCCTGCCTTCCACCAACCGACCCCGGCTGACCTCCTCACAGTCGGAGTCGCTCTTCGTCGGTCTCGTCCGCGCTGTCTCTCAGGGCGCCTCAGTCGAGTCTCACGGGATGGAAGAGCTCGCGTCTGAACCCGTCACCGAGTTGCGCAGGACTGGGTCTCATCGGTGATGCTGTCGTTGTGACGGAAACGGACGACGACTTGATTAGCGCCGCCTTCGCTCGGCGTTGGTGGTTCGCGTTGATGGCCAATGCTGTCGGTCTTATCGAGGATGCTGCTGTACTAGCTGGCCACGGGAGCCCTGGCAGAGCGCAATCTCTAGTCGTCCTCGCGATGGAGGAGCTAGCTAAGGCGCGATGGCTATACACGGCTGCATCAGCACAGTGGACCAGCCCTCTTGGTCTCTACGGATTGCCACCAAGAGAAGCCGGCCCGGTGATCGTGCCGGAGGGCTTGCGAAGCACACGTCGTCCGCACCTGGAGAAGTTGCGGGTGGCGGAACAGTTCGCCTCAGGTCTAGGGGGCTTCTGGGATCCTGAACGTCGACCTGAGTACTACTTTCCTGCGGACCTTGAGACGTTCGACACCGCAGCCAGGCAGCGGAACACCGACAAGCAGGCCGGGCTCTACGTCGACCGCGCCGGAGACGTATTGGCGACACCGCTAGCAATTCCACCGGGACCTGTCGCAGACATGATCGAACAAGCCGCCCAGACCATCGAAATGCAGCTAATCGAGGACCACACCAGGCAGCAAGACGCCCCCGAAGGCGCTCCAGTGGACTCCTTTCAAGATCTCCACTGGGTGATCCTTCCTTACGCACACCCGGAGATGCACGCGGACTTCGTTGACCGATTGTCGGCGGCAGATCGTGAGTCGGGCCAGCGGCCGACCAGATCCGACGACAGCTGACCTACCTTTGGGCCGACCGATGGACCACCGTCGCAGGTAGTCCGGCGGGACCAGTGTCCAGAACCATCCGGCCCGTCCGACCGCCATCCCTGCCGAGTTGACCTCTTAAGAATCAAGGCGCGCCGCAAGCGGCGCGCGGCGTGGGCCGGGCTTACGACCTACGGCCGACACCCTCACCCCCGCCGACTAGCCAAAACGGCGTACCGGATTCCCCAGAGGTCTCCCGCGGCTGCCGGTCCGGCTCCAGTTCGGGCGCCTGGTCGAGCCCGGCGGTTTGGCCTCGTCCCCCTGGCCGCTCAATTGTCCGGTCAGACCGCCGCGCATCAAGAGCGCCTACGGCGTCCCTACGGGATCGGCAAGCCGACTCTTGACCCACGACGCCCTGCCCTGGGTTTGCAGCTATCAGGGGGACGGGGCAGCTGTGGATGTCCGCTCATCCGGGTCGAGCCATCCTCGATCGATAAGGGCTCGGAAGGCGACCTGAATGTGATTCGGTGTGAACATTCGGCCTTTGCGCGGAGACCAATCACGGACCTCCCGGGCCACCACAGAGGGGTCATCGCGAGCTTCATCCACTGTTCTAGCCACCCAATGGACTGTTGCCAGTAGTTCTAGTCCGTACGGCGTCTCGAAGCCCTCGGTGAGTTCGACAACCCGCTCGATCCGACGCACTGTCTCAGGATGCTCGGCCAGGACCGGCTGGGCAGCGGCATCGGCCCCGGGAAGGACCTCAATTGGCTCCGCCGCACGAACGGGTGTGGATCCATCGCCGAACCCTGTGAGGTAGTGGCCTTCGACCACCTTCAGCACGTGACGCAAATTGTCGGCGTATGGACCGTAGTGATGCCTTTGATAGTTGAGTCGCAGCGGCTCGCCGGCCTCCTGCAGGAAGTACATCAGCTTCTGCGACTCGATTAGCGACGGGTTAGCGAGTGCGAGATCCGAATATCGTTTGATGAGAGCGATAAGCGCTGCTCGTCCTGGCGTCATCTTCGGCGTCGTGTCCCGAGACTTCATCTCCGATGCGCGAGGCTTCTCCCCTGGTGGGAAGAGGATGACGTCAACGTCTGGGATCTCAGTGAATGCGCCGCGAATGATCGGCTCGACTTCCTCCCACCGCAACCCACCATTGCCGCAGCCCAGGGGCGGCACCGCGATGGAGCGGATGTCGAGATCGCGAACGACCTGCACTAGGTCAACCAGGCCCGCCGATATGTCGGCGACCCGAGAACGTGCCTTCCAGTGGCCCTTGGTCGGGAAGTTGATGATGAATCTAGGCCCAGTCATTAGGCCGGTTGGCCAGACATGCATCTTGCCCAGCTGGAGCATCCCTGCCTTCGCGGCCTGCTCGTAGTCCTTGAACATAGCCGGGTAGGCGCGCCTGAACTGCAGCGCGATGCCTTTGCCCATGACACCTACTGTGTTCACGGTGTTGATCAGGGCATCTGCGTCGGCTGCAAGGAGGTTCCCATGGGCCTCAGTGATCATCGAGTTCACCATCCCTCAGAAGTACCACCGAGGTCCGACATTTATTGGCGTGTTGCAGCTACCTGCGACCACTTGCGCAAGCTCATCGCGCACTGCCGGTGACTTGGTCACGATGTATTCAACTACGCCCCAAGGTGCGCGTGGGTAGACCAAACACTCAGCCATGCGCCTCTCCTTGCGATCTGGAAACTGGTCGGTGTTGTTCCAGTAGGTGGCCTGCATGAGCTCCCAATCGATGAACTCATCCTCCACGCCTCGACCGAAGTCCCTGAAGTCCGTTAGGTCGAGGACGGCGTTTCGATCAGTCATGATCACATGGAGGCGATGCGATGCCAGACGTTCCAAGCTCGACACCAGGTAGACAATCCGATCGCATCCATCTTTGTACGTCGGCACCGCCCCATGGTGGATTGCGGACATCATGGGGCTCCGTGGCGCGTAGTAGAACGGCACGTAGTCGGCCACGAAACCACCGGGTGGAACCGTCACCGGGCGGCGCCGTCTGCGCTCTTTGATCCCGACGTTCCCGACCTCAAATCGGAGGAGTCCCAGAGCTTGGGCTTCGTTGTCCGACATGAGACCGTGCTGGACCATCGCCGCGACGTGCTCGACTCGCGTGAAGTGCATCACGGCCGTTGGGATAGGACGCTGCATCGAACCTCCGGCCTGACGCTGTACTAACGAGTTCGTGGCTAGATGCAGCATACGGCCGCGGAGAAACCCAGATCGGCAACCTACCGGGATGCGCCACCCGTCAACGTTGCTCGTAGAGGCAGGCATCTCCCGGAGCTTGGGGCGCGACTCATTCGAACGGTGTTCTGTACCCCAGTCGTACCCCAACGAGTGCTGCCGGTGAGCCTCCGCGGGCACCTAGGACCCACTCGCCACTGCTGGCCGCAGGTTGGGGCTCGGGAGTTGCAGGCTCCTACGGATCAGAAGGTTGGGGGTTCGAATCCCTCCGAGCGCGCCAGCAAAACCCCAGGTCACCAGGTGGATGACCTGGGGTTTTGTCATTCCTGGAACTGTGGTTCCCCCACGCAGCCCAGCTACGCCGGCTCCTCCGTCGCCTGCTTCGCATGCCGCTCCCACCCACCCCGGGACGCGGGCTGCGCCCGCTTGGCGACAGCCCCCTGGATCTCTCGTCTCGTGATTGGCCGACCAGCTCCCAACCCGGGCGCTCAGCGGCCCGCAACTCGAAGTGAGTCGAACCGACGTTCACCGAGCGACCGCTACGCCTGAGGCCGACCCTCTTCACCTGCGCCGAACCGAGTCGGCTACGGACTCGGCGACATGTGCTTGGGTAACTTCCAGCAACACCGCCGTCGAGATTCCGGATCGCATGATCCAGTCTTCAAGTAGGAGCCGTGGAAGAGGTCATCGACGACGAGTTCCAAGAGCTGCTGAAGACGTTCAAGCGCAGCTCAGTACATCTGGAGACTCGCGATGCCTACGGCATCGAGGTCGAGTTTCCTCACATGGCGCAGTGGGCCCCTGCCTCGAACTGAGTCCGAGGCAGGGCAGCCGAGTTCGACGTTCGGTCCCTGTCAGGTCGCGGCGGCGACCTGGACCTTGGCGCTCACCGCGGTCTGGAACTGCTGTGCCTGGCCGGGGTAGTACGCTCGCCACTGGCCGGCGGCCGGCTGGTCGACTGTTGCGGAGACCGCGTAACCGGCGCCGTCCCAGTCTGCGTTCTCGATGTTGGCCACGGTCACCCAGGAACTCGCGCCACCGGGCGCTCGGTACTGGATCTGCGCCGGGATGGCCACCGGCGTGTAGTTGCCAAAAGTCAGATGGCCGCTGGCGACCACCAGGCCCGATTCGTCCCTGGCAGCGGTGAAATCGCTGAACTGTGCCGGCTGCAGCACGCTCACTGGTGCCGTGGACAGCACCTGAGCCAGGAACGGGTCCGGCTGGCCGTTCTCGTCGTATCCGGCGAATCCGACCTGGTAGTAGCCAGTGGCGAAGGGCACTGAGGTGACTGAGAACCGCCCGTCGGCGTCGGTTTCCGGCACGTCGACGATGACCGGGCACTGCTCGGGCGCATCGCATTCCAGCAATCCGAACCTCCGGTTCGCCAGCGGCTGCCAGCCGTCCGGCGACTTCCAGGTCAGCTGGCCGCTGATGGTGACCGGCTCGCCCAGCTTGACCTGCGCCGGGCTGACCTTGACCGTGAATCGGGTCGGCGACGGTTGCACCGAGATGTGCTGGAACTGCGACTCGGCGGATGCGTAGTCACTGTCGCCAGTGAACCTCGCGTAGATGTTGTCTTCATGGTCGAGCGTCACCTCGCCGGTGAAGCGTCCGGCCGGGCTGGTCTGCACGTCCACGAACGGTTCGAAAGTGGTGCCGACTCTGACCGGCATCCGCGAGATCGGCCGGAGCAGGCCGTCCGTCGGCCATTTGCCGCTCACCGTGCCTTTGACCTTCACCGTGCGTCGACTGTAGTTGATCGACGTGTGGTCGAAGGACAGCGCGCTGAAGATCGGTTGGATGACGTAGGAGAGCGTCCCGACGGACTGCCGAGAGGTTCGCTGGCCCAGCGTATCCACGGCGTCGACATCTATTTGGTACGAGCCGAACCGGTCGAGGTGAACCCGCGTGTCCGAGTTGAACACGCCATTCTGGGTCGTGCCGCTGACCAGGCTGAACGAGCTGACGACGGCGACTTCCTCGCCGGTGGCATAGGACCGAATGTGCGCGGTCAGCCCATCGATGCCCGCCTCGGCGCTCGCGCCGATCTGCACGATCCCGAGATCGTCCACGGAACTAATGGCCCACGAGACGGTCGGCGGAGTCGCCGCGGCTGCTACCGCCGGAACAGCTCCGATCAGGGCGCCGGCGCCGGCAAATACCACTATCAGGCCACGCAATTTCGCGGAAAAACGACGCCTCATTCGGCTACTCCCCCAGATCCCCAGCGGCCCCACTAGCTCGCAGCGAAGAGTAGACACCAGCAATCCTTGCTACGCAAGGGAGATGGCAGTGGGTCGTTCACGCGGTGCGCCGCCAGGGACTCGAACTCCGCACCACTGATTTGTGATCCGCTCTGGGGTCAGGTTCTGGATCGGACGGCGGTGAGCTTGCGGCGGAACTCTGGTGGGGAGGTGATGGGTAGTCGAAGGTTGTGCGGTACTCGATGCGTGCGCTTTCGCCGATGCTTCCCAGCGTCTCGGCGCGGCCAAGGTCTGGTAGGGGACTGACGAGGCGATTATCTGTACCCCAGCCGTACCCCAACGACCGCTGCCAGCAAGCGTCTGCGAGGACCTAGGACCAATCGAACTTGCTCAGACTGACAGGTTCCGGCGGTCGAAGCGGGACCAGGCCCAGGGCGGTGATGAGGACCGGCACGGCCGCGAGAAGCACCAGACCGGGTGTTACCCGACGAAGGCTGTCATTCGGATCGAGACGAGTAGTCCAGGTAGGTCGACGCCGAGCTTGGCGACGTAGCGAGTCGGCGGGTCGGACGGGAACCACCGGGCGTACTCATCGTTCATCCCGGCGAAGTCGGCGGGGTCTGTGAGCAGTATGCCCACCTCGATGACGTCGTCCAGGCTGGCGCCGCCGGCGTGGAGGATCGCCTCGCAGTTCGTCAGCGCCTGTCTGGTCTGAGCCTGGATGGTGTTTTCGGCGAGACTGCCGGTGCTCGGGTCGATGCCGACGATGCCCGAGACGAGCACGTGAGGTCCGGCCTTGACTCCCTGGCTGTAGAGCGGCGAACTCGGCGCGTTCGCGGTCGTGATGATCTGCCGTGCCATGACAGTCCTCCCTGTTTCTCTCACAGTAGTCGGGAGGAAAGGAGGCGGGTGAGTGCGAGAGCCAACCCGGCGACGACGGTGCGGTTCATCAGTTGCAGCAGCTCGACTGGTTCGTCGTCGGAGCGTCGTCAATGATCGTCAGCAGGCCGCCGCTGATGCCGGTGGCCAGGCCACGACCGGCCGGTGCGGAGATCTCGACGGCTTGCGGCGCAGGTCCGCAGCATCCGCCGGCGGTCTCTCCGCTGGCGTCACCGTAGGCGAGGTTCGAGGAGCAGACGCCGGTTTCCGGCAGGTCGAGTTGTACGTCGCGCGCGGCTTCCCAGTCGCCGGCGAGTGCGGCGACGACCGAACGGGCCTGCTCGTATCCGGTGGCGAGCAGGAACGTCGGGGCTCGCCCGTAGGACTTCGCGCCGATCGCGTAGTACCCGGGCTCAGGGTGTGCCAACTCGTCGGCACCGTGCGGAGGGACCGTGCCACAGGAGTGCTGGTTCGGGTCGATCAGCGGTGCGAGGGCTCGCGTGGATCCCATGATGGAGTCCAGGTCGAGGCGCAGTTCGCCGACCATGTCGTGATCGGGCCGGAAGCCGGTGGAGTTGACCACGGTGTCGGCGATGACGCGCTGTTCACCGGAGGCCAGCTCGACTCGGCCGTCAGCCGTCCGGGAGGCGGCTTCGATGTGGAAGCTGCTCACGAGCTCAACCTGTCCGGACTGGACGAGCTTCTTCAAGCGGCTGCCGAGTGCTCCACGTGCGGGCAGTTCGTCGGCGTCGCCACCGCCGTAGGTGCGTGCCTGGTCGGTACCGCGGACTACCCAGACGATCTCGGTGCCGGGGACCTCTTTGGCCAAGGTGCCGAGGTCCAGCAGGGTCGTGGACGCGGAATGGCCGGCGCCGACGACGGCAGTACGGCGTCCTGCGTACCGGTCGCGATCGCGTCCGAGTACGTCGGGCAGTGCGTGGGCGATGCCGTCGGCAATGTCGGTCTCGCCGCGTGCGGGGATGCCAGAGCCACCGAGCACATTCGGACGCCGCCAAGTCCCAGCGGCATCGATGACGGCTGAGGCGAGGATCTCGGTGCCGTCGGCCAGCCGGATCAGGAACGGGGCCAGCTCGCGGGCCGTAGTACGGACGCGGTCGAATCCGACCCGAGTCACTGCGGAGACCGGCGAGTTGTAGCGGATCCGGTCGTTCAGTTCGGGAGTCTTTGTCAGCGGTTCGAGGTAGGAGTCGATCAGGTCACCACCGGTCGGCAGCTTGCCGAGGTCGGGTTCTACCCAGTCGGCATGCTCAAGCAGCTTGCGGGCGGCGCTGTCGATGTTGTAGCGCCACGGGCTGAACAGCTTCACGTGTCGCCATTCCTCAATCGCCGCCGCGACGCCGGGGCCGGATTCCAGTACCAGGAAGTCCACGCCACGCTCGGCCAGGTGGGCTGCGGCGGCCAAGCCGACCGGTCCCGCTCCGATGACCACGACCGGTCCCGCCGGTGCCGCGACAGCGGCGGTGTTCTGCTCGCTCACGATCGATCTCCCTATCCCCACTATCTCGAAGTTCATCTAATCAGCGATCTCCACCTTGCCTCGTGATTCGATAAGAGTCAAGATAGACGTATGTCGAAACAGAAGATCGCCATTCAGGCTGTCGGTGGTTGCTGCGCGCCGATCTCTGAGGCTGTCCTTGATTCCGCCGGCGCGGCCGAGGGCGCGGCGGTCTTCAAGGCGCTCGCCGATCCGACCCGGCTCCGGCTGATGTCGATGATTGCGTCCGCCGACGGCGAGATTTGCGTGTGCGATCTGACCGGGCACTTCGACGTGAGTGGGCCGACCATCTCCCATCACCTGCGCGTCCTGCGCGAGGCCGGCCTGGTCGACTGCGAGCGGCGCGGGACCTGGGTCTACTACTGGCCCGTGCGTGAGCGGTTGCAGTGGATCTCTGCCCTGCTCGCCGTGCCGGAGAAGTCGCTACTGGCCTGAGCTGCGGGCCTGGCGCCGAGTTCCCCGGATCCCCGGATCCCCGGATCCCCGGATCCCCGGGCGCTCGGCGCGTTTCGTGTGGGTTGACTTCTGATCATTCACTCAGTAATCATTGAGTCAATGAAGCCTGAGCGATCGACCTTGACTGAACGGGCCCGGATCCACGCGGCGCTCGGGGACCCAGCGCGTCTGGCCATCGTTGACACCCTCGTCGCCGGTGACGCTGCTCCGGGTGAGCTGAGCGTGGTGCTGGACTTGCCGACCAACCTCATCGCTCACCACTTGAAGGTGCTGGAGGAGGCCGGCCTGGTTGCCCGGTCCCGGTCCGAAGGGGATCGTCGTCGTACGTACGTGCGACTGGTGACCGAGGTATTGGCCTCGGCGGTGACGCCCTCGCTGACCGCAGCTCCACGGGTGGTGTTCGTCTGCACGCAGAACTCTGCCCGCTCTCAACTGGCCGCCTCGATCTGGTCGCGGCGCAGTCAGATCCCCGCGCTGTCGGCCGGTACTCAACCCGCCGCCAAGCCACATCCCCGAGCGGTGCGAGTCGCCCGCAAGCACGGTTTGGACCCCGCCGCCTGGCATACCGCTCATGTCGGCGACGTAGTGGAACGTGATGACCTTGTCATCGCGGTGTGCGACATCGCCTACGAGCACCTCCCAACCGGTACCAGGCCGCGGCTGCACTGGTCGATACCGGATCCGGCGGCTGTCGACACCGACGCGGCATTTGAGGCTGCCTACAGCGAGATCGCCGACCGCATCGACCGGCTGGCCCCCGTCCTTTCGCCGGCCGAAATGCCCAGGAGTTGACCATGACCGAAGTTGTTCGGCACCACCGAGAAGACCTGTGCGACGAGATTGAGCGCCGCGTTCGGGTGCTCCTGGACGAGCTTTCCGTCCCCGCTGCACACCTGGGCCGCCAGTGAGCAGCGCTGCACCGCTGTGGCGACGGGCGGTCGCCGAGGCGGTCGGTACCGGGCTGCTGGTGACCGTCGTCATCGGCTCCGGGATCGCAGCATCTGCCTTGTCTCCGAGTGACATCGGCTTGCAGTTGCTGGAGAACGCGTTCGCTACAGCACTCGGTCTCGCAGTACTGATCCTGATGCTGGGGCCGGTGTCCGGAGCGCACTTCAACCCCGTTGTGTCTGCTGTCGACTGGTGGCTCGGGCGCCGCACTGGTACCGGCCTGACTCCGCGCGAGCTGGTCGCCTACATTCCCGCCCAGGTCGTCGGTGCGATAGCCGGAGCTGTGCTGGCAAACCTGATGTATGCCAAGGCTGCGGTGTCCTGGTCGACCACCGACCGCAGTACCGGACATCTGTGGCTCGGCGAGGTCGTAGCCACCGCGGGACTCGTCGTCCTCATCTTCGCCCTTGGCTGGTCTGGGCGAGCAGCCGTCGCGCCCGCTGCCGTCGGCGCCTACATCGGAGCGGCGTACTGGTTCACCTCGTCAACCTCGTTCGCCAACCCGGCAGTCAGCATCGGGCGCGCTTTCAGCGACACCTTCGCCGGAATCGCCCCCGGATCTCTCCCTGGGTTCATCGTCGCGCAGCTCCTTGGCGCCATCGTCGGTGTCGGCTTGCTTGCCGTCTTGTATCCCGACGCCGGCCAAGCTGCCAACGACATCGTCACCCCGCACACCGACACCACAACCACCGGAGCAACCAAGTGAGCAAGCCAGTCGTTCTGTTCGTCTGCGTCCACAACGCCGGCCGATCCCAGATGGCCGCCGGCTGGCTCCGCCACCTGGCGGGAGACACCGTCGAGGTTCGTTCGGCAGGATCCGAACCCCGCGACCAGATCAACCCGACCGCCGTCGAGGCGATGCGCGAGGTCGGCATTGACATCACGGGGAACACCCCGCAACTGCTTGAGTACGACACGGCCAAGACCAGCGACGTCATCGTCACCATGGGCTGCGGCGACGCCTGCCCCGTCTTCCCCGGCAAGCGCTACGAAGACTGGGAACTCACCGACCCGGCCGGGCAGCCCATCGAAGTCGTCCGCCAGGTCCGCGACGACATCCGCAGCCGCATCGAGAAACTCGTCGGCGAACTCCAGATTGCCTAGCTCCGCGCCTGAAGCCCAGAGGGGTTTGAGGGTGATGATGGCGGCATGACTGTTGCGGATGAGACGTCCCGGCCGGTAGCGCCGGTGTGTTGGTGCTGCGGCGGTGAGTTCGAAGACCATGACCTGCTGCGGTTGGGGATGCATCCCGAGGTCGGTGTCTGTTTAGGGTGCGCTCGCTTTCTGCAGCGGCGGGCCGCCGAACGAGAGGACGAGCTGCGTCCGTCACCGGCTGCAAGGGGGAGAGGTGCGGTGTGCGGAGCGCGCGATTTGGTGATCAGCCGAGGCTGGCACAACTGACCGGTCATCGGGCGGCTGCTACGCCGGATCGACCGGCACCTGCCCTAACGGCCGACCGTGGTGATCGCGTCGCGCAACTGGTCCGCTGTCGGGGCCGAGACGATTCGGTCGTCGTCGTCACGATAGAGGCGGCATGACAATCCGTACGCCTGCTGACCCGGCAAGGCGAATGGGTCGACGCCATCGACCACTGGAAGGCCTTCCCCGCATAGCCGCGGGCTTGCCGGGTGGCGAGCATGAGCGTGCTGACGCCGGAGTTCATGCGGATGAGTGTCGGGCCTGTTCCAGGTTCGACTGGTGGGGGCCGGAGAGCCAGTCTTGAGCTAGGCGGGCGTCGAGTGGGTCCTCTCCTCGTCGCAGTGCGTCGATGTAGGTGTGGTCGGCGGCGAGGCGGGCCGCTACCTGGGGGCCCTCGGCAACGGCGCCGTGGCCGGGGACCAGGACATCGGCGTACCGGGCGGCCTCATCGAGCCGGTCGAGTGCTGTCTCGTAGGCGGTCACCTGATCGGGGCGGCGGGGGTCGAGGAGCGGGATCAGGACGTCCGAGAGCATATCGCCGGCGAGTAGGACGCCACGGTCGGCGAGGAGGACTGCAGCGTGGCCGATGGCGTGTGCCTGATGCTCGACGATCTCGCCTGGCATGGGTCCTCCCCGGTCTGCGGGCAGCGGGGTGAGGAGTCCGATCAGCTCGAGAGGGATGTCCGATGCGCTCTCCGCCGCCATCGTCTGCGCCCGCTCTCGGGCTTCGCTGGCAGCGTTGGCGCCGTCGGCGGTGGCATAGCGCGGCACGTCGCCGTACCGGGAATGCCAGAGCAGATGATCCCAGTGGGGATGGGTGGAGAACCCGGCGATCAC
This sequence comes from Streptomyces sp. SID13031, assembly GCF_010548305.1. Lineage (GTDB taxonomy): Bacteria > Actinomycetota > Actinomycetes > Propionibacteriales > Kribbellaceae > Kribbella. The sequence continues at coordinate 19,508 of NZ_JAAGLV010000015.1, forward strand.
CGGAATGCCGAGCCGGTCCACGTCATCGGCGAGCTGGTTCAGATCGGAACCGTCGATGCCGGGATCGACCAGGATCAACCCAGCCTCGCCGCGGACCACGATGGCGTTGCTCCAGACCCACTCGCTCTGCCGGACCCAGACGCCGTCGGCCACCTGATTCAGCATCTGTTCACCTTGCCAGGTGTCTCCGTCCGGCGCGAGCCGCGACCGACGGTACGACGGTCAGCGCGCTCGTGATCGTCACGCCCTACGGGTCCGCCCATCACCCCGACGGAGGACAGGCTCTCGAACTCAGTCGAGGCAGAACTCGTGGCCCTCGATGTCCTGCATCGTGATGCAGGACTCGTTGATGCCATCGGCACGTTGTACCAGCACGAGTGTCGCGCCGAGTGCGAGCAGTCGTGTGCACTCGGCTTCGAGTGTTGCGAGGCGCTCGTCACCCACGAGTCCGATACCGGCCCGTACGTCGAGATGCACCCGGTTCTTGACGACCTTGCCTTCGGGAACGCGCTGGAAGAACAGTCGCGGGCCCACGCCTGAGGGATCAACGCACGCGAACGCTGAGCCCTGGTGCTCAGGCGGCAATGAGCTATCGAAATCGTCCCAAGTGGCAAAACCCTCCGGTGGCGGCGGTACGACGTACCCCAGCACCTCGCACCAGAAGCGAGCGACGCGCTCAGGATCCGCGCAGTCGAAGGTGACTTGGAACTGCTTGACCGATGCCATCGGTCCACCATAGTGGCGCCGAGTTTCCACCGCGCCGCAATTATTGGCTCGTGGGCGCGGAGGTGATTACGAGGCCGCCTCGAGCCGCGGGCCGGTGCGCCAGGCGGCGGCCAGGTCTTGTATCGGCAGGTTGAGCACCTCGCTGAGGGAGGCGATCGTGCCGAAGGCGGGGGTCGGCAGGCGGCCGGTCTCGATCTTGCGCAGCGTCTCCGGTGACATGCCGGCCGCGTGTGCCACCTCGGCGAGATCGCGGTCTGCTCGTGCTTCGCGCAGGAGCCTGCCGAGACGCTTGCCGGCCTCGATCTGTTCGGGCGTGAGCGGATTGCGGACCATGGGAGCAAGCGTACGGTTGGTATTTTAATACCGCAAGCGTTAGGTTGGTATTAATATACCGGCGTACGACAGTGAGGGTATCCGTGATCGAGTTGAAGTCGCCCGCAGAGATCGGGCGGATGCGCACCACCGGGCAGTTCATCGCCCAGATCCTGACCGAGCTCGGTGAGCTTGCCGACGTGGGCGTCAATCTCCTCGACCTGGAACACCACGTCCGCGGCCGGATCAGCCAACGCGGCGCGCAATCCTGCTATTGGGACTACGCCCCGTCCTTCGGCAACGGCCCGTTCCGCAACGTCGTCTGCCTGTCAGTCAACGACGCGGTGCTCCACGGAATGCCCCACGATTACGCACTGCGCGACGGGGACATTCTCAGTATGGACCTCGCGGTCGGCATCGACGGCTGGGTCGCGGACTCCGCCCGCACCGTCATCGTGGGCACGCCAGCCGATGAGGATCTGCAACTCGTCCGCGCGACCGAAGAAGCGCTTGCCGTCGGCATCGAAGCCGCGAGGCCGGGCAACCGGCTGGGCGACATCTCGGCGGCGATCGAGGCGGTCGCGACCGAGAACGGCTACCCGGTCAACACGGAGTTCGGCGGCCACGGGCTCGGGCGGACGATGCACGAAGATCCCCACGTCTCCAACAAGGGCCGCGCCGGCCGCGGCCTCAAGCTCCGAGCGGGTATGACCCTGGCACTCGAGCCCTGGTTCGCCCGTACCACCGACCAGATCGTCTATGACCCCGATGGCTGGACCATCCGCTCGGCCGACGGCTCGCGTACCGCTCACTCCGAGCACACGATCGCCATCACCGAAGACGGCCCCGAGGTGCTCACCCAACGCCTGCCACTCCACGCAGACCCTGCCTGAGAGAACTCGTTCGGCCTCTTGACCCACCCGTGCTGTCTGCCACGCACTTCGAGTGCGGGAAGGGTACAGCGCTCGTATGTCATCATCTGGCGCATCATGCGTGACTGGGATTGGTTTCTTGAGCAGGCTCCGTGGTTTCTTCAGGCCGGAGATGTTGAGTTGGTTGGGGAAGAGCGGTCGTGGAGTCGGGCGGCGGTTGATGGGCTGCCTGGGCTTACGGCTTTGCTTGGTTCCGCAACTGTCACGGCTGTTTCGATCTCGGGTGTTGACTACGAACTGCTTGCGTGGGGTCCGCCGGGTGGTCGGCGAGGGTGGCTTGGTTTCCCGCCGCTGGGTGGGGACGCCGGGCAGGTTCACCCCGTTCATAGGGGCTTCTGGAATGTTTGCGGAGGGATTGTCGAGCGCTTTGGGGAGCCCGAGAGCTGGTGGATGAACCAGGACGAGGTTCTTACCGCAGCCGTTTCGCGGGCTTCTGTTGCTGAGGTTCTTGCCGACTACTCGTGGCTTTGGGAAGACGAGCGACTGACGATTCCTATCCAGCCCGAGGAGTACTACGCCGTGGCGGTCGAGGCCAACGGGAACCTCACTCTCGCTCATCGGACCAGCGGCCGGGTACTGCTGTTCGCTCCTGATTACGCATTCACGGGGGTCACGCCCCTGAATGGATGTCCGCCGTACTCGCTACTCACCTTTGACCACGAGCCCGACCTGGCGGCATGGATCGAAAGCTGCGCCAATCGCTGGCGATCCGCGTGAAGCAAGCTGTCGGCACTGGCCGCGATCCAGTTTGTCAGTAGCAGGCGGAGCGGCGCCCGGTCGTACAGACAAACCCGCCGGGTCTTACGAATCGAGGCGTGGCAGGAGTTGCTTGTGGTAGGTCGCGAGGTCTCGGACTTCGACGGTGAGCTGGGTGTTCAGGGCGCCTGTGGGGTTGAGGTGGTTGCGGAGGATTTCGAGAGTCAGGTCGCCTAGGCGGGCTTTGGTTGCGGGGGCGCGGCCGGGGAGGATCGCGAGATCGACGTGGATCATCGCCTCGTGGGCGTCGCCGGTGCCGATGGCCGCTTCGGTGATCGGATGGAAACGGGTCTTGAAGCCTGGCAGGGCGCTACCGATCAGCTCGGCTGCGGCGGGGTGAAGGCGCAGGGCGAATCCGCGTCGGTCGAACGCGTCGGTCAGGGTCTCCGAGTACTCAACGGTGATCTGAGGCATGTCACTTATTGTCGGGCCGTGCAGGTTGACGCCTATATCGACCTTCTGGAGAAGGCTCTCTGGTGAAGTCTTTGCGGTGAAGGCGTTGCAGGGCGTTGTAATTGGTGTGCGGGGGTAGGGGGTGAGGTCGTACGTTGGCGGTATCGGGGCGTGGGGCTAGGAGGTAGTGGTGCTTGGGTTGAGGGTGCGGGATTTGGTTGAAGGGGATCTGGCTGTTTGTGGGTTTGCTGGTACTGCGTTCCATCTGGTGCAGGTTGGCAAGGAGCTTGGGCGGGTGGGGCGTGGGGAGGTTGACTACCTTGCCGTTTGTGGGGAGGACGGGCTGCCTGTTGGTATCGGTGGGGTTGACTACGTGCCTCATCCGGGTGCCGGGTCGTTGTGGCAGTTGTCTGTGCGGCCGGAGTTGCAGTCGCGGGGGATCGGGACCGTGCTGATCGGGGCCGCTGAGCAGCGGATCCTTGCGAGGGGGCTGGACCGGGCCGAGATCGGGGTCGAGGTGAGTAATCCTCGGGCCTTGGCGTTGTACGAGCGGTTGGGGTATGTCGCGTATGACGAGCGGCTCGAGGCCTGGGATCAGCAGGAGTCTGATGGATCGGTTGCTCGGTACGAGACGGTGTGCATCCAGCTGAGCAAGCGACTGCGCTAGGGGCGCGGTAGTACGTAGCGGAGCATTCGGCCTGATTCGCTGTACTCCGTTGGGTCGGCTACGGCGTCGAAACGCAGGCCGGCGCGTTCGGCGGTGGCTCGGGAGGCGAGGTTGAGCTCGTCGATGATGGCGATCGCGCGGTTGACCGGCCAGTTCTCAAAGGCCCAGGCGGTGACCAAGGAGATCGACTCAGCGGCCGCGCCCCGGCGTCGACTCGCGGGGAACACGACGTACGACAGGTAGGCGCTGCCCTGGCCGCGGTCCTCGATGTCGATCCCGCCTCCCAGGATGCCGTCGAGCCAGATTCCCCAATGGCGCTTGGATCCTGCCGTCGCCCATGCCTCGCGCACCGCGCTCACATGTCGCACAACGTTCTCCCGAGGCGCCGGCCCGGGCGCTTCGAACCAGCGCTGCTGCTCCTCGTCGTCACCGGCGAGCCAGCTGTCGACGTCGGCCGGCCTGAGGACCTTCAGCGTCACCCGAGAACCGACCAGAACGGGCCACGTCACCCGAGGAAGCCTTTCAAAACAGCCGTGAACGCAGCGGCGTCGTCCAGCCAGGGGAAGTGGCCTGCGGACGGATGCTGGGTGAAGGTGGCATTCCCCCACAGGGCCGCGTATTCGGCGATCGTGGTGGGCGGCGCGCCCAGGTCGTACTCGCCGGCGGTCAGAAGGACCGGCGCCGGGAAGGTCGCAAGCGCAGCGCGGGTGGAGTGCGGCGTATAGGCGCCCCCAGAGCCGTAGAGCGCGGCGGCTTCGTCGTTGCGTTGGGGGCCGTCGGCGGCCTGGTGCGCCTTCGCGGCGTCGTCCCAGCGGCCGTAGGAGAAGGGCGCAAGAGCATCCCAGTTCGCCGCGCTGTGATCGCCCGCGGTGATCGCCTCCAGCGCCCCGTACGCCGAAGCGAACCACGGCTCGCCAGCCCGAAGCCGAGCCTGCGAAAGCCGAGTCTCGCCCGTGATCGTGAGCCCGGCGGCGTACACGCTCGGTGTGATCAACGCGAGCTTGCCGACTCGCGACGGGTAGCGAATCGCGTAGAGCACGGCCAGGTTCGCCCCGGCTGAGTGCGCGACCAGATCCAGCTGCTCTAGCCCGAGCGCCTCCCGCAGTGCCTCGACGTCGTCCACCTGCCGATCACAGCGGTACGTCGTACTGTCCTCCGGTACTGCGGATTCGCCCGTACCCCGGAGATCCAGCATCACCAGCTCCCGGTACGCCGACAGCCCACCTAACTCGCCGAGGTACTCGGACGCCTGCATAGGCCCGCCTGGCAAGCACACGACGGGCGACCCGGATCCGTACACGTGGTAGGCCAGCTTGGTCCCGTCGGATGCAGCGAAGGTTGGCATGCCACGACCCTCTCAACACCGCTTGCGCCAGGCAACAGGATTACGGGTGTCCCGTAGCTGTGGCGAGAGGACCCTTAGAAGTGGCTTTTGAGGTACTTCGTGACGGCGTCGACGGTGGGGTGGGCGGCGAAGAGGTGGACGTCCGCGCGGCCGATCCTCGAGTGGGTTCCCGCGCCGGCGTTTGCCGGGGACGTCGGCGATGGCTTCGGCGTGGTGGCAGAGCGTCAGGGTGTCGAGTGGCGCGCCCAGCAGCAGGACTTGGCCGTCGGCCTCGGTCAGTTGGCCGAGCGGGCCGGCCTCGCCCCACGGGTCGATGTCGTCGGGAGCTGACAGCAGGCGGGAGGCCGCGGGACCGACGGCGGTGAAGCTGACTACGCCCGCCTCGCGCAGCCCCTGAGCGATCTTGCTCCGGGTCATGGGCGAGAAGGTTGTTTCTTGCAACAAACTCCGCGCTGGGGAAGTACATGCCCGTCATCTGATCACGGGCCCGTGGTGGTCGTCATCGGCAATAGCAGCAGGGCACCGGGGCGACGAATCCAAGGAAGCCCAGGTGCCCTGCGTGATTCCCACGATGCTCCTATCCGGCGCACAACGCAAAACTCGCCTTCGGTGAGGCGGGGTGGAACATCCTGGGGTCTGATCGGGTTGGGTGGCAGAGTGGGGTTCAGGTACGTGACGAGTTGGGAGCACAGGTGAGCATTCGGGTCGGGTACAAGGCGTCTGCCGAGCAGTTCGGGCCGCGGGATCTGGTGGAGTACGCGGTGCGGGCCGAGGAGTTGGGGCTCGACAGTGTGACGGTGTCGGACCACTTCCTGCCGTGGCGGCATGAGGGTGGGCATGCGCCGTTCGCGCTCGCCTGGATGGCGGCCGTCGGGGAGCGGACCGAGCGGGTGCAGATCGGTACTTCGGTGCTGACGCCGACCTTCCGGTACAACCCGGCCGTGATCGCACAGGCATTCGCCACGATGGGGCTGCTCTACCCCGACCGGATCATGCTCGGCGTCGGTACCGGTGAGGCGCTGAACGAGATCGCCGTCTCGGGGCGTGAGTGGCCGGAGTTCAAGGAGCGGTTCGCGCGGCTGCGGGAGGCGGTCGAGGTGATCCGCAACCTGTGGACGCAGGAGGGCGTCAGCTCGGACGGACCGTTCTACAAGCTTGTCGACGCGTCGATCTACGACCGCCCGGAGACCCCGGTCAAGGTGTACGTCGCGGCCGGCGGCCCAGTGGTCGCGCGGTACGCCGGGCGCACCGCCGACGGGTTCATCGCGACCTCGGGCAAGGGCATGGACCTCTACACCGAGAAGCTGATCCCGGCCGTCAAGGAAGGCGCCGAGAAGGCCGAGCGGTCCTTCGACGACATCGACCGGATGCTCGAGGTGAAGATCTCGTACGACCGCGACCCGGCGCAAGCGCTGGAGAACACCCGGTTCTGGGCGCCGCTGTCGCTGACGCCGGAGCAGAAGCACAGCGTGCAGAGCGCGACCGAGATGGAGCGGCTGGCCGACGAGCTGCCGATCGAGCAGGTCGCCCAGCGCTGGATCGTCGCCTCCGACCCCGAAGAAGCGATCGCCCAGCTGCAGCCGTACCTCGACGCGGGCTTCAACCACCTGGTGATGCACGGTCCGGGCCACGACCAGGAACGCTTCCTGACCCAGTTCACCTCGGACGTACTACCTTTGCTGCGCAAACTGGGCTGACTATCCGTACACGCTGGCGTAGCTACGCGGCACCGGCCGACTCCTGACCGAGGTGGAAAAGGCTGATCAGCTGGGGATGCCCTTCGGCCACCACGGGGGGATGTTGCCCGGGCAGGTGCCGGGCAGCGTTTCGGGGGTGCCGGCCCAGGAGAACAGAGCCAGGTCGGCGATGGCGATGGCGATCAGGGCGGCCAGCAGCGGCATCATCCACTTGCCACCCTTGCCGCGGCGCATGAAGCGGAAGGTCAGGTTGAAGAGCCCGATGTTGACCACGAACGAGACCGGGATGCCGACGAAGAACAGGGTCGGGCCGTTGCCGACGCCGTTCAGGACGACGTGGCAGACGTCCCAGGCGCGCCGGGTCATCACGATCAGCCCGAAGGCGGCGGCCCCGCCGATCACCACCGACAGGAACGTCTCGCTCTTACTGCTTTTCGCCATGCCGTCACCGTAGAGGATTCAGGTGCTGATGGTGACCGGGCGCTGGGGGTGTTTGAGCGGGTCGGAGGCTAGCCGGGCGTGCCGTTCCACGTCGTAGCGGGCGCCGTCGTAGGCGAGGCGCTGGCGCTCCAGGCCTTCGAAGAGGAAGCCCGCGCTGGCGGCCACTCCGCAGGAGACCGGGTTGTTGGTGCGGTGGCCGAGCTCCAGCCGGTAGAGACCGGCGTCGTGGTGGGCCCAGTCGACGAGCGCGCGGACGGCGTCCCGGGCGACCCCTTGCCCGCGGACGTCGGCGATGGTCCAGTACCACGTCCAGCCGACCTGGTGGCGGTCGATGTTGGTCACCGCTACGCAGCCGATCGGGTGGTCGTCCGCATCCGCAACGGCGTACACGTGCCCGTTGTCGAGGTCCGCCACCCGGCCGATCCAGTCGACCGCGCTCGCGGTGTCCCGGATGCCGCCCTGGTTGGCCATGTCGGGCTCCCGATGGGCGTCGGTCAACCGCAACGCATCAGCCACGCGCCATCGCCGCAGATCAAGCCTCGCCACGTCATAGCCCATCCACCGAGGCTACCGCCGCCCTCCACACCGCAAACGCGACGTCGGCGCGTACTGACAACCCTCTGACGAGCGACGGCCTCACCATAGGGTTCGGATGTCGGCTACGTCACCGGCCAGATCATCGAAGTCAATGGCGGCCAGCTGATGCCGTAAGCACAATGGGGCCCATGGACGACACCGAGCTGGTTCAGCTGGACCGCTCCGGCTGGCTCGACTGGGACTTCTTCGGAGGCGGTGACGGCGGCGAGATCATGGTCTTCCTGCTGGTGCTGCTCCTCGTCCCGGTGACCTTTGTGGTGAACCTCTTCACCCATTTCGTGATCTTCCGCGGCGGCTGGACGATCTGGGTGTCGGCCGGGGGCGTGTCTTGGAAAACGCGCTACCCCTCGAAGAAGGCTGCGCAGGCCGACCTCGATCACCAGCGCGCGCTGGCAGCCGCAGTACCGCCGCTGAAGCCGGTCCGGCTGCCGACTCGGGGTGGGTCGCTCCGGCGGCCCCGGTGATCAGCAGATGGATCGGCAGAGGGATCAGCGGAGGGAGTGCCGTCGGGTTACTTCCGACTCCCGGCGGTCTGGGCGGAAGAGGGTGTTGTGGTCGAAGGTGACTCCGGTTGAGCGGTAGCCGAGCTCGTCCAGTACTGCGTGCAGCTGGCGTCTGAGGTCGGGGCGCTTGTCTTCGACCAGTACTGCGCGCGGCTGCAGCCGGACGAGCGTCCTGGTCGCGCCACCCAGCGCCGCGGCCTCGGAGCCCTCCACGTCGAGCTTGACGATGTCCACCCGGTCCAGCGACTGCTCCCGAGCCCAGTCGTCCAGGCGGATCACCGGTACGTCCTGGACGACCTCGCCGTCGGCGTTCAACGACCGCACGCCCGAGTCGGCCGGGTCATAGCGCGTATCCGCGTGCAACGCCGCCTGATGCTTTCGCTCGCCGAGCGCTGCCGGCACCAACGTGATGAGGTCCGCCAGGTTGTTGCACTCCGCCGCGGCGCGCAATTTGTCGAGCGAGTCGGCCGCGGGCTCGAAGGCGATGACCCGCCCGCCACCGAGCTCCCGCAGTTGCCTGGCAGCACCGAGACTGTGCAGCCCGATGTTCGCCCCGATGTCCAGTACTACGTCGCCAGGCTTCAGCTCGGCGCGCAGGAATCGGGTGACGGCCGGCTCGTACCGCCCTGCGTAGTACAGGACCGCCTGCAGGTTGTCCCGCAGGTCGAGTCGCCAGTGCAGCCCCTGCCGTCGTACTGCGATGTCGGTCGTCGCCCACTCCGGCGAGATCTTGACCAGGCGCGGGTTCTGGTCGGCGAGGCGTGGCGAGATCCGGTGCGCGACACGCTTGGTTCCCGCTTCGGTCAGCCCCTCGGCGGACCCGACGACCCGCGCTAACCGGCGCGCGGCATCGACGCTGATCGACCGCCCGACGGCGCGGGGAATCTCCCACGCCGCCCGGCGGACGGCTCCATCGCGATACTCCATTCCCCATCGTTACCCGTTTCCGGGCAGGATCACTCGCTTGAGTACGTAAGGATCAGTGAAAGATCGTTATTTCGACCGTTTCAGCTCGACAGTCGCCGGAAACGTACGGCCGACAGTGGCAGGAAGATCGCGGTGAGTAGCAGCGGTCCGATCAGCGCCGCCCCGAGCGCGTGCTCGCCGATCCACGATGCCGCCGACGGGTCCGGGTTGCCGAACAGCGACCTGGCCGCGGTCGCCGTCGCCGACAACGGGTTCCACTGGGCGATCGTGCCGAGCCAGCCGGGCATCGTCGAGGTGGCGACGAACGCGCTGGACAGGAACCCGATCGGCCAGACGACGATCTGGACGGCGACGATGCTCTGCGCGTTCTTCACCGTGAGCCCGATGAAGATCCCCAGCCAGAGCAGCGCGAACCGCAGCAGCAGGAGCAGCCCGAACGCGGCCAGCGCTTGGAGTGCGCCCTCATGCCACCGCCAGCCGAGCGCGAGGCCGGCCCCGGCCAGTACGAGCAGGGTGACGGCAGAGTCGAGCAGATCCGCGATGCACCGGCCCAGAACGACCGCCGACGAGCTCATCGGCAGCGAGCGGAACCGGTCGGTGACCCCCTTGGCCACGTCGGTGGTGACGGCGGTCATCGTCGCTTCCAGCCCGAACAGCATCGACAGCGCGAAGATGCCCGGCACCAGCAGGTCGTAGTACGAGTCTCCGGACGGCGTCTCCATCGCGCCGCCGAGCAGGGCGCCGAACATCAGCATCATCAGCACCGGGAAGAGCCAGCCGAAGATCACCGGCCCGGGCTGCATCCGCCAATGCAGCAAGGCGCGGCGCGCGATCGTCCAGCCGTCGGCGAGGGCCCAGCCGAATGCGGTCATACCGATGCCTCCTTTCCGGTCAGGTGCAGGAACACTTCGTCCAGAGTGGGTCTGCGCAAGGTGATGTCGGCCGGCTCGATCTTTGCCTCCTGCAACAAAGTGGCGACCTCGATGAGGGCTCGGGTGCGGTCCTTGACCGGGATGCTCACCTTCAGTTCGTCGGTGTGGATCTCGCCATCGGCCAGCCTGCCGACCAGCTGCAGGACGCGCGGTACGTCGGTTGTTGCCGTCAGCACCAGATCCAGCCAGTCCGCGCCCAGTTGGGACTTCAGGTCGTCAGGCGTGCCCTCGGCAACGACTTTGCCTGCCTTGAGCATCGAGATCCGGTCGGCGAGTTGATCGGCTTCGTCCAGGTACTGCGTGGTCAGGAGCACCGTCGTTCCCTGTTTGACGAGTTCTCGTACGGCGGCCCAGACCTCGGCCCGGCCGCCCGGGTCGAGGCCGGTGGTCGGCTCGTCGACGAACAGCACGCTGGGCGCGACGATGAGGCTCGCGGCCAGGTCGAGTCGCCGGCGCATGCCGCCGGAGTACTTCGAGGCCGGCAGCGCCGCCGACTCGGTCAGGCCGAACCGCTCGAGCAGTTCGTCGGCCCGGCTCACTGCCTTCGGGTGGCCGAGATGGTTGAGCCGGCCGAACATCACCAGGTTCTGCCGCCCGGTGAGGACCTCGTCGACGGCGGCGTACTGGCCGACCAGGCCGATCCTGCGCCTGACCTCCGCGCCGTCGCGACTGACGTCGTACCCGGCGATCCTCACCTCGCCGGAATCCATCCTGAGCAGGGTCGCCAGGATCCGTACCGCCGTGGTCTTGCCGGCGCCGTTCGGCCCCAGCAGGCCGGTCACCGTGCCGGCGCTCACTTCCAGGTCGAAACCGTTCAGCCCTGCCCCCTCGGTGCCTCCGGCGTAGTTCTTGCGCACTTCGAACGCCTCGATCACACGTTCCGTCGTCACTTCCCACCTCTCGCCCGGCGTAAGCCGTAGACTGTACCGTACATCGTACGGCTCGGGTACGATCAGGTCAACGACGACCGGCTGGAGTTTGTTCCCGTGCCTGGAAAGCCTGTGAGTGGAAAGAAGGCCGCGCCTGCCGATCCGGCGCGCAGTTTGGCCCTGCTCTGGGGCAGCCACAGCAAGCCGGGCCGCTCCGGGCTGACGGTGCGCGCAATCGTGGGGGCAGCCGTCGAGCTCGCCGACGCGACCGGGCTGGAGGCCGTCTCGATGCGGCTGATCGCCGAGCAGTTGAAGGTCGGCACGATGTCGCTCTACACGCACGTACCGGGCAAAGGCGAGCTGACCGACCTGATGTTCGACAGTGTGTACGGCGATCTGTACGCCGATGTGGACGAGCCCGCTCGTCAGCCTGGCGGGTGGCGCGGGGCGCTCGAGTTCATCGCCCGGCGGAACTGGGATGTGCTGACTCGCCATCCTTGGCTGCATGAGGTGCCGACCGGGCGGAATACGCTCGGGCCGAACATCACGCTGAAGTACGAGGCGGAGCTTCGGCCGCTGGACGGGATCGGCTTGACGGATGTCGAGATGGACTCGACGTTGACGCTGGTGCTCACCCATATTCTGGGCACTGCGCGGGCTGGCGCGGAGCAGGCGCGCACTCAGCAGGAGTCGGGGATGTCTGATGAGGAGTGGTGGCTGACCACGAGCCCGGTGCTCGAGCGCTATATGTCAGCCGTAGCCGACCGCTTCCCGCTAGCCGGCCGCGTCGGTACGTCGGCAGGCCAGGAACACCAAGCCATCATGGACCCGGCCCACGCCTTGACCTTCGGCCTCACCAGAATCCTCGACGGCACGGCCCTCCTAGTGGCCGACCGGACGTAGTTTCGAGCTGGGTGGAACAAAACTTGCACCTGGCGACCAGAAGTTTCCGCACAACCGGGGCCGGCGGGGATCAGCTGTTGAGGAGATCCTCGAAGGACGTGGGGTTGGCGAACGGGTCCACGGTCGCGCGCTTCTCGTTGCCCATGGCATCTACCAGTTCCGCGGCTGCTCGCTCGATCCGGGTGTGGAGTTGGGTCGCGCCGGTTCCCCAGTCGGAGGAGGCCGCGTAGACGCCCGTCGGCATCACGATCGCCTTCAAGTACGAGAAGAGTGGGCGTAGAGCGAAGTCCAAGACCAGGGAGTGGCGTTCGGTACCGCCCGTGGCGGCGATCAGGACCGGCTTGCCGGCCAGCGCCTGGTCGTTCAGGACGTCGAAGAACATTTTGAAGAGGCCGCTGTAGGAGGCGCTGAACGTCGGGGTCACCGCGATCAGGCCGTCAGCCGCGACGACCGTCTCCAGCACCTTGCCGAGTTCCTGTGACGGAAAGCCGGTCAGCAGGTTGTTGGTGAGGTCGTGGGCGAGGTCTCGCAGTTCGATGATCTCGAGCTTGTACGTCGTGCCGCGGCCGTCCAGCTGGTCTCGGACGGCGGCGGACAACCGGTCGGCGAGCAGGCGGGTCGACGACGGCGTCGTCAGGCCCGCGCTCACCACGGCGATCGTGCGTTCGGTCATCGCGAGTTCCCGTCCAGCCCGACGACCTCCGGGCTCACCGTCTCCAGCTCATGCGCCCGCTCGGCCGCGGCCTTCAGCGACGCGTGCGTCGGCGCCGAAGGGACATGCGCCGGCCGCAACGAGTCGAACTCCTTGCGTAGTACCGGAACGACCTCCTCGCCGAGGATGTCCAGCTGCTCCAGCACGGTCTTCAGTGGCAGGCCGGCGTGGTCCATCAGGAACAATTGTCGCTGGTAGTCGCCGAAGTGCTCGCGGAACGTCAGGGTCCGCTCGATCACTTCCTGCGGGCTGCCCACGGTCAGCGGCGTCTCCCGGGTGAAGTCCTCCAGCGACGGCCCGTGCCCGTAGACCGGGGCGTTGTCGAAGTACGGCCGGAACTCCTTCACGGCGTCCTGCGAGTTCTTCCGCATGAACACCTGGCCACCGAGGCCGACGATCGCCTGGTCGGCGGCGCCGTGGCCGTAGTGCTCGAAGCGGCGACGGTACAGGTCGATCATCTGCTGGGTGTGTGAGATCGGCCAGAAGATGTTGTTGTGGAAGAACCCATCGCCGTAGTACGCCGCCTGCTCGGCGATCTCGGGGCTGCGGATCGAGCCGTGCCAGACGAACGGCGGTACGCCGTCCAGGGGGCGCGGCGTCGAGGTGAAGCCCTGGAGCGGCGTCCGGAACTTGCCCTCCCAGTCGACCACGTCCTCGCGCCACAACCGGCGCAGCAGCGCGTAGTTCTCGACGGCCAGCGCGATCCCGTTGCGGATGTCCTGGCCGAACCACGGGTAGACCGGGCCGGTGTTGCCGCGGCCCATCATCAGGTCGACCCGGCCGTCGGCCAGGTGCTGCAACATCGCGAAGTCCTCGGCGATCTTCACCGGGTCGTTCGTGGTGATCAGCGTTGTCGAGGTCGACAGGATCAGCTTCGACGTCTGCGCGGCGATGAAGCCCAGCATCGTGGTCGGTGAGGACGGCACGAACGGCGGGTTGTGGTGCTCGCCGGTCGCGAAGACGTCGAGACCGACCTCTTCGGCCTTCAGTGCGATGGTGACCATCGCCTTGATCCGCTCGGCCTCGCTCAGCGTCCGGCCGGTGACCGGATCCTGGGTGACGTCGCCGACGGAGAACACACCGAACTGCATCTGGGCTCCTTGGTCTCGCTTACTGACTATTAAACTTTAAACTATCCATCCCTCCGAACACCAGCGACCGTCGGCGCATTCCATCATCGCCCGGAGGGCTCAACGGATAGGGCTTTCCGAGGTCTTGTCAGATCGGTCCCGTCCAGTGAAACTAGGTCCCGCCATGCGAAACCTCACCGCCCGAGGAGCACCCCATGCGACAGGACCGACCTCAGCTCACTCGCCGCCTGCTCCTGGGGAGTGCGGCCGCCATCCCGGCCGCGGCTGCGTTCCCCGCAGCAGCTTCCGCAGTCCCATCAGGCGGAACTAGTGACCGCGGGGCAAAAGACATTTCTGCCGAGCTGCTCGATCAGTGGGCTGAGGCGGGCGGGACGCATCCGCTGATCCCGGACATCTCCCACGCCGGTTATCGCGGCGGCGAGAGCCCACGCCGCCCTCGCGTCGTCGCACGCGTCACCGACTTCGGCGCGCTTCCCGGCCTTGCGACCGACTCCGCCGCAGCATTCAACGCCGCCGTCCGGTACGCCGGTGAGCGCGGCGGCGGCACTGTCGCCGTACCGCGGGGCACCTATCGCCTCGACTCGCCGATCTGGATCCACTGGTCGAATGTCGTGCTCAAGGGATCGGGCTCCGACGACACGATCCTGCACTTCACCAAGCCCTTGGACGAGTCGTATCGGCCCAATCTGCAGCCGAGTCTGCAGAGTCGCTGGTCGTGGACCGGTGGGCAGATCTGGGTGATCGCGCCCGAGCGGAAGGCCAAGTCGGAGGCGGAGGACTTCGCCGCGTCGGAGGGTTGGCTGCTCGGCGACACGCTGGCTTCAGTCGGGTCGGCGTCGCGGGGTCAACGGACGCTGCTCGTGTCCGACACGAGTCGCCTTGCCGCGGGCGACCTCGTAGTACTGGAGACAGACAATCCTGCTGATGCCGGCGTACTGCGGCACGTAGCGGGCGATGTCGCCGGGACCAGCGCCTATGACTGGGCAGTGAAGGCGCCGCAGCTGACGACTGGATCTGGTGGGCAGTACATCCAGTACGCGACGCTGCAGTGGCCGGTCCGGATCGAAGCAGTGCTGGGGGACCGCCTGGTGAGGTTGGCCCAGCCGCTGCGCTACGACCTGCGACCGAGCTGGCCGTCGCGGATCAGGGCGCTCGGCCCGACCGTGCATGACGTCGGCGTGGAGTCGCTGACGATCCGCAACGAGCTGCGCCCGATGACGATCCACAATCGGCACCCCGGATCGAACGGCCTTTGTTTCCAGGCGGTTCACGACTGCTGGGCCGACGATGTGCGGGTCGAGAACTGCGACCTTGGCTTCGGCTTCACCACCACGAAGGCAGTCACCCTCACCGACGTCGCCGTCGGCGGCCGCTCGGCCCATCACAGCTTCGCCTGCCGAATGCAGTCCCACGACAACCTCGTCGACGGCTTCACCATCGAGGAGTTCAAAGTTCCCCTCCCCAACGGCTCTCTCCACCACGGCCTCAACCTGGAAGGCCTGTCAGCCGGCAACGTCTGGCGCCGCGGCACGATGGCCGAAGGCACCTTCGACACCCATCGAGCCATGCCGTTCGAGAACGCCCGTACCGACATCACGTTGACCAACAACGGCCGCGTCGGTGGCTCGGCAGCCTCGGGCCCTCTCTTCGGTGCCCGCATCGCGCATTGGAACGTCCGTATAACCACCGGTGTTCCCTACGCGATCGACCTGGCCGACGTAGCTCCGCGCAGCATCACCGTCGGCCTCCAAGGGCTCGCTTCAGCCGGCAGCGGTCTCCCCCGAGACTTCCCCGGCGACCTCGAGAACGGCACCTTTCAGCTGGCATCCCGTCCATCGATCACCGACCTGTACTCCGCCCAGCGGCGGCGTTAGCGTCTGCGCTGTAGCCCTCGAAGAGCGCTGAGATCTGGTCGAGCGAAGGGACCGCTTCGGCCAGCAGGACCGCGGTCTGCTCGAAGGCGAACAGGAAGCCCTGGATCTCGCCGGGGGAGAGCAGCGCGGTATCGGCCAGGAGGGACAGCTTGATGCGTTCGGCTGTCCCTCTGGTGTCCAGGAACAGAGCCATTCCCTCGGTGTCCGACTTCTGCGGCCAGTCGAACGACGAGGCCCGGCTCAGTCGCTCGAGCTCGGCCGGCGACGAGTCCGCGCGACCGGATGGGCGCGGCAAGGTCGACCACATGTCGTTGAACTGACAGCCCGGCTCGGGCTCGACGCCTCGGCGGGCCGCCTCGACCCTGAAGACCTCGGCGGCGGCGCGGGCGTCGTACCGGCTGTGGCGCCGTGCGGCAGCGGTCACCGACTCGGACTGGCGGAGGAGCTCCTCGAAGGATTCGCTGGTCAGCCCGATGGCGGTGCGCACGGCCTGGTTCAGGCTGCTGACGCTATGCATCGACTCGACCGACCCGCGATTGCCCTGCATGAGGTCGACGCCGACGACCGGCCCGGGCGCGAAACAGCGAACCAGGGCGGTACTGATCGACAACAGCACGACAGAAGTCGTCGTACGGTGCCGGCGGGCTGCGGCGCGGACTGCGACCGGGATCGACTCCGATTCCAGTTCGCCACGGAAGTACCGGGGTGAGGCAGGCTCATGGCGCGCGGGCAGCGGCGTTGCCGGGATCAGCCGCAGTTGCTCGCGCAGATGACCCAACGCCTCCACATTGAGCAGTTGGCCCTCCGGCGAGTTCTCGACGGCAGCCAGGTCCGCCGGCTGCAAAGCAGGCCTGACTGCCGGTACTACGGCGCCATCGGCGCGGGCCTGGAGCAAGGCGGCCAGATCGGCTGAGATCACATCCGCACTGGTGTAGTCGGCTGACAGATGCGAGATTCCGAAGACGACGAGCACCGGAATCCCTTGGTGCATGGCGACATAGAACCGCACCGGTACTTCGGTGGCGTGGTCGAAGTTCTCCGCCTCGGCCCGGACCAGGCAGTCCGCCACGATGGTGGAGAACTCGACCGGATCATCGGCCGGCCGGTCGAACACCGTGATGGAGACCGAACCCGTGGCGAGCACCTCCTGCTGGGCGTCACCACGCTCGGTCGCGTGGTACAGCGTGCGAAGCGACTCGTGCCGGTTCATCAGTTCGCCGAGGACGGCCTGTACGTCGGGCAGGCCGAGCAGCAGCGGGATCGACTGCCACCGGGTGACGACGAAGAACGGCTTGTCCTGGAGCAGCCAGTCGCGCATGACGTCCCAGCTGCTCTGTTGGCCCCAGGCCAGCGGGGCGACGCGGGACCGGCCGCCGAAGAACTCGACCTGGGCGGTGTTCTCGGTGATCACGATTTGCTCGTCTCCAAGGGGTCAGCGGGCACGGGCAGCGCCAGGGCGGTCCGGTCGAACAGCACCCCGCGCAGGCAGAAGGTCGTATAGGTGAGTCCGGCGGTCCAGCTCGCCACCACCGCCCACATGACGGCGTCGATCCCGAACGGCCCGTTCAGGAAGTAGGCGAACGGGAGCTGGACGCAGACGAAGGCGATCACCGTGCAGATCAGCGGCGCCGTGGTCCGGCGGGAGCCGTTGAGGTAGCCGTGGGCAACGACCATCACGGTGTATAGGATCAGGAACGGGTAGATGATCAGCAGGTAACGCTCGGTCAGCTCCCGGGCGGCGACGTCGTCGGTGAACACTCCGGCGATCGGTGCCCGGGCCAGCAGCACCACCGCGGAGACGGCCAGGGAGATCCCGATGGTGAGGGCGATCGTCTGCAGCAGCCCTTGGCGGGCCCGGGCCCGGTGTTCGCCGCCCAGGTTCTGCGCGACGAACGCGGTGACCCCACCGGAGAAGTCGAGGAAGACCATCGCAGTGAACAGCTCGATCCGGGACACCACCGTGAACGCGGCCAGCACCACTTCGCCGTACCCCTGGATGATCCAGACCAGGATCATGATGCCGAGGGCAAGGATGATGTGCTGGCTGGCGAGCGGGAACCCGAGCCGGACGGCGTCGACGAGCTCCCGCCGTACGGCGGGCCGCCCATCGCCGGGCGCCAACGGATATCGCCTGGCCGCATAGGCGAGCCCCGCGACCAGCGCCGCCGTACTGGCCACCACAGTCGCCAGCGCGGCTCCTCTGATCCCCATCTGCAGCGGGGACACGAACCACCAGACGAGCACGATGTTGAGCACGCTGCCGAAGCCCGCGACCCACATCGCCGAGCGCGAGTCGCCCAGGCCACGGAAGTACGCGCTGACCGCCGCGCCGCCGAAGATCGCCGGGAAACCGATCGACAGCGTGCCGATGAAGGTGGCACAAGCGTCGGCCAGCTCGCCGTGGATGCCCATCAACCCCAATACCGGCCGGGCCAGCACGGTCGCCAGGATGATGCAGCCGACCGACCAGACCACGGTGACCAGGACCAGCGACAGCACCACCCCACGCCGCTCACCGTCCTGCTGGGCCCCTCGCAGGTGGGCCAGCCGGATGGTGAAGGCGGTGCCGAGACCGATGAACATCGCGTTCAGCAGGTAGAACAGCGGCCCGGACGCGCCGACCGCGGCGAGGCCCTCGATCCCGACGTACCGGCCCACCACGATGCTGTCGATCAGAACATAGCTCTGCCCGACCAGGTTGGCCGCGGTCAGCGGGAGCGCGAAGCCCACGATCCGCCGCAGCGGTGGGCCGGTCGTCAGGTCGGACATCAGGCCACTTCCGCCTCGAACTCGATCAGCGACTCCAGGTGGTAGGCGATCTCCGCGATCGTCCGGTCCGCCAGCAGATCGGCGATCTCGTACTGCACGCCGTGGACGACGGCGAGGTTGCTCGCCACCGACGCGGCCATGATCGAGTCGCCGCCGAGGTCGAAGAAGTCCGCCTCGACGTCGAGGGACGGGTAGCCGAACGCGAAGGCCAGGCACTGCGCGACGGTCCGCTCGACCTCGGTGTACTCGCCGTCCGGCCGGCCCTCCATTTCGACCTCGACCGCGGCGACGTTGCCCTTGATCTTGTCCGCGGCTTGCCGCAGCCGCTCGTCCAGCGCGAGCAGCTCCAGCTCGACCTTCGCCTCGATGTCGGCCGACAGCCGGACGTCGTACGACTTCAGCAGATGGATCAGTTCGCCGCGGTAGTGCAACTCACCGGCGAACAGCCGCGACCGGCCCGAACGCAGCCCGCCGTCCAGGATGTCCAGCCCGACCGCGGTCGGCAGTGCCTTGAACATGGTGTCGCCGTTGGTGCCGTGGTCGACGGCCATCCCGATCTCCTTCCAGGCGACCCAGTCGAGCGCGATCACCCGGCAGGACCCACCAGCCTGAGCCCGGGCGAGGTTGTCGAGGTAGTAGTTGCCGGCCGCGTAGTCGGCCTGGCCGGGAGCGGGGAAGACCGAGGCCACCGACGAGAAGTGCACGATGAAGTCGGGGCGGTCGTCCTTGGTCAGCAGGTCGAGCATGAAGGCGGCCTGCAGCTTGACCCGGACCACGGCGTCGAAGTCCTCGGGCTGACGGAACATCACCGTGCTGCCACCGGGCAGTCCGGCCGCGTGCACGATCCCGTCGATCCGGCCGTACTCGCCCTGGATCCACCCGACGGCATCGGCCAGTGATTTCGGATCGCCGGCATCGGCGGCCCGGACGACCACGGTCGCCCCCAGTTCTTCCAGCTCCTGTACTGCGCGGATCCGACCGGCCAGAGCGTCGCCGGAGGCCAGCAACTCGGTCCAGTCCTCCTTGCCAGGCAGGCCGGAGCGGCTCAGGAGTACCAGCCGCAGGTCGGGTTGCGCGACGGCGAACGACTTCGCAACGGCCATCCCGAGCGCGCCGGTTCCGCCGGTGATCAGGTACGTGCCGCCGGGCTTCAGATAGTCCTGGGGGCCATCGGCAACGAGCTCCGGTACCTCGACGAACACTTCGTGCAGCCGCTGGTCGCCACGGAGCAGGAAGACTCCGTGGTCGGCGGCGAACACCTCGGCCCGCAGAGCCGTGGGTGGTACGGCCAGGTCGATGTCGAGGTGCTTGACCTTGATGTACGGATACTCCCGGCTGATCACCTTGCCGAAGCCGACCAGCGCGGAGTTCTCGGTGACGACGTCGGCGTCACCATCCGCGGCAGCGACGGCGTACTGGGTGAGTACGGTCAGCTCGACCTTCACCCCGGCTGCCATCAGCGCCTTGGACAGCAGGAAGAGGCTGCCGAGGTTCTTGCTGGTCCGGCGCTCGACCTCGTCGATCCCCGTAGCCGCGGTGGACTCGAAGGCCAGAGCGTGGACGACGTGGGTGACCTCCTCGTCGCTGATCAGCTGGGCGAGTTGTTCGAAGGCCTTCGCATTGTCCGCGGCGAACAGTTCACCGCCGGGCCGTACAGGCTCGCAGAGGCGGATCACCTTGGCCTCGCCGAGCTGGGCGGCTGCCAGGATCTCCTCGGCGTCGGTATCGGGGTCGATCAGGACGACGGCCTTCGTACCGGTCGGAACGGCCGCGATCGGCAGTGCCGGCGCCGGCTGGAACTCGATGTCGTGCGTGACCGGGTGACGGACCTCGGTGCTCGTCAGCGACAGCTGCGAACGCCAGGTGTCCGGGAACTCAACCCAGGCAACGGATTCGTCGAAGGCGTAGCCCGGCAGCCGGACCACTCGGGGCTGACGCTCACTGCTGAGCGCTTTCCAGTCGACAGCCTGACCGCCCAGGTAGGCCTGAGCTTGCGCGGCGAGTGGGCTGTCCGGCGCGATCGGATCCGGCTTGGGCAGTTGCCTGCGCAGGTCGGCGACGTCCTTGACCACCATCGCGATCCGCAGCCGGTGCGAGCTGCGCGAGACCTGGCTGGTGTAGCAGACATCGGCGATGTCCACGCCGTCCAGACCGCCACCATCGATGAACCGGACGTACCGCTCCACCAGGCGGGTCACCGAGGCGACCGTCGCCCCGCTGAGAGTGAACAGGAACTCGCCTTCGATGGAGGCCGGCCGCTGAGCCGCGTCGAAGTGCTCCTCGACGACGACGTGCGCGTTGGTGCCGCCGAGGCCGAAGGCGCTGACACCTGCTCGGCGCGGTCCGTCCGGCGACTCCCACGGCTGCAGGCCGGTGGAGACGTAGAGGGGGCCGGCGGCGAAGTCGAGCTTCGGGTTCGGGTTGTGGAAGTTCGCCTGCGGCGGGATCTGCTGGTTCCGCAGGACGGCGACGGCTTTGATCAGGCCGATCACGCCGGAACCCTCGAAGAGGTGGCCGACGTTCGCCTTGACCGTGCCGACCGCGCAGAAGTTCTTGTCGGTGGTGTGTTTGGCGAAGGCGCGCTTCATCCCCTCGTGCTCGATCGGGTCGCCGACGCGCGTCGCCGTACCGTGGGCCTCCAGGTAGCCGATGCTGCGGGGATCGACGTCGGCGTTGCGCCACGCGCGGATCAGCAGGTCGGCCTGCGAGTCCGAGTCCGGGTTGGTGATGCCCTCGGTGTTGCCGTCGTGGTTGACCGCGCTCCCCTTGATCACGGCGTAGATCTGGTCGCCGTCGGCAACGGCCTGGTCCACTCGCTTCAGCACGACCGCGCCCGAGCCCTCGCCGAAGCCGGTACCGTCGGCGGCCTCGTCGAACGTCCGGGTGACGCCGTCGGACGACTCGATCCCGATGTTGGAGTGCGGGTGCTTGACCGGGGCGAAGACGATCCGGGCGCCGCCGACGACGGCCATCTCGCAGTCGCCGGCCAGCAGCGCGTTCTTGGCCTGGTGGACGGCGACCAAGGTGGCCGAGCAGGCGGTGTCCACGACCAGGCTGGGACCGCGCAGGTCGAGGAAGTGCGACAGCCGGTTGGCCAGCATGGTCGGGATGTTGCCGGTGATCGCCTGCTGGCCGACCGACGGGTCGATCCGGCAGATGTAGTCCAGGTACGTCGAACCCGGGTTGACCGCGAAGCCGACGAAGACCCCGGTACTCGTACCGCGCAGCCGGTCGATCGAGTAGCCGGCGTCCTCGAAGGCGAGGAACATCGCCCGCAGCACCATCCGGTGGTGCGGGTCGGTCAGCGTGGCCTGTCGCGGGTTCATCCCGAACACCGAGTAGTCGAAGGTGTCGACGGTGTCCAGGAAGCTGCCGTTGTGGTACTCGATCTCGGTGTCCTCGACCGGGTCGACGCTGGTCGCGCGCAGGTAGCGGATGTACTCGCGCAGCTTCTCCCGCCGTTCGACCGGGAACGGCCGGGTCAGGCTGGTCCCGGAGCTGATGAGCTGCCAGAAGGCGTCGAGATCCTGGGCCCCTGGTACATCCACGGACAGGCCGACGATCGCGATGTCGGTGTTCACGGTCTGGGTCATGGTCGCCGATCTCCTCAGTTGATCCTGGTCAGCAGCGAGCTCAACGTCTGGCCGTTGACCTCGTCGAACTGCGTCACGCCCTGGGCCCGCAACGTGGTGATCGCCTTGACCCACTCGACCGGCGCGGACAGCTGCCGCCCGAGTAGTTCGGCGCCCTCCGCCGGGTCGAACAGCTCGCCGGTCACGCCCGAGACCACCGGGGTCTTGGCCGGGCCGAACTCCACCGCGGCCAGTACTTCGCGGAACTCCCGCTCGGCCGGCGCCATCAGCGGGGTGTGGAACGGTCCACTGACGTTGATCGGGATCACCCGCGCGCCGGGGATCGCCGAGATCGCCTTGCCCGCAACGGCGATCTCGGCGCGGTCACCGGCGATCGTGGTCTGGACGTCGGCGTTCAGGTTCGCGATGAACACCTTGCCCAGACCCGTCTCGGTCAGCGCGCGCCGTACGAACGACACCGGAAGCCCTTGTACTGCGGACATCCCGCCGCCAGTGATCGCGGACATCACCTCGGCCCGTCGCTTCACCAACCGCAACCCGTCGGCCAGCTCGAGCACGCCGGCGGCGACCAGCGCGTTGTACTCGCCGAGGCTGTGGCCGGCGAAGTACTGGTATCCGCCTGGCTCGTCGGCGATCCGCTCCACCCCGAGCAGGGCGTTGACGAAGAAGACAGCCGGTTGCACGTACCGGGTGTCGCGCAGCCGGCGGTCCGGATCCCGTAGACACAGCTCCTCGATCGAGTAGCCGAGGATCTGGTCCGCGAGCGCGGTCTCGGTGGGGAACTCATCGAACAGCTCGGCGCCCATCCCCTTCTTCTGGACACCCTGACCGGGAAAAAGCAGACAACGCATGGCGGTGCTCCTTATCGGACTCGACGCGAGAACTGCTGGACGGACTCGAAACGAAGGGTGCGGGCGTCGGCGCCCAGGCACTCGCGGGTGAAGCGGCGGGCGGCGGCGCCTGGACCGCAGTCGACCACCAGCTCCGCCTTGGCATCGCTGATCGCATGTCTGGCGGCTGTTTCCCAGTGGATCGGCCGGACGAACACCTGCTCCAGGTACTCGTCCACCAGGTCGGTGGACTCCTGCAGGTTGCGCGGCGCATCGGTCGCGTAGACGGGGATGGCCAGGTCATCGGGGCTCGGTAGCGGGCCGATGAAGTCCAGGTCCTCGTCGCGGACCTGCTGGATGGCGGGACCCAGTTGGTCACTGTGGAAGGGGATCGTGTTCGGCAGGAACGCCCACTGCGCTTGAGAGTCCGCGAAGTCCGCGAAGTACAGGTCGAGGAGGTCGGCGGAGGTGCCGCTCAGGACCTGCGCCGTGGGGGTGTTCGCCAGGCTCACCGAGATCGGCTGCCGGGCCGCATCGGCGTTGTAGCCGGCGACGAGTTGCTCCAGGTCTGCTCGCGACAAGCCGGTGACGGACGCCATCGGGCTCGGAGTACGGGCCTTGCTGCTGGTGGCCAGGTAGCGGTCGACGGCAGCCTGGTCGGGCTGTCCGGTCGCAGTGAGTTGACGGGCTCGAAGCAGGCTCAGCAGGACCAGCTTCAGCGAACTCGAGGCGACGGCGAGGAACTGGTCCAGCCGGCGGATTCGGAGCCCGGCGATCACCGCTGCCTGCAGGCCGATGCTGTGGCCCAGCGCCGCGACCACACTCGGGTCGGCGCCACACTCGGTCGGCTGCAGCCGGCAGACCTGGTAGGCGTGTACGAGAATTCCCGCCAGGACGGATTCGGACCAATCGGTCTCGGATAATTCACGAGCTGGTTCAAGCCATTGTTTCAATGGTAATCCGGCGGGCAGGAAAGCGGATACCAAGTCGGCGCCAGCGTATTCCAGCGTCTCGTCGACGGTGCTGAATACGCGCTGGAAATACGCCTGGTTCGCCGGGTGCGTGAACAACTCCCGGAGGGCGGGGATCAGGCCGGCCTGGTGGCCGCCGAGCCCGTCGAAAAGCAGCAGGGTACGCATGTTGGCCTCACCGGAAATGGGCAGCACACAGCGAATCCGCGGCGGCGGCCGGGCGGGCAACAGCCTTGGACTGAAGGGATGGAGCGCGAGGTCAGCTCAAGCGGTCAAGCCGCGGGCGACCGATCGGAGGGTGGATTGATGGGCAGGCCTGTCTACTCGGGGCAGGGCCGGCTCGAGCGACTGTGATCAAACCGGCGAGCAGGTAGAAGCCGCGCGCATTCCCCACAAATTGCGCACTTCTGACCGCAACAGATTGATGTGCCGACGAAGTCTCTTCCACCAAAGAAGTACATCGCCGGAGATACGAGCAGGACTCTAACAGCCACTCCGGCCGGAATCCAGTAATTCCTGACTCTTAGCGCGCAGATGAACGCAAGGTGTCAAATCAGCCCCGTGATATGACCGCCGTGTTACTTGCCAGCACGGCGGCTTCCCGCAGTACAGGGGCTATTCCGCCCGCACCTTCACGATCGGGTGCGGGCGGAAGGACTCAGGCCGCGTCGAGAGTGGCGACCTGGTCGGGGGTGAGGGTCAGGTCGATCGCGGAGTACGAGTCGCGGATGGTCTCCGGGCGGCTGGAACCGGGGATCGGGATGACGACCGGGGACTTGGCGAGCATCCAGGCGAGGGTCAGCTTCTGCGGGCTGACGCCCAGTTCCGCGGCCAGGGTGTGGAAGGCGGGGTGCTTGTCGCCGAGGCCGGGGGCGTTGGAGATGCCGCCGAGCGGGGACCACGGCAGGAACGCGATGCCGAGTTCGTCGCAGAGGTCCAGCTCGGGTTCGCTGGAGCGGAAGGCCGGTGAGAACTGGTTCTGGACCGAGACGAGCCGGCCGCCGAGGATCTCGTTGGCCTGGCGGATCTGGGCCGGGTTCGCGTTGGAGATACCGGCCTGCCGGATCTTGCCCGCGTCGAGGAGATCGCGGATCGCGCCGATCGAGTCCTCGTACGGCGTCTTCGGGTCCGGCCGGTGGAACTGGTAGAGCCCGATCGCGTCCACCCCGAGCCGCTTGAGCGAGTCCTCGGCGGCCTGCTTCAGGTGCTTGGGCGAACCGTCCAGCGTCCACGCGCCGTCACCCGGGCGCAGGTGCCCGCCCTTGGTCGCGACGAGCACCCCGGACGTGTCACCGCCGTACGAGCTGAGCGCCTTCGCGATCAGCGTCTCGTTGTGTCCGACATCAGACGAGTCGAGGTGATAGGCGTCGGCGGTGTCGATCAGCGTGACGCCGGCGTCGAGCGCGGCGTGGATGGTGGCGATCGACCGGCTCTCGTCGTCCGGTCGTCCTTCGATCGACAGCGGCATCCCGCCGAGGCCGATCGCACTGACCTGGACATCGCCGATCCTGCGGGTGGTGGGGGTATCAGAAGTCATACCCCCAACCTCCCGCAGGCCGACTCATCTTTCAAACAGTAGATACCACTGAGAGTCAGTAGCTGGCCTGCTGAATCGTCAGAAGGCGCAGGATGGGCTCATGCAGACTGATGACCGAATCCGCCGCGCCCGGCCGGCCGACGTACCGGCGATCGTCGACCTCGTCCACGGCCTCGCGGAGTATGAGCGAGCGTCGGAGGAATGCCACCTGACGGCCGACCAGCTGACGACGGCCCTCTTCGGTAGTACGTCCGCCGTCTTCTGCCATGTCGCCCTGGCCGACGAGGAGATCGTCGGCTGCGCGATCTGGTTCCTCAGCTTCTCCACCTGGCGCGGAGTCCACGGCATCTACCTCGAAGACCTCTTCGTCCGCCCCAGCCAACGCGGTTCAGGTCTGGGTAAAGCCCTCCTGACCGCCCTGGCGCAGGAGTGCGTCACCAACGACTACGAACGCCTCGAGTGGTCGGTCCTCGACTGGAACACCCCCGCCATCGACTTCTACAAGTCCCTCGGCGCCACCCCCCAGACCGAATGGCCCACCTACCGCCTCACCGACGAGGCCCTCGCCAAGGTCGCCTTCGCGCCGCTCGACGGCTGAGCGAGAATGGCGGGGTGGAACTGAAACCCCTGTTGATCACTCGTGTCTGCAATGCGTCGGTCTGGCCTGTTCTGGTGGGTGTGATCGTGATCGCGTTGCGAGACGACTTACCGCTGGTGGCGGTGATCGCGGGGGCGGTCGTGTGCGTGGCGGCTGCTGTCTACCTGGCATTTCTGGGGTGGCGGCTGGGGGTCGTCTGTGATGGTGAGGGGATCGAGGTCCACGGGCTGCTGCGCAGCCGGCGGATCCCGCGGGATGCGATCGTCGCGATCACCAACTTCCCGGCGGTCCGCTGGAAGACGGTGGACGGGAAGTCGCACTGGACGCCGATCTTCGCCTTCGCCAACCCCGGCCGGGTCGTCCCGTTCGTCGAGCGCCACAACGAGGCCGCGATCTCGATCCTGCAGAACTGGCTGGCGGACAAGCGTCCCGAGCCGCCGAAGAAGAAGCGGCGTCAGCGGCCGACTCGCTAGCCGTGGGTCGCCAGCGCCAGCGCCAGCATCAACGTCAGCGGCTGGCGCGGTAGGCGCGTTTTGCTTCGTACATGGCGTTGTCGGCGGTGCGGAGGAGTTCGTCGAGGTCGGCGGCGTACGGGCTGACGACGGCGAGGCCGATGCTGGCCGTGACCGGTACGTCGATGCCTTCGAGTGGCTGGCTGATGGACTCGTCGATCCGGCGCATCAGCATGTCCAGGTCGTCACCGTCGATGTCCTCGGCCAGTACTGCGAACTCGTCGCCGCCCAGCCGGGCCACCGTGTCGCCGTGCCTGACCTCCGTCAGCAGCCGGTCGGCGATCTCGCGGAGCGCCTTGTCGCCGGCCTCGTGACCGTACTCGTCGTTCACCTGCTTGAAGTGGTTCAGGTCGCAGAACAGCAGCACCCCACGCCGCCCGGTCTGCCGCGACCGCTGCAGCGCCGCGTTGAACCGATGCTGGAGCAGCCGCCGATTCGGCAGCCCGGTCAGGGGGTCGTGTGCCGCGTGGTGCCGCAGCTCGCGCTCCTCGTCCTTGCGCGCCGTCACATCGTCGATCTGGATCAGGATGATCCGCGGCTGGTCCTTGCCCTGGTTGACGATGGCCGCCGTCCCGCCCAGCCAGATGTCGTTCCCGTCGGTACGCCGGAAGGTGCGCTCGAACCGGTACGGTCCGCGCCCGGTGGCGAGCTGCTCGATCTCCCGCTTGGTCTGGCCCGTGTTCTCGTCGCGCAGGTAGTCGACGAAGGTGGTGCCGACCAGCTGCGCCGGGGTGTAGCCGGTGATGTGGCAGAAGGCGTCGTTGACGCGCAGGATGCGGCCTGCCTCCGGCCCGTCGAAGGCGATCGTCGCCATCCCGTTGCCGGCGCCCTCGAAGACCAGCCGGAAGGTCGTCTCGCTCGCTTCCAGCCGGGCCTTCTCGGCGAGCAACTGGTCGGTCAGCCGGGCCTTGTCGATCGCCAGGCCGGCCTGGGTCGCGAAGATCTCCAGCAGTTCACGGTGGATCTGGCCGGGCCGGCGCTGGTCCTCGGGCAGGTCGACCGAGAGCATCCCGACCAGCTCGCCGTCGGAGGAGTGCAGTGGCGCGAACAGCGCGTCCAGCGGATGCCACGCGTCGGCCCCTGAGGGAACCGGGATCTCGGGCACCCAGCCGACGATCTCGCCGCCCTCGGGCAGCCGCTCGTGCGGAACGAATCGCAGCCCGCCCCACTTGTCCGCGATCGCGAACTCGGCGTCGAAGATGTCCGCGGCGCTGATCGTGCCGAGCAGCGCCTCCCTGGCCTCCGGCGATCCGGCCACGGCGATCACCTCGAACTTGCCGTCGGCCTGGCGCAGGTTCAGCACGGCGATACCGAAACCGAGGCCGTCCACGACGCCGTCGACGACCGTCTGCAGGGTTTCGGCCAGGCTTCGCCCGGCACCCATCCGGGCGCTCACCTCGTACAGACGGCGGACGGCCGTCATCCGGACAGTGGGCTCGTTGTGCACGGTGCGATCTCTCCGGCATCACGGCGTTGGCGGCCTCACGGGACCCCGCCGTGGTGAGGGCCCTCTTACAGGGTGACAGACCGGCCGCAGCGGAAGCCGTTCTCCAGCGCGACACGGGCGACCCATTATGCCGGACGGGAGCCGACCGCCTGCAGTCAGTGACGAGAATACGCCTACTGACACGTACCGTCGTGAATCAAACGTTGGTACTGCGCGGCGGCCGGGACTACCCGGTTCAGTACCTGAGCTCCGTCAAGGATCGGTACGACGTCTGCGCCGACTCCCACTCGTCGGTGGGGGCGTCGTGTTCGACGAGCCACTGCTGGACGCCCCCGGACTCCGCCTCGGCGAAGATCGCGGCGAAGTCGAGCGTGCCGGTGCCGACGTCCGCGAACGAGCCGTCCGTGGCCATGTCCTTGACGTGCAGGGCGGGGAACCGGCCGGGGTGACCGCGGAAGTAGTCGATCGGGTCCTTGCCGCCGTTGACCACCCAATAGAGATCGAGCTCGAAGCCGAGCAGGTCGGCCTCGACCTCGTCGAGCAGGATGTCGAACAGCACCCGCCCGTCGACCTCGTCGAAGTCGTGCCCGTGGTTGTGGAAGAGGAGCTTCAACCCCTCCTTCTTGGCCAGCTGTCCCGCGGTGTTGAACGCGGCGGCAGCTTCACGGAACCCGTCAGGCGTCCGCAGCTCGACCGGCAGCGACGGTACGACGATCCATTGGCCGCCGAGCGTCTGGACGTCCGCGAGCGCGCTCTCCCAGTTGTCGGTCAGCCGGGGATAGCCGACGTGCTCCAGCACGATCTTCAGGCCGGCGGCGTCGGCGTACGAGCGGATCTCTTCAGTCGAGTGCCCGAACCGGCCGCTCACGCCGACGGTCTGGTAGCCGATCTCGGCGAGTCGCTGGAGGGTGCCCGGGTAGTCCGCGGTCAGCGCCTCGCGCATCGTGTAGAGGTGCATGCCGATGCCGTCGGTGGGAATGGTCCGGTTGCTCATGGGGAGATGGCTCCTTCGAGTACTGGATTCGGTTAGGCGACGTGCTCGAGATAGCGCGCCAGGGCGAGGTCGAAGACCTCCTGGCCGGGCGCGTCCCACAGTTGCTGGTTGAAGATCTCGACCTCGACCGGGCCGGTGTATCCCGCGGCGTCACAGGCCTCGCGCAACCGGCGCAGCTCGATCGCGCCGTCGCCCATCATGCCGCGGCCGAGCAGGTTGTCGGCCGGCAACGGCGTGGTCCAGTCGCTCACCTGGTACGAGCAGATCCGGTCGCCGGCGCGCTCGATCTGCTGGTAGACCTCGGCATCCCACCACAGGTGGTAGGCGTCGACGATCACGCCGACCTGCTCCACCGGGAACTGCTCGGCGAGGTCGAGCGCGCCGCTGAGCGACGAGACGACGCAGCGATCGGAGCAGAACATCGGGTGCAGGGCCTCGACCGCGAGGCGGACGCCGCGCTCACCGGCGTACGGCGCCAGCTCGGCGAGGCCGTCGCGGATCATCCCGCGGGCGCCGTCGAGGTCGCGCGAACCGGGTGGCAGGCCACCGCTGACGAGCACCAGCACGTCGGTACCGAGGGTGGCCGCCTCGTCGATCGCGCGGCGGTTGTCCTCGATCTTCGCCTGGCGCTCGGCCGCGTCGGTGGCGGTGAAGAATCCGCTTCTGCACAAGGAGGAAACGCGCAGGCCGGCATCGGCGACGAGCTTCGCCGACCGCTCGACGCCGTACTCCTGGATCGGCTCGCGCCACAGGCCGATCCATTCCAGCTCGGCTTTGGCGCTGGCGGCAACTACTTCCTCCAGCGGCCAGTACTTCGTCGTTGCCTGGTTGAGGCTGTAGCGGTTCATGCGTCGATCCCGCCGACTGTCAGAAGCTTGCGGAAGCGGTCGACTGCCAGCTCGGGTGACGTCAGTACGCCGGCCGCGTCGGCCAGGCGGAACGTGTCGGCCAAGTGTGGCAGTGAACGGCCGGTCTGCAGGCCGCCGACCATGCCGAAGCCGGGCTGGTGGCCGTTCAGCCAAGCCAGGAAGGCGATTCCGGTCTTGTAGTAGTACGTCGGCGCCGAGAAGATCTGCCGCGCCAGTGGCACGGTCGGCGCGAAGATCTCCTCGTACTTCGTCAGCTCGCCGTCGTCGAGCGCCTTCAACGCGGCCGCGGCGGCGGGTGCGATCGCGGCGAAGATCCCGAGCAGCGCATCGCTGTAGTGCTCGTCGTCGCCGCGGATCAGCTCCGGGTAGTTGAAGTCGTCGCCGGTGTAGAGCCGGACGCCCGCAGGGAGGCGCTTGCGCAGGGCAATCTCTTTGCTTGCGTCCAGCAACGAGATCTTGATGCCGTCGACCTGCGCGGTGTTCTCGTTGATCAGGTCGACGACCACATCGGCGGCGGTATCGAGCGAGTCGCTGCCCCAGTAGCCGTCCAGCGCCGGGTCGAACATCGAGCCGAGCCAGTGCAGGATGACCGGCCGGGACGACTGGCTGAGCAGCCGGTCGTACACCTTGCGGTAGTCATCGGGCGAGTTCGCCGCCGCGCACAAGGCCCGGCTCGCCATCAGGATCGGCTGAGCACCAACCTCCTCAGCCAACGCAAGCTGCTCCTCATAGGCAGCGATCACCACCTCCAACGGATGCACCCCGGGCGAAAGCTGGTCTGTGCCCACCCCAACCGCAATCCGCTTCTCCGTAGCAACGGTGTGAGTCGGGGCCTCGCGTGCGGATCGCCTGATCAGCTCCTGCGTGGCGGGCCAGTCCAACCCCATGCCGCGTTGGGCTGTGTCCATTGCTTCGGCTACCGACAGGCCCAGCGACCACAGGTGTCGGCGGAAGCCGAGTGTGTGGTCCCAGTCGATGGCCGCGGGCGCGCCTGGTGAGTTGTCCGCGAGCGGGTCCGAGACCACATGCGCGGCGGCGAAGGCCAACCGGCTGCGCGCGGGCTCATAGGTGCCGGCGGCAACCGGCGTACCGGTGAGCTGGTAGGTCTCCAGCCCGCCATCCAGAGGTAGTCGAAGGGACAGGCTCATGCCCGCGCCTCGATGTCGAGGGCCGGGACCTCCAGTTTGCGACCTTCGCGCCACGACTGCAGGCCGAGCTCCGCGAGCTGGACGCCCTTGGCGCCCTCGACGAAGTCCCAGGTAAACGGCGCGTCGTCGACGATGTGCCGCAGGAACATCTCCCACTGCACCTTGAAGCCGTTGTCGAAGACCTCGTTGTCCGGCACCTCGGACCACTGGTCGCGGAACGAGTACGCGGCCGGGAGGTCGGGGTTCCAAACGGGCTTCGGCGTCGCGGAGCGGTGCTGGGCGTGACAATTGCGTAGGCCGGCGACCGCGCTGCCCTCGGTCCCGTCGACCTGGAACTCGACCAGCTCGTCGCGGAACACGCGCGTCGTCCAGGACGAGTTCAGCTGCGCGATGATGCCGCCCTCGAGCTCGAAGACGCCGTACGCCGCGTCCTCGGCCGTCGCCTTGTAGGGCTGCCCCTGCTCGTCGTACCGGGTCGGGATGTGGGTGGCGCCCTGGCAGTACACCGACTTCACCGGGGCGAAGATCTGGTCGAGCACGTACCGCCAGTGGCAGAACATGTCGACGACGATGCCGCCGCCCTCCTCGGTCTTGTAGTTCCAGGCCGGCCGCTGCGCCTCCTGCCAGTCACCCTCGAAGACCCAGTAGCCGAACTCGCCGCGGACCGAGAGGATCTCGCCGAAGAAGCCGCCGTCGACGAGCCGCTTCAGCTTGCGCAGGCCGGGCAGCGACAACTTGTCCTGGACGACGCCGTTCTTCAGCCCGGAGTCGCGGACCAGCCGGGCCAGGTCGACGGCCGCTTCGAGACCCTCGGCGATCGGCTTCTCGCAGTAGATCGCCTTACCGGCCTCGACCGCGGCGCGAACGCCCTTCTCGCGGAGCTGGGTGAGCTGGGAGTCGAAGTAGATCTCGACGTCCGGCTCGGCCAGCGCCTCGGACAGGTCGGTGGTCCAGCGGCTCAGACCGTACTTGTCGGCGATGTTCTTCAGCTTGAGCTCATTGCGGCCGACCAGGATCGGCTCGGGGATGATCATCGACCCGTCCGCGGCCGGGATCCCACCCTGCTCGCGGATCGCCACGATGGAGCGCTCCAGGTGCTGGCGCAGGCCCATCCGGCCGGTGACGCCGTTCATCACGATGCCGACGTGTCGATCGTTCACTGTGCTACCTCTCTTCGGCGCAGCAGTTGCGCAGGGTGTGGGGCGGGGCTCACGGGCGTTCACCTACGTCGTAGACGTCCAGGCGGCCGCACATGCCGTGGCGGCCGTGCTCGGTGGGTGCGGGGAGTTCGTGCAGCTCTGCGGTTTGCAGATGCGGGGCCTTGCCCGCCTCCAGCGCCTCCAGGGCAGCGCCGGTTTCGTCCGCCAGCCGGCGGGCGCCCTCTTCCCAGCGTTTGCGCCAGTCGGCGAGTTGGGGCTGGACGATGCGGATGGCGGATTCGTAGAACGCGTCGAGGGCTGCCGGGCCGTCGGCGGCGTACGCGTCACGTAGTACGGCGAAGCCTTCGAGAGCGAGGTTGCGGCGAGTCATCGCGGACGGCGTGCGGGCTTCGCCTTCGCCGGTGAGGGTGGTCGCCTTCAGGTAGGTCTCGCGGTCGATCAGGTGCTCGGGCGGCAGGGTGAGGACGGCGTCGCCTGCCTCGGGGAGGCCGGAGTTCGACATCAGGGTGAGGATCTGGAGCTCACCGCCGTTGATCAGCCGGTGGATCGTGCCGGGGTCGAACCAGACCACCGTGCCCGCCTGCAGCGGGGTCTCGGTGAAGCCCTTCGGGTTGAGGGTCTGGACCGCGCCGGAGCCGGCGATCACGTAGTACCCCTCGGAGCAGGCGAGGTGGACGTGCGGCGTACCGCCGACGAGTCCGTCGGGGGCCTCGATGTCGTACACCGTCAGCCGCGAGATGCCGATACCGCCGGGCAGCGCCGCGGCCGGGCCGAACTCGCACATGTCGCCTCCCTCGCACGAGCCTTGGAAAGGGCTTTCCAAGGCTCGTGATCGCAACCTTAGGTGGGCGGTCACGGCGAGTCAACCTGTCGCGAAAGTCGGTGGAAAGCGATTGCAGCCGAGGCGACCGGGGGCGCGGTGGGGCTGGATTGACGGGGCGGCGGTCCGGATGCGGTCTGGCGGGGCTCTGGGCGTTAGCGTCGTGGGGACGGAAGGAGCACGGTGGGCGAAGGCGGCGAGGCTGTCGGTGGGCCGGATGGCGATCGGCCGGAGGAGTTGCGGCGCGGTGAGCGGCGCGGTGCCGATCGGCGTCAGGCTGCGCGCCGGCGGGGAGCGGATCGCCGGCAGACGGATCTGGAGCCGACGACCGGTGAGTTGTCGGTGGACGAGTTGTCGGCGGAGCTGCAGGCTGCGGGTGAGCGGGCGCGGGATGAGCAGCGTGAGCTATATCGCACGCTGGACCTGGCCCTCCGGGTCGGCGAGGTCGTGCTGTCCAGCGGCGCCGGTACTGCGGACGCGACCGCCACCATCCTGAGCGTGACCGGATCGGCCGGGCTGCGCGGTTGTGAGGTCGACATCACCTTCACCTCGATCGCGATCTCCTACCAGGCCGCGCCCGATGTCGCGCCCGAGACGCATATGCGCATCGTCCGGTATCGCGGCCAGGACTTCTCCCGCCTGACCGACGTCGACCGGCTCGTCCGCCGGTTCGCGCAGGGTGAGCTGACCCGTGAGGAGGCCAGCCGCGAGCTCTCCCGGATGGTGTCCGCAGGGCCACCCTTCCCGCGGTGGAGCTCGGTGCTCGCCTGGGGCGTGATGGCCGGTGGCGCCACGCTGCTGCTCGGTGGTGGCTGGCTGATCACCCTCGTCGCCGTCGTCACCGCGGTCCTGATCGAGGTCAGCAACCGCTGGTTCAACCGCCAGCGCCTCCCCGCCTTCTACCAGCAGGTGGCCGGCGCCTTCGTCGCCACCGCCGTCGCCCTGATCCTGTACGCCGTCGACGCGCCGGTGAAACCCTCACTGGTAGTTGCCGCCGGCATCATCATGCTGCTGGCCGGGATCGCCCTCACCGGCGCCGTCCAGGACGCGATCACCGGGTACTACGTGACCGCTGCCGCCCGCAGTCTGGAGGCGATGCTCCTCACCGGCGGCATCATCGCCGGCGTCTCGCTGGGCCTCACCCTCGGTATCAAACTCGGTCTCCCGGTCGCGATCGAGGCGCAGACGATCCAGCTCAGCAACCTCCCGATCATGGTCGGATCGGGCGCCCTGATGGCCGTCGCGTTCGCCTACGCGTCGTACGCGCCGCTGCGTTCCCTGCTGCCGATCGCCGTCGTCGGCGCACTGGGCTCACTCGTCTTCACCTTGATGTCGCGCGCCGAGTTCGGTCCCGCCTGGTCAACCGCGGCCGCCGCCTTCGCCGTCGGCCTCACTGGCTACTCCCTGGGCCGCCGCTCCGGCGTCCCGCCCCTGGTGGTCGTAGTCTCCGGCACAGTCCCCTTGCTGCCCGGACTCACCATCTACAAGGGCTTGCTCGAACTGATGAGCCTCGGCAACCTCACCGGCATCGTCTCCCTGGCCACCGCGGTCGCCATCGGCGTCGCCCTCGCATCGGGCGTGATCCTCGGCGAGTACGTCGCCCAACCGATCCGCCGCGAGGCCCGACGGCTGGAAGACCGGCTGGCCGGCCCGCGCCTGGTCGGCCCCCGCCGCCCCATCCGCCGCCGCACCGAACGCTCCCGCTCCCACCGCTCCCGCCGAACCAGGCGCGCTGGCTAGCTCACCGTCAAAAGGGTTTGGCCGTCCCGAAGGACAGGACATAGTGCCGGTCAGCTCGACCGCCTGAGCGTGAACCACCCGCGCCGGAGGCCGCGTCGCGGACTATGTCCTGTCGTTCGGGACACAGCTGCAACCGCCATGACCTGATGACGGAGCGAGCGTTGCCGAGCTGCTCGCGCCCGGTCGGCCGCTGTTGCTCGACTTGGCCGGCTATCCCGCTGCCGCCCGGGTGCTGGTTCGCCCGGATGGTTACGTGCTGTGGGCAACGGATGATCCGTTGGGTCAGCCGCGCAGTGACTGCTCGAAGGCGTCCGCCGTCTGGACGATGGCGTCCTCCTCGCGGAGCAGGGTGGCGAGCTCGGCCGCGCGCTGACGGGGGCCGTCGGCAAGCATCGGTTCGAGGGCCGCGAACAGGGTGGGTTCGCTCAGGTCGGTGAATCGCAAGGTGCTGCCGACGCCCATCCGTTGGAGCTGGGCGCCCCAGAACGGCTGGTCGGCGAAGACGGCGCAGACCACCGTCGGGAGACCGGCGCGCAATGAGGTGGCCGACGTACCGGCGCCGCCGTGATGGACGGCTGCCCGGCAGCGGGGGAGGACGGCGTCGTGGTTGAGGTTGCCGACGACGCGGACCGCGCTGTCGTTCGCAGTACTGGCCTCGAGGTTGACGAGGGCGCGGACGCCGAGGGTGTCCGCGACCTTCTCGATCATGGCCAGCGCGGCGTCCGGTTCGAGGACGGGCATGCTGCCGAAGCCGAAGTACACGGGCGGATCGCCGGCGTCGAGCCATGCGTCCAGCTCGGGATCGACCAGGTCGTCGAGCACCCTGCGCTGCGCGTCCGACGGCCCGAGGAACCCGGTCAGCGGCCGGCGTACGTCCCAGTCGATCAGCTCCGGTACGACGTGCCGGCTGTAGGCCTGGATCTCCAGCGCGCCGAAGCGTTCGAGCCGGGCGCCGGTCGTCTCCGAGGTCGGTGCCAGGCCGACGCGGGCGCGGAGCTTGTTGATGAAGGGCTCGAAGACCGGCCAGTTCGACTTGTTGACCTCGGCGTAGGTCTCGAGGTTCTTCTCCGGCGAGAAGATGTCGGTCGAGACGAGCAGGTGCGGGAACGCGCTGTTGCTGCGGATCGGCGCGTGGTAGACGGAGACCGAGGGGATGCCGGCGGCCTCGGCGATGATGACGGCCTCGAGCTCGGTCGCGGTACCGGAGATGATGACGTCCGCGCCGCCGGCCAGCTCGATCAGCTTCGTGTGCAGCTGGTCCGCGGTCTGGTGCTTGTAATCGAGCAACCACCGCACGTAGGACTTGAAGTCACCGGCGGCCAGCCACTGCCGGCCCTCCTCCGACTCCAGGAAGTCCTTGGCGCTCGCCAGCAGGTCGACCGTGTGGACGCCGAGCGCCTGCCCGACCCAGACCAGGTCGGAACACAAGCCGAGCGTGACCTCGTGCCCACGCGCGGCCAGCTCCGCCGCGAGGACGGCCATCGGTTGCGCGTCTCCCCGAGTTCCCATCCCCATCATGACTATCCGCATCGCGCCCACCCCTGAGCCTGGTATGCCGCAGAACCGGCGTACGGACCCCGATGCTAGCGGCCGACCCCACATCCGTCGCCCTCCTGCCCGATCCCCGGTCCCGAGCGTCGCCGCAGGTACTCGGGTCGGCCCTCACGGTGACCTCCGGCGAGCTCAAGCGTTAGAGTTACTGACTGGAAACATCGGCCTGCTATCGCTGGGTCAACGCCCGGCGGGCTCGGAGGATCGTTGTGGCACTGGGTAGGACGTCCCCGCGGGACCTGCCGCTGTTCGCGGAGCTGTCCGGCCGGGAGATCAAGGACATCTTCCGGGCCGGCGAAGAGGTCTCGGTTCCGGCCGGCTGGTCGCTGATCCTGGAGCAGACGCCACCCGACGCGGCGTACCTGATCCTGAGCGGTACGGCGGCGGTCCGGGTCAAGGGCGAGGAGATCGCCGTGCTCGGCCCGGGCGATATCGCCGGTGAGGTCGCGGTCCGGCAGAACCGGTTGCGGACGGCAACGGTGACGGCGAAGTCGCGGCTGCAGCTGCTGCACTTCACCCGGGAGAAGTTCGACGACCTGACCAACCGGCTGCCGAACTTCCGCGACGCCATCGACGCCACCATCACCGAACGCCGTGGCCCCCAGCCCGACTGACCAGCCGCCGGCCCGGCCCACCTCCGCTGCTGCCACGGAGCCGGTGCCCGAGCCGGATCTGGTGTCGATCCAGCAGGAGTTCGAGCAGGCGCTGCTCGGCGGTGAGCGCAAGTTCACCCGGATCCAGGTCTCCGAGCGGGCCGGGATCTCGATCGAGCGCGCCGAGCAGATGTGGCATGCGCTCGGGTTCGCGACCGTACCGGACGACGAGATCGCCTTCACCGACGGCGATCTCGAGGCGCTCCGGCTGGTCGCCGCGCTGGAGGACGACGGTTTCATCGAGCCCGCGGTGGAGTCGTCGCTCGCGCGCAAGCTCGGCCAGACCCAGTCCCGGCTGGCGTCCTGGCAGTCGGCGATGTTCCTGGAGCTGCTGGAAGGCGCCAAGCTGCCCGCCGACGAGGCCATCGAGGTGGCGTCATTGTTGCTTCCAGCAATGGAACGGCTGCAGACCTATGTCTGGCGCCGCCACCTGGCAGCCGCGGCCGGGCGGGCGATGGCCGGTTCCGACGAGCTGTCTCGCGGGGTCCGGGTGGTGGGCTTTGCCGATATCGTCAGCTACACCAGGCTGACCCGGCGGCTGCCCGTCGTCGAGCTGGGCCAACTGATCGAACGCTTCGAAGGTCTGGCCGCCGATGTCGTCGCGCTGAACGGCGGCCGGGTGATCAAGTCGATCGGCGACGAGGTCCTCTTCGTCACCGACACCCCCGCGCAGGGCGCCGCGCTCGCACTCGCCCTGCAGGACAAGGTGACCGAGGCCGGCGACATGCCCGAGCTCAGGATCGGTCTGGCCTACGGCAGCATCCTGATCCGGCTGGGTGATGTTTATGGCGAGGTGGTCAACCTCGCCTCCCGGCTGACCTCGGAGGCCAAGCCCGGTCGCGTCCTCGCCGACCGGGAGCTGGCCGCCGCGCTCGACGGCCATCCGGCGTACCGGCTCCGCAGACTGCGCCGGGTTTCTGTTCGTGGCTATCACCACCTCACGCCGTACGCATTGCAGCGCGCCTCTGCGAGCAAGTGACCCGTCAGGGACAATGGCGGAGTGCGCGAGATTTCAACCGCTGGGGAGCTGGCGTCGGTAGCTGATGGGGACGCATTGCTGGTGTGGGCCGGGCAGGGTGAGCTCGGTCGTCGAGCCAGAGCCTGGTACGCTGGTGACGCGGTCGCGGTGGGCATACCTGATCTGTCGAAGCATGATCGGCTGGTGGTTCGTGGGCCGATGGATGACCTGGCGCCGCTCGTCTCGCAGGCCCTCGCCGAGTTGGGCCCGAGCTTCCGGCCGTTCGGCGAGGAGCCGGTGATTCGCGAGCTGGTCGACCGGGTGCCTGAGTTGTCGCTTCGCGCGACCTTCGGGTGGATGGAGACGACGGTCGTACCGTCCCACGCGACCACTGCGGCCTGGCTGGATGGTGACGCCGGGGTCGAGGCGTTGCTGAGCGAGGCGTCGCCGGAGTCGTATGCACAGCCCGGGGATTCCGGCGTACTGCGGTGGGCGGCCGTCACGGGCGAGGCGGGCGAATTGCTGAGCGTCGCGGCTGACGCTTGGAGCGCTCCGGAGATCGGGTTCATCGCCGGGGTGGCGACCAGGCCCGACGCGCGGGGGCAGGGGTTGTCACGGCAGGTCTGTGCGTTCGTGACGGCCGAGTTGGTGAAGCGGCACGGGCAGGCGGCGCTGATGGTGCATGGCGCGAACGAGATCGCGGTCTCCGTCTACCGAAAACTGGGCTACACGTACCGCGCGGTTGCCGCGGCGCAGATGTAGCCCAGCTTCAGGATTCCAGCTTCGGAGTCAGCGGGTCGGGGTGATCGTCAGCGTGACGCCCGGCTTGCCTGTAGTAGGTGGCGGTGTGGCGCTGGGCTTGCTCGTCGTGGCCGGTGTCGGCTGGTTCGCTGACGGCGTCGCCGGAGGTGTCGTGGCCGTCGGTGTGGTGGCGGGGGCCGGCGGTGGTACGAACGGCGCCTTGTCGGACTCCTTGCAGTTCTCGGGGTCGATGTTGCCGTCCACGTCCGGCACCACGGTGGTCTGCGGGAACAGGTTGCTGATCTGCTCACCGCCGCCGATCGTGCCGTTGTTGACGGCGCAGTTCTGCAGCGGCAGGTTGATCGGCTTGCCGTCCTGGTCGTAGAGCCGGACCGGCACCTGGCGGCCCTGCGCGTCGAACGGGTAGATGTTGCCGACCTGATTGCCGTCGAGGAGCAGGCCTTGTTGGCTGTTGTAGCTCGACGTCCCGTTCGAGCTGACGTAGTCGTTGCCGTTCTGGTGGTTGGCGAAGATGCCGTACGAGCTGCCGAAGAAGCTGAAGGCCAGCCAGACCGGCACGATGATCGCCGCGACCACGTTCAGCGGAACGATGTACCAGAGCCAGCGCCGGTCCTGCTGCGTCTTGCGCCCGATCCAGACCGACACGACGGCGCCGACCAGCGCGCCGACCACTGCCACGGCAGTGGCGCCGGACAGGGCGAAGATCGCGCCGCCACCGACGATCCCACGGGCCACCCACCAGACCGGCTGGCCGATCGAGACGAGCTCACGCCGGAGGTCCGGCGGGATCTGATCGATCGCGCCGGCGACGAACTCCGCGCCCTGGCTGCCGCGCTTCGTGTCCAGCACGGCGTCCGGGGCGTTTCCGTGCAGCGCACGCACGCCCAGGTAGGCGGCACCGATCAACAGGATCAGGCCGATCACGCCGAAGAACAACGTCTCCTCGCCGCCGTTGGACAGGCCGATGACCAGGAAGAACGGCCCGACGATCGCGGCGACGATTCCCCAGCGCAGGGCGGTCTCGGCGCCGGACTTCTGCTTCGGCGACGCTGTCGGGGGTGGATAGCCGGCTGCGGTGCGCAGCTCATCGGCGTACTGCCGGGGAGTGCCGAGGCGGTCCTGCAGCGCGGCGGCTGTCGGCTCCTCCTCGAACTCGGCGGCGACCTCGCTCAGGTGGCCGGTGACGTCGTCGAGCACGTCGGCCAGTTCGCCCGGGGGCAGGTCGCGCAGCTCGGCCTTGACTTGCGCCAGGTAGGTCGCGACCGGTCCGGTCAGAGTGCTGTTCACGCAGCCGCCTCCTCGAGCAGCAACACCGACATCGTGTCGGCGAAGTGGTTCCACGTCTTGGTGGACTGGGCGAGCAGGTCCAGGCCGGTCTTGTTCAGCCCGTAGTACTTGCGGTGCGGGCCTTCCTCGCTGGGCTGCACGTACGACGTCAGCGCACCGGCCGCGAACAGCCGCCGCAACGTCCCGTACACCGAGGCGTCCGCGACGTCCTCGAGCCCGGCGGCGCGTAACCGGCGCAGTACGTCGTACCCGTAGCCGTCCGCCTCGCGCAGCACTGCCAGGACGGCCAGATCGAGCACGCCTTTGAGCAGCTGACTCGGATCCATCGCTTCCACCACCTCCGCTAGGTGCACCGCGAAACCGGCCCCCTCAGACCGATCTCGCGGTGCTCTGCCGACCACACTACTACACATCGCACAGTACTCCGCAATACTGTTTGACGGCGACTGGTTCGGGGAAACCGATCAAGTTCTGCGGGGTTGTTCGCTGGCACAGTGGAGGCATGAACTCCACGGATGTGTTTGCCGGCTTCGTGGTTGCGGTTGCGGACAGTCTTGATGAGGCCGGTACGAGTGGGTGCGACCTGGCTAAGCGGGTGCATCTGTCTCGGTCGCATTGCGATCGCGTGATCGCGGCCTTGGCGGGTGAGCTGCCGGCTGCTTTTCGGCGGCGGGTGTTGCTCGAGCGGGCGGCGTACCGGCTGTTGGCGGGCGACTCGGGGGTGCTCGAGTTGGCGGTTGAGGCGGGGTATGGGTCGCATGAGGCGTTTACGCGGGCCTTCGGTCGGGCGTTCGGGATGTCGCCGCGGGAGTGGCGGCGGGTGCCGTCGCGGCGGTTCTTTTTGGCGGCGCCTAGCGGAGTTCATTTTCAGCCACCGGCAGGTTTGCGCCTGCCCGCACAGAAGGAGACGAGAGGGATGGATGTACTGGTCAGGATGGTTGAGCATCACGTCTGGCTCACTGGTGAGCTGATCGAGCGTGGTGCGCGCTTGGACGCCGCGGCGTTGGACAAGGCGATCGAGTTGTCGGTCGAGGGGATCGACGATGACGTGTCGATCCGGTATCTGCTGGATCGGTTGGTCTGGCAGGAGGAGATGTGGCTGGCGTCCGTGGAGGACCGGCCGTTTCAGGTGCCGGAGTGCGGGCGCGAGGTGACCACGCCGATCGCTGAGTTACGCAGCCGGCATGCGGAGGCCGGCTCGCGATTCGTGGCACTGGTGAATCGGTTGAACGAAGAGGGCCGCTTCGACGACAGCTTCGTCGACACCACCTGTGAGCCGCCGCGCGTCTTCACCTACGGCGGGATGGTCGCGCACGTTCTGACCTTTGCCGCCCACCGCAGGTCGTTGCTGGTCGGCGCCTTCCACAGCGCCGGGATCACCGATCTCGGCTTCGGTGACCCCATGCACTTCGTCGCTGATGGCGCTCCTCGCTAGGTATCGCACCGGGTCCACCAGTCGGTGAAGCTTGACCATGAGGCTTCTGCGCTTTCGTCGAGGGGTTCCCACGGTGAGAGGGTCGGCAGCGCGTCCTTGCGGTAGGTCCAGTGGCCGACAACTCGGTCGCCTTGGATCAGACTGCCTGGCATGCGTTGGGGGTTGAAGCGAGGATCCCGCTTCGCCTCGTACAAGTCGCCGGTCGTCGATCGCCTGCAGTAGTAGAGATTGTCGAACTCCGGTAGCACGTGGACCTGAGTTCGATCTTGGGTCGGCAGTCGCGTCGTTCCCGTCTGTTCGAGGCAATCGGCGACGGTTCGGGCCTCTGTCTTCTTGATCCCCGACCAGTAGGCGAAGTCGTCCACGCTCGCCGGGCCGAAGGCTGCCGCGAACGAGCGGGCAAGGTCACGTAAGCCGGCGCTGCCGTCCACCAAGTCCGGTACGTCGGGCGCCTGACGATATGTGGTCGGGCCTGGTCGCCAGGCATCTTCTGGCGCCAGTTCGACGATCGGAAGGATCATTCGCAGGGCGAAGCCGAGGTGTCGGGCTTCGGCATCCGCAAAGTGCTTGGAGGCTTCTGATCCGAGCTCTGCCCGGGTCCGTGGACGGCCGTCGGACATCAGGTCGCGGCCGAATTCGCGCAGCTTGTCGTAGTCGGCCGCATCCCAGATTCCGCGGCAGAACCCGGCGACGAGCCGCTTGAGAGTCGGCTCGAGGGCGGTACGCCACATCCAGTACTGGCGCAGGGTGAGCAGGTGGACGGTGCCCCGCATCACGTTCGACTTCACCAGCTCGTACGACTGCATGCGGTCGGTCAGCTCGCCAGGATCGCTCTTCCCACCGCAGCGCGCCCAGATCGCCACCGGGATCGCGCGAGCCGTCTGCGCGTTGATCCCGGCGATCTGCTCGACAAGCGCGACAAGGTCACCCGAGAACGGCTCATCAAGCGACTGCCCCTGCCACGGAACCGCGCTCTCCACGTCGTGCTCCGCCGCATCCGCCATCCCGCAATCGTAGGAGGTCGGTGGGGTTACCTTCCCGGGGTGAGTTCTACGGTGCCGTTTACGAGGAGTTCTTGTACTTCGTTGTGGTAGCGGACTCGGATTGATTGCTGGGCGGTGTGGGCTGTGATTCGGGCTGCGGTCAGGTGGCCCTCGCGCCAGGTGATGTCTACGGAGAAGCCGCCGCGGGCACGGAGGCCGCGGACTTCGCCGTCTGGCCAGCAAGCAGGTAGGGCTGGGAGGAGGTCGATTTCGTCGGCGGTTGATTGGATGAAGAGCTCGGCCAAGGCTCCGGTGGCGCCGGTGTTGCCGTCGGTGGCGTAGATGTTTTCGGTGGCGCCGGCGATTCCGCCTACTGAGTAGGAGAGGAGGTTGGACTCGCTGGCGTCGGAGATCAGGGCCCGGAGGTGGGATACCGCCTTGTCGCCGTTCAGTAGGCGGGCGTAGTAGGCCATCAGGTTGGCTTCAACCCACTCGGTCTGTTCCCAGCCTTCGGCGGACTGGCGGAGGTCGATGGTGGTTTCGCAGGCCGCGGCCAGTGCGGGGTGGTCGCGTGGGGTGATCTGGCGTTCGGGGTAGAGCGCTATCAGGTGGCTGGTGTGGCGGTGGCTGGGAACGGCTTCTTCGTGGTCGTGGAGCCATTCCTGGAGCTGGCCGTGGTGGCCGATCTGGAACGGCGGGAGCTT
This sequence comes from Streptomyces sp. SID13031, assembly GCF_010548305.1. Classification (GTDB taxonomy): domain Bacteria; phylum Actinomycetota; class Actinomycetes; order Propionibacteriales; family Kribbellaceae; genus Kribbella. The sequence continues at coordinate 62,506 of NZ_JAAGLV010000015.1, forward strand.
CGTCCGGGCGGCTTCGAGGCGGCCGCGGAAGGTGTCGTCGGTGTCCAGCAAGGTTGAGGCTTCGGCGCAGATGCGGAAGAGGGCTTCGATCAGGACGGTGTCGCAGGTGGCGCCCATGGAGAGGGAGCACTGGTCGCCGTCGGGCGTGAGGTACCAGTTCTCCGGCGAGTCGGACGGGCCGCTCAGCAGCTGTCCGGTCGCGGGGTCTTCGGTCAGGTAGGCCAGGAAGAACTCGGCTGCGTCACGGAGTACGGGGTAGGCGCGGTCCCGCAGGAATCCGAGGTCCTGGTTGTATTCGTAGTGTTCCCACAGTTGCAGGGAGATCCAGATCCCGCTCGTCACGTGCATGCCCCAGCCGAGGCCCCAGCCGGGGGCGGAGTAGCCCCAGGCGTTGCTGACCGTGTGCGAGACCCAGCCCGGTACGCCGTACAGCTCGCGTGCCGTCTTCTGCCCGCTCGCGCGGAGCGTGTCGATCCAGCTGAAGAGTGGGAGCTGGCATTCGCCGAGGGCGGTGATCTCGGCGGCCCAGTAGTTCTGCTGGGTGTTGATGTCGAGGTGGAAGTCGTTCGTCCACGGGCCGCCCGACGCGAGGCCGTCGTTCCACAATCCCTGCAGGGCAAGCGGAAGCGGCGAGTCCGCGCGCGAGCCGGCGACGGTCAGGTACCGCCCGTACTGGAAGTACAGCGCGAGCAACTCGGGATCGTCGCCACCCTTGGCGAGCAAGGCCCGTCGCTCGTCCGTCGGCAGGTACCGTACTGCGTCGCTGCTGCGACCGACGTCGAGCGCGACCCGGCTGATCAGCGGCGTGTAGTCGTCGAGATGCGCTTGTCTCAGAGTCTCGCAGGAAGCCTCGTTGCGTACCGACCGGGCAGGTCGCTCGGTGGGATCGGCGCCGAGCCAGTCGGTGCCAACAGCAACCAAAAGCGTGGTGGCGGTGGCGTTCTCGATCAGCAAACAGTTGTCGGGGGCAATGATCGTGCCGTCGGTGGTCGCTCGGGTCCGGAGGTCGACGGTGGCGCCGACTTTCCCGTTGCTGTGCAGGTCTTCGTGGGCCTGGTAGGTCAGCTGAAGGGTGTCACCTTCCACTGTCGCCGAGGCTTCGCTGAAGGAGACCCGGAAGGTCGCCGGAGCGCTGCTCGTCAGCCGGACGACGATCCCGTCGTCGGCGTGCGAGGCGAAGACCTCGCGCTCGAAGACCACACCTGCGGATTCGAACCGGGTCCGCACGATCGCGTCGGTCAGGTCGAGCGACCGCTCGTACCCAGTGGTCAATCCTGGGAGGTCGAAGTCCACGAGAAGCGAAGGCAGTTGGACGTTCGTGCCGAAGGAGGACGGCCGGCCGGGCAGGTGCTCGGCGGCCAGGGCCTGCGCGGCGGCGTACTCGCCGGACAGGAGGAGCTCGCGGATCGTGGGCAGGTTCTCCAGCGCCGTCGGGCTGACGTCGGTATCACCGACCGCGCCCGACCAGGCGGTCGACTCGGAGAGCTGGATGCGCTCGACCAGGTCGCCCGAGTAGACCATGCCGCCCAGTCGCCCGTTCCCGATCGGCAGCGCCTCGAACCAGCGCTCCGCGGGACGGCTGTACCAGAGCCGGCCGCCTACGAACGCGGCGGACGGCTGCGGCTGAACTGCCTCGTGTTCAAGCATGGCCCCAACACTAGGCGGAATTACTTCACGAAGGTAACTATGAGGTCAGTGGGTGGGATCGTGCAGGTCGGGACGCTCACTCGGGGTGGTGATGGTGACCTCGAGCGGCGCGGCCTTGGCGGTCGGCGGGTTGACCTTGCCGACGGTGATCGGCAGGTTCAGCTTGCTGTTGGCCAGGTCGATGTCGATCGTCGCGCCGGTGTCGTTCGGCGTGGTCCACTCGGTGTCGCTCAAGGTCACCGCGAGGCCGAGGATGCGGCCCTTCGGGATCACCTCGTCCTGCGCCCGCAGCGGCACGGTGACGGTCGTCCACTTGCCCGGGGTGAGCGGCCTGGGCCTGCTCAGCGAGCCGCTGTGCGCCGCGTCGATCCAGCCCCGGCTGACGATGCCGTGGTCGCTCTCCTCGGTCAGCTTCTCGACCGTGAAGTAGCAGGCGTCGTCGTAGCTGACGCTCGAACCCTCGCAGGTGTCGACCCCGGTCCGCCGGATGCCGGAGTACCGCTCGGCGTCGCCGTACTCGACCAGGCGTGCGGTCACCGGCGTGGTGACCGAGTCGGACTTGATCCGCAGCGTCACCGTCGGCGTACCGCTGACCCGGATCGCGGCAGGCAGCGGCGCGGACAGGAACATCTGCCGCCCGGCGAGCACCTCCGACGGCGCGGTCACGATGTCGTCCTCGGTGAGCGTCGGCTCGTCGGTGATGCTGACCGTGCCCTTGGCGAAGGTGCCGAGCTTGCCGGCCGCCAGCGGGACCGGCACGGTCTTCTGGGTGGCAGGCCAGGTGCTGTAGTTCTTCCACACGTCCGGAGCCGTCTCGACGGCCGCCATCGGCTCGCGCATCACGTTGTTCTGCAGGCCTTGCAGCCAGTAGTCGAACCACTTGTGCAGCTCGGCCACCCACTCGGTACGGCGGAACTCAAACGGGTCGACGTGGTCTTCCAGGCCGAGCCAGATCTTGCGCTGCACGCCGTTCTTGGCCAGTGCGTCCCACCACTGGGCGAAGTGGTTGGTCTGCACGTTGTAATCGCTCAGGCCATGGGTGATGAAGACCGAGGCCTTCACCTTGCGCGCGTCCTTGAGGTAGTCGCGATCGGCCCAGAAGTTGGTGTAGTCGCCGGTCTCGTCGGCGTCCTGCTCGCCCAGGTCGGCCCGGACGGCGTCACAGGCCGCCGAGTCGTGGCCCACGTAGCCACCCAGCCAGGGCATGTAGTCGATCGAGTACGGCACGCCGCCGGAGCGGGAGTAGTCGTACCACGAGGAGATCGCCGAGATCGGCACGATCGTCTTCAGCCCGCGGACGCCGGTCGCGGCCACGCCGTTGGCCAGCGTGCCGTCGTACGACTTGCCGATCATCCCGACCGAGCCGGTGGTCCAGGTCGCCCGGACCGGGTCGCCGTCGCCGGTATGGGCGGTGTTGCGGCCGTTCAGCCAGTCGATCACCGCGACGACCGACTCGATCTCGTCCTTGCCGCCGACGTCACCGCACCCGGTGGAACGGTTGGTCCCGACCGCGTCGACGCCGACCATGGCGTACCCGAGCGGGACGAAGTAGTTGTCGTAGAACAGCGGCATCTTCTGGATGACGCCGTTCTCGTCGTAGGTCTTCTTCTCGCTCTCGTTGCCGCGTCCGCAGCAGGAGTAGTACGGCGAGGCGTCCATGATGACCGGGATCTTGCGGCCGGCCGCGGCGGTTTCACGCGGCCGGACGATGTCGACGGCGATCACGTCGTCGGTGCCGTCGGAGTCGGTGTCCATCTTCGTATCGACGTAGACGGACTCGCGGATCGCGTTGGCGTAGTCATAGACCGGCTTCGTACTGTGCGTGCGCTGGTCGATGTTCGACGGCGCTCCGGCAACCTCGGGCTGAGCTCCGGCCGGAGCGAACTGGGCGCCCTGCGCGGAGTTGTCCTGCTCCGGGGTCTGGGAGGCGGTGAACCCCTCGCCTGCTCCGTCCGGTGCCGGTGCGGCGACTGCGGTACCCGTGACGGTACCCAGACACAGCAGGGCGGTGGACGAAGCCAGCAGCAGGACCCTGGCGCGGACGGTCGTCATGGCTTGGAAGGCTAGTCATTCCACGGCTGCAATGCCAGGCTCTGGAGACATTGCCCAGTCCCTGGCGCCGACACAGGTCAGGTACACAGCGTGATGGTGGCACCACTTCCGATAGTGTGACCGCCACCCAGGGGGAGATGTACGGAAGGTGGGTAAGGCGATGAACCTGCGAGCACCGGTCACACTGCTCGATGTGGCGCAGCGGGCGGGTGTGTCCGTAGCGACCGCGTCCCGCGTCCTGAACGGCGGCGACAGAGTGCCGCGCCCGGAGCTGCAGGAGCGCGTTCGCGACGCTGCTTCGGCGCTCGGCTACACGCCGAACGCGCAGGCGCAGGCGCTGGCGAAGTCGTCCACCAACGTGGTCGGCATCCTCGTCCACGACATCGAGGACCCGTACTTCGCGGCGATCGCGAACGGCGTGATGCGCGCCGCCGACGAGCGCGGCCTGTTGGTGATGATGGCCAGCACGTTCCGTGACGCCGACCGTGAGATTGCTTACCTCTCTTCTTTGCGCGCCCAGCGCGCCCGGGCCGCCGTGATGATCGGTTCGCGCCGTACCGACGCCGAAGGGCTGGCCCGGACGGCGAAGGAGGTCGACATCTTCCTCAACTCCGGGGCCGGGCTCGCCCTGGTCAGCCAGTCGGGCATGCCCGCGCACACGATCGAGCCGGACAACCGGGCCGGCGCGGCCGAGCTGGCGCGTTCGCTGGTGGGTCTCGGGTTGCGCAAGTTCGGCGTACTGGCCGGGCCGGAGGTGCTGGCGACGGCGCGGGATCGGCGGGACGGGTTCGTCGAAGGGCTGGCCGAGTCGGGGCTGCAGCCGGTCGCAGTACAGGCCGGTGAGTTCACTCGTGATGGTGGCCATGCGGCCGCGCTGGAACTCCTTGCAAGCAAGGCGGATCTCGACTGCCTGTTCGCGGTCAACGACGTGATGGCGGTCGGTGCGATGTCGGCGCTGCGGGCGCAGGGTGTCGACGTGCCAGGGCAGCTCGGTGTGGCCGGCTTCGACGACATCGCCACGCTGCGGGACGTCTGGCCAGGGCTGACCACTGTTCGGCTGCCGCTGGAGGCGATGGGCCGCCGGGCGCTGGAGCTGGCCGTCGAGGGCGGCGAGCCGGTGACCGAGACCTTCAAGGCCGAGGTCGTACTTCGGGAGAGCACCCGGCAGCGCTGAGCGTTGCCAGGGCTGAATATGCTCGCTGGGTGACTGACCCCGCGCAGATCTCCGAGATTTTCGACCCGTCGCTGTGGAAGCAGGTGGACGGGTTCGACCTGACCGACATCACGTACCACCGGGCGATCGACGCGGGTGTGGTGCGGATCGCGTTCAACCGGCCCGAGGTGCGCAACGCGTTCCGGCCGAAGACCGTCGACGAGCTGTACCGGGTGCTCGACCACGCGCGGATGTCGAGCGACGTCGGCTGCGTGCTGATCACCGGCAACGGGCCGTCCCCGCGCGACGGTGGCTGGGCCTTCTGCTCCGGCGGCGACCAGCGGATCCGTGGCAAGGACGGGTACAAGTACGCCGAGGGCACCACCGCCGACACGATCGACCCGGCCAAGGCCGGGCGGCTGCACATCCTCGAGGTGCAGCGGCTGATCCGGTTCATGTCGAAGGTCGTCATCTGCGTCGTACCGGGGTGGGCGGCCGGTGGCGGGCACAGCCTGCACGTCGTCTGCGACCTCACCATCGCCTCGGCCGAGCACGCGCGGTTCAAGCAGACCGACGCGGATGTGGCTTCGTTCGACGGCGGATTCGGTTCGGCGTACCTGGCCCGGCAGGTCGGCCAGAAGTTCGCGCGGGAAATCTTTTTCCTGGGCGACGAGTACTCCGCGGAAGATGCTTACCGGATGGGCATGGTGAACAAAGTCGTGCCGCATGCGGAACTGGAAACGGTCGCGCTCGAGTGGGGAAAGAAGGTTTGCGCAAAGTCACCCACCGCGCAGCGAATGCTGAAATACTCGTTCAATTTGATTGACGACGGTTTGGTCGGCCAGCAGATCTTCGCCGGCGAGGCGACCCGGCTGGCCTACGGCACCGATGAAGCAGCAGAGGGCCGCGACTCCTTCCTGGAGAAGCGGCCCGCCGACTGGTCGGACTATCCGTACGCTTTCTAGAAAACCCTTGCAGGTAAGGGAATCAGCTCTGCTTCCAGTGCTGCTCGGCGCCGCCGGTGCAGCGGCGCAGGAACAGCCGGCCGCCGTTGTCGCCCTTGTCCGCGGTGACGCACTTGCCCTCGGCGGCCGGGTTGATCAGTTCGTTCTTCTGGGTGACCCGGAACTGCTGGGCAGCGTTGCCGTTGCAGGCGACCAGCTGGACCGGGGTGTTCTCGGCGATCGAGCCCCAGGCCAGGTCCATGCACTGACCCAGGGACCGGATGGTGCCGTCGGAGTTGAACGCCCAGGTCTGGTTCGCGCCCTTGGCGCAGTCCCACACCTGCAGCGGGGTGCCGTCGTTGCCGGCGCCTGCGCGGCCGTCCTTGACGTCGATACAGCGTTTCGAGCCTTCGCTCTGCATCGTGGTGGGAGTCTGCGGCTTGGGCTGCAACGCCTGGCCCTCGGGGACCATGCCGTTCTGCTGTTTGCCGGGCTCGGTCACCTTGTTGGTGACCGTCGCGGTTGTGGTGGCCGTCACAGTGGCCGGTTTCAGCGCGGCCGGCGGCGGTGCGGTGATCGTGACCGCCGGCAGCGTCACGGTGGTGCCCGGCTGGATAACGGTCACCTGGCCGCCTGGAGCGGTCATCGTCACCGTCGCGGTGGCTACCGAGACGCGTGGCGCGCTGGTCACGGTGGTTCTGGTGGTCGTGGTGGCGGTGGCCGTAGTAGTTGCCGTCGGCACCTTGGTCGGCGTACCGGCCGGTGTCCGCAGGGCTAGCGGGGCGTCCACTGCGACGACCGTGTCCGACTTCTCCCCGCCGCCCAGATGGGTCAGCAGCGGTACGGCGACCGCTGCGCCGGCCACGAAGGTGGCGACGAACGCCGTCGTGGTCCAGGCTCGCCGGTCGGGCATCGGCGCCACCCGCGGGAGCAGCGGCCGGCGGGCGAAGGTCTTGGCGAAACGGGCCGAGTTCTGCTGGCCGGGCCGGCGGAAGCCGGGCAATCGGAAGGGCGGCACGTCATCTCCAGAGGTGGGGGCGGAGAATGGCCGTACCTCTGGCTCGGGCATGGCCACCACGAGAATCTCCCGAACCGGGGGCCAGAGTCAACGGATCCGTGAGTCACGCTCTCATTACAGTCAGAGACTGGATTGTTGCTGAGTGTTCACCTACAGTCAGCACTATTGGTTGCATTCCTCCACTAAGTTCACTATCTGAATTCCAAAGGCCCTCCGCCCCCAAAAAGAGGTCCCGCCATCGACGAGATCAGCGCGAGCCGGATGAAAGCCATCGAGCTTTGTCTGGCCGAACGTGAAACCCTGCGCCGCTATGTCAAAGGACTCCTCGGCTGGAATACGTTTGCCGTCGAGGATGTGATCCAGGAGACATTGCTGCGGGCCTGGATCCAGGCCGAGAGCCTCGACTGGGAGAGCCGGCCGATCCGGATGTGGTTGTTCCGGGTCGCCCGCAACCTGGTGATCGATCTGCACCGCCGGGAGAACAAGGCGATCCCGGTCGGGCTGTGCCAGACCGAGTTCGAGTCGGACCGCAGCGAGCCCGACCCGGCCGAGCGGGTGACCGAGCGCACCGTCCTGGTGGAGGCTCTGGGCCGGCTGTCGCCCGCGCACCGGGAGGTGGTCACCAGAGTTCATCTCTGCGGTCATCCCGGTGAGGACGTCGCCCTGGCCCTGGACGTTCCGCTCGGGACCGTCAAGTCGCGTACTCACACGGCCGTCCGCACCTTGCGGGGGGATCTGTTGCGTCGCGGATGGGGCGAGGCCGCTGCATGACGGCAATGCAAGGGGGCGGTGGGGTCCGCCAGATGCTCGGATACGCCGGCCTGGTGTTACTGGGCCTTGTCCTGCTCAACCTGCTGGTCCGGCGGCTCGGTGGCTGGCGCCGCCTGTTTCGCTGGATCAAGCGCGAGACCAGCCGGACGGTCCACGCTTTCGTCGACCCGATCGCGGCCCGGATCCGGTATCGCCTGCGGGTGCGGTTCCTGAGTCGTATTCTGCGCAACAGAGCCGGCTGGGCCCAGGCCGAGCAGGCGATGGGCTATGCGGCAGCGGTGAGCCCGGGGATGGCGCCGTACGCGCTCGCGTTGGCGAAGCAGCGCATCGGCGTACTGGTCGTCGGGATCGCCGCTGAGCGGCCATTGCCCGAGCCCTGGTCGAAGGACGACGTCGATCCCCGGTTGTGGTGGATCGAGCGGCGCGATCTCGCCGACTACTCGGTGCCGGCCGGCCACGTCCCGCAGCAGACGCCTTTGCTGGCCTGCCTCGGCACGGACAGCAGCGGCAAGAACGCGATCATGATCGACCTGCTGGCCGGACCGCCCTCACTGTCCGTGTACGGCGAACCGCGAACCTCGCGGGCCGTTGCCCAGGCGCTGGCCGCACAACTCGACGTCCGGCTCCCGGCCGGTGCCGTCGAGGTGGCCGACGGGATCCACGGCAAGCACGACGGAATGCCACTGGCCGATGCGATCCAGCGTCCTGGCGCCTGGTTCGTGATCGGCGCGGAGCGGCTGGACAAGCCCGTTCCAAGCGGGGTACGGCTGGTCAGCCTCGGCGTCGGCCGGGGCAGCTCCCGCCTGATGGAGGCGACTCCGGACCGTGGTCTGCTTTTGCATGGCGCGGCGTCGTGGCTGGAGATCGATCCGCTGCCGCTGGCCCGCGCGGTGGCCCGTTCGGTACTACGAATGCCGCCGCACGACTTCGAGACGCGTGGACCGGGCGGCCCGGCCATCGGTGCAGATGACTTGGGCGACCTGGAGTTGCCGGTAGGAGTAGCTGGAGTGTCTGTCCTCGGTGCTGATGCGGGCCGGCCGAGCGATGCGTCCAGTGGCAAGGCGGCATCGTGGAACTGAACCTCACGACCGTCGAGCAGCGCGGCGAACGGCGTACCGACCGGATCGTGAAACTTCCTCGGGGACTCTCCGTCGGTGGCTTCGCCGAAGGGCTCGGACGGCCTGGCCTGTCGTTGTTCGTCGGGACCAGGAAGCTCGACGCGGGTGCGCCGCTGGCCGGCTCGGGTGTGCGCGACGGCGGAGTGCTGGGCGTCGGATCGCCCGCCGAGATGCCGAACCTCGTGCAGAGCTCGGCCGGGCAGGCTCCCGTTGTCGTCGAGCTGCACGCCGTGTCGGGACCCGAAGCCGGCCGGGTGTGGCGGATCGGACCGGGCAGCCACGAGATCGGGTCGGATCCGTTGTGCTCGATCCGGCTCAGCGGCAGCGGCGTACCGCCCAGCGGTCTGTGGGTCACGGTCGGCCCGGCCGGCGAGACGTACTGGCACCAGACCGAGACGATGCCCGGCAAGGTGATGAGCCGCCGGGTCGGTCCGCCCGAGGACGATGCCGCGACCAGCGCGATCCGCGTCGAGGACGTGGAGAACCCGCAGAATGACGCGTCACCGGCGAGCGACCCGGGCGAGGTGCCGATCGGTCAGGTCAACGAGTGGCCGCCGGAGGAGGACCTCTCGGTTGGCTCGGTACTACTGCGCTGCAGCGGCTCGCTGGAGCCGGTCGCCGCGATCAGGGCCGCCGACGACGGCTTCGGCCTCGACTACAACCGGCCGCCACGGATCGCGCCGCACCTGGACGACAACAAGCTGCGGCTGCCCAACCCGCCGCCGCCGCCGGCGAAACGGCCGTTCCCGTGGCCGGTCGTGCTCGCACCGGTCGTGCTCGGCATGGTGATGGTCGGGCTGTTCAACTCGTACTACTTCCTGGTCTTCACGATGCTGAGCCCGTTGATGATGGGCATGAACTACTTCAGCGGCCGGAAGAGCAACCGCGCCGAGCACCTGGAGGCGATCCGCCGGTACAACGCGCGGCGGGCGGCCCTCGAAGAGGAGATCCACGTCGCGGTCACCCGCGAGCGATTGATCCGCAATGTGACCGCGCCGGACCCCGTTCGCGTTGCCCAGTTGGCGATGCGGCCGGGGAGCAGGTTGTGGGAGCGCCGCCGGACCGACCCCGACTACTTGTTGCTTCGGCTCGGTACCGCGGATCAGGCGTCGCTGAAGGAGCTCGACGACCAGGGGCGTGAGGAGAACCACCGGACGATTCGGTGGACCATCCCGGATGCGCCGGTCGCAGTACCGCTGCGTGGGCATGGCGTCATCGGTATCGCCGGGCACTATGCGGAGTCGCGATCGCTGGCTCGCTGGATGGTGATCCAGGCGGCGGTACTCCACTCGCCGCGGCAGTTGCGCATCGTCGTACTGGCTGAGCCGGATCGAATGGACGACTGGGCCTGGGTGCGGTGGTTGCCGCACCTGCGGCCGGAGGGCTCGCAGGCCGCGGTACTGATCGCCAATGACGACTCGACGACCGTTGCCCGGGTGACCGAGCTGATTTCGCAGGTCCAGGGGCGGCAGCGGCGGATCGAGGCCTCCAGCAACAAACAGGAGCCGTTGAGCGATCCGGAGGTCGTCGTGATCGCGGACGGCGCCCGGCGGCTGCGCGACGTACCGGGATTCATCCAGGTACTGACCGACGGCCCGTCGGTCGGGGTCTACAGCATCTGCCTGGATCGCGACGAGCGGCTGCTGCCCGAGGAGTGTGGCGCGGTGATCGCGACCGGGCTCGAGACGCTGACCGTGAAGCGGCCCGGGTTGCCGGACCAGAAGAACGTGCGGGCGGATCTGGTCACGCCGCAGTGGAGCGAGCAGATCGCCCGGGCGCTGGCGCCGGTCCGCGATGTCAGCCCGGATCATGACGCCGGTCTGCCGAAGATGGTGAAGCTGCTCGAGGAGCTCGACCTCGAACCGCCGATGCCCGCGGAGCTGCTGAGCCGTTGGCAGCGCCGGCCCGCCAGTACGTCGTTCGTCCTCGGTGCCGACTTCGACGGACGGTTCTCCCTCGACCTGGTGACCGATGGGCCGCACGGACTGATCGCCGGTACCACGGGCTCGGGCAAATCCGAGTTGTTGCAGACGATGGTCGCGTCGCTGGCAGCGGTCAATCGGCCGGACGAGTTGACCTTCGTGCTGGTCGACTACAAGGGCGGTAGTGCGTTCAAGGAATGCGCCGGACTGCCGCACACCCTTGGCATGGTGACCGACCTGGACTCGCACCTGGTCGAGCGGGTGCTGGAGTCGCTGGAAGCCGAGTTGCGTCGCCGGGAAAGGATTCTGGCCGCTGCGGACGCCAAGGACCTGGTCGACTACCAGGCCAAGCGGCTGGTCGATCCGTCGCTGGGACGGTTGCCCCGATTGGTACTGGTCATCGATGAGTTCGCGGCGATGGTACGGGAGATCCCGGACTTCGTTCCCGGGCTGATCAGCATCGCTCAGCGCGGGCGGTCGCTGGGGATTCACCTGATCCTCGCGACGCAGCGGCCGGCGGGCGTGGTGACCGGTGACATCCGGGCCAACACGAACCTGCGGATCGCGCTGCGGGTGACCGATCAGGCCGAATCGCAAGACATCGTCGACGTCAACGAGGCCGCCTCGATCACGGCGGCCATTCCTGGCCGTGCGTTGATCCGGCGAGGGCCGCGCCTGGCCGACCTGTTCCAGACCGCCTGGGTCGGTGCCGAGCGCAACGTTGCCGACGACCTGATCGAGCAGGCGCCGCCGGAGCCCACGAGCGTCCGGGTGCTGGACCTCGACTGGGAGTCGCTCGGCAAGGCTGTCGCCAAGGACGATGCGCCGGTCGTGGAGGATGACACTCCCGCGACCTTGGCGGTGACCGACTTGATGGCGCTGGTGGAGGCCGTTCGGCAGGCGGTCGATCAGCTGGATGACTTCGCCGTACAGCCGAAGCCCTGGCAGCCGGCGTTGACCGCGCAGTTGTTGTTGTCGGACCTGCCGGAGACTTCGCACAAGAAGCTGTTCGCGCCGTACGCGTTGGAGGATCTGCCCGCGTTGCAGCAGCAGCGGGTCGCCGGTGTCGACTTCGAGACTTTCGGGCACCTGTATGTGATCGGGGCGCCACGGTCGGGGCGGACGCAGATGCTGCGGACGCTGGCCGGATCCGCGGCCAAGAACATCAGTTCCGCGGACCTGCACATCTACGGCATCGACGCTGCCGGTGGTGGTCTCGCCGTGATCGAGACGCTGCCGCACTGCGGAGCGGTTGTCTCGCGGCACGACATGGAGCGGATGAGCCGGATCCTGCGCCGGCTGGGACAGGAGATCACCGAGCGGCAGGAGCTGGCCGGCAAGCACAACGCGACCGGGCTGACCGAGCTGCGCAACCTGCTGCCCAAGGCTTCGCGGCCGGCGCACATCCTGGTCCTGATCGACGGCTGGGACGCGCTGGCTTCGATGCTGGACGATCACGACCAGGGGCAGGTGCTGCAGGACGTCATGCGGCTGCTGCGCGAAGGTGCCGGCGTCGGCGTCCATGTGGTCGCGACCTCTGAGCGGTCGCTGCTGGGCGGCCGGTTGTCGTCGCACAACGACCACAAACTGCTGCTCCGGCAGGCCGATCGGACCGACTACCAGGCGGCCGGGCTGCGGCTGACGAAGGTGCCGGCGAACGTCATTCCCGGGCGCGGCTGGCATGTGCTGACCGGGACCGAGACGCATATCGCAGTACTGGCCGAGGGCGGTGGCGCTGCGCAGGTCGACGCGATTCGCGACATCGCGGCCGAGGCGCGCAAGCGCGATGCGAAGGTGCCGGCCGATCGTCGTCCGTTCGCCGTCGCCGAGTTGCCTTCGTCGGTGGAGTTTTCGGCGGCGTACGAGCTGGTCCCGGCCGAGAACCGGCGGCCGCACTGGGGTCTCATCGGACTCGGCGGCGACGAGGCTGGGCCGCTGGGCGTTGACCTGACTGGGGTCGCGTCGTCGTTCGCAGTACTGGGCCCGCCCGGGTCGGGTCGCAGCAACACCCTGTCCGCGTTGGCGGTCTCGCTGCTGGCAGGCGGTACGACCCTGGTCCTGATCACGCCACGGGAAACCCCGCTCCGCACGCTGGAACGCCATCCCCAGGTGGTCTTGATGAGCCACGCCGACCCAGGCGAGGACACGCTCCGCTCGACCCTGGACGGCATCGCCGGCCCCAAGGTTGTGATGATCGACGACGCCGACCTGGTGATGATGGCCGCCGCTGACAAACTCCTCAAGGAGATCATCATCTCCGGCCGGGACACCGGCATCGGCCTGGTCTTCGCCGCCTCCACCGACGGCTTCCAATCCGGGATGGGCGGCTGGCCCACCGCAGCCCGGCGGGCCCGCCGGGGCCTGGTCATCGAGCCCCGCTCCATCGGCGACGGCGACCTGATCGGCGTCCGCCTCTCCCACAACATCACCCGGGCCACCCCCAAACTCGGCCGAGCCTGGATCACCGGCCCAGGCTCGACCCCAGTCGCAGTACAGATCCCACTCACCACGTTGCGGGCCTGATCAGCTGTCAGACAGCGCGAAGGACCCCAGGGATTCCTGGGGTCCTTCGGGTGGTGCGGGGTGTTACTTCGACTGGTTGAGGCTGGCGCTGATGCCCTGGTCGAACTGTTCGGCGTTCTCCTTGATGGACTTGAACATGTCGGAGAAGTCCTGGATGCCCTTGACCGCGGCCTTGAGGCTGGTGTCGAAGTTGTTGTAGGTGTTGCGGATGACCTCGGACGACTGCTTGAAGACCATGCCGTCGTCGACCAGGGTGTTCACCCGGGTACGCAGGTTCTCGATCATCGGCGAGATCTGGTCGTGGGCGTTCGTCATCAGGTTGCAGACTTCGACGATCTTGCCGTAGTCGAGGTTGATGCCGTCGTACGCCATGGCGGTGCTCACTTTCTGGGGTGGGGTGAACGGATACTGCGAACAGTTAGTAACCGCCGGTGTAGGTGTAGTCCTCTTCCGGCGGCTTGTTGTCCTCGATGCTCTCCGGTGTCTCCACCCACTCCTGGCTGGTACCGCGCCAGTCGTCGGGCGTGCGGGTGAAGACGTGTTTGGTGCCGTCGGAGTTGGTCACCGTCTGGGTGCCACTCCCGTCCTTGTTGAGGTCGGTGGTGGTGGTGTCCACCTTGTGGTCGGTGTCGGTGCTGGTGGAGCTGCTGTGCGAGCCACCGTCCGGATTGATCTTCGTGTCGTTGTGCACCGTGCTGCCGTCGGGGTAGGTGCTGTCGGTGACGATGTGGCTGCGGTCGTCGCCGTAGGTGGTCACCGAGCTGTAGGTCTTGCCGTCGTAGGTGACGGTCGTCTCCTCCTTGATGACGTTGCCCTTGTCATCGAGGGTGAGGTGGGTGTGGATGTTGCCGCGGTCGGTGACGATGGTCTGGTCGAGCGGGGCGGCGCCGGGGTCCGTCGCGCTGCAGAACTCGGGCTGCTTGTCGCCGACGCACTCGTCCAGGTGCGACTGGCGGTGGTCCCACTGGTCCTTGTTGCGCTGCCAGTTCGAGAGCGCCAGGCTGCTGTTGGTGGCGTTCATGCCCTGGGCGATCTCGGCGTCGAACTGCAGGAACGCCTCACCGACCGAGCCGAACGAGTCGCCCAGCTTGGTCAGGCCGTCCTTCGCCTTGCCCATCGTGTAGCTCGCGTTGGAATGCAGTGTGTAGACGGCGTAGGAGATGTCACTGCTGCCCAGGATGTCGTCGCTGGTGCCGTCGCCGAGGCCCTGGAAGGCGTCGTCGTCCATCGACGGGATCAGGTCGTCGGCCAGCTGGTGAAGATCGCGCTTGGCGTCGTTCAGCAGGTTGTAGTTCATCTTCAGTTTGTCCGGCACGGGCACCTCCGCTGTCCAAACAGTTCCACCCAGTCCACGTGCTGGGCGGCGATCAGGTTCAGAAAAAGTTTCCGGCGCCCGCCGGGGCCCGGATCTGAACCTCGGAGCGCTCTCACGCGTGGACTCTCCGGAGGGACCACTTCGGCGTGAGGGAGGTTTCGGATGCCGCGGCCAGGTGACTGGGACTCGATCGGTTTGGGGAGCGACCCCACTCCGGGCGACCCCGAACGGATCAATGCGCTGGCCGAAGGCTTCCAGAAGATGGGCGGCAAGGCGCGGGAGATCCTCACCGCGATCGAGGCCGTGATGAACAAGAACGACGACTCCGTGTTCGTCGGTCAGACCGCCGAAGCGCTGCGCGGCAAGGTCGACGGCCGGCTGCGCGGTCATGTCGAGGACGTCGCGGCCGCCTTCGAGACCTCCGCGACCGCCCTGCGGGAGTGGCGTGGCGTCGTCGTGGAGCAGCAGGCCAAGGCAGACGCCGCGCTCAACGCCGGCCGGGGCCTGGCCGAGGACGACCCGGAGCGGGAGAACCAGAAGAACGCCGCCAAGTCGGCCGGTGAGTACCAGTCCGAGCAAGCCTCGACCTACGCCGGCCGGATCAACGGCGTCTCCGACATCCAGTTGCCGATCTCGGAGTGTGACGCGTTCTGGGAGGCCTTCAAGTGGCTCGCGATCATCCTGATCATCCCGGCACTGATCTTCGGCGGCCCGATCGCGCTGCTCGCACTGGCGGTCAACCTGGCCCTGTTCATCAAGACCATCGTCGATGTCGCCAAGGGTGACGCGGGCTTCCTCGACCTGTTCCTGGCCGGTCTCGGCCTGATCGCGCCGACCACCAAGGCGCTGCCGATCTTCAGCATCGTGAAGGCGATCGGCAAGGGCATCGGGGCCGGCGTGAAGGGCATCGCGCAGACCTTCAAGCAGATCTTCAGCAAGGACTTCCTCTTCAACGGCCTGCTGGCCGGTTTGAAGAGCATGCCGATGCTGGCCAACATCGCGATCCGCGAGACCGGCCTGTTCGTGGTGAAGAACCTGCGGAACTTCCCGATCGCGGCGGGGAACTTCGGCAGCAACTTCGGCAAGATCGCGCTGAACGGGATCAAGGGCCTCGGTACCGGGTTCGCCAACCTGCCCGGCACGCTGTTCCGCGGGCTGGGCAACCTCGGCAAGGGGTTCGCCACCGGGGCCGCCAACACCTGGAAGTTCGTCACCGCGCACTTCGGCAACCTGCAGTGGACCCGGATCTTCCTGCCGGTCGCGGCGGACGAGATCCGCGCCTTCAGGGCGCTCGGGCTGACCAACTTCCAGGCCTTCACCCAGGCGCTCAAGGTCGGCGTGATCGGCCGTGGCATCCAGGGCAAGAACCTCTTCGGGATGCCGATGACGGGTGCCATCGGCAAGGGCATCAGCGCGATCCCGATCGACACCGGGGCGGGCGCCGGGAGTGGCTGGTCCAAGTTCGTGAGCCAGCTGACCACCCCCGAGATCAGGATCCCGCTGATCAACGTGAAGGGCATCGGCGACGCCTCCGGGGCCGGCTTCAACGCGGGCCACGCGTTCACCGCGATCGACGACATCAACATCGGCAACCTGGGCGCGATCAAGAACGGCGACCTCGGGGTCAGCATCCACACCCCGACCACGGTGAGCCCGAACGGCATCCACATACCGGCCAACGCGGGGACGAACATCCCGACCGTCCCGATCGCCGCGAACATCCCGTCGCCGCACATCGGTACGCCGCAGATGCCCGCCAACATCGTCGGCAACCTGGTCCAGCCCCAGGTCGGTACGCCGGTACTGCCGATCCACATCGCCACCGGCGCGACCCCGCCGCCGGTGCATGTGCAGAACCCGCAGCTGGGCGCCAACGGCATCGTCGCCAACGTGCCGTTGCCGCACGTCGGTGCGCCGGAGTTCGGCTCGTCCCTGCACCTGAACGGCATCAACGTGCAGTCGACCGGGCTGAACAACATCGGTAACCTGCACATCCCGAACCCGTCGGCGAACTCCGCGGGCCTGAGCGACCTGGCCGGCTCCGCGATCCGGAACAACCAGCCGGCCGTCTCGCCACACTTCGGCTCCACGATCGGCGACGGGGTCACGAACGGCTTCCAGGCCAATCACTTCAAGGTCAGCATCGACGAGATCCTGAACGCGCCGGTCAACGTCAACTTCAACGGCCTGCATGCGCTGAACCCGCCGGCCGTCGACCGGATCAACGCCGCGCTCGACCTGGTCCACAACCCGGGCGCGAGCACGCAGGGCGTCACGCCGCCGGCGATCCACACCGCCAAGCCCGCTGGTACCGACGTCAACGTCAACGTCCACCTGGCCGGCGCCGGGGATCTCAAGACCCCGGCGCTGAACCCGGTCAAGGTCGACAACCCGAGCCTGGCCGGCGTCCAGAACCTGCCGAACGTGCCGAACGTGAACCTCCAGCAGGTCGCACTGCCGAGCCGCGCCGCCGACCTGCAGCTCCAGCCGACCACCGTGAACACCGCCATCCCGGGCAATGTGGGTGTCCCTGGGCACGGTCTGAACCCGCACGCCGGGCTGCCCGACGCCCAGCTGGTCCCGCTGCACCCGCAGCCCGCCCCGGCAGCGAACAACCTGGGCGACCTGGGAGTCCACAACCCAGGAGTGCACAACCCCGGTTACTCGCTGGCCAAGGGCGCCGACATCGGCAACTCCGGCATCGGCACGAACACGATCGCCAGCAAGGTCGACATCCCGCTCAGCGGCCTGACCGACCGGCCCGGCGTCTACGTCAAGGTCGAGCGCACCGAAGGGGGGATGACCAGCTACAACCTGTACGGCGGCGGTCCCGACGGCCGGATGGATGTCCTTGCCGGTGGCAACCTTCGTTTCACCGACACCGCGACCGGCCAGAGCACCCGCTTCGACAGCGGCGGCATCGTGCTCGACCAGGGTCTGCGGCTGACCAAGACCGACGGCGTACTGCGGCCGGGCGACCACATCATGGTCGCCAAGGGCGGCGAGTTCCGGGCCACCACGCTGACCGGGGAGATCGCGCCGGATGTCAAGATCAGCAAGCTCGACAACGGTGGCGTGCAGCTGGTCGACGAGAAGGGCGTCACCTTCCACTACAACGCGCAGGGCAAGCTGGAGAACCAGCCGCTCAGCGCGGCCTGGGACAAGGACCTCGCGGCGAAGGCCGGGGTCTTCCACAAGCCCGGCGACACCGACGCGATGGTCAATGCCAAGATGACCGACTTCGGTCAGGTCCAGCGCGCGCAGGCCCACTACGACACCGCGCTGGACAACGTCGCGGTGCACGGGCACCGAGCCGATGGGCCCTCGACCGGTCCGGCGGTCGGCGACCAGGTGCACCTCGACCTGCGGGCGGCCGAGGCCGATCTGAGCGCCGCGAAGACGACCTTCGAGGGTAAGCACGGTCTCAGCCCCGACGGCATCCAGCAGCAGCTGGACAACCTGCTGCTCGACTCGCTCAAGGAGCGGCCGCGCCTGGTCGGGGGCGTCGGCCGCAGCTTCGACCTGCCGGGCGGTACCGGCATGAAGTTCGAGCTGAACGGCGGCCAGGTCAGCTTCTCCGGCCCGAAGGCGGACGCGTTCAGCAGCTCGATGAACGGCCGGGTGCTGACCATCGTCGAGACCGGGGCCGGCGGCAAGGCCGCGCACACCTGGACGTACTCGCTGGGCTTCGGCGGCCGGGCGAACCAGATCGGCGAGTCCTTCCCGCTGAACGGCGGCTTGTTCGACGGGCAACCGATCAGCCTGGAAGGCAAGCTCGGGAACTTCGACAAGGCGATGGTCCAGGACCTGAAGGGCAACCAGCTGCCGGTCAAGGTCGCTGACGACGGCTTCACCGTCCCCTCGCCGCAAGGCCCGATGGCCTACGACAAGGCCGGTACGTTCCGGGCGCTCGACCCGTCGGCGGCCGGTGGCCTGCCGAAGGCTGTCCCGCCGCCGCACCTGGCCGGCGACGACCTGATCCGCTGGAACGCGCAGGCCGACATCTCCCGGACGCACCTCACGGTCGCGGCCGAGAACAAGACCGTCGACCTGCTGATGAAGGACGTCGCGGGCGGCTCCTTCACCTCGAAGAAGGGCTTCGACGGGTACGTCAACCCGACCGCGCTGTCGGACGGCACTCTGGTCGGCAAGGTGCACACCTTCGAGACCGTCGCCAAGGATCTGGCCTTCAAGGGGCCCGAGGACAACATCACCCTGTACCGCGGGGTGTCGATGGACCCGGGCAGCGCGAAGGCGGGCTCGTTCACCGAGCGGCTGCCGATCTCGACCTCGAACACGATGAAGTTCCAGGACGACTGGGCCAAGAACGGAGTGAACAGCAACCGGGTCGTCTTCGAGATCGACGTACCGCCCGGCCACAGCAAGTTGTCGATGGCGTACCCCGAGGGCTACAAGCCGGTGAAGGGTGACGCGCCGGCCGTGAACGCGAGCCAGTTCGAGGTGACGCTCGCGCCGACCACGTTCATCCGGACCGGCCCGAACCGGACACTGGACAACGGGATGACGATCATCCCGGTCAAGGCCGAGCAGATCCCGCCGTCGATGTACGAGTCGGTCATCCACGCCAAGTGGCCGGGGATGTCGTCGGAGACGGCGTTCGGCGACTTCGTGAAGTCGTTCGAGCTGTCCGCGCTCAAGCAGTTCCCCGATCTGGAGAACGTCACCGCGAAGGCCGTCCAGAGCACCGACGGGCTGACCCATACGGTCACGGCGAGCAAGCCGGGCTTCGAGGGCCACGACCTGACCATCACCGTGATGCGCGACCCGAAGGCCGACACGGTCCGGGTCACCATCGCCTCGGACGGCGCGAACAAGTTCGACCAGACCTGGACCAAGACCGACTTCAGCAACATCGCCACCGACCTGCGCGGCGGCGTCCTGCACAACAACGAGAAGTTCACCAACTTCCCGAAGCCGTGGGCCTGGGAGAAGGCGACGCCGTTCCGCGCCGACGGGCTCAGCGACGCCCAGGTACTGCAGCGGATGGACGACTGGGCCGGCGTCGAGAAGGCGCAGATCGAGCTCGACTCGATCAAACGCGACTTCGGGCCGCAGACCGGCCGGGTGGACGGTTCGTCGAAGGCGCCGTCGGTCGGTGACCAGGCGAGGCTCGAGATCCAGCTCGCCGAGCAGCAGTTGGTCGAGGCGAAGGCCACCTTCACCCAGCTGCACAACCTGGACGCGGACGCGACGGCTGATTGGCTGGCCGCGCTCAAGCAGTCGGATCTCAAACTGAACCCGGGTCTGCTGGGAGCCAGCGGCCGGCCCGGCAGGGGTATCGACCTGCCGGGCACCGACGGCGTCCAGCTGGTCCGCGACGGCCGGGCCTACAAGCTGGGCGAAGGCTCCGACGGATTCCGGCTGCAGACCGGTGCCGACGGCAACATGCACGTCGAGAAGCTCGGTACGACGGGTGACGTCGTGCACTCGTGGACGCTGCGGCCGGGTTTCCGGCCGAGTGTGATCGCCGAGACGCTGACGCTCGGCGACGGCCCGCTGGCGGGCAAGTTCCTCGACCTGCAAGGGACCGCGGGCAAGCTCGACGGCGTCATCGACGACGTCCGCGGCGGCCTGCCGGTCAAGGCGGACAGCGACGGCATCGTCGTGGCCGCGCCGGGTGGCGTCTTCAAGTACGACCGGGAGGGCCTCTTCCAGGGACCCGGCGTGCACCAGGGCGACCAGCTCGGCAGGCCGGAACTGCCGCCGGGCCTGGCCGGCGACGGCGCGAACCGCTGGAATGCGCAGGTGGACCTGTCCCGGACGCACCTCGGCGAGGCGGGGACGAACAAGCCGGTCGAGAACCTGATGAAGGACGTCGCAGGCGGCAGCTTCACCTCCAAGAAGGGCTACGGCGGCTTCGTCAACCCGACGGCGCTGGAGGACGGCACGCTGCTCGGCAAGATGCAGAACTTCCACACCGTCACCCAGGATCTGCTCACCAAGGGCCCGGCCGACAACATCACCCTGTACCGCGGGGTGGCGATGGACCCGGCGGCCGCGAAGGCAGACCTGTTCACCGAGCGGCTGCCGCTGTCCACGTCGAGCACGGTGAAGTTCCAGGACGAGTGGGCCAAGAACGGGGTGAACAGCAACCGGGTCGTCTTCGAGATCGACGTACCGCCCGCGCACAACAAGCTGTCGATGTCGTACCCCGAGGGGTACAAGCCGGGCGCCGGCGAGGCGAAGGCGTGGAACCAGGACCAGTTCGAGGTCACCCTCGCGCCGACCAACCTGGTCCGGACCGGGCCGAGCCGCACGCTGGACAACGGGATCACCGTGATCCCGGTCAAGGCCGAGATGATCCCGCCGTCGGCGTACAACGACGTGATCAACCAGAAGTGGTCTGGGCTGTCGTCCGCGACGGCCTTCGACGACTTCGCCAAGTCGTTCGAACTGAACGCGCTGCGGCAGTTCCCGGACCTGGAGAACGTCACCTCGAAGTCGGTGCTCAGTGCCGACGGCATGGTCAACAAGATCACCGTCAGCAAGCCGGGCCTCGACGGGCACGACATGACCATCACGGTGACCCGCAACGCCGAGGCCGACTCGGTCCAGGTGACTGTTGCCGTCGACAACCTGACCAAGTTCGACAAGACCTGGAGCGGTCAGCAGTTCTCCAACCTGGCAACGGATCTGCGCGGCGGTGTGCTGCACAACAACGAGCAGTTCACCAACCTGCCGCAGCCCGCGCGCTGGTCGGAGGAGGCAGCGCCGCCGGTCCACATCGATGTCAAGGGCAAGGGCAAGGCGGTCGACCAGGGCCTGGGCAACGACCTGGCCTCGCTCAACCGGTCCTGGGACAATGACGTGGCCGCCCTCAACCAGGCCTGGGAGAAGGATCTGGGCGCACTCCACCAGGGCTGGGAAGACGATCTGGCGGCGAAGGCGAACGTTTTCCGCAAGCCCGGCGACACCGACGCGATCGTCAACGCCCGGATGGTCGACTACGGCCAGGTCGAGCATGCCCAGGGCAACATTCGGGCGGCACTCGACGACATCTCCCACCATGGCGGCCGGCTGGACGGCGCCTCCACCCGGCCCGAGATCGGCGAGCAGGTCCACCTCGAGCTGCGCGCGGCTGAGACCGATCTGGCCAACGCGAAGGCTGTCTTCGAGGGTAAGCACGGCCTGAAGGTGGACAGCATCCAGCAGCAGCTGGACAACCTGCTGCTCGACTCGCTGAAGGACCGGCCGCGGCTGCCCGGTGCGGGGATGCGCCGGCCGTTGCCGATCCCCGACGGCGACGCGATGTTCAAGATCGAGGGCAACTCGGTCAACTTCCTCGGCGACAGCGCGGGCGACTTCCGCAGCGTGCTGGACGGCAGGGCACTGCAGGTCACCAAGGTCGATGCCGAGGGCAACGTCCTTCGGACCTTGAACTACGAGCTCAACGACCTCGGCTGGCCGATGCTGAAGACCGACCAGCTGGTACTGCGCGGTGGTGGTGACGTCTTCGACGGCCGGACTCTCACTGGCGAGTGGCGTGGCGGCTCGTTCGGGCAGGGGGCGGTCGACGATCTCAGCGGTGACGTGCCGGTGAGGTACAGCTCCGGCGACGGCGAGTACAGCGTGCCGTCAACATACGGGACGCAGGTCTACGACCGGACGGGGAACTTCCTTCGCGTCGACGTCGGCGCGAAGGGCAAGATCGCCGACGCCATCGCGCCGATCCACTTGGAGGGCGACGACCTCGCCCGGTGGACGGCGCAGGCGGACCTGTCCCGTACGCACCTGGCGGCCGCAGACAAGTTCGACGACATCGGCGACATGATGCAGCTGGTCTCCGAGGGGCGGTTCACTTCGCAGAAGGGCTACGGCGGGTTCGTCGACCCCTTTGTGCTGGAGACCGGGGTCAAGGGCCTGACGAAGGACGTGCGTGCCTTCAACGAGGTGGCCGAGGGGCTGCTGTTCGACGGCCCGATCGCTCCCACCACGGTCTACCGCGGGCTCGCGATCGACTCGGTCAGTGCCCAGGGCAACAAGTTCGTCGAGCGGCTGCCGCTGTCGACATCGAGCAACTGGGACTTCCAGAAGACCTGGGCCAAGGGCGCCGACCCGGGCAAGCGGGTCGTGTTCCAGATCGACGTACCGCCGGCCCATGGCAAGTTGTCGATGTCCTACCCGGAGGGCTACCAGCAGGGGCTGCGGGATGCTCCCGCCTGGAACCAGGGTCAGTTCGAGGTGACGTTGTCGCCGACCGTGCTGGAGCGGACCGGCGACTCGTTCGTGAAGGACGGGATGACGGTCATCCCGGTCCGGGCGCAGCAGATCCCGGCCGGCCAGCTGGACAATCTGATCGCCGAGCGCTGGGCCGGGATGTCCTCGGCGGACGCGTTCGACGACTTCGGCCGGGCGTTCGATCAGGTGAACCTGCAGAAGTTCAGCAACATGGCCGATGTGACGGCGACGGCGAAGACGACCGACAACCTGGTCCACGAGATCGTTGTGAGCAAACCGGGGATGTCCGGGCACGACATGACCATCACGATCACCCGGGACCCGCACGCCGACTCGGTTCACGTCACCGTCACCGCCGACGGCAAGACCAGCCTGAACCGGACTTGGAGCCAGACCGAGTTCAGCAACATCGCGACCGACCTGCGGGCCGGAACGCTGCACGACAACGACCTTTTCGTCGGGATGTCGAAACCGGCCGAGTGGAACAAGCAGCCGTTCAGCGCGGAGTGGAACGCCGACATCGCCGCCCACGCGAACGTCTTCCGCCAGGCCGGCGACACCGAGGCGACGATCGCCGTCAAGATGGAGGACTTCTCCCGGATCCGGCAGAACGAGTTCAACCTGAAGCAGGCGGAGCTGAACGCCGATCTGCACGGCGCCCGCCCCGACGGGAGCTCCTCCGGCGGCGGGATCTCGGTGGGCGACCAGGTCCGGATGGACCTGAACGCGGCGCAGGCCGATCTGGACGGCTCGAAGCTCGGGTTCAAGCGCAAGTACTCGATGGACCCCGACCAGCTGATGGACGACCTCGGCCAGGTGGCGAAGAAGCCGAAGCTGGCCGGCGCCGGCCGGCAGTTCGACGTACCGGGTGGTGGCGTCAGCTACCAGATCGAGAACGGAACGGTCCAGTTCACCGGCACCCGGGCTGGTGAGTTCACCGGGTCGGTGAGCGGCCGGGAGATCACCGTCACCCAGCTGGCCGCGAGTGGCGACACGGTGGCGAGCTGGACGTTCACGAAGGGCTTCGGCCGGCCGAACCTGGTAGGTCACAGCATCCACCTGGCCGACGGTCCGCTGGCCGGCGAGGTCGCCAACCTCAAGGGCCTGATGGGTCAGCTGGACGGCAGCCTCAACGACGGTGGCGTCTGGCCGATGAAGGTCGTCGGTGACGAGCTGTTCGTCGGTACCCCGGGCGGCCCGATCCGGTACGGCCGCGACGGCTCCTTCCACGGCCCGGCGCCGACCAGTACTTCGCATCTGCCGGCCCCGACACTGCCGGCGAATGTGCACGGCAACCCGGTCCACTGGACCAACCAGGTCGACCTGTCGCGCACGCACCTCACTGCGGCCGCTGAGAACAAGGCCGTCGAGAACCTGATGAAGGACGTGATGGGCGGCTCCTTCACCTCCAAGCGCGGTTTCGAGGGGTACGTGAACCCGCTCGCGCTGGAGGACGGCACCCTGATCGGCAAGGCGAAGAACTTCGCCGACGTCACCAGCGACCTGCGACTGCGCGGCCCGGACGCCGACGTCACGTTGTACCGGGGTGTCTCGATGGACCCGGTCAGCGCGCAGGCCGACGAGTTCCTCGACCGGCTGCCCAGCTCGACCTCGAACAACATCAAGTTCCAGGAGGAGTGGGCCAAGAACGGCGTCGCCAGCAACCGGTTCGTCTTCGAGATCGAGGTACCGGCCGGGCACGGCAAGCTGTCGATGTCCTACCCGCCGGGCTACCAGGCCCTGCCGGACGAGGCCCGGGCCTGGAACCAGAGTCAGTGGGAGGTCACCCTCGCACCGACCAACCTGGTGCGGACCAACCCGAACCGGTTCGAGAACGGGATGACGATCATCCCGGTCAAGGCCGAGCAGATCCCGGTGTCGGCGTACGACACCATGATCACCGCCAAGTGGCCGGGGATGTCGTCGGAGTCGGCCTTCGGGGACTTCGCGAAGTCCTTCGAGCCGGCCAACCTGCGCAAGTTCGCTGGGCTGGAGAACGTCACCTCGAAGTCCGTTCTCAGCACCGACGGCCTGACCAGCACGATCACCGTCAGCAAGGCGGGCTACGCCGACGACCTGACGATCACCGTCCTGCGCGACGCGGACGCCGACTCGGTTCGCGTCACGGTCGCCTCGGACGGGATGAACACGTTCGACCAGACCTGGAGCAAGACCGACTTCAAGCACCTCGCCACCGACCTGCGCGGCAATGTGCTGCACAACAGCGATCTGTTCGCCGGGCGGATGGAGCCGACTTCCTGGAAGGGCGCTCCGGCGGCTCAGTCGATGAGCCAGACCTGGGAAGCCGACGCGATGGCCCGGATCGACGTACTGCGCCGGCCCGGCGACACCGACGCGGCGCTCACCGTGCGGATCGATGACTTCACCTCGGTACAGAAGGCCCAGAACGACTACCGCGCCGCGCTGGCGAAGTACGACGAACTGGGAGCGCGCACCGACGGACCGTCGAGCGGACTGTCGGTCGGCCACCAGGCGCGGATCGACCTGCAGACCGCGCAGCACAACCTCGACATCGCGAAGCAGGCCTTCGACGCCAAGCACGGCGTGCAGTTCGACGGTCTGCAGCAGCAGTTGGACGACCTGCTGACCGCCTCGATCGCCGAGCGGCCGCGCCTGGTCGGCGGCGGGAGCGCCTGGTCCTCACCGCAGCCTCCAGCCGGCCACCAGGTCACCGTGGGCAACCGGACGAGCCACTTCGACGGCCAAGGCCAGTTGATCGAGGAGCACTTCGGCCTGGCCGGTTCACCCGACCGGTTCGTCGTCCGCGATCCTGATGGCGGGCTCGAGCTGATCGGCGACGGGGCGGATGACTTCGTCGTCCGGGGGCTCGACGACGGTGGCTTCCGGGTCTACGGGGCCGACGGCCAGGCGCAGCGGTACGGCGCCGACGGCGTGCACCTGGGCGATGGCCGATCGCTTGTCGATGGCAACCGCTTCCGCGGTGACCGGTTCATCGAGTTCGACGGAGCCGGCGGTGCGCGGCTCGTCGACCTGCAGGGCACCCCGATCCCGAACACGCACGCCACGCGGCTCGGGAACGACCAGATCGTCGTCACCGACGGCGCGGTCGGTGACGTCCGCTGGTTCGGCAATGGCGGACACCTGGAGGGCAGTGGAGTCCGGGTCGCGCACGACGACTTCGCGGGACCGGTCTTCACGTATCGCGCGGAAGGCGGCGGACTGTCCCTCGTCGACGACCTCGGCACCCGGCTGCCGCACCAGGTCGAGGTGGTCCAGGGTGTCGGCGTCCGGGTCACCGATCCGGCCAACGGGATCGCGCGGACCTTCGACGACGCCGGGCTGGCGATCAACCGGCGGATCCCGCTGCATCAGCCGGGTGTCCAGGCGAACCAGCAGTTGATCGTCGTTCACGACGTCCACGGCAACGTGAGCCTGGTGACGCGTGCGGACGCGCCTGGTCCCGGCACGGTCGAGCTGGTCGGCGGGGGCGGCGGCTACCGGGCGCTCGACAACGGCAACTACCACGTGTACGACGGCGACGGCGCGCACCAGGCGCACGGGGTCGCGGTCAGGCTGCCGGGCGAGGACGGGTTCCTCGAGATCGGAGCCGCCGGGGCGCAGCGGGTGGACGCGCAATACGCGCCGATCGCCGGCCGCCAGGTGGACTTCGACGCGGTCCGCGGCGAGATCACGGTCGGTCGGGCCGGCGGCCAGGACATCTTCGACCTGCAAGGCGTTCCGGTCCGCCAGGTCACCGACCTCGACGGGCTGGGAGCGAACCAGCTCGGCGGCCGGGTCACCCGGGACCAGAACGGCGTCGTCACCTTCGTCGACCCGCACGGTACGGCGATGCCGAACCGGTACCACGCCACGGTCGATGCCCAGGGCAACACAAGGGTCGAGATCCAGTTGAACGGCAGCCCGCGCAACGGCGAGTACCACCAGTACAACCGTGGCGGCCAGCTCACCGAGCAGGGCTTCCCGGTGCTCAACAACGGTCAGGCGACGCCGTACCGGTATGTCGTCGACCGGCTCAACAGCACCTGGACGCGATCCGGTGGAACGCAGGTGGACGGCGTCTTCCACAGCGGCAAGGTCGAGGTGACCGGGGTTGGCAACGGGCAGATCAAGCTGGTCAGCTCGTCCGCCAAGGAGGTGCAGGTCTTCGAGCGCCGGTGGCTGCCGGGCGGCGAGATCCTGGACAGCTTCCGCAAGACGGACACGCTCAGCTTCGGTACCTTCAACCGGCGCACCACCTGGGCGACGTACGACAACGCCGGCGGGCTCAGCAACTGGGGCAAGCGGGAGTTCGACACCAGCGGCTTCTCCTGGCGCGACATCGACCACAACGGCCGGGACGTGCACCACTACCAGCAGGGCCTGCAGAAGTACGACAACCCGATCGCCGAGCAGATCGGCCCGATGGGCAAGGCGGAGAAGGAGATCACCGGCCACGTGATCGCCACTCGCGGCGCCGACGGCAACTGGACCTGGAACCGGTTCGACGCCGACGGCACCCTGATCGGCTCGGGTCAGCGCACCTGGGAGAAGGTCGGCGACGGCTTCACCGACCGGGTCAGGCTCCCCGGCCAGACCACCGATGAGATCGCGCAGCAGAAGTGGGGTACCTGGAACAAGGTCGACAACGCCGACCAGTACCAGGAGTTCAAGCTCGAGAACGGTGCGAACGGGCTGGAGCGGCCGGGCAGCTGGGAGATCCAGGGCAAGGCCGGCAAGCCGGTCGGCAGTGGTACCAAGCTCTTCAACGACGACATCCTCAGCGCGCATCGGGTCGGGGAGCAGCGGCCGCCGGTCTGGTTCCGCGACTACATCCAGCGCAACCCGGTGCCGGAAGGCAACGTGTCGCACGTCGCCAACGACGCCCGGTACCAGATCTACCGCTGGGAGGCCACGGGCACGAACAACCCGGGTCACGGCGTTCGGTACGTCGCGGGCGACGAGTCCATCGTCGACGTCGGGCTGGACGGCCGGTTCGTCCGGTTCGAGGGCAAGCTGCACGACGGCACGAAGCTGAAGGTCGGTGACCAGGTCGAGCCGCCGACCACGGCGCACCCGAGCGCCAACCCGCAGCTGCCGTGGGAGGCCGGGGACGCCAAGGGCTGGCGGGTGTTCGACAACACCAACAACTCCTGGAGCGACTACCGGCAGCTGCCCGGCCCGTACCGGCAGGGCGAGGCGCCGGACTTCGTGCTGGTCCGGCAGAGCCGGCCGGGTGGCGAGGTCCGTGAGTTCCCCGAACTGCGGAACAACAACGTCTGGGTGCAACGCGACGCGCACGGCAACCTGGTCGGCTCCTCGCACCAGGTTCCGCCGCACGGCAACAACCCGCCGATCCGCTACATCGAGGCGACCGGGCCGGCTGACGGGTCGCGCTGGGCCTGGCGCGAGCTGGACGTCAACGGCAACGCCACCGGCGTCGGTGGCGAGCGGTTCCACTTCAAGGGCTCGCGCGACCAGTCGATCGCGTGGGACAACTCGTTCCGCGATTTCGATGCCAGAGGCAACCTTGTCCGCGATCGCAACCTGCTGGACGAGGGCCGGTACGTCGAGTCGTGGAAGTCGGGCGACAACTGGCACAGCGCCGAGTTCGACAAGCTCGGCCAGCGGGCCGACGCCGCGATGACCTTCGACCGGCGCTGGAGCAACGGCACCGCGAACTGGTCGGACCAGTGGAACGCGCAATCGACGCACTTCCGCGATGTCACGCCGAACGGCGCCGCGCACCCGAACGAGGTGCGGTTCGAGACGCCGCAGCACATCGGTGACGGCCGGCCGGTCCGGGTCCGCGAGTACCACGTGGGCGCCAACGGGCAGAACGACCTGGCGCAGTGGAAGGAGTTCGACTTCGACAAGATCATCCGCGAACGTGCGGCGTCGGGCGCGAATTATCTGGAGACCGACAAGCTGCACGGTCAGTGGAAGATCTGGGACAACAACGGCCGCGTGGTCGGCGAGCGGTCCGACACCGGGCTGGTCTTCGAGCTGCGCGACGGGCGGCTCACGCTGACCGGGAACGAGTTCGACTTCCGCGGCTCGATGACCGAGTTCCGCGGCTGGAACTCCCGGATCGGTGACGCCCAGCGGCAGCCGTGGCACCTGCACTCGGACTGGACCTTCGACGCGAAGACCCTGCAGCCGGGCGGCAGTCCGCTGCGGATCGAGTCCAACTACGTCTCGTACGGGCGCTTGCTGACCCAGAAGATGCTGCTCACCGCCACGAGCGAGTTCATCCTCGACTACGCGGCCAGCGTGATCATCCTGGCGATCATCGCCGAGGCGAACAACAAGCCGTTCACCGGCAACGACGCGCTCAAGGCGCTGATGAACGCGGCGGTCGGCACGGTCCTGAAGACCGTCGCTGGTACCGCCCTGACCGAGACCCGGCTCGGCGGCGGGCTGCGGGACCTGAAGCAGACGATGGGCAACCTCGACGGCGGCAAGCTGGCTACCAACCGGCCGAACAACAACAGCGCGTCCTGGGGGGTCGAGTGGGCCGGCAACACCAGCGCGGCCAAGTGGCGCGGCGGCACCTTCGACTACGGCTTCGGCATGATGATGCTGCCGCTCACCGCGTTCGTGAACGGCACGATGAACGCGGCGATCTTCGGCGTCAAGGGTCCGGACGGCAAGACCGTGCAGCTGACCGGCTGGCAGGCGCTGGCCGAGGGCGGGATGTCGGTCGCGACCGGCTACGCGGTGGCCAACAGCATCGGCATGCTGCGGACGATCGGGATGGGGCTCAGCGTCGGCCGGTACTTCCAGAAGGGCGGCATCGCCGACATGGGAATCGGCTTCGGGCTCAAGTTCTTCGAGAAGGGGATGGCGTCGTTGCTCGCCCCGGTGTTGCGGGCGTCGATGAACCCGGAGTGGTCGCGGCCGAATCCGCAGCCGCTGATCCTGCCGCCCAGTGTTAACGTGCCACAGCCGCAGGTGACCAGCGGCGGAGTGATTCTGCCGCCTGGTGTCCAGGTGCCGCCGACCACTGCTCCCCAGACCGGGGCGCCGTGACCGGGAACGAACTGATGGAGAGCCAGTGACGACGAGGTATGTCGCCCCCAAGGGCGGCCGCGGGACGTTCCGCCGGATCTCTGACGCGGTCAAGGCCGCCAGCCCCGGTGACGCCGTCGTGGTCGCGGCCGGCACCTACACCGAGCAACTGGTCCTCGACCGCTCGGTGGTGATCGTCGCCGAGCAGGGACAGGGCAGCGTCGACCTGGTCGGCATCACCGGCAGCGGCCACCCGACGATCGTCGTAGAAGGACTCGAGTGCGCCCTGCGCGGCCTGCTGATCCGCGCCGCCGACGACAGCGACACCCCGGCGATCGGGATCTCCGGCGGCGCCGGGCTGCTGATCGAGGACTGTGTCGTCACCGGTAGCCGGATCCATGCCAGAGGCAACGAAGCGGGTCAGGGCTCGGACCTGAGCGGGTACGGCGTGACCTCGGTACTGGTCCGCCGGTCCAAGCTGGGCAGTGGCCGGCTGGCCGCGATGCACCTGTCCGGCCGGGTCCGGGCGCAGATCGAGGACTCCACGATCGAGAAGATCGACGGCATCGGCGTCGTCCTGTCCGGCGGCGCCTACCTCGAGGCGAACCGCCTTCGGATGACCGACACCGCCGGCTACGGCTTCCGGCTGCGGGGCGATAGCCGGGTGAAAATCACGGACTCCGTACTGCGCCAGACGGGGATGGCCGGCCTGTTGCTCGAGGACGGCTCGACCGGCCTGCTGACCGAGCTGTCGATCGACAAGGCCGGGGCAGCCGCCATCCAGGCCGGCGGGTCGGCGCGCATCGAGCTGATCGACTGCCGGTTGCGTGACGCCCAGGCCAGTGGGCTCGTGGTCCAGGATCAGGCTCAGCTGATCGCCAAGGGTTGCGTGGTCTCCGACTCCGGGGCGAACGGGCTGCTGATCTCCGACGGGGCCCAGGCGACGATGACCGACTGCCGGGTCGACAGATCGAAGTACAGCGCCTTTCATCTGACGGGTTCGGCGTCGGTGCGGCTGGACGACTGTTTGATCCGGGGTGGCGCCGAGCACGGAATCCACGCGACCGGTACGTCGAAGGTCGAGCTGGACGCGTGTGGCATCACCGATATCGGGCTGACCGCGTTGTCGATCGTGGACGAGGCGACGGTGCAGGCGGAGGACTGCCGGATCACGGGTGGCACGATCGGTGTCCACTTGGAGTCGACGGCCGCGACCAGCCTGGAGACGTGTTCGGTGGCCGCGACGACCGGGACCGGGATCGAGCTGTCCGGATCCGGGTACGTCCAGCTGAACGCCGTCCGGGTCAGCAAGACGAAGGCGGCCGGGATCGTCATCGGGACCGGCGCGAGCGCGGAGATCATCGGCAGCTCGATCGAGAAGTGCGAAGGGTCGGGCCTGGTGGTTTGGTCCGGCGTGGCTCCGACGGTGACCGGGTTGCGGGTCAACGGGGTGGCCAAGAACGGGATCTACCTGGCCGAGAAGGCTGCTGGGACGTATGCGGATTGCGACGTCGTCGGTACGAAGTACCCGGCACTGCATCTGAGCAGGGCCTGTACTCCGCTGCTGCGGCATGTGCGGATCCGGAACTGTGATGGCGCGGTCGGGAAGGACGAGGGCGCGAACCCGGTGTTCGAGGACTGCACGGTCGACGGCGCTCCGATGGCGCCCGCTACTCCTGCTTCGGCGGCCGGTACAGGGGGAGCGCAGGCGGCGCCGGTCGGGCCGGTGGGCACGCTGGAAGAGAGCATGCCGCCCGAGGACGAGAAGCTCGAGGACGTCCTGGCCGAGCTCGAGGAGCAGATCGGCCTCGGCCGGGTGAAGCGCGACGTCCAGTCGATGGTGAACCTGATGCAGGCGGTCCGGATGCGGCAGGAGGCCGGTCTGCCGGCGCCGCCGCTGAGCCGGCACCTGGTGTTCGCCGGCAACCCGGGAACGGGCAAGACGACGGTCGCGCGGCTTTACGGCCGGGTGCTGAAAGCGCTCGGCCTGCTCCGCAAGGGCCACCTGGTCGAGGTGGACCGGACAGCGCTGGTCGGCGAGTACGTCGGTCATACCGGCCCGAAGACCCAGGCCGCGGTCAACCAGGCGCTCGGCGGGGTGCTGTTCATCGACGAGGCGTATTCGCTGGCCCCGATCGGGATCGGCAACGACTTCGGCGCCGAGGCGATCGCGACGCTGGTCAAGATGATGGAGGACAACCGCGAGGACCTGGTCGTGATCGTGGCCGGCTACGTCAACGACATGGGCCGCTTCATCGGGTCGAACCCGGGATTGTCGTCGCGGTTCACCCGGACGCTGCTGTTCGACGACTACACGCCGGCCGAGTTGGTCGACATCTTCGAGTACCACGCGGGCGAGCATCAGTACGAGCTGTCCGTGGACGCCCGGACGGCGCTGTCGGAGATGTTCCAGGTACTGCCACGGGGCGAGGGCTTCGGCAACGGGCGGTCGGCGCGGCAGATCTTCCAGCAGATGACCGAACGCCAGGCGTACCGGTTGGCCACGATTACCGCGCCGACGCCGGATCAGCTCGTGTCTCTCGAGGCGGCGGACCTTCCGATCGACTACACCGCGAATTCCTGAACAGTTCTCGGAAATATTTGTTCGAACTACTGACAGTTGCCGGTAAGTCTCTTACCGTCAATGGCTATGGACGACCTCACCCGCCGTGGGCTGCTCACCGGGGCCGGCGCGATTTTCGCCGCCGGCACCGTCGGAATCCCCATCGCCTCCGCCCGCCCTGTCCGTACCGACGCGCTCACCCCGACCAAACGGTTCAAGATGAGCGCGACGACCAACGAGTTCTTCCGCAGCAAGCCGCTGTGGGGTCCGACGGTGATGCAGTCGTTCGCCTTCGACACCCCGAACAACCGGCTGTTCACCGGCCAGCTCAGATCGGGAACGCCGGCCAACAGCGGTGATCTCACGCTGAGCCAGCTGAACTTCTCCGGGACCGTGCTCGGCCACATGTACCTCAACGGCTTCGGCCATGCCGTCTCGATCGGCGCCCAGGCCGTCGGCAGTACGTCGTACATCTGGACCGAGACCGACGTGGACACCGCGAACGGGCGCGGGCGGCAGCTCTGCCGTTTTCCGTGGCAGAACGGCGCGACGCTCAGCGCATCCTCGGTGACCAAGTGGAAGCCGGTCTCCAACGGGAGCGTCTTCACGCCCGCGGTCGACCAGCGGTACGGGAAGCTCGGGGTGCGCTACTCGCTGTCTGACGGGATGCACATCAATGTCTACAGCCTCGCCGCCGCGGCGGCCGGCGACTACTCGACGGTGCTGGCGTCGTTCAAGCAGCCGGCTTTGACGTCCGGGATCGACTTCCAGGGCTGGGCGCTCTACGGCTCGTACGCGTACTTCTGGGAGGGCGAGGCCTACCCGGGCGCGCCCGACGAGACCAAGGCCAACTCGAAGCTGTGGTGCTACGACATCAACGCCGGGAAGCTCGTCGACTCGTTCCTGACCCTGGCCGGGAAGAGCCTGACCTACCGCGAGGCCGAAGGGATGGCGGTCTACGGCTCGACCGACGCGACCGCTCGCCTGTACTTCGGCTTCGCGTCCGGCGTCACCGGCGACCGCCGGGCCAACCTCTTCTACCGCAACGACCTCGTCTAGCAGGGACTACTGGGCGACGCCGTACAGGCGGTCACCGGCGTCGCCCAGGCCGGGCACGATGTAGCCCTTCTCGTTCAGGTGGGAGTCCATGCCCGCGATGACGAGGGTGCAAGGGATGTGCAGGTCGGCCAGCTCGCGCTCGATCCGCTCGACGCCTTCGGGGGCGGCCAGGATGCAGATCGCGGTGATGTGGTCGGCGCCGCGGTCGACCAGGAACTGGATCGCCGCGGCCAGGGTGCCACCGGTCGCCAGCATCGGGTCGAGCACGTAGCACTGCCGGCCGTGCAGGTCTTCCGGTAGCCGTTCGGCGTACGTCGAGGCGGCCAGCGTCTCCTCGTTGCGGATCATCCCGAGGAAGCCGACCTCGGCCGTCGGGAGCAGCCGGGTCATCCCCTCCAGCATGCCCAGACCGGCGCGCAGGATCGGTACGACCAGCGGTTTGGGGGAGGTGAGCTTGATGCCCTTCGCCTCCGCGACCGGGGTGGTGACGGTGATCGGGCCGGTCCGGACGTCCCGGGTGGCCTCGTAGGCGAGCAGCGTGACGAGTTCCTCGGTCAGCCGCCGGAAGGTCGGCGAGTCTGTCCGCTCGTCCCGCAGGGCGGTGAGCTTGTGGGCGACGAGTGGGTGGTCCACGACGAGGATCTGCATGCCGCGAACGCTACCGTCCGGCGATTCGCCGCAGGGAAGTTAGTGCCCTTTTAGGATGGAAAGGCAGTCGATTTAGGTCAGCCGCCCCCGCCCCGGGGCGCCCCTGGTAAGGGTAGAGCCGAACCGACGAGGACGGTGCCGCCCGTGCCCGAGACCGTGCCAGACAAGGGCGGTAAGTCGCCCGAACAGCTCGACCGCCTCCGCCGCCGGGCGGCCTTCCTCCGCGAACTGGACGAAGCCCGCGCCCTCCGCGCCCGGGTGACCCCGCGCCGGACCCGGGTCCGGCAGATCCGGGCCGCCATGCGCCGCGCGACGTACCACCACTGACCCGCCGTCCAGACCCGAACACTGTGAGGGGTTAACCCTCCACAGTGCGGGTTGCCTAGCCAGAGTCTGAGGGGGCAACCCGCCGTCTGGGGGGTTAACCCCTCACAGTGTTCGGGGTGAGGTGGGGATCTCGGGGAGGTGCCGATTTGTGTCGAGTGGGGGAATTGTCTCGTCTGGCGGGCGGGAGTCTGCGACCATGCAGAGGTGTCTGATCCCACGGCTGGGCCGATGACCACCACCGAGCTCGACTTCGCGGTCGCTGCCTACTCCGAGGACGGGGACTGGCTGGTCGCACCCCTGGTACTACGGGGTGAACCGGATCTGTCGGCGCTCGTCTCGGCGCTGCGGCGGTATCCCGGCGACGGTGGCGTGGTCGGGATGATCTCGGTCGACGAGGACTTCTTCATCCTGCTCCGGGTGGTCGGCGGGCGGGCCCGGCTGCTGATCTCCGACGTCACCGCCGCCACCGAGTGGCCGCTGGCCAAGCAGGTCGTCGACGAGCTCGACATCCCGCTGGCCGATGACGACGACGAGCAGGTGCCGGCCGGCGACCTCGGCATCGTCGCCGACCTGGGGATGAGCGCGATGGATCTCGGCGCGCTGATCGACGACGTCGACCTGTACCCCGAGGAGATGCTCGAGGAGATCGCCGAGGCGCTCGGCTTCGGCGACCAGTTCCACGAGGCGATCGAAGCCATTGGCTAACCCCGCCCACCGCGCGTACGCCCGGCTGATGGGCCTCGCGCTGGAAGAGGCCGAGAAGGCGCACGCCAGTGCCGACGTACCGATCGGCGCGATCGTCGTGGACGCCGACGCCCAGGTGATCGGCCGCGGGCACAACGAACGCGAACTGACCGGCGACCCGACCGCGCACGCCGAGGTGCTCGCGATCCGCGAGGCGGCCCAGCACGTCGGCGAGTGGCGCCTGACCGGCTGCACCCTGATCGTCACGCTGGAGCCCTGCACGATGTGCGCGGGCGCGATCGTGCTGTCCCGGCTGGACCGGCTGGTGTTCGCTGCGTACGACGAGAAAGCGGGTGCGGTGGGGTCGCTCTGGGACGTCGTCAGGGACCGCAGACTGAACCACCGGCCCGAGGTGATCGGCGGCGTGATGGCCGACGAAGCGGGTGCGCGGCTACGCGATTTCTTCACAGGGCACAGGTCTTGATAGCCTCTTCGGCGGTGGCGTGTCCGAGCGGCCGAAGGAGCGCGCCTCGAAAGCGCGTGAAGGGTACCCCCCTTCCGAGGGTTCAAATCCCTCCGCCACCGCCAACCACCCCCGGGTGGTAGCAACGCCGAGGACCCTGATGCTGTGTGATGCGTCAGGGTCCTCGTTTCTTTCTCCCGTGTTCTCGATCTCCGCCTCCCCACCTCCTGCCTTTGCTTTTGTTCTTGCTTTTGATTCGTTGCCGGAGGCATGGCTCCACTAAGCTGCAACCCCGACCCGAGAAGTAGAGGGCCGCTGTGGATGTCACCGAGCTCGACCGGATTCTGCTCGCCGGCGCTGCTGTTCTGCTGGTGGCGATCATCGCCGTCCGGTTGTCCGGGCGGCTCGGGCTCCCGTCGCTGCTGATCTACCTCGCGATGGGGCTGCTGCTGGGTGAGTCCGGCGCCGGGATCCAGTTCGAGGACGCGCAGCTCGCGCACGCGCTCGGGTTCGCCGCGCTGGTGATCATCCTGATCGAGGGCGGTCTGACCACCCGGTGGAACGAGGTCCGCCCGGTGATGCCGATGGGTGTCGTCCTGGCGACTCTCGGCGTGGCCGTCAGCGTCGGTGTGGTCGCCTGCGTCGCCCACTACGTCCTCGGCCTCGACTGGCAGATCTCGGTGCTCCTGGGCGCCGTCACGTCGCCCACAGACGCCGCGGCCGTCTTCTCCGTACTGCGCCGGGTCAACGTCCGTCCGCGGCTCCGGGGGATGCTCGAGGCCGAGTCAGGCCTCAACGACGCCCCCACGGTCCTCCTGGTGACTCTGGTGAGCACCGGCGGCCTCAAGGAGCACGGCCTGCCGTACTTCGCCGGCCTGGTCGTCTACGAGCTCGTGGTCGGCGCTCTGTTCGGCTTCGTGATCGGCTGGGCGGCCGTCGGCCTGATCCGCCGGGTGGCGCTCGGGTCGGCCGGTCTGTACCCGCTGGCGATCGTCTCGCTCTGCTTCGTCTCGTACGCCGGTGGCACCGTTCTTCTCCACGTATCCGGGTTCGCCGCCGTCTACGTGACCAGCCTGATCCTCGGCCGGGCGGAGTTGCCGCACCGGATCGCGACCAGGTCGTTCGTCGACGGGTTCGCCTGGCTGGCCCAGATCGGGCTGTTCGTGATGCTCGGCCTGCTGGCCTCGCCGGGGCGGATCGGGCTCAACGACGTACTGCTCGCGCTGGTGATTGGGATCGCGGTCACCGTGGTCGGACGGTTCGCGGCCGTCGCGGCGTCGGTGTCGTGGTTCCGGATCCCGTGGCGGGAGCAGACGTTCGTCGCCTGGGCCGGGCTTCGTGGCGCGGTACCGATCGTGCTCGCGACGATCCCGCTCGCGGAGGAGGTGCCACAGGCGACCCGGGTGTTCGACGTGGTGTTCGTGCTCGTGCTGTTCTTCACGCTGCTGCAGGGGCCGTCGCTGCCGTGGCTGGCGAAGCGGCTGGGGGTGCTCGACGACAACGCGGCGTACGAGGTGGACATCGACGTCGCGCCGCTGGAGTCGCTGGGCGCGGACATGCTGCAGGTGCAGATCCCGAGCGAGTCACGCCTGGCCGGCGTCGAGGTAGCCGAGCTGAGGCTGCCGCCGGGGGTGTCGATCTCGCTGGTGATCAGGGCGAACAAGGCGTTCGTACCCGAGCGCCGGACCGTGCTACGTGCCGGCGACGCCGTCCTGGTCGTCGCCCCCACCGCCTTACGAGACCAGACGGTCCGCCGCCTCCGCGCCGTCAGCCGGGCCGGCCGCCTGGCCGGCTGGTTCGGCGAACGAGGCCGCGAACAGCACTGACCCCCGAAATGCGTGAGGGGTCAGTTCGGGTTTTGGCCGGAGGGGATCGGCTGGGTGGGGCGGATGCTTGGCAGGCAGAGCGTGCTGTTCTTGGGGAGGGCGATCGAGGGGATCCCGACGTCCCGCAGGCCTGGGTAGCCGACGCCGACGACGAGGTCGACGGTGTGGTCGGAGCGGGCGTCCGCGGCGGCCTTGACCTTGCCCTTCACCTGACCGGCGATGAGGTTCATCTCGGGCGCGTTCACCGTCGTTCCGCGCAGGACGACGCCGACGACCTTGTCGCCCTTCGGCTCGTTCGCGATCTTGTTGACGTGGAACCCGCGCTTCGTCAGCACCTTGGCCACCGCTGCCGCCGTACCGGCCTTGGCGCCGCCGTTGTAGACGTTCACCGAGACCTGCTTGGGCGTCAGCCGGTCGTTCGCCATCTGGGTGTCGACACAGGTCGGCTCCGCGCTGCTCTGGGTCAGCGAGTTCCAGCCCCACCAGCCACCGCCGACCAGCACCCCAAGGAGCACCACCATCGTGATCGGCGTCCGCCAATGGATCCGCGAGTGCGGCCGTGGCTGCGCCTGGAGTGCGCTCATCTGACAGTCCCCCGACTCATTGATTCAGTCCACGACCAGAACCCGGGCGTGCAGGACGAGGCGCTGCTGCAGGGCCGCGCGCAGGGCGCGGTGCAGACCGTCCTCGAGATACATCTCGCCCTTGAACTCCACCACGTGGGCGAACAGGTCGCCGTAGAAGGTCGAGTCCTCGTCGAGCAGCGCGTTGAGGTCGAGAGTGCCCTTGGTGGTCACGAGCTGGTCGAGCCGCACCTGCCTCGGTGGCAGCACAGACCAGTCCTTCGGCTTGTACCCGTGGTCCGGGTAAGGCCGTTCCTCGCCGACGCGCTTGAAGATCACCCACCGGAGTCTAGCCGGGGATGGGGGTCGGTGAGAGGTCAGGAATGTCACCGGAAAAGTTGGGCTGAGGACTCAACCTCGAGGGGTGTTCGGGCGTCTCATGGAGTTAAGGAGAAAGAGGGGGAGAAAAATGAGGATTCTGACCCGATTGTCCGTCGGAGCGGCCGCGCTTGTCGTGGCTGTCGCCGGGACGACGATCCCGGCCGACGCGCTCACCGTCAGCCAGACCAAGGCGGCCCAGACCCGTCTGACCAAGCTCGGCTGTACCCCGGGACCCGTCGACGGCAAGGCCGGCGCGATGACGAGTGCGGCCACAGTGCGGTTCCAGGCCGCCAACAAGCTCAGCCAGACCGGCACGATCACCAGTACGACGTACTCGCGGCTGCTGGCGGCCAGTGCCAAGCGCTGTGACGTCCGGGCGGTACCGGCCGGGACCGGCTCCGGTCGCCGGATCGTGATCAGTCAGGGCCAGAACTGGGTCTGGCTGGTCGATGCCAAGGGCAAGGTGGTGCGCCAGGGCGGCATCATCGACAACCCGACGTACCTGAAGGCGGGGACGTACAAGAGCGGCGCCAAGTGCGGTCGCGCGGCCCGGATCAAGAAGAACACCGACGGCGGCAGCCTCTACCTGAACAACTTCGTCCGGTTCGCGCCGTGCGGGATCGGCTTCCACCAGATCCCGACGTACAAGAAGAACGGTGCCCAGATCCACGCGGACTGGCTGCTCGGCACGAATGCCAAGGCCTCGCACGGCTGCATCCGGGTCTCGGCCGCGATGTCGGCCACGATCTGGTCCTTCGCGGCGAGTTCCGTGTACGTAGTCGTTATCCGCTGAGTCGGGCACTAGCATCTCGAACGCACGGGGAGATGTTCCCTTCGTTCGTTCGAGAGGCACGTTGAGATGGCCGAGACAGCCGACGTCGTGGAGACCGTCAAGCAGGGGTACGCGTTCGAGGGGCCGGCGATCGAGCTGGGCGCGCTTCTGGTTGACGGCACTCCGAATCCCGAGGCGGCGGTCCGGATCCCGCTGTCGATGGTGAACCGGCACGGTCTGGTCGCGGGTGCCACGGGTACCGGTAAGACCAAGACCCTGCAGCTGATGGCCGAGCAGCTGTCGTCAGCGGGGGTCGCGGTCTTCGCGGCCGACATCAAGGGCGACCTGTCCGGCATCTCGCAGCCAGGTGAGTCGAACGAGAAGCTGCTGGCCCGGACCAAGACGATCGGCCAGGAATGGACCGGGACCGGCTTCCCGACCGAGTTCTACGCGCTCGGCGGGCAGGGCACCGGCGTACCGATCCGGGCGACCATCACGTCGTTCGGGCCGGTGCTGTTGTCGAAGGTGCTCGGGCTGAACGACGTCCAGGAGTCGTCGCTCGGGCTGATCTTCCACTACGCCGACTCCCAGGGCCTGACGCTGCTCGACCTCAAGGACCTGCGCGCGGTCATCACGCACCTGGCCGGCGATGAGGGCAAGGACGATCTGAAGGAGCTCGGCGGGCTGTCCGCTGCGACTGCGGGCGTGATCCTGCGATCCTTGATCGGGTTCGCCGATCAAGGGGCCGAGGCGTTCTTCGGTGAGCCGGAGTTCGACACCGCCGATCTGCTGCAGGTCAAGGACGGCAAGGGCGTCATCTCCCTGCTGGAGCTGCCCAACCTGCAGGACCGGCCGGCACTGTTCTCCACCTTCCTGATGTGGCTGTTGGCCGACCTGTACCACGACCTGCCCGAGGTCGGCGACGTGGACAAGCCGAAGCTGGTCTTCTTCTTCGACGAGGCGCACCTGCTGTTCGCGGACGCGTCGAAGGCGTTCCTGAGCTCGATCGCGCAGACCGTCCGGCTGATCCGGTCGAAGGGGGTCGGCGTCTTCTTCGTCACCCAGACGCCGAAGGATGTGCCGGACGACGTCCTGGCGCAGCTCGGGTCGCGGGTCCAGCACCAGCTGCGTGCGCACACGCCGAATGACGCGAAGGCGCTCAAGGCCACCGTCTCGACCTTCCCGAACTCGTCGTACGACCTTGGCGAGGTGCTGACCCAGCTCGGTATCGGCGAGGCGATCGTCACGGTGATGAACGAGAAGGGTGCGCCGACACCGGTTGCGTGGACCCGGTTGCGGGCCCCGCAGTCGTTGATGGCGCCCGCGTCGGCCGAGCAGCTGACGGCAACGGTGCAGGCATCGGCGGGTAACGCGAAGTACACCGAGGTCCTCGACCGCGAATCGGCGTACGAGAAGCTCGCCGCCCGGGTCCAGGCCGGCGCCGAACAAGCGGAAGCCGAGGCGAAGAACAAGCCGGCCCCCGAGCCCAAGGCAGCTCCGCGCGCCCAGAAGCAGGAGAAGTCCATGGTCGAGCAGGTCGTCGGCTCGTCGGCCTTCAAGCAATTCGCCCGCACCGCCGGCCGCGAAATCGTCCGAGGCCTCTTCGGCGCAGCCCGCCGCAAACGCTGAAGCAAAGCGCGTCGCGGCAACTAGGCCGCGACGCGCTCTACTGCTTTTAGAAGCCTCTCTTCAGCTTGCCTGCGGTGGCTATTGCCTTGGCCTGCTGCTCGAGTGAGCCGGTCTGCTTGGTCTTGGCACCCGGCTGACCGTCAGCCGGTACGTCGGGACGCGGCGCCCCCGCGCAGCTACTGCGGGAGCCGGGCAGGATCCCCGACCAACTTCTCCGGTGGGGTGAACGAGCGGTAGGTGCAGTTGGTCTGCCCGGCCTGCATCGCGCCCGGACCGTACGGATACTTCGTCCGGAAAAGCCGCAACTGCTCCTCGTAGACCTTCGGATCCTTCGGCCAGTCCGCCTCACACGTGACGGCGGGGAAGACACCGTTGTAGTCGTCCTTGATCGTCCCGTAGAGCACCGCCAGCGCCTTGCTCGCGTCAGTGCCCAGCGCGGGCAACTTGCCGGGACTGTTCGCCGCGTCGCGAATCTTCCCGATCAGCTCACCACTCACCGCCCACTCCGGCCGGTACCCCGAACCGCCGAGGATGATGTCGAACCAGTTCCCGTCGATCTCCGGGAAGCCGGGCGGCGCGTCCGGCCACGCGACCGGCGGTGCTGATGTACTTCCGGAGCCCGCCGCCTGCCGCCGCGCACCCCTTCTCCTGCGCCTCCGCGTCGGCCGCGATCTGCGCGAGCTGCTGGTCGGTCGGCCGGGTCTCGAACAGTGGCTCCTTCGGCGGCGCCTCACACCGCAACGACGCCTTTTTCGAGTCTCACCGGTTCACTATTCGACGGTGATGGAACAGTCACCGTGCGTGCGTCGATCATTGATCCTTGATCAAACGACTGAATTCTCAACGATTGAATTTCGTTTCCAACTGGTTATCCACAGCGCGCCGTCGCCGATTGGGACCGAACCCTTACTCGACGTACCGTGAGGGTAATGGTTGCGCAGAGTAGGCGAGCGGTACGTTCCTGGGCGCTGTGGACGCTGTCGGTCCCAGCGCTCGGAGTGGTCGTGCTCGTGGAGCTGGCCGCGATCGCGTACGGCGTCGACGCGTTCTCCGAGCTGGCGTCGTGGCGCGGGCTCACGGTCGTCTTCGCGCTGACCGCATCGGCCCTGATCTCGGTCGAGGGCGCGCGCCGGGTGGAGAGCCGGCGCCGCCGCGGTGGCCCACTGCACAAGGACCTCGCCCCGGCCTGGATGATCGCGGCCGCGCTCATCTTGCATCCGGCGCTGGCGATCCTGGTCGTGGTGCTGCTGCGGAGCTGGTGGCGGATCCGGGCCGGCAAGTGCATCCCCTATCGCTGGGTTTTCTCGACCGGTGTCTGCGTGCTCGCCGTCGGCGTCGCGCACTCCGTCTATCGGTCCGCCCTGGACTTCACCGGCGGCAGCGATCTCGGTGTGGTCGTCTCGATGGCGGGTGGCGCGCTCGCCTATCTCGTCACCGACACCCTGCTCTGCGGGCTGGCGATCTCGCTCATCGTGCCGGGCAGCAGCCGGCAGGACGCGATCGGCGACAAGGACGACCTGTGCGTCGACGCGACGGCCGGCACGCTCGGCTGCCTGCTCGCCGCAGCGACGCTGGTCAGTCCGTGGTTCGCCTTCGTGGCGATCCCGATCACGCTCACCGCCCAGCGCGCGCTGCTGCTCGGTCAGCTGGAGACCGAGGCGCAGATCGATCCGAAGACCAGCCTCGGGCGGGTCGAGTGGTGGCGCCGGCGGACCGAGGAGATGCTCCGGACGTCCCGCACCCACCGTGAGCCGATGGCCGTGCTGCTGATCGACATCGACCACTTCAAGCAGGTCAACGACCGGCACGGTCACCTGGTCGGCGACGAGGCGCTGCGCGCGGTGGCGACGATCCTGCGCTCGGCGATCCGGACCAAGGACGTGATCGGCCGGTTCGGTGGCGAGGAGTTCGTGATCGCGCTGCCCGACACCGGCCTCGACGACGCCACCGTGACGGCTGACCGGCTGCGCTCGGCGGTTGCGGCCAGCCCGCTCGCGGCGATGTGCGCCGGGGTACTGGACGACCCCGATCTCGACCCGGACCCCTTCCGCCTCACTGTCTCCATCGGAGTCGCCGTCTACCCGGCCGACGGCAGCACGGTCGACGACTTGCTGCTGCGCGCCGACCGAGCCATGTATGCCGCCAAGGCCGCCGGCCGAGACCGGGTCCGCCTGGCCGCCGACCTCCACCTCATTCCCCGGCGAACCCTGCCCGACCCAGCCGGTACGACGTCGCTCCCGCGCCCGACCCCGGCGGACCTCCAGCACCGCTAACCGGGCTTGCCCAACTGGTCGTCGGCGGTCAGCAGGTGGAGAAGGTGCCAGCCGAGATCCATGCCTTGGAGACGTACATCCCCGCATGCACGCGCAGCCACACGCTGGTCGTGCCCTGCGAGCCCGTGACGCTCTGCCCGGTGGTCTGGCACTCGACCGTCACCTGCGCTGACTTCCCTGCCATCCCGACGACCGCGCCGGCGGAGCTCGCGGAGTTGCGGATGTTCAGATAACCCGAGGTGATCGAGACCGTC
The DNA here is from genome assembly GCF_010548305.1 of Streptomyces sp. SID13031. Lineage (GTDB taxonomy): Bacteria > Actinomycetota > Actinomycetes > Propionibacteriales > Kribbellaceae > Kribbella. The sequence goes on from NZ_JAAGLV010000015.1 coordinate 105,600, forward strand.
CCGCGGCCGCCGTCACCCGTCCACAGGTAGGTCGCGTCGACCCACGCATTGTCGGTGAGCTTCAGCGCGTCCCAGAAGACGCCGTCGGCCAGGTCGATCCCGGCCGGGTTCGCGACCGTACGGCCGAACTGGTCCTTCCCGCCGTTGTAGCCGTTCTGGTACGCCGCTTGCGACTCGGGCTTGCCCTGCGCGAGGTCCTTCCACATCTCCCGGGTGGCGCTCGGGTTCCAGTAGTCGTCCTTGGTGTTCCACGGCCCGACGTCCCACACCGGCTCGAACGCGCATCGGCTCGCGGTGCACACCTTGACGCTGTAGCTGCCCGAGCCGTTGTTCGCCAGGCCGCGACGAGACGGCAGCGCGACGAAGTGGTCCCGGCTGGCGATCACGTGCCCGTTGGCCGTAGTACCGCCGACCAGACCCTCGCGAGTCGCGAAGACGTGCGACTTGAGCGGCGCGGCCTGGATCGTCATCCGGCCCGCGGCCGCCTTGTCCGTGGGCTGCACGCTGACGTCGCCGATCCACGGGTCGCCACCCTGCGGCGGCGCGATCACGATGATCCTGAGCTGGACCTGGTCGCTGGCGGCAGGCAGCGCGGTCGGCCGGCCTGCTTTCGCGGGGGTCCATTCCGACCACCGGTCCTTGACCAGGGCCCGTACGTCGACCTCAGCCGTCGACTGGTCCGGCGTACCGGCGGTGTAGTCGACGAGGACTGCTGAGGTTGCCTCGGTGAAGTGGACCGGAGCAAGGTTGGCGATGCCGGAGCGTTGGCGCACCTCGACGGATCCCATCGAGGCAGCGGCGTCGCCGAGGATGATCCGCTGCCCGTCGACGCGCACGTTGGTCGAGCCGTCCACGGGCTGGGCAGCCACGTTGACGGGATTGGTGAGGCTTGCTGAGCTGGGTCCGGCCGCGAGGGCGAGCGGAGCGATGGCGACGGCGGCGGCCAGACAGGCCGCCGCTCGCATCTTGGCGGTGAGATGCATGACAAATACCTCCGGGGCGGTGAAGGTCACCGGGTGCAGCACCCGGTGCACCCAATGTGACAAACAAACCGCACCCCTGTACAGCTCGTGAATAAATTTCTGAAGATTAGTTGGTGACGAACAGAACCTAACCGGTGACCCAGCGGGTTCTTACGGGTGTGACAGAGGCAGAAGCTGAGGAGAATCGATGACCCGGACCGCGGACGCCGACTTCGAGCAGTTCGTACAGGCCCAGTCGACCCGATTGCTCCGGTTCGCGGAGATGCTGTGCGGGGATCGGCACACGGCCGAGGATCTCGTGCAACAAGCGTTGATGCGGTCTTATCCGAAGTGGCACCGGCTCGATGGTGACCCAATTAGCTACGTACGCCGGGTGCTGGTGAACCGGTTCTTGTCCGCGTCTCGCCGGCACTGGTCGAACGAGGTACCGAGTGACCCGGTCGACAACGACTGGGATCACCGCGAGGTCGCCGACTTCTCCGCGGAGGTGCAGACCAGGGAGGCCGTACTTGCGGCGCTTGCGGGTCTCACCGTCAAGGAACGAGCTGTGGTCGCGCTGCGCTACTCGCAGGATCTCTCCGAGGCCGAGACCGCCGAGTTGCTCGGCATGGCCCCCGGGACCGTCAAGAGCACTGCGTCCCGGGCGCTGGCCAAGCTGCGTCTGGCACCCGACCTGATCGACACCAACGTTGGAGGACAAGCATGACCGACGAGCAGCGGGTGCGCAGCGCGCTCGAGTACGACCTGGAGCCCTGGCAGCCCGACCCGGCCGACCTGATGCGTCGCGGCCGCCGGCTCGCCTGGCTCCGCCGAGGACTGGCCGCGGCGGGCGTGACTGCCCTCGCCGGCACTGTCGCAACAGTGTCCGCCGCGGTCGGGGGACCCACCGACGTGAAGAACCTGCTGGCCGGTGGCGGCAAGCCGCCGGTACCGGTCGAGCTCCCCACCAACACCCCGTCGGTGGACCCGAACTGCCTGCCGAAGGTACCGCCGGTGGAGAAGCCGAGCCTGCCGCCGGTCCCGACCCCGACCACGACGTACACGCTGCCGGGGAAGCCGGGCAAGCCGAGTCTGCCGCCGGTACCGACCACGAAGCCGTCCCTGCCGGGCAAGCCCAACCTGCCGAAGCCGTCGATCCCCGGGAAGCCGAGTCTGCCGCCCGTACCGACGACGAAGCCAACTCTGCCCCCGGTACCGACTACGAAGCCGACTCTGCCGGGCAAGCCGTCGCTGCCGCCCGTGCCGACCCCTTCGCTCCCGGGCAAGCCCAACCTGCCGAAGGTGCCGCCGGTCCCGACCACGAAGCCGACTCTGCCGCCGGTACCGACGACGAAGCCGACTCTGCCGGGCAAGCCGTCACTGCCGCCGGTCCCGACCCCGTCGATCCCAGGCAAGCCGCAACTGCCGCCCTGCGTCGACGCCCCCGTCCCGGTGCCGACCGAGACGCCGTCGATCCCCGGCAAGCCACAGCTCCCGACGGTTCCGCCGGTCAGCACGCCTTCCCTGCCAGGGAAGCCGGGTAAGCCGACCTTGCCGCCTGTACCGACGACTAGTCCGTCGCTGCCGGGCAAGCCGAGTCTCCCGCCGGTACCGACCACGAAGCCGACGTTCCCCAAGCCGTCTTGGCCCACCACCAAGCCAAGCTGGCCGGCCACCCCGACCATGCCCACCGGTACTCCCTCCCACCACCGGTAGGCCTCCACCCGAAAAGGGAGACGGAGTCACCGGCGAGTGGAGAGAATCGACCTCTACTCGCCGGTGGCTCCATCGGCCAGCTCGCGTGCGATGTCGAGCTGCCCGACATGCCGCGCGTACTCCTGCAGCACGTGAAACAAGATCCAGTTCAACGTCGGCCGCTCGCCCTCCACCCCGAACCGGCCACCGATCGCAGCCTTGGCTGTCAGGTCTCCGGTGACGATCTCCCGGGCCCGCAGACCGCCGGCCCGCAACGCCGTCAGCAGCTCGTCGAGGGTGTCCGAAGGCTCCAGCTGCCAGGGCCCGTCGTCGATCCCGCCGGAGTCGGCAAAGGGTTGGCCGAACGGTTCGGCGGCGAAGCCCCAGCGCAACCATCGGCGCTCCATGTAGACGAGATGCTTCAGCAGCTCCAGTGGGGACCAGCCGGATGGGAGCCGGCTGGTCCGGAGCTCGGCATCGGTCAGCCCGGCCAGCTTCCGCTCGACCGTCTCGCGGTAGAAGTCCAGCCAGGCGAGGTGCAGTTCGCGGGTGTCGCCGAGCTGGTCGTCGGGCAGCATCACAGGTCCCGGAGGTACTCGGCCGTTTTCTCGTCGGCGGGGAAGAAGGACTCGATCATCAGCTCGGAGACGGTGACGTCGAGTGGGGTGCCGAAGGTGGCGATGGTGGTGAGGAGCGAGAGGTCGTGATCGCCGTGCCGGAGTTTCATCGGTACTACGACCTCGGCCGCCGTCGCGAGGTCGGTGCACTCGCCACCGGAGTACCCGCGTAGTTCGTCGTACAGGTCCTGGAGGTCGGGGTCCGCCGTGCTGGCGATCTGGCGGTGGAGGGTGGCCAGGACGCTCGTGCGGACCGCGGGGAGGTTGCCGATCCGCGGCGCCAGGCCGTCGGGGTGCAGGGTGAGGCGCAGCGCGTTGATCGGCGCTTTGAGTAGCTCGGCCGGGACTCCTTCGGTGAACAACGCGATGCCGGCGTTCGCCTCGATGATGTTCCACCAGCGGTCGACGACCAGCGCGGGATACGGCTCGTGTGCCTTGAGCAACCGCCGCAGCGCCTCCCTGATCGCCAGCATCGCCGGGGAGTGCAGCGACGCCTCGCTGTAGATCGGTGCGTAGCCGCCCGCCAGCAACAGCTGGTTGCGATCCCGCAGCGGTACGTCGAGATGCTCGGCCAGCCGCAGCACCATCTCGCGACTCGGCTTGGAGCGGCCGGTCTCGACGAAACTCACGTGCCGGGTGGACACCTCGACCCGGTTGGCCAGGTCCAGCTGGCTGAGCCGGCGGCGCTCCCGCCAGCCGCGCAACAGCTCACCCACCGGGCGCTGGAACGTCTCCTCGATCGTCGCGGTCATGTCCCGACGGTAACCGCTGAGGTGGTCACCCTCATTACCTCTGACGTCATCGACCACTGCCGGATCCGGCGGCAAGCTTCTGGTCATCGCAACGACCGAACCGAGGAGAAACCCATGAACGCCAGCACGCTCGCCACCCAGTACTTCGCGATGTGGAACGAAGCCGACGCCGACACGAGGGCCGGCATCATCGAGAAGACCTGGTCCGCCGACGGCGCTTTCGTCGACCCGAGCTTCGAGGTCAGCGGCCACGAGGGGTTGACCAAGATGGTCGAGACCGCACACCAGTTGTTCCCCGGCCACGCCTTCTCGCTCACCGGCCAGGTCGAGGAGCACCACAACCGCCTCCGCTGGACCTGGCACCTGACCGCCCCCGGCCAAGACCCCGTCGCAGGCGGCACCGACGTCATCACCCTTACCGAGGACGGCAAGATCCGCGAGGTCATCGGCTTCCTCGACTTCGCCCCGGCCCACTAGGACTCAGGGGTGGGTCAGGGGCACGTACGACTTTCGTCGGGGCCGGTGGCCCGTCTGATGGGGGATGCCCCGTTACCCACCCCGCGGCCTAGGTTCGTGGGTATGGAAAAACGTTGGAAAAAAGGACTTCCGGCGGCAGTGGTTGCCGTTGGCATCATCGGTGCGCTGATCCCCGGTACTGCGGCAGCGGCGACCGCCAAGCCGGCCGGGATCAGCTGGAGTGAGTGCAAGCCGGGCAGTGTGGAGCAGTGCGGCAAGCTGACTGTCCCGTTGGATTGGTCGAAGCCGGGTGGGGCCAAGATCGACATCGCGGTAGCGCGGGTGCCGGCGAAGGATCAGGCGCACAAGCTCGGGTCGCTGATGTTCAACCCGGGTGGGCCGGGTGGTCCCGGTGCGGAGGCCTTCGCGCAGGGTGCGGCTGACGAGTTCTTCGCGGAGTACCGGGATCGCTACGACCTGGTCAGCTTCGACCCTCGCGGCTCGGGCGGTAGCAGCAAGCTGGATTGTGGGCCGATCCTGCGGCCCGGAGTACCGGTGTTTCCGAAGAACAAGGCCGAGTACGACGCGATGGTCGCCTCCAGTCGCGCGACGGGGGAGCAGTGCCTCGCGCAGCACGGTGAGTTGATGCGCAACCTCGACACCCGCACTGCCGCTCGCGACATGGAGGCCTTCCGCGCCGCACTCGGCGACGACAAGCTCAACTACCTCGGCGTCTCGTACGGTTCCTACCTCGGTACGACGTACGCGCAACTCTTCCCGCAGCGGGTCGGCCGAATGGTGCTGGACGGGATCCTCGACCACGCCCAGGGGCCGACCCGCCTGATGCTGGCCGAGGCGAAGGAGATGGAGAAGAGCTTCGACAAGTTCGCCGAGTGGTGCGATACGGACTCCAACTGCGCACTGCACGGGCAAGACGTCCGCGCTCTGTGGGACAAGGTGGTCGCCAAGGCCGACAAGACTCCGCTGCCGGTGCCCGATCACGCACCGGTCGCGGGCGACACGATGCGGGTGTCCCTGCCGAGCCTGCTGCCGCGAGTGGATCGCGCCGCTGATGTCTGGGGCGCCTTCGCCCAGGGGCTCGCACTGGCGGCCAAGGGGGATGGCTCGCTGTTCGCGGAGATCACGTACATGGGCGATCCGGGCACGGAGTACGCCGCGGTGTCGTGCATGGACTTCCCTGGTCAGCTGACGGGATACGCCGATGCGAAGGCCCGGATCGCGCTGGCCAAGAAGATCGCACCGCGCGTCGGTGCGGCCGTCGAGGGCTGGGCGATCACTGCCGCGTGCGCCGGCTGGCCGATCAAGCCGAGCAACCCGTGGCAGCCGACGCCGGTGAAGGGCATTCCGCCGATCCTGATCACGTCCACCACGACCGACGGATCGACGCCACTGTCCCAGGCCAAGGGACTCGCTCGTCAGATCGAGGGCAGTCATCTGCTGGTGGCCAACGCCTACGGCCACACCGCGTTCTTCAACGCGAACTGCGCCCAGGCCGCGATGGCGTCATACCTGATCGACGGGCAACTGCCGCCGAAGCGCTCTACCTGCGGTTAGAGGTGTGGCCCCACCCGTGGTCGTGTCGCGGGGTGGGCGTTGTGTCCACCCCGCACCGCTGCGCCCCTGCCCTGCGTTAATGGCAGCAGTGGTCAGTACAGAGCCTGTTGCGGAATGGGAAGTGTGCATAACGACAGGAAGTAGTGCCCGTACTGCGGCCGGGCACCGCCTCCGTGAGCGTGGCGCCCGGCCGAACGCCCGACTACTTCCTGCCCTTGTGTACAGCTACTCCGCTCCGCACCAGGGGTTGCTCGCGGTGGGGCGAGGCGTCCGGGCCGACGCTCGTACGAGCTGGTCAGCGCACGCGTCAATCCTTCAGTGGTGGACACCACGCGCCAGCCCGCGACACGAGTACGGGGGGTCGAATTGTCCTAGAGGAAGGCGGTCAGCATGCGGCGGCAGCGTTCTGGGTCTGTGGTCAGGCCGGCGCCGAGCGCCCAGAGCCAGTAGTCGACCGTTCGGAAGACCACCCAGTCGCGCGCTCGCTCGGAGTCGAGCTCGGCTTCCCGCACGATCGTGGCGAAGTGCGTGCGGATCTCTGCGTCGTCGGCCATCTCGTGGACGCGCGTCAGGAGCATCCGGGTCAGATCGAACTCCGGGTCGCCACGGTAGAGCAACGGATCGACCACGATCCACGGTTCGCGGGCACCTCGTAGTACCTGGTCGGAGTGGAAGTCTCCGTTGGCGGCGAGGCCTTCGGAGGTGCTCTTCGACAGGTGCTTGGCGACTGCGAGGGCCTCGCTTAACAGCGCCGGGGCGAAAGGTCTGCCGAGCCGCTGCCAGTCCGCCTGCAGTTGAGGCGCGCGGGCGCTCACTATGGTTGCGGTCGACAACGCGTCGGCGGGCGCGGGAACGGCGAGCCGGCGCATCAAGCGGCCGAGGACGGCCATCGCCTCGCCGACGGGCTGGTCGAGCAAGGAATCGCCGAGTCGCTCCAGCAGCAGGGCGCCATGCGGGAGGTCGACGTCGTGCAGGCGAACCGTGCCGCGGCCGTCCCACCAGCGCAATGCTCGGGCGTGCTTGGCGACGTCGGGGCCGGGCGGCGACAGGCGCAGTACCAGTTGTTCGTCGTTGCGGGTGACTCTGAGGGCGATCGCGTTCGACCCGTGGGAGACGGGGCCGTCGATCGTGAGGGCCCAGATTTCGCACTGCTTGTCGACTGCCGCGGGGAGTCCGGCCAGCCATTCGCGGCCTTCGGTCCACCAGCGGGGCATCGCCAGGAAGGTCTCGGGCAGCTCGATCATTTGGCCAACCGTAGTGAGTTCGTGTGTGTCTGGTCTCCCCGTTTACCGGTTCGGCGGACCATGATGTGGAGCATGGGCGGAACGGTTAGGCGTGGGAATGAGTAGCCTGCAGTTCGATCCGGAGGTATCGCGGCAGATCGAGTCGGTCTACACGACACCGGACGTGATCGAGCAGCGCAGGGTGGTGCGGGCCGCGCTCGCGTTGCGGGCGGGCGACCGGGTGCTGGATGTCGGCGTCGGGCCGGGGCTGCTGGCCGCGGAGATGGCGGCCGAGGTCGGACCGGACGGGCGGGTCTGCGGTATCGACATCAGCGACAGCATGCTCGCGATCGCCGCTACTCGCGCCAAGGTGCCAGACGGGCCCCCGATCGAGCTGGAGCTCGCCTCCGCCGCGCGGATCCCGCACGGCGCCGAGAGTTTCGACGTGGTCGTCTCCACCCAGGTCTTCGAGTATCTGGACGACGTACCGGGTGCTCTCAACGAGATCCGCCGGGTACTACGCCCCGCCGGGCGCGTGGTCCTGCTGGACACCGACTGGGGTTCGACCGTCTGGCGATCCACGGACGACGCCCGGATGGCTCGCGTGCTGACCGCCTTCGAGGAGCATCTCGAGGATCCGCATCTGCCGCGGACGCTCGGCGACTCGCTGGACAAGGCGGGCTTCACCGTCACCCATCAGCAGGTCGTGCCGATGCTCAACATCGGGTACGACGCGCGGACGTACAGCGCGGGGCTGATCGACATCGTCGAGGCGTTCGTGCCTGGTCGTGCCAAGGTGAGCGAACTGGAGGCCACCGCCTGGGCGGAGGATCTCCGCGGCCTCGGCGAGAGCTACTTCTTCAGCCTGAACCGCTACCTCTTCGTGGCCTCGGCTCTCTGACCACCAGTGCAGGCCCCTAGGCTCAGCTCACCCTGGCGGGTAGCGGCAGCAGCCGGTCCGCGGTCGCGCGGCCGACCTCGCGCATCGCCTCCGGCGTCATCTCCGTCTTGAGCAAGAACTGCAGCCCCTGCTGGATCGTCAGCAGCAGCCGGCCCAGCTCGCGCGGATTCGTGTCCTCGGGCAGATCCCCCTCCGCGACCGCCCGCGCGACCGCGTTCGTGAAGCAGTCCTCCACCGCCTGGTACGTCGCCCGCGCGCATCCCGTCACCTCGGGATCGCGGGCGGCCAGCTCGGTCGTGCTGTTCGCCAGGAAGCAGCCCCGGTTGGTCGCGACCGGCCCGTCGTGCTCGGAGACGGGGTCGGGTGGTCCGGGGACGAAGAAGCTCCGCAGGATGTCGATGGCGCGGTCGCCCTTGCCGACGGATTCGCAGACCCCATCGGCCGTCTCGTGCGCATAGGTGCTCAGCACCTTGAGGAAGAGTTGGTGCTTGTCGCCGAACGCGCCGTAGAGGCTGCCCTTGCCCAACCCGGTCGCCTTCATCAGGTCGTCGAGCGAGGTGGCCGCGTACCCCTTCTGCCAGAACTCGTCCCGCGCCGCCCGCAGTACCTGCGCTTCGTCGAACTTCCTCGGCCTGCCCATGGCGCCAGCATACCCAGTTATTTGACCGATCGGTCCTGAAGGAAGTCTACTGGACCGTATGGTCAATTACTCACTGCAAGGCAAGACGGCACTCGTCACCGGCGGCACCCGCGGCATCGGCGCGGCGATCGTCGCCAAGCTGCTCGCCGCTGGCGCGACCGTCGTCACCACCTCCCGTACGCCCGTCGACAACCTCCCGGCCGGCGTGCACTACGTCCAGGCAGACCTCGGTACGCCGGAAGGCGCGACCGTCGCCGCCGAGGAGACGCTGACGCACTTCGACGGCAAGCTCGACATCTTGGTCAACAACGTGGCCTCGGGGCAGGCGTACCCGGCGGGCACGGCGACCATCCCCGACGAGGCGTGGCAGAGCTCGCTGAACACCTCGTTCCTGAGCTCGGTCTGGGTCACCCAGCGGTTGCTGGCGAACCTGGTCACGGCGAAGGGCGCGATCGTCAACATCTCGTCAGCTGTCACGCTCGATGTCGTTCCGCCGCTCGCGCACTATGCGGCGGCCAAGGCGGCCCTGGAGAGGTACAGCCTGACCCTGGCCGCCGAGCTGGCGCCGCAGGGCGTTCGGCTCAACGTGGTCATCCCCGGGAACGTGGCGACGCCGGGTGGCGACAAGGTCCGCCAGGATCTCGCGGACGGGTTCGGCATCCCGGTCGAGGCGATGACCGCCGGTACGCCGCTGGGTCGCGCCGGCATCCCGACCGACATCGCCGAGGCGGTCGGCTTCCTGGTCTCCGACCAGGCGGAATGGATCACCGGCAGCCAGTTGCTCGTCGACGGCGGGGCAGCGGTCGGCCTCGCCGCCTGACGGAGCGGAGTACCGGCGTTTGAGGGGTTAACCCCCCAGTCGGTGGGTTGCCTAGCCAGAATCCGAGCGGGCAACCCACCTTCTCGGGGGTTAACCCCTGAGACGGCGGTGCGTGGCTGTGGTCTGGGGGTGACGGCCAGGGGCGGGCGCATCGTGGGATGCGCCCGCCGCCGTCGGTCGCTCTCCCGCCCCTCAGTGGGAGAACTCGCGGCTCGGTGAGCACCACCCATGCCCGAATGGGGCCGACCGAACCGCGGGACCATCTACTCGTACCCCAGTCCACGCCGCTCACACGCGCACTGTCGGAAAACTTGACGTTTCTCGTACAACCCGCTGCCCTCCCGGACATGGACGGATGACACCGGGCCGCCCTAACCTGAAGCGATTCCGTGGCCGGGGGAGGCCGTGGGCGTCACAGGGGGAGGGGTAAACCGATGACGGACGTCTTCGACGAGATCCACGAGGACGAACTGACCGAGGCCGAGCTGGACGAGCTGGAAGCACTCGGCGCCGCCGAGGACGCGGACCTGATCCTCGGGCAGATAGATGCCTGAGGCAAGGATCGTCTGGCGGAAGACGCAGCTGAACCAGCGGACCGTGGCGATGCTGATCGCGGCCGAGAAGATCTACAAGTCGCAGTTCGGGTTCCTGCAGGGTTCCTACAACAAGGGTGGCGTCGAGGCCTCGGCCGGGACCCACGACGGTGGCGGCGCGGTCGACATCGACGTGGTGAAGAAGAGCCCGGCACAGCGCCGGGCGGTCGTGCTGGCGTTGCGCCAGGTCGGGTTCGCCGCCTGGCTCCGGACGCCGGCCCAGGGCCGCTGGCCGTACCACGTGCATGCGATCGCGATCGGCGACAAGGACCTGTCCCGCGGCGCGGCGACCCAGGTACTGGAGTACAAGCGCAAGCGCAACGGCCTGGCCAACCGGGGCAAGGACGACGGGCCGCCCGGCTACTACGCGATGACCTGGGAGATCTACCTCAAGGCGCATCCGGTGCCCGTGCCGCCCGCAGTACCGGACTCGTCGATCTCGCTCGCCGCGATGGCCTATGCGCGGACGCATGACGTGATGACCGGTGCGTGGGGTGCTGATCGGGCTCGCGTGATCGCCTGGGCGGCGCACCCGAAGGTCGGGGCGATCACCAAGGCCGAGACCTTGCCGCGGGCCGGGGTGTCGTGGCACCTGCACTTCCAGCGGGTGATCCGGAAGGTGCAGATGAAGTTCCAGCTGCCGGTGACCGGGATCTTCAACGACGGGATGGCCACGCTGATGAAGCGCTACGGCTACACGATCACCGCTTAGCTCCGATCAACGACAAAGCCCCACCGGTAGCAGCCGGTGGGGCCTTGATTGGTCCACTACCGCCCGACATTTCGGTGCAGCTGTGGAGGTGGAGAGCGGAACCGGCGCCGATGCAGGGGTCAAGACGCCAGCTCCGCTTGCTATGGGGTTATCTCGCGTCGACCGCCCAGACGTGCGCCTGGTGGAACTCGAGGTCTTTCTGCATTCCGACCGGTGCGCCGTTCGCGCCCAGGTGCTGGAGCGTCGGTACGACCACTGCACGCACATCCGACCGCTTCACTTCGTCCAGCAGCGCGTGGAACGCGGCGGACTCGGCGGCATCGCGCTCGGTGTACACCGTGCCGAGGGTGAAACCCTCGGCGCTGGCGAACGCCGCGAGCGAGTTCGTGGCTGCGGCCAGTTCCTCGGCGCAGCTGAGCGCGTCGGCCCGGACGTAGCCGAGCAGCGTCGGACGAGTCGTCATCGCGATAGCTCCGCGTTGACCAGGACCGGCTCGCTGGTCACTCGCAGCGAGGCGAACCGGCGGCGCATGGCTTCTTCGTACTGCGCGGCCTGGTCGGCATCTGCGGTGTGATCAGCGATCGTGGTGGCGCCGAACCAGACCCGCACGCGGCGGTGCGAGGCGGGAATCTCGATCGACTCGGTCATCGGTGGTCCTTCAGTTCTCGAGGGGGCTGCCCGACGCTGGGCATATGGAAAGAACACCGTATAAAGCCGGGCCCCGGAATAGACTGGCAAGGACCTTTACAGAGGCCTTACGCTGTGCCGGTTCCGCCGGAGTTCCTGCGGTGAAAGTGCTGGTCAGAGCACCGGGAGCGGTTCCGGGAAGAGTTCGTCTTTATGGCCTGTCAAGAATGTTTGCAGGAATTTGCCAATAACGATTCGAACACCCGACTATTTCGGCGCAGCCGCAAATGTAGGACGCCCTGGTAACTCCGGGCGCACGTCCGGCCACGCTCCGGCCACGCTCTGGTTGCCTCCCCTCAGTCGGCTGAACGACCCATTCGGCACACCGCAGGATTCCCTTCACGGACCTCTACCGCCGCGACTTTCGCCCAGGGCCGTAACTACTGCCCGTAGCGCCTCCCCGACCACGGACCGTGATCGGCTCACTGCTGGGAGAGAATGCCCACCATGCAGCTGACCACTGAACGGCTAGATCTGGTCCCCCTCGACGTCGAACGGGATCTCGCCGACCTGCACACGATGTTCATGGACCCGATCTGGGCGGCCGCCGCCTATGCGGAGCCGACCGCTGACCTCGCTGCCTCCAATGCCCGCATCGTCGAGGACTACGGCGACAACGTCGGCCTGATCTGGGCACTGCGGCTGCACGGTTCCTCTCGGGCAATCGGCCTGATCGGCGTCTACTCCGACCAGGGCACCTCGATCCGCGGCATCAGCTGGTACCTCCATCGCGACCTCTGGGGTCGGGGGCTGATGGGTGAGGCCGCGCGCGTGGTCGTCGAACACCTGCTGGCGCTGCCGGAGATCGACGGCATCGAGGCCTGGATCGACGCCCGCAATGCCCGGTCGATCGGCGTCGCCCGCAGGGCCCAGCTCGAACTCGCGGGTCGACTGCCGCGAAGGAATCTCGGCGAGGTCTCGCAGTGGATGGTGATGGCGCGTGCTGCTGAGCCGGTCGCCCAGGCGGTCGTCAGCATTCGGCCGCAACTGCCGGTCAGTGACGTGGCCAAGACGGCCGACCTATTGGTCCAGCTGCTCGGGCTACAGGTCATCTACCAGTTCGGGGAGCCGGAGGTGGAGTTCGCCCGGCTCGGCGTTTCCCGGTGGAACGGTGCTCCGGTGCTAGACCTCCAGCGTTCGACGGAGATCTCGCCAGTGACGCTCGGGCTCGATATCGGCGTACCGGTCGATTCTGTTCATGAGGCTGTCGTGGCGGCGGGTCTGGTGGTCGATGCGGCGCCGGCGGATACGCCGTGGTCTCGGCGTGAGTTCGCCTTTCGGCTGCCGGACGGGCATACCGTCACGGTGTCGGGTGCTTCATCCGGCTGAGCTTCGCCGGATGGCCTGGTACTGCTAACAGCGTCACCGGTGCGGCCAGTACTGCGAACGCCGCGATCACGTTGAGTGCGACCGGCAGGCCTGTGGCTTTGACGAGAACGGGTGCGGCGAGGGCGCCGATGACCACGGTGAGTGAGTCCATCGCGAAGAAGAGGGCGCCGATCCGGCCGAGGAGTTCGGTGGGGGCGACTCGCTGGACGGTGGTTTCCGCGGTGATCAGCAGAATGCTGCCGGGAAAGCCGATCAAGGCCGCCGCGGCAATCGCCCAGGGCACGCTCGGGGCATTGAACAGGGCGAAGAAGCCGACGCCGGTCGCCACCTGGGTGACGATGAGCAGATCGCGAATCCCTAACCAGGTAAGGGCTTTCGGGCTGAGCGCGGCGCCCAGTAGGAAGCCGGCGCCTAGGCCTGAGATCAGATAGCCGACGGCCTGCCCGGGTGCGTCGAGCCGCTCGACGGTGAAGGGAACGAGGAGTGCCGTCGCTCCGGCATTGGCGGTCAGGAAGACGCCGTTGGCGATCAAGATGCCCGAGAGGATCTTGCTCCGGGCAACGCCTCGCAGTCCTTCTTTGAGCGCTCGGAATCCCTTGACCACTTCGCCCTTTACGGCAATGTGGTGGTATTTGATCGACGCGATGATTGCCGCGGACAACAAGTAACTGGCGATGTCGAGGAGGAGGACGAAGGTGATTCCTGGTCCCGTCAGCAGGAGCGCGCCGAGAGGCGGCGCGGCCAGCCGGATCACGCTGCCGGAGAACGCGGTGAGAGAGTTCGCCGCAACCAGCTCTTCGCCCGTCCCCACCACCGCCGGCGTGAGTGCCCGGGACGCCGGTCTGAAAACCGTGGTCGCCAGATTCTCGGCCAGTACTGCGACGTAGACGAGCCAGACGCGGTCGGCGGAGTCGGCGAACAGAATCAAGGCGACGGCGGCTGCGCTGGCGAGATCGGCGAGCCACATGGCGCGCGAGAGGTTACAGCGGTCGAGCAGCACGCCGGCCCACGGCCCGACGACCAAGGCGGGCACTGCTTCGAGCGCAACCGTGAGCCCGGTTGCGGCGGTCGAGCCGGTCAGTTGGAACACGTGGACCGGGATGGCGATCACCAGCAGCCAGGAGCCGATACCGGAGATCCCGTTGCTGATCCAGAGTCGCCGGAAGTCGGTGTTCCGCAAGATCCTCACGACGACGGAAGCTATCTTGTCAGAACACTTCTTGGCAATAGTGTTCTGTCAGGATAGTGTGTGGTTTGTGGATCTGAGCGCCGAACTGAGAGACCGCCGGAAGGCGGCCAATCGCACGATCGCCTCCGTCGCCGTCGACGCGGGCCTCTCCGTTCCGTACATCGCCAACCTGGAGAACGGGCGCGGCAATCCCACCGTCGCCGCCCTGGATCGCCTGGCCACGGCCCTCGGCGCGCAGTTGCAGCTCACCATCGTCGACGAAGCGCCGGTCAAGTCGCTGCTGCCCTCGAACGCCGCCGACCTGCTGGCGGAGTCACCCCGCGCCCGCGGCGTCATCGCCGAACTGGCCGGCGCTCGCGGTACCACCAAGCGCTCCATCGAACGCCAACTGACGACCACCCTCGACGCCCTTGGTGGGCTCCTCCCCGACGAGCCCACCCTCGCCGACCTCGACCGGCTTCTCGACCTCTTGCTTCTCTCCCACAGGCCCTGACCGCGGAGCCGTAACTGGGTCGACGGACTTTGCGTTTCCAGGCCCCCACTTTGTGCACGGCGTAGGCACGTACTCGCGAGTAGAACGCTCAGCCGGTGCTCAAAGTGGGGAGTCTCGACAAAGGCGGGCGGGTGGTTGGTCGTCGGGCTAGGGTCGGAGGGTGGAGATTGCTGCGCGGATCGCGTCCGCTCAATTGTCCGGTCTGGCTCGTTCGCGGCGGCAGATCGTGGCCGGTCCGTTGGTTGGGATGCTGCACGACGAGGAGGTCTGGTTCCTGTCGGGCGCCGTCGCGGCCGACCCGGGAACGGCCTTCGACCCCGAAGAGGTGTCGTGGGCGTTGGAGACGATCCGCAAAGCCTTCGCTGCCGAAGGGCGCTGGCTGCACGCCGAGCTGATCGAGGAGGCCAACCCCGGCCTGGCCGAGGCCCTCGCAGCAGAGGGCATGACGATCGTCTCGCGCCCGCCGCTGCTGGTGGTCGAGCCTGACGGACTCGTGCTCCCCGAGTTCCCCGAAGGCGTCACTGCCTCGGTCATCACCTCGCCCGAAGAACAGGACGAGGCGAATGCCGTCGCCGCCGACGCCTACGAGACCGACGACACGACGAACCCCTTCCAGCCCGACCCGGCGAACGGCGCCGCAGTACTGATCCGCCAGAACGGCGTACCGGTCGCCACCGCCGCGTGGACCGCAGTCGCCGACGGCGTCACCGAGATCGCCGGCGTCGGCACCCTCCACTCGCACCGACGCCTCGGTCTGGGCGCGATCGCAACGGCGTACGCGACCCGGCAGGCCTTCGAGACCGGCGGCGCAACCCTCGCCTGGCTCACCCCAGGCGACGACGGCGCCGACCGTATCTACCGCCGCATCGGCTACGAACCCAAGGCAACCGCAGTCCACCTCGGCGACCCCGGCGGCCACCTCACCGACTTGCGTTAGCGCCGCGAGTCAGTCCGGGAAGTGCCGCGAGCAGTCCCAGACCGGCCGCGACGAGTGGGACGAGCAGCGCGGATCGGAAGTCGTCCACCGTCAGTTCGTCCGCGGCGGCCAGGATCGCGGCGACCACGGCCAGGCCCAGCGCCGAGCCGAACTGGAACGACGTCGTCAGTACGCCGCTCGCCAATCCCTGCTCCTGCTCGGAAATCCCATCGGTGGCCGCGATGGTGAGCGGTCCGTAGGCCAGTGAGAACGCGAGCCCGAGCAGGATCAGTGACGGCAACATCGCCGGATAACTCCAGTCCGCACTGAGCGGCAGAAAGAGGGCGTAGCCCGCCGCGGCGAAGGCGAATCCGCCGAAGACCACCCGGCCGTTGCCGAAGCGGCCCACCAGCCAGGGCGTCAGTGTCGGCGCCAGGATCGAGTCGATGCCGATCACCATCAATGCCAGTCCGGTCTGGAGTTCGGTCCAGGATCGCAGTTCCTGCAGATAGAGCACCGCAATGAACTGGAAGCCGACAAACGAGCCGACCAGCAGGATCGCCCCGAGATTGGCCCGGACGAGAGCCCCGTTGCGGAAGATGCCGAGCCGGACCAGAGGTTCCCGCACCCGGCGCTCGATGCCGATGAACGCGACCAGCAGTGCCAGGCCGGCGATCGCGGTGAGCGTGGTCTGCAGCCGCGGCACCTCGGGTGCCCGGACCACCGTGCTCACCAGCAGCAGCATCGCTCCCGTCAGGCTGATCGCGCCGCCGAGGTCGAAACCGCCGTGCTGCCGGTCCGGAGCCGCTTCGCGCGGGAGCAGCGTGATCGCGCCGGCCAGGATCACGGCGGCGAGCACGACGGGCGCGAAGAAGACCCAGCGCCAGTCGATCGCGGTCAGCAGTCCGCCGGCCACCATGCCGAGCGAGAACCCGGCGGCCGCAGTACCGGCGTACACCAGCAAGGCCTTGGTGCGTTGGGGGCCTTCCGGGTAGGTCGTGGTGATGATCGACAGGCCGGCCGGGGCCATGAAGGCGGCGGCGATGCCGGTGACGAAGCGGGCGACGATCAGCACCCAGCCTTCGGTCGCGAAACCGCCGAGACCGGAGAAGGCGAGGAAGACGATCAGCCAGCCGACGAACATCCGCCGCCGGCCGAGCAGGTCCGCGGCCCGGCCGCCGAGCAGGACGAATCCGCCGTAGCTGAGGACGTAGGCGCTGACCACCCATTGCAGTTCGCTGGTGGACAGGCCGAGCTCGGTCCGGATCGCGGGCAGCGCGACGCCCATCATCGAGACGTCGATGCCTTCCAGGAAGACCGCGCCGCAGAGGACGAACAGAACAGCCCAGGCCCGGCCGGTGAGCCGTTGCTGGGTGATGGTTGATGACACGGACATGCTCCGGTTCTTGGAAGTGAGGTTGGTTATCTCTTGTAACTGACCCCATCTTGAGGAACCATCAGGGATTGTGGAAGAAGGCACTTCAAAGGAACCGAGTTACTCCTGCTGCACCGAGGATGCGTTCCAGTGGGACACCCGCGAGGACTGCGAGGTCCGGCAGATCCTCGACCGGATCGGCGACAAGTGGTCCCTGCTGGTGATCGCGTTGCTCGATGACCGCAAGCTGCGCTTCACCGAACTGAAGAAGACGATCGACGGCATCAGCCAGCGGATGCTCACCGTGACGCTTCGCCAGTTGGAGCGCGACGGCCTGGTACTTCGTACCGTCCATCCTGTCGTCCCACCCCGCGTCGACTACGAGCTCACCCCGCTGGGCGTCACCCTGCACGCCACCATCCAGTCCCTGGTCACCTGGACCGAATCCCATCAGCAGGAGATCGCCACCGCCCGCGCCACCTACGACGCCGCCGGCCAGCTCAGCACCTCCAGCTGACCTTCCCCGCCGCCACCTGGTTTCGTACCTCCGGGGACTGCCGGAGTGGGGTCTGTGCGCAGGCAAACGGCCGGCAACCCGTGAGGATTGCCGGCCGAGTTGTTCAGGGGTTGGGGCTAGCGGACGGTGAAGCCTGCTTTGCGGAAGGCGTCGGCGAGGGAGCCTTCGTCCATCGGGACGTCCTTGGCAGGTTGTGAGGTACCTGTACCGCGACCACCCTGACCGCCTTGACCGCCGCGACCTTTGCCGCCGCCGGCAGGACCGCTACCGCCGTTGCCACGAGAGCCGCCGGAGCCGCCAGAGCCGCCAGAGCCGCCAGAGCCACTGGAACCGCCTCGGTTTTCGCCGGTGCGGGCTGAGCGGCCTTCGCCGGGGCGGCCGCCTGAGGTTGGGGTGCCTACTTCGTCGTCCAGCCGTAGCGTCAGGGAGATGCGTTGGCGGGGGATGTCTACCTCGAGCACCTTGACCTTGACGATGTCGCCGGGCTTGACGACCTCGCGGGGATCCTTGACGTAGTTCTTCGACAGCGCCGAGACGTGGGCCAGGCCGTCCTGGTGCACGCCGATGTCGATGAAGGCGCCGAAGGCGGCCACGTTGGTGACCTGGCCCTCCAGCCGCATCCCGGGCTTCAGGTCGCCGATCTTCTCGACGCCCTCGGCGAAGGTCGCGGTCTTGAAGGCCGGTCGCGGGTCGCGCCCCGGCTTCTCCAGCTCGGCCAGGATGTCGGTCACCGTCGGCAGACCGAACATGTCGTCGACGAAGTCAGCCGCCTTCAGCGACTTCAGGGCCGACGAGCCGATCAGCGACTTCAGGTCGGTCTTCGTCGAGTCGATCATCCGGCGCACCACCGGATACGCCTCCGGGTGCACGCTCGACGAGTCGAGCGGGTCGGCGCCATCGGGGATCCGGAGGAAGCCGGCCGCCTGCTCGAACGCCTTCGGGCCGAGGCGCGGCACCTCCTTCAGCGCGGTCCGCGACTTGAACGGGCCGTTCTGGTCGCGGTAGATGACGATGTTGTCCGCCAGCCCCTGGGTGATCCCGGAGACCCGGGTCAGCAGCGGCGCCGAGGCGGTGTTGAGGTCGACACCCACCGCGTTCACACAGTCCTCGACGACAGCGTCCAGCGACCGCGACAGCGAGTTCTCCGGGAGGTCGTGCTGGTACTGCCCGACGCCGATCGACTTCGGGTCGATCTTCACCAGCTCGGCGAGCGGATCCTGCAACCGCCGCGCGATCGAGACCGCGCCGCGCAGCGTCACGTCCATCCCCGGCAGCTCCGCCGACGCGAAGGCCGACGCCGAGTACACCGACGCTCCCGCCTCCGACACGACCGCCTTGGTCAGCTTCAGCTCCGGGTGCTTGGCGATCAGCTCGGCCGCCAGCTTGTCGGTCTCCCGTGACGCCGTACCGTTGCCGATAGCAATCAAATCGACCTTGTGGGCGGCGGCGAGCGCGGCCAGCGTGGCGATCGATCGATCCCACTGGTTCTGCGGGACGTGCGGGTAGATCACCCCGGTGGAGACGACCTTGCCGGTCGCGTCGACAACGGCGACCTTCACGCCGGTACGGAAGCCCGGGTCGAGCCCCATCGTCGCGCGCGTCCCAGCCGGTGCAGCGAGCAGCAGGTCGCGCAGGTTGGCCGCGAAGACGCGGACGGCCTCGTCTTCAGCGCTTTGCCGCAGACGCGTCCGCAGGTCGATGCCGAGGTGGACCAGGATCTTCGTCCGCCAGGCCCAGCGCACAGTCTCGACCAGCCACTGGTCGGCCGGACGGCCCTTGTTCTCCACGCCGACTTTGCGGGCGATGGTCGCCTCGTACTCCGTCGGGCCCTCCGGCGCCTCGGCCCCGGCGGGCTCGGACTCGATGGTCAGCGAGAGCACTTCTTCCTTCTCACCGCGGAACATCGCCAGGATCCGGTGCGACGGCATCTTGGTGAACGGCTCGTCGAAGTCGAAGTAGTCCGAGAACTTCGCGCCGTCGGTCTCCTTGCCCTCGCGCACCTTCGACCCCAGCCGGCCGCGCGTCCAGACCCGCTCGCGCAGCTCACCGATCAGGTCGGCGTCCTCGGAGAAGCGCTCGACCAGGATCGACCGGGCGCCGTCGAGCGCGGCCTGCGGGTCGGCCACCTGGTCGTTCACGAACACCGTCGCCGCGGCCAGCGGCGGCACGCTCGGGTCGGACAGCAGCCCGTCCGCGAGCGGCTCCAGGCCGGCCTCGCGGGCGATCATCGCCTTGGTCCGGCGCTTCGGCTTGAACGGCAGGTAGATGTCCTCCAGCCGCGACTTGGTCTCCGCGGCGAGGATCGACGCCTTCAGCGCGTCGTCCAGCTTGCCCTGGCTCTCGATCGACTCGAGCACGGTCGTCCGGCGCTCCTCGAGCTCGCGCAGGTACCGCAGGCGCTCCTCGAGGGTACGCAGTTGCGCGTCGTCGAGCTCGCCGGTGACCTCCTTGCGGTACCGCGCGATGAAGGGCACTGTCGAGCCCTCGTCCAGCAGCCCGACGGTTGCCCGGACCTGCCCCACGCCGACTTCCAGCTCGTCCGCGATCCTCTGCTCGACCGACTGCAATGCCACTGTCCCGCATCCCCTCTACATCCGAATGACAGACGAGCATTCTGCCCCGCTCGTCACACCCCACATCCTTCCCTATCCCCCCGACAGAACAAGACCACCGCCCCCACCCTGTGGACAACCGCCCCGAATCCGGTACTACGCGGCGTCGGTCCCGCGGGCCGGGCGCATCAGGGTGCAGGCGATGACGACTGCCATGGCGACGAGTAGACCGGCGATGGCGAAGGAGAGCTGGAAGCCGCTGGTCAGGGCCTCCAGGACCGGCTTGCCCGCCTTGGTCAGGCTCTCGGTGTGGGTGGCGG
This sequence comes from Streptomyces sp. SID13031, assembly GCF_010548305.1. Taxonomy (GTDB): domain Bacteria; phylum Actinomycetota; class Actinomycetes; order Propionibacteriales; family Kribbellaceae; genus Kribbella. The sequence goes on from NZ_JAAGLV010000015.1 coordinate 125,924, forward strand.
ACAGCGTGGCCAGGACGGCCAGGCCGAGTGCGGCGCCGACCTCGCCCATCGTGCCGATCAGGCCGGAGGCCAGGCCGGCGTCCTCGGGCTTCACGTCCGCCATCGACAGACCCATCAGCGCGGGGAAGCAGATGCCGCCACCCAGTCCCAGCAAGAACAGCACCGGCATCACGTGGATGAAGTAGTTGCCGTCGACGGGAGCCTGCGTGAACAGCGCCAGCCCGGCCACGATCAGGGACAGCCCGCCGATCAACGGCCGGCGCGGACCGAAGCGCATCACCAGCTTCTCCGAGTAGCGCACCGACAGCAGCCCCATCACCAGCGTCGTCGGCAGGAACGCCAGCCCGATCTCCAGGGCGTCGTACCCGAGAACGCGCTGCAGATAGAGCGAGCCGAGGAAGAAGATGCCGAACATGCCCGCGCTGGACAGCGCCTGGATCAGGTTCGCGCCGGTCAGCGTGCGCGACCGGAAGATCCGCAGCGGGACGAGCGGGTTCGCGGCGGTCGCCTCCCGGACGATGAAACAGGCCAGCAGCGTCAGGGTCAGCAACGACAAAGCGATGGTCCGGGGAGCCGTCCAGCCCAGCTCGGGGGCGGGCTTCACGATGGTGAAGACGCCTACCATCAGCGCGGCGGTGATCAGTACAGCGCCTGGTACGTCGGTACCGCGGCCGAACCCGATGCCCTTGTCCTTCTCGATCAGCTTGACCGCCAGCACCACGGCCACGATCCCGATCGGCAGGTTCACGAAGAAGATCCAGTGCCAGCTGATCGCCTGGGTGAGCGCGCCACCCGCGAGCAGCCCGATCGAGCCGCCGGCCGAGGCGACGAAGGCGTAGACGCCGATCGCCTTGGCCTGCTCGCGCGGTTCGGGGAACAGCGTCACGATCATGCCCAGGATGACCGCCGAGGTGAGCGCGCCACCGATGCCCTGCAGGAAGCGCGCGGCGACCAGGACCTCCGCCGAGGTGGCCAGGCCGCAGAGCACGGAGGCGACGGTGAAGACGACCAGGCCGCTGACGAAGATGTTCCGCCGCCCGAGCAGGTCGCCGAGCCGGCCGGCCAGCAGGAGCAGACCCCCGAAGGCGATCAGGTACGCGTTCACCACCCACGCGAGGCTGGAGCTGGAGAAGCCGAGATCATCCTGGATGGCCGGCAGCGCCACGTTCACGATGGTGACGTCGAGAACGATCATCAGCATGCCCGCGCAGAGCACGTAGAGAGCCGCCCAGCGCGAGCGGCCGCCCTGCTTGGCCGGCGTCGTCGCCCGGGTGTCGGTCGTCGCGTACATCTGGGTACTCCTTCTGGTCCGAGGTGGGCCTTACACCTCTACGTCGAACCAGCAGGGCTCAGATTGACACGTCCGGCGAATCTTTCTTCTCCCGTACGTTCCGGGTGCGCGAGATCCAGTAGCCGATCAGCGCCGGGACGAGTCCCGAACCGACCGCGAACAGGGTCGGCAACTGGGAGACCAGCGCGAACCAGGTGAGCAGCGCGATCACGCCACCGGCGACCGAGAGCGACCGGCGCAGCAGGAAGAGGTTGGCCTCGCGGAAAAGACTCTTCGGCGTACTGTCCGCAGGCGCTCCTGGAAGGACGGCGAGCGCGCTCAGATAGAGCCCGACGATCATCCCGGTCAGCGGAACCAGGATGACCAGCGCGACGATCCGGATCGGGCCGTTGGCGTTCGCCCAGAAGAGCAGTCCGAAGGCGAGCGCGATGCTGCCGAAGTACAGGGCGAGGCCGGACAGCCAGAAGCGCGGGAAGGCCCACCTGAACTGCTTGAAGAACCGGCGCAGCAGCTGCGGGTGGTCCTGGCTGAGGGCGTCCGGCAGGACCCGCTGGAACGCGAACGCCGCCGGGTAGAGCGTGACGATACCGATGCTGAGGACGAGGAAGACGATCTGCAGCATGAGCAGATCGCCGATCACCGACAGCTTCGACAGCACGGCGTTGGTCCGGCCGGCTCCACCGGTCTCGCTCACTGGTTCTCCCTCACCTCGAAGCTCATGATCGTATGATCACAAACAATCACATCCGGATCACAAGACCCCGGGGGTCCCCATGCTCGCACCGGAACGCCACGAGCTGATCCTGCGCAGCCTGCGCCGGCACGGCCGGCTGCGGGTAGCCGAACTGGCGACCGAGCTGGGCGTTTCCGCGATCACAGTACGCCGGGATCTCGCCGAGCTCGATACGGCCGGACTCCTGCGCCGGGTGCACGGCGGCGCGGTCGGCACCACTCCGGCGCCGGTTCACGCCGGTCAGAGCAGCCAGCTGACCATCGGGATCATCGTCCCGAGCTCGACTTTCTACTACGCCGATGTGATCCGCGGCGCCGAGGCGATGGCCGACCGGTACGGCGCCCGCCTGGTGCTCGGGGTCTCCGGGTACGACGTGGCCGTCGAGCAGGAGCGCCTCGAGAAGGTGCTCGGAATCGGCGTGGCCGGCCTGCTGCTCAGTACCGCCCTCGGCGACGGCCGCGCGGCCGAGCTCCGCCGGACGCTGGACGCGATCGACGTACCGGTCGTGCTGATGGAGCGCGCTTTCGGGTTCCCGAACGTCGGACGCGAGTACGACCACGTCCGTACGGATCACGCGTACGGCGCCATGCTCGCGCTGCGGCATCTCGTCTCGCTCGGGCACCGCAAGATCGGGATCAACCTGAACGCCAGCGTCACGGCGTACTGGCTGCGGCACGGGATCGCGGCGGCGGCCGAGTCGCTCGGGGTGGAGCTGTTCGTCTCGCCGGTCGCGCTACCCGCCCGCGGTGAGGACCCGACGACCCTCGCCCAGCACGACGCGTTCCTGGCCGAGTGCGAGGCGTTCGGCGCCCGCGCGGCGCTGGTGCACTCCGACGAACACGCCGCCCGCCTGATCGAACGAGCAATGGAACACGGCCTGCGGATCCCCGACGACCTGGCCGTGGTGGCCTACAACGACGAAACCGCCGCAATGGCGGTCGTCCCCCTCACCGCCGTCTGCCCACCCAAACTCACCCTCGGTGAAACCGCCTGCGAAATCCTCCTCCGCAAACTCAAGTCCGCCTCCCCGCAGCCGGCCCCCACCCAACACCTCTCCCTCCTCCCAGAACTCCGGGTCCGCGCCTCCTGCGGAGCCCTGGCCGCCACCACCTGGGCCTGACGCACAGCTACATTTGGGCCGACAGAGTCACGATCAGGAGGCACGGATGGACTACGAGCAGTTCAAGACCGAGTACCAGCAGGTCTTCGACTCGATCGACAACCAGCCCGCTGCCCACTTCGCCCCCGACCTGGTCCGGTTGAGGTCGATGGCCGCCGCGATCGATTCGCCGGTCGACCGGCGTACCGCGGAGAACCAGATCGCGACGATCGAGGACGTGCTCTCGTACGACGACGAGCCGCCGCTGTCCCCGGCCATGGTCGAAGCCGTCCGCGCCCACGCCCGGGGTAACGCCGCCGACGGCACGCCGGCCGAACGGATCGCCCGCGCCGAGGCGGCGATGGCCGAGATCGGCCGGATCGCCGACGCCGCCGACCCGGCCGAGCAGGCGTCCATCCTGGACATGAACGAGTCGCTCTACATGCTGATCATGGCGCTGGAGCCCGACCCGCAGTGAAGGTCACCAGCCTGAAGGGGATGATGGACGAGCAGGCCAACGCCGCCGTCCGCATCTCCGGCGCGGACCACTCGTCCTGGAACGGCAAGCTCGACGTCACCGACCCCGCTCGCAAGGTCCGGGGCGCGGTGAAGTGGGACAACACGATCGAGTACTCCGACCGGTCGGTGAACGAGCCGCTGCGCGAGATGTTCGACAATGCGCGGGTTCACAACCAGGATCCGCGGACTCTGCAGTCGTACCGCGAAGCCGTGAAGACGGTGCTGCACGAGAACACCCACGTGCTCGCGGCCGAGGGAACCCAGCACAGCGATGCCAAGGACGCCTTCCAGAACCCGAGCGTGAAATCGCTCGAGGAAGGGGTCACGGAGCTCTACAGCTACGCCAACGTCGACCGCTACATCGACGATCTCGGGCTGGAGGAGGTCGCTCCCGGGATCGGCTCCGCGGACGCCAACCGGTCGTACAAGCAGTACGTGCCGGCCGCGGAGACCTTCACCAACGGCATCGCCCGGGAGAGCGGCGTCGACAAGGACGAGGTCGTCCGCCGGCTGGCGGTCGTGAACGCGGAGCAGAAGTTCCAGGTGGCGGCGGAGACGCTGTACGACAACAGCGAACTGCCCGGGCTGGTGCCGGAGCAGGGGCGCGAGGCGGCGGTGCAGCGCATCGCGGCGGCCATGCGACCGCCGTTCGAACCGCTGCCGGGGTTGGAGGGGCTGAACGCCCAGGAGTTGCGTCGCGAGTCGGCCAAAGCGGGCGGTCGCGCGGCGGATGCCGGGATCGCTGAGGTACAGGCGATCCGGGGCCAGTGGTCCGCTCCCCAGGCCGAGCAGCGAGTCGAGCGTGGGGCGCAGCAGCAGGCTGGGCAGCAGGCTCAGAACAACCCTCAGCAGACGCAGAATCCACAGCAGATGCAGGAGCCGGCGCAGTCTCCGCAGTCGAGTGATCTCCAGCACGCGATGCGGGCGGGTTTGAGTGGGTCGGCCCCGATGTCGTCTGCGCACGTACTTGCGGCCGGGGAGCAAGGGTCTCGACGGAGTGGCGGACAGGGCGGGCCGGAGCGGCAGGGGCCCGAGCGGGGCGAGTGATCAGCGGCGCGCTGCGTGGAACTCTGATCGCGGCAGTTCCGTTATTGATCGAATTTGATCATTCGAGCGCTGGGGTATTGACGGGAAAGCCCTTTCCCCATACTTTCGCTGCACTCGGTGGTCTGGTCGTCACTTGACTGGCGCGGGCCCCGCTCGGCAGCGAAGGAGTTCCCCTGTGAGACGTGGTGCCCGGAGTGGATTGGTGGTGCTGGCCGCGGTACTCGGCCTGGCCGCCAGCAGTTGTGGCAACGGGGTGATCGACAAGAGTACGGACGGCATCCCACCGGCCGAGGCGACCGGGACGTTGCGGGTGCTGATCCCCTCGTTCCCGGCCAGCAACACCGGCCGCGACGAGTTCGCGAAGGTGGTGGCCGACTTCAAGCAGACCTATCCGAAGATGAAGGTCGAGCCGGACTACGCGACGTACGCGAACCTGAACGAGAAGATCTCCACTTCGATCGCGGCCGGCATCCCGTACGACGTGATGGTCACCGGCGTCGGCTGGGTCCAGACGTTCGCGTCGAAGCGGCTCTTCGCCGACCTCGGGCCGTACGGAGTCACCCCCGAAGTGATCCAGGACAAGAGCATCGGCGCGATGGTGCCCGCCGCGACGTACGACGGCAAGCTCTACGCCTACCCGGTGATCGCCGACGCCCGGGCGGTCGCGCTCCGGGTCAGCGCCTTCAAGGAGGCCGGGCTGGATCCGGACAAGCCGCCGAAGAACATGACCGAACTGAAGGCCGCTGCCGAGAAGTTGACCAAGCGGAAGCCCGACGGGACCATCACCCGCTCCGGGTTCGATCTGGCCGCGCCGACCAGCTTCCGCCAGACGTACACGACCCTGCTCGCGTCCACCGGGACGCCGCTGTACGTCGATGGTCAGCCGAACTACAGCAACGCCAAGGGCGTGGAGACGCTGGAGTGGATCAAGTCGATGATCAACAACGTCCAGGTCTATGGTCAGCGCAATGCCGCGCAGCAGCCGCTGGTCTACACCGGTGAGGCAGCGATGGGCATCACCGGCGGTGCCGTCGACTGCTCCGAGAAGGGCATCGGTCAGGCCAACTGTGACGACCTGAGGTTCTTCCGGTTCGACAGCGGCAAAGAGGTGCAGTTCGTCGGCGGCGACCTGGCTTCGATCGGCTCCCGCGCCCGGCACAAGGACGCGGCCTGGGCCTTCATCCAGTCCCTGACCAAGCCGACGGCGGTCGACGCGATGGCCAAGCTGAACAAGAAGATCCCGGCCTACAAAGACGCGGTCAACTCTCCGCAGGCGAAGTCGAACCCGCTCAGCAAGTTCGTCGCCGGCGGTCTCGAACTCGCCATCTACGAAGGCGGTTCGGCGAACTGGCTGGAGATGCGGGGCAACTTCGACACCCAGCTCACCCAGGCGGTCCTCGGTCAGAAGGATCCCGCCAAGACGCTGGCCAACCTGTCAGGACAGTCCCGATGAGCGCCACTCTGGAACAATCCACGCCCGCCATCGCCAGTCCCCGTCGCCCGGCTCCGGCAAAGGACAGCCGCAGACTGATCCGGAGTCAGGTACGAGCCGGCTGGCTGCTGCTCGCGCCCGCGCTGCTGCACTCGGGAATCTTCCTGGTGATCCCGATCATCTTCGCGGTCGCGCTCAGCTTCACCGACTACAGCTTCGGCGACTCTTGGGCCTGGGTCGGTTTCGAGAACTACACGGTCCTCTTCAGCGACGCGAACTTCCGCGCCGCCTTCGTCAACACCGTGATGTACGCCGTCGTGGTGATCCCGGTGTCGATGGCGGTCTCGCTGGCGATCGCCCTCGGCCTGAACCAGAAGATCCGCGGGCTCAGCTTCTTCCGGACCGCCTTCTACGTGCCGACGGTGACCGCCACGGTCGCCATCGCCACCATCTGGCTGTGGATCTACAACCCGGGATCAGGCCTGGCCAACGGCTTCCTCAGCCTCTTCGGCTTCGCACCGAATCAGTGGCTGTCCAACCCTGACACGGCGCTGCCCTCCCTGATGGTAGTCGGCATCTGGCAGGGACTCGGGACGAAGATCATCATCTACCTCGCCGCGCTGCAGGGCGTCTCCCGCGATCTGCTGGAGTCCGCCGCGCTGGACGGCGCGAGCCGCTGGCAGAAGTTCGCCAACGTCACCTGGCCGGCGCTGGGTCCCGTGCAGTTCTTCGTCCTCGTCACCTCGATCGTCGGCACCTTCCAGGTCTTCGACCTCGTCTATGTGATGACGGACGGCGGTCCCGGTACCGAGACGTTGGTGCTGGTGCTCGACATCTACCAGAACGCGTTCCAGGACCTACGACTCGGCTACGCGTCCGCCGAGACCGTGATCTTGATGCTCCTGATCGCGGTCTTCATCGGGCTCGGACGCCTGCTCCAGAAGGCGGATGTCAATGACTAGCGCAACGATGACCGGTCCCATCGTCGGCTCGAAGCCGCCGGGTCTGCGGATCGGCCGGGTCGTGCTGTACGTCGCGCTCAGCATCGGCGCGCTGCTGATGATCACGCCGTTCCTGTGGATGGTGCTGACCGCCTTCAAGAACGATCTGGAGATCGCGAAATTCTCCTGGCTGCCAGGCGAGCTGCGCTGGCGCAACTTCGTCGAGGCGATGCAGACGGCGCCGTTCCTGCGCTACTTCCGCAACAGCCTGTTCATCGCGGTCGGCGAGACGGCGTTCACGCTGGCGGTCTGTACGACGGCCGGCTACGCGCTGGCGAAGTTGCCGATCCGCGGCTCGAAGGCACTGCTCAGCTACTTCATCCTGCTGCTGCTGGTCCCGTTCCAGATCATCCTGGTCCCGCTGTTCCTGATCGTGAAGTCGATCCCGCTGTTCGGCGGCAACAACATCCTCGGCCAGGGCGGTATCGGCTGGCTCAACTCCTGGTGGGGGCTGATCATCCCGCTCGGCGCCGCGCCGCTGTTCACCTTCCTGGCCAGGCAGTTCTATGTGTCCATCCCGAACGAACTGGCCCAGGCGGCCCGGGTCGACGGCCTGAGTGAGTTCGGCATCTTCTGGCGGATCATGACGCCGCTGGTCAAACCAGCCTTGATCACCATCTGCGTGTTCCAGATCGAGGCCGCCTGGAACGCCTTCCTCTGGCCGTTGATGATCACCACGTCGGATGAGTTGCGGCCGCTGCAGTTGGGGCTGGCGATCTTCGCCCAGAACCCGGCCGAGGTCCAGTGGCCCTACCTGATGGCCGGTACGGCGCTCGCGACGCTGCCGATGATCCTGATGTTCATCTTCGCCCAGAAGAGGTTCGTCGAAGGAATGGCGAACGTGGGGATCAAGGGGTAGAAGGTCCCCTCCGCAGGTGCTCACCCCGCCCCGGGTGAGCACCTGCTGGGGCCCCCTCCACATCACCGGCGTTTCCGAAGAACCACCGGAGCGTCCACTTGCCCCCCTCAAGACCAGGACGTCTCAACCTTTTATCGTCACAACCTGAGAGCCGTTACACCTTTCTCTACTATTTCCTCGATTCCCGGCATTTTTCCGCCCGAGCACCCTTTTCGCCGCAATTTCACTACGCGTGGAATCGGCGACATAACTCTCCGTAATCGAATCGGGTTTTCAGGCCGGGTGGGTGTGAACGATGCCGGGGACCAAGACGGCGGGATCGGCGTCGAGGAGAGCCAGGGCGTTGGTGGTGGTGAGGATCGCCAGGCCGTGGAGGTTGGTCCAGAGGGCGATCGTTCTGGTGGGGGCGTCGGACGCGCCGAAATTGTCTAGCACCTCACCTCGGTGTTGGGTTTCGCCTGACCCCCATCGGTGGCTAGTCTTGTGCTGTGACTGCCGGGTCGGCCTTGGGCCATTCATCAGATAGGCACCCGGCTGCGTTCTGAGCGCCGGTGGAGCCGCCAGGGCTCCCCCTCATCTCTGCATTTCCTGTCCTGAGATTCCTTCAGCCGGAAAGCAGAGAGAACCCTGAACGATTTCACCCAGCAGATCATCGAGGAGTTCCGCGCGAACGGCGGCCGCGTCGGCGGTCCGTTCGACGGCGCGCGGTTGCTGCTCCTCACCACCACCGGAGCCCGCTCCGGCAAGCCCCACACGACGGTCCTCGGGTACTACCCCGACACCTCCGACCGCGTCCTGGTCGTCGGCTCCGCCGGCGGCGGCCCCAAGCACCCCGACTGGTACCACAACCTGCTCGCCGACCCTCGCGCCACCGTCGAGGACGGCCTGCAGACGTACGAGGCCAACGCCGTCGTACTACGGGACGCCGAGCGCGACGAGATCTTCGCCCGCCTGGTCGGCGCCGACCCCGGCTGGGGCAAGTACCAGGCGAACACCACCCGGATCATCCCGGTCGTCGCCCTGACCCAGGCGGCGCCGGGCCCGCCGCGACTCACCGGCTCGTTCGCCGACTACCTGGTCCAGATCCACGGCGCCTTCCGCAGCGAACTCGCCCTGATCCGCAAAGAGGTGGTGACCGCCGCCTCCACCGGCGCCACCGCCCCACTGGGCGCCCAACTCCGGATCAACTGCCTCAAGATCTGCCAAGGCCTGCACAACCACCACACCGGCGAATCGATCGGCCTCTTCCCCGCCCTCCTCGACCAACACCCCGAGGCAACCCAGACCATCGAACGCCTCCAGGCCGAACACGCCTCGATCGCCACCCTCCTGGACCACCTCCAAACCCTCCTGACCACCGCACCCCCAGCCCACCTCCTCCCCGACCTGGACCGCCTGACCACGGCCCTGATCGCCCACCTGGACTACGAGGAGAAACAGCTGATCCCGCTACTGGGCGGATAGCCGCTTGCAATTCTTAGGAGTACACTTCTTGTAAGTACAGTCCTAAGAAAAGAGGATCGGGTGGCCAGGTCAGCTGCCAAGCCTGCTCACGTCTTCGGCCGGGACGCCGAGTGGGCCGGGCTCCTCTCGTTCGCGACCCGGCCGCTGCCGCACGCCATGCTCGGTGTGGTCAGCGGCCGGCGGCGGATGGGCAAGACGTATCTGCTGCGCGCCCTCGTCGAACAGCAAGCGGGCTTCTACTTCGCGGCCACCGCTGGAACCGCGGGGGAATCTCTTCGCCAGTTCGGAGCGGCCCTGGCCGCGCATGCGGGGTCGCCGTCACCTTTCTCCTTCGCCAACTGGGACGACGCGATCAGCTATCTGTTCGGCCTGGCGACCTCGGGCCGGCCGCTGCTGGCCGTGATCGACGAGTTCCCGTACCTGTCGAAGACGGCACCGGAGTTGCCCTCACTGATCCAGCGCGAGCTCGACCGCTTCCAGCGCGAGGAGAACTCGATCCGGCTCCTGCTCTGCGGATCCGCGATGTCGGTGATGGGCGGACTGCTCGCCAGTACTGCGCCACTTCGTGGACGGGCGCAACTCGAATTGGTCATCCGGCCCTTCGGCTATCGCGCGTCCGCGGAGTTCTGGGGCGTTCAGGGTGATCCCCCGCTGGCGGCCAGGTTGCATGCCGTGCTCGGTGGCACACCGGCGTACCGGCGGCAGTTTCTCGCCGAGGACGCGCCGGGGAGTCTGGGCGAGTTCGACGAGTGGATCTCGCGAACGGTGCTCTCGCCCTTGAGCCCGCTCTTCCGGGAGGCCCGCTATCTGCTGGCGGAGGAAGCCGATGTCAGGGATCCCGCCCTGTATCACTCGGTTCTCGCTGCCGTCGCCAACGGCAACTCGACTCGGGGCGGTATCGCCAACTACATCGGCCGGAAGGCGGTCGACATCTCCCATCCGCTCAACGTGCTCGAGGACAGTCACCTGCTCGAACACGAGGAGGACCTGTTCCGGTCCGGGCGAGCGCAGTACCGGATCACCGAACCGTTGATCAACTTCTATGAGGCGGTGATGCGGCCGGCCTGGGCGAGGCTGGAGTCCGGGCAGGGGCGCGAGGTGTGGGCGCAGTCGACCGAGCGGTTCTCGTCGCAGGTCGCGGGACCGCACTTCGAGTCGATGTGCCGCGACTTCATGCTCGGCCCCGGGGCGGCGCTCGCCGACGCTCCGCTGGGCAAGGTCGGTCGCGGCGTGGTGTCCGACCCGGTGGGGCGAAAGCAGACCGAGATCGACGTCGCCGTGACCGAAGGTGGCAAGGGTGGGATGAGGGTCGCGCTGCTCGGCGAGGCGAAGTGGGGAGGGACGATGGGAGTCGACCAACTCGACCGGCTGGCCCGTGCTCGTGATGTTCTCGGTGCGCGGGGTCTGGACACGGAGCGCTGCGTCCTGGCCTGCTTCAGTGGTGCGGGATTCACCGATGCACTTCGGGCGGCTCAGTCGGAGCGCGAGGATGTCGTCCTGGTGACTGTCGCGGACATGTACGCCTGACCTTCCGGAGGGGTTCAGATGCAACTCGGTGCGATGCAGGTGGATGCGATCGCTGATGGGACGTTCAGTGTGCATCCGAAGTACTTCGGGGGTGGGGTGGCGGGGGATGCGCGGCCGGAGTTCTTCGGGCGGGACAACCTGGCCTGGTTGCCGATCGGGTGTTTTCTGATTCGGACGGGTGAGCGCACGGTGCTGGTCGACGCGGGGTTGGGGCCGGATCAGGACGAGTTGCCGCACGGGATGCGGCTGGTCGGTGGGCAGTTGTTCGTCGGGCTCGGTGCGCTGGGGGTCGGCGCGGGGGACATCACCGACGTCGTCATCACGCATTTCCACACCGACCATGTGGGCTGGCTCTTCGATCTCGCCGCCGAGCCCGTCTTCCCGAACGCGATGATCTGGTACGGCGCCGCCGACTGGGACTACTTCGTCAACGGGCCAGGCGACATCCGCCCGCACATTCGAGACGGCTTCCTGGCCCATGCCGACCGGCAACACCCACTGACCCACGACACCACGGTCACCGGCGGCATCACCGCAGTACTGACCCCCGGCCACACCCCCGGCCACCTCTGCGTCTCCCTGGAGTCCGGCCCGGCCCAGCTCCTGCTGCTCGGCGATGCCATCACCTGTCCCATCCAACTAGCCGAACCCACTTGGCACTCGTACGGCGACGTAGATCCAACCACCGCCGATCGAACCCGCCAACGCCTCTGGACCCGCCTGGAAACCATCCCTGGCGTAGGCGCCCACTTCCCCGCGCTGAGTGCAGGGCAGGTCTTGCCGCCAAGCCGGTGGATCGCTACTGCCGTCAACGGTGACCAGCTGCAGTGAACGTCACCGAGCCGTGACCTGGCTCGCCCTTCCCTGCCGGGTGACCACGTGTCACATTCGCAGAAGTGACCTGTCCTGGTCACCTTCCTGGGGGGGAAGTTCACGGTACGGGTTCCTGGGGGGATCATGTTCCGTCGGCTGGTCGCGTCGTCCATCGCCATCTTGTTGCTATCGGCAACTTTCGTGCTACCTGCTGCTTCGGTGGTGGGTGCCAATGTCACCGTCACGTCCACCGCCGGCTCCGGCGGTACGGTGACGCTGACCTATCGGGCCACGACGACCCAGGCCGGCTCCGTGCGCGACGTCGTAGTGTCGATCCCGGCCGGCTCGACCGGCAAGATCACCTCGATCAACGGAACTGTCAGCACGATCTCGCCCGGCGTACTGCGCTGGCGGCCGAGCAAGGCTGTGGTCATGGGGGTGGGGGCGCGATTCTCCATCCCGTTCTATGGACTGCGGCTGCCAACTGGCGGACCGTGGAGCCTTACTTTCAAGGCGACCGGTACCACCGGCAGGGTACTGTCCGCGGGCACCGGCACTTTGGTGCCGCCGGCAACGTTCCCGGCGAAGGTGCTGATCCTCGCGAGCAACCCGATACCAGGGCAGATGACGACGCTCTCGTACGCCGGTACGGTCGCGCGGGCCGGCGTCCTGGCCGCCGTCCGGATGCAGCTGCCGGCGGGAGCGTCAGGCGCCGTGACGAGCATCAACGGCACGCTGACGACCTCTGGGGGTTACGCGACCTGGCGGCCACTCGCTCCGATCAGCGTCGGCGCCGGCGCGCGGCTGTCCATCCCGGTCAACGGGCTGGTGTTGTCGAAGTACGGCGGCATCCTGACGCTGGCGATGTCAGCCACGGCCTCGACGGGAGCAAGCTTGATGTCCGGCTCTGCGACCTTGAATCTGATCGCACCCCCGGCCGCCATGCCCGTGGTGCCTGTCGGTGGCCCGCCGAATGTCAGGGTCGGTTGCCCGTCGAACTGGCCGACGACCGGGACGGAGAACGCGGAACCGGGGACTGACGATTGGGTGATCCCGTCCTCGATGAACGGCCCTCTCGCCGCCTACCTGACCCGGTCCTCCGCCACCTGCGGGGACATCGTCGAACTCAAGGTGACATCGGGAGAGCCGGTCAGCATCGTCGCGTACCGGATGGGCTACTACCAGGGCCTCGGTGCTCGGGAGATCTGGCGTCAGGACGCCGTACCGACCGTAGTTCAGCCGGCTCCGACCACGGGCGGCACGGCCGATGGTCACGACCTGCGGATGACGTCCGCCGCGAACTGGACCACGACTGCCGACATCCCGGTGAGTGCCTCCTGGGTTCCAGGCACCTATCTCATCAAGGTCAGTGGTGGCGGGTTCGCGTCGTACGCGCCGCTGACGATCCGCGACGACAGCGGGACGAAGCACGACCTGCTGATCCAGCAGGCGACGGCGACCTGGGAGGCCTACAACAGTTACGGTGGCATTGGCTTCTACAGCGGTGGCGAGGCCGGCGGCTCTGGCCGGCTCACCTTCGACCGCCCGTACGCCGAGGGACAGGGGTCTGGACAGTTTCTCCCACTGGAGCAGGGATTGGTGTTCTGGGCCGAGTCCAAAGGGCTCGACGTCACCTACTGGACCAACCAGGACCTGGACGAGTTCGGTGGCCAGCTGCCTGATCGCGCCGGCACGATCTTCCTGCCCGGACACGACGAGTACTACTCGCTGCCGATGCGGGCGGCCCTGAGCCAGGCGATCGCGAGTGGGGTCAACGTGGCGAACCTGGGTGCCAATACGGCGTACCGGAGGATCACCTTCACCGACGCCAGCAGGCGCTCCTGGGACATCGACCGCTACACGGCCGGCTACAGCTCGACCACCTGGCGGTACCTGGGCGATGGCTATGCGTCACAACCATTGCTCGGCGCCGAATACGTGTGCGCAGTCGTCGGCGACACCCTGACCACCGGGACCAGCTGGGTCTTCGACGGAGTTCCGGCAGGCACGGCGCTGCCCGGATTCGTCGCAGGCGAGATCGATACGGTCCAACCGGGTCTCTACCAGCAGGCGGGACAAACGATCGCCGCGACCTCCACCGGTACCTGCCGGACGAACGGCCGGTCGGCAGCCATGCACGTGACGACGTACACCGCGCCGTCAGGCGCCCGCGTCCTCAACGGCTCCTCCTTCGCCTACGGCTGCTTCCTCATCGCCCGCTGTCCCTCCAACTGGGCCGTGCCCACGCCATCCGCGAGCTCCCAGCAAGCAGTAGGCACGATGGTGGCCAATATCGCCGAATGGGTGAGCCGCGGGGAGATCGCGGTGCCGAACGACACCACGATCGCCCGGGCACGGGCCGCAGTACCGAAGCAGAAACTCGAACCCGGCCTCCAGCCCTGACCCGTACCCCGAGCGTTTCGGATGGGGGAGCGGGGGCACTGACTTTCTGATGACGGCTTCCCAGGATGACGCGAGGACCGTGCTCCGTACGCGGGCTTGGCGGTTGGTGCGTGGGGTGTTGGCTATGGGGGCGTTCGCGTTGCCTGTGGTGGTGCTTGGGTTTGCTGTCCGGCAGCAGTTCGATCCGTTGATTGAGGTCGATCAGACGGCGATCAGGGATGCTACGAGTTTCTCCGTGCGGCATGGACTCGTGTCGGCACTGGAGGCGGTGCAGGTGATCAGCCAGCCGGTTTGCGTGTACGTCGTCGCGGTAGGGGTCGTGAGCTGGGTCTGGCGGGCTAAGAAGCTGAAGGGGCGGGCGCTGTGGGCGCTCGTCACGATGATGGCCGGCTGGGCGATCGGGGCCGGGGCCAAGCTCGTCGTCCAGCGTGAGCGGCCGATCGTCGATGATCCGGTGCCGCATGCCGCGGGGTACTCGTTTCCCTCAGGTCACGTCCTCAACCTCACCTTGGCGGCCGGCGTCATGGTCTTCCTGTTGTGGCCGTTGCTGTCCGTGGCCGCCCGGCGGATCGGGATCGCGGTGGCGACTGTCGCGGTGGTCGCTGTCGGGCTCGACCGGATCTTCATCGGCGCGCATTTCCCGTCCGACGTGGTCGCGGGATCAATCCTCGGCATAGGGATCGTGTTCTCATCATGGATCGGATTCATCGGCAGGACGGCGGCGACCTCCTCACCCGGGCCGTCGCACCCGGCGTAGCCCTCGGTGGTCTCGTCATCGGTTTCGGCTTCGCGCTCAAAGGACCGCTGGAGGGTCTCGCGCACTCCGAGGAGTCGGTCAACAAGGACGTCGCGAACCACCGCACCGGCAGCTGGGACACCATCACGCTCGTCTGGTCGCACATCGGCAACACCGAGAGCGTGATCGGCGTCTGCGTCATCGTCGCCGCCCTCCTGCTGTGGCGCACCCGCGACTGGCGCCTGACCGCCGTACCGGTGATCGCGATCGCCATGCAGGGCCTGGTCTTCCTCATCGCCGCCAGAGTCGTCGACCGCGACCGCCCGCCGGTCCCCAAACTCGACCCGTCACCCCCGACCGCGAGCTACCCGAGCGGCCACGTCGGCGCCTCCACCGGCCTGTACGTAGCCCTGGCGCTCCTGGCCCTGGCCATCCACCGCAGCTGGCTCCGTACCTTGACGATCATCGCCTGCCTGGTCATGCCGCTCCTGGTCGCCTACGCCCGCCTCTACCGCGGAATGCACCACCCCACGGACATCGCCGCCGGCATCCTCAACGGCCTCACCTGCGCCCTACTCGCCTACACCTGGTACCGCCACCGAACTGTCACCTGACGCCGGGGTGACGCTGGTCGGGCGCCGTGGTGAGGATCACGAGTTGCTGGGTCGCGCGGGTCATCGCGACGTACCGGTCGACAGCTCCTTCGATGCCCTCGCCGAAGGTGTCCGGATCGATGAGTACGACCAGGTCGAACTCGAGTCCCTTCGACAGCACGGGCGTCAGCGACCGTACGCGGGAGGTCTCCTGGAAGACGCCGCGGTCGGTGCTGATCACGCAGCCGATCCCTTCCGCGTGCTCGGCAAGCCACGCGCCGACGATCGAGTCCAGCTGGTCGGCGGAGCCGTGGACGACGGGGATGCCGCTGCTGCGGATCGAGGTCGGCACATTGGCGTCCGGGAGCGCGGCCCGGATGACCGGCTCGGCCTCGGCCATCACCTCTTCCGGGGTGCGGTAGTTGATGCTCAGGGATGCCAGCTTGACCCGGTCGAGTCCGACCCGCTCGAGCCGCTCCTGCCACGACTCGGTGAATCCGTGCCTGGCCTGGGCTCGATCTCCGACGATGGTGAAACTCCGCGACGGGCAGCGGAGCAACAGCATCTGCCACTCGGCGTCGGTCAGTTCCTGGGCCTCGTCCACGACGATGTGCGCGAACGGGCCGGCCAGCAGATCCGGATCCGCGGTGGGCAGCGCGGTCGTATCGACCAGGGCGTTCTGGAGGTCGCTGCTGCGCAGCATCGGTACCCAGCCCTCGTTGTCGTCGTCGGCCGCGATGATGTTGTCGATGACCGAGGACATCCGCTCGCGTTCCACCGCGGCTGCGGCCTTCTGCCGGCGCTTCCGCCGGGAGGCCTCGGGATCGCCCAGACGCTGTCGCGCCGCGTCCAGGAGGGGCAGGTCGGACGTGGTCCAGGCCTGGATGTCCTTACGCTGCAGCAATTTGACCTCGTCGGGGCTGAGCCAGGGAGCACACATCCGCAGATAGGCGGGCACGGACCAGAGGTCGCCGACGAGATCGGTCGGTTCGATCAGCGGCCAAGCCTTGCTGAAGGCATCGACCAGATCCTCGTTCTGCTCAAGGGATCTACGCACCAGGTCGATCGAGAGGTCCTCGTCGTCGTACGCCTCTTCGTGCTTGTCCAGCAGGATCGTGAGCAGCTCCTCCCAGACCTGGTCGCGCGCCTCGTTGTGCGGAGTACTGGGGTCCGCCGAGCCGAACGCCTCGGCCCAATCGGCCACGCTGAGCCGGATGTCGGACCAGTGGGTCTCGACCGTCATCGGTTTGGTGGGCGGCTCCTCGTACAGCCGAACGGCCGGTTCGATCGCCTTCACCATCTCCGCGGTCGACTTCAGCCGTGCCACCTCCGGGTCGAGCTCGTCCGGGGCTGTGGGTCCCTCGGGGAGGAGGTCCCGCAGGGTGCAGGTCTGCACGCCTTCCTCGCCGAGGCTGGGGAGGACGTCGGAAACGTAGGCCAGGTAGGGCTGGTGCGGGCCGATGAACAGTACGCCGCCACGACTGTGGCCGAGGCGCGGATCGGAGTACAGGAGATACGCCGTACGGTGCAACGCGACGACCGTCTTGCCGGTACCCGGACCGCCGTCGACGACGAGGGCGCCACGCGAGCCGGCCCGGATGATCTCGTCCTGGTCGGCCTGGATCGTACCGAGCACGTCTCGCATCCGTGGCGATCGGTTGCTGCCGAGGCTGGCGATGAACGCGGACTGGTCATCGAGCGCCGCCGCGTGGCCCTCGAAGCCGCCCTCGGTGAACACCTCGTCCCAGTAGTCGCTGATCCGGCCGCGGGTCCAGCGATACCGGCGACGGCTGGCCAGGCCCATCGGGTTGGCGTGGGTCGCCCCGAAGAACGGCTCAGCTGCGGGGGAACGCCAGTCGATCAGCAGGCGTTGCCCCTCGCTGTCGGTGAGGCCGAGCCTTCCGACGTACACGGGCTGGTTGTCCTCGGCGTTGACCATGTGCCCGAGGCAGAGGTCGAGCCCGAAGCGTTTGAGTGTGCGCAGGCGTCCGGTCAGCCGGTGCACCTCCAGGTCGCGATCAAGCGCCTCCTGGCCTTCACCGCCAGGCGCCTTCCGCGCTTCGTCGAGCCGCTCGGACAGGTCGGCGACCGACTGCGCGAGGCTGGTCTCGATCGCCGCGAAGTGCTGCTCGTCGCCGCCGATCAGAGTCGGGTCGGCCTTGGCACTGAGATTGCCAGGCAGCTCGAATGCGCTGGTGGTCAGAGGTTGTTCCATCTAGTCGGCCACTCCCCAGTTCCGTAGATTTTGGCTACGGGGAGTGATTCTGAGGCATGACGGGGGCCTTGCGGCAAGCCCACCCTTACGCTATAAATTAGACACGGCAGGGAGAACTTCTACTCCTTGCCTTTTTTGTTGCCTTCAGCCAACGTTCTGTTGTGGGCATGTGTGCTGGTGCGTCCGTGACTCGTCCCTGCCATCCCTCAGGAGCCGTCACATGTACGCACCCAAGCACCCCGGACCGCGCGTCGGATCTGCCACCGTTTACCTGATCGTCGGCCTTCCCGGCGCAGGGAAAACAACTCGCGCGAAGGAACTGGAGACCAGCGCGTCAGCCCTACGGCTAACGCCGGACGAGTGGCAGATCGCGCTGTTCGGCGAACGAAACCCATCAGACAAGCGTGACCTCGTCGAAGGCAAGCTGGTTCAGCTCGGCATGCGGGCCGCGGAGCTGGGCACCAATGTCGTCTTCGACTTCGGATTCTGGGGCAAGGACGAACGATCCGCGCTCCGCTGGATCGCCGGCACCGTCGGCGCGCGTAGCCAAGTCGTCTACCTGCCGATAGACCACGAGGAGCAACGCAGGCGTGTCACCAATCGGTTCGCAACTACGCCCGCTCAAACGTGGCACATGAGCGACGGTGAACTCGAGCAGTGGCGGGCTCAGTTCCAAGCGCCGGACGACGAAGAACTGCTGGGCTCTCAGATTCCACCCGTCCCACCAGAGCACACGACCTGGTCGGAGTGGGCCTCGCAGCGCTGGCCATCCTTACCCGACCAGTACGCCCCGACCGCCGCCATTTCCCGCAACTCAACCGAACCATGACCCAACACGATCCTTCGAACCACCGTACGGCGCAGGGACATCGGGCACCCCTGGCATCGAGACGGGGAACCTTGAACGCGGTACCGTCCTGATCTCGCGTTATTCAGGGCGTGATCAGAAGGTGAGATTGATCAATGACCGCTGCGTCGGCCGACGTCGTCTGCATTTTGTGTGGTGCCGGTGGGCCTTTCCGGCCGCGGGGCGCAAAGGATGGCTATGGCATCGAGGAGTGTCCGGGGTGTGGCTTGGTGCAACTGGTGCCGACACCCACTCCGGAGACGCTGCGTGCGCTCTACGAGGAAGAGTCGTACTTCGGCGGCGAAGGTTCCGGCTATTCGCAGTACGAGAGTCAGGAACAGGAATACCTGGCGACCTTCCGTGAGGATGTCCGCCGGATCGGTGAATTCGTGCCGACCGGCCGGATCCTCGAGGTCGGTTGCGGCTACGGGTACTTCCTGAAGGCCGCCCTCGACGCTGGGTACGACGCGTACGGCGTAGATCTGTCGCCCTCGGCGGTCAAGTTTGCCGACGAGCGTTACCCCGGTCGGGTGTTTTGTGGGTTCGTCGAGGAGGTGCCCGAGATCCAGGGCGAGAAGTACGACGTCATCTTCGCCTCACACCTGATCGAGCACGTCACCGATCCGGCTGCATTCCTCCGTAGTGCGAGCCAGTTGCTCACCCCGGGTGGTCTGGTGGTGATGGTGACGCCAAACATCAGGAGTCTGCTGTCGCGCGTCTCCGGCTCCCGCTGGGTGTCGTTCAAGATCCCCGAACACGTGAGCTACTACGACCCGAAGACGATGACCGAGTTGCTCCGGCGAACCGCGTTCCAGGTGACCGCGATCGACAGCGCTTACCAGTACTACGCGCTGCCGTTCGTCACGTCTCGGGTGCGCGAACTCCTGCACCCGGCATCCCGGCTGATACCGCCCTTCGAGCGGACCCGCCTCTTCCGCGACCGCCGGATCCGTGTCACCAGCGGTTCGATGCGAGTCATCGCTGCGCTGAAGTAGACCGGCCGGACCCGCCGCTGGCGCCGCTCGTCCGGTTCTACTTCTGGCTCAGCTGTGGACAAGCGGTTGTCCGAGTGGAAGTGCCTTACCGCCTGTCGCCTGCGAGGACGAACTGAAGAACAGGTAGACACCCACCGCGGCGAAGATGAAGACCACCACGCCGCCGACCTTCAGCGTGCCGGCTGATTGCTGCAGCGTGCCGACCAAGACCAGCACCAAGGCAATTTCGATGAGCGCGAAGAGCACCGTGTAGGCGATCGGCAGCCGGAGCGTGGCCAGCGTCAGCATCCCGATCACCACCAGCCACGAGATCAGGAACAGCCCCTGCGTATCGACGGCGTCCGCAGCGACAATGGCGAACCAGTTGTGCGTCAGGCCCAGTACGAGCATCCCGTAGCTCAACCAGAACCCGGCGAAGATACCGAAAACCCCGGCTACCGCACTCTGTCCGATAGCGGCCGACCAGATGGCCGCGATCACCAGCCCCAGCCCCGTGGCCGCGACGATCACGGGCAGCGAAGCCCCAACGGCCGCCGCAGGCACGTACCCGACAAGAACAAGCCCAAGCGCAACCGATCCCACGATAAAACTGGGCAGACCAATCAGGGACGGATCTCCGGTCACCGCTGGCACCGCAGCCTCAGCGGAATGCTGGGCACGTACCTCTTGTGTGCTTTGAACCTCGGCATCGACAGCGGCCATGGCAAGCTCCTTTCAGGCACATCCTGGACTGTGAAACTTATGGCGCCGCGCCCCCGCCAACTGTCTCGTTTTGAGACACCACTCGCCCCGGCACCCACACAATGCTGTACAGGAGCGCATGCCCGTCTCTGGCTCCCGCCGCCTGATCGCCGCGGGTTACGTCCCAAGGGCACAGCTCACGGGCCGTTGAGACTGGCGTTGAGACCAAGCAGGTCCGGGGCGGCTTTGTCGTTCCTCTCAGAGGGTGAAACCGCGCTTGAACTGCGGCTTCTTGCCGCTCGGAGAGTGGCGGAGGATACGAGATTCGAACTCGTGAGGGGCTGCCCCCAACACCCCTTCCAAGTCCTCGCAGCTGGAGCGGTACGGGCGGAGTACGGGCAGTGGCGTGTAAGGGCTAGTCACCACAATGCATCGAGGGCATCTCCGGGGGCATCGGTCTTCGGTGCCTTCCTGATCAGCCAACGCCTTGCGCAGGGACGCACAGCGAACTGCGCAATGCATTGGCCCGCACGCTCGCTCAAGTATCAAGGAATCGACATGACCTCGCTCAACCGCCGTCAATTCAACCGTGCGCTCCTCGCCGTCCCCGCCGCCGCTCTGGTCGGCACGGGCCTTGACGCACTCGCCCCAGCAGCGGCCTCGGCCGCCCCCGCCGACTGGAACGCGCATCTTCTTGCGGGCCAGGCGAACGGCCACCTCATGCACCAGACGCGAGCTGGAGACGGCACCTGGAAGCCGAGCTGGGAGGAAGTCGGCATTCCTGCCGTCTCGGTCTACCGCGTCTCCTGCGTCGGTATGTCCAATGACCTCCACGTGGTCGCAGCGCTCAACAGCGGGGCTCCGAGCCACGGCGTCCGGAACCGCTCCGACGGTTCCTGGACGGCGTTCAGCCCCATCCCCTCGCAATCGGGCCCCACCCCGGGCGCGCCCCACGTCGCGGTAACTTCCCTCGGAAGCTCCGCCGGAAGCAAGCTGCACGTCTTCGGCGCTTCCGAACGTGGCAATGCCCTGTACTACACCGGCCGCAACGCAGACGGGAGCTGGCATCCCCGTTGGGTGAATCTCCGAACCTTCGGGAGCATCATCAATCATGTCGCCACCACCCGAGTCGGCACGACGATCGATACCGCGGTCGTCACAGATGGCAAACTTTTCCACGCCATTCGAGCCTCGGATGGGACATGGAGCAACTGGGGCAACATCGAGAGCGTGGCCGGTGAGATCGCCAACGACGTCCTCCACGTGGCCTTGGCCGGGATCGGCTCGCAGCTCCACGTCGTAGCTCTGAGCGGTTCCAGCGACGTCTACCACGCCATCCGTAGAGCGGATGGATCCTGGCAGCGGTTCAAGAAGGTGACCGCTTTCTCCAATTACTCGCCTTTCTTCGTCAGCGCAGCCAACGTCGGCGCCGAACTGCAGGTCGCGATCATCGACTTCACCGCAAACGCCAGCCAGATCATCAGGCACAACATCCGCCGCTCCGACGGTTCGTGGACGCCGGTCAAGACCGTCCGCGCCACCGGTCTGACCAACGACCCGGGAGTCCTGGCATTGACCGGCACCCTCTAGTCCCAGGGCTCAGCAAGACTCGGCAAGACCCAAAGCTCGGCTTTCCAAGACCGAAATTCGAAGTTCGCGGTCGATCGGCGGGAGTCTTCTGAGGCTGACTTGCGCGGATGATGGACGGTCGCGAACGGTCCTGAACCGTGGCGATTGAGACCCTCATTGAGACCCCTACGAGCGCGCCCCGCAACGGGGCCGTCCGGCACCGGTCGACGAACTGGCGCCCGACCGTCGGTGAGCATGGCGACATGGCAGGTGTTTGCCACAGCCCTGATCAGTGGTCGTTGTAGAAGCACTTCTTGGTGTCGAGAGCGATGATCACGATGTTGGCGCCGTTGCGGTCGACGATGCCCGCGTACATGCACACGTGGGAGCCTTCCTTGAGGTCCAGGTTGCAGACCCCGGCGTGCCCCTGGCCGTACGGGTTGTAGCACGCGCCGGTGCGACCGTAGCCGGTCTCGAAGTACGCCACAGCCGAGGAGCTGTCCTCATGCTGGTCCACGACGAAGAAGTTGTCGCCGTACTTCTGGAAGCACACGTACGCCTGGAAGTTCCCGGTGCACACGTCGTTCTGGATGATGCTGACCTCGGTCGCCCGGAACATCGGCGGATTGTTGATCGTGGCGGCGGAGGCGACGGCCGGGCTGACCAGCAGCAACACGAGCGCGATGAAGAGCGCGGCGGACGCGCCGAGCGGCCGGCGGATGGAGTGTCGGTTCATGATGTCGATCCTCACTGTGGGCGGGGACAGCAGCTTGCCATCCCGCCCCCGCCGCGGCCAGACGTGCACGCCTACCGGCGGCGGGCGTTGCCAGGATGCGGAAGAAGACCCCGAGGACGGCACCGGAGGTGCATTGATGTCGGCCTGAGAAAGGCCATTGTGACCCTCGGCAAAAAGGTGGGCCGGTCGCAGTTGCGACCGGCCCACCTTGTGTTTGTCCCTCTGAGTGCCGGTACTGGGCTCTGACCAGCGGAAACACTGGTCAATCGGTCACTCGGAGAGTGGCGGAGGATACGAGATTCGAACTCGTGAGGGGTTGCCCCCAACACGCTTTCCAATCCCTCGATTCGGCGTTCAGGGAGGTCTTTCAAGAGTCGCGGGAGCGGGGGACCACAGGCCTGAGATCCTCCCCGAACGTCCCCGAACGTGGGCGGATGAGACTAGTTTTGAGACTGCGCACGATGGTTCCTAGCCGCCGTCAGAGCGGCTCTCGGGGGGCCGCAAGCCTTCCCGGTGTTCCACCGCCGGGGCGTGTAAACGGCTTGTCAGATTATTCAGACAGCGGGCGGCCGTCAGCGCCCCGTCCCCGGCGCGCTGACGTACGGGTTGTCTCGGCCGCCGCTGTGCACACAGCGCAGGTTGCCGGCCGAGTTTGTGTAGACGCACACCGTCAGGCCTGCTCGCGCCACGGTCAAGCTGGTCTTGTGGGTGACAGTCCCGAAGTTCGTGCCGTCGGGGCCGCAGCCGTTGGTGTCCGCTTTCGCGGCGGCCCAAGTCCTGCGGACTCCGTCGGTCCCCCACGTCGTCACGTAGGCCCGCACCGGACGGCCGTCACTGGGACAAATGTCGCGCACCGTGAAGTTGCGAAAGATGACGGTTTTCTGCCCGACGAAGTCGAGATTCGCCGTGGCGAGCCCACCACTGATGGAGGTCCAACTCGGGTAGCGCACGCGAACTGAGTCCGGTCCGTCGGCTGCTTGCGCAGGACTTGCGATCAACAGTCCGCCCAGCACCGCCACGACTCCTACCGCTGCCCTCAGAATGCTTGCCTTCATCGATACCCTCCAAGGAGATGTCCCCCGAGCAGGCTTGTGCCCGCCCGCTGAATGCGTCCCGAACGGTAGGCGTTGTCGCTGACATCTCTCTGCCCGTACCGCACCCGTACCGCGCGCGGGGCCTTGTCTTACCCGTCATGCGGGGACCAGCTCGGCCTCCCAGTCGCGGCGCCACCGGCGGCCGAGGGAGGCGTCTCAGGACTCAGGGACCAGCATTGTGCGCGGAGGCAGCGGTCCAGCTGGCTCCGCGCCTTGCCCGGCCGGGCGCATCTGACCGGGGGCTTAGGCGAGGCGCAAGCGGTTCTCAGGGCTCCGCGCGTACGCCTCGCCGGTCTTAGACCTTCTCCAGCTCGGCGCGGAGCTGCAGGGGTCAAAGTACCGGCCTGAGCGAGCCTGTTGAGACTGCCGTTGAGACTACGAACGAGAACGACCCGGTCGCTGATGCGGCCGGGTCGTTCTCACTTCATTCTCTCTGCGCGGCCGAATGTTGCTCTGACCAGGTGGAAAGCTGGTCGGTCGGCCGCTCGGAGTGGCGGAGGATACGAGATTCGAACTCGTGAGGGGTTGCCCCCAACACGCTTTCCAAGCGTGCGCCCTAGGCCACTAGGCGAATCCTCCAGGCGCGAGAATACGCGAGGAGGGGGTGGGGATGAAAATCGGGGGTGGGGAGGGTGGGCGCGAGCCTAGGGTTGGGGGATGGAGAGCGTGCCTGATCCGGGGGTTGTGTATCCGATGGTGGGGGTTGAGCGGGTGGTGCTGCTCAAGGGGGTGGTGGAGTCGCCGCTGGTGGAGGTGGGGGACTACTCGTACTACGACGATCCGGTGGAGCCCGAGCGGTTTCTCGAGAAGAACGTGCTCTACCACTACGGGCCCGAGCTGCTGCGGATCGGGAAGTACTGTGCGTTGGCCGAGGGGACGACCTTCGTGATGAACGGGGCCAACCACCGGATGGACGGGCCGTCGACGTTCCCGTTTCCGATCATGGGTGGGGCCTGGGCGGAGCATTTCGGGCTGATCACCGGGTTGCCCGGGCGGGGGGACACGGTCGTCGGGAACGACGTGTGGTTCGGGTACGGCGCGACGGTGATGCCTGGGGTGCGGATCGGCGACGGGGCGATCATCGCGGCCAAGGCGGTGGTGGTCGACGACGTACCGGCGTACGGGATCGTCGGCGGCAACCCGGCCAAGCTGATCCGGAAGCGCTTCCCCGACGAGGAGATCGCCCGGTTGCTACAGGTCGCCTGGTGGGACTGGCCGGCTGAGAAGGTGACCAGGCACCTCCCCGCCATCATGGCCGGCACCGTCGCCGACCTGGAGACCGCCGAGTAGAGGTATCGCGGCCAGTCGTTGTTTAGGGCAACAAGGCGGGAGCCAGGGCTCGCCACTCGTCGATCGGTTGGGGGCCGGTCACGCCGGTGATGACGTTGACGGCGACGTGGTCTGCGCCGGCGGTGTGGTGGGCGTGGAGCTTCTCGGCGATCTGGGCGGGGGTGCCCCAGGCGGCCAGTGAGTCGACCAGGTGGTCGGGGAGGTCGGTCAGGTCCGCGTCGGTGAAGCCCTGGCGTTTGAGCGAGGCCGCGTAGCCGGGGATCCGCGGGAAGAAGCTGATCGTTCCCCGTGCGATCGCCCGGGCGCGGTCCGGGTCGGTCTCGAGGACGGCGAGGTGGGAGACGGTGAGCAGCTTGTCGGGCCCGAGCGTCTTGCGCGCCTCGGCGGTGTACTCGGGCGTGATCAGGAACGGATACGCCCCCGCGGTCCGCTCGCGAGCCAGCTCCAGCATCCGCGGCCCGAGCGCAGCCAACAGCCGATGCTCAGCCGGTACGACCTGGGCCGACCCGCCTTCGGCAGCCGGTACGCCGCGAGCCGGGTCGCCCTCGGTTGGTACGGCGTCCAGTTGGTCGAGGTAGCCGTTCAGCGTCGCAATCGGATGAGCGCCGTGGGCACCCCCGAGCCCCACGGTGAATCGCCCGGGCGCGGAGGCCTCCAAACCGGCGTACGCCGAAGCAACGTCCGCGGCGCTGTAGTTGTCGACCGACAGGATCCCGCTCACGAACCTGATCGTCGAGGTCGCCTCGATGAGATCCGTGATGGTCTGCAGGCCGGGCAGCGGTCCGCCGGACAGCCAGATGGCCGGGTAACCCAGCTCCTCCGCCACCCTCGCAGCTGACAGGGATTCGGGGCTGCTGGTCAGGCCGGTCGCGATCCCGAAGGGACCGAAGTCAAGGCTCGTCATAACGATGCCAACCGGTCAGCGGCCGCCGGCATTCCGGCGACGGGCGACGCGCGAGAAAGCAGGCGGGAGGCGGAAGAGGTGATGGGTGAGGCGGTCGGGGTTTCGGCGGAGCGGAGGGGCCGGATTCTGGAGTGCGGCCCTCGATCCCGTACACTCTTGGCTGGTTCCCCGCGTGGCGGTATCTCGCCCAACTCCCCCAGGGCCGGAAGGCAGCAAGGGTAAGTGAGCTCTTCCGGGTGCGCGGGGAATCCTTATGTCCGGACCCCTTCGCCGCCACCGCTCAGGCCCGCGAAATAGGCTGTGATCGAACGATCCACGCCTACAAGGGAGTCCGATGAGCGAGCTCGACCGCCGGTACCTGCAGGAACTGATCATCGGCGAGCTCGGCGTGACGCCGTCCTTCGACGTCGGCGTCGAGATCGAGCGCCGGATCGCCTTCCTGGCCGACCAGCTCCGCCTGTCCGGTGCCTCGGCGTACGTGCTGGGCATCTCCGGCGGCGTCGACTCCAGTACTGCGGGCCGCCTCTGCCAGCTCGCCGTCGAGCGGGTCCGGGCGGAAGGCGGCCAGGCGAGTTTCGTCGCAATGCGGCTGCCGTACGGCGTACAGGCCGATGAGGACGACGCGCAGCGGGCGCTCGAGTTCATCCGCCCGGACGAGACGCTCACGGTCGACGTGAAGCCGGCCACGGACGCGCTGGTCGACTCGGTCCGGCACTCGGATCTCGGCGATCGCGCCGACTTCCACACCGGCAACGTGAAGGCCCGGCAGCGGATGGTCGCGCAGTACGCCGTCGCCGGGGCGCGCGGCGGGCTCGTCGTCGGCACGGATCACGCGGCCGAGGCGGTGATGGGGTTCTTCACGAAGTACGGCGATGGCGCCTGCGACCTGACTCCGCTCGCGGGCCTCACCAAGCGCCGCGTGCGAGCCGTCGGCGCGAAGCTCGGTGCGTCCGACCTGATCACCGGCAAGGTGCCGACCGCCGACCTCGAGACGTCCAACCCGGGTGTCCCGGACGAGCTGGTCCTCGGCGTGACGTACGACGAGATCGACGACTTCCTCGAGGGCAAGCAGGTCAGCGACAAGGCCGCCGAGACGATCATCGCCTTCCACCGCCGCACCATCCACAAGCGCGCAGTACCGACCGCGCCCTGACACCCCGGACCGCCATCACACACCAACCCTCGCCGCGGGCCACGTAGCGCCGTGGCTCACGCCTGGGTGAGGCGGCTATCCGGCGCTCAACTGGGCTTGGTGTGTGATGGCGGTCCGGAGGATCAGGCCAGGACGAAGTCTGTGACCAGTTGGGTGTACGCGTCGGCGGCCTCCGCGTGGACGAAGTGGCCGGCGCCTTCGAAGCACCGGTAGGTGCCGTCCGGCACGGCGGACTGGAAGCGGGCGATCTCCGTCGGGCTGGTGATCGGGTCGTACCCGCCTTTGATCAGCAGCGCGGGCTGCGTCAGCTGGCTGAGCAGAGGCAGCAGCGACTCGACGAAGCCTGGCGCCTGGATGATGCTCTCGGCGAATCGCCCGGCCCGGCTCTGGATCTCCTCGGGCAGTTCGTCGGCAGGCAGTTTCAGGTCCCGGGAGGCAGGCCCGAGGTAGATCTCCATCCGGCGGTCGCCGGCGCGATGCATCGCGCCGGTCCGTTCGTTCCACATCTGGACGGTCGCCGGGCCGTGATTTTCGAGCAGCTCCTCCACGCCTTGGTCCAGACCGAGTTCACGCAGCAGCGGCAGCCCTGCCTGGACCAGAGTGCGGGTGATGAGCTCGATGTCCCAGCCCGGGTTCTCGAAGATCACCCGGTCGACGACCGACGGATGCATCACGGCGTACCGGATAGCCGGCCGGCCGCCGTACGAGTGTCCGAGAATCGACCAGCTGGTGATGCCCAGAGCTTCCCGGACCGCCTCGAAGTCGGCGATCAGGTCCTCATCGGTGACTTCGCCTTCCAGCGGATCGGAGTGCTGTACGCCGCGCTGGTCGACGGCGATCAGGTGCAGCCGCTTCGCGAGCGCGTCGCCCTGGAAGGAGAGGAAGTCGTACGTACCGGAGCCCGGGCCGCCATGGATGAAGAGGAGTGCCGGCGCGCCCTCGGGACCGCGCTGATCGACGTACAGGTTGGTACCGCGAATCTCCATCGACATGTGGGCGAGCGTAGTTACGCCTACGGTGGTTGAAAACCCATTCGATGGAGGGCTGATGGTCGACTTCTCGCTCAGTGAGGAACAGCGCGCGATTCGCGAGACGACGCGGGAGTTCGTGCGCAAGGAGCTGATGCCGCTGGAGAACGAGGTGCTCAAGCGGGAGCGGGAAGGGTTGCCGGGGATCGAGCCCGACGTCGTCAACGCGCTCCGGCTGAAGGCGAAGTCGTTCGGGTTCTGGGGATTGAGCACGCCCGAGGAGTACGGCGGGATGGACCTGACGGCGGTCGACCAGGTGCTCATCACGAGCGAGCTCGGGCGGACCTTCGTGCCGTTCTCGTTCGGCGGCGAGGCGGACAACATCCTCTTCGAGAGTAACGAGGAGCAGCGCAAGGAGTATCTGCTGCCGACGATCTCCGGTGAGCGCAGGTCGTGTTTCGCGATCACCGAGCCGGGCGCCGGCTCCGATACGCGGGCGATCCGGACCACCGCCCGCCGCGACGGTGACGAGTGGGTGATCCGGGGCGAGAAGACCTTCATCACCGGGGGTAACGAAGCGGACTTCGCGATCGTCATCGCCGTCACGGATGCCGAGAAGGGCTCGAAGGGTGGGTTCACGGCGTTCCTGGTCGACCGGGATCGCGGCTGGACGTCCGACCCGATCGTCACGATGGGCCAGGCGGTTCCGGCGACACTCAACTTCGACGACGTCCGGGTCCCGCACGATCATGTGCTCGGCGAGATCGGCCAGGGGTACGAGCTGGCGATGCGCTGGATCATGAAGGGCCGGTTCATCATCCCGGCGCGCGGCATCGGCGCGTGCGAACGCCTGCTCCAGTTGGCGATCGAGCACGCCACCACCCGGCAGACCTTCGGCAACCCGATCGGCGACAACCAGGCGATCCAGTGGATGATCGCCGACTCCGAGGTCGAGCTGGAGGCGGCTCGTTGGCTCGTCCTGTA
This sequence comes from Streptomyces sp. SID13031, assembly GCF_010548305.1. Taxonomy (GTDB): domain Bacteria; phylum Actinomycetota; class Actinomycetes; order Propionibacteriales; family Kribbellaceae; genus Kribbella. The sequence continues at coordinate 154,877 of NZ_JAAGLV010000015.1, forward strand.
CGCCGCATGGTCGGTCGACCAGGGCCGGCCGCCTCAGCATGACAGCGCCATCGCCAAGCTCTACGGGACCAATACCGTCAACCGGGTCGCCGACCGGGTTCTCCAGATCCACGGCGGCATGGGCTATACGAAGGAGCTCCCGATCGAGCGCTGGTTCCGCGAGGTCCGGCTCTGGCGCATCTTCGAGGGCACCGACGAGATGCAGCGGCTGATCATCTCCCGCGACCTGCTCCGCGGCTATCGGAAGCCGGGTGCTCACTTCAACTGACGGCGAGAGCGCCTGTGTACTTGAGATGCAGACGAGCAGCCCGTCGAGTGCGCTCAAGGTTCGGAGGGACACTTGGTGGATGTCTGATCAGCAGTCGCGGCCGGGGCGGTACGGGATCGTCGGTAGTGGGTGGATTCGTTGCTCGCGGCAGGGCTGCCTGACTTCGTCATCGTGTCGGTGCCGTGGGAGGTCGCGCCGGTGGTGACTGCGGAGCTTGTTGCCGAGGGCATCCCGGTGTTGACCGAGACGCCGCCGGCGCCGGATGTGGAGGGGCTGCGGCGGCTTTGGTCCTCGGTGGGTGACAGCGGGTTGGTACAGGTCGCTGAGCAGAATCCGTTTTTGCCGTCGCGCGCGGCGCAGTTGTCCGTGATCCAGGGCGGTGCGCTCGGGCAGGTCAGCTCCGTGCAGTTGTCGTCGACGCACCTGTACCACGCTGTCGCGGTGATCCGGCTCCTGTTGGGTGTGGGGATGGCGCCGGTTCGCGTCGAGGCTAGGGAGTTCGTGGCGCCGCTGGTCGATCCGATGACCCGTGACGGCTGGACTGGCGATGGTTCGGTGCGTGATGCCGTCACCACGCTGGCGACGCTGGATTTCGGCGGGCTGGTCGGGCTGTACGACTTCACCGACAACCAGTGGCACAACCCGTTGCGTGGCAGCCGGATCGTCATCCGTGGCAGTCATGGCGAGCTGGTCGACGATCGGTTGGTACGACTCGTCGATCCGTCGACCGCGGTCGAGTCGCGGTTGGTTCGGCGGCAGACGGGGCTTGGGGCGAACCTCGAGGGGTTTGCGCTCGACCATCTCAGCCTCGACGGTGAGGTGGTCTACCGGAATCCGTTCCCGGGGGTTCGGCTGGCGGACGAGGATATTGCGATCGGGTCATTGCTGGCTCGGATGATCGAGTGGTGCCGGGGCGAGGGGGAGCCGCCGTATCCGCTCGCTGCTGCTAGTCAGGATCACCTGATCGCGCTGGCGATCTCCGAGTCTGTCGCTTCCGGCGCGGCGGTGAAAACCACCTCGGAGGCGTGGTCGGAGGGGGTGTGAGTTCCTTCTCAGTGCAGTTGCAGGTCAGTCTGCGGTCATGGTCAAGCTGACACCGGTACTGGCACAGTGTGTCCATGAAGGGTCTGATGCAGGATTCCCAGCTGTCCCTGGACACGATCTTCCGCCGGGCTGAGCAGTTCTTCCCGGACAAGACCGTCTACACCGGCGGCCCCGCCCCAACCAGTACTACGTACGCGGAGTGGGCCGCGCGGACCAGACGGCTGGGCGGTGTCTTCGACACGCTGGGCATCAGCTCGGACGGCCGGGTCGGCACCTTCGCCTGGAACTCGGGCCGCCACCTCGAGCTGTACTTCGCGGCGCCGTGCACCGGTCGCGTCCTGCACACGCTCAACATCCGGCTCTTCCCCGACCAGGTCGTCTACATCGCGAACCATGCCGAGGACGAGGTCGTCTTCGTCGACCGGTCGTTGCTCGGGTTGTTCCTGCCGCTGCTCGACCGGATGCCGCTGGTTCGGCACGTCGTGGTGATGAACGACCTGCCGGACGGCGCCCCGAGCGTCGAGGTGCCGGACGACCCGCGCTTCCACGACTACGAGGAGCTGCTCGCCGCCGCGTCGCCGGTCGAGTTCCACGTCGAAGACGAGAACCAGGCCGCGGCGATGTGCTACACGAGCGGGACGACGGGCAACCCCAAGGGCGTCGTCTACTCGCACCGCTCGACCTGGCTGCACTCGATCGGGGTGCTCACCAACGCCGGTATCGGGCTGCACGAGACCGACACGGTGCTGCCGGTGGTGCCGATGTTCCACGCCAACGCGTGGGGTCTCGCGCACGCGGCGCCGATGGCCGGGGCGAGCCTGGTCTTCCCGGGGCCGGACATGTCGCCACAAGGCATTCTGAAGCTGCTGAAGGAGCAGGACGTCACGCTCGCCGCAGGTGTCCCGACGATCTGGCAGGGCCTGCTGCCGTTGCTGGACGGGGTGGAGCTGCCCAAGCTGCGGCGGATTCCGTGTGGTGGCTCGGCTGTGCCGCTCGCGCTGTCCGAAGCCTTCCGGGCGAAGCTGGGCAAGCCGATCCTGCAGGCCTGGGGCATGACCGAGACGAGCCCGGTGGCGACGTCATCGCACGTCCCGACGCGCGACCAAGGCTTGCCCGAGGAGGAGCAAGCCAAGCTGCGCGCCCGGCAAGGACTGCCGCTGCCGGGGGTCGAGGTCCGGATCGTCGAGCCCGGATCCATCGAACCGCTGCCCTGGAACGACGAGGCGACAGGCGAGCTGCAGGTGCGCGGGCCGTGGATCGCCGCGGAGTACTACCGCCCCGACGAAGGCGTCGAGCTGAACACCGAAGACGGCTGGATGAAGACGGGCGACGTCGCCGCCATCGACCAGTACGGCTCAGTGCGACTAGTCGACCGGACCAAGGACCTGGTGAAGTCCGGTGGCGAATGGATCAGCTCGGTAGAGCTCGAGAACCTCCTGATGGCGCACCCCGCGATCAAGGAGGCGGCCGTGATCGGGGTCCCGCACCCGAAGTGGGACGAACGACCGCTGGCCTGCGTAGTACTGCTGGAAGGCGCCTCAGCCACCTCGGAGGAAATCCTCGCCTACCTGGCGCCCTTGGTCGCCAAATGGTGGCTCCCCGACGCCGTCGAATTCATCGACGAGGTCCCCAAGACCAGCGTCGGCAAGTTCTCGAAGAAGGACCTGAGGACGCGCTTCGCCGACTACCACCTCAGCTGACCCGCGCCCGGTGAGGCGGCTCCGCCTCACCGGCCGGTCGATGGGGTGGCCGGGCGAATCGCCCGGGCGCCGCCGGAGGGTGCGGGCGTCGGTATCGTGGCCGGGGTGCGAGGGATCATCCTGGCCGGCGGGAACGGGACCCGGCTGCATCCGTTGACGATGGGTGCCAGCAAGCAGTTGTTGCCGGTGTACGACAAGCCGATGATCTATTACCCGTTGTCGACGCTGATCCTGGCGAACATCCGCGAGGTATTGGTGATCACCCGGCCGGACGACACTGCGCAGTTCCAGCGGTTGCTGGGGGACGGTTCACAGTTCGGGATGGAGATCTCGTACGCCGAACAGCCCAGCCCGGATGGTCTGGCCCAGGCGTTCCTGATCGGGGAGTCGTTCATCGGCTCGGATCCGGTCGCGCTGGCGCTCGGCGACAACATCTTCTACGGGCCGGGTCTGGGTTTGCACCTGCAGCGGTTCAACGAGGTGGATGGCGGCGTCATCTTCGCGTATCGCGTCGCGGACCCCTCGGCGTACGGGGTGGTCGAGTTCGATGCGGACGGGCGGGCATTGAGCATCGAGGAGAAGCCGGAGCGGCCGAAGAGCAAGTACGCCGTACCAGGGCTGTACTTCTACTCCAGCGACGTCGTCGAGGTCGCCAAGGAGATCAAGCCCTCGGCGCGCGGCGAGTTGGAGATCACCGCCGTCAACGCCAGCTACCTGGAGGACAAGCGGTTGCAGGTCGAGGTGCTCCCGCGCGGTACGGCGTGGCTCGACACCGGGACCTTCGACGCGTTGATGGCGGCCGGCGAGTTCGTCCGCGCGGTCGAGACGCGGCAGGGGCAGAAGATCAGCTGCCCGGAGGAGATCGCCTGGCGGCGCGGGTTCATCGACGACGCCGGGCTCCAGCGGTGCGCCGACGCGCTGCCCAAGTCCGGTTACGGCGACTACCTCCTCGGCCTCCTGGAGGAGGGTCTGCACTGACCCCGCGGATGGGCGGGGAGGAAATGTCCGAGCGCGGCGCTAGGGTTGCCGTCGTGGAAGCACCCCTTGCGTTGTACCGCCGGTATCGCCCGGAGAACTTCTCCGAGGTGATCGGGCAGGACCATGTCACCGTTCCGCTGCGGAACGCGCTGAGCAACAACCGGGTGAACCACGCCTACCTGTTCTCCGGTCCACGCGGCTGCGGCAAGACCACCAGCGCCCGGATCCTGGCTCGCGCGATCAACTGCGAGAAGGGCCCGATCGCCGAGCCGTGCGGGGTCTGCAAGTCCTGTACTGACCTGGCCCGCGGCGGCCCTGGCAGCATCGACGTGATCGAGATCGACGCCGCCTCCCACGGTGGTGTCGACGACGCGCGCGACCTGCGTGAGCGGGCCTTCTTCTCGCCGGTCGAGAGTCGCTACAAGATCTACATCATCGACGAGGCGCACATGGTCACGACGCAGGGCTTCAACGCCCTGCTGAAGCTGGTCGAGGAGCCGCCGCCGCACCTGAAGTTCATCTTCGCGACGACCGAGCCCGAAAAAGTGATCGGCACGATCCGGTCGCGCACCCACCACTACCCCTTCCGGCTGGTACCACCGAAGGCGCTCGCCGATTACATGGCGACCCTGTGCGAGGCGGAGGCCGTCACGATCGAGTCGGCCGCGCTGCCGTTGGTGGTCCGCGCGGGCGCCGGGTCGGTGCGTGACTCGCTGAGCGTCCTCGACCAGCTGATCGGTGGCGCCGATGCCGAGGGCGTGACGTATCGGCTCGCCGTCCAGTTGCTCGGCTTCACGCCTGACTCGTTGCTCGACGCCTGTGTCGACGGGTTCGCGGCGCACGACAGCAAGACGGTCTTCGAGACGATCGAGAAGGTGATCGAGACCGGGCAGGACCCGAAGCGCTTCGCCGAAGACCTGCTCCGCCGGTTGCGCGACCTGGTGATCCTGTCCGCGGTGCCGAACGCGGTCGCCTCCGGGCTGATCGAGGCCTCCGAAGACCAAGGCCAGCGGCTGCAGACGCAGGCCGCGGGGATCGGTCCAGCCGAGCTGACCCGCGCGGCAGACATCGTCGCCGCCGGCCTGCTGGAGATGCGCGGCGCGACGGCCCCCCGCCTTCAGCTGGAGCTGATCTGCGCCAAGGTCCTCCTCCCCGGCGCCGACGACTCCACCAACGGCATCCAGGCCCGCCTCGACCGAATGGAACGCCGCCTAACCATCACCGGCGGAGTCGGCACAGCACCAGCCGGCCCACCCGGTACAACGAACGCTGGCGCCTACGCCCCAGCCAGTACTTCGAACGCCGGTGCCTATACCCCAGCCGCCGGTACTGCGCCCGCCGGTGCCCCGCCGTCGCCTCCCGAGGCGTCGGGCCCGGCCCCCGCCCAGGCGCAGGGACAGCCGCAGGTACAGGGCCAACTGCAGGGTGCTGGACAGCCGCAAAGGTCCGGAGAGCCGCAGGCATCGGGTCAGTCGCACGGCGCCGGACAGTCGGGGGCTTCAGACCAGTCGCAGGGTGCGGCGTCGAACCCGGCTGCAGGCCAGGGCCAGGGTGAGGTTCCTGGGCAGACTCAGTTGTCGGTGCAGGCGCAGCCCGACGAGGGCGCTCAAGTGCAGGATCCGGGCGCTCCGCGGTCGGCAGCTCCGGCGAATGCTCAGGGCCAGGACCGGGCAGCGTCGCAGTCCGCACCCTCGCAGCAAGCAGGCTCGCAGCCTGCGGCGACGCAGGCGGTTGCGGCCGCGTCCACTGCCGTGCCTGCGCAGGCGGCTGCGGTGGACAACTCTGGATCGCGCTCCGGTGCGTGGGGCGACGAGCCTGCCGCTGGGGCGGTACAGGGTGGTTGGAACTCGCAGACGGCCCCAGGTGGTGCTGCCGGTGCGCCTGCTGGAAGCGCGCCTGCCACGAATGCGCCTACAGCGGGTGGACCGGCCGGGAGTCCGGCTGGCACGAATGCTGCTGTGGGTGGATCTGCCGGAGGTGTGGCTGCTCAGAGTGCTCCTGGTCGGGGGCCTGCGGTGGCTGGGACGTCTTCGGGGTCGATGGGACTGATTGATGTCCGGCGGTTGTGGCCGGAGATTCTCGAGGCGGTGAAGGCGAAGCGGCGGTTCGCGTGGATCATGCTGAGCCAGAACGCTCAGGTGATCGCGATCGACGAGCAGACGCTGACGCTCGGTCTGGTGAACGCCGGTGCGCGGGAGAGCTTCGCGCGATCCGGCAGCGACGAGATCCTGCGGGAGGCGATGGTCGCCACGATCGGGATCGACCGCCGCGTCGAAGCGGTCGTCGACCCGTCCAGCGATCCCAGCGCGACCGCGCCGGCCGCGCCGGGCGGGGCACGCCCCCTGGCATCGCCGCCACCGAGTGCGCCGCCCGCGTCGTCCTGGGACGCCCAGCCCCCGTCCGCCCCACCCAGCACCGGCACCGCCCCAGCCAACCCCGGCAACGCCCAGCCCAGCTCCGGAAAGGCCGGCAACGGCCCGACCAGCGACGGCAACTCCCCGTCCAGCGGCAGCAACGCTCCGACTGGCAATGCTCAGACCGGCAATGACAACGCTTCGCCCGGCAACGCGCCGACCGGCAATGGCAATGCTCCGACCGGCGACGGCACGGGCGCCCCGACGAGCAACGCTCCGACCGGCGACGGCATGGGTGCCCCGACGGGCAATGCGCAGCCCTCAGGCCAGACGGGCAACTATTCAGCCCCCGGCGTTGCGAACGCTTCTGCCGGCGGAGATACGGGTGGTGGCGCGGTGGCCACCGCGGTGCGCGAGCCGGAGACAACGCCCGGCGGGCAAGCCGTCGTAGTACAGGAAACCGCGGCAGTGACTCAGCAGGCCGACCAGACCGGCCAGACCGGGATGCAGTCGGATCAGCAGGCCGGAGGACCACCGGCGCCGGCCGCGAACCCCGAGCAGGGTACGCAGGATCGCCCAGAGCAGACGGCGAGCAAGCGTCGCGCCGCTGAAGCTGCGGTCGCGGCTGAGCAGAGCCTGCGTGCCGCCCAGGTCCAGGTCGACGAAGCCCCCCTCACTCCCGAGGAGGAAGCCGAAGCGGTCGCCGAGGACGACGTGATCCTCGAAGAGGACTCCCGCAGCCACACCGACCTCCTCAGCGAAACCCTCGGCGCCCAGATCATCAGCGAAGAACCCAACTAACCCACCCAACAGCCGCCCGCCCCGTCCGATCGCGACACCCAACGCCAGCACCGAGCCACCGAGCCGCGCCCACCAACCGGGCGCTCAGCCCGTGCCTGAGGGTTGGATGGCGGGCCCGTACCTGACAACCGGGCTGTCGGGCGGTCGAGTGCGGGCCTGAGGTTGGGTGATCGCCCCGCGCCTGGTCAACCGCGCAGTCGAGCCAGTACGCGACGACTTGGTGACTGGGCCTGCGCCCGGCGACTGGGCGACCGAGACGGGCCTGCGCCTGACGGCTGGGCGACCGATTCCGCGCCTGACGACGGTGCCAGGCCTAGTGCCAGGTGCAGTGCCTGTGCCTGCGTCTGACGGTCGGGGTGGCGGGGGAGGGGTTGTAGGCGGGGGGCTTGGGGGTGGGGGTGGGTCGTCCACAGGCTGTGGATAAAGGTGTCCACAACTTGTGGAGGGGGCTTGGGAGACTTATCGGTTTCCTGGTCTGTGCTCCCGCAGGGGTGGGTTGTCCGGGTGACCGGCTAGGCTCGGGGAGCAAGTGGAAACTGGGAAGCAGTTCGGACGGGAGATCTCGGTGTTCGACGGTGGCGGTTCGCAGGGCGCTGGTGGCTTCGACATGTCCAATCTGCTGGCCCAGGCGCAGGCGATGCAGAGCCAGTTGATGGAGGCTCAGGCCAACCTGGAGAGCCAGGAGGTCGAGGGCAGTGCCGGCGGTGGGCTGGTGACCGCGCTCGTGTCCGGTACCGGTGAGCTGCTCAGCCTGACCATCAAGCCGCAGGCCGTGGATCCCGACGACACCGAGACGCTGGCCGACCTGATCGTGGCTGCCGTCCGGGACGCCTCGGAGAATGCCAAGCAGGTCGCGGCCACCGCGATGGGCCCGCTGGCCGGTGGGCTCGGTGGCGGTCTGCCCGGCCTCGACGGGATGTTCGGCGGCGCCGACACCGACGCGGACGACGACGCGATCGACGGCCTGAACGACGGTTCCAGCAGGCCCAGCATCGGCTTCGGCAAGCCCGACGGGACCGGTTCGCCCGGTCAGAACCCGGGCTGACGTGTACGAAGGGGCCGTCCAGGACCTCATCGACGAGCTCGGCCGGCTGCCCGGCGTCGGTCCGAAGTCCGCGCAGCGGATCGCTTTCCACCTGCTCGCGGCCGACGAGACCGACGTTCGCCGGCTCGCGCACGTGCTCGTGCAGGTGAAGGAGAAGGTCAAGTTCTGCGAGATCTGCGGCAACGTCTCGGAGGAGACGTTGTGCCGGATCTGCCGCGACCCGCGTCGCGACCTCGCGCTGATCTGCGTGGTCGAGGAAGCCAAGGACGTCGTGGCGGTCGAGCGGACCCGCGAGTTCCGCGGCCGTTATCACGTCCTCGGCGGCGCGATCTCGCCGATCGAGGGGATCGGGCCGGACGAGCTGCGGATCAGGGAACTGATGCTGCGGCTGGCCGACGGAGAGGTGACCGAGATCATTCTGGCCACCGATCCGAACCTCGAGGGTGAGGCGACAGCGACCTATCTGAGCCGGTTGTTACGGCCCATGGGGTTGCGCGTCACCCGTTTGGCTAGTGGACTTCCAGTAGGCGGTGACCTCGAGTACGCCGACGAGGTCACACTCGGACGGGCGTTTGAAGGGCGACGATCGATCGATGACTGAATCAACCGATATTGCAGAGCGCGCTCTGGCGACGGATTCTGAGGACCTGCTGGAATTCGCCGAACAGATCGCCGACCAGGTGCAGAGCTTCCTCATCTCCGTGCGCGATATCGCCGCACAGCCCGATGAGGACGGCGTCGACGAGGGTCTCGCCTCGCTGCCGTACCTGCTGCTCGAGGTCAGCCAGCTGCTGCTGGCCGGCGGGCGGCTGGGTGCCTTCGAGGACTTCGTCCCCGAGGAGCGGTTCGAGAGCGACGCGGGTCCGGATCCGGACCTGGACGCGATGCGCGACCGGCTGGCGATCCTGTTCGAGGGCCTCGACGAGTACGCCGAGGTCTTCGACCCGTATGCCGCGCCGCCGGAGATCACCGTCAACCGGCTCTCCGACGACCTGACCGCGATCGCGACCGATCTGGTGCACGGACTCGCGCACTACGAAGAGGGTCGTGTCGTCGAGGCGCTGTGGTGGTGGCAGTTCTCCTACGTGTCCACCTGGGGCGCGGCGGCGAGCGCGGTACTGCGGGCCATCCAGTCGCTGATCGCGCACGACCGGCTGGAGCCGGCCCACGACGCGGAGACCGAGGCCACCGACCGCGAGCTCGTCGAGGTCGCCGAGGAAGCCGTCCAGCGCCGCTGATCTCCCGTACGACGACCGCCCGGCCCCCGCCGTACTGCGACTGGCGGGCAAGCCGGGCGATGCCGGGTAGGCCCGGGCGGTGCGGGTCGGCCGGGTGGTTACCGGTGTACGGGCGTTGGCTCGGCTTGGCTGCGGTGGTTGGCTGCGACGAGCAGGATTGAGCGAACCGCGACCCAGCCGATCCACAGGGTGACGACGGCGAGGATCGCGATCGTCCACAGGTCAAGCAGCGGAGCCTGGGTCGCCGTCAGCCAGTGGATGCCGTAGGTGCCGGCGGCTGCCGTGGTGAAGGTCATGGTCCAGAAGGTCAAGGCGAACGGCAGCTTCGCGATGGTCGGGATCAGTGCCACCTGGACCAGCAGGAACAGGATGAACGTGCCCAGCCACGTGTGCTGGAAGACGTCGGGGTGCCCGTTCAGCGCGAAGTACGCGTTGCCGGCGACCGCCGGTGGCGCGGCGTAGATCGCGAACGTCGCGATCAGCGCGTCCGGAAGGGCCGGCCGGGTAGCGAGCCTGACGGTGACCCCGGCGCCGATCAGCAGCCACAGCAGTAGCCCGATCCCGAACGACGCGAAGCCGAGCTCGCGCAGCCCGACCGTCGCCAGGGCCTGGCCGCCGATGAAGGTGATCGCGACCGTCGGCAGCAGATAGGCCGGGTGGAGCTGGTCGAGTTCGAGACCACCGAGCATCAGCCTGCGCACGAAGAACGTGGCGAGTGCGGCGGTGATCACGATCATGATCACCACGACCGTCTTGCCGGCGATCGCTGAGTACTGACTCAAGTGTGCCCCGAGCAACAGGCCGCTGGCCGGGATCAACGCCACGAACACCCCGAGCACGGGATGGTTCACATCCGAGCGCACCTGCCGCGCAGTACGGGCTCCCAATCCATAGCGGACCAGGCTGATCACCCAGGCGACGGCCGCGAGGATCCACAAGGCATTCGCCACGCCTGCAGTGATGCCGAGGCTTTCGCTCGCCACCGTCCAGGTGCCGGCCAGTCCGGACAGACCGAACGCGATCCCGAACAGGGGGAATGGAAATGCTTTACTCGTACCCATCTCGCGTCTTCCCTTTCGCGTGAAACGACCAATCGCTTCAGCTCAGCATGTCGACCGGGGCGGGTATTCCGAACTTGCTGAAAGGTTTTCGCTACCAGCTTGAAGGTTGCGGCTATAACGGCAGCTTCGCGTACTCGGGATCAGGGGCCTCCGGCAACGAAGTACGGAAGGCGAGTCGCCGCCGCGAAGTTGTCCACAGGGAGCGGCGACCGGGCTCGCGGTCGGAGCCGCAAACCGGTTGAATGTCGGGGTGTCCGTTTACGAGTTGCTCGGCAAACTGCCCGATATCGACCAGGTCCGCCGGACCAGTCGCGCCCTCGCCATGCTCGACGCCGTGCTCAGCCCGGAGCCCGAGTATCGCGTCTACACCTTCGATTCACGCTGGTCGCCGACCGATGAGGCGGCGCTGATGCGCAGCGGCATGGGGGACGACTACTCGATCGTCTTCTCGCCCGCCGGCGCCATCGGCCAGGGGTTCGATCACGAGTCGCCGATCTCACCCTGGCAACCCCAGTTGAGTGGCACCTGGCCGGGCCTCTTCATCGGCGTTCCCGACGAGCTGGCGCCGGCGCTGGACGAGTCAGCCTTCACCGACGACCAGGGCAATCGCAACGTGACCGTTTGCTTCTGGCGCACTCCGGTGGACGAGCGCTGGCAGTGCGGGCCGGTCGAAGGAGTCGAGAAGGATGGCGCCGACTGGCTGTTCAATCTGATCGCCGACGGGCGCCCCGAGGCCTACCTGACCTTCGCCGAGCACTACTACGACATCGCGCTGGAGCTTGACGCCATCCGTCACGTCTACGCGCTGATGCCTCTCACCGAGGAGCTCGTCACGGCGCTGAACCCGGAAGTCCTGCTCAAGGACCTCAAGGACGACATCGCCGAGATCGGCTACCCGCGCCCCTGAGCGGCCACCCGGAAATCATTTTGCATCAATCGTTCCAAAACGTGTTACGGTCGTGCCATGGGCCGGCCGAGGAGTTTCGTCGAGGACACCGCGATCGACGCCGCCATGCGCGCGTTCTGGGCCAACGGCTACGAAGGAACCTCCACTCAGGACCTGTGTGAGGCCACGGGGCTGGGACGCAGCAGCATCTACAACACCTTCGCCGGCAAGCGGGACCTCTTCGAGAAGGCGCTCGCTCGCTACATCGACCGGAAGACCGCCGCCGCCCTGGAGTTGCTGGCCGGCGACAAGCCGGTGCGGGAGAAGGTTCGCACCCTGCTGTGGTGGGTGGTGGACTCGGATCCCGCTGACCCGATCGGCTGCCTGGTGGTCAATTCCATGGTCGAGCTCGGTCCGCACGACCCGGTAGCCGCCGACCAGTTGCGCCGCGACCAGGAGATCCGGCTGGTCGCGCTGGTGGCCGCGATCGAAGCCGGCCGGAGTACCGGGGAGGTCGCCGCGGACAAGGACGCGGAGACCTTGGCCCAGTTCGTCGTCGCCACCATCAGTGGGATGCGGGTAATGGCTCGCGGCGGCGCCGATCGGCCTGCCCTGGAAGCGATCGCGACTACTGCCCTGACCGCCCTCTGACTCGCCGCCTACCGTCAAGGAGACAAGCCCCGATGCCGGCTGCCATCTATGTGCTGGGCCTTGCCATCTTCGCCCAGGGGACCTCGGAGCTGATGCTGGCCGGCCTGCTGCCGGAGCTGTCATCGGACCTGGGAGTCACCATTCCGGACGCGGGCCTGCTGATCTCGGCCTTCGCGGTCGGGATGCTGGTCGGAGCCCCGGTGCTGGCAGTCGTCACCCTGCGCTGGAGACGCCGTACCGCGCTACTCGTCTTCCTCGCGATCTTCGCCTTCACCCACGTGATCGGAGCGCTGACGCCGAACTATCAGTTGCTCGTGGCAACAAGAATCGCCGGCGCCTTCGTCTACGCCGGATTCTGGGCTGTGGCCGCGGTCACCGCCCTGAGCCTGGTCCCGGCCGACCGACGGGGCCGGGCGATGAGCATCGTGGCGGGAGGACTGAGCCTGGCCACCATCGTCGGTCTACCGGCCGGCACCCTGCTCGGCCAGCAGTTCGGCTGGCGGGCACCCTTCTGGGCCGTCGCGGCCATGTCGATCAGCGTCATGGCCGCGGTATTCGTGACGATCCCCGGAACGCGGCCGGATCCGGCGGCCAGGCCACGCATATCCGCCGAACTTCGCGCTATGGCGAACCCGCGACTGTGGCTCGCCTACTCGACGACGGCTCTGTCGGTCGGCGCCCTACTGGTGGTCTTCAGCTACCTCGCACCGTTGCTGACCGAGGTCACCGGCTTGTCCTCAGGCTGGGTCCCTGCCGTCCTGGCCCTGTACGGCGTGGGCGCGCTGGCCGGCATCACCATCGGTGGCCGCACCTCTGACAGCCGCCCGTTCGGCACCCTCCTGGTGGGGCTCGGCGGCCTGGTCATCCTGTCGGTCGCGCTGGTCTTCTGGGCCGGCCAGCCGATCGCGGCCGTCGTGCTGATCGTTTCGCTGGGTGGCTTCGGGTTCGCCACGAACCCGGCGGTGAACACTCGGGTGTTCAGCCTGGCCGAGGGTGCGCCGACTCTGGCCGCGGCCGTGAACGTCTCTGCTTTCAACGTCGGCATCACGGTCGCACCATGGCTCGGTGGCCTGGCGATCGACGCGGGCGCGGGCTATGCCTCACTCGGCTGGATCGGCGCGGGCATCGGCATCCTTGCTCTGCTGACGGTCGTCGTCGCCCTCCGCACTCCGCCGAAGCCACGCATCGAGCCCGGCAGAGACCAACTCAGTCCGGCAGCATTGGGACGGTGAGGCCCTGGTCGCGGCCGAGCAGGACTCCGCGGGTGATGGCGTTGCTGCCGAACTTGTCGCGGACGCCGTCCAGGGCCGAGTCGAGCTCGTTGTTGGCGGCCTTGTCGAAGGGCAGGGCGAGCTGGACGGTCGACTCGTTCTCCAGATTGCCGACCGAGATACCGACCAGGGTGATGCCCTGCTTCTCGATCAGCGGTCGCGCCGTGGCCATCAGCGAGCGCGCGGTGACCAGGATCGCCCGCGTCTGACCAGTTGCCTGAGGCAACGTGTGTGACCGGGTCGCCCGGGTGAAGTCGTCGAACCGGAGCCTCAGCGTGACGGTCCGCCCGGCCCGCCCAGCCGACCGCATCCGCCGGGTCACCCGATCGACCAGCCCGGCGAGGATCGCGTCGAGCGTCTCCGCCGACTTGGGCGATCGGCCCAGCGCGCGCTGCGACCCGATCGACCGCCGTCGTCGGCCGACCTCGATCGGCCGTGGATCGCGGTTGTGCGCCAGGGCGTGCAGGTGCCGCCCCGACGCCCGCCCGAGCATCGCGACCAACGCCGCCTCCGGCAGGATCGCGACATCCCCGACCGTCGTCAGCCCGCGATTGCGCAACTTCTCGGCGGTCACCGCGCCGACGCCCCAGAGCCGCTCGACCGCCAGCGGATGCAGAAATTCCAGCTCGCGATCCGGTGGTACCAGCAGCAGCCCGTCGGGCTTGGCGACCCCGCTCGCCACCTTCGCCAGGAACTTCGTCCGGGCGATCCCGACCGTGATCGGCAACCCGACCTCGGCCAGTACTTCGGTACGCAGCCGCCGGGCGATCGCCACCGGCGTACCGGCGATCTTGCGCAGCCCGCCGACGTCCAGGAACGCCTCGTCGATCGACAACCCCTCGACCAGTGGCGTGGTGTTCTCGAAGACGGCGAAAACGGCCTTTGACGCTTCGGAGTACGCCGACATCCGCGGCTGGACCACGATCGCCTGGGGACACTGCCGATACGCCTGGCCGCCGTTCATCGCCGTCCGGACGCCGTATGCCTTGGCCTCGTAGCTGCAGGCGAGCACGACGCCGGCGCCGACGATCACCGGCCGGCCGCGCAGGCGCGGGTCGTCCCGCTGCTCGACCGACGCGTAGAAAGCGTCCAGGTCGGCATGCAGGATGGTCGCTTCGCCGTCGGGCACGAACATATGTTCGCATACTCTCGGGCCGGCGGACAGCAGGCGAATAGGGAGAATTCCCGAGGCGCTCCAGTGGTCTGACAGGACAGAATGTGGCTTATGGACCTGTCGGCATACCGCGCGCTCTGGCAGACGCGGGGCGTTTTCGCCCTGCTGACCTCGGCTGTCCTCGCCCGGATCCCGGTGATCGCCTCGATGGTGCCGGTCGCATTCCTGGCCAAGGACGCAGCGGGCAACTTCGGCTGGGCCGGCGTCGTCGCCGGCGCGTACTCCGTCGGTATGGCCGTCGGGGGACCGCTGTGGTCGCGGCTGGCCGACCGCCGTGGCGGCAAGAGGGTCTTGATAGCTACGGGTATGGCCTGGAGCGTGGCGATGGCTGTCCTCGCTCTGCTGCCGTCAGACCAGTACCGCCTGATGCCAGTGATCTCCGGTCTCGCCGGGGCGTTCGTCTCGCCCGTCACTGCGATCCTGCGAGCCTCCTGGCCGCGCGTGGTCCAGGGCTCGCGCCTGCGGGCGGTCTACGCGCTGGACGCGACCGCGCAAGAGGTGCTGTTCGCGATCGGCCCGATGCTGGGTGCGCTGGTGGTCAGCTTCGCCAGCCCGCGGGCCGGAGTACTGGGTGCTGCGGTGGGGGCTGCGATTACTGTTTGGTGGTTCGGTCTGCTGCAGTCGCCTGCCGTTCCGCATGACGAGTCGCGAGGTGCGCGGCTGACGGCTCCGCAGCTGCTCTGGCATCGGTACAGGTTTCCGATGATCCTGTCTTTCGCCTTCTGTGTAACGGCTTTCGCCTCCGTCTCGCTCGGCATCGTCGCCTTCGCCGACGCACACGGCAACCGGCTGATCGCTGGCGTGCTGGAGACGGTCTGGGCGATCGGCAGCCTCGCCGGCGGCGTACTGGTGGGTGCCCTGCCCGGCCGTCGCAGGTCGTACGTGTGGCGGCGGGCAGTGCTGGTCTCGGCCGGCATGCTGCTCTGTGTCTTCGCGACCTCGTCGCCTGTCTCGCTCGGGATCGCGTTGCTGCTCTCGGGGCTCGCACTGGCGCCTACTGTCGGTGCCCTGTACGAGCGGCTCGGTGCGATGACTCCGTCCTCGGTCAAGACCGAGGTGTTCGGGTGGATGGGCAGTGCGGGCATGGCGGGCGGCGCTGTCGGCTCTGCGGTCGCAGGGCTCGTGGTCGAAGCCTTCGGCGTCCGCTACGTGTGGGTGATGGCGGCACTCCTCACCCTCGCCGCCGCCGTCTCCCTCCTGCACATCCCGCCACACCTCCCGGTCGACGAGCCGGAGTCGCTCGACCTACAACCGGTGCCTCAGGAGGCCCTGTAGGCGGCAGCCGCCTCCCAGAGCGGTTGAGGCCGGCTGACGGCGAACTCGTCGTCGGGGGGATCGGGCGGAAGGTCTGCGGTTGGCAGGGCGGGGGGCTGGTGTTCCTCTCGGCGGCTCGGCGAGCCGCCGAACGGGTGGACCAGTCGGTGGTCGGGCCGTAGGCAACGGGGAGATCACGGCTAGAATGAGGCGAACGACTACGCCCCGTGCAGCGCTGCACGGCGTACCGCAACCAGCGCAGTATCGCTGGGGATTCAAGCTATGAGGAGACTCTGTGGGACGCGTCGTGCACAAGTACGGCGGTTCTTCGGTCGCTGACGCCGATTGCATCAAGCGCGTGGCCCAACGGATCGTCGCGACTAAGAAGGCCGGGAACGACGTCGTCGTGGTGATCTCCGCGATGGGCGACACCACCGATGAACTGATGGACCTGGCCAAGCAGGTCTCACCGCTGCCGCCACCGCGTGAGCTGGACATGCTGCTCACCTCGGGTGAGCGGATCTCCGCCGCCCTGCTGGCGATGGCGATCGCGAACCTGGGCTACGAGGCCCGGTCGTTCACCGGCTCGCAGGCCGGTGTGATCACCACCTCGCGGCACGGCAACGCCCGGATCATCGACATCACGCCGGGCCGGATCGAGGAAGCCCTCGGCAAGGGGCACGTCGCGATCGTCGCCGGTTTCCAGGGGGTCGCGCAGGACACCAAGGACATCACCACGATGGGCCGGGGCGCGTCCGACACCACGGCGGTCGCGCTGGCCGCCGCGCTGGAGGCCGACTACTGCGAGATCTACACCGACGTGGACGGCATCTACACCGCGGACCCGCGGATCGTGCCGGCCGCTCGGCAGATCCCGAAGATCTCCTACGAGGAGATGCTCGAGATGGCTGCCTGCGGTGCGAAAGTCCTGCACCTGCGCTGCGTCGAGTACGCGCGGCGCTACAACGTCCCCGTCCACGTGCGCTCCTCCTTCTCGCAGAAGGAAGGCACCTGGGTCGTCGATGCGAAGGAATTGAACAACATGGAACAGGCGATCATCTCCGGCGTGGTCCAGGACCGCAACGAGGCCAAGATCACCGTCGTCGGCGTACCGGACAAGCCCGGAGAGGCGGCCCGGATCTTCGAGACGGTGGCCGGTGCCGAGACCAACATCGACATGATCGTGCAGAACGTGTCGGCGGTCGCCACCAACCGCACCGACATCTCCTTCACGCTGCCCCGCGTCGACGGCGCCCGGGCGATGTCCGCGCTCGCCCGGCTGAAGGACGAGGTGGGCTACGAGCAGTTGCTGTACGACGACCAGATCGGCAAGATCTCGGTGGTCGGTGTCGGAATGCGCTCGCACCCGGGTGTTTCGGCGAAGTTCTTCTCCGCGCTGGCCGAGGTCGGCGTCAACATCGAGATGATCTCGACATCCGAAATCCGGATCTCGGTCGTCATCGACGAGAACCTGGTGGACGTCGCCGTGACCGCGGCGCACACTGCATTCGACCTGGACGACGAGCACACCCAAGCTGTCGTGTACGGAGGAACTGGACGGTGACACCTGTGAGCGCACTCGATCAGACCGAAGACCGCACGGGGCTCCCCACGCTGGCGGTGGTCGGCGCGACCGGCGCCGTCGGCACGGTGATGCTGACCCTGCTCTCGACCCGGGAGAACGTCTGGGGCGAGATCCGCCTGATCGCATCCGAGCGCTCCGCAGGCAAACGGCTGAAGGTCCGCGGCGAGGAGGTCGAGGTCGTCGCGATCAGCGCCGAGGCCTTCGAGGGGATCGACGTCGCGATGTTCGACGTACCGGACGAGGTGTCCGCGCACTGGGCGCCGATCGCCGCGTCCAAGGGCGCCGTCGTGGTGGACAACTCCGGCGCCTTCCGGATGGACCCCGACGTCCCGCTGGTGGTGCCCGAGGTGAACGCCGAGGCGGCCCGCAACCGGCCGAAGGGGATCATCTCCAACCCCAACTGCACGACGCTGTCGATGATCGTCGCGATGGGCGCGCTGCACCACCGGTACGAGCTGGAGCAGCTCGTCGTCGCGTCGTACCAGGCGGCCTCCGGGGCTGGTCAGGAAGGCATCGACACGCTTTACGACCAGCTGATGAAGGTGGCCGGCAACCGCGAGCTCGGGACCACCCCGGGCGACGTGCGCCGGGTGATCGGCAACGCGCTCGGCCCGTTCGCGGCGCCGCTGGCGATGAACGTCGTGCCGTGGGCGGGCTCGCTCAAGGAGGACGGCTGGTCCTCGGAGGAGCTCAAGGTCCGCAACGAGTCGCGCAAGATCCTCAACCTGCCCGACCTGAAGGTCTCCGCGACCTGCGTCCGGGTGCCGGTGATCACGACGCACTCGCTGTCGGTGCACGCCCGCTTCGCCCAGGTGGTCGACGTCGACGAGGCCCGCGATGTACTGCGGGACGCGCCCGGCGTGCTCGTCTTCGACAACCCGGCCGAGGGGGAGTTCCCGACGCCGGCCGACGTGGTCGGCACCGACCCGACCTGGGTCGGCCGGATCCGCAAGTCCCTGGACGACCCGCAGGCCCTCGAGCTCTTCGTCTGCGGCGACAACCTGCGCAAGGGCGCGGCCCTCAACACCGCCCAGATCGCCGAGGTCGTGGCCAAGGAGTTCACCCCGGCCAAGTAGATTCTTCAACCACACAAGGGCCCTGGCGACAGGGCCCTTGTGTGGTTTACAGCCACTTCTCGCGCGCGGCGTGCAGAGCCAGCTGGAAGCGGGTGCTGGCGCCGGTACGGTTCATCAGCCGCTCGAGGTAGCGGAAGAAGGTCCGCCGGCTGATGCCCAGCGTGCGGGCGATCGTGTCGTCGGCTGCCCCTGTCGCCAGCAGGGCCAGCAAACGCCGCTCGATCGGCTCCAGCCGGTCGTCCTCCGCGCCGACGGAGGCGTGCAGCGGCAGGGCGTTGCGCCAGCACAGCTCGAACATCCCGATCAGCGCCGTCAGCAGGCTGCTCGGCCGGATGATCAGCAGTGACCGGTTCACATCGGTGTCGCGCACCGACATCGACACGAACGCGATCGATCCGTCGATGATGGTCAGCTTCGCCGGTACGTCGGGCAGTACCCGGGCCTGCTCGCCGGCCTCCACGCAGGGCAGGATGTTCTCGGTCAGGTACCCCGGCACCTCGACGGACTCCGGCGAGTAGACGATCCGGTACGAGACGCCGCGCCGGAGTTGCTCGATCTCCTCCTGGTTCGGGCCTGCGCCCAGGTAGTACGGCGGGGTGTCGATGGCCTGGATCTCGCGTTGCGCGCTGCCCTTGATCTGGTGGATCCGCTCGACGATCGCGCTGCCGGTGACGACCTCGATCAGGTGCGTCGTCGACTCGTTGTGCACGGTCCGGCGGAACTCGTCGTACGCGTTCAGGACCTCGATCCTGGCCTGCTTGAGCTCCGACTCCCGGCGCAGCGTGAGCGCCTCCAGACCGGCGTCAGGGGGCACCGGCAGGAACCTGGAGTGGTCCGACCCCGAACGCCGCGCCAGCCCCGCCTGGACGAGGCCGTCGAGCGTCGCGTCGATCCCCTTCGCGAGGTCCGGCACCGCCGCGTCCAGCTCGGCGACCGAGCACGGTCCGGTCCGCAGCAGGTGCTGGTAGACCCGGACCTCGTCGCCGTTCAGGCCGAGCACCCTCAAGTAGTCGGCACGCTCCGTGTCGGTCGAGCTCATGACGCCCCTTTCCCTCCCGAGCGCGCTCACCGTGCGCTACCGCCGCTCCAGCGTAGAACGAACGATGAATTGGATTCAGTACTGTCCGTATCCCGGCGACTGCACCGAGCGATATTTGTTGTTCTGTCAGCATTCTTGTGCCGTGTCACCATCTGGCCACCACTTCTGCGCAGTTGTGAGCGAGAATTGAGGTCCAGCAGCCCGGCGACGGACCACCTGAGCGCCGCCGGGCTGCTGTTCCAATTCTGGCCCCAGTTCGCTTTCCCGTCAGCGAACGCCGTTTCGGTTGGGTCTCGATCCCGGCGTATCGGTGCCCTCGCACTCCCGTGCCATCACCGGCTGTGCCGGAGGGTGTACAAACTGTGCAACTCCATCGTGAGGCCGATGAGGAGGAGACCCGATGTCGCAGCAACTGCGTCAGGTTCTGCCCAGGCATCATCGCCGGGCCTTCGGTCGTGGTGCGATGACCGCCGCCCTGGTCATCGTGCCGGTGCACTCGGCGCGTGCCCGGGCAACCTCCGCCCAAGGTGGTTCGGGCCCCCGGGTTGCCGGTGGGATCCATGCAGTGCCAGGCGAGCTTCCGTGGATGGTGAGGCTGTCCACGGGAAGTGGTGCCGAGACCGGTACCTCTCAGCGATCGCTGACCGCCGAGCCCTGGGTGGGTTCCACCGGCAACGCCCCTCAATCCGGTAGTACCCCCCGGATGTCCTTGCGGGCGGGCGTTCCGTCCTACCGGTCGGCCAGCCACCTCTTCTGAGGGCCCGGCCGGGCCCTCAGAGCGACGGTGGTTCTGCTGCGACGAACCGTCTCAGCTTGCGGCGAGGAACGACGAGAGCACGGTGGCCGAGTAGCTGCCGTCGTGCAACCGGCGGACGAAGTCCGGGCCCTGTGCCGCGATCTTCTGTGCGTGGCCGCGGTCGTCGAGCAGCTCGAGCACGACCTCACTGATGTTCTCGACCGTCGTCTCGACGATGGGGAGCTCCTCGCCGGCCGCCTCGTGGACCCGCCGGCGGTTGTGCTCGGTGATGTGGCCCAGCACGACCCGTCCGGCCGCCATGGCCTCGCAGGCCGTGACGCCGTAGCTGCCCAGCCGGAACTGGTCGAGCACGAGGTCGGCCGAGCCGATGATGCGGCGTACCTCCTCGGGCGAGACGCCCTCGATGCGGCGGTACTCGACCAGGCCGCGCTCGTGCAGGTCCAGCATCGCCTCGTCGACCTGCT
The DNA here is from genome assembly GCF_010548305.1 of Streptomyces sp. SID13031. Classification (GTDB taxonomy): domain Bacteria; phylum Actinomycetota; class Actinomycetes; order Propionibacteriales; family Kribbellaceae; genus Kribbella. The sequence continues at coordinate 175,523 of NZ_JAAGLV010000015.1, forward strand.
CGGAGCCCTTGAACTTCGAGCTGGTGGGCATGTGCACCGCCACGGGGCGCGGCCGCTCCATCGGCAGTTCCGCGGACTCCCACAGGGCGAGGTCGATGACCACCGGGCACCAGGTGGCGTCGGGGAGGTCGTCGAGGAGGTCGGGCGTGGACACGAAGGCGGGTAGGTCGAGTGAGGCCAGCCCGGCGAGGTTGCGGCGGACCTGCCGCTCCAGCACGTCGACCTCGGCCCACTCCTCCCGCACGTAAGGCGACCAGGGGTAGTTCTCGCGGTGCAGGCTCGGGAGCCGCACATCGCGGCCGTGGCCGATGGTGGCGACCTGCAGGCCGTACCCCGTCAGGGCCCGCGCCTCGGTGAACGCGTTGGAACTCAGCAGCGAACCGAACATCGGCCGCTGCGCCTCGATGAGCACGTGCGTGAAACCCCGCCGGACATACTCGAATTGCTCGCGCTGCCACTCGGACGAGTGCAGGTAGACCTGCTCGGGCACCTGGTGGTCGGAGTAGAACCGGAAGCCGCTGGGAATGCCGACCATGTTGACAGCGCCGACGCCGGGCAGCTGCCGCTCCGCCGCTCGCGCCCAGAGCCAGCCCTGGCCGGCGAAGTTGGCCGGCGCCACGTAGAGCCGCGTGGGGGTCTCCGGCACGGGCGGGCGGCTCGCGCGGGCCTGCGCGACGAGCTCCGGCGGCACCACGATGGTGGGCCGGATCACCAGCGCCGGGGCGCCGCCGAGGCGGCGAATATAGAGGTCGACCCGAGTCGGCAGCCGCCGCCGCAGCGCCTTGATCTGCGGACGGAACGGGCGAAGCAGTGCTCGGACGGGGCCGCGGAGCACGCGGAGCACCAGGCGGTGTGGCGCGCGAACCAGGGTCTTGAGCTGCGACATCGGGGTGGCTTTCCTTAAAGGTTTGGCAACGCGGGCGAGTGGCCTCAGTCCGCCCGCTCGGTGCTTAGATTACCCCGGTACCGGCTTAGACTACTTTGCGACAGCGCGCTCCAGTGGGCGCGTCTCAGCTACCTGGTGGGAGAAAACAAGATGAGTGCGCATTCGCGCATCGTGGTGATCGGCCTCGGTTATATCGGCCTTCCGACCGCCGTCGTGCTGGCCCGTGCGGGCTGCCGGGTCACCGGCGTCGACCTCGACCAGCGCAAGGTCGAGGCCGTCAACAACGGTGCGCTGCCGTTCGTCGAGCCCGATCTCGACCACGTGCTGCGCGAGGTCGTGGCAGCGGGCGCTCTCGATGCCACCACCGAGACCCCGGCCGGTGACACGTACATCGTCGCCGTCCCCACGCCGTTCCTGGAAGACAAGACGGCCGACCTCAGCTACGTACTGTCCGCCGCCCGCGCCATTGCGCCGAAGCTGACCGGCGGCGAGCTCGTCCTGCTCGAGTCCACCTCCCCGCCCGGCACCACGCAGCGGATGGCCGAGGAGATCCTGGCCACCAACCCCGCGCTGAGCCTCGACGGCAGCGACGGCAAGCCGGTCATCCACGTGGCGCACTGCCCGGAGCGGGTGCTGCCCGGCCGGATCATGACCGAGCTGGTCGAGAACGACCGCATCATCGGTGGCCTCACCGAAGAGGCCGCGCGCCGGGCCAAGGTGCTCTACGAGCGCTTCTGCCGCGGCGAGCTGCTGCTCACCGACGCTGTCACCGCCGAGATGGCCAAGCTCACCGAGAACGCCTTCCGCGACGTCAACATCGCCTTCGCCAACGAGCTGTCGCTGATCTGCGACAAGCTGGGTGTCGACGTGTGGCGGCTCATCGAGCTGTCCAACCACCACCCGCGCGTGAACGTCCTGCAGCCCGGCCCGGGCGTGGGTGGGCACTGCATCGCCGTCGACCCGTGGTTCATCGTGTCCGCGGCGCCCGAGCAGGCCACCCTGATCCGCACCGCGCGGCAGGTCAACGACGGCAAGTCCGACTACGTCGTCAACCAGGCGATCGAGGCGGTCAGCGCCGCGAAGACGCCAGTGGTCGCCGCGCTGGGGCTGGCGTTCAAGGCCAACATCGACGACCTGCGCGAGTCGCCGGCCCGCCAGATCGTCCGCGACCTGGCCGGCAAGCTGCCGGACTGCCGGGTGCTCGCCGTCGAGCCGCACGTCGAGAAGCTGCCGGCCGACCTCGCCGGGTTGTCGAACGTCGAGCTGACCGACGTGGTCAGTGCGATCGCCGCCGCCGACGTCATCCTGCTGCTGGTCGACCACGACGAGTTCCGCGGTGTCGACCGGTCTGCCCTCGAGGGCAAGCGCGTCATCGACACCAAGGGTCTGTGGCGCTGATGCCCGCTTCGCTCCCCGTGCGCGCGGTCCGCAAGGCCCGGCGCATCGTCCGCGGCCGCCGTCGGGTACATGAAGTCCTCGACTCACCGTCGCGCGCGGTCGAGCGGATCCTGTCCCCGCACTACCCCGAGCACCTGGTGGCCGAGCCGGACGTCGAGCCCGAGGCCGAGACCGAGGAAGCACCGGCCGTCGACGCCGGCCGGCCCGATGCCCGCCATGAGCTGGCGTCGGCCACTCGGGTCGTCGGCGTGCTGACCGGCGCGACAGCGCGGCGGCTGGGCGACGTCCTGGCCGTCACCGTCGTGGCGCCGGGATCACGGGCGCTCGGTACGAGGGTCGAGTCCGGCGACGTGCTGGTGGTCGAGCGGGCCGCCCTGCAGTCCGGCCCCTGGAGCACCGCCGAGACCTCGTCCGGCACGGCCCTGCTGCGTGAGGTCCTGGAGTGGACCACGGAGGCCCGCGACTGCGGTGCGCCGGTCATCATGCTCGACTCCGCTGACGCGCCGAACGTCGGCACCAACCTGCTGCGCGGCGCCTCCGACGTGGTGCTCCCGCGCGCCCAGCAGGCCGACCCCGTCCTGGGCCCGGTGCCCATGTCTCCGGTCGTAAGCCTGCTCGACACCGTTGCCCGTGCCGCCGTCGAGGGAGATCGATGACCACCCATTCCGCCCCCGTAGAGCGCCGCGTCCTGCTCTACGGTGATGGGAACATCAACCTCATCGACGGTTCGACCATCTGGCTGGTGTCCATGGCCCAGGTGCTTGCGCGGACGAACTCCCACGTCACGCTGCTGCTGAAGGCCCGGATCATCTCGCGGAAGATGCTGGAGCCGCTGAACGGCCTCGACAACGTCACCGTCGTCGACCCGTTCGAGGGCCTCGGCGATCTCGTCCCGCCGTCGCGGCTGCTGTCGGTGGAGGAGGTCGCGGAGCGCGTCGTCGAGCTCGACCGCGCCCACCGGTTCGACAAGATCATCGCGCGCGGCTTCGGCATCTGCCATGAGCTGGCCCGCACGCGCGAGTTCGACGGCCGGTTCTGGCCCTATGTCATCGACCTCCCCGAGCCGGGTGCGGATCCCACCCCGGAGCGGCTGCGCGACCTCGAGGAGATCTCGCTGGCGTCCGAGCGGATGCTGGTGCAGACCGGAGACTCCCGCTCCTACATGGAGTACAGGGTGCCCGCGTCGGTCGGGAAGTGCGTCGTCATCAACCCGATGATCCCCGACGACCTCGGCCCGCTGCGCCGCCGGTCGACACCGCAGACCGGCCGGCTGCAGGGCGTCTACGCCGGCAAGCTCGCCGAGGGCTGGAAGACACTCGAACTGTGCGACGTGCCCCGGCTGCTGGCCGAGCGAGGCGTCCAGATGTCACTGTCGATCATCGGTGACAAGATCATGCACTCGAACCGTACGCCCAGCTGGCGCAGCCGGATGAAGACCGCCGTCACGTCCAGCCCGGGCGTGGAGTGGGCCGGCGGGCTGTCCCGCGACGACGCCACGGCGTACTCCAAGACAGCCGACATCGGGTTCAGCTGGCGGGGTCAGGAGCTCGACTCCACCCATGAGCTGTCCACCAAGGTGCTCGAGTACTGCGCCATGGGCGTGGCGCCGGTGGTCAACCGCATCGCCGCGCACGTCGAGCTGCTGGGTGAGGACTACCCGCTGTTCGTCGACGCCTCCCTCGAGTCGGTGCTCGACGCCATCGAACGGGTGGCCCGCGACCCCGACCTGCTCGAGGATGCGCGGAAGAAGGCAATGGACGCCATCGACCGGTACCGGATGGCCAACACCGTCGAGCGCATCCACGCCGAGCTCCGGGCGACCGAGGTGCGGCCGAGCGTCAAGCTCGCGGGCGGGCGGCCGCTGCTGCTCGTCGGCAGTGACCTGACGACGTCGCGCGGCACGCACACCGTGCTGCGGCAGTGCGCCGGCGACGTCCGCGTTGCCCAGTGGGACCCGACGCTGACCGGCCAGGAGGAGCCCCGGCTCGGAGAGCTGTCCGCCGCCGGCACCGTCGTCGTCGAGGACGCGAACCCGTACCTGGTCTGGGCCACCCGCCGCAAGGTCGCCGGCCAGCGGCTGATCGCGCACGTCCGCGACCTGCGCACCGACGAGCCCGTCCTGCGCGAGGCGAAGCTCGACGAGGTCGACGCCTTCGTGTTCCAGGCCGAGTCCGACCTCGCGGCGTTCGCTGCCGCGTTCGACGTCCCGGCCGAGCGACTGCACCACGCGCCGCTGCCGGTCGACACCGCCTACGTCGACCGCCCAGGGCTGCCCGGCCGGCAGTACCGGGTCGGCGTCCTCGACCTGAGCCCGTCCGCTGCCCGGCCTGACGTCGCCATCACGGCGCTGCGCGGCCTGCTTGCCGCCGACGAGCAGTTCAGCCTGCACATCCGCGACCAGTTGCCGTGGGAGGCCGACGAGCAGATCGACCCGATCGAACGCGTCTACTACCAGACCCTGGCCGCCGATCTCGCGGCCACGCCTGAGGTCGCCGCGCGGGTCGCGTTCGAGCGCCCCGATGCCGACCTCCCCGCCTGGTACCGCAAGATCGGGTGGTTGCTGGTCCCGCGCCGCCACGGCCGCCTCGACCAGCGTGTAGTCGAGGCCCAGGCCGCCGGCGTCGTGGTGCTGACCCCGGCCGAGGAGATCGCTGCCGAGCTGTACGGACCGGACACGCAGTACGGCTCGATCGACGCGCTGGTCCGGACGATCGTCGCCGCGGCCGGCGATTCCGCGGAGTTCGCCAAGCTCAGCGCCGGGTCGCGGCTCCAGGGCGGCAGCCATGACCTCGCCGTCGTCCGCCCGACGTGGGAGGCCGTGCTGGCCGGCTGACGGTCCCGGGAGTGATCCCGGCGCCTCCCCTCCGTTCAGCCGACGCTGTGCCTCAGCCGGCACCGTGCCTCAGCCGGTGAAGTCGGGGAGCCGGTTTCCGAGATTGAACAGCGCGCGGATAGCGGCGACGGAACGCTCGGTGGCGTGCCCGTCGCCGTAGGGGTTGACCGCCTGCGCCATGGCCTTGTAGGCCGCCGGGTCGAGGTACAGGCGCTCGACCTCCTTGACGACGCGGTCCTCGTCGGTGCCGATGAGACGGACGGTGCCGGCGTCGACAGCCTCGGGGCGCTCTGTGTTGTCACGCATGACCAGGACCGGCTTGCCCAGGCTGGGCGCCTCTTCCTGGATGCCGCCGGAGTCGGTGAGCACGATGTGGGCCGCCGCGAGGATGGTGGTGAACTCGGCGTAGGACAGCGGCTCGGTGATCACGACGTTCGGACGCCCGGCGATGCCCGGCGCCAGAGCCTCGCGGACCACCGGGTTGCGGTGCAGCGGCAGGACGATCGTGAGCTCCGGGTGCGCCGTGGCGATGCGGGCCAGGGCACGGCCGACGCCCTCCATCGCGGAGCCCCAGCTCTCTCGGCGGTGGCTGGTGACGAGCAGGATCGGCTTGCCCGACTCGACCAGCGCGGCCAGTTGTGGGTCGACCAGCGGTGCGGGCTGAGCAGCCCTCGCGAGCAGCGCGTCGATGACGGTGTTGCCGGTGACGACGATGGTGCTGGGGTCGATGCCCTCGCGCAGCAGGTTGGCCCGGCTGCCTGCCGTCGGCGCCAGGTGCAGGGCGGTGATCTGCGAGGTCAGCCGGCGGTTCGCCTCCTCGGGGAACGGTGAGCTGAGGTCGCCGCTGCGCAGCCCGGCCTCGACGTGGACGACCGGGATGCCGCGGTAGAACGCCGCCAGGGCGGCCGCCGTGGAGGTCGTGGTGTCGCCCTGAACGATCACGGCGTCGGGCGCCTCGTCGGCGAGGATCGGGTCGAAGCCGTCCATGATGCGCGCGGTGATGCCCGCCAGGGTCTGCCCCGGCTTCAGGATGTCGAGGTCGTGCCGCGGGACGATCCCGAACAGCTCGTTGACCTGGTCGAGCATCTCGCGGTGCTGACCGGTGACCACGGGCACCGACTCGAGGTCGGTATCGGCCGCGAGTGCCGCCAGGACCGGTGCGACCTTGATCGCCTCGGGACGGGTCCCGTAGACCGTCATGATCTTCAACACAGGGGGTACCTCTTCGTTAGGGTCGACTGTAAGGAGACGCCCAAAGGTAACCGCCGACGTCCCGCGAGTGCCACGTGGCTCTACGGGGTTCCGGCGCTACGCTGTGCTCTTCCCGCCCGCTGGGCGGCTGATTTCGTGGATGGTGTGTATGGCAGCGGTGCCTGTTCGTAAGGTGGCGCTGGTGGGCGGTGTCTCGGCGGCCGCGGTGACGCTGGTCACTCTGGGTATCGTGCTGACCGGCAAGATCGCCGTGGCGCAGGGCCTACTTCTCGTCATCGCCTTTGGGCTGGCCGTCGCCGTCCTCGTCCTCGGTGCCATGGTGCTCCAGCTGAAGCGCAGCATGTCTGCGGTGGCCGCGCGGCACACCCGCGAACTGTCGGCGGTGCAACAGACACTGGGCATCGGGATCACGGCGAACTCCAAGACCATCCACGCCCATGGCGCGGCGCTGGAAGCCGTGATCCAGGCCGCGGCCGAGAAGGCCACCAGTCGGCTCGAGTCGTCGATCGCCGCTACCGGGAAGCGGCTCGACGAGGTCGGCGCGGAGGTCGCGGCCGGCCGGTCCGACACCGCACAGACGTACAAGCAGATCGAGGCACTGCTCGACCTGCGCGCCGTGCTCCAACCCCGCGCGCTGATGCCGCCGCTGCGCGATTGGGCCGCCTCGCCCGACGTACTGCGCTGGCTGGCCGAGTCCGTCCTGTCCCGCCGTCCGAAGTTGGTCGTCGAGTGCGGTAGCGGGGCGTCCAGCCTGGTCCTTGGTTACGCGGTGCAGAAGGCCGGCTACGGCCGTGTGGTCGCGCTCGAGCACGACGCCGACTACGCCAAGATCACCGCCCAACGGGTGTCCGACCACGGGTTGCAGGACGTCGTCGAAGTACGGCACGCGCCGCTGACACCCTGGACGGGCCCGGACGAGCGCGAGCGGAACTGGTACGACCTGAGTGCTGTGAAGGACCTCGACGGCATCGGCCTGGTATTCGTCGACGGGCCGCCTGCCAGGACAGGTCCGATGGCCCGCTATCCCGCGCTGCCGGTGCTGCTCTCGCACTGCGCCGACGAGGTGGCGTTCGTCCTCGACGACACCATCCGGGCCGACGAGGTCGAAGTCAGCGATCGCTGGATGCAGGAGCACCCCGAGTTCGTCCGCCAGCAGTTGCGCGCGGACAAGGGCATGCACGTCCTGACCCGGCGCCCGGACGGCATCCCCGGCTAATAGGCCCGTTCCCGGCTGAACAGGCCCGTCCTCACCTTTAGTTTTGTGCCCTGGCAGGCGTTTGGCCGTCGATGGCTGTCAAATGTATATTCCAGACAGCGATCGGCGAGAGACGACCCTTCAGTCGGTTGTCCAGGCGGGCGCGACGTTTTGGTAGCCGTCCGTACGTCGTTGCTCACTGTGGAGGACCACTGTGTCGTCGGTATTGACGCCGATCCGCTACTCTGCTCCCCGGGTCTGCGCGGCCCGCCGTCGTAGCGGGGCGGCAGCCGCCGAGCCCCAGCCGGATACCGCGCAAAGAGAGGCGTCGCCTGAATGAACGCGACTAGCGTCGACGAGGAGTTCAACCCGTCGGTGCATGTGTACGAACCGCACAAGGTGGGCCTGCCGCCACTTCGCCCGTACTTCAAGGCGTTGTGGGGGCGACGGGAATTCGCGGCTGAGATGTCCCGGACCGGCATCCGGGCGGCCAACACCAACACCTTCTTCGGTCAGGTCTGGCTGGTCCTCAACCCGCTGCTGCTGGCGGGCGTGTACTACCTGCTGGTGAACATCATCGCGGGCGGCGGCTCCAGGAGCGGCGGCGGTGCACGCTTCGCTCATATGTGCGGTGGGCTTTTCGCCTTCTACTACTTCTCCGGTGCGATGACCGCCGGTGCGGCCAGCGTCGTCGGCGGCGGCAAGCTGCTGATGAACATGTCGTTCCCGCGGATGCTGTTGCCGTTGGCCGCGCTGCGGACCTCGTTCTTCCGGTTCCTGCCGACCATGGGCGTCTATCTCGTCATCCACCTGGTGGTTCGCCAGCCGCTGCACTGGGCGATGCTGCTGGCGCCGGTCTTCCTGATCCTGCTGACGCTGTTCGCGGCCGGGATGGGAATGATCTTCGCGGCCCTGCAGGTGTACTTCCGCGACACCACCAGCTTCCTGCCGTACTTCGTCCGGATCTGGCTGTACATGTCCCCCGTGCTCTGGTTCGCCGAGGACGCTCCGGGCAAGTTCAAGAGCTTCATCCAGTTCAACCCGCTGTACTCGCTGATCGGCGGCTGGACCGACCTGCTGGTCCGTGGTCACGTCCCGCCCCTGTCGATGTGGCTCAGCGCCGGATTCTGGGCAGTGGCCGCGGCGTTGATCGGCGCGCTGTTCTTCATGTCGAGGGAGCGTGAGTTCGTTGTCCGTCTCTGAGGCCGAGAAGAAGTCGATGTCAAACAAATCAGCCACACCGGCCGTCAAGGTCCAGGACGTCTCGATCACCTACCGGACCACGTTCGAGCGGGTGCCGACCTTCAAGAGCGCCCTGGTCCGGTTCGGCCGCGGCGAGCGTGCGGTCCGCGAGGTCAAGGCCGTCCAGAACGTCTCCTTCGACGTCGATCACGGCACCACGATCGGCATCATCGGCGCGAACGGCGCCGGCAAGTCGACGCTGATGCGGGCCCTGGCCGGCATTCTGCCGCCGACCAGCGGGCGGATCGAGGTGCACGGCCGGGTCAGCACGCTGCTGTCGCTGGGCGTCGGCTTCAACGCCATGCTGTCCGGCAAGGAGAACGTCGTTCTCGGTGGTCTGGCGGCCGGTCTGAGCCGCAAGGCGATCGAGCAGCGGTACGAGGAGATCGCCGAGTTCGCCGAGTTGGGCGACTTCATGGAGATGCCGATGCGGACGTACTCGTCCGGCATGTTCAGCCGGCTGGCGTTCTCGGTCGCCGTGCACATGGATCCCGACATCCTGCTGATCGACGAGGCGCTGTCCGCCGGTGACGCGTCCTTCAAGCTGAAGGCGTCGAACAAGATGAAGGAGCTCGTCACCAACAGCCGGACGATGTTCCTGGTCAGCCACGCGATGAGCAGCGTCATCGACCTGTGTGACGACTGCATCTGGCTGAACAAGGGCAAGCTGATGGAGCGCGGTACCCCCACCGAGGTGATCGCCGCCTACACGAAGTACCTGCAGGTCAGCGCGAAGAGTGCTGCCACCCTCGAGGACTTCTGACGATGCGATCCACCCCCGGGCCGGACGTGGGCATCATCACGTCCGGTCACGACGTCGCCGACGCACGGCTGCACAAGATCACCGCAGCTCTGCAGAAGCGGGGTCTGAACGTTGAGTTGTGGGGTCTGGGCGACCCCGCCGGAGGTCCCGCCGGGGCCTCCGTCCACGCTCGCAACCGGGGCAGCCTGGTCCGGCGGCTGGCCCGGACCGCAGTACTGCCTTGGCGCACCAGCGCCAAGGTGGTCGTCACCGTCGATCCGGACATGATCCCGATCACCCGGCTGGTGACCGCGCTGCGCCGCCGCAAGATGGTGGCCGACGTGCACGAGGACTACGGCCGGCTGCTCCGCGACCGGGCCTGGGCTAGAGGCCCGGTGGGGCTGCCCGCCCGGCTGATGGTGGCCTTGAGCACCCGGCTGGCAGCCGGGGCCGACCTGACGGTCGTCGCTGATTCCCACCTCTCGCCACACCAGGCCAAGCACCGGATGGTTGTCACCAACCAGCCGGTCGCGGCTTTTCTGGCCCCGTCACCGCCGGCGGGTGAGCCACGGGTGGTCTACGTCGGCGACCTGCGGGCGAGCCGTGGGCTGTTCGACATGGTCGAGACCATCGCCGCCGCGCCGGGCTGGTCGCTGGACCTGGTCGGCCCGGTCGCATCCTCGGACCGGGATCGGCTCGAAGCCCGGATCGAGCAATCCGACCTGGCCGGCCGCGTCCGGCTGCACGGGCGTCAGCCACCGGCCGACGCCTGGCGCATCGCCCAGGGGGCCTGGGCCAGCTTGGCCATGTTGCACCCGACGCCGGCGTTCCTGGAAGCGATGCCGTCCAAGGTCTACGAGTACCTCGCCAGCGGGCTTCCCGTCCTGTCCACCCGGCTGCCCCGGCAGACCAAGGTGATCGAGGAGTCCGGTGGCGGAGTCCTGGTGGACTCGGTGCCGGAGGCAGCCGAGACCTTGCGGCGCTGGTCCGCGGATCCCGGTGAGCTGGAGAAACTGCGCGATCACGCGCTGCAGTGGGCGGCTGTCCATCTGCCCGCGACCACGCCGTACGACGAACTGGCCGAAGCGATTCTCGCGCTGCTCAAAGGACGGGTATGACCGGCAGCCGCCCCCATCTGCTGTACATCGTCTGGGGCTTCCCGCCCTGCCGAAGTGGCGGTGTCTACCGGGCCCTGGCCACGGCGAACCGGTTCGCCGCGCTCGGCTGGAAGGTGACCGTGCTGACGGCCGAACGGGAGACCTTCGAGCGGTTCACCGGTGCCGACCCGACCCTGGAGGAACGGGTCGACCCGTCGATCGAGGTGGTCCGGGTGCCGTTCGAGTGGCCGATCCTTGAAGCCGACCTGCGCAACTGGTCGAAGACCCGGGCGGCCAACCCGAAGTTGTGGGCCAAGTGGCGCAGCAAGCGGGACCAGATCCCCTTCCCTGAAACGGGATACGGACCGTGGCGCAGCACGATCGAGAAGGCCGCCGAGCAGATCCACCAGGCGGACAAGGTGGACCTGACGGTCGCCACGGCGAACCCGCACGTCACGTTCGCCGCGGCGTACCACCTGTTCAAGAAGTTCGACGTGCCGTACGTGATGGACTACCGCGACGCCTGGCTGCTGGACGTCTTCAGCGGCGACCGCCTGCACGAGCCGAACAGCCGCGCCGCCCGCTGGGAGCGCAAGCTGGTCAGCGCCGCGCAGGAGGTCTGGTTCGTCAACGACCCGATCCTCGACTGGCACAAGGAGCTCTACCCGGAGCACGCGGGCAAGATGCACACGGTCGCGAATGGGTTCGACCCCGATCTGGTGCCGTCGACGCAGGACCGGGGCGCGGTCACCGACCGGCCGCTGGTCTTCGGGTACGTCGGTACGGTCTCGCCGAAGGTCCCGCTGGCCGAGTTCGTCAAGGGCTGGCAGCTGGCCAAGGAACGGTCCGAAGACCTGCGCGACGCCAAGGTGAAGATCCACGGCTACCTCGGGTACTACGCTCAGCCGCGCGCCGACATGCTCGGCCTCCTGACCGAGGCCGCCGGCGACGGGGTCAGCTACGAGGGCCCGGTCGGCAAGGCGGAGATCGCCAAGGCCTACGACGAGTTCGACGTCCAGTTGCTGATGCTGGGCAAGGGACGCTATGTGACCAGCGGCAAGGTCTTCGAGTACCTCGCCACCGGGTTGCCGATCGTCTCGGTGCACGACCCGATGAACGCGGCGTCCGACGTACTACGTGGGCATCCGCTCTGGTTCCCGGTGCAGGACGTGGAGGACCCCGAGACGATCGCCGAGGCACTCGTCGAGGCGGCCCGCGCGGCCCGGACAGCGGATGCGGGCATCCGGGCGAAGGCCCGCGAGTTCGGCGCGAGCTACCGGCGCGACCTGCAGCTGGACCCGCGGATCAAGGCACTGGGCGAGCGGGTTGGGGCAGTGGTCTGACATGAAGGTCGTACTCCTGAGCACCCGGCGGCAGCCCCCGTCGTACTTCGAAACCGTCCGGGCCGATCTCGGCGGCCGTGACGACGTGGCCCTCGACGTAGTCGCCTGGCTTCCGCCGGCCGCCCCCGTGGACGGCCTCGTCACCAGCTTCACCCTGATCGGCCCCGGCACGATGCCGGTCGAGGTCGTCCCCCCGGCCGAGCCGGTGGCGGCTGAGGCGATCAGTACGCCGAAGCCCGCTGCCAAGCCGCGGCCCAACGGGGCCAAGCGGATCGTGAAGAAGCTGGCCCAGAACCGCAAGGCCGGCCACCTCGCCAAGGCGTACTGGGCCAAGGTGCTCGGTCGCGCGGACGTGATGAGCATGATCGAGCAGGCCGACGTGGTGATCGCGCTAGACAACGGATCCGTCTGGGCCGGCTGGCAGGTCGGTCAGCGCAAGCCGCAGACGCCGGTGGTTCTCGGCGTACCGGCTGCCCGTCGTGAGCTCGACCGGCTGGTAGGAGCGGAGCAGGAGTGACGACATGCCGGACCGGGCCAGGGCGGACGTGCAGGTGAGTACTGCGCGAAATCTTCGCGACCACCTGCCGCCGCCGATCGCCAGGACCGCGGGTGCGGTCCGGCGACGGTTGAAGGGGCTGCGCTACAGCTACGCGCAGCTGCCCACCTTCCCGCCGGTGGCGGACACTCCGGTCCGGCTGTTCGTCGGCCCGACCAACAGCGCCGGCCAGGGCTACGCCTGGGCGCGTGCCGCGGACACCATCGAGGGTGTCTCCGCGACCTCCTTCTCGCTGCATCGCAAGGGCCAGTTCCAGTACGCCGACGACTACGGCGTACCGCTGACCTGGTTCGGGCAGCCGCGCTGGCAGCGAGCCCAGGAGCAGTACGTCCTGAGCTACACGCATGTCCTGATGGAGTCGCTGCGCCCGCTGTTCGGCGCCCGCGGCCTGAAGGACGGCTCCTCGGAGCTGGTGCGGCTCAAGGAGGCCGGGATCAAGCCGGCCTTGCTCTTCCACGGCTCGGACATCCGCCTGCCGAGCCGGCACGCCCAGCGCGAGCGCTGGTCCCCGTTCACTCCGGGTGACCCGCTGACCGACCGGCTGGAGGTCCAGGCGAGCAGGTTCGCCGAGATCGTCGAGGCGGCCGACGTGCCCGTCTTCGTCTCCACGGTCGACCTGCTGGAAGACGTACCGGGGGCGCACTGGCTGCCGGTCGCGATCGATCCGGCGCCTTGGGCACAGGCCGCGCGTCCGCTCTTCTCGACCGGCCGCCCGGTCGTCGTGCACGTCCCGTCCAACGCGCAGCTCAAGGGCAGCGACCGGATCGACGAGGTACTGACCGGTCTGGCCGACAAGGGCCTGGTGGAGTACCGCCGGATCAGCGGCGTCACGCACAGTGAGATGCCGGCCGTGATCGGTGACGCGGACATCGTCGTCGACCAGCTCCGGATCGGTCTGTACGGCGTGGCCGCGGCCGAGGCGCTGGCCGCCGGGCGTTTGTGCGTTTCTTACGTCGGTTCGGCGGTTCGCGATCGGGTGCGTAGTCTGACTGGGCGCGAGGTGCCCATCGTCGAGGCGGATCCCGATTCGCTCGGCAGTGTCGTCACCGACCTGCTCTCCGACCGTACGGCGGCCGCCGAGCGGGCCACCGCGGGCCCCGCCTTCGTGGCGGAGCTGCACGACGGGCGACGTTCCGCCCGTGCACTCACCGATTGGCTTGACCCGAAGGAGAGCTTGTGACGTCCCGGATCGCAGCGTCGGCCGAGGTCCACGAGACCGCGCAGATCGGCGCCGGATCGTCCGTCTGGAACCTGTCCCAGATCCGCGAGAACGCGGTCCTGGGTGAGAACTGCATCGTCGGCCGCGGCGCGTACATCGGCACCGGGGTGCGGATGGGGAACAACTGCAAGATCCAGAACGACGCTCTCGTCTACGAGCCGGCCGTGCTCGAGGACGGCGTCTTCATCGGACCCGCGGTCGTCCTGACCAATGATCAGTTCCCGCGCGCGATCAACCCGGACGGCACGCTGAAGAGCGCGTCGGACTGGGAGGCCGTCGGTGTGACACTGCGCACTGGCAGTGCAGTAGGCGCCCGTTCGGTCTGCGTGGCACCGGTCACCATCGGTCGCTGGGCCACCGTCGCAGCGGGCGCAGTGGTGACAAAGGACGTGCCAGACTTCGCGCTGGTCGCGGGGGTCCCCGCCCGCCGGATCAAGTGGGTCGGCAAAGCAGGTGTCCCGTTGCTGGAGGTCGGCAACGGCGAGTGGAAATGCCCGAGTACGGGCGAGATGTACATCGAAACCGACGGACAGCTGCGGCTGGCCGGCGAAAACATGGCAGTCGAAAACCAGGAGGAGAACTGATGGTGCAGCCGATTCCGGCCGCGAAGCCGATCATCGGGCAGGAGGAGCGGGAGGCAGTCGACCGTGTGATGCGCAGCGGAATGCTCGCCCAGGGTCCTGAGGTCGCTGCCTTCGAGCAGGAGTTCGGCGCTGCGCTGGTCTCCGGTCGAGCCTGCGTCGCGACGAACTCGGGCACCTCGGGTCTGCACCTCGGTCTGCTGGCCGCGGGCGTCGGTCCGGGCGACGAGGTCATCGTGCCCTCCTTCACCTTCGCCGCGACCGCGAACAGCGTTGCGCTCACCGGCGCCACCCCGGTCTTCGTCGACATCGAGCCGACGTACTACGGGCTGAGCCCGGCCGCCGTCGAGGCCGCGATCACCGACAAGACCAAGGCCGTCATGCCGGTGCACCTGTTCGGGCACCCGGCGAACCTGACCGAGCTGGGCGCCATCGCGGCCAAGCACGGCATCGAGCTGTACGAGGACGCCGCGCAGGCCCACGGCGCGACCTGGAACGGTGCGCCGGTCGGCACCTTCGGCGAGTTCGCCATGTTCAGCCTGTACCCGACCAAGAACATGACGTCCGGTGAGGGCGGCATGAACTCGGTCGCGAACGCCGACCTCGAGCGCCGGATGCGGCTGTACCGCAACCAGGGCATGCTCAAGCAGTACGAGAACGAGGTCGTCGGCCTGAACAACCGGATGACCGACCTGCACGCCGCCATCGGCCGCGTCCAGCTCACCAAGGTCGGCGGCTGGACCAAGCAGCGGCAGGAGAACGCGACCTTCCTGGACGCGAACCTGCAGGGCGTGGCGACTCCGACCGTGGCCCCCGAGGCGACGCACGTCTACCACCAGTACACGATCCGGGTCACCGACGACCGCGACGGCTTCGCCGACGCGCTGCGCAACGAACACGGTGTCGGTTGCGGCGTCTACTACCCGATCCCGAACCACCGCCTGCCGTCGTTCAAGCGCGAGCTGGACCTGCCGGAGACCGAGAAGGCCGCCGCGCAGGTGCTGTCGCTGCCGGTCCACCCCTCGCTGTCCGAGGAAGACCTGCACCGCATCGTGACCGCGGTCGCGACCGTCGCGAAGGCAGGTGCCTGAGATGGCGAACCTTCGCGCCGGACTGATCGGCCTGGGCATGATGGGCCGTCACCACGCCCGCGTGCTGGGCTCCCTCGAGGGCGTCGACCTGGTCGCCGTCGCCGACCCGGGTGGTGACAAGCACGGCGTGGCCAACGGCCTGCCGGTGCACGAGAACATCGAGCAGCTGATTTCCGCCGGCATCGACTACTGCATGGTCGCGGTGCCGACGCAGTACCACACCGAGATCGCCAAATCGCTGGCCGAGGCCGGCGTGCACGCGATGATCGAGAAGCCGCTGGCCGGCTCCTCGGCCGAGGCCGCGGAGATCGCCAAGGCCTTCGAGGCCGCCGGCGTGATCGGCGCCGTCGGGCACATCGAGCGGTACAACCCGGCGTTGCAGGCGCTGCGGGTTCGCCTCGAGGCCGGCGAACTGGGTGACATCTACCAGATCACCACCCGTCGGCAGGGCCCGTTCCCGGCCCGGATCGCCGACGTCGGCGTGGTGCTCGACCTGGCCACCCACGACATCGACCTGACCGCGTGGGTGACCCAGTCGCCGTTCGCCTCGGTGTCCGCGCAGAGCGCGCACAAGAGCGGCCGGCAGTACGAGGACCTGATCGCCGTCACCGGCAAGCTGCAGGACGGCACCGTGACCAGCCACCTGGTCAACTGGCTGTCCCCGATGAAGGAGCGGCTGACCGTCGTCACCGGTGAGCGCGGCGCGTTCATCGCCGACACCCTGACGGCCGACCTGTCCTTCCACGCCAACGGCACCGTGCAGACCGCCTGGGACGACGTCGCGCACTTCCGCGGTGTCAGCGAGGGCGACATGATCCGCTACGCGATCGCCAAGCCCGAGCCGCTGAAGGCCGAGCACGAGGCGTTCCGCGACGCGATCCTGGGCAAGGAGACCGATATCGTCACCCTGCAGCAGGGTCTGGCCACCGTCGTCGTCGCCGAGGCCGTTATCGCCTCGGCAGCCGACGATGGCAAGTCCGTCCGGCTGAACGGTGAGTCCATCCAGTCATGAAGGTCCTCAGCGTCGTCGGGGCTCGCCCGCAGTTCGTCAAGCTCGCCCCGATCGCTGAGGCGTTCGCCGCCACCGAGCATCAGCACGTGATCGTGCACACCGGTCAGCACTACGACAAGAACATGTCCGACGTGTTCTTCGCTGACCTGAAGATCCCGGCTCCCGACGTCCACCTGGGCGTCGGGTCGGGCAGCCACGGTGTCCAGACCGGCGCGATGCTGTCGTCGCTGGACGCTGTGCTGGACGAGCACCGGCCGGACTGGGTGCTCGTCTACGGCGACACCAACTCGACCCTGGCCGGCACCTTGTCGGCCGTGAAGATGCACCTGCCGGTCGCGCACCTCGAGGCCGGCCTGCGCTCCTTCAACCGGTCGATGCCCGAGGAGCACAACCGGGTCCTCACCGACCACGCGGCGGACCTGCTGCTGGTGCCGACCAAGGTCGCGATGGGTCACCTGACCAACGAGGGACTGAAGGACCGGGCGCTGCTCGTCGGCGACGTGATGACGGACGTGTGCTTCCGGGTCCGCGACGCGGTATCGAACGACTCGTTCGCGTTGCCCGAGGGCCTGAAGAGCGGTGAGTACGTCGTGGCGACGGTCCACCGGGCCGAGAACACCGACGACCCGGCCCGACTGGCCGCGATCGTCGACGGGCTCGCCGACGCCGGCTACCCGGTGCTGCTGCTGGCGCACCCTCGGCTGGTGGCGAAATGCGCGGAGCACGGCATCAAGCTGGAGCGTCCGGACGGTTCGCTGCATGTCCGGGAGCCGCTGGCGTACCCGGAGATGGTCGCGGCCGTGCTCGGCTCGTCCGGTGTGGTCACCGACTCCGGCGGCCTCCAGAAGGAGGCCTTCCTGCTCGGCCGGGTCTGCACCACGCTGCGCACCGAGACCGAATGGGTCGAGACGCTGGAGGACGGCTGGAACGTCCTCCTGTCCGATATGAGCAAACTGCCCCAGCTGGCCGCCCGGCCGGTGCCGGCAGCTGACCGCCCCATGCCCTATGGAGATGGACACGCCGCAGGGCGTGTCGTCACCGCTCTCACGGAGTAGCCACGTGACCAAAGCTGCCGAAGAACAGAGCCAGCCGCCCGCCCCGGGCTCTCCGGGACTGGCAGCTTCGGCCACTACGTCCACCGATACGGCCGACTCCCACAAGCGACTGCCGCGGGTGGAGTCGCTCACCGGTTTGCGCTGGTGGGCGGCGTTCTTCGTTTTCGCGCACCACATGACCAACCTGGCGCCGCTGCCGATCTTCGACTTCCTGAAGTACGGCACCTCCGGGGTGACGTTCTTCTTCGTGCTGTCCGGTTTCGTGCTGACCTGGTCGGCCCAGCCGGGCACCAAGATCCACACGTTCTACCGCCGCCGGTTCGCCCGGATCTGGCCGGCCCACATCGTCGCGCTGATCCCGGCGATCTTCGTCTTCTACCGGTTCGATCCGCCCACCAACATGTGGTGGATCAAGCCGGTCTCGGTGACCGTCCTGGTCTTGTCGGTGTTCCTGCTGCACGGCTGGTCGAACGACTCGGCGATCCTGTACGGCGGCAACCCGGCGTCCTGGACGCTGTCGGTGGAGGCGTTCTTCTACGCGTACTTCCCGTTCGTGCAGCGGCTCACGGTCAGGCTGAAGGCGGTCGGCGGCCTGGTGCTCTGCGTGTCGGTGCTCGTGATCGGCGGGCTCTACCGATTGGCGTTGTTCCACTTCAAGGACGTCGTGCCGATCCTGCCGCAGCCGATCCTGCACTCGGTCGCGTTCCTGTTCGGGATCGGCCTGGCGATCATGCTGCGGTCCGGGTGGAAGCCGCGGATCCCGGTCTGGTTCGCCTTCCTGGTCACCATCGGCGGCCTGATCACGCTGTGGTACTCCGGTGAGCACCCGGCCAACTTCCCGTTGGCAGTCACCATGAGCCTGACCCAGAAGGAAATCCTCACCTTCCTGTACGGCTTCCTGGTCTTTGCCGTCGCCTCCCGCGACCTCCGGGGCGGCCGGTCACTGCTGCGCAGCCGCCCGCTGGTTGCCCTCGGCAAGTGGTCGTACTCGTTCTACCTGGTGCACGCCACCATCCTGTACGCGATCAGGGAGCAGCACGGCATGGCCGGCCCGGTCGGCTGGTCGAACCTGACCTGGTACGCCGGTGTTTGTGCCCTCTCGATCTTCGCCTCGTGGTTGCTGTACAAGTTCGTCGAGCACCCCATGGAGCGCAGACTGCGCGGCCCCCGATGAAGAATCACTACCCAGTGGAGTTCCTGTGCGTGTCAGTGTTGTTGCCTTAGGCAAGATCGGGCTGCCGTTGGCGGTCCAGTTCGCGACCAAGGGCCATCAGGTCGTCGGCCTTGACATCAACCAGTCGACGGTCGACCAGGTGAACGCCGGGCAGGCACCGTTCCCGGGTGAGGCGCACCTGGCCGAACTGCTGGCCGAGACCGTCGGTAACGGCAGCCTGCGGGCTACCACCGACTACGCCGACGCGATCCCGGGCAGTGACGCCGTCGTCATCGTCGTTCCGTTGTTCGTGGACGAGAAGACCGGCGAGCCGGAGTTCGGCTGGATGGAGAGCGCGACCCGTTCGCTGGCCGAGCACCTGTCCCCGGGCACCCTGGTCAGCTACGAGACCACCTTGCCGGTCGGGACCACCCGCAGCCGCTGGAAGCCGCTGATCGAGGAGGTCTCCGGCCTCGTCGAGGGCACTGACTTCCACCTGGTCTTCTCCCCGGAGCGGGTGCTGACCGGTCGCGTCTTCGCGGACCTGCGCAAGTACCCGAAGCTGGTCGGCGGCCTGTCCGAGGAAGGCGCCAAGCGCGCCATCTCGTTCTACGAGGCCGTCCTCGACTTCGACGAGCGCCCGGACCTGCCGCGCGGCAACGGCGTCTGGGACCTCGGCTCGGCCGAGGCCTCCGAGCTCGCGAAGCTGGCGGAGACCACCTACCGCGACGTCAACATCGGCCTGGCGAACCAGTTCGCCCGGTTCGCCGGCGCCAACGGTATCGACGTGCACCAGGTGATCGAGGCGTCGAACTCGCAGCCCTACAGCCACATCCACCGTCCCGGCATCGCCGTCGGCGGTCACTGCATCCCGGTCTACCCACGGCTGTACCTGTGGACCGACCCGGAGGCAACCGTCGTCCGCGCCGCCCGCGAGGCGAACCTGGGCATGCCGGAGTACACCATCGGTCTGCTCGAAGGCGCGTACGGCGACCTGACCGGCGCCCGCGTGGTCGTGCTCGGTGCGTCCTACCGTGGCTCGGTCAAGGAGACGGCCTTCTCCGGTGTCTTCCCGGCAGTCGAGGCGTTGAAGTCGCAGGGTGCCGAGGTCTTCGTGCACGACCCGATGTACACCGACGAGGAGCTGCAGGGCCTGGGCTTCACGGCGTACCACCTGGGTGAGCCGGTCGACGCGGCGGTGCTGCAGGCGGACCACCCGGAGTACAAGCAACTGACCCCGGCCGAGCTGCCAGGTGTTCAGGTGCTCGTCGACGGTCGTGACAGCACCGACCCGGCTCGCTGGGCCGGCGTCCGGCGGATCGTGATCGGAAGGTCTGACCGCCCGTGACCAAGCCCTCGGCTGAGCTGCGCGTGGTGATGCTGGTAGCGAACGAAGTCACCAACGACAGCCGGGTCCGGAAAGAGGCCACCGCGCTGGCCGAGGACGGAGTACAGGTCACTGTGCTCGGGGTTTCGTCAACAGGTGAGCAGTCCCGGGAGATGCTCGGCGGCGCGATGATCGTGCGCGTCGTCGTCCCGTTCGCCTTGCGGGACGAGCGGAAGCTCCGCCGGGCCAAGCGGCGGAGCCGGCGGTTGCCGCTGCTCGGCTATCCGTCGCGAGAGACGTTCGTCGCGCGCAGTCTGCGGGTTCGGGCCGCCTTGACCGAGATCAAGGCGGATTCCGGGCAGGCGGTGGCGGCCAAGCGGCCGGGCGCGGTCGGTTCGCTGGTGTTCAAGGCCGGCGTGCTGACCAGGTTGACCCGAGGGGCCGGCTGGCAACTCGTCCGGCGCGGGGTCCGGGTGCGCCAGGGCGTCGGTCTTGCGGTGGACAAGGGATTCAAGGCCGGCTGGCGCGCGTACGACGGTGTGATCCACCGGATCACCTGGCCCGCGCCGTGGCGCCGGGAGCACCCGGAGGCGATCGATCTCGAGCTTGCCTTCGGTGATCTGATCGACCGGCTCGAGCCTGATGTGGTGCACGCGCACGACATGCACGTGATCGGCGTCGCGACGCGTGCGGCCGGCCGGGCCAAGCTGCGCGGCAAGGAACTCAAGGTCGTCTACGACGCGCACGAGTACGTCGCCGGGCTGTCGCGGTACGGCGCCCGGACGCGCCGGTTCATCGCGTCGTGGGCCAACCACGAGCGCGAGTACATCGGCCAGGCCGATCGCGTGATCACGGTCAGTCCCGCGATCGCCCGCACGCTGACGAGTCGGTACAAGCTGGACCGTGAACCCACTGTCATCATCAACTCTCCGAGCCTGTCGGAGGTGACGGCCGACGTCGTCGACCTGCGCAGCCAGCTCGAGTTGGCCGCGGATGTCCCGTTGCTGGTTTACAGCGGCGGCGTGACGAAGGCCCGTGGCGTCGAGACCGCGGTCGAGGCACTTACACACCTGCCGGGTGCCCATCTGGCCGTGGTCTGCGTGCCGTCGACCAGGATCCCTTCGGTCAAAGCGTTGCAGGACCTCGCGCTGAAGCTGAAGGTCGACGACCGGGTGCACTACGTAGAGCCGGTCGGCTACGAGACGGTCGTCCCGTTCCTGAAGTCGGCTGACCTCGGGCTGATCCCGATCCTGCGCTACCCGAGTCACGAGATGGCGCTGCCGAACAAGCTGTTCGAGTACAGCCTGGGTGGTCTGCCGGTGCTGGTCAGCGACATGCCCAGCATGAAGGAGTTCGTCGCCGAGACCGGGATCGGCGAGGTCTTCGAGACCGCGAACCCGGTCGACCTGGCGGAGAAGGCGAAGCTGCTGCTGAGCCGCACAGACACCTACCGCGAGCGGTTGGCCGACCCGGCGTACCAGCAGGAGATGTCTTGGAGCGGGCAGGCCAGCAAGCTGCGTGAGCTCTACACCGACATGCTCGGCCGGCCGATCGCGCCGGCGCCGAACGACGGGCACCCCGAGACCGTCGGCCGCCGGTTGCTGATCGGTCCGGTCAACAGTGCGGGCCAGGCCTGGCAGTGGGCCGAAGCGCTGACTCGTGAGATCCCGTCGATCGGGGCCGAGTCACTGACGGTCGGCGACTGCAAGTACCAGTTCGGGGTGCACCGCTCCGGGTCGGACGAGCAGTACCGCGAGGACCTGCGCTGGCAGTTGCAGCTCACCGCATGGACGCTGCAGAACGTCACCCATGTGCTCTTCGAGGCGGGCCGGCCGATGTTCGGTCAGTTGCCCGGGCAGCTGTGGGACCAGGACGTTCCGATGCTCGACGCGGCCGGGATCCGGCACGGTCTGGTGTTCCACGGTTCCGAGGTGCGCGACCCGGCCCGGCACCGCGCGAAGTACCAGTTCTCGCCGTTCGCGGACCGGTCCGACGAGCTCACGACGCGGTTGCAGGCGGCGAACGACCTGCTCCGCGAGCACCTGGTCGGGTACGAGGGTCCCCGTTTCGTCACCACGCCCGACCTGCTCGAGTACGTCGAGGAGTCGCAGTGGCTGCCCGTCGTGGTGAACGCCGGCGAGCTGGCCTCCACGGTGCCGGTGATGGATCGCGAGGTACCGGTGGTGCTGCACGCGCCGTCGGCGAGCGCGCTGAAGGGCTCGGCCTTCGTCGACCCGGTGCTGACCGCGCTCGATGCTCGCGGCGTGATCAAGTACCAGCGCGTGCAGGGCGTTCCGCACTCGGAGCTGATGGCGATGGTCAAGGACGCGGACATCGTCGTCGACCAGCTGGTACTCGGCTCGTACGGCGTCTTCGCGTGTGAGGCGATGGCGGCCGGCCGAACCACCGTCGGGCACGTCGCCGACCACGTCCGCGACCTCCTGCCGACCGAGCTGCCGATCGTGGAGGCGACGCCGGACGACCTGGCCGAAGTGATCGAACGACTGGTCGCCGAGCGCGAGGAAGCCCGCAAGATCGCCGACGCCGGACCGCGGTACGTGCGAGAACTGCACGATGGCCGCAAGTCCGTAGAGGTCCTGTTGCCCTTCCTCGGAGGACGCTGACATGCGGGTATTGATGGTCGCGCAGTCCCCGATCGCCGGGGACTCGCGGATCCTGCGCGAAGCGGCGGCGCTGACAGGCGCCGGGCACGTGGTGCACATCGTCGGCCGGGACGTACCGGAAGGCTTCACGCTCGAAGGTGGCGCGACGGTCGAGTCGGTCTCCCGGTCCGCGGGTCTGCGCGGCGGGAGCGGTCCTGCGGTCGGCCATGGGCAGAGCGGTTTGAAGGTGGTTGTCCAGCGGTTCGGCCGGTGGCTGCTGCTGCCGGAGCACCGGCTGCGTACAGAGAAGCAGTGGCGTACTGCGGCCGCTGCGCGGCTGGCCTCGCTGGATCCCTTCGAGGTGGTGCATGCACACGACTTCAACACTTTGGAGCTGGCAGCCTCGTTCGCTTCTCAGTGGTCGGCCAAGTTGGTCTACGACAGCCACGAACTCTGGTTCGACCGGGCTCTGCCGGGCCGGCCGACGCCGCTGTGGCGTATCCGTGGCCGCCGCTTCGAACTCGGCCTGGCCCGCCAAGCCGCCGTCGTCTTCACGGTCAGCGAGGGGATCGCCCAGCGGTTGCGTGACCGCGGCCTGCCGGACGTGCGCCTCATCCGCAACACGTTCCCACGCGCTGAAGTTCCCGCAGTACTACCCTCAACGCCGGCCGGTCTGCTGTACGCCGGCCGAGTAGGCGCCGGCCGAGACCTACCCGCTGTCGTCGAGGCAGCTCGTCTGCTCGCGCCGTTCCCGACACTGCTGATGGGCTCGGTCGATCCGAACTACCGCCTCGATCTGGGGCTTGTGCAGAAGGTCCCGGAAACCTCGATCGACGAGGTCGACCGAGTCCTCCAACAGTCCGGGATTTCCCTTGTCACGTTGACAAACACCTGCGAAAACCACCGGCTGGCCATGCCGAACAAACTGTTCCACGCGGTACGCGCGGGTGTCCCGGTTGTCGCCGCAGACCTCCCCGAACTCCGTGCGGTCATCACGAAGTACCACCTCGGCACCTTGTACGAGCCAGGAAACGGCGCATCACTTGCCGCAGCCGTGCGCGCCTTGATCGCGGACTACCCCAGCTACGTCGACGGCGTACGAGCCGCCGGAGACGAACTCAACTGGGAACACGACTCGGAACTTCTGGTCTCGGCCTACTCGACCTTGGCCAAACCAGCGAACGCAGCCAAGTAAGAAGGGCCCCGGCAGCTTGAAACTGCCGGGGCCCTTCTTTACTTGGTCAGCGGGAGGCTTCGACGAACTGTTCCATCAGTTTGATGGGGTCCTTCTCCGGCTCGGGCTGGGACAGCTGGGTGGCTGGGATGCGGGCTTGCGGGGATTCCGGTGAGGCCAGGCTGGCCGTTGCGCCGGTGAGGGGCAGGGTCAGCGAGGACTTGACCGGGTCGAGGGTGATGGTGGCGCCGGTGAACGGGACCGACGGGTTGTCGGGCTCGACGGTCAGCACGAGACCGAGCCGGTGGCCGGCGGCGAACACGACGTCGTCCGCGTTGAGCTCGAAGGTCAGGTCGTACCACTTGCCGGACTGCAGCGAGACCTTCTCGTCCGGCGACTTGTAGTGGCCGATGTCGGCAAGCGTGCGGACCACGACCGCTGTGTTCGAGACCGCCGTGTTGATCTTGGTCTCGGGGAAGCAGCCGGTGTCGAGCGCGTTGCCGTCACCCCAGCACTTGCTGGTGTTCGCGATGTTCGACACGCTCGTGTAGCGGGTCGCCGTACCGTAGTCGACCAGGCGAGCCTTGATGCCTGCGGCAACCTTGTTGACCTTGACCCGGACCTCCACCTTGCCGGTACCGGACAACCGGACCGGCTGTGCGAGGTCGTTGCTGACGAACACCGCGCGATCGGTCCGCGGAGCAGTCGGGTCGAGTACGACGCTGTCGACCGACTCCTTGTCCGTACCGGTGAAGCTGATCGGGTCGCTGGTCGGCGCGGCGATCGACAGGCCACCAGTGCCGCCGCCAGCCGGCTTGCTGAGCGCGAGCTTGGTGTTCTTCGCTCCCTCGGCGGGCCACCGGGCCTCGGTGGTGAAGCTGCCGTCCTCGCGCTGGATCGTCGCCTGCGGGGCCTTCATCACGTTGTTCTGCAGGCCCTGCAGCCAGTGGTCGAACCACGGGTGCAGCTGGTCGACGTACGCGTCACGGAAGCTGAACCCGTCCAGGTGCACGCCCTGGTGCAGGAAGATCTTCCGCGGGACGCCACGCTTCTCCAGCTCGTCCCACCACTCGCCGAACTGCCGCGTCTTCACGTTCTCGTCGTCGAGGCCGTGCACGACGAAGACCGACGCCTTCACCTTCTTGGCATCCAGGCGGTAGTTCCGCGGGTCCCACCAACGGCTGTAGCTGCCGGTGCGGGTGTCGGAGTCCTGCTCGATCTCACCGGTCAGGGCGACACAGCGGGGGCTCAGGTCGTTGCTGACGTAGTCGTGCAGGAAGCCCATGTACTCGTCGTAGTACGGCACCCCGTTGCTCCGGGTGTAGTCGTACCAGCTCGAGATCGCGGCGATCGGTACGATCGTCTCGAGCCCCTTCACGCCGGTACTGGCGACCGAGTTGGCGATTGTGCCGTTCCACGAAGTACCGATCATGCCGGCCTTGCCGGTCGACCAATCGGCCTTCACCGGCGCACCGGCCGGGGTGTGGGCGGGGACCCGGTTGTTCAGCCAGTCGATGACGGCCTTCGTACCGCGGACCTCGAAGTCGGCGCCGACGTCGCTGCAGCCGGTCGAGCGGAACGTGCCCGGCATGTCGACGTAGGCGAACGCGTAGCCGCGCGGGACGAAGTAGTTGTCCAGCCAGCTCTGGAAGATCTGCCGGGTGCCGTTGGCGTCGAAGTAGGTCTTCGGGTCGCTCGCGTAGTACGGCGAGGCCTGGATGATGACCGGTACGTCGATCCCGGCCTGGGCCGCCTCGCCCGGCCGGACGATGTCGACGGTGATCTGGTCGGTGATCCCGTTCGCGTCGGTGTCGACCCCCGGCACGTCGACCTGGACCCGCTCGTGGATCGCGTTGTCGTAGTCGTACGCGGCGACGGTCTGGGTCCCCTGAACGAACGGTTTGGCCGGTGCCGGCTTGGCGGCAGTACCGGGCGCAGCGGCGGTGGCGGCTGTGGCGGCGTCGGGCGTGGCGTCGGGCCGGGCGTTCGCGGTCAGCGAAGCCATCGGCACCAGCACGGTGGCGGCCAGCAGGCCGACCCCCGTCCGGAATGCGGTTCTCGAGCGGTTTCGAGATGGGCGCATGCGTGTCTCTCCCCTGTGGGCGGTGGGCAACGGCACCCCAGCCCTCCCTCGACAGGGCCGTTGTGGTGAACGCACCTTAAGCAGAACCTGACACCGTTGTCTCCACACATCTCACCCACCCGGTCACTTTCCGTCGAAAGCACGGGAAATACTTCACCTTCAGGCAGACCCCACCAACCAGGTACGGCGTCCGTCGCCTGGGGTGGTCGGGGCCAGTATGGTCGGAAGGTGACGTCGCCGGCTGTGCTTGTGATCGGGCTCGATCCCTACCGGGTTCCTGGTCCGTGGGATCCGACGCCGGTGGCTGCTGCGATCGAGGAGTCGGTGACGCGGTTCGCGGAGGCCGGCATTGACGCGCGGAACTGTCTGATCGGGCTCGACGGGTCGGACGATATCGAGGCGGTCGTCACCGCGGCGCTGGGTGAGCGTCCGTGGGAGTGCATCTTGATCGGCGGCGGAATCCGGAAGGACGAAGAGCAACTCGAACTCTTCGAGCTGATCATCAACTTGGCGCGGCAGCACGCACCGACTGCGGCGATCGCATTCAATCGCACCCTGGCCGACATCGTCGACGCAGCCGTCCGCCAGTTGCGGAAGGCGGGCTAGCGGACGAGATGTAGGTGGATGTCGGCTACGCGGACCTCCAGGCGTTGGCCCCAGCTGATGGTGAGGGTGTCTGATTCGATGCCGTCGCCGAAGATGACCAGGTCTGCTTCCGCGGTGATCGTCAGGTGGTCGGCAGCAGTGAGCAACCCCTCCGTGCAACTGGTGCCGGTGGCCGGTGACGGCCAGGCTTCTCGGACGAACCAGCACAGGGCGGGTTCGGAAGGAGCTGGCAGGCGGAGCAAGCTTCCGCGTTCTTGCCAGGCTGAGCGGCACCACCCCGTGGATCCTGTTCCGGTGCCGATCAGCAAGCCTGATGAGGACTGTCGTTCTTCCAAACCCTCAGGTGAAGCCAGGCGGTAGCGCGCCGACTGATGCGTTCGGTTGCCGACATAGATCTCGTTCAGAGCAACGAGTTTCTGGCCATCATCGGTGCTGGCGGCAACCATCGTGCGTTCCTCGACGGTAGGTCGTACCAAGAGGTCCGGTACGGCCGCCGGCTCGTGTGGCACCAGTACGCCCGGGTTCCAGCCGGGCTCCGGGTTGACCCCGATCACCGGCTGGCCGTCCAGGTACTTCGCCACGTTGGCCACCAACCCGTCCTGCCCGACGGCGATCACCACATCCTCAGGGCCGAACACGAACCGGTCGAGATCGTTGCGCTCAGCAACAGCTCGCCGCCAGTCCAAGGGGATCGCGGCGGACACCGTGGCCAAAGCCTTCTGCTGAGTCTTGTGCCGCGCTTCGAGGGACTCCAGCGAGCGCCCGCGGCTGGTCAGGAAGAAGCCGGCTTGCTGGCGGGTGCCGTGCCGGGCGACGAGCTCGGTGAGCTCCGTCGCCCGGTGGACCACCACCGCCCGGGGCGGCAGGCTCATTCGGAAACTCCGGAGGAGGTCAACTTCGACAGCAGTGGAGTGAGCAGGTCCGGCGTCAGGTTCAGCGTGCCGATCTCCGGCAGTGCGCCCTGCTTGACCGCCATCGCCAGGATCGTGCCCTGGTCCAGTTCGGCATAGGCATCGAGCATGGCCTTCTCGGCAGCCGCCTCCGCCTCGCCCAGCACTCGCTTGGCGTCAGCGTCAGCCGCCGCCAGCAACCGCCGGCGCCCAGCCAAAGCCTCACCTTCGATCCGGCCGGCCGCGGCCGCCTCGGTCGCGCGCTGGCGCTCGTTCTGACCCTTCTGCGTGACCAGTTGCTCTTCGCGCCGAGCCAGCTCGATCTGGTTCTGCAGCTCGTTCTCCGCGATCGACCGCTCCCGCTCGACGGCCATCGCCCGCCGCTCGTACGTCGCCTTGTCGGCCGCCTGCTGCACCATCTCCCGCGTAGGCGTCTGCAACGCACGCTCGACATCACTCTCAGCCCGTACCGCGACCACGCGGACATCCTCGACGCCGATCCCCAACCCCGTGAGCCGCTGGTCGTCCCGCAACCCACTGCTCATCGCGAGCCGCAGTGAAGCCATCCCCTCGGACAACGCCTGCGTCAGGTTCAGCCGGGCCAGCAGATCGAGCGCCGTCTGCTGAGCGAGCTCGGTCAGCAACCCGCCGAGCTGCTCCAGCGGAGTCGCCCGCCACGCGCCCGTGCCGGGGTCGATACCGAAGTCGAGCCGGGTGGACGCGAGCGCCGGGTCGGTCACCCGGTAGGTGACGGTCGCCTGGACGACGACGTCCTGGAAGTCGAGCGTGCGGCCGTGGAACAGCAGCGGCTGCTCGCGGTCGTCGATCGGTACCTCGCTGAGCGAGGAGTTGAGGGCCCGGAACCAGAACGCCTGCCCGGCGCCGTCGTGCGCGACCTTGCCGTTGCGCAGGT
Organism: Streptomyces sp. SID13031; assembly: GCF_010548305.1. GTDB lineage: Bacteria > Actinomycetota > Actinomycetes > Propionibacteriales > Kribbellaceae > Kribbella. The sequence continues at coordinate 203,734 of NZ_JAAGLV010000015.1, forward strand.
GCCGGACGTGGGTGGTCGGGTTCGCCCGCAGGTGGCTGATGAACCGGAACCGGGTGATGTCTGCCATGAGTCGTTCTCCTGTCGTAGCCCGGCTGGGCCCGAGTTCTTGTCGTCACTCTGACGATAAGACCCGAGATGGCTTTTCGTCAAGATGACGATTAGAGTGATCCGCCATGGACTACGAGCCGCTGGGGGTAGCCGCCGACCTGGTCATCCTGACCGTCCGGGACGGGTCCCTGCAGGTGCTGCTGATCCGCCGCGGCATAGCGCCGTACCAGGGTCGCTGGGCGTTGCCGGGCGGTTTCGTACGACCCAGGGAAGACCTGGAGGAGACCGCGCGCCGCGAGCTGACCGAGGAGACCGGGCTGGTGTCCGACCGGATCCACCTCGAGCAGATCGCGACCTACGGCGAGCCCGGCCGCGACCCTCGGGGCCGAGTGATCAGCGTCGCCTACCTAGCCCTCGTACCTGACCTCCCGACCCCGGTCGCCGGTACGGACGCGGCTTCGGCGTCATGGGTCGGGGTCACCGAGGTGCTCGACGATGAGGACCGGCTCGCGTTCGACCACCACCGGATCCTCGCGGACGCGGTCGAGCGCGCCCGGGCGAAGCTGGAGTACTCACCGCTCGCCGCTGCGTTCTGCCCGGACGAGTTCACGATCTCGGAGCTGCGCGGGATCTACGAGGCCGTCTGGGGTGTCCAGCTCGATCCTCGCAACTTCCACCGCAAGGCCACCAAGACCGACGGTTTCGTCATCCCGCTCGGCGCCACCACCACCCGCGACGGCGGCCGCCCGGCCCAACTCTTCCACCGCGGCCCGGCGGCGACGCTTCACCCGCCACTGACCCGCGGCTGACCAAGAGCTACCGGCTGAGCAGCATCAACTGTTCAGCGGTGATCAGGTCGGTATGCGTGCCAGGCGAGCCGCACGCCCAGGCTCCCGCGATGGTGCCCGCTTCGGCGGCTTCGTAGTACGAGCGGCCGTCCAGCCACGTGGTCAGGAAGGCGGCCACGTAGGCGTCGCCGGCTCCGTTCGTGTCGACCACCGGGCGGTCCGGGATCTTGGCGGCCGGGAGGTGCACAGGCTTCTCGCCACGGACGTGCAGGTAGCTCCCGTCGGCGCCGGCCATCGCGATCACGACCCGCGCCCGGCCGCTCGCGAAGATCCAGTCGACGGCCTTCTCGCCCAGCGCAGTGGTCGACACGAACACGACGTCTGCGCACTGCGCGAAGTCCCGGTGGTACTCGTTCTCGCCGTCCCAGTCGTGCAGGTCCGTCGACAACGTGCAGTCAGCGGCCAGTACGTCGGGAAGCGCACGACGGGCGAAATCCATGATCGACATGTGCACGTGCCTGGCGCGCTCGACCCGCCCGCGCCAGAGGTTGGGATCGACGCGCATACCGGGCGGGTGGCGCCCGTCGTACAGGGAGACGCGGGTGCCGTCCGGTGATACGAGATTGACGCTGCGACGCGTGCCGCTGGGGTGGAGAGCGACTGCGAGCGGCAGGCCGAGCTCCTTGTATGTCGCGCGGATCCGCCGGCCCTCGGGGTCGTCGCCGATCACATCCGCGAGGCCGGGATGCAGCCCCAACCGGTGACAGCCGATCACCACTCCGTGACCGGTGTGGCCGACGTACTGCTCGATGGGCTGGACGGGAATGGTCTCCTGGCCGGGTAGCGGCAGCGCGGGTACGCGCACGATGGTGTCGATCCCCACGCCGCCGATCACGAACACGTCCAAGTCCATACGTTCCATCCTCACCGAGCCGCTCAAGCGGCAGGCGTGAAGGGTAGCCATCTGGGACTGTCGGCGACAGTGCTCAGGCGGGGCGGTCGACGCATGGTCATCGAACGACCACTCTTCGCCGCCGCCCCGTGCGGCCCACGGTCCCGGATCAGTAGCCGGGGAAGACCTGGCGCAGGGTCTCCAGAGTGACCGGACCGGTCAGTTCGACCGCGCTGTCGCCGGCCGGGTCGAGACGGCCAGAGACCAGGCGGAGCCAGGTTTCGCTGGGGAGGCTCAGCGTGCCGTCGGGCTTGTCGGCGGGGGCGAGGTCGATGCTGACCGGCTCAGTCAGGTGCAGGGTGAGCTCGGTGGCCGGCTCCGTCGTGGTGACCGCCAGATCGGTGGACTGGCCGTTCAGGGCAGCCGGCTTCGTGATCCAGGCCAGCAGGTCGCCGGAGCTCTGGAGCAGCTCAGGGACAGCTTGGGGGTCGAGAGTGGCCTGAGGGTCGATGGCGCTCCGCACGTCCCACGAGTGCAGGCTGAACTCGCTGAGGCGGCCCCGGCTGATAGTCGCCACGTCGACCGGTTCGGGGACGTAGCTCAGGTCGAGGCGGAGGTTCTCGCGCTGGCCGGCGTCCAATGACTCGAAGAGCGCGGTGAGCTTCTCGTTCTGCTCGAGGAAGCCGTCGGCCTGCTCCCGCCGGGAGGCCGCGTTCCAGCGGCCCCAGACGGACTGGTTGAAGTCGCCGTCGGGGCCTGGCTTGCCGTCGAGCGCCGCCTGAACGGTGGCATACATGATCTCGGCGCCGCTGCCCAGGTGGCTCAGCACCTGCGCGATGTCCCACTCGGTCGCGGCCGACGGCCCCGCCAGAGCATCGTCGTCGAACTTCTTCACCAGGTCCGCGAGCCCGTCATAGCTGGTACGTAGCGCGGCGATGACTGTGTCGGCGTTGCTCAAGTCGTTCCTCCAGAAAATGGCCCCGTACTGCGGTTAACCAGCACCAACCGCCGTACGGGGGAATCCATTCCGTGGCCGGGGACTCACTGCTTGATGGGCGCGCCGGTCTTGTCCTGGAGCTCGTCGAAGGTGACGTCCTCGGCCAGCTCGACCAGTTGCAACCCGTCGTCGGTGATATCGAGGACCGCGAGGTCGGTGATGATCCGGTTGACCACGCCCCGGCCGGTGTACGGCAGGTCGCACTCCTGGAGGATCTTGTGCGAACCGTCCTTGGCGACGTGCTCCATCAGCACGATCACCTTCTTCGCGCCGTGCACGAGGTCCATCGCGCCGCCCATGCCCTTGACCATCTTGCCCGGGATCATCCAGTTGGCCAGGTCGCCGGTGGCCGAGACCTGCATCGCGCCGAGGATGGCCGCGTCGATCGCGCCGCCGCGGATCATCCCGAAGGACAGCGACGAGTCGAAGAAGGATGCCCCCGGCAACGTCGTGACGGTCTCCTTGCCGGCGTTGATCAGGTCCGGGTCCTCGTCGCCCTCGACCGGGTACGGGCCGACGCCGAGGATGCCGTTCTCGCTCTGCAGGACGACGGTGACGCCCTCGGGGATGTAGTTCGGTACCAGCGTCGGCAGCCCGATGCCGAGGTTCACGTATGAGCCGTCCTCCAGCTCCGACGCGGCGCGGGCGGCCATCTGCTCACGGGTGAGTGCCATGCTCAGGCCTCCTTGGGCTGTACGGTCCGCTTTTCGATGCGCTTCTCGATGTCCTTGCCGACAGCAACCACTCGCTGGACGTAGACGCCGGGCAGGTGGATCTCGTCGGGGTCCAGCTCACCAGGCTGGACCAGTTCCTCGACCGTCGCGATGGTGATCTTCCCGGCCATCGCGGCGAGCGGGTTGAAGTTGCGCGCGCTCCGGTCGAAGACCAGGTTGCCGTGGGTGTCGCCCTTCAGCGCGTGCACGAGCCCGAAGTCCGTCGTGATCGACTCCTCCAGCACGTACGTCGTACCGCCGATCTCGCGCGTCTCCTTCGGCTCCGAAGCCTTCGCCACCGAACCGTCGGTGTTGTATTTCTGCGGAAGCCCGCCGTCGGCCACCTGAGTCCCGACGCCGGCCAGGGTGAAGAACGCGGCGATCCCGCAACCACCGGCCCGGAGCTTCTCGGCCAGCGTGCCCTGCGGGGTCAGCTCGACCTCCAGCTCGCCGGACAGGAACTGCCGGGCGAACTCCTTGTTCTCCCCGACGTACGACGAGGTCATCTTGGCGATCCGCTTGTCGGCGAGCAGGATTCCCAGCCCCCAGTCGTCGACGCCACAGTTGTTCGAGACGACGCTGAGCCCGCTCACGCCGCTCGCGTGGATCGCGCTGATCAGCTGCATCGGATTGCCGCACAGTCCGAAGCCGCCGACCGCGAGGCTCGCGCCGTCGCCGATGTCGTCGACCGCGGCCTGCGGCGAGTCGTACGTCTTGTCCATCAGGCTGCTCCATTGCAGGTCGGTGTCGCTCGACTCTAACCAGCAGCCAGCCATCCGGCGAGGCTCACACCCTGTGGCTAGAGCCACATGGGCGACCGGCTACCGGCCTGCTGGGCGGTACTGCTCGGGCGCCAGGCCGGCTTTGAGGCGCCAGGCGTGTGCTTCGTCCGGCCGTCCCGCGGCGGCTGCGATCGCAGCCAGCTCGGCCAGCGCCTCCGTCATCGCCAGCTCAGCCTCGTCCCAGTCCTCTGGGCAGTGCGCCAGCGCCAGCAGTGCCAGCTCCTGTGCCTTCGCCAGGTCTCCGCCGTACCGCGCGGACTTGGCCAGACCGATCCGGGCGGCTGCGGAGGCGTAGGGGACGCCGGCGCGTTTCGCGCGGACCAGTGCTTGGCGGTAGTCCTCGCTGGCCGGGTGGACCTTACGCAGTCTCAGGCGGAGGTCGCCGCGGCGGCACAGCAGCAGTGCTGCCTCCTCGTCGGAGCCCAGCTCGTCGGCGATGGACAAGGCTTGACCGATCAGCTCGGCGGAGCGCTCGAGCCGGCCCGACGAGGCGGCCGCCTCGGCCAGCGCATTCAGCGCCAGCGAGCTGCCCCAGCGGTCGCCGACCAGCTGGAACTGCGCGAGTGCGGACTGAAGGTTCGCGTCGGAGCCGGCGGCCTGGGCCTCCGTCAAGCCGGGGTAGGTAGCACAGAGCTGGAGCGCAGCCAGCGTCCAAGGGTCAGTACTGAGCTCATTGCGGTCCAGTACTTCGGAGACGAGCTCCGGTGGCACGAACGGCCCGAGGACGACCGACCAGAGCAGCACCGTCACGGGGTGGCGGAACGTCTCGTCCAGCTCCTCGACGATGACACGGGCCTCCGCGATGCCCTCTGCTCGACCAGAGCTGGCCGTGTGAAGTACAGCGAGCAGGTACTCCTCGGCGAGCCCGTCGGGCACCACTGGCCCGAGCACTGCGAGCAGGCCGCGTGCCGCACTCGCCGCCTCGCCCCGGAGGCCGTGCATCCACCAGTACGTCGAGAGGCCGGCGACCAGGTTGAGGGCGAGTCGTTGGTCGTGGTCTGTCGCCCAGCTGATCGCTGCGTGGAGGTTGTCGCTCTCCCTGCGCAGCAATGTTGCCCAGTGCAACTGATCGGGCCCGCGCAGATGCTGGTCGGCCTGCTGCACCAGCTTCAGCAGGTACGCCGCGTGCCGGGCGCGCAAGTCGTCCGCCTCCGCCGAGGTGAGTTGCTCACCGGCGTACGCGCGAATCGTCTCAGGCATCCGGTACCGGCCGCTGCTCAACGTGAGGAGGGAGCGCTCGGTCAGCGCGTCGAGCAGCCGGGCCGCGATCGGACGCGGCAGGTCGAGGACGGCTGCCACCGACTCCGCGGTCGCGCCGCCGGAGAAACCGGCGAGCCGGGCGGCGATGACGCGCTCGACCGGCGGCAGCTGGTTCCAGCTCCAGGCGATCACCTTCCGCAGCCTGCCATGCCGCTCGTCGTCGCACGGCAACTCCATATGACTCATTGTCACCTCGCCCCGGGCACATACCCGGGGCGGGGTCGGCCTACCAGTCTTGGGTGATCAGTTGATCACCCGGAAGCCGCGCCGCTTGCCGAGTAGTTGCAGGCTCTTCATCCCGGGGATCCCGTCGAATGGCGGCGGTACGGTCGCCTTCTGCCACAGCGCGTAGGCCTTGCGGAAGTCCTTTCCGGCGAAGCCGTCGACGTTCATCGGATCCTTCAGGCCCTGCTTGAGCAGCGCGCGTTCGACGATGATGATGTCGTGCTCGTGCAGCCCCGAACCGGCCGGCCGGAACTGGTCCTGGACGGCCGCTTCGCGGATGTTGCTCAGGTCGACCGCGGGCAGCGTGGCAACAGCGCCCGGACGCCAGATCCGGACCCCGTTGACGTCCTCGCTCCAGCCCTTGTAGACCTTGCCCCACTGCCGGGCGATCTTCGAGATCGGCACCTTGTCGACCTTGCCCGGCCGCAGGATGTCGCTGCTGAAGCAACTCCCGTCGCCGGTGCTGATCGCGACGTGCCCGGCGTCCCCGCCGGTCCACCACAACGGCACCCCGAGCGGCGGCGTACCGGCCGTGCCGTGCTTGAACTGCGCCGCCTTGTACCCGAGGGCCGCGGTCAGGGCGGCCGGCCCGACGTTGAAACACGTCCGGACGAAGATCAAGCAGATCCCGGTCCAGTCCCTGGTCGCGTGGGCGGCCTGTGCGGCGGCGAAGTCCACCGCGGCCTTGCCCATCCGGACGGCCATCTCACTCACCCACCGTTCCGGGCTCTTCGTCGGGCCCGAGCGGTTCGTTGTCCTCGATCGGGTCCGGGAACGGCGCCGCGCTGGCCGGATCGTCCAGGTCCGGATTGTCGGCCTGCAAGCCGGGCGAATCGGCCAACGGCGGCAGCGTCGACTCGTCCAGCACCTCCGTCAGCTCGGACGTGTCCACTGGATCGGTAACACTCATGACTCCCCCTGTTGTCGCAGCGTGGGCCGTCACCAATCCGCCCCCAGCCGGCAACAGCCGTCACTGGCAGTTTGGCACCGGCCCGGCGCCGCGACCAGAGTTCATTCGAACCGAAGTACGCCCCACTGGCTGGGCTTGTGCATGTCCACCTCGTACTGCGGTGACCAGACCCAGAAGTCCTGCTCCTTGCCCGTGCGGTACTCGCCGCCGGCCACCTCGTGGTCCCACTCGACCCGCATCAGGTTCATCCGCCACTCGTCGCCGGGGGCGGGCGGGGTCTGGTTGGTGTTGTACTTCGCCAGATCCGCCCAGGGCAAGGCGATCTCGACCGTCCACCCGGTGTCGGTGTCGGCCGGGTCGTTCAGCGTGCCGTCGATGTGCAGAGCGGTGCGCAGGCCGGGCAGGTTGTCCGGGTCGACGGGGACGCCGCCCTCGGAGTACGGCTTGGGGAGGGAGAGCTCCCAGATGGTGCCGAGCGGGTTGATCTCGAACTCGTAGTAGTTCTCGCCGTCGCCGTCCGGGTCGAGGAAGATCTCGAAGTTGTTCTCCTCGTACAGCCAGGTGTTCGGCTCGGTCATGGTCGACCAGACGTGCGGCTCTTCCAGCTGGCCGCCGACGTACAGGTACTGGTCGTCGTACAGCAGCTTGGCCCTGGTCCGGAGCCTCGGTGTGGTGGCGCCGGGGCCGCTGATGTCGACGAAGTCGCCGGTCCACGGCGCCTGCTCCCAGGCGGGGTGGGTCAGCGTGCCGTCGAGGGGGAGTGGGGTGGTGCGGTGGCAGGGGTAGCGGGGGAGTTCAGGCATCGGCTCGCTCCAACCGTCCGGCGATCAGGTTTGCGATGAGGAAGGTGATGGCGGTGAGTACCGGGACGATCACCAGCGTCCAGGTGGAGAACAGGTCGCTCGACAAGAACGCGAGCACGATCAGCAGCATGAAGCCGACCCCGAGGAACGCGACCAGCTTCGGATGTGGCATCGCGAGCCGGCTCAGCGCCAGCGCGCCGAGCACGGTCGTGATCACCACGGCGAGCACCAGCAACGGGAACCCGGCCGCGCCGCAGTTGGGTGAGTCCCGCACGCGATCACAGCCCTGCTCGCTCAACCACACCAGCGCGACAGTGACGAACCCGGCCAGCAACCCGATCACAGCAAGAATCAGCACCGCCGGCAACGGCGGCGCATCGAACCGCCCCCCGCCGGCCTCCGGCTCGTCGTCACTCATTGCCGCAGGCTATCCGCTCAACCGCCATCCAGCGCGGCAGCGACCGCAGGTGGTTTGAAATGACTGAAGGCGGTGGCTCCGGGGAGCCACCGCCTTCTTCTGTCGGGCTGACAGGATTTGAACCTGCGACCTCGTCGTCCCGAACGACGCGCGCTACCAAGCTGCGCCACAGCCCGAAGTCGGCGTTAGCTTACATGCGCCTACGGCCAAGACGAAATCGGGTTATCCGGCAGCCGCGGGAGCACTCTGAAGAGCCTTCGGGACGAGCGTGATCAAGGTCGCTTCCGGGCGGCAGGCGAAGCGCACTGGAGCGTATGGCGAGGTGCCTAACCCGGCCGAGACGTGCAGCGCCGCCTGACGGCCTTCGTAGCCCCAGGTGGTCAAACCCTTCACCCGGGACGCGTCGAGGTCGCAGTTGGTCACCAGGGCGCCGTAGAAGGGCACCGCCAGCTGACCGCCGTGCGTGTGCCCGGCCAGCACCAGCGGATACCCGTCGCCCACGAACCCGTTCAGCACCCGCTGGTACGGCGCGTGCGTCACGCCGATCGACAGGTCGGCCGCCGGATCCACCTCGCCCGCGACCTCGGCGTACCGGTCGCGTCTGATGTGCGGGTCGTCGGTACCGGCGAAGTCGAGGCGCAGGCCGTTCACCTTGAGGCTGGTGCGCGCGTTGTTGAGGTCGGCCCAGCCGGCCGCGGTGAAGGACGACCGCATCTCCTCGTAGGGCAGGTCCGGGCCGTGCGGCTTGTGGCGCTGTTTGTTGGCCGGCAGCAAGTACTTCGCCGGGTTCTTGAAGTGCGGCTTCCAGTAGTCGTTCGAGCCGAAGACGAAGACGCCCGGTACGTCGAGCAGCGCGCCGTACGCGCGCAGCAGCGGTAGTACCGACTCGGGGTGGGAGATGTTGTCGCCGGTGTTCACGATCAGGTCCGGTCCGAGCCGGGCCAGGTCGTTGACCCAGCGGATCTTCTTCTCCTGGGCCGGCATCAGATGCAGGTCGGACAGGTGCAGCACCTTGATCGGCGCCGCGCCCACCGGCAGCACCGGCACGGTCACCCTGCGCAGCGTGAACCAGCGCACCTCGATAGCCGCCGCGTACGCAACGCAGGCAGCACCCACGCCGGTGACGACAGCAGCAGACTTCAGCGTCGTTGTGGCAAGCCCCCGGAAACTCATTAGTCCAGCCTGCCACAATCGTCAGCATGTCCAACTCCGAGATGAAGCAGCGCCTGCATGACGACATGACCGCCGCCCTCAAAGCGCGCGACGAGCTCCGCAAGTCGGTACTGCGGATGGCGCTCACGGCCGTGACCAAGCAGGAGGTGGCCGGCAAGGAGGCCCGCGAGCTGTCCGACCCGGAGGTCCTCGAGGTGCTCACCGCCGAGGCGAAGAAGCGCCGCGAGTCGGTCACGGCGTACCGGGACGCCGGTCGCGAGGAGCTGGCGGTCAAGGAGCAGGCCGAGGCGGACATCCTGGCCGAGTACCTGCCCGAGCAGCTCACCCTCGAGGAGATCACCGCCCTGGTCACCGAGGCGATCGCCACCACCGGCGCCGCCGACCTCGGCCCGCGCGGTATCGGCAAGGTGATGGGCGCCCTCCAGCCCAAGGTCAAGGGCAAGGCCGACGGCGGCACCGTCTCCGCCGAGGTCAAACGCCAACTCGGCGCCTAGGGGCGCACCTTTCGGTGCGCCCCCTCGGGTCGAGCTAACGAGTACCGCAGTTCGGGTACTTCGGGTTCCACGGTGGGCAAGGTATGCCGCCGCCCCCGCGCGGTTTGCCGGTGTTCGGCGGGACCGGGGGAGTCGGGATGCCCGGAGTCACTGGGGTGCTCGGGGGCTGGTTCTTGCTGCCGTTGGAGACGTAGATCGTCACCTTGGCCCCCTCGGGGGCGCCGTCCTCGGTACGCGGGTTGAGGTAGGCGACGGTGCCCTGGGTCTCTTCGGAGTTGACCTGGCCAGGGGCGATTTCGGCCTGGAAACCCATCGAGCGCAGCTTGTTGGCTGCCTCGTCGGGGTTCATGCCGTTCACGTACGGCAGGTCCTCGACGTTGCCCCGCTGGGTCTCCTTGGTCGGTGCGGTGAAGCGGGTGGTCGGAAGACCCTTCAACGCGCCCTGCATCGCCGTCTTCCACAGCGGTCCGGCGGTGCCGGATCCCGAGGCGTCGCCCATCGTCCTTCCGTCGAAGGTCTGACCGATCAGGCCTTCGTACTTCGGGTCGGCGTCGGCGACCACGGCGGCGGCGGCCATCTTGTTCGAGTAGCCCGCGAACCAGACAGCCTTTGCCTCGTTGATGGTTCCCGTCTTGCCGGCCAGATCGGTGGAGCCGAATTTCAGCGTGCCACCGGTGCCGCCTGGTTCCATCACCTGGTGCAGCACGTAGTTGACGCCGTCCGCGACCTCCGGCGTCAGCACCTGCTTGCAGCTCGGACCGGGAGTGCTGAGCGACTTCCCGTTGTAGCTCACCACCGAGGTGATCAGCAGCGGGGTGCAGTACTTGCCGCGGGCAGCGAAGGTCGCGTAGGCGTTGGCCATCATCAACGGGGTCACATACCCGACGCCCAGCGTCATCGACACCACCTGGTCGAGCGGGCTGCCGTCCTGCGCGTCGTACAGGCCCACGCTGGCGGCGACCTTGGCGATCGGGCACAGGCCGACCTGTCCCGACAGCTGCAGGAAGTAGGTGTTGGTAGAGGCGCGAGCGGCCTGGACCATCGTCAGGTTGCCGCCGGCCGGCGTCGAGTTCTTCGGGTGGTAGTCCTTCCCGGCTGTGGTGGTGCCGCTGCAGGTGGAGAACTTGGCGCCACTCAGGTCGAGCACAGGCGGGGACTCGATCTTCCAGTTGAGCGGGACGCCCTTCTGGATCGCGGCGGCGATGGTGAAGGCCTTCATCGTCGAGCCGTTCTGGAAGCCGCCGTAACCACCGTCGTAGGACTTCTCGACGTTGTAGTTGTACGACGTCTCATGCTTCTTCGGGTCGCCGCCGTACTTCCGGCTCTGCACCATCGCCTTCACCGCGCCGGTGCCCGGCTCGACCATCGTGATCGCGCCGATCGCGTCGTCGGTCGGCTTCGAGTGCTCGTCGACCGACTTCTGCGCGGCCGCCTGGGTCTTCGGGTCCAGCGAGGTCTGGATCGTGAGCCCGGCCGTCTTGATGTAGTGCTCGCGGTCCTTCTCGGTCTTGCCGAAGGCCGGGTTCTCGAGCAGCTTCGAGACCACGTACTCGCAGTAGAACGGGTACGCCGAGTTGGCGCAGCCGTTCGGCGGCTTGACGGGCTTGACGCTGAGCACCGGGGTCTTGACCGCGTTCCTGGCCTGCTTGGCGGAGATGACGTTCAGCTCGGCCATCCGGTTCAGCACGACGTCGCGACGGTCCTTGGCGGCCTTGGCGTTGTTCGTCGGGTCGTAGCCGGTGGGGTTCTTCACCAGACCGGCCAGCATCGCCGCCTGCTGCACGTTCAGCTTCGAGGCGTGCACCTGGAAGTAGTGCATGGCCGCGGCCTCGACACCGTAGGAGCCGTCGCCGAAGTTGGCCAGGTTCAGGTACTTCTCCAGGATCTCGTTCTTGGAGAACTGCTTCTCGATCGCGATCGCGTAGCGCAGCTCGGCGATCTTGCGCTCGTAGGTGTCGGCGGTCGCGTCCTTGATCGCCTGCTCGTCGCCGCTCGCGTTCGCCTTCTCGACCAGGGTCAGCTTCACGAACTGCTGGGTGATGCTCGAACCACCCTGCTGCACACCACCGCTGCTCTGGTTGCGGATCAGCGCACGGAGCGTGCCCTTCGCGTCCAGGGCGCCGTGCTCGAAGAAGCGGTCGTCCTCGATCGAGACGATCGCCTTCTGCATGATCGGGGCGATCTGGGCGAGCTTGACCGGGGTGCGGTTCTGCTCGAAGAGCTTCGCGATCTCCGTCTTGCCGTCCGCGGCGACGATCCGGCTGATCCGGGTCTCCGGGACGGTTGTCAGCTCCTGTGGCAGGTCTTGCAGGGTTTCGGCTGTTTTCTCGGTGCCGAAGCCCGCCAGACCCGCGAACGGGATCGCCAGACCGGCCGCCAAAGCGCCTGAGAGGACGCTCACTCCCAGGAACAGAACCACTGACTGGACGACGCCCCGATCGTCCTTATCCCTTACGCGCATGGACTAGAGCCTACGGGATCACAGCGCCACGCCAATTCCTCGAATGTGTTTTATGTCACGTCAACCTGAGCGTGATTCAGGGCGTCTATAGCTGGACGTGCAACAGCCGGCGAGACCCCGTGAAGGCGGGTCCCGCCGGCTGTTCTGTTCTCAGGCTGCGAACTGCCGCGCGTCCACCTGAGCCGGTTCCAGTGCCAGTTCCAGCACCTCACGGACGTCGCTCACGGGGTGAACCGTCAGCTCCGACAGCACCGATTCGGGTACATCTTCCAGATCCGGCTCGTTGCGCTTCGGGATCAGGATCGTGGTCAGTCCGGCCCGGTGGGCGGCGAGCAGCTTCTGCTTCACGCCACCGATGGGCAGTACCCGCCCGGTCAGCGACACCTCACCGGTCATCGCGACCTCGGACCGTACCGGCCGTCCCGACAGCAGCGACGCGAGCGCCGTCGTCATCGTGACGCCTGCGGACGGTCCATCCTTCGGGACCGCACCCGCCGGTACGTGGATGTGGGTGTTCCGCTCCGCGAGATCGCCGACCGGCAGCCCCAGTTCCGCACCGTGCGACCGCAGGTAGGACAACGCGATCTGCGCCGACTCCTTCATCACGTCGCCGAGTTGCCCCGTCAACGTGAGACCGGTCGGGCCGGTCTCCTTGTCCGCCAGCGACGCCTCGATGAAGAGCACGTCACCACCGGCACCCGTGACAGCCAGTCCAGTGGCCACACCCGGCAGCGCAGTGCGCTCCGCCGAGTCCGGCGTGAACTTCGGCGACCCCAGGTAGCCCTTCAGCTCCCCGGCGCCGATTGCCAGCGACCCCAGCTCCTCGCCCAAGGCGAGCTTGGCCGTCACCTTCCGCAGTACCCGCGCGATAGAACGCTCGAGCTGCCGTACGCCGGCCTCCCGGGTGTACTCGCCGGCCAGCAACCGCAGCGCTGAGTCGTCGATGGCGACCTCTTCGACCGACAGACCGGCCCGGTCCAGCTGACGCGGGAGCAGGTGGTCGCGGGCGATGGTGACCTTCTCGTCCTCGGTGTAGCCGTCCAGCTGGACGAGCTCCATCCGGTCGAGCAGCGGTGCCGGGATCGAGTCGAGCACGTTCGCCGTGGCCAGGAAGACCACGTCGGACAGGTCCAGCTCGACCTCCAGGTAGTGGTCCCGGAAGGTGTGGTTCTGCGCCGGGTCGAGGACCTCCAGCAGGGCAGCTGTCGGGTCGCCCCGGTAGTCCGCACCCACCTTGTCGATCTCGTCCAGCAGTACGACGGGGTTCATCGAACCCGCCTCGGTGATCGCCCTGACGATCCGCCCGGGCAGTGCCCCGACGTACGTCCGGCGGTGACCGCGGATCTCGGCCTCGTCCCGCACGCCGCCTAGGGCTACCCGGACGAACTTGCGGCCCATCGCACGCGCCACGGACTCGCCCAGCGAGGTCTTACCCACGCCAGGAGGACCCACTAGAGCCAGCACTGCGCCGCTGCGGCGTCCTCCGACCACACCCAGTCCGCGGTCCGCCCTGCGGCGGCGTACGGCCAGGTACTCGGTGATGCGCTCCTTGACGTCGTCCAGGCCCGCGTGGTCCGCGTCCAGGATCGCCCTGGCCTCGCGGAGGTCGTAGCCGTCCTCGGTCCGCTCGTTCCACGGAAGCTCGAGAACCGTGTCCAGCCAGGTCCGGATCCAGCCGACCTCGGGGGACTGCTCCGCCGTACGTTCCAGCTTGTCGACTTCGGCGAGCGCGGCCTTGCGGACGTGCTCGGGCAGGTCAGCGGCCTCAACGCGGGCGCGGTAGTCCTCTTCCTCGGACTCGGCCTTGCCGTCCAGCTCGGCCAGTTCCTTGCGGACCGCGGCCAACTGCTGGCGCAGCAGGAACTCCCGCTGCTGCTTCTCCATCCCCTCCTGGACGTCCTTCTGGATCGTCTCGGAGACCTCGAGCTCGGCGAGGTGGTCCTTCACCCAGCCGATCAGCTTCGTCAGCCGCTCGGAGACGTCAGCCGTCTCCAGCAGCCAGCTCTTCTGCTCGTTGGTCAGGTACGACGCGTAGCCGGCCAGGTCGGACAGTTCGCCCGGCTCGTCGACCTGCTTGACGGAGTCGATCACCTGCCACGCTCCGCGACGCTGCAGAACGGTGGTGACCAGGGCCTTGTAGTCGCGGGCGAGCTCGCCCGACTTGTCGTCGGTGGTTTCGTCCAGCACCGTCGCGCCGACCCAAAGGGCCGCACCGGGACCAGTGGTCCCCGCGCCGATCTGGACCCGGGCGACACCCCGGATGACGGCTGCCTGGGCTCCGCCCGGCAACCTGCCGATCTGCTCGATCTCGCCGAGCGTCCCGGCCTTGGCATATTTTCCGTCCAGGCGCGGCACCAGGAGTACCTGGTCCTCGCCGGAGGCCTGTGCGGCATCGATGGCGGCGCGCGCCTCGGCGTCGGCCAGCCGGACCGGCACGACCATTCCCGGCAGGACCACGACGTCGTCGAGCGGCAGTACAGGAAGATTCAACGTCTCAGTCACGCTGTCACACCCTCTGTTGAAGATTGAGTCTGACAGGCTCAACCATCGCCCCCACCTGCTCATTCCCGGGGCCTCGCGGCGTTCGCTGAGGGTGAAAAAGGTGACTTCAGGCGGTCAGCAGATCGCCGATCGTGCGCAGGCCGGCCAGGTCGTGGACGTCGTCGGGCAGCGCGGGCACGTCGACGGTGGCGATCGAGCGGTGGCCGCGGCGGAATCGCTCGGCACGTTTACGGTCGCTGACCACCTGCTGCATCCGGTCGGCGTGCAGGCGTAGTACCGCGGCTGTCAGCGGTGATTTCTCGTCGGACTCCAGCCGCTCGGCTGCTGCCAGCGCCTGCCCGGCGGACACCTCGGGCACGTGGGTGGTCGTCACCCGGTTGAGGACGACGCCGGCGAGCGGCATGTTCTCCTCGCGCAGTCGCTCGGTGAAGTACGACGCCTCGCGCAGTGCGTCGTTCTGCGGAGCGGCCACCACCAGGAACGCCGTGTGCGGCTCGCGCAGCAGCGCCACCGTCTTCTCGGCCCGCTCGCGGAACCCACCGAAGAGCGTGTCGAAGGCGGCCGCGAAGGTCTGTACGTCGGTCAGCACCTGCGCGCCGAGAACCTTGTTCATCACCGACATGGCCAGGTTCACCCCGGCCGACATGAGCCGGAGCGGACCGCGCGCGGGCGCCAGCAGGAGTCGCAGGAACCGCCCTTCGAGGAGCGAGGCCAGCCGCTCGGGGGCATCCAGGAAGTCCAGCGCCGAGCGCGAAGGAGGCGTGTCCACGATGATCAGATCCCACTCGCCGGTCCGCTCGGACTGCTTGTACAGCTGGCCGAGCTTCTCCATCGCCATGTACTCCTGCGTCCCGGCGAAGGACGAGGAAAGCGCTACGTAGAAGGGGTTCGCGAGGATCTGCTCGGCCTTCTCGGGGGTGGCGTGCGAGAGCACCACCTCGTCGAAGGTGCGCTTCATGTCCAGCATCATCGCGTCCAGCCGGCCGCCGTTCGCGTCGTCGACCTCCGCCACCGCCCGCGGCGTGTTGTCCAGCTCGGTCAGGCCGAGTGCCTGGGCCAGCCTGCGCGCCGGATCGATCGTCAGAACGACGACCTGCCGCCCGCGCTCGGCGGCCCTGAGGCCCAACGCGGCCGCCGTCGTCGTCTTGCCGACGCCACCGGATCCGCACGTCACGATGATCCGGGTGCCCGGATCATCGATCAGGGCATCGAGGTCGAGTGCCGTCATGCCCGCAACTCCTCGGCCAGGTCGAACAGGGCTCCTTGATCGATCCCGTCGGGCAGCAACGCCAGCTCCGTCACTTTCTTGCCCAGGGCATCGATTCGGTCGCGGTTCTCCCGCTCGAGCCCGACTCGAACGGCGTGGTCGTGCGCCTCGTGCGCGAGGGCGGCGGTCAATTCCTTGGTGGCGGTGATACCGGCCGCCTTGAGCCCGCGAGTCAGCTCGGCGGCGGGGAGTTTCTCCTTCACCGCAAGGGCCAGCGCGTCGTCGTCGAGGGGGCTGTGCCGGACCATGTTCACCACGATCGAACCGATCTTGAGGTCGAGCGCCTCGAGCTGCTCGACCGCGTCCAGCGTCTCCTGGACGGGCATCTCCTCCAGCAGCGTGACGAGGTGGATCCGGGTGACGTCCGAGCGCAGCATGCCCATGATCGCGTCCGCCTGGTTGCGGATCGGGCCGACCTTGGCGAGCCCGGCGACCTCGTGGTTCACGTTGAGGAACCGGCCGACCCGTCCGGTCGGCGGCGCATCCAGTACTACGGCGTCGTACGCGAGTCGCCCGTGGGCCTTGCGCCTGGTCGCCTCGTAGACCTTGCCGGTGAGCAGGACGTCCCGCAGGCCCGGCGCGATCGTGGTGACGAAGTCGACGGCGCCGATCTTGTCCAGCGCCTTCCCGGCGCGGCCGAGGTGGTAGTACATGTCGAGGTACTCCAGCAGGGCCGCCTCGGCGTCCACCGCGAGCGCGTAGACCTCGCCCCCGGCCGGTCCGACGGCGATCCGGCGTTCGACGTACGGGAGCGGCGGTACGTCGAAGAGCTGGGCGAGCCCCTGGCGGCCCTCGACCTCGACGAGCAGGATCCGCTTGCCCTGCTCGGCGAGCGCGAGCGCCATGGCGGCAGCCACCGTCGTCTTACCGGTCCCGCCCTTGCCGGTGACCACATGCAGCCTCGCCATGATCCCCAGACTAGGTCGTGGGCCACAGCACTCCGGGGAGCAGGCCCGTTAGAGTCCACCTCATGAAGAAGTTCGAGTACTCCACCGTGCCGCTCCTTGTCCACGCGACAAAGGAGATCCTCGACAGCTGGGGCCAGGACGGCTGGGAGCTGGTCCAGGTCGTCCCGGGCCTGAACCCGGAGAACCTGGTCGCCTACCTGAAGCGGGAGATCACCCAGTCATGAGCCACCCGGAGGAGAAGCTGGCCGAGCTCGGTCTGAAGCTGCCCGAGGTCGCCAAGCCGGTCGCTGCCTACGTACCGGCCGTGCGGACCGGCAACCTCGTCTACACGTCCGGCCAGCTGCCGCTGCGCGAGGGCGCCCTGATCGCCACCGGCAAGGTTGGCGGCGACGTCAGCGCCGAGGTGGCCGCCGAGTGCGCCCAGCAGTGCGCGCTGAACGCGCTGGCCGCGGTCAAGGCGGAGATCGGCGACCTGGCGAACATCAAGCGGATCGTCAAGGCCGTCGCGTTCATCGCCTCCACCCCCGACTTCACCGGCCAACCGCAGGTCGCCAACGGGGCCTCCGAGCTCTTCGGCCAGGTCTTCGGCGAGATCGGCCAGCACGCCCGCTCCGCCGTCGGCGTACCGGTTCTCCCGCTGGACGCCCCGGTAGAGGTAGAGCTCATCGTCGAGGTCGGCTGACGGTCGGTCTCCGATGGTCCGGGATCTGAAGTCGCAGCTCATGTCCGGCCGGATGGCGGCTGAGGCGCTCTCGTTCCTACGAGAGCGCCGTACGCCGGTCGAGTCGCGCCCAGCGTCGACCGTGATCCTGCTGCGCGACACCGCGGCCGGGCCCGAGGTCTACCTGCTCCGGCGGCAGCAGTCGATGGCGTTCGCGGCTGGGATGACTGTCTTCCCCGGTGGACGAGTTGATGCGACCGACTCGTCCATTGCCGACTCGTGGTCCGGGCCGTCGCCGGAGTGGTTCGGAGAGCGGCTCGGGTGCTCGGCCGAGACGGCTGCGGCGTACGTGGCGGCCGCAGTACGGGAGACCTTCGAGGAGTCCGGGGTTCTGCTGGCTGGGCCTGATGCCGAGTCGGTGGTCAGCGACACCAGCGGTGACGACTGGGAGGCCGACCGGGTCGCGCTGGAGTCGCGGGAGCTCGGGTTCGCTTCGTTTCTGCACGGCCGAGGCCTGGTACTACGCGCTGACCTGCTCGGCGCGTGGGCGCACTGGATCACCCCCGAGTTCGAGCCCCGTCGCTACGACACCCGCTTCTTCGTGGCAGCGCTCCCGGTCGGCCAGGTCACCCGCGATGTGACCAGCGAATCCGACCAGGTCGCGTGGATGTCCCCTGCCGATGCGGTCCGCGCGGTGGAGGCCGGCGACACCCTCATGCTGCCGCCCACTTACCTGTGCTGCCGGGACATGATCCCGTACGACACTGTCGCCGACGCACTGGCCGCGGCGGCCGACCGCGAGATCCGCCCGATCCAGCCGACCGTGCGGGTGGAGAACGACCAGGCCTACCTGGAGATGACATGACAGCCGAGCAGGTCACCGACTACGCGTCGCGGGTGCTCGCGGCGAACCCCGGCCCGATGACGCTCGAGGGCACCAATACGTGGATCCTCCGCGCGCCTGACGCCGACACTGCCGTCGTGGTCGACCCAGGACCGATGCTGGAGCCACACCTGCGCGCAGTGCTCGACGCAGTCGCGGAGTACGGGTGCCGTGTCTCGACAGTGCTGCTGACACACGGGCACTTCGACCACTCGGAGGGTGCTGCGTGGTTCGCCTCGCAGGCCAACTGCCCGGTGCGTTCGGTCGACCCGGCCTTCCGGATCCCGACCGACCACGCCCACGGGCTCTCCGAGGGGGACGTGATCACCTCGGGCGAGCTGCGGATCGAAGTACTGCCGACCCCCGGCCACACGATGGACTCGGTCTGCTTCTGGCTCCCACAGGACGGCTCACTCCTGACCGGCGACACCGTCCTCGGCCGCGGCACCTCGGTAGTCGCCCACCCCGACGGCGCCCTCGGCCCCTACCTGGACTCACTCGAAAGCCTCCGAGCCTTCGCCAACTCCCCAGCCGGCGTCCAGCGCCTCCTACCCGGCCACGGCCCAGTCATCGACAACCCCGGCGCCGCACTCACCTACTACCTCAAACACCGCAAGGACCGCCTAGACCAGGTCCGTACCGCGCTAGCCGACGGCCACACCACTCCCCAGGCAATCGTCGAACACGTCTACGCCGACGTAAACCCCACCCTCTGGCCAGCCGCCAAACGCTCAGTCCAAGCCCAACTCGCCTACCTCAACACCTAGCCCACCCCGCCTGTCTCGCGTCCTCTCGGGGGTTAACCCCTCAGAGTGTGGGTTGCCTGTCGAGAATCTCGGGGGGCAACCCACACTCTGCGGGGTTAACCCCTCGGAAGGTTATCCACAGGGCGCGGAGGACGGGCTGCGGCGGGGGTGGGGAGCGGCGATCCTGGAGTGGTGAATCCCTTGCTGAAGTTGGTTGCGGTCAAGCAGGGCGGCGTGTTCAGTCGCAGTCAGGCTTTCAGTTGCGGCTATACCCATCAGCAGTTGCGCGAACGTCTTGCCGCCGGCCGTTGGGAGAAGGTCCGCTACGGGCAGTACGCCGAACGGGCTGAACTGAGTCACCTGGCCCCCTGGGATCGGGAGACGTGGCTGCATCGCCGGCTGGCCTTCGCAGTAGCGAACTCGAACGCTCCGGGAGCAATAGCCCTCAGCCACCAAACAGCTCTCGTCCTTCACCGGGTACCGCTGTGGGGAGTCGATTTGGCCGAAGTACAGGTCAGTCGCCTGGACGGACGTCGTGGTGGGCCAGTCGCTGGGGTGCGTCATCACCGGGGCCGGTACGAGATCACGGACCTGACGCAGGTCGACGGTCTGACAGTGACAACAGTGTCGCGGGCGCTCGTCGAAACAGCCTGTACGACGTCATTCGAGGCCGCCGTGGTGAGCGCGGATGCCGTCCTACGGGATCATCCGATCGAGCCTGAGGCACTGCTGACGCCGGCCAGGATCGAGTTCTGGCCGGGAAGCACCACGGCCAAGGCGGCTCTCGCGTTCGCCGACAAGTCGTCAGAGTCCGTCGGGGAGTCGAGATTGCGGGTTCTGCTGCACAATCAAGGGCTTCCGGCGCCCCTGCTTCAGGTGGAATTCGATGACGCCGAGGGTTTCATCGGCCGTGTTGACTTCTTTTTCCCGGAGCAGGGCACCATCGTCGAATTCGACGGTCTGGTGAAGTACGCGGGGGGATCTGCGGAGATCCTCGTCCGCGAGAAGCGTCGCGAGGACCGTCTCCGGGCACTCGGGCTCGAGGTCGTCCGGATCGTCTGGGCTGATCTCAACCGGCCGGCCGAAGTCGCCGCCCGCATCCGGCGTGCCTTCGCCCGGCGTGCCGCGTGAGGGGTGGACCCCTGAGTCGGTGGGTTGCCCCCCGAGAATCCGGCGGTGCAACCCACACTCTGAGGGGTTAACCCCAAGGCCGGTTAGTTAGGGGAGTTGGTGTGGTGTCAAGGGCGTGTTGAACGTGGAGCAGCGGAGCTCCTTAGGTAGACAGGTTTGTCCTCGCGAGACAACCAGCTACCAGAAGAGGCTCCGCT
>NZ_JAAGLV010000016.1 GCF_010548305.1 Streptomyces sp. SID13031
CCATCGCAATGAACACGTGGAGAGCCGGATGCGGTGGAAGTCGCACGTCCGGTTCGGAGGGCGGGCCAGGGAAACCCACCAGCCGAAAGGCTGACAGGGCGCCCAGGTCCGACCCCTACACCGAACACGCCACCGCCGAGGGCAAGCTCTACCTGTGCGCGATCAAGGACATCTACTCCAACCGGATCGTCGGCTACTCCATCGACTCCCGCATGAAAGCGTCCCTGGCCGTGGCGGCTCTTCGCAACGCTGTCGCGCTGAGAGCACCAGCACCTGGCCTGATCGTTCATTCCGACCGCGGCAGCCAGTTCAGGTCCAACAGCTACCTCCGAACTTTGAAGACCCACCAACTGCGCGGATCGATGGGCAGAGTCGGAGCCTGCGGCGACAACGCCGCGATGGAATCCTTCTTCGCGCTGCTCCAAAAGAACGTCCCGGACCGGCAACGCCAGCTCGGCAAACTCACACCCATCGAGTTTGAGACAATTCAACCCGCCGCACACGCGGCCTGAACCACCACACCCCGCGAGTCAACTGAACCCGGGGCAGTCCCCCCGAGGCGCGGCCCCCAACCGGGAACCGCCCTCAGCGATCCTCTGTGGCGCACCCGCGACTAGAGCCTGACCGCCGATCGCCATCGCGATGGAGGGCCTGATTTCCCCATCGCCTTGCATCTGGTCGACCAGGACCGGCCGCCGATCCCCCAAGCTCGACCCGTCACCCCCGGGCGAGGTACCGAGGGGTCACGTCGGTGCCTCATCTGGCCTGTACCTCTCCTTCTCCCTGCTCGCCCTGGCGATCCACCGCAGCTGGCTCCGCACCCTGACGGGTCATCGTCTGCCTGACGATGCCCCTACTCGTTACGGTTGGTACCGTCACCGCAACCGAGCCGGGAACCGAAACTGTGTCCGAGCTCGCATCTCAGCACGCTGGACGACTCGCCAAGCGGACCGGTATCAACTCTCTGCTCCGGTGTACCGTGGCATTTCCCGTCGAACATGCGGAAGTGATCGTGGGCCCGTCGTCAGAGGCTGTGAGACCAGCCAGGAGATTTCGCGCCCTGCGAGGAAACCAGGAGCCAGTACGGACACGGTCCGCGTTCGCGCAAACGTCGACTGACGACTCGCGGGCGGTCGTGACGACGCTGAACGACCCGGAGTTGCCACCAGCGGGCCGTCGGCTCTCCTATGCGTTGTTTGTCTCCTGTCCCGGCCAATCGGCCACGGACACTCCAATCCTTAGGCGCGAGAACGACGTGTCGTCCGATCAACAAGAGACGCCGCCCGGCAGGAGGTCGGTGCACCCCGGGGGCGTCGGAAGCGTGCCGATCATGACTCGCGCCAGCTTCGCTTTGATGTACCTCCCTGCCGATTCCTACGCGCCGATCGAAGTGTGTGCAGGTCATCGGCGATGTCGCCGTCCGAGAAGGCAACAAGACCGTCTCTCCGACGAGTCCCCGAGGGATCCCTGCCGATCATGAACGGCGAGGCGATCGCGCTCGATCTCAAGATCCCGGCAACCAGCTCGATCAATGGTCTCCAGGTAGGGAGGTAGCTACCCGTTGAGTCGCCAGTACAGACACCACATGTCCCACGCTTCACTGCTGCGAGACGTTTCCGGTGTCTCTCCCTCGTCAACTCGCAACGGAATTGACGCGATAGTGGTTCCGGCGAGTCGGCCGTCGGCGCAACGCGCCATCAACCTTTCTGCAGAGCTGTCCATACCGCTGGTCATCCTCTGCAGCCGTCAGGCGAAGGCGGAGAGCATTGCCGAGCGAGTAGAGAAGACTTTCGGCGCACGAGCACTTGTCATCCACGTCCCCGACAGTTACGCGCTCTTACCGACGCCACTGCTGACCTCGAATCCTTACTTCGCCAAACTGAGCGCCGGTCGCTCCAGCGATCTCAGCGTCAAGCGCAATCTCGGCCTACGACTGGCGCGGCTCAGAGGTTGGCGAAAGATCCTCTTCCTCGACGACGACATCTCGAGCGTCCGCCCTCAAGACATCGCCCGGCTCAGCGGCTACCTCGACAATCACTCGGTCGCAGCGATGGCCAGCCGTACGTTCCCGGACAACTCAGTGGTGTTCCATGCCCGACGCCAAGCCCGCTTCAGGCAAGACGTCTTCGTAGGCGGTGCGGTGCTAGGAGTCAACATCCAAAACCCGGCCACCTCTTTCTTTCCGGACGTCTACAACGAGGACTGGTTCTTCTTCGCGCGGTTTGCTGCTCAACGCTCGCTGGTCAAAGTCGGCGAGGTGCGGCAGGACGAGTACAAACCATTCGACGACCCTCGGCGCGCTGCCCGCGAGGAGTTCGGAGATTTTCTCGCCGAGGGGCTCTACGCGTTGTTTGAGAGCACGTCGGACTTGAACTTCAACGATCAACTGACGGCAGCAGGCGACAATCACTGGCGCTGGTTCAAGGAGATTCGCCTGGAGATGATCGCGGCGACCTCGGCAGAGCTCCAACGGCAACTGACTGACGCCGACCCGGTGGAGTACCGCACTGGACTGCAAGCACTCGAATCCTTGCGTTTCGCCGGCGAGCACCTGCAGGCCATTTCTTCTGCGGATTGTGTCGAGTTCATCCGCAGATGGAGATGGGACGAGCGGACATGGAGACTGACGATGGCCAGGAGTGACTTCGGGCTGAGCGAACGCGATGCCCTCGATGAACTCGGCCTGACGACATGGTTCTCTTGTGGGTACGGGCGGTCCTCCAGGAACGGCTCAGTGGACTGCGCCTGACGACCGACTATCCTTCAGGCGATCGCATCACGGCGGCGAAGAGGGTTCGCCCTCCTGCTCGGCCTATCGGAGCCCTTTTTGGAACTCCTTTTCTGTCGTCACCCTGTCCACGCTGATCTTGATGTCCTGGTCCCTGACAAACTCGTAGCCCATCTTGACGTAGTACTGCCAGGCATCGGTGTTGCCGACAAACACCCAGAGTGCGATCTTCTCCTCACCCTGCCTTTTGGCCTCACTCTCGAGACGTTCGAGCAGAGCCCGGCCCACACCCGCCGTCCGATGGTCGGGTTCCACCCACATCGACTCGATGTGCAGGTACTTGTCTGGCCCGTGCCTCTTCGCCAGCATCCCCAGGCCGACATTTCGGCCGTCGAGCTCCGCGGCGAACCACTCTTCGTTGTTGCATCGACGCTTCCAAGCTGACGGTTTCAATGCGGACTCGGTGGCAAAGTCACCAAGGAACGCGTCCGGAGACTCTTCCAGCGCGAGTAGCCGCAGTCGTCTCAGCTCGGCCCACTCGACCGCGGAGATCCGAGACGTTGTGGGGCACATACGACCTTCTGAAGCGATCGTTTGAAGCTGCGACATGCGTGGTCTAGTCCCCTAAGTCGCCGGAGATACACCGAGCCATTGCGAACCTCGGTGCTAGTCTCCGACATTTTTGACCAGCATTGTCCGACGGAGTGTCGGACGCAAGCGGCCAACACTGTTCCAGTTTGATCTCGAAATGTTTCACTGGACGGCGAGCTCTCTTGGCAGGGGTCGGTTGGGCGCCCCAACGATGGGTGCTCTGCAGGATGAGGAGGTCGAACTTGAGGCCCCTGGACAGGGTAGGGGTCACGGAGGGGACTCAAGGGGACCTCGAAGGCAGGGTCGCCGATCACGCACCCGACTCCCTCCGTGTGCTCGGCGAGCCAGATGTCGAGGACGTCCTGCAGTTGGTCGATGGAAGCGTGAAAGACAGTGATGCGCGCTGGCGCGGATGGGGTCGCGACGTTCGCGCCTGGGAGGATCGAGTGGATGACCGGCTCGGCCTTCGTCATGACCACTCTGATGTGCGGTAGTTGATGGTCAGCGCGGCCAGGTTGATCCGATCGAGGCCGACTCGCTCAAGCCTCTCCTGCCACGACTCGGTGAGCGGTGCCGGGCTTGGGTGCGGTCGCCGACGACGACGGTGACGCTTCTCGACGGGCGGCGGAGCAGCACGTCTGCCATTCCGCGTCGGTCAGTTCCTGCGCCTCGTCGACCACGACGTGCGCGAACGGCCGGCTAGCAGGTCGGGTCGGTCGTGGGTAGTGGGGTGTGGTCAGTCAACGCCTCCTGATGTCCTTGCCGCGCAGCACCGGCGCCCAGCCCTCGTTGTCGGCCTCGATGATGTTGTCGATGACGTCGGACATCCGTTCGCGCTCGATCGCCGCGGGCCTCTGCCGACGCTTTCCCCGAGAGGCCCCGAGTCGTCGAGTCGCTGGCGCGCCGCATCCAGGAACAGCAGGCCGGACACCATCCACGCCAGTTGGTCTTGCGCTGCAGCAACTTCACGTCGTCGGGGCTGAGCACACATCCGGAGGTAAACCGGTAACGATCACAGATCGCCGACCAGGTCGGTCGGCTCGATCAGCGGCCACATAATGCCGAACGCGTCGACGAGATCCTCGTTGCTCTCCGGCGATCAGCGTATCAGGGCGAGTGAGACGTCCTCCTCGGCGTACGCTCTCGTACTTATCTAGCAGGATTGTGAGCAGGTCCTCCCAGACCTGGCCGCGCGCCTCGTTGTGCGGCGTACTGGGGTCGGCCGATCCGAACGCTTCGGCCCAGTCGGCTGGGCTCAACCAGATACCCGATCAATGGGGTCTCGACGGTCATCCCCTTGGTCGGCCCCCTGCGAGGAAGTCCCTCAGCGTGCAGGACTGCACGCCTTCCTCACCGAGACCGGGAAGGACGTCCGAGACGTATGCCACATAGGGCCTGGCGAATCGCCGCGAAGTGTTTCTCATCAGGCGATCAGACCGGCTCGGCCTTCGCCGTGAGGTTGGCCGGAAGCGTCGAATGCGTTGGTGGTCTAAATTAACGTCAGCGGCTCCCATTGAGCAACAGCGTCGCTGCCCTGCGCGGATCGTGCCGGCCACGGCGGTAGCCCATACGGCGGTCTCTGGGGTCAAGGCGGCTTCGAGTGTGGTCGACAGAGACTCAGTGGTCGGCATCGGCCGTCGTGCGCGACGCCGATGCCGAGGTCGGTGACGCGGCTGGCCCAGTGGGGCTGGTCGGTCGACTGCGGGATCACCGTTTGCGATGTATCGGCGCGGCGGCAGTCATCGCCTACCGGATCCGCCGTGGTGACGACGGCGGCAACGCGGCCGAACAGCTTCTGCTGGTTGATCTCATCGACGGCGAGAGACCATCTCCGTCGTCGATCAAGGCGAGCTCGGCCTAGCCACGACGGATGACGGCCCGGCGGCCCTACGTGCGCACCGCCTCGATAGCCAGCTGAGCGGCGTTGGCCAAGGCGTGCATGGGCGTGCTGCCGAAGTCCACGAATACAGCCGGTCCGCCGTTGTCGAGGGACTCGAGCTGTCACCGGGAACCGGACGCTCGTCCGGCAGGATCCACGCTCCGGTCCGTACGACGTCGAAGGTGGACGGCTCCTGCCCTGGATCCAGGACCGGATCGGTTGGCCAACCAGAGCCTGCCGCCGATGACGTAGTCGCGGACGTTGTCGAGCAGCGTCAGCCCGTGCTCGACCCGGATGAAGTTGAGCGCCCGCTTAAGAACACATTGTTACTGTCGGCATCCAGATCCCACAGCAGCCGGCTGCCGGTCACCTCCGGCGGGAGCTGGCGGCCCAAAGAGCCTGCGGCCGATGGGTCGGCGATGGCAAGGTAAGTCGCTGGAACGTCAACGACATGGCGTGGATCCAAGGCTTCTCGCCTACCGACAGCGAACAGCAACGGCCGGGCAGTAGGCCAGTCGCCACGATCAGGTCGTACCCTGGCCGCCTCGCGAATCACCTCGAACCGTTCCGCGCCCGTCGGCCGCGCGCTCGGGACTGGACGAGGGCGGAGGCGCCACCTTCGTCAACGCTGGCGCCGACCGCCCGATCCTCACGAACGGCACACCAACCGGCCCACCAGTTCCGCGAAGTCCTGCGGCGTGCACAGCAACGCCAACGCACCGCCGCTGCAGTTTCAGCGCTAGCGCCACCATCGGCTAGACGTCGCCCTGACCGTAGGTCGACAGAACACCCGGATCCACACTGTCCACTCCTCGAGGTCCTGGCTACGAGGAGCGATTCTCCGCCCAGAACGAGGCCTCGCTGCAAGCCCGGGGGTGCGCTGTAGGTCGGATAGTGGAAAGAGGTCCTCGGCTTCTCCCACCTTTTGTGCCCACACCGAGTAGGGCGACTGGCAACGTTGTGTCCTGTGCCTTGTGAGGGTTCACCGCGAACTTGATCGGCTGGACGGCTCGCCGCCGAAAGGCGTTGTGCAGGTACTCCGGGTAGCGTTGTACTCCCGTCGATGCCTCGGGAGGGACCGTGGCCCCTTTGCCAGAGGCCGTTCGACTCGCCAACCGACTCCGAGACCTGCGCGAATCTCACGGCGCCGGACTGTCCCAGCAATCGCTGGCATATGCGCTGAGCGACGACGTGCAGGTGACAGCCACGACAATCAACTCCTGGGAATCATCGATCGACGCAGAGCTGCCAACGGCAGGACGCTTGCGCTCTTACGCCCTCTTCTTCTGCACCGATCGAACAATCGACGGCACTCCCCGTCTGATCCCTGCGCGCGAACTGATGCCCGCTGAACAGGAACGCTTCGAGGAACTCTACGAGGAACTGATCGAGGCCCGCGAAGCCGTTCGCGCAGGGGCCGGTTCGCCGGGCAGTGGCTCCGACCGTACCTGGGTTTTCGAGAGCGGCCCAATCACGATCATCTGCCCCGAGGCGCCGCTCGAAGTGCGGTCACAGCTTTCCGATGAACGCGAGCACAATTACACCCAGATGTACCGGTACGGCGATCTTGACGCGCTGATCGAGTTGTGGGGTCATGTCCGCGCCTCCAACCCAGAACTTGAGGTCTCGCACCGGCTACCTGAAGAGGTTACGGCTGACGACTTGTCGAGCCATCTGGTTATGCTGGGCGGGATCGCCTGGAACCACGCGACCAGGCGACTGCTGAAGTATTTGCACGAACTGCCCATCGCCCAAGTAGAGGTCCCGGACCTGGACGACGGAGAAATCTTCAGGGCCAAGGACACTGGGACGGAGTTCTGGGCGCAGTACGAGCAGATCGATGACGTCCGTGGCGAACTGGTTGAGGACGTTGCTCTGTTGGCACGAGTGCGAAACCCGTACAACCACGACCGAACGATCACCATCTGCAATGGAATTCACAGCCGCGGAGTCCTGGGAGCGGTGCGGACGCTCACCGCTCGAAGCGTTCGCAAGCGCAACGAGGCTTATTTGTCGAAGCTGTTCCCCGACGGGTCGTTCGCCCTGCTCCTGAGGGTGCCGGTGATGAACGGCCAAGCTATCGCGCCCGACCTGGAAATTCCCGAGAACCGGCTCTTCCAGTGGGCGCCTCATGGAAATTCCAATATCGAATGATTCACGCAGGCCCGCCGTCGCTCGGCGCCGATCGAGCGCGCTGAGTCTGTCTGTCTGACTGCACGATTAGGAGAGGGTGGCTGTCGTGGACGGTGGCGAGATCTGGGACCACATCAACGACAGCGCGGATGCGGCATGGCCGCTGACCGTGCTGGTCTGCGGCTTGGTGTTCATGCTGTTGTTTCGCCGCCAGATCGGCGAGCGGATCTCGAAGATCGTCAAGGCCAAGGCGGGCATGGTCTCGCTGGAACTCGACGCGAATCAGCAGGCCAACGAGGTCTTCGGCGAGGCGGTGCCCGAAGTGCTCGCGCGGCCCGAGCGGAAGGCAATCACCGCTGGACCTGGCGATACGGCAGAAGTTGACGGGAGTTCCCAGACTGTCACCGCGAGCGGTCAAGTCATGGGTCGCACGGAGGCAGCCACCAGGGTGGACGCCAAAAGCGGCTCCGGGGATCCAGCGGATGCCTTTGCTGTAGAAATAGACGACCTCTTCGCCCGGCGGGAACAGATCGAGGAGATCATCCGTGCATCGTGGCGCGCCGGCGTCGAGGTAGGCCAGACGACCTCGTTCGCTGAGCCACCGGAACCAAAGATCGTCTGGACCGGATCCAAGCCCTCGATTGTCGGCTGGAACGTAGCCGTACGACCGACCAGCATTCGGGGCGCGGAGGGCGGCGGCACACCGAGCGGCGTAGAAAGCGCTAGCGAGGAGTTCCGCCGACTGGAGGACGAGATCCGTCGGCTCCGGGCAAGCGGCGCGGACAACCTACGCAAGGGCATGACCCCGGACTACTTGCTCTACCTGGAGTTGCTGGAGAAGCTACGACGCCTCGACCCCAACTCGCCGGTCACTTGAGAAGGCACGTCCCGGAGTAGGGCGTGCCCTCTGGAGTGGCGAAACACGAGGTCCGGCCCGTGAGAGACGACCACATCGTGCGCTGAGCAGCGGAAACACCGGTCGGATGACCTCTCGTCAGAGTGGCGGAGGATACGAGATTCGAACGCGTGAGGGGTTGCCCCCCAACACGCCCAGCATCCTCGATGAGATCGCATAGCAACTAATCGCAATTCCATAGCTGCGGCCGTACGGTCATTTCTAGGCTTATGCCATGAATGTGGAAGTGGTCGTGTTCTCGGTCGCAACCGGAGTCCTCGCCGTGCTGTTGGTTGTGGATTGCCTGCGTGACATGGCAGGGCGATAGTGCGTGAACGCTTCCGACACTTTCTATCCCGATGGTTCGGGCGACTCAATGATCACTTCCGGCGTCGCCGCGACGACGATCGATGACGAGGCCGACGGCCTGGTGGTGCTCGGCTACATGCGGCAGCACTTGTTGATGACGCAGATCGAGACCTGGCCCGCAGCGTTCGAGGCGTTCGTTGCCGACGCGATGTGCGACAGTATCAGCGGGGTCCTGCTGCCCAGCATGCTGCACTTCTCCGTCCTCGAGCCACCGCCGATGATCAAGCGGCACTTTGAGCGCCTCACTAAGACACGTGCGTCGCCGGTCGGGATGGGGCCGTGGCTTCCTCCGATGACTACTACCAGGTCGTCGAACTCGACAGCGTGGGCTCGGAGGTCGGGTTCGCAGACGGCGTGGTTGAGGACGAAGGTGAGGGGTGCTGGCCTCGGCTCGGGTGAGGCTTTCGACAGACTGCGACGGCGACGATCGCGCTCGACAGGCCCTTCGCGGCGAAGGACCAGGCCGGTACGGTCGCAGGGCCGCTACTGGTGTCCGCTTCGGTGGTTCCCAAGGAAGCGCCGGTGATCGTGAGGGTGCACGAGGACGCCGGGATGTCTCGGCAGTTGTTGTGAGGGGCTCCGATCGCTTCGGTCAGTGTGAGGCGGGCGTCGAGCACGCTCACCGGAAGGCTCGATCCGTTGGCGAAATCGACGCGCGAAGGGCCACCTGATCCGAGTTGGACGCCCGGTGCGATGGCAGCCCTCCCGGACGACCACGCGGACTTCGGCTCGGTCGTGTCGAAGGCCAGGCCGGGAATACGGGATGAGCGTAGGAAGATCCCTGTCGGAGGTTTCGGAATCCCGGCGGCCCGAACAACCTGCGCCACGACGTGTGCGCGGTCGAGAAGTGCTGCGGTCGGAGGGGCTGGCGGCAGCGTCGGAATTCCATCGCCGGCCGTTGTCGGACCGGCGGTGGGCGTTGCGCTGGTTGTCGCTTCAGAGGTTGGCGTTGCCTCGGTGCCGTAGGCGACAGGAGAAGACCGATGAGAGCGAAGACGGGACCCAAGTATGCACAGCATTTCCCAGCGCGGTTCATGGGCATCATGTTTGGTGACACTCGGGACCGCCGAATCGTTGCATTGGCCGTTGTAGGTCGAGTATCCGCACACTCCGGCGAAGAAACCACGACCAGCGGGCACCCGCATCATGCCCGCCGCCGGCCGGCAGGGCACACGGTCAGTTCCTTTCTACTGCTTCGTTGACGCCTTGCCTGGCCGCGTTGGCGCCTTTCGAGATCATCGACGTCGCTCTCGACCCGGTGCCGGCGGCGACACTGCCGGCGTTGATGGTGCCGCCGCCGGCGACGTACACGCCGCTGTTCTGGATGATCGTTTGGGCGTTGGGTCAGCTCGGCGGTGTCGATCCCTGGCTCGTACTGGGTTTCGGTCGAGAACGGACCGTATGTCACGCACTTCGACGCGAACGGGTACGAACTGGGTCGGCTGACTCCGTACCGGAACAGCCCGGACAATGCGTTCCACAAGATCATCGGGTACTTGCCGGCTGAGCTCGCGAATCGCGTGAAGAACAAGGGGATGGAGGGCCTGACGGTGACGCCGGACGGGTCGACGCTGGTGGGATCATGCAGTCCGCGTTACAGCAGCCGGATCTCGGGAGCACGAAGGCCGGCGGGGTTTCGCCGGCCCGCATCGTGGCGATCGACCTGCGGACGCACGAGTCGAAGCAGTACCTGTATTTGCTGGACAACCCGGCGACGACGGGTGACGCCAACAGCGAGATCACCGCGCTGTCGAACACGAGGTTTCTTGTCGACGAGCGCGATGGCACCTTCGGGCCGTTCGCCCAGAAGACTCTCTACGAGATCGACGTCAACGGTGCCGGGGTCACCGTCGCGCAGAAGCAGCCATACGTGAACGCTGGAATGCTGGTGAGCCGACTCGACCCGACCGGCAAGTTCTTCTCACACGACAAGGTCGAGGGCGTCGCCACGGCGGATGCGGGCCGGACCTTGTACCTGTCCAACGACAACGATTTCGGTATCGACATTATCGTGGTCGCCCCCGACGGCCAATGGACGGTTCACCAGAAGGCGTTGCCGACGACCGGCCGAACCGACAACGGCGAAATCCTGAAGATCGACACCACCAAACTCCCCGCAGTCCTGAAAACCGTCACGGTGACGATCCACGTGCGCTGACGCACTTCTAGGGCGGCGGGGTGAGCTCATGAAGACAGATCCGACTCGAGGGGCGAGCCGTTGCCTGGTTGGACCCTGGGAGTCGACCGGGGTGGTCGGTTCGGGTGGTGAAAGACGGTCCGCTGGCGAAGCAGGCCGTGGTCGGCGATTAGGAGCGCAGCAGTACCGGCCAATTCCCTCGCGGAATGACAGAGGTGGCAACTTGGGATGGATTGGCACTTGAGGACCCGGGGTCCGGTAGCGTGCGGCCGTTGAGGTGGGGTTGTTACTAGGGGTGGGGATTGTTGTGAATCTTGATTTCGGGCTTGATCCGATGTTCTCGTGGTACGTCGTTCTGCTGTGTCTCAGCGGCATCGTGATGGTCGTTCTGGGGGCGATCAACAAGGCCGAGCAGTCGGCTGGATCGCGCGCGCTGAGCGTGATCGCCGGGCTCGGATTCCTTGGGTACGGGGTTTATCTGGGGTTCATCTTCGATGGCGGCAGCTACATGATGTTCTTCCAGGCCTTCATCCTGCCGGTGCTCCTGGTCGTCAACTTCATCCGCTCGGTGGTCACGAAGCCGACCCCGCCGCAGCCGTACATGGGCGCTCCCGTGCAGGGCCAGTACCCCGGTACTCCCGCTCAGGGGCAGCCGTACGCCGGTGGGCCCGTGCAATCGTATCTGGGTCAGCCCCAGGCCGGCCCGACGCAGCCGAGCTGAACCGGCCTGCCGCGCTGTCGGCGGGTCGCTGATTGACGGGCTTGGTGGGGTCGGGCAAGATGTCGAGTCCGGCGTGGCTCGCGCCTCACCTTCGTTGACCGGTCCCAGCCTGGTCCGCTGAGAAGGCAAAGGGATTTCTGGTCTCGGGCCGCTCGTCCTGGTCAACTGCCCCGGGCGGGATCGCTGGGGGATCGCGTCCGGGTGCGTGGAAGGCCAGATGACAGCGCACAGGAACTTCAAGCGACGGGTTCGCGCCCGCGCCGCCAAAACGGGCGAGTCCTACACGGCTGCCCTCCGGCACTTCCGTCCGACTCCATCAGGAGAAGACATGCCGGAGAACACCCAGACCACCCTGCGGATCGCCGTCGCCCAGTCGACGGTTCGCGAGGATCCCACCGATGCCGACGGGCTGCGTGCGAGCGCGGCGGAGGTTCGTCGGCTCATGCAGGAAGCGGCGGGCGAAGGCGCCCGCCTGGTGCACTTCACCGAGGGGGCGCTCTGCTTCCCCAGCAAGGTCGTGATGTCCGAGCTCGGCCCGGACGAGATCGGCCCGTCCGACTGGAGCAAGGCCGAGTGGACCGTGCTCCAGGGTGAGCTCGACCGGATCGCAGTACTGTCCGGTGAGCTCGGCATCTGGACGGTGATCCCGTCGGTGCACCAACTGCAGCCCCGGCCCCACAACAGCATGTACGTCATCAACGACCAAGGCCGGATCGTCGACCGGTACGACGAACGCACGCTGTCGACCACGAAGGTCACCTGGATGTACTCCCCGGGCGAGAAGCCGGTCACCTTCGAGGTCGACGGGTACCGGTTCGGGCTCGCGCTCGGGCTGGACGTGCTCTTCGCCGAGCTGTTCACGGAGTACGACCGGCTCGATGTCGACGCCGTACTGGTGTCGTACGCGACCACCGGCATGCCGCATCACGAGCACATCGAGGTACAGACCCGCGGGCACGCCGTGACGAACACCTACTGGATCAGCCTCGCGGCACCCGCCGACCCCGGAGCCGGCCTCGAGTCGGGCATCACCAATCCGTACGGCCAGTGGACGGTCCAAGGCCCGGCGGATAGTACGCCGGGGATTGCGGTGACCGACCTGCATCATGCTGAGGTCACCCAGATCGGGCGCTCCTTCCGCAGCAAGACCCGAGTCCGCATCAACTCCTGACCGGCTCGAGCTGAGGGGCGCTTCCGGGCGCCCCTCACCTCGACTCAACCGCAGATGGCCTTGTCCAGGAATGCGTTGACGCCGGCGTCGGGGTCGCCGCGGAAGTTGGGCGTGAGGGCGATGGTGACCTGGCGACGGCCATCCGCCGTGGAGAACGACCAGGCGTTGTACGCCAGCGCATCGCCGTCGTTGCCATAGACACGCACCCCGCAGGTGGTGTCCTTCCACGCCAGCCCGAGCCCGTACTTCTTGGTCGACGTACCGGGCGTCTTCATCTCGTCCAGCAGGTACTGCGGCAGCAGGCGCCCGCCCAGCAAAGCGGCGAAGAACCGGTTGAGATCCCTCGTCGTGGAGATCATCTCGCCACCCGCACCCATCAGCGACGGGTTCATCTCCGTGTAGTCGATCAGGGGCGGCGTTGCGCTCCGCTCGGTCGGCAGGTAGCCGTGCGGATGCGGCCCAGGAATCCGAACAGCCGTTCCCGCCACTACGGTGCCGCGCAACTGCAACGGCTCGATGATCCGGCGCTTGATCTCCTGCCCGTACGACCGTCCCGTCACCTTCGAGATGACCTGTCCGAGCAGGAGATACCCCGTGTTCGAGTACGCGTAGGTCTTACCCGGCGTATCGGACGTCGGCGGGTGGGCCAGAGCGCGCTGCACCTGCTCGGTCGCGGTCCAGGTGCGCCAGCGATCGGCGAAGAACTCCGGGCTCGGTGGGAACGGGATCGTGTTCACGTAGTCGTACAACCCGCTGGTGTGGTTGAGCAACTGGCGCAGGGTGATGTTCTGACCATTGGGTACGACACCAGGCAGCCACCTCTCCACCGTGTCATCCAGCCGCAGCCGCCCCTCGCCGACCAACTGCAGCACAACGGTGGCAACAAACGTCTTGGTAATGCTCCCTACCCGGAACAGCCCATCAGTCGGCACCGCCCGCGACGTCCCCAGCACAGCGACCCCACTGGTCCCCCGCCAAACCCCACCCTCGCCCCGCACCTCCACCAGCGCCCCCACCGCACTAGCAGCCGCTACCCCATCCAACTCCCTCTGCAACCCGGCCCTACCCGGCGCTGCACCACCCCCCGCACTGGCAACGGCTGGTACCGACCCCACCGCCAGTACCGCCGCCGCAGTCACCAACACCCGAAGCACCCGCTTCATCCCGGCCTCCCATTCGCCATGAGCCACCCTGCGTCGCCGGCCACCGAGACCACATCGGGGAACACCCCCGTTCTTCCCACGGGAGGCGATGGGGGATTCGCTAGGGTCGGCGGATGCAGAGGAGTCGGTCGTAGTGCGGGCTGGGGTCATGCTGCTGGGGCATCGAGCACTACGGATCTGGTGGCGGCTGCGGCGGCCTACGACGTACGGGGTGAAGGCTTTGCTGATGCACCCCGACGATCCCGGGAAGTGCTTGGTGGTTCGGCATTCCTACGTTGATCGGGACCGCTGGGGCCTGCCCGGCGGCGGGTACAGCCCGCAGAAGGAGAGCGCTGAAGGTGCGGCCGTACGGGAGGTCGCCGAAGAGCTCGCACTGACGATCACCGAGCCGCCGACCGTACTGCACACCCTGACGACCACCTACGAGGGAAAGGTCGACAACCTCACCATCGTGGTCGCCACACCGACCTCGGCAGAGTTCCACCTGAACGCGGAGCTGACCGAGGCCCGCTGGGTATCCGTCGACCTCTCAGACCTACCGACAAACGCCCGCACCTCCCGCTGGCTCCGGCTGGCGCTGGCCGAGTAGCCGAATAGGCCGACCGTCACGCCACAGATACGGCCTCGTAGAGACCGTCTTGTCCAGGTCTCTGAGCCATCCGCCAGGCGTTCTATGCCCAGGTTCGCACCGGAAGGCGGTCAGCCTGTGCTGACTCGACCCACGGCGGCTGCGGCCGGCCTGACAATTCGTTTGAGCGCCAATTGCCGCAGTCCGCGGTACTGGTCAGCGCGATCCCAGGCAAATCTGGTCATGCCCCAGCCCGTCGGAAGAGCGAGACGCTGCAGGTTGGACGTACTGCACAGGAAAGCGTCGCGGCGACGATCCGCGAGCTCGGCGATCTGAGCCTCCAGTACCGCGATCTCCTCGTCTGGCGGACTCTTCGGCGTCCAGGTCTCGAGGTCGAACTCCACCCAGCAGGCTGCCTCGATGACCGCTAGCACCAGGATCCGCCGGTCGCCCGTCAAGCCGGCAGAGCTCTCGGCCTGTCGCCGGAGTTGCCGCAGCCCACCCTGCTCGCGGCAGACCAACCGGATCGCGTCGCACCGATCCTCGTCCCGCAGCAGGCGCTGGGCTGAGCGCCACTCGCCGATCTCGAGCGCGAGAATCGGATCGGTCAAGCCGGTCGCGGTACCCATGCGCACATGCTCTACTCACTTGCGGAGTAACTTCGGTGACTACACGCAGACTTCAGTACATACAGTAGAACCGTGACCATAAGTGGTCAACTCTGAGCGCGTAGCTCACATTCTGTATCCAGTCCGCTACTTTCCGTGAATTACTGCTTTTCAAACAGTCGCTTCCCATCCTCGGCGAGCCATGCCGGTCAAGCCGAGGCTCCGCTTTCCGGTAGTGGCCGGTAGTACAAGTATTTTCGGGTGTAAGTAGGTGTAGCATCGGCTTGAAGTTGGCCCGCGATGCGCGTGGGCGCCGACATCCGGGAGTAATTGTGGCCCCTTCACCAGAGGCCGTACGACTTGCCAGGAGGCTCCGCGGCCTGCGCGATTCCCATGACGCCGGGCTGACACAGTCCCAACTGGCCAAGGCGCTGAGCCGGGACACCCGGGTCGCCATTGCGACGATCAGCTCGTGGGAGTCGCTGACCAATCCCAAACTGCCGCCGGCCGAACGGTTGCGCTCCTACGCGTTGTTCTTCTGCACGGACCGGACGAACCGGGACGGCACACCCGAGGTGGTGTCCGAGCGCGAACTGACGCTGGACGAGCGAGAGCGCTTCGAGGAGCTGAACGAAGAACTGATCGGGCTCCGCGACGCCGCCCGCAGCCAGAGCGGCGGGACCGGTTCGTCGACCAGAGGCGCCTACAGCTGGGAATTCGAGAGCGGTCCGATCACGATCATCTGCCCGGAGTCGCCCGAGGGGGAACGTCCGGCCCTGGCCGACGAACGAGACCCCAACTACACCCGGATGTATCGATACGCCGACCTCGACGCGCTGATCGAGTTGTGGGGCCACCTGCGCGCCTCCAACCCGGAACTGCAGATCTCGCACCGGCTGCCGTCGGAGGTCAAGGCGGACGACATGTCCGGCCACCTGGTGGTGCTCGGTGGCATCGGCTGGAACCACGTGACCCGGCGGCTGCTGAAGACCCTGCGCGAGATGCCCATCTCCCAGTTCGAGATCTCCGACCTGAAGACCGGCGAGATCTTCAAGGCCAGTGGCGCCGGCGGCAAGGAGTTCTGGCCGCAGTTCGAGGACACCGACGGCGTTTCCGAACTGGTCGAGGACGTCGCGTTGCTGACCCGGCTGCGCAATCCGTTCAACCACAGCCGCACTATCACCATCTGCAACGGCATCCACAGCCGCGGCGTACTGGGGGCGGTCCGGACGCTCACCGACGTCGCCGTCCGCGAGCGCAACGAGGCCTACCTGTCCCGCCACTTCCCGGACGGATTGTTCGCTCTACTGCTGCGGGTCCCGGTAGTGAACGGCGAAGCAATTTCGCCCGATCTGGAGATCCCCGAGAACCGGCTCTACCAATGGGAGCCTGGGGAGACGGTGAGCCGCCCGTGAGCCGCTTCAAGCATCAGCAGTCGCACGCGTCCCTGCTGCGCGATGTGTCTCGATCTTCTGTCAGACTGACCCGCAGCGGCCTCGATGCGATCGTGGTTCCAGCCGCGCGGACATCCCCGCCACAGCACCTCATCGCCCTTTCCGTCGCGATGTCCGTGCCACTCGTCGTACTGTGCAGCCGGCGGGCACGGGTCGAACAAGTCGCCGATCGTGTGTCGGCCACCTTCGGCGCTCGCGGACTGATCATCGACGTACCCGACGGCTACCCACAGTCCTGGACCCCACTGACCTCTGGTCAGGCTTTCAACGCAGTGAGCGCGGGACGTTCGAGCGACCTCAGCGTCAAGCGCAACATCGGTCTCCGGCTGGCCCGCATGCGAGGCTGGAAGAAGATCCTCTTCGTCGATGACGACATTTCTCAGCTCAGCCCGCGGCACATCGAGCGGTTGACGGTCCAGCTCGACCGAAACCCGGTCGCATCGATGGCCAGCCGGGAGTTCCCGGACAACTCGGTGGTCTGTCACGCCCGGCGCCTAGCAGGCTTCAAACAGGACGTCTTCGTCAGCGGTGCAGTACTGGGCATCAGCACCTACCACCCAGCAGTGTCCTTCTTCCCAGACGTCTACAACGAGGACTGGTTCTTCTTCGCACGCCCTGCGGCCACCCGGTCGCTGCCCAAGATCGGCGAGGTCCGGCAGGACGAGTACAAACCGTTCGCGGATCCGTTGCGCGCCCGGCACGAGGAGTTCGGCGACCTGGTCGCCGAGGGCATGTACGGGCTGTTCGAGAGCAGGCCCGGATGGGACTTCGAGGATCAACTGCATGCCGCGGAGAGCCCGCGCTTCTGGCAGCGGGTGATCGACAATCGAAGGTCCTTCATCCACGAGACCGAACGACGTTTGTCCAACGCGATGAACAGAGGGCCTGCGAACTCCTGGACGATGACCGAGGCGTTGAAATCACTCAGCCACGCCGAGGACCAGTTGAACGCCATCTCCTCGGAGGTGTGCGTCGAGTTCATCGCCAGCTGGCGAGAGGACGACGCCCGCTGGCGCGCGGTACTGCGAAGTGACTACTCCGGTCTCAACGAACGCGACGCATTCGACGAGCTCGAGCTGAAGACCTGGATCTCCTGCGGTTATGGGGCGGAGAAGGCAGTGCGCCGCCGGCGCCACATTTCGATCCGGCCCGAGCTGTCGGCCAGCGGCTGACCAACTGACGCACGACAAACGGTTGCCAGAGGTCGCCTAGGCTGGCAACGTGCTCCGAAAATTGTGTCCAGGTCAGACCGCTGAGCTTTACGTCGTTGACGTCGTGACGAACGAGTCCCGATTGGTGTATGCGTCGGCGGTGGTGTTGTTCGAGGCGCCCAACTGGGTTGGGGATCGCCTGGTCGTGAACGGGGATGGCGGGTTGTTCTCGGTGCCGGTGGCTGGGGGTGAGCTGGTGCCGATCGAGTTGGGTGGGGTGCCGGAGATCAACAATGATCATGTGGTCGGGCCAGACGGGGCCACGGTTTACGTGTCGGCGGAGGATGGGCATCTGTACGCCGTACCGATGGCTGGTGGGGTGGGGCGGCGGGTGAGCAACGAGCATGGCGTTCACCATTACCTGCATGGGGTTTCGCCTGATGGGGAGCGGTTGGCCTATATCGGGTTGGCGAACAGGGGCGGTCGACGGATCACCAATGTGTATACGGTTCCGGCGGCCGGCGGGGTCGATGTGCAGGTCACGGATGACGAGTTCGCGGACGACGGTTCGGAGTACGGGCCTGATGGGGAGTGGATCTACTTCAACTCCGAGCGGGCGGGGCAAGCGCAGTTGTTCAGGATCAAGGGTGCGGTGGTCGAGCAGTTGACGTTCGACGAGCGGGTGAACTGGTTCCCGCATCCGTCGCCGGATGGTTCGCTGATCGCGTATGTAAGTTTTCCGCCGGGGACGGAGGGGCATCCCGCTGATGTCGAGGATGTGCGGGTGCGGTTGCTCTCGGCGGATGGACAGGTCCGGGAGGTGGCGACGGTTTTCGGTGGGCAGGGCACGATGAATGTGCCGAGCTGGTCGCCGGACGGGAGTTCTTTCGCGTACGTCGCCTATCCGATCAAGTAGTCGAGCGCTGCCTGTACTCCGTAGGTGTCAGGCCGGACAGCGTGCGGAAGCGGCGGGCGAAGTACGTGGGATCCGGCCAGCCGACCTCGGCGCCTATACGGCAATCGGCAGGAGTGAGTTGGCCAGGAGAGCATCGGACGCACCTGACCGAGTAGTCTCGGGTTGTGACCGCACAGCCGCATCAGGAGTCGCCGGACGACCCGGCCGAGATCTTGCTCGTGCTCCCGGCGAAGTGGCACGAGCAGTTTCTGCAGGAGTACCACGGCGCTCTGGACGCCGCGCACGAGGTTTGGCGGTTCCAGCAACTCCGCGACGTGTTGCACGTCTGGCGGCTCCGCGCCCTCGCGTACTCACGACCCGGGTTCGAGGAGGCCGCACAGGCCGCCCGCGAAGGCAGAGCCGACGAGTTCATCCCAGCTGACCAAGTCATCCCCGGCTGGGCCGAAAGGCAGTGAGCTATCGCGTGGAGTTCCACGCGGCCGCCCTCGCTCAGCTCGACGGACTACCCCCAGAGGCTTTTGACGCCCTGGTCGACCAAGTCGTCAAGCTCGTGGACGCTCCGTGGGACGCTCAGCCCCTCTCACCCGACGAGCCACAGTTTCGCCAATGCCAGTTCGGCGGGCTCGGACTGCTCTCCTTCTACGTCGACGATGACGGCCGGGTGTTGCGGATCTTCGACGTGACCTGGGCCGGTTGATTGCCGGGGAGGCAGGCTGGTTGCGTGGTGAGATGGGGTATGGGCGCTTTGGTGAGCAAGGTGGTTTTGAAGGGGTTTGGGCTGCCTGAGGGGGTGTTCGGGCGGTTCGGCGGGTGGGTTATGGCTCGGGGGAACGGAGCGATCGAGAAGCATGTGGTGAAGATGGCGCGGTTGCAGGGTAAGGAGCATGTGATGGTGCTGGGGCCGGGGCCCGGGGTCGGGCTGGTGGCCGCGGCCGAGCGCGCGGCGATCGTGGTGGGGGTGGATCCGTCCGACACGATGTTACTGGCGGCCCGGCATCACTGTGGTGAGCTGGTCGAGGCCGGCAAGGTGCAGTTGATTCGTGGGGATGCGGCCGACACGCACCAGCCGGATCACTCGGCGAGTGTGGTCATCTCGGTCAACAACGTGCAGCTGTGGGCGGACCGGCCGGCGGCGTACGCGGAGATCCGGCGGGTGATGAAGCCGGCTGCGCGGCTGCTCGTCTCGGTGTCCGAGAAACGGGCCCCAGGCAACCTTCTCGCCGAGCTCGAGAGTGCGGGGTTCAGCAACGTCAAGGTCAGCACGTGGGATCCGCCCGGCCGTCGCACCACCGCGGCCGCCATCTATACAGCGGACCGTTAGAAATGCCTTCACCCCCGCCGGAGATGCGGGGGTGAAGGCAAGAAGATCAGGCAGCGGCTGTTGCCTCGGTGAGTTGCTCCGCGGTGGGCTGCAGTTGCGGGGATGCCAACGTCAGCAGGACATTGGCTACCGCGAAGCCGGCTGCCACCAGTAGGCCACGCTGGAAGCCGTCGACCAAGGCCTGCTGCTGCGCGACTCCGTGAGCCAGTGCGTCCGTAGTACGGGTGATGGACAGCGTGGTCACGATCGCCAGGCCCAGTGCGCCACCGACCTGGTACATCGCGTTCACCACGCCCGACGCGGCACCGGCCTCGTGGTTCTCGACCTCGGAGACCGCGGTGATCTGCCCCGGTACGCCGACTCCGAGGATGCCGAAGCCGAAGATGATCAGACCCGGCAGGATCTGGCTGACATAGCTACCGGTTGCGTCAGCCTGCGAGAGGAGCAGGAGCCCGATCAGGCTGAGCACCGCTCCGCCCAACTGGACCGTGCGCGTGCCGAGCGTCTGGACAAGCTGCGAGGCGAGTACTGCGGCCACAATCGCGGCGCCACCCATCGGCAGGAAGTGCACGCCCGCCTCAAGCGCGGAGTCGCCGCGGACCTGCTGCAGGAAGATGGCGGTCAGGAAGAACATCGACAGGAAGCCCGCGCCGTTGAGCGCCAGCGCACCGCCCGACACGCTCAGCGCCCGCGACCGGAACAACCGCAGCGGAACCAGCGGTGCCTTCGACCGCGCCTCCACCATCACGAAGGCGGCGAGCAGCGCGACTCCGCCGATCAGGAAGAAGAGCACCTCACCCGAGCCCCACCCCTTCGGCTCCGACCGGACGACGCCGTAGACGACGGCCAGCAGACCACCGGTACCGAGCACTGCGCCCGCCGTGTCGAAGGCCCGGTTGGCGTTCTCGTTGTGCCGGGTGTCGCGGATGAAGGCCGGGATCAGCGCGACCAGGACGGCGACGATCGGTACGTTGACGAAGAACACCCATTGCCAGCTCAGCGAGTCGACCAGCAGACCGCCGGCCACCACCCCGAGCGTGCCGCCGAGGCCGGCCAGGCCGCCCCAGACGCCCATCGCGATGTTGCGCTCCCGGCCGTGCGCGAAGGTGACGGTCAGGATCGCGAGCGCCGCGGGTGACAGCAACGCACCACCCAGACCCTGGACCGCGCGGGCGCCGATCAGGAACTCCGGCGAGTTGGACAGCCCCGCGATCAGCGAGGTGACGCCGAAGATCACCAGTCCGCCGATGAAGACCCGGCGCGGGCCGAGCAGGTCGGCCATCCGGCCGCCGAGCAGCAGGAAGCCGCCGAACAGCAGCGTGTAGGCGTTGATCACCCATTGCAGGGAGTCGGCGGAGAAGTTCAGATCCGCCTGGATGTCGGGCAGCGCGACGTTCACGATCGTCACGTCGAGCACCACGATGAACTGCGCTAGAGCCAATACCGCGAGTGTCGCCCAGGGACTGCGTCGCATGCCTACCTCACAGGAGAGATGTTGTCTACGTTGTATGTATACGTTGTATGCGTACTTAGTAAACCGTAGGTCTACGTTGTAAACTTGTCAACATGCCCCCGACCAGCAGCCAAGCCGCCAAGCGGCTCGATCCGCAGACCCTCGCGACGAGCGCGCTGGAGATCGCTGACGCCGAGGGGCTGGACGCGC
Organism: Streptomyces sp. SID13031; assembly: GCF_010548305.1. Taxonomy (GTDB): domain Bacteria; phylum Actinomycetota; class Actinomycetes; order Propionibacteriales; family Kribbellaceae; genus Kribbella. Next base: position 21,469 of record NZ_JAAGLV010000016.1, read on the forward strand.
TGACCATCCGCCGGCTCGCCCAGCTGCACGACGTGACGCCGATGGCGCTCTACCGGCACTTCAGCGACAAGGACGACCTGCTCGCCGCGGTCGCCGACCGGATCCTGGCCGACATAGCCCTGCCCGAGCCGAGCGACGAGGCCTGGGACGTCCAGCTGCGCGCCGTACTGACGTCGTTCGTCAAAGCCCTTCGGCCGCATCCCAAGGTGGCGGGGCTGACGATGTTCCGCATCCTGATCTCGCCGGCCGGGCTCGCGTTGGCCGAGCGGACGATGGAGCTACTGACCCAGGGCGGCTTCTCCACCGACGACGCGGCAGAGGTCGGACGGCAGTCGGTCTGCTCGCTCATCATCCTGGTCACCGCGGAGCCCGGCGCCACCGAGGACACCGATCCGGTCGCTCGCGAAGACGGCCTGCGCGCCAAGCGCGCCTCCCTCGCGGCCCTTTCACCCCACCGCTACCCACTGATCACGTCAGCGGCAGACACCCTGGTCTGCCCGGCTTCGACCGACCGGTACTACGCGCTGGGCATCAACCTCGTCGTCGCGGGCATCCGTGGCGTGCTGGCCGACCCCGACGCCTGACCCCGACGCATGACGCCTGACGGTCGGCGACACTCGCGCCGGGTCCCGCCACTGGTCAACTACGGGGTCTACGCTCCGAAGCGGAGTCAGACCACCACACGGAGGGTTTTGCCATGGCGGGCAAGTTCGAGCTGTACGAAGACAAGTCGGGCGAGTACCGGTTCCGCTTGAAGGCCGGCAACGGCGAGGTGATCGCGACCGGCAGCGAGAGCTACAAGACCAAGGCTGCCGCGCTGAACGGCATCGAGTCGATCAAGAAGAACGCCGGCGACGCGAAAGTCGACGACCAGACTTCCTAGTACTTCCCAGTAGTACAGAACAGAACGGCAGGAACTCCCCGAAGCGGAGCTCCTGCCGTTCTGTCGTTCCAGCGGTGGATCAGAGGCCCAGCTCGTGGATCACCGCGCGAACCTCGACCCCGAGACCCTCGATCGACGCGTCCGGGATCATCGCGGCCAGCTCCTGCGCCCGCTCCGGAGTCGCACAGTCCAGGAGGTAGTACCCGGCCAGGAACTCCTTGGCCTCCAGGAACGGCCCGTCCGTCACCGCGGGCACGCCGTCGCGCACCTTGACCACCGACGTCTTGGCCGGCTCGGCCAGCGCCACCGTGCTGTGGAACTCGCCTGACTCCTGCACGACCTGCAGAAACTTCTCGTGCCCACTGAAGATCGCCTGCTGCTCGTCCTCGGTCAGCGCGTTCAGGACGTCGGGATTGATGTTCAGCACAACGAGGTATTTCACGATCTCTCCTTCGCCGTCGGCTCCCGGCCGGGAGCCTCTCGTCATCAGTACGGAGCGGGCTCCGCCACTTTGACATAACGTCGCGTCATGACTGAGCTGACTCTCGCGGACGTGCAAGCGGCGGCCGGACGGATCAAAGGCTTCGCGCACCGTACGCCGGTGCTGACCTCGCGCACGCTGAACGAGCGGGTGGGCGCCGAGGTGTATCTGAAGGCGGAGAACTTCCAGCGGATCGGTGCGTTCAAGTTCCGCGGCGCCTTCAACGCGATCAGCCGGCTCTCCCCCGCCCAGCTCGCCAGTGGCGTGGCGGCGTACTCGTCGGGCAACCACGCCCAGGCGGTCGCACTGGCCGCCAAGCTCGCCGGTACGTCCGCGGTGATCCTGATGCCGACGGACGCGCCGCCGACCAAGATGGCGGCCACCCGCGGGTACGGCGCCGAGGTGGTCACCTACGACCGGTACGGGCAGGACCGGGCAGCCCTGGCCAAGCAACTGTCCGAGGAACGGGGGCTGACCCTCATTCCGCCGTACGACCACTACGACGTGATGGCCGGGCAGGGCACGGTCGCCCTCGAGCTGGTCGAGGAGGTCGGCCCGCTCGATGCACTGCTGGTACCGATCGGAGGCGGCGGCCTGATCGCGGGGTGCGCGACCGCGGCGACCGCCTTGTCACCAGGTATCCGGGTAATAGGTGTGGAGCCGGCCGCGGGCGACGACACAGCCCGGTCGCTGGCCGCCGGCAAGCGGGTCGAGATCGAAGTACCGCGGACGATCGCCGACGGCCAGGCGATCTCCAGCCCGGGCGAGCTGACCTTCCCGATCGTTCAGCGGCTGGTGGACGGCGTCGAGCTGGTCAGCGACGACGAGATCCGGGCTGCGATGACGTTCCTCTTCGAGCGAGTGAAGGTCGTCGCGGAGCCGAGTGGCGCCTGCGCGCTGGCCGCGCTGCTGGCCGGACGGATCCAGAACCTGCCCGACCGCGTCGGAGTACTGATTTCAGGCGGGAATGTGGGCCTGGAGCGGTGGCTGGAGCTGCTCGGAAAGCGATGATCCCAGGCCTACCTGAGGGGAGCCTGAGTACGGACTGTGCTCGTTGTCACAGAAAGCCACCACGCGATGTGACTGGGGTCACACGAATTCGCTGTGCGGCCACCTGAGAGACGCTCAGACACGCTCAGGACACCTGGTGTTCAAGGTGGGTCCCTGATCCGTCAGAGAGCCGTCTGACGGCTTTTCGGAGGGTCTCTGTGGATCTGAGGGTTTGCGTCGTGATCATTCTGTTATACAGTCGTCGGCGGTTCGACAAATGCGCCGAACTGCGAGTGTGTCAACGCCGAGTCCTGCCAGGCACACCCGCTCCCCTCGAACAACCATGGCAGGAGTGGGGGACCCAGGAAGTTGGGTTTCGACCGTGAGTGGTCGGGACCCTGGGGTGAAGTCCGCGGGAGCGGACCGGGCTATTGTTTCTCAGCCCGAACCCGACAGCTAACTTCACAGGCGTCGGGAGACAACCATGCCCGTCACTGCCCGACGGACAGCGCTTCAGAGCGCCGTCAGTCACACCGGCGATGCCAGTACCCGGCCCACCGGCCGCGGATTGGCAAAGCACCGTAGGTCCAGCAAGTCCGCCACGGCCCCCCGGGCCGCAGCCGCCGTTCTTTCGGTCGGCCTAGCCGTCAGTGGTGGAGCCGCGCTCAGCGTGGTCGCCGCCCCGACGACCGCTTCAGCTGCAAGCACCACTGCCGGCCAGGTCCGCGGCAGCAGCACCATCGCCAGTCGCCCCCTGATTCGCTTCCGCGACTCGGGCTCTACCGTCAAATACATTCAGAAGACCCTGCACCTCAAGCAGGACCGGTACTTCGGCAACAGCACGGTCGCCGCGGTGAAGAAGTTCCAGGCTTCCTGGGGCATCCGCGTCACCGGCTACATGAGCGCGCCGACCTGGAACCGCTTGACCTGGGCCGCCCGCCACGGCGTGCTCTACGGCAAGGGTGGCGCTGCCAGCAGCACCACGACGACCTTCCGGGCCAAGGTTCTGCGCGAGGCCGCGAAGCTCAAGGGCACCCCGTACCGCTACGGCGGCACGACGACCAAGGGCTTCGACTGCTCCGGCTACACCGGCTACGTGTACAAGAAGGCCGGCAAGACGCTGCCCCGTACGTCGCGTCAGCAGTACAGCGCGACGAAGCACATCAGCCGCTCCGCCGCCAAGCCGGGCGACCTGGTGTTCTTCCTCAGCGGTGGCAGCGGCGTGTACCACGTCGGCATCTACGCCGGCGCGAACACGTTGTGGCACTCGTCGAAGCCTGGCAAGCCGATCGCCAAGGCGAAGATCTGGACCAGCAGCGTGGCCTTCGGCCGCGTCTGAGGTTCAACCCCGTCAGCGCCCCCGACTCCCCCCTCGGGCCGCTGACCTGACAACCGGTCGTGGCGTCGTCGCCCCCCACCCCTCAGACGACGCCCGGCCGGTTGTCCATGTCCGGGCTCAGGTGTCGAGCACTCCCGCGTCGTGGGCGAGGATCGCCACCTGGACCCGGTTGGTGGCGTTCAGCTTCACCAGCACCCGGGAGACGTGCGCCTTCACGGTCGCCTCGCTCATGAACAGCTCCCGGCCGATGTCGGCGTTCGACAATCCGCGCGCGACCGCCGCCAGTACTTCGCGCTCCCGGTCGGTGAGCGCGAGCAGCCGCTCCTTGGCGATCCGCTGCCGGTCCGTCCGCGGGTCCGCCGCGAAGTGCCCGATCAACCGCCGCGTCACGGCCGGCGACAGCATCGCGTCGCCGCCCGCCACCACCCGGACCGCCTGGACCAGCTCGCGCGGCGGGGTGTCCTTGAGCAGGAACCCGCTCGCCCCGGCCTGCAACGCCCGGAACACGTAGTCGTCCAGGTCGAACGTGGTCAGGACGATGACCTTCGGCGGATCGGGCAGCGCCTGGACCTCGCGGGTCGCGGCCAGGCCGTCCAGCCGTGGCATCCGGATGTCCATCAGGACGACATCCGGCTGGTGCCGGCGAACCATCGCGGCCGCGTCCGCGCCGTCGTCGGCCTCGGCGACCACCTGGAGATCGTCAGCCGACTCCAGGATCATCTTCAGCCCGGCCCGGACCAGCGCCTCGTCGTCCACGATCAGCAGCCGCGTCATCGTTCTCCTTCATTTGCCCGTCGGACTCTGCCATCTCTGCCCCAACCCCGGTCACCAGGGCAGCCAGGCCTCGACCCGCCAGCCGCCGTCCTGAGTCGGTCCGGCGTCGAGCCGGCCACCGGACAGGGTCACCCGCTCCCGCAGCCCGACCAGCCCCGCACCGGAGCCCGGCAACAGTGAATCAGCCGCCACCGGCCGTACGTTCGTCACCCGGACGTTCACCCCGGTACCGGGCGCGCCCTTCACCAGTACTTCGGTCGTAACGCCCCGCGCATGCTTGTGCACATTGGTCAGCGCCTCCTGCACCACCCGATAGACCGTTCGCCCGACCAGAGCCGGTACCTCGTCCGGCAGGGTCAACGAGCTCGTCACCTGTACGCCGGCCGCGCGCGACGCCTCGACCAGGCGGGCCAGGTCAGCTGCACGTGGTACCGGAGCCAGCTCCGCACCGCTCTGGCTCAGGTCGGTTCGCAGGACGCCGAGAACCTCGCGGAGATCCTCCATCGCCTGCCGGGCGGTCTCGCGGATCAGCCCGGCCGTGCTCTCCACCTTCTCCGGACCGACGGCCGGGTTCACCTCGAGGCCGCCGGCGTGCAGAGCGATCAGCGACACCTTGTGGGCGAGCACGTCGTGCATCTCCTGCGCGATCCGGGCCCGCTCTCCCAACCGGGCCTGCTCGGCCCTCAGCTCCCGCTCCGACTCCGCCCGCTCGGCCCGGTCGCGCAGGGACACCATCAGGTCGCGCCGGGCGCCGATGTAGGCGCCGATCGCGACCCAGGTGCCGATCACGAAGGGGCCGGTGAAGATCGGCACCGTGGGATCGCCGCTGGCCGGCCGGTTCCCGATCACGTACGCGACGTACGCCGCGAAGGTCAGGACGGCCAGTACGAGGTCGCGGCGGCGGATCGCGAGTGTCAGCAGCGCGAGCCCGATCGGCATGAAGATCCCGGCGACGCCCATCGCGACCACGGCCATGACGGTGACCAGGACCGGATACTTCCGGCGCCACCACAGAGCCAGTGAGGCGATCGCGCCGAGGGCGAACACCATCCAGTCGGGATGCCAGCCGGGATTGCCCCCTGCCGCCTGCAAGACGATCGTGAGCAGGCTGAACCCGACGTACATCAGGTCGCGGAAGCGCGGCGCGTGCCGGACGAACCAGGCATACCAGCGCCGCAACCGTTGCATTGAGTCAGCGTAGTCGCGGCACGTCACGACTTACGTCCCTCTTTCGGTGATGCCTGTCCTCCCCCCTGCGGTGGGGGGTCAGGGTCATTCCCGACGACTTAAGTAGGGGGTGACTGCAGACGCTCGGTCGATGTGGCGAGGGGGTCCCGACCGGTTGAGTAGGGGACATGATCACCGTCGAGAACCTCAGCAAGCGCTACGGCCAGCACACCGCCGTCTCCAACGTCTCCTTCACCGTCGAGCCCGGCAGCATCACCGGCTTCCTCGGCCCGAACGGCGCCGGCAAATCCACCACGCTGCGCATGCTGACGGGACTCACCCCGCCCAGCTCGGGCCACGCGACGATCGCCGGCAAGAAGTACTCCGACCTGCCGAACCCCGGGCGCGTCGTCGGCGTGATGCTCGACGCGGCGGCCCAGCACCCGGGCCGTACCGGTCGCGAGACGCTGCTGCTCAACGCGTCGCTGCTCGGCGTACCGAGCAGCCGTGCGGACGAGATGCTGGACGCCGTCGGCCTGACGCCGGCCGCCAAGCGCCGCGTCGGTCAGTACTCGCTGGGGATGCGGCAGCGCCTGGGGATCGCGGCCGCTCTGCTCGGCGACCCGGCCGCGCTGATCCTCGACGAGCCCGCGAACGGCATGGACCCCGAAGGCATCCGCTGGATGCGCGGCCTGCTGCAGGACTTCGCCTCGCGCGGCGGCACGGTGATCCTGTCCAGCCACCTGCTGGGCGAGGTCCAGGCGACCGTCGACCGGCTGGTCGTCATCGGCGGCGGCAAGATCGTCGCGAACGGCTCGCTGGAAGAGCTGCTGGCCGGTAGCGGCACGCTCGTCCGCGGCCTCGACCCGATCGGCCTGAACCAGGCGCTGACCGCCGCCGGGCTCGACCTCGAGCCCCTGTACGACGGCGCGCTGCGCGTCGACGCCACCGCCGAGCAGGTCGGTCGCGCCGCGGCCGCCGCCGGCCAGGTCCTGCTCGAACTGCGCGAGAGCGACGGCGCCGGCCTGGAGGAGCTCTTCTTCCAGCTCACCACGCCCGCCGCCGCAGCTGCCTGAAACACCGACCTTTCTACCTCCTGGAGTCCAAGATCATGGCTGTTTCCGAAATCACCTCTCCGGTCGTCGCGGCGACTCTGGGCAAGCACCGCGCCGCCGTCGCCACCTCACTGCCGCCCGCGCGCGCCCAGTCCTTCCTCAAGCTCGTCACGATCGAGCTGCGTAAGTCGGTCAACACCCGCAGCGGCCGGTTCCTGATCCTGGGCATCCTGGCCCTCGCGGTGGCCGCACTCACCTGGCAGCTGACCCACCTGACCGACGGCAAGCAGGCCTTCGACGGCTATCTGAGCGCCGCGTCGACCGGTGTGCTGTTGCTGCTGCCGGTGATCGGCGTGATGGCGATGACGAGCGAGTGGACCCAGCGGACCGCGCTGACCACCTTCACGCTCTCGCCGCGCCGGATCCGGGTCCAGCTCGCCAAGTTCACCTCCGCGATCGCACTGAGCGCCGTCGTCCTGACCGTGACCGCCCTGCTCGCGCTCGCCGCCACCGCGCTCGGCGGGGCCATCAGCGGCGACGGATCGACGTACGCCGGACTGGGCGGCGCGCTGGCCGGGGCCTACCTGACGACCGCGCTGAACGTCGTGATGGGTGCCGCCTTCGGTGCGGTGATCGCCCAGACCGCGGTCGCGATCCTGGTCTTCTTCGTCGCCCCGACCGCCTGGGCCCTGGCCGGGCCTGCCCTGTTCAAGGACAACGCCAACTGGCTCGACGTGTTCGGCGCCTTCGGCCGGATCGCCGAGCGCGATCTGCACGGGATGCTGCCCGAGACGCTCACCGCGATCGCCGTCTGGGTGGTCCTGCCGACGATCGTCGGACTGTGGGCAAGCTCACGTCGCGAGGTGAAGTAACACCCCCGTCAGGGGTCAAAGACGCGGGAGGCCTGGCCGGTTTGAGGGGACTGGTCAGGCCTCCCGGCCTGTTCTCGGACTTCTTCGGGGGTCCAGTCAGGGGCCGGTGCGTGTGTCGGACACCGGGTCCGGGTAACCTAGAGGCACGATTACTGACGACTGATCCGTGGGCGCCACGCTGCGTACCCGGTTGACTTGTGCGAGGGGGTCGACGCTATGGGGCGCGGCCGTGCAAAGGCCAAGCAGACGAAGGTCGCACGCGACCTGAAGTACCGCACCTGGGACACCGACTTGGACCAGCTCAAAAAAGAGCTGTCCGGCGGCGACGAGGGTGGTACCTCTGCGAACGGCAACAACGACACAGACGTCGGCGATGACGCCGACGACTACCACCCCCGTCGGTAAAGCCGCAGTAGCACTCTGATCGACCTGCCCAGCGCCTCAGGGCGCCTGGGCAGGTCGACTGTGCTTGGCCGACGAATTTCCACCACACGGCAGGACAGGGCACGCCAGCCTGCCCTTACGAAGCGTTCGCTGTGCTGAGATCCACAGTGCTGCGTTCGTTGCGCGGATGACCTCCGGCGCCCGAGGAAGCTCCTGGGCGCCTGAGGACCGTCGTCATGGGCCTTGCTCGTCATAGGCCTGCGCTGAGGGCCGTCGTTGCCTGGCCTGCAGCCGCGGCTGGATCAGCCGGCGTAGGTGCCTTGCAGCTCGACGCCTGTCGTGGCGTCGGTGACCGTGCTGACCTCGCCACACACCCAGGCGGCGATGTCGCGCTCGGCCAGCGCCGCGATCGCGCGGTCCGCCGCGGCCGGATCGAGGATCGCGACCATGCCGACACCCATGTTCAGCGTCTTCTCGAGCTCGAGCTGCGGGACGCCACCCAGCTGACCGACCAGGCCGAAGATCGGCGCCGGGGTCCAGCTGGACCGATCGATCCGGACCGCGAGGTCGTCGGGGATGACGCGGGCCAGGTTCGCCGCGAAGCCACCGCCGGTGATGTGGGACATCGCGTGCAGAGGCTTGTCCTCGGCTGCGTTGAGCTCCTGGATCAGCTCGAGGCAGTGCTTGGCGTAGACCCGGGTCGGGATCAGCAAGGTGTCGCCGAGCGTGCCGCCGAGCTCGGGGACCTCGCGGTCGAGCTGCCAGCCGGCCCGGTCGAAGAACACGTGCCGGACGAGGCTGTAGCCGTTCGAGTGCAGCCCGGAGGACGCCATCGCGACCACCACGTCACCCGCCCGGACCCGGTCGGCGCCGATCACCTCGTCGGCCTCCACGACTCCGGTCGCAGCGCCGGCGACGTCGTACTCGTCGGCCTCCAGCAGACCCGGGTGCTCGGCCGTCTCGCCGCCGACGAGCGCAGTACCGGCCTCTACGCAGGCCTCGGCGATGCCCTTGACGATCTGCGCGATCGTCTCCGGCACCACCTTGCCGGTGCAGATGTAGTCGGTCATGAACAGCGGCTCGGCGCCGCAGACGACCAGGTCGTCGACGACCATGCCGACCAGGTCGAAGCCGATCGTGTCGTGCCGGTCCATCTTCTGGGCGATCGCGACCTTGGTCCCGACGCCGTCCGTGGAGGTGGCCAGCAACGGCCGCCGGTACGCCGTCAGCGCACTCGCGTCGAACAGCCCGGCGAAGCCGCCGAGCCCGCCGACCACCTCGGGGCGGGTCGCCTTGGCCACCCATTCCTTCATCAGCTCGACGGCCCGGTCACCGGCCTCGATGTCGACGCCGGCGGCCGCGTAGCTCGCGCCCTCGCTCACTGTGGTTCTCCTTCTTGGGGGCCTGATGCACTGCAGACAGAACAGTCGGGCCTTACGGCCGGGACAGCGCGTCCGCTGCGCCGGCGCCGCCGGACACTGTGGCGAGGCCGTCGATATCGGTGTTCACCGGTACTTCGAGCAGGTGCTTGCCGAGGTGCTCCGGCTCCGGCAGCGCGATCGGGTAGATCCCGTCGAAGCAGGCGCGGCAGAGCTTGTCCTTGGGCACCGAGGTGGCCTCGATCAGCCCGTCCAGGCTGACGTACCCGAGTGAGTCGGCGCCGATCGAGCGGCAGATCTCCTCGGTGTTCAGGCCGTTCGCGATCAGCTCGGCCCGGCTGGCGAAGTCGATGCCGTAGAAACACGGCCACTTCACCGGCGGCGACGAGATCCGGACGTGGATCTCGGCCGCGCCCGACTCGCGCAGCATCCTGATCACCGCGCGCTGGGTGTTGCCGCGGACGATCGAGTCGTCGACGACGACCAGGCGCTTGCCCTCGATCACCTCGCGCAGCGGGTTCAGCTTCAGCCGGATGCCCAGCTGGCGGATCGTCTGGCTCGGCTGGATGAACGTGCGGCCGACGTAAGCGTTCTTGACCAGGCCGGACCCGTAGGGGATGCCCGACTCCTCGGCGTACCCGATGGCACCCGGCGTACCGGACTCCGGGGTGGCGATCACCAGGTCGGCCTCGACCGGGTGCTCGCGGGCCAGTTGGCGGCCGACCTCGACGCGAGTCGTGTGAATCCGCTGACCGGAGATCTGGGTGTCCGGGCGGGCCAGGTAGACGAACTCGAACAGGCAGCCCTTGGGCTCCGGCTCGGCGAACGTGGTCGAGCGCAGGCCGTCCTCGTCGATGGCGACGATCTCGCCCGGCTCCACTTCACGGATGAAGCTCGCGCCGACGATGTCGAGCGCGGCGGTCTCGCTGGCCACCACCCAGCCCCGCTCGAGCCGGCCGAGCACCAGCGGGCGGACGCCCTGCGGGTCGCGGGCGGCGTACAGGGTGGTTTCGTCCATGAAGACCAGGCTGTAGGCACCCTTGACCTTCGGCAGCACCTTGGCGGCAGCCTGCTCGATGGTCAGGTCCGGGTAGCCGGCCAGCATCGAGGTGAGGATGTCGGTGTCGGAGGAGGCGTTGTGCTTGGCATTCGCCCGCGCGTGCTCGATGTCGACGTCCAGCCCCAGGTCGAGGTCGTCGTTGCCGGCAAGCGTCGCGGCCAGTTCACCGGTGTTGGTGAGGTTGCCGTTGTGCCCGAGCGCGATCGAGCCGGTCGCGGTCGACCGGAACGTCGGCTGGGCGTTGGCCCAGACGCTCGACCCGGTCGTCGAGTACCGGCAGTGACCGACGGCTATATACCCCTTCAGGGATGCAAGCGTCGCCTCGTCGAAGGCCTGGCTGACCAGACCCATGTCCTTGTAGACCAGGATCTGACTGCCGTTGCTGACCGCGATGCCAGCTGACTCCTGCCCCCGGTGCTGCAGAGCGAAGAGTCCGAAATAGGAGAGTTTGGCAACCTCTTCCCCCGGAGCCCAGACCCCGAAGACGCCACAAGCGTCCTGCGGGCCTAGGTCCTGCGGGTCAAGATCATGAGTGAGCCGACCATCGCCACGAGCCACGCGGCTCAGTGTACGGGAGGGCTACATCCCCCAGCAGACCGCGGTGATCCCGCAGCCGGGTTCGGCCGGAGGCGGCGCCGCCTCGGCAGCGGTCTTGCCGGGCAGGAGCGTAATAGCCGTGAAAACCAGAGCAGCGACGACTACAGTGAGCCACTTCTTGATCACGAGACGTCCTTTCGAAATAATCGGGTGACCAATCAAGCGCTCATTGTCGGCGCGCTCTGTATATGGTCGGTTCCAAACAAGTACCGAAGGAGTGCGCCGTGCTGGAACCGCTGGGTGTGGATGGGGCCACCTTTGCGGTCTACCACGCCCTCCTAAGCCATCCCGACAGCACTCCGGCGGAGATTTCGGCATTGGTAAAGCTACCTTTGGCCGAGGTCAGCCAGATCCTGGACGATCTGCGGAAACTCGAACTCCTGGTCCCGACCTGGACCAACCCGGACGCCGAGCACGCGGTGCATCCCCGGGTCGGACTGTCCGGGCTGGTGGAGCGCCGCCGCGGCGAGCTGAACCGGATGGCCGACGAGCTGCGCCAGGCGGAGACCTCGGCCGAGGTGATCTCGGAGCAGTACAACGAACTGCTCACCTCCCGCAGCAGCGGCGACGTCGAGGTGCTGAAGGGACGCGCCAACGCGTCGCGCCGGATCGAGGAGCTCGGCCTGAACGCCCGCGGCTCCTTCTGGGGAATGATCCCCGCGCACATCGACGACACCATCCACCCAGACTCGGTCACCCCCGACCTGCAACTGCTCCAGCGCGGCATCAAGCTGCGGACCCTCTACCTGCAGAACATGACCGTCTCCAAGCCCGGGCTCGACTACGCGGCCACCCTGCACCGGCACGGCGGTGAAGTCCGGGCGACCCCGACCCTGCCGATGCGGCTGCTGATCATCGACCACGAGCTGGCCGTGATGGCGATGGACCCGCAGAACCCGACGGCAGGCGCGCTCATCCACCGCAGCCCCGCCGTCGTCGCCCTCGCGATGTCGCTGTTCGACTCCTACTGGTCGCGCTCCGCGGAGCTTTTCTCCCCGGAAGACCGCGACGACAACAACCCGCTCACCCCGCACGAGGCCGAGGTACTACGCCTGCTGGCCGGCGGCGCCAAGGACGAGCAGGTGGCCCGCCTCCTCGGCATCTCGCTGCGCACCGCCCGCCGCATCACCGCCAACCTCTCCGAACGCCTGGACGCCACCTCGCGCTTCGAACTGGGAGTGGCCGCCGCCAAACGCGGCTGGGTCTGACGGGTGTTCGAGTCACTTGGCGTCACAGAGCAGACGCTGACCATCTACCGCGCCCTCCTGCAGCGGCCGCAACTGCTGCAGGGGTCTGGCGGAGAGCTTCAGACCTCCCTCGCCGCTCAGGCAGCGATCACCGAGGCCGAGGCCGTCCGGGAGCTCGGGCGACTGCGGGAACTCGGACTCATCGTCCCGCGCTGGAACATCGCAGACCAGGAGTACCCGCTCGACCCCGCGGTCGGATTCGAACGCCTGGCCGCCCGGCAGCGGGAGCAGATCGACGGTCTGGCCGAGACCTTGAAGAACGACGAGACGAACGCCAAGGGATTCACCGCGGACTACCACGAATTCCTGACCCAGAAGACTGCCCGCGAGGTCGAATTACTCGAGGGCAGCGAAGCCGCCTATCAGCGACTGCAGAAGTTTCAGCCGCAAAGATTGGTCGGGGGAATGTTGCCGGCCAATGGAGTGCGCACCCACGAACTCGAGGATTCGCCGGACCGGCCATTTCTCGAACGCGGTGTAGATGCCCGGTATTTGCTCACCGAAGCGCATTTGAAGACGCCGGGCGCCCGGGAATACGCGCTCTGGAGCATGGGTTACGGCGCCAAGTCCGCACCGTGCCGTCACTGCCGATGAAACTGGTCATCTTCGGCGATGCGGTGGTGTTGGGCATCGACCCCCAGGACAATTCCGTCGGCGCCGTCGTGCACCACAGCATCGCGGTCGTGAACCTGGCGCGGGAGTACTACGAGAGCTACTGGCGCCGCGCCGACGACCCGTTCGCCGATGAGCAGCGAGACGAGGACGGGATCAGCTCGCTGGAGGCTGAACTGCTGCAGTTGCTGGTACAGGGGGCCACCGACGAGCAGGCCGGGCGGAAGCTTGGGGTTTCCTTGCGGACGATCAGGCGGATGGCGGCGAAGCTGAGTGAGCAGGCGGGGGCTTCGGGGCGGCTTGAGTTGGGAGTGCGGGCGGCTCAGCGGGGGTGGGTTCGGTGAATTTACGGACTAGACCATTTGGCGATGATCGAAGCATTTGATTGATGAGCGGACTGGACCGGTTCAGATACACCAGCCAGGTTTGTGGCCGGAAGCTGCCATCGGGTGGTGATCGCGGCAGAAGGATGCCTGCTGCGGCCAGTGTTCGATGGTGGTCGAAAGCCGGGCGGTGAGGCCGAGCAGGATGATGATCAGTACGGTGGTGGCGGCGAGAACGGCCGGTGAATACACCATACGTTCGGCAATCATGGGCGTCGACCACTTTCGGGCATGGCAATGAGACCGCATGAGCGGTGCCATTGACGCGGGGCGGAATTCGGTGCGGGACTATCGCCGCAACTGGGCGAAGTGGTCCACTTCGCCCACCAGCGAACTTATTTCCCGCCCCGTGCGCGGCGCGGTAGTGCGAGGTCGGGGCGCTAGACGTTCTTGACGGCGGCCAGGAGTTTGGTGAGGGAGTCTCGGGCGTCGCCGAACAACAACGTGGTCTTCGGGTCGTACAGGAGTTCGTTCTCGATGCCGGCGAAGCCGGGGCGCATGGAGCGTTTGAGGAAGATGACCCGCTGGGCCTCGTCGGCGTTGAGGATCGGCATGCCGTAGATCGGGGCGCTCGGCGTAGTCCGGGCGGCCGGGTTGACGACGTCGTTGGCGCCGACGACCAGGACGACATCGGTGGACTTGAAATCGCCGTTGATCTCGTCCATCTCGCGCAACTGCTCGTAGGGCACCTGGGCCTCGGCGAGCAGGACGTTCATGTGGCCGGGCATCCGGCCTGCCACCGGGTGGATCGCGTAGTCGACCTTGACCCCACGGCTCTGCAGCTCCTCGACCAGGTCGCGCAGGATGTGTTGGGCCTGGGCGACGGCGAGACCGTAGCCGGGCACGATGACCACGCGCTGGGCGTAGCCGAGCAGGATCGCGACGTCCGTCGCGGTACCGGAGATGACCGGCCGGTCGGACGCGACCCCACCACCCAGGGTCGAGCCGCCCTTGACCGCGCCGAAGAGGATGTTGAAGACCGAGCGGCCCATCGCGTCGGCCATCATCTTGGTCAGCAACGTACCGGCCGCGCCGACCAGCGTTCCCGCGATCAGCAGCAGCGTGTTGCCGAGCACGTAGCCACCCGCGGCAACGGTCAGACCGGTGAACGCGTTCAGCAGCGAGATGACGATCGGCACGTCGGCACCGCCGACCGGCAGCACCAGCATGACCCCGAGCGCGAGGCCGACCAGGCAGAGCAGGACACCGACCCAGACGCGCGGATCCGAGACCAGCCAGACCGAGAGCGCGACGCCGCCGACGATGCCGGCCACGAACAGCACGGGCAGCCCGGGGAAGGTCACCGGACGGCTCGTCATCAGATCCTGCAGCTTGGCGAACGTCACCACCGAGCCGGAGAAGCTGATCGCCCCGACCACGATCGTGAAGGCCGTCGCGATCGCGGCGATCGTCTCACCGTCGCGCACCTCGCCGAGCTCCATCAGCGCGACCAGGGCGGCAGCGCCACCGCCGACGCCGTTGAACAGCGCGACCAGCTGAGGCATGTGCGTCATCTGCACCCGGCGCGAGCCGACCACCCCGGCGACCGTGCCGATCAGGAGCGCGATCAGGATCGGTACCAGGTGGTCCGGCTTGTACGCGACGAAGGTGATGATCACCGCGAGCACCGCACCGGCCGCGCCGAGCAGGTTGCCACTACGCGCCGACTTCGGCGACGAGAGGGCCTTCAGCGCGACGATGAAGCAGACCGCCGAGATCAGATAACCGATCTGGGCCCAGGTGTCGATCACTTGTGCAGCTCCTTCTTGCGCGCCGCCGGACCGCGGAACATCTGCAGCATCCGGTCGGTGACGACGAACCCGCCGACCATGTTCACCGTGGCCAGTACTACCGCCAGCAGCCCGACGATCACCACCGGAGTGGAGTCGGCCGCGCCGGTGACGATGATCGCGCCGACCAGGATGACGCCGTGGATCGCGTTCGCGCCGGACATCAGCGGGGTGTGCAGGGTCGAGGAGACCTTGCTGATCACCTCGACCCCGACGAACGCCGCGAGCACGAAGATCGTCAGCAAAGCGATGGTCTCGGTCATGCCATCGGTCCTTCCAGCAGCTCGCGGGTCGGCTCGTGCAGCACGGTGCCGTCGTGGGTGAGGCAGCAGCCGCTGACGATCTCGTCGTCGAAGTCCGGGTTGAACTCCGCGTCCCGGGTCATCAGCGCGATCAGGTTCGCGATGTTCTGCCCGTACAGCCGGCTGGCCGGTCCGGCCATCTGGCTGGGCACGTTCGCGCCACCCCAGACCAGCGCGTTGCCGATCATCAGTTCGGTTCCGGCCACCGAGCCCTCGACGTTGCCGCCGGACTCCGAGGCCAGGTCGACGACGACCGAGCCGGGCTTCATCTGCTCGACCATCGACCGCGACACGAGCATCGGCGCGGTCCGGCCCGGAACGGCGGCCGTGGTGATCACCGCGTCGGCGCCCGCGATGTACGGCGTCAGCAGGTCGCGCTGTAGCTGGGAGCGTTCCTCGGTCATCTCGCGGGCATAACCGCCCGGGCCGTCCAGCGTGCCGAGCTCGAGCTCGATCGGCTGGGCGCCCATCGAGGCGATCTCCTCGGCCGCGGCGGTACGGACGTCGTACGCCTTCACGACCGCGCCGAGGCGCTTCGCGGTGGCGATCGCCTGCAGCCCGGCGACGCCGGCGCCCAGGACGAGGACCTGGGCGGGCGGCACCGTGCCGGCGGCCGTCATGTTCAGTGGGAAGAACCGGGGCAGGCGTTCCGCGGCGACGATGGCCGCGCGATAGCCGGCCACCAGCGCCTGCGAGGAGAGCGCGTCCATCGACTGGGCGCGCGAGATCCGCGGGATCATCTCCATCGCGAACGCCGTCAGCTTGGCCCGGGTCGCCGCCCGGATCACGTCCGGCGGGTTCGTCGGCAGGAACGACATCAGCGCAGTACCGGCGTGCAGTCGCTGCAGTCGCTCGCGTTCGAGCGGTTGCACCGACACCACCACCGTCGCCGCGTGGTCGGCACCCCAGGCCACCTCGGCGCCGGCGTCGCGATAGGCATCGTCGGAGTACAGCGCGCGCTCGCCGGCCGCGGGTTCGACCGCGACCTCATAGCCCAGCTGGACGAGCTTGACGACTTGCTCCGGCACCAGGGCCACCCGGCGCTCGGCCGGTCTGGTCTCGCGCACTACTGCGATCTTCACTCGCCGAAACCTATGCCAAACACACCGTGCCCGGAAAGCCCGGTACCACCGATCATGCCAAGTTCTGAAGAAGCTGCGCCTCGGCCAGACAGACCTTGGCGAACTCCTCCAGGTGCAGACCTTCGTCGATCCCGTGTGCCCGGGTGTCCGGATCCTCCACCCCGGTGACCAGGACGGCCGCGTTCGGGAAGGCCTGCTGGAACTCCGCGATGAACGGGATCGAGCCGCCCATCCCGGTGTCGACGGGCTCGACGCCCCACGCCGACGCGAAGGCCGAACGGGCCGCGTCGTACGCCGCTCCGCGCGCGTTGATCGAGCACGGCTGGCCGATATCCCCGTCTGTCACGGTGACTTGGGCACCCCAGGGGGCGTTCTGCTCGAGGTGGTTGCGCAGGGCCTCCATCGCCTTGACGGCGTCGTCACCGGGGGCGACCCGCAGGCTCACCTTGGCTCGCGCGACCGGTACCAGCGTGTTGCTCGCGTCGGCGACCCGCGGCGCGTCGATGGCCAGTACTGCGATCGCCGGGCGCGTCCACAGCCGGTCGACCAGGGTGCCCGAGCCGATCAGCTTGACCGAGTCCAGCACGCTCGACTCCGACCGGAACCGGTCCTCGGGATATTCGAGCTCGGCCGCGCGTGTCGCGTGCAGTCCGTCGACCGCGACGTCGCCGTTGTCGGTGTGCAGGGTGGCGAGCAGCCGGCAGAGCGCCGTCAGCGCATCCGGCACAGCGCCGCCGAAGAGGCCCGAGTGGACCGCGTGCTTGAGCGTCCGGACCTCCACGAAGCAGTCGACCAGGCCGCGCAGCGATACGGTCAGGGCGGGCTGGCCGATCGCCCAGTTGCCCGAGTCGGCGATCACGATCGCGTCGGCGGTGAGCTCATCGGCGTACTCGTCGAGCAGTTGCAGCAGGGTCGGCGAACCGATCTCCTCCTCGCCCTCGACGAACACCGTCACGCCCACCGGCAGGTCGTTGCCGAAGGCACGGACGGCGGCGAGGTGGGCGGCGATCCCGGCCTTGTCGTCGGCGGCGCCGCGGGCGTAGAGCCGGCCGTCGCGCTCGGTCGGCACGAACGGCTCGGAGGTCCACTCCTCGACGGCGCCGGTCGGCTGGACGTCGTGGTGCGCGTAGAGCAGCACGGTCGGCTTGCCCGCCGGCGCCGGCTTCTTCGCGATCACCGCGGGCGCGCCGTCACCCGCCCGGACGATCTGGATCGCGAAGCCTTCGGCCTCGAACAGCGCGGCGGTCGCCTCGGCGGACCGCTGGACATCGGCCGCACGGGCCGGGTCCGCACTGACCGAGGGAATCCGGATGAGGTCCTCGAGGTCGGCACGAACGGAGGGCAGAACGCGGTCGATCGCCGCACGCAGGTCGGTCATGCGCCCTACCGTACTGCGGGGCAATCATTTACCTTCTACCGAGAAGATCCCGAAGGTTATCGCCCGAACCCCAGAGGACATCATGACCCGTCGCTTCGCCGTCTTGACCGCCTTCCTCACCTCCGCCAGCGCGCTGACCGCTTTCAGCGCACCGGCCAGTGCCGCGATCACCTGTGACACCGCGACCACTGGTGGCAGTACCTTCTACGACGGACCATCGGCCTCCAAGAAGTACGACGCCCGGTTCAGCAACAGCGCGAGCCTCCCCAACCTCAGCACGTACACCCCGCAAGGCGCCGGCACTTGGTACAACTGGGACGGCTCCGGCAAGAACCTGCTGCTGGTCGCCTCGTACCGCGCGGGCGCCGACTCGCAGATCTACGGCATCGACCCGGCCACCGGCTCCACCGTCGGCGTTGTGGCCATCGCCGAGTCGCACGTCGGCGGGATCACCACCACCAAGGGCTGGGCCTTCATCGCCGGTGCGGGCAGCTCCATCCGCAAGTACCGGCTCACCGAGCTCCGCGACGCCCTGAAGGCTGCCGGTACGCCGTACCTGGCCCAGGTCGGTACCGCACGCGATGTCGCGGGCTCCTCGTTCCTGACCAGCTACGGCGACTCCATCTTCTCCGGCACCTTCAACGAGACCGGCCGCGGCGCCATGTACGAGTACAAGGTCGCCGCCGACGGCACACTGACCACCCTGCCCGGCGCGTGGGAGGTACCGACCAAGACGCAAGGCCTGATGGTCACCGCCAACCACTTCGTCTACAGCACCTCGTACGGGCGGGGCAACCGCAGCAACCTGTACGTCGTACGCCGCGGCCAGAAGGACCTGGACGCCGCCTCGCTGAGCTGCTTCCGGGCGCCGAGCATGACCGAGGGCATCACGGAGTACAACGGCACGGCCTACCTGGTCTACGAGTCGGGCTCACACCTCTACAGCGGCGACTCGGCCACGCTGAACGTCATCCCGCGGATGCACAAGGCCACGGCGTCGTCCCTGACCTCACTGGTGCCGTAACGCCTTACTTGATGAAGGTCGCCGAGTCGAGGACGTCCGCGACCTCTTGCCGGTCGCTACTGCGGGCTTGTGCCCGCAGTAGCGTCGTGCCGGGCAGAGCCACCTTGTAGCGCTCGCCTACCGTGCTCTTCGTCTGCGTTGCGAGGTCGGTGCACTCGTAATAGAAGGTGATCTGGTTGTCGGCGGAATCCTGCCCCGTCGACTTGCAGTCGGCCGGTGTCTTGCCCGCCTTCGGCAGAGTGACAGCACTGGCCCCGGTGAGCGTCTCCACGTAGACCCCTGGCACCTTGCTGTCGCTCTGCCAGTGCGAGGTGTCTGTCGTGACCAGTAGCGCTGTCGCGTCATTGGTCGACTTCTGGTCCCAACTGCGCGGGACCTCCACCGACACAGTCCCGGTCCCCACGGTCACCGGCTGGCTCATCACCAAGCGGTAGCCGCCGTAGCCGCCGCCGGCGGCCAGGATCAGGGCGAGCACCGCGGTGATCACCCAAGCGCGGGCAGAGCGCTTCGGAGCGGGAGTCGCGAGCAGGGCAGCCGGGGCGGTCGTGGCATCTACCGAGCCAGCACTGCCACCGGGCGTGACGGTTGGCGCGTTAGCCGCCGAGAGGGCTGTCTCCTGGTCGACTCCGCCGGGCCCGGCTGGTACCGGCAGGACCTCCGCCGGGACGAGACCGGCGGGGATCTTGCCGGTCTTGTGGGCCTCTTGCAGAGCGTCGAGGAAGCTGTCGAGATCGGGCCAGCGCTTGTCGCGATCCGGCTCGAGGGCACGCCGTACGACGGCGTCGATCGCGTCCGGGACGTCTTCCCGCAACGTGCTCATCGACGGCGGCGGGGACTCGATCCGCATCACCGCGCCGAGGCTGATCAACCCATGGGGCGCCTGCCCGGTGAAGGAGGCGTAGGCGACCGCGCCGAGTGAGTACAGGTCGGCGCGGTGGTCGAGCCGGTCGCCCATCACCTGCTCGGGCGCGACGTAGGCCGGCGTACCACCCGGCATCGTCAACTGGGACACGGTTTCCAGCGACTTGCCCAGGCCGAGGTCACCGAGCATCGCGCGCTGGCCGGACTCGTCGGTGCGGAACAACACGTTGGCCGGTTTCACGTCGCGGTGCAGTACGCCGCGGGCGTGCAGTTGCTTGAGCCCGGCGCCGACCTGGGTGACGATGTCGACGACGTCGGCGATCTCCAGCGGGCCGGCCTTGATCCGGTCCGCGAGCGAGCCGCCGTCGGCATACGTCAGGACGAGATACGGCCGGCCGTCCTCGGTCTCGCCGACGTCGTGCACCCCGACCACGTGCGGTGAGTCGACCCGGCGGAGGAACCGGCCCTCGGCCAGGAAGCGGCGCCGGACGTCGTCCTCGTCGATCCAGTTGTCGGACAGGATCTTGACCGCGACATCCGCATCGAGCTCCTCGTCCCGGGCCAGCCAGACGGTCGCGAAACCCCCGGCACCCACCCGGCGGACCAGGGAGTACCGGCCGATCCGCTGGGGCTGGTCCATCCCCGCATTATGCTCGATCCCACCTGCGACCGGGTCGCCGGAGCGTGTGTTCGAGACCGAAACGGGGCCTAAAGGGGTGCGAAACCTGCGCGTCGCGCTACTCGTGCTCGTCATCGGATCGTGACGAACAAAACGGTCCCGCCCGGCGTCCCACCTCGAACGGGGACGAACCGATGGGATGACCGAAGGTGAGAACGGGCAACGGCCCGCTGGCCGTAGGGGTGGCAGCGGTCGCGGTACTGGCTGTGGTCGGTGGTGGAGCTCTGGCAGCCCGCCACGGCACGGCCACGTCCCCCGCCGCCGAGGCGCGAGCGCTCCCTGCGACACCCACTCTGCAGTTCCTGGGTACGACCGCCGAGGACGACGACCACCTGCTGATGGTCGTCGACACCGGTGAGAACACCGCGAGTGCGATCATCAGGTGCAGCATCGCCTCCGGCGCCTGCGAGCTGGCCACCACCCCTGCGCGGACGTCGCGGCGGGACGCGCTGCGGCTGACGGGAGGCTGGTCATGAAGCACCGGACCGGCTCGCTGGTCGCTGCGGTGGCGGCCTCTGCAGTGGCCGCTGTGTTGGTGGGTGGCGCAGTCGCGTACCGGCAGGTCCCGAGCGCCAGTACTTCGGCAGCGGTGCCACTGCCCCACCTCGACACAGCGATCCCGCAGCTCTCGAAGACCCCGTCCGGAACTCCCTCCACTCCGCTGCCGGTTCTGCCGGCAACCCCGAAACTGGTACCGCCCACGATCGCCCTCAGCCCGCCGACCCCGGCCTGGACCGGCCCGGTCAAGGTTCCGGTCGTACTGGCGAAACTCAGCAAAGGCCGGGCGCCACAGCTGCCCTACCTGGTCGACCGCGAGGTTCGCGGAGGTGACGGGTGGGCCAGGAAGATTCCGGGCACCGACACCATCTTCGACATCGTCCGGATGGGCGACGAGGTCCTGGCCACCCTCTCCGGCACCGGCGACCGGCTTGTCAGGGTCGGCCCGAACGGCCGGACGAAGTACACCGAAGGCATCACTTCCCTGGTCGGCGGGGAATTCGACAACGTCGCCTACGCTGCGATGCCACCCGACTCGCGCGGCGGCGTCGTCTACTTCGAGCGGGCCGGGTCGGTCTGGAAGGTCCAGGCGCCGGCCACGGCCCAAGGGCTGCAGGTCCTCGGTGTGCAGAACGAGAACAAGGTCTTCTACCGCTGGCAGGACTCCCCTGGCAGTCACTGGAAGCTGTTCGAGTGGGTTCCTGGCTCCACGAGCGAGTCGGCGCCCGTGCAGGTCAAGTCCGTCCTCTCGGCCGACTACGTCTCGGCCGATGGCACTGTGGCCGGCTCGATCTCCGACTCCGCTCCCGCCGAGGGCGCGCGGACCTGCTCGACCGTGACCCAGCTGGCCACCGGCAAAAGGCTGTGGCGGACCTGCGACAGCTGGGTCCAGGGCTTCACCCCCGACCACTCCGTCACCATCGGCACCGGCGGGCGCGGCGACGACGGGACCGCGACCTCGATCGTCGCGCAGGAGACCGCCACCGGCAAGGTGATCCGGGAGTGGACGGGTGAGTTCGAGACCGTGGTGGCCGAGGACGACCAGCATCTGCTGATCGTCGCCGGGCACACGGTCAAGAACACCCTGAGGTCGATCATCCGGTGCGACATCGGAACCGGCAGCTGTGAGCTCGCCCTCGACCTGGCCCACAACTACCTGAAACTCAGCGGGGACTGACGATGCCGCAGCACAGGAACGGCCGACTGGTCGCAGTCGTCGCGTCGGTAGCCGTTGCCGCCGTTGTGGTTGGTGGTGTGGTCGCGTATCGGCAGGCGCCGCAGACGGGTGGCCCGGCGGCGGCGCCGCTGCCGGGGCAGTCGACGCCGACTCCGAGTACTACGCCGTCGAAGACGGCGGTCGTCACGCCACCGCTCACTCCGTCACTCACTCCGCCGAGCGTGCCGAGCAAGACGCCGAGCAGCGCGCCGCCTGGCTTCACCGGGCCGACCAAGATCGCGCTGAACCTCACCAAGCTGGCCAAGGGCCGCGATCCCCAGGTCCCGTATCTCGTCGGCCGGGTGATTCGCGGCGGGCCGGGCGGGCCAATCACGATCCCCGGCAAGCAGGAGATCTACGAGTTCGCCCGCACCGCCAGCTGGGTGTACGCCGTCGTCGCCAAAGGCGTGGGGACGGAACTGATCAAGGACGGACCGGGAGACGACCAGGTCGAGCGGGTGCCCGACGTCTCGGCGGTGGTGAGCAGCGCCGACGGGACGACAGCGGCGTTCTCGACGACCCGGACCGGCGAGCTGGGCCAGGCGCTCAAGGGCGGCGTCCTGTACTTCGACGAAGGCTTGACGCAGCAGAAGCTCAACCTTCCGGCTGCCACCAAGCTGCGCGTCCTTGCCGTGGTGAGCGGCAAGGTCTATTTCAAGGCCAACGACGACGAAACCGGTCCGTCGGCGCTCTACTCCTGGACGCCGGGCGCGGCGAAGGCCACCCGGATCAAGGCCGACTCGCCCACCGGCATCTCCCGCGACGGCCGGCTGGTCGCCTCGAGGGGCCTGGTCAGCGATGGCGGCTCCTGTACCGACATCGCCGAGATCGCGACCGGCAAGCGACTCTGGAAGACCTGCGAGAACACCATCGGCGGCTTCACCCCGGACGGCCTGACCGTCTTCGGAGGACCCGCGTACCTTGACGGCTACTGCTCCAGGACCGCCTCCGCGCTCGACGGCGTGACGGGCGTGCTCCGGCGCGAGTGGAGCAGTTGCTTCTTGCAGACCGTCCCCGAGGACGACCAGCACCTGCTCTACCTCGCGGACGCCGAGAACGGCCAGGGCGAGGGCAACGGTCAGCGCGCGATCATCCGATGCACCATCCCCACCGGCGCCTGCGAGCTGGCGACCCCGTTGACCAAAGCTAGCGTGAAGATCGGCCAGTGAGCCATCAGGAGCAAGCCATGAAACAGAAGAACGGCCGTCTGGTCGTGCTGGTCGCGTCGGTGGCAGTTGCCGCGGTCGTGGTCGGCGGGGTGCTCGCGTACCGGCAGTCGCCGAAGCAGGCCACGGCGGCCGAGGCGGTGCCGTTGCCTGGTCAGGCCAGTACGCCGACACCGGCTCTTACGCCGTCGAAGACACCGGTGGTGCCCCCGTCGATCAGTCCGTCGGGCAAGCCGCCGAGTGTCCCGAGCACGACGCCGAGTAGCACGCCGCCGGGCTTCACCGGGCCGACCACGGTCGAGCTGACCGTGAGCAAGCTCCCCAAGGGCCGCGAGCCGCAGGTGCCGTACCTGGTCGGTCGCGAGGTGCGTGGCGGGGCGGGGGAGGTGGCGAAGGTCCCCGGCAACGGGAGCATCTACGCGGTGGGCAGGCTCGATCCTTACGTGCTGGCGATCGTCGACAAGGGTGAAGACACAGGGACCGAGCTGGTGCGTTTCGACGGCTACAGCAACGACGTCCGGCGTACGGCGGGTGTGTCGTCGCTGGTGACCACCGAGGACCAGTCCTCGGCGGCGTACGCGGCCGCCCGGATCAGCTCGCAGGGCTCCGCCACCAAGGGCGCCACCGTGTACGCCGAGCACGGCGGCACGGTCCAGAGCCTCAAGGTGCCGAACGGCTGGAACGTCGAGGTGCTCGCCTACGCGAACGGTAAGGTCTTCTACCGCTCCGGCGAAACAGAGCAAAGCGCCTGGAATCTCTACGCCTGGACCCCCGGCGCGGCAAAGGCCGTCCTCCAGAAGGTCCCCGCCCCGACCGCCGTCTCTTCCGACGGCCGGATCGCCGCGTCCGCCGGCCTGATCAACAACACCGGCAGCTGCAGCACGATCAGCGAGATCGCCACCGGCAAACAACTCTGGCGAACCTGCGACAACCTGATCAGCGGCTTCACGCCCGACGGCGCCACCGCGATCGGCGGTCCGGCGTACGCCGATGGCTACTGCTCGCTCGAGCAGGCGGCACTCGACACCAAGGGCGGAACCCTCCTCCGCGAATGGAAGGGCTGCTTCCATCAGATGAAGGCCGAGGACGACCAGCACATGCTGATGGTCGCCGTAGCCTCCGGCGGCGGGGGCGACCCGGGCACCAAGAGCGCCATCATCCGCTGCAACATCACCAACGGCACCTGCGAACTCGCCACCCCGATCAGCACCGACGTCCCCCTGAGCATCGGCGACTGATGTCTGCCGGCAGCTAACCAACGGACGTAGGGAGGCTGTCCGGCGGCGTCGAGACACTGGATCTGTTGGTGGGGTTGGGCGAGCGGGCCGTGTGGGTGCGGGGTAATGCGGACCGGGAGCTGGTGGAGATGGCTCGGGGGTCGTTCGAGGGCGATCCGCCGGATCCGGTGAGCCCTTGGGCGGCCGAGCAACTCCGGGAGGATCAGGTCGAGTTGCTGTCCAAGCTGCCGACCACTGTGACTCTTGGCGACACCTTGTTCTGCCATGCGACTCCCCGGGACGACGAGGAGATGGTGCTGGTCGACAGCCCGATCTCCCGGTGGGCGACGGTCCTCGGCGGCGTACCGGAGGAGATCAGGACGATCGTCTGCGGCCGACTGGCGTCCAGCTCCGCCGTACTGCGCTGGCCCCCACCGCTGCCGACCAGCTCGCGAGGAACTCGTCGTACCCCGGGATCGAGGAGTGGCTGGACGCGTACCTGCGCTCCAACTACTCCGACACCGAGGCCCTCGAGGCGTTCAGGCCGCGCTCGGAGGTCTGAGCGGCTACCGTCAGGGCATGTTTGCGCGGCGACGGAAGCACTTCGGCACCTCGGCCGACAAGGCGACGTACGCGACGCTGCACACTGCCTCGCTGGCGACGCCGAGTCTGCGCGAGGGGCTGACCCCTGCGGCCGCCGGCAAGGCCAGCAAGCACCTGCGCGACCTGCTCGGTACTGCGGCCATCGCCATCTGCGACTCCTCGGGCGTGCTCGCCTGGGACGGTGTCGGCGGCGCCTACGAGAGCAACCATCGGGGGGACGCCAAGGCCCTCGCAGCAACCACCCTGCGCACCGGGCGGACCGCAGTACTGGGTATTCATGATGTGGCCTGCGGCGACCCGCAGTGCCCGGTCCGTACTGCGGTAGTCGCGCCGATCGTCACCGAAGATCGCGTAGTTGCCGTCCTGGTCGCCTACAGCCCTCGCTCGTCGGCAGCACTCGTCAGGGCGACCGAGGAGGTCGCCAGGTGGGTGTCCGGCCAGGTGGAGCTCGCTGAGCTCAACAAGGAGCGCACCCGGGCCATGGAGGCCGAGTTGCGGGCGCTCCGGGCCCAGATCAGCCCGCACTTCATCTACAACGCCCTCGCCGCGATCGCCTCCTTCGTCCGGACCGACCCCGAGCGCGCCCGCGAACTGCTGCTCGAGTTCGCCGACTTCTCCCGCTACGCGCTGCGCCGCGGCGGGGAGTTCACCACGCTGTCCGACGAGCTGCGCAACGTCGAGCGGTACCTCGTACTGGAGCAGGCGCGGTTCGGCGAACGGCTCAAGGTCTCGCTGCTGATCGCGCCCGAGGTGCTGTCCGTGGCGATCCCGTTCCTGGTCGTCCAGCCGCTCGTGGAGAACGCGGTGCGGCACGGTCTGGACGGCACGACGGGCGTCGGCCGGATCACCATCCGCGCCGAGGACCGCGGGCAGGAGGCCGAGATCAGCGTCGAGGACGACGGCGCCGGCAGCGACCCGGAGGTGATCCGCGCAGCGCTGGCATGCGAGTCGAGCGGCGACTCGGTCGGGCTCGGCAACGTCGACGCCCGGCTGCGCCAGGTCTACGGCGACGCCTACGGCCTGGTGGTCGAGACGGCACCCGACGCCGGTACAAAGGTCAGCTTCCGGGTGCCCAAATACTCCTCAGGGGTGCATGCCTCGGCTTAGTGTGTGGGCCATGACCGACTCTCCCCTGCGTGCGCTCGTTGCTGACGACGAGGAGCCGGCGCGGAACGAGCTGGTCTACCTGCTCGGCCAGGACCCCCGGATCGGCCCGATCCAGACCGCTGCGAACGGGCCCGAGGCGCTGAAGATCCTGGAGAAGTCCGACTTGGACGTCGTCTTCTGCGACATCAAGATGCCCGGGCTGGACGGGATCGATCTGGCCAAGGTGCTGGCCAAGTTCAAGAGCCCGCCGCAGATCGTCTTCGTCACGGCGTACGACGAACACGCGGTCGCCGCCTTCGAGCTGCACGCCACCGACTACGTGATGAAGCCGGTCCGGGCCGAGCGCCTCGCCGAGGCGGTCCGCCGGGTCATCATCGCCAGTACGCCGACCGCCGTACCGCCGCAGGAGGACTCCGACGACGAGACGATCCCGGTGGAGCTGGCCGGCGTCACCCGGTTCGTGCAGCGTTCGACGGTCCGGTACGTCGAAGCGCAGGGTGACTACGCCCGACTGCATACCGGGCAGAACTCGCACCTGGTCCGGATCCCGCTCAGCACGCTGGAGGAGCGCTGGCGCGACGCCGGCTTCACCCGGATCCACCGCAGCACGCTGGTCGCGCTCGCCCACGTCGACGAGATGCGCGTCGACGGCGGCCGCTGTGCCGTCCGAGTCGGTGACGACTGGCTCCCCGTCAGCCGCCGCCACACCCGCGAACTCCGCGACCTCCTGGTCCGCTCGACCTCGCTGCGCGGATGAGCACTTCAGAACCACCCCGGCGGGTTCGCGTGACCAGTCCTCGGACGGCAGCCGCCCGCCGGATGACCGCGCACACCGGGACCCGGGAGATCGACGAGCAGACCCGGGTCGGCGAGGTCTACATGCACTCGCTGATCCAGTCGCAGCTCCGGCTCGCGCTCGTCGTCATCGCCGGCGCTGCCGTAGCACTGGGCGGCCTGCCGTTGCTCTTCCTGCTCGTCCCGGCGACCCGCACCCTGCCGGTCTTCGGGATCCCGCTGCCCTGGCTGCTGCTCGGCGTCGTCGTCTACCCCGTCGTCTATGTCGCCGCCCGCATCTACGTCCGGCACGCCGAACGGATCGAAGCCGAGTTCACCGAGTTCGTCGGGCGGAAGTAGATGTCCTCGGCAATGAGTCTGACCGCGATCGGATTGGTGATCGCGGCAACCATCGGGATCGGCCTGTTCGGGTTGCGGATCTCCCGGACGACGAGCGACTTCTACGTCGCCAGCCGGGCCGTCAGCCCGTCCTGGAACGCCTCCGCGATCAGCGGCGAGTACTTGTCGGCGGCATCTTTCCTCGGCGTCGCCGGCCTGGTGCTGGTCAACGGCGCCGACATGCTCTGGTTCTCGGTCGGCTACACCGTCGGCTACCTGATGCTCCTCGTCCTGATCGCCGCGCCGCTGCGGAGATCCGGCGCCTACACGCTGCCTGACTTCGCCGAGACGCGCTTCGAGTCCGCCGTCGTCCGCCGAATCTGCTCCTGCCTCGTCGTCGGCATCGGCACCCTCTACCTGCTGCCCCAACTGCGCGGCGCCGGTCTGACCGTCCACACGGTGACCGGCGCACCGCCCGCGGTCGGAGCGGCCCTGGTCGCGCTGATCGTGGTGATCAACGTCGCCGCCGGCGGGATGCGCTCGATCACCTTCGTACAGGCCTTCCAGTACTGGCTCAAGCTCACCGCCCTGGCCGCACCCATCTTCGTTGTCCTGATCGCCTGGCGGTCGGGCGATCACCCGGTCGGCGTCCTGGATTCCCTGCAGGGCGCCGGCGCCGAGTGGGCCGAGCCGCTCTCCCGGGCCGGCGGTCGCGATCACCCGCTCTACGCGACGTACTCGTTGCTGCTGGCCCTTTGTTTCGGCACGATGGGCCTGCCGCACGTCCTCGTCCGCTTCTACACCAACCCGGACGGCCGCGCGGCCCGCCGTACGACGGTCGTCGTGCTCTCCCTGCTCGGCGCGTTCTACCTCTTCCCACCCCTGTACGCCGTACTGGGCCGAACCTTCGCGCCAGACCTGATCGGTGGCGGCGCAGACACCGTCGTGCTCGAGCTTCCGAGCCGAATTTTCCCTGGCACAACAGGCGATCTGCTCGGTGCGCTCGTCGCGGCCGGAGCCTTCGCCGCGTTCCTGTCGACCTCCTCGGGGCTGACCGTCGCCATCGCCGGCGTGATCGACCAGGACCTCCTGCGCAACCGCCTCAACCGCCTGACCGGCGGCGACTACCTGGCCGTCAACAGCTTCCGGATCGCTGCTGTGCTGGCGATCGCGGTCCCCTACCTGGCCTTCAACCTCACCGGCGCGTTGAGCCTCGCCGACACCGTCGGCCTCGCCTTCGCCGTGGCGGCGTCGACCTTCTGCCCCCTGCTGGTGCTGGGGATCTGGTGGCGCAGGATGTCCATCATCGGCGCCGCGGCCGGCCTGATCGTCGGCGGAGTCGCCGCGATCGCCGCAGTAGTGGTCAACGTCGTCGGCCCACCCCTGGCCGGCTGGCCGAAGGCCCTGATCGGCCAGCCCGCCGCCTGGACGATGCCGCTGGCCTTCATCACCGTGATCGTCGTCTCCAAGCTCACCCCGCACAAGATCCCCCGCGGCACCGCCCGCAGCATGGTCCGCCTGCACACCCCCGAAGCCGTCGACGTCGACCGAGGCCTCCCTCCAGCCTGACCGCCGCTCGTCGTGGGATTGGGACCGTTCGTCGCAGGGACGGGGGCCGTCGGACGAGGCGTGGGCGCCGCTGGGCGCTCGATGCTGTTCGGTGCTGTCGGGAGCGGAGTGAGCTGGACCACAGTACGGACCAGCAACCCTGCACGCCGGTTTCCGCCCGGCCTGATCCCGTCTGGAGGTCCCGCGATGAGCGATACGCGCCGCGCGGCCGGCGATCCGGAACTGACGACGTACCGAGATGTCCAGCTGTCACCGGACTTCTCCGAACTACGTCGCCGGTTCCGGCGCTTCGTGTTCCCGATGACCGGCCTGTTCCTGGTCTGGTACTTCGTCTACGTCCTGCTCGCCGACTATGCGCACGGGTTCATGTCGCACAAGGTCGGCGGCAACATCACCGTCGCGCTCTTGTTCGGGCTCGGCCAGTTCGTCTCCACCTTCGCGATCACGCTGCTCTATGTCCGCTGGGCCGACAAGTCGTTCGACCCGGAGGCCGAGAAACTGCGTGACCTGATCGAGGGAGACCACAGATGAGCGCGCCACTACTGTTGCCATTGGCAACCGTCGGGGACCCCAAGGTCAACATCGCGATC
Organism: Streptomyces sp. SID13031; assembly: GCF_010548305.1. Classification (GTDB taxonomy): domain Bacteria; phylum Actinomycetota; class Actinomycetes; order Propionibacteriales; family Kribbellaceae; genus Kribbella. Next base: position 50,887 of record NZ_JAAGLV010000016.1, read on the forward strand.
TTCGCGCTGTTCGTGGTGGCCACCCTGGCGATCGTCATCCGGGCCTCGCGCAACAACAAGAGCGCGGCCGACTTCTACGCCGGCGGACGGTCGTTCACCGGCCCGCAGAACGGCATCGCGATCGCCGGTGACTACCTGTCCGCCGCGTCGTTCCTCGGCATCGCCGGCGCCATCGCGCTGAACGGGTACGACGGCTTCCTGTACTCGATCGGCTTCCTGGTGGCCTGGCTGGTGGCCCTGCTACTGGTGGCCGAGCTGCTCCGGAACACCGGCAAGTTCACGATGGCCGACGTGCTGTCGTTCCGGCTCAAGCAGCGTCCGGTCCGGATGGCCGCAGCCATCTCGACGCTCGGTGTCTGCTTCTTCTACCTGCTGGCCCAGATGGCCGGCGCTGGTGGCCTGGTCGCGCTGCTGCTCGGCATCGATGGCCGAGCCGGGCAGAACCTCGTCATCGCGGTCGTCGGCGGCATCATGATCACCTACGTGCTCGTCGGTGGCATGAAGGGCACCACCTGGGTGCAGATCGTCAAGGCCGTGCTGCTGGTGATCGGCGCCGGCATCATGACGATCTGGGTGCTGGCGAAGTACAGCTTCAACCTGTCCGGCCTGCTGGGCGCTGCAGTCGACAAGAGTCCCGCCGCCGGGGAGAAACTCCTCAGCCCGGGTCTGCAGTACGGCGCAACGGGGATCAGCAAGCTCGACTTCATCTCGCTCGGCCTGGCGCTCGTGCTCGGTACGGCGGGCCTGCCGCACGTGTTGATGCGCTTCTACACGGTCCCGAACTCCCGCGAGGCGCGCCGCAGCGTCACCTGGGCGATCTGGATCATCGGCATCTTCTACCTGTTCACCCTGGTGCTCGGGTACGGCGCCGCGGCGCTGGTCGGACCGGACGCGATCCGGGCGGCCCCCGGCAAGGCGAACTCGGCGGCTCCACTGCTGGCCTACGAGTTGGGCGGGGAGATACTCCTGGGCGTGATCTCAGCGGTCGCCTTCGCCACCATCCTGGCGGTCGTGGCGGGCCTGACCATCACGGCGAGCGCGTCCTTCGCGCACGACATCTACGGTCAGGTGATCAAGAAGGGCCAGATCAGCGGTGACGGCGAGGTCCGGGTCGCCCGGATCACCGTCGTCGTGATCGGCGCGGTCGCGATCGTCGGCGGTATCTTCGCCAACGGCCAGAACATCGCGTTCCTGGTGGCGCTCGCCTTTGCGGTCGCGGCTTCGGCGAACCTGCCGACGATCCTCTACTCGCTGTTCTGGCGGCGCTTCAACACCCGTGGCGCGCTCTGGAGCATCTACGGCGGCCTCGGCTCGGCGATCTTCCTGATCATCTTCAGCCCGGTCGTCTCGGGCAAGGTCGACGCGAAGACGCACGCGAGCCTGTCGATGATCACCGACACCGGGATCGACTTCCACTGGTTCCCGCTCGACAACCCCGGCATCGTCTCGATCCCGCTCGCCTTCGTGCTCGGCATCGTCGGCACGCTGACCAGCAAGGAAGGCACGAACGTCGACAAGTTCGCCGAGATGGAGGTCCGCTCCCTCACCGGCGCGGGCGCCGAGAAGGCGACGCAGCACTAGACGCCCACCCAGACCTGTCAGGCAGGCCCTGCTGATTCCTCGCGAACCTGCCTGACAGCTTCAACCCCGAGACGGGGGACCCGGCATCCAGCCAGGTCCCCCGTTTCTTGTGTGGAGACCGGACGCCCAGCACACACCAACGACCGATTCCGGCGCCCCGCGGGGCGCCGCTGAGCGTGGGCCGGAAGGCGTGCCCGCGGTTGGTGTGTGGTGGCGGTCCGGGCGCTAGTGGAGCGACGGCCACAACTCGAGGAACGCGATCCGGGAGGCCTCGCCCCGCTGCTCCTCGGCGGCATGCAGCCGGCCGAAGGTGAACGCGTTCCCGCCGTCCAGATAGACCTGTACCGCCAACTGACGCAGCAAGTCGCGAGCGACCACGCTGTCCTGGTGGTCGCCGAGCACCTCCTGAACCTCCTTGGCCCGCGAGACCAGCCCGGTCGCGTCGTCCCCGAGGACCGGGATCGCGGACTCCGCGGCGTACCGGAGTCGCTTGCTGGCCTTGCGGACCTCGTGCAGCTCGTGGTCCTGCTCGGCCGCGTCCTCGGCGTCTTCCATCCGGCTGACGGCCTTGCTCATCCGCTTCCAGTCGTGATCGAGCAGCTCGGGCAACTGCTTCGCCGCCTTGCGCGCCTCGCCGGTCAGTGGCGGGTCGGTGATCAACTCGTCCAGCGCGTCCAGCAGGCGGAAGTACCGCTCGCTCTCCAGCGCGGCCAGCGCCTCCACCCGGGCGGCCTTGTAAACGCTTCGCAGATGGGTGTCGATGTAGCCGCCGACCCTGCCCATCACCAGTTCGTCGGGCTGCTTGTCGACCGCAGTACTGAAGTGCTCGCGCAGTACTTCGGCGTCACGCGCGCCGCCCAGCTCGCCCGCGAACCACTTCAGCTCGTCGCGCAGCGGGTCGCCCACCTCACGATCGATGACCGGCCGGTACGTCGCCAGGGCCGAGCGCAGCCGTCGAGTCGCCACCCGCATCTTGTGCACGGAGTCGGGCTGATCGCGCCGCACTCCGGGGTCGCGCCGGTGAATCGCTTGCACCTGCTCGATGGCGTAGGCGCGGAAGAGATCAGCCGTGGTCGGCTTCTTGGGCAGCTCCCAGGTGTCACGCTTCGGCACCCGATCGCCGAGCGCCCGCGCGAGCTTGCTCGGCCCGGACGCCGGCTTGGCGCCCGCGGCCCGCAGTACGGGCTCGGCGGCTTCGAGGAGGTCCGTCTCGCCGTTGACGAGCTCGACCTCCCACTCGCGCCAGGTCTGCGACTCGCCGTCCACCGTCGACGTCACCTTGTCGTCGGCGATCTCGGCGAGCACCTCGCCGTCGGCGTCCAGCAGCCGGTGCACGATCCGCCGCGTCGACAGGGTCACCACCGGGACGAGCTCGTGGTCGCGGGCGTGCACGCGGACGATCCGGGCCACCTGGATCGGCACCTTGCGCACCGCACGGCCGAGCGGGTGCTGGATCTCCAGCCGCTCCCCCGACGCCACCGGCAGCTTCACGTGCCAGCCGTCGTCCTCGCCACCGGTCCGGCGCCTGAGCGTCACCTTGGCAGCGGCCAGGTCGAGCCCGGCCGTGTCGAAGTACACGGCCTCCAGATTCAGCTCGACGGGCTGAGCCACACTCGCGACCCCCGGCAACTCGTGCAGCGCGGGCAGGATCGCGTGCTCGTCGACGTCGTACTTGGTCTCGATCTCAAGCTGCTCAGTCGGCGACATGCCCCTTGTTTACCAGCCCGGGTCAATCGCCCGCACCCGGTTGCACGTCAAGATTCCCGGTCGGCCACACCACCTCCGGGCAGGTTGCCGGTTCCCAGATCTCCAAGATGTGCCCACAATGGTCCGGTGGACAGGTCCAATCGTGGCGAGACCGGCAGGACCAAAACGGCGGGTGCGGACTTCCTCCAGTTGCGGGCCGAGGAGGCGCCGGCCGGCGGGCTGGCCGAGTGGCTGGCCGGCGAGTTGCGCGCGGCGATCGCCGACGGGCGACTCGCGATCGGGAGCCGGCTCCCGCCGACCCGACAGCTCGCGACCGAACTGCAGGTCTCCCGCGGAGTGGTGACGGAGTCCTACCAACGCCTCACCGAAGACGGCCACGTGACCGGCCGCGGCCGGGCCGGCACCGTCGTGGTCGCCGCGCCGATCAGCCAACCTGCGAGTGGACCATCAGGGCGAGCGCGGGCCGAGCGGCCTGTGCTGGCTGATCCTGGGCAGGAGATCTTCGATGAGATGCGGGCTGCCGAGGCGCGGATCGACCTGACCCCCGGCGTACCGGATCTCGCCGCCTTTCCCCGCGCCGCCTGGTTGAAGGCTGAGCGCGCGGTGCTGACCGACCTGTCGGCATCGGCCTTCGGCTACGGAGACCCAGCCGGTACTCCGGCGCTGCGGCTCGCCGTGGCCAACTGGCTCGCCCGCAACCGTGGCATCAAGGCCGACCCGGCCGACCTGATCATCGTCGCGGGCGTATCCCAGGCGCTCGCCCTGATCGCGCAGGTGCTCACCCACACCGGCATCACCGAACTCGCGGTGGAGGACCCGGGCTCGCTCGGCTCCCGCCAGCACCTGCAGGTCTGGGGCATGCAGACCACCCCCATCCAGGTCGACGACGGCGGCCTGCGCGTCGACGTACTGCGAGACAGCGGCGCCCCAGCCGTCCTGGCCACGCCGGCTCACCAGTTCCCGACGGGCGTAGTACTCGACGGAGAGCGCCGGCGAGAGCTGATGCAGTGGGCCATCGAGGGCGGGCTGATCATCGAGGACGACTACGACGCCGAGCACCGGTACGACCGGCCGCCGGTCCCCGCCTTGCGGGGAATGCTCAGCGAGCAGGTGATCTACACCGGCAGCATCTCGAAACTGCTCGCCCCGGCGCTGCGCATCGGCTGGATGCTGCCGCCACCGCGCTACCGGCGCGCCCTGATCGCCGCGAAACGCCACGCCGACCTCGGAAACGCGGGCCTACCGCAACTAACTCTCGCCCACCTGATGGAATCGGGCGAGCTCGAACGCCAGCTCCGCTTCGTCCGCCGCCGCCACCGCGCCCGCCGCGACGCGATGATCGATGCCATCAGCAACCACTTGCCGACGGCAACCGTGCACGGCGCCGCAGCCGGTCTGCACCTCACCATCACCTTCAACGAAGCCGGCGACGGTGACGGCCCCGACGACATCGCCCTGGCATCAGCGGCGCTGGAGCTGGGTGTGAAGACGCAGCCGCTCTCCTGGCACTGTCAGCAGCCGCTGACGCCGGGCCTCGTCCTCGGCTACGCCGCCCGCACGCCGTCCGACATCACCGAGGGGATCGAGACAATCGCCGAAGCCCTGGCAACCCTGACCTGACCGTCGCGGGCGACCACCAGTTGGCGCGTCCGGCGAGCTTCATGAACGCGGGGAGCAGGACGCCACGGATCAGCGTCGCGTCCACCAGCACCGCCACCGCCATCCCCACGCCGATCATCTTCAGGTACACCACTCCACCGGTCGCATAGACCGCGAACGACAACGCGAGCACCGCCGCGGCGGTGCTGACCAGTGGCGCCGTCCGTTGCAACCCGGTGGCCACCGCGAGCGCGCTGTCCCCCGTCAGCAGGTACTCCTCCCGGATCCGCGACACGATGAACACCTCGTAGTCCATCGACAACCCGTAGACGATGCAGAACATCAGCAACGGCATGCTCGCCTCCAGCACCCCGGTCGCAGTGAACCCGAGCAGCCCGGACAGATGGCCCTGCTGGAACACCCACACCATCACCCCGAACATCACCCCGAGACTGAGCAGGTTCAGCACGGTCGCCTTCAACGGGAGCAGCAGGCTTCCGGTCGCCAGGTACAGCACGCCGAAGCTGAGCAACAAGATCAGCCCCAGCACCAGCGGGATCCGCTCGGTCAGACTCGCGCGCCAGTCCAGCATCTCGGCCGGACTCCCACCGATCAGTACGTCGTACGGCGCCGGCACCGAGCGAAGGCGATCCACCAGCCCACCGATGTCCCCCTCGAGCGACTCCTGCGTCGGCGTCGCCGTGAGGAAGGTGCCATCGTCCCGGCTGAAGCGGTCGGCACCCGGCGGAATCACCCGCCGGCCGTCGACGAACACTCCGGCAGCCGAGTCCACCTGCGCGACTCCGTCGACGCGGGACAGCTGCTCGGCGTACGACGTGAGTCGGCCGAGGTCGCCCGCCTCGCCGGCCACCAGATACAAAGCATCGGACTCCTCCTGACCGAAGTCGACGCGGATCTCGTCGGCCGTGATCCGGCTGGACGCCTCGGCCGGCAGGATCCGCGCGTCGGGCAACCCGAACCGCAGCCCGAGTACCGGCGCCGACAGCAGCAACACGAGCGCGAGCACCGCGCCACCCGTGACCAGCGGGCGCCGCATCACCACCCGCGAGATCCGGAACCACCAGCCCTGCTCGACAGCCTGACCTGGAGCCCGGCCCGCCGCCCGTTCGCCCAGCAGCGCAAGTACCGCGGGAAGGAACACCAGCGATCCGGCCAGCGCCGCGAACACCACCAGCGCTCCGGCATACCCGAAGGAACGCAGGAACGACAGCGGGAACAACAGCAAGGCCAGCAACGAGGTCGCGACTGTGAGGCCGCTGAAGAAGACCGTGCGCCCGGCCGTCCGGACCGCGATCACCACCGCTTCCTCGACGTCGGCGCCGGCCGCGAGTGCCTCGCGGAAGCGAGCGACGACAAAGAGGCAGTAGTCGACCCCCAGCGCCAGGCCCATCACCAGGGCGAGATTCGCGGCGAAGGTGGAGACCTCCGTAGAGGCCGCGATCAGCCGCAGACCGGTCAGCGCCCCGCCGATCGCGAACAGGCCGACCCCGAGGGTGGCCAGGGCCAGGCTCACCCGGCGGTAGATCAGGATCAGCAACAGCAACACCATCGGGACGACGATCACCTCGGCGCGCAGGAAGTCCGCCCGGGCCTGCGCGCCGATCTCCCGGAACACCTCGTCCTGACCACCCGATCGAACGGTGACACCGGCACGCTCCCCGGAGAACTCGGCGGCCAGCGCGCCGACCCGCACCCTGGTGTCGTTCACGTTCCCCGGCACCCGGACCAGAACCAGCGCCTTGCGCCCATCTGTACTCCGAAGGGCAGGACTGGCTCCGCGTGACCAGTAGGAGCCGACCTCCGCCACCCCGGTGGCGGCGGTGAGTTCGCCGGTCAACCGGTCACCTACGGCACGGACCGCGGGATCGTCGACGCCGCGAGCTCCGGCGTCGACCAGGAAGACCAAGTTGGGAGGTCCGGTCCTGAACTGCTCGGCCAGGACCTGTCTGGCCTGGTCGGACTCCGAGCCCGGTGCGGCGATCCGCGACAGGGAGAGGGCGCCAAGGGCTCCTGAGCCGATGGCCAGCACGACGACGGTCAGCAGTAGCCCCGTACCGGCCACCCACCTGCGGCGCCGGACCAGGGAGCGGGCGAAACGGTCGGCGGACCAGCGGGTTCGGACAGCGCTTTCGGGCATGACGGAGTCCTCCGGGATACGCTGTGAAATGCGAGCGATTGCTCACATAAGGAAAATACGAGCAAATGCTCGCGTTTGTCAACGGATCTGCCCGGAGAGGCGGTCGGGGTGCCCGACGAACCACGGCGGCAGGCGCGCGGTCAGCGCCGGATGGCCGAGCTCACGGACGCCGCCGCGGTGGTGTTCGCGCAGGTCGGGTACGCCAAGGCGACGACGAACGCGATCGCCAAGCAGGCCGGGGTCTCACCCGGCACGCTGTACCAGTTCTTCGCGAACAAGGAGGCCCTGGCCGACGCGCTGGGTGAGCGCTACCGGACCGAGCTGGCCGCCGCGCACCAGAAGGCGTTCGATCCGGCCGCGGCCCACCTGCCGCTGCCGGAACTGGTCGATCGGATGATCCGGCCGATGGTCGAGGTGAACCTGGCGAACCCCGGATTCAAGGCCCTCTTCGGCGGCGCCGGACTGCCCGAATACCTGACCGCACCGACCCGCGCACTCCAGCAGGCGGTCACCGGCAAGGTCGCCGAGGTCCTCGCCGCCCGCGCCCCGAAACTCCCCAGCGACCAACTGCAGACGTCCTCCGCCGTCGCCACCCAGATCTTCGCCGCCTTGCTGGGCACCATCGTCTCGTCGCCCGCCGATACTCGCGAAACCTGGATCACAGAGCTGAACCGGGCCCTCACCGGGTACCTCGCCCCGATCCTGGCCGAGGCCGGCGAGGGCGAGGCAGAACCAGCGGAGTACCGGTGAGCGGGTCGGGAATCACGGCACAGGGCAGGCCGAAGACCTGCTCGACCACGGCTGCGGTGACCACCTCGACTGGGTTGCCTGAGGCAACTACTTTGCCGGCCTTCAGGGCGATCAGGTGGTCGGCGTAGCGGGCGGCGAGGTTGAGGTCGTGCAGGACGAGTACGACGGTCTTGCCGCGGTCGCGGTTGAGGTCGTGGACCAGGTCGAGGATCTCCAACTGGTGGGCGAGGTCGAGGAAGGTCGTCGGTTCGTCCAGCAACATGGTCTCGGCATCCTGGGCCAGCGCCAGCGCGATCCAGACCCGCTGACGTTGGCCGCCGGACAGCTCGTCCAGGGAGCGGTTCGCCAGTTCTGCGGTGCCGGTGGCTTCCAGCGCGGCCGTTACGACGCGCTCATCCTCGGCCGACCATTGCCGGAACCAGCGCTGATGCGGGTGCCGACCGCGCCCGACCAGATCGGAGACGGTGATGCCGTCCGGCGCCACGGGCTGCTGCGGCAGCATTCCGAGCTTCGTCGCCAGCGCGCTCCCCGACAGCCGGGTGAGATCGACGTCGTCCAGATAGACCGTGCCACCCTTGGGCGCCAGCAACCTGGCCAGCCCGCGAAGCAGGGTGGACTTGCCGCAGGCGTTGGCCCCGACGATCACGGTGATCTGCCCGGCGGGGATCTCGACCGACAAGTCGGTCACCACGGGCGTCGCGTCGTACGACAAGCTCAGCTTCTCGGTACGTAGTACGGGCATCTCAGCCTCCTCGGCCGACGCGGTTGGCGCGGGCCATCAAGATCAGCAGGTACGGCGCGCCGACGAAGGCGGTGACGACACCGACGGGCAACGCGGTCGGCGCGAAGATCTCCCGGGCGACCAGATCGGCCGCGACCACCAGCAGCCCGCCGACGGCGCCGGCCGCGAGCAGTCCCGCCACGCGTTCGGCCACCAGCCGCCGGGCGATCTGCGGTGCCACCAGCGCGACGAAGGCGATCGGGCCGGCCGCAGCGGTCGCCAGCGCGGCCAGGCCGACCCCGATGGCGATCAGCAGGCCGCGGGACAGCTCGACCCGGCCGGCCAGGGTCCGGGCGAGGTCGTCGCCCAGTTCCAGCAATCGCAGCTGCCGCGACGAGGCCAGCGCGGCCGGGACGAGCACCAGCAGGCTGATCCCGATCAAGGTCGCGTGCGGCCAGCTCCGGCCGGCCAGGCTGCCAGCCAGCCACATCGTGGCGCTCTTGGCCGTGTAGATGTCAGCCAGCGTCAGCAGGTAGACGGTGATCGAGCTGACCATCGCGGTGATCCCGATCCCGACGAGCACCAGCCGGTAGCCCGCCACGCCCTTCTTGTACGCGAGCAGGTAGATGGTGGTCGCCGTCAGCACCGCTCCGATCAGCGCGCCGGCCGGCAGCCAACCGGTCCCGGCACCGATCACGGTGATCACCAGTACCGCGGCCAGCGCGGCACCGGAGTTGATCCCGATCAGGTCCGGGCTGACCAGCGGGTTGCGGGCCAGGCGCTGGAAGATGGCGCCGGAGATCCCGAACGCGACGCCGACCCCGATCGCCACCAGCACTCGCGGCAGCCGGTGGTTCACCACGACGTCCGTCAGGATCAACGAGCCGTTACCGGCCAGCGTGTCCAGTACTTGCGCCAGCGGGATCTCGTAGTCGCCGATCATCAGCGACACGGCTCCGATCACCATCGCCAGTACCAGCGCGATCACCGTCACCACGATGCTGGTCACATCGATCCGGGTGGAGACCGGCCCGATCCGGAGCGCCTTCACAGCTCGGCCAGCTTCCGGCGTCGTACGAGGGCGATGAAGAGCGGGGCACCGACCAGTGCGGTGATGATGCCGACCTGGAGTTCGTCCGGGCGGGCGGCGAACCGGCCGGCCACGTCGGCGAGCAGCAGCATCGTCGGGGCGAGAACCAGCGACCAGGGCAGGATCCACCGGTAGTCCGCGCCCACCAGGGCTCGCGCGACATGGGGGACGGCGAGCCCGACGAAGGCGATCGGCCCGGCCATCGCTGTCGCCGTACCGGCGAGCAGCATGATCGCGAGAGCGGCCAGCACGCGCACCAGGCCGACCCGGGTGCCGAGGGTCGCCGCGAGCTCCTCACCGAGCGCGATCTGGTTCAGCGACCGGCCCAGCAGCAACGCGAGAACGATGCCGATGGCAAGGAACGGCAGGCTCTGGGCGACGATCGCACCCGTTGCCAAGGTCAACGATCCGACCACCCAGAAGCGGAACTCGTTCAGGGTGGACAGATCCAGCAGGGTGATCGCCGAGGTCACCGAACCGAGCAGGGCCGAGAACGCGGCACCGGCCAGCGCGAGTTTGACCGGCGTGGCACCGCCGCGGCCGGCCGAGCCGACCAGGTAGACCACGATCGTGGCAACCAGCGCGCCGCCCATCGCGAACCAGACATAGCCGGTCAGCGACTGCACGCCGAGCAGACCGATCGCCGCCACGATCGCCAGCGCCGCGCCCGCGTTCACGCCCAGGATGCCCGGATCGGCCAGCGGATTGCGGGTGATGCCCTGCATCACGGCACCCGACAGGCCCAACGCCATCCCGGCCAGCAACCCGACGGCCGTCCGCGGGAAGCGGAGATAGCGAATCACCCGGTCCGTATCGGACCCGGTGAAGTCCGCTGCGGCGACGTACACGTCATGCGGCCCGAACCATTGGTTGCCGGCCAGCATCGACAACAGCGCGGCGGCCAGCAGCACGGCGACAGCCACGAGCAGACCGGCCGCCCGGGAGCCGCCACCCCGCAGCAGGGCCGGCTCGGGCCTCACTTGACCAGGTCGGGGTGGATGATCTTGGCGATCAACTCGGTCGAGTTGGCGCCGCGGACGCCGGCCGAGTGGTGGGCGAAGAGCCAGGGGTAGACGTGCTTGTTCTTGACCGACTTGAGGTTGGCGTAAGCGGGGTTGGCCAGGATCTTCTGGACATCCGGCTGGACCTGCGCTTCGGTCAGCGAGGCGTCGCAGCAGCCGCTGATCAGCACGTAGTCGGGGTCGCGTTTGATGAACTCCTCGACGCTGATCTTCACGTTCCGCTTCGAGGTCAGGTCGGCGAAGGCGTTCACCCCGCCGGCCTGCCGGATCAGCACGGTGCCGAAGTCCGGGCCGCCCGACACGGTCAGGCCGCCACCCTCCAGGCCGGGGCGCAAGATCGCCACCGTCGGCTTGTCCGCACCCTTGACCTTCGCCTCGACGGCCGCGATCCGCTGCTGCTGCTCGGCGATCACCTGCTCGGCCCGGTCGGAGGCGCCGAACAGCTTGCCGAGGTCGCGCAGATCGGCGTACACGTTGTTCATCGAGACCGTCGACGGGTCGATCGCCTCGTCACCCTTGCCATCCGCGGTCGGGCAGAGCGGGCTGAAGATCCAGGTCTGCACGCCGAGGTCGGACAGGCTCTTCCGGCTGCCGAAACTCCCGTCGCTGCCAGCGCTGCTGAAGACGTCGTTGAAGCCGGAGAGCACGAAGTCCGGGTTCTGGCTGAGGAGTTCCTCGCGACTCGGCAGGTTCTTGTAGTACTTGCGATCCTTCTGCGCCGCCGCGTACTGCGGCAGCACCTCCGCGTCCAGGTACGCCGTACCGACCAGCCGGTCCGAGATCCCCAGCGCGTGGGCCATCTCGATCGCGGGCTGATAGGCCGCGAACACCCGCTTCGGCGGCCCGTCGACACTCACGTCGATCCCACAGTTCTTGCCCGTGATCGCAGCGGCCCCGGGTCCCGCCTTGGCAGTACCCCCGCAACCGGTCAGCAGGGACAGTACGACGACAGCAGCAACCAGCGTTTTCACGCGCGCCTCCAGCACCTCGTGGACGGTGTGACACGCCGTGGCCGGTCTCCTGGCTGACGGGAACAGCACCCCGGGGTCTGACCTTCCCAGCCACCCTCAGCCAGTGGTCTCCACAACAGAACAACCCCAGAACATCCCGATCACAGTGGCGAGGGCCGCACCGGTATCCCACCGGCTTCCCGAACACCACGGCGCCGCAAAGGTAACCCACCTGCAACCAGGTCGCAGAAGCACCCCAGCTGCCCAGCTCCCCCGCCCCACCAGGAACTCTCGGGGGTTAACCCCTGAAAGGGTGGGTTGCCTAGCCAGAATCTCAGGGGGCAACCCCACCTCTGAGGGGTTAACCCCCGAGAGGGTTCTGGGTGGTCAGCGGGTGTAGAGGCCGGAGATTTTCAGGGCGAAGGCGATCATGTTGTCTTTGTCGGTGGTGCCGGCTGGGAGGGGGACCAGGTCTATGAGTTTGCCGGGGCCTACGCGGATGATCGAGCGGCCGGTGGCGGTGTCGACGTAGCCCTCGTCGCCCAGGGGGACCGGGAAGGACGTGGGGGCTTTGCGGGTGGGGGCGATGACTGCTTCGGCGTCGGCGACGTGGCGGACGGTGGAGTAGAGGACGCGCGTTTTGGTGATCCAGCCGCAGACGACGTCGCCGGCGTCGGTCTGGCTGTCGCGGCGGATGCGTGCTTCGCCGCCCATCACGTTCGCGGCAGCGCCGGTACCGCGCTCGCACTCCGGGCGGGTGATGAAGGGCAGCGGCTCCGGCAGGCCATCTGCCTGCTGTGCTGCGTCCTGAGCCAGTACTACGTACTTCGCCAGCGTCGCGGGCGGCCCGGAGATCTTCACCAGCTTGCCACTGAGCAGGAACACCACGAAGCGACTCGTCCCGAACCCGGGCCGCCCGCCGACCGTCGTCGCCTTGGCCGGCTCGCGCTTGGTGGCGTCATAGGCCTTGCGGGCTGCAGCAAGGTCCGCGGGAGTCGCCGCGAAGACAGCGGTGCCAACCCGAAGTACCGGACCGGTGGGGCTCGTACTGAGCCCCAGCTGGCACACGTCGTACGTCGGGAAGCCGAACTCCGCCGGCACCTGCTTCGGCTGGATCTCCACTACCGGGACACCCAGAGTCGTCTGCACGAGCGTCTGGCTCATCCGGACACACAGGGTGTCCGCCACCTTCGATCCAGTCGGAGTACTGCTCGGCGTCTCAGTCGGTGTAGGCGTCTCCGTCGGCGTGGTGCTGACCGAGACGAGCGGCGGCACATTCGGAGCCGTCTCGCCCCCAGGACCGCTGCAGCCGGCCAGCAACGCAGTACAGCCGAGCAGAACCACTACAGACCGGGTACGCATGCTGACAGAGCCTACTCGTGGCTCTCGATGAACTCCTTCGTCTTGGCGATCGCGAATCCCCACCCCTGCTGCACGGTCGGCGAAGGCGGCAGAGCGATCTCGTCCGGGTTCGTCAGTACGTCGATCAGCACCGGCCCAGGAGTCTCGAGCGCCCGCGAGACGGCACTATCCACGTCGCCCGGCCGCTCCACCCGGAAGCCGGTCAGCCCGATCGCCTTGGCCACCTCCGAGAAGTCCGGGTTCGCCAGCTTCGTCCCGTACTCCGGCAGCCCGACCTGCTCCATCTCCAGCTTGACCATGCCGAGCCGCCCGTTGTTGAACACCACCAGCTTGACCGGCAGCTCGTACGCCACCGCCGTGATCAGATCGCCGAGCAGCATCGACAACCCGCCGTCACCGCAGAACGCCACCACCTGGCGAGAACGATCCACCGCCGACAGCCCGAGCGCGTGCGGCATCGCGTTCGCCATCGAGCCCAGGTTGTACGACCCGATCAGCCGCCGATCGCCGCGCATCCGGACGAACCGCGCCAGCCACACCGTCGACATCCCGGTGTCGCTGGTGAAGAGTGCATCGGCTGCAGCATGCCGGTCCACAGCCGCCGCCAGCAGCTCCGGCCGGATCCGCGCCTCCGGGTTGTCCACCTTGCGCCGCAGCAACCCCTTGGGCTTGCGGTCGAAGGCCGGGTCGGTGAACTGCACCTGACGCTTCCGCCACGCGGCGTACGACCCGAGCGCCTTGTCCAGATGACCCGTGTCGCTCTTCTGGTTCAGCAACGGCAGCAACTGCGCCAGCGTCGGCTGAGCATGCCCGACCAGTCCGTGGTCGACCAGCACCCGTCGGCCGATATGCGCACCCCGCAGATCCAGCTGTACGACGGTCTTCCCGGCCGGCAGGAACTCGCGATAGGGAAAGTCGGTCCCCACCAGGAACAACACGTCACACCCGTCGAACGCCACCTTGCTCGCGTGGTTGCCGAGCAACCCGGACTGCCCGACCTCCTGCGGCAGGTTCTCCTCGAAGCGTTCCTTCGCCTTCAGCGTGAGCACAGCGGGCGCGGCCAGCGTGCTCGCCAGCTGCTGTACCTCGGCCAGCGCCTCCCGCGCTCCGGCACCGACCAGCAACGTCACCTTGTCGGCAGCGTTGAGTACCGCCGCGACCTTTGCCAGCTCGGCCGCCTCGGGCACCGTCGCAGAGGCAGACTCGAGGAACCGCGGTACCGGCGTACCGTGCGGTACTTCGAGCCCGCCGACGTCACCGGGGATCGACAGTACGGCGACGCCCCGCTCGGCCAGTGCCGCGTTGACCGCCTGCTCGATCAGCCCGGGCGCCTGCTCGGCCGTCGACACGGTCGCGCTGAAGACGGCGACGTCCGCGAACAACACGTCGTTGTTGACCTCCTGGAAGAAGTCGCTGCCGATCTCCTCGCGCGGCACCTGGCCGCAGATCGCGAGCACGGGCACCCGCGACTTGGCCGCGTCGTACAGGCCGTTGAGCAGGTGGATCGCTCCCGGGCCGACCGTGCCCATGCAGACGCCTAACCGATCGGTGAGCGAGGCCTGCGCACCAGCGGCGAAGGCACCCACCTCTTCATGCCGGACGCCGATCCAGTCGACCCGGTCCTCGCGCCGGATCGCGTCGGTGACCGGGTTGAGCGCGTCACCGACGACACCCCACACCGACGTGACGCCATGCTCGGCCAGCGACTCGACCAGCAACTCAGCGACAGTGCTCACCTGAAACTCCCCTACGGTCGGAAGGCATCCGGATCCGCCTGTACCCAATCGTGGGCCCAGGCCTTCGGCAGGTCGTGCACGCCGGTCAGCAACTGCCCCGGCGCCAGGTGGTCGAAGAGGTCGGCATAGCTCTCCGTCCGGGTGTGGTCGATCCGCCGGAGCAGCATCCGCGGCTCGAGCTGGTCCGGGCCGTCCAGTCCCATCGAGGCGATCACCTGCATCGCCTGCTGGACCGTCTCGCGCTGGTAGTTCGCGACCCGGCTGGTCTTGTCGGTGACGTCGAGCGCGCGCATCCGGCGTGGGTCCTGGGTGGCGACGCCGACCGGGCACGTGTTGGTGTGGCAGGTCTGCGCCTGGATGCAGCCGGTCGCCATCATCATCGCCCGCGCCGCGTTGGTGTAGTCGGCGCCCTGCAGGATCCGCTTCACGATGTCGACGCCGGTGGCGACCTTGCCGCTGGCCCCGATCTTGACCCGATCGCGCAGCCCGACGCCGGTCAACGCGTTGTGCACGGTCAGCAGGCCCTCGGTCAGCGGCGTGCCGACGTGGTCCTCGTACTCCTGCGGCGCGGCACCTGTGCCGCCCTCGCCGCCGTCGACCACGATGAAGTCCGGAGTGATGCCCTCGGCAACCATCGCCTTGCAGATCGCCAGCACGTCGGTGCGGGAGCCGACGCAGAGCTTGAAACCGGCCGGTTTACCGCCGGCCAGCTCGCGCATCCGGGCGATGAACAAGACCAGCTCGCGCGGCGTCGAGAACACCTGGTGGTACGGCGGCGAGACGACCTTCCGGCCGACCGGTACGCCGCGGACCGCCGCGATCTCCCTGGTCACTTTCGCGCCGGGCAGGACGCCGCCGAGACCCGGTTTCGCGCCCTGGCTGAGTTTGAGCGAGACGAGTTTCACCTGGTCGTCGGCGGCCTTGTCGCGGAACTGGTCCGGGTCGAAGCGACCGTGCTCGTCGCGCGTCCCGAAGTACCCGCTGCCGATCTCCCAGACCAGGTCGCCGCCGTTGCGGTGGTACTCGCTGATCCCGCCCTCACCGGTGTCGTGCGCGAACCCGCCGCGCGCCGCACCCCGGTTGAACGCCTCGATCGCGTTGGCGCTGAGCGCGCCGAAACTCATCGCCGAGACGTTCAGCAGCGCCATCTCGTATGGCGAGGTGCAGTCCGGACCGCCGATCCTGACCCGCGGGACCTGCTGCGCGATCGGCCTCGGCGCGGTCGAGTGGACCAGGTACTCGTACCCGATCTCGTTGACGTCCCGCTCGGTGCCGAACGGTTGCTCCTCGTTGCTGCCCTTGGCCCGGGCGTAGATCGTCGAGCGGGTGTCGCGGTCGTACGGGCGGCCGTCGTAGTTGCGCTCGATGAAGTACTGCTGCAGCTCCGGCCGGAGCCCCTCCATCAGGAAGCGCAGGTGCCCGATCACCGGGTAGTTGCGCAGGATCGAGTGTTTCTTCTGGGTCAGGTCGTGGACCCCGACCACGCCCAGCAGCACGACGATGGCGAGCAGCACCCACCAGCCAGGACCACCGATCACGGCCGCCAGCAGGGTCAGAGCACCGAGCGTGACGAGCGTCCCCAGCACGTAGAACCGCACCATGCTCCCGAAGCTACCCCGTGGGCTGTACTCCGCCACGGAGGTCGCGCTGGCGGATCGCGTGTTCGTCGGTGCGGGAGTCGTATCGCCAGAACTCGCGCAACCACACCGCAGTACCGGCCACGCCCACGACGCAGAGCGCGCCGCCGCTGACGATCGCCGTGCGGACCGACGTCGCGTCCGCGACCAGGCCGGAGCGCGCTTGCCCACCGAGCGGGCCGAGCGAGTAGCCGAGCATCTCGATCCCGGCGAGCCGGCCGCGCATCTCATCGGGGATGGTCTGGTTCCAGATCACCGACCGGAACAGCACCGACACCATGTCCGCGCCGCCGGCGATCGCGAAGAAACCGATCGCGAACCAGATGTTCGGCGCCAGCCCGGCGATCCCCACCGAGGCTCCCCAGACCAGCGTCGCGATCACCACCGCCCGGCCCTGGTGATGGACCCGTTTGGCCCAGCCGCTGGTCAGGCTCGCGCACATCGCGCCGATCGCCTCTGCGCTGTAGAGCAGGCCGAGCAGCTTCGGTTCCTTCAGCACCTCGGTCGCGAACGCCGGGAACAGCACGATCGGCATCGCCAGGAACATCCCCACCATGTCGACCAGGTAGGTGGCCAGCAGGTCCTTGCGGCGGTAGGCGTAGACGATGCCCTCGCCGATCCCGCGCAGGCTCGGCGGTTTGCTGTGCTCACTCGTCTTGTACGACCCGAGCCCGGCGTACAGGCCGGTGGCGATCACCAGCCCGGTCAGCTCGATCCCGAAAGCCCAGCTCACCCCGGCCGTGCCGACCAGTACGCCGCCCAGCGCGGGCCCGGCGAGCTGGCCGATCTGCATCGTCAGCGAGGTCAGCGCCACCGCCGCGGCCATCTCGTCGTGCTTCACGACCCGCGGGAAGAGCGCCTCCCGGCTCGGCCGCTGCAGCGAGGTGGCGATCGCGTTCAGCGCGCCGCAGACGTAGATCAGCCAGACCTGCGGGTTGGCCAGCAGCGAGTTGGTGAGCATCAGCGCGCAGATCAGCGCCTGCGCGACACCGGTCGCGATCAGCATCTTCCGGCGGTCGACGTGGTCGGCCAGCGCACCGCCGTACAGGCCGAAGATGACCAGCGGGACGATCGTCACCAGGCCCATCGCGCCGACGGCGAAGTTCGAGCCGGTGAGTTGGTAGAGCTGGAACGGCAACGCGACGTAGCCGACCATGCCGCCGAGGAAGAACACCGAGCCGGAGATCACCAGGATCCGGAAGTCGCGCGATCCGCGCCACGGCGTCAGATCGATCTTCAGGCGGTCCAGCCGGCTGCGGAAACTTGTTGCCACTGGCACATAGTGACAGGTGCAGCAGCCCAGGATGAACCTGTCTCAGCCCTACCCCCAGGCCTCTGACCTTCAGCGCCCCCTGCCGCGTCGTACGCTGCGAAGGCCTTCTCCGCACCTCACCAGGGGGATACCCAGATGCTCAAGAACGCCCTGCGCGTCACCGCCCTCGCCGCCTCCGCGGCCATCGCCACCAGTACTTTCCTGCCGGCGAGCACAACACCGGCCCAGGCGAGTAGCACCTCCGGCAGCGCCACGACGCAGACCGCGGCGGTCGCCGACAAGCTGTTACCGGGCCAGAAGCTGAAGCCTGGGCAGTACATCCTTTCCCAGAATGGCCGGTACACGCTCAAGATGGAGAACTCCGGCGTGCTCCGGCTGGCCCAGCGCAGCGTCCAGCCCGATCTGTGGACGTCCGGAACCTACTTCCCGGGCTCCGTCGCGGTGATGGGAACCGACGGCAACCTGGCGATCATCTACGGCCGGACCCAGATCGGCTGGATCGGCGCGACGGCCAGCCCCGGCGCTTATCTCCGCCTGCCGAACACCGGCAACCTGGAGGTCGTCAACTCCAAGGGCAAGGCGGTCTGGAACCGGCACATGGTGATCGGGACGCTCACCCCGAGCTTCCAGATCCACGCCGTCGATCCCGGTGGCCGGGAGGTCATCCTGTACTCGTCCAACCGGGTCTACACGCTGCAGCTGCGCGCCGACGGCAACCTGGTGCTGCTGAAGAGCGGCAAGACCGTGCTGTGGAGCTCAGGCACCAAGGGCTGGGTGGAGTCGTCGGCCCGGGTCCGGAGCGACGGCGTCTTCGAGATCACCAACCGCGACGGCGACATCGTCTGGTCGATCGAGTCCTACCGGGCGCGCAACGTCCTCCAGCTCCGCGACGACGGCAAGCTGCTGCTGATCAACGGCCGCACCATCGTCCGCACCCTGCACTGAGCGGACTACTCGGGGCCGCACAACCGTCTCGTCCAGCAAGACTGCAGGTAAGTAGATATCGGCCCCGGCCACCTCGTCCGCCGCAGCGAGCAGCGCTGCGGCGGACTTCTTTCAGTGGTTGATGAGGGGGAGGAGGTCGGTCAGGTCCGTGCGTTCACCGGAGGCCCTGACCTTCCCAGTGGCACGAGCGTCCAGCCAGCTGATGCGCCCCAGGGCGAGGGCGATCCACAGATCAGCCTGCATCTCGATCACCGCGCCGGGGGTGCCGCGCGTGTGGCGGGGGCCTTCGATGCACTGGACGGCACCGTACGGCGGGACCCGGACCTCGACCGCGTGGCCGGGCGCCTTGGCCACCAGGAGCTTCAGCAACTCCTTCACCAGCAGCTTGAGTTCGGTGCGACCGGCTTCGCCGGCGTCGTACCGGCGCAGTGCTTCGTCCATCTCCACAGGCGGCAAGGTTACGCGGGTTTCGCCCACGCCCCCTTCGTACCCGATAATCGACGAAGCACCGAGACGCGGAAGTGAGGTCGGGATGCTGACGTCCAGGCACCAGGCGCTAGTGGCGACACTTGCGGGGATGACCGTAGGGGTTGCCGTTTTCGGCACCGTTCTGGCGATCAACGGCAACTTCTCCGGCGGCGGAGACGACAAGACGTCGAGCCAGGTGGTGAACACCCAGCCGACCCAGCCGACCAGCACGGGCGACGGTCTGCAGGCCGGTTCGCTCCAGTTCACGTCCCAGGCGTTCGGCGCCGATGACGCACCGGCGACCGCCGACATACCGACGGGCTGGAAGAGCGCCACCGGCGGCACCAGACCGAAGTACGTCGACCCGACCGGCGTCTGGCAGATCCGCTTCGACACCCGCGGCAGCAAGCAGACGCCGGACCAGCTCGTCGAGTCTCGCGCGAAGAGCATCGAGGAGAAGGATCTCCAGATCATCAGCCGCGACGACGGCACCCTGATCTACACCTACGTCGACCAGACCCGCGGGCCGCGGATGGGTCTGTCCAGCTTCCGCCCGACCCCTGACGGCAGCCGCACGCTGGTCGAGATCACCGTCGGCGGCCGCCCGCAGGACGAGGCCGGCCTCCGCGCCGTCCTCCAGCGCGCCACCGAGACCATCCAGCTCTCCGGCGCGACCGGCGACACCCGCCCGAACTAATACGGCGCAGTCAGCACCTCAGGTCCTAGTACTGCGCAGTCAGCACTTCAGGTCGGCCGTCGGCGGCGTGCCCTTCAACAGGTACGCCTCGACGGCGTCATCGACGCACTTGTTGCCCGCGTGGTAGCCGGTGTGGCCGTCGCCGTCCCGCGTGATCAGGACGCCGCTCTCCAGCTGCCCGGCGAGCCCGACCGCCCAGTCGTACGGCGTCGCCGGGTCGCGGGTGGTACCGACGACGACGATCGGCTTGGCGCCGGCCGCCTTGATCGTGTGCGGCTTGTCCTCCGGCTTCACCGGCCAGTTCGCGCACGGCAGCGATCCCCAGAGCAGGAACGAGCCGAACCGCGGTGACGCGGCCTTGAACTTCGCCGCGTCCGCCTTCGCGTCAGCGATCGAGGTGATATCCGGCCGGTCGATGCAGTTGACCGCGTAGATCACCTCGTTCTTGTTGTTGCCGTAGCCGCGCGGCGTCCGGCCGGTGAACTCGTCGGCGAGCGCGAGCAGCCGGGCGCCCTTGCCGGCCAGCCCGTCGACCACCGCATCCTCGAGCCGCGGCCAGTAGTCCTCCGTGTACATCGGATAGATCACCCCGAGGACGACGAGCGCCTGCGGCACGTCGCGCTTGCCGTCACCCGGCAGCGGCTTCGCGTCGCTCTCGTCGATCAGCTGGTCGATCTTCGCCAGTACTTCGGCCTTGGAGCTCCCCAACCGGCATTCCCGTTGCGCGCAGTCCTCGGCGAACGCGTCGAGCGCGGTGTCGAACCCCTTCGCCTGGGCGAGGTTGTTGTCCTCGGACGACTTCGACGGATCGACAGCGCCGTCGAGGACCAGCCGGCCGACGTTCTTCGGGAACAGCTCCGCGTAAGTCGCGCCGAGCAGGGTGCCGTAGGACATACCGAGGTAGTTGAGCTGGGTGTCGCCGACGATTCCGCGCAGTACGTCGATGTCGCGGACGGCGTCCTTCGTGGAGACGTGCGGCAGCAGGTCGCCGGAGCGCTGCTGGCAGCCGTCCGCGAGCGCTTTGGCCTGGGTGTTCAGCGCCTCGATCTCGGCCTCGTCGTCAGGGCTGCCGTCGGCGGAGATGAACTTGTCGAGCTGCTCGGTGTCGAGGCAGCGCACCGGGGTCGAGTCGGCCACCCCGCGCGGATCCCAGCCGACCACGTCGAACTTCCGCAGCAGCGGCGCGCCGAGCACAAAACCGGCCGAGGCCGCGAACTGCTGCCCGGAGCCACCTGGCCCGCCCGGGTTGATGAACAGCGTGCCGATCTTGCCGGTCCGGTCCCGGGCCGGCACCTTGCGGGCGCGCAGCTCGATCGTCTTGCCCTCCGGCTTGGTGTAGTCGAGCGGCACGTTGATGGTCGCGCACTGGTTGCCGGAGCCGCAGCGCTGCCAGTCGGGCTGCTGGTTGTAGAACTTCTCCAGCCCCGCCGGTACCGGCCCGGCCGGCCCCTTCGGCGCAGCGCTCGACTGACTCCCGCCAGGCCCGTCAGCGTCCTGGGCCCGGCTGGCCACCCCACAAGCAGCCAGCAAGAGCGCGAGGCCGGTCACCACCACGGTCGTCCTGCGCATCATCACAGCGAGCTGTCTCCCGTACCCTCGTCCGACCCGTCCCCTGCTCCGCTCACGCCGTCTGCGCTCTCACCGTCAGCCTGTACTGCGCTGTCGGCCTCGCCTTGACTCAACCGGCGCCGCCGACGCGGCTTGCGACGGCGCGCTGGCTCGACAGCCTCCGCTGCGTCCTCAGCCTGCGGTGTGTCCTCTACCTGCGGTGCTTCGACTGCCTGTGGCGCTTCGGCTGCCTGTGGTGCTTCGACTGGGTCAGCCTCTCGTACCGCGGGGGCAGGCGGCTGGGTCAGCTCCACCATCACCGGCGGAGCGTCCGAGGTAGTGGTGCTGGAGGCGTCGTACTGCTGGCGTGGGGAGCAGACGTCGGCCCGGCTGCAGGCGCAACGGCGGCCGGAGGCGGCCAACCGGACCACTACCGTGTCGCTCGGGACGTTGTGCCCGACGACGACGCCGTCACCCGCGGGGGTCTCGACCTGCGTACCGGTGGCAGGGGCCTTCGCGTTGAACTCCTGGTACAGCGGGTGCTCGTACTTCAGGCAGCACATCAGCCGCCCGCACGCGCCGGAGATCTTCAGCGGGTTCAGCGGCAGGTCCTGGTCCTTCGCCATTCGCACGCTGACCGGCTCGAAGTCCTTCAGGAAGGTCGCACAGCACAGGTCACGCCCGCACGGCCCGATCCCGCCCTGCAACCGCGCCTCGTCGCGAGCGCCCACCTGGCGCAGCTCGATCCGCGCTCGCAGCCCGCGGGCGAGATCCCGGACCAGCTCACGGAAGTCCACCCGGTGCGGCGCGGAGAAGTACACGATGACGAGCTGGTCGACATCCGCCCGGCGGTCGACGAAGTCGATCCCGACCACCTTCATCGGCAGCCCGTGCTCGCGGATCAGCCGCTTGGCGATCAGCCGCGCGTCGCCCCGGCGCTGCCGGTTCTGCTCGTCGCGCTCCAGGTCGGCCGGCGTGGCGACGCCCTCACACAGCGGCAGCCCACCGATCTCCTCGGTCACGTACTGCGGCGCCCAGACGCACTCGGCGACCTCCGGCCCGTCGTCGGTCGGGACCAGCACTTTTTCCCCGACCCGCGGTCTGTGCGAGCCGGGGTCGAGGTAGTACAGCCGCCCGTACCGCTCGAACGACACCGCCATCACCATGCCCACCGCGCCAGACTACGTGCCAAGGCGCCCCGGAGTGCTCTTTCGAGTTCTCGAGGCGGTGTGGCTCAGCGTTTGCTGTCCTTGACGGTGCCGGTCAGTAGCTCGTCGTCGGGGCCGTACGCGGCGCACATGACCAGCCGGTCGCCGTCGTTCCACTGGTCCTCGCTCGGGTACCAGTAGTTGGACTCGAGCTCCGACTTGTCCACCGTGTTCCCGATGTACTTGCTGAACTCGACAGCGCATCGGTCACCGGCCAGCCCGTTCACCCGGTCCTCGCCCGGATACACGGCGGTGGCCTGCAAGATGTAGTTCGCGGTGATCTCGCCGTCGTGTGGACCGGCGCAGTCCTCCCGGTACACCTCGTCCTCGCCCCAGCCGTCGTCGAAGCACTCCCCGACCGCCAGCGAGTCGGCGTAGGTGATGCCACCCGCCCCCTCGCCCTCGTAGCCGTCGGAGGCGACGCCGACGACGATCATGAGCGCGAGCAGCCCGGCGCCGAACAGCGTGACCAGCCCGCCGGTGACGATGCCACCCACCGCCAGCCCTTTGCCGGACTCTCCCCGCCGCTTGATCTGCACCAGCGCGGCGATCCCGAGCCCGATCGCGACCGGCGCACTGATCCCGACCACGAACCCGGCCAGCCCACAGACGAGCGCCGCGACCGCGAGCCCGTTCGTCTTGAGCGCCGGCGCCCCCTCGTACCCATAGCCATACCCGTACGGCGCCGGGTACTGCGTGGGGTACTGCCCCTGCCCGTACGGCAACTGCTGCCCGTACTGCGCAGGCTGCGGGGGTTGCCCGTACTGCGGCTGCTGGCCGTATTGCGGCGGTTGCCCGTACTGCGCCGGCTGCTGCCCGTATGGCGACTGCTGCGACGGCGGCTGCCCGTAGGGGTTGGCCTGCGCCGGCGGCGGCTCAGGCTGCCGCCCATACGTCGGCAGCGGCCGTGTGGAGTCCGCCGCCGGCAGCGCCTGCGTGGAGTCTTGCGTCGGCAGCGGCTGCGTGGTGTCCTGCGGCCGGTCCGGGTCAGATCCCGGTGGTTGTGGTGGATAGCTCACAGCAACTCCCCCTAGCGCTGAGATCCGCGCATGGAGCCTGCCAGCTGCTCGCCAGGCTTCCCGACCATGCACAGGACGTTGCCGTCAGCAACGGCACGATCCTCCAGTACGACGTAGTACATGTCCAGCTCCGACCGCTCGTACGGCTTCCCCACGAAGGTCTGGAACGCGCTCGCGCACTGCTGCGTCGCCGCCGCGCTCTTCTGCTCCGTGGACAACCCGGTCAGCGTCGCACGAACCTTCGCGTACGCCTCACCAGTGTGCGCTCCGACACAGTCCGCGATCGTCACCTGGCGAAGGGTGTCCACCTCCAGGTCCGCGTCGAAGCACTGCTGGACTTCCACCTGCGAGATGACCGTCGATCGCCCGATGCCCGCGCGGCGTTCGCCGTACAGGTTGAGCGCGGCGGCGACGCCGAACGCGATCAGCCAGCACCCGCAGATCACCAGCGCGGCGACCGCCAGCCCACGCCCGCGCGCCCCCGACTTCCGGATCCGCGGCAACGCGATCAGCCCCAGCACCGCCGCGATCGGCACCAGCCCCGGCAGGCTGGTCGCGAACGCCACGACCGCATAGCGATCCACCCGACGCTGCGCGGGTGTCGGCACGCCCTCCAGCCAGGACTCAGCCGACGGAAGCGGAGTCCGCGCAGGCTGGATCGGCGGGGGAGGTTGGGTCAAGGAACATCCTTCGGAAGGGTCACGCCAAACGGCGAGGGCTAGCCACCCACGTATCGCGGGGGTCCCTGCCTTCGTTACAGGCGTGTCCGCTCGCCAGACGCGAGTCTCAGCCCTCGAACAGGGCGATCGTCATCGCTTCGAGCGCCAGCAGCGGTGCGACGTTGCCCTCGATCGCCTCGCGGCAACCGGTCAGCGCGCCGATCCGGCGGATCGTCTGCTCGGGGCTCGTCCGGCCGGCCAGCTGTTTGATGTCCTGGCCCAGCTCGGCGTTGATCAGTTCTGCTCCCGCGGCGGTCTGAACGACCAGAACGTCGCGATACAAGGCCATCAGATCCACCAGTGACCGATCGAGCACATCGCGTTCCCAGCGTTTGGCGCGCGCCTTCTGCTGGTCTTCGAGCTCCTTCAGCGCAGCGCCCGCCTCGCGCGGTTTGGCGCCCTTGGTGCCGACACCGAGTGCCTGCTCGAGATCGGTCCGCTCTTTCTCGTCGACCTTCGCCGCGCTCGCCTTGGCCTCGACCTTCGCCGCCTCGACGAGTCGCTGGGCCGCGTTGAGGCAGGCCCCGATGTCATGCAGCTCGAACGGGACTTCCAGCACCTTGCTCCGCCGGCTTCGGACCTCCTCGTCCCGCGCCAGCGCCTTCGCGCGTCCGATGTGCCCCTGCGCCGCCCGCGCCGCGAATCCGGCCAGCTCCGGCTCGATCCCCGACTGCCGGGTCAGCATCTCGGCGACCGCGAGCACCGGCGGGGTTCGCAGTACGAGCAGCCGGCAACGGGACCGGATGGTCGGTACGACGTCCTCGACCGTCGGCGCGCAGAGCACCCACACCGTGCGCGCGGCCGGCTCCTCGATGCTCTTCAGCAACGCATCCGCGGCCTGCTCGGTCAGCCGGTCCGCATCCTCGACCACCATCACCTGCCAGCGCCCCTGGGTCGGACTCATCGCGGCCCGGCGGACCAGTTCGCGGATCTCGCCGACGCGGATCGACAGCAACTCGGTGCGGATCAGCGATACGTCGGGGTGCGCGCCGTTGAGCGCAGTACTACAGACAGCGCACTCGCCACAGCCGTCGGTCTTGCATTGCAGCGCGGCGGCAAACGCCCGGCCCGCATTGGACCGGCCCGATCCAGGCGGACCGGTGATCAGCCAGGCATGCGTCATCCCGTTCGTGGCCGGGCCACTCTCGCCCCGCAACCGCGCCGACGCCCCGCCGACAGCCTTACGTAGTACGGCGACCGCAGGCTCCTGCCCGACCAGATCGTCCCAAACGCTCATGACTCCACCTTCGACTGCGACTCCGCCGTCTCCACGTCCGGCTGCAACTCCGCCTGCGGCTGCTGCTCTGGCGCTGGCTCCGTCGTCGGCTGCGGCGCTACCTGGCCCAGCATCGGGAGTAGGCGGGCCTTGATCTGCGCGGCCAGGTGGGCGCGGTCCTGGGTCGCGTCGAGGACCAGGTAGTGCTGCGGCTCAGCGGCGGCGAGCTCCAGGAACGCCTTCCGGACGCGCTCGTGGAAGTCGGCCGACTGCGCCTCGATCCGGTCCCGCCCCTCGAACCGGCCGAGCCCGCTCTTGGGCGGCAGGTCCAGCAGGATGGTCAGGTTGGGCCGCAGGTCGTCGGTGGCCCAGCGGTTCACGCGCTCGACGTCCGCGAGATCCAGATCGCGCCCGGACCCTTGGTAGGCGAGCGCGGAATCGACGTACCGGTCGGTGATCACCACGGCGCCGGACTTCAGCGCGGGCTTGATCACCGAGTCGACGTGCTCGGCCTTGTCGGCGGCGTACAGCAGCGCCTCGGCGCGGTCCGAGATCTCACCGGTCGCCGGGTCGAGCACGATCTGACGCAGCTTCTTGCCGAGATCGGTGGCGCCCGGCTCGCGGGTGAGCAGCACCTGGTGGCCTTGCTCCTTCAGCCACTCGACCAGCAGCGCGGACTGCGTCGACTTGCCCGCGCCCTCACCACCCTCGAGCGCGACGAACAGCCCGGTCGTCGGGTACACCCCAGGCGTCTTGCCGAAGCTGCGGCGCAGGTCGCGCCAGAACGGTACGCCGGGGCGGTCGTCCATCTGCCGCCACGCGACCACACCGATCACGCTGGCCAGCACGGCCGCGATCAGCATCGTCATCGCGGCGCCGTTGTAGGTGATCGAGTGGTCACCTGCCGACAGCGTGTGCCGCCCGATCGCACCGGCGACGAACGGCGCCACCGCCAGCGTCACCGCGAGCACCGTCCGGACCGCCGACTGGACGAACGCGAACGTCCGGCCGCGCACGTTGTCGGGCACCTCCAGCCCGAGCAGCGTGTACCCCGAGACCCAGGACGCACCCGCGCAGAAGCCGAGCACGATCGCGATCATGGTGGCGATCTCGATCTGCTGGATCAGCGCCAGCCCGGCCAGCCCGACCCCCGACCCGACCAGCCCGGCCGCGAACAGCCGGCGGCGCGACAACCCGGAGAAGATCCTTGGCGCGAAGCCCATCCCCAGGGCCAGCCCGCCGAAGACGGCTCCGAAGAGCACGCCGTACCCCGGGTCGCCGCCGCCCAGGCCCTCGACGTACGTCCGGCCGAGGCCGATCACCACGGCACCGGCCGCGAAGGCGCCGGAGATCCCGACCACGAGCCCACGGATCACCGGCGTACCGGTGACGTAGGACCAGCCCTCGACCATCGTGCGCCACAGCGTCGGGTGCTCGTCGTGGTCGTTTCTCGCGGATCGCCCGATCTCGGCGACCGAGATGATCGCCAGGCCGGAGATCGCGAAGGTGGCGGCGTTCACGTAGACGGCCAGGTTGATCGAGAAGAAGTCGCCGAGCCCGCGGGTGACCAGGGTGATCACGGTGAAGATCGCGGCCGCCGGCAGCGCGGTCCCGTACGTCGTGATCAGGCTGAGCTGGTTGGCCGCCTCCAGCCGGTGCCGGGGAATCAGGTTCGGCACGCTGGCGTCCTTGGCCGGACCCCAGATCAGGCTGACGATCTCGATCAGCACGGTCGCCACCAGTACCCAGGTCAGCGTGCCGACGATCGGGATGCTGACGAAGAACGCCGCCCGGATCATGTCGCCGAGGATCATCGTCCAGCGCCGATCCAGCCGATCCGCCACCCAGCCGGCCACCGGCCCCATCACCAGCGCAGGCAGCACCCGCAGGAACAGCACGCCACCGATAGCGAAGTTCGCCGCCTGATAGTCATCCCCGGCGAACGCCTTCGCCATCGCGGTCAGCGCGAGCAATCCGATCCAGTCGCCCAGACTCGACAGCCCGAAAGCGATCCACAACCGCCGGAACGCCCTGATCCGCAACACCGCGCGCAGGTCGTGCGCCGGTGCAGGATCAGTCAACGGGTCATAAACCTCCGGCACGGAAGAGAGCCTAGTCGGGCCCCCCGACATCCCTCACGTGGCGTCTGCCATCGTTCGCGCAGCCGCACGGAGCGAGCCGGGGGGTCACCTACTACCGGTTGCCCTTCCGCGCTGACAGCCGGCGCACGGCCGTCACCAGAGAGTCGACCTCGTCGTGCGTGTTGTAGAACGCGAACGAGGGCCGCACGGTCGCCTCCAGGCCGAAGCGGCGCAGGATCGGCTGTGCGCAGTGGTGCCCGGACCGCACCGCGATGCCGTCCTCGTTGAGCGCGGTGCCCACCTCGACGGGCTCGTAGCCGTCCAGCACGAAGGACACCACACTGGCCTTCTCCGCCGCCGTGCCGACCAGCCGGAGCCCGGGAATCTCTCGCAGGCACTCGGTGGCGTGCTCCACCAGGCTGTGCTCGTAGGCTGCGATGTTCGGCAGCCCGATGCGCTGAACATAGTCCAGCGCGGCGCCCAGCCCGACCGCGTCGGCGATGTTCCCGGTACCGGCCTCGAACCGCCCGGGCGGCGGCTGGAAGACGGATCGCTCGAGGGTGACATCGGCGATCATGTTCCCGCCGCCCTCCCACGGCGGCATGTCCGCAAGCACTTCCTTGCGGCCGTACAGCACTCCGATCCCGGTGGGTCCGAAGATCTTGTGACCGGAGAAGACCAGGAAGTCGGCGCCCAGTGCCGACACGTCGATCGGCATGTGCGGCACCGATTGCGCGGCGTCGATCAGCACGGTCGCCCCGGCGCGGTGGCCGAGCTCGATGATCTGCTCGACCGGCACCACGGTACCGAGCGCATTGGACACCTGGGTGACGGCGACCAGTTTGGTGCGACTGGAGAGCAGCTTGGTGTACTCCCCCAGCAGCACCTGCCCGTCGTCGTCCACCGGGATGACCTTGAGCACGGCACCGGTCTGCTCGACGAGCATCTGCCAGGGCACGATGTTGGCGTGGTGCTCGAGGTGCGAGATGACGATCTCGTCCCCCGCGCCGATGTTGGCGGGCCCCCAGGCCTTGGCGACCAGGTTGATCGCCTCGGTGGTGCCCCGGACGAACACGATCTCCTCGGCCGAACCAGCGCCGATGAACCGGGCCACCGTGTCCCGGGCCTGCTCGTAGGCGTCGGTCGCCCGGGCCGCGAGCTCGTGTGCGGCGCGGTGGATGTTGGAGTTCTCGTGGGAGTAGAACCGGACCAGCCGGTCGAGAACCGCCTGCGGTTTCTGGGTGGTCGCCGCGTTGTCCAGCCAGATCAGCGGGCGTCCGTTGACCAGCTCGGACAGGATCGGGAAGTCCCGGCGTACTGCGTTGACGTCGAACGCCGGGTGGGGGTCCAGCGGCAGTTGTGGCACCGCCGGGCGCTCCACGTCCAGGAAGTAGAACGGCCCACTGTCCGATACCGGTGCGATGGCGGGCAGCTTCGGCAGCCCCAGGTGCCCGAACCCCGGCAGCGCGGGCGCCGACGGGAGCTCAGTCTGCTTCCCGGACAGGAAGTAGAAGGCCCCGGTGTCCGGCGCAGCAGTCGAGTTCGCGGCCGGCGCTCCGGCCGGCACTCCGCCCGGTACTCCGGTTGCCACTCCGCTCGGCAGTCCGGTTGCCTTTCCGGCCGACACAGCGGCCGCCACGGCGGCCAGCTCTGACGGATCCAGACCAGCAGGCAGTTCCGGCAGTACCGGAAGCTCCGGGGTGTAGGTCAGCCCGGCGGCCGTGGTCGCATACGAGGCCGGAGCGGTACCCGACGGCAAGCTCCCATGCGGGCTCACGCCGGCCGTCGGCGCCGGCGGCGGCACATCCGGTGCCGGGCGGTCACCGTTACTGGGCAGACCGTTGCCGGGTAGGTTGCCGGGCAGACCGTCCGGTGCTGCCCCCGACGGCGTCCCCGGGATGGCAGCGAAGAACTCGCCGGCCATCCGGCTCAGCGTCGCCTCGTCGGGCAGCCAGTCCGGGGCCTGCCCGTTACCGGTAGACGGGGGCGTAGTCATGGAACTTGTCCACATCGACGTCGTCCAGCACTGCCAGCGCATCCTCGGTCAGCACCGCGAGCGAGCAGTACAGGGAGATCAGGTACGAGGCGATGGCGCTGCGGTCGATCTGCATGAACCGCACCGACAGCCCCATTCCCTGCTCACCGGACAGCCCGGGCTGGAACAACCCGATCACGCCCTGACGGCTCTCACCGGTGCGGAGCAGCAGGAACTTCGTCTTGCCGTTCTCCAGCGGCACCTTGTCCGAGGGGATGATCGGCAACCCACGCCAGGTGAGGAACTGCGACCCGAACATGCTGACGGTCGCCGGCGGCACCCCGCGCCGGGTGCATTCCCGGCCGAACGCGGCCACGCCTTCGGGGTGGGTGAGGAAGAACGCCGGCTGCTTCCAGACCTTGGTGATCAGGCGGTCCAGATCGTCAGGAGTCGGCGGACCGGCCAGGGTGGAGATGCGCTGTGCGTCCGTGACGCTGTTCACCAGCCCGTATTGCGGGCTGTTGATCAGCTCGTTCTCCTGGTGCTCCTTGACCGCCTCGATGGTCAGCCGCAACTGCTGGGCGACCTGGTCGTGCGGGCTGGAGTACAGGTCCGACACCCGGGTGTGAACGTCCAGGATGGTCTGGACGGCCTTGAGCCGGTACTCCTTCGGCTCCCGCTCGTAGTCGACGAAGGTCTCCTGCAACGGCGACTCGTCGTAGTTGTCGCACTGGATCTGCACCGACTCGGGATGAACTACCTGGTTCACCCGGTAGATGCCGGCCTCGACCGGGACCCAGGACATCAGGTGCACCAGCCACCGGGGGGTGATGCTGGCCATCTGCGGAGCGGTCTTGGTCTTGTTCGCCAGGTTCTGAGCGGCGGCATCACTGACCGAGGTCGAATGCGGTGCTGGATTGTTCGCGGTGGTCGTCATGCAACGGCTCCTTGTCCCTGCCTGAGGGGCAGGCGAGCGTACTGGGATTGGGATCGACGACGGTGCCGGTGCGGTCGCACGCGCCGACGCCATCCTTGCAGCGGGGCCAGTGCCGGACTAATGCCTGTTTTCGAGGCTGTCATCAGCGGAGGATATGATTCCTCGATGATCGACCTGGGCCGATTACGCGTACTGGTCGCGGTCGCCCGGGAAGGCTCCATCACCGCGGCAGCCGAGGCGTTGCACTACGCGCAGCCTTCGGTCAGCCACCAGCTCGCCAAACTCGAGGCGGAGGTCGGCGTACCGCTGCTGCAGCGGATGGGTCGCGGTATCCGGCTCACCGATGCCGGGCGGCTGCTGGTGGACCGGGCCGAGTCGATCCTGGCCCAGGTGGAGTCGGTGCATGCCGAGATGGACGAGCTGGCCGGGCTGAAGACCGGCCGGGTCCGGCTGGCTGCCTTCCCCTCGGCGCTGGCCACCCTGGTGCCGCTCGCGGCGGCGCTGATCACCGACCAGCATCCTGGGATCGAGCTGGCGCTGATCGAAGCAGAGCCGCCGGCGGCGCTGAGCGCCCTGCGGAACAACGACGTCGACGTGGCACTGATCTTCGAGCACGGCGACCCGCCCCAGGCCGATCGCCGCGACACCACGATGACGGTGCTGCTCGACGAACCGTTGTACGTGGTCACCCCGGCTGACCGCTCCTGGGACGCACCTCGCGCCGAACTGGCCACCTATGCCGACGCACGATGGATAGCAGGATGCGAGCGGTGCCGGGAGCACCTCGTCGGGGCGTGCGACGACGCCGGGTTCAAGCCGACCGTGGACTTCGAGACCGACGACTACGTCGCCGTGCAGGCGCTGGTCGCGGCCGGACTGGGCGTCAGCCTGTTGCCCGGCCTGACCCTCGTCGCCAATCGGCACCCCGCGGTCAGGCTCGACCGCGTACCCGGCCTACGCCGGCAGGTGCTGGCCGCCGTCCACGGCAAACCACCCGCGTCACGGCCCGCCCAGGTGCTCCTCGACGCACTCAGCACAACAATCTCCGAACCAAACTGGCCCTCCGAAACGGCCCCCCAGCCACCCAACAGGCCATAGCAGCAGGCCACTAGCTGGGAACTGGATGCTGACCTGGGGGCTCGGGGCGCCTAGCGTTCAGGGATGTCGTCCCCGGCGCTTACCAAGAGCCGAGCGGCGTGCACAACGACAGGAAGTAGTCGTCCCGCCGGCCGACCGCCAGGCGTTCGCCCGTGGCCGGCCGGCGGTCTGGCGCGACTACTGCCTGTCGCTCTGTACAGCCAACCTCACCGACAGCGAGGCTGGGGCTGTGTGTAGCTGGTAGCGGTCGGGCAGAGCTGGGCCGCAGGAGTTGGAGCCGATGCCTGCCTGGGCCAGGTCCAGAGTCACGTAGGTCGTGTCGCCGGGGACCAGGTCTGGTGCGTGCTTCGCGTTGGCCAGGTCGGCTGTTGTCCAGTCGCGCACGGTCAGGCCGAAGAGGTCGGGGGCTGCCTCGACGCGCAGTGAGTCCAGGCGGGCCCAGCGGGTGTCGATACGGTGGCCGTTCTCTTGTGGGCGGACGTACGGCGTCTGCAGTTGGGCGACCGTGCCGGAGTACTTGCCGACCGCCGCAGCCGCGCGGGTGTCGACGTACGCCTCGCTCGGGCCGGTGCCGAACCACTCGACCTGGTTGACCTTCGGGAGTTCGAAGGAGATGCCCAGGCGAGGCAGTGTCGCCGGGTACTGCCCATCCGGCTGTACGGACAGGTCCAGTACTACGGAGCCGTCCTGCACATGGGTCCAGCGCCAGGTTGCGACTAGACCCCATTGGAGAGCCGGGGGCGCAGTACGGGTGACTACTTCCCATGCGCCGTCGACCAGGCCGGCCGACACCACTCGGTGCTGGACCCGGTGGAGTCCGGCTTCCTTCCAGGCCTCTGAGACGCCAGGGATCACGTCGTTGTCGATCGGAGCGCGCCAGACGTCCAGGCGGACGTTGCGGACACCCAGGGAAGCAACGTCGATGCCGTGGCTTCCGGCGGTGACGTCCTCCCCCGCATCAGCCCGCGCATGCCGCGCCTCGCCGCCTTCGGCGACCTCGGCGGAAGGGGAAGAGCCGGAGGCTTCTCCAGCGCCCGCGGCGGCGCCGGCCGCCGCGCCCTCGTCAGCGGTTCTCGCCCCGACGTGGCGGGCCGCGACCGGTTGGTCCAGCCGGATTTGCCCCCACGCAACCCGGTGCCCAGCCTCTGCCCACGTAGTGGGCTCGGTGAGCTCCGCAGTGACAGTGACCCAGGTTTCCGGCTGTGCAGCCTCAGCCTCGGTGATGATGCCCGGCGGCAGCTCCACCAACGCGGTCTCACCAGGGGCGATCGCCGGGACCGGGAGGTTCCCGCTGCCGACTAGCTCGCCCTCGACCTCGGTGACCACCCGGAAGGTCAGGTGACTCGTGTCGAGGACCTCGTGGCGGTTGGCGATGGTGATTCCGGTGGAATCGCCGCCGATCACCAGCGGCTCGATCACCTTGACGTACTCGAGCATGCCCGGCGACGGCGTACGGTCCGGGAACAGCAGGCCGTCGCAGACGAAGTTGCCGTCGTGGATCTCCTCGCCGAAGTCACCGCCGTACGCGTAGATCTCCTGGCCGTCCACCGACGTCCGCAGCCCGTGGTCGATGAACTCCCAGATGAAGCCGCCCTGGCAGCGCGGGTACTTCTCGAACAGCGCGTGGTAGTCCGCCAGCCCGCCCGGCCCGTTGCCCATCGCGTGCCCGTACTCGCACAGGATGAACGGCAGCCCCCGGTACGACGAGGTGTCCTCGCCGATCCGGGTGACCTCCTCGGGCGAGGTGTACATCTGCGAGTAGATGTCGACGAACTCCGCCTGCGTGTCCCGCTCGTAGTGCACCGGCCGGGACGGGTCGCGGTCGTGCGCGAACGCGTACATCGACTTCAGGTTCTCGCCCATCCCGCACTCGTTGCCGAGCGACCAGATGACGATGCTCGGGTGGTTCTTGTCCCGCTCGACCATCCGGCGCATCCGCTCGACCAGGTCGGCCTCGAAGCGCGGATCCATCACCGGGTTCGGCAGGTTCGGCGGCTCGGGCTCGTAGCCGAAACCGTGCGTCTCCAGGTCGCACTCGTCCACGACGTACAGGCCGTACTGGTCGCACAGGTCGAGGAAGTGCGGGTGCGGCGGGTAGTGGCTGGTGCGGACCGCGTTGATGCCGGCGCGCTTCATGATCAGGACGTCGTCGAGCATGTCCTGCTCGGTCAGCGCGCGACCGCGATCGGGGTGGAACTCGTGCCGGTTGACGCCGTTGAAGAGCACCCGGTTGCCGTTGACGGTCAGAACGCCGTCCACGATGGCGACCGTGCGGAACCCGAGCTTCAGGCGCACCACGCCGCCCGCGCTGCGCAGTACGGCGTCATACAGGCGCGGACTCTCGGCGCTCCACGGCTCAACGGCCGGTACCGGCGTCTCGAACCCGGTCGGGAACTCGAGCCCCAACTCCTCGACGGTGACGGTGCCCGGTACGTCGGAATCGACCTTCAGCGTGCCGGCGCCGTCGGAGTAGGTGGCGTGCACGAACACGTCGGTCGGCGCCTGCGGCCTGAGCGCAAGCAGGTTGACCTCGCGGAAGATGCCGGACAGCCACCACATGTCCTGGTCCTCGACATAGCTGCCCGCGGACCACTGGTGCACCCGGACGGCGACCTTCACCTCATTGCCCGGGGCAACCAATTCGGTGAGCTCGAACTCACTCGGCAACCGCGACCCCGACGACCAGCCGACCGGGCTCCCGTCGACGAACACGGCGAACCGCGAGTCGACCCCCTCGAACCGCAGCACGACCCGGGAGCCGTCCCACTCGGCCGGCACCTGCACCGTACGGACGTAGTCGCCGGTCGGGTTGGCGGTCGGCACATGCGGCGGATCGACCGGGAACGGGTAGTCGATATTCGTGTACGCCGGCGCCCCGTACCCACTGAGCTGCCAGTGCCCCGGCACCGCGATCGTGTCCCACCCGGACACATCAGGATCCTTCAGGTCGTCAGGCGCCTCGGCCAGACTCGGCGAGAGCCGAAAACTCCATTCCCCACCGAGCGACACCCGCGCGGAATCGTCATCGAGCCAGGCCCGCGGGGCCAGCACACCCGCACCCGAAGCAAAGTCTTCGACATAACTGTGGTCGTAGGTCACAGCCATCGACCCTACGACCGATCTGTTCACAAATCCACACCGATGAACAGATATGGACAGAATTTCGCCTACCTTGTGCTGACCTGCCCGGGCAACTGCACCCGCTCAAGGTCGAGCCAGTGGGCCAGTTGGGCCAACTCAGCGGCCAGCGGCTCGGTGAACTCGGGGGCGCCGGGCTCGGGGGTGATGGTGGGGACGAGGAGGGTCGAGTTCTTGCGGTCGGCCTTCAGGTCGACTCGGGCGACCAGGCGGTCACCGAGCAGGAACGGCAGGACGTAGTACCCGTGGATCCGTTGGGCGGCCGGGGTGTAGATGCTGATCCGGTAGAAGAAGTCGAAGAGCCGGTGGGTTCGGTCGCGGTTCCAGATCAGGGTGTCGAAGGGCGAGAGCAACGCGCGCGCCTGGATCGGGCGATCCTCGGCGGTCGACCATCGATAGCTCTGCTGAGTCACTCCCTCGACCCGCACCGGGATCAGCTCGCCGGCCTCCACCAACTCGTCGACGATCGCCTTGGCCGTTGCTGCGGGCAACGGATAGTGACCGCCCGTACTTCCGCACAGCTCGCGAAGGGTGGCAATCCCAAGGCTGCGGGCCGAGATCCGCACCAGCTCAAGCCGCGCCTCGTCGGCGGTGAGCTCCGGCGCGCGGAGCACTGCGTCGGGAAGAACCCGCTCGGTGAGGTCGTACAACCGCTCGAAACTCCGCCGCCCGGCGATCATCACCTGGCCAGTACTGAACAGATACTCGACGGCGATCTTGGCGTCCTGCCAGTTCCACATCGACCCGGTGCTCGGATCCGGATCGGGATCTCTCCGCTGACGCCGTGCTTCGCCGCCGCCCGCCTCGCCCGCCGTCATCGGCCCCTCGGCGGTGATCCGCGCCAGCACTTCGCCGACCAGCCCCGGCCGCTCGACACTCAGCCGCCGCATCCCCACCACCACCGACCACGGCACAGACACCGCAGGATCACGCGGCTCATCCCAGACCTGCCGCTCGGCCGCCCGCATCCGCCACCGCACCAACGGATAACTGCCCACCGGCAACAAGCTCGCCTTATGCCCCCAAAACCCCTCGAACAGCTCCGGCCCATCACCCCAGACCATCCGGTCCAACGTCGCCCGCGAGTACTCCCCCACCCGAGCAAACACCGGCAAATAGTGCGACCGACACAACACATTCACCGAGTCCACCTGCAACACACCGACCCGCCCGACCACCCCCCGAACCCGCCGCACATCAACCCGCCCCGCGCGCACTCCCCCAAACCCCTGCGCCCCCAACACGACCCGCCGAGCCTCTCTCACCGAGATCGACTCCCCGACCACCACCATGAGCCGAACCCCTCAGCCGAGAACCAGACGCTCGTCACCGAAGTCGGCGACGATCTCGAGTTTGCCGCCGATCGCCTCGACATACCTGCGGATGGTGCTCAGCTCAGAACGGGCCAGTTCACCCCGCTCGATCTTGGACACCGCCGTCTGACTGACGTGCAGCCGCTCGGCGACCTCGACCTGGGTCAGACCATGCTTCTGGCGCACATCGGCCAGCCGATAGGCACGCACCTCATCCAGCGCCTCCTCCCGGAATGCGGCCACCTCGGCCTCGTCCCGCGAAGTGCTGACGAACTCGTTCCGCACCTCGTCACGCCTGCGACACTTCATTCACTCCCCTGTTCTGCCAGGCGCTCAACAGGCGTGCGCTGGGTAGGGCTCGGATCGAATCTCCTTCAGATTCGGATGCCGCGACCCTTTGATCGTCTCCACCACTGGCCAACCGAGCCCCGGGCCGTACTCAGCAACCAGATCCACCCGAGCCAGCAGCCGATTCCGCTCGATCGCCGGCAACTGCCGCAACCACCCGAGCAACCGTCGGTTAGACAACCTCGAACACCGCACCCAAAGCCTAACCCCTAGAGGTTATAGAACCCATAGGTTCTACCATCTTCGGGCCAGGCTCCCGACACCCCTTTTGCGGGCTCCGAGCGGTGCCCACTGGCGGGTTGTTGTATCGCTGGTGTCATGCAACCCGCCAGCGGTACAACAACCCGCTAGCCGACCTCCAACCACCGCCGCCGGCAAGTGCACGACCGCGCGCCGGCAGTACGAGGCTCGAGGTGACGCTGACCGGCACGAGCTGAGGGGTGCGCTAGCTGCTGCAGTCTTTGCAGAGGCCGACTAGGGCTACCTGCTCCGGCGCTAGGTGGAAGCCGAGTTCTCGGAGGAGTTTTCGGCGGACTGGGTCGAGGATGTCGCCGGCTACGTCGAGGACCGTGCCGCAGTCGCTGCAGCGGAGGTGTAGGTGGCGGGGGGCCAGGTCGCCGGCCAGGTGGTACGTCGTGCCGGCGCGACCCAGGTGGACGTGGGTGACCAGGCCGAACTCGCCCAGCGCGTCCAGTGCCCGGTAGACCGTCGCCCGGTGGATGCCGGGGCGCAGCTCCTCGGCGCGTTCGCCGATCTGCTCTGCGCTCAGGTGCTCGGCCGTGGCGGCGAGCACCTCCACCACGGCGAGCCGAGCCGGGGTCACGCGTTCGCCTCGTTCGCGGAGGCGTTGCGCGGTGACCTCGGCCGGGCCTTTCGCGGCGGCGGGGGTCATCAGGCCTTCTTGGC
Source organism: Streptomyces sp. SID13031 (assembly GCF_010548305.1). Taxonomy (GTDB): domain Bacteria; phylum Actinomycetota; class Actinomycetes; order Propionibacteriales; family Kribbellaceae; genus Kribbella. Next base: position 88,089 of record NZ_JAAGLV010000016.1, read on the forward strand.
GGCGGTCTTCTTCGCCGTGGTCTTCTTGGCGGTCGTCTTCTTCGCCGCCGTCTTCTTCGCGGCAGTCTTCTTGGCCGCCGTCTTCTTGGCAGCGGTCTTCTTCGCCGGCGCCTTCTTGACCGGCTTCTTCACCGGCCCACGAGCCCGCTTGTCGGCGAGCAGCTCAGCGGCGCGCAGCAGCGAGATCGTGTCGACCGAGTCGTCCTTGCGCAGCGTCGCGTTCGTCTCGCCATCGGTGACGTACGGACCGAAGCGGCCCTCCTTCACCACGACCGGCTGACCGGACGCCGGGTCTTCACCCAGCTCCTTCAGCGGCGGCGCGGCGGCACGGCGGCCACGCGCCTTCGGCTCGGCGTAGATCTTCAGCGCTTCCTCGAGGGTGATGTCGAACATCTGGTCCTCGGTCTGCAGCGAGCGCGAGTCCGTGCCCTTCTTCAGGTACGGCCCGTAGCGCCCGTTCTGCGCCGTGATCTCGTCCCCGGACTCCGGGTCCTTGCCGACCACCCGCGGCAGCGACAGCAGCTTCAGCGCGTCGGCCAGCGTGACCGTGTCCAGCGCCATCGTCGAGAGCAGCGACCCGGTCCGCGGCTTGGCGCTCTTCGGCGCGTCCTCCGGCAGCACCTCGGTCACGTACGGTCCGTAGCGGCCCGCCTTCGCGACCACCTTGAGCCCGGTGTCCGGCGTCTTCCCGAGCTCCAGCTCGACACCAGAAGGCTGCGAAAGCAGCTCCTTGGCCCGCTCGACCGTCAACTCGTCCGGCGGCAGGTCCTCGGGCACGTTCGCCCGGGTCTCCTCCGGCCCTTCGACGTACGGTCCGTACCGGCCGACCCGGACGACGATCCCACTGTCGGCGTCGCCCACCGGGAAGGTGGACATCTCCCTGGCATCGATGTCGCCCAGGTCACTGACCATGGACTGCAGGCCCTCGACCCCGTCGTCACCGAAGTAGAACCGTCCGAGCACGCCCTCGCGCTGCAGGTTCCCGGCGGCGACGTCGTCCAGCACGTCCTCCATCGAGGCCGTGAACGCGTAGTCGACCAGCCGGGTGAAGTGCTGCTCCAGCAGCCGCACGACGGCGAAGGCCAGCCAGGCCGGCACCAGCGCGGTGCCCTTCTTGTAGACATAGCCACGCGCCTGGATCGTGCCCAGGATCGAGGCGTACGTCGACGGCCGGCCGATCTCGCGATCTTCCAGCTGTGCGATCAGCGTCGCCTCGGTGAAGCGCGACGGCGGCTTCGTCTCGTGGCCGGAGGCGAACACCTCGGTGGCCGGCAGCACGTCGCCCTCGGACACGTCCGGGATCTGCGTCTCACGGTCGTCGGTCTCGGCGGACGGGTCGTCCGCACCCTCGACGTACGCCTTCAGGAAGCCGTGGAAAGTGATCACCCGGCCGGACGAGGTGAACTCGCAGTTCTCCCCGGTCGAGGCCTTCGCGTCGATCTTGATCGAGACGCTGTTGCCGGCCGCGTCCTTCATCTGGGACGCGATCGTCCGCATCCAGATCAGCTCGTACAGCCGGTACTCCGAACCGCTGAGCCCGGTCTGGGCCGGCGTCTGGAAGTGCTCGCCGGCCGGCCGGATCGCCTCGTGCGCCTCCTGCGCGTTCTTCACCTTGGAGGTGTAGACGCGCGGCTTGTCCGGCAGGTACGACGCGCCGTACAGCTCGCGGACCTGCGCCCGGGCCGCCGTGATCGCGGTGTCCGACAGCGTGACGCTGTCGGTACGCATATAAGTGATGTTGCCGTTCTCGTACAGCCGCTGCGCGACCTGCATCGTCTGCGAGGCGGACATGTTGAGCTTGCGCCCGGCCTCCTGCTGCAGCGTGGTGGTCCGGAACGGCGCGTACGGCTTGCGGGTGTACGGCTTGGACTCGATCGAGCGGACCTTGAAGGTCGACTCCTGCAGCGCCGCGGCCAGCGCGGTGGCGGTCGTCTCGTCCAGGTGGACCGTGCTCTCGCTCTTCAGCTCACCCGTGGAGGCGAAGTCGCGCCCCTGGGCGATCCGCCGGCTGTCCACCGAGACGAGCCGGGACGGGAAGATTCGCGGCGTCTTGCCCTCGCCCGCGTCGAGCTTGGCGTCCAGGTCCCAGTACGACGCCGTCCGGAACGCGATCCGATCGCGCTCGCGGTCGACCACCATCCGGATCGCGACCGACTGCACCCGGCCCGCCGACAGCTTCGGCATGACCTTCTTCCACAGCACCGGCGAGACCTCGTAGCCGTACAGCCGGTCCAGGATCCGCCGGGCCTCCTGGGCGTCGACGAGCGCGTCGTTGATATCGCGCGCACTGCCGACCGCGTCCTGGATCGCCTTCGGCGTGATCTCGTGGAAGACCATCCGCTTGACCGGGATCTTCGGCTTCAGCTCGTCCAGCAGGTGCCACGCGATGGCCTCGCCCTCGCGGTCCTCATCTGTCGCGAGATAGAGCTCGTCGGCGTCCTTGAGCAGGTCCTTCAGCTTGCGGATCTGCGCCTTCTTGTCCGCCGGTACGACGTACAGCGGATCGAAGTGGTCCTCGATGTTGACCCCGAGGCGCGCCCAGGGCAGCCCCTTGTACTTCGCCGGGATCTCGTCGGCCCCCTTGGGCAGGTCGCGGATGTGGCCGAAACTCGACTCCACCACGTAACCGGCGCCCAGGAAGCCGGCGATCATCCGCGCCTTCTTCGGCGACTCGACGATCACCAGGCGGCGCTGACCGCCGGCAGCCGTCGAAGACTTGCCGGACGTTGCCTTGGTGCCTGTTGCCCCTGCCACTGCGCTCCTCGCCTGTCAATGCCCTAGCTGTGCTCTCAACGCCTGCAGCCGGACAGCTTGTTCCCCCGAACAACAAAACCGCACCGTCCACGGACAGAGTACGGCCGACAGCAACGCATTTCTCAACGCACGGTAACCGCTCGGGGCACCATCGGCCTCATCAGGGTTTCAGAAACTCACCGAAAAACTCGTCCAGCGCATGTCGCGTGAAGGCGACCGCAGCGTCCGGAGAGACCGTTCCGAGCCCCTCGGACAGCACCGAAGGGTCGATACCTGACACGCGCGCGAGGCCGGGCAGGGTAAACGCGTAGTCACCGAGCGAACCGTGCCCGCCGTCGGGCAGCAGCACCTCCTTCTTCCAGCCGCGCTGAGCCGTCCAGAAGCTGGACCAGGTCGCGTCCGTAGACCGGGAATGCCGCCCGGCGCCGACCAGAAGGAACGGCCGGTCGAGCCCGCGCCGGGTCACTTCGCTGGGTTGGTCGCCGTCGTACATGCCGCCGTCCAGGTTGACCCCGGCGTCGATCCGGCGGTCCACCAGCATCGCCGAGGCGGCCGCCGAGCCACCCATCGAGTAGCCGTACATCCCGATCCGGCTCAGGTCCATCGCCCGGCTCAGGCGACGCGGCAGCCCGGGCAGCGCGTCGAGGACGAATCTCACATCCGCCACCCGCGTGTCCGTGGCCTTCTTCACAACTCCCGGCTCGTCCCAGGGCACCAGCGCACCCACCACCCGGCCGCCCGGGAACTCGACCGGCGCCTCCCCGGTGTGGTCGATGGTCACCACCACGTACCCGCGACTGGCGAGCTCCTCGGCCTGGTTCGTCCCGATCACTCGGGAGGCGCCCGAGCCGGGTGAATAGAGCAGTACCGGGTGCCGCCCGCAGGGCTTCGCGTGACGCCGAGCATTCGTAGTACTGCCGGCCAGGTCGACCTTGTCGCCGGCCAGGCCCAGGTAAGAAGCCATCTCGGCTCCGAGGGCTGGGGCGGCGGCCGGCTGGACGTAGGGGGCGTGCTTGCGGCGAGTAGCCCTGGTCGGATACCAGACGCTGACCATCAACTCCCGCCGCTTCCCCGGCTGCCACGGGTCGGCGCGCTTGGGATCCGTGAGGTGCACCTCAGTCGTCCCGATCCCGTACGGCCCGGTCGGCTCCGGCAGCACCACCCGGTACGGCGTACTGACGGCCGCCGCCGGCGCTGCCTCCACCGGGGAAGGCAGGACTCGGGCTGCTGCGACCGGTACGGCGAGCGCTGCGCAGGCGGTCGCAAGGGCGGTTGCGATGATTCGGCGCTGGATCATCTGTCCAGCCAATCCCAGCAACAGCCCCAGCGGATCGTCCTAAGGCGTGATCTCGGAGTCATCCCTTGGTAGCACTCGGCTGCCTGATCAGGCGACGAACTCCATCACGGGGTGGCGGACCGGGGTCAGCGCACGAAGCCGACCTCCGGGAACTCCGCGGACTCTTTCTCCAGCAGTCGTTGCGGCCGGCCCTGCAGGAACTGGTCGAAGAACGCGGTCAGGTAGGTGCGCTGGGCGAGCAACATCCGGTGCCGATCCAGGATGCCGCCCACGTTCGCCTGGACCTGGATCGCGCCGTCGTCGTCCCCGGTCAGCGCGTAGAAGACGTCGTAGAAGAAGAACTGGTAGTCGGAGAAGCCGAGATGGTTCGTGCCCGGCAGTTGCAGGTTGAGCTTCCAGCCCCGCTGGTTCTTCCAGAACGCTGCCCACGACTTGTCGTAGGTGTCCGGGACGGCCGGGTCCGTCCGCTGGCTGCCGTCCGAGCCGAAGAGCATGAACGGACGATCCAGGCCGCGCTCGGCGGCCGGCCCGAGCGGGCCTAGCTGCATGTCGTAAGCGAGGGTTCCGTCCAGGTCCACCCCGGCGTTGATCCGTCCGTCGACGGCCATCGTGTCGGCCGCGGTGTGACCACCGGCCGAGAAGCCGAACATCCCGACGTTGCGGATGTCCAGCGCCTGCCGCAGACCGGCCGGCAGGTTGCGCCGCTCGGCGTCCGGGTTGAGTCCGTACGCGAGCAGCGTGACCTGATCGAGAACGAACCGGGTGTCGGCCACCCGGGTATCGAGGGCCGCCCTGGTCTGGTCCGCGGTCGGCAGCAGCACGTCGGTGCCCGGCACGAACCGGCCGCCCGGGAACTCGACCGGCCCCTCGTGGGTGTGGTCCATCGTCACCACGACGTACCCCCGGCTGGCCAGCTCCTCCACCTGAGCGGTGCCGTAGTACCGGCTGAGCGGGTACCCCGGTGAATACAGCACCACGGGATGCTTGCCGCGCTCCGCCGGTACGCCGACGCGGGCCTGGGTGTCGCTGCCGGCGAAATCGAAGATCGGGTCATCGAGGCCGAAGGCCGCTTTCGACAGGCTGTGACTCAGCACATCCGCGGTCTTCGGCGGCATGTACTTGGCGAACGGCCCCTCGGCGCGCGGCCGCGCGGGGTACCAGACGCTGACCATCAGCTCCCGCTTGCCGCCCGGTGCGCTCGCGTCGTCACGGGCCTGGTCGATCAGGTGCAGTTCGATCGTGCCGATCTTGTTCGGCCCGGTCGGTGCGGGCACGTGGATCTTCGTCGGCGGGTACGTCGTCGCAGTGGCGGCCGCGGCGAGGCCGCTACCGGCGGCCGGATCGGCATCGCGCTCACCAACGGGGTACGCCTGGGCCAGCGCGGTAGTCGACAACATCAGGCTCGCCGCCAGGCCGGTCCCGAGGATCCAGCGGCGGCTGAAGCTTTGATAGTTCGTCATGCGAATCATCGTCGCCGTCGGGGCCGCCCGCATGATCCACCGCCGGATGGAGACCACATCCCAACTTCATGACAGCTGCTTCACCACGAACTAGTGACAAGCGGTGGGCCGGTGAGCTATCAATAGCGCAATCCTGTTCATAGATGCGTGAAGTGAGGCACTCGTGAGCATCTTTGTCCGCGTTAAACGTTCAGTAGTCATCGCCGGGACATCCCTGGCCTTAGTCGCGGGTGCCCTGGCCAACGCCGTCGGCCCCGCCAGCGCAGAACCGGCTGCAGCCGCAGCGGGCACCTCTCTGGGTGCCGTGACCGACTTCGCCGCCGACAGCGCGCAGTACACGCTGACAGCCGGTACTGCGAAGGTGCGGGTCGTGTTCGTGAAGGACGACGTGTTCCGGATCTGGCTCGCGCCGGACGGCACGTTCACCGACCCGGCCAACACCCCGCCGACCGACCCGACCGCCCCGGCGTCGAACATCGTCGCCAAGACCGACTACCCGAAACCCGCGACCAGCTGGACCGACAAGGGCAGCTACTACTCGCTGACGACGGGCAAGATCGAAGTACGGGCGAACAAGTCGCCACTGCGCTTCTCGCTCTACCGGGCGGGCGGCCAGCAGGTCTGGGCCGAGACAGCACCCCTGTCCTGGACCGACAGCTCAACCACCCAGTCGCTCAGCCGCGGCGCCACCGAGCAGTTCTTCGGCGGCGGCATGCAGAACGGCCGGTTCTCGCACCGCGACCAGACCATCACGGTCGCCAGGGACTTCAACTGGGAGGACGGCGGCAACCCCAACGCCTCCCCGTACTACATGAGCACCGCCGGGTACGGCGTCCTGCGGAACACCTTCGCGCCGGGTAGCTACAGCTTCACCGCCCCCGTCGTCACCAAGCACGACGAGAAGCGGTTCGACGCGTACTACTTCGTCGGCGACCTCAAGACCTCGCTGAACCGCTACACCGAGCTCACCGGCCGGCCGTTCATGCCGCCGATCTACGGACTCGAGTACGGCGACTCCGACTGCTACAACCGCGGCCACTACGCCACCGACCCGGACTCCAGCAATGACTGGAAGGTCAATCCGGAGAAGACGACCACGCTGGACGCCGTCAAGGTCGCCCAGAAGTTCCAGGACAACGACATGCCCGGCGGCTGGATGCTCGTCAACGACGACTATGGCTGCGGCTACTCCGCCAACACCGAGTCCGAGCAGGTCGACGGCACCTGGTGGGGCAAGCGGGACATCTCCGCGCTCAAGCAGACCGGCGACGAACTGCGCAAGCGGAACATCCAGATGGGCTTGTGGACACAGTCCTCGCTCGACCGCCAGCCGGCCGAGGTCGGCGACGCAGGAGTCCGCGTACGCAAGCTGGACGTCGCCTGGGTCGGCCCGGGCTACCGGTACGCACTGAGCGCCTGCGACACCGCCCACGACGGCATCGAGCAGTACAGCAACGCCCGTGGCTACGCCTGGATGGTCGAGGGCTGGGCCGGCGCGCAGCGGTGCGCAGTGCAGTGGACCGGCGACCACAGCGGCTCGCTGGACGCGATCAAGTGGCAGATCCCGGCCATCACCGGCTCCGGCAACTCCGGGATCGCCTACAGCGCAGGCGATGTCGACGGCATCTTCGGCGGCTCCCCGACCAGCTACACGCGAGACCTGCAGTGGAAGACGTTCAACCCGGCTTTCATGACGATGTCGGGCTGGGCCACCCCGGCGTTCAAGCAGCCGTGGACGTACGGCGAGCCGTACACCTCGATCAACCGCAAGTACCTCAAGCTGCGCGAGCGGTTGCTGCCGTACTTCTACTCGTACGCCGCCGAGGCGCACGAGACCGGCGCGCCGCTGAACCGGTCGCTGGTGCTCGAGTACCCGAACGACCCGAAGACCTGGGACGACACGACGAAGTACGAGTTCCTTGCGGGCAAGGAGTTCCTGGTCGCGCCCTCCTGGAGCGCCGACGAGGTCAAGAACGGCATCTACCTGCCCAAGGGCAACTGGGTCGACTACTGGACCGGCAAGGTCTACACGGGTCCGACCACGGTCAACGGCTACAAGGCCGGGCTCGACACGCTGCCCTTGTTCGTCAAGGCCGGCGCGGTCGTACCGATGTGGAAGAGCGGCATCAACAACGCCGCCGAGCAGGGCTTCGGCGATCGACTCACCGTCGACATCTACCCCGAGGGCAACTCGTCGTTCAGCCTCTACGAGGACGACCGGGTCACGCGTGACTACAAGCAGGACAAGTCGGCCACGCAGCTACTCGAGGTGTCCGCACCCGTCGCGGGTCGCGGCGACGTCACCGTCAAGATCGGCACCAGCAAGGGCTCGTACGCCGGTAAGCCGGGCGCGCGTCCGTACGAGCTGACTGTCCACACCGGCACCGCTCCGCGCGATGTCTCGGTGGGCAGCGTGCAGCTCAACAAGCAGGCCAGCAAGGACGCCTACCTCGCAGCCACCACCGGCTGGTACTACGAGAACGGCGTCGTCCTCGTGAAGACCGCGTCCATCTCCACCGCTGGCGATGCAACCGTCCGACTGGGCGGCACCACCTCCGTCGGCGGCGGCAAGTCAGTCCTGGAGTCCACCGGTACGCCGGAGCTCTCCTCGCCGTCGCTGTGGAACGCACCGGGCCAGGCCACCGAGCTCACGGCCACCTTCACCAACCCGACCGCGTCGACGATGCGCGACGTCAAGCTCGCGCTGGCTCTGCCGGCCGGGTGGACGTCGACCGGTACGAGCACCTTCGCCAAGGTCGACCCGGGCAAGACCGTCACCACCAAGCTCGCGGTGACTCCGGCGGCCTCGGTCAAACCCGCCAGCTTCACCTTGCAGCTCGACGCGTCGTACCTGGTACACGAGACCGGCTACAGCAACAGCGCCGTCGCGACCGCACAGTTGCCTTATGCATCATTATCGCAAGCTGCGACCGTGGTCGGCGTCAGCGATGTGAAGAGCTTTGCCCAAGGCAACTTCGACGGCTCGGGCAACAGCTTCAACGGCGAGGCCCTGGCCGCGGCCGGCTACACCCCGGGCGCCAAGGTGACCGTGCAGGGCGCCGACTTCACCTGGCCGACCGGAGCACCCGGTACGCCGAACCTGGTGAAGAACCAGTCCGCACCGATCCTCGTCTCGGGTACCGGTTCGCATCTGGCCCTGCTGGGTGCGGGTGCGAGCCTGAACGCCAAGGGCGACGTGACGATCATCTACACCGACGGAACCGAGTCGAAGGCACCGCTGCAACTGCCCAACTGGTGCTGCCAGGACCCGACGACGGGTGGCGCGAACCTCGCCGTCTCCGTGAAGGGCCGGTATACACAATCCGGTCTGGCCAACACCACCACGGACTACCGGGTCTTCTACACCGCCGTACCGCTGACGGCGGGCAAGACGGTGAAGGCGATCAAGCTGCCCGGCGGCGGACTCGGCTTCTTCGCGGCGACCCTGGCGAACAAACCGTTGCCACCGGCTCCCACTGGTCAGCCGTGGGTGAGCGACCTGCAATGGGTCGACTCGAGCAACGGCTGGGGTCCGGTCGAGCGGGACAAGAGCAACGGCGAGGACGCTGCCGGCGACGGATCGGCCCTGACGCTCGACGGAACGCAGTACGCGAAGGGCCTGGGCACTCACGCACCGTCGTCGGTGACGGTACGGATCGGCGGCAACTGCACGGCCTTCACCGCAAAGGTCGGTGTCGACGACGAGATGGAGGATCGCGGCAAGGTCAGCTTCAAGGTGCTCGTCGACGGTGTGGCGAAGTACACATCGGATCTGCTCACCGGAACGTCCCCCACCGTGCCCGTCACCGTCGACACGACGGGTGGCCAACTGCTGACACTGCAGGTAACCGATGCCGGTGACGGCGTCACCAGCGATCACGCGGACTGGGCGGAGGCGCGGCTGACCTGCAAGAACGCCTGAGTCGACAGCCGGCCGGCGAACGCACAAGCGACTTTCGGCTGGACTTTCCCTGACTGATCCCGGAACCCACCTGTCAACCGTCCCAGGGGACGGTACAGGTGGGTTCCGGTGGTATCTGGGCCCTCGTCCATGACAAGGTCTGACCTGCAAGACCAAGCAGCCGCCGTGGCCCCCTCCCATGGTGGTGCTGGAGCCACTGCAGAAGTAGTGCCAACACCATCAGATCTGGTCCCCGGCAACGCTACTTTCAAAGTAGACGAAAGCCGTCGGGGGCAGCAGTTTTCAGAGAGGGCGCGTGGAAGTCATGGTTGCGACATACCTGAAGAGATGGGTCGGCAGCCGAGTCTTGAGCCGAACCACTCGCAAGGGTGGTCTGAACTTGTCCAAGATGCGGGTCTTCCCGCGCCAGGTCTCGATGCCGCTGCGTCGCGTCGGCCTCGACCCGGTACCCGAGCTCGGCGCGATCCGCGAGGTCGAGCCGATGCACAAACTGGCCAACCTGTTCGGGCTGAACGTCTGGATGGTCAGCGGCCACGCCGAGGCCAAGGTGGTGCTCGCCGACTCCGCCAACTTCAGCAACGACATCCGGCCGATGATCGGCTCGGACCCGAACAAGCCGTCCGAGGGCATCGGCGGCCTGGGCTTCACCGACCCGCCGGACCACACCCGGCTGCGCAAGCTGCTGACGCCGGAGTTCACCAAGCGCCGGCTGGCCCGGCTGGAGCCGATGATCGAGAAGATCGTCAACGACCAGCTCGACCTGATGGCGGCCAAAGGCCCGGTCGTCGACATCGTCGCCGACTTCGCCTTCAACGTGCCGTTCCTGCTGATCGCCGACCTGCTCGGCGTCGAGGAGCAGGACCGCGACCGGTTCCGTGCGCTCGGCCCGGCCCGGTTCGATCTGTCGGGCGGTGGCATCGGGGTCTTCGGTTCGGCGAGCGAGTCGCGCGAGTTCCTCTTCGAGATCGTCGGCAAGCAGCGGTCGCAGCCCGGCGACGGCCTGATCGGCTCGATCATCCGCGAGCACGGCGACGGGATCGACGACATCGAGCTCGGTGGGCTCGCTGACGGCGTCTTCCTCGGCGGCTACGAGACCTCCGCGAGCATGCTGGCCCTCGGCACCCTGGTACTGCTCCGCGACCCGGAGAACTTCGCCCGGCTCCGCGACGAGCCGGAGTCGGTGGACGCGATCGTCGAGGAACTGCTGCGCTACCTGACTGTCGTCCAGGTGGCCTTCCCGCGCTTCGCCAAGCACGACCAGGAACTATTCGGCCACCAGGTCAAGAAGGGCGACCTGGTCGCCGTCTCCCTGTCCGGCGCCGACCGCGACAAGGCCGTCTTCGGTACCGACGCGGAAGACTTCTGGCCCCGCCGCGCCCCCGCCGCCCACCTCGCCTTCGGCCACGGCATGCACCGCTGCGTCGGCGCCGAACTGGCCCGGATGGAACTCCGCGCAGCCTTCACCGCCCTGGCCAACCGCTTCCCCGACCTGGCCCTGGCCATCCCCGAAGACCAACTCCGCTTCCGCGACTTCTCCATCGTCTACGGGGTCGAGTCACTCCCCGTGCAACTCCACGCAGCAGCCGGCGCACAGCAGGCGGCCGGCTAGAAGCCCCCACGCATGCGACGCTGACCGTCGTGCCGGGCTAGACACGTGGCGGCGCTTGGCGCGGCGACCGTGTCGGATTGACGACTGGTTGGTGGCGTGCGCAGGGGCTCACCGCCGTCCGGTCGGCGTGCGACGGGACTGCAGGGCAGTGCCTTTTGGGCACTGGCTGTGGTCGTTCGCGCACGGGTTGGCCGGGGCCGGTCATCTCCCACCCGATCGAGGGCACCCTGCTGTTCGGAACCGCGCATTCGCGGCCGGACTACGAGGGGAAGATCGTGATGGGTGGACGAAAGTCCGTTCGGTGGCGGGTGGGGCGCTGGGGCCCGCGGAGCGCCGCTGCTGTAGGGGTGATGATGAGCTTGTCCCTCGTCGCTGGGTTGGGCCAACTTCAGGCGGCGCAGGCGGTCCCTGCGGCGCTGGACGCCGAACCGGCCGGGTTGGCCGATGTGCTGCTCGGCAGCTACATCCTGGTCACCGACAAACAATCGGCCGAGCACCTCGTGGTGAGCGCGGACCTGCTCGACTGGCAGGCCAGGAATCCGCAGGCCGATCCTGACGCGATCCGCGAACACGCTGCGGCGACCGAGGACAAGATCGATGCCAAGGTCGCGGACTACCTCTGGCAGCGCAATGCCGCCGAGGCCGTCGGTGCAGCGATCGAGGCGATCGGGCCGGCCTCGGCCGCCGCGCCGATCGGACCGAAGGTCCGCGAGCTGATCTTCTCGATCGTCGGCACCAGCAACGTGTCGCGCTCCGGCAAGGCATCCGACCGGGTGAGCGGAGCCCAGCAGCAGATCGCCTGGAACTCCGACTTCGCGAAGGCACAGTCGTCGGTCTGGGCCGGAGTGGCCCAGCAGGCCCGCGCGAATGCGTCGTTCCGTGGCGGCTGGAACGCGGCCATCGGCGCGACCCTCGGTGTCGATGCCGCGACCACCGGAGCGATCCTTGCCGCGACTCCGCAGTTGCGGGGCACGCTTGATTTCGGGGCGATCTTCGCGGCCCAGGGCAGCCCGTCGTACCCGCTGGTGATCAATGAGCAGCTGACCAAGCTCACCGACAAGCTGAAAGCGGATCGGGACAAGGACTTCGCCACCTTCGGGAAGGCGCTCGACGACCGTCCGCCGGGTGCCGCGTGGACGGAGCCGGACGCGAAGCAGCGGGAGGAGGCCAAGAAGGCGAGCGAAGAGCGACTGGCACGGATGAACGATGCCAAGGCAGGGATGGACGGGCTTGCGTTCCTGGCCGGTCTGGTCAGCCCCGATCTCGGCCGGCAGATCAGGTTGTTCGGTGACGGAGCGATGCAGATCGCTCAGGCTGTCGACAAGGTGATCACCGCGGCCCAGTTGGTGAATACGGCGTTCTCATTGGCGGCGGTCGGCCTGACCGGCAACTTCATCGGTGCGATCAGTACGCTGGTCACCTTGTTCGCCGGTGCTGGGGAGACCGTGGACCAGCAGATCCTCAAGGCGATCGCCGCCTTGCAGAAGCAGATCGCAGACCTTCGGGTTCATCTGGATCGCCAGTTCGACCGGATCGACCGGAAGCTGGACGACCAGTTCGTCGCGATGCTGGGCGAGTTCCAGAAGCTCGGCGAGGACGTCCAGGAGGTCAAGGACCAGGCCGGGACGATCGCGGTCAACCTGGCCAACGTGGAGAACCAGTTGCAGGTCCTGGGCGTCACGCTGCTCAAAGCGATCCAGTCGCTGGCGAAGGGTCCGCTGTGGACTACCACCGACGCCCTGATCGACTACAGCTTCTACCATCGCGATCGCCTCCTCACGCAGGAGATGTACGACCAGGGTGAGGCATCCTTCTTCAGTACGGCCCGAACCACGTCGGCCGAGGACGCGTTCGTGGTTCCGGAGGAGGCCTATACCGACGTGAGCGCAAAGGTCGGCCCGGTCCTCGAGCAGTACGGACCGTACGGCTCGATCTCGTTCCTCGGCGCCTATGCGCACAAGGCCCTCGACAGCACCTACCCGCAGCCAGGCAAGGTGGGGAACGCTGCGGTCTGGGAGCTCGCGGCGAACGGCTACAGTCTGCTGTCGAGCCAGAATCCCACCTTGGCCAAGGAAGTCAGTGAGATCAGGGCCGGGCAGGTCATCACCGCCGGCCGGGAGATCCGGGACACCGCCCAGTCGTTCAGTGCGCCCGGACCGGACGGCAGCACCAACAAGATCTTCGGCTCGCTGACCACCAAGTACCGCGACGAGTTCGTCAAGCTGATGAACACCGTCCAGGACCGCGAGCAGTTCGTGAAGGACGGCAAGACCTACAAACTGTTCGGCGGTCTTAACCAGACCATCCCTTCCAACGGACTCGAGAGCCCCCTGCAAGCGCCACAGTGCGACGGCTCGCTGGGACCGCTGGACACGCCGACCAATGTGTCGGGGAAGCTGCTCCCGACCGCGGAGATGTTCGCCCGCTACATCGGGCTCAACAACCAGAACTGGGCCGGCCCGGCGTACGACGTGTGCTGGCGAGCCACCTGGGAGAACAAACACTCGGAGTACGACTACACCGGACCGTTCCAGATCCGAGCCGATTTCGGCGACCTGGCCGTCGTCTTCGAGGAAGGGCTGACCTGGCCGGAGAAACCACGGGGAGTTGCCCGCACCACCAGCAAGATCGTGACCAAGGACTATCAGTACCAGGGCTGCTCGCGGGCGTCGCCGGATGTGCCGTTCTACTGCGGTGACGATCCGCCCATCACGCCGCCGCAGAAGCTGGTTGCGGATTGGGACGGGTCGGCGAAGGCCAACTTCCAGACCGATGCCGAGAGCAACTCTCCGGTGGCGCCCGCGGAAGATGCCACGAACCGGATGACCCAGTTCCTCACCAACAAGCGGATCGAGCACTACCAGAAGGCGGCAGCCTTCCTCCGTCAGAACCCTTCGACCACCAGTGAGCTCAACCTGCTGGTCAGTCTCCACCGCGCCTATACGCAACTCGGCTTTCCGCGGGCATTGGAAGGTGACGACAACCTGCGGGCGCTGCTGTTCGGCGACCACGCCATCTACAACGACACTCCCGACGAGTACAACGCGATCGCCGGGATGATCGATGCCGCCGCGGTCAACCTGGCGGATAACAAGCCACCGGAACAGCAGGACCAGATGGAGGGCACAGACAAGTGCCAGCGGCTGGACGGGTTGACGGGGGACGACCCGTTCATCGCCTGCCTGGCCTGGAGTTCCGCGGTTCGGCTCAACCGTTTGGCCGGGCGGTACGCAGAGCACTTCAAGGCCCGGTCGGAAGGTATCGACGAGACTCTGCCGTTGGTGCAGACAGCGATGCGGAACCTGCGCCTGGTCACCGACGCGGTAAATCCCGGAACTGTCCCCGGACCGCCGGCCGATGATCTGCCGGCGCAGGCGCCCGCGCTGGCAAGTTGGTCCACGGCAGGTCCCGCCATACCGGCCGCGGGAGTCGTCAACGGCCCGGCAACGACGACGTACAAGGGTTTGCAATTTGCGCTGTGGCGCGGCGCGGACTCTGGGCTCTACCTGTCGTCCAGCACGGATGGCAGCAGCTGGAAGCCGGCTGAACACATCCTCGCCAGTAACACCACGAGTGCCGCCCCGGCGCTGACGGTCCACGATGGCAAGTTGTTCGCGTCCTGGACGGGCGCGGAAGATTCACAGGTCTACACGTCGTCGAGCGCCGACGGCAGTTCTTGGTCCGCTCCCACCCGGGTGACGCCGCAGGGCGTGCGATCGGCCGCTGCTCAAGGTTCCAGCGCGGGTCCTGCTCTTGCGTCAGTTGGCGGGAAGCTCCACGCCGTCTGGAAGGGCGCGGGCGACGACAGCGCGATGTACGCAGCGAGCAGCGTAGACGGAGTCACGTGGTCAGCGCCGGTAGCGGCCGGCACCGACGGACACACATCGGCCGGCCCGGCGACTACCGCCTTGGGTGACAAGCTTGTCCTGGCCTGGACCAGCACTGACGGTGCGGTCGTTCGCTCGTCGACCAGCAAGGACGGCATCGCCTGGACGGCACCAGTCGGGGTGGCAGCCGACAGCAAATCCGGTACCGGGCCTGCCTTGACGGTTGCTGACGGCGCGGCCTATATCGCCTGGAGAGGAGTCGGTGATGACACAGCGATGTACCTGTCGAGTTCCACCGACGGTTCCAGCTGGGCCGCACGGGTTCAGGCCGGCCGCGATGCCCGGACCTCGACCACCCCGGCAGTCGGTGCGTTCAACGGCCGGCTGTGGCTTACCTGGGCAACCGGCGCGGACAATCTCTGGTCCGCCTACGCGACCAGACTGCCGATCGCGAAACAGCCGACCGCGGTGGCTCTCGGCACCGGAATCCGGATCGCGAACGGGGAACCGGCACAGCTGACGGCCGTGCTCAGCAGTCAGGGACCGATCGCGGGTCGCCCCGTGACGCTCTCGCTGGGAGCCGGAGCAACTCAGCAGAGTTGTTACGGCACCACCGATCTCACCGGTACGGCCCGATGCACCATTGCCAAGGTTGACCAGCAACTGACCGATGCCGCCAGTACCAGATTCGCCGCGTCCTTCTTCGGAGACCGTGGCTATCAGGGGTCGGATGCCGCCGGTTCGGTCAGCCTCGAGTTCATGGCCGGCCGGGCGTTCGGGTTGTCAGCCGGCATCCACCTGCCGCTGGTACGGCTCGATCTGCTCGCCACACCCGACACCGGGCAGGTCCGTACTACCGGCGCTGGAATCAAAGAACCACCTTGTACGGCGCGAGTTGACACGCTCGTCATCACTGCAAGTGCCGTCTGCGCCAAGGTCACGACCAGCACCAGTCCGAGCGTCTCGAAAGCTGCTACCACTGTGTCCGAGGTGCGGATCGGGATTCCCGGGATCGACGTTCTGGAGATTTCCGGTCTGACGGCAACCTCCACCAGTACCTGTACGTCGGCGACCGGTTCGGCCTCACTCACTCTGAAGGTGGCCGGCAAATCGGTGCCGATCTCGGGTGATCCCAACTCGGCGATCGACCTCGGCGCCGGCGCGCGCCTGGTCGTCAACGAGCAGAAGCCGGTCGCGGGCGCCGACCGCGGTCTGACCGTCAACGCTGTTCATCTGACAGCGCTCGTCGGAACTGTGGACGTCGTCGTGGGCTCCAGTACCAGCAGCCTCCACAACTGCGCGTCCCGCTGAAGCGGACCCCTGCCCGGTCGAAACCCGACCGGGCAGGGCTGCGGTGAGGTCAATCCAGTGCGGCTGCCTTGCGTAGTAGTACTGAGCGTTCGTGTTGGTTGGTGCACAGCCGGGCCGCCAGTTCCAGCTCCGTGCGCGCCTCCGGTCGCCGTCCGAGCCGAGCCAGCAGCTCCCCGCGTACGGTCGGAACCAGATGCGAACCGGGGAGCCGGTCCAGGGCGATCAGCTCGTCCACGATGGCCAGGGCTTGCGCCGGGCCCGAGGCCATCGCCACGGCGACGGCCCGATTGAGCTCGACCACCGGCGAGGGCGCGACCCGGCCGAGCGCCTCGTAGAGCACCACGATCCGGTCCCAGTCGGTGTCCTCGACCGAGGGCGCCGACGCGTGGGCGGCGGCGATCGCGGCCTGCAGGCCGTACGGACCGAGCCCGCGAGCCGATGCCTTGACCAGCGCGGCCAGCCCACGGTTGATCGCCGAGAAGTCCCACCGCCGCCGGTCCTGGTCCGCCAGCAGGACCGGCGAACCGTCCGGGTCGGTCCGAGCCTGGAAGCGCGCGGCCGTCAGCTCACACAACGCCAGCAGGCCGTGTACCTCCGGCTCGTCCGGCTGCAGCGCGGCCAGCGTGCGGGCCAGCCGGATCGCCTCGTACGCAACGTCGGGGCGCAGCAGCCGATCGCCCGACGTGGCCGTCGACCCCTCGGTGAAGATCACGTAGATGACGCTGAGCACACCGCCCAGCCGCTCCCGCCGCTCGCCGGGAGCCGGCAGCTCGAACGGCACCCCGGCCGCCGCGATCGTCTTCTTGGCCCGGGTGATGCGGGCCTGCACGGTCGGCACAGGTACCAGGAACGCGCGGGCGATCTGTTCGGTGGACAGCCCGGCGACCACGCGCAGGGTCAACGCCACCCGGGCTTCGGGGGAAAGTACCGGGTGGCAGCTGACGAACATCAGCGCCAGGATGTCGTCGTCGATCCGGTCAGGGTCGATCTCCTCGTCGATCACCGGGTCCTCTGCCAACACGGCGTACCGGTCCTTCAAGGCGGTCCGGCGGCGGATCGCGTCGATCGCCCGTCGCCGGGCCGTGGCCATCAGCCAGCCGGCCGGGCTGGCCGGAGGGTTCAGTGGCCACGACACGAGCGCCTCGGCCACCGCTTCCTGGGCGGCGTCCTCGGCCAGCCCGAAATCGCCGGTGAACCGGGTCAGCGCAGCAACGATCCGCGCCGACTCGATCCGCCAGACGGCCTCGACGTCGGCTGTACCCATCAGCTCCGGCCGGCGCTCTCGCTCCCGGCCCGCTCCTCGACGGCCCGCTCGATGCCCTGCGGCATCTCGTCATCGCCGACCACCCGCCGGACCTCGATCTTGGACCCGGTGACCGCCGGGATCCGCTTGGCCCACTCGACCGCCTCCTGCTTCGAGGCGACATCGAGCAGGAAGTAGCCCCCGAACAGTTCCTTGGTCTCTCCGTACGGCCCGTCCGTGACCACCGGCGTCTCGCCACTGAAGTCGACCACGACGCCCTGGCCCGCATCGTCCAGCCCGGCGGCCTCGACGAACACCCCGGCCTTCACCAGCGCCTCGATGTACTGGTAGGTCGAGGCCGCCAACTCCTCGAACCCGTCCATCAGCGCCGCATTCGACTCATCGGTGCCCCGCATGATCAGCATGTACTTCGACATCGCGTTCTCCTCGTCCGGCGGAACCGCCTCTCGGCCCTCGCACCCACAGGTCGAACGGCCGGCCCACGGATCGACACAGCCCCGGAAAAACCTATCGTCGCAGCAACAAACCCCACGCCTGCTCCGCCACACCTGGCGAACAGGGTGAGCGCGGGCGCTGACTGACCGCCGTTCCTGGCGAACGGGTGACCCGCACGGGCTGCCTGCGAGTGCTCCTCAGTGGGCCTGCCATTTCGCTGAGCCCCGGCACGCTTTTCGTTGGTGGCTACGGATGAGCCCCCGGGGGTTGCGGTCGGATGGTGCGTCGGCCCGCTTGCAGTCGCCAAGTGGCGAGCCGCGCACCTGGGTGGCGTGGGGTTGGGCAGTGACAGGGAACCTCCGCGCCGCCACAATGGGCGGTCTC
Organism: Streptomyces sp. SID13031; assembly: GCF_010548305.1. GTDB lineage: Bacteria > Actinomycetota > Actinomycetes > Propionibacteriales > Kribbellaceae > Kribbella. Next base: position 106,352 of record NZ_JAAGLV010000016.1, read on the forward strand.
AGCGGAGCAGTGGGTGACGGAGAAGGGGAGGGCGGGCATGGAGGCCGGGCGGATTTCCGCACGGATCGCGGCGGCGATGACGCTTGCCCAGTCGGGCGGGCATGTGGTTGCGGCTGCCCAGATCGAGGCCATCCGCGCCGAGCTCGGCGGCGTACCGAGTTATGAGCTGGCCGCGGCGGAGTACGTGCGTGGAGTGACCGCACATCACGCCAGCGATGCCGACGAAGCGCTGGCCGCGGTGGATGCGTGCCTCGACGTCGCCCGGGCGATCGACGAGCCGGGCTGGGAGGCCAACGCGTATCCGATCCGCGTGATCAACCTCGCCCGGAGCGGACGCGGTGGCGACACCATCACCGACCTCGTCGCCGCGGAGCACGCCTTGAGCCGGACTACCCATCCGGGGTTGCGTGGTTGGGCCCACACCGGTCTCGGTTACGCGTACGACGTACTGCGGCTGTTCGAGCTGTGCATCCCGCACTACGAGATCGCCGCCGGCATCGAGGAAGACGCACTCGACCTGATCGAGTCCCCCGCGATCGACCGGCTCAACCTCGCCGAGACCCAGCTCCGGTGGGCCCACGAACTCGAGCGCCTCGGCGATCCGTCGTACCAGGCCGAGATCGACGAGCGGCTCGCCTCGGCCGCGCACTGGGCGCGCGAGGCGGAGACGGTGATCGTCGATGACGAGAGCCAGGAGTACTGGCGGTTGAGCGCGCAGATCTGGCTGGCCGCGGCGGCGACCTCGACCGACCCGGCGGCCGCGATCGAAACGCTGACCCAGTGCCGCGACGAGATCAGCAAGCTCGGCGAGACCGAACGGCTGGCGATCGCAGGCGCCTACCTGGCAAGGGCTTTCGCAGCGCTCGGCGACGTGGAGCGGGCTCGCGCGGCCGCCGATCGCGCCATCGAAGACCTGCTCCCGTTGGCTGATCCGTCGACGCAACTCCTCGTCCTGCAGACCCGGTCCGAGCTCGCAGCGCTGGCCGGCGACCACGGTGCCGAGGCCGCACTCGACTACGCCTACTCGGTGGCGCGGGCCTGGTGGAAGGAACGCCAGCGCGCGCTGAACGGAGTACGGCACGCACTGGTCACCCATGACCTCTCGGCCCGCCACGATGCCGAGTGGCACGCCGCGCGCCAGGACGCGTTGACGGGGATCGGCAACCGCCGGGCGATGGACGAACGGCTGACCGCGGCCCGTGATTCGCAGCGCGCGGTGACCTTGCTGGCCATCGACGTCGATGACCTCAAGGTCGTGAACGATACCTTCGGGCATGCCTACGGGGACGAATTGCTGCAACTTGTTGCAGATCTGCTGGTAGAACAGGCGCGTGCCACCGATGCCGTGATTCGATCGGGAGGGGACGAGTTCTTCGTGGTGCTGGATCAGCCCGACGCCAAGGGTGGCGCGCAGCTCGCCGAGCGGATCCGCGCCGCGGTCGCCCTGGTCGCGGCCACGACGGCCAAGCCGTGGCTCGGCAAGCTGGGCCTGAGCATCGGGTACGCCGCGACCGCGGAAGGCGTGCCGGTGGAGCTGCTCGTCCCGATGGCGGACGGCCGGCTGTACGAGGACAAGCGCCGTTCCAGGTAAGCGCAGACGCAAGACAGGCTCGAGCAAGACAGAGGGACGGGGAGGCTGGGTGCGGGAAACGTCGGGGGTGACCGCGCGGATCGCGGCAGCGATGACGCGGGCCCAGTCGGGCAACCCGGCCGGAGCGGCGACCGACATCCGCGCACTGCTCGCCGAGCTCGGCCCGGAGCCGAGCAGCGAACGCGCTGCCGCGGAGTACGTCCGGGCCGTCGCGGCGCATCACGCGACCGACACCGACGCGGCCATGGACGCCGTCGACGGCTGCATCCGGGTGTCCCGCGCGATCGAGGAGCCCGGCTGGGAGGCCAATGCGATCGCGGTCCGGATCGTCACGCTGATCCGCACCGGCGAAGGTGGCGACTCGGTAGCCGACCTGGTCGCCGCCGAGAACGCGTTGGCCCGGACGAAGGACCCCGGCCTCGCGAGCTGGGCGCACACCGGGCTCGGGTACGCCTACGACCTGCTGCGGTTGTTCGAGCTGTGCATCCCGCATTTCGAGTTCGCCGCCGCGGCGGAGGTCGACCCGCTCGGGCTGCCCGAGTCCCCCGCGATCAACCGGCTGAACCTGGCCGAGTCCAACCTCCGTTGGGCGCACGAGATGGAGCGGCTCGGCGACCCGGCGTACGACGAGGAGATCCTTCGCCGGCGCCAGGAGGCCAAGCGCTGGGCGGCGGAGGCGAACGGCGTGATCGTCCGCGCGAACCTGATCGGCTACTGGCCGATCGCCGGGCGGATGTGGCTGGCAGCAAGCGATTTCGACGCGGATCCGGCCGAGGCCGTGGTCATCCTCAAGGACTGCCGCGACCAGCTGGCCAAGCTGGGTTCGCCGGAGCCGGCCGCGATCGCCGGTGCCTATCTGGCCAAGGCCTACGCGTCGATGGGCCGGCTCGACGAGGCGATGGAGGCTGCCGAGCGGTCCGCGACAGATCTGCCACCGACCTCGGATCCGCCCGTTGAGGCGCTGGTCCGGCACACCGCAGTACGGATCGTGGCGGACTCCGGAGACGCCGGTGCCGCGTCCGGCCTGCAGTATGCGCGAGCGATCACGCGTGGCTGGTGGGCAGAACGGCTACGCGGCCTGTACGCCGTACGGAGCGCGCTGGCGACCCATGAGCTCTCCATCAGGCATGACGCCGAGTGGCGAGCGGCGCGGGAGGACCCGCTGACCGGCGTGGGCAACCGCCGGGCGCTGGACGAGCGGATGGGCGCGGCGCTCGACTCCGGCCGCTCGATCGCCGTGCTCGCGATCGACGTCGACAACCTGAAGGTCGTCAACGACAGTCATGGCCATGCCTGCGGCGACGAGGTACTGCGCCGCGTCGCCCAACTGCTGACCGAGCAGTGCCGCGCCGACGACGTGGTCGCGCGGGCGGGTGGGGACGAGTTCGTCGTCGTCCTGGACAACCCCGACGAGCGCGGCGCCGGCGAGCTCGTCGAGCGCATCAAGGCCGCCGCGGACCGGGTCGCCCGGGGCGCGGTCGAGCCGTGGTTCGCCATGCTCCGGTTGAGTATCGGCCAGGCGAGCAGCACCGACGGTACTTCGATCAACGAACTGCTGACCGTCGCCGACCGGCGCATGTACGAGGAGAAGCGCCACCGCCGCACCAAATCAACCTGACCGACCCGCTCCAGCACCAATCCGCACCCCGCGCCAGCACTGTCTCCACCCCCTGCACCCATCGCGAACGACGACTCGCCCGCCGCCAGTCGGGGCGAGCGCCGAGTGGGTTTCAACCGAAACCACCCGGGCGTCGCTTGGGGCTAGTCCGTCAGGAAGCCTTCGGTGATGAGGCCGGCGATCTTCGGTAGGTAATCCGCGTGCAGGTCGTCGCGCTCCAGCAGGCTCGCCAGCGCGTCCAGGATCTGCCCGACGCTGAGGTCGCCGTCGCAGGCGCCGACGAAGCCGGCGAGCACGGTGTCGACCTGCTCGGCCCGGCGCATGCCGCGCTGCCGGCGCAGCACGATCGTCGCCGGATCCTCGGCGCCCGGCGGGCCGGCCGTCTCCTGCACGAGGTCGTCGGCCATGGTCAGGTGGAGCCCGGTGAGATCGGTGGGCAACCCCTCGATCCGCTCGAACCTGTCGAGCACGTGCGGGCCGATCGGCTGCTCGATCTCGTACGGCCACTCCTCGGCGGTTGTGCTGCCCGCAGTGTTGTGGAGGTTGACCCAGCCCATCCCGATCGCCTCGACCTGTTGCTCGTCGAGCCACCGCAGCCAGGCGTCGTACCGGCTCGTGTACTCCGGACGCCCCTGCAGACCCGCGTCGCGCAGCCACAATTCGACGTACTCCGCTGGGTCGAGTTGCTCGCGTTGCACCACCCAGCTGGACCTGTCGCCGGTCCAGCCGGCGACTCGTTCCTGCCAGTCCTGGCCACGGACGCAGGTCCAGTTGGCGAGCAGTTGGCACCAACCGCCCTCCGTCAGGTGCTGTGGAGCCTGCCGAACCAGCTGCTCGACCACCGCGTCGCCGGCGAACCCTGTCTCGCGATAGGTGAGTCGCGCATCAGCAGCGGGCGGCGCGATCACGTACGGCGGGTTGCTCACGATCAGGTCGAACCGCTCCCCCGCGACCGGCTCGTAAAGGCTGCCGTCGCGAACATCGAGATCGACGCGGTTGAGCGCGGCGGTCCAGCGGGTCAGCTGGAGAGCGCGCGGGTTGATGTCGGTCGCCACGAGCTGGCCGATCCGGTCGGCTAGATGGAGCGCCTGGATGCCACAGCCAGTGCCGATGTCGAGCGCCCGCTCGGCCTTGATCGGCACGGTCAGCTTGACCAGGCTCAGGCTCGCCGGGGCGATCCCCAGCACATAGTCGGGTCGCATCGGCTCACGCAGGCCGTCCAGCCCCGGCGTCAGATCGGCGATCACCCACCAGTGCCGGTCGTCCTCGGCGTACGGCCGAACGTCGAGCGCGGCCGTGACCTGACGGCCTTCCTCCTTAAGGATGCCTAAGGCAACCAATGCACCTAGATCCCCTGGGAACGCCTTGTCCACCAGGTCCTTCGGTTCCGTGCGTTGCAACAAGAACAGCCTGATCATGGTGTCGAGCGAGTCTCCCGCAGCCGTCTGCTGGAAGGCCGGCGTCGTCTCGTTGCGCGCCAACGCGTTGTTGGCCGCCGCACCCAACCGCTCCGCCACGCCTTCGACCGTGTACGCCGCTGCCTCGAAGGCGCCGCGCAACCGGTCGACCAGTCCGGCGCCCAGCTCTTGCTCGTCCATGTCCCTATCCTCGCAGGCCGCCGCGATGGCGCCCGGCGGTTATCCACAGGTCTGGAACTCGTCGAGGGTAGCCCCCAGCCGCGGGGCGTCAGAAGTAGTACGGCGTTGCGATGCGGAAGAGTTCCAGGAGCTTGGTCTTGATCTGGTCGCGGTGGGGGATCTGGGCGTTCGGGTGGGCGTCGTCCAGGTGGAGGCCGTGGTCGGCGAGCAGATAGACGACGCGCATCGTGCGCAGGGTGTTCGAGATCTCCGGGCGGATGCCGGCCGTCGGGACCGTGGCGACGGCCCGTACGGCGGGGTCGAGCCAGCTGGTCGCGTCCTCCTCGGAAAGATCCTGGCGGATCAGGGCGATGGCGAGGGCGAACCCCAGCCGATCGTCCTCGAAGTCGCGCAGCACGTACTCAGTGGGCGTCAGGAGCCGTCCGATGCCCAGCCGGAGCATCTGCACGGGCTCGACGGCCTGGACGCGCGCCAGGGCCCCCAGGAGGTCGCTGCCGTGGGCGACAGCGTGCAGCCAGCCCAGCTTGGCGTCGAAACCGCGCAGATCCTCCTCGGCGACGTACCAGCGCTCGAACGGCGGCACCCAGGACGGCTCGAAGACACCCTGCGAGATGATCGAGTCGAGGATCAGCGGCGCGAAGGTCCGGGCCTGGATCTCCGGGTCGGCGAGCCGGTCCACCATCTCGTCCCCGAGCGCGCGCAACTCGTCGCGCCCGAGCTGACCGTCGCCGATCCAGGTGGCGAGCGTCGAGTAGGCCTGCGTGTCCCGGACCTGCGGATCGGGTGACCGGAGCATCGCGGAGAGCTCGGCGACGAGGTCGTCGAGCGGCCGGTCGCCCGGTACGGCGAATCCGTCCGCGCGTACCCGCGCCCAATCGGTCATGCCCCGCAGGCTAACAAAGGGAACGGCCCGTGGGACATCTGGAAACCAGATGTTCCACGGGCCGTAGCGACCAGGACCCCTCAGCCCGGCCGGACCTCGCACCGCCGAGCGGCAGAGCCACCCGGCGGCCGTCTCATCTCAGGCGTCGCGCTTGTTCGCGGCGCCGATGGCGATCACCAGCAAGCCGATACCCCAGGCGGCGAAGTACGCCAAGGCCCACCATGGGCCGAGCTGGGCCGATGGACCCGCGGCGTCGGCGCCGGCCGCGCCCATGTCCTGACCGCCGTTGATGAACTGGTTGGCATTCGTGAACGGCGCCCACTTCTGCAGGTCGTCACCGATCTTCGGGATCAGCGTCAGCAAGTTCTCGACCAGCAACGGCCACAGGATCAGGATGGCGATCGCTCCGGCGCTCTGCCGGATCAGGATGCCGACCGCGACCGCGAAGATCGCGCCGATCCCGTAGACCAGGCCCTGCCCGAAGAGCAGCCGCCACTCGGCCGACGTGTCGATCGCCATGTCCGCGGAGCCGGCCAGCAAGTAGCCCATCCCCCACGAGCCCCAGGACGCGATCAGGCCGACGACGGCGGACAGTCCGGCGACCACGACGGTCTTGCTCAGCAGCAGCGACGCACGCTGCGGGACGGCCAGAAAGCTGGTCCGGATGGTGCCGAACCGGTACTCCGTGGTGACGGCCAGCGCGGCCATCACCATGATGACCATCTGCCCGAGGTTGACGCCGAACTGCGACATCGCGGGAGTGACCTGAGCTTCGTCGGCCCCGGTGGACAGACCGGTGGCCAGCGACGCGAGCCCGATCGACAAGACGGCGGCGACGATCATGCACCACCACGGCGACCGGGTCGAGAAGAGCTTGATTCGCTCGACAGTGATCAACGACATGTCAGTTGTCCTCCTTCGGCCCGGCGGCCACCTCGGCGCCGGAGACCGGCGGAACCGCGGTCGGGTCGGTGACCGCGGCGCCCTCGTCGTGCGCGTGGTACTGGACCGAGTCGCCGGTCATCTGCATGAACGCGGCCTCCAGCGAACCGCGCTGCAGTGACAGTTCGTGCAGCACGATGCCCTGGGCCGCGGCCGTCTCGCCGATCGCGTCGGTGGTGATCTCGCTCTCGACGATCAGGACCTTGCCCTGGTCCTCGATGTCGTCGATCCGGGTCTTCAGATTCTGCTCCTGCAGGATGCTCTGCAGTTGGTCGAGCTGTGGGCTCCGTACCTTGACCGTGGTGCCGCTGGCGCGGTCGACGAACTCCGTCGTGCTGGACTGCGCGATCAGCTTGCCGCGGCCGATCACGATCAGCTCCTCGGCGGTGAGCGCCATCTCGGACAGCAGGTGGCTGGAGACCAGCACGGTCCGGCCCTCGTCGGCCAGCCGGTGCATGAAGGTCCGGATCCAGACGATGCCCTCCGGGTCGAGGCCGTTCACCGGCTCGTCGAAGAGCAGGATCTCCGGGTCACCGAGCAGCGCACCGGCGATCCCGAGCCGCTGCGACATACCCAGCGAGAAGGCGCCGGCCCGCTTGCCCGCGACCTCGGTCAGACCGACCATCTCCAGCGCCTTGCCGACACTCGACTTGGGCAGCTTGTTGGAGGCGGCCATCCAGGCCAGGTGGGCCCGGGCGGAGCGGTTGGGGTGCACCCACTTCGCGTCCAGCAGGGCGCCGATCTTGGTCAGCGGCTGCCGCAGGTCGCGGTAGTGCTGGCCGTCGATCCGGACGTCACCGGAGGTCGGGGTGTCCAGTCCCAGGATCATCCGCATGGTGGTCGACTTGCCGGCCCCGTTCGGGCCGAGGAAGCCGGTCACCTTGCCGGGTTTCACCTCGAAAGAAAGGTTGTCAACGGCAATGGTGCTGCCGTAGCGCTTGGTGAGGCCTTTTGCCTCGATCATCCCGTGCTCCTCGTTCGGTGGCGCGCCAATGAGTTCATGGGCGGGCTGTGTCCCCATCAGTATCGAGGCCTGGGTGGGTCATCACATCGGACCCGGGGCGGATCCGGTGTGTCCACCCCTGGGTGGATTCTGTCGCCCACCGGACCGCGGGTGCCATCGGTTGACTCCCTGACCCACCCCTGACGATCCCGTACTACGGCCCGGGGCCGCATCCGACCAAAGTCGATGCCCGGTGGCCGAACGTCTCGTCCAGCCAGGAAATGGGGGTGACTCCCAGCTGATGGTTGATGCCCGACAAACGAAAGACCCGCCGGAGACGAACTCCGGCGGGCCTTTCGGGGTACTGCGGTCGATCAGCCCATCAGACGGCGGCGTTGACCTCGGCCGGGGTGTCGGAGATGACCGACTCCCGGCGCTTGGAGATCACCACGGCCACGACGATGATCGCGAACGCGACGAGCGCGATCGTGATCCGCAGCGCGGTGTTGGTGTCCTCGCCGATCGACGACATCCCGACGACGGCCGGTGCGATCAGCACGGAGACCAGGTTCATCACCTTGATCAGCGGGTTGATGGCCGGGCCGGCGGTGTCCTTGAACGGGTCGCCCACGGTGTCACCGATGATGGTGGCCTCGTGCGCCGGCGAACCCTTGCCGCCGTGGTTGCCGTCCTCGACCAGCTTCTTCGCGTTGTCCCAGGCGCCACCGGAGTTGGCCAGGAAGACGGCCATCAGGGTGCCGCTGGCGATCGCGCCGGCCAGGTAACCGGCCAGCGCCGAGGCGCCCAGCCCGAAACCGACGGCGATCGGGGCCGCGATCGCGAGCAGACCAGGAGTGGCCAGCTCACGCAGCGAGTCGCGGGTACAGATGTCCACGACCTTGCCGTACTCCGGCTTGCCGGTGCCTTCCATGATCCCGGGGATGTCGCGGAACTGGCGACGAACCTCGTAGACGACCGCACCGGCGGCGCGGCCGACGGCGTTGATCAGCAGTCCGGAGAACATGAAGACGACGGCCGCACCGATGATCAGGCCGACCAGCGTGGACGGGTCGAAGACCAGCGCGTCGCTGTTGAAGGCGGCGTCGCCGGCGTCGTTCAGCACCGCGTAGATCGAGTCCGTGTAGGAGCCGAACAGCGCGGTCGCCGCGAGTACGGCGGTGGCGATCGCGATGCCCTTGGTGATCGCCTTGGTGGTGTTGCCGACGGCGTCCAGCTCGGTCAGGATCTGGGCCGCTTCGCCGTCTACGTCACCGGACATCTCGGCGATGCCCTGCGCGTTGTCGGAGACCGGACCGAAGGTGTCCATCGCGACGATGACGCCGACGGTGGTCAGCAGACCGCCACCGGCCAGCGCGATCGCGAACAGCGCGAGCACCCCGGAGCCGCCGACCAGGAAGGCGCCGTAGACAGCAGCGGCGATCACCAGGCCGGTGTAGACGGCCGACTCGAAGCCGACCGAGATACCGGACAGGATGACGGTCGCGGCACCGGTCAGCGAGGTACGGCCGACGTCCTGGACCGGCTTGTCCTCGGTACCGGTGAAGTAACCGGTCAGCGCCAGGATGATCGCGGCCAGCACGATGCCGATGATGACCGAGACGGTCGCGATGACCCGGGGGTCACCATCCTGCGCGGCGATCTTCTCGGTTGCGCCGGTCAGGTCGCCGAACTTGCTCGGCAGGTAGGCGAACGCCGCGACGGCACACAGCACCGCGGAGATCGCCGCGGAGATGTAGAACGCCCGGTTGATCGTCCGCAGACCGTTCTCGCCGGCCCGCGGCTTGGTCAGGAAGACGCCGATGACCGCGGTGACGGCGCCGATGGCCGGCACGATCAGCGGGAAGACCAGGCCCTGCTCGCCGAAGGCGGCCTTGCCCAGGATCAGCGAGGCGACCAGCATGACGGCGTACGACTCGAACAGGTCGGCGGCCATACCGGCGCAGTCACCGACGTTGTCGCCCACGTTGTCGGCGATCGTCGCCGCGTTGCGCGGGTCGTCCTCGGGGATGTTCTGCTCGACCTTGCCGACCAGGTCCGCGCCGACGTCGGCGGCCTTGGTGAAGATGCCACCGCCGACCCGCATGAACATGGCGAGCATGGCGGCACCGAAGCCGAAGCCCTCCAGCACGGTCGGGGCGTCACCCTCGAAGAGCAGCACCACCAGGGCCGCACCGAACAGGCCGAGGCCCACGGTCGCCATACCGACGGTTCCACCGGTACGGAACGCGACCCGCATGGCGGGCTCGCGGCCTTCGTCCCGAGCGGCCGCGGCGACGCGGACGTTGGCCCGGGTCGCGAGCCACATGCCCAGGTAGCCGATGGCGGCGGAGAAGCCCGCGCCGATCAGGAAGAAGACCGACCGGAAGATCTTCAGCGTGGTGTCGTTGTCGCCGTCACTGTGCACAGGCAGCAGGAACAGCAGCAGGAACGCCACCACGGCAAAGATCGACAGGGTCTTGAACTGGCGGGACAGATAGGCCGAAGCGCCTTCCTGGACCGCCTGAGCGATGATCTTCATACTCTCGGTGCCATCGTTCGCGGCAAGCACCTGACGACGGAACACCATCGCGATGGCGACCGCGAGGATCGCGATCACTCCAACGACGGCGACCAGCGTGGTGTTGCTCGACGAAAGATCCACCGCTTGTACAGCAAGCGACGCGGACATCCGTCCTCCTTGTAGGCAACCCCTCAGGGCTGAACGGCCCCCGTACTGCCGCACACCGAAGGGTTGAGAATTACGACACACGCGCCAATGGCCTGGCGCGGTGGGTCACTCTAACGGGTAAACGACCAGACCTGATGACAGGGTGGTCTACGCCATACCCGCGGTCGTCAGCCGGTACTTCACCGTCTGTGATCGCGGGGACACCTTTTCCCTTACCTCGCGATCGGTCCCGGACCGCCTCAGATGGCCGAGGCGACGTCCGGATGGATCTCGAACACCTTGGTCAGGCCGGTGATCCGGAAAATCTTCAGCAACCGCTCCTGGGTACAGACCAGCGACAGCGAACCGTCGTGGGTCCGGACCCGTTTCAGCCCGCCGACCAGGACGCCGAGGCCGGTGGAGTCCAGGAACTCCACCCGTTCCAGGTCGACGACGAGGTCGTAGGACCCGCCGTCCACCAGCGTGACGATGGTTTCGCGGAGCTTCGGCGCGCTGTAGACATCGATCTCCCCACCCACTTCGACGACGGTGCGCCCACCCTCTGTGCGCGTCGTCAGCGACAGATCCACTTCGGCCTCCGATCCCGTGAACTGTTGCATTCAACCATGTACGGACCGTGAGTAGGGCCGTGTGCGAAAACTCTTTCATTTCGGTGCATCCCGCGTCGAGCCAGCCGTCCAAACTGACGTGTGCATCCGCATTTGCACACGCTTTCCGCATCCGCGCGTGCACGCTGTGGTGAGTTCTGTCCACGGGCCTGACTAGGGTCGAGACATGAGTGGGGCAGCGGAGGTACTGAAGCGGCTCGCTGCCGGTCCCGGTCGCGCCGAGCGACTGACGCACGTCGAATCAGTGCCGCCACGATTGGGTCAAACGGGTGATTGGCCGCGCTGGGCTCCGCCCGAGGTGATCAGCCAGCTGGCCGATGCCGGCATCACCGCACCTTGGACCCATCAGGTCGCAACCGCCGAGGCTGCCTACAGCGGCAAGCATGTGGTGGTCGCCACCGGCACTGCGTCCGGCAAGTCCCTCGGCTACTTGCTGCCCGCCTTCGCCACCTTGAGCATCGCGCACACGGCGTCACCACATCGGCGTACTGCCTCTGTTCTGTACCTGTCCCCGACGAAGGCCTTGGCCCACGACCAGCTGCGCGCGGTGTCGGCCTACACGGTGCCGGGGTTGCGCGCGACGACGCTCGACGGCGACTCCGAGCGGACCGAGCGGGACTGGGCTCGCGACCACGCCACCTATGTCCTGAGCAACCCGGACATGCTGCACCGGTCAGTCCTGCCGAACCACCAGCGCTGGGCCAGGTTCCTGGGTTCCCTGCAGTACGTGGTCGTCGACGAGTGCCATCACTACCGAGGCGTCTTCGGCGCACACGTCGCCGGAGTACTGCGCAGGCTGCGCCGGGTCTGTGCGCAGTACGGGTCGCATCCGATCTTCGTCTGCGCTTCGGCGACCGTGGCGGAGCCTGCGGTCTCCGGCGAACGCCTGACCGGCCTGCCGATGGTGGAGGTCGTGGAGGACGGTTCGCCCCGAGGCGGCATCTCGTTCGGCCTCTGGGAGCCGCCCCTCACCTCACTCCGCGGTGAGAACGGCGCCCCGGTACGCCGGTCCGCCCCGGCCGAGGTCGCCGACCTGTTGACCGACCTGGTCGTGTCGGGAGTGCGGACGGTGGCGTTCATCAGGTCGCGCCGGGGCGCCGAGTCGGTCGCGATGACCGCTCGGGAGAAGCTCGCGGAGATCGACCCGGCCTTGAGCGAGCAGGTCTCGGCGTACCGGGCCGGCTACTTGCCGGAGGAGCGCCGACGGCTCGAGCGCATGCTGCAGAGCGGCGAGCTGACCGGAGTCGCCGCGACCAATGCGCTGGAGCTCGGCATAGATATAGCCGGACTCGACGCTGTACTATTGTCCGGCTGGCCCGGGACGCGCGCCTCTCTCTGGCAGCAGGCTGGACGGGCAGGCCGATCGGGTGGCGACGCACTGGCTCTTCTGGTCGCTCGAGACGATCCACTCGACACCTACCTGGTCCGGCACCCGGCGGCGATCTTCGGCCGACCGGTCGAGGCAACTGTCTTCAACCCGGAGAACCCATACATCCTCGGCCCGCAGCTCTGCGCCGCGGCGCAGGAGGTGCCGCTGACTCCGGACGACTACGAGATCTTCGGCGCCACCACCGAGACCGTCATCAAGCAACTCGTCAAGCAGGGCCTGCTCCGGGAGCGGCCGCATGGCTGGTTCTGGACCCGCCGCGACCGGGCGGTCGACGCGATCGACATCCGGTCGGCCGGTGGCAAGACAGTGCAGATCGTCGAGGACCAGACCGGGCGACTGCTCGGCACGGTCGACGGCGGCTCGGCGCACGCCAGCGTGCACGCCGGCGCGGTCTACGTGCACGCGGGCGAGTCGTATCTGGTCCGCACACTGGATCTGGAGAACCACGCGGCGATCGTCGAGCCGGCGTCGCCGGACTACACCACGTTCGCCCGCGACGTCACCGAGATCAGCATCCTGACCACCGAGGACACCCAGCAGTGGGGGGCGGCCGAGTTGTCCCGCGGTTGGGTCCAGGTGACCAACCAAGTGATCTCGTTCCAGCGCAAACAGCTCGTCACCGGTGACGTGCTCGACGAGCAGCCGCTGGATCTGCCCGAGCGGACGCTGCGCACCAAGGCGGTTTGGTGGACGATGCCCGACTCGCTGGTCGAGGAGCTCGGGCTGAGCGACGTACCGGGGGCCGCCCATGCGGCCGAGCACGCCTCGATCGGGCTACTACCGCTGTTCGCCACTTGCGACCGCTGGGACATCGGCGGCGTCTCCACCGCCAAGCACGCCGACACCGGCCGGCTCACCGTCTTCGTGTACGACGGGCACCCGGGCGGGGCCGGATTCGCCGAACACGGGTACGCCGCGGCGCGCGAGTGGTTGACCGCGACACGGGAGGCGATTGCACACTGTGAGTGCGTGGACGGCTGCCCGTCGTGCGTACAGTCACCCAAATGTGGGAACGGGAACAACCCGCTCGACAAAGGCGGCGCCGTCGCGCTGCTTACCGCACTCCTTCGCAGTGAGGCCTGAAACCTCCAGCACCAGGCTGCTGGAAGAAAGGCAGCGACCATGCTGGCTCTCGGAATCGTCTTGATCGTCCTTGCCGTCCTCTTCGGCCTGGGCGTCTCCGTCTCCTCCGGCGACTCGACCACGATGTCGGTGTTCGGCGTCGACTTCGGACTCTCGGTCCCCACCTTGTTCTTCCTCGGCGCCGCCGCCGGGATCGCCATCACCCTGGGCCTGTGGTTGACGAAGAAGGGACTGGGTCGCGGCTACCGCCGGCACAAGGAGGTCCGCCAGCTCCGCCAGCAGGTGGCCTCCGTCGACACCCCGGACTCCTCCACCTCCACCTCTGACGACACCGTCGGTGACCGCGAGCTCGAGGGCACGGCGCCGGTCGGCCGGCATGCCGCCGACCCGGATCTCGACGAGCCCGACAGCCGGACTGTTGACCTGTCGGCCGCCGATCGGCTCGCGGACGGGCGGCACACTGTTGCCGACGGCACCGATTCGAAGCAGCCGCACTGATCCCGGCCTGAATTGAAGTGGTTTCACCTTCCAGGGAAGGTGAAACCACTTCATCGGGGAACGTGCCCTGAAACGAAAATCGTAGTAACATCTCGATCCAGGCACAGCCGCCACTCAGCCGCGGCACGGCGACCACGCAGCCACATATCGATGCCTTGCGCAACAATTCCTCGCTGGCAGTTAGTTGCCATTGGCATCAAGTTCCCCCGGATCTCGATAGCCACCTCCGCCGGACCTGTGCACTACTGGTCGTGGCGTCAACGTCGCGTTGAGTCACCGCCGGCCTTCCGGGCCACACCGCCTCCTCATCGGGGGATCGACCCGCAACTCGCCCCACGCGCAAGTGGGCATCGTCGCGGTTCCCGGAGCCAGGTCCGGCCGCTCTCGCCTCGGGGTCCCGACGACCTGACGCCGCGAGATAGCACGACCTCTGGAGGTTGTCTTGATCATCCGTAGAATGTTGAGTCGCACCGGCGTGGCAGTCCTCGCCGTCAGCGTCGCTCTGGCCACTGCCATCCCCGCTCAGGCGGCGGCACCGGCACCGGCCGACCCCCCGGGCGTCGAGGTCGGCGTGGTGAAGCAGATCGCCAACCGCGCGGACACGCGCTACTGCCTCACCTTCGTCACGTCCAACAAGGTCCCGATGGCGGTGATGATGGCTTGCGCTCCCGGCAAGGAGGGCAAGACCCAGCAATGGGTCGTCACCGACAAGGGCCAGCTGCAGGTGGCGATGAGCAAGAGCGTCGGTGGCGCCCTTGCGAAGACAGGCGCCTGCCTGGACACCGGTGCGGACCTGGTCACCACGCCCAAGGGAGCGCCGGTCCTGGTGCTGCCCTGCCGCGACGGTGACGGCCAGAAGTGGAACTACGACCAGTCGTCCGGGTCCTTCGTCAACGCAGCGAACGGAATGGCACTCAGCTCGCTGCTCGGCAAGGGCGTCAAGAAGCAGGCTCAGCCGACCGGCGTTCAGTCGGCCAGCGGAGCGACGTACCAGGGCTGGAGCGCACTGCCGCTGCCGGGCCTGGACATCCTCGGCGCGGTGCTGGCACTCGTGAACGCACTGCTGGCATCGCTGGGCCTGGCCCTGCCGCTGCCGATCGCGAACGCCGCGGGAAGCCTGTTCAGCCTGCTTCAGGCGAAGACCCCGGTACCGGCGCAGATGACGACGCTGCCCAAGCAGATGATGCAGCTGGCTCAGAGGTAACGAGGAGGATCCTCAGCCACACAGAGGAGGGCCGGCCCCGACATGTTGTCGGAGCCGGCCCCTTCCTTTCGGTTCATGAACCGCGGTGGTCAGATTCTCAGTGGTAGGCGATCCGCTGCTTGCGCGTCAGCGGAGCAGCCCGGTCAGCGGCTCACCACCAGCAGTGGTGGTGCCAGTGGTGCCAATGGCCGTAGCCAAGAAGGTCGTCAAGCAGTCCGAGCAGCATGTCCGTCACCTCCGATCCGATGATCCGATCGGCACTGACGCTACCTCGCGCCTTCACGGTCTGTATCTACTCCACTACCCTTTGTGACTCAACCGCGAGCGGGCTTTAACTTTTCCGCAATGCTCTCCGCCCGGATCGGACTTGACAGCTACCGGTGGCCTCTGATGTATGCCGAGGGCAACCAGTTGAGGTTGGAAATTAACAACGTCTTCCTCTGCGCGTTCAAAAGTCTTCACAAAGTTCTCGCCGAGTGCCAAGGTGAACCGGCACTGGCTGAACTGACCCCGCAAGGAGCCCCCGTGATGCGACGTATCCCGCGCTTGTTCCGGCTGGCCCTGCTCGGCTCGGCCGCCTCCGTCTCGAGCCCGGCACGCGGGGCGTCGCGATGGTCTTCCAGGACTACGCGCTCTTCCCGCACATGACCGTCGCGGAGAACATCACCTATCCGTTGAAGGTACGCGACGGCGTGCTCATCGGCGTGACCGTGCCGGAGGAGGACGAGCCTTCCCCGGGAACCCCTGTCGTGCTGACTGCACCTGAGCAGCGGGTTCTCTTGTATGACAGGGAGAGCGGCGAACTGCTGGCCCGGCAACCCACCGTCGTCGGCTGATGGCGGTCACGACGTACCGGCAGCGGTGGACGCTGGACGACCGGGCTTCGTCGGTCTGGCACTCAATACCGGTCGACATCCCTGCTGGCTGCCCTGGGTTGTCGGTGACATTGACAATGCCTGACATCGAGGGCGCCGTGATCGATCTCGGCTGCGAGGGCGCCGGTGGCTGGCGCGGGTGGTCTGGTGGTGCACGGCAGTCCTTTGCGATCACCCCCACCGCGGCCACACCTGGCTATCTGGCCGGCGAGTTGGAGGCGGGCACCTGGTTCGTGGTGATCGGGTTGCATCGCGTACCGGTCGAGGGCGTCGAGCTGGTGGTCGAGGCGGTCACCGGGCCGGTCTCGGTGATCCCGGGACTGGACGAGTACGCCGCGTTGACGGGTGCTGTCGGCGTACCGGCTCGGCCGCCTCGCCGGGTGTTGCCTGCTGCCGACGGGCTGCGGTGGGTGGCGGGCGACTTCCATGCGCACTCGCTGCACTCGGACGGCTCGACACCGATCGCCAACCTCGCTTCGCTCGGGGTGTCGGCCGGGTTGGACGTCATAGCGATCACCGACCACAACACCGAGGCGCATCATGCTGAGCTCGGTGGGCTTGGCCGACAGTTCGGCATCGGGTTGATCCCCGGCCAAGAGGTGACCACCGACATCGGCCATGCGAACGCCTTCGGAGCCATCGGCGTCATCGACTTCCGCCAGCCGGCCTCGACCTGGGTCACCGAGGTAGCCCGCCGCGGTGGGCTGCTCTCGATCAACCACCCCCTGGGCGGCGACTGCTCCTGGCGCCACCCCCTGCCGGAACACCCACCACTGGCCGAGGTCTGGCACTCCTCCTGGCTCGACCACAGCTGGGGCGGCCCGGTCGCATGGTGGCAAGCCTGGGGCCTCGGATCGACGACCCCCATCGGCGGCAGCGACTACCACAACCCGACGTCCCTGACGACGCCCGGCATCCCCACCACCTGGATAGCCATCGACGCCGCCGCCGAGGGCCCTGACGAACTGGTCCCCGCCGTCCTGGAGGGCCTGGCCGTCGGCCGCACCGCCATCTCGGCCGGCTACGACGCCCCCGTAGTACTCCGCAACGGCAACGAACTGGTTGTCATCGACGCCCCCAACACTTTGCTGGTCACCGCCGATGGCGCGCACCACGCCATCCGCTCGTCCTACGAGACCCTCCCGGCCCCGATCGAGACCGGCACAGCCCTCATCACCCACGACAACCGCTTCCTCTCCCTCACCAACTGACATCACCCCGGCGTACTACCGAGGCAGGCGCGGGCTTGAGGTTCTTGGGCGCGGATTCTGTCTGGTCGCGATCGGGTCGCAATCTGGTAGAGATGTCGCGTTGATGTGGACGGAACGAGTTTCGGGCCTCCATGATCTGGAACCGAAAGCTGCTCATCTCCTCCCGGACGCACTTCCCCGGCGCCCGGACGGAACCCCCGGAGGCTCGTTTGCCCTACCGCATCCGGCTGCTGCTGGTCGACGACCAGATCCTCAGCCGAGGCGTGCTCAGAAGCGGTCTGGAACGCGAACAGGATCTGGAGATCGTTGCCGAGCTCAACCGCACCGACGACGTGGTCGGCGCGGCGAAACACCACCGCGCCAACGTCGCGCTACTCGACACCGCCGGCCCTGGCGCCAACAGCCTCAGCGTGACCACCGAACTCCGCAACTCGATGCCGGAGTGCCGCGTCGTCATGCTCACCACCTACGGCCGGCCCGGTCATCTCCGCCGCGGCCTCGAAGCCGGCGCCAAGGGTTTCGCCCTCAAAGGCAGCCCCACGCCGCAACTGGCCGACGCAGTGCGCCGGGTCCACCTCGGCCTGCGCGTAGTGGACGCCAACCTCGCGGCGGAGACCCTCCAGTACGCCGAGACTCCGCTCAACGACGGCGAGACCCAAACCCTTCGGGCTGCCCGCGAAGGCGGCTCGGTCGCGCTGATAGCCCGCAACCTCCAGGTCTCCGAACGCGTCGTCCGCACCCGCCTGTGGTCCGCCATCGGCAAAACCGGCGCCCGCACCCGAGCCGACGCAATCCAAACAGCCGAACGCAACGGCTGGCTCCTCGACTGACCCGCCACCCGGGCTCGCCTCAAGCAAGAGCCTTCTCCGGCTGGTAGCTGATAGCCCAGCCGGTGTTGCGCTGGGCAGGAGACTCGCGCTATCGCCGGTAGTCGCCGGCCTCGGCTCCGAGGACGCGAGGCCCAGGAGGGCAGGGCAGTCACCCCTAAAGCCAACGCAAGGCTCAGGGCGATAGCTGTCTCCAGAGCCAACGCCGGATCCGGGACGATAGTTGAACCCAGCAAACGCCGGGTTCAAGGCGGCAGTTGGTTCCGGGGCAATCCGAGGTCCAGGAAGGCGATTGGTCTCGGGGTGGTTCCGGGGTTCAGGAGGGTAATTGGTCCCGGAGCCAGTTGGGGCCTGTGGTTTGGGCGCCCAGGGGTTCTACTCGGGCGCGGAGGCCACGGTCTGCGGTCACCACGGTGATGGATCGGTCGTTGTCTTCGGCAACGGCCGCGGTGACTACGTCGACGATCGCGTCATCGCCCGAACCCTTCGCGAGGACGATCCGGAGATCACCGAAGGCCGGGTCTGCGTCACTCTCGACAGCGGCTTTCGCGGCACCCTCCAGTACGACGGCGATCTCGGTCGGGGCTTCGAGTTGAGACGCGAGAGTTTGGAGCTTGGCGAGGAGGCGGCGGGCTGCGCCGGGGCGATCGCGCCACCAGCCGTCGGGGCGTGAACCGACTACGTTCGCCGCATCCACCACCAGGAGGTGAGTCGAGTCATCCGTCACCCGGCCAGTCTCCTCCTCCGATCGGTCCGGCGCGGGCTTCGCCGGTCAGTAGCGGCGTGCCGAGCACGCCCAGGTGGAGTCTTAGGGTGACTGCCACGGAGACGGCTTCTCCTTCCGTTCGACAGGTCTTCAGCTCGACGCGATGAGTGTCGGCGATTCGTGCGGCCGTGGGGCAGGCATCAGCGGGGTTGGATTGCTGGGCCTGGGCCGCGCTGAGAGCCACCAGGTCTGCGGCAGCGTCTACCCGGTGGTGGCCGACCGAGACCGCTGCCCAGAGCACTCCTACCAGGCAACCGCCCAGCAAGACTGCTGCGATACCGAGCGCGAGCAGGGTCGCGCTGCCGCGGTCTGTTCGGTCAGCCATCGCTCGAGTCCGGTTCGGCTTGGATGGTTGCGGTGGCTCTTGGGCTCGACTGAGGTAACGCCGCCAGCAGGCCCGAGCGCTGGGGTGCAACGGCGACTACCTCGACCTGGATCGTCTGGTCTCGGCGAGTGACGGTGATAGTGGCGCCCAACGGTGCCGTACGTTGGCCGACTTGTTTGGCGCTTTCGACCGACTCACCGCGGGCGACGGCCCGCGCGGTGTCGCGGGCCGCGTCGATACAACGGATGTTGGTGATGACCGTTCCCACCAGCCAGAGGCCGACCGCCAAGACGGCCAGCAGAACCGGCAGTACGAAAGCGACCTCGGCAGTGACCGCACCCCGATCCGATCGTCGTGCCGTGACCGCGCGCCCGTCCGGACGTCGTTGATTGCGCATGCGTCAGGTCCTCCGCTCCAAGAGTGGCCGGCCGCGGCGACGAGGGGACACGCCGCGGCCGGAAAGCTGCATCGGTCAGAGCTGCACGCCGTCCACACCGGCGGCCTTCAGTGCATAGTTGACGATTGCCTTGAGCAACGTCAGGATCGCCGGCGACTTGAAGAGTGCGATGAGGATGCCGGCGAACCCGCAGGCCGCGACGATGGTCACGGCATACTCCGCGGTGGCGGCGCCCCGCTCGGTGCGCTTGCGGGGTCGGCGAGCGGATACCAGCGCCTTGGACATGGTGGAACCTCCTGATCTGCCACCCGGCTGCTCCGGATCGGCTTACTGACAAGGTGCCGTCATCAGAGCCCTTGCAGAAAAGGACTTCTCAACCTGGGGACAACTACCCCCGGCAAACCCCCGCGAGCCGATCCAGCTGCTCCGCAGACAGCCGCAGTCGCGCCGCAGCCACGTTCTCCTGCAGGTGAGCCGCCGATTTCGTCCCCGGAATCGGCACCATCACGGGCGATCGATGCAGCAACCAGGACAGCGCCACTCGAGTGGAGGTCGCCCCCAGCTCGCTCGCGATCTCGGCCAGCACTTGCGATGACGCCCCATGATCGCCCTTGGCGATCGGCAACCACGGCAGGAACGCAATTCCTTGCCTTAAGCAATGATCGAGTACTGCGTCGCGTTCGCGATCGATCAGGTTGTACCGGTTCTGCACACTGACCCCCTCGATCACCTGCCGCGCCTCCTCGAGCTGTGCCACCGTCACCTCCGACAAACCGAGATGCCTGACCTTCCCCTCAGCCTGCAACTGCGCCAACGCACCCAGCTGATCCTGCAACGGCACGGCCGGATCGATCCGGTGCAACTGCAACAGGTCGATCCGCTCGACCCTCAGCCGCGTCCAGACGCCTCCGGTCTGGCAAGTAGTGCACGAGTGGCAAGATCAGTGCGGCGGATAGCCGATCTGGTCGACTCTTTCGGAGTGAGATCAGTGCGGTGCGTTGGCAACGAGCAGTATTAGAACACTGCGCAATTGCCCGCTGTCGACGGGAGCGGCCGCACACCCCGCCAACATGTACTGCCCGGTGGTGGGCGGGTGTGCCCGCGCGGGCCTGACCCCATGTACGGGAGGTGTCCGGAACAGGAGTCGCCTGTCAGTTGTTTTGGAGTCGGCTCGCGGATGATCTCAGCGGCGCTCGTGATCGTGTCGCGGGCAGTACAGTTCGCCGGTGATCAAGACCGAACATATCGATGGCGTGCGGCTGCTGCGGCACCGGGATCAACAGGAGCACACCGACGTCACCCTGACCTTCGCGGTCGGAGCCCGGGACGAGACGCTGCGCACCGTCGGAGTCGCGCACACCGTCGAGCACCTGGTGATGAGCACAGTGCGGCAGTTGCCGATTCAGGTCCAGGCCGAGGTCGATCTGGAGTCGACCACCTTCGCGGCGTCGGGATCGCCCGCGCGGGTCGGCGAGTTCCTCAACCGGCTCTGCGCCGCGCTGGCCGACCCGCCGGTGGATCGGCTCGCAGTCGAGGCCGGGGTACTGGCCGCCGAGGACGGCTGGGCCGCCCATCCGATGGCCGCGTTCCTGCTGTTCGCCCGGTACGGCGCTGCCGGCCCGGGGTTGGCCTGGCTGGAAGGCGCCGGGTACGACGGCCTTACGGCACAGCACGTCACCTCCTTCGCGCGGAAGTGGTTCATTCCTGGCAACGCAGTACTGCAGGTGAGTGGGCCGCTGCCGGATGGGCTGGAGCTGAAGCTGCCGCAAGGACCTGCGCCTATCAGGGAGTATCCGGCCGGGCGATTGGTGGATGGACCGTCAGCGGTGGGCTACGGGATCCCAGGAGCCGCAGTACTGCTCACTGTGCCGCTAGGTGATGCTGCACGCGCGCCCATGCTGGCCATGAGTGTGCTGGAGAACAGGATCGAAGAGCAGTGTCGCCACGTCGCTGGGCACAGCTACGTCGTCGACAGCCAGCTCGTGGGTAGGGACTTCGTCGTGTTCGCCGAAGCCCGCGAAGGCACCGAGGAACCGGTAGTGCGGGCGGTGGGAGAGGCACTGACCGATCTCGCCATCCATGGGCCCAGCGAGGAAGAGTTGGCGCTCGCGGTTGCCCGTCTGGAGGAGGGCCTCGCCACTACCGATAGAGAGCTGGCCTCGGCGTTCGGCGCCGCGATGCTCCAGTTGATGGGTGACCCGCCGCTGGCACCGACTGACATAGTTCTGGCCAAGCAGGTACGGCCGGCTGACATCGCGGCTGTACTGCGGGATGCCCTGCCTTCGGCAATTGGGTACGCCGAGCAGGAGGTGCTGAACGTCTGGGAGGCGCACGGGTTCCGTCCCGAGACGCACTGCCGAGTGATTCCCGAACTGCCGGCCGGGAAGGTCTACAAGCCGTCCCTGGCAGCAAGGACATTCTTCAAGGACGCTCGCTCGCTCGTGCTGGTGCAGACCGGGCAGGGACTCGCCTTGCGCGACGAGGATGGCGTACACGAGATCCGCTGGGAAGAGGTGGCCGGGGTGATGCGCACGGACAGCCCTACCGTGGTCCTTGGCATCAACGGCTGCGCGATCCCAGTGGACCCGCAGATGTTCCGCGGCTCAGGCACCGCCCTGGACGAACTGGCGCGCCGGACCGATCCCGGCCTGTGGTTCGATGAGTCGGCCTTCACCCGCAACCAGGACGACCACTAGCCGCTCTTGGAGCCCCACAACTACAGAGGTCACGTGCGGCCGCACTTCCCGCATCGGACACCGTTGCATCTAACACAACATCGATGCGTCGTGGCTAGAGGCAACCGCCAACTCAAGGCCGCAACTACTCTCGGGGCGAGCCTCGGCCCTCCCCTCATTCCTCTGCATCAGTACCAGGAAGTGTCGGAACGTCTTCCGGCTGCAGCTCTGCTCGATACCGGATCAGGCGCAGCGGATGCCGGTAGTGGCCGGCCTGTAATGCTGCGTCTGCGGCCACTTCGACCACCAACTTCGGATGAACCTTGACGATCGTGTCTTGCTGCCCCTACCCCAGTGAGTGCTGATCTGGTCTGGCCACGGATGGCGAGCGCCGGCGGGCCTGAGTAGCGGCCCGATGATGGAGTCCTGGCCGCTGTTGAGCTTCACCGTTCGGCCGACCACCAGCACTTCCGGTCGATCCAGCGACACGGCCACTGCGCCAACGATCGCCTCGACGCTGTGCCTGGTCTTCCCGCTCCATTTTGGGTCCAGCGCCACGAAGCCGGACTCATTGAACGCATCGCAGAGCCTGGCTGTAGTTAGTGCATCGTCGGCGAGTACTCGGCGGTTTGGTCAACGAGTACGAACCTGCGGCAGCCTGAAGCGCAGGTCAGACCGTTGGGCGTAGTTTTGGCACCCCGTAGGCCACGGGCTTGAACCTACGCGTTCACGAACGTCCTGGTCTTCCGCTTGGCAGGCCGCCATCATCTGGCGGACATGCTCGACTTCAGTCGGATGATCTATGCGATGACCAATTGTTACAGTGCTGCTCGTGATCTTCTCGGGCAGCCGCAAGGGGCGCATCATTTTCTTGAACGGTGCCTCGAGCTCAGGGAAGAGCAGCATTGCGGTGCAACTCTTGTCGGTGCTGGACACTCCCTATTTCAACATGGGCGTCGACGTCATCAACGGCCTGAGGGCGAAGGAACGCACGCTCGAGCTCGGTGAGGACGAGATCCGTGAGGTGCTCGTCCACACGAGGGCCGGCTTCCACCGAGCGGTGGCAGGCATGGCACATGCGGGCAACGACGTTGTGGTGGACCACGTGCTGAGCGAGCCCTGGAGGCTGATCGACTGCCTTGCGGTCATGAGCGGCCTGGATGTTGTTCTGGTCGGGGTGTACTGCGACCTCGAAGAGTTGCGCCGTCGCGAGAACGCCAGGGGCGACCGGGAAATCGGCCAAGCGGAGAGGCAGCTTGCAAAGGTGCACGCGCATGGCCTTTACGACGTCGAGTGCGACACTGGTGTGCTCAGCTCACGCGCGTGCGCGTTGCGGATCAAAGACTTCCTGGCACGTCCTGCGGGAACTCGTGCGTTCGACCGTTTGCGGGAAAGGGCCGTCGCGGCCGGCACGCTCGGACCCGATCAGTTGGGTGTGAAGTAGTGGCTTGATGACAGCCGATCGGTCCCGCTTTGAGAACTCGCGCAAAGCCGATCGGCGGTGTCCGGTTCGGAGGTCCCCCAGTCCATTCCAGAAGGCCGTGCAGGAAATCACATCGGACCGGCCGGCGACATCCCGTACCCGCTCCCGTTTTGCAGGGCGTCGGGCCTGATCCCCGGTAGCAGTTCTCGGTCCAGTAGTCGGAGGTGTCTCACAGCACCTGAGCGCATTGCGAGCAGGCGGGCTGGTCACCCCGCATCGGCTTGGGCGGGTTGTCCTGTACGCCCGCACTTCTGCGGCGGAGTCGCTGCTCGCGGCGGCCGAACGGCCCGGAGCGGAAGCGGCCGGTACGTCGGGCTAGCGTGAGCGGCATGTTTGTCCTGGAGCTGACCTATACCGCACCGCTGGAACGCGTTGACGGGTTCATCGCAGAGCACATGTCCTGGATGAAGACGCAGTACGAGGCCGGGCTGTTCGTCGTGTCGGGGCGGAAGGAACCGCGGGACGGTGGCGTGATCATTGCCCTCGGCGATGATCGGGCGGCGATCGACGAGTTGGTGGCCGGCGATCCGTTCTCCGTTGCCGGGGTCTGCGAATACCGGGTGACGCAGTTCTGGGCGACGACTGTGGTGGCCGCGTTGGAGGCGTACAAGGAACAGCCCTCAGCCTAGGAACCCGAGGAGGCCGGACAGGGAGCCGGCGATCGTGGGGATGATGCCCAGGAGGATGAACGCAGGCAGGAAGCAGAGGCCTAGCGGGACGACTGAGCGGGATTCGACCGCGCGGGCCTGCTCCTCGGCGGACCAGCGGCGGGTTTGACGGACATCGTTGGCTTGGTGTTCGAGGATCTTCGCGAGCGGGGCGCCGGAGCGGAGGGCTCGTTGGGTGGCGCGGGCGAATGCGGCGCAGGCTGGTTCCTTGAGGAGACAGGACCAGGCGTCGATCGGGTCCGCGCCGAGGTTCATCCGGCGTTCGACCTCGAGCAGGAGGTCCGCGAGTGGGCCGCCGAGAGACTTGGCGACCACGCCGATCGCCGCTTGAGGTGGGCGGCCGGCTCGGAGGCAGGCGGCAAGTAGGTCTACTGCCAGTGGCAGGTCGGCGGTGAGCTGCGCCGCACGCCGTCGAGTGGCCGCGGGCTCTAGCCGGCTCAGCGCTATCGGGGTGGCGACGAAGGCGACGGCTGCGGGGATCAAGCCGGCGGTCAAGCCGAGCACGAGGAGTAGGCCGGCCGCAGCGACGGCGGCGACCGCGAGGTGAAGACGTCGAGTGGCTCGTGGGACCTCCTTCGCCGTGACAAGGCTGAACGGCCAACGGCTGCTGAGCAACGGGCGATGCCTCGCCAACCGGCGACGCCCCGGCGGACTGGGCAAGAACAGCACCACCGCAAGAGCTACCGCCGAGGCGGACAGCACCTGACTCGACACAGGCATTGGGTGAGTAGAGCCAGGCACAGCGACCAGCGCGGTGAGGAGCGAGCTCGACATTGCGGTTGAGCGAATAGGCATCGTGATCAGCTCGGGTGACTAGTGGGTGGGTTGGCGTGGGGATTGGGTGAGTGGGTCGGGGCGTGGTGATCGGGGCGGTGAGGGGTGGGGCGGCATGGGTTAGGTGGGTTGGTTGGAGTGGCGGGATTCCCAGGGGGGTTTGGTTTGGGCTTCGGTCCAGTGGAGGCCGAGGGTGGAGAGGGTCAGGCCTAGGGCCAGGCAGAGCCAGCCGGGTGGGGTTTTGGTGAGGAAGGCGAGTGGGTCGGCGCCGATGGCGTAGCCGAGTGCGGTGCCGAAGGCGGGAAGGACTGCCAGTAGGCGGGCGGTTGCCCGAGTGCCGGCGATGCTGGCGGTGATCTGGCGGCGGATGGTTTCGTCGGCGCGGAGCGAATCGGCCAGGCGTTCGGTGATGAGGGCGAAGGCCGCGCCGGATTCGTCGGCTACTCGCCAGGCTGCGGCGAGGGCTCGCAGGCCTTCGGCTCCTGGTGATTCGGCGATGAGTTCGAGGAGGGCTGGGACGTCGCCGCCGAGTTTGGCCGCTGCTGAGGCCACCTCGAGATCGGGGCAGACCGTGGCAGCGCCCTCCAACGCAGTTGCTGGTGGACGGCCTGCGCTCAGCTCAGCAGCCAGTACGTCGCAGGCTTCGATGACCGCCGCTCGTCTGGCAGCAGCAGTCCGTTGTCGCACAGAACGCCTCCATTGGCCGATCGCCACCATCGCGATGACCCCCAGAGCCAACGCGATCACCACCACGGACGGACCGGTCGCCGTCGCGATCAAGATGCCGATAGCAACAACCGCGGCGAGCACTCCGAGCCGTCGCCCGGTCGATCGCGCGAACTCACCACCACCCGCGGAGAGTTGGGATTGGCCACGAGGCCGCGGGGGCGGCGAATTGAGGCGATGAAGGGCTCGCGTCGAAGTCGGAAGCAGCGCGAGCACCGTGACCAGAGTCAGCAGAGCTGTCAAGGCTCGCATCGGGCCGCTCCAGAGAGGCCGCAAACAACAAACGCAGTGGTCATCAAGGCGCTCCAGGAAGGGCGAGGCTGGGGTGAGGGAGGGAGAGGTGGGGCGGGGGCAGAGAGCGGCGGGGTCAGGCTGCTCGTTTTAGGTGGGGGGCGAGGAGGGTGGCGGCTTGGTGGAGTTTCGGGGGACCGGTGGGGGGAAATTCGATGGCGGGGACTGTGATGGTTTGGCCGGTGGGGGTGGTGGTGAATGCTCGGATTTCTGCGATTCGGCGGGTGCCGGTGGGGGTTCGGGTCAGGTGGATCACCGCTTGTAGGGCTGAGGAGATTTGGCTGTGGATGGCTTCTCGGGTGAGGCCGGCCATGGCGCCGAGGGCTTCCAGCCGGGCTGGGATGTCGGCGGCTGAGTTTGCATGGACGGTGCCGCAGCCGCCCTCGTGGCCGGTGTTCAGGGCGCTCAGTAGGTCTACGACTTCGGCGCCGCGGACCTCGCCTACTACCAAGCGGTCCGGGCGCATTCGTAGCGCTTGGCGGACGAGGTCGCGCAGGGAGATCTCGCCGGCACCTTCGACGTTGGGCGGTCGGGCCTCGAGGCGGATGACGTGGGGATGGTTGGGGCGGAGCTCACTTGCGTCTTCGACCAGGACGAGGCGTTCCGATGGGTCCGCCAAGGACAGCAGGGAATTGAGCAGGGTCGTCTTGCCCGTGCCGGTGCCTCCGCTGATCAGAAACGCGACGCGGGCCTGCAGGAGATCTCGGAGTACGGAGGCGCCGCCGGGCGGAAGGGAGCCGGCAGCAACCAACTCTTCGAGGGTGAAGACTTTGCGCGAGGGGACCCGAAGGGACAGGCAGGTCCCGGTGGCTGCGATCGGTGCGAGCACAGCGTGGAAGCGAGTGCCGTCGGGCAGCCGGACATCGACGTACGGCGTCGCGTCGTCGAGACGGCGACCGGCAGCCGCGGCGAGGCGAGTCGCCAGGCGGCGGACGGCGGGCTCGTCTCCGGTGTGGAGAGCGATGCGTTCGAGGCCCGAACCGCGATCGATGAAGACCTCGTTCGGGCCGTTCACCAAGATGTCGGTGATACCGGGCTCCGAGAGCAGGACGTCGAGCGGGCCGGCGCCCATCGCCTCGCGGCGCAGGGCTTCGACGACGGCGAGCACCATCGCGTCGCCGCAGACGGTGCCGTTGGCGCGCAGAGCGGCGGCGACTCGCGCAGGCGTCGGCCCGGATCCCTGCGCAGCAAGGATTCCGCGCACGCGCTCGACCAGCTCGGCCGGGACGTTCATGCCGCGAGCAATCCGTAGAGGCCGAACAGATCCAGTACTTCGCCCGCGGCCCGCCCCAACGCGCTCCGCGGTCGCGGATCGAACCGCCCCTCGTCGAGCGACGACGGCAGATCCCGCTCGGACCCGAGCTTGGCTGCCAGCGGAAGAGACAGATGATCCGCGACATCGAGAGCGGACAACCCGTTCAGGCCAGGCTCGCGGGCGACCACCCGCAGGTCGTGGGCAACCTCCCGCAGCGGCGCCACCAGCCGTGCGGCCGCAGCGCAGGAGCGGACATCGCGAGGAACGACCACCAGCGTCGAGGTCGCCCGGACGAAGGCCTCCTCCGCGGCGGGATCGGGCCGGCGCGGGAGGTCGACGACAACCAGGTCGCTGCTGCGTTGGGCAGCGCCGAGAACCGACCTCATCGCCTCTGGGGGCAGGGCTGTCACGTCTGATTGGTCCCAGGACAGCACCGCCAGTCCGTCTACTGATGGGAGCGCGGCTCGCAATGCGCTGGCGCTGACGCGGCCTGCCGCGTTCAGCAATGCGGGCCAGCGGGATCCTTCGTAGGTCTCGGTGCCCAGGACGAGCTCGATGCCGCCGCTCAAGGGGTCACCGTCGATCAGCATGCTGCGCAGGCCGCGGCGGCCGGCGGTGATCGCGACGGCAGCCGCCAGTGTGGTGGCGCCGGCACCACCACAGCCGCCGACAAAGGCCAGCGTGACGGCCGTTCGCACACCGCCGTCGAGAGCATCGGACAGCTTGTCGCCGAGGGCCGCCTCGTCGGTAGGCAGGACGAATACACCCTCGGCGCCGATCGCGAGCGCATGCCGGTAGGCATCGGAATCGCCCGGCAGCGCGGCCCACTGGGGATCGGGGGCGGGTGGAGGCGTGCTGCGGGGTGGGGTTCGGGGCGATGCGCGGGTGGCTAGTAGGACGCCGGAGCGGCGGGTTGGTTGGGTTCGGGCCAACGGGTCGGCCAGGTCTTCGCCGACAACGACCAGGGTGGCGGTCTGCCAGTTGCGGCGGAGGCCGAGCAGGTCGTTCTCCACTCGCGGCGCCACCTCCGCCGCCGCGGCGAGGCGGAGCAGGTCGTCCAGCAACAGCTCGTCGGCGGTGGCCAGCAGCACGGCCGGCGGCGGCATCGAAAGAAGGTTCTCCATGCCTTAGAAGATGCCGTCGTTCCGGGCCGGAGCCAGAAGAAAGACCAAGCCTGTGGAGAACTGTCGGATATCCGTCACCAGCGGCAATCCGCCATCGCGACCCGGCGACCTGCGCGCGGCGAAGAGCTACGGTTCGTTTCGAAGCGTCCTTAACTAAGTTTCTCTCAGAACGCTCCACCAGCGTCCACTCGTGGACACCAGCTGGACACCCGTGCACTGCCCAGACCGGGGCGGTGGGGCGGGGACCGAATTAAAACCGCTCCAAAGTGGAGGACCCGCCCCATGAGTCGAATGCGCAGCGTTGCCGCGGCGGCCACAGTGGCCGCAACAGCCCTGATCGCCGTTGCCGGAATCTCGGTCGCGACCGCCGGACCACCCGCCCCCGATGCCCAACCGAAGGCCCTGGCCGCCAGCAGTGGCGGCGTGAAGACGGCCTACTTCACCCAGTGGGGCATCTACCAGAACGCGTTCTACCCGAAGAACCTGATCACCACCGGGGTCGCGAGCAAGCTCGACTTCCTCAACTACGCGTTCGCGAACATCCACCCGACCAGCCACACCTGCTTCATGGCCAACCAGGCCGCCTCCCAGGACGAGAGCAACCCGAACGCCGGTGACGGCGCGGGTGACGCGTTCGCGGACTACGGCAAGTCGTACGGCGCGGACATCAGCGTCGACGGCGTCGGCGACGTCTGGAACCAGCCGATCCAGGGCAACTTCAACCAGCTGAAGAAGCTGAAGGCCAAGCAGCCGAACCTGAAGATCCTGATCTCGATCGGCGGCTGGACCTACTCGAAGTACTTCTCCGACGCGGCCTCCACCGACGCCAAGCGCAAGGCCCTGGTCACCTCCTGCGTGAATATGTTCATCAAGGGCGACCTGCCGCTGGTGGACGGCTTCGGCGGCGCCGGCAGCGCCGCGGGCATCTTCGACGGCATCGACATCGACTGGGAGTACCCGGGCTCGCCGGGCGGTCACACCGGCAACCACTGGAGCGCCGCCGACAAGGGCAACTTCACCCTCCTGCTGGCCGAGTTCCGCCGGCAGCTGGACGCCTTCGGTAGCGCGAACGGCGGCAAGAAGATGTGGCTGACCGCCGCGACACCGGCCGGCCAGGACAAGATCAAGACGATCGAGACCGACAAGATCGGTCAGTACCTCGACTACAACAACGTGATGACCTACGACATGCACGGCGGTTTCGAGCCGACCGGTCCGACCAACTTCCAGGACCCGCTGTACCAGGCCCCGAACGACCCGAGCAACCCGATCCCGCCGGGCACGAAGAAGTACTCGGTCGACGGCGCGGTCCAGGCCTGGACCACCGGCGACCCGGCGTACGGGATCCCCGGCGGCTTCCCGGCCAACAAGCTCACCATCGGATACCCCTTCTATTACAGGGGTTGGAAGGGTGTGCCGGCCACGGCCAACGGCAAGTACCAGACGGCTACCCAGCCGGCCGACGGTCACGCGCTGAGCGGCAACGTGCCCGGCGTCTCCTTCTACAAGGAGCTCACCGGATTCGTCGACAACCCGGCCTCCACGTTCTTCGACGACGCCAGCAAGTCGTCCTGGTTCTACAGCAACGGCACCTTCTGGACCGGCGACAACGCCCGGTCGATCAAGGAGAAGGCCGACTACGGCCACTGCAAGGGCCTGGCCGGCGCGATGATGTACAGCCTCGAAGCGCTGGACCCGGGCGTCACGTTGTTCAACAACGTCGTCAACTCGGTCAATGCTGAGACCCCCGGCTGCAGCGGCCCGCCGACCACCCCGCCCACAACGCCGCCCACCACTCCGCCGACGACGCCTCCCACGACGCCGCCGACCACTCCGCCCACGACGCCGCCCACGACTCCCCCGACGACACCTCCCACCACGCCGCCGACCACCCCTCCGACGGCAACCCCGTGGACTGCGTGGACCACCTACCCGACCGGCGCGCTGGTGTCCTACCAGGGCCGCACCTACCGCTGCGTCCAGGGCCACACCACTCAGCCCGGCTGGGAACCGCCGAACGTCCCCGCACTCTGGGCACCGGTCTGAAACCGGCCTGAATTCTGATCACCCTTCCGCCCCCTGGATCGGAGCAACATGAAACGCAAGCGCTTGAGTGTCGCCATCGCGGCGATAGCAGCAGTGGTGATGTCCGTCCTCTTCATCCCCGCGGCCTCGGCCGCACCGGTGAGCGCGGCCTTCACAAAGGTGTCGGACTGGGGTAGCGGGTTCGAGGGCAAGGTGACCGTCACGAACGGCACCAGCGCCTCGATCAGCACCTGGTCGGTCGCCCTGGACTTCCCGTCCGGCTACAGCATCAGCAGTTCGTGGGACGCCACC
The DNA here is from genome assembly GCF_010548305.1 of Streptomyces sp. SID13031. GTDB lineage: Bacteria > Actinomycetota > Actinomycetes > Propionibacteriales > Kribbellaceae > Kribbella. The sequence goes on from NZ_JAAGLV010000016.1 coordinate 137,133, forward strand.
CGCACCAGCAGCGGACTGACCCACACGTTCGTTCCGCCCAGCTGGGCGGGTCCGCTCGCTCCTGGCGCCAGTGTCACCTTCGGCTTCAACGGCGCCCCGGGCAACTTCCCCGGTATCGCCGCCTGCCGACTGAACGGTGGCTCCTGCACTGGCGGTGGCGGCGGGACAGTACCCGGCGCACCCAGTGGACTAGCCGGTACTTCCACCGCGAACTCGGTCAGCCTCACCTGGTCGGCGGCTAGCGGCGCCACCAGCTACAACGTCTACCGCAACGGCACCAAGGTCGGTACGCCGAGCGGCACGTCGTACACGGACTCAGGGCTGTCGGCCAACACGGCGTACAGCTATCAGGTCAGCGGCTCCAACAGCGCTGGCGAGGGACCCAAGACGGGCGCCGTCTCCGTGACGACCAAGACAGGTGGCGACCCGCCGGTCGGCACCCGTAGGGCAGCGCCGTACCTCTACATGGGTTGGGGCAACCCGCCGAGCCCGGCCACGGTCATGAGCGCCACCGGCATCAAGTGGTTCACGATGGCCTTCATCCTGTCGTCCGGCGGCTGCAACGCGGCCTGGGACGGCGCGAGGCCGCTGCAGGGCAGTGCCGACGCCACCGCGATCTCCCAGATCCGTGCGGCCGGCGGAGACATCATTCCGTCGATCGGCGGCTGGAGCGGCAACAAGCTCGGCCCGAACTGCAGCACGCCGGAGGCACTGGCCGGCGCGTACCAGCAGGTGATCAGCGCCTACGGCCTGAAGGCGATCGACATCGACATCGAGAACTCCGACGAGTTCGAGAACGAGGCCGTCCAGGACCGGATCCTGAACGCGCTGAAGATCGTCAAGCAGAACAACCCCGGGATCCAGACGATCCTGACCTTCGGCACCTCGACCACCGGCCCGAACTACTACGGCAACCGGCTGATCGAGCGGTCCCAGGCACTGGGCGCGAACATCGACGTCTTCACCCTGATGCCGTTCGACTTCGGCAGCAGCAACATCTACAACGACACGGTCGGCGCGTCCACGGGTCTGAACAACAAGCTGAAGTCCGTCTTCGGCTGGACCACCGCGCAGGCCTACGCCCACCAGGGCATCTCCGGGATGAACGGTCTGTCCGACCAGCAGGAGATGACCACGACGGCGACCTGGCAGAACATCACCACCTGGGCCAAGAACAACGGCCTGGCCCGGCTGGCCTTCTGGTCGGTGAACCGTGACCGCGGTTGCGCAGGCGGCGGCGTCGTCTCCAACTGCAGCGGCATCGCCCAGGGCGACTGGGACTTCACCCGCATCACCGCAGGGTTCTGACCGGTACTGCGGCGGGCCAAGCCGGCCCGCCGCAGTGCTCGGTACAACTCAGCCGGCCTTGATCGCCTGGACGATCAGCTCGTTGCGGGCGTCCTGGCCGTACGGGACCGAGGTGTGGATGCCCTGCCGCAGGTAGGTCCCCAACCGGCTCGGTTTGGCCGCCAGCCACTCCGCCCAGCGGACGATCCGCAGGTTCGAGTGGCGCCGCTGCGCATCGGCCAACTGCATGTTGACCCACGCGCTGTTGCGCTGGTCGGCCAACTGCAGGGCGGCCCCCAGTCCGGTGCGCGCGACCTGGGTATTCACCCAGAACACCGTGGTCCTGCTCCCGACGATGCTCATCGCCCGGTCGATCTGCGCCGCCATCGCGGGCGGCGTGAAGATGTCGTTGGTACCGCTCGACATCAGCACCCGCCGGGGCAGCCCGTGATCGGCCTTCCACTGTGCCAGTGCGTCGACGGTTTCCTTCGTCGGCCGCCCCGACCAGTTGTTCACGGCCAGGTCCAGGTTCAGACTGCTCAGCAGCCGCAGGGACAGCGCCTTGCCGTCCTGCACACCGAGGCTGTCCCCGAACATGAACACGCCGCCCGCGGCGAGCACCCGTTCGATCGTCGCCGGGGTGGCCACGGCCTTGGTCAGGCCCTTCCACGCTGCCAGGTCTCCCGATCCATACCCGCCCGCAGCGGCCGTACCGGTCGTCGCCACTGTCGACGCCGCCACCGCCGCCCCGGCCAAGAACACTTGTCGCCGATTCGGCCTGCCCGCACTCAAAAGCTTCCTCACGGAGCAGACCTTATATAAAGGGAGGGTTTTTCAAACTTCAGACGACCGTCTTGTACGTCCGTCTGCCGCTACGTTTTCCGGGTGACGACTGCACCGGCTCGCGGCTACCGACCTGGTGAGGCGGGCTATCGCAGGCTGTCAGTGGCGTTGTTCGCGGCCGGGCTGGCGACTTTCGCGATGCTCTACAGCACTCAGGCCCTGCTGCCCGAGCTGGCGCGGGTGTTCCGGGTCTCCCCCAGCCAGAGCGCCTTCAGTGTGTCGTTGGCCACTCTGGGGCTTGGTATCGCGCTGCTGATCGCAGGCCCGGTCTCCGAGGTCATCGGCCGCACCAAGCTGATGCGATGGTCGGTGGCGGCCGCGGCCGCGATAGCCGTCCTCTGTGCCCTCGCACCGAACTGGCAGGTCCTGCTGGCCCTCAGAGGTCTGCAGGGCGTGGCGCTCGCCGGGCTCCCGGCTGTTGCGATGGCGTACCTCCGCGAGGAGGTCGCAGACGACAGTCTCGCCAGGGCGAGCGGCCTCTACATCGCGGGCACAGCAGTAGGTGGCATGACCGGCCGGCTCGTAGCCGGCGGCCTGGCTGACCTGGGAGGGTGGCGAGCTGCCCTGACCGGCATCGCTGTGCTCGGCGTGGCCTGCGCAGTACTGGTCGCCATCCTGCTGCCCGACTCGCAGAACTTCGTCCGTGCGACTGGTAGCCGCCAGACTCGCAGAGTGCTCAAAGACCCAGCACTGCTTGCCCTCTACGGCATAGCCGCCACCGCGATGGGCGCTTTCGTCGCCGTCTACAACGCTACGGGCTTCAGACTCGCTGCAGAGCCATACGGTCTCGGGCCCGGGCTGGCCGGGCTGGTGTTCGCCGTCTACCTGGTCGGCTCCGCAGCATCAGCGGTCGCAGGCAGGTTGGCCGACAGCTACGGCCGCCGCGCGGTGGTGCCGGTCGGCTGTCTGGTGACACTGGCCGGCGTCAGCCTGACACTCGCGACACCACTCCCACTGGTCATCGCCGGGCTCGCAGTGATGACAGCGGGGTTCTTCGCCGTCCACGGAGTCGCCAGCGGGTGGGTCGCCGTACGGGCTCATGCAGGTGGCGGTGGTACTGGTCAGGCGGCCAGCTTCTATCTCTTCGCGTACTACCTAGGCTCCTCCGTCTTCGGCGGCCTGGCCGGTACTGCGTGGACGCGCGCCGCCTGGCCCGGAGTAGTCGTCGAGGCGGGTGCTCTACTCCTCATCACGTTACTCCTGGCTCTCCTGTTGCGGCGCAGTGCCAAACTGACCACCTGACGCGAGCAACCGATGCGGCATGACAGTGAACGCCGAGGACTTGCTCAAGGCCCTCGACGCCACGGTCTCGGACGTCACCGACTAGGTCAGCAGTCCTCGCTGACCTGCTCTTAGACCCGCTTGGAAGCGGGTGGTCGCGTCTAGCGCCTTCAGGATCCGTTGCATCCGGCGCTCGACCGTTCGCTGGGCTACGCCGAGTCGGCGGGCTATCGCCTGGTCGGTCAGCCCAGCGGCGGCCAGAGCCAGCAACTGCTGGTCCTCGAAGGTCAACGGCCCGTCCGAAGCTTGCGGTGACAGCGGAGTCGCCTGCTGCCAGAGCAGCTCGAACAACCGCAGTAACGCGTCCAGCAAGGTCGACGGCCCGATCTCGACGAGCTCCTGCCCGGTTTGCAGCAGCCCTGTCCGCCCATCGGCGACCACCAGCTTCAGCGGTACGTCCCGAAGCATCCGGCAGCTCGGCCCGGCACTACGCGCAGCAGCGATCTCCGCAGGCTCCACGAGAGCAGCCATGTCGTAGATGGTCCGATAGGTCACTCCATGAGCCCGTCGAGGCTCGATCGGCAGTACGACGAACGGCGGCTTGTCCAGCACCAGTACCTCGGTCTGCGCACTCTGCTGAGCTTGGTAGAACCGTTGCGCCATCGCCTGCGCCCCACGGATCACCGTGAACGGCCCAGCATCGTGCCGAGCCCGGAACTCCGAAGTGAGCGCGGCGGCGCCGAGACGCGCCTGGACGATCGCTGCCTGCTTGCGAAGCGCCAGGAGCTCCACCGCGGCCTCGGGCACCGCCGGGGTGTAGCGGGCCGGGCGCCCCGGAGTACGGGAGGCCAGGCCCAGTGTCAGGAGCGAGCGGAGGTGCCGGGCCACCCGTGCGGTGGCCCAGCCTGTGTCAGTGACCAGTTCGGTCGTGGTTGCCTCTGGCCGGGCCAGAAGCACCCGGTAGAGCTGCTCGTCCTCCGAGCAAACACCGAGCGCCTCCAGCACCGGAGCAGGCCTGTAGTTGTGCATTAGGGGAGGGCGTGGACGTGGGAGCCGACCTGGTTGGAGAACGCGTTGCCGTTGAGTGCGTCCCAGTTGGTCGACCAGGTCATGGCGCCGCGCAGCGTGGGCCAGGTGGTACTCGGCTTGAAGCTGCCGCAGTTGGTGCCCCTGGCGAGGCAGTCCAGCGCGTTGTTGACGATCGTCGGCGACACGTAGCCGCTACCGGCTCCCCGGGTCGACGCCGGCAGACCGAGACCGACCTGGTCGGGCCGGAGCCCGCCCTGCAGCAGGATGCAGGCCTGCGCGGTGATGAAGTCGACCGAGCCCTGCGAGTAGACCTGCCCGTTGCAGCCGTTCATCGAGCCGGAGTTGTAGTACTGGACGTTGACGATAGTCAGGATGTCCTTGATCGCCAGCGCCAGCTTGAAGTACTCGAACGTCGGCGCCTGCATGTCGATCGTCTGCGGCGCCATCGTGATCACCAGTCCGCTGCCGAAGCTGCTCCGCAGGCTCTGCAGCGCCTGACCCATGTACTGCGCGTTGACGCCGTTCTCCAGGTCGATGTCGATCCCGTCGAAGCCGTACTCGCGCAGGATCGACAGCGCACTGCTCGCGAAGTTGGCGGCCGCGGTCGCGTTGGCGACCGAGACGGTGCCGTTCTGGCCGCCCACGGACAGGATGACCTTCTTACCGGCCGTGTGCTTGGCGGCGATGTCCGCCTTGAACTGCGCGACGGTGTAGCCGTTCAGGCCGGCGCTGTCGAGGGTGAAGGTGATGCCACCCGGCCGGGACGCGTCCGTGTCGGCGAAGGCGACCGCGATCAGGTCGTACGCCGCGGGCACGTCGGAGATCTTCTGGACCGTCGCACCGTTGTTGAAGTTCTGCCAGTAGCCGGTCAGGACGTGCTTGGGCAGGTTGCCCGTCGGCGGATTGGTCGGCCCGCTGGACGTCGTACCGGAGACCGTCGCCCCGTACGCCGAGCAGTTGCCGGCCGCGTCGCAGGCGCGCACCTTGAAGCTGTACGTCGTGGTCGGGTTGAGGCCCGTCGCCGTCCAGCTGGTCACGTTGCCCACGCTCTGCGGGGCGTCGGAGCCGCGAACCACGTCGTACCGGCTGACGCCGTTCGCGTCCGAGGCGGCCGACCAGTTGAGCTGCAGTGAGCTCGACGTCGGGCTACCCACCGTGAGACCGCCCGGTGTGGTCGGCGGCGTCGTGTCCGGCGGCGGGCCGGTCCCACCCGGTCCATCCAGTACTACGTCGTCCGCCTGGTACGGCGGCAGGCCGTACCAACCGTGCAGGTAGACCGTCACGGTGGTGGCCGAGGCGCTCGTCGTGAAGGTCGTGGTCAGCTGGGCCCAACCGGTGCTCGAGGTCCAGGTGCTCGTGCCGCCGTCGGCGCCGAGGTACACGTTCGAGCCCTTCACCCAGGCCGACAGCGTGTACGTCGAGCTCGGCTTGACCGAGACCGACTGGCTGCAGCGGGCGTTGTCGTTCGACGTCGGCGTGCCCTGCAGCTGGTAGGTGCCGCCGTGGGCCGAGCCACTGACGGCGGCTCCGGACCCGGCGGTGCAGGACCAGCCGGCCAGGGTGCCGGTCTCGAAGGTCCCGTTGGTGACGAGGTTGGTCGCCGCGGAGCTGGTCCCGGTGGTCAGGAGCACTCCGGCGAGGGCGAGAAGCAGGGCGAGCAGGACGGGGATGACCGCGGAGTGGGGGCGGTTGGTTCGCGGGTTCATGTGACACAAAGTGTGACGAGTCAACTACATTGTCAAGACCCTACATAAAGTGGGAGCGCTCCCACGCTCAGTAAAACTGAAAAATATGCTGGGTTTTAACACCAAACCGGCCTATACCCCACGGTTTTGCCCGAAGAAGGGCAGGAAGCCTGCAAAGCGGTAAGCGCTTGCAGCCAGTGCCGAATTCCTCCCGGGAAGGGCTCCACCGGGAGGAATTTCCGCAAAAGGAAAGGCGACGGCCCCCGGCGGGGGGGTGACCGGGGGCCGTCTTCGGCCACGGGCTCGGGGGGAGGAGCCGGGGGCCGATCAGGAGGCGACAGTCTGCCACTGTCGAGAGGTATGTACCCCCCGAATCCGGAAGTCACACATCTCAGTTTTATTGCAACCGAGTGCCCGAACTACCGGCACCTGGACCTCGATCAGAGGCTTCCAGGCCAGTGCCACTGTCACACTGCTCATCAGTCTAACGGGAGACCCGGCTACACGAAAGGCCGGGCCCCTCGGCGTTTCGCCGACCACCCTATGCTCGACCCCATGGAACACCCGTCGGCGTCCCGATCAGCCGCCTTCTTCGACCTCGACAAGACGATCATCGCCCGCTCCAGCACGCTGGCCTTCTCCCGGCCGTTCTACGCCGGCGGACTGATCAACCGGCGGACCGTCCTGCGCAGCGCCTACGCCCAGTTCATGTACCTGCTCGGCGGCGCCGACCACGACCAGATGGAGCGGATGCGGGAGTACCTGTCCGCTATGTGCACAGGCTGGGACGTCCAGACGGTCCGCGCGATCGTCGCCGACACCCTGCACCACATCGTCGAGCCGATGATCTACGACGAGGCGGTGACGCTGATCTCGGAGCACCATGCGGCCGGCCGGGACGTGGTGATCGTCTCCTCGTCCGGGGCCGAGGTGGTCGAGCCGATCGGCGCGATGCTCGGCGCCGACAAGGTGATCGCCACCCGGATGGTGGTTGCCGATGGCAAGTACACGGGTGAGATCTCGCAGTACGCGTACGGCCCGCACAAGGCGACCGCGATCACCGAGCTCGCCGCCGCGGAAGGCTATGACCTGAAGGGCTCCTACGGCTATTCGGACTCGATCACCGACGAGCCGATGCTGGCTGCGGTCGGCCATCCGTTCGCGGTGAACCCCGACAAGGCGCTGCGCCGGCTCGCGGTGGCGCGCGACTGGCCGGTGCTCGACTTCACCAAACCAGTGGCACTGGAAGAGGGCAAGAGGTTCCACGAGGTCCGCCGGCCGGCCATCGCCGCGACCCTCGTCGGCGCGGCCCTGACCGCCGCCGGACTGCTGCTCTACGCCGCCCGCCGGCGCTCGAAGCTCAACGAAAGTTGAGGCGGGCTCCGTTCTTCACAGCTTCATGAAGGTCTCGTTAGCCCTTCCCAGGAAGGGATCCGGGGAGTACAAAGGAAGCACAAAGGATCTTCGGATCCGGTAGAGAATCGCACGGCAGCCAGGCACCCACGCGGCGACCAGCCCATCCCAACCGGGCAGCACGACCCCAGACTTCGGCCAACGCCGAAACCATGGGGCGGCAGACAAGGTGCACGCTTGGTAACCAGGATGACGTGCTCGCGACGGCGCTCTCTTCGGAGAGCGCCGTTCGCAATTTCTTTAGTGGGTGGAGCCTTTACTGGGTAGAGAGATTGAGCGGTGAGCGTTCCGCCGAGAGCGCGATCACTTCACAACTCCTCAGTAACCAGGCCTGTACGCCGACCAGCCCACCGTCGGCGTAGTCGCGCAGACCCTGGGCGTAGGAAGCACGCAGCTCGAAGTGCCCGATCTCCGGCACCGTGACCGACAACGGGTCGATGCCCTTAGCAACCAACACGGCGCGCTCGGCGGCCCGCGCGACCAATCCGTTGGCGGCCGGAAAGGGCCGCAGCACCGCTAGTTCCGCGTGCACGATCGCGGCCACCACCAGCCCCGGCGCCTTGGTCGGGCGGGCCAGCGCCTGGGCCAGCCCGTGCAGGCGCTCCCACATCTCGCCGGCGGGCGGCGCCGGCGGCAGGCCGGGGATGTCGTCCGGCAGCGGCTCACGGCTGGTCCGCAGGTGACCCAACTGGTCTTCACTACCGAGTTCGACCGCCGCCAACTGGTGAAGTCTGGTCCAGACCTGTACCGGCGCGGTGTCCATCCGCGGCGCGAGGCTCATCAGCTCGCCGGTCATCCGGACGGCTCCGGCCGTCCAGGCGTCGCCGCCACCCCGGCGTACCTCCTCCAGCGTCGCCTGGCTGCCCGCCAGCACGGCGGAGGCGTGGGCACCCCGGAGCAGCGCCTCGGCGGTCATGTCCGCACTGACCTTCCGGAGCCCACGGTCGCGCAGTACCACGTCGACCGCATCCCGGGCCGCACGGGCCGCCGAGCCGACCCCTTCGAGTCCCACCAGCGGTTCGAACACATCAGCGCTCATGAACCGCACTCTAAGATGCAGTCTCATGGCCGCCAGCACCGACTCCGCCGGGGTCCCCAGGTTCAGCATCGTGGTCCCGTGTCATGCGTCACGGGCCTGGCTGCGGCCGTGCCTGGATTCGGTCCTCAGCCAGTCGTGTGCCGACTTCGAGGTCATCGGGGTGGACGACGCGAGCCCGGACGGCAGCGGCCGGATCCTCGACGAGTACGCCGCCGCCGACCCGCGGCTCCGGGTGCTGCACCTGAGCGAGAACGTCGGGCTCGGGCTCGCCCGGAACGAGGGCCTGAAGGAGTGCAGCGGCGACTACGTGCTGTTCCTGGACGCCGACGACGTCTTCCTGCCCGGCGCGCTGGCGGCGATCGCCACCCGGATCGACGCGACCGACCGGCCGGACATCGTGATGTTCGACTACGAGCGGGTCTTCTGGGACGGCCAGGTGGTCCGCAACCAGCGGCACGACGCGTTCGCCCGCGAAGGCGCCGGCGTCTTCACCGCGGCCGAGCGGCCGGTCTTCCTGACCTTCCTCGAGGTGGTTTGGAACAAGGCGATCCGGCGCGACTTCCTCACCCTGCACGGCTTCGTCTTCACCGCCGGGTTCTACGAGGACGCACCCTGGACCTACTCCACGATGCTGACCGCGCAGCGGATCGCGACGCTGGACCAGGTCGTCGTGCACTACCGGCAGCACCGGACCGGCGGCAACATCCACGCCACCGCGACCCGGCAGCAGTTCGACATCTTCGACCAGTACGACCGGGTGCACGCGTTCATCACCTCCGCCCCGGAGCTGGCCGGCTGGCGGCGGTTCGCCTTCGACCGGTCGCTGGACCACATCCTGGCCGTCCTGGACAAGCCCGAGCGGATCGATCCGGAGCAGCGGGCCGAGTTCTTCCACGCCGCCGCGGCCTTCGCCAAGCGCTGGAAGCCCGAGGGGTACGTCGTCGACAAGACCCGGCGCGGCTTCCGCCGGTGGCAGATCGTGCACGACGACTACGCGACGTACACGACCTTCAAGCTCAGCGCCAAGATGCTCAACGTGCCGAGGCCCCTCAAGGCAGTCGGCAAGCTGCTGCAGCGCGACCTGGATCCGAACCTCGCTCTGTACGGCGCTTACTGGTTCAAGCAGTACGCGTGCAACCCGCGAGCGATCTACGAGAAGGCCGCCGAACTGGCTCCCCAGCTCCGGGGGATCTGGGTGATCGACGCCGACCACATCGGCGCGATCCCGGAGGGTGTCGAGTACGTGGTGGCCGGCTCCCCGGCGTACGAGAAGCTGGTCGGCAAGGCGACGTACTTCATCAGCAACATGAACCTGCCGAAGGAGCTCGAGAAGCGCGACGGGCAGATCCACCTCCAGACCCAGCACGGCACGCCGCTGAAGACGATGGGCACCGATCTGCGGCATTACCCGGTCGCAGCGAAGGACCTCGACCTGGACGAACTGATGCGCCAGGTCGACCGGTGGGACTTCAACCTGTCCTCGAACCGGTACTCGTCGGAGATCTGGGAGCGCACCTACCCGGCCCATTTCGAGGACCTCGAATACGGGTTCCCCCGCAACGACCGGCTGCTGAACGCGACGCTGGACGACGTCCGGGCGATCCGGGCGTCCTTCGGATTCGACGACTCGCACCTGGTGGTCTTGTACGCGCCGACCTTCCGCGACGGCGTCGACTCGGTCCGTACGCCGACGGGCCTGGTCGATCTCGGTGGCGACGGGATCCACCTGGACCTCGACCAGCTGGCCGCCGCGGCCGGTGACCACGGGCGGGTCCTGGTCCGGACCCACTACTCGCTGTCGAAGCATCCGTCGGCGCGTTCCGAGCGAGTGGTGGACGCGTCGGACTACCCACGGGTCGAAGACCTGATGCTGGCGGCCGACGTGCTGATCTCGGACTACTCGTCGATCAGCTTCGACTACGCCAACCTCGACCGGCCGACCGTGCTGCTGGTCGACGACCTCGGCGCCTACGACAACACCCGCGGGACGTACTTCGACATCACTGCCTTCCCGCCTGGCCTGGTGGCGCGCTCGTCGGAGGAGTTGCTCTCGGCGCTTCAAACGGGCGCGTTCGCGAAGGCTGAGGCGGCCAAGCACCGGCAGTTGTTCCGCGAGAAGTTCTGCGAGTTCGACGATGGCCAAGCGGCCGAGCGGGTGGTCCGCCGGATCTTCCTCGGCGAGACCGAGCTGCCGCCGATCACGCCGCTGGCCGACCGTCGGCCGGCGCCGTCGCCGCACCAGCTCTGACCGAACGGCTGCGAGATTTCGCGGCCGGTTGTGCATAATGGTGACCATGTCGACCAGCCCGGTGATCGCGAGCGCAGTGCGCGATCGCTTCGGCCTGCGACGACGACGCACTGTCTGAACACCTCAGCCCTGTTCCGGTGCCTCGTTCCCAAGGACTTCTGCCATGTCCGCAGTGCTGTCTGCCCTTGCCACCCAACTGTCCAGCGCCGTCACGGCCGCCTTCGGCGCGCAGTACGGCGTACTCGATCCTGAGCTCCGGGCCGCGACCAGACCCGAGTTCGGTCACTATCAGACCAACCTGGCGCTGCGGCTCGCTCAGCCCCTCGGGCAGTCGCCGCGTGCCGTCGCCGAGCAGTTGGTCGCCGCGCTCGACCTGAGCGGGTTGTGCGAGCCCGTGCAGATCGCGGGGCCGGGATTCATCAACCTCACGCTGCTGCCGTCGGTCCTCGCGGCCGGCGTCAACGAGCCGGTCGTCTTCGCGCCGCGGGGTGAGCGCGTGGTGGTCGACTACTCGCAGCCCAACGTGGCCAAGCAGATGCACGTCGGGCATCTGCGGTCGACGGTGATCGGCGATGCCTTGTGCAACGTGCTGCGGGCCGTCGGGTACGAGGTGATCCGGCAGAACCATGTCGGCGACTGGGGTACCCAGTTCGGGATGATGGTCGAGCAGGTCCTGTTCGAGGGCCTGGTGGTGGAATCCCTCGATATCGAAGGGTTGCAGCAGCTCTACCAGCGGGGCCGGAAGCATTTCGATGCCGAGGGCAACTTCGGCGACCTGGCCCGCGCGCGGGTGGTGTTGCTCCAGTCGGGTGACGAGGAGACGCTGGCGATCTGGCGGCAGATGGTCGAAGTCTCACTGGTCGAGTTCGACCGGATCTATGCGCAGCTCGGGTCGCCGTTGACGCGGGCCGACGTGGTCGGCGAGAGCGCGTACAACGACCGGCTACAAGCCGTTGTGGACGATCTGACGGTTGCCGGGCTGCTGACGGAATCGGGTGGGGCGTTGTGCGCATTCCTGCCCGGGTTCGCCGGGCGGGACGGGTCGCCGCTGCCGGTGATCGTGCGGAAGTCGGACGGCGGATTCGGGTACAGCGCGACCGATCTGGCCGCGGTCCGGCATCGGGTCGACGACCTGCACGCGAACCGGATCGTGTACGTCGTCGATCATCGGCAGGCCTTGCATTTCCAGCAGATCTTCGCGCTCTGCCGGGCGGCCGGCTGGCTGCCGGCGACCATCCCCGCAGAACATGTTGCCTTCGGCACCGTCCTGGGGAAGGACGGGAAACCGTTCAAGACCAGGGCCGGTGACACGATCAGATTGGCGTCCCTGCTGGACGGCGCCACCGCGCGGGCGCAGGCCTTGCTGGACGAGCGGGAGACGCTGGAAGAAGGAGCGCGCGCTGCGGTCGCGGCGGCGGTAGGCATCGGGGCGATCAAGTACGCGGATCTGTCGAGCGACCGGATCAACGACTATGTCTTCGACCTCGACCGGATGGTCGCGATGACCGGCAACACCGGTCCGTACCTGCAGTATGCGCACGCGCGGTTGTCCCGGTTGCTTTCCAAGGCGGGCGAGACTCCTGGTCTGGTGACTGTGCTGGAGCAGCCGGCCGAGCAGCGGCTGGCCTTGCTGCTCAGCGGGTTCGGCGACACCGTCATCCAGGTTGCCGTGACCCTCCAGCCGCATCGGTTGTGCACCTATTTGTTCGAGGTTGCCGCAGCGTTGTCCACCTTCTACGAGACCTGCCCGGTACTGACCAGCGAAGGAGAAGTACGGGCCAGCCGGATCGCGTTGTGCGCGGCGACCCGGCGCGTGGTGCACGATGGCCTGGGCTTGCTGGGCATCAGCGCGCCCGACGCAATGTGAGAGGGGCTCGCCGATGTTGCCATGGTCCACGGAGCTGGCCGGACGGCTCGACCAGTCGATCTTCGACAGCGCGTATCTGCGCGGCAACCCGCTCGGCGATCCGCACGAGCGGCCGGTGCTCGTCTACCTGCCACCGGGGTACGACGAATCGGATCAGCGCTACCCGTCGATCTACGTGGCGATCGGCTACACCGGGCATCTCGGGACGTGGTTCAACCGGCCCGCGTTCCGCCAGCCGTATCCGGAGTTGCTGGATGCGATGTTCGCGACGGGTGACGTGCCGCCGGCGATCGTGGTGTTCGTCGACGCGTGGACGAAGTACGGCGGCAGTCAGTACCTCGACTCGCCGGGAACCGGGCAGTACCACTCGTATCTCTGCGACGAGCTCGTGCCGTGGGTCGACGCACGGTACCGGACCATCGCGGACCGCGACCATCGCGCGATCACCGGCAAGTCCAGTGGCGGGTACGCCGCGATGGTGACTCCGCTGCTGCGCCCGGACGTCTTCGGGGCGCTTGCGACGCATGCCGGGGATGCCTCGTTCGAGGTCTGTTTCCAGCCCGTGTTCCCGCTGGTGGCCCGGCGGCTGCGGGACCAGTACGACGGGTCGTACGAGAAGTTCTTCGCCGACCTGGAGACGCGGCCGGGCCGGTTCACCGGGCAGGATGTGGAGTTCCTGGAGATGTACGGGTGCGCCTCGGCATACTCGGCCGAGCCGGACGGGACCGTGCTGATCCCCCACGACGAGCTCGGCCGGATCGTCCCCGAGGTCTGGGAACGCTGGCTGAGCCGCGACCCGGTGCACATGGTCACCACCGAGCCCCGGTACGCCGAGGCGCTGCGGTCGATGCGTGCCGTGTGGATCGACGCGGGCAAGCAGGACGAGTACTACCTCGATGTCGGTGCGACTGCCTTCCATCGTGCCGCGCTGGCGGCCGGAGTACCGGAAGAACGCTTGTCCTTCGAGCTGTTCGAGGGAACCCACGGCGGGATCGAGTATCGCTATCCGCTCGCCGTCGAGTGGCTCTGCCGGAAGCTGGCTGCCTGATCGGGTAAATGGGGTGCCGGGTCGCCGGGCCGGCTCTACCGTTCTCGGCATGGGGACGTTTCCGGAGTGGGTCGAGGCCCGGCCGATCGAGAAGACCGACGCCAGCGAGTGGGCGGCGCTGCTCAACGACGTACAGGTGGCTGATCAGAACGGCGAGAACTACGAGGCCGAGGATCTGGTCGAGGAGCTCAGCGATCCGAAGGTGAATGCCGAGCGGGACACCGTCGGTCTGTGGATCGACGGCGTGATGGTCGCCTACGGCGTCGTCTACTGGCGCAAGAACCTGGTCGACGTGGACCGGCTCAACACCGACTCCGCAGTCCGGGCGACCTGGCGCCGCCGCGGCCTCGGGCGGGCGTTGCTGACCTGGATGATCAGCCGCGCTCACGAGCTGCATGAAGAGCACCACCCGGACGTCGCCGACGCAGAGCTCAATGTCAACGCAATCAGTACGAACCTCGGCGCCGCTGCGCTGTTCACCGGGCTGGGCTTCGAGGAGTGCCGGTATTCCTTCACGTTGCAGCGCCTCTTCGACACCCCGATCCCGGCGGTCGGCCTACCGGACGGGCTCCGGCTGGTGTCCTTCGAACCGGCGTACGACGAGGCTCTGCGGCTGACCCACAACGAGGTCTTCCTGGACCACTGGGGTTCGACGCCGAAGGACGAGGAGACCTGGAAGGTGTGGTTCACCGGGTCGCGCGCGTTCCGCGCCGGACTGGCGTTCCTGGTCCTCGACGGCGAGCAGATCGTCGCCTACGCGATCGGGTACGAGTACGAGGCCGACACCGCGGTGACGGGGATCCGTGAGGTCTACGTGGGGCAGGTCGGCACGGTCCGATCGCACCGTGGTCGCGGGCTGGCTGCCGTGGCGCTGTCTGCCCTGATGACGCAGGCAGCCGAGACCGGCTTCAAGCGGGCGTCCTTGGGCGTCGACACACAGAACCCGACCGGGGCCCTCAGCCTCTACGAACGCCTCGGCTTCCAGCAACACACGAAGTGGACGACCTACCGCCTGCCACTCACCTGATCGGCAAGCGGTAGGCGGTAGGCAATAGGTGGTGCCGGATCAGACGTGGGAGTCGACCACGACCGGTTCGGCGGCCACGTCCGGTACGACCTGCTTGCGCCGGATCCACGGGCGGACGCTGAGGACGATGACGGCCAGCGTCAGAGCCGCGTAGACGGCCGAGCCGACGAAGGCTGCGTGGACGCCGTCGGTGAGGATCTCGCGAGCCCGCTCGGCGGGGATCCTCGACGCTGCGTCCGAGTTGCGGCTCGCAGTACCGAAGATCGTGACCAGGATGCCGAGCCCCAGGGCCCCGCCGACCTGCTGCAACACGTTCAGCATGCCGGACGCGGCACCTGCATCCGACGGCTGGACGCCGGCCAGTGCGCGGCCGGTCAGCGGGATGAAGAGCATCCCGGCGCCGAACCCGAACAGGACCAGCGGGCCAACGACGCCACTGAGGTAGCTGCTGTCCTCGGAGAGCCGGGTCAGCCAGAACGTGCCGGCCAGGACCAGCAGTGAACCGCTGATCATCAGCCTGCCGCCGTCGATCCGGCCGAGTAGCCGCGGCACGATCCGGGACGAGGTGAACAGCAGACCGGTCATCGGCAGGAAGGCCAGGCCGGCCTGCAACGGGCTGAAGTTCAGCACGCCCTGGAGGTACTGCGTGAGGAAGAAGAACATCCCGAACATCGTCCCGATCACGAGCAGCATGGTCGCGTACGCCGCCACCCGGTCGGGGTTGCCGAACAGCCGCAGCGGCACGATCGGGTGGCTCACCCGGCGCTCGATCAGCACGAACGCGGCGAGCAGGACGACACCGGCGGCGAACGCGCCGAGTACCTCGGCCGACGTCCAGCCGACCTCGGCGACGCGGATGAAGCCGAAGACGATCGAGGTGATGCCGAACGTCGACGTCAGCGCGCCGGCGACGTCGAACTTGCCCTTCTCGGGCGGCGTCTCGGACAGCACCTGCCTGGCTGCGAACACCAGGCCGATACCGATCGGGACGTTGATGAACAGCCCCCAGCGCCAGGAGACCCAGTCGGTCAGCATGCCGCCCACGACCAGGCCGACGCTCGCGCCGCCGGAGGAGACCAGACTGTAAAGACCGAGAGCCTTCATGCGTTCCGGGCCTTCGCGGAACGTGAGCATGAGCAGGGTCAGGGCCGCCGGAGCCGCGATGGCCCCGCCGATGCCCTGCAGGACACGCGCCGCCAGCAGCAGCTCGGCGGACGGGGCGAGCCCACCGAGCAGGGATGCGACAGTGAAGACGCTGATACCGGTGATGAACACCCGGCGGCGGCCGAGCAGGTCGCCGGCCCGGGCGCCGAGCAGCAGCAGGCCGCCGAAGGCCAGCGCGTAGGCGTTCTGGACCCAGGACAGGCTGGACGGGCTGAAGTCGAGGGCGTGCTGGATCTTGGGCATCGCGATGTTCACCACGGTGCCGTCGAGGATCACCATCAACTGGGTAATCAGGATGACTGCGAGGACTACCCCCGGCCGCCGCGCGGGCGGACCGGTTCGGGCGACGGCCGGGCCTGCGGATGTTGCCGACATAGTGTGACTTGCTCCTTACCCCGAAGGGGCTAGAGTGGATTCCAATGAAGTGGAGTGCTCCTCCGGATTACCATACGGAGGCCACCTCCGCTTTTCAAGTGATTTACCGTGCGACTTTGTGTGTGCACGCGACTACGCCTCGACAAGGAGGGCCGGATGACCTCGACACCACTCCCGACGACCCGGCCTGCCCGGGCCGACGCCGCCCGGAACTACGACCTGCTGGTCACCGCCGCGCGGGAGGCGTTCGCCGAGCACGGCACGGATACCTCGCTGGAGGAGATCGCCCGCCGGGCCGGCGTCGGGATCGGCACGTTGTACCGGCGCTTCCCGAACCGGACCGCCCTGCTCGAGGCGGTCTACGTCGACGAGATCCAGTCGGTCTGCAACCGCGCCTACGGCTTCGCCGAGAAGCTCGGGCCGTACGAGGCGCTGGCGGCCTGGCTGCGCAGCTTCGTCGGCTACAGCATCTCGAAGAAGAGCCTGGCCGGTGAGTTGACGGTCGCGCTGGGCAAGGACTCAGAGTTCTTCACCGCCTGCAAGACGAATGTCCGGGATGCGGGCGACCTGCTGCTCGACGCGGCGAAGGCCGACGGCTCGGTTCGCCAGGACCTGCAGTTGATGGACGTCCTGCGACTCGTCGGCGGCATCACGATGGGCCGCGACATGGCTCCCGACCAGGCCGACCGGCTGCTCGAGATCGTCCTGGCCGGCCTCAAAGCCTGATCGGCGTCACCGCGTCCAGGTACGGCGCGGTCGCGTCAGCCTCGACATACTGCATCCGATCCTTGGGCAGCGGCCACGGCACCGCGACCTGCGGATCGAAAAGGTTCAGCACCGTCCGTGGCGCATCCGGCGTCCAGTGCGCGGCGAGCAGGTAGGTGTAGACCGTGTTCGGCTCGAGCGTGCAGAACGAGTGCCCACAGCCTTCCGGCAGGAAGATCGCCTGCCCTGGCGTCAGCTCGAACGTCTCCAGCCGGCCGAACGTCGCACCCTCCCGCAGATCCACGATCGCGGTGAAGAGCCGTCCGAGGGCCGGCGAGATGTACCGATCCCAGGCCTCCGCATGGATCCCGCGGGTGATGCCGACCTCGGTCGTGTAGGCCAGGTTGTTCTGCACGAACTCGACCTCGGGGAATCCCTGGTCCACCAGCTTCGCCTGGTGGAAATTCTCCTTGAACCACCCCTGCGGAGTCTCGAGCACGTCGAGCTCGATGTGCAGAAGGCCGGGGATGCTGGTCGGCTTGACGCTCGGCATGCGCCGCAGCCTATCGGCGGACCTGAGGACGCGCCTGCAGCTGGGCTTGATCCGCTGCCGTCAGGCCCGCGGCCCAGCCGGCGCCGTTCGTGATCCTGGTACGCCGCGTGACCGTATCCGGGAACAGCTTGATGAACAGCGCATCGACCTGCTCCTCACGCCTCGCCAGCACGGGCAGCAACCGATCAGCATCAAGAGCCGGTACTGCGGCTTGCGTCGCCTCCGTCGTCGCCTGCAACCGTTCACCGATGCGTTGCGCGTAAGCCATCAGGAACGACTGCCGAAACGACCTGGTCCGCGACTCGCCGCGCTGGCCAATATGCTTGCCAGCAGCAAGCATTGCGCGATTCGCCTGCACCAGCAGCGAAGTACTGAGCAACTCGGTCAACTGCAGGTCGAGCTCCTCGCCGACAATCGTCACGACGGCGAGCTGCTCCATCGAGACCGTGCGGCAACGGTTGGCCGAGGCAACTGCTCCGACCAGCTGCGCTTTCGCTGATACATAAGGGGTTTCGACCCAGATCCGCCGGGCGCCGGAGTCATCGGGGAGGTCCAGCCCGGGATCCGCGTCCACCAACGCCTGATCCAGCGAGAACTTGGCCATCAACTCCTGCGCCTTGCCCGACAACGCCTCGGCCTCATCCGGGAAGTCCGTCGCCTCCGCCTTGGCCAGCAGGGCTCTGATCCGCGCAAGCATCTTGTCATTCGGCACCGCAGACCCGGCCGCACGCGCCCGCACCGGCGTACCGGGCAGCGGGAACAGCCTGGCGAGCCCAGGTAACGACTGGAGGAAGCCTGCAACCGTCAGCGCCGTATGCAACGCCAGATAGCGCCCGAGTCGCTGAGCTGTCGCCCACGCGGTCAACTGCAACTCGGCGTACGGCGCCTCGATCCCGACGTCGATCAGCTGATCCAGCCAGCGCGGATCGATCTCCTGGTAGGCCCGGTGCTCGGACGCGACCACCGCCAGCAGCAACGGCTCCATGCGAGGCTCCAGCCGACGTCGAGCATGCTGGACAACGTCGGCCGGAGTCCATCCCCGCTCCCACGCCGAGCGGACCAGCGTCCGCAGGAACTCCTGCAGGACCCGATCCACCTGACCTTGGTCGCATTCGTCGTGCCCGCCCAGTTGGGCCAGCAGACCGTCCGCGCGCCAGTCATCGAGCACGACGGCAGCGGCCGCCGTCGGCAGCAGGTACAGGATCTCGGCATCACTCACGCGGACGAGTTTGTCACCCGAAGCCAATCTCCCGCAGGCCGCGCGGTCATCCCTGTGGATAACGGTCGATCGGCAAGAGGAGGGTCCTCCAGTAAGTTCGCTGTCACTGGTACTGACAGCGCCGGAGTACCGAACTCATCTCTGCGATGAGTTCCGGTGTTCCGCGCGGTCTTAAGTTGTGACAGCAAGCTTCGAAGGAGCAGCCATGAGCGCAGCAGTGATCCGTTACCAGACCAAACCGGA
Organism: Streptomyces sp. SID13031; assembly: GCF_010548305.1. Classification (GTDB taxonomy): domain Bacteria; phylum Actinomycetota; class Actinomycetes; order Propionibacteriales; family Kribbellaceae; genus Kribbella. The sequence continues at coordinate 156,099 of NZ_JAAGLV010000016.1, forward strand.
AGCGGCCGACGAGAACCAGCGCCTGATCGAGAAGGTCTTCGCCGAGCTGGCGACCGCAGCCCCGCCAGGCCTGACCTACAGCAGCTTCCGCCTCGCCGACGGAGTCACCTTTGTCCATGTCTTCGACGGCGAAGGCGTGACCGACCTGGCCGCTTTCCAGGAGTTCCAGCGCACCCTCCCCGACCGCCTCGCGGTCGCTCCCGTCCTCGAGGACGCCACCCGAGTCGGCTCGTACCTGGCACGATGACCTGCCCCAAAGGCTCCTGTCACCGCGGATTCTGATCAGCTCGAGGCGGCGCCGTCGATCACCAGCACCTGACCGTTCACGTTGGTCTGCTCCAGCAACAGCATCCGGACGACGGGGACGACCTCCTCCGGCTCGGTCAGGTGGCCGGTGGGGGTCCGCCGGACGATCTGATCGAGCTGGGTCTGGCCGAGCACCGCCGACATCTCCGAGGCGAAGAAGCCGGGCGCGACGGAGTTGACCAGCACGCGGCCACCCAGTTCGCGAGCCATCGACCGGGTCGCGGCGTCCATCCCGCCCTTCGTCGCGGAGTACGCGACGAGCCCCGGATACCCACGCTGTGCGCAGATCGAGGTGACGTTGACGATCCGGCCCTTCAGTCCCTTGGCGAGCATCCGGCGCAGGACGAACCGGGTCAGCACGAGTGGCGAGGTGAGATTGGTCTGGATGATGCCCGCGAGCTGCTCGGCCGACGTGTGCACGTGCAGGGAGTCCTGGCCGACCGCGGCGTTGTTCACCAGGCCGTCGACCGGGCCGAGCTTCTCCTCGACCTCCTTGACGAACACCTGCGTCGCCTTGGCGTCGTTCACGTCCACTGAGCCGACGTGCAGCTGTTCCGGGTACTTCGTCGCCAGCGCCGTCAGTTCGGCGGTCACGGTCCGCGCGAACGCGGCCACCTTGACGCCGGAGTCCAGCAGATCGGTGACGATCGCGAGCCCGAGCCCGCGCGAACCACCGGAGACGAGCACCACCGAGGACGGCCCTACCGAGGACGGCAGAGCCGCGGTCTGGTCAGACATCGCTCTTCAACGTCTCCTTCTGCGGGATCTGGTCGAGAAACTTGATCCGCCGCGGTACGCCGTAGTCCGGCAACCGGTTGGAACACCACTGGACCAGATCGTCGTCGGTGATCGGCCCGATGCTCGAGTTGGCCACCACCTCGGCGGCGACCATCCTGCCGACCAGCGGCGCCTTGCGCGCGAACACTCGCGCCCACGCGACGCCCGGGTGGGCGATCAGTACGTTGCGGACCAGGCCCGCCGACACCTTCGAGCCCCCGACGTTGATCTCGTCGGTATCCAGCCGGCCGGTGATCAGTACCCGGTCGCCGGCGAACTCGACCCGGTCGCCAGTGCGGACGGCTCCGTCCATACCGGCTCCGTGGTGCGGCGACGTGATGATCAGCTCGTCGCCGTCGACGGAGATGATCGGGCGCTCGTCATCGGCGGCGGGCTCGCGATCGAGCCAGGCCTTGGGGAACCCGGCCTGACCGTCATGGACGACGATCGACGCGCCGACCTCGGACGAGGCGTAGATCCAGGAGACGCGCGCCTTCGGGAAGATCTCGCGCAGCCGGTCGAGGATCGTCTGGTCCACCGGCTCGCCGCCGAGGGTGATCTGCTCGAGCGGCACCTTGGCGAGCGCCTCGGTGTCGCGGTAGATCGTCTGGCGCCAGAAGGTCGGCGTACCGGAGGCCGCGGTGACGCCGTGCTCGGCGGCGATCGACGGCCAGATCTCCAGCTCGGACGGCTCGATCACGACCAGGCCCTGGTCGGCCTGGGTCAGCGAGAGCATCACGACCTGCCACCACGCGTAGGTGCCTGGTGAGTAGGGCAGCAGCCACGTCCGCGGCTGCTGCTGGGTGGTGACGGTGGTCAGCGATTCGAGGGTATGGCCGATCCGCGTCGGGCGGCCGGTCGAGCCGGAGGTGAGCAGCCAGGCGCGGCCGGATTCCTCCACCCGCTTGAGTTTCGCGGGCTCGACGGAGTGCTCGTCACCTTTGGCGATGACGATCGCGAAGCCGGAGTCGCCGAGTTCCTCGCGCATGCTCAGGTCGACCCGCGAAGTGGTGGCGACGAGCAGTTCGGTGCCGTGGACCGCGTGATGCCGTACTGCGGCCAGCGCGTCCGCGCCGTTGTCGACCAGGACCGCGGCCGGTGACGGCAGCTGCGGCAGTTTGTGCAGAGTTCGCCACGTCACGGTCTTGCCGCCGGCGACGACGGTGTTGTCGTCCCCGATCAGGGCGGTGGACCGGCGCCGCGTGGTCACGCCGACTGGAGCTGCTCGATGAAGTCCAGCACGTCGCCGACCTTGGCGATCTGGCGCAGACCGGGAGCGTCGAAGTTCAGCTCGTCCCCGATCTCGTCCTCCACCCGCAGCGCCAGCTCGGAGAAGTCCAGCGAGCGGAAGCCGATCTCCCGCAGGTCGGCACCGTCGTCGGCCGGCAGCGTCTTGCCCTGCGCCTTCAGCACCGCTCCCATCAGGTCCCGGATCTGCTCCCGCGTCAGCTCAGCCATGACCACAGAGCCTAGCGGCTGTGGTGCGGGCGGTGACACGGTCTACTGCACCTCCGGAGCTGGGTCGACGGCTGCTTCCGGGGCGGAGCTGGAAAGTTTCTGCCGCAACCGCCGGACGCGGTCCCGGATCTCCCAGCCGATCAGCGCGATCATCGGGGTGGCAGCGGCGATCGCGGCGAGCAGAATCTCCTCGACCGGCAATCCCGCGATGTGCTGGGCAGGCAAGCTCGTGACCTCCCGTGCGCTGTGTGACGGACCAGGGAGAGTTCGCCTACTCAGTGTAGGCGCGTGCCCCCACTTGGTAAACGGCTCATACACTGTGACCGTTTGTCAGCAGTAGTTGTGACAGCAAGCGAACTTTTCGTCGTCCGGGGCTCTCTTCCGTGTGCAAGGACGCGACCGAGAGGACCGGTATGACGAGACCAGGACGGGCGATGGGGCTTGCCTCGATGGTGAGCCTGCCCGTGCTTCCGCTCGCCTGGTTCATCGCGCTGCAGGACCATGCGCCGTGGATGTCCGGCGCGTACCTGGGCTACCTGCTGGTCGTGATCGCGGTCCCTGGCACGCTGTTCTGGCGCCGGCTGACCGGTGGTACCGGCTGGTTCACCGTCGACGCCGCGCTCGGGACGTCGTTCGGGCTGGCGGTCGAGGCGCTGATCTACCCGATCGGCCGGTACTTCGACATCCCGCTGGCGGCCCTGGTGATGCCGGCGCTCGCGGTGGGCGTCTACCGCGCGGTGCCGCGAAGCAAGCTGCCGGTGAAACCGACGCCCTGGTGGGCGATGGCCGGCGTGATGGTCGCCGTCGGTGTGGTCGCGGCCTGGTTCGTCCGGGTCGGCTCGCAGCTCATCCCCGTCGACGGGCCGGCGGCGCTGCGCTCGGACTCCGACGCGGCCCGCAATCTGTCACTGGCCGCTGAGCTGACCCATCACTTCCCGCCGGAGATCCCCTACGCCTCCGGCAGACCGCTGACCAGCCACTTCGCCGTCTACGACCACCTGGCGTCGGCGCACTGGATCACGAGTGTCGAGCTCGACGTACTGACGCAGCGGATGGCGCCCTTCGCCTTCCTCCTCCTGACGGTCCTCGGCGCGGCAGCCGTCGGCGTAGTACTGACCGGTCGTGCAGTGGCGGCTCCGATCGCCGCTGGGCTCACAGTGGCCGCTGGGGATCTCTCAGGCTGGCCGTGGGCCGTCGATGCGCGGTTGTTCAATGACAGCCCGTTCTCGATGGTCCAGCTGACCAACCCCTCGCAGGCGTTCTCCACCGTGCTGGTGCTGCCGCTGATAGCCGTCACTGCACTGTTGCTCCGCCGGAAGCCCACGCAGACGCGTGCACAGGTCATCGGCATGCTGGTAGCGGCCGCCGTACTCATCGCTGCCGTCTCCGCGACCAAGGCGTCCGCACTCCCCGTGTACGCCGTTGGGCTGGTCGCCGCCTGGGGCTACCTCACCGTGCAGGCCCGTCGCCTCAACCTGCGCGGCCTGGTGCTCGGGGTGGGCGTCGCCGCTTGCTATGGGTTCACCTTCCTCGTCGTACTGCGCGGCAAGGAGTCCAACGTCGAGTTCCATCCGGCCCGGACCTTCCGGCACATGATGGACGTGATGACCGCACTCCACACCACTGCTGCCTTGGTGGTGATCGCAGTAGTGGTGGTGATCGGCTGGCTGCTGCCGGCGGTCGGTGCTCTGCTCATCCGGCGGCGACTGCCTCGCGATCCGATGGTGCTGTTGCTGCTGGTCAGCCTGGTCAGCTCGGTCATTGCTGCCGGCCTGCTGTACGACAGTGGTCAGACACAGGTCTTCTTCGTCCGCACCGGCTTCATCTACGGCGTCCTGCTCGCGACCTGGGGTCTGGGGTCACTCGACCGCAAGCAGTACTACGTCGCCGCGCCGGCACTGCTGATCGGAGCCGCGGCGATCTACTGGGGTCGCTACCGCTCGGAAGACTCGTGTACCAGCGCGAACTGCTTCGCGCAGCCGATGGTGGTCGCCCTGGTCATCGCTGTCATCGGCGTTGGCGCCCTTGGGTTGTTGTTGCGCTTGAAGCGGCAGTTGTGGGCGGTGCTCGCAGTCTCGGTGGTGCTCGGGTTGACGGTGTCGCCGACGCTGGGGTCGCTGAAGGAGTTCGCCGCGCCCGCGCTGACGGCGTACGAGTCGATCGCACCGGGTGGGATCGAGGCAGCCCGCTTCATCCGGCGGAACTCGGGACCCGACGATCTGATCGCCACGAACATCCACTGCCGCCAGGCGGGGGCGGATCGCTGCCTCACCGGGTCCTACTGGCTCGCCGGGTACGCCGAGCGGCGGGTGCTGGTGGAGGGCTGGGCCTTCACCCAGCGGGTCGACGACAGCTATGCGGGTGACGAGAAGACCCAAGGGGCCTTCTGGAATCCCGAGCGGCTACGGCTCAACGACGAGGCTTTCACCGCGCCGACCAGGGAAGTACTGGAGACGCTGCGCACGCAGTACGGAGTGCAGTGGCTGCTGGCAGACGAGCGAGTCGGGACACCACCGGAGGCCCTGGAACGCTTGGCGGAGTTGCGCTTCCACTACGGCACAGTCCGCGTCTACCAGCTCTACCCACCACCGACCGCCGGCCCGTTCCCCTCCCAATCCCCCTGTCCGACCACCACGCCGTCACAGACTCCAAGCGGCTTCCCGTCCCAGACCCCAAACTTCCCCACCCAGACACCATCCGGTTTCCCGACGCAAACACCCAGTGGGTTCCCGACGCAGACACCGAGCGGTTCTCCGACGCAGACGCCTACTCAGACGCCTTCGCCGTGTGTGTCACAGACACCGAGTGGTTCTCCGTCCCAGACACCATCCGGTTTCCCGAGCCAGACACCCAGCGGGTTCCCGTCGTCGCAGACGCCCAGTGGGTTCCCGTCCTCGCAGACGCCCAGTGGGTTCCCGTCCTCGCAGACGCCCAGTGGGTTCCCGTCCTCGCAGACGCCCGGTGGATTCCCGTCCTCCAGCTCCACCCCGTAGCCCACCGACCAGCGGCAGTTTCCAGCCCACCGCCTGCACGCTATTTCGGCGGTTCACCCCTCCGGTTGCGGGAGCGGAAGGACGGCTCTGACGCCCGACCTCGCCCGGCGGGGCCCGTCCTCGCCAAGCGCGTCTGAGGGGTCAACCCCGCAATCGGTGGGTTGCCCCGCCAGATCCCGACGTGGCAACCCACCGTCTGAGGGGTTGACCCCTCAGACGTCTCGCGATAGGTCGGGCGTCAGGCGATCGCTGGGAGCGGGAGGCTCTGGTTCGACGCGCGGTCCAGGGCTGTTACCGAGTACAGGTAGTGGTGGCCCTTCACTGCGGTGGTGTCGGTGAAGGTGGTGGTGCGTTGGGTGGTTAGGAGGTTGCGGGCGTCGTTGTCGGGGCACCAGTCGCCGGCGGTTAGGTCTCGGCGGTAGATCGCGTACGACGTGGTGTCGGCCGAGGTGGGCTTCCACTGCAACCGCACGCCATCGCCCGCCCGGGAAGCGCGCAGTGCGTGGACCGGCAGCGGCGCACGCGAGTCGAGCGACGGCATCGCCGGTACGAGCGCCGGCCGCGTGTACCAGGTGCTGTTGAGCAGGCTGGTCGCACCGAGCCGGTCAGCGCGTACATCCTTGGCAGAGAAGAAGATGTCGCCCTTGACCTCGGGGATCGTGGTGTTGAAGGCCAGGTGGTCGCTCAACTCCGCCGGATCCGACCAGTCGGGCGACTGCGTCGACGTACCGACCTTGTAGGTCGCCTGACCGATGTAGAGATGCACGTTGGTACCGCGGACCTGTTCGGCCCACCACGGCACGATCTTGTTGTAGTCGGCCGGAGCGAACCCACCAGCCCAGTAGACCTGCGGCACGATGTAGTCGATCCACTCCTCGCGTACCCAACGTCGGGTGTCCGCAGCGAGATCGTCGTACGTCTGCACGCCCGCAGTGGTGTCAGAGCCGAGCGGGTCGGTCCCCTTGTTCCGCCAGACGGCGAAGGGCGAGATGCCGAACTTCACCCACGGCTTGGCCGCCTTGATCCGGTGCTGGAGCTCCTGGATCAACAGGTTGATGTTGTTCCGCCGCCACTCGGCCACAGTCGGGAAGCCTGCCCCGTACTGCGCATAGGTGGCCGCGTCGTCGAACACTTGGCCCGCCACCGGATACGGGTAGAAGTAGTCGTCGAAGTGCACACCATCGAGGTCGTAGTTCGAGACGGCGTCCATGATCGCGTCCTCGACCAGCTTACGAGCCGCCGGGATCCCCGGGTTGTAGTAGAGCTTGCCGCCGTAGGTGACCACCCACTCCGGATGCAGCCGGGCCGGGTGCGTCGGGATCAGCGCATTGAGGTTCGTGCCCATCGAGAGCCGGTACGGGTTGAACCAGCCATGCAGTTCGAGGTTGCGCTTGTGCGCCTCGGTGACGGCGAACGCCAGCGGGTCGTAGCCGGGGTCGCCGCCCTGAGTGCCGGTCAGGTACTGCGACCACGGCTCCACCTTCGACGGCCAGAACGCGTCCGCGGTCGGCCGGATCTGCAGGATGACCGCGTTGTGGTGCTGCCGGACGGCATCGTCGAACCAGGTGAGCAACTCGGCCTTCTGCTGCTCGGCCGTCAGTCCGGTCCGCGACGGCCAGTCGATGTTCACCACCGACGCCACCCAGCTCGCCCGGAACTGCCGCAGCGGAGTACTCGGATCCGCGGCGCAACCGGACGAAGGCACCACGGCAGCGTCCGCGGCGGGTCGTGCGGCGCTCGCAGTACCGGTGAAGGCACCGGCCAGCAGGCAGGCTGACGCGCTGAGAAGACCCACGATCCGCCAGACTCTCATGTCACTCTCCGACCGAGTTCGTAGATTAGGTCGAAAGATAGTTACACAGTTGGGCCGCGCGCAGAAGAGGTCGGTACGGTTGGGCCATGCTGCGCCAGGCGACGGACGACGACGTCGACACCATCCGGACCCTGCGCAACCAGCAGGCCAACCGCGACGTCAGCATCACCACGCACGAGATCTCCGCCGAGGAGCACGCGGGCTGGTGGGCCAAGGCGAGCGTCGACCCAGCCCGCCGGGTGCTGATCTACGAACGCGACGGCCGGACCGCCGGAGTGGTCAACTTCTTCGACCTCACCCGTACTACCGGCAGCTGGGGATTCTTCCTCGACGCCGACGGCCTGGCCGAGACCGGCGAGACGCTGCCCGCGTGGATCGAGGTGATGAAGGAAGCCACCGGCTACGCCTTCGACACCCTCGGCCTCGACGAGCTGACCGGCGAGGTGCTCGAGCACAACACCGCAGTACGGCAGATGAACCGGCGCTTCCGTTTCGTCGAGGGCGAGCCGGAGCTCCGGTACGCCGATGGGCGCGACCTCACCGTGTTGCCGATCAAGCTGGCCAGGGAAAACCGCCGCAAGCCGAAGGAGCCCAGATGAGCGCGACCAGGACGATCGACTTCGGCAGCGTCCCGATCGGCCCCGAGCACCGGCCCTTCGTGATCGCTGAGATGTCGGGCAACCACAACGGCGACTTCGAACGCGCCAAGGAGATCGTCCGCGCGATGGGCGACACCGGCGTCCAGGCCCTGAAGCTGCAGGCCTACACCGCGGACACGATGACGCTCGACGTCGACCTGCCCGCGTTCCGGCTACCTGGCGACCACAAGCTGTGGGCCGACCGGCACCTGCACGAGCTGTACGAGGAGGCGCACACGCCGTGGGCCTGGTTCGAGCCGCTGTTCGAGCTGGCGAACTCGCTCGGCATGGTCGCGTTCGCGTCGCCGTTCGACCTGACCGCGATCGAGTTGCTGGAGAAGCTGGGCGTCCCGGGCTACAAGGTCGCGTCGAACGAGATCGGCGACCTGCCGCTGGTCCGCGCGATGGCGGCGACCGGGAAGCCGGTCATCATCTCGACCGGTTCGGCGACGCTGACCGATATCGACGCCGCCGTCCGCGCGGCCCGCTCGACCGGCAACGAGCAGCTCGTCGTACTTTCCTGCACGGCGAGCTACCCGGCCCCTGCCAATCAGTCGAACCTGCGCGGAATCCCGGTACTACGTGACGCGCTCGGCGTCCAGGTCGGCCTGTCCGACCACACGATGGGCATCGGTGCCTCGATCGCCGCGGTCGCCCTCGGCGCCACCGTGATCGAGAAGCACGTAACCCTCTCCCGCGACGACGGCGGCGTGGACTCGGCGTTCTCGCTGGAGCCGCACGAGGTCAGAGCCCTGGTCGAAGGCACCACCATCGCGCACGAGGCCTTGGGCGAGCCGGTGATCGGCCCGAAGCAGGCCGAACAGAACGTCCTGCGCTTCCGCCGCTCCCTCTACGTCACCCGTGACGTCAAGGCCGGCGAGAAGGTCGCCCCCGACAACGTCCGCTCGATCCGCCCGGCCGGCGGACTCCAGCCAGACGCCTACTCCACGGTCGAAGGCCGGCCGTTCCGCACCGACGTACCGGCCGGAACCCCGCTCACCTGGGAAGTCCTGTAACAGGAGTCGCGCGGACGAACCAGGCCCGCGAGTCTTCGGTTGCCCAGAGCAACCAAAGCGCGGAGAGCTCGAAGACCAGCGAGACCGCCTGTACTGCGATCACCGCGGCGCCGTAGCCCGGCAGCTCGTGCAGAGTGATGGGCAGGCTCGCATGGGCGAGCAGCTGGATTCCCAGCAGGACGGTCAAGAAGATCCGGGTGCGCGACTTGCGAGACTTCAGCGCCTTGGCCCGGAATGCGAGCAACAGCGGGATCAGTACGTGCGGGATCGCCGACTGCAGCACCAAGCTGTGCGTCTGATCGTCGACCTGATCCGCGGACCAGCCGGGGTTGTCCGCGAGCACGGTGCCATGGATGACGTCACGATGCGTCAGCAGCAGAATCAGCGCGACCAGATGCACCAGGATCACCACCCCGACCGCACGCTGGACCAGTTTCAGACTGCGGGGCAGCTCGTTCATCGTCGATCCTTCCGCTCGTTCTTCTCTTGGCCCGGAACCGGATGGCGCCAGCGCGGACGACGGTCGGGTGCCGGTTTGCCGCGGGCCTGCTCGCCCCGCTCCTCCCAGTCGACGAGAAGGCGCTGCAACAGGCTCGACAAGGTGCTGATGTCCTTCTGCGACCAGTCCGCGACCACCTCGCCCAGGACAGCTCCCCCCACTGCCCGCAAAGTGGCCAGCTCACCACGTCCGGCTTCGGTCACCTCGAGCAAACAGGTCCGGTGATCCTCGGGATCGGGCTCAACACTCAACTGCCCGGCATCCTCAAGCGCCTGCACATGCCGCGTCACCGACGAGGGCGCCATCCCCACCCGCTTGCCGACCTCCCGAGGCCTCAACGGCCCCTCAGCGGCCACCGCAGTCAACACCGACACCCGTGCCAGATCGAAGTTGGCAGTCATCCCCCGCTGAGCCGCCCCCACGAACCCGACGACGACTCCCGCCAGCTCAACTGCCGCATCCGTTCGTTCCATGAAGGAATGATACCATCGCGCGCTGATACCCGGCCAGAGCGGCATCGGTGGGACAATCCCTTTGGCGGTTCGCCGGGATCTCCTCCGGAAAGGGTGGGCAGTGCTCGTTTCAGTGGTCGTGCCGTGTTACCGGTCGGCCGGGACGCTGCCCCGACTGGTCGAGGCCCTCACCGAGGTTCTGCCGGGGGCGACGTCCGGGTTCGAGATCGTGCTGGTGGTGGACGGGAGTCCGGATGACACCTGGCAGGTCGCGAGTGAGTTGGCGAACAAGTACGCCGATGTCAGGGCGATGCGGCTCGCGCGGAACTACGGGCAGCACAATGCGCTGATCGCCGGCGTGCGGAACGCGCGGTACGAAGTGGTCGTCACGATGGATGACGATCTGCAGCACCCCGCCGATCAGGTGCCGGTGCTGTTGCGGGCGCTGACGGATGACGTCGACCTCGTGTACGGCGTACCGGCCGAGGAGGAGCACGGGTTCGCGCGGAGCTTCTCGTCGCGGCTGGTGAAGGGGGCGCTGGCGTCCGCGATGGCGGTGCGGGACGCGCGGTCGATCAGCGCGTTCCGGGCTTTCCGGACCTTCCTGCGGGACGGGTTCGACGGGCTGGACGGGCCGCATGCTTCGGTGGACGTGGCCTTGTCGTGGTCGACGACGCGGATCGCTCAGACGACAGTACGGATGGAGCCGCGCGGGGCCGGGCAGTCGAACTACACGACCTGGATGCTGATGAAGCACGCGCTGACGCTGATCACCGGGTACTCCGTGGAGCCGCTGCGGCTGGTCGGGTACCTCGGGTTCATCTGCGCGGTGTTCGGCGTCGGGCTTTTCGGCGTGATCATCGTCAAGTACGTGACGGGCGCGACGACGGTGGCCGGGTTCACGACGATCGCGTCGATGGTCGCGTTGTTCTCCGGCGCGCAGATGCTCGCGCTCGGCGTCCTGGGTGAGTACGTCGGGCGGTTGCACTCGGGGTCGATGGGCCGGCCGACGTACGTGATCCGCGAGCGGACCGATGTGGACGCCCACCCCGACATCAAGAGCGAGCCCGACATCCAGCGTGAGGCCGACTGACATGGAGTACCTGCTGTTCCCCGGGCGGCACCACGTGCTGACGCGCTTCCAGGCGGAGTTCCTGCGCCGGTACGACGCGACGATCGTCTGGGCGGTGACGTCGGCCAACCACCACACGACCAAGCGCAACCCGGTGCCCTTCGACCGGCGCGAGGCCGCGATCGAGCGGCTCAGCGTGGCGGTCGGGATCCGGTCGCTGGTGATCGGCGTGGTCGACACGCCCCCGACCGACGACTTCGCCGACGTCACGATCAAGGCGGTCGAGGCGGGGACGGACGACCAGGTCCAACTCGATCCGGGCAACACCGTCGTCGCGTGCTCCACACCTGAGGTCGCCAAGCTGTACGAGCAACTGGGCTACCAGGTGATCGGGGTCGAGCCCGAGGATCAGCACCGGCCTTGGGACGTACTGCTGATGGTTGCTGAAGGCAATGACGAGTGGCGGCGGCTCGCGCATCCCGCGACCGTCGACGTCTTCGACCGGTACCACCTCGATGCGCAGATCCGGCGCTGCGTCAACGATCCGGTGGTCGGGGACGATGGCGGGTTGACCACGACGCGCGACTACAAGACCTACGCGGATGCCTTCGAGACAGCGGCCGACCGGAAATGGCGGCAGATCAAGGATTTCGTCCGGCCCGGGCGGATTCTCGACATCGGTTGCGCGACGGGTGCGACGCTGCAGCTGGTCGATGCGGATCCGCGGTTCCACGAGTCGGATCTGATCGGAGTGGAGGTCGCGCGGCATCTGTATGCCGAGTGCGTGCACAAGAAGGAGCAGGGACTCTTCCACAACCCGAACGTCTACTTCTATCAGCGCAACATGCTCGGCTCAGCCGTCTTCCCGGCACGGTCGATCGACACCACGCTCACGCTGGCGTTGACGCACGAGATCTGGTCGTACGCCGGTGGGTCGCGGCCGGCCACCGTGCAGCGGTTCGCGGAGGCGCTCTTCGCGCACACGGCGCCGGGTGGGGTCTGGGTCAACTCGGATGTCTGCGGGCCGGGCGAGCCGGAGCGGAGCGTAGTACTGGCTCTGGATGACAGCGATGGCGAAAACCCTGCCGCGCCGACTGAGCTGGAGGCGTTGGCGGAGCCGGCGGCGTACATCTCCCAGTTGTCGACGAGGGCGCGGTTCTTCCAGTTCGCGCAGGACTTCCGGCGGAATGCGTCGGTACCGTTCGAGTACTCCGAGCGCCACGGCAAGCTGGTGCTCCGGCTGGCGGACGCGATGGACTTCCTGACCCGCAAGGACTATGTCGACAACTGGTTGAGCGAGACGCACGAGCAGTTCTGCGGGCTGAACTTCGCCGGCTGGTCGGAGGTCGCTCAGCGGGCCGGTTTCACCATCGACCCGGCGTCGAAGGCGTTCCGCAACGACTGGGTGATCAGCAACCGGATTGCTCCGGTGGCGTCACTCAGCACGCTCACCGGCGAGGCCGTCGACTGGCCGGACACGCACCAACTGCTGATCGCCCGCCGCTAGCCGCCCCAAGCCCTTACGTCCGAAGAAGTGCCTACCACGTCCCTCGAGTTCTTCGGACGTAAGGAGCTAGAAGCGGTTGCCGAGCTTCTTTCGGAGGCGGCGTTTGACCTTGTAGGCGAATTTGCGGGGGTTGCGGATCAGCGCCGCCTTGCGGATCAGGGTGGCTGCGGCGAACGCGCGGGAGTTGCGGAAGCGGGTGCGCTCGGCGTTGGTCTTCTGCACCTGAAGCCGCATCTCGCGCAGCCGCGTCTCCCGCGTCTTGAGCGCCTTGTCCCGGAACCCGAGCGTGCGCTCCAGCCCGAATACGTGCCCTTGCAGCTCGAACAGCTCCTGCTTGGCCCGCTCAGCATCAGCAAGAGCAGTCCGTACGTCGGGCTGCTGCGTCTCCCCGGTCCCCAGCGCAACCGCCAGCGCGGCCGCCAATTCCTTGCCCCGAGCAACATCTGTCGGCGCACCGGACATCGCCAGCCAGGCGGAGACGAGGTCGTCACCGATCATCCACGGCGGCCAGGGGTGGCGACGGTGGTTGCCGATCAGCCGGTCATGGAACCGCTGCCAAGCGGCTGCGAGCAGGTCGGCGCGGTCGGCCTCAGCCACCCATCCCGAGACTCCGAAACCAAAGGTGTCGCCGTCGAGAGTGATGTCGTCCCACCGCAGGATCACCTGCCCGGTCTGCGCAAGCGCCCACTCCCCAAGCCTCCCAGCAAGCGCCCGGAAAGCCGGCACATCCTCAGCCGCCGCCAACCGGAAAAGCACCGTCTCGACGCTACTCGCCCCAGAGACGACAGAAGGAACAGCAGAAACGTCAAAGAAGACATCACGGACTGAAGGGAAGGCGGGGGCCGAGTCGAGGCCGTCGCTGTGCGTACCAAGGACACCGTGGCCGCCGTGCGTGCCGGAGGCACCCGCGGTGCCGGAGGCAGCGGGTGTGCTGGAGGTGGCTGGGGGGTTGGTGGCGGTGATTGACCAGCCTTCGGTGGTTGCCGTGGCCGTCAGGACGGCGGGGCCGGTCTTGGTGTAGATCGCGCCTTGGGGGGAGGCGCCGGTGATGGCGAGCCAGCCAGTTGCGGTTGAGGCCAGGAGGCCCGCCCGGGCTGCTGATTCCGTCCTGTCGGCGATGGGTGCCAGGAGCGGGACGTCAGCGGTCTCCAACGCCTCGGCGGCCAGGCGGGCAGGCAACGAGCCAGGACGGGCAACTGCGGCTACATCCACTGCCAGCAACGTCTTGTCCTCGAAGGAGGAATAGACGGTTTGCAGCGGCAGGCCGACTCGGGCCAGTTCGGAGGCTAGTTGGACGGCGGAGACCGGGCGGGCCGGGTCGTCGTGGAGGGGGCGCCAGTCGTCGTCGCCGTGGCGGTCCGAGGGGGGCCTGCGGTCCAGCAGGCTGGTCAGGGAGAACTCGTTCTCCAGGGCCAGCACCAGGACCGTCGATGGGGTGCAGAGTGCGGCCAATGCGTCGAGGCGCTCCGGCCAGGTGAGGTTGTCGCTGTCGTAGCCCAGGACGCGGTCCAGCCCGTCAACGGCGACCACGGTTTCGTACGTCGTACCGGTGAGGCCGTCCAGTGCGCCTGCGATGACCTGCAGGTCCGGGAACTGTTCGGCCAGGGAAGACGCGTCCGAGACCGAGCGGACGAGCATGGTCGCGGACGAGGCCTTGTCCACCACGACAGAGACGAGGTCGGCCGTGTGGGGGCCGAGGATCAGGGTGCGTGCCCCAGCAGGCAGTACGTCGTTCAGCAGGGCCCGGAGCACCGGACCCCCGACAGCCCCACGCTTGCCGTTGTAGTCGCTCCACGGCTGCATCTCACCGCGAACCACCTCGACGGCCAGCTGGTTGTCAGACACGCTCTCTCCAATCGAACAACATCCGCAGTTCGTCCGCCGGCATCATCCACGGCACGCCCAGTTCCAGATCGGTGGTCGCCCGCGCGGCCGCCAGGTCGATCTCCTTGCCGAGCAGCTCGGGCCAGAGCCGCGCGATCCGCGCCTCGCCGCCGAAGAGCGGGTTCTCGCCCGCCATCTCCATCGGATCGCCGTACACGGCCGGCTCGCAGCCCGCCGCGATCCCGTAGAAGACCGCCGTGGACAACCGGTTCGCCGCCACCCGCTTGTGCTTGCGCAGCTCCGCGAGCTGCTTGTAGAGGAACTTCGGATCCGTCCCCTCGTAGGCGAAACCACGCCGCCCGAACGACACCACCCGGAACCCCGCGTCCTCGTACGAGCGACGGATCTCCGGCCGGTCGTACTCCGTGTAGTACAGGCTGAACGTGACCGGCCCGGGCTCGGTCTCGCGGATCTCGTCGATCAAGCGCTTGTGATCGCCCTCGATCTTGCCGCCCTCCCAGCCGTGGAAGAGGAACCACAAAGTCCCCTCCCGTTCCTCCTCCGGCACAACGCCCAGCGAAGGCTCCTGGTCGAGCAGGTAAAGGAAGGGCGCCCCGATGCTGTGATAGTTCCGCCGCCCGAGCGCGTGCCCGCGTCGCCGCGGGGCATCGCTCCACGTGAAGCGCCACGCGCCGTCGTAGAACTCGTGCACCGGGTTCCAGCCGTCGCCGATGTTCCATCCGTGCTGCAGGTAGCCACGCAGCCGCGGCGGATACTCGGCGTCCAGCCCGGCGTAGCGGGCCAGGATGTGCGCCTGCCCGTAGTAGTGGTTGTGGTGATGCATCAGCGAACCTCGACGTGAAGAGTGCCGGCGTGCGGCCGCACACCCAGCACGTGGCCATTCTGCTCGATCACCAACGGCAACCGGCTGGCCAGGAACGGCTCGCACTGAACAGCCTGCGCTGAGCCATCAGCAGAGACCGCGAAAAGCACCCAGTCCGCCAGACTTGCCAGCGGATCGACCGCATGCGCGACCGGATTGGCAGGGATCAACGATGGCAGCTTCACCGAAGCCATCCAGTGCCCATCCGACAACCTACTCCGGCAGGCCACGTCCAGGTGGTCGTCCGAGTCGTCCAGGTACCGCCGCCAGCTGAAGCTGTGAGTGATGTCGGTCAACGGCCCGCTGATCCGCAATTCATTGCTCTCAGCAACAACCGCCACCCGCTCGGCGACCAGCCGGGCCGGGCCTTCGTGCAGGTTGACGTAACCGCCGGTCGAGCGGGTCAGCGACACCAGCCGGCCTTGTTCGAGATGGTTGGCGGCCTGTTCCTCGGCCGTCCACAACAACAGCTTCTCGGCTCCGTCGCTGCCCACCATCCGGAAGGCCCAGGTGGTCCGCTGGCTGAACGGGTCGTCCGGGTTCTTCTCCGCGATGATCGGCGCGAAAGGGATCCGGACGCTGAACCGCTGGTCGCTCGACAGCTCGACCGACAACACCTGATCCTGGCCGGACAGCGGTCTGGTCAACTGCAGCCGCGGGTTGTCCAGCGCGGCCGGCACACGACCCCGCAGTACGAGCGCGTCCTCGTATTGCTCGACCGACGTCAACCGGCAAGGGTCGACCATCCGCCGCAGTACGAACGCTCCATCGGCACCGGGCCCGGGCTGCACCCAGCTGCTCGGGCAGATCCAGTTGCCAGGCGGCCAACCGGGGCTGCCCGCCTTCTGCCCACGCAGCTTGCCTTCCCGCCGGGCCTTTCCAGACTTCATCCGTACTGCGAAATGCGCCGGCGCTCCCGTCGCGGCCAGCTTCGCCATCAGCGGCTTGTCGAGGTTCACCTCGAACCCCACGTGAGCCGGGTCGCCATGGGAGTCGGTCGCGTCGTACCGGCGTACGGCGAGCGGTGTCTCGGCGCCATCGACGACCAGCGCGATCCGCAGCGCCGACGAAGCGTCCGTCGCGAGGTGGCGGATCTCGGCGGTGCCCTTGATCGACAACCCACCGTCTCGCCAGGCGACGTCCTGGACGGTGGTCGCGAGCGTCAACTCCCGCGTCGGCAACTGATAGAGCGACCGCGGGATCGCCGTATTCGCCTCAGCGACGCCCGGATAGTTGTGCTCGAACTGCCTGCGCCGACCCGGCTTCGACAGAGCCCGAGCGCCACCCCGAAGGCCGCCGTTGTTCCGGAAGTGCGACAGCCGCCGGAGCAGCTCGACATCGCCGGCTCGCAGCGCAGCGTGCTGCAGCCGGTCGTAGCCGTGCGCACGGGCGAGCACCGAGCGGTCCAGCCGCTTCAGGAATCCCGAGGCGAGCAGCACCAACTCCTGCTCCTCCGACTCCGGAACGGCGCCGAAAGCCATCATCAACGTCAACATGTCGATCTGGGTGAAGTGCGAGTGCACCCGCCGCCGGATCTCGCCCAGACCCGGCTCGCCGGAGTCGATCAGGTCCAGCACCAGCTCAGCCGACGTGACCCGGTCGGCCAGGTTGCCGAACTGGAACTTCTGCTGGGTGATCGACTCACCCGACTCGCGCTCGCGCCAGTAATAGACCGGTGCGGCGAGGGCGTCGACGGTGACCGCGTCCAGATGCGCCTGCAGGGTGACCGGGTAGTCCTCGTAGCGGATCGCCGGGAACTCGTAGCCGTGCTCGTCCCAGAAGGAGCGCCGGTAGACCTTGTTCCAGACCATCCGGTCGAGGATCAGGTCTGGCGTCTCGATCACGTGCGTCGCGATCCGGTCCTTGGCGAACGGCAGCCGGTGGATCCAGGACGGCCGGACGCCGGCGCTGTTGTTGAACCGCCGCGCGTTGCCGCCGGCCAGGCAGGAGCCGGTCTCGTCGAGCGTCCGGACCAGCCGCTCGAACCCGTGCCGGCTGACCAGGTCGTCACTGTCGACGAAGGTCAGGTAGTCGCCCTGGGCTTCCCGTACGCCGGTGTTGCGGGCCGGCCCGAGCCCCTGGTTGTGCTGGTCGACGATCCGGAACCGGGAGTCGCGGCCGCAGAAGTCCTTCGCGATCGCCGCGCTGCCGTCCGGCGACCCGTCGTCGACGAGGATCGCCTCGAAATCGGCGTAGGTCTGCCGGGCGATCGACTCGAGGCAGTCCCCGATGTACTCCCCGACGTTGTAGAACGGCACAACCACGCTCAGCCGCGGCGTCACAACTGCTTCTATCTCCTCGGCTCAGTCAATCCGGTTCGTCATGCTAGCAGTAACCGGTCGGCTACTAAGTGCACTGTCAGCAGGGTGTGGACAGGCTCGAATCCATATCTGGCCCAGGCTCGCTGGACACCGGTGTTATGCCCCTGCGTGGAGATCACCAACCGCCGGGTCGTGCTCGAATCCTCGACCGCGGCCAGCAGATGCCCGTACCGCCCACGCCCCTGCTCAGCCGGTACTACGCCAGCAAGCTGGACCTCCGTCCACGAGCGTTCCTGGTCGATGGTCGCCAGCGCGAGCACCCGGCGATCGGGCCCGCGTAGTACGACGGCCCCGGTGTCGGCCACACTGCGTCGCGCCCACTCCTGGTATCCCGCCAGCGCCTCCGAGCGCTTGAACAGTGGGTTGGCGCAGTAGTGGTTCCCGTAGTCGCCGAAGATGTCGCCGACCAGGTCGTCCACGAGGTCGTCGTCGAGCGTCTTCTCCAGGCTCGCGTGAAACCCGGCCAGTGGCGCAGGGCGGCGGCCCTTGCCGACTGGGAGCGACCAGTAGACGAGGCTGTCGGCCAGTAGCGCCGTCCGCGAGCCAGTGGCGAGTGACGCGAACCAGGTCACCTCTCGCGCGGGGTAGCGCAGTACGACGACGTCGGCGGATGACTTGCCGACGGCGGCGAGCACCTCCTCCAGCGGCGTACCGGCTGAGGCCGACACCGAGATGCGGTCGACCGAGACACCGAAGCGCTTCGCGTCGTACTCCCCTGGCCTACTGGTCAGCTCGCCGGCCTCCAGGGCGTCGTACCAGCTCATGCTGCAACCAGGGAGTAGGACTGCACGCCTTCGATCACGCGAGCTTGTTCAGCCGAAGTGAGCTCGCTGAACAGCGGCAGCCGGACGAGTCTGCCGCTGACCTGCTCGGTGACCTCGCACCCACCGGGTCCGACGCGGCCGTAGCGTTCACCGGCCGGCGACGAGTGCAGCGGAAGGTAGTGGAACGGTGCACTGATGTTGAGCTCGCGCAGGTGCTCGATCAGGCCCTGCTGGTCCTCATACGAGGGCATCACCAGGTAGTACAGGTGCGCTGGGTGCACACACTCCGCCGGCACGGTCGGTACGCCGACCCCGCGCGATGCGGCCCACACCGCGAGCTCCTCGTGGTACCGCTGCCAGATCGCGTGCCGTGGCGCCTGGATCCGGTCGAACTGCTCCAACTGGGCCGTCAGGAAGGCGGCGAGCGGGTCGGCCGGGAGATAGCTGGACCCGACGTCGACCCAGCGGTACTTGTCCACCTGACCGCGGAAGAACTGACTCCGGTTGGTGCCCTTCTCCCGGATCACCTCGGCCCGCGCGACCAGGTCGGCGTCGTTGAGCACCAGCGCGCCACCCTCGCCACAGTGCACGTTCTTGGTCCCGTGGAACGACTGCGTCGCCATCAGCCCGAAGGAGCCGAGCGGGCGACCCCGGTACGTCCCACCGAGCCCGTGCGCGTTGTCCTCGATCACTGCCAGCCCGTACTTCGCCGCGACGGCCAGCACCTCGTCCATCGCAGCCGCGACCCCGGCGTAGTGCACGACCACGATCGCCTTGGTCCGCTCGGTGACAGCGGCTTCCAATTGGGTCTCGTCCAGGTTCAGCGTGTCCGGCCGGATGTCCACGAAGACGGGCACCGCGCCGCGCAGTACAAAGGCGTTGGCCGTCGAGACGAAGGTGAACGACGGCATGATCACCTCGTCGCCCGGCGCGAGGTCGAGCAGCAACGCGGTCATCTCCAGCGCATGCGTGCACGAGGTGGTCAGCAGGGACGCAATCCCGCCGGTGAGCTTGGTGACCAGCTCGGTCGCCCGGGCGGTGAAAGGGCCGTCGCCGGTGACCTCGGCGGAGGTGAACGACCGGCTCACATAGACCAGCTCATCACCCGCCAGGTGTGCCTTGACGAACGGGATCGGCGACAGCTCCGGCATGGACGAGGAGCTTACCGCTGGTCTGTTTCCTGGGCTTCGATCGCCTCGGCGTAACTGTGGTGGCCGGGGTCTTCGAGGCTGTCGTAGCCGACGAGGAACTGCGGCCGGCGCTGGCTCGACTGGAACAAGCGAGCGACGTACTCCCCAAGCAGACCGAGGCAGAGCAGCTGGATCGCGCCGATCACACCCACCGCGAGCACCGTCGACGTCCAGCCCGGAATGCTCCGGCCTGCGAGCTTGATGATCAGCGCGGCGACCACCACCCCCGACGACAGCAGTCCACCGAGCAACCCGAGCCAGGTGGCCAGCCTGAGCGGTGCCGCCGAGAACGCGGTCACGCTGTCGAAGGCCAGCCGGAACATCTTCGACCAGTTGTACTTCGTCACGCCGGCCGCCCGCTCCGCTCGCACATAGGCGACCTCGGCACTCGGGAAGCCCAGCCACGGGATCACCAGGCGGAACACCCGGCCGTCCTCGGGCAACCCGTTCACCGCGTCGACCACCCGCCGCGAGACGAGCCGGAAGTCGCCGGCGTCGAACGGGATCTCCTTGCCGACCAGGCGGCACATCAGCCGGTAGTACATCCGAGCTGTCGTCCGCTTCGGCCATGAGTCGCTCGAGCGGTCGGACCGTACGCCGTAGACGACGTCGACATCCTTGTCGCGAGCAGTGGCCAGCAGGTCAGCGATGACCTCGGGTGGATCCTGCAGGTCGGCGTCGATGGTGACGAGATACTCCCCGCGCCCCCTACGGAAGCCGGCCGACAAGGCGGCCTGGTGCCCGGAGTTGCGGAGCAACCGGACCAGCCGGAGCTGCGGCCAGTCGGCCGTCGCGTCGGTGACCAGCGCGGCCGTCTTGTCCCGGCTGCCGTCATCGACGACGAGGACCTCGTAGGCGATCCCCAGTCCGTCCAGTAGCGGATGCATCCGCTCGAAGAAGATCGGCAGCACCTCTTCCTCGTCGTACATCGGCACGACGACGGACAACACAGGCTGGCTGGTTGGCATGCGGACCTCCTTGCGGGGAGATTACTCGGCGCGCGACGCGGCTAGGCTGCGCTGGTGTCAATCGTGACGGGCGATGCGCCTGGCAGCCTCGCGGATCGTCGGCGCGAGGCAGCCCAGCGGCGCGAGACCGCCCGTCAGCTCGAACGAGCGCGCGAGATCGAGGAGAGCCGGCTCCGGGAAGCCGTCCGGCTGCGGGCCTCGCGGAAGCTGCGGTCCGTCATCCGGCCGCCGCAAGCACCGGCGCGACAGGCTCCGGAAACGCTGACCGCACGCCTGGTGAAGGCCGGTGCCGGCGTCGCGCTGGCCGGGCTGGCGATCTGGTTGATGGCCGGGCACGCGTCCGGGGACAGCATCGTGGCGCTGCTCCGCTTCTGGGTCTTCGGGCTCACGCTGCCGGGCTTCGTGCTGTGGCGGCTGGCCAGCCCGTTCCGGCACAACCTGATCGAGGACGTCGCGGCCGGATCTCTGGTCGGCGTCTCCCTTTTACTCTTGGTCTACCTGGCCGTCTCACCGCTAGGCCTACAGCAATGGGCCTGGCTCTGGGCAGCGCCTGTACTGCTGGTCGCTGTGTCCGTACCGGCCTGGCGTCGGCGGGTGACGAGCAAGGTCGAGCGTCCCGTGCATCCGCTGACCGCCTGGCTCATCGTCCTGGCTTGTGCGCTCCCGCTGTACGGCACTGGGCGCTACCGGAACCTCCTGCCTGCGCCGTACACGGATGCCCGTTCCAACTCGCCCGACATGGCGTTCCACCAGGCACTGTCGGCCAGTGCGAAGTACGACTTCCCCCTGCAGGCGCCGTACGTCAACGGCGAGCAGATGGACTACCACTACTTCTGGCACCAGTTCACTGCCGCCACGTCCTGGGCGACCGGGGTGGACCTCACCGACCTCGTCTACACGATCGGCTGGGTACCACTGCTGATCGCGGGGACCGTCCTCATCTTCGTGCTCACCGACCGGCTGGCTCCGAGCTCGCGCTGGGCCGGCCCGCTCGCGATAGCGGTCGCATCCATCGGCGGCACGGTCAGCGCTTATCCACAGGCTTCACTGCTGTCCGAGGGCCTGCTGAACTACGTCTGGGGCAGCCCGACGCAGAACCTCGGCGGCGCGCTGATCGTGCTGCTGGCGATCATGGGGATCGATCTCCTGCGTGACCGCAGCGCGCCCTCCTCGTGGTTGCTGTTCGTCGTGATCGCCGCGGCCGGGTCCGGCTCCAAGGCGACCGTGCTGCCGCTGGTGATCTGCGGGCTCGCGCTGGTCGTCTTCGTCCGGCTCTGCTACGGCCGGCTGTCCGGGGTGGCGCTGCTCATCTCGGCTGTGCTGGGCGGCATCTTCGCGGCCTCGATCGTGGTGGTCTTCGGCATGCACTCGTCCGGGCTCGCGGTGAAGCCCTGGGTGACGTTCGCCAAGATCGGCATCTACCCGTTCATCGCCGACCCGCTGCCGTCGGGGCAGTTCGACCACAGCGCGATGTGGATCAGCGGTATCACCGCTTGTCTCGGCCTGGTCCTCGGCTCGGCCGGGCTCATCATCCTCAGCGGTACCGCGGCCCGCTGGTTCCACGACCCGGGAATGATCTTCCTGGTCGGCATCTCGATCGCGGGCTTCTGCGCGATGATCCTGACCGACCAGCCGGGGACCAGCCAGCTGTACTTCCACCGCACCGCGGTACCGGTGATCGCGGCGCTGTCGGCGGCCGGCGTCTGGATGCTGGTCTTCTGGTTCGCCGACAAACGCTCCGAGCTGATCGTGCTCGCCTCCGTCCTCGGTGGGATCGGCGCGACCGCGGCCGCCCGGGCGATCGTGAGGTCAGGTGCTCAACCGTTCCGGCGGCCCGACGGCTCGCTGCACGGGCTGATCGGTCCGTGGGTGTGGACGATCGGGTTGTTGCTCCTGGTCGCGGCGGTGGTCACGGTCCTATGGAAACTCGGCGGCCACCGGCGCGGGCGGCCGACCCGGATCACGCTCGCCTCTTTCGTACTCGCCGGGATGGGTGCCGGGTTGTTCCTGCCGATGCAGGCCATGGCGGAGTACAAGCCGGCCGTACTCGCGCCGCAGACGGACAAGCAGCTGCTCGGGCCGACGAAGAGCCAGGCCGACGCGGCGATCTGGCTGCGCGACCACGCGGCGCCAGGTGAGCTGATCGCGACCAACGCGCACTGCGCGATGAAGAACACGATGGGCTGCGACGCCCGGCATTTCTGGATCTCGGCGCTGTCCGAGCGGCACGTGCTGATCGAGGGCTGGGCCTACACGAACACCTTGAACGACCTCGTCGCCGGCACCGGGATGGGCCCGAACTCACTGCCGTTCTGGGACCAGCCGAGGCTGGCCGAGAACGACATCGTCTTCCTCGCGCCGACCCGGGACAACCTGCGGGTGCTGCGGGAGAAGTACGGCGTCCGCTGGCTCTACGCCGACCCGACTCAGACGATCGTCTCAAGCACTCTGAACAGTCTTGCCACGCTGCGCTTCCGGGCTCCCGACGCCCTTGTCTACGAACTCCCCTGAGTGACGTTCCGCCTACGCATTGGAACCGTTGCGGCATTAGGGTGACCGCATGCACTCCAGGGCTCGGCGGCGCGGGCCGAAGGAAACCGGCTCCGGCACTCTGGCCGGGCGGATGGCGGCGCTGCCGGTGCTGATGCTGGTCCTGGTCCTGCTGATCTCCCGGGCACCGGTGTTCGACGTGGCGAAGTTCGGCCTGTTCCTGCTGGCCGGCGTGACTTTGCCGGGGCTGGTGCTGTGGCGGCTGATCGGCGCGTACCGGCGCAACCTGGTGGAGGATTTCGCGGCCGGCTTCGCGGTCGGGACGGCCGCCCAGCTGATCGTGTACCTCGCCAGTGCCTCCGTCGGGCTGCAGCGCTGGTCGTGGGGCTGGGCGCCGATCGTGCTCATCCTCGGCATGCTGGATCACGACGTGCGCAACCGGGTCTGGCGCCGGGTCGAGGCTCCGCTCGCGCCATGGACCGCCTGGCTGCTGTCGCTGTCGACTTCGCTCGTACTCTTCGCGATCTACCGCAAGGGCCCGGAGCGGTACGCACCGGCGTACACGGATCCCCTGGTCAGCGATCCGGGGATGGCGTTCCACCAGGCGCTCGCGGCCAGCGCGAAGGCCGACGTACCGATCGTGCCGCTGTGGCTCGGTGGCGAGCCGATGAGGTTCCACACGTTTTTCCACCAGGTCACCGCGGCGACGTCGTGGGCGACGGGGGTAGACCTCACCCAGCTGACCTACACGCTGGTGTGGCTGCCGTTCGCGCTCGCGGGGTGTGCGCTGGTCTTCGCGGTGACGCAACGCTTCGTGGAGCCAAGCGCTTTTTGGGTGGGGCCGCTCGCCGTGTTGGTGGCGGGGCTCGGTGGCGCGTTGGAGCCGCTGCACGATCTGTCTGTCGGCGGGGTCTCGATGGCGGCCGGGGCCTATCTGAGCCCGACGCAGAACATGGGCCTGATGTTCGCGCTCGTACTGACCGCGGTGGCGATCGACGTACTACGGAAGCAGTCGCCGCGAAGCCGTTGGTTGCTGCTGCTCCTGGTGGCGCTGGCCGCGGCCGGCGCCAAGGCGACCGTGCTGCCGATGGCCGTTTGCGGCTTCCTGCTGGTCTTCCTGTTTCGCCGGTCGACGCGGAACGCCTTCTTCGGCGTACTGATCGCACTGGGGTTGTTCGTCGGGTCGGCGATCGTCGTCTTCGGTGGCGAGTCGTCGGGGCTGCAGGTGAAGTTCGGCGACCTGTTCACGGAACTGCCGCCGTACCAGTCCATCCGGGCGGCGGTTGGGACGGATCAGCGGGCCGAGCTGATCAGCGCGGTGGCGATCCTCGTGGCCTGGGGGCTCGCCGTCGCGGGGGTGCTGTTCCTGCGGCGGTTCTGGCGGGATCCGGGTGGGATCTTCGTGGCCGGGGTCGCGATCGGCGGGTTCGCGGCTGCGCTACTGACCAACCAGCCGTTGTCGTTCTACCGGATGGCGTTCCCGTTCCTGGCGGTGCTGTCGTGTGTGGGGTTGGCTCGGCTGGCCGAGCGGCTGGACGACCGCCGGAGCGCAGTACTCGTCGCTGTGGCCGCTGGGCTCGGGTTGGTCGGCTGTGGCTTGGCGCGTTGGGGTGCCGCGGATCTGCAGGGTGTGAAGGAGCCGTTGATCTGGACCGTCGCGGCGATGCTCGCCGTGGGGCTGCTGGTCGCAGTGGGCTGGAAGGTCGGCCGCGGTGGCCGGATGCCGACGGCGTTCTTCGCCGCTCTCGTTGCTGCCTGCATGGTCGGTGCGGCCACGCTGCCGTTGATCGGATTGGTGTCCGGGCAGGCGAGCGATGTCGTGTACGGGCGGCCTGGCCGAGATGGGCCGACCGAGGCTGAGGCGGATGCAGCTCGGTGGTTGAAGGAGAACGCCCCCGGCGACGACTTGATCGCTACCAACGCACATTGCATCGCCATGCAGGGCGACACGTGCGACAGCCGGCACTTCTGGATCGCTGCACTGTCCGAGCGGCAGGTGCTGATCGAGGGGTGGGTACGGACGAACAGGTCCAGCCGGATCTCGGCCACCACCGGCACCGACCCGAGCACGGTCCCGTACTGGAACAAGGATCAGCTCGCCGCGAACGACGCCACCTTCACCTCGCCGTCGGAGGCCGTGATCGACCGGCTGCGCAAGCTGGGAGTGCGGTGGCTGTACGCCGACAACCGCGCGGGCGAGGTGTCGCCGCAGCTCAAGCAGTTCGTCCGACTGAGGCACGCGACCCTCGACGCCACGATCTACGAGATCAGATGAATGAGTGCATCCGCGACACGTGCTCTTCCCTGACCGTCTACTAACTTCCATCCGGCTTGGGCGAGCTGCGCCCGCTCCTGCGCGTCGGTGAGCAGCTTCCGTAGCACTGCGACCGCAGCCGTCGGATCCGACTTCAACTCGGCGAGTGTGCCGACCCCTGCCGCTGCACCGGTGGCCACTGCACGCTCATAGCCCATCTCCTGGTTGTCGACCACGCACACCAGGCCAGCCGTGGCCCCCAGGCAGAGCAGCTCCCAGGTCGACGTACCGGAAGCGCTAACGACCAGGTCCGACTCCACTACCGCCTTGGCCAGCTCTGACGTCGGCCCGATCACGTGCACCCGCTGCTGTGCTTCAAGCGGTACAGCGGCGATCGCTGCAGCCAACTCCTCGCCAGGCGCAACCACTGTCGCCTCGAACGGCACACCGGTCGCGGCCAGCGCCTGTACGACGTACGGGCCGGCTCCGTAGGCGTCAGTGCCGCCGAAGAACGCGAAGACCGTCGGCACCCCGGCTGGACGCAGTACCGGCGGCTCCGAAGGCCGCAGCGCGAGCACCTCTTCCCGCAGCAACACGTAGTCGAGCCCAGCCAGTCTCACAGCCCCCTCGGGCAGTACCGGCCGGTCGAACTCGGCCCCAAGATTCTGATCCACCAGCAGATCGGCATCGCCCCCGCGCAGATCGCCGTCCACGATCGCCAACGTAGGCACCCCGGACCGCCGTACCGCGCTGAACACCTCGCCCGGCAGGTCATACGAATCGAACACCACCGCATCAAGACGCAGCCGCTCCACCAGCTCCACATGCTCAGCCGGCGTCCACACAGCCGCCTCGACCGCAATCCCCCTGGACCGGATCTGCTCATCAGCCCACGGCACACTCGGGCTGTCGCAGACGAACACCACCTCCACTCCCCGCCCCCGCAACTCCTCCGCGAACGCCAAACTCCGCATCACGTGCCCGATCCCACGGCGCACGCCGACATCACACCTGACCCCGACCCGCCACACCCGATCCACGCCAAGACGGTATCCGGTCCGGAGTACGATGTAATACGTAGGGCACGTAATACGGAGGAGGAAACATGCGAATGAACAGCAAAGGCCAGGTCACCATCCCCGCCGCGCTGCGCGCCAAGCATCACCTCCACGAGGGCGACGAGCTCGAGGTGATCGAGGACGGCACCGCACTGCGGATCGTTCGGGCCCACGGCAGCGAGACGCACGGCCAGCGGCTGGTCCGCGAGATGCGCGGCAGAGCGACGTCCGGCAAAAGCACCGAGGAACTGATGGAGTTGCTGCGTGGCGAATGACCGCCTGCTGCAATCCGTCCGACAGGTGTCGACCATGGTCGACACCTGTGTGCTGCTGGACATCCTCACCGACGACGCGGAGTGGGCCGACTGGTCCGCCACCGCGGTCGCGGGGGCCAGAGACGTCGGCGATCTGGTGATCAACCCGATCATCTACGCGGAGGTCTGCGCCGGCTTCGACCGGATCGAGGACGTCGACACGGCGCTGCCGGCGGCCGACTTCCGCCGCGAGGCGCTGCCTTATCCAGCGGGCTTCCTGGCCGCCCGGGCATTCGTCACCTATCGCAGCCGAGGCGGCGCGAAGAGCTCACCACTGCCCGACTTCTACATCGGCGCCCACGCGGCCGTGAACCGGCACCGGCTGATCACCCGCGACACAGCCCGCTTCCAGACCTATTTCCCGACCATCGAACTGGTGACGCCCGGCTAGGTGGGGGAAGCTAAGGTACGGAGTTGCGCGGTGTGATCGCGCGGTTCGGAAATGTGGCTCAGAAGGGTCTGACGTGTCCATCCTCACCGGCTCCGACATTCTCGTCACCGGAGGTACCGGGTCCTTCGGCCGGGCGTTCATCCGGCACGCGCTCGAGCAGCTCGATCCGCGCCGGGTGATCGTGTTCAGCCGCGACGAGCTGAAGCAGTGGGAGGTCCGGGCCGCGTTCGGCGACGACCCCCGGCTGCGGTTCTTCCTCGGCGACGTGCGGGACCGGGCCCGGCTGATGCGGGCCATGCACCGGGTCGACTACGTCGTGCACGCGGCCGCGCTGAAGCAGGTCGACAGCGGTGAGTACAACCCGTGGGAGTTCGTCCAGACGAACGTGATCGGCTCGCAGAACGTGATCGAGGCGGCGATCGACTCGGGCGTGAAGCGCGTCGTCGCGCTGTCCACCGACAAGGCGTCCAGCCCGATCAACCTGTACGGCGCGACCAAGCTGACGGCGGACAAGCTGTTCATCAACGGCAACCACTACGCGGCGGCGTACGAGACCCGGTTCAGCGTGGTCCGGTACGGCAACGTGATGGGCAGCCGCGGCTCGATCATCCCGAAGTTCCGCGCGTTGCACGAGGCCGGCCAGTCGCTGCCGATCACCGACCTGCGCTGCACCCGGTTCCTGATCACGCTGCCGGAGGCGGTCCAGTTCGTCGTCGACTCGTTCGAGCTGATGACCGGCGGCGAGCTGTACGTACCGCGGATCCCGTCGATGAAGGTGACCGACCTGGCCGAGGCGATCGCCCCCGGCGCGACCATGCACGACGTCGGCCTGCGCCCGGGCGAGAAGCTGCACGAGGAGATGATCAGCCCGGAGGAAGGCCGCCGCGCGCTGACGCTCGGCAACCGCTTCGTCCTGCAGCCCGACCTGGCCAGCTGGGGCTATCTCGCGCCGGCCGCCGGGATCCCGGTCACCGACGGCTTCCACTACGCCTCGAACACCAACGACCAGTGGTACTCCATCGACGAGATCCGCAAGATCCTGCTCGAGGAAGCTTGAGTGTGATGCTCCCGTACGGCCGCCAGTCGATCTCAGCTGAGGACATCG
This sequence comes from Streptomyces sp. SID13031, assembly GCF_010548305.1. Lineage (GTDB taxonomy): Bacteria > Actinomycetota > Actinomycetes > Propionibacteriales > Kribbellaceae > Kribbella. The sequence continues at coordinate 184,192 of NZ_JAAGLV010000016.1, forward strand.
AAGCCGTCACCGCCGTACTACGCGGTGACTGGCTCACCACCGGCCCGGCCGTGACCGCCTTCGAGACCGCGATCTCCGAGCTCACCGGCGGCCACCGCGCGATCAGCTGTACCTCCGGCACCGCCGCCCTGCACATGGCGTACGCCGGTCTCGGCGTCGGCCCCGGCGACGAGGTGGTGACGACGCCGATGACGTTCGTCGCGACCGCGTCGTCCGCCGCGATCCTCGGCGCCAAGATCGTCTTCGCCGACGTCGAGGAGGACACCGCGCTGATCGACCCGGCCGCCGTCGACGCGCTCACCACGGATCGCACCAAGGTGATCGCCGCGGTCGACTACGCCGGCCACCCAGCGGACTACGACGCTCTCCAGCCCATCGCGGATCGAGTCGGGGCGAAGACCCTCGACGACGCGGCCCACTCGGTCGGTGGATTCGCTCAGGGCCGGCCGGTCGGCGATCTGGCCGACGTGACCACGCTGTCGTTCTTCCCGACCAAGAACCTGACCACCGGCGAAGGCGGCGCCGTCGTCGCCAAGGATCCGGCGGTCGCCCAGCGGGTGCACGAGTTCCACTTCATCGGCCTGGTCCGCGATCCGGCGCGGTTCACCATCACCGACGAGGGCCCTTGGCACCAGGAGGTGCACGAGTTCGGCGTCAACTACCGCCTGACCGACCTGGCCTGCGCGCTCGGCCTGTCCCAGTTGCGCCGGCTCGCGGCCTTCAAGCAGCGCCGGGCCGACCTCACCGCGAAGTACAACGAAGCCCTCGGTGCAGTTGACGGTCTCCGTACGCCGGTGCAGCGCGCCGGTGTCGATCCCGCCTGGCACCTCTACCCCGTCCGGGTGCTCGGCGATCGCCGCCGCGAGGTGTTCGAGGGGATGCGCGCTGCCGGGATCGGCGTCCAGGTGAACTACATTCCTGTCTACTGGCACCCCGTCTTCGCCGAACAGGGGTACCAGCGTGGCCTGTGCCCCAACGCGGAGCAGTTCTACCGCGAGGAGCTCTCGCTGCCGATGTTCCCCGACCTGACCGACGCCGACGTCGACCGGGTGATCGAGACGCTGACGAAACTGGTGCGGTGACTACTAGCCTGCTGATGGTTGGGGCAGAGATGCTCAACTGGTCCGACCTGCGTCCCAGTGATGGACGCCCGGCGACCGGCGGCCCGGCGACGGCGGCGCTGCTGGACGCCACGCTGCGGCCGACCGACAAGGTGCTCGTCGCGGGCCCGCACTCCCTGCAACTACTCGACCTGATCGCCACCAAGGTCACCACGGTCGACGTACTGGTCCGCTCTGCACCCGACGCCGAGCAGATCGCCCGCGTCGTCAGCGGCCGCGTCTACTGCGGCGCCCTCGACCGCTTCACCGGCACCGACCTGTACGACGTGGTCGTGGCGCTCGACGGATTGCCGCGACTGGTCGGCCCCGACACCCCCTCGATGAGCTGGACCGATGCTCTCGCATTGCTCAAGGCGCGGATGGCTCCCCGGGGGCGACTGCTGCTCGCCGCCGAGAACGCCTTCGGTATCGAGCGGCTGATCCAGCCCGACGTCACCGCCGCGGTCCCCCGCAACGCGGATTGGCCGAGTGTTGTCGACGGCGCCCTCGCGGCACCGATCGGTTTGGCCGCCATCCGAACCGCGCTCGGCGCTCTGGCCGCCGGTACCACCCTCTACTGCGCCTATCCCGACCTGGTCTCCGCCGATCTCGCTCTGCTCGACCCGACCGGCCCGCTGACCGCCGCCGCGATCGCCAGGTCTGTTGCCGCGCGCTACAGCGGACCGACCTTGATGGACCCCTATCGCCTGATCCAGGACGCCGTCGCCGCCGGACTCGGTCGCGAGCTGGCGCCGGTCTGGTACTTCGTTGTCGGCGACAAGACCCCTGAAACCCTCCCAGGCAAGGCGATTCCGACCGGCAACGGCGTGCTGCTGGAAGAACAGTTGCTGGCGGCACTGAAGCTCGACGACCAGGCAGCACTCCGGCGTGCGGTTCCTGCGTATGTCACCTGGGTGCATTCTCTGGATCCGGAGTCGGCAGCGATCGCCTCGCCGGACAACGTGATCGCGGATGGTACAAAATACCGGCTGTTCGGTAGTGGCGTGGTGGTTTCCGGTGGCGCCGTGGAGCACCTGGCACGCTTCGTCCGGCGGGCGCAGGAAGCGGGCTCTCGGCAACCATGGTCGGGTGACACTCAAGCCTTGACCGCACGGCTCGCCTCGATGGCGGGCCTCGAAGTCGAGGGCGAGCTGACCGTTGCCCTCGACAACCTCAGGCCACAGGGTCAGGCCGAACAGCTCGCCACCATCGCGCGGCTGTCCCAAGAGCTCGCCGACGCAGGAGAGCAGGCGACCTGGTTCGAGAGCCAGCTGGACGGGATCCGGCGGTCCCGGCCGTACCGGATCGGTCATGCGGTGCTCAACCCGGCTCGCGTCATCGTGAAGCGGCTCCGGCGGCTCTGATGCACCACGCCAACCACTTCTACGGCCACGCGCACGTGATGGCCGCGTACGCCGGGCTGCGCGGCTCGCCCCGGATCTGGGGCTATCTCCAGCACGGCTGGAACATCCTCGACGGGTTCGCGTACAACACCGCCTTCGTCGCCGGGATGCCCAAGTTCGTCTGGTCGGACAGCGTCCGGCGGCGCGGCTTCTCGATGGGGCTTCGCAACCAGTCGGTGATCGGCGCGCCCTGGCTCTACCTGTTGCGCGTGCACCCCGAGCTGGCGACGCCCGCCGAAGATGCTCAGGGCACCATCTTCTACCCGTTCCACGGCTGGGAAGGCCAGCACGTCCTGGGCGACCACGGCCGGATCGTTGCCTCGATCAACGAGCACGAGCAGGGCCCGGTGACGGTCTGCCTGTACTGGAACGAGTACGAGAACCCGGCCATCCGGCAGGTCTACGAGCAGGCCGGCTTCCGCGTCATCACGCACGGCTACCGCGGCCTGCACTGGCGCAAGACCGACAAGGACTTCCTGCTCAAGCAGCTCAAGGAGATCCGCAGACACCGCCGGGTCGCCTCCAACCGGCTCAGCTCCGCGGTTCTGTACGGCGCGTCGCTCGGCCTGCAGCCCGGCGTCTACGGAGACCCTATGCTGCTGGAGGACGAGCACCCTTCGTTCGGCGGTCAGGCGCGGATCAAGCGACTGTGGCCCGAGCTGGACCAGCCGTACGTACCGCTCGAGCTGGCCCGCGAGTTCACCGACACCGAGCTCGGGGTCGAGAACCTCGCCCACCCGGCGGAGATCCGGGAAATGTTCCAATGGACGACCAAGAAGGCATTTCAGTGACCTACACGGGGAAAATCGGCATCATCACGCAGGCTCGCGCGACGAGCACCCGGCTACCGGCCAAGGTGCTGCTCACCGCCGCCGGCCGGAGCTACCTCGAGCACCACGTCGAGCGGCTGGCGGCGACCGGGCTGCCGGTGATCGTCGCGACCACCACCAACGTGGACGACGACCCGATCGTGATCCTCACCGAGAAGCTCGGCCTGCCGGTCTTCCGGGGCAGCGAGGAGGACGTCCTGTCCCGATTCGCCGGCGCCGCCACGCAGTACGGGCTGGACGGGGTCGTCCGGGTCACCTCGGACTGCCCGCTGATCGACGCGGAGGTCGTTGCCACCGGCGTCGACCGCTGGCGCGCGGAGGGCGACGAGAGCCTGTACCTGTCGAACTGCCTGGAGCGGACCTATCCCCGCGGGATGGACTACGAGGTGTTCTCGACCGCGCGGCTGCTGGAGGCCGACGCGAAAGCGACTCTCCAGGCCGATCGCGAGCACGTCACGTCGTACCTGCACCAGAACCGGCCCGGGGATATCCGGCTGCAGAACGTGGCCTGGAGCGGCGGCAACGGCTCGCAGTACCGGCTGTGCCTGGACACCGAGGACGACCGGCAGCTGCTCACCGCGCTGTACGAGGAGCACGACGCGGGCACCCTCCACTGCGCGGATCTGGTCCGCATTCTGACCGAACATCCCGAACTTACCGCGCTCAACGCGCACATCGAGCAGAAGAAGCTCGGCGAGTAACACCCCGCAAGGCGGTCGCTACGGCATGATTTGCGGTGATGACCACCGATGACTCAGAACGCGCGTACGCCTTCGGCGCCGTCGCGGCCGCGTACGACGCGGGCCGTCCGACGTTCCCTGCCGCCGCGCTGACCTGGATCCTCGGTCCCGGGCGGCTGCAGATCCTCGATCTGGGGGCCGGTACCGGCAAGCTCGCCCAGGTCGCCGCCGCGCTCGGGCACGACGTCGTCGCGGTCGATCCGTCCGAGGAGATGCTGACCGTCTGCCGCAAACTGGCCGGCGTGGACACGATGGTCGGCGCCGCCGAGTCGATCCCGCTGGCACACGCCTCGGTCGACGCGGTGATCGTCGGGCAGGCCTTCCACTGGTTCGACCACGCCCGCGCCCTGCCCGAGATCGCCCGGGTGCTGCGCCCGCACGGCGTGCTCGGGCTGCTCTGGAACAACTACGACACGGTGGTGCCGTGGGTCCGCCGGCTGCACCGGGCGATGATCGGCGAGGACTTCCTGGCCGGCAACGACGAGTTCGACCCGATGCCGACGCTGCTCCAGTCCGACCTGTTCTCGATGGTCGAGACGGCGCGGTTCCGGCACTGGCACGACCTCGACCGGACCGGCCTCAAGCAGCTCGCCCAGTCGCACTCGCGGGTCGCCGTACTGACCGAGTCGCGGCGGGAGTCGGTGCTGGAGCAGGTCGACGCCATCTACGACGGCACGGCCCGGCCGCCGGAGCCGCTGCGGATGCCGTATTTCACCAACTGCTACCGGACCCGCCCCAGCGATCTGGCCAACTACCGCCGCACGATGGCCTGAAAAACGATTTTGTTGCTTTCGGTCACAAAAGCCCAACCAACCGCTAACGTGCCCTTGTTCGCGTTCCGGACTGAGGGGTGCAGATGACTGAGGAAACTGGGCACGAGCGGGAAGCTCGTGCGTATGAGGCCGTGTACGAGGCGAAGGACTTCCAGCGGCTGAAACGGCGGTACAAGAACTTCGTCGTGCCGTGGACGGTCGCGTTCATGGTTTGGTACCTGGCCTATGTCGCCTGTAACAACTGGGCGCGTGACTTCATGAGTCACAAGGTGATCGGGCACATCAACGTGGCGCTGATCTTCGGCCTGCTCCAGTTCGTCTCGACCTTCGCCATCGCCGCGATCTACGGCCGGTTCGCGAACCGCAAGCTGGACCCGCTGGCCAGCGGGCTGAACGCCAAGTACAAGAGGGAGCGCCGCCGGTGAACACTCTGCTCATCCCGCTCGCCGACGCCGAGCCCGGCAACCAGGGGCTCACCATCTCGCTGTTCACCGCGGTCGTTGCCGTGACGCTCTACATCACCTGGTGGGCGTCCCGGCAGAACAAGACGACCGCCGACTACTACGCCGGCGGCCGCTCCTTCAGCGGCGCGCAGAACGGCCTCGCCGTCGCCGGTGACTACATGTCCGCCGCGTCCTTCCTCGGTATCTCGGGGCAGATCGCGTTGTACGGGTACGACGGCTTCCTGTACTCGATCGGCTTCCTGGTCGCCTGGCTGGTCGCGCTGCTGCTCGTCGCAGAACTGCTCCGCAACTCGGGCCGGTTCACGATGGCCGACCAGCTCGCCTTCCGGATGAAGCAGCGCCCGGTCCGTACCGCGGCCGCGTCCTCCACCATCGTGGTGTCGATCTTCTACCTGCTCGCCCAGATGGTCGGCGCGGGCTCGCTCGTCGGGCTGCTGCTCGGCGTGAAGAGCGAGGGTCTGAAGGCCGGCGTGATCGTTCTCGTCGGCGCGCTGATGATCATCTACGTGACCATCGGCGGCATGCGCGGCACCACCTGGGTGCAGATCGTCAAGGCGGTGCTGCTGATGACCGGCACGCTGCTGATCACCTTCCTGGTACTGCTGAAGTTCGACTTCAACCCGTCGAAGCTGCTCGGCGCGGCCGCGGCCAACTCGGGCAAGGGCGAGGCGTTCCTGCAGCCCGGACTGCTCTACGGCAAGGACCTGACCGGGCAGATCGACTTCCTGTCCCTCGGGCTCGCGCTGGTCCTCGGTACTGCGGGCCTGCCGCACATCCTGATCCGCTTCTACACCGTGCCGGACTCCCGCTCGGCGCGGAAGTCGGTGCAGTGGGCGATCGGCCTGATCGGCGCCTTCTACCTGATGACGCTGGCGCTCGGCTTCGGCGCGGCAGCACTGCTCGATACCGGCAAGGACAGCGCGGTCGCGGCCTCGAAGGGCAACACCGCGTCGGTACTGCTCGCAGAGGTGGTCGGCGGTGGTGCCGATTCGCTCGGCGGCGCGATCCTGCTGGCGTTGATCGCGGCGGTGGCCTTCGCGACGATCCTCGCGGTAGTGGCCGGCCTGACGCTGACCTCGGCCTCGTCGTTCGCGCACGACCTGTACGTGAACGTCATCGCCAAGGGCAAGGTGACCGAGAAGAACGAGATCCGGGTCGCCCGCTTCGCCGCCGTCGGCATCGGCGCGGTCGCGATCGGTCTGGCGATCCCGGCCCAGAAGCTGAACATCGCCTTCCTGGTGGCCCTGGCCTTCGCAGTCGCTGCCTCGGCCAACCTCCCGGCGCTGCTCTTCAACCTCTTCTGGCGCCGCTTCAACACCTCAGGCGCAGTTTGGAGCATCTACGGCGGCCTGATCTCCGCCGTGGTCCTGGTGATCTTCTCCCCAGTCGTCTCCGGCAAGCCCACCTCGATGATCACCGGCTCCGACTTCCACTGGTTCCCACTGTCGAACCCCGGCATCGTCTCCATCCCCCTGGGCTTCCTCCTGGGCGTCATCGGCACCTTCATCGGCCGCGACAAGACCAGCGCCGACCGCTACAACGAACTCTCAGTCCGAGCCCTCACCGGCGCGGGCGCAGAGGGACCGGGCAAGCACTAGCGTCCCGCAGTACTACGCGCGCCCGCGGCACCCTGGTGCTGCGGGCGCGCTGGCGTGTATGCCCCACCCTTACTCGCATCGGGTGGCGGTGCGTTGCTCCCGCCCGAACCGCTGCGGGGAGCGCAAACGGATGTCGACTCCTGTGGCGGCGAGCCGTCCATCCGGCGACTTTGTGCACCCAATGAGCGTCGGGGCCAGTCGGGTTTGCCCAGCCGGTGCACAAAGTTGGCGGCCCGCCTGCCTTCCGACGCAGCACGAGTCGGCATGCATCGGCGCTCCACTCCTAGTGGTTCGGGTCGGGTCGGGTCAACGCTCCAGCACGCGACGCGAGTACGGGTGGGGCTAGGCGGGCGGGCCGATGGGGAAGGCCGCGGCGAAGTGGTCCAGGTCTTTGGCTGTGCCGGAGGTTTTCATCAGGCCGGATTTGAGGGCCGCTGCTCCGTTGATGGCGCCAGTGAGGAGGGGGGCGATGGGGGCGTAGGCCTCCAGGATCACCGCGCCTTCGAGGGGGCCGAGACCTACCGTCAGGTTGTCGGCGTCGATCAGGGCGTGGATGACGATGTCGCCGAAATGGAGTTCGTACTTCGCCTTCCGGGCACCGCGGTGGAAGGTGGAGCGCAGTGCCATCACCAGGATGTCGGGGGTGATGATCTCGTCGGGGCGGAGGTCGCCGAGGGAGCGGGCACCCCAGCGACCCAGGGCCAGGACGACATCTTCCAGGTCGGCGCCATACCCAGTCAGTTCGTAGACGATCGCGCCTGACGGGCGCGGCTGGACCGTACGGACCACCAGGCCCGCGGCTTCCAGCTCCTTCAGCCGGGTGGCGAGGACGTTGGTGGGGATCTTCGGTAGGCCGGCGCGCAGGTCCGTGTAGCGCTTCGGGCCGACCAGTAGGTCGCGCACGATCAGCAGCGCCCAGCGCTCGCCGACGAGCTCCAGCGCGCGGGCGACCCCGCAGTACTGGCCGTAGGTCTTCGTCGTCATATTCCCCACCTTACTCCCCTTGACAAAGCTTACTTGTTTTTATGAAGCTTGATGCATGGCAAAGATGAGCAAGCAGCAGCGAGAAGAGTTCCTGGCCGACACCCATGTGGGCGTCCTGAGCGTGGCGGGCGAGCCCGGCAGTGCACCGACCAGCGTCCCGACGTTCTACGCGTACGAGCCTGGCGGCGAGCTGACCATGTTCACCGGCACCCAGCGCCGCACCCCGAAGCGGATCGACCGGATCAAGGCGGCCGGCGTAGTGACCCTCGTGGTCCAGCGCGAGCAGATGCCCCCGGCGTACGTGACCGTCGAGGCCGAGCTCGTCTCCACCACCAAACCAACCCACGAGCAGATGCTGACGATCGCCCGCCGCTACATGCCCGAGGAACACGCCCAGGGCTACGTCCAGACCGAACTCGGCGACCCGGAGAACCTCGTCACCCTCTTCACCTTCCGCCCCACCCGCTGGCTCAGCTCGGACACCTCGACCGATTGAGCCGTCATGAACCGTTGACGCTCGCGTAGCGCTGCCGTAACAATAAGCCAGCGCTGTGCAAGAAATCAGCAAACTTACGTAACTTCCGTAGGCATCGTGCAATTTTCTTGGCAGCCGTAGTCCCTTGCGCCCTCACTCCCCCCGCCCATCGGAGAGGCCCCGGATGCCATGAGAACCACACGTGGAAAGTGGCGGCTGCTGGCCGCCATGGTCGTCGGCAGTCTGTTGCTGTCGGCCGGCCCGATGATCGCCGCGGCCGGCCCCCACAGCCGCGGCGCGACCGCAGCGGCCGCAGTACTGGCCGGTCCCAACCTCGCGGCCGGCAAGTCCGCGAGCTCGAGCAGCAACACCCAGAACTACGCCGCCGCCAACGTCACCGACGGCAACCAGGGCTCGTACTGGGAGAGCGCGAACAACGCGTTCCCGCAGTGGGTCCGGGTCGACCTCGGGTCGTCGGTCAGCACCAACCAGGTCGTGCTCAAGCTGCCGACCGGTTGGGGTTCGCGCAACCAGACGCTCGCCGTCCAGGGCAGTACCGACGGCCAGAACTTCAACGACCTGTCCGCCTCCGCGTCGCGCGCCTTCAACGCGCCGGGCAACACCGTCACGATCGACTACGGCAATTCGACCGTGCGGTACGTCCGGATCCTGGTCACCGCGAACACCGGCTGGCCCGCAGGGCAGGTCTCCGAACTCGAGGTCTACGGCCCGGCGACCGGTGACACCCAGGCTCCTACCGCCCCGGGAAGCCTGGCCTACACCGAGCCCGCCGCCGGCCAGATCCGGCTCACCTGGACCGCCTCGACGGACAACGTCGGCGTCACCGGGTACGACCTGTACGCCAACGGCGCGCTGCGCACCAGCGTGGCCGGCAATGTGCTGACCTACACCGACAACCAGCCGGCCAGCGCCTCGGTCAGCTACTTCGTTCGCGCGAAAGATGCCGTCGGCAACCAGTCGCCGAACAGCAACACCGTCACCCGCGGCGGCAGCAACGGGCCCGGTACCAACCTCGCGCTCGGCAAGCCGATCAACGCGTCCGGTTTCGTGCACACCTTCGTCGCCACGAACGCGAACGACGACAACGTGCAGACCTACTGGGAGGGCAACGCCAACCCGGCGACCCTGACCACCCTGCTCGGGTCGAACGCGGACGTCAGCTCGATCGTGATCCGGCTCAACCCGGACAGCGCCTGGGGCAACCGCAGCCAGACGTTCTCGATCCTCGGACGCGAGCAGAGTGCGGCCGGCTTCACCACCATCGTGGCCTCCGCGACGTACAACTTCAGCCCGTCGTCCGGTAACACCGTGACGATCCCGGTCAGCTCGCGCGTCGCCGACGTCCGGCTGAACTTCACCGCCAACAGCGGTGCCCCGGCCGGCCAGGTCGCCGAGTTCCAGGTGATGGGCGTACCCGCCCCGAACCCGGACCTGACCGTCTCCAACGTCACCTGGACCCCGACCGCACCGGTCGAGACCGACGTCATCACGGTGTCCGCCCGGGTGAACAACACCGGCACGGCGGCCTCCACGGCGACCGACGTCAACTTCTACCTCGGTACGACCAAGGTCGGTACTGCGGCCGTCGGCGCGATCGCCGCCGGTGCGTCCGCGACGGTCACGGCAGCGATCGGCGCACGGGACGCCGGCAGCTACCCGCTCAGCGCCAAGGTCGACGAGGCGAACACCGTCATCGAGCAGAACGACGCCAACAACACCGGTAACAGCGCGAGCCCGCTGGTCGTCACCCCGGTCGCGAGCTCGGACCTGATCGCCTCCGCGGTGAGCTGGAGCCCGGGCAACCCGGCCGCCGGCAACACCGTGGCGTTCTCGGTCGCGATCAAGAACCAGGGCACCATCGCTTCGGCGGCAGGCGCTCACGGCATCACTTTGACGCTGCTGAGCGGCAGTACCGTCGTACAGACGTTCACCGGCTCGTACTCCGGTGCGATTGCCGCCGGAGCCACCACGGCGCCGATCAACCTCGGCAGCTGGACAGCGGCCAACGGCCGGTACTCCGTCCGCGTGGTGCTCGCCGACGACGCGAACGAGCTGCCCGTCAAGCGGACCAACAACACCAGCGAGCGGCCGTTCTTCGTAGGCCGCGGCGCGAACATGCCGTACGACCACCTGGAGGCCGAGGACGCCTCGGTCGGTGGCGGCGCGATCGTGGTCGGCCCGAACCGCGCCATCGGCGACCTCGCCGGTGAGGCATCCGGCCGCAAGGCGGTCACGCTGAACTCGAACGGCTCCTTCGTCGAGTTCACCACCAAGGCGAGCACGAACACGCTCGTCACCCGGTTCTCCATCCCGGACTCGGCCGGTGGTGGCGGGATCGACTCGACCATCAACGTCTATGTCAACGGCACCTTCCACAAGGCGTTGCCGCTGACCTCGAAGTACGCGTGGCTGTACGGCGCGGAGGCCGGCCCGGGCAACTCGCCGGGTGCGGGTCCGGCGCGGCACATCTACGACGAGGCGAACATCCTGCTGGACGGGACCTTCCCGGCCGGTACCAAGATCAAGCTGCAGAAGGATCCGGCGAACACCACCAACTACGCGATCGACTTCATCGACACCGAGCAGGCCACGCCGATCGCCAACCCGGGCGCGGGATACGTCGTACCGGCCGGCTTCAGCCAGCAGGACGTGCAGAACGCGCTCAACACGGCGCAGCAGAGCTCAACCCTGCAAGGCGTTTACCTGCCTGCCGGTAACTACCAGACGTCGGGCAAGTTCAACGTCAACAGCCGCGCGATCAAGGTCGTCGGCGCCGGACCGTGGTTCACGCGGTTCATCGCACCGACCACCCAGACCAACACCGACGTCGGCTTCGACGCCGCATCGTCGGCGAACGGGTCGACCTTCAGCGGGTTCTCGTACTTCGGCAACTACAACACCCGCAACGACGGTCCCGGCAAGGTGTTCAACTTCAACGGCACGTCGAACATGACGATCGACAACATCTGGATCGAGCACCAGATGTGCCTGTACTGGGGTGCGAACACGGACAACTCCACGATCAAGAACACCCGGATCCGGGACACCTTCGCCGACGGCATCAACATGACCAACGGCTCGGCCGGCAACCTGGTCAGCAACAACGACGCCCGCAGTACCGGTGACGACAGCTTCGCGCTCTTCAACGCCGTCGACGGCGGCGGGGGCGAAGTCCGGGACAACGTCTTCGAGAACCTCTCGGCGACGCTGACCTGGCGGGCGGCCGGCTTCGCGGTCTACGGCGGCACCAACAACGTGTTCCGCAACCTGTACGTCGCGGACATGCTGGTGTACTCCGGGATCACGATCAGCTCGCTCGACTTCGGCATCCCGATGAACGGCTTCGGCGCCACCCCGCCGACGCGCTGGGAGAACATCTCGGTGGTCAGATCCGGCGGCCACTTCTGGGGAGCCCAGACCTTCCCCGGCATCTGGATCTTCTCGGCCTCGAAGGTCTTCCAGGGTATCCGTCTCACCGACGTCGACATCGTCGATCCCACCTACAGCGGGATCATGTTCCAGACGAACTACGTCGGCTCGCAGCCGCAGTTCCCGGTCGCCGACACGATCCTGACCAACGTCTCGATCTCCGGCGCCCGTAAGTCCGGCGACGCCTTCGACGCCAAGTCCGGCTTCGGCATCTGGGCCAACGAACTCCCAGAACCGGGCCAGGGCCCCGCCGTAGGCACGGCCACCTTCAACAACCTGACCCTCTCCAACAACGCGGTAGACATCCGCAACACCACCACCACCTTCACCATCGTCCGCAACTAACCCGCACTAGGTAAGGCCGACCGCCGGGAGTCCGACCCTCCCGGCGGTTCGGCGCGGGTGGATCCGGCGTGCTGACGGAAGGGGAACTCTGGATCCGGGGTGCTGCCGCCAAGGGACTCTGGATTCGGGGTGCTGCCGCCAAGGGGACTCTGGATCGCGTCGCCGGGCTGCGAAATGGTCCTAGTCGCGGCGACGCGCGTCAAGAGCGCCTCCGGCGTCCCTTCGGGATCGAACAAGTTCGACTCTTGACACCCACCACCACGACCAGGCAAAGACGCAGCTATCCCGGAGCCGCTGCAAAGACTGACCACAATGGATGGATCACCACCATCCCAAGGCCAGCCACCATCCGGGCACCATAGGCACCCGAGATTCCACCCGGCGAGGCACCATCCGGGCACCCCTGACGCCCCCGCCGCACCGCGCCCGGGCGGCGTGCGGGCGGGCCCGGCGACCCCGATTCCTCAGCCACTAGCGCGTTATCCGACCACTAGCGCCCTACAAGACGCTAGCGGTACAACAACCCGCCAGCCGACCCCCACCAACACGAACCCAGCCCCCAAAACCGCCCAAAACAGCACCATCACCGACAGACACACCTGTCGCGTTTGGCCGAGGGGGCCGACCGGGACCGCCACGCACGCATAACTCGCCGCGAGCGCCCCGACACACCGAGGTAAGCGTTTGCCTACCGAGTTAGGTATGCACAGCAGCCCGTCGCCCCCAGCAAACCCGCGGCGGTGGAAACAAACTTGCACCTGGCGACCAAAAGTTTCCCGCTCAACCCCCACCTCACCCCGACCCCGCAACCCGGCCGACTTCACCACCACTTCCCCGCGACTCGGCCGGCCTGACCCAAGATGGCCCCCGGCTCACACCTCTCCGCGGGATCCACATAGCTGCGTCCTTCCCTGGTCGAGACGATGAGGGTCAAGAGTCGAACTTGTTCGATCCCGACGGGACGCGAAGGCGCTCTTGACGCTCATCGTCTCGACTAGGACACTCCCGCAGCGGAGACCGCGAACCACACCCACCTCGGGACAGCACCACGAATCCACATCAGCCTCACGCGACCGATCATGGACCCGCACCAGCCTCGCATCATCGACCGCGGATCGACGCCCGCCCCACCTCCCGAGTCGACCCGGTAGTCAGTAGGTGGTGGGCGCTCGGAGTCAGGGAGTGGTGGGCCGCGCCGGCGGTTCTGTGGGTGGTGATGAGGCCGGCGTTGCGTAGTACTTGGGCGTGTTCGCTGGCGGAGGCTAGGGAGATGCCGGTGCGGCGGGCTAGTTGGGTGGTGCTGGCGCTGGTGGTCAAGGCGCGGAGTACGGCGGCTCGGGTGCGGCCCAGGAGGTCGGCTAGGGCGTCTCCGTCGATCTCGTCGGTGAAGGGGAGGTCGGCGGTCGGGTAGATGAGCATTGGGCGGCGGTGGGGGACGTCCAGGACCAGGGTTTCCGCGGTGAGGGACGACGGGTAGAGCTGCAGGCCGCGGCCGGCCAGGTGGATGTCGTAGGCGGGGCCAGGGCTCAGGCCGTGGGTGGTGAGGAGAGGTGCGTCCCACTCGATGTCTGGGTGGAGGCTGGCCAGCAAGCCCTCGACTCCGGACTGGAGAAGGGCACGGGAGCGCAGCGCCAGGTCTGCGCCGTAGCGACGTTCCAGCTCGACCCCGGAAGGCACGAGTACGTCCTGGTGGAAGTCGCGAACCGCGTTGCCGAGCGCCCGCCGCGATTCGGCGGCGCCGGCCAGCAGGCCTCGCATGAACAGATCGACCTCGGGCGGCAGGTACGGCCCGAGCTCATCCCTGACCACCTCAGCAGGGGTGTCCATCAGTACGGCCAGGCTCGACTCGAGCCCAGCAGCCGGTACCTCGGGGGTGAGGAAGTCGGGGACCCGCCCGGTCGGGCTGATCAGCTTGAAGAGCGGTCGCATCGACGGGCGGACCAGGGGTGCCGCTGCCCGCCGCCACCGACGTCCGGCCGGCGTGACCGACAGCCCACCGACCGCCAGCCCACCGAGCGCCCGGGCAGCCAGCGCCGCCTCCCAGAGCGGCTGGGGCTCGGCCGGAAACGTCACCCGGGCCAGGTCAGCCGGGCTGAAGTGGATCCGCAACATCCTCCGATTGTGCCCGCCGACACCCTCGTAGGGATACGCCTTCGGCGCTGGCCGAAACCGGTCGAGCCACCCCCACCTGCCGACCACTCTGGAGAGCATGATCCGCAGACGCACCGCCACCACCATCCTGCTGGCCGCTCCGCTCATCGCCACGACCGTCCAGCCCACGGCCCAGGCCCGGCAGGAGCACCGCCCCCGCCCGGGCTCGTACCTCGTCTCGACCATCCCTGGCGACACTCCGGAGGGTATCGAGCTGACCCGCGACGGCACGATCTACGTCACCAGCGTCGGCACCGGCGCTGTCTACCGAGGCACTGTCCGCGATCCCAAGCTCAGACCTTTCCTGCCGGCCGGCAGCGACGGCCGCACCACCGCGACCGGCATCCACGTCGACCACTGGGGACGCGTACTGGTCGCCGGCGCCGCCACTTCCAACCTCTACATGTACGACGCCTGCGGCCAACTGCTCGCCATCCGCCCGGCCGCGGAGGGCTCGTTCCTCAACGACTTCGCCTTCACCACGGACGCCGTCTACGTCACCGACTCCGCGCACAACCAGCTCTGGCGCGCCTCTCTCACCGAGGATGGGATCGGCCGCCTGAGGCCCTGGCTGACCCGCGACAAGATCCAGCCGACCCCGTACTTCCTCAACGGCATCGTCACCGACGGCCGCGCCCTGCTGGTCGGCGAGCAGGGCCAGGACGTCACCTACCGCGTCGATCTACGCACGAAAGCCGTCACCACCCTGGCGGTCAGCGGCGCCAACGGCATCCTCTCCGGCGACGGCTATCTCCTCGAAGGGCACCACCTGTACGCCGTCCACAACGCGGGCGGCGGCAAGTACGTCGCCAGGCTCGCCCTGCTCGACCGCGACTGGACGAAGGCGAAGGTGGTCGCGGATTCGATGCCCGCAGCAACCAATTCCACTCCGACCACGATCGCCCGCGACGGCGAGCGCCTGCTCTGGGTGAACAGCCAGCTCGACGCCGCGCCCGGCACCCCGCCGTACACGGTGTCCGTCGTCCCGGGACTCAGGTAGTCAGAGGTCGTCCGCCATCTGTGACAGCACGGCGCCCGCGGCGAGCACCAGCGCCCGATCGTCGTCGGACAGCCGGTCGAGCAGCTTGGTGAGGTCGTCGACCGCGTGCCGGCCGGCCGCCTCGACCATCTCGTCACCCAGCGGCGTGAGCACGACGGCGGTCGCACGTCCATCGAGTACGTCGGACTGACGGCGAGCCAGCCCCGCTGCCTCGAGGGTCGCGACCGTGGTCGTCGCGGTCGGTTGCGAACACGGCACCCGCGTCGCGATCTCGCCGATCCGGATCGGCTGCTCGTCGCCGATCAGCATCAGCGCGATGAACTGGGTCGGGTGCAGCGTGCTGCTCGCACTGGTCCGGCGCAGATGGCGCACGATCCGGTGCATACCGACGAGCAACCGCAGGCTGTCCTGCTCGATCGCGACCACTGTCCCCCCAAGCCCCGGATGCGCCATCGTGACACACGATCGGGCCTTCCCGGCCGGTCTCGCCGACCGATTGCAGCAAGCTGCAGTGCGTACTGCTCGTTGGTGAACCCAACGGAATAGACTCCGGTTGTGACGACCGGTGACGACGCAGGGCCGAGCGAGCTGGCGGGCATGCCCAGCTGGTTGCTCACGCAGAGTGCGTTGCAGGCGCAGCGGATCATCGCCGAGACGTTCGCCGCCGGAAACGCGCGCGGGTACCACTACCGGCTGCTCGCGACGCTGGCGGAGTACGGGCCGGCCAGTCAGGCGACGCTCGGGCGGCGAACCGGGATCGACCGAAGTGACGTGGTGGCCGCGCTCAACGAACTGGCCGACCACGGGTACGTCGTACGGTCGCCTGATCCCGCCGACGGCAGGCGCAACATCATCACGCTGACCGCCGCCGGCGAGCAGCAGTGCGAGCGGCTCAGAACCCTCGTCCTGGCCGCTCAGGACGAGCTGTTCGCCCCGCTCGCCCCCTCGGAGCGGGACCAGCTCGCCGCCATGCTGGCCAAGGTCCTCAACCACCACCAGGGCTGAATTCCTCGGGTGTCAGCGTGTGACGCCGTTCACGATTGCGCCCGTTCGGCGCAGATCGAGGGCGGCTGGGCGAGGCACCAGTACCGCGGGTGGTCCGGCGTTGGTAGAAAGGGGACGGGAACGCCGCGTGCGTTCCGCAGTCTTGCAGCTCTCAACAAGGAGTCCGCGACGTGACCAGTTCCGAGTCCAACCCGCCCGATGCGCTGTCGAACCTGATGCACGAGGAGCGCCGGTTCGAGCCACCCGCCGAGCTTGCGGCGAACGCGAACGTCAAGGCGGACGCCTATGCGGCGGCCGACGCCGATTTCGAGGGCTTCTGGGCCGAGCAGGCCAAGCGGATCAGCTGGGCGGTCGAGCCCACCGAGACGCTGGACTGGAGCAACGCGCCGTTCGCCAAGTGGTATGCCGACGGCAAGCTCAACGCGGCGTACAACTGCGTCGACCGGCACGTCGAGAACGGCCTCGGCGACCGGGTCGCCTACTACTTCGAGGGCGAGCCCGGCGACACCCGCGAGATCACCTACGCCCAGCTCAAGGACGAGGTCAGCAAGGCGGCCAACGCGCTGCTCGAGCTGAACGTCCAGGCCGGTGACATCGTCGCCATCTACATGCCGATGATTCCCGAGACCGTGGTCGCGATGCTCGCCTGCGCCCGGATCGGCGCCCCGCACACGGTCATCTTCGGCGGTTTCTCCGCGGAAGCGCTCAAGGACCGGATCCTGGACTGCGATGCCCGCGTCGTGATCACCTCCGACGGCGGTTACCGTCGCGGCGCCCCGGCGGCGCTGAAGCCGGCCGTCGACGCCGCGCTGGTCGACTGCCCGGACGTTCGCAACGTCCTGGTCGTCAACCGGACCGGCCAGGAGACCGCAATGGTCGAGAACCGCGACCTGTGGTGGGACGACTTCGTCGGCAAGCAGTCGACCGAGCACACGCCTGAGGCGTTCGACGCCGAGCACCCGCTGTACGTCATGTACACGTCCGGCAGCACGGGCAAGCCGAAGGGCATCCTGCACACAACCGGCGGCTACCTGGTGGGCACGGCGTACACGCAGTGGGCAGTGTTCGACCTCAAGGCCGACACCGACGTCTACTGGACCGCCGCCGACATCGGCTGGGTCACCGGCCACAGCTACATCGTCTACGGCGCGCTGGCGAACGCCACCACCTCCGTGATCTACGAAGGCACCCCGGACACCCCGCACCAGGGCCGCTGGTGGGAGATCATCCAGAAGTACAAGGTCTCCATCCTGTACTGCGCGCCGACGGCGATCCGCACCTTCATGAAGTGGGGCAAGCAGATCCCGGAGAAGTTCGACCTCTCCACCCTGCGAGTGCTGGGGTCGGTGGGCGAGCCGATCAACCCTGAGGCCTACATCTGGTATCGGGAGAACATCGGCGGCAACAAGACGCCGGTCGTCGACACCTGGTGGCAAACCGAGACCGGCATGCACATGATCTCCCCCCTGCCCGGCGTGACCGCGGGCAAGCCGGGTGCCGCGATGAAGGCGATCCCGGGCGTGAGCGTCGACGTGGTCGACGACGCGGGCAAGTCGGTACCGAACGGCTCCGGCGGTTACCTGATCATCGACAAGCCGTGGCCGGCGATGCTGCGGACGCTGTGGGGCGACGACGAGCGCTTCAAGGAGACGTACTGGTCGCGCTGGCCGGGCGTGTACTTCGCGGGTGACGGCGCCAAGAAGGACGAGGACGGCGACATCTGGCTGCTCGGCCGGGTGGACGACGTGATGAACGTGTCCGGCCACCGGTTGTCGACCACCGAGATCGAGTCGGCCCTGGTGTCGCATCCGAAGGTCGCCGAGGCGGCCGTCGTCGGCGCCTCCGACCCGACTACGGGCCAAGCGATCGCGGCCTTCGTGATCCTGCGCACGGAGGCCGGGGACGGCGGGCCGGACGTGGTCCAGGAGCTCCGCAACCACGTCGCCAAGGAGATCGGGCCGATCGCCAAGCCTCGCCAGATCATGGTGGTGGCCGAGCTGCCGAAGACCCGCTCCGGCAAGATCATGCGCCGGCTGCTCCGCGACGTCGCCGAGAACCGCGAGGTCGGCGACGTCACCACGCTGGCCGACAGCACGGTGATGGCCCTGATCAAGACCAACCTGGAGTCCGGCAAGTCCGACGAGGACTGACCGCCAGCACGTCAACAGCCTGTACGCCGCTGGCCGGCGTACAGGCTGTTTTTGTCAGCTGGTCGTCAGCAGCCGCGAGGGCATTGGAGCGACGCGATCAACGTCACCCGGATGACCTTGCCCCGGCCGTTCTGCGTCACACCGCAACTCCGGACAGTGAAAGGTACGGTTCCGGCCAGGCGAAACCCGGTTGCCCGTAGCGATGCCGCACTGCTGAAATGGCGCCGTGCCGGCACCCAATGGATTCGACTACGCGCAACGGCCCGACGGAACGGTCCGCATCACCCATCACGGCAAGCCCGCCACCGTACTGCGCGGCGCCCGCGCCGCCGAGTTCCTCGCCGAGGTCGACGACGACCCCCAAGAGGTGATGGCCCGCTGGACCGGCAACTACAAGCGCGGCAACGAACGCCTGGGCAAGAACCACCCCCGCAACCGCACCTGACCAGGCTGGCGCGCGATTGCAGTGTGATGTCTCAGCACATCGGTGACGGTTCTGCCTCAGGACATCGGTGACGTTGGATGTGTCAGGACATCGGTGACGGTTTCAGGGGTCTTGGCGTAGTCCACGGGGTGGCCGTTGCCGACGTAGGTCACTCCGGGCGCAGTCGCGTCGGCCGCTGGCGCTGGTATCGCTATGTGGTCCAGACTCAGCACTCATGACAGTGCATCAGCCGCCCGAGGAGCCAAAAACCGAGCTCATCGACAAGCTGCTTGCAGGAGCTCTGAGCTCGCTCCCCGTAGCTGGTGGGGCGGCAGGGGCCTGGTACGAATACCTCATGGAGGGCCCGTACAACCGGCGCCTGGCGGAGTGGAGAGCGCGTATCACCGACGTGGTGAACCAGCTCGCGCTGAAGGTTGAACGCCTTCTGGACAACGAGATGTTCCTCGACGCCTTCATCCAATCCACTCGGATCGCCCAGACGACACATCAGCAGGAGAAGCTCGAAGCGCTGAGGAATGCTCTGGAGAACTCGGTCGCGCCGGATGCACCCGATGTAGACGAGCAAGCTCGGTTCTTCAGGCTCGTTGATCAGTTCTCAGCGCGCCACATTCTTTTGCTCCGCTGGGCGCAAGACCACCCCGGCGGGCGGGGCGGCTCTGTTCACGACGAGCAACGCCCGAACGCGGCCGGCATTTGGGGGTATCCTCTCCCCGTTCTAGACGGCCACGACGATCTGCGCACGCTTCTCATGGATGACCTAGTGAGCACCAATCTTGTCGGTGCTCTAGCAGGCTTCCCACGAGCGATCGATCTCGACGACAAGTACTTCGTCGGCCAGGTAACACCCCTGGGCAGCAGGTTCCTGAAATTCATCTCGGGAACCGACGAGCAAGATTCCCGCGATATCGGCTAGCACAGCGAATTCGGTCCTGCGGTGAGGATTCGGTCGGTAAGTCGCCGCGGGGAACGTCAGCTGGCGAGCAGACCCGACACCTCAATCGGCGGAGCGACACGACCAGCCCTTGACCATGCGAACGTTCCGACCACTCCCGCGACATAGCCCAGTCACTTAGCCCGTTCCTAGCCGCGAGCGCCCCGTGTCCATCTATCGACGGGCTCGTTCTTCGGCACCGAGACAGTCGACCCAGCCAGTGCCTCACCGGCACCACCGACTCACCGAAGTGTCACCACCAACAACCCCGAAACTGTCACCGAAGTCCTGAGGCAGAACCGTCACCGATGTCCTGCGACATCACAGGCGCGCGATTGCAGCGATTTGCCTTCATTCGAACGACTGTTCTAGTATTGGGCTATGGATATCGGGGTGGTCGATCGCGAGTACGGCGGGGAGTCGTTCGCCGCCGAGGTCGATGCACGGTTCGATTCCGGGGCTGTCTGTGCGCCGGAGGATCCGGAGAGTCTTGGCGGTCCGCGGTTGATCGACGAGGTGGATGTCTACGGGGGCTTTCCACCGCTGTCGGCGATTGATGCGCTTGAGTGGGAGTTGTGGGCAGGCGTCGAGCAGGACGAGGCCGAGCGGACGTTGCTCGAGGCGGCGGCGCCTGCTTGGGTGTTCTTGCCGCCTGGCCCTGAGTTGGCTGCTGCCTTGGCGCAGGTCCGCCCGCAGACGTTGTCTCCGATGGCGTTGATCGAGTTGATGAAGGCGACCGCGCGGTTGACGGCGTGGACTGAGTCGATCCGGATGTCGGCGATGGCGTCGTTCTATCGTCAGCGCAAGGCTCAGGCGGTTGAGCTGCCGCGTCCGAGCGAGATCGATTCGAGTGGCCGTCCGGTGGATCCGGAGCGTTCCTGGGCCGCGGAGATTGCGTGTGCGTTGAAGTTGTCCGCGCAGACTGTCAGCGGCCATATCGATACTGCGTTGCGGTTGACCGGTGTCTTGGCCGCTACTCATTCGGCGTTGCGTTGCGGCGCGATCAGTTTGTCGAAGGCGATCGCGATCTCCGACGCGACCCGCGCTCTGGATGACGCGTCGACCCGGGCGGTCGAGGCCGCGGTGTTGCAGCGGGCACCGTCGCAGTCTCACGCCAATCTCCGGAAGTCGCTTCGTGGCCAGGTTGCCAAATACAACGCGAAGAACGAGGCCGACCGTCATCGCGAAGCCAAGGCAACCCGCGAGGTCCGCATCGTCCCGCTCGCCGACGGTATGGCCGGCCTGTGGATCGTCAACACCGCCGACAAGATCCAGGAGATCTGGATCGTCATCCAGGCCATGGCCAACCTCGCCAAACGCCACACCCCCAGCCCCACCCCCACTCCCGAGGCTCCCAGCCCGAACACCCCGACCGGCCACACCCGGCCCGAGTCAGGTGCGAGCACCGAGCATGCGCCCAGTCACAGCCCGACGGCCGACAGCAACAGGAGCCGTCGCCAGCCTACCGGTGACAGCCCGACCACAGGGAACGCGACCATCAACAGCGGAGTCGCCGGCCCCGAGACCAGTGGCCGGACAGCAGACGACGACCAGCACGGCGATGCCTGGACCGACACCAACGCGAAGGTCGACACCGCCACCCCCGCTACGGCCGATGACAAAGCGACCACCACCGGCCAGACCGGCGACAACCCCGCCGTCGGTCAGGCCGTCAACGTGGGTTCGGTCGGAAAGCCGGTCGATGGGTCGGTCGGAAAGCCGGTCGGAAAGCCGGTCGATGGGTCGGTCGGAAAGCCGGTCGACGGGTCGGTCGGAAAGCCGGTTGTGGAAGGCGTGACCGTTGACGGTGTGGGCACCGACAGTGCCCCCGTCGGTGCGACCGACGAGGCTCAGCCGCCGCCGGGTGAGCGTCTGCGAGCAGATCACCGGACCGCGGATCAGCGACGGGCCGATGTCGTCACGGACCTGTTCGACTTCATGTTGTGGAACGGACTCGACTGGCTCGGACGACGACTACCCGACCAGCACCGACGCCGACCACACATCGAAGTCCTCGTACCGATCACCACGCTGCTCGGCATGAACGACGAGCCCTGCGAGCTGACCGGATACGGGCCGATTCCTGCCGAAATGGCCCGAACCATCGCCACCGACAGCACCTGGCGACGCATCCTGACCGACCCGACCAACGGAACCGTCCTCGAAGCATCCACCACCCGACACGACCCAGGAATGCTCGTCTCGGAGACCCTGCTAGCAGCACACCCCACCTGCGACTGGCCGAACTGCAACAGGGCCGCCCGCGAATGCGACCGCGACCACGGCATCCCGTTCACCCAGACCGGACTCACCAGACTGACCGACCTGCGCAACTACTGCGAACTACACCACGTCATCAAAGACACCCCCGCCTGGGGCTGGGCCGCCACCAACAACCCAGACGGCTCCACCACCATCACCACCCCCACCGGCCACCGCTACACCACCCCACCCGCAACACCCGGCCCCATCCACAAACCCTCACCAACCTCCACCCCCAACCCCGACGACCCGCCACCCTTCTGACCCCTCACCTTCCTGCACCTGGCGCGCCCGTCGAAAGCCACCAGGGTGAGACGTCCGGAGCCGGTCGAACGCGCCGGCTCACATCGTCAGCAACCGTGGCAACTGGTTCGGCTCGACCCACACGATCACTGTCTCGGTTGACACCACGCGGCCCGGCCGGGGCCACCAACGATGAAGGACCCGCCGTCCCCTCGCTTCGGTTCTGAGGTCAGTACCGGATGATGCCCTGGCTGCTGGTCTTGTTGCCGTTCCAGTCGCCGCTCAGGGGTTCCCAGTACGGATCGCCGTAGCGGATCGAGCGGGTGGTGCCGTCGGCGAGGCGGAGGGCGAAGGTGCCCGTGGAAGGCGTGTAGAGGCCGACCTCGTCGGTGCCGTCGCCGTTCCAGTCGTCGGCGATCGGCCGGCGACCAGTTCCTGACAGTCCAGGAACACCAGGACGACCACAAAGCCGTGACATGATCGCCGCGTGACCGCCCTGATCGCCATCATCCACGCCGGCCTGGCCGCCGCCTGGGTCGGCGGAATGGCCTACTCCCTGTTCGTCGTCCAGCCGAAGCTGAAGAAGTACTTCGGCCCCCGCGAAGACGATCGCGAACACCTCACCGCAGTAATTGCCTCAGGCAACCGCTACAAGGTCCTCGCCCTGATCGCGGTGATCGCCTGCACCGGGCTGGCGCTCCTCCTGCTCGACCACCACCACTGGTGGATCCACGCCCTCAAAGCCCTGCTGCTACTCGCGGCCACCACCATCTTCTGGTACGTCTCCTGGCACCACTGGCCCCGCCGGATCTTCGCCACCACAGCCGAACGCCCAGCCCTCCAACGCCAGCTGATCACCCTCGCCACCATCATGCTTGCCCTCGCGGGCACCGCCTTCGCCCTCGGCGTCGCGTCGGTTCAGCTCTGAAATTGGTCTACTCGGGTTCTCCGTTGGACCGGAGCTAAGGCTAGGTTCTGGGTATGGGTGGAGCCGAGGAGTTTTTGGGGAAAGCGCTGGAGTTGGCGGCTGGGGCTGCGGGGACGCAGCTCAGCGCAGTACGGGTTGCTGCTGGGCTGGTGGCGGATGCTGTGGGCGAGGGCAACACCTTTTGGGTGTTCGGGACCGGGCATAGCCATGTGATCGCCGAGGAGCTGTATGGGCGGGCCGGTGGGCTGGCGAATGTGCGGGCGGTGCTGGAGCCGGGGTTGATGTTGCATGAGGGGTTGCTGAAGAGTTCGTTGCTGGAGCGGCTCGGTGGTTTGGCCGAGGTGTTGCTGCAGGTCAACGCGGTCTCGGCCGGCGATGTCGTTCTCGTCGTCTCGAACTCGGGGCGCAATGCGGTACCGGTGGAGTTCGCCGCGGGTGCGCGGGAGGCGGGCGCGAAGGTCATCGCGTTGACGTCGCTGGCGCACAGTACGGCGGTGGAGTCGCGGGCGCCGAGCGGGCTGCGGTTGTTCGAGCTCGCGGATGTCGTGATCGACAACTGCGGGGTGCCCGGCGATGCGTTGATCGAGGTCGACGGCAGCCCGGAGCGGACCGGCTCGACCTCGACGATCGTGGGTGCGCTGCTCGCGCAAGCGCTCGTCGTCGAGATCGTCACCCTGCTCGCCGAGCGCGGCCACACTCCGGACGTACTACGCAGCCTGAACGCCTGACCCGTACTACGTCGGCCTGGCTCAGGTGGCTCGGTACGCGACGGTGATGTCGTAGCGGTCGGAGCGGTAGACGGAGCGGCCGAACTCGATCACTTCGCCCGAGGCCGTGCGGGGGGCCGAGGTGATGATCAGGCATGGGATGCTGGAGTCGATCCCCAGGATCTCGGAGTCGGCCGGGTCCGGCGGGGCCGCCACGATCGAGGCCGAGACCATCCCGAGGGTGACGCCCCAGCGGGTCGAGAGGGAGTCGTAGAGCGAGACCTCGCCGAGGTCCAGCTCGTCCAGGCCCGGGTAGCGGCGCAGGGACAGCGCGGTCCGCTCGATCGCCATCGGGTCGCCGTCGGCGGTCCGCAGCCGGACCAGGTGCAGTACCGAAGTACCGACTGGCTCCTCCAGCTCGGAGGCCAGTTGCTCGTCCGCAGTACCGACGCGGTGCTCCAGTACCTTCGCACCCGGCGTGATGCCACGGGCGCGCATGTCCTGGCTGAAGGACGAGGTGAGCATCCGCGCGGGTCGCGGCTCGGCGACGAACGTGCCACCGCCCGGCCGGCGCGCCGCGAGGCCTTCGGCTACGACGCGGTCCACCTCCTGGCGCACTGTCATCCGGGCGACGCCGAAACGCTCTGCCAGAACGCGCTCGGAGGGCAGCACGGTTCCGACACTGAGACTGCGGGTGAGGGTCTGGAGAATCTCGCGGATCTGGTCACCCTTCGGCCGGTCGGTGCGCAACTGTGTCGGCAGTTCCGCGAGGTCACCGGGGTTGTTCCTTGGGCGGGCCATGACGTCAGTATCCCTGGGAATGTGCCCGGCAAACCGGTTGCCGGGGAACGCGAGCCACGTCGTGCTCCTGAAAGTTTCCAACTAGACCACTAACTACTGCCGACAGTACTGTCCGGCCCCCCAGGCCGCCAGCAATCATCCTCCCAGGAAGTGGCTAACTTTCGCAGTAGGAGAGCCCACAGATTGTGACGACCGGTACGCCGAGGCCGGCCCGGACCCGTTAGAATCAGGTGAGAGCGGGGAACTCCTCGCGCTCGGTGTGCCGGGAAGTCTGGTCGGCGATTGGTCCGATCACGCCCGACCACTCGAGTCATTCCGCTCGAGTCATTCCTAAGGGGGCCGCCGGTGCGGCTGCTGCAGAAACGACGAGCCTTTCCCCGGATCCTGGGATCCGAACGCGCCTTCCTGGCCGACACGCTGCGGGCCGAGACGACCGGTGGCCTGGTGCTCGTCGGGGCCGCGGTGATCGCGCTGATCTGGGCGAACTCGCCCTGGCAGGACGGCTACCACCACCTGCGCGACGCCCAGCTCGGTCCGTTGACCGTCGAGCAGTGGGCGACCGACGGCGCGCTGACGTTGTTCTTCTACCTGGCCGGTGTCGAGCTGAAACGCGAGCTCGTGGTCGGCACGCTGTCGAAGCTCAGCGAGGCCGTCGTGCCGGTGGTCGCGGCGTTCTGCGGGATGGCGGCACCGGCCCTGATCTACGCAGGCATCAACCTGACCGTTGCCGATGGCAAGCCGCACGGCTGGGCGGTGCCGACGGCAACGGATATCGCGTTCGCCCTCGCGGTGCTCGCGATCGTCGGGCGGTCGTTGCCCAGCGCGCTCAGAGCGTTCCTGCTCACCTTGGCGGTCGTCGACGACTTCGGCGCGATCCTGGTGATCGCCGCCTTCTTCTCGCACGGGATCAACCTGCTCTACCTGCTGGCCGCTGTCGTCCTGATCGCGGCGTTCTACTTCCTGCAACGCCGGCGAGTCCGTACTCCGCTGGCGTACGTGCCGGTCGTCCTGGGCGCGTGGTGGTTCATGCACGAGTCGGGCATCCACGCCACGATCGCGGGCGTCGCGCTCGGCCTGGTCACGCGGGTGCTGCCTGACGCGGACGAGGACAGGTCGCCCGCCGAGCGGCTGGAGCACCGCCTACGTCCGTGGTCCGCCGGGGTCGCCGTACCGGTGTTCGCGCTGTTCGCCGCGGGGGTCACGCTCGGCGGGGATACGTTGCACGCGATGCTGACCGATCCGGTCGCTATCGGCGTGGTCGCCGGGTTGATGGCCGGCAAGGTCATCGGCGTCTTCGGCGGGTCGTGGCTGACGGCCCGCTTCACCCGGGCCGAGCTGAACTCCGACCTGGCCTGGCGAGACGTCGGCGCGGTCTCGGTGCTGGCCGGGATCGGTTTCACCGTCGCGCTGCTGATCGCCCAGCTCGCCTTCGGCGACGACCTCGCCCAGATCGAGCGCGCCAAGGCCGCGGTACTGGTCGCGTCGGTGCTGTCCGCGCTGATCGCGGCCGTACTGCTGTTCCGCCGCAACCGCGCGTATGCCGAGGAATGAGCTGCGGGTACAAGCTAGTGTCGGGGGCAGTGTCACGAGACCGCAGGCCCGTGTGAAAGGAGCGCCATGTCGATGGGGCAGACCGAGGATGAGCCCACTGTCGGGCAACTCGTCGCCAATGCCAGCAAGGATCTGTCCAGCCTGGTGCGCAGTGAGCTGGAGCTGGCCAAGTCGGAGCTGAAGTCGACCGCGATCAAGGCCGGCACCGGCGCGGGCCTGTTCGGCGCCGCCGGCTTCCTGGCGCTGCTCGCGGTCATCCTGCTGTCCATCGCCGCGGCGTACGGCGTGAACGCGCTCGGCCTGCATCCGGCGCTCGCGTTCCTGATCGTTGCCGTGGTCTACCTGTTGATCGCGGCCGCGCTGATCCTGGTCGGCAAGAACCTGATCGGCAAGGCGAAGGGCCCGCAGCGCGCGATCGAGACCTCGAAGGAGTCCGTCGAGGCGCTCAAGGCGATCGGCAAGGGCGACTGAGCCCGGCCGGGGTTTCTGACTTACTCGTCGATGGGCCGTGGTCGCATTCGCTGGTCGCGGCCAATGGGGCGAGGTTCCACGTCGCCGAGTGCGGCGCGGCGGACGATCCCCTGGTGCTGTTCCTGCACGGTTTCCCCGAGTTCTGGTGGGCTTGGCGGCATCAGCTGCCGGTGGTCGCCGCAGCGGGGTACCGGGCGGTGGCGATGGACCTGCGCGGCTACGGCGCCAGCGACAAGACCCCGCGTGGCTACGACCCCTTCACGGTCTCCGCGGATATCTCGGGCGTCATCCGGTCGCTGGGGGCGACTGACGCGGTCGTCGTCGGGCACGGCTGGGGTGGGTTCGTCGCATGGTCAGCCGCAGTACTAGCGCCCAAGCAGGTACGAGCGCTGGCGGCCGTGTCGGCTCCACACCCACTGCAGCTGATGCGATCCGGGCAACCGCGGTCTGTGGCTCAGGTGGGCTGGTTCCAGCTGCCGATCCTGCCGGAGCGGCGGCTGCTCGCCCATGACGGCATCCACATCGAGCAGCTCCTCCGCGCTTGGTCTGCCCCGGGCGGCACCTTCCCTGACGCTGAGGCGTCGCGCCGGTACCGGGCCGCCCTGCAGGTTTGGCCGGCGCCGCACTGTGCGTTGGAGTACCACCGCTGGTTCGTCCGCTCGCGCCTACGCGCCGACGGCCGGCGGTACTCCGCCCACATGCGCACCCCGGTCGCAGTACCGGTCCTGCAGGTCCACGGCGCCCTGGACGGCGCGATCAACCCGGCCAGCTCGACCACACCCGCGGGGCTGGTCGATGGCCGGCTACAACACGAAGTACTGACCACCGCCGGCCACTTCCCCCACGAGGAGACGCCGGAGTTGTTCAACCAGCTACTGCTCGACTGGCTGAAGTCGCTAGGCGACAGCGACCGGCCCGACGGTCCCGGCGACGGTCCAACCCGGTCCCGTTCTTGACTCCGTGCCTGCGCCACCCTCCTGGGCGATGATGGTGGGCGTCAGCCGGTAGGTCAGCCATTGCGCGTCCAGGCAGCCTCTCCACATGCTCATCCCGATCGTGGCCGACGATCCGTTCTCGGCCATCACGATCGGGCCGAGCGTGACGTACGGCGTGCCGTCGGCCTGAGTGCAGACGTCTGGACCAGCCGGCGCCCCTTTCACCCAGCTGATCGGCACTCCCGCGAACTTCGCGATCCCGGCCTGCTGCTGCTTGCTGAGCGGCGTGCCAGCGCCTGCGCCGCCGATCGGGGAACTCGCCTTCTCGTACGACGCGTCGAGCACCTTCACGACCGGCCAGCCACCGGCCGGGCGCTCCCATTTCGTCAGCTCGGCGATGGCCAGGCCGGTCAGCTTGGTATTCAACTCTGCCGGCGCAGGCAGGCCGGCGAACACCTTCGACGGTGCGTTCGACGGGCGCGACGACGTCGAACCCTTGGCCGACTCGGAGGGCGACGAGCCGGGGCCGGTTCCGGCGATCGAGATTCCGCCACCGAGGACCGCGAGGACGGCGGCGGCAGCCAGCAGCGCGGGCGCCTTGCGGCGTACCGCCCGTGACGTTGCCTCAGGCAACTGCTCTAGCAGATCTTCCTTCTCCGTAAAGGTTTCGCGGAGGAGTTGGCCGACCTCTTCGTCCGTCAGTTTGGGCATTTCAGTGGTCCTTGTCAGAGGTCGGGAGGTTCGCGCGCAGGTTCGCCAGGCCGCGGGACGCGTTGGAGCGGACGGTGACCTGGGAGCAGCCGAGGATGGCGGCGATCTCGTCGTCCGGCAGGTCTTCGTAGAACCGCAGAACCAGTACTGCGCGCTGCTGGCGCGGCAGGCCCGCGAGGAGACGCCAAGCCGCGTCCCGTTGTGCATGGCGAGTGCCGATGTCGTCACCGGTGGGGGCCTCCGGCAGGTCGGCCAGTGGCACCTCTTGGTTCTTGAGCAGCCGACGCCAGCTCAGGAACTCGTTGACGACCATCTTGCTCAGGTACGCGTCCGGCTGGTCGAGCGCGCCGATCCGGTCCCACCGGCGGTGCGCTCGCGCCAGGACCGTCTGGACGAGATCCTCAGCGCCGTGCACTCCACCGGTCAGCATGAGCGCGAGCCGCAGCAAGCGCCGCTCGCTCGACGTCACCAGCTCGTCGAACGAGAGTCGCTCGGTGTCCCCGCCCGTAATCGTCACACCCTTCCAACGCCGCGGCTGCCCCGATCTGTTGCACCGGGATGCAGCGGAATCAGGTGCAGCTGTGTGTGGATACTTCCTGGGTCGCCTTGGCGCCGGCTGCGGCGTCCTCCGCGACCTGCTCGGCGGTCAGCACGTAGCCGGTCCGGTTGTCCTCGACGGAGGCGGCGAAGACCACGCCGTACACGGTGCCCTTCGACGAGAGCAGTGGGCCGCCTGAGTTGCCGGGGCGGACCTGCGCATAGATGGAGAAGGCCCGGCGGGTCACCGTCTTGTCGCCGTAGATATCCGGGCCGCGCAGCCGCTCCTCGGAACGGATCCGGGCCGGCTCGGAGTCGAACGGCCCGTTCTCGGGGTAGCCGAGTACGACCGCGGGCGCGTCGGCCTTGCCGTCGGTGTCGAACGCCAGCGGCTTCGCGGTGAGCTCAGGCACATACAGCACGGCGATGTCCACGCTCGAGTCGAAGAGCACCACCTTGGCGTCGTACGAGTGGCCGTTGACCTCCACCTTCGGCGAGCTCACGCCGGCCACCACATGGGCGTTCGTCATCACACGCTGGGGGGCGTAGACGAAGCCACTGCCCTCGAGACCGCGTGAGCAGTTCGCGACACCGGTCACCTTGGCGATCCGGGTATACGCCAGGCGCACCGTGGGGTTGCGCGCGATCGCGCCGTCCGGCGGCTGCGTATCGCGGATCCGCTCCGGTACGAACGGGTCGAGGAAGCGCGGGAACAGATCGGTGTTCACCACGTCGTTGAACGCCTGCAGCGCGCGATCGGCACCACCCGGCAGCGCCTCGTCGACCTTGGCGAGCACCTGCGAACCACGCACGGCCGACGTCACGCTGGGGATCCGGGCGCCGCTGACGGCGACACCGAGCACCCACGAGACGACCAGCACGGACGCGGCAGCCAGTGCTGCGCCGCCGAGCGCGTCGACGGCCTTGACCGGTTTCCAGGAGATCTTGTTGCGCAGCTTGGAGCCGAGCAGGGCTCCCACGGTCCGCCCGATCGAGGCCAGCAACACGACCAGTACGAGCGCCGCGAAGGACACCTCGACGCTGGGCGAGAAGTTGTCCAGCACCCGCGGTACGCCGTACACGCCGACCGCGGCTCCTGCCAGCAGCCCGAGCGTGGCGCAGGCGCCGAGCACGAACCCCTCGATGTAGCCCGAGATCGCCACCAGCGCCGTCACCACCAGCAGCGCGATATCGAGACCGCTCACTCCACACCCTCCGGACGCCCCAGGTCGTGCTCGATGGCTGTCAGCCGTCGAACATCCTCCGGCCGCCGCCCCACACTCCGCCAGGCCGCCTCGACCAGTCGGTCGGGCAACGGTACGACGTTGCCGGGGTCCCAGTCGCGTGCCCAGCCGCCGAGCTTCAGTAACTTGTCGAGCAGACCGGCGGTGAAACCCCAGATGTAGAGGTCACCCACGGTGAACGCCGGGCCGGTGAAACCCGACGGATGCAAGCAGCTGATCCGGTTGGCGGGGTCGGTCAGCGCCGCGATCGAGACTCGGTGGACCGAGGCCACCTCGGCCGGATCGACCACCGCGACCGGCGACGGCTCCCGCCACCAGCCGAGCACCGGCGACACGGCGAAGTTGCTCACCGGCACCCAGAGTGACGGCCAGACGGCGAAAACCTCGACCCCGCCCGGATCGAGGCCGGTCTCCTCCTCCGCTTCGCGGAGCGCAGTACGGATCAGTCCTTCGACGCCGGTGCCGTCCTCGGGGTCGACGCGGCCGCCGGGGAAGGCCATCTGACCGGCGTGGCTACGCAGCGTCCAGGAACGCTCGGTCAGCAAGACGTCCGGGCCGTCAGCATGGTTGCCATCGGCAAGAAGAATCAGGACCGCGGAACCGCGCACGTCCGTATCGTCCTCGGGCGGCAGGAACCGGGACAGCTCTTGCGGGTCGACCTCTTTCGATGCCGTCCGCAACTGCTGCAGGAACTCGGGCAGCTCCACGTCGTACGTCGTGCTGGTCCTCACAGGCTGACCCCCAGCTTGTCCTTCACGAGCTGATCCAGCTCCTGCTGCGACGTGATCGGCTTGCGGTGGTAATAGACCGCCCCGGACTTGTCGACGAATGCCGTCACCGGCGGACCGGCGATCCTGAACGGCTGCTGGAGTTGCTTGTCGCGGTCGACCAGATGCGGGTAGTCCCACTTGTGGTCGACCGCGAACTTCACCGCGAGATCCGGACGGGTGTCGATGTAGTCGATCCCGAGCAACTGCAGCTTGTCGCCGGCCTTGCGGTGCAGCTCGGCGAGGTACGGCGCCTCCTCGCGGCAGGGCCCGCACCACTGCGCCCAGACGTTGATCACCAGTGGGCCGCGAAGGTCGGACAAGCGGATGTCAGGCCCTTTACCCAGGCAGGGAAGGCTGATCTCCGGCAACCCCTTGGGCGCCGGCTGCCGCGACTGGACGCTCGGGCAAGCCTGCAACTGGTCAGCCCCTGCAACCGTCCCGCCCGGCTCCTTCGCAACACTTCCCGGCTTGTCATCGCCACAAGCCACCAACAACCCCAGGACGGCAACGGTCGCCAGCACAGCAACCCAGCGCCGGGCGGCCGTAGTACGAGGGCTTGGTGGGGTGATCACGCTGGGATCTTGACCAGTTTTGCGGCCAGGTCGGGGTCAGTGGGGCCGGTGCCGTAGGAGGGGCACCACTGCGCGATCGGGCAGGCGCCACACGCCGGCTTCTTGGCGTGGCAGCGGCGGCGGCCGTGGAAGATCAGCCGGTGCGACAGCATCGTCCAGTCCTTCTTCGGGAACAGCTCGCCGATGATGTGCTCGACCTTGACCGGGTCCTCCTCGGTGGTCCAGCCGAAGCGGCGGACCAGCCGGCCGAAGTGCGTGTCGACGGTGATACCGGGGACCCCGAAGGCGTTGCCCAGTACTACGTTCGCCGTCTTGCGGCCGGTGCCCGGGAGCTTGACCAGCTCCTCCAGCTTGCCGGGCACAACGCCGTCGTAGTCGTCGACGAGCACCTGGCCGAGCTTGAGCAGACTGTTCGTCTTGGCCCGGAAGAAGCCGGTCGGCTTGAGGATCGTCTCCATCTCTTCCCGATCGGCCTCGGCATACGCCGTCGCGTCCGGGTACTTCGCGAACAGTGTCGGGGTCACCTTGTTGACCGTCACGTCGGTGGTCTGCGCCGACAGAATGGTCGCGACGAGCAGCTCCAGCGGGGTGGTGAAGTCGAGCTCGCAGTGCGCGTCCGGGTAGGTGTCCGTGAGCACCTTGTGCATCTTGCGAGCCCGCCGGACCAGTTGGGTCGGGGTCTCGTCGGTGAAAACGGGCGCCTTCCGCGGCAGCTTCAGCGGCACCAGGAGGGATTCAAGCGAGGCTGGAGCCTCGACACGCTGCGTCGGCATGCAGGCCAGCTTACGTCCGGGCTCCGACAGGTCGCGTTCAGCTTGCTGCCTGGGCCGTGGGCAGGGGGATGGTGATGGTGAGGTGGCGGCCCGCTGGGCGTGGGAGGTCGCGGCCCTTGAGATGGTCGGCCAGGTCGTCGACCATGTCGACGGTCATGGCGAGGTCGGTGATCGCCGTGCCTTCCGGCTGCAGCTCCCTCTCCGCCTCATCCGGCGGGTCGTCTCCGAAGTAGCGAGCCGCGTCCGTGTAGACAGTCCAGCAGGCCACCGCGATCTCGGCTCGATCTGGCGCGACCAGGGTGACCCAGAGGTCGCAATACATGGCGTAGTCGGAATCGGCCATTCGTGCTTTTGTACGCCGTTCCTCGCCGGTGGAGCAGGTCGGCAGCAGCTCACGGATCGCAGTGACCGCAGACTTGGTCAGCAACTGCCTGACGGTGACCTCACGTTCGCCGATACGGGTCAACGGTGGCCGCGGTATCCACTGCTCGGCCGACTCGTCGCCGGCCCTGAACCGAGCCGTCGCCAACGCGATGGCGGTACCGATGCGGCCTTTCTCGACCAGCAGGTCGATGATTCTGGCCGTTCCGTTCTCACCGGTGTACCAGTCGCTCTTCGATTCGTGCTCGGCCAACGCGGCAGCCACCGCGTCAGCATCGCCGTCGCTGCCGTCAGCGTTCGCCAGGACGGTTGCCCACCACATCAGGCCGGCTGTAGGGACGTCGAGGGTTTCGAGTTCGTCCAGGTGCCCGAGGCTGCCGAGGGTCTGGACCAGCGAGTTTTGGTAGACCCAGTCGCCCCCTGCAGCTCTGGTCCTGAGCTCGTCCAACTCGCCGTCCGCTGCCAGGATCGCGGCGAGCTGCTTGGCCGACGCGCGGTCACCGGCGTCGGCGCGGGTCCGGAGTTCGTCAAGGCGGCCGTGCTCGGCGCGCAACCGGGCGGCCTTTCGCGGGGCGTCCCGGTTCTTCGAGGCATCCAGTACTGCGATGGCCTCGGTCGCCTCGCCGGTGCCGGCCAGCAGCTCGGCCAGTAGGCCTGGCGAGACCCGGTGTTCACGAAGGACGGCGATCGCGTCGTCGGTTCGGCCCTGTTCGGCGTACAGGCTGGCCAGGCGGTGCCAGTCGTAGTCGGCCTGGTCCGTCGACTTCGGACGTTCGCGGAGCGCGGCAGCGGCCTGGTCGGCGAGGCCTTGCCTGAGCAGTTGGTCGACCAGCTGCGCGTCGGCCCGCGGGTCGTTCAGGTTCCTGAGCTCTTCGAGCCTGCCTTGGCGACCGAGCAGCGGCAGCAGCAGGTCCTTGGCGCGGGTGTCACCGGCGATCATGAACGCACGCAACTCGTCCACCCGCTCTTGCTTGGCCAGCAGGTTGAGCAGGAGAAGGGTGGCGTGCTCGTCGCCGACGGCCAGCGGCCTCAACTGATCGAGGTCGCCTTGCTCGGCGAGGGCCTCGACCAGCAGGGTCCTGGCCTCGCCGCTCCCGGCGTCGGCGAGTGTGCGCAACCCGTCCAGGCGGCCCTCGGCTCGGAGCGTCTTGAGCCGGATCGAGGCGTTGGTGACTTCTCTGAGTTCGTCGGTTCGGCGGAGCTCGCGGAGCAGGGCCTCCAGTCTGGTCCGGTCGGCGGGGAGGCGGCTCAACTTCAGCAGCTCGATCGCCTCGTCGATCTGGCCGTACTCGAGGAGGTGGCTCACCTCGCCCGACATTTCGGGCCGACGGGCGCCGAGGCTGGTGGCGGAGATCGAGCTCTGGGCGAGCTGCCGGCCCCGGAGCCGCAGGAGCTCGTCCAGCTCGCGCTCCGCCTGCGGGTCGGTACTGGCGCGCAGGATGCTGATCGCCTTGTCCAAGTAGCCGTACTCCCGGAGCAGGCCCACCAGCATCCGCTCGGACCGGGGGTTGCCGCTGGAGCGCAGTACGACGCTCGCGTCGCGGATACGCCCCTGCTGGGCCAGTCCCCTGGCGCGCGCTCCGAGCGCCCTGGTCTCCTCGGCGAGCACGGCTGCGGCAGCCTCGGCGCGAGCGCGGGCGCGGCGCTTCCTCAGCCAATTGAGCATTCCTCATCTTCACCGCTCAGGGGTCGCCGAGACGGAGCTCCGGCGCGTCCTGACGGGCCTACGTGGCGGTGCACACACCCGAGGAGCTACGGTTTTGGGGCGACCGGGTGTGATCCGCCTGGCGCCGAGGGGACTCGCATGTCCCTTCGCAAGTCGCAGTTCAGGTCCGAGGAGGCCCATTCGTGGACGCCGCAGTGCTCCGACAAGCACCGCTGTTCAGCCAGCTGGACGACGAGGCAGCCACTGCGCTCACCGCGTCGATGACCGAGAGCCGGCTGCGCCGCGGCCAGGTGCTGTTCCACGAAGGCGACTCCGGCGACCGGTTGTTCGTCGTCGTCGAGGGCAAGGTCAAACTCGGCCGTACTTCCGCCGACGGCCGGGAGAACCTGCTCGCCGTGCTCGGCCCGGGCCAGATGTTCGGCGAGCTGTCCCTGTTCGACCCGGGACCGCGCCAGTCGACCGTCACCGCCGTCACCGACGCCACGCTGATGGCCCTGACCCACGACGAGCTGCTCCGCTGGCTGGCCGGCCGCCCCGAGGTGGCCCGCGGCCTGCTCCTGCAGCTCGCCTCCCGCCTGCGCAAGGTGTCCGACGTCGTGGCAGACCTGGTGTTCTCCGACGTCCCCGGCCGCGTAGCCAAAGCCCTGCTCGACCTGGCCAGCCGCTTCGGCCGTACCGCCGACGACGGCGTCCACGTCCACCACGACCTGACCCAGGAAGAGCTGGCCCAACTCGTCGGCGCCTCCCGCGAAACAGTCAACAAGGCCCTAGCCGACTTCGCCTCCCGAGGCTGGGTCCGCCTAGAACCCCGCTCAGTAGTCCTCCTAGACATAGAACGCCTCCAACGCCGAGCCCGCTGACCGGCCCCTGCACTCTGAGGGGTTAACCCCAAGGCCGGTTAGTTAGGCGGGTTGGGGCGGTGTCAAGGCGGCGGGGTGTGGATGGTGATGCTGATGGTGGCTTGGTAGGTGGTGCGGTTGGTGTTGGCTGCTTGGGTGGGGTATCTGGAGG
>NZ_JAAGLV010000017.1 GCF_010548305.1 Streptomyces sp. SID13031
GCCCGCCGCCCGCCGCCCGCCGCCCGCCGCCCGCCGCCCGCCGCCCACCACCGACCACCACCGACCACCACCGACCACCGACCACCGACCACCGACCACCGACCACCCACCGCCCACCGCCCACCGCCCACCGCCGACCGCCCGCGCCGCCCGCGGCCAGGCTCCACTTTGTGCACGGGCTGAGCGTCCGTCGCCGCGATCCACGCTCACGTCGTGCACAAGGTCGCCCGACCCCTTGCGCCAGGTTTCACTTTGTGCGCGACGTGAGCAACCAGACCCGGGCCAAGTGCTCACGTCGTGCACAAAGTGGCTCGCGGCGCGAGGGGCGCGGCGCGAGGGCGCGGCGAGGGGCGCGGCGGGCGCGCGGGGCGAGGTGGGGGGCTAGTGGTGGGGGCTAGTGGTGCGGGCGGAGGGCCCGGTTGGCGGCTGGTTCGGCGATCTGCTCGCGGAACGGGTGAGCAGGGTAGACGCCGAGCAGGCGGACCTCGACGGAGAAGAAGGCGAGCTCCTCCAGCGCGAGGGCGACGTTCGGGTCCTCGGGGTGGCCCTCGACGTCGGCATAGAACTGGGTCGCGAAGAACGAGCCGCCGAGCTGGTAGCTCTCCAGCTTGGTCATGTTGACGCCGTTCGTCGCGAAGCCGCCCATCGCCTTGTAGAGCGCGGCGGGCACGTTCCGGACCCGGTAGACGAAGCTCGTGATCGTCGGCCCCGAGCCGGCCGCGGGCACCTGCGGCTCGCGGGACAGCACCAGGAACCGGGTGGTGTTGTGGTGCTCGTCCTCGACGTCCTCGGCCAGGATGTCCAGCCTGTAGAGCCCGGCCGCGGCGACCGGCGAGAGCGCGGCGACGGTCGGGTCTTCGAGCTCCGAGACCTCGCGGGCCGCACCGGCGGTGTCGTCGGCGACGACCGTCGACCAGCCGTGCTCACGGATGATCTTGCGGCACTGGCCGAGCGCGTGCACGTGGCTGCGGACGGTCTTGATCGACTCGATCGCAGTACCGGGGGTGGCCAGCAGCTGGAAGTGGATCGGCAGGAAGAACTCGCCGATGATGTGCAGCCCGGAGTCCGGCAGCAGGTGGTGGATGTCCGCCACCCGGCCGGCGATCGAGTTGTCCACCGGGATCATCGCCAGCCCGGCGCGACCAGTGCTGACCGCTTCGAGGGCGTCCTCGAAGGTCGTACAGGGCAGCTGTTCGCGGTCGGGAAACATCTCGGTGCACGCCATCGCCGAATTGGCTCCTGGCTCACCCTGGTACGCGATAGGTCCGTCCACGGTTTCCCAGCCTAGTGCCACCCTGTCTCACCCCTTGACTCAGGTGTCCGACTTGCGGACTTTCTTGGGGGCGCCGGTGGTCGCCCGGCCCTCCAGCGACTTGGCCTTGGTGGCGTACATGTCGACGTACTCCTGGCCGGACAGTTCCATGATCCGGTACATGATCTCGTCGGTGACGGCGCGCAGGATGAGCCGGTCGCCCTCCATCCCCTCATACCGGGAGAAGTCCAGCGGCTCGCCGAACTTGATCGTCGGCGAGGCCAGCGAAGCGACCACCTTGCCCGGGGGAGCGACCACGTCGGTGCCGATCACGCCGACCGGGATCACCGGGACGCGGGCCTCCAGCGCGAGCCGGGCGACGCCGGTCCGGCCCTTGTAGAGCTTGCCGTCGTGGGAGCGGGTGCCCTCGGGGTAGATGCCGAACAGGTCGCCGCGTTCCAGCACCTTCAGGCCGGCTTTGATCGCGCCCTCGGACGCCGAGCCGCCGGACCGGTCGATGGGGACCTGGCCGGTGCCCTTGAAGAAGCCGCGCTGGAACCGGCCCTTGATCCCGGCCCCGGTGAAGTAGTCCGACTTGGCGACGAAGGTGACCCGGCGGCGCAGCACCAGCGGCATGAAGATCCAGTCCGCGTAGGACAGGTGGTTGCTCGCGATGATCGCCGGACCGATCTCGGGGATGTTCTCGCCGCCCTCCACCTTCGGGCGGAAGATGCGCTTGACCGGCGGGCCGACCACGACGTTCTTCAGCACCCAGTAGATGCCCTTGCCATCGCCGTCACCGGCGTTGTCGACCGAGCGCTCCGGCTCCGGCTCGAACTGCGGCGACTGTGCCGGTTCCGTCATCGATGTCCTTTCCTCACGTTTCCCCGAGCCCTCATGATGCCGTACGGCGCCCCGGCCCGCTCCTGGCCGCTGGCAAGTTTCGCCGCGCGGGAACCGCTGACAACTCCGGGGCCGGCTTCGTAGGCTTCTCACGGCGGGCTCGCCGCGAGCCATTCCGGGGCGCTGGGGAACTGGGGAGGGCCGGGTTGTGAGGACTCGTTTCAAGGCCGGACGTCTGATCGCGTTGCTGGGTGTCGCCGCAGCGGCCTTCGGCGGTGTCCCGCTGGCGGCCAGTGCGGGGGAGCCCGCCGCGGCGCCCCTCGTGGCAGGCGCGGCGACGGTGGTGCCGTTGCAGGTGACCGGGCCGGCGTCCTCGCGGTTCAACCTGGTGGTGATGGGTGACGGTTACACGGCCGCCGATCTGCCGAAGTTCCGCGAGCAGGTGGACAAGCACCTGAACGTGCTCTGGAGCATCGAGCCGTTCAAGACCTATCGCAACTACATCAACGTGTACGCCGTCGAGATCCCCTCGCCCGAGAGCGGTGTCGACTGCGACCCCAACCTGACCTCGCCCAAGGTCGACACCCCGCTCCAGATGGGCTTCTGGGGTGGCTGCAACCCGGGGTCCGTCCAGCGCCTCCTCACGGTCAGCGCGACCGCCGCGGCGCAGTACGCCGATCTGGTTCCCGGCACGACCACGGCCAACCGGCAGATTCTTGCTATCGGCAACAGCAACACGTACGGCGGCGCGGGTGGTACCTACGCGACGGCGTCCGGTGGCAACGCGCTCTCCGCGCTGATCACGCCGCACGAGCTCGGCCACTCGCTCGGCGGGCTCCAGGACGAGTACGACTACTACGCTCGCGGCGACCGCGGGGCGGCGTACGAGGGTCCCGAGCCCTCGTCGATCCACCACACGCTGCTGACCGAACAGCAGTTGCTCGACCAGCAGAAGAAGTGGTTCCGCTGGCTGGGGGAGCCGTCCGAATCCGGCGGTCCGATCGGCCGCTACGAGGCGGGCATGTACGCCGGCAGCGGCGTCTGGCGGCCCAGCAAGCACTCGATGATGAAGGTCCTCGGCTACTACTTCGACCAGGTCTCCCGCGAACGCATGACCCAGCGAATCTCCTCCCGAGCCACCCTCATCCAAGCCAGCACCCCACCCGGCCCAGTAACCCCCACCCAGGTCGTCTGGCTCCAAACCCTCCACCCCGCCAGCCACGAGTTGACAGTCACCTGGACCCTCGACAACACCCCCCTCCCCACCAACAACCAACGCTCCATCAACCTGAGCACCGTCCCTCTCACCCCCGCCCCCCACACCCTGACCGCCAAAATCACCGACCCCACCACCTTCGTCCGAGACCCCGCAGTAAAAGCCTCCCCAGCCCTCACCGCCACCCGCACCTGGACCATCACCCCAGCCCCAGCCCCAGCCCCAGCCCCAGCCCCAGCCCCAGCTGCCGCCGCCGTCCAGCCGACTTTCACCACCTCGACCTCTACCGAGCACCCGGTGAATGCGGATGAGGTGGTTTATGTGGAGACGACCCAGTCGGACACCGAGCAGCCCCCGGTCGAGTGGCGGGTCGACGGAGTGGTGACACCCAACCCGGGCAACGACCGCGACCTCCCTCTCGCCCCGCTCAACCTCACCGGCCGCCACACCCTCACCGCCACCACCGGCACGGACACCCGCACCTGGGAGATCGACGGCGCAGGCCCGACCGTCGACCCCACCCTGTCCAAGCCACTCCTCAAGATCACCAAGCCCACCGGCCCGGAGTACATCTACAACGACGCCTTCACGATGGGCCTCAAGGCCACGGACGACAGCGCCGGTTACGTCGTACCGGAGTTCCGCGTCGACGGTGATGGTTGGTACAACTACTACGGCTGGCCCACCGACGCCAACGCCCCCTTCAAGTTCACCGCCGAGGGCACCGAGATCGACCAGCTCGTCTACGGCAAGCTCGGCGCCCCCCGGGTCGTCCCATGGGACAACGTCCCCTCGGGCTACGGCCGCCACCAGGTCGAGTACCGCGCGATCGATGCCCCCGGCAACATCGCCACCCCGGGCCGGTTCGCCGTCACGTTGTTGCGCCCCGCACCGACCTGCACCACCACCATCACCGGCATCCGCAACGGCCCGCTCACAGTGGATTCCGGCGTGACCTGCCTGACCAATGCCACCATCAACGGCCCGGTCGCAGTCCGCGAAGGCGCCTCACTGGTTGCCACCGACACCAAAATCTCCGGCCCGGTCAACGCCACCAAAGCGGCAGACCTCCACCTGCTCCGTACGGCGGTCAGCGGCCCGGTGACCCTCACCGGTACCACCCGAAGCGCAGTCCTGGTCGGTACGACCGTCAGCGGCCCGGTCTCCGTGACCAAGGCGAGCACGTCGGACCCCGTAGTACTGGCCGGCAACACCATCAACGGCCCGCTGACCTGCTCCTCCAACGCGGCCGCACCGAGCAACCTGCAGGCCCCCAACCACGTCTCCGGCCCCCGAGCCGGCCAATGCAGCGGCCTCTGACCGCCTACTCGAAGATGGCCCTGCGCACGGGCGGCACCAATCCGCAGAAGCGGAAGAACCCACGTGCCGTCCGGCGCAGGACCCGGCTCCGGGAAGCCGCCAGTTTCGTGTACCGCTGCGCCTCCGCAGCCGCGCCGAACCCGTGCGCCCGCATGGCCGACTCGTAGCCCCGAACAGCCTCAACCAACGACCGCTCACCGCTCTGTACCGCCGTCAGCGCGGCGCAGAGCGTCCGGGCGTCGAACAGTGCAGCGTTCCCACCAAGCCCGCCGACCGGCGGCATCGGATGGATCGCGTCACCCAACAGCGTCACCGGGCGGCTCTCCCAACCGCTGACTCGCTGCCCGGCGGTGAAATCGAAGCTCTGGATCGACGACGGGTCGGACTCGCCGACCAGCCGCCGGAGGTCGGGATGCCAGCCGCCCAGGCGGGCCAGAACGTGACCCTGCAGGTCGGCCGGCAACGCCGAGCGATGAGCGACATAGGCCCACATCACGTAGTCCGAGTCGGTGGTGTCCGAGGGGTCGCGGCGCCGGAACACCGACGTGAACAGGAAGTCCCGCCGGGGCAGGATCATGTTCTTGCTGCTGGTCAGCTGCACCGGTAGCCAGGCCTCGGTCTCTGGCGTGAGCGCGAGCTTCCCACCGATCCCGATCGCCCGCGGATCGGCGTACCCGGCAGCCGGCAGCAGCTGCCGCCGAACCACTGATCGCACCCCGTCCGCGCCGACCAGTACGTCGCCGGTCGCGGTGCTGCCGTCGTCGAAAGTCGCTGTCACCGCCCCGGATGCAGAGACCTCGTAGCCGGTGAAGACCTTCCCGAAGCGCACGACGGTCCCCAGCCCGGACAACAAGATGGCGCGCAGGCTGACCCGGCTGACCGAGTGCACGGCGCGCACCGGATCCGACGAGTCCGCGTTGCTGTACTCCCGCATCAGCAATCGCAACTGCTCGTCGAAAACCCCATCCCTGGCCCTGGATCGCCTGCTGTAGCGACGAATCGGTCCCACAACGCACTGGGCAGACAGTGATGGAGCGCCTCGCTCCCGACGGGCTCGATGTTCAACCGGTACCCCTGCGTCCGCGCATCGGGTGCGTCGTCGCGCTCGAAGACGGTGACGTCCATACCGGCCCGGTGCAGCCCCTGGGCCAGGCAAAGTCCGCCGATGCCACCCCCGATGACGAGCACTCGAAGGCGGCGCCCGCGATTGTGCTCGTCCCACCCCGCGAGCCGGTCCATCAGCCGGCCAGCCTGAGCGCGAGGGAGCGCAGTACGGCGTCCGCGGTGGCCGGGTTGAGGCTGGCGCCCTTGACCGCGCCGATGATCAGGTCAGCCGTCGTCGTCGCCGGTGTGTCCGGTGCTGCCTGGGCTTCCTCGATCAGCGTGATCAGCGACTTCCGCCACCCCGCTTCGCGGCTCGCCACGAGTTCTGCGACCTCGGGATCGCGCATCGCCCTGAGATCCAGCTCCCGTAGTACGACGAAAAGCTCGGGGTTCTCGGTGATCTTGGCGCCCTGCGTGTGCAGGTGCTCGCGGAGGCGCTCGGCCGGGTCGCCGTCCGCCGGGGTGGCGCGCAACTGAGCGGTCGCGTAGTCGGCGACGGCGGTGATCAGGTCCTGCTTGCCAGGGAAGTAGTGATGGATCGTCGTGTGGTCGATCCCCGCCGCCGCGGCCACCGCGCGCAGCCGCAGCCCACCGATCCCGTGCTCGACGATGCCCTGGAACGCCGCCCGCACCAGCGCCTCGCGACGCTCGACCCCGGCCGCCTGCAGTCCCCGTTTCGTCCCCGCCATCACTTTCCCCTCTCCACCAACCACTTGGTGGAGAGAATGACGGGGGACCGGCCCGGTTGTCAACCACCGCGGCGCCACAGCCTCCCGGTACGCCGGATCGCGCCGAGCTGGGCCGGAGATGCGAGGCGACGGCGGTTCAGCTGCGAGAATGCCGCTGTGGCACCAGTACAGGCTCCGCCGTCCCAGCAGCTCCCCGCGGTCCAGAAGTTGCGGATCCGCTTCGCCAAGCGCGGGCGGCTGCGATTCACCTCGCACCGCGACTTCCAGCGCGCGTTCGAGCGGGCCGTCCGGCGGGCCGAGCTCCCGGTGGCGTTCTCGCACGGCTTCAGTCCGCACCCGAAGATCTCGTACGCCGGTGCCGCGCCGACCGGAGCCGCCTCGGAGGCGGAGTACCTGGAGATCTCGCTCACACACGAGCGCGACGCCGAGCAGGTCCGGGCCGACCTGGACGAGGCATTGCCGCCCGGACTGGACGTGGTCGAGGTGGTCGTCGCCGGGCCGGGAGCGCTGGCCGACCAGCTGGAGGCCAGCGAGTGGCTGATCGCATTGCCAGGCGTGGATCCGGCCGAGGCCGAGCCGGCCGTCGCGGCGTTCCTCGCCCGGGAGGAAATTCTGGTCGAGCGCATGACCAAACGGGGGCTTCGCTCGTTCGATTGTCGGGAGGCCGTTCTCCGACTCACCGTCGGCAGTGAACCGGTGCCGGTTGCGACGTGTGCGATACTGCAAGTGGTGTTACGGCACGGAACCCCGGCCGTGAGACCCGACGATGTTCTCGCCGGCGTACTGCAACTAGCGACGCTCCCGGTGACGGGCCCGGCTCTTCTGACCAGGCTCGCCCAGGGCCCGCTCAGCGCGGAAACCGGCACTGTGGACGATCCGCTCGCTCGTGACCGCGACGCCACCCAGGCGACCGCGACCGGCCAGGCGGTTGACCAGCAGACGCATGTAGCGGAGGGCGACGCCGCCGCTCCAGTAGTGCCCTGAGGGCGCTGCAAGGAGCGGATCCAGAAGGCTTCCGCCGTACCGGATTTGCACCCGGCAGCGGCGAACCGTGACCGCCAGCTGGCAGCGCCGGACCCGTGACAGGGGCCGCAGGGTGCGCCGGAGGGCCTGAGGAGACCCGCACCACATGCTCGACAACGAGCCGACCACCAACGAGGCAGCCGACACGGCCGCCACCGCCCCCACAACCAGGCGCGCTGCCAAGCAGCCCGCCGCCAAGCAGGCGCCGGCCAAGAAGGCGACCGCCCGCAAGCGCACGACCAAGAAGGCTGCTGCGGCCGTCCCGGCTGAAGCCGAGGCCGTCAGCACCCAGTCCGATGCCGAGACCGCTGACCCGGCGCCCGCGCCGGCCAAGAAGGTCACGGCCAAGCGCACGGTCAAGAAGGCGGTCGCCAAGCGCCCCGCCAAGAAGGCCGCCGCGAGCGCCACCACCCAGGACTCGCTCCTGGACACGGGCGACGCCCCGGCCGCCGAGACCGCTGAGCAGCCTGCTCCGGCGCGTACGGCGAAGAAGACCACCACCCGCAAGCGCACCACGAAGAAGGCCGCCGCTGCCCCGCAGCCCGACCTCCTCTCCGCGGACACTCCGCTGACCGACGGCCCAGTAGCCGCCGCCGAGCTCCCCGAAGAGCAGCTGACCGAGGAAGAGCTGGCCGCCGCCGAGGCAGCAGCGGCCGAGATCGCCGCCGCGGAAGCAGCAGCGCTCCTAGCAGCCACCGAGGCTCCGGCTCGTAGGTCGCGCCGCCGCGCTCCGGCAGCCGCTGCCGTGCTGTTCCAGGCTCCGACTGAGGTGCCCGCAAAGGCCGCAGCAACCAGCGCGGTCGAGGCCACGCCGGAAGCCACGCCCGACGAGGCGCCCGCCGGCCGTCGTACCCGCCGTCGTTCCACGGCCGCCGAGCGTGCAGCCGAGGCCGCCGCAACCGCCGAGGTAGTCGAGGTCGAGGCGCAGGAGACCACCGAGGTTGCCGACGAGCAGCCCAGCACGACCCGTCGTCGCCGCAGCCGGCGCACGCGGGACGCCGAAGAGGTCGCCGCGGACCGCGCCGAGCCCGTGCTCGACCAGGCGCGTGACACCGAGGCCGATGACGACACCGACGAGAACGATGCCGAAGCCGACGAGAACGACGGCGAGGAAGGCGAAGCGACCCGTCGTCGCCGTCGCCGCCGTGGTGGCCGTCGCCGCCGCAAGGCCGGTGAAACCGACTCCGACGACAACGCCGACGAGGTCGACGAGTCCGACGAGGACCAGCAAGACGATGACTCCGAGGACGGCGACCAGAACGCCGAGTCCGACGACGAGGCAGAAGGCTCCGGTACTTCGTCGCGCCGCCGCCGTCGCCGTCGTCGCCGCAAGGGCGAGGATGCCGGGATAGCCGCCGACGACCCGGACGAGACGGTCGTCCGCGTTCGCGAGCCGCGCAGCAAGACCGTGAACAACGAGATCACCGCGGTCGAGGGCTCGACCCGCCTGGAGGCGAAGAAGCAGCGCCGCCGCGAGGGCCGCGCCGCCGGTCGCCGCCGCGCGCCGATCGTCACCGAGGCCGAGTTCCTGGCCCGGCGCGAGTCGGTCGAGCGGACGATGGTGATCCGGGTCCGTGGTGACCTCACCCAGATCGCGGTCTCCGAGGACAACGTCCTGGTCGAGCACTACGTCGCCCAGGAGGAGCAGGTCTCGCTGATCGGCAACGTGTACCT
Source organism: Streptomyces sp. SID13031 (assembly GCF_010548305.1). Lineage (GTDB taxonomy): Bacteria > Actinomycetota > Actinomycetes > Propionibacteriales > Kribbellaceae > Kribbella. Next base: position 9,122 of record NZ_JAAGLV010000017.1, read on the forward strand.
GGGCCGCGTCCAGAACGTGCTGCCCAGCATGGAGGCCGCGTTCATCGACATCGGCAAGGGCCGCAACGCGGTCCTGTACGCCGGTGAGGTGGACTGGGCGACCCTCGGTGGCGCCAACGGCCCGCGCAAGATCGAGTCGGTGCTCAAGTCCGGTCAGGCGGTCCTGGTCCAGGTGACCAAGGACCCGATCGGCCACAAGGGCGCCCGGCTCACCAACCAGATCAGCCTGCCCGGCCGTTACGTCGTGTACGTACCGCGCGGCGGCAACGGCGGGATCAGCCGCAAGCTGCCCGACACCGAGCGCAACCGGCTCAAGGGCATCCTCAAGGACATCGTCCCGGACGAGGCCGGCGTGATCGTGCGCACCGCGGCCGAGGGTGCGACCGAGGAGGAGCTGACCTCGGATGTCAGCCGCCTGCAGTCGTACTGGACCGAGATCGACAAGCTGTCGAAGGGTGGCCAGGCGCCCGCGCTGCTGCACGGCGAGCCCGACCTGCTCATCCGGGTCGTCCGCGACCTGTTCACCGAGGACTTCTCCAAGCTCGTCATCTCTGGTGACGAGGCCTACGACCAGGTCAAGGAGTACGTCGCGTACGTCGCTCCGCACCTGGCCGACCGGGTGGAGAAGTGGGACGACGGCAGCTCCGGCGACGTCTTCTCGAACTACCGGATCGACGAGCAGATCAAGAAGGCGCTGGACCGCAAGGTCTGGCTGCCGTCGGGTGGTTCGCTGATCATCGACCGGACCGAGGCGATGACGGTCGTCGACGTCAACACCGGGAAGTTCACCGGCTCCGGGGGAAACCTCGAGGAGACGGTCACCAAGAACAACCTGGAAGCGGCCGAGGAGATCGTTCGCCAGCTCAGGCTGCGCGATATCGGCGGCATCATCGTGATCGACTTCATCGACATGGTGCTGGAGCTCAACCGCGACCTCGTACTGCGCCGGCTGGTGGAGTGCCTGGGCCGCGACCGGACCAAGCACCAGGTCGCCGAGGTGACGTCGCTCGGGCTGGTCCAGATGACGCGCAAGCGGATCGGGACGGGCCTGCTGGAGGCGTTCAGCGAGAACTGCGACCACTGCGGTGGCCGTGGGCTGATCCTGCACGACGAGCCGAAGGAGTCCCGCCGCCGGCAGGACGACGGCCGCGGTCGTGGCCAGCAGCAACAACAGCACTCGCACGACCAGAAGCCCGAAGGCGAAGCCGCCAAGAAGACGAGCCGGAGCCGCAACCGCGGCAAGGGCCGTCGCGACGGTGGCGAGGAAGAGTCGACCCACAACGGCGACGCAGCCCAGCGCCTGGCCCAGATCGCTGCCGCGTCGAACGGCGAGCCGGCTGCTCCGCACGCCGAAACGCCGGCTACTTCGTACGCCGGCTCAACTGCGGAGGGGTCGGCAGCGACTCACTCCCAGGGTGGGGCCGACGACGCTCACGCCGCGAGCGGTCAGCCGCAGGCTGACGCTCACGCCGCGTCCGACGCGCAGGCCGAGCAGGTCTCGGCGGGCGAGGCTGCCGCTGAGGGCGACAAGCCCGAGGGGACGAGCCGTAGGCGCTCCCGTGGGCGGCGCTCGCAGGGCGGCCGGTCGCAGGGCGATCAGCAGGCTGAGCAGGCCGGTGGCGACCAGCCCCAGGCCGCGCAGGACGACCACTCGCAGGGCGATCAGGCCCACGGCGACCAGTCGGAGGGCGACGACGGTGAGAAGGCTCAGCAGAACGGTTCTGGGCGTAATGGGACCCCTCGCCGGCGGCGGAGCAGCCGTGGGCGGGGTAAGGCCGCGGACAGCGGTGACAGTGATTCAGGTAACAACGGATCCGACACCGGAGTGAGCACTCCGGAGCTGGCGTCCACCCCAGTTTGACCCACTCATGACGCGCGCCGTATTCTTGTCTTTCGGCGCGCGTCATGCGTGCCTCCTTTTTTGTGGCACGAGCGTGGGCCGCAGAAATTTGGCGGCCTGTGCAGGCCCCTTGTTAAGACTTCCGAACAATAGAGAGTGAGATCCACGGTGTACGCGATCGTGCGCAGTGGCGGCACCCAGCAGAAGGTCGCCGTCGGCGATGTCATCGAGATCGACAGCCTGACGGACCAGGTCGGCGACAGCGTTTCGCTGACCGCAGTCCTCGTCGTCGATGGCGACACCGTGACGACCGATGCCGCCGCTTTGTCCAAGGTGGCCGTCTCGGCTGAGGTCCTCGGCCGTACCAAGGGCCCGAAGATCCACATCCTCAAGTACAAGAACAAGACCGGTTACCGCAAGCGCCAGGGGCACCGCCAGCACTACACCCAGGTCAAGGTCACCGCGATCGACGCCAAGAAACTGTCTTCTTCCGGCGAGAAGAAGGGGAGCTGATTCAAAAATGGCACACAAAAAGGGAGCAGCGTCGACCCGTAACGGTCGCGACTCCAACGCGCAGCGGCTCGGCGTGAAGCGCTTCGGCGGCCAGCTGGTCAACGCCGGCGAGATCATCGTTCGCCAGCGCGGCACCCACTTCCACCCGGGCACCCTGGTCGGCCGTGGTGGCGACGACACGCTCTTCGCGCTCGCCGAGGGCAAGGTCGAGTTCGGCGTCCGTCGCGGACGTCGCGTCGTCAACATCGTCCCGGCCCCGGCGGAGTAACACCGCCACCCGGTTCGAGTCACAAGCCTTTTCGAAGGGCGGGTCCGCGGAATAGCGCGGCCCGCCCTTCGGCTATGTACAGAGAGCTTTGCGCAGCCAGCTGCGTACGGAGCCTGTCCAGAGGCCGTTCCACAGCAGAAGTAAGTTCTCCCAGCAGGAAGTAGAGATACACCGATGGCGATCCCCAGCTTTGTCGACCGGGTCACGGTGCACGTCACCGGCGGCAACGGCGGAAACGGCTGCGCCTCGGTGCACAGCGAGAAGTTCAAGCCACTCGGTGGCCCCGACGGCGGCAACGGCGGTGACGGCGGCAGCATCATCCTGCGCGTCGACCTCGACCAGACCACGCTCGTCGACTACCACCGCTCCTCGCACCGCTCCGCCACGAGCGGTATGCAGGGCAAGGGCGATCACCAGGCCGGCAGCAGGGGCGGCGACATCATCCTGCCCGTCCCGGACGGCACAGTGATCAGTACTCCGGAAGGCGAAGTGCTGGCCGACCTGATCGGCGCCGGCTCCGAGTACATCGCGGCCGCCGGCGGCAAGGGCGGTCTCGGTAACGCCGCCCTGGCCAGCTCCAGCCGTAAGGCTCCCGGCTTCGCCCTGCTCGGCGAAGACGGTGAAGAGCGCACGATCGTGCTCGAGCTCAAGGTCGTCGCGGATATCGGCCTGGTCGGCTTCCCGAGCGCGGGCAAGTCCTCGCTGATCGCCTCGATCAGCCGGGCCCGCCCGAAGATCGCGGACTACCCCTTCACCACCTTGATCCCCAACCTGGGTGTCGTCGTCGCCGGTGAGCACATCTTCACCGTGGCCGATGTGCCGGGCCTGATCGAGGGTGCGAGCGAGGGACGCGGTCTCGGCCACGACTTCCTGCGCCACGTCGAGCGCTGCGCCGCGCTGGTGCACGTGATCGACTGCGCGACGTACGAGCCCGGGCGGGACCCGCTGAGCGACCTCGACACGATTGAGGCGGAGCTCAAGGCCCACGGCGGCCTGGAGGACCGGCCACGGCTGATCGCCCTGAACAAGATCGACGTGCCTGATGCCAAGGAGATCGCCGAGATGGTCACGGCGGAGCTCGAAGCGCGCGGCCTGAAGGTGTTCTCGATCTCGACGGCGAGCCACGAAGGCCTGGACGGGCTGAAGTTCGCGATGGCCGAGATCGTCGCCAAGCGTCGCGCCGAGGAGGAGAAGCCGGACACCACCCGGATCATCATCCGGCCACGCGCGACCGGTGGCCAGGAGTTCAAGGTCAAGAAGACCCCCGAGGGCGGCTGGCTGGTCCAGGGCGACAAGCCCGAGCGCTGGGTCCGGCAGACCGACTTCACCAACGCCGAGGCGACCGGCTATCTGGCAGACCGGCTGAACCGGCTCGGGGTCGAGCGCGAATTGCTCGAGCTGGGCGCGGTGGCGGGCGACGAGGTGACGATCGGCGACGGCCCGAACGCGGTCGTCTTCGACTTCGCTCCCGAGGTCCAGGCCGGTGCGGAGCTGCTGTCTCGCCGTGGCGAGGACCAGCGGCTGGACGAGGACCGTCCGGCGGCGCAGCGCCGCAAGGACAAGGACTACCAGTACCACGCACTGCGGGAGGGCGAGGTCGAGCGCCCGGCCGACCTCTCGGAGTACGGCAAGGGCTGGGTCGAGGACGAGGTCGACCTGACCCCGGCGGAGGCGAAGGCGGCTCAGAAGGCGGCCGAGAGGCTGGCGCGCAAACAAGCCCGCGAGCAGGCCGCCGCCGACGAACTGGAGTCCGAGCGCCTGTACGCACTCGGCGAGGTCATCGACATCGATGCCGAGAGCAACAACTAACACACACCTGACCGGAGGCCGCCGACGACGCCGGCCTCCTCTCAGCTCCCACTAGTCAGGAACACTGATGCGGGACATGAAACAACGGGTTGAGGTCGTCAAGGCCGGGCGGATCGTCGTGAAGGTCGGTTCGTCGTCGCTCACCCAGCGCGGCCGGATCGATCTCGACCGGCTGCGGCTGCTCGTCGACGCGATCGCCGCGCGGTGCGTCGAAGGTACCGAGGTCGTGCTCGTCTCCTCCGGGGCGATCGCGGCCGGCCTCGCGCCGATGGGCCTGCGGTCGCGACCGCGTGACCTCGCGACCCAGCAAGCGGCCGCTTCGGTCGGCCAGGGCCTGCTGATGGCCCGCTACAGCGACGCCTTCGCCGCCCACGGACTCCGCGTCGGCCAGGTGTTGCTGACCGTCGACGACGTCACCCGCCGAAGCCACTACCGCAACGCCTACCGCACCTTCGCCCGCCTGCTCGAGCTCGGTGTCGTCCCGATCGTCAACGAGAACGACACCGTCGCAACGACCGAGATCCGCTTCGGCGACAACGACCGGCTGGCCGCGCTGACCAGCCACCTCGTCCACACCGACCTGCTCGTGTTGCTCTCCGACGTGGACGGCCTGTACGACGGCGACCCACGCAAACCTGGTACGACGATGATCACCGACGTCCACGGACCCGCTGACCTCAAGCCGCTCCAGATCGGCCGCACCGGCAGCTCCGGCGTCGGCACGGGCGGTATGCAGACCAAGGTCGAAGCCGCCGCAATCGCCACCGAGGCAGGGATCCCGGTCGTACTGACGTCCGCCGCCCGCGTCGGCGAAGCCCTCCGCGGCGACCCGGTCGGCACCCTCTTCCACCCGACCGGCCGCCGCCGCAAAACCCGCCTACTCTGGCTCGCCCACGCGACCTTGGGGCAAGGGCGCCTCCTGCTCGACGAAGGCGCCGTCCGAGCCGTCACAGAACGCCGCAGCTCCCTGCTCCCAGCCGGCATCACCGCCGTCGAGGGCACCTTCTCGGCCGGCGACCCGGTCGACCTCATCTCACCCGCAGGCGCAGTAATCGCCCGCGGCCTGGTCAACTACGACTCCACAGAACTCCCCGACCTCCTAGGCCGCTCCACCCGAGACCTAGCCCGCGAACTCGGCCCAACCTACGAGCGCGAAGTCGTGCACCGGGATGACCTGGTGCTTCTCTGACCTGTCTCGTACATACCGACAGGAAGTAGTCGGCCGTGTGGCCGGTCGCCACGCTCATCGAGGCGGCGGCCGGCCGCGGTATCGGCACTACATCCTGTCGGTATGTACGGGAGACTTCACTGCCAGCACTGGGCATTCGGCTTCCAGGAGGATGGTTTGGGCCTGGCTGCCGAGGATGAGTTTGCCGACCGGGGTGCGGCGGCGGAGGCCGATCACGATGAGTTCGGCGTTCAGCTCGTCGGCCAGCCGGAGGATCTGATCGGCTGCATCTTTGCTCGCCACCAGTTGGGTCAGCTCGTGCTCGACGCCCGACTCCGCGAGCCGCTGTTCGACCGACTGCCACTCGGCATCGGACGCGAATCGCTTGTCCACCAGGGATTCGCCGCGGGACGAGTTCACCACCACGAGCCGTTGCCCGCGCAGCTTTGCCTCGTCGATGGCGCTGTCCAGTGCCGCGACGCCTTCGGGGGTCGGCACGTAGCCGACTACGATCGCCATCTCAGTCTCCTACCTTGGCCAGTTCGGCGGGCTCGCGCTTGCGGAGTCGCGCGACAAGCGGCGGCACCACGAGTACGAGCAGGATCACGAAGTACACGATCTTCGAGAACCACGTGTTGGTGAGTCCGCTGACATGCCCGTCGCTGATCTGCAGCGCCCGGCGCAACTGCTCCTCGGCGGTCGGCCCGAGGATGATGCCGATGATCGCGGGTACTACGGGCAGCCCGAACCGCCGCATCCCGAACCCGAGCGCGCCCAGGATGAGCAGCAGCCACAGGTCGAAGGTCGACAGGTTGGCCGCGTAGGCCCCGATGCTGGCGAAGAACAGGATCCCGGCGTACAGGTACGGCCTCGGGATCCGCAGCAACTTGGCCCACATGGGTGCCAGTGGCAGGTTCAGCAGGAGCAGGATCACGTTGCCGATGAACAGGCTGGCGACGAGACCCCAGACCAGCTCGGGTTGCGTCTGTAGCAGCCGCGGCCCCGGCTGGATGCCGTACCCCTGGAAGGCGCCGAGCATCACCGCGGCGGTCGCGGTGGTCGGGATCCCCAGCGTGAGCAGGGGAACCAGACCACCCGCGGCCGACGCGTTGTTCGTCGCCTCAGGACCGGCGACGCCCTCGATCGCACCGTGACCGAACTCTTCAGGGTGCTTGCTCAGCTTCTTCTCGGTGACGTAGGACAGGAAGGTCGGGATCTCGGCGCCACCGGCCGGGATCGCGCCGAACGGGAAGCCGATCACCGTCCCGCGCAGCCACGGTTTCCACGACCGGCGCCAGTCCTCCCGGCTCATCCGGGCGGCGCCGACGGTGATGATCTCGGCCGGCGTACGGCGCAGGTGGGCCGCGATCCACAACGCCTCGCCGACCGCGAACAGGCCAACCGCGACCACCACGACATCGATGCCGTCGGCAAGCTCCGGCAGGCCGAGGGTGAGCCGTTGCTGGCCGGACGTCGGGTCGATCCCGATGGTGCCGACGAGCAGGCCGATCGCGAGCGCCGCCAGGCCACGGATCTTCGACGAGCCGAGCACGGTGGTGACCGCGATGAAGGCGAGCACCATCACGGCGAAGTAGTCCGGAGCGCCCATCTTGATCGCCAGCTTGACGATCCCCGGCGCGACCAGCGCCAGTGCGAGCGTACCGATGGTGCCGGCGATGAACGACCCGATCGCAGCGGTGGCCAGAGCGGCAGCCGCTCTGCCCTTGCGGGCCATCTTGTTGCCTTCGATCGCCGTCACCACCGACGCGCTCTCACCCGGGGTGTTGAGCAGGATCGAGGTGGTCGAGCCGCCGTACATGCCGCCGTAGTAGATCCCGGCGAACATGATGAACGCCTGGGTCGGTTCGAGCGTGTAGGTGAGGGGGAGGAGCAGCGCGATCGTCATCGCCGGGCCGATCCCGGGCAGTACGCCGATCGCAGTGCCGAGCAGGACGCCGACGAAGGCGTAGAGCAGGTTGGTCGGATGGGCCGCGGTGGCGAAACCGTTCAGCAGTTCGGTGAGCGAGTCCATCAGAGGATTCCCTTGAGGATCCCGACCGGCAGCGCGATGCCGAGGCCGAGGTTGAACAGGTACCAGGTACTGACCGACAGGGCGACCGAGATGATCGCGTTGCGGATCAGGTGCCGGCTGCCGAGCGCGAACGTCGTACCGAAGAACAGCACGGCGCCGGAGACGGGCCAGCCGAGCCGGTCGATCAGCAGGATGTTGGCGACGAACGCGACGACCAGCAGCCCGAGCGTCTTCCAGTCACTGCCTTGCGACAGGTCGACGTCCTCGCCTGCTTCCTGCTCGCCGCGGCCGCCGCGGAGGATGTCCACCGCGAGCAGGACCGCCGTGACGACGAGCAGGATGCCGACCGCGACCGGCACCGTCTTCGAGCTGACCGGGCTGCGGCTCACCAGGTCGGGCAGCCGCGACGCGTCGATCAGGGCCCAGGCGCCGAGGACCAGGAGGAGGAGGGCCACCCCGAGTTCGGAGCGGCCCTGCTTCACGACGCTCATCAGGCGACGAGACCCAGCTCTCGCAGTACGCCGGCGACCCGGTCGTTCTCCGAGTTGAGGAAGGCCTTGAACTCGTCACCGGTCTGGAACGCGTCGGTCCAGCCCTGGTCGGTCAGAGTCTTCTTCCACTGCTCGGAGCCGTGCATCTTGGTGAGCAGGTCGATGTACTGCGCCTTCTTCGCGTCCGGCAGCCCGGGCGGCGCGACGATGCCGCGCCAGTTGGTGAAGACCAGGTCGACGTTCAGGCTCTTCAGCGTGGGCGCGTCGATCCCTTCGACCTTGTCCGCGCTGGTGACGGCGAGGATCTTCACGTCACCGGACTTGGCCTGCTCGGCGACCTCGCCGATACCGGTGGCGGCGAAGGAGACCTTCTTGCCGAGGATCGCGGTCAGCAGCTCGCCGCCGCCGTCGTACGGGACGTAGTTGACGTCCTTCGGCTGTACGCCGACCGCCTTCGCCAGCAGCATCGGGGTCAGGTGGTCCGGGCCGCCCGCGTTGGACGCGCCGCCGACCGGCACCTTGCCCGGGTCGGCCTTCCAGGCCGCCACCAGCTGGTCCAGAGTCGTGTACGGCGAACCCTTCGGTACGACGATCGCCTCGGCCTCCTCGACCATCTTCGCGATCGGGACGGTGTCCTGCAGGGTCGCCTTGGACTTGTTGGTGAAGACGGCCCCGACGACGCCGAGGCCCATCTGCATCAGCAGGTCCTCTTTGCCCTGCTCGTTGACGAGGCGCTGCAGACCGACCGTGCCGCCGGCGCCGGCGGTGTTGAAGACCTCGACGGTGTCGGACAGCTTGGCGTCCTGCATCGCCTTGGCTGCGGCGCGGGCAGTGGTGTCGTAACCGCTGCCGGGGGAGTTGGGGACGAGGATGCGCAGGCCCTTCACCGGGCCGGAGCTGGAGCCGCCCGAGGCGTTGTCGTCGGCGCTGACGCCACAGCCCGCCGCTACGACGGCGAGCGTTGCGACAGCGGTGATACTGGTGAACCACGTCCGTGCTCGCACGGCAGTCTCCTTGCTTTCGGCTTTCGGTGGTGCGGGTTGCCCGTCAGCGTGGCGTGGTCCGGTTACGGTGTCATCGTTACTACCGCAAACTCAGTTGTGTTCATTGTGCTCACGCGATGATGGCGCTCCGGGGCTCTGCCGAGCACAATCGGGGCGTGAAGACCAGGCGACGAGTGGTACTACGGCGGCGGTGGACGCTCGCCGGGCGGATGCTCGCCGTCCAGCTGCTGATCGTGCTGGTCGTCCTGGTCGGCGTCGCGGCGGTCTCGCTGGCGCAGTCGAACGCGCGCTTCCGCGAGACCGAAGGCAATCGTGCGCTCGCGGTGGCGGAGCGGCTCGCGGTGACCGCCGGGGTTCGCGAGGCAGCGGCGGGACGTGGCCCGGAGTTCGTCAGTCAGGCGAAGTCCGTGGTGGAGTCCGGGCGGACCTTCTCCGGTTCGACCTACGTCGTGGTGGCCTTGAGCAACCGCGAGATCATCGCCTCGACCGATCCGCTGCCGCTCACCGGCAAGCCGTTGCTGCAGGAGACCGACGCGTTCCTCGGCCGGTCCTGGGTGGGGCGGGACGAGATCACCGGGGCCGCGCTCGCGATGGCGCCGATCATCAACGCGGAGACCCGCGAGACCGACGGCGTGGTCGCGGTCGGCCGGCAGTATCCGTCGTGGACGGCCAATCTGGCGGCGGCCCGGGCGAATCTGCTGACCTACCTGGGGATCGCGAGTCTGCTGGGCGTGATCGGATCGTTGCTGTTGGCAAGGACGGTGAAGCGGCAGACGCTCGGACTGGAGCCGCGCGAGATCACCGGCCTGGTCGAGCAGCGGGAGGCGTTGCTGCACGGCATCAAGGAAGGTGTGCTTGCGGTCGACCTGGATCGGCGGATCACGATGGTCAACGACGAGGCGGCCCACCTGCTCGGCGTACCGCTCGCGTCTGCTGGCCGTTCCCTCGGGGATATCGATGACACCGGCCGGTTGGGGGAGATCTTCGACGGCACGGACATCGCGACCGATCGGATCCTGCCGCTGCACGGGCGGGTGCTGACCCTGAACCGGATGCCGGTACGTAGCCATGGCCGGCATATCGGGTGGGTCGCGACCTTCCGCGATCGGACCGAGTTGCTCGAGTTGCAGCGCGAATTGGATCTGACCAGGAACACGACCGACACGTTGCGGGCGCAGGCGCACGAGTTCAGCAACCGGATGCATATCGTCAGTGGGTTGATCGAGCTGGGGGAGTACGACGATGTTCGCCGTTATATCCAGCGGGTTGCGGCTGACCAGACCGAATTGACCGCTGGGATCACCGCGCGGGTGGCCGATCCGGCGGTGGCCGCGCTGCTGATCGCGAAGTCGAGTCAGGCGGCCGAGCGCGGAGTGAGTTTCGTCGTCGACCAGGGGACTTGGCTGCCGCGGCTGGACGAGCGGCTCGCGACGGATGTTTCGACCGTACTGGGGAACCTGGTGGACAACGCGCTCGATGCGGCGACGGGTGCGCGGGACCCGTTCGTCGCGGTCGAGGTGCTGGAGGCGGCGGGCGCGGTACGGATCGAAGTACGGGACTCTGGGCCCGGTGTGGACAGTGCGATGCAGAATCGGGTGTTCACGCACGGGTTCAGCACGAAGGACAATGCCGGGGACGATCGGGGGATCGGGCTGGCGCTGGTCCGGGTGATCTGCCGGAAGCGGGGTGGAGATGTGACGGTGCACAACGAGAACGGGGCGGTGTTCGTGGCGACGCTGCCGATGCTCGCCCAGGCGCGCACGTGATCCAGGTCCTCGTCGTGGACGACGACTTCATGGTGGCGCGACTGCACTCGAGCGTGGTCGCATCCCAACCAGGCTTCGAGGTCGTCGGCGCCGCCCGATCCGGTATGGACGCGCTCGCCGCCGTCCGGACCCTGCGCCCCGACCTGGTGTTGCTCGACATCTACCTGCCCGACATGAGCGGCCTGGAAGTGCTCCGCCGCTTCCGCGAGTCATCGTCGGACTACCCCGTCGACGTGATCGTCATCTCCGCCGCCCGCGACCTGGAAACCCTCCGTACTGCGCTGCGCGGCGGCGTCTTCCAGTACTTGGTCAAGCCCTTCGAGGTCGAATCCCTCCGAGCTCGCCTGGAGGACTACGCCGGTCACCAGGCGTCGTTGCACCACCTCACCGAAGCCCAGCAGGACGAGGTGGACCGAGTCTTCCGCACCACCACCACCCGAACCCCACCCCCCAAAGGCATCAGCCCCGAAACCACCACCCTCGTCCTCCGAGCCCTCGCCGAAGCCCCCGAGCCAGACCTCTCCGCCACCGAATGCGCCGACCTCACCGGCCTGTCCCGCAGCAGCACCCGCCGCTACCTCGAACACCTCGTCACCATCGGCCGAGCCGAAATGCACCCCCGCTACGGCGTAGCCGGCCGCCCCGAGCGCCGCTACCGCCTACTCCCCAAGTAACGCGCTCGGAGTGCACCCATCGGCTTTCGTGCATCGCTCCCGTGGGCTGTGCCTACCGACAGGACATAGTCGGTCGTTCGGGCGGGCGCCACGCTCACGGCGGTGGCTGCTGGCCGCTGTACGGGCGGTATGTCCTGTCGGTCGGCACGCGCGTCTAGGGCAGGCGTTCGCCGATGGCGGCCAGGGCTGTGTCTCGGGCGTGCAGGACGTGGGCCTCGGCCAGTTCTCGGGCGCGGGGGGCGTTTCCGGTGATCAGGGCTTCGAGGATTGACTCGTGTTCCTGGAGTGCTGCGGTTCGGCGGGGTTGGGACTGGTTGGTGAAGGCTCGGTAGCGGGCCATCTGGCCGTCGACCTGTTCGTGCAGGCGGGCGGCCCAGGAGTTGGTGGCGATTTCGGCGATCTTCAAGTGGAAGGCGTGGCCGGCGTTCATTGCGTCGTCGGCGATGTCGACCAGGCGGCGATTGCGGGCTATCAGGAGCTTCAGGGCTTCGGCTGACTCGTCTGTCATGCGGGTTGCCGCCTCGGCGGCCATCAAGCCCTCGAGTGCCGCGCGGACGGAGTACAGCTCCTCGATCTCCTCGGGGGATAGCGAACGGACGACCATGCCGCCGGTGGGGAGTTGCTCCAGCAGGTCTTCGGCGAGGAGGAGGCGCAAGGCCTCGCGGAGGGGGGTGCGGCTGACCTGGAGCTGCTGCGAGAGCTCTGGCTCGAACAGGCGCCGGCCCGGGGGCAGATCGAGCGACAGGATGCGTCGCTTCAGCTCGGCGTAGACGACCTGGCCACCGGAGGCGCGTCGCACTCTGTCCGTCATTCGAACTCTCCTTTGCGTACTTGTATACAAGTATGCTTCTCTGACACCAGTCTCGCACGTGATCGGAGCAAGGCATGGTCCAGCTGTCCCCGCCCGGCGCGCTCCGCGCATTCACCTCCGGCGTACTCCGCTCCGAAGGCGTTCCCGCCCCCGACGCCGACCTGCTCGCCGACACCCTCGTCATGGCCGAACTCTGGGGCCACGCGTCCCACGGCATGCTCCGGCTGCCCTGGTATGTCGCCCGCCTCCGCAGCGGCGCCACCCAGCGAGTCACCCGCGTCACCACCGTCCGAGACACCGGCGCCCTGCTGGTGCTCGACGGCGGCCATGGCATCGGCCAGGTCATCACCGACCAAGCGGTCACCCACGGCGTCGAGCGAGCCAAGGCCCACGGGGTCAGCGCGGTCGGCATCCGCAACTCCGGCCACTTCGGCACCGCGGCGTACTTCACCCGGCGAGCCGCCGAGCAAGGCTGCATCGCCCTCCTCTGTACCAACGCCAGCCCCGCGATGGCTCCCTGGGGTGGCAAGCAGAAAAGCATCGGCACCAACCCGTGGTCCATTGCAGCCCCCGCCGGCAAGCGAGGTGTGCTGGTGATGGACCTCGCCAACACAGCCGTTGCCCGAGGCAAGGTCTACCTGGCGGCCGAACGCGGTACGCCGATCCCGCCGGGCTGGGCGGCCGACGCCGAGGGCAGCCCCACCACCGATCCGCGCGCCGCGATCGAAGGCCTGATCCGGCCGATGGCCGGGCCCAAGGGCTACGTCATGTCGTTCATGTTCGACGTCCTGGCCGGCGTCCTTACGGGAAGCGCGTTCGGTGACGAGGTGGCCGGCCCGTACCAGCCGACGGAGACGAGCGGTGCGGGCCACCTCCTGCTCACGATCGACGTCGCCGCGATGGCAGACCCAGCCGAGTACGCCGCGCGGGTGGAAGCCCTCGTCGACGCCACCCGCGATGCCCCCAAAGCCCCGTGGGCCACCGAGATCCTCGTCCCCGGCGAACTCGAGGACCGCAACGCCGAACTCAACAGCCACGGCATCGACCTCGCACCCGCCACCTGGACAAGCCTCGTCACCCTCGCCGCCGAGTCCAACGTCCCCTTGCCGCCAACCAAGGAAGCCGCCCCGCCGACCGAGCAGGCAGCCCTGCCAATCGAGGAAGTCGCCCCGCCGTCAACAGAGGACGTGCCCGCATGATCACTCTCACCGTCTCGTTGCAGGTTCTGCCCGACCATCTCGAGCCGTTCGTCGAAGCGATCCGGACCAACGCCGAGCGTTCCTTCACCGACGAGCCCGGCTGCCTGTCCTTCGACGTCAGCCAAGACCTCACCGATGATCACCACTTCATCCTCAACGAGAACTATGTCGATGAAAAAGCAGTCGAGGAACACCGCTCCACCCAGCACTTCAAGCAATGGCGCGAAGCGGTCGCCCAGCACGTAGTACCGGGGACTCAGGCCAACACCCTGGCGAACCGGCTCTTCCACCACCACAGCCCGGAGGCCGACCGATGAACCTGTTGATCCACCCCGACCAGGTCACGCCGTTCGACCGCGGCAACGGCGTCGTCACGATCCCGTACGTCGGCCGCTGGAACGCCGACGCCAACCGGATCACCACCGGCCAGACCAGCTTCGCGCCCGGTACCGGACTGCCCGTGCACAGCCACAACGTCGAGGAGTCCGTGCTGATCCTCGAGGGCGAGGCGATCGCCGAGATCGACGGCGAGCGCTTCGACCTGGTAGCGGGTGAGGCGACCTGGGTGGAGGCAGGCATCCCGCATCGCTTCCTCAATCGGGGCGACGGCCCGATGCGGATCTACTGGGTGTACGGCGGCCGCGACGTGACGCGCACGATCACGGCGACCGGCGAGACCTTCGAGCACCTGTCCGAAAGCGATCGGGGCGGGCTGACCACCAAATGATCACCACGACCAACCCCGCCACCGGCCAGCCGCTCGCGTCGTACGAGCCGATGACTCCGGCCGCGCTCGAAAACGCCGTCCAGCAAGGCTTCACCACCGCAGCAACCTGGGGTGATTCAAGCCTTGAACTACGCCTTGAATCACTCACCCGATTGGCCGGCGTGCTCCGCGTCGAGTCGCCCCGACTGTCCGCTCTCATCACCGCCGAGATGGGCAAACCGATCGCCGAGGCAGCGGGCGAGATCGAGAAGTCGGCGATCACAGCCGAGTACTACGCGGCGCACGCGCCGGCCATCCTCGCCGATGAGCGGGTCGACGTAGGGGCGGCGAAGGCCTGGATCGCGTACGAACCGATCGGCCTCGTCCTGGCCGTGATGCCCTGGAACTTCCCCGTCTGGCAGGTACTGCGGTTCGCCGTCCCAACCCTTGCCGCAGGCAACGGAGTCCTGCTGAAGCACTCGCCGAACGTGACCGGCTCAGCCCTTGCCCTGCAGCAACTCTTCCTCGACGCCGGCTTCCCCGACGGCTTGATCACTACCTTGATCATCGACGAGGAAAAAGTCCCGTCGACGATCGAAGCGCTGATCGCCGACGACCGGATCGCCGCTGTCACCCTGACCGGCAGCAACCGCGCGGGCGCGGCGGTCGGCGCGGCGGCCGGTCGCGCATCGAAGCACTCGGTCCTCGAACTCGGCGGCTCAGACGCCTTTGTCGTGCTGGCCGACGCCGACCTCGAAGCGGCCGCGACAGCAGCCGTCAAAGCCCGCTTCACGAACTCCGGCCAGAGCTGCGTCTGCGCCAAGCGCTTCATCCTCGAGGAAGCCATCGCCGACGACTTCATCGAAGCCTTTGTCCAAGGCGTGAAGGAACTCCGGCCGGGCGATCCGGCAGACCACTCGACCACCCTCGGCCCGCTGGCCCGCGATGATCTCCGCACGGCCCTGCAACGCCAGGTCGACGAGTCGGTCGCGGCCGGCGCCAAGGTCCTCACCGGCGGCCGGCCAATCGACGGCCCTGGCTACTACTTCGAGCCCACGATCCTCACGAACGTAGCTCGAGGCATGCCCGCCTTCGACGAGGAGACCTTCGGCCCGCTCGCGGCAGTCACCATCGCCGCCAACGCGGAGGAGGCGATCAGCTTGGCCAACAGCACGCAGTACGGGCTGGGCCTTAGTGTCTGGTCGGCAAACCACGGCGTCGAGACGGCCCGCCGAATCACCTCAGGCGCCGCCTTCATCAACGCCATCGTCGCCTCCGACCCCCGCCTCCCCTTCGGCGGTACCAAACGCAGCGGCCACGGTCGTGAACTCGCCACCGCCGGCATCCGCGAATTCACCAACACGAGGACGTACTGGCTGGCCTAGGCAACACCCGTGGGCGAAGGCGATTGGAGAGACTGATCCCCCCCGTCCGGGCGACGATCCACCCCGGCGCCCGCAACAAACCTCCCCAACTCCCGGCCGCGCCGATCGTGGGGTTGAGACGGTTGGGCGGGCTGCGGGTGGGCCGCCCTACGATGGGGTTGTGAGCGAGATCATCGAATTGTGCCGGCAGGCGCGCGAGGCTTCCTACGCGTTGGCCGCGGCATCGCGGGCGACCAAGGACGCAGCGCTGCATGCCATGGCGGCGGCGTTGCGGGCCAATACCGAGCAGATTGTCGCGGCGAATGCGAAGGACGTCGCGGCGGCGCGCGAAGCCGGTACGCCGGAATCGACCGTTGATCGGCTCGCGCTGGACCCATCCCGGGTGGACGCGATGGCGGCCGGGCTCGAGCAGCTCGCCGGGCTGACCGACCCGGTGGGCGAGGTCGTCCGCGGGTACACGCTGCCGAACGGGCTCGAGCTTCGCCAGGTCCGGGTGCCCTTCGGCGTCGTCGGCATCATCTACGAGGCCCGCCCGAACGTCACGGCCGACGCCGCCGGCATCTGCCTCAAGTCGGGCAACGCTGTGCTGCTGCGCGGCTCATCGTCGGCCGCCGAGTCCAACGCGGCGATCATCGCCGTACTGCGCTCCGCCGTGGTCGAGACTGGTCTGCCGGCTGACGTGATCCAAGGCGTGCCCGGCGACCGCGCTGCCGTCAAGGAGCTCATGCAGGCGCGCGGCTTGGTCGACGTACTGATCCCTCGCGGCGGCGCCGGCCTGATCCAGACCGTCGTCTCCGAGTCCACCGTGCCCGTGATCGAGACGGGCGTCGGCAACTGCCATGTGTACGTCGACGCCGAGGCGGACCTCGATCTCGCGCTGACGATCCTACTCAACTCCAAGACCCAGCGCCCGAGCGTCTGCAACGCGGCCGAGTCGCTGCTCGTCCACGCGGACGTAGCGGAGGAGTTCCTGGCGAAGGCGCTGCCCGCGTTGGCGGAGGCGGGTGTGACCGTCCACGGCGACCCGACGATTGTTGCCGCTGGCAAGGACATCGTTGCGGCGACGGAGGAGGACTACGGCACGGAGTACAGCTCGCTGGATCTGTCCGCGGCCGTCGTGCCGGATCTGGAGGCGGCGGTCCAGCACATCCGCAAGTACAGCTCGGCGCACACCGACGCGATCATCACCCGCTCGCAGGCGGCGGCGCGACGCTTCGTGCAGGCGGTCGACTCGGCGGCGGTCGTGGTGAACGCGAGCACCCGGTTCACCGACGGCGGCGAGTACGGGTTCGGCGCCGAGATCGGGATCTCGACGCAGAAGCTGCACGCCCGCGGGCCGATGGGGCTGCCGGAGATGACGTCCACGAAGTACGTCGTGATCGGCGAAGGCCAGATCAGAGCCTGAGCAGCGGTCCCGCGTCGAACGACCGCACCTCGGGGCTCTGCTCCGACAAGATCGCCAGCGCTGCGGCGTACTCCACTCCTGCCTGCAGATCCACCAGCCGCACCGGCCCGTCGTACCCGGCCCATTCCCGCAGCGCGGCCGGCTGATCCGGCGCGCTGACGATCACCTTGCGCAGGTCCGCGCGGATGCCGTCACCGGTCGCCTTCACGACGGCTTCCTTGCGAGTCCAGTACTGCGTGAAGGCGCGGGCGCGGGCCGCTGGTTCGAATCCAGCGAGCTCGGCGGCCTCCACGTCGGACAGGCTCACCGAGGCGAGCGAGTCGGCGTCGATCGCGGGATTGATCAGCTCGACATCGACACCCACCGGCGCCGACGGGTGGAAGGCGACGACGATGCGATCGCCCGAATGCGACACCGAGACCTGCATCCCGTCGACGCTCACCTTGCCGTGCTGGCGGCCGCAATCGGGGCAATTGCGGTCCAGTACGACGTCAGCCGGCGACAGGTCGAGCTTCGTCGCGAGCACCCGCCTGACGATCGTGGCGCCGACCAGGAAGCGGTTCTTGTCCTCGTCGCGCGCATAGGCGGTCAGTCGCTCGACCTCAACCGCGCTGAGCTCACCGACCAGGCCGGGCCGCGCGTCCGCAGTACGGGCCCACCAGACCTCGACCGCCGCGATCCCCGCAGCCGCCGCGCCACCTGCTGCCGCTGCGCCACGTGCTGCGGCGCCACCTGAAGCTGCGGCGCCACCTGCTGCCGCTGTGCCACCTGCTGCCGCCGTCACAGCTGGCGAGCCGTGTCGTAGGCCCAGCTGATCGCTTCGGGGATGTCGGTGATCGGGTAGTGGACGGCCTTGATCTCGCGCGTCGGCGCGACGACCAGCATCAACCGCTTGAGGCGCTCATAGCCACCGGCCCGGAAAGCCGGCAAGCGGAGCGCGGCGGTCAGCGTGAGTTCGGTGTCGGAAAGCAGCACGTGCGGGATGTTCTCCAGTTCGGCGAAGGCCAGTTGCTCGTCCGGACGCTGGGTGCTCACGCCGTGGACTGCGATCTTTGCAGTGGTGAAGTCAGCGGCGCGCTCGGCGAACAACTTGTTCTCCAGCGTGCAGCCCGCGGTCCCAGCGATGGCGTCCCAGCCCTCCGGCAACTTACTCGGCCGGCCGGTCGCCGGATACCCGAAGATCACGGTCGCCCGCGCATCGAGATCCACAACATCCCGCAGTACTGCGCCTGCCGGAAGCTTCAGCCCTTCGGGGATGCGCCGGCCAACCAGCTCGTGGATGCGGTGCGCTGGGGCTTCCTCTGGCGAATTGGTGCCGGTGAGCTCGCCGTCACCAAGGACCCAGCGGTCGCCCCAATCCTGCAGCGCGACGAGGACGGGGAGCAGAGCGCGGCCGCGAGGGGTCAGTTTGTAGGCGTGGCGCGTCGGCCGCTCCTGATAGACCACCCGCTCGACGACTCCACTGTCGCGCAGGCTGCTCAGCCGCTCGGTCAGCACTTTGCGAGAGATCCGCAGCGACTCGGCCAGCAGCTCGAACCGGTCCAGCCCCCGCGCGAGGTCCCGGACGATCAGCAACTCCCACCCATCACCAACCACCCCGAGCGACTGGGCGATCGCACAGTCGGGCTCGGGGGAGTAGCTACTACGCCGCACGACAGCCTCCTCTGCTTGCTCCCACGCTATCCGGCCGAGTAAGTTTCCCTTAGAAACTGACACCGTGGAACTGACTGTACGACGGTCCGGGGCCGTCTCCAGCGTCATCCTCGCCGCCGTGATCTGGCGGTACGTCCCGAGCGCGACGCGAGTGGTGTCCGCCCACGTGTCAGGCGTGTGGCGAGCGCTGCGTCAGGACAAGTCGATCCTGGTACTGCTCGCGTCGATCGTCGTCATCGACACCGTCTATCGCCAGCTCTTCGCGACCCTCCCGCTGCTCCTGCACGATGCGGGCACACCTGCCGTCGCGTACGGCGTACTGATCGGCCTGAGCTCAGTCGTCATCGTGCTACTGGAGGCGCCGCTCGCCATCCGCCTCCGCGACCACCATGCCTCCCGGGTAATCGCCGTCGGCTTCGCTCTGGTTGCAGTCGGCCTTGCAGTCCTGGGCATCTGGCCCGTCCTCTTCGGAGCGGCCCTGGCGGTGGCGGTCATCACCGCCGGCGAGATGCTCTACAAACCCACCGCCACAGCCCAGGTCGTCGATGCGGCTCCCGCCGGCATGACGGGGCGCTTCTCCAGCCTGTACGCCGCAGCCTCGATCTCCGGTATGACCCTGGCCCCCGCGTTGGGTGGTGTCGCCTACCAACACCACCCGCATCTCCTCTTCCCACTGGCGGCGGTCGTTGCTCTTGCCGCCGCCGTAACCGTCTACTTCACGGCCCATCCGGCAGCGGCGCCGGCCTCGCCTCCCAGCGGGTCGACAGGATCACCGTCGTCCGCGTCCGTACGACGCCGTTGATCCGCCGCAGGCTGCCCACCACCGCCTCCAGTTGCGTCACGTCCGCCACACGTACCTTCACCATCAGCTCCTGGTCGCCGGCCACGAACCAGCAGTCCTCGACCGCGGGGATCTCCCGTACGCCCACGACCACGTCATCGGTCTCCACGTCGTCGCGCTGGAACAGCCCGACCAGCGCACTCGTCCCCAGCCCGACCTGGTCCGGCGCGACCACCGCCTGGTAGCCGAGCAGCACGCCACGCTCCTCCAGCCGCTTCACGCGCTCCTGGACGCTCGGCCCTGAAAGCCCCACCACCCGGCCGAGCTCGGCCCAGCTGGATCGCCCGTTGGCGCGCAGCCCCTCGACCAGCTGCCGATCGATCGCGTCCATGCAACCCTCCGTTTACCGCAGATTCGTAGGGAGATCAGCTGATCTACCTTCAATTCGTTTGAGTCCTAGCAGAATTCGGCGTACTATTTCAACTATCGAAGCCACCCGCTCCGAGACCCGCTACGACCTTGTGAAGGAAACATGATCACCCCCGATGTTGCCCGTGCCACTATTGACGAGATGCGCCGTGTCGCTGCGATCCATCAGCGCGACTACGTCGGTCCCTCCGCCTGGCGCCGGCTGCTGACGCGCTACATCCGGCACAGCTGACCCACCTCCCGCGCGACCGGCAGGGCTTCGGGCCCACCGGTCGCGCTCTTGTCGGTGGGCAAGGGATAGGCTTCGCCTCATGTTCGCTACCTTCCTGCCGCAGCTCGTGGCCGCCGAAGAAGCCTCCAAAGAGGCCTCGCACATCTCGCCTTGGTGGTACGGCGGGTTCGCGCTGTTCGTCCTGGTCGTGATGCTGCTCGTCACCGTGATCCTGGGCAAGGGCCGGCCGCACGCCTGAGCGGCTGGTGAGCTGACGTGGATTCCCCGGAGAGGGTGCGACCAGGCCGCCGCCTCGGCGTGATGGGCGGCACGTTCGACCCGATCCACCACGGCCACCTGGTGGCGGCGAGCGAAGTACAGTCGTACTTCGACCTCGACGAGGTGATCTTCGTCCCGACCGGGCAGCCCTGGCAGAAGCTCGACCGGGCCGTCTCGCCGCCCGAGGACCGCTACCTGATGACGGTCATCGCGACCGCCTCGAACCCACGGTTCTCGGTCAGCCGGGTCGACATCGACCGGCCCGGCCCGACGTACACGATCGACACCCTGCGCGACCTGGCCCGGCTCTACCCGGACGCGGAGCTGTTCTTCATCACCGGTGCCGACGCGCTGGCCCAGATCCTCACCTGGCGCGACGTCGACGAGATGTTCAAACTGGCCCAGTTCGTCGGTTGTACCCGGCCGGGGTACTCCTCCCAGGAGTTGCCGCTGGACCGGCTCCCGATGGAGCGGATCACGCTGCTCGAAGTACCGGCACTGGCGATCTCGTCGACCGAGTGCCGCCAACGCGTCGCGAAGGGCAACCCCACCTGGTACCTGGTGCCCGACGGGATCGTCCAGTACATCGCCAAGCGTGACCTTTACACCAACCACTAAGCCTGCATCACTAGCAAAGGACTGCAATGCCAGCCACCGAACGCGCCATCGAGCTGCTCACCGCGGCCGCCGAGGCGGCCCACGACAAGAAGGCCGAGAACGTTCTCGCGTTCGACGTCTCCGAGCAGCTCGCCATCACCGACGCGTTCCTGGTCGCCTCCGCCTCCAACGACCGTCAGGTCCGCGCGATCGTCGACGCGATCGAGGACAAGCTCCGCGAGGACTTCGACGCCAAGCCGGTCCGCCGCGAAGGCGCCCGCGAAGGCCGTTGGGTGCTGCTCGACTACCTCGAGATCGTCGTCCACGTCCAGCACGACGAGGAGCGCAACTTCTACTCCCTCGAGCGGCTCTGGCGCGACTGCCCGGCCATCCCGCTCCCGGGCGCGGACGGCACCATCGCCGTACCGGTCGTCGCCGACCGGTCCGCCGACGAGGACCCGACCCCGGCCTCGGCGCCGTCCTCCGCGCCGTCCTCTGCGGCCGAATGACAGCGGGCCGGCTGATCGTCTGGCGCCACGGCCGGACCGAGTGGAACCTGCAGGACAAGATCCAGGGCCAGGCCGACATCCCGCTGGACTCAGTGGGTGTCGCCCAGGCGCGCGCCGCAGCCGCTCGTCTCGCCTCCCTGGCGCCCACCCGCCTCTTCTCCAGCGACCTCCAGCGCGCGGCAGCGACCGCGGGTGAGCTCGCCGCGCTGACCGGCCTGAAGGTCGAGTACGACGAGGCGTTGCGCGAGATCAACGTGGACGACTGGGCCGGCATGACGATGGACGAGCTGGCCGCCATCCATCCTGAGGCCGCCGCCCGGATCCGCTCCGGCGAGCCACAGCGCCGCGGTACTGCCGGCGAAACCGTCGAAGAGGTAGCCGAACGCTTCGCCCCAGCCCTGGCCCGGGCGATCGAACACGGCGAACCCTCCGACACGATCGTGGTAGCCACCCACGGCCTGGCAGCCCGAGTAGGCATCTGCCTCTTCCTAGGCATCCCCAAAGCCCACTGGCCCGCCTTCGGAGGCCTCTCCAACTGCAACTGGGTCTCGCTACTCCCCGGCCGCCACGGCTGGCGAATCGAAGAGTGGAACGCCGGCTCCCTCCCCGAACCAGTCATGAGCGACGACCACCAACGCTAAATCCCCACACGCCCGCCGCCGTCCGCTCCTGCGTCGCTCCCTGCTCTGGGCGCTCCCACCCACCCGTGAGACGCTCCTGCGTCGCGGCGGTGCCCAGGCGCGGCTTTGCCCACTGCCGGAGGACCGGGAACTCGAAGTGCTCACCTGTGCCCACATGAGCAAACCGGAGGCCCAGTTCCTCCGCCCTCTTCGCGCATCTGCTTCCGCACTCGCGTATCACCGATAGGGACGGCCACCCGCGCCAACCCACCCACCCCAGCCGTGCTCTTCCTCACCCCCGCTCCCACCCCACCCGATTTTTCTTTCCAACCCTCCATCCGCTAATATTTCGGAGTCCGCAAGACACCGCGGGGCTTTGGCGCAGTTGGTAGCGCGCTTCCATGGCATGGAAGAGGTCAGGGGTTCGAATCCCCTAAGCTCCACCGAAAGTAAGCAGGCCGGTCTCCTCAAGAGGCCGGCCTTTTGCTTGTATTGCGACTCCCACGCGCCCGCCGCCGCTCGCTCCTTCGCCGCTCCCAGCTCTGGCCGCTCCCACGCAACTGACTTTTGCCGCTCCTTTGTCGCAGCGGGTGCCAGGGTGCGGCTCGTCTCCTACCGGGTTTTGTCGGAGGTCCTCAGGCGACGTTCACTGGCCAGGCTTGCCATGTGATCGAGGCTGGGCGCTCGCCGCCGCTACGAAGGAAGTCCTTGACCGCCAATCGGATCTGGTCGAGGCACAGTTCGGAGTCGAGAGGAAGGGTTTCCGGATGCCCGGCGTACTCGTAAACAACCTCATCGTGCTGTGCCAGTGCTCCGGCGGCGTACCAAACGCCTGCTGACCCCTCGACCGTTCCGGCGAACTTGATACCGCCAACCTTGCGCTCGGCGTTGATGCCGACCCGAAAATCGTGATCGGGGTAGCCCTGCTCCGTCCGCGGACGCTCGGCCAAGTACAGCGCAGCCATCGTGTGATCGAACGACTCGGCCAACAGATCGTCGACCAACCGCTCAACGTCAGCGTCGGTGCGGATCACGACAGGTCGGTCGTCGTGTTCGTGACGGTAGTAAGCCTCGATGCTGTAGCTCATCTGTCTGCGAGCCTTTCTACTCGGGATAAGTGCGATTGAAGTTGTCCGGGCCGTACACCGTCAGTCGGGCGCCATCGGGAAGAAACCTCCACAGGTTCCGATGACAACCGTACGGGCCGGGGCAGGGCTTGTTGTTGATCGTGATCGTCGCGTCGGTCAGACCCTCTCGACGCATCCGCATGGCGAACTTGACCTCAACATGCGATCCAAGCGTGTCAGCGCCCGGCGCGATCCTGATCCGGTGCTCCTCCATGAACCGATCGACATCAGCGGTGTAGTCGTCAACCCCACTGATCAGGTCATGCTCTTGACCATCGGCATCGACCCAGATGCCGCGGGTCTTGTCTGTCGGATCCCTGGTGGGTAGACGTTCCAGAATCTCGCGGGCAACGGGCTCGAACGCATCGGGATCATCGCTTGCAGGTGCGTTGGTCGGCTTGGGTGCGTCGACGGGGATCGTCCTGCCGCGAGCGGCCGCGATCTTGCCGTGTTTCTCCGGCTTCGACGAGTCCTCGTTCTGCCGGCGCTCCGCGGGAGTTTTCCTCCCAGCAATGCCTGCGGGCCATTGCGAAATGCTTCCACCGGTCGGTTCCGCCGCGCGTCCGCCGCTGACCATCTGCTCGGCCCAGCGACGAGCCGTCTGTGGGGTTTCGGCGAGGTAGTGAGCGGCTTCCTCGCAGCGCCGTGCGGCATCGTCCAACTGCATCGCGGCCATCTGAGCCGCGGGGTTCTTGGACAGGTGGCCGACGTAGCCCGCGTTCTCCCGGCACTTCTGCGCAGTACGGAGCAGGTAGTCCACGACCCTTGGCGCCTCGTCCAAGGCAGCAACCAGCGCCTGAGCCACCCGCTGGAGTTCGGAGGGCATCGCCGTGCCTTGTCCAGCTAGATCCGATCGGCGTAGCTACGGCAGCCTTGCGCCGCAATCTGCAACGATTCAACCGCTTGCTCAAGCGATCGCCCGGCAGCGTCCAGCAGTTCGGAGATATCGCGGTCGGCGCCAGTGGCGGATCCAGCGATGAGAGCCTGCACTTGGGCACCTGTCTGTCCGAACCGCTGCCGATAACCCGACAGGCTGCCTGCGCCTTGCTGGGCCTCGGTCATGAGTTGGTAGAGCTGAGCCTTCAGCCGTTGGACGTCGGACATCTCTGCCTCACTCTCGACTGGCAGGACGCCAGTGCCTCGGCATTGCCATTGCAGATGGTGATCGGGGACTGCACGTAGTGCGGGTCGGTGCATTCGTTACGTGGAACGGCTGGCGCAGAGCGACCTCGCTCGCCACGCCGCGCCAGCCGGCAATTGGGTTTGCATCTCGGGCGGTGATGACCTTCAACTGCCCGCCTCACCGCTCAGTCGGTGAGAGTTGATGGCTCGTCGGCAACGAGGATGCGCGCGCCGATCGCGCTCTCAAAGTGCTCCCTGAAACGTGAAGTCGTCGTCATGAGTGCCCAACGACTGACCCGCCGATCGTCTCGAACTCGCCGGCCCGACATCTCGCACCGTCGTCGGTGCACTCGTGGATCGACCTGGTGTCATGGACTCAGAGTCGGGCGACATGGCCCGTCCACTGCGCAGTCAGCACCTTGCGTACTTTTTTGCGCATTACGACGTCAGACTGACGTTGAATAGAAGCACCACGGTCGCGGAGGGTTGGTCGAGATGCACATCGGAGAGCGAGTCGCGGCGTACCGCAAGCGTCGCGGTATGTCGCAGGATGCCCTGTCCGGCCTTATCGGCATGTCACGATCCTGGCTCTCGCAGGTCGAACGCGGCATTCGGGGCGTCGATCGCCTGTCCACCTTGAATGACCTAGCAACCGTTCTGCGTATCGAGGTTGCCGATCTCATCGGCCGCGACTGGGTACTTGCGCCTGACGCCGGAGAGCAGGTGACGGCTGTGGATGCAGTCCGCAGTCAGCTTGCTGGCTATCACCATCTGTTGGGGGAGCAGGTGACGCCTTGGCCGCTCCCGCAGCTCCGCAACGGCGCTGTCCTGGCGCACCAGGCCTACCAGGCCGCTCGATACCGGTCGGCGACGGCGATGCTTCCCGATCTCATCCAAGCCGCAGACTCGTACGACGGCTACCAGGGCCGCGACGGGCGAGAGACGCACCTTGCGCGCTGCTCGGTCTACTCAGCCGCAGCGAAGCTCCTGACGAAGGTGGGGGAGCACCAGCTCGGCTGGCTCGCCGCCGATCGAGCGACCCATGCCGCCATGGCTGCCGAGTCCAAGACCGCGCAGGGTATGGCCGCCTACCAGGTCGTCTGTGCACTCCTGCGGAGCCAGCGCACCGACGACGCGGAGCGCGTCGCTGTCCGATCGGCAGAAAGCCTCATGCCACTCACGAGCTCCGATGCCCCTGACGCCGTCTCTCTGGCTGGTTCGCTGTGGCTCATCTCAGCAGTGATCGCGGGCCGCCGTTCTGACCGTGCAGCCTCCACCGAGCGTCTGGCGACTGCGGGCCGCCTCTCCGGCCTGCTAGCCCACGATGGCAACCACTGGTGGACGGCTTTTGGACCTACCAATGTCCTGATCCACCAGGCGTCCGTAGCGGCCGAGTTCGGAGACCCTGCCGGTGTCCTGCGGGTAGCAACGGAGATCGACACCGAGACTTTGCCGGCCGGACTCCAAGGCCGCCGCTCCCGCCTGCATCTCGACCTGGCGTGGGCTCAGGCTCAGGCGAAGAACGACATGGAAGCGATCCTCCACCTACAGCAAGCCGAACGAGTAGCCCCCGAGTCGATCCGCTACCACACCATCGCCCGCGAGCTGGTCCGCGAACTCCTCAAGCGCTCCCGCAAACCCACCCCAGCCCTAACCGCAATCGCAACCCGCGCAGGAGTCCTCGCGTGACCAACCGAACGCTCTACATCGTCGTCTGTGGCGCACCCCTCGCGTCACGCACTGCAGACGGCGTCCAGGCCGCCCGCGCCAACGGCTGGGACCCCTACGTCATCCCCACCGACGCAGCTGCTCCCTGGCTGGTCGACCAGCTAGACGGTGCCCCGGTCATCACCGGCAACCGCACGCCAGACCAGCCCAAGCGGACTCCACCCGCAGACGCCGTCGCTGTCGTCCCCATGACTTTCAATACCCTCAACGCCTGGGCCAATGGCAACGCTTACAGCTACCCACTCACGACCTTGTGTGCATCGTTGGGCGCACGAATCCCCACCATCACTGTCCCGTTCGCTAAGCACGATCTTGCTGGCCATCCAGCTTGGCTGGCTTCCTTGGCTGTACTGCGGTATGCGGGGATAAAGGTCTTGGATCCTCATGACGGATCCACATCAAAGGTTGAGCCCGTCGCATCGGGGACCGGTGATCAACTCTCTGCTCAATTCCGCTGGGAGTGGATCTTCGCAAATCTCGACAGAGGCCAAGAGGCCTAGGTTGACTTTCTCTTTTTCTTACGCGGTTTGCGTGTCTTAACCTTCCCGCTTCGATTCGCCTCGTCCTTGACGAAGCCACAGAGCACTGGGACGTCCATGCTGTCCAATGTTCGCAAGCTGCGCCGGAGTGATATCTTCGAGAATAGTGGAAGATTTACAGATCTTTCTGCCGCGTCTTTATGGGTGATGATCGCATACATCACTGAGTAGCGACGGGCTCTAATGGAAGTGACTATCTCGGCTATTTGGTCACCTACTTTGCCGCGATCCTCAACGATCTCTTCGAGGTTCTGGCGTGCTTGAGGGTTGCTTTTGAGTAACTCAGATGAATTCGTGCCTTGGTTAAAGAGATGGCTGAGTTCGCGTGCGCTGGTACCGATCTTTACATGAATAAGCAATGCGCGACCATCCTTGAGAGTAATCAGGTCGCATGGCTCGATATTGGTCGCTCCAGTTGGGCTGATGTCCGTACGATCCAAGCAAACGTAGCCGTCCAACTTGCCGGTCTCTTCGTTGTAGTCACCTTCAAGATGCTCGATGCAGTCACGGAGATCTATGTCTGTGATCCTGGCGTCCAGGTAGGTGGTCAACTCTTCAAGGAATTCTTTCTCAACTCGGTACCAGCTTCCATCTAGGCAGTGATAGGCGGCGGAGTCCCCAGTAAGGGTGGTCTCGAACACAAAGCAGCGATGCGCGCTAAAACTCCGCTTCACATCGTTGTCCGAGTTGATCAACCGCGTCTTGTGTTTCTGTAAGGTCGCGAATACGAGCGTTGCGAAATCGAAGCTATTATCGTTCAGATACTCGTAATATGCTCCGATCGAGACGTCATCGTAGACCTGGCTCGGACCTGCTCCACTAAAATCGGAGAATAGACCATCGCGGTACTCCACCAGATCTGGAATGGCCATCATTACACTGGCCGACTGGCCTTTGATTGCTTCTACCAAGGAATCGTTCAACCCGGTAATAACAATGGGATCTTTTACTGGCTGAATATTTCGAATGCTTGGGAATCTGGTCTGGTATTCAGTGCTCTCGTATAGGCCGACTAGCTCGCCTAGCAGGGCAGCCAAAGAATTCGCGTCTGCGCGAGTGCTCATTCGTAGACTATTTGTGCCTGTCGCGCTTCCGATTTTCTCTTTGTAGTCATCCCGCACTTTTCCTGTAAGCGCCTTCAGGATCGTTGCATCCCCATCGACGTCAAAGAATGTGAGGTCTGAATCGCTTGGCATCTGCGTGCGTTGACGGCGAGCTGAATCGGCAGAAACCGAGTCCGTGTTTCTAATCTTGTCTGGATCTATGCAATTCAAGGTAACCCTTAAGCCGAAATCGTATTCGTAGCTTTCGTCTTTCAGGTGGTTGTAGCTATTCCCGAATGACACTGCGAAATAGCGATTCTCGGCTTCCAGGAAAACGAGGGACCCTTGGAATATCTGAGGAAGATCGTCTTTGAGGTGAAAGTATGCCTTCCACCAAGGCGGCTTTGCCTGGCCTTTGAGGATGAAAACCCGTTTAACCCCTGGAATTGATATTGCTAAATGACTTTCCTCCAGTTTGTGCCCAGGATCCAGCGAGTTGGATGCGTCGTAACCGTTCTTGAGTAGGTAGACAGAGAATGAGTGTGCCTTCTGAGTCATAGTCCCCCTGGAGCGTAAGTGATGACTCCCCAAGCGTGAGTGTGCCAGTCTGTGCACGCAGAGTGAAGGGTCTGAGGCCCTGCTGCCTAGGGTCCGTTGGCACGCTGCTTGTGCATTCCACTCGGGCCTGGTGCAGCCGCGATCGGTGGGGTGCAGTTCAAATAGACAGGCCACAGTCGTCCGAGCTTGACGGCGGCGCGTCAAGGCGAGTGTCTAACTGATGAGTGACCACCGGCGTGTGTTGGTACGGACGATTAGGGACTGTGCAGGACTCAGGGGCCGGATGGGCGGGTCCGGGGTATGGCGCCGCTTAGGCAGCAAAAAGGCAGCGAGCGGGGTGGTTATCGGGGTTCCACTGTGACCACGGGTGGAGCTCTTGCAGGCGTCAACGAACGGTTTCGCAGCTGTTGGTACGGAAGATCCGCCTTCACACCGAAGAGGTCGCTTGGCAGCCGACAGGGCGGGCCGCGCGAGTGTCTAACTGAGTGACAACCGACGCGTATCGACTCGGACGTCGTCGGACTGTGCCGGACTCCGGCTCATCCTCTGGCAGGGCAGCGGGCGGGCCGGGTGTGAATGGCATGGAAGAGGTCAGGGGTTCGAATCCCCTAAGCTCCACAAGCAGGATCCGCAGGCCAGGAGGCACTTTCGCCGCCTGGCCTGTTTTCGTTTGTGAGGTCAGTGGGAGAGATTTGGGAGAACCACTCGCCTCCCACGAGCTTGGCGGCCTGCATCGCCGCTCCTTCGTGCGCCGTCTCGACGGTGTCCTTGATCACAGGCACCCAACTGGAGCGCGCTTTGCGAAGCGCCTTGGGGATGGTCGAGTACTGGCGACTCCTGGTGGAAAAGTGGCCGCCGAAGCCGAGTATGTGTGCCCAACGGTGGAGCCGCCGGTAGGACAGTCGTCCGGAGTTCTTCGCTGCTTCGGCTTCGTTGAGGTCGGAGCTAGGCATCCGAGTCTCCAGCAAGCGTCGACCAATCGGCCGGCATGGGTGTGCTGGCCGGCGTAGCGGCGGACACTGGCATCGGTGAGCCGTGCGGATGAGTGCCCCGTGGCCTCGGCCGCCTTGGTCGCGTATTTGGCGAGGTCCGGCAACGGCGGTCGCGGTGATGACGCCGTGAACGGCTTGCCGCACCGGGCGTACGTCGAGTTGGGTGCCCCATCCGATCAGCAAGGCGTCGGGGTTGTCGGCGGAGACAGGGAACGGAATCGGGTGCCTTCGACCGCTGTACGGGTCGCGGGTGAAGTAGCGCGTAGTCGGCCGACAGGTGGGGTGCGGCGAAGCCGTGGGGTGCGGCGGGATCGACGCCGTCGAGCCGGACGAGGGCGTGGAAGCCTGCACTTCAGTTGGCCGTCGAGCCTGGCGTTCAGGGGGCGATGTATTCCCAAGATCACCAGGAATCCGTAGCCTCAGATGAAAGCGCACGGTGACGCATTCGGGGTACATCAAGTGCCACAGCCACCCAAGTCATATCTATTAGTGACGTCGCGCAGATCCGGGGGGATCAGGCAGATGAGCGCCAGTGAATGGGCAAGCGAGTCAGGCAAAGGACTAGTCGACATCGCCTCCAAAGGTGCAGGGGGCGGTGGGATTCTCGGCTTGATCGCCGGAATCATTGCAAGCCTCATTTACTCTGATCAGCCTGCGAAGGCTTACATCTGCCCACAGGCAGGTGGCATCAAGGTCAGGGTTGAACCCGACGCTCTAGGGCGTCCGCCGTCCGGTTCCATTCTTTGCGACAAGGTCATCAATGGAGGACCTTTTGGCGAGTGGTCGAGTTGGAACGAGGCTGGGTTGCAACTCGGCTTCGCAGTCCTTCTCATCGTATTTGTAGCGGCAGTCTGGATCATGATCGCGCAAATGTCGCCCGAGGAACGAGCGAACATGTAGGCCTCAACTCGCGGTGGACGACGGTGCGGCGGCCGGTTCGGGCGATCCTCGCGGCGGTTGAGAACAGCTGGGGTGCCGCGGTCGGGCTGAAGCCGCTGGCCCTGAGGATGTGTAGCCGCAACCGTTGCGGCTCGGCTATCCGATGGTCAGGTCAGCTTCTCGCGGAACTGTCCACGAGGTTGATAGGCGACCCGGTCCCCGGAGATCGGGGACCGGGTCGCTTTCGTCGTTTTGTGCGGCTGCGCTTGCCTCGAGCGGGGGCTCCGCCACCCCGCCGGTCCGTGACGATGGGGGGTCGCGGAAAGGGTGTTATCCCGTCAGTTGGTGCCGCTGGATGGGTGGATGAATGTTCTGATCAATGCGCGGTAGCGTTCCACCGCGGCGCGATCGCGCAGGAACTCGCGGAAGCCGTTGATCGGGCTGTTGTAGTCGGTGATGTGGCCGGCGGGGACCGTGACGTCGCGGCGACTCGGCCACTGCAGGACAGCGCTCTGTCGTTCCAGCGTCAGTTGCCACGCGAGGTAGAGTTTCGCGGCCGCTGGATGACGCGCCGCGCGGAAGATTGCCGCTGTTCGTGGCCAGCTCATGAACTGGTCCGTCCGCGGCGCAATGTATCGGACGGACTGCCCTGGAGGCGGTGCCAACGACGAGACGTTGGCGAGACTCGCAGTGCGCTGGCCGCTGGCCAGCGCCGCCGTGGTCGCTGGTGAATTCGCGACGATCAGGGGTCGCTGCTCCATAAACCGCTCCATGAATTGCAGACCATATTTCTGCGTCACCAGATAGATCGCAAACAGGACGGCGTCGTCGGCGGTGGGGTCCGGAATCACGATCTTGTCGCGGAACGCAGGCTTCAGAAAGTCGACGGCGTCTCTGGGCATCTCGGCTTCGGAAAGAAGGGCAGTGTTGACGACTCGGCCGAAGGACTGGACGCTGATGCCGATGTAGGTGTCGTCGGGATCCCGGTACTGCTTGAACACCGCTTGTGCGCCCGGCGGCCGGTACGACAGAAGTGCGTTCTTGGCCTTCCAGTGGTCGAAGTCGTACAGGGTCTGCAACTGAACGATGTCCGGTTCCAGACCGCCGAGGGCCAACTGCCGATCGATCAGGGCGCTGTGCTCGGTGCTGTAGCGGACGGTGATAGAGGTGTCGATTCCGGGAAAGGCGGTGGTGAAGGCCTGACGTGTCCGGTCCTCCTGAGTGGGGGAACTCCCGCCGGCCCACACGACAAGGCCGCCGCCCTCGTCGAGCGCGTCGCGGTACAGCTGCTGCAGCTGCGCAGCCGGATCGGCATCGCCGCTGACCACGGCCGGCGGTCGAGGAGCGGCGAGGGCGCCGGTCTGGGCGAATGCCGAGGCGCTCACGCCGACCGCGCCGGCCGCGGCGGTATACCTGAGAATGGCTCGTCGTCCGAAGCTACGCGTCGCCGGATCAGAATTGTTCAACGTGCTCTCCGTTGTCTCGTTGTGGTCGAATCCGCGCACGACAGGATCGAGTGCTGCCGCCGCATTCTTTGAGGTGAAGCAGTTGTGCAGTAAGAAGGCCCGATCAGCGTGCTGGTCGCGGGGGCGCGATCCGGGTCAGGGCGAAGTAGGCGGCCAGTCCGACGACGACGTGCATGACGAGCAGTACGGCGACTCCGGCCGGGGACTGGCCGGTCACCAGCAGCGCGACGTCGGCGAGCATTGATACCGGCACGATGATGACGGCCAGTTTGCGGAGCAGGGCGACCGGCTTGGCGGCTTTGGCTGCGATGGCGGACCAGGCGACCGAGGCGCCGACGATGCTGATGACGGTCAGGAAGATGTAGGCGCCGGGCTGGAAGCCCTTGAAATCACCGGGGACCGAGAAGGCCGACTTGCCGATCAGCGCGAGCAGGGCGTTGCCCAGGCTCGCCACCACGATGGCCAGTACGGCGGCGCAGGCGAGCTTTCCGGGATGCGGGGAGCGAGTGCGAACACCGCCGACCGTGGAGAGGGTAGTCACGCAGAACCTCCTGGGAGTCGCCCGGTTTCTCCGGACACTTCTCCCAGGAAACGGCCTCAGCCTCTGAACGACATCGGTGTCACCTCAGAGTCAGCTGAGAACTCGGCGACAGGGGCCGCGGGAATCATCACCCTGAGCCAGGCTCCGCCGCGATGTGGCACCACTGTCGCGGAGCCCTGGTGGGCGGCGACGATGGCGGCCACGATGCTGAGACCGAGGCCGCTGCCTTCCCCGGTGCCCGCGACGCGATGCCGAGCCGTGTCGGCGCGATAAAAGCGTTCGAACACCTTATCCGCCTGGTCGGGCGCGATACCCGGCCCATGATCGATGACGTCGACAAGTTCGTCGGACCCGTCACGTCGTACCCGTACCTCGGCCGCGGTGCCAGCGGGCGTGTGTGCGCGGACGTTTGCCAGCAGGTTCCCTAGTACCTGGCTCAGCCGATGCTCGTCTCCCACGACCGGATGCGCGCCAGGCTCGATGATCAGCGTCAGCGATCGGTGCGGATCGGCGGCCCTGGCATTCTGTACGGCGGCCGTGACCAGCTCGGCAAGGTCCAGCTCGACCCGGTCGAGCGGACGTCCCTGATCCAGCCGCGCGAGCAGGAGCAGCTCGTCGACCAGGCTGGTCATCCGGTGGGTTTCATCCTCGACCCGCCGCATCGCATCGTCGAGCTGCTCGGGCTCGCTCAGCGCCCCTTTCCGGACGAGCTGCGCATACCCCGTGATCGCGGTGAGCGGCGTACGGAGCTCGTGACCGGCATCGGCGACGAACCGCCGCAGCCGGTCCTCGGCGAGCTGCCGCTGAGTGAACGCGTGCTCGATCCGGCCGAGCATCTGATTCATCGACTGGCCAAGTACGGCGACCTCGGTCGGAGCCCCGGCGAGCTCGACCCGGTGGGACAGCTCCCCGTCGGCGATCCGCGTGGCCGTGGCGGACATCGTGTCCAGCGGCTTGAGCACGAACCTGCTCACTGCGACAGCGAGCGCCACGGCCAGTGCCAGCGCTATCAGCGTGACGGCGAGCTGGATGAGGATCAGCCGGTAGACCACCGCGTCCGACCAGGCCGTGGATTCCGACACCAGCAGGTAGCGCCCGCCCGGGAGGGTGGCGACCTGAATCCGGTGATCCTGCCCTGCGGTGACAGTCACCGGGCCTCCCGTGGCCGCGTACCGCGCGAGGTCTACGACGGACGGTGTCGGCAGCGTCTGTACGGCGCCTGCGTGCGAGAGTTGATTGCCTGTGGCATCGATGACCGCGATCGAGCAGTTGCCCGCCTCGGGCGAGGCCGACAACAGCTGCCCGTCCGGGCCCAGCGTCCGCTGGTTGTCGGACAACGCGATCTTGAGTTGCTGATCGGTCCGCTGGTGCAAGTAGGACCGCAGTGCCGTCACACCGACGATGGCTGCCGCCGCGAGCCCGATCGCGGTCACCGCAAGCACGCCGACCAACAGCCTGCTGCGCAGCGATCGCAGCCACGGTCGCCTCGCCATCAGGTCGCCGTACGGAGCAGGTAGCCGGCTCCGCGAACTGTCCGGATCAGCTGACCGTCCGGCCCGTCCAGTTTGCGCCGCAGGTAGTAAACGTAGGTCTCGACGATGCCCGAATCACCCTGGAAGTCGAATTTCCACACATGGTCGAGGATCTGCGCCTTCGACAGCACCCGGCCCGCGTTGAGCATCAGGTAGTGCAGCAGCTGGAACTCCGTCGCGGACAGGTCCACCAACTCGCCACCACTCCACACCTCATGCGTGTCCGGGTCGAGCTCAACCCGCCCCGCCCGAAGCCGCTCTCCCGCCTGCCGAACACTCCGGCCCCGCTTCAGCAACACCCGGATCCGCGCCACGAGCTCGTCAAGGTCGAACGGCTTGGTCACATAGTCGTCACCCCCAAGGGTGAGCCCGGCAACCTTGTCCTCCCGAGCGTCCCGAGCAGTCAGAAACAGCACCGGCGCGTCTACCCCGTCCCGCCGCAACCGCCGGCAGACCTCGAAACCATCCAGGTCCGGCAGCATGACATCCAGCACGATCACCTCGGGCCGGAATTCGCGCGCCCGGTCGAGCGCCTCGCCACCCGTCGCCGCGGAAGCGACGGCGAAACCGGCGAACCGCAAGGTCGTGGTCAGCATGGCGAGAATGTTCTCCTCGTCATCAACCACCAGCACTCTGGCTTCCGGCATGATCATCTTCCCGTTGGACAGCACTCCAACCCCACGATAAACACCAAACCTCAAAACCAGCTCAGAACTCCGACAGTCGACCGAGCTTTCGACGTACGTGAGGTCACGCAGACCCAACGCCCACTCGGCTAGCGCCGGTCGCCTTCATGGTTGCGATGGTGAGTTTCGAGAGCGTTTGATGGTGAGTTTCGACAGCGCCTGAACCTCTGCGCTGTGGTGATGTGGTTTGTCGTGGTGCCTTAGTCCGTGTAGAACCGCGACAGGAACGGACCTAGGAGTTGTGGATCAGCGACGTGCCCGGCGACCTCGATGGTGAGCCGGTGGGCGTCTGGCAGGCATGCGGCGGCCGCGTCGGCGGCGGCGCCGAAGAAGTCGAACGGCAATCCGGCTGAGTGTGGGTCCACGGTCGCGCCGGTGCTCAGCAGCACAGGCTGAACCACCTTCGCCAGTCGAGCAGCGGGTGGTGGGCCGTCGCCGAGGCAAGCGGCGTCGTACCGCAGCGTCGGCGCGAGCGCCACCAGCGCCGGCCATACCGCGGCCGCTTCGGCGCCCGCGATGTCTTCCTCCGAGGAACCGGCCAGCCTCATGAACAACCTCAGCGCCTGGGCGCGGTCATCGGCGTCCAGCGCGGTGCCGAGGTCGTCGACGTAGGCCCGCCAGCTCGCGACCTGCTCGTCGCCCAGCAGGTAGGGCACCTCATGAGTGGCGATCCTGTCGATAGGCACGCCGGCGGCGGCTGCCTCCAGCGCGAGCGCGCCGCCGGAGGACGCAGCGAACACGTGGGCCCGGCCTCCGACCGCGTCGATAACAGCTGCGAGGTCCTCGACCTCGCGTTCCACCGCGTACGGCGCGGTGTCGCCACTGTCTCCACGCCCGCGGCGCCGATAGTTGACCACGGCGAACGTCGCGGCCAGCCAGTCACCCAGCGGGACATTCTCGGCGCCGTCGTCGAGACCGCCGCCGACGAGCACCAGCGCGGGGCCGTCGTCGCTCAGGCGGTCGTATCCGATTGTCGTGCCATCAGCTGAGGTCACGTGCGTCATGTTGATCCTTTCCAAGTAGTTACTCCTACTTTAGGAGCAAAGAGTCCTTGATGGGAAGTATGCTGGGGATATGCGTAGCTATCGCGACCTCTGCGGTATCGCCCGTGCCTTGGACCTGGTGGGTGAGCGGTGGGCGTTATTGGTGGTCCGCGAACTGTTGTTCGGGCCGAAGCGTTTCGCCGACCTGCACCGTGGGCTGCCCGGGATGAGCCAGAACGTGTTGACGCAGCGGCTACGCGAACTGGAGGACTCCGGTGTACTGACCCGGCAGCGAGCGCTCCCGCCGGGCGCCGGTCTGGTCTACACGCTCACTGACCACGGACGAGCGCTCGAACCGGTGCTGCTGGCGCTCGGGCGATGGGGCAGCCCCTTGCCGCCGCTGCCGGACTCGGCTTCGGAGCTCAGCCCGGATGCGCTGATAGTCGCGCTGCGCACCACGTTCACCCCCACCGCGGCGGGCGACTATCGCGGCTCCATCCAACTTCAGCTACCCGGTGACGCATTCCACCTCGTCGTCAACAACGGCAGGCTCGAGGCAGTCCGGGGCGAAGCAGCCGCCGACGCCGTCCTCACCACTGGAGTACGCACAATCCAAAGCCTCGTGTTCGACGGACACGAACTGGACGACGTCATCCGATCCGGGGACGCCACCGCGGAAGGCGACCTAGCCGGGCTGCGACGTTTCCTCAGAGTGTTCAACGACCACCGCGCCAGCTAGCTTCAGACCGTCGCAACAGGCGTTCGATCAGCTGCGGGCGCGGACGGACCATGTCCGCGGCCTGAACCGCATGTCTGAGCGTCTACGCCACGCTCTGCGCAATGAGGGAGAACGCCGTGTCAGGGGCGTGGCGGAGGCGTGTCAGGGGCGGCCGCGATGGTAGTCACATGACTAGTACAGCGAATGCAGCATCCGAGCTGCCGGTCCGCGAGCCTGCGATCCGGGTGCAGAACCTAGAGAAGTCCTACAAGGAGTTGCACGTCCTGCGGGGCGTGGACTTCGAGGTGGCACCGGGCAGCATCTTCGCCCTGCTCGGCTCGAACGGAGCAGGTAAGACCACGATCGTGAGGATCCTGTCCACGCTGCTGAAATCGGACGCCGGCACCGCCGTCGTCAATGGATTCGACGTTGCGGCGGAGCCGCTCCGAGTCCGGGAGTCCATCAGTCTGACCGGACAGTTCGCCGCGGTCGACGAGATCCTCACCGGTCGGGAGAACCTGGTGCTGGTTGCCAAGCTGCGGCATCTGAAAGCCCCCGGCCAGGTGGCGGACGAGCTTCTCGCCCGCTTCAACCTCACCGATGCGGGGTCGCGGCGGGCGGCGACGTATTCAGGAGGCATGCGCCGTCGCCTGGACATCGCCATGAGCCTGATCGGGCAGCCGAAGGTGATCTTCCTCGATGAGCCGACCACGGGGCTCGACCCCGAAGGACGCCTCGAGGTGTGGCAGGTAGTCAAGGAGCTCGCCAAGCAGGGCACCACCGTTCTGCTCACCACGCAGTACCTCGACGAGGCCGAGCAACTCGCAGACCGGATCGCCATCCTCCACGAGGGCAGGATCATTGCGAACGGCGCTCTCGCCGAGCTGAGGCAACTCCTCCCGCCGGCGAAGGTCGAGTACGTCGAGAAGCAGCCGACCCTGGAAGACATCTTCCTCGCGCTCGTCGGGAACGACGGCAAGGACGCCACGAGTAAGGACCAGTCATGACCACACATTTCTTCGGGGACACGGCCGTCTTGCTGGGCCGCTCCATGCGTCACATCTTCCGCAGTGTCGACACGATCATCACGACCGCGGTCACGCCGATCGCCATGATGCTGCTCTTCGTCTACGTGCTCGGCGGGGCCATCGAGACGGGCACCGACAACTACGTCAACTACCTGCTCCCCGGGATCATGCTGATCGCGATCGCGTCGGGTCTGGCCTACACCGCCTTTCGTTTGTTCACCGACATGCAGAGCGGCATTTTCGAGCGATTCCACTCCATGCCGATCGCACGGTCGTCAGTGTTGTGGGCCCATGTTGTGACCTCGATGGTGGCCAACGGGCTCACGGTCGTCATCATCGTGCTGGTCGGCCTCGTGATGGGATTCCGTACCTCGGCAGGCGTACTGGCGTGGCTGGCTGTTGCCGGAATCCTGGCGCTGTTCACCCTGGCGCTCACCTGGATCGCAGTTCTCGCCGGCCTGTCAGCGAAGACCGTGGACGGTGCTGCCGCATTCTCCTACCCGCTGATCTTCCTGCCATTCATCAGTTCGGCCTTCGTCCCCACGGACACCATGCCGGGTCCCGTGCGCTTCTTCGCCGAGAACCAGCCGGTCACGTCGATCGTCAACACGATCCAGAACCTGTTCGCACAGCAACCGGTCGGCAACGACATCTGGTCCGCACTCGCCTGGTGCCTCGGCATCCTCGTCCTCGGCTACGTCCTCGCCATTCGTTCCTACCGGCGCAAGATCAGCTGAGGCCGTTCGGACAAGCTCCCTCCCCACCAACACCTCACGTACGAGATACAAGGAGAATCGCCATGCCCACATTCGCCACGCCAGAGCCCATCGTCGCGACCGTGGAGGTCGGGGGAGCCCAGGTGCGGGTCACTGCGAGCGACCGGACCGACACCGTCGTCCTGGTCGAACCCATCGACGAAACGAACAAGTCGGATGTCAAGGTGGCCGACAAGACCAAGGTCGAATTCGCCGACGGCCAGCTGTCGGTCAAAACGACCGTCTCCGGGAACAAGTCCGGGTCGGTCGCCATCACGATCGACCTGCCTACCGGCTCCAGCCTGGTTGCGTACCTGGCCCACTCGGCCGTGCACGCCGACGGCTCGTTCGGCGAGTGCGCGGTGCACATGGCATCGGGTCAGGTCCAGCTGGAACGCATCGACGCGCTGCAGGCGAACATCGCCTCCGGTGAGGTCGCGATCGGCCACATCGCCGGACCCGCCAAGATCGACGGCGGGGCGTTCGCGCTGCGGATCGGCGAGGTCGAGGGTCCGGTCGGGCTCTCGGCCACTGGCGGGCAGACCTGGATCGGCCACGCCTCGGCAGACCTCGATCTCGGCAGCAGCAGTTGCGACTTCGACATCGACCGCGCCGACGGCAACGTCACCGCCACGACAGCCAGCGGTGCCATCCGGATCGGCCGGATGACGGACGGTCAGGCGAAGCTGCTGAACGGCTCAGGAAACATCGAGGTCGGTATCAGCGAGGGCACCGCTGTCTCCACCGACGTCAACAGCGAGCGCGGGGCGGTGCACAACTTCGTTTCCTCGCAGGCCGAGCCGGGCCCGGCCGACGCCAAGGTGTCGGTCCACGCCCGCACCCGGCACGGCGACGTCACCATCCAGCGCGCGGCTCACGAAGCGAGCGTGGCCTCGACCAGGTGAGACCAGTCCGCCTGCGTACCTTCCTGCGTCACCTCGGCGAATCGTGCTTCGCCGAGGTGATGTCGCACGTCCAGCTCGATCCTGGCCGCATCCGATTGCGAGAGATCCGCCAGCCCCCGGATGCCGACGCTGGCCGCGAGCAACCGCCCCGCCAGTTCGTACTGATCGAGGCGAACTGCCAGGTCCGCGAACCCGACGAGGATCGGGCCGAGCAGGAATGGGTGTCCCAGCTCGGACGCCGCCTGCCAGGCAGCCACGCGATGGGTACGGGACTCCCGGAGATCGTCGGCCAGGTAGCCGTGCAGGTTGTGGATCTGTGCGCGAAGGTTCGCCTGCTCCGAGATATCGCCCAAGAGGGCGGTCGCGAGGCCGAGCTGACGGCGGGCCTCCTCGGCGTGGCCGCCCAGGCGAGCAAGGCTCGCCTTGGCAAGCGCCAAGGAGACCAGCGCGTACGGCCAGGTGACACCGTCGGCACTTCGCTCGGCGGCGGCGATGGTGGCGGCGCTGGCGTCGCGATCGCCGTTGAGCCAATACAGCAGGGCCTGTTGGGTCCGCACCTCG
Organism: Streptomyces sp. SID13031; assembly: GCF_010548305.1. Lineage (GTDB taxonomy): Bacteria > Actinomycetota > Actinomycetes > Propionibacteriales > Kribbellaceae > Kribbella. Next base: position 48,435 of record NZ_JAAGLV010000017.1, read on the forward strand.
ATGACATCCTCGACGGCGCCGAGCTCGCTGAGGGCTGCGTCCGCCTGGTCGTAGTACTCGCAGGCTCTGGCGAGTTCACCCCGCTGGGCAAGCTGGCTCGCCAGCTCGGACAGGACCAAGAACATCCCGAACCGTTCGCCGAGCGTCCGGAACTCCGCGAGCGCCAGCTCCAACTCGACCTCCGCATCCGGGCCGTCCTGGCCGAAGATGGCGCGCATCTTGACGACCTGCCACCGTGCCATGGCGCGTACCCAGGGGTCATCGCTGTCCAGCAACGACTCGAACGCGGGCACTGCTTCCTCCGGTGCCTGTAGGAGGCGTTCCAGCGGGATCGCGAATGCCAGCAGCGGATTGTCGCTCCGGCTGAGCTGGCTGAACCGATACGCCTTGTGGATCCACTCCGCGCCCAGGTGTTCGTCGCCTTGCCCGGAGGTCACGTAGAGCACCACCAGCCCGTACGTCATGGCGCGGACGTCGTCGGACACCTCGCCCGGGAGGTTGGCGGCCGCGATCAGCAACTCAAGGCCTTCGGTCCGGCGCCCGCCCAGCCACCAGTACCAACCGGCGGCGGAGGCGAGCCGCATCGCCGCCTGTGCGTCGCCGGCCGCGATCGCCCCCCGCAGCGCGGCGCTGAGGTTGTCGTGGTCGGCCTCGAGCGTGGCGAGCCATTCCAGTTGGTCGGCGCGGCGCAGATGTGGCTCTGCGGTCTCGGCGAGCTCGGTGAAGTAGCTGAGGTGCGCCTGCCGGGTCCGGTCTGATTCGCCCGCTTCGGCGAGCCGATCCGCGGCGTACTCCTTGATCGTGGTGAGCATCCGATAGCGCGGGGCCCCGTCGCCCGCGGTGACCAGCAGCGACTTCTCGGCCAGCGAGGTGAGCAACTCCAGTACTTCGTCTCGCTCGACGGGCCGATCTTGCTCATTGGAGGGGCCGACGCAGACGTGCTCGGCTGCCTCCAGGCCCGCTCCGCCCGAGAACACCGACAACCTGCGCAGTACCGTCCGCTCGGCATCGGTGAGCAACTCCCAGCTCCAGTCGACCACCGCGCGCAGCGTCTTGTGTCGCGGCAACGCGGTACGGCTCCCGCTGGTCAGCAGCCGGAATCGGTCGTCCAGCCGGTTGGCCAGTTGCTCGATGGTCATGGTGCGCAACCGGGCGGCAGCGAGCTCGATCGCCAGCGGCATTCCGTCCAGCGCCCGGCAGATCCGCACCATCAATGCCTTGGTGCGTTCGTCGATCCCGATGTCCTTGCGTACCGCGCCGGCCCGGTCCTGCAGCAACCGGAGCGCCGGCGAGGACGCGACCTCGGCCAGGCCGGCACCGGTCGGCAGGGCCAGCGGCTCGACCTGCCACAACGCCTCACCGGTGATGCCGAGCGGTTCCCGGCTGGTCGCCAGGATCCGCAGCCGCCGGCACTCCCCGAGCACGCGTTCGGCCAGCGCCGCCACCGACTCGATCAGATGCTCACAGTTGTCCAGGATCAGCAGCATCTCCCGATCGCGCAGCGCAGCGATCAGCCCGTCCACGGGATCCGAGCTCGGTGACGCGCCCAGCAGGGCGTCTCTGAGCCCGAGTCCGGCCAGCGCCGTCTGCGCCACGTCACCGTCGGTGCCGACGGGGGCGAACTCGACCAGCCAGATCCCGTCCGGCAGGTCGCCGCTCATCGTCCGCACGGTTTCCGTGGCCAGCCTGGTCTTGCCCGAACCACCCGAGCCGATCAGGGTGGTCAGCCGATGCTCGGAGATGAGTGCGCGGACGGCGGCGACATCAGCCTCCCGGCCGACGAAACTCGTGAGCTCCGCACGTACGTTGGTTTTCTGGGTCTCCTCTCGCCGGCCCAACTCGCCCCGCAGCAACGCGACGTGCAAGCCCGACAACTCCGGCGAGGGGTCGACACCCAGCGCATCGGCCAGGGCTTCCCTCGTACGCTCGTACACGAGTAGTGCCTCGCTGTCGCGACCGGCTGTCGCGAGGGCACGCATCAGCGCGGCAACCAGTCGCTCTCGCACCGGATGCGCAGTCACCGCGTCGGTCAGTTCCGGGACCAGCTCCGCACCTTGGCCGAGGCTGACTTCGGCTTCGAACCGATCTTCCATTGCTGTCAGGCGTAGCCCCTCAAGCCGGGTCACCGCCGCGTCGAACGCTGCGCTGTCCTCCAGACCGACATCCGCACACGCCGCACCACGCCACAGGGTGAGGGCCTCGCGCAACAGCCGTACCTGCCGCAGGCCCTCTTCGTTGCGGGCCTGACCGACGAGGCGTTCGAACTGCACGGCATCCACGTCGTCCGGTGCCACCGTCAACCGGTAGCCGCCCGGCTGCCCCTCGACCACCCCGGCCGGCAGCGCCTTCCGCAGCCGGGAAACCAAGCGCTGCAAGGCATTCGTGGCTTCGGCGGGCGGATGCTCACCCCAGATCCAGTCGACCAGCGTCGCCTTCGGGACCAGGTGGCCTGGGTTGAGTGCGAGCGCGATCAACAGCCCGCGAAGCCGCGCACCCGGTACGTCGGCGAAGACGCCGTCGCCTAGGCGAACTTCGAATGATCCCAGCATCCCGATCTGCACCTGGCTGATCCTGCCATGAGCGTTTGGCAAGCGCGCGCGAGATGCCGGCAGCGGGCCACTGCACTACGCGAGCGGGCGGGCTCCTCGCAGGAACTGTTCGACCGCGGTCTCCACGAGACCGTCGAGGAGGTCCGGATTGACGATGTCGCCGTTGATGATCGTGGCGATGCCCTGGACAGTCGCGAACAGGACGATCCCGATCCGCTCGGGATCGCCGGTCTGGAGCGCGCCCTGAGCCTGTCCTTGCACGATCAGATCCCTCATCAGCTCGAACGGGGCTTCGGCGGCCTTGATGATCTGCGTGGCACCCGGCCGGTGTTTGCTCGTGTACATCAGCTCGAGGAGCGCGGCGTTGTCGGTGGCGAAGCGGGCGTACGCCGTCATGGTGGCCAGCAACTGTGACGGGAAGTCTTCGTCCGTGCCTGCCAACGCAGTGCGCAGGGTGGTGTCCAGCCGGGTGAACCCGGCTTCGGCGAGCCCGTCGAGCAGTGCCTGACGGTCCGGGAAATGCCGGCGCGGCGCGGCGTGGCTGACGCCGATCTCCCGGGCCAGATCGCGCAGCGACAACTGGTCGGCGCCGTGCTCCCGCAGGCGGCGCTCAGCCGCGTCCAGCAGGGCGGTCCGAAGTTTCCCGTGGTGGTAGGGCCGCTCGTCGGTCGCATCTGGCACAGGGCGCACGATAGCGGACAGTGTGTCCGTTGACAACATAGTTGTCAGTGACTACTTTGTAGCTCATGACAACATTCAGTGTCTCGGACATACCATCCATGGCTGGGCGCACCGTCGTCGTCACCGGCGGGAACAGTGGGATCGGTCGCGCCGCCGCCCGCGCCCTCGCCGCCGCAGACGCCCACGTCGTGCTGGCCGTGCGCAACCCCGAGAAGGGCCGCGAGGCCGCCGCTGCGATGACCGGCCATGTCGAGGTCCGGCGGCTCGACCTTGCCGACCTTGCCTCGGTCCGTGAGTTCGCCTGGGACTTCACCGAGCCTGTCGATGTGCTGATCAACAATGCGGGCGTGATGATCCCGCCGCTGTCCCGTACGGCCGATGGCTTCGAGTTGCAGCTCGGGACCAACCACCTGGGACACTTCGCACTGACGAACCTGCTCCTGCCGCGAATCCGGGAACGGGTCGTCACCGTCTCCTCCGGCGGCCACCGGATGGGCTCGGTCGACTTCGGCGACCTCAACTGGGAGCACAAGCGGTACCGGGCGATGGCTGCTTACGCGCAGTCCAAACTCGCCAACCTGCTGTTCACCTCGGAACTCCAGCGGCGTCTCGCCGAGGCCGGCTCACCGGTGATAGCGACCGCGGCGCACCCCGGCGCGTCGGCCACGAATCTAGTGAGGTTCGACGGCCGGCGCCGGGCGCGCTACCTCGTCCAGAAGGCGATGGTCGGCCTTTTCGCGCAGAGCGACGACGCCGGCGCTCTGCCCACGCTGTATGCGGCCGTCGCGGATCTTCCGGGCAACAGCTACGCCGGCCCGAACGGCTTCATGGAGTCGCGCGGCAAACCGAAGCTGGTCGGCCGCTCGTCGAGGGCGCAGGACTCCGAGGTGGCACACCGCCTATGGGAGGTCTCCGAGGAGCTGACGAAAACTGCCTTCCCGCGGCACTCTCTCCGAGTCGACAGCGGCTCATAAGGGCGCAGTACCGAGTGCAGGCCGGCCGTGATGGTGATCCAGTGACGGGTCGATCCAGGCGATGCGGCGCAGGATGCGTGCCAGCACCGCGACGAGGTCCGGTTAGCCCGGTCGCATCGATAGGCAAGTGACCTTGCTCAATCGCACGCGGCGCGGCCGCGTCTTCGAGTGCTCAGCTGCTTGTGAGCAGTCAAAAGGAGAGGCGCAATGTCGGTGTGGCGATATCTGACAGGCCGGCCATCGCGCCAGGAAGTGACCAGACCGGCGGCTTCCATTAGCGAGATGCTGACTCACGCCGGCAGGCGACAGACCAAGAGCTGCAGCCAGTGTGGTGGTCGTGCCGGGTAGCTCGAGGGCTTCCAAGACTCTGCTACGAGTCCTACCGAGCAGTTGACCTACAGCATCTCCCCAACGGCTCGCTCCTCCCAGAGCGTCGCCGCCGCACGGGCACCGTAACTGACGATCGGAACGCGGTGCGCAATCGACAATGACAATCTCGGCCAACGGAAGACTGTCGGGAGTACGGACTCAAATCCTGTACAGCTGCCGCTATTCCGGCGCTGGTGATAATTGATGCCCGATACGCGAGTTCGGCCGTCGCAACTGACAGGTCCACTCCGCCTGCCGTTTGTAGCTGACTTGAGGGCGAGACGCCCGCCTGGCCAGGAGGCGCTGGCATCAACGTGTCGGCCAGTGTGCCTCTTGGTGGGTGCAGCGTAGCAAGATTTAGTGGTAGTTGAATCCTTGACTCGGCTCTTGTGGCCGTGCCCGCGCGACCATTAAATCCAAGACGAATGCGTGACCTGGCAAGCACTGCATGCCCAATATTGACGGACTCGCGCTCCGCCCGGTGCGCGAGTCCGTCAAGCGTAAGGGAAAGCAGTGACTTCTCGATCAAGGATTCGGATGGGTATCGCAGCCGCGTTCACGGCGCTCGTCGCAGGCGTTGCCGTCGTACCAAATGCCTCCGCCGGCGCTGTCGCGGGGCCGAGCAGTGACGAAATCGCCCAGTCTGTGTACAGCGCTCCAGATGCGGCCATCGCGTTCGCCGCACTTTCGGAACACCAGCAGGTGATGTTCGCGGCCCGAACGTCGCAGTGGAAAGCAGTCGAGGTCGAGACCAGGACCTCGAAGGTGACCCCGACCAAGCAGCAACTCAAAGCGATGGGTCCCTCGACTGCTGCCGGAGGCTGCTGGTATGTGTATAAGTACCACGACTGGTACGACGTGTGGATCAAAACTGGTTCTACCTGGATGACAGCTACCTGGTGCTCGAACGGATCGACAATTACCTCCTACAACCTGTCCGGTCAGGGTGGGCAGGGCTACAAGGGGATAAAGTACGAAGGCCTCGGGTCCAAGTACGTCCATAACGTTGGCTGGGAAGTCCGACAGGCGCAGCAATTCAAATTCAACCTCGGCTGGGCCAATTTCAACCCGTGTATGCAGATCCGCGGCGGGGCGACCGGCCTCTACTCGTTCCAGCCTCACTGCAACCTCGGCTGATTTTGAGGGGGTGCCCGCCGTGAGCGGGCACCTCTTCTTCGCGGGAATTCCTTGGTGTACCGACGTCGACGACGATCTCGATCAGATGGCCAGTGAGTCCCGGAGTGAGCGCAGCCGCGGGAGGATTTACCCTTATGTAAATCCTCGCTTTGTGTACCACGCAACGCGTGCATCGCCGACCGATGTCGAGATGAGCTCATTGGTGTCCATTAGCAAGAGCATGCAGGGCGCTTTCTCAGGTGTCCAACATGTAGTTAGTCCACTTTCGACAACTTCAGTGCATGACGATTTCTTTTACCCGCCGGCTCTGGCTGGGGTGGGGTTGGTGGCGACGGGGGTTGCTGAGCGGTGCCGGGCCAGGAGGGCGATTCCGGCGACTAGCTGGGCGGCTATGAAGGTGTAGACCGAGCCGCGTTCGAAGGTTGATGAGATTTGGTGGCCGCTCGTTGCTCCCATCACGACCAGGGAGAGGAGGCCGAGGGCGCCGAGGGTGATGCCGGTGAGGCCCAGTCGCTTGTGGGTGTTGAGCAGTTGGCGGCCGACGACGATCGCGGCTGCGTTGCCGCCGAGGATGAGGAGGGCCGCGCCGAAGATGTGCACCGCCATCGAGCCGTCCATCCCTGCTTCCGGGGACCCGTGGAACAGGCCGACCAGCGTGAAGCCGATCCCGTGTACGACCGCCAGGACTGGGTAGATCCACTGCCGAGGACCCGGCAGCAGGCGGAACAGCAGCAACGCCGCCAGGGCGAACAAGACGCCTTGCACGATGAAGCCGGTGTTCATCACCGTGTGCAGGGGCGAGCAGATGACCCGGCCATCGACTTTGCCTCCGCAAGAAGGCACTCCGAGGTCACTGATGTTGTTGTGGGCGTAGCTGTACGTCGGGTTGTCCCACGCCGCCGCCGTCACCGCTTCCAGTACGACGTACTGGATCGCGGCGACGATGAGCGCACAAGCACCCGCCGTCCGTGCGATCGACGTGGTTGAACTCGCATCCGCCATTGCCCGTCCTCCGATTGCGTCAAGAGACCTGAGGGCGGGGGTCTATCTCTGTGCGTAGTGCAGTGCTGACAAATTGTAAACACCCGAGGTCGCGATCACGCGGAAGCGACGTCCTCAGGCGGAGCGTTTCGGGAGGTTCATCGCCGCCAGGTGGTCGGGGTCGGTGATCGACAGCATCTCGACGATGCGGCCGTCGACGACGGTGCAGGCCATCACGACGCGGGGTTCGTCGTTCGCGTCCCAGGCGATGATTCCGGGGTTGCCGTTGACCAGGACGTTGCTTGCGGTGAGCTTGGTGTGCATTCCGCGCTGGGCCTTGGCCACGACCTCGGTGGCGCCCAGCCGGACGATCACGCCGCGGGCGGTGTGGGTGCGCCAGGTGACGTCAGGGTCGAGTACGCGGAGCAGACCTTCGAAGTCGCCGGTTCGGGCTGCGGTGAGGAAGGCGTCGACGACTGCGCGTTGCCGGCGGCGGTCGTCGGCCGGTGGTGGGGTGCCCTGGACTTTGCGGCGGGCGCGGCTGGCGAGCATCTTGGTGGCGTCGGTGGACTTCCCGAGGATCTGACCGATCTCGTCGTACGGCACCGCGAACAGGTCGTGCAGCACGAACGCGAGTCGGGCGGACGGGCTGAGGGTGTCGAGCACCACCAGGAGCGCGAGTCCGACCGAGTCGGCCAGTACCGCGGTGTCCTCGGCGGACTCTTCGGTCACCACGAGTTCGGGCAGCTGGTCGTCGTACGGCGTCTCGGGCCTGGTCTTGCGGGCGCGCAGCACGTTGATGCAGACCCGGCCGACGACGGTGGTCAGCCAGCCCGCGAGGTTGTCGATCGAGGTCGGGTCCTGCCGCGCGAGGCGCAGCCAGGCCTCCTGTACCGCGTCCTCGGCGTCCGCCCGCGAACCGAGCATCCGGTGGGCCATCGCCACGAGGCGCCCGCGCTGCTCCTCGAAGGCCGCCGTCACGGCGTCGTCCGGACCAGCTCCAGTCATCGTGTTACCTCCTGCCGGCGAATCCCGTCATGGGTGATGACAGGCCCGGACGGGTCGAGGTAACACCGACAGGAGAAAAACATGAATCTCGCCCTGTGGATCATCGCGGGCCTGCTCGCGACAGTCTTCCTCCTCGCGGGCTCCACCAAGCTGTTCATCCCCCGCCAGAAGCTCGCCGAGGCCCCCGGCGGCGGCTGGGTCCTGGACTTCAGCCCAGCCTTTGTCAAGGTCCTCGGAGCAGTCGAACTCCTCGGCGCCGCGGGCCTGATCCTACCGGCCGCGCTCGGCGTCGCGCCGATCTTGGTACCCCTGGCCGCGGTCGGCCTCGGGACGATCATGATCGGCGCCGCCATCGTCACCGCCCGCCGCCACGAGCCCAAACACGCCTTGCTGAACGCGACCTACCTGGCCCTCGCCGCGGTGGTAGCCGTCGCCCGCTTCGGCCCCCAGTCTTTCAACTAGGTAAGTACGCGATCTGCGTAGTTCTCGCCGACGCGGATGGCGACCAGGTGACCGCAGGCAGACCGCACCGCAGCTCGTACTACGCTCGCCGCCGCTCGTCCCTGCTCGCCGGTCCTCGTTCAGCTCACGGCTTGCTGGATGAGGGCGGCGAGTTGCTTCTCGATGGCGGGGGTGAGGCTCGTCAACGCGTAGGCGACCGGCCACATCGCGCCGTCGTCGAGGTTCGCCGGGTCGTTGAAGCCGAACGTGCTGTACCTCGACCCGAACTTCTCCGCCGGCTGGAAGAAGCAGACGTTCTTGCCGTCCTTGGCGTAGGCGGGCATCCCGTACCAGAGCTTCGGCGCGAGTTCGGGCGCGCTGGCCTTGATGATGGCGTGGATCCGCTCGGCCATCACACGTTCGCCTTCCGGCATCTCGGCGATCTTCTCCAGCACGGCGGCTTCCGCCTTGGCGCCACTTTCTGCCGCTTTGAGTTCCCGCGCGCGCTCCTTCATCGCGCTCCGTTCGTCGGCGGTGAAGCCGTCGAACGACTTGCTCTGCGAGGGCGAGGCCTTCTTCTGCGTGCTGTTCATGGGGGAGTCCGTCCGTCCAGGTGATCCGATGAGGTGATCCTCATGTTAGGAAGCCACGCCCCGCAGCCGCTTCTTCAATCCTGATCGATTCCATCTCCCGCCCAGACCGGGGGGCAACTCCTCCGGGGCCAACCCCGGCTTGCCGTCATGTGCAACCAATGGTTGCGTAAATGCGGAAGTCCGGCTAACGTCATGTGCAACCACTAGTTGCAGATGGAGGAGGATCATGGAGTTCGGGAGCATCGAGCGGGAGATTCAGGTCGAGGCCTCGCCTGAGGTGGTGTTCGAGGTTGTCAGTAGTTCCCAGCACCTCACGGGGTGGTGGACCGACGGGGCTGACGTCGAGGCGACCGCCGGTGCGGTCGGGGAGCTGGTCTGGGGGGATCGGGAGAACGTCGTCCCGATCGTGGTGGTGGCCGCTGAGCCGCCGCGGTTGTTCTCCTTCCGGTGGGTGCATCCCGAGGGGGACGTCACCGCGGCCGACTCACTGCTGGTCACCTTCGAGCTGACCCCGTCGGGCAGCGGGACCAGGATCCGGCTGACCGAGACCGGGTTCCGGGAGATGGGCTGGGAGACGGCGAAGCTCGAGGAGCAGTACCTCGATCACCTCTCCGGGTGGGATCACTACGTCCCGCTGCTCGGGGCCTACGTCGCTCGGCTGGTACCGAGCCGATGAGTACCGCCGTCGACGGCCTGTGGTCCGCGGCCGGGGCGGTGTGGGAGGCGCGGCTCCGGCGGATCAAGCGGATCGCCGAGTCGATTCAGCGCAGAAAACAAGCAGACAACCAAGACAAGAACCACAACAAGAACCAAGACTTGGAAGAAGGCACGAAATGGTAGACATCCTGCACAGGGTCGGAGTGAAGTCATCGGTCGCCGAGGTCTACGCGGCCGTGACCACCATCGACGGGCTGGCCGGCTGGTGGACCACCGACACCCAGGGCGAGGCTGGTGAGGTCGGTGGCGTGATCGGGTTCAAGTTCGTTCCCGGCGGCTTCGACATGAAGGTCGTCGAACTCGTCCCGGACAAGCGAGTCCTCTGGCAGGTCGTAGAGGGTCCCGAGGAGTGGATCGGCACGCACATCAGCTGGGACCTCGAGCAGGTCGACGAGTGGGCCATCATCCACTTCAAGCACGAAGGCTGGAAGGAGCAGGTCGAGTTCATGGCCCACTGCAGCACCAAGTGGGCGAGCTTCCTCCTGAGCCTCAAATCCCTCATCGAAACCACCAAGGGCGCCCCATCGCCCGACGACGTCAGCATCAGCAACTGGCACTGACCCCCACCTCCACGACAACACCTCCACCGAGCCCCGGCCGGCGGAGGTCGCGTCGCGTAGTACGCAGAAACTCCCCGCCAACTCTCGGGATCCGGAAGTGGGTGACCGGGGGGTGGGATGTAATGCGGCGTATGAGTGTTGACTTGTTTGCTGGGTTGCCGGTCAAGGACATCGGGGCGGCTTCTGTTTGGTACGAGAGGTTCTTCGGGATGGCGCCGGCCTTCTTGCCCAATGACGTCGAGGCGGTCTGGGAGCTTGCCGAGCATCGGTACATCTTCATCGAGGAGTCGGTGGAGCGGGCCGGGCACGCGCTGATCACGGTGTTCGTCGAGGATCTCGACGCGGTGACCGGCGGGATCACCGAGCGGGGGATCGAGCCGGCGAAGCGGGAGACGTACGAGAACGGCGTCCGCAAGATCACCTACCGCGACCCCGACGGCAACGAGATCGGCTACGGCGGCGGCCCCACCGAAACCGCCTGACCAGCCACCATCCCGGCGTACGGCTGCGCTGATCCTCTGCGGTGAACGCATAGGTTCGCAGGGTGGGGGTGCCGTAGTCTCCGAGGATCTGGCGTCTGGGTAGTGAGGTGAGTGGTTTGCGGTTCATACGCGGGCAGCAGCCGGAGCAGGACCTGACGTTCAACGACGTGTTCCTGGTACCGAACAGGTCAGCGGTCCAGTCGCGGCTGGACGTGAACCTGGCGACGCAGGACGGCAGTGGGGCCTCGATCCCGATCGTCGCCGCCAACATGACCGCGGTCTCCGGGCGGCGGATGGCCGAGACGATCGCCCGCTGTGGTGGGCTGGCGGTGATCCCGCAGGACATCCCGGTCGAGGTGGTGACCGAGGTCGTCTCGTGGATCAAGGAACGGCACCCGATCTACGACACCCCGCTCGTGATGGCGCCGAGCGGGACCGTGGGGGAGGCGCTCAACCTGCTGCCGAAGCGCGGCCACGGCGCGGTGATCGTGGTCGAGAACGGTCGCGCCGTCGGCGTGGTCACCGACGCCGACTGCGAGGGCGTCGACCGCTACGCCCAGCTCCAGGGAATCATGTCGCGCGAGCCGCTCAGACTGCCCGCAGGCATCGCGGCCGAAGAGGCGTTCAACCAGCTGTACGACGGCCACCACCGGCTCGCCCCGGTCACCGATGAGGACGGCAAGATCGTCGGCATCCTCACCCGCCAGCGCGCCCTCCGCGCCACCCTGTACGAGCCCGCCCTGGACGCTCGCGGAAAGCTGCGGGTAGCGGCCGCCATCGGCATCAACGGTGACGCCGAGCAGAAGGCGAAGGCGCTACTCGACGCCGGCATCGACCTGCTCGTGATCGACACCGCCCACGGCCATCAAGAGCGAATGCTCGACGTACTGCGAACCGTCCGCGCCCTGGATCCCCAGGTGCCCATCGTCGCGGGCAACGTGGTCACCGCCGAGGGCGTCGAGGATCTGGTCGAAGCGGGCGCCGACATCATCAAGGTCGGAGTCGGCCCGGGCGCGATGTGCACGACCCGGATGCAGACGGCGGTCGGCCGGCCGCAGTTCTCCGCAGTACTGGAGTGCGCGACCAGAGCCCGCGAGCTCGGCAAGCACGTGTGGGCGGACGGCGGAGTGCGGCATCCGCGAGACGTCGCGCTCGCGCTCGCCGCGGGAGCGTCCAGCGTGATGATCGGCTCGTGGTTCGCCGGCACCTACGAGTCGCCCGGCGATCCGCATCGCGACAGCGACGGCCGGATCTATAAGGAGAGCTTCGGGATGGCGTCGGCCCGGGCGGTACGGCTTCGTACTGCCGACGACACCCCCTTCGAGCGCGCTCGCAAGGGCTTCTTCGGCGAAGGCATCTCGACCGCCCGGATGTACCTCGACCCTGAACGCCCGAGCGTCGAAGACGTCCTCGACTCGATCGTCTCCGGCATCCGCAGCTCCTGCACGTACGTCGGCGCCACGAACCTGGAGGAGTACCACCACCGCGCCGTCGTCGGCATCCAGAGCGCCGCCGGCTACAGCGAAGGCAAACCGCTCAACACCAGCTGGTGACTCAACGGCCGAGCTACGTTCAGGTGGCTGGCCAATGGGGCACACTGGCTTCCGTGAAGGGTCGCAAGGTGCTCGCGGGTGCCGTCACGATGCTGGTTTGCGTGGCAGGTCTGGCCAGCGCGGGCGGTGACGTCGCGCCCGCCGCGCTGCACTCCATCGAGCACGCCGATCTCAAAGTCGTTGCCCTGGGCGACTCGGTGGCGTCCGGGGTTGCCTGCCGCTGTACCGCATTCCCGCGCCTCTACGGCCGGTTGCTCGCCGCGCGCACCGGCGTATCCGTTGCCGTCGACAACCAAGGCGTCAGCGGGATGAACTCGGCCGGCCTGCTCGACCAGCTGAAACACCAGGACTCGGGTCTCAGCGAAGCGGTCAAGACCGCGAACCTCGTCCTGGTCACCATCGGCGCGAACGACTTCGCCGACCACGAGGACGAGGTCACCCGAGCTTCCTGTACTCCGGTCATACCAGGCAGTTGCGTGGCCAAGGAACTCAGCCGGCTGCCCGCCAACCTGCACCAGATCCTGACCCGGATCCAATCGCTCCGGCCCGGCGCCGCGGTGCTGCTCACCGGCTACTGGAACGTGTTCAAGGACGGCCAGGTCGCCCGCGATTCCTACACCCCGGCGGGCATCGAGGCGTCCTTCGCCCTCACCCGTGCCGCCAATTCGGCGATCGCCGACGTCGCCCGGTCCGACGGCGCGAAGTACGTCGACATCTTCGGCCCGTTCGAGAAACCCGGTCTGGACGCCACCACCCTGCTGGCCTCCGACGGCGACCACCCGAACGCCGCCGGCCACCTCCTGATCGCCGAGACCCTCGCCGCCGCCGGCGTTCCTGAGCTGCTGACGAACTAGTTGTGCCCGCTCCGGGCGAGACGGAAGCCGAGGTCGTCGATGTGGAAAGTCGGGTGACTCTTCCGCCGGCACGACGCCCGGCACGCGCGCGGCGGGTCGTACGCGCCACCGCCGCGAAACACCCGATAGGGCCCGTAGACCGAAGGATCGAACAGGTCCCAGGTCCACTCCCACACGTTACCGAGCAGATCGTGGAAGCCCCATCGATTGGGCGTCTTGCCGCCGACCTCGTGCACGTGACCACCTGAGTTCTCCTGGTACCAAGCGATCTCACCCAGTTCGCCATACCGTTGCTCAGGGCCCCCAGTTCGGCAGGCGTACTCCCACTCCGCCTCCGACGGCAGCCGATAGCCCGTCGCGTTCCAATCGCAGCTGACCTGCTCCCCGTCGCGATCCCCATCGACCAGCCCGTACGCCGGTACGAGGTCCTCCGCCGCCGACAACTCGTTGCAGAACCGGATCGCGTCCAGCCACGACACATCGGTGACCGGCAGCCCACCCGGGCCACCGGGCTCACCGGCGTACTGAGCCTGCGTCACCGCGAAGGCAGCCAGCCGGAACGGCGCCACCTCCGCGACCCACGACGCCCCCGTCCCCTCGTCGCGCAGCGAAACCTTGCCACCCGGAAGCTCGATCATCAGAGCCAGGACGCTACCAGCGTGGGCGCTGACGAAGTACAACGAGTAGGCCCTTTCCCCAGAAGGGAAAGGGCCTACAGCGTCAGCAGCTGACTGCTAGGGGAACTTCAGGCGAACTATGACGTTGTCTATTCCGCTGGGGGTGCCGCCGTTCATGTCGTCGTTGGTGGAGGTGAGCCAGAGGGCTCCGTCCGGGGTTTTGGTGATGCTGCGGAGGCGGCCCCAGCGGCCGGAGAAGACGGCCTGGGGGGTGCCTACGCCGTTGCCGGCCGCGTTGATCTGGGTGACCCAGAGCTGGCGGCCGGTGACGCCGGCGATGTAGATCCAGTCGTTGACGATCTCGACGCCACTGGGACCGGCCTGGGAAGTGGACCAGGTGCGCTTCGGTGCGATGAAGCCGCCGCAGTCGCCGATGGTTCCTTCACACGCGGGCCAGCCGTAGTTGCCGCCCTTCTGGATCAGGTTGAGCTCGTCCTGGCTGTTCTCGCCGAACTCGGTGGACCACAGCTGCCCACGGGAGTCCCAAGCCAGACCTTGCGGGTTGCGGAAGCCCAGGGCCCAGACGTAACGGTTGTTGCCGCCCTCGCTGATGAATGGGTTGTCGCTGGGCGGTGTCCCATCCGGGTTGATCCGCAGGATCTTGCCGTTCAGTGAGCCGCGGTTCTGCGAGTTGCCGCTGTTCTTGGCGTCGCCGACGCTCGCGTAGAGCTTGCCGTCCGGACCGAACCGCAGCCGGCCGCCGTTGTGGTACCGGTTCTTCGCCAGCCCGGTCAGCACCGGCGACGACGTCGTGGCCAGTACGCCGTTCTCGTACTTCATCCGCACGATCCGGTTGTCGTTCGCGGCCGTGTGGTAGAAGTACACCCAGTGGTCGGTGCTGAAGGTCGGCGACAACGCCAGCCCCAGCAGACCGCCCTCACCAGTCGTGGTGACAGCGCCAGGAACCTTGCCCAGCGTGGTCTTCTGCCCGGTCGACGTCACCAGCAGTACCTCGAACCGGTCCCGCTCGGTGACGAGCGCCGACCCGGACCCATCCGGCAGGAACGCGACGCTCCAGCCCAGGTCGACCTTGGCGATGTCGCGGTCGTACCCCGGAATGCCACCGGTGCCCGTACTGCTGGTCTGAACGCTCACCGTGTTGCTCGCGGCGGACGCGTTGCCATCAGGGTCACGAGCCTTGACCGTGAACGAGTACTGCGTATTGGGCGTCAGGTTCGTGATCGTCGTGGTCAGCGAGGTCGTCGTCGACACCTTGGCCGTGCCCTGGTAGACGTCGTACCCGGCGATGCCGCCGCTGTTGTCGGTCGACGCGTTCCAGGCCAGCCCGACGCTGTTCGAGGTCGTCGACGTCGCGCGCAGGTTGCCCGGCGCGGTCGGCGGCTGGGTGTCACCGCTCGGCGGTGTCGTGAAGGCCACCACGTTGCTCTGCTGCGAAGCGTTGCCCGCGGCATCGAAAGCACCGATCGACACGTCGTACGCCGTATTGGAGGTCAGCGTGTCGACCGTCGCGGACAAGGTGTTCGCGTCGACCACCTTGAGCACGTTGCCGCCGCGGTTGATCTCGTACCGGACCACGCTCACGTTGTCGGTGGCGGCCGTCCAGGTGAAGGTCGCCGCGTTCGACTTGATGTTGCTGACGGCGAGGTTCCCGGGAGCCGACGGCGGCGTGGTGTCGTCGCTGGTCGGCGTGACGGTCAGCTTGTCGGCGTTCGGGCCGCCGTCGGCGGTGGTCGCGCGGGCGCGGATCGTGTTGGTCCCGGCGGCCAGCGTCAGCCGGACCGTCTTGGTCGCCCAGGTGGTCCAGGCGCCGGTACCGGGGAAGGTGATGCCGACCGCGCCGGCCACCCCGTTCACGGTGAAGTCGAGCGGCCGCGCGGCCGTCGTACCGTTGGCGTAGCGAAGCGTCACGTCGGCCGGTCCGGCCGGTGCCGTCACCGTCCACTCGACGTAGCTGCCGACGAGGTTGTCGTAGTTGACGAAGCCGGTACCGGTGTAGCCGGCGTGGTTCGACTCGACCACGCCTTGGGAGATGGTGGCGTTCTCGGCCTGGTAGTCGGTGGCTGCCGCGGTCGCGGACGGAGTCAGTGGGGCGAGGGCCAGCGTGACGGCGACGGCTGAGAGGCCGCTGAGCAGCGCACGCCGAAAAGATCGACGGGTCATCGAGGTCTCCTGGTGTTCCGGGGCGGGAAGGAGCTGCAGGGGAACCACTCTGATAGTTAAGAAAGTTTCCTATCCTAACTATCAGTTCGCATCAAACCACCCTCCGTCAACCCCCGTCAACCTCTCGGGAATGCGCTTGCCCACTCTTTCCCGTCCCACCCGCCGACCTTGTGCACGGTCTGAGCGTTTACCGGCCACCGAAACGCTCAGCCGGTGCACAAAGTTGGGGTCGGGGTTAGAGGTCGGCGATGGTGATTAGGACCTTGCCGGTTGCGCCGGACTCGACTGCCTGGTGGGCGTTGGCGGTCTGGTCGAGGGGGAAGCGGAGTAGGGGGAGGCCGGTTTCCTCGCCGACGGGGAGGGCGCCGGCGGCGATCGCCACGTTGATGTCCTCCGCGGCAGCGGTCAGGATCTCCCAGCCGACGCTGTAGAGCAGCACGAACTGGTATCGCGAGTTCAGCCCCATGTTCGCCCGGATGTCCAGCTCGAACGGCTTGTTGCCGTCGTTGGAGTAGATCGCGATCGTGCCGCGCGGCCGTAGTACTGCGAGGTCGAGCTCGTTGTTGGCGCCCGCCGCGACCTCGACGACCAGGTCGACACCCTCAGGCGCGATCGCGCGAATCTGAGCCGCCGCGTCCTCGTCCCGGTAGTTCACGACGTGATGCGCACCAGCGGCTTGCGCCAGGGCGGTCTTCGTGGGGCTGGTCGTCGAGATGACGGTTGCGCCCGCCCATCGGGCCAGCTGGATCGCCGCGTGCCCTACCGCGCCGGCGCCTCCCGCGACCAGGATCACCTTGCCGTCGAGCGCGCCCGGCGACAGTCGCGCAGGCCCGCCCTCGATGACCGTCAGTGCGCGATGCGCGGTGATCGCAGGGACGCCGATACTCGCGCCGAGCTCGAAGGAAGCGTCGGCGGCCAGCGGAAACACCCGCTCGGCAGGGACCGTCGTGTACTCCTGTGCCGTCCCACTCAACGGCCGCAGGTACGCCGCCAGCGTCACCCAGACCCGGTCGCCGACCGCCAACCCGTCGACGCCTTCGCCCAGCGCGTCGACGACACCGGCGCCGTCCTGGTTCGGGATCGACTCGACCACCTCACCGCCGTACATGCCGGTGCGCGCCTTCCAGTCGGTCGGGTTCACGCCGGAGACGGCCACCCGGATCCGTACTTCGCCCGGCCCCGGCTCGGGGACCTCGCGATCGACGAGGTGGAGGACGGAGTCGGCCGCGCCGAGCTGGTCAAAAGTGATTGCCTTCATGCCAGCTACAGCTCACGGCGCAGCGGCCTTATTCCACTTCGGCCGAAGAGTTCTGTTCGGGCGACAGGGTGGCGCTGGAGTCTGTATGCGGTTCTCGATCTTGCCGAGAACGAGCCGGTTGTGACCTGCCGCACGGCGCCGAGCCGGGGCGGCGACTAGGATCGGTCCGTTTGTGGAGGGGAGTATTCCTTCGCGGCAGCGTCGTCATCACGGCAGGCCCGGCAACTGAACGAGGCCCGCCCGGTGCTGTCGGTCCGAGAACCAGCGGGCGGAAGAGACCTCCGGACCCGCCCTTGCCGACGTCCGGAGGTATGTCATGGTCTCTGCCGTGCCCGCTCACGTGTGGATCCTCACGATCATCGGTCTGCTGGCGATCGTCGCCTTCGACCTGATCGTGATCGCCCGGCGAAATCACACCGTCACGATCAAGGACGCGACTCGCTGGGTCCTCTTCTACGTCGGCTTGGCCGGGCTGTTCGCCGTCTTGCTGTTCGTCTTCAAACCCGGTGACGCCTCCGGCTCGGAGTTCGTGGCCGGCTACATCACGGAGTACAGCCTCAGCGTCGACAACCTGTTCGTCTTCGTCATCATCATGGCCCGGTTCGCGGTGCCGTCGCTGGCGCAGGACAAGGTGCTCTACATCGGCATCGTCGTCTCGATGCTGCTCCGGGCCGTCTTCATCCTGGCCGGCGCCGCCGCCATCGCCGCGGCGAGCTGGGTGTTCTACTTCTTCGGCGCTTTCCTCGTCTACACGGCGGTCAGGCTCGCGCTCGAAGGTGAGAACGACGAGACCGACTTCCAGGAGAACGCCGTCATCCGCGGCCTGCGCAAGATCCTGCCGCTGCAGCACGACTACGACGACGCCAAGCTGGTCACGAAGAACGCGGACGGCAAGCGGATGTTCACCCCGCTGGTGATCGTGATCTCCGCGATCGGGATGGCCAACGTGATCTTCGCGCTGGACTCGATCCCGGCGATCTTCGGCCTCACCCAGGACGCGTACGTCGTACTGACCGCGAACGCGTTCGCCCTGATGGGGCTGCGCCAGCTGTACTTCCTGATCGGCGGCCTGCTGGAGCGCGTCATCTACCTGAACGTCGGCCTGTCGGTGATCCTCGCCTTCATCGGCGTGAAGCTGATCATCGAGGCGCTGCACGGCTCGCATATCGACGACATCGGCGCGATCCACCTGCCGCACATCGGGATCGCCACCTCGCTCGGCTTCATCGCCGCAACGCTGCTCGTGACGACGGTCGCAAGCCTGGTCAAGACCGGCTTCGACCGCCGTCGCGTCGAGGCAGAGGTCGAGTAGCACCTAGTTTCGACTAACTCCTGGCCTCGACTAGCTCCTGGCTTCGTCTGCTTCTGCGGTCGGTACTGCGCCCTGTGCTGCACCTTGGGCGTCCGGCCGCAGTCGCAGGTAGAGCAGCGGGATCGGCGACAGGATCAGCCCGGACACCGTGAGCGCAGTACGGATCGAAGTGGCTCCGGCCAGCGCGCCGAGCGGGGGACCGCCGGCCACCTGGCCGATGGCGTTCGACTGGGAGACCATCGAGAGGACCGTCGCCCGCGACTTCGAGTCGAGGTTGCGGTTCAGCCAGGCGGACTCGATCGGGTAGCCGATGGTCGCCGCGATGGCGCCGAACCACATCGCCGCCAGGGCGACCCAGAGCTGCCCGGCCAGCGCGAACCCGATCACGCCGGCCAGCTGGAAGAGGCTGAGCAACGCGAGCAGCCCGTTCGGGTGCAGCGAGTTGACGCGGTCGGCCGAGACCTTGTTGACCACCAGCGAGGCGCCGAGCGACAGGAACGTACCGATCAGCGCGAAAACGGTGAACCAGACTGCGGGGTCGGTCGTGCCGAGCAGGTTGGGGAAGTCGAAGTCCGACAGGATCTTCACCGACCACAACCGGTCGAAAGCCTCGCTCGACAACCCCGAGATCAGGCTGATCAGGACCAGCGCGCGGACCACCGGCCGGCGCCGGGCGACCGCCAGACCGTGCTTGAAGGTGCCGGCCATCTCGCGGAAGGTGTCCCGGTCGGCCGCCGGAGTCGGGTGGAAGTTCTGCTCCCGCATGACGAAGTACAGGATCAGTGCCAGCAGCATCATCCCGAGGCCGGACAGCACCATCGGCAGGCTCAGGCTGATCAGCCCGATCGCTCCCGCGGAGACGGTGCCGGCGATCTGGCCGACGAGCCGGATCTGCTGGCTGCGAACGAAGATCGGCCCGACGTTGTCCTCACCGACCTCGTCGGTGATCCAGGCCTGGTCGGCGCCCGAGGTGAAGGTGTAGCCGAGTCCCCAGATCACCTGCGCCGCCAGGATGGCGAGGAAGGCCGGTACCAGCCCCTGGAGCAGGAACGCGACGCCGATCAGGGTGAAGCCGATCAGCACCGACAACCGCCGGCTGCGCAGGTCGGCGACGATCCCGGTCGGGATCTCGAACAGGAAGCAGGCGATCTCCATCGTCGTCCCGACCAGGACGAGCTGGAGGGGGCTGAGCCCGACTTCCTTGATCTGGTAAACGAGGTTGAGCGTGAACGTCAACGCGGACAGATAGGCCCAGACGCCGTGGAAGGCGTAGTAGGTACGGGCCGGATCGGCGGTCCGGTAGGCAGGCAAAAACGACATCGTGGTTTCGCTCCTGAAAGCAGCACGTGTGCGGGCATGACGAAAGGCGACCGCCTAGAGGGCAGTCAAACGCCGGACGTGACGCACAACGGCACTGCTCGGCCGCCCGGATCGAGGTCCGGGATCAGCCGATGGCGGAGGTGCGCTTTCAGGAAGGGGTTTGCATGTCGCCGATGCTAGAGCAGCCCCCTGGCCCACCGCCTCCGAATTTCGTCACTCAGCAGCGCCGAATACCCGATTGGGCATCCATTACAGGGGTACGATCGAAGTAGCCCGGCCCGGCCGTTCCCCCGTGATGGTCGGGTCGGGTCTTTCACCGGCTAGATCATGCGGCCGAGTGGAAGCGCTGCGCGCCGAGCGCCTCGACCTGGCCGACTGGGGTGAGAACGCGATGGCTGACGCCCAGCAGTTCGTTGCTCAGGGCAACTTATCGACACATTGCGGCAGGTCGTCGTGCGGCGATCGAGAACCAGCTCGCTCTCACCCGAACGCCGAAACCCTGAGGTTCTAGGCTTGTCCCATGCCCGTCCTCGTAGACCCAGCCCTGCCCGCAGGAACTCTGCGCGACCTCGAGCAACCCCACCTGACCGTCGATGAAGAGCTGGTACTACGCCCGTGGAGCGCCGCCGACGCGCCGATGGTGCAGACGGCCTTCAGCTGCCCGGACATCCAGCGCTGGCACGTCAGGCGCCTCGACACACCCGAGGAAGCCGTCGAATGGACCGCGCAGTGGCAGTCCCGTTGGGCAGCCGACGAAGCAGCAAGCTGGGCGGTCGTGGACAGCGACAACGAGCCGCTCGGTCAGGTGGGGCTGCGCAGCATCTCGTTGACGGAGGCCTCGGCCGGCGTCTCGTACTGGGTGCTGCCGGCCGCGCGCGGGCGAGGTCTCGCCGCGCGGGCCGTGCGGTCCATGCAGGTCTGGGCCTTCGGCGAGCTCGGGTTCAACCGGCTGGACATCCAGCACTCAACCCGGAACGAGGCCTCCTGCAAGGTCGCGGGTAAAACCGGGTTCGCCCTGGAAGGGACGCTGCGGCAGGCGATCCAGCACGCAGACGGCTGGCACGACTGGCACGTCCACGGCCGCATCCGAAGCGACGGCTAACAGAGCTCGTCACCGTCGACGGACGCAAGCCCACCAGTGGTGGGCTTGCAGCGCGATGGAGTTCCGGGGGCCGGGCGGTTGGTCGTGGCGGTTAGCGGCGGAGGGTAGTTGAGGCGCCGGGCTCCAACGTGCAGGGGTGGAGTTGGGGTGGCGGGGTCGGGCCGGGCGTTTCGAGGTGGTCGATCAAGGCGTCGACGCCGAGGGTGCCGAGGATGGCGCCGGGGGCTCGCATGATCGTCAGTTGCGGCTCAGCGATCGGCGCCAGCGCAGGTGAGCCGAAAGACAGGATCGACAGGTCAGCCGGTACGTCGATGCCGGCGCCGGCCAGCTGTGACAGCAGCCCGAAGCCGGCCAGCTCGTTCATCAGGATCACTGCGGTGGTCCCAGGTGGTAGCTGGATCGCCCGCCCGGCAGCGACTGTCGGCTCGCACTCGAGCAGGAACGGCCGCAACCCACGCTTGGCGCACAATCGCCGATAGGCAGCCTCCGAGCGCACCTTGGGCCCGTACTCCGGGAGCGGCTGGGTCGCCGTGATCAGGGTGATGTCCTGATGGCCGAGTTCCTGCAGGTGATCCAGCGCATCGCTCATGCTCTGGTCGAAGTCGATGTCCACGTGGATCAACCCCGCCGGATCCGCAGTACGGCCGATCAGCGCGAACGGCGTACCGGCGGCGAGCAGTGCCTCGACCCGCGCGTCCTCCAGCAGCACCTCCATCAGCACGACGCCGTCGACCAGCCCCTGGCCGATGAGCTCGCCGATCTCGTCGCTGTCGTTGTCCACTGGCCAGAGCACCAAGTGATACCCCCGGGCACGGGCGGCCCGGGACGCGCTCGTGATGAAGTCGCTGCCGAACCCGTTGTCCAGCCTCGGGTGGGCCAGCGCGATGATCCTCGTACGCCGGGCCGCCAGCGCGCGGGCGAGCACGTTGCGGTGGTACCCGAGCTCGCTCATCGCCGACTCGACCCTGTTCCGGGTGGCCGCGGTGACGGGTTTGGTGCCGTTGAGGACGAACGAGACCGTCGCGATCGACACCCCCGCCCGCTCGGCGACATCGCGCACCGTGGCCATCCGTCGTACTCCCGCACTAAGTCTTGACATGGACACCGCTCTGGCAACTAGGCTTAGGTTAACCGTTTTACCGCCACTCCGAACGGATACCCATGGCCAATCCTCTGCGTGTTCTCGTTTGGGGCGAGAACCGGCACGAGCAGCGCGACGCCAGCGTTGCCGCCCTCTACCCGCACGGCATGCACACCACGATCAAGGAGGGCATCGAGGAGAACCTCGGCGCCGCCGCCACGGTCGGTACGACGACCCTCGACGAACCCGAGCACGGGCTGACCGACGAGGTACTCGCCGCGACCGACGTCCTCGTCTGGTGGGGACACGCGGCCCACGACGAGGTGGCGGACGAGATCGTCGAGCGCGTGCAGCAGCAGGTGCTCGCCGGGATGGGCCTCGTCGTCCTGCACTCCGGGCACTGGTCGAAGATCTTCAAGAAGCTGATGGGGACGACCTGCAACCTGCGCTGGCGCGCCGACCGCGACCGCGAGCTGGTCTGGACCGTCGACCCGACGCACCCGATCGCGCAGGGCGTGCCGCAGCCGATCGAGATCGAGGCGCAGGAGATGTACGGCGAGTTCTTCGACATCCCGGTGCCCGAGGAGCTCATCTTCGTCAGCAACTTCAGCGGTGGTGAGGTGTTCCGCAGCGGCTGCACCTTCCGGCGCGGCCACGGGCGGATCTTCTACTTCTCACCGGGCGACCAGGAGTACCCGGTCTACCACCACAAGGACATCCGCAAAGTGATCGCGAACGGAGTCGCCTGGGCAGCCACCGATCGCCCACTGCGCAAGGCCCCGACGCTGGAGCGCCACGAAGTCGGTGACTTCAGTGTCTGACCCCCTGCGCGTCATCCAGGTCGGCGCCGGCGCGATGGGCCGAGGCTGGCTGCACACCATCGCCGACAACCCGGACGTCGAGCTGGTCGGCCTCGTCGACATCGATCTCGAGCACGCCCAGCGGGTGAGCGAGGACGAGCTCGCGGCTCTGGTGCCGGTGGCAGCGTCGTTGTCGGAGCTGACGGAGGTGACCGGCGCCGAGGCTGTCATCAACGTGACCGTGCCGGCCGCGCACAACGCGGTCAACGAGGAGGCGCTGCGCGCAGGACTGCCGGTGCTCTGCGAGAAGCCGATTGCCCCGACGGTGGCCGAAGCGCAGTACATAGCTGCTGTAGCCGAAGAGAGCGGCCAGTTGCTGATGATCAGTCAGTCCCGGCGGTACCTCAACCAGTTCACCGCCCTGTGCGAGACGGCCGCCAAGCTCGGCCCGATCTCCGTCGTCTCCTGCGAGTTCGCCAAGGCGCCGCACTTCGGCGGCTTCCGCGAGGAGATGGCGTTCCCGCTCCTGCTGGACATGGCGATCCACCAGTTCGACTCCGCCCGCGCCCTGCTCGGCGAGGATCCGGTCGGCGTGTACTGCGAGTCGTACAACCCGGGCTGGAGCTGGTTCGCCGGTGACGCCGCGGCGACCGCGATCTTCGAGTTCCCCGGTGGCGCCCGGTTCGTCTTCAACGGCAGCTGGGTGAACCCCGGTCTGGAGACGCCCTGGCACAGCCGGTGGCGGGTCGGCGCCGAACGCGGGACGGTGCTCTGGGACGGCGAGAACGTCCCAGAGACAGGGGATCCACGGCAATCGATTGCCGTCGGCAACGCTCCCGAGGAGATCGCCGGCTCGCTCGCGGAGTTCGTCCGCTGCGTGCGAACTGGTGAGGCCTCCAGTACGCCGGCGAGCAGTAACGTGCAGAGTCTGGCGATGGTCGAGGCCGCGGTGCGTTCCGGAACCGCGAAACGCCGCGTCACGCTTGCCGAAGTGCTCGGCGATGGTTGATCATCCAAGTCTTGACATAAGCGGCGAACAGCGGTTGACTGCGATATAGTTCACAAAGGAAATAAATTCGGGCGCCAGTCCGGAGTCTCAGCTCAGAGTGACTCCGCCCTGGCGCTGTCGACCGCCCAGGTCCCGTGGAGTTCCACGGGGCCTCCTGGTGCTTATTTGCTTTGAGCAACTAGTCGCCGTGGTTTCGGTGCAGGCCGGAAAACCCTTGTGTTCAAGGGCGGAACCCGCCTGGACGCTACATGGTCAAGGTCCGATATCGACACCTGTGGTGGCTCTTCCACTCCCCGGGGTTCTGTGCCATCCTCCCGGTTGAAGCCAAAATCCTATCGGATATCGGTTTGGCTCCGGGAAGTGACGGCTCGTCACAGCAAGTGCAGAAGGCCGAAGGGACGCAGGTGTGAGCGGAACGATCGAGGTGAAACCGGCGCCGGCCGTGCCGGTACCGAAGCAGGCGGTGAGGACCGCGCGGAAGATCAAGCGGCCGAGCCGCTGGACGGAGGCCCGGCGCAGTTTCCGCCGGCACTGGCAGCTCTACCTGCTGATCATCGTCCCGCTCGCGTACTTCGTCATCTTCAAGTACATCCCGATCTCGAACGCGGTGATCGCGTTCAAGGACTACAGCCCGGTCAAGGGGCCGTGGGGCAGCGACTGGGTCGGCTTCAAGAACTTCGAACTGTTCTTCCAGAACCCGGTGTTCTGGACCCTGGTGAAGAACACGTTCCTCCTTGCCGCCTACACCGTGCTGGCCAGCTTCCCGATCCCGATCATCCTGGCGATCGCGCTGAACGAGATCCGGACCGGCTTCTTCAAGAAGACGGTGCAGCTGGTCACCTACGCGCCGTACTTCATCTCCACCGTCGTGGTGGTCTCGATGACGATCCTGGTGCTGTCGCCGCGGATCGGCTTCGTGGACGACGCGATCGGCCTGTTCGGGATCCCGGCGATCGACTTCCTCGGCGACCCGAACTACTTCCGCCACATCTACGTCTGGTCCGACGTCTGGCAGACCACCGGGTACTCCGCGGTGATCTACCTGGCCGCGCTGGCCGGGATCGATCCGTCGCTGCACGAGTCGGCCAAGATCGACGGCGCGAGCCGGGTCAAGCGGATCCTGAACGTCGACCTGCCCGGCATCATGCCGACCGCGGTGATCATCTTGGTGCTCGGCGTCGGCAACATCATGTCGATCGGGTTCGAGAAGGCCTTCCTGCTGCAGAACCCGCTGAACCTGGCCCAGTCCGAGATCATCGCCACCTACGTCTACAAGACCGGCCTGCTCAACGCCGACTTCAGCATGGCGACGGCCGTCGGTCTGTTCAACTCCGTGATCAACCTCTGCCTGCTGGTCTTCGTGAACTTCGCCGCCAAGCGGATCACCGGGAACGGACTGTGGTCATGACCAAGGCCTGGGAAGAGAGGAACCGATGAGCGCCACCCTGCAGCCGTTCCGCTCGAGGCTGAACAAGCCGGCGCCGGTGGAGAAGTCCACCATCGCCGAGACACGGACCGACCAGATCTTCCTGATCGGCGTCAAGGTGATGCTGACCGTCGCGCTGATCGCCGTCCTGATCCCGTTGGTCTACGTCGTCGCCAACTCGTTCAGCAGCGCGGCCGCGGTCACCTCCGGCCGGGTTTTCCTGTGGCCGATCGAGCCGAGCCTGCGCGGGTACAAGGAAGCGCTGAGCGACCCGCAGATCCTCAAGGGCTACTACAACTCGCTGATCTATGCCGTCGGGGGCACCTTCATCAGCGTCTCGCTGACGATCGCGATCGCCTACCCGCTGTCGCGCAAGACCTTCTTCGGCCGCAACGTGATCATGAGCCTGCTGCTGTTCACGATGCTGTTCTCCGGTGGCCTGATCCCGACCTACCTGGTCGTCCAGGATCTGCACCTGCTCAACACCCGCTGGGCGATGGTCATCCCCAGCGCGATCGGGGTCTGGCAGGTCATCATCGCCAGGACCTTCTTCCGCAGCACCATCCCCGACGACCTGTACGAGGCGGCGGTGCTCGATGGTGCGAGCGATCTGCGTTTCCTCTGGTCGGTCGTCCTGCCGCTGTCCAAGCCGGTGATCGCGGTGATCGCCTTGATGTACGCGATCTTCCAGTGGAACACCTATTTCGACGCTCTCATCTATCTCAAGGACCCCGGGCTGTATCCGCTGCAGATCGTGCTGCGGAACATCCTGATCCTGAACACGAACACGGGGGCCGCCGCGGACGTCGCTGCGACGCTCGAACGCCAGCAACTCGCGAACGTTCTCAAGTACGCGCTGATCGTCATCTCGAGCCTGCCCGTACTCCTCATCTACCCGTTCATCGCCCGCCACTTCACCAAGGGCGTGATGGTCGGCGCCGTCAAGGGCTAGTAGTCAGTCAGTCAGCAAGTTCTAGAAGGGAAACACAGAAATGCGCTCAACCAAGAGCAGGGTGGTGGCCGCCCTGGTGGCAGCCACCGCGCTGGCTGCCGCGGGCTGCAGCTCGGACAATTCCGACGAGGGTGCGAAGAACGAGGTGAGTGCCGACGGCAAGATCATCATCGACACTTTCGCGCCGCAGGGATCCGATGACAACCTCGACACCAACCTGGTGACGAAGGCGATCAGCGACAAGTTCAAGATCCAGTTCCGCTGGCAGACCACCACCTTCGACGCCGGGCCGGCCAAGGAGAAGCGCCAGATCGCGCTCGCCAGCGGCGACTACCCGGACCTGTTCATGCTGATCCCGTGGGTCGACGGCATCACCCAGGCCGAGGTGCAGAAGCTCGGCACCCAGGGGGTCGCGCTGCCGATCGAGCAGCTGATCAAGGACAACGCGCCGAACATCCAGAAGCAGCTGGACGCCAACAAGACGCTGAAGGAGATGTCCACCGCACCGGACGGCCACATCTACGCGCTGCCCCAGTGGTCGGACTGCTACCACTGCACCTACCCGGACAAGCTGTGGATGAACTCGGCCTGGTTGAAGAAGCTCAACCTGCAGGTGCCGAAGACGACCGAGGAACTGCGGACGGTCCTGCGCGCCTTCAAGACCCAGGACCCGAACGGCAACGGCAAGGCCGACGAGATCCCGATGGTCACCGACGTCCAGGACAGCAGCCTGATGGGCTTCCTGATGAACGCGTTCGCCTATAACCCGGTCGGCGGCAACAGCAACCGGTCGCTGCTCGCGCTGGACGGCGACAAGGTCGTCACCCCGGTCAACTCCGACGCCTGGAAGGAGGGCCTGAAGTACATCAACTCCCTCTACGCCGAGGGCCTGATCGACAAGGCCTCCTTCACCCAGAACGCCGAGGCGCTGAAGGCTACCGCGAACAACCCGAAGGCCATCACGGTCGGCTCCGTGCCGGTGCTGTGGCCGGGCATCTTCGTCCAGCTGGGCTCCAAGGACGGTCGCGACAAGCAGTACGACTCCGTACCGCCGCTGACCGGTCCTGACGGCAAGAGCTACACCGGGTACAACTTCCCGAGCTCGACCGGCTACACCTTCATGCTGACCAACAAGGCCAGCAAAGAGGCGCAGGTCGCCGCGATCAAGATGCTCGACTACATCTACAGCGACGAGGGCCGCAAGGTCAGCGTGATGGGGCCGGAGGGTGTCGGCTGGTCCGCGCCGCGTCCGGGTGACATCGCCCTCGACGACAAGACCAAGGTCGGCTACTACCGGTTCGGCGAGACCGAGCACAAGAAGAACATCTCCTGGGACTCGATGGCGCAGTACAACATCACCCTGGCCTACCGCAACGAGCAGGCCGTTCCGGCCGACATCTACTCGGACGCGGGCCTCGAGCGGCGCTTGTTCCAGGCCACCCAGGCGTACGAGCCGCACGCCGACAAGTCGGTCTGGTACCCGGCGGCCTCGGTCTGGGCCGACCCGAGCCTGGCCGGTGAGCTGGCGACGTTGCAGACCAACCTCAACAGCTACATCACCCAGGGCCAGCTCGCCTTCATCACCGGCACCAAGAACATCGACACCGGTTGGGACGCCTACGTGAAGGGTCTCGACTCGACCGGGATGACCCGGTACCTGCAGATCAACCAGCAGGCCTACGACAAGTACAAGTCCGGCAACAAGTAACCCCCACCAAGTAAGACGTCGGCCGAGCCCCCGCGGCCGCACCCCCACCGGCCGTGCCGGGAGTCACCTTTCTGGCTCCCGGTACGGCCGACCCCGTCTGCCCTGTCCTCTGCTGTGAAGGAAGCTTTCTGTATGTCGCACGAACTGTGGTTTCGTACTCCGGCTCCGGACTGGTTCGAGGCGCTGCCGGTCGGCAACGGCCACCTCGGCGCGAAGGTGTTCGGCCGGGTCGAGGACGAGCGGATCGCGCTGAACCTCGACGACGTGTGGTCGGGCGCCGGGCCGCGCGAGCTCCAGGTGACCGATGGCCCCGAGGTGCTGGCCGACATTCGCCGGCTGCTGCTCGAGGACGGCGACCGGTACGCCGCGACCGAGCGCTCACGTGCACTGCAAGGGCCACTCGTCGAGTCGTTCCAACCGCTGGGTGACCTGCTGATCAGTACTCCGGGCGACGCGGGCGACAGTGCGGAGTACCGGCGGTCGCTTGAGCTGCGGACCGGGATCGTCGCGGTCGACTACACCCGCGGGGGAGCGCGCTTCCACCGCGAGACCTACGTCTCCACGCCTGACCAGGTGATGGTCTGGACGATCGAGGCGAGCTCGCCCGGCGCGATCGACGTCGATCTCGCGCTGACGAGCCAGCATCCCATCAGCCTTGACGCAGCCGGTGAGACGGCCACGATGGTTGGGCACGCGCCATCGGACCTCACCATCGAGTACCGCACCAGCCCCGACCCGATCAGGTACGAGGAAGGCCGGGGGATCGGCTTCGGTGTCGCCCTGCGAGCCTTCGCGACGGGCGGGACGGTGACCGCAAGCGAGGCCGGCCTCAGCGTCCGTGGCGCCGACGGCCTCACCGTTCTGTTGTCGGGGGCAAGTACTTTCCAAGGCTGGTCGGTTGCTCCAGGCGCCGATCCTGCCGAAGCGTTGCGGGAGGCAACCGCTCTGCTGGATGCGGTCGACCTCGGCAAGCTCAAGCAGCGGCATCTCGACGACCACGCCGCTCTCTACGACCGCGCGAACCTGACGCTCGGCGAGCCGGTCGATCTGCCCACCGACGAACGCATCCGCGCAGTCGCGGCCGGTGGTACGGATCCCGGGCTGAGTGCGCTCATCTTCAGCTTCGGGCGGTACTTGCTGATGGCGTCGTCGCGGCCGGGGACGCAGGCCGCCAACCTGCAGGGCATCTGGAACGAGGAGCGCCGCCCGATGTGGGCGAGCGACTGGACCAACAACATCAACACCCAGATGAACTACTGGCCCGCCGACGTGACCGGCCTGCGCGAGTGCTTCGACCCGCTGACCGAGCTGCTCACCGGCCTGGTCGAGTCCGGCTCGGAGACGGCGCGCATCCTGTACGACGCACCCGGCTGGGTCTCGCACCACAACTCCGATATCTGGCGGGCGAGCTGGCCGGTCGGCGACGGTGGCGACGACCCCGTCTGGTCGATGGCGGCCACCTGCGGGGTCTGGCTCTCATCGCACCTGATGGAGCACCACCGCTTCCACCCCGACGTGGACTTCCTGCGTGAGAAGGCGTACCCGGTGCTGCTCGGAGCGGCCGAGTTCGTGCTCTCGATGCTGGTCGAGGACGGCGATGGCCGACTGCAGTTCATCCCTTCGACCGCGCCCGAGCATCACTTCTTCGTGCCGTCGGGCGAGAAGGCATCGGTCGACCTGACCACGACGTACGACAACTGGCTGATCCGTGAACTGGTCGCCAACCTGGTCGAAGCCGAGGCTGAGCTCGGACTGTCGAGCGAGGTCGCCACCCGCGGTCAGGCGGTACTGCCCAGGCTGCCGGAGATCGAGCTGGCGCACGACGGCCGGATGATGGAGTGGCAGACCGACTGGCCGCCATCGGAGTTCGACCACCGCCACCAGTCCCACCTCTACGGCCTCTATCCGGGCGCACAGATCGACCCGGCCAGTACGCCGGAGTGGGCGGCGGCGGTGCGCGCGTCCCTCGCCGTACGGACCTCAGGCCGCCCGGCCGGCGGCTGGACCGCCGCGTGGCTGATTGCCTTGTATGGAAGGCTCTTCGACCCCGAGAAGGCAGCCGCTGTGCTCCGTGACTACACGAGCCGCCTCATCTCGGACAACCTCCTTCATCGCGACGGCGACATCTTCCAGATCGACGCCAACTTCGGTCTCACGGCCGGCATCGCGGAACTCCTCATCCAGAGCCACACCGAAGTGATCCAGCTCCTACCGGCACTTCCCGCCGAATGGCCGGACGGCTCGTACCAGGGGCTGCGGGCCCGCGGCGGCCTGTCGTTCGACGTGGCGTGGTCGGGCGGACACGTACAGAAGGTGCTGGTGACCGCGGAGGTCGCAGGAACCTTCACTGTGCGGGTCGCGGGCGATGCAGCGGTCGAGATCACCATGTCAGCAGGAGAGACGGCCGAACTCCGTTAGGTTTGCCTATCCAAAGTTGTTGTAATCTCAACCAGGCCCCCTTTCGGTGAGAGATAGGAATGCTTGTGATGGGATCTGCTCGGCGGTTGGTCGCCGGCGCGGTGATGATGGCGGTGCTGCTGGCGGGATGCGGGAGCAACGACAAGAAGTCGGCGGATACCGGGGTCGGTGACACTGAGGTGGCGACCGGTGGACGGCTGTTCTCCACGGCTGACGAGGCGACCGCCAAGCTCGGGTCGGACGCCGAGCCGGGAGTGTTCCCGCGGACGGTGAAGCACGCGCTGGGCGAGACCAAGATCGAGAAGAAGCCCGAGCGGGTCGTGGTGCTCGACAGCGGCGAGCTGGACGGCGTCCTGGCGCTCGGGATCACGCCGGTCGGGATGGGGACGAATGCCGGGCAGAACGGCGTACCGAGCTATCTGGCGGACAAGGCGCAGGGCATCAAGACCGTCGGCGGGGTCAGCGAGCCGAACCTCGAGGCGATCGCCGCGCTGAAGCCGGACCTGATCCTGGGCAGCAAGCTGCGGGTCAACGATCTGTACGGCAAGCTGAGCGCGATCGCGCCGACGGTGCTCAGCATCCGGCCCGGCTTCCCCTGGAAGGAAGACTTCCTGCTGCTGGCCGACTCGCTCGGCGAGGAGACGAAGGCCACCGGGCTGCTGAACGACTACCAGAAGCGCGCGAACGAGGTGAAGAGCAAGGTCTCGGGATCGCCGACGATCTCGCTGGTCCGGTTCCGTCCGGGCGACATCCGGCTCTACGGCAACCTGTCCTTCATCGGCGTTCTGCTGAAGGACATCGGCCTGCCGCGGCCGAAGGTGCAGGACATCAAGGAGCTGGCCCTCGAGATCTCCGAGGAGAACATCGGTCAGGCCGACGGTGACTGGATCTTCTACTCCAGCTACGGCAAGCCCGACGCGACGGCGGAGAACAAGGTCGTCAACGGCCCGATCTGGAAGGCGCTGCCGGCGGTCAAGGCCGGCAAGGTCGCCCGCGTCGACGACGAGGTCTGGTTCCTCGGCCTCGGCCCGATCGGCGCGATGGCGACCCTGAACGACCTGGAGAAGCTGCTCGGCGGCAAGAGCTGAGCAGCCGGCAATAGAGAGCGGGTCAGTCGCCGACGGGTAGCAACCCGCGGGCGGCGAAGACCTTCTTGGCGGTGAAGATCGCGTTCAGCGCCTTGGGGAATCCGCAGTAGCCGGCGGCGTGCGTGAGGGCCTCCACGATCTCGGTCGGAGTCAGACCGACGTTCAGGGCGGTCCCCACGTGCACCTCCAGTTGCGGCTCGCAGCCGCCGAGCGCGGTCAGGATCCCCAGCGTCACGAGTTGCCGCTGCTGGGGATCCAGGCCGGCGCGGGCGTAGATGTCGCCGAAGCCGAAAGCGACGATGTGGTGGGCCAGCGCCGGCGCGATGTCGGCCAGCGCGTCGATCACGGCCGGTGCCGCGCCACCGTCGACGGCGTTCAGCACTGCGGCGCCGCGGTCGAAGCGGACTTTCTCCTCGGGGCTGTCGATGCTTGGAGCAGGCTCGAAGGTCGGAGGCTGAGTCATGCTCAGCACGCTATGCGCTGGACGGTTCAGTACCGGCCTACTCCGGCACCCTGCCGCGGTCGGTGACCGGGATGTGTGGCGCGTGTCGCTTGACCGCCTCGGCGAGGGCGTCGAAGTCGAGCGGCTTGCCCATCACCTCGAAGGTCCCGGGCCACAGCCGCGACGGTCCCCAGGACTTCGTACTACCGGTCAGCTCGCTGTCGGGGTGGGTGATCACGATCAGGTGCTGGCTCCAGCTCTCGGTGCCCTCGGTGTCCACGGTGTCCACTTCGGGACGCTCCACCCGGCAGATGCCGTGCACCTGGTCCCAGGGCAGCGTCTGCGGTTGGTCGCCGCCGAGATAGACGCGTTCGCTGTCGATGCACAGCAAGACGTCGTCGGAGTCGGATTCGCTGCGTGACTCGGTGGTGGTGATCGCGCCCACCAGGACCAGGATCGGCAGCCCGATCGCGAAGATCAACGGCATCCCGGACCACGACAGCCAGACCGCCTCGAGAGGTCCACGCACCGGCTCGTCGCGAACCAGGGCGACCACGACACAGACCAGCGTGAGCAGGACCTCGAGCGCGACGAGCAGCCCACCGAGGTACAGGATCGACGTCGTCGTCCCCAGGCCGGTCCGGCGGACGACGAACGGCTCGGTAGTTGTCTGCTCACGCATATCCCGCATTGTCAGCGCCCTGAGGGTCGGGCGCCAGGACTCGCGGCGATTCTTGGTAACACCGATGCTCCGTCGGCGATAGTCAGGCGTAGGACGACCAGTGACCAGAGAGGGTGGATCGTGGCGGCCAAGTTCGAGGTCTACAAGGATGCTCGGGGTGAGTACCGGTTCCGGCTGAAGGCGCCGAACGGGCAGATCATCGCGAGCTCGGAGGGCTACAAGAGCAAGGACTCGGCGCTGAACGGCGTCGCGTCGGTGAAGAAGAACGCCGCTGACGCGATCGTCGACGACCAGAGTTGACCCGGAGTTGATGCGGTACGGGCCCAGATCTGTTGCCTGAGGCAACGGGTCTGGAGCCGTCCGTTCGGACGGGGCCGGTGGTACCAACGGATGAAATGGGGCCGCCGTCGGGATGATCGGGGCCGCCCTGACTTTGGTCCGGGCCGGGCGTGGGCAAGAATCAACTGCATGTCCGACCGCCAGGCACTCCCCAGCCGCCGCAAGCCCGGTACCGGCCGCCGCAAGCCAACCAGCGGGCGGGCCGCCGGCGGTCGCGCGGCGACCCGTCGGCAGCGCAAGGGTGGCAAGTGGCGTCGTGGCTGGTTCATCGCGGTGCTGGCGATCCTGACCGCCCTGCCGTTGCTGTTCCACCGCCAGGTGCCGAACTCGATCGGCAACCTCGGCAGCCTGCTCGACACCTTCCTGCCCTGGGTCGGCATCGCCATCCCGATCCTCGCCGTCGCGGCGATCGTCCGGCGGTCCGCCACCGCCGGGGTGGCGCTGCTGATCCCGGCGCTGATCTGGGCCGGGATGTACGGGAATGCACTGCTCCCGGGCAAGGGCGGCGGCGCGTACGACCTCCGCGTGCTCTCCCACAACGTGGACGCTGCCAACAAGGATCCCGAGAAGACCGCGCAGGACCTGCTCGCCGCGGACGCGGATATCGTCGCGCTGGAGGAGATCACCTCGGGTGACCTGAAGATCTACAAGGCCGCGTTCGCCAAGACCTATCCGCACGTCGTCGCCCGCGGCACGGTCGCGCTGTGGTCGAAGTACCCGGTCGAGGAGAGCGAGTCGGTCGACGTCGGCTTCGCCTGGACCCGGGCCCTGCGCGCCGAGGTCGCCACCCCCGAGGGCAAGGTCGCCGTGTATGTCGCGCACCTGGCCTCGGTCCGGGTCGGCGCCAGCGGCTTCACCTCGAACCAGCGCAACGAGACGATCGAGCAGCTCGGTCAGCAGATCGCCCAGGAGAAACTGGCCGGCGTCATCGTGATGGGCGACTTCAACGGGACTGCGAACGATCGCAGCCTCGCCCCGCTGACGTACGGACTCCGCTCGGCCCAGGGCGCCGCGGGCTTCGGCTTCGGCTTCACCTGGCCGGCCAAGTTCCCGATGGCCCGGATCGACCACATCATGGTCCGCGGCGTCACTCCCACCAGGGCCTGGGTGATGGACTCCACCGGCAGCGACCACCGGCCAGTGGTCGCCGAGCTACGGATCTAGCGGGCCTGCCAGGTCGTGCCGGTAGGCGTACCGGACGGCCTCGGCGCGGTGTCGCGCGCCGATCTTGGCGAACGTGTTGTTGATGTGCGTCTTGACCGTCGTCTCACCGATGAACAGCAGTTCGGCGATCTCCGCGTTGCTCAGCCCGCGGGCGATCAGCTTCAGGACTTCGCTCTCCCGCGCGGTCAGCCCGTCGTTGCGGGGGACCGGCGTCGGCGTCAGCCCGGCGATCAACTTGCGCGACACCTCGGGGTCGAACGTCGACTGCCCCGCCGCCGTCGCCTGCAAGGCCGCACCGATCTCCACCCGGCCCGCGTCCTTGGTCAGATAGCCCCGTGCGCCGGCCCGCAAGGCCAGCGCGATCGACTCGTCATCGGCGTACGTCGTCAGCACCAGAACGGCGACCTCCGGGTACTCCGCGGTGATCCGCGCCGTCGCCCGGATCCCGTCGAGCACCGGCATCCGCAGATCCATCAGCACGACATCCACGGTGTCCACGGCGCCACCAGCAACGAGCTCTAGCGCCTCGACGCCGTTCGCCGCGGCACCGACGACCTCGACACCATCAAGCAGCCCAAGCAGCGCCACCAGCCCTTCGCGGACAACCTGCTGATCGTCCGCAACCACCACGCGCACCGGGCGGCGATCTCGCTCCGGACGGTCGCGCCGGCCGGCTTGTCGTGAGTTGTCAGGCATCCGCCACCTCCGCCATGACCAGCCACCCGTCGCCGTCCGGTCCAGCCTCCAGCCTGCCACCCACCAGGGCGAGCCGCTCCCGCATCCCCGCGAGCCCGAAGCCGGTACCGGCCGCCTTTTCTGTTTCAGGTGTGCGCACGGTTAGCCGGATCCCCTTGCTGTAGTCGAGGCGCACGTCGACCGGTTGGCCCGGCGCGTGTTTGCCTGCGTTGGTCAACGCTTCTCGGGCGGCTCCGAGCAACGCGACGGTGATACCCGACGCGATCGGGCGCGGCAGACCGGAGTTCGTCACGGTCACCTCCGTTTGATGGTCCTTCTCGTGCTGTTCGGCCAGCGCCGTGAGCGCCTCGGGGAGAGCCGGTACTTCGTCGGATCGCAACGCGGCGACCGCGCTGCGCGCCTCGACCAGTCCCTGCACGGCCAGCTTGCGCGATCGGCGGACCCGGTCCAGGGCGCCGGCCGTGTCGTTGCGCTCAGCAAGCAATGCTTCGGCGAGCTCGAGCTGCACACTGAGCGCCCCGAGCGAATGCGCCAGTACGTCGTGCAGCTCGCGCGCGATCCGGCCGCGCTCGTCCAGTGCCGCGGCCCGCGCGTGCTCCTGCTGAGCGAGCTGCGTCTGCTCGAGCAACTGCGCCGTCTGCCTGGCCTGTACTTCGTACTGCCGCCGGTTGAGCCCGAAGGCGACGAGGATCGCCATCCACATCAGCTGTCCGCCGTACCAGCCGGCGGAGCGCTCCCACCACCAGCCCGAGAGACCGAGGGCGGCGGCGCAACCGATGCTGACGGCAACGATCGGCCGGTTCCGCCAGGGATGCGCCATCACGGCGATGTCGGTGATCGAGATGAGTACCAGGACGAGCGCGTTGGACCCGGGGACACCGGTGACCAACGCCGAGCTGATCGCGGCGTACGCGAGCAGCCCGAGCGCCCAGTGCGGCCGGAAGTTCATCAGGAAGGTGCCGGCCAGGAAGGTGAGCAGGCCCGCCCCGAGCACCACCCAGACCCAGCGCTCGGCCGGCCGGGCGGTCGCCAGCACACCGATCGCCACCGCCGAGGTCATCGCCCGGCCGAGCCAGCCGGTCTCGCCGAAGATCGCCTTCGTGTTCACCTGCCCGAGGGTAGGAGACGGCGGCGACGTTTCGGACCATCCCTGGATGGAGATCGGGATGGAGAAAATCGCCCGGCGCGGCCGGGTGCGGTTCTGTCGGCGGGGGAGAGTAACGTTCCTCACCGGTAGCATCACTATCCGTCACGACCGACGATGCGGAGGACCGGTTTGTGATTGCGCAAGACTCGATTCTGCGGCTGGATGCCTCAGCGATCGACTACATCATCATCGCGTTGTACTTCACCTTCGTCCTCGGCATCGGGTACCTCGCCAAACGCGCGGTCTCGAACAGCCTGGACTTCTTCCTGTCCGGCCGGTCGCTGCCTGCCTGGGTGACCGGGCTGGCCTTCATCTCGGCCAACCTCGGCGCCATCGAGATCATGGGCATGTCGGCCAACGGCGCGCAGTACGGGATGCCGACCGTGCACTACTTCTGGATCGGCGCGATCCCGGCGATGCTGTTCCTCGGCGTCGTGATGATGCCGTTCTACTACGGCTCCAAGGTCCGCAGCGTGCCGGAGTTCATGCTGCGCCGGTTCGGTAAACCCGCGCATCTGGTGAACGCGATCAGTTTCGCCGTCGCCCAGGTGCTGATCGCCGGCGTCAACCTGTTCCTGCTGGCGACCATCGTCAACGTACTGCTCGGCTGGCCGATCTGGCTGTCGCTGATCATCGCCGCGGCGATCGTGCTGAGCTACATCACCCTCGGCGGCCTGTCCGCGGCGATCTACAACGAGGTGCTGCAGTTCTTCGTGATCGTGGCGGCGCTGCTGCC
Source organism: Streptomyces sp. SID13031 (assembly GCF_010548305.1). Taxonomy (GTDB): domain Bacteria; phylum Actinomycetota; class Actinomycetes; order Propionibacteriales; family Kribbellaceae; genus Kribbella. The sequence continues at coordinate 84,812 of NZ_JAAGLV010000017.1, forward strand.
GCTGACCATCATCGGCCTGCACAAGGTCGGCGGCTGGCAGGGCCTGGTCGACAAGATCACCGCCGACCCGAAGGGCGGCTCACAACAGCTGCATGCCTGGCCGGGTGAGCAACTGAGCGGTTTCACCACCAGTTGGCTGTCCGTGATCGGGCTGGTCTTCGGCCTCGGCTTCGTGCTGTCCTTCGGCTACTGGACGACGAACTTCGTCGAGGTCCAGCGGGCGCTGGCGAGCAAGAACATGTCGGCAGCCCGGCGGACGCCGATCATCGGCTCGTTCCCGAAGATGTTCATCCCGTTCATCGTGATCATCCCCGGCATGATCGCCGCGGTCGCCGTCCCGGAGCTGAAGGAGCTGAAGCAGACCGGCAGCGGATCGGTGACCTACAACGACGCACTGCTGCTGCTGATGCGTGACCTCTTGCCGAACGGCATGCTCGGGCTGGCGATCACCGGTCTGCTGGCCTCGTTCATGGCCGGGATGGCGGCGAACCTCAGCTCGTTCAACACGGTCGTCACCTATGACCTGATCGAGCGGTACATCGTCAAGGACCGCGACGACGCGTTCTATCTGCGGACCGGCCGGTGGCTGACCGTCGGCGGCACCGTCATCGCGATCGGCACGGCCGCGATCGCGTCCGGCTACAGCAACCTGATGGACTACCTGCAACAGCTGTTCTCGTTCTTCAACGCGCCACTGTTCGCCACCTTCATCCTCGGTATGTTCTGGAAGCGGATGACGGCGACGGCCGGCTGGGTCGGCCTGGTCAGTGGTACGTCCACGGCGATCCTGGTCTTCATCCTCTCGGAGACCGGGGTGATCAACCTGCCAGGGCAGGGCGCGAGCTTCGTCGGGGCCGGTGCGGCCTTCGTGGTCGACATCCTGGTCAGCATCCTGGTCAGTATGGCGACCAGACCGAAGTCGGATGAGGAGCTCAAGGGACTCGTCTACTCCCTGACGCCAAAGGAGGACCGGACCGAGGTAGCGGAGGAAGGCGACCACGGCTGGTACCGCAAGCCGACCGTGCTGGCCGGGATATCGCTGGCCATGGTCGTCGTCCTGAACATCGTCTTCGGCTGAGACCCGGAAGGAGCAACACGAGATGGCAGACAAGAAGAAGGCCGGCGCGTTCGACATCCGGGTGGTGATCGCGCTGCTGATCGCGATCTACGGCCTGGTGCTGACGATCCTCGGCATCATCGCCGACCCCGCCGAGGTGGCCAAGGCCGACGGCATCAACATCAACCTGTGGGGCGGCATAGGGATGCTCGTCTTCGCCGCGGTGTTCATCGGCTGGGCCCGGCTGCGGCCGATCGTCGTACCGGTGGAGAAATCGACAGACGAAGCGGCAGAAACAAGCGAGTGACCTGTCGGCACCACTGGTCGTTGTAGGACCAGTGGTGCCGGTGGTTCCTTCCCTGACGTGGGATCCCGGCGTAGCCCCCATTTCACTGCGAAGGACCCCGTATGCCTGCAGCAGTTCCTCTTGCCCGAAGGGCCTTCCTGGCCCGGATCGGCGTTCTCGGCGCGGCGCTGGGAGGTGGCGGACTGCTCACTCGCAGCCTGCTCAACCCTGCCGCCGCCGCGACGAACCCGCTCCTCCCGCCCGCGGTGGACCTGGTCCGCCCCGTCCTCGCGGCACTGGCCCGCGACACCCTCAATGGCCTGACGGCCTTCTGTTTGCCCGGCCCGGACCAGTACTCCCGGACCCAGCGCGCCTCCAGCCGTACTCCCGGTGCGATGGAGGCCGGCGCGACCGACTTCATGATCACCGCGCTGGACAACTTCGTCCCGTTCCCCGACGCGCTCGCCCAGCCGATCAGTGCCGCTCTGGTGACGGGACTGGCCGACACGGGCATCAGCCTGCCGGGCCTCGAAATACTGCCTGCTGAGCTGCGCAGCCTCGACCAGGCGTTCTCAGCGCTGCTGCAGAGCGACGAGGCGATCCCGCTGTCGTTCCCGATCGCCGGCCTGCTGAACCTGATGGCGACCCAGGTGAACCCGGCCGCCGTGAACGGGCCGCACCTGTCGCCGTTCGCGCGGCTGACGTACGCCGAGAAGGCGAAGACGTTCGAGCTGATCGAGAAGACCGACTCGGATCTGATCGCCCTGCTGGACGTGCAGTTCCCCGAGCCGTTGCAGGAGTCCGTGTCCGGGCTGCTCAAGTTCGTCGGCGGCGCGCTGATCGAGTTCGCCACCTTCGGCGCGTACAGCGAGTTCGCGGTACTGGACAAGAAGACCAAGACGCTGCGCAAGCGGCCGGTCGGCTGGGCACTCACCGGCTACCAGCCGGACGGCCCGGTCGAGGGCTGGGACGACTTCATCGGGTACTACCAAGGGCGTAAAGAGGTGCACGACTGATGCGCGACGTGATCGTGATCGGAGCCGGCGGTGGTGGCCCGGTGGTCGCCAAGGAGCTGGCGGCCAAGGGACTCGACGTCCTGCTGCTCGAGGCCGGACCGCGGCACGCCAAGCCGCGGGAGGAGTGGTCGACGTTCGAGGAGGACGCGAACAACCCGCTCAGCGGGTACTTCCGCCTCGGCCCGACCGACCGGTCCAAGCCCGCGTGGTATAGGGAATGGCCGCAGAACTCGTTCGTCTGGCAGCTGTCCGGCGTCGGTGGCACCACGCAGCACTTCTACGGCAACTACCCGCGCGCGTACCCGGGTGTCTTCAAGGGGTACGACGGCGCCGACCGCAACGAGTACGACGTGAACCACCGGTTCCCGTTCACCTACTCGGAAATGGTCCCGTACTTCGAATGGGTCGAGGCGATCATGCCCGTCCAGACGGCCGCGATGGGGCACAAGGAGCAGTTGTTCTTCAAGGGCGCCGAGACGATGGGGCTGCCCGTCCAGACGACCAAGACGACCCGCATGCCGTCGTACCGGCCGCAGGAGAACGCGATCCTGCAGCCCGGTGGCACCGCGGGCAAGACGTCGGACAAGAACCTGCTGAACTACCCGCAGGCGACCGGTTGCACCTTCTGCGGCTACTGCTTCCAGGGCTGCATGCGGCCGAACGGTGCCCCGCGCAACCAGTTCGCGAAGCGCTCGACGGACAACAGCTACGTACCGATGGCGCTGACGGCCGAGGTCTGGACGCGCGGTGGCAAGCCGGCCGAGCTGATCGCCGACGCCTACGTCACCAGGGTCCACACGGAGTCGCGGCACGGCGTACTGACCGCGTCCGGCGTGACGTGGCGGGACAACGTGACGGGTGACGAGCATCGCGAAGACGCTCGGGTCGTGGTGATGTCCGGTGGGTGCACGGAGAATCCGCGGCTGTGGTTCAACAGTGGCCTGCCGAACCCGAACGGCTGGGTCGGGCGCGGCTACACCGATCACTTCTTCGACTGGATGATCGGGTCGTTCGACGACTACACCGGCAATCCCAAGGGCGTCGGGTCGAGCGCGCGGCTGGACTACCCGCCGTACGGGGGACTGGAGAACGTCGGGCTGCCGCCGGCGTTGAGCGCCTTCTCCGCGTCGCTGTCCGACAGCGGGATCCGTGGCCAGTACAAGAACGGCCGGGGCGCGACCGGGCCGTGGGATGGCCCGGCCGGCCGGGTGGCGGGACCAGAGCTGAAAGAGCTGCTGTCCGGCGGCATCGACAAGCTGCTCACCGTGCTGGTGATCACCGATGACGACGTCGAGGCGCAGAACCGGGTCACCACCTCGGCACTGCCGGCCGACGAGAACGGGCCGATCCCGAAGGTCACCTTCCAGCAGCGCAAGCGGACCAAGCGGACGCTGAAGAACCGCGAGTTCATGGCCCGCAAGGCGGCCGATCTGCTGCGCGGCGCGGGCGCGAAGAAGGTCTACCGGATCGACTGGGCGCCGCTCATCCTGCACGTCCAGTCGTCGATGCGGATGGGCGAGTCCGAGGAGAACTCGGTGCTCGACAACCGGGGCGAGACGCGCGCGGTGAAGCGGCTGTTCATCGCGGACAACTCGGCGCTGTCGAACGGGCTCGGCGGGCCGAACCCGACGCTGACCAGCCAGGCGCTGGCGACGCGGACGGCGGAGAAGATCTTCCAGACGTACTTCGACGGCGATCCGTGGGTACGCAAGGAGAACCCGGTGGTCTCCACCGACCCCCGGATCAGCGTCCGGTTGGGGCAGCTGGGGTTGTAGTCATGTCTGTTTGACGAACATCGGCGTCCGGGCAGATCCTGCTGCTCGGACGCCGATGTTCCTACGCTCGGTAGTACCCGAACAGGAGGAATCCGAGATGACGATCATGCAGAGCCGGCCGGAGCTGCCGGCGCTGGCCACGCAGTACGCCGAGCAAGGCTTCGTACTGGTGAAAGGCCTGCTCAGCAAGCAAGAGGCAGCGGCGTACCGGGAGGCCGGCCATGCGCTGCTGGCCCGGCTGAACCGGGATGACGATCCGACCTGGCAGTCCGCGATGGGGATGTCGGGTGCGAAGACCCGGCTGCGGCATCTGCACGACGCGCAGTTCTACGACGCGGCCTTCTCGAAGCTGCTGGTGGACCCGCGCTTCACCGACGTGGCCGCTGCGGTGATGGGGGTCGAGGACGTCCAGCTGCACCACACGAAGCTGTTCGTGAAGCCGCCGGAGAACGGTTCGCCCTTCCCGCTGCACCAGGACTATCCGTTCTTCCCGCACAAGTACCACCGGGTCGGCGCCGCGATCTTCCACTTCGACGACGCGCCGGAGGAGAAGGGCTGCGTGCGGATCATCCCGGGCAGCCATCTGGCCGGGCCGCGCGAGCACGACCCTGAAGGCTCGTTCCACCTGCCCGACGTTCCGTTTGACGACGCGATCCCGCAGCCGGCCGAGGCTGGAGACGTCTTGTTCTTCACGTACCTGACCGTGCACGGCTCCGGGGTGAACGTGAGCAGCGAGCCACGGACAACCTGGCTCGTCCAGTACCGCGACCCGTCCGACCCGCCGACCGTGAAGACCCACGACCACTCGCTCGGGCAGGGCATGATCCTGAGAGGGATCGACCCGACTGGCAGGGGGAGTGTTTGAGCCTCGCAGCTGTCGCCGCTGCTGAGCGGTTCGTCGACCTCGCGGGGCTGCTCGAGACCTGCGAGGTCGGGGGCTTCCGGGCGGACTTTGTCAGCTGGGGGCACTACCGGCCGGAGTACTGGCGCAACTACTGGCACAGCCACTCCTTCCACGAGGTGTGTCTGGCGTACTCGGGGGAGGGGCGGTTCAACTGCGGCTCAGCGGAGTATGGGGTCAGCGCGGGGGATCTGTTCCTGGCGCGGCCGGGGGACGTGCATGAGATCGAGTCGAGCCGGTCGGCACCGCTGGGGATCGCCTTCTGGGGGTTCACCTTCCGCCCGGTGGATGCTGTCTCCGGTACTGGCTGGTGGTCGGGGCTGACCCGGGCAGCCGGTCCAGTGGTGTCTACCGCCGTCGGTGGGTTGCCGGCTGTGGTTACTGCGCTCGCAGGTGAGGCAGCGGAGCCGCGGTCTGGCTATGGCGAGGCAGTGGCGGCTCTAGGGGCTGCGCTCGTGCTGGACACGGCTCGCGCCTTCGCCCTCGACCAGGACTTGTCGGTCGATCCCGTAGTACGGGATAGAGGGCCAGTGGTGGTGGAGGCGATGCAGCGGCATCTGCTGGACAACCTGGCCCGTCCGGTGACGGTGCGGGAGGTAGCGGCCGCAGTGCACCTGTCTGAGCGGCATGCCGAGCGACTCTTCCGGCAGGTCGTCGGCGCCTCGATGATGTCGACCCTGCGCCGGTTGCGGTTGGAGCTCGCTGCACAGCTACTACTCGACGCGGCCTTCACCGTGACCGAGGTCGCGCGTCGCTGCGGGTACTCCGACGTGCGGCCGTTCTCCACCGCGTTCAAGCGGCACTACGGCCGTACGCCGGGGGAGTACCGCCGTACGGGCGGTACGTCCTTCGTCTCCGGCTAATCTCCGGCTAGAAGCTGGCCTGGTGGCCCCTGGAGTGTGCCCGTTCGGACTGCCCCGGCGGGATGCGGTAATCTGAGTGGTATGCGAGTGACCCTGCTCCTTAGTTAGCCGTACTGGCGCCTTCTGAGCGCTGACCAGTACGGCGTCCCCTCCTGCGCGAGGGGCTTTTTTGTTTCCGGGCACGTTCGGCAGGGTTCCCATGACATCTCTAGACGCAGGAGTACGACGGTGAGCGAGCACGTGGAGCACGAGGCGGACGACGCGATCGACCGCGGCGGCTACGACTTCAACGCCATGCAGGCCAAGTGGCGGCCGGTCTGGGAGAAGCTCGACCCGTTCAAGGCCCGCGACGACGGCTCGGCCGAGCGCCGGTACGCGCTGACGATGTTCTCCTACCCGTCGGGTGACCTGCACATGGGTCACGGCGAGGTGTTCGCGCTGCACGACCTGCTGTCGAGGTACTGGTTCCAGCAGGGCTACGACGTGCTGAACCCGATCGGCTGGGACTCCTTCGGGCTGCCCGCCGAGAACGCGGCGATCAAGCGCAACGAGCACCCGGCGACGTACACGTACGCCAACATCGAGACCCAGGCGGAGTCGATCCGGCGGTACGCGCTGAGCTTCGACTGGTCGCGCCGGCTGCACACGTCCGACCCGGAGTACTACCGGTGGACCCAGTGGCTGTTCCTGCGGTTCTTCGAGCGCGGGCTGGCCTACCGCAAGGCGTCGTACGTGAACTGGTGCCCGAACGACCAGACCGTGCTGGCCAACGAGCAGGTCGTCCAGGGCCGCTGTGAGCGCTGCGGCTTCGAGGTGACCAAGCGCGAGCTGACCCAGTGGTACTTCAAGACCACCGAGTACGCCCAGCGGCTGCTGGACGACATGGACCAGCTGGAGTGGCCCGAAGAGATCCTGCTGCAGCAGCGGAACTGGATCGGTCGCTCCGAGGGCGCCTTCACTGGTTTCGCGGTCGAGGGCCGCGAGGAGCCGATCAAGGTCTTCACCACTCGCCCGGACACACTGTTCGGCGCCACCTTCCTGGTCGTCGCGCCGGACTCCAAGCTGGCCGAGGAGCTGGTCACGCCGGCGCAGCAGGAGGCCTTCGACGAGTACCTGAAGGCCGTCAAGGCGTCGACCGAGATCGAGCGGCTGAGCACCGACCGGGAGAAGACCGGTGTCTTCCTGGGCGCCTACGCGACCAACCCGGTGACCGGCGAGCGGATCCAGATCTGGGCCGCCGACTACGTGCTGTCCGACTACGGCACCGGCGCGATCATGGCCGTACCCGGCCAGGACTCGCGCGACTGGGAGTTCGCCGAGAAGTTCGGCCTGCCGATCGTCCGGACCGTACAGCCCGAGGATGGTTTCGACGGCAAGGCGTTCACCGGCGACGGGCCGGCGATCAACAGCGCCAACGACGAGATCAGCCTGGACGGACTGGGCGTCGCCGAGGCCAAGTCGACGATGATCGACTGGCTGGAGGGCAAGGGCCTGGGCGAGCGGACGATCAACTTCCGGCTGCGCGACTGGCTGCTGAGCCGGCAGCGCTACTGGGGTGCGCCGATCCCGATCATCCACTGCCCGGTCGACGGCGAGGTGGCCGTTCCGGACGACCAGCTGCCGGTCGAGCTGCCTGACCTGCGGGGCTCGGCTCTCGCTCCCCGGGGTGTCTCGCCGCTGGCGTCGGCCCGCGACTGGGTCGAGGTGGCCTGCCCGAAGTGTGGTGGTCCCGCCGAGCGTGACACCGACACGATGGACACCTTCGTCGACTCGTCCTGGTACTTCCTGCGCTACATCTCGCCGGACTACACCGAGGGACCGTTCGACCCCGAGGCCGCGCGCCGCTGGATGCCGACGTACCAGTACGTGGGCGGCAAGGAGCACGCCGTCCTGCACCTGCTGTACGCGCGTTTCTTCGTCAAGGCGCTGCACGACATGGGGCTGCTGGACGCCACCGAGCCCTTCACCCGGCTGATGAACCAGGGCCAGGTGATCAACGAGGGCAAGTCGATGAGCAAGTCGCTGGGCAACGGGGTGAACCTGGGCGACCAGCTGGACACCTTCGGCGTCGACGCGATCCGGCTGACGATGGTCTTTGCCGGTCCGCCCGGGGACGACATCGACTGGGCCGACCTGTCGCCCGGTGGTTCGCTGAAGTTCCTGCAGCGGGCCTGGCGGCTGAGCGGGTCGGTCGAGTCCGAGGTCGGAGTGGACTTCTCCACCGGTGACCTGGCGCTGCGCAAGCTGACCCACAAGACGGTGGCCGACGCGGCCGAGCTGATTGACTCGTACCGGTTCAACGTGATGATCGCCCGCACGATGGAGCTGGTGAACGCGACCCGCAAGGCGATCGACTCCGGCCCGGGGGCGGCCGACCCGGCCGTCCGCGAGGCGGTCGAGACGGTGGCGATCCTGCTGAGCCTGGTCACGCCGTACACGGCCGAGGACATGTGGGAGAACCTGGGCCACGAGCCCACGGTCGCCAAGGCCGGCTGGCCGAAGGTCGACCCGGCTCTGCTGGTCGAGGACTCGGTCATCGCCGTCGTCCAGATCGCCGGCAAGGTGAAGGACCGGCTCGAGGTGTCTCCCGACATCACCGACGCCGAGCTGGAGGAGCTGGCGCTGGCCTCGGAGGCTGTCCAGAAGGCCCTGGACGGCCGGGGAACCCGCAAGGTCATCGTCCGCGCGCCGAAGCTGGTCAACATCGTCCCTGCCTGAGACGCTGCACGAATGCGTTCAGAGCTGATCGACGTCGGAACGGGCGGCCGCGAGGTCGTCTTCGACCTGACGAGCAAGTGCGAGGAGTTCGTCACCGCCCAGGCCCACCAGGCCCAGGGTGACGGACTCCTGCACGTGTTCGTCCCACACGCGACGGCCGGGATCGCGATTCTGGAGACGGGCGCGGGCAGCGACACCGACCTCCTCGCAGTACTGGAAGAGCTGTTGCCCCGCGACTTCCGCTGGCAGCACAGGCACGGTACGGCGGGGCACGGGCGCGATCACGTGCTGCCCGCGCTGATCCCGCCGTACGCGTCGATCCCGGTGATCGGTACGCGGCTCGCGCTCGGGACGTGGCAGTCGATCTGTCTGGTCGACACCAACGTGGACAATCCGCAGCGACAGGTCCGGCTGTCCTGGTTGCCGAGTTAACTTTTATTTCAATTGCTTCAGAGCTTATTGGTGACTTATTGCGATGTTGCCGAATGCGTTACGTATGCGAAACACGTCTCCGCTTGAATACTCCACATGGCGGCCATGGGGAACCTGCGTGAGCACTGGCTCGGTGTTGGTAGCGAGCTCTTGGTCCGGGCGACCAGGAGTATCTGCGACGGCAGCTTGTTGAATGCGGATTCGGGCCGGGCGGACACCCGGGCCCGGATCGAGGAATGGACCGGCGTGCTCTCTCTATATGCCCCGGTAAATGAATCGAGTTCGGTTCGCGTCAGCGCCTGAGGCGGCAAACAATCGTTTGCCTGGACCGGGGCGGTGGGGTGGGAGAAGTGCCAAGCACAGCCCGTCTCGAAGTGTGGTCACTGGGTGCATACGACCCCGGCAGCCCTGTCACGCTATGTTGTGGGGGGACTGTGAGGCTCTGAAGGGGTGACGGGCTTTGTCGGACGGGGATGGCCGGGCTGAGGGAGGGCGTGGTTTTGCCGATCTCTTGCTCGACCTGAGAGTCCAGGCAGGACTGTCGCAGGAGGAGCTGGCCGACAAGGCCGGGCTCAGCGTGAGGACCATCCGCGAGCTCGAAGCGGGCCGGGTCGCCCGGCCGCGCAAGGACTCCGTCCGGCTGCTGGCCGAGGGCCTGGGGCTGCGTGACGCGGATGCGGGACGCTTCCTGGCCGCCGCGGGTCATGCGACCGTGCGGCCCGTGATCGCCGTGGCAGACCCCGCGCCGACGGGTTTGCGCTGGCGGGGGACCAGGCCGATCCCGGACGGCCTCGTCGGCCGCGACAAGGAGTTGGAGGAGCTTGAGCAGTTGCTCCGGCAGAACCGGCTCGTGACGCTGGTCGGGCCGGGCGGCGTCGGCAAGACCGAGCTCGCGCTGGCCGCTGCCGATCGGGTCTCCTCGGTGGACACGACCGTGGTGGTCGTCGACCTCACGACGGTGCAGCGCGACGCCGCAGTACCGTCGGCGATCCTTGACGCTTTCGGGACGGCTCCTGGTACGTCGGATCTCGATGACGTGTTGTCCGGGCGCAAGCCGGGTGACCTGGTGATCGTCGAGGACAACGCCGAGCACGTGCTCGACGGGGTTGCGACGGTGGCCAACCGGATGGTCCGGAGTTTCCCGGGGATCGGCGTGCTGGTGACGTCGCGGATTCCGCTCGGGTTGCCCGATGAGGTGGTCCGCCGGGTGCAGGTGCTCGGCGTACCGGCCAATGACAAGGATCTGGACGAGATCGCGGCTTCGCCGGCCGTGGTGATGTTCTGCCGGCGGGCGGCTCGGGTGCGTCCCGACTTCGCATTGACCGCCGAGAACGCGGCGACGGTGGCTCGGCTTTGCCAGCGACTCGACGGGCTGCCATTGGCGCTGGAGCTCGCGGCGGCCAGAGCCGGGTCGTTGTCGGTGGAGACCATACTGACTGCCTTGGACGACCGGTTCCGGCTGCTGTCGGGGCCGCGCCGGTTCGGGGCTCCGCATCAGCGGACGCTGGCCGACACGATCGCGTGGAGCGTCGACGCCTTGTCGGATCCTGCGCGGCAGCTCCTGTACCGGACGTCGATGCTGGGGTCGCCGTTCACCCTCGACGCGGTGGTGGGGGTGTGCACGGGGGCGCCGATCGACCCGCTGGACGTGCCGATGCTGCTGGCCGAACTGGTGGACAAGTCGCTGCTGCAGCCGGTGCTGGAGTTCGAGCAGCTGTACGGCGCGCGGTACAAGATGCTGGAGACGATCCGCGAGCACGCCTATGCGGGACTGTCCTCGCAGGGGGACGACCTGGTCGAGTTCAAGGATCGGACCGTCGCGTGGTGCTCGACGTACGTCGAGGGGCTGGACGGCGCCTGGTCGAGCCCGGACCGCGACCGGCGCTATCGGGCAGCCAACGCGAACTCGGCGACCTTCGAGGTGGCGCTGGAGCGTTCTACCTCGCTGGGGCAATGGGACACGGCTGCTGCCATCGTGCTCGGGTTCCGGATCGCCTGGCAGTACCAGGCGAGTCTGGCCGAGAGCGGGATCCAGTGGGCGAGCCTGTGCGCCGAGAACGTCCAGGACAAGGAGGTCAGCGGCCGGCTGCTGGCCATCGCCGGGCGGCTCTCCAACCTGACCGGTGACGTGCGGGCGGCCCGCAGGTACTACGGCGAGGCTCGGAACCTGATCTCGCCCGAGTCGGAGATGGGCCTGATGGCTCGTGGCGGCTGGGTGTCGTCGGGGTCGCTGCTGCTCGACACGTTGAGCCTGGCGGAGATACCGGCGTTGGTGGCCGACGCGGTCTCGCATGGCGACGTGCAGCGGTCTGCGACCGTGCAGGCGATCTGTGGGCTGGCCCTGGCGCGCTGGGGGAGGCTGCCTGAGGCCAAGGAGCTACTGCTCGCCTGGGAGGCTGCACTGGCCAACCCGGGGGTGTATCCGGATGAGATCGCGTACATGGCGCTGTGCCGGGTCGAGCTGGAGCTGGGGAACCTGTCGGAGGCCCGGAGGTGGGCGGAGCTCGCCAGAGGCAGCCAGGCGTCTGATGACCCGGAGCGGACGAAGGTGGCCGGGTGCCTGGCGATGGTGGAGTTCCAGGCTGGGCGGTTCGAGCTGGCGCAGGCGCTGATCGATGAGGCCGACGCGGACATTCGCGGGCACCGGGGGTACTTCGACTATCTGGTGATGCTTTACCGGAGCCGGCTCGCTCGGCGGGCGGGGGATCTGGAGCAGGCCAGGTCGTCTATCCGGGATGCTGTGAGCCGGCTGCTGCTCGAGGGGCGAGTGGTCTACCTGCTGGACGTCATGCCTGAGGCTGTGGCCGTGCTGCACGCTCTGGAGCAGCACGAGCAGGCCGATCAGCTCTGTGGGCAGTTGCTGGCCTGGCAGCGGACGATGGACCCGCCGATGCTCCCGACGGCCTGGGCAGTCCTCCAGGAGTCCTGCGAGAGCGCTCCGGTCGCCGAGGGCTGGCCCCTCCCCGACCCCGCCGAAGCAGTCCGCCGGATGGCAGACGAGCTACTCACCGCCCTCTCCTGACCCGTCCTTTCCTTGGTGTCGGCGCCCGACGAGTGGGGTCGGGTTTCGTGACGGGGATCGGAGGAAGCTGCCGGGGAACTGCCGGTGCTTCTGCCTCGTCCTGACATGTCCGTCAGAACAAGAATTACCCCCGTAGGGCAGGTTCCACGAGACAGAGATCCGAGACCGGATTCGAGCCACACGGGCAGAGAAGGAGGCGATGACCATGACCAAGAAGTCACGGCGCGCCGCACTGCCGGGAAGCACTTCGAAGCTGGAGCAGGCGACGCGGAAGACATCCGACGGTCGGACGGTGGGGGCGCCGAACAATTGTCGAGATCTCCGGAGTGCTGGATCGTGCGGAGCTGCCCTACCTCACACCGGGGGCCGTGCACCGTCAGGGCACGTGACCCGGGGCGGGGTCCCAGCAGTGACCAGGCACACGACACAGGGGACGAGTGCTGGTCCGGTCGACACGGGAAAGCCGGCGGGTTTGGTCACCTGCCGGTGGGTCGACCGCTGGGGCTCCCCGGGGGGAACAGCGGTGAGACGCACAGGGGACGGCTCACCGCACAGCCGGTACCAAGCCAAATGAGCTGACACCGAGGGGGAGTCAGCTCTATCGGCGAGGTGGAGGACCACACAGGGGATGGTCGCTCCACCTCGCCGCGGCACCCATCCACAGCCCAGTCGACCAACCCGGCGTCGACTGGGCTCGCGGCGTAGTACCGGTTCGGCTCAGCGGCTCGGGAGTACCGCGGTTTTTGTCGTGGGCGTAGCCGACCATCCAGTGGGGCTCGAGCCGGCAGTAGGCGATCTCGTCGGCCCAGGTCGACGGGGAACTCCCGTAGTGGGCGACCAGGTGCGCCTCGATCTCGGCGAAGTCCGGGTGGTCGGTGGTGAGGAACTCCACCCGCCCGTGGCTGAAGACGCCGATCCGCTCGCCGTCGACGTACGAGATGCTCGCCGCCGGTCGGGCCCTGAGCTGGCGCACCTTGGCCGCCTGGCCCGAGGTCGTGAACACCCAGCGCGCATGCAGGAAGTGCCCGTCGACGGCGCTGATCCGTGGCTCGCCCTTCGCCGTCACGGTCGCCAGATTGAGCGTGCACATCCCCTGCAGCACCTGGACCAGCTCGGTCGCGGTCAGCCGTCGCTCGGCGGTCACGATGCTTTGCAGATGCTCCGTGGATCGCTCGTAGGCGGCCTCGAGCAGCCGCTGCAGTTCCTCGACTTCCTCGTTCGTCTCCTTCATTGACCGAGTCTGACACCAGGCGCCGACGAAAACTGTCCGGTAACCTCGCTGCATGTCAGCCCGCGTGCACGTCGTCACCGACTCCACCGCGGGTCTGTCGGCGCACGAGGTGTTCCGGCTCCCGCTGACCGTCGTACCGCTGCAGGTGGTGATCGGCGGGACGTCGTACGACGACGGCGCGACCAGCTCGGACGCGGTCGCCGAGGCGCTCAAGACGTTCACCCCGGTGTCGACCAGCCGGCCGGCGCCGCAGTCGTTCACGGACACGTACGCCGAGTGCGCCGCCGCCGGGGCCGAGTCGATCGTGTCGATCCACTTGTCGGGGGACATGTCGGGCACGTTCGAGGCGGCCATGATCGGGGCGAAGGAGTCGCCGATCCCGGTGCGCGTGGTCGACTCGCGGTCGCTCGGGATGGGGCTGGGCTTCCCGGTCCTCGCCGCTGCGGTTGCCGCTGCCGATGGCGCCGACCAGGCGGGCGTGGAGGCGGCGGCTCGCGCGCGGATGGCGGCGGTCTCGTCCTACTTCTATGTCGACACACTGGAGTACCTACGACGCGGCGGCCGGATCGGCGCGGCCCAAGCACTCCTCGGTACTGCGCTCGCCGTCAAGCCACTGCTCACCATCAGCGGCGGGCGGATCGTGCCGCTGGAGAAGGTCCGTACGTCGAGCCGCGCGATCGCCCGACTGGCCGACATCGCCGTCCAACGCGCAGGCGAAGGCCCGGTCCAGGTCGCCGTCCACCACCTGGCCAACCTCGACAAGGCCCACACCCTGGCAGATGGCCTCGCCGAACGCCTCCCCCAAGCAGAAGAGATCGTCCTCCGCGAGGTCGGCGCCGTAATCGGCGCCCACGTCGGCCCAGGCATGCTCGCCGTGGTCATCGCCCCCCGCTGACCTCCTTTGCTCCCCGCCTTGGGCTGGCTTGGGCGAGCTCGGCGCGGTATCCGCGAATGCGGACGGGGGGCGTCCGCGAATTGCCCTACGTTGAGCCATGGCCAAGAGCGAATTCGAGCAAGTCGATGGTGTCGAGGACTGGCGGGTTCTCGACGCTAGTACTAGCGCGTGGTTCGCCGCGCCGTCATTGACCACTGGCGCCGCGCTGGTCGGACGCATCGCTGAGTTGACGGGCGACAGTGGCCTACCCGACGTGGATCTGCGCGTCGGCGGGGTGCGCGTGCGAATCGGCGTACCGGACTCTCCGTCCCCGGCCGATGTCGCGCTTGCTCGCGCGATCTCGGCTGCGGCTCGGGAGCTGGGCCTGACCGCGGATCCGGCCGCGCTGCAGACCTTGCGGCTTGTGATCGATGCCGCTGACGGAGCTTCGGTGAGGTCGTTCTGGCAGGCAGCGCTCGCCTACGAGCCGACCGCTGACAACGGCCTCGCGGATCCGTTGCGACGGGACCCGGCGATCTCGTTCCGTGAGCTGGCTGAGCCACGGCCGTTGCGCAACCGGATCCATGTCGACGTGAGCCGGGTGCGCGAAGCGGTGGAGGTTGTCAAGGCTGCCGTCGGCGGGGACGGGTACGGCCCGTGGCAGTTCACGCGCGCCGACCCGGAAGGGAACGAGCTCGATCTCGTACCGGGCCCTGAGCTCTCGGATGGGCCGGAGGCCGCCGACTGGTGGGCGATGTTCGGCGCGATGGTGTTCTATCCGACCGCATCGGCCGAGCAGGCGAGCCGACTCGCCGCGGCGGTTGCCGGCCTGGCTGACGACGCGGCCCGGCCGCTGCTGATCGACCTCCGGCCGGACGGCGTCACGATCGACAGCGGCAAAGACGAGTGGGAGAACGATCCTGCGAGCTTCGCGGAACTGGCAGTCCGGATCCAGACCGCTGCGCACGATCTGGGACTCTCTGCGGACCCAGCGCGCCTGCGCTTCGTGCAGTTCGGCCTGGATGCGGTCGACATCACCGCAGTACGGGCCTTCTGGACGACTGTGCTCGGCTACCAGCACGACCCACGGACCGGCCTGACCGACATCTGCGACCCGCGCCGGCTCAACCCGGTCCTCTTCTTCCAGCCGATGGACGCCGCGGACGAAGAGCGCCGCCGCCAACGCAACCGCCTCCACTTCGAGCTCGCCGTCCCAGCTGAGCAGCTCCAATCCCGCCTCGATGCTGCTGTCGCTGCCGGCGGGAGACTGCTGGCCGCGGAGACTCCGGCGCACCGCACCATCACCGATCCTGAGGGCAACGAGCTGACCATCGTCACCCCTATCCCGACCTCGATCTGACCGGCCTACACGAAAATACGTCGTTCCTCGTGGTGTCTTTTTCCCCTTGTGGATAAGGGGAAACGAGCCACTCGCGATTTCGCATCAACACCGATGGTGACGTATAGTCGAACACATGTTCCCATTGGACTTGGAAGGCTACGACGCCCGCGCGACACTCGACGCGGCGGCAGAGATGCGTGCCTTGCAGTCACAGGCGGAAGTGGCCGAGATACGCCTCGGTCTGCATTTCGTGGACCTGCATCCTGACCCGGCGACGCTCTCCGAGGCGGCGGTCCGAGGTGGGGAACGAGGCGTTGTATACGGCGGTGCAGGGTGCCCCGTGGTCGGGGAGTTCGCCGCCGCGGAGTTCGGCGCTGTCACCGGTCGGTCGGCGGGAGCCGCGGCGCGTTTCCTCGGAGAGGCGCTGGCACTGAGGCATCGACTCCCGCTGGTCTACGCGCAGATGCTCTCGGGACACGCGGCGGCCTGGAAAGCCCGCAAGATCGCGGCCGCCTGCATGGAGTTGTCGCAGGAGGCCGCGGCGATCGTCGACCGGAGAGTCGCCGGCATCATCGATTCGGTACCACCACTGCGTCTGGCGAACATCGTCCGCGCAGCGATGTGGGAGGCCGATCCGGAGATCGCTCAGGCAAAGGCTGAGGAGAGGGCCCGGAAACGAGGAGTCTGGGCCGGGCGAACCGACGAGCACGGCACCACGATGTTGTTCGTGCGCGCCAGCACGGGCGATGTGATCCGGTTCAACGCCAATGTCACCCAGATCGCCAACGCTCTCGCCGCCCTCGGCGACACCGATTCCCTGGATCAGCGCCGCGCGAAGGCGATCGGCGTCATCGCCGACCCCGCGCTGGCCGACAAGCTCCTCCAGGTCGCCCAGCATCTGACCGCTTCTCCTGAGTTCGCCGGCCAGTTCGAGCCCGGCGCAACGGCTGGGGATGCCGATGAGCAGGCGGCTGATCAGGCCGCAGAGGAGCGGGTATGGGGTGCGCCGACAGCAACGCGCAGAGACGAGTCGGTTCCGGCGCCTGCGGCTGAATCGGCTGGCCAGGCGGACGACATCGAGTTCGACCACGAGTCTGATGGCGACGACTTCACAGACGACTCGCCGTACCCCAGCTCTCCTGCCTTCGAGGGCTACCTTCTCGATCCGCCCCAGCCGCTCGACTCATCCAGGTCCTCTGACCGGTCTTCTGACCGGGTGGACGAGGCGCAGGAGCCGGATCGCGGAATGGACTGGACCGCTCGCCGGGAGCTGGGCAAGAAGATCTCCGCCATCCGGCAGTCCGCCTACACCACGCGGAGACCAAGACAGACGGTCATCTATGCCCACATCACCGACGAGGTCCTCCTCGCCGGGCAGGGAGTCGCGCGCGTCGAAGGGTACGGTCCCGTCTACGTGAAGCGGCTGCAGGAGTTCCTCGGCCACGACCAGGTGGTCATCCAGCCGGTGATCGATCTGAGGGTCGGCGTCAGTGTCGATGCCTACGAGATCCCGCGCCGGATCCGTGAACAGGTCAAGCTCACCTACCCGGTCGAGCAGTTCCCTTACGGCACCGCTATGACCACCGACAGCATCGACCTCGACCACATCGAAGCATTCGATCCGAACGGACCACCGAAGCAAACGAGCACCGAGAATCTCTCACCCCTGCGGCGATTCAGCCACCGGGTCAAGACCCACGGCGACTGGAAGGTCCAGCGCGTCGACGACCACACCCAGGAATGGACAACTCGCCATGGATTCAAGTTCCGCGTCGACCACCTGGGCACTCACCGCGTCGAGGACGACGGTTGAGGCGGTTGTCCCCAGGCTGAGAAGTTCTTCCGGCGAGCGCCGGGAAGGCTCGTACTTTCCCTGGTGTGAAGCTCTCCCGCCGACCCCCACCTCCGGACCCGGAAGCCCGCCGACAAGCCCTCTCCCGGCTCCACGCCGCCACTCACCCGAAAGACCCCGAGGAGGCACGAGACCCCGACGAAGTCAGAGGCGGGTGGACACCAACGGCAGCTCTGCCCGACCGCTTGAAGGGACCGCTATGGACATTGTCTCCGCGCCATGTGGTCGTACTTGCCCTGGTTCTTCTCGTCGGCCTGGCGTGGGCGACCTACGCGCTCTTCCGTGCGAACCCCGAGACCATCCCCAACCCACCCAGCAGCCTGAGCACCGGCTCACCAGTGGCCACTCCCGGTCTGGGAGCGACAACTTCAGCCCAGAGCAACGGCGGCTCACCAGGTTCGCCTGGCTTGCCGGGCTCGGCGGGCTCACCCGGCGTGGCCGGGATTCCGGCGACGGTCGTGGTGCACGTTGCGGGCAAAGTCCGTCGTCCTGGGCTGGTTCATGCGCCGACGGGCTCGCGGGTCGCCGACGTACTGGCCGCAGCGGGTGGAGCGCTGCCAGGGGTCGACCTGACGACGCTCAACCTCGCGCGCCAAGTCACCGACGGCGAGCAGATCGTCGTCGGAGTCCCCACGCTCGCGCCTGCAGGCACACCCACCGCAGGACAGCCACCCGGTACTCCGAGGGCACCTGCCGCTACGCCAGTCGACCTGAACACGGCGACCCTCGCCCAGCTCGACGGCCTGCCCGGCGTCGGACCGGTCCTGGCCCAACGCATCCTCGATTGGCGCAACGAGCACGGCCGCTTCACCAGCACCGACGAACTCCAGGAAGTCCCCGGAGTAGGCCCCAAGAAATTCGAATCACTGAAGCCCCATGTCCGAGTCTGACTCCGACGAGCAGGAACGAAGCCGCACGCCCAATCCGGAGCCTGATCACCAGCAGCGAAGCGATACATCCAGGCCTGAGCCTGCTGGGCAGCAGCGAAGCCGTACGTCTGGGGCTGAGCCTGGCGGGCAGGAGCGAGATTATGCGTCCGGGGCCGAGGCTGATGGACAGGAATACAGGGCCGACCTGCGCCTACTCGTCCCAGCGGCCGCAGGCTGGCTGACCGCCGCGCTGCTCGTCGGAGCAAGCACATCGACTGCCGTGTGGGTAGCGGCCCTGACGGCCTCCGCAATGGGCGCCGCGCTCCTGACGGCCCGCCTCCGCGGATGGTCACGGCTCGCCGGAGGGCAACCAACCGTAGTGTCCCGGCGGGCCGGCATCGGAGGCAGACATCAGCCGGACGTGCGGCGGCTGCCCGGTTTGGCGCAGCGGCCCGAGCGCGCACGGGAACCTCGCCTGCCCGGCATGCCCGGCATGCCCGGCCTGCCCGGCGAGTCCAGGCAGTCCGGACGGTCCGGTGACTCCAGGTGGGCTGGGCAATCCGGTGAGTCCAGGCAGTCCGGCGAATCCAGGCATTCCCGTGATTCCGGTGAGTCCAGGCATTCCCGCGAGTCCAGCGATTCCAGGGAGTCTGGGCAGCCCGGTGAGTCCGGTGAGTCCGGGTGGGCTGGGCAGTCCGGACGGGAGCGGTGGGCTTGGGAGCCGGAGCCGGAGCCGGAGCCGGGGGAGCCCGGGCGGGAGCGGGGGACTGGGGAGCCTGGGCGGGAGCGGGGGACTGGGGAGCCTGGGCGGGAGCGGGGGACTGGGGAGCCTGGATGGGGGTGGTGGTCGGGGACTGGCCGGGGGCGGTCGGCAGGGGCCGGACGGTGGTTGGTGGGGCGGGTGATGACGACTGCGCTGGGGGTTGGGGTTGTCGTGGTGGGGATGGCGGTGGCTGCAGGGTTGCAGGTGGAGAGGTTGCAGGCGGGGCCGGTGATGGAGTTGGCGCAGTCGGGTGCAGCGGTGAAGGTGCGGCTGAAGGTCATGGGGGACCCGGTGGTCCGCAGTAGCCCGGGCAGTCGGCGTCCGCCGTACTTGGTGATTCGGGCAACTGTCGAGGAGGTGAGTGGTAGGGGAGCGGCAGCACGAGTTCATACGCCGGTGTTGGTGATCGGATCCCTGCACTGGAAGGAGGTGAGGTTTGGTCAGCACGTGGAAGCGACCGGGCGGCTCCAGCCGGTCGATAAGGGCAGCGACGTGGCTGCGATGCTGTCGTCGCGGGTGGCGCCTCAGGTGCTCGATGAACCCGCCTGGTGGTTGCGGGCGGCTGAGCGAGTCCGCGCTGGGCTGAGGCAAGCAGTGGCTGGTGAGCCAGAGGCGGTACGCGGGCTGGTACCGGCGCTCGTCATGGGCGACGAGTCCGGGTTGCCATCCGAGCTCGCCGAGGATTTCCAGACGACTGGGCTCACGCATCTGTCGGCAGTCTCCGGTACCAACCTCACGCTCCTGTTGGCGTTTGTGCTCCCTCTAGCCCGGCTCATCGGCGTACGGGCTCGCGGGCTGACCGTCGTCGGGCTCGTCATGGTCGTCGTGTTCGTGGTGCTCGCCCGGCCACAGCCAAGTGTTCTCAGAGCAGCCGTGATGGGCCTGGTCGCGCTGGCTGCGATGACGGGTGGCGGCGGAACGCGGCGGGCGGCGCGGAGCTTGTCGGTCGCGGTGATCGCCTTGCTGCTGGTCGATACCTCGCTCGCCAGGTCCGCCGGATTCGCGCTGTCCGTACTGGCGACCGCTGGCATCGTCCTCTTGGGACCGAGCTGGCGCGATGCGCTCGCCCGGTGGATGCCGGTACGCCTCGCAGAGGCTGTTGCCTGCCCACTCGCCGCACAACTCGCCTGTACTCCGGTGGTCGCGTGGCTCTCCGGTCAGGTCTCGCTAGTGGCCGTCGCAGCCAATCTCCTAGCGGGACCCGCCGTGGGGCCGGCGACGATCCTTGGCTTCGGGGCGGCCGGGATCGCCTTGCTGAGCGCAGATCTGGCCCGCCTCCTCGGCTGGTCGGCGGGTTGGCCGGCGCGGTGGATCATCCTCATCGCGGAGAAGGGGGCCGATCTGCCCGGTGCCTCCAGCGCCTGGCCCGCCACGGTGATCGGCGTCGCCGTGCTGACCCTGCTCTGCGTCGCGCTCATGGTCGGCCTGCACCGAATACTCGCGCGCCCGATCGCGATGCTGCTTGCCCTGGCCCTGCTGGCAGTCGTCATTCTGCGGCCAGTCCGCTCGCCGGGCTGGCCGCCCGGAGACTGGCTCATGGTCGCCTGCGACGTTGGCCAGGGGGACGGGTTGGTTCTGCACGCAGGTCGGAGTACTGCGGTAGTCGTAGACACAGGCCCCGACCCGGCGGCCATCAACCGCTGCCTCAGCGAGCTTGATGTGAAGTACGTACCCGTCGTCGTGCTCACCCACTTCCACGCTGACCACGCGGGCGGCCTGGCAGGAGTACTGCAGGGGAGAACAGTCGGCGAGATCGAGGTGACGCCGTACTTCTCGCCGCCCGCGGAGTACAAGCGCGTCCAAGCACTCGCCGCCGAGCACCGGATCCCCATCAGAACTGTTACCTACCGAGAGAAACGCACGGTCGGCCCAGTTAGCTGGACCTCGTTGTGGCCGGCGAGTGTGCCCGCGCTCACCGGCAAGTCCACAGCAACCTCCACCGACGAAGGCTCACCCGAGAACAACGCGAGTATCGCGATGATGACCGAGGTCGCCGGCCTCCGCCTGCTCCTGACCGGCGACCTGGAGCCCGAGTCCCAACGAGCAGTTCTCGCCAGCGGCGCCGACCTGCGAGCCGATGTACTGAAGGTCCCGCACCACGGCTCCGGCCAGCAGGACCCTGCCTTCATCGCGGCGACGAAGGCCAGGCTCGCGATCATCTCCGCCGGCCTCAACAACGACTACGGCCACCCGGCGCCGCGAACCCTGGACCTCCTCAACCACCAGGGCATGAAGATCGCCCGTACCGACACCTCTGGCTCGATCGCCCTGCAAAACCCCGACAGCTACCTCTCCATCACCACCCGACGAACCAGCCCTTGAAACGACCCGCCGTACGCCGAGATGCTCAGCAACCGCCGCTGCCCAGCTCTGCCGCAGGCGCCGGCGACGCGATCCTGAAGCCTTCGGTGCTCAGCTCTGCTGCAGGCGCTGGCAGCGCGGACCCTGGAACCACCCGGTGGTGCTAAATCTGCTGCAGTTGCCGGCAATGCGATCCCGGAATCTCAAGTGCTCAGTTCGCTGGAGGCGACTGGCGACGCGCCCCTTGGAACCTGCTGGTGGGCAGCTCTGCAGCAGTTGCCGGGGAGGCTGGTCTGGGGACCTGCGGGAGGGCTGATGGGGAATGTCGGGAGGGCATGGCATGCTGGCGGGCGTTATGGCTGCTCGAAAGAACTCCGCGCCCAAGCTTGGCGACGTCCTGCTCGTCACCGGTCCGGAGGCGTTTCTCGCTGACCGGGCCGTTCGCTCCGCGATTGTCGCCGTCTCCAAAGGTGGCGTCCAGATCGAGGTGACCGAGCTCGGCGGGGCCGATCTGGATGTTGGTGCCTTCGCCGAGCTCACTGGACCGTCGCTGTTCGCGGCTGAGCGGGTGATGGTGCTCCGAACCCTCGAGAACCTGCCCGCCGAGATGGTCCCGCACCTGCTCGAATACGCCGGTGCGCCGTCGGAGGATGTGCTCGTCGTCCTCGTCCACTCCGGTGGGCAGAAGGGCAAGGGTGTTCTCGACAAGTTGCGGAAAGCCTCGGTCAACGAGGTGGTCGCGACCGCGCCGAAGACCTGGGAGCTGCCGCAGTTCGTCCTCGGTGAGATCAGACTGCTCAGCGGCAGTATCGACGAGCGCGGCGCCAATGCGCTGGTCGATGCCGTCGGGCATGACCTGCGGGCGCTCGCCGGAGCGTGTTCGCAGCTCGTCTCCGACTCGGGCGGCCAGCCGATCAGCCCCGAACTCATCAGCCAGTACTTCGGCGGTCGCGCCGAGGTGACGAGTTTCGCGGTGGCCGACGCGGCGATCGCCGGACGTACCGAGCCCGCGCTCGAACAGCTGCGCTGGGCACTCGACTGCGGTGTCGCCGCCGTACTGGTGACGAGCGCGATGGCAGGCGGCCTGCGCGGACTGGCAAAGTACTCGAGTGCGCCGAGCGGGCTCCGTGAAGCCGACCTGGCCCGCGAGGTCGGCGTACCTCCGTGGAAGCTGAAGACCCTCAAACAACAGTCCCGCGGCTGGACCGCCGGCGGCCTCGCGACCGCGATCAAAGCGGTAGCCCAAGCCGACGCCGACGTCAAAGGCGCCTCCGGCGACGCCGGCTACGCACTCGAACGCATGGTCATCACGGTCAGCCGAGCCCACGGCCGCCGCTGACCCACGGCTGGCCCACTGCTGACCTACTTGCCTTTCGATCTGAGGCAAGTCCTGCCGCGGCGGAGTTCATGCAGCGGCCACGGTGGGGAGCCGGGCGCCGGGAGGAAGCAGTTGCGCCGAGCTTGCGGTCGCTGCCGTGGGAGTGGAAGCAGGCCCGCAGGTAGCAGAGACCTGCGGGCGCGCAAAAACGATCGGCCTGGTTCCGGTGTGGAGAGGCCGATCGTTAGGCGTGGATCAGAGGGAAGCGGCCTTCTTGAAGATGGACGACTTCCGGTTCGCAGCCTGGTTGGCGTGGATGACGCCCTTGCTGGCTGCCTTGTCGAGCAGGCGGGCGGCAACGCGGGCCTGCTCCTGCGCCTTCACGGAGTCGCCGGTGTCGGCAGCCTCGCGGAAGCGGCGAACAGCCGTCTTGAGGGTCGACTTCACCGACTTGTTGCGAAGCCGGGCCGACTCATTCTGGCGGTTACGCTTGATCTGGGACTTGATGTTCGCCACGGATGCAGAGCCTCGATCAGTTTTGGGATCAGTACAGGAAAGAGTGGTGCCGTGCACGGGTGAGAACCAACGCACACGCGCGAAGGAACAGATTAGCAAGAAGCCACGGTCAGAGCCAAACCGAGCAGACTCAGGAGACCGACTCCAGGCTGACCTTCAGCCGGCCGAGCGTCTTGTGGATGCCGTACCCGTTGATCTTGGCCCGATCCCCGAAGATCCATCCGGACGCAGTCCTCAACGCCGCCGGCCGCCGATCGGTCCACGACTCGGTGACCGTGCAGCCGCCGGCGCCGTCCGGGGCGAACTCATAGGTCCATAGCGCGATCGGCACCGGCCCGAAGGTGATCCGGAACCCGAACCGCTCACCCGGCACCGCCTCGACCACCTCGCCCTGCGTGACCCACCGGAGCACGCCGGCCCGGTTGTACCCGATGAACCGCGACCCCACCCCAGGCGTCCCACCCGTACTCCAGCGAACCCGGGTGCACTCAGGACTCCACTCGGCCATCCGCGAAAGCTCGCTGACCTGCCCATAGACAGCCAAGGGCGACGCAGCAACCCCGATCGACTCACTGAGATCCGCCACGCCATTCCCTCCTGAGCACAGTCACCAGAAGGCAACGATAGGTGACGTAGGCGGTCCCGGAGGCGTTAGGGCTCGGGGTTATGGGTAGCCGAGCTCCGGTCCTACGGGGGCGCCCTCTTGGGGGCCGTCCTGGATGCGCTCGCAGGCGCCGCTCATCACGTCGCATCGGACAGTGACCTGCCGATCCGTCCGCAGGCCGGCGGAGTTGAGCAGGTGGGTCGCGTCCTCCCAGACCGTCTCGTGGTCGACCGTGACGAGCATCGAGGACATCCGGAGCCGGGGCTCGGTTCCCTCGCCGATCAGGTAGGCCTGAACGATGCCATCGGCGTCGGTGACCAGCACCCGGCCGTCCGGCGACAGCGTGCCGGCCGCGCCCCCACACTTCTCCAGCACGGTGGCCAGCTTGTACGCACTATCCAGCGCGACCACCCGCACGCACTGCGACGGGGTGCCGCCCGGCTCGGGCTGCCCGGTGCCGGCCGGCGTCGCGTCCTGATCGGTGAGCAGCATCCGGTCCGTCCCCCGGTACGCCGTCAGCTGATGCTCGTCGGTGTCCACCGCGACTGGCTTGCCGCCTGGCGTCCACACCTGGGTCACGTACTTGTCCCGGTCGGGCATGAACCACACACCGTGGCTGTTCCACCCGACCACTTCGGAGTTGACGCCCGCCGGCACCGCCGCCAGCTGCTTGCCGGTGACAACCGACACGGTGACGACCGACGCCTTGGCCTTGCCCAGCAGAGCGACGTACGCCAGCTGACTGCCGTCCGGTGACAGCGAGGCGCCATCACCGGTCACCAGCCCGAACGACCTGTACTTCCCGTCGGTACTCAGCACGCCGACCTCAGCCGCGTCGCCGCTCTTCCCCGACTGCCTGTACGCCGCCCAGCCGCACTCGACCCGTCCGATGCTGTAGACCTGCGAACCGCTGGCCAGTGGCACCCGGACGCCACGGTCCTCCAGATAGCCGCCGTCCAGATCGGCATCCTTCGCCATCGTGAACGGCACCCTCGGCGACGGCCCGAACGGCAGTTTGTTCAAGTCGGCGTAGTCGGGGTCGGTGTAGTTCTGCTTTCCGAAGGGCAGCTCCTGGACCGCGGGCGGCGCCGGGCACACGCTCGAGGCGGGTGGTGCCGAGTTGTTCCGCGAGACGGCGATCGGGATCGCCACCGCGACCACCACAGCGGCCATTGCGAGCCCGATGGCCAGCACCGGCACCCATCGCCGCTCGGTGGCGGCAGTAGTACGGCCACCCTCCGCTGGGAACAGCTCCGGCGGTACTGCGTTGTCGGGTACGGTCCGGGCGGCGGTGTCGAGAGCCTCCGACAACCGCTCTTCCAGGTGCTTGGTCATCGGTCCTCCTTCAACTTGTGGCCCAGACTCTTCAGAGCGCGTGACGCCGTCGACCGCACCGACACCTCGGTGATGCCGAGGGTCTGCGCGATGTCCGCGTCGGACAGATGCAGATAGAACCGCATCACCAGTACTTCGCGCCGCCGGGCGGGGAGCGTCGCGAGTGCCGCGAGCACCTCCCGGCGGTCCTCGCCGATCATTGCCGCGCTCTCCGCTGACCAAACGGCCGGCTCGGGCTGGCCCCGGTGCAGCAGCGCGAGCTTGCGGCGCCGGAGTACGGATCGGCTGGTGTTCAGTACCGCGGAGCGCAGGTAGGCCTCGACCCGGGTGCCGTCCTTGATCTTGTCCCAGCGCCGGTACATCGCGGCGAACGCCTCCTGGACCGCATCCTCGGCCGACGGCCGGTCACCCAGCATCAGCAGGGACAGCCGGACCATGCCCGCCCACTGCGCCCGGTACAGCAGCGTGATCGCTGCTTCACGGTCCGTGTCCGGCGCAGGCGGCGCCCCAGGACGGCCGCCCCCGCTCAGCATCATGTCGCTCACTCAGTGTCCTCCGTCGGCCCTTCTTCGGCACTTGCGGCGCCCAGGCACGCTCCTCCAGCACCGCGATACACGCACCTGACCACCGCAAGCACTCGAACAAGTGCCGACGGAGGACACTAAAGAGACACCGGCTCAGCACATTTGTTGCACGCTGAGCCGGGATCAGCCGCTGGTCGCAAACCGGTGGTGCGGCATGGGATGATTGGTCAGTTGCCGCGGACCCTACCGCGCCCTTGGATCGACCACCCGAGACGAACTGGATCCCTTCGTGCCCGCTGTCCCCACGTCCGTTCCGCAGCCCGGTCGTACCGACCCGACGCTGATCCGGAACTTCTGCATCATCGCCCACATCGACCACGGCAAGTCGACGCTGGCCGATCGGATGCTGCAGATCACCGGTGTCGTCGACGGCCGGGACATGCGGGCGCAGTACCTGGACCGGATGGACATCGAGCGCGAGCGCGGCATCACGATCAAGTCGCAGGCGGTCCGGCTGCCGTACGCGCCGAAGCCGGACACCCCGGGCGGACTGCTCGCCCCGGACGGTACGACGTACATCCTGAACATGATCGACACCCCCGGCCACGTGGACTTCACCTACGAGGTGTCCCGGTCGCTGGAGGCGTGTGAGGGCGCGGTGCTGCTGGTCGACGCCGCGCAGGGCATCGAGGCGCAGACACTGGCCAACCTGTACCTCGCGCTGAACGCGGATCTGCACATCATCCCGGTGCTGAACAAGATCGACCTGCCGGGCGCCCAGCCGGAGAAGTACGCCGCGGAGCTGGCGCACATCATCGGCTGCAAGGAGTCCGACGTACTCCGGGTCTCGGCGAAGACCGGTGAGGGCGTCGAGGCGCTGCTCAGCGAGATCGTCGCCCAGGTCACGCCGCCCAAGGGCGTGAAGGACGCCCCGCCGCGGGCACTGATCTTCGACTCGGTCTACGACACCTATCGCGGCGTGGTCACCTACGTCCGGGTCGTCGACGGCGAGCTGAACCATCGCGACAAGATCAAGATGATGTCGACCGGCGCGGTGCACGAGATGCTCGAGGTCGGCGTCATCTCCCCGGATCCGAAGAAGTCGCAGAGTATCGGTGTCGGCGAGGTCGGCTACCTGATCACCGGCGTGAAGGACGTTCGCCAGTCCCGGGTCGGCGACACCGTCACGTCGTCCATCCGCGGCGCCACCGAAGCACTCGGCGGCTACAAGCGCCCGCAGCCGATGGTGTACTCCGGGCTGTTCCCGATCGACGGCGACGACTACCCGACGCTGCGCGACGCGCTGGAGCGCCTGCAGCTCAACGACGCGGCCCTGCAGTACGAGCCGGAGAGTTCGGGCGCGCTCGGCTTCGGCTTCCGCTGCGGCTTCCTCGGCCTGCTGCACATGGAGATCGTCCGTGAGCGGCTCGAGCGCGAGTTCGACCTGGACCTGATCTCGACCGCACCGAACGTCGTCTACCGGGTGGCGATGGACGACGGCAGCGAGCACGTCGTCACCAACCCGAGCGACTTCCCCAACGGCGGCAAGATCGCCGATATCTACGAGCCGGTGGTGCGCGCGACGATCCTCAGCCCGAAGGACTTCATCGGCGTCATCATGGAGCTGTGCCAGGCCAAGCGGGGCAACCTGCAGGGGATGGAGTACCTGTCCGAGGACCGGGTCGAGCTGCGCTACACGCTGCCGCTGGCCGAGATCGTCTTCGACTTCTTCGACCAGCTGAAGTCGAAGACCAAGGGCTACGCGTCGCTGGACTACGAACCGACCGGCGAGCAGGCCGCGGAGCTGGTCAAGGTCGACATCCTGCTGCAGGGCGAGACGGTCGACGCGTTCTCCGCGATCGTGCACAAGGACAACGCCTACGGGTACGGCGTGGCGCTGGCCGGCAAGCTGAAGGAGCTCATCCCGAGGCAGCAGTTCGAGGTGCCGATCCAGGCCGCGATCGGGTCCCGGATCATCGCCCGCGAATCGATCCGGGCGATCCGCAAGGACGTGCTCGCCAAGTGCTACGGCGGTGACATCACCCGTAAGCGCAAGCTGCTCGAGAAGCAGAAAGAGGGCAAGAAGCGGATGAAGATGGTGGGCCGCGTCGAGGTCCCCCAGGAAGCCTTCATCGCTGCCCTGAAGACGAGCGAGTCCCCGGGCGACAAGACCAAGAAGTAATGCCGGTCGAGATCCCCGCGGAGTTCCTCAAGGTCGGCTCGCGCGGCCCGGAGTGGGCCGATTGGCTCGCCGGGCTGCCGCGGTTGACCCGCGACTTGCTGGCTGAGTGGGAGTTGCGCGAGGACGGCGTACCGGCGTACGGGAACTGTGCGTTGGTGGTGCCGGTCCTGGCCAAGGACGGTACGCCGGCTGTGCTGAAGGTGCAGTTCCCGCACTGGGAGGCCGAGAACGAGCATCTCGCGCTGCGGATCTGGGACGGCGACGGCGCGGTCCGGTTGCTCCGGGCGGATCCGCGGCGGTTCGCGTTGCTGCTGGAGCGGGCGCTGCCGCGCGACCTGACCAGCATCGACGCCATCGAGGCGAGTGAGCTCGTCGCGTCGATGTACCGGCGATTGCACGTACCGGCCGGGCCGCAGTTCAAGCTGTTGTCGGGTGAGGCGAAGCGGTGGTCGGCCAAGCTGTCCGAGCTGCCCTCCTCGGCCGCTGTGCCGCACCGGTACGTCGAGCAGGCGGCCGCGCTGGCCCGGGACTTCGCGTCCGACGCGCAGACCGACGGCCGGTTGATCCACACGGACCTGCACTACTTCAACGTGCTCGCGGCCGAACGCGAACCCTGGCTCGTGATCGACCCCAAACCGCTGTCGGGTGATCCGCACTACGAGGTCGCGCCGCTGCTGTGGAACCGCTGGGAGGAGATCGCCGCCGCTCGCGATCTCCGCTTCGCGGTGCGCCGGAGGTTCTACGCCATCATCGACGCCGCCGGCCTGGACGAAGAGCGGGCCCGCGCCTGGGTGATCGTCCGCCAGATGGTGAACGCCGTCGACGCCGTACGAGACGCCGGCGCCGACGAGTCGCTCCCGCAGGACTGGCTCACCCGCAACATCGCCGTCGTCAAGGCCATCCAGGACTAAACCACTAGCAGAGTGTTGCCCGCGCGGGAGAGCATGGCTGGTATGCGCGTGCTGACGGTGAATGTGGTGGAAGAGCAGATCCCGGGGCCCAAGGAGACAGGGTTCACGGCGATCGACAAGCGGCCGCAGCGTCGGCGGGTGCCGGTCGGGGAGCTCGGGCTGGCGGGTGACAGCGTCTGCGACACGAAGAACCATGGTGGTTTGGATCAGGCGGTCTACGCGTACGCCGAGGAGGACGCGCGCTGGTGGACTGAGCAGCTCGACCGCGATATCCCGTCAGGGCTGTTCGGCGAGAATCTCCGGACCGAGGGGCTCGACATCAACAACGCGCTGATCGGCGAGGTCTGGCGGATCGGTGCCGAGGTCGAGGTGATGGTCCGCGCACCGCGGATCCCATGCGTCACCTTCCAGCACCGGATGCAGCTCAAGGGCTGGGTCAGGCGCTTCCACCAAGCCGGTCGGCCGGGCGCCTATTTCAAGGTGCTGAAGACGGGCACGATCGGTGCCGGCGACGCCATCGAGGTGTTCAGCCGCCCGGACCACGAGGTCACTGTCGCCACCATGTTCGCCGCGCAGGACTCCGCCAAGATGCAGACCATGCTCGACTCCGGCGTCGACCTGGTGGACGAGCTGAGGGCGAACGCGGAGCGCATCGCAGCCCGAGCCTGAAAGCCGGACGCCCCCGATCCTGGCTCGGGATGGCGGCCACTAGCAGGTTTCGTACCGCTGGCGTGATACTTCACGCCAGCGGTACAACAACCTGCCAGCCGACCCTCACCGTTGCTGGAAGCAACCAAGTCCGCGCCTGCCGGCCACCCCGAAGTCCTCGCCCGCCTAGAAATCGGAGGGCGCTAGGAGACGGTCAGGCTGTCCGCGTTCGGACCACCGTTGGCGGTGGTCGCGACCGCCTTGATCTTGTTGCTTCCAGCAACCAGGTTGACCGTGACCGTCTTCGTCTGCCAGGTCGTCCAGGCTCCGGTGCCGGCGAACGCCAGACCAGGGGAGACGACCGTGCCGTTGACGGAGAGGTTCATCGGCCGGTTCACCGTCGTACCGTTGGCGTAGCGAAGGTCGATCGTGGCCGGTCCGGCCGTGGTGGCGTTGACGGTCCACTCGACCGCGCTGCCGGTGGCGTTGTCGTAGTTCACGAAACCGCGGCCGGTGAAGCCCGCGTGGTTCGACTCGACCACGCCGGCGGTGATCGTGGCGTCCTCGGCCTCGTAGACGACCGGGTCGGGATCGGTCGGCCCGCCACCGTTGCCGGGGATCGTCTGCGTCGCCGTGTTATAGCCGGTGATCCGCACCGAAGGCGAAGCGCCCTTCAGATCAGCGGTCCGGTACGACGCCCGCAGTACTGCGGTCTCGCCCGGCCAGAGCGATACCGCGTTATCGTTCCACTGCACCGGCAGGACCGGTTTGCCGGCCGCCCCGACGATATGCGCGTCGAGGTAGAACGCTGGGGTCTTCGCCGTCGACGTGTTCTTCAGCGTCACCGTCGTCGTGGTGGTGTCGCCGCTGGCGGAGGTCGAAGCGCTCGCGGAGACGGGCGCCTGGGCCAGACTCGACAAGCCGGTCAGGTCGGCGTAGCTGGTCGTCGGCGTGTAGTACCAATCGGTGTTGTTCCAGTCGAGCGTGTCTGCCTTGGTGGACAGCCAGTACACGTTCCGGCTGACCTCGACGCCGGACGAATTCGTCAGTACGAGCTTGGCCAGGTACGTCGTCGACAACCCGCTCACCGCCGGGATCGTCAGCGCCGTCGCCTTGCCGCCGTCACCGGGAACCGTGACGCCCGCCGACTGCGAGAACTTCTCCGTGCCGTCGATGTTGTAGAGCTTCACCGAAGCCGTCAGCCCGGAGGCGGGCGCATGATTTTGGTTGACCACGGCAACGGACTTGGTGTCGTAGGAGTACTGGATGTGCAGCGGCTCGTTCGCCTTCTTGGCGCCGTAGTACGCGCCGTTCTGGTCCAGATAGGTGTCGAACAGCTGCCAGTGCAGCGACGTCCAGCCGCTGTTGAGCATCCAGTAGATCAACCCCGTCGACGGATTCGACGCGTCGGTGAAGTTCCGGTTGTGCGACTCGAACTCGGCGCGCACGTTCTCGTACGCCGCGAGCTGGGCCTTCTTCACGTAGTCGGTCAGGTTCGCCGGAGCGCCGTACCGGCCGGTCAGCGCGTTGCCGAACAGCTTCAGGTTGCCGAAGGTCGTCGACGAGGATCGGTGGTACTGCGCCGCAGCCGGGTTCTTCCACAGCACTTCGAGCTCGGCCGGCGTCATCATCCGGTTCAGCGTGTCCATCGTCGGGATGTCCGGCCCGGCCGAGGTCTCCGAGTTGAAGCCCCATGCGCCACCGGAGTCGGCGTGTGCCTTGTCGTACCAGTAGTTCGGCGGGATCCAGTCGTAGGGCCCGTTCATCTTCATCCCGGAGCTGCCGAGCTGCGGTGACGACTTCGCCGACGCGGCCGGGATCGCCGGGGTCTGCCAGTCGGCCGCGGCCAGCGCGTCCAGGTAGCCCTTCTCGGTCGCCGCGTTCGGCGCGAAGTCGCTGCCGATCAGGAAGGTGAGAACGCTCGGGTGGTTGCGCAGCCGCTCGGCCTCACCCGTCATCGAGTCCTTCGCGATCTGCTTGTCCTCCGCCGTCCAGGTGCCGCCGCTGGACTGGCTCTCCCACTTGTCGCAGCACTCCCACCCCGGCATGGTCAGCACGCCGAGCTGGTCAGCCAGGTCGAAGAACTCGTCCGGCTCGATGTGCCCTTCCAGCCGGACCGTGTTGAGGCCCAGATCCTTGACGTACTTGAGCTTGTCGGCCGCATACGTCGCATCCCAGCGCAGGAAGAGATCCGGCGACCACCCGCCACCCTTCACGAGCAGCGGCCGCCCGTTGATCGAGTACGCCCGGCCACCACTGCTGTTGAGCGGCGCCTTCACCTCCCGTACTCCGAACTTGGCCGACGCGCTGTCAGACGCCGTGCCGGCCACCGACGCCGTCAGGTCGAGAGCGTAAAGCGGCTGGCCGCCCATCCCGGCCGGCCACCAGACGTTCGGGTTGTCCAGCCCGATCGTGGCGAAAGTGACGGTCTTCTTCTCCTTGGCCGCAAGGGAAACCGACTGACTGACCGGTACGCCGGCCACGGTGCCGCTGACCGTCGTCGTCACGGCAGCCGCCGAGTCGTTGCGGACGTCGACCTTGGGCGTGAGATCCGCGTGGTTGAGCGCCGGAACCGTCAGCTTCGTGACGACATGGGCTCCGCGCAGAGCGACGGGACCGCTGTGCCGGACGACGACATCGCGGACGATGCCC
Organism: Streptomyces sp. SID13031; assembly: GCF_010548305.1. GTDB lineage: Bacteria > Actinomycetota > Actinomycetes > Propionibacteriales > Kribbellaceae > Kribbella. The sequence continues at coordinate 116,804 of NZ_JAAGLV010000017.1, forward strand.
ATGTTCTGGTCCGGCGGCGTCTGGGCCCAGTCGATCCAGCCCATCGTGAGGTCGGTGTTGGGGTTGTTCGGGTAGACCTTGAACGCGATCGCGTTGCTCCCGGCATGCACCTGCGCGGTGATGTCGAGGTCATGCCGCGTGTAGGCGCCGGCCACCTGGAACTTGTCGGCCACCCGGACGCCGTTGACCCAGACGTCGGCCCGGGACAGTACTCCGCTGAAGTCTAGGTACGTGCGCTGGCTGGTGTCGGTGACCTGCAGCTCCGAGCGGTACCACCACGGCACGCTGAACTGGGCCTTGTCGACGTTCTTCATGTTGGTCGAGAAGAACGGGTCCGGGTACTTGTTGTTCTGCAGCAACCCGGCGAACACCGTCGAGCGCGACGAGACCGGCAGCCAGCCGGACGTCGGGAAGCCCGGTTTGGTGACGGCGGAGTCGTCGGAGACCTGCGCGGAGGTCTGCAGCAGGAAGCTCGGGATCGGGCTGACCGAGGCGGCGGCCTCGGCTCGAGGCAGGGCGCCGGCGGCGGGGATCGCCGTACAGACGCCGGCGACCAGGGCGGTCGCCAGCAACCAGTGGGGCAAACGGTTTCTCAAAGGACGCAGCATCGATGGGCCTCCTGGGGCGGGACGGGCCGTTGATCGTTAAGAAAGTTTCCTAATAATCAAAGCCGATGCTAGCGCCGCCGAAGGCCTGCTGACAACGGACTGCGCAGGATTGACTGCGCTGCGTCAGCAGGAGGGATCAGTGCGTGGGCTCCAGGTAGCCGAGAGCGGCCGAGATCTTGCGAGCGGCCTCGATCGCGGCCGGTGCCATCAGGGCGACCTGGGCGATGGATTGCTCCAGGGACAGCGTCGAGATGCTGACCGCTGCGATCGCGGTAGCGGTGTGGTCATGGATGACGGCCGCGACGCAGCGGATGCCGGGCTCGTTCTCCTCGTCGTCCAGGGCGTACCCGCGGGAGCGGACCTGGATGAGGTCGGCCTTCAGGGAGGCCGCGGTCGTGTGGGTCAGGGGAGTACGAGCCGGCAGGCCGGTGCGGGTGACGAGGGCGTCGAGCGCGTCGTCGTCCTTCTCGGCGAGCAGGGCTTTGCCGATCCCTGTGCAGTGCAGCCAGAACGCCTTGCCCACGCGCGAAGGCATCCGGTACGGCTTGGGGCCGTCCAACCGGGCGACGTAGATCGCCTCGTCGCCGTTCAGCAGGCCGACATGCACCGTGCAACGGGTCTGCGCGACGAGATCGGCCAGTACCGGCCGGGCAACCGTCGCCAGGTCGACGTTGGTGAGCGCGTGACCGGCCAGCCGGAGCGCCTTCGGGCCCGGATGGTACGAACCGTCCTCGGACTGCGCGACGAAGTCGTGTTCGACCAGCGACGCCATGATCCGGTGCACGGTCGATTTGGCCAGGCCGGTGGCCGTCACCACGTCGGTGAAGCGCGAGTGCTCGAGGACGGCGTCGAGCACCATCAGCGTCTTGTCGATGGCCGAGGGCGAACTCATGTCGCTCATCCTGTCACCTCTTATCTGGCTAGCCAGCCACCGTCGACGGCCAGTACGTGTCCGTTGACGTAGTCGGACGCCGCCGAGGCCAGAAAGACCGCCACGCCGACCAGGTCCTCGGGCCGGCCCCAGCGCCCGGCCGGGATGCGGTCGCGGATGGCCGCTTCCCGCTCCGGGTCGGCCCTCAGATCAGTCGTGTTGTCGGTACTGATGTACCCCGGAGCGATCGCGTTCACCTGTACGCCGGCCGGCCCCCACTCGTTGGCCAGCGCCTTGGTGAGCCCGGCGACCGCGTGCTTGCTCGCCGTGTACGCCGGGACAGTGACCCCGCCCTGGAAGCTCAGCAGGGAAGCGATCGTGATGATCTTGCCGCCGCCGCGCTGGACCATCGCGGCGCCGATCGGCCGGGTGACCGCCCAGGTGGAGTTCAGGTTCACGTCGATCACGTGCTTCCAGTCAGCCGCCCCCGTGGCTGCCGCCGGCGCGCGCCGGATCGTACCGGCGTTGTTGACCAGGATGTCGATCTGCCGGCCGGCCGCCGCCGCGTCGGCGACCGCGGTGGTCGCGGCCTCTTCTACGGCGGTGGGGTCGGCGAAGTCAGCCGTGACGACGGTCGCCTGACCGCCGCCGTTCTCCTTGATCGCTTCCAGCGTGTCTTCGAGTGCCGCGTCCCGGGCCATCAGGATGAGGTCCGCGCCCGCGGCGGCGAGGCCGGCCGCGATCGCCGCGCCGATCCCGCGTCGCGCGCCGGTCACCAGCGCCGTCTTGCCCGCGAGGGAGAAGCTGGAAGAAGTGGCGGGCTGAGTCACCGAATGTCCTTCACATCGACGCCGTCCATGTCGGTGAAGGCCTGGTTCTCGCCGGCCATCGCCCAGACGAAGCTGTACGACGAGGTGCCGACGCCCGAGTGGATCGACCAGCTCGGCGAGATGACCGCCTGGCGATCGGCGATCAGCAGGTGCCGGGTCTCCTCGGGCTCACCCAGCAGGTGGACGATCCGCTCCGACTCCGGCAGGCCGAAGTACAGGTAGCACTCGGTCCGCCGGTCGTGGGTGTGCGCGGGCATCGTGTTCCAGGTGCTGCCCGCGTGCAGGGTGGTCACGCCGAGCACGATCTGGCAGCTCTTCACGCCGTCGGCATGGATGTACTGGTCGATCGTGCGGCGGTTCGCGGTCTGCTGGTCGCCGAGCTCGAGCCGGTTGCCTTCGCCGGGCTGGACGAGGGTGGTCGGGAAGTCGGTGTGCGCTGCCGCGGAGAACAGGTAGAAGGCGGCATCGGTGCCCTCGAAGACGACCTCGCGCGCACTGCGGCCGGCGTACAGGCAGGCGCCGGTGACGAGCTCGAACTTGGTGCCGTCGACTGTCACGGTGCCGGGGCCGCCCACGTTGACGATGCCGGCCTCGCGGCGCTCGAGGAAGTACTCGCTGCGCAGCTCCGGCCACGTGCCCAGGGTGAGTGGGCCGCTGACCGGGCGGGCGCCGGCCAGCACGATCCGGTCGTGGTGGGTGAGCACCGCGGTGACCGTGTCGGCGGTGAACAGGTCATCGACCAGGTACGTCCGGCGCAGCGCGGCGGTGTCGAACCCGGGCACCTGGTCGGGGTGGGTGGCGTGCCTGACCTGGAGGGCTTTCTGCGACGAATTCACAGAACAAGGTTCTATCTCGCGGAACAGTCTGTCAAACCTTGTCCGTGTCGTGGGCTCGATGTACCCGATTGGTCTCGGTACTTGTTCCGCCTCTTGACACATGGTTCTGACAGATGGAACCTTCCTTCACATCCCGCCCTTGGAGGCCAAGCATGTTGGAGGCCAAAATGTTGGAGAAGCGTCGATGACAGCGCTCGACTGGACGGTGCTGGCCGGCTATTTCGTGCTGATGGTGCTGATCGGACTGTGGTCGCGCACCAAGATCAAGACGGTGGTGGACTACTTCACCACCGGTGGCCGGATTCCCTGGTGGCTGTCCGGCATCTCGCACCACATGTCCGGCTACAGCGCGGTCATGTTCGTCGCGTTCGCGGCGGTCGCTTACAACTACGGCATCACCGTGTACGTCTGGTGGGCCGTCTCGATCGGCGTCGGCGTCGGTATCGGCGCGTTCCTCTTCGCCGCCCGATGGAACCGGCTCCGCGCGAAACACGGCGTCGTCTCGCCGCTGGAGTACCTGGCCAAGCGGTACAACCTGCCGACGCAGCAGGTGCTCGCGTACTCCGGTGCCGCGCTCAAGGTGGTCGACATCGCCGCCAAGTGGGTCGCGATCGCCGTCCTGCTGAACGGCTTCACCGGCGTACCGATGCGCTGGGGCATCCTGCTCACCGGTGTGGTGACGATGCTCTACGCGACGCTGGGCGGACTGTGGGCCGACGTGCTCACCGACTTCGGCCAGTTCATCATCCAGGCCGCGGCCGGGATCGCGATGTTCATCGGCGTGCTGACCCATCTCGACGGCATCCCCACGCTGTGGAAGATGTGGGACCAGTTGCCCGAGGGGCACGGCAGCGCGCTGAACGGGCCGTACACACCGGTCTTCTTAATAGCGTTCCTGTTCATCAAGACGTTCGAGTACAACGGCGGCATGTGGAACCTGGCGCAGCGCTATATGGCCGCGCCGTCCGGTTCCGAGGCGAAGCGGGCCGCGCTGTTGTCGTCGGCCCTGTGGCTGGTCTGGCCACTGGTGCTGTTCATCCCGATGTGCGCCGCGCCGCTGCTCGTTCCTGATCTGGCCAAGCCGGAGCAGTCGTACGTCGCGTTGGCGCAACTGCTGCTGCCGAGCGGGCTGATCGGGCTCGTGCTGGCCGGGTTCTTCTCGCACACGATGGCGATGGTGGCCTCGGACGCGAACGTGATCTCCTCGGTGATCACCCGCGACATCGGCCCGGTGCTGTGGCCCAAGCTGCGCCGCCTGTCCGACGTGGCGACGCTGAAGTTCGCCCGGATCACCACCTTCACCTTCGTCACGGTGAGCATGCTGATCGCGATCCTCACCAACGGTCAGGGCGTGGTGCTGAAGATCGTCGTTGACCTGGTGGCCGCCACGATGGGGCCGATCTCGATCCCGTTGATGCTGGGGCTGCTGCCCTGGTTCCGGCGCTCCGGGCCGCGGGCGGCGATCGTCTCCTGGGCGACCGGCCTGAGCGTCTGGGCGGTCGTCAAGTGGGGTATCGAGTCCACCGACACGACGCTGGTGGTGGCGTTGCCGCTGGCAACTTCCCTGGTCGTGTACGTCGGCCTCGGGCTGCTGCTGCCGGAGCGCCGGGAGTCGGTCGACGAGCTGCTCGATTCGCTCAACACCGACCCCGACGACTCCGCCGAGGTGCTCGCCAGGCGAGCAGCCGCGGTCAGCTAGCGTTGAATCTGGAACAATGTTCCGTGATGCAGAACCCGTCATCTGATCTCTGAGGAGCTCCTCCTATGCCGAACATCACCGTCGAACTGCTCTCCGGTCGCACCCTCGACCAGCGCCGCGAGTTCGTCGCCGCCGTCACCGACTCCGCGATCTCCATCCTCGGCGCCAAGCGCGAAGCGGTCCGGATCGTCTTCCAGGAAATCGAGAAGTCGGACGTCGCCAACGGCGGCATCCTCGTCTCCGACAGCTGACACCCCTCCGCTCCGCGGTGCGAGCCCACCACTGGTGGGCTCGCACCCCAAGGGGCGGCTCGTCGCTCAGCTGTTCTGCGGGTTGGCGTTGCCGAAGGCGGCGGTCAGAGATTGCTGTGCCACCTTGGCCAACTGCTCTGCTGTCAGCCCAACCTCGTTCAGCGCCGCTCGGTGCTCCTGCGAGAGCTTGACGTCGCTCACGCGTGGGTTGTCGGTGTTGAGCGTGACCGGCACTCCGGCTGCCAGGAGCTTGTGGATCTGGTGCTCGGCGTAGCTCGGAGCGGCACCCGTCTGGGTGTTGCTCGTCAACGACACCTCCAGCGTGACGCCTCGCTCTGCCAGCGCCTCCATCAATCGCGGGTCCTCAGCGGCCCGTACTCCGTGACCGATGCGCTCGGCCCCGAGATGCTTCACCGCATCCCACACGCTGTCGGCGCCCGCGGCCTCACCCGCGTGGATCGTCACGTGCAGCCCGGCATCGCGCGCCTTCGCGAAGGCAGCAGCGAACAACTGCGCCGGGAAGTTCGCCTCGTCGCCGGCCAGATCGACCGCGCAGAAGGTGTCCTTGCGAGACAGCAAGGTCGCGATCTGCTGCTCGGCCGAGTCGGCACCTAGATGTCTGACCACGATCCCGATCAACCCGACCGGCAGCTTCCGCCGAGCCGACCGCTCGGCCACGGCGTCCGACACCGCATCGATCACCGCTTCAGGCGCGAGCCCGGTGTCGTGCGCGATGATCCCCGGGCAGTAGCGCAGTTCCAGATAGTCCAGGCCGTCGTCGAAGGCGTCGTCCACAGCCTCAGCGGCGGCCCGGCTCCAGTCGTCCAGCTCGGTCAGCACGCCGATCGCGACGTCCACCTTCGCCAGGTACGGGAGTAACCCGGTCTGGGAGCCGTCGGCAACCAACGCAGTACGGGGTGCTGGTCTGGTAGCGAGCTCGTGGCCGGTACGGGCGGCGATGTCGAGGACCGTGCTCGTCCGGATCGAGCCTTCGAGGTGCCGGTGCAGGTCGATCAAGGGCAGGTTGGTCATGACAGCTCCAGCGTTGCGGCGAAGGTTTCGGCGATTTCACGATCGAGGTCCAGAGGTACAGCCTGTACGCCGGGAGCCGCGCGACCCGTCGCGACCAGGGCGAGCGAGCGGGCCTGCAGCGTGAGACCGAGATCCATCGCCTCGATCGGGTTGCCGCCGGCGCTGACCAGGTTGATCATCCGGGTCTTCGCCAGGACCGTGATGCGACGGCCGTCGGGCTGGATGTAGGTCTCGTGGTCGGCGGTCTGCCGTGCGGATCCCGCTCCGGTGGCAGGCGTGGGCGGGCCGAGGCGTTGAAGATCGAGCTCCCAGGGGCAATGGCCGACGCCCGCGATCACCGCATTGTCTGGCAGGGCTGCGATGCCTTCGTCGCTGACGACATCGGGATGCCCGGTGGCGAGGAACAGCAGGTCGGTATCGGCTAGGAGAGTGTCCAGCCGGCCTACCTGGTGCCCGTCGAGCGCGGCTTCGAGCCGACGGTACGGGTCCTGGTCGGCGACGCTGACTCTTGCGCCTAGCTGACGCAGCGTTTGCGCCACGCCGCGACCGCAGGGGCCGTAGCCGGCCACCGTTGCGCGGGTGCCCGGGATCATCTTGTTGGTCGCGTTCATGAAGCCCTGGACCACCGACTGCCCGACTCCCCACCGGTTCTCGACGAGCAGTTTGAGCGGGCTGTCGTTGATCACGATGACGGGGAACGGCGGTGGCTCCGAGCGCTGCCGCAGGAGGAGCGCTCCGGTCGTCGTCTCCTCGGTGCCACCCCGAAACTCTGACGGCAGGCCGCTGTCGAGGAGTGCGCGGATGAGGTCGGCGCCGTTGTCGAGTACGAGCTGCGGGTCGCTGGTCAGCACGGCTTTGATCCGCGGAGCGTCATCGTCGGCCGCGGCGTGGACGTGGACGCCGAGAGTGGTGAGCCAGTCGGCGACGTCCTGGCGCGTAGTACCGGGGGAGCCGGTCAGCCACACTTCGGCGCCGGCTTCGACCAGGAGCGCGCAGAGCACCGCTGTCTTGGGCTCGATGTGCAGGCAGATCGCTATCCGCAAGCCTTTGAGTGGTGTCAGGTCGGTGTCGAGCAGCAGGGGCATGTTCTGGGCTGCCCACCGCACGTCGGCATGGGTGAACTGGGAGAGGTCGTGCATGAGTGATCCTTCGCAGCGAAAGGAGAAGATGACGGTCGGCTCGGCTGGGACAGCCGTGGGCCTACTGGTACAGGTCGCTGCGGTACGAGTGGTCGCCGAAGATCACCGCGGCACGCACGGTCGACCGGCACTTTGCACTCGTCACCCTTCGAGAATAACTCATGCTCGTGGGGCCCACCGGATGGTGGACGCCCAGCCAGGCGGGCGCAGCCCTTCTACTAGGCTGTTTTCATGCGAGTAGGAGTGTTCGGGGCCACAGGTCAGGTCGGCGGCGTGATGCGGCAGTTGCTGGTGGAGCGGGGGTTCCCGGTCGACGAGATCCGGTACTTCGCCTCTGCCCGCTCGGCCGGTAGTCAGTTGGCGTTCGGCGACGAGAAGATCACCGTCGAGGATTCGGCGACCGCCGACTTCAAGGGACTCGACCTGGCGTTGTTCTCCAACGGGAAGACGGCCTCCAAGGCGTTCGCCCCGAAGGTGGCCGCCGCGGGTGCCGTCGTCGTCGACAACTCGTCCGGCTGGCGGATGGACCCGGAGGTCCCGCTGGTCGTTGCCGAGGTCAACCCGGGCGATCTCGACCACCTGCCCAAGGGCATCGTCGCCAACCCGAACTGCACCACGATGGCGGCCATGCCGGTGCTGGCGCCGCTGCACCGCGAGGCCCGCCTCACCCGGCTGATCGTGTCGACCTACCAGGCCGTTTCGGGCTCGGGCGGCGTCGGCGTACGGGAGCTGGAAGAGCAGACCCAGGCCCTCGCGTCAGATGCTGGTCGGCTGGCTCTCGGCACGGAGGGGATCGAGCTTCCGCAGCCGCAGGTGTACGCCGGTCCGATCGCCTTCAACGTGCTCCCGCTGGCCGGCTCGATCGTTGCCGACGGCACCGGTGAGACCGACGAGGAGCAGAAGCTGCGCAACGAGAGCCGCAAGATCCTGCACCTCCCGGATCTGCTGGTGGCCGGCACCTGCGTCCGCGTCCCCGTCTTCACCGGCCACTCGCTCAGCATCCACGCCGAGTTCGCCGATCCGATCACCCCCGAGCGCGCCACCGAACTACTGTCTGGCGCCCCGGGGGTCGAGCTCGCCGACCTGCCGACCCCTCTGCTTGCCGCAGGCAATGACCCGTCCTATGTCGGCCGAATCCGCCAGGACCAGTCCGTCCCGGGCAACCGCGGCCTGGTCCTCTTCATCACCAACGACAACCTCCGCAAAGGCGCAGCCCTCAACGCAGTACAGATCGCCGAACTGCTCGCCCAACGCTGACCGAGCCCACCACTGGTGGGCTCGGCCGCCTTTAGCAGCGGTAGTGGTCCTTGGTGTAGATGCCGTTGATGGCTGACAGGGTGTGGTCGTAGCAGCCGCCGGTGCCTGAGGCTCGGTAGCGGACGGTTTGGGTGCCGGTGGCGTGGCGTTGGTCGCGGGGGACGTTGTAGATCCACGAGGCGCGGCCGTCGTAGGTCTCCTCCGTGCGCCGATCCGCCAGGGTCAGCGGGCCGAGACGGCTGGTGGTGTGGCTGCGGTCGGCCACGTCGAGGTCGGTGATCACGTCGTAGCCGTCGGGGATCGTTGCGTGGGGCAAGAAGCTGATGTACCCGTTCTTGCTGTAGGTCAGGTCGGTGCGATCGACCCGCAACCCGGTGGTGACGGTGGAGAGGTCGCGCCAGGATGCGTCGAGGGCGTCGCGCGACTCGCCCGCCTCCCAGACGTGCAGGCTGTCGTTGGTGAGTGAGCGCTCGACAGTCGTACGGATGCGCCCGGCCGACGTGTCGACGTACCCGCTGATCTTGAGCGCCCGCGACGCCTTCGTCTGCACGGATCCCGCCGCGCCGCTGCTGCCGGTGACGTCGTCCGACTTGGTCAGCGGTGATACGGCGTACGAGGTCAGTTTGCCGTGGGTCTGCTTCAGGATCGGGTCGGTCCAGACGTGCAGGTTGGGCACGGTGAACCACCCGCTCTGCCCGGCCGGTACGCCGACGACGTGGACGCGGAACTCGTGCGGCTTGCCGTCGCTGACCAGCCCGGCGAACGGCGTCAGGTCATAGGTCAAGGGTTTGATGTCGAAGGCGCGCGGAGCGGGGGAGGGGCGCCAGGAGTACGGGTTCGACCAGCCGCCCGTGTAGATGTAGGGATACGGCAGCGCGATCCCGGCGACCTTGCCGTCGATCTGTACTTCGACCTCACGGTACGGCGAGCCGTCCGGGCACGAGTAGCCCGTCGAGGCCGGCGCCGACGTGTCCCAGAACTCCTCGCACCCGCCGCCGGAGCCGGTCACGTAGACCTCACCGAGCAGGCGGGACGTGTTCCGCGGCAGCGTCGCAGTACCGATCAGGTCGGAGTCTTCGCGGCGCTGGTCCTGCAGGGGGACGACGGCGTTCGCAGTACGGGCTGCCGGGGCGCCGAGGCCGGTTGTGTAGAAGTCGAGCGTGACGACGATGTCGAGGACTCCGGTGTAGGTGTCGTTGACGACGTTGCCGAGCTCCATCACCACTGGTTGCGGGGTGCGCAGCAGCGGGCTGTACGAGGTGAGGTCCTTCTCGACCTGCCAGCTGATGCCGTCGGCGCTCGGCTCGGGGGTCGAGGTGCGGAAGACGCCGACGCCGCCGATCGTGATGTGTCCGAGGCGGTCGTACTGGACGCCCTTGACCGAGCCCTGCATCCGCAGGACCACCTTCGACCACGGACCGCGGCAGGCGGCCGGTGGGGTGTAGGTGGAGGTGTACGGGTCGAAGTTCTTGAAGCCGTTCCGGACGATTTCCACCGAGCAGTGCCTGGTGTGCGGCACCGCGACGGGCGGGGCCGGCGTCCTGGGATCGGAGTAGTCGCTGCCGAACTCGCCCGGCGGCGGTTCAGCGCTCGCAGGCGACAGGAAGCCGAGGAATAGGACGGACAGTGAGAGGAGTGCCACAGACCGTGCGCGCATGTTGCGGAAACGTAATCGAGATGGTGCGCGTGGGCAAGCGAAGGCCATGGTCAGCGCTGGCTGCGGCTATTACTGTTCGGTTACTTGACCCCCCGTGGAGGCCAGACATGAAGCCCGTTGCAGACGGTCCTCAGCTCGCGTTGCTCAGCAACCGCAAGGAAGACCTTGCGCAGATGTTCCTCGATCGCGTCAGCTCGACGCCCGGCCGGGAGGCGTTCAGAGCGCCGACGGGCGACGGCGGCTGGCAGTCCGTGACCTGGCAGGAGACCGAGACCCTGGTACGGCGTCGCGCCGCGGGCCTGGTCGCGCTGGGCATCGAGCCGGAACAGCGGGTCGGGATTGCGGCCAGCACCCGGCTCGAGTGGGTCCAGTGCTATCTCGCCTCGATCCTCGCCGCGGCCGCCACGACGACGATCTACCCGACGACGATGGCCGGCGATGTGTCGTACATCGTCGCGGACGCCGAAGTACGGGTCGTCTTCGCCGAGGACGCCACTCAGGTCGACAAGCTGCGCGACCACAAGTCGGAGACGCCTTCGCTGCACAAGGTGGTGCTGCTCGACGGCGAACCCGACGAGCGCGACGGCGACTGGGTGATCACGCTGGCCGCCCTCGACGCGCTGGGCGCGAAGTTGCTCGAGGAGAAGCCGTCGACGGTCGACGACCGGATCGCGCAGGTGCGTCCCGAGCACCTGTGCACGCTCGTCTACACCTCCGGTACGACCGGCCGGCCGAAGGGCGTCCGGTTGCCGCACTCGGTCTGGACGTACGAAGGTGCCGCTGTCGAGGGGATCGGGGTGCTCGGCCCCGACGACCTGCAGTTGCTGTGGCTGCCGTTGTCGCACGTCTTCGGACAGGTGCTGCTGGCGGTGCAGTTCCAGCTCGGTTTCGCGACGGCGATCGACGGGCGGGTCGACAAGATCGTCGAGAACGCCGCCGCCGTCCAGCCGACCTTCATGGCCGCCGCGCCCCGCGTCTTCGAGAAGGCGCACGCGCGGATCGTGACGATGATGGAGGCCGAGGGCGGGGTCAAGGCGAAGCTGTTCCACTGGGCCTTCGGGGTCGGCGGGCGGGTGTCGGCGCTCCGGCAGCAGGGCAAGGAGCCGGGCGGCGTACTGGCCGCTCAGTTCTCGGTTGCCGACAAGCTCGTACTGTCGAAGATCCGGGCGCGGTTCGGTGGGCGGATCCGGTTCTTCGTGTCGGGGTCGGCCGCGCTGGACAAGAAGCTGGCGGAGTGGTTCCACGCTGCCGGGCTGCTGATTCTCGAGGGCTACGGGTTGTCTGAGACCGCTGCTGGGTCGACGCTGAACCGGCCGGATCACTACCGGCTGGGGAGCGTCGGGCCGATCTTCCCGGCGGCGGAGTTCAAGATCGCCGAGGACGGCGAGATCCTGATCAAGGGGCCGGGGGTGATGAGCGGGTATCACAACCTGCCCGATCAGACGGCCGAGGTGATCGATGGCGACGGGTGGTTCCACACCGGGGACATCGGGCACTTCGAGGACGAGTTCCTCTTCATCACCGATCGGAAGAAGGACCTCTTCAAGACGTCGGGCGGCAAGTATGTCGCGCCGCAGGTGATCGAGGGGCGGTTCAAGATGATCTGCCCGTACGCCAGCCAGTTCCTCGTCCACGGCAACCAGCGGAACTTCGTCAGCGCCCTGGTGACGCTGGACCCGGATTCCATCGTGCCGTGGGCCGCGCAGAACGGCCTTGCGGGCAAGTCGTACGCCGAGATCGTCACCTCGGACGCCGCTCAGAAGCTGGTTCAGGGGTACGTGGACGAGCTGAACGCCGGGCTCAACCGCTGGGAGACCATCAAGAAGTTCACCATCCTCGACCGGGACCTGACCGTCGAGGGCGGCGAGATGACCCCGAGCCTGAAACTGAAGCGCAAGTACGTGGAGACCACGTACGGCGACCTCCTGGACAAGATGTACGACTGACTGACCTGAGGTCCCCCCCACGCCTGCTCGCCGGTCCGCTCCTGTGTCGCCTGCTTGGTGAAGGCGACGGGTGTCGAGCGTGCGTGGCGGGGGTGCTGGTGGATGGTGTTGGTGGGCCGGCGACCGTGTCAGGTGGTTGCCGCTGCCGGGCCGGTGAGCCAGCCGCGCCAGCGGAGGAGTAGGAGGGTGCCGCCTAGGAGTAGGGCGGGGATCCAATAGAGCAAGGCGGTTAGAGCGACTGCGCCGAAGGCGGCTGTCCAAGGGACGCCGATTGACGCGAGGCCGGCGACGAGGGCGCCCTCTCGTGGACTTGCACCGTGTACGCCGGGGAGCGCACCGGCGAGCTGGCTGGCGCCGAAGACGGCGACCAGCTGGAGTGCCGACACCGAGTCTCCGACCGCGTGGAGTGCGCCGATCAGCAGGCCGAGGATTGTTGCCTGGTAGCCGACCGACAAGGCGATGCCGGCGATGAACACCTTGGGCGAGGGCCATGGCCAGCGGCCGGCCAGGCCGGGGTGGCGGTGGTTCACGATCAGCGCCGCTGCCAAGACGGCTGCGACGACGCCTAGCGCGACGATGAGCACGGTCAGCGGCAACGTCACCCCGGCCACGGCGACGGCGAACACGAGCCCGATCGTTCCGACGAAACGGTCGAGGGCGACCTCCGCGACGGCGGGAGCACGCCGTACCCCCTTGCCCTCCAGCCGATGGATCCGCCACAGGTCGGCGCCGGCGTGCCAGGGGGAGATGAGGCCGAGGATCTCGCTCTCCGCATAGGCGCGAAGGTGCCAGCGGCGCGATTGGCCGCTGGTCGACAACGAGTGCCAGCGCAACGGGCACAGCACGTACTTGCCGATCGCGAACGGCAACAGGCCGATCACGGCGGGTAGTACCGCTGTGTGCGGAACCCGCTCGACGTTCCACAGCGAGAGTGCGACGGCGACCACGAGCGCGACGACCCGGACGGTGCGGCAGCTGACGATCGCCCATCCGTACCGCAGCAACGCGGCGAGCCGCCCTTGGCTGAGGGTCATGGCGGCTCCTTCCAGGAAATCCGAACAGCCGCCAGGCCGCGAGCTGGCCGGGCGGGCCATTCGCTCAGACCATAGCTGGACAGTGGTAACCCCGCATCTCGCCTGGGACGTACGTTTCCCCTGTGACACCTGAGGCTTCCACCTCGACGCAATCACAGCTGTCCTGCGGTGAATCCCGCCAAGAGCCTGGCTCAGCGCTGGTTGGCCGCCAGCGCGCGTTCGAGCATTTCGGGGGTGCGGAGGGTGGCGGGGTGGGCTTGCATGCGGGTGACCGCGGCGAAGGCTGCGGCGACGGTCTTGTCGACGAGAGTGGCCTTGATGATCTGGCTCATGGCCCAGCGCTGGCGCCGGACGTCTTCGGGGACCTCGGCGCCGGTGATCAGGTCCTGCCGGGCCGCGTCGCCGCCGGCCGAGATCGCCCACGCGGCGTCGACGACAACCTCCTGCAGAGCGAAGAAGCCGGCCGCTGGTACTTCCAGGTCAGGCTCGCCGACCAGGTACTCTGACAAGCAGGCGGCGTGAAATGCGGCCGAGCTGAGGCCCTGGCCGTAGATCGGGTTGAACGACGCGACGGCATCGCCCATCGCGACCAGCCGGGCGGGAAAGCGGGACAGGCCGGTGAAGTCGCGGCGCCTGCTGTCGGCCTGGTGGTAGGTCTGGATCCCGCGGGTCACGGCGCCGCCGGCCGCCTTCGCGAAGACCGGCGGCAGTTCGGCGCAGGTGGAGCGGAAGGACTCGATCGACTTCGCGGCCGGGTGATCGCCGTACGCCATCAGCATGACCAGCCATTGGTCGTCCTCGATCACGCTGAGGTGCGCCACGGTCAGCTCGAACGGCATCGACTGCGCCGTGAACCGCTCGAGCACGCAGGCGATCTCCTGCTCCCAGGAGGACTCGGCCCGCTCGAAGAGTGCGGTCACATAGTTGATCCCGGTCTGCACCCTTCGCATCCGGGGCCGTTCATACCCGTCCTTCTCCAGCCAGGCCGACAACTTGGAGGCGCGACCCATCGCGTCGACCACGAAGGCTGCCGATACCAGTTCGTCCCCGCACCGCACACCGCTGACTCCGACGTCATAGGCTAGTCCGGTCGCTTGGCCGGACACCGTGCTGACATTGGGCAGTGCAAGCACCCGGCTACGGATCCGGGCCTCGAGGAACGGCCGGGTCCCCAGCAACATCGCCGCCTCACCGGATGCAAGAGCCTGTTCGCGACCATCGTGATAGACGACCTGCTGATCGGGCCCGGCGAGATACCCACCCAACGCCTCGGCTTCCGCAGCAATCCCAGGAAGCCAGCGCTCGATCTGGGACAACCCACCCGGCAGCAGGACGTGCCCATGCCGATCCTGCGGTACGCCGGTCCGCGGCTGCGCCGCCGGCTCCGTCTGGTCGCGCTCGACGATGACCACCTCGCGGGCGTGATCGGCGAGAACCCGAGCAGCCAGCAACCCGGCGATGCTCCCGCCCACGACACAAGCCCGGTCGAACAACACCACCGGCCGCTCGGGCACCCCGGCCCGGTACAGCCGGTCGAACACCGCGACCGCAGACTCGGTCATCCCCACCCCTTATCCGTCGTCTACCTACCTCCGAAAGATAGGGGATGGCAGCCGACAAAAGAGTGGGCCAGCGGAGGCCTTCCCACCCCCGGATAGATGACATGGCAGCCTTGTTTCCGGCCGCGGGCGGGAGAGCACCCCAAACGGCCTTGGCGTGATAGGAATCAGCCACCACCTATCGTCATCGACGAGCAGGAGGGCTGATTCGTGAACGAAACCAGCGGCCTGCCTTGGCCGACGACCGGTGGGCATACGCCGCCGCCGCAGGACAGCGCGCTGATGGCTCGGATTGCTCGTGGGGACACCGAGGCTTACGGCACCTTGTACGACCTCCTGTCGCCCCGGGTCTTCGGCCTGGTCCGCCGCGTACTGCGGAACCCGGCGCTGTCCGAGGAGGTGACGCAGGAGGTGATGGTCGAGATCTGGCGGACCTCCTCGCGCTACGACCCGGCCCGCGGCTCGGTGAGCGCCTGGGCGTTGACGATGGCGCACCGGCGCGCGATCGATCGGGTCCGGTCGGAGCAATCCGCCAGCGATCGCGACCACGCCGCCGGATCCCGGTCCGCCGAGATCGACTTCGACCAGGTGACCGATGCGGTCGCCAACAGGCTCGAGGCCGAGCAGGTACGCCGTTGTCTCGGTTCGCTGACCGAGTTGCAGCGGGAGTCGATCACGCTGGCCTACTACGAGGGACACACCTACACCGAGGTCGCGAGGTTGCTGGCGGCGAAGGTGCCGACCGTCAAGGCGAGGATGCGGGACGGCTTGGTGCGGCTGCGCGACTGCCTCGGCATCGCGGGGGAGTGATGAACATGAGCGAAGACATCCACACGCTGGCCGAGGACGAGCAGACCCTGTTCGAGCAGCACCTGCCGCGCTGCGCGGCGTGCTACCGGCGGGATCGCCATCGACCAGTACCGGAAGAATGCGTCGGCTCAGCGCGCCACCGAGCAGATCGCCGCTGTCCTCGCACAGCCCGACCAGACGAAGATCCTGGCCGGCGGCGTGACCGGCAAGGTCGCCTTCGGCGTCACGGTGGAACCGAAGGGTGGGTCTCAGCAGCCGACGATGCCCGCCGCGCTGATGATCGCCATGACTGCCTGAAGGCGGACAGCTCCCCCGACCGATGGCGATACGTCGGGCCGTGACACGCAGTAGCGGACGCGTTGACGGCCGGCTTCCAGCAGAATTGGAGCTGCTGGTCGAGCCGCTCCGGGCGAGTGCGATCCGGGCCTGGTGCTGGAGGTTCGCTGACGGTGTCTGCCGAGTCAGAGCTGGACGTTGCGCACTACGATCGCCCGGCCGCGGCGCAGATCCTGGCCCGGGTTCTTGCCGATGCCGAGCTGGAGCCCGATCGCTGGCTGCCGACGGCGCGGTGGCAGGTCGAGCCGCAGCTGACGCCTATGACCCTCGCGCCGGACAGTCACCTGGCGCCGGCACAGTTGAGTTACCTCGAGGCCAAGCTGCGGCCTTGCCCGGCTGAGCTGGTCACCAGCGCGACTCATCGGGTGATGTGGCAAGACAGCGACGGCGTGCTGAACGTCGCCCACAGCGGTCCGAGCGCACTCGGTCCCATCGTGCCCGTGGCCGCTCGTGAGACGGTGCTGGTACTTCGGCGAGCTCTGGCCGCCGCGGACGGCGTACGGGCTGCTGCGGAAGTACTGGCTGCCGGCGAGCGCGCCACGATGGCTGCGACGACAACGGATCGCGACCCGGTGGAGATCCTCGGCGTGGGGCTGGAGACGACTGCCCGCGCACTGGTGCAGCACGCCTATCTGGCCGACCAGACGCCGTACCGGAGTCCGGGTGAGTTCGCCCGGGGTCTGCGGGACTCGGGGTTGTTCGCGGTGGTGGCGAACACTTGGTTCTGGGGGTTGCAGTCGTCGACGTTCCGGCGGGGCATGATCCCGGTCGCTCTCACGACCCTGGCCGACGGCACTGTCCGCTACACGGCCGAGTCGGCAGGGATGCTGCGGGCGATGAAGGACGCGACCGTCGCCGAGGTGCTGCGTGAACCCGACCTCGACGAAGTCGGTCTCACGCGGCAGTACGCCTTGCTGGCGGCGGGGGAGCAGCCGCGGTGCTTGGCGAACATGTCCACGGCCGTCGGCGACCGCCGGATCACGCTGCTGCCGGGTGTGGTGAACACCTTCGTAGAGACATTCGTCCGTCTGCTGGAGCTGGTGGAGGTCACCGGTGGTCCGGATCTGGATGAGGAGAGCGCGATGAGTAGCCCTGCCGACGAAGTGTTCGAAGTACCGGACATGACGTGCTCGCACTGCACGAACACCGTCACCAAAGTCCTGCAGAGCAACGGGATCACGGTGTCGGAGATCGACCTGGACACCAAGAAGGTGGTGGCCGCGTTCCCGTCCGCGGACATCCGGGAGCGCTGCTTCGACGCGATCCGGGACCGTGGCTACACCGTGATCCCCTCGGTCGCGTCCTGAGCCACCCATCCTGTCGCGGTCCTGTAGCGTCAACGGCACCCGGCGACCGGCTTCGATCGCTGACGGGAGCGATGTCGACGTAGCGGCCGAGGACGGGTGTGGGTAGGTGGCATCGCTGCGCGTACGGCAGATCCTCTTGGAGGTGCTTGCCTTCGACCAGCCGGAACCGCCCGCTGAAGGGTCGACAATCTGGGACAGGTTGTGCGCGTCGGCGGCCAAAGCAGTCCCGGTCACCGGGGCCGGGGTAGCGCTCATGACTCCGCGAGGCCACGGCGGAACGCTGGCTGCCACCGACAGGTCTGCTCTGGCCCTGGAGGATCTGCAGCAGACTCTCGGCGAGGGACCATGCGTGAACGCGTTCCACGATCGTCGGCCGGTGTTGCAGCCCGACCTTGCCGAGGCGGCGTCGCGGTGGCCCGGGTTCACGCCCGGTGCGCTGGATGCCGGTGTTGCCGCGATCTTCGCGTTCCCGCTCCAGGTCGGTGCCATCCGCCTCGGCGTTCTCGACCTGTATCGCGACACTCCGGGCCCGCTGGATGCCCTTCAGCTGACTGAGGCCCTCGACTACGCCGCCGCGGCGACGACGATTATGCTGGATCTCCAGCAGGTGACCTCGGCGGGTGAGCTGCACCCGGACCTGGCCGACGCGGCCGACGACCACCGGGAAATCCACCAGGCGACCGGCATGATCACCGTCCAGGCAGCGGTGACCATCAACGAGGCGCTGCTGTTGCTGCGTGCCCGCGCGTACGCCGATGGGCAGCGGTTGCGTGAGCTCGCGCAGGAAGTGGTCGCCCGGCAGGTGACCTTTTATCCCGAGGACGACCATCATGAATGACATCACCAGATGGCCCCATCCGGTCCGGAAAGGCAGCACGGTATGAGCAGGGAACAACGCCTCACCGAAGTGTTCGTGGAGCTCGCGGACACGCTCGTCGACGACTTCGACGTCATCGATCTCCTGCACACCCTGTGCGAGCGCAGCGTCGAGCTGTTGCCGGCTGATGCGGCCGGGCTGATCCTTGCCGATCAGCGGGGAGCGCTGCAGGTGATGGCGTCCACGACCACCGAGGCTCGCGTACTGGAGCTGTTCGTGCTGCAGAACGACGAGGGTCCCTGCCTGGACTGCTACTCGACCGGGCGGCAGATGGTGAACATCGACCTCGCCGAGGTCGCGCAGCGGTGGCCGAGGTTCCACGCAGCGACCACGGAACTCGGTTATCACTCCACCCACGCGCTCCCGTTGCGCCTGCGAGGCCAGGTGATCGGCGTACTGAATCTGTTCTGCGCCGAGCCTGCCACCCTCAGCGAAACCGATGTCGACCTGGGACAGGCGCTCTGCGACATGGCCACCGTCGGGCTGTTGCAGGAACGAGCTGTCCAGCAGGGACACCTGCTGGCAGAGCAACTCCAGGCCGCCCTGAACAGCCGCATCCTGCTGGAGCAGGCCAAGGGCGTTCTGTCCGAGCGGACCCGGATCAGCGTCGACGAGGCGTTCACTCTGATGCGCGCGTACGCCCGCCGCAACCAGCAGCCGCTGGGCGCCGTCGCAGCTGCCGTCATCGACGGCACCATCCCTGCCACCGCACTGCAGCCTGGCGACAACCAGACGACCTGAGGGCTCCTCACTGGATCGCTTGATCGGCCCGCGGGCGGATCCGCCCGCCCGACCTTGCCTGCGACGGGCGGTCCGCTGGAGGTCGTACGGCTGAACTCGCCGTCTGCCTGAGCCATCGCTGCGGACATTCGTGGGCTTCCGTACCCATCCACTCGGTGGGCGGTCCCGAATGCCCAGCGACTGTGGCTTGTGATCCAGATCACTATCTGCGATCGGGTCGCATCTGCAGCCGTTCTGGCCGTCGGTGTTCGCCGGCGGGACGCAGTACGGAGAGGGAAGGGACAGTCATGAGTGACGCAACACGCCGCGGTTTCCTGGTGTTCGCCGGTGCGGGGACCGCTGCCGCGGTCGGCGCCGTCGCGGCGCCGAAGATCTTCGGCGATCAGTCCGCCGACACCGCGACCCAGCTGAAGGCGGCGGACCTGGCGAGCGCCGAGTCGTTCGTCGTGCACGTCAAGGACGTAAGGAAGGGCGAGCTGACGATCCTGGTCGGCGAGCGCGAGGTATCGATCATCGATCGCGAGCTGGCCAGCCGGCTGGCCGGCGTGACCACGGCCTGAGGAGAGGGACCATGTCTTCCCATCGCGAAGCACCGGAGATCTCCAAGGACCCGGTCGCCGACAACACCGACGTATACGCGTTCGTCAGCCCGGACAAGCCGGACACGGTGACGCTGATCGCCAACTTCATCCCGTTCCAGAACCCGTTCGGCGGGCCGAACTTCTACGAGTTCGGTGATGACGTGCTCTACCAGATCCATATCTCCAACGGCGGTGACGCCCGCGCGGACATCAGCTACCAGTTCCGCTTCCACGCCAAGATCCGGAACAAGAAGACGTTCCTCTACAACACCGGACCGATCACGTCGATCAAGGACACCACCTGGAACCGGCCGCAGTACTACTCGGTCACCCGGGTCGAGAACGGCCGCTCGCGCGTCCTGGCCCGCAACCTGGCCGCGCCGCCGGTGAACGTGGGCGTGCGCAGTACGCCGAACTACGCCAAGCTCGCCGCCCAGGCGATCCACCCGATCGGCACCAACCGCAAGGTGTTCGCCGGCCAGCGGGCCGACGGCTTCTTCGCCGATCTCGGGTCGATCTTCGACCTGGGTACGCTGCGCCCGTTCCAGGCGGCGCACTTGATCCCGTCCGCCGCGGCCGTGGGCGTCAACGGCCTTCAGGGCTCGAACGTGCACACGATCGCGATCCAGGTGCCGATCACCGACCTGACCCGCGACGGCAAGAAACCGACGGACGTGCTGGACGCCAAGTCCGTCATCGGTGTCTACGCCACCGCGAGTCGCCAGCAGTCCAAGATGTTCGACGACCTGCTCGGGATCTCGACCTGGCACGGCCCGCACAAGCAGGTCTCGCGGCTGGGCAACCCGTTGTTCAACGAGGTCATCGTGCCGATGGCCGAGAAGGACAAGTGGAACAGCCGCCCGCCGTCGGACGACAGGAAGTACGCGCAGTACGTGACCAAGCCCGAGCTGGCCGGGTTGCTGCCGGTGCTCTACCCGGGGGTCTTCCCGAACCTCGCTGCCTACAAGAAGCCGCGGGCCGATCTGGCGGCGATCCTGCTCACCGGGATCCCGAAGGGCGTAGTACCGGGCTTCCAGAACTACACCGGGCCGGTGCAGGCGGACATGCTCCGGCTGAATGTCGCCGTCCCGCCGTCCAAGTCGCCGAACCCGCTGGGTCTGGTGGCCGGCGATGCGGCTGGATTCCCCAACGGACGCAGGGTTTTCGACGATGTCGTCACGGTGGAGATCCGGGCGGTCGCTGGGTTGACGATTCCGCTCGTCGACCCGTCGTACACACCTGATGGCGCTGCGTCGGCGGTACAGGACGGTACGTCGAACACGAACTCCGACTACCTCAAGGTGTTCCCGTACCTCGGTACGCCGGGCGGTGGCTACCAGTCCAAGCCGGGTATCCCGGTCGCATCATGATGCTGAGTCATGGCAAGGCGCTCACCAACGCCGAGGAGAACCCGCACGCGGGCAAGGGCTCGTCGGTCCTGCTCGACATCGGCGACGGCGTCGGCGCGATCGTGATCGCGATGCCGGCCGAGCTGGAAGACGTCGAGATCGAACGTCGCCCAGCCGGCTGGACGGCTGAAGGGTCGATCGGAGCCGATCACACCGAGGGCAGTGGGCATGGGCATGGGCACGGGCACGGGCACGGCGACGGTGAGCACAGCCACCGGTTTCCGCATGTGGCGGTTGTGCCCCGGTCGGCGCCCGACGGCGAGTTGGTTCATTCGGCGGTGTTCTTCGATGTTCCCGAAGGCCGGTACGAGCTGTATGTCATGCCCGACGCTCCAGTGCAGTTGACGCTGGAGGTGATCGGCGGCCGGGTCACCGAGGCCGACTGGCCGCAGTAGCCCACCCTGGGCGCGGGCTCCTGCGTCGCCCGCTAAGTTGAAGGCGTTGGGTGTGGAGCCTGCGCGGTGGGGTGGCTTTGGTTGGTGTGCGATCGGGCAAGACGGGGGACCCGGCCCGGTCGTAACCTGCGCGTCTCTTTCGGTCACGTGGCTGAAACATGCACTTCTTACTTTGAGAGCCCACATCGGCCGCACGAGGCGGTGAGTCCCATGTACGAGCACGTTGACCCGTTCATCGGGACCGGCGCCACCGATCTGCCGACCCCAAAGGGCCTGGCAGGGACTTGGTGGTGGCCCAAGGCGCAGGTCGGCAACACCCACCCGGGGGCCTTGCACCCCTTCGGGATGGTGTCGGCCTGCCCGTACTCCGGGGCCTACCCGACCGGTTACGGGCTGTACGACTTCAACACCGAGGGCGTGCCCGACCTGTTGTACGACCGCCCGGTCGCCTCCGGCTTCACCCACTTCCAGCAGTCCGGCACAGGCGCGATCCGCAAGTACTACAACTACTTCCGGGTCACGCCGATGCTCGGCCCGCTCGACGACCTGGGCACCACCTGGGACCTGTTGGACGAGGTTGCCGAGCCCGGCTACTACGCGGCGACGCTGAGCTCAGGGGTGCGCTGCGAGGTGACGGTCGGCCCCAAGTCGGCCATCCACCGGTACACCTTCCCGGCGAATGACACCGCCCGGATCGTCATCGACGCCTCGACCGGCGGCCTGGCCATCCCACACAGCCAGACTGTGCCGCTGAAGGCGCACCTGGCGATGCTGGGGCCGGGGGTGGCCCAGGGGGAGATCCACGTCGAGGGGGTGCCGCTGGCCGTCCACCTGGAGGTCGACGCCCCGGGCTGGCGGCAGGCGCTGTGGTACGACCGGCGCCTGATGCCCGGCGGCACTCGCCTTGACTTCGACTACATCCGGCCGACCACCTTGCGGCCGTTCGGGCTGATCTTCATGGGCCCCTCACGCGCCGAGCAGACCGTCGAGGTGCGGCTGGGGTTCTCCCTGCGTGGGTGTGAGGCGGCCCGCGACAACCTGCACGCGGACGTCGACCGCGCCCAGGCCACCTTCGCCGGGCGGCGCGACCGCACGGCAGCCAGCTGGCGCGACCACCTCGGCAAGGTTGAGATCAAGGCCGACTCCGATGACCAGGCAACGGTTTTCGGCACCGCGCTCTACCACTCGCTGGTCAAGCCGTGCTTCGCCCCGGACGAGAGCCCGTCGTCGACGACCGAGGGGCCGTACGCGTTCGACATCTGCACCATGTGGGACATCTACCGCACCCAGCTGCCGCTGATGACCACGCTGTTCCCGCAGCGTTCGGTCGCGCTGGCCGGCGCGCTGCTGTCGATCGCCGAGCAGGAGGGCAACCTGCCGATCGGCTACCGGATGGCCAAGGGCGCCGACCGGTTCTCCCGGCAGGGCAGCGCCCTCGCGCACACCTTCCTGGCCGACCTGTGCCAACTGGATCTGCCTGGTATCGACTGGGACTGGGCCATGGTGCACCTGGAGATGGACCTGCGCCGGACGTACGGCGAGGACTACCTGGTACACGGTGTGGCGCACCCGATCAGCCACACCCTCGACCTGGCGTACGCGTACCACTGCACCGCGGCGATCGCCCACAAGGTGCGCGACCGGGCCCTGGCCCAGCAGATGCGCGACCTCGCCCAAGGCTGGCGGGCGGCGTACGACCCGGGTACCGGCCTGCTGCGTGACTCGACGTTCTATGAGGGCGGCCGGTGGAACTACTCCTTCCGGCTGCTGCACGACATGCGCGCCCGGATCGCGCTCGCCGGCGGCGATGAGGCGTTCGTGGGGCTGCTCGACCGGTTCTTCGGGTACGGCGCCGTACCGGTCACCCAGCCGGGGGTGGCGCCGAGCATGGCGGAGATGGACGGTGGGTACGGCCTGTGCCGGTTCGAGGGATTGAACAACGAACCGGACTACGACGCGCCGTGGTCCTACCACTACGCGGGACGGCCGGACCGAACCGCCGAGGTGGTGCATGCCGCCGTCGCCAACCAGTTCGGCACCGGCCGGGGCGGGTTGCCAGGTAACGACGACTCCGGCGGGCTGTCTGCGTGGTACGTGTGGGCGACGCTCGGGCTGTTCCCGGTGGCTGGGCAGAACCTGTTCCTGGTGAGCGCGCCGGCCGTGGCGGAGTCCACGATGCGGCTGCCGGATGGCGACCTGTCGATCACCACCACAGGATTCGAGCCGGTCGAGGCAGGCGGACCGGTCTCCTACGTCCAATCCATCGCGGTGAACGGCAAGAGACTCGAACGCCCCTGGATCTCCGGCCGGGAACTGCGGCACATCCGCAACCTGCACATCGAGCTCGGCTCTCGGCCCTCCGGCTGGGGCACTCAGATCAGGCCACCATCCACATCCGACCCACTGCACACCGCTGGAGGTGAGGCATGAACATCGCCGACGACACACTCGTCCCGTCCACACCCAACCGCCGCCTGGTCATCGTCGTCCGCGCCGACCCGGTGATCTGCGGGCACTCCGGTGAGGCACGGTGCCTCGCCGAGGTAGCGCTCACCCGCGGGTTCGACGACGTGCGGATCGTGACCTGGCCGCTGGACGCGCTGGAGGCGGCCGGGCTGCCGTTGAAACCACTCGACGGCGTGCTGCCGTACAGCCCTGGCATCACCGTGGAGCGGCCCGATCCCGTTGGCGACTACCGGGTTCCGGACGGGCGCTACCTGTCCGGGCTCATCGGGCGGCTGGTCGAGCTGTTCAGCGACGGAGTACCGACGGTGGCGATGTCCCTGTACCTGAGCCCGCACGCGATCGCCGTGCAGGAGGCCGTCCAGGTGGCGCGCCGGATCGGGCCCGCACAGGTCATCACGGTGGCTGAGGCGGTGGGCTCCGACATCACCAACGTGGTACGCGAGTGCGTGAACACCGGCCGGTTCGGGGCGGCCGCGCACATCCTGTCGGTCTACCTGGCGGCCGACCACTGCGTGGCGGTGTCGGAGTACACCAGGGAGCTGATCGTGGCCTCGGCGGCGACCCTCGACGCCATGCACGGCACTACGTTCGCGCAGCAGTGCCGGGAGCGGATCGCCATCTCCTACCCGGCGGTCGACTCCTGGTCCTACCTGTCGCTCACCGATGACAGGATCGCCGAAACTCTTGCCCGGCGGGGCCTTTCGCGGGACGGGTACGTTCTGTTCCTGTCCCGGATCGCCTCGGCGAAGGGGATCGACGACCTGATCGACGCCTACGCCGGGTCGCGATCAGCCGAGCGGGTGCAACTGGTCCTGGCCGGGCGCGGGCCGCAGGAAGCTGAGGTGATGGCGCGAGTGGCGGCAGCGGGCCTGGGCGAGCGGGTGCGGGTGCTGACCGACGTGGACGACGCGGAGAAGCCGGCGCTGATGGCCGGGAGCGCGGCGTTCGTGCTGCCGACCCGCGAGCAGCCGGAGTTCGTTGAGACGTTCGGGATCGCGCTGGTCGAGAAGGCTCTCGCCGGCGGCGGGCCGATCATCACCTGCGCAACCGGCGGCGTCCCCGAGGCGGTCGGTGATACGGCCCTGCTGGTGCCGCAGCGTGACCCGGACACGCTGCGGACCGTGCTTGACGAGGTCGTGTGCGACTGGACCTACGAGCAGCGGGCGGCAGCCGAGCTGCGCGCACGGGCGTACGCCCTGCAGTTCGACCGGGTTCCCGTCTTCGACCGCCTCTTCGCGCTCGCCGAGCCTCCCGCCGTCCACGTCGCCTGAGCCGAGCGACCTCCCAGCCGGGAGGTGGCCGGCCCTCGACACTCGGACCGGCTGACCGGTGTCAGTTCATCGTTGTAACGTGGGGCGCGATCGTGGAAATCGATTCCGCTAGGAGGAGCCGGTGCCGACACCGCTCAAGGTCGCAGTCCTCGGGTTCTGGCACGTTCACGCGAAAGACTACGCACGGCAGGCGCAGAAACATCCCGGTACGGAGCTGGTCGCCGTCTACGACCTGGAGCTCGGACAGGCCGGTGCCGACCAGTTCGGCGTCCCGTTCACCGATGAGCTGGGCGAACTGCTGGCCCGTCCCGACCTGGACGGCGTCATCATCACCACCCCGACCGACGTCCATCGCGACGTCATGGTCCGGGCGGCGACCCGCCGGCAAACACATCTTCACCGAGAAGGTGCTCGCGCCGACCGTTGCCGAGGCCACCGAGATCATCGCCGCGGCCGACGCCAACGGCGTGAAGCTCGTGGTCTCGCTGCCGCGGCTCGCGCATGGCTACACGCAGGCGATCCGCGACGTGATCGCCGGCGGGGAGCTCGGCCGGCTCACCTACGGCCGGGTCCGGCTGTCCCATGACGGAGCCATCCCGCGGAACGGCAACGACGGCTGGTTGCCGCAGCGCTTCTTCGACCAGAAGGCTGCGATCGGCGGAGCGCTGACCGATCTCGGCTGCCATCCGGTCTACCTGCTGCAGCTGTTCCTCGGGGCCGGCCCCGAGACCGTCAGTGCGACGTACCGGTCGGTGGCCGGGCGTGGTCTGGAGGACAACGCCGTCGTCACCGTCGGCTATCCCGATCAGAAGATCGGCGTGATCGAGGCGGGGTTCGCCAGCCCGAACCCCTTCACGATCGAGATCTTCGGTACCGACGGCAGCCTGACCTACACCGACGAAGGCAACGTACTGCGCGTCGCGGGCAAGCAGCTGCCCGTGCCCGAGCACAGCTTGGACCCCTTTGGGCAATGGGTCGACCACATCACTGAAGGCACTCGCGCGGACGACAATCTCGCCCGCGCGGTCGAGCTGACCCGACTGGTCGTCGCCGCCAACGAGGCCGCAGAACAAGGCCAAGCGATCGCGTACTCCGGTAAGGAGGTCAGCTGATGCCACAGCTCAAGGTCGGACTCATCGGAGGCGGCGGCATCGCCTCCGCGCACATCGAGGGCTACCGCGAACACGCCGGCAAGATCGGTATCACCGCCGTGGCCGACGCAGTGGAGAAGACGGCGGCCGCTCGCGGCGAGGAGCTCGGCGCGACGCCGTACACGGACTATCTCCAGATGCTCGAAGCGGAGGAGCTCGACGCCGTCGACATCTGCCTGCCGCACCACTTGCACAGGGACGCGATCGTCGCCGCAGCCCAAGCGGGTAAGCATGTTCTGTGCGAGAAGCCGCTCTGTCTCTCAGGGGAGGAGGCTGCGGATGTGCGGGCAGCGGTCACCGGCAACGGGGTGACGCTGATGTGCGCGCACAACCAGCTCTTCATGCCGGCTGTGGCCAAGGCGAAAGAGCTGCTCGACGCGGGGACGATCGGCACCGTGTACGAGGACCAGCTGGGCGTACCAGCCGGCCCCCGGTACCGAGCGCTTCTCCGTCGTCGGCGAGCTGGGATCCCTGCGCAGCGACGGCAACTCGCTGGTCTCGCAGCTCCGGTCCGGGGAGACGGAGACCTTCGAGCTGGAGCCCGTCGACACCTTCGTCGCCGAGATCGGCCACTTCGCCGACTCGCTGATCGGCAAGACCCGGCCGCTGCACACCGAGGAGGAGGGCATCGCCGTCCTCGGCATCCTGCTCGCCGCCTACGAGGGCTCCCGCACCAAGACCATCGCCCCGATCAGATGACCACGATGGCAGTGACACCGAGGGCGATACCGACGAGATAGGTGCCTAGGGCGCCGATATCGCGGAGCGGGCCATGCGCGGCGAGTGTCTTGGCAGTGAGCATGCCGACGGCGTGCGTGGCCCGTACCGCGAACGCCACGACCGCCAGCGCCTCGACCCACCAACTGTCGGAGAGCGCCGAGCAGACCAGCAGCAAGACGATCAGCGTCGGGACGTACTCCGCTGCGTTGCCGTGCGCGCGCACCGCGATCAGCAGCTTGTCGGCGGGATCGGTCGACGCCTGGTTGCCGCCGTTCTTGCCGCGGATGGCGCGGTGCCGGGTGACGTTGGCGCCGAGCAGGAACAGCAGGATGCCCATCAAGGCGATGCAGACAATCGTGACGGTACTCATTTGAAGACTCCTTCGGCCTGAAATGTTGACTGACGGGATGATTCGGCGAGGTGGTGCACCATCGTGTGGCTGAGCTTGGTGCCGAGCAGGGCGTCGGTCTTGTGCATGCCGCCGGGGCACGTCACGTTGACCTCGATCAGCCGCCCGCCGATGACATCCAGACCGGCGAGTGCGATGCCGTGGCGGAGCAGGTGGGGGCGGAGTGCGGCGACGATCGCGCGGTCGGCATCGTCGATCTCGGCGGCTGCGACCGGCGGCCCGATCCGGAAGTCGTCGGCGCACGGCCGGCGCAGTACGGCGCCGGCGATCTCCGCGTCGAGCAGGAACAGTCGCTTGTTGCCGTGCTCGACGGCCGGCAGATACTGCTGGGCGATCACCTGTCGCCGGCCGCCACGCGTGGCCGATTCCAGCAGCGAGACCGCCGCGTGGTTGTTGCCGACCAGCCAGACATCCAGCCCGGCGAAACCGTCGACGGGTTTGACGACCGCAGTACCGACGCTTGCGACGAACTCGCGCAGGCCGGTCAGGTCGGCGCCGACGTGCGTCGGTGGGCAGAGTTCAGGGAAGCGCAAGGCGATGAGCTTCTCGTGCATCGCCCGGATCCCTTCTGGGCGGTTGATCACGGGAGTACCGGCCAGGTCGAGCAGGTAGGTCGTGTGCAGATAGCGCTCGTCGACCGGCGGATCGATCCGCAGCTGGACCAGGTCGAACGCGGCGACCTCGAGGACAGCGGCGTCGACCTCGTCGAACCAGGTCTGGTCGACGATCCAGCGGTGGTCGCCGCCCGCCGGGTGCCGCGGCCGCAGCCTGATCCGGTGCGCCCTGACATGAAGCTTGCCATCGGCAACGATGAGGTCGGCGGTTTCGCAGCACCAGACGTCGAAGCCGAGGTCCTGGGTCGCGCTCATCAGGCCGATGGTGGCGTCGACGTCGGCCAGTAGTCCGCCGAGTGGGTCGGTGACGAACAGGACGCCGCTCATGCGACCAGCTCCAAATCGGGGAGAAGCCTGTCGACTACGGCGGAGTCACCCATTGCGGCGGCCTGCCAATGATCGGCCAAGCGGGGGAGTACGGGCTCCAGCTCACGGAGGGTGCGGCGACGGAGATCGTCGTCATACAAGAGGTTTGCGAGAGCTTTCACGACGCGGCCGACCTCGGCAGGTTGCTGGGCGTCGAGGAAGCGGACTTCGAGGTACGTCCCACGTGGCCGTACGGGTGGGAACAGCGTCGTCAGGTGGTCGGCCGGGCCGCCGGTGACGAAGGCCGTAGCGCCGGCTGCGAATTCGGCGTACGAGGTGACGGGATCGCCTCTCAGCAGGCGCTCGTCGAACCCGGTGCGCGCCGGGTCGACGCGCAGCCAGGTGCTGAGCCTGCCGTCGAGACCGGAGCTTCTCGCGAACCTCGCGGCGAGGAATGGGCCTGCGAGGTTGAGTACTCGCCATTGCTCGAGGCCGGCGCTGCCCGGCCACCAGTCGAGGCAGACCTGGGTGGAGGCGGTGCGGCGCATCATCCGCCGGCCGGCTGAGCCGATCGAGTCGAAATGGCGATGCATCGCGACGTACCGCGGGGTGGTCAGTTGCAGCGGCACCTCGTGTTCGGGGCGTCGGTCGCAGGGGAGTGCGTCGATGCGGATCCCTGCCGTGGCCAGGTGTTGCCTGAGGTCGTCGGTGAAGGCGTAGAGGGCGCCGGCCGGGTCTGGGGCACACGGCAGGCTCAGCTCGAGCTGGCCGCCGGGTTCGAAGCTGACGTACGGCGCGGCGTGCGCAGTACTGACTGCTCGGCGCACCCGCTCGATCGGTACCGCGGCGCCGGTGGTCGTGTCGGCGACGAGGAACTCCTGCTCGATCGCGACCCGGGTGGTCCGCCGGCGGCCTCGTGCGAACAGGTCGGCCACGATCGGGCGGAGCTCCTTGGTGTCCATCACCCCTCCTGATACTGTAAGGCTTCCTGTCGAAATATTGGAAGGAATCCTTACGGATGTCAAGGGTGAATCTTCCGCGGCTCGGTAGCCGGCCGCTGATCGCAGTGGTCGACCGGGCCAACCGGGCGCTCCAGGCGGACATGGTGCAGACCGCGCACCGCCACGGTCATCCGGAGATCAAATCGGCCCACAACTCCGTCTTCGGGACGCTGGCCGAGGAGGGTTCGCGGGCTATCGACATGGCTGAGCGGGCCGGGATCACGCGGCAGTCGATGGGCGAGGTGGTCCGCGAACTGGTCGGGCTCGGGATCCTCGAGATGCGTCCGGATCCCGAGGATCGACGGGCCAAGCTGGTCACCTACACCGAGCATGGCCGGGCGGTCGCCAGCGACGGCTATCGGCATCTGATCGAGCTGGAGGAGCGGTTCGCGGCGGAGTTCGGCGCCGCGGAGTACGCCATCGCCCGCGACGTCCTCGGTCGGATCGCCGGCCTGCTGGATCGCTGGGCCGCCGAGGAAGTCGCCGAAGGAGCCGTCGCCGAAAGGGCCGTCGCCGACTAGCCGGCTTGACTGGTTCGTGGTCGCCGCCTACAGTCGTGAACAGAACCTGGACATCAAATATCCAGAATAGAGCGGAAGAGAGATCGAGATGGCGATGAGGGTTTTTCTGGCCGGCGCATCCGGGCTGATCGGGCAGCGGCTGATCCCGCGGCTGGTCGAGGACGGGCACGTGGTCGGTGGGATGACGCGGTCGGCCGGCAAGACCGAACTGATCGAGCGGCTCGGGGCCGAGGCGATTCTGTGCGACGTCTTCGATCGCGAGGCGCTGATTCAGGCGGTCGTCGATTTCAAGCCGGACCTGATCCTGAACGAGCTGACCGATCTGCCGGACGACCTGGCGGAGATCGGCAAGCACGCGGAGCTGAACGCCCGGATCCGTACCGAGGGCAACCAGAACCTGATCGACGCCGCCCGGCAGGCCGGCTCGCCGAAGCTGCTGGTGCAGAGCGTCGCCTGGCAGCTGCCTGACGGACCCGATGCGGTGGCGGTCGCGTCGCTCGAGCAGTCAGTCCTCGCCGAGGGTGGCGTGGTCCTGAGCTACGGGCAGTTCTACGGCCCGGGCACCTACAACGAGCAGCAGGTCCCCGCGGAGCCGCGAGTGCAGATCGACCGCGCTGCCGAACTGACGGTCGAAGCTCTGGGTGAGCCGACGGGCGTCGTCGTCATCACCGACTGACCTCTTCAAGGAGCTTGTTGTGTCATCACCATTGCTGTCCACTCGCCGCACTCTCCCTGCGGGACTCGCCCTGGCGGGTGCGGCGGTCACTTTCACCAGCATGTACCTGGCAGCGGGCGCCCTGACCCCGCTGCTGGTCGTCTACAAAGAGAAGTGGGACTTCGCCCCGGCGATGCTCACCTTGGCCTTCGCCGTCTATGCGATCGGCTTTCTCGCGGCCGTGCTTACCGTGGGGTCGCTCTCCGACTTCCTCGGCCGGCGTCCGGTTCTGATCGGAGCGCTGGTCGTCCAGGTCGCCTCGAACCTGTTGTTCCTCTTCGCCTCCGATGTCAGCTGGGTGATCGCCGGGCGCATCGTGCAAGGCGTCGCCAGCGGTGCGGCGACCAGCGCCTTCACCGCGATGCTCGTCGAGGTCGCGCCGGCGAACCGCAAGCGCCTCGGCACGATCCTGGGCAGCGTCGGGCTGACCGGCGGGCTCGGTGGCGGTTCATTGCTGGCCGGTCTCGCGATCCAGGTCTCGCCGTCGGCGAACACGATCATCTTCGTCGTCCTGACCGTCGCGACCGTGCTGGGGATCGTCGTCATCGCGTTCTCCCCCGAGAGCGTGATCCGCGCGCCGGGCGCCGGCCGCTCGTTGATCCCGCGGATCGCCGTTCCCGCGGCGACCCGTCAAGAGTTCGTCGCGGCGGCTCCGGTGGTTGCCGCGGTCTGGATGCTCGCGGGATTGTCCGGTGGGATTGCGCCGGGCATGGTCGGCAGTGTGTTCCAGCTGAACAGCGGGCTGCTCAACGGCTTCGCCGGGTTCGTTGCGCCGGCGGTCTCCGCTGTCATCGGGTTGGCCTTTGCGGGGGTGGCGCCCCGGCGGGCGATGACGATCGGGATCTACGCGTCGATCATCGGAGCCGTCGGCATCATCACCGGCGTACTGGTGGGCAGCCTGGCGGTCATGATCGTCGGGCAGGCGATCGCCGGGGTTGGCTTCGGGGCGTCCTTTACCGCGGCCCTGCGGCTCATCTTTCCGCTTGCCGCTGCGCACCAGCGAGCAGGTGTCGTCGCTGGGATCTACCTTGTCTCGTACGTCGCGCTTGGCGTGCCGATCGTGATCGAGGGGCAGCTGGTGAGCCCGCTCGGCGAAGTACCGGCCGTGTTCTGGTACACCGCGTTCACCATCCTGCTGGCCCTGATCAGCCTGATCGCTCAACTCCGGCTGAAGCGCACAGGTCAGCTGGATATCAGCCAGGGGTCGCCGGGGATCCGGTCCGGGCGGAAGCCGTTGGATGCGGCCAAGGTGGCTGCCGAGGCGAGGCCGGTGGCCAAGGCTTCCGGTAGGTGAGCGTCGCTGCCGAAGGTGACGCGCCGGCCACCTCCTCGCGCCACCAGCCGAGGATCGTCGGGTGCAAAGGGATCCTGGTGTTGATCTCCAGTGCGCGTTCACCGTCGGCCAGTGATCGCAACGCCTGGCGTAGCTCGTCTTCGAAGCCCTGGGGATCGAAGGGTGGGGCGTCGTCGGGCCAGGCCGTCGAGCAGGCAGTGCAGCGAACCGATCAGTCGATCGAAGGTGCCTTGGGCAAGTAGTTCGGCGAGCTCCGGTTCGTTGGAGGTGAGGCTGGCCGATCTCCAGGCCGGTGAGGATTCTGAGCTGCGGGTACTTCGCTCGGCACTGAGCTATCGATTTCAGGTAGCCGGGGACGTCGAGCATCGCGGCGTGGAGAGTGCCGTCGCCTGGGTCGGCTCAGTCGAGGAGTTTGGTGAGGAGGGTGGCGAGTCGCTTCTGGTCGGTGGCGGCGAGCTTTGTGGTGAGGGGAGTGAGGAGGTCGGCGATCTCGGCTGTGAGGGTTGCCGTGAGGCGTTGGCCGGCCGGGGTGAGGCTGACGTGGACGGCTCGGGCGTCGTCGGTGCTCGCAGTACGGCGTACCAGGTCTCGTTTGACGGCTCGGTCGATCAGGCCGCTCACCGACGACCGGTCGAGGCCGAGGTGCGCGGCCAGCTCGGCCATCTTCGGCTCGCGGTCGCGCAGGATCGCCAGCACCCGCAGTTGGGTGAGTGACAGGTCGTGCGCGGCCGCCGCCTGGCTCAGCACGGCCATCACCGTGAACGACGTCTGTACCAGGCTGTCCACTGCGTCGCCTTCTGCGCTCATGCTAGGCAGCCTAGCTTGCAATGGTTTGTATTACCATCTAACTTAGGTGGTAATACAAACAATTATCTGGAGGCGCGTCATGCGTGCAGCGGTCGTCACTTCTTTCGGTACTCCGCCGTCCTGCCAAGACTTCCCGACGCCGGTGCCGGGCTCACCCGAAGAGGTCGTCATCGATGTCGTCGCGGCAGGGTTGCATCCCCGGGTGCGCTCGCAGGCGACCGGCTCGCACTACACGAGCTCCGACGAACTCCCGCTCGTCCCCGGCATCGACGGTGTTGGGCGGGCGCCGGACGGCACGCTGCGGTACTTCGTGCTGCCCGACACGACGCTGGGCGCGATGGCCGAGCAGACGCTGATCGACGTACGGCGAAGCGTGGTGCTCCCTGAGGGTGCCGACCCGGTGCTGATCGCGGCGGCGATGAATCCGGCGATGTCGTCGTGGGTTGCGTTGCGGCGGCGGATCAGCTTCCAGGCGGGGCAGAGCGTTCTGGTGCTTGGTGCGACAGGGAACGCTGGTCGCCTTGCGGTCCAGATCGCCAAGCGTCTCGGGGCCGGCCAGGTGATCGCGGCCGGTCGTCGCGCCGACCGGCTCGCGGCGTTGCAGGATGCCGACCTGACGGTTTCGCTGGCTTCTGGTGACCAGCTTGGTGAGGTGGCGGGCGACGTGGACGTCGTCATCGACTACATCTGGGGACAGCCCACCGCGGACGCGATGCGCGCCATCGTGACGAACCGTGCCGACAGCGATCGGCCGCTGACCTGGATCGAGGTCGGGTCGATCGCGGGGCCGACGGCGGCGATTCCGTCGGCCGCCCTCCGCGCCGCCCGGCTGCAGATCGTCGGCAGCGGCCAAGGCTCCGTCCCGACCCGCGACATCCTGGCCGAGTTGCCTGCGCTGGCCGAAGTGATCACTTCCGGCGCCTTCCAGATCGACGCCCGCGCAGTGCCGCTGGCCGAGGTCCAAACAGCCTGGAAGGAAACCGACGCCGAGCACCGTGTGGTGATCACGCCCTGATCGTGTCCCGACCAACAGGACATAGTCGCCGATCGGCCGGCTCGCCACGCTCACGGAGGTGGTTGGCGCACGCCGGATGAGGACTATGTCCTGTCGGTCGGGACACGGTCGCCGGGTAGGTTGCTTGGTCGTGGCTGACATCGCTGTCGACGACGTGCTGATCCGGGAGCTATTGCGGGAACAGCATCCTGAGCTGGCCGGGTTGGAGCTCCGCGAGGTGGTCGGCGGCTGGGACAACCAGATGTGGCGGCTAGGGGATGAGCTCGCAGTCCGGATCCCTCGCACGCCAAGGGCGCCCGAGTTGCTGCGGATCGAGCTGGAGTGGTTGCCTTCGCTGGCTGAGCGGTTGCCGCTGCCGACTCCGGTTCCGCTGCGAGCCGGTGAGCCGTCGACGCTGTTCCCGAAACCGTGGCACGTCGTCCGCTGGGTCCCTGGAGAGCCGGCCGACCGCATCCCGATCAGCCACCCGGACTCGACGGTGACGCTCGCGGGCTTCCTCAAGGCTTTGCACGTCGAGGCGCCGGTCGACGCACCGGTCAATCCCCAGCGGAGCGTCCCGCTGAAGGACCTGGTCGGCCACTTCGAGGACTGGTTCGGGTACACCGCAATGGGCTCCGGCGGTGGCGTCGGTGCTGAGGTGCGCCGGGTGTTGGAGGCGGCTTTCGCGGCTCCGGCGTGGGATGGCCCACCAGTGTGGTTGCACGCTGACCTTCACCCCGCCAACGTTCTTGTCGAGGATGGTGGGTTGTCGGGCGTGATCGACTTCGGTGACATGTGCGCCGGCGATCCGGCGACTGATCTCTCAGCGGCCTGGATCCTGCTGCCCGCGGGCGCGGCCGGGCAGTTCTTCGAAGCTTATGGCGGTGTGGACGACCCGATGCGCGAGCGTGCGCTCGGGTGGGCCGCGTACCGGGCGTTCGGGCTGATGGCGATCGGCAAGGCCGGGGAGGAAGGCCGCCCCGGCGGAAAGAAGACCTGGGGCCCAGCCGGCCGGTCAGCCCTCGAACGCGTCCTCGCCCAGGCAGCTCACTGACCCCCGACGATCGACTCTCGCCCGCCTGGCGGTGGCGCTTCTGGTGTGGGGTGGGAGGGAATCTTCTTGAATCTCTGGCCTGTGCGGGGGACCCCGAAGTGGTCGACCTGGTGTGGGTGCAGCGTCATCTCGCTGATGGGGGTCTTCGATGAGCGGGCAGGCGGTACCGAGTTGAGGCCGACTACCTCTACGGATACCAACTCGTCTTCGAAGGTGAGCCGAAGCAGGCTTTTGAACTTCTCTGAGCGGGTCGAAGCGAAGGCCTCGGTCTCGTGGTAGCCGAAGAGGTCGCTGACCAGTAGGTAGATCGTGAACACCAGGGTGCCGAGGATGACGAACGGCAGATACACGGCCGGCCACAGCCACCACGGGCGACCGTCGAGGGTGGGCAACTCTCGAACCAGCCACACGACCAGCGCGATGGCCAGAAGATGGACCGCGGCATGGGCGACGCCCGCGACGATGACCTTGATCCCGCGGGCCAGCGGCGAGCTGTCCCGCTGTCCGCGAATTCCGGTCAAGGCATAGATGCAGGTGATCACCGCGAGGACGACGCCGGCAATGATGGAAGGCAAGTGCACGATTCGATCACCTGCCGCTGTCCAGAACACGCAGGTCAGGAGTAGGCCGATGGCGGCCGGGAGCCCGGGACCGTTGTGCCACCCCATCTTCCAGATCTGCAGGCGCATCTTCTTCGACTCGTCCACGCTGGGGTACTCGGTCAGCTTGCCGTACCGCGTCACGCGTCGGGAAACGTCTTGCTTCTGCCGCCCCCAGGGCACGGACAGCGATTTCTTCAGGTGGTGGGTGGGTGAGGTGAAGGCACCGCCGCCGCCGCACGTGACGAGGACGGGGCCAGGAATCCACTTCAGGGAATCGTCCTCGGCCGGCTGCTTCTCGGCGGGGACGTACAGCGCGTAGTGATGCTTGTCCCCGGTCAGGATCATCCGGAGCCGCTCGTCTTCCGGAAGCCCGAGATAGCGGCGGCGGAAGTTCACCACGGTGGTCAGCGGAGTTTCCCGGTCGCCGTACTCCGGTGGACGCTCGCCCTCGGCCTCCAGCCAGCTCGGCGTGGAAGTACACAGCACGACACCGTCACCAGGGTTCAGCTTGCCCTTGGCCGCGTCGAAGTAGGCCAGTTGTTCCGGGTCGATAGGGGCGTTGAGCTGGGAGTCCACGCCCCAGATCCACCACCTGGGATGAACCCGGATGGCGAAGTAGCTGCGTGACTGAACCGTGGTCCAGTCGCCGGCCACCTCGCGTTGTACGGTCGTTTCAGCCGGCTCGTAGCCGCCGACCTTCGTCAAGCCGAGGTCGTCGACCTTGTCCTTCATCCGGGTCCACGACTCGCAGAACGTGCGACGAAACGCGGACAGCCCGTCGTACCAGTCGTGGTTACCCGGGAGCGCGAGCACTGGGGGTCCATGGACGCGAGAAGCGGCACCAGGGGGCTTCGGGTAGCAGTAGCGAGCGGCCCGGAACACGGCAGTGAAGCGTCGCCGGTATGCCTCGGCGCTGGCCACCGGATAGACCTCGTCGCCACCCAGTACCAGCAGATCGGCCGGACCTGCGAACTTGGCTGGGTCCGAAGTAGACATGCCGCCGGCGAGGAGCCGGGCCACGGCGAAGGTCGCGTCGAATCCGTCGCCGGTGTCCGCCGTGAAGTCGACCCGGACCGGGTCGGTGTGCTCGAGGGGCGTCAGCGCGTAGATGCTTGCCGGTGCGCTGCCCATCACATCGCGCTTGTCGGCGAAGCGCGCGAACACGGTGGCCGTCGCCACCTCCTGCGCGGTTCGCACCAACTGCTTGAGCGACAGCCACCGGACAGCGGGCTCGCCGAACCGCCCCTTGGACTCCCTGACTTCAGCTTCCACCCGAGGATCCATGGACACAGCCCCCCATGCCGAGTATCCGGACACCAGCGACCCCCATGATGGCCCTCATGAGCCAGCTGGGATAGCCCGGACGCCTAAGCGTTCGTGAGGGTGGCGTGTTTGCCGGTGGTCAGGGAGTGGCCTCGGTCGATCATCTGTTCGGCCAGGCGGTCTACTGCGGTGGAGAAGGCGGGGGCGTTGTCGGGGTCCCAGTCTTCCAGGTGGTTGAGGATCCAGATTCGGTAGGCGCCGACGAAGCGCTGGAACATCTCCAGGCCGGTGGGGGTGAAGCGGTAGTGGCCGAGGGTTTCAGAGAGGTAGCCGTCGGCAACCAGTTGGGCGGCCAGCGGTTCGAAGACGCCCGGGGGAACCTTCAGGTCGCCGGAGATTTCCTGCAAGGTGGCTGATCCGCCTTCGGCGCCGCCGCGGAAGACTCGCATGATCATCCAGGATTGCGCGATCGAGAGTGGGATGCCGGACTCGGCCAGTACCTCGGGGCCGGGGTTGCGTTTGTGGTTCTGGACGACGAGCGCGAACAGCTTCTGCAGTTCGTGTTCGGAGTCGAACGACGCCGGTGCCGCGAAGCTGTCGCCGACCCCGGAGTTGCCACCGGCGGCCACCCGAGCAGTGTCGCGCAGCGGGACCTCCTTCAGCAGCAGGGCGACAAGCAACCCGACGACGGCAACCGGTACTGCGGCCAGGAACACCACGTGCAGCGCATCGGCGTACGCCGCCGTGATCGGTTCGCGAGCTGCGTCGGGCAACGAGCGCACCCCCTCGACGGACGCCGCGAGCCGCGGATCGACGCCAGCAGGAATCGCGCCGGCCAGCTTCTCGGGCAGCGTCGAAGCGTAGAAGGAGCCGAAGACAGCAACACCGAAGGAGCTACCCATGGTGCGCAGGAAGCTCACCCCAGAGGTCGCGACCCCGAGATCCGCATAGTCGACGGTGCTCTGGACGACGACCGTCGGTACAGGCATGCACAGCCCGATCCCGAGGCCGAGCACGACCATGAAGCCGGCGGTCGCCACGTACGACGTGTGGTTGGTCAGCAGCGACATCAGGTAAAGGCCGCCTGCGATCATCACCGTTCCGATGATCGGGAAGATCCGGTACCGCCCGGTCTTGCTGATGATCGTGCCGACCATGACGGAGGCGACCAGCAGTCCGACCACCAGCGGCAGCATTTGCAGCCCGGACTCCGTGGCGGACGCGCCGTGCACGTACTGCAGGTACGTCGGCAGGAAGGTGACCCCGCCGAGCATCGCGAACCCGATGATGAAGCTCAGCAACGCGCAGACCGAGAACACCCCGGACTTGAACAACCGCATCGGCAGCAGCGGTTCGGCGGCGCGGAGCTCGACCAGGATGAACAGGCCGAGCGCGATCAGCGAACCGATCGTCATCGCGATGATCGTCGGCGAGGTCCAGTCGTACTCGTTGCCGCCCCAGGTCGTGACGAGCGTCAACCCGGTCGCCGCGAGCCCGATCAGCAGGATGCCGAGATAGTCGATCGCCGGTTTCACCGCGGCCTTCACCGACGGCAGCGTGAAGGCGGCGACCACCAGTACGACGATGCCGAGCGGGATGTTCACGTAGAACGCCCAGCGCCAGCTCAGCTGGTCGACGAACAGCCCGCCGAGCAGCGGCCCGGCGACGGTGGAGACGCCGAAGACCGAGCCGATGAAACCCTGGTACTTGCCGCGCTCGCTCAACGGAACGACGTCCGCGATCACCGCCGTCGCGGTCACCATCAGCCCACCGGCGCCGAGCCCCTGGAGTGCTCGCGACCCGACCAGCCACAGCATCGAGTCGGCCATCCCGCACAGCGCGGAGCCGGCCAGGAACAGCACGACGCTGATCAGGAACATCCGTTTGCGCCCGAACAGGTCGCCGAACTTGCCGACCAGCGCCGTCATGATGGTCTCGGCGAGCAGGTACGCCGTCACCACCCAGGACAGGTGGTTGGCGCCGCCCAGATCGCTGACGATGGTCGGCAGCGCGGTCGCGACGATCGTCTGATCGAGGGCCGCGAGCAGCATTCCGAGCATGATCGCGACCACCACGGCGTTCTGGGTGGCCTTGCCGACGGGCCGTGCCTCGGTGTCCATGAGCTGAATGTAGCGACTCCGCGACGGAGTGCTACCACAGAATCACCGCGATCCGGTCTCAGATTTCCCGGCCCGTACGATGGGCAGGTGCCATCGACACTGCCCGACGGGGAGGTTGCGCCCCGGGACGGGGCGCTGCCGGAGCCCGCCGTCCGCGAGGCGGCCAGCAGGCCTTTCGGGTTCTACCTGCACGTCCCGTTCTGCGCCGCGCGCTGCGGGTACTGCGATTTCAACACCTACACGGCCAAGGAGCTCGGCGGCGGCGGTTCGCAGGCCTCGTACGCCGAAACGGCCGTGGCCGAGGTCCGGCTGGCCCGCCAGGTGCTGGGCGAGCTCGACCGGCCGGTCGACACGGTGTTCTTCGGCGGCGGTACTCCGACCCTCCTGCCGGCTGCGGATCTGGGCCGGATGCTGGCGGCGGTACGGGATGAGTTCGGGCTGGCCCCGGGCGCCGAAGTGACGACGGAGGCGAATCCCGAGTCCGTCGATCCGGCGTACCTGGCCGCGATCCGCGAGGCGGGCTTCAATCGCGTCTCGTTCGGGATGCAGAGCGCGACCCCGCACGTGCTGCAGATCCTGGACCGCAAGCACACGCCCGGGCGGGCGCTCGAAGCGGTGCAGGAAGCGACCGCCGCCGGGTTCGAGCACGTCAATCTGGACCTGATCTACGGCACTCCCGGCGAATCGCTGGACGACTGGCGCACCTCGCTGGAGTCCGCGCTGTCGGCCGAGCCCGACCATGTCAGCGCCTACGCGTTGATCGTCGAGGACGGCACCCAACTCGCCCGCCGGGTGCGTCGCGGCGAGCTGCCGATGCCGGACGACGACGACCTCGCCGACAAGTACGTGCTCGCCGACGAGTTGCTGACCAGCGCGGGCCTGGGCTGGTACGAGGTCTCCAACTGGGCCCGTACTGCGGAAGCCCGCTGCCGCCACAACGAGCTCTACTGGCGCGGCGACACCTGGTGGGGGATCGGCCCCGGCGCCCACAGCCACGTCGGCGGAGTCCGCTGGTGGAACGTGAAGCACCCCAGCGCGTACGCCGAAAGGCTCGGCGCGGGCGACAGCCCGGCGTACGCTCGTGAGGTCCTGGATGCCGAGACGCGCCGGGTCGAGCGCGTGCTGCTCGAGATCCGGCTGGCGGCCGGCCTGCCGCTCGACGTCCTCGACGAAGCCGGGCAGAAAGCGGCGAAAGATGCGGTGGGCAACGATCTGCTGATCGAGCGGGACGGGCGGCTGATTCTCACGCCGCGTGGTCGGTTACTGGCCGACGCCGTCGTCCGTGACTTGTTGCCGTAACTGCCGGATCACAGGAAAAGCCCAGGAAAAACAGCGATCCGTCACCGGCGTGGTTCGCTCCGTGACGAATTCCCCCGCTATGTACTGATGAAGTCGGGTTCGTGTCTCAGGGTGACGATGTGGTCCTTGACACACTCGGTTGAAACGCTCGAAACTCAAACACTTTCACAATCGAGAGCGCTCTCAACCCGTCCTCTGTATCAGGGAGCATTCCCATGCGGCCCAGTGCCCGCCAACGCAGTGCCGTCGTGGCCCTCGCCTGCAGCCTCACCCTGCTCGCGACCGCCTGCGGCGGCAGTGACCAGCAGTCCTCCTCGGAGTCCGGCTCCGGCGACGACGGCCCGAAGATCGAGCTGACGATCGCGACGTTCAACGAGTTCGGCTACGACGACCTGTACCGCGAGTACGAGGCCGCGCACCCGAACATCAAGATCACGCCGCGCAAGGCCAAGACCGTCGACGAGCACGTCAAGAACCTCGACACGAACCTGGCCGCCGGTTCCGGGCTGGCCGACATCGAGGCCATGGAGGTCAGCTGGATCTACAACTACCTGGCCAAAGCCGACAAGTTCGTCGACCTGCGCGACTACGGCGCGAACGACCTGAGCGGGCGCTGGCTGGACTGGAAGGTCGCCGGCGCGACCACCAACACCGGCAAGATCATCGGCTACGGCACCGATATCGGTCCCGAGGCGATCTGCTACCGCAAGGACCTGTTCGCCAAGGCCGGCCTGCCGACCGACCGGGCCAAGGTCGCCGCCCTGTTCCCGGACTGGGACTCGTACTTCGCCACCGGCCGCAAGTTCAAGGAGAAACTGCCGAAGTCGGCCTGGTACGACTCCTCGGTACTGACCTGGGAAGCGATGCGCAACCAGCTGATCCAGGCCTACTACAGCAACAACGACCGGTACCTGGGCGACGACAACGAGTTGCTGAAGTCCACCTGGGACCAGATCATCAAGGGTTCCAAGGACGGCTTGTCGGCGAACCTGCCGGCCTGGAGCGAGTCGTGGACGAAGGCCTTCCGCTCCGACGCGTTCGCGACGATCGCGTGCCCGGGCTGGCTGCTCGGCGTGATCCAGGACAACGCGGGCACCTTCGGCAAGGGCAAGTGGGACGTCGCCGACGTGTTCCCCGGTGGCGGTGGCAACTGGGGCGGTTCGTACCTGACCATCCCGGTCCAGTCGACCCAGCCGGCCGAGGCCGCCAAGCTCGCTGCCTGGCTGACCGCGCCGGAACAGCAGATCAAGGTCTTCAAGAAGATCGGTTCCTTCCCCTCCACCGTCGACGCCTACGACGCGCCGCAGGTGAAGAGCCAGGTGAACCAGTACTTCAACAACGCGCCGGTCGGCAAGATCTTCATCGACCGGGCCAAGAACGTCATCCTCAAACAGCACAAAGGCCCGCGCGACGGCGAGATCAACCAGGTCTTCTCCGACGCGCTGGCCCGGGTCGACGAGGGCAAGCAGAAACCCGACGACGCCTGGCAGCAGGCGCTGCGCGAAGCCGAGAAAGCCGCCAACACCCGCAAGGGCGGCTAGCACCCCTGCGCCGTGTTTCCGGCGGACCGGCCCCGATTGGTACTACGGTGGCAAGGTCAGAGTCAGCCGGGGAGGTCCGTTGTCTATGCAGGGTCGGGACGGTGGGTCTCCGACGTTGGAGCAGGTGGCTGCGCTGGCAGGAGTCTCGCGCGCGACCGTCTCCCGGGTGGTGAACGGATCGCCGAAGGTGCTGCCGGAGACGGTGGCGTCGGTCGAGCGCGCGATCGGTGAGCTCGGCTACGTGCCGAACCGGGCGGCCCGCGCGCTGGTGACGCGCCGGACGGACTCGGTCGCCCTGGTCGTTCCCGAGCCGGACAGCCGGGTCTTCTCGGACCCGTTTTTCGCCGGTATCCTGCGTGGGATCAGCATGACGCTCGCGCCGACCTCGTCGCAGCTGGTGCTGCTGATCGAGCCCGCCGCGGGTGACGACCAGCGGCTGCTGCGCTACCTGCGTGGCGGGCACGTGGACGGCGCGATCATCGTCAGCCACCACGGCCGCGACAACGTGCTGCAGGAGCTCGCCCAGCTGCCGCTGCCGATCGTGTTCAGCGCGCGGCCGCTCGGCGTCGAAGTACCGGTCGCGAGCGTCGACGTGGACAACGTGGCCGGCGCGCGGACCGCAGTCGAGTACCTGTTGTCGATCGGGCGCCGCAAGCTCGGTACCGTCGCTGGACCGCTCGACATGACGGCCGGCCTCGACCGGCTCACCGGCTATCAGGAAGCCGCGGCGGAAGCGGGGATCGCCGAGGCTGTTGCCTATGGTGACTTCACGACCGACGGCGGCGAGAAGGCCACCTTGCGGCTGCTCGAGGAGCACCCGGACCTGGATGGGATCTTCGTCGCCAACGACCTGATGGCGACGGCCACGCTGCGGGTGTTGTCCCAGCGCGGGAAGCGGGTGCCGGAGGATGTCGCGGTGGTCGGTTTCGACGACTCCGTGGTGGCCACGACGACCACGCCGATGCTGACCACCGTGCGCCAGCCGGTCGAGAAGCTCGGCGCCCGACTGGCCGAGATCCTGCTCGCCAAACTCGCCGGCGCCGAACTGACCAGCCCAGAGATCTTCGCCACCGAACTGATCATCCGCGGCTCCGCCTGATCGTCAGCCTTCTACGGCGGGTCGTTCTGGAACTGGAACTGCACCCTGATCGAGCCGTCCAGCGGGACGACGAGAGTGGTGTCCGATGCATTCCACTGCTGCGGCACGAGGAACAGCCGGTTCTGCCCGACCACCAGAAGCCGCAACCCTCGGTACCGGTAGGTGAAGGTCTGCCCGGGGCTCGTCCCCAGCGAGGTCTCCTCGATCCCCGGTGAGCGCAGTTGCAGTCGCTCCTTGGTGTCGAGGATGACCACCGGGAACTGCTTCAGGTTCTCCGCGTCCGACTTCGCCAGCCCACGGCCGGAGTACTGCGCCGTCGTGGCGGTCGCCCAGAACGCGCAGGTCGTCGTCAGGACCGCGAGTAGTCCGAGCAGCACGTACTGCGGTTTGAGGCCGGCCGCTTTGCGATCGAAGTACGAGAGATAGCCGAGCGCCGCCGCTGCCAGGCCGATCACGAGTGGGACGACGAGCGCGTAGTACGGGAGATCGCCCAGCAGGGGGTAGCCGATCAGCGCGAGGACGCCGAGGAGGAGCAGCACGATCACGACGATCTTGGCGCGGCGGATCGTCGTCGGGGCCGGCTGGATCGCGTTGTGCAGCAGGAGTCCGGCGACGGCGAGCAGGGTGATGCCGAGCAGCGGGACGAGTAGTGGTTGTGGACTGCGCATCACGTAGTCCTGCGTGCTCAGGCCGATCGTGTCGACGTCGATCCCGAAGTACTCGTACTGCGACCGCGCCGACACGTAGCCGAAGTAGAACAACAACCCGCTGATCAGCGTGACGGGCGCGATGATCCGAGTCGCG
Source organism: Streptomyces sp. SID13031 (assembly GCF_010548305.1). Lineage (GTDB taxonomy): Bacteria > Actinomycetota > Actinomycetes > Propionibacteriales > Kribbellaceae > Kribbella. The sequence continues at coordinate 160,030 of NZ_JAAGLV010000017.1, forward strand.
AAGGTGACCCAGCGTTCGAGCTGGGCCTGCTCGTCAGCCACTCGGAGGACCCGGGCTGAAGGAGATCTGACTGCCCGGTACGTCGCCCTGCAAGGACTGGCAGTCCGCCTCGGTCGCACACTCGGCGGAGACCGACAGGATCAGGCTCACCTCATCGCCGTCGGCGAGCTGCTTCACCCCGACGTAGCAGGGCTTGAAACTGCTCGCCTGCCAGCTGATGTCGGGGGCGCAGGGTGGGGCTTTGGCACCGCAGCCGGTCTGGTCCAGTTCGAAGACACCACCCGGTTCGAGATGCGGCGAGCCGAGCTGGATCGTCGTACCGGCGGGGATCGGGTTGCGGCCGAGCCAGTTCACCTCGGCGCACTGGTAGCCCTCCTGGGTGGGCTCCACGTTGCCACCGATCGGCGCCGACGCGATCTCGATCGACGGTTTCTGCTGCGTGGGCTGGGTCGACTCCGGGTCGGTCGGCTCCACCGGCGGCTCACTGGGCTGGCTCGCCGACGGACTGTCCGAGGGGTCGAAGGTGATCGGGTCGTCGGTCGAATCGCTGCCACCACAGCCGATCAACACCGGCAGCAGTGCGATCCCCGCCAGCGAACGCCAAAGAGTCACCGCGACCACCCCCATAGTCGACCCAGTGTCAGCATGCGCGTTCAGGCAGTCCGCGACAACAGTTCGTGATCCCCGCTCTGGGAAAGTTCGTCACGGACGTGGTATCTCTACCAACAGACAAGGGGGGATCCATGTCCGATCATGAGATCCGGATCGCGTTGGTTCTCAATGGGGGAGTCAGCCTGGCGGTCTGGATGGGTGGGGTCACGCACGAGCTGGACCTGATCCGGCGCGCGTCCGGTGCGGCCGGGGCGCCGAAGGCCCAGTCGTACGACGAAGAGCTCGCGACTCGGTGGCGTGAGCTCTGCCGGCGCGGCGGTGAGCGAAGACGCGTCGTGGTCGACGTCATCGCCGGTACCAGCGCGGGCGGGCTGAACGGGTCGCTGCTCGCGACGGCGATCTCGCACGGCTCGACCCTCGATCCCGATGGGTCCGACGACGAGAAGGGTCCTTGGCTGCGGCAGCGCTGGGTCGGGTTGGGGTCGCTCGAGGTGGGCAAGCTGGTGCCTGCCTTCGGGGTCGCGTCGACGTCGGTGCTGGACGGGAAGTACTTCCTCAAGGAGTTGAAGAGCCTGCTCGATGGGGTGGCGAAGGCCGGCAAGACGTCGGCCGCCGAGCCGGTGACTTTGTTCGTCACGGCGTCCGGGCTCGGGGTGCAGCAGTTCGAGGCGAAGGATGCGGCCGGGCAGGAGTTCGTCGTACCGGATCATCGGTACCTGTTCTGTTTCACGAGCGAGAAGGCGGCCGTTTACGACGGCAAGGAACGGGCCTTCTCGGTGAGCGCGAAGAACGGGTTGCGGGACACGGATCTGCTCGCCCGGGCGGCACGCGCGTCGGCGTCCTTCCCAGCCGCTTTCGGTCCGGTGCTGGAGACGCCGAAGATGGCTGCTTCACCGCCGCGTGTCCTGCCTGCTCAGGCCGAGTCGGGGGCGTGGCTGGTCGACGGTGGTGTGCTCGACAACGCGCCGTTCGGGCCGGTACTGGATGTGGTCGCCCGGCGGCCGGTCACCGGACGGGCGAGCCGCTACGTCCTGTACGTCGTACCGTCGGCTGGAATCGGGACAGCCGCCGAGACGCGGTTGACCGATGCGAACGAGCCGAACTGGCGGGTGGCGGCGATGTCGGCGGTGAAGTACCCGCGGGAGGTGGATTTCCGGTCCGACGTGGAGCAGCTCGAACGGCTGCTACTCGAGGCCGACGCGTCCTGGTCGGACTCGCAGCGGCTCTTCGATCGTTGCGTGGAGCAACAAGTTGAGCGGGATCGGTTGCGGCAGGCGGCCGGGTTGCTGCAGCCGGCGTACGCGCGTGGTCGTGCTGCGGGTGGCGTCTGGGAGGCCGTCACGATCGCGACGCACGATCAGTCGACCGTGCTGGATGCCGCCACCGCTTTGTCGGAGGCGCAGATCGACGACATCCTCGGCACTGAGCACCCGTGGGTGCCGGATCCTGACGGCACGGTTGCGCCGTTGACACGCGACGCGGCCGGAAACCCCTGCTGGGCTTGGGGGACGGGCGCGGCCGAGCGGGTCGTACGGCTGGTGCTGCGGTCGCTGCGGACCAAGATCGACAGCGCTGCTCGCGAGCAACGGGCCGACCTGGAGCGGCGGTTGAAGGCGACCAGCGACAGTCTGCAGAAGGTGCTGGCCGTCCGGGACGCGTTGTCCGACGAACTTGCCGAAGCGGATCTGGATCTGCAGCCGGCCGGGGGAGCGGAGGCTGTCGCGGTCGGGCTGAACGACATCTTCGAGGCGTTGCAGGTGCAGCGGGCGTTGGGTGAGGAGTTCGCGACGCTGATCGCCGTCGTCGGTTCTGACGTGGTCGAGACCGCTTTGGAGGTCGAGATCGTCTCGCGGTGCACGTCGGCACGGACGCCGCAGCAGCGGAGTGCGCCTTTCCAGTTCCTGCGGCTCGGGCCGGACATCCCGCTCACCTTGCTCGACGCGTTGCCGGCCGGGTCCATCGCGAACGATCTCAAGGAACGGATCCTGTACGGCTCGCAGGTCGGTCACTTCGGTGCTTTCGGGGCGGCGGACTGGCGGCGCTGGGACTGGTTGATGGGCCGGTTGCATTGCGTCGCGCATCTCGGGGCGATGCTGGGCGCCGACCCGGACTGGATCCGCGAGACCCAGCGGCTCGTGCTGGAGGCGGAGGACTGGTCGCTGGACGACGTCGCCGAACGGGTTCAGCGACTGGCCAAGGACTTCCCGGTCGACGCCGGGCTGGCCGCGCTCACGACGATGCGCAACGAGCTCAACACCAGCCAGGAAGGCATCGAGACGACCAGGGGGCTGGTCGATCGGATGGTCGAGGTGTCGGGCGGGTTGAGCCCGGCGGTCGGGCACTGGGTCAAGGCGATGGCCGGACGGAAGTACAAGCCGGACACGTGGTTGCTGCAGGTGGCGCGGTGGTTCACGGAGCCGGCGCGGTTCAGCCTGTGGCATCGGCTGGTGAAGAACGCTGACCTGACGCCGGCCAAGCGGCCGTTGATCTTCCAGCGGTGGTTGCCGGCGGCCTTGCTCGGGGCGGCTGTGGTGTTGCTGGTGGCAGCCGGGGTGGTCGATCTGGCTGCTGTCCGGATCATTGCCGCGGTGCTCGCTGGGGTGTTGCTGACCGTTGGGTTAGCAGTCTTCGTCGGGGCGTTGTTCATCCGGCGTCTTCGGCGCCGGATCCGTGGGGCGATCGAGGAACGGGTGCCGGCGATCAGTCCTGCGTCACGAAGTCGATGAGCTCCTCGACCCGGCCGAGCAGCTCGGGCTCGAGGTCGGCGAAGCTGCGGACCTTGGAGAGGATGTGCTTCCAGGCGGCGGCGACATCGGCCTGGTCGGTGGCCGGCCAGCCGAACGTCTCCAGCACGCCCTTCTTCCATTCCTGACCGTGCGGGATCTTCGGCCAGGCCGCGATGCCGACCGACGACGGCTTGATCGCTTCCCAGATGTCGATGTACGGGTGGCCGACGACGAGCACGTCCCGGTTGTTGATCTCGGCGGCGATCCTGGACTCCTTCGAGCCTTCGACCAGGTGGTCGACGAGCACGCCGAGCCGCCGGCCGGGACCGGGCCGGAAACGACTGACGATCGCCGGCAGGTCGTCGATGCCCTCCATGTACTCGACGACGACGCTCTCGATCCGCAGGTCGTCACCCCAGACCCGCTCGACCAGCTCGGCGTCGTGCCTGCCTTCGACGTAGATCCGGCTGGCGCGGGCGACCTTGGCGCGCACGTTGGAGACGGCGACCGACCCGGATGCCGTGTGCGTCTTCTTGGCCGGCCCGGCCTTCTTCGGGGCGACCAGGTTGACCGGCTTGCCGTCGACCCAGAACCCGGGCCCGAGCGGATACGTCTTGATCTTCCCGAACCGGTCCTCGAGATCGACCACCCCGTGCTCCCACCGCACCACGGCCCCGACATACCCGGAACTGGGCTCCTCGACCACGAGCCCCTTCTCGATCACCAGATCGACGGTCCGCCCGTTCTTGGGCTTACGCCAGTCACTCGACAACACATCTTTCCCATACCGATCAGCCACCGCTCAACCGTAATCGCTCAACGCCGCCTTCCTCGTCAACCACACACCCCGCCCGCCCACCCACCCGGCCCACGCCCAACGCGGGGGCAACCAGCATCTGACGACGACCTTGGTGTGTGGTGGGGGTGCGGCGAAGTGGGGCGGGCGCGGGGAGTGCTTTGGTCAGTGGGTTTCGAGGTACCAGGTGCGGGTGGGGTGGCGGGCCAGTTTGCCGCTGGTGGTTCGGTGGATTGTGCCTGGGCGGGTGAGGAGGACTTCGTGGACGCGGAGGTCGTGGTGGCGTTTGACGGCCGCCCGGATGGTGTCCGTCGGGTCGTCGGGGGTGGTGTGTTCGACGACGACGATCAGGCGTTCGGTGCTGGTCGAGGGGATTGAGAAGGCGGCTACCCGGCCGGGTCTGAGCGTGGGGTGGGTTTGGTGGATGGTGGCTTCGATGTCCTGGGGGTGGTGGTTGCGGCCGTCGATGATGATCAGGTCTTTGAGGCGGCCGGTGAGGTAGAGCTCGCCGTCGTACAGGGCGCCCAGGTCGCCGGTACGAAGCCAGGGGCCGGTGCCGTCGGTGAGGGTGGCGCCGAAGGTCTCCGCCGTGCGGGCCGGGTCCGACCAGTAGCCGCGGGTGACGTTGGGGCCGGCGATGCAGATTTCGCCGATCCGGCCTGGTGGCAGCGGGGCGCCGGCTGGGTCGGCGATCACCAGGGTCTGCCCGCGGGGCGGCCCACAGGAGACGAGCTCGGTGGCCGGGCCGTCAGCGGGACCTTGGGCGCCGGTGGTCCGGGCGTCAGCTGGACGTAGTACGCCGGTGGTGAGGGCATGACGGTCGAAGGGGGTGATCGTGGGAGGGATGTCGATGAGTGCGCTGGTCACGAAGACGACGGCTTCGGCGAGACCGTACGCCGGGACGTGGGTGGCTGGGGCCAGTCCGCACGGGCTGAAGGCGTTGGCGAAGGCTGTGATCGTTGCCGGGCGGACTGGTTCGGCGCCGTTGAGGAACGCCTTGAAGCGGCTCAGGTCGAGGTCCGCCCTGGCGGCGTCCGGGATTCGCTGGACGCAGTAGTCGTAGGCGAAGTCGGGGCCTGCGGTGTAGACGTCCAGCGAGCCGTCGTCCAGCGAGAACCAGCGCGCCGGACGCATCAGGAACGCCACCGGATCGGTGAACGCCGACTGGTCGCCATGCAGGATCGGTACGCCGAAACCGAGGATCAGCCCCATGTCGTGGAACAGCGGCAGCCAGCTGACCGTCATCGAGCGGCCTGGGCGGAACGCGAACGCGTCGATCAATTGGCTGACGTTCGCGACCAGGTTGTGGTGTGACACCATCACGCCGGCCGGCGATCCGGTCGAGCCTGAGGTGTACTGCAGATACGCGAGGTCGTCCGGATCGATCGGCTCCAGTTGCCAGTCGGCCGGGTCGAGCTGGTCGACGGCGATCACTGGGAGGCCGAGTCCGTCGAGAGCGGCCGCGGTGGTGAGCGCGCAGACCGGCGAACTGTCGGCCAGTGCGCTGTCGAGCCGTGCGCGGTGGCCGGGCAGATCGGGTGGGAACAGCGGGACCGCGATCGTGCGCGCATAGCAGGACCCGAGGAGTGCGACGAGGTAGTCCAGGCCCTGCGGAGCGAGGATCGCGACCCGATCGCCTGGCTCGGCCTGCTCCCGGATCGCCGCCGCGGTGGCCCGGGCACGGGCGTCGACCTGACCCCAGGTGAGCGTGGTCCGCGAGTCCGCCCGGTGGTCGACGTACGTGTAGGCGGGCTGGTCGGGTTTCTCCTTCGCCCAGCGGGTGGCGAGATCGACGATGGTGGTCATGCGGTCCGCCAAGGCGCAACCGGTACGTCGGTGATGCGGCCGGGCGGCGGGATGACCGGCTGGCCGAGCACCTCGAGGGTGGCGAGCTGGGTGTGGAACGCGAGCGCGTCGGCGGTCAGGTGGAAGAAGAGCTCGTGTCCGTCGAGGGCGGCGCGGCTGAGCGTCGTACTGGGGTCGCTGGGTTGTTTGAGGCTGGCTGCCCAGTACTCCGCGCCGAAGGGCGTCGCCTTGGTCGAGGATGCCGAGTAGAACGGCAGTCGGGGTGCTGCCGGAGCCAGGTCGGCCAGGGCTGAGGTGAGCTGATCCGGAGTGCTGGCCATGGCGGCGATCACCTGCGCGCCCTCGGTGGCAGTCAACGCGCCGGCCACCACCGCGGCCGCGGCCTCACCTGCGCCGTCTCCCACGATCGCGGCGGGCACCACGCCGTACTGCCGCAAAGACAACGCCAACGCAACCTGGACAGCAAACGCGACCGGCAACTCGCCGCCCGTCGGCAGCGTCGAGGTCCGCACCGCCTCCCGCACCGAAACGCCAGTCGCCCAAACCACCAACGGATCAAGCTCCACGATCAGCCCCGCAAACCCAGGCACGCTCTCGGCCAACTCCCGCAACCCGGCGGCCGACTGGCTTGAGGCGATGTCTGCCGGCCGGCCCGGGAAGACCCAGACCGGTTGTGGTGGCTCGCTGGTGGCGAGGCCGCTCAGGACGCCGGGGTGGTTGTTGCCTTTGGCAAGGGATGTCAGGGCGGCGGTGAGGTCGGCGCGGGTTCGGCCAACGACTGCTGCGCGGACCGGGCCGCGGCCGAGTCGGCGGGCGAGCGTGTGAGCAACGTCTGCGTTGCCGGCGGCGGAGTTGGTGCGGAGGTAGGTCGCCAGCTCACCGGCGTACTGCTGGATCCCGTCGATCGACACGTCGGACAGCAGCAGGCGGGTTGGTCCGCTCGACGGGGTCGGCTCGGCCGGCTGGGCGCGCCGTACGACGGCCTCGGGCGTCGACGCAGTACGGCCGACGGGCCAGGGGACGAGGTCACTGGTGAACCCGCGATCAGCAGCCAGCACTGCCTCGAAGAAGCCGGTGGCTACTGGTTCGGCGGGATCCCGTTCGATGCAGAGGGCAAGTACTTGGTCGAGGCCGGTGTCGGCGAGGCGTTTGAGGACGGCTACTTGGCAGCCGTCGTCGGCCAGCACGGCCACCGCGAGGTCCGACTCGCCGTTGCGAAGGCTGGTCATCGCCTGCAGCACGGTCGTCGTCCTGAAGACGGCCGCCTGGGTGTGGGGAGGGATGCCGGCGTGTTCGAGTGCCTCGTGGTCCGCTTCCAGCTGGTCGCTGCCCCGGCAGCCCAGGCCGATGACGGCGATCTCGTCGCCGGTCAAAGGATCCAGCGGCGTGAGTGGGATGCCGTCGGGATGGGTGGTGCTGAGGATGCCGCGGATCAACTGGTTGAGGGTCGGGTAGCGCCATAGGGACGATGGCTCCAGCTGGCGGCCGAGGACGTCCTCCAGCTCGGCTGTGATGGCGATGGCGTCCCGCGAGGCGATGCCGTACTGCTCCAGCAGCCGATCCGGATCCACGTCCGCCGCGGGGAGTTCGCAGCAGCGCGCGATCCGGTCGACCAGGAAGCGCCTGAGGTCCCGCTCAGCAATAGCCATCTCGCGACCGAAGATAGATCATCGCCCGCGCCGGAGCCGTGATCCGCGCCTAGTACGCCCCGGTAGTGCTGCGACGGAGGAGGTGGGGGAGTGCTCAGTAGCTTTCGACTGCGTGGGTGGCGGCGCTGTGGCGGACGGGGGAGACGATCGTGAGGAGGAGGTACACGACGAAGCCGGCGACCAGCCCGACCACCCAGGAGTAGTCGTACAGCGGCTGCAGGAGCGGGATCAGCCCATCGGCCGGGAACGGTCCGGCGCCCGGGTTGGAGTAGGCGCCGCCGACGGCCAGCACCGAGCCGATCAGAGTCGCGGCGACGGCCCGCCAATTCCAGCCCGCGGAGTACCAATAACGGCCGTTGGGCAGGTACAGGTCGGCGAGGAACAGGTTGGTGCGGTCGACGAACCAGTAGCCCGCGATCAGCACGCCGGCCACCGAGGCGAGCAGCCCGCCGTAGAAGGAGAGCCAGACGAAGATGTAGATCGACGGGTCCGAGATCAGCCGCCACGGCTGGATCACGACGCCGATCACGCCGGTCAGCAGGCCCGCGGTCCGGAAGTTCAGCCAGCGTGGCAGCGCGTTGGCGAAGTCGTACGAGGGGCTGACCACGTTCGCCGCGACGTTGCACGACATCGTCGCGAGGATCGCCATCACCAGGCCGATCGTCACCACCACCGGGTTCTCGAACCGCCGGGTCAGCTCGACCGGGTCCCAGATCGCCGAACCGTAGACGATCACCGTGCCCGAGGTGGTGATGATCGAGACGAGCGCGATGAACGACATCGTCGTCGGCAGCCCGATGATCTGCCCGATCACCTGCTGACGCTGGCCTTTGCCGAACCGGGTGAAGTCGGGCATGTTCAGCGACAGGGTCGCCCAGAACGCGATCATGCCCATCAGCGACGGCGCGAAGATCTTCCAGAAGTCGGCGTCCCAGCCGAGCTTCGACGGCTGCGACAGGATCGGCCCGAAGCCGCCCGCCTTGACCAGGATCGCGATCATCAGCGCGAGGAAGGCGACCGTGACGAGCGGCGCGGCCCAGTTCTCGAACCGGCGCAGCCCTTCGATGCCACGCCAGATCAGTACCATCTGCAACGCCCAGAAGAACGCGAAGCTCAGCCACATCGTCCACGGATGACCGCCGACCGCCGACGACTCCGTCCAGCCCGAACCGGCCAGCTCGCCGACGATCACGTAGATCGCCTGGCCGCCGATCCAGGTCTGGATACCGAACCAGCCGCAGGCGATGAACGCGCGCAACAGCGCCGGGAAGTTGGCCCCGCGGACGCCGTAGAAGGCGCGCGCGAAGACCGGGAACGGGATCCCGTACTTCGTCCCCGCGTGGCTGTTCAGCAGCAGCGGCAGGAGCACGATCAGGTTGCCCAGGGTGATCGTCAGGAACGCCTGCAGCCAGTTCATCCCGATCGCTACCAGCCCGGCGGCGAGCAGGTAGCTGGGGATGTTGTGCGCCATCCCCATCCACAGCGCCGCGTAGTTGTACGTCGTCCAGCGGCGCTCGGGCAACCGGGTCGGCGCGAGCTCCGCGTTGCCGTACGGACTGCCGGCGATGACGGCCGGGTCGGCCAGCTCGACCCGCCCGTCCGGGTGGGTGATCTGATCAGGAGCTGCTGGTGCGGCATGAGCCATCGTCGCCACCTCGTCCGGAGTCGGGTTTCGGACCAACCTGCGGGATCGCGGACGTCATGTCAACGCATAACTCCAGAGCGTGACCGGCTGACGGGTTACTTCACCAGCCGCAGCGCGAACGGGTACTTGTACGGTTTGCCGCTGCTGGCCGCCATCGTCGCCATGATCGCGAACACGACCGCCAGGATCCAGATCGCGGGCAGCGTGATGAACCCGATCAGGACGACCATCAAGATGTACGACGCGATGTACCCGATACTCGCGGTGATCTGGAAGTTCAGCGACTCGACGGCGTGCGCGCGCACGGTCGGCGACTCGTTTCCCTTGACCAGCAAGACGATCAGCGGCGCGATGAAGCCGAGGATGATGGTGCCGACGTGCGCGAGCAGCGACCAGGTCCGCTCCTCGTCCGGCCGCATCGGCTGCCCCGAGTACTGCGGGGGCGGCGGCGGGTATCCACCCTGCGGCGGCGCCTGGTACCCGTTCGAGGGCGGTGCCTGATACCCGTTCGCAGGCGGCGGCTGGTACTGGTCCTGCGGCGGCTGGTTGTTGCTGTCTGGTTCGCTCATGGAGGAACCGTAGAAGCCCGCCCGGTTCCTCAGAGCCGGAAAGCCCGATCGATGCGCAATCGACATCGCAGCCTTGCGCTTTCAGGCACCTGAGGTCCGGCTACTCGTCTTTCGCGAGTCCCAGGAGCGGCAGGGTCGGGCGCCGGGGGGTGCCCAGGACGGCGTAGCCGCGGCGTACGGCCTGCTCGAGATGAGCCTGCGGCCAGGGCCAGTCGTCGGTATGTGCGAGTGCCGCGTCGAGCGGGGTGCCGTTGTGGTGCAGACCCGAGATGGTGTTCGCGACCGTGCCGATGTCGCTGTTCTGCTCGCGGACGAACTCGGCGTCGACGACCGCGCCGTGGCCGGGCACGACCTTGGCCGTCGCGGACAGCAGCCCGATCAGCCGGTCGACCGTGTCGGCCCACTCCAGCGGGTACGAGTCCTCCCCGTACGACGGTGGCGCCGACTCCTCGATCAGGTCGCCGGCGAAGAACACGTCGACATCCGGTACGACGACCACCACGTCGCCATCGGTGTGCCCGTTGCCGAGGTGCAGCAACTCCACCCGCCGGTCACCCAGGTCGATCACCTTGGCCACCGCGAAAGCGTTGTCGATGGCAACGGTCCCCGCAACGGCAGCGGCGGTGTTCTCCTGCGCGTAACTGGTCGCATCACCGAAGGCAGGGTTGCCGAAGACGTGGTCGAAGTGGGCGTGCGTGTTGACCACCCAGCGGATCGGCGCGTCGGTGAGCTCGCGGATATGCGCCACCAACTCCTCGCCCTCCGCGACGGTGCCGCGGGTATCGACCACCAGCGCGCCCTCGCTGCCGAGGACCAGCCCGATGTTGACGTCGTACTCCGCATAGCGCCGGACCCAGGTTCGGTCGGCGATCTCCACCCACGCACTCATGCCGACGACCCTAACCGGCGTCACCCATCCACTGTCCGGACGGGGGTTGAAGGCCCGTGAGGAGCCGCCTAAGGTCGCAGGGCTGAACCGATTCATCCGATCTCTACACCGATGGAACAACGGTGCTGACCAAGAAGGGCGGCCGCGTGACGACACGACGGGCACTGGTGGTCCGGGGTGGCTGGGAAGGCCATGTCCCGGTCGAGGCGACCGAGTTGTTCATCCCGTTCCTGCGGGAGAACGACTTCGAGGTGACGGTCTCCGACACGACCGAGAGCTATCTCGACCTGGACGGCACCGACCTGGTGCTGCAGTGCGTCACGATGAGCGAGATCACCGCCGAGCAGGTCAAGGGGCTGGAGGCCGCGGTCCGGGCCGGCACCGGGCTGGCCGGCTGGCACGGCGGCATCATCGACTCGTTCCGCAGCAACACCGACTACAGCTTCATCACCGGCGGCCAGTTCGTCTCGCACCCGGGCGGCGCCGTCGACCACCGGATCGAGATCGTCTCCGACGACCCGATCGTGGACGGCCTGACGCGCTTCGACCTGCGCACCGAGCAGTACTACGTGCACGCCGACCCGACCAACAAGGTGCTCGCCACGACCACCTTCCGGGCGCACCCGGACTTCCCCTGGATCGAGGGCGCGACGATGCCGGCCGTCTGGACCCGCAGCTGGGGTGAGGGCAAGGTCTTCGTCTGTACGCCGGGCCACAGCGTCGCCGATCTCGACACGCCAGAGATCCGCACGATCATCGAGCGGGGGCTGCTGTGGGCGAGCAAGTGACCAATATCGGCATCGTCGGTACCGGCGTCATCAGCGGTACCTACCTGGAACACCTGGCCACGCTGCCCGGCGTAAAGGTCGTCGCCGTCGCCGATCTCGACCTCTCCAGGGCCCAGGCGATCGCGGACCAGCATCCGGGGATCCGGGCGCTGACCTCCGAGGACTTGTTCGTCGCTCCCGACGTCGACATCGTCCTCAACCTGACCATCCCGGCCGCCCACGGACCGGTCCACCAGGCCGCGCTGCAGGCCGGCAAACACGTGTACGGGGAGAAGCCGCTGGCCGTCGACCGTGCGGAGGCCGAGCCGCTCCTGAAGCTCGCCGCGGCCAACAAGCTCCGCATCGGCTGCGCGCCCGACACGGTGCTCGGCACGGGGACCCAGACCGCACGCGTTGCGCTCGACCGTGGCGACATCGGCGTACCGACAGCCGCGACGGCTTCGTTCGTCACGCCGGGGCATGAGTTGTGGCACCCGGCTCCCGAGTTCTACTACCAACCCGGCGGCGGCCCGCTGCTCGACATGGGCCCGTACTACGTAACAAGCCTCGTCACGCTCCTAGGCCCGGTACGCCGGGTCACTGGTCGAGCGGGCCGCTCGCAGGAGCAGCGCAAGATCCACACGGGCCCGCGGGCGGGGGAGACGTTCCCGGTCGAGGTGCCCACGCATGTGACCGGCGTACTGGAGCACGAGTCGGGTGCGCTCACCACTGTGCTGATGAGCTTCGACGTGTGGGCCGCACGGCTGCCGCGGATCGAGATCTACGGCACCGAAGGCAGCCTGTCGGTCCCGGACCCGAACGGCTTCGACGGGACGGTGGAGATCGCTACTGCCACCAACCGCGACTGGACGGTACTACCCGTAGCCGGTGGATACGCGGGCGCCGGCCGCGGCGTCGGTGTGGCCGACATGGCGCGCGCACTGCGCAACAACGAGCCGCACCGCGCCGACGGAGCATTGGCCTACCACGTGCTCGACGTACTGGAGTCACTGCTCGAGTCGGCAGCTCAGGACCAGTCCCTGGACGTGGCGAGTACGGTCGAGAGACCGGCCGCCGTACCGTTGGGAGCGTCGCCCGAAACCGCCTGAGACCTGTCCCACGCCGTTACGCGTCGGTAGTTGCTGCGGTGGCTCGGTAGACTGGCACTCGAAACTTGGGAGTGCCAACCCGTGAGGGCCGACGTGGAGAGGGTGGTGCGCGTGCTGGACGAACGCAAACTGGACGTGCTCCGGGCCATCGTCGAGGACTACGTGGCCACCCACGAGCCGGTCGGCTCGAAGACGCTCGTCGACCGGCACAATTTGGGCGTCTCCCCGGCGACGGTCCGCAACGACATGGCCGCGCTGGAGGAGGAGGGGTACATCACCCAGCCGCACACCAGCGCCGGCCGGATCCCGACCGACGCCGGGTACCGGCTGTTCGTCGACAAGCTGAGCACGGTGAAGTCGCTGTCGCCGGCCGAGAAGAAGGCGATCTCGTCCTTCCTGGTCGGCGCGGTCGACCTGGACGACGTGGTCCGCCGTACCGTCCGGCTGCTCGCGCAGATCACCCGGCAGGTCGCGATCGTCCAGTACCCGACGCTGAGCCGGTCGAGTGTGCGGCACGTCGAGGTGGTCACGATGACGCCGCGGCGGCTGCTGCTGGTGCTGATCACCAGCACCGGCCGGGTCGAGCAGCGGATCGTCGAGACGCACGACGACGTCGACGAACAGCTGATCGCCGACCTGCGCTCCCGGCTGAACACCGCGCTCACCGGCCAGCGGCTGACCGACGCGGCGACCTCGCTGGCGAGCGTGACCGAGACCTTCGCACCGGCCGACCGGTCGCTGGTGGCCGCGATCGTGACGAGCCTGCTGGAGGCCTTCACGGTCGAGGGCGAGCAGCGCATCGCGGTCGGCGGCGCGGCCAACCTGACCCGCTACGGCGACGACTTCGAGCGCAACGTGAAACCGGTGCTGGAGGCGCTCGAGGAGCACGTGATCTTGCTGAAGCTGCTCGGCGAGGCGACCAGCCCGCAGACGCTGACGGTCCGGATCGGCCACGAGAACTCCTACGAAGGACTCGCCACCACCTCGGTCGTCGCCACCGGCTACGGCTCCAAGTCGGAGGCGCTGGCCACCCTCGGCATCGTCGGCCCGACCCACATGGACTATCCGAGCACGATGGGCGCTGTCCGCGCCGTCGCGCGCTACGTCAGCCAGATCCTGGCCGACTCGTGAGCCTCCATCAAACAACGCATCAAACAACGCATCAAACAACGCATCAAAGAACGCACCGAACACTGCCTACCAAGTGGTCTGGAGTATGAGCACCGATTACTACGCCGTCCTGGGCGTCAGCCGTGAAGCGACACCGGACGAGATCAAGAAGGCCTACCGCAAGCTGGCCCGCCAGTACCACCCGGACGTGAACGACTCCGAGGACGCGCACCACAAGTTCCAGGAGATCGGCCGCGCGTTCCAGGTGCTGAGCGATCCGCAGAAGAAGCAGGTCCACGATCTCGGCGGTGACCCGTTCGCGAGCGGGCCCGGCGCGGCCGGTGGCGCCGGCTTCGGCCAGGCGTTCACCTTCACCGACATCATGGACGCCTTCTTCGGCCAGACCGGCGGGGCGACCCGCGGGCCGCGGCCGCGCACCCGGCGGGGCCAGGACGCACTGATCCCGCTGCGGATCGACCTCGCCGAGGCGGCCTTCGGGACGACTCGCGAGCTGAAGGTCGATACCGCGGTGCTCTGCCCGACCTGCTCCGGATCGGGCGCTCAGGTCGGGTCGGAGCCGGTCACCTGCGAGATCTGCCACGGCCGGGGCGAGGTCACCCACACCCAGCGCTCGTTCCTCGGCGAGGTCCGGACGATGCGGCCGTGCCCGAACTGCCGCGGCTTCGGCACGACCATCCCGAACCCGTGCGTCGAGTGCGCCGGCGACGGCCGGGTCCGCTCCCGCCGTACCGTCACCGTCAAGATCCCCGGCGGCGTCGACAGCGGCACCCGCGTGCAGCTGTCCGGCCAGGGCGAGGTCGGCCCCGGCGGCGGTCCCGCCGGTGACCTGTACGTCGAGATCGAGGTCGAGCAGCACGAGATCTTCACCCGCAGCGGCGACGACCTGCACTGCACGGTCACGCTGCCGATGACGGCTGCCGCGCTCGGTACGACGATCGACCTGCCGACCCTCGAAGGCGAGACCACGCCGCTCGAGATCCGCGCGGGCACGCAGTCCGGGACGGCGATGAGGCTGACCGCTCGCGGCGTACCGAGGTTGCGGCACGCCGGTCGCGGTGACCTGATCGTCCAGGTGATCGTCGAGACGCCGACCAAGCTCGACGAGGCGCAGAAGGCGCTGCTGCGGCAGATCGCCGAGGCGCGCGGCGAGGAGCGGCCGCAGGGTCTCGTCCAGGCGGCTCACAAGGGCGTCTTCGGGCGCCTGCGTGACGCCTTCGGTGCGCATTGAAAACGACTTAGGCTGCCGGGCGATGGGACTCGCGGTCTTCTACCTGCCTGACCTGGGCGGCACTGCTCTTGGCGGCGCTGACCTGGGCGGCGCCGAGCTGGTGCTGGACGGCGCCGAGGGGCGTCATGCTGCGGTTGTACGCCGGATCGGCCCCGGCGAGCGGATCCGCCTGACCGACGGTCGGGGCTCGTTCGCGGAGGGGGCCGTCACGGCTGCCTCCAAGACCGGCCTGACGGTCGCGGTGGACCACCGCGGCCAGGTCGACCAGGCGAGCCCCCGGCTGGTCGTAGTACAGGCGCTACCCAAGGGCGAGCGGGCCGAGCTGGCCGTGGAGATGCTCACCGAGGTCGGCGTCGACCTGATCGTCCCGTGGAACGCGGAACGCAGCCAGTTCCGCGCCAACCCGGAGCGCGTCACCAAAACCCACACCAAGTGGCAGGCCTGGGCCTTCGAGTCCAGCAAACAGTCCCGCCGCTCCTGGTTCTGCGAGGTAGCCCCGATCGCCTCGACCCCAGAGGTCGCCAAACTCCTCACGGACGCCGCGCTGGCCGTAGTACTCCACGAGGAAGCCACCACCCCGATGGCCTCCCTGACCCTCCCCACCGAGGGCGACATCGTCATCGTCGTCGGCCCCGAAGGCGGCATCACCCCCACCGAACTTGAAGCCTTCCCCGCCACCCCAGTCCGCCTCGGCGACACAGTCCTCCGCACGTCGACCGCGGGAGTCGCGGCGGCAGCCGGGCTGCTGTCGCGGTCCCGGTGGGTCTGAGCGGCCAGAGCTACTTGACGTAGACCGTCTTGGAGTCGGTGTCGGTGATACGGCCGTCCTCGGGTGAGGTTAGGTAGACCTCGATCAGCCACTCGCCGGAGCCGAGCTTGGGGCTGAAGGCGTAGGGGGAGAACTTCTGGCCTTCCTTGGTGTTCGTGTAGTTCTTGACGACGGCGTTCGTCTTCAGGTTGGTGGCTTTCCAGTCGACCTGCGCCTCGAACGTCGCTGCGGTGCCGGTGACCGTGAACGGTTGCTTGAGGGTCTGGTTGTTCTCCGGGGACTCGATCCAGACGAGCGCCTGGACGTTCGAGGCCTGGGCCCGGCTCAGCGGGGTGGTGGTGTCGATGACGCCGAAGAGGTCGGAGGTGGCGCGGCCGCGCTCGGTGATCTGGACCGGGGCGGTGTGCTGCAAGGCGGCTTGGACCGTGTAGACGAGTTGCTGGGCGGCCATGTCGGCCATGTCCGGCTCGAGCGTGGCGGTCGGCAGCTTGTCGAAGTCGACCATGATCAGGCTCTTGGTGTACCGCACCGAGGCCACCGTCGCGCCTTCCCACGGAGAGATGTAGTCCGGGTCGTTGGAGACCTTCGGCGTGGCCATCAGCTGCAGCGCCTCGGCGGCCGGCTGCCCCTTGACCTGGGTCCAGGTGCTGTACAGGCGGTAGTCCGGTCCGCTCTTGTTACCGACCACCTTGCCGAGCCAGTAGATCCTGACCGCCTTCGGCTTCTCGAGCTTGGGCTCCTCGATGGCGCGGGACTTGTCCGTCGCTGAGGCGCTCGGCGCCTGCGTGGGGGCCTTACTCGGAGCAGGCCCGGTGGTGCTCGGCAGCGTGGGCGTGCCGGACGGCTCGGTCGAGGCGCCGTTGGTGTTGTCCGGACGGCCGGCGGTGGGCTGGTCGGCCGTCTTGGTGTTGTCGTTGAGCACGGCGAAGGCGCCGATGGCCGCCGCCGTACCGACGACGGCCGCGCCCGCGGTGATGGCCCAGGGACGCCGGCTGACCGAGCGGCGCTGGGTCCGGACCCGGGCCTGGATCTCGTGCAGGCCGTCGGCCGGCTCGATCCGGTCGGCCTCCTCGGACAGGGCCCGCCGCATCAGCTCGTCGAACGGGTCGTCCCCGCGGTCGTTTCGGTGGTCGTTCATGCGCTCTGCTCCAGGACCTGGCGCAGCGACTTGGTCGCTCGCGCGGCGTGACTCTTCACGGATCCCCGGCTGATCCCCATCGTGTCGGCGATCTCCGCCTCGGACAGGTCACCGTAGTACCGCAGCACCATCACGGTGCGTTGCTTTTCGGGCAGGGTGCGCATCGCTTCGATCACCCGGTCGGTCTCGGCGGTGCGCAGCACCGCCTGCTCCGCGCTCGGTTCGTCCGGCAGGGACTTCGGCAGGTGTTTGTCGACCACCACCAGATGCCGTTGCCGGGACCGGCAGCGGTTGACCACCGCGGTCCGCAGATACGCCAGGGCCTTGTGCGGGTCGCGCAGCCGGTTCCAGCGTCCGTGCATCGCCACGAAGGCGTCCTGCACGATCTCCTCCGCCGAACCGTTGTCACGCAGCAGTAAGGCGCCGAGCCGGACCAACGACGTGTAATGCGCCGTATAGACAGCCGTCAGCGCCTCGTCTGCATCCCACGAGGACTCATGTGCCACGCACTCTTCGTACACCACGGCCGGTTGTGCCACACAACAGAGACGCGAAGCCCACGTCCCAGGTTGACAACAGGTCGCCCTCAACCGGTGAGGCCCTGTCCTCCCCGGCCGCGCCGCCTGACGGCCGGAAGGCGCTCAGGCGGCTGGGCTCGCCGCTGACGGGGCCCGCAACGACATCGGCGTACGGGGTAAACAGGCTGGTCAGGGCTTTGCCCGGGGGTGATCGGGGTTTTATCGGATGAGGCTGTCGGAGGAGACGGCTAGCATTGGTCGGGTCACACCATCTGCATCAGGAGGAAGAGCCTGTCCAGGCCACGCAGTATCGAGCCGTCGCAGCCGGCTGCGGCGCGCGCTGACAGCAGCGCAGCAGGTGCCGGTCGCGGTGCCAACAGCGGCGCCGGCAGCGGTGAGAGGCACAAGGCGTCCCACAAGATCGTCGTGCCGAACAGTATCGACATGGTGGCTCTGCTCGGAGCGCGCGACGAGTTCCTCCGGATCATCGAGAAGGAGTTCGCCGCCGACATCCTGGTCCGCGGCAACGAGGTCACCATGACCGGGGAGCCGGCCGAGCTGGCGCTGACCGAGCGGCTGATCGACGAGCTGATCGCCGTCGTCCGGACCGGTCACGGGCTGACCGCGGACTCCGTCGAGCGCAGTATCGCGATGATCAAGGCCGAGACGGTCGAGAGCCCCGCGGACGTGCTGACCCAGAACATCCTGTCCAGCCGTGGCCGGACGATCCGGCCGAAGACGCTGAACCAGAAGCGCTACGTCGACGCGATCGACAAGAACACGATCGTCTTCGGGATCGGCCCGGCCGGGACGGGTAAGACCTACCTGGCCGTCGCCAAGGCGGTCCAGGCGCTGCAGGCCAAAGAGGTCAACCGGATCATCCTGACCCGGCCGGCCGTCGAGGCCGGCGAGCGGCTGGGCTTCCTGCCCGGCACGCTCTCGGAGAAGATCGACCCGTACCTGCGGCCGCTGTACGACGCGCTGCACGACATGCTCGACCCGGACTCGATCCCGCGGCTGATGACGGCCGGCACGATCGAGATCGCGCCGCTGGCCTACATGCGCGGCCGGACCCTGAACGACGCCTACATCATCCTGGACGAGGCGCAGAACACCTCGCCGGAGCAGATGAAGATGTTCCTCACCCGGCTCGGCTTCGGCTCCAAGATGGTGGTCACCGGCGACGTCACCCAGGTCGACCTGCCGACCGGGATGAACTCGGGTCTGCGCGTCGTCCAGGACATCCTGGAGGGCGTCCGGGAGCTGGCGTTCTGCCGGCTGACGGCGCATGACGTCGTCCGGCACAAACTGGTCGGCAGGATCGTGTCGGCCTACGAGAACTACGAAGGCAGCGCTGACAACCACCGATGAACGTAGAGGTCAACAACGAGTCCGGCGTCGAGATCGACGCCCACGGACTGATGCGGCTGGGCCGGTTCGTGATGTCGTCGCTGCGGCTGCACCCGGAATGCGAATTGTCGATCAAACTGGTCGACGAGGACACGATGGCCCGGTACCACGTCGAGTTCCTGGACCTGCCGGGCCCGACCGACGTGATGTCGTGGCCGATGGACGAGCTGCGCCCGGGCGGTGACAGCAGCGACGACGCCGACCTGCCGCTCGGGCACCTCGGCGATATCGCGCTGTGCCCGACGGTCGCGGCCGCGCAGGGTGCGAAGGCGGGCCACGGCACCTGGGCCGAGCTGGAGCTGCTGACCGTGCACGGCATCCTGCACCTGCTCGGCTACGACCACGCCGAACCCGCCGAGAAAGCGGAGATGTGGGACGTCCAGGGCCGGTTGCTGGAAGCATGGCGGGCACCCGGAAACAGGCTAGGCGATGCCTGACGGTTCCCCGCCTAGGACAGGAGTGAAGTTCCCGTGAGTTCCCACGACGGCGTTCTGCTGGTTGTGGCTGCGGTGCTGGTGCTGCTCGCCGGGTTGTTCGCCGGCGCCGAGGCAGCCTTCTCGTCGTACTCCAAGGTCCGGGCCAACGAGCAGGTCGAGCAGGGCAACCTGCGCGCGCTGAAGTTGCGCGACCTGCTGTCCGACGCGCCCCGCTACCTCAACTCCCTGCTGCTGATCCGGCTGATCTGCGAGATCACCGCGATCGTCCTGGTCACCCAGGCCCTGTCGAACGTCTTCACGGTGACCTGGACGCACGTCCTGATCACCGCCGTGCTGATGGTGCTGATCTCCTACGTGGTGATCGGGGTCGCGCCCCGCACGCTGGGCCGGCAGCACTCGGACCGGTTCGCGATCGTCTCGGCCGGCCCGATGATGGCGCTGACCAAGGTGCTCGGGCCGCTGCCGAAGCTGCTGATCCTGGTCGGCAACGCGCTCACCCCCGGCAAGGGGTTCGCCGAGGGCCCGTTCGCGACCGAGGCCGAGCTGCGCGCGCTGGTCGACCTGGCCGAGAAGTCGTCGGTGATCGAGTCCGGCGAGCGGCAGATGATCCACTCCGTCTTCGAGCTCGGCGACACCATCGTCCGCGAGGTGATGGTGCCGCGGACCGACATGGTCTACATCGAGCGGCACAAGAAGCTGCGCCAGCTCACCTCGCTCGCGCTGCGCAGCGGCTACTCCCGGATCCCGGTGATCGGTGAGTCGCTGGACGACATCCTCGGCGTCGTCTACCTCAAGGACGTGATGCGCCGCGTCTACGACAACGCCTCGGCCGAATCGACCGAGCGGGTCGAGTCGGTGATGCGGCCGTGCATGTACATCCCGGACTCCAAGCCGGTCGACCAACTGCTGCGCGAGATGCAGGCGGCCCGGATGCACGTCGCGATCGTCGTCGACGAGTACGGCGGTACCGCGGGACTCGTCACCATCGAGGACATCCTCGAGGAGATCGTCGGCGAGATCACCGACGAGTACGACGAGGCGCCCGAGGCGGTGCAGGCCCTGTCCGACGGCGCCTACCGGGTCTCCAGCCGGTACCCGATCGACGAGCTCGGCGACCTGTTCGGCGTACCGCTGGACGACGACGACGTGGACACCGTCGGTGGCCTGATGGCCAAACTGCTCGGCAAGGTGCCGATTCCCGGCGCCCAGGTCGAGATCGAGGGGCTCGGTCTGTCCCTCACCGCGGAGCGGCCGTCCGGCCGGCGCAACCAGGTCGGTACTGTGCTGGTCCGGCGCGGTCTGCCCGCCGACCAGCCGCAGGACAGCAGTCACCAGACCGCCTGACCGCCCCTTCAACCACCTGGAGCAAGCTTTGCCTGCCGATCTCACGGCCGAGGACGCCAAACTGGTCACCCTCGCGCGTGCTGCCCGGGCCCGTACTCGTGCCGCCGAAGGCGCCGCAGTGCGGGACACCGACGGCCGCACGTACGCCGCCTGCACGGTCCAGCTGGACACCGTGCTGCTGAGCGCATTGCAGCTCGCGGTGGCGATGGCCGTATCGTCAGGTGTCAAAGGCATCGAGGCTGCGGCCGTGGTCACCGACCACGAGGCCGCCCAGCTCGATGTCGAGGTGGTCCGCTATTTCGGCGGTGCCGCTCTTCCGGTAGTCGTTGCTGATGGCAACGGAGAGGTTCGTGATGTCGTCCACACCTGAGAACTCGACCGAGAACGTGGTCGCGGAGTTCAAGTCCGGTTTCGCCTGTTTCGTCGGCCGGCCGAACGCGGGCAAGTCGACGCTCACGAACGCCCTGGTCGGGCAGAAGATCGTGATCACCTCGTCGAAGCCGCAGACCACCCGGCACGCCGTCCGGGGCATCGTGCACCGCGCGGACGCGCAGCTGATCCTGGTCGACACCCCCGGGCTGCACAAGCCGCGGACGCTGCTCGGCGAGCGGCTCAACGACATCGTCAAGACCACCTGGGCCGAGGTCGACGTGATCGGCATCTGCCTGCCGGCCAGTGACAAGATCGGCCCTGGCGACCGGTTCCTGGTCACCGAGGCCGCCAAGGTGGCCAAGACGCCGAAGGTCGCGCTGGCGACCAAGGCCGACCTGGTCTCGCCCGAGCGGATGATCGAGCACCTGTCCGAGATCCAGACGCTGGGGGAGTCCGTCGGGATCGAGTGGGCGTCGGTCGTACCGGTGTCGGCCACCTCGGGGTACCAGATCGACGTCGTCGCGGACGAGCTGGTGAAGTTCCTGCCGGTCGGCCATCCGCTCTATCCGGACGGCGACGTGACGGACGAGCCGGAGGAGATCCTGGTCGGCGAGCTGATCCGCGAGGCCGCGCTCGAAGGCGTCCGGGACGAGCTGCCGCACTCGATCGCCGTCACCATCGACGAGATGGGGCTGCGCGAGGGCCGGCCGGACGACAAGCCGCTGCTCGACATCTACGCGAACCTCTACCTCGAGCGGGACAGCCAGAAGGGCATCATCATCGGGCACAAGGGCGCCCGGCTGCGCGATGTCGGCGCCAACGCCCGCCGCCAGATCGAGGCCCTGCTCGGCACGCCGGTCTACCTCGATCTGCACGTCAAGATCGCGAAGAACTGGCAGACCGACGCCAAGCACCTGCGCAAACTCGGGTTCTGACGTGGGTCGGGCTGTCGACGTACTGACCAATCCGGCGTACTACGCCCTGACGGGTCCGCAGGCGCACCTGGCTGACGCCCGGGGCCGGGTCCGGCGCTTCCAGGTCGAGGTGGCGCCGTTCCTCGGCCTGCCGGACGACCTGACCGAGCAGGACTGGGCGGATGCCGCCGAGCTGCTCGGGGTCGGCAACAGCGCCGCTGTGAAGCGTCCGGAGTTCACGCTTCCCGAGAACTTCAAGCTCGGCCGGCAATTCGGCCTGGTCCAGTTCGTGGCGCCGGACGCGTTCGGCATCGAGGACCCGGAGACGGTCGTCCTCGGGCTCGATGACGTCCCGGAGATGATCGCTCTGACCGCTCTGACCGAGCCGGGCCCGTTCCGCGCGCGGACCATCGAGTGCGGGCGCTACCTGGGCCTGCGCCGTGACGGCGAGTTGATCGCGATGGCCGGTGAGCGCTATCGCCTGCCCGGGTACGTCGAGATCAGCGCGGTCTGCACCAACCCGGCGTACCGGGGTCAGGGGCTGGCCAGCCGGCTGATCCGGGCCGTCGCCGCCGGCATCGAGGCCGACGGCGGTCGCCCGTTCCTGCACACCGGCGCGACCAACACGAGCGCGATCCGGCTGTACGAGCGACTGGGCTGGAGCGTCAGCAACCGGATGGCGGTCAGCATCATCGAGCCCGTCGCCGCCTAGTGGTGTGTCGCTAGGCCCAGCCGGTCAGAACATCGTGTTGCTGTTGGCCGAGGTGGGCGGCACGTTCTGCACCACGGTCCAGCGCTGGACGATCCGGCCGTGCCGGACCCGGTAGATCTCGACGACGGCCTGGCCGAGATCGGCCCTGTTCTTCTGGTAGTGGTAGCGAACGGCAACCAATTCGCCCTGGGCGACCACCATCGGCTTCGACACGATCGCGTGCGGATCCTTGTGGAACGGCTTCGTGGGGGTGGCCGACACAGGCTGGAAGGTGTCCCAGTGCTCGACGAGCTTGCCCTTGCTGACGCGGAACACGTCGACGACATCGGTGCCGAGGGCATCCGGTGTGGGCCTCGAGGTGCTGTGCACCAGCACGAGGTCGCCGTCGGCGATGACCTGGCTGACCGTGTTGTGCTGCTGCGGATTGTTCTGCTTCTGGCGGGTGATCAACGCTCGCAGCGCCTCCGGACCGTCCGGGGCGAAGGGATTGTGCTGGATGTAGGTCGGGGCGACATAGGCGTCGATCACCGAGAGGTTGCCCTGGTTGAACAACTGCTCGTAGAAGTACGTCACCAGGGCTTTGTTCGCGGCAGTCTGGTCGCCTCGCCAGAACGTCTGGCCGGTGATGGCCGTCTGCTCTGCCGTCGCAGCGGACGCCGGTGGCACCCAGACTGCCGTCGCGGACAAGGCTGCTACTGCGACTACCGCGGATTTTCTGAAACGGAACACAGCATCTCCTGATCAGGTGGTGGGATCGGTCAGCGGGGAGGGGATATCCAGGGGGAGTGCAGGTCCGCGTTCGCGAGGTCCCATTCGTGCGTCTCGCGGGTGTGGATCCGCAGGTACAGGTCGTCGGGGGTGGCCAGCACGAGCAGCCAGCCGATCAGGCCCCGCAGTACCGGCGAGTGCCTGATGCCGGCCTGTTCGCAGAGCGACTCGAACTCGCCCAGGTCGGCCAGCGTGTCCGCGGTGAAGGTGATCGGGTCCAGACGGGTCATCGCCTTCGCCGCCTCCGGGTCGAGCCGGAGCTCGATCGGCTCCTCGATTCCCGGGACGCGCAGGATGTAGCCGAAGACCTTGTCGTCCGGCGCCGTGTGGTCCAGCTTCGGCAGACGCTCCGCTCCGAAGGCCAGCTCCCACCAGGTCAGACTGGCTTTCAGGTCGGTGACGGGGACCTTCAGATGATGGATCCCGGTGAGGTATGGCCTGGTCATCTCGACCTCCGAAGGCTTGTCCACGGTTTTCATAGGGCTGCCGCCACGGTCGTGGTCACCTGGCCGACACCGTCGACCGAGGCGGTCACCACGTCGCCGGCCTGCAGGTAGTCCAGCTGGGGACGGCCCATCGCGACGCCGCCCGGTGTTCCGGTCGTGATCAGGTCACCTGGATACAGCGTGACCGATCGGGTCAGGAACTCCAGCAGGTACGGAATCGAATAGACCATGTTGTCCAGGGTGGACTTCTGCCGGTACTCGCCGTTGACCGTGCAGGTGATCGCCTGGCCGCCCAGCTCGACCTCGTCGGCCGTGACGATCTCCGGCGCGACCGGCAGGAAGGTGTCGGCGCTCTTGCTCAGCATGATCTGCATCGGCTCGCGTTTCATCACGTCCCGGGCCGAGATGTCGTTGACCACGGTGTAGCCGAAGACGTGGCCGAGCGCGTCCGCGGCGCTGATCCGGTGGGCCGTCCGGCCGATGACGACCGCGAGCTCGACCTCGTAGTCGAGCAGGGTGTCGTCTGTCGGGGGCCGGAGGGGTTCCCCGGGAGCGAGCACGGACGACCAGAGTTTCGGGAAGTAGACGGGCTCCTTCAGCCGGGTCAGGCCGACCTCGTCGATGTGTTCCTGGTAGTTGCCGCCGACAAAGATCAGCTGGGCCCGATCGGCCAGCGGACTCAGCAGGCGATCCGGCGTCACGGTCGCGGGGTCCGAGGCGAGCAGTGCCTCGAGCTGATCGGCGGCGGCCGGCCCGGCTTCGAGGTACTCCCGAAGATCGGTGTGGCCGGTCGGGACGACACCGTCCGGTGTCTGTACGCCGAGGGCGGGGCGGCCGTTGCCGCAGTACGTCACGAAACGCATGGGATCTCCTCGCTGGTCAGTACTTCGGATGCGCCGAACCGGATCAGGCGGTGGACCTGGGACCGGATCCGGGCGAACTCGGCCCCGCCCCGCGTCTCCAGTTGGTCCCGTGGACCGAACGGCACCGGGATCTCGGCGATGACCCGGGCCGGGGAGCCGTGCAGCACGACGATCCGGTCGGCCAGGTAGACGGCTTCGTCGACGTCGTGGGTGATCAGGACGACGGTCTGCCCGAAGTCGTCCCGGACCCGCAGGGTGAGGTCCTCCAGGTCGCTCCGGGTCTGCGCGTCGACCGAGGCGAACGGCTCGTCCATCAGCAGTACTGCGGGACGGTAGGCCACCGCTCGCGCGATGGCGACGCGTTGCTGCATGCCGCCGGACAGCTCCCACGGGCGCTTTGCTTCGGCGGCATCGAGCCCGACCTCGTGGATCGCGGCCCGGCTGCGCTCGAGTCGCTCCACCCGGGACAGTCCCGCGCGAAGTGGGAGGCCGACGTTGTCCAGCACCGACAGCCACGGATAGAGCGACCGGCTGTAGTCCTGGAACACCAGGCCGACAGAGTCACTCGGGCCGTTGAGCACCTTCCCAGCCACACTCACCGTGCCGTACGTCGGGCGCTGCAGGCCGGCGATGATCCGCAGCAAGGTGGTCTTGCCGATGCCGGACGGACCGACCACGCAGACCATCTCGCCCGGGTAGGCCCGGATGCTCACCGACCGAAGTACCTGCTGGACACCCTGCCGGGTGGCGTAGTCATGCCCCACGCTGTCGATATCGACCACCGGGCTGGTCATCGGGCCTCCAGGGCTGCTCGTCCGCCGCGGGCGGGTGGGTGGTGGCGCAGCAGCAGTTGCTCGACCGCGCGGAAGGCGACGTTGAGCAGGTAGCCGAGGGCGCCGAGAACGACCATTCCGGTCCACATCTCGGTGATCGCGAAGGACCGCTGGGCCGCGAGCACGAAGTTGCCGATACCGCGGTCGGAGCCCTGCATCTCGCTCACCACGATCAGCACCACCGCGATCGCCAGACTCGTCCGGGCGCCCGCGAGGATCTGCGGTACCGCGCCGCCGAGCCGGATCCGCAGCCGCACCAGCACGCCGAGTCCGAAGGCGCGTTCGGTGTCGCGTTGTACCGGGTCGGTCCCGGACACCGCAGCGAGTGTGTTGAGCAGAACCGGCCAGATCGCGCCGAACGCGATCACGCTGACCCGCATCAGATCGCCGAGCCCGAGCATGATGACCGCCACCGGCAGTACCGCGACGGCCGGCATCGACCGGACGAACTCCAGCTCCGGACTGATCGCGTCGAGCACCTTCGGAAGGAAGCCCAGCAGCAAGGCGATCAGCACGCCGCCGACCACCGCGACGGTGTACCCCATGGCCAGCGTGGCCAGGCTCGGCAGCAGGTCGCTGCGGAAGTGGTCGAACAGCCACAGGCGCCGGGTCTCGGTCAGGATGTCCCGCAGCGGCGGGAAGAACAGCGACGTACTGTTCGCGCTCGCCGTCCACCAGACCACCAGCAGCAGCACCGGAAGCCACGAGGCGACCAGGAGGGCTGTGAGCCGTCGTTTCATCGGGCAGCTCCAACCTGTCGGACGGACGGGTGCCAGGAGATGACTCGCCGCTCGATCAGCCGCATCGCCGCGTTGGTCGCGACGCCGAGCAGCGCGGCGCAGATGATGTACGCGTAGGCGTCGTCGACCCGGTTGGTGAGCTGGGCCGCGGTGATCCGCTCACCGATTCCCGGGGCGCCGCCGATCAGTTCCGAGGTGAGCGCCAGCAGCAACGCGATCGTGGCGGAGATCCTGATGCCGACGATCGTCATCGGCAGGATGCTGGGCAGCAACAACTTCCGCCAGCGCAACAGTGCAGGCAACCGGAAACTGATCGCCACATCGCGCTGCACCGGGTCGACCTCGCGGACGGCGTAAATACCGTGGATGAGCAACGGCCAGAACGCTCCGTAGATCACCAGGGTCAGCGCCATCTGCAGCGTCGGGCCGTACAGCAGCAGAGCCAGCGGTAACAGGGTCACCGGCGGGATGGTGCGCAGGACATCGACCACGACCTGCGAGCTTCGACCGGCGAACCGGACCGAGCCGAGCACCGCACCGAGCGGCACCGCGACGATCACCGCGATCGCCAACCCGAGCAGCGTCGCCGACATCGTGTCCCAGACAGCGCGCCACAGCTCGGCGGTTGCGCCTGCCCTGCCGAGTGCAGCCAGGCAGGGCCCGACTCCCGGCAGCGTCGCCGCTCCGAGCCAGATGCTCGCGAGCTGCCAGATCCCCAGCGCGACGGCCAGTGCCACCAGCCGCCGGGCTGCGCTGTTCACGGCCATCGGGCGCCTGAGCGCGGGGCTCAGTGCTGCCGTGGTCACTTGCCGCTGCCGAGGACAGCGGCCATGTCCGGCTGCTTCGCGAGCAGGTGGTACTTGTTGGCCAGGTCAAGCATCTTCGTCATCCCGGACGTGTCGGCGGCCTGCTCTGCGAAGACCGGCATCTTGATCGTCTGGAGGGTGGCGGCCGGCAGGTTGGTGAAGGTACCGGCGACCGCGCGCGCCTTGGCGGAGTCGGCGTTCGCGTCCTTACCGGCTGCCGAAACAGCAGTCATGAACTTGCTGATCGCCGCGGCGTTGGCGTCGGCGTACTTGCCGGACGAGACGAAGAGGGTCGAAGGCAGTCCGGGCACCGAGTAGGCCTGCGGGGCGAGGACGGTCTTCAGACCGGCCTTGGTCCCGGCGGACAGGAAAGGCTCGACGATCAAGGCGGCGTCGACCCGCTTGGCCTGCAGCGCGGCGGTCATCTGGGGGAACGGCAGTTCGACGAACTTCACCTTCGTCGAGTCCCCGCCCTTCGCGTCGATCGCCGCGAGGGCGGTGAGCTGGGCGCCACCGTTGAGCTGGTTCACCGCGAAGGTCCGGTTGCTGAGCCCCGCGACGTCGGTGATACCGGCGTCACCGGTCACGATCCCCGAGTAGTCCAGAGCGGGATCGCTGGGCGAAACGCTCGCCACCCCGACCACCCGCAGCGGCACCTTGTTGCCGGCCGACTGGAGCGCGCCGACCGCGTCGCCCAGGGCGATGTCGAGAGAGCCGTTGAGCAGCCGCGGGATTGCCTCCGCGCCGGACTGGATGACCGAGAGATCGACGGCCAGGCCCTGCTCGGCGAAGTACTTGTCCTTGGCGAGGTAGACCGCGACCGACACCGTCGTCGGGCTGACGCCGACCTTGAGGTGGGTGAGTCCGTCCGCGGCTGGGGCCGCTCCGGTCTGGGCCGATCCTGTGGAGCTGCAGCCCGCGCATGTCAGTGCGGCTGCGACGAGCAGTACGCCGGTGGCCGGCCATCGCCTCATGTTTCCTCCAGGTTTCCGATGGCTCACCACCCTGCGCCGCTAGCCACCAAGTGTCAAGGTCTCTTGGTGACTTTGGCTGCTGGAGATTTCCTGAGAGTTTTCGCGGCGGTGGTCAGCGCCGCATGATCAGCTCGGCCACCGCGGTAGCGAACCGTGGATCGGACAGCTTCATCTGCCGGTCGATCTTGGTGCCGGACAACTTCCCAGTCGCGTTGCTGTGGTACTCGCTGACCGCCCGGCGCAGCCGGTCCGCGTCCCGGGCCGCCACTGCCTCGACGATCTCGGCGCGGAGTCCCGCGAGGGCGTTCGTCCAGTCCCGCCAGAAGGTCTCGGACTCGGGGAACACCTCGATCTCGAGTACCACCAGGGTGCGCACCAGGAAGTCGGCGAACATCCCCATCAGCGGCCGGTGGGCGGCGTGCGCAAGGGCTCGCAGGAAGGACTCGACCCCGAACAGGATCTCCTCCCGGGTCTGGCCGGCGACGATGGCGTCCCGCGCGTTGGCCAGCTGGACGATGTCGTCCGCGGTGGCGTTCTCGATCACGTAGTCGACCGAGCCGACGTTGAGGGTCTCCAGCAGCTGGATGATGTCGGAGGCGGTCGCGCCTTCCAGCTGGGCGGCCGTCGCCAGGGAGGACAGCGCGATCTCCGCCGGGTAGGCGGTCACGTAGGTGCCGCTGCCGTGGCGGGACTCCACCAGACCCAGCGCGGCGAGGGCGCGGATCGCCTCCCGGACCGTCGGCGCGCTGACCATGAAGTGCTCGCCGAGCATCTTCTCGCTCGGCAGCCGTGAGCCACGCGGCAGCTCGCCACGGGCGATCTGGTCGCGCAGTACCTCGATGATCTGCGCGGCGGAGTGGCTCCGGCTGACGGCGCCGTCGCGCGGCACGGATACTGCGGGGCGTCCTTTAGTCACTTGGTGACTGTAACCCGTGGGGGCTCAGTCCCGCAGAACCACCAGCGCTTCCGCCAGTGGTTTCCGGTCGAGAGCCGGTACTTCGCAGTCGTCGGCGGGGTAGCCGACCGGGAAGAGGATGTACGGCCGCTCGGTGCTCGGCCGGGCCAGGACCTGGTTGAGGAAGGCCATCGGGTTCGGGGTGTGGGTCAGGGTCGCGAGACCCATCCGGTGCAGGGCGGCGATGAAGAATCCGCAGGCGATCCCGACGCTCTCCGACACGTAGTAGTTCTTTCGCAGACTCCCGTCGGGCTGTGGGGTGTGCTTCTGCGCGAACGCCACCACCAGCCAGGGGGCGACGTCGAGGAACTCCTTGTGCTCGTCGGTCTCCAGCCGGGCGAGCGCGGAGTGCCACTGGGGCACATCCCGGTCCCGGTAGAACCGCCTTTCCTCCTCTTCGGCGGCGAGCCGGACGCGGTGCTTGATGTCAGGGTCGTCGGTCGCCACGAAGGTCCACGGCTGATGGTGCGCGCCACTCGGCGCCGTGTTGGCCGCGCTGACCGCGAGTTCGATCGCCTCGACCGGGACCGGGTCGGGGGAGAACCAGCGCACCGATCGGCGCTCTTCCAGGTCGCGGTAGAACTCCTCGCCGCGGCGTAGTCCGTCCTCCGTCGGCACCCGCGGCGGGAGATGCGGCACGAACGGGTGCGTGTGGGTGCGGGTCGTGGTGTCCATCCTTTGACGGTGGCACGAGGGGAACCATGAGTCCAGCTTGGAAAACTGTGCTCATCCATATAGTGAACTCATGAGTCTGCCGAACGTCTCCCCACGTCAGCTCGAGTACCTCGTGGCCATCGCCGAGACCGGCGGGATCACGGCCGCCGCCGCGCGGTGCCACGTCTCGCAGTCCGCGGTGTCGCTCGCGGTCGGGGAGTTGGAGCGCGCGCTCGACGTCACCCTCGTACTGCGCGGCGCACGGCGCGGTACCCGGTTGACCCCGGCCGGGCGGCAGGTGGTGGCGGACGGGCGCAAGGTGCTGGCCGCGTTGTCGGAGCTGGGGGCCGGAGCGCGCAGCCTCGGTCAGGAGATCGAAGGGCGGCTCACGATCGGGTGCTATGCGCCGATCGCTCCCTTCCACCTGCCCTTGGCGATCGCCGGGTTCCGCGAGGTGCAGCCCGGGGTGGAGATCGACTTCGTGGAAGGCGCGCTGCCGGATCTGCAGGCCGCGTTGCTCGACGGCCGGTGCGAGCTCGCTTTCCTTTACCAGCAGGAGTTGCTGCCCGGCATCGACACCGTGGTACTGCATGATCGCGCGCCGTCGGTGCTGCTGCCCGGCGGTCATCGGCTGGCCCGGCGGCGGACGATCCGGCTGGCCGAGCTTGCCGGAGAGCCGTTCGTGCTGCTGGATGTGCCGCCGAGCGAACGCTACTTCCAGGCGGTCTTCGATGCGGCCGGGGTGGAGATGGCGCCGGCGCACCGGGCCGGGGGTTTCGAGCTGGCCCGGGCATTGGTTGCCCGGGGCATCGGATATTCGCTCGCCGTGCAGACGCCGGCCGTCGAGCTGAGCTACGAGGGGTTGCCGGTGGTCACCCGGGCGCTCGTGGACGTAGTACCGACCACTCCGGTCGTACTGGGGTGGGCGGGCGGAGGACGCCTCACCCGGCGGGGTGAGGCGTTCCTCGGCTACTGCCGGAAGGCGTTCAGAGCGTCTTCTGGTAGTCGAGCGTCCGCGCGATGATGAAGTAGTTGAGCTGCTCGTTGATCGCGATCATGTGGTCGTTGGACTCGGCGTTCCAGGTGTCGAGCTGGGTCACCGCCGGCTCGGCCTCGCGGAGCCACAGCAGCATGGCGGTCTTCACCAGGGCTCCCAGGCGGTGCCCGCGATGGTCGCGGGAGACCGCGGTGTCGGCCTGCTCCGCGATCTGCGGACGCTCGCGCTCCACCGTGACCACCGAGTGGCCGGCCAGCTCGCCGGTCGTCCGATGGCGGGCGATCACCCGGTAGAGATTCTGGTTGTGCCCTCGCCGGGACTCCTCGTAGCCACGCAGCCGCTGGGGCGTGAAGACGTCGTCCTCGATGTCGAGGTCGTCCTTCGGCGCGTCGTTGATCGAGGCGGTGATCGCGACCATGTCGTCGAGCATCTCCTCGGGCAGCACGTCGGTGATCCGGACCAGTTCGTAGTCCGCCGACGCGAGCACGGCCTCGTCGTACAGCTTCTGCACGGTCGTCCAGTCCAGGTTGGCGATGTCCTGGCGGCGGTTCACCTCGACCGCCTTCTGCTCGAAGCCGTGCCGCTTCGCGAACGCGACCGCCTTCGGCAGGTCCCAGCCCGCGAGGCCGAACGACGTCCGGCCGAGCTCACCGGCCACCTGCTCGGCGTACCGGACCAGCTCGCTGCCGATGCCACGGCTCCGATGGTCAGGATGCACCTCGACCTCGATCCACACCACGTTGGTGTTGTCATAGGTCGGCGCGAAGAACTGGAGCAGGCCCACCAGGGCCCCGCTCTCGTCCCGGGCCAGGTAGGTGCGGCCCGGGTCGCCGTCCCAGCCGTAGCGGAGGCTCGCCGCGAAACCGGCCGGGGTCGACAGCAGGGCGGCCGGGCAGTCGACGGCGTGCGTCGCGATCAGCAACTCCACGGCGGCCGCGCAACCGGCGGCGTCGTCGGGTTCAAGTCTGGTGATGTCCACGAGTCCAGAGTGCGGGGTGGAGGGCGGTCACCGCGAGTCATTTATCCACGGCGGTTCCGGTCGGTGGCCGGTGTACCGCCGCTGACGTACCTGACCAACTGGCGGATGAGGCTGGCCGAGCGAGTGCTGCGTGAGGAGGAGGACACCCCGATGTCCACCCCTCGCCCGCTCGCTCGGCTACACCTCCGACAGCGCCTTCAGCAACGCCTTCAAGCGAGTCAATGGAATGGCTCCGCGGCGCTATCGCGACTACGCGAGGGTGGGAGCAGGCATGCCGTAAGCATGCTCGACGGTCATCGTGAAGAGCAGCCGCTGGTCGGCGACCATGGCGCGGCGATAGTCGTCCCAGTCGGGGTGCTCACCAGAGGCCTCGCGGTAGTAGGTGACCAGTTGCTCGACGGTGTCGTCGTGCTCGTCAGCTGCCACTGCGGTGAGCTCGGCCTTGCCCTCCACCACCAGGTACGACCGGCCGTTCGGCCCGTTGACATACAGGCTCGCGCGGGGATCGCGACGCAGGTTCTTGGTCTTGGCCCGGCCATCGGTGAGCGAGATGCGGATTCGCTCGCCGTCGTACAAGTAGGTGATGTTGGACAGCTGAGGACGGCCGTCCCGCTTGATCGTGACGAGCACACCAAGGCCGGTCTTGCCGAGAAGCTCTGAGGTCATACCTGAAGCCTAGTTATTTCGGGCAAGCAACCAGTTACGAGTGTGCTCGAGGACCTCGGCGCGGGTCTGCGAGCCGTGGTCGGCGGCGATGAAATGGTTGCCGATGTAGAGCGAGTAGACGAGCAGGCAGCGGGTCTCGACGTCTGCGGGGTCGGGGCAGAACGCGGCGAACAGTTCGCGCAGGTAGGCCATCCGGCGGTTGTCGACGCGGCGGAGGCGATCAGCGACCGCCGGGTCGCGCCGCGCCCAGTCGCGGATGGCCAGGTCGATGGTCACAGTGGTGGTGATCCGGTCGGCAGAGGCGACGATCGCGATCAGCCGGCGGATTCTGGCCACCGCGTCGCCGCCGTCGCTCTCGACCTGGTCGATCAGCTCTTCGGTGGTGCCCAGCTCCCAGCTGTCGAGCATCTCGTCGAGCAGCGCGCCACGGTTCGCGAAGTACCCGTAGAAGCCGCCCTTGGTGACGCCGAGCGCCTGCGCCAGCGCCTCCACCCGGACGGCCTCCGGACCGCCGGCGGCGAGGGTGCGCAGTCCCTCGTCGATCCACTGCGAGCGAGGGGTGCGAGCGATGGCCACGAATGTGTCTCCGATCACCGGGGTCAGGTCTGTACGCAACCGTACAGATCTTGCTAGCTTCGATCTATACGGAAGCGTATAGATCCTGGAGGCAGAGATGAGACTCCCGCTCACCGCCCACACTGCGAAGCCCTGGCGGATCCACGAGCTGACACCGGATTTCACCGTCGAAGACGTCTGGGCACTGCCGACGCCGGGTGGTCCAGGCGAGTTTCCGCGCCTCCTCGCCCAGTTCAGCGGCAGCGGCTTCCCAGCGGGTGCGCCGGGAATCGTCCGCGTGCTGTGGGAGGCCCGTTGGAAGCTTGGCCGGGTCTTCGGCTGGGATGACGAGGACGGCGGTCTCGGTGCGAGGGTGCCGACGCTGCGCGATCGCTTCCCGGACGATCTGCGCACGGCGCCGACCGGCCCGGACCTCGGCGAGCTGCCCTTCGATCCGCTCTACCAGCTCGACGACGAGTGGGCCGCCGAGATGGCGAACCGGACAGTGCACGGAGTCCTGCACCTCAGCTGGGTCCCCGACGGCACTGGCGGTTACCGCGGTCAGATGGCCGTCCTGGTGAAACCCAACGGCCGCCGCGGAGCCGCCTATATGGCTGCGATCAAACCCTTCCGGTACCTCTTCGTCTACCCGGCACTGCTGCGCCTGATCGAACGCAAGTGGCAGGAGTCCGAGCTCGAGGAGGCGTGATCCGGCGCTGATCGGGTGTCACTCCCGGTGACTCTCCGTCTCGGTGTGCGAGACCCCTGGTTCGACCTGCGGATGGGGTTGTGCATAGACTCGCAGGCATCATGCGGCACCAGCTTCTTCTCCTTCGCTGCCGCGGCGAGGCCTGACGTAGGCCGGTTTCCTCGCCGCGGAGTTTCGCCATCCTCTTTGGCGCCTCGCCGGTCGAATCTGACCCTGCTGTAAATCCCGCGAGGAGAACCCGCACTCATGGCACCGAAGAATCAGCCCAAGCCCGTCCAGCAGACCTCTGGTATGCCGATCGGGCGCTACAGCGCGTTCCCGCCGATCCAGCTGCCTGACCGCACGTGGCCGGCCAAGTCGGTCGACGCGACGCCGCGCTGGCTGTCCACCGACCTGCGCGACGGCAACCAGGCACTGGTCGAGCCGATGTCGCCGGCCCGCAAGCGGCGGATGTTCGACCTGCTGGTGCGGATGGGCTACAAGGAGATCGAGGTCGGTTTCCCCAGCGCCAGCCAGTACGACTTCGACTTCGTCCGCAGCCTGATCGAGGGCGACGCGATCCCCGAGGACGTCACCATCTCGGTGCTGACGCAGGCGCGCGAGGAGCTGATCGAGCGGACCGTACAGTCGCTGCAGGGTTCCCCGAAGGCCACCATCCACCTGTACAACGCGACCGCGCCGCTGTTTCGCCGGGTCGTGTTCAACGTGGACAAGGCCGAGTGCCGCAACATCGCAGTACGGGGCACCGAGACCGTGATGAAGTACGCCGACGAGATGCTGGGCGACTGCGAGTTCGGGTACCAGTACAGCCCGGAGATCTTCACCAGTACCGAGCTGGAGTTCTCGCTGGACGTGTGCGAGGCGGTCAGCGACGTCTGGCAGCCCGCCGAGGGTCGCGAGATCATCCTCAACCTGCCGGCCACCGTCGAGATGTCGACCCCGAACGTGTACGCCGACCAGATCGAGTGGTTCGGCCGCAACCTGACCCGGCGTGAGCACAGCACGATCAGCCTGCACCCGCACAATGACCGCGGTACTGCGGTGGCCGCGACCGAGCTGGCGTTGATGGCCGGCGGCGACCGGGTCGAGGGCTGCCTGTTCGGCCACGGCGAACGGACCGGGAACGTCGACCTGGTCACGCTGGGGATGAACCTGTTCAGCCAGGGCATCGACCCGCAGATCGACTTCTCCGATATCGACGAGATCCGCCGCACCGTCGAGTACTGCACCCAGATGCGCGTCCCCGAGCGGCAGCCTTACGCCGGTGACCTGGTCTACACCGCCTTCTCGGGTTCGCATCAGGACGCGATCAAGAAGGGCCTGGAGGCGCTCGACAAGCAGGCCGCGGCCGAGGGCATCCCGGTCGGCCGGATCCACTGGGAGGCGCCGTACCTGCCGATCGACCCGAAGGACGTCGGCCGGTCGTACGAGGCGGTCATCCGGGTCAACTCGCAGTCCGGCAAGGGCGGCGTCGCGTACATCATGAAGTCGGAGCACCGCCTCGACCTGCCGCGCCGGCTGCAGATCGAGTTCAGCCGGGTGATCCAGCAGCACACCGACGCCGAGGGTGGCGAGGTCGGCCCGCAGCAGATGTGGGACATCTTCGAGGCGGAGTACCTGGCGCCGGGCAAGCTGTCGCTGCTGACGGTGAACTCGACCTCGGGCGAGGGCCAGAACGACGCCCTCCGCGTCCAAGTGTACTCCGGCGGCGTCCCGCACGAGTTGGTTGGCGAGGGCAACGGCCCGGTGTCGGCCTTCGTCGACGCGATCAAGCCGCTGAAGTACGACGTACGGGTGCTGGACTACCACGAGCACGCGCTCTCGGCCGGTGGTGACGCCATGGCCGCGGCGTACGTCGAGTGCGAGGTCGGCGACGAGGTCTACTGGGGTGTCGGCCGCGACGCCAACATCCTGACCGCCTCGTTGAAGGCGGTCGTCTCGGCGATCAACCGCGCTACCCGCTAATCCAGTGGTGTGACACGCCCAGAGCTGATTGGCTCTGGGCGTGATCACCGTGCGCGAGATCGACCCACACGACAAGACCGGCTTCGACGCCTGGTACGACGTACTGCGGGCCGGCGCGATCGCCGATCGTGAGGTGCCGATCGTCTTCAGCCACGACGCGATGGCGAACTCGCTCCGCACCCCGAACCCGCTCAAGACCCGGCTGGCCGTATCGGCGTACGAGGGGGAGCGGGTCGTCGGCGCGCTGCTCTTCGAGTACAACCTGACGACCGACTTCGACGCGGTGGCGGTGGAGATCGACGTACTGCCCGCCGAGCGCCGGCGGGGGATCGGTACGGAGCTGTGGGGCTGGGCGAGATCCCGGGCCGCCTCGCTCGGCCGGACGATCTACCAGGCGGAGCTCGCTATCCCGGACGGTTTCACCACCGAGACCTGGCCAGGCTCTCTGTTCGCGACGAAGCTCGGGTTCGCGATCGAGCACGTCGAGGACCACCTCGTCGTACCGCTGCCGTATCAGCACGGGGTGGAGCTGGAGCCGCTGGAGGGCTACGAGCTGATCTCCTGGGCGGGGCCGTGCCCGGAGGAGTACCTGCCGGTGTACGCCGAGCTGCGGACCGCGATGGAGCGCGACGTCCCGACCGGCGGAATGACGAGGGAGCCGAAGGTCTGGACCGTCGACGAGCTTCGCGAGACCGAAGAGCGAGCCGCCAAGAGCTACCTCTCGCTGATGGTGGTGGCGCGCACGCCTGACGGCCGCCCGGCCGGCTACACGGTGATGTACCTGCCGCTGACCGACCCGGACAACGCGCAGCAACTGGACACCCTGGTACTGCGCGACCACCGCGGCCACAACCTCGGCGCCCAGCTGAAGGTGGCCAATCTCGAACAACTGGCCGAGCACCGGACGGCCCAGAAATGGCTGCACACCTGGACGGCCGAGACGAACACCGCGATGCAGAAGGTCAACGCCCGCTTCGGTTTCGTCGCACGCGAGAAGAACGTGGAGTACGAGCTGGAGCTCCCGGCGCCGAACCTACGGCCTGCCGCACGCGGCGTCGTGCTGGACGCCCAGGACCGGATCCTGCTGATGCGTTTCGAGTTCGACGGGGGCAAGGTCGTCTGGGCTGCGCCGGGTGGTGGCGTCGAGGCGGGGGAGTCGTTGCGGGAAGGGCTGGCTCGCGAACTCGACGAGGAGATCGGCCTCGAAGTGCCCGCTGACGCACCCCGTATCTGGCACCAAGAAGCCGTTGGCCACGCCTACGCCGGGGGCTATGACGGAGTCATCAACGACTACTTCCTGATCCGGGTCGACTCGTTCACCCCGGCCGGCTCGTTGTCCGACGCCGAACTGCAGGCCGAGAGCGTGCACGGGCATCGGTGGTGGACCCTTGCCGAGCTTCGGGCGCACCAAGGCCCGGCCTTCCTGTCGCCCCGCGATCTCGCCTACCTACTGGACGAACTGCTCCGTCAGGGCTCGCCGGCAGAGCCGCGTTTCATCGGCGTGTGAGGTGGACGGTCGCCCGAATCGGGTCCGGGTAGACCGGCGCGGGCCAGATGATCGCAGAGCGTGATCGGGGCACGCTGTGAGCGCCATCCTCCGGATCTTGCCTCGGTGGAACCGGCTTGCATGCAACGCGATATGCGGCGATCGCGATTTGGCAACTCAGGTCTACTCAGCGTAATATCGAATGCATGTTCGAGTCGCTTGATGTCAGCGAGTACACGGCCCGGGAGACGCTCTCCTCGGTCGGTGAGCTGCACGTCCAGCGCAACTGGATCGATGTCGAGATACTGCGCCACGGCCTGCACTTCGCCGATCTCCATCCCGGCACAGCCACTGTCTCTGACCACGAGTTGGTTCCCGGCGGTGAGCAGAGCAGGGTCTACGGCGGGTCCGGGTGCCCGAGTGTTGCCGAGTTCGCGGTGGCCGAGTTCGGGGTGATGATCGGCCGTAGTACCACCTCGGCCGCCAAATACATGGGCCAGGCCCTCGCCCTGCGCCACCGCCTCCCCAGGATCTGGGCTCAGGTCTTGTCGGGGCACGCCACCGCGTGGAGGGCCTGCAACATCGCGACGGCCTGCAGGGAACTGTCCGAAGAAGCCGCCGGCATCGTCGACCGCCGCGTCGCAGACATCGTCGACACGCTGAGCCCGCTGCGCCTGCACAACATCGTCAAGGCCGCC
>NZ_JAAGLV010000018.1 GCF_010548305.1 Streptomyces sp. SID13031
GGCGGCCTTGACGATGTTGTGCAGGCGCAGCGGGCTCAGCGTGTCGACGATGTCTGCGACGCGGCGGTCGACGATGCCGGCGGCTTCTTCGGACAGTTCCCTGCAGGCCGTCGCGATGTTGCAGGCCTTCCACGCGGTGGCGTGCCCCGACAAGACCTGAGCCCAGATCCTGGGCAGGCGATGACGCAACGCCAGGGCCTGACCCATGTACTTGGCCGCCGAGGTGGTACTACGGCCGATCATCACCCCGAACTCGGCCACCGCGAACTCCTCAACACTCGGGCACCCGGACCCGCCGTAGACCCTGCTCTGCTCGCCGCCGGGAACCAACTCGTGGTCAGAGACGGTCGCTGTGCCGGGATGGAGATCGGCGAAGTGCAGGCCGTGGCGCAGGATCTCGACATCGATCCAGTTGCGCTGGACGTGCAGCTCACCGACCGAGGAGAGCGTCTCCCGGGCCGTGTAATCGGCGAGATCAGATGCGAACATGTGTGTTCGATACTATGCTAAGCAGGCGGTCGCTACCAAATCGCTTCCGGGCTCGAATCTCCTTACGCACAAGGCGATTACAAGCCAGCCAGAGCGAGGAGCGGCGATGGCTTATCTGGTGGGGGTGATCACCAGAGCGTCTCCGACGGGGCGTTCGCCGGTGGCGTCGGAGGGGGTGTTCAAGACCTTGCCATTGGCAACCATTGTGGTCGAGCCGCCGCCATCCAGGTTGATGGCATTGCGGAGGCCGAAGGACTTGGCTACTGCTGCGGCTTCACCGATGCCGAGGCCGAGGCTGTCGACGTTGCGGCCGTCGGCGGTGATCAGGACGGTGCGGCCCTGGACGTCGACGCCGGCGATCGTGCGGGGGTTTCGCTTGTGGACCCACCCGTAGTAGAAGCTCGGGTTGCCGGCGGGGGCCATGCCGTCGGCCTTTGGGGTTGCTCCGACGCGGCCGTCGTGGATGAGCTCGGGGCCGCCGTTCACGATCGTCGTACTGCGGGACAGGCGGATGTCGCGGCCACGGGTATCGGTGAGGGACGCACGGATGTCCACGTGCTTGCCTGGCTTTGCAGCTGCCAGGAGTGGGGCCACCTGGGCGCCGGTTGCCTGGATAGTGCGGCCCCCTTCGGGGATTGCGCCGCCTCGGGTGGTCGGGCGGATCGCGGTGACGGTGCCACGACGGTCGAGGATGACCTCGGCGCCGAGGCCGCTGGGGGTGAGGGCGGCGTAGGTCGAGTCGAAGGCGATCAGTTCGTCCGGGTCGGCACAGGTCACGTCGTGCAGTGGCGCGGAGGTCGGCAGGTCGTCGGCGGTGCCGCCACAGTTGCGGATCAGGCCGGGGACGCGATTCAGGCCGTCCAGCGGGAGCGGGTGACCGGCGGCCCTTACCTCGCCGTGCCAGCCGAAGCGTTCGACCGCAGTACCGCGGGCGTTGTCCGAGATGACCAGGGCGGGTCGGCCGTCGGTCGGTTCGCTGACCAGGTGGCCGTCGTACACGGCGACGCCGGCTGGGTCGCCGGGTGCGCCCGCCTTCGGATCGAGGACGAAGAAGCCGGCGTTGATCGCGCCTGTCGCACCGGTGAGGGCAGCCAGGGTGGTGGTGGTTTCGCGGGCTTCCAGATCGAGGCCATAGGAAGCATCGAGGCCGCCGCGGAACTTCTTCGGGTCGATGGTCAGTACCTGGACGTGCCAAGGACCCGTTGAGCCGCTGACGTCGTCGGGCTCGCCGTCCCAGCCGGTGTAGATGCTGGAGCCGCCCAGGCCGGTCGCGATGACCTTGGCGCGGAGTGCGTCGGCGTCGGCCTTGGCCGGGAACGAGCCGAGGCGGACGCGGTAGCCGAGCGAGTTGCCACCTGCGTCGGCGAGCTTCGGCGTCGGGACGTCCTCCACGCGGGGGTCGAGGCCGACGGCGCGGAGCTTGGCGGCGGCGGCATCGGCGGTGGGGCGATCCGAGAGTGCGGTGGCGGGCGCGTCGGGGTCGGGTGAGCTGGAGGGAATCGCCACCTCGACTGTCCAGAACGATTGCGGGCCGGCCTGGCCGCGGACGATCGTCGTCAGCGTGACGCCGGGTTGGAGGGTGCGGCTCTCACGAGTCTCGGGGAGGTTCGCCGGGCCCAGCGGCAAGACGCTCGCGGCACCAGCATGCGAGGCGGCGGCCACCGATGAAGGGTCATGCGACGGCTGGGCTGCCGCAGTACCGGCCAAAGCGGTCGCGGCCGCGAGGGAGGCCGCGGCCGCCAGGACCGCAGTACGCGAAGACAATGCTGGGCGGAAGGTCATAGTTCATTCCTATGTCACTCCCCTACCACCCGCAATGACCCGAGGGTGAACTAGCTACGAACTCAGGCGGGGGCGTCGCCGTGGTCGGGGATCTCCACCTGTACTCCGCCCTGAAGGGCCGACTGGTGGGCGTAGATGCCGGGGAGCGTGAAGCGGGCGGCGACCCAGGCGTTGACCGGCGGGAGGGTCTTGTCGGCGACGGCGCGGACGAAGTCGTCGGCGAGGAAGTGGTGCGAACCCTCGTGGCCGTTGTGCAGCCCGTCGAACTCGGAAGGCAGCCGGCTGCGGTCGTGGACCGGTGACAGCCCGGACCGGAACGCGTCGCGCAGGGCCGGGTCGACGTTCGCCAGGTCCGCGTCGTCCAGCGAACCGCTCGGCTCGGTCTCCATCAGGTTGCTGATGTCCTCCACGCCGTCCTTGGTCTGCCAGAGCGTGGTCGTGGCCAGCTGCTCGAAGCTGCCCTCGGTGCCGAACACGCGCAGTCGCGACTCACGCAGGTGCGACGGGTAGCCGACGCGGCGCATCTCGTTGGTGCGCATGATGCCGCCGTCGGCCAGCTTGAACAGCGCGGTCGCGTTGCTGAAGTCGTTGCCGAACTGGCTGATCTCCCGGTCGAAGACACCGTCGCCGCGGTCGTCCTTCACACCGATACAGGAGACGTGGGTGGCGTGCTGGCCGGTCACCGACAGCACATTGCCGACCGCGTGGGTCGGGTAGAGCATGGGCGGGAAGGAGGCGGTCTTCTTCCAGTCCTCGCCGCCGCTGTACTGGTACGCCGCGTAGAACCCGAGATCCATGTCGTGGACGTAGTCGCCCTCGGTGTAGAAGACGCGGCCGAAGTCACCGGCGGCCAGGCGCTGACGGCAGTAGACGGAGGATGGGTAGTAGAAGCTCGTCTCGCCCATCATGTAGGTCAGGCCGGTCTCCTTGACCAGCTCGATGATGCGCGCGATCTGGTCGGCCTCGATCGCCATCGGGACCGTCGAGTAGACGTGCTTGCCGGCCTCGAGCGCCTGGATCGCCATCTCGCCGTGCAGCCAGCGCTGGGTGAAGATCGCCACCGCGTCGACGTCCGAGGCGAGCATCTCCTCGAAGGACTGGTAGGTGATCGAGACGCCCTGTTTCTCGGCGACCTCGGCCAGCCGATCGGGCAATACGTCGGTCAGCCGGACGTCAACGACGTCGGGATGCGCGGACCACAGCCGCAGGAAGGAAGGGGCGAACTGGCCGGCTCCGACGACACCGATGCTGATGCTCATGAACCCAGGCAATCACACATACTCCGATCACGTAAGAACAATTCCGCACATCAAGACGCCGAGGCGGAACTCAGCTGCGGACGGCCCGGCCCAGACGGGCGCAGTGAGCAGTCACCGGTACGACGGCGAGGCGCCGATCGCGGGTCAGCCGTGCATCAAAAGGAGGGCGCGGTCCGCCGTGGCGAGCTCGAGGCGGCCGGCATCGACAGCGCCGTACGCACCGATCGGGCCACTGGTCTTACGGCCGTGCCGATTGGTCCAGAAGCCCCAGCCCGCGGGCGCGTCCGGCCACTCCGGGTCGGGCTCCCAGCCGAGCGGCGGCCGCCAGCCGACGGTCGGCGGCTCGGGCCAGCTGGGCGGTGGGTTGAATCGATGCACGGGTGGCCTTTCCCCAGTCGATCGGATGACGATCCCCAGGAGATCCGATGTTGATCAACAACTTGTCTGACTGATCAACGACCACTGGGATCGAACGTCACGCCTAAATCTTGGTAAAGATTATGGCCTCCTCCCCCACTCTGGCTAGCGATGCGGGTAGTAAGCGTTCCGTCACCAAGCGGCACGATCCGTCACCGGGGCAACAGTTGCCACCGGCCACCGCCCTTGACATCGGAGGTCTGCTGACAGACCGTGAACAGAATCGATCGGCATCATGGGGGGACCATGGATCCTGATCTGTGGAGCAGGTCCTGCACGCCGCAGGAGGTCGCGGCGCAGGACTTCGAGGGGCTGAGTGCGCTCGGGCTCTACCGCGCCCAGCTGGACCTGACCGGCATCGCCGGCGATCCGGCCCGCCTGCGCGAGCTACTCGTCGCAGTACAGACACTGCGGCGGATCGGCATCCTGGTCGAGTACGAGCTGGATCTTTTCGGCGGATCGCCGCGGTTCGCCACCGTCCGGGAGAACGTGGCACTGGTGCGGGCGATCGTGGCCGACGGTACGACGCCGGCGACCTTCACCATCAGCCCTGGCTCCGGAGAGTGCTCGCCGTGGCTCGACGCCTACCGGGAACGGGTCGGCGCCGCCGTGCAGCCGTGGCTGACCGGGCCAGCCATCCAGCTCACTGAGGCATGGTCCGAGATCGTCATCGCCGAGCGACGGCGGCTGAGCCTGAACGGCATCGCGGCGTACCGGATCGCCTTGCAGCGACTGACCCTGCGCAGTAACACCGAACTGCTCAACCTGGTCGCCGACAGCGCCCGCGAGTACGAGCTGAGCGGCGACACCTTGCTGCTCGAGCACGACCTGGTCGGCCCCCGGGTCGCCTCGCTGACCGAGATGCTAGTTGCCTTAAGCAACAGACTTCGGGCGGGCGACGCACCGCCACTCGAGCAGGCGGGATAGCCGCCGGCCCACTATTCGACACCGGTGCGAACGGTTTACGAATCGGGTTCCATCGTTGTAAATGGTTCCATGAGGATCACCCGCCCCGCTGTTCGTCAGCCGCAACACCCAGATGTGGGCGCCGGCGTTCCGGCACGTCGGCAGCCGTTGGTACATCTACTACACGGCCTCCGACGGAGTGGACGCGATCGACGGCGAACCGATCACGCACAACGGCCAGCAGTACTTCGTCTGGACCGGCCCCGGCCGTGGCCAGGGTGGACCGGCACAGCTCTACATCGTCCGGATGAGCGACCCCTGGACGGCGACCGGCGCTCGCGTCGCGATCCCGGCCGACGGTGGCTGCAGCGAAGT
This sequence comes from Streptomyces sp. SID13031, assembly GCF_010548305.1. GTDB lineage: Bacteria > Actinomycetota > Actinomycetes > Propionibacteriales > Kribbellaceae > Kribbella. The sequence goes on from NZ_JAAGLV010000018.1 coordinate 5,229, forward strand.
ACGGGAAGGGTCTGGGGACCGGGGCACCACTCCTTCTTCCAGTCCCCGGACGGCACCGAGGACTGGATCGCGTATCACGGCAAGAACACCAGCACCTACACGTATGCCTTCAGGACCGCACGGGTCCAGAAGATCAGCTGGAACGCGGACGGTACGCCGAACCTCGGCAGCCCACTGGCCGCTGGCGCCACGCAGAACCTGCCATCCAGCAACACCGTGATCAGCCTCGACCGGATCGAGATCTACTCTTGAAAGGTTTCAGTAGGGCCGCCATGGGGGTTGCCTGACAAGATAGCGGCGTGCCCGAGACCACCCGTGCCCTGCTGACCGCGCAGGCAGCCACCTGGCGGCGGATCCTGGACCACCCGTTCGTCTCCCGGACCTCCGCCGGTTCGTTGCCCAAGGCCACCTTCGACCGATGGATCGCCGAGGACTACTTCTTCGTCCAGTCGTTCCACCGGTATCTCGAAGAGCTGTCCGCGGCGGCACCCGACGACGAGGCCAGGAAGGTGCTGGCGGGTGGTCTGGCCGCGCTCGTACCAGAGCTGGCGCTGTTTGAGCAGGCAGCCGCCGTGCGTGGTATCGACCTCGCCGGCGAGCCGTCGCTGCTCAACCTGGGCTACTCGTCATACCTGTTCACCTCGGTCGGCGAGGGCTGGCCGGTCGGCATCACCGTGCTCTACGCCGTCGAGAAGGCGTACTACGACGCCTGGGCGTCCGTGCGCGACACGACCGGCGCGGACACGCAGTACGCGGGCTTCATCGCGAACTGGTCGTCGCCGGAGTTCGCGGCGTACGTCGAACAGTTGGCCGAGCTGGTCGACCGCGAGTCGCTGACGCCGGCGATGACGCTGGCCTTCGACCGCGTACTGCGCTTCGAGCTCGCCTTCTGGGACCTGGTGAACGCGTGAAGAAGCCCATCCTGGTGAGTGGCATCGTCATGCTCGCACTCGTCGGGGGCGGCGGCGGGTACGTGGGCGGACAGGTGCTGGACCAGCGGACCTCGGGCGGGTCGGCCGCGCCGCTGCCGACGGGCTCGCCCGGCACTCCGACCACCACGCCGAAGCCGACGCCGTCGATCCCGTTGATCCGCAAGACGCCGCAGCCGAACCCGCTCCCGGCGCTGGAGCTCGCCGACCTGGACTTCAAGAACCGCAACTTCACCGTCACCGGAGACGTGGTCGGTCAGGTCAAGCTGTCGATCAAGGTGCCGGCCGGCTGGCAGCTCACGCCCACCAAGGACAAGCCGTCCGAGGTCAGGTTCGTCGACGAGTCGGGGGAACGCGCCATCCGGGTCCAGTCGGCGCTGGCGCCCGACACGTCGGTGAAGGACTCGCTCCAGGGCCTGGTGACGAATCTTCAGTCCAGCCAGCCGTACCAGAACAACCTGCAGACCCTGTACCAGGCCGAGGGCCAGGTCAAGGACGACGACGGCAATCTGCGGCCGGTGGCGACGCTGGTCTACACCTACATCCCCGGCGCGACGACGCGGTACGTGATCGTCCGCTTCGTCGCGACCGGCGACGGCACCGTGACCACGGTCTCGATGAGCGTCACCGGCCTGCCGAAGGAGAAGAGCGTGCTCGAGAAGATCCTCGCCGAGGCCACCGCCTCGGTCCGGATCCGCGACTGAACTCGGACCGCACGAGGGCAGCCGATCGGGCACAGCGAAATCGGCGGCAACCTTTTGGCGGTCTACGGTGTCTTAGACGTATCGGGGGCGGACCGGGAGGAGGGGTAGTCGTGGCTGGACGGGGACTTGGGCGCGCGCTGCTCGGTTCTGGCCTGCTCGCAGTGACCCTGCTCGGGGGAGCAGGGGGCTATGCGCTCGGGTTGGTGACGACGGACCAGCAGGCGTCGGCCGGTACGCCGGCCGCGCCGCTGGCCGTTACCGTCTCCCCCGGCGGGGTCCCATCGACGACGCCGCCGCCGCGGAAGCTCGTGCCGGACGACAGCGAACCATTGCGGGCGGACGAGATCCGCTACCGGACGCGGGTGTTCACCGTGACCAGCGTCGTCGCCTCGCGGGTCAGCGTGCGGGTTCCCGGCAACTGGGAAATGATCCTGCTGGACCCACCGAAGGACATGAAGTTCAACGAGCCCGAACGCCGGCGCGCGGTCCGGGTGCAGGGCGGCTTCACCATCGCCCGGGCGCCGGCCGTGTCCCTGGAGGCCCGGATCAAGCAGTTCAAGGCGCTGCCGGCGGACGGCATGGTCTCGGTCAAGTCCCACACCGTCAACCCGGTGACGAAGGACGCGACGCTGATCTACAACTATGCCGACATCGAGAGCAACACCCTCAAGTACGGCATGATCCGCTGGGTGGCAGGAGCGAAAGGCCTGTGCATCCTCGAGATCGCCGTCACCGGCCTACCACAGGACAAGGCGGCCCTGGCCGACATCCTCGACCATGCCTCCGAGTCGGCCACTCGCACCGACTAGCTCATTTGGGCCAGATGGTGCGGAAGATGGCCGAGCGTAGGCGGTAGAAGCGGCGGCGGCTCGACTGGACCAAGGCAGGGGACGGGCGGAGCCGCTCGGCGACATCTCTCACGGGGATCCTTCAGCTGGAAAAGGTGACTGAGTCGGCCACCTCGATGGCCTTTGCACGCTCGGATCCAGGCACCTGCACCTGGATCAGCAGCGAGTTGTCATTCCCCGTATCGACTACTCGCTGGAGTAGCGTAGTGCCGTTTCCGCAATTCTCCGAAATCTGGTCCAGCACGGTTTGATCACCCGGATTCTCCGGCTGGATGTTGACGACCGTGCAGCCGTAGCTCTTCGGGTCGGGCACGACACTCGTCGGCGCCGCACTATGGCTCATCAGTCCGACGAAAACGCCCGGGGTGTTGTTACCCGGAGTGTCCCAGGTGTTGTCCTGGCTGACCCGCAGGGCCGGGCGCTCCCCCTGGGCCCCCGGCGGGCTCCAGTTCGAGGTGGAGATTCTGTGCGCCCAGTCGCGCGGCAGTTCGACCGAGAAATTGCCCTTGGTGACCTTCCTGAGCCCGCTGGTCGTGTCGAGGTACCGCTGGACGCCGAACCCGGCACCGGCGCCCAGAATCAGCGCGAGCACCGCGGCCAATATCCAGCGTCCCCGGCGTCGAGCGGGCTTACCCGCCGGCGTCGACGAGGTGGGATCAGCCAGAGCCGGCATCGGCTCGGCAGCTGCGGTCGTTGCGGCCTCAGCGATCGGGGTGCCGACTGCGTCGGCGGCGACAGTCGTGGCACCGGTCTTGACGCCGGTCTTGACGATGGTCGGGGCGTTGGACTCGCTCAGCGCGGTCTTCTCGCCGACCTCCGTCTCGTCGGTCGGATGGGTCGGACTGGTCCGGCTGGTCACCACCTTGGCGGCCGGGGTGGTGGCCAGCAGCGCCGCCAGGACCGGAGTACCGGTTCCGGCGATGAAGCTCTGGGTCGTCTCGTCGAGGCCGCCGACCAGCTCGCGGGTGAAGGACTCGATATCCGGCCAGCGCTTCTCGCGGTCCGGGTCGAGCGCACGGACGATCGCCGCGTCGACCCGCTCGGGGACGTCGAAGCCCAGCGAACTGGGTGGCGGCGCCGCCTTGACCCGCCCGGCGGCGCCCAGGCCGTCCACCTGATGCGGGGACCGGCCGGTCAACGCTGCGTAGGCGACTGCCCCCAGGGAGTACTGGTCGGCGCGCTGGTCGAGCCGCTCCCCCATTGCCTGCTCGGGGGCGACGTACGACGGAGTCCCGCCGGGCATCGTGATCCTCGACACCTCGTCGAGCGACTTGCCCAGACCGAGATCGGACAGCACGGCTCGCTCGCCGTCGTCGTCGGTACTGCGGAAGAGCACGTTGGCCGGCTTCACGTCGCGGTGCAGCAGCCCGCGCCGGTGCAGTGCCTGGAGGCCACGCCCGACCTGGACGATCACCCCGATGGCCGGCTCCAGCGCCAGCGGCTCGTTCTTCAGCCGGTCCGCGAGTGTGCCGCGGTCGGCGTAGGTGAGCACCAGGAACGGTCTGCCGTCCTCCAACTCCCCCACGTCGTGGACCTGGACGACATGCTCGGACTCGACTCGGCGCAGGAACCGCCCCTCCTCGAGGAAGCGGCGCCGGACCGAGTCGTCATGCGCCCAGTTGTCGGCCAGCACCTTGACCGCCACCTCGGCGTCGAGTTGCTCGTCGTGCGCGAGCCATACCGTGGCGAAACCGCCTGAGCCCAGGCGACGGCGCACGACGTACCGGCCTAGTCTGGATGGGACCCCCATACAGGGCATTATGGTGCACGCGGAGTCCTACGCCCTGGGGACCGATGACAACGAAGGCGCAGATGAGCGAAAGCAGCAGTCCGACCGACGACCTGGCCGTCCTGGCCGAGCGAGCCGTCGGTGGTGACAAGAACGCGATGGACGACCTGCTCAGGCTGGTCCACCCCCGCGTACTACGGATCTGCCGCAGCGTCCTGCCGTACTCCGCCGATGCCGAGGACGCGGCCCAGGAAGCGCTCCTCAACATCGCCACCAAGATCCACACGTACTCCGGCCGGAGCAGCTTCTCGACCTGGGTGCACTCGGTCGCGGCGAACTCGGCCCGCTCGACGTACCGCAAGCTGAAGCGGACCGCGCAAGCGGCGCACAACCCGGACCAGATGGACCGGCCGGACCCACGGACCACCAGCGTGATCGCGGGCACCCGCCTGGACCTCCTGGAGGCCCTGGAGACGCTGGAACGCGACCGGCCACAGATGGTGACCCCGCTGGTACTGCGCGACGTCTACGGGCTCTCCTACGAGGAGATCGCCGCCGTCGTCGGCGCACCGCTGGGCACGATCAAGTCGCGCATCCACGACGCCCGCGAGGTAGTCCGCCCGCTACTCCGCCCGAAGGACTGACAAAGCAGCTCCGAGGGACTGCCGCCAGCGGGCAGGGTGTGCTCAGATGGGTGGCATGAAGAAGCTCATCAACGACCCTGCCGATGTTGTGAGTGAAGCGCTGCAGGGAATGGCCGCAGCGCACCCCGATCGCCTCCGGGTGGATCTGGAGAACCGTATCGTCTACCGCAAGGAGGCGCCGCGGCCGGGGAAGGTCGGGCTGATCTCCGGTGGCGGCTCCGGGCACGAGCCGCTGCACGGCGGGTTCGTCGGGCTCGGGATGCTGGACGCGGCGTGTGCGGGTGAGGTCTTCACCTCGCCGGTGCCGGACCAGATGATGGCCGCGACCAAGGCCGTCGACGCGGGCGCCGGCGTGCTGCACATCGTGAAGAACTACACCGGCGACGTGATGAACTTCGAGATGGCGGCCGAGCTCGCCGCCGCCGACGCTGGTACCGAAGTGCTGTCCGTCGTGACCAACGACGACGTCGCGGTCCAGGACAGCCTCTACACCGCCGGTCGCCGCGGTGTCGGCGTCACCGTACTGCTGGAGAAGATCGTCGGCGCCGCGGCCGAGGAAGGCCGGCCGCTGCAGGAGGTCGCCGACCTGGCGAAGCGGGTCAACGACAACGGCCGCAGCATGGGGATGGCGCTCACGTCCTGCACCGTGCCGGCCGCGGGCAAGCCGACCTTCGACCTGGCCGAGAACGAGATGGAGGTCGGCGTCGGCATCCACGGTGAGCCCGGCCGGAAACGTTTGCCACTGGCATCGGCCAAGGAGATCGCCGCACTGCTCGTCGACCCTGTACTCAGCGACCTCCCCTACCAGCAAGGCGATTCAGTGATTGCCTTCGTCAACGGTATGGGCGGGACCCCGCTGCTCGAGCTGTACCTGATGTACAACGAGGTGCAGCAGCTCCTGGATCGCGCCGGCATCACCGTGGCGCGCTCGCTGGTCGGCAACTACATCACCTCGCTCGAGATGGCCGGCTGCTCGGTCACGCTACTGAAAGTGGACGACGAACTGGTACGTCTCTGGGACGCCCCGGTGAACACACCCGGCCTACGCTGGGGCTCGTGAGCATGGGAGTCGACAACTTCGCGAGCTGGCTGCGGGATGCCGCGGGGGTGTTCCATGAGAACGCGGCGTATCTGACCGAGCTCGACTCGGCGATCGGGGACGCGGATCACGGCAGCAACATGGATCGCGGGTTCGCGGCGGTCGTCGCCGTTCTGGACGAGAGCAGTTTCTCCTCCGTCGACGAGTTGCTGAAGAAGGCCGGGATGACGCTGGTCAGCAAGGTCGGCGGCGCGAGCGGACCGCTGTACGGGACGTTCTTCCTGCGCTTCGGCGCGGCGTTGGCCGGGGTGGAGATCACGCCCGCGACGGTCGGCGAGGCATTGAAGGCGGGCGTCGGCGGGATCCTTGCCCGCGGCAAGGCTGAGCTGGGCGACAAGACCATGTACGACGCGTGGGCGCCGGCGCTCGACGCGTACGACGATGCTGTCGCGGGCGGGTCCGATCTCGGTGGCGCTCTCACGGCAGCGGCCGAGGCAGCGGCGAAAGGGCGGGACGCGACGACGCCGTTGATCGCGCGCAAGGGCCGCGCGAGCTACCTCGGTGAGCGCAGCGAGGGCCACCAGGACCCGGGCGCCACCAGCACCACGCTGCTGCTGGAATCGGCCGCGCGCACGCTGGCATGACGCCGATCGCTTCGCTGTCGCCCACCGCGCACGATGAGGTGGCCGGGTGATCGGGATCGTGGTTGTTTCGCACAGCCGGGCGTTGGCGGAGGCTGCTGTCGGGTTGGCGTCCGAAATGGTTGCTGAGGGCAACCGGCCGGTGATCGCGGTGGCGGCGGGGCTGGATGAGACCACCTTCGGGACGGATGCCGCGGCGGTTGCCGAAGCGATCGGCGTGGCCGACAGTCCCGATGGGGTCCTGGTTCTGCTGGATCTGGGCAGTGCGGTGCTGAGTGCCGAGCTGGCGCTGGAGTTCGTGGATCCCGAGGTCGCCGAGCGGGTGAAGTTGTCCAGCGCGCCTTTGGTCGAAGGGCTGGTGGCAGCGGTGGTGACCGCGTCGACCGGCGCGACGCTGGACGCAGTACTGACCGAAGCTTCCCGTGGGCTGGCCGGGAAGCAGGACCATCTTGGTGACGCCGTTGCCGAAGAGCCTCCCGCACTGGAAGTTGCGCAGGGCAACAGTTTCATCGAAGTTGTCGTGAGCAACGAGCATGGGCTGCACGCCCGGCCGGCGGCGAAGGTGGTCGCGCTGGTTCAGCGGTTCCATGCCCAGGTGACGTTGACGAATCTGACCACCGGGAAGGGACCGGTCAACGCGGGCAGCCTGAGCATGGTGGCGACGCTCAACGCCCAGCAGGGGAATCGGCTGCGGATCAGCGCGAGCGGCTACGAGGCAGACGAAGCGGTCGCGGCTCTTGGCGCGCTCGCTGATCGCGCCTTCGACGACGTACCGGCGCCGGCGGCCGCCGCGGGTCCGGCGCCGGCCGGCAAGAGCGGGTCGGGGCTGGATGTCGCGGTCGGACCGGCGATCGTGGCCGATCAAGAGGTCGACCTGAGCTGGTACCAGGCTGGTGATGTCGACGCCGAGCGGCAGCGCGCGAAGGATGCGATGTGGACCGCCGAGGACCAGCTGGCCGCGCTGCGGGACAAGACGGCCGAGACGGTCGGGGCCGCGGAGGCGTCCATCTTCGACGCTCAGCTGGCCCTGCTCGGCGATGCGGTGGTGCTCGACTCGGTCTTCCAGGCGATCTCTCAAGGCGAGAACAAGGGCGCGCCGGGCGCTTGGAAGTCGACGCTGGACGAGCTCGCCACGACCTTCGAAGGGTTGGACGATCCGTACCAGCGCGAGCGCGCCCAGGACGTCCGGAGCGTTCGCGATCGGGTACTCCGCGCGCTGGTCGGCCAGCGTGAGACGGAGCCGGCGGAAGGCGGGCTGCTCGTAGTACGGGAGCTGGATGCGGCCACTGCCGCCGGGGTCGATGCCGAGCGGATCGTCGGGGTCGCCGTGCGGGCGGCCGGGACGACCGGGCACGGGGTGATCGTGGCGCGGTCGCGTGGCATCCCGGTGATCACTGGGATCGGCGAGGTCTCGGTGGCTGCGGGTGCGCTCGTTGCCTTCGACGCCCGCCGGCACGAGTTCGTGGTGGACCCCGCGGACGGTGGCGAGAGCTTCCGTACGGCGTTGCGCGAGCGCGCGGCGGAGCGGGAAGCGGCGCTGGTCGAGGCTGAGCTGCCGGCGGTGACTGTGGACGGCCGGACGATCGCGGTGCTCGCGAACGTCGGGTCGGTGCAGGATGCAGTTGATGCGCGCGGCGCTGATGGGTCGGGGCTGGTACGGACCGAGGTGCTGTTCGGTGAGCGGCGGGTGGCGCCGACCGTCGACGAGCAGGTGGAGGCGTTCCGCGCGATCGCGGCAGCGTTCGGTGGCAAGCCGATCACGATCCGGACCTGGGACATCGGTGGTGACAAGCCGCTCGCGTTCCTGCCGCAGGAGCGCGAGGCGAACCCGTTCCTGGGCGAGCGTGGGATCCGGGTGTTCCGGCGACGGCCGGAGCTGCTGCGCGATCAGTTGAAGGCCATCTGCCAGGTGGCGGCCGAGACGCCGGTGCAGGTGATGTTCCCGATGGTGACGACGGCCGAGGAGGTCGCGTGGGCCCGCGCGGAGCTCGATGCGCTCGGACCACCGGAGGGGCTGAAGGTCGGCATCATGGTCGAGGTGCCTGCGGCCGCGTTGCGGATCGCCACGCTCGCTGATGGGCTGGACTTCGTCAGCATCGGTACGAACGACCTCACGCAGTACACGACCGCCTCTGATCGCGGTAACAGCGCAGTGGCCGGGCTTGCGGACGGGCTGGATCCGGCGGTGTTGCAGCTGATCGATCGCGTGGTGCGCGGCGTGCCTGCTGGTGTCGAGGTGGCCGTCTGCGGTGATCTGGCGAGCGACCCGGACGCGGCGGTGCTGCTGGCTGGACTAGGTGTCCACGAGCTGAGCGCAGTCGGGCCACAGGTACCGACGATCAAGGCCCGCCTCCGGCGAACCGACCTCACGGCCGCAGCAGCACTCGCCACCGAAGCGCTGGCGCTCAAAGGCGCCGCTGAGGTCCGTGGCCTGCCAGGCCTCACGGCCTGACGCGGCGCCTCAGCTGTAGTAGCGCAGCTCTACGACGTTGAAGCCGTTGGTGCGGGTCTGCTTCGGTGGTAGGGCGTAGGCGTCGCCGGGCTGGAGGTAGGTGATGTCCGGGGTGTTCAGGTCCAGGTCGACGATCAGCGTCGGGTGGGCGCCGGTGTTCCAGGTGTAGGTCTCGCCCGCCTCGGGGGTGACGTGGAGGACCTGGACGTCGTGGTCGTCGACGACCACCTTGGCGGGGATCTCGCCGAGCTCGGAGAAGCGGCCGACGCCCTCACCGGGGGCGTACGGCTCGCCGGAGGCTTCCTCGCCCAGGTCGAGGAGCTCGATCAGGCGGTTCAGGTACGGCGAGTCGCCCTCGTTGGTGAGCATGTGGATCGGGGAGACCGGGCGGTAGACCGAACCACCGATGGTCTCGCTGAGCTCGCGGGCCGCGCTGCCGTCCAGCCAGTCCATCCGGCACGGGGAGGTCGCCAGGCACAGGACGACGTACGGGTTGTGGTGGAGGTGCCAGCCCTGGGCCTCGCCGGGTGCGAGGGAGACCTCCCAGACGCGGACGCGGGAGTTCTCCAGCAGTACTCCGGTGCCGATCTCGCCGAGCACGACCTCGGTGCCGTCGGGGGCCTGGACGGTGGTACCTGCGGTCATCGTGCGTCTCCGATCGGATCAACTGGGCGGTTCTGATCGACTGCGCGTTCCATCGCCACCCCCGCCAGCACGACGCCGTCGGGCATCGTCAGCTCGGCGGGCTCGACCTCGATGAAGCCGAACGACTTGTACAGCGGTACTCCGGGCAGGGTGGACATCAGCGCCAACCGGGTGAACCCGGCGGCGCGCGCGGCGTCGACGCAGGCGACGATCTCACCGTCGGCCTCGTGCACGTAGTACGTGCCGTCCTCGATCAGGGCGAGGTCCAGCCCGGCGATGTGCAGCTCAGCGCTCGCGACCTGGGTCGCGTCGTAGTACGCCGGGAAGAGGTTGAGCACGGAGGCTCGCATCAGCTCCCCGATGGCAAGGGCGTCCGCGGGGACGGCGAGGCGTTGCAGCGGCTCCACGGTGCCAGGCTATTTCAGCCGCGAGGCGCGTACATGATCAGCCCTACGCCGAGAAGGCAGACGAGCGCGCCGGCCAGGTCCCACCGATCCGGCCGGAACCCGTCGAACAGCACTCCCCAGGCGAGCGACCCGGCCACGAACACCCCGCCGTACGCCGCCAGGATGCGACCGAAGTTGCCGTCCGGCTGGAGCGTGGCGACGAACCCATAGGCGCCCAGGGCAACAACCCCGCCGAGCACCCAGAGCACCCCGCGATGCTCCCGAACCCCCTGCCAGACCAGCCACGCCCCACCGATCTCAGCCACCGCCGCAACCCCGAACAATCCAATCGAACGCAGTACGGTCATACCCCGCAGGCTAGGCGCTCACGAGGTGGGTCCTTGGTAGCCGGGCGTCTCCCGCCGGAGTCAGCTCCGGTGGGAGCGGCGCATCGGAGCCTTGGCCCAGCGCCACATCACGGCGACCCAGGCCAGGGCGGGCAGGGCGAAGATCGCGGCGGCGATCTCGCGGCCGAAGACGAGGAAGACCAGGCCGGTCAGGAAGAACGGCAGCGCCAGCCAGACCGCACCGGCGAACGCGGCCCAGCGCCAGCGTCCGGGCTGACGCGGCGGCGGTGCGTAGAACCCGGGTTGCGGCAGCCCTTCGAAAGCAGCCTGAAGATGACCGTGCGTGACGGCTTCGTTGACGAGGTCGACCCGGCGATGCAACTCCAGCTCGTCGAGCCGCCCGATCGCGAACTGCTCGCAGAGCTCGTCGATGGCCACCCGGCGTTCCTCGTCGGTCAACCGGACCGGCATCATCCGGCGGCGCGCGGCAACCGCCCGGGCCTCCTGGCCCGCTGCAGCCGCATAACCCGCCAGGCCGGCCAGATCAGCCTTCGGCCGGCCCTTGTACCGATCGGTCATCCGCACACCCCACTCCCTCTTCCCGAGTGTGCCAGACCACTGGTCACCCAAGACTGCGCCGAACGGCCTCCCCGGCGGATATGGTGCTACGCGAGTGAGAGGGGCAGCCGCCTGTGCGACCGGACGAACCTGGTGCAGAAAGCCCGGAGTCGATGAAGAAGCGAGCTACTGCGTTGCGTGAGGCAGCGGGCCGGGCGAAGGCGTTGATCTCGCCACTCGGCACCCACCTCGACCTGCCGGTGACGACCGCGACCGGCAAGGATGTCTGGCACGGTCCGTATGCCACCGACTCGACCGGTCAGCTGCTCGCCGACCAGAAGTCGGTCCGTGGGCTCGCCGCGGATCTGCAGGCCAGCGCCGAGGCCTGGCTGAAGGAAGCCGAGCGCCTCGAGACCGCCGCTGCCGCGGCACCGAAGTGAGGTCGCGATGAGCTACGTCGGTTTCGACCTGGTCCGCGTTCGCGCCCTCGCCAAGGACCTGCGCAAGGTCTCGGGCACGTCGACGAGGCTGCATAGCGATGTGAAGAAGGTGCTCGAGGACGCCGAGCTGCAGCTGGCCGGCAAACCCGCGACGACGAGCGACCGGCTCGCGGCGGTCAAGCTCGGCGGGATCTTCGGTATCACCTTCGCACCGCCGGGAAGCCTGGCCGGTCCGCTGGACAGCATGGCCGGCAGCATCGAGCGCCGCGCCAACCACCTGGAGAAGTGCTCCGAGTTGATGGACAAGTGCCAGGGCACTGTCGATCCGTCGCTCGCTTTCTCCGACGAGCCGCCGCCGGACCCCAAGAAGGTCAGCGACGCCTTGAAGGCGCTGCAGGAGATGCAGAACAAGGACACCGGTATCAACGGCAACCGCGACGATCTGCGTGATGTCGCCGGCCAGCTGAAGGGATTGACCAGCGCGGAGCTGGACATGTTCCTCAACGCTGCGCCGCCGGAGCAACTGGCCGGGCTCAAGAGCCAGATGGAGAACACCAAGGGCGGCGGCTTCCCGTTCTTCGGCGACAACGGCCTGCCGGTAGGCGAACGGGTCGACTTCGCCAGCACCCTGCTGGCCAAGGCCGCCCCGCCCAACCAGGGCAAGTTGCAAACGGCCTTCCCGTGGCTGCAGCCCGGGTTCGAGTCGACCGATGTCTACCTCGACAAGTTCAACGCCCAGACCGGCAAGACCACCAACGGCATGCATTACGGCCTGCCGTCGGACCCGCTGTTCACCGACAAGCCGCTCGGCGAGGATGTTTCCCAAGGTCAGCTCGGCGACTGCTGGTACATCGCTTCACTGACGGCGACCGCCCAGCGCGATCCGGATTTCATCCGGTCAGGCATCAAGGAAAACCCGAACGGGACGATCTCGGTCCGCGTCTGGGACGGCGACGGCAACCAGCGCTGGGTGACCATGAACCGCGAGCTGCCGCTGGACGACCAGGGCAACCCGGTCGGAGCCCACGGCGACGGGTCGACCTGGTCGGCGTACTACGAGAAGGCGTTCGCGATCGCCTACGAGGACGACTCCGGTGGCGCCGGTGACGACCACCCGGACGACAAGCGCTATGACAAGAAGGAACAGGGCAGCTACGGCGCGCTGGAATGGGACTACACGGACAAGGCGCCGCCGTACGTCACCGGCAAGGATGCCGAGGGCATCGACACCGACTACGACGATGTGAAGGACGCCTTCGACAAAGGGCACCCGATCATCGTCGCGTCGAACAGCGACAAGGACGGCGTACCGGACAACTGGACGGAGGCGCAGAAGAGTGCCTACGTCACCCGGCACGTGTATTTCGTCAAGGAGGTCAAGGACGGCAAGATCGTGCTTGGCAACCCCTGGGGCCCGAATTCACCGACGGTCACGGTGACCCAGGAGGAGTTCGAAGACATGTTCGACGACGCGCAGTCACTGCAGATCGAGGGGAAGTGACGATGGAGACCTGGCGGATCCGCCAAGGAGTCCCCTACCCGGTCTCCGACGGCGACCGGGAGCTGTTGGTCGGCCTGGACGACTTCGGGCCCGAGCGGGCGCATTTGTCCGTGTTCAGCGAGGGCCAATGGGTCACCGGCTTCGAACTCGCGCCTGGAGACGAGTGCGAGATCGCCGGCAAACGCTGGCTGGTGAGTAGCATCTCCGACGGACCCCGCCCCTACCTCGAACTGAAGGAGCAAGCGTGAGAGCCGCGACGGCCCTGCTCACCGCCGGCTTGCTGGTCGGCACCCTCGCCGCCTGCTCCGACGACGATGACAAGGCGAAGGAAAGCGTCCCCCAGTGCGTCGGCAAGGACACCCCTGACAGCACCCACATCATCAGCGCCGGGCCCGGGCCGCTGCCCGGTGGCGGCCGGGCCGTCCTCCACGAGACTCACCTCGACGTGACGCCGCCGACCGCGCTGATGTATCTCCTCGACGGCAACCCGGGCGAAGCATTCGAAGCCACGGTCAGCGTGGGCAGCACGATCACAGTCAAGGCAGTGAAGTACTCGGTGGTGGAGATCTGTAGCGGGCGCGTTCAACTGGTCAAGGGCTGACGAGGCGCTCCCGTAGCCGGTCAAGCTGGTCGAAGGTCAGGCCGCTGTTGGTCAGGTAGCCGGGAATGTCGGTGGAGCCGAGGAAGGCGATCATCGCGAGGCAGGCGTCGGCGCAGTGGGCTTCGAGCGCGTCCTCGCTCATCGCCACTTCCCCCGAGGCGGCGCCCGGGTGCTCCGCGTAGTACGCGTTCATCGTCCGGACGGCGAGCTCGTAGTCGTCCAGGATGTCCGCGACCGGCGTCCGGACGAGAGTCAGCAGCATCGCGATGATCATGCCGGTACGGTCCTTGCCGGCCTTGCAGTGCACGAGTACGCCGCCTGGCGGGGCATCCGCGATCCGCGCGAACACCGACGTGATCAACCCGGGCCAGCGGCGCAGCGCATCCCCGTAGTACGCCGGGCTGTTCAGCCGCCCGCCCCACACCGCCATGAACTCGGTGTCCTGCTGGTCCTCGACGGGATGGTGGTGCACGACGTCGATCACCCGTACCTCGAGCCGCTCGTAGTCGTTCCGCAGATCGATGACGGTGGCAACCCCGGCCGCAGCCAACTGCTGCCACCCGGTATCGCTCAGCAGATCAGGCCGCGCCGACCGATAGACCCGCCCCACCGAGATCCCGCGCGTTGACCGCGCCGTCCCAGTCCAGGTCGCGGCTCACCTCAGCCAAGAGCGGCCGGCAGTGTCGCGGTCCAGGTCTCGCGGAGGTCTGCCAACGAGATCTCGAACTGGTCCTGGACGTCGAGGGACTCGCCGGTGACGACGCCGATCTTGGTGTGCGGGAAGCGGCGGGCGGTGCACATGTCGGTGAAGCGGACCTCTTCGGTCCGCGGTACGGCGACGACCGCGCGGCCGGACGACTCGGCGAAGAGGAACAGGAACGGGTCCAGACCGTCAGGGGCCCAGACGCGGGCTCCGGTACCACCGCGGAGCGCGGACTCGACCAGGACCTGCGCCACGCCGCCGTCGCTGACGTCGTGGGCGGCGTCGATCAGGCCGTCGCGGGACGCGTTGATCAGGATGTCCGCGAGCTGCTGCTCAGCGGCCAGGTCGACCGCCGGCGGGCGTCCGCCGAGGTGGCCGTGGATGACGTGCGCCCACTCCGAACCCGACAGCTCCTCCTCGGTCTCACCGAGCAGGTAGAGCTGGTGGCCCTCCATCTCGGCGGTGAAACCGATCGGAGTCCGGCGCGTCACGTCGTCGATGACACCCAGTACGCCGACCACGGGCGTCGGCAGGATCGGGGTGTCGCCGGTCTGGTTGTAGAAGGACACGTTGCCGCCGGTGACCGGGATGCCCAGCTCGATACAGCCGTCGACCAGGCCGCGGATGGCCTCGGTGAACTGCCACATCACGCCCGGGTCCTCCGGCGAACCGAAGTTCAGGCAGTCGGTGACCGCGGCCGGCCGGGCGCCGGTGGTGGCGACGTTGCGGTACGACTCGGCCAGCGCGAGCTTGGCGCCGGTGTACGGGTCGAGCTTGGCGAAGCGGCCGTTGCAGTCGGTCGAGACCGCGACGCCGAGGCCGCTCGTCTCGTCGACCCGGATCATCCCGCTGTCCTCGGGCTGCGCGAGCACCGAGTTGCCGAGCACGTACCGGTCGTACTGGTCGGTGACCCAGGACTTGTCGCACAGGTTCGGCGAGGCGATCAGCTTGAGCAGAGTGTCCCGCAGCTCCTCGCCAGTGGTTGCCCGCGGCAACTTCTCGGCGCCGTCGGCCTGCAGCTCGTCCTGCCAGGCCGGCCGCGCGTACGGGCGCTCGTAGACCGGGCCGTCGTGCGCGACGGTCCGCGGCGGTACGTCGACGACGCGCTCGCCGTGCCAGTCGATCTGCAGCAGGCCGGTGTCGGTGACCTCACCGATCACGTCGGCCTGGACGTCCCACTTCGCACAGATTTTCAGGAAGTGCTCGACATTCTCCGGCGTGACGACCGCCATCATCCGTTCCTGCGACTCGCTCATCAGAATCTCTTCTGGAGCAAGGGATGCGTCGCGCAGCGGCACCTTGTCGAGCGAGACGTGCATGCCGCCGTCGCCCGCGCTGGCCAGCTCGGAGGTCGCACACGACAGCCCTGCGCCACCGAGGTCCTGGATGCCCTCCACGATCCGGGCGGCGAACAGCTCGAGCGTGCACTCGATCAGCAGCTTCTCCATGAACGGGTCGCCGACCTGTACCGCGGGGCGCTTGGTCGGGCCGCCGTCGGCGAACGTCTCGGACGCCAGCACGGAGACGCCGCCGATGCCGTCGCCGCCGGTCTTGGCGCCGTACAGGATGATCTGGTTGCCGATACCGGTCGCGTTCGCCAGGTGCAGGTCCTCGTGCCGCATGACGCCGACACAGAGCGCGTTGACCAGCGGGTTGCCCAGGTACGTCGCGTCGAAGACGACCTCGCCGCCGATGTTCGGCAGGCCGAGGCTGTTGCCGTAGCCGCCGACGCCGGCGACGATGCCGGGCAGCACGCGCTTGGTGTCCGGCGCGTCCAGCGGGCCGAAGCGCAGCGGGTCCATCACCGCGACCGGGCGCGCGCCCATCGCCAGGATGTCGCGGACGATACCGCCGACGCCGGTCGCCGCGCCCTGGTACGGCTCGACGTACGACGGGTGGTTGTGCGACTCGACCTTGAAGGTGACCGCGTAGCCCTCGCCGATGTCGATCACGCCGGCGTTCTCGCCGATGCCCGCGAGCATCTTGCCCGCCGGGGTCTCCTGCGGGATCTCACCGAAACGCTTGAGGTGCACCTTGGACGACTTGTACGAGCAGTGCTCGCTCCACATCACCGAGTACATCGCCAGCTCGCAGCTGGTCGGCCGCCGGTCCAGGATGTCGCGGATCCGCTGGTACTCGTCCTGCTTCAGCCCGAGCTCCGCCCACGGCTGCTCCACGTCCGGCGTACTGGTCGCGTTACTGACGGTGTCGGTCGACACTTGATGACTCCTGAACTAGGTGGGACTCGGGTGAAACGGTAGCGGCCAGTAGATGGGCCACCAGCAAGGGCAGGGCGAAACCGGTCATGATTGCGGGCAGGGCGACCCCGGCGTCGTTGAGCAGCATGCCGACCAGACCGCAGGTCGACAGGGCCAGCAGGGTCGGGCGGATCATCGGCCGACTGGCGTAGAAGCGGCGGTAGCTCTCGAACGGGACCTTGTCGGGCCAGACGGTCGCGATCATCGCGAGGACGACCCCGGCGAGCATGAACCAGCCGGCCGGCGTGTGGAAGAAGGCCAGGGCCATCTCCAGCTTCCGGATCAGTACGTCGCTCACGTCACCGTCGAGCAGCCTGGCCACGAAGGTCCCGAAGTGGCTGCGCTGGTCCTCAGGCCGCAGGAAGTCGAGGAAGGCGACCGCCGAGACAGCGAGCACTCCTGCGATCCCGATTCCGACCAGGGCTTTGAGGGTGATGCTGCCGCGCCAGGTCAGCCAGGCCATCAGCAACACTGCGGGCGTCAGCGCGATGATGCCGCCGAAGTCGGTCCCCCAGCCGGGCTTGCCGTCCACGATGATCGCGAGGCCGCCGATCGCCAGTACTGCGAGGGCCGCCTTGACCCGGCTCTGGCCTCGGTCGAGCAATCTCTGAGCGACCCACCCGGCCGTGACGAGTGCGGCGACGGCGAGGGTCGCGAAGGTCGAGTTCCCGAAGCCGTAGAAGCGCCCACCGATCACGGGACCGTCGGCGAACATGCTGCCGAACTGCAGCGGCGTCCCGAGCACTCCATCGACCAGCAGGACCAGGTACGCCGCCAGCAGGACGCCCAGCGCGGCCCATTGCTTCAGCACGGTCCTGGCCACGGCCGCGAACCCGGCGCTGATCGCGAGCACGACGAAGTACAGGGAAAGGCCGGGCGACGGCCAGCGCCACCAGACGGTCGCGGTGGACAGGAAAACGGCGATGAAGAAGCCGCCCTCCGCGAGCAAGGTGAATTCGCTCGTACTTCGGGCCCGTCGGCTGCGGGTGATCAGGAACCAGCCGAGCGCGGCCAGTTGCGCCACCACCAAGGTCACCACGACGGCGATCAGCACCGGACGCGGGTGCTCGAACCGTTCGTTCGTGTCGAGGCGGTCCTCGATCACTGCGGAAGCATCGGTGTGACGGTCGCCGCCGAAGCCGATCTCGTTGCCGTCGAGGGGTCCGGGTTGCTCCTGGCCGGCCGGATCCAGCTCCTTCGCCTCGCCTCGGAGGATCGTTGCGGTGACATCGGTGAGCTGGATCAGGCCGGGCCGGCGGGTGGAGTCGCTGGTCAGCCAGCGCGGGCCGTTGTCCGGCGGGAGCTGCATCGCCACCAGCGGTTCCTGGTGGGCGGTGGCGGTCAGCTGGCTGATGCCGACGAGCAGGACCCAGCCGTCGGCCGCGCGAGCCTGGGCCACCAGGTCGGCGACCTTCTTGCGGGCTTCATCCCGGCCTTCGCGGAGCGGCATGGCGCCGGCGTCGATGATGGCGTCGCCGCAGGCCGGGCTCGCCAGTAGAGCAGGATCGAGATCGGCCGTCCAGTTCTCGACCGTGCCGTTGCTGTGGGCAAGGGCTATCGCAGCGCCGGGACCGAAGCCGCAGACGCGCTCGCGGCTCTCCGCCAGCCGGCCGAGCGGAGCGCCGGTGTGGTGCTCGGCCTGACGGTCGACGTACGTCTGCCAGTTCTGCACTTTGCCGTCGGCAACAGTCGGCAGCTCACCGCAGGCCTGGTCCGGGACGCTTCCCCAGGCGCGAGTGCCGGCGCTGATGGTCAGCCAGCCGTCGACCGGGCAGGTGTGCGGCCCGGCCGTCTTCACGGTGATCGACCCGACGTGCGACTGATCCACCAACGCGGTCAACTCAGGTGAAGACTTCACGTCGAACCACGTCAGCCCGGGCACACCGATCACCACGACCTTGGCGTACAGGCTTTGCGGCTGGGCGTTCGCAGTACCAGCTGTTCCGGCCACGAATCCCGCGACCGCGAGCAAAGCGGCCGCCACCAGCGCTAGCGTCCGAAGAAGCGGCGAGACGTGTCGCCAGTTCTTCGGACGTAAGCGGTGGTTCATCAGGAGGCGACGACGGCCTTCAAGACCGAGGTGAAGAAACCGAGGCCGTCAGTGCTCGGGCCGGTCAGGGTCTCGACGCAGTGCTCCGGGTGCGGCATCAGGCCGACCACGTTGCCGCGCTCGTTGCTGATCCCGGCGATGTCGCGGTACGAACCGTTCGGGTTCTCGCCCAGGTAGCGGGCGACGACCAGGCCCTCACCCTCGAGCCGGTCCAGCGTCGGCTCGTCGGCGACGTACGAACCGTCCTGGTTCTTCAGCACGATGGTGATCTCGTGGTCGGCGTCGTAGTCGCTGGTCCAGGCGGTGCGGTTGTTCTCGATCCGCAGCGGCTGATCCCGGCAGATGAACTTGCGCCGGTCGTTCTTGATCAGCGCGCCGGGCAGCAGGTGCGACTCGCAGAGCACCTGGAAGCCGTTGCAGATGCCGAGCACCGGCATCCCCTCGCCGGCCTTCTTGATGATCGTCTCCATCACCGGCGCGAACCGGGAGATGGCGCCGGCCCGCAGGTAGTCGCCGTAGGAGAAGCCGCCCGGCAGGACGACGGCGTCGACCCCGTGCAGGTCGGCGTCACCGTGCCACAGCGCGACCACCTCGGCGCCCGCGACGGCGGCGGCCCGGCGGGCGTCGAAATCGTCCAGCGAGCCCGGGAAGGTGACGACGCCGATCTTCACTGGCCGTCGTCTTCCACGTGCAGGGTGTAGTCCTCGATCACCGGATTGGCCAGCAGCGTGTCGGCCGCCTTGCGGATCTCGGCGACCTGTTCCTCGGTCGCCTCACCGTCCAGGGTGATCTCGAAGCGCTTGCCCTGACGCACATCGGCCACGCCGTCGAAGCCGAGCCGGCCGAACGCGCCGTGCACCGCCTTGCCCTGCGGGTCGAGGATCTCGGGCTTGAGCATGACGTCGACGACAACGCGAGCCACTGAAACTCCTGATTCGGACCGGGGATGACGCCTGAATCCTACCGACCACCGCCCGATCTCCCCGCATCGGCGACTATTCACTCAGTACATACATCGTGTGTATAGTCGTATCCATGGCAACCGCTGAGCTTGTTCTGGGCCTGCTGGCCGACGGCCCGGCGCACGGGTACGACGTGAAGCGCGGCCACGACGCCTGGTTCCCCGACAACCGCCCGCTGGCGTTCGGGCAGGTCTACACAACGCTCGGCCGGCTGGCCCGGGATGGCCTGGCTGAGGTGGTCGAGAAGGGCTCGGAGGGCGGGCCCGAGCGGACCGTCTACGCGATCACCGACAACGGCCGCAAGCACCTAGGCGACTGGCTGCTCGATCCGGTACCACCGGCCTGGGGCAGCGCCGACGAGATGCTCCGCAAGCTGGTGGCCGCGGTCCGGACCGGCGGGGACGCGACCGAGTTCCTGGCCAGGCAGCGGGCGAGCCACCTACGCCGCATCCGCGAACTCAACGCCACACCGGCCGGGGACGACGCCACCTCACCACTGGTCCGCGAGTACACGGTCGCCCATCTCGACGCCGACCTGCGCTGGCTCGACAGCGTCATGGAGCGCATCACCGAGCAGAAGGAGCCCCGCCGATGACTGCACTGGAACTGCGCGACGTCGAGTACACCTACCGCCGCAACGTCGCCCTGCGCGGCATCACCCTCGCCGTCGCACCAGGCGAGGTGGTCGCGATCACCGGAGCCAGCGGCGGCGGCAAGTCCACGCTGCTGCACTGCGCGGCCGGCATCCTCCAGCCCGACAGCGGGACGGTCACGATCGACGGGCAGGACCTGGCGGCGCTGACTGAGGAGGAGCGCAGCAAGTACCGCCGCAGCCGCATCGGTGTGGTGCTGCAGTTCGGCCAACTGGTCCCCGACCTGTCGCTGGCCGACAACGTGGCGCTGCCGCTGCTACTGGACGGCCACGGCCGCCAGGCGGCGCGGGCGACGGCTCTCGAGTGGCTCGAGCAGGTCGGAGTGGCCGACGAGGCAGATGCCACCCCGGCCGAGCTGTCGGGAGGGCAGACCCAGCGAGCTGCCGTGGCCCGCGCGTTGATCACCGGTCCGGCCGTCGTACTGGCTGATGAGCCGACCGGGAGTCTGGACAGCCGGGCCGGGCAGGAGTTGCTCGACGTACTGCTCAAGGCGACCCGTGACCGCGGTGCCGCGCTGGTGATGGTCACCCACGACAACCTGATCGCCGCAGTCGCCGACCGCGAGGTGCGGATCCGCGACGGCCTGATCCAGCACGAGGTGAGGCTCTCATGAAGCTCTCGACGGCCATTCAGCTGTCGCGGTCCCGTACTCCGGCCGACCGCAGCAGGATCCGGCTCACCACAGTGGCAGTCGGGTTGTCCGGCGCACTGGTGATCGGCGCCTTCCGGATCGGCCGGCTCGGTCCCGGCGATCTGTCGAAGCACACCTACAGCAACTACCTGGCCGAGGAAGGCCTTCGACCGGGCGTCATCACAGTGTTCGTGATCCTGGCCGTCCTGGCGGCAGGCCTGGCGGGCCAGTCGCTGCGGATCGGCGTTGCGGCTCGCGAGCGGCGGTTGACCGCAGTACGGCTGGCAGGTGGATCGCCTCGGCAGATCAAGCAGCTGGGCGCGGTGGACGCCGCCCTGGCCGGGCTTGCCGGTGGCCTGCTGGCTGCTCCGATCTACCTGGCCCTGAGCTTGGTGTTCGCTGCTCTGCCACGGATGGCCAGACTGCTGCCGGGAGCCGACGTCGTCGACCTGCCGGTCTGGCTGGCCTGTGTCCTGGTCACCACAGCAGTTGCAGCGGCGAGCGGCTGGTCCTTGACCGTCGATCGCAGCCCAACCGAGCCGACGCCGTACCCCAACGGTCTACGGCTGGCGATAGCCCTCGCAACGATCCTGCTGGCGCTCCTCTTGATCACTGGGCCGTTCGGCATCGGCTATGCCCTTGTCCTGCTCGTACTACCGGTCTTCGCCTTGCTGGGCGGCTCACGGCTGACCATCGGCATCGGGCGCCGCCTCACCCGGTCCGCCGCACCGATCAACGTGCTCGCCGGCGCACGGCTGATCGCGGACTCGCGCCCTACCGGCCGGATGAGCACGCTGCTCGGCTGCTGCGGCCTGGTCGTCGGATTCCTGGCGAACAGCATCCTGGCCCTCATCGTGAAGCCGATCCCCTTGAACGAGTCGACCGACGCGGGTTTCTACCTGACCGGCTTCACCTTCGCAGCATTCGGTCTGGGGTTGATCGTGGCGACGGCCTTCGTCGTCCTGCTCGTCGGCGTCACCGATCAGCTCGTCGACCATCGTCGCCAGCTCGCCTGCCTGACCGCGTTCGGGGTCGATGCCCGGTTCCTGCGCCAGGTCCTCGAGCGGCAGCTCGCCGTCGCCGCCTGTCCCGCTCTCGCGGTCGGGTTGTTCTTCGGCTTCCTGATGGGTCCCGCCATCAGTTTCCAGGGGTTGAGCAGCACGGGCGCCTTCGGGCCACCGTTGCTGGCATTGGCCGGGCTGTTGCTGGCGGCCGTCGGGACCGGTCTCGGCCTGCTCGGCGCCCACCTGGCCGGCTACGTACTGCGCAATCACGTCCAGGACGCGCTGGCGCCCGAGAACCTCCGGGCCGCCTGATGAGCACCGTGCCGATGGTCGTGCACAAGCCCGGACTCCTGCTCGGGCTGCCCAACCGGATCACGCTGGTTAGGACCGTCCTGGCGATGCTGATCGCGACGGTGGCCTTCGCGACCGGCGACCTGGCCTGGCTGATCGCCGGCTATGCGGCGTACTGGATCGGCGACATCGCCGACGGCGCGGTCGCGCGGCATCGCGACGAGGAGACGATCGCGGGCGCCGTCTTCGACATCGTCTGCGACCGGGCCTGTTGCTTCCTGCTCGCAGCCGCGTTCATGGCCACCTATCCGGCGGTGATCGGGCCGCTGGCGATCTTCCTGATCCAGTTCGGGGTGCTCGACACGATGCTGTCGCTGGCGTTCCTGCTCTGGCCCGACTGCATCAGCCCGAACTACTT
Source organism: Streptomyces sp. SID13031 (assembly GCF_010548305.1). Classification (GTDB taxonomy): domain Bacteria; phylum Actinomycetota; class Actinomycetes; order Propionibacteriales; family Kribbellaceae; genus Kribbella. The sequence continues at coordinate 27,663 of NZ_JAAGLV010000018.1, forward strand.
CTACCGGATCGACCAGCGGATCTACCGCTGGAACTGGTCCAAGGTGGCCAAGGCGCTGAACACCGGCGCCGTCGTCGTCTCGCTGCTGATCGACGCCTGGATCGACATCAGCTGGCTCCCCTACGCGGTGGCCGCCGCGGGCGTCGTGGTCAAGGTCGGGTCGCTGCAGCGGCTGGTCGCGATCGTGCGGGGGCGGCGGCCCGCAGTACCGGCTGTGGCGTAGATGACAGGGCGGGGTGGTGCTAAGTCCCGTGCCGGGGGCCGAGATGGGACATAGCCTCGAGACCATGTGGGTTTGGCAACTGGTGCTGGCGATCGGATTCGGGATCGGATCCGCAGTCATCCCTGTGCTGAACGCCGAGGTCTACGTGATCGGGGTCGGTGCCTCCGGCAAGCTCGATCCGGTGGTCGCAGGGATCGGGGTCTCGGTCGGGCAGACGATCGGCAAGGTGGCGATGTTCCTAGCCGTGCGGTATCGGCCGGGCTACGCCGCGAAGAAGGGCAAGGCACCCAAGCCGGTCGACCTCGGGACCCGCCGCGGCCGGTTCGTCCAGTGGAACCGTGATGTCAGCAAGCGCCTGCTCGATGCGCTCAGCGACCGCCGCTGGGGCATTCCGGTCACCCTGCTGAGCTCCTCGGTCGGCATCCCACCCCTGTACGGGGTGGCGCTGATAGCGGGCGCGAGCCGGATGGGCGTGGTCACCTTCTCCCTGTCCGTCCTGGCCGGCCGCGCCGCCCGCTTCATCGCCCTTGCCCTGGGTGTCGGCCTCTTCTAGCTACAGCGATAACTCGTGGCCTGCTTGGGGTCTCCGTGACCCAGGTACTTCGAGACCTTCGGGTAGGCGCACAGGTCGCGGTCCTCGGTGCCGTGGTGACTCAGAACTTCTGGCCGGTGAGCCGTTCGTAGGCGTCGATGTACGCCGACCGGGTCCGCTCGATCACCTCGGCCGACAACGGCGGCGGCGCCTCGCCGGAGTGCCGGTCCCAGCCGGAGTCGAACTGCAGCCAGTCGCGCACGATCTGCTTGTCGTACGACGGCTGCTGCCGCCCCGGAGCCCACTCGGCGGCCGGCCAGAAGCGGCTCGAGTCGGGGGTGAGCACCTCGTCGGCGAGCACGATCGTGCCGTCCGCGCGGGTCCCGAACTCGAACTTGGTGTCGGCCAGGATGATCCCGCGCTGCTCGGCGGTCGTGTGCGCCTCCGAGTAGATGTCGAGCGTGAGCTTCCGCAACGCCTCAGCCGTCTCCGCGCCGACGGTCGCCACGACGGCGTCGTACGAGACGTTCTCGTCGTGTTCGCCGAGGTCGGCCTTGGTCGCGGGGGTGAAGATCGGCTCGTCCAGGCGGGAGCCCTCGACCAGTCCGGCGCGCAGCGGGATGCCGCAGACCTCGCCGGTGGCGTTGTAGTCGAGCAGACCGGAGCCGCTCAGGTAGCCGCGGGCGACGCACTCGACCGGCAGCATCTCCAGCTTCTCGCAGACCACCGCGCGGCCGGCCACCTCGACCGGTACGTCGGTCGAGATGATGTGGTTCGGCACGCCGAGCTGCTCGAACCACCACAGGCTCATCGCGGTCAGCACCTTGCCCTTGTCGGGGATCGGCGTGTCCAGGATCCAGTCGAAGGCGCTCATCCGGTCGCTGGCGACCATCAGCAGGTCGCCCGACTCCAGCTCGTACAGATCCCGGACCTTGCCGGAGTGGAGATGCTTCGCACCGGGGATCTCGACAGCCTGCGGAGGGGTGATCACACCGGTGATTGTTCCACCCGTCGGCGTTTGGCCAGTAATCCGGCCGCCTTGCCACCCAGACCGAGGACGGCGTCACGCAGTTTGCAGGCCAGCTTGTTGTCCAGTTGACCGAGCACTCCGATCGAGTGCGACCGCCTGACCAGCTTCGTCGTCGCGGGGCGGCGCTCGGCGTCGTACGCCAGCAAATCCTTGTTTTCCTTCAGCACCCGGGCCAGGGCGCCGGCGTCCTCGATCGCCGAGCAGGCACCGCGGCCCATGTTCGGCGTCATCGCGTGGGCGGCGTCGCCGAGCAGGATCACGCGACCCTGCACGAAGGGGACGAGTGGGGTGCGCAGGTCGTGGATGTCGTTCCGCAGCACCGCGGGAGTGGCCGCGAGCAGCGCGGGGATCGGGTCGTGCCAGCCGGCGAACCGCTCCCGCAGATCGTCATCCGGACCGCCCGCTTCGCGATTGGCCGTCGCGTACCAGTAGATCCGCCCGTCGATCAGTTTCGCGAACCCGAATCGTTGCCCTCGGCCCCAAGTTTCGCCACCCTCGTCCGCGAGCTCCAGCTCGGCGATCCCCCGGTACGCCGTATAGCCGGAGTACCGAGGTCCCTGGTACTCCGGGTAGAGCAGCCCGCGGATGCCCGACCGGATCCCGTCGGCGGCGATCACCAACTCCGCGCGGAACTCCTGATCGCCCGGCTGCTGGTCGCCCGGCCGCGGTTCGCCTGACACCTGGCGGCCGGCCGTGACGGTGACTCCATTGGCGTCCTGTGTGAGGCCGGTGACCGTCGTGCCGGTGTGGATCGTGACGGCGGGGCCGAGGCGATCGGTGATCAGGCGGTGGAGCTCGGCGCGGTGGATCATCACCGGCATCTCGATGCCGAGCCCGGCCGCGTCTACGATCCAGCGGCCGTCCCAGCGGCGCATCCCGGCGGATCCGCCCGGTCTCGCCGCATCGGCGATCCCCTTGACGCCCAGCTCGGACAGGACGGCGGCAGCGCCCGGCCAGACCGAGATCCCCGCACCGACCTCGCCCAGCTCCGCCGACCGCTCCAGCACCGTGACCTGCCAGCCGCACTGCTCCAGCGCGACGGCCGCCGTCACCCCACCGATCCCCGCTCCCACCACGATCGCTGTCGTCATGAACCGTACTCTACATCTGTAGAGCCTGAGTAGAATAGAGGCCGTGACAAAAAAGGTGCCGCTCGGCGAGGACCGCCGGGCCGCCATCGCCGACGCGGCCATCCATCTCGTGGCGACCCGCGGACTGCGCGGCCTCACCCATCGCGCGGTCGACGAGGAAGCCGGCCTGCCACCGGGCTCAACGTCGTACTACCTGCGCACCCGTGGCGCCCTGCTGACCGCCTGCGTCAACCGCATGCTCGAGCGGGACCTCGCCCGCGGCTCCGCGGAACCCCCCGGCGACTCGAACCTGGAAGAACTCATGGTCGACATGGTCGTGAACCTGGCCCGCGACCGCCCGGACGACCTGATCGCCCGCTACGAACTGTCCCTGGAGGCAAGGCGGCAACCAGAGTTGCGCGACGCGATCATCCAGGGCGGCCGTTTACTGCGCGAGGGGCTCGCGGACCTCTTGGCGGGCTTGGGGGTTCCTGATGCCGCCACCGCCGCCTGGCCGGTCGCGGCCATGATGGACGGACTGCTCTACGACCGGGTCGCGGGAGCCGGTACGACCCAGTCGGCCGAGGCATTCGAGAGCGGGGTGCGGAAGACCTTGGCAGCGCTGCTGAGCGGCCTGCGACATGCATAAGACTGCAAATTTCCGGCACCAGCTCTAAAGTGGAAGTCACTTCCGTATTTTGAGAGCTGGGGGCCGTTCATGGTGGAGTCAGTCGCGCGACGTTTCGCCCGGATCAGTACTGCGGAACGCCCGGCGGCCCCGAAGATCCTGATGCGGCGCGCGATCGTGCTCGGCGCGAGTATGGCCGGGCTGATGGCCGCGCGGGTGATCAGCGACCATGCCGAAGAGGTGCTCGTGATCGAGCGGGACGGCTCGGAGGAGTCGACCTTGCCGCGGCCCGGCGTACCGCAGGGCAGTCAGGTGCACGCGTTGCTGCCCGCGGGGCATGCGCAGCTCGATCGGTGGTTCCCGGGGTTCACGGCTGACGTGCTCGCTGCCGGGGCTGTGGATCCGGCGCCGGACACCGTCCGGAACTACGTGAACGGCGAGTTCCGCCCGCCTGCGCCGGCGGGATCGATCGGGGCATCGCTGGTGAGCACCCGGCCGTTCCTGGAACACCACGTGCGGCGGCGGACGCTGGCGATCGGCAACATCCGGCTCGTCCACGGGCGGGCCGACGGGATCGAGTTCAGCGGCGACCGGGTGAGCGCGGTTCGGTACCAGCCGGCTCCGGACGCTCCGCTAGTGGTGGAGCCGGCCGATCTGGTGGTGGACGCGACCGGGCGGTCGAGTCGGCTGAGTGACTGGCTTGGCGCCGCCGGTTGGCCGCAGCCGGTCATGCGGCGGATGCCGATCAAGCTCAACTACGCGAGTGCCTTGTTCAAGCGTGACCCGGAGATCAGCGATGTCGGGATCTCGATCGCGCAGAACCAGGCGGGCGGTGGGCAGACGCCGCGCCAAGGTGGAGTGCTGGCCGTCGAGGGTGATCGGTGGCTGGTACTGGTCGCCGGCTACGGGGACGACCGGCCGAGTCGAGATCTGGAGGACTTCCGGACGAGGTGCCGGGAGGACTTCCCGGCCGACTTCGGGCAGATCGCCGACCACGGCGAGCTCCTCGGTGAGGTGGTCACGTATCACCAGGCCGACAGCCGGCGCCGCGATTACGACGAGCTGGAACGCTTCCCGGCCGGCCTGGTCGTCGCCGGTGACGCTGTGGCCTCGTTCAACCCGGTCTATGGGCAGGGCATGACCTCGGCCGCGCTGCATGCGTCGTGTTTGTCTGCCTACCTGCGCTCTGACCCGTCGCTGGACGAGCCGGCGCGGGAGTACTTCGACCAGGTCCGAGTCGTCGTCGACGCCGCCTGGCAGATCTCGACCTTCGCCGATCTCGAACTGCCGCACGTCGACGGGCCGTATCCGCGCGGGTATCGGCTGGTGAAGTGGATCGCAGGGCTGGTCGTCCAGGCAGCGGCGCAGGATCCCCGGCTGAACGTGCAGTTCAGCCGGGTGACGACGATGCTCGACCACCCGAGCGCCCTGGCCCGGCCGCAGACGGTACTACGAGCGCTCCGGCTGAGGCTGCTGCCTTCCTGACCAGCCCTACAAGCGTGTCGTCCGCTCCCAAGACCCGGACGACACGCTCAAACCCACTCGCTCAGGTGGTCCTGGTCTGCCCACTCCCCTGACCTGTCACAGCGCCAGATTGCTGGGTCCCTGAGTCCGGCGGGACAACGCCTTGCCCCTGCCCCGGTACGGTCCCTTGCCCAGGTACCGTCCGCCGCTGTCCCTGTCCAGGCACAGTCCCCTGGCCCGGTACCTGCCCTTGCTGCCCTTGTCCCGGCACGGTCCCTTGTCCAGGCACTGTCCCCTGGCCTGGCACCTGCCCCTGCTGGCCGGGGAACTGTCGGCCCCCTCCGGGTCCGACCTGGGTCGGCGTCGTCCCACCGGAACCACCCCACGCGTGCCCGACGGCGGTCCCACCAAGAAACGCGAGCACCGCCAGCAACGACCCCGCACCAGCCAGCACCAGCCCACTAGGCCGGCCGGCCCCGGACTTCGCCGAAGCCTGCTCCGCCGCAACGGCTCCTGCCGGCCAGCTCGGCGACACAGCCGGACCACCTTGCGGCTGAGGGGCAGGCGGATTCTGGTGCTGAGGGCCCGCTACCCAGTGCGGGACCGGCTGGGTGGGGTTGGTTGGCTCTGACATCTTCTTTGCTCCTGTTTCGAACGTCATTTGCTGGAGAGGTCGTAGACGGTCGTACCGCCGACGGTCTGCGCCGTGTAGTTCTGCGTGACCCAGGTACTGATCTCGCTCGAGGTACCACCACTGCGTCCGCCGCCGAAGCCGCCGCCGGAACTCCCGATGAAGTAGTGCACCTTCCCCTGCGCGACCAGTTGCTGGAACTCGGTCAGCGACGGCGCCGGATCGGTCCCGTTGAAGCCGCCGATCGACATCACCGGCACCTCAGCAGCGATCTGCAACGGAGCAGCGGCATTCGAGGTGACCGCCGCTGCCGCCCACGTGTAGCCCTTCGCACCCTGCTGCAGCAGTGAGACCAGGTCACTGGACACCCCGCTGATCCCGCCACCGCCGAGGAATCCACCCGTTCCGCCGCCACCCTGAGCGCGCCCGGTCGGAGCGCCCTGCCCAGTAGTGCCAGGCGCGGTAGTAGTGCCAGGAGCGGTAGTGGTGCCAGGTGCGCCATTGGTGGTCTGCCCGGGAGGCGTACCCATCCGGCCGCCGCCGCCACCGCCAGGACCGCCGCCCCGGCCGCCGGCACTGGCGGGTCCAGCGGTCGGAATCGCGCCGGCGTGTTCCGTGCTGATCGTCTGCACCGAGTACGCCGCCGGCCCGGCGAGCGCCGTCAACGCCAGCAAGGTCGCCGCGAACAACCCGGTACGCCGTACCGCCGTGCGATGCAGCTTCAACTCAGGTAGCACCAGCACCAACCCGGCAGCCACCACGCCCACGATCAGCACCGTCCACCGCAGCCACGGCATCCAGGTCGGCGCCGCATTCAGCAAGGAGAAGCTCCACCCGGCAGTCAGCAACGCGCCACCGGCAAGTGTTGCCCGCGGCAACCACTCGGTCCGCCGCCGCCAGAGCACCATCGCCGCGGCACCGATCAACGCACCGATGGCCGGCGCCAGCGCGATCATGTAGTAGCTGTGGATGATCCCCTGCATGAAGCTGAAGACCAGCCCGGTCACCACCAGCCAGCCACCCCACAGGATGGCGAAGGCCCTCGTCCGATCGGTCCGCCCAGCCTTGCCCGCGGCAACAACCAGAACGACCGTCGCGAGCAACGCAGCGGGCAACAGCCAGGCGATCTGACTCCCGAACTCACCACCGAACAACCGCTGCAGACCGGTCGCGCCACCCCAGCCGGGGTTCCCGACGCCGCCGCCGACAGACCCGGTCTCATTACCGGTCAACCGCCCGAGCCCGTTGTAGCCAAGGGTCAACTCCAGAATGCTGTTCGTCGACGACCCACCGATCCACGGCCGGGCCGACGCCGGCACCAGCTCCACGATCGCGATCCACCAGCCGGCGCTGACGATCAGCGCACCGAGCGCGATCAGGCTGTGCACCAACCGCTTCCCCAACGCCGGCTTGCCCGCGATCAGATAGGCCAGCCCGAACGCCGGCAGCACCAAGAACGCCTGCAGCATCTTCGTCAGGAATCCGAACCCGACCAGGTAGCCGGCCAGTGCCATCCACCGCCAGGCGTACTTCTCCGAGTCGATCGCCCGGGTGACCGCCCACGCGCCCATCACCAGCAGCAGAATCAGCAACGCGTCAGGGTTGTTGAACCGGAACATCAAGACGGCCACCGGCGTCAGCGCCAGCACGGCCCCCGCGAGCAATGCCGCGTTCGCCGAGAACCACCGCCGTACCGACACATAGACGAAGCCGACGCTGGCGACGCCCATCAGCGCCTGCGGGATCAGCATGCTCCACACGCCGAACCCGAAGATCCGCCCGGACAGCCCCATCACCCACAGCGAGCCCGGCGTCTTGTCGACGGTGATGAAGCTCGACGAGTCGAACGCCCCGAAGAACCAGGCCTTCCAGCTCGTCGAGCCGGCTTGCACCGCTGCGGCGTAGTACTCGTTGGCATAGCCGTTCTTGGACAGGCCCCACAAGTAGGCGATCGCGGTCAGCACCAGCAGTCCGCCGTACAGGACCTTGTCGCGGCTGATCGAGTACGCCGTGACGCGCGCGGCCGGTCTGGCGCGTTTGGCTCCCGGTGGCGCCGCGGTCGTCGGTTCGGTCAGAGTGCTCATCAGTTGCTCCGGGTGCTGTCGAGAACCGCCTGGGGTTCAAAGGTGGGGAGAGTGGGGGCCTCGTCGTCGAAGACCCAGGCCTGGAAGAGGCTGAACCGGACCACCGTCGCGGCCAGGTTGGCGGCCGTCAGGACGACGATCTCGAGACCGTGCGCCGGTACTGCGACCGCCGCGTGCAGCAACCACAGCGACGACGCGGTCAGGCTCCAGCCGATGCCGAAGGTGACGAGGCCGCGCAGGTGGTGCTTGGTCCGGTTCTCCACCCCGCGGACGCCGAACGTGACCCGGCGGTTGAGCGCGGTGTTCCCGACCGCGGTGATCAGCAGCGCGAGCAGGTTCGCGACCTGGGCCGGCATCGCATGCCGCAAGGCCAGGTAGATCAGGATGTAGGCGAGCGTGCTGACCACGCCGACCCCGGCGAAGCGCAGGACGCGAGCCGCCAGGGCGGTCCGCGGATCGGCGATCGACGGCCGGCCGAACGCCTGGCGCACGGGCTCCAGCGGGATCCGGTTGCGGCCGAGATCCTTGCTCAGCCTGGCGATTCCGCGCAGGTCCTCGACGACTGTCTTGGCGATCGCGACCCGGGAGTCCAGGTCGTCGATCCAGTCCACCGGGACCTCGTGGATCCGCAATCCGGCGCGCTCGGCCAGTACCAGCAGTTCGGTGTCGAAGAACCAGCTGGTGTCCTGTACCAGCGGCAGCAGCTCGACGGCGACATCTCGCCGGATCGCCTTGAACCCGCACTGCGCATCCGAGAACCGGGTCCCCAAGGTTGCCCGCAGCAACAGGTTGTAGCCGCGCGAGATCGCCTCCCGCTTCGGCCGCCGGACCACCCGGGAACCGCGCGCCAGCCGGGACCCGATCGCCACGTCACTGTGGCCGGCCAGCAGCGGAGCCACCAACGGCAGCAGCGCGTTGAGATTGGTCGAGAGGTCGACGTCCATGTAGGCAAGGACCTCGGCCTCGCTGGACGACCAGACCTGTTTCAGCGCACGACCGCGACCGGGCTCCTCGATCCGGACGATCCGGACCCCGGGCAGCTCGGTCGCCAGCAGCGTCCCGATCTCCCAGGTGGCATCGGTACTTCCGTTGTCGGCGATGCAGACCTCGGCCGGGAACGGGAACGCACTGTCCAGAAACGCGCGCAGCCGCCGAATATTGGGACCGAGGTCGTACTCCTCATTGCGAACGGGTACGACGATCTCGACCCGAGGATGACCTGATGTCTGCATGCCCCCGATGCTGTCCGGTGAACCTTAGCCACTCCCTGTGTCCACCTGGCAGTTCCCTGTGAGTCTGTTCCTGGGAGTCAGGATCTGGCGGTACGACGCAGCCAGAGCAGCCCGAGAACGGGCAGGACCAGGGGGACGTAGCCGTAGCCCTGGCCGAAGTGGGACCAGACTGTGGCGTCTGGGAAGTCGCCGGGGACGGCGTAGCTGAAGGCGCCGATGCCGATGACTCCGATGAGTTCGATGATGATCGCGACCGTCGCCACCTGGCGGGAGACGATCGTTGCCTTGGCCAACGCGAAGGTGGCGGCGCAGTAGATGACCGCGGCAACGGCTGACAGCAAGTAGGCGATCGGCGCATCCGAGAACTGAGTGGCGAGCTGTACTGCGGCCCGCCCCGTCGCCGAGAGAGCGAAGAGCCCGTAGACGGCGATCAGGATCCGGCCCGGCCCGTGCCTGGTCGCCGACGCGTCCGCCATCAGACGACCCACAGATCGTGCAGGCGCAACTCGAGGACCGGGATGACGACGCACGCGATCGCCAGCGCGCCCGCGCCCCAACGGCTGCTCTCGGCCAGGGCCCACAGGGCACCGATCGGCAGGATGAGCAGCGACCCGATCAGGTAGCCCACGAAGAACGGCCCGGAGACGTCACGATCCGTGCCCACCAGCTGGACGATCCCGACCACCAACTGCCCCAGCAGGGCGACCTCGACCACACCGATCAGACCGAGCAGCCACCAGTTGATCCGGCGGTCCAGCCCCGCCAGTACCAGCGCGAAGACCGTCGCGGCCAGCGACAGGGCCACGAGAGCCCAGGTGAGCGGTTCGTACACGAGCTAGAGGATGTCACCCGGCGTATAGGCAGCGGCCTCGGGGTAGCGCTTGGCCAGCTCGTCGATCTTCAGGACGACTGCATTGACCTGCGCGACAGCCGCTCCCGTGAACGACAGCGGTTCACCGACGATGCCGACGATCTGCTCCTCGGTCAGGCCCAGCCGGCCGTCCGCGCCGAGCCGGTGGAACAGGTCGTTGTCCGAGGTGCCCTTGCGCAGGTCGAGCGCCATCGCGACGGCGTGCTCCTTGATCACCTCGTGCGCGGTCTCCCGGCCGACCCCGTTCTTGACCGCGGCCATCAGTACCTTCGTGGTGGTCAGGAACGGCAGGTACCGCTCCAGCTCCCGCGCCACCACGGCCGGGTACACCCCGAACTCGTCCAGCACGGTCAGGAACGTCTCGAACAACCCGTCCAGCGCGAAGAACGCGTCAGGCAGCGCGACCCGGCGTACGACGGAACAGAAGACGTCGCCCTCGTTCCACTGGTTGCCGGCCAGCTCGCCGGTCATCGAGGCGTAGCCGCGCAGGATGACGGCCAGCCCGTTGACCCGCTCGCAGGAGCGGGTGTTCATCTTGTGCGGCATCGCCGAGGAGCCGACCTGGCCGTCCTTGAAGCCCTCGGTGACGAGCTCGTGCCCGGCCATCAGCCGGATCGTCGTCGCCAGGCTGGACGGCCCGGCCGCGAGCTGGACGAGCGCCGAGACGACGTCATAGTCGAGCGAGCGCGGGTACACCTGGCCGACGCTGGTCAGCACCCGCCGGAAGCCCAGGTGCTGCGCGACCTCCGACTCCAGCCCGGCGAGCAGCTTCTCCTGGCCGCCGAACAGGTCGAGCATGTCCTGCGAAGTACCCACCGGGCCCTTGATGCCGCGCAGCGGGTAGCGGTCGATCAGGTCCTCCAGCCGGGCGATCGCGGCCAGCAACTCGTCGGCCGCCGAGGCGAACCGCTTGCCGAGCGTGGTCGCCTGGGCCGCGACGTTGTGTGAACGCCCGGTCAGCACCAGCGCTGCGTGGTCGGCCGCCTTCTGCCCGAGCTGAACCGCCGTCGCGACTGCGCGATCGCGAACCAGCAGGAGGCCGGCCCGGATCTGCAGCTGCTCGACGTTCTCGGTCAGGTCCCGGCTCGTCATGCCCTTGTGCACGTGCTCGTGCCCGGCGAGCGCGTTGAACTCCTCGATCCGCGCCTTCACGTCGTGCCGGGTGACCCGCTCACGCGCAGCGATCGACTCCAGGTCGACCTGGTCGATCACGGCCCGGTAGTCCTCGATCACCCCGTCCGGGACGGCGACCCCGAACTCCTTCTGCGCCCCCAGCACCGCGAGCCACAGCTGCCGCTCGAGCACGATCTTGTACTCCGGCGACCACAGCTGAGCCATCGACGGGCTGGCGTAGCGCGCGGCGAGAACGTTCGGGATCCGGGGCTTGCTAGAGGTCGGCACGTACCCCATTGTCGCCCAGACTCAACGCCCCACGGTTAGCAGGGCGCAGGACATGACCTTGGCCACCGCGCACACCGAGTACTCGCCGTCCGCCACGGGCGGCGGGATGACAACCCGTTCCGGCCCTGGATCCGTCCGGCCGATCGCCGAGAAGCCCGCCCCTTCCGGCACGTCCTCGGCCCTCGTCCAACTGGGCTCGGCCCGGCCCCGGTCACTGGCGGAGTACAGGAAGTACGAGGGCTTCGAGCTGCCCATCCGGTACAGCATGAACATGCTCGTGTGGTCGTAGCCCGCCACGAAGGTGAGCTCGACCGTCTCCCCGGGGGCCGCCCGGGCCGACGAGATCATCAGGTTCCCGTCGTACTCCGACCGCCCGCCCCACAGCCGCCAACCCGCCAGCGCCGCGGCGATCACCACCACGCCCAGCACCAGCACAAGCACTCCGAGCCGTCGCCCCCTCGGCATCCGATCACCCCCCAGCAAGCGTGCCCGACCGGTGGGGTCAGCGAGCCAAGGCCCGCGACAACCGTGATTTCACGGTGCTCTCGGTTCCCCTACCGCCAGAGCCACCGAAGATGCTGGTCGAGCGGCTCGCGGGCCCCAGGTTCGGTTTCATGGGCGGGCGGCTGCTCGACCAGGGCGGAGTCACCAGCGGCGATCTCTTCCAGAACCCTCGTCATCTGCATATCTATCTACACGCGATGGCCCAGCCAAAACGTTGCCTGGGAATCCACCGAACTTCCTACGAGGCCTCTCGCAGGAAGTACGCGACCGTCGAGACCCGCTCGGCCAGCGAGCCACGAACAGTCAGGACCGGTACTCCGCTCGCGGTGACCCAGGAGTTCAGGTAGCTCTCCAGGGCGGCCTGGAAGCCGGTCGTGATCGGCGCGTCGAGTGGCAGCGGGAACTCCACGGGCACCCAGACGATCAGGTCGTACCGGTCGGCCAGGGTAGTCCAGGTGTCGGTGGCGACCCCCTCGGCGAAGCCGCGGAGTACCGGGTCGGCCTCTCCTTCGGTCACGCGTCCGTCGGCGAGGCGGGCCAGGACGTAGGCCCACTCGTGCAGAACCGAGCCGTCGGAGATGAAGGCGCCGGCCCGAGCCTCACCACGCACCCGCTCCCAGGACCGCCGTACTGCGAGTTGGCAGATCTCCTCGCTCGAGCAGTCGGCCAGCTCCTTGCGCTGACCCGGGCGCGGATCACGCATCGGGCTGAGCTGGACGAGGCTGATCCCGGTCTGCGCCGCGAGCGCGTTGGCCAGCGTGGTCTTGCCGGCGCCGTGCGCGCCGACCAGGGCGAGCCTCACTCGCTGCCGCCCGGGTCCAGCAGCTCGAACGAGCCGAGCTCGCGCTGGGCCCAGCCGATGTCGTCGAACCGGCTACCGATCACGACGCGCGAGCCCAGCAGGGCCATGAAGGGCGCGTCGGAGTGATGGTCGCCGTACCCGATCGAGTCCGCCAGATCCGCGTTGCGGCGGCAGAGCAGGTCGATGACCGCTTGCCGTTTGGCCTCGCCGACGAGTGGGAGGTCGACCTCACCGGTGTAGAGGCCGTCGCGGATCGTCGGCTCGGTACAGATCAGCTCGGCCTGCGGGAAGCGCCGCACGATCGGTTCGAGGGCCGGCCGGAACGACGCCGAGAGGACCACCAGGTCACGTCCGGCGGCGACATGCCTGGCCACGTGCGCGATCACCCCGGAATGGAAGAAGGTTCGCGGGCCCAGCGTCGAGTTCGACCACTCGGCGGCGAGGTTCGCGACCTCGTCGACCGGCCGGTCCTGCCACCAGGTGAAGTAGCGCCGGTTGGTGAACTCGCGGGGAGCGCCGCGCTCGCGATGGGCCCGCAGATCGGCCAGGAAGCTCTCGCCGCGCTCGCGGATGTTGCGGCGGCGGGCGTCGAAGCGGAGCAGCGAGAAGAGCGAGTTGATCCGGAGCAGCGTCCCGTCGGCATCGGCGATCACCAGCCGGGGGCGGGCCGACCGACCGGTCGTGGGGATGGCATCGAGACCGTCTGGAGCGGGACGGGTGGCCACAGGAGAACTCCTTTCGTAGTCAGGGCTCCGGCGCCCTGGTGGGGCGCCGGAGCCGCTTCAGCTGAGGGATCAGACGCGTTCGAGCTCGGAGCGGGTGTCGATCAGCGCGTACTCCTCCTTCGCCCGGGCCACCGCCTCGTCGACTGACAGCGCCGTGGGCAGGCCGTAGTGGCCGGTGATCGAGACCAGCCGCTCCTCGACCGTGCCGCCGGCCGTGAAGGTCGGGATGCCGAGCTTGTCCACCTCGGCCTGGATCATCTCGTCGGCCAGCAGGCGGAACCGCTCGTTCACCGGCCGGTGGCCGTCGGCGACCATCGGGAACTCGATCGGCAGCCGGACGAAGGCGTCGTAGTTCGCCTTGGCATGCTGCTTGGCCGGCACCCCGAGCTTCTCGATCACGTCTTCGAAGTACCGGATCTCGTCGGTGCGCTCGACGTTCTCCATCGTCGTGTTCGCGGTCGGGTTGACGCCGACGATGACCCGGACGGTGCCGTAGATCCATTCGTGGATGGACGATCCGTCGGAGATGAAGCTGTCGCCCAGATGCGACTCGTTCACCGCGCGCTCGGTGTTGCGGCGGGTGATCAGCATCAGGATCTCCGACCCCGTGCACTGCTCGAGCGTCTTGCCCGGCACCGAGATGGGCAGCAGCTCCCGCATCGTCTTGGCCGCGCTGCGGGTGATGCCGGTGTAGTGGGCCAGGGCCATCGTGGTGATGGTCTTGCCGGTCGAGTACGTTCCGGAGACTGCTAGTCGCATGAGGTGTTCTCCAGTGTGAGTGGTCAGACCCGATGGTGATCGGGTAGGCGGTGACCGACGGAACAGGTGACAGTCATGGCATCCCCGACGCCGGCGACGATGTCGGCGCAGCGCCAGGGACTTCCTTCGAGCCGGACGATTCGGGACCGGCCCAGCCTGGTGTGCAGAAGCGAACGCTGTGCGGTGAGCAACGGGCGGTAGGCCCGGAACGAGGTCCGGCGCGTCCACAAACAGCCGGCGCCGACCAGATCGTCCAGCCGGCCCAGCAGCAACTGGCCCAGCTGGACCGCGCCGACGAACGCGTCGATGAAGCAGACCTCGTCAGCACCGGCCCGGTCGTGCACAACCTCGAAGGCCGCTTCCGCTTCAGTGGTACTACGTGAGCTGACGCCCGTGAGTGCCACCGTGTGGCCCTGGTAGGGCGCTTCCTCCCCGACACCGAACAGCGACGGCAAGCGTTCGGCCGAGTCGACGTCGGCGAAGCTGCCGGCCCCGGTCGGCCGGACGACCTGGCCGACCGCCGTGATGTTGCCGACCGAGGCCTTGATGGACAGGTTGCCGCCGGGCTCGTCCGACAACCTGGCGTGCACCGGGAAGTCGTCGAGCGCCGCCCCGAGCGGCTTGGCCGAGGCCCGCAGATCGAGTGCGATCATCCGGGTCTGGCCGGCCGCCTGGGGGCTGTACCGCGCGGCCACCAGGCCCACCAGGGCCTCGGTGACCAACGCGACGGCGTCCGTAGTACTGAGTTTGTCCCCGGTCACGGAGCCGTGACCGGCCAGCCTCGAGGCCTGCGCGTCGTGACGGACCTGTACCTGGCCGATGATCGGCCCGGTGTTCTTGTAGCCCGTTCCGAAGTACCGGCCGGCCGCGGGGCCGAGCGCATCGTCGATGGACTGCCAGTGGTCCGTCGGCAACTGCGCGGTATTTGTCATCCAGCGACCTCGGCCTCGGCAACCTGGACGGTCTCTTCAGCCTCGGGGGTGGTGCTGGCAGTGGTACGGGGGACCTTGTAGAGAACGGCGATCAAGCCGGCGACGACCGCCAGTGCGAGGGCGTCGACCAGCAGGCCGGTCTTCACTCCGCTCAGGATCCCGTCGGTGGTGGCACCCGCGGTCGCTCCGGCCGTGATGGCGATCGCGGCGAGGATCGGCGTACCGAGGGTGAAGGCGACCTGCTGGGTCATGGCGCTCAGCCCACCGGCCAGGCCCTGCTCGCTGTCCGGGAGGCCCGAGGTCACGGCCACGGTGTAGGAGACGATGGCGAGGACGTGCCCGAAGCCGCCAAGAGCCGTCGCCACCAGGATGTGGACGTAGCCGGCCGCGAACGAGTGGCCGAGCAGCACGAAGGTGGCAGCAGTCGCCCCCTGCAACAACAGTCCGAAGACGAGGGTGTTGCGGGCGCCGATCCGGTTGATGATCTTGGCGGCGACCATGCCACCGGTGAAGGCGCCGGCGCCGAGGACCGCGAAGGCGATCCCGGTCAGGAAGGCCGAGCTGTCGAGCACCCGCTGCAGGTAGATGGTCAGCAGGAAGACCTTGCCGCTCTCCATCGAGAAGGTGAGCAGGCCACCAAGGTTGCCGAGGGCAACGGATGGCCGCTTGAGCACGGCGACCGCGGCGAGCGGGTGCGGGGAGCGCGACTCGATCAGCCAGAAGAAGCCGAGCAGCACGGCGGCGGCCACGAGCAGGACCCAGACCTGGGGTGAACCCCAGCCCTCCGCCTCGGCGCGCGAGAAGCCGAGCACCAGGGAGAGCAGGGCCAGCGAGATGGTGACGGCGCCAGGGAGGTCGAGCTTCTGCCGGATGGGCTCGGAGGATTCCTTGATCAGCGCCGGGGCGAGGACCAGGACGAGCAGGCCGACGGGAACGTTCAGGAAGAAGGTGAAGCGCCAGCCCAGCAGCTCGGTGAGCACTCCACCGAGGACCGCGCCGACGGCGAAGCCGAGGGACAGCAGCGCGCCGTTGAGGCCGAGCGCCTTGTTGCGCAGCGGGCCTTCCGGGAACGAGGTGGTCAGCAGCGCGAGGGCAGCCGGGGCGGTGACAGCCGTCGCGACGCCCTGCAGGATGCGGGCGAGATAGACCAGGTTCGGCTCGTTCGCGAAGCCGCCGATGGCCGATCCGACGGTCAGCAGCGCCATCCCGATCAGGAACATCCGCTTACGGCCGTAGTAGTCGCCGATGCGGCCCATCAGCAGCATCAGGCCGGCCGCCGAGAGGGCGAACAGGGTGACGATCCAGGAGAGCTCGGCAGGCGTCATGTCCAGGTCGTCGCCGATCACCGGCAGGGCGACCGTGACGATCGAGAAGTCCAGGGCGAACATGAACTGGGCACCGAGCAGCAGGCACATGATCAGCCGCTGCCGGCCGGTGAGGGTTTCGGTGGTCATGGGATCAGGTTGACGTTTCGGCGTGATCCCATCCAGAGCGTCCTCATGGGGGTACTGCGTACTACCTGGCTAACCGTCGAGCGGGTGCCAGGCATTGTCTGCCGTCGTACCGAACACCACGTCGGCGAAGTGCACGCCTGCGCCCACAACGCCGGGCTGGCTCAGGTATTCGAGCGTTTGCGCGCGGGACTTCACCGAGCTGGACGGGTCGGCCTCGAAACAGGAGTTGAGCTCTGGACGCGCGACCTGGATCGGGCTGTGCATCGCGTCGCCGAAGACCAGCAGTTGCTCGCCGCCCCGATCGATCAGGTACGACGTGTGGCCGCGGGTGTGCCCCGGCGAGGCCAGTGCCGTCAGGCCGGGGAAGATCTGCTCGCCGTCGGACACCCCATGGAAGCTCGACGGGGCCTCGAGCACGCCGGCCAGATGCGGCCGCTCGGTCAGGCTCGTGCCGGGCCAGCCGGCCATCGCCCAGCCGGTGTGGTCGTCGTGCAGGTGGGTGAACAGGACCGCGTCCACGTCGGCGAAGGCTTCCGTATGGTCGGCCAGGCCGCCGCCGGTGAGCTCGCCCAGGGAGGGATGCGACTGCTCGCGGGACAGCTTGCGCGGCCCGTAGCCCGCGTCGATCAGCACGACCCAGTCCGGCGTACGGATCAGCAGCGAGCCGATGGATCCGGTCAGGTAGCCCGACGGGGTGAGCAGCTCGGGTACGGAGTCGAAGGCGACGAGGTCGGGAAGGGTGAACCACCCTTGCGGAGCAAGCTCCACGCGGCCGTCGGGCAGGTAGCTGATCTCGGCGTCGCCGAGCGTGATGGTCCGGTGGACCGCCGAGGCGGCCCACCGTTCGCGGGCGGTCACTCGGCTGCCAACGAGGCCAACGCGGACGCGGTCGGCGTGTGCGGCTTCGGGTGGTAGACGAAGATCCGGCGGTCGTCGTCGACGACGGGTCGCAGGACATTTGCCGAGAAGCTCATCCGGCCCACCTCCGGGTGGTCGAAGACGAGGTCGAGGTGCGGCGCAACGCCCACCACATAAGACTTCCAGAGGTGCTCGAAGACCGGCGACTGGGCCGCCAGCCGATCCACCATCGCGCCGAACTCGGGGTCGCCCGCGAACCGCGCGGCCTGCTCGCGGAACTGCGAGATGAGCATCTTCGCGGTCGCCTCGCGGAACGGATACCGCTCGGCGACCTCCTCGTCGACGAAGAACCGCTCCAGGCAGTTCTCGCCGGCCCGGGCGCCGAACACCACCTCGCCCAGCCGGTTGCTGGCCAGGACCGTCCAGTACCGATCGACGCAGTACGCCGGGCGGTCGGCGATGCTGTCCAGCAACTCGCGCACGTGCACCGACTCGGGGCCCTCGGGCGTCGAGTCGGACGGGCGCTCCTGCCCGGCCAGGTCGAACAGGTAGTCGCGTTCGGCGTCGGTCAGGCGCAGCACCTTCGCCACCGAGGCGAGGATCTCGGCGGACACCGAGATGTCGCGCGCCTGCTCCATCCACGTATACCAAGTGACGCCGACGTTCGCCAGGACCGCGACCTCTTCGCGGCGCAGTCCCGGCGTGCGGCGCCGGCGGGTCTCGTGCGGGAGACCGACCTCGTCAGGGGTGAGCCCTTCGCGGCGGGCCCGGAGGAAGCCGGCCAGCTCGGATCGGCGATAGCGATCAGAACTGTGCCCCCGGGCAGCGGCGGCAGCGTCAACTGCGGTCATGTGCGGCTCCTGTCCCCCCAGCCATCGGACCGTTCTGAAAGGCGATGATCTCACGTAACCGGTTCCGGCCAAACACGATCCGCGAACATCTCATCACCGGCTGCTGACAGCGCCGCTAGGCGGCCTGCGCCAGCAAGGCACCGACCGCCGCGCCGGCCTGCGCGATCGTCTGGTGGCCGCCGAGCACACCCTCGGCGATCAGGACGCCGAGCTGCTTCTCCAGCATCAGCGCCAGCTCGAGCAAGGCGAGTGAGTCGATCGCGATGTCTTCGAAAATGGTCGACTCGGACACTTCGTCGGCCGGTACGTCGTACTTGGTGATCAGAATCTCGATGATTTTCGCGGTCACATCAGCAGACATCAGATTTCTCCTCAATGGGCGGTGAGTAGTGGTACTGCGTTTTCGATCGGAAGGGTCAGTTCGGGTGACAATGCGGGCCAGCTCAGCGACGCCGATCCCCAGGTCGCGCCGCCGCCGAATGCGGTCAGCAGGACGCGGTCGCCGGCCTTCAGCGAGCCGCACGCGAACCCGTCGACCAGCGCCAGCGGGATGGACGCGGCCGACGTGTTGCCGACGCGTTCGATGTTCATCAGCGCCTTCTCCGGTGGCAGCCCGAGCTGCTCGGCGACGGCGCGGATGATCCGCACGTTCGCCTGGTGGGCGACCAGCCGGTCGACGTCCTCGATCTGCCAGCCCGTCTTGGCCAGCACGGCCCGGGACGAGTCGGCCATCCGGCGGACGGCGGCGAAGAAGACCGACTTGCCGTCCATCCGGAAGTAGGTGTCCTCCTTCAGCAGCTGCGACCCGCTCGACCGCTGCTCGGCGCCGCCGCCGCGGATCGTGATCAGGTCGGCCATGCTGCCGTCGCTGCCCAGATCGAAGTGCTGGATCGCCCCGAGCTCGCCCGGTTCACCGGCCCGCAGGACGACCGCGCCTGCGCCGTCGCCGAAGATCACCGACGTCGTCCGGTCGTCGGGCGCCAGGATCGTGCTGAACGATTCGGCACCGATCACCAGCACCCGGTCGGCGAACCCGGCCGCGATCGCACCGGCCCCCGCCTGCAGGGCATAGACGAAACCGGAGCACACCGCGGACACGTCGTACGCCGGTACGTCGGTCAGCCCCATCCGCGCGGCGACGGTCGGAGCCGTTCCCGGGCAGACGCGGTCCGGGGTCGTCGTGGCCAGGACGACCAGGTCGACGGTGCTCTGGCCCGAGCTCTTCATGGCCCGCAACCCGGCCTCGGCGGCCAGGTGGCTGGTCGTAGTACCGGGATCGACGACGTGACGGCGGCTGATACCGGTTCTGGTGCGGATCCAGTCGTCCGAGGTGTCGAGGCGCTGGGCCAGTTCGTCGTTGGTGACGACGCGCGGCGGCACGCTGCCACCGAGGCCACAGATGACCGCGGCGCGCATCACGAGCTCCGCGGTAGTCGGTGGGTGACCGCCGACCGGACGTTGATCCCGGCCACGTCGGCGAGCACGGTGAAGGTGCGCCAGGTGTCGTCGCCCATCTGCAGCAAGGCCGGATCGGCGAGCTCGGTGGTGACCGGGAGGTCCGAACCCCAAGTTTCCTTGGCCTCGGCGAGAGTCATCGTCGTCTGCCGCATCCACAACGTGTCGCTGTGCTGCCGCGGCACGCCGTCGAGGTCGTACATCATCACCTGCGCCATTTGCAGCGCGGTGACAAAGGCGTCGACCATCGAAGCCGACGGCTGATAGGCCGCCTCCAGACCACCCGACGCCGCCGGACCGTCGCTGGACAACTCCAGCACCGCCGTGGCTCTGGTCTGATCCTGTACTTCGAGGTCGCGGATCCGCTGTCCGCGAGCCTTGAACCCGGCGCCGTAGTACCGGTCCTCGGGGGCGCCGAGGTCCTGGGCGGGCCACTCCCCCGGCGTCGGCGGGGCGAGCGCGGCCGGATGGATCACCTCGGACAGCACTCGCATCGCGCCGATCGCGGAGTCGATCACCGAGACCTCCTGGCCCGCTTCGGCCTTGACGCTTTTCCGCCGGGCGGTCGCCTTGAGGCCGACGAGGTCTTCCTGTGGCTTACCGCCGGCCGTGATCCGGACCTTGCGCAGCCGGCCCTGGGTGAGGATCGCCGGGTCCTGCCCGGGCCCGAGCAGACAGAGCTCGGCCAGCTGGGCGCCGAGGACCAGGGCGTCGATGGTGCTGAAGTGCGGCCGCAGATCGGTCCCGACGGCCTTCCTCGACCAGTCGCTCGGATAGCTGACATCCACGGTGGCCGAGGCCCACGGGACGTCGTCGGCGCAACCGGCCCGGACCTCGGCCAAGTCATAGCCGACCCGGCGGAATCCCCGGCCGAAGAAACGTTGGGCCGCTGGTCCGAGAATATCCTCGACAGCGGGAAGGACAGTGTTCATAGTCATTCAGATCAATCCCCCACGGATCAATGACCCCGCATTCTGATGATTAATACAACTGTTTAACCGGGGCCGAAACAATGCCTCCGGAAGGCCTTTCGAGTCAACGGGGCGGCGGGCTCGAACTGCTCAGCAGCGACTGTAGAGCATCGCGGCAGCCAGCCCGAGGAGTTTTGCAGAATTTACAATTCGGCTACGCACCGTCAATCACCAGCGCAATGCCGGCTGATTTTCCGTGGTATTTCCTGGACGATTGACCAGGGTTGATCACGGAGTCTGGGTCAAGCGCTGCATACAGCCGGGAGATTTCCACCCAATTGCGATCGGTAACACGCCCGACCCGCAAAGTGCACTTTGCGGCAATAGACGAGGCCCCCGGCGAGTGTTCGCCGGGGGCCTCGTCGTCCACATCAGGAGACAGTGACCGTGATCTTGCCGCCGACCAACCCGTCTTCGAGGTCACAGAGGGCCTGGGGAGCCCCCGTCAGCGGCACGATGCTGTCGATACTCGGCACCACCTGGCCGGCCTCGATCAGCTCCTTCAGCACCTCGAGGTCGGTCGCCGTCTCCCGCGCGAGCAGGCTGGTCATCCGTTGCCGGACGAAGGGTGACAGCAGCCGCGCCCTCAGCTGCCGATCCGTTCCACCTGCTATGGGACCGCCGCCCTCGCCCCCCGCGATGACGGCGGTCCCGGTCTTTGTGAGTGCCCGGCGCAGCCGCTTCAGCGTCGGGTTCCCGGCCAGATCGATGATCAGGTCGTAGTGGACGGTGCCGTCGGCGAAGTCCTCGTTGGTGTAGTCGAGGACATGGTCGGCGCCGAGCGACTTGACCAGCCCGAGCTTCGCAGTACTGGCCGTGCCGGTGACCTCGGCGCCGAAGGCCTTGGCCAGTTGGACCGCGAAGCTGCCGACACCTCCGGACGCTCCAGTGATCAGCACCTTCTGACCCGCCTGGATCCGGCCGCCGTCACGCAACGCCTGCAGTGCGGTAGTACCGGAGATGCCGCAGGCCGCGGCCTGCGCGAAGCTGAGGCTGGCCGGCTTCGTAGCCAGCTTGCCGACCCGCGCCACGGCGTACTCCGCGAAGGTGCCCTCGCCGATCCCGAACACCTCGTCGCCCTCGGCGAACTTGGTCACCCCTTCGCCGACGCCGACCACGCGACCCGCTAGCTCGCGGCCGAGTACCGGATTCCTGGGCCGGCGCACGCCGAAGACCAGCCGGAGCAGGTACGGCTTGCCGGTCATTAGGTGCCAGGCGCCCCGATCGAGCCCTGCCGCCTCGACCTGCACCAGCACCTCGCCCGCCGCCGGCGCGGGTCGGGCGATCTCGGCCACCCGCAGTACGTCCGCCGCGCCGTAGCTGTCCCGCACGACCGCGCGCATCTTGCCGTCCGCCCGCATCCGCCCTCGCACCCCGTCCTCCCCCGTGGTCGACAGAGTGCCTTCCCAACCGTGCGCCATCGCGTTGCCCCTTCCCCCGAGCCTCATCTTACTAAGTACGGGGAGCGTATCGTACTTAGTACGAAACTGCTATCGTCCGTCCAGTGCCACGTTCACAGGGGTCCGGAGACCGCCCGCAGCTCAGCCGCGAGCGGGTGCTGCGGGCCGCCGTCGCGGTCGCCGACGGTGGCGGCCTGGGCGGGCTGACGATCCGGTCGCTGGCGACCCAGCTGGACGTCAAGCCGATGTCGGTCTACTACTACGTCGCGAACAAGAACGAGATCCTCGACGGCATCGTCGACCTGGTCTTCGCCGAGATCGAGCTGCCTGCGCCGGGCGGCGATTGGCGCGCGGAGATCACCAAGCGCGCGCAGTCGGCTCGCAAGGTACTGCGGCAGCACCCATGGGCGATCGCCTTGATGGAGTCGCGGACCAACCCGGGCGCGGCGACGTTGCGGCATCACGACGCCAACGTCGGCACGTTTCGCGCCGCCGGCTTCTCGGTGCCGATGACGGCCCACGCCTATGCGCTGCTCGACGCTTTCGTCTACGGCTTCGCGCTGCAGGAGTCGTCGCTGCCGTTCGAGGGCTCCGAAGGCGCCGCCGAGGTGGCCGGGGCGATGATGGAGCAGTTCAGCTCAGGTCAGTACCCACACCTGACCGAGCTGGCGGTGGAGCACGTCCTCCAGCCCGGTTACGTCTTCGGCGACGAGTTCGACTTCGGTCTCACCTTGGTCCTCGACGGGCTGGCCCGCTTTCTACCGCCGATCAGCTGATCTGCTGCAGGTCGATCTCGCCGCGGGCCGCTTTGAGGGCGATGTCGGTCCGGTGTTGTGAGCCCTTGATCAGGATCTGGCCCACCCCCGCGTAGGCACGCTGACGGGCCTCGTCGAGATCCTTGCCGGTGGCACTGACCGCGAGGACCCGGCCGCCCGAGGTGACCACCTCGCCGTCCTCGATCGTGGTCCCGGCGTGGAAGACGCGGACGCCACCGGCCTCGGCTTGCTCGATACCGCTGATCACGTCACCGCTGCGCGGCTTGGCCGGGTACTTCTTGGCCGCGACGACGACCGCCACGGACGCGCCGGACTTCCAGCTCAGCGGCTCGGCGGCGGCGAGCTTGCCCGTCGCGGCGGCGTACAGGAGTCCGCCGAGCGGCGTCTTCAGCAACGGCAGCAGGGCCTGGGTCTCCGGGTCGCCGAAGCGGGCGTTGAACTCGATCACCCGGACGCCACGCGACGTCAGCGCCAGTCCGGCGTACAGCAGGCCGCTGAACGGGATGCCGCGGCGGCGCAGCTCGTCGACGGTCGGCTGGAGCACCTTCTCGGTGATCTCCTCGACCAGGTTTTCCGGTGCCCACGGCAACGGGGTGTAGGCGCCCATACCACCGGTGTTGGGGCCTTCGTCGTTGTCCCCAAGGCGCTTGAAGTCCTGGGCGGGCTGCATCGGCAGCACGGTGACACCGTCGGTGATCGCGAACAGCGAGACCTCGGGGCCGTCGAGGAACTCCTCGATCAGCACCTGGTCGCAGCCGGCCGCGTGCTCGAGCGCCTCGGCGCGGTCCGAGGTGACGACGACACCCTTGCCCGCGGCAAGCGCATCGTCCTTGACGACATACGGGGGGCCGAAGGCATCGATCGCCTCGGCGGCCTGCTCCGGCGTCGTACAGACGTAGGCCCGGCCGGTCGGTACGCTCGCCGCGGCCATCACGTCCTTGGCGAAGGCCTTCGATCCCTCTATCTCGGCCGCCTCCCCCGACGGGCCGAAGACGGCGATCCCGGCCGCGCGGAGCGGATCGGCGAGCCCGGCGACCAGTGGCGCCTCGGGTCCGACGACGACCAGATCGGCGCCGACCTCGGTCGCCAGCGCGACGACCGCATCGTGGTCCGAGATGTCCACCGGACGGCAAACGATCGTTTGCTTCTCGTACTCCGGTTGCAAGGCGGCGATGCCAGGGTTGCCCGGGGCCGCGACGACCTGCTCGACCTCAGGATCCCGGCTCAACGCCCAGACGAGTGCGTGCTCACGGCCGCCAGAGCCGATGACTAGAACCTTCACGAGCCATGAGCCTAGTGCACTTAGGCGTGTGCTCGGTTTGTCCGGACCTGGGCGGTGTAAGACTGCGCGTGACTGGAGGTAATCGCTTGACTACGAAATCCATCTCGGCCCGCCCCGGCCGTCGTCCCACACCGGCATCGCTGGCCTCCTGGCTGCTACTGCTCCCGTGTGTGGTGATCTTCGCTCTGTTCATCGTCTGGCCGCTCGGGAAGTCCGTCTCGCTGTCGCTGCACGGGTCCGACCTGTTCGGCCGGCCCGACGCCTTCGTCGGGCTGCAGCACTACCGGGACATGCTCGGCAGTTCCGAGTTCCGGCACATCCTGTGGGTCACCTTCGCCTTCGTGCTGCTGACGGTGATCCCGGGCGTTCTCGGCGGCCTGGCGATCGTGTTGCTGCTCGAACAGCACATCAAGGGGATCCGGATCTTCCGGACCGCCTTCGCGCTGCCGTTCGCGTTCTCGGTGGCCAGCGCGTCGGTGATCTTCGCGACCATCTACAACCCGGCGATCGGGCTGGCCAACGGGATCCTCGGCAAGTTCGGGGTGGACCGGATCGGCTGGCTGACCGACCCCTCCTGGGCGCTGGTCAGCGTCGCGATCACGACGGTCTGGATGAGCATCGGCTACAACGTGCTCGTCCTGTCGGCCGGGATCGGGGCGATCCCGCAGGAGATCAACGAGGCGGCCACGCTGGACGGCGCCGGCGGCTGGCGCGCGGCCCGGTTCATCACCGTGCCGATGCTCGGCCCGCAACTGTTCTTCCTGGTGGTGATCTCGACCATCCAGTCGCTGCAGGGCTTCGGGCAGATCAAGATCCTCACCCCCGAGGGCGGCCCCGAGCAGTCCACCAAGACGCTCGTCTACTCGATCTACCACACCGCTTTCGCCAACAACGCCAGCGATTTCGGCGCCGCCTCGGCGCAGGCGATCGTGCTGCTGCTGATCCTGCTCATCTGCACGGGGATCCAGTTCGGCGTACTCGAGAGGCGGGTGCACTACAAGTGACCAGGCTGACCCCCGGACGGCTCGTCACCTACGCCGTCCTGATCCTCGCGGCGCTCGCGGTGATCTTCCCGGTGTACTACGTGATCGCGGGCTCGATCATGTCGCCCGGCCAGATCTCGTCGTACCCGCCGGACCTGTTCCCGCACGGCATCTTCACCGGCAACTACGAGGGCGCCTCCTCGGCCGGTACGCCGATCGGCCGGCAGTACCTGAACTCGATCCTGCAGACCTCGATCATCACCTTGTCGCAGCTGATCACCAGTGTGCTCGCGGCGTACGCGTTCGTCTTCATGAAGATGTGGGGCCGGACCGTGCTGTTCGGCCTGTTCCTCGGCACCCTGATGGTGCCGTGGGAGTCGATCGTGCTGCCGAACTACCTGACCATCACCGGCTGGTCGATCGGCGGCGAGCGGCTGACCGCGTCGTACGCCGGAACGATGCTGGCTCTGGTCCTGCCGTTCCTGGCCAACGCGTTCGGCGTCTTCCTGCTGCGGCAGTCGTTCCTGCAGTTCCCGACCGAGCTGCGCGACGCGGCGACGATCGACGGCTGCGGGCACTGGCGGTTCCTGCGCCTGATCCTGGTCCCGCTGAACAAGCCCGCCCTGATGGCGGTCGGGTTGTACGTCTTCCTGGCCGGCTGGAACCAGTTCTTCTGGCCACTGCTGATCGGCGACTCGGCCACCCGGCGGACGCTGCAGATCGGGATCAGCCAGCTCAACGACGCCGAGGCGGCCGACCCCGGCCTGATCCTGGCCGGCGTCACCCTGTCCATCCTCCCGACCCTGGCCATCGTGATCTTCGGTCAGCGTTTCATCGTCCGCGGGCTGACCGCGGGCGCGATCCGTTAAAAGAAAGGCAATTGCGATGCGATCTGTCCGACAACGGCGTACGGCAGCCGCCTTCTCCCTGCTGGCAGTGCTCGCCCTGGTGGCGACCGGTTGCGGCAGCGGCGACTCCGACTCCGGCTCGAACAGCGGCGGCCAGGAAGCGCCCGGCGCGGACGCGCTGGACAAGGCGACCGGCGTCACCAAGGTGACGTTCTGGCACGGTATGAAGGGTGCCAACGGCGAGGCGGTCGACAAGCTGGTGAAGGCGTTCAACGCTGCCAACAGCGGCAAGATCGAGGTCACCGCGGTCTACCAGGGCGACTACGACGAGACGATCACGAAGTACAAGACGTCGGTACAGCAGGGCAGCACGCCGTCGGTCGTCCAGATCTACGACATCGGCTCGCGCTTCATGATCGACTCCAAGCAGACCGTGCCGACGCAGAGCTTCGCCGACAAGGACGGCTACACGCTCGACTCGATCGAGCCGAACATCGCGAACTACTACTCGATCGACGGCAAGCTCAACTCGATGCCGTTCAACACGTCGATGCCCTTGCTGTACATCAACAAGGAAGCGTTCGTGAAGGCCGGGCTGGATCCCGCGAAGCCGCCGACGAACCTCGACGAGATCATGGACGCGGCCAAGAAGCTCACCGTCAAGCAGGGTGGGAAGACGGTCCAGTACGGCTTCAACGCGGCGATCTACGGCTGGTTCCTGGAGCAGCTGATCGCGCAGTCCGGGACGACGTACTGCGACAACGAGAACGGCCGCAAGGACCTCGCGACCCAGGTCGACTTCGCCGACGAGCAGGGCGTGAAGGTCGCCACCTGGTACCAGCAGATGGTCAAGCTCGGCTACATGCCGAACACGGGCAAGAAGACCGACGACGCGCAGGCGGTGTTCAAGTCCGGTACCTCCGCGATGCACCTGGAGTCGACCGGCTCGCTGCGCGGCTACCTGGACGCGGCCAAGGGCAAGTTCACCGTGCTGACGGCGCCGTTCCCGAAGCTGTCCGCTGACAGCACCGGCGGCCCGATCATCGGCGGCGCCTCGCTGTGGGTCGACGGTGTCGGTCACTCGGACGCCGAGAAGCGCGCGTCGTGGGAGTTCGTGAAGTTCGCGTCGTCGCCGGAGCAGCAGGCCGCCTGGCACACCGGCACCGGCTACTTTCCGATCAACTCGAAGGCCCTCGACCTCCCCGAGGACAAGGCATGGGTGGCGCAGTACCCGCAGTTCACCACCGCCATCACCCAACTCCACAGCACCAAGCCCTCCAACGCCTCCTCGGGCTGCATCCTCGGCGTCATGCCCCAAGCCCGCAAGGCAGCCGAGGACGGCCTGGAGAAAGCAGTCCTCGGCACCGATCCCGCCAAGGCCATGAAGGACGCCGCGGACTCCATCAAGCCGCAAATCGACCAGTACAACAAGACGGTCAAGAAGTAGCCCAGTAACAAAAGGCGGCCGGGGACTCACCTCCCCGGCCGCTCAGTTCTATCCCCACGCGCCCTCTCCTCCGTCGCTCCACCTCCGGCCGAACTCTCGGGGGTTAACCCCAAGACGACGGGGCCGCCCCGCGTCGTCGGATGTCAGCGGTTCAGTAGTGCCAGTAGTAGCGGGCTTCGGCGTTCCATGCCACGGGGACGGTGGTGTGGTTGGTGAAGGCCGGGCCTTTGCCTCGGGCGATCTCGAGGGAGCGGGAGAGTTGGAGGGCGTAGGCGTGGTTGTTGTCGTCCCACCACTGCTCGAACTGGGTGATGCAGGTCTGGTTGGTGAAGTACGCGTTGGAGCAGGCGTGCGGCGGGCTCCACTTCTGCAGGTGGCGGAAGTTGACCGTGGTGGAGTTGTTCGGGGGCTTGATGGTGCCTACGGCGTCCAGGCAGTAGCCGGTAGTCGGGATGTTCCACTTCACGTAGTGCTGGCGGCCGCCGGCTGACGGGAGTTCCTGCATTCCCGTGCAGGTCGCGGAGCCGATCTTCTCCGACGTCACGCGCTGGAGCTGGGTGAGCGGGCGGCCGGCGCCGTCGTTGTAGCCGTCGAGCAGGACCCAGTCGCCGGAGTGGATGAAGCGCTCGGCCGACTTCGGCGGCCACGCCTTCGGGTCGCCCCAGGAGATGTCGGCCGTGGTCGCGCTCAGCGGCGTCCAGGCCCACTGGCCCGCGGCGGCCTCACCGGCCCAGTACTGACCGGCCGACTTCTCGAACATCAGCGAGTACTGCCCGTAGTCCTCACCCGTCAAGGCAGGGGCAGACGCGGAGGCAGCCGACGGGCGTGCCAGGGACAAACCTGTTGCCGCGGCAACTACCACCGCGGCGCTGAGCAGGATGGCGAGTTTCTTCCGCATGGGCATCGACGCTAGCCCTCGAAGGGTGCACAGGCGCTACTGTCCAGACAGCAGCCACGTGCCCGATTCGAGGAGTTGTCATGCCGGATCCCGTCACCCACACGCTCGCCGTACCGGGCGCGATTCTCACGTACGACGTCCGCGGCGAGCTCAGCGATCGCGAGCAGCCCGTGCTGCTGATGATCGGTTCCCCGATGGCCGCGAGTGGCTTCCCGACACTGGCCGCGCAGTTCACCGATCGTACGGTCGTCACGTACGACCCGCGCGGCGTCGAGCGCAGCACGCGGACCGACGGCACCGGTGAGCTGACCCCGGACGACCACGCGGGTGATCTGGCGGCCCTGATCGAGGCCCTCGACGCCGGCCCGGTCGACCTGTTCGCCAGCAGCGGCGGAGCAATCAATGCACTGGCCCTCATCACCAGCAGGCCCGACCTGATCAACACCCTCGTCGCACACGAGCCACCGCTGGCGGCGATCGTCCCCGACAGCGAGGCAGCGCTCAAGGCCACCGAGGACATCTACCAGACCTACCAGCGCGACGGCATGGGCGCCGGGATGGCGAAGTTCATCGCGTTCGTCGGCTTCGACGGCGAGATCCCGGCCGACTACACCGAGCAGCCTGCGCCCGACCCGGCGATGTTCGGGCTCCCCGCCGGGGACGACGGTTCCCGCGACGACGCTCTCCTCGGCCAGAACCTGCGCGGCTCTACGTCGTACCGGCCCGACTTCGACGCGCTCGGCAAGGCCGGCGCGAAACTGGTCGTCGGGATCGGCGAGGAGTCAGCCAACCAGCTCGCCGCCCGCGGCGGGAAGGCGGTTGCCGAGCGGCTCGGGCTCGCCCCGGTGGTGTTCCCGAGCAACCACGGCGGCTTCCTCGGCGACGAGTACGGGATGCCCGGCAAGCCGGTCGACTTCGGGGCGAAACTGCGCGATGTACTGGCCCGCTGACCGGTCCCCCGGCACCCATCTGGTTAGCTGGAGACATGACTGACAAGCCTGAGATCGACCCTCCGGATGGCCCGCCGCCGGCGGATCTGGAGATCACCGACATCACCGCGGGCGACGGCGCCGAAGCCAAAGCCGGCTCCCGGGTGAACGTGCACTACGTAGGCGTCGCGCACTCCACCGGCGAGGAGTTCGACGCCTCCTACAACCGCGGCACCCCGCTGGCCTTCCAGCTCGGTGTCGGCCAGGTCATCCAGGGCTGGGACACCGGCGTACAGGGCATGAAGGTGGGCGGCCGGCGCAAGCTCGTCATCCCGCCGCACCTCGCGTACGGCGACCGCGGCGCGCCCGGCGCGATCAAGCCGGGCGAGACCCTGATCTTCGTGGTCGACCTGGTCAGCGTGAGCTGATCTCCCAACCGTAGGCGTCGGTCCTGACGTCTGGCCTCCGATTGCGTCACAATGACGCGATCGGGGGCCTTTTCACGTAGTACTACGCATCCGCGCTGTCGCCCCAGCGGGTTGACTGGGAGGCATGACGACGATGGTTGCCACGACCGTTCCGGCGGCAGTTCGGGCCGACCGGACGAAGTACGCCGCCCTGCTGGCCAAGGCCGCGCTGTTCGCGTTGTTGCTGACGGCAATCATCTGGCCGGATCTCAGTGGCATCAAGGGCAAGGCGTCGACCGCCCGGCTGGTGGTCTACCCGATCGGCGCGCTGGTACTGCCGCTGTGGTGGTTCGCCTACGGACGTACGAAAAGCAAGCTGCACAAGGCTTTCCCGTGGCCTGCCGACCTGTTGCTGACGCTGCCCTGGCTGATCGATCTGCTCGGCAACCGGTTCAACCTGTTCGACACCATCAGCTGGTGGGACGACGCGATGCACTTCATCCTGTGGGCGTTGCTCACCGCGGGCGCACTGACCGCCTTCGCCCGACGCGACCTCACCCGCGGCCTGACCGCCATGGTCGCCCTCGGCTTCGGCGCCACCGCGGCGGTGATCTGGGAGCTCGGCGAGTACGTCGCCTTCGTCCGCCACTCGGCCGAGCTCCAGACCGCCTACACCGACACCCTCGGCGACCTGACCCTCGGCACCCTGGGCGCCTTACTGGCCGGCCTCATCCTCTACCAGGTAAGGCGTTCACACTGATCCTCACCGCTGTTCGTTGGCGCGGCCCAGCAACCACAGCAGATACGGCCCGCCGACGAGCGCAGTGAGCGCGCCCACCGGTATCTCCAGCGGCGGCAGCGCCGTACGGGCCGCCAGATCGGCGCCCACCAGCACCACCGCTCCCGTCAACGCGGAGCAGAGCAGCGGCAGCTCGGGCCGACGCGTGAGCCGTCGTGCGAGCTGCGGCGCGGTGAGGGCCACGAACCCGATCGGGCCTGCGGCGCCGGTGGCGGTGGCGGCGAGGACGACCCCGAGGACCGTCAGCCAGAGGCGGGTCCGCTGCACCCGTACCCCGAGCGCAGCCGCCGTGTCGTCACTGAAGCCGAGCGGCCGCATCGCCCGCCCAGCCCACACCAGCGCGGGCAAACACAGCGCCAGTACTACGGCCAGCGGGCCGGCCTGCTCCCAGCCGCGCCCGTTGAGGCTCCCGGTGAGCCACAGTTTCAGTTGCTCGGCGGCCTCCAACTGGCTGTCGGTGAGATAGAGCTGGACGACGGCCGACAGCGCGACGCCGATACCGACCCCGATCAGCACGAACCGGTTCGCGTGCATCCCGCGTCGCCAGGCGAGCACGTACACGAGCGCCGCTGCTGCCAGACCGCCCGCGACAGAGACGACTGGCATCGCGCCGGGTGAACTCACCGCGCCGGTGGCCAGCGCGAGTACGGTCGCGGCCGCGGCCCCGTGCCCGACGCCGATGACGTCCGGGCTGGCCAGCGGATTGCGCGCGACCGTCTGCACGAGTGCCCCGGCCGTACCGAGCGCGGCGCCGACGAGCGCACCGAGGACGACCCGCGGCACCCGCAACTCGTTGACGACGAGGTCGTACGGGCCGCCGCCGTCGAGCATGGTCCGCCATGCCTCGCCGGGTGCTACGAAGGTCTGCCCGACACACACCGAGACGCCCATCACGACGACGAGGAGCACCAGGAGGCCAACGGCGACGGCAGCGGAGCGCCGGTGCAGGACGATGGAAAGGTCGGGCCGGGGCTGCAGCACGGTGAGCCCGGCGGGGATCACGTGCCGGCCACCTTCCGCCGTACGAGCACCACCAGCACCGGTACGCCCACCAGCGCGGTCATGACACCGGCCGGTACCTCCGCTGGCGCCCGTACGACCCGGCCGGCCACGTCCGCGCCCAGCAGCAGAGCGGCTCCGAGCAGGGCGGACAGCGGGAGCACCTGGCGACTGCCGCCGGAGACCAAGCGGCGAGCGAGGTGGGGTACGGCAAGACCGACGAAGGCGATCGGCCCGGCGGCGGCCACTGCGGCCGCCGTCAGCAGGGTCGCGCCGAGCGCTGCCGAACCGCGAACGAGAAGCACTCGGTGGCCGAGCGCCCGGGCGGTGTCGTCGCCGAGCTCGAGGGCATCGAGGCCGCGGGCGCAGGCCAGCACGACCAGTGCCCCGGCGACGAGGAACGGCAGCATCTTCAGCACGGTGCCGGCATCGCGCCCGCTGAGCGCGCCCACCTGCCAGAAGCGGAACTGGTCCAGCGTGGCGGAGCTGGAGGTGAGGACGACGGTGGTGCCCCCGGCAGTCATCGCGGAGAGGGCGGTGCCGGCCAGCGCGAGCTTCACGGGTGACGCGCCGCCCCGTCCGCGCGCCGCGATGGCATACACGAGCCAGGCTGCGACGACCGCGCCGGCGAAGGCGTACCAGACGTAGCCGCCGAACCCGTTCGCGAGTCCGAGCGCGATGGCGATCACCACGCCGGCCGCCGCACCCTGGCTCAGCCCGAGGATGCCGGGGTCGGCCAGCGGGTTACGGGTGACGGACTGCAGCGTCGCCCCGGCGAGCCCGAGAGCGGCACCCGCGGTCAGCCCGACCTCGGTCCGCGGCACCCGCAGCGACAGGACGACCAGTGCGTCCGGCGTACTGCCGCCGCGCAGCAGCGCATCGAAGACGGCCGACGGTGATACCGGCCGGGCGCCGACGGCGAGGCTGAGCAGCGCCACGACGGCCACCAGGAGAACGGCGGCCGGCCAGACAACACGCGCGCCGAGACGGCGGGTCGGCCTGGCCGTGCGTGCGCCCAGACGGCTGCTCACTTGCCGATGTGCTCGGCGAGCTGCGTGACGACGAGGCGGGCGGCGGCCGGGCCGGCGTTCAAGTACCAAGGGTCGTCGTCGACCTTGACCGCGTGGCCGGCCGTGACACCCTTCATCGACTTCCACAGCGGACCGGCCAGCACGCTCGCCGCGTCCGTCTTGCCTTCGTCGCCCTGCACGGAGTAGAAGATCCAGTCCCCGTCGGCGCTGTCGATGCGCTCGGCCGAGATGTCCTCCGAGATCGCCTTGAACTGCTGGGACGCAGGCCGGCCGAGCCCCATGTCCACCGCGATCGATCCGGTGAAGGACGAGACGCCGAACATCCGGGTGCGGTCGGGTGTGAACCGCAGCATGGAGACGGTGACACCACCGAGGGCCTTGCCCCGCGCGGCGGCGTCGGCGGCGATGCTGTCGACCAGTTGCCTGGCCTGCTGCCCCTTGCCGACGGCGTCGCCGACAAGCAGCAGGTCGCGCTTCCAGTTGATGCCGTTGCCGGCGGTGACAACGGTCGGCGCGATCTTCGAGAGTTTGGGGTAGAGCTCGCCGAGCGAGTCGTTGGCGAGAATCAGGTCCGGCTTGGCGGCGGCCAGCGTCTCCAGGTTGGGCGCCTGCCGGGTCCCCGCATCGGTCATCACCGCGAGCTTCGCCTGGTACTGCGGGAAGGCGGTGGCCAGGTAACCGGGTACGAGTCCGGCGCTGGTGGCGCGGGTGGTGGCCGCCGGGACGATGCCGAGGGAGAGCAGGTCGTCGAGTTGCCCGGTGCTCAGGACGGCGATCCGGGTCGGTGCGGCCTTCAGTACGGAGCTGCCCTTGAAGTGCTTGACGGTTCGCGGGAACGCGCCGTCCTTGCTGACATCGGAACCCATGCCGTCGGCCAGAGCGCTCGGCGCGGCCGAAGGACCGTCGGCAGAGCCCTCGGAAGCGCCCAGGACCGGATTGCGGGCTCCATCGCCCCCGCCTGCCTCGTTGCCCGAGGCCGACGAGCAGCCTGCCGCCGACGCCGCCACGAGGATCGTGGCCAGGACGGTCTTCCACTTCAGTACAGGCACTGTTCCCTCACATCGATCAGCGGTCGGTAGGACGGCAGATGCCGTTGGCGGCGGCCGACGCGGCCAGTGCCTTGGCGGCCGGGTTCGCTGTGCCGGCCGCGGACGAGTCGGTGGTGGGCGAGTCGGTCGTGGGCGGATCGGCCCGGGTGGTGTGCCGGCCGATCGGGACCACCATCGGCGAACCGGCGACCGGGTCGGGGATGATCTTGACCGCCAGCCCGAAGACGTCCTGGACGACCTCCTCGGTGATCACCTCGCTCGGGTTGCCCTCGGCAACGATCGCGCCGTCCTTCATCGCGATCAGGTGGTCGCCGAACCGGCAGGCCTGGTTGAGGTCGTGCAGCACCAGCACGATGGTCCGCTGGTCGCGCTTGTTCAGGTCGACCAGCAGATCCAGTACTTCGAACTGGTGGGTCAGGTCGAGGAACGTGGTCGGCTCGTCGAGCAGCAGGATGTCGGTCTCCTGCGCGAGCGCCATCGCGATCCAGACCCGTTGCCGCTGGCCACCGGACAGTTCGTCGATCGGCCGGTCGGCGATCTCGAGCACGTCCGTCGACAGCATCGCGTCGGCGATCGCCTCGTCGTCACCCTTGGTCCACTGCCGGATCCAGCCCTGGCGCGGGTAACGCCCGCGGCCGACCAGGTCGGCGACCGTGATCCCCTCGGGTGCCGTCGGCGACTGCGGCAGCAGCCCGAGCTTCAGCGCCACCGCCCGGGTCGGGATCGACTGGATGCTCTTGCCGTCCAGCAGCACCGTCCCGCGGCTCGGCTTGAGCAGCCGGGCGAGCGTCTTCAGCAGGGTCGACTTGCCACACGCGTTCGCGCCGACGATCACGCTGATCTTGCCGGTCGGGATCCGCACCGACAGGTCGTGGATGATCTCGCGCTGGTCGTAACCGACGGCGAGATTCTCGGCCGACAGACTGTGGTCCACTTCCGCCTCCATGTCAGCCACCACTTCCGATCCGGTTGGTCCGGGCCAAGAGGAACATCAGGTACGGCGCTCCGATCACGCCGGTGACGACGCCGACGGGCAACTGGGTGTCGCCCAGCGCGTGCTGCGCGACGAGGTCGGACAGCGCCACCACGAGCGCGCCGATCAGCGCCGAAGCGACCATCGCGGGGCCGGGTGAGCGGGTCAGCCAGCGAGCGATCGGCGGCGCGACGAAGGCGACGAAGCCGATCGGCCCGGCTGCCGCCGTAGCTACCGCGGCGAGCAGGACGGCGACCACGATCAGCGCCAGCCGGGAGCCCTCGACCCGCAGGCCCAGCCCGTACGCCGTCTCGTCGCCGAGCTGCAGGATGCGCAACCGGTGCACCAGTACGACCGTGACCGGCGCGGCCAGTACGAGCATGATCGCCATCGACCGGACGTGCGACCAGTCGCGGCCGTTCAGGCTGCCGGTCAGCCAGATCAGCGCCTGCTGGGCGATCTCGACCCGGGCCTTGGTCAGCAGGTACGACGTGACGCTGGTCGCGATCGCGCCGATGCCGATCCCGACCAGGATCAGCCGGTAGCTCGACACTCCACGCCGCCAGGCGAGCAGGTACATGGTGAAGGCGGTCAGCAGCGCGCCGAAGATCGCGAAGCCGGACACCGCCGCACCGGTCACCCCGAGGGTGATGATCGCGAAGACGGCGAACGCGCTCGCGCCGTACGTGACGCCGATGATGTCGGGGCTGGCCAGCGGGTTGCGGGCGATGCTCTGGAAGATCGCGCCGGACATCCCGAGCGCGACGCCGACCAGGATCGCGGTCAGCGCGCGCGGCAGCCGGAGCCGGTTGACGATGAACTCGGTGGCCTTGTCGCCGCCGCCGAAGAGCGTCTTGACGACGTCGACGACCGGGATCTTGAAGTCGCCGAGCGAGAGCGAGACGCAGAAGATCACGAAGACGACGACGGCCAGGACGACGACCACGGCGACGTTCCGGGCCTGCCGGCCGGCGCGCGCCCGGGCGATCACCTGGGCGGGTGCGTGCTCCGCGGTGAGGCCGGCCATCAGAGGTCCGCCAGCTTGCGGCGGCGTACCAGGGCGATGAAGAAGGGCGCCCCGATGACCGCGGTGACGATGCCGACCTGGAGCTCACCGGGCTGGGCGACGACGCGGCCGATCACGTCCGAGCCGAGCAGCAGGATCGGGGAGAGCAGCATCGAGTACGGCAGGATCCAGCGGTAGTCCGGGCCGGTCACCAGGCGGGCGACGTGCGGGATGGTCAGGCCGACGAAACCGATCGGTCCTGCGGCTGCGGTCGCCGCGCCGCAGAGAAGTACGACGGTCACCGCGGTGAAGAGCCGGGCCATCCCGACGCGCTGGCCGAGGGAGCGGGCCACGTCGTCGCCGAGGGAGAGCGCGTTCAGGACGCGGCCGGAGACCAGCGCGAGCACGATGCCGATCAGGATGAACGGCGCGACCTGGTTGGCGATGTCCGAACCGCGGCCGGCCAGCGAACCGACCGCCCAGAACCGGAACTGGTCGAAGGTGTCGACGTCACCGATCAGCAGCGCGGTGGTGAGCGAGCCGAGCATCGCGGTCATCGCCGCGCCGGCCAGCGCGAGCTTCACCGGGGTCGCGCCTTCGCGGCCGAGTGAGCCGAGGAAGTAGACGGCCACCGAGGCCGCGGCCGCGCCGGCGAAGGCCAGCCAGACGTACGCCGTCAGGCTGGTCAGGCCGAACCAGTAGATGCCTGCGACGACAAAGAGCGCGGCGCCACCGTTGACGCCGAGGATGCCCGGGTCGGCGAGCGGGTTGCGCGTCACGCCCTGCATCAGCGCGCCGGACAGGCCGAGCGCCGCGCCGACCATCAGCCCGATCGCCGTCCGCGGCACCCGCAGCGACCGGATGATCACGTGATCGGTGTTCGCGTCGTCGTAGTGGCGTAGGGCGTCGAACACGGTCGACAGCGGGATCTGCTTCGAGCCGATCGCGACGCTGAGCAGCGAGACGAGCACCAGCAACGCGAAGCAGCCGACCAGACCTACGATCAGGGTCGTCCGGCGGGCACGCGGGCGCCGCTGACCGCCGGCGGGAGCAGTTCCCATACCGCCGGCGGAGGCCGCGGCGGAAGCCGTGTCGGTAGCGGAAGGCGGGGGCATTGGACTTTATGATCCTCTTAGGTAAGGCTAACCTCTAGGTGCATCACCATAACCCGGCTCGCTCCCGGGTCGCATCTGAACCCCTGCTTTGTCACTACTTTCCCCTGACGGAGACACTGGCATGACGACAGTGCTCGAGCGCCCGATCGACTTCAGCGCGGTGCTCGCCACCGTGGCGGCGGTCGACGACCTCAGCCCGCACCTGCGCCGGGTGACCTTCGTGGCCCCGCGGATCGCCGACGTGGTCACGGCCGGCCCGGACCAGCGCATCAAGGTGCTGCTCTCCCCGCCCGACGGCGGCGACCTGCGACTGCCCACCGGCGACGACTGGTACGCCGAGTGGTGCACGCTGCCCGCCGAGGAACGCTTCATCATGCGGACGTACACCGTGCGCGCGCTCCGGCCGGCGGTGGCCGAGCTCGACATCGAGTTCGTCCTGCACGGCGTGAACGGCCCGGCGTCGGCGTGGGTCAGCGAGGTCTCGGTGGGCGCGGAGATCGGCCTGATCCTGCCCTTCGCCGTCGACACCAGCAGTACCAAGGGTCTGTTGATGTCCGGCGTGGATTACGTGCCCCCGGCAACGAGCCTCAGCCGGGTGCTGGTCGCCGACGAAACCGCGTTGCCCGCTCTGGCCGGCATCCTCGAGCAGCTGCCGGCCGACGTACGGGCGACTGTCTTCGTAGAGGTCCCCGACATCCGCGACATCCGCGCCCTCCCGAGCCCCGGTCGTGTGGACATCACCTGGCTCCCCCACACCGGCGGCCCCGACGACGCCCCCAAGTCGTTGCTAGAGGCCCTCAAGTCCACAGCCCTCCCGTACGACGTCGACTACGCCTGGGTGGCGGGCGAATCCGCGATGATCAAGCAAATCCGCCGCCACCTGGTCAACACCGTCGGCCTCCCCAAGCCCGCCATCTCCTTCCAGGGCTACTGGAAACGCGGCGAACCCCAGATCTAGCCTCACGCAGCTCCTCCGTCGCAGCTCCCACCCACCCGACATCGCGGCTCCTTCGTCGCAGCTCCAAACCCCGGTGGTGACGAGTGCGTCTGAAGGGAAACTAACTTGCACCTGGCGGCAAATAGTTTCCCGATAGCGGCGAAGCCCCAGATGTAGCCATCAGGTTCGCTCCTTCAGGCGGTGGTGCCACCAGTTGGCGCCGTAGGGGCCCCGGCCTCCCTCTGAGTGGGGGTCTGGCAGGGTACGGCGGAGTGTTTCCTGGTCGAGTGGGGCGATGATTCGCCACAGCTCAGTGCGGCCCGATGGGGGCAGTGCGTCTAGCGCCAACTGGAGGTCGTCTCTGGCGTCGGTTAGTTCGTCGTCGCAGCAGGGGCAGCCGTACTGCGGTAGATAGAGCCAGCGACCAGGCTGGCGGAGGAAGCGGCGGTAGCTGCGAAGTGCGGACGCGGTACGGCCGGGCCACAGGCGGCGTTGTTCGATGTGGGCCAGGGCTGCGGTCGTTCTGGCGGACAGTCCGTCGACCACGCTGCACTGGTCGACGGGAGTCTGCTGGGCGCGCACGGCGCCGGGTCGCCTACGCGGCATGGACCTTTCGGTGGAAAGTCATGGCGAGATGGTCGCAGCTACAGCGGGTCAGCGGCAAAGGGATTCAGGACAGCTGGTCGCGGAGGGCGTATTTCTGGATTTTGCCTGAGGCTGTGGTGGGGAAGGTTTCTACGATGCGCCAGGTGCGGGGGACTTTGTGCGGGGCCAGGTGGGCTTGGGTGAAGGCCTGGAGGGTTTCGGGGTCTGGGGTCAGGTCTCGGGCGGGGCGGATGAAGGCGGCGACCTGTTCGCCCCAGTAGGGGTCCGGGATGCCTACGACCGCCACATCCTCGACCGTGGGGTGGGTGATCAGGAGTTGTTCGATCTCGCGGGGGTAGATGTTCTCGCCGCCGCGGATGATCATCTCCTTGAGGCGCCCCTCGACCCGGCAGTAGCCGCGTTCGTCCATGCTCGCCAGGTCGCCGGTGTGGAGCCAGCCGTCCGGGTCGATGGCTGCGGCCGTCTGCTCGGGGTCGTCGAAGTAGCCGGCCATCACGTGATACCCGCGGGTGCACAGCTCCCCGATCTCGCCCAGGCCGGCCGGCTCACCGCTGCCGGGGCGGACGATCCGCACCTCGGCTCCAGTTAGCGCCCGGCCGATCGTCTCGGCGCGGTCGTCCGGCGCGTCGTCGAGCCGGGTCATCGTGATGCAAGGCGAGGCCTCGGTCTGCGCGTAGACGATCGCCATCGGTACGCCGAGCGCCGCTTCGACCCGCCGGACGATGTCGGGCGCGACCGTGGCGCCACCGGAGATCGCATAACGCACCGACGACAGATCCGTACCAGCGAAGGCCGGATGACCCAGCATCGCCAGCAACATCGTCGGTACTCCGCACAGTTGCGCGCCACGCTCCGACTCGGTCAGCAGCAACTGCAACGCCGGATCGAACCCAGGTACGAGCACGTGCGTACCCAGACTCGCCAGCGGCGCAAGCGTTCCCTGCACGCAGCCGGCCGTGTGGAACAACGGCATCGGGTTGACGAACACCTCGCCAGGCGCCATGTCGAAGGTGTCGACGTAGGACAGCCGTGCGTTGTTGGTGATCCCCCGATGGCGCAGTACGGCGCCCTTCGGCCTCCCGGTCGTCCCCGACGTGTACTGGATCTGCGCAGCATCGTCAGGCGACACATCCGGCAACACCTCGGTCGGCGACCCCGACTCCTTGAACCCGGACCAGTCCTCGAAAAGGAGTACCTCGCGCAACGACGGCAGCTCTGGCCGTACGGCGGAAAGCGTGTCCAGCAAGGGGTTGTCGCGATACCGGCGTACCAGGAAGATGCCCGCGGCCCGGGATTGCGAGAGCACGTGGACGAGTTCCCTCTCCCGCAGCGCGGGGTTGACCGTCACAAGCGTCAGCCCCGCAAGACCAGCGGCCAGCTCCAACACCACCCACTCAGGGATGTTGTTGGCCCAGACAGCGATCCGTTCGCCGGGCTCGAAACGGCCGAGCAACGCACGCGCGACCTGTTCGGATTCGGCAAGCAGCTCGGCGTATCGCCAGCGACGGCGATCCGCCGGATCGGGCAGTCCCTCGACCAGCGCGACCGCTGAGGGATTCTGCTCAGTGGCCCACCGGAGCAAGGATCCCACGGTCTCATCCAGAATCATGAGGTCCGCCCATCGATCCAGAACGGTTCGGCCGGGCGCGAACCCGTCAGCCAGTAGGAGTCGAGGTCCTCGGCGGTCCAGCCGCGTTCGGTCAGGATCTCCTCGTCGGTCACCATCCGCCCGGTACAGGTGCGGGGTTCGCTGGTCAGGATCTCCATCGCGGCGTCGACGTAGATCTCCGGCCGCCGCCACTGGGCCGGTTCACCCATCCGGTCGGCACCCCAGTTCCGGGTGGCGGCGGTGTCGATCGGCGCGGCCGGCCAG
The DNA here is from genome assembly GCF_010548305.1 of Streptomyces sp. SID13031. Taxonomy (GTDB): domain Bacteria; phylum Actinomycetota; class Actinomycetes; order Propionibacteriales; family Kribbellaceae; genus Kribbella. The sequence goes on from NZ_JAAGLV010000018.1 coordinate 67,498, forward strand.
AGTGCATTGGCGGCGATGTTGTCGTCCAGGTGCTCGGCCGCGATCCCCAGCGCGAGCCGGCTCATGCCCATCTTGGTCGTCATGTACGCCGCCTTTCCGGGCGTCGCCGCGGTTGTCACCGCGGGGCTGTTCGTGAGCAGGTGGCCCCAGCCCTGCCGGATCATGTGCGGCAGCGCGTAGTACGCGGCGAGGTAACTCGCGCGGACATTCACCTGCCACATCAGGTCGTACCGCTTCGGTGGAGTGTCGACGACGCGCTCCCACCACAGCGCGCCCGCGTTGCTCACCACGATGTCGACGCGGCCGAACTCCTCCACCGTCCGCCCGATCAAGGCCTCGACCTGAGCCTCGTCGCGGACATCGGCCCGTACTGCGATCGCCCGTCCCCCCAACGCCTGAACCTCCGCCGCGACCGAGTGGATCGTGCCGGGCAGCCGCGGATCCTCCGTCTCGCTCTTCCCACTCACCACGACATCGGCCCCGGCGGCGGCCAGCGCAAGCACCAACGCCTGCCCGATCCCGCGGCTGCTCCCGGTCACCACCGCGACGCGGCCCTCGAGCTCACCGCTGTAGTCCCGCTTCAAAACCTCTCCTCCAGCCAGGCGAGAGATCTCGCGAATCCCAGGGTGTTGTTCAGCTCGAGCGCGACGTCATGCCCGGCACCGGGCTGGACATAGACCTCGGCCCCGGCCGGGAAGAGCGTCGGCGCGGCGTGCTCCAGACCTGCCTGCGTACAGGCGATCGGATTGCAGATCACCCGGTCGAGCGCGCCGACGACTCGCAGCGTCGGTACGCCGATCCGCGTGCTGAGCCCGGTGTTCGTCTCCACCAGGTACGTCGTCTCGGACAGCGACGCGGTGTCCTTGAGCGCATCATCAGCCGCGATCACCGCCGGATCCGCGTTGTCCGCCTGGTAGAAGAAGCCGCGCGTACCAGGCCGGGTGGTGACATAGGTGGGGTCGAGGATCTTCCCGAAGAACCTCGGGTCGAGCGCGGCCGGCCCCAGCGTCGACACCAGCCCGACGACGCCGAGCGCACTGGGCTGCTGGAACCAGCCGGTGCCGATCACCCCGTCGACATCGTGATAGGTCGCGGCCGTGAGATCGGAGACGAAGGTCCCGTACGAGTGCCCGGTCAGCACGACCCGCTGATACGACCGGCCGAGCTGCCCGGCCCGTACTGCGCTGACCACCTGATGCACCGCATCGGCATTGGAGTACGCGTTGACCGCGACGCCCAGAGCAGGCCGGGTCGAGCGACCGATCCCGAGCCGGTCGATCGCCAACGTGTCGTAGCCGTGGTCGTTCATGTACTTCGAATATGAGTACCGCCCGTCGAAGCCGGGCAGATCGAAGTACGCGTGGGTGTAGGTGACCCCGGGCACGAGGATCTGGAGTGGCTTGGCGCTCGCCACCGAACTGCGGCAGTAACGCCCGTAGATGACGCCATCCGGGACGCCCGCGACCGAGATCGCAGTACTGACGTCCGAGCAGGTCTGCACCACTCCGGGCGCGGCGGCCGACGGAAGTACAGCGAGCAGGATCGCCGTGAACGACTGGAGCAGCATCTGCCGAACCTCCCGGGACGTTGTCGAAGCCCTGATCGCAGCCTCGATCCGGCCGGGCCCGCCGGACAATGTCGCTGGGCAGCACGATCAGCCGCAGAATTTGTCCGCCGGACCAATCCGTGCAGGCTGACCTGCGGCTACGCTGCAGGAATGGGCGCACAGGCGCAGGCCCGCGACGAGTTGTCGGCGCTGGGTTATCAGGTTCTCGAGCGGCTGGACGCCGTGGTCGACGCGATGGGCCGGCGCGTTCGCCAGGAGCTCCCCTTCTACGCCGGCGGCAACCTCCCGACGGCCGATCTCCGGCGCTCGATCCACGACAACCTCGAGCCCGTACTCCGCAGCCTCAGCGCCTCCGTACCGCTGGACCTCGGCCCCGCTCGCGCCACTGGCCGGGAGCGCGCCGAGCAGGACGCACCGCTCCCCGACGTACTGCGCGCCTTCCGCCTCGGCTTCGAACTCCTCTGGCAGGACCTGGTCGAGACGGCCCGAGCCACTGGTCTCGCCGGCGACGGGAGCCTGGTCGATGCGGCCACCACCGTCTGGCGCCTGGCGGGTGAATGCACCGATGCGCTGGCGATCGCGTACCGGGCGGCCTCGACCGACCTGGCAGTCCAGCTCGAACATCGACGGCTGGCCATGCTCGACGCATTGTTCCTCGGCACAGTGACCGACACGACCTCATTGTGGGAGATCGGCGAGACCCTCGGGTTGCCGCTCAGCGGGCGATTCCTGGTGGCGATCACCCGGACACCGGAGCTCTCCGCCCGCGACCTGGACGACCACCTGCGCCGGCACGGAGTGCGATCGACCTGGCGGTGGCAGCCGGACGCGCTCACCGGTCTGCTGTCGATCGGGCCGGGCACGGCGGAGAACGCAGTACTGGCTGATCTGGAGAGCGGCACCGTCAGCGACATGGGAGTCAGCGGGCTCTTCGAGCATCTCCGGGACACGCCCCGAGCGCTGCACGACGCGCGGATCGCGTTGACCACGCTCAGCCATCGCGGCGGCAAGGTCGTCCAGTACGACACCAGCCCGCTCGCGATGCTGGTCAGCGCCGCGCCCGTCGAAGCCGAGCGGATCAGCGCCGTCGTACTCGGTGAGCTGCTCGCGCTCGGTGTTCACGAGCGGACGACGCTGATCCGGACCCTGCGCACCTGGTGCAGCAACCAGGGCTCACCCGACCGCACGGCCGAGCAGTTGCACTGTCATCCCAACACCATCCGCTACCGCTTGCGCCGGGTCGAGACGCTCACCGGACGGTCACTGCGCGACCCCCAGCACCTCGCCGAACTCGTAACAGCCCTGAGCGCCCTGAACGTCACGCCCACCTGACCGACGTACACCGCTTACGTCCGAAGAACTGCGCAGACGTCTCGCGAGTTCTTCGGACGTAAGCGCTTTGTCAGCTGGGGTTTTCTGCGTGGGTGAGGGTCTCCCAGGCCACGAAGAGGTTGTTGGAGCCGGCGGGGCGGCGGGACTCCGTCAGGGCCTGGGTGTTGGCCATCGCGTAGCCGAGGCGGGTGTGCATCGCGTTGTAGCCGACCTCGGTGATCGGGCCGAGGCCGCGGGTCACGGTGCCGCCGCAGAGCCAGGACGGCACCGCCTCGAGGTTGCGCTCCCAGCGGGACTGGAAGCCGAGCGCCTGGCGCAGCCGCTCACCGAACTCCGGGTAGAGGTCGATGCCCTGGATCCGGGACGTCTCCAGGACGTGGCCGATCGCCGAGATGCCGTACCCGGTGTGCACGAAGTCGCGGCAGGTCTCCTGGGTCAGGCCGGTGACGAAGGTGCTCTGGCCCTGCCAGTAGGAGACGATCTTGGCGGTGGTGTCGAGGTTCTGCGCCGGCTTGGTCTTCGGCAGCGCGCCGTCCGACTCCAGGTAGACGAAGGCGGGCACCCGGACCCGGTACAGCGAGATCGCCTTGTCGTACACGGTCTTGTCCTCGAGGAACACGCCGATGCCCTGGATGGCCTCGGTCATGCTCAACTCCCAGTTGCCGTTGGAGTTCGAGCCGTTGATGATCTCCGGCAGGTAGACGTTGCGCAGCATGGTGCCGAACCGGCCGGAGTTCGGCCAGTTGCCGTAGACATGCTTGATGATCTCGGCCGCCTTCGGCCAGGAAGATCCGGCCCACGCGGTCTGCAGCGGCGCATTGCTGTTGGTGTGGTCCTGCAGCGTCGCGGACCAGGCGTCCATCAGCTGGATCGCCTTCTGCGCATAGCGATCGTCCCGGGTGACGTACCAGATCAAGGCGTCCGTGTACGCCGCGATCGCGTCCTCGCGCTCGTTCGTGCAGCCGTAGTTCGGGTTCGAGTACGAGCCGCACTCGACCACCGCCCGGGGCGTCGGGGTCCGGGTCAGCGATCCGTAGGTGCTGTTCTTCGCCTGGTTGTATGCGTTGGTCCAGGGCTGCGCGCCGGCCTGCACCTTCGTACGGATGAAGTCGAGCTGCTGGCGGCTGACACCGACACCGGGATGGGTGAAGGTGGCCGGCGCCTGGACGGCCGATGGCGCCTGGACAGCGGATTCGGCCTTCGGTGCGGCGAGTGCGGGGCTGCTCAGGGTCCCGGCCGTGATGGCCGCGCAGGCAGCAATGATCAGTGCTTTCTTTCGCATGGGCGGATGTCCTGTTCTTGGGGGCGGTAGGACCCGCGATACCCCCTGCTTACCGCAAGGTCCTTTCGGAAGTTTGACGACAGAGGGTGAAGGCGTCAATATCCAAACCAGCACTAAGTTCACCCTGGAACAAAAATCTGATTTGTCCCATCCCCAATGGAACAAAGTGAGGTCTTGTCCCATGAAACGACGCCACTTCCTGAGTCTGGGAACCGCCGTTCTGGCCGCTCCGGCACTACCCTCCGTCACCGCCACCGCAGCACCCGCCGCACCGCCATCCGACCTGCTGCCGAGCCGCGCACAGATCGTCACCCTGGTCCGCCGGGTGGCCGATCAGTGGATCGCCACCCATCCCGCCTCCGGCGACAACGGCTGGGCTCGCGCGACCTTCTTCAGCGGCCTGATGGCCGCCTACCGGCTGACCAACGAGAAGCGCTATCTCGACTACACCCGCAGCTGGGCCGAGAAGCACTCGTACGGGATCATGGGCGGTGTCGCCACCCGGCATGCCGACAACCACAACGCGATCCAGGTCTACCTGGACCTCAACGAAATAGAGCCTTCCGCCAACAAGTTGACCGCGGCAACGGACACGCTGAGCAGAATGGTTGCCAGCAGCAAGATCGATGACTGGTGGTGGGACGACGCCCTGCACATGGCGATGCCGCCGTTCGCGCGAATCGGCCGCCTGCGCAACGATCCGGCGTACTGGACGAAGCTCTACCAGCTCTACAACCACACCAAACGCACCCGCGGCCTGTACGTCGCGTCGAGCGGACTCTGGTACCGCGACGACCGGTTCCTGCCGGGCAAGATCGTCTCGCCGAACGGCAAACCGGTGCTCTGGTCGCGCGGCAACGGCTGGGTCGCGGCCGGCCACGTGAAGACGCTGAAGGCACTGCCGCCGACCCAGCAGAATGTCGCCGAGTACGGCAGCACCTTGACGCAACTGGTGGGTGCATTGCGGCCGATCCAGCGGTCCGACGGATTCTGGAACGTCAATCTCGCCGACCCGCAACACCTGCCCGGCCCGGAGACGAGCGGGACCGCATTCTTCACCTATGCGACGGCGTACGCGGTCAAAACCGGTTTGGTGACGTCGGTCAATCATCTACCGGTAGCAGCCCGTGCCTGGAACGGAATGGCACAGACGGCCGTCCACTCGAACGGATTCCTCGGCTATGTCCAGAAGGTCGGCGACCGGCCCGAGTCGAGCCAGCCGATCACCTACGACTCCACCGCCGACTTCGGCGTCGGCGGCTTTCTGCTCGCCGGCTCCGAGCTAGCGGGCCTGGCTCGCTAGTACCGGAGCTGTCACACCAGCCGCATCAAGGAGGGCCTCGGCCAGCCTGGTTCCGACCCCGCCGAGCGCCTGGGCCCGTACGACGGCCCGGGCGCTCGCGCCGTCGAAGGCCATCGTCAGCTGGATCGCCATCCCCTCGGGGTCATCGACCCCCGCCGCCACCAGTTCTCCGAGGAAGAAGTCGGTCAACCGCTGCTTGAAGTGCCGCGCGACGACGCTGCCCGGATGCTCGGGGTTCTTCAGCTCGAACGCCGTACTGACGAACGGGCAGCCGAAGAACTCGCCGCCGCCGCTCTGCTGGTCCAGCTTGCCGAACACCGCCAGGATCCGCTCGCGCGGGGTGGAACCGTCCTCGACCCCCGGCTCCAGCGCGTGCTGGTAGCCCGGGCCGACGCTGGCCAGGCTCTCGGCGATCAACTCGTCCTTCGAGCGGAACAGCTGGTACATCGACTTCTTCGAGACGCCGGCCGCCTTGCAGAGCGCATCCACGCCGATGTTCACGCCGTCTCGGTAGAAGAGCTCGCCCGCCGCGTCCAGCAACCGCTCGCGGGGTGTCGCCTGGGTGTTCATGAGATCGAGCGTACCGGCTCGGTTTGCGCTTGGAAACCGATCGGTTTAGAGTCTGGAAACAGAACGGTTTCCATCTACTCCCTGGAGCTCGATATGACCACCCTCGAAGGCGCCGTCGTCCTCGTCACCGGCGGCAACCGCGGTATCGGCAAGGCGATCGTCGACGACCTGCTCACCCGCGGCGTCAAGAAGATCTACGCCACCGCCCGCAAACCGCAGCCGAGCACGGACCCGCGCGTCGTCACGCTCCCGCTCGAGGTCACCGACCAGGCCTCGATCGACGCCCTGGTCGCCGCGGTGCCCGATGTCACCGTGCTGATCAACAACGCCGGCGGCAGCTCGCCGGACACCTACCTGGACGTGCCGTTCGAGGCGATCCGGGAGATCTTCGAGATCAACTTCTTCGGCCCGGTGAACCTGACCCGCGCGCTGGTCCCGGTGATCGAGCGCAACGGTGGCGGGCACATCCTGAACGCGCACTCGGCGCTGTCGTGGGTCGCCCGGCACGGCGCGTACTCCGCCACGAAGTCCGCCTTCTGGCTGGCGACCAACTCACTGCGGCTGGAGCTGCTGGACCGCGGCATCAGCGTGACCGGCCTGCACATGGGCTACGTCGACACCGACATGACCACCGCGGTCACCGACCCGAAGGAGAACCCCGCCGACATCGCCAAGGCCGCGCTCGACGGGATCGAGTCCGGCGCATACGAGGTACTGGCCGACGGCACCGCCCGCTGGGCCAAGGCAGCCGTCGCCGGCGACCTGGCCGACGTCTACGCCGAGCTCAAGAAGTAGCCGCCGCAGGGCACTGGCAAGCTCCAAGCTCCAAGCACCAGGCGGTCAGCGCGAGCCGGCCGCCTGGTCTCAGGCGGATCACTCACCGACACGCGGCGGACATCTTTTCGTAGCCTTCTTGCGTAATATGGTTCCCGATGATTGATGTCGTTGCGGTGACGCGTCCAGAGGACGTCGTGGTGGACTTCCTCTCCGTTCTAGACCCAGGCTCCGGCCGTGAAGTGCATCTGGTCATCGCTGACCGTGGTGCCTACCTGCGGTTGCCGGCCGGGGTGCCGCTGGCCGGCCGGCTCGCGCCACTCGCCGACCTGCTGCAGACGTCCGGCGAAGGCGCCAAACCGTTCTCACCGGGCAGCGCGGCCGACGCGATCGCGCTCGAGACCGGTGACGTCGCAGCGACCGTCTGGACCCACTCCCCGGCCGACACGCGTGAGCAACGCGGCCAGTGGGGGCTCGAGCTTTCCGCCGCTGTCCGGCGGGCGCCGGTGCGGCACGCGGTCGGTGACGCGCACTGGTTCCAATGGCGGACCGAGCTGGATGTCCGGCTCGAGCAAGCGAGCCTCGACGCCAAGCTCGACTTCGTCAACACCCACTGCGCCGACCTGCTCCGCCTCGACGACGAGGACGAGAACGCGCTGCTGACCCGCCGGATCCAGTCGGTCGAGCGGTTCTTCGACTCCGACCCCGACGAGCGCGCCCGGTTGTTCGCGCTGATGGGCAGCCTGAGCCCGGACGCCGCGCTGGTCCCCGATCCGTGGGAGTTCGCGACCTCGGCGTACGAGATCGAGCGGCTGGACGCGACCGCGGCCTGGGTGCGCGGGCATCTCGATCCCGTCGCCGGACGGGTGATCGAGGTCGGCGCCTGTGAAGGCGCGTTGACCCGACGGCTGCTCGACGACGGCTATTCGGTCGATGCCACCGAGCCCAATCCGAGCTTCCTGGCACGGCTACGCGAGAACGTCGAGGGTGACGCCCGGATCCACCCGCACAGCTTCGAGGAGTTGACCACCACGCGGCGCCTGACGGGTTCGGCGTACCTGCTGATCGAGATGCTGTACTACGACCAGGATCTGACGCTGCTCGATCGTTTCCCGACCGACCGGCTGTTCGTGTCGATGGAGCCCGGCAAGCTGGCGGCGCAGGTCTGGCCGGCCGCGTGGACGATCGAGGAGGAACTCGAACTGGTCCTGCCGCGAGTTGAGACGGTCGTCGGCGGGCGCGCCTATCTGCGCAAGCGCGGCAGCCGCGGAATCCTCTTACGCAGAAGATGATCCGTGTTGACCGATCCGGTCCACTGGGTGTGCTGAGCGACCTCGGCGATCCTTGGCGCCAGCACAGCGCGTTGCGCCCAGGAACCGCGCTCCGCCCGGTTCATCCAGCCACCACCCGGTACGAACAGCGCGTCCGGCGTGCCGAGTCCTTGTGGTGCCTTGAACTGCAGGCCGTGCATGCCGGTGACCTCGGCCGGGCCGTCGAGCCCGACCAGCGCCAGCTCGAACTCCGGCCGCCTCGACGCGTGGCTCCAGACCTCGAACGGGCCCATCACGTCCATCTCGTCCACACCGTCGAAGACCAGGATCTCGATTCGCATGGGACCAGCTCATCGCGACCGCCGCCACAGCGAAAGTGGCTTGAAAGACATCGTCCGCTAGTTTCCAGCCACCCACCGACTCATCATCGGTCCCTTGTGTCCCTCCACCGTTTCGCGGTCCGCTGGAGCATTGCGCGTGAGGAGGGACACAAGGGACCGATGATGAGTCGGTGGGGTAGGGGCTCGAACGCAAAGTGGCAGTCACTACCGCTGGGCGCAGGGATCGGACCACTGGGCGCAGAAAGCTCGCACGAAGGGTGAGCGACCCGCTACCCATGGTGGAGACATCCCGCCCATGGAGGTCCGCCCATGCCTCGACGCGTCAACGCCGGCTCGATCGTCACCATCGCCACCACCCTGATCGCCACCACTGCCACCCTGCAGGCGGTGGTGGGACCGGCTGCCGCAACGGCCTCCGGACAAGCAGCTGCCACCAGTTGCGACACCGCCGCGACAGGCTTCATGCCGGTCCTCCAAATCGACCTCCCCGAGCGGGCGGGCTATCTGAACAAGACCCCGCCGTACAGCCTCGACCGGACTGCCGAGATCGGCTCGAACTTCGACCGCGTCGGGTACTGCGTAGAGCTCAACGGACCCGACGGACCCCAATGGGTGTGGACGGCGATGGAACCGTTCTCCACCGAGGCGACGCGGATCGGACTGCCGACGAGGCCTGGTGAACTCGTCCGGCAGCGGGTCGGCGACCTCGACGTCCAGTCGAACGTGCCCAACGTGACGAACGGCACCGGCCAGACCGGCTACCTGGAGATGTGGCCGAACCAGTACCAGGAGAGCGCCAGCACCCAGGTCGCGAACGCGTCGCCGATCACCTTCGACGTCGACGACAACCCGACCTCGCCACTCGGCTACGGCTCCTTCCAGGTCTCCCAGATCGGCCCCACCCGCCCGTCGAGCCTCGCGGCCAAGCAGGTCTTCGCGATCAACACGTTCGCCGAGTCGGACAACAGCACACTGTCGCTGGGCATCGGCACCAACCCCGGCGGCCAGCCCGATTGGACCTTCGCGAACAACGCGAACCGCTACTCCCAGCGCCGATTCACCGCGTACGTCCGTACTGCGGTCGTCGCGCTGACCGAGTCGCCCCAGGACCGGCAGCTGATCCCGCGGGACGCCAACAGCGGCTCGACCGTGCCGGTGGCCGGGCGGGTCACCGACCCTCGGGTGCGCCGGGTGCAGCTGCGGGTGACCAGCAACGGTCGCACGGAGACGTTCACCTCTTCGTCGAGCTCGTTCCGGTTCACGCCGAGGATCAAGGCTGGGCTGCAGGAGTACACGTTCGAACTGCGCGCCACCGGACCCGGCTTCGACCGAGTGGTGGCTCGCCGGGAGGGCGTGGTGTCCGGCGACGTCTACGTAGTACAGGGACAGTCCAATGCGGAGGCGGCGAAGTTCAACGGCGCGGCCAACACGGAGGAGTCGCCGTATCTGCGCAGCTACGGCTCACCGACCTCGGACGGCACCATCTCCGGGGCTGACCGGGTCTGGCACTACGCGACCGGCGACGTGACCAACCAGTCCGGCTCGATCGGCCAGTGGGCGATCCGGATGGGCCGGCGGATCGTGGATACGTACAAGGTGCCGGTGGCGCTCGTCAACGGGGCACACGGCGGCCAGCCGATCAACTTCTTCCAGCGCAACGACGCGAACCCCAACGACCTGAACACCAACTACGGAAGGCTTCGGCAGCGCCTGACGGCCGCCGGCGTGATCAACCAGGTCCGCGGCGTGCTGTGGTACCAGGGCGAGTCGGACAACGACAACGCGCCAGTGCACCTCGCCGGCTTCAACACACTGCTGCAGGACTGGCGAGCCGACTTCGGCAGCGCCATCTCGGGTGGCAGCCGGTACTACGTGTACCAGGTGCGCACGTCTCCCTGTGGCAACACGACTGCCATGAGCCTGCGTGAGGCTCAGCGGGAGCTCGGCGACACGGCCGGCGTCACAGTGCTCTCCACCAACGGGTTGTCGGGCCATGACGGTTGCCACTACGCGTACCTGGGCGGCTATCGCGACATGGGCGACCACACGTTCGCAGTACTGGCCAGGGACTTGTACGGCGGGACGTCGGTCGGGGTTGCTCCGCCTAACCCGTCTCGCGTGAGTGCTAGTGGGTCGCAGCTCGTAGTACAGCTTCGGTCGACCGATGCGCTGACCGTTGATGCTGGGGCTGCTGCTGACTTCCGGGTGGATGGTGCAGCGGTTGCTGTGTCGTCGGTGGCCTACCAGGCGGGCGGCAAGCTTGTGCTCACTCTGTCGGGCCCTGCGGCTGGCGTAACGGCGCTGACCTACCAAGGACACAACGGTGCTGGACCCTGGGTCAGCAACGCCACCGGCACCGGGCTGCTCGCCTTCACTCTGCCTGTCACCTAAGACTCGGCGCGGCCGGTGCCCTCCGCCCCGAGGCATCGGTCGCGCTTGACTACTTCTTGCCTGACTGCTTCTTGTACGCGGCCAGAAATACCTCGACGCCGGCTTCTGTGAACTCGGCGAGCTCTTCGGGTGAGACGGCGTCCATCCGGCCGAAGAACATCACCCGGTTGCTCGGGATCCAGAGCAGCAGACCGGCCAGGTGGTTGGCGGCGATCATCGGATCCTTGATGGTGAGCAGACCGCGCTCAGCCAGCCGGGCGAGGCAGTCGGCCAGCGTCGGCAGCACGCGACCGAAACCGCGGTTCCAGTAGTCCTGGCCGAGATCGGGGAAGCGTGCCGCCTCGGCGATCACGAGCCGGCGCATCTGCTGCACCGACGGCGTCATGATCCCGCCGACGAAGGCGTCCGCGAGCCGGCGGACCGCGGCGTCGATGTCGTCGGCCTCGGCGACCTCGCGGCCGATCTCCGCGAACGGATCCTCGACCCGGTCGCTGATCGCCACGATCAACGCCCGGAACAGGTGCTCCTTGTCGGCGAACTGCTTGTAGACGGTCTGCTTCGACACCGAGGCGGTCGCCGCGACCTGGTCCATGTTCGCGCCGACGTAGCCGTTCTCCAGGAACGCCTCCAGCGCGGCTTCGAGGATCTGCTCGCGTTTGAGCGCCGCTCGGGCGGTGAGTTCTGGCATCGGGGAGCTCCTTTCGCAGTACTAGACAGTACCGTACTCTTCCGGGTACGGTACCGTTCAGTACTCAAATCGTGAGGAGAATCCGATGTCCACAGTTCGTTCGTCCGACGGCACCGAGCTCGACTACTCCCAGGTCGGCTCCGGCCCCGCCGTGATCCTGATCGACGGCGCCACCGGCTTCCGCGCCTTCAACCAGACCGGCAACCAGGTCGCCGAGCTGCTGGCCGGCTCGTTCACCGTCTACACGTACGACCGCCGCGGGCGCGGTGAGAGCGGCTGGAACGACGCCTCCACCACTCCGTTCGACGACGAGCTCGCCGACCTCGGCGCGATGATCGGCGCGGCGGGCGGCTCGGCCGCGCTGTGCGGCTTCTCCTCCGGAGCCGCGCTCGCCCTCGAAGGCGCCCGGGCCGGTCTGCCCGTCACCAAGCTTGCTCTCTACGAGCCGCCGTTCATCGTCAGCGGAGACCGGCCGCCGCTGCCGGACGACTATGTCGAGCAGTTGCAGGCGGCGACCGCCGAAGGTCGCCGGGGCGACGCGGTGAAGATCTTCATGACAAAGGCGGTCGGCCTGCCCGAGGAGTACCTGGCGGGGATGGAGCAGAGCCCGTTCTGGCCGACGATGCTCGACGTGGCTCACACGATCGCCAACGACGGCGCCGTGATGGGCCGGACGATGTCCGGCGACCTCGCCGCCCTGGACCGCTACACCGACGTCGCGACCGAGACGCTGGTGATCTACGGCGACCAGACCGACGCCTCCATCATCGACGGCGACCAGGCGATCGCGAAGGTACTGCCGAACGCGACCCTCGAAGTACTGCCCGGTCAGACCCATGACGTCGCGGCCGACGCGATCTCGCCGGTACTGCTCCGCTTCTTCAGCTGAGCCGTTCAGCGGGTCGTGCAGCGTTCGTTCATCGGGGTCGTTCATTGGGAGGAGACAGCCCCAGGACGGAACGGGCTTTCGGACGATTGCGTCCAAGGCCCAGCGAAAGGAGTCCGTCCGGGGAGAGCGGTTGGGCTGTTCCCGACGTACGGTGGATGCCATGTCAGCAACGGGGGAACGGCCTACAGCACCGACCGAGGTGCTGGAGGAACGGGTCGGGCCGTACCGGTTGATCCGGCGGCTCGGGCAGGGCGGCATGGGTGTCGTGTACCTGGCGGAGGGGCCTGAACACAAAGAGGTAGCACTCAAGGTACTGCGGCCGCACGTGGCCCACGATCCGACCGCACGGGCGCGGTTGCAGCGTGAGGTGACGACGTTGCAGAAGGTGAACCACCCTGGGGTGGCGGGGATCCTCGACCACGACCTGCTCAACGACCGGCCGTACCTGGTGACCCGGTTCATCCCTGGCCGGCCGCTGGACGAGCAGGTGGACGAGCGCGGGCCGCTGACGCCTCAGCGCTGGCTGCCGCTGGCCGGTTGTCTGGCCGAGTCGCTGCAGGCGATCCACCAGGCGGGAGTCGTGCACCGCGACCTCAAGCCCGGCAACGTGATGATGTTCAACGGCAAGCCGGTGATGATCGACTTCGGTATCGCCCAGGCGGCCGACGACCTCCGCCTCACCCAGACCGGCCTGGTGATCGGTACGCCGGGCTACCTCGCGCCGGAGCTGATCGAAGGCGAGATGGTCTCCGAATCGGCCGACTGGTGGGGGTGGGCGGCCACGGCTGCCTACGCCGCCACTGGGCGACGTCCGTTCGGTAAGGGACCGTTCGAGGTCGTGCTGCATCGGGTGCACAGCGGCCAGGCCGACCTGGAGGGCCTTGACCCCCGCCTGAAGCCGCTGCTTGCTGCGGCCCTCTCCCCTGATCGGCGCAACCGTCCCACCCAGACGGAGATCATGGCCAGCCTCAACCGCTATGCCGAGGGCCGCGACGCGCTGATTCCCAATCCCTACCCAGCCACCGAAGAAGACCCGAAGACCGCTCTGCTCACGCCGCCTACGGCGCTGATGACGCGCGTCATGAACGAAGACGAGGCCGTCGCAGCAGCAGCTGCCGGCGCCGCGGCCGCAGGTAGACACGACCCTGCTGACGTCGCACAACTGGTGCCACCGGTCATCCCGCCGCTCTCGGCCTTCGCCCCAGCGCGCGACATGCTCCGAGATGTAGCCGCCAGACAGAAGGCGAAGAAGGCCGCCGCTACCGCAGCAGCAGGTGCGGCAGGCGCAGGTGCCGCGGGCACGGCCCTCGCCGGTGGACCAGCCGCGGCAGCAGGCGTCGCAGGCGGGTATGCGGGCGCTGCAGGCGGGTATGCGGGCGCTGCAGGCGGGTATGCGGGCGGTGTGGCCGGCTATGGCGCCGGCGCCCCAATTCATCCGGCTACTTACAGCCCTACTCCTACTGCTGCTGCGCCAGCCGCACTACCGGCGGGCTACCAACCGCATTACCCCGTGCCTGCTCAGCCGCAGTACCAACCTCAGCCGCCAGCGCAGTACCAGCCTCAGCCGCAGTACCAGCCTCAGCCGCCGGCGCCCTACCAGCCACAGGCTGGGAACGAGGTTGCGAGGCGCCAGAGTCACGAACCGGTGGCCCGGGCGGACACTCCCCCGTCAGCTGACCAGCAGGTGGCGAGGTCGGTCCTCGCGGTCGGCGTCATGCTCGCGCTCGGCGGCCTGATCGCCTACACCCCCGGCTTCGGCCTGCTGGTGGCCGCACTGCTGATCACCCTTGCCCGTACGGTCGACCGTGGCAGCACAGCTCTCATGCGCCGCCGTCAGGTCCGTGGCGGCCGCGGCAAGTCAGACGGCCTGGTCGCCGTCGCCGCCAGCCCGATGCACCTGATCGCGGCGACCCTGATCACGCTGTTCTGCCTGATCCTGCCGGTCATCGTGGGCTTCATCGTCGGCGGCATCGTCACCGTCGGCGCCGCCAACCAGAACGGCATCGACTGGCAGCCCCTGTCCGCGGTCGGCTTCGGCGTCGGCGGTGTCGCGGGCCTGTTCGTCGCCTGGTGGGGGCCCGGTGGCACGTCGCTGCGCCGCGGCTCCAAGATCACCCTGCGCAAGGCCTTCCGCCCCGCGTGGCTGAGCCTGCTGGTCGCAGCCCTGCTGCTGGCCGGCGCGGCCCTCGCCTTCTCCAGGGCTTCGGCCGGCGGCGGCGCCGACTGGGCCCGCCAGCCGATCTCATCCCCCGACCTACCGGACTACCCCGGCCTCGGGGACATCCGCAACTGGCCGATCATCAACGACCTCCCCCTCATCGGCAACTGACGCCCCACCCGCAACGGCCACCGCCCGAGCAGAGGCACCTGCCACCGCGAGCAGGTGCCTGCCGAGCGCGGCAGCCGCCAGCACGGCCACCAACCCACAGACACCGGCCCAGCCACGCCAGGCATAGACCCGCACGCCAACCCAGGACCCAAGGCTCCCCCCGAGGTACGCGCACGTCATGTACGCCGTATTAAGCCGGCTGAGCACCTTCCGGTTCAGCCCGAAGATCCGCACCTGGTTGGCCACCATCCCGGACTGCATCCCGATGTCGAGCAGCAACGTGCCCAGCACCAACGCCACCAGTCCCACCAGGCCGCCAAGAGCCCCGAGCGCCAGTACGCCGGCCGACCCGAGCACGACGAGCAGGCACACCAGGTTGACCCGGTCAGCGCCCCTGCGATCCACCTGCCGCCCGGCGATCGGCGTACAGAGCATCGTGCCCACGTTGACCAGGGCAAGCAGGCCCACAGCCTCCGCCCCGAACCTGTACGTCGTACCGGTGAGCAGTAGTGCCACACACGTCCACACTGCTGAGAAGGCGCCGAAGATGCTCGCTTGGTAGAAGCAGGAGCGGCGCAGTTCGGGCTCAGTGCGCAGGAGCCGCACCGACTCGGCCAGCAGCGCCGGGTAGCGCTGTACCGAGGGCGGAGTCGTGTCGGGCAGCAGCCGCAGTAGGAGCACGGCTACAGCGAGTGCGACAGCCGCAGCCAGCAAGTACGGCGCTCGCCAGCCGAGCCATTCGCCGAGTGTCCCGCCGAGGGCGCGGGACAGCAGGATGCCGCCGATCGAGCCGCTGAGCAGAGTCCCGCTGACCACTCCGCGCCTGTCCTCCGCCACCTGACTGATGGCCAGCGGACCGATGATCGGCGCAACCACAGTCGCGATGCCGATCAACGCGCTCGCAGCGAGCAGAGGTGGCAGTGCAGGAGCAAGCCCGGCAGCGATCAGCCCCAGCCCGCTCACCCCGAGCAGGGTGACTATCAGCGGCCGATGCGGCAGCCGGTCGCCAAGTGGGACCAGCAGGAAGATCCCGGCCGCGTACCCGAACTGCGTCGCCGTCACCACCAGCGCGGCGGAGTTCGGCGGGATGTGGAGACCTTCGGCCAGTACAGGACTGATGGCGGCCGGGAAGTAGACGTTGCCGACCGCCACCCCACAGGTGACGGCCAGCAACAGGATGACGCCTCGGCTGATTCGCCCAGTATTGATTCGCTCTGTACTGATTCGTTCTGTCATGCCTCGAGTGCACGCGGAGAGCGAGCCCCGGCCAATCGATGTAGCCCAGGGCTACACCGACGACTAGAACCGGTTGTCGAGGATGACCATCTGGGAGCGCTCCGGGCCGACGCCGACCGCGGAGATCGGGGCGCCGCTGAGCGCCTCGACCGCCTTCACGTAGGTCTGCGCGTTCTTCGGCAAATCCTCGAAGGTCCGGCAGCCGGTGATGTCCTCGCTCCAGCCGTCGTACTCCTCGTAGACCGGAGTCGCGTGGTGGAAGTCGGTCTGCGTCATCGGCATCTCGTCGTACCGGACCCCGTTCACCTCGTACGCGACGCAGACGGGGATCTTCTCCCGGCCGGTCAACGTGTCCAGCTTGGTGAGGACGAAATCGGTCACCCCGTTGATCCGCGCGGCATACCGGGCGATCACCGCGTCGTACCAGCCACAGCGCCGCGGCCGGCCGGTGGTCGTACCGAACTCGAAGCCCTGCTGGCGCAGCCACTCGCCGTCCGCGTCCAGCAGCTCGGTCGGGAACGGGCCCTCTCCGACGCGGGTCGTGTACGCCTTGACGACGGCCATCACGCGGTCGATCCGGGTCGGCGGGATACCGGAGCCGGTGCAGGCGCCCGCGGAGATCGCGTTGGACGACGTCACGAACGGGTAGGTGCCGTGGTCGACGTCCAGCAAGGTCGCCTGGCCGGCCTCCATCAGCACCGTCTTGCCCTCGTCGAGCGCCCGGCCGAGCAGCAACGGGGTGTCCGCGACCATCGGGCGCAGGCGTTCGGCGTACCCGAGGAGCTCGTCCATCACCTCGGCGATCTCGACCGCGCGCCGGTTGTAGACCTTCACCAGCAACTGGTTCTTCTGCTCCAGCGCGCCGGTGACCTTCTGCTCGAGGATCTTCTCGTCGTACAGATCCTGGACCCGGATGCCGATCCGGTTCATCTTGTCCGCGTAGGTCGGGCCGATCCCGCGCCCGGTGGTACCGATCTTGCGGCTGCCGAGGAACCGCTCGGCGACCCTGTCCAAGGTCCGGTTGTACGGCGGGATCAGGTGCGCGTTCGCGCTGATCAGCAGCCGGGAGGTGTCGACGCCACGAACCTGCAGCGCGTCCAGCTCCTCGAACAGCACGCTCAGGTCGACCACCACGCCGTTGCCGATCACCGGAGTCACCCCCGGGGTCAGGATTCCGCTCGGCAGCAGGTGCAGGGCGTACTTCTCATCGCCGATCACGACCGTGTGACCGGCGTTGTTCCCGCCGTTGAACTTCACCACGAAGTCGATCTCAGCTCCGGTGTTGCCGAGCAGATCGGTCGCCTTGCCTTTGCCCTCATCGCCCCACTGGGCGCCGACGAGCACGATTGCGGGCATCTCAGCCCTCCTCTTCACGCGTCGGCCCGGACGGCATCCTCGCCGCAGCGGCCGATCGCTAGCTGTTCCGCTGAAGAACGGGTGAAGCCCGGCCACGTTCACCGAACATTCATCCGGCACCGCGTCCAGGCTCTTGCGGCCAAAGCCTACCGGAACTGCGCATTACCACGCTCGGACGCGGCTCAGTGGGCAACACGTGACACCGAGCACGCAATTCATCACGACGGGTTGCGATTTTCGGTGATCGCGTGCACACTCTTAGTCAGCGGCCCGCCGAAACTGCCGCAGGGGACGGTTCCGGCGGGCCGCTTTCTTCATGCCCACAAGGGGTTTCGGCCGTTTCACAAGCGCTCAAGCTCGTTGCCCGGTGCCCCCTCCTGATTGCCGCCGGTCGCCGCCGCTGGTTGCCCGCAGCGTCGATCAGGTGGCGTCGATCAGCCAGCGTCGATCAGGAGGGGTCCAGGCCCTCGGGGTTCGACGCAAGCCATTCCTTGACCCGCCGGTCGGCCTCCTCCGGGGAGACGTCCTCGACCTTGGTCAGGATCGCCCAGCGGTGCCCGAACGGATCGATCACGGTGCCGAACCGGTCGCCGGTCATGAACGTCTGGACCGCCTCCACCTGCCGCGCCCCGCCCTCGATCGCCTTCGCGAAGGTCGCGTCCACGTCGGGCACGTAGTGCACCAGCGAGGAGTGCACCCACTCCCCGGTCGGCGCCTGCAGCCCGATCTGCGGCATCTCGTTGCTCAGCTGCAGCATCGAGTCGCCGAATTTCAGCTCCGCCTGCCCGAGCCGCCCGTCGGGCAGATCCTGCCGGCTGATCACCTCGGCCCCGAACACCTCGGTGTAGAACTCGATCGCTTTCGGCCCGTCGGACACGGCCAGGTACGGGGTGAGCGAGTGGTAGCCGGCCGGAATGGGGTTCACCTTGTTCGTCGTCATACCCGCAGTCTTCGCGAGCCGGGCGGGTTCGGTCTTGTAAGAACGCGACAGGTTTCTGTCGGCGGCCTGCCGTAGGTTTGCAGAGTGTCCAGGCAGCCGATCGAGAGCGAGAAGGGCATCCTGCATCCGCGGGAGCAGGCCCGGCACCGAAGCCTGAGCCGGCTCACGCCCGGGCCGGGGATCGACCGCTTCGTCGAGTGGTACTGGATCGTCGAGTGGGACCTCCCAGCCCCGTACGTCGCCGAGGTGCTGCCCTATCCGAGCGTGAACGTGACGTTCGAGCAGCCTGGTGGCGCCTTCGTCAACGGCGTCAGCACGCACAAGTTCGAGCGCGAGCTGTCCGGGCGGGGCCGCGTCTTCGGGGTGAAGTTCTGGGCCGGCGGGTTCGGCGCCGTGACCGGGCTGGATGTCGGCTCGTTCCGCGACCAGGTGCTGCCGCTGCGCGACGTGTTCGACGACGCCGACCGGCTGGCCGACCTGGTCTTCGCCGAGCCGGACGACGTCCGCCGCCGGGCCGTCTTCGAGGCGTTCATGGCCGATCACCTGGTGGCGGCGGACGCGCAGTACGAGCTGGTCCGGAGCGTCATCGCCGCGATGAGCGAGGACCGCGACCTGACCCGGGTCGACCAGGTCACCGAGCGCTTCGACCTGCCGGTGCGCAAACTCCAACGCCTCTTCCGCCGGTACGTCGGCGTCGGGCCCAAGTGGGTGCTGCGCCGCTACCGGCTGCACGACGGCGCCGACCTGCTGGCCCGCGGAGAAGTCACCGATCTGGCCGACCTCTCCGCTGCCCTCGGCTACTTCGACCAGGCCCACTTCTCCCACGAGTTCAAAGAGCAGATCGGCGTCACCCCAGCCGAGTACGCAACCCGCGCCGCCGCCGAAGCCCAGGTCACCTACCGCTGACGGACGGGAGCAGCTGGCGGTCAGGGCCACATCTTGGTGATGCGACCTTGATCATGGACGTGCCAAAAGCCGACAGCGTGTCTTCGGCTGGCCCTGATCATGGCCTGCTCTGCCGCAACGAAGCGTTGCGCCATTTCGTCCAGGGCGAGATTTCCCGAGGCCAGGCAGAACAGGTGTCCGCTCTCCAGCGCACTGAGTTCGTTGGCCCGATACCGGATCTTCTTGTCCTTCGTAAGAAGAAGCCAACCGCGGGAACACCCCTCGGCGATCCACTCCTCGTCGGCGACGTCGGCAGCATCGTCTCGGTAGAAGTCCGCGATGAGGTGGACCGTCCAGCCTTTGTCACGCAGCCGACCAGCAGAGGCTTTGCCGAGACTGCGATCGAAGAAGTACTCAGGCGGCCTGGCGAAGGACATCTTCTACAACATCCGCGGGAAGGTCGTATTCTTCGGCAACGACGCTGATTGATTCGCCGGTTCTCCACAGCGAGACCAGGGCTTCGACCGGCACCTTGCTCTTGGCAAGGACCGGCGCTCCCCATCCGAACCTCGGGTCGATGATGACCTCTGCCTGCGACGGAAACTGCGGCAGGCGAAGTCGCTCGGGGCTGCCCGTCGTATCCCAGCTGATGTAGGTCAGGTACTCCGAGATGACCTCGGGAAAGGCGATCTGACGATCCCGCGTGTGGACAAGAGACTCGTCCGCGACCTGGACGAACAGCCCGACGCCGTCGGTCGCGACCCGTTCACTGGCCAGGGCGTAGGGGTCATCGAACTCAGATCGAACGAGGTCAGCAGCTCGCCGGATGTCAGGCATCGAGAAACCCAGTTCACGCAGAGTCCGCAGTACATAGGCTTCGATGATTCCGACGAACGGAACCCGCGGCCAACCGCGGCGCTCGGGATGGAGAGCGTGTACCAGCGGCTGCCGCGAGTCATTGGCCAGCCAGCTGTCCAAGGTCGACTCCGGCATCCTCAAGTACCGCGCCGCCTCACGCGCGGTCAGCAGCGGCGTCGTGTAAATGTCCGTCATCACTGTCCCCTCCTCGACCTTCGCCGAGACTACCCGTCACAGCGATCGAGCATCGCGTCTTTCCCTACCTGACGAAGTGTCGCAGCAGTCACCGACAAAACTACGTTACGTCAGCACGAACCTCGTTTGTCTCCGATGACCATCTTCGACTCGTCTGGGCACTTCTCCGCCGCGGCACCCGGTAGACCACCACGGCCATCGCAGTAGCCACCAGGGTCGCGGTGATCGCCATTGCGAAGCCGAACTGTGGGCCGTGGGCATCCACTGCTCGCCCTGCTACGGCCGCACCCATCGCGATGCCGGCCGCGCTGCCAGAGTTCAACCAGGTAAAGGCTTGAGTGAGTACTGCGGGCTCAACCTCCGACTCGACCAGCACTGCGGACAGTACCTGGATCGGTGCCAGCGCCAAGCCTGGTAGAGCCAGCGCCAAGCCAATGGCCAGAGGGCTGTTCACCACGAGGAGTGGGAGGCTGGTGACGAAGAGGACGGCGAACGCGATGACGAACTGCCGTTGGGCCGGCGTGCGCCAACGCCTTGCTCCGTAGGCGATTCCGGCGACCAGACTGATCAGGCTGGTGACACTGTAGAGCGGTCCGGCCAGTGAAGCCGAGTCGCGACTGACAGCGAAGGCTGTGACCGAGACCTGCATGCTGCCGAAGAACAGGCCGATTCCGACAGTGGCACCGACCAGCGCGAGGAACCTCTTGTGCAGCAGGCGATCCGAGCCCTCCTGGCGAACACGCACGACTGGCGGAGGCGCAGTGCGGCGTTGTGCCGCTAGCGAGAACCCGCCCGTGAGCAACAGGGTGGTGGCCAACACTGAGCCGGCCACTGGGGAGACCAAGGCGCTCGTCGTTCCAACGAGGGCCGGCCCGACCAGGAAGGCCAGGCTGGTACCGAGAGACTCCAGCGCGAAGGCAGACGAGAGGACTGGGGTCCCTCGCAACACGTGCGACCAGCGGGCTGCTGTCTGCGCACCGATCTGCGGGAGCGAACCACCTGCCAGCACGCCGGCTAGTACCAGCATCCAGACAGGCGCGGCGGCAAGCGTCAGTGCGATCAGTAGTGCGATGGCAGTCGCATGCAGGAGCAGGGTGATCGG
Organism: Streptomyces sp. SID13031; assembly: GCF_010548305.1. Classification (GTDB taxonomy): domain Bacteria; phylum Actinomycetota; class Actinomycetes; order Propionibacteriales; family Kribbellaceae; genus Kribbella. The sequence goes on from NZ_JAAGLV010000018.1 coordinate 88,807, forward strand.
GAGCATGCGGGGCTGGCCGTAGCGGTCGATCAGGCGGGCTACCTGGGGTCCACCGATCGCTTCGGCGACGGCGAATCCACCGGTCACCACGCCTGCGACGGCGTACGAGCCGGTGGAGCCGTGGACCAGCCAGACGATGCCCAGTCCGGTCATGGCGATGCCGATCCGCGCTGGCGCGGCGGCTAGGTAGAACTTCAACGCTCCCGGTGTGCGCAGGGCGACGCGATAGCCGCTCTGGGGCTGCTGCGGTTGTTGTGCAGGCTTTTGGGGCGTGCGGATCCGTCCGGTGAGTGCCGGCACGGTAGTACCTTCCGCTGCCCGGTGGGGCGGTGATCGGACCGTGGGCGTCCTGCTGCGCCGGTCCGTCCGTACCGCCTATAACCGTCCATTGTCGGTAGGAAGCGGGGACGCACGCCGCCTACCGGCTATGTCACCGGGCAGAACCTCGAGGGTTTTGATGACGAAGTCAGTCTACGCCACCGCCCGGAGCCTCGGCGTAGCCGCTGGACTGGAGGGCGAAGAGGCGGGCATAGGTGCCGCCGGTGGAGACCAGGGTGCTGTGGCTCCCCAGCTCGGAGATACGGCCGCCGACCAGTACTGCGATCCGGTCGGCATCGCGCACGGCCCCCAGGCGGTGGGAGATGAGGACACTCGTCCGGCCCTTCCGGTGAGCGGCGAGACTGACGTGGATCTCGTGCTCGGCCTCCGCATCCAGACCGGCGGTCGGTTCGTCGAGGATCAGCAGGTCGCGGCGGTCCCGCAGGAAGGCACGAGCCAGCGCGACTCGTTGCCACTGACCACCGGACAGCAGCACCCCGGTCTCCGGGTCCTCCTTGTCCTGCTGGTCGAAGTACATCCGGGACAGCATCGTGTCGTACCCGCGAGGCAGGCTCTCCAGAGTGCTGTCGATGCCGGCCCGGTTCGCGGCCCCCTGAACGCGCGGGCGGAGGTCGCTGGCCAGCTCCTCCGCGCCGTCCACCTCACCGAAGGCGATGTTCTCCGCGGCACTGAGCTCGTAACACATGAAGTCCTGGAAGACCGCGCCGAGCCGCCTGCGGAGATCGGTCACCTCGAGCTCGCGCAGGTCGACGCCGTCCCAGCAGATCGCACCCTTGGTCGGGTCGTAGAAGCGGCAGAGAAGCTTCACCAGCGTGCTCTTGCCTGCGCCGTTGTGCCCGACCAGAGCCGTCGCCTGTCCGAACGGGATGAACAGGTCGACACCTTGCAGTACCCAGGGATGGTCGTTGCTGTAACGGAACCACACGTCGCGGAACTCGATCCCGTGCCGCAGCTCCGGTACAGGGATCGCTTCGGCGGCTTCCGGCAGACCTGGGCCTTCGCTCGTCACGGCCCGATAGTGCGCGAACATCAACAGCGCGTTGTGCGCCAGGCCGACCCGGTTCACCAGGGCGGCCAGCGCCGCCTGCACTCCGGCCACGGCCGCCACGAAGACCGAGATGTCGCCGAGGGTGAGGCGGCCGTTGCCAGCGGCAAGTACCGCCCAGACCAGCCCGGCGCCGGCGACAATTGCACCGAGGCCGCCGAGCAGCCCTTGGACCAGCAGGTCGCGCCGGTCCATCCTCCGCTTGTCCGCGTTCGCCTTCCGGAGTTCGGTGAGCATCCGCCCCCGCAACAGCCGGCCGAGGCCGAGCAGGCGGATCTCCTTGGCCGCCTCCAGGCCGGTCATCAGCTCGCCGTAGAAGTACTCGCGGCGTTCGGTCGGGGTGAGCCCGGCCATCATCTCCGCGCGACGCCGGCTCAGCTTGAGTTCGGCGTACAGGCCGGGAAGTGCGGCGACGAGCACGACTGCGGCCATCAGTGGGCTCAGCGCCACCAGGGTGACCACGAACCCGACCAAGGTGAGCACGGACTGGAAGCTGCCCACCACGGCGTCGAGGATGATCATCGGACCGGAGGTGCTGTGCTGCTCGCTCATCCGCAACCGGTCGCGGAATACCGGGTCTTCGAGCTTCGCCAGCCCTGTCATCCGGACGGTCGCCTCGTACAGCCGGTCCCGCGTCAGCACCGTCACCCGCCGGGCGACGTCGGCGGCGAGATAGCGCACCACCTCACCTGTCACCGCCATCGCCAGACCGGCCACAGCCAGGCCCAGCGCGAGCAACGTCAGGTCGCTGGTGGAGGTGGCGCCCGTCGTCAGCCGATCCAGGACCAGCTTCATCAGCCAGGCGGCCGCCACCGGTACGAGTCCGCTGACGGCACTCGCCAGCAAGTATCCGGCGAATCCACCGGGCGCGGCACGCCAGGCCACGACGAGCGCCTCGACCGCACCCGCAGACAACGACCTGATCGAGCCCGGATCACGGCCGGTACTGCGGGCGCTGTCGCGGGCGGTCATCAGATTGCAGCGCTGGCGAGCGAGTCCGCCTGGTAGCCCGAGGAGGTCACTCGCCAGTGCTTGTCGATCACGGCCATCGTCGGCATCGCGTCGACACCGACGGCCTTGGCGATCGGGCCGTTGTCGGGCTCGACCACCACCTGGGCGACCTTCGACAGCTTCGCGATCAGTCCCGGCAGCTGGTCCTCACCACCGTGGACGACCGCGAGCACCCGCTCACGGCCCAACGGTTCCGCGAAGGCGAGAAAGCCCGGAAGTTGCTCGGCGCAGGTCTCACACCAGGTGGAGAAGAAGCCGAGGACCGCGCCGTCGGTGAAGGACGCCCGGCTGACCTCAAGCCCGTCCGAGGTGGTGGCGGCGAACTCGCCGACGACGGTGCCAGGAGGCAGCCGGCCGGGCTCGAGCTGAGGGCCTGGCCGCGCGTTGACCAGCTTGTCGAGCACTTCGGCGTGCGTGCGCACCCGCTTGACCAGCCCGAGGGTGAGCAGGAGGTCGAACAGGACGAGAACGCCGACCAGGACCACCGCGGCAGTCAGGATTGCCATGACCTTCTCCTTGTCGAGTGCGCCGGGCCTCAGTGACCGCGGGCGGAGATTTCTGGGGTGCGGAACAGGTCGGTCAGGTCGTCGAAGCGCGTCACCAGCAGCCCGGCCACCAGACCGGCGACACCGGCCAGCGCAGCGCCGGCCGGTTCGATCGAGTGGCTTCCGCTCAGGGTTGCCAGACCACCGAACGCGACGACGAGAAGTAGGACGTTGCGGACGATATGAGCGGGCCCGAGCGGTGTCGCCTTGGCGCCGAAGCAGCGACACGGCTGCCGTCCGCCGCGGCGCAGGGTCAGCACGATGGCGACGGTGAAGGCCAGCAATACCGCCGCCGCACCCGCGTGCGCGATGACCGCGACCGGCACCAACGCCGCGTTGACAACGGCCGCCGCCGAGATCAGCAGCAGCACAGTCAGCGCCAGCTCGGACACCACGACCGCTCGGGCCGCCGGCCGGCGGACAGCCCGCGGCAGCACTTCCAAGGGTCCGGCCGAGGTGGCGAAATCACGGAACGCCGACCGGCCGGATTTACTGGCCGCCGATATTCCGAAAACCAGGCCGAGAGTAATTGAGCAGGCGAAAAGAAGATATGCCATCATTGATTCCCCGGACCGTCGTCAGGATTCACGATGCCGGTGACCTGGAAACCTCCGCCACCGGCATCGTGTGGTCAGAATCGCGTCGCGCCGCGGACCGGCGTCAGCAGGCGCCGACGACGTAGCAGGCCCCACAGGAGCCGGCCGAGCAGTTCTTGACCTTTCTCACGTAGCCGGGGGAGTCCCAGAAACAACCGCAACTCACCTGGGAGTCCTGGACACCGGCTTCTGCGACAACCTCCGGGACGACCTTTCCGAGGATGCGGTCGCCGAGGTTCTGCAATGCTTTGACCATGTGTTATTCCTTTCCGAGGAGGGCGGATAACTGGCACGAGAGTACCCACGGAACGCAGGGGCTCGCCAGCGTCGAAATTTGCAGGTTGCTGCAACTTTCGGCAATCTGGCGACACGGTTTCATGCTGGTCTGAGCGACGGATTGTGAAGTCAGGTTCCTGCCAACTGCGAGGCATTGGCAGGCACCGGATCGGGTACGGTCGGACGATGCCGATCCGTTCATCGCTGGCCGTCTGGCTCGGCTGCGGCGCGCTGCTGGGGCTGCTTGCGGTGCGGACCGCGAGGCGTCGGCTGGCCGCGGTGACCGTGGCCGGCCGGAGCATGGAGCCGACCCTGTCCGACAACGACCGGCTGCTCGCATGGCGGGCGCCGCGCCCACTGCGGGTCGGTGACGTGGTCGTGCTCGAATCCCCGTACGACGCCGGCGTGCTGGTCCGCGAGGACGTCACCATTCCGTGGCAGCGACCGCCGGCCAGGCCTGGCGAGACCAACCGGCGCTGGATCGTCAAGCGAGTCGTCGCCCTGGCCGGCGACCGCGTCCCACCAGTTGCCGCAGGCAAGCTCCCCGAGGGCGACACTGTCCCACCCGGCCACCTCCTCGTCGTCGGCGACAACCCCGACGAGAGCTACGACTCCCGCCAGATCGGCTACATCCCGGCAGAGCGGGTCTTCGGCCTCATCCTCCGCCGGCTGACGGCGACGCGGACCTGAAGGCGACATCCCCGAGGACAGGAACCGACCCGCTCCCGTCGACCTCAGCTGCGATCACCACGTCCTCCGCAAACCCGTACTCCGCCAGTTCCCGCCCGCCCGCGCACTCGTGCAGCAGCGTCGGGAGCTCACCAGCAACGTCCCTGTACGCCGCTGCGGCGGCTCGGGCCTCCGGGGACAGTGGCCCGACGCCACGGTCGACCAGTGCGGCCAGGAACCCACCAGCACCCCAGAGGTCCTCGACGGCCAGGCGTAGTGAGCCGTCGGCCCACCTCTCCCCCGCGGCAACCGCCACCACCGTCAGTGAAGGGTCATCGACCAGCCTTTGAGCCGCCCAGTCCGCTGCGGCCGACCGGTTGCGCAGCGATACGGCCAGCACAGTCGAGCCGCTGTCGCTGAGTTGCTGGGAGATCGTCGAGCCATTGGGCGACGGGAGCACCAGGCGGCGTACACCTTGTGCCTGCCGGATCGAGACCGGCGAGAGAGTGATGCCTTGCTTCTGCGACCGGCCTACGGCCAGTACGGCGCCGTGCTGTTCGGCGTACGCGACTGCGGTCTCGTCTCGCCAGCGGTACGGGTAGACGTCGAGACCGAGGTCGACGGCGACAGTGACGGCGGTGGTGAAGGACAGTACGTCCACCACCGCCACCAGGTTGCCGGGAACGGCAGCCGCGCCGACCGGCCCCCAGTCGAAGCCGACGCGGAATCCCTGCTGTGCATAGGGGCTGGTCACCGACGGATCATGTCCCGTCGGTGCCGACCCCTACAACCTACTTAGCTACTTGACTGCTTATGCCAGTACGTCGGCCGCTGTGGGCGACGAGTCGCGCAGGAACGTAGTACAGCGCTCGGCCTCGTCCGTCTCGCCGATGATCCCGGCTGCCTTGCCGAGAACAGCCAGGCAGCGCAGGAAGCCGCGGTTCGGCTCGTGCTCCCACGGGACCGGCCCGTGCCCCTTCCAGCCGTTGCGGCGGAGCAGGTCCAGAGCGCGGTGGTAACCGGTCCGGGCGTAGGCGTAGGCCTCGATCGTGTTGCCCTCGGCGAGGGCAGTCTCCGCGAGCACCGACCAGGCCAGTGAGGAGGTCGGGAACTTGGCCGCGATGTCGACCGCGGCGGCCCCGGCGGCGAGTTCCGCTGCCGCCGGGTCGACGGGGAGTAATGTCTCGGGTGGGCCTGATAGCAGATTGTTCAATTCCATAGCTCCATCTTCGCCGATCACGAAGCCGTACCGGCACGTGACCGTCTGACGAAATCCGTTGACCGTTCACCCGATGGCCACGGATGCTTGAGACCTTGCGTCGAGACCGCCGTGGTTCCCAGCTACGGCCGGAAGGAGGCACCGGATGAGCGTGATCGTCCTGAACGCGTCATACGAGCCGCTGCACACCGTGTCGATCCAGCATGCCATCCGGATGCTGGTCCGCGAGGTAGCAGTGGTCGAAGAGGCACACGGAGAGCGGACCATCGGCCCGTTTCCGGTGCCACGCGTGCTGCGACTGGTCCGCTATGTGGTGACTCACTGGCGTTACGCGGCCGGCCGGATGAAGTACAGCAAGCACGGCGTACTGCGGCGGGACAAGTTCCACTGCGCCTACTGCGGGCTGGCCAACGCCGACACGATGGATCATGTCCAGCCAAGATCCAGAGGCGGCCGGACGGAGTGGCTGAACGCGGTCGCCGCCCATGCCTCGTGTAACGAGCGCAAAGGCAATCGGACGCCGTCCGAGGCCAATATGCCGCTCCTGTGGCAACCCTGGGTACCGACTCGCGCCGAGCTCGTCATACAGACATGACGGGCTATTTTTATGCCCTCTTCTGTCCACAGCTTTGAAGTAGCCGCCGGTTCGGGGCGCTGAGCGGTGCACCTTCTTAGGTGTGAACCCACAACTCAGCGTGATGACGCACATCCGTGGCGGCGTGTTCACGCGGGCCGATGCGCGCGCCTGCGGCTACCCCGACCCTGACATCGACTCCCTGCTGGACACCGGCGGCTGGCGCCGGATCCGGCCGGGCACCTATGCCCCGCACCAGACCCTCACCCTCGTCGACGACCAGATGCTCCATCTCCGCCGCCTCTTCCAGGTACTACGCCGTGGCGAGCCCGGCCTGATCGCGAGCCACCAATCGGCGGCGGCCCTACATGCCCTGCCGCTCTGGGGTCTCGACCTCACCGACCTCCACCTCACCACCCGCACCGGCACCCCCGGCTTGCAACCCAGCGGCATCCACCGCCATGTCCGAGACCCGGTGGGCCCCGGTGTCACCGTCTGGAACAAACTCCGCCTCGTCACCCCAGCCCGAGCCGTCGCCGAGATCGCCGCCACCTCACCCCTGGCTCCCGCCGTAGCCCTGACCGAAGCGGCCTTGTACGCCGGCCTGGCCACCCCCGCAGACCTGAGACGCGCCATCAACAACCTCGCCGAGGCTCCTGCCCGCGACGGGGACCCGCTCGGCTGCGGCCCTGCGCGGGCTCAACGGGTGCTGGAGTTGGCCGGTTCGGGCTCGGCCTCCGTGGCCGAGTCTCGCCTCCATCTGATCCTCACCGAGGCTGACCTTCCTGCGCCCTCCCCCTCGCCGCCACCTCTCCTCGAGGAGCACACGCTGGACCCTGCGAGCACACTCTGGTTTCCCGATCAGCGCACGGTCGTCGAGTTCGAGCCCCGGTTCCCCTTCTGGAGCGAGGAATTCGACGACTATTCACCCGAAGCGTCCGACCGCGCGTTCGGCGCCATCGGATCGACAGACGCCGAGCCACCCGAGCCTTTGGAGTACTGCTGGATCTCCTGGACCGACCTCGACTACCCCGACCTCATCGCCGACCGCCTCCGCACCACCTTCGCCCGGGCGACCCGGCGTACCGGAGTCCACACCCTCGACCCTCGCCGTCACCGGCGAAGACCTTGACGTTCCTGCGGAGAGCCCTCAGGAAAAGGGGCCCTCAGCAATGATTGCCTCGACCTCGGCGAGCTTGACGGAGTGCGGGTCGAAGTCGGTCAGGCACCAGGTCGCGCCGACGGCGACATACGGCCGAGGGTCGGTGCCTGGCGGCAAGGCGACCACCATGTCGTACGGCGAGGTGGGATCGGTGCGGAACTCCTTTACTCCTTCGACCGCCTCGGCCAGTTGGTCGGGATGGCTGAGGTTGACCGGGAAGAAGCCGTCGTACCGGGCCGCGCGGCGACGCGGGCGCAGCTTGCCCGGGAAGCCGGCGATCCAGATCGGGATGCCGTCATCCTGGGCGGGCCGAGGCAGGAACTCGACGTCGTCGACCGTGTAGTGCTCGCCGTGATGCCGGACGGGTTCGCCCGACCAGGCCGCGCGCAGGATGGTGAGCGACTCGTCGGTCAGCTCGGCGCGCTTGAGTTCGTCGACCTCGTCACCGAAGCGGCTGAACTCGTCGCCGAACCGATCACTGCCCAGACCGACCCCGAGCGTCAGCCGCCCGCCGCTCAACTGGTCGAGGGTCGCGGTCTGCCGGGCGAGGATGGCGGGCCGGCGACGGGCCAGTGGCGTCACCATCGGGCCCAGCCGCAAGGTCTCCGACGCCATCGCGGCGGCGGTGAGGGCGATCCACGGGTCGGCGACCGCTCGTACCGGGAGCCGCCAGCGCACGTGGTCCCACACGAACAGCCCGTCCCACCCCGCTTCCTCGGCGCTCGCGGCCAGGCCGGCGACCACGCGAGCATCAGCCAGTTCGTCGAACAGCGGGATCCAGACGGCGGACTTCAGCGGTTTCATGTCCACGACGATACAAACCCCTGGAGATGACGAAATGCCGGAAGGGCCCGCCTGACGGCGAGCCCTTCCGGAAAAACAGGTGCGGTGGTGCTGGTGCACCGTGGTGTGGGTTTGGTGTCAGGCGAGGAGGGAGGTGCCGGTGGAGCGGAGGTTCTCGCAGGCTTCGAGGACGCGCTGGGCCATTCCGGCCTCGGCGGCCTTGCCCCAGGCGCGGGGGTCGTAGACCTTCTTGTTGCCGACCTCGCCGTCGATCTTCAGCACGCCGTCGTAGTTGGCGAGCATGTGCCCGGCGACCGGACGGGTGAACGCGTACTGGGTGTCGGTGTCGACGTTCATCTTGATCACGCCATGGTCGACCGCGGCGCGGATCTCCTCGAGCGTGGAGCCCGAGCCGCCGTGGAAGACCAGGTCGAACGGGCGCTCCTTGCCGACCTTGGCGCCGACCGCGTCCTGGATCTCCTTGAGGATCTCCGGGCGCAGCTTGACCGAGCCGGGCTTGTAGACGCCGTGCACATTGCCGAAGGTCAGCGCGGTCAGGTAGCGACCGTGCTCTCCGGTGCCGAGCGCCTCGACCGTGGCCAGGCCGTCCTCGACGGTGGTGTAGAGCTTGTCGTTGATCTCGGCGGCGACGCCGTCCTCCTCACCGCCGACGACCCCCACCTCGATCTCCAGCACGATCTTCGCCGCCGCGGCCTTGGCCAGCAGCTCCTTGGCGATCTCGAGGTTCTCGTCCAGCGGCACCGCGGAACCGTCCCACATGTGCGACTGGAACAGCGGGTTCTCGCCGCGCGCGACGCGCTCGGCGGAGATCTCCAGCAGCGGCCGGACGAAGCCGTCCAGCTTGTCCTTGGGGCAGTGGTCGGTGTGCAGCGCGATGTTCACGTTGTAGTTCTTGGCGACCTCGTGCGCGTACGCCGCCAGTGCGACGGACCCGGTGACCATGTTCTTGATGGTCGAGCCGGACAGGTAGTCCGCGCCGCCGGTGGAGACCTGGACGATGCCGTCCGAGCCCGCCTCGGCGAAACCACGGATCGCGGCGGTCAGCGTCTGCGAGGAGCTGACATTGATGGCCGGGTAGGCGAAGGCGTTCTGCTTCGCCTTGTCCAGCATCTCGGCGTAGACCTCAGGGGTGGCAATAGGCATGTCTCGCGGTACTCCTCACAGCAAAGTTCCATGTGGGTTGAGCTCCAGTATTGCCGCCGCACACTTCGTCGTACGAGGCGGCCCGCCTGCTGAGCCGGTCAGGTGACCGGGGAGCGAACAGCAAGAGAACAGACCAGTTGATGAACAGGACCGATCCAGTTTGTTACGGATCGGAGGGTCGGACAGGGGTCAAGCGGCTGAGTTGGGCCGGCTAGTTCAAGCCGACCCGGAACGCGGCCCTCGGGGTGTCAGGGCCATGTGCAGGCGATAGCGATCGGCCCGGTACGCCGACCAGGACAGCTCGACCACCTTGCGGCCGGCGAAGGTGGTGCGCTCGAGGACCAGCAGGGGTGCCCGCCTGGCCACACCGAGCACCCGGGCAACGTGACCGTCGGCGTTGTCCGCCCGGACGGTCTGCTCACCCGAGGTGACGACGACGTCGTACTCGGCCGCGAAGACGTCGTACAGGGTGCCGAGCTCGCGGCCGAGCAGGCCGGGGAACAGCGCGGACGGGTAGTAGCCGACCTCGTAGGCCATCGGCGAGGCGTCGGCGGTGCGCAGCCGCTCGACCCGGATCACCTTGGTGCCCTTGGGCACCCGCAGGCCCTTCGCGGTCTCGTCGGAGGCCTCGATCTCGGTCGCCGACAAGACGACCGTGCCCGGCTCCAGCCCACGGGCGCGCATCTCCCGGGAGAACGAGGTCAGGTGCAGCTGGGAGTCGACCTGAGGGCCGGTGACGAAGGTCCCCTTGCCATGCACGCGTTCCAGCGCGCCCGACTCGACCAGGTCGCTGATCGCCTGCCGCACGGTCACCCGGGAGACGTTCAGCTTGTCCACCAAGGCTCGCTCGGACGGGATCGGGTCACCCGGGTGCAACTCGACGTCGATCAGCCGCTCAAGTACCGATCGGACCTGGGCCCTTTTGGTCGCCACCATCGAATCTCGATCCTCCAGACCTCGGCGGGAAGGCGGGGGGTGCCCCGATTCACCGCTCACTGCTATCGTGCGCAGCATACCTGTTAAGACCAGATAGGACCAGTGATCGTCGTGGTGTCAACGCCCGTCCCCGTCCCCGTCACCCAGATGGCCCGCGAGATCGCCGAGCAGCCCGCGGCCCTGGCCGCGACGTTCGAGCACGTGCTGCCACTGCGGCACGAGATCACCCGGCTGGCCGCCGGCCGCCGGCACGTGATCTTCGTCGCGCGGGGCTCCTCGGACAACGCCGGCGTGTACGGCCGCTACCTGACCGAGATCCACGCCGGCCGGCAGGCCTCGCTGGCCGCGCCGTCGGTGGCCACCCTGTACGGCGCCAACCTCGACCTGTCGAACTCGCTCGTCGTCGCGGTCAGCCAGTCCGGCGCGACCCAGGAGATCGTCGACACCGCCGAGTGGGCCAAGCGCAACGGCGCCGCGATCGTCGGCATCACCAACGACGGCGACAGCCCGCTGGTCTCGGTCGCCGACGTGGCGCTGATCACCCAGGCAGGCAAGGAACTGGCCGTCCCGGCGACCAAGACCTACACCACCCAGCTCGCCGCGATCACCGTCGCGGTCGACGCGCTGGCCCAGAAGCCCGGCACGCTCGACGCCGACATCGCCCGCGTCCCGGACGCCGCCGCGAAGATGCTCGAAGGCTCGGTCGACGCCGCCGCGGAACTGCTCGCCGGCGCCCACGACGTCCTGTCCAGCGGCCGCGGCCTGACCTTCGGTACGACGCTGGAGGTCGCCCTGAAGCTCGAGGAGACCTGCCTGCAGCCGGTCCGCGGTCTCTCGTACGCCGACCTCAAGCACGGCCCGATCGCCGTCGTCGACGCCGACCTGGTCACCATCCTGGTCGCCGCCGCCGACGGCCCCGCGCTGCCGGGCATGACCGAACTCGCCGCAATCGTCCGCGAGAAGGGCAGCAAGATCCTCGGCATCGGCGGCGACGCACGGTTCGCATCCCTGTGCGACGTCAACCTGGTCGGCCCCGACCTGCCCGAGACGCTCGCCCCGCTGGCCCTGGTGATCCCGGCCCAGCGCACGATCGAGGCCCTGGCCCGCAAGCTGGGCCTCGATCCCGACGCTCCCCGCGGCCTGCGCAAGGTCACCCAGACCGACTGACAACCGCCCGGCTCGGGCCCTCCGGCCCGACCACCCAGGCGCGGCGCACTCCCGGCACCCAGGCGCGGCGCTCCGGCACCCAGACTCAGAAGACTCCCGTCACCCCACGAGGGTGGCGGGAGTTCTTGCGTTCAGGAGTACCTGTTCTGGGACAACCAGTCCTTCTACGCCCAGATCGGTCTTGGCTAGGACCCCCTAGTAGACGCAGCTAGATTCGCCCGCGCCGCCGCAGCGCAGTACCGATGTGGTCGGCGCACTCTCGTAGCGGTCCCAGTACGTCGGACTGCAGCGAGGCGCGGGTGGATCGGGACGCGTGGGCCGAGACGTTGAGGGCGGCAACGGCTCGGCCCCGCGAGTCCCTGATCGGTACTGCGATCGACCGCAGCCCCAGCTCCAGCTCCTGGTCGACCAGTGCATAGCCGTCGGCACCTGCTTGCGTGATCAGCCCCCGCAGCTCGTCCACCGACGTCACAGTGTGGTCAGTCAGCGCCTCAGGCTCCAGCGCCGACAGGTACGCCGACACCTCATGCGCCGCGGCATCCGCCAGTAGCACTCGCCCCATGGACGTCACGTACGCCGGGAGGCGGGCGCCCACGCCCAGGGCGACCGTCATGATCCGGCGGGTCGGCACCCGGGCTACGTACACGATGTCGGGCAGGTCCAGAGTCGCGATCGAGCACGACTCCTGGGTCTTGAGGCTCAGCTCCTCCATGAACGGGCCGGCGATGTCACCGAGGTCCAGTGAGGACAGGTAGGCCCACCCGAGCGCCAGCACACGCGGTGTCAGCGAGAAGCGCCGGCCGTCGCTGCGCACATAGCCGAGCTCCTCCAGCGTCAGCAGGATCCGCCGCGCGGTCGCCGGCGTGATGCCGACCTCCCGGGCCACCTCGCTCAAGGTCAGCGACGGCTGCTCCGCGTCGAACGCCCGGATCACGGCCAGCCCACGCTCGAGCCCCTGCAGGAAAGTCCCACCGCCTGAGCCGCCGACGGAAGGGCTTGTAGACGCATCACCAACCATGAGCTAGCCTTTTCGTTGAAAGAAGAATCTTTCGCTGTGCGAAATCCTAGCAGAAATATCTAAGCGGAGAAGCCGATGACGAGTCCAGTCCCCCTGGCCGACGCGATCGCCGAGCACGTTCACGACGGAGACACGGTCGCGCTGGAGGGATTCACGCACCTGATCCCCTTCGCGGCCGCTCATGAGATCGCCCGGCAGGGCCGTCGCCACCTGACTCTGGTCCGGATGACGCCCGACCTCATCTACGACCAGCTGATCGGTTTGGGCTGTGCCGACGAGATCGTCTTCTCGTACGGCGGCAACCCGGGCGTGGGCTCGTTGCACCGGCTCCGGGACGCAGTGGAGAACCAGTGGCCGCACCGGCTCGTAGTACACGAGCACAGCCATGCAGGGCTCGCCAATGCGTACTCCGCCGGCGCAGCGCGGCTGCCATTCGCAGTACTGCGGGGCTACCGCGGCACGGATCTCGAGGAGCAGCGGGACATCATCAGCCGGGTCACTTGCCCCTTCACCGGCGAGGAGTTGGCCGCCGTGAAGGCAGTGAACCCGGACGTGTCGGTGATTCACGCGCAGCTGGCCGACCGCGAGGGCAACGTGATGCTCTGGGGAATCACCGGGGTGCAGCGGGAGGCCGTGCTCGCCGCCAAGCGGGCCATCGTCACCGTGGAAGAGGTGGTGGACGAGTTCCCCGAGCACACCGGCGCGGTGATCCTGCCGAACTGGGTGCTGTCGGCCGTGAGCGTCGTACCGAACGGGGCCTGGCCGTCGTACGCCGCCGGGTACTCCGTGCGCGACAACGACTTCTACCAGCAGTGGGACGCCATCTCGCGCGATCGCGAGGCCTTCCTCGCCTGGGCCGCGGAGAACGACCTCAAGGAGAGCAGCAATGCCTGAGCCGACCAGCGCTGAGTGGACGAGCGCGGACATGATGAACGTCGCCGCGGCGCGCGAGCTGCTCGACGGTGACGTCTGCCTGGTCGGCGTCGGGCCGCCGAACCTCGCGGCCAACCTGGCCCGGCGCACCCACGCGCCGAACTGCCGGCTGGTCTACGAATCGGGCGCGATCGACGCGAAGCCGAAGAAGCTGCCGCTGTCGATCGGCGACGACGACCTGGCCGCAACGGCGATCTCGGTGGTGTCGGTCCCGGAGATGTTCAACTTCTGGGTCGGGGCGGGCCGGATCGACGTCGGCTTCCTGGGCGCGGCGCAGATCGACCGGTTCGGCAACATCAACACGACTGTGATCGGCGACCACGCGAACCCGAAGGTCCGGCTGCCGGGCGCGGGTGGCGCGCCGGAGATCGCCGCCGCGGCCGGCCGGGTGATCGTGATCGTCAAGCAGTCCCCGCGGACGTTCGTCGAGCGCGTCGACTTCGTCTCGTCCGTCGGCTACGGCCCGACCGGGCGTGAACGGCAGGCACCCGGCGCGGGCCCGACGCTGGTGATCACCGACCACGGCGTACTGGAGCCGGACCCGGTCACCAACGAGCTGACCCTGACCCGCTTGCATCCGGGAGTCACGGTCGAGCAGGCGATCGCGGCGACCGGCTGGCCGCTAAAGGTTGCCGATAGCATCGAAGCGGTGGCCGCGCCGAGCGAGCGTGAGCTGGATGCCCTGCGGAACTTGCGGAACCGGGAGCCGGTCGATGCCTGAGGCATTCATTCATGTAGGCCTGCCGAGCCGGGTGATCCTCGGCGCCGGAGCACTCGATCAGATCCCCTTGGAGGCCAGCGGCCTCAAGGTGTTGCTGATAGCAACCAAGTCTGCACGTGACAGTGCGGACGTGGTCCAGCTGGCGCTGGGTGACGACTTCGCGGGCAGGATCGACGAGGTCAGGCAGCACGTCCCGAAGGAGAAGGCGGATGCGGCGCGAGCCAAGGCGATCGAGGTCGGCGCGACGGGAATCGTGGCCATCGGCGGCGGCTCCGCGATCGGCCTGGCCAAAGCCATCGCGCTGACCGCGGGGCTCCCCATCATCGCGGTCCCCACTACGTACTCCGGGTCGGAGATGACTCCGGTCTGGGGGCAGACCGAGGACGGGAACAAGAAGACCGGCACCGACCTCAACGTACTGCCGAAGACCGTCATCTACGATCCCGTGCTCAGCCGCGGACTTCCGTTGAAGGTGACCGCGGCCAGCGTCGCCAACGCGCTGGCGCATTGTGTCGAAGCCACCTGGACCGACAAGGCCGACCCGATCACCGAGGTCACCGCCGTCGAAGCAGCCCGCGCTCTCCGCGAAGGTCTTCTGCAGGTGCTGGAGAACCCCACCGATCTCGATGCCCGCAGCAACCTTCTGTACGGCGCCTCGCTGGCCGGTTCGGCGTTGGCGAGCGCGGGAACAGGCCTGCACCACAAGCTCTGCCACCTCCTCGGCGGCGCCTACAACCTCCCGCACGCGGAGACCCACGCGGCAGTGCTACCCCAGGTCACCAGGGTCAAGGCGCCCGAAGTCCCCCGCGCAAAGGCGAGACTCGAGGCCGTGCTGGAGACAACCGACCTGGCAACCGGTCTCTTCGACCTGTTCAGCACCGCTGGTGTCCCGACGAGTTTGCGCGAGCTCGGGCTGACCGAGAGTCAGGCAAAGGAAGCAGCAGAGCGTTTTCAGGCAAGTACCTCCATCGACGTAAGAGAAATCCTCAACCGCGCTTGGGCAGGTGAACGATGAGATCCGCCTTTCTGCTGGATGCTGTCCGCACCCCCGTCGGCAAGCTTGGTGGCGCCCTGTCCGGTGGACGCCCCGATGACCTGGCCGCCGTCACGCTCAGGGAGTTGCTGGTGAGGCATCCCGGGCTCGACCCCGCGCTGATCGAGGACGTCTTCCTCGGCAACGCGAACGGCGCGGGTGAAGAGAACCGCGACGTGGCAAGGATGGCCGCGCTGCTAGCCGGCTACCCGACCAGCGTTCCCGGTACGACGGTCAACCGGCTCTGCGGCTCCGGCCTGGAGGCTGCGATCCAGGCAGCCCGGGCGATCGAGACCGGCGACGCATCCCTGGTCGTGGCCGGTGGCGTCGAGTCGATGAGCCGCGCCCCCTGGGTCCTCCCCAAACCCGACAAGGCCTTCCCTCACGGCAGTGTGACCGCTGAATCCACCTCGCTCGGCTGGCGGCTCATCAACCCGCGGATGCCGAAGGAGTGGACGGTCTCCCTCGGCGAGGCCACCGAGCAGCTCGCCGAGCGGTACCAGGTCGGCCGTGAAGCCCAAGACCTCTTCGCCCTGGAGAGCCACGAGAAGGCCGGCAAGGCCTGGGCGGCCGGCAGGTTCGACGCCGAGATCGTGCCCTGGGAGCACCTCACGCCGATCCTCCCCCAAGGCCGCAACGCGCCGGACCCGCTCACCCGCGACGAGTCGATCCGCGACGGCGGCACCCCGGCAACGATGGCGAAACTCAAGCCGGCCTTCCGCGACGACGGTACGGTCACCGCGGGCAACGCCTCCACCCTCAACGACGGAGCGTCCGCAGTACTGATCGCTGATGAGGCGATGACCCAACAGCTCGGCATCACGCCGCTCGCGCGGATCGTCAGCCGGGCCGTCGACGGAGTCGAACCCCAGTACTTCGGCATCGGCCCCGTCGAGGCATCCCGCAAAGCCCTGCAAAAGGCTGGAATCGGCTGGGACGACCTGAAGCTGGTCGAGCTCAACGAAGCATATGCGGCGCAAAGCCTGGCCTGCTTGGGCGAATGGCCCGAGCTGGACCGCGAAAAGGTGAACGTGAACGGCGGGGCGATCGCGCTCGGGCATCCGCTCGGCAGCTCCGGTACGAGGATTCTGACCACGCTCGCGCACGAGTTGCGCCGTCGTGGTGGCGGGTACGGCCTGGCGACGCTGTGCATCGGCGTCGGCCAGGGACTGGCGATGGTCATCGAAGCATGAGGAGTTACTGATGGACCTGGCAGGAGACGAACTCACCGACGCGGTCGTGGCAAGCTTCGACGGCAGCGGCGACGAGCGCACCAAGACCGTGCTGAGCGCGCTGGTCCGGCATCTGCACGCGTTCGCTCGCGAGGTCGAGCTGACCGAGGAGGAATGGTTCGCCGGGATCGACTTCCTCACCCGGACCGGCCACAAGTCCACCGGCAGCCGGCAGGAGTTCGTGCTGCTGTCCGACGTACTCGGGCTGTCGATGCTGACCGTTGGCCTCGGCAACAAGAAACCCAAGGGGGCCACCGAGTCGACCGTGTTCGGGCCGTTCTTCGTCGAGGGTTCGCCGGAGATCAAGCTCGGCGACGACCTGTCCAACGGCGCCCCCGGACAGCCCTGCCTGGTGACCGGGCGCGTCCTGGACCTCCACGGAAATCCCATCAGAGCAGCCCTGGTCGAGACCTGGCAGGCCGACGAGGACGGCTTCTACGACGTCCAGAAGGATATCGACGGCCCGCAGAACCGCGGGCACCTGACCACAGATGCCGATGGCAACTACTCGTTCTGGGCCGTTCGCCCGGTCGCCTACCCGATCCCGGACGACGGCCCGGTCGGCGAGCTGCTCAGGGCCGCCGGTCGCGGCCCGATGCGCCCGGCCCACATCCACTTCATGGTGACCGCGCCCGGCTTCTCCCGGCTGATCACCCACGTCTTCGCCGCCGGCGACGAGCACCTGCACGACGACGCCGTCTTCGGCGTGAAGGACTCGCTGATCGCCGAGGTCACCGAGCACCCGGCCGGTACGGCGCCTGACGGCCGCGTGCTCGACCAGCCCTACTCGACCGTCCAGTACGACTTGGTGCTCGCCACCACCGAGGAGACCCGATCATTGTGATGACCACCGATGTGCTCATCGTCGGCACCGGCCCGGCCGGTGGCGCCGCCTCGCTCTTCCTGTCCAGCTACGGCATCGACAACGTCGTACTGACCCGCTACGGCTGGACCGCCAACACCCCGCGCGCCCACATCACCAACCAGCGCACGATCGAGCTGATGCGCGACATGGGCATCGAGGACAAGATCACCGGCCAGGGCACCGAGCACGCCCTGATGGGCCAGACCGCCTTCTGTACCAGCCTGGCCGGTGAGGAGATCGGCCGGATCCGCACCTGGGGCACGCATCCGCAGCGCCTGGCCGACTACACCGAGGCGAGCCCGACCCTCCCCTGCGACCTGCCGCAGACGCTCTTCGAGCCCATCCTGGTCAGTACTGCGGCCAGCCGCGGCGCGCGCTTGCGGTTCGACACGGAGTACGTGTCGCTGGAGCAGGACGACGACGGCGTGACCGCGACGGTCCGGGACCGATTGTCGGGCGAGACGTACCAGATCCGGGCGAAGTACCTGATCGGCGCGGACGGCGGCCGGAGCAAGGTCGCCCAGGACATCGGGCTGCCGATGGCCGGCGCGATGGACATCGAGGGCTCGATGAACATCGTCTTCGAGGCCGACCTGTCGAAGTACGTCGCACACCGGCCGAGCGTTCTGTACTGGGTACTGCAGCCGGGTGCGCAGATCGGTGGCATCGGCGCCGGCCTGGTCCGGATGGTCCGGCCGTGGAACGAGTGGCTGATCGTCTGGGGTTACGACATCAACCAGCCCGCGCCGGTCGTCGACGAGGCGATGGCGACCGAGATCGTGCACAACCTGGTGGGTGACGACACGATCGACGTGAAGCTCAAGGGCACCTCGGTCTGGAGCGTCAACCACATGTACGCCGAGAAGGCGTCGGTCGGCCGGGTGTTCTGTATGGGCGACGCGATCCACCGGCACCCGCCGTCGAACGGCCTCGGCTCGAACACGTCGATCCAGGACGCGTACAACCTGGCCTGGAAGCTCGCCCTGGTTCTCAAGGGTCAGGCGTCGCCGGCGTTGCTCGACACGTACGACGAGGAGCGCACCCCGATCGCCCGGCAGATCGTCGATCGCGCGAACAAGAGCCGCACCCAGTTCGGCCAGATCTTCCACGCGCTCGGGATGACCCCGGACGCTCCGGCGGGCCGCACGATCGACTCGCGCAAGGACGACACTCCTGAGGGCGCTGCTCAGCGCGAGGAGCTGCGCAAGGCGATCGAGCTCAAGGACTACGAGTTCAACGCCCACGGGGTGGAGCTGGGTCAGCGGTACAAGTCGGCAGCGGTCGTCCCGGACGGCACCGACGAGCCGGAGTACAACAGGGACCCGGAGCTCTACTACCACCCGACTACCTGGCCGGGTGCGCGTATCCCGCACTGCTGGCTGACCCGTGGCACGGAGACCGTCAGCACGCTCGATGTGGTCGGCAAGGGCCGCTTCACTGTGCTCACCGGCATCGGTGGCGAGGCCTGGGTCAAGGCGGCCAGGGCGATCGCGGAGCAGACCGGTGTCGAGGTCGAGGCGTTCGTGGTCGGCCCTGGTCTCGAGCTGGACGACCTGTACGGCGACTGGGCGCGACTGCGCGAGATCACTGACAACGGCTGTCTACTGGTCCGCCCGGACGCCCACATCGCCTACCGGTCGCATGACCTGCCGGCCGACCCCACTACTGCACTGGGAGAGGCGTTCCAGGCTCTGCTCAACCGGTAGCCAGTACCAGCCAGCCGTGCGGCGGCACCAGCAGCGGGTCCTCCGGTAGGTGTCCGGGGTCCGACTGGGCTGCGATGACGAGGCCTGCCACTTCCACTGGGAAGCGGTAGGCCTCGTCTCCTACGTTCAGCAGGAGAAGTAGCTGGCCACGCGCGTCACCTGAGCGCAGTGCGAGCGCCTGGTTGGTCAGGTGGGCGACCTTGGTCCGCGAACGTGTGAGCCACGCGTTGCGACGCCGTACGCCGATCAGCCGCTGGTGCAGCCTGTACGTCGCCCAGTGCGGGTCGACCAACTCCCCTGGCTTGTCCGGGAACTCGGGCCGGACCGCGTCGTCGCCGCCGAACCTGTCCTCCTTGATGCCCTGCATGGCCTGCTCGTCGCCCGCGTAGATGCTCGGGACGCCGGCCACCGCGAACAGCACCGCGAGCGCGTGCCCCAGGTGCCGTGGATCGTCCAGCTTGCTGGCGATACGCGTCACGTCGTGGTTGCCCACGAACGTCTGCGGCACGAGCGGGTCGACGAACTGCTGGTGCCGCTCGAGCGCATAGGCCAGCTCGAAGAAGTTGCGGTCGTTGAGCGAACTCCAGATCGCCTTCCACAGCTCGTACTGCGTGATCGAGTCGAGCGTGCTCGTCGCGGCATAGCCGGCGTAGTCACCGTGGATCAGCTCGCCGACGAACCACGACTCCGGGAACCGCTCGCGAACCTCCGACAACACCCCACGCCAGAACTCGGGCGGCACCGCGTACGCCGCGTCGAGCCGCCACCCGTCGACACCGCGATCCAGCCAGTGGCACATCACCTCGACGACGTACTCGCGGACCGCGGGCTCCTCGTGGTTGAGCACGACCAGGTGCTCGTGCCCCTCGAAGGTTTCGAGTGACCCGTCCGGCCGGTGCTTGAACCACTCGGGCGGGGCCGCGAAGCTCCGGGCCACGTGGTTGAAGACGCCATCGAGCACGATCCGCAGCCCACGCTCCTTGGCGGCGGCGACCAGCGAGTCGAAATCCTCGTAGTCACCCAGCCGGGCGTCGATCCGGAAGTGGTCGATGGTGTCGTACCCGTGCGTCTCCGACTCGAAGATCGGCCCGAGCAGCAGCCCCGAACACCCCAGCTCGATCACATAGTCGAGCCAGTTCTCCAACCGCCCGAGCCGCGGCGTCCGGAATCCGGTGGGAAGCGCAGCGGGCTCAGCCCCCACGAACCCCAGCGGATAAACGTGCCACCAGATCGCGTGATCGGCCCACGGCACCACCATCTGTGCACCTCCTGGCTTGGAGGACCACAGTAGTGGTCAGCTTGCCGCGCTCACCTGAGCGGGGAACTCGCGGCCCACTTCCTCAACCAGAGCGACCACCTCGGCGGTCTCGGCCTCGAGGAGTTTGAGCAGTGCCACCCGCGACTCGTCGCTGCGGGCCTCCACGGCAGCCGTGGAGATCGCCTGCACGGTCGCGACCTCGTGGACCAGAGCACCCCAGATCTCTTCCAGCTGCTGCAGATTCGCCGGTCTGGCGGCCGGTACCTGCGTGATGTCGACGAGCTCCGAGGCTCGCCGGACATGCAAATTCGAACTCATGACTTCCCCCACGGTCGCACCTGACCCCGAACCAGCGCAGGCTGAAGCCGGCGCCGTCCCCGCCCGAGTTGGGACTGACTCTTCTTCCAACGCACCTGCCCATCGCGGGGTTACGGCCCCTGCCCCGACAACTTTCCCGGCAACTTTCTGCAGGCCTGGTGCAACAAGAACCAGCCAGGCGGGCTCTTACTCCTCTGACAGGCTGTTACCGACGGAAGGGTGATCGTGAGTGCCGATCTCGAAGGGTTCAACGATTTTGCCGCCGCGCGGGGGGCCCAGCTGTTCCGGATGGCGTACCTGCTCGCCGGTGACCGGCACGGCGCCGAGGACCTGACCCAGACCACCCTGGGCAAGCTCTACGCCGCCTGGTCCAAGGTCAGCCGGGCCGACAACCCGGTCGCCTACAGCCGCACCGTCATGGTGCGCACCTATGTCGACTCCCAGCGCAAGATCCGGCTGGAGCGCCCGACCTCCGAAGTACCGGACGGTGGCCGGTACGGCGAGGACACCGCGTTGCGGCTGACCCTGTTCGCCGCACTGGCCGAGTTGTCCGGGCGCGACCGGGCGATCGTCGTCCTGCGCTACTGGGAGGACCACAGCGTCGAGGACACCGCCAACATCCTCGGCGTCAGCCCCGGCGCGGTCCGGACCCGAAGCCAGCGGGCGCTGCTCAAACTGCGCGCCCGGCTCGGCACCGACCTCAGCGAATTGAGCGGGCGATGAGCCCGGAACCGGAAGGACCCCTGATGAGCTTCGAGACCGAACTCAGCGACCGCCTGCACACCGAGGCGGACGACACCCAGGTCGACCTCGATCTGCTCCTCACCGGCAGCGTTGCCTATGGCAACAAGCTGGTACGCCGCCGGCGGCTGACCCGGATCATCGGCGGCGCGGCCACCATCGCCGTACTGGGTGGAGCCGTCGCCTACGCCGGATCACTGAACGCCCCGCCCGGCAGCACGCCGGCCCCGGCCGCTTCAGTGGCCACAACTCAACCACAGAAGGCGAAAGCGGACATCACCCCGCAGGCGGCCCTCGGCGTACTGCTCGAGCTGCTGCCCGATGCCAGCCAAGCCACCAACCACCGCGGCGGCTTCGACGGCACCGGCAAGGTGCTCGGGGTCTACACGACAGTCAGCTACGGCAACGCGTCGCTGCGGCTGGAGGTCCTCAAGGAGCAGCAGGTCGCCTTCCCCTGCGACGCCTATTACACCGGTTGCAATGTCGTCAAGCTGCCGGACGGCTCCAAGCTCCGGCTGCTGGACACGTCCGTCCCCGGCCCGGGCGGCAAAGACGACTACCAGCAGCTTCAGGCCAACCTGACCCGGAAGGACGGCCTCAGCCTCAACCTGATCGCCGTCAACCAGACTCCGGCCCAGCCTGCCATCACCCTGGCCCAGCTGAAGACCATCGCCGTCAGTCCCCGCTGGCAGCTGAAACTCGACCAGGCATTCATCGACCGAAGCGAGAAGCTC
The DNA here is from genome assembly GCF_010548305.1 of Streptomyces sp. SID13031. GTDB lineage: Bacteria > Actinomycetota > Actinomycetes > Propionibacteriales > Kribbellaceae > Kribbella. The sequence goes on from NZ_JAAGLV010000018.1 coordinate 110,852, forward strand.
TTCATCCCGCGGCTGGTCACCCAGCCGTCGGTACCGGGCTAGTGCCCTGCGTCCGAAGTTGTTTGAGTGATTGCGGTGGTCAGGTGCGTGCCTGGGCGCCGCAAGCGCCAAAGAACTTCGGACGCAGGGCACTAGATCGACTGACCGAAGGTGTGGCGGCGGATCCAGGCGTGCATCGCGATGGCCGCCGCCGCGCTGGCGTTGATGGAACGGGTCGAGCCGAACTGGGCGATCGACAGCACGTCCGTGCAGATCTTGTGCGCCTCGTCGGTCAGCCCCGGGCCTTCCTGGCCGAACAGCAGGACGCAGTCGGTGGGCAGCTCGTAGGTCTCCAGCGGTACCGAGCCGGGCAGGTTGTCGATGCCGATCACGGCCAGCGCGTGCTCTTCGGCGTACGCCGCGAGGCCGGCCAGCTCGGGGTGGTGGCGGACGTGCTGGTAGCGGTCCGTCACCATCGCGCCGCGGCGGTTCCACTTCCGGTTGCCGACGATGTGCACCTCACGCGCCAGGAAGGCGTTCGCAGTCCGGACGACCGAGCCGATGTTCAGGTCGTGCTGCCAGTTCTCGATCGCGACGTGGAACGGGTTCCGCTGGGTGTCGAGGTCCTCGACGATCGCTTCCAGCCGCCAGTACCGGTACTTGTCCACCACGTTGCGGCGGTCACCGGCGGCGAGCAGCTCCGGGTCGAGCCGCGGGTCGTCCGGCGGATCGCCCCGCCACGGGCCGACACCGACCTCCGCCGTACCGACCACATCGGCTCCGATCAGGTCAGGAGGGTTGTCACGATTGGCTTCCTGCATGGGTCGGGACGCTACCCTGTCCGCGTGCTCCCAATGATCGCGATGCTGATGCCGAACTGGATGGACCCGGAATACCTGCTGAACTGGCTGGGTGACTGGTCCCTGTGGGGCACGGCCGCGGTCGTCTTCATCGAGTGCGGGCTGCTCTTCCCGATCCTGCCGGGCGACTCGCTGCTGTTCGCGGTCGGGCTGTTCATCGCCCGCGGCAATATCGACGTCCCGCTCTGGCTCGCCTGCGTGGTCCTGACCGTCTCGGCGTTCCTGGGCAACGTCTCCGGCTACTACATCGGCCGCGGGCTCGGTACGACGCTGTTCAAGAACCCGAACGCCAAGTTCCTGAAACCGAAGTACATCGAGCAGACCCACGACTTCTTCGAGCGGTACGGTCCGCGCGCGCTCGTGCTGGCCCGGTTCGTCCCGATCGTGCGCACCTTCATCACGGTCGTGGCCGGCGCGGGCAAGATGGACCCGAAGAAGTTCTTCCTCTGGACCGGTATCGGCGCCGTCCTCTGGGCCACCGGCATCACCCTGCTCGGCCACGCCCTCGGCAAGGTGAAGTTCATCCACGACCACCTCGAGACGGCCCTGATCCTGCTGGTCCTCATCTCCCTGGTCCCGATGGCCATCGAGTTCATCCTGGCCAGGCGCCGTGGCCACGGCAAGGTCGCCGAAGGCATCGAGACCCAGGTCGAAGAATCCATCACCAACGACGGCACCCGCTGACTCAGCGCGGCGCCCGCCGCAGATAGTCGAGGCAGACCTCCAGCGGTACCGACGACTTGCCCTTGTCCAGGTCCTCGAACGGCTCCCCGGTCAGCAACCGGTCGACCTCGTCCGGATCGATCATCAGATGGTGGCTGACGAACTGCCGCTCGGACAGATCGATCCGCAGGTCGAGGTCGGCGCTCGACGCGTGGATGCGGGAGATCCCGAAGAACTCCGGTTTCGCGCCCTTCTCCAGCCAGCGGCCGAATCCCACCACCGCGGTCTCGATCCTGACCTGCCGCATCCGCCGCTTGATCAGCCCGAGCTCTTCGCGCAGTTCCCGCTCCATCCCGGCGGCGATCGACTCGACCAGCCGGGTCCGGCCGGTCAGATCCCGCGGCTCCAGACTGCCGGATCCGCTCGGAGCCACCAGCCCTCGCGATGACTCGGCCGCCGGACCCTGCAGGACGAGGATCATCCAGTTGTCCTCGGTCAGCGCCAGGGTGGAGATGCCGATCTGGTTCGCGAGAGTGCTTCGCCCCAGCGGGATCAGCCGGCCGTCCCGGGCCAGGATGTTCCGGTTGACGTCGACCACCACCCGGCTCAGGCTCCTGCTCCACCACTGGTGGCCGGCCAGGTAGTTGGAGGCCATCGTGTCGAAGTACCGGGCCGGTTGCAGCCGGACCGCGCTACCGGCCAGGTCGAGGTCGGTGCAGAGCCGGACGTTCAGCCCGTCGAACGGCTGCGACGCGGCCCTGGACCGCTTGGACCTGGCCAGCGCGATCACCGCCGGCTTGATCGCCGCCAGATCCGTCGGGAGCTTGAACGGATGCTCGGAGAACTCGATCGGCCGGTCGAGCCGGGCGTCGAGCGAAGGGCTCGAGATCACCCGGCCGGCCGAACAACGGGTCAGCTGCCAGTCGCCGTCGAGGACGGCATCGGGAACCGGCTTCTGGACGGTTTCGAGGTCTCGCAGCGCCTGTCGCACCTCACGCCAATCTCCGATGAGTGGTACCAGGCCGACGATAGCCAGGCTGGCCGCGACAACCGGCGTACTGAGACTGTCGACCCCCAGGCTGACGATGGTGATGACACCGAAGACGGAGCCGGCGGCAGTCGGCCAGCTCTTCGGCACCAGCAGCCTGGCCCATCCCCAAGCGGCCCAGAACCGGTGCCGGAGCCAGAGCGGGACGCCGTGCCGCAGGCGCTGCTCCGGATGAATCGCGACGACTTGCAACTCTCCCATGGTTCCCCCCTTAGCCGACTCATCGAGCCCGCGGGTGAACCGTTACGGTTTATTCAGTGCCCGAAGGGGAACTGGGGATCCGACCAGACGTAGTCGGTGCTGAGCTCGGTCAGGTCCGAGGTGCCGACCTGACCGGACGGTAACGGCCCGACCACCTGACCGGACCCGAGTGAACAAGCCACCCGGATCCGGTCTGCCGCCTGGTACCAGACCAGCGCCCCCCGTGGCGCAGCCCCCTCTTGCAGCAGGGCGTGGTGGTCGAGCCATCGCAACGCATCCTCCGGATCGTGCCAGCCGCTGTCCTGGGCATAGCCGAAGGCCATCCGCTGGAATTTCAGCGACCAGTCCTGCCAGGCCGCCGACCCCACCCGTTCCAGTTGCCAGCTGAGCGCGGCCTCCGTGTCCCGTGGGTTAGCGGCCCACTGCGCGGTCTGGCGCTCCACAACGATTTCCCCCATGGCCGTGCTCCCCCCGTCCACCGGCCTTTGCCGTGGTACCAGAATCTTCGCCCGGGCACATACACCGGCCGTACATTCCAAATATCAACTACACCCGGCGACGAAACTGCTGCTGCGGTGAAAGGCTGCGGCCGTTGAGGAGGTCAGCCGGCCGCGAGATCCGTGGTCAGCTCCGCGAGGGCGGCGCGGGCCTGGCCGACCTTGGTGTCGCTGGCAACAAGCTGCCAGACGCGGGCCGCGCGGTCCAGGTAGCGACGGGCGAAGTCCACATTGCCGGTGCTCGCGTAGAGCTTGCCGAGGTCGTACGCCGCCTGTCCCTCGACGCTGCGATCGCCCAGCCGCTGGCCGATCTCGATCGCGTCGAGCAGCATCCGCCGGGCCGCCGCCTCGTCGCCGACGACCACCAGCGCCTGCCCGAGCTCGGCCCGTCCCCAGGCCGCGCAGTGGTCGTCGCCCAGGCTGTTGAAGATCGCCAGCGACGCCTGCAGCTGCCGGACCGCCTGGTCGTTGCGGTCCTGACGCATCCGGAGGGCGGCGATCCGGCGCCGGACCTTCGCCTCGCGGTGTGAGTCCCCGAGCCGTACTCCGAGCAGGAACGCCTCGGCCAGGTAGCGCCCGGCGACGACCGTGTCGTTGCGGCTCAGCCAGATCGAGGCGGCCGCGCTCCTGGCCACCGCCTCGCCGTTCTTGTCGCCGACCTCGACCAGCGCCTCTACCGCCCGCTCGTACTGCGCGAGCGCCTCGTCCGGCCGGCCTCGTTCGCGTAGCCAGGTCCCGAGCCCGACGGAGACGATCCCGACGCCTTGCAGATCCCCGATCTCGGTGAAGATCGCGGCGCCCTCGGTGAGGTGCTCCCAGCCCGCATCCCAGTCGTCGCGGTAGATCGCGAGCTGGGCCAGGTTGCGATGCATGATCGCCTCGCCGCGCTGGTCCCCGCAGGCGATCGCGCTGGTCAGGCCGGGCTGGTGCGACTCGTTCCAGTCGTCGAAGTACGCGCGCATGTCCAGGTACGGACCCCAGGCAGCCGCGATCCGCCAGGCGTAGTCGTGCAGCCCGTTCTGTGCGGCGGCCCGGATCGCCGGGGCGAACGTGGACCGCTCGGCGTCGAACCAGGCGATCGCATCCGTCGGGGTGAACGGTTGCGGGTCCGGGGCGAGCAGCGGGCCGGTGTGCTCGACGACCCCGAAGTACCCGAACGGCAACGCCGCGGTGGCCCGGCGGACCTTGTGCAGCAGGGATTCGAAGACGGTTCGCAGATCCTTGATCGCCTGCGCCTTCTGCCCCTCGTCACCGACCCCGATGGCGTGCAGCCGCAACAGATCGTGCACTCTGTACCGCGCTGTGCCGTTCTGGTCGACCGTGCTGATCTGGACCAGGTTGACCTCGATCAGCCGGTCCATGCTGCGGCGGACCGAGGCCGGCGTGGAGATCGACTCCAGGATGCGGGCCGAGAACTCACCGACCGCGAAGTGCCCGATCAGCCGGTAGAGCCGGGCTTCCTCGGCGCTCAGCGCGTCGTAGCTCAGGTCGGCGCTGGTCCGGACGGCGAGCTCGCCGATGCTCAGCTCGTCCAGCCGGTGGGTCTCGTCGCGGAGCCGCCGGGCCAGCTCGGCCGGGCTGAGGTCGGGCCGCTGGGCCAGCCGGCTGGCGACGATCCGGATCGCGAGCGGCAGGTTCGCGCAGGCCGCGAGGATCTCGATGGCCGCCGCCGAGTCGGTGTCGACGCGGCCGGCTCCCGCCACCCGGCGGAGCAGCTCGGCCGCTTCGCCGTCGTCGAAGGTGTCGAGCGGTGTGCTGTCCGCGCCGGCCAGGTCCATCAGCCTGTTCCGGCTGGTGATGACGACGGCCGATGCGCCGGTCCCGGGCATCAGCGGCGCGATCTGGCTCGCCGCCGCGACATCGTCGAGGACGATCAGCACCCGCCGGCTGGCCAGCTCGGACCGCAGCGCCGCCGACCGCCGCTCTGGATCGGCCGGTACTGCGGAGTCCGACATGTTGAGGCTCAGCAACAGGTCGGTCAGCGCGGCTGCGGGGTCGCGCGGCTCGGTCGCGCCACGCATGTCCAGGTAGATCTGCCCATCCGGAAACGACTCCCGGACGAGGTGGCCGAGCCGGACCGCGAGCGAGGTCTTGCCCGTGCCCGGAGCACCCGAGATCACGGCGATCGGCGGTCGTACCGGGTCGCGGCCACAGACCAGGTCGCGCAACTGCTCCAGGTGCTGCTCCCGGCCGCTGAAGTCGGCCAGGTCCAGTGGGAGCTGGCTTGGCGGCCGGTGCGGCTCGGCGAGCACCGGGGAGGTCATCAGCCCGACCGGCTCGGGCTCAGCTTGAGAAGGCGTACGGGTGGCTGCTGGGATGCCGGGGTCGGGCCAGTTGGCCGAGCGGCCATTCTCCGCGCGGGCACCGGCTGCCTGGAGCTCCGGGCTCGGCTTGACGTCCAGCTCGTCGGCCAGGGTCTGCACGGCCTTCAGATACGCCGCTCTGGCTTCGCCGGTCCGCCCGGCAGCCAGTAGCGCGTCAACCAGTCGCCGCCAGAGCTGTTCGTCGTACGGGTCCTCGGTGAGGCGTCCACTGAGCAGGACTGCGGCACCGCTCGCGTCGCCGTACTCGAGCCGCAGGTCGAGCAGGGTGTCGACCAGTCCCCGGTACTGCGCGTCGAGGCGGGCGATCGAGCCTTCCCAGGCCGACGGGATGGTCAGGTCTTCGAGCGGGTGCCCACGCCACAACGAATACGCGCGCGACAGGACGAGCATGGCCTCGCGCTTGTCACCCGCGTCGCGCAGGTGACCACCCTCAGCGAGCAGAGACTCGAACAGGCTCGCATCGAGCTCGTCGACGCCGACCGCGATGCTGTAGCCGGCCGCGGAGGTGTCGATCGCAGCGGCCAGCCCGACCTCCTGCAGGACTCCACGCAAGGCCCGGACGTAGGTACGGATGTTGGCGGTCGCCGAGCGGGGCGGGCTGCCCTCCCAGAGCGCGTCGGCGATCAGGTCGGTGGAGACGAACCGGTTGGGGTGCAGCAGGAGCGTGGCGAGCAGCTGGCGCGGCTTACTGGCGCGGAGCGGCTGGCCCGGGACGTGAGCGAGGCGCAGAGGTCCGAGGATCTCGTACCTCAGACTGTCCACTTGCTCGCCCTCTCAACTGTTGGCCCGCCCCATGGTGTCATCCCACCGGCCCCGCCGGGAAGCTTCGCCAGTGCGATGTACGTCGCCCTGCCAGACAGGGGCGGTGGGGTGGGGCAGCAGGTATGCAGCCGGATGTACGCACGATGTATCTCGGCCCGGCATCGTGGTCCGCGGTACCGGGGGGAGGGCAGGCCCGGGGGTGACGAACTGACCGTCGTCGCGCCCGGGCCTGAATTTCCGAACCTTAGGGCACTGAGCATCGGCAGTGGGGGCACTGGCCGGGGGGAGCTCAGTGCCCTATCGACCACCGGTGGTTGTTTACTGACCGCCAGTGAAAGGCGGCTGACCGTCCTGCGGAGCGGGGGCTCCCGCAGGCGGTCCGCCGACGGGGGGCTGGCCCTGCGGCGGGAACTGCGGGTTCTGGTACTGCGGGGGCTGGCCCGGCAGCTGCGGCTGGATCTGGCCCGAGGACTGCGCGCCCGGCTGCATCTGCGGCGGCGTCTGCTCGCCCTCGACCGAGCCGATCGTGCCGAACGAGACCTGCGGGACCGCGCGGACCTGCTCGTCCTTGACCTCGAAGTAGCCGGCCTTGTCGAACTTGAACCGGCCCGCGATCAGGTTCGACGGGAACGACTCGATCCGGGTGTTGTAGTCGCCGACGTTGGCGTTGTAGAAGCGCCGGCCGGCCGCGATCCGGTCCTCGGTGTCGGTCAGCTCGCGCTGCAGGTTGAGGAAGTTCTGGTTCGACTGGACCTGCGGGTAGGCCTCGACCGAGATCATCATCTGCCGCAGCGCGCCGGACAGCTCACCCTCCGCGGCCGCCCGCTGCTCCGGGTTCGCGCCCTGCACGTTCACCGCCTGGGTACGCAGCCGGGCGACCTCCTCGAACACGTGCCGCTCGTGCGCGGCGAAGGCCCGGACGGTCTCGACCAGGTTCGGGATCAGGTCGTAGCGGCGGTGCAGCTCGACGTCGATCTGCCGCCAGGACTCCTGGATCAGGTTCCGCTGCTTGACGAACCGGTTGTACGAGACCATCAGCGCGATGGCCGCAATCACGACGACCGCGACGATGATGACGATGACGAGGGTCATTTCCCTGCTCCCGAGTGTTGGGTACGACTCGGGAGCGACTCTAACCGGGTTCGGGGCCGGGGTGGCTCAGCCGAGGCCGAGCTCTTCGAGGCCGAAGACCGTGCGGTACTCCAGGCCCGCCGCCTCGACCTTCTCCTGCGCGCCGGTCGCACGGTCCACGATCACCGCGACGGCGACCACCTCGGCACCGGCCTCGCGGAGCGCCTCGACGGCGGTCAGGACCGAGCCGCCGGTGGTGGAGGTGTCCTCGACCGCGAGCACCCGGCGGCCCTTCACGTCCGGACCCTCGATCTGACGCTGCAGCCCGTGCGCCTTCCCTGCCTTGCGGACGACGAACGCGTCCAGCTTGCGGCCCTGCTGCGCCGCCGCGTAGAGCATCGACAACGCGACCGGGTCCGCACCGAGGGTGAGCCCGCCGACGGCGTCGTACTCGAGGTCCGCGGTCAGCTCCAGCAACGCGGGCCCGATCAGCGGCGCCGCCTCGGCGTCCAGCGTGATCCGGCGCAGATCGACGTAGTAGTCGGCTTCCTTGCCCGAGGCCAGCGTCACCCGCCCGTGCACGATCGCCTTGGTCTTGACCTGGTCCAGGAGGGCAGCGCGATCAGAGCTCATGAGGCCACAGCTTAAACCGTCAGGACTTCTTGTCGGCTTTCACCAGGTGGCCGAAGGCAACTGAGCGGTCCGGGGAGTGGAACAGGTCCTGGCAGGTGGTGAGGGTGATGGTCGAGGTGGTCGGCGTCTCGCGGGGTTTGCCCGGGACGGGTTCGAGCACCCAGTTGTCGGCCGGTTTGACGGTCAGGTCGCGGGGCGAGCCGTCCAGCTCGTAGGTGTAGATCGCGTCGGCCGTCTCCACGATCACCTGGTCGCCCTTCTTGAGCTCCAGCAGCTTGCGGAACGGCGAACCGTGCGTGACCCGGTGCCCGGCGACGGCGAAATTGCCCGGCTCCCCGGGCAGCTGGGTCTGCGGATAGTGCCCGATCCCCCGGGTCAGGTCGTCCTTGCCGACGCCTTCGACGACCGGCTTCTCCCAGTCGCTGCCCAGCTTGGGGATCCGCAGCAGCACGATGGGTTTGCCGGCTGCCGCCTTCGTCCCCGGCTTCTGCGCCGACGGCTTCCAGTTGTCGTGCAGGTCGCGTTTCAGGTCGTCCATCGCGTGGTTCGAGGTGATCCCGGTACCGAAGTACTGCCACCCGACCCAGCCGAGCAACCCGAGCCCGGCCACCAGCAGGACGACGCCTAAACCCCGCACAATGCCCCGTCCCATGCCGACAAGTATGCAGATGAGCTGCAAAGGCTGTGTACGTCGTGTCGATGGACGCAGGTCCTTGCCCAGGACGACTATGTGCTGAGCATCCGTTCTAGGAGGTAGCCGTGAAGGCGCTGGTCAAGGCCGAGAGCAAGCCCGGACTGTGGTTGCAGGACGTTCCGGTGCCCGAGATCGAAGCCGACGAAGTACTGATCAAGGTCTTGCGGACCGGTCTGTGCGGGACCGACCTGCACATTCAGAACTGGGATCCGTGGGCACAGAAGAACGTGCCGGTACCGATGGTGACCGGGCACGAGTTCTGCGGCGAGGTGGTGGAGATCGGCGCCGGGGTCCGCGATGTCGCGGTCGGTGACCTGGTCAGCGGCGAGGGGCACCTCGTCTGCGGCCGTTGCCGCAACTGCCGGGCCGGCCGCCGGCACCTGTGCATCAAGACGCGCGGCCTCGGCGTGCACGTGGCGGGCGCCTTCGCGGAGTACGTGAAGCTGCCGGCCACCAACGTCTGGGTGCACCGCGACCCGGTCGACCTCGACGTCGCCGCGATCTTCGACCCGTTCGGCAACGCCGTGCACACCGCGCTGTCGTTCCCGGTGGTCGGCGAGGACGTACTGATCACCGGCGCCGGCCCGATCGGCATCATGGCCGCAGCCGTCGCGCTGCACGCCGGCGCGCGCAACGTGGTGATCACCGATCTGTCCGACTACCGGCTCGACCTGGCCCGCAAGATCGGCGTCACGCACGCGGTGAACGTCCGCGAGCAGTCCATCGCCGACGCCCAGCGCGAGCTCGGGATGCGCGAGGGGTTCGACGTCGGGATGGAGATGTCCGGTCAGCCGGCCGCGCTGCGGGACATGCTCGCGAACATGAACCACGGCGGCAAGATCGCGATGCTCGGCCTGCCCGCAGACGAGATCGCGATCGACTGGGGCACCGTGGTGCTCAACATGCTGACCATCAAGGGCATCTACGGCCGGGAGATGTTCGAGACCTGGTACTCGATGTCGGTGATGCTGGAGCGCGGCCTCGACCTCGCGCCGGTGATCACACACCGGTTCGGCTATACCGAGTTCGAGCAGGCCTTCGACGTCGCCCGCAACGGCGACTGCGGCAAAGTGATCCTGGACTGGACCAACCTGGAGGAGAAGCACTGATGTTCGGCCGGATGCGCGACGACCTGACCACCACGATCGGCGAGATCCGCGACGCCGGGCTGTACAAGTCCGAGCGGGTGATCAGCTCGCCGCAGAACGCCTCCATTTCGGTTGCCTCAGGCAAGGAAGTACTGAACTTCTGCGCCAACAACTACCTCGGCCTGGCCGACCACCCCGAGGTGGTCGCGGCGGCCCGGGACGCCTTGGACCGTTGGGGTTTCGGGATGGCTTCGGTGCGCTTCATCTGCGGCACCCAGCAGATCCACAAGGACCTGGAAGACGCCCTGAGCGCCTTCCTCGGTCAGGAGGATACGATCCTCTACAGCTCCTGCTTCGACGCCAACGGCGGGCTGTTCGAGACGCTGCTCGGCGCCGAGGACGCGGTCATCTCCGACGAGCTGAACCACGCCAGCATCATCGACGGCATCCGGCTGTCGAAGGCCAAGCGCTACCGGTACAAGAACCGCGACATGGCCGACCTGGAGGCTCAGCTCAAGGACGCCGCCGACGCGCGGTACCGGTTGATCGCCACCGACGGCGTCTTCTCGATGGACGGGTACGTCGCCCCGCTGGACGAGATCTGCGACCTGGCCGAGCGGTACGACGCGCTGGTGATGGTCGACGACTCACATGCCGTCGGCTTCGTCGGCCCGGACGGTGCGGGAACGCCGTCGCTGTTCGGAGTACAGGACCGGATCGACGTGCTCACCGGCACGCTCGGCAAGGCGCTCGGTGGAGCGTCGGGTGGTTACGTGTCCGCGCGTCGCGAGATCGTCGAACTGCTGCGCCAGCGCTCCCGGCCGTACCTGTTCTCCAACTCGCTGGCGCCGTCCGTGACCGCCGCGTCGTTGAAGGCGCTGCAGCTGATCGGCGGCTCGTCCGACCTGCGCGACAAACTCGCCGCCAACACCAAGCTGTTCCGCGCCAAGATGACCGAAGCGGGCTTCGACATCCTCGCCGGCGACCACCCGATCTCCCCGGTGATGATCGGCGACGCCGCCGAGGCCGGCCGGCTGGCCGACAAGCTGCTCGAGCTCGGCGTGTACGTGATCGGCTTCTCGTACCCCGTGGTCCCGCACGGCAAGGCCCGCATCCGCACCCAGCTCTCCGCTGCGCACTCCACCGAGGACGTCGAGCGCGTCGTCGCCGCCTTCATCGAAGCCCGGGCCGCGCTGGCCTAAGGCTGTGTCGGCCCGCCCTCGATCCGGGGCGGGCCGTCGTCGGCGCCGGTGTGCTCGCGGACGGCGTCCAGATAGATCCGGTCGGCGCGTTCCTGGATCCGCTCCTGCGACTCGATCCGCAGTTGCTCGCGCTTGGTCAGCTCACGCTCCCGCATCATCGCCAGCTCATGCTTGCGCTGCCGGCTCTGCATCACGCCCCAGACGACCCAGCCGCCGCAGCTCAGGGCGAGCACGAAGAAGATGCCGAGCAGTGTCTGTAGTGACTCCATCAGGCGGCCTCCGTCGCTCTCCGTTTCCACACTACGGCCCAGCGCAGCAATCCGCAGACCGCAACAGCCTCGACGGCCAGTACTGCGATCGCCAAGGCCGGGTTCCACAGGTTGGCGAGGCTGAAGTACCAACTGCGGACCAGCAGCACGATGGCCGGGCCGAGGATCGCGGTGGCCAGTACGGCGTACCCGGTGTAGATCACCCGGGCCCGGCGCGGGTAGCCGGCGACACCGGCCGGCCCACGGCGCAGGAAGGCGCCGGCGAAGCGGAACGACTCTCCCTGCAGGTTCGACGTCGAGGTGGCGTGTTCGAGCATGTGATAGCCGTCCAGCTTGAGCACTGGCACGAGGTTCGCCACTGCCGCGACCGTGCCGAACATGAGCAACGCCGCGGCCAGACCATGCCACCAGCCCGACTGCGGACCCCACCGCCAGAGCACTGCGAACGGGATCAGCGCGATCAGGTTGACGTAGATCCCCGCGAACGACGTGACGACGCGTTGGGCCGGCCGCGGGAAGGTGACGACGTCGTCGACCTTGCAGTACGGCGCGATCATCGGGAACCGCCACATCACCCCGATCTCGGTCGGTCGCCCGCCGTACCGGACACAGGCGATGCCGTGGAAGAACTCGTGCCCGGCGATCACCAGCCACCCGACGGCGAACCCGACGATTCCCGCAGTCCAGCGCGACGGCGAGTCCGCTACGGCCGACCACAGCGTGGACCAGTCGAGCAGCACGAGCACAGCGAGCGCAGTACCGAGCAGCGCCAGCGGTACTGCGGCCAGCGGGTGCAGCAGCCACCCGATCCGTCGGGCCAGCGGTACTACGAGCTCGGCCGCACCGGGCAGCGGCCGACGCCACAGCAGTGGTGACCGGCCGGCCGCACGACGGGCGACCTCGGTCTTCTCCCGTACTGCGTCCAGCTGCTCAGGTGCAGCCGGGTCGATGAGGGCATGCGAGTGCAGGAGGCCGAGGAGCTGCTGCCAATGCGCCTCCCCCAGCCTCTTGCCGAACTGGCCCGCGTAGTCGACGCCGATGTCGGCCAGCGTCCGGTGGCCGTCGAGCTGCGCCATCAGGAACGCCTCCCGCGGACCGACCCGCAGGAACGCGTGGGTGTCACGGTCGCCGACCACGTGGACGACGGCCGTCCCCTTCTGCAGGCCAGGCCCGATCCGGACCGCCTCACGCAGCGCCGGCCGAGCCTCCGCCAGCCAGGCGGGATCGCTGACGGCTGTCATACCGGTGCCGATACCTGCGCCGCCGCGGGCTCCAGCGCCCGCTCGATCAAGTAGGACAGATAGATCTCATCCAGGATGGCGACGCCAAGACGGTTGTTGGTCATGTGAATGTAGGAGCTCAGCAGCACCGCCGCACGCGCCTCGGTATCAGCGATCGGCTCCCGGCCACTGCCACCGGTACGGCTCGGGAACAGCAGTTGCCCGGCCTCGGCATCGACCCGGGCCCGGAGCTCGCGGCAGTGCGTCAGCCAGGTCCGCTCGATCCCGGACAACTGCTGGCCGGCGTCACCCGCGCTGATCGTCCGGATCCGGTCGACCCGTTCCGTCAGCGACGCCCGGGTCAGCTCGAAGCTCTTGTCGAAGGAGTCGTGGTAGTCGTCCGACGGCTCCTGGTACGACGTCTCCCAGAACCCCCGGTACCGCTGGAAGAACCGCCGGACCGCCTCGTCGGTCTCCAGGAACGAGTACGCCGTCAGCAACGACAGCTGGGTCGCCAGCCCGAGCAGGACCGGCCGGACGTGGGTGTTCGAGGTGGCGAGCAACTTCGCCACCAGGTCGCTCGAGGCCTCGAAGTGCCATTCGCCCAGCTCCATCCCGACCGGGCCGCCGTACCGGTCGAACTCCTGCTCGTACGGCATCAGCGCGACGCTGTTGTTCGGCCGGAACGGCATCACCCCGTCGACGCCGTACTCCTCGACGAAGCGTTCCTCGCCGTACTCGGCCACGTACATCTTCTTGTAGATGTCGCCGAGGCCCTCGATGTCGGTGTCGTAGAGCGCCGGCCGCCGGGCCAGGAACGCCTCGATGGCCGCCACTGCCCGCGCGCGCACTTCTTCCTTCTTCTCGGGCGCGGCTGGCTTGAGCCTGACCCGCAGGTGCGGTCCCTCCATCCAGTACTTGATGAAGAACCAGCGGTCGATCAGCTCGTCGCGCCGCAACTCCGCGACGAGCGGCCGGACCGCCTCGACCAGGATCGGATTGGCGTCGCTGGCGTAGAAGACGTGCAAGGCCACCCAGTCATCGGTCATCGGAGTCCCTCCCGGTGTCGTAAAGCTCCAGCAACAGTTCACACACGTGCGGCCGGCCGTGTTCGTCGGTCAGCCAGAGTTCGTCGGTGTCCGGGTTCGCCTCGGTCAGTACGATCCGGGCCGACGCGCCCAGAGCCAGTTGTTCCAGCAGTTGCAGCGACATCCAGCTGTCGAAGTCGACCGGTAGCGGCTTGCGCCCGGCCTTGCGTTCGGCACCAGGGGTGTCCGGTACGTCCGGGGCAGCGCCGTCGTCGACCGCGGACTTGGCGGCCGCGTTGTCGATCTGGGCGAACAGCCGGACGGGCAGCCCGTGGTCGAGCCGCCACCGCCGCACCTTGAGCAGATGCTCGGCATCGGAGTGTTGCGGATTGCGGAACGGGAAGTCCGCCGTGTTCAGCTTCCACATCCGCCGCTGCAGTACCAGGTCACCGAGTACCAGCCGCGGGTACGACTGGATGCCGTCGACCGGGATCGGGTCGCCGGTCCCCGCCCACAGGTCGATCTGGGCCATTCCGCTGGGCGAGAAGCAGAGCAGGATCTGCTGGATCTCCGGCAGCGCCATCGGCATCAGGAAGCCCAGATAGACCGGTACCACCTCGCGCCCGAGCCGGGTCGACATCAGCCGGACCCGGTCGGCCTCCGGGTCGTGGACGAGGACGAGGTCGTCGAGCCCGATCTGCTCGTCGGCCGGCCGGGTGCTCGCATCTCCCGGACAGACGATCTCGTACTGCGTGACGGCGGGGTGCACATTGAGATTAGTGGTCTCGTACCCGCCTCGCAGCTCGGCCAGCACTGCCCCGTCCGGGGCGTAGTCGCGCAGGATCTCGCTGATCAGGTCTCGCGCCCGGGTGCCTTCGGCATCGAGGCTGTGCGCGAACCGGGAGAACATCAGGGTCAGGCCCGCGTAGGCCTGGTTGAGGATCAGCCGGCCTGGCTCCCGGTTTCCGGCGGCCAGCTGGACGAAGAACGACCACGGTTGCGCAAGCTGCTCGCCTGGCGGAAGTTCCCGCCGGACCGCGTCGACGAAGTCCGGGCCGAGGCGGATCTCTTCGACCGGTCCGGGATCGCCTGCCCGCAGGTCGCGCAGGTGCAGTGACGCGGCCTCGCGGGCCTTGTCGACCGCGACGATGTCGTCGAGCTTGAACCAGTTCTCCTGCGGCACGAACGCGTTGTCGTCGTCGAACTGGCGGCGCCGCATCGATCGCCGGGTGTAGGGGTCGAAGAAGTCGCGCTGGAACTCGTGGCAGAACCGGACGACGTCCTCGCAAGCGCCACCGATCCCGTACCGGGCCTTGAAGAATCCCTTGGCGGTCAGGCGTCTGGAGACGTTGAGGTCGAACGCGGGCAACAGGTCGGCCAGGTCCGCGAGATCGGGTAGCAGGGTGCGCTCCCACAGCCCGCGGTCCACCTCCATCCCGGCACCGGTGATCGTGGTGTCCTCGTAGATCACCGTCCGCGGTACGAGCTGGTCGGAGGCGCCGAGTTGTCCGAAGCAGGCGCGGACATGGTCACGGACTCCGCTGAGCACTGCCGCCCGGCCACGCGCCGGAGTACCGGGGTAGGCGTCGATCAGGTCGACCGCGGCCTGCAGCGAAGCTGCCAACTGCTGCAGGGTCGGGTGGTCCTGCAGCAGCAGCGCGGCGACCAGAACCTTGGTCGGATCGCTGGCTCGCAGGTCGATCTGGAGATCCGGCGCGAGCAGGAAACCCAGCCGGAGCAGGTGGCCGATCAGCTGATCGGACTCGGCCACGGACCGGCCCTCGGCCTTGGCGGCGAGCTGCCGGCTCAGCTCTTCCAGGGTCGGCCTGGCGTCGCGGGTCAGCGTCACGACGTCGTCGAGCGCCGGACCGCCCGGCAGGAAGAACAAGTTCTCGTGAACGTTGTCGATGGCAACCACTGCGTCGGGGTCGCTGCCGGACGCGGTCCGGCGGCGGACGTAGCGCATCGTCTCGCCGTCCGAGCTGGCACCGGGTGCGAGCGCCACCCGGAGACCGGAGCGGAGGGTGGAATCGGCCAGCACCACAGCGGACAGCCGGGCGAGGACGGCGATGTTCAACCGGACCGTCGACCGCTGCTCCAGTGACGCGGGCTCCGGCCTCGGCCTGGTCGCCGTCTCGGCGAAGCGCCCCAGGCCGACGGAGGTCAGTGTGCTGAACGGGCTCGTCTTGAGCGCTGCCCGGTAGAGCAGCTCCAGCAGCGTCCGCTCGACCTGGCGGCCGTGCTTGTCGACCTTCCGGGCTGGATCGAGGTACCGGTCCATGTTCTTCTCGAGTACTTCCGACTGGAGCAGGACAGCGCTGCGCAGCTTGTCGTCGGCCAGCAGTTCACGAGCCCGGGCTCTCGCGGCGGTCAGGTCGTCACCCAGTACCGCGACGCCCTCGTCGAGCAGGTCGCGAACGCGGTCGACCGCCGTGATCCATTGATGAGTCAGAGCCTGGGTCGATGCCGGGAGCAACGGCTCGGCCCGGGTCACCGTGCTCGGCCGCGGGCGCCGTCCGTTGAAGGCGTCACGGCGGAGGTTGATCAGCGCGACCCGCTCGGCATCCTCCGGGCCACGGGCAGCCAGCTCGGTCTCCAGCGCCTCCCTGACTTCGCTCGCCACGGAATCCCTGACCGCCTCGGCGGCGAGCACCTGCTCCGTCCAGGCAACGGCGGCGGGAGTACGCAGGACGGCGACTGCTTCGGCCGGCTGCCCGGCGACTCGCAGCAGGAAGCCGGAGCCGAGTCGCCAGCCGGACGTAGTACCGGCGTCCGGGGTGTAGGGGTTGGAGAGGACATCGGTCATCGTGGGTCTCCTTGGGCCGGGCGGTGATGCAGGCCGTGGTCGTAGCCGGCGCGGCCGGCCCGTTCGTGACCGAGCAGGAGGAAGAGCATGCTGCGCTCGTCCGTCTCCTCGATCCCGAGGAACTCGTCGACGGCGAGGTTGTCGATCCCGAGCACCGCTCCGATGCCCAGCCCGTGGGCGGTCGCGGCGAGGTAGCTGGTCTGGGCGAGCTGGCCGACCTCGACGCTCAGCATGCGATAGCCGCGGGCGCCGTAGGCCTCCACCAGCGCCTCCAGCCGTCCCGTGATCACCAGGACAGCGGCGACCTCGCTGATGTTGTAGTTGGTCAGCGCGTAGTGCCGCTGGACCTCGCCGTAGTCGAACTTCCCCGCACCGATCAGCTGATGCTCTGCCGGGTCGTAGGCGTACGCACGCTTCTCCAGACCTTCGACGGTGTTGGGCAGCACCCAGAGCCGGGTCCACGGGTCCTGCCGCGGCGAGGGCTCGACATCCGTTCCAGCGCGACTCATCTGGGCAGTAGTCGCTAGTACCGACCCCAAGTCTGCAATGGACAGGTTGGGCCGGGCGGAGAACAGGCCGAAGCTCGATCGCCTGGTACGCAAGCTGGTCGACAGGTCCTTGGCCGAGGGGGCAGGTGTAGGCAGCTGTACCCCGTTGGTTCGATCGAGTGTTCTTGGGGCGACCTCGGTACTTCGGGGCGGCCTGGCCTGGTTGCCGACGAGGGCTGCGGCGTGGACCCGCTCCACCAGCTCGAAGTCGCGGACGTGTTCGGACTTCTCCCAGACCCGCAACGGCAACGGCCTACCGGGCTCCACCGCTGTGTCCACCGCACGGGTGGGGCCTAGTGGGATGACCACGAAGGGGGCTTCGGTGCGACCGTCCACAGCGAGCGCAGTACTGACTGGTGCTTCGTCGAACCACAGGACCGGCTCGACGGCTTGGCCGGCCGCCGCGAACACGAGCCGCCAGGAAGCGAGCAGAGCGCCCACGTCCTGGGTCACCACGTGATAGCTGAACGAGTTGTACTTGAACGCGTTCTTCCAGAACTTCAACGTGGCCACGAGATACAGCCCGGCGTCGACCCCGGTCGCTGCGGCCAGGTCGGCGCAGCGGTTCGCCGCGGACAGCCGGTCGAGACTGTGGTGGGCCGTGTCGTAGTGGTAGACGCCGGTCCGCAACGGAGCTCCACCACCGGCCACCAGGTAGCTCTCCGCCGGGTACATGCCACCGCCGGACGCGGTCGGCCGTGCCCAGACCGGCGCGGCTGCCCGCAGCTTGCCAGTGCTGTCCTCATTCCAGTTCAGCTGAGTGCGGCGATCGATCAGCCCGTAGCAGCCGAGCACTGAAGCCAGTACGTCGAGCGAAGGCAGCTCTGCTTCCACAGGGCCGGCAGCACGAGCCGCGGCAGCCTCTACCCCGAGCAACGGCAGGTTCGCGAACGGGATGGGCAATGGCAGCTTGGGAGCGTCCAGGTACAGCTTGTGCCTCGACGGCTGGTCACCCCAGTCCACCTGGAAGCCGAGCGGCGGCAGGGGCACCCGTTGCCGCTCGAACATCCGGCGGGCGTAGTCCATCGCGACCGCGGGGCGGCTCGGCCCGGCGGCGGCATCGATCTGGCTGGTCACCTGCGCTCAACTCCTTCTGGAAGACGATGGACTGGCTGCTAGCGGCTCAAGGGAAGGGGTGCGGCACCCGATGCAGTTGCTCAGGCGTGAGTGGCTGTGACGTCAGCCCGCCCTGGTACGGCGCCCACAGCATTCGGGGCATCGTCAGCACCCGCTGGCGTTGCCAGCCGAAGTCGATCGGGATCAGGCCGGGCACGATCGTGGCGACCGTGCGCAGCCCCAGCGCGAGCTGCTCGGGTGTGGTCTGGTCGACCACGACGGTGTCCATCCCGCGCTCGGCGAACAGCGCGACGATCTCCTCCACCGGCTCTCGCAGATCGGTAGCAGGCGCCCGGCCCGTGGTCCAGTTCGCGAACACGTCGTCGAGTGGCGTCAGCTCGGTCTGCCGCAGCCAGTGCTGGGCGTGCTCGGCCATCTCCGGCATGCCGAACAGCAACGCGTGGTGGGCCAGCTCGCCGACGTTGCGGTAGTCCGTCACCATCGGCCGTACCTGGTCCAGGCTCTCCGTCACCCGGTCCTCGAACCCGGTGACATAGGACGCCACCTCACAGACAGCAGCCCGTACTGCGTCCGCCGGGTCCAGCGAGGCTCCCCCGGCGAAGCAGAGCGTGCCTGGTCCACCATCACGGCGTACGGCGACCGCGCCGACGGCAGGTACGGGCAGATCGACGCGGATGTCGAAGCAGCGCAGGTCGTACCCGAGCAGATCGATATGGGCACGCATCTGGCGGACCAGCGGGCTGTCGACGGTGTCCAGGTCGATCTCGACGGGAGTCAGGCCGCTGTACCAGCTGATCAGGAAGGCATCCCGTTCGATCAGTTCGAGCTGTCCGTGCAGCACGGCCTCGGTCACCGAACTGCCGGAGGCGCAGCCGTTCGAGCACTCCTGCACGGTGTTGCTGTGGTCCTCGCGGTGGTCGAGGTAGTACACGATCTGCTCGGGGACGAGGAGCGCGCGCTGGTCCCGGACGGACCAGCCCCAGACCCACGGCACCTTCGGATTCGTTGCCCAGGGCACATATTTGTCGGCATGGTCGACGTAGAAGTCCGGTGTGTAGAGGCCGCACTCCTCCATCTCGACGTGCGGGACGGTCAGCTCGGCGGGAGTTGCCCGCAGCGCGACGTCAAGCCGGCGGGGCCGTTGACCCGCATCGCGTTCCAGACCTTCCAAGGCACCTAGCAGCTCGCTGCGCTGGTAGCTCTCGGCGTGGCCGCTCCACCACATCTCGTGCAGGCCGTACTTGCTCCGGACCTCGAAGTGCCCACTCGCGGGTGCCGTTGCGGTGGCGTGGTACGCGCGGATCGCGGGCCCGCCGAGCATGCCGCAGACCGGGTTCGCGAGCGCCTCCATCGGCAGCCCGAGGTCTTCCGGCTTACGGGAGCGGCCGCTGCCGGGGCTCGACGCGGGAGTGGAGACCAGCTGGATCCGGGCGCCGTCGGCGGTGTCGGGTTCGGGCTCGGCGCAGGCGTCACAGGAGGAGTCGCGGATCAGCCCGTACCGCTCGACCTTCGCCGTACGGGTGTCGATCTCCCACACCGGGTACGCCGGGCCGTCGGCGGCCGTCTCGCTCGCGATGCGGCTCAAGATGGCGGCCACCGCGAGAGCATGGCCGGCCGGAGCGATCGGTGCGGTGGTCAGGAGGCCGTGCGGGTGGTCGAGGATGCGGCGCTCGATGCTCGGGCGGCAGACCACCCAGCGACGGTCGAAACAGGTCGGGCAGGGGCCGTCGCCGCCTGGTGTCGCGGCAACCACCAGGGTGCCGGCGTAGATCCGGATGCTGACCTCGGCGGCGGTGTCCGGCGGGCCGATCGTGGTCCGCTCCTCCTGACCGGGCAGGCCGAGGACGGCGACGTCCAGCGTCAGCGCCGGACCGGGCGGCAGCAACGCGGCGATCGAAGTACCAACGCTGGTGACCATCTGAGGAGCCGTCGTTGTCTCTTCCACTGTTGTCACTGGATGCTGCTCCTTAGTGGTCCGGGGCGGGGTGGTTGCGGGAGGGGTGAACATGCTGCGGACCAGGGCCCTTGGCCCGCAGCACTCAGCTCACGAGGCTCAGCTCACTAGGCTCAGCACACGAGCTCGGCGGTCAGCCGCAGCTGGAGGTGCTGGTGCTGGTCGAGCAGCAGCTCGAGGTGCTGCAGGAGCAGCAGCTGGAGCAGGAACAGCTCGAGCTGGTGGCTGCGAGGTCGAGCGACGGGTCGGTGATCTCGTCGACCTCGAAGGTGACGGCCTCGAGGTCGAGCAGTTCGAGGCCGAGCGACTGAGTGCTCATAGCGGTCTTCCTTTCCTTTTTCTGCGCGGCTGGTCAGCCGCGACTGGGCGGAACTGGTCGTACCGTGCCGACGGCGTGCTGGGGACGTCGCCGTACCACTGAGGTGGGCGGACGGCGGTCAGCCGCCGCCGCACCCGGTGCTGGTGCTGGTCGAGCAGCAGCTGGACGTGCTGCAGGACGAGCAGCTGGAACACGAACAGCTCGAACTGCACCAACCGGCAGCGTCCTGGCCGAGATCGATGATGTCCTCGATCTCGAACGTCGCCGTCTCGAGCACGAGCAGCTCTTCGCGGAGCGCCATGGTGATTCACCTCCTTCCTGGGCGGGTGGGGCCGCCGCCCGGGCAGGCGGCGGAACCTGGGGAGGCAGTACCGGGCTCAGCTGGTACTGCTGCAACTGCAGCTGGAGCATCCGCAGCAGCTCGACGTACTGCAGGACGAACAGCTCGACGTGCTGGTGCTGGAACTGCACCAGCTCGCGGCATCCATGCCGACGTCGGCGATTTCCTCCACCTCGAAGGTGGCGGTCTCCAGCGACAGCAGTTCAGCGGTCAGATCGGTCATCACGACTCCTTCACGGCAGGGGGACGGTCGTCAGCTGCTACTGGTACTGGTGCTGGACGAGCAGCAACCCGAGGTGCTGCAGGACGTGCAGCTGGAACAGGCACAGCTCGAGCTGCACCAACCGAGCGCGTCCTGGCCGAGGTCGCTGATGTCCTCGACCTCGAACGTCGCCGTCTCGAGCACGAGCAGCTCTTCGCAGAGCGCCATGGTGATCACCTCCTCCCGAAGAGCAGGACCCGGACGATCGCGGTAACGCCGACGAGATCAGGCGGAGTCAGGTCAACCGCGGCGGCCCGGCGGCCGGCATCCGCGCCGGCCAGCCTGGAGAGGATCTGGGCGTCGGTGGTGGAGCTGGTCAGGTCGGCTGCCTCGGCGTCCGGGCCGGCTGAGCGTAGGCCGCCGAGGTCGGCGTCCAGGCCTAGTCGGTGGTCGGCGCGGGCGAACGGCGTACCGGCGAGCTGGCGTTCGCCGACCGCGGTGAGGAGCGCCGACTCGGCCGCCGCCACCCAGGAGCTCGCGGCGCGGGCCAGCCGCACCGTTCCCGCTCCGTTGCTGATGGCAACTATTGCGACGGGGACCACGCCTCGCCCCAGCTGGAAGGTGACGCGGTCGCCGGCGGCGGTGAGTTCGCGGACCAGGATCATCAAGCGGCGATACTGCTGTGGATCGAGGGCTCGCTCGATCAGTTCGTCAGGAACAGGCACAACTGTCAGCTCACCGCGCGCCACAGCGGCGACAGCAGCAGCTCCAGCCGCCGCCGCCAGTGCACGAGAAGTCGCCTCGGCAACAGTCGGTGCAGCGGCAAGGCCGCCTAGGTCAGGCTCGAACTCCGCAGCATTCCAGTCCAACGGCCCGGCCAGCACTGCCGCCCGCTCGACAGCCAGCGGCACACCAGTCCCTACCTCAACCGCTGCCGTCGCCACCGGCCGAGCCGGCCCGACACCTAGCCAGGTCTCCAACCGCTCCGGTACTACGTACTCCGCGTCCGACGCCGGCTGAGACAGCAACGAGCAGCGCCTGTGCAGGTTGAGCGCATACCGAACCGCAGCCGCTTCCAGCGCGGCCAACCTCGCCTCCAGCACCGTCTCAACGCCGAACGTCACGAGCGGAGCAGCATCGGCCGCCGGAGCCAGCAGCACCGCCGTCTTCACCGGAATCTGCGGCACCGCATCATCATCAAACCGCCGCATCACCCCAACCGCATCAGCCACCACCGGATCAAACCGCCGGTAAGCACCCTCGACCCCATCTCCTGTGACTGCTGACGTTTCCGGGTTTGAGACCGGCTCGACAGCGGGGTGGGCGATCACGTGCTCGGTGTGGACGGTGAGGCGAGCCGGGTCGACGAGGATGACGGTCTCGTCCAGGTCTGAGGGGATGCTGCTGGAGAGGTGTTTGAAGATTTCGAAGCCGGTGATGTTGAGCAGCATCGTGGCTGCGACTCCGGGGAGTGCGGGTCTGGCCGGTGCGGCCGACGGGCCGGTGACGGCTGCCTGCCAGAGGTCTGCGGTTCCGGGCACTTCGTTGTCGCTCATGCGTAGGAGCGCCGACTGGATCGAGACCGGGCCCTGCCACGGGCCGGCCACCAATTGGTCGCCAACTCTCACAACGGGAAGGAACGCAGTACTGGTTTGTCTTGCTTGCTCGGCGAGGGAGAACAGTTGTCGCGACGGGCCGTCCAGCGCCAGCAGGCAGACCAGATCGGCCTCTTCGGCGTCCAGGGTTGAGGAAGCCCGGACGAAACCCTCGGCGGCAGAGCCGACGCCGTTGGCGGTCAACGCAGTCGCCAGCGTGGCAGTGGCTTCGGGATCCTCGCCGATCACGAGCACCCGGGCGGCCGCCACCCGAGTGAAACCGCTGCCGTCGTCGCCATGATGTTCGAGCAGGGCTACCTGACCAGGGAACTTCGCCCGCGTCTCTTCGTCCACCACGGCACCAGCACCGTCGAGCACGACGCCGCGAGAGGCCAGCGTGGTGAGCAGGGACTTCACCGCTCCGGCGTGCGCCTCCGGGAGTCCGGCAACGATCTCGGTCAGCAAGTTGCTGCCGTCGAGGTGGGGCAGCAGGGCCGACAGGTACCGGTAGGCACCGGCGCCCCGGATGACGAAGGGGCCGTCGGCACCACGGACGTAGACACCGTCGAGCGTCTCCAGGAAGGCCACGTCCTGGCGCATCCGGGGACGGACGAGTTCATCGGGCGGGTTGGTCACGGTCGCTCCTCGGGGCGGAAGGGCAGCGGACAGAGCTGTCAGTCAGGTGATGTCGCGCCGCCGGATCAGTACTGCGGCAGCGGTGGTGCTCACGACGATGTAGGCGACCAGGACGAAACAGGCCGCGGGGGTGCTCAGGTAGTCGACGACGCCGGGAGTCCCGCCGTCGCTCTGGGTCGGCGCACCCATCCCGGCGACCAGCGAGCCACTGGCCGATCCGAGCAGGACGGTGCGGACGGGCTCGATACCGGGCAGGATCCCGGCCAGTCCGGACAGCGCGTTCTCCAGGCCGAGCGTCCACAACAGACCGACGGCCAGGGCGACCGTCGTACCTCGGAAGATCACGCCGAGCGCCGCGCCGACACTCATCCAGGCCGCCGAGATCAACGCCGCCGCGCCGAGCGAACCGGCCAGCGCGCCGATCGACGGCCAGTCGGCCGAGCGTCCCTCGAGCGCGCCGATCACGGCGGAGGCCGCGACCGCGGCGACGGCCGCGGCGAATGCGATCACCGTCGTGGCGATCGCGCCGACGACGAGCTTGGCCAGCAGCACCTGCACCCGGCCCGGCCCTTGGCTGAGCCGTGCGGTCCAGGTGCCCCAGCGGTACTCCGAACCTGTCACCAGGACGCCCAGGATGAGCATGATCGCGCCGCCGAACAAGGGATAGCTGCTCAGCGAGGTGGCGGCGACCGCGTTGGGCAGCAGGATGTCGAGCAACTCGCCCCGGCTCGCGTCGGACGGGTCGAGAACGCTGTAGATGATGTACGGGACGACGAAGGCGAACCCGACCACCATCAGGATCCAGGTGATCCCGACGATCAGCGGGGCCGACCGCTTGCGCATCAACAGGCCTTCGGAGGCGACCGCGTTGATCATGACTCCTCCGCCGGCTCGTCGTCGTGCTTGGTGAGGGCGAAGAAGACGCCTTCCAGCGTCTGGCGCTCGCGCCGGATCTCGTGGACATCGATGCCTGCGGCAACCAATGCGCGCACCAGCCCAGGGATGTCGTCCGGGGCGCCATCGAAGTGCCAGTGCCGATCTCCTGGATCGCCTGTCTCGGCAGGCGTCTGGCCCGTGTACTCCGCGAGCAGCCGGCCGGCCTGGTCGGCCGGGGTCGCCCAGACGTCGAGCGCGACGCTTCCCGGGCGGTCCCTGATCGCGGTCACGGTGTCGTCGGCGATCACCAGACCACGGTCGATCACCACCACCCGGTCGCAGATCTGCTGGACCTCGCCGAGCTGGTGGGAGGAGAACAGGACGGTGGTGCCGGCCGCACCGAGGCTCCGGACGAGCGCACGGATCGAGGCGACGCCTTCGGGGTCGAGGCCGTTGGTCGGCTCGTCCAGGATCAGCAGCGACGGACCACCCAGCAGCGCGGCCGCGACGCCGAGCCGCTGGCCCATGCCGAGGGAGTAGCCGGCGAACCTGTCGTCACCACGATGCCGGAGCTCTACGACTTCGAGGACCCGGTCGACCTCGGCGTCGGACAGTCCCCTGGCTCTGGCCAGTACCTGCAGGTTCGTCCGGCCGGTCAGGTGTGGGATGAACGCGGGGGTCTCGATCAGCGCACCCACCTGGCGCAGCGCTTCCGGCGTACCGGGACGGCGTCCGAGCACGGTCACCGAGCCGTCGTCCGGGCGGACCAGGCCGAGCAGGATCCGCAGCAAAGTCGTCTTCCCGGCGCCGTTGGGGCCGAGCAGTCCGTAGACCTGACCGGGAAGCACTTCCAGACTCACACCGCGCAGCGCAGCGACCTTGCCGAACGCCTTCCGCACACCGCTGACCTGGACGGCGGCGGCAGTGACAGTGTTCTCGGGGCGCGACGGAGCAATCTCGGTGGTCACGAAACCTGCCTTCCGGGTCTGTTGTTGCAGTCAACAGAGGGAACTCACCGAGCACCCTCACGACAACCCCACCAGGCCGTCACGAGCGTCGTCCGAACTCGGCTAATTCGGCTCCCCAGAAGCCGGGCCCTGAGGCTAACAGAACAATTGCCGGACGGCGAGATCATCCTTTCGACTGCTCAGATTCGCTACAGAACGTCAACCAGGCAAGGGAAATCCCAGGAAGATTACCTGCCCGGGGCCAATGAACACACGGTGACAATTTGTCCTTGAAATAGCACCAAAACCATCGTTTTAATCGGAATCCGGCAGGCGTTTCAAATGACCGTTGGCGGCCGGGCCGGGTCGTGTAATCTCGGGCCATGCTGACTGCGCGGCGCGGCCTTGCCACGGCAATCGACTACGCGGCAATGGCCGCACCCCTCGGCCTGCTGGCCGCTCTCACGGCGCTGCGGTACCGCCGGCGACCACTCCCGCAGCCCTCGGCGACCAAGGTCCGGGTGCTGGTCGCGGTGGGGCTGACGATGCCTCTGAGCGCCGTCCTCGCGGCCACCGAAGCGGCCGGTGGATCGCCCGGCAAGCGAGCAATGGGTCTCACGCTGCGTGACGACACGAATGCGGAACCGCCCTCGTACTCCCAGGCTCTGACCCGATCGCTGCTCAAAACGGCGCTGCCCTGGGAACTGGGGCATCAAGCCGTCTGGGAGTTCCGGGCAGACAACACCCGGCGGGGCACCGTGCTCGCCGCGGGCGCCTACCTGGCCCTCGGGCTGCAGGCGGCCGCCATCGTGCGCGGCCGTCGCACCTATCCCGATCACGTCGCCCGTACCCGCGTCACCTCTGCATGACTGTCCTCAGCCCCCGGGCGATCAACCGCGCGACGCTCGCCCGGCAGCTTCTGCTGGAGCGGAGCGACCTGTCCGTTGCGCAGGCCGTTGAGCGACTTGCGGGGATGCAGGGGCAGGAGCCCAAACACCCGTACGTCGGATTGTGGTCGCGGCTTTCCGATTTTGCCGATGCTGATCTGACTGCGGCGGCCGCCGCGCGCGAGGTGGTGCGGGCGACGCTCTTCCGCGGCACCTTGCATCTGGTCACCGCAGAGGACTACTTGCGCTTCCGGACGACGCTCAACCCGGTGCTCGAGGCGGGGCTGAAACTGCTCGGAGACCGGGCCGCGGGGCTGGAGCCCGAGAAGGTGGCCGCTGCAGCTCGGCAGCTCCTGGCGGTGGAGCCGTTGACGTTCACCGAGGTGCGGGACGCTTTGCAGGCGCAGTTCCCGGAGGTGAACTACCGGGCTCTCGGGTTCTGCACGCGCATGATGGTGCCGTTGATCATCTCCCCGGCCGAGACCCGCTGGGGATGGACCGCCAACGCGCGATTCACGCCGGCCGAGCAGTGGATCGGCAAGAAGCTGCGGCGGAGCGCGGCACCCGAGGAGCTGGTCGTCCGATATCTGGAGGCGTTCGGGCCGGCCGGCCCGGCGGACTTCCAGACCTGGTCGGGACTGCCGAGGGCCAAGCAGCTGTTCGACTCGATGGACCTCGAGGTCTTCACCGACGAGAGCGGTAAGACCCTGTACGACGTACCGGGGGCGCCACGCCCCTCCGAGGACACCGTCGCGCCGGTCAGATTCCTGCCTGAGTTCGACAATCTGCTGCTGGCACACGCGAAACGCCAACGAATCATTGCCGATGAGTACCGTCCAGCCGTGTTTACGAAGAATCTGCGGGTGAAGTCGACGTACTTGGTGGACGGACTCGTCGCCGGGATGTGGACGGCGGAGATGAAGCGTGGTGTGGCCACTCTCACGCTGACCCCGTTCGGCCGGACGCTGAAGAAGACGGCGACCGAGCTTGAGCGTGAAGGGACCGCGTTGTTGCGCTTCCTGGAGCCCGATGCGAAGACCTACGAGCTGGTTACGGCCAGTTGATGAGGTTGTTGTCACACGTCGGATGACTGTGCTGGAGCCGCCGCTGCCAGTGGAATAGACAAATGAGCACAGTCCCCATGATCACCCTGGACAACGGCGTCGAGATCCCGCAGCTGGGCCTGGGCGTCTGGCAGGTCGAGGACGGGATCGTCACCGGCGTCGTCGAGGCGGCCTTCGAGGCCGGCTACCGGCACGTCGACACGGCCGCCGTGTACGGCAACGAGCAGGGCGTCGGCCGCGCCATCGCCGCCGCCGGACTGCCGCGCGACGAGCTTTTCGTCACCACCAAACTCTGGAACAGCGACCAGGGGTACGACTCCACCCTGACGGCGTTCGACGCCAGCCTCGAACGGCTCGGCCTCGACCACGTCGACCTGTACCTGATCCACTGGCAGTCGTTGAAGAAGGACAAGTACGTCGAGACCTGGAAGGCGTTCGAGCAGCTGTACGCCGACAAGCGGGTGCGCGCGATCGGCGTCTCGAACTTCCATGTCCCTGCCCTGCAACGGTTGTTCGACGAGACCGGCCTGCGCCCGGCGGTGAACCAGATCGAGCTGCACCCGCAACTGCCGCAGGACGAGCTGCGCGCGTTCAACGCCGAGAACGACATCGTCACGCAGGCGTGGAGCCCGCTCGCCTCGGGTGGGCTGGTCGACGACGCGACGCTGAAGGCGCTCGGAGCCAAGTACGGCAAGACGCCTGCCCAGGTAGCGATCCGCTGGCATCTGCAGCTGGGCAACGTGGTGCTGCCGAAGTCGAAGACGCCGAGCCGGATCGCGGAGAACATCAACGTGTTCGACTTCGCGCTCGACAACGAGGACATGGCCGCGATCGCCGACCTCGAGACGGGCGTTCGTACGGGCGGTGACCCCGACAGCATCGACTGAGGCAGCGCGCGCGGATCGGCGCTGGCTTGTGCGAAGCTGAACCCGTGATCGAAGTACGCAGGTTGCGAGTCCTGCGAGCACTTGCTGACCACGGCACCGTCACCGCGGCCGCCGAGGTCCTCCACCTGACCCCGTCAGCCGTCTCCCAGCAACTGGCCGCCCTCGAATCCGAAGTAGGCCAGGAACTCCTGGAGCGCCGCGGCCGCCGGGTAGCCATCACCTCCGCCGGCCGCCTCCTCCTCACCCACGCCGACACGATCCTCACCGAGGTGGAACGCGCCGAGGACGCCATGCGCCTGCACGCCGACGGCACCACCGGCGAAGTACGGATAGCGGCCTTCTCGACGGCGATCAGCCTCCTGGTGGCGCCTTCCCTCGCCGCTTTGCGAGCCACCAGCCCCGGCCTGCACCTCGCCGTACGAGACGCCGAAGGCCATCAGGCGATCACCCAACTCCTGGACGGCGAAGTGGAGCTGGCCATCGCCGTCGAACACCGCGGCTCACCGCGCCCCGACGACCAACGCCTGACCCGGATCCCCTTGTACGCCGAGCCTTTCGCCGCGATCCTCCCCGCCGGCCACCCCGCGGCCGCGGTCGATCAGGTAGATCTCACCACCCTGGCCGGCGACGACTGGATCATGACGTCAACCGGTAACCCGATCCGCGACGTAGTCCTCCTGGCCTGCGAACAAGCCGGCTTCGCTCCCCGAATCGCCCACTACTCCGACGACTACACAGCAGTAGCCGCCCTAGTGGCCGCCGACGCCGGTGTCTCCCTGGTCCCCCAATTGGCCCTCCCCAACCCCGGCACCGCAGTACTCCGCCCCCTCACGCCCCCAACCCCCACCCGCCGCGTCTACGCCGCAATCCGCGCCGGCCGTGCCGATCACCCCCTGATCAGGGCCACCATCGACACCCTCCGCAAAACTGCCGCCGCGCTACCGCTGGGCTAGCCCGGCCAGCAATCCCCGCACCTCGTCAGCCTGCGGATCGGCGATCCGCTCGTACAAGGCGATCGCCTTCTCCCACTCCAGGCGTGCCTCGGCAACCATCCCGAGTTCGGCCAATGCCCTGCCCCGCTGATGCCGCGGTCTCGCCTCTTGATGTTCTTGCGGGTGGCGAACCGCGATTGCCACAGCTTCGGCCAGGACGTCACAGGACTTCGAGTAGTCTCCCGTCTCGAACCAAGTCACCCCGATCTCGGTGATCGCAGTCCCTTCCAGAGCCTCGGTCTTCGCTCCCCGGGCTAGTTCAATTGCACTGTTCAAGGCCGTCAACGCAGCCTTGTGCTGACCGCTTTCCCGAAGGGAAACGCCGATCAGCCGCCAGCCAAGAGCAGCACTGACCGGCCTAGTCGCCAGCAAGAGCTCGATCGCCCGGGCGAACATCGCCTGCTGACGCGCCAGGTCGCCCATTTGACCGGCCAGGATTCCGACCGCGAGGTTGGCGCCGGCCTCGTTCGTCGATGCGCCGGTATCGACGACGAGACTGAGCGCCTCTTCCGCATAGCGGAGGCCTTCGGCAGCTCGCCCGTCAAACCCCAGGTTTTCCGCAAGGTCGACGAGCGACGCCGACAGCCGAGTCGGCTCGCCGATCGCGCGTGCGAGTGGCAGCTCCTGTTCGCCCCAGGTCAAGGACTCTCTGATGAGGCCGAGAGCACCGCTGACGGAAGACATCTGGTAGAGGCGTCCTTGCTCGAGGCTGATGTCCAGCTCGACCGGAAGCGTCACGACCGCCGACATCGCGTCATAGGCCTCGGCGAAACGCATCAGAGTGCGGGCCAGTCGCGGCATCCCCAGGGCAAGGCGAACGGCAGCCAGGCGTTCGGCCTCATCGCCTGCAGCAGCCGCCCGAACCAACCTGACCAGGTTGGCAAGCTCGCCCTCCAGCCAGCTGAGTACCTGACCTGGATCGGTCTGATCCGCGGCCTCGGCCGACCATGAGGTCGCGGTCCAGGAGCCATAGAGATCCACGACCCCCAGCAACTCGGCGTAGCGCCACAGCATGGCGAGATAGCACTCCAGCTCGCGATGGAAGGCGTCGGCCAGGGCAGCCTCGCTCAGAACTGTGCGGGCGAGGTCACGACCGACATCCCGGACCAGGTCATGCAGGTGGTAGCGATAGGGGGAGCGAGTCTCCAGCAGATGGAGGTCGACCAGGCGTTCGAGCAGGTCCTCGGTGTCGTCCATCGACCTACCGAGGACCTTGGCCGCAGCCCGGAGCGGGAACCAGTCACCGTCGAAGCACGCAAGCAGCGGGAAGGTCTCGGCTGCCGCGACATCGACTGCATTGCCGACAGACAGAGCTGCCAGCGACACTGCGACGCTGCGGTTCACGACGCGACCTGAGCCGGTCAGCGCATCCAAACGACCGGAGTCATCCGCCAGCGTTGCGGCCAGTTGCAGAAACCCGGCTGCAGTCTTGCTGCTGTGGCCACCTGCAATGCGAATGGCCAGCGGAAGAAGTCCGCACCTCCGGACGACTTGTAGCGCCGCCGCCGGGTTCTGATTGACCAAGGCAGACCCCACGACCTCGCCGAGGAGTGCGATGGCTTCGGGCTCCGGCAGGACGTCGAGGTCGAGGTGACGGGCTCCCGGCAGTTCGAACAGGCGTTGTCTGCTCGTGATGACGACCGCCGAACTCGACGTCCCGGGGATCAACGGGACGACTTGGGCGGCGCCGGCAGCGTCGTCGAGGACGATCAGCATCCGCCGACCGGCGAGAGCAGTCCGGTAATGCTTCGCAAGGACCTGCACGTCCGTGGTCCCGACCGGCTGGACTCCGAGCGATTGGAGCAACGCCAGCAGAGCATCCGCAGTACTCCGTGGCTCACTGCCGCCTCGGAGGTTCACGTAGAGCTGGCCGTCTGGGAACTCGTCGGCGACTTGGCGAGCGGCCTCAACTGCCAAAGTGGTCTTGCCGACTCCGCCCATCCCCGAGATCGCGACAACGACCACCGCCGGCGCAACGGCGAGAGGTATGCCCAGTACCTCGATCAGCTGGGCGAGTTGCTCGGTGCGTCCGGTGAAGTCGGCGATCCCCGCGGGGACCTGGCGCGGAATCCCAAGGTGATCGGTGACACTTGGCCGTCGCGCCGCCACCTCGAGCAACTGGATCTCATCAGCCGAAAGCTCAAGCGCTGCGGCCAACTGATCGAGCGTGGTCCGCCGGGGATACCTACGCTGACCACCTTCCAGGACCCGGATCGCCCGCGCACTCAACCCCGCCGCTTCGGCCAACGCCTCCTGAGTCAGCTTGGCCCGCACCCGAAACCGCCGAAGCAGCTCAGCCACGCCGGCACTCGATCTCCCCGCCGAACTCGTCGAACTCATGCGATCCCACCCCGGTCCGCCGGGTCTTCGCCGCCACTCGCCGGGCCTGGATCGACCACCCCCTCATCGCTGCGACCACCGCGGCCCTCCTCAAGACCGCCACCACCCTCCCGGTCACCTTCTAGCCCTGCCAGGAGTTCTACAACTTCTTCGGTCCGGTGATCGGCCGTTTGCCGGTACTTCGTCAGCGCCTGCTTCCATTCGCGACGGGCTTCAGCCGGCCGGCCGAGGCCCGCGAAGGCCCGGCCCAGGTAGTGCCGCAACGGCGGCTCGCGATAGTCAGATGGGAATCGCAGGGCGATCTCCAGTCCGGATGCCAGCGCTTCGTGGGCTTTCGGCCAGTCGCCGAGCTCCAGGTAGGTACAGCCGAGTTCTCTGAGGAGGTCCGCCTCGGTGATCTCGAGCTTCGCCGCCCGGGCGTCTGCCAGCGCGCCGTTCAACACCTCCAACGACGCTTCGTACTGTCCCGCCTCCTGCAAGGAGCGTCCGATCAGAGAGCGATGTGCGGCCGACGGTCCGAGCGCCGACCGTGACGGCATCAGGGAGATTGCCCGATCGAAGGCTGCTCGTTGCCGCTCCAGGTCACCGAGCCAGCCCGCCAGCGCGCCGACGGCCACGTTGGCGCCGACCTCGAACCGGTGAATCCGGTGGCGTTCGATGAGGGCGAGCGCCTCCTCCGCGTAGGGCATCCCCTCCGCCGACCGTCCAGCTCGGCCCAGGCCATACCCCAGATCGATCAGGCAAACCGTCAGCAGAGTCGGGTCCTCCAGCTTTCTGGCCAGAGGCAACGCCTCTCCCTTCCAGGGGACTGAGGCCTCGTACAGTCCGAGACTCGCTTCCATGAACCCCATCTGATAGAGCCGCCCGGCCTCGAGGCGCGGGTCCAGCTCGACAGGAATTCGCACGACTGTCCTCGCGGCTGTATACGCTTCGCCGAAGCGCATCAGAGCCGTCGAGATCCGTGGCATGCCAAGCGCCATCCGCACCGCCGTCAGTCGCTCGGCCGCGTCACCGCCGGCCGCCACCCGGATGAGCCGGACGAGATTGGGCAGCTCGTCCCGGAGCCAGCTGACCACTTCCTCGCGGTCGATCAGGTCTTCGGCGCCGGCGGACCAAGGTCGCTCGCCCCGTGCGCCGTACAGGTCGGGGTAGTCGACCATCTCGCCCAAGCGCGACAACACGCCCAGGTAGCAGGTCAGCTCCCGCTCGTGGATCTCGGCCAGCTCGGAGTCGCTGAGCTCGGTACGGGCGAGGGCGCGGCCGACGTCGCGGACCAGGTCGTGCATCCGGTAGAGCTGAGGAGCCGGAGTCTCCAGGAGATGGATGTCGACCAGGCGTTCCAGCATCGCCTCTGTTGTGTCGAGGGACTTGCCGAGGATCTTGGCCGCTGCCCGGAGGGGGAAATGATCGCCGTCGAAAAGTGCGAGCCTCGGAAAGGCTTTCGCGGTTGCTTCATCCTCTGGGTGGTCGTTGCGTTCTAGTTGGACGAGTGAGACCAGGATGCTGCGGCTCACTCCCGCACCCGGGCCGGTCAGCAGTGCTCGCCGGTCGCCCTCCTCGGTGAGCTGGGCTACCAGGCCCTGCAGACCTTTGGCGGTACGGCCGGACTGGCCCGCGATCCGGATCGCCAGCGGCAGGAACCCGCAACGGCTAACCACCTCGCGTGCGGCGTCGGGTTCCTCGATGACGCGGTGGTGGCCGGCGACCTCTCCGAGCAGCTGTAGCGCTTCGGGTTCCGTCAGCACGTCGAGGTCGAGCCGTCGGACGCCTGGCAAGGCGGCCAGTTGCTGTCGGCTGGTGATCACGACTGCAGTTCCCGGCGTACCGGGCATCAGAAGGCGTACCTGGTCAACGCTCGTCGCGTCGTCCAGGAGCAACAGCACTCGTCGGCCGGCCAGCGCCGATCGGTACCGGGCTGCTGTCTCTTCCAGATCGTCAGTTCCAGTCGGCGGTACTCCGAGCGCCTGCAGCAGCATGCGGAGTGCGTCCGCAGTACTGAGCGGCTTCGCGCTGCCACCATGCAGATTCACCGAGAACTGGCCGTCGGGGAACTCGTCCACCACTTGCTGAGCGGCCTGCGCCGCGAGCGTCGTCTTGCCGATCCCACCCATCCCACCGATCGCCGAGATGACGACGCCAGGCGAGGCCGCGTACGGCGAACGCAGCAGCTGAACCAACTCGTCCAGCTGGCTGGACCGGCCGGTGAAGTCGGCGATCGGCGCCGGGAGCTGAAGGCTGCCCGCAACCGGACGACGGGCAGCTCGCTCGAAGAGCTGCGACTCGTCCTCCGAGAGATCGAGCGCCTTGGCGAGCACTGCGATCGTGGTCGGCCGCGGCTGGCGCCTGCGCCCTCCCTCGAGAGCGCCGATCGCCTCCGTGCTCAGACCGGTGACTGCGGCGAGAGCCTCCTGGGTGAGGCCGGATCGCGCGCGGAAGCGACGCAGCAGGCGGGCGAGATCAGTGGTCGGGGCGGCGGGCATGACGAGCTTGGCTCCAAGGCGTCAGGGGCGGGTGTCGTCGTACGTAGTACGAGCCTCGAGAACATCATCGACCTTGGACTCGACCCAGTGGGCCAGGGCGTGGACCTGGGCGGCGACGTCCTGGCCCAGTGGGGTGAGGGAGTAGTCGACGCGGGGTGGGATGACGGGCTTGGCGTCGCGGTGGACGAAGCCGTCGCGTTCGAGGGCCTGGAGGGTTTGGGCGAGCATCTTCTCGCTGACGCCACCGACGTGCCGGCGCAGCTCGCTGAAACGGTACGACCGCTCCAGCAAGGCGGCCAGTACGAGCACGCCCCAGCGGCTGGTGACGTGTTCGAGGATGCCGCGGGACGGGCAGTCGACCCGGTTGACGTTCGGCACGAAGGTGTCGGTCACGGCGGCTCGCCTTTCCTATGCTTACCTGAAGATTAGTACCTTACTTCAAGGTTGGTACTTCTGTGAAGACAGTACCCATCATATAGTTAGTGCCAGACAATCTTCTACTCCCTGGAGCACTTCACTATGAGCATCGTCATCACCGGCGCCACCGGCCAGCTCGGCCGCCTCGTCATCGCCGACCTGCTGGCCGCGGGCGTACCGGCCGACGGCATCACCGCCGTCGCCCGCACCAAGGAGAAGGCCGCCGACCTCGCGGCCCAGGGCGTCAAGATCGCTATCGCCGACTACGACGAGCCGGCCTCCTTCGCCGACGTCTTCAGCGCCGGCGACCGCGTCCTGCTGATCTCCGGCAGCGAGCCCGGCCGCCGCATCCCCCAGCACACCGCCGTCATCGACGCAGCCAAGACGGCCGGCGTCGCCCAACTCGCCTACACCGGCATCTTCGGCGGCCCGAACAACAAGATGCTGCTCGGCGCGGACCACCAGGCCACCGAGCAGCTCATCCTCGACTCGGGCGTCCCGTCCACGTTCCTCCGCAACAACTGGTACTCCGAACTGGCCGTCCGCGACATCCCCGCCGCCATCGAATCCGGCGCGATCGTCAACGCCGCCGGCCCCGAAGCCCGTCTTGCCACGGCCACTCGCGAGGACTATGCCGCCGCTGCGGCCGTAGTACTGACCACCGACAGCCACCTCGACCAGGCCTACGACCTGGGCGGCGACGAGGCCTGGAGCTTCGCCGAATTCGCCGCCGAACTCTCCCGCCAGACGGGCAAGCCCGTGGTCCACCAGGTCATCTCCCACGACGACCTGCTGGCCGGCCTGCTCTCCGCCGGGATCCCCGAAGCCTTCGCCGAGGTCCTCGCCGACATCGACACCCAAACCACCGCCGGCGCCCTCAGCGCGACTCCGAACACCCTCTCCCAGCTGATCGGTCGCCCGACCACCCCGATCGCCACCACCATCACCAAGCTGCTCAGCTAGCGGCCGGCAGGTGGGCGACGGCTGAGCGGGTGATGCGTTCGAAGTTGGCGGGTTTGATGCCGGGGCCCATCTCCCCGAAGGCCAGGACGCTGATCAGGTTGCCCTTGAGGGTGACGGCGTAGGGGAAGCCGCCGTCCTCGCTGCCAGGATCCGAGGGAAGCGGGTAGTCGTACCAGCGGAGGATCTGGGTTGCGTCACCGAGAGGCAGGGCGCGGTTCTCGGTGATCTTGCGGGCGTGGGTGGCGGCCGGGACGGCGGCCTTGCAGGACTTGAGAGTTTTCAGGATCTTGTCGTACGCCGAGCGCGCGGCCTTCGCATCGGAGTACCGGGTGAGCCATTGGCCGCCGGAGGCGTCGAGGTCAGTGGTGAAGTTGCGGCTGAGGCTGCCGAGCGGGTTGTCGCCGCGGGTCGAGCCGCGGCCGCAGATCGGCGTACTGGCGGAACCGCCGGTGGCGATCCAGCCGCGCTTCGGGTCGGCCTTGGCCAGCTCGGGGCCGGTGAGCAGCATCGCGGTGGTCAGCCTGACGGGCTTGCTGGGTGAGGGAGTCGGCGCGTTGGTCGGGCCCGGCGTCGGGTTGCCGCTCGGTTTGGTCGAAGGCTTGGGCGGGAGCGGGCTGGGGGGCTGCGGCGTCGTTGGTATGCCGCTGGTGACGACCTTCGCCGTCGGCGTACCGGCCGGTGCGCCGTTCCCGGACGGCTTGGTGTCGTTGCCGCAGGCCACTAAAAGGAGGGCCATCGTCGCCACCGAGGCCAGGTGTGCGTGTTTGCGTCCCCGTACGGACATGTTCCGACCCACCTTCTCGCCGACGAACCCTGTGCTGTGATGGACGCTAGCGAGAACGCTTTGGTTGCCGGGGGATTTACCGGGTCAGGCGCGGCGGCGGCCGTCCAGGCCGATGGTGGACAGCCGGGCGATCAGGGTCCGCGGGATGTAGCGGGCCGCGGCGGAGATCAGCTTGTAGCGCCGGGACGGGATCGAGATCGACTTGCCGGCCATCAGGTCGGCCCAGGCCGCGTCGACCAGGTCCACCGCGTCGAGCCACATGAACGACGGGATGATCGTCTTGTCCATCTCCATCCGCTCGTGGAACTCGGTGTGCACGAACCCCGGGCACAACGCCATCACCGCGACCCCGCGCGAGTGCAGCTCGATCGCGAGCCCGGCGGAGAAGTTGGTCACCCAGGACTTGTGCGCGCTGTAACTGCCGCGCTGCAAGAAGCCCGCCACCGACGAGACGTTGACGACTGCCCCGGAACCACGCTCGATCATCGGCAGGACGGCGGCGTGGGTGAGTCGCAGTACGACGCGGACGAGCAGGTCGAACTGCTTCTCCTCGACCTCGATCGTGTTCGCCCAGAAGGGTTTCTTCTGCCCGAAGCCGGCGTTGTTCACCAGTACTTCGATCGGCCCGGTGCGGAAGCGTTCCTCGACGACGGCGAGCTGGCCGGGCTCGGTCAGATCCGCCGCGATCACCTCGCAGGCGACGCCGTGCAACGCGGTCAGCTCGGCGGCGACCTCCTTCAGCCGCGCCTCGTCGCGCGCGACCAGCACCAGGTCGTAGCCCTCGATCGCGAGCTTGTCCGCGAAGGCCCGCCCGATCCCGGCGGTGGGTCCAGTGATGAGCGCGGTCGCCACAGCTTCAGTCCTCCCGTCGATGACGAGGCCCAGTCTGTCACTAGCGTGGTGGGATGTTCGCGGATGTCGACACCTGGGTGCTGGACCTCGACGACACCTTGTACGCACCGGGCAGTGGGCTGGCCGAGCAGATGCAGTCGCGGATCCGCGGCTACCTCAGCGAGCACTTCGGTACCGACGAGGCCGGCGCCCGCCGGATCCAGGCCGAGCTGATCGCCGCCCACGGCACCACGCTGCGCGGGCTGATGACGACCGAGGGCCTCGACGCCCACGAAGTACTGGCCTTCGAGCAGCGCCTCGACTACTCGGTACTCCGCCCTGACGCGTTGCTGGTCGAGGCGATCGCGGCGCTGCCCGGACGCAAGTTCGTCTTCACCAACGGATCGGCGTACCACGCGGAGCAGGCCCTCCCCCGGCTCGGGCTGGGGCAGCACTTCGACGGCGTGTTCGACATCCTGGCCGGTCAGCTGATCCCGAAGCCGTACCCGGAGAGCTATCGGCGGTTCGTCGAGCAGTTCTCCATCGACCCCACGCGCGCCGCGTTCTTCGACGACCTGGCCGTCAACCTGACGGTGCCGGAAGAGCTCGGGATGGCGACGATTCACGTCGGCGGCGAGGCGGCGCCCGGTACCGCGGAACCTGATCGGGACGACGAGGCGGGGCAGAGCTGGTACGAGGTGATCGGACCGCGACGGTGGCGGGTCTGGAACCTCCCAGCCTTCCTCCACGCCCTGACAACGGCTGAGGGTTTGCGCTGACATCTGATGAGTTGGGTCTCGCAAAGCCGGTCGATCACGGTTTGACGGTGCTCTGGCCGCAAGTGGTCTGAGGACTTACTCTCTGAGGGGTGTTCTCACAGGGGAGGTGCTGATGGCAGCGACGGACAAGGCGCTGGCCGGTCTGCGGCAGATGATCGCGTCCGGCGAGCTCGGGCCCGGCGAGAAGTTCCCGCCTGAGCCCGAGCTCTGCGACCACCTCGGGGTCTCCCGCAGCTCCCTGCGCGAGGCGGCTCGCTCGCTCGCGGCGCTGGGCGTGATCGAGTCGCGGCACGGCTCGGGCACCTACGTCTCCGCACTGGACCCGGCCGAGATCATCAGCCGGTTCTCGCTCTCGGTCGAGCTGATCCCGCTCGAAGGGGTTCTGCAGCTGCTCGAAGTACGCCGCGTCCTCGAGGCGCACGCGACCGCGGCGGCCGCGGCCCGGCAGGATCCGTCGCTGGGCGAGCAGTTGGGCGACATCCTCGACCGGCTGGAGGCGACCACCGACGCGGCGGAGATCCAGGCGCTGGACGCGGAGTTCCACGGCGCGATCTGTACTGCGGGCGGCAATCCGACGGTGACCGCGCTGACCGGGGTGATCCGCGGCCGCGGCGGGCACTACCGGATCTTCGAGCCGGGCGCGGACTTCGACGCGATCAAGCAGGCCAGCGACCGGGGCCACCGCGCGATCCTCGCCGCCATCACCCACCGCGACCCAGCCGCAGCCGCCACCGCCGCCTCCGCCCACATCGCCCAGACCGAACTCTGGCTCCGCGCCCTCCGTCCGGATCCACAAGTCCTGCTTCCGGACGTCGAGAAGGCAGCGCCCGCTTCGTCCTAGTTACACAGCGGCCACGACAGGTTGCGCGACGAAAGGAGAACCACCATGGCGATTCAGCGGATGGACAACGTCGGCATTGTCGTCGGCGACCTCGAGGCCGCGATTGCGTTCTTCCGGGAACTCGGGATGGAACTGGAGGGTCAGGCGCAGATCGAGGGCGCTTGGGCTGACCGCACCGTCGGACTGGACGGCATCCGATGCGAAATCGCGATGATGCGGACCCCGGACGGCCACAGCCGGCTCGAGCTGGCGAAGTACCAGACCCCCGCGGCGATCGACGCCGGGCCGCGGAACCCGCCACACAACACGCTGGGCATGCATCGCGTCATGTTCGCCGTCGACGACATCGAGGACGTCGTCGCCCGCCTGCGCACTCACGGCGCCGAACTCGTCGGCGAGCTGGCCCAGTACGAGGACAGCTACCGGCTCTGCTATCTCCGCGGCCCCGAGGGGATCATCGTCGCACTCGCCGAGCAGCTCAGCTAGGCGAGAGCGATGGCGACGATGCCGGCTAGTACTACGGCGCTGCCGAGTAGGCGTCGGCGGGCGCCGGGCTCGCCGAGGACCAGCCAGGCGGCCAGTCCACTGAGGACGATGCTCACTTCGCGGGCGGGGGCGACGAGGCTGACCGGTGCCAGGCGCATCGCGAACAGGACCATCAGGTAGGCGATCGGCGAGAGCAGGGCGACGATGCAGACCTCGCGCCAGTTCTCCTTCCAGAGCAGGCGTAGCTGGTCCTGGTTGCGGAGCACCTTCGGCGTGAGTATCGCGCTCTGCAGGATGGAGCCGCTGGCGAAGTAGATGATCGGCGGCACAGCGAGAGTCGTCACGGAGTACGCGTCCCAGAGGGTGTAGCCGGCGATCAGCGCGCCGGTCGCTACGCCGTACAGGACGCCCGCTCGGACAGCTGGACGGCGGGCGAGTTTGGCGCCACCGGTGCTGATGGTGAGGACTCCGATGATGATCAGCCCCGCACCCGCGAGGCCGACGGGTCCTGGGCGCTCGTTCAGTAGGAGCACAGCCAGTAGTACTGACAGCAGTGGGCCGGTCCCCCGCGCGACCGGGTAGACGACGGACAGGTCGCCTACGTCGTACCCGCGTTGCAGGACGATCCCGTAGGCCACATGTAGTACCGCGGTGATGGCAGCGGCGAGTAGCCAGTTCCAGTGCGGCCGCGCGTCCGTCGTGAGCAAGCTGATGACCAGCGCCGGGAGCAGTAGAACGGCGGCGGCCGTGTAGTAGGCCCAGACGAAGGTCGCGCCGCCATGGCGGACTCGTTTCGCGGCGAAGTTCCACCCGGTGTGCAGGACGGCGGCGGTCAGGACGAGGGACAGAGCGTGGATATTCAAGGCGTGTCATCGTATCGAGTCGCGGGTCTTGCGCGGAATTTTCTTTCATCTGTCGGGATCTTGCAGAGAAACGTCGTCATGCGTAATGTCCGGGCTCAGTACGGCACCGCCTGTGGGGCGGCCGTGAGTTCGAGGGGATGTCGCCTGTGTCCCACCTTCCTTTTCGCCGCCGCCCGGCGGTGATCGGCGCCGTCGTCGGCGCCCTGCTCGCAGTTCCAGGTCTTTCTGCCGCCGCCACGTCCACTACCCACCCCAGCCATCCACCGCAAACCGCCCCCGTGGTGACGCGGGCCGGGCTCGACCCTGCTCTGGTGCAGGGCCGCGGCGCCACCGTGCCCTTCATCGAGCAGGAGGCGGAGAACGCCGCCACCAATGGCGAGAAGCTCGGCCCCGGTCGCGAGGCCTACTCCCTACCCGCCGAGGCTTCGGGGCGCACCGCCGTACGGCTGAGTCAGGCCGGGCAGTACGTGGAGTTCACGCTCTCCAAACCGGCCAACGCCCTGACCCTGCGCTACAGCATC
The DNA here is from genome assembly GCF_010548305.1 of Streptomyces sp. SID13031. Classification (GTDB taxonomy): domain Bacteria; phylum Actinomycetota; class Actinomycetes; order Propionibacteriales; family Kribbellaceae; genus Kribbella. The sequence goes on from NZ_JAAGLV010000018.1 coordinate 150,826, forward strand.
CCGGACAGCGCGTCGGGTGGCGGATTGCGTTCCCCGCTTGACGTTCTGGTGAACGGCAAGCGCACGAACACGATGACGCTGACGTCGGAGTACTCGTGGCTGTACGGCATGTATCCGTTCTCCAACGACCCCAACGTCGACCCGAACCCCGGCTGGTGGAAGCCCGAGCCAGACCCGGTCACCAAGCCGTTCCGGCCGAACCACTTCTACGACGAGCAGCGACTGTTGCTCGGCAAGACCTACAAGGCCGGCGACAAGGTCCGCTTCCAGCTCCCGGCCGGTACTACGGCCGCCTGGACGGTACTCGACGTCGCGGACTTCGAGCTCGTCGCCCAACCGTTACGGCAGCCCGCGAAGTCCTTGTCCGTCAGGCTCTTCGGGGCCGACCCGACCGGCAAGCGAGACGCCGCACCCGCGATCGACGCCACGATCGCGGTCGCGAAGAAGCTCGGCTGGACGGTCTTCATCCCGCCGGGCACGTACCAGGTCAACCGGCACATCATCGTGGACAAGGTCACCGTCCAGGGCGCCGGCAACTGGTGGACGATCATCAAGGGCAAGGTGCTGCCGCTCGCACAGCCCGCTCCCGACAATTCGGTGCACAGCGCGCCGGGCTTCTACGGCAAGTACGCCGCGGACGGTGGCAGCACGAAGGTGCACCTGTCCGACTTCGCGATCGAGAGCGACGTCCGGGACCGGATCGACACCGACCAGGTGAACGGCGTCGGCGGCGCGATCGGCGGCGGGTCGACGATCCAGAACCTTTACCTGCACCACACCAAGGTCGGGATCTGGCTGGACGGGCCGATGAGCGGGCTGCTGATCCGCAACAACGTGATCACCGACGCGGTCGCCGACGGGATGAACCTGCATCTGGGCGTCTCGCACGTCCGGGCGACCAACAACTTCGTCCGCAACACCGGTGACGACGGGTTGGCGATGTGGTCGGAGGCCAACGCGGAGGGGCTGGTCAACCACGACAACGTGTACGACCACAACACGGTCCAGACGCCGGTACTGGCGAACAACATCGCGATCTACGGCGGTCGGGACAATGCGGTGACGGACAACCTGGTGGCTGACCCGATTCGCGAGGGCAGCACGTTGCACGCCGGGTCGAGGTTCGGTTCGACGCCGTTCGAGGGGACGCTGTCGTTCGCGCGCAACACGACGGTGCGCGGCGGGCCGCGGGATCTCAACTGGGATCTCGGGCTGGGCGCGATCTGGCTCTACGCCTTGCAGTCGAACATGTCCGGCAAGATCGAGGTCACGGACAGTTCGTTCCTGGACTCGACGTACAACGCGTTCATGTTCGTCGTCGACTGGCCGGTCAAGGACGACTACGCGCTGACGAACGTTGCCTTCCGCAACATCAAGGTCGACGGCACCGGCACCAACGTGCTGAACGCCCGGGTCGGCGGCTGGGCCACCTTCGAGAACGTCGACGCCCGCAACGTGGGTGCGCCGTTCGTCAACAACTGCGGCACCTTCCACTTCACCGGCACGCCGGAGTTCGACGTACGACTCGTCGGCACCGGCAACGACGGCAACTGGACAGCAGACGCCGGCGCTCCCGGCCACTGCGAAGACCGTCCCCCGGTGGTTCCCCCGGCACCTCCGAGCCCCTGGAACTGACCCACAACCCGCCGTGCGGTGGGGCCCGCCCCCTCAGCCCCACCGCACGGCACCCCTGTTTTCAGCGGTCGATCGGCTTGCGGGTTAGGGTCGGGGCATGCGCGAACACGCTCAGCGGTTGCAGGGGCTTGGGACGACGATCTTCGCGGAGATGTCCGCGTTGGCGGTACGGACCGGGTCGGTCAACCTCGGTCAGGGGTTCCCCGATACGGACGGGCCGGACTCGCTGCTCGAGGACGCCGTCGCCGCCATCCGCGGTGGCGCGAACCAGTACCCGCCGGGGCGCGGCATCCCCGCACTGCGGCAGGCGATCGTCGATCACCAGAAGCGCTTCTACGACCTGTCGTACGACCCGGACACGCAGGTGCTCGTCACCACCGGCGCCACCGAGGCGATCGCCGCCTCTCTGCTCGCGTACGTCGAGCCCGGCGACGAGGTAATCGCACTCGAGCCGTACTACGACTCGTACGCCGCCTGTATCGCGATGGCCGGCGGGCGTCGCGTGCCGGTCACGTTGCGCGCGCCCGACTTCCGGCTGGATCTCGATGAGCTCCGCGCTGCCGTGACGCCGCGGACCAAGGTGCTGCTGATCAACTCCCCACACAACCCGACCGGCACGGTGCTCGACGACACCGAACTGCGCGGCATCGCGGCGATCGCGGTCGAGCACGACCTGGTCGTCATCACCGACGAGGTCTACGAGCACCTGATCTTCGACGGACTGCAGCACCTTCCGCTGACGGCGTACGAGGGAATGGCCGAGCGCACCGTCTCGATCGGCAGCGCGGGCAAGACCTTCTCGGTGACCGGCTGGAAGATCGGCTGGATCACCGGCAGCCCTTCGGTGGTCACGGCGGTGAACACCGCCAAACAGTTCCTCACCTACGTCTCCGGCGCCCCCTTCCAGCCGGCCGTCGCCGGAGCCCTTGCCCTCGGCAACGACTACTTCGGCACCCTGCGCTCCACCATGCAGGCCAAACGCGACTTCCTCTGCGACGGCCTGCAGTCCCTCGGCTTCGGCGTCCACCGCCCCCAGGGCACGTACTTCGTCACCACCGACATCCGCCCCCTCGGCCACACCGACGGCATCGACTTCTGCCGCATGCTCCCCGAACGCACCGGCGTAGTAGCCATCCCCACCCAGGTCTTCTACGACAACACCGAAGCCGGCCGCCCCCTGGTCCGCTGGGCCTTCTGCAAAAAACCCGAAGTCCTCGAAGAAGCCCTAACCCGCCTCACCAAACTCTGATCCAATCTGCCCCACATCTGCCCCGCCAATCGACGTGACAGCCCACTCGACCGCATGCAAGACTTGCGTCAGCTCCCTAGGGTTCCTTGTGGAGAAGTGAAGCTGGGATTCCCTCCGGACGGTGGGGCCCAGCTTTCGCGCTTTCTAGCGCACGGTGACCTGGTGGATATCAACCGACTCGGACAATGTGAGCAACCACCGCGGCTCCCCCAACTGCGCGGCCGTCACAGCACCAGCTATGGCATCGGGCAACCAAAGGAGCGGCTCTCGATCCGGCTGCGCGAAGTCGACCGACAGTTGGGGCGCAATCAGCCCCTTCTGCCGCGCGCCGTCGACCAGCCTCAGGTCCCGCCGGTTCTGCGCTGCCGCACGCGACTCGAACCAGGCTGGGGCGTCCAGGTAGCGGCGGACTGGGTAGGGGAAGCCGGCTTCGTCAAGGGTTGTTGTGGCGGACTGGCACTTGGAGCATTCCGGGTTGATTCAGATCTCCGTCAGCGCGGGGCGGCGAACCAGCGTTTGGTGGGTTCTTGGAGCATCAGGTAGAGGAGGGTGCCGTGGAGGGCCAGGCCAAGGAGGGAGGCGGGGAGGGCGGTGATTCCGCCGGCGATGCCCAGGGCGGCGACGACGATCAGCATCGTGCGGGCCCAGCGGCGGCGTTTGCGGACGAAGTACGCCGGGAGGAGGTAGGCGATGCTCGTGCCGAGGATGACGCCGACGACCAGGTTCTTGGCGGAAGGGTCGCCGGTGAGGGTCTTGGCGATCTCGGAGCCGGCCGACGTCAGCGTGAAGAGCCCGAGCAGCACGCACAGGCCGCCGAGGGCGAAGGAGATGACACTGGCGATCGCCACCTGCTTGGGTGGCGCGCTCGAGAGCTGCGCGGAGGAGTACGGGTTCTGCCCGAAGGCACCCGCATACGGACCGGGCTGTCCGCCGTACGGCGATTGCTGTGCTGGCGGCTGCTGCGGTGGAGGTTGCTGACCGGACGAGCCGAAGGCGCCCTGATAAGGCCCCGGCCCATCCTCACCAGCTCCGCCGTACTGGTCACTCATCTCCTACACATTTCCTTCCACCCGAGTCCTCCCCCGATCCTCCCAGACCCACACAAAACCACCACGCTCCCCCAGCCCCGCACCTCACGCCCGCCGTCTCGGGGGTTAACCCCGCAGAGTGCGGGTTGCCCCCCGAGTTTCTGGCTAGGCAACCCACCGTCTGAGGGGTTAACCCCAATGTCGGTTAGCTAAGCCGAGCGTCACGCTGTCAAGAAGGTCGGCCCATGACGCGCTCTCCGACCACTGGCCGCCGACGAACTGCCAGCCGCGCGACAGCGCCGTGAGGAACAGCGACCGGGGAGACTTTCACCCCCGATCCGGGGTGTGTTCTGATCCGGGGGAAAATCCGCCCCGGGCGCACACCCCGGGCGCCAGCGAAAATCCTCCCCGGACCGGTTAATGAGCACCACGCTGTCCACGCCTGCGCCTTCCACAGCCCTGCCCCAGCGTCTCTAGTGCTACCGCCGGAGTTCGTGATGTTCAGCGTGCGGTCGACGCGATACGCCGGACCGCCACCACTCACCAACCTCACCTGATCACACCCAGCCCACCGTGCGCAGGCCCGCTCCCGGACGGAAACAGCAGGTTGGTGAGTGGTGGCCGTCCGCGCCCGCCGCCCACCACCACGAACCCCCGCTGAAGCACTAGACGCCTCGGCCGACCGCACCTTCGACGACCAGCAACTTGGCAGCAGCCAGCCATCACGCTGCGGACCGGTCCGTACGGCCGCTGCGTGTCACCGGCCGACCTTCTTGACAGCGCGACGCTCACCTTGACCCGCCGTCTCGGGGGTTAACCCCTCAGAGTGCGGGTTGCCCCCTGAGTTTCTGGCTAGGCAACCCACCGTCTGAGGGGTTAACCCCCGAGACGGCGGGGTCAAGGAGCGGCAGGCCGCCATCGCGCGCGGGGGCGTGACGCGGGCTAGCCCCCTGGTGGTGTGCGAAGGGGGCGCGGCACGGCCCCGGATCGGGGGATCCGGAGCCACGGCAGAGGGGGCACGGCGCAGCCGTATTGCGGGATCCGGAGCCGGGGCGGAGGGGGCACGGCGCAGCCGTATTGCGGGATCCGGAGCCGGGGCGGAGGGGGCACGGCGCAGCCGTATTGCGGGATCCGGAGCCGGGGCGGAGGGGGCACGGCGCAGCCGTATTGGGGGATGCGGGGCTGGGGGTGGAGGGGGCGCGGCGCAGCCCGGATTGGGGGCCAGGGCTGGGGTGGAGGGGGTACAGCGCGGCCCCGGATTGGGGAATCCGGGGCCGGGCCGTGGGGTGGGGTTAGGCGGGGGTGACTTCTAGGGTGTCTTTGGCTTCGCTTAGGCGGACGTGGATTTTGTCGCCGTCTCGGATGGTGCCGGCCAGCAGGCCTCGGGCCAGTTCGTCGCCGATGGCGGATTGGACCAGGCGGCGGAGGGGGCGGGCGCCGTAGACCGGGTCGTAGCCGGTCATGGCCAGCCATTCCATCGCGTCTTCGCCTACCTCCAGGGTGATTCGGCGGTCGGTGAGGCGCTTTTGGAGGGCGGCGATCTGGAGGCCGACGATCTTGGTCAGCTCCTCGCTGCCGAGGGCGTCGAACAGGACGATCTCGTCCAGCCGGTTGATGAACTCCGGCTTGAACGCCTGCCGGACCACGTTCATCACCTGGTCGCGCTTCGTGGCGTCATCGGTCGACAGGTCGGCCAGGTACGCCGAGCCGAGGTTGCTGGTCAGCACCAGGATGACGTTGCGGAAGTCGACCGTACGACCCTGGCCGTCGGTCAGCCGGCCGTCGTCGAGCACCTGCAGCAGGATGTCGAAGACCTCGGGATGCGCCTTCTCCACCTCGTCCAGCAGGATCACCGAGTACGGCCGGCGGCGGACCGCCTCGGTCAGCTGACCGCCTTCCTCGTAGCCCACATAGCCGGGCGGGGCACCGACGAGCCGGGAGACGCTGTGCTTCTCCCCGTACTCCGACATGTCGATCCGGACCATCGCCCGCTCGTCGTCGAAGAGGAAGTCGGCCAGCGCCTTGGCCAGCTCCGTCTTACCCACACCCGTCGGACCGAGGAACAGGAACGAACCAGTCGGCCGCTCCGGGTCGGAGATGCCCGCACGGGCCCGGCGGACGGCGTCGCTGACGGCCTTGACCGCCTCGCGCTGGCCGATCAGCCGGCGACCCAGCTCGTCCTCCATCCGGAGCAGCTTGCCGGTCTCGCCCTCGAGCAGCCGGCCGGTCGGGATGCCGGTCCACATCGCGATCACCTCGGCGATCTCGGTCGGCCCGACCTCCTCGTTGACCATCGCGTCCGGCGCCTCCGATGCGGCGGGCTCCGCCGCGGCGGCCTCGAGCTCCTTGGTCAGCTCGGGGATCTCGCCGTACAGGATCTCCGAGGCACGCTGAAGCTCGCCGTCACGCTGGGCGCGCTCGGCCTGGCCGCGCAGGTCGTCGATCCGTTCTTTGATCTCGCCGACCCGGTTCAGGCCGGACTTCTCCTTCTCCCAGCGGACTTCCAGCGCACGCAGCTCCTCCTCGCGATCCGCGAGGTCGGCGCGCAACCGGGCCAGCCGGTCCTGCGACGAGGCGTCCTCCTCGCGCGACAGCGCGAGCTCCTCCATCTTCAACCGGTCGACCGTCCGCCGCAGCGAGTCGATCTCGACCGGCGAGGAGTCGATCTCCATCCGCAGCCGGGACGCGGCCTCGTCGACCAGGTCGATCGCCTTGTCGGGCAGCTGCCGGCCGGAGATGTAGCGGTTCGACAGCGTGGCGGCCGCGACCAGCGCGCTGTCGGAGATGGCGACCTTGTGGTGCGCCTCGTAGCGCTCCTTCAGGCCACGCAGGATCGCGATCGAGTCCTCGACCGAGGGCTCGCCCACGAACACCTGCTGGAACCGTCGCTCCAGCGCCGGGTCCTTCTCGATGCGAGTCCTGTACTCATCCAGAGTCGTCGCGCCGATCATCCGCAGCTCGCCGCGGGCCAGCATCGGCTTCAGCATGTTGCCGGCGTCCATCGCGCCCTCGCCGGTGGCGCCCGCGCCGACGACCGTGTGCAGTTCGTCGATGAACGTGATGACCTGGCCGTCCGACTCCTTGATCTCGGTCAGCACGGCCTTCAGCCGCTCCTCGAACTCACCCCGGTACTTCGCGCCCGCGACCATCGCGCCGAGGTCGAGGCTGATCAGCCGGCGACCCCGAAGGGACTCCGGCACGTCACCCGCCACGATCCGTTGCGCGAGCCCCTCGACGACGGCCGTCTTGCCGACGCCGGGCTCACCGATGAGCACCGGGTTGTTCTTGGTCCGCCGGGACAGCACCTGGACCACGCGCCGGATCTCCGAGTCGCGCCCGATCACCGGGTCGAGCTTGCCGTCGCGGGCGCGCTCGGTCAGGTCGACGCCGTACTTCTCCAGCGTCTTCGTGGTCCCCTCGGCCTCCGGCGAGGTGATCCGCCGATTGCCGCGCATCCCGTCGAACGCCTGCAGTAGCGCGTCGGCGGTCACCCCGAGCGCGGTCTGCGCCACCCCCTCGACGGTCGCCAGCGAGATCAGCAGGTGCTCGGTGGAGACGAACTCGTCTCCCAGCCCCAGCGCGCGCTGCTCCGCCTGGTTGAGCACGTCGCTCGTCCTCGGCGACAGGCTTGGCGCTTGCACGCTTCCGCCGCTCGCCTTGGGCAAGCGTGACAACTGCTCCGCCGTGCGGCGGCGTACTGCGTCGAGGTCGCCGCCGGCAGCCTCCAGGAGACCCACCGTGGTCCCCTCGGGTTGCGCGAGCAGCGCCGACAACAAGTGGATCGGCTCCACGGTCGGGTTGCCCGCCGCGGAGGTCTGGCGGATCGCGACCGACAGGGTTTCCCGGGCCAGCGTCGTCAACCGCTGAACATCCATCTGGTTCCAGCCTTTCAAGCTCAGTAACAAGTCCTACTAGAGACAACTTATCCAAACTTGAGTCCATTCCACTCAACTCTGATGAAACCTGGGGATAAGTCAGGGATTCCCCTCGGATCGATGACAGCAAGTGGCCGGCCATCACCCAGCGTGCCCGACGCCACCGACAATTCGGGCAGGAGATCACCAAGGCCTCCGGGAGGAGCGCAGCTCAGGGTCAGCGTTGGCCTGCGGTCACCAGGCCCGCGTCGTAGGCGAGGATCACCGCCTGGACCCGGTCGCGCAGGCCGGTCTTGGCGAGCATCCGGCTGACATGCGTCTTCACGGTGTGCTCGGTCAGGTGCAGCTCGGCCGCGATCTCGGCATTTGAGTTGCCTTTGGCAACCAGTACGAGGACCTCGCGCTCGCGCGCGGTCAGGACGTCGAGGCGGGCCGCCACGGCCGGATCGAGCCGGCTGTCGGCGAAACGGTCGATCAGGCGCCGGGTCACCGGCGGCGCGAGCAGCGCCTCGCCGGCCGCGATCACCCGGACGGCGTTGATCAGCTCGTCCCGCGACGACCGCTTCAGCAGGAAACCGCTCGCGCCGGCCCGCAGCGCGTCGTACACGTATTCGTCGAGGTCGAACGTGGTCAGGATCAGCACCCGCGGCGCATTCACCTGCGCGGCCAGCCGCCGGGTCGCCTCGATCCCGTCCATCACCGGCATCCGGACATCCATCAGCACGACGCCCAGATCAAGCACGGCAGCCGCCTGCCGGATCGCATCCGCACCGTCGATGGCCTGCGCCACCACCTCGATATCCGGCTGCCCGTCCAGGATCATCGCGATCCCGTCCCGGACCAGATCCTGGTCGTCCACCACCATCACCTTGATCGGCGCGCTCACCCGGGCAGCGCTCACGATCGACTCACCCCCGTCGCCGCTCACCGGCCCGCCTCACCGTCGGCCGCGTCTTCGGCCGCACCGTCCGCCGCACTCACCGAGGCCGCGGCCCCGCTGACCGGGAGGCGCGCACTGATCGTCGTCCCTTCGCCCGGCGCGGTCCTGATGTCCAGCCGGCCGGAGTGGATCCGCACCCGCTCCCGCATCCCGGCCAGCCCGTGCCGCCCGGCACTGCGCGCCGCGTCCAGATCGAACCCAACCCCGTCGTCCGTCACCTGCACCACAATGCCAAACTCGTCGACCTCCACCACGACCATCGCGCTCGTCGCCTTGGCGTGCCGCGCGACGTTCGTCAACGCCTCCTGCACCAGCCGGTACGCCGTCAGCTGGTGCCCGGTCGGCGAGCGGCCCGGATCACCCCGTACCTCCAGCCCGACCGTCAGTCGTTCGTGCGACACCACCTCGGTCAGCTGCCGTAGCTCCGCGAGCCCGGGCTGCGGGGTCAGCTGCGGATCCGGGACCCCGTCTGCGTCGCGGAGTGCCGACAGCAAGCGGTCCAGCTCGCCGAGCGCCCGCCGTCCCGCGTCCCCGATCCGCTGGAAGCCGTCCAGTACGTCGCGATCGCCGCGAAGCAGCAGATCGGGGCCGGTCTCAGCCTGGATCACCATCAGGTTCACCGCGTGGGCGACGACGTCGTGCAGGTCGCGCGCGATGTGCGACCGCTCGGTCAGCACCACCTTGGCCGCATCCTGCTCGGCGGTCAGCTTCTCCAGCGCAGCCTCTCGTGCGGCCGCCACCCGGTAGCGCCGGTAGACCCGCGCGAGGATGCCGACACAGACCGGCAGAGCCAGGATCAGCGACAACGTCGCCGGCCACTGCCGGTCCACGATCTTCTCGTAGGCGAAGTTGTGGAGTCCGCCGCCACTGAAGCCGAACTCCAGCGGCTGCAACTTCAGGGCCGGGAAGACCAGCACCAGCTGCGAGTAGCGCACGAGTTCGGCGATCACCGGCAGCGCGACCAGCGGAACAGTTGCTACCGGCAACGAGAACCGCAACGACCGATCCATCGCCAAGGTGAAGAGCGCGATCGAGAACGCCGTCAGCACACTCCAGCTCGTCGACGTCTGCCAATAGCTCAGCAGCGCACAGCAGGCGAGGACCGCGACCGGCAAAGCCGGCCACCTACGTCGCAGTACGAGCGTGAGGCCCGAATACGCAATGACATAAGGCATCCAGCCTGGCGCAGTCCACCAGTTCCCCCAGAACTGGTCACGCCAGAGCTCTACCAGGATCGCCTGCGTCACCATCGCGGCGAGCAGCACATCGAGAGCCACGGCGTTCTCGCGTGCCGTGAGGAAGCGGGTCAGCTCCTCCGGGCCCCGGACCGGTCTCGATGGCCGCCGCTGGAGCCAGACAGCGATGGCCATCAGACCGACCAGCAGCAGGGCCAGCGACTGCCACCAATACCAGCCCCCGTTCACCAGTTGGTCGTACCGGCGCTCGGTGATCCCCATCAGGCTGAGCCCAGGGTTGTCGTGCCGCACATCCTGATCGACGTAGAGCCACTCCACGAGGTTGATCCACACGACGTTGACCAGCAGCGGCAGACCCGTCACCACAGCCAGAGTGGCCAGGACCGTGACGGGATGGCACCGCCTCGGCAGCGCCCAGACGGCCAGCGCGGCGCCTACCAGGAGGACCCAGTCGACCGGTCCCAGCAGGAGCGCCACGTAGGCCGCGCCGACCAGACCGACGGAAGCCACCACCGGTACGACCCGGCGGAAGGCGATCAGGGCAGGTGCGAGCGCGACCACGGCCACCAGGACGACCGGAGCGTTCGGCCAGGCCGCCGGCTGGGCGTAGATCCACACCTGGGTGATCGCCAGGCCTAGGACGGCCAGCACCACGTCCGTGATCCGGTTGGCGAGCAGCTTGCGGATCCTGGCGATCATGCGTTGGCCTGTTCTTCGGCGTACGGGAGATGGGCGCTGATCGCCGTACCGGCGCCTGGGTGGGAGCTGATGGTGAGGGTGCCCTCGTGGACGCGAACGCGTTCGCGCATGCCGGTCAGGCCGTGCCGGCCGTCGGGTGGGCTGTTCTGGTCGAAGCCCTGGCCGTCGTCGGTGATCCACACGCCGACGCCGCCGGAGCTCACGTCGACCAGCACCCGTACTGCGCTCGCTCGCGCGTGCTTGACCACGTTGGTCAGCGCCTCCTGTACCAGCCGGTACGCCGTCAGCTGGACCCCGTCGGGAATCTGCGCGAGGTCGCCCCGCAGCTCCAGCGAGACGGGCAGTCCCTGCTCGGACAGGCCATCGGTGAGCTGCTGCAGATCCTTCAGGCCCGGTTGGGGTGTCAACGACGGGTCGGGGACACCGTGCGCGTCGCGGAGAGCCGACAGCATCCGGTCGAGCTCGCCCAGCGCCTTGCGGCCGGCGTCGCCGATGCGCTGGAACCCTTGCAGTACGTCCCGTTCGTCGCGCTGGACCAGATCGGGCCCGGTCTCGGCCTGGATCACGATGAGGTTCACGTGGTGGGCGACGACATCATGCAGGTCGCGCGCAATCTGCGAGCGGCCTTCGAGCAGTACCTGGACCTGCTCGCGCTGCTGGTTCTGCTTGACCAGCTCGGACTCGCGCACCGCCGCCAGCCGGTTCTCCCGGGCCAGCCGGACCAGCAGACCCACGGCCCAGGCCGCCAGCATGATCGCCGACAGCCAGACCGGCCAGGCCCGCAGCATCGACGGCTCCTCTTCATCGAGGTTGCCGATGACAGTGACCAACCGGACGATCGGCTTGCCCCCGATCAGCCAGCCGAGCAGCGGCAGGGCTGCGAGACCGCTCGCCGCCACTGCCAGCGACCGTGGCCAGGGCCGCCAGACCCCGAGCGAGTAGAGCGCCACGGCGAGAGCCGGCGTCAGTACAAAGTGAGTCTGCGTCACCGGATAGCTGAGGAGCCCGGCGAGGCCGAGGACCACGCACGGGATCTCCGGGATCACCCGCCGCAGGGTGAGCGAGGCCGGCGCGGCGCAAGCGAACAGGAGCAGCCACTGCCGGGCGCCGGCCCAGGCCCACTCGGTCCCGAGGCTCCTGTTGGCGGTGATGTCGTAGACCATGGCCGCGACCAGGGCGGCGGCCAGCAGCCCGTCCAGCCAGAGCCGGTTGGCCGGATCGGTGAAGAACCGTTGGATCGCCTGCAGCATCGTCGGACCCGCGTCGAGGTGCTTCCAGGCGACGCCGAGCAACCAAGCGCCGATCAGTAGCGGATAGAGCCAGACGGACGCCGACCACTCGAGTGGATCGGCGAACGCGGGGATCCGGTACTGCGGGTAGCCGGGGAGCGACCACCCGGCCCACTCGATCCCGGGGAACTTGGCTGCCAGCGTGGTCAGCCGGAACCAGTTGATCAAGGCAACAGCCGTGGGGAGGGCGACAGCGAGCGCGCCCACCGCGGCGGCGTACAGGGGTGGGTGGGTGGCAGCCAGGAGGCAGAGGGCTACCGCCAGGAAGGCGATCAGCACCCAGGACCGGCCGGCTACCGGATAGGCCAGGATGGCGGCAAGGGCCAGCGCGGGTGCGGGCAGGAACGGCCAGCGACGGCGTACTGCGAGCGTTGCGGGCGCGAGCCCGATGACGACCAGCACCCAGCGGTTGGCGATCCCCCACGGATCGTCCCGCCCGAGCACGAACAGGTCGACGGCGCACAAGGCCGTCGCAACGGCTCCGAGCACCCAGTCGAAGACCTCCGGGCGGACGCCCCGAAGCCCACCGGAGCGCGCGCCCGCGGCGGAGGCGACGGCAGGCGTGCTGTGTCCACTCACCTGTTCATTCTGCGACTTCGGAAGGGTCCGGGCCGTCACTCTTTGGAGTGATGACCCATTGCGATTGGTCATCCGTTGCAGTGACCCAGGAGGGCTCTTGACGGCGATGTGCCGGCCCTGGTCCGGCGGCGAGGGTCGAATCATGACCAAGAGTTCCGTTCTCGAGCCGGTGAAAACCCGGAATCTGTCGCCCGGATTCACCCTTGCCGCCGTCGGGCTGGCAGCTGCCGCGATCATCGCCCTCTGCCTGGCGATCTGGCCCCCGTCGTCCACGATGTCCGACCTGCGCGTGTACTACGCGGCGGCCAAGGGCTTCGTCGACGGCGAGGACATCTACACGATCCATCACAAGTACCCGGGGATGGGCCTCGGCTTCACCTACCCGCCGTTCGCGGCGATGATCATGGCCCCGCTGGCGATCGGCGAGCATTTCGCCCGGCTGCTGATCACTGTACTGTCGGCCATCTCGGTGATGGTGATCGGTCTGGTCACCGTCCGTGCGGTCCGCCCGCAGTGGTCGAGGAACCGGGTTCTGGCCGCCGGGCTGGCCTTCGGGACGCTGGGGATCGCCCTCGAGCCCGTCCGCTCCACGTTCGGGATGGGCCAGATCAACCTGGTCCTGCTGGCCCTGCTGATGACCGACCTGCTCGGCCACACGCCCCGGCGGTTCCGCGGCGTACTGATCGGTGTTGCCACCGGCATCAAACTGACGCCGGGCATCTTCATCGTCTTCCTGCTGGTGACCAAGCGCTTCCGGGAGGCAGCCGTCGCGTCGGCGGCGACCGCCGGCACGCTGCTGCTGGGCTACCTCGTCATGCCCGGCCCGACAGTGGACTTCTGGACCCGCTACATCTTCGACCCGGGCCGCCCGGGCCCGGCGCACTACATCAGCAACCAGTCAGTGCGCGGCACGTTGGCCCGGCTGCTCGAGAACTCCAGCATGACCGGCCCGCTCTGGTTGCTCGCCGCAGTCGTCATCGGCAGTGCCGGCCTGATGACCGCCCGCCGCCTGTACGCCGCCGGGCGACCGCTGGACGCGATCGTTGCCACCGGCATCACCGGGCTGCTGGTCTCGCCGATCTCCTGGTCGAACCACTGGGTCTGGGCGCTCCCCGCCGTCGCCGTGGTCTGGTCCTGGGCCGCTCGGAGCAACGCGCTGAAGGCCTTCGCCGCCGCCTGGACGGTCGTCTTCCTGATCGGGCTGCCATGGATGGCCCCGTGGGCGCACGACCAGGAATTCCACCACACCTTCCCGCAGGCCCTGGTCGGAAACTCGTACGGGATCGCCGCGATCGCCTTCCTGGCAACGGGTTTGATCATCGCCGGCTCGACTGCCAAGAGTTCCGATTCAGCGAAGGTGCTCCGATGAAAGCGGTCTACGACGGACTAATGCGCCGCCGCCTACAGTTCCTGTGGCTGGCGGTCGCTCTCACCCCGCTGCTCTACTTCAGCTGGTCCGGCAACGTCGATCTGAACGTCTACCGAACCGGTGGCTACGCCTGGCTCCACGACATCAGCCTCTACTCGGAAGGCTTCGGGCAGCTCGTACCCTGGGTAGCACTGCCCTTCACCTACCCGCCGCTCGCCGCGGTGTTCTTCGTCCCACTGCACCTACTGCCGATGCCGCTGGCCGATCTGGCGGTGTGTGTGGGCAGCGCGGCGGCGCTGACGGCGACCCTGCTCGTGGTCGCCTCCCGGCTGCGTGGGTGGAACAAGGCGGCCATCGTGCTCGGTCTGACCGCGACTGTCGCGGCCTTCGCGTTCGAACCGATCCGGTCGACGATCGGCTTCGGCCAGATCAACCTCATGCTGATGGCTCTGGTGGCACTGGACTGCCTGCTGCCCAAGACCCGCTGGCCCCGCGGCGCCCTGGTCGGTCTCGCCGCGGCGATCAAGCTCACGCCCGCTGTGTTCGTGGTCTATTTCCTGGTACGCCGTCAGTACCGCGAGGCGGCTGTCGCCGTGGCGACCTTCGCCGGCCTGGCCGTGGTGGGATTCGCGCTCGCCCCGGCCGACTCCGCGAAGTACTGGTTCGGAGTGCTGTTCGACCCCAGCCGGATCGGCGGCGTGACCTACGCCTACAACCAGAACGTCCAGGCGTTCCTGAGCCGCGTGATGGCCGACGGCCCGATCCAGTCGCTCCTGTGGCTCGGGTTGGTGGCGGCTACCGGCGTACTGGCTGCCGTGGTCGCTCGCCGGGCGCGCGCGGCAGGTGACGACGTCCTGGCGCTGCTGGCCATCGCCACCTGGGGCTTGCTCGCGTCACCGATCACCTGGTCGCACCACTGGGTGTGGATCGCTCCCGCTGCCCTCTACTTCTGGCATCACCGCCACTGGTGGATGCTCGCGGCAACGATCGTCTTCACGCTCGGCCCACACACCATGCTGGACCCGGAGGGCCGCCACTGGTCCTGGCCCGAACAGTTCTTCGGTGCCGGCTACGTCGTACTGGGCCTGGCATTCCTCACCACAGCGGCCCTGTCAGGGACCTTCCGGCACGACCGGAGCCAGCAGGCTCAGGCTTTGAACTCGGAGGCGCGGATCCGGTAAACCTGGAGGTTCAGGTCGTAGTACTTGTCGGTCTCCCCGACCCACTCCATCCCCAGCCGGACCGAGGTAGCGATGGCGCGCTTGTTGTTCGGCCGGGCGACCGCGAACAGCTCGTCGGTCGAGCCCTCGGCGAACGCCCACGTCATCAGCGCACGGCTCGCCTCGCTCGCGAACCCGTTGCCCCAGGCGGTCGGCCGCAACTGCCAGCCGATCTCCAGGTCCTCCTCGTACGGCGGCAGCAGGCGGATCAGCAACCCGCCGACCACCTCGCCGTCGTCCTTGCGGGTCACGGCCCATCGCCTGGCCGGTACGACGAAGTTCGGCTGGGCCTCGATCCAGGCCTGCAGGATGACCCGCATGGTCGCGGCATCGGTGACCTTGTCGATCGCCGGCGACAACCACTGAGCCACATCGGCCGAGCCGTAGATCTCCAGCGCGGCGTCGGCATCGTCTTCTTCCCAGTCCCGGATCAGCAACCGGTCGGTCTGCAAGGTGAGCGTCACCTCGCCAGCGTAGGCGGTCACCTAGAACGCCGACAGCAGGAAGCCCCCGGACCGGGGTAGGTCCGGGGGCTTCGGCCGGAGCCGTCTGGGGGTGAGACAGGCTCCGGCCAGGGCCGGAGCCACCTGGGGGGATGCGGTGACTCCGGGCACCGGTGACTTCAGGGGGTGAAGCCACCGGCCGAACCGGAAGCCCCGCGGGGGTGGGGGCTTCCGGAAGTACTAGCGACACACCACTAGTGCCCAAGGCACTAACGCGGGCCCAGCTCCAGCGGCTGGGTACGGATCCAGCGGGTGGTGGTCTGCTGGCGACCCATCGCGGTCACGTCGCCGGCGGGGCCCGCCGAGAAGACCCGGCTGCGCTGGGTCTGCTGGCGGGAAACGCCGACGCCACGCTGGACCTCGGCGAGGAGCTGGCTCGCCCGGTGGCGCAGGTCCTCGACCTCCGACTGGAGGTCGAGGATGTGCCGGATCCCCGCCAGGTTCACCCCCTCATCCTGCGAGAGGTGCTGCACATAGCGCAGCCTGGCCACGTCGTACGCCGAGTAGCGCCGCCCGCGTCCGCTCGCCCGGCTCGGCGTCACGAGCCCGAGCCGGTCGTACTGCCGCAACGTCTGCGGGTGCATGCCGGCCAGCTGGGCCGCCACCGAGATGACGTAGATCGGGGTGCGGTCGTCCCAGGTCGGCACCTGGCTGAACGGGATACCCATCAGGAACTCCCGAACAACCCGGCGCGCAGATCAGTCTGTGCCGACGCCGTGCTGTACTCCTGCAGCTTCTCGCGCTGCTCGTCGGTCAGCTCGTGCGGCACCTGGACCTCGATGGTGAGCAACAGGTCGCCCTTCGACCCGTCCCGCCTGGTCGAACCCTTGCCGCGAACGCGCAACTTGCTGCCGTTCGCGGTACCGGCCGGGATCCGGACCGTGACGGGCAGGCCGTCGAGCGTCGGGACCTTGATCTCGGCGCCCAGCGCGGCCTCGGTGAAGCTCACCGGCACCGGCAGGGTCAGGTGCTCACCCTGCCGGCCGAAGATCCGGTGTGCCTTGACGTGCACGCTGACGTAGAGGTCGCCCGAGGGGCCACCTCGCTCGCCGGCGGCACCCTTGCCCTTGAGCCGGATCCGCTGCCCGTCCTGCACGCCCGCGGGGATGCGGACCTGCATGGTCTTGCTCGACTGGCCGCGGCCGGAGCCGTGGCAGGTCTCGCAGGGCTGGTCGACGACCAGGCCACGACCCTTGCACTCGGTGCACGGCTCGGTCATCGCGAAGACGCCACCCTGGACCGAGGTCTGCATCCCCGTGCCTTCGCACTTCAGGCAGACCTTCGGCACGGTCCCGTACTTCGCGCCCGTCCCGCGGCACGTCTTGCAGGGCTCGTCGCTGGTCATCCGGAGTGCGACGGTGACACCGTTGACGGCCTCGGCGAACTCGATCGTCGCCTCGGTCTCGATATCGGCGCCACGCCGCGGACGGGCCGTCGAGGTGGTGGTCGTCGAGCGGCCACCACCACCGAACATGCCGCCCAGGATGTCGCCGAGACCACCACCGCCACTGCCACCGCCGGTGGTCTGGCCGGACCGGTTGAACAGGTCGCCGACGTCGAAGCCGAACCCCTGTCCACCCTGCGCCCCGCCGCTGCCCGGCATCCGGAAGCCACCACTGCCGAACAGCCGGCGTGCCTCGTCGTACTCCTTGCGCTTCTTGGCGTCCCCGACGACGTCGTACGCCTCGGAGACCTCCTTGAACTTGGCCTCGGCCGACGGGTCCCCGGCGTTGGAGTCCGGGTGGAACTTACGCGCCAGCTTGCGGTACGACTTCTTGATCTCGTCCTGCTCAGCCGTCTTGGAGACGCCGAGAACCTTGTAGAAGTCCTTCTCCAGCCAGTCTTTCGTACTCATCGACGCCTCACCTCCTCGGGGAGAATGCCTTACTCCGTGGACTTCTCGGCCTCGCCGGACCCGGCCTGGTCGGCCGGGAGCTGCTCGGTCGGTTCCGAGACGGCGACCCGCGCTGCGCGCAGGATCCGCTCGCCGAGGCGGTAGCCCGGCTGCATCACCAGCGTCGCGGTCGGACCGTCGACCTCGTCGGAATAGTTGTGCAGCAGCGCCTCGTGGATCCGCGGGTCGAAGGTGTCCCCGACCTCGCCGTACTTCGTGAGGCCGAGCTTCTCGGTGACCCGCTCGACAGACTCGGCGACTGCCTTGAAGGCACCCTCGAGCTCACCCGCCTCGCGGGCCCGGCCGATGTCGTCGAGCGTCTGCAGCAGCTCGGTCAGCACCGACCCGATGACGTGCTCGCGGTTCGCCTCCCGGTCCCGGTCGACGCGGCGCTTGTAGTTCACGTACTCCGCCTGCAGTCGCTGCAGGTCGCTCGTACGCTCGGCGAGCGCCTCGGTCAGCAGGGCTTCCTGGGCCGACGGGCCGCCGATCAGGTCGGACGGCTCGCGCGGCGGCTGGGCGCCCGGCGTACCGGGCATGCCTGCTGCCGCGCCACCCGCGGGGGCCGCCGATTGCTCGGCGGACTCCCGCAGGTTGCCGGTCTCCGGGTCGATCCGGCGCTTGTCCCGGACGACTGGCTCGCCGTCGCCGAACTCGCTACCTGGGTCCCGATCGGTCACTTGTCGTCCTCAGGCTTCTTGTCCTGCGGGCGCTCCTCGTCGACGATCTCCGCGTCGACGACACCGTCATCGTCGTTGCTGTTCGCGTTGCTGTCGCCGGACGACGAGGCGTTCTCGTCGGAGCCGCCGGCCGCCTGGGCGTTCGCGTACATCGCGGCACCCATCTTCTGGCTGGACTGGGACAGCTTCTCCGACGCGGCCTTGATCGCCTCGTCGTCGGTGCCCTCGAGCGCCTTCTTCAGCTCCGCGACGCCGTCCTTGACCTCGGTCTTGACGTCGTCGGGGATCTTGTCCTCGTTCTCCTGCAGGAACTTCTCGGTCTGGTAGACCAAGCCCTCCGACTGGTTGCGGGACTCCACGGCCTCGCGGCGCAGCCGGTCCTCCTCGGCGTACTGCTCGGCGTCGCGGACCATCTGGTCGATATCGGTCTTCGGCAGCGCGGAGCCACCGGTGACCGTCATCCGCTGCTCCTTGCCGGTGGCCAGGTCCTTGGCGTTGACGTGCACGATGCCGTTCGCGTCGATGTCGAAGGTGACCTCGATCTGCGGCACGTTGCGCGGCGCCGGCGGCAGGCCGGTCAGCTCGAAGTTACCGAGCGACTTGTTGTCGCGGGCCATCTCGCGCTCGCCCTGGTAGACCTGGATCATCACCGACGGCTGGTTGTCCTCGGCGGTGGTGAAGATCTCCGAACCCTTGGTCGGGATCGTCGTGTTCCGCTCGATGATCTTGGTGAAGACGCCGCCCTTGGTCTCGATGCCCAGGCTCAGCGGGGTCACGTCGAGCAGCAGGACGTCCTTGACCTCACCCTTCAGGACACCGGCCTGCAGGCTGGCGCCGACGGCGACGACCTCGTCCGGGTTGACGCCCTTGTTCGGGTCCTTGCCACCGGTCAGTTCCTTGACCAGCTCGGCCACCGCGGGCATCCGGGTGGAGCCACCGACGAGGATGACGTGGTCGACCTTCGACACGTCCACGCCGGCGTCCTTGATGACGGCCTTGAACGGCGCGCGGGCGCGCTCGAGCAGGTCGTTGGTGAGCTTCTGGAACTCGGCCCGGGAGAGCTTCTCCTCCAGGTGCAGCGGACCGGAGTCGGTCAGACTCAGGTACGGCAGGTGGATGCTCGTCTCGGCGGCGCTGGAGAGCTCGATCTTGGCCTTCTCCGCGGCCTCCTGCAGCCGCTGCATGGCCATCTTGTCGCCGGCCAGGTCGGTGCCGTTCTTGTTCTTGAACTGCTTCACCAGCCACTCGACGATCCGCATGTCCCAGTCGTCACCACCCAGGTGGTTGTCACCGCTGGTGGCCTTCACCTCGAAGACGCCGTCGCCGATCTCCAGCAGCGACACGTCGAAGGTGCCGCCACCGAGGTCGAAGACCAGGATGGTCTGCTCGGTGCCCTTGTCCAGCCCGTACGCCAGCGCCGCCGCGGTGGGCTCGTTGACGATCCGGTGCACGTTCAGGCCGGCGATCTCGCCGGCCTCCTTGGTCGCCTGGCGCTGCGCGTCGGAGAAGTAGGCCGGCACGGTGATGACCGCGTCCGTGACCTGCTCCCCGAGGTACGCCTCGGCGTCCCGCTTCAGCTTCTGCAGCACGAAGGCGCTGATCTGCTGCGGGGTGAACTTCTTGCCGTCGATCGAGACGTTCCAGTCCTCGCCCATGTGGCGCTTGACCGAACGGATCGTGCGGTCGACGTTCGTGGTGGCCTGGCGCTTGGCCACCTCGCCGACCAGGACCTCGCCGTTCTTGGCGAAGGCCACGACCGAGGGCGTCGTACGCGCTCCCTCGGCGTTGGGGATGACGGTGGGCTCGCCACCTTCCAGTACGGCGATGACGGAGTTCGTCGTACCGAGATCGATACCGACCGCGCGGGCCATGTGTGTTACCTCCACGAAGTTGAGTGATACAGACTCAAGTCTGCCTCCCGGCTGGTCCGGATTCAAATCGGACCGGGGTCCAGATCCGCAGACTTGAGTTCACCTGGCTCAACATTGCACCACCCCTGGGTCATTCCCAACCCCGGCCCCGGAATTTCAGGGTTCGGGCCCGGTGAAGCCCTGATCAGACCCCTGCCGCGGAAGGGTCCCCGCGTGGGAAGGTGTGCTCGTGAAACTCCGCCCCATGACGTCAGCCGACGAACCGGCCGTGCTCGCCCTGAATGCCGCCGCCGTCGAGCAGACGGACCCGCTGGGCCCCGACCGGCTGGACTGGCTCCGGCTGATCGCCGCCCATGCCGCCGTGGTGGAGATCGAGGGCGAGATCGCCGCCTTCGTCCTCACCTTCGCGCCCGGCTCCGCCCATGACTCCCTCGACTTCCAGTGGTTCGTCTCCACCTACGCCGACCGCTTCCTGCACCTCGACCGCATCGTCGTCGCCGAGGCGCACCGCCGCACAGGCGTCGCCACCTCGGTCTACCGCGCCGTCGAACGCGCCGCCAAGCCCTTCGACCGCCTGGTCGGCCGAGTCCAGTCCGACCCTCCGGACACCGCCTCCCTGGCCTTCCACGCCACCCGCGGCTTCGTAGAGGTAGGCAAACTCCGCCGCCCCAACGGCACCACCAGCGCCATGCTCTCCAAGGAACTGGCCGACTAGCCCCTCCGCACGCCAGAAGACCCCTGATTCGGTGTGGGTCATGCCGCCCGGACCGCCACCACACACCAACCTCACCGCCATCCGCCCGGACAGGCTCACGGCGACGCCGGAACACGGCACCCACGGGCGTTGCTGTGTGGTGGCGGTCCGGGGCTGTGGATAACCGGCTTCGCAGTTGCCCGGAACTCGCCAGAATGAAGCCATGCCGGAAGTGGTCGAGGTGCTGTCAGGGCGAGGCGGGAGCGCGACCTTCGCCGAGTTGCGCGCCGTGGTCTCCGGCCGGAGCATCCGCAACGCACTGCTCGCCGGTCAGATCCGGCGAACGGCCAAGGGCGTGTATGCCGTTCCGAAAGCACCGGCAGCCCTCGCCGCCGCCAGAAGCTATGGAGGAATCGTCTCCTACCTGAGCGCCGCGCAGCACTGGGGCATCAAGGTGCTCAAGGAACCAGTGCGGCCCCACATCACCCTGCCGCCCGGCCGGGCGCGGCGCGTCACGCAGGAGAAGTGCGTTCTGCACTGGGCCGATGCGCCGGCCATGGACGACGTCACCGTCCCCGTCCGGACCGTGCTGGACTGCATCAGAGCACTTCCGCTGGCAGAGGCGCTCGCCGTCGCTGACTCCGCCCTGCACCTGGAGATCGTGGACCAGGACGAACTCTCCGAGGCAGCCGCACGGCTTCGCGGGCCGCATCGCCGAAGGATCCAGCGGGTCGTCGCCCTCGCTGATGGACGGGCCGAGTCAGTGCTGGAGTCAGCCCTACGGGCGATCCTGATCGAGGCTGGTATCGGCGGCTTCGAGCCACAGGTCGTCGTCCGGGACGGGTCCTTCTCCGCCCGCCTGGACCTCGGACACCGAGCCGCGATGATTGGCCTGGAGGCCGACGGATTCGAGCACCACAACTCGCGCTCGCAACTGGTCAAGGACTGCCACCGCGGGGTGAACCTCGCGATCCGCGGCTGGACGATCCTCCGCTTCAGCTGGGAAGACGTCATGTACGACCGGGACTGGGTCATCGCCTCCATCACGGCGATGACCGGCGCCCCACCACACACCAACTCCCAGCTGCGGGCTGCCTGACGCAGGAGCTGAGCGGGGGAGCTCCCGGGAGTGGGGCTTGGTGTGTGGTGGGGCGCCGGGGCTAGACCGGACGGCCGGCCACGAAGGTTTGGCGGACCAGGGGGACGCCGGGGCGGTAGGCGAGGTGGAGGTAGGAGGGGGCGTCCAGGACGGCCAGGTCGGCTCGGGCGCCTACCGTGAGGCGGCCGATGTCGGTGCGGCGGAGGGCTGCGGCTCCGCCGGCGGTGGCTGACCAGAGAGCTTCGGCGGGGGTCATGTGCATCTCGCGGACGGCCAGGGCGATGCAGAACGGCATCGATGAGGAGTAGCCGGAGCCGGGGTTGCAGTCGGTGGCCAGGGCCACGGTCACGCCGGCGGCGAGGAGGCGGCGGGCGTCGGGGTACGGCGAGCGGGTGGAGAACTCGATCGCCGGGAGCAGGCCCGCGACAACTCCGGCCGAGGCCAAGGCGTCGACGTCTGCGTCCGTGAGGAAGGTGCAGTGGTCGGCGGCCGCGGCGCCGACCTCGCAAGCGACCTGTACGCCGGGCCCCTCGCCGAGCTGGTTCGCGTGGACGCGGGCCGACAACCCAGCAGCCTGACCCGCTCGCAGGATGGCGCGAGCCTGGTCGGCGTCGAAGGCACCCCGCTCGACGAAGACGTCCACCCACTTCGCGTGCTTGGCCGCCGCCGTCAGCATCGGTCCGGTCACCAGGTCGACATAACCACCCGGATCGTCGGCGAACTCCGGCGCCACCACATGCGCACCCAGGTACGTCGTCTCGTCGGTGAAGCCGGAAGCGATCGCCAGCGACCGGGCCTCGTCGCCGACGGTCAGCCCGTAGCCCGACTTGATCTCCACCGTCGTGGTCCCCTGGCGACGCATCTCGGCCACCAGGCGAGCCACGTTCGCGGTCAACTGCTCGTCGGCGGCGGCCCGCGTCGCGGCGACCGTCGTACGGATGCCACCGGCGCTGTACGGCTGCCCGCTCATCCGCGCCGCGAACTCCTCGGCGCGATCCCCGGCGAAGACCAGGTGCGAGTGCGAGTCGACGAAGCCGGGGATGACCGCGCGGTCACCACAGTCGGCCGAGCTGTCCGCGGCGGGCGCAGCGCGACGCGAGCCCACCCAGGCGATCTTGCCGCCCTCGATCACCAGCGCCGCGTCGTGCACCTCACCGAGCGGCCCGCCGTGCGCCGGATCGTTGGTCACCAGCGAACCGATCCCGGTCAGCAGGAGTGAGCTCATCGCGTCACCGCTTCGATCGAGGCGGCCAGCTCCGCACCGACCGCCAGCTTCACATGATTGCCCTCGGCCACAACTTGTACTCCGTTCGCGACCACGTCGGTGACATCGGCCGCCGACGCCGCGAAGACCGCGGTCTCCACCGACCCACCGGTTCCCGCCGTGCGCGGGCTGTCCAGGCGCAAGCAGACCAGATCCGCTCGCGCGCCAACCTCGATCACTCCAGCATCGGCAAAGCCGATCGACCGATGCCCGGTCACGGTCGCGGCAGTGAGCAACTCCGAAGCCGACCAGTGCCCGCGCTCCTGCGAAGCGAGCCGCTCGTCCAGCTCGACCGCCCGCATCTCTTCGAAGAGATCCACCACCGCGTGACTGTCGGATCCCAACGTCAGCGGCGATCCCGCGTCCCGCAACGCCACCGACGGACCGATGCCGTCGGCAAGATCCCGCTCGGTGGTCGGGCAGAAACACGAGAACGTCCCGGTACTCCCGAGCAGCCCGACATCCACCGGCGTCAGATGGGTCGCATGGACCGCGCTCGTCCGTGGACCCAGGAACCCTGTCTCGTCGAGCACCTGCGAAGGCGTTCGCCCGTACGCCGCCAGACAGGCCTCGTTCTCCGCGACCTGCTCAGACAAGTGGACATGCAAAGGGGCCTCAGGCAATAACGTTGCCACGGAACCCAACTGCTCGGACGGCACCCCGCGCACCGAATGCGCCGCCGCCCCGATCACCACGTCATCCGCGCCACGAAGCTGCCCGACCCGAGCACCCCAAGCGACGGCATCGCCATCACTGAAGCGTTTCTGCACGTCATTCAGCGGCTGGTCGATGCCACCGGCCAGGTAACACGTGTCCAGCAACGCGATCCGCAGCCCGGCATCCCGCGCCCCCGCGATCAACGCCTCACCCATCGCGTTCGGATCGTCGTACCGCTTCCCGCCCGGCCCATGATGCAGGTAGTGGAACTCCCCGACCGAAGTGATCCCGGCCAGCACCATCTCGCCGTACACAGCCCGCGCAAGCCGGTAGTAGCTGTCCGGCGTGAGCACCGACGCCACGGAGTACATCTGCTCGCGCCAGGTCCAGAACGTCCCGCGCTCGGTCTGCGTGCGACCGCGCAGCGCCCGGTGAAACGCGTGACTGTGGCAGTTCGCCAGCCCCGGAATCACCAACCCCTCAAGGCGTATCGCGTCGCCCGGCTCGGCGCCTTCGACAATCGACGTGAAGCGGCCGTCACCGACCGAGATCAGTACCGAGGAGGCAAGGCCCGTTGACAGCAAGGCCGTAGAGCACCAGTAGGAGGTCACCGAGACAACTCCTTCAGCACCGTCGCCAACGCTTCGACCCCGGCCAGGCAGTCGTCCATCTCGGCATGCTCCGCCGGCGAGTGCGAGATGCCGGTCGGATTACGCACGAAGAGCATCGCCGTCGGGATGCCCGCGTCGGAGAACACCCCGGCATCATGCCCCGCCCCGGTCGGCAGCACCGGAGCGCCATCCAGTACTGCGCTCAGCCGGTCCCGCAACCCCGGCTGGAAGTCCACGATCGGCGAGACCGACTCCGGCACCATCTCGACCGTCGTCCCGTCCCGCTCGGCCCGCTCGGTGGCCTGCCGAGTGATTGCCGCGAGCAATGATTCGAGCACCTCGGCGGTCGCGGCCCGGGCATCCAGCCACGCGGTCACCTGCGACGGTACGGCGTTGGTCCCGTTCGGCTCGACCGAGAGCCGGCCGAAGGTGGCCCGCGCGCCGGCCAGCCGGGCCTGCTTGTTCGCCGCCAGCGCGGTCATCGCATACGTCAGCATCGGGTCGTGCCGGTCCTCCATCAACGTCGTACCAGCGTGGTTGGCCTCACCGGTGAAGGTGAACCGGAACCGCCCGTGCGGCCAGATCGAGCTCGCCACCCCCACGGGAGCCGTGAGCGCCCGCCCCTGCTCCACGTGCAACTCGACGAAGGTGCCCATCCGGGCGAGCAGCGACGAAGGCCCGACCCGGTCCGGATCGGCCTCGACCCGCGCCAGCGCGTCGTACAGGGTGACGCCGGAACGGTCCTGCAGGGCCAGTGCCTTCTCAGGCGTGAGCACGCCGGTGGCGATCCGCGAGCCGAGACAGGGCATCCCGAAGCGTGAGCCCTCCTCCTCGACGAACGCGCCGACCCCGATCGGTACCGACGGCACGAATCCCTCGGCCCGCAAGCGATCCACGGCCGACAGCGCCGAGACGACGCCGAGCGGCCCGTCGAAGGCACCGCCGTCGATGACCGAGTCGAGATGGCTCCCGGTCACCACACCCGGCGTGCCCTCCGTCTGCGCGCTCGGCTCCCACCAGGCGACCAGGTTGCCGATGCCGTCCGACTCGACGCTCAGCCCGCGGCTCGCGCACTGGTCCAGAAACCACCCGGTCGCCTCGCGCTCGGTCGGCGTCCAGCCACCCCGGTGGTACCCGCCGCTCGAAGGGTCTTTCCCGATCGCGGCAAGGTCGGCCCACAACTGCTCGAACGACGTCACGCAAACTCCTCATCGACAAGACATGACAAGGGGCCGCCGGGACGACCTAGTGGCCTGCCCCGGCGACCCCCAGTGCTCAGGACAGCGGGTTCTTGCTCAGCCAGTCGGTGGCGACCGCCTTCGCGGCCTCCTTGCCGACGTCGATCCGCTTGACCAGCTCGGTCAGCGCCTCGGTGGTGAGCTTGGCCGACACCGCGTTCAGTGTGTCGGTGATGTTGGCGCCCTTGTGGTCGGTCCGGATCAGCGGAACGATGTTGTTCGGCGGCAGGATGTTCTCCGGGTCCTCCAGCTGGACCCAGCCGTTGTCCTTGATCGCCGACTGGGTGGTGAAGAAGTTCGACACCTGGATCTGGTTGGTCTGCAGCGCCTTGGTGCTCAGCAGGCCGGCCGCGTCCAGCGTCTTGTACTCCTTGAACTCGACGCCGTACTTCTCCTTCAGCCCCTTCAGCCCGGCCTCGCGGACCTTGAACTCCGAGCTGCCGCCGGCCACCATCTCCTTGGAGTGCGCCTTCAGGTCGGCCAGTGACTTCAGGCTGTACTTGTCGGCGGTCGCCTTGTTCACCACGATGGTGTCCTCGTCGGCGGCCGGCGACTTGTCCAGCACCTCGAGCCCGGCCGGCAGGGCCGCCTTCAGCGCGTTGTACGCCGCGTCGTCCTCGGTCTCGGTGGCGCCCTTCTTGAAGTAGTCCAGCGCCGCGCCGGTGTACTCCGGCAGCAGGTGCACCGAGCCGTCCTTGATGGCCGCCATGTAGGTCTCGCGGTTACCGATGTTCTGCTGGTACTTGACCTCGACGCCCTTCGCCGCCAGCGCCTGGCCGTAGATCTCGGCCAGCAACTGGCTCTCGGAGAAGTCCGCCGAGCCGACGGTGATGCTCTTCACCTCGCTCGGAGCGGGCGAGCTGCCCGCGTCGCCACCGGACAGCGGATCGCCCCCACTCCCACAGGCGGCCAGGCCGAGCACTACGACCCCGGCGATCGCAGTACGGATGAGTGTGGATCTCAACACGGGAGCCTCCAGGAGTTCGATGGATACCGGCAGACGCCGGCGGTGTTCCAGGTCGACGGATGGATTCCGGCCATCAGTCGGCCCGCAGTCCTTTGGAAACGGTGATCCGGCCGGCCAGCGCGAACAGCAGGTCCAGCAGGATCGCGAGCAGGGCCACCAGCAGCGCCCCGCTGAACATCTGCGGGAAGTCGCGCAGCTTCAGCCCGTCCACGACGTACCGGCCCAGGCCGCCGAGCGAGACGAGCGCGGCGATCGTGGCGGTGGAGACGATCTGCAGGGTGGCGGCGCGCAGGCCGGAGATGATCAGCGGCAGCGCGATCGGGATCTCCACCTTGGTCAGGATCTCCCGGCCGGTCATCCCCATCCCGCGCGCCGCGTCGATCGTGGCCGGATCGACACCCGACAGCCCGGCGTACGTCGAGGTCAGGATCGGCGGGATGCCGAGCGCGACCAGGGCGATCAGGACCGGCAGGAAGCCGATCTGGTTGGTCAGCAGCACCGCGATCATCAACAGCCCGAGGCTGGGCAGCGCGCGGGCCGCGTTGCCGATGTTGATCGCCAGGAACGCGCCGCGCCGGGTGTGCCCGATCCGCAGTCCGATCGGCAGCGCGATCAGCGTGGCCAGGCCGAGGGCGGCGAAGGTGTACCCGATGTGCTGGATGATCCGGGCGGTGATCCCTTCCGGACCGGACCAGTTGAAGGAGTCGAAGAGGTACTCGAGCATCTCAGGCCTCCTTCACCGAAGCGACCACGCGGGCCCAGGGTGTCAGGAAGCGTTGCAGGGTGACGATCAGCAGATCGGCCAGCAACGCCAGCAGCAGGGACAGCACGACGCCGACCACGACCGGCGTGAGGAAGTCCTTCTGGAAGCCCAGCGTGAACAGCTCCCCCAGGCCGCCGATCCCGATCACCGCGCCGACGCTCACCATCGAGATGTTGGCGACCGTGACGACGCGCAGGCCGGCGAAGATCACCGGTACCGCGATCGGCAGGTCGATCGTCAGCAACCGCCGGGCCGGGCCGTAGCCGACCGCGATCGCGGCCTGCCGGACGTCCGGCGGGACCGAGCGCAGCCCGTCGATCACGTTGCGGATCAGCAGTGAGACCGCGTAGATCGTCAGCGCGATGATGATGTTGATCCGGTCCAGTACCCGGGTCCCCAGGATCACCGGCAAGACGATGAACAAGGCGATCGAGGGCAGCGAGTACAGCACGCCGCCGAGCGCGATCAGCGGGTTCGCCAGCCAGGAGAACCGGGTGGCGACGTACCCGAGCGGGATCGCGATGACCAGGCCGAGGATGACCGGCAGGATCGCCAGGTAGAGGTGCTCGCTGAGCTGCTCCCAGATCAGCGAGAGGTTGTCGCCGACCCAGGTCATGACCGCAGCGCCTCGGCCAGGATGGCATGGTCGACGATGCCGAGGGCCTTGCCCGCCTCGTCGACGCACACCCCTTGACCGGTCGGAGACGTCAGTACCGCGTCCATCGCCGCCCGCAGCGAGTCGCTGCGGGTGAAGCTCGCGCCGATCGGCAACAGGGCGCCCTCGCCCTTGCGCCAGCCCGACGGCCTGCCCGCGTCGTCCAGCACCAGCTCGGCGGGGAGCGGCCCGAGCTTCAGCTCGTCGGTGTGCAAGAACGTAAGAGCCCGGTAACCGCGGTCCTGGCCGACGAAGCTCTCGACGAAAGCGTCCGCGGGGTTGGCGAGCAGCTCGGCCGGCGGTGCGAACTGGGCCAGCTTGCCGCCGACCTGCAGGACGGCGACGTTGTCACCGAGCTTGATCGCCTCGTCGATGTCGTGCGTGACGAAGACGATCGTCTTGCCGATATCGCGTTGCAGCCGGAGCAGTTCCTCCTGCAGCTGGTGCCGCACGATCGGGTCGACGGCGCTGAACGGCTCGTCCATCAACATGATCTTCGGGTCGGCCGCGAGCGCCCGGGCGACGCCGACTCGTTGCTGCTGGCCACCGGACAGCTGGGCCGGGTACCGCTCGGCCAGCTTGAGATCGAGACCGACGCGCTCGAGCAGCTCCATCGCCGTGGCCCGGGTCTTCTTCTTGTCCCAGCCCAGCAGCTTCGGCACGGTGGCGACGTTGTCGACCACTGTCTTGTGCGGGAACAGCCCGGCGTGCTGGATCACGTACCCGATCCCGCGCCGCAGGGTGACCGGATCGCCGGCGTTGATGTCCTCGCCGTCGATCGAGATCGTCCCGCTGCTGCGCTCGATCGTCCGGTTGATCATCCGCAGCGAGGTCGTCTTGCCGCAGCCCGAAGGTCCGACGAACACGGTGATCTCGTTGCTCGGGATCCGCATGCTCAGTTTGTCGACGGCGACGGTGCCGTCGGGGTACTGCTTGGTGACGTCTTCGAACTCGATCATGGCGCCCCTTCGCGCTCGCTGGGAGATCGCCCGAACGATCCTAGGGGAACGAGAGCCCGCCAACACGCGATTGGCGGCTGTCTCGCCCCTCAAGAATGTGCACCTTAGCGCTATGAATTGCCTCGGTCGCACAGTGCAGCGATCAGCTCTCCCGCATCGGGATCCTGACGCCTCGTTCAGTGGCTACATCTTCTGCTCGTTCGTACCCGGCATCCACGTGCCGGATCACACCCATGGCCGGATCGTTGCTCAGTACCCGTTCCAGCTTCTGCCTGGCCAGATCGGTGCCGTCGGCAACCGACACCTGCCCGGCGTGGATCGACCGGCCCATCCCGACGCCGCCACCGTGGTGGATCGACACCCAGGAAGCACCGCTGGCGACGTTCACCATCGCGTTCAGCAGCGGCCAGTCCGCGATCGCGTCGGAACCGTCGAGCATGCCCTCGGTCTCCCGGTACGGCGAGGCCACGCTGCCGGTGTCGAGGTGGTCGCGCCCGATCACGATCGGCGCGTCCAGCTCACCCGAGGCGACCATGTCGTTGAACCGCACGCCCGCCTTGTCGCGCTCACCCTGCCCCAGCCAGCAGATCCGGGCCGGCAGCCCCTGGAAGGACACCCGCTCCTGCGCCATCTTGATCCACCGGGTCAGGTGCTCGTTGTCCGGGAACAGGTCGAGAATCGCCTGGTCGGTCCGGGCAATGTCGCGTGGGTTGCCCGACAGCGCGGCCCACCGGAACGGGCCCTTGCCCTCACAGAACAACGGCCGGATGTACGCCGGTACGAAGCCCGGGAACTCGAACGCCCGGTTGTACCCGGCCTTGCGTGCCTCGTCGCGGATCGAGTTGCCGTAGTCGAACACCTCGGCGCCCGCGTCCTGGAAGCCGACCATCGCGGCGACGTGCCGGGCCATCGAGGCCTGCGCGCGCTCGGTGAAGCCGGCCGGGTCCTTCTCGCGGGCCGTCACCCAGTCGTCGAAGTCCACACCCACCGGCAGGTACATCAACGGGTCGTGCGCGGAGGTCTGGTCGGTGACGATGTCGATCGGCGCGCCCAGCTCGAGCAGCTCCGGCACGATCACCGCCGCGTTGCCCAGGACGCCGATCGACAGCGGCCGGCGAGCCTTCTTGGCTTCTTCGGCCAGCCGCAGTGCGTCGCTCAGGTCCTTGGCGCGGACATCGAGGTACCGATGCTCGATCCGCCGGTCGATCCGGCTGGAGTCGACGTCGATGCAGATCGCGACGCCGTCGTTCATCGTGACGGCCAGCGGCTGCGCGCCGCCCATCCCGCCGAGACCCGCGGTCAGCGTGATCGTGCCGGCCAGCGTGCCGCCGAACTTCTTCGCGGCGACCGCGGCGAACGTCTCGTAGGTGCCCTGCAGGATGCCCTGGGTGCCGATGTAGATCCACGAGCCGGCCGTCATCTGGCCGTACATCGTCAGTCCCAGCGCCTCGAGCCTGCGGAACTCCTCCCAGTTGGCCCAGTCGCCGACCAGATTGGAGTTCGCGATCAGCACCCGCGGCGCCCACTCGTGCGTCTGCATGACGCCGACCGGCTTCCCCGACTGCACCAGCATCGTCTCGTCGTTCTTCAACGTGGTCAGCGTTCTGACCATCGCGTCGAAGGAGTTCCAGTTCCGCGCCGCCTTGCCCGTGCCGCCGTAGACGACGAGCTCGTCGGGGTGCTCGGCCACCTCCGGGTCGAGGTTGTTCTGCAGCATCCGCAGGGCGGCTTCCTGCTGCCAGCCCTGGGCGGTGAGGGTGGTGCCGCGGGCGGCGCGAACGGGTCGGGGTCCGGACATGTGTGATCCAGCCTTTCGAGTCGTCAGTCGTCAGTGGTCAGGACAGCGGGCCGGTGACGGCCTCGACAGCGTTCAGGTAGGTGCCGTCAGCAACGAGCTGGACGGAGTGTTCGATCTCGGGGGCGAGGTGCCGGTCGGTGCCCGGCCCCTCGACGTGCACGCGCAGAGCGGCGCGTACGGCGCCGGTCGCGGGCGAAGGCTCGAGCGGTGCGCGCATATCGATGGCGCGGGCCGCGGTGAGGATCTCCACCGCCAGAACCCTTTGCAGGCCGTCGATGCTCTTGCGCAGCTTGCGGGCGGCGGACCAGCCCATCGAGACGTGGTCCTCCTGCATCGCGCTGCTCGGGATGGAGTCGACGCTGGCCGGTACTGCGAGCCGCTTGAGCTCCGACACGATCGCGGCCTGCGTGTACTGCGCGATCATGTGCCCGGAGTCGACGCCGGGATCGTCGGCCAGGAAGGCGTTCAGCCCGTGGTTGCGGGCGACATCGAGGAAGCGGTCCGTACGCCGTTCGCTGATGCTGGCCACGTCCGCCACGGCGATCGCGAGGAAGTCGAGCACATAGCCGACCGGCGCGCCGTGGAAGTTGCCGTTCGACTCGACCCGGCCGTCGGGTAGTACAACCGGGTTGTCGATCGCGGCGGCGAGCTCGTAGCCGGCGACGGAGGCGGCGTGGGTCGCGGTGGCGCGGGCGGCGCCGTGCACCTGCGGCGAACAGCGCAGTGAGTAGGCGTCCTGAACACGGTTGCAGTCAGGACCGCGGTGGCTTGCGACGATCCCGCTGTCGCTGAGTACTGCGCGCAGGTTGGCGGCCGAGGCGCCCTGCCCGGGATGGGGGCGGAGTGCCTGCAGGTCTGCGGCGAAGACCCGATCTGTGGCGAGCTGACCCTCGACGCTCATCGCGGCGGCGATATCGGCGGTCTTCAGCAGCCGGTCCAGGTCGGCGAGCGCGAGCACCAGCATGCCGAGCATGCCGTCGGTGCCGTTGATCAGCGCCAGGCCTTCCTTCTCGGCGAGGACGACCGGCTTGAGCCCGTACTGAGCGAGTGCGTCGGCCGTGTCGAGGAGATTGCCCTCGGCATCGCGGACCTTGCCCTCACCCATGACTGCGAGCGCGACGTGCGACAAGGGTGCAAGGTCGCCGGAGCAGCCGAGGCTGCCGTACTCGTGCACGACAGGGGTCAGCTGAGCGTTCAGCAGCCCGGCGTACGCCTGAGCCGTCTCGACCTTCACCCCGGTACGACCGGTCGCGAGCGTCGACAGCCGCAGCAGGGCCAGCGCGCGGACCACCTCGGTCTCGACCTCGGGCCCGGAACCGGCCGCGTGCGACCGGATGAGGCTGCGCTGCAGCTGGGCCCGCAGCTCGGGCGCGATGTGCCGCGTCGCGAGTGCCCCGAACCCGGTGGAGACGCCGTAGTGCGGGGTGTCCGCGTGCGCCAGCGCCTCGATGGCCGCCCGCGACTTCGCGATCTCCTCGAGCGCCTGGTCGTCGATCCGCACGGGCGCCCGGTAACGCGCCACCGCGACGACGTCCGCCGGGCTGAGCGGCCCGACGCCGACTGTCACTGCCTGGGATGCTTGGCTGTTCACCAGCCCATTGCACCCCGCCACACGCCGCACGGATAGCACCGCCACCCAGCACCCGTCTCAGATGCGAGACATCTCCAGCTCAGCGGTCACCACCGACGCTCCGTACCGGGTAGAGACCCTGGACCGCCTTAGGGTCGGGGGATGGGGTTTGAGGTACGGGTGGCGGTGCCGGCTGATGCGGTGGGGATTGCTGGGGTGTGGGCGGCTGCGATGCCACATCTGGTGAAGACCGCTCGTGGAGTTGAGGCGGAGCTTCGCAAGAGCACGACGCGGGTGGTGTTGATCGCGGTCGAGGACGACGTGGTGGTCGGCTACGGGAACATCTACCGGCCGGCGCCGGAGGAAGTCGCTCCGCGGGTGAGGATCACCGTGCAGGTGCCGCCTTCGCAGCGCGGGCGTGGGATCGGGAGCGCCCTCGCCAATCAGGTCTCCGCGGTGGCCGTCGACGCAGGGGCCCACCGGCTCCTCGCTGTCGTCGGGGACGAGGACAGCTCGAAGGAGTTCGCCACCCGTCGTGGGTTCGAGATCGGCCGGCGGATGAGCCACTCTCGCGCCGACCTCAGCGCAGTACCGGAGGCCGCGGCTGCGCCAGGCGACCTGCGGCTGGTCGACTTCACGGAGCTCGACCCGCGTCGCCTCTGGGAGGCCGAGGCGGCCGTGGCCGGGGATGACCCCAGCGGGTTGTCGCATGTCTCGGGGTACGACGCCTGGCTTCAGCATGACTGGGACCACCCGGATCTGCGCCTGGATCTGAGCGTTGCGCTGCTGGCCGGCGACCAGGTCGTTTCGTTCGTGACGACGACGGCGGACCCGGAGCGGCGGGTGATCTGGTCGAACCTGACCGGTACCGTTCCGGCGTACCGGGGTCGTGGGCTGGCCAAGGTGGTGAAGTCAGCGGCGCTGACGCGCAGCCGGGACGCCGGGTTCGAGCAGGCGTTCACCGGCAACGACGCGGGGAACGCGCCGATGCTCGCGGTCAACGAGTGGCTCGGCTACCGGGTGACCGCTGCCGCCTGGACCGCCGAGAAGGTGCTCACGCCCGTGGAGAAGGTGCTCTGAGCCGTGGCCCGGTTTCTCCTCCCGGTCGCGTTCTTCGTGGCGCTGGCCGTCGGGGTCGGATTCCTGATGTCGGGGTCGGACTTGTTCGACTGGGGGATGGCGCTCGGCCTGTTCGGGCTGGCGCTGGCGGGTGAGGGGCTGCGGTTCTGGATCCGGCGCGACCGCGCCAAAGCCCGTCAATCGTCCGAAATCTGAGACAGGGCAGCTACTCTCCTAGTTGTGAGCGGCAACGTTCCCGCCTCGACCCGCACTCTGCGGGTGCTGACGTTCCTGGCTACCCAGCCCGGTCCGGTACCGATGGAGCGCATCGCCTCCGCGGTCGGCCTGCCACGCTCTTCGACGTACCACTTGCTGAAGGCAATGCTCAGCGAGGGCTTCGTGGTGCACCTGCCGGAGGAGAAGCGGTACGGGCTCGGGGTCGCTGCCTTCGAGATCGGCTCCGCCTATCTGCGGCACGACCCACTCGAGCGCCTGGCCCGGCCGTTGCTGGCCCAGTTGGTCGCCGAGGTCGGGCAGACGGCACATCTGGGCGTCCTGCACGGGCGGGAGCTCGTTTACCTGCTGAAGGAACAGCCACCGCGGCCCGTCACGCTGGTCACCGACATCGGAGTCCGACTGCCGGCAACGCTGACCGCCTCCGGGCGTGCTCTGCTCGCAGCGCTGCCGCCGGCGCAGGTCCGAGCGTTGTTCCCGACGCCTGAGAGCTTCGTACGCCGGACCGATCATGGACCGCAGACGCTCAGCCAGCTCCGGAGGATCCTCGCTGACGAGAAACGGCAGGGGTACGCGGTCGAGGACTCGCACATCACGCCTGGCGTCGCCTCCGTCGCGAGTGCGGCGGTCGACTATGCGGGACATCCGGTGGCCGCGATCAGCATCAGCTTCCGCACCGACGCAATCCCAGCCGGCGAACGCTTCCTGCTGGCCAGGCGAACCCGTCAGGCTGCGGATGCGCTCACGCGACGCCTGAGCCACTAAGAGCGCTCCCGGGCAAGGACCGGTAAACGCATTAAGGGCCACCCAGTGGATGGGTGGCCCTTAACAGTGTGAATGTCCGGCGACGTCCTACTCTCCCACGACCTACCGGTCGCAGTACCATCGGCGCTGTCAGGCTTAACTTCCAGGTTCGGAAT
>NZ_JAAGLV010000019.1 GCF_010548305.1 Streptomyces sp. SID13031
CCCCCGAAGGGGCCTTACCGCTCGACTTGCATGTGTTAAGCACGCCGCCAGCGTTCGTCCTGAGCCAGGATCAAACTCTCCGTTGAATTCTATATGCCAACCACCCGAAGATGGATAACAGACAAACTTTGAGTGATCCTTTGATATCTCAGAAACAATCAAACTGACTTGAATCATTATTTCTCAAAGGAATCCGAACACAAACACAGACAACCCAGCACCCAAAATCCATGAAGGACCAGGGGTGGACAAGATCATCCAATGCCGTGAAACGGGTTAATGCTAAATTTCGGCATTGACTTTCGGCACGCTGTTGAGTTCTCAAGAATCGGACGCACACCGCGCTTAGATTCTTCCGAACCAAGCTCCGGGGCAACCCGCCAAACATTACTGTTTCGTTCAGTGCCAGTCAAATCGGCGCTTTTCGATCCAGTCACCCGGCAAGACTCAGTGACTGAAACCCGCACGAAGCGTGTTTCAGCTCGAGGACCCTACTGGGAGTTCGGAGCGACCGGCCGCTTTCGCGTCCCGCACTCGCTCCAACAAGATGAACAATACACGCTCCTGGGAGTGCTTTTGACCAGGGGTACCTACGGCCCCGTGACGACGCCCCTGCCGGGACCACCTGACCCCGGCAGGGGCGTCGCACTCAGTGGAATCACCAAGACGATTTGGTGATCCCGGGCAGTTCCCCACGGTGGGCCATCGTGCGGAACCGGACTCGGGAGATCCCGGCCTTGCGGAGGAAGCCCCGCGGCCGGCCGTCGGCCACATCGCGGTTGCGGACCCGGATCGGGCTCGCGTCCCGCGGCAACTTCTGCAGCCTCAGCTGCGCGGCGCCGCGCTCGTCGAAACTCGACGCCGGGTCGGCGATGATCCGCTTCAGCTCCGCGCGGCGCTCGGCGTACAGGGCGACCGTGCGCTTGCGCTGCTCGTTCTTCGCGATCTTGCTCGTCTTCGCCACCGGCCGCCTACCGCTCTTCGCGGAAGTCGACGTGCTGGCGCACCTTCGGGTCGTACTTGCGCATGACGAGTCGATCCGGGTCGTTGCGGCGGTTCTTCCGGGTGACATAGGTGAAGCCGGTCCCCGCGGTGCTCCGCAGCTTGACGATCGGGCGGACGTCGTTGTGCTTGGCCATCAGACCTTCCTTCCGGGCACCTCCCGGTGCCGTTGAACTCTGTAGCGTTGAACACCCACCACCGGGGCTGACATTCCCGTTGCCCGGAGTGTACGTTGTACTGGTTATCGTTTTCAATAAGACGGGAGTCCAGATGCTACCGGTGACCCTGCTGACGGGTGTCGACGAGCCGATCCGGGCCGTGGTGGCGGGCGAACTGCTGGCCGCGGGCCGTTCGACCGTGCTCGTCGAGTACGACCTCACCGGCCTGGCCGGGGGCTCCGTACTCCGGATCGCCCGGACTCTGAGCGGTGTGATCGACCACGAAGTGATCCGGATGGGCCACCCGTGCGTGTCCTGCGCAATGCGTGGCTCCCTCGTCCCCCTGCTGGTGAGCATCGCGGCCGCGGAGAAGTACGAAGCGGCGATCGTCTCGGTCCCCGGCGCCGGGGACACCCAGGCGCTGGCCGAGGAGATCGCCCGCGATGCCTGCGACGAACTCCGAGTACAGGCGGTACTGACCGTGCTGGACACGGACACCTTCACCGAAGACGTGAGCGGCGAGGCTCTGATCCACGATCGGGGCATCCCGACCGCGGCCGAGGACGGCCGGGCCATCGCGGAGGTGCTGATCCGCCAGGTCGAGTACTCCAACGCGGTGATCCTGAGTGAGCCCGACGACTCGGTCGAGGCCTTGGCAAGCGCGCTGAACCCACAGGTACTGATCCGCCCCGCGTCAGCAGCGGCGGCGATGCTCGGAGTACAGCTGCATGATCCTGACGCCGCCGAGGCGCGGGTCGAGCCCGGGTCGATCAGTGCGCCGCTGCAGAGTGGCGAGCGGGTGCAGACGCTGGTCTGGCAGTCGGAGCGGCCGTTCCATCCGGAGCGGTTGTACGACGCGCTCGAGGACCTGGTCGCGACCTCGGTGCGCGGCAAGGGAACGGTCTGGCTCGCGTCGCAGCCCCGCTCGCGGCTCGGGTGGGACAGCTTCGGTACGAACATCTCCCTCGGCGTCCTCGGGCGCTGGCTCGCCGACCTGCCGGCGGAGCGCTGGTCCGAGGTCGGCCAGAGCCATCAGGCCCGGTCGGCGCTGGAGTGGCACCCCGAGCATGGCGACCGCGGGTCATACCTGTCGATCACCGGGATCGGTCTGGACATCTGGGAATTAGAGCGACTGCTCGATGGTTGTGTCCTTCGTACGGGTGAATCGGACCAGCAACTGATTGACCCGTTCGCCCCTTATCTGGAAGGAAGTACAGCAGCATGAAGGCTGACATTCACCCCGACTACCGCCGGGTCGTGTTCCGTGACAAGTCCGGCAACTTCAGCTTCCTGACCGGCTCGACGCGCGAGAGCAACGAGACGATCGAGTGGCACGACGGGAACACCTACCCGGTCGTCGACGTCGAGATCTCGTCCGCCAGCCACCCGTTCTACACGGGTCAGCAGCGCGTGATGGACACCCAGGGCCGCGTCGAGAAGTTCAAGAAGCGCTACGGCAAGGTCTGACCCCCGCACTCCCCAGCCCGCCGATCCCCGGATCGGCGGGCTTTTGCGTACCCGCAGGCCGGCAAGTGCGGGGCCGGCTTCTTCCGGAGGGATGAAGAGGCCCGCGGCGGGTTACCCCCGTGATCCAACTCGCGAGTAGAACGCCAGCCGGTGCACAGAGTCGGCATGTCTCGGATTCGAGACGGGGGTGGGGCGGCGGTACTACGCGCAGTAGCGGGTGAGGCTCACACTGGGCGGGTGGAGCCGGTTGAGATCGTCGGGATGGGCCTGAAGCCGCTGGACGCGGTGTCGCTCGGGCAGCGGCGTACGCCGATCCGCCTGGGCACGGCAGCTCGCGAACGGATGGCGGCCTCGTCCGCCGCCGTCGCCGAGATCGCGTTGCACCGGCCGGTCTATGGCCGGACGACCGGCGTCGGCGCCAACCGTGACGTGCTGACCTCCGACCCGGAGCACGGCGCCCGGTTGCTCGCGTCGCACTCGACCACCGGTACGACGACGTACCCGAAGGACGTGGTGCGGCTCGGATTGCTGATCCGGGTCAACCAGCTGGCGTCGGGGGGATCCGGGCTCGACCCCCAGGTCGCCGACGCGATCGTTGCCCTGCTCAACGAAGATGACCTGCCCGACCTGCATCGCGGTGGCGCGATCGGGACCGGCGATCTCGGTGCGCTGGCCGAGCTCGGGCTGGCGCTCGGCGAAGTCATCGACGGCACCAGCGCGCTCCCGCTGCTGTCGAGCAACGCGATCACGCTGGCCGAGTGCTGCCTGGCCTATGTCGAGGCCGCCACCCTGATCAACGTCGTACCGCTCGTCGGCGGGCTCTCCCACGTCGCGCTGCGCGGCAATGCCGAGGTGTACGACGAACGCGTGCACGCGGCCCGTCCCCAACCCGGCCAGGTCCGGGTCGCCCGCCGGATGCGTGGGTTGCTCGACGATCTGCCGATCGCGCCGGCCCGGGTTCAGGATCCGTTCGGCCTGCGCGCGTTCGCCCAGGTGCTCGGCCCGGCCGTCGATCATGTCGACGCCTTGGGCAACGCGCTGGCGATCGATATCAACGCCTCGGCGGAGAACCCGCTGGTGGCCGGCGACACCGTGCTGCACAACGGCAACTGGCACGCGATGCCGATCGCGCTCGCGCTCGACTCGCTCCGGCTCAGCCTGCACTCGGTCGCGACGCTGTCGACCTCCCGGGTGGCGAACCTGGTCGACCCCGATTTCACCGGCCTGAGCCGCTTCCTGGCCAGCGGTTCGGAGGCGAGCTCGGGCGTGATGATGATCGAGTACGTCGCCCACGACGCGCTCGCCTCGGTTCGTTCGACGGCTCAGCCGGCCACGCTCGGCACGGCGACCCTCTCCCGGGGCGCCGAGCACCACGCGAGCTTCGCGCCGCAGGCCGCAGTACTGACCGGGTCGTTGCTGGATGCGTTGCGAGACGTCCTGGCGTGCGAGCTGGTGACCGCGGTACGGGCTGTTCGGCTGGCCGGTCTGGAGCCGGAGAAGCTTGCGCCGGCCGCGATCGGACCGTGGCTCGCCGATGCGCTGGCCGCGCTCCCCGACGTACTGACCGACCGCTCCCTGCGAGACGACCTGGAGATCGCCCGGGGCCTGCTGACCCAATGGGGCGACCGCCAGGTCGAACACCCCGCCGAAGCCGGCTGACAGAGTCCGGTCAGCTGAGCGGCAGGCGACCGTAGGCCTTCAGAGTGCGGAGAGCCTGGATCGTCACGATGCCGCGGTATTCGAGGGTCGCGGCGGTGCCCGGCGGTTCCCAGGTGATCGCCCAGCCGCCGTCGGGCTGCTGGTCGGCGACGAGGCGGTCGAGGTGGGCCTCGAGCTGCGAGTCGTCGAAAAGTTGCCGCCAGAAGCTGTCCGGAGTGGGCGCGAAGTGCAACGGCGTCACGCCGTACGACGGATCGGCGGCGTCCGCGCGATAGTGCGCCAGCTTCGGCAACCACTCGCGCACTTTGGCGACGTCGGGTGCGTCGGTGTGCTCGAGATACTCCAGCGTCTCGTGCATCCCGTGTGCGTCGTCCGGGAAGCCCTTGCTCAGTGCGTCGGCGCACCAGGCGGCGGCCTGGTCACGCCATGGGTGCTCGAAACCCATCGTCTGTAACCGGCCGACCAGCCCGGCGGTCGGGTTGAGCCCGGGGACGTAGGTCCACTCGGTCATGTGCTCGGCTCGCGGGTAGCCCTCGATCACCGGCGATGCGAGCGAAACGGCGCCCTCCGGCGTCGCGACCGACTGCAGCCAGCCGCAGGCGCGGAGTACCAGGTCGTCGTCTCGTGCCCCGGCGGCGAGCAGGACGTCGAACGCCGTCTCCACGTCGAGCGCGGTGCTGTCCGGACACCGCTTGTCCGGCTCCAGCCCGTGCCCGAACCCGCCATCCGCGTTCTGGTAGCCACGCAACGCATCGACCACGCCGGCCGGATCGGCCCTTTCGAACACCGTCGCGAACAGCCGGCGCTCCACTACCCGCGCCTCGGTCCGGACGAACTCCCGTGCAGCCTCGAAGATCTCCATGACCCCACCCTGCCGGGTCGAGCGCACCTACGTCTTGAACGAATCAGACATTCACCACAGCTCCGGGCCTAGATATCGCGACCCTCGGGTGGGCATGATCTGCGCCATGACCGACGACCTGTACGCCGATGTTGCTGATGAGAGCCTGGTTCGTCCGGACGGGCGGACCGTCGCCTGGACGCGAACCGGAACCGGTACGCCGGTACTGCGGCTGCCCGGGACTCCCGGATCTCGGTGGAGTGTGCGGGCCGACCGGTCGATCTGGGTCGACCGCGGACTCCAGATGATCAGCACCGAGCGGCCCGGGTTCGGGAACTCGAGCCGGCTGCCCGGGCGGAAGTTCCGGGAGCACTCGGACGATCTGGCGGCGATCCTGGACCACCTCGGGCTGGACCGGGTCTATCTGAACGGTGGCAGCGGCGGCGCACCGCATGTGCTGGCCTTCGCGGCGCATCACCCGGACCGGGTGATCGCGGCGACGATCGCCGTCGGGTTCCCGCCGCTGGAGGACGACGAGTACGACCAGATGATCCCGTTCAACACGACAGCCTTCCGCGCCGCCCGGGACGGGAACGAGCAAGCCCTGCGTGAGCAGCTCGCCGGAGCCTACGAGGTGGTCAAGACGGCGCCGCTGGCCCCGCTGGATGCCGCGATGGCGACGGCCCCGCCGTCCGACCTCGCGGTGATGAGCGACCCGGCCTGGCGGGCCGGTCAGGAGCGCGCGACGGTGGAGGCGTTCGCCCAGGGCATGGACGGCTGGTTCGACGAGATGCTCGCGCTGGGCGGCGAGTGGACCGACATCGACCTGACCGCGATCAAGACCGACCTGACCTGGTGGCACGGCAGTACCGACCGCAACTGCCCGTTCTCCGCTGCCGAGCGCCTCGTCAACAAGTTGCCTACAGCAACCATGAAGGAGCTTGCCGCCGGCCACTTCGAGCCGTACAAGAAGGAAGCGGACATCCTGGATGAGCTGCTGGCGCGGGGTTAGAGCCAGCCGCGGCGTTTGAACAAGGTGTGCAGGACGACGCCGACCAGGAGCATCAGCAGCATGGCGAAGGGGTATCCCACTCGCCAGTGCAGTTCCGGCATGTGGGTGAAGTTCATTCCGTAGACGGTGCCGACCAGGGTCGGGGCGAACAGGATCGCGGCCCACGAGGAGATCCGCTTGACCTCCTCGTTCTGCCGCAGGCTCAGCTCCGACAGCCGCCGGGTCTCCTCGTTCTGCCGCTGCCCGACCATCGTCGCGTTCACGCCGATCAGGTTGATCAGCAGCACCTTGAAGCCGGCCGCCTGGTCCACCACCCGCTCGACGTGGTCCGCGACGTCGCGCAGGTAGCGCTGCAGCTCCGCGTCGATGCCGTACTTCTCGAAGCCCGACCGCAGATCCGCGATCATCCCCGGCAGCGACTGGGTCGCGCGGATGAACTTGACCACCTCGCGGAGCAGCTCGTAGATCCGCCGCGACACCTCCGGGTCGGAGCCGAAGACC
The DNA here is from genome assembly GCF_010548305.1 of Streptomyces sp. SID13031. Lineage (GTDB taxonomy): Bacteria > Actinomycetota > Actinomycetes > Propionibacteriales > Kribbellaceae > Kribbella. Next base: position 6,641 of record NZ_JAAGLV010000019.1, read on the forward strand.
TGGTCCTCGATCTCGTCGATATCGCCCTGCAGCCCGGCGATCACCGGCTCGTACTCGTCGACCACCTGGTCGAGGATCGCGTAGAGCACCGCTTCGGGACCCAGCTTCAGCAGCTCGGGCGACTCCTCCAGCCGCTTGCGGACGAGCCCGAGATCCGGCGACTCGGCATGCCGGACGGTGACGACGAAATCCTTGCCGGTGAAGACGTGCAGCTCCCCGAACTCCACCCGCTCGACGTCGTCGCGGTAGCGGGCAGAGCGCAGTACGGTGAAAAGCACGTCGCCGTAGCGCTCCAGCTTGGGGCGCTGGTGAGCGGAGATCGTGTCGTTGACGGCGAGCCGGTGGATGCCGAACTCCTCGGCGACGGACTCCATCTCGAGCGGATCCGGCCGGTAGAGCCCGATCCAGCCCATCCCGTGCCGGTCGCGCAGCAGCTCGTAGGTCTCGTCGAGGGTGTCCGGCTCACAGGCACGCTTCCCGTCGACATAGACGGCGTTGTCGACGATCGCCATCAGCCCTCCCTCAGGGTTCGAAGCGGTAACCCATTCCGGGTTCTGTCAGTAGGTGAACGGGTCTGGCCGGGTCGGCTTCGAGTTTTCGGCGGAGCTGGCCCATGTAGAAGCGCAGGTTGCCGCTCGCCGTCTCGTAGCCCGGGCCCCAGACCTCGGTGAGCAGCTGGCGCTGCGACATGAGCTTGCCGGGGTGCCGGATCAGCACCTCCAGCAGGTGCCACTCGGTCGGCGTCAGGCGAACGTCCTCTCCTGACTCCAGTGTTACTCGCTTCGCCGACAGATCCACCTGGGCGCCGCCGACCGTCACGATCGGCTGGTCCTGCGCGAGGTTGCTGCGCCGCAGTACCGCCCGCATCCGCGCCAGCAGCTCGTCGATGCCGAACGGCTTGGTCACGTAGTCGTCCGCGCCCGCGTCGAGCGCCTCGACCTTGTCCGTACTGTCCGTACGCCCGGACAGCACCAGGATCGGCGCCTCGGTCCAGCCGCGCAGCCCGCGGATCACGTCGACCCCGTCGAAGTCGGGCAGCCCGAGGTCGAGAATGACCAGGTCAGGCGGGTACTGCGCCGCCACCTTGAGCGCCGCCGTCCCACTGCCCGCGACGTGCACCTCGTACCGCCGGGCCTTCAGGTTGATCTGCAACGCCCGCACGATCTGCGGTTCATCGTCGACCACGAGGACTCTGGTCATGCCTGCCCCTCCGGTCCGGACGCGGATCGCTCCCGGCTGCCCGGTACCGGCGCGTCGCCCGGCGTCAAGGTTGCGGCCGGCAACGAAACGACCATGGTCAGCCCACCGCCCGGGGTGTCCTCCGGTTGCAGCGATCCGTGCATCGCCTCGGCCAGCCCCCGCGCCAGCGCGAGCCCGAGCCCGACGCCGGTCGTGTTGTCGGTGTCGCCCAGCCGCTGGAACGGCGCGAACATCCGGTCCCGCTCGTCGCGTGGAATGCCCGGCCCGCGATCGATCACCCGTACTTCGACGACGTCGCCGAGTGCGCTCCCGGTCAGCAGCGGCGGCCGCCCGGCCGGCGAGTAGCGGACCGCGTTGGCGAGCAGGTTCGCGATCACGCGCTCCAGGAGCGCTGGGTCAGCCTCGACCAGCGGCAGCGTGTGCGGGATGTCCACGGTGACGTCGCCGTTGCCCTCGCCAAGCTCGGCCAGCGCACCCGGCATCACCTCGTCGAGGGCCATCGGCCGCGGAAAGACCGGTAGTACTCCGGCCTGCAGGCGGCTCAGGTCGAGCAGGTTGTCCACGAGTCGCGTCAGCCGGTCGAGGGACTCGTCGGCCGTCGCCAGCAACTCGTCTCGCTCGCCTTCGGTCCAGTCGACGTCCGAACTGCGCAGGCTGGTCACGGAGGCCTTGGCCGAGGCGAGCGGGGAACGCAGGTCGTGGCCGACCGCGCGAAGGAGCGCGGTACGGAGCTTGTCGGCCTCGGCGAGCGGCTTGGCTTCGGCGGCTGCCTCGCTCAGTCGGGCCTTGTCGACCAGCGCCGCCGCATGGGCCGCGAAGGCTCCGACCAGGCGGCGCTCGTCGGCGGCCAGGGAGCGGCCTTGCAGGACGAGCACCAGGTCGTCGCGACCGGGGATCTCCGCGTCGCCATCCTCCGGCCGCCGGCAGGTCGGCGTACCGGCTGAGGCGAGGGGTCGCCAGGTCTCGGTCAGCTCGTCGGTGTCGACGCGTTCCATCAGGCACGCGCTCGTCATCCCGAACGCCTCGCGGACCCGCTCGAGCAACGCGGGCAGGGCGGTCTCGCCACGGAGTACGGAGCCTGCCAGGGTCGCCAGCGTCTCAGACTCGGCTGCCGACCGCGCGGCCTGGCGCGTACGCCGGGCCGCCCGGTCGACCACCGATGACACGAGCGCCGCGATAAGCACGAAGATGCCCAGCGCGAGCGCGTTGTTCGGCTCCGTGATCGTGAAGGACCGCGTCGGTGGGGTGAAGAACCAGTTGAGCACCAGCGTCCCCGCGACCGCGGTCAGCATGGCCGGCCACAGTCCACCGACCAGGGCGACCACGACGACCGCGAAGAGGAAGGCGAGCACGTTGCTGGTCAGGTTGAGCGTGTCGCCACCGAGCCCGAGCAGCAACGCGAGCAGCGGCGGCAGCACGACGGCCAGCGCGAACCCGTAGATCAACCGCCGGCGCGACAGACTGCCGTGCATCCGGGGCAACCGGCCGCGCCCCATCTCGGAGTGCGTGACGATGTGGACGTCGATGTCACCGGAGTCGCGGATCGAGCTGGACCCGATGCCGGGACCGGTGAGCAGCGCGCTCAGCCGCGAGCGGCGACTGCCGCCGAGCACCAGCTGGGTGGCGTTCTCGGCGCGGGCGAAGGACAGCAGCGCGTCCGGGATGTCGTCGCCGACGACCTGGTGATAGGTACCACCGAGACTCTCGACCAGCGCGCGTTGCTGAGCCAGGGCGGTCGGGTTGGCGCCGGTCAGTCCGTCTGACCGGGTGATGTGGACGGCGAGCAGATCCCCTCCGGAGGAGCGGGCGGCGATGCGGGCGGCACGCCGGATCAGGGTCTCGCCTTCAGGTCCGCCGGTGAGCGCGACGACAACCCGTTCGCGCGCCTCCCAGGTGGAGTCGATGTCATGCTGGGAACGGTACTGCTGCAGGCCCGCGTCGACGCGGTCGGCGAGCCAGAGCAGCGCAAGTTCGCGCAGGGCGGACAGATTGCCGACCCGGAAGTAGTTGCCCAGGGCAGCATCGATCTTGTCGGCCGCGTAGACGTTGCCGTGCGCCATCCGGCGGCGCAGCGCCTCCGGCGTCATGTCGACGAGCTCGATCTGGTCCGCGGCCCGGACCACCCGGTCAGGGACCGTCTCCTGCTGCGGTACTCCGGTGATCTTCTCGACGACGTCGTTGATCGACTCCAGGTGCTGGATGTTGACCGCCGAGATCACGTCGATCCCGGCGGTCAGCAATGCGTCGATGTCCTCCCAGCGCTTCGCGTTCCGGCTGCCCGGCACGTTGCTGTGGGCGAGCTCGTCGACGATCGCGACCTCGGGCCGGCGGGCCAGGACCGCGTCCAGGTCCATCTCGGTGAAGCTGGCGCCGCGGTAGTCGATGATCTTGCGCGGCACCACCTCGAGCCCGTCGAGCATGGCGGCGGTGTGCTCCCGGCCATGGGTCTCGACGTAGCCGACCACCACGTCCGTGCCGCGCTCCCGCCGCCGCTGCGCCTCACCCAGCATCTTGTAGGTCTTGCCGACACCGGGCGCGGCACCCAAGTAGACCCTCAGGTGCCCGCGGCCGCTTCTACTCACTGGTGCACTTTCATCTGGCCATCGTCTCAGTTGGCTACTTCTGGGCGGCCAGGTCGGCGTTCAGGGTGACCACGTTGACCGTCGGCTCCCCGAGGAAGCCGAGCGTGCGCCCCTTCGTGTTGTCCTTGACCAACTGTTGCACCTTGGCCACCTCCAGGCCGCGCTCCCGGGCAACCCGGTTCACTTGCAGCGCGGCGTAGGCCGGGCTGATCTGCGGGTCGAGACCGCTGCCGCTGGCGGTCAGGGCGTCCGGCGGGACCTGTGACTGGTCGACACCTTCGAGCTCTGCGACAGTCTTGCGACGCTCAGCGATCAGACCTTCCAGGTCCTTGTTGTTCGGCCCGTACTGCGAGGCGGCGCTACCCGCCGCGTCGTAGTCGACCGCCGATGGCCTGGTCTGGAACCACAGCGGGTCGGCCTCCATCACCGGTGCGCCCTCGGCATCGACCTCGGGCTTGCCGTCCTTGGTCGCCTGCTTGGTGTACGCCTGGCCGATCAGGTCGGAGGCGACGTCCTTGCCGTTGACCTGGATCACCGAGCCGTTCGCGTTGTCGTGGAAGAGCGCCTGGGCGGCACCCGTCATCGCCAGCGGGTAGATCACCCCCAGGCCGATGGTGAACACTGCGATCGCCCGCGTTGCGACCCCGAACTGACGAAACGTCGCGGGAAGTCTGCTGGACATTGTTTTCTATCCTTCTCAGCCGATGCCCGGGATGAGCGAGATCAGCAGGTCGATGAGTTTGATGCCGATGAACGGGCTGATCAGCCCGCCGACGCCGTAGATCAGCAGGTTGCGGCGCAGCATCGCCGACGCGGAGGACGGCTTGTACTGCACGCCGCGCAGCGCCAGCGGGACCAGCGCGATGATCACCAGCGCGTTGAAGATGACCGCGGACAGGATCGCCGACTCGGCCGAGTCCAGCCGCATGATGTTGAGCTTGTCCAGGCCCGGGTAGGCCGTCGCGAACAGGGCCGGCAGGATCGCGAAGTACTTGGCCACGTCGTTCGCGATCGAGAACGTGGTCAGCGAGCCGCGGGTGATCAGCAACTGCTTGCCGATCTCGACGATCTCGATCAGCTTGGTCGGGTTGGAGTCGAGGTCGACCATGTTGCCGGCCTCTTTGGCCGCCGACGTGCCGCTGTTCATCGCGACGCCGACGTCGGCCTGCGCGAGCGCCGGAGCGTCGTTGGTGCCGTCACCGGTCATCGCGACCAGCCGGCCACCCTCCTGCTCCTTCTTGATCAGCGCCATCTTGTCTTCGGGCGTCGCCTCAGCCAGGAAGTCGTCGACCCCGGCCTCCTCGGCGATCGCCTTCGCCGTCAGCCGGTTGTCACCGGTGATCATCACGGTCCGGATGCCCATCGCGCGCATCTGGTCGAAGCGCTCGCGCATCCCTTCCTTGACGACGTCCTTGAGGTGGATGACCCCCAGCGCGCGGGCGACATTGTCCTTGCTGATGGCAACGACCAGCGGGGTGCCGCCGGAGGCCGAGATGCCGTCGACGATCTCACCGAGCTCGGCCACTACTGTGCCGCCCTGGTCGTGGATCCAGGCGGTGATCGCGCCGGCCGCGCCCTTGCGGATCTGCCGGCCGTCCACGTCGACGCCGCTCATCCGCGTCTGCGCGGTGAACTCGATGAACGTGGCGTGCGGCAGCTCGCCGGTGTGCCGCTCCCGCAGCTCGTACTTCGTTTTGGCGAGCACGACGATCGAACGGCCCTCGGGCGTCTCGTCGGCCAGGCTGGACAGCTGGGCCGCGTCGGCCAGCTCGGTCTCGCTGACCCCGGCGAGCGGGATGAACTCGGACGCCTGCCGGTTGCCCAGCGTGATCGTGCCGGTCTTGTCGAGCAGCAGCGTGTTCACGTCACCGGCAGCCTCGACCGCGCGGCCGGACATCGCCAGCACATTGCGCTGGACCAGCCGGTCCATCCCGGCGATACCGATCGCGGACAGCAGCGCGCCGATGGTGGTCGGGATCAGACAGACGAGCAGGGCGACCAGGACGACGATGCTCAGCTCGGTGCCCGCGTAGTTGGCGAACGACGGCAGCGTCACCGTAGCCATCAAGAACACGATGGTCAGGCTGGCGAGCAGGATGTTCAGCGCGATCTCGTTCGGCGTCTTCTGCCGCGAGGCGCCCTCGACCAGCGCGATCATCCGGTCGATGAAGCTCTCACCTGGTTTGGTGGTGATCTTCACGACGATCCGATCCGACAGCACCTTCGTACCGCCCGTGACAGCGCTCCGGTCGCCGCCGGACTCCCGGATCACGGGAGCCGACTCACCGGTGATGGCCGATTCGTCCACGCTCGCGACGCCTTCGACCACGTCCCCGTCGCCGGGGATGATCTGGCCGGCCTCGACGACCACGAGGTCACCGAGCTGCAGCGAAGCAGCCGGTACCTCCTGCTCGCTGAGCTTGTCCGCGGACAGCTTGCGCGCGGTCGTCTCGGTCTTCGCCCGGCGCAGGGTGGCCGCCTGGGCCTTGCCGCGTCCTTCGGCGACCGCTTCGGCCAGGTTGGCGAACAGCACGGTCAGCCACAGCCAGACCACGATCCACCAGACGAACACGGTGGAGTCGGTGAAGGCGAGGATCGTCGACGCGACGGCGCCGACCTCGACCACGAACATCACCGGGTTCTTCGCCATCACCCGCGGATCGAGCTTGCGCAGCGCGTCCGGCAGCGAGGTCAGCAGCATCTTCGGGTCGAACAGACCCGACGCTGCCTTTTTGGAGATTACGGCCGCCTTGGGCTTGGGTGCCGGCGGCCTGGTCAGGGTGGTCACAGTCCCTCCGCGAGGGGTCCTAGAGTCAGTGCAGGGAAGTAGGTCAGGCCGGTGACGATCAGCACAACGCCGACGAGCAGCGTCACGAACAGGGCCTTGTGGGTCGGCAGCGTGCCCTCGTTGACGGGCACCGGCTGCTGCCGGGCGAACGAGCCGGCCAGCGCGAGCACGATGACGATCGGCACGAACCGGCCGAGCAGCATCACCAGGCCCAGCGCCGTGTTGTAGAAGGGAATGTTGGCGCTGATACCACCGAACGCGCTGCCGTTGTTGTTACCGGCCGAGGTGAACGCGTAGAGCACCTCGGAGAACCCGTGTGGACTGTCGGTGTTGAAGATCGACGCTCTGGCCGTGGCCAGTCCCATCGCGATCGCCGATCCGACGAGCACCAGGCTCGGGGTGGCAAGGATGTAGAGCGAGACGAGCTTCATCTCGCGCGCGGTGATCTTCTTCTTCAGGTACTCCGGCGTCCGGCCGACCATCAGTCCGGCGACGAAGACGGCCAGCACCGCGAGCACGAGCATGCCGTACAGGCCCGTACCGGTTCCGCCCGGACTGACTTCGCCCAGCATCATGTGGAAGAGGGCCGTACCGCCGCCCAGTGGGGTGAACGAGTCGTGCGCGGCGTTGACCGCACCGGTCGACGTACCGGTCGTCGAGCTCGCGAAGAGTGCCGAGGCCCATTCGCCGAAGCGGGTCTCCTTGCCCTCCATCGCGGCTCCGGCCGCTTGCGTTGCAGTACCGGCGCCCTGGTTCTCGAAGAAGGTCGCGGAGAAGGTGAACGCGGCCCACAGCGTGCCCATCACGCCGAGGATCGCGTAGCCCTGGCGCTTGTCCTTGACCATCAGGCCGAAGGTGCGGGTCAGCGCGACCGGGATCACCAGCAGCAGGAAGATCTCGAACAGGTTGGACAGGCCGTTCGGGTTCTCGAACGGGTGGCCGGAGTTCGCGTTGTAGAAGCCGCCACCGTTGGTGCCGAGTTCCTTGATGATTTCCTGGCTCGCGACCGGGCCGCCCGGCAGGTGCTGGGTCTGGCCTACCACCGAGGTCACCTCGTGACCGCCGGAGAAGTTCTGGACGACGCCCATCGCGACCAGCGCGAGGGTGCCGATCACGGCGATCGGCAGCAGGACCCGGACGACCGTACGGGTCAGGTCGACCCAGAAGTTGCCCAGCCGGTCCGTCTTCGACCGCGCGAAGCCGCGGATCAGCGCGATCACGACGGTGATGCCGACGGCGGCCGAGAGGAAGTTCTGCACCGCGAGGCCGGCGAACTGGACCAGGTGGCCCATCGTGACCTCGGGTGAATAGGACTGCCAGTTCGTGTTCGACACGAACGACGCGGCCGTGTTGAAGGCCAGTCCCGGCTCGACGTTCGGCAGGCCCAGCGAGAGCGGCAGATAGTGCTGCAGCCGCTGTACGGCGTACAGGAGAATCACACCGACTGCCGAGAATGCCAGCAGCGAGCGCGCGTAGACGGCCCACGTCTGGTCGGCCTTGGAGTCGACTCCCAGCAGTTTGTAGGTGACGCGCTCGATCCGGACGTCCTTGTCGGACGTGTAGACCCGGGCCATGTAGCCACCCAGCGGGCGGTACACGGCGGCCAGGAGCGCGACCAGCAGGCCGACCTGGAGCAGGCCGGCGGCGGTGTCGGACATCAGAACCTCTCGGGGAAGATCAGGGCGGCGATCAGGTAGAGGACCAGGGCCGCGGCCACCACGAGGCCGGCGATGTTCTCGGCGCTCACAGTTTCTCCACCCCCCGCAGTGCGAACCAGATGGTCGCGAACGTCGCTACACACAGGGCCAGGTACAGCACGTCCTTCACGGCCGTCCCCACCTCTCGGCAAAAGTACTCATGAGCTCACTGAACTGCGCTGACTGCGCTGTCAGGAGTCTTCTCACAGGGCTCTCACACCCGCTCGTGGAGCTCTCACAGGTCTCTCACAGGTACCGTTCATGGACTCGACTTCGTGCTGTCGCTCCGAGTGCGCATACTTACGCCTGGCAATGAGCAGCCCCGACCAGAGTTAGGGAAGACCGCAGTGACTGAAGTGGACAACCAGGAGTTCTCCGCCACCGGGGAGCAGTTCTTCTCCGAGGAGAGCCGCAAGGCGCTGGCCGAGGCCAGCCGCCAGCTGGCCGAACGCCTGCAGGCCCACACCGAGGCCCTGCTGGCGATGACCGGTGACGAGGACCAGAACGCCCTCTACGAGCAGAACTCCGCGCTGGAGGAGCTCGTCGAGGGCTGGAACGACGCCGTCTTCGAGCACACCGGGACCGCGCCGCTGCTGCTCGACGACGAGGTCGGCGAGGACGAGGACGACGAGGAGGCCGAGGAGCGCGACCAGGTGATCAGCGTGGTGTCGCGGTTCGACCTGCGGGTGGTCGACCTGGACGCCCTGCTGGAGGCCGGCAAGTCCGCGCAGGAGCGGCACCCCGCCGAGCTGGACGAGTCCGGCGAGCGCGAGCCGGTCGAGACCGCCGAGCAGGCCATCTACGAGATCAGCCGCGAGGTCGGCGAGGCGTGGTTCGAGCTCCCGGGCGTGGATCTGGTCGCCGGCGCCCGCGCGTACGTCGTACCGGAATGGCCCTTCGAGCCGCTCGAGGCCGATGCCGAGGACGTGCTGACCGAGCTGGGCGCCCCGAACGGTGCGATCACCCACGCGGAGACCTGGGCCTGATTCGCCAGCTTTCTGCTTTTGCTTTTTTGTCGGTTGGGAAGTTGAACCGGTCTGAGTTTTGGGCCGTGTGGGTGGTATTCGACTTCCCAACCGACAGGAAAGTGTCATGTCGCTTCGCTTCAAGCTGGCCAGTGCCACCGCCGTCCTCGGCGGGTTGGCGCTGGTCGCGCCCAGCGCTGCCAGCGCGCACGTCCCCTACGGTCACGACTCGCGGAACAACCTTGCCGTCCACCAGGTGAACCTGGTCTCCGACGTACCGGGCAAGGCCGCGCTGGTCGATCCCGACCTGGTCAACCCGTGGGGCCTCGCCCTCGGCGCAACCTCACCGTTGTGGGTGTCCAACCAGGGCACGTCGACCTCGACGCTGTACTCCTCGGCCGCCGGCGCGACCACCGCCACCAAGGTGCCGACCGTGCGCGTCAACGTCCCGGCCCCGACCGGCCAGGTCGCCAACGCTGGTACCGGCTTCGTCCTGACCAACGGCACCGCCAGCGCGCCGGCCCGGTTCATCTTCTCCACCCTGACCGGCCAGATCGCCGCTTGGGGACCGCCCGCGACGCCGCTGATCGGCGCCGCTCAGATCAAGGCGACCGTGCCCGGCGCGGTCTACACCGGCCTGGCCATCGCGACCGCGACGAAGGGCGACCAGCTGTACGCCGCCAACTTCGCGCAGGGCTCGATCGACGTCTTCGACAACGCCTTCGTCCAGGTCCCGCAGCCCGCGTGGGCGTTCAAGGACAAGAACCTGCCGAAGGGGTACCACCCGTTCAACGTGCAGACGCTGAACGGCCGGATCTTCGTCGCCTACGCGAAGGTCGACCCGGCGACCGGCCGCAACGCCAGCGGCAAGGGCCTCGGCTTCGTCGACGAGTACTCGGTGGACGGCAAGCTGGTCGACCGGATCGTCTCGCACGACTCGCTGAACGCGCCGTGGGGTCTCGCGCTCGCGCCCGCTTCGTGGGGTAAGCAGGCCGGCGCGCTGCTCGTCGGCAACTTCGGCGACGGCCGGATCAACATCGTGGAGCAGAAGAACCACGGCCGCTTCCAGCACAAGGTCGCGGGTCAGGTGCGCGACGCCGCGACCGGCCGGACAGTGGTCATCCCGGGTCTGTGGGCGCTGACCAGCGGCACGGCCACCACCGGTGGTACGGACGCGATCTGGTTCTCCGCCGGGATCGCGGACGAGACGCACGGGCTGCTCGGCGTACTCCGCAAGTAACACCCGATTGAAGGGAAAGGGCTGAGGATGCCAGGGGGATCCTCAGCCCCTTTCAGCTTCGGTGGTGAGCCGCTTTTCGAACCAGTGGTGGGCATAAGGCTCGTCGTTGAAGGCCGGTACTTCGGTGTAGCCGGTGGCTCGGTAGAGGGCGATGGCCTCGGTGAGGTTGCCGTTCGTTTCCAGCCGGAGTGTGGTGGAGCCGTGCGCGGTCGCTTGTTTCTCGAGCTCGGTCAGCAGGCGGCGGCCGAGTCCGAGGCCGCGGACGTCGGGCGAGACCCACATACGTTTGACCTCGGCCGGTGCGTCGTCGTGGAGCTTGAGGGCACCGCAGCCGACCGGCTCCGAGTGCAACGTCGCGACCAGGAGCAGGCCGGCCGGAGGCGTGAGCTCGTCGGCACCGGCCGAGATGCTGCGCGCATGGTCGAACCCGCCGTCGAAGCGGCCGGCCAGCTCATCGAAGTACGCCTGCAGGCAGTACCGCGCGTCCTGCTGCCGTGGATCGACGACGCCGACGGTGACCGTCGAGGCGATCAGCAGGCGCTCGACCTCACCCATCGCGGTGATCAGCCGGGCGCGCTGTGATTCGCCGAGCGGTTCGAGGATCGACGCGGCGAGGTCGTCGGAGCGGCGATCCAGGACCTCGCGCTCGGTCAGTCCTCTGCCGGTGAGCCGTGCGATCCGGACCCGGCCGTCGTCGCCGCTCTGCTCGACCTTCACCAGGCCGTCGCCTTCGAGGATCCGGAGCAGGCGGCTCAGGTACCCGGAGTCGAGATCGAGCCGCGACCGCAGCGACCGCACGTCGCAGCCGTCCGGCCCGATCTCCCAGAGCACCCGCGCCTGTCCCAGCGGCCGGTCGCGCGCCATGTAGGTGTCACTGAGCGCGCCGATCCGCTGGGTCACGGTCCGGTTGAATCTCCTGACGTCGGCGATGCTCATTCGCTGACTATAGTCAGAGAAATATCAGGTCGATCGGGTCGCGTCGCTGGTACGGCCGCCACTCGGTCAGATACGGATGCACGAGCCAGCGGATCCGCCCGGTGTCCTCCATCCACGTCCCGGGCGCGGGCACCCAGCCTGCTGCGCCGGATCGCAGTACGCCGCCGGCCTCCACCACTTGCTCCCGCGGCACCGATCCCTGCACCACAAAGAACAACCACCGCCGCTGGGCCGGAGCCATCGCCGTCGGACAACTCTCCTTCAGCTGGTGATGCAGGACAGCCCCGTACTGCGGCGGCAGCTCCATCGCGTCGAACCACTCCGTCACCAGAGCAATCCCCCACCCAGTGGTGTCTCCGGCCGACTGAGCCCGGCCACGACGGGCCGGTTCGGGCCAGACCCGGGCAGCGTGGACGCCATCGCGGACCACCTCGCCGACGAGGTGTGGATCCAGGCAGCTCTTGCCGCACGGACAGCCACCTCGGTGAGGTACCGCGAGCGGGGCAACCGGCCAGCCGTTGGCGGCGTACCGGATCGCCTCTTCGTGGAGCTTCTGCCGGCGTCTGCGGTCAAACACACTGGCCGACCGCGAAGAGGAGTGAGCTCGACGGTGTGAGCTCCGGATGGCGGTCGGCGAGCCGCGAACACTCCAGCGCGGTCTCCATCGGCTCCGGCCGGCAGAGCACGTCGGGCAACTCGATCTCACCGAAGTACCGGTCGATCGCGACGGTCAGCCAGCCGCCCGGCCCGGTCAGCCCGTGGATCGTGACGGATCGCAGCCCCACGTTGGTCAGCTCGGTTCTCAACTGTGTGGTGGTGTGGTAGACCGTCTCCGCCATCCGCTCGTTGTCCGGGCTGTACCCGGTCTCGAGAATGTCCGTCACCACCTGCTGCCGGGTCAGCAACGTGTTGGCGATCGTCGACCCGATCAGATTCGCCGCCCTGTTGATCGCCACCACGGCGAGGAACCCACCTGGCTTCACCACCCGGATCGCCTCCCGCAACGCGAGCCGCCGATCCGCCGCCTCGGTCAGGTGATACATCGGCCCGGCCAGCAACGCCGCGTCGAAGTGCTCGTTCTCCCACGGCAACCGCCGCGCATCCCCTTGTACCGCGCTGATCCCCGCCGCCGTCGCCTGCTCGACATGCCGGTCGACCGGGTCCAGCAACTCCACCGAGTACCCGCGTTCCTTCAACCAGCACGCGTGAGCCCCCGGCCCCCCACCGATATCCGCCACCTCAGCAGGCGCCTCCGGTAAGTACTGCGTCAGCAAGTGCTGCATCCGCGCCAACTCGAACCGCCCACGCAAAGTAGAACTGAGCCGAACCTCCTCGTCATGCAGAGAGGTGTAGTGCATATCAACATCAACCTGAGGCGTCATACCACCGGATTCTGCTGACCCCACGCCACCCACCACAGGCCATTTCCCGGGGCAACCTGGGGCAGATCGAACCTCCCCGTCCATCCACAACCTCGCCTCTGCCGTGGACAGCCCGGCCAGTTCCTGCCATTCGTGGATCCCTGATAAACAAGGCCATCCCGGCTTCGAAACCCCGTCGAGGACGCTTCTTCCGCCGGTCGCGTGGCGAAAGCGGCTTCGGCTGAACGCAAACGCTCCCTCACTGAAGGTCAGCGAGGGAGCGTTCGGGTTTTGGGCTGGCGGAGCGTCACGGCAGACCCGGGGTGCCGGAACTGGCTAGCTGTTCTCGCCTTTGTTCTTTGGTTTGATGGTGTGCTTGTTCTTGGGCTTGTGTTCCGTGGTCAGTCCAGTGGGCGGAGTTCGTCGGCGTAGGAGACGGAGACTCGGCGGAGGACGCCTTCCTTGACCGAGTACTGGCCCATGCGCCACAGCGGCGGGCTGTAGGCGTGGACGGTGACGCTGCCCTTGTCCGAGCCGACGACGCGGTGGATGTGGTCGGGGCCGAAGCCGTAGACGTCGCCGGCCTCGATCTCGGTCTCGATCGGTTCGGTGCCGATGGCGAGGTTGTGCTCGACGAGCTTGCCGCGGGCCACCGCGACGGCACCCGAGGAGACGTCGTGGTCGTGCCAGCCGGTGTCGTTGACCGGGGTCCAGCAGATCAGCCAGACGTCGACGTTGGCGTCGCGGTGCAGCGAGGCGAAGACGCGCTCCTCGTCGCTGTACGCGACCTTGTCCTCCCACAGGTGCGGCTGGGCGGCCAGACCGCCGGCCAGCTCGGCCAGCTCGTCGGGGGTGAGATCACGTCCCGGAAGGTTGTCGAGCGACAGACAGTCGTTGAGCTCCACGAGCCGGCTGGCCTGGCGCGCGGGTACGACGGGTGCGTCGGAAACGGGCTGAGCAGTCACTGCACTCCCCTCTCAGGAGGTGGCACCGGTCCGTACAGGAGCCGGTGCGGGTTGTCGTGGCGGATCACCGCGGTCGCGGCGTCGCCTTGTCGTAGGTCGACGGTCCCGGCGTACGGCCGGTCGGTGCCGTGCACGACCTGGTCGATGCCGAGGACCCGGGCGACAGCGTCGATCCCTTGCGGGCCGTAGCTCGAGGTGTCGACGTACAGGTTGGGGTCGATGGTGCCGAGGCGGCCGCCGCGGGCAGCGAGCCGCTCGTGGTGCACGGGGGCCAGGCCGGCCGCCGCGACGAAGCAGAGCCTCAGCTTCGGGTACGACGTACGCCCGCCAAAGGCATGCCAGGCCCACCAAGCGGCCTGCAGTTGGGCGGTGTAGTCGACCACTGGCGGCCACCAGCCGGGCAGCTCTTCACCAGGCGGCAGAGGCGTCCCGGGGTGGACGAGGATCGCCTTGTTCAACCGCTCGGCGAGCGCAAGCAGTGAGCCGACAGCAGCCCAGCCGGTCGGAGTACCGATCGCTTGGGCGGGCAGCTGCAGGCCCAAGAAACCGTTACCCAGAAGGCTTTCCAGCCCGGCAAGGTCCGGCTCCAGCAGGTTTACGGCGGCCCAGGCTTTGAAGGGCGCAGGCAACGAAGCAGCGCCGGCGTGCCAGGCATCCAGCAACGCTGTATCACCGAGGTGCTCGATCCCGAGCGGCGAAGACAATGACAAGCCGACCAGCGAGGTCCCGGCGTCGAGTTCCGCGGCGACGCGCTTGTCGGCCTCATGGGCCGCCGGGTCCACCTCGTACGGCGCCTCGCCGGTCGTGTGCAGCGTCCAGCCATCCAGGTACGGCGGCTCGGTGCGAGCCCGGAGCCGGTCGACGAACTCGGCCGGCCAGAGGTGCTGGTGCACGTCGATGATGTCGGCAGCACGGGCACTCACGAGCTCACCTCCCTCACCAGGTTGACTTTGAAGCGCTTCAAGACACCCGTAGTGAAGCGCTTCAAAGCCCGATCTGTCAAGCGCCGGCCCAGCAGAGTCCATCCGCCGGAAGGTTTTTGTCCCCGCCGTGCCCTAGGGTCGATCACATGTCCGGAACAGGCCGCAGGCCGACCCTCAAGGACATCGCAGCGGAGACCGGCCTCTCGATGGCGGCCGTTTCCTACGCGCTGCGAGGTCTGCAAGGAACGCCGGAGACGCAGCAGCGGGTGCGGGAAGCCGCCGAGCGTCTCGGGTACCAGGCCGACCCCGTGGCCCGCGCGCTCGCCTCCGGCCGGAGCGGTTCGGTCGGCGTCCTGTGCGCCTCGCTCGAAGACCTCTGGCAGCAACGCCTGGCCGCCGCGCTCGGCCGCGAGCTGCTCGCCCCGGACCGGAACGCCTGGATCATCGACTCGGCCGGTGACGCCGACCGGCAGCTCCAGCTCGCCCAGCACCTGGTCGACCATCGCGCCGACGCGATCGTGGTGATCCCGATCGATCCGGGCGCCAAGGGCTGGGCCAAGATCGCCCAGCAGGCGCCGGTGATCGCGATCGGCGACGCGCTGCCGGCCGCCAAGGCGAAGTCCGAGGTGCTGTTCGACAACGAGACCGGAGTCAGTACTGCGCTGCGCCGGCTGGCCGACGCGGGTCACCGCAACGTCGCCGTGCTGAGCCCGTCGCGCCGGTTCGAGGTGGAGCGGCCGGCCGAGGAGATCGCCCAGCGGATCGCGTTCGGGCTGAAGCTGAAGGTGCGGATCGTCCCCTGCCCGCACGACCTGGGCGGCGCCGCCAAGGTCGCCCGCGAGCTGCTGACCTCGGATCACCCGCCGACCGGCATCCTGGCGCTCGCCGACTCGATGGCCTTCGGCGTGTACGCCGCATGTAAGGAGCTCGGCATCGTCGTCCCCGACGAGCTGTCCCTGCTCGGGTACGACGACCAGCCGATGTCCCAGCTGCTCAGCCCGCCGCTGTCCACGTTCCACTGGCCGCTCGACGACCTGGTCGCCGACGTGGTGAGCCGGGTCACGTCGGCCGTCGACACCAACCGCCGGGTCCGCCGCACGACGGTCGAGCCGACCCTGATCGAGCGCGGCTCGGTCGCCGCCCCGCCCGCTAGTTCGCCATGTCAGCAGTTGAGTTAGCGATAGCGGTGCCTGGGCGCCGGTAGCGCGACTCAACTGCTGACATGGTGAACTGGGGCGTGACGGCGACGCTGAGTCACCCACGACGGCCACGCGACCGAAACTAGACTAGTTCAGTGCACTTAAATTCCACTGTCCATCATGTGGAACCGGCACGAGCCACGGCGAGACGGCGCTAGCCGACCAGCCGATCCAGGCGGGCCGCGACCGCGGGACGGCGATGGTCGGCCGGGGGCAGTTGCCGGTCGAGAACCTCGAAGACCTCGAGGTCCTCGGCTCCCGTGGACGTCTGCGCGAACCGCCAGAGCAGGTCGGCATCGGGCGAGTCCAGTACCGCGCGGCGCAGCGTCGCGTCGAGCTCAGCTCGCTCCACCCGCAGCGCCGGTGCATCCGACCGCCCGAGCAGCGGGCCGGAGTACAGCTCGACAGCTTCAGCCAGATCACCGCGCCGCAGAGCGACCTGTACGTCGGTGACGTCGCCCGACACATCAGCGACGATTCGGTACGGCTTCGTGTCGAGTACACCTTCGCCGAGCAGGTTCCGCAGCCGGTGCATCTCCGCTCGGACCGTCGCCGGGTTGCCCTCGTCGCCGTACAGCTGCAGCATCAATTGCTCGGCCGTGAGCCCAGTGGGGTGCAGAAGCAGCAACGCGAGCACCTCGGCCCGGCGCAACGTCAACGCGATCTCCCGGGTGCCGACGGTCGCAACCGGCTGGCCCGAGCCCAGGAGCTTCAGTCGCAGCAGCGGGCGGCGACGGCGTACCGGGCCTGGAATGCGTAATAGATAGCCCTCGTCCAGCTGCTCGACCACGGCTTCGCGGCCGTCGCCGAGCTCGATCCGAGAGGCGCCTGTCGAGACGTCCAGGCGATCAGGCAGCCAGGCGAGCGGCTGGACGGCGAGCACCCGGCCGGTCGGGGTGAGCAGGGCGCCGGGAGCATCTCCCAGCGCGATCAGGTGACGCATGTTGCGGGCGCGAAGGGTCTCGTCGGCAGTGGCCATCCGGACCCGGAGCTGCCCTTCGGCGAGTTGGGCGGCCGCGGTCACCAGCGCCATCATCGCGGGGTGGACCGTACGCAGCGGACCGCTGACGTCGACGGCGCCGATCACCTTGCCGGTGTCGGGGTCGTGCACCGGCGCCGCGGCACAGGTCCAGGCGTGGATCCGGCGGACCAGGTGTTCGGCCGAGTGGATCTGGACGGGCTGGTCGGCGGCCAGCGCAGTACCCATGCCGTTGGTACCGATCGCGGCCTCGGACCACACCGCGCCCTCGGTCAGCGCGATCCGGTCCGCTTGCCGGCGGACGTCGGCCGCGCCCTCGCGCCAGAGGATCAGCCCCTGGGCGTCGGTGACGATCATGATGTGGGAGGCCTCGTCCGCGATGCTCGTCAGAGTCGCCCGGAGAATCGGCAGCACCGCGCGCAACGGGTGTGCTTCGCGAAGGGACTCCAACAGCTCGGCCGCCAGGACCAGTGGCGGTCCGTCGAGCTCGGGGTCCACCGACGCCGCCAGCGATCGTTGCCAGGACTCGGCGACCAACGGCCTGGGCTCCAGCCGCCTCGGTTCCAGCGGGCGCGGGACACCGGGCACACGGCCTCCACCGAGCACCTCGTCGTACAGCTCACTGAGCCGGCGCGCCTGCTCCGGTGCGTCCACGCTCCAGCCTCACTCGGAACGTGCACGCATTCAAGAGCGGGCCGGCATCGAGAGTGAGCCGGCATGCAACGTCGATGCAACGTCCGGCGGCCTACGTTGCGATTCAACGCTCTTTTCTGCAGGAGGACCAATGACGATCTATGCAGCTCCAGGCAGCGACGGCTCCCCGATCGAGTTCAAGTCGCGCTACGACCACTTCATCGGCGGCGAGTGGGTACCGCCGGCCAAGGGCGGGTATTTCGAGAATCCGACTCCGGTGACCGGTGAGAACTTCACCGAGATCGCGCGGGGCACCGCCGACGACGTCGAGGCCGCCCTCGACGCCGCCCACGGGGCGGCGCCGGGCTGGGGCCGGACGTCGGCGGCGGAGCGCGCGAACATCCTGAACAAGATCGCGGACACGATCGAGGACAACCTCGAACTGCTCGCCGTCGCCGAGACCTGGGACAACGGCAAGGCGGTCCGCGAGACGCTGGCCGCGGACATGCCGCTGGCGGTCGACCACTTCCGGTACTTCGCCGGCGCGCTGCGCGCGCAGGAGGGCTCGCTCTCGCAGGTCGACGAGGACACCGTCGCCTACCACTTCCACGAGCCGCTCGGCGTGGTCGCCCAGATCATCCCGTGGAACTTCCCGATCCTGATGGCGACCTGGAAGCTGGCGCCCGCGCTCGCGGCCGGCAACGCCGTCGTACTGAAGCCGGCCGAGCAGACGCCGGCCTCCATCCACGTGCTGATGGAGCTGATCGCCGACCTGATCCCGCCGGGTGTGCTGAACATCGTCAACGGGTTCGGCGTCGAGGCCGGCAAACCGCTTGCCTCTAGCAACAGAGTCGCCAAGGTCGCGTTCACTGGTGAGACCACGACCGGCCGGCTGATCATGCAGTACGCCTCGGAGAACATCATCCCGGTGACGCTGGAGCTCGGTGGCAAGAGCCCGAACATCTTCTTCGACGACGTCGCGGCCAGCAACGACGCCTTCTACGACAAGGCACTCGAGGGCTTCACGATGTTCGCGCTGAACCAGGGCGAGGTCTGCACCTGCCCGTCCCGCGCGCTGATCCAGGCCGGTATCTACGACTCGTTCCTGTCGGATGCGAAGGCGCGGACCGAGGCGGTCAAGCAGGGCAACCCGCTGGACACCGACACGATGATGGGCGCACAGGCCAGCAACGACCAGTACGAGAAGATCCTGTCGTACATCGACATCGGCAAGGCCGAGGGCGCCAAGGTGATCACCGGCGGCGAGAAGGCCGAGCTCGACGGCGACCTGAGCGGTGGCTACTACATCCAGCCGACGATCTTCGAGGGCGACAACAAGATGCGGATCTTCCAGGAGGAGATCTTCGGCCCGGTCGTCTCGGTGGCCAAGTTCGACGACTACGCCGACGCGATCAAGACCGCCAACGACACCCTCTACGGGCTGGGCGCCGGGGTCTGGACGCGCGACATGAACACGGCGTACCGGGCGGGCCGCGAGATCCAGGCCGGCCGGGTCTGGACGAACTGCTACCACGCCTACCCGGCGCACGCGGCCTTCGGCGGGTACAAGAACTCCGGGATCGGGCGCGAGAACCACAAGATGATGCTCGATCACTACCAGCAGACCAAGAACCTGCTGGTCAGCTACTCGCCCGACAAGCTCGGCTTCTTCTAACCCCCATGGTCGACAGGGTTTCCTACACGGAGGAGGCGGCGGAGTTGCTCCGCCGTCTCACCGAGATCCATGGCCCGCTGATGTTCCATCAGTCCGGCGGCTGCTGCGACGGCAGCTCCCCGATGTGCTACCCGGACGGCGAGTTCAAAACCGGCAACGCGGACATCCAGCTGGGCGATCTGGCCGTCGCCGGGCTAGCCCGGCCGATCTCGTTCTGGATGTCGAAGAACCAGTACGAGTACTGGAAGCACACCCACCTCACCGTCGACGTCGTCAAAGGCCGCGGCAGCGGCTTCTCGGTGGAGGCCCCCGAAGGCGTCCGCTTCCTGATCCGCTCCCGCCTCTTCAGCGACCAGGAGTCCGAAGCCCTCGGCCTCCTCTGACCCACCCTCGAACGAGTGCCGGCCGCCCGGTGGCGTTGCCGGACGGCCGGCACTCTCAGTTGTCCAGATACGCGGCGAGTTCCTCGGTACTACGGACGCCGTGGTCAAGTACGGCGGGATAGATGTCGGACCCGCCGACGACCTCGGGGTAGCCGGGATAGCTGCTCTTGAGCTGGAGGATCGCTTCCTTCTCCTCATCCTTCGATGCCTGGACGCGCAGCGCATCGGCGACATGCGGCCGTTCGACGGCGTGCAGCCAGATGGTCAGTTCGATCTTCCAGCCGGCGTGCTGGAGCACTGCGTAGAACCTCTCGTCCGTCAACTGTGGGGTGGGCCGGCGATCCTCGCGTTCGTCACGGAAGTCCACGGACTGCAACTCGACCCGCTGGGCGATGTCGGCAAGCCCCGCCAGTACCGCGCTCACGGCGGCATCCGGCGCTGTGAACATAACGTCGATATCCCGCAGCACCATCAGCCCCGACCGCGCGCTGCCGATCAGCTGGGGTGGATCGAAGGACGGAAACGCCCGCTCCAGTTCGAGCCGTTCCAGGAGTTCGTGTGCTTCGGTCTGCAAGGACCGGGCCTGGTCGATCAGGGACATGGGTCGACGCTAGGCGTGAGGCCGGTATCTCCACCACGGGTTTTCGCCGTCAGGTCTCGCAGGCCACACTCGGAGTGGCCATGATGAGTCTGGTGATGGCCACGCTGCTGGGGCGCTGGACCCTGAACTCGCCCGGGAACCTCACTGAGGGTTGAGCTCAGGGTAGGTCCAGCACCACCATCGGTTGGGGGTTTGCTGCCCCTGTGTCAATCCAGTGGGCTGCCGAAGATCGATGTATGACAACTGTGGGGGAAATCCGAACCGTAGTACCGGCGTTGCCGGGGCGGCCGCAGCGGCTGCACCGGCCCTTGGTGGCGGTGTCGATCGCGCTAGCTGTGATGGTCGTGGTCGGCATCGTGGGGGCGTTGTTCGACGATCGGCAGCTGCTCGGTCATCCGATCTGGATGAAGCCGCTCAAGTTCGCGATGAGCTTCGCGGCGTACAGCCTGACGCTGGCCTGGTTGCTGTCCTTGCAGACCAAGGCCCGCCGGCTCGGCTGGTGGATGGGTACCGCGGCCGCCGCGGGGATGGCGGCCGAGATGGTGATCATCACCGGCCAAGTCGTGGTGCGCGGCCGCCAGCTGCACTTCAACCAGTCCACCCCGACCGACACCCTGATGCACGACCTGATGGCGCAGACGGTCTACGTGATCTGGTTCGCGATCTTCGTGATCGCCGTTCAGCTGCTCTTCGACAAGCCGGGTGACAAGGCGCTGCGCTGGAGTATCCGGCTCGCGCTCGGTACCAGCCTGATCGGCATGCTGGCCGGCACCCTGATGTTCCGCACCACGCCGACCCAGGAGAAGGCACTCGCGGAGACCGGCCGGGAGGACTTCTTCGGCGCGCACTCGGTCGGCGTCGAAGACGGCGGCCCGGGGATGCCGATCACCGGCTGGAGCACCGAAGGCGGCGATCTGCGGGTCGGGCACTTCCTCGGCATCCACGCGCTGCAGCTGATCCCATTGGTTGCCCTCGGCCTCGTTCTGCTCGCCCGCCGGTTCCCGGTACTACGCCCAGAGGGCCCACGGACCGCCCTGGTGTGGATCGCCGCCGCGTCATACGGCGGGCTGATCTGGCTGGCCATCTGGCAGGCGCAACGCGGCGAGTCCCTTGTCCATCCAGGGCGCTCGACACTCTTTGCAGCCGGATCGTTGCTCACCGCGACCCTCGTGCTGTCGCTGCTGGTACTGCTCCGTGCACGAAGGACAACCCTCGCTTCAGCGTCATTCCGGGGATAACCCTTCCCCGCGTCGATTCAGCAGGCTTAAGGTCTGCCCGGACGGGTCGTGGAGGCGAGCCGCGAAACTTTCTCTGGAGCGTTGTTGTGAATGTTTCTGGCAAGGGACGGGGGCTCCTGGCAGTCACTGCCGTCGGCGCCACCACAGTCCTGGCTGTAACAGCCGGCGGTGGCGCGGTGGCAGCCACCAGCGCCAACCCGGACCCGAAGGCCTCAGGCGAGAGCACCAAGTCGATCGAGTCGAAGGAACGTAAGGGCAACTACGACGCCCGTACCCCGAGCGCCCGCACGGACTACGCCCGCGCCGCCAAGGCAGTCGGCAAGGAGACCGTGGCGTCGGAGAAGTTCCGGAACTCGCTGGGCAGCCAGGGTGTGGTGTCGGTCGACCCCAACACCGGCACCCCTGAGCAGGTGACCAAGCTCAACGGCTTCCTCACCGCCGCGAGCAGCAAGAAGGCGACCGAGATCGCGCTGAGCTACGTCAAGGCGCACCCGGAGGTCTTCAAACTGTCGGAGTCCGACCTCGGCACCCTCAAGCTGCGCAAGGACTACGTCGACGACCTCGGCACCCACCACATCTCCTGGGTCCAGGAGGTCGACGGCATCGAGGTGTTCAGCAACGGCCTGAAGGCCAACGTGACCAAGAAGGGCGAGTTGATCTCGCTGCTCGGCGCGCCGATCGCCGGCCTGGTCGCGAAGGCGGAGGCCCGCTCGGCCGCTCCCTCCCTGAGCGCCGGCGCGGCCCGGTCCGCGGCCGCCGAGGACGTCGACGGCAAGGTTGCCTCGGCCACCGCGACGAAGTCCGGAGCCGTCACCAAGTACAGCAATGGCGACACCGTCAAGCCGGTCTGGTTCAACACCGCCGACGGGCTGCGCAAAAGCTGGCTGACCTACGTCCAGGCCGGTGGCTCGAAGAGCTACAGCCACGTCATCGACGCCCAGACCGGTGGCCTGCTGTACCGCCGCGACCTGGTCAGCGAAGGCGCCGGCGACGCACTGGTGACCGACAACTACCCGGGTGCCGCCAAGGGTGGCACGCAGCGCACCGAGAACCTGATCTACAACAAGTGGCTGAAGAAGGGCGCGAAGACGCTCCTCGAGGGCACCTCGGTCCAGGCCTTCGCCGATGTCAACGACGACGGCGAGCCGAACGCCGGCGAGACCGTCAAGGTGCCGGGGACGAAGACGGGCTCGGAGTACAAGCTCGTCCCGTTCCAGTCGAACGCGCTCTGCACGGCGACCGCGCTCTGCTCCTGGGACCCGGCCACGCCGGACTCCTGGAAGACCAACATGAACCAGGACGTCACCAACGGCTTCTACCTGGCCAGCAACTTCCACGACTGGCTGGCCAAGCCGCCGATCAGCTTCACCCCGGCGGCCGGTAGCTTCGACGCCGCCGGCGGCGACCCGGTACAGCTGAACGCGCTGGACGGCGCGGCCACCGGTGCGGACGGCGGCCCGGACGCCAACCACGTCAACAACGCGAACATGAACACCCCGCCGGACGGCACCCCGCCGGTCATGCAGATGTACCTGTTCGGCGCGGCCGGTGACGACACCACCGTCGCCACCAGCTCCTCCAACGCGGCCGACATCCTGTACCACGAGTACACCCACGGTCTGTCGAACCGTCTGGTCGTCGACGCCACCGGCAACTCGACGCTGAACAGCATCCAGGCCGGCTCGATGGGTGAGGCGTGGAGCGACTTCTACGCGCTCGACTACCTGGTCTCGCACGGTCTGGAAAAGGACACCAAGGCCCCCGGCGAGGTGCTCGAGGGCAAGTACGTCACCGGTGGCGGCAGCATCCGCACCCAGGCCAATGACTGCCGCGTGAAGGCGGTCAGCCCGAACTGCGTCGGTATCGACGACTCGATCGGTGGCTACACCTACGGCGACTTCCCGACCATCGGCGGTACGCCGGAGGTGCACGCCTCCGGTGAGGTCTGGGCCCAGACGCTGTGGGACCTACGTGAGCGCTTCGGCCGGACCTACGCGCTGAGCATCATCACCCGCGCGATGGAGCTGTCCACCGCCGACCCGACGATGCTGGACATGCGCAACGCGATCGTCCAGGCCGACCTGGTCGCCAGCGGCGGCAAGAACGCCAAGATCATCTGGCAGGTCTTCGCCAACCGTGGCATGGGCTGGTTCGCCGGCGCTCTCGACGGTGGCGACTCGCACCCGGTCGAGGACTTCCACATCCCGCCGACCGGTGCCACCACGAGCATCTCCGGCGCTGTGACCGACAAGGACACCGGCGCCCCGGTGCCTGGCGCGCTCGTCTTCATCGGCGGTCACGCCTCCGGCTACGCGGGTGACTACTCCGCCGTGACCGGCGCAGGAGGCAAGTACACGATCAACAACGTCCTGCCGGGCACCTACGGCAAGTTCGTCGTCTCGGGCGCGGGCTACGAGGTCCTGGGCAACGCGCTGGCGGTCAAGGCCGGCGGCACCACTGCCAACTTCGCACCGCGGCGCAACTGGGCGGCAGCGTCCGGCGGCGGTTCGGTGGCGGCGTTCACCGGTCCGGACTTCTCGCCGCAGTGTGGTCCGCAGTACGCGATCGACTCCAGCCAGGGCACCGGCTGGGGCAGCACCACCGGCGACAACGCCGGGACCCCGACCAACGTGATGATCCCGAAGAACATCGACATCGCGTTGCCGGCTGCCGTGAACATCTCCAAGTTCTCGATCGACCCGTCCAACACCTGTAACGACCCGGGCAGCGCCTCGACCGGCAAGTACCGGATCGAGACGTCCGTCGACGGCACCACCTGGGCCACCGCCCAGGAGGGTGAATTCACCGCCGCGAACCGGGGCAAGTACAACGAGGTCACGCCGACCGCCAACACCACCGGCGTGAAGTTCGTCCGGTTCGTGATGCTGAGCCCGCAGGTCCCGGACTTCGCCACGAACTGCCCGAACGGCGGCTTCGGCGGCTGCCAGTTCACCGACATGACCGAGATCCAGGTCTACGGCACCAAGTAACCACCTGAGCACCACCCAAGAGGGCCGGCCGAGTACCTACTCGGCCGGCCTTCCGGCTTTCCCGGCGCCTCGACCTCTCGCAGTTGCATCGGTGTGGAATGGTTGTCACCCCTGGTTTGCAAGGACAAATGAGGGGCTATTTGAAATGGGAATGCCGCCACTGACCAAGCAACCATCTCGCCCGCGGACGCCGGTACTACCCACGTCCCCCGGATCTGAAACTCCCCGGACAGCGAAAAACCCCAGGCCATCGGCCTGGGGTCGGACTGGAGCGGGTGACGAGAATCGAACTCGCACGGTCAGCTTGGGAACAGACTTGTCATCGCTCTCCCCGCTCAGCCAGGCGTGAGTGTAGTGCGTTTCTGGATGCGACTTACCGCCGTTTACCTGCATTGCCCGAGCTTGTCCATCTGATCGGGCACGAAGAGGGCACGGACCGGGCTCGCTCCTGGCCGGCGCTAACGTGCTCGTCGGCAGGTTGGTGACGGTTCCCAGCGTGCCGCGGCGCCGACGGGGTGAGCAGGGCAGCACTACAGAAGACTGTGCGGCTCCCGCGCATGCAGGAGCCCCACAGCAGACCGGATCAAGAATTAGCCGACAACGCCCCACTGGTAGATGTGGTAAACCCCGTCGGAGCCGACATTGCAGAACGCCTGTCCTTCTTTCAGTTCTGTAGTCACGTAGATTCCGTTGTAGCAGCCATCCAGTCTCCCGTACTGACCGCCATAGAATTTGGCCTGCTCGCCGACCAACCACTGCCAAATCTGCCAAGCGCCATCAGTGTTCGAACAGAATGATTTGTGCGCTTTGAGGTCAGCGCTGTTGTTGATCACGTTGTAGCAACTGTTAGCACTTCCGTAGTGCCCACCGATCAACCTCGCAGCCTGACTGGTTCCAGCCGTGACGACCGAACCAGTAACCGCCAGGAAAAGAACAGCGGCGGCGAATCCAACCCGACGAAACATTTCATACTCGCTCTCATGGTCAGACATTTCGTGTTCCTGCTAGAACACAGCAAAACAACGCTAGCCCGGGAGCCGCCGCGCCACGCCCGGAGCGCATTGCAACAACATGCAACCTCCCGGACGGGCAATCCCGGGCTAGCCCTCGTGGCTTCATGGAACTGGTGACACAACGGCAGCAGCCCTGCCCTCCGACCCGAACGTGCCTTCGGAGTCGGCTCCATGCCCAAAACAGCCGCGGCCTGAGCAACAACCCGTGACCCCGGCGCGTCGCGAAACTAAAGCATGAACAGTAACGAGAAAGTCCGCATCCGCCACGAGGTCGATGAACAGCACCTAGCCGGACTGATGGAGCTGTTTGGCTCCACGTGGTGGATGGCCAATCGGACAATCGAAGAGACCAGATTGATTCTGCGAGAATCGGACATCGTTGTGGTCCTGGTCGATTCTTCGCACGGCGAGATCGTCGGCTTCGCTCGAGTTCTGACGGACTACGCCCACGTCGCGCTGGTGCTAGACGTCGTCGTTGCGCCAGCGCTACGGGGATCAGGCTACGGCGCCGTGTTGCTGGATGCCATCGTCCAGAATCCCCAACTGTCACAGGTGCGGAGCATCGAACTGGTCTGCCAGCCCGAACTCGTTCCCTTCTACAGCCGCTGGGGATTCACCGACCAGGTCGGCAGCTCGCTGCTCATGCGCCGCTCCACAGACCCCTCATTGGTTCACTAACTCTCGCCAGCTCGGGATCGACAGCCTGCAACTTGACACCTAGAACCCATCGGAGGTCTTAAGAGGTCAACTCGGCAGCGTCATGTAGTTGGTCCTTCAGGCGAAGGTTTGGTGACGACCTTGAGGTACTGGCCAAGGCGAGCCCCGGTGTTGCACGAGAGATCGAGTACGTGCAGGCCTGCGTCATGAAGGGTGCCAACCACAGAGAACCCGAACGTCGCCCGATCGAACCCGTCACGTTCGGGCGGAGCGACGATCGTGGCGGCCTTCTTGCTGAACGTCGCTGTCTTGCTGGGGGTGATCAACTCGACGATCAGCTCGATGGGAATCTCTGTTCCAGGTTCGATGTCGGTCCAAGACACATCGACCCAGACCCACAGAGCGGCGCGGAAGGGGCCCGGGAGTTCGACAACCTCGTACGAGGACCAGCCTGCACCAATGAGGTAACTGAGACCGTTGTTCATCTCGGCATAGTTGGCGAACAGAGCTGAAGAGACCGAGGTCGTCACGATCTCGGCGAGGGCCTCGGGGAACGGCGAATGCGTATCGCGACCGCCGCCGGGTGTGATGACAGCACCAAAGCGTGTGTGTCCTCCGGCTTCGCCGGGCAAGCCGTCAACCCCAAACCGACCTCCCTGACCAATCTCAATCGGAACCTCGCCAAGCACTTGTAGGCCCGTCACCGCGAATGTGTGATGGCCGCCGCCGGGCCCTCCGTCGCCTCCCCTCGCGCCCGGTCCGATAGCTCCACCACCCGAGCCACCCGCGCCGGGCGCTAAGGCAGCCTTACCACCGAGATCGATCGTTGCGTCGCGAAAGTCCATCAGGACGTCTCCCATGGATAGGAGCACGGCGCGTTCGAGCAGGCCTTCAGGCAGCTCAGGAGATTTGGCTGGGGGGGCTTGGAGCTGGACGGCCTTCCAACGGCGAAGGGTCTCCACCGGGTAGACGGCAGCGAGTGCCTTCAGATCGACCTCTTCAGCGTGCGGCAGGCAGAGGAGGATTAGGTTGCCGAACGCTCTACGATCCTCGTCCGTCATGGCTTGGTCGTAGCGAGGACCCAGCGCCGAGGCAGCGCAGATGTGTGCGATGCGCGAGTTCAACACGGGCGTGCGGAGAGCATCAACCCACCTGAGCAGCTTTTCATCGCACTCAGGATGCGCGCACGTGGTGGCCGTGCCGTAGAGCTGCTTGACAGTGCTTTCGAGAATTGGGAGCCGCGTCACAAAGTCCTCCCGAGGGTCGGAGTGACGCTCCAGACCGTATCGGGTCTACGCGAATCCACCGCTCATCGCCAGTCCCTCCTCGGCTACGCCTCAGACGGCCGTCGGGCCAGCAGACGAACGACCCTTTCGGAGATCACCACACTTCAGCGGCAGGACATCGACGTCGACAGGGCGAGCGTTCGCGTCCGACAGCAGTACCTCGAAGTACGGGGAGAAGGTCTCACCTCGGCACGCCGAAGTCTCGCGCCGGCGTTCGCACTGTCGCCATCCCGATTGCTCTGGTCACTCTGCTTCGTGCTCACCTTGATGAGCACTGTGCATCGGCGCCGGATGCATTGCTGTTCTCGCTGGTGTCTGGGCTGCCGATCCGTCGCTCTAGCTTCAACAAGCTCACGACCTGGCGGGCGGTGGTGAGCATCGGCGTACCGAATCTGCACTTCCACGATCTCCGGCACACGGGCAACATGCTGGCGGCCGGGAGTAGGGCGACGACCAATGATCTGATGGCACGGATGGGGCCAACAAGAAGGAGCGGAAGGCCAAGAAGAAGGACGGGAAGGCAACCAAGGCCAGGGCTATGCAGAGTTTGAATGGTCGGCCGGGCGAGTTGGAGGCTTCACCTGGCATCGATGGCAGGCGCAGCGCAGAGCACGTCGACGGTGCTGATGATCCGGACGGCGACGATGAGGCGGCGGGCGTACCGGCGAGAGTGAGCTAATGGCGAGTTAATGGCACGCTACCCGCGGTGACGAGGTGGCAAACAGAAAGCCCAGGTCCGGGAACATCCCCCTGACCTGGGCTTTTGCCATGTTCAGACAATGGAGCGGGTGACGAGAATCGAACTCGCACTGTCAGCTTGGGAAGCTGATGTTCTGCCATTGAACTACACCCGCGGGGCCGCCGATCACCGGCGGACTCAGAGGATCATACCTGGTCGGCTGGGCGGTTTGCACAGGGGGTTATCGGGCAGTTTTCCACAAAGGGCGCGCCCAGGACTGGGCAGGCCGGTCATCTTCTGGCAGATTAGAACGCGTTGCCGGGGGCAACATTCGACGCAACGTGAGGATGCGGTCCTGACTGGGGCCGGACAAGCTGGTTGCGGGGCAACTGAAAAAGAAGGGGTGAACGGTGGCAACTGACACTAACGACGCGCTGGAGAACCTGGAGAAGGAGCTCGTCACGCTCGCTCGCCGGCTGCGCAGTCTGCAGCGGACGCTGTCGGACGAGGCGCATCCGGATCTGGAGCCGGCGCAGTACGCGTTGCTGAACCACGTCGAGGAGCTCGCACCGGTGCGGATGGCCGACCTGGTCGCGGCACTCGAGGTGGACAAGGGTCCGGTCAGCCGGGCCTGCGCGCGACTCGAGGAAGAAGGCCTGCTGAAGCGGGCCGCCGACAAGTCGGACGCACGCGCGACGCTGCTGACGCTGACGGCGAACGGCAAGCGCAAGCTCGCCGCGGCCCGCAAGAAGCGCCACAAGGTGATCGAGGACCTGCTGAAGGACTGGTCGCCGGCCCAGGTGAAGACGTTCGCCGGCCAGGTCTCGAAGTTCAACAAGCTCGCCAACTGAGCCGTTGCCGAAGGCCCGTAGCCGCGTCGACGGTCCGGGGAGCTGAGGGCTCCGGAACAAGTACGCGGCCAGGTCCGGCGAGACGGGCACCGAGCAGTCGTCGGCGCCCCGAGGCACCAAGAGAGGTGGAGTTGCAGCACGCTGCGGTAAGTTGCGTTCGTGCTGCTCTCCGACCGTGACATCTTGGCCGAAATCGACGCGAACCGGGTCCGGCTTGACCCGTTCGATGCTGCGATGGTGCAGCCGTCCAGCGTCGACGTACGGCTGGACCGATTCTTCCGGGTGTTCGAGAACCATCGCTACCCGCACATCGATCCGGCCGAGGAACAGCCCGACCTGACTCGTGAGGTCGAGCCCGAGCCGGATGAGCCGTTCATCCTGCATCCCGGCGAGTTCGTCCTGGGCTCCACTTTCGAGCGGGTGACACTGCCGGACGACATCGCGGCGCGGGTGGAGGGCAAGTCCTCGCTGGGCCGGCTCGGCCTGCTCACCCACGCGACCGCCGGGTTCATCGATCCCGGCTTCTCCGGCCACGTGACGCTGGAGCTGTCGAACGTGGCGACCCTGCCGATCAAGCTCTGGCCGGGTATGAAGATCGGCCAGCTGTGTTTCTTCCGGCTCTCCTCCCCCGCCGAGCACCCGTACGGCTCCGCGAAGTACGGCTCCCGGTACCAGGGCCAGCGCGGCCCGACCCCGTCCCGCTCGTACCAGAACTTCCTCCGCGGCGGCATCTGACCTCCCAGGGCCCTCAGGCGGGGCATCCGCCCCGCCTGGGCGACAACGCCCGTCCCGTTACGGGGTCAACTGTCGCGAGTCAGCTGGTCGCTTTCTGGACCACGAGGATCTTCTCGGTGAGGACGGGGGCCTTGCCGCCGCCAGACAGCAGGTAGGTGCTGCCGTACTTCGAGACTGCCTCCGGCGCCCTCGGGTCGCCGTAGATCAGCGAGGTGTCGCCCCAGGTCCCCGGATCGCCGGCGCCGGTCGTCGTGCTGCCGGGGCCGTCGGTCGGGGCACCGCTGGTCGGCCCGGAGTCGTTGGTGGGCGTCGTACCACCGGGGGTCGGCGAGCCGCCGTCGGTCGGCGTAGCGCCTGGTGTCGCGGCGGGCACCGGCACGTCCTGTCCGGTCTTCGCGTCCAGCACGGCGGGCTGCGACTGCGCGTTGCCGTACAGATAGCCGTTGTAGAAGGCAGTGATTTCGGGGACGACCCGGCTGGCGGTCTTCTCCGAGTAGCTCCAGGTCCTCTTGCCGGTCGCGTCGTCGAACGCGCCGAGCTCGTCGATGTCGTTGCCGTCGGCGCCCTTGATGCTGCTGAAGCTGCAGACCAGGGCGGTGACGTGGTCGGACTTGCAGTCGAACCCGATCCCCTCCGGGGTGTTCGGCATCTTCGTCTCGACCACCTCCGCGGAGGCGATGTCGACGGCGTACATCGAGTTCAGGTAGTGGTGGTCGTACTTGGTGTCCTGAACGTAACCACTGCCGGAGATGAAGGCGCGCTTGCCGCCGGTCCCCTCCACCGAGAGGTTGGTCATCGTCGGCGTCGGGATGCTCTTCTTGATCGCCCCGGTGCTGCCGTCGGCGATCACCATCGACAGGCCCTTCATCCCCTTGGCCTTATCCGCCGTCGCGCCGACGACGGTGCCGTTGAGCACGCCCGCGGCCTCGACCGCCGGGATCACGACGCCCTTCTTGGTCGCCGGATCCGCATAGACGGCCACGGTGTCGTACTTCGCGGGCTGGGACATGGACGCCCCCGAGACGCCGATGCTGACCACGTACTGTCCGGTGGAGGTGTCGTAGGCGTAGGACATCTGCCGCTTGACGGTACTGCCGGGGCCGATCACCGGGGTGAGGTCGACGGTGACGCTGGACACCAGCTTGCCCTCGACCGGATCGATCCACTGGAAGGCGACCTGAGCGTGGGCCTTCTGCGTGCCGCCCGCCTCGACGCTCTGGATGTACCCGGTGGCGATGACTTCCTTGCCGTCCAGCTGGACACCCACCGGCTTCAGGACGTCGACGACCTTGGTCGACTTGACGTCCGTGGCGGGCACCTGCCAGGTGCTCGAGCCGTCGATCAAGCGACCGAACATCCCGGTGTCGTTGCTGTAGAGCGCCGCCTTGCCGACCATGCCGGCCACGGCGTAGTCGAGCCCGATCGACCCCTCGGACCGCGCGTAGGGCAGTGCGGCGACCGCGTTGAAGGCCTTCGGCGGGTCGAAGCTGGGCAGCTCCGGGGTGGTCGGGGTCGGCGTCGAGGCCGAGTTCTTGCTGTCGCCTTCCGACGGGGAGTCGGACTTCTTGTCGTCTCCCCCGCTGCAGCCGGCCAGCAGCACAGCGGCGGCGGTCACGGCGACCAACGGACGCAACATCGGTTTCTCCCCAAGTCTCGAGCACAGCTGAACGCCAGCAACTTAGCAGCGTCAGCGGTTCGGGGTGGTGACCAGACCGATCCGTTGCAACAAGCTGCAAAGTGCCTGATAAGACATCGATCTCACCGCACTACCGAGAGGCCGGTACGGCGGTGGCGCGGCTGCGGCTCGAGCCGGTCGGCCAGCCGGCGCAGGACACCGGCCAGCTCGTGCCTCGGGCCGCCGTTGCTGCCGTCGGCCCGCAACGCGTCGCGCTGTTCGTTGCGCCGGGCGCGCATCTCGGCCACCCGGATCTGCTCGGCCACCCGGTAGCGGGCAACCTCGTGGTGTTCGCTGATCATGAGCTTTCTCCCCTCACTGATCCCCGTTGACGAGTAGTGCGGTGGCGGTACGAAGTACTGGTGGTTCAGACCCGGACGACGGTGATGTCGCCGGAGACGGTGCGGGCCCGCAGCATCAGCGAGTGCTCGCCCTCGGCCGGCTTCTCGCCGGGCTCGAGCTCGCACCGGATCTGCCCGGTGACCGTCTTGAGGTCGAGGAAGGTCGGCACACCGTCCGGTACGCCGATCTGGACGTCGCCGCGAGCCGTCTCGGCCCGGACGCTGGGGCCTTCGGCGGACTCGACCCGGACGTCGCCGGAGCCGGAGGTCGCGACCGAGTGATCCCGAATCCGCTCGATGGTGATGTCACCCGAGCCGACCTTGACCGTCGTCGGCCCGGCCGCGTCGCCGACCCGGACGTCGCCGGAGCCCGTCGACAGACCGGCCGTTCCGACCGTCTCGCCGATGTCGATGGCACCGGAGCCGGTCTTGGCCCGGACTCCCTGCGCCGCGTGCCCGACCCGGACATCGCCGCTGCCGGTGATGGCCGCGAGGTCGCCCTCGACCCGCTGGACGCGGATCTCACCCGAACCGGTGGACAGCCGGGCCTCGCCCAGCGGCATCCGCGCGGTGATATCACCGGAGCCGGTCTTGATCCGGGCGTTCAGGACGGCCGGGGTGCTGATCCGGACCCGGATCTCCGGGCCGCGGCGGACGTTCTTCGGGCCGTCGACGATCAGTTCGCCGTTGACCAGCTCGAACACCACGTCACCCTCGTCGCCGTGGTCGACGTCGATCGTGGCCTGAGTCTTGTCGCCGTCGGCGGGCAGGATCTCCACCAGGCCCGACCCGATCTCGATCCGGACCCGGTCGATCTCGCCGGGCTCGCCGATCAACTGGCTGCTGTAGCTCACTGTGCCCACCCCTGCATCCGCTGGCCCGGGCCACGTCCACCCCGGCGCTGTCCATGGTCGGGACCGCGGTCGCGGCCCCGTTCGCGCTCACCACGACGCTCAGCCCGCTCGTCGCGACGCTCACCGCGCTCGCCCCGGCGTCCGTCGCCGAACATGCCGTCCGGTCCGAAGACTCCCTCGGGGCCGAACACGCCGTCCTTTCCGAAGATGCCCTCGGGGCCGAGCGGTCCGTCGGGGCCGAGCGGGCCGTTCGGCGCGAAGATGCCGGGCCGCGGCGGCCGCGGCGGGCCGGGCGGTCGGCCGTAGCCACCGCGACCGGCCAGCGACGTCATCACGGTGCGCATCAGCCACGCGTTCGAGGAGATGCCCTCGGCGGCCGCGGCCTCGTCCACCTTGTTCTTCACCGACATCGGCAGCCGCAGCGTGATCCGCGCGGTCGGCTCGTCGGCGTCCAGGGCGAGCTCCTCGGCGGCCGGCTCGACGTCGTCGTCCAGGTCGTCGTCATCGTTGCCGGTCAGCTGGCTCGGCGCCGGCGTCACGACGAACTCGGGACGGCCACCGGCCATCCGGAGCTCGACCGATCCGGGCGACAGCTCGCGGCTGATCTCACCGGCGGCGTCGGACAGGGCTGAGATGAGGGCCAGCCGGCCCGCGTCATCCAGCGTTGCTCCGAGGCGCTGAGCCACCGAGCGAGTTTGGTCGTCGGCCAGCGCGGTGGCGTTCTCCACGCTACGGCGGACCGATTCGAGATAGTGATCAAGTTCCATGACGCAATACTGACGTCAGAGTGACGTCACTGTCAACCCCTTCTGATGTCACCACGGCGTCAGGGCAGAATGGGGGCAGTCGAGGAAAGGGGTACGAAGTGTCCAGAGGAGTACTCATCACAGGAGCGTCGCGTGGTGTCGGAGCCGAGGTCGCGAAGGTCTTCGCAGCGGCCGGCGACCGGGTGGTCCTGCATTGCCGAGGTGCCGTCGACAAAGCGAACGCAGTACTGGCCGAGCTCCCCGGCGACGGACACTCGGTACTGTCCGGCGACCTCGGCGACTCAGCCGAAATCCCTTTACTGGTTGAGGAATCGGCGAAGGCGCTCGGGCGGATCGACGTCCTGGTGAACAACGCCGCGCTGTTCGTCGACGAGCCGGTCTCGGGGTCGCGGCGGATCGGCCATCCAC
Organism: Streptomyces sp. SID13031; assembly: GCF_010548305.1. Taxonomy (GTDB): domain Bacteria; phylum Actinomycetota; class Actinomycetes; order Propionibacteriales; family Kribbellaceae; genus Kribbella. The sequence goes on from NZ_JAAGLV010000019.1 coordinate 40,262, forward strand.
TGCTGGAGACCTCGTACGACGACTGGGTGACCGCCTGGCGACGGACGCTCGCCGTCAACCTGGAAGGGGCGGCACACCTGACCTGGTGCGTGGCCCGGCAGATGCTCGAGGTCGAGCCCGCCGATGGCGTCAGGCGAGGCGCGATCGTCAACGTCGGGTCGCGGGGCGCCTATCGCGGCGAGCCGGACGTACCGGCGTACGGGGCGAGCAAGGCGGGGTTGCACGCCTTCGGGCAGTCGATGGCGGTGGCGTTGGCGCCACATGACATCACCGTGACGTCAATCGCGCCCGGCTTCATCGCCACCGACATGGCGACCCAGTGGCTGAACAGCCCCGGCGGCGACGCGGTCCGCGCCCAGAGCCCGTTCAACCGGGTGGCGACCGCCCCAGAGGTGGCAGCGGCCGTCCACTGGCTGGCGTCGGCCGAAGCCGGCTGGTCCAGCGGCGCCATCCTCGACTTCAACGGCGCGTCCTATCTGCGTTAGTGGAGCGACACGCCCTAGCTCGTCTTGATGATCATCCTTGCCGACGGAGCCGTGATCGGTGCGACCGTGTTGTAACCGGTCACGGTGACCTGGGTGCCGCCGGACAGCGACTTGTAGGTGAGGCGGTCGGCGCCGATCCAGAGCGACTGGACCGACGTCTTCGGCATCCCGGCCGGAGCCTTGATCCCGAGGGCCCGGAGCATGGCCTTGTTGTTCATCGTGAGGTCGTACCGGTCCACCTTGCGGAAGCCGATCGTGTCACTGGCCACGAACTTCACCTTGACCAGGGCCTTGCGCATCGCCTTGTCCGACTTGGCCGGGTCGGCACTGTCGAGCAACTGCGCGAAGGCAGCAGCCGCCGGGTCCTTGGTGGTCTTCGGGTCGACCTTCAGGTACTTCCCGCGCGCTGCAGGGACCGGCAGGTGAAGGTACAGGACGCCGTTGATCAGGATCGCGTGGGCCGCGCCACCGAACTGCGGACCGCTCAGGTCCATCCGCATCGCGGCCGGCTTGTAGGTCTGCGTGATCGTCGCGGTGACCAGCTGACCGTTGAGGCTCATCCGCATCACCCCGGTCCAGGACTTCACCTTGGCGTTGGCGGCGATCGTCACGGGCGCGAACGTGCTCGTAGTAAGCCGGGCAGGCGGCTTGGCGACCTTCGCCGGCGCGGCCGCGACCGGCTTCTTCGTACCAGCCTCAGGCTTGACCGCCGCGTCGTCGGCACAACCCGCGACCCCGAGCAGGAAAGGCAGGGTGGTGGCCAGCGCCACCGCCCTCGTACGGAGCGTCATCTCAGCGCTTTGCGATGATCTTGTTCGCCGGCGGGGCCGTGATCGAGATCGGCTTGTTGTAGTCGGACATCGTCATCAGCATCTCGACGCCGGCCATCGAGAACGTCAACCGGTAGATCAGCTTGTCGCTGCCCATCCAGACCGAGTAGACCAGCGTCTTCGGCACGCCCTTCGGTACCGGCTGGCCTGCGGCCTTCAGGCTCGCGGCGGTGTCGACGGTCACGTCGTACCGGTCCAGCTTCTGGCCGCCGATCGTCTCGGACTTGACGAACTTGACGCTGCGCAGGCCCTTCTCCCAGCCCTGGTAGGACTTCATCGGGTCGGCGCTGTCGAGGAGCGAGCCGAAGGACTTGATCTGCGGGTCCTTGCTGTTCTTCAGATCCAGCTTGATGTACTTGCCGGCGCCGGTCTGCTTCGGGATCGACAGGTACAGGTTGGACTTGACCAGAATCATCTGCATCGTGCCGGCCGCCGGGTCGACCATGTCCAGCTTCATCGCCAGCGGACTGGTGATCTGCGACGTCGTCATGGTGATCTTCTGGCTGCCGACCGTCATCACGGCCGTCGCCTTGAAGGACTTCGCCTTGCCGGTGCCCGCCTTCAGCGCCGGCATGAAGCTGGCATTGGTCAGCCGGAGCGGCGCCTCGGCCGTCGGCGGCAGCGGAGTGCTGACCTCCGGTGTGCTGCTGGTCACCGGTGCGCTGGTGGTCTGAGTCGGCGCGGACTGGGTGGCGCCGCCACCGGCCTTGTCCGTCTCCCCACACGCCGCGACACCGAGAATCATCGGCAGGGCGATGGCCGCAGCCATCGCCCGAGTACGAAACTTCACGCTATTTCCCTCCCCATTGGAACAACCAGCGGATCCTATGGGCTAGAACCGCTGACTGGGAAGGTAAGTTGCAAGAAGTTGCAGTGAACGTCAGCCGCGTTTGACCGAGGCGAGCAGGAGCTGGGCGACGTCCTGGATCTCGATCGACTCACGGGCCGAGCCGTCGGCCTGCTTGGCGGTCAGGCCGTCGGACAGCATCACCCGGCAGAACGGGCAGCCGGTGGCGATCTTGTCGGCGCCGGTCTCGACCGCCTCGGTGGTCCGGTTCAGGTTGATCCGGCTGCCGGTCTTCTCCTCCATCCACATCTGCGCGCCACCCGCACCGCAGCAGAACGACTTCGTCCGGTTGCGCGGCATCTCGGCGAACTCGGCGCCCGGGATGATCTCGAGCAGCTCGCGCGGGGCGTCGTACACCTGGTTGTGCCGGCCCAGGTAGCACGGGTCGTGGTAGGTGATCTTCTGCCCGTTGAGCGAGCTGTCGGCCGGGGCGACCGGGGTCAGCCTGCCCTCGCGGACCAGCCGGTTCAGCAGCTGCGTGTGGTGGATGACGTCCAGCTCGACGCCCAGCTGGGAGTACTCGTTCTTCAGCGTGTTGAAGCAGTGCGCGCAGGTGGAGACGACCTTCTTCGCGCCGGTCTCCTTGAACACCTCGGCGTTCTGCATCGCCAGCTGCTGGAAGACGAACTCGTTGCCCGCCCGTCGCGCCGGGTCACCGGTACAGGTCTCACCGTCACCCAGTACCGCGAACGAGACCCCGGCGATGTTCAGCAACTCGGCGACGGCCTGCGTGGTCTTCTTCGCGCGATCCTCGTACGCCCCCGCGCAACCGACCCAGAACAGGTACTCGACCTCGGCCAGCGTCTCGACGTCGGTGCCGACCGTCTTGACCTCGAACGGCAGGCCCTTGGCCCAGTCCATCCGGCCGGACGGGCTCATGTTCCACGGGTTGCCCTTGTTCTCCAGGCCCTTGAACAGCCCGTTGAGCTCGGACGGGAACGACGACTCGATCAGCACCTGGTAGCGGCGCATGTCCATGATCGCGTCCACGTGCTCGATGTCGACCGGGCACTGCTGCACGCAGGCGCCACACGAAGTACAGGCCCACAAGGCTTCTTCGTCGATCACCGCGACGTCGGCGGGACCGACGAGCGGCCGCTCCTGCTCGGCCAGCACCAGCTCCGGCAGCGACTTGCGCTCCTCGTCGGAGGAAGCCAGCAGGTACGGCGCTTTGGCGAAGGCGTGCTCGCGCAGGTTCATCATCACCAGCTTGGGCGACAACGGCTTCTCGGTGTTCCAGGCCGGGCACTGCGACTGGCAGCGGCCGCACTCGGTACAGGTGGTGAAGTCGAGCAGGCCCTTCCAGGTGAAGTCCTCGATCTTGCCGACGCCCAGCGCGGCGTCCTCGTCGAGCTCCTCGATGTTCTCGAAGTCGATCGGCTCGCCCTTGACCATGATCGGCTGCAGCGCGCCGAGCGCCGTACCACCGTCGGCCTCGCGCTTGAACCAGATGTTCGGCCAGGCGGTGAACCGATGCCAGGCGACGCCCATCGTGGCGTTCAGCGAGATGGTGATCATCCAGGCGAACGAGATCAGGATCTTGACCATCGCGACCAGGTAGATCGCGTTCTCCAGGCCGTGCTCGGACAGTCCGCCGAACACGCCGGACCCGATGAAGAACGTGCTCGGGAAGTGGAATTTCGAGGCACTGGTCAGCTGGTACTCCAGCCCGCGCAGCGCCAGGATGCAGACCAGCACGCCGAGAATCGTGTACTCGACGTAGTACGCCTGCCAGGCGCGCGACCCGAAGAACCGGCTGTAGCGGCCCTTCTCGCCGCGCGGCAGGTTGCGCAGCCGGATCGCCATCAGGCCGATGATCGCGACCAGGCCGGTCCAGCTGAGGAACTCGCTGACCCACTCGAAGACGAACCAGTGGCCGATGACCGGCAGCACCCAGTGCGGGTCGAACAGCTGCCCGAACGCGGTCACCAGGCTGAGGAACAGCCCGAGGAAGCCGAACGCGACGAACCAGTGCAGGATGCCGATGTGGCTCCACTGCAGCATCCGGGTGTGCAGCAGTGACTCCTTCGCCAGCGTCACCGTGCGCTGCCCCGGCTGGTCGGTCCGGGCGACCGGCTGACCGAGCTTGATCACGCTGATGATGTGCCCGATCGTCTTGCCGAACAACGCGACGCCGACAGCGGCGATCGCGAGCGAGACGACGATGGCGAGGATCTGCATACCAGCGATGTTATTGGTTGGTTACCGGGCAGTCATGTCGGTGTCGGTCTCATCACCCCCCGCGTGTTGCGTCTCACTACTTTTCGGGCGGTGTTTCGGGCCCGGAGACCGGAGAAGGACACGATCCTGACAGGTTGCCGACATCGGCCGGGGAGGGTGGGAACCGACCTGTTCCCGGCTGTGGAGGATCCGTTCGGATGAGAAAGCCTGTTACCCGCAATCTGCTTCTGGTGGGAGCCGTGGCCGCCGGCGTGCTCGGCGGGGCCGTCGCGCCCGCCGCAGCCGCCGGTACGCCGTACGCGCGACTGCTCGCCGGTCATCCGGCCGTGTTCCTGGCCAACCTCGACGACGACGCCGGCCGATGCCAGGCGCCGGCCAAGAAGATCGCTGCCGCCGCGGTCGCCCGCGAGGAGGCCAACGACCAGGAGTTCTACAAGAAGAAGGACGAACTGGCGAAGCGCCCGGACAAGGACGAGGCGCAGAAGGAGTACGAGCTGCTCGTCAAGGCCCATCAGGTGGAGCAGAACCTCGCTGACCGCGAGCTGGCTGCCTGCAACGACGCGTCGGACTCGGTGGTCAACGGCGTCCAGGACGAGAAGGACCTGGCCCGGATCCGCACGCTGCCCTGGGCACTGGCGCCGAAGGATGCCACCGGGCAGCTCGCAGTACAGGGGAAGGCGGCTGGGTATGTGCACCTGTTCCTGAAGCGGGAGTCGGGCTGGCAGCTTGTCGATGCGTCGACGCGGCTGACGGCTGCCGAGCTGCGGCACGGGGTCGAGCTGGGGATCGAGGGGCGCGACATCATCCGCGACTCAGCCGTCTGGGACGGTACGGCGGACGTCGCGTTGAGCGTGACCGCGGGTGGCGCGACCGCGACCGATCACGTGGTGCTGAAGGAAGCGCCGGTGCTGACGCAGCTCAACACCCAGCGGCTCGAGCAGGTCTTCTCCTCGCTCAGCGACGACCCCGAGACGAAAGCCTGGCAAGGCATCGTCCGCGAGCAGGCGAAGGCTTCGGGCGCCCCGCTGAAGATCCTCGACCAGAGCAACGACACCTGGACCCAGGACATCTTCGAGCCGGCGTACATGTCGATCCCTGGTCCGGGCGGGCAGCCGCAAAGCATGAAGGTGCTGCTCGGGTCGGTGAACGACAGCCGCCGAGTCGGCTCGCGGGTGATCTTCACCGAGCTGGCCGGTCATGACGTCGCGGCGGTGCACACCGAGCACGTACCGGTGCTGGAGCCCTTCGAGAACGAGAGTTATGACTCGATGGGCAACCTCGAGACGATTCCGGCGACTCCTGGTCACCCGAACGGTCAGATCGTGATCGGGGGCGACGGGCTCGACCACAAGACCGGGCCGGCGGCAGAGATGGTCACGCTGCTGCGGTCGCAGGGCAAGCAGGACCCAGTGGCCGTCGACACCTCGTGGCTGTCGATCGGGCACGTCGACGAGTTCGTGCAGTTCGTACCGGTGCCGGGAAGCCCGCGAGGCTGGAAGGCCGTGGTGGCCGACCCGACCGCCGGGCTGAACCTGCTCAAGAGCGTGCAGACGGCTGGGCAGGGTGGCGCGATCATGCACGGCGGGCTGCCGAAACTCGAGTGGCCGTACGACGAGCGCATCGACCAGCGGACGACGAACGAATTCCTGGCCGACGAGCAGTTCGTCGGCACCAACACGCGGGCGGCCGAGAAGATCCAGGCCAACCTCGAGGTGCTGAAGCAGAAGACCGGCCTGACCGACGCAGACATCGTCCGGATCCCCGCGCTCTACACCGCCCGCGGACTGGACTACGGCATGCTCGAGACCCAGGTCAGGTCGACGCCCGCCGGCCCCGAGAAGGACAAGCTGGTCGCCCAGCTGCACGCGATGCGCGACGCCGTCGCCGAGATCCCCGGCACCGTCAACGGCCTGGTCCTCAACGCCGGCCGCTACGTAGCCCCCAAGCCCTACGGCCCGACCCTGAACGGCAAAGACATCTTCGCCACCGCCATCAACAAGGCCTTCGCCTCGATCGGCTACCAGGTCACCTACGCCAACGACCTCACCTCAGTCCACGTCTCCGAAGGCGAAATCCACTGCGCCACCAACACCCTCCGCGCCACCCCGACAGCGGGTTGGTGGAAGAAGGACTAGGGCGCTGTCACCTGGCCGGTGGCGGTTGAGGTCTTGAGGTCGAGGCTGACGCCGGGGGCGGCGGTGATGGTGATGGCGCCTGAGACAGTGCCGGCCCGGACGGTGCCGTTGGCGGTGGCGTGGATGGCGATGGCACCGCTGGTGGTGTCGGCCCGGATCGAGCCGCCCTGGAAGTCCCGGATGGTGAGGTGGCCGCTGATCGATTTGGCGGTCACCTCACCACTGCTGGCACCTACGAAGATGCCGCCGCTCTCGGTGCGGACAGCGACGCGCTGACCGGTCCCGACCGAGATGGCGCCGGACTGGCTGGTGACAGTGATGTCTGCCGCTTGCCGGACCGTCACCTTGCCGGAGGTTGTCTCGGCGAAGACCCGGCCGGCCTCCGGGACGAACACGTCACCCGACTTGCTGATGAGCTCGACCTCGGCCAGGCCGATGGCGCCGATGCTGGCGCTGTCGGTGCGGGCTTTGAGGATGCTGCCGGGTGGCGCGACCACGGTGATCTCCACCGGGGTCGCGCCGTTGCGTCCGTGGACTGTGATGAGTAGTTCGCCTGCTGGGCCGGGCTCGACGATGGCGGCTTGTACCGCGGCGGCCGAAGGGCCTTCGTCGTCGGTGGTCGAGACGCCGACCATCGCCCGGGTGCAGTCATCCCGCACCTGCACCTTCACCCAGCCGGCCTGCGCGAACAGGCCGGCGTCGATGGTGATCGGGCCGTCGACGGCCACCGCGTAACCACGTCGCATCGCCGCCTCCTCGCCTGCACCGGACCGAGCCTCAAGATAAGGCAGCCACGGTCAGGCGGGCAGCTCAAGCTGAAGAAACGCCGTCAGGCGACGCGGATGCCGCCGTCGAGGTGGAGGTCGATGGCGTTGGCGGCGCCGTTGCGGAGGAGGAAGTCGGTGGCGTCTACTACCTCGGCTGTGGTGGCGGCTCGGCCGGTCGGGGTGCGGGCGGCGACCAGCGACTGGTCGCGGTCGGCCCAGGCCGGGCTGTCGCCGACTACGCCGGGGTGCAGCGCGTTCACGCGGATCGGGGCGAGCTCGACGGCGAGGGTGCGCATCACACCGGAGACGGCGCCGTTGGTGGCGGTGATCATCGTCGAGCCCGGGTACGGGCGGAGCTTGCCCAGACCGCCGAACAGCACGATCGAGGCGCCCGGCAGCAGGCGCTCGTGCAGCACCCGGGCGACCTCCGTGTAGCCGACCAGCTTGACCGTCGAGGCCCGTACGGCGTCGGCGATGCTGAAGTCCTTGACCGTGTTGCCGTACTGCTCGATCGCGGTGATCACCAGGTGGTCGAGTTCGCCGACCTCCGTGAGCGCCTTCTCGATCGTCTCCGGCTCGGCCAGGTTGACGGCCAGCCCGCGGGTGTCCCCGCCGATCTCGCCGGCCGCGAGCTCCGCGCGCTCGGCCGACCGGCTGGTGACGACGACGGAGTCGCCCCTGCCCGCGTAGTACCGGGCGATCTCCCGGCCTAGCCCACCGCTTCCTCCGACGATCAGTACTGACGACACCCTGGACCACCTCTCTAGAAGTTGAAGATTCATCTAAAGCATAGCGGGACAAGCGATTGCGGTAACTAACTTTCGACTGATTGACTTATGGCGTGAGGTTTTTCCCCTTCGCCCGGGAGTACCAGTGGATATCACCCGTCGCCGCCTGCTGTCTTTTGTCCCCGCCGCCGCGCTGCTGACCGCGGTCAACCCCGCACCAGCCACTGCGGCACCCGCTGCAGAATCCGCCCGCCTGCTGGCCAACACGATCGCCATCTTCGCCGGTACGCCGGAATCGAACGCGCGCGCCGAGGTCAAGGCCAAACTCGCCGCCATCGACCAGACCGCGCGCACCTGGCTGGCCGCCCTCGATCGTGCCCAACCCGGCGAACTCTTTGCCGGGCTCCCCCTCGGTACGAGCGACCCCAACCTCAGCGCGTCGTACCAGCACCTCTACGAGATCGCGCTGGCCACGCGGCGCCCCGGCCCGGCTTCCGAGTTGCAGGGCAACCTCGCAGTACAGGCGAGGGTGCTCGACGAGCTGCGCTGGTTGCACGCGAACCACTACGGCGACCAGGCGAAGGGGTACTACGGCAACTGGTTCACCTGGGAGATCGGCATCTCGCAGTACGCCGGGAGGACGCTCGCGTTGCTCGATGCGCCGGCCGACCTGATCTCGACGTACGTCGCGTCGATGGATGCCTATCTGCGCAACGGCAAGGACGGTGACGTCGATCTCGACTCGCGCTTCCACACCGGCGCGAACCTCGCCGACATCACCACGAACCGGATCATCCAGGGCGCACTGCTCGACGACGACGCGCGGATCCGCAAGGCGCTGCAGGACCAGTTCACTGTCTTCGCCACGATCGATCCGTACCACCTCGAGCACGGCGTCACCGACGGGTACTACGCGGACGGATCCTTCATCCAGCATGACTCGGTCGCGTACACGGGCTCTTATGGCAAAGGGCTATTGACGCGCGTCGTCCAGACGGTGAAGACGCTCGACGGCACCGGATACGCGTCGAGCGACGACCTGGTGAAGGTCGTACAGGGGTGGGTCGAGCACGGGTTCGCGCCGCTGATCTTCGAGGGCTGGATGATGGAGATCGTCAAGGGGCGGGCGATCTCGCGGCCGGCGACCGGGTACGACGACGTCGCAGTGGTGGTCGAGGCGATCGTCGACCTGGCCGACTATGCGGTCGCTTCGGATGCCGCCAAGCTCCGGAGCTACGTGAAGTTCACCGCGCGGCCGACGCTGAACCCGAACAGCTTCGTCTCACCGGTCAGCATCGCGCGCTTCGCCGATATCGTTGCGGATGGCAACATCAAGCCGGCGGATCTCAACCCGGCTTCGAGTTCGGTCGCGTTCAACGCGATGGATCGGACAGTGCATCGGCGGCCGGGATATGCGTTCGCGCTGGCTCGGAACTCGGAGCGGATCAGCAAGTACGAGTACATGAGTGGCGAGAACCTGATGCCGTGGTTCCAGGGCGACGGCGCGTACTACCTGTATCTGAGCGGCCAGGACCAGACACGGGCGTACGGCGTCGACTACTTGACCACCGTGTCGCCGTACAGGCTCGCCGGGGTCACAACGCCTTTGGAACAACGCAAATCGGTGCCGGAGCTCTACGGGACGGCGTACTACGACAGCCCGCCGGACTTCACCCCATCGTCCGAATTGCAGAACAAATACGTCTACTTCCCCGTCGGCACGAACCAGTACTCCGGCGGCGCCACGCTCGGGCCCTATGGCGCCGCGGGCTGGATCCAGTCGAGCGACCAGACCTATGCCGATCGCTCGCAACTCCCGGCCGACTTCGTCACCTACCGCAATGCGGAGTCGACCAAGTCCTGGTTCCTCCTGGACGACGAGATCGTCGTACTGGCCGCCGGCATCAGCGACCAGGCGCACCGCCCGGTCACGACCACGGTCGACGCGCGCATCGCCGCGCCCACAGACGCCGTGCAACTAACCGGCGTACTAGGCAACGGTCGCCCGTGGACCGGCGCCGGCGACCTCACCTGGCTCCGCTACGCCAACACCACCACCGGCGCTTCAGTCGGCTACTACTTCCTCCAGCCAGCCCCGGTAGCCGCAGACCTGACCCAGGTAACCCGCAGCCGCCGAGCAATCCGCACCGCCAACCCAGATACCCAAGTAGCCAAGCAGGTCTTCACCCTCACCCACGAGACCCACGCGCGCGCATCACTCGCCTACGCCCTGATCCCGAACGCCACCGAAGCCACCCTCCAGACCTACCGCCGCGGCCGCCTCCACCTGCTCTCCAACACCCCACGACTACAGGCGATCCACCACCCCGCACTAAACCTGACAGCCGCCAATACCTTCACCCCCGGCCGCCACCAAGTCCTCAACTACACAATCGACGGCCCCGCATCCTTCCTAACCCAACGCCGAGGCCAAACCACCACCATCGCGCTCGCCGACCCCACCACAACCCGCCCCACCATCACCGTCAACGTCCTGGGCCGCTGGCTGACCAGCATCACCGCAGAACCCGCCATCGAAGTACGCCACACCCTGACGGGCACCCGCCTGACCTTCAAAACCCACCAAACCGGCGGCCGCACCCTCACGGCTACCTTCGAGTGACTGAGGTCGACTAGATAGGCCCGGCAGGTCCATTTCAGCCAGTGTTATAATCCAATGTTCTCGCCATCGTTGCCACGGACGACTAGCATCTGACTGGTCGGACGAGTCCGACAAATCAACCTGGAAGTGGACAGATGGAGAGAAAATGAAGGTAGCGAATGTGGCGGCTGGGGGTCGCCTAGGAACCGACACAGAGAAGTGTCGGTTCTGCACAGTCGAGTTGACTGAGGAGCCGATTTTCACCACAACGAGCATGAAGATCCTGCCATCGGTCGGATCGCTCGTCGCGGGATGGCTCCTCGTAGTGCCGACACGACATGTTGTTGCCTTGGCTGAACTGTCCGCATCTGAGCGGATCGAGTTCATGGCTACGACGAGCACTGTACGGGACAAAGTTCGACAGCAGTTCGGGCCTACCGTTTCGTTCGAACACGGGCCCGCCACGGAGAAGCGCAGCGCCGGTTGCGGGGTTGACCATGCCCATCTCCACATCGTTCCGACCCGCGCAGCACTTCTCGGCATTGATAGCGCTACCGGCTACCAACCCAGTTGGACGGAGGCCGAGTGGCCGTGGGACGCGGCCGCTGCTCACGAGGCCGGACTCGACTATCTGTACTTCAGTGACCAAAGCGATCACGCACTGGTCTCGGTTGGTGAGGATATTCCCAGTCAGTTCTTCCGCCGTCTGATCGCCAAGGACCTAGGGCACGACCGGTGGGACTGGAAGCTTCATCAACAAGAAGACGTGTACGCGGAGACTGTTGAGCGACTTCGCGCTGAATTCGTGTGACCGATGACCCCGCCGACCGCCCCGGGTGACCCCACCGAGTCGCCCGGCGAGCCAGAGACGGCGCCCACCCATCCTGACCTTACTTCCGATCTGGAAGGTGGTCAGGATGGCGCCGGCGGCGACGGGGTCCTCGTCGACGATCCCGGTTTCGCACCAAAGGAACCGACAGACGGACGCCAACGAGGCGACTGGCAAACGCGCTACCCGGAACCCGAGGCACGCAGGGCCATCCTGTTCGAAGCCAGCTACGTCTTCGTAGTGCATTGCCTCACTCTGATCGCCATGGCTCTCACCGGCACGGGTTGGCCGCAAGACTGGATCGGTGTGACGGAGCCCGAGTGGGCAAAGCTCTCGCACTGGCTGCTGGCTTGGCTCGGCGGGATGCTTGGTGGGTCATTGTTCGCAATGAAGTGGATGTATCACTCGGTCGCCAAAGGTCTGTGGAATCGTGACCGTCGGTTGTGGCGAATTTTCACGCCGCTGCTGTCCGCCGGGGTGGGTCTGACCGTCGTCGTCCTTTCTGCCGCACGGATCATCCCTATCTTCGGAGCCGACTTGGTAGGGACGAACACCGGCGCAGTGGGAGTAGCTATTCTCGTCGGCTATTTCTCCGATCAGACGATCAGTAAGCTCGCCGATATGGCCGAAGGCCACCTTGGCCGAGCTGGGCGACGTGCTAGCCGCCCAGGTCCCGACGAGCAAGAAGCAACCGAACCTAGCTGACCGAGTAGGGGTATGCGGGTGCCAGAGCAGAGCCGTATCTTGTCGACCCCTTCGGGTCACCTACCGGGCGCTCGGATGGCGGACACGGCTGAGGCGGGCGGCAAAGGAGCTGGGCTGCTTCGACTTCCTCCTGCCTGGTACCCGCAGATGCTGATCATCCCGTCGTGGAAGTCGCTTGGTGACGCCACATCCGCTGGGGAACAATTTGCGACCGTGGATGAAGCGTTCACCAATCAGGTACTCACACCTGTCAGCGAGTTCTTCGGCGACGTGGAGATCCTGGTCAGGTCCTCCGCGGACAGCGAGGATCTCAGCGAGCGCGGCAGATACACCTCGATGGCATCGCCGACCTCGCCGGCGGCCGTACGAGCAGCGATGAGCAGCGTCTACCAGTCGGCCATCGAAGCAGGGGAGTCGCCAGCATCGATGGCTCTACTGCTCCAGCCACGGATCGACGCCCTGATGAGCGGCCACCTCAGCAACGAGCACCGGATCAGCAGGACCGCCTGGAACTGGACCCTCCAGGAGCAGGTCGGGTCCGAGGTCAACGAGCGGCAGCTCGGCGTATCGGGATCATCTCGCTCGTCCGACGGGCCGTTGTTGTGCCCAAACCTGACCTCGTTGGATGTGCGACTGCGTGAGGTCTGCCGCCGCCTGTCGTCCAACCCCCATCGATACCACCTTGAGTGGGTATGGGACGGAAGCCGTTTGTGGATCGTTCAGGCAGACCGGGTCATCCCGCTGACTGCTCCACCGCCCGGCGAGCAATGGACCCCTAGGACCGGCGTACAGATCGGGCCGAAAGATCTGACGATCTGGTCCGTAGTGGATATTCAGTCCGGCTCCGGTCACAAACCGCCTCAGCCATCTGTCTGGCCGAAGATACGGAATGTTCAGGAGTTCGCCCAAGCAGGCCTTCCAGTGCCACGCCTGTTCCTGCTGGAAGATGCTGGAAGCATCCAGGAACTTGCCGACGGGCACGTATCCCCGGCACTTCTTGAAGACATTCGGCTGCTGACAACCGGAGACGTCATCGTTCGGACCGATGTTCGCACCGCCGATCGTGCCCAGCTGTTCCTGCCCAAGACTGACAATGTTGCAGATGTGGAGCAGCTGTGCGATTTTCTGGTTCGAACCACACGGAAGCTGCTTCATTCCCGTGTAACTGTAGGTGAGATCGGCTTCATCGCGCACCGGTACCTGCGCGCCAGAGCCTGCGCCTGGGCGTATGCACGGCCAGGACACTCAGTAGTACAGATCGACAGCACTTGGGGGCTGGTCGACGGGCTGAACTGGTGCGCGCATGACTCTTCGTCGGTCAACGTGTCGACGGGTGACATACGCCGCCAAGTCATCGCGAAACCGACCTTCATAGATGTGGCCAGCGACCGCTCGTGGGCCAGCCGGGAGACACCGACAGAATGGATCTGGCGCTCGAGTATCAGCGAAGGGCAGCTCCGCACCGTCGCGGAGGGCGCCCGTGCCTTGGCGGATCTCCGCGAAGAGGCGATCGCAACGATGTGGTTCATCAGCATCCTCGACGGCGCCGACGCCGACTGCCTGCCCTGGTTCTCAACACCGTACGAAATTTCACCCGAGGCGACGATCCTTTCAGTCGGCAAGAACGCGCCGAGGTACAAGGCACCGAACTTGGCGGATCTGCGCGCGCTCGCTGAGATCAACCCACCTGCGGGAAGCATCCTGCGAGTACATCCCGACGGTGACCTTGCACGCAACGAAGAGTTCATCCAGGTGCTTGGCGACCTAGCGATCTCAAGGGGCTACATCGTCGAGATCGAAGGCAGTCCTCTCGCCCATCCGTACTACATTCTGCGTCGCAGAGGTGTCTCCGTGCTCTGCGTCGGCCGGGACACGACAACGGGCAACAGTGCGCAGCACAACAAGTTGGTGCGCGACAACATCCCCGACATCATCGCGGCTTCGGGTGAGGTAGCTGTGACATATCAGGCCGGCCAACTCGAGCGGGAGAATCTTCTGCGAGCCAAGGTGGTGGAGGAGGCGCTCGAATTGCTCCGGTCGACCGCCATCGACGACTCACTTGGCGAGCTCGCCGACCTGATAGAGGTCCTACGCACGTTGCAAGCCACCCTCGGTATCAGTGACGCCGATCTCGAGGAGGCAGTCGATCGGAAGCGAAGCCGCCGCGGCGGCTTCGACGAATCAGTCGTGCTGGTACGAACATCCCCTTTCCCAGAACGACCCTCAGCCCAAACCAGTGAGACCCAAACACCCGTTCTGCCTGGACTTGAGGACATCGCGGAGCCTTCGCAGTCGACCCCAGTGCGCGAAGAGGCCGGCCGTCTACTACTCAACTACGTTCCGCCACCGCCCGGTCGACCGCAAGTTTGGCGAATGAATCTCAGGGACATCACCATCCTTCTGACCTATGAGAAGGACGCGATCGCGCTCGAGATCCTCGATGCGGGGCGAAGAGACCTGGATTCAAGCCAGTACCCCCTTCCTGGAATCTAGGCCTGTTCTCAACTGCCGCCGCCGCCTACTACCTGGGTGCGGATGGCGAGGACGCGGGGTTTGCCGGTGGGTGGGATGACCAGGGCTACTTCGTGGAGGTAGTCCTGGTAGAGGGTTTGGTAGTACTTGACGTTCTTGCTGTACGCCGAGACCGCGCCGCTGGTCCAGTTGGCGTAGTTGCCGGGCTCGACGAACTGCAGGAACCTCTCGGTGAGATTGAGGAAGACCAGCGCGTCGCCGTTCGCGGCGATGAAGGTGGTCGGCTGCCCGGTCGGGCGGAAGGTGTCGGCGACGGTGGAGATGTACTCCTTCTTCGGCTGGTCCCGGACATCCTTCGCACGGTTGGCGAGCAACTCGGTGAGATCCTTCGAACCTGCGAAACGCGCCGCCTGTTTGGAGGCCGGGCCCTCGGACAGATACTTCGCCAGGTTGTTCTCAGCCGTCTGCGGTAGCAGTGGAAGCTTGGCCATGTCGGCACTGGCCGGCATCCGCAAACCGTCCATCGACGGCACGTTCTCCTCCGTCCGAGGGAAGACGGCGCGGCTCAGCAGCCACGGCGACCCGGCGTTGCGTCGCTCCCAGACGCCTAGCTGGCCCCGCAGCGGGTCCGTGGCCAGCTTCGCCGCGCTGACGAACCGCATCGGGTAGGCCGAGAACTCGGGCGCGCCGATCTCGACCTCCGTGTAGCTGTCGGCCGCGACCGTGTCCTTGCCGCTGGGATCGAGCTTGCGGCCGATGAACATGGCGGCGCGAGTCTGCCCGAGCCGCGAGCCGGTCTCGATCGTCTCGGCCAGCTTGGCGTCGCGAGCCTGGTTCACCCGGCCTCTGACCTCGGTGTACTTGTCGACGACCGCCTGGCCATCGGCCAGGGTCACCGCGGGCTTGGGGTCCACTGCCTGGCTGACGTTCTTCGGCGGTACCGCCGCACAACCAGTTGCCATCAGCAACACCACGGACGCGACGCCGACGGCTCGGCGGACCGAGCTGGGCTGGCGCGAAGCCGGCGGTGGGCTGTACGGCATCATTGCGGCGGGCAGCGGAGCGATCACCGGCACGGGCGGCAGTGGTTGCCGGCGGCGCCGGACGAACATCAGCAGCAGGCCGACGAACAGCAACAGCAACCCGCCGCCGAACACCATTAAGCAGGTCCCGAAGGCGCCCTCGATCTCGATTCCGAAGGTCGCCTTCGCGTCCACCCCGGGCGATCCGTCGGCGTTCATCACCACCACGTCGTACCGGCCGTCGACGATCGGCCAGCTGATCGACTGGTGGCCGGCGCCGCTTGCCTTGACCACCCACCAGTCCAGCCCGGCCGGCGGGGTCAGCCGAGCCTGGCCGCCCTTCATCAGCTGGGTGTCGAACCGCGAGGGCAGCTCGAAGCCGACCACGCGCGTGTACTGCGAACCGCTCAGGTAGCTGGCCACGTCGAGGTCGCGGCCGATGCCGACGAAGACCGGCTGGGCGGCCGACGCGGTGACGTGCAGGGTCGGACCGTGCCGGTCGATCAGATCCGGCGCGGTCATCACGGCCAGCCCGAGGCTGGACAGCGACTGCTCACTGGTGTCGACCGTGTTGTCGGGACCGACCAGCCAGAACGCGGCGGCGCCTCCCGCCACGGTGACCAGCAATCCCACCAGAGCCAGCAGCAAGCCGAAGGCGATGCGGGCGAAACGCATGAAAGTACTCCCGTTGGAACGACAACTTCGGCCCTGGGCGGAGGGCCGACCGGTACAGACCATAGCGAGGCGTGCAGGACCTCGCCGTCCACCCGTCGTAATCCGATAACTGATCCCGCAGCGATCAGTTACTGTCTGACGAGTTAACGAATGGCCATTCACAAACTCGAGCCTTGGAGGATCGTGGCCAGACCACGCCTGATCAGCGACGACACGATCCTGGACGCGACCCGCCAGGTGCTGGCCGAACTCGGCCCGGCCAAGCTGACCCTGGCGGCGGTCGGCGCCCGCGCCGGACTGGCCCCACCCACCCTGATGCAGCGGTTCGGCTCCAAGCGCGGCCTGCTGCTCGCCTCGGCCGCCCGCTCATCGCAGCTGGTCCTGCTGGCCGTCGCGGCGGCCGAGTCGCGGAACACCTCACCGCTGGCGGCCCTCCGCGATTTCGCCCTGTCCAGCGTGGCGCACGTCAACCGCCGCGAGGAGTTGGGCAACGGCCTCGGCTTCGTCCAGCTGGACGTCGCCGATCCGGAGTTCCGCGCCCACGCACTGGCTCACTCGGCCGCCATCGTCGACAGCTGCGCCCGGTTGCTCACGGCCGCTCAGCAGGTCGGCGAACTCAAGCCGGACGCCGACGTACCGGCTCTGGCCCGGCTCACCCTGGTCTGCTTCAACGGGGCCTTGCAGGTCTGGGCCGTGAACGGCTGGGGCTCCCTCACCGACTTCCTGCGCGACCAGCTCGACCAGCTGCTCTCGCCTTACCTCACGGAGTAAGCCGATGTTCCTGCGAGTACTGGTCTGAGCTAGCCGCGTCCGCGGGGAGTGTAAAGGCTGCGACGGAGCCGGAGCTCGTCGCGGATCGACGGTGGGATCGGCAGGTTGCGCTCGGCCAGGGCGGCCGCGCAGGCCTCCAGGCTCTGTAGCAGGCGGTCGGCGCGCGGTCCGCCGACTGCTCCGATCCTGGGCGCGCCGCGCTCCAGCTGGTTCGCCGACCGGGCGGCGTTCAGCTCGGCGAAGATGACGCCCAGTGTGATGTCGGATGGTCTCAGCCGCAGCGGTTCGGACTGGGCCTGGACTGGCGGCAGAACCTGGGTTGACGGCAGGAACAGGGGGAACGACATCTACATCGCCTCGTCACACCGGAGGCTCAAAGGCGCGCTCGACCTTGAGGCGCCAACTACTCCGATGTCTCAAGGTACTCCTACAAGTGCTTGTCGGACGCTTCGACTACTCAGCAGAGTCGCTCCTGCGAGCGCAGTGCCCGCCGCACAAGTCAGTACTGCGACACGCGGGCCGGTACTCGCGACGCCGCCCAGCAGGCTCTGCGTAACCAGTCGACGACAGTGCGAGACCAGTGATGCCTACTGCAGCCACAGGCCAGGTTCACCCGTCGAGGCGGGTTGGCATCACCAGCGTGGTGAAGGTCCCCTGGTCGGCCGACCGAACCACTACCGGCCGGTCGACGGCACACAGCTCCAGCAAGACGTCCGGCCCGACACTCACGCTCAACGCGGCCGCCAACAGCGACGCCGAGAACCCGAGCTGCACAGCACCCGACCCGATCCCCTCCAGCACCCCGAGTACGTCGCCGGAGTCCACCGCCGTCACCGCGAGCCGTCCCGAATCGATGTCGAGGGCAACGGTCTCGCCGGTCAGCACCGCCAGCAACTGCTGCCGATCCACGACCATCCGGCAGACCGGCGGAGTCAGTCCGTCGAGGATCGACTGGTACGCCGGGAACTCCTCGTCAACCACCGGTACCACTCGGGACTCGCCGTCGACGACCAGCGCAGTACCGGCCGGCCCTGTCTCCAACCGCACCTCAACGGCAGCGCCGACCCAGCGAGCCAAGGCCGTCAGCTCTGACGCGCGAACCAGCAGATTGCGCGGGAACCCGGTAAAGCCGACCGGCTGGAGCTTCCGCACCGACAGCCGGTACCGGTCGGTCGCCACCAGGGCTACCTCGTCCTCGCCAAGCTCCAGGAAGACGCAGGCGAGCGCCGGGATCTCATCACTCGCGGCCGCCGCGGCAGCGACCTGCCGGATCGCTGACGCAAGCTCCGCGCCTCCCAGCGTGACCACGCATTCGTAGGGCACTGCCGGCAGCGACGCAAGGATCCGCGCGGTCGCCCGCCGAGCCGCCTCTGCCTTGCCCTCAACCGTCTTCAAGTGCGCCTGTACTACGGCCACCCCGGCCGCGGCGCCTTCATCGAGCACCACCCGTACTTCGGCCAGCGGCAGGTCGATCTCGCGCAGATCGCGGAGCAACGCGGCCCGCGCCCCCTGCGACGGGGAGTAGTAGCGATACCCGTTCTGCTCGTCCACCGAGGCCGGGCGGAGCAGTCCGCAGTCGTCGTAGAAGCGCAGCGCGCTCGGGGTCAGCCCGACTTGCCGGGCGAAGGCGCTGATCGTCAGCAGCTCGTCTGTCATGCTGCCGATCCTGGGTCTTCGACCAACTCGAAGGTCAACCTGCCGCCCCCGGGAGCGAGGCTTATGGAGGCGGGTGAAAATGGAGGCGTGACGAGGTTGTTCGTGGTGACCGGCGCACCAGGCGCGGGCAAGTCGACGGTGGTCCCCGAGCTGCTACGACTGCGCACGGGGCAGCTTGTCGTGATGGATATGGACGAGCTGCTCGACCATGAGGGCCGGGTGCTCGGCATCGCGATCGCCGACAAGGCCGCCGCGCCGGCCTGGCCCGCGTACAACGCGTTGTGGTTGCGCATCACCGAGCTCGTCCGCCGCTCCGGCACGTCCGTGCTGCTGCTCACCCCTGGCGTCCCTACGGAGCTGCCCGAGGGCCGTTGGCTGCATCTCGACTGCCCCGACGCAGTGCGCCGCGAGCGCCTGGCCGAGCGCGGCTGGTCGCCAGAGCAGATCGCCGACGCGCTCGAGGACGCGGCCGAGATGCGCAAGCTGGTCCCCCGGTCGGTACCGGGGGATGGCACGCCCAAGGAGTCGGCCCGGCTGATCCTTGCCTGGGTCAACGAGTGAACCAGTCGCGCAGGATCGCGCCGTAGTCCTCGCTGATCCCCTCCACCGAGCGATCCGGCGTACCGGGCCAGTGACCGACGCCCGGGATCCGGACGCTCTCGACCTGGGTGTTCCCCGAGGCCGCCGCGGCCCGTCGCCAGACCTCCAGCGTCTCCGGTACCGGCAGGTTCGCCTCGTCCTCACCGTGCATCAGCAGCACGGGGCAGTTCACGGTCGCGTAGAGCGGTTCCGAGGCGAAGTCGATCTCGTGCCAGACGGGCAACTCGTCGCCCAGGTCCACCGGGATGCCGGCCAGGTCGAACCACGACTCGCCGGACCGCCGCTGCAGCAGCTCATCCATGGCCACCCGCTCCGCCGAGTCCCGCGCCACCTCACCCCGCGCCTTGCCGCGCAGTAGGTCAGCCACGACGTCACGGATCTCCAGAGCCCCGGCGACGGCCTCCTCGTCGTACCCGGCCCGCCGGACCGACAGCGCCGTCGCATGCCGCATCTGCTCGGCGGGGCTCACCCCTGCGCACCCGAGCAGCAGCAGAAAGGCCGTCTCGGGCAACTGCTGCGCAGCGAGCGCCGCCACCCACGTGCCCTGGCTGACACCCCAGAACCCAACCGGTACGTCGTGGTGCGCCTTCAGCTCCTTGAACGCAGCCACGGCACCCTCGGCCTGGACGGCGTACGGGATGTCCACGTCGTCGTGCGGCCACGGCGCCCGCTCGAAGGCCAGTACTGCGACCCCCAACGGCGCCAGCGTCGCTGCGAGGTGCTCGAAGATCGCCTGCCGGTACGCCGAGCTACTGGACCCGTGCAGCGCGACAACCCCGGCCCGGACCGGCACCTCAGTAGGCACGGTCAGCAGCGCCGGCCGGCCGTCGACCTCGATCTCCTCTGACTTGCTCACTGCTGGATGGTCACACGGCCCCTGGGTCAGATCAATCCAGCCGCAGTGCCGTCGGTGCCCACCGAGGCGGCGGCGATACCGGCAACTGCCCCAGCCCCGGCGTGATCGACCCGAGCACGCTGCTGTGCCGGGCGCCCGTACAGCTCGGCACCGTCCCGCCCAGCCCGTTCACTGTCAGGAACCCCAGTACTGCGAACGCGTACGCCTCCTTGGCCGCTGACGGCATCCCCAGGTCGTCAGTACTCCGCAGTGGCACCCCACGCAGCTCCTCAGCCAGCAGATGCATCAACACCGGGTTACGGATCCCACCGCCGGCCGCAATCACCTCTGTGCCGCCATACGCGTGTACTGCGTCCGCCACCGTCCGTGCCGTCAGAGCAGTCACTGTCGCCACCAGGTCATCCGGCGCGAGCTGCGGGAGCCCAGTCATCGCCTCAGCGAGATACCCGAGGTGGAACAGCTCCTTGCCGGTGCTCTTGGGGGCCGCCCGCGCGTAGTACGGCTCGGCCAGCAGCCTCTCGAACAACTCAGGATGGATCTGCCCCCGACCGGCCATCACCCCGTCGGCGTCGAAGGTGGACTGCCCGCCGGTGAGGTCACGCACGACGGCGTCCGCCAGCGCGTTGGCCGGGCCGGTGTCGAAAGCGATCGGATCAGCCGTTCCGGGCACGACGGTGATGTTGGCGATCCCGCCGAGGTTGAGCGCGACCGGCGTACCGGGGCGGCCACGGAGCCAGAGGACGTCCACCAGGCTGACCAGCGGCGCACCCTGACCGCCGGCAGCGACATCACGAGAGCGCAGGTCGGAGACGACCGCGACACCGGTCGCCTCGGCGATCCATGCGGGCTGACCGAGCTGCAGCGTGCCGTGCACCTGCCCCTGGTCGACCCAGTGGAAGACAGTCTGCCCATGCGAAACGATCAGGTCGGCGTGCCCGCCGCAGAGCTGCTCGACCGCCTGCTCGGCGACACCCGCGAACGCCTGCCCGATCCCGGTGTCGAGCCGGCAGACCTGCTCCAGCGTAGTAGTTGCTGGAGGCAAGGATTTCGACAACTCGGCGCGCAACGCCTCCGGATAGGCGTGACTCAGCATCCCCAGCGGAGTGAGCACGATCTGCCCGTCCTCCAGCCGCAGATCGGCCGCCGCCGCATCGATCGCGTCGTACGACGTACCCGACATCAGCCCGATGACTCGCACGTCAGTCCCGCAGCTCGCGTTTGTGGTCGTCGCCTCGCAGCGTCAGCAGGGCGACCACCGACACGGCGCAGGTGGCGACCACGTAGTACGCCGGGATGTCGACGTTCTTGGTGCGCTTGATGAGTTCCGTGATGATCAGGCCGGCCGAACCCGAGAAGACGGCGTTCGACAGCGAGTAGGCCAGCCCGAGGCCGGTGTAGCGGGCTCTGGTGGGAAACATCTCTGCCAGCATGGCCGGTCCCGGCCCGGCCATCAACCCGACCACGAGTCCCGCCGCGAAGACCGCGCCCCCCTTGGCCGCATTCGAGCTCTCCGCATCCTGCAGCAGATTCATCAGCGGGAACGCCAGTACTACGACGAGCGCCGCGCCGGTCGCCATCACCGGGCGGCGCCCGATCCGGTCACTCAGCCAACCGGCCGGCATGATCGAGACGGCGAACCCCAGGTTGGCCAGCACGGTCGCCACCAGCGCCTGCTGGAAGGTCGCGTGCAACGTCGCCTGCAGATAGGACGGCATCACGACGAGGAAGGTGTACCCGGCCGCGGACCAGCCCATCAGCCGGCCGATGCCGAGCGCGATCGCCTTGGCCACCTCAACCCTGTCAGCCGCCGGCTGCTCCTCCCGCTGGACCTTGGCGAAACTCGGCGTCTCCTCCAGCCTGAGCCGCAACCACAGCGCGACCAGGCCGAGCGGGAGCGCAAGCAGGAACGGCACCCGCCAGCCCCAGTCGGTCAGCGCCTCCTTGCTCAGTACGGTCGCCAGGACCGCCGCGAGCCCAGCACCGACGAGCAGCCCGAGCGCGACGGTGAACGACTGCCAGGCGCCGTACAGGCCGCGCTTATTCTTCGGCGCGAACTCGGTCATGATCGACACCGCTCCGCCGAACTCGCCACCGGCCGACAACCCCTGCAGCGCCCGTACCAAGGTCAGCAGCCACGGCGCCGCGGCCCCGACGGTCGCGTACGTCGGCAGCAGGCCGATCAGCGTGGTTGAAGCCGTCATCAGCAGCAGTACGAGGATCAGCGTCGGACGCCGGCCGATCCGGTCGCCGAGCCGGCCGAAGACCGCGGCGCCGATCGGGCGGAAGAAGAACGCGAGCGCGAACGAGGCGTAGGTCTTGATCAGGCTCTCGGAGTCGCTGGTCGAGGTACTGCTGAAGAAGTTCGCCGCGATCACCGTCGCGAAGAAGCCATAGGCGCCGAACTCGTACCATTCGACGAAGTTGCCGACCGTGCCGGCGACCAGCGACCTGCGGGTCCGCCGGGCGTCAACTGTCGTAGCAGTGCTCATCTGCTCCTCTTCTCACCTCGCCCCCGAAACTTTCCTCCCGCCAACCGGTCTATCTTCGTCTATGAGTTCCCATTCGCGCGAGTAGCCGCCTCGCCCCGCTGCGCCGAGCGACCGTCGTCACTGTCAGCTCCGATCCCTTGACACAACGTCCCGACCGGTCGAGGATCGATCGCTATACCGGTTTATCTTCGGCTGTTCCCGCCTGTTCAGTCAGGCGGGAACAGCCGCTTAACCGGTATAGCGATCTTCCGCCCTCTTGATCTGGAGTTGGTCGATGAGTCCCGCAAACATCAGCAGAAGAACCCTCTTGTCCGGCCTGGCCGCGACGGGTGCCGTCGCCGCCACCGGCGCGGCACTGCCCGCCGACGCCGTGACGGCGCGTGACTGCCGCGCGGCAGCCAAGACCGGTCCGGTCACGGTCGCCTACGTCGAAGTGAACGACCACAGCATGCTGAGCGCCGGCAAGTACACGCTGACGAACGGCGGTGCGCAGGTGATCGACGTCGCGGTGATCTTCGCGGCGAACATCAACTACAACACGACGACCAAGAAGGCCTATCTGTTCTTCAACCCTCAGGTGACGAACGTGCTGAACAACGTCGCCACCCAGGTCCGCCCGTTGCAGCAGAAAGGCATCAAGGTTCTGCTGTCGATCCTCGGTAACCACCAGGGTGCCGGCTTCGCCAACTTCCCGACCAAGGCGGCTGCCGAGGCGTTCGCGACCGAGCTGGCCGACGCGGTCAACCGCTACGCCCTGGACGGCATCGACTTCGACGACGAGTACGTCGAGTACGGCAACAACGGCACCGGCCAGCCGAACGCAGACTCGTTCATCTGGCTGGTCCAGGCACTCCGCGCCAAGCTGCCGAACAAGCTCATCACCTTGTACGACATCGGTCCGGCATCCGACCGGCTGGTGAGCGGCAGCCAGAGCATCCGGGAGACCTTCAACTACGCCTGGAACCCGTACTACGGCAGCTGGGGCGTTCCGAGCGGCCCGAGCTCCAAGTCCAAGCTCTCCCCCGCCGCCATTTCGTACACCGCCACGAGCCAGAGCACCGCGACGAGCCTCGCCCAGCGCACGGTGTCCGAGGGCTACGGCGTCTTCCTCACCTACAACCTCACCGAGTCCAACACCGCCACCTACCTGTCCGCCATCACCCAGAAGCTCTACGGCAGCAATACCGTCTACACCCCCTAGAGCTCGTACTCCCAGCCTGACTGCCACTCGAAGGGCGCATCTACCAACTCTTCGAGTGGCAGCCCGCTGCCCAGCAGATGGTCCAGACACCACCGATTCGCCGAATGCGCGACGACCAGCACCCGCCGCCCGACGTACCAGCGGCTGACATCGGCGAGGAACGACTCGGTCAGCGCCAGTACATCCGAATAGCTCTGCCCACCGGGAAACGGAAGATCGATCCGCGCCCGCCTCGGCCCAAGCTGACCGGCCGACGCCCCGTTGAGCTCGCCGTAGTCGCACTCCCGCAACCGCCAATCCTGGAGATGCGGCACCGCCGGCCCGGCGAGCTCGACTGTCTGCACAGCCCGCCGCAGATCCGAGCTGAACACCACATCGACGTCCCGGTGCCGTTCCCCCAGCTCGACCGCCTGCCGGCGCCCTTCAGCTGAAAGTTCGCCAGGCAGCCAGCCGGTCGCGATCCCTTGCTCGTTGTCGAGCGTGGTCGCGTGCGTCTCGTAGATCAGCTTCACCGTCACGGCTCACATCCAATCCGCTTTGCGTTCGTTACTGGCGGGTATATACTCAAGTTACTCGCGAGTACAGCGAAGAAGCGAAGAGGTAGGGGAACCCTGTGAGCCACTACAAGTCGAATCTGCGGGATATCGAGTTCAACCTGCTCGAGGTGCTCGGCCGCGGCGAGGTGCTGGGCCAGGGCCCGTACGCCGAGATGGACGTCGACACCGCCCGCGAGGTGCTGTCGGAGATCGACCGGCTGGCGAAGAACGAGATCGCCGAGTCGTTCGAGGATGCCGACCGCAACCCGCCGGTCTTCGACCCCGCCACGCACGAGGTGCGGATGCCGGAGTCGTTCAAGAAGAGCTACCACGCCTATATGGACGCCGAGTGGTTCAAGCTCGAGCTGCCGCCGGAGCTCGGTGGCCAGCCGACGCCGCCCTCGCTGCGCTGGGCCGCCGCCGAGATGGTGCTCGGCGCCAACCCGGCCGTGCACATCTACGCCGCCGGCCCGAACTTCGCGCACGTGCTCTGGCGCAACGGCACCGACCGCGACAAGCTGATCGCCAAGCACATCATCGACCGCGGCTGGGGCGCGACCATGGTGCTGACCGAGCCGGACGCCGGCTCCGACGTCGGCGCCGGGCGCACCAAGGCCACCCTGCAGGACGACGGCAGCTGGCACATCGAGGGCGTCAAGCGCTTCATCACCTCGGGCGAGCACGACATGACCGAGAACATCGTGCACCTGGTGCTGGCCCGCCCGCAGGGCATCGAGGGCGCGGGCGGTCCGGGCACCAAGGGGCTCAGCCTGTTCATCGTGCCGAAGTACGACTTCGACCTGGAGACCGGCGAGCTGACCGGTGAGCGCAACGGCGCCTTCGTCACGAACGTCGAGAAGAAGATGGGCATCAAGGTCTCCACCACCTGCGAGCTGACCTTCGGCGAGACCATCCCCGCCAAGGGCTACCTGCTCGGCGAGGTGCACAACGGCATCGCGCAGATGTTCCAGGTGATCGAGTACGCCCGGATGATGGTCGGCACCAAGGCGATCGCCACCCTCTCGACCGGCTACCTGAACGCCCTCGAGTACGCCAAGGCGCGGGTCCAGGGCGCCGACCTGACCAACCCGGCCAAGGACGCCCCGCGCGTCACGATCACCCACCACCCCGACGTACGCCGCTCGCTGCTCACCCAGAAGTCGTACTCCGAGGCCCTGCGCGCGCTGGTGCTCTTCACCGCGACGTACCAGGACCGCGCGGAGCAGGCCCGGTACGCCGGTGAGCACGACGCCGAGGCCGAGGCGGTCAACGACCTGCTGCTGCCGCTGGTGAAGGGCTACGGCTCGGAGAAGTCCTGGACGCTGCTGGGCACCGAGTCGCTGCAGACCTTCGGTGGTTCGGGCTTCCTGCAGGACTACCCGATCGAGCAGTACGTCCGCGACGCCAAGATCGACACCCTGTACGAGGGCACCACCGCGATCCAGGGCCAGGACCTGTTCTTCCGCAAGATCATCAAGGACCAGGGCCAGGCACTCGGCCACCTGTCCGAGCAGATCCAGGCGTTCGTCGCCTCCGAGGCGGGCAACGGCCGGCTCAAGGAGGAGCGCGGGCTGCTCGCCAAGGGCCTCGAGGACACCCAGAAGATCCTCGGCGTGATGGGTCAGGCGCTGATGGCGAGCAACCCGCAGGCCGAGAACGGCGACCCGCGCAACATCTACAAGGTCGGCCTGAACTCCTCGCGGCTGCTCTTCGTGCTCGGCGACGTGGTCTGCTCGTGGCTGATGCTGCGGCAGGCCGAGGTCGCGCTGGAGAAGCTGGGCGGCGAGCTGTCGCCGGCCGACCAGGACTTCTACACCGGCAAGCTGGCCGCCGCGCAGTGGTTCGTCCGCTCCACGATGCCGACGGTCCGCGCCGAGCGGATCAAGGCCGAGCTGACCGACCTCGACGTGATGGACCTGCCCGAGTCGGCCTTCTGAAGCTGCCCCTGACTGCCCGCCGATCTGCCCTGTTCGGGTGGATTGGTCTACGGAAGAGTTTCGCCCTGTAGTACCGCGACCCTGGCCTGGTCTCCCCTGTCCGAGCCAGGGCCGCGGCCATTTCCGGGGCTTCTGGAACCAGTTCGGCCACGGTGGCGTCAGTGCAGAGGTGGACCTCTCAAGGCGTCGTAAGCTGACCGCGATGTCCGCCCGAATCCCCCGCCTCGGCGCACTTGTCGCTGTCTTGGCGTTCCTCGCCCCGTCCCCCGCCGCCGCAACGCCTGCACCCCCTGTACTACCCGAGCTGCCGGATCAGATCGCCGCCGGCTGGAGCACCGATCGCGTCTTCGTGTACGACGCGTTGCGGCCGGGCTTCCCCGCGGCCGAGCTGGCCCGCATCCGCGCCGCCACCCGCACCGCCCCTTTCCCTGTGTACATCGCACTGCTGCCGCGTACCCCGTACACGCGGCAGTTGTCGATGGATCTCCCCACCCTGCTGCAGGCCCGCGTCGGCCAGCCCGGGCTCTACCTGGTGTGGAGCGTGTCGGACGACTACTGGTCCGGCACCCAGACCCTGATCCGGCCCGGCGGGCTGAAGGGCCGCGAACTCGTCGGGGTGCAGCTCGACGACAAGCAGGACAACAAGATCGTCACCGACCGGCCCGCGCCGCGCATCGTACGGACGATCCAGCAGGCAGCGACGGCGTACGACGGACGCGCGCTGCCGGCGGTCCCGGCCGCTGACCTGACCAAGGAGCGCGACCGCGATGGCGACGAGCTGTCGGCGACGGACAAGGGCGATCGGGCGGCGTTCATCGGGATGGGCGCCGGCGGCCTGATCGGTTTCTGCCTCGTCATCGTGATCACCCTGCGCCATCGGGGAAAGCGACCGACTCCCCGCAAGCGCGCCCAAAGTGGCGCCGCGGGCCCGGTCAACGTGTGGTCCGTCCGAGGCAAGGCGGACCGGTGGATCGTCAAGGCGGACAAGAGCCTCAAGCGCCTCGAGGCCAAGATCAAGACTGCCCGCAGCAACGTCTCCGAACTTCTGGATCAACGCGACGACGCCAGCGCCCGGCTGACGGCCGCCCGCACTCTGCGGGCCGACGACTCCGACGACCTCACCGCGCCCGCCGGAGCGTTCGTGCTGGCCCGGCAGGCCAACGAGGCGGCCAGTGGCGCCGCGGTCCAGCCACCGTGTTTCTTCAACCCGCTGCACGAGCCGGGAGTCGTCCAGGCCCCGTGGTCCGACGACACCGAAGTACCGGCCTGCAGGAGCTGCGCGAAGGTGCTGGAGCGTGGGGAGACTCCGCGGGGGTTCCTGGTGTGGAAGAAGTCCGGCCTACTGCGGCTGGACCGCAAGGCCGTGCCCTATTGGACTGTGGACCCGAAGGAGCAGCCGCTGATGGCTACCGGCTTCGGTGCTCTCGAGGACGACCTGGCCGAGCGAGTTGGCCGGCAACGCGGAGGCGACCAGTGAGACGCCTCCTACTGCTGGTGCTGGCCGGCCTGTTCCTCTTCTTCACCAGTGTGGTCCCTGCGTCCGCAGCAGAGGTGCCCACTGATCTACGGGTGACCGCTGCTGTCGCCGCCTGGAAGAGCACGCCTCTGTACGTCGATCCGCAGTACGGCTCGATGGACACCAAGGGGGTCGTCGAGCGGCTCGCGTCCGCGGAGGTGCCGGTGTACGTCGCTGTCCTGCCGACGGGAGCCTGGTTCCAGGAGAAGGGCGACACCGTACGGTTGGCGGGCTGGCTGGCGGTGAGCAACGGGAAGCCGGGCCTCTACCTCGTGGTGGACGACTCCACGGTGATCGGGGCGACCCATCTGATCGCGGCGAGTTCTCCCGGTACGACGTATGCGGCCAGGGACGAGAGCTTGGCCGGGCAGGTCGGTGACTACCTGGACGCGACCACGGTCAACGACCGGTACGAGAAGAAGCCGGCCAGGACCGCGGCGCGGCCACCGACATCCGAGCCGAGCTACGAGCGGGACAACCGGTTCACGGCGAAGTCGGCGATCGGCAACAGTCTGGGCGGTCTGACGCTCGGGCTCCTCGGCGGAGCGATCCTCGCCACGCCAGTACTCGGACTGGCGGCCCTGATCGCCCATCGACGTGGAGGTCGGCTGTGAAGTGTCTGTCGGTGGTGAAGCGCCTTGTGATTCTGCTGGCTCTACTACTCGCGGCGGCGCCGTTGCCCGCCACGGCGGCCGGGAGTCAGACACCGGCCGAGCGGGCCAAGGAGATCGCCACGGCGCTGACCAAGGACCCGCTCTACGTCGACCCGATCTACGCACCTGCGCTGCCGGAGGCCAAGCGGACCGACCTACGGGCCAACGCGAAGGCTCTCGGCTACCCGGTCTACACAATCGTCCTGCCGCTGACCCCGAGCGACGC
The DNA here is from genome assembly GCF_010548305.1 of Streptomyces sp. SID13031. GTDB lineage: Bacteria > Actinomycetota > Actinomycetes > Propionibacteriales > Kribbellaceae > Kribbella. Next base: position 68,981 of record NZ_JAAGLV010000019.1, read on the forward strand.
CTTCCAGGGCGAGGAGTCGAACGTCATCACGCTCGTCTCCGACGCCCTGCGCAAACCGGGCCTGTACGTCGTGGTCGACGGTGGTGGGCGCTTCCCCTGGTACGACGTGAAGGACCTCCCGCAGCTCGACGAGGACAAACTCATCCCGGCTCGCCAGCGCGCCCTCGACGACACCGGCTACGACGCGGGGCCGACGGAGGTTCTGACCCGGTTCTATGAACTACTGGCCGGTCCTGCGCTGCCGCAACGGACGCGCGCGACCGAAGGCAGTGGCGGTCGCAGATCAGCTGGAGATGACGACGAGAGCGGCATGTCCGGCGGGATGATCGCGCTCGCTATCGTCTTGGCCGTCCTCGCGCTGATGGTCGTCCTCGGCCTCTGGATCGGGCTGCGGCGTCGCACTTCTGCGGACAGTCCTCGGAAGGAGAAGGCCTTCAGCATTCCGCCCCACGTCGCCGCGACCGTGGCCGCGGAGCGCCGGCGACGGCTGACGAAGGAGACGACGGCGGAGCTCACCCGGCTCGGATCGGAGCTGGCTGCCTTGCCGACGGTGGCCGGCGAGGGATTGCGGCATCAGCAGACGGCGCTGGACTGCCACGATGCGGCGGGGCGGGTGCTCGACGCTTCGCGCGATCTGGTCGACGTGGTCGGCGCGATGGTGCTGCTGGATCGCGGGCGACGCGAGTACGACGTAGCGCAGGCGCTCGCGGCCGGGCGCAAGCCTGGCGTAGTACCGGCGTTGTGTGCCTTCAATCCCTTGCACGGAAGGGCTTCTGGCCGGCCGACCCAGGTCGAGTCCGATGGCACCACGCTGGCCTTGCCGTTGTGTGCCGGCTGCCGCCGGGCGTTGAAGGCCGGCCAGGCGCCGGCCTCGTTGCCGGGCGACGACGGGCCCTACTGGCATGGCGATGACCTGTGGGCGCGGACCTTCTTCGGTGCCCTGAGCGATGACCTGGCGGGTGCCGTCAGCAGGGGTGAGTACCGGTCCTGACCGGCCCGTCCCTGAGCCGTGCGTCAGGGCGTTTCTGGGGGTTCTGCCTGATCCGGCGCCACGCCGTACCGACCTACTGTCGAGCCAGGAATCGGGGCGGGGACTAGGCGAGGCGGGATTGAGATGGCGACAACCGGGCAGGTCGGGGCGCTGCTGCTGGTGGCAGGGGCAGGGATGGCGTTCTGGACCTTCGGGGACAAGGACGCGAACGACACCCATGTGGTGAACGACAAGATCTCCGTCGTCCGGCTGGACTCGCCGAACGCCGACGTCACCATCAAGGTGGCCGACGTCGACAAGACAACCGTCGAGGAGAAGCGCTCGTACTGGCTGGTCAAGCACGGTGACGCGTTCGAGGTCGACGGCGAGACGCTGAAACTCGACGGCGACTGCGGCTGGCAGTGCCGGGCCGACTTCGTCGTCACCGTGCCGCGCGGGACCAAGGTGACCGGCGACAACGGCAGCGGCGACCTGTCCGTGACCGGGGCCGGCGGGGTCGATGTGGGCTCACGGTCGGGGAAGGTCTCACTGACCGACGTCTCCGGTGACGTGAAACTCGACCTCACCTCGGGTGACGTCGAGATCGACCGGCTGAGCGGCAAGCTCGAGGTCCAGGCGAACTCGGGCGATATCGAGGCCAAGCACCTCAAGGGTGGTCCGGTGAACGTCGAGACCAGCTCGGGTGATCTGGAGCTCGAGCTCGACGAAGCCGTCGACGTCCGGGCCAAGGGGACGAGCAGCGATGTCGAGGTGACCGCGCCGTCGGGCAGCTACAAGGTGCAGACCAAGACGCACAGCGGTGAGGTCGACAACGGCCTCGGCAACGACCCGGACGGCGGGCACACCATCGACGCCAGCACCGTCAGCGGAGATGTGACGCTCGCCGCACGCTGACGTTTATCAACGGGTACTTCGTAGGTGTCCGGCGACCCGGGGTCCGATCGACATGCACCGTTGATTGTCCCCCGGCTCGCGCGGGCGTAGCGTCGAAGGTGTCCGTTGAACGCGAGGAGGGCTCGGCATGAGTATCGGTGTGGGGATCTTCCTGATGGTGGTGGGCGCGATCCTGTCGTTCGCTGTCCGGGACAGCTGGGCCGCCGTCAACCTGACCGCGGTCGGCTACATCCTGATGCTCGCCGGGCTGGCCGGCATCGTGCTCTCCTTCTACATCACGAACCGGCGCCGTCGCGTCCCGAACGACGCCCTCGACCCGGCGATCGAGGAGGAGTACCGGGTCGTCGAGGAGCACCACCGCGACATCAAGGAGTAGGGCTCAGGGAGCGGTCGCTCCCGACAGCACCAGCTCGAGTCGGTCGGGGCCTCCGGCAACGACCTTGACCGGCACGCCCCAGTCCTGCCGATGCATGTGGCAGGCGGGGAACTCGACCGCCGCCGAGTCGTCACAAGAAGCAGCCTGTACTGCGACGTGCAGCACCCCGTCGCCGACGCGCTCGTCGATGACCAGCCGGCGGGCCAGCTCTGTGGAGTCGCCCGCGCCTTCCTTGAGCAACCCTTCCGGCGTGGATGAGACGAGCAGCCGGGTGGACGGACCGTACCGGTTGTCGAGCTTCTGACCGGGCGGCGGCGTGAACACCACGTCCAGGGTCACCTCGCCGCCCGCGATCTCCATCGGCGGTCGCTGGGTACGGGTGCTGAACTCGTCCGCCTTCGCCGAAGCGCCCAGCGGGACCCGGGTCAACCGGTGCGCCGCCGACTCGACCACCAGGAGATCGTTGCCCGCGACAACGGCTCCGCTGGGCTCGGCGAGACCTGTGGCCATCGTCTCGACCAGGCCGCTGGACGGGTCGTACCGGCGTACGGCGCCGTTGTAGGTGTCGGAGATCGCGATGGAGCCGTCCGGCAGCACGGTCACGCCGAGCGGGTGCTGCAGCAGTGCCTCCTCGGCCTTGCCGTCGCGCAGACCGAAGTCGAAGAGCCCGGTCCCGATCGCGGTGTGCACCTCCGTGTCCATCCAGCGCAGCGCGGAGATCTCCGAGTCGGCCAGCCAGAGCCGCTCACCGTCGACCGCGAGCCCGGACGTCTGCGCGAACCAGGCCTGCTTCGGCTCACCGTCTTTGAGGCCCTCGTTGGTGGTACCCGCGGCAACCTCGGTTGTTTTCGTGAATGGGTCGTAGGTCCAGAGCTGGTGGACGCCGGCCATCGCGATCCACACCTTGTCCTGCCACCAGGCCACATCCCACGGCGAGCTCAGCACGCCGGTGCCGTCGCCGTCCATCCACTGCTTACCCGTACCAACCAACGTGCTGACCTCGCCGCTGCCCAGGTTGATGCCGCGCAACGCGTGGTTGACGGTATCGGCCACAACTACGTCGTACCCGACCTTCTCGGCGACCTCAGCCGGGAGCACCGTGAGCCCGTTCGGCTCTGAGAAGGAGGCTTCCACCCCATCGCTGAAGCCGCGCTTCCCAGTGCCGATCCTCCTGACCACGGTGCTCGCGTCAGCCGCCAGCTCGACGATGCTGTGGTTCCCCGCGTCCGCCACCAGAAACCCGTCGCCCAAGGCAACAACCTTGGCCGGGAACCGCAGCTCCCCCGCCTCGGCCACCGGCGCGACATACGGCGACTTCCCCCGCGTCAACGTCCCGGCCTTCTCGTGCTCCGCAATCAACTCGGCCAACTGAGCATCCAGCGCATGCGCATGCCCTTCCCCCGAGTACTGCGCCACGATGTACCCATTGGGATCCACCAACACCAACGTCGGCCAGGCCCGAGCCGTGTAGTTCTCCCAAGTCACCAACTCCGGATCATCCAGCACCGGATGCCCCACCTCATACCGCTCAACAGCCGCCTTCACAGCAGCCTCTTCCCCCTCATGCGCAAACTTCGGCGAATGCACCCCCACAATCACCAACGCATCCCCGTACTTCTCCTCCAGCGGCCGCACCTCATCCAGCACGTGCAGACAGTTAATGCAGCAAAACGTCCAAAAATCCACCAAAACGAAGCGACCCCGGAGGTCAGAGAGTGTCAACTCCCGCCCCCCAGTGTTCAACCATCCCCGACCCTTGAGCTCCGGCGCGCGCACATGCATACCCCCATTGTCCGCCCCGGCCCAACCACCACTCGACCGAGGACTGCCCCGTGGACGATTCAACTCCGGCGATCACTCGGGCAGTCGCCGGTCAGCGCAGGCCCGGACGGCCAGGCCATCAATAGGGCGACGGAGCGTCGCGGGCGAGCGGGGGCGGACGTGGGCTGACGCCGGGATGGGCCCGATTGATGGCCTGGCGGTCCGTGCCTGCGCTGACAACAGGAGAGCTAAGCCGACCGCGGACCATCCTTCGGCCGCGATTCAGCGGGGCAGGATCAGGGTGTCCGTGAGGAGTTTGGCGGTTTTGCGGAGGGTGGGGGCTGAGGAGGAGAGTTCGGCGGCCAGGCTCAAGGGGGTCAGGGGTTCGCCGGGGCCTACCAGGCGGTGGCGGTGGGCTTGGAGCCAGACGATGGCTCGGGGCCAGGTGGAGAGGCGAGCCTTGGTGAGGAGGTCGGGGGCGTCTCGGACCAGGCGGTCGGCGATTTCGAAGGCTTCGGCGGCGTAGCCGGTGCCCAGGGTCTCGCCGGCCAGGAGCCAGGCGTGTGGGGCCAGGACGGAGAGGGTTGCCGCCTGCGACTTGTCCAGGCCGCGGAGATCGGGGCGTGGGGGTGAGCCGAGGCCGGCCAAGGTGCGGTAAGCCTCTTCCAGGTCGTCGCTGGTGTCGTCCAGGAAAACTCGCTCGCCTGATTTCGCGCCGATCGGCTCCGCTAGGGCGGCCGCCTCCAGCGCGGGTTTCCAGACGTCGACGGCGTCGACTGCCTCGTCGATCGCGTCCAGGTCGAGCGACGTGCGCTCGCCCGCGAAAGCCAGCCAGGCCTTGATCACCAACGGCACCGCGGCGAAGTAGGTGCTGTCGGCAAGCACCTTGCGCGGCAGCCAGTAGGACAGGAAAAGCTCCACCAGTACTGCGCTCACCCGCAGCGGGCCACCCACCGTCCGGTCGACGGCATGGTCGATCCACAACCGCGCGATGTCGGCCGCGTCATCCGGCATCCCAACGGCGAAGGACGATTCGAGGAACTCGTCGACCAACTGATCGCGCTGCCGCCCGGACAGCTGCGCCCGCACCGGCGGTCGCACCGGACGCTCCGGCAACTGGGTCAGCCGATTCACCAGCAACCCCGAGAAGAACTCGAAGTCCTCGGTCACCGGCGGATCGTCGTGGTCGTGCGTCTGGCCCAGCGCCTGCAGGATGATCCCCGCGGCGGTCGCCGGCCGGACCGTCCGCACGGTCACCCGCCCACCACGCTGGTACGCCTCGACCACCCGGTCCACCGGTGGCCCGACGAAAACGTCCTTGGCGATCGCGCCCAGGTTGTTGTCCACGAAGACGACCACCGTGTGCGGATGCTGCTCGTCGTCGTAGTCGAGCACCACGCTCAGGCCGTCGCCGGTGACGTCCTCCGACACGATCGCGCTGGTCAGCCGGAAGCCCGCGATCCGCGCCACCCAGTCCGGTACGTCGTACTGCCCCCGGCCGCGCGACAAGTGCGCGCGCTGCAGCGGCAAGCGCCCGGCCGGTCCGACGGTTCGGGCCAGACTCGTCAACAGGACAAAGGAATCCGGGTCGCGCCTCTCCCCCAGCACCCGAGCCGCGTCGGCCCAGAAGAACCGCTCGACCTCGCCGATCTCGTCGGGCTGCCCGGCCGGCCAGAGCTGGTCGGCGAGCAGCGCGGCGGACCGCGCGACGGACGCCTCGGCGATGACCGGATGGAGTGCGGGTGGCGCCGCAGCTAGGTCGAGCAGCAACGTCTCCTGCAGGGTGTCCAGCACAGCGACGCTCGGCGTGGTGTCGAGGTCTGTCCCCACGACACCCGCCGGCGGCTGCCCTGGGGTCGGGCCCGAACTGGCGCCGACCAGCCGTAAATGGCTGCCGCGTCCGTCCCGGCCTCGTGACTTGGTCACTCTGGCGAGATTACCGCCGACCGGCCATCTGCCGCAGGGCGGTGCGCGCGTCCTGTGGATAGCCACCTCGACACGCCGTCGTCAAACGCCTACGGCCTGTGGTTCCAGTACGAAGTACCGGTGCCACAGGCCGCAGATGTTGGACAGTGATCAGCCTTTGAGCGCGCCGGCCATCAGGCCGCCGATGAACCAGCGGCCGAGCAGGACGTAGACCAGCAGCGTCGGGAACGACGTGATCAGGGCGCCGGCCATGCTGGCCGCGTAGTCGACCTTCTGGCCACCGGCCAGCGCCGCCAGGCCGAGGGTGACCGGGCCGTTGTTCTGCTGGGTCAGGAACAGCGCGAACAGGAAGTCGTTCCAGACCGAGGTGAACTGCCAGATCAGCGTCACGACGAAACCGGAGATCGAGACCGGCAGGATGATCCGGATGTAGGTCTGGATCAGGCCGGCGCCGTCCACCCGGGCCGACTCGATGATCTCGGTCGGGATCACCGTGGCGTAGTAGTTGCGGAAGATCAGCGTGCAGATCGGGAGACCGTAGATGACGTGCGTGATCAGCAGCGTCGGGATCCCGCGGGTGACGTCCAGGTCCTGGTAGGTCTGCCGCAGCGGCAGCATCACGGCCTGGTACGGGATGAACATGCCGAACAGGATGAACGCGAACACCAGGTTGGCCCCGGGGAAGCGCCAGCGGGCCAGCACGAAGCCGTTCGCCGAGCCGATCAGCGACGCGATGATCGCGGCCGGGATCGCCAGCGAGAGCGAGCGGACCATATACGGCTGCAGGACGTCCCAGGCCTTGCGCCAAGGCTCGACGGTCCAGGTCTCCGGCAGCGACCACTGCGCGGCGGCTGTGGTGTCGCTGGAGGTCTTGAAGCTGGTGATGATCACGACGTACACCGGCGTCAGGACGAACAGCAGGAACAACAGCAGCAGGATGTAGCGAACAGTCCTGCTCTTCCTGGTCGACCCGTCGGCGATCGTGCTGCGCGGCGGCTTCTTGCTGATCGCCGCGGCCGCCTTGCCGGTGGCGGCGGACGCATCCACGACGGTCATTCTTCGTTCTCCTGCCGAACGGTGTAGGCGACATACGGGATGACGAGGACAGCGACGACGGCGAGCAGCACGATCGCGATCGCGGCCGCCTTCGCCATGTCACTGCGGAGCAGCGTGTTCCACATGTAGACCGAGGGCACCTCGGTGCGGAACTGGTTCGGCCCGGTGATCGCGTAGATCAGGTCGAACAGTTTCAGCGACATGTGGCCCAGGATGATGAGCGCCGACAGCGCGATCGGCGACAACTGCGGGAACAGCACGTACCGGTAGAGCTTGAACTCACTGGCGCCGTCCACCCGGGCCGCCTCGCGCAGCTCGCCCGGGATGCCCCGGAAGCCGGCCAGGAACAGCGCCATGATGTAGCCGGACAACTGCCAGACCGCGGGTAACGCGATGGACGCCATCGTCGTCCACCTGCTGCCCGCGGTCCACCAGGGATTCTCCAGGAAATTCAGGTGCAGGATGTCGAACAGCCGGTTGAGGCCGCGCGCGTCGTCACCCTGCGAGGGGTTCAGCAACCAGCCCCAGACGACGCCGGAGGCGATCATCGAGATCGCCATCGGGAACAGGAAGATCGACCGGAAGATGCCTTCGCCGGTGACCCCCTTCTCCAGTAGCAGCGCCCAGAGCAGGCCGAAGATCAGCGTGCCCACGATGAAGGCCACCGTGAGCACGCCGAGGTTCTTCAGCGAGTTGAGGAACCGGTCCTCACCGAACAGGTTGGCGTAGTTCTCGAAACCGACGTGTTTCGTCGGCACCGGGCGGGCGTTGTGCTTGTCCGTCAACGACGTGTTGAACGTCCAGGCGATCAGCCCGTAGACGAAGTACCCGAGCAACAGCACCGTGGGCAGCAGCACCAGCGCCCCTGGCCCCCAGGTGCGGATTCTTCCGTGCATGACTCAGGACTCCCGGTCGAGATCAGTCAGGTTCGGTTCGGACAGCACCGCTCGGTCAGCTCGGCTTCGCCGCGGTGACGAGTGACTTCTGCAGCGTTCCGACATCCAGACCACTGCTGAACTGACCCATCGCCGACAGGATGCTGTCGTTCTGGCCCAGCGTGCAGGCTGCACCGTGCGCGCAGGACGGCACGATGGTCTTGGACTTCCAGTCGGCCATCGCGGACTGCTGGTACTTCGGGTAGTCGGTCGCGACCGCGTCCGAACGGGCCGGGATCGAGCCCTTCTTGGTGTTGAAGGCCTTCTGGCCCTCGGAGCTACCGACCGTCTTCAGCCAGCACTTCGCACCCTCGGGGTCCTGACCACCGGTCGGCAGCGTGAAGGAGTCCGCGAGGAACTGGAAAGTGCCCTCGGTTCCCGGCGACGGCCAGTAGGTGTAGGCCGTGTCCGGCACCTTGTCGGACAGCTGCTGCGCGGCGACCCAGTCACCCATCAGCGTGTAGGCCGACTGGCCCTTGTTCACGTACTGCAGCGCGTCCGGCCAGTCGATGGCCTCGCGGTCGGCGTTGCTGTACGTCAGCACCTTCTTGAACTTCTCCAGCGCGGCGGTGACGTCGGCGCCGGCCATGTCGGTCTTGCCGTTCCACAGCCCGGTGAACTTCTCCGGACCGAGCTCGGCCAGCAGTACGGCCTCCATCACCATCTCTTCGGCGAAGCCCTTGGAGGTGGCCAGCGGAGCCTTGACTCCGGCCTGCTTCAGCTTCTCCATGTCGGCGATCCAGGCGTCGACCGAGGCCGGAGCCTTGGTGGCGTCGATGTTCGCCTTCTTCAGTACCGCCGGGCTGGCCCAGACGACGTTGGCGCGGTGCACGTTGGCCGGCACCGAGTAGATCTTGCCGTCGACGGTCAGGTTGTCCAGCAGGCTCTGCGGGAACGCCTTGTCGAGGCCGAACTCCTTGTAGAGGTCGCTGACGTCGTCGACCTGGGCGTTCTTGATGTAGTCGCCCAGCTCGGCGCCGGCGTGCGCCTGGAAGGTCGACGGCGGCTTCTTGGCCTGCAGGTCGTTCGCCAGCACCTGCTTGGCGTTCGAGCCCGCGCCACCGGCGACGGCGGAGTTGACGAACTTGTAGTCCTTGCACTCGGTCGCGAAGACCGAGACCAGGCCGTCAAGCCCGGCCTTCTCGCCACCGTCTGCCCACCAGGTGAAGACGGTCACGTCCTTGTTGGCCGCCGCGTCCCCACCACTGCCCGAGTCGTCGCTGTTCCCGCAGGCACTGACCGCGAGAAGACCCACGGCACCCACCACCGCGAGGGTCTTGCTCCAACCACCACGCATCTTTTCACTCTCCGATCAGCTCAGGGAGCTGTCTGACAACGAATGCCCCCTCGACGGCCCAACTCTGGGCCGGGGCCGGTCGGGTGTCAACGCTCCGCGCAAGCGCGTTGCGCAGACGTGATCCCTCGTGCACACCTGGTGTGAGAGCGCGTACAAAGCGCTCTTGTAAGGCCAGTACCTGTAGTGGTACTGCGCGTTACGGCCTGAGCAACACCTTGATCGCGCGTCGCTCATGCATCAGCTTGTAGCCCTCGGCCACATCCTCCAGCGGCAACTCCAGATCGAAGACCAGCCCCGGATTGATCGCTCCCGACAGTACGTCCGCCATCAGTTCGGGCAGGTACTGACGCGCCGGAGCCATCCCGCCGGACAGCCCCACGTTGCTCCGGAACATCGTCCGGACCGGTACCTCGACTCCGTGCGGTACGCCGACGAACCCGACCGTCGCGCCGGGCCTGGCGATGTCGAAGGCGGTCTGGAACGACTGGTCGGTACCGACACATTCGAGCACCGCGTCCGCCCCTACGCCTGTGGTCAACTCCAGGACGGCGGCCTTCGCCTCGTCGCCGCGCTCCGGGATGATGTGCGTCGCGCCGAACTGCCGGGCGATCTCCTGCCGCGATTCGTGCCGGGAAAGCGCAATCACCCGCTCAGCGCCCATCCGGGCAGCGGCCAGTACGCCGCAGAGCCCGACCGCCCCGTCGCCGACCACCACGACGGTGTCGCCGGCCTTCACCCGGGCGCACCGAGCCGCGTGCCAGCCGGTCCCCATCACGTCCGACAACGTAAGCAACGATGGGACCAGTGCGTCATCTGGTACGCCGGGAGTCGCCACCAGCGTGCCATCCGCCCAAGGCACCTTCGCGAACTCGCCCTGACCGCCGTCGGCCTTGTCACTACCGATGCCGACGAGGTTCTGGCAGGCCGTCTGGTACCCGGCCAGACAGTTCGGGCAGGTGCCGTCGCTGGCCACGAACGGGGTGACAACGAAGTCACCCGGCTTCACCGTACGGACCTCCGCGCCGACCTCCTGGACGATGCCGACGTACTCGTGGCCGATCCGGCTGCCCGGGGTGATCTTGTTCTCGCCGCGGTACGGCCACAGGTCGGACCCGCAGATACAGCCCGCGACGATCTTGACGACGGCATCCGTCGGCTTCTCGATCACCGGATCCGGCACCTCACTCAGCCGGACGTCGAAAGGCGCGTGGATCGTGGTCGCTCGCATGTCCTCACTTTAAGCACGGACTTCAGACAACGAGGTATCGGCCTCGGCGGTGCACGATGGCTGGGATCTCGTCTGCCGCCAGCTCGACGTGGGCGATCTCCAGCTGGACCTGTAGCGCCCAGCCGACCTCGGGCGGATCCGGCGTGACGAGGCGGCAGCCGGCCCAGGTGGTGACCCCGACGGGCGCCGGCCCCCACTCCGTCTCGGTCCAGTCCATCATCCGGAACGGCCCGCCCGGTGCCGGTGCGACGTACCCGAAGGCGTCGGCGAGCTGCTGGTGCGGGCTGCCGAGCAGGCTCACCACGGCGGTCCTTGCCTTGCACAACGTCTCCCAGAGGTCCGAGTCCGGGTCGATCAGCCCGATCACGAACCCGGGTTCGCCGTCCGCGACGAGCATCGACGAGACGGTCAACCCGGCCCGCTTCCCCTCGTACTGCGTCGTCCACAACCCGACGGGTGACGGCAACCGGCCGCGCAACCGTCGTACCGGGCTCCGCTCCGACTCCGGTGGCAGGAACGGATGATCCCCGTGAATGGTCATGCCTGAACGCTACTCACCCGCACTCGGTCGGGCAGCGTGAAGCCGTCGATCGGATGGGACAGGCCGCTGGAACCGCGCACCGACTCCACCTCGCCGGCCGGGCCGAAGGTGAAGCGGTAGGTCTCACCGAAGGCCCCGTAGCCGGTACCACCGGTGATCCGCAGAGCGTCGCCGTCGGGCTCGAGGATCGTCGGGTCCGCAGCCGGATCGGGCGTACTCGGGTCGATCGCGTAGAGCCGCCCGCCGAGCAGCACGATGTCCATCACGCCCCACAGGTTCGCGTAGCGACCGGTGAAGCGGTCCAGGCCTTGCGCGTCTCCGCGGGGCTTGGCGGAGGCCAGCTCGATCAGCTTGAACGCAGTCTCGGTCAGCTGCCGCGCCGCGCCGTCGATCGCGTTCGTCAGCACCGCCACCGCGATCCGGCGCTCGGCGTCGACCAGCGACAAGGTGATGTGCCCCGGATAGCCGCCGCTGTGCCCGAACAGCTCCCGCTCGCCCACCTTCGACACCATCAGGCCGAGCCCGTACTTCGGCCAGTCGCCCTCGGCCGTCTTCCACAGCGGGTGCTGCATCTGCCGCTTGGACGCGTCGGTCAGCAACCGGTCGTCGCCGGGCAGATGCGCCGACCAGTAGCTCACCACGTCGCTGGCGGTCCCGAAGAAGCCCGTCGCCGACGAGAGCGCACCGGTGTCGATGTGGTCGATCGGCACCCGCTGGTCGGCGTACGCGAGGGAGCTGTAGCCGACCGCGTACTCGCCGGCGCGGTTCGGGTCGAGCTCCGGGCCGAGCCCGGTTAGCCCGAGCTTGTCGACGATCGCGGTCTGCACGAACGCGTTGTACGACGTACCGGCGACTGCCTCGATCACCAGTCCGAGCAGGCCGAAGCCGATGTTGGAGTACTTGAAGCGGTCGTTGTCCGGCAACACCGCCGAGCCCGGCTCCTTGACCACCCGGAGCAGCTGCTCGCGATCCGGGAAGGCCGTCTCGAGCTGCCAGAAATCGGCCTCTTCGCTGTCCCGGATGACGCCGCCCGCGTGGCTGAGCAGATCCCGGATCGTCCGCTCGCCCAGCGGCGTACCGACGATCTCGGTGACGTGCATCGAGACCTTGTCGTCCAGCCGCAGCTTGCCCTGCTCGGCCAGCTGGAGCAGCGCGGTCGAGGTGAACGTCTTGGAGTGCGACGCGATCCGGAACAGGTGCTGCTGGGTCAGCGCGACCCCCTGCTCGAGGTCGGCCTGCCCGTACGCCGCGGAGAACGCGATCGCGTCCTCCGCGAAAACGGCAACCTGAACGCCAGGTATCCGCTGATAGCGCTGGTTGAACGCCAGCCAGCGGTCGTAGTACGCGAGTACTTCCTTCAGACTCTCGGCATCCGGGGCATCAGGCATGACGCCTAGACTGAATGACGCGGAAGCGACTCGCAACGTAGGCGCCGTCCGTGTACGTGGCGTTAGCGGCCGGGTTCGCTCCGGTGCCGTGGAAGTCGCTGAAAGCAGCCGATTGATTGACGAAGACCTGACCGGTCAGGTTTTCCGACAAGGCCACCCCGACGTCGAGCGCCGCGTCCCGGACCTCTTCCAGCACGGCCGCGTCGGTCGAGTACACCCCGGCCGTCATCGCGCCGCCCTCCTCGACCGTCCTCCGGAACAGCTCGATCGACTCCGCGGTCCCACTCGTCCGGACCAGGAAGGACACCGGCCCGAAGCACTCCTTCCCGTAGACGTCTTCGCTCTTCGCGTCGATCGCGACCAGCAGCGGGGTGCGGACGACCGCGTTCTCGTAGGCCGGGTGCGTGATCGCCCGCGACTCCAGTACGACGTCGCCGTACTCCGGGGCGAGGTCGAGCCGGTTGACGACGGCCCGGTTCACGATGCCGCCGAGCAGCTCGACCGCGCGCGCGTCGTCGCCGAGCAGCTTGCTGATCGAGTTCGCGAGGCCGGCGCCGACCTCGTCGAAGGACTTGTGCCCCTCGTCGGTCTCGATGCCGTCGGCCGGGACGAACAGGTTCTGGGTGGTGGTGCACATCTGGCCGGAGTACAGCGAGAGGGTGAAGGCGAGGTTGTTGCAGAGCGCCTTGAACGAGTCGGTCGAGTCGATGATGACCGCGTTCACGCCGGCCTTCTCGGTGAAGACCTCGGCCTGGGTCGCGTTCTGCTCCAGCCAGTCACCGAACTCGGTGCCGCCGGTGAAGTCGATGACCTTGACCTCGGGGCGCAGCGCGAGCGGCTTGGCCAGGCCGTCACCGGGGTGCTCGGCGGCCAGGGTGACCAGGTTCGGGTCGTAACCGGCCTCGGCGAGCACCTCGCGGGCCACCTCGACGGTGATCGCGAGCGGCAGCACGGCCAGCGGGTGCGGTTTGACGACGACCGCGTTGCCGGTGACGAGCGAGGCGAACAGGCCGGGCCAGGAGTTCCAGGTCGGGAACGTGTTGCAGCCGATCACCAGCGCGACGCCGCGGCCGGTGACGGTGAAGTTCTTCTCCAGCCGGATCGGGTCGCCCTTGGCCGGCTTCTCCCAGATCGCGGTCGCCGGGTAGCGGCTCATCTCCTCGTAGGAGTACGCGATCGCCTCCAGCGCCCGGTCCAGCGCGTGCGCGCCACCGGCCTGGAACGCCATCACGAACGCCTGGCCACTGGTGTGCTGGACCGCGTTGGCCAGCTCGAAGACGCGCTTGTGCAGCCGGTCGAGGATCTCCAGCGTGACGCCGGTGCGGGCGTCGATCCCGCCCTTTCGCCAGTCGGTCAGACCCTTTCGGGCAGCCTCCATCAGCTCGTCCAGGCCGCTCTCGGTGGCTCGCGGGTACTGGACGTCCAGCGGGACGCCGTACGGCGACTCCTCGGAGCTGACCGTGCCGGTGGCCCCTGGCGTCTCGAGCGCGTACGTCGTACCGCGGTGCGCCTCGAACGCGGCCTTGCCGTCCTCGGCCGCCGTCTCGCCGTAGACCCGTGGGCTGGGCGACTCCGGGAAGGCAGAGTAGTAGCCACGGCTGCGGATCGCACCAAGAGCGCCGTCGAGCCGTTCGCGGTGGGCTGCCAGCCAGTCAGTAGTCATGTCTGAGATGTTACAGTCCCTGACCAGATCGGGGCTAGAGTGTCACAACCACTCCCTACTTCCGGGTGACCGAATGGGCAACGACGAACTGGCGACCAAGGTCGCAGCAGCGATGTGGGCCGACGATGCGGCCGTTGTGGGCCTCGGGATGCGGCTCGCCTCGGTGTCCGACGGCATCGCTGTGTTCGAGATGAAGGTTCGCGACGACATGGTGAACAGTCATGGCATCGCGCACGGCGGCTTCCTCTTCGCGCTGGCCGACTCCGCTTTCGCCTACGCCTGCAACTCGGGCAACCAGGTCACCGTCGCCCAGGCGGCCGACATCGTCTTCATCGCTCCCGCCCAGCGCGGTGACCTGCTGACCGCCGAGGCGCGGCAGCGGACGCAGTACGGGAAGAACGGGATCTACGACGTGACGGTCCGGCGCGGCGACGACGTGATCGCCGAGTTCCGCGGCCGGAGCCGTCAGCTGTCCGGCACCATCGTCAAGGAGGATTCATGACCCGCGTGGCCTACCTGGTGGACGGCGTCCGCACCCCGATCGGCCGGTACGGCGGCGCGCTCGCCACTGTGCGCCCGGACGACCTCGCGGCGCACGCGCTGCGCAACCTGCTCGCCCGGCACCCGAGCCTCGACCCGGCGACGATCGACGACGTCTTCCTCGGCTGCGCGAACCAGGCCGGCGAGGACAACCGCAACGTCGCCCGGATGGCGCTGCTGCTGGCCGGACTGCCGGACAGCGTGCCGGGCTCGACCATCAACCGGCTCTGCGGCTCCGGGCTGGACGCGGTCGCCGCGGCCGCTCGCTCGATCATTGCTGGTGACAACGAGATCGTGCTGGCCGGTGGCGTCGAGTCGATGTCCCGGGCCCCGTTCGTGATGCCCAAGGCCACGAGCGCGTTCGCCCGGCAGGCGGAGATCTTCGACACCACGATCGGCTGGCGGTTCGTCAACCCGGTGCTGAAGAAGCAGTACGGGATCGACTCGATGCCCGAGACCGCGGAGAACGTCGCCGCCGACTTCTCGGTGTCGCGGGAGGACCAGGATCTC
The DNA here is from genome assembly GCF_010548305.1 of Streptomyces sp. SID13031. GTDB lineage: Bacteria > Actinomycetota > Actinomycetes > Propionibacteriales > Kribbellaceae > Kribbella. The sequence continues at coordinate 84,087 of NZ_JAAGLV010000019.1, forward strand.
TTCGCGTTCCGCAGTCAGCAGCGTGCGGCCAAGGCGGCAGCGAACGGGCGGCTGGCCGAAGAGATCGTCGCCGTGGAGGTGCCCGGCAAGCGTGGCGCGGTGACGCTCGTGGAGGTCGATGAGCATCCGCGCGAGACGTCGCTGGAGACCCTGGCCGGGTTGAAGACTCCGTTCCGGGATCCCGGAACGGTCACCGCGGGCAACGCGTCGGGCGTCAACGACGGCGCCGCCGCGCTGCTGGTCATGAGCGGCGAGGCGGTCGAGCGGCTCGGCGTCACCCCGCTGGCCCGGATCGTCGCCACGGCGGCAGCCGGGGTACCGCCGCGGATCATGGGCATCGGTCCGGTTCCCGCGACCAGGAAGGTACTGGCTCGCGCCGGCGTCGCCCTGTCCGAGGTGGGCGCGATCGAGCTCAACGAGGCCTTCGCGGCCCAGTCCCTCGCAGTACTGCGTGAACTCGGTCTCCCCGACGACGCGGAGCACGTGAATCCGAACGGCGGCGCCATCGCCCTGGGTCACCCCCTGGGCATGTCCGGCGCGCGTCTCGCCCTCACCGCCGCCCTCGAGCTTCGCCACCGCGACGCCGGGTACGCGCTCGCCACCATGTGCATCGGAGTCGGCCAGGGCATCGCGACCCTGCTGGCCCGGCCCTAGCCACCCCTTCTTTTCTTTGGTTTTGGAAGGTCCTGTGATGACCGAAAGATTTCTCGGTGAGGCCTGCCCGGCCGACCTGCTCGACGACGGCGAGAAGCTGGGCGTCGACGAACTGCGGGCGCGGCAGCTGACCGGCCTGCAGACGACCGTGCGCGCGGCGTACGAGAACGTCCCGCACTACCGCGCGGCGCTGGACGGCGTGGGCTTCAAACCCGGCGACCTGCAGGACTTCTCCGACCTCAGCCGGCTGCCCTTCACCGGTAAGCAGGACCTGCGGGAGAACTACCCGTTCGGGATGTTCGCGGTACCCCGCAAGGAGGTCGTGCGCGTGCACGCCTCCTCCGGTACGACAGGCCGCCCGACCGTCGTCGGCTACACCCGCGACGACCTCGACAACTGGGCGAACCTGGTCGCCCGCTCGATCCGCGCGGCCGGCGGGCGGGCCGGTGACGTCTGCCATGTCGCCTATGGCTACGGCCTCTTCACCGGGGGTCTCGGCGCGCACTACGGTGCCGAGCGGCTCGGCTGCACCGTCGTACCGATCTCCGGCGGGATGACCGAGCGGCAGGTCGACCTGATCCGCGACTTCGGCGCCGAGATCATCATGGTCACACCCTCGTACTTCCTCTCGATCATCGACGAGATGGTTGCCCGCGGCATCGATCCGCACGAAACCACGCTGCGGGTCGGCATCTTCGGCGCGGAGCCGTGGACCGAGCAGATGCGCACCGAGGTGGAGAACAAGACGGGGATGCACGCCGTCGACATCTACGGTCTGTCGGAGGTGATGGGGCCGGGCGTCGCGCAGGAGTGCGTGGAGACGAAGGACGGCCTGCACATCTGGGAGGACCACTTCTACCCCGAGATCATCGACCCGGTCACCGGCGAGGTGCTGCCCGACGGCGAGGTCGGCGAGCTCGTCTTCACCACCTTGACCAAACAGGCCTTCCCGGTACTTCGGTATCGCACCCGCGACCTGACCCGGCTGCTCCCCGGCACTGCGCGGCCCGGGATGCGCCGGATGGAGAAGATCACCGGCCGCACCGACGACATGATGATCGTCCGCGGCGTGAACGTCTTCCCGACCCAGGTCGAGGAACAGCTCCTGCTGGTCGACGGCCTCACCCCGCACTACCTGTGCATCCTCACCCGCCCCAACCGCCTCGACGAACTGACCGTCCAGGTCGAGGCGGCCACCGATCTCCCCGTCTCGTCCTACGCGTCCGCCGCTTTGGCCCTGTCCCGCCGCATCAAAGACCGAGTAGGCGTCACCGCGGCCGTGGAGGTCCTCCCACCGCACGCCTTGGAACGCTCCCTGGGCAAGGCCAAACGAATCCGCGACGACCGCCCCCACTAACCCATCCCCATCCACCCATCCCCCCCTCGCCCCAAAACCCCCGCATCCCCGCTCACCCTCACCCCAGCCGACTCATCATCGGTCCCTTGTGTCCCTCCTCTCGCGCAATGCTCAAGCTGGACGCAAAACGGTGGAGGGACACAAGGGACCGATGATGAGTCGGTTAGGGGTAGAGGTGACTACACGCTTGGGGGAGGGCTAGGCGATCAGCAGTTTGGGGAGGGTCAGCTCGACGCCCTGGCGGAGGTCCTCGAGGGCGCCGGGCTCGCCCGACAGGTTCCTGAGCAGCGCCTGCTGGAAGAGGCCGTCGAACAGGGCATAGGCGTTCGACGGGGAGACGGTGATCGGCCGACCGCTCAGCTCGCCGTACGTCGACACGATCCGCCAGATCATCAGCTCGAGGGTCTTGTCGATCTCCAGGACGTCCGCGCGGAAGTTCTCCTCGAAGAGCGCCTGGTTGCGCAGGTCGTACCAGAGGCGGTGCATCGAGCCGTCCTCGTCACAAGTGGTGGCCAGCGCCTGCGCGAAGTCGGTGCGCAACTGGTCGGCCTCGCGGGCCGTCGCGACGATCTGGTCGTACCGGGTGACGCACTCGGCCTTGTAGAGCTTCACGCAGTACGTGATCAGCTCGACCTTGTCGCGGAAGTAGTAGTGCAGGACGCCGTGCGAGAAGTCGGAGTTCTGGGCGATCTCGCGCAGGCTCGTCCGGGCATAGCCGAGCTCGGACAGGGTGCGCAGCGCGGAGCTCGCCAGCTGGGCGCGACGCTCAGCGAACTTGTCCACCTGGCGGCGCGAGATCCGGTCCGTCACCTCGGTCACGGTCTGCCTCCTGGGGGGTATCTCCTGAAAGTTTAACCTGCATCGGAGATTTTCTTGACAGGTGTCCAAGAAAGTCTTGACGAGTGTCCAGAATTTGGTAACGCTGTGCTCATCGCCCGGTCACCGCACCTCACCGGTGATCGGGCCCTTCCGCAGCAGGCAGCCGAGCGATGGGAGACCTCATGAGCGTGTACGACCTGACCGGACGTAAAGCCCTGGTGACCGGGGGCGCGCAGGGCCTCGGCGCCGGGATGGCCGAAGCCCTGGCCAGAGCCGGGGCGTCGGTCGTGATCGCCGATATCGCGGAGGATCTCGGCAAGGCGACCGCCGACTCCCTGAAGGACGGCGGCGCGACCGCGGCCTTCGTGCCCCTCGACGTGACCGACGACGCGAACTGGGAAGCGGCGATCAGCGCCACGATCACCGAGCTCGGCGGCCTCGACATCCTGGTCAACAACGCCGGCGTCGAGCTGTCCGGTCTGGTCGTCGACCTCGATCCGGCCGATCTCCGCAAGATGCTCGAGATCAACGTCCTCGGCACCGCGCTGGGGGTGAAACACGCGTTCCGGGCGATGCGGCCGGAGGGACCCGCCGGGACTGGTGGCTCGGTGGTCAACATCTCCAGCGTCGCGGCGACGATCCCGTTCCCCGGTATCGCCGGGTACTCTGCGACGAAGTCCGCGGTCGACCGGCTGACCCGGGTGGCCGCGATGGAGGCCGGCAAGCTCGGGTACGGCGTACGGGTGAACTGCGTGTATCCCGGGCTGGTGCCGACCGCAATGGGTATGAAGCTCGCGGCCGACATGGTCACGCTCGGCCTCTGGCCGTCCGCGGAGGCGGCTGTCGGGGATGTCATCGGGCTGACCCCGCTGGGCCGGCTCGGCGAGGTGGCCGACATGGCCGACGCGGTCGTCTTCCTGGCCTCGGACGCGGCCCGGTTCATCACCGGCGCGGGCCTGCCGGTCGACGGCGGAATGGGGATGTGACGATGAGCAAACCAGTCGTCGTGTACGGCGCCTCGGGTTACACCGGGCGACTCGTCTGCGAGTACCTGCGCGAGTTCAACGTCCCGTTCATCGCGGCCGGCCGGGACAAGAAGCGCGTCCAGGAAGTACTCGACAAGGTCCCGGGCATCGACACCGTCGACCACGAGGTCGTCGAGGTGGAGCACGAGGTGAGCGCACTGACGGATCTCTTCCGGGGCGCGAAGGTGGTCAGCAACATGGTCGGCCCGTTCGTCAAGTACGGGCCGGAGGTCGTCGAGGCGAGCCTGGCGGCCGGCTGCCACTACCTGGACACCACTGGTGAACAGGACTGGCTGCTGGACGCGCAGAACGGGTGGGGTGACAAGTTCAACGCCGAGGGACTGCTGCTCGCCCCGGGTGTCGCCCAGATGTACACGACCGGTGAGATCGCCGCGAACATCTGTCTGGAGACCCCAGGCCTCGACACCCTCGACATCCTGGTGCTGTGGAAGGGATTCCCGACCTACGCATCGACCCAGACCATCTTCACCATCCTCAAGGCTGACTGGCACTACCTGGAGCAGAACGAGCTGGTGAAGTGGGACCCGCTCACCACCTTCGAGGTGAACGTCCCTGGCCAGCACGCTTCGGCACTGGCGCTGCCCTGGGGTGGTACGAGCCATCCGGTCTGGTTCAAGAGCGATCCGCGGGTGGCCAACGTGAAGGTCGCGGGCGGCGTCTTCGACCGGGCCGTCATGCAGGGTGTGGTCGAGGCCGTGAAGATGGTCGAGTCGCAGATCAAGACGCTCCCGGTCGAGCAGCAGGACGCTGCCCTGGCCGAGGTCGCCGCGTCGGTCCAGGCGAGCATGCCGCCGCGCGAGAACCCGCGGATCAACACGTCCCTCGACTCGGTCCACGCCTCCGGGCCGCTCGGACGCGCGCACTGCGTCATCCACGGCAACAGCAACTACAAGCAGACCGGCGCACTGCAGGCGTACGCCGCCTACTCGCTGCTGCAGCAACCGCCGCGTCGGGCCGGACTGGCTTCGGCCTGCCAGGCCTTCGGGCACCGCGAGCTGCTCGGCGTACTGCGGAGCTTCGGGCTGGTCCTCGAGCCCGTCGTCACCATCCATCACTGACCGGGTGCGGGGGAGGCCCCACTCTCACCCCCCAAGGGTCCCCCCGCACCTGTACCACCTGGAGTTCGCGTGAGGCTGTACGACTATCTCGACAAGGGCGCATCGCTCGGCGCCGACGCACCCTGCCTGACGATGGACGGTACTTCGCTCAGCTACGGCGAGGTGCAGCAACTGTCGTGGCAGGTCGGCCGTGCCCTGCACCGGTCGGCCGTGCTGCCGGGCGACAAGGTGGCGATCCTGTCGGCGAACAACCCGATCTCGTTCGCCTGCGTCTTCGGGATCGCCCGGGCCGGCGCGATCTGGTGCCCGGTGAATCCGCGCAACGAGGCCGCCGAGAATCGCGACCTGCTCGACGCCTTCGACTGCTCGGCACTGATCTTCCAGCGCGCGTTTCTCCCGCTGGTACAGAAGATTCTCCCCGAGCTGCCCAAGCTGACCACGGTCATCTGTCTGGAGGAGTCGCTCGAGGGTTCATTGCCTGAGGCAATCAGTCTGGCGGAGTGGCTGACCGGCGTACCGGCCGAGCCGTGGTCCTTGGAGCCGCTGGACGACCTCGCCCTGCTGGTCGGCACCGGTGGTACGACCGGGCGGCCGAAGGGGGTGATGCTGACCGAGCGCAACCTGGAGACGATGTCGGCGATCACCTTGATGAGCTACCCGTTCTCCTCGCGTCCTGTCTACCTGGCGCTGGCGCCGCTCACCCACGCGGCAGGCGTACTGTGCTTCCCAGTACTGACGCTCGGCGGCGAGATCGTGATCATGCCGGCGCCCGACCTGGACGAGTTCCTGCGGCTGGTCGAGCGGCATCGGGTCACGCACACGTTCCTGCCGCCGACACTGATCTACATGATGCTGGGGCATCCTTCGCTGTCCACCACGGATCTCGGCTCACTGCAGTGCTTCTGGTACGGCGCGGCGCCCATGTCGGCGGCCCGGCTGGAGGAGGCGCTGACGCGGATCGGGCCGGTGATGGCGCAACTCTTCGGGCAGAGCGAGGCACCGATGATGATCTCCACGATGGCGCCGGCCGACCACTTCCACGCTGACGGGTCGATGGCGGTCGAGCGATTCGCGTCGGCCGGGCGGCCGTCGCCGTTGACGCAGGTGGCGATCATGGCCGACGACGGGCGGCTGCTGGGGACCGGGGAACGCGGCGAGATCGTCGTCCGGGGGTCGCTCGTGATGGCCGGCTACTACCGCAACGCCGAGGCGACGGCCGCAGCTTCGCAGTACGGATGGCACCACACCGGTGACATCGGGTTCCTCGACGACGACAACTACCTCTACATAGTGGATCGGGCGAAAGACATGATCATCACGGGCGGATTCAACGTGTACTCGGCAGAGGTCGAGCAGGCGCTGATGACGTACCCGGCGATCCGCGACTGCGCGGTCGTCGGTCTCCCCGACGAGAAGTGGGGCGAGCGGGTGACCGCCGTACTGCAGCTCCATCCCGGGCTCACGGTGACCGAGTCGGAGGTCCGCAACTACGTGAAGAGCAAGCTCGGCAGCGTCAAGGCGCCGAAGCAGGTGGAGGTCTGGCGCGACCTGCCGCGCTCGAAGGTCGGCAAGGTGCTGAAGAACGAGGTCAAGGCCCGCCTGTTAAATGAGTAGTGCTCTCACGGCGTCGGCGCTAGGGTCTGGGCTGACGCGAGAGGAGGTGAGTGCGATGTCTGGTACGCCCATCGTGCTGCCTTCTCGACGCACCCGCGGCTGAGACAGGTAGCTCCGTTTCACCCTCTGGAGCTGCAATGACCGTGGTATCCCGTCCGCCGCTGACCTCTGACGAGCGGACCCAACTGACCGGCTGGCTGGACCTGCAGAGGTCCTTCGTCCGGATGAAATGCGAAGGCCTGACCGAGGCCGACGCGCATCGCGTGATGCTACCCACCTCGCCCTTGATGACGATGGCGGGATTGGTGGCCCACCTGCGCTGGAACGAGTACTCCTGGTTCCACCTCAACCTGGCCGGCGTCCCCGACACCGGGCAGACACCGTGGACCGAGGACGGTCACGTCGACGCCGAGATGTTCGTCGACGACGTGCCGCTGACCCAACTCCTCGACGAGTACGACGCCGAGTGCGCCCGCTCGAACGAGATTGTCGCCGGCGTCTCCCTGGACGACGTCGAAAAAGCCGTCTTCCGCGACACCGGAGCCGCCTCCACCCGCTACATCCTCTGCCACATGATCGAAGAAACCGCCCGCCACGTCGGCCACCTCGACATCATCCGAGAAATTGATAGACGGAACCACCAGCTACGACAAGTAGCCCGTTGGCCCGGGCAACCTCAGGTTGCCCGGACCAACCCCGATCAGGCTCAGATCCACTTCTCCGGACGGCGCCAACTTGTCTTCCTGAGCGGGTCAAAAACCTCCTCCGGCAACTGCGAATGCCGCAGGTGCGTCTCGTTGATGTTGAAGTGTCCGACGTCAACGAAGCGCTTGTGTGGCTGCATGTTGCCTGCGGGCATTCCGAGGATGACCGGCTGCCCGGGGCGCATCCGCTTGATCGCTGCCACCGCGGGCGCGAAGTCGGAATCCGCGCTGATGAGCAGTGTCCGGTCCGCCAGGCGAGCGGCGGTGTCCTCGACCATCGACACAGCCAGCGCTACATCGGTCTCCTTCTCTTCGAAGGTCCGTGGCCTCCGCGGGCACTCGCACTGCCAGTGCTCACCGCAGATCCTGCACGGCGACAGGCTCCCTCGCTTGAACCAGCCGATGTGAGTGTCGAGGAGGTCTCCCGAGTGCGCCTGCAGCGCGTCCAGGTAGTGAACCTGGTTCGCAGCGGCCGTCGGCTCGCCGCGGACGATGGTGGTGAAGTAGCGAACCAGAACCAGTTCGTCCTCGGGACGGAGCTGGCGTACCAGCTTCACCAGGTCGAGCCACAGGTACTTCCGGCCATACTTGCTCTTCATGCCGTAATACAGGTTGAAACCATCTATGTAAGCGGCGACGGTGCCCACGCCTTGGATCTCCTGTTCGGGACATGGCGTACGCGGCGTGGTATGGTGAAAACCGAATGCCGGTACGCCCGGCTGCAACGGTCCCCTCTGGGGGCCGTTCTTTTTTGCGTACCGGTTTGGGCGGCTTTGCCGCCTCATCTCCCGACAGCTCGACAAAGGGAGAAGCCCCACCGAAGTGGGGCCTCGCGCCTGATCGCTGAGAAGCTCGCGACCGACGATCGCTGCCAACCGTGGTCAGTTGGCTACCGCTGGGTTCAAAAGTCAGAGCCACTCGCCGAAGGCGAGGGGGGCTCGGGTGCAGAGGTAGGTGGACCAGTGGAGGGTGGTGGGGGTGCCGTCGGAGGCTCGGGTGATGCGGAGGAGTTCGCCTGCTTCGCGGCCTGAGGTGGTGCGGTAGAGGTCGGTGGAGATTTTTTCGAAGATGGCTGGGGGTTTCCAGTCGGGGGCGCCTTGGGCTACGGCTTGCAGGGTGCCTTCGCGGACTGAGAAGACGAAGGGGCTGCCCTCGGAGAACCAGGTGCCGAGGACGCCGGTGAGGTCGTCGGGGACGGTGGTGCCGGGGATCCAGACCGACGCCTTCGCCGGCTCGTCGGTGAGGACCTTGAGCAACAGGTCGGTGGCGAAGCCGGCCGGGTCGGGGGCCGAGGTGGCGTTCATCAGCGCGATGCCGGCCGTGCCCGACGGGCGGTGCACGAAGGTTCCGGTGATGTGGCCGGGCATGCCACCCGTGTGGCCGACCGTGACGCGATCACCGAGCCGCAGCAGCATGAAGCCGAGACCGAAACCGAGCACCCAGCGCTCGTCCGCCATCACCTGCGGCTGGCACATCTCCTCGATGGTGTCCGCGGCGAGCACCTCGTCCACCGGGTTCGCGATGAACATCGCCCACTTGGCCAGGTCCCCCGCAGTACTGGCGAGCCCACCGCACGCGTTCATCGCGCCGATGTCGAGCACCGGCTCCTTCACCGGCACATCCGTGTACGGCGGTACGTAGTACCCCTGAGCCGCCGGCCCGCCGTCGAAACCGACCGTCGTCCGGCCCATCTCCAGCGGTCGCAGGATGCGCGCCTGGATCGACTCGTACCAACTGCGCCCGTCAAGACGCTCGATGACCTCGCCGAGCAGCGAGTAGACCAGGTTCGAGTAGTGGAACCGGTGATGCGGTTTGCCGATCCGCTCGGCGTCGTTCCAGCCCGAGAGCAGCTCTTCGCGGTTCGGGAACGCCATCGTGTCCCAGACGTCGCCGACCGGCTCGCGCTGCATACCGCTGACGTGGCTGAGCATCTGCCGCACGGTGACGCCACCGTGCTTGGTCTCGGGCAGCAGAGTGTCGAGCTGGTCGTCGAGGCTGAGCTTGCCCTCGTCGCGCAGCGCCAGGATCGCCACCGCGGTGAACGTCTTGCTGTGCGAGGCGATCAGGTACTGGGTATCGGCGGTCGGCACGCTGCCTGGCTGATCCAGGTCGGTCGTGCCGGCCCCTTCGGACCAGGCCAGCGCACCGTCGCGGGCGACTGCCCCCACGAGTCCGGGGACGCGCCCCTTGGCCTGGCGTTCGGCGACGATCCGGCTGAGCGCGGACTGGGTCTGAGCGGAGATCTCGGTCACCGATCGACAGTAAGGCATGTCGAGGTCTGAGCGGATGTGACAAACGACAGGGGTGTGGACGGGCACTTATGGGAAGGTGGGAACGTGCGCATAGCGGTGCTCGGACCTCTCGCGATGTGGGCGGCCGACGGATCTCCGCTGGACGTCCGCGGAGTCCGCCTGCGCGGACTGCTCGCCAGGCTCGCGCTTAGCGCAGGCCGCCCGGTCGGCATCGATACCTTGGTCGACGGTCTGTGGGGCACCGAGGCACCCAGCGCGAACGCTCTGCAGTCCCTCGTCTCGCGGCTGCGCGCCGGCCTGCCCGCGACCGAGTCGAGCATCTCGGTCCAGTCCGGCCCGGCCGGCTACACGCTGACGATCTCGCCGGAGTCCGTCGACGCGCTCCAGTTCGAGGAGCTGGTACGCCGGGGCCGCGACCTGCTCACGACCGATCCGGCCCAGGCCAAAGCGCTCCTCACGCAGGCCGAGCGGCTCTGGCGCGGTGACGCGCTGGCCGATCTGCGCGACCTCCCGTTCGCCGCGATCGAGGCCGACCGTCTCGAGGAGCTGAAGCTGGGCGCCTCGGAGGATCTCGCCGAGGCCGCGGTGGCCAGCGGCAACGCCCGCGAGGTGACCCCCGAGCTCGAACGCCTCAGCGCCACCCACCCACTGCGCGAACGCGTCCACGAACTCCTGATCAGAGCCCTGTACGCCGACGGCCGCCAAGCCGAGGCATTGGCGGCGTACGAGCGGGTCCGCACCACCCTTGCCGAAGAGCTCGGCGCGGACCCCGGCGCCCGGCTCCGCGAGCTCCATGTGTCCGTACTACGCGGCGACGCGATCGACCCCGTCGCCACAGCCGCCGTAGTACCGGCTGCCCGCGAGCCGGCGCCGCGGAACAACCTGCGAGCCCCGATGACCAGCTTCGTCGGCCGGGCGGACGACGTGGCGGAGCTGGCCCGCCTGCTCAGCAACGGCACGCGACTCGTCACCATGGTCGGCCCGGGTGGCGCCGGCAAGACCCGGCTGGCCACCGAGACCGGCCGGTCGCTGGTCGAGCAGACCGGCGACGGCATCTGGTTCGTCGAGCTGGCCCCGCTCGCCGATGCGGCCGACGTGGCACCCGCGATCCTCGGCGCGCTCGGCGCCAGCGAGTACGTCGACAATCTGCCGCTCGGTCTCGCGCCGAAGCACTTCCCGAGCAGTCGCGCTGCCACCCAGCGACTCGTCGAGGTGGTCGCGGGTCGTCGCGTGCTGCTCGTGCTGGACAACTGTGAGCATCTCGTCCAGGAGGTCGCCGACCTGGTCGACTCCCTGCTTGCCGCCTGCCCCCGGCTGCGCGTGCTGACCACCAGCCGCGAGCCGCTGAGCATCCCCGGCGAGCACCTGCATCCGGTGGGCCCGCTGGGGTTGCCGCCGATCGACAGCGTCGACGACGCGTACCCGTCGGTCCAGCTGTTCGTGGACCGGGCCCGCGCGGTCCGTCCCGACTTCGCCGTCACCGCCACGAACAGGCAGGCGATCGCGGAGATCTGCCGCCGGCTCGACGGGATGCCTCTCGCGATCGAGCTGGCCGCCGCCCGCCTGAGGGCGTTGACCCCGCCGCAGATCGTCGAGAGACTCGCCGACCGGTTCCGCTTGCTGACCAGCGGATCCAGGACCGCGCTCCCCCGGCACCAGACGCTGCGCGCGGTCGTCGAGTGGAGCTGGGACCTGCTCGACGCGGACGAGCAGGCAGTCGCCCGGCGGGTGTCGCTCTTCTCCGGCGGCGCGACCCTCGAAGCTGCCGAGCACGTCTGCAGCGGACCAGACCTGCCACCGGAGGCGGTCCTCGGAGTATTGGCTTCCCTGGTCGACAAATCGCTCGTCGACGCCGCTGCCGACGACCGGTCCGTCCGCTACCGGATGCTGGAGACAGTCAAGGCGTACGGCGCCGAGCAGCTCACGGCATCCGGCGAATTCGGCCAGGTGCGCGAGGCCCACACGGCCTACTTCAGCGAACTGCTGCGCCAGGCCCAGCCCAAACTGCACACCGGCGAGCAACTGCAGTGGATCGCCCGCTTCGACGCGGACAACGAGAACCTGCTCGACGCACTCCGTACCGCGGTCGATGCGGGCGACGCCCAGACAGCGCTCGAGCTCGTCTCGGTACTCGGCGAGTACTGGAACATGCGCGGCCGCCCGGCCGAGGCGGTCACCTGGTTCGAGGCGGCACTCGCCGTACCGGGGCCGACGGATCCGTTGGTGCGGGCAGGCACGCTGATGATGTACTCGCTCGGCACCTTGTCGAACGGTGAGGATCCGTCCGCGTCGTACGGTGGCGCGATCCGTGGTCTGGCCGAGGTGCGGTTGCTGAGCCGCCGGAACGCCGTCGTCGCGGAGTCGGGGGTCGGCCGGTTCACGAACGCCGTCTGGGCGATGGTCCGCCGGGACAAGGCGACCTGCTTCCGCGAGCTCGAGGCGGCCAGCCACCACGAGGACCCGTGGACCCGGAACATGGCCGTGATGATGACCGCGATGTTCCGCGAGAACGAGGGCCAGGTCGACGAAATGGCCGTCGACCTCGCGGCCGCGCTCGACGGTTTCCGTTCCCTCGGCGACCGGTGGGGGACCTCGCTCGCACTGCGCGGGCTGGCCAGCTACCAGAGCGGTCAGGGCGACCATGCCGGCGCGCTCACCTCGATCACCGAGGCACTGGGCCTGATCGAGCAACTCGGCACCTCCGAAGGGGTCTCGCAACTGCTGGCCCAGAGTGCCCTCAGCCGCGCCGAACTCGGTGACCACGACGGCGCCCGTACCGATCTGCATCAGGCGCTACACCTCGCTGAGGAGCAAGGAAGCCGTGGCGGGCAAGGGATGGCGCTGATCGGGCTCGCCCTGCTCGCCCGCCGCGAGGATCGGCTGGACGAGGCCAAGGAGCTGGCCGACCGGGCGTACGCGATGCTCGATCTGATGGCCGAGCGGATCGCGCCGCACGGGCAGGCGGTGGTGCTCAGCCACCTCGGCCGGGTGGCTGTCGCGCGGGGCGAGCTGGCCGAGGCCCGCGACTACAGCAAGCACGCGGTGGACCTCGCGCTCAACACCGACGACATGCCGGTGGCTTCTGGCGTCGTGGAGGCTGCCGCCGAGGTGGAGTTGCTGGCCGGCGACCTCGAGCTCGCCGCCCGCACCCTGGGCATCGCCGCCGCGATGCGCGGGATGCGGACCGTCCCGGATTCCGACGTACGCCGTACCGTCGACCGGCTGCGCACCGAACTCGGCGACGCGCGCTACGCCACCGCGTACGAGGCGGGCGCCGCGCTGGGCCGCGAGGACGCGACGGCGGAACTCCGCAAACGATTCGGCCTGGCCGATCCGCAGGGTCTGGCCGGCCTCCTGATCCAGGGCCGTGACGGCTCGAGCCGGCCGACGGGCTCGATCCGCATCGGAGCCGGCCCGACGGGATCTTTGCGGACGCCGGGCTCAGCTGAGCATGAGTGAGACGGCCAGGTCGCGGAGCGCGGTCTGGACCTGCTGCTCCGGCGGCCTGGGGTCGGTCAGCATCCAGTCGTAGACGACCGTGTTGACCGCGCCGATGAAACACAGGCCGAGGAACCGGAAGTCCTTGCGGGTCAGCTCGTTGCGGGTGATCGCGACCTCGCCGACGCCGACGACGCTCGAGATCAGCAACTCGCGGAAGGCGATCCGCTGCTCCTCCACCGCGGGGCTGGCGCCGACCACCTCGACGAACGAGATCCGGGCCCGCCGCAGGTCGGCCATGATGGTGCGCAGATAGCCGTCGACGGCCGCCACGATCCGCTCCCGGACGGGCGAGTCGGCGGTCGCCGCGAGCGCCTCACCGGTACTCCGGACAGCCAACTCGATCACCTGGGCGTGCACGGCCAGCAGCACGGCTTCCTTGTTCTGGAACTCGTGGTAGAAGTGCCGGGTCGACACTTTCGCCTGTGCACACAGCCGTTCCACCGAGGTCGCGGGGTAGCCGTCGGTCCCGAACAGCTCCAGCGCGGCGTCCAGCAGACGGTCCCGGCGCGCCGCCTTCCACTCCTCGACGGAGCGGCCGGAGTAACGGCGTGCGGAGGGTTCGCTCATTGCACCTCTTGTCGATACCCCGTGCGTGAACTCTTGCCATCTTAGCCAGATCGGTCCTACATTACTGACCAGTTCCTAAGTGAAAAGACTGCTTTTCACTTACTTCCTGGAGGCGCCGATGAGGCCGGCCGACAAACTGCGTGCTGTCCAGGTCCTGCGCGGTGCGGGGCTGCTCGATCTGAGCCATCCGGTTCTCACCGCGACCAGTTCGCTGGCGATGCGGCGGCTCGGGCCGATCGCCGGCGCCGCCCACATCGCCGCCCGGCGCGATCCCACAGATCTCGCCCTGATCGACGAACTGGGCGAGCTCACGTACGGCGAGCTGGACCAGCGCGCCAACGCCCTGGCCCGCGGCTGGGCAGCGGCGGGAGTCGAGCCGGGCCAGGTGATCGGTGTGCTCTGCCGCGACCACCGCGGCTTCGTCGACTCGATGATTGCCTGCGGCAAGCTCGGGGTCCGGCTCGTCTTGCTGAACACGGGATTCAGCCGAGTCCAGCTGGCCGATGTCGCCCACCGGGAAGGGGTTTCGGCCCTCGTCCACGACGAGGAGTTCGACGACCTCTTGTCCGCAGTACCGGCGGCTGTCCGGCGGTTTGTTGCCTGGGGTACCTCAAGCGACCTCGAAGCGATGATCGCCGCGAACGACGGCGGACCACTGAAGTTGCCCAAGCAGCAGGCCGGCATGGTGTTGCTGACCGGCGGCACGACCGGTACGCCGAAAGGCGCGCCCCGGCAGGTGCGATCGCCGTTGATGGCGGCGCAGTTCCTCGACCGGGTGCCGTTGCGTCGTGGCGACACCGTCTTCATCGCGGCCCCGACGTTCCACGGCACCGGGCTCACCCAGTTCATCATGACGCTCGCGCTCGGCTCGACGATCGTGGTCCGCCGCCGCTTCGACGCGCGAGCCACGCTCGAAGGAGTCCAGAAACATCGGGCCACCGCGCTGATCGTCGTACCGACCATGCTGCAACGGATCCTGGCCGCCGAGCCGGAGCGCTACGACACCAGTTCCCTGCGGGTGATCATGAGCGCAGGCGCCTTGCTGCCAATGGATCTGGGCAACCGCACGATGGCCACCTTCGGCCCGGTACTGCACAATCTCTACGGCTCGACCGAGTGCGCCGTCGCCACCGTCGCGATGCCCGACGACTGGCTGGCAGCACCCGGCACCGCGGGCCGCACCCCGGTCGGCTGCCAGGTCCGCCTGTACGACGACGCCGACCAACTCGTCGAGCAGCCCGGCACCACTGGGCGCATCTTCGTCGGCAACGGACTCAGCTTCGCCGGCTACTCCGGCGGCGGCCAAAAGGACACGATCGACGGCCTGCTGAGCACCGGCGACCTCGGGCATCTCGACGCCGGCGGCCGGTTGTTCGTGGACGGCCGCGACGACGACATGATCGTGTCCGGTGGCGAGAACGTCTTCCCGATCGAGGTCGAGAACCTGGTCGAGGCGATGCCCGGTGTCGCGGAGGTCGCGTCGCTCGGTGTCCCCGACGAGGAGTTCGGCCAGCGCCTGCGCCTGTACGTCGTACTGGCCGACGGCGCGACCCTCGACAGCGACACGATCCGCAATCACGTCCGGGAGAACCTGGCGCGTTACAAAGTCCCCCGCGACGTCGTTTTCCTCGATGAGCTCCCCCGCACTGCCACCGGCAAGGTCTACCGCCCCCACCTCGAAGGTAAGGACACCGCATGAAACGCAAGAGGAAAGTACTCGTCGCCCTCGCGGTCTCACTGGGTCTGCTCGCGACCATGTCACCACCGGCGTCAGCTGTCGCGACCGCTATCACCGAGCCCGACCAGGACGCGTTCTACCAAGCCGCCCCTGGGTACGAGTCCAAGCCGCCCGGCACGGTGCTGAAGAAGCGGCCGGTCACCGTCACCGGGCTCGGAATTCCCTTGCCAGTCAAGGCTTTCCAGCTGCAGTCACGAAGTGCGGACTCGAAGAACCGGCCGGTGACGGTCATCTCCACAGTGATCGTGCCACTCACCCCGTACCTGGGCCAGCGGCCGTTGTTGTCGTACCAGCCGGCCACCGACTCGCTCGGCGACCAGTGCAACCCGTCGTACACGTTGCGGACCGGGCTGGAGAAGGAGCTGCCGCTGCTGGCCCTCGGGGTCGCCAAGGGTTGGGCCGTCGTGGTGACGGACTACCAGGGTCCCCGGGATGCCTATGGCGCCGGGCGGATGGAGGGGCACGCAGTACTGGACGGCATCCGGGCGACGCTGGCTTCACCCGAGGCCGGGTTGACCCCGACGAC
The DNA here is from genome assembly GCF_010548305.1 of Streptomyces sp. SID13031. Taxonomy (GTDB): domain Bacteria; phylum Actinomycetota; class Actinomycetes; order Propionibacteriales; family Kribbellaceae; genus Kribbella. Next base: position 99,923 of record NZ_JAAGLV010000019.1, read on the forward strand.
GAAGGTTGGCATCTGGGGCTACTCTGGCGGCGCCCTGGCGACCGGCTGGGCGGCGGAGCTGCAACCGACGTACGCGCCTGAGCTGAACCTGGTGGGCGTCGCCTCCGGTGGTACTCCGGCCGACCTGGCGGCGGCCGGACGCCAGATGGACGGCGGCCCGTTCGCCGGGCTGTTCCTCGCGGCGGCGAACGGCGTGAGCCGGGAGTACCCCGAACTGCTGAGCATCTTCAATGCCAAGGGCCAGCAGTTGATCGCGGCGATGGACGATCTGTGCGTCGTCGAGGAGGCGCTGTACGCGTTCCACAGCGTCAAGCAGTACAGCGATTCCACTGATCCCTTGGCCGAGCCGATCGCGCAGCAGGTGCTGACGACCAACAAGATGGGCGCCAACGCACCCAAGGCTCCGGTCTACCTGTACCACTCGAAGTTCGACGAGCTCATCCCCTGGGCCGTCGGCAAGAGCCTCAACGACGCCTGGTGCGCCAAGGGCACGAAGGTCGCGATGTACACCGACCACGCCAGCGAGCACAACGTCCTGGCGGTCACCGGAGCTCCGGCAGCGGTTGCCTACCTGAGTGCACGATTCTTCGGCCTCAAGGCTCCGAGCACCTGCTGAACGATGCAGCCGGTGGAGGCCCTGGGGGCTCCACCGGCTGTCCGTTGTCTACTCAGCGTTGTTTGCTCAGGTGCGCTGGCGGTAGGCGCGGATGGCCATCGGTGCGAAGACCGCGACCAGGCCGACCATCCAGGCCAGCGTGATCAGCAGCGGCTTCTGGACCTCGCCGCCGAGCATCAGGCCGCGCATCGTGTCGACCAGGTAGGTCAACGGGTTCACCTTCGTCCAGGCCTGCAGGAAACCGGGCAGGGTGTCCGCCTTGACGAAGATGTTGCTGCCGAAGGTCAGCGGGAACATCACCAGGAAGGCGATCCCCTGGACACCTTGCGCGGTCTTCAGCTTCAGTCCGAGCCAGACCCAGACCCAGCACAGGGAGAGCGCGAAGAGCAGCACCACCAGGCAGGCGAGCAGCCCGTTGCCGACGCCGTTCTCGAACCGGAAGCCGAGGATGAACCCGGCCGTCATCAAGATCACGATCGAGGTCAGATAGCGCACCGCATCACCGAGCACCGCCCCGATCAGCGGCGCCACCCGGGCGATCGGCAGGCTGCGGAACCGGTCGAAGACGCCCTTGGCGAAGTCTTCGTTCAGGCTGACGCCGGTCCCCAGCGTCGAGAACACCACCGACTGCACGAGCACGCCCGGCAGCAGGTAGGGCAGATAGTCGTGCCAGGTGCCACCCCCCGCGATCGCGCCGCCGAAGACGAACAGGAACAGCAGCAGGAAGATGATCGGCTGGATCGTCACGTCCGCCAGCGCTTCGGGGTTCTGCCGGATCCGGACGATGTTGCGCCAGGCGAGCGTCAGGCTCTGCTCCGCCCAGGCGAACGGACGGTTGCGGCGGGCCGCGTGGGCCGCCGCCGGTTCGAGTGTGGCGGTGCTCATCGGCCCGCTCCTTCCAGTACGACGGAGTCCTGTCCGGCGGTGTCCTGTACAGCGGCTGTGTGGCCGGTCAGCGCGAGGAAGACCTCGTCCAGACTCGGCAGCCGCAGAGCCAGTTCGGTGACCGCGATCCCGGCCTCGTCGAGGCGACGGACCACCACGGGCATCGACGAACCGTCCGTGACCGGCACGCTCACGAGTGCGTTGACCACGTCGACCGTCGGCCGGGTGCCGACCGCTTCGGAGACGATTGCGGCGACGCGCTCGAGGTGCCCCGGCTCGGCGGGCCGGACGTCGAGCGACTGCTTGCCCGCCTGCGCCTTGAGCTCGGCCGGCCGGCCTTCGGCCACGACCTTGCCCTTGTCGAAGACCAGCAGCGAGTCGGCCAGCGCATCGGCCTCTTCGAGGTACTGCGTGGTCAGCAGCACCGTCGTCCCGTCGAGCACCAGGTTGCGGATGGTGTCCCACACCCCGTTGCGGGCGTGCGGGTCGAGGCCGGTGGTCGGCTCGTCCAGGTAGAGGATGCTCGGATTGCCGACCAGGCTCGAGGCCAGGTCGAGCCGCCGGCGCATACCGCCGGAGTACGTCTTGGCGATCCGATCCCCCGCGTCGGACAGCTCGAAGCGCTCCAGCAGTTCGACGGCCCGCGCCTTGGCCTGGGCCCCCGGCATCCCCAGCAGCCGGCCGATCATGACCAGGTTGCGGCGGCCGGACATGTCCTCGTCGACCGAGGCGTACTGTCCGGTCAGCCCGATGATCTCGCGGACTCGCGGCGCCTCCTTGACGACGTCGAAGCCGCCGACGGTGGCATGCCCGGCGTCCGGGCGCAGCAGCGTGCCGAGGATCCGGACCGCGGTGGTCTTGCCGGCGCCGTTCGGCCCGAGGACCCCGAGCACGGTGCCGGTCGGCACGCTCAGGTCCACGCCGTCCAGCGCGATGGTGCTGCCGTATTTCTTGACCAGACCCTCGGCCGAGATGGCGACGTGGTTCGTGGTGGACATTGGTTCCTCCCAGATGACTGTTACTGGGATAACCGTGCCCCCGAGCGCTGACACCAGCCTGGCACTGGACTGGTAGCCCATGCCAGGCCGTGCCAGGCTGTCTCAGCTGACCTTCGCGAACTCCGCGGTGTCGGCCTTGAGCGGGACGATCTGGTTCGCCCGGAGCGCCTCGTAGATCTCGGGGTTGTACCGGGCCAGCGTCGCCCGGGCACGGCGGCGGTAGCGCAGGATCTGGATCGTTCCGATCGTCCACAGCACGTACTGGAAGGCCAGCGCGAGCTTGAAGTCACCGAGCGTCTGCGGGGCGCCACCGGACGAGGCGTCCAGCAGGATCCCGACCATCCCGATACAGATCAGCATCGCGATGAAGCCACCGGTGTTGACCATCCCGTTCGCCGCCCCGAAGCGGGTCGTCGGGTTGAAGGTCCGCGCGTAGTCCAGGCCCAGCATCGACCCAGGACCGCCGGCGGCCTGGACGACGATCAGCAGGAGCAGCACCGGCATCGGAGCCCGGCCCGGCCACGCCAGTACGATGGTCCACATCAGCACCGACCCGGCGATCACGGCCAGCACGATCCAGGACCGGTAGTACGGGAACTTCGCGGCGTACCGGCCGACCAGAGGGCCATAACAGAAGCCCGCCAGCACCGGCAGGATGAGCATCGCCGCGGCTGTGGTCGGCGCGACGCCCTGCCCTTGGACCAGGAACGGGTACCCCCAGAGCAGACCGAACGTGCCACCCGAGAAGCTGGTGGTGAAGTGCGTCCAGAGCCCGAGGCGCGTGCCTGGCTCCTTCCAGGCCCGCCGCAGATTCCGGCGGACCAAGGCGATCGGCTGCTTCGCGCGATGCGGCGACACGTCGTACGGGCTGTCCTTCAGCAGGAAGAGGACGGCCAGGCCGGCCACCAGACTGAGCAAGCTCGCGGTGGCGAAAGTGGGGGTCCAGCCGAACGCGTGGAACGCGGCCGCCATCGGCACCGTCGACACGATCGCGCCGAGCCCGCCCAGCATGCCGGTCACCTGTGACATCACAGGCTGCCGGAGCGCGGGGAACCAGGCCATCACCACCCGCAGCACACTGATGAAGACGAGCGCGTCGCCGACGCCGAGCACCGCCCGGGCGGCCAGCGCCGCCGGGTAGGAGTCGACCAGGCTGAATGCCGCCTGCGCTGCGAACAACAGCCCCGAGGAGGCGATCAGCAGCCGCTTCGAGCCATACCGGTCCAGCAGAATGCCGACCGGCACCTGCATCGCGGCGTACACGGTCAGCTGGACGACGGTGAAGCTGGCGAGCGCGGACGCGGAGATGTCGAACCGCTCGGCCGCTTGCAGACCGGCGACGCTCATCGAGCCGCGGTGCAGCACGGTGACCAGGTAGGTAAGGACAGCAGTAGCCCAGACCGCCCAGGCACGCCGACCGCCCAGGGGGAAGACGAGTTCGGTCACTGCCAGCCCCGCAGATCCGTCGCGGCGACGTGGATGTGGTCGATCACAAGCTCGCGGAAGCGCTTGGCGCTGGTACCACCGAGGGCGTCGATCATCTCCTGGTGGGCGGCGATGGACTTGTCCATCCGGGCCGGCTGCATCTCGATCCCGGGCACGCCCATCCGGACCTGCCGGTCGCGCAGGCTGTTGTAGAGCTTAGCGAGGATCTGGTTGCCCGCGGCACCGACGATCGCCTCGTGGAAGACCCGGTCGGCGACCAGGAAGCTCTTCGCGTCCCCGGCCTTGCGGTGCGCGCGCATCTCCTGGACCAGCGGGACGAGCTTCTCGGCCAGCTGTTTGCGGCGCGGCCAGACCTTCGCCGCGGCGTGCGTCTCGATCAGCTCGCGCGCCTCCAGGACGTCGTTGACCTCCTGCGCCAGCACCGGCAGGACGAGCGCGCCCTTCTTCGGGTAGAGCTTGACCAGGCCGGACTCCTCCAGCCGCAGCAGCGCCTCCCGGACCGGAGTACGGGAGACTCCGACCGCGGTCGCCAACTCACCCTCGGTCAGCAACTCGTTACCGGGATAGACCCGGTCGAGGATCGCCGCTTTCACATACGCGTAGACGCGTTCCGCCGCGGGGATCTTCTCCACCCCGGGCGCTGCGTCCGCCACTATCCGTGCAATTTCCGTTGTCTCGTCACCCAGTACCAACCCACTCGCCGGACCTTCGCCGGCCACCCCGCTACCCACAACACCCCTTACGTCACGTATCTCTGTTGTATCTATCTTACACGCAACACAATCCAGCGCTCGATTGATTCCCTCCCACCGAGTTATCCACAGGTTGGTCCACAGATGTGGGCCGTTGTGGATGGAGATCTACACAGAGTGAGCACAGGGACACTGGGTAATGACCAGCGCAGGGTTTCCCGTGCTTTCCGAGTCGATCGGCCCGTGGCGCCACGATGCGTTCTAGAGTTCGGCCAGCGTTCCCGTCTGATCGCCCCTGATGAGGAGATTGTCTTGACCCCACGCTCGCGTACCCGTCGGTTGAGCGCCGGCCTGGCTGTCGTTGCACTGGCGTTCGCCGGCGCCGGCACCGCCGCTGCTCACGCAACACCTGTCTCTCCGTCCGCCTCGGGCGCCGTCGCGGCCGCGCCGGGGATCCTGATGAACTACGTAGTCAACACCAAGCCGGTGTCGATCCACGTCGACCGGGCCGAGCAGGCGATCGAAGCGGCCGGCGGCACCGTCGTCCAGTCGTACGAAGACCTCGGCGTGATCATCGCCCAGTCGACCAGCACCACCTTCCGTACCGACGTGAAGCTCGGCAAGAACGGCAAGAGCGTCCAGTCGGTCGGCGCCACCCGGACCGCGGCCGTCTCCGAGGGCCCGGTCGGCGCCGCGAAGCCCGCGGACGCCGCTCCCAAGGGTCTGCAGGCCGGCGAGGCCACCCCGGTGCTCGACCCGCGTGAGGGCGAGCAGTGGGACATGGCCCAGATCAAGGCGGACCAAGCCCACAAGGTCACCGACGGCACCCACCGCGTTCTGGTCGGCATCAACGACTCCGGCGTCGACGACACGCACCCGGACCTGGCGCCGAACTTCGACGCCGCCAACTCGGTCAACTGCATCAACAACGGCGTACCGGACACCACGCCCGGCGCGTGGCGGCCGACCACCAGCACGCACGGCACGCACGTGGCCGGTACCGTCGCCGCCGCCCGCAACGGCGTCGGCATCGTCGGTGTCGCCCCGGGCGTCCGGATCGCGTCGGTGAAGGTCGTGAACGACGACGGCTACATCTACCCGGAGTACTCGATCTGTGGGTTCGTCTGGGCCGCCGAGCACAAGATGGACGTCACCAACCACAGCTACTTCATCGACCCGTACACCTTCTGGTGCAAGAACGACCCGGACCAGGGCGCGGTACTGGAAGCAGTCCGCCGGGCTGTCGCGTTCGCGACCAGCAAGGGCGTGCTCTCGGTCGCGGCTGCCGGCAACTCGAACTACGACCTGGCGAACAAGACCACCGACAACACCAGCCCGAACGACACCACCCCGGTCGCCCGGACCATCAACAACGACTGCCTGGACATCCCGACCGAACTGCCGGGCGTGATCACGGTCGCCAGCACCACCAACACCAAGGCTCGCAGTGGCTTCTCCAACTTCGGCCTGAACAAGATCGACGTGGCCGCGCCGGGCAGCAGCATCCTGTCCACGCTGCCGGGGAACAGGTACGGCATCGCGAGCGGTACGTCGATGGCGTCGCCGCACGTCGCCGGTGTGGCCGCGCTGATCAAGTCGTCCCGCCCGTGGCTGAAGCCGGCCGAGATCGAGAAGGCCCTGCGCGTCGAAGCCGACGACCAGGCCTGCCCGGCCGTCGTCGACGCCCGCTGCACCGGCACCACCGCGAACAACGCGTTCTTCGGTGAGGGTCTCGTCGACGCGCTGGACGGCGTCAAGAAGTACTGATCCCACCGGTCCCCCACTGAGGACCGCAAAGACAGAGAGAGGGGATCCCCCGCCCGGGACCCCCTCTCTCCTTTTTGTTGCCTCAGGCCCCGGTCTTCTCCAGGATCGCGGTGGCGATGGTCTTCTGCACCGGGATCAGGGTCAGGTCGCCGGACGGGCTGGAATCCTTGGTGAAGTTCACGACGATCTCAAGCTCGCCCTTCCGGACGTGCAACTCGTTGTTGGACTTGATGAAGAAGGCCTGGTCGCCGATCCCGTCGACCAGCTCGCCGTCGTCGCCGGGCGGGGAGAACTCGTCGGCACTGGTGTGCTGAGCGCCCACCAGGAAGTGCCCGCCCTTGAGCCCGTAGACGCACTCGCGCTGGGTGTCACCGGGTTCGTACGGATCGGGTCCGCCCCGGAAGCCGTCCTCGTCCGGCGCGATCGGCAGGCCGGTCCAGGTGGTGATGCCCGCCTCAGTGAACCCCTCACACGGGTTCGGCAGGTCACCCGCCTCGCCGGCCGCCTCGCCGGTCGGGGTCGGGGTGGTCGGGTCGCCCGAGGACTGCTCGGTCGGCTGCGCAGTCGGCGTACCGGGGTCGTCCGACGGCTGGCTGGTCGGGGTGGTGGGCGGCGGTGCGGCGGCCTTGTCGGCATCGGCCGGGCCGCACCCGGCGACGGTCAGCGCGAACGCACCGGCCAGCAGCACGCTCGCGCCGACGGTGACGAGTCGCCCGCGGTGAACAGTCAGCATCACGATCTCCCTCGAGAAGCACTGCCCCGGAACGGACAGTCGAGAGCGAAGCTAGCCGCCCGGAACGCCGTCGAACGGCGTTCTCGCGCCAGCTGACCCGATGGGGCAGCAAGATCCTCCCGGACGGCATCGACCCCCGTGCAGAACGGGCCATCGGCAACGACTGCTCAGGTACAGGTCACCTCGGGCGTGGCGACGACAACCAGCTGTCCGAAAGCGGACGACCCAGGAAAGGCGCTCCTGGGTCGTCCGGTCGTCCGGCTCAGAACATCAGCGCGCGGGCCGGATCCTCGAGGATGGCGGCGACGTCGGCGAGGAAGGTGGAGCCCTTCTCGCCGTCGATCAGCCGGTGGTCGAAGGACAGCGCGAGCGTGGTGATCCAGCGCGGCACGATCTCGTCGTCCACCACCCACGGCTGCTTGCGGACCGCACCGAAGGCGAGGATCGCGGATTCGCCGGGATTGATGATCGGCGTACCGGCGTCGATACCGAAGACGCCGACGTTGGTGATCGTGAACGAGCCGCCGGCCTGGTCGGCCGGTTGGGTCTTGCCCTCGCGAGCCACCGCGACCAGGTTGTTCAGCGCCGCGCACAGATCGGTCAGCGGAAGCGCGCCGGCGTTCTTGATGTTCGGCACGATCAGCCCGCGCGGGGTGGCCGCGGCGATCCCGAGGTTGACCGAGCCCTTGATCACGATCTCCTGGTTGGCCTCGTCCCAGGTCGCGTTGATGATCGGCGTCCGCCGGGCGGCCAGGGTGACCGCCTTGGCGACGATCAGCAACGGCGAGACCCGTAGCTCCCGGAACGCCTTGTCCTTCTTCAGCCGCTCGACCAGCTCCATCGTGGCGCTGACATCGACGGTGATCCACTCGGTCACATGCGGTGCGGTGAACGCACTACTCACCATCGCCTGAGCCATCACCTTCACCACACCCTTGACCGGAATCCGGGTGTCCCCCTGCACACTCACCACAGGAGCAGCAACAGCCGCTGCCGGAGCTGACGTGTGGCTCTCCACATCGCCACGAGTGATGACTCCACCCGGCCCGGTCGCCGTCACAACAGCCAGATCAATCCCAAGATCCTTAGCCAACTTCCGCACCGGCGGCTTAGCCAGCACATGCACACTCACCCCGTTGCCTCCGGCAACCTCGGCCGGAACAGAAGGCGCAGCCGGAGCACTGACCGCAGGGATAGCCTGGGCGGCTGGTGCGGGGCTCGCCACGACAGCTGCGGCCGGGGCGCCGCCCTTGCGGGGGCGGCGTTTGGCTTCCGTTGTCTTCGGGCCGTAGCCGACCAGAACGGCGGTGCGGCCGCCGGGGGCTGCGCCGCCGATCTTGCCTGGCTCGATGGCTTCTTCGTCGGGGATCGACGGGACCAGGTCTTCCGCGCCGGTGCCCTCGTCTGCCGTCTGGACGGAGATGATCGGGGTGCCGACGTCGACCGTCTCGCCCTCGGGGACGAGGAGTTCGGTGACGACGCCCGCGAACGGAACAGGCAGCTCGACCAGCGACTTCGCGGTCTCGATCTCGACGACGGTGTCGTTCAGCTTGACCGTGTCGCCGACCTTGACCTTCCAGCTGACGATCTCGGCCTCGACCAGGCCTTCGCCCACATCAGGGAGGCGGAACTGCTGGATCCCCATCAGTACCCCATCACCCGGTCGACACCCTCGAGCACCCGGTCCAGGTCGGGCAGGTACTCCTCCTCCATCCGCGACGGCGGGTAGGGGGTGTCGTATCCGGCGACGCGCAGTACGGGCGCCTCCAGGTGGTAGAAGCACTCCTCGCTCACCCGGGCCGCCAGCTCAGAACCGGTACCGAGCGACAGCGGAGCTTCATGCACGACGACCGCGCGCCGGGTCTTCTTGACCGAGGCGAAGATCGTCGCCAGGTCCAGCGGCGCGATCGAGCGCAGGTCGACGACCTCCAGGTTGCGGCCGTCCTCGACCGCGGCCTCGGCCGCCTGCAGGCAGGTCTTCACCATCGGGCCGTAACAGAACAGCGTTGCGTCGGTGCCCTCACGGACCACCTTCGCCTTGTACAGCGGGTGCTGCGGGCCGGTGCTCTCGTCGAGCTCGGCCTTCTCGTGGTACCGCCGCTTCGGCTCGAAGAAGACGATCGGATCGTCCGACTTGATCGCCTGCTGGATCATCCAGTACGCGTCGACCGGATCGCCGCAGGAGATCACCTTGAGCCCGGCGACGTGCGCGAACAGCGTCTCCGGCGACTCCGAGTGGTGCTCGACCGCGCCGATGCCGCCGCCGAACGGGATCCGGATCACGATCGGCATCTTCAGCTTGCCCATCGACCGGTAGTGCATCTTGGCGACCTGGTTGATGATCTGGTCGTACGCCGGGAAGACGAACCCGTCGAACTGGATCTCGCAGACCGGCCGGTAGCCGCGCAGCGCCAGGCCGACCGCGGTCCCGATGATGCCGGACTCGGCCAGCGGGGTGTCGATCACCCGGTCCTCGCCGAAGTCCTTCTGCAGACCTTCGGTGACCCGGAAAACCCCGCCGAGCTTACCGATGTCCTCGCCCATGATGATGACCTTGGGGTCGTCCTCCATGGCCGCCCGCAGGCCCATGTTGATGCCCTTGCCGAGGCTGATCTTCGTCATCACTGCTCCCCTTCGAAAGAGGCGGCATAGGCCGAGTACTGCGCCTGCTGCTCGACCAGCTGCGGCGTCTGCTCGACGTACGCGTGCTGGAAGAAGTCCGTCATCTTCGGGTCGGGCATCGCCAGGCAGCCCGCGCGCAGGGTGGCGGCGACCTGGTCGGCCTCGGCCTCGATCTCGTCGAAGAACTCGTGCTCGACGCCGATAGAGCGAGCCAGGTAGGCCTTCACGCGCTCGATCGGGTCCTTGAGCTTCCAGTACTCCAGGTCCTCGGACAGCCGGTACTTCGTCGGGTCGTCCGACGTCGTGTGGGCGCCCATCCGGTAGGTGTAGGCCTCGACGAAGGTCGGGCCGCTGCCCTCGCGAGCGCGCTTCAGCGCCTGCTGGGTGACGGCGTACGTCGCCAGTACGTCGTTGCCGTCGACGCGGACGCCGGGGAAACCGAAGCCGGCCGCGCGCTGGTACAGCGGGATCCGGGTCTGCCGGTCGATCGGCTCCGAGATGGCCCACTGGTTGTTCTGGCAGAAGAAGACGACCGGCGCGTTGAAGACCGACGCGTAGATGAAGGCCTCGTTGACGTCGCCCTGGCTGCTGGCGCCGTCGCCGAAGTACGCGATCGTCGCCTCGCCGTTCTCGTCACCGACTGCGTGGTCGCGCTGCTGACCCATCGCATACCCGGTCGCGTGCAGCGTCTGGGCGCCGATCACGATCGTGTAGAGGTGGAAGTTGTTGTCGCGCGGGTCCCAGGCGCCCTGGTCGACGCCGCGGAACAGGCCGAGCAGGTTCAGCGGGTTGACGCCCTTGCACCAGGCCACGCCGTGCTCGCGGTAGGTCGGGAAGACCATGTCATTGGTGTTCAGCGCGCGGCCGGAGCCGATCTGGGCGGCTTCCTGGCCGAGCAGCGAGGCCCACAGGCCCAGCTCGCCCTGACGTTGTAGCGCGGTCGCCTCGGTATCGATCCGGCGGACCATGACCATGTCCCGGTAGAAGCCCTTGATCGCCTCGTAGTCGAGGTCGAACGAGTAGTCCGGGTGCTCGACGCGCTCACCTTCAGGCGTCAGCAACTGGACGAACTCGACCTCCTCGGAGGCCTGGGAGGGACTGACCGGCGCCTCGACGGGCGCGAACACTTCCGGGGCAAGGCCCGGCACCGACTCACTCACATGCACTCCTCGGGTTCGAGCGCGGGATCGCCGCGACCGCAACGTTGCACGGGCCCCGGCCCAGCCAGCCGGGTGAGGCTTCGCAGGCGGGACCGCGTGGATCCAGGTTGATGCAGGGTGGTACTCACCGCTCGGCAGTGAACCTCCTCACTGGTATCACTGCCCATCTTGCCGGACACCGTACCCAGCAGGTTGCTGTTGCGCTAACTGTCTGGACGCCGACTTGTACGGCGGTACCGAAAGGCGTCTCGCGCTGAGACACCAGTCCAGCCACTGGTCATATCTCTGACCGTTGTCAGGCTTAAATCCCGCCACTGTCACCGTACCGAGAGGTTTCGTGCGATCTACGTCACAAAGCGACGTCGATCAGGGCAACTGCTCCAGGCGTACCAGTTTGAAGTTGGTCCCCTCGCGGTCGCCGTCACCGGGGGTGTTCTCGCCGTCATGGACAGCGAGCAGGCCGTGCGGGAAGAGCGGCCCGAGCGGCTTGGTCGTGACCGCGGCGCCGTCACTGTGCTGTACGCCGTCCGCCGCGCGACCGTCGACGATCTTGAACCCATTGCGGTAGTCGAGGCCCTTCGCGGTGATCCGGTAGCCGGCGAAGGTGGAGTCGCCCTGGCTCGACGCGTAGAGGGTCTTGGCGGTACCGCGGTAGGCGATCGTCAGGCCCTCGGCGTCGGCGCTGAGGTGCTTGCCGCCATCCGGTGAGACGGGGCCGGTCGGCGCGCACTCCTCGGTCTCTTCGTCGTACGCCCCGGGCTGGCCGAATTCGCGCGTCTTCTCCAGCAGCGCCGGCTTGCCGACCAGCGGACTGCGGCCATTTAGCGGGATGGTCCAAACGCCGATGTCCTCCTGCGCGGCGTACAGGGTGCCCGTCGTCTGGTCGAAGACCATGCCCTCGACCTGCGGGCGGTCGCCCGGGTCCTCACAGGGTGACCAGGTCGATCCGTTCGACAACCGGAAGGTTGAGGGCAGGTCGAGCTGCTTCACAGCCTGGTAGCCGATCTTGCCCGCGCGGTCGGCGACCAGGCGGAACAGCCCGATCCGGGTCTCGCTGCGACGACTGACGGCGACGAACGCCTGACCGCCGAGGTTGAGCGCGGCGACGCCGTACGCCGTGCGCTGCTCCTGGACCTCCGTGGAGTTCTTGCTGAAGACGAGAGGAGCGGTGGGGCTGGTGACGTCGGTGAGCACCTTGTTCTTGGCGTCGGCGCCACGCTGGTCGACGGAGTACACCCGGAGCTTGTCCAGCCCACGGTCGGTGACGACGGCCAGATCCTGCCGCTTTCCACCGACCAGGACACCAGTAACAAGGTCAACGTTGTTGAACCGGCCGGCCTCGTCCCCCGGAGCCGGCGCCGGCGGAGTCGCGATCCGCTGCAGCTCCCGACCGGTCAGGTCGAAAACAGTCAGCCCGCCGTTTTTCAGCGTCCCAAGCACAACGCTCTTCCCCGGTCGCGCCGAGTTGACCCAGATCGCCGGGTCGTCGGCGTTCGCGTCCCCACCGGCCTCGTCATCCCAGTTGGCCGCCGTCTCGGCCACCGCCCGCACCCCCACTACCTCTTCTTTCGCCTGCACCCCCACTAACTCTTCTTTCAGTGCCGATGCCGGAGGCGAGGCGAGGGCTGTTACTGCTGTGGCCGCCAGAAGAACGGCGAGTGGGATGCGCATGCGGTCAGGCTCACCGGCCCGGGTGTCCAGTGGCCGACCACCAGGTGAAGAGTCTCTTGTGGCCCGCACCCGGGCGCGACTAGTGTCAGGATCGTTCTTGCATTTGACCCATGACATCGGAGGAAAATCGCGATGACCATCGCACCGGCGCCCGCAGTACCGCCTGAGGCCACCCTCAAGCCGGCGTCCGGGGCGATGATCTGGTCGGCCCTCGCGGTGGTCTACGTCGTCTGGGGCTCGACCTACCTCGCCATCCGGATCGTCGTCGACGCCGACATCCCGCCGATGCTCGGGATGGCCTCCCGCTTCCTGGTCGCGGCCGTCCTGCTGGCCGCGTTCCTCGCGCTCAAGTCGGGCACCGGCCGCCTCCGGGTCACCGGCCGCGAACTGCTCGGCGCCGGCGTCGTCGGGCTACTACTGCTTGCCTTGGGCAATGGTGCTGTCGCGGTCGCGGAGAAGACAGTGCCGTCCGGGCTGAGCTCACTCCTGGTCGCCGCAGTACCGCTGTGGCTGATGCTGCTCCGCGTCGGCAGCGGCGAGCGGCCGCGCCCGCTGACCTGGCTCGGCGTCCTGATCGGCTTCACCGGCGCGGCCCTGCTCGCACTATCCGGCGGCGACACGAGCGCGAAACCGATCTCGGTCGCGATCCTCGTCGGCGGCACGATCTGCTGGGCGATCGGCTCCCGCTTCTCGCCACGACTCGGGCTGCCCAAGGACCCACTGGTGGCGACTCTGTACGAGATGCTGGTCGGTGGTAGCGCGATGGTGCTGATCGGCGTACTGAGCGGTGAGCCCGGCCGTCTGCACCTCGGCGCGATCGAGCCGAAGGGCTGGATCGCCCTCGCCTACCTCGTCGTCTTCGGCTCGCTGCTCGCGTACACGGCCTACTCCTACTTACTGGCGAACGCACCGATCTCGCTGATCGGCACCTATGCCTACGTGAACCCGGTGGTCGCGGTCCTGCTCGGCTGGCTGGTCCTGAGCGAGCGCATCACCGCCAAGATCCTGATCGGCGGCGCGGTCGTCGTCGTGGGCGTCGCCCTGGTCGTCAGCGCCGAGCGCCGCCGGACCGTCTAGCCCGCCAGAACGCCGGGCCCCTGGAAAGGGAAAGACCCGGGCTCCCATGGGGTGCCCGGGTCTCCCACCGCTGCCGATGCGCGCGGCAGCGGGTCCGTGTTGCCAGGCCGGCGCCATGCCCCGAAAAAACACGGCGCGAAACTCCGGCAATGGTGCGTGACAATCCGTCGTGTCATGGTAATGCCATTTCGCCGGCCACCGAGCCCGCCGAAAATACCCCATGAAACGCGAGCAATCGTTCGCCCGCGATCAGACAACGACGAAACCGCCGATCGGTTACGGCACTGGCCGAAACGAATTGTTCTCACCTCCGGCTCCCCTGAGCGCGAGCCGCCTGGGTGACAAGTTGCCTGGTCAGAGACAGATTCCTGCTGCGGCAACCAACCCATCATTCGCCTGGTATGGGTTACCCACGGATTCCCGCCTGAACCAAAAAACCGCCGACGAATTCTGTAACCCACCCCATCACTCGTCGTTACCCACTAAGACGAATCCGTCATACCCGAAAGGAAACCTCGCATAATGCAGGTAACACGCAAGATCGCCGCTGCAGCGGCAGTGGCGACCGTTGCCACGCTGGGCCTGGCCACCGTCGTCAGCGCGAACATGATCGACGACAACACCAAGGCCACCGGCGGTGTCACCGACGCCTCGGCGCTCAAGGGCTACTCCAAGGGCGGCAAGGTCTGGTACTTCGTCCGCGACAACGGCAGCCTGGTGAACGTCGACGACAACAACGTCGGCCCGTTCCAGGCCTGCCACAACGTCGCCGCGGTCAACGGCATCGGCGGCGCCGTGCCGGTCAGTGACGTCGTCGCCATCGTTGGTCTGTTCAACGACGGCAACCAGGCCACTGTCGTCAAGACCTGCGAGCAGGGCTCGAAGCAGAACAACCACGGTGGCAAGTGGTACCGCGTGGGCGACGACGGCCTCGTGTCGGTCTCCCGCAACAACGTCGGCCCGTTCCAGGCCTGCCACAACGACGTTGCTGCCAACGTCATCGGCGGCGCCGTGCCGGTCAACTCGATCGCCGGTGTCCTGGGCCTGGACAACGACGACAACACCACGGACATCCTGAAGACCTGCGAGCAGGACTCCGAGCAGGACAACTGACCTCTCCCTGGTCAGCGATGATGGACACCGGACCGGTCGCCTCGGTGGGGTGATCACCCGGTAGTAACACCTCGAAGCGGCATCGGGAACTAAGCCTCACTACTTCCCGATGCCGCTTCTTCGTGAGTGAGCACAAATGTTCGTGAGTAACACCGTCTCGAGAGCCACCGGCTCCCGGGGGCTGCGGATGGCTCCAGCGGCCCGCGGCGCCAGGTCTTTCGTACGACGCCGGTCGCCCGGCCCCCGTCCCAGCGGGGGCCGGGCGATTGTGTCAGCTGGGGAGATCGCGCAGGTCGAGGATGCTGCCGGTCGGGTACTTCGCCTCGATGACGGCCCACAAACCGGCCGCTGCCTGCTCCGGTGTGATCAGTCCGCCGGAGCGCTTGAGCTCCCGGAACCTCTCGACCGCGGGAAAGTCCTGCTCGTCCACCGCCCGGATCTCCGCCTGCATCGCCGTGTCCACCACCCCCGGCGCCACCGCGATCACCCGGCAGCCCCGCACGCCACCGGCCGCCACACCCGGCGCCGCACCGGTCACCGCGTCGGCGCTCTCCTGGTCCAGCGCGGCTTCCTCGAGCCCGACCGACCGCACCCAGTGCTCGACAGCCGCCTTGCCCGCGTTGTACGCCGACCAGCCCGGATAGGCCTTGGTCGCGGCACCCGACGACAGCAGCACCAACTGCCGCTCACACTCGAGCCCGGCAGTCGCCCGCAGGAACGCACGGCCAAGCACCTGCGGCGCCGCCGAGTTCAGCAGCACCGCCTTCGCATAAGCCTCGGCATCAACCTTCGCGGCCGGCCCGATCGGTACGACCGTGCCGGCGTTGTGCACGAAGATCACCCGCTCACCGTCGAACCCGGCCAGCTCCGCGGCGAAATGCTCCTCGACCCGCACCCAGTCCGCCGGGTCGGCGAGATCGGCCGCGAAGTGCTCGACCACTCCACCCCTCCGGGACAGGTCGATCACCCGCGCATCCGCGTACGGCGTACTGACTGCCAGCGCAGCCCCGATCCCGGAAGATGCGCCTGAGATCCAGATCAGGTTCCTCACTGGCGCCAGGCGCACGCGATCGTGAGGAAGAGGTCGTTCGCTTCACGCTCGCCGATCGTCACCCGGGCACCCTCGCCCGGGAACGGCCGGACCGAGACACCCTCGGCCTGGACGGCTTCGGCGAAGGCCAGCGTCTCCTCGCCGAGCGGCATCCAGACGAAGTTCGCGTGCGTCTCGGGGACGTCCCACCCGGCCGCGCGAAGCTCGCCGACTACCCGGGTCCGCTCGACCACGAGGGCTTCGACGCGGTCCAGCAGCTCCTTCTCCGCGCGCAATGACGCGACCGCGGCCGCCTGGGCGACCTCGCTGACCCCGAACGGCAGCGCGCACTTACGGATCGCGGCGATCACCGGCTCGTGGCCGATCGCGTAGCCGATCCGGAAACCGGCCAGCCCGTAGGCCTTGGAGAAGGTCCGCAGGACGACGACGTTGCGCCGCTCGCGGTACATCTCGGTGCAGTCCGGCGCCTCCGGCTCGCGGACGAACTCGCGGTACGCCTCGTCGAGTACGACGAGAACGTTGCCCGGTACGGCGTCGAGGAACGCGATCAGCTCGTCGCGCCGGACGACCGGCCCGGTCGGGTTGTTCGGCGTACAGACCACGACGACGCGGGTGCGGTCGGTCAGGGCGGCTTCCATCGCCTTGAAGTCGTGCCGGGCGTCCTCGGTCAGCGGGACCTGGACGGAGGTCGCGCCGGTCAACTGCACCGCGATCGGGTAGGCCTCGAAGGACCGCCACGCGTAGACGACCTCGTCGCCTTCGCTGCAGGCGGCCTGCAGCAGGTGGTAGAGCACGGCGACCGAGCCCGTCCCGATGGCCAGATCGGTGACCGGTACGTCGAACCGCTCCGACAGCGCCTCGAGCAACGGCAGCGCGCCCATGTCGGGGTACCGGTTCATGTTCCCGGCAGCCTCGGTGGCGGCGGCAAGCACGCCCGGCAGCGGCGGATACGGGTTCTCGTTGCTGGACAGCTTGAACGTCGGGCGGCCGTCGGCGCGCTCCGGTGGCCTGCCCGGCTTGTAGGCCGCGACGTCGTCCAGGACGGAACGGAAGCGGACCTCATCGTCTGCGGTCATGGCGGCAGGCTAGCCCCAACCTCGCCGGCTTAGAACCCCACAGAACCGCACTGGACAAATTGCTCAACGAGCCCCGAATCGGTTCGCCGCGCAGACGGCAAAATGGCCGAAGACCAACCCATTCGTCTACCAAACAACCCGAACCCTGAGCAGGACCATCCCCCACCCGTACTCGCTCGTCGGGCTGACGCATCGACCCCACCCAAACCACAAACAACGCGGCATCCGACCCGCATCGCATCCCGCTGCTGAGTGACGTCCAGTCGAGTGGTGCACGAGCAGCGCAGCGAGCTGCCCGGCCCGCCTCCGGGCCGTCTCAGGGGTTGTCCCCTCAGACGGTGGGTTGCCCGTCCAGAATCCGACCAGGCAACCCACCGACTGCGGGGTTAACCCCTCAGATGCGCGGTCCGGCCCCTGGCGTGGCGGCGGGCGAACCCCGCCAAGAGGAGCTCTGGGGCCACGGTTCGGTGGCGTTCAGGGTGGCGGCGACGGGCCACCCTGTCTTGCCGGACCCGCCACCCCAGCGCCTCACCAAACCCAATGCGCCCGCTCGCCCAGAGGTTCGGGTGGGCGCCACGCTCCAGCTCGCAAGACGAGCACGGGTGGGGCCAAAACCTAGCCGGGCAGGATGACCTCGCCGCCGGCGACGGTGATGGCGGTGAGGTCGAAGTCGAGTGGGTTGGTCATACAGCGTCCCGAGCCGCCGCCCTTGTGGAACTCGGACAGGTCGAGGACGACGATCTTCAGGCCCAGGCCGGTCAGGATCTCGCGTAGCCGCGGTGAGCAGGCCGGCATGATGATCGTCTCGTTCACCACGATCGAGTTGCCGCTGAACGCGAACGCCTCCTCGTCGGTGAGCACGATCGGGTCCGGCACGATGCCGAACAGCTCGGCCTGGCCGGCGGCGTCGAGGGCCGGCGGGTAGACCATCGCGTGGGTGCTGTCGACCGGGCAGAACGGCAGGTCGAGGTGGTACATGCCCTCGTGCTGGATGCGCAGGCCGCGGACCCGGATGTTCCACTCGGTCGCCAGGTGTTCGAGCGCGCCGGCCTCGGTCCGCGGGCCGTAGCCGACCACCAGGCTGTCGCCGAAGACGAAGGCGTCGCCGGACTCGAAGTGCGGGCCGACGCCGTCACCGCCGGTCCGCTTCAGCTCGTAGTCGTGGCCCATGAACCACTCGGCCGCGGTCAGCGACTCCTTGCGGCGCGGCTCGAACCGCATGTGCGACAGCATCGCCTTGCCCTGCGCGGTGGCGAAGCCCAGGTTCATCGCGTAGACCATGTCCGGCGAGTCCTCGCGCTGGGCCAGCACCTCGACCTCACCACCGGCGTCGACGATCGCCTGCCGGAGCGAGTCCCACTGCTTGAGCGCCAGCTCGGGGTCGGGCTGGTCCTGGGTCGACATGTACGGATTGATCACGTAGTCGATCCGGAAATGGTCCGGCCGGACCATCAGATAGCGGCGACCCCACCCCAGCGGCTGACCCATGTGTACACCTCGATGCGCTCACGACCGGCGACATTGCCCGATCCCCGGATTGTCCGACAATCAGTCAGTGTGCAGGGCCGCGAGGATCGCGTCAACCTGAGTTTCGCTACCTCAGCTGGTGGCGTAGATGAGGTCCAGCGAGGCGGGATCCCAGCGGTTGCCGGCGATCCACTGGAGAGCCTTTTCCTTGCCGTCCGGGAGGTAGCTGTAGATCCGGACCGAGATCGCCTCGGGGTTCCTCGGGTCCGACTTCGACTTCTCGTAGGTCGCCTTGAAGCCGATCCCGATATAGGGCAACTGGGCGAGAATCGGGTACTTCGCCGCCAGCCGGTCCTGGATCTCGTCGTACCGGCGGCCGGCCTCGGCCTCGGCCTCGAGCTCCTGCTCCGGGTTGTTCTTGCCCCAGGCAACGCCGACCGGCCCGTTGGCGTAGAGATACATCTTCACGTCGACGGGATCCTTGCCCCGCACCACGAGCGGCTGCGAGTAGCTCTGGAAGCCGTTCCGCTTGGCCTCCAGCGTGTACGACCCGGGCCGCACCTCGGTGGTGCCGTTGGCGGCGATCGGCTGCCCGTCCAGCGTCAGGGTCAGGTCGTTCGGGATCGACTTCACCGTCAGCTCCGCCTTGGGATCGTGCCGCCAGATCAGGAACCCGCCGATCAGCACGACGATCACCAGCAGGGCGACAGCGCCGATCACCAGCGTTCGCCGGCCGTCCTCCTCCATCAGCTGCTCCTACTTCCTGGGCGGGACATCAGGGCGTCTTCTCGGGCGCCGGCGCCTGGTTCTTCAGCCGGGCGACGGCGAACTGGTACTTCTTGCCCACGTTGTACGCGTACCCGGCCTCGGGGACATGGCCGCCGAGCGATGCGGCCACCGAGTTGTACTTGCCGTACTTGCCGACGAACAGGTACGTGTGCCCCTCCCCGATGAAGATGTCCCCCGGCTGCAGCTGGCTCTCCGTGATGTCGTCGATCACGTCGTACTTCGGAGAGGACCGCAGATAATCGTCCTGAACGCCGGTGGACACCATCGGATAGTCCGGATCGGCACCGCTCATCCGCATGACGGTGGCCACGAACCGCCCGCAGTCGCTCCACACCCGGTCGCCATTACTGCTGTTGTACTTCGGCAGTGCGGCCTGGTACGCCGGAGTCGCATCACCCTGCTGGCTGCCGTGCCCGCCTTCGGGCCAGGCGAGCGAGATCGCGACCGCGACGATGTTGCCGCTACCGGCCCCGCACGCCGTCGACGGCCCCGTCCCGGGCTTGCCGGGCTCGGTGCCGTTACCGAAGGTCTTGAGCACCTCGCGGGCGGTGGCCTGCCGCCGGCCGTACTCGGGGTCGTTCGGATTGGTCGTGAAGATCTCGAACTTCTCGGCGAACAGGTACGCCGCCTCGTCGACCGTCTTCGTCGCCTTCAGCGCGGTACCGACGGTCGGCAGCGGCACCTTGCCACTGCCGTCCAGTTGGTGGATGAGGAAGTTGAGCTGGAACTCCAGCGTCTCGATCTGGCTGTCGGGGGCGTTCATCTGGCGGCCCGCCTCGATGACCTTGCCGGCCGGATACCACTGGACGATGCCCCAGGCCTTGTCCAGCCCGACGGCCGACGCGGCCGGCGTTTTCGTGCCCCCGGCGGTGCCGTTGAGTCGTTGGGGCTCGACGCTCGACTCGTGGATCATGTTGCCGACGACACCGGCCGCCTGCTCCTGGGTGTAGCCGTTCGAGACCAGGAAGTTGAACGCTTTCTCCTGGTTGTTGCCACCGACCAGCGGTCCGCCGCTGCCACCGCAGGCACAGCCGCCGCCACCCGATGAGGCGGCGCTCGAGAAGAGCTGGGCCGGGTCGGTCTGCTCGAGCGAGCCGCCGTCTTCGCCCGCCTGCGCCCAGACCTCGAAGTGCAGGTGGGCGCCGCTCTTGCCGGGGGCGGCTTCGTTGCCCTCGCCCGACGTGCCGATCTGCTGGCCGCGGGTGACCTTGTCGCCCTTCTTGACCTTCTGGCTGTCGAAGAACCGGTACCAGGTCTCCAGGCCTTCGCCGTGGCTGATCTTGATCCACTCTTCGTCGACCGACTTCACCTCGCCGGCCTCGACCGCGTACACCGGGCTGCCCAAGGCGACGACGAAGTCGAGGCCTTTGTGGGTCTCCTCGCCCTCGTCGTCCCAGCCCTGGTCGGCCTGGTGCTTGTCGGTCGGCCAGGCCATCGAGGTCTCGGTCCCCGTACTCGGGGTGCAGGCCGCGGCGGTGTCCATGCTGCTCAGGACGCCGACGATCATCGCGATGATGATGATCAGTGGCAGGACGAGCACGAGCATGACGCCACCGATGATCGGCAGAGCCTTGCTGTCACCCACGGTGCTCTCCTTGCTGTGACCATCGGCGGACCGGGCGGACGGGTGGCCACTGCGTCAAAGACTGCCCGAAAACGAGGTCATTATGTCGAGAGTTATCCACAGGTTGACCGCCGACCGGCCCCGACGCGGGTGCCGCGCGCGACAACGGCGGCTGACTGGACGACAATCGCTGCATGTACGAACGGCTGCGGGTAGACCGATCGACCACGGTGGACCGAGTGGTCGACGCGCTCCGCGCTGCCCTCTTCGCGGGCGACCTCGAGCCCGGTACGCCGTTGCGCGAGCAACCACTCGCCGAGGCGCTCGGCGTCGCTCGCAGTACGGTCCGCGAAGCGATGACGATGCTGGTCACCGAGGGACTGGCGGTCCGGGAGCCGAACAAGGGCGTCAGCGTCGCGATCCTGCACCCGGCCGCGGTAGCCGACATCTGCCGGGCCCGGTTCGTGCTCGAGTCGGCCGGGGTCAGGGCCTGGTTCGACGCCGACGAGGTGGCCCGCGAACGCGTCCGCACTGCGATGCGCACCTTCGCCGCCACCGCCAAGGAAGGTGCCGACCCCGAAGCGATGACCGAGACCCACCTGGCCATCCACCGCAGTCTGGTCGCCCTGACCGGCAGCGAACGACTGACCGCGACCGCCGACTCGATCACCGGCGAGGCCAGGCTCGCCCTCGCCCGCGTCGACGCACTCCGCCAGGACGCCAAACAACAGGTCGCTTCGCACCGCAAACTCGTCCGCCTGCTGGAGAAGGGCGACCTGGACGAATGCGTGGAAGAACTCCGCCGCCACCTGGCCGGCGCCGAGGAATCTCTCCTCGAGGCCATCGCCACCCCACCCTCCTGAAGGCATCTCCCGTCGGACGCGGTGATGATCCTGCTGGATCCGTCTGCGGCGTGGGAAGGGTGTGATGAACCCCGGGGTGGCAGGATCGGTGTATGAAGAACTTGATCATCAAGTTGCTCGCCAACGCGGTGGCGCTGGCGGTTGCGAGCTGGGTCGTCAGCGGCATCACGCTGCAGGGTGCGACCACCGGACGCCGGGTGCTGACGCTGCTGATCGTGGCCGCCATCTTCGGCATCGTGAACGCGGTGGTGAAGCCGATCGCGAAGCTGATCTCACTGCCGTTCATCATCCTGACCCTGGGCCTGCTGATCTTCGTGATCAACGCGCTGATGCTGCTGCTCACCTCGTGGATCACCGACAAGCTCGACGTCCAGTTCCACGTCGGCGGGTTCGGCGCCGCGCTGCTGGGCTCCCTCGTCATCACCCTGGTCGGCATGCTGCTGAACGCCGTACTGCCGGACCAGGCCGAGATCCGGTGAGCCGGCTGGTGGGCCGGTCCGAGCCGCCGCACCCTCGGTGAGTTCCGCAGTGAGGCACATCGAGGTCGTCTGCACGGGCAACATCTGCCGCTCCCCCATCGGCGAGGTAGTGCTGCGCGCGAAGCTCGCCGACGCGCGGGTCGACGACGTCGTGGTGACGAGCTCCGGTACCAGCGGCTGGCACATCGGTGACCCGATGGACTCCCGCGCGGCCGCCGCACTCGCCCGACGCGGGTACGACGGGAGCGCGCACCGGGCGCAGGAGTTCCGCAGCAACTGGTTCCCCGAGCGCGACCTGGTGCTCGCGATGGACACCGGCCACCTGACCGCGCTGCTCCGACGCGGCGGCGACGACCTCGCAGTACCGGTCGAGCTGTTCGCCGACGAGGACGTACCGGACCCGTACTACGGCGACGACGCCGGTTTCGACGACGTCCTCGATCAGATCGAGAAGGCGGCCGACCGCTGGGTCGACCGCCTGACAACCTAACCACCGCTGGTTGTGCGAGCCCACCAGTGGTGGGCTCGCACCCGGTGGCTGGGTCAGCTGGTCTGGCCGATAGCGGATAGGAGGGTGGCGAACCATTCCACGCTCGGGTCGAATTCCTTGCCGCCGGCGATGCGCGGGAACTCGATCGCGCGCAGTTCGTCGCCGCGCTCCTCGTCGTGGCCGACGACGCCGCTCTCACCGCGCAGCGCCGCATCGACCGCGTAGTCGGTGCACTGCTTGATCAGCTCGAGGTCGGCTTCATTGGCAGCGGCCGAACGGCTGAAGTAGCCGCTCTTCTGCACCATCGTCTTCTCCGCGCCGATCCGCTCGGCGAACTGCTTGGCGAACCACGCGCCCGGGTTGACCGCGTCGAGCTTCACGTGCCCGAACGGGTCGCGCGGCACGTCCTCGCCGCGCGCCTCCAGCTCGGCCACGATCGACGGTACGCCGGCGCCCTCGGACAGGAAGATCGTCACGCAGTCGTTCTCGTCCATCACCGCCTTCAGCCGCTCCGCCTCGGCGTCCAGGTCGATCGTTGCCTCAGGCACATAAACCGCGTGCACATCCCAGCCGCCCTGCTCCAGACCGATGCCCGGGTTCCACTCCTGTGCCGTGAGCCACTTGCGGTACTCCGCCGCGGTGGCCGCGGTCAACCAGCCGCAGTTACGCCCCATCACCTCGTGGACGACGAGCATCCGTGGGTTCGAACTGTGCTCGGCGATCACGTTGCGGGCGAAGATCGCACCCTGCTCGGCCGCGGTCCAGGCACCCAGGCTCTGCTTGACCGGGATCACGTCGTTGTCGATCGTCTTCGGCAGGCCGACCACGGTCAGGTCGTAGTCGTGCTCCTGCAGGTACGCCGCCAGGTCGGCCGCGGTCGTGTTGGTGTCGTCGCCGCCGATCGTGTGCAGGACGTCGACGCCATCGGCGACCAGCCGCTCGGCCGCGACCTGGAGCGCGTTCTGGCCGTCGGCGATCAGGCCGCGCTTGACCAGGTCGGCGGTATTGGTCAGCTTCACCCGGCTGTTGCCGATCGGGCTGCCGCCGAACTTGTGCAGCAGACCCGCCTTGGCCCGGACCTCGGGGGTGACGTCGAGGTGCCGGCCGCTGAGCAGACCGTGGTACCCGTTCAGGTAGGCGATGATCTCCACGTCGGGCGCTACCTCGGTGTAACGCTCGATCAGCCCGCCGACGGCGGACGACAGGCAGGGGGCGAGCCCGCCCGCGGTGAGAAGGGCAACTCTGCGGACAGACTTGTCGGCAGCCATGGTCAGGGTCCTTCCGGAGGTCACTGAAGTCGCTCTCAGCGTAGTGATGCAGACCACTCCGAGCGCTGGTTGGGGTTCAGCTTTCGGACAGTGGGACCGCTAGGGACGGCTGGGCAGCGGGACCGGGCGGGGTTCGATGGGGGTGGAGACGATGAAGGAGCTGGTGGTCTGGCCGTGCAGGAGGAACTTGTCGAGGACGTCTTCGAGGCCGGCGATGGCGGCTACCTGGACGCGCATCAGGAAGCAGTCCTCACCGGAGATGCGGTGGCACTCGACGACCTCGGGGGTTCGTTCGGCGAGCTCGATGATGCCCGGGATCTGACCTGGACCGGGCCGGAGGCGGACCCAGGCGGCAACCGGCAGGCCCAGCGCGGCCGGGTCGATCTCGAGCCGGTAGCCGCGGATCACGCCCGACTCCTCCAGCCGGGCGACCCGCTCGCGGACCGTCGGCGCCGACACCCCGAGGCGGCGCGCCAGCTCGGTCGTCCGCAGCCGCGGGTCGGCCGACAACTCGGTCAGCAGCCGGATATTCAGCTCATCCAGGGCCGGTTTCTCGGTCTGAAGGCTCAAGGCCGCAATCGCATTCGCTTCGGAAACCATCTCTCGCCTTTCTGACTCATTTCGCCATGTCGCGGCGACAATCTGCTTCCTAGGCTAATCAGCGTGACAACCG
This sequence comes from Streptomyces sp. SID13031, assembly GCF_010548305.1. GTDB lineage: Bacteria > Actinomycetota > Actinomycetes > Propionibacteriales > Kribbellaceae > Kribbella. The sequence continues at coordinate 124,423 of NZ_JAAGLV010000019.1, forward strand.
TTGTGGAAGCTTCCCCCAAAACCCTCCTGGTGACCGGCGCCGCCGCGGTGTCCGTGCTGCTGTGGGGCTCATCCTTCGTGGCCATCCGGCACGCCGGCACCGAGTTCTCCGCCGGCTCGATGTCGCTCGCCCGACTCCTGGTCGGCAGCGTGCTCCTCGGCACCTACTTGTACTTCCGTGAGCGCCCCACCAGAGCCAGCTGGCCGGCCAGGCGCGACTGGCCGCCACTACTCGCCTGCGGCCTGCTCTGGTTCGGCGTCTACAACGTCGCCCTCAACGCAGCCGAGCGCCGCCTGGACGCCGGTACTGCGGCCATGCTCGTCCACATCGCTCCGCTACTGATCGCCCTGCTCGCCGGCCTGACGCTGGGCGAGGGCTTCCCGCGGCAACTCGTCATCGGCAGCCTGGTCGCGTTCGGCGGCGTAGTGCTGATCGGTACGGCGACCTCCACCGGCCGCGCCGAGACCTGGGGCGTCATCCTCTGCTTCGTCGCCGCCATCTCGTACGCCGTCGGTGTGGTCGCCCAGAAGCCGCTACTGACCCGCCTCCCCGCTGCACAGGTCACCTGGCTCGCCTGCATGATCGGCACCGTCGCCTGCCTCCCGTACGCGCCCACCCTGACCACTGAGCTCCGTACCGCGAGCGCAGGCACCATCTGGTGGGTCATCTACCTAGGCGCCTTCCCCACCGCTCTCGGCTTCACTACCTGGGCCTACGCGCTGCGCCGCTCCACAGCCGGCCGCATGGGCGTCACGGTCTACGCCGTCCCAGTAGTGGCCATCGCACTCGCCTGGCTCCTCCTGGACGAAACACCCGCCCGGCTCGCTCTCGTCGGAGGCGCACTCTGCCTGGCCGGGGTCGCGATCTCCCGGCGTACCGGACGCTCTACTGCGAGAAGGGAAGCCTGATGAAGTTCGGGGTCTTCGTGCCGCAGGGCTGGCGGATGGATCTGGTCGAGTTGGCTGACCCGGTCGAGCAGTGGGAGGCGATGACGGCTGTCGCGCGGGCCGCCGATGCCGGGCCGTGGGACTCGATCTGGCTGTTCGACCACTTCCACACCGTGCCCGAGCCGGTGCGCGAGACGGTCTTCGAGGCGTGGACGGCGACCGCCGCGCTCTCCCGCGACACGAAGCGGGTCAAGATCGGCCAACTGGTCGGCTGCAACGGCTACCGCAACCCCGCTCTCTACGCGAAGATCGCCGCCACCGTCGACGTCGCGAGCAACGGCCGCCTGTACGCCGGGCTGGGCGCGGGCTGGTCCGAGGAGGAGTGGACGGCCTATGGCTATCCGTGGACCAGCCTGAAGGACCGGATGGGCTCGTTCCGTGAGTCGGTCGAGCTGATCCACCGGCTGTGGACCGAGGAGGACGTGGTTTTCCACGGGAAGTACCACTCGGTGGACAAGCCGTATGTCGAGCCGCGCCGCAAACCGCCGCTGTGGATCGGCGGTGGCGGCGAACAGGTGACGCTCAAGCTCGTCGCGCAGCACGGCGACGCCTGCAACTTCGGCACCGGCCAGGTCGACGTCATCGAGCACAAGCTGTCAGTACTACGTAAGCACTGCGACGCAGTCGGCCGCGACTACGACGAGATCGTGAAGTCGACCAGCCTCAACCTCTTCCCGATCGGCCCCGGCGACGACCCGGTCACCGCCACCGCCAAGGCACGCGGCCGCTACACCGTCGACGAGTTCCGCGAGATCGGATCGGGCGGCGGCTCAGGTGCGCTGGCCGATATCGCTTCCACGCAAGAGATCCGGAGGCGGTTGGAGCAATTGGAGGAGGCTGGGATCCAGTACGTGATCATCTACATCCCAGGCGTCGCCTACGACCACGAACCACTCGAGCGGTTCGCGGCCGACGTAGTACCGGCCTTCTCTTAGCTCAGAGTGTGGCGGCCAGGTCGCGCAGGTGGGTGTGGATGTTGCTGTAGGCATCGACTTTGGGGAGGAGGCGCTTGGGGACCTTGGTGACGACGCTGTAGTTGGCGTCGACGACGTTGGCCAGCGGGACCTCGCTGATCTGGCTGAGGAGCTGGTAAGCGTCCAGCTTGTCCAGGCCGTACAGCTCGCCGAGCCAGCCGACCATGTCGACCTGACCGGCCCGCCAGGCGTCTTCGAGCGGGCGGCTGGAGCCGACGACGGCGAGGTAGGCGTCGTTCTCGATCCGGGGCCAGGCCGGGCCGGGCGTCTTGAGGAGCTCGACGATGAGGACGACGTTCATCGCGCCCTCGACCGCGGTACCGCAGGACTCGCCCTCGCCCTGGCGGTAGTGGCCGTCGCCGACGGAGAACAGCGCACCCTCGACGTTGACCCGGAGGAAGCAGGTCGCGCCGGCCTTCATCTCGGGCGTGTCCATGTTGCCGCCGAACATGTCCGGTACCAGCGACGAGCGGACCTCGCCGGCGGCCGGCGCCACCCCGACCGTGCCGAGCATCGTCTCGATCGGCAGCGCGATCTCCAGGTCGCTGCCCTGCGCCTGGAACCCGACCGTCTGCCGCTCGGTGTCGACCTCGTAGATCCAGGTCCGCTCCGGCAGCGGGTCCTGCAGGGTCGCGGTCCGGTCCGTGCTGGTCAGGCCGCCGAAGAACGGGATCGTCGCCGACGCGCCCCAGCCGCGGGCCGGGGTGAGCTCGACGAAGTGCAGCACGAGCGTGTCGCCGGGCTCGGCGCCCTCGACGTAGAACGGCCCGGTCTGCGGGTTCACGAACGGCATGTTGAGCCTCGCGCTGGCCAGATCCGCCGTACTGCGCAGCCGGCCGCAGAACGCGTCCTCGGTCCACAGGCGCATCGCCGTACCGGGTTTCACCCGCCGCAGCGGTGCCGCACCGCCGAAGGTCCAGGTGAGCTGCTCGCTGTCCGGGGTGAATTCGACGATGTCCACGCTGGAAATCTACGTCCGGCGATACCTCCTTCGCGACTGATCAGCGGGTTCTCAGCGGATTCTCAAACAGACCGCATATCGTCGGGAGGCGGAGCTCACTCGGGCTCCACCTCGGAGACTGTGGGCGAGCGGGAGCGCGAGATGCGGGTACTGGTGGTGGACGACGACCGGGCGGTCCGGGATTCGCTGCGCCGTTCGCTGGAGTTCAACGACTTCGAGGTGGTGACGGCCTCCGACGGCGCCGAGGCGCTCGCGGTGATCGGCAACGTCGAGCCCGACGTGATCGTGATGGACGTGATGATGCCCCGCCTGGACGGGCTGGAGACGACCAAGGCGTTACGGGCCGCGGGCAACAACGTGCCGATCCTGGTGCTGACCGCCCGGGACGCCGTGGCCGACCGGGTCGACGGGCTGGACGCGGGTGGCGACGACTACCTGACCAAACCGTTCGCGCTCGAGGAGCTGCTGGCGCGACTACGCGCGCTGCTCCGCCGCAGTACGACGCCGGGTGAGGGCGGCCCGCGCGGCGAGGTCCTCCAGTACGCCGACCTGGTGGTCGACGTGGATGCGCACGAGGTGCACCGCGGCACGACCCCGATCCCGCTGACCCGGACCGAGTTCTCGCTGCTGGAGCTGCTGATCCGCAACCCGCGCCGGGTGCTCGAGCGCGCGGTCATCCTGGACGCGGTCTGGGGCTACGACTTCCCGACCACGGCGAACTCGCTCGAGGTCTACATCGGCTACCTCCGCCGCAAGACCGAGGTCGACAACCTGCCCCGCCTCATCCACACGGTCCGCGGCATCGGCTACGTCCTCAGGGACACCCCACCGTGACCACCCAACCCCCACCCGACGACTTCCCGAAGTACACCGGTACTTCGGACGAGGAAACCCTCGAGATCGGCCCGAACCACAACCGGCCACAGCCGTCCGGTCAGCCGGTGCAGACTGGGACCCCTCGTCGGCGCCCTGGGCCCCAAGCCCCGCGGAGCGGACCTCGACCCACCGGGCCGAGCCAGGGTTCCGCCCCGGACGGACCGGGCGCCCCTCCGGGCCCGCAGCGCAACGGCAACGGCAACAATGTGGTCGTGGCGACAGCCAGCCGAACACAGGACTGGTGGCAGGAGAAGCTCCACAAGCTGAGTCTGCACGCCCGGGTCACGCTGCTCGCGGCCGTGGCCGTTGGCCTGGCGGTCGCCTTCGTCAGTGTCTCGGCCTACATGACAGTCCGACAGCAGATGTACCGGAACCTGGACAGCAGTTTGTCCGACCGGGCCGGGCAGGCCGCTAAGAAGGGCGCGCTCACCAACCCGACCATCCTCCAGGAGGTACCGCCGGAGGCCCTCGGACTGAGCGACATCCAGCTCGGCCTGCTGACCGCCGATGGTCTGCAGTACGGCGCGAAGGGAACGATGCCGCCGATGGGCCCGCCCGAGCTGGCAATCGCCGAGAATCAGAGCAGCGAGCCCAGCATCCGGACGGTCGGGGTACGTAACGGCCCCCACTACCGGGTGATCGCGGTAGCGGCTCCGTTCTGTCCCCTGCCCGGCCAGCGGGAGTGCGACGAGGACCAGTATGAGCCCGCGGCCCTGGTCGTGGCGCAGTCGCTGGGGCCGGTCGACCGGACGCTGCACAACCTGGGCATTGTGCTCTGGGCCGTCGGACTGCTCGGGGTGATCGGGGCGGCTCTGGCCGGCAACGCGATCGCCCAGTCCGGGCTCCGGCCGCTGGCACGCCTGACCGGCGCGGCAGAGCACATCGCCCGGACCGAGGAGCTGAAGCCGATCCCGGTCACGGGTTCGGACGAGATCACCAGGTTGGCGTTCGCGTTCAACGCGATGCTGGCCGCCTTGGCGCGATCCCAGGATCGGCAGCGGCGGCTGGTCGGCGATGCGGGGCATGAGTTGCGGACGCCGTTGACCAGCATCCGTACCAACCTGGATCTGCTCGCCCAGGCGGACAAGCGCGGCGGCCTGCGCCCGGAAGACCGGCAGCAGCTGCTCGACGACGTACGCGCCCAGATGGACGAGCTGACCACGCTCATCGGCGACCTGACTGAGCTGGCCCGCGACACCCCGCAGGTCCGCGACGCCGAGCTGATCGAGATGTCGAACGTCGTCGAGGACGCCCTGATCAAGGTCCGTCGCCGCGCCTCGGGCGTCGAGTGGGACGTACAGCTGTCACCGTTCCCCGTCTGGGGCGACGAGCGACTGCTCGGCCGGGCCGTGACGAACCTGCTCGACAACGCGGCGAAGTACAGCATCCCCGACGACTCGGTCGCGCTACCGCACGAAGGCGAACCGCTCGGGCGGGTCACCGTGCGCCTGCTGGACGGAGTACTGACCGTCACTGACAGCGGACCGGGTATCGCCGACGCTGATCTGCCGCACGTCTTCGAGCGTTTCTACCGCTCCAGCGAAGCGCGTAGCCGGCCGGGCTCGGGCCTGGGTCTGGCGATCGTGAAGCACGCGGCCGAGCAGCACGGCGGCATGATCTACGCGCGCAACGCGCCCGGCGCCGGAGCACAGTTCACGCTCTGGCTCCCCCACGCCGCCACCCAGTCCCGCTGAGTCAGGACAGGCAACTAGGACAGCGGCAGCTTCCGCAGACCGGACTTCTGGATCTTCCCGGACCCGGTCTTCGGCAAGCTGCCGATCAGGTCGAGATGGACGGGGATCTTGTACTTCGCCAGCCGTCCGCCCAGGTACTCCCGAAGCCCGTCCAGGGTGAGCTCCGCGCCCGCGCGACACACCAGGAACGCCCGCCCGACCTCGCCCCACCTGTCATCCGGAACACCGACCACGGCCACCTCGAGAACAGCGGGATGGCCGCTGATCGCCTTCTCCACCTCAGCCGGATAGACGTTCTCCCCGCCGGACACGAACATGTCCTTCACCCGGTCGACGATGTACAGGTAGCCGTCCTCATCGACGGTCGCGACATCACCGGAGCGAAACCACCCATCCTCGGTCAGCGCCGCGGCCGTCGCCTCCGGCGCGTTCCAGTACCCCGGTGTCACGTTCGCGCCGCGGATCAGTACCTCGCCCGGCTCACCCTGGGCCACCTCGGTCAGGTCGGGCCGGACCACCTTCACCTGCCCGAAGAACACCGGCGCCCCGACCGATCCGGCCTTGCGAGTGCTCTCACCGGCCTCCAGGAAGGTCGCCCCGGGGGCGGTCTCGGTCAGCCCGTAGCCCTGGCAGAACACCAGACCGCGCTCCTGGTATGTCCGGATCAGCGCTTCGGCCACCGGCGCTCCGCCACACATCAGGCTGCGCAACGAGGTGAGGTCGGCGCCCGTCCATCTTGGTGAGCGGGCCAGTTCGGCGTACATGGTCGCGACGCCGAACATCCAGGTGACGCCGTGTTTCTCGATCAGGTCGAAGCACCCGTCGACATCCCAGGACGAGGTGAGCACGGCGCAGCCGCTCTTGGCGAAGGTCGGCAGCAAGGTCTGGCCGAGCGCCCCGACGTGGAACAGCGGCGCGGTGACGAGGGTGACCTCGTCGGCGGCGACATCGACACCGATCAGCAGGTTGGCCGTGTTCCAGATCAGGTTGGCGTGAGTGAGCATCGCGCCCTTGGGACGGCCCGTGGTGCCGGACGTGTAGAGAATCAGCGCGACGTCGTCCACCGCCACCGGCACATCGATCGGTGCCGGGGCACCGCCGGCCAGCCACTCCTCGTACTGCGCCTCGCCCGCACCCGGCTGCTCCAATGCGACCCTGCAGGCAGGTGGCTGGGACAGCGCTCGGACCACCGGCTCGCAGGATGGCGCGTAGACGAGGACCGCCGGGCCCGAATCCGACAGCAGGTAATCGAGTTCGGGCGCGGCGAGCCGAAAGTTGAGCGGGACGAAGATGCCGCCGAGCGCATGGGTGGCGAACATCGTCTCGACGAACGCGGGGTGATTCGGCCCCAGGTAGGCGACCCGATCCCCGGCCCTGACCCCGGCCGACCGGAGCTGGTCGGCCAGCCTGCTGATCCGCACCGCAAGCTCCGCGTAGCTGATGGACAAGCCGTCGAACACCAGGGCCGTCCGGGCGGGCGACAACTGCGCCCGCCGGTAAGGCCAACCACCGAGTCCCGCGTTCTGCATCGGACTGACTCCTCTCAGGCGAGGCCGGCGACGCTCGTCGCCTCACCAGCATCGACGACACCGGTGGCGGGTTGGCGTTCCGAAGCGGTCTCCGGGCTCAAGTCTCGCTGGTGGGTCTCCTTGAGCGCCAGGACGCAGCCGACCGCGAGCAGGCAGAACGCCGCCATCGTGCAGGAGATGAAGAAGGTGTTCGTCGCACCGGTGGCCTGCTGGATCTGCGCGAACAGCAAGGGTGTGAAGCCAGCGCCCAGGCCGGCGAGCTGATAGCCCAGCGACGCTCCGGTGTACCGGTTCTCGGTGCTGAACAACTCGGTGTAGAGCGCAGCCAGCGGTCCGTACATCATCGGATGGATCACCGCCTGGCCGACGATCAAGGCCAGTACCAGGACCGCGGTACTGCCGTTGTTCACCAGTGGGAAGAGCGCGAAGCTGTACGCCGCCATGGCGAGCGCGCCGCTGATCACGATCGGGCGCCGGCCGACCCGGTCCGACAGCGCCGACCAGGCGATGATGCTGACGATCGCACAGGCCGACGACGTGGTCAGGGCGTTCAGGACCTCCTGGCGGCTGTGGCCGACCCGGACCGCATAAGCCAGGATGAAGATCGTCAGAGTCGCCTGAGCGACGAAGGCCGCCATCCCGGCACCCACGCTCAGCAGCAGGGTCCGTGGCCGGTCACGCAACACTTCGAGTACCGGGACCCGTCGTACCGGGCTCTCCCGGCGGGCGGCCTTGAACGCAGGTGTCTCCTCGACCTTGAGCCGGACGAACAACCCGACGGCGAGCAGCAGGATGCTCACCAGGAACGGGATCCGCCACCCCCAGTCGAGGAAGGCTTTGTCGCCGACGATCGCGGCGGTCCCGGTGAGCGCCGCGGTGGACAGGACGACGCCGCTCGGCGCGCCGGCATTGGTGAAGCTCGCCCACAGACCTCGCCGGCTGGTCGCGTGCTCGGCGGACATCAGGACCGATCCGCCCCATTCGCCGCCGACGGCGATTCCCTGGACGACGCGCAGCAGGACCAGTCCGGCCGGGGCGAGGACACCGATCTGCTGATAGGTCGGGAGCAGTCCGATCAGGAAGCTGGCCAGGCCCATCAACGTCATGCTCAGCAGCAGCATCCGCTTGCGGCCGAGCAGATCACCGAAGTGGCCGAAGATCACGCCACCCAGCGGCCGGGCGAGGTACCCGGTGGCGAGCGTGCCGAAGCTGGCGACCGTTGCCACCAACGGGTCGAGCGAGGAGAAGAAGACCTTGTTGAAGACGATCGCAGAGGCGGTCGCGTAGAGGAGGAAGTCGTAGTACTCGATCACGCTGCCGAGATAGCTCGACAGGACGGCGCGGCGGAGCTGGACCGGATCGTGGGTGCGCGTGGCGGACATGGCGGGGTCCCCGGCTTCACGCGTAGTGCCGGTAGACAGCGCGGGCGACACAGGCGGGCTTGTCCTGCCCGTCGATCTCGACGACGAAGTCGAGGACCAGTTGCACGCCGTCACCGGCGACGCTCTCGACCGAGACGACCCGGCCGCCCAGCCGGAGCTTGCTGCCGACCGGGACCGGGCTCGGGAAGCGCACCTTCTCCAGTCCGTAGTTCACGCTCATCCGGACCCCCCGTACCTCCAGCAGCTCGCCGAACAGCGGGATGATCAGCGCCAGCGTCAGGTAGCCGTGCGCGATGGTGCCCCCGAACGGCCCGGCGGCGGCGCGTTCGGGATCGACGTGGATCCACTGCTGGTCGCCGGTCGCGTCGGCGAACTGCTGGATCTGATGCTGGCTGATCTCCCGCCAGTCGCTGTACCCCAGGTCCCGGCCCGCGAGGTCCTGGATCCGTTCGATCTCGATCACTTCGTTCATGACTCCTCCTTCTCGTCGACGGCGAGGCCGAGCAGCCGCACCGCGTTGTCCTTCAGGATCTTGGGGCGTACCTCGGCTTTGATCTCCAGCTCGGCGAAGTCCGCCAGCCAGCGATCCGGGCTGATCAGCGGGTAGTCCGAACCGAACAGCACCTTGTCCTTCAGCAGCGAGTTGGCGTACTTCACCAGCTGCGGTGGGAAGTACTTCGGTGACCAGCCGGACAGGTCGATGTAGACGTGCGGCTTGTGCGTCGCGATGGCGAGCGCCTCGTCCTGCCACGGGAAGGACGGATGCGCGAGGATGATCCGCAACTCGGGGAAGTCGACCGCCACATCGTCCACCAGCAAGGGATTCGAGTACTTCAGCCGGATCCCGCCACCGCCCGGCAGCCCCGCGCCGATCCCGGTCTGCCCAGTGTGGAACAACGCCGGTACGCCGAACTCCTCCAGCACCTCGTACAGCGGATAGGCCATCCGGTCATCCGGCGAGAACCCCTGCAGACTCGGATGGAACTTGAACCCGCGGACGTCGTACTGCTCGAGCAACCGGCGCGCCTCCCGAGCCCCGGCGCGCCCTTTCCAGGGGTCGACGCTGGCGAACGGGATCAGCACGTCCCCGTGCTCGGCGCACTCCTGCGCGACCTCTTCGTTGGCGATCCGCGGATGGCCGGTGGCATGTTCGGCATCCACCGTGAACACCACCGCGGCCATCCGGCGCTCGCGGTAGTAGGCGGCCATCTCGGCGATGGCCGGCTGCCGATGGCCCTTCCCGCCGAAGTGCTTTCCCGAGGCTCCCATCAGGAGCGGACTGAGCGACCCGTGTCCGGACGCCGAGATCTCGGCATGCGTATGGACGTCGATGGCCACCAGATCGTCGACCCTCATCCGCGGGCTCATCTCAGCTCCCCGGCGCGGCAGGAGCGGGGATCCCGTAGCTCTCGGGCTCGGCGCCGACGCCCGCATTCCACGAGGCTGCGATGGTGTCGGCGGTCCAGCCGCCCTCGGCGAAGGCGACCGCTTTCTCCTGCGGATGGGACCACAGCGCGAGCCGGTCGCCGCCGATGCCGATCGCCTGGCCGGTCACCTCGGCGGCCTGGTCGGACGCCAGGTACACGATCAACGAGGCGACGTCCTCGACCGTACCGAGGCCCTCGTCGCGGCGCAGCCAGTCCGGGAACGGCTCGCCGGTCCGCTCGGCCTCCTCGATGATCGGCGCGAACGCGGGGATGGTTCGGGTCATCTCAGTCGCCGCGATCGGGACCACCGCATTCACGGTGACCGCGGCCCGGGCGAGTTCCAGTGCCCAGGTACGGGCCATGGCGACGATTCCCGCCTTGGCCGCGGCGTAGTTGGTCTGGCCGAAGTTGCCGCGCTGGCCGGCCGGGGAGGAGATCAGGATGAGCCGCCCGCCGGTGCCCTGCTCGCGCATCCGGGTGGCCGCGGCGCGGGCACAGGTAAAGGTGCCCCGGAGATGCACATCGATCACGGCGTCGAAATCCTGGTCGGACATCTTCCAGAGCACCTTGTCCCGCAGGATGCCCGCATTCGTGACCATGACGTCGAGCCGGCCGAACTCGGCGACCGCTTTGGCGACGAGTTCATCGGCGACCTCGGCCTGGCCGACCGGAGCGACCACGCTGGTGGCCCGGCCACCGGTCGCACCGATTCCCTTCACCACCGAGGCGGCTGCCTCGGCGTCGACATCGTTGACGATCACCGCCGCACCGGCCGCGGCCAGCGCCTCGGCGTACGCGCGGCCCAGCCCCCGACCGCTTCCGGTGACCACCGCGACCTTGCCTCGTAGGTCCATCAGGTCCGCTCCTTCCACTGCGTGGCGACCCGATCAACATAGGGCGGTTTTGTGACGGCCGTCAATATTTCGACGGCTATTAGTTCTTCCGGCCGGCCCGTCTACGCTGACGGTGTGAAGTCCGAGGACGACAGTGCGCTCACCTACTCCGCACGGCCGCAGTCGTTGATGCTCAGCTTTCTCGGCATCTACCTGGCCGGCCGGGACATCGCGGTGTCCTCCGGCAGCGTGATCGAGCTCTTCGGCCGGGTCGGCGTCACGGAAGAGGCAGTCCGCTCGACGCTGAGCCGGATGGTCAAGCGCGGGATGCTGACCCGGCACAAAGACGGCCGCCAGGTCTACCTGGGCCTCACCCCGCACGCGACCGAGGTACTCCAGGACGGCGCCGAACGGATCTGGCGGACCGGAGTGGTGAACCGCGACTGGGACGGAAGCTGGACGCTGGTCGGCTTCTCCATGCCCGACAGCCGGCGCAACGAGCGGCACGACCTGCGATCGCGGCTCGTCTGGGCGGGATTCGGTCTGCTGCAGAACGGACTGTGGATCGCGCCGGGCACGCGGGACGCGGCCACCATCGCGGCCGAGCTTGGACTGACCGGGGACGTCACCGTCTTCATCGCCCAGCCGGCCAAGCCGACGGAGTCCGCCGACCTGGTCCGGAAGGCGTTCGACACGGATGCGATCGCCGGCCGGTACAACGAGTTCCTGGCCCGCTGGGCCGTCGGCTCCCCGCTGAAGGAGCTGCCCGACGACTTCGCCCGCCAGCTGATCCTGCACACGGACTGGCTGCAACTCGTCCGCCAGGACCCGCACCTGCCGGCCAGCCTGCTGGCCGGCGACTGGCCGGCGATCCGCGCGGAGGAGTTGTTCCGGCAACTGGCCGCGCAGTACGGACGTACCGCCCCGAAGCTCGCCGCCCAGGTGATGGAGGAACTCCCAGTCTGAGGAGTGTGCGCCGGCCGACAACATCTTCAGCGGATCTTCATGGAGTTCTTCGCCAGCTCTGACGGGATCTTCAGCGGGTTCTCAGGTGCAGCCCCCAAGGTTGACCCATGACCGAGAACCAGCCGCCCCAGCCGCAGAACCAGCCCGGTGACGAGACTCCGGTGCAGGGTTCGACGCTCGGCAACCAGCCTGCGAACCAACCACCGCAGCCCGCGTTGCCGACATACGGCTCGGGCTCACCTGAGCGCACGCAACAGCTGCCGATGGGTGGCTACGGCCAGCATCAGCAGCAGCAGTACGCGCCGCAGGGTGGGCAGCAGCGGCCAGGGCAGCACCCCACGGGCGGTGGTGGTGCTTACCAACAGGGCGGGCAGTTCGGGATGTCCGGGACGCATCAGGGGGCGTCACCGGGCCCGAACTGGCCGTTCGGCCCGCAACCGGCCCAGTCAGAGCCCCCGAAGCCGCCGAAGCGGCGAGGTCTGGCTCTGGTGGCAGCCACCGCGTTGCTGGTCGGTGCCGCCGGCGGAATCGGCAGCGCGGCTGTCTACTCGGCGACCAACGACTCCACTACTTCGAACACGTCGGTGACCGCTCCGCTCAACGGCGGCCAGGCGGCCCCGATCTCCGCGCCGGACGGTTCGGTGCAGAACGCGGCCTCCAAGGTGCTGCCGAGCGTGGTGAAGATCGGCGTGACGACCTCCCAGGGCGCAGCCACCGGATCGGGCATCGTGATCAGCAAGGACGGCCTGATCGTCACCAACAACCACGTGGTGGCCGGCGCCGGCAGCGGCGGCAAGATCCAGGTGATGCTCAACGACGGGCGGACCCTGGACGCGACGATCGTCGGGACCGACCCGCTGACCGACCTCGCGGTGATCCGGGCGGACGCCAAGGACCTGACCCCGGCCGTACTCGGCAAGAGCGGCAACCTGGGTGTCGGCCAGGGTGTCGTCGCGATCGGTTCGCCGTTCGGGCTGGAGGCGACCGTGACGAGCGGGATCGTCTCCGCGCTGAACCGCCCGGTCACCTCGGGCGACGAGCAGCAGGACAGTACGACCGTCTTCCCAGCAATCCAGACTGACGCCGCCATCAACCCGGGGAACTCCGGCGGCGCACTGATCGACCTCGCCGGCCAAGTGGTCGGAATCAACAGCGCGATCAAGACCGCCGGAGGATCGGGACAATCCGAAGGCGGCAACATCGGCCTGGGCTTCGCAATCCCGATCGACCAGGCCAAGCCGATCATCGACGAGCTGGTGGCCAAGGGCAAGGCCACACATGCACGGCTCGGAGTTGGCGTCGGCAACGCGCAGTCTTCCGCGGCGTTCCAGCAAGGAGCGACGATCGGCGAGGTGACGTCCGGCGGTGCGGCGGACAAGGCCGGCCTGAAGACCGGTGACGTAGTCACCGCGATCGACGGCAAGGTGATCGCGTCAGGGGACGCGTTGGTCGCCGCGGTCCGTTCGCACCGCCCGGACGATGAAGTGACCATCACCTTCACCCGCGCCGGCAAATCCCAGCAAATCAAGGCCAAACTCGGCTCCGACAACGGAAACCCGACCGGCTGACCCCCAACCTCCGTCGTCCCTCACCCCCCCGGGGGCGGCGGAGCACCACCCAGATAGGGACTGCGACCGCCCACCGAGCGGCCGCAGTCCCGTTTCTGCGCCCAGTACTACGCCCCACGCGCCCTCCGACGTCCGCTCCCACCCACCCAGATCGCGGGCTCCTACGTCGCCCACTCCGCGAGTACTAGGCCACTCGCCATTGCGAAGCCGCTCCAGGCTGCGAGTACAGGCAGCCGGGCACTCCGCAGCCGTGTCGACCAATGAGGCAAAGCGAGCACTCGGCCGTCGACCGGCGCCGCTACGGCGACCCATTTGAGCGGCGGCAGCCCGATGGGCCTGTCTGCCTACATCAAGGTGATGACTGCAAGCCTGGAGAGTTCGGGCTGATATTTGAGGACGACCTTGAGTCTTCTCGGATCAGCGCCACCCGTGCCCGGCCTAAGCAGCATCGCCCATGAAGCCGTTGCCTGCCACCGGTTTCTGGACCGGCAGGCGGTGTCCGATAGCGCGTTGCGTGTAGACGAGCAGGTTCGTGAGCAGGTAGCGGATCTCGCCTGTAGCTGACGCGATGAGTCCCAGGCGAGGCGGCAGACCTACCTGCCGCTCGACTGGGACTCCCTGGCTCTGGACGTTGGAAGCGGGTGGGTTAGCGGCCCTGGAGGGACTTGACGTTGTCGCCGAAGGTCCAGTTCTTGGAGCCGTCCCAGTTGATGGACCAGGTCATCAGGCCTTTGAGGGCTCCGTTGAAGGTGTTCCAGGACTGGGCGACCAGGGATGGGGACATGTAGCCGCCGCCGGCGCCGGATTGGGCTGGGAGGCCGGGGACCTGCTTGTCGTAGGGGACGCGGATCGTGACGCCTTGGATTACCAGGCCCGTGTTGAGGCAGGTGGTCTGGGCTACGAAGCCCTGCACTGTGCCCGCGGAGTACGAGTCGCCGGAGCAGCCGTACATGCTGCCGTTGTAGTACTGCATGTTCAGCCACCACAGCCGGCCGTTGTCGGCGTACTTCTTGATGATCGGGAGGTACGAACCCCAGATCGAGCCGTAGGTGACGCTGCCACCGGTGACGTAGGCCGTTTCGGGTGCCATCGTCAGGCCGAAGTTCGATGGCATCTGGGCCAGCACCCCGTCGATGATCCGGATCAGGTTGGCCTGGGAGGCGGACAGCTGGTTGATGTTGCCGCTGCCGGTGAGGCCGGTCTCGATGTCGATGTCGATACCGTCGAAGTTGTACTTCTTGAGCAGCGGCACCACGGTCGCTACGAACCGGTCAGCGACGGTGGACGAACTGAGGTCGATCCCGGCAGTGGCGCCACCGATCGACATCAGGATGGTCTGGCCGGCTGCCTTCGCTGCGCACATCTCGGCCGGGGTGGCGACCTTCACGGTCGCGTCCATGCCGTCCTCCCACTTCACCGTTCCGTCGGACAGGATCACCGGGAACGCCGCGTTGATCACGTTGTAGCCGTGCTGCCCGATCCGCGAGTCGGTGATCGGAGTCCAGCCGAACGGCGGATGCACACCGTTGGAGGCGCCGTCCCAGTTCTCCCAGTAGCCATGCAGCACCTTGCCGGCCGGCCTGGACTTCACCGGGCAGGTCGTCGACCCAGGCGGCGGGGTTGTCGGCGGCGTGGTCGGCGGAGTCGTGGGTGGCGTGGCGGGAGGAGTCGTCGGGGGCGTGGTGGGAGGGGTCGTGGGTGGCGTCGTCGGCGGAGTGGTGGGTGGCGCGCCGTCGCAAGCGCCGATGTCGAGCCACAACGAGGGCGCCGCGACGGGGTTCCAGCCGGCGCCAGGATGCGCGGTATGCGCGGCCCGAGCCTGGTACGACCGGTTCTGGTACGTCACCTTGGCGCCCACTGCATAGGTGACCCCCTCGGCCCACGCGGGAGCGGTGCACGCCACTTGTACCGACGACTGGCCGGCCTGGGCCACCAGCCCGGCCGACGCGAGGAGCATCCCGGTTGCAATGGCACTCGCGAGCGCAAAGCCGACCCGTCGGTTCATGGCCACTCCCATTTAATAAGCAAAGACCTTTCGTATGTCTCACGGTAGAGGTTGACCCATCGGGCCGCCACGACATGTCGGAAACCCGCCACAGGGAATTGTGGTGCGGGGGTAGGCCCAAAGGCGCTAGCGTCCGGGCGCATGACGATGTCTCGGGAACGGCCGCCCTTTGTTGCGGATGAGCGGACTCAGCTGGTCGGCTGGCTGGATCAGCAGCGGGCGCTGGTGCGCTGGAAGTGCGAAGGTCTCGCCGAGGCGGACGAGCAACGCGTCGTACTGCCGACCTCGCCGCTGATGACGGTGGCCGGGTTGGTCTCGCACATGCGCTGGACTGAGCACTGTTGGTTCAACGTGTTGTTCCTGGGCGAGTCCTTCGAGCACAACCCTCAGTTCAAGGAAGAGCCCGAGGACCTCGACATGATGGTCCCCGGCGTACCGCTGGCGAAGCTTCTCGACGACTTCGAGGCCCAATGCGCCCAGTCGAACGAGATCACCGCCGCCCACTCCCTCGACGACACCGGCAAACACCCCGACTTCGGCTCCGCCCAGGCCACCCTGCGCTGGATGATCCTCCACATGATCGAGGAAACAGCCCGCCACGTCGGCCACCTCGACACCATCCGCGAACTCCTCGACGGCGAGACGGGCTACTACTAGTCCGTCATCTCCCAGAGCAGGACTTCCGCGCCTTCGGGGCCTGCCGTCACGCGTTGGCCGTCGGCGTTGGTGATCCGTGCCGCGTCGGAGTGGGCGAGGTGGCCGGCACTCTCTACGGCGATGTTGCCAAGAGCAACGAATAGATGGGCGTGGGGCGCCGGTGGGAGCTGGGTCGACTGGCCTGGCGCAAGTCGGGCGACGGAGAGGCCTGCTCGGGGTTGGTTGATGGTGATGGCAGTGGTGCCTTTGTGCTTCCGGAGGCCGGAGGCGATCGGGACGAGTTCGCCGGTTGCGAGCGACTCGGCGACCTCGGCCTGCTGGTACGACGGCGTCAGGTCGTACTCGCCGGGGCGGACCCACATCTGCACGTAGCGAACCGGGTCGCCGGCGTCGTTGCGTTCGGAGTGCTGGATGCCGCTGCCCGCGCTCATCCGCTGGACGAGGCCCGGGTAGATGAGCCCGCTGTGCCCCTCCGAATCCTGGTGCAGCAGGGCTCCCCGTAGTACCCAGGTGACGATCTCCACGTCCTGATGGGGATGCGTGTCAAACCCGGTGCCGGGGGCAACCACTTCGTCGTTGTGGACCATCAACAGCCCGAAGCCGACGTTCGCGGGATCGTAGTACGGCCCGAACGAAAACGAGTGCCGCGAATCCAGCCAGTCGCTCTGCGTCCGGAATCGGTCGTCGGCCCGTCGGATCTCGACAGTCATACGCTCAGTCTCCCCGATCGCGTCAGAACAGAGCCTCTTGGTCGTCCTGCCGTGGCGCTGGGTCGAGTTTCTCCAGCCGGACGGTGAGTTCGGCATCCGCAGGCGCCCGTCCGAGCGTCCACCCGGCCAGCAGATGAGTGTCGAGCAGGAGCAGCCCGGCCCTCGTGTCGAGGTACAGATCGGTCCCGATCGCGCTGACGATCCGCCCGACGATCACACCGCCGGCCACCGGCCCAGCCATCACCACCTCGGCGCGCAACCCATCCTCGGGCAGTCCGTAGCGCGCGACATGATCACTCACTCGCGGCTCGCACCGAACCTGCCCATCGGGCCAGGCCAACTCGGCCGTTCGCTCAACGACGGACAAGAGCCCGGTACTACGTTCCGCCACGCCCCCCGGCCGCGTCCGCGCCACCCGCTTCCGACTTGTACTGACCCGATCCGGCAGACCGAGCGTCGAGCCGAGCAGAATCTCCACCCGCCGGGCACCCACCAGACTGCCGGCCGAAATCATCGTCGAGGCCAACGCCCCCTGCTCCAGCAACCGCGCCTCACCCCGCTCGACGGCGGTGATTCCAACCTTGATCACGCTCCCGTGGTGGGCGAGATAGACGGAGTACCGCCGAGGATCATCCAACCGCGTATCCGTGGCAACCGAGTTGCTCCGCTCCATCGCATGACAGTCAGCACATTGCCCACTACGCCCACCCGCCGCCAGCACAGTCCGCGTAGAACACTCCAACCGCCGCCCCGCCCGCCAAATGCCCACACAACGCCGATCGCGCCCAAACACGAGACAGCTCAGTCCCAAGCCGCAGTGGACTCCCCTGCCCATTTCCCGCCCACTCAAGCTGAGCAACCCCGCCCTTCCACCCAGCTCCGGTCACACGCCAAGCAGAGGCCTGGGCTTCATCCATCCGGCATTCCTACCACCGCGAGACAAGTGTCAACGTACGTCGACATACCTATGATGTCGCCGTACGTTTACATTCTATCTGTGTCGACGTACGCTGACAAAATAGACATGTCAACGTACGTCAGCAGAGGGGCGAAGCGTGGAGATCCACACCCCACAGGCTTTCGGGGCAACCGCGCGCGGTCAGCGCCAAAGGTTGCACTTGACCCAGGCAGCCTTGGCCGAAGCCGCAGGCGTTTCCAGAGCGTGGCTGACCGAGTTCGAACGAGGCAAGCCCACGGTCGAACTCGGGCTGGTCCTGGCTGTCATCGCAGCACTCGGCATCACCGTCGAACTTCGCGTCGGTGACCCGCATGCGCCGTCGGCAGAGCAGGAGACCAACGAGCTGAACACCCTGCTCGAGGACTACTCCCGGCGCGACGATCATGCCTGACCTCCACTTGCTTCTGGGCCAGGAGGTCGCCGGCACAGTAAGTCGGACGCCAACGGGTTCCCTGTCCTTCACCTACGACTCCGGCTATGTCGCAAGGAAGTCGGCGACACCGATCTCGGTCTCGATGCCACTCCAGGTCGCGGTGCACACCGACCGTCAGATCAGCCCGTGGCTTTGGGGACTACTTCCCGACAACGACGCCGTGCTGAATCGATGGGCGCGCGAATTCCAGGTATCCACCAGGTCGCCCTTCGCTCTCCTTGCGACTCCCCTGGGTGAGGACTGCCCAGGAGCTGTCCAGTTGATTCCGCCAGATCGACTGGACGCGGTACGCACTGATCCCCCGTCGGCTGCTGACATCGACTGGCTCACCGAGGCGCAAGTGGCCCAGCGGCTCCGGGATCTCAAGACTGATAGCACGGCCTGGCTCGGCGCGAGCCGGACCGGACGATTCAGTCTGGCCGGCGCGCAGGCCAAAACAGCGCTGTTCCGCGACGGACAGCGATGGGGGCAGCCGCTGGGGGCTCTTGCTACCTCGCACATCCTCAAGCCCGCCATCACCGGCCTGGACGACCACGATCTGAACGAACACCTCTGCCTGTCAGCGATGCGCGCTGCAGGTCTGCAAGCGGTGCAAACCTGGATCGAACGCTTCGAGGACCAAAGTGCGATCGTCGTCCGCCGCTACGATCGCTCCATCCGGGGGGACGAGCAGATCCGCACCCACCAAGAAGATCTGTGCCAAGCGCTCGGCGTGCATCCGGAGAACAAATATCAGAACCAGGGCGGACCAGGCCCTCGCGAGATCGCAGAGCTGTTCCGTCGAGTAATGCCACGAGCGGCTGCCCGCGAAGCCACCGAGGCCTTTCTCGACGCGCTTGTGTGGAACTGGGTGATTGCAGGCACTGACGCACATGCCAAGAACTACTCGTTGCTCCTGTCCAAGCGTGAGGTCATCCTCGCACCGTTCTACGACGTCGCCTCCGCACTGCCTTATGACATCGCCGAACAGAAGCCGCGGCTCGCCATGAAGTTTGGCAATGACTATCGCATCAACCCAGGCAATAGCCCCTGGCGTCATCTCGCGACGGCGTTGCAGCTGCCTGAGGACGTCGTTCGCAGCCGCGCCGGCAGCGTCATCGCTGTTGTGCCAGATGCTTTCTCCACCGCAGCCGCCGATCCAGCAATGCAGGCTCTTGGCAGCTCACTCCCACAACGCCTTGTCAATCTTGTAGCAGCGCGGGCAACTCGATGCGCGAAATACCTGCAGTAGTTCCAGACCCGGCCGGCCGCTCACACCAAGCGGACGACGGAGGAGCGAGTGGCGTAGGGCGCGTGGGCGGGTACTTCCGCGGACGTACCTAGGTGGTTTGGTCGGTCATTGTCCAGACGTGGCGCAATGACTGGCCGGCCAGGCCTTCTGGGTTTTGGGCGAAGCTTTCGACGAATTGGCTCATGTGGTCCTGCCAGCGGCGGTCGACCGGGTCTTGGGACAGTTGGGCCACCGCGGCTTCGTAGTCGTCGCATTCGACCAGGTGGAACAGGTCCCGGCCGCTTCGCCAGATGCTCCAGTCGTGGATGCCGGCCTGGTTCATGACGGTGATCAGTTCGGGCCACACGCGGGCGTGCTCGAGCTCGTAGGCCTCTTCGGTCCCGGGGATCAGCCGGCTGTGCAGTGCTAGGCGGGTCACAATCGTGCAGGATACGCCGGGCAGTGACCGAACCGTTATCCGAACTCACCGTGATCGCCTCGACGTGGCCGGTGGTCCCTGGCAGGTTAAGGGGCTGTCCTGGACACCGCATTCCCAGCAGGAGGACCAATGGTCGAGCGGAGCGCGCCCTGGCCGCCTGGTACGCCGAACTGGGTGGATCTGGCAGCCGACGACGCCGAGGCTGCAGCCCGGTTCTATGCCGACCTGTTCGGCTGGGAATGCGCGCACCAGGGCACCCGCGACTACCGGGTCTGCAAGCTGGACGGCAAGGATGTCGGCGGCATCGGCCCGAAGCAGCCCGGCACCGAGCATCTCCCGAGCCGCTGGACCACCTACCTGGCCACCGATCAGCTCGATCACACGCTCACGGCCGTGGCGAAGCAGCAAGGGACGAAACTTCTCGAGCGCGACGTCGAACAGCACGGCCGGATGGCGATCGCCGCCGACCCGAACGGCGCGATCTTCGGGCTCTGGCAGGCCACCGACCACATCGGTACCGAGCGTAGTACCGGTCCTGGCAGGCTGGTCTGGAGCGAGGCGCTGAGCGAGGACTACGAGACCGCGCGCGAGTTCTACACCGCCGTCTTCGGCTATCGCGCCGAGGAGATCGGCGGTTACAGCCGGTACGCCGCCCTGTACGCGGCCGACAAACCCGTCGCGGGCACCGGCGAACTCCACCCCGACTTCCCGGCCGGTACGCCGCCGCACTGGCTCCCGTATTTCGCCGTGACCAGTACCGACGGAACGGTCGACAAAACCACCGCGTCAGGCGGGGAAATCCACGGCGAGCCGCTGGAAACCGACTTCGGCCGGATAGCCGTCCTGACCGACCCCGAAGGGGCCCGGTTCGCCGTCATCCAGCTCGGCTGATCCAGCCGTAGCGGCCGATCCGCGCTGTAAATCAAGGCGATTCACCCAGGCAATCGCGAGCCCGAGGCCAACTTCGGGCGCCGGTCGCGCGTCGTAGGAGTGTCCAGGGTCTGCCGCGTGAGTATTTTCCCCCTCGTGGCAGGCTGGCCACACGCCGAAGACTGTTCCAGGTGTGTACCCGTCGCCGTGCGAGAGTTGAGAACGTGAAGCGAACTGCTGCCATCGTCTGTCTGAGTGCCGTCCTTGTCACCGCCGGTTGTACCGACAGCAAGTCGGGCGACGGGGGCAAGCCAGACCCCAACAACGAGAAGCAAGCCTCGGCGGAGGTGGTGAAGAACTTCGCCGCCGCCTGGGTCAAAGCCTGGGCGCCGAACGGCAAACCGGAGGAGGCCGCGGCGCTGACCGACACGCCGGCCACGTTCGGCAAGCGGCTCGACGAGGTCGATACCGCGCTGGTCGCCCAGTCCGTCACCGTGACGCCGCAGGGCGACGCGAAGTGCTCCGACGACAACAACTGCACCCAGGATCTCGCCGTCGAGGCCGACCTACGCGGTATCGGCACGATGAAGTGGACCAGTACGGCGACCGCGGTGAAGACCGGAGACGCCTGGAAGATCAAGGCGTCCGGCGACACCATCTACCCGGGGCTGGGCGAGGCGAACTACCTCAAGCGCGTCCGGGCGATGCCGGCCCGTGCCTCGATCCTCGACCGCAACGGCCAGGCGCTGACCGCCAACCGGCCGGTCGTGATCGTCGGGGTTGCCTCCGGCAACGTCGCGACCGCTGCGACGTACGCGGCCTTCACCGCCAAGCTCCAGGTCGACGGCGCCAAGCTGAAGGCCCGCGCGGTCGCCGCGCCGGCCGGTCAGTTCGTGGACGCGATCACGATCCGCGCGAACGAATGGGAGGCCCTCCGGCCGACCATGGGCAAGCTGCCCGGTGTGCTCACGATGGGCGGCACGCAGTCGCTCGCGGAGAGCCCGACCTTCGCCCGCTCGGTGCTCGGCACGATGAAGACGGCAACCGCCGACACGCTCAAGAACGCCGGACCGACCGCGTCGGCCACCGACCAGGTCGGCACCACCGGCCTGCAGTACTCGGCCCAGCAGCAGCTCGCCGGTACGCCGGGCGGAACGGTCACGTTGCGCGACGGCAAGACCAAGCTGACGATCAAGACGGTCTTCTCCCAGAAGGGCAAGGCCGGTACGCCGGTCAAGACCACCCTCGACCCGAACCTGCAACGCTTCGCCGAGGCCGCCCTGGCGACGAGCAAGCTGCCGGCATCGCTGGTCGCGATCCAGCCGTCGACCGGGCAGATCCTCGCCGCGGCGAACGGGCCGACCCCGACGAGCTACAACCGCGCCTTCCAGGGCCGGTACGCGCCGGGCTCGACGTTCAAGATCGTCACCTCTGCCGCGTTGCTCGGCAGCGGGCTGACCGCGACGACCGCGCTTCCGTGCACCGACACGATCAACGTGTTCGGCAAGACCTTCAAGAACTACGACGGCCTGGCGCCGTACGGCAGCGGGCCGATGCAGAAGGCCTTCAACCAGTCCTGCAACACCGCGTTCATCTCCCAGCACGCCCGGTTGAAGGCCGACGGGATGACGAAGGCGGCGGCGATGTTCGGGATCGGGCAGGACCTCAAGCTCTCGATCCCGGCGTACGGCGGTGAGGTGCCGGCGCCGAAGGACGACGTCGCCGAGGCGGCCTCGATGATCGGCCAGGGCACCGTGACGGCCAGCCCGCTGGCGATGGCGATGGTGGCGGGCACGGTTCAGCACGGTACTGCGCTGAAGCCGGTGCTCGTCCCGGGCAAGGACCCGGCCGGCCCGGCCGCCAGCCCGTTGCCCGCAGCAACGACTGCCGCACTGCGCACCTTCATGCGCACCACCGTCACCGGCGGTACCGGCCACGCACTGGCCCCCTACGGCGCGGTCGGCGCGAAGACCGGCACCGCCGAGCTAGTTGCCAACGGCAAGGTCATCACGAACGGCTGGATGGTCGGCTACCGCGGCGACGTGGCCTTCGCCGTCATCGTCGAAGGCGGCGCCTCCGGCGGCAAGGCGGCCGGCCCGATCCTCGCCAACTTCCTCAGCAAGTTCAGCTGACCAGCCGAACACCACAGAAGGACCAGCAGACTTTTCCGCTGGTCCTTCTGTGATTCCTAAGAAGTCCCTTAACTCGCGGGGTTTCGGGGTTTTCGTCACCTAGAGTGTTGTGATGGAGACCCTGACCTGCCCCAAGTGCCGAGGATCGATGCGTACGTATGAGCGCAGCGGCGTCACCGTCGACCAGTGCACCGAGTGCCGCGGCATCTTTCTCGACCGGGGTGAGCTGGAGAAGCTCGTCGACGCCGAGATTTCCTTCAACGGGCCGCAACCGGTCCAGCAGCCGGTCCAGCAGGTGCAACCGCGGTACGAGGAGAAGCGGTACGAGGACAAGCGCCGCTACGACAACGATCGCGACCGCTACCAGCAGTACCCGCAGCGCAAGAAGAAGAAGTCCTTCTTCGACGAACTCTTCGACTGACCCGGGCTGACCGCTGACCGGCCGGCCGACGCCGCTAGTGGTGCCGGCCGTGCAGGGCGGGTTCGCGTTCCTCTTCGGTGATCCCGCCCCAGACGCCGTACATCTCGCCGACCGTCAGCGCGTGCTCGGCGCACTGGCGGCGGACGGGGCAGGTGCCGCACAGCGATTTGGCGAGTACTTCGCGGGCGCGTTTGCGCAGCCCGCGTTCGGACTCGGCGGCGAAGAACAGCTCGGGGTTCACGTCCTGGCAGGCGGCGCGATCATGCCATTCCCAGTTCTCGATGATCGCGGAGGGCAGGCCCTCGGGCGCTTTGGTGACCGCCCCGGCGGGCGGCTTGCGCCTCATCGGCGGATCCGGAGTCGTTCGGCCTTCATAGCCATCACAGACACCTCGTACCTGGTCGGGTTCCCGACGGCTGTCTGCATAGCCGCCGGCACCCGACCAAGTACCCACCGTCAAACGTCGGCTACTTCGAGACGACGATCCGCATCGAGGTGCCCTGCTGGGTCAGCACCCGGATCTTCACCCCGGCGTGCGGCACCTTGACGCCGTACGACGGGATCTTCGACGTCCAGAAGTCGTTCCGGTCATCGAAGGCCGGTACTGCGGCCGCGCCGCGCACGTAGTTCTTCTTGCCGGCCACGGTGAGGTTGAGCGAATCCGACTTCTGCAACCCGAAGGTCGCGTCGTAGCTCTGGATCGTGCTCCGCCAGTAGGCCCCGTCGAGCCGGACCCGCGGCTCCGGGTTCGCGTCGATCGGCAGCCACTGCCCCTGACCGGGGTGGACGGCCGTCTCGTTGTTCGACTGGGAGGTGTCCCAGTACGACACGAGCAGCCCGTCCTGGTACCCGAAGTGTTCGACCCAGTTCGGCCGCGGTGCGCCGACGAAGTTGTACGGGCCGTACTGCAGGTACTTGTTGAAGGAGTTGTAGGTGTAGTTCGACGCGAGGTAGTAGTTGTCGTACTGCCGCGTCACCGACTCGCCGGCCGGCTCGAACCCGGTCGCCGTCCACCCGTTCACGCCGCTCTCCGCGCCGTCGTCGAGCAGCGTCTTGCCACCCGCCGTCAGCTTGATGTCATCGGCGAAGAAGCCCAGTTCGTGCGTCGCCGCGTCGGTCGCGTACCGGAACCGCAGGTCGATCGTCTTCCCCGCGAACGCGGACAGGTCGAACTTCGCCGGCTGCCAGCCCGAGCTGTCCCCGTCGATACCGTTCGCCTCGGCCGCCTTGGTGATACTGCCCGGGATCGCCGTCCAGCCCGACCCGTCGTTCACCTCGATGTAGGCGTAGTCGCAGGCATCCGGGCCGCAGTCCTCGATCTTCCAGTTCGCCTGGAAGTCCAGCGACGCCTTGCCCGCCGGCAGGGTGACCTTGCGGGTGAGCGTGTTCGACAGCTTGTCGCCCGTGCCGCTCCACCACGACTTGGTACCGGCGACAGGCTTGACGAGTTGCGTCGTCACCTTCTTCTTCGGCAGGACGACCACGACGCCCTGGGCCCGCTTCGAGTTGTACTCGTGCGGGCCGAGGTCGACCGTCCTGGTCTGCCCCGCCTTCACCGTCTCGTAGTCGAGCCAGCCGAGCTGCAGCTTGTCCCAGGTACCGAGATCCTGCGGCTTCAGCCCGATGCCGACGTCACCCTTGGCGCCGGAGCGGGACTGCGACATCACGCTCCACCAGTTCACCGGGTTCTGGCTCGGCTGCCCGGAGGTGTCGTAGTGGTCGGGCAGCCCGAGGTCGTGCCCGTACTCGTGCGCGAACACGCTCAGGCCGCCGTTCTCCGGCTGGATCGTGTAGTCGCCGATCCACAACCCCGTGCTGCCGAGCTGGGTGCCGCCGAGCTTGTTGACCGACGGTCCGCTGGTGTGGTTGCTGAAGGCGTACCAGCGGTGCGACCAGATCGCGTCCTCACCCTGCTGCGGGTCACCGTCGGCCTGGTCGCCGCCGGAGTGGACGATCTGGAAGTGGTCGATGTACCCGTCCGGCTCGTTGAAGTTGCCGTCGCCATCGAAGTCGTAGCGGTCCCACTGGTCGTACGACGCGAGCGTGGACTTGATCTGCGCGTCGGTCTTGCCGGCCGCTTCCTGGCCCTTGACCCACTGCGCGACGGCGTCGCTGATCAGGTTCCAGGTGTTGCCGCAGATGGTGTCGTCGCACGGGTAGCCGTTGCTCCGGCCGTACCGCGCCTCGTTGTAGGGCACCTTCACCCAGTCCGAGACGGTGCCGTCGACGCTGTACCGGCCCGACGACTGCTTCTCGTAGTACGTCTTCACCGAATCGCCCTTGCCGAAGTACAGCTGGCGATAGTGATCGGGTGAGTAGTCGGCCTGCCAGATGGTGGAGTTGTCGGTACTCCGGTCCGGCGCAGGGATCGCGTTGTGCACCGGACCGTCGAAGGTGGCCGGCCCGTCGGTGTCCGGGTCGGTGTCCTTGTCCGGGAAGTCCGGGTGCCGCTGGTCGCCGAACTCGGCCAGGATCACGAAGATCCTGTCGGTCTTCTCCCGCGCCAGCTCGACGTACTGGTCCTTGCGCTTGGCCAGGACCTTGTCCCGGGCGCTGGTCGCCGGGCGCGCCACTTCCTGGCCGACCTTGACCACCTTGCTGGTGCCGCGCTGCTCGACCTTCGCCGTGCCGTTCAGCACATTCGCCAAGGCACGTTCGCGCAGGTCACGGCGCTTGTCCTCGAGGGCGTTGGGTAGTTCGTCCGGTCCGGCCTTGACCGCGGCCGGACCGCTGGGGGCATCACCGTCGGCCGGAGCCGGTCCGGCGACAGACTGCGGCAACTGGCCGAGCCCGGTCAGTACCGCGAGACTCAAGACCCCGATGGCCGTCGTCCGTGCGGGTTCGAAGCGCACTCTTCCTCCTGGGCCCATATCGGTTGGGTGGGCTGGCGCTGGCGGCGCAGCGGCGGCCCCGCGCCGGACAGGAGCCGGTGGCATCTATCCCGCGCGAGGCTACCGCACTCGGGGTCACCGCACGGTGACCCCGAGCGATGTCGACCCTGATATTCACCCTGCCGGCAGACCTGTCGCGGCGGTATCTTCCGGAGATGAGCAGCCCGAAAGCACCGCCTGTCTCCCTCCGGCCGCTGACCGCCGAGGAGTACGACGGCTGGAAGACCCACAGCTGCGAGAACTACGCCGCCGATATCGGCCCGGCCCGCCGGCTCGATCCCGCGGCAGCGTTGGAGGCCGCCTACCGAGAGTTCGACACCCTGCTCACCGACGGGCCGACGACCGAGAACCAGCTGGTCTGGCTGGCCTACCACGAGGGCACCCCGGTCGGCAGCCTGTGGATCAGCACGCAGAAGGCGGTTCCGTTCGTCTACTTGATCGAGGTGCGCGCGGAGCAGCGCGGCAAGGGATACGGACGGTCGATCATGCTGGCCGGCGAGGAGGAGTGCCGCAGCCGCGGCTACGACAGCCTCGCCCTGAACGTCTTCGGCAGCAACAGCGTCGCCACCGGCCTCTACGACTCCCTCGGGTACGAGGTCGTCACCCAGGAGATGCGCAAGACGCTCTAGCAGCCCTTCGCCAGGTCTGCCACCGCATCGAGGTGCTTCGGGGTCCAGCCGAGTTCGCGCTTGGCCCGGTCGCCGCTGATCCGCTGGTCGAGCGCATACGCGGCCGCGATCGGGCCCATCCGCTCAGCAGCTTCCTCGTACGTCAACTGCTCGACGCTGCCTGGAAGCCCAGCAGCCTCGGCCAGCGCCGGAGCGAGCTTGGCGAACTGCACGTTCTCCGCAACACCGAGATACATCGCCCCGGCAGGCGCGTTCAACGCAAGCACATACAGCTCGGCGATGTCCTCCACGTGCACCAAGGTCGTGTGGTTCGTCCCGTCACCGATCACCGGTACTGCGCCCGCTGCGCGGGCCGGCTCCACGAAGAACGCCTCGATCAGCCCGGCCCCTCGCCCGTACACGAGTCCCGGCATGACCAGCACCGGACGCGACCCTTCGGCCGCCGTCGCGAGCACCTGAGCCTCGTTGTCCAGCCGCCAAGCCGTGATCGCCGGCGGGTTCATCTCCGCCGTCTCGTCGATCACCCCGTCCGTGTCGCCGTACACCCAGACACCACCGGTGTGGACGTACGCCCCACGCCCGCCGAGCCCGGCCAGCATTGCCTCGGCAGCGGCCAGGTCGATGGCACCCGCCTCCGGGCTGTTGACCGCGCCGAGGTGGATGACCCCGTCGGCGGCCGCGGCGGCAGTACGCAGTACGTCGAGATCGGCCAGATCGCCGACGACCGCCTTGGCGCCGAGGGCGGTGACCGTGTCGACCGCCTGGTCGCTCCGGGCCAGCGAGGTCACCTCGTGTCCGTGCCGGAGCAGCGCCTCGATCGTCGCCCGGCCGATGTAGCCGGAACCGCCGGTCAGAAATACCTTCATGAATGTTCCCTTTCTGTCCTCTCCAGCCTCCGTCTGTCGCTCTGCGTAGTCCAAGACCTGTTCTGCCGTCTGTGATACCTCTGGGGTATGAGCACGTCACCTGGCTGGTGGTTGCTGCACGTCGACATGGATCAGTTCATCGCCGCGGTGGAGATCCGCCGCCGGCCTGAGCTGCGTGGGCTGCCGGTTGTCGTCGGCGGTTCGGGTGATCCCACCCAGGCCCGGCAAGTGGTCGCCACCGCGTCGTACGAGGCGCGTGAGTTCGGGGTGCACTCGGGCATGCCGTTGCGGGCGGCTCTGAAGAAGTGCCCCGTCGCGGTGTTCCTGGCGACCGATCCGGCGGCGTACGACGCTGCGTCGGCCGAGGTGATGGACACGCTGCGCGAGTTCCCGGTGATCGTCGAGGTGTGGGGTTGGGACGAGTGCTTCGTCGGTGCTTCGACGGATGATCCGGAGGCGCTGGCCGGCGAGCTGCGGGCCGCAGTACTGGAACGGACGGGGTTGGCGTGCTCGATCGGGATCGGTGACAACAAGGTGCGGGCCAAGCTCGCCACCGGATTCGGCAAGCGGGACAGCGGGAGCGGCTTGGGGATCTATCGGTTGACCGCCGCCAACTGGGTCGAGGTGATGCACGAGCGTCCGGTGCGTGAGCTGTGGGGTATCGGCAGCCGGATGTCGCAGAACCTCAACGAATTGGGGCTTTTCACCGTGGCGGAGCTCGCGGCGGCCGACGTCGACGTACTGACGAAGCGGTTCGGGCCGAACATGGGGGCGTGGTATCTCGCGCTCGGGCGCGGGCTCGGTGACACCGAGGTGACCGACGTACCGCGCGAGCCGGTGTCGCGGAGTCATGAGGAGACATTCGCTGTCGATCTTGCCGACCGCGCCGAGGTCGAGCGCGAGTTGCGGCGGATCGCACTCACGGTCACCCGCGAGATCGTCGCCGAGGGCCGGAGCGTCCAGCGGATCGCGGTGAAGGTTCGCTTCACCTCCTTCTTCACACCGATCAAGAGCCGGAAGCTGCCCGAGATCACCCAGGATCCTGAGGTCGTCGCGGCGGCGGCACTCGTCCTGCTGGAGAAGTTCGAGCTACGCCGGCCGGTCCGGCTGCTCGGCGTCCGGGTGGAATTCCCCCGGCCCTGAACTTCTGCCCGGAAGAACGCGTCCAACGGGTATGTTGACCCGCGCAACCGCCATCAGCGCAGCTCTCGCCGTACTGGCCACCGGCGGCCTGGCCACGGCAGCCGTGGCTCGCTCGCACTCCTCCGCTGATGGTGGCGGTGCGTGGAATGTGGTCGCCGGGGGCGACCTCAAGGGGCCGCCGGCCGCGAAGAAGCCAGTCGGCACTCAGCCGAAGCCGGTCGACAAGGTGCCTGCGCTCAAGGCGGCGCAGGTGAGGTACCAGCACGAAAGCTGGGGCGACCCGAAGACGGAGGTCGGCGTCGTCATCTGGGCGCCGAAGGGCTGGAAGAAGGTGAAGCTGTCGACGTTCGAGGTGAAGTTCACCAGCCCGAACGGCCGGTGGAACCTGCGCGTGGACGCCACGGCCAAGGACGAGCCGATCAAGACCGCCGCGGACGCCAAGTACGAGCTGACCTCGTCCTCGACCGAGGACTTCAAACTGATCTCTCGCGAAACCGGCGCCACCCGCGCGACCAATCCGAACTTCCAGGGCGTGATCTTCCACCATCGCACCCTGACCTACACCTACACAGACCCCAACCGAGGGCCCCGACTGGTGGTCGACCGCTTCGTCTCCATCGACGACACCGCCCACACCATGTTCGAGGTCAGCACCGGCGGTCGTCCCCAGGACGCCGCCGCCTTGGCTGCCATCACCGCCAAGGCGACCGAGGACTTCATCCGGCTCCCCTGACCCGAGCGGCCAGTCAGGTGAGGTTGTAGACGCGACGGGCTGTGTTGCCGAAGATCGCCTCGCGTTCGGCGGTGGTGAGGATGGCTGTCAGGTCGGTGGCTGCTTGGACTACTTCGGCGTACGAGGCGGCGAGTAGGCAGACGGGCCAGTCGGAGCCGAACATCACTCGGTCGGGGCCGAAGGCGTCCAGTACCACCTCGACGTAGGGCTGGAGGTCGGAGACTTTCCAATCTGTCCAGGATGCCTCGGTCACCATGCCGGAGAGCTTGCAGGAGACGTTCGGCAGGGCAGCGAGTGCTCTGAGCTCAGAAGCCCAGGGCTCGAGGTCGCCGCCGATGACCGGCTTGGAGATGTGGTCGACGACGAATGACAGTTGCGGTAGAGCCTGCGCGGTCTCCAGCGCGGCCGGCAGGTGCGGAGTCTTCGTCAGCAGGTCGTAGACCAGCCCCGCATCGGCGACCGCTGCAAGCCCTGTGCGTACGTCGTCGCGGCACAACCACCGCGGGTCGGGCTCGTCGTGCACCTGATGCCGGATGCCCTTCAGCCACGCACCATCCGCCCGCTCCTTCAACGCCGCCAACGCCTCGTTGACCTCGGCCGCGGTGAGATCAACCCACCCGACCACACCTGCCACCAATTCGTTGCCAGTAGCAACTTCCAGGAACTCGGGCGTCTCAGCAGCCACGCCAACTGTCTGCACCAGCACCGTCGACGTCACCCCGGCTTCCGCCGCCAGTGGAGCAAGCTCGTCGACCGAGAAGTTCCGCCGGACCGGATCCAGCCCCGGCCCCACCATCCAGGTCTGCTCCCGGACACTCAGATCCCAGACGTGGTGGTGCGCGTCAACTCGCCCGCTCATGCTGCGGCCGTTCCTTCCGCGTGGATGAGGCGGATGACCTGGTGGCTCATCGTGTCGTAGTCATGGGTGTTCGGGACTTCGCCACGGACCCGGAAATCTCGCATGACGACCACCCGGTCGGCCAGCGTGATCATCTCCGGCAGGTCCGAAGTGATCAGCAGGATGGCCAGGCCGTTGGCGGCCAGATCCCAGATCAGGGTGTGGAAGGCGTCCTTGGTGCGGACATCGATACCGACCGTCGGCTCGTCGATGATCAGGATCTCGGTCTTCGCCGCCAGCCACTTCGCCAGCGAGACCTTCTGCTGATTGCCGCCCGACAGAGTGCCGGCGAGTTGCTCCGGTGACGCGATCCGGATCCCGAGCTGCTCGACGTACTCGGCGACCAGAGCGGACTCCGCCTTCTTCGGCACGTAGGACAGCCCCGGAACCCGCCCGAGCCGCTTCTGCAGCCGATCCCACACCGTCACAGCGATGTTGCGTTGCACCGACTGCTCCAGGAAGACGCCTTCCTCCTTGCGGTTCTCGGTGACATACCCGATCTTGTGGTTCTTCAGCGCGTCCCGCACGTTCCGAATCCGCACCGCCTCACCCCGCACCCGTACTTCGCCCGCCGTGATCCGGTCGAGCCCGAGCAGCGCCTTGGCCAGCTCACTCCGGCCGGCGCCGACGAGCCCGTAGAGCCCGACGATCTCCCCCGGCCGCACGCTGAGGTCGACGCCCACGTGGCCGGTCGCAGTACCGACTCCCGAGAGCTCCAGCAATGGCGCCGCATCGGCGGCGACCGTCCGCGGCGGGAGCGTCAGTGCCTCGTGCACCCGACCCACCATCAGGTCGACGACCTGGTCACGCGTGAGGTCCGACAAGGCGCCGGACTCGAGCACCGACGAACCGTCCCGCAGCACCGTGACGGTGTCGCAGATCTGGAAGACCTCTTCGAGCTTGTGGCTGACGAACAGCACCGCGCGCCCGTCGTTCTTGAGCTTCTCGACCACCCGGAAGAGCCGCTCGGCCTCGTTCGGCGTGATCGAGGCCGTCGGCTCGTCGAGCAGCAGCACCCGGCTCTCGATCGAGAGCGCCTTCGCGATCTCGACCAGCTGCGCCTGCGCGACGGACAGCTCCGTCACCGGCAGATCCGGGTCGAGCTCCAGGTCGAGCTCGGCCAGCCAGCGCGACGCCTCGGACCGGATCCGGCCGCGATCCACCAGTCCGCGGGAGGTCGGCAGCTTCTGGAGCAGGATGTTCTCCCCGATCGTGAAGCCCGGGATCAGGTTGCGCTCCTGGTGCACGACGCCGATCCCGGCCGAGGCCGATTCGTGCGGCGACCCGAAGGTGACCTCTTTGCCGTCCAGCAACAGCCGCCCGCCATCCGGCTTGTAGAGCCCGGTGATCACCTTGATCAGGGTCGACTTGCCGGCACCGTTCTCCCCCAGCAACGCGTGCACCGAGCCCGCTTCGAGCTTCAGCGTCACCCCGTCGAGCGCCCGGACACCAGGGAACAACTTGTCCACAGCGGAGGCTTCGAACAGCGTCATGAGACCCCTCCTGCCACGGCAGCGTCCGGCGCTTTGACGACCGTACGCCGCTCCTGGCGGCGGGTTCGGACCTGGCCGAGGACCACCGAGCCGAGCACGACGGTGCCGACGACGAAGTTCACCCAGCTGGGCTCGAGCGAGAACTCCGCCCGAGCCGTGTCGACGAAGCGCACGATGAAGGCGGCCAGCACCGTACCGAGCACGACTGCCGAGCCGCCGGTGAGGAGGGCGCCACCGATGATCGGCGCGGCGAAGCTCGGCAGCAGCCAGTCGCCGCCGATGCTCTTGTTCACGCCCGGCGACGACGCGATGGTCAGGACCGCCGCGACGCCGAGGATCGCGCCGGACAGCGTGTGCGCGACGATCACCGAGCGGTCGTTGGAGATCCCCGAAAGCCTTGCGGCAATGGGGTTCCCGCCTGAGGCGAGCAGCTGCCGCCCAGGGACCGTCCGGCGCAACATCAGCGCGAGCAACCCGGCCACCAGCAGCGCCACCAGGAAGATCAACGGGAGCACCCCGAACACGGCGTACGAGCCGAAGCTCTTCAGTCCTTGGGGATAGGCGTCGATCGTGCGCGTGCCCACCAGCCGGTACTGCACGCCGAGCAGCACGGTCATCGTCGCCAGCGTGACGATGAACCCGTTGATCCGGGTCAGCACGACGAGCAGCCCGTTGGCCAAGCCGGCGAGCGTCGCGAGCAGGAAGCCGATCAGCAGCGCGAGCGGCACGGGCACGCCGTGGTCGGCCATCAGCACGCCCATCGCGCACGCGGCGAACCCGCCGACGGCACCGACGGCGAGGTTGAGTTGACCCACGGCCAAGACCACCATCTGAGCCAATCCGATCAGTACCGGCACCGCAAGGAACTGAAGGAGCACTCGCAGTGAATTCGCCTCGAGCAGGTCACCGTGCGAGGCGATCACCAAAGCGATGAAGAACACCACGCCGATCACCAGCAGAGTCATCTCGGTCGTCTTCGCGAACCGCAGAGCGAACGGCTTCATCTCTCCTTCACCCCCTGCCGGTCGGACAGCACTGTTCGGAACCGGTCGGTCGAGAGCGCGACGAGCAGGATCAGCCCGAGGTAGATGTTCAGGCTCTCCAGCCCGACCCCCAGCAGATCAAGGCCTTTCCGGATCACCGAGGTCAGCGCGGTACCGAGCAACGTGCCCCAGATCGAAATGAAACCGCCGGCCAGCAGCGTCCCGCCGAGGATCGGGCCGAGGAACGACGGCAGCATGAACTCCTCGCCGATCGTCGCCTTGATCGACCCGGTGCTCACCGCGAGCATGAACCCGGCCAGCGCCGCCAGACAGCCCGACATGGCATGCGCCGTGATCACCCGGCGAGCGGTTGGGATCCCCGACAACTCGGCGGCCTTCACCGAAGTACCGGTCATCAACAGCTCGCGACCGAGCTTGGTCCGGCTGTAGATCCAGCCGACCACGATCATGGCGATCACCGCGAACATGGCCAGCTGCGGCACGGCGGGCGAGCCGCAGACGTTGCCGATGCAGACGTCCGCGAGCGAGTAGTTGCGCAGCTCGCGCATCCCCGGCGGCTTGGTGACGAAGGCGGCGTTGTCGGTCAGCCCGGTGTAGACGAGCGGAATCAGCCCGAGCAGCAGGAAGTCGAGGGCCAGCGTGACGACGAAGGAGTTCACGCCGGTCCGGGCGATCACCCAGCCCGCGAGCGCGCCGATCGCAGTACCGGCGATCAGGCCGACCAGCAGACCGGCGTACAGGCTGAAGTGCCACAGGTCATACGAGATGCCCGTGATCATCATCGAGAAGGCCGCCATCCGGCCGACGGCGAGGTTCATGTGGCCGATCGACAGCACGCACATCTGGGCCAGGCCGACGACGGTGAACATCGCGATATCGCGGAGCAGCGGGAAGATCACCAGCTGCTGGTTGAAGAACGCGGGGCGGAGGATCCCGAAGAGCGCGGAGAGCGCCACCACCAGGATCAGCAGGCCGATCCGCTGATTGGCCCACCAGGGAGTGCGCCCACCGCGCGGCTGCTCGACCGGTGCGTCCGGTTCCTGCAGCGCCGCGGTGGCGGTCTCCGAGACGGGTGCGCTCACGAGACCCGCCGGTCGTCGATCGCGTCCCGGTCCCAGTCGATCCCGAGGCCTGGTTCGTCGGGTGCGACGGCGTGCCCCTCGACGATCTCCATCTCGCTCTTGGTGATCGCCCGCAACTGCGGGATGTGTTCGACGTACCGGCCGTTCGGTACCGCGGCCGTCAGGCTGACGTGGAGCTCCATCAGGAAGTGCGGGCAGACCTCGAGGTTGAAGGTCTCGGCCAGGTGCGCCACCTTCAGCCACGGGGTGATGCCGCCGATCCGGGCGACGTCCACCTGGATGATGCCGGCCGCGCCCGCGGCGACGTACTCGCGGAACTGCGAGATCGAGTACATCGACTCGCCGACCGCGATCGGGATCGAGGTGGACTCGGCCAGCCGGACGTGCCCGGTCAGATCGTCGGCCGGCAACGGCTCCTCGAACCAGCTCAGGTCGAGCGGCTCGAATGCACGGGCGCGGCGCTTCGCTTCGGCGTACGTCATCGACTGGTTGGCGTCGACCATGATGTCGAGGGCCGGACCGACAGCATCCCGTACCGCGGACAGCCGCTCGAGATCCTCGTGGACGCGCGGCTTGCCCACCTTGAGCTTCACCCCGGGCCAGCCGGCCTTCTGCGAGGCGAGCGCGCCGGCGACGAGCTGGTCCGTTGTCAGGTGCAACCAACCGCCTTCGGTGTCGTACAGCGGCACGCGCTGACGGAAGCCACCCGCGAGCCGCCAGAGCGGTTGGTCCGCCCGGCGACAGCGCAGATCCCACAGGGCGGTGTCGACCGAGGCGAGCGCGAGCGAGGTGATCGCGCCGACCGTCGTCGCCCGGGTGGAGGCGAACAGGTCGAACCAGATCCCCTCGACGTTGCGGGCGTCGGCGCCGACCAGCCGCGGCAACAGGTGATCGCGCAGCATCGAGAGGACGGCGGTACCACCGGTACCGATCGTGTAGGAGTAGCCGAGTCCGGAGTACCCGTCGGTGGTCTCGAGCTCGACGAAGATCGTCTCCTGCTTGAGGAAGGACTGGACCGCGTCGGTCCGGACGGTCTCCACCTCGAGGTCGACCAGGAAGGCCTCGGCGCGGCTGATCGTTGTCTTGGGCAAGGTCTTCAGTCCACTCACTTGCAGCTCAGCTGCGCGGCGAAGTCCTTCTGCAGCGCGGTCGTCTTGGCCTTGCGCTCGGTGTCGTAGGTGTCGACGTTGGCCTTGGTGACGACGAACGAGCCGGAGTCGACGATCACGCCGGGCGTCTTCATCGTGCACTGCTTGGAGCCGAGCAGGGCGAGCAGCCAGCCACCGACGTACGCCTGGCCGACCGGGTTCTGGGTGACCGTCGCGGCGACGCCGCCGGACTTGATCCCGGACAGGATCTTGGCGTCGTCGTCGATCGCCACCACCTTGATCGGAAGCTTGCTGCTGGCCACCCCGTCGGCCGCGGCGACGGCCGGGTTGTAGGCGGTGGTGACGATGCCCTTGATCTCCTTGCCCTTCGAGGCAAGCAGGTCGGCGACGGCCTTCTGCGCGGTCTGCAGGTCCTTGTCGATGTCGGTGATCACCGGTAGTTCGGTCACCTTGCCGTTGGTCTCGGCGATCGCCTTCTTCACGCCGGCGATCCGGCGCTGGGTGTTCGAGTCGACGTTGTTGCCGGTCAGGTGCACGATCGTGCCTTCGCCGCCGATCGCCTCGATCGTTGCCTGGGTCGCCTTGTACGCCGCTGCCTCGACGTCCGTGGACAGGCAGAAGTCGGCCGCGTTGGTGTCACCGGCCGGGCAGGACGCGAGCGAGCCGACCGCGAACCCCTTCGCCTTCAGGTCCTCGAAGGTGGAGTTGATGTCGGTCGGCGAGACGCCGAAGATGCCGAACGCGTTGTAGCCCTGGGCTGCCAGCGAGTTGATCACGTTGTTCTGCTTGCTCTGGTCCCACTCGCCGGTTTCGTTGAATGTCACACCACCGAGCTTGAAATCGGTCTTGTCCAGGTCGGCGGTGGTCTTCCAGGGCTGGAAATAGGGGTGCGCGCCGCCCGGGATGAGGGCGAGCTTGACGCTCGAGCCGTCCTTGAGTTCCACCGGTCCGGTCGACGTACCGGTGGAAGCATCGTCGCCGGAGGTGCCACTTGCACTGCCCGTGGAGCTCTTGGTGCTGCAGCCGGTTGCGGCCAGCGCAACGACGGCCAGTCCGGCGGCGGTTTTCCGGTAGATCGAGTGGACGGTCATGGCGCTGACTCCTCAAAGATCCTATAGGATATTGCGTAGCTGATGCTGCCGCTTCACACTGGTGGCGTCAAGACTTGTCCGGGTAACGACTGCGTACACCGAATTCGGCAGACCGATTTCGGACCGTGGCCGCCGGTTTCGGACAGTCGTGCATGATAGGGACCTCGGGAGGAGCGACAGTGACAGATGCGCATGCGGGTCTGGCGGGGCAACTCTCGCGCCTGCCTCAGCGACAGGTACTGAGCGACGACGTCTACGAGACCGTCAAGGGCCTGATCATGGACAGCGTGGTCGAGCCGGGCACCCGGCTGAACATCGACGCCCTGACCCGGGAGCTCGGCATCTCACAGACGCCGATCCGCGAGTCGCTCGCCCGGCTGGAGTCCGACGGCCT
This sequence comes from Streptomyces sp. SID13031, assembly GCF_010548305.1. GTDB lineage: Bacteria > Actinomycetota > Actinomycetes > Propionibacteriales > Kribbellaceae > Kribbella. The sequence continues at coordinate 160,748 of NZ_JAAGLV010000019.1, forward strand.
GGTCATCAAGGAGCCGCTGCGGGGGTACAGGGTGTCCTCCCGGCTCACTCGGGAGGAGTTCGAGGACCTCTTCGAGTACCGGCTGCACGTCGAGCCCTGGGCGGCCGGTCGCGCCGCCGAGCGGACCGAGCCGGATGATCTGGCCCGGCTCAAGGACGAGATGCTCAGCTACACCGACGTACCGGATCGTCCCGACTACGACAGTTACAAGGCGATGGCTGCGCACGACCAGCGGTTCCACGACCTGGTACTGGAGCTGTCCGGCAACGAGACCGCGCGGCAGTCCTTCGCCCGCACGCACTGCCATCTGCACCTGTTTCGCCTGTACTACGGCGGCGGGATCGCAACCAAGGCGTTGCGTGAGCACAAGGCTGTGGTGGCCGCGGTCCGCAAGGGTGACCCGGACGAGGCGGCCGCGATGATGCGGGCGCACATCGAAGCCTCACGGGCCCGGTTGCGGCCTGTGTTCGACAAAATGTGATCCCTTCTTTCTAGGAGAGTTCTGTGGAACTGCTGCGCCTCGGCGCGGTCGGCGAAGAGCGCCCGTACGTGCGCTCGACCGACGGCACCGTCTACGACCTGAGCTCCGTCACCGCCGACATCGACGGCGCCTTCCTCGCCTCCGACGGCATCGCCCGCGCCCGGGCCGCGCTCGACGCCGGCTCGCTCCCGGTCGCCTCGGTCGAGGGCCTGCGGGTGGGTGCCCCGATCGCGAAGCCGGGCGCCGTCGTCTGCATCGGCCTGAACTACGCGGCCCACGCGGCCGAGTCCGGCGCCGAACCGCCGAAGAACCCGGTCGTCTTCTACAAGCACCCGAACACCGTCATCGGCCCGAACGACGACATCCTGATCCCCCGCGACTCCACCAAGACAGACTGGGAGGTCGAGCTCGCCGTCGTCATCGGCAAAACCGCCCGCTACCTGACCTCCGACGAGGAGGCACTCGCCTGCATCGCGGGCTACACGGTGTCGAACGACGTCTCCGAACGCGCCCTCCAGCTCGAGGTATCCGGCGGCCAGTGGTCCAAGGGCAAGTCCTGCGAGACGTTCAACCCGCTCGGCCCGGCCCTGGTACCGGCTGACGAGGTCGCCGACCCGCAAGCACTCGACCTGAAATCCTGGGTCAACGGCGAGCCCCGCCAGTCCTCGAACACCCGTGACATGATCTTCTCGGTCGCCGCCATCATCCGCGACCTCTCCCAGTACATGACCCTCGACCCGGGCGACCTGGTCAACACCGGCACCCCCGAAGGCGTAGCCCTCTCCGGCCGCTTCCCCTACCTAGCACCAGGCGACACCGTCGAATGCGAAATCCAAGGCCTAGGCAAACAAACCCAAACCCTCGCCAAGGCCTGACCCCGAACTGCGTGGGGAGAAATCCCCACGCAGCCTCCGCCGCTCACTCCTAATACCGGCTGAGTGCCTTCCTCGACCCCCATCCCACGGCCGACCCATCCCGATCCGCCTACTCCCGCCGGTGGCCTGGCCCGTCTGAGGGGT
>NZ_JAAGLV010000001.1 GCF_010548305.1 Streptomyces sp. SID13031
GTCAGGGAAACACCCAGTCTCCATTCCGAACCTGGAAGTTAAGCCTGACAGCGCCGATGGTACTGCGACCGGTAGGTCGTGGGAGAGTAGGACGTCGCCGGACATTCACACTGTTAAGGGCCACCCAGCAATGGGTGGCCCTTAATGCATTTACCGGCCCTTGCCCGGGAGCGCTCTTAGTGGCTCAAGCGTCGCGTGAGCGCATCCGCAGCCTGACGGGCTCTGCGCGGGCAGAGGGGACTACAGGTCGTCGGGGGAGATTCCTACCAGGGCTGCGGCGGCGCAGATGTGGATAGGGGTCAGGTCCGCGGGGGCTACCGGGGCCTGGAGCAGCGTGCCTCGTTCGAACGGAGTCAGGCCGATGTCTATTCCGTGGGCGCCGGCTACGAGGCCGCGGACATAGGTCAGCCAGCCCATCATCGGGATACCGCGGCGGAAGACGCCGGCGGCTGCGGCCAGTTCGGTGTCGGCGATGCTGGCCCATTCGGGTTCCCAGATCGTGACGACCGCTCGGAGAACCTGAGCGAAGCGCTCTGACTGGATCAGGGCGTCCTCGTCGCTCCAGTGCAGGGTGAGCTGGTCAGAGACCGTCGTAAGGGTGCCGCCCATGGAGAGGTCGAACAGCCAGGGGAGTTCACCGGCGCTCTGCAGGTGCAGGCGGGTGGTGCTCGAACCGTTGGAGAGGACCTTGGTGGTCGCCTCGACCATTTCCTGAAGCGGTGTGGAGGCGTCGGCCTCGAGCACGTGGAAGCCCCAGCGCTCGTCCTGCGTCCACAGGTGGACTTCCGGGAACGCCACGGCGACTGCGGTCAGGGTGCGCCCAACGCGAAGCGCCCGGTGTTCGACCGTTTCGTCGCGGTGAGCCCACTGGGCGCGTAGTAGCCAAGATGCCATCTCACGCCCTCCGCTCAGCTGCCGGCTGGACCTGTCCAACGGACGGTACGCCGAACGATGAGGGCTTGGCCAGAGCTCCGCCTACTCCGTGTGAACAGCGGGAGTGGGCCGGAACGCCCATCTGCTGACACCTCACCACTCCAGTGTGAAGCAGCCGTAGGTCATTCCCTACCACCGGGGTCCCTTTTCCGCAGACTCCTGCCCAAAACCGGTCCCTCGCCGGCACGTCCCGGCGACGGTTCCCGCTGTGAGCGCGCTCAGTCTGCGGCTCCTGCCGCTGTGGCACCTTCGTCCGGCTCGTCGGAGGCGTTGGCGGTGGGCTGCTTGACCGCTTTAGCGGACTTGCGTCGGGTGGCCGGCTTGGTGGCCTTGGCCGAGGTCTCGTCGGCGCCGCCAGCGGTCGAACTGGCGCTGGTATCACCGTTGTCGGAGGCTGCTGAATCGGTTGAGCCCGCGGGGGATGCTTGGGAGTCGGTCGACGGTGGGTCCGTGAGGTCCGTGAGGTCTGCGGTGTCGAGCGTTTGTTCTGCCAATTCGAGGGTGGGGCGGGGGCCTCGGTAGGAGTCGAGCCAGTTTCGGAGGAGCTCGACTCGGGCGGTGTACTCCTCGTTGCCCTTGACGACCGGCGCCTGGTTGTAGGCCATGGTGTCGGAGGAACGACGGAGCTTCACATAGAGACGGGACGAGGACAGGGCGTAGCGCTCCATGTCGTCCTGGAGCGCGCCGATGACCGTGATGTTGCGGTCGCGGCCGATCTGCTCGAACAGGGCCACGGCTTCGCGCCGGTGCTGGGAGCCGAGGTTGCGGCCGAGCTCGTCGAGGATCAGCAGCAGCGGTCGATCGCTACCCCCGGCGAGGGCAGCCGCGCACACGAGCTTGACCGCCTTCTCGTCCATCTGCGCAGTGTTGCCCTTGACGTTGAACGCCGAGAACGGCCCACCCTCAGATCGCCGCCACTTCGGTGTGACGGTCCAGCGCCACGGCTTGTCCGGCTCGGCCGGCGGGTCGGGCTCCGGGTACTCGAGCTTGGCCCCATAACCGCCGTACTGCTGGTCGAGCCGGTCGAACTCCGCCGACACCAGTCGCAGCCGGGCCTTGATGCCATCGGCGAGGGACGAGCGGTGAGCGCGTGCAGTGCTTTCCGACTCGCCGAGCCCCTCTCGGGCGCGCTCCAGAGCGGCGTTGCGCTCGGCGCGCTGGCTGGCGATCTGCTGTTGTTGCAGGCTGTCGAAGGTCTCGTGCTGGGCCAGATGGCTCGCGAGCGTCCGCTGCAAGGCGGGCACCAGGGTCACACGCGCGCCCAGAGTCCCGCTCGACCAGCCGTCGGCGCCGTTGAGGATCTCCCACAGCTCCGACGGGATCTCCTCCCGCGAGCGTGCGTTCGGGAAGCATCGGCGGATGACATCGTCGAGCTGGGTGCAGGCCTGGTGGTTCCAGTCGGCCGTCGTACGGCGCTGGGCCGCGTCGTCCGGCAAGGCGACCAGGAACTCGGAGGCCTCTGCAGCGCTCCCGCCCCAAGCGGTCGTCCTGGTGACCAGGTCGAGGCCGGTCTGCTCCTCCAGGAGCACGAGTCGCCGGCCGGCGAGTTCGTCGAGGATGCGGTCGTGATCCCGGCGAGTGGCTTCGAGGTTCTTCAACCGCTCATCTCGGACAAGCTGCTGCCCGGCCGCGGCCTCGGCTGACTCCTTGGCCGTTTGGAGAGTGGGTGCGAGCGAATCGCGATCGGTCTCATGTTGGTCGTTCGCCTCACGGAGGGCAAGGATCTGCTCCTGTACGTCCGCAGCGGTCCCAAGTGCGCGGGCGGCCGCGGTACGGCGCTCGGCCTGGCCCACGCGAGCGCGAGCCTGCTCAAGCGCGGCCGACGCGGCGGAACGAGCCTCGACGGCTGCCTCGAGTCGGCGACGAGCTGCCTCGATCCGGGCGGTGCGACCGGTGATCGGCTCCTCGAACTGCCCGACAGCAACCACACCGGCCGGATCATCGATGACCTCTTTGGCCGAGCGAGCAGCCAGAGCCGCGAAGAACCCATCCAGCTTGAAGCGCTTGTCCGCCGACGCCGGCCCACCCTTGAACGCGGCAGCATCCGGCCGGTTGGCCAGCACGAGCATGAAGCCCGCGTAGCCGGCATCACTCAGAGCCGACGTAGCGATCGCGACATCCGAGAAGTCGACGACAACCGCTTCCCGGTACGGCGCCAACCGCGGCTCCCACTCGGCACGGTCAGACGACGCGAGCTCGGTGATATCCGTGAGCGCGCCACACTCGATACCCGCGTTCGCGAGCACCTGCTGCTGGGGAGCCGAAACGGTCTGGCCGCTCTCGGCTTCGCGCAGCTCGCCAGTTGCCTGGTCCACGAAGGAACGCGCCGCGTGATCCCGCCCGATGTGCTCCTCGAGCACAGCGCGGGCCTCTTCTTGTTCCTCCGCGGCGGCGGAGAGGTCGCGTCCGTCGGCCGAGCGCCCGGCGTCGAGAAGTCGCCGGTGCTCCTGGCCGAGCCGCTCGAGCTGCTCACGGACCGAACGCTGCGCAAGATCCAGCTCGCGGTCACGGGCGTCGAGCTTGTCGCGCTCCTGCCGGGTCAGCTGGACGTCGCGGAGCAGGTTCTCCTCGCTGCCGAACGCCTCGATCTCGGTGTCGACCGTCTCGCGGCGAGCCTCCTGCTCGGCCACGCGCTCGTCGAGCACGCCAAGCTCCTGCACGATCTCGCTGTTGCGCGCATCGCCGTCGACCAGGTGTCGTGCGCAGCGAGCGCGCCAGGACTCGCGCGCTGCCGCGAGAGCTTCGCGAGCAGCTGCGCGCTGCAGGATGCCCGCCTCGACCGTGGCCATCTCCTGCTCCCAGCGCTGCAGGTCTGCGGCCGCCTGCTTGGTCGCTTCGCGCTGGGTGTGCTCGGCGGAGCGGTGTGCCTGCTCCTGCTCCAGCTCGTGGTCGAGCCCGGTGAGCGTGGCGATCGCGTTGAAGATGCGGGCCGGGCCAAGCTCGTTCAGCGGCTCGGCGAGCAGGTTCGCGGTCGGTGACGACCTGACGGAGGTCGACAGGAACGACACGCAACGGACCTGGCCGCCGTACAGGACTGACGAGAGCTTGTTGGCGTGGAAATCGGTGCGGCCGTTGGAGTGGGGGAGCGCGGCCCAGAGCGCGTCGGCGCCGGCGGCCCGCTCGGCCTCGGTGACGCCGTACGGGACGTGCAGGCCCTGCTTCCAGCGGAGATCCAGGTACGACGCTTTGCGGTTGATCCTGATCCAGACCGTGATGGCGGCCGCTTCGATGTCGGCCAGCTCGGTCAGGTCGGGGTCGGAGAAGACGCCGACGATGTACCCGCGGTCGACGTTGGACCAGGTGCCTTCCTGGCCGGCCGCTTCGGCGGTGAAGAGCAACTCGGCGGCACCGGGGGCACCGCTGGTCAGCCGCCATTGCTCGTCGGCGTGCAGGAGGGACAGCGCGGCGATCCAGGAGGACTTGCCGGCGCCGTTGGAGTCGACCGGGCCCTGGCCGGCGACGGTGACGAGACCCTGGCCGACCATCGGGATCGGGTGCGTCGACAGCCGGGACAGGTCGACGACCTGGACGCCGAGCAGCACCTTCGAGCCGAGGATGTCGAACGGTCCGTCCTCAGCCGGGGTGGGGGTGCTCATGCCGCTCCTTCTTCTGGGGTGCTGCCTTTGCGAGCGCGGATGGCCTCCGCGATCGGGCTCGACGGCGCGGCCGCGAGGATCAGCTGATCCTGCAACCGGCGCCGCGCGGCCGGGGTGAGTCGCTGGAGTTGCGGGCCCGGGATGTAGCTCGGCCCGCCGGAGTGGTCGCCGGACAGCTGGATCAGGCCGGCGGCGCGGAGTCGCTGGAGAGCCAGCCGGCGTTCTTCGGCGCTGATCTTGGTCGTCCGCAGCTCGTCGACCGTCGTCGGGCGGGCGGATTTCCAGCTGTCGCCGGTCAGAATGCCTTCGCTGCGAGGGATCGCGACCGAGTGGACCAGAACAAGGACGAGGACCGCGCGGTCGACGACGGACAACGGCTGCCAACCCTGCGAAGTCAGCGTTTCGGCGATGTCGTCCGCGTAGCCCGCGGTCCAGTGAGTGCCGTCGACGTGAACGAGGGTCCGGCCGATCAGCTTCAGCATCTTCTGGACCTGGCGGCGCAAGGTGACATCGCGGAGACCGGCCAGCTGCACTTCAGCCACCGGGTGAGCGGCGTACTGAACAGCACTGAAGGCTGCCAGTACTTCGTCACGGCTACGGTCGCTCAGGTCCTGCAGTAGAGAGTCGAAGAGAGCATGCTGCTCGGTCATGCGTCCTCCTCGTTCGCAGATTCGGAGGGGAGCGGGTCCGGCTCGACCTCAGGGTCGTGCTTGGGAGCCAGTACTGCGGCAGGCGGGTCGGGCAGGATCCGGCAGACCTCGCGGAGGCCGGTCAATTGGGACGGTCCCCAGGTGATGACTCGGGGGCCCAGCCGGACCTCGCCGGCCTTCTCGTTCCAGATCAGCCAACTGGTGGCGTGGAGGCGACGGAGGCTGCCGATGATGAGAGTCAGGTCGCTCGACTGCTCAGGGCGACCGCGCAGACCCGCGTACACGGCCTTGACCTGAGTCAGCGTCCCGACAACGCCAGGCCAGGCGGTGCCGCTGCGGTCCGGCCAGCAGCAGGCGGCGCAGATCGCGAGCACCCGGGCCGTCTCGTTGGGCATCTCGACCGCCACCGGAGGCATGCCGAGCTCCTCCAGAACGCCATGGCCAGCTCCGTCAGGCAGCGTCGGCAGCATCCACACCGACGAGCCGTCAGGCTCGGCTGCGCGCGTCAACCCCGAGACGGCAGGCGTGTCGGGTGAGACCTGCAGCGGCCCGGCCGACTGCACCTTCGCCCACCACAGCGCGTTGTAGCTGCGCCCGTTCTCCACAACCTCCGTGCTCATCGCGTCACCCGCCGGAAAGAGCCCTCAGTCGCCCACGGCGTCCCGGCCGACGGATCGATCCGCATCCCGTCGCCCCACACCAACTCGTAGTCGAGCTCATCGTGCAGATGAGCCGCGGTCAACTCGGCCAGCACCCGCCGAGCCGTGACCCAGTCACCCGCGTCGTCCACCACGTCCACGATGCTCACCGAAGAACGCCCGGCCAGGATCCGCTCGGCCTCAGCGCGCAGGTCCTCGCGATCCGTCGCGGCGGCTGATTCCGGGGCGTCCATCTCCGATGAAGGCCGAGGCGGCGCCATCCGCGCAGTACCGGTTCGTCGACCGGACTCGACCGCCTCCAGCAGCCCCTCCGGCGAGAAGTCGGGCGCGGCCGCATCAAAGAGCAACCCGTCCAACACGCCGGCCAATACTTCGGTATCGCTGCTGCGCGTGAACGTCAGCCAGGTCTCGATCGGCAGCAACCCCAGCGCCCGCGTCGTACCGGCGCGTTCCACCAACCGCCCGGCCGCAAGCTGAACGGCATCCGCATAAGCAGCCAGCGACATCCGCAGCTGCGTGCACACCTGGTGCAACCCGGGCCACCGCTCGAGCACGATCCGGTGCACCTTCTCGGCCTGCTCGATCAGCCGCTCGTTACCCCAGGCGAGCTGCGCGTTCTCCCGCAGTTGCGCGGTCGTGCTGGTCGACACCAGGATGGACAGCTCGTTCCCCAGCAGCCGGAAGACCTTCGTCAGCCGTTGGATCGACGCCTGCCCTTGCTCGGCAACAGCGCGCGGATCGCTCACGCTGTGTGCCTCGAGCGTCAGCAGCTGGTGCAGCTCGGCCTGCCCGCCCTGCACCGACATCCGCTTGAGGAACATCAACATCACGTACGGCGCGAAGGCCGCCCGGTGCCGTAACTCGTTCGGCCGGTCGACCAGTTTCGTGATCGCGCCGTACTGCCGGAGCACGTCGAAGCGCCGCACGATCACGTCGTGCGGATAGCCGCGACAGGCCAGCGTCGCCTGCTCGACGGTCAGCCCGTCGCTGCCCGCCTCGGCGAACGCGTCCAGGATCGCCTGGTCCACATCCAGCAACTCCGGGTCGACGATCATCGCGCCGGCCTCGCGGGCGAGCACGGCGAAGACCTGCCGGTAGACGCGCAGCACAGCCGCTTCGGCCTCCGCGTCCAGCAATGTCGCATCCATCGTGCTTCTCCTCCCGTGACCTGGCCGCCCCCGAAGACAACCAGACAACGGACTGTATCGACGCGGGCCGACGGATCGAAATCGGCTCTCGACCGACCTGTGGACAAACTGTCCAGGCAGGCCGGTCAAGACAGAAATCGAGCAGACTAGTCCCGCGAGCGGCGGCGGAAGGCCACCAGGGCGAGGGGCGCGAAGACGGCTGTGAAGATGAGCGACCAGGCGATGGACGCGATCACCGGGTGCTGGAGCGGCCACTGGGCGTCCGGTGAGGGTGCGAGGCCGTTGCCCCACAGTTCGCGGCACGCCGCGGTCAGTGCCGAGACCGGGTTCCACTCAGCGATGAGTCGCAGCCAGTTGGGCATGTCCTGGGTCGGCGCGAAAGTGTTGGCGACGAAGGTGAGCGGGAACATCACGGTGAACATGAAGCCGTTCACTGCCTCCACCGAGCGCATCAGCGACCCGACCCAGATGCCCAGCCAGATCATCGAGAAGCCGAAGAGCAGCAGTAGCAGGTAGCCCAGCACGCCGTTGACCAGGCCGTCGCGGATCCGCCAGCCGATCAGCAGGCCGGTCACACTCATCACCACGATGCCGATGCCGGAATGGATCAGGCTCGACAGGCTCCGCCCGACGAGCACGGACGATCGTGAGATCGGCAGCGACTTCAGCCGGTCGACGATCCCCTTCTCCAGGTCGCTGGTGAGCCCGAGGGCCACGATGGCGGAGGAGAAGATGATGGTCTGCGCCATGATGCCCGGCAGAAGGAACTCCCGGTACGACGTACCGGGCACGTCGATCGAGCCGCCGAAGACGTAGGCGAACAGCAGGACGAACATCACCGGCTGGATCGTCACGTCCAGCAGCATCTCCGGCATCCGCCTGATGTGCAGGAGATTCCGCCAGACGACGGTCAGTGACTGCTGCAGCAGGGTGCGCTGGTGGATCGGTGGCCTGGTCATCACGGCGGTCATCGGACGGCCTCCTGCTCGGTCGGAGTCTCGGTGGTGTCTTCCTGTTCGGCCCGGTGACCGGTCAGGTGCAGGAAGACGTCGTCAAGACTCGGCCGTTTCAGGCCGAGATCGTCGATGTCGATCCCACTGCCGGCGAAGACCCCCGCGATCCGGGTCATGTCGGCCAGGCCGCTCGCGGGCGCCGTGAGCCGCCGGCTCACTTCCTCGACGTGCACCTCGGGCGCGTGCTGTCGCAGGAGTTCGGCGGCGCGCGGCAGATCGGTCACCGCCGACACCGTGACGACCACGCTGGCCCGGCCGGCCTCGTCCTTGAGCTGGGTCGGCGTACCAGCCGCGATCACTTTGCCCTTGTCGATCACGACGATCTCGTCGGCCAGATGGTCGGCCTCTTCCAGATACTGAGTCGTCAGCAGCAAAGTGGTGCCGTCCTTGACCAGGCCGCGCAGTACCTCCCACAGGTCCGCGCGGCTGCGAGGGTCGAGTCCGGTGGTTGGTTCATCGAGGAACAACACCGGGGGAGAGGCGACCAGGCTGACCGCGAGATCCAGCCGTCGCCGCATTCCACCCGAGTAGGTCTTGGCTATCCGGTCGGCCGCATCCGTCAGCAGGAACCGTTCGAGCAGTTCGTCGGACAGTTTGTGCAGATACTTGGTCGGCAAGCCGTAGAGCCTGCCGATCAGCCGGATGTTCTCCCTGCCGGTCAGCAGTTCGTCGATAGTGGCGGACTGGCCGGTCAGGCCCATGCTGCGCCGCACCGCCGCGGGTTCCTTGAGTACGTCGTAGCCGGCAACCCGGCCGGTTCCGCTGGTGGGCACACTGAGCGTCGTCAGCATCCGCACCGTAGTGGTCTTGCCGGCGCCGTTGGGACCGAGCAGGCCCAGCACCGTTCCTTCGGGGACGACGAAACTCACCCCGTCGACGGCACGGTTCGTGCCGAACTGTTTCACCAGATCGATCGCTTCGACTGCGGGTCCGTTGGACATGGGTCAAACCCTAGATCGCCGGACCGACAATCTGCCGAGCCTTTTTCGGCGCAGCGGAAAAGCTGATGACGCCGGGCGCCGCGTTCCCTACTATCCGAAGCATGATGAGACTGCTCGGCTAGTGCGTCCCCAAACGCCCTAGCCGACCCCCAGCCAACCAAACCGGTGCGGACGCCCAGACGGCGATCCCCGGAACGGTTCGCTGTTCTCATTCACCGGAGTCACCCCATGGCACCGTCACTTCTCGACGCCTTGGCAGTCGGAGCGCAACACCCACGGGGCCGCGCCCTGCTCGCCGTCCGCAAGGATTCCGTCCCGGGCCGGATCCTGATCGAGGGTAGCTGGGAGCATAGCCAACTGCTCAGCACCCTGACCCGTATCGACACCTTCTACTACTGCCCCGAGGCCTGCGATCAACCTGACACGGCAGAAAAGATCGCTGCTCGGGCCGCGGAGGTGCACCGCATCTCACCGAAGCTGCTGGCGCGAGTCAGCCGCAAGAACAGGTCGGACGGGCTGATCTCGATCGCCCGCCTCCCGAGCTGGCAGCCGAACCAATTGCAACTCACCGACAACGCACTGATCCTGGTCGCTGACGGAGTCGAGTACGCCGGCAACCTCGGCACCCTGATCCGTACGGTCGACGCGGCCAGCGCCGACTGCCTCATCCTGACCAGCCGCAGAGCAAAGCTCACCAACCCCGCCGTGTACGCCGCCAGTCGCGGCATGGTCCTGACGACGCCGGTGCTCGAGTTCCAGGCCATCGGCCAGGCGGCGAGCTGGCTCAAGCAGCACCATTTCGACGTCCACCTGGCCGACCCCGCAGCGACGGGCAGCTACAAGACACCGGAGTACAGGGGAAGAACCGCCTTCGTGGTCGGCTCCGAAGGCGAAGGACTGCATCGAACCTGGCACGAGCAGGGATTCGCCAAGGTCTCGATCCCGATGCTCGGGAAGGCTGATTCGCTCAACGTCGCGCTGTCAGCCGGCATCCTGCTCTTCGAGGCCCGCGCCCGCAAGGAGGGGTGGTGAAGCCGTCGAACCACGCTCGATCAGACGAACGTCCAGCGTGATCGGGTCCGCCGGGTGCTCCTTGCCCTCGACCGTGCCCAGCAGGAGCTGGACGGCGATCGCCGCCTTCCGCGGGATGTCCTGCGCGATCGTCGTCAGCTTCGGCGTCACGTAAGCACTCAGGTCGAGGTCGTCGAAGCCGAGCACGGACACATCGCCAGGAACGGAGAAGCCGCTCTCACCCAAACCCTCCATGATCCCGATCGCCAGGATGTCGGCGGTCGCGAAAACGGCCGTCGCCCCAGGATGCTCGTCCTTCAGCCGCCGCCCGAGCTCGCGACCACCGGCATGGGTCGTGTTCGCGGTGACAAGACGTTCCCGCCAGGACAACCCGGCCTCCGCAAAGGCTGCCCGGAAACCTTCGTATCTCTGGTGCACCACACCGACATCGGAGAACGACGGACCGGCGAAGACGATCTCGCGATGCCCGAGCTCCAGCAGATGCCGAGCGGCCAGCAGGGCACCGGTGAAGTCGTCGGACCGTACGCCGGTGGTCAACGGATTCGCCGAATAGCTGTCGATCGCCAGCAGTGACACCTTGCCGACCGCCCGCGGCGTGAGCCGGTCGATCTCCTCGTCGAGGAACCCGAGCAGCACGGCGCCGTCCAGGCTCCACGACTGCAACGCCTCGGCGACTTCGGCCGGCTGGGCGATCCCGCGCAGCAGTAGGTGGTACCCGCCCTTGCGCAGCTCGCGCTCGATCTGCCCGACGATCGCCACGTTGTGCGGGCTGATCATCAAGCTGTCCTCGTCGGCGGCCGGGACCAGCAGGCCGATCAGCCGCGACGACTTCGCGGCCAGGCTGCGGGCCGACGCGCTCGGCACGTAACCACGCTCGGCGACGATCCGCTGGATCCGCTCGATCGTGTCCTCCGACACCCGGGCGCGCTTGCCGTTCACCACGTTCGAGACCGTCATCATGCTGACCCCGGCCTCGTCGGCGATGTCCTTCAGCGTGACCCGCACAGCGGCTCCTCTCGATTGTCGCGGCCAGGATACGAGGGCGATCCGCCCCGTGACAGCCCATTGACACCTACCCGGAAACAGCCTTACGGTCCCACCAAGGTGGAGCGCTAAACCTACCATGATCGAACGGAGTCCGGGTGAGTACAGAGCAGTGGTGGCGCGACGCGGTGATCTACCAGATCTACCCGCGCAGCTTCGCCGACGGGAACGGCGACGGGACCGGTGACCTGGCCGGTGTCCGGGCACGGCTGCCCTACCTGAGCAGCCTCGGGATCGACGCCATCTGGTTCACCCCGTGGTACCTGTCGCCGCTGGCCGACGGCGGGTACGACGTGGCCGACTACCGGGTGATCGACCCGGCCTTCGGGACCGTCGAAGAGGCCGAGCAGCTGATCGCGGAAGCAGCAGCCCTGAACATCCGGACGATCATCGATGTCGTCCCCAACCACATCTCCAGCGAGCACGAGTGGTTCAAGGCCGCGCTGGAACAAGGCCCGGGATCGCCGGCCCGGGAGCGATTCTGGTTCCGCGGTGGTGAGGAGATGCCGACCGACTGGGTGTCGAGCTTCTCCGGCGACACCTGGACCAGGACGAAGAACCCGGACGGTACGCCGGGGGAGTGGTACCTGCACCTGTTCACGCCCGACCAGCCCGACCTCAACTGGAACCACCCCGACGTCCGCCGCGAACACGAGGAGATCCTCAGGTTCTGGTTCGACCGGGGCGTCGCCGGGATCCGGATCGACTCGGCCACGATGCCGGTCAAGGACCCGAGCTTCCCGCAGTACGGGCAGACCGACGAGCACCCGTACGTCGACCGCGACGAGCTGCACGACATCTACCGATCCTGGCGAGCGGTCGCCGACTCGTACGCCGAACCGCGCGTGCTGGTCGGCGAGATCTGGCTGGCCGACCCCGAGCGGTTCGCCCGCTATCTCAGGCCGGACGAGATGCACACGGCGTTCAACTTCGACCTGATGGGCCGGCCCTGGAAAGCTTCCGAGCTGCGCGAGTCGATCGAGTCCACCCTGGCCGCGCACAAACCGGTCGACGCGCCTGCCACCTGGGTGCTGTCCAACCATGATGTGACCCGGCCGGCCACCCGGTACGGGCGTGAAGACAGCTCGTTCTCGTTCCAGACCAAGCGGTTCGGAGTACCGACCGATCTGGCCATGGCACAGCGGCGAGCGCGGGCGGCGGCGTTGCTGACGGCGGCGTTGCCGGGGTCGCTGTATGTCTACCAAGGCGACGAGCTCGGCCTGCCCGAGGTCGAGGATCTTCCGCTCGCCGCGCTCCAGGACCCGATCTTCCACCGCTCCGAAGGCGCCGACCCCGGACGCGACGGCTGCCGCGTACCGTTGCCCTGGACAACTACCGGTCCAAGCTTCGGCTTCAACTCACAAGGTTTCACGCCCTGGCTGCCGCAGCCGGCGGACTGGGGATCCCACTCCGTCGAGGTGCAGGAACGCGATCCGGACTCGATGCTCGCCCTGTACCGCGCGGCGCTCGCGGATCGCCGCCGGCTCGCCAAGGACTTCGCTTGGCACGAACTGAACACCGCGGACGTCATCGCCTTCAGCCGCGGACCGAACTTCGTCTGCCTGGTCAACCTCGGCGCAGAACCGGCGAAGCTCCCGCAGTACGACGAAATCCTGCTCGCCAGCGCCGCCCTAGTTGGCGATCGCCTTTCCACCGACGCAGCCGTCTGGCTGTCCACAAACACAACCACCACGAACCCGACCACGAAGTTGTAGGAGAACCACGCATGAAGATCACTCCCATCGCCCTCGTGGTCGCCCTGGCCGCGAGCCTCACCGCCTGCTCGGGATCAGCGGAGAAGGCCGCCACCCCCGACGGGCCGGTCACTCTCAAGGTCGCCCGCGACCCCGGTCTCGACAAGGGCGCGATCGCCGCCTTCGACGCGCGGGTCGCGCAGTTCGAGAAGGACAACCCGAAGATCGACGTCGTCCCGCAGGAGTACAACTGGACCGCGACGACGTTCACCGCGCAGCTTGCTGGTGGCACGCTGCCCGATGTCTTCACCGTCCCGTTCACCGACGGCCGCGGCCTGATCGAGCGCAAGCAGATCGCCGACATCAGCGGCCTGGTCTCCGCCCTGCCGTACGCGAGCAAGTTCAGCGAGAACGTCGCCAAGGCGGGCAAGGCCGAGGACGGCAAGATGTGGGCCGTCCCGATCGCGGCGTACGGGCAGGCGCTGCACTACAACCGGTCCCTGTTCAAGCAGGCCGGCCTCGACCCTGACAAGCCGCCGGCGACCTGGGACGAGGTCCGTGCGGACGCCAAGCAGATCGCGGAGAAGACAGGCAAGGCCGGGTACGCCGAACTGACCACCGACAACACAGGTGGCTGGATCCTCACCACACTCGACTACGCCTTCGGTGGCCGCACTGAGAAGCTCGACGGCGACACTGCGACGGCACAGCTCGATACACCCGAGATGACCTCGGTACTGCAGCTCCTGAAGGACATGCGCTGGTCGGACAACAGCATGGGCTCCAACTTCCTCTACGACTGGGGCGGCATCAACCAGGCCTTCGCCTCCGGCCAGATCGGGATGTATGTATCCGGTGGCGGCAACTACGGCTCCCTGGTCACGCAGAACGCGCTCAAGCCTGCTGACTACGGTGTTGCCACCATTCCGCTGGCGTCCGGTGGAGAGGCCGGAGTACTGGGCGGCGGGACGCTGGCAACGGTCAGCGCCAAGTCCAACGAGGCGGTGAAGGCTGCTGCCGTGAAGTGGATCGACTACTTCTACATGAAGAAGCTGGCCGACAAGGACGCCGCAGTACTGGATGCGAAGACTATTGCCGCCTCCAAGCAGCCAGTGGGTGCTCCGCAGTTGCCGGTGTTCGACAAGGCGACCTACGACGAGTCGCTGGGCTGGGTGAAGGAGTACGTGAACGTCCCGCTCGACCAGATGAAGCCGTACACCGACAAGATGTTCGACCAGCCGCTGGTCACCGAGCCGGTCCGGTCGACCCAGGAGGTCTACAAGCTGCTCGACCCGGTGGTACAGGCGGTGCTCACCAACAAGAACGCGGACATCGCAGACCTGCTCAAGAAGGCCGACGCCGAGGCGCAGGCCCTCCTCGACCGGAAGTAACGCCGATGACACGAGGTCGCGGGAGTGGCCCGAGCACGCTGGTCTTCCTGCTACCGCTGTTACTGGTCTTCGGGGTCTTCTCCTGGATCCCGATCCTCAGGGCCGTGGTGATGAGCTTCCAGGAGACCAACCTGGTCACCCCTGCGACCTTCGTCGGCCTGGAGAACTTCCGGGACGTCCTAGCCGACACCCTGCTCTGGACAGCGGTCAAGAACACCCTGTACTTCGCTCTGCTGGCCTTGCTGTTCGGGTACCCGGTACCGCTCATCGCCGCCGTGCTGATGAGCGAGGTACGCCGCTTCAAGGGGCTCTACAGCGCACTGGCGTACCTGCCGGTCGTGATCCCGCCGGTGGTCGCAGTGCTGCTCTGGAAGTTCTTCTACGACGCCAGCCCCAACGGCGTCTTCAACACGATCCTCGGGGCAGTAGGCCTCGGCCCGGTGTCCTGGCTGCAGGACTCGGGCAGTGCGATGCCGGCACTGGTCATAGAGGCGACCTGGGCCGCTGCCGGCGGCACGGTCATCATCTACCTCGCTGCTCTGACCGGTGTCGCCACCGACCTCTACGAAGCAGCCGAGATCGACAGGGCGTCGATCTGGCGCAAGATCTGGCACGTGACGCTGCCGCAGCTCCGAGGCGTCCTGCTGATCACCTTCATCCTCCAGATCGTCGGGACGTCACAGGTCTTCCTGGAGCCGTTCCTGTTCACCGGCGGCGGCCCGGCGAACTCCACGATCACGATCCTGCTGCTCATCTACGACTACGCGTTCGCGAACAGCCTCGGCGGCGAGTACGGCGCCGCCACCGCGCTGAGCATCATGTTGGCCGTTGCCCTGGGCATCCTGTCGGCCATCTACTTCCGCCTCACCCGATCCTGGAGCCGCTCATGAGCAGGGGCATCCTCTCGTCGTCGGACTGGCGCCGCCCCGGCGTCCGGCGTACCGCTCGCTCTGTGCACGTAGTGCTCCTAGGACTGCTGTTCCTGGTCGGCATGGGTCCCATGCTCTGGCTGGCCAAGGCAGCGGTCACCCCGACCCAGGACACCCTGCGCGCGCCGCTGGCGTTGTGGCCGAACGGGATCGACTGGGCCAACCTCTCCACCGCCTGGTCGCGGGTGGAGATCGACAAGTATTTCCTCAACACCGTCGTGCTGGCAGCCGGCTCCTGGTTCGTCCAGTTGCTGGTGGCAACGACGGCCGGTTACGCCTTGTCCGTACTACGCCCGCGCTACGGCAAGGCGCTGACCGGGATCGTGCTCGCCACTCTGTTCGTGCCGTCGGTCGTACTGCTCGTCCCGCTCTACCTCACGATCGTGAACCCGCCGTTGCTGAAGGCATCGTTGATCAACACGTTCTGGGCGGTCTGGTTGCCGGCCGGTGCGAACGCCTTCAACATCCTGATCGTCCAGCGGTTCTTCGACAACCTGCCCCGGGAGGTGTTCGAGGCCGCCCGGGTCGACGGCGCCGGGCCGTACCGGATGTTCTGGTCCGTCGTCCTGCCGATGTCACGCCCGATCGTGGGCGTCGTCTCGGTGTTCGCGATCATCGCGGCCTGGAAGGACTTCCTCTGGCCGCTGCTGGTGCTCCCCGACCCCGATCTGCAACCCCTGTCCGTCCGTCTCCCCGCGCTGCAGCGGTACGTCGAACTCGATGTGTTCCTGGCGGCACTCGCGATCTCGACGGTGTTACCGGTGGCGCTCTTCCTGATCTTCCAGCGACTGTTCCTGAAGTCCAACGCGCTTGGTGGCGCAGTCAAAGGATAGGTAGTTCCCGCCCCGCAATACCCTGACAGAAGGGCTCCACAACCATGCCCAAGAAGAGGTACGCGACCGCCTTGCTGGCCTTCGCGCTGGCCACCACTTTCCTCCGACCGGCGACCGCGGCCGCGTTCACCGCGGCCGCGTTCACCGCGACCGTGCAGGCCGAGAGTGCGACCCTGGCCGGAGGTGCGGTCGTCCAGACCGACCACACCGGCTTCACCGGCTCCGGTTTCGTCGGTGGATTCACCGACGGGAACAAGGGGACCGCAGCCGTCACGGCCGCGGTCAGCATCCCGACCGCCGCTAGCTACGACCTGTCCCTCAGGTATGCGAACGGCACCGGCTCAGACAAGACGCTGTCGCTCTACCGGGCCGGGACGAAGATCCAGCAGGTCACCCTGCCGGCGTCGGCCAACTGGGACACGTGGTCCGATCTTCACACCACGCTGTCCCTGCCCGCCGGGTCGAACCAGCTCAGCTACCGCTTCGACTCGACCGACTCCGGCAACGTCAACCTCGACAAGCTGACCGTGACCGATGTCCCCGGCTCGCCGTCGCCCGTCGGAGCCCTGGAGGCCGAGAGCGCGACGCTGTCCGGGGGAGTGGTCGTTGCCTCTGACCACCCGGGCTACACCGGCGCGGGTTTCGTCGGCGGCTACACCGACGCCAACAAGGGGAATGCGGCAACGACCTTCTCGGTCTCGGCTGCCAAGACGGGGACCAGCACGGTCACCCTGCGCTATGCGAACGGCACCGGTGTCGCGATGACGCTGTCCCTGTACGCCAACAGTGTCAAGGTGAGGCAGATCAGCCTTCCTGCCACGGCCAACTGGGACACCTGGGGCACTGCGGAGGAGGCGGTCCCGGTCACGGCAGGCATCAACTCCGTCGCCTACAAGTTCGACACCACGGATACCGGCAACGTGAACCTCGACCACATCACGGTCTCCGCTCCGACCGACCCGCCACCGGCGTCCGGTGGACCGGAACTGGAGAGCTCCTTCCTGTCCGGCGGCGCCACCACTGGTACGTCGATCTCCGGGTACGCCGGAGCCGGGTACGTCACCGGCTTCACCGCAGTGGGCGCTCGCGCGATCCGCACGGTCAACCTCACCGCCGCAGGCGCCGCCACGACCACTCTCCGGTACAACAACTCGACGGGCAGCACCAAGACGCTGAGCGTCTACGCGAACGGCGTCAAGGCAGGCCAGGTGTCGTTGGCTGCGGGAAGCGGTTGGGGGACGGTCACCCAAACGCTGACGCTGCGAGCCGGACTCAACCTGATCGGCTACCAGTACGACGCAGGTGACAGCGGCAACGTCGCGCTCGACGACCTCGCAGTCGCCGGATCGACCGCTCTCGCAACCCGTGGCGCAACGGTGCCCTACACGGAGTACGAGGCGGAGAACAGCAGTACCAACGGCGTCGTGATCGGCCCCGACCGTACCTACCGCACGGTCGCGTCGGAGTCGTCCGGCCGGCGCGCGGTACGGCTCGACAACGCGGGCAAGTACACGCAGTTCACGCTGACCAAGCCAGCCAACTCGATCGTCGTCCGCTACTCGATTCCCGACAACGCGGGCGGTACCGGAATCACCGCGCCGCTCGGCGTCTATGTCGGCGGCTCGAAGGTCAAGGACCTCACGCTGACGTCGGCGTACAGCTGGGTCTACGGCCTCTACCCCTTCCCCAACGATCCGGGACTGGGCGGCGGCCATCGCTTCTACGACGAGGTCCGCTCCACGCTCCCGTCGTACCCGGCGGGCACAGTCATCAAGCTGCAGAACGACACCTCCACGCCGATCACCGTCGACCTGATCGACACCGAGGTGGTCGCACCGGCGTACACGATCCCGGCGAACTCGGTCGACCTGACGGCGTACGGCGCTGTGTCGGGTTCTGGTGATGACACAGCGGCGTTCAACTCGGCGGTCAGCGCGGCCAAGGCGGCCGGCAAGACGCTCTGGATCCCCACCGGCACCTTCGACCTGACCGCGCGGATCAACATCGACAACGTGACGATCCGCGGCGCGGGCATGTGGTACTCCACGATCCGCGGCAACGCCGGCCGCGGCGGCTTCTTCGCCAACGGCGGCGCCGTGCAACTCGCCGACTTCTACTTCGCCGGCGACGTGCGCTACCGCGACCCGGACGGCTCGGTCACCACCGACGCCGCCCTGGAAGGCAAGTTCGGCCCCGGCTCGCTGATCCACAACGTGTGGCTCGAGCACTCGAAGGTCGGCCTCTGGGCCAGCAGCGGTACCAGCGGCCTGTACGTCGCCGGCGTACGGATCCGCGACATGTTCGCGGACGGGCTCAACCTCAACACCTTCAGCGGCGACGGCAGCCCGGTCAGCAACAGCCGGGTCGACCAGAGCGTCTTCCGCAACACCGGTGACGACGCGATGGCGATGTGGTCGTTCAACAGCGCGGTGGCCAACTGCGCCTTCACGTTCAACACCGCCACCCTGCCCGCGCTGGCCAACGGCGGCGCGATCTACGGCGGCAACGGCAACCGGATCGAGGACAACCTGTTCTCCGACACGGTCTACACGGCGGCCGGGATCACGGTCAGCACCTGGCACTCGTCCCAGCCGTTCAGCGGTAACACGGTCGTCCAGCGCAACACGATCACCCGGGCGGGCGGTTTCAACACCGACTGGAACAGCAGCCAGGGCGCTCTGTGGATCTACGCCGAAGGCCGGGAGATCACCTCGCCGGTGCTGATCAAGGACATCGACATCATCGACAGCTCCTACCAGGGCATCTCGATGAGCTGGCAGAAGAACGTCACCAACCTGACCTTCGACCACGTGAAGGTCCAGAACACCGGTACCTACGGGATCGACATCCAGGTCGCCGGCAGCGCCACCTTCAACTACGTCACCGTCTCCGGCACCCCGTCCGGCGGCCTCAACAACGCCTTCGGCTTCACCCTCATCCGAGGCCCCGGCAACTCTGGCTTCTAACCCACCACCCACTCCAGCCTCCCGCGCCCTGCCCGCCGCGGGAGGCTGGCCCACGCCTCCCAAGGCCGACTTTGTGCACGGCCTGAGTGTTTCAAGGCCGCCCAGACGCTCAGGCCGCGCACAAAGTGGACCAGAGGCCCGGGCCGGGCGGCGGGGGGGTGGGGGTGGGTTGGGAGAATGGGTGGGGTTGCCGGGAGTTGGGAGTGGAGCGGTGGGGTTTGTGGCGGGTGAAGTGGTTGCGCCGGGGGATCCCCGGATCGTGCTGGAGGGGCAGTGGGGGTATCAGCCGGGGCTGGCGATCACGGTGAACTCGGGGTCGCGGATCTCGTTCACGTTCAACGGCACGGCCGCGCAGGCCTTGTTCGACGTCGGCGGGCTGGAGACGCCGCCGCATCTGTGGGTCTCCGTCGACGAGGCTGAGCCCGAATTGCACGTGGTCGACCAGCCGGTCATCGAGTTGACCGCTGAGAAGGCCGGCCCGCACAAGGTCGAGATCGTGGTCAAGGACGTCAACGAGCACGTGAACCGGTGGAATCCGCCGTTCGGGTGTGCCGTCGTCTTCGCCGGGCTGGTGCTCGACAGCGGCACTCGGCTGCGGTTGAGCGGCCGGCCTAGCGGGCCACGACTGGAGTTCTACGGCGACTCGATCACGCAGGGCGTTCGCGCGCTCAGCGCGCACCTCGAGTCGGAGGGTGTCGACGGCAGCAAGTCGTACGCGTACCTGACAGCGCGAGCGCTCGGCGCATCGGCGTACCAGGTCGGGTTCGGCAGTCAGGGCATCATCAAGGCGGGGAACGGTGAGGTGCCGCCCGGGACGGAGTCGTTCGGCTGGAACTTCGCCGGCTCACCCGCCGAACGGGTCGAGCAGCCCGACGTGGTCGTGCTGAACCTGGGAGTCAACGACGAGACGCTCAGCGCTGCGCAGTACGGCGGCTACCTCTCGCTGGTGCGCGCGCAGTACGAGGCCGCGGAGATCGTTGCCCTGAGCCCCTTCAACGGCAAGCACGCGAGCGAGATCGAGGCGGCGGTCAAAGCGGTCACCGCGGCCGGCGATCCGAAGATCCGGTACGTCGGTACGGACGGCTGGATCACCGAGGCCGACTGCACCGACGCCGTCCACCCCTCCGTCGACGGCCACGCCAAGATCGCGGCCCACCTGACCGAAGAGCTCAGCAAGCTCTTGCCTTCGCGGAAGTGAATCGGCGGTCGGCCGCCGATGGTGGCGGGTCTGCTCCCGGCTCCTGGGCGCCCGTCAAACGCGGCCGACCTATTCGCCCCTGGTCGAATGTCTGGTGATTGCCGTGCCGCCCGCCGCCCGGCACGATGGGGTGATGGCGACCAGCGATTTCCAGAGCGTCGACGAGTACATCGCGTCGTTCCCGGCCGAGGTCCAGGTGATTCTGGAGCAGGTACGCCAGACGATCCACGGCGTCGTGCCGGCCGCGGGGGAGAAGATCAGCTACCAGATCCCGACGATCACGCTGGACGGGAAGCAGTTGATGTACTTCAGCGGCTGGAAGAAGCACATCTCGGTGTACCCGATCCCGCCGGTCGAGGGCGAGCTGGCGGCCGCGCTCGAGCCGTATCTGGCCGGCAAGGGCACGCTCAAGTTCCCGCTCGCGGAGCCGATCCCGTACGACCTGATCGCGCGCCTGGCCGAGGCGTTCGTCGCGTCACGGGCGGCCGAGTAGCTCCGCGGGATCCGGCGACGGTGGGGCGCTCAGCATCCAGTCGTTGAACTGTTTGGTGAACAAGTACCAGAGCCCGTCGGGTGCGAGTCTCAGTTGGGCCCGGTCGGCGGTGATCCGGTTGCCGTCCACTACTCCGTCAAGCACCTCCAGCCCTTCCGCCAGGGCGCTTGGGTCGATGTCGTCAGGCAGCTCGGCAGCCGCGGCGAGTCCACCGGCTCCGCCCTCGCGCCAGGCAACCGCCCAACTCGTCAACTGCCTCGCAGTGAGCCCGGCCCGATGTGCCAGGTCGGCCAGGCCCGGCGTACCGAGCAGGCCTGCTGCTCTCCGCGCCAGATCCTGATCGCGGGTGAGGGCCAGCCCGCCATCGCCGTCGCCCGCCGCCAACTCCCAGGCCCGTCGCGCCGCATCGGTCGCCAGCGCGACCAGATCCTTGCCATCGACCCCCGATTGTCGCGGTGGCTCCAGTACCAGTACTGCGGTAGGCGCGCCCGGCTGGTTGAGCGGACGCACCGGGAGCGGGATTGGTCCTAGCGTCCGCGCGAAAGCCGTCTTGGCCACGAGCCCAACTGGTTGCGGCTTGATGGCGAGCGGCTCTGCGCTCACCGAACGGCGGGCTCGGAGTGCCGACAGCAGCTCATCCTTCTGCTTGCCGCGGAGCAACAACAACTCGAACGGATCCTCATCCAACGCGTCTGCGATCAAGTAGCAGACGGCCGCCGAATGCTTGCAGGGAACGGCGAAGTCCGGGCAGTTGCAGTCCGTCCGCACCTCACCCGCGTCGGGCAGCAGCTCAAGACCAACCGCCTGCGCGTCATCTACCAACTCCGGCGGCAACTCTCCGTCGAGCAACGCGGCGACCCGCCCGATCTGCGCCGACACGACGTCGAGCACCGCATCCCACTCGGCATCGTTGAACGCACGGATCTTGACCGTCACCTCGTACGGCGCCACGCGGCTGCCCTGCACACTCGCGCGCACGACACCGGGGTCGACGTTCAGCGCCAGCACGCTGCCCCGCCGCGCATACGACCGCCCACGCCCGAGCCGATTCGGATCAAGCCGAGCCCGATGCTCCAACGCCTCCAGCCATGCCTTCCCCCACCAGGTAGCCCCGAACGGCCGCCGACTCCCCGCCCCCTTCGCCGCCGGCAACCCAGCATTCTCAGCCTCTCGCTCCCGCCACCCCTGCCAGGGCGTCCGCTCATTCATCAGCCATCCCAGGTGCGGGTGCGGGGGTACGGCCAACGGTTGACGGGTTGTAGGCACTGGCGGCGCCCGACTTAGCGGGCGTTGTCGACAGCTCGACCAGCTCTGTCAGTTGGTGGTCCGACAGCTCGCTCAGCCAGGCCTCGCCGGAGCCCACCACGGCATCGGCCAGTTGCCGTTTGGCGGCGATCACGGCGGAGATGCGATCTTCGAGGGTGTTTTCGGTGACCAGGCGATGCACTTGAACTGGGCGGTCCTGGCCGATTCGGTAGGCGCGGTCTGTTGCCTGGTCTTCGACGGCTGGGTTCCACCAGCGGTCGTAGTGCACGACATGTGTCGCCTTCGTCAGCGTCAGCCCGACACCGCCGGCCTTCAGCGACAGCAGGAACACCTGCGCCTCACCCGCCTGGAACTGCTCGACCAACTGCTCCCGCTTCCGCACCCCGACACCACCGTGCAGGAACAACGTCCGCACCTGCCGCGCGGCCAGATGCGACTCGATCAACCGGCACATCTCGACGTACTGGCTGAAGATCAGCACCGACTCGCCCTCGGCCAGGATCACGTCGAGCAGCTCATCCAGCGCCGCCAGCTTCCCTGACCGTCGGGGGAGCGGACCGGGCTCGTGCAGGAACTGCGCCGGATGGTTGCAGACCTGCTTCAGCTGCGTGAGCAGACTCAGCACCAGCCCCCGCCGCGCCATCCCTTCCGCTTCCTCGATCTTGGCGAGCGTCTCCTTCGCCACCGCCTGATAAAGCGTGGCCTGCTCCGAGGTCAGCGGTACGACGACGTCGTGCTCGGTCTTCTGCGGCAACTCCGGCGCGATCCCCGGATCACTCTTCTTCCGTCGCAACAGGAACGGCCGGGTCACCCGCGCCAGCCGGGCCGTCGCCTCCTCATCGTGATACCGCTCTACCGGTACTGCGACGTCGTGCCGGAACCGATCCAGCGTCCCGAGCAACCCCGGCGCAGCCCAGTCCAGGATCGACCAGAGCTCCGACAACCGGTTCTCCACCGGCGTACCGGTCAACGCCAACCTGGTTGCTGCAGGCAACGTCCGCAACGCGCGAGCCGTCCGGGACAAGGGATTCTTCGCATGTTGCGCCTCATCCGCGACCGCGAGCCCCCAGAAGATCTCGCCCAGCACCCGATGGTCCTGACGCACCACTCCGTATGTCGTCAGCACCACCTCGTCGGGAGCGATCTCCGACAAGGACCGCCCAGCCCCGTGGTACCGCCGTACCGGAACGTCAGGCGCGAACTTCATCAGCTCCCGCTCCCACGTCCCGAGCAAGGTCGACGGGCAGACCACCAGCGTCGGCCCCCGACCGCGCTGCGACAGCTGGAGATGCAGCGCGATCACCTGGATCGTCTTGCCCAACCCCATGTCATCCGCCAGGCACCCGCCGAACCCGAGCTCGGCCAGTTGCGCCATCCACGCGACTCCTCGGCGCTGGTAGTCGCGCAACGTCGCGCGCAATCCCACCGGCTCGGCCATCGGCTCCGGCTGCTCGGCGGCGCGGAGTCGCTCGACCATCAGCTGCAACGAACCGTCCGCGTCGAAGGCGACCGGCTCACCGTCGACCTCCAGCGACCCCGTCAACGCAGCCCCGAGCGCCTCGGCACCACTGAGCTTCCGCGATCCACCGCGGCGCAACTTGCGGACCAGCTCCTGATCGATCCGCACCCACCGCCCGCGCATTCGGATCATCGGCCGCTTCGCCTCGGCCAGCGCAGCGACCTCCGCCTCGGTCAGCTCCTGCCCATCGAGCGTCGGCCGCCAGCGGAAAGCCAGCAGATCGGTCAGGCTGAAGTCAGGACCGGTCACCGCACCCGGCGTCGGCGTCGCCTGCACAGCACCGCGCAGCGCGAGCTCACCCGCGAACAACTCAGCCGGCCACAACACCTCGATCCCAGCCCCGTCGAGCGCGTCACTGTCGCCGGCCAACTCGTCCAGCGCCTCATCGCCGACCGGCACCTCAGCCGGAGCGGCATCCCTCAGCGCAGCCCCGAGCGGTGGCCAAACCCGAGCCCCGCGACGCAAAGCCAGCAAGAGATCCGTCTCGGCTCGCTCACCCAACGCGGCCAGTACTGCGGGCGGCGCGTTCCACACGTCGGCGACATCGACTAGCAGACTCGGATCCACGCCGCTGCGCAGTTGCAGCACGGCCCTGAACTCGGAGTCATCCTCAGGTGGCTCGATCCGCAGCACCAGTCGCGCGCCGGCCTGCTCGCTCCGCGCAGTCTCCTCGAGCCATGCCGTCGACCCGGTCAACTCGATCGGCTCGACATCGGCAAAAGCAGCCGCACCACCCCGTACTGCGACTGCCGCGGCGGGCGTTCGCACCAACGTGTCGGCCAGCGCGTCCCAGAAGGCACGGACGAGTTGCTCCGGGTCGACCAACCGGAGCGGCCGTGACCCTTCGATCGCCAGTGCGTGCCCGTGCGCAGGCATCGCCGCCGCCAGATTCCGCAACCAGCCATGGTCAGCCGGATCCAGCGGCGCCACCCGCCAAGCGCCGTAACCAGCCGGGCTCTTGTCCGGCACCAACCGCCCACGCCCGATCAATCCCACGCCGGCCAACGCAGCGGCCGCCCAGGCCCGCAAACTGGGCGACTCCCCACCAGGTAGTCCGTCGGCCGACCGCAGCAGGAAGGCCAGCCCTTCCTCCACATTGAGGGTCAGCGCCGGCACCTGCGCCCGGCGAATTTGCTCGCCGCGCGGAAGTACCAACTCGACCTTCTCCTGCGCGACCAGGCCGGCGGCGGCGAGGTCGCCGTACAGCACCAAGCGGCCCGCTCGCGGCGGGTCGGCGGGTGAGAACGTGACCTCCAACACCCCACGAACCCTACCGACCACCGCCGACATCGCAGATTCCGTCATCCACAGGCCGCCCAGCCCCCTTCCTCCGCAGAACTTTGTGCACGACTTGAGCATCTGGCCGCCCCCGATTTGCTCAGCTGGAGCACAGAGTGGATCCAAGGGGTGAGAGGGGCCGAGCTTGACCTGAACCTTCGTTGAGGTTGCAGGGTCGATTGCAACATCGGCGACGACGAAGGGATGCGGACCCATGCGGGCAGCAGTAGTGACGAAGTTCGGCGGCGCGGACGTCATCGAAGTACAGGATTGGCCGGAACCGGTCGCCGGCCCTGGGCAGGTGCTCGTCGACATCGAGCTGACCGACCTCATCTTCGTCGAGACGGCGATCCGGAAGGGGCTGCACGGCGGCTTCTTCGACGTGAAACCGCCGTATGTGCCGGGCAACTCGTTCGGCGGCGTAGTGCGGTCGGTCGGCCCGGACGTCGACGAGAAGTGGATCGGCCGGACGGTGATCGGCCGGACCGTCGACTTCGGCGCGCATGCGGAAGTAGGAGTCGCGGCCGTCGAGAAGCTCGTCGAAATACCGGCAGACCTGAATCTGGAAGTGGCGGTGGCGGCCGTCGTTGACGGCACCACCACGCTCCTCCTCGAACGGCTGGCGCCGGCCCTGCAAGGCAAAGAGGTCCTGATCACCGCCGCGGCTGGTGGCATGGGCGTCCTGCTGGTCCAGGTCGCGCACAAGGCCGGCGCCCACGTGATCGCCGCGGCGCGCGGCCAGGCCAAGCTCGATCTAGTCAAGGCCCAGGGCGCCGACGTCGTGATCGACTACTCGGTCGAGGGCTGGGAGAAACTGGTGCTAGAGGCAACGAATGACGAGGGCATCAACATCGCGTTCGACGGCGCCGGCGGCGAGCTCGGGGCGACCGCGTTCGGCGTCTTGAAGGATGGCGGCTGGTTCTCCGCGCACGGTGCGCCGAGCGGCGGTTTCGCGGCGTACGACCCGGCAGACGCCGAGCGCCGCGGCATCACCGTGAAGGGGATCGCGGACCTGCGCGTCGACAGGAACAACCTCGCCATCAGCGGCGAGGACGTGCTGGAGCGGGTACTGCGAGGCGACCTCATCCCGGTGATCGACCGGACCTTCGCCCTCGATCAGCTCGGCGAGGCGCACACCGCGGTCGAGTCGCGGTCACTGCTTGGTAAGGCTTTGATCAGGATCCGATGACCTTCGGTTAGACCGATCCCTCCTTGGGGCAGTGGTTCCAGTAATGGCAACCAGCGCCTCGAGGAGGGCTGACCCATGTCGCTCAGTGAGGCAGTACCACGGTCAGTTGTCGCCGACGGGCTGGTCGGCGCGCTCGCCCACGGCCGGCGGGAGCGGTCGCGCGGTGACGATCGTGTTCCGCCCGGTCCGCTTCGCGGTGAGCAGCGCGTTGTCGGCGGCCAGGATCAACTGGTCCATCGTCGCCGCCACCTCTGGGTAGACCGCGGCACCGAACGACGCCGGTACGCCGGTGATGGTCGTCTTCGACGTCCCCGTCGTACTGACCGAGACGGTCAGGGCGGCCAGTCGGTCCCTGATCCGCTCCGCGACCTCCAGCACCTCGGTCTCCGAGGCACCGGGCAGCAGCACGGCCAGCTCGTCGCCGCCTACGCGCGCGACCAGGTCACCCTGGCGCACCTCGGCCCGGACGCTCTCACCGACCGCCTTCAGCGCCTGGTCACCCGCCGGGTGCCCGTAGGTGTCGTTGATCTCCTTGAACTTGTCCAGGTCGAGCATCAGCAGCCCGACCGTACTGCGCAGCGTCTCGGCGCGGGCGAGCTCCACCGGCACCGCGCTGGCCCAGTACGACGAGGTGGCGAGCCCGGTCTTCACATCCGTCGCGGCCGCCCGCTGGTACTGCGGGAGCAGCAGGTCTCGGTGCAGCGCGAGCACGGTCACCATCAGCACGGGGACGACCCATGGGTATGACGTCTGCATCGCGGCGATCGCCACCCCCAGGCCCAGGCCGGCGCAGACGACCAGTTGGTCGGACAGTTCGCCCAGCGCTTGGCGGGCGGTCGCCTCCGGGGAGGCGAGCAGGATCGCGCCGATCACGAGCGCGTAGTTGACCAGCCACCAGGTCGCCGCGGCGGCGATCACGACGAGCAGGGACCAGAGGCCTGTCGGTACGCGCGGCTCGGTGAGCAGGCCGCCGGCGCGCAGTACGGCAGCAGTAGCGGCGCTGGCCAGGACGTAGGTGGCCGTGGAGAAGATCTTGCGGTGGGCAACTGTCCGTCCGTACACGCGGAACCACGAGTACAGGTACGACATGACGATCAGCGGGATCACCAGGGACAGCGGCAGGAGCAGCAGGCTGGCGAAGACCCACAGGCACTTCAGGTTCGTGTGGGGCGAGGTGTTGGCGGCCATCTCCCGGCGCCGCTCGATCCCGCGGGCCGACTCCAGGTGCAGCGTCGAGGCGACGGCCAGGACGGCGAACGCGGCCCACTCCGAGGAGCTGACGCCGGCGTTGGGTCCGGTCAGTGTCGAGCGCACGGCCAGTGTGGTAATTGTGACCGCGATCAAATCAATCGCAATCACATATCCGAGCGCCGCGGGCGGTAACGACCAGAGCTTCCATTGCCGGGGTGGCACGAAGGCACTCCGACCGATCAGAATCATCATGAGCCTCACACAAGTCGACCTGAGCGGTTATGCGTACATCGTAACGGCCTGTTCACGTCAGGTCACCCCTGTGTCCGGATTCATTGAACGGACGAAACCTCCATCGAAGGGTCGAGATCATGAGCAAGGCAGCGCGTCAGACCAGTACCGGCAACGACTGGTTCAGCGGCGGCAACGACTGGTTCCACGGGGGAAATGACTGGTTCACGGGCGGTAACGACTGGTTCACCGGGGGTGGGAACGACTGGTTCACCGGTGGCAACGACTGGTTCGTCCCGGCCGCCGGCGGCGGTAACGACTGGTGACGAAAAGTAAATCTTTACTCTTCCTTTACGGTTGGCCGGGCTGATTTCCCGGCCGAGCTTTCAGGATTCGATTTACCGGGACTTTACGGACCCGACCGGAATTCGGCGGGCGCGCCGCCAGGCAGCGCCCGCCGCGACCGCCACCAATGCGCCGGCAGCGCCCATGACGGCCAATGCCAGCGATGGTTTGAATCGCTCGGCCAGCACCCCGGCGAGCAGGATGCCGAGGCCCTGACTGCTCTTCAGCGCCGTACTCGCGACGCCGAACGCCTGGCCCCGCTGATGGTCGGGCACTGCCTGGACGAAGCTCGCGCTGGCCGGCAGGTGGTAGGCCGAGGCGGCGCCGGACAGCCCCCAGAGCAGCACTGTGATGGGCAAACCTGGCTGGAGGGCGCAAAACACCAACGGAACGCAGGCGGCGACGGCCAGCGGCCCCAGGAATCGCATCCGCCGTTCGGGTGACCACAGGGTGATAAGCCACATGCCGAGGACGGCGCCGGCGGGCTGGGCGGCCAGCAGTAGCCCGGCTGCCTTCGGCCCGCCACCGATCTCGGCGGCGTAGGGGACCGCCAGGCCCTCCACGGTGACGTAGAACCCGGCGACGGTTGCCAGAACCACCAGAGCCCGCAGGCGCGGAGTACGGGCTACTAGGGACGCTCCTGCGACCAGGTCCTTGAAGTAGCTGCGTCTGGGCTCGTCCTCGGCCGCCTGTGCCTGTGCTGGTGCTGGGCGGCTGCGCACGCCGAAAGCGATGAACGCGGCGGACAGCAGGAAGGTCACCGAATCCAGCAATAGGCCACCGGAGGTCCCTACTGCGACCACTACGAGCCCGCCGGTACCGAAGCCGAGCACCTGGCTGAACTGGACGACCATGTCGTTCGCGGCCTTGCCCAGGACGTAATGGTCGCCTGGCAGTACCACCGGGAGGGTGGCGGCTCGTGCGGCGTTGAACGGGGAGCCGAAGGCCTGCAGCGCGACCAGCAGCAGGATGACCGCCAGCAGCGGCAACGCGTTGATCGCCATCGCGGCTACCAGTACTGCCCGCGCCAGGTCCGTGACGATCATTACGCGGCGCCGCGGGTAGCGGTCGGCGAACCCGGCCAGCAGCGGCCCGAAGACCAGATCGGGAACGTAGGTGAGGGCGTAGGTGAGCGCGGTCAGGCCGGCCGACTGGGTTCGATCGAACACCAGCACGGACAGCGCGACCCGGGCGAGCTGGTCGCCGATCACAGACAGCACACCGGCCATGAACAGAGCGCGGAACTCGGCATGCCCGAAGACATCCCGCCAGCGCGCTTTCGCCACCACTCCCACCATGTCGGAGACCATAACCACTATCCGTGGCCTGACACCTCCAGCCCGTGATACCGAGGGTTTCCCTGCACGGGGGATCAGCGCCGGTGTGATCGATCGCACGGTGGTTGGTCAGTACCAGCAATGGCACTGGTGTGCTGCATACAAGGGTTTGAAGGGGCAAATCAGTGCCAAAAGTGGCAACCGGTGAGGCGTCGCTTGTCCGACGCCTCTATCCTGGAGTTGTCTGGTACCGGGGTCTGGGCGGGGCGGCCCCGACCCTGGTGCCGGACTTCTTTTGCGCCCGGGCAATCTGCCCCGGCGGCCTACCGGATCGACGGCCGAACTGACCGGCTGGATCTGTAGCGAAACTGTCGGTGGGGCCCGGTAGCGTTCTTCTTGCCAGGGGCGGCTCCTGGGCGTGCTTCCTTCTCCTTCACCAAGGCATGTAGCGCGTCCGCTCCCCGCCCCTGGCAGCTCTGTCCATGACGGCTTTCGCCCGCGCGCCGGGCAGCTGTCGCCTTCGGGGAGGCCGCGATGCCTGACTTGCTTGCCGCCGTGCTGTTGCGACGCCGGCGCTTGGTCGACGCAAGTCGCCTAACCCCGCCCGTACGCCGCTCCGCCTGGCAATGGTTGCGCCGACCGCTGACGACTCAGGCCGGGCTGGCCGCGTTGCAGGCCGACCTGATCCAGCGTGGACTGCTGCTGTCGGCCGGCCTCTATCGCCACTGCTCCGGGTTGAGCCCATTAGCTCTGGCAGGGCTGGGCAACGCGATGCTCGACCTGCTCGATCAGGAGTCGGGGGCGGACGCTTCGCACGTGCCCCTCTTCCGCGGCTTCCCCGAAAGCGTGCCGGGCAATACCGAGACCTTCTACATCGATCGTGTGTTCGCCCGGCTGCTGCAAGAGCCCGAGCAGCCGTGCGTGCTGTGTGGCGAGGCGAAGACGGTTCATCCGGTATCGCCTTGTGCGCATCTGGTCTGCCGGTCGTGCTGGGACGGCTCCGACTTCAGTGCCTGCCCGCTGTGCTTGCGTCGGATCGATCCCGACGATCCGTTCCTGCAGCCGTCGTTCGACGAGGTGCCGCCGGCGGGTGCTGCAGATCGCTTGCGGTTGCTGGCATTGGCGCCCGCTGACGCTGCGCGGAGTACGGCGACTGATTTGCTCGCTCGACGTGCGGCGTTGTCGGCCGCCGACCGCTCGGATCTCGTCGTCCTGCTGGCCGAGGCGGATCCGAGCTGGCTTCCCCCGAGCATCCCGGTGCGCGAGACTCGTGCGCTGGTGCTCGCCGAGTTGATGCCGCGCTTTCCTGCCCTGGTTGACGAGCTCGTCCAGACAGCGGCCGACGCGCTGCGCCTGCTCTACGCGTTGATGGGCGCCGATCCAGGGCTCCGGACCCCGCCGGTACGACGCCAATCGTTGCCGCGGGCGACTCGGCGTACGGTGCTGGCCAGGCTCGATCGCCTGCCGGTCGAGTTGCTCGTCGAGGACATGTTGCGGCACGAGCGCGAGTGGAAGCGGATCGCGGAAAACCTGCACCCGTTCGAGTTCGCGACCCGCTACCCGGTGGCGGCGTTGGCCTTTGTTGTACTGCGCCGGACCCGGGTGGATGCGACGAGTGCTGTCGGGCGCGCTGTGCTGAGCGAGGCGGCTCGTCAGCCGCTGATCCGGGTGGAGGACGGCCGGCTCAGGATGAACACGTTCGCGAGCCGGGTCGAGGGTGCGTTCACCTATGGCCGGCCGGAGTTGGCGCTCGACCTGTTGCGAGGGCGGCCGGGGGAGTTGCTGCGCCGGCTCGTCCAGCTGGTTCGCGCGTTGCCACCGGAGGCGCACACCACGCTGGTCGACGCTGTCACGACAGCCGTGTCTGACGTGTCGCCCGTCGTGCTGACCGCGGCGCTCGGCCAGGTGCGTACGCCACCAGGGGATCTGCGACTGTTCTTCCCGCGCGGAGGGACAACTCGGATCTGGACCACCGTGGACGAGCGAGACCCGTTGCCAGTCGAGCTGGCCGCGGCGCTGGGCGCAGTACTGGTGGGGGAGTTGTTGCGCCGGGCAACGGCTTTGCCGCGGGTCCGGCGGGCGTTCCTGGACGAGGAGTTGTCCCGGCTGGCGGCGCCCGGGTCGGAGCGGAGTGCGTCCTCGTCGCTGCTGCGGATGACGCGCGGCAGCTCGCAACCGATCCCGCCGGACGACTTGTTGCGGCTGTTCCTGCACTGGGTCGAGCCCGAGGGGCGGCGGGTGGATCTCGATCTGTCCGTTGCAGTGTTCGACGAGGAGTGGCGGTTCGTCGGGCTCTGCGACTACACGCGATACCGGTTCGACCAGGACGCGCTGGTGCACTCAGGCGATCTCACGTCGGCGCCCGGCCCGCTGGGTGCGACCGAGTTCGTCGACCTGGATCTCGTCGCGGTGGCGCGCGTCGGCGGGCGGTACGTGCTGCCAGTGGTGTTCAGCTACAACGATGTCGCTTTCGAGCATCTCGAGCGCGGGTTCGCCGGGGTGATGCGGAAGCCGTCGGGGCTGTTCGATCCGGCGTCGGTCGAGGAGCGGTTCGACCTGACCGGGCCGGCGAAGATCCTGCTGCCGTTCGGCATCGACCTGCGCACGAAGGAGCTGCGCTGGTACGACGTGAACCTCAGCGCCGCCGGGTACGGGCACAACATCGCGCGGTACGGCGGCCACATCGCGCTGATGGCGGCGGCGACGGAAGAGGTCCACGGCGCCGGCGATCGGGTGAGCCTGTGGGAGCTGTCCTGCTGGCACGCGGCCGCTCGTACCAACGAGGTGGTCGTCCGCTGTGCCGACGATTCGATCGTCGGCTACCTACGCGGCGAGACCGAAGATATAGCCGATTTCGCCCGCCGACTGACGGCCCGCCTGGAGCCAGACCGCGACTGGGACCTCGACGCCGCCAACCGCGCCGACTTCGTCGCAGTCATCAACGGCGACATAGACCCCAAATCAGGCGCCGAGGTCTACGCCCTCCACCCCCACCTACTAGACCCATCCAACCTGAACCTCGTAGACGCCCCCCACCTCCTATCAACCCTCACCCCAGACACCCGAGCCCCCCTCCCCACCCACTGACTCAGGCCCCCGACCCGCGGATGGCGCCACGCGGCGTACCGGTCGGTCTAGCTGGCTTGGCGGATCTGCTCGATCAGGGCTGAGGCGACCAGCTCGAACGGTGCCAGGTCTTGTTCGGCGCGGGCCATGACGACTGCTCCTTCGGAGGCGGCGAGTAGCGCGGCTGCGTACTTCGCGCCGTCCTCGGCACTCAACCCGCCTTGCACCAGCAGGTCGGCGAGCCCGGAACGCCAACGGCGGAAGGCATTTGCGGCATGTTCGCGCAGCTCAGGCGAGTCGGTCGCGACAGTCACGGCCAGCAGCGAACACCCCGCCCGAAGCTCCGACCTCACCAGCAACGCCCGCCACCCACCGATGAACAACTCGGCCACCTCCACAGCCGACGCCCCCGCCTTCGTCTGCAGCAGCTCGAGCGCCCGCGTCGTCGCCAGGTCCAGCGCCTCGGCGACCAACTGATCCTTGCCGCCGGGGAAGTGGTGATAAACCGACCCGCGCGGCGCGCCGGTCAGCTCAAGCACCTCCGAGAAGGACGCACCCTGCAGCCCGCGCTGAGCGAGCAGCACGATCGCGCCCTCGATCATCCGGGTCCGGACCTCGTTCGCCATGCCACCTCGTTCCTTGACTATGACGGCCATCATAATCTACCGTCCGCTATGACGATCGTCATAATCCTCCGAAGGAGCCCGCCATGCCCATGATCGACGTCTACGCCCCCGCCGACCTGCTCTCCGCCGACGCGGACAGTCCCCTCGGCGACGAACTGACCCACGCCGTACTCCGCGCCGAAGGCGTCGCAAAGCCGGGCGCCTTCCACCTGGACAACACAGCCGCCTTCATCCACCGACTCCCGAGCGCAGCGGTCTCCGTCGCGAGTTCCGCGTCCGCCCGCGTCGTCCGGGTGCAGATCATCACGCCCCCCGGCTCGCTGAACCGCGACGGCCAGAAGCAGATCGTCCGCGAGGCGACCGAGATCGTCGCCAAATTCGTCACCGACCCCGCAACCCGCACCTGGGTCATCCTCACCGAGGCGGCCGAAGGCGGCTGGGGCATGGGCGGCACTGCCTTCGGCGTCGAGGAGTTCACCGCCCTGGCAACCAAAGCTGCCAGTGCCTGACGCTGCTCCGGCAGTGACCAAGACACCGCCAAGATTCGGACGCACTCCAGAACGCGCCGGCGCCGGGCACGACGAAGTGTGGGTCAGACCCGCTCAGGTTCGGGCGCACCCCTCCAACGGAGCGAGTACCCGCCGCTGCCCCCTCCGCACCGCCGCCTCGCAAACGTCTCGGGGGTTAACCCCCCAGAGGGTGGGTTGCCCCCTCGGAATCTGGCCGGGCAACCCACCGTCTGAGGGGTTAACCCCCGATAGGCGCTGGGGTGGAAGGGCGCACCCCTCCGGCCGGTTTCCGGCCGGCGCGCGCAAGTGCTGCGGTCGGGAGCGCCGTCGTGAGGAGGCGGGGAGGCTTAACATCCCTGCGACCTCAGCGAAATGTGGCGGCGTACATGTCGTGACATAAAAAGTCTGCAGATTCCGCCGCAGACCTGAGGAGTACTCCGGTGACGTTGAGCCAACCCACGGACGCCGAGCTGGACGTGATGATCCGCGCGCGTCTCGCCTCGATCGGTATCGATCTCGACCAGCTCCCACCCGGCACCCAACCGGATCCGGAGACGGGCAGCCCCGGCCGCGACACCGCGCTGGCCGGCCTGCGCAGTTTCGTCCGGACGACGGTCGTCCCGCTCGGCGCCTACCAGTTCGCAGTACCGGGGGTAGAAGGCGACGAGGACCGCGCTGCTCTGGCGCAACAACTCTCGCCGCCGTCGCTCTACCCGTCCATCGACGTCAAGCGGCAGGCACGATGACGAGCCCGGCAAGCCGCGCGGACGCCCCCGCAGACGGCCCCATGGACACCCGCGTCGACCGGCGGTCCTTCCTCCACCGAGCCAGCGCACTGGCAGCGGTCGCGACCGTCGGCACCGTCGCCCTGCCGTCGGTCGCGTACGCAGGCCCAGCCACCGCCCCGACGCTCGACAACCTCACCGCCCCCGTACGGCCGGAAGCCCAACTCGACGTCACCGAACTGACGATCGCCGAAGCCGCAACGCTCATCCGCAACGGACGGCTGAAGCCCGAGGCGCTGCTGGAGGCCTACCTCGCCCGCATCAGCAAGTTCGACGGCATCTACCAGGCGTTCAACCTGGTCCTCGCCGACGAAGCGCTCGCCCGCGCGAAATCGCTCGGCCGGTCGCGTGGCGGCGCACTGCACGGCATCCCGCTCGCGATCAAGGACAACTACTACACGCGCGGCATCCCGACGACGGCGAACTCCTTCCTGTTCGAGAAGTTCGTCCCGCCCTTCGACGCGACCGCGGTACGCCGACTGACGGCGGCCGGCGGCATCGTCCTCGGCAAGACCCAGATGGGCCCGCTGGCCACGACCCGCGCGACCACACCGGACGGCCGGATCACCACGGTCAACGCTTGGACGCCCGCGGATCCGAGTACCGACCCGGGCGGCTCCTCCTCCGGATCAGCAACCGCCGTCGCGTCGCGGATGGCGACCTCAAGCGTCGGCACGCAAACCGGTGGCTCGATCACCGCGCCGTCGAACGCGCAGAACCTGACCGGCCTGAAACCCACGATGGGCCGCGTCTCCCTGTACGGCATCGTGCCGCTCAGCTACACCCGCGACCACCCCGGCCCGCTCGCCCGGGACGCCAAAGACGCCGCGATCATGCTGACCGCGATGGCCGGCGAAGACCCGAACGACCCCCGCACGCAAGGCCTGCCACCCGTCCCCGACCTGATCACCGCCGCAACCCCGGTACTACGAGGTCGCAAAGTCCGCGTCCGTTGGAAGACCAGGGTCGGCGTGATCCCCGGCTTCACGAGCGGGACAACTGAGGTGGCGGCTGCCCGTCGAGCGGCCCTGGACACGCTGGCCGGCGTGCAGGACCTCCGCGTCGTCGACGTGACGCTGCCCGACGAGTGGGACGTCCTGACCAATGCCGCCTTCAACAACGTGCGGCTGCCCGAGCGCAGCGAGCCATTCATGCCGATGTTGCGCGCCGACCTTCGCGGCTTCGGCGTCTCGGTGACGGGCTGGCTGCAGGGCGCGCTGCTCGGCGCCGACGAGTACCTGACCGGCCAGCGCGCGAAGGTGCTGTTGCTGCGACGGGTGCTGGACGACTTGTTCGAGCAGTGTGACGTCGTGGTGCAGATCAGTCCCACCCCGTTCGACGCGATCGGGCTTCCGGAGCTGGCCCTGCCGATCGGGTTCAGCGCGGCAGGAATCCCGATCGGGACGATTCTGGGTGGCAAACCCTTCGGCGAGGATCGGTTGCTGGCCGTCGCGGCTGCCTATCAGGCGGTGACCGACTGGCATCAGCGGCGGCCGGTCGACCCGGAGGGCGTAGTACGGGCGAGGGCGGCCGGGCAGGATCGCGGGCGGATCCGGGCGGAGGACGTTCCTGAGCTCATGCAATGAGCTTTGTGAGAGTTCGATGACTTTTGTGCCGCGAGTTCGGCGATCATGCCTGCGGATCCTGGTGTACGGGGTTACAAAGGAAGTGTCGGCGAAGGGAGCCACGAATGACGTACGACGTGGTGGTGCTCATCGAACGGGAGATGAGCGAGGGCGACGCGCGAAGGGTCGCCGCCCTGCATGC
This sequence comes from Streptomyces sp. SID13031, assembly GCF_010548305.1. Lineage (GTDB taxonomy): Bacteria > Actinomycetota > Actinomycetes > Propionibacteriales > Kribbellaceae > Kribbella. The sequence continues at coordinate 35,570 of NZ_JAAGLV010000001.1, forward strand.
AAGGCACGAGGAGACGGTGGACTACCACCTGCTGGTCTCCAGTCACCCCACCGAGGGTCTCGGCGGACCGATGGCGTTGCTGGGTTCCAGCTTCGCAGCGGTCGCCGGCTTGCCCCCCGGGCTCAGTCCGGGCAGGACGACGACTGCGACGGCCCTGGCCGATCCGCAGTTCGACCTGGCCTCGGTGATCGAGCACAGCTCACGAAGACTCCGCGGCCGCAACGACTGCCGGGTCAACGTCTCCATCACCCACGGCGAGATCCTGCTGGCCCTGAGAACCATGGTCACCAGCACCAAGAGCCAGGAGGTGGTAGTTGTCGCCTGGCCCGAAACAGTAGCCCGCTTCCTGTGCTCCGACTGGGCCCACAACGCCCGCCGGGAACTCAACATCCCCCGAATCCGAGTCCTGGAACACGCCGACTAGCGCCTTGTTGTACCGCTGGCGTGATCTAGCAAGCCAGCGGTACAACAAACAGCGTTCGTCCACAGGTTTCAACCGCCGCGCCTGCGGGCCAGGTGACGACGGCATGTTCTCCGGTATGAACAGAAATCTGGCGACGACGGCCGCTGAGCGAGGCGGCTGGTTCGAGCGCGCGGACGCCCACGCGGCCGGCTACGACGACAACGACCTCCGGGCCCGCGTTCGCGCCGGGCGATGGGTCCGATTGTGCCGCGGCGCGTATGCCGAGTTGCGCGAGGACCACCAATCCCGCCCCGAGTGGGACCAGGCGAGGTGGTTGCATCTCCGTGCGGCAAAGGCGTTCTATCACCGCCTCGGCGGTCGCGCGGTGGTCAGCCATCAGTCCGCCGCGCTACTGCATGGGATCGAGGTGACCGACCTCGACCTGGGCCGCGTTCACCTGACCAGGCTGTCCGGCCTCGGCAGATCCGGTACTGCGGTATGCCAGCACGCGCCTCGCCCTCCTGTACTGGAGTCGGTCGTGTTGGGTGGCGTGCGGTTGACCCCGGCCCCGCGCGCAGTGGTGGAGGCGATCCTCCTGACCACCTACCCGGTCGCAGTATCAGTGGTCGACGAAGCCCTCCGAAGAGGGCTGGCGACACCGGCGGGGCTCGTCGATGCGCTTGAGCTGTTCAGGAATCGCACCGGCATCGGCCCGGCGACCCGAGCGGTGCTGTTCGGCGACGGCCGCTCCGAGTCCGTCGGCGAGTCCCGCTTGAGGGTGCTGATGGCAGATCTCGGTCTGCCCGCTCCGCTTCCGCAGGCCGAGATCCGGGATGAGCTGGGTGGGTTGGTAGGGCGAGTCGACTTCTTGCTTGCGGACAGTGGGGTGATCGTCGAGTTCGACGGCGCCCTCAAGTACGCGGGCACGAGTGCCCTGCCGCTCGTACGGGAGAAGCAACGCGAGGATGCCCTCCGCGATCTCGGCTACGAGGTAGTCCGCGCCACCTGGGCCGACCTCGCCCGCCCTGATGGGTTTGCCCGGCGCATCCGGTCGGCGACCCGGCGCGCGGCGGACCGGCGTACGCCGATGGCAGGTTCTGTTACCGCTAGCGGGAAGTAGCGCGCCAGCGGTACGACAAGCCGCTAGTGGGCCGTCGGTCAGTCGTCGATCAGAGCCCGGAGGGGGTCTCGCTCTGGGGCGGGGACGTAGGTGGCGTAGTAGTCGTAGAGGTTTTGGCGGGCTAGGCGGGCGGCGGCGTGGCCGTTGCCCGTGCGGATCGCCTCGACCACCTCGGCGTGGTGCTGGAGGGATTCGAGCATCAGGGCGCGGCTGTTCGTCGCGTGGGCGATCTTGTCCGAGATCAGACTCAGTACTACGCCGCGCACGACCTCGTTGCAGGTCTGCAGCAGGGAGTTGCGGCTGACTCGCGCGACTGCCTCGTGGAACGCGACGTCGGCTTCGCTGAAGGCGGTGAAATCGACGTCGATCGCCGCGCGCATTGCGACGAGCGTTTCGTCCATCTCGGCGAGCTGCTCGTCGGTGCGCAGGCGCGAGGCGAGCTGGATCGCCGCGCCGTCCATGATCATCCGGAAGGCGATCAGCTCGCTCAGCGTCAACTCGTCGACCCGGGCGAGCCGTGTCATCTGCTTGCGCAGCGGGCCCTGGGAGAACGGCAGGATCTCCGGGCCGTTCGGATCGCCCGGCCGGGAGCGGACGATGCCGTTGCTCTCGAGGACCCTGAGTGCCTCCCGCACGGTCGACCGGCTGACGGCGAACTGGGTCACCAGTTCACGCTCGCTGGGCAGCCGCTGACCGGGGGAGAGGTCGCCGCGGACGAGCGCGTCCTCGATCTGCTCGACGATCCGCTGGTACGCGCGAACCGTCTGCACCGGCTGGAACCGCGGCGGCTGATCCTGCGCCTGTTTTGCCATCCCACACCTTCCCGCACCTCTTTTGCCTTGACAGTCCGCCCGGCAGCGATAAACCTAGTGGCCTATTGGTACCTAGTCCACTGGTCCGACCAGTTACGGCTGCGCTGGCATCGCGAGTTCACCGGCGATCCGCCGCAGTCCGTACGCCGGCGGGCAGGCAAAATGCGCGCATGATGGTCAGAGGAGTTCGCGTGAAGTCGTATTCCCCCCGCGTGGTCGCGCTGCTCGGCGCCGCCCTGCTGGCCGTCACGGCCGCCGCCTGCTCCGCGGGCTCCGGTACTTCGTCCGGCTCATCGCCTGGTGGCGACCAGTCGCTCGTCGTCGGCCTGGTCGCCGAGCCGGCCAGCCTCGACTTCACCACCACGGACGGTGCGGCGATTCCGCAGGTGCTGCTCGGCAACGTCTACAACGGGCTCGTCAAGCAGGACGAGGCCGGCAAGATCGTGCCGGACCTGGCCAAGTCGTGGACCGTCTCCCCGGATCGCAAGACCTACACCTTCGAGCTGGTGGACAACGCCAAGTTCACCAACGGCGCCGGCTTCACCGCAGCCGATGCCGCGTTCAGCATCAACCGCGTGAAGACAGCGTGGACGACCTCGCTCAAGGCCGCGATGGATGTCGTCGCCGACGCCAAGGCGGTCTCGCCGACCCAGTTGCAGGTGACGCTGAGCAATCCGAGCAACGGCTGGCTCTTCCGGATGACGACCCGCGTCGGCGCGATGTTCTCCCAGAGCGGCGTCGACAAGCTCGCCACCGATCCGGTCGGCACCGGACCGTACAAGTTCGGCAGCTGGAAGCGCGGCGACTCGATCGTGCTGCAGCGCAACGACGCCTACTGGGGGACGAAGCCGTTCTTCAACCAGGTCACGCTCAAGTACTTCAAGGACCCGACGGCGCTCAACAACGCGCTGCTCACCGGCACGATCAACGTCGTCGGCACGGTCCAGGCGCCGGAGGCTCTGACCCAGTTCACCAGCAACAGCAAGTACCAGGTGATCGAAGGGACGACCAACGGCGAGGTTGTCCTTTCGTTCAACAATTCACGCCCGGTCTTCAAGGATCTCGCGGTCCGGCAGGCGATCCGCCAGGCGATCGACCACAAGGCGCTGCTCGACACCTGCTTCGCGGGCCGCGGCAAACTGATCGGCAGCATGGTCCCGCCGACCGACCCGTGGTACGAGGACCTGACCGGCGTCGCACCGTACGACAAGGCGAAGGCGACCGCCGCCCTGAAGGCAGTGGCCGGTACGACGCTCCGGCTCCGGCTCCCGACGTTGCCCTATGCAACGTCTTGCGGCCAGGTGGTGAAGAGCCAGCTGGAGCAGGTCGGACTGAAGGTCACGATCGACCAGCTCGAGTTCCCGGCGGCCTGGCTGACCACGGTCTTCAAGAACGCCGACTACGACATGTCGATCATCGCGCACGTCGAGCCGCGCGACCTGGGCGCCGTCTTCAACGCGAAGTACTACACCCGGTACGACGACCCGACCCTGGTCGGCCTGCTGGCCGCGGCGGACTCCGGTGACGAGGCGGCCCAGGTCGACAACATGAAGAAGGCCGCGCGGCGACTCTCGGAGCAGGCCGCGGCCGACTGGCTGTTCCTGCTGCCGAACCTCGTCATCGCCGACAAGAACCTGACCGGCCTGCCCACCAACGCGATCACCGAATCCTTCGACCTGTCCCGCCTCGCCCGATCCTGATGGTTCTGCCCTGATGATCCTTCGCCTGGCCGAGCGCACCGCGGTGCTGGTGATCAGCCTCGCGGTCGCCTCGGTGCTCGTCTTCGGCTTCATGGCAGTACTCCCGGGCGACCCGGCCCGGGTCGCGCTGGGCGTGAACGCGTCCGACGACGCCGTCGCGCAACTGCGCCAGCAATTCGGACTCGACCGGCCACTGACCACGCAGTACGTCGACTGGCTGGGCGGGTTGCTGCACGGCGACTTCGGTACGTCGTACGTGTCGAAGGTTGCCATCGGCCCGCAAGTCGCCGACCGGTTCCAGGTGACGCTGTGGCTGGTGGTGGTCGGCATGGTCGTCGCGCTGGTACTGGCCGCTCCCGCCGGAACGGTGATGGCCGCGCGGCATCGCCGGCTCTCGGGTCTTGCTCTCTCCGCTCTCTCACAACTCGGAGTCGCGATCCCGGCGTTTCTCGCGGGGATCTTGCTGATCATGCTGTTCGCGGTGAAGCTCGGCTGGCTCCCGGCCAACGGCTGGACGCCCCCAGCTGAGGATCCCGGGATGTTCTTGAAACAGCTGATCCTGCCGGCGCTGTCTCTCGGGATCGTCCAGGGAGCCGTGCTGACTCGCTACGTGCGTAGCGCCGTGCTCGAGGTGCTGCGCGAGGACTACCTTCGGACAGCGCGGGCCAAAGGATTGCGGCCGTTTCCCGCTTTGTGGCGACACGGTCTGCGCAATGCGGCGGTGCCGGTGGTGACCGTACTCGGGTTGCAGTTGGCGACCTTGCTGATCGGGGCGGTCGTGGTCGAGCGCGTCTTCGTCATCCCCGGCCTCGGCAGCCTGCTCCTCGACGGCGTCTCCAACCGCGATCTGCTGCTCGTCCAGGACGTGGTGATGGTCCTCGTCGTCGCAGTACTGGTCGTCAACTTCCTCGTCGATCTCCTGTACGTCGCCTTGGACCCCCGGTTGCGGGTGACGCGATGAGGCGCTGGAACCCGAGTCTCGTCGTCGGCCTGGCGATCGTCGGTTTGATCGTGCTGACCGCCCTACTGTCGTTCGTCTGGACCCCGTACGACGCCACGCTGGTCGACCCGGCTGTCAGGCTGGCGTCGCCGTCATGGGCGCACTGGTTCGGGACGGACAAATTTGGGCGGGACGTGTTGAGCCAGCTCATGGTCGGCTCCCGGACGACGCTGTTCGTCGGGTTGGTGGCGGTCGGGGTCGCGGCGGTCATCGGCGTACCGGTCGGGATCCTCGCGGCGATGACCCGGCGCTGGGCGAGCGAGGTCGTCATGCGCGCCAACGACCTGTTGCTGGCGTTCCCGGCGTTGCTGTTGGCAATCATGTTCGGAGCGGTGTTCGGCGCAAGCACGTTGACAGCAATGGTTGCCATCGGCATCGCTACCGTGCCGTCGTTCGCCCGGGTCATCCGCAGTGGAGCGTTGCAGGTGATGCGGACGGAGTACGTACTGGCGGCTCGAGCTGCTGGTCGGCGGCCGTTTCCGATTGCTCTGCGACACGTGTTGCCGAACGTGACGAGTCTGGTCACCGTCCAGGCTTCGGTGTCGTTCGCGATCGCAGTACTGGCCGAGGCTGCGCTGTCGTTCCTCGGCTATGGGACGCCACCGCCGACACCTTCGTGGGGACGGATGCTGCAGGAGAGCCAGGAGTTCCTCTTCAGTGCACCGCGATTGGCGGTCTTCCCCGGCGTAGCGATCGCGATCGCAGTACTGGGCTTCAATCTGCTGGGCGATGGCCTACGCGACCGGTTCGATCCGAAGCTGGAGGACCGGCGATGAGCGACGTACTTCGGGTGCAGGGGCTGACCGTCACCGTGCGGGACAAGACGCTCGTGCAGGACGTGGACCTGACCGTCGGGCCGGGGGAGCGGGTCGGGCTGATCGGGGAGTCCGGGTCCGGCAAGTCGCTGACCGCGTTGAGCATCATCGGCCTGTTGCCGGAGGACGTCCACGCTGCCGGCTCTGTGCGGTTGGCCGGCGTCTCGCACGAGCTACTCGGCGCCGACGAGCGCCGGATGTCACGCGTACGGGGACTCCAACTGGCGATGGTCTTCCAAGAGCCGATGACCGCGCTCAACCCGACGATGCGAGTCGGCGACCAGGTCGCCGAGGCAATGCTCATCCACCGAACGGTCCCCGGCCGCCGAGCCGCCCGCGTTGCCGCTCGCGAACTCCTGGCGCGAGTCGGGTTGGCCGAAGCCGCGAGGACCTACCCGCACCAACTCTCCGGTGGCCAACGGCAACGAGTGGTCGTAGCGCTTGCCCTGGCCAACGACCCCGCCTTGCTCATCTGCGACGAGCCGACCACCGCACTGGACGTCACAGTGCAGGCGATGATCCTCGACCTGATCATGAAGGGCGTCGCCGCTCGTGAGTCTGCGTTGTTGTTCATCACCCACGATCTAGCGGTTGTCGCCACCGTCTGCCAACGAGTCCTGGTCATGTACGGCGGCCGAGTAGTGGAGTCAGGCCCGGTGGGTGAGGTCTTCACGAACCCCCGCCACCGCTACACCCAAGGCCTACTAGCCGCCTCCGACCTGGACTCAGCCGACGCCCGCCTCCCCACCATCCCCGGCAATGTCCCCGCCGCGGGCCACTTCCCATCGGGTTGCGTCTTCCGAACCCGCTGTACCTATGCCACGGACACGTGCGCCGAGGTCCCACTGTGGGAGGGCACCCCGTCCCACGGCTTCGCCTGCCACCACCCAGCTCCAGCCCTGGAGCCCACCCATGCCTAACCCCCCGCACCCCACCGACCCGCTGCCGGACGACTCTGCCGAGCGACCGCAGGACCACGCGGCTTCCGCAGGCGCCAAGGACCGCGTCGTAGGCGCCCCCCGTCCCGAGCCCAGCTCCGGCGAGCCCGCGATCCGCGTAGTCGACGTCCGGCGCGACTACCCCCGCCCGCGCACCTCTCTGCTCAAAGCAGCACCCACCGTCCACGCACTGCGCGGCGTCAGCCTCGAAGTACAGGCGGGGGAGCGATTCGGAATCGTAGGTGAGTCCGGCTGCGGCAAGTCCACCCTGCTCCGGATCATCGCCGCCCTGGACCGCGCCACCTCCGGCCAGGTAGTTGTCGAAGGCACCGACATCACCCGCCTCCCGGAACGCCGCCTGAAGTTCCTCCGCGAGAACCTCCAGCTCGTCTTCCAGGATCCGATGAGCTCCCTCGACCCGCGCATGCGAGTCCGCGACATCATCGCCGAACCCCTCGTAGTACAAGGCCATCCAGCCTCCGGAGAGCGCGTTCGCGAACTCCTGGACGCAGTCGGCCTCTCCGCCGACGCAGGCGACCGCTATCCCCACCAATTCTCCGGCGGCCAACGCCAACGCATCTCCATCGCCCGAGCCCTGGCCCCGCGCCCACGCATCCTCATCGCCGACGAACCGGTAAGCGCTCTCGACGTCTCCGTCCGGGCCCAGGTCCTCAACCTCATCTCTGACCTGGTCGACGAACTCAACCTCACCCTCGTCTTCGTCTCCCACGACCTCTCCGTCATCAAGCACGTTTGCGACCGAGTAGCCGTCATGCACGCCGGCGAGATCGTCGAAACCGGCCCCACCGGCCAGGTCTACGCAACCCCCACCCACCCGTACACCCGCCGCCTGGTCTCCGCCATCCCCACCCTCCCGCGAGCTTTGGCCGGCGCCACCACCACAGACCTCCTGAGAGGAGCCGCCGAATGAACTTCCCCGAAGGTCTACCGATCGGCTCCGACTGGCTGCCCACCTTGACCACTGCTCCAGTACATTTCCCGTACGACGGAAGCGTGGTGGCCCAGGTGCCGATCGGCACCGTCGATCTCGCGCGCCAAGCACTCGAGAACGCGCTCTCCGTCCGAGCCGAGGTTGGCCGCCTGCCCTCCCACATCCGCCGCAAAGCCTTGCAGGGAGCGCTCTCCGCCGTCGCCGAACAACGCGATGCCTTCGTAGACCTCCTGGTCCTGGAAACCGGCAAGCCCTTGGTCGACTGCAGAGTGGAGGTAGAGCGCACCCTCCTGACTCTGGAAACCTCAGCCGAAGAAGTAGCCCGCCTCCACGGTGAAACCGTGCCACTCGACCTCCTGCCGAGCGGCGAAGGATTGCAGGGCTTCTGGGTCCGCAAACCGATCGGCGTGGTGGTCGGCATCACCGGCTTCAACTATCCACTCCTACTCGCCGCCCACAAGCTCGCCCCCGCCCTGGCCGCCGGCTGCCCCATCATCGTCAAGCCCGCACCGCAGACCCCATTGGCGACGCTCTGGCTGGTCCACCTCGTACGAGAAGCCTTGGTCGCCGCCGACGCGCCCGCTACCGCCGTGCAGTTGGTGACCGGCGGCGCAGACGTAGGCGCCACCCTCACCACCGACCGTCGAATCGGCGCCGTCTCTTTCACCGGCTCGGCCGCAGTCGGCCACCAGATCGCCCGAGACGCCGCCCCAATCAAGGTGCTACTCGAACTCGGCTCCAACTCCGCTCTGGTGGTAGCGGAAGACGCAGACCTGGCCGCGGCCGCGGACGCCGTAGTACGGGGTGGCTATTACGCCTCCGGGCAAGCCTGCATCAGCGTCCAACGAGTAATCGTCGTCGAGTCGGTCCGAGCAGCCTTCCTAGCCGAACTAGCTCCCCGCCTGGACCAGGTAGTCGTCGGCGACCCCCGCGACCCAGCCACCCGAGTCTCGGCCCTGATCGACGTCCGCTCCACCACCCGAGTTCGCACCTGGATAGCCGAGGCAGTCACCGCCGGCGCCACCCTCGCCCACCCCAAACCCAACTCTTCGGCCCCTGCATCGGCACCGCCTGCGCCCGCCTCGGTCGGAGGTCCCGCGCCGGCCTCCGCGCCCGGCAGCGACACCGCCACCGTCCGCGTCCCGGCTCCCGCGTTCACGGGCGACGGGGTCATCCGGCCGACCGTCCTCCTCGACCTTCCGCCCGGCCAGCTGGTCTGGGACGAGGAGATCTTCGGCCCGGTGATCGCGATCCGCTCGGTACCCGACATCGCCACCGCCTTCGAGACCGTCAACGCCTCGCGCTACGGCCTGCACGCGAGCGTTTTCACCAGCTCGCTCGAGACCGCGTTCGCCGCGATCGACCAACTCGACGTCGGGGGAGTGGTCGTCAACGAGGTCCCCGGCTTCCGCTCCGACGTGATGCCGTACGGCGGCGTGAAGGACTCCGGTACCGGCCGCGAAGGCCCCCGCTTCGCCATCGAGGAACTGACCACCACCCGAATGGCAATCATCCGCCCGAAGCCTTGACCGACACCTCGAGGAAGGATCCACGATGACCGACTATGCGAACCTGTTCCGGCTGGACGGCAAGCACGCGGTCGTCGTTGGTGCAGGCAGCGGGATCGGCCGCGAGTCCGCCCTGGCCCTGGCCGCCCACGGTGCCCGCGTCACCGCCGCCGACCGCGACCTAACCTCCGCCGAGCAGACCGTTGCGCTCGGCAACGACCTAACGCCGTACCAGCTGGACGTCCTCGACGAAGCAGCAGTCATCCAATCGGCCCAAGACCTCGGCGACGTCGACGTACTCGTATTCACCGCCGCGACCAACGTCCGCAAACGCATCCTCGACTACACCGGCGAAGAGTTCGACCGCGTCGTGGCACTCAACCTCCGCGCGTCGTTCGACCTCATCCGCGCCTTTGGCGGACCCATGGCAACCCGCGGCCGCGGCAGCATCATGGGCTTCAGCTCGATCCGCGCAACCACCGTCGAGCCCGGCCAATCGGTGTACGCGGCAACCAAAGCCGGCCTCGTCCAGCTCTTGAGGACGGCCGCCGCCGAACTCGGCCCCAACGGTGTACGCGTCAACGCCATCGCCCCCGGCGTGGTCGAAACCCCCCTCACCGCCCAAATCAAGGCCGACCCAGCCTGGTACGACGCCTACGCCCAGAAGAGCGCCCTGGGCCGCTGGGCCACCCCGAACGAACTCGCTGGCGCAGTCGTCTACCTCGCCTCCGACGCCTCCTCCTTCGTCACCGGCAGCGTCCTCCACGTCGACGGCGGCTGGACCGCTGTCGACGGCCGCTTCACCCCTCCGAACTGACTCGCCTGGAGCCCAAGATGACTGAGAGCCTGGCCGACCTATCTGCCGTCGAACTCATTTCCCGTTACCAGGAAGGCTCTCTGTCGCCCGTCGAGGTACTAGAGGACGTGCTCGCCCGAGTCGACTCCCTCGAGCCAAAGCTCTGCGCCCTCTACGCGCCGGACCCCACCTCGGCCCGCGCCGCAGCCCGCGATTCGGAGTACAGATGGCGTACAGGCGACCCAGTCGGCCCACTGGACGGCGTACCGATCACCATCAAGGAAAACATCGCCACCCGCGGCACCCCAGTACCGCAAGGAACAGCAGCAACCGACCTGACCCCGGCCACCGAAGACGCACCCGCAGCAGCCCGCCTCAGAGCAGCCGGTGCGCTCATCTTCAGCAAGACCACCATGCCGGAGTACGGCATGCTCTCCTCCGGCGTCTCCACCTTCCACCACCTCTCCCGCAACCCGTGGGACCTCACCCGTACTCCGGGAGGCTCCAGTGCAGGCGCTGGCGCAGCAGCCGCCGCCGGCTACGGCCCCATCCACCTGGGTACCGACATCGGCGGCTCCATCCGCCTCCCTGCCGGCTGGTGCGGAGTAGTAGGGCTCAAACCAACCCACGGCCGAGTAGCAGTCGGCAACCCCTACCCGGGCAGAGCAATCGGCCCCCTAGCCCGTACTGCCGCCGATGCCGCGCTAGCGCTGACCGTCATGTCCGGCCCCGACCGCCGCGATTACACCTCCCTGCCACACCTCGCCGACAGCTACAACCCAGCCCCAGACCTGCCACACACTGCCGGCGACCACAGCTCAGCCCTAGACCCGCGTGGCGTCCGCATCGCTCTACTACTCGACGCGGGCCTAGGCCTCCCGGTAGACCCCGAGGTAGCTGCAGCAGTCTCCGTCGCCGCAGCCCTGCTGGAGAAGGCCGGTGCCATCGTCGAACCGATCCCGCCGATCATCACCCGCGAAATGCTCGATGGCCTCGACCACTTCTGGCGCGTCCGGTCGGCGTATGACATCAACGCTCTCCCCGAAGACCGCCGCGCCAAGGTACTCCCAGAAATTCGCCGCTGGGTCTCGACCGCCACCGACCTGACCGCCTTCGACGTCTTCCACGGTCACACACAGATGCACGCCATGGCCGTGGCTGTCGACAAGGCCTTCGCCGACTACGACTTCATCCTGTCCCCGGTCGCCCCGATCACAGCCTTCGCCGCCGATCTCGCCTACCCGACCGACGACCCCCTGAAGCCCTTCGAACACATCGCCTTCACCGTCCCGTACAACATGTCCACCCATCCCGCCGCCACCATCAACTGCGGCTTCTCCACAACAGGCCTCCCCATCGGCCTACAAATCGCCGCCCCCCGCTTCAACGATCTGGCGGCACTCGGACTGGCCGCCTTCGTCGACTCCGCTCAGCCAGATCACCGCCCTTGGCCGAGCACCTGATCAGGCGAGCCTGAGCTGTGGGCGGTGATCGCTGCCGGCCTTCAAAATCTCCACGAGCACAGGCTCGGGAAGATGCAGCTCATCAGCCAGCTGGTCCGACCCGAAGCCAGACTTCTCCAACAACTCAAACGTGAGCTGCAGCAAGGTCGGTGCCTCGATCGCCGTCAGCGGCCCTGGCTCCGGAAACCCCCACTCGTTGAGCTGTTGCATGCCCCGTCGATACGCATTGGGCGTCAGCACACCAAGGTGATGCGCCCGATAGACGAGCGCCTTCAACGAGACACCCCACCGCTGCTTGAGATGATGCAGCTTCTCCCAATCAAGCCGCCGGGGGAGCTCCTCGACGATCTCGTCCGCCGGCATCAGGAACTCCGCCGCAAACGAGTCCGCCTCCTTCTCCACGATCCGCGACCCCGGCGCGGCATCGAAATGCATCACCAGATGAGCAAGCTCGTGCGCCGAATCAAACCGCGCGCGGGCAGCATCAGCCTTAGCCGGATTGAGCAGCACGACCGGCCGAGTAGGCAGATGCGCCGAGAACGCATCGACCGATTGCGAGATCTCCGGCAGGCGCAGTACCAGAACCCCCGCCGCCTCGAGCATCCTGACGACGTGCGGCACAGGTCCGGCCCTGAGCTCGAAATGCGCGCGGGCCTCGGCCGCCAACTTCGCGATGTCCGCAAGATCAGGAGCCTCCGGCGCCCGCAGATCAGGCAGCAACAGATGCGGCAACTCAACATGCTGCTCAAGAGCAGTCAGTACATCGGCCGCCAACTCGGCGAACGCAAGCGCCCGATCCCGCTGAAGCTGACTAGTCGTCCGCAGACTCCTGAAATGCGGACTCGAAGCCGACCCCGGCTGCAACGACCGCCCCAACGTGAAGAACTCACCCGGCACCCCGAGCGCCAACGCCATCGCCGCTACCAACGGCAAAGTGGGCCTCGTCTGCCCGCGCTCGAACTGACTGACCGCCGCCGGAGTAACCCGAATCAGATCAGCCAACTCAGTACGCCGAAGCCCCCTGAGCCGCCGAGCCAACGCAAGCCGAAGCGGATCAAACCGCACCGCAACCCCCACGGCTCGCCGCTCCTTCGCACCCGACTCGACGCGCACAGCAACCTTCGCGGTGCGGCGCTCCGCAGGATCTGACTCGAGGCGTACGGCGACATCCGCGGACGGGCGACCCTCAGGATCCGGGTCGAGGCGTGCGGCAGTGTCCTCGGACCGGGATTTCTTCGGGTCCGAGGTTGGCTCAGGCGCCATCGTTTCCGGCCGCCTGCTGCTCGGTACCACGGAGACGGACGGCGATCGGCGGTACCGGACGTTGGTCGAACCGGTCAGCGTCGTACCCAACCGCCGGCACGATGGGGAGCTGATCACCGGGCAGATCCCGATGCACCAACTGCACAGCGAACCACGGCCCGGCGCCATCCTTGGTGTCCCGCGGAAAGCCCAGGTGCGCGGCAACTTCGCCCGTCTCGGCGTCACCAGCCCAGGCGAGATGCAGATACCGCGGCGACCCCGACGCCGCGTTCGCCGCCAACTCGACATCCGGCGACTCGAACCCTTCGAACAGCTGGAGCTGTTGGCTGTTCGCCGCCGGCCCCTGATGCCTGGTCGCGGAGGAGTCCCAGTCGATGGAGTACGGGTCCGCAAGTACGGTCTTCCCCGGCAACTTCGAGGCGCGTAGTACCCGCCCGAGATGGACAACCCGCAGCGAGTTGCCCTGCAGATCGGCGAGCACGTCCCTGCGTTGAGCAAACTCCTGGACGGTCCTGTTCGCGTAGTTGCGCGCCGACCCCATCCCCAGCGTCACGGCATCATCGCCGAGCGCCGGTTCGTGCCGATCGAGGTTGGTACGCCAGACGTCGCGCAGCAACCCGATCAGCTCGGGCAGCACACCACTGGCAGTCCAGTCGGACGCCACCTCAGCGAGCAGCTCTTCATGCATGCGACCAGTTATAGCGGAACCCCCGGACAGTTGCCGGGAAATCAAGTGGGAGTGTCGCCAGATCCTCGGGGAGATCGCACTTTCGTCGAGGCTCAGTACTTCCCGTAGACCTGGACTTTCGTACCGATCGGGGTCTCGGCGAAGATCTCGTGGATCTGTGGGCGCATGACTCGGACGCAGCGATGGCTGGCCGGGTAGGTCTTGATCAACGAGTTGACCCGGCTGCCGTGCAGTGCGATCCCCGGCCGGTCCTTGAGGAAGTAGATCGAGTCATACATGTACGCGTCGTCATACAGGCTGCTCTCATGCGCCCCGGCCCACTTGCGCCAGACCGTACCGGTGCGGTTGGGCGTCTCGTACCCCGGCCCGCCGGTGGACACCCAGACGATCCGGCGAATCTCCTTGCCGACGATCTGGTAGAGCACCAGGCAGGTCTTGTTGACATAGATCCCCGGCGCCTTGTTCGCTGCCGGCCGCTTAGTTGCCGTCAGCACCGATCGCACATCCTCAGCAGTCAGCCCACCGCGACTGACGGGCATCCCATTCGTCTCCCGCCACGCACACAACGCCTGCTTGGCCCGCTTGGTGATGTCACCGTCGACATCTCCCACGGGATACCCAAGTGCATCGAGCTTGGCCTCCACCTGCTTCGCGTACGCCGCCACGGGCCGCGGCTTCGGCCTGACCGTCGGCTTCACGGTCGGAGTCGCGGTCGGCGCCGACGTGGGCTGGCCGGTCGGCGTACCCGGCGTACCCGGAGTACTGGGCGTGCCCGAAGTACTCGGTGTGCTTGACGTGCTGGGCGTACTCGAGGTGCTCGGCGTGCCGCTAGGCGTGGTACTGGGTTCCGCCGTCGGGCTACTGGACGACGGCGCGGAAGCGCTCGGCGTACCGGAAGAACCCGAATCGGCCGCCACATCCGCGCATCCCGTCAACGTGATGGCAAGCAGGGCGGTACAAGCAACGAGACCACGTCCTCGAGACACGATTCCCCTTTCCGTCGGCACTTCTCAGACTCGCAGAGGGGCAGCGCCATCAGCCGAAGACCCGCCGTACGCAACCGCCGCCCGCCGAGGCTAGTACCAACACCGGTTCCCGCACTCACCCTTCCCCACACCCGTCACCGAACCGTTGCCATCGGCCTCATCCCGCTCCCACAACCAAAAGGCAGGCCGAACCCCAAGGGGTCGGCCTGCCTTTCGGAAAGCTCGATTCAGAGCCCGAGATCCCTGAGGAACTCCGGCTTGTAGGCCTGCATCACCACGTACCGCGGATCGGGCGTCTCCACACCCTCATAGCTCGGCTCAGGCGCACCCGCCTCATCCACCGGCGTACTGGGGTCGACCCACTCCTGCTTGGCATGACTCCACCGTGTCAACGTGAAATCCGCACTCAGCCGATCATCAGCGACAAGCTCGCGCACAGTCTTCTCAGCCTCACGCGCATCGCCCTCGGTGTTGGCATAGATCAGCAACCGAGACCCATCCCGAGTCACCGTCACCTGCCCGCCAAGCCGCTTCTCCGCCGCATGATCAAGATCAACCGCCCGCAACCGCTCCAAGAACGACAACCCATGCTCAGCGTCATCCAACTCAACCTCAACACGGTACTCATCAGCCATAACCCCTACCCTACCGACCACAGGACCAGGATCCGCGCAGCCCTCAACCTGGCGGCCAGCCACAGCACTTCTTGTACTTCACCCCAGACCCACACCAACACGGCTCGTTGCGCTTGGGTGGCCACTCGACCCTCGCGCCCCCGTCATGCCCGCTGACGATGGTCTGGAGATCCTCGAGGTGTCTGGCGTCGTCGGTGAGTCCTTGGAGCCGCTTCCAGTCGGCGAGGCTCATCCTGTTCGCGACGATCCGCCCTCCGCCCCTGGCTCGAAGTACTGCTTCGATTTCGAGGTAGTAGGCGTCGGGTTGCTCCGGGAAGGTTCCTCGTGGTCGAGACTGGGTCAGCGCCGCCAGCGCTCCACGATCCCAGAAACGAGGTTGCTCGTCGGCCACCTGGCTCTCGGCCACTAGGTCGAGCAGTCTCCAGCTCTTGGCCATGCCTTCGGCGGAGTCGATCCCGATGAGCAGATCGGCGTCGGAGAGTGGGATGTCGAGTTCCCATTTCAGCCTGCGGCGGGCTGCCGCCAGGTGAAGGTACCCGGCTGCATGTACTGGGCTCCGAAGGCCTTCGGGTGTGATGGTTTCCATCGCCAGCAGATACATGCCGAGAGCCAGTGCCGGCTTGTGGTCCTCGACTATCTCGATGGCGCGCAGCCACGGCTCGCTCAAGAATGTTGCACTGGACAGCACGGCGTTCAGCTCGGCATAGGCATCAGCATCCTCGTTTTCATCGAAGAGATACTCGGCGTGGTCGAGGTGAGCCTGATCGGCGTCCTCACCTCGATCGTCGGACAGGGCGGGGGCACAGCAGGCGCGGAGCTTCTCCGCGATCGAATCGTCCATGCCAGAGAAAATATGGACTTCCCACCTCAGCCGCGGACCTCTTCCAAACCTGTGGACAACAGACCTGGTCAGCCCGCATTTCGCCTCGCGTGTACCGAAGGACAGGCAGTAGTCGTCAACTAACCGGTCTGCCTCGCCTGACTGAGCGGCGCCATGTCTCTGATGGACGACTACTGCCTGTTCTTCGGTACGCACCCATCCCGCCAACATCTGCCACCGAAGAATCAATGGATTTCCATCACCTATACTTCTGAGTCATGGAGCTGAGGCATCTCGAGCACTTCGTCGCCGTCGCCGAGCAGAAGCACTTCACCCGCGCCGCCGAGGCGATGTCGATCTCGCAATCCGGCCTGTCGGCGTCGATCCGCGCCTTGGAACGCGAACTCCACGCTTCCCTCTTCGTCCGCAACACCCGCAGCGTCGAGCTGACCGAAGCCGGCCGGGCCCTCCTCTGCGAAGGCCGCCGAACCCTAGCCGCCGCCGAGGCAGCCAAGGACGCGGTAGCCGCAGTACAGGGCCTCCTCCGCGGCCACCTAACCGTGGGCCTCGAACAATGCCTAGGCGTAGTAGACGTCCCCGCCCTGCTCGCAAAGTTCCGCTCGGCGTACCCAGCCGTCGAGATCGAGGTCCGCCAAGGCGGCTCCACTCCCATGCTCGACGAACTAGCCTCAGGCCGCCTCGACGTCGCGTTCGTGGCCACCGCCGGCCACCCCATCGACGGTCTTGACCTGCGCCCCCTCTCCAGAGAAGACATGGTCATGGTCTGTTCGGCAGAACACCGCCTAGCTTCGGCCCCGACAGTCACTCTCCAGGACCTAGCGGGGGAGTCCTTCGTGGACTTCGACCCCAGCTGGGGCGCCCGCGCGATCGCCGACCACGCCTTCGCTGCAGCAGGCGTCAGCCACCCCGTAACCATCGAGGTCAACGACGTCCACACCCTCCTGGCCCTGGTCAGCCACAACCTAGGCGTAGCCCTGGTCCCAGAACGCATAGCCGCCAAACGAGGCGACCACATCACGGTGCCACTAACCCCCAACTCAGCCGACTCCTGGCAAGTCTCAGTAGCCATCCCCACCGGCTCCGCAGCAAGCCTCGCCGCCGACGCGCTAATAGGCATGCTCCCCACCACGGCAGGCGAAAGATAGCCTTGCCCGCATGGCGCGCAAGCACAATCCTCAGCTGTCCTCGGCCGATCAGGAGCTGTTGAAGCAGTTCCAGACGAGTCTTGTCGGCCTGAGCGCCGACCAGTTGGGCAAACTGCTTCCGCAGGTACTAGGCGCCATGCCAGGGATTGTGATGCCAGGGCTGGATCCGTTCGCCCGAACGGCACCCCCGTCGAGACGGCGAGCTCGCCGTAAGAAGGTGACCACCTACCGGGTCCGCGTCGATCTCGCCGAGACCAAGCCTCCGGTGTGGCGGCGGCTGGAGCTCGCCTCGGACCTGTTTCTGAACGAGGTCCACGACATCCTCCAGACCGCGTTCGGCTGGACCGACAGCCACTTGCACGAGTTCGCCTCGGGCAAGGACTACTACGACCGCTCGGCCGAGCACTACCTTTGTCCGTTCCAAGCCGACGAGGGCGAGATCGGCGTACCGGAAGAGGACGTTCGCCTCGACGAGGTCCTCGCCAAGCCGGGCGACAAACTCATGTACCTGTACGACTTCGGCGACGGCTGGATGCACGTCATCAAACTCGAAGCCGAGCTGCCGCGGGACGATTCCGCTCCCAACGCCGTCTGCATCGGCGGCCGCCGTCCTAGCCCGAGCGAGGACTGCGGCGGTGTAGGCGGCTTCGAGCTGATTAGCGCTGCCCTCGATCCCGGCCATCCGGAGCATGCCGAGGCCGTCGCCGAGTTCGCCCACCGGTACGGCGAGGACGTCAACCCCGCGGATTGGGCGCCTACCCCGTTCGACCTCGAGCGGATCAACAGAATCCTGGCCGATCCCAGTGACAAAGGCCTGACCGGTCTCAACGGTGACCAGTCGGATCTTCCCGGACCGCTAGGCGAACTCGCTGACGCGATCCGCTCCAGAACCCAGCAAGACCTGTTCCAGCAGCTGATCGAAGCCGCGGACCTGGATGCCCCTGTTGAGATCGACGCCGGCACCGCGGCCCGGATGGTCTCGCCGTACAACTGGTTGCTGGACCGCGTCGGGGATGACGGCATCAAGTTGACCGGCGCCGGGTACTTACCGCCCGTCCACGTAGAAGCCGCCATGGCCGATCTCGGGCTGGGCGCAGAATGGTTCGGCAAGGGTAATCGTGAGGTCCAGACCATGCCCGTACTCCACCTCCGAGAGTCAGCACAGGCTATGGGTCTCCTGCGCAAGCACCGCGGAACACTCGTGCTCACAAAGCGTGGGCGTGCCGTCCGCACCGATCCGCTCGCACTGTGGTGGCACCTGGCCGAACAGATGCCACCAGCCTCCAGGGACGCTTGCGAGACCCAAGCCGGGCTCATCTTCCTGGCCACGCTTGCCGCAGGATCCACCGATGCTCGGAACAGGACGATCGCGGAGATTCTCACCGCGATCGGCTGGGCGCTCAGCGATGGAACGCCATTGACGCCCTCAGCTGCCAGCCGGGCAGCCTGGGACACCAGCACCGCCCTGCACCGCCTCGGCGCCTTCATCGAGGAGCGAGGCACCTACGGCCGGCCCGACAAAGTCACACCGGAAGGCGTGACCTTCGCCAGGGCTGCCCTGCGCACCTGGCCCGGCCGTGCGTAGTCAATTGATCGTGTCGCGGCCAAGCTGATCGAGCTCGGCGGCGTATCGCTCGCTGTCGAAGGCCTTCTCACCCATCAAGCTTCCGTGTAGCTGCGTCATGGCCACATATCCGATGGCGTGCAGGATGTTGTGCCTGTCCTGGCCGAGGTCACGAAGTCTCCGCGCTGCTTGCCACGTCTCGGGCGGGTCGTTGTCCCACATTTGGTTCGCGACGATCTCGTGCATCACCAGGTGCAGTCGCGGATTCACACCGTCGACCTCACCCTCGAAGCCGGGGTCGGCGAGTGCGTCGTGGTACTCGGGATGTTCGCCTTCGATCAAGATGCCGCGTTCGTCCGGGTCGTTCGGATCCAGTTCCGGGAAGTCGTCGTCACCAACATGCGTACCGAAGTACGGCATCGCGAACATTCGCCGCTCGATCGCGTCCTGCAGGTCATCAATGCCTTCTACCTCTGAGAGGCCGGCCAGCAGAGCACGTCCGACCGGCACGTTCTCGTCATAGGTTTCGTCGAATTGTCCGGCGCACGTCCGGGCGACTTGGAGGACCTCGTCGAGTGCAGCAGACGACAGACCCTGTCGGGATCCGGCCCAGCTGATCCACGCCGGCATCATCCGCTGCATCATTGCCCGGTCCTCGGGGTCCAGGACTGCCTTCTTCGGAAGCCAGCCCAGCAGGAAGATCTCGATCTTGACGGGGCTCACTCGCAGTACTTTCGCGCCGTCATAGTCGGCGCCATAGTCGACGATCAGCCGGGCGCAATACTCAAGGCTATCGCCGGATGGAAGGTCAGCTGCTTCAGGCGAGGCGAGGAACTCGCGGACAACCTGCTCGCGTGCTCCTTCGCTGATCTCGGCCGGCTCCGCGAGTGGCGATGGCTCGGGAAGCGCCCGCAGCCGGGCCAGTGCGAGGGCCCGCAGCCCTGCAAAGTCCGGCGAGACCTCTGGCTGCCAGGTCTGGTCGGTAGCGCGAGCCAGCGCGAGCGCCGCGGCCGTCCCCGGCCTCCTGCGCGTCTGCTCGACCAGGGCTCCCAGCGGTTCGAGGTCCTCTTCACCGAGCTCACCCGCTTTCCACCCGTGACCGCAAAACATCGATACCAGCATTTCCGCGCCGAGTGGATCCGCGTCAGCGGCCGCCTGGCCGAACTGCTCGAATACCTCGCGCAGCACACTGGCCTGGTCCGGCACCGCATGGAGCCGCCCCCGAGGCTGCTTCTTGCTCGGCTTCTTGCGACCGCGACTCTTCGGCATAGCCCAACTTTCGCAAGGCGACGCCTCAATCGCCAACCTGGGTCACCCGGACGTTTCGCGAACCGCTGTCGGGTGTGGCTACACCGGGCCACACCCGACGTGCGGTGACTTACCAGGCGTAATCCTCGGGGGCGGTCTTGTACCCCGGGAAGATCTCGTCGAGCTTGGCGAGTGCCTTGTCGTCGAGCTTGAGGTCGACCGCACGAATCGCCGACTCGAGCTGCTCCATCGTGCGCGGCCCAACGATCGGCCCGGTTACGGCCGGCTGGTGCAGCAGCCACGCGAGAGCGACATCGCCAGGCGCATGCCCGAGCTCATCGGCAAACGCCTCGTACTCCTCGATCTGCGGCCGCATCTTCTCGACAGCTTCCTTGGCGCGCCCTTCGAGCCGGCGCACGCCCTCGACGTCCTTCCGCAGGACACCGCCCAGCAACCCACCCTGCAACGGCGACCACGGAATCACGCCGAGCCCAAACTCCTGCGCCGCTGGCAACACCTCGCGCTCCACGTCCCGCACGATGAGGTTGTAGATCGACTGCTCGCTGACGAGCCCGGTGTAGTTGCGCTTAGCTGCCTCGGCCTGAGCCTGAGCAATGTGCCAGCCCGCGAAGTTGCTGCTACCGGCGTACAGGATCTTCCCCTGCTGTACTGCGACCTCCATCGCCTGCCAAATCTCCTCCCAAGGAGTGGCCCGGTCGACGTGGTGGAACTGGTAGAGATCGATGTAGTCCGTCTGCAACCGCTTCAGGCTTGCGTCGAGCGCGCGGCGAATGTTGAGGGCGGAGAGTTTGCCCTCGTTCGGCCAGCCTTCGCCCATGTCGCCGTAGACCTTGGTGGCCAGCACCGTCTTGTGCCTGTTGGCGGGGTCCTTCGCGAACCACTCACCAACGATCTCCTCCGTCCGTCCCGGGTAGATAGACCGCCCGTACCCGTTCGCGGTGTCGAAGAAGTTGATCCCAGCCTCATGAGCCGCACTCATGATCGCGTGCGAGTCCTCCACGCTCGTATGCGGCCCGAAGTTCATCGTCCCCAACACGATCCGACTAACCGACAACCCCGTACGCCCAAGCTGAGTGAATTCCATACTCCCAACCTCCCTCGCCCGCGCCGAGATTTCCAACAGTAGAATCCACTCAGTTCGATCACTCAGTCTTCTAAGTCGAGCGCAGACCCCGGTACGCCGTACTGCGTGTCTGCCCCGAAATCCTGGGTCCAACGTGGCGTCGGCGGGGATGGGTGCAGGAGACTGCTTCGATGGCTGCTGAGTATGTTCAGAGTGATCAGTTCCGTGGCGCGCGTATCCACCTGTGCGACCTTGCCGGCCTCGAGATCCGCGATTGCGAGGTCAGCGGTCTGAAGATCGTCGACTGCTACGGGAGCGACGTCTCCCTCGGTGGCGACTTCGAGCGTCTTGTCGTGAACGACGTCGACGTGACCGCGTACGTCGAGGCCGAGCTCGACCGGCGGCACCCCATCCGGGCCCTGGCGCGTGACGCCGCGTCCGCCGACGACTACCGGGCTGCTTGGGATGCCATCGAGACGCTCTGGGCCGCGACGCTCGACCGCGCCAGGCTGTTGCCCGAGGCCAAGCTGCACGAGCAGGTCGACGGCGAGTGGTCGTTGGTCGAGACTCAAAGGCACTTGCTGTTCGCCAGCGACGCCTGGCTCGGCAGCGCCGTGCTCGAGGAAGAAGCGCCGTACCACCCGTTGGGCTTCCCGGCCGGCGGGATGCCGCCCGACGATGCGGCAAAGCTCGGACTCACCCTCGAAGCCACCCCGACGCTCGACGAGGTGCTCGCGCCGCGACTCGCCCGCATGGCCACGATGCGGCGCGTCGTCGACGGACTCACCGAGACCGAGCTCGATCGGATCTGCGGCCGCAAGCCGGCGGACCCGTACCCCGACCAGGAGTACGTCGTACGCCGCTGCCTCAAGGTGGTACTGAAGGAAGAGGCCGAGCACCACCGCTACGCAGTACGCGACCTCGCCGTACTCGAGGCCTGAACCGGGGGAAGGGGCTACGTCGGCGCTATGGCCGTAATCCCTGAAGCAGAATCTGCAGGTAGCGCTCGGCCGTGTCAGGCGGCGTGCCCCGGGATGCCTGATGCAGACCGGTCAACAACCTGCGGAGATCGTGCCCGTCGACGCCGTCCCGGATCGCGCCGGCGCGGCGGGCAGCCCGGACCATCAAGACCATCGACTCGATCAGGTCGGCGCTGAGTCTCAGTACGTCGTCGCAGGTGAACTCCGGTGACGCGAGGACGAGCGCGAGGGCAGGGTCGCCGAGCTGCAACTGCTGGGCTCGGCGCATCAGGTCCTCGAAAGCGACAGTGACATCCGTACGCTCAGCTGCGACCCTCACCTCTTCGACCAGCACTCGGAAGCTGTCGATCGCCAGCGCCTCGAGCAGTACTTGAACAGTCGGGAAGTGCCGGTAGACCGTGCCCACCCCGACGCCGGCGCGGGCTGCCAGCGCGTTCATGGACAGCGTCGCGGCACCCTCCGCGAGCTCCTGGCGGGCGACTGCGATCACACGCTCACGAATGCGAGCCGAGTCGGCCCGCAGATTCGGCGGATCGGCGAGTGACCTGATCACGCTCCCGACAGTAGCATCAGTGGATTATTTATCCGCTGAGTGCTACGTTCGCTGAACGGATAATCCATCCGATCAGTAGCTTCAAGGGGCGTCGATGATCGAGGAACTCGAGCGGCTGCTCACCTATCGCCGCAGCTGCCGCGGCTTCACCACCGAACAAGTACCGCGCGCCGACATTCAGCGTCTACTCACTGTCGCTCAACGCACACCCTCCTGGTGCAATGTGCAGCCCTGGCAGGTCGAGATCACGTCGGGCGAAGCAACCACCAAACTGCGCGAGGCATTTCTCGAGTCGTTCGATGGATCAGGCACAGACCTCGACTTTCCCGCCGGCTACTCGGGCGTCTACAACGAGCGTCGCAGGGCGGTTGGATGGCAGCTCTACGAGGCAGTCGGCGTCACCCGGGGCGACCGTGAGGCATCTGGCCGCGAAATGCTCCGCAACTATGAGTTCTTCGGTGCACCACATCTAGCGGTCATCACCACCGAGGCCGAACTCGGGGTCTACGGCGCGATCGACTGCGGCCTGTATATCGACTCATTCCTCTTAGCCGCCCAGGCATTGGGACTCGGCACCTGCGCCCAGGCCGCAGTGGCCAGCCGCTCCCCGCTGCTGCACGAATGGTTCAACCTGCCAGACAACAGGCAAGTTATCTGCGGCATCGCCTTCGGGTATGCCGATCCCAATCACCCATCGGCCCACTTCACCTCGACAAGAGCCCCTCTGAGCGAAGTAGTCACCTTCCACGAATAGGACCCTGGTCCATGCCCGGTACGCCGTACTGCGTGTCCGCCTGCCGAGGCCCCTGATCTCATAGGGTCATCCCCATGGCGACCACCAAGTTCGATGTCGGCGGCCACAAACTCGCAGCCGAGATTTCAGGCGAGGGGACCCCGACGATCGTCTTCAGCTCTGGCAGTGGCAATGCCACCACCAATCCCTTGCCGCCGACCTCGGCGCCACCCACAAGGTCGCCCGCCTCGGCGGTCATTATGTCCAGAAGGACGACCCGACCCTCGTCGCCGAAACGATCGACGACCTGATCGACGCAGCCCGTAAACGCCTTGCAGGTGGCTGAAACCGAGCAGGACCCAGCGAGTGAGCACATCAAGGACGCCCAGCTGATCTGGGACTATCACCAGCTGCATCACCAGCTGCGGCCTGTCGATGTAGGTATCGGCCTGGGCAGCCACGATCTCGGTGTTGCGACCTTCGCAGCTCAGCTCTACCAACGAGTGCTGTTCCCGACTCTTGTCTTCACCGGTGCGAATAGCCGAACGACCGCGGCTCGGTTTCCTCGGGGTGAAGCGGTCCACTACCGCGAACACGCCATCGGTCTCGGCGTACCGGCTTCTGAGGTGCTCGTCGAACCTCGGGCGACGAATACCGGTCAGAACATCGCCTTCACGCACGACCTTCTCGCTGGCCGTGCGGAGTCCGTCGGGTCAGTGCTGTTGATCTCCAAGCCATACATGGAGCGCAGGGCCTTTGCGACCTGTCAGAAGGCGTGGCCAGACGTCGAGGTCATCTGCGCGTCAGAACCGATCGAACTCATCGACTACGTTGCTGGCATCGGCGACCCACAACTCGTCCTCGACATGCTGGTCGGCGATCTGCAACGCGTGATCGAGTACCCCAGCTCTCGGCTTTGCGATCGAGCAAGAGGTGCCGGACAACGTACGCGATGCCTATGAGCGTCTAGTCGATGCCGGCTACACCAGCCGTTTGATGACCTAGCCAGACCGCGACGGGTGCCAGGCAGGCAACTTGGCCTCGTCGCGAGGGAACAACTGCTGGTCTTCGATCAACAGATCCGAATCAGCATCCCGTCGAACGGCGGGTTGTCATAGTCGAAGTCAGCATCGAGCTGTCCTGAGCTATCGAGCGTCAGCCGACCGTTGTACCAGGTGCCCTTGCCTTCCTGATACATCGCTTCACGAAGGTCGGCTGCAGCGTCATCACCGTCATCATCGAGCTCGCAGTCCTGGTCGATGATGACGTCAGCCCTGGTCGCACTCGCGCTGGTTGAAGTCATGCAGCCCGCCGCGGAGATCTCTAATTTCCAGCTTCCGCCAGCCGTCTGACCCCGACCGAGCCAGCGACCGCCCGACCGCAGCCAGCAGTTCCTGTGCTTCACCGATCATGCGTTGAGCTCCCTCGCTTCGGCCTTTGTCGATCAGAGGGTGAATGTCCAGCGACCGTTAGGGCTTGTTAGTGTGCTTTGCTCGGGGCTGAGTTCCACGCGCAGGTGATCGAGTGAGAATCGGCCGGACGAACTCCAGGTCTGCTGGACTCGCTCGAGGTCATCCCAAAGGCGGCGTGGACCACTTTGGTGGACAACTTGGCCGGCGCCTTCGGCCCGTGCCCAGGATCCGTCTGCGCCGAGAAGCCAGATGACCTCAGAGCCGTCGTCAAGCGTGGCTGATCGGTTCTCTACCTTCGGGCTGTCGAGCTCATAGAGGCAGCGCAACTGCCAATCGGTCCACAGGTTCGGCAGAGGGCCGGCGAGATCTCGGACGTCGTCACCGATCGCATCGCGCGCTCCCGTGTAGACCTCATCGAGCAGGGGCGGGTAGTTAGCTTCCTGCCGGGTTCTCATGAAGCTGGCGGGATCCGCCTGGACTCGTCCGCGCGCGATGCCGTAGTCCTGCATCTCTGCGCTGATGAGCAGCGAAGTGCCTGCGATGGTGGTGACAATCCGACCGCCCGGGCGCAGAGATTCCAGCCAGCTGCGGGGGACCGGTCGCACGGACACCGTCGCGAGGATCCGGTCGTACTCGCCACCAGGCAGAGGACCTGTCGTGTCACCAACCTCAATCGTTGGCGTCCGACCAAATGCGGCCAGGCGTTCTCTCGCCGCCTCCACGAGATAGGCGTCACGTCGACGCTGGTTACCTGATCGTCCCCAAGCCGATGACTCAGCAATGCAGCCGAGTAGCCGGATCCAGTGCCGACATCCAGCACTCGTTCCGCCGGCTGCGGGTCGAGCAGATGCAACACCCGAACGATCAATCCGGGAAGGGTCGACGAAGACGTAGGGAGACCAGCCTGTCGATCAGCTTGGTTGGCGTGGTCCGCATGGACAGGCCCACTCGTGTCACTAGCGTCGCGTCGCCATAGAACTGCGCCCATGGATCTTCCTTCTCCGGTACGACGGGACGTCACGCGAACGGATAGCTATCGGGAACCGGTTCCCACCATCTCGGCACCAACCGATGCCGCGGCGTCGCGCAGACGGCGTTGTGCCATTCCGGTGCCCCGGACGTCACATCATCGGCGAGCTGGCGAGCCGCGTTCGTCCAGTCGGTCACTGGCCAGTGATCCTCTCCATGCAGTGCGTCGACGACCGCGTTCGTCCCGCGGGCGAGTCTGCGCTGACCACGAGATAGACAGTTGTCCAAGTTGGTTAAGTCGAACATTTGTTCTACTGTTGAGTGATGGATGCCCGGCGGCAGGATCCGCGCTTGAGAGTCTCAGCTGAAGCGGTGCGACCTGCGGCCGATGCTCATCGTGAAGGGACGTTTCCGGCTCGGGGTGACGGCGCACCGGGGGCAGTCCAGGGATTGTCGGCGGGCGCGTGGCAAGATTCAGATGTGCCGACTACATCCCTGCCGCAGCCAGTTGGCGTAGCCGAGTTCTTCGCCGGGATCGGCCTTATGGCACGCGGCCTTGAGCTGCGCGGATTCCGCGTGGACTGGGCGAATGACATTGAGGCCGCGAAGAGGGATCTATACCTCGCGAACCGGCCTGATGCCCAGAAGCTGTTCCACCTCGGCGACGTCCGTGATGTCCGTGGTAGTGACATGCCCAGCGCCGAGTTGGCAACTGCATCGTTTCCGTGCATAGACCTCAGCCTCGCCGGGAACAGGAAGGGCCTCGCAGGAACCCAGAGCGGGATGTTTTGGGAGTTCGCGAGAGTGCTTGAGGAGATGGGCTCGGCGCGTCCGCGCGTCACCCTCCTCGAGAACGTGCACGGCTTTGCCACCAGCCATGGCGGCCAGGACTTGAGCAAGGCACTGGTGCGGATGTCCGAGTTGGGCTATAGCTCAGACGTTATCGCAATCAACGCTCGTCACTTCGTCCCCCAGAGTCGCCCACGCATGTTCGTCATCGGTGTTCGAAACGATCTCCCCAAGGGTGCCCATGTCGGTGTCCCCCCACTCTCCGACGTGCGGCCGCCGTGGGTTCGGGCCATCTTCGAGCGACACCCCGAACTCCCAATGCACTACCTCGACCTCCCGGACCTTCCGGCTGGACCGGAGGACCTCAGCGGTGTTGTTCAGCGTATGGAGTCCGGTGACCAACGGTGGTGGGACGCAGAGAGGACCTCAGCGTTCGTCGGGAGCCTCAGCGAGCGCCAGGCAGCGAGGCTAGAGGCGCTACGCGGTGGGAACGAGACGACCTGGAGAACGGCCTACCGCCGGACCCGCGGCGGCGTGGCGACATGGGAGATCCGCGCAGACGGTATCGCCGGCTGCCTGAGGACTACGGGCGGCGGCTCGTCCAAGCAAGCGCTGGTTCAGGCTGGCCGGGGTCAGGTGCGCTGTCGGTGGATGACGCCGCTCGAATATGCGCGCCTGATGGGCGCGGGTGGATTCAAGACCCGGGCGCGGACCGACAACCAAGCGTTGTTCGGGTTCGGCGACGCAGTCGTCGTCGACGTCATCAGTTGGATTGCCGACAACTATCTGTTGCCCGCTTTGCGGCCGAATGGGGTTGGCGTCAGCGACGCCGTCTAGAGTCGGCCCGCCGCACGACGTTAGGGTCAGAGATGATGAAGATCGCGAAGAAGGACCAACCGCCGAATCCAGTGAGGCTGATTCGTGCCGAGCTAGCCAAGCTCATGGCCGAGGAAGACCCCCAGCGGCCGGGAGAGGTGATCGGCAGCGCTGTCGGCATCTACGCCTATTTCGACTACGACGGCGAGCCTATCTACGTCGGGCAGACTTCGTCGGCGTTCAGGGATCGGGTCGGCAGACACCTGACCGGCCAGCGGTCGGATGCAGTGGCCAAGTTCATCTTGGACCCTTTCGAGGTGGCGTATGTGAATATGTGGAGCATTCCCGCCGTGGCAACTGCAGTCAGCCTTAAGGACCCCACCAAGACCGCCAGCAGCGCCGAGAAGAAGGCGCTGCTGGACCCTTATGAGTACACCGTCTACAAGAAGCTCGAGAAGCAGTCTCGGTTTGGCGCTGTCCTGAATGAGGGAGTCATTAGACCCCGGGACCTGGTCGGGATGCCGAGCGTAGTCGCTGGACGCATCATCCCGGACGAACTGTGGGAAGACCGCCAGCACTCAGATGTGAGGATCGCCCGTCGCGCAGCCACAATCTCCCGGCTGTCTCAAATGATCTCGGAGCGTGAGGTATCGGGTGGCATGCGACGGACTCTGCTGCTGCAAGCGCAGCGGTTGGCGTGGCTGGCCGAGCATCGCATCCATGAGATCGGCGCAGAGGTTCCGGACTCCGAGGATGCCTTGATCAGCGATGAGTAGCTCGGCAGGCATCGTATTCTTACCGCATGTCGGGGTCCTTGCTGCCGCCAGATGATCTGCGGCACGGCCATATAGATGGTGACGGCAGCCTCGGGTGCTGGCATGTGGCGCGTCGCTGCGACCATCGAATTTACCACGCCGAGCGCATGAAGAGCGCGAGATATTGATGCTCGCCTGGCCTGCTGTCACCGACGGGACGTCGTACACGCGAAAGTGCGGAGCCAACGGATGAATGGGCATGTCGACCCCGGAGTGCGAAGATCCATGCAGGCGAACCGGAGTAGAGACTCCAAGCCAGAACTGCGCTTGAGGTCGATCCTCCATCGCCGCGGCCTGCGGTTCCGGGTTTGCTGTCGGCCTCTCGCCGGCGTGCGACGGACGGCCGACCTGGTGTTCACAAAGGCGCGAGTGGCGGTGTTCGTAGACGGCTGCTTTTGGCACAAGTGTCCAGTGCACTACAGAGCGCCGAATACCAACGTTGACTACTGGGCTCCAAAGGTCGAGCGCAACGTAGCTCGGGACGCCGAGATCGATCGACTCCTGGCCGATGCCGGCTGGACAGTCGTACGAGCCTGGGAACACGAGGACCCCGAGGTTGCAGCAGGCATCGTCGAGGCAGCTGTTCGCCGCTTGCAATAAGCGGTACGCGCACACGATGGCTGGTTTTGTTTGTTGTTCCGGTAGCCAATGATGATTGTATGAGTAAATCGGGTCCGAGAGCTCGTCGGACGCTCACGCCGGCGGACAAGCCGGCGCATCTGGCGGTGTATGACGTGGCCTGCCAAGATGGCCTGGGTGGTGGGTGTCTGCGGGGTGAGGGGGTGTATTCGTTGCATATAACTGAGTGGCGCAAGTTGCGTGATGCTGGCGTGCTGGAAGGGTGCGAGCCGGGTGCGAAGGTCGGGTGGCTAAGTGCTGAGCAGGTAGAGATTGCCTGGTCTCGACGATGTACTGGATTCTCGTCGCGAACGCGCAGGTCAAAGACCGCCGCGAGGCTCGGTGCCCCGACCGGGGGCGTTCCGAGCTGATTGCGACTGGTCCGGGGCATGGGGTCATCTGGGTGCTTCGTAGGCGCGCAGGTTCATGTCACCGAAACCGCTGTAACTCACGGCAGCTCGTGCTACGACTTCGACCGCTGCTGCGATCCACGGCATGAGGGCCGCAACGTCAATCTCCGCGAGACCAAGCAGCGGATCCGCCAATGAAAGCGATGACCGAACCAGCTGCCCCGTCGACGATCTAGTCTGCAGAAGCGCACGACATCGGGACCGCCAGTTGGCGGGAACTCAGCAACTGGGTGGTAGATGCCGCCGAGGCACGACTAGCCCCGTTTACCCTCCCTTGTCGGACCAGATAGGTAGCCTCTGCGGTGCGAGCGAGGCGCGAGGGACCAGCGAGATGAAAGGACGTCGATGACAAGGTTGTGGGCCACTGCCGCAGGGGCCGAAGAGTGACTGGCGCAGAGGCGGCGGCACCATGTCGTCATGTCGGCTCACCCCCACCTGCCGTGGTCGAGCGTGCCGCTGAAGCCATTAAATCCCTAGCAGCCCACCCTGACGTCCTGGCTCGTCACGGCATCTCAGCGAGCGAGTTCGCATCAGCCTTTCCGGCTGCCATCGAATCAGTGCGGGGAAGCATGAGTGCCAGCAACGCTGGACGCCGCGAGTACCTAGCCGGCGTGCTCGGCCACCTTGTCGACCGGGGCTTGGTCACAAACATGTCGACACCTGTCTACGGCGACGACACCGTCTACCGTCTGAGTGTCCCTAACATCGGCACGGTCGCCATCATCCAAAAGGGCTGTCCGGACGGTGCCCACAGCAGTGTCCGTTGGACCGCACCAGGCTGGGCGGACGAGACGTACCTCTGGTGGCTTTGCTCAAGTATGAAGACTCACCCAGGTGAGCACATCGCGAAAGGTGTCAACCGCCTGCGCCAGCGATTCTTCTCAGACGCCCCAGACATCCTGTCGGGTGTGATCTTCCAGAACGAATTGTGCGGCTCGTCTGTGCGCCCATGCCCGAAACGGGACCGTTCGGTCCTCATCGGAACCCAGCGTGTTCCTGCGCCATGCATCTACACCATGCCCGAACGCGCCAACGATGCGAGCAACTGGAACTGGACCGGAGATCGCAATCTGAAGTTTCCGGCCGTACTCCTCGCTGCATTCGGTATCTCGCTGTCCGAGGCCGCCTCGTTCGTGGGCTTCGTTGGATTTCAGCGCAGAGACAGTGGCACCCTTCGCACGGCTATCACGACACGATTTGGATCCGGCCGCTCCTCAACCTTTAGGAACTAATAGTGACCAATCCGGTTCTCGATCAGGAACGCGCCGAGTTTCTCAAGGCACGTACCACCCTAGGACAAGCTCAACTCCCAGCGTGGCCGCGTCAAGCGAAGGACCTGGACCTCGTCCAGTTGGAGGTCGACTGGGTCCGCCTCTCAACCCTGAACCATCGCACCCGTGCTGAACAGCGTGCGGAGATTGCGCGGACCGGTAACGCTAGCCTCTTCGCGGATGACCCGCTTGGACCTGCCGCGCAAGCAGCGCAATACAACATCCTCCGAGGGCAGGACGGTTTTTCTGATCTCAAAGAGGACCTCAAGTCCAGGGGTCAACAGGAACACGCCATCGTGACCTCAGATGGAGTGCTGATCAACGGAAATCGGAGAGTCGCGGCTCTTAGGAGCCTGTATTTCGACGACGACCAGCGGGGCGCGCGCTATGTCAAGTGCCTCGTGCTTCCTGGCGATGCCACACCGACTGAACTTGTGAATCTCGAAACCGAGCTGCAGATCGCCCGCGACTTCAAGCAAGACTACGGCTGGATCAATGAAGCCTTCCTCATCGAGGAACTCTTTGAGCGTGAGAACAAGGATTTCGCGAGGGTCGCGACCAGGATGCACCGCGACGTTTCAGACGTACGATCGCTGCACGAGAAGCTCCAGCAAGTACACCAGCTGGTAGACCTGTCGTCCGGGACTCGCCACCACATCGACTTCAACGACAACGAGTCGGCGTTCGACGAGCTTTCAAAACACATCAAGAACAAGCAGCCTGCCGAGGCCGAAGCCGTCCGTTCCGTTTACTTCCTCGGAACGTTGTCCAACGTTCGATATCGGAAGTTGCGGCACCTTCGACGGCCTGACGCGGCAAGTATCGTTCGCAACGAGTTGGACAACGAGCCGTCGCTCAAGCAGTTGCTAGCGCTCGCCGACGGGGAAACAGCACAAGCGTCCACCACTGACATCCTCGACGATGTCTTGGGGGACGCGGCGGAGGCTGGCCCGCTCACCCCGCTCCTGTCCTTGCTGGCACGCAAGAAGCCCGACGAAACGCTGGTCCTGGGGGACGGCAACGAGGTGGATGTTCAGGACGTCCTTGAGAGCCTCCAAAGCGCCATCACGGCCGCGGCGGACGAAGCAGAAGAAGACCAACGCGACCAGGCTGCGCAAACGACTCCGCTAGCCAGAGCAGACAAGGCAATCGCTGAACTTGACCGCGCTCTAGCGGCTCTACC
Organism: Streptomyces sp. SID13031; assembly: GCF_010548305.1. Classification (GTDB taxonomy): domain Bacteria; phylum Actinomycetota; class Actinomycetes; order Propionibacteriales; family Kribbellaceae; genus Kribbella. The sequence goes on from NZ_JAAGLV010000001.1 coordinate 67,080, forward strand.
CAAGGCCCGCACGTTCAGTGGATTCGACGAAACTGGCATGGCTCAGCGGGTGACCCGACTGCAAGAACTCCTTAACCAGTATCCGGGCACCACGCCATGATCACGGTGGAGCTCGGCGACCGCTCACGTCCGACGGTCCTACTCACCAGACCCCCCGGGCCGCCCACGGGTGCCTGGGCTCATCTTCAATCGCTGTTGTCGCGCGGGATAGCGGGCGGCAACATCGAGTCGCTTGAAGTACGGGCCGAAGTGTTCCTGGCCGAATTGTCCGGAGTCCGTGAAGTCCGAACCTTTTTCGGCGAGCAGTTGGCCTTCGGGCCGCGCATCTCATCGCAACTCAGCACATTGGCGAGCGACAGGAAGGCTCGCGAAGACGCGACTTCAAATGACCACGCCCTACCGACTAACAACCTCGCCAAGGAGCTCGTCGACAGCGGGTTCACGCGGGTCCTCAAACCATTCCAACTCGACAATCTAGCAAGGCTCATTCTGCTTCCCCACGGCGCCGACTTCTCGGTGCCGGGCGCTGGCAAGACCACAGTTGCGTTAGCTAACTTCGCTCTCCGGCGCAGTAGGGGAGAGATAGCGCGGATGCTTGTGATCGGACCGATCGCAGCGTTCGAGGCGTGGAAGGTCGACTCGGTCGCCTGCTTGACCAATGCTCCGAAGCTTGCAGTCCATGCAGGCCCCAGCGGCACCATCCCCCGCTACACAGAGCTTCTCCTCACCAACTACAACCGCGTCGCCGCCGACTACGAGCGGATTCGAGATTTCGTGGCTGGTGCGCCGACGCAGGTTGTTCTTGATGAGGCCCACCGAATCAAGCGGGGAGCAGCGGGTGTGCATGGACGCGCGGTACTTGACTTGGCGTATGTAGCGCGACGACGCGACATCTTGACCGGAACTCCCGCTCCACAGGGCGCAAGCGATCTGGTTGCGTTGATGCGATTCCTCTATCCAGGCCAAGACCGGGCGATCCTCCCAGCCGAAGCGTACGACGAATCGAGAGGCCGAGATCCCGATGTCGTAAGCACGACCAGCAACGCGATCAATCGTTATTTCGTTCGCACGCCTAAGTCCAGCCTCGATATTCCGGATCCGATATGGGAGACCATCTCTCGCCCGATGGGACCAATCCAACAAGCGATCTATGACGCCTTGGTTGGTCGCTACCAGGGCGCGTTCGACTTTCCGACTGACTCCCGCCGCCATTTCGATCGTCTCGGCCGGATCGTCATGTACCTGCTGGAAGCCTCCACTAACCCTGCTCTACTCGTCGCGGGATCCGACAGTTCGGATGAGGCCGGGTTCACTCACCCTCCTATCGAATTGCGCGGAGACGAACCACTCAGCAAATTGCTGACCGATTACAACAAGTACGAGCGGCCGTGGAAGTACGACTACGTGATCGACGCAGTTACCGCAGCCGCCGCGAATGGTGAGAAGGTCTTAGTTTGGACAACGTTTGTGCGAAACATCCGCGCACTGACGCACGAACTGGCCGCGTTCAACCCAGCTGTAGTTCATGGGGGCATCCCGCCCGAGGACTCGGCGGCCTCCGGAGCTCTGACACGCGAGACAGAACTCGCGCGCTTCCGAAACGATCCCGATTGCACTGTGCTTCTTGCCAACCCAGCTGCCGCGGGCGAGGGCGTCAGCCTGCACCACTGGTGTCACCACGCCATCTACCTCGACAGAACCTTCAACGCGGGCCATTTTCTCCAAAGCCAAGACCGCATTCACCGGCTTGGGCTCGATCCGGCTATCGAGACCAGGTTCACGTTGTTGATGAGTGACGATTCCCTCGACACCGTCGTCAACGATCGGCTGCGCGAGAAGGTGAGGACGCTAGCGGACCTCATGGATGATTCCGGGCTGGTTCGAGTCGCGCTGCCGGAGAGTGACGAGGACCACGACGCCCCGCCGGCGGAGGGCGACGACGCCAGCGCTGTTCGGGCTCACCTTCGTTCCGAGTAAGCCGTTGATTCCCACCCACGGCGCTGTGACAAGCGTCTTCCACCTCGCCAACTCAATGCGGCACACCAGTCAGCCTGATCTAGCGGCGTGGGTCCACGCCGCTAGCTCCAGAAGCTCCTTCCTGGCGGCAGCGATTGACCACCAGCCGGCTGCTGAGCTCTTGATCGACGCTGGCCTCGTGCTCCCCGGCGCCTCCATGCTGCCAAGTCCGCGGCTGAGGGCGCTGTCTCGGCAGGCTGATCGCCCGACGTTGCTCGCCATCGCGGACCTTCTCCTAGAGATAGCTCCCCCACCATGGCTACCTGTCGCGATCGTCAACGACAGGGTTCGCTACGAGTTTATCCCTTCTGCCGACCTCGCGAGCCTGGACTGGCTGCGGCCAGATCTGGATCAAATCCTCCTGCGCGCTGCAGGCCAGGCCATGCGACACTCTGATCTGGTCGCTCTTGGTCTCGGCAGGGCGGCAGAACTCACTGTCTTCGCAGCGCTGGACCAACTTCGGGCCACACCTGTCCACGTCGCTGAGATATCCGACCGCTTCGGCTACGACATCGAGACCGTTCGAGGTGAGGCCCGTCGCTGGGAGGTCAAAGGCTGCACAAGAAGGACTGCCGAGAGTTTTCATCTGAGCCGCAACGAGTTTGACCAATGCCGGCGATACTCCGACGAGTGGAGGCTCGTACAGGTCGAGTTTGCGTCTGGCGCGCTAACTGCTGAATCACTGACGCGCTCCCATGTTTCGGCGATCCGCGAGTTGACGTCAGGCAAGCTCTTGGCGATCCCCCCGCCCGAAACGGCCCATTTCTACTGGGAGACCAGTGCTCGCATCGCGCCCGCCTCTCGCGCATGGTTGCCGAGTACGCTCACCGTTCCACACGAGTTGCGCCTACCCAGCATCGACAAGCTAGGCAAACAGGCGCTCGAGTTGCGAGCCGCCCACTTGAAGGGTCGGCCGTGACTAGATGACCGATTCCAAGGGGGTCAGCGATGTAGGCCGGGAGCGATCGCTTGACGGGTCGGCCGGCGCGGTCGTTGTGCTAGATCGCGGCGGTCAGAGCCAGGACGCGTTGTACGACGCGGACCCGGACCCTGCGGGGGTGTGACCGCGGTGTTGCTCTAGGTCGAGCTGGCCTTAAGGGTGTCGTTGATGTTCCTCTATAGCCCCGTGGGGTTTCACGAGTTGGCCGATGAGTGGCTGAGTGTTCCTACCGACAAGGGCGCGAATGCTGGGTTAAAGGTGACCTCGCTGGTCGCGGGGATGTCGCCGGCGCGGACAGCATCGACGACATGGCCCTGCTGCACCACGGCGGCATGGGCAAGATCTTCAACCGTGCGTACGCGCCCTCGACGCTGGGCTCGTGGGTGCCTGCGGACGAGGCGGTCCAGAGAGTGACCATCGACCCGCTTCGGCGGCGGGTGGGGGAGGAGATGGCCGACGTTCTTGCGTACCTCGTGCGGCTGGCGGATGTACTGGAGATCGATCTTGCCGAGGTCACCAAGCGGAAGCTCGAGAGCTCAGCTGTGCGGTTTCCGGCTGCTGACTTCCGTGGAGAGGCTCCCGAGAAGGCCTGACGGCAGCTTCGTCATGATGGAGGCCGGCTAGTGTTCCCCGCGCAAAGCGGGCCCGCTGGCTTCACTCTGCGTGTTGGTGTCTTTCACGCGCGGGGACGCCTCGGAAGTCCCATCCACCACGATCCTGTGCCGTCGCTGGCGATGTAACGGATGCGCGTCGGCTGGCGTTCATCCTCACGGGGACTACCGTCAGTGACAAGTGCATGAGATGCTCTGGCGGTCTCTCCTGCGGGGGAGCTGGGGGCGGGGGTAGGTCATTTGCTGTCCGCATGCAGCTCGGCAAATTGTCGGCGCTGCCTTCTAGCCTCGTCTTCAAGCTGATCAGTCGATCATTGAGGGGGGCTCATGACGATTCAGCATCCGGAGTTTGCGCAAGAGCAGCAGTATGTCGAGCATGCCTACGATCTGCTCGACAGGGGGCTGGCCGAGGCCGAGCAGAATATTGTGAACTTCGAGGCTTTGCACCGGTCGACCGCGCACGCCCTGAATAGGGCGCTCGCGATTCTGCAGAATTCACGAGGTTCAGGGCAGCTGGTCTTCGGTCGGATGGACCGCGACGACGACAAGCTGTACATCGGACGCCGGCGGGTCTATGACGAGGAGCGAAACCTCGTCGTCGTGGGGTGGCATGCGCCAGCGGCGGCCGCCTTCTATGAGGCGACGCCCCAGGACCCGGGGGATCTGATTCTGAAGCGGGTCTTCATCGAGCAGGATCGCAGACTTCAGCGGGTCGTGGACGAGGTTGTTCGCGAGAGTGCCCACTCCATCGCGACGAGCGAAGGTGACGCGACCATCAGCGACGCCCTTCTACAGGAGCTCGACCGGTCTCGTGATGGCGCGATGCGTGAGGTCGTCGCGACGATCCAGTCTGAGCAGTATCGAGTCATTCGACATCAGAGCGATGGTGTTGTGGTTGTGCAGGGCGGCCCGGGTACGGGCAAGACCGTGGTTGGCCTGCATCGGGCGGCGTGGCTAGCGTTCAACAGACCCGATATCCGCCGACTCGGCATGCTGGTGGTTGCGCCCAGCTCCACCTTGTTGACGTACTTCAGCGGTGTTCTGCCGTCGCTGGATGTGTCTGATATTGATCAGATGGATCTCGACTCTCTGTACGGGGGCGAGGCCCGCATTACGGCCACAGACCCGGTCGAGACCGCTCGGGTCAAGGGAAGCGCGGCGATGAGCGTCGTCTTGGAGCGAGCCTTGCGCCAGCGCATTGGCTGGGACGAGGACGAACTCGTCCTCCCGCTGGGGGCCGACCGTATACGCATTCAAGGCGACGAGATTCGTCAGATCGTGGACGACGTGCGAGGGCGGGATCTTCCGCACAACGAGGCAAGAGATGTCCTTCGCCAAGCAATGTCCGCGCTCGCGGCCAAACACCATTCGGAAGACCAGCGGCTGCAGAACCGTCCCGTCCGTGCGAACGAGGCCACAATCCGTAGGTTGTCGGCGTTCAGCAACGCTCTCGATCGAATGTGGCCCACCTTCGCGCCCGAGGAATTCATCAGAAGCCTCTACTCGACACAGAGCTGGCTGACGACCTCCGCTGACGGGGTGCTCACCGCAGACGAGCGGGCGCGACTGTTCCGATCCGCTCTGGACGGCGAGGCTTGGACTCGTGCAGACCTGTTCTGTTTGGACGAGATTTCGTACCTCCTCAACGGTGAGGTCATGACTTACGGTCACATCGTGCTCGACGAGGCTCAGGACCTCTCTCCGATGGAGGCACGTGCACTTGCGCGGCGGTGCCCCTCGGGCTCCTTCACCGTGCTGGGTGACCTCGCCCAGGCCACCGGTGTCTGGGTGCGCGACAGCTGGGAGGAGCTGACGCAGCATCTGGCGGTCACCGATACCTCGGTCAACACGTTGACGATCGGCTATCGAGTACCGGCGCCGGCACTCGACCTGGCCGCACGGCAGTTGGCATTGATCTCACCCGATCTGAGGCCACCATTGTCAATCAGGCCTGGCCGGAGCAATCCGCAGTTCTGGCAGACCTCGGACGAGGACCTGATCGGCGACGCCTTGGTACTTGCGAAGCGCTACCGCGATGAAGGTCTGACATCCGCGTTGATCGTGCCGGACACGCTCTACGACCGTCTCCTCGCCGTGGCGGCTGATGATCAGATCAAGCTCGGAGACGGTCGCGATGGTGATTTCGCTCTTGAGACAACGGCAGTACCGGCAAGTCTCTGCAAGGGCCTTGAGTTTGACGTCGTGATCCTGGTGGAGCCGGCGCTGATCGCCGCCCAGAGCGTCCAAGGTGCCAGACAGCTGTACGTCGCGATGACGCGCTGCACTCAGCAGCTCGACATCATCCACAGCGAACTCCTGCCGCCGGGACTTGGAGACCTCAGTGAGATCGACGAGGTAGAAGAGATCGATGCCAGCTCGCCAACTCTCAGCGAGTTGCTCGCCCTTCTAGCCGAGGAGGACTTGGCGCTCGTCGAAGGTCTGGTGCGGCGTCTGGTCCTTCCAGTGGAACCCGGCACCAAGGATGTAGCCCCGAGCAACGAGGAGCCCGTTCGATGACGACCACTGAAATCGATACTGGGTTGAACGGCTCCCAAAGGGACAAGCTCACCAAGCAGATCAACCGATGGCGGGAAGATCTCCTGAACCTGGATCGCCGTCAGCGACTTGTTTACTTCACTCACACCCGCAGCGCCTCCCTGGAGATCATCGGCTCCGAGCTCGAGGAGGTCCTGGGCCAACTGTGGGACGGAGCACGTCTGACGGCCGCCGACACCGAGTCGACTGCCGATGGGTTGGAGGACTCGCTGGCACTCCCATTGGCATCCGGTGGGTTGCTGGTGAAGGACAAGACTCCGACCAAACTGCGCGCAGCCTGCCGCCGCCTCGACCAGGTCTCGAATCAGGTCTACGCCGACAGAGGTTTCTGGACCCTGTACGCCGGCATCGGCATGCTGCAGTGGATCGATCCGGAGACCCAGGCAGAGGTTGACAGTCCGATCCTGCTCTGCCCCGTCAAGCTCCAGCGCAACGGGAGTCAGTCACCGTACTCGGTCCAGCGGACAGAGGAAGACATCGTCGTCAATCCCGCCCTCAGACTGAAGCTGGAGAAGGACTTCGGAATCCACCTGGATGATCTCGACCCTGACGCCTCGGACGTGTTGGAAGCAATCGAGGACGTTCGCGGCAAGGTAGCCGGCAAGGAAGGGTGGGGCGTGCAGCACCGGGCTGTGCTGACGACCTTTAGCTTCCACAAGGAGGCCATCTACCGCGACCTCATGGATCATCAGGACGTCCTGCTCGCACACCCGATGGTGCAGATGATGGCTCTTGGTGACTCAGCGCCCAGCGCCGGCAGCTATTCGTTCGAGACCATCGAGGACGCGGATCTGGATCGGGTGGTCGAGCCTGAGAAGCTGATGAGCATTCTCGACGCAGACAGTACCCAACGGCAGTGCATCATTGCTGCAAGAGATGGCCGGAGCTTTGTCGTGGATGGGCCGCCGGGTACCGGCAAGAGCCAGACCATTGCGAACATCGTCTGCGAGCTGATGGCGACTGGCAAGACTGTTCTGTTCGTGAGCGAGAAGGTCGCTGCCCTCGACGTCGTCCGCAACAGGCTTGCCCATGTAGGGCTTGGCGACTTTCTCCTTGAGCTCCACAGCCACGCGGCTACCCGCAAAGAGGTAGTGGGGCAGCTCGGTCGGGCTCTTGTGCAGCGAGCGAAGCTCAAAGGTCAAATGCCCGAGGCCGAACGTCAGTCGCTAAAAGCTGTTAGAGAAAGGCTGACCCGCTTCGCCGAAGCGATGAGTGAGAGCCGTGAACCGCTACATCAGAGCGTTTATGGGGCGCTCGGCCGGTTGATGCAGCTGAGAGAGCATCAGGTCGGATCACTGACTAGATCCGAGGACTGGGTTGGTCTGAGCGCTGTCCAGCTGGACCAGTTGCTTGAGCACGCAGGCAGGCTAGAGCGAGCGTGGCGGCCAGTCATGCAGGGTGCTGACTTCCTCTGGCGCGAGCTGGAGAACGATTCGCCGACGCCAGCCCAGGCAGATTCTATGCGTCGCGCTGCAGAAGCAGCAGGCGATGCGGCTCGGGCTCTGTCCGACCGAATGCGTGCTGTCGATGAGAGCCTCGGTCTATCCCTGCCACAGACGATCGCCGCGGCAGATGACCGGGTACGGCTGCTCGAGCTTTTGGAAACTAGACCACTGGCACCGTCATCTTGGTTCCAGCTGTCTGACCTTGTGCCGCTGCGAGGCCGGATCGGGCAGCGAGAGAAGTTGTCGGGTGAGTACAGGGTGGCCAAGGACGAGCTGCAAACCGTCGTTGGGGTGACTCGGCAGGAAGTGGACGCAGACCTGTTGCCGAGCGCGAGAAGCCTGCTTGACGAACTGCCGGCACCACTGGACGCGTGGGCGCCTGAAGCGGGTACGACAGTCGAGCAACTCCGAGCCCTCCAGGCATTCGAGAACGCGACGCCGGAGACTCTCGAATCCATCGCCACAGATGCGCGGCAGCTAGGCGCTTTGCTCGGTGTGCGGACCGAAGACATCAGCTTCAACCGTGCGATGCAGCTGGCGGATCTGGCTGCTCTTGGCGGACAGACGGCGCGTCCAGAGCGAGAGTGGCTCAACCCGGCGGTGCAGTCCGCCCTCGACGAGTCGAGCAGAGTCCTCGCCGAGCTCGTGGATGTCGTCAATCAACGGCGCACAGTCATCGAGCAGGTGTTCACGCCGGACGCGCTGAAGCTCGACCTGGGAGCACTCAACGTTCGGTTCTCGCAGACACACCTTGGGCTTCGCAAATTCAGCAAGGCCGCTCGGACGGATCGCAAGCTCCTACGCGGCGCTGTCGTTACCGGCAAGGTAGACAAGGGAGTCCTGGCTCGCCTCGACGAAGCCGTCTCCTGGCAGCAGGCAGAGCTGCGGCTGGCGCGTGACGAAGAGACTTATGCGCCTCGCCTCGGCCGCTACTACCGGCGTACAGAGACAGATTTCAGCCGTCTCTCCGAGGCGATTTCAACTGCCCACCGGACGGTACAGCTGGCCGCAGGAGATCTCAACAACGACGCGATGGCTCAGCAACTGACAGCAGATGGATTGCCGGACCCGCAGCTTCTTGTTGTGGCTCAGCGACTGACAAATGCAGGCACGGAGTGGATCGACCAACTGCGCGTACACAGGGGTGATGGCGCAGCAGTCAGGATCGGTCAGCTGCCGCTCCGGATCATCGCCGAATCGGCTTTGGCCGCCGCGAATCGCGTGAGCGGAGGTTATGAAGCTGCGGCGGCCGTAGCTCGGCAGGCCGGTCGCGACCTCACGCTTGGGGATGTTGTTCACGCTCTTGAGCAAGCGAGCATCGTCGCCGAGTGCTCTGCTGGGCTTCTCGACACGTTCGAGAGCGACCAGGACGACATCGGTGAACTCTATGACGGCGTGGAGACAGACTGGCTGGCGCTGGCGGCTGCGCTGGATTGGGCCGATCGGGTTCGTGAACTGGTGGGCGGCGCGGTCAGCGAACACTCGGCCGAGCGAATGAGCAGCCCTACGGTTGGCGCTGCCGAACTCGCGGAGCCACTCGACCGTTGGAAGGCCACCTCTGCAGTGTTGGCAACGTGCTTCAGGAACGGCTATATCAAGGATCTGCAGACGGAGCTGGACGAGAACATCGGTGCCGCGGCCGAGCTATTGGCGGAGATGACGGCCTCGGCCTCGGCGGATATCAACGAGTGGGCTGCGTACTCCCGTGAGCTCCGTGAGCTCGACAGCGCTGGGCTCGGCGAGATAGTCGGCGCCTTGCACGCACGTCGAGTGCCCGCCGGGACTATCGAGCCCGGTATCGAGCATGCGATTCTCCAGGCCTGGGTCGAATCTGTGATGGCGTCAGATTCGAGGTTGGCTGAGTTCCGCGCGGCTGACCGGGATGCCTTGGTCCATCGCTTCAAGAATCTCGACACACAGCTCGTCCACTCCACGCATGTTGCTGTTGCCGAGGCGTGTAACCGTCGGAGGCCGAAGACGGTTGGCGGGAGTGCGGCAGCTGTGATTCAGCGTGAGGCTCAGAAGAAGAGCCGGCATCTACCGATTCGAGAGCTGCTGTCCAGAACTGAAGACCTCGTTCAGGAGCTCAAGCCGTGCTTCATGATGAGCCCCCTATCCGTGTCCCAGTTCCTGCCTGGATCCTTCAGCTTCGACGTCGTCATTTTCGATGAGGCCTCGCAAGTACTGCCGTCCGATGCGGTCAACTGCATCTACCGTGCCCGCCAGCTCATCGTGGCTGGTGACGAGAAGCAGCTGCCGCCGACGGCCTTCTTCACCCAAGCGATCGACGAGTCTGAAGACGATGAGGGGCTCGACGACTTCGAGTCGGTGCTGAAGCTCTGCAAGACAAGCTTCGCCTCGTTGCCGTTGACCTGGCACTACCGCAGCCAGCACGAGAATCTCATCGCGTACTCGAACTACAGGTTCTATTCACCTGACGACTCTGCTCTGCAGATGGGCGCCTTGCAGACGTTCCCGGGTGCCCGTTTCGAAGCCCCGGATCTAGGTGTCGAATCGTATGTTGTCAACGGCATCTACCGCCGCGGCTCGACGCGAGATAACCCGATCGAGGCTGAAGCCGTGGTTGACAGAGTGCTGCACCATCGGCGACATCACCCCAACTTGTCGATCGGCGTCGTCACCTTCAGCAGCGCCCAGGAAGACACGATCACCGCAGCCATCGATCGGCGCTCTGTCAATGAGCCGCTGCTGCGCGGCCTTCTCGAGAAGCACGACCGGTTGACTGGATTCTTCGTGAAGAACCTGGAGAACGTCCAGGGCGATGAGCGCGACATCATCATCTTCAGCGTCGGCTATGGGCCGGATGAAGACGGAAAATTCACCATGTCCTTCGGACCGCTCAACCCAAAGGGCGGCTGGCGTCGACTCAACGTGGCGATCACCCGAGCTCGGATGCGGGTCGAGGTGGTCAGTTCGTTCCGCGCGGGGGAGATGCACGACACCACGAGCGAGGGGGTCCGCCACCTGCGCGGTTACCTGGACTTCGCGGAGAGGGGGTTGCCTGCGCTCGCTCTCGAACTGGAGCCGAGTGGGATGGACGTCGAGAGCCCCTTCGAGGCCGACGTACTCGAGGTGATTCGAGGATGGGGATATGAGGTCGTTCCCCAGGTTGGTACTGCCGGCTACCGGATCGACCTTGGCGTGCGGCATCCCGACAGGCCAGGTGAGTATCTACTTGGCGTCGAGTGTGACGGCGCTGCCTATCACTCGGCCAAGGCAGCACGAGACCGAGACCGGTTGCGGGGTGCCGTCTTGGAAGGTCTGGGGTGGCACCTGCACAGAATCTGGGGTCTCAGCTGGTATCGCGACCGGGAAGGCCAGATCAATCGTCTGCGGCTCGCAATTGAGCAGGCCTTGACTGGAGTGATGCCGAAAGTGGAGGTCGCTGGCACATCGGCCGCGCCAGTCGAGATGGAGGAGATCGACCTTGATCGGCCGCCTGAATGGGCGGTGACTTATGGTGAGTACGCCGAGGCCGCGCCGTACACACCGTACGAGCTGGGCAGCGTCGAGGCACGCGAGCCGCTGAGGAGCTACCTCACCGCCTTGCTGCGATATGAGGCGCCGATCCATCGCGACCTGGTCAACAGGCGGATCAGGAACGCATTCGATGTCGGTCGGATCGGCCAGGTCATTCGCGACAACATCGACTTCGTCGCGGATCGCTCCCACGTCGACGGGAACCGCATCTCTGTCGATCAAGCGGGCTTCTATCGGATCGAGAAGGTCTCTGCGACAGCTGTGCGCGTGCCTGGAGACGAGGACAGCATCCGAGCCATTCAGCATGTGCCGAACGACGAGCTTGACCTAGCCGTCATCGGCACCGTCATGGATGCCATCAGCGTAAGTGAGGCAGAGATCATTGCCGCAGTACGCCGAGCCTTCGGGTGGCGACGCAGTGGAGGCGACATAGTCGCAGCGATCGAGGCGTCAATTGAGCGCTGCATACGCTCCGGAACAGTCGAACACACAACGTCCGGATCGCTCCGCGTCGCCTCGACGTAGGCACGTCAAGGACAGGGCCGATTCAACCCGCACTGTTGGTGTGCCCAGATAGGTCAGCGCTCGCGGGAGGGGCCGGGTGGCCGGTGGCTCTGGATTGGTGAGCGCGGGGGGTCACCGCTGGGTGGGGTGGCGGCGCCTGAGGCGGGTGGGAGGCCCTCCAAGCCCTTCATCGCCTGGGCCAGTTCAGCGGGGAGCGGTCGGCGTACAGGGCTGACCGGGCGATTGAGATCCTTGTCGGGTCCGACCGCTGGTTCGACATTCGGTAGGGAGTCCAGTTCGGCCAGAGGCACGCCTCGGGTACGCCCGAGGCGGTCGGCGGTGACTTCGAATGGCCGGCCATCCTTGCGTGGTTCGAAGCACATGACCTGGCGGACGGGCAGGTGCTCCGGTGCTGGGGCATCGAACTCTCGGTAGGTCATTCGGTGGGAGGGGCCCATGGGCCTTCCCCGTCGGTTGAACTCCTCAACTACCGGCAGTTTGATCTCCGCGCAGTCGCGGAGGTCGGGGTGCCGGTCGGAGTAGCCGAGGCGTTCACCGTTGAGGTCCGCCTCGCGGCCGCCGCGGAGAGCGCTGAGTCCGCGGCGGACGGCGCCGAACTGTTGCGCCTCGAGGCCTGTCGGATTCTCCTGCGCTTTGGTGCGGAGTTCGCGGAGCTCCTCGCCGAGGTCCGGGTGGACTACGAGGTGGTACTTCGCTGTCATGGGTGGGTCTGTGTGCCGTCGCCTTGAGGTTTGTCGTCGTCGTTCAGATCCCAGCCGAACTCCTCAGCCAAGTCGTCTACTGGAACGTACTGGTCCGGACTGGCGGTGGTCAGGCGCTCGCGTGTGACCTCGCGGGAGCGTTCTGTCTGATCAGCGTCTTCCGCGATCGACTCCAGCCGCTCCCACTCCTCGAAGGAGACGACAACGCCCTCTGGCTTGCCGGCGTCTCCGAAGAACAGCGGTTCTGGATTGCTGTTCCGGAATCGTTCGAGCATCCGAGGGAGGTTGTGCGCGGCCGTGGCGGTGTCGATGACGAGCAGGCGCTCGCCGTTCGCACGATCGTGCGGGGTCTCCGAGGACATCCGGGCTCCTTCCAGCGATGACGTCATCACCCTATGCCATTGAGGAATCGGCACGTGGAGGTTCTCCACAGGCTCCAATGCATCACATCGAGTGAGGTCACACCGGTCCAGCATCTGCTCTGGTCTTCAGCCGGTCTTGAAATGTTTGAGCGACATGGATTGGAGGAGGGGCAGGTTGCTCGCGGGAAGTGTCGGAAGGTGGCGTTAGCGTGCTTGGTCTGGTGATGGGAGGTTTGGGGTGACTGAGGCTAGTGATGCGCCGGTTGGGGTGGTTCTGCGGCTTGGAGAGGTCTGTGAGGGGTTTCCGGATGCGTATGAAGAGGATGCGTGGGTTGGGACTCGGTGGCGGATTCGGAAGAGGACGTTTGCTCATGTGCTGACGATCGTGTCGGGGGTGCCGGCGGCGTACGCGCAGGCTGCCGGCGCTGATGGGCCTGCGACCGTGATGACGTTTCGCGCGGCGGGGCCTGAGCTTGCTGCCTTGACGAGTGTCGGGGCGCCGTTCTTCAAGGCGAGGTGGGGTAGCGACGTCGTCGGGATCGTGCTTGATGAGGAGGAGACCGACTGGGATGAGGTGTCGGAGTTGCTGGCGGAGAGCTACTGCATCCTGGCGCCGAAGGGGTTGGCTCGGCAGCTCCGAGACAGCCTGACTGAAGGCGAAGTGTGATCACTCGCTGTTAGGTGTTGGTGCTTGTAGGTGGGTGCGCGGGCGAGGATCATGTTGGCCGGAACGCGGGGGCGGCTGATGAGGTGGGGGAGTTCGTGGGGCGGACTGAAGGCGATGGCGTGCGGTGGGTCGAGATCGTCGTCCTGGGGGATGACGATGAGCGGCTTGCTCGGCTGGCGCGGCAGCTTCGGAGGGAGTTTGCCGAGCGGGAGTTGGAGACTCGGCCGGTTGCGGTGGATGCGCCTGCGAACAGCAAGGGTGACGCGGCGGCGGTTGGGGCGATCGCGGTGGCGTTGGTTGGGGCAGGCGGGATGATTCCGACCTTGATCGCGGTACTGCGGGACTGGCTCGGCAGAGGGACCGGGCCCGAACGGATCAGCATCAAGCTCGGAGACGACTCGATCGAGCTGGACCGGCCGAGTTTCGATGAGCGCGAGCAGTTGCTTCAGGCCTTCCTCGCCAAGCACTCGGACCAGTAAGCCATGGGCCGTCGGCTGGCGTTGCTGATCGCAACTTACGAGTACGAGGACACCGGGCTCAGGAGGCTGACCGCGCCGGCGCATGATGCGGAGGCGCTTGCGGGGGTGCTCGAGGATCCTGAGATCGCGGGGTTCGCGGTGCAGACCCTCGTCAATGCCCCGATGCACGAGGTGGGTGACGCGATCGCTGAGTTCTACGCGGAGAGCAGGCGCGACGATCTCACGCTGCTCTACTTCACCGGTCATGGGCTCAAGGACGACAGTGGTCGGCTGTACCTGGCGATGTCCAACACCAAGCGGGATCGGTTGAGGTTCAGCGCGTTGGCGGCTCAGGACGTCGACGAAGCCATGTCCGATAGCGTTTCGCGTCAGAAGATCCTCATCCTGGACTGCTGCTACAGCGGTTCGTACGAGACGCAGCAGTTCGCCAAGTCGGACTCCGCCGTTCATACGTTCGAGAAGCTTGGTGGCCGGGGGCGTACGGTGCTGACCGCGTCGGACTCGACGCAGTACGCGTTCGAGGGCAGCACGATTCATGGTGAGGCTGCGCAGTCCATCTTCACCCGGCATCTGGTCGAGGGGTTGCGCGACGGTACTGCGGACATCGACGGTGACGGCGACATCACTGTCGACGAGCTCTACAACTACGTCTACGACCGGGTCACCGCCGAGCAGCCCAATCAGCGGCCGAAGAAGCTGGATCAGGTTGAGGGCCGGACGGTCATCGCGGCCAACGTGCATTGGACTCTGCCGGTGCATCTGACGGCGGCGCTCGCCAACCCGTTGCCAGGGGCAAGAGAAGCGGCGGTGGGAGGGCTCGCGGAACTGCGTCGGTCCGGCAACGAGCTGGTACGCCGTACTGCGATCCGTCGGCTGGAGGAACTCGTCGACGACGACAGCCGATCCGTCTCGGCAGCGGCTCGTGCGGCGCTCGACGCCCCCGGACCACCGACACCTGCCGCGACACCGCCTGCCGCTCCGAAGCCAAGCACCACGCCGGCTGCTTCGGTGCCAGTCGCTTCGATGCCTTCCGCGGCGGTGATGCCCGGCGGGGTGCCGAGCCCCCGCTCAGCCCGCGCGACTCGGCAGCCGGAGTCGGCCGCGGCGCCGAAGGTCGCTATCGGCGCGTTCCTCGGCGCTCCGGTTCGCCGCTGGGGCTCCCGATTGATCCCGGCGACTGTTCCTTGGCCGATCTACTGCCTCAGCGTGCTGGCTGCGCTTGCCATGATGGGTTCGGCCGGCGTTGGGTTCAGCGTCTATGACTGGGATGACGCCGCGCTCTGGTACTGCGTCGTTGCTGCCGTTGCAGCCTGTCTTTCCGTTGTCCTGCAGCGCCGCTACGGCCTGGCCATCGTCGCCGGAACGATCGCGTTCGGAGTACTCGGTGCGGCGATGCTGATCGGGACGTCGACGGGTCAGCTCTCCGCGACTGCCGTGGATAGGCTCAGGTCTCACGCGGTAGTCGCCGGGTATGTGTATGTCGGGCAGGCGGCTTGGCTCGGCGCAGGCGCCGCTGCACTCTGGCGAATCCGTAGCGAACTGTCGGTCGATGTACGCCGGCTGCGCGGCTGGCGGGCCTGGACCATAGTGGGGCTCGGTGGGGTCGCAGCGCTCGTACAACTGGGGATTACGTTCTACCTGACCTACAACGCCAGCCTCCGGTTCAGGTCGGGCGTGCCCTATCCGATTGCGGCCGTGCAGATCGTCGCCGCCGAATTGGCCCTGGTCGGGCCGCTGCTCGCTGTGCTGATGCGGCGGGGCCGCACGTTCCTCGGTGGCTGGGTGTTGACCGGCTTCGCGGTCTGGATCGGGGTTTACGGCAGCCTCCCCAGATTCACCGAACGGACGCAGGCTCTCACGCTCTTGCTTGTCGTGTGGACCTTGCTGGCGGGCGTGGTGGTCGTCGGCCGTCGACCCGAAGAGATTGAGCAGGCCATGACCGGGGCGGCTCGCCGGTGGTGGATCGTCGTGACAGCGGCGGTGCTTCCCGTAGTACTGGGTGGGGCGGTGGTGGTCGTAGATCCGCGGGGGCCAACGTACCCGATCTTGGTGGCGCTAGCCGTCGGGCCCGACAACGAT
The DNA here is from genome assembly GCF_010548305.1 of Streptomyces sp. SID13031. Classification (GTDB taxonomy): domain Bacteria; phylum Actinomycetota; class Actinomycetes; order Propionibacteriales; family Kribbellaceae; genus Kribbella. The sequence goes on from NZ_JAAGLV010000001.1 coordinate 82,962, forward strand.
GTGCTCTACGGGGCCGACTCCACCAACGGCAGAGTCGTGAAGATCAACACCAATTCCCTGCGGCAGGAAGGCGATGCCCTCAAGGTCGGCGAGGGGCCGCTCGGCGTGGTTCTCGCGCCGGACGGGCATCGGTTGTATGTGGCCAATACGCGGGCCAACTCGGTGTCGGTGATCGATGTCGACAACTGGAAGGTGCTCGGTGAACCGATACCGGTCGGACCCGAACCGATCGATCTGGCCCTGAGCCCGGAGACGAAGCGGTTGTTCGTGCTCAGCCAGAAGGCGGCCACGATCACGGTCGTCGACACCGAGAAGCGGACGACCGTGGGAGGCCCTGTGAGCGGTGGTGCCACGCCGTCCGCCCTGACTGTGGGGCAGGACGGCAAGCGTCTCTATGTGGCAAGTCACGACGCGTCGACCGTTACCGTGCTCGACACGCAGACGATGCGGTCGGCGCGATCGCCGTACAAGGTCACCGGGCAGCTGACGGACCTGAGTATCACGCGGGACAACTACCTCTATGTGCTGTCGGAGGACTCGTACTCTGTCGTCAACACGAACGTCGAGAGTCCCCGGCCGGCGCCGGTATCGCTGGCGGGACGGTCGCGCGACGCAGTACTGACCGACGACGGCAGCCGGTACGTCGTACTGGGCAAGGCGCCTGAAGGGCAGCCGCTCAAGGACCTGATCACCGTCATCGACACCAAGGGGCGTGAGGTGATCGGTACGGCGGAGGGCGAAGGTGGCCTGTCCGTGGAGGTTGTGGTGAGCCACGACAACCAGCGCATCTACGTGGTGGGCTACAACGTCGAGCACAACGTGCTGATCCTGGACGCGACGATTCCGAAGGCTGTCGGGGCGATCTCGCTCGGGAAATAGTCGGATGTGTGCCAGAGCGGGGCACCTTGGTGAGGTGCCCCGCTCTCTTGGGGCCATCAGGCGTTGCGCAGTCCGGCGAAGAAGGTGCGGAGGTCGGTGGTGACGTCGGCTGGGCGTTCCAGGGAGGCGTAGTGGCCGCCTTCCTTGAAGTTGGACCAGTGGACGATGTTGGTGTTGTCGCGTTCGGCCAGGGGGCGGATGGTTTTGAAGTCGTCGGCGAAGACGGCGACGCCCGTGGGGGCTGAGTTGATTGCCGGTTCGGTGCCGGCGTGGGCTTCCTCGTAGTGGTAGCGGCCGGCGGCGGAGCTGGTGTTGGTGAACCAGTAGAGGGAGACCTCGGTGAGGATCTGGTCGCTGGTCAGCAGGCTGGTGCCGTTGCCGAAGGAGTTGAAGAGTTCGTTCCAGGCGAGTTGGCCGACGGGGGAGTCGGAGATGCCGACGGCGACGGTTTGGGGGCGGGTGGAGTTGATGGCGTTGTAGCCGCCGACTGACTGGAACCACTGGAGGTGCTCGAGCGCGGCGTAGTCCTCGGGGGTGAACTTCTCGAACTCGGTCGGGTCGCCGCTCGGGAAGGAGAAGAGCTGGAGGACGTGGAGGCCCAGGAAGCCGGGAGGGTTCAGGAGGCCTAGTTCGCGGGAGATCATGGCGCCGGCGTCACTGCCGTGGGAGCCGTACGACGAGTAGCCGAGGCGGCGCATCAAGGTGTCGAAGGTCTTGGCTACCCGGGCCATAGTCCAGCCGCGGTCGACGAGCGGAGTACTGAAGCCGAAGCCGGGGATTGAGGGGATGACTACCGAGAATGCGTCCGAGGCCTTGCCGCCGTGGGCTACCGGGTCGGTGAGCGGGCCGATCATGTCGAGGAAGTCGATGAAGGAGCCGGGGTAGGTGTGGATCAGCAGCAACGGGGTCGCGTCGGGTTCCGCGGACGGTACGTGGATGAAGTGCACGGTCTGGCCGTCGATGTCGGTCAGGTAGTGCGGGAACTCGTTCATCCGGGCCTCCTGCTCGCGCCAGTCGAACCCGTTCTGCCAGTGGTCGACCATTTCGCGGAGGTAGTGGTTCGGCGTACCGAGGTCCCAGTCGTCGCCGGGGGCGGCCTCGGGGAGGCGGGTGTTGGCGAGGCGGTTGTTCAGGTCGTCCAGGTCGGCCTGGGCGATCTCGACGCGGAAGGGGTGGATCTCTGCGGGGGAGGTGGTTCCGTTGTTGTTCATGGCTTTACCGTAGGAGGCATATAGGAACGTTAGATTCCTATTCAAGCTACTATTTTCCGCATGCGTGAAACCTCGTCCAGATTGCTGTCCTTGCTGGCCCTGATGCAGTCGCGGCCGGCCTGGCCCGGGTCGGAGTTGGCTGAGCGGTTGGGCGTGAGTACGCGGACCATCCGGAACGACATCGATCGGCTGCGCGAGCTCGGGTATCCGGTGGATGCGACGCGGGGTGCGGCTGGGTACTACCAGCTGGGTGTGGGCGCGAAGCTGCCGCCGTTGTTGCTGGATGACGAGGAAGCGGTTGCTGTCGCCGTCGGGCTGCGGACGGGCGCCGGGGTGGCGGGGATGGAGGAGAGCTCGGGGCGGGCGCTGGCGAAGCTCGAGCAGGTGCTGCCGCATCGGCTCCGGCGGCAGGTGAACGCGATCCACACGACGCTGTCGAAGGGGCCGGACAATACAGGTTCCAATGTGCCGGATCCGGAGGTTGATCCGGTGGTGGTGACTACGATCGCGGCGGCCATCCGCGATGGGCATTACCTGCGGTTCGACTACGCAGTACCGGAGAGCGCTCTACGGACGATCTTGGTCGAACCCTACCGGTTGGTGAGTTGGCAGCGGTACTGGTACCTGGTCGCGCGGGATGAGGCGGGGCAGTGGCACACCTATCGCGTCGACTGGATGGACCTGCGGATGGCGACCGGGCGGCGGTACCAGGCGCGGCCGATGCCGGAGGACGACTACATGGACTTCGTACTACGTGACGTCGCGTCCACCGGGTGGAAGGTGCACGCGAGGATCACCGTGTTCGCGTCGGCCGGTGAGGTGCTCTCGCGGATCCATGCCGCGGTGGGGATCGTGGAACCCGTGGACGACGAGACGTGTGTCTTGATCACGGGGGCCGAGAGCCTGGAAGTCGTTGCCGTGTACATCGGAATGCTGGGCCTCGACTTCCACGTCTCGGCGCCGACCGCGTTGGTGGAGCACCTCAAGATCATCGGAGAGCGCTATCTCCGCGCCATCGACTCCTAGGAGTCGATAGGTGGGACGGATAGGGAGGGAGGGGTTGGGTCTCCCTATCCGTCCCGGAGGGGGCTGTGCCGGAGGCGCTATGCGGTGGGGTGCAGCGCGTTTCGTTCCGGCTCCGCCTGCTTTGTCGCGATCGCCGCAGCGGCCGGTGCTGAGGCCGTGGTGTGTTGCTGGGCGATGCGGAGGAGGGCGATCAGGGCGAGGAGGCACATGCCGTAGACGGTGACGAGGGCAGATGTCTCGTAGATGTCGGCGGTCTGCCAGCTGTTGCCGATGGCATCGGTGACGGTCTCGTGGTCCGCGGTGAAGTAGTCGGCGAAGAAGGAGACCGTCGTGAACCCGTACAAGAGGACGCCCTGGAGATCGCTGGCCAGGTTCGCGCCGACCGGCTTGAAGCTGTCTGGTGCGGCCGGTCCGCGGCTACGTACATAGAGCGCGAAGGCCTGCATGAAGAGATAGACGGTGAAGGTCCAGCCCAGGAAGTTGCCCAGGGGGACGCCGAAGAAGCCGCCGCCGTCTTCCCAGATCCAGTTCTGGTGAATGGTTGAAGCGGTGGGGTCGAGGGACAGGTCCCACAGCGTCATCGCGAAGGCGCCGATGACAGGGGTGCCGATCGTGGTGATCCAGGGGGAGTTGCGGCGTACGTCGCCGAGCAGCACGGTTGCGACGATCCAGGCGAGGTAACCGGTGGCCAAGTACGCCGGGCCGATGAACCACGGCACCTCGAAGATCTTGCCGCTGCCCGTGTAGTGGTAGTCACCGAACGGGAAGCCGGTCGCGATGCTGAGGTTCTCCAGGATGTTGCTGATCACCAGGCCCACCACGATGAAGACCCCGATGGCGCGCCAGCCATAGCGCTGGGCGCCGTGCACCAGTGCGAAGATCACCTGCAGAACGATCAGCGGCATCCGCACGCCGGGAACGAAGCCCGTGACGATCAGCCCGATGGACAGGACCCCTGTGACTGCCCAGAGGGTGTTGTAGCGCTGGGTTGTGGACATCGAAGACTCCGGCTTCATGGGTTGGTCTGGATCAGTAGGCCGTTGAGGATCAAAGTGCTCAGTACCGCGTGATCGTCGGCATCGTCCGGGCGGCCGAACAGTCGCGCCAGTGGCTCTTGGCTGTACATCGCCGTTGGTTTGGTCACCACGAAATGGAAGAGGTACCAGGGGATGTCCCTGATCCGCCCCTGCTTGACGAGTAGGTCGAACTGCGGTCGGCCGGCGTCGTTGAGCGGACCCATCTGCTCGTAGAGGTACGCCAGGCGGGATGAATCGATGCCTGCCTCGTAGTCGATGACCCGCAGGAGGTGGGGGCGCCGGGACGTCGCGAGATGGAAGGCCCGCACGCCGGCGATCAGCCGGTCGAGTTCGTCGTCGCGCTCCTCGGCCTCGACGGCGGCCGTGATCTCAGCCGTTGCCTGCTGGATGGCTGACTGCACGACGGCCTTCCAGAACTCCTCCTTCGTCCCGTACCGGTCGTGGATGAAGGTGTGCCCCATGCCGAGGCGGGCGTTGAGTTGCCGGACGGAGACCGCTTCGTAGCCCAGTTCGGCGAAAGCCTCGAGGCCGCGCTGCAGGATCTGCCCGTACTGCGGCACCGACGCGTCAGCCGGCGGCCTGCCGGGCCCACGCCGTACCGGCCTTTTCATGGCATCTCCGAAGGGTAATCAGGCACCTGTCGGATTAATAGTAGCAAGGCACGGCGGCAACAGACAACGGAGGAGTTTGGCCTCAGCCGCCGAGGCCGCCGAGGCCGCCGAGGCCGGCGTCGCGGGCCTGGATGATGGCGGCGGCGCGGTCGGCGACGGCCAGTTTGGTGAAGATGGTGGAGACGTTGTTGGCGACCGTCTTGGAGGCCAGGCCCAAGCGGGTGCCGATGGCGGTGTTGGAGAGGCCGGCGGCAAGCAGGTCCAGGATCTCGCGCTCGCGAGTGGTGAGGTCGGGGAAGGGGTCCGCGGCGGGGACCGGGGGTGTGGAGAAGAAGGAGAGGACTCGGCGGGCTACGCCGGGGCCGAAGATGGCTTCGCCGGCGGCGACCGCGCGGATGGCGCGGGCGATTTCGTCTTGTTCGGCGCCTTTGACCAGGTAACCGCGGGCGCCGGCGCGCATGGCAGCGAAGACGGAGTCGTCGTCTTCGAACATCGTCAACACCAGTACTGCGACGTCTGGTGCTGTCCGTGCCAGTTCGCGGGTTGCTGCGAAGCCGTCCAGGTCGGGCATCTGGAGATCCAGTACTGCGACGTCGGGGCGGGTCGTCACTGCCTCGCGGACCGCCTCGCGGCCGGTTGCGGCGACGCCGACGACCTCGATGCCGGGCAGCGAGGAGAGCAGTGCCGCAAGGCCGGCGCGGACGACTGGATGGTCATCCGCCAGTACCACGCGGATGACGTCGCCGTCTGGTGGTGCGGTCATGGGGTGGCCATCGGGAAGGTGGCGTGGACTCGACCGCCGGTGGGCGAGGGGCCGGCTTCGAATTCGCCGCCTAGTTCGGCTGCTCGTTCGCGCATGGCTTGCAGGCCGACGCCTGGTCTCCAAGCGCCGTTTGGTGGTCCGTCGTCTGTCACCAGGACCTCCAGTTCTGAGCCGCAGCGCAGGGTCAGTACTGCGTTTGTCGCGCGCGAGTGCCGCACCACGTTGGTGAGTGCCTCCGTGGCGATCCGGTACGCCGCTACCTCAAGCGCCGCAGGCAGGGCGGGCAACCCGTCGGCCGACACCTGCACCGAGACGGATGCGCCATCGGCTCGCCATGACAGCTGGTCGGCCCGTTGCTGGAGGGCGCCGACCAGGCCGAGTTCGTCCAACGCTGGTGGGCGAAGGTCGTCCACCAACCGCCGTACGTCGGCGATCGCCGCTCGCGTGTCCCGACGCAAAGTGCCCAATAGCTCGGACGCTCGCGCCGCATCGACCGAGACGAGATTGGCCGCCGCATCCGCCGTGAAGGCAACGCCGGTCAACGTCGGACCGAGCCCGTCATGCAGATCGCGCCGCAGCCGACGGCGCTCCTCCTCGCGAGCCGCCACGAGCCTCTCCCGCGACGCCTGCAGCTCCGACGACAAGCGAGTCGCATGCACGGCAACGGCCAGCGGTACTGCGACCAGCGTGAGCACATTGCGGTCAGTCTGCGACAACTCGGATTCGCCCGATCGCAGGCCGACGAGCAGCGAGCCGACGGTAGTACCACCGTAAGACAGCTCGACCGGTACTACGGTCCCCGCGACCCCGGCCGAGGCCAGGAGCAAGCCGTCAGCCGCGACAGCGACGTACGGGAGTCGCAAAGCGGAACGAACTGCCTCGACGACGCCCAGGATCCCGCCGGCCACCCCCGACGACAACTCTTCGCCGACGAGCGATGCGACGCGGGCCGGATCGCGCCGGTCGCCGTACATGGCTCGGTCGACCAGTCGTTGCAGCCGTGGCAGAACGGGCGCGATCAGCAGCGCGATGAGCACCGTGACGACCGCGGATCGGCCGAAGCGCGTGGAGATGAACGAGTCGGTGACGGCGACCAGTGCGGCGTAGGCGCCGACGGCAAGGATCGACAGCATGGCCCAGGTGAGTGCGCGGGAGACGACCAGCCGGATGTCGAGAAGCTGATGGCGCACGATCGCCACCGCGACGGCGACCGGGATCAGCGGGATCGCGAGCAGCACGAAGATCGGCGTACCGGTCACCAAGGCCCACGGGGCCATGAAGAGGATCATCACGACGGTTGCCAGTAGCAACCACAGGAGCTGGTGGCGGCCGGTCTCGGTGGCGTGGCGGTAGCGGATGACGAGACTGGCGATCGCCAGGGCGTAGACGATCAGGCCGCGGATCTCGGTTGCCGTCCACAACGGTTGCAGGGCGTCGTACGACGGAAGTTGGAGGTAGGCCGCCGGTCCGTCTTCGAAGAGGGCTCCGGGACCGGTGCCCATCTCGACCGCGAAGAAAGGCGCGGTGACGACGATGCCGATGGCAACGGGTCGCCAGCGAGGCGAGAGCAGTCGGCCGTTGGGGAACAGCAGGAGTGCGAGCGGTAGGAACAAGGCGATCGACCACGGCCACGACCAGTTGCTGATGGTCGCGATCAGGCGTTGTACCCCGAGCGGCGCCGCGTTGTCGTGCAGCAACTGCGATAGGGGCGCGCCGGCAGCAGTCGTCGCGTGGCCGATGCCGTCGGCGATGAACAGCCAGCCGATCGGGTTCGCCGGGCGATGCCAGGCGATCACCGCGCCGCAGATCGCGAAGGTCAGGCCCATCAGGCCGTTGGTGACCAGGAAGCTGTCGAGCGCGGTAGCAAACGACCAGTTGGTTGCGAAGGCCAGGACCACCCCGGCCAGTACCTCGAGCACGGCCAGCCCGCCGAGCCCAGCCGCCAGCGCTCGGCGTCGGGGTGTGGGTTCGCTGCCTCCCGTCATGGGGATCAGTGTGCCCTTCAGGTGTCCCGATGTCTCGGGAATGGGTTCCCGGGGAGGGCGGGCATCCTCCTGTCCGCCGGTGAACCCCGGCCCGGGCGCCGGGACCAGTCCGGCGACGACTGTGGTGGAAACGGCCCGACGGGCCGGCAAACAGGGGAGGTTGACGATGTCTCGTACATTTCGCGCCGGACTGATCTTGCTCGGGCTGCTGTCGGTGGGTGACCTGGCGGGGCCGCTGCTGACGGATGGTGAGCACCCGCCGATGTCGGTCGCGTTGATCGGGTCTGCGCTGGGGCTGGTCAGCCTGGTGCTCGTGGTGCTGGCCTGGCGTGGGGCTCGGCGGGCTGTCGTGCCGCTCATCGTCCTGCGGTTGCTGTCGGGGCTCAGCGCAGTACCGGCGTTCTTCGCTGGTGGCGTTCCCGCGGCCGCCGTGGTCGCGGCGGCGCTCACCGTCGTCCTGGCAGTGGTCGGTACGACGCTGCTGCTCGTGCCCGCCCGTGAGTTCGCAGGTGCGCGATGACCACCACGGCAAACCGTACTACGACCGTGGCGGACACCCGCGGTATCAGCCGCTGGGCAGCCGCGATCGTGTTGCCGATCGGGCCGGCCGCGGTCGCAGTACTGCGGTTTGTACTGCCCTACGACACGGTCGACGACGCGAAGACGATGGCCGCGAAGGTCATCGCCGAACCGGGGCGCGCGTCGGTGGTGTTGTGGATGGGGTTCATCGCCGTACTGACGTTGGTGCCGGCCGCGTACGCCGCGGGCAAATTGACCCGGCGGCGGGCGCCCAAACTGACCCTGGTCGCACTCGCGCTGCTGATTCCCGGTTACCTGTCGCTCGGCTGGCTGGTGGGTGAGGATCAGCTGCTTTGGTCGGGCGCTCACGCCGGGCTGGATGCCGGCGGCCTCACGCGGATCGCCGAGGCAGTCCATCCGACGGGCAATATCGCGGGCGTGTTCTTCGTCCTGGGGCACGTCGTCGGGACCATCCTGCTCGGCGTCGCGCTGTGGCGGTCGCAGGTGGTCGCCCGCTGGGCGGCGATCGCGGTGATTGTCTCCCAGCCGATCCATTTCGTTGCCGCGGTCATCGTTCCCAACCACACACTCGACCTGGTCGGATGGGGGTTGCAGGCGGTCGGGTTCGCCGCGGTGGGATGGGCGATCCTGCAGCTACGCAACGACGACTGGGACCTGCCCGCCCTGCCCTGAACGGCAAGGGCTCCCCTGCAAGGGTTGTCCGGGCTCGGGTGACGGGTTGTTCGGTGGCTGGCGAGCTGTAGAGCGCCAGCCGCCGAACGAACGGCGTTCGGCCGACGCTAGGTCTGGTGTTAGACCCAGATGGCGGCTGGCCAGTTGTCGGTGAAGAGTTCTGGTGGGTTGGGGAGCGATTCCGCTTTGCCTTGGGCGACGCGGAGGGCTGACCAAGCCGCAGCGCCGGCGTCTAGTACGTCGTCGACACCGACGGCCTGGTCGGCGAGGCCTAGCTCGCCTTGGAGGGTGATGCCTGCGTCGGCGAGTAGGGCCCGGCGGCGTTCGGCTCCGGCCCAGGTGGACTTGCGGACCGTCAGCGGAGCGCCTGCGAGGCGGGCGAAGACGACCTCGGGATGAACCTCGACGACCAGTGCATCGGTCTGCCGGATCCACGTTTCGACCTCGAAGATCCGCGCCCTCAGCCCATACGCTTGGATGCTGACGCCCTGACCGCTCAATCGGCGGTTGATCACTACTGCCTCAGCGTGCGTCGGCGCCTGCAGGGCTGTTCGCACCGCCGTGGTGAAGGCGGAGGATGACAAGCGCCCGATCTCGGACCTGGCGAGGTGGTCGGCCGCCCGTAGCGTGGTGTCGGGCAGGCCGATCGGGATGTCGATCGCGATCACCTCGAGCGGGCCGCTCTGCTCGACCTGGGCGATCAGGAGCTCCATCGTGCTTGCGACGAAGGCGCTGACGTTGCCGTCAGCACGCAGTACGCCGACCCAGCCCGCCTTGCACGCGTCGACTCCGAGGACTCTCGGCACTAGACCCCCTGTTGCTTGAGGAAGGCAACGGATCTTGCCATCGAGGTCGGCCAGGCAGCGGCGAAGGCATGTTCCTCGCCGGGGTAAGTGTAGAGGGTGGCTTGCTTGCCGGCCTTCTTCAATGCAGCAAGGGTTTGCGTGGCCCAGACGGGTGGGCAGGTGGAGTCGGCCAGACCTTGCTGGATCAGCAATGGTTCGGTGATGCGGTCGAAGAAGTTGACCGCCGACAGGTTGCGCCAGAAGGCCGGGTTCTTCGCCGGGTCGCCGTGGGCGCGGATGATCGCGGCGGCGGTTGCGGCCTCCGGTCGGGTCCAGCGGTTGAAGTTGTCGACCGCGTTGGAGCTGACGGCCGCGTAGACCACGGCGGCCTTGACCAGTCCGGGTTGGGCCACGAGCACGTTGTACGTGATGCCGCCGCCCATCGACCGCCCGAAGAGGCCGACACGTTGCGCATCGACGTACGGGGAGGCCTTCAGGGCGAGCACCGCGTTGATGACGTCTTCGGTGTAGCCGATGCGCAGGTTGACCTCGGATTGCGGATCCTTGGACGACTGTGCGTGGTTGCGATAGTCGGTGTGCAGTACTACGTAGCCGCGGCGGGCGAGGTAGTCCTGCTCGCGCATCAGGCCGCGGCCGTTGGTGTAGACGGCGGGGTCGATGAAGCCGTGGTTGAGGACGAGCGCGGGATGGCGGCCGGGGGTGGTCGGGACGTTGAGGATGCCGGAGATCCTGAGCGTGCCGCTTGCGTACGTGACGAAGTACCGGGTGTAGGCATCGGTGCGGGTGATGACGCGACCGAGGCGGAGATCACGGCCGTCGTACTTCTTCGCCATCAGCGCCTGGAGGGAGACCGGGTCCGGGGGAGTGGACGGGGTGCTGGTGGGCGTCGAAGGCGCTGGGGCCGAGGTGGCCGGCGTCGACGCGGTCGGGGTTGGAGTGGTGGCGGTGGGTGGTGCCGGGGTCGGGTCGGCTGAGGGGGTCGAGGAACAGCCGACCGCTGTGGTGAGGACGACGGCGACGAATCCCAGCCACGGCAGCTTCATGAACCCATAGTGCAATCCGGCGCCAAAGGCTCTCGACCTGCGGCGCATGCTGGTTGTAGGGCTTCTGCAATAATTGCATGAGCATGGAGTTGATGATGCCTGATCTGCGCCTTGACGCGGGCCGGAGGGAGGGGGAAGGTCAGAGGGAACGGGATTGTCAGGGGGAGGTCTGGCGGTCGTCCGTGGACCAGATGCTCTCTGGGGTGGAACTTCTCGCATTGCGTTCGCTGGGTGGCTCGCCGGTCTGGTCGGCGCCGCCTCGAACGCACGCCGGTCGACAACGTGGGAAAGCCCGCTGGACCGTGGAGGAGTCATGGGCGAGTACACGATCGAGGATCTGAAGGAGCGCACCAGAGGTTCCGTCTTCACCGACGCGGACGAGGGTTACGACGAGGCGCGCAAGGTCTACAACGCGATGATCGACAAGCACCCGCGGGTCGTCGTGCAGTGCGAGAACGCGGGCGATGTGATGGCGGCGGTCGGCTTCGCAGCCGCCAACGAGCTGGATCTGGCGGTGCGTGGTGGTTCGCACAGCGTGCCGGGCTTCGGTACCTGCGACGACGGCGTGGTCGCTGACCTGAGCCCGATGCGCAACGTCCGGGTCGACCCGGTCACCCGTACTGCGCGCGCCGGCGGCGGTGCGACCTGGGGCGACTTCAATGCAGCGACCCACGCCTTCGGGCTGGCGACCACCGGCGGCATCATCTCGACCACAGGTGTCGGCGGACTGACTCTCGGCGGCGGGATCGGCTACCTGGCCCGCGGGCTCGGGCTGTCCTGCGACAACCTGATCTCCGCGGACGTGGTCACCGCGGACGGCCGGTTCATCACCGCCAGCGAGAAGGAGCACGAGGATCTCTTCTGGGCTCTCAGGGGTGGCGGCGGCAACTTTGGCGTGGTCACTGCACTGGAATTCCGGCTGGAGCCGGTGGACACCATCTACGGCGGGCCGATGCTGTTCGAGATGTCGGACGGGGCAGCAGTGCTCGCAGGGTTCCGGGACCTCATCAAGGACGCTCCGGAGCAGCTGGGCGGGTTCCCGGCGTTCCAGCTGGCGCCGCCGCTGCCGTTCATCCCCGAGGACCGCCATGGCGAAGCGTTCACGCTGATAGTGGCTTGCTGGGCAGGGGATCCGGCACGCGGTGCGGAGGAGGTCGACAAGTTCCGGCAGTTCGCTCCTGTGGTCGCAGAGCACGTAGGGCCGATGCCTTACCCCGCACTGAACAGTGCGTTCGATGGGCTCGTACCGCCGGGTCTGCAGCACTACTGGAAGGCCAATTTCGTCACTGAGCTCACAGACGAGGCCATTCAGGCTCACCTGCAGCATGCGCCCGGTCTACCGGCTGTGAACTCCACAGTGCACATCTACCCGATCGACGGCGCCTGTCATCGAGTACCGGCCGATGCGACGGCGTTCGCCTACAGGGAAGCCAACTTCGCGACAGTGATCGCCGGGATGTGGCCGGACCCGGCGCAGAACGACGCAGGGGTCGAGTGGGTGCGTGGGTACTACGACGCAGTGTCGCCGCACTCCGAGGCAGGCGGCTACATCAACTTCATGGCCGGCGACGACCAGGGCCGGATCGCTGACAACTACAAAGGCAACTACGAGCGGCTGGTGGAGGTGAAACGCAAGTACGACCCGAACAACCTCTTCCACCTGAACCAGAACATCGCTCCCTAGCCGGTACTACGCCGCGCGGCAACCCGGCTGCTGGGGCCGGGTGCCGCGCTGCGGCAGGGTTGGCTCAGATCGTCAGGGTTGGCTCAGATTGTCAGCAGGCGCTGGAAGAAGGCGCGGTACTTCTGCAGGGCCGAGCGGAGGTCCTCGGTGGACGGCTCGCCGGTCGACCACTGGCCTTCCAGCGTGCGGTGTTGCTCATCGAAGGTTGCCGAGAGCCGGTCGAGGACCTCGCCGACCAGCTTGTCGGCGTCGGTCACCGCGGACCGCGGGTCGTCGACGAAGCCTTGCTGGATGACGTCCCAGCGGGCCTTGAAGTCGACCCCTTCGGTGGTGGGCACCAGCGGCTCGTCGGTCACGGCCTCGCTGGTGGGCGGCGTGGCTTCGGTAGCCGGCTCGGGCTCGACGCCCGCGGGGTAGGCGACGGGCTCGGTCACGGTATCGAGGGGCGCCTGGTCGTCGCCGACCTCATCCACGGAGTACTCGGGGCGCTCGGCGTCCGTAGTACGGGCGTGGTTACCGATGCCGGCGGCGTCGGCGTCTGCAGTGCGGTTGCCTGCGGTCGGGTACGGGGGTGCGTCCAGGGGTTCGTTGAGGGGGGTGCTCATGACTGCTCCTTGATGTCGGTGCGGCCGTTCAGCTCGGCTGGTTGCTCCAGCAGGGCGTCTACCAGGCGGCGGTAGGCGGTTACTGCCTGGCGGAGGTCTTCCGTGTCGACTGAGCCCTGGGTCTGGGCGACGGCGACGCCGTGTGCCTGGCGGTAGTTCTGCGCGACCTCGGGGTGGTCCACCGAGATGTCGTCGGCTCGCTGGTCGAAGTCGTCGACCGGGTAGCCGGCCTCGCGCATCATGCGCAGTACCAGGCGGTCTGCTTGCGTGACGGCGTCTCCAGGCGCGTCCACGAAGCCCTGCTGCAGTCCACTCCACTCCACGCGGTACTGCTCGGCCGACTCGCGGCTGAGCGGGTGTACGTCGAGCTTGGCTCGCCGCTGCTCCCGCCCACGCAGATCGCGTAGCGCCTCCTTGCGGTCACCCGACTCTTCGAGTGTGCGTTCGTACTCGGGCCCGAAGCGCTGCTGCAGCTGCTCGGTCCTTCGTCGCTGGTACGCGTACAGCGCCGCCGCGGCGACCAGTACGACCACGACGATCAAGATGATGGTGATGACGGTTCCCATCGGATTTCAAGTCCCTTCTGAGTAAGTCAGTTCGGTGCCCGATCCGGGGACGACGAAACGCCCGGAACCCCAGCAGGGTTCCGGGCGTCGGCCGGTGCGTCAGGCTTTCGGCGCCAGCTTGTGGACGACGATGCCGGACTTGAAGGTGGTGGTGCCGAGCAGCTCGAGGTGGTTGATGCCGAGCTTGGAGTCCTCGAACAGACGCTCGCCGTCGGCCAGTACCGGGAAGACCCAGAAGTGGTACTCGTCGACCAGCTTGTGCTCGAGCAGCGTCGTGGAGAACGACCCGGTGCCGAACTTGAGCAGGTCGCCGCCGTCCTCCTCCTTCAGCTTGCGGACGGCGTCGGCGGCGTCGCCCTCCAGCAGCTTGGCGTTCCACTTGGTGTCGGTGAGCGTGCGGGAGGCGACGTACTTCGGCATCGCGTTGAAACCGTCCGTGTAGGGGTCGCCGCTGCGCTGTGACCAGGCCTCGGCGAAACCCTCGTAGGTGACCCGGCCGAGCAGCAGCGCCTCGGTGTTCTCCATCAGCTTCATGGAGTAGCCGCTGTGCTCCTCGTCCCAGTACGGCGGGCTCCAGTGCTGCGGGTCGGAGATGGATCCGTTCAGGGTCACGAAGGTGGACTCGATCAGCTTCCTCATGGTCTTGCCTTTCTGCTGTTGCTTGGTTTCAGGGTTGGTAGGGCTGCTTGATGCGGGCGGCCCGGAGTGCGTGTGCCCACCAGACGAGCTGGTCGAGCGTGTTCTTGGCAGTGGCGTCGTAGCCGGAGCCGGGGCGGGGCCAGCTGCCGTCTGCGGCGAACTGCTCCCAGTAGCAGGGCAGGGTGACGGTGTTGCGGATCGCTACCGCCTGCAGCTCGGTGAAGACCTGCCGTAGCTGTGCAGCGGCGTACAGACCACCTGTCTCGCGGCCGTAGGCCACGATGGCGACCGGCTTGGCGTGCCACTCCTCGTAGTACCAGTCGAGTGCGGTCTTCAGCGGTGCCGGGAAGCTGCTGTTGTACTCCGGCGTAACCACAGCGAACGCATCCGCTGCAGCGAGCCGTGGAGCCAGTACTGCGACCGCGGCGGGCGTGGGCTCGTCCGTGTCGGACAGTGTCTGGGGCAGGTTCGCAGCGGCCAGGTCTACGACGTCTACATCGAGGTCGGCGCGTTTGGCGGCCTGCTGGGCGAACCAGCCGGCCACTGTCGGACCGAAGCGCCCGTGGCGGGTGCTGCCGATGATCACTGCGAGTCGCAGCTTCATCCTGCTCACCTCCCTCGTGCTGTCGTTTGCTGTTGAGGACGACTCTGCCTGAGAGGGATTACGGCTTCTTTCCGGTCGTCGGTGCAGCAGCCGGAAACCGTCGGAAAGCTAGAGTGCGGCCATGCGTTTCGGGGTGCTTGGACCGGTGACGGCCTGGACGGACAGTGGCGAACCGGTCACCGTGCCGGGTCTGAAGGTCCGTGCACTGCTGGCCGACCTGCTTGTGCACGAGGGGCGACCGGTACCGGCGGACCGGCTGATCGACGACCTCTGGGGCGAGGACCTGCCGGGCAACCCGGCCGGGACGCTCTCGGCGAAGGTGTCCCAGCTCCGTCGCGCCTTCGACGACGCTGAGCCCGGCAGCCGCGCACTGGTCGTCTCCGGGCCTGCGGGCTACTCGTTGACGGTCGACACCTGCTCGTACGACGCACTGGGCTTCGCTGCGCACCTGGAGCACGGACGGCTCGAGGAGGCACTCGCACTGTGGCGCGGCCCGGCGTACGCGGACTTCGCGGACGAGGCCTTCGTGGAGACGGCCGTGGCGCGGTTGAGCGAGCAACGGCTCACCGCTACCGAGGACTACTTCGAAGCCCGGCAGGACCACAACGCGTTGATCGGTGAGGTGGCGGCGCTCCTCTCGGAACACCCGCTGCGGGAGCGGCTCCGTGCCGTGCACCTGAAGGCGCTGTACCGCGCCGGCCGGCAGAGCGAGGCGCTGGAGAGCTACGAGCAGTTGCGGACCCTGCTGGCCGACGAGCTCGGCCTGGACCCCAGTCCTGCGCTGGCTGAGCTGCAGCAGTCGATCCTGACGCAGGAGCTGCCACAGGCTCGGCACCGCAGCAACCTGCCCGCCCAGCTGACAGCGTTGGTCGGCCGTAGCGAGGCAATCTCTGAAGTGCGAAGCCGCCTGTACGTCGATCGCCTCGTCACGCTGACCGGCCCTGGGGGAGTGGGCAAGACCCGGCTGGCGCTGGCCTCGGCCGATGGGCTCGCCGGTCGCTTCCCCGATGGAGTAGTGCTCGTGGAGCTGGCCGCCGTAGCTCCTGATGCGCTCGACGTGGCCGGGTCGCTGGCGGACGCAGTACAGGCGGCACTGGATCTGCGGGACTCGGCAGGTGCGGGGTCTGGGGGACTGGTCGGGGCACTGGCGGCGTTGGAGCTCCTGTTGGTGCTGGACAACTGTGAGCACGTGGTGGACGCCGCTGCTGCTCTCGTTGACGAGTTGCTGGCTGCCGCGCCCGGGTTGCGGGTACTGGCGACCAGTCGCGAGCCGCTGGGGCTTACTGGCGAGGCTGTGTGGAGTGTGCCTCCCCTGGAGGTGCCCTTGGCGACTGCAGCGTTGCCCGACTTGCGTGAGGCTTCGGCTGTGCAGTTGTTCGCAGCCAGGGCTGCTGCGGCGGACCGTGGGTTCTCGCTGGATGAGGAGTCGGCTGCTGCCGTCTCGGTGCTCTGCCGGCGGCTTGACGGGATCCCGTTGGCGTTGGAGTTGGCAGCTACGCGGGTACGGGCGTTGGGAGTACAGGGGTTGGTTGCGCGACTGGATGACCGGTTCCGGTTGCTCGCCACTGGGCATCGGGGTGCTGCGCCTCGGCAGCAGACGCTGATGGCGATGATCGACTGGAGTTGGGATCTGCTGTCTGCGGCCGAGCAGGCGGTGCTCCGGCGACTCGCAGTACAGACAGACGGCTGTACTGCGGATGCAGCCGAGCAAGTGTGTTCCGAGGCCGGTGTTGACGTCCTGGACGTATTGATGCGCCTGGTCGACCGGTCCCTAGTGGTGTCGGTGCATGGGGCTGAGGGGCCGCGGTACCGGCTACTGGAGTCGGTGGCGGCGTACTGCGTCAACAAGCTACGCGCGGCCGATGAGCTGGAGATGGTGAGGCAGCGGCATCGCCTTTATTACATGGAGTTTGCGGAGACGGCTCGCGCGTACCTGACCGGGCCGGAGCAGAGTCGGTGGCTGCAGCGGCTTGATGACGAGTCGGGCAACCTGCGGAGCGCACTGGACGGCGCTGTGGCTGGTGGCGACCTGGAGGTGGCTGAGCGGCTGGCGGATGCGCTTGGCTGGTACTGGTTCTTGCGGGGCCGGTTTGCTGAGGCCAGGCGGTCGCTGGAGGCCTTGCCTGCGTCGGCCAAGGCGACTGCGTGGCTTGCTGGATTCCTGTATGCGCAGGGAGATGTCAGTGCGGCTGCTGTGCGGGACCGGGTGACCACTGTCGACCCACGGGCGGAGTGGTGGATCGCCTTCACTGCAAGCGATTCAGGCGATCTTGCTGCCTGTCTGGCGATGTTGGAGCGTGCGCTGGCGGCCTTTGAGGCTACTGGGGATCAGTGGGGCATCGCAGCCGTACTGGCGGCTCGGGCGAAGCATGCGCACGTCCGTGCCGACCTGAAGGCGCTGGAGAGCGATGCGGTCGAGAGTGCTCGGCTGTTCGGGATCCTGGGCGATCACTGGGGTCTGCTGCAAGCTACTGGCTGGCTTGGCGCTCTGGCGGAGCTGACCGGCGACTTCGACGAGGCTGCGCGGCTGCACACCGAGGGGCTTCGGATGGCCGAGTCGCTCGACCTCTGGCCCGAGGTGGCGGGTGAGTTGGGGTGGCTCGGCTGGACTGCCTTGCGGCAGGGGTCGTACGCCGAGGCGACGGCTTATGGCGAGCGGGCGTTGCGGCTGGCGACCGAGCAAGGGCATCGGTCGACCCAGGCGTTGGCTGAGCTCGTGCTGGGGTTTGCAGCTCGGCGGTCGGGCGACTTGGAGTCTGCGGAGAAGCGATTGCAGGCGATGGTCGATGCGGCTCGCAAGCAGGACGAGCCGGTCTTGTACTTGTCGATCGTGCTGGACGAGCTCGGGTACACGCTGGAGCTGCGGGGCGATCCGATGCGCGCCAGGGAGTTGCACGCGGAGGCGTATCGGATCTCGCGGGAGTACGAGTCGCGGCGAGGGATGTGCTGGGCGCTGGAGGGTCTTGCGGCTTGTGTGGGCGACAAGGCGGTGGCTGCGCGTCTGCTCGGGGTTGCGGCGGTAGTACGGGCTGCTGACGGCTATGTGGTCACTGCAGCCGAGCAGGGCGACATTGATCGTGCTGCGGCCGCTGCCCGGGCTGCTCTGGGTGGTGACGCGTTCGATGCGCAGTACGAGGCAGGTGGTCGGATGGAGCTGGAGGAGGCGTACTCAGAGGTAGAGGTCGCCGGCTAGGTACTTGAGGCCGGTGTCGGCTGCCACTGTGACGACGGTCTGCTCCGGGGACAGCTCTGACGCCAGCTGGATCGCCCCGAGCACGTTGAGCGCGGAGGAAGTACCGGCGAAGACTCCTTCGAGACGGGATAGCGACTTGACCAGCTCGCGCGCCTCGGACTCCTCTACTGCCCGGGCCTCGTCGTAGGCGTCTGGGGTGAGCAGGGGTGGGATAGTGCCGGTCGCAGTACCTTCGACGCGGTGTGGGCCGCCGAAGCCCTCGGTGAGCATGGGGGAGCTGGCCGGCTCCAGGGCGACGATTCGGCTGATGTCCGAGCGGATAGCCCGTCCTACGCCGACCAGCATGCCGCCGGTGCCTACGGCCGCGCAGAAGGTGTGCAGCGCGGTACCGGCCGTCTGGTCGACGATCTCGCGGCCGAGCACCGCATAGCCGTCCAGGGCGTCGGTGTTGTTGAACTGGTCTGTCCAGAAGGCGTTGTCGTTCGCGATAATCCGGTCGACCTCGTGGCGCATCCGGACGAACAGGTCGGGCGTGATCCGGCCCTGGTCGCTCGGAACCACCACCAGGTCGGCACCGAACGCCTGCATGGTCCGGAGCTTCTCGGGCGAGAAGGCGTCCGACGAGACGACTGACAGCGGGTAGCCCTTCACTGCACAGATGAAGGCCAGCGACGAGCCTGTACTGCCGCCGGTGAACTCCACTACGCGCTGACCGGGCCGGAGCTCGTTGCGCCGCTCGGCTCCCTCGATCATGGCCAGGGCCATCCGGTCCTTGTAGCTGCCGGTGGGGTTGCCGCCCTCCAGCTTGACCAGCACCTGCGCCGAGCCCTGCGGCACAATGCGCTGCAGCCTGACCAGTGGGGTGTTGCCGATCGCCTGTAGTGCACTCGTCAGGATCATCGCTCTAGTTTGCACAGCGCTAGCCGGCACAGCGCTAGCTGGTGAAGGCCGCGGGTGCGTCGGCAACGACTCGGCTCAGCGTCTTGGCGAACCTGTCGCGCTCGGTGGCGGGCAGCTCTTGCAGGAGCCGCTCGAGCCGCTCAGTGAGCTCGTCGTTGAAGCGGTGCAGCGCTTTGGAACCCTCCGGGGTCAGGGTGACCTTCACCGCCCGACGGTCGTGTGGGTCGTTCTCCCTTGCGACGAGGCCGCGTTGCTGGGCGCGATCGACCAGGCCGGTCAGGCTGGAACGCTCCAGGCAGAGCATGCCCGACAACTGCGCCATCCCGATCGACCGGTCGCTCAGCGAGCACAGCATCTGCGCCTGGGCGGCAGTGAGATCACAGGCGCGGCCGACCTCGGCGTACAGGTTCTGCACCAGGAACGTCAGCCGGACCAGCCCGCTGGCGGCGCCCAGGGTCTCCTTCACGACGGCTCCCACTTGTGATTGTTCGTGGCACGAAGTAATTTGTTCGTCAGGTCAATATTACGCGGCACGAACTATTTAGGGTAGGGGTCTTGGCATGGACTACGGGCACGAGCTGGTCTTCGGCACGTTCCTGACGCCGGCGGTTGAGGACGCGGAGCGGGTGATCGCGCTAGCGCAGCTGACCGAGCAGGTCGGGCTCGATCTGGTGACGGTGCAGGACCACCCGTACCAGCCGCGGCTGCTCGACGCGTGGACGCTGCTGTCGGTCATCGCCGCCCACACGCAGACGATCTCGGTCTCCACCAACGTCGCCAACCTGCCGCTGCGTCATCCGATCGTGCTGGCGCGCAGCGTCGCGACGCTCGACCGGATCACCGGTGGGCGGGTTGAGCTCGGGCTGGGCGCCGGTGGATTCCTGGACGCCGTTGCCGCCAACGCTGGGCCTCGGCTGACGGCGGGGGAGAGCATCGGCGCGCTGGAGGAGGCCATCGCGATCATCCGGGAGGTCTGGTCTGCCGGTAGCGGTGGGATTCGTCTTGCCGGAAAGCACTACACGGTGGCCGGCGCCAAGCGCGGTCCTGCGCCTGCGCATGACGTTGCGATCTGGCTGGGCGCGTACAAGCCGCGGATGCTGGCGCTGACTGGGCGACTTGCTGATGGGTGGCTGCCGTCTAGTTCCTATGTACCGCCGGAGGAGCTGCCTGCGCTCAACAAGCTCATCGACGAAGCCGCGGTGGAGGCAGGGCGCGAGCCGTCGGCGGTACGGCGGCTTTACAACATCTCTGGGCGCTTCGACGGGCGAGGCGGGTTCCTGCAAGGCCCGGAGGAGCAGTGGATCGAGCAGCTCACGGAGCTGACTCTGACCGAGGGGATGAGCACCTACATCCTCGCCTCAGACAACCCAGAAGACATCCACCGCTTCGCCGACCTAGCCCCCGCAGTACGAGAAGCCGTCGCCACGGCCCGCGCATCAGCGACCGCTACCTCCGCCACCGCCGTGGCAGACACCGCCTCGGCTGCGGTCGCTGCGCCTTCCTTCCCGTCCTCCGCGCCCTCGAGCGACGCAGCCGCCGGAGGGCGCGGCAACTTCAGCGTGGTGCCGACGCCGCCGCCTGCGGCGAAGCGCAGCGCAGTACAGCCGTGGGACGAGTCGGAGCGGCCGACCGGACCAGCGCTGGACCCCAAGCGCGTGTACACGCCGCAGCAACTGGCGTCGGGGGAGCACCTGATCCAGGTACACGACCACCTGCGAGCAGAGCTCGAGCAGATCCGCGACCTGGTGGAGCAAGTTGCCGCCGGCTCCATCGGCGTCGGCCAGGCGCGTTCCCACATCAACACGATGACCATGCGCCAGAACAACTGGACCCTGGGCGTCTACTGCGAGACCTACTGCCGCCTGGTCACGACCCACCACTCGATCGAAGACGCCTCCCTCTTCCCACGCCTCCGCCGAGCCGACCCCGCTCTAACCCCGGTGGTCAACCGCCTTCAGGAAGAGCACCTGGTCATCCACGACGTCCTGGAAGGCGTCGACAAGGCCCTGGTAGCCCTGGTGGACGGCTCCGGCACCATCGACACCCTCCGAACCGCCGTAGACCTCCTAGACGACACCCTGCTCTCCCATCTCTCCTACGAAGAAAGAGAACTGGTAGAGCCCCTCGCCCGCCTAGGCGTGATGTAGGCGCGGCCGCGATAGTTCGCGCGACTTTGTGCACCGCCCAGCCATTTCCCGGCGACGAAAACGACTGAACCGTGCCCAAAGTCGCCGGGAGTGGCAGTTACTTGGCTTCGCCGAGGAGGGAGGCGAGAATGTCGAGTAGGCGGAGGCTGGGGGCCTCGGCCAGTACGCGGGCGGCAGAGGTGGCCGGCTCGGCGATCAGGCGGACCTGGAGCAGCTTGAAGTCGCGGACGTTGGCCGGGTTGACCAGGTCGCGGTGCACGGCGGCCAGGAAATCGGGGCCGGCGGACGCCTCGCTGTAGGTCATCCGGATGAAGCTGTCGCTGACCGGGAAGAGATACGGCCGCTTGAGGTGCAGCAGCTTCGCCTTCTTGGCGTGGCCGAAGCCGCGGTGACCGCTGAACTTCTCGTCCAGCTCGGTGGCCGCCTCGAACAGCGGCGTACCAGGCGCGGCATCCTCCAGCCGGGCGCCGACCGGGACCGCGGCGAATTCCTTGTCCGCATCCACCTCGAGCAGCCAGGGGATGTCCGCCGCCCGCAGGTCGGCGCCGATCACCATCGTCCGGGCCAGGTCTTCGAGCGTGATCCGGTCAGGCTCGGATCCGCCGACGTTCGTCATCCCGGGAAGACCGTCGTAGTACTTCAGCACCGCGCCGTTCGTCTCGGCGTACAGCCGCAGCTGTGCGATTGCCTCGTCCACGACGATCTTCCGACTACCGATGTTCATGGCCACACCCTCACACTCTTCGTGGCAGACCCGCCAGCCGGAATAGGCGATCCGACCCGCGAATCCGAACTACATCCGGATGCGGTGAATCGTAGGGGACGCCCACCCCCACCGCAGCACAGGGTGACATCCCCACTTATCCACACCCTGTAACCACCCACCCCACCGGACCTCCACGGCCCCATAAACTCTCAGTCACCACCGCTCACGGCCAGAAGGCGAAAATGCCCCTTTCCCGACGCCTCCCCCTGCGGTGCCTTGGCGATGAGTGCGTGGAGGCCGTCGGCTGTTGCTACGCCGAGGGCAGCGAAGGCGCCGGGTTTCAGGGAGGTGCGGGCGGTGAGGCCCACGAGGTACGTCGCGATGCCTCCGACGGGCGCGGCGATGCCATGGCCGGCGAGGAGCATTCGGCGTGGCCATACGCCAATCGTGTGCCGGTCCGTCGGTGCTGCGGGCGGCTGGATTTAGAGCTGGTGTGCGTGTGCTGTGGTTGGGGCCAGGAAGAGGAGGACGGGGCGGCCGGTGTTGGGGAGCAGGTCCGTGTAGGTGTGGAGTTGGGGCGCGTAGTGGGCGATGCGGGCGTCGAGGGCTTCGGCGGGGATGGCGTCGGTTTTGTAGTCGACGATGATCAGGGTGCCGTCGTCTTCGCGGTAGATCAGGTCGACGAAACCTTCGAGAACGGTGCCGTCTGGTTGGAGGGTGCCGACGTAGGACTCTCGCCAGTGTTCGCGGGCGGCTGCACGTTGGACCACCTCTGACGACAGGGCTGAGCGGACCAAGGCGGTGACGACGTCGGCGTACTCGACGACGCCCTCGGCCAGACACTGCGCGGAGACCGCGGCGTCCAAGCCGGCTCCGGTGGAGAGGTCGACGATCTGGAGCACGCCGTGTACTGCGCGGCCGATGGCCGTGCCGTAGCGGCCCTTGGACCATGGTGGGAGCTCGACGTCGCGGGCGGCCTTGGCGGCACCGGGGTCAGCCCCTTGGAGGGCCACATCCGGGCCGGTGCCTTCGAGGCCTGAGGCGCTTTGGGCTGAACGCTTGCGGCTGGCCTGGCGGGCGTCTGTGATGCGCGCTTCCCACTCTTGGCGGTTGACCGGTGGGCGCACTTGTTCAGTGGCGCCGGCTGACTCGGAGGACGCCGTGACTGCAGGGCCGGTGAAGAGCGTTGGGTTGGCCGCGGTGTCAGCGTTGGCGGACGCGAAAAGCTCGGCGTTGCTGGAGTGGCGGCGGCTGCCGGAGCGGTGGAGCGAGATGACCAGGTGGTCGCGGGCGCGGGTCGTGGCGACGTACAGGAGGCGGCGGCGTTCGTAGTCGTCCATCTGCTCGTCGACGGGCTGGACCAGGTCGAAGTCCTCGGTCTGGACGGAGGCCTTGAGCTTCACCGCGTAGCCGCCGTCGTTCGGCCAGAGAACCTGTACGCCGCGTTGGCGGTTCGGCGCGGCGGTCATGCCGGAGAGGATGACGATCGGGAACTCCAGGCCCTTCGCGGCGTGGATCGTCATCACCCGTACCGCGTCGGCGTCGGTCTCGGGCAGGACCGCTTCGGCGACTCGCGACGCCTCTTCGCCTTGGTGTGCGGCCCAGGCGAGGTAGGAGCGCAGGCCGCCGTGTTCGACCTCGGACCATGCGCGGGCCTGGTCGACGACGAAGCGGACCCGGCGCCAGGCGTCGCGGGCGCGTGGGCCGGTGGCGGCGACCTCGAGCATGCGGCGGTCGGCGACGATCTTGGCCAGTACCTCGCTCGGGGTCAGCCAGCGTGAGGCGTAGTACGTGCGGCGGAGCCACTCCATCGCTTCGCCGACCGGGTGGGTGAGGAGGGCGTCGGGGACGGGGGCGGTGAGATTGAAGGAGCCGCCGGATCGCTTCCAGGTGAAGAGATCGTCGTCGCCGCAGCCGAAGAGGGGCGAGCGAAGTGCGGTCACCAGGGCGAGTTGGTCGCTGGGGTCGCCGAGGGCGCGGGCACAGGCGAGCAGGTCGCGGACCTCGGCCGTTTGGTAGACGAGGGAGCTGGCTTCGGCGCGGTACGGGATGTCGGCGCGGTCGAGGGCTTCCTCGAGGAACGGTAGCGACGTCCGGGCTGGAACCAGTACTGCGATGTCGCCCGCGCCGGCGGGTCGCCAGGACGCGGCCTTCTCGTCGTAGACCTGCCAGCCGTTGCTGAGGGCCTGGTCGATGACGGCGGCGACGTCGGCTGCTTCGCGTTCGCGCAGGATGGAGGCTCCCGCGCGCGGGAGATCGTCGTGCGGCTCGGCGCCGAGGATCGTCACCGCAGGACCGTCGGCGGATCCGCGGCCGGTGGATGGTGCGGTGGGGTCTGGCCCGGGCGACTGGTCGGCCGCGGGCGGCTCGGCGGTCGTGGCAGACGGTGCGGGGACCGACGAGAGATGCCGTCGGAGCGGCGTGACGCTGGCGAGGTGAGTGGCCTCGGCCGAAAAGGTCTCGGCCGAAGTGGTCTCACCTGCGGCGTCGAGGTGAGTGGCGTCGGCCGGCGCCTCGGGCGACGTGGTCTCGTCTGCGGCGGCGCGGCTGTCAGCAGCGTCGGGCTCTTCCTCGGAGAAGTCGAGGAAGGAGAGTTGGTCACCGCTCACTGGAGAGCTGTGGTCGTGGGCCGGCCCCGGTGAGCCAGCGAGGCCGGGCGGGAGCGAGTCGGCCGTCGCGCGAGACGACGTGGCCTGGACGCCTGAGTTGTCTCCGGCCGTTGGCGGAGGCTCGGCATCGCCGGTGGCGGCGGCCACCGAGGTGCCGTGGGTGGTGAGGAGCGTGGTGGGGGTGGTGGTGCTCGACGGGGTGGAAGGTGTGGCTGCGGGGCGGCGGTGGGGCGCCAACGGGTGGTACGTGGGTTGGGCGGCTGGTTCGGGGGTGATCAGGGTGGCGAAGACCGTGTTGATCCAGTCGAGGACGGACGGCACAGTGCGGAAGTTGGTGGTCAGGGTGACGGTCTCGCCGAGTAGGTCCTGGGCGGTGAGGTAGGTGGCGATGTTGGCGCGGCGGAAGCGGTAGATCGACTGTTTGGGGTCGCCGACGACGAAGAGGCTGCCGTCGGGGACGTCCACGTCGCGCCAGTCGGGTGCGTCGGCCTCGGCGCCGCCGGCGATGCGGACCGCCAGCTCGATCTGGATCGGGTCGGTGTCCTGGAACTCGTCCAGCAGCAACCGCTGATAGCGCTCCTGCAGCGCGGACCGCACCGCGGGCTCGCGGCGCAGCAGGTCGCGGGCGAGGACCAGCAGGTCGTGGAACTCCAGGCGCCCTTCGGCCCTGCGCAGCTCGGCCGACTCCAGCACGCGGATCGCGAGCCAGTGCGAAAGGTGCCGTAGGCAAGCATCTAGTAGCAGCTCGACGAGCGAGCCCGCGACGTCGACGACCTCGGTGCAGTCGGCGCGGAGCTTGTTGATGTCGGGCCAGTTCTCCTTGCGGCCGATCCGGCCGACCTTGAGGCTGCGCAGGGCCTGCAGATGGGCGAGCTGTGTCTCCTGGTCCGTCGCGGCGTCGAGCATCAGGCCGAGGTCGTGGATCTGGCGGACCTTCGGCAGCAACTTGTCGTCGGTGTCGCGGCAGTCTGCGGTCGCCGAGCCGATCTGCCCGGCGGCCGTGATCAGACCGCTCAGGTCAGGCATGGCGACCAGCTCGGGCGGATCGACCAGGACACGGTCGCCGATCAGGTCCCAGTCGTTGCCGAACAACCGGGCCAAGGAACGCAGGTGCTTCAGCTCCACGCCGACGGCCATCGCGAGCAGCAGTGGTTCGGCGATCGAGTCGTCGTCGAGCAGTTGCTGCTGCAGCTCGGACCAGCGCTCCTCGAAGGCGACCGACGAGCCGACCTCGTCCAGTACGTCGATCAGCGGCGGCAGCCCGGCCTCGATCGGATGCGCGAGCAGGATCTGCTGGGCGAACGAGTGGAGCGTCCCGATCGACGCCGAGTCCAGATCGTCCAGCGCGTCATCGGCGGCGGCCCGCGCCGGACCCTTCCGCGCCTTCTCGAACTCCACGCGCAGCCGGTCGCGCAGCTCCGCACCGGCCTTCTCGGTGAAGGTGACGGCCGCGACCGTGCTCAGCGGTACGCCGTCGCGCAGTACGAGCGTGATGACGCGCTCGACGAGAGCATGCGTCTTGCCCGAGCCGGCGCCCGCCTCGACGAACAACGTCGACGAGGTGTCGGTCCGGATCCGGTCGCGCGCGTCGGCATCCAGCAGTTCAGTCATCGAGGGCCACCTCCTCGAAGGCGGGCAGAGCGGTCGGATCGATCAGGCGGACCAGCCGATCAAGCGTCTGGTCATGACGTTTGCGCTCCCACCGGGCCCGTACTTCGCTGTGCCCGATCGCATCGGGATTGCAGTAGTGACATTGCACCCAGAGGAAGTCGGGAACCTCGGGCGCCTTGGCGGGGAAGTAGCCGGCCGCGATCGACGACACGATCACGTCGAGCGTGTCGACGTATCGAGCCTCCACCTCAGGCGTGAGCGGCACCGGGATTCGTCCTCCGCCCCTGCGGACGAACCAGTACGACGCCTCGACCGGTGTCGTCGACTCGCCCAGCCGGGCGCGAGCGGCGTAGGCATAGACCGGCAGTTGGAGCTTCGTCCCCGCGGCGACCGGATCGAGCTCGATCGCTTCGAACCGCCTGGGGCTACCGGTCTTCACATCGGTGACGTAGATGGTGCCGTCCCTGCCGCGATCGACCTTGTCGGCGGAACCGCGGAGCAGCACCCGCCCGGACGCCACCTTGATCTCTACCGGCGGCTGTCCGTCCGATCCGAATCGCAACTCACTCGCGATCACCGAGGCGTCGTGCTCGGCACGCCACTCCTCATCGTCGGTGAGTAACCTCTGCAGATCCTGCAAGATGCGCAACCGCTCGCGCTGCCACAACCGCGGATGCCCGGTCAGCCCGTCGGCCTCGAACTGGCCGGCCAGATCAGCCCCGATCACCAGCAGCAGTGACCGTTGCTCCGCGGTCCACGGCTCGCCGAACCCCGGCAGCGAACCAGTCAACCCACTCACAAACCTGTCCAGGCTGTCGTGCATCAGGTTGCCCACCTGCAAGGGCGAGATGACCAGCAGATCCTCGGGCGCCTCCAGCCGCTCGACCTGCAGCAACCGCTCGACGAAGTACGCGTGCGGACAGCTCGCATAGGACTCCAGCGACGTCGGCGACGCGATCCGATCTTCCAGCGCGTAGTCCGGCAGCCCTGGCACGCCGGAGAGGTTGCCGTCGAAGCGGGTGAACTCGTCGCTGCCGCGTGAGCGCAGCAACACCCGGGCCCGGTCGACCACGTCATCGGCCAGCGTCAGCCCGGCGGTCAAGGCGCGCACGCGCCAGTCCTGCTCGGTCGCGGGCAAGGTTGTCGTGGTCAACGATCCCGCGTATGACGCCGAGGTCAGCAGGCGATCGCCGTACGACGCCTGGTCCCACTCCGTCGCGGCCAGTGCATGGTCGCCGGTCAGGGATCGCAACGTCCCGAGCAGCCACCGCGTCGGCAGCCGTCGACTCGATCGGCGCAGATCGCCACGAGGGAATGATGCGACGACCCGAGATGCGCCGGAAGCGAAGGCGACGAGCAGATGGCGTTGCTTCGCGTCCAGCCGGTCGCGGAACGACGCAAGCTCGGGCGCAGCCGCCTCGCGCACGCGGTGGGGGAGCAGCGCATCCTCATGCACCTTGCCGGGATACAGATCCTCCGACAGCCCGACCACGAACACGACATCCACCGACAGCCCGACACTCGCGGACATCGGCGCGACCAGTACTCCGGTGCCGAACGTCCCGACGCGGGGCAAAGACTGCTGCAGCTCGAGATCGAGCACATCCCGCAGTACCGACAAACTGGCCGGCGTCCCGAGCTCATCAAGGACAGAAAGACCGCGTAGAACACCCTCGACTGCGACCGCGGCGTACAGCTCCTCTTGCTCCTGCGGGGGCAGCGCATCTATGTCGAGCAAGGCGTGAAAGAGCCCGAGCACCGAATGAGCCAACTCGGACCAAGTGCCCAACTGGGCAGCGCCGAACAGCCGTCGCCGAAGCTCGACGGCGAACTCACGCAGTTGCTGCGCGTTGCCTGCGTTGCCCTGCGCTCGGCGGATCACGCCCGCGATCGGGTCGTCCGAGGCCTGCTCCTGCTCAGCCGTCCGATGCTCCGACTCGACATAGCGCCGCAGTCGCTCGTCCCAATCCTCGCCGCGAACCACTCCGGCGACGCGCGACAACCGCTCCCATCGCGGCACGGGGATCCGCTCGCCGGTGAAGTCACGCGTCGGCGCGTTCGCCAGTGCGCGGAACAGGTCGGCCCGCGGCAGATCGTGATCGACCAGCGCCAGTACTTCGAGCAGCGTACGAGCGATCGCACGTTCGTGAACTGGCCGCGTGCCCGGCCCGTTGACCTCGATCTCGGCGGCGGCCAGGTGCTCGTGCAGCAGTCGCGCGTACGGCGTTGCGGCGGAGTACAGGATTGCGATGCGATGAGCCGGCGTTCGCTTGAGGGACGCGACTACATCCCGGACGACGCAGCGGACCTCGTCGTCGGCGTCGGACGCGTTGAGCACCTCGGTGGCGACCGGGTAGTTCTTGGAGATCGAGGTCGGCAGGTCGATCCCGATCCGCTCCAGCGACCGCCGGACGGCCCGGTCGGCGCGGCGGACGTCGGTCAGCCCGACGATCACCGTCAGGTCGGCGGCCGCGTCGCCCAATGCCGAGACGAAGCCGGCTTCGGCTTGGGTCAGCTCCTGCGGGAGATACAGCACCAAGGCGCCGAGCTCTCCCACCATGCCCGGCTCGCAACGCGCCGAAGCAGCGTGCAGGAGCTCGGTCTCGTCGTACCAGTCCGGCAGCAGCTCATCCGTCACGTGGCGGTGGAGCCTGACCAGATCTGGCCCGAGAGTCGAGGCTGACGACACTTTGTCGAGCGCGGGAGAAGTGAGGTCGCGCAGCTCGCGATGCGCTGCAGCAAGCGCTTGGATCGTCGACGGGTGATCGGCGACGGCCTCGAAGACGCCGGGCGCCTTGGACAGCGCAGTACGCCAGGTCGCCGCGACGATCGGCCGGGTCGCGGGCCGCCTGGGCGCGAGGGTGCCGGCGGCGAGTTGCTCGGCCAGACGTGGCAACGTCGCCAGATACAGGGCGCCGATGGTCGAGCGGGCCAGGAAGCGGCGCGCGGTGACGCCGGCCAGGTTGTTGGGCAGGAGCAGGGTGACCGGCTTCATCGGGTCGTCGCCCTTGAGCTCGGCGACGACCTCGCCGAGCTTGGCCAGCGCAGCCGCGCCGTACGCCGTCGTCTCGATCCTGGTCGCGCTCATCTGGCCCCCTCCTGACTAGTCTCCCCAGACGCTAGACCACCCGGCCGACAGTTTGCTGAACCCCTGGCCAAGACTGTGGAAAACCAGCAGACCAAGGGAAGGAAGGAGGGCGGGGGAGGGGAGAAACGCCCACATCTCTGCGGCGATCGCGATCGGCTCGGACAATGAAGGAATGACCAAGGAGAGCAGCGTCGCCCGCGTACTGCTGGTGCTGGTCTTCGCGCCGTCCGGCGGCCTGTTCGGCAAGGCCGTGGCCGACGCCGCGTCCGGTCGCGAATGGTGGCCGTGGCTGGTCGCCGCGCTGGTCTGGCTGGTGCTGTCCGGGCTGGTCTCGGTGGCGGTGTCGAGCCGGTATGACGATGAATACCGCGACCAGCACAGATAATGCTCCGATGGCCGCCGCTGTGCACCACATCGAAATCTGGGTCCCGGACCTCTCCCGGGCGCTGAACGACTGGGGCTGGGTGCTCCACCAGCTGGGCTGGAAGGACGGCGACGGCTGGCCCGGCGGCTTCAGCTGGAAGGCCGGCGTCGACAGCTCGTACATCGTCGTCGAGCAGAGCCCCGCACTGTCCGCCGACAGCCATGACCGGCTCCGCCCCGGTATGAATCACCTCGCCCTGAACGCCGCCAGCCGGGCTGAGGTCGACGCGATCGTCTCCGCTGCGGCCGGCCACGGCTGGACGCTGATGTTCGCCGACCGGCACCCGTACGCCGGCGGTCCCCAGCATTACGCCGCATTCCTGCATAACCAGGACGGCTACGAGCTCGAGATCGTCGCCCCCGGATAACCGATCGGTTGGTGAGACTTCTGTGCCTGGAGTGACGGACGGGACTGCCGATGTGACATGGTTGGCGAAGGCATTCGGTTGGTCGCGGGGCGAAGGTGGAAGGACGGTGCTCGTGACGGAGCAGCCTGACGGGGAGAGCACGCCCGCACCTGGCTCCGAGGTCGCAGCCGGTCCAGAGATCCTGGAAGCACGGATCCGCGGCCTCCAGTTCGCGCTCGGGCAGCTGCTCGAGAACGCTCGTCAGCTCACGCGAGGCGAGCACCAGCGCGCAGTACAGCTGCATCGCCACTTACAGGCCGAAACCGCGGCCGCCCGGCGCGAATCGCGAGGCCTGGTCGAGGCCGCCACCACGGAGGCGCTGTCGGCCGCTGAGCCCGCCGCGCGTCTACTGGCCGACCGGCTGGCGCCTGGCCTGGCATCCATTCCCCCCAACGACGCGCGCTGGCGTTCCCGGCAGTACGTCGGCACCGGCACCCCGTCGTACGTGCGAGTCGGCGCCCTCGATTCCGGTACGCCGGTAGTGGCGCCCTTGTTGCGTACGAACGGGTGGAAGGTGACCGCCGATCGCAACGAGTCGGCCCGCCGGTTGCTGCAGAGCGTCGCGTTGCGGCTGATCTCGGCGGCCGAGCCGTTCCGGTTGCGGATCGACGCGTTCGACCCACGGCTGACCGGGACGATGGGCCTGCTCGGGCACCTGACCACGAAGTACCCGCAATTGGTGCCGAGGGCAACGCACACGGCCGACCAGTTGCACACGGTGCTGTCCGGGCTGGTCGACGTCTCGTCGTTGCGTGCCAGCAGGCAAGCACAGTTGGGGCACAAGCACTTCGAGGACCTCGTCCGCGAGACCGGGCGCGTCACCGATCCATACCGGTTGATCGTGCTGTTCGACTACCCGTCCGGCATCGACCAGCTGGCCCAGCGCGACCTGGTCCGGCTGGCGGCGACCGGCGCGGATCGGGGCATCTGCTTCCTGGTCCACCACGACCCGGCCAGTGCCGGCGAGCACGAGGTCGACGCTCGCCAGTTGCTGGAGCTGCTCAATCCCGTTGCCATCGCCAACGAGAAGGTCGAGCTGTCGCAGCTGCCGAACGTGCCTGCCCGGCTCGACCCGGCCTTCGACGCGAACATCGCCGCCGGCGTCTGTGACATCGTCGCCGAGCTGGCCGAGATCGCTGTCCTGCCGACGATCGAGTTCAACCGGACACTGCCGGACAGATCCACCTGGTGGCAGCCCGTCACCGACGAGATCAGCACGGTGATCGGGTACGACGATCGCACGCCGGCGCTGGTGCGGTTGCGCAGCGGCAACCCGGCGCTGCCGCATGTGCTCGTGGGTGGCGCTGTGGGGCAGGGCAAGTCCAACCTGCTGCTCGTGCTGATCCACGGTCTGGCCGCGCGGTACGACCCGGCGGATCTGGAGATGTACCTGCTCGACTTCAAGCACGGGGTGGAGTTCTCGGCGCTCGGGCCGGCCGGCGAGCGGGAGCATTGGCTGCCGCATGTGCGGGTGCTCGGGGTGCACAGTGACCGGGCGTTCGGCCTCGCGGTACTGCGGCATCTGTCCGACGAGTTGGCTCGGCGGAGCGAGATCTTCAAGTCACACGGCAATGTGGCCGACATCGCCGAGCTTCCCCCGGGTCCTGGCCGGCCGCCGCGCATCCTCGCAGTACTGGATGAGTTCCAGGTGTTGCTCGAAGATGATGACGAGCTGGCCGATGAGGCTGCGCGGTTGCTGGAGCGGCTGGTGCGACTCGGGCGGGCGTACGGCGTGCACGTGGTGCTCGCGACGCAGACGATCGAGGGCGTGAAACGGTTGTCGACGCGGCGCGACTCGATCTTCGGGCAGGTGCCGTACCGGATCGCGTTGAAGACGACGCCGGCTGACGCGCAGGCGATTCTGCGGACGGGCAACACGGCCGCGGCGGAGTTGCAGTTCCGCGGCGAGGCGGTGCTGAACGCGAACTTCGGCTCGCCCGACGACAACCAGCACGTGCTGGTGAGCTTTGCGGACAAGGCTGTGCTGGATGATCTGCGCCGTGAGTTGTGGGTGAGATCCGGTACTACGCACCCGCCACGTATTTTCCACCTGGCCGAGCCGGCGCGGCTGACCGATACTGCGGCAGCTGTCCAGCCCGAACTCGGGCGACCGTGGACCGGGTTGCCGATCGCGGTGACCGAGGAGCCGGTTTCGGTGGAGGTGCGGCCGGAGCCTGGCGCCGGAGTACTGGTGCTGGGCGATGGGCCGGGGGACGCGCTCGGGGTGCTGACCGGGCTCGCGACGTCGGCGGCCGCGGCAGCCGCAGTACCGCCTCGCTTCATCTTCCTGGATGGCACGGATTCGGCGCCTGTGGTTGCTGAGGGCAAGGATTCGCTGATCCAGACGTTGCGGCAGCTCGGCTGCGAGGTCGAGACGGTGGACAAGCACGGCGATGTCGTACCGCGGCTGTTCTCGTTGCGGGACTCGGTGCGCGACGGGCACGTGGGCGGTACGACGTACCTGCTGGGGTTCGGGTTTCACGGCGTACCGAAGATGCAGACGCATGCCGAGGGGTTCTTCGAGAGCCCGGCCAATGCGCTGCAGGACATCGTGCGAGACGGGCCGGCCCAAGGGCTGGTCACGTTCGGGTGGTGGAACCGGCTGCACGTCTGCACCGAGCAACTCGGGTACGGGCGGGCCAATGTGGCGACACACGTCTTCCTACGGCACCCGCAGGACGGCGTACGGGCTGTCGCTGGGCCGTTGGTGCGGTGGGCGTCGGAGCCGCATCGCGCGTTGCTGTGGGACGGGCTGCACCCGGAGGCACAGGTCGTCGTACCGTTTGCGCCGCTGCGCGCGGATGAGGTCGATCGGTACTTGGAGCTGGTGCGCCGATGAAGACAGAGCAGCAGCAGTGGACGGAGTACGCGCGGGCGCTCCGGCAAGTCGCGGGGGCTCGGGCGGACGCGCAGCAGACGCAGGACCGGGTGACAGCTCACCGGTCCAAGGCCGAAGCCACGGCGATGGCCGAGGCGGACGCCATGGCCGAGCGGGGGCGCAAGCTGGAGATCCGGCTCAACACGCTCGCGGAGAAGGCGGCCGGGAGTCTGCAGCGGGCGGGCCTGCCGCTGGAGGGTAAGCGCGCCTCCATCCCGCTGCCGGAGATGCGCGGTATGACTGACATGGAAGCGGCCGCCACGAAGCTCACCAAGCAACTCGCGGAGACCGTTGACAAGCTGGAAGACGTTCGCAAGACGGCCCGGGCGGAGCAGGAGCGTCGCAAGCGCCGTACGATCAGCGCCGTCGAGGTACTGGTCGGCTTCGTCCTGGTCTGGGTAGCGAGGGGATCCCTCCTGGCCGGCCTGGAGGCCGCAGCGATTGCGGCGGTCACCCTGCTGGCTGCGTCGCGCGTACTGGGTCTGCCGCGGCTGCCCGGTGCTCGCTGGTGGGGCTGGGGCGGGGCGGCTCTGGTCGTCGTCCTGATGGCAGCAGGACTGCCGTGGTGGCTGGCGATCCTGGTGCCGGCCGCAGTGGCCGGTACGGCGATCGTGCTGCCGAAGAAGCGCAACCCCTAGGAAGAAGAGGCAGTAAGTGTCCGACGTACAGCGGCTCAAGGAACAGCTGCACCAGGTCTCCGCCGAGGCCAAGCAGGCAGCTGGCGGCTTGGCCGGGTTCAAGCTCCGCTTCATCCAGCACAGCGCCCAGGTGGAGAGTCTGATCGCCGGTACGGCGACCGGGGTGGATCGCGACATCTCCGAGATCCTCGACGCCGCGGGCAAGGCGGTCGAACAGGCAGCCGAGGCACTGGAGATCGCCTCGGCCGGCTGCAAGAGCTACGCCGACCAGATCTGAGATCGATGCCCTCCGACCTGCAGCGGGTGGCGCGCGGACTGGTCGAGTGTCTGAACGAGGTACCTGCTGTGGTGGCGCACCTGCAGCGCACGGCTGAGCGGTGTCGCGAGAACGCGGCGCTGGCGATCGCGGCGTCGCAGGGGCAGGCAACTGTTGCCGCGCAGCAGTTGGATGCGGCTGCGCGCGCGTGTGAGCAGGCCGCGCACTACTTGTCGATGGCGCCGCCCAAGGCGAAGACCTGGGCCGAGCGTCTCGTCGGCGCGCCCCGATCGGGCGATCGGCCGGATGCACAATCGGCGGATCGCAACCGCGCGACCGGCGGCTCGTCGGACATCGCCGAGCGAGACCTGTTCGGCCGGGTCACCCGTACGTCGCTGCCCTTCAAGCCCTTGGAAGATGCCGAGGGCAAGGAGCCACCGCTGATCACGGTCGCCCGCAAAGCCTTCGAGAAGCTCCGCAAACAGCAGGAGAAGGCCGAAGAGGAGCGAGAGCAGCCGGAGGAACTCGAGGTCGAGATCGTCGTCGCGGAGACCGGCGAGATCGAGGTGGTCGACCAGAAACCCCCCGAAGACCGCGACTACGAAATCAAGGTAGAACTCGACACGGCCGCCACCGACCTCCTGAAGTCAATGCAAGAACACGGCCAGCAAACCTGGACGGCCGCCACCATCCTCATCGCCCCCACCCGGGTAACCGCCACCTTCACCTACCCCGACGAGCCCCCACCCACGCCGGCCCCGGTGATCATCGACGTAGAGCTGCCCGAACCATCTGCCCCCGCGGCCGATAGTCAGCCTCCGCCACAACCCGAGGTACCGGAAATCGACGTCGCCCTCGACGACCTTCCGGACTTCGAGCCAGCGTTCCACCGACGCGCACTGGGCGATGACTTCGCTCCGAGCGTCCACGATCCCCACCGCGGTTTCTCGGCAAAAGAGCTGAGAATCGCGGAGCGTCTTGTCGGAGAAGGCTGGAGAATCGATGCGAGGCTTGTCGACAATGGGTCGGATGATCCGAATCCGGACGGGATGACACGCAAGGACCGTTCTGACCGAGGTTCCGTGATCGAGTTCAAGACCTTGGAGACCGCCAGGGTCGAGACGGTCAAACGCAACATACTCAAAGCCGGCAGGCAGGTCCGATCGGTTGACGGTGAAGTGGTTGTCGACGGCCGGAACGTCAAGCTCGGTGAGGCTGACGCCCGGGAGGCGTACCGCGCCGCGGCGAGGCAGCCGGGAGCGACCGTTGCCAGGGTTGTGCACTTGATTCTCGGCGATGGACGGATGATCACGTATGCGAAGGAGAACTGATGGCCACCGATGAGAGCATCTTTCTGCAGCTCGACGATGACCCGGAGCAGGTGGCCGAGTGGTTGGTGGCCGTGTTGCCATTCGAGCGGTTGTCGGGGGGGCAGGACGAGGTTGTACTGCGTGGTGCTGCGGCTACCGTTGATGGGTGGCTGCGAGTGGCGGTCAGCCGGAATATCTATGTCTCGCCGGACGCCGGGCCCGACGAGCTTCAGGCGATCGACGCTTATCCGATCGAGATCGGGATCAGGTACAAGCCGGATGAGGTTCTGCGGCGCGAGGCACGGCTGGCCTTCGACAAACTGGTTGAGGCACGGCCAGAGATACCGATGCTCCTGGTGCACGAGGTGACGATCTTGGATGCGGCTCACCTGCCGGGAACCGGTACGCAGTACTTCGAGGAGTCGGTCACCGTCGATGCTCCGGATCAGGACAAATGGCGGGAGTGGGTGCGTAGCTGAGTAGCCAATCGGCTGCCAGTCCGAAGGAGCAATGATGTCGACTGTCGAGAACGTCTTTCTGCAGACGGATCTGGCGGGTCAGCAGGTACTCGACGATTGGCTGGTGCCCCTGTTCGGGCTTGAGAGCGTCCCGGGCGAGCCGTCTGAGGGTGGGGAGTACTACGCACGAGGCCCCGCGATCGGCGTCGATGGCTGGCTGGGGTTCGTGGTTCGTCCCAACAGCTTTCAGGGAGTCGACCCGGAGCCCGACGACGTCCAGGCCTTCGACGCCTATCCGCCGGAGACAGCCATCCGCTACGGAACCCGAGTGGAGGGCGTGCAGGAGCAGCAGGCGAGGCTCATCTTCGAGAAGTTGGTCGAGACGCGACCAGACGTGCCGATGCTTCTGGCGCACGACTTGGACCTCCTGGTTGGCGCCCATCTACCCGGCGGCGGCACGCAGTACTGGCCAGACCCCCCGACCGTGGATGCGCCAGACCAGGACGACTGGCGCCCCTGGGTCACTGAGACACGCGGTCGATGACGGAGTACCTCGAAGATGGGCTGGAGACGCTGATTCCGGATGGCGGATAGTGACGAGATCTTTCTGGCGGTCGTGTCGACACCTGGAGACCATGGGTTCTGCGACGGGGGAGTAGCGGCGACGATGGGGACGGGTGGCTCGGGTTCTTGGTGCATCGGAATTGGCATGTGCTGGTTGATGCTGAGCCGGGGGAGGCGCAGGCGATTGATCCGTACTCGGTTCAGGTTGACGTCTCGTACGGCGGTGGTGACGATGCGGTGCAGGAGCGGGAGGCTCGACTGGTTTTCGAGCGGCTGGCTGAAGCGGGGCTGGGGATCCCCATGCTGCTGGTTCATGACGTGACTTATCTGGTGGCAGCGCATCTGCCGGATGCCGGCACGCATTACTTCGCGGCCGGTGTCAGCATGGACGAGCCGGATCTGGCCCAGTGGCGAGACTGGGTTTCCGAGGTACGCGGGCTCTGAAGGACAGCTACTTGTGGGCGGTGATCCGGGGTTACGGAGGCCCAGGGGGCGGGTCAGCTTCAACCCCTGGTCGATGTCGGCTGACGAGTACGACGCGCTGGCCGGATTCGCGACCGCGGTG
Source organism: Streptomyces sp. SID13031 (assembly GCF_010548305.1). Taxonomy (GTDB): domain Bacteria; phylum Actinomycetota; class Actinomycetes; order Propionibacteriales; family Kribbellaceae; genus Kribbella. Next base: position 119,386 of record NZ_JAAGLV010000001.1, read on the forward strand.
GCGGAGCGAATGCGGCTCTGACCAGGCTCAGCGGCGGTCGCCGACGGGGATACGGAAACTGCTTTGAGGTACTTCCAGAAAAGTTCTGTGGGATCGGCGTCATGAAGGCGTCACCGGGCCGTCACTACGAGTGAACCCATCCCCACAGGGAAGTGGAAGTGATCGAAGTGAACGACAGCTATTCGATGCCGCTGATGGGAACACCGACAGGCGGCCGCCGCACGCCTTCGACCGGACGCCGGGTGCACTGATGCCTGATGATCCGGCAGGAGCTCAACGTCGCCGCGTACGAGTGTGGTTCGGGGACCACGTCGTCGCGGACTACTGGGCGGAGGCCGACGTGGCCGACCGCTATGCAGCCGCCATGTCACGCCGGTTCGCCGGCCTGAAGGTGACCAGCGAACCGATCTCCGTCGCGGATCCCGGCGGGCAGGCCCTGCCGGGGGAGAGGTTGTGGGAGGTCGCGCCGAAATGACTGCCCGTCGTTTCCGGATGATCCGCCATCATGACGTGTCCGGCGTGAGCGGTACCGGGCCCGTCGCCGAGGGCGTCCAGTTCACCGACGAAGCCGTCGCGCTGCGTTGGTACGGCGACTACCCGACCACCACCGTCTGGGACAGCATCGACTCGGTGATCGCGATCCACGGTCACCAGGGTGCCACCGAGATCGAGTGGCTCGACCCCGACCCGGGGCCGGATCCGGAGCTGCCACGACGCGCCGATCTGCCGCCCCAGCCCTGGCCGGCCCTGCACCCGGCCCCTGAACCCCCGCTGGACGAGTTCGAGTCCGGCCGGCAGACCACGACCGGATCCGGCGCCGCGGACCTGGTCTGACCCGAACGGGCCGGCGCCAGACTCCCTCCGGCGTCGGCCCCGTTCAAACCCCTCAACCCATCTCGGTGGTCTCCAGCAGGTCCAGGTTGTAGAACGTCGCCGGCCCGTCGCACAACTCCATCAGCTGGGCGGCGAAGACGCCGGTGTCCTCGCGTTCGGAGTTGGCCATCGCGTCCTCGTACGAGGCGAACTCGACGATGTGGAAGTAGCGGCCCGGGTTGTCCCGGTCGGCGCAGGCCGTCATCCGGGTCGGCGCGGGTCCTTCGTCGCCGGCCTCGCGGCCCTTGCGGAACTGCTCGCCGATCGCGCGGACCTCCTCCGGTCGCGACGTCCGGTACTCGATGATCTGAACGAAACCAGCCATTTCTCCCCCTTGGTGTGTTTGTCCTCCTACTGCCGACAGTGCGCGCCGTCGTGAAGCCCCGCAAGGGGTGACGGGCAGGTATGACGCGGTGCGGACGGTGGGCCACGAAGAGTTGCTGTCTGCTCTCGGCAGAGGGGATGGGTTTTGTCCGTGCGGGCTGCTTGGCTGGGGTTCGTGGACATTCTGATTCTTGGCGGTACGGCGTTCCTCGGGCGTGAGCTCGCGAGGCAAGCGCTCGCGCGTGGGCATGCGGTGACCTGTCTGGCGCGAGGTGAGAGTGGCGCGGTCGCGGAGGGGGCGACGCTGGTCGCAGCGGATCGCGCGCGGCCGGACGCGTACGACGCGGTACGGGGGCAGGAGTGGGGCGCGGTCTTCGAGCTGTCGTGGCAGCCCGGGTTCGTGCGGGAGGCGCTGACAGCCCTGGAGGCCAAGCACTGGACGTATGTCTCGTCCATCAATGCCTATGCGGCGTTCGACGTACCGGGGGCGGATGAGTCGGCGGAGCTGCGGGCCGCGACTGATCAGGATGTCGCGGATCGGGAGCTGTACGGCGAGGCCAAGGTGGCTGGTGAGCTGGCGTCCTCGGCGGCGGTGGGGGATCGCTTGGTGATCGCGCGGCCGGGGCTGATCGGCGGGCCGGGGGACTCGAGCGATCGGGGTGGTGCGTGGGTTGCTCGCGCGGCGCGGGCGCCGGAGGAGCCGCTGCTGGTGCCCGATACGCCTGAGCTCGCGACAGCGGTGATCGACGTACGGGATCTGGCGTCTTGGCTGCTGGACTGTGCTGAGCGAGGCACGACCGGGACCTTCGACACGTTCGGCCCGGTGGTGCCGTTCGGCGAGTGGATCGACCTGGTGCGCGAGGTCGGCGGGCACACCGGGCCAGTGGTGCTCGCGTCGCGGGAATGGCTGGAGGCGCAGGAGGTACCGCAGTACATGGGCCCGGAGTCGATCGCCATGTGGATGACCGAGCCCGGCTACGAGGGCTGGTCGAACCGCAGTGGCGCCGCGGCAGCCCAAGCGGGGTTGAAGCATCGATCGCGGAAGGAGTTCCTGGTCGACGCCCTGGCCTGGGAACGTGAGCTCGGTCTGGACCGCGAACGCAAGGCGGGCTTGAGCCCTGCTCGCGAGCAAGAGCTGATCAAGGCCGTGCGAGAGTAACCCCATGCGGTTACTGCTGATCTCGGACACTCATCTGCCGGTACGCGCGAAGAAGCTGCCCGGCGTTGTCTGGGCCGCGGTCGACGAGGCGGACGTGGTGATCCACGCGGGCGACTGGGTCAATGTCGACCTGCTCGACGAGCTGACCGAGCGCTCCAACCAGCTGGTCGGGTGCTGGGGCAACAACGACGGGCCGTTGCTCAGGGCAAGGTTGCCTGAGGTTGCCCGGGTGACGCTGGACGGCGTCGCGATCGCGGTCGTCCACGAGACCGGTACGGCGAAAGGTCGCGAGGAGCGCTGTGAACGCGCCTACCCCGACGTGGACCTGCTCGTCTTCGGGCACAGCCACATCCCGTGGGACACCACGTCGCCACGGGGCCTGCGGTTGCTCAACCCGGGATCGCCGACGGATCGCCGGCGACAGCCGTACTGCACCTATCAGACGGCCGTGATCGAATCAGGCCGCCTGAAAGAGGTTGCGCTACACAACCTTTAGGCGCTTGCGGCTTCCTTGACGCGGGTCTTGATGCGGTCGCGCACCTCTTCCGGGGTGTAGGCGCGACGCTTGCGCTCGCCTCGCGCGATCACGGCGCCCGTCGCGGCAACCCCGACGAGACCAGCCAGTCCTACGACCTTCCATGCCTTCATGTCACTAACCTAGCGACGTGGAAACACGGATAGCACTGGATGACGCTACGGAACTGACACGAACGGGTGACATTTGGCTGTTTCGGGGTGAGAGCGCGGCCGATCGCGCGATCCAGCTGACCACCAACAGCCCGGTCAACCACGTCGGGATGGCGATCGTCCTCGAGGACCTGCCGCCGCTGATGTGGCACGCGGAGCTCGGCCGCTCCCTGCCCGACGTGTGGACCGGCCAGCACCAGCGCGGCGTACAACTGCACGATCTGCGCGACGCGGTGCTCACCTGGTCGCGCCGATACGGTCAGCGGGCCTGGCTGCGGCAGCTCGAGTACCCGGTCACCAGGGAGACAGAGGACGCAGTACTCCGTACTGTGGCGCGCCTCGACGGGACGCCGTTCCCGTCCACGGCCCGGCTGGCGTCGCGATGGGTGCGCGGGCGCATCCCGCAGTTCCGTCATGGCGAGCGTGAGTTGAACCTGGAGAGCGCGTACTGCGCCGAGGTGGTCGCCGTGACGTACGAGGAGATGGGCCTGTTGCCGAGCGGGCGCCGGCCGAACTGGTACGACCCGGGCCGCTTCTGGAGTGGCGACGACCTGGATCTCACCAGTGGCGCGACGCTGGGCGAGGAGATCGCCGTGGACATCCCCGCCGCGTAGTACGGCTCAGCCTGGGTGGCGGGCGCGCATCCAGAGGATCACGTCGAGGGTGCGCAGGGGCGTGATCTGCGGCCCGAGCTCGGCGGCTTTGTGGGCGTGGCCGAGATGATCGCACAGCTCGGCCGTCAGCGCCTCGTGCAACGAGATCCACCAGTTCGCGCCCTTGCCGAGGTCGACCAGCTGGCTGACCTGGTGGTCGTAGATCGGGATCAGCCGCGGCCGCTTGCGGGCCAGCAGCTTGCTCGCGGTGACGCCGGAGGTGCCGTGCTCACCGCCGTTCCACGCCATCGCGCGGAACTTCGTGAACAACCGGTACGCCGCAGACTTCGGGCTCAGGTCCGATCGCGCGACGTCCCACAGATCGGCGTCGGCGGGGATCTCGGTGAGCAGGTCGGTGATCTCGGCGGCGTCCTCGCCGAGAAGCCGTGCCGAGACCGTGATCGGCAGCCGGATGCTGAGTGCGGACAGGGCAACGATGTCGTCGGCGGTGAGCCGGTTGCGGTTGTTCTCCTGGTCGGCCGGCGAGCCGATCAGCTCGAACCAGCGGCCGGGGTAGCCGGTGTTCGGCGGCCCGTCCTGGTAGTAGGTGCGCAGGTCGTCGATCGCCTGCGGATCGGTGACGAAGTCCAGCAGTCTGGTGGACAAACTGGTGTCGATGCTGAGTTGCATGGTCCCCCCGTGCGGTTTGGCGGCACGCGGCGCCTTCCAGCTTCCCCCCGCGCTTCCATAGGGCCTATCGACTGGAATCGATGCCGCGTTACATCTGGTTTCGCCGGTCGCCGGAAACTGTCGGTGGCCTGTGATTGGCTTGTTGCAGTTGGCAGCGACGCTGGAGGAGGCGCTGGGATGTATGCCGTCATCGACACCGAGACCACCGGCCTGTCGCCCGGTCATCGGCACCGGGTGATCGAGATCGCCGTCGTGCTGCTCGACGCACAAGGGCGGTTCGAGTACGAGTGGGTGACGTTGCTGAATCCGCAACGGGACCTGGGGCCGCAACACATCCACGGGATTCTGACCGCCGACGTGCTGGCCGCGCCGGACTTCGCGGATATCGCCGGCCGGCTGGCGCAGTTGCTGGCCGGGCGGATGGTGGTCGGGCACAACGTCGACTTCGACCTCGGGTTCCTGCGGGCGGAGTTCGCCCGGATCGGGTTCGCGGTGCCACTGGTCACCGAGCGCTCGATGTGCACGATGGCACTGGCCGGCTATCTGTACCCCGGAGCCAAGCGGACGCTGGGCGCTTGTTGCTCGGCGGCCGGGATCTCGATCGAGGGCTGGCATTCGGCGCTCGCTGATACCCGGGCGACCGCGCAGCTCTTCAGCCAGTATCTCCGGGCTTTCCCGTCGCCTCCGCCCTGGCAGTGGGCCTATGAGGAGGTCAGCCGGCTGAGGTGGCCCGTACTACCCGGTGCGGACGGCACGGCCACTGTCCGCCCGGTGCATGCGGGCGGGCGCCACGGCTGGATGAGCAGGCTGGTCGACCAGTTGCCACGAGTGCCCGATCCGCCACAGGCCGACTCGTATCTGGCCGTCCTCGACACGATCCTGGCCGATCGGGAGATCAACCAGGCCAAGGCCGACCAGCTCGTCCACGTTGCGACGGATCTCGGCCTCAGTCGCTCGGAGGTCGACGAGCTGCATCGGGTCTATGTCACCGACCTCGCCGACGCGTTGTGGAGCGGGGGCGTGGTCGCTCCGGATGAGCGCAACGACCTCGATCGGGTCGCGGTGATGCTCGGGCAACGGGCGGCGGACGTCGATGACGCCTTGCTACGAGCCAGCGGCGGGCAATACGTCGTGCCGGCTCGTCCCGGGGCGCAGGGGTTTCCGGCGGGCAGCAGCCTGGTGTTCACCGGTGACATGGTCGAGCCGCGTGAGGTTTGGTGGGATCGCGCGGTGGCGGCCGGGTTCCTGCCGCAGGAAGCTGTCCGGCCGGACACCATCTTCGTCGTCGCGGCCGATGTGGACAGCCTCTCGGTGAAGGCCCGGGCGGCGCGCGACCTCGGCGTACCGATCATCGCGGTCGAGGACTTCGTGCGGATGCTGCCGGAGACCGGCGAGCGCAAGGCCGGGTGAGGATCAGTGCCTGGATAGGGTTCGGATCGTGGAGATTGCGGAGCTGGGGCAGCGGATCTATCGGGCATCGCACCTGACCGGGGAGTTCACCCTGCGGTCGGGGATCACGGCGACCGAGTATTTCGACAAGTACCGGTTCGAGGCCGACCCAGTGCTGCTGGACGCGATCGCCGAGGCGATGGCGCCGCTCGTGCCGGCGGGGACCGAGGTGCTCGCCGGGCTCGAGATGGGTGGGATCCCGGTCGTGACGGCACTCGGGCGGCACACGGGGTTGCCCTGCGCCTTCGTCCGCAAGGAAGCCAAGACCTACGGGACGTGCCGGCTCGCGGAGGGCGCCGAGCTCGCCGGCCGCCGGGTGCTGGTCGTAGAGGACGTCGTGAGCAAGGGCGGCCAGATCGTCTTGTCCACGAAGGACCTGCGCGCGCTGGGCGCTGACATCTCACAGGCCTTGTGTGTGATCGACCGCCAACTCGGTGGGGCCGAGACGCTCGCCGCCGAGGGCATCGAGTTGATTTCGCTGATGACCGCGGCGGATTTCATTTCTTAACTCCGGAAATCCGTGATCGCGCGATCACGGAGTGTGCAGTGAGGTGTTGACATCGTTGTATCGGGGCGGCGATGGTGGTGACGGGAATTCCCGATGTCTTACCGCGCCCGCCCCCACTGTTGCGGAGAAGATATGCCCAAGATTCTCGCTGTATTGCTGACCCTTGCCCTTTTCGTGGCACTACCTGCGCCCGTTTCGGCGACGCCGATCAATGCGGCCGCTGTCACCGTCCATACCGTGACGTTCGTGAACCAGTCCGGGCAGACCCTGTGGGTCGGCTCGTCGGTCAACGCGGACAACTCGGTCAACTTCACCGGACTGCCCAGGCTGAACAACGGGCAGTCCGCGACCGTCACCATCCCCGAAGGCTCCTGGCCCAACCACTGGCGCGGCAAGTTCTTCGGCCGGCAGGGCTGTACGGGCCAGTCCGGATCCACCTTCAAGTGCGCGGTCGGCGACTGCGGTCCGTTCGCCGATCGGTGCAGCCTCGGCGAACAGCCGACCAGCCTTGCCGAGTTCAATTTCGACCAGAACGACGGGCTCGCGCCCTGGTACAACGTCAGTTACGTCAACGCCTTCGCGCTACCGATCACCATCCGGGCGAACAACCCGCAGGCGCCTCCGGGCTCGCGCGAGTGCGAGACGATGGGCTGCCCGGAGAACCTGCTGCCGTACTGCCCGCAGGCCAACAAGCGCGTCGGTACGAACGGGGTCACGCCGTACTGCCTGAATCTCAACCGCGACGCCCGGACCCCGTACAGCGACGCGCTGAGCTCGCACTGCCCCAAGGCCTACGCCTGGTCGAAACAGGACGCCGAGCAGGGCAACCAGACCGTGCGGCAGTGCCGCAATTGCACTGGCTTCACTGTGACTTTCCACGCCGTGTGAATCAGTTCGCCTGACTCGAGAAGATGACAGGAGCTGTTCATGAGATTACCCATGAAACTGGCCGTGCTGGCCACTGCCGTTGTACTGCCGCTGACTTTTGCGCAAACCGCCTACGCGATTCCTTTCGACCAGCCGATCCAAGGTAATGCGACCTACTACAACGATGCCGGGTACGGCGCCTGCGGGACGCAGATCAATGCCGCGACCGAAATGCTGGTGGCGGTCTCGTATACCTATCGACCTGAGCCAGCCCGCCTTCAGCCAGCTGGCCGATCCGAACCTCGGCAACATCCCGCTGACCTGGAAGTTCGTCAGGTCCTAGATCGCCCGGTGTCCTACAGGGCACTAGTGCCTTGCGTCGCCGCCGTCCTCGCGTTCGATCTCGAAGCGCAGCGTCTTGCCCGAGCGGATGCGTTCGACGGCGGCGAGGCAGGCTTCCTCGCTCATATTGACGCCGATCTCACCGAGCCGGTTGCGCAGTACGAGCGCGGCGTCCTCGGCCGAGCGGGAGCTGGACTCGTTGATCGCCTCGATGGTGGTCTCGGTCAGCTTCTCGCGGATGTCCGGGTGGACCTCGTGGATCTCGTGGGTGATTCTGAACTCCGACATCGCGACCTCTCCCTGTGACGGCCTGCCCATGACCTGGCACCCAGCCTAGTGCTCCGCACTCTTAGTACGCCGCCCTGCCGGTGCCCCGATTCGCCCGGGCGTGAACGTCCGCCGCCCAACTGTTCCCGCCTACCCGCGACTCGCGCCGTCCCGGCACCGGGCAAACTGGTTGCCTCTAGCAACCGTCGAGGTAGTTTCCGGTGCGGGTCGGGTCATGGTTGCGCAGATCTGCGCCGAAGTCGACGTGGGCCTTGAGGCGGAGCAGGAGGGACACCCAAGTGGTGGGATCGGTCTCGCCTTCGTGGACGAAGGTGAGATCGGTGCCGCGGTCCTCGTCCTGCGCCAGGGCGAAGCTGATCCGCTCGCCGAACAGGCGGATGACGTACAGGTGGTCCTTGACGGCTCGCTCGATCGGGGCGTCGGCGGTCCGGTCGCCGGGTAGGACGAAGTGGATCACCCCATCGGCCTCCTTGGCCGACTCCGCCCAGAATCGCGACCGGCCCAGCGGAGTACTGATGGCGCGGTAGACCTCGCTCGGGGCCGACTTGAAGTGGACCTTCCACTGCGTCGAACTCACTGGACCTCCTCGACGGCCGACGGGCTCGGCTGCACCCCCGATTCTCCGGTACGGACCGGTTCAACCGGCGCTGGGCGTCCATGCGTCAGAGCACCAGTGGGTGCCATGACAGCGACTTCTTGTCGCAATCGTGTGAAGAGCTGATGAAGGGGGGTGGACGAATCAACCTGGGCCTGCCAGGGTTGACAATGCAAACTTAAACTATTCCTCTTTGGGAGGCGGACTGCATGTCCACTGACTATTCCGAGCTCACCGGCGACTACACCATCGACACCTCGCACAGCCGGATGGGATTCGTCGCCCGGCACGCGATGGTCGCGAAGGTCCGCGGCAACTTCGACGAGTTCGCCGGCTCGGTCCACGTCGACGGCGCCAAGCCGGAGAACTCGACGGCTCAGGTCTCCATCCAGGCCAAGAGCATCGACACCCGCAACTCGCAGCGCGACGACCACCTGCGCAGCAACGACTTCCTCGACATGGACAACCACCCGGAGATCACCTTCGCCTCCACCGCGGTCGCGCCGGCCGGCGACGACCACTTCACGGTGACTGGTGACCTGACGATCCGCGGCGCGACGAAGTCGGTGGACATCGACTTCGAGTACGCCGGTCGCGCGGTCGACCCGTACGGCAACGTGCGGCTGGGCTTCGAGGGCAAGGTGGTGCTGAACCGCAAGGACTTCGGCGTCAGCTGGAACGCGGTGCTCGAAGGCGGCGGCGTGATGGTCAGCGAGAAGGTGACGCTCGAGATCGAGGTCTCGGCGATCAAGAACCCCGCCTGACTCCCGCCTGATCCCTGGCTGGTGTTTTTGCTCTGCCTGCACCACCGGACGGCTGGACGCCCTCACTCCGGCCAGGCCCGGTATTGCAGTCGACGGTTCGTTCGTCGCAATGCTGTCACAATCGTCGGTGGACTCCGCTCGGATCTGGTTCGTCACATTCGGCACTGAGAGAATTGCTCTCAGTGTCGCGCCAGGTCCAGGGAGTCCGCCGATGATCGACACGAGGTTCTATCGCTGGCTCCGGCCCCTGCTCGGGCGCCGGCGTCGAGGTCTGCGTGCGCCGGAGGAGTATCGGCCGCGGGGGACCAGTTCGAAGGTCAGCCGGCTCGCCGCCCGGTACGACGCTGAAGTGGATGCCGCGCTCGAACGGCTGTGGCCGAAGGCGCGGGTCTATCACGATCGCGAGTTCACCCGGGATCGCGCGGACTTCCTGTTGGTGGTCCGCGGTCGCGGGGTGATGGTCGAGACGAAGGTGAAGAGCGATCCGGGACTGTTCCGCGGCTCGACCCTGCCGCCGCTGCTCGACCGCTTGCAACGCGACGGCCGCAGGCTCGTCGTCCTGCTGAACCAGGGCGATCCGACCCCCGCGCGAGAACTCGTCGCCGCCAAACTCGGCGACAAGGCCCGCGTCATCGTCTGGTCAGGCCCAGCCGACGACGCCGCCCTCCACGAAGCAGTCGAATCCCTCCTGAAACAAGCCACCCGCCACGCCTGAACCCGCCGCAGATCGCCAGTCCGAGTAGGGGAACTGGCGATCTGCCGCAACTCGGTACCGGAATCGCAGCGCAGGAGTTCAGCAGTCCCGGAACATGAGACGCCGGAGAACAGCAGTGCCCGAGGGCGCCAGGCGCCTGATCGGCAGTGCCGGAGAGCGGTGGGTGCCGGAGAACAGACAGCGCGGAGGGCAGGTGGCTGCTCTCCGCGCTGTGAGTTGGCTCCGGACCGCGAGGTGTGCCCTAGGCAGGCGGCGGGACGGAGTCGTCTATGGGGTACTTCGGGTGCTGCCTCGCCTGCTGCGACGTGCGTCGAGCAAGCCGATGGCGCCAACCTGCGCATGGTGCCAACTACGGGTGGTACTAGCTCGCGGGCGATGCCGAACTGCGGTGGTGCTGGCTCGCTGGTAGTGCCGAACTGCGGGTTGTGCTGGCTTAGGGGTGCTGCCGTGTGGGGTCAGCAGGCTTGTGGGGTGGTGCTGCCGCCGCCTACGACCCAGCGACCCTGGACCAGTTCGACGCGCATCTGGTCGAGCCAGCGGGTCGGAGTGCCGGCGGGCAGTGCGCTCTTGCCTCTGCTGTCGACGGTGCGTGCCTTCACAGTGTCATAGCAGGCGCGGACGATCACGCCGTCCGAGAGCAGGACGCGCTTGGCCCAGAGCACCTTGGTGACACCGGTGTTGTGCAGGCGCTTGGTCCGGTAGTACTTCGCCTGCTGGCTGATCGCCGTGAACATCGCCGGCGTCATCACCGGTACGAGCTGCTGGGTCGACCGGCCACCGCTACGCATCATCACGTCGAACGCGACGCGGTAGTCGTAGTACGCGTTGAGCACCGGGTCGTCCGAGACCGGTGAACCGGCTGCCGCGCCGGACCCGTTGGCCACTGCGTCGGCGACGCCGGGCTTGGCTGCCTTGTGGGCGGCAGGCGACGACGCGGCCACGTCGGCGGACTTGTCGTTGCCGCAGCCCGCGAGCATCAGGACCGGGATCAGCGTGGCGGTCACCGCCAGGTTCCGAATGCGCATGTTGTTCGAACCTCCTGTCGGCGCGGCACTGCCGCTCGCACCTTCCGGCACTGACCGTGTAACGCTGTGACACGGACCGTGGTCACTGTGACCTAGATCACATCACACCCGCTACCGGGGTAGGCAGTGCGGTTTGGCTCCCTGGCCGGATGTTTCCGCGCCCGCTGATTTCTAGGCTCGATCTCAGTAACTGAGACTGAGGAGCCGACCATGACGGACACCGTACGAACCTCCACACCGACCACCGATGGACCGCTATCCGGTCGCCGCCCCTTGACAGCCCGCCTCCTCCGCTCCCTCGGGTACGAATCGGCCTGGTCGAGCGTGGGCAGTCCAATCGGGAGATCGCGGCCACCCTGGTCCTCGCCGAGCAGACCGTGAAGACTCACGTCAGCCGCATCCTCACCAAGCTGAACCTGCGGGACCGTGCCCAGGCCGTCGTCTACGCGTACGAAGCCGGCGTGGTCGCGCCGGGCCCCCGCCGATGAACGCAACGGGACCAGGACAGAGATCAGCACAGGGATCAGCAGAGGAGACAGAGATGGACGCGCTGGAGCGGTTGCGAGGCCTGTGTCTGGCGCTGCCCGAGACCACCGAACGGCTGAGTCACGGTGAACCGACCTGGTTCGTCCGGGACAAGAAGACGTTCGTGATGTTCGCCGATCAGCACCACGACGACCGAACGGGCTTGTGGTGCGCAGCTCCCGAAGGCAGCCAGCAAGCGCTGATCGCCAGCGACCCGGAGCATTTCTTCCGGCCGCCATACGTCGGACATCGCGGCTGGCTCGGTGTCTACCTCGACGTGCCCGCCGTCGACTGGACTCACCTCGCCGGGCTCGTCGAGGACGCCTATCGCCAAGTCGCCCCCAAGTCATTGGTAGCTCGACTCGACGAGGCCGGCGCCTGATCCCCGGTCAGCAGCCAGTCCACGGTCGGTCGTGGGAGGCGAGAGCCAGGCTGATTCAGCGTCGTGGCGGCACGGCAGGGCGGTTCGGTAGGTCGCGGCGGACAGCAGCAAGGTGGTCAGCTCGCCGAGGCTGACGCCGAGGTTGCGGGCGTCGCGCCGCAGTACCGAGATCAACGCCCTGGGCAGGTCCTCCAGCACCACCGGTTGCCCGCCGCGAACCTCGTTGACCGACCCGACCGACCCGACCGACCCGACCGACCCGACGGACTCGACCGACTCGACGGACCAGTCCCGTCCCCATCGCTCGGTGCCCAGTTGCAGCACCTCGTCCAGCGGTGGCAGCAGCTCATCGACCAGCAAGTCGGGGATCTCGGTCAGCGCCCGGATCATCAGCACGCCCAATGTGTGCTGGCTCTCCCACTCGCTCAACCCGTCGCTGGATCTCAGCTGGCGCCTCAGCACCACCCGAAGCCGCTCGACCCCGGGGCTCGAAGGGGAGGGCTCGTCGAGCACCGTCTCGACCGACAGTCGGCCGTTCCGAAGCCGGAAGGCGAGTAGCGAGTCGGCTTGGACGTCAGGAAGCCAGTCGGGTGGACCACACCAGCCGCCGAACTCGCCCGTGGACGAAGTGACCGCGCCACCCATCGACAGGGCCAATGAACCTTCATGCACCAGCAGTTGGTCGAGCATCGCCAGCTCCGGTCCGGCGAAGAGAACTTGCCGGCCCTTCGTGGCATACCGGACCCGATGGGTGAGGGCCGCGCCGTCGAGCATCCGGCGGGCGCTGTCGAACCGCCCGTCGGCCAGCTGCACCATCACGGGCGACTGGCGCAGCGCAGTACGGACGACGACTGCTGGGTTGCCGGATTTGGTCAGGCCCGCGGCCAGCACGGATGGCCCGAGCTCGTCCGGGGTCAGCGGTCCGGAGGAGTTGATCAGGTCGGCGCAGTGGTTGACGATTCGTTTGCTCATGCCAGAGAAGGTACGAGCCTCGAAGCCGCGATTTGCCTTTATCCACAAGGCAATCCGGACGAATCAGTCGATCAGGTCGACCTTGGTCTGCGGTAGCTTCTTCAGGGCCGGCGCGGTCGTCGCCCACTCGTCCAGCACGTCGCTGATCGGCAGTGACCGGCGGGGCATCCACCTGTACTGCGGTCCAGTGCCGCTCGACGCCGATAGGGTGGCGCGGTGGATGAGACCGCCGGCAATGCGCCCGTCAAGACGATCGACGACGGCAAGACGATGAGCGACGGCAAGACGATCAACGACAAGGTCGCGATCGCCTTGTCGTTCGGCAGCTCTGCCGCCGTGATGGTGCTCGAACTGGTGGCACTGCGCCTGGTCGCGCCGTACCTGGGGCTGACGCTGGAGACCAACACCGCGGTCATCGGTGTCGCCCTGGCGGCCATCGCCACGGGTGCCGCGATGGGTGGCCGGATTGCCGACAGCGTGCCGCCCACCCGATCGCTCGGGCCGATGGTCCTGGTCGCCGGTGCGCTGGTGCTGCTGATCCTGCCGGTGGTGCGCTGGACGGGCGAGGCGTTGCGTGGTGGCGGCAGCGAGGTTGTCTTCCTGGCCGTCGCCGTCGCGCTGTTCTTGCCGGCCTCGCTGCTGGCCGGGGTGACGCCGATGGTGACCAAGCTCAGGCTGTCGACGCTGACCCAGACGGGCACGGTCGTCGGCCGGTTGTCCGCGTACGCGACCGTCGGTGCGATCGCGGGCACGGTGCTGACCGGGTTCGTGTTCGTGGCCAAGGTTCCGACGAGCACGATCGTGTTGTGCCTGGGTGGGCTGCTGGTCCTCGCGGGCGCGGCCCTGACGATCTTCTTCCGGGGTCTGAAGGCTGCGGCCAAGCCGCTCGCGCTGGCCCTGGTCGGCACCGGCCTGACCCTGGTCGCGCCGCGGCCGTGTGAGGTCGAGACGGCCTATCACTGCGCGCGGATCGAGAAGGACCCGGCGCGGGCGAGCGGTCGCACCCTCTACCTGGACCAGCTCCGCCATTCCTACGTCGACCTCGACGACCCGACCTACCTCGAGTTCGGGTACGCGAAGAACTTCGCGACGGTGATCGGAACCCGCTGGCCGGACAAGTCTCCCCTGGAGGCGCTGCACATCGGTGGCGGCGGGCTCACGATCCCGCACTACCTGGCCGCGACCAAGCCAGGGACCAAGAACAAGGTCTACGAGATCGACCCCGGCGTGATCGAGCTCGACAAAGCCCAGCTGGGCGCCCGGCCGGGGCCCGACCTCGACCTGCAGATCCGCGACGGGCGGCTCGGCGTACGGTCCGAGCCGGCCGACAGCCGGGATCTGGTCGTGATGGATGCCTTCGGCGGAGTCGCCGTGCCGTGGCACCTGACGACGCGGGAGATCGTCGCCGATCTGCGCCGGGTGCTCAAGCCGGACGGCCTGTATCTCGTGAACGTCATCGACTTCGGTCCGCAAGCGTTCCTCAAGGCCGAACTCCGCACGATCGCGGCGGAATTCCCGTACGTCGGACTGATCGCGAAGCCGTCCGCGCTGGCCGGCCGAGAGGGTGGCAACTTCGTCCTGGTCGGCGCTGACCAGCCACTACCCGGTACTTCGATCCGCCAGCGCCTGGGCGCGACGGCCGGGCTCATCGACGACCCGACCGCGCTGAAGCAGCTCATCGGTGACGCCCCGTTGCTCACCGATGACTACGCGCCGGTAGATCAGCTCCTGACGCCCTTCCCGAGCTAGCGGCGGCCGAACCGAGACACGAGACGCGCCACGGGTGGAGTTGTGATCCGCGCCGAAGGCTTGTTGCATGTGCACATGCACCCACGCGCAGGCCAGCCCGCTCAGCCCGAGGATCTCGTCGACGTCGACGCGCTGCTCGCGGCGTACGAGGGGATCACGCCGGACGTCGAGAACCCCGCCCAGAAGGTCGTCTTCGGTACGTCAGGCCACCGTGGCTCGTCCCTTGACGGCGCCTTCAACGAGGCACACATCCTGGCCATCACCCAAGCCATCTGTGAGTACCGCGCCGGGGAGGGGACGTCTGGGCCGCTCCTGGTCGGCAGGGACAGCCACGGCCTCTCGGAGCCCGCGTGGCGGACCGTACTAGAGGTGCTGGCCGGCAACGGCGTGCAGACCCTGGTGGACAGCGCTGACGGGCTGACGCCGACCCCGGCTGTCTCGCACGCGATCCTGCGGCTCAATCGCGGTGCGGGCGCGGGTGCCGACGGCATCGTCATCACGCCGAGCCACAACCCGCCGCGCGACGGCGGGATCAAGTACAACCCGCCGCACGGTGGCCCAGCCGACTCGGACGCGACCGGCTGGATCGCTGCCCGGGCCAACGAGCTGATCGCCAGCGGCAACCGCGAAGTACGCCGGACCCAGTTCGAGGCGGCGCGGGCGCAGGCGGGCGAGTACGACTTCCTCGGTCACTACGTCGACGACCTGCCGTCGGTGCTCAACCTGGACGCGATCCGGTCGGCCGGTGTCCGGATCGGCGCCGACCCGCTCGGTGGCGCGAGCGTGGACTACTGGGCCGCGATCGCCGAGCGGCACCGGCTCGACCTGACCGTGGTGAACCCGCGGATCGACCCGGCCTGGTCGTTCATGACGCTGGACCACGACGGCAAGATCCGGATGGACTGCTCGTCGCCGTACGCGATGGCCTCGCTGGTCGCCCAGAAGGACCGGTACGACGTCGCGACGGGCAACGACGCCGACTCCGACCGGCACGGCATCGTCACGCCCGACGCCGGCCTGATGAACCCGAACCACTACCTCGCCGCGGCGATCTCCTACCTGTTCGCGAACCGGCAGTGGGGTCCCGAGGTCGCGGTCGGCAAGACGCTGGTCTCGTCGACGCTGATCGATCGCGTGGTCGGTGACCTCGGCCGCCGGCTCTGGGAGGTGCCGGTCGGCTTCAAGTGGTTCGTGCCCGGTCTGATCGACGGCTCGGTCGGCTTCGGCGGTGAGGAGTCCGCGGGCGCGAGCTTCCTGCGCTTCGACGGCACGGTCTGGACGACGGACAAGGACGGCATCCTGCTCGCGCTGCTGGCCAGCGAGATCACCGCGGTGACGGGGGAGACCCCCTCGCAGGCGCACGCCAAGCTGGTGTCGAAGTTCGGCGCCTCGGCATACAGCAGGGTGGACGCGCCGGCCAGTCGCGAGCAGAAGGCCAAGCTGGCCGCGCTCTCGGCCGACGCGGTGACCGCGACCGAACTGGCGGGTGAGCCGATCCTCGACCGGCTGACGAGCGCGCCCGGCAACGGTGCCGCGATCGGTGGGCTGAAGGTCACGACCGAGTCTGCATGGTTCGCCGCACGGCCGTCCGGCACTGAGGACCTCTACAAGATCTACGGAGAGTCCTTCAAGGGCGAAGAGCACCTCGCCGAGGTCTTCGCCGAGGCCCGCGATGTGGTGTCGGCAGCACTCGGCTAAGAACTGAACATCAGCGGACGAAGGCGTCGACCAGTCGGTCCAGGTCCGCAGTGGGGTCGTTGGTGAGTCCACTGTGGATCGGGCTGGGGTGGACGACCGTACTGCGGGGTGCGGCGAGCCAGCGGAAGCGCTCGCTGATCCTGGTGGCTGCTGCCGGCCCGCCCTCCGGGTCGCCCGCGCAGATCGCGCGGATGTGCTCCAGCGATGCGCAGACGACGTCCACGTCGACCGCTGGGTCGAGGGCACGCAACCGGAGCGGGTCGACGTCCCAGGAGGCGCCCAGGAAGTCCAGTGACCGGCAGTAGAGCACCGCGCCGACGTTGACGAACTCGCCGCGGTGGATGCGGGGTGCCGCGCGCAGGATGACGTAGTCGAAGGGCACCAGGTTCACCGCGCACCACCCGGCAGCCACGCGGACCGGTCGGCGAGTCTGGCGGTCAGATGGCCCAGGTACCGCTCGCGGTCACCAGGGGCGATCCACTCGTCGGGCACCAGCGCGATCACCTCGGTCAGCAGTTCAGGGGTGATCGCCGCCGCAAGCTCGGCATCCACGGCCGGTACTGCGGGCGCAACGTCGCGGAACACGTGATCCTGGGCGTCGTACGCGAGCCCGGTGAACTTCTCGGCGGACATCCAGGAGTGGTGGAAGTACAACGCTGCTCCGTGGTCGATCAGCCAGAGTTGCTTGTGCCAGACGAGCAGGTTCGTGTTGCGCCAGGAGCGGTCCACGTTGGTGACGTACGCGTCGAGCCAGAGGATCTTGGCCTGGGTGGCCTCGTCGGGCTTGCCGCTGGACCCGTCATAGCCGAAGGAGCCGGGCAGGAAGTCGACGGCGAGGTTCAGGCCGGCGCTGCGCATGATGAGGTCCTGGATCTCCTCATCGGGCTCGGACTTGCCGATCACCGGGTCGAGCTCGATCAGCTTCAGCTCGGGCACCCGCAGGCCGAGCCGGCGGAACAGCTCGCCGACGATGATCTCGGCGACCAGCGCCTTCGGACCCTGGCCGGCGCCGTGGAACTTGATCACGTAGGTCCCGAGATCGTTGCCCTCGACAACACCAGGCAGCGAGCCACCCTCGCGCAACGGCAACACGTACCTGGTGGCAGTGACGATCGGCAGACTCACCCGGCAGAGCTTAGGGCACTGAGCGTTTCCGCAATTCCGTGGCCGGGTACGTCGAAGACAAAGCGATAGAGGAGAAGCCTTGAGCCACCCGTCCATGGGCGTCGAGGAGGAGTTGCTGCTGGTCTCGGCCAGCGGCGCGCCTGTGCCCCGCAGTAAGGCCGTCGCCGCGGGGACCGACGGCATAGACGTCGAGTTGGAGCTCACCCAGGCGCAGGTCGAGATCAACTCGCCTGTGTGTCAAACGGCTGATGAACTGCGAGTGCAACTGACCTGGGCGCGGTCCAAGCTGGCAGAGGCCGCAGCGGAGGAGGGCGCGCAGTTGCTGGCGATTGCCGCGCCCCCTGGTGGCGTGGCGGCTCAGCTGATCACCAGGAAGCCGCGGTACGAGGAGATGGAGGCCCGCTACGGGCTGCTGGCCCGTGAGCAGGCCGTATGTGGGTGCCACGTGCACATCGACGTACCGGACAAGGAAGCTGCTGTCAGGGTCAGTAACCACCTGCGGCCGTGGCTGCCGGCGCTGCTGGCCCTGACGGCCAACAGCGCGGTCTATCTGGGCAAGGACACCGGGTTCGCCAGTTGGCGCTCGATCATGTTGGCGCGCTGGCCGTGCTCGGGTCCACCGCCGTACTTCGAGTCGGCCGAGCACTACGACGCGCTGGTCGCCATGCAGATCGCGACGGACAGCATCATGGATGAGCGGATGGTCTATTGGGACGTCCGCCCGTCCAGCCACCTGCCGACCGTCGAGGTCCGCGTCAGCGACGTGCCGCTGACCGTCGACGAGACGGTGCTGTACGCCACGCTCGTCCGCGCGCTGGTGATGACCGCGCTGGCGGACGGCGGCCCAGGTCCAAAGCTCGAGCCCGAGGTACTACGAGCGGCGTACTGGCTCGCAGCACGCGACGGCATCACCGGCAAGGGCCTGGAGGTCCTGAAGGCACGGCCGGTCCCCATGAGCGAGCTACTCGGCTTGCTGCAAAGGCATGTCTCACCGGCTCTCCAGGAGCTGGACGATGCCGACATGGTGGCCGAGACCGTCCAGCGAGTCCTCCGTGAAGGCAACGGCTCCGTAAAGCAACGTCAAGCCCTCAGAGACGGCTTCGACATCGTCACCCTGACCGCAGTGGTCGACTGAGCTCTAGCGGAGAAAATCCTCCAGACCGTGCAGGTCGTCGGTGTTGAGGTGGTCGACACCGGCGGCGGTCAGTTCTGACCAGACGGCTTCGCGGGCGGCGCCGGGAGTGTCAGGCGTCTCCCAGAAGCGGACCCGGTAGCCGGCGTGGTGGGCGGTGGTGACGATCTCGTGCAGCTTGGCGCGCTCGCTCACCGGGAACGGGCCGATACCGCGCCAGGTGAAGTTGTTCGACCAGTTGTCGCTCACCAGCGGCATCAGCGACGCGGGCAGCTTCGAGTTGAGGTCGGCGAGCCGCCCGTCGTACCCGGCGTACCGGACCTTCTGTGCCTTCAGTACGTCGAGCGGGCGGTTGCCGCTGATCACCGAGGTGAGGGCGCCGCGGTACGTGCGGCCGTTCGCGAAGACGGTGCTGATGCCCCGGTACTTCCGCAAGGCCTTGTCGATCGCCGCGTACGTCGACGGCCCGTCGCTCTTGATGTCGATCAGCAACTGGAATTCGCGACCGTGCCGATAGACCTCGCCACGGTTCTCCCGGACCCGCTGCGCCAGCGGCTCGAGGTACAGGCTCTCGAGGTTGCGACCCGGTACTGCGTCCGCCAGGTCATGTGCGACGCGGAGCTCACCGTCGATCAGCCAGACGTCCGCCTCGACGCTGTTGAAGCCACGGTCGAGAGCGTCCTGCAGTGGCCGCCGGTGCTCGTAGTCGTTGTGCGCGTGCGCCGACGGCAGTGCACGGATCGCCGGGGCGTCGTACGCGATCGGCAGCCGGAAGCCGTTCGAGCGCGCGACCGAACGTACCCGGTCGGGGTAGTCCGAGATGATCCCGTCGACACCCTTGTCGATCAGCGACTGCATGGTGGCCGGGTCGTCGATCGTCCACGGCACCACCTTGATACCGACCTGATGCGCCGAGCGGACCATGTCGGTGGTCACATACGGCTTGTACGCCGGATCGCTCACCTTGCCGTCCTGCGGGAACCCGTGCACCGGCGAGATCGCGTCGGCACCGAACGAGTCGGCCGCCCGCACCAGGTCGCCACCGAAGTCGTCGATGTCGAGACCGCCGAGCCAGGGCGACTTGCCGGGCTGGCCGGTCTGCAGGAAGTCGTAGTTCGTCAACGCGACGATCGGCAACTCAGGCGCGACCTGGCGCATCCGCATCAGCGAACCCCAGTCGAAGCTCTGGATCGTCACCTGCCGGCCGATCCGCGCCTTGCGGATCTCCTGCGCGACCACCTGGACGAACTGCTCGCGCGGCGCCGTCTCGGCCGGTGCGCCCGCCTCGACCTTGGTCTCGATGTTCAGCTTCACCTTGTTCGCCTGGAACCGGTGGACCAGGCCGAAGACCTCGCGCAGCTCGGGCATCCGGGCACCCGGGTCGGGCGTCTGGCCGGGGAACCCGGACTGCGGCAGCGAGCCACAGTCGAGCTGCTTGACCTGCTTCAGCGTCAAGGTGTTGATGTACTTGCCGACGTACGGGTACTCCGCGTCGCCGGGCGTGTAGGGCGCGGTGTCCTTGCACTTCGACCCGGTGACTTTGCGGTCGTGGGTGACGACCGCGTAGCCGTCCTCGGTGATCTGGACGTCGAGCTCGAGTGTGCTGACGCCGATCTCGAGGCCGTGCGCGAAGGACGCGATCGTGCTTTCCACGGTCAGCCCGAGACCGCCGCGGTGGGCCTGGATGTCGAACTCACGGCCACGACCGGCACCAGCCGGAAGAGCGACCAGCGTCTGGCCGAGCAGACCGGCGGCGAGGGCAAGCGGAAGTAGCGCGCGGGGGAGGCGGCGCATGAGGGGTGAGCCTTTCGTAGGGGCGGATGGCGCCAAGGTTTCCCCGCTCAGGGATACCCCGGCCCTCGCGAAGGTAGCCGACAAGAGGCCGACTGATGACCCCTCGCCGTCGCCACCCGCTCACCTACGGTGGTGAACTACTCGTATTGCAGCGCCTCCAGGGGGTTCAGGCGGGCCGCTCGGCGGGCCGGCCAGATGGCGGCGAAGATACCGACGACGACCGAGACGATGGCGAAGATGACCAGCTGGCCGGTCGGTACGGCGAAGCTCACCTCGTCCAGCCGGGCGGCCAGGAGGGAGGCCAGGCCGAGGCCGAGCAGGATGCCGATCACCGCGCCGATCAGAGCGGTGATCACGCTCTCGTGGCGGATCATCCGTTTCACCTGTCGCCGGGTCAGGCCGATCGCGCGGAGCATGCCGAGCTCGCGGGTCCGCTCGAACACGGTCAGCACCAGCGTGTTGACGATGCCGAACAGGCTGACCAGCACCGACAGCGCGAGCAGCACGTAGAGCACGTTCAGCAGGCTCTTGATGCCGTCCGACTGGGCCGCCTTGAACTGCTCCCGGGTCTGCGCCTTGGCGTTCGGGAAGCTGGACAGCGCGGAATCGAGCGCCGCCGTGTTCGCGGCCGTGACGCCGCCGTCCAGCTTGAGGAAGGTGAAGATGTTCAACGGCTGCGGGTTCGCCGCGTCGAAGGTCGCCGTCGAGATCGTCACCTGGCCGAACGGCGAACCACCGGCCGGCGGCGTGAAGATGCCCCGCACGGTCAGCTGCAGGGTGCGGCCCGTGACAGAGGTCATCGCGAACTGCGAGCCGACCTGCAGGTTGTGCTTGGTGGCGTACTCGTCGTCGACGATCGCTCCGTCGGTGCCCAACGTGCCCAACGTTTCCTGCGAGCCGCTCTTCCAGTCGAAGCTGAGCACGGTCGGCGCCTGACTGTCGACCGCCGTGATCGGGATCGTCTCGTCGAACGCCTTGCCCTGCCCGGCGCGCACACTCGACGCCGCCTCGACCCCGGGCACCTTCGCGACCGCGGCCGCGACAGTCGGCGGCAGCGGGCTGAAGTTGTTCTGGGCCGCGACCGCGTAGTCACCGCTGAAGATCTTGTCGACGGCGTCCTCGAACGGCTTGATGATGCCCGCGCCCAGCGTCGCCACCAGCGTGACCAGTGCCAGACCGATCATCAGCGCGGCAGCCGTCGAGGCGGTCCGGTGCGGATCGCGCCGGCTGTTCTGCCCGCCGATACCAGTGGCCGGGCGATCAGTCAGTACGCCGGGGAACTCCGCCGGCCACTCGGGTTGCCACGAGCTCACGCGTCGTCTCAAGGCCATCGCACTGACGACCACGAGCAGCACCGGATTCAGTACTGCGCCCAGTACGAACCCGCCGACCCGCTTGACGCCGGAGCCCGGACCCCAGTACCCGCGCCGCAGAAGCCAATAGGGCAAGGAGAAAAGCGGCCAGGCAAGGATGGTCAGAACGAGTACCGACCCCCGCGCAACGGGATCGGAAGCAGCTGCCAGCGGACGGACCAATCGCGCGGCGAACAAGGCGATTCCGACGAAGATCAGCAGTACTCCGACCGCCAGCAAGGTCAGCAGAGTTCCCGTGCTCAGCCCGTCGACGAACAACCCGGCCAGCACGAGCGCGACCCCGACCAGCGTCAGCAACGCGGCACCGAGTGCGCGGTACCGCTGGAAGCGTCCTGGCGGCAGCTTCGCCCCCTCGCGAACGGCCGCGATCGGCGGCACCCGAGTGGCTCGCCACGCCGGACGTAGGCTGGCCAGCAAGGTCACCAGAATGCCGACGGCCAGCGCGACGATGACGGTACGGCTGCGGAACACCAAGCCGTTGTTGGGCAGCGTCAGCCCTGCCGCATCGAAGATCTTGAACAATCCGGTCGCGATCCCGAGGCCGAGGAACAGCCCGGCCACCGCGGCCACCACGCCGGTCAGGAGCGCTTCGAGCACCACGGTGTTCAGCACCTGACGCCGGGAGGCGCCGAGCGTGCGCAGGGTGGCGAACTCGCGGGTCCGCTGCGCGATCGTGATCGACAGCGAGTTCGCGATCACGAACGATCCGACGAACAGTGCGATCCCGCCGAACACGAGCAGGAAGGTCCGGAAGAAGGTGAGGAAGCC
This sequence comes from Streptomyces sp. SID13031, assembly GCF_010548305.1. Taxonomy (GTDB): domain Bacteria; phylum Actinomycetota; class Actinomycetes; order Propionibacteriales; family Kribbellaceae; genus Kribbella. Next base: position 141,783 of record NZ_JAAGLV010000001.1, read on the forward strand.
GCTCGTCCCGGCCGCGTCCTGCGCGGCCTGATCCTCGGCGGAACGCACTTGAGTGCCTGCCGGCAAAACCTTCTGGACGGCATCGATGAGCTGCTGAGGCGACGTACCGCTCTTGGCCTTCAACAGGATCTGGTCCAGCTTGCCCGGCTTGTCGAACAGCCGCTGCGCGGTCGGCAACTGGAAGCCGGCCAGCGTCGCGCCACCGATCGACGACACCGCGCCGAACTCGACCAGCCCGGAGATCCGCATCGGCTGCACCTCGCCACGCGCCTGGACACCGATCGTGTCGCCGGGGGAGAAGCCCTTCTTCGAGGCGGTCTGGGTGTCGATCACGACCTGGTCCGCGGCCGGCCACTCGCCCTTCACCAGCGCGAGCGTGTTGAACTCCGGCCGGTCCGGATCGATGCTGAAGCCGAGGTTTGGCGCACCGCCGAAGACGGCCGCCTTGCCGTCCTTGCCGATCAGCTGCGCCTCGCCCGCGACCGCACCGCCGGCCACGCCGACCTCAGGGAGTACAGAGATCTTCGCCAGCAGCGACTCGTCGAACGGCGGGGCCGGCGCGGTCCCGTCATCCGGTACGTCGAACGCCGGCTTGCCCGTGATCGCCGCGTCGGTGTTCTTGTAGTTCTCGGAGAAGATCGAGTCGAAGGCGGAGGAGATCGAGTCGGTCAGCACGAAAGTGCCTGAAACCAGCGCCACCCCGAGGACGACGCCGATCGCGGTCAGCGCCGTGCGCAGCTTGCGGCTGAGCAGGCCGCGCAGCGCGAAGCCGATCACTGCAGATCCAGTGAGTCGATGATCTGCAGGATCTCGTGCTGGTCGGTCCGGCCGGTCTCCTTCACGATCTCGCCGTCGGCCAGGTAGAGCACCCGGTCGGCCATCGCGGCCGCCTTGGCGTCATGGGTCACCATCACCGTCGTCTGCCCGTACTCGTCGACCGAACCACGCATCAGCTGCAGGATCTCGTTGCTCGTCCGCGAGTCGAGGTTGCCGGTCGGCTCGTCGGCGAAGATCACCGTCGGCCGGGAGACGAGGGCACGGGCGATCGCGACGCGCTGCTGCTGACCGCCGGACAGCTCGGCCGGGCGGTGCGTGAGCCGGTCGGTCAGTCCGACCCGGGCGACCAGCTCGTCGAAGTACGCCGGATCCGGTTTCTGGCCGGCGATCGTCAACGGGAGCACGATGTTGTCGCGCGCGGTCAGCATCGGCAGCAGGTTGAAGAACTGGAAGATGAAGCCGATGTGCTTGCGGCGCAGCTTGGTCAGGTCGTCGTCGCCGAGGGTGGTGATCTCGGTGCCGCCGATCTGCACCGACCCCGAGGTCGGCTTGTCCAGCCCCGCCAGGATGTGCATCAGCGTCGACTTGCCGGAGCCGGACGGTCCCATCACGGCCGTCAGCTGCCCGGCCGTGATCTCCACCCCGACCCCGCGCAACGCGTTGACGGCGGTGTCCCCCTCGCCGTATGTGCGAACCAAGTCGTCCGCACGCACGACAGTCGTCTGTCCCTCCATGCCGATCGGTCTCCCTAGCTGATCAGCGGCCCCCCAGAGCCGTCCGGTAATGCAACGAGTCTGCTCTCGAGAAGGCTGGAGCGACAGGGGGATTCCCCCGACCGGACCCCGAGATCCGGTCGAGGGAGCGGGGGTCAGCGCTTCTTCTGCAGGCCTGCCTTGATGCCCACGCCGAAGCCTGACGGCGTGCCCTTGTAGTCCTTCAGGAGGGAGGGCTCGTCGGCACAGTCGCTGACCACCCAGCCCCAGGCGAGGTACGAGATGCCGCGGGTGTCGGCCCACTTGGTGAGCTTGTCGCTGAACTTGTGGCTGCAGTCGCTGTCACCCATCTCGCCGATCACGACCGGTACCTTCGCGGCCACCTTGTCGATCTCGGGCCAGCGTTTCGGATCGTCGTACGGTGAGCCGAGCGGCTGCCCGTAGATGTGCACCGACGCGACCAGTTGGTTGGCCGGGTCGACCGGCTTGAACTCCAGCCAGCGAGTCAGCGAACCGGCGTACTCCGGGCCGGGCACCAGGATGACGTTCTTGGCGCCGCTGGACCGCACGGCGAGCACGAGTTCCTGCATGCCGGCCGTGACGAACCCGGTACCGCCGCAGGCGCCGCCGTCGCGGACACACTTCCAGGCGGCCGTGGTGTCCTGGTTGTCGTCCGGGTACGGCTCGTTGAACAGGTCGAACATGACCGCGGGGTTGTTCTTGAACGTGGCGGCCACCGAGCGCCAGTACAGCGGCGCGAATGCCCTCGTGGGCATGATGCGCTGGTTGGTCGCCTTCTTCGTGTCGACCTGGGTCCAGTGCGCGTCCACGATCACCGGCAGGCCGGCGGTGGTCAGCTTGTTGACCCAGGCGGCGATCGCGTGCCGGTACGTCGAGCCGCGCATGCCGGGCCTGATCTGGGTACTGCCCAGCCAGCAGGTCTCGTTCAGGGGCACACGTACCGCGGTGACGCCCCAGGCCTTCATGGCCGCGATGGTCGCGTCGGTGGCGGGGGCGTCGAACAGCCCCGTGCCTTCGGCGCAGGCGTACTGCGCGCCGGAGTGGTTGACGCCGCGCAACTGCACTTTGGCGCCGGTCTGGTCGACGAGCTGGTTCCCGGCCACCCGTACGGACAGCGGGACCTTTGCGTCGGCGGGCGGCAGCGTCACGCCCGAGGGTCGGAGTACTACGGTGAGTGTTGCGATTACGGCGACGAACGCCAAGGCGGCTAGGGCTTTCCGCACTGGGAATTTCTCCTTGTTTCGGTCCCCAGGATTAACAGCTTCGGACACGGCCCCACCTCCGCAACAACCTCCCTATCAGTGGCGATCGCCGGGAGGCAAGCTGATGTCGTTTGCTTAAAACCATCGCTTGGATGGACCTTGCGAAGTCACCCGGCCTGTCAGGCGTAAACCGGCGCGAAAAGTTAACGCTCGAGGTCACGGAAAGATAACAACGCAAAAAAACCGGACAGCGCAGAATGCTGACCGGGTAACAAGGATTGTTGGTGCCGGACCGGGAAGCGCCTCACGGCGCGAGGCCGCTCGAAGCGGCTATATTTGGGACCCGGGGCTACCGCGGCCCGACACCTTCATCAGTGTAACCGGTGGGCAAACCCCTTGTCCTGTTGACTTCTCACGCATCGGTTGCCTGATACCACCTTGCTAGTTCGGGCGCAAGTACCGCAACGTAAATCGCGGCGAACTACCAGAGTTGGCCGACGCGTTCGGCCCGCGCGGCGGTCTGCAGCTGGTCGGCCATCTCGACCAGCCGGGAGGCCGACCGGACCAGGTCGTGGGTGTCGTCGGCCAGGTGCGCCCGGCCGGTCGCGACGATCCGCGCGAAGGCGGCTGCGCGATCCAGGGTGGTCGCGAAATCGCCGGTGGCGACACCCCGTAGTACGGCGTCGACCATGTCCCGCACCTCGGTCGGGCCGGGCGGGTCGGCGACGCCGGCCACCACAGCGTGTACCTCGGCGTACTCGCGGCCGGTCGCGTACTCGCGGGAGACCTCTTCGGCGTTGCCGTGCACCCAGGAGCGGAGCAGATAGAGCCGCCAAAGGGTGCCGGGCAGCGAGTCCGCCGGCGAGTCGGACCACAGATCCGCCAGCTCGTCGAGACCGTAGTCGTCGGCCAGTTTGACCACCCGCGCGATCACCTCGGCGTCCTCGCTGGACCGTGCGCCACGCACGAGCAGCTCCGCCGTCCGGTGCGCCACCTCGGCCACCGCGGCCGGATCGTGCGCGCCAGGCAGCGACTCGAACAACTTGGCACCCGGCAGGATCGGCCGGCGCGGGGTAGGAACGGTCACCCGCCCATCGTGCCTGACCGCCCCCAACTCCGCATTCCGACCCGGCGCAGTCAGTACAGTCGAGATATGGCGGGTGGAAAAGGCCGGTTGGCCAAGAACGTGGTGAAGTACGGCGTGCGGTACGGGCCGATGGCGTTCGAGGCCGTCAAGCACGGCCGAGAACCGGCGCAGCAGGCGCTCCAGGCGGCGCTGGCGAAGCGGAACGCGCGGAAGAAGGCGATCGAGCACGCGCTGACCGTGCGGGACGGCTCACTGCTCAAGGTGATCAAGGACGGGCAGTCGGTCTTCTTCGTTTTCAGCGGGGATGCGATCGTCACCACCTATCCGACGGTGCCGCAGTCGGCGTACCCGGAATTGCTGCGGCACGCCGACCTGGATCGCCGGGAGAACGCTCTCGCGCTCGCCGCGAGCAAGCCGAAGCTGACCGACCGGCTGCCCAAGGTGCGGCGCCGCAAGTAAGGGCCGAAAGTGATGGACGCAACTAAGGGTTGACGTCGGTGTAACACGGCGGACCCGGGGTGGCAACACCTCCCGCGCACAGTGGAAGAACGTTTCCACGAGGGAGGGCGTCACCCATGCTCTGGAAGATCAGGACTGAACTCGCTGACCGGCCCGGTGCGCTGGCAGAGCTCGCCGCACGCTGTGGTGCGGACGAGATCAACATTCTGAGCCTGGAGGTCTTCACCGCCGAGTCCGGCGCTGTCGACGAGCTCGTCGTCTCCACCGGCGTCGGCTGGACCGCGGAGAACCTCACCGCCCTGGTCACCGAAGCCGGCTGCACCAGTACTACGGTGCGCCCGTGCCAGGCCGATGTCCTCCACGACGGCCCGACCCGGTACCTGCGCGCGATACTGCGACTCATCGACGACCCGCTGTCGGTGGATGAGGAGCTGGAGAGCCTGCAGGGGTTCGACGAGTACACCCCGGCCGAGTGGGCGCGTGCGGACGTACTGGTCGAGATCGCCGGCCGACTGGCTGAGCGGGAGGTCGGCCCGGTCCAGGAGCCGCCTCGGCCAGGCAGCGCAGTACCGGAGTTGCGCAAGGCCAGTGTCGAGGATGCTGACGCAGTAGTCGCCATGCATGACCGGTGCTCGTACGAGAGCCGCACCAGGCGGTACCACGTCCCCATGCCGAAGCTGACTGCCCGTACTGCGCGCCACCTGTCCGCGCCCGCCGGTGGTGTCTCCATCGTCGCCGCAGCCGGTGAGGCCGTCGTCGGGATGGCCACGGCCGCCCCCTGGGACGAGCTGGGCGGCACGGCGATGGAGATCGCAGTACTGGTCGAGGATGGCTGGCAGCGGCACGGCCTGGGCTCGCAGCTGCTGCGCAGGGTGATCCAGGAGGCGCGGGACCTCGGTGCTGACCGCGTGGTCTGCATGGTGCAGCCGGAGAACGACGCGATGCTGCGGACCGTCGAGGGCCTGCGGATGCGGACCAGGGTGGTGCAGGATAGCGGCCATCTGATGGTGACCGTCGCGCTGTCCGACCAGAGCCTGTCGCATGCGGTGGAACGGCCGTCGGTGCCCTATCGTCAGACGCGTGCCATCCCTGCCCGGTCGTAACCCGCACGGCCTTCTCGTCAACCTGCCCGCGAGCACCCGCTCGCCGGCAGTGGAGTTGTCTCGGCGGCTGCTGATCGCACTCGGCCTACTGGTGCTGATGGTGCTCATCGTGCTGGTGGACCGTGACGGCTACAGGGACACCTATGACGGCCAGGTCGGTTTCATCGACAGCATCTACTACGCGACCGTCACGCTCACCACGACCGGGTACGGCGACATCACACCCGTGACGCCGACCGCCCGGCTGGTGAACGCCTTCATCGTCACGCCGCTGCGGATCGCGTTCCTGGTGGTGCTGGTCGGCACGACTCTGGAAGTCCTGGCGAACGAAGGTCGCCGCATCATGCGCGACTCGCGATGGAGGAAGCGCATGAAGGACCATGTTGTTGTCGTCGGCTACGGCACCAAAGGCCGCTCGGCGGTGCAGACCCTGATCAGCAACGGCGTCAAGCGCACCGACATCGTCGTGATCGATCCACGCGCGACGGCGATCGGTGACGCGGGCAACGATCAGATGGCCGCCTTCCACGGCGACGCGACGAACCGCACGGTACTGCGCCGCGCGGAGGTGATGACCGCCCGCGAGGTGATCGTCACCACCGATCGCGACGACTCCGCCGTGCTCGTCACCCTCGCCGTCCGCCAGCTCAACCCGAACGCGCACATCGTCGTCGCGGTCCGCGAGGAGGACAACGTCCCCCTGCTGCGGCAGAGCGGCGCGGACGCCGTCGTCACCTCGTCCGAGGCAGTCGGCCGGCTGCTCGGCCTGTCCGCTGTCAGCCCAAACCTGGGCGAGGTGATGGAGGACCTGCTGACCTACGGCGAGGGCCTCGAGGTCGCCGAACGCCCGGTCCTCGGCCGCGAGGTCGGCAAGGCGCCGTCGTCGGTCCCTGACCGCGTGGTCTCCGTAGTCCGCGACGGCAAGGTCCACCGGTACTACGACTCGTCCGTCTCGGTCCTCGCCGCCGGCGACAAACTCATCGTCGTCCGCCCAGCCAAGGAAACCCCCTGGGCCGAGCGCCCGGGCGCCGACGACCAGGAAGAGTAACCTCGCCCGCCACGGGGGTCAGATGGCGAACGGGACTGCGGGGTCGGGGGTGGGGAGGGTTCCGCCGGGGCGGGTCCAGAGGCCGTCGCGTTCGAGGCGGGGGAGCACTGACTCGCCGAACCAGTAGGCCTCTTCCAGGTGGGGGTAGCCGGAGAAGATGAACTCTTCGATGCCTACGGCGGCGTATTCCTTGATGCGGTCGGCGACCTCGTCGTGGCTGCCGACCAGGGCGGTGCCGGCACCACCTCGAGCGAGGCCGACGCCGGCCCAGAGGTTCGGGTAGATCTCCAGGTCCTGGGCGCTGCCTCCGTGCAGGGAGAGCATCCGCTTCTGTCCCTCCGACTCACTCCTGTGCAGGCCTTCCTGGACCTTGGCGATCGTCTCGGGTGGGAGGGCTGCGAGGAGCCGGCGGGCCTCGCGCCACGCGTCCTCGGAGGTGTCGCGGGTGATCACGTGCAGCCGGATGCCGAAGCGGACGGTCCGGCCCGCCTCGGCGGCCAGCTTGCGGATCCAGGTGAGCTTCTCCGCGACGGCAGCAGGCGGCTCGCCCCAGGTCAGGTAGACGTCGCTGCGGGCCGCGGCAACTGGTCCGGCGGCCGCAGACGAGCCGCCGAAGTAGATCGGCGGCACTGGGTCGGGCACCGTCACCAGTCGCGCCTGCTCGACCCGCAAGTGCTGGCCCTGGAAGTCGAACGGGTCACCGTGGTCCCACAACTTGCGCACGATCGCCAGGAACTCGTCGGTCCGCTGGTACCGCTCGTCCTTGCTCAGGAAGTCCCCGAATGCCTTCTGCTCGGCGGGTTCGCCACCGGTCACCACGTTGAGCAGCAGCCGGCCGCCCGACTGGTTCTGGAAGGTCGTCGCCATCTGCGCGGCCAGCGTCGGCGACAGCAGACCGGGCCGGAACGCGACCAGGAACTTCAGCCGATCCGTTGAATCGAGCAACGAAGCCGTCGAGAGCCAGGCATCGTCGCACCACAGCCCGGTCGGTGTCAGCGCACCCTCGAAGCCGAGCTCCTCGGCGGCCGTGACGATCTGCCGCAGGTATCTCGTCGTCACCCGCCGGTCGCGATGCACCACCTCGGCACCGTGCCCGCCGCCGGTGATGTTGCGGGAGTCGCCGGAGGTCGGCAGGAACCAGTGGAAGGTCAGAGTCATCGGGGCTCCTGGCGGGTGAGTACGGGTTCTCCATGGGCTACTAAGTCGATGAGACTAGTTGACTTAACAGGGGTCGCCGGCCGTGTCCCACATGGCGGGCGGCGGTGGTTGCCCGGAGTGCGGACCAGGTGACAGCGTGGTCCGGTGTTGACGGTGTTTGCGCGGCGTCCTACAGTCTGTTCTGTAAACGATTACAAGAACGATTACAGGAGGCTGCGTGAGCCGGCCGACGATCGCGGGAGTGGCACGAACCGCCGGAGTTTCGGTGGCCTCGGTGTCGCGTGTGCTGAACGGGCTGCCCGCGACCGAGGAGATGGTCGAGCGGGTCCAGCGCGCGGTGGAGGAGCTCGGCTATGTGCCCGACTCCAGAGCACGATCACTCAAGGTCGGGCGGACCTTCCAGCTGACCCTGGCCGTGGCCGACGTCGGTAACCCCGTGTACGTGACGATGATGCGCGCGGTCGAGGAGGTCGTCTCCGCCGCGGGGTACCGGCTGGTGGTGACCACGACCGGGCCCGATGTCGTCGACGAGGTCGCGCTGGTCCGGGGGATGGCTCGCGGGTACGCCGACGGCCTGGTGATCAGCCCGCTGCGGGTGGACGACGACCTGATCAAGTCGATCCGTGAGTGCGACGTACCGGTGGTCGTCGCCGGCAACGTGCCGGCCTCCGCCGGCGTCGACACCGTCCGCGCGAACTCGCCCAAGGGCATGTTGCTCGCGGTCGAACACCTGCTGGCCAAGGGACGCAAGCGGATCGCCTTCGTCAACGGCCCGGTCGACACGGTTCCCGGCACGGCCCGGGCGAAGGGCTTCGCCGACGCGATGAAGGCGAACGGTCTGCGTCCGGTGGCCGAGGTCGAGGCGGTCGACTTCACCTTCGCAGCGGGACGTGAGGCCGGGCGCGAGCTGCTGTCGTCTGTTGCCGGCAGCAATGGCGCGTCGACCGCGAAGGCGCGGGCTGCTGCTCCCGACGCGGTGATCGCGGCGAATGACCTGCTGGCGGTCGGGCTGATGCACGAGCTTGCCGCCGTCGACCTCGTAGTACCGGATGACGTCGCGGTGATCGGGATGGATGACAGTGAGCTGGCCGAGCAGTCGTTCCCGCCGCTGACGAGTGTCAACCTCGGGTCGGCCGAGCGGGGCCGCCGGGCCGCCGAGTTGCTGTTGGCAAGGATCGAGGATGCCACCCGGACGCCGCGGCGGATCGTGGTCCAGCCGACGCTGAGTATCCGGAGGTCGACGCCATGAGCGCGGCGACGCTGGCGACGACGCCGAAGAAGCCGCGGCAGAACCGGGAGGCGATCTTCCTGTTCCTGCCGGCGCTGCTACCCGTCCTGCTGCTGAGCGTCTATCCGCTGGTGCGCGGGATCGCGCTCGGCTTCACCGACGCACGCGCCGGGCTCAACGTCGACACGAGCTTCATCGGCTTCGGCAACTTCGGCAAGCTGCTGCACAACGGGCTGTTCTGGGACTCGTTCAAGATCGGCCTGATCTGGACTCTCTCGGTGACGATCCTGCAGTTCGTCGCCGCTCTCGGTCTGGCGCTGCTGCTGAACACCGATCTCCGCTTTCGCGGCGTCGCGAGAACGCTCGCGCTGATCCCGTGGGCGATGCCGCCGGTGGTCGTCGCGATCATGTGGCGGCTGCTGCTGCACCCCACCAACGGCCCGGTCAACGAGATCCTGCAGAACCTGCACCTGACCGACCACCCGATCAACTTCCTCGGCGACTTCAGTACCGCGCTGCCGGCGGTCATCGTGGTCGGGATCTGGGTCGGCATGCCGATGACGACCGTGACTCTGCTGGCCGGCCTTCAGAGCATCGACAGATCGCTGTACGAGGCTGCCGCGGTCGACGGTGCCGGAGCGTGGTCGCAGTTCTGGAACATCACGCTGCCGCAGCTCAGGACGGTGATCGTCGCGATCACGAGTCTGGACATGATCTGGAACTTCAACTCGTTCGGCCTGGTCTACGTGCTCACCGCGGGCGGTCCGGGTGGCAAGACGATGCTGCCGATGCTGTTCGCCTACAACGAGGCCTTCCGCTACGGCAACTTCGGGATGGCGGCCGCGATGGGTGACGTGATGGTCGTGATCATCATCGTGTTCCTCGCGTTCTACCTCCGGAACCGGCTGAGGAGCGAAGCATGAGAACGCGACCGGCGGCCCGCGCGGCGCAGTACGTCGCGGTGATCTGCTACCTGATCTTCCTCGGTTTCCCGTTGCTCTGGCTGATCTCGAGTTCGCTGAAGTCGCCGCGGGAGTTCGCGAGCATCACCCCGTCGATCCTGCCCAAGCACCCGGACCTGTCGAACTACACCGATGCGCTGAGAGAACAGGGCCTGGTCCACTCGATGTGGAACAGCCTGCAGATCTCGGTCGCGTCCACGGTGCTGGTGCTGATCGTTTCTCTCCCGGTCGCCTACGCTCTCGCGCGGTTCCGCAGCCGGCTCCGGCCGATCACGAACGGCTGGATCCTGGTGAGCCAGGTGTTCCCGGTGATCTTGATCGTGATCCCGCTGTTCATGATCCTGCGGCCGCTGCACCTGACCAACACGATCCCCGGCGTGGTGATCGTCTATATGGTCTGGTCGATGCCGTTCGCGCTCTGGATGCTGCAGGGGTACGTCGCCGCGGTGCCGCGTGAACTGGAGGAGGCGGCGTCCGTCGACGGCGCGAGCCGGGTCCGCACGATCGTGTCGATCGTGATGCCGTTGCTGCGGCCGGGGCTGATCGCGACCGCCATGTTCACCTTCATCTCGGCGTGGAACGAGTTCTTCTTCGCCCTGGTCCTGTTGCAGGACCCGCAACTGAAGACGCTACCGCTGGTACTCGCCCGCTTCGTCGGCGCCGAGGGCCAGGTCCAGTTCGGGCCACTCGCGGCCGCGTCCGTCCTGGCCACCGTGCCGAGCCTGGTTTTCTTCGCTTTCCTGCAGCGCCGGCTGACCTCCGGTCTGTTGAGCGGCGCTGTCAAGGGCTGAAAGAACTGAGAACTAAGAACCAAGAAACAGAGAAAACGGAGTAGAGGGCTAGGAGAGAAACATGTTCAGAAAACCCCTGATCGCCCTGCTGGCGGCGAGTGCTCTGGTGACGCTCGCGGCCTGTGGTGGCAACGACGACAGCGGATCCGGTGATGGTGGTTCCACCGAGAAGGTGACGCTGAAGTTCCAGAGCCTCGCCTTCCAGAAGACCACCGTCGCCGCGACCAAGAAGATCGTCGCGGACTGGAACGCGGCCAACCCGAACATCCAGGTCGAGTACGTCCAGGGCAGCTGGGACTCCGTGCACGACCAGCTCGTCACCCAGTTCCAGGGCAGCACGGCGCCCGACGTGATCCAGGACGAGTCCGCCGACATCACCGGCTTCGCGAACCAGGGGTACCTCGCCGACCTGTCGCAGTACCTGAGTCAGGAGACGAAGGACGCCGTCTCGCAGGGCGTCTGGGACACGGTCTCCAGCGACGGCAAGGTGTTCGCCGCGCCGACCTTGCTGCAGTCGTACGTCGTGTTCGGCAACACCGCATTGCTCAAGCAGGCCGGCATCGCGACCACGGGCGACTCGCTCAGCTGGGACGACCTGCAGGCGAACGCCAAGAAGCTCACCACCGGTGGCAAGTACGGCCTCGGCTGGGGGCTGAAGAGCCCGACCGCGACCGTGCTGAACCTGGGGATGAACTTCGACGGCGCCTTCTTCGAGGGCACCGGCCGGGACGCGAAGGCGAAGATCGGCGACGCTGAGCTCGAGGTGCCGAAGCGGATCCACGCGATGGCCTACACCGACAAGTCGATCGACCCGACGTCGCTGACGCAGAGCGGATCCGACGTCTTGCCGGGCTTCTTCGGTGGCAAGTACGCGATGATTGTCGGCGGCAACTATGCCGCGCAGCAGATCGTCGAGCAGGCGCCGAAGGGCTTCCAGTGGGAGGTACTGCCGCCGCTGAAGGGCACGTCGGAGAAGCAGGCCGCGAACCCGCAGACGCTGTCGGTGCCGGCCGAGGGCAAACACATCAAGCAGGCCGCGCAGTTCATCGACTACTTCATGAAGGCCGACAACCTGGCCGCGGTCGGGCAGGGTGACTGGCTGATCCCGACCACGCAGGCGGCCCGGGACGCGATCGAGAAGGCGACCGGCGGCAAGAACGGCTGGACCCAGACGCTGGCCAGCGGTGAGCAGCTGACCAAGGCGCCGTTCCAGAGCGTCGAGAACTACCCGAAGTGGAAGGACCAGATCGCGACTCCGGCGTTGCAGGAGTTCCTCGCGAACAAGATCGATCTGGCGGGCTTGGGCAAGAAGTTGAACGATGGTTGGGGGCAGGTCAACAGCTGATGTCAGCACTCGAAGACAAGTCGGTAGGAGTCCTCGTCGGCTCGGCGGTCGGTGACGCGATCGGCGGGGCCGTCGAGGGCTGGACCCCGGAGGCGATCCGGGAACGGCACGGCGGCTGGGTGACCGGCATCGTCGGCCCGTGGTACGACGACTGGCGCAACGCGCGCCCGATCGCGCCGTACCACAAGGGCGATGGGCACATCACCGACGACACGTTGATGACGCACGCGCTGGTCGAGGTGTACGACGAGCTCCGCGAGCACCTGGACGCGTACGCGATCGCCGAGTCGCTGGTACCGAAGCTGCTGACCGAGAAGCGCTGGATCCCGGAGCTGGAGACCGAGGCGTTGCTGCTGCAGCGCGTCTTCCTCGCCGAGAAGTGGCTGGTGGCCCGGTTGCACTACGGCCACATCGATCCGCGTGAGGCCGGCGTCGGGAACATCGTGAACTGTGGCGCGGCGATGTATGTGGCACCGGTCGGAATCGCCAATGCCGGCGATCCCGCCGGGGCCTACGCGGAGGCGATCGATCTCGCTGGTGCGCATCAGTCGAGCTATGGGCGCGAGGCTGCCGGCGTGCTCGCGGCGGCGGTGGCGGCCGCGATGATGCCTGAGGCAACGGCTTCGTCGGCGGTCGCGGCTGCCCTCGCGCTGGCCAAGGACGGCACGCGTTCGGCGGTCGAGGCGGTGGCTGAGGCGGCCGACGGGCTGACGGATTGGGAGTCGGCGATCCCGGTACTGCGGAGGGCGGTGGAGCCGTTCGACACCGTCGGGCCGGAGTACCGGAATCAATCGCTCGATGCGCGCCGGCCGAGCCGGACGAAGGCGATCGAGGAATTGCCGGTCGCGCTGGGTTTCGTCCTGGTCTCCGGCGGGAATGTTCGGGAAGCCGTGCTGGGCGGCACGAACTACGGGCGCGACGCCGACTCGATCGCGTCGATGGCGGGGGCGATCACGGGTGCCCTGAACGGCACGGGCGCGGGCGGCGTACCGGCCGAGTGGGCGGCGACGATCGCCGAGGCGAGCAAGACGGACCTGGAAGAGCCGGGACGGGTGATGGCATCGGTGGCGACGGACTTGCACGAGGCCGACACACGTCGCTTCACCCATCGGAGTGAAACGTTGGAGAGACTGACCCGATGAGACTGACCTGGGTGCAACCGGAGGACCTCCTCCCGCACCAATTGGTCCAATCCGCAGCCGAGGGCGTCGACGTCACCGACGTCGCCGACCGCTGGCAATCAGCAGGCGGTACTACGACCGCGCCCGTCTCGGGTGCGTCCGACAAACCGGCTCCACCGGAGCTGCGAGCGCTGGCCCGCGAGCTCCTGGAGGAACTGGACACCCACTTCGCCGGATGGGTGCCACCGGAGATCCCGCAGCTCCCGTTGCTGGGTGCCGCCAAGGACGGGCGAGTGCTGAACGCCTGGCTCGGCCGGGCGGCCGGCAACCTCTTGGGGAAGCCCGTCGAGAAGATTCCCCGGGAGGGGATTCGGGAGATTCTGCAGAGCTCCGGGCAGTGGCCGTTGGCGCAGTATGTGACTGCGGCCGGGGTGCCGGAGGAGGTGCTCGGGCGGTGGCCGTGGAACCGGCGATCGAAGCCGACGAGCCTTCGTGAGGTCATCGACGGGATGCCCGAAGACGACGACCTGAACTTTGCGATCCTGGCCTTGCAACTGGTGGAGCGGCACGGCGGTGAGCTGACCACCGAGGACGTGGCGGCGGCTTGGCTCAGCGATCTGCCCGCGGGGCGGGTGTTCACGGCTGAGCGGGTGGCCTACCGGAACCTGCTCGACGGGGTGGATCCGTTGCGAGCCGCACTTGTGCGGAATCCGTTCCGGGAGTGGATCGGGGCGCAGATCCGGACCGATGTGTATGGCTGGGTGAACCCGGGGGACCGGAGCGCCGCCGCGCGGCTGGCGCTGGCTGACGCGCGGTTGAGTCATACGGGTGCGGGTATGGACGGCGCGATCTGGGTGGCCGCGATGTCGGCTGCGGCGATGGTGCTGGACGACCCGATCGCGGTTGCGGAGGCTGGGCTGGAGGCGATCTCCGTCGACAGCGAGATCGCGCGTGCCGTGTGCTTCGGGCTGGACCTGGCCGAGGCGCCTCTGGATGATGCGCTGGACGCGTTGCACGCGCGGTACGGGCACCTCCATTGGGTGCACTCGGTGAACAACTCCGCACTCACCGCGTATGCGCTCACGGCACCCGACTTTGCGACCGGGATCGGCCGCGCGGTGATGGGCGGCTGGGACACCGATTCGGCCGGCGCCACGGTCGGTGCAGTGCTTGGCGCGGTGCTCGGTGTTCCGGCAGAGTGGGCCGGACCGCTCGACGACCGGCTGGCGACCAGCCTTCCTGGGATGGGCCAGGTAGCGATCAGCGAGCTGGCGGCACGGACGGTGGCAGCACAACGGAAGGTGGAGGCTCGGCGTGGCTGAGGTCGTAGTCGTGGGCAGCGCGAACGTGGACCTGGTGCTAACGGTCCAGCGGATCCCACGACCCGGCGAGACGCTCCTGGCGAGTGGGCTGACCCGCGGCCCCGGCGGCAAGGGCGCCAACCAGGCGGTCGCCGCGGCCCGCGCAGGCGCCTCGACGGCCTTCGTCGCCTCGCTCGGCGCGGACGACGGTGGCGCCCTCCTGCGCCACGCCCTCGAAGGCTCCGGAGTAGACCTCTCGCTCGTCTCGACCTCCGACAATCCGACCGGTACTGCGATCATCACGGTCGCCGCCGATGGCGAGAACTCGATCGTGGTGGCGCCGTCGGCCAACGCCGACCTGTTGCTCTCGGCGGCGGCGCTGGCCGTGATCGGCCAGGCGAAAATCGTCCTTTCCCAACTGGAGATCCCGTTCGCCACGGTCCAGGCGGCAGCCGAGGAGAGCGCGTACTTCATCCTCAACGCAGCCCCGGCGGCCGAGCTGTCCGATGAGCTGCTCGCGCACGTCGATCTGCTCGTCGTGAACGAGACAGAAGCCGAGGCAGTGGCCGGTACGAAGCTCTCCGCGCTGCTCGACCGGGTGCCCGCCGCCGTGGTCACGCTCGGCGCCGAGGGGGCGGTGATCTTGTCCCGGGATGCCGAGGAAATTCGTATCCCGGGCGTGTCGGTCGAGGTCGTCGACACCACCGCCGCGGGGGACACCTTCTGCGGAGTGCTCGCGGCGACCTTGGCTGCCGGATCAACTACAGCCCGCGACCTGACGAATGCGGTCCGACGCGCTAACGTTGCTGCTTCACTGAGCGTTCAAACCGCGGGGGCGATCCCGTCGGTGCCTCACGGGGAAGTAATCGACGCGCGCCTTGCGGAGGTATACCTGTGAACCCCCTCGAGCCCAGGCCGATCGATCAGCCCGCGAAGGTCGATCTCGGCCTGCGGGTGGATCTGGCCTTCCTCGACGACGCCAAGATCCTCGGCGCCCCCGAAGACCCGACCGATCTGCCGCGCTGGCGGGGCAAGCTCGCTGAGTGGTTGATGGGTGCGTACGACCGGACGGCGTACGACGGTGGGCTGCACTACGAGGTGCCCGGGCGCGAGTGGACCCAGACGGCGTACTCGGTGGCGCTCGTCTGGCTCTGGGACGACCAGTTGTACGACGTCGACGCGGGCGTCTTCACGTCGGAGAAGTTCGTCCAGCACGGGATCGACGACTTCGGTGGGTACGACGCTGTGGTGCTGTGGCACGCGTACCCGGTGATCGGGATCGATTCACGCAACCAGTTCGACTTCTACCGCGACGTACCGGGCCTGAAGGAACTGGTCGCCAAGTTGCACGAGCTCGGGCTGAAGGTGTTCTTCGACTACAACCCGTGGGATGTCGGCACTCGGCGCGCGGCGCGGCCCGACGGGGACGAATTCGCTGCCCTGGTTGGCGAATTCGGGGCCGATGGCGCCTTTCTCGACACGTTGAAGGAAGCCGATCCGTCGTTCACCCGGCCGTTGAAGCGGGCCAATCCCGCGATCGCCTTCGAAGGTGAGTCACGGTTGCCGTTGGCAAGGATCAGTGACCACGCACTGTCCTGGGCGCAGTGGTTCGGCGACACCCGGGCGCCCGGTGTCCTGCGCGCGCACCTGTTCGAGCGCCGGCACATGATGCATCACACCCGTCGCTGGAACCGCGACCACAGCGATGAGCTGCAGTCGGCCTGGGTGAACGGCGTCGGCATCCTGGTCTGGGAGTCGGTGTTCTCGG
Source organism: Streptomyces sp. SID13031 (assembly GCF_010548305.1). Lineage (GTDB taxonomy): Bacteria > Actinomycetota > Actinomycetes > Propionibacteriales > Kribbellaceae > Kribbella. The sequence goes on from NZ_JAAGLV010000001.1 coordinate 157,867, forward strand.
CCTGGGTCGGCTGGAACGCGCGCGACCGGGCGACGCTGCGGCGGATGGTCGCGGCCCAGAGAGCGTTCTCGCCCGTACTGATCGGCGGCGACTGGATCCCGCTGACGCCCGAGATCCCGGACAAGGCGCGTGAGCACGGCGTCTTCGGGTCGCGCTTCGAGCTGGCCGACATCACCTTCTGGACGCTGATCAACCGCGACGACGAGGACTTCGAGGGCGTCGCCCTGCGTTCCGAGGATCAGGTCGGCGACTGGTACGACGTGACGTCGGGCGTGCCGATCACCGCCGACGACGACGGTGTGCATCTGGTCGTACCAGGTCGCGGAGTGGCCGGGATCGTCCGGGTCGGTGCGACGGCCGGGCAGGGCTGCCGGGTGACCGCGCGCCGGCTCGGCACGATGTCGCGGCCGCACGTGAAGGACTCGGCGTTCCCGATGTCGCCGGCTGTCCGGGTTGTGGTGCCTGAGGTCTCCGGTCCGGCGATGATCGGGGAGACGGTCGAGGTACCGGCTGGGGAGCGCTCTCTGATGGTTCGGCACCGGCGGCGCGAGACGGGGCTGTACGACCAAGCGCCGTACGTGGAGGAGTGGAAGCCGTTGCCGCCACGCCTGCACGACATCCAGACCGTGACGCGTGAGGTCGCGCTCTCTGGGGTGTCCGTGGCTGTTCGTGAGGTCACCAACGCGGAGTACGCGGAATTCCTGAAAGCGACTGGCTACAAGCCGAAGGTGGCAAACCGGTTCCTCGCACACTGGATCGGTGGGGCTCCTGTGGCCGGCACCGAGGACCAGCCGGTGACGTATGTCGATCTGCCGGATGCCCGGGCTTATGCCGTGTGGCGTGGTGGTCGATTGCCCACTGAGGACGAGTGGCAAGCCGCGGCCGGACTGGACCGGTTCACCCGCGCCGAGCCGCTGGTCTGGAACCTGACCGAGAGCGAGCACCGCGACGGCCGCAGCCGGTTCTGCATCCTCAAGGGCGGCTCGTACTTCGTTGCCGAGGGCTCCGACTGGTACGCCGACGGCGGACCGCAGGACCCGGAGGTCAGCTTCAAGCTGGTCCTCACCGGTGGCGGACTGGATCGCTCCGAGACCATCGGTTTCCGGTGTGCGGGATGACGCTGTGAGGGCGGCGCCGCTCGAAGGCGTGAGGGTGCTGGAGGCGGCGACGCTGTTCGCGGGGCCGCTGGCGGCGACGTTCCTCGGCGATTTCGGCGCGGACGTGACGAAGATCGAGCACCCCTCGCGACCCGACGCGGCGCGGGGGCACGGGACGAGCAAGAACGGCGTCGGGCTGTGGTTCAAGACGCTCGGCCGGAACAAGCGGCTCGCGACGCTCGACCTGTCCCAGGGGCGCGAGGTGTTCCTCGACCTGGTCCGCGCGAACGACGTCCTGGTGGAGAACTTCCGGCCAGGCACGTTGGAGCGTTGGGGGTTGGGGCCCGATGTCTTGCTGGCGGCGAACCCGCGACTGGTGATTGCCCGGGTGACCGCGTTCGGTCAGGTCGGGCCGTGGTCGAGCCGGCCTGGCTTCGGGTCGTTGGCTGAGGCAATGAGTGGATTCGCGGCCGTGACGGGGGAGCCGGAGGGACCGCCGACGCTGCCGCCGTTCGGGCTGGCCGACGGGATCACTGCGCTGGCGACGGCGTACGCGGTGCTGGTCGCGTTGAGAGAGCGCGATCAGTCGGGGGCCGGGCAGGTGATCGACATGGCGATCATCGAGCCGATCCTGATGATGCTCGGCGGTGGGATCACGGCGTACCAGCAGACCGGGTATGTCCAGCCGAGGCTCGGCAACCGCTCGTCGAACAACGCGCCGCGCAACGTCTACCGGACCGCCGATGGTCGCTGGGTGGCCGTTTCGACCAGCTCGCAGAGCATCGCCGAACGCGTTGTCACGTTGGTGGGTCGGCCTGATCTCGTCGCGCAGCCGTGGTTCGGGACTGGTCGTGAGCGCGCTGAGCATTCGGACGAGCTGGACGATGCCGTCGGCAGCTGGATCGGAGAGCGCCCCCTGGACGACGTCATGCTCGCGTTCGAGAAGGCCGAGGCCGCGGTCGGACCGGTGCACGACATCCGCGGGATCATGACGGATCCGCAGTACGCCGCGCTGAACACGATCGTCGAGGTCGACGACGAGGAGCTCGGCGGGCCGGTACAGATGCAGAACGTGCTCTTCCGGCTGTCCGAATCACCAGGCTCGATCCGCTGGGCCGGCCGCCCGCACGGCGCCGACACCGACGCAGTACTGGCCGAGATCGGGGTCTCACCCGAGCAACTAGCCGCATTACGCGAGGCCGGAGTCGTCTAGATGTTGACCGCCCTTTATGTCCCGGCCAATCGTCCGGACCGGTTCGCGAAGGCCGTTGCCGCTGGCCCCGATCTGGTGGTGTTCGATCTCGAGGACGCGGTGCCGGTCGACGACAAGGCCGACGCGCGGGGTTGGGCGGTCGCGTGGATCGCGGCGTTCACCGGCCGGACGCCGATCGAGGTACGGGTGAACGCGCCGGGGAGCCCGTGGATCGAGGATGACCTGGCGGCGCTGGCCGCAGTACCGGCTGTGCGGGTGCGGGTGCCGAAGGTGGAGAGCGCGGCCGATGTCCGGCACGTGCTGGAGCAGGTGCCTTCGGCAAGGATCACGGCGTTGATCGAGTCGCCGCTGGGGTTGGAGCGGGCGTTCGAGATCGCGACGGCTGATCCGCGGGTGGTGGCGGTCGCGTTGGGGGAGGCCGATCTGGCGAGTTCCCTGGGTGTCGACGGCCCGGAGGGGCTGGGGTGGGCTCGGGGGCGGTTGGTATCGGCCTCGCGTGCGGCCGGGCTCGGGGCGCCGATGATGTCGGTCTATCCGCACGTGAACGATGGGGACGGGTTGCGGCGGACGTCTCTGGAGGGGCGCGCGCTGGGGTTCGTCGGGCGGACGGCGATTCATCCACGGCAACTGGCCACGATCGTCGAGTGCTTCACGCCGTCGGCGATCCAGGTGGCCGACGCCGCCGCGCTGCTGGCCGCGGTGGAGAAGGCCGGCTTCACGGAGGGTGGCGTGATCGTCCTCCCCGACGGCCGGATGGTCGACCCCGCGATGCTCGGCCGAGCCCGCGAGATCACCGAGCTGATGAGCCAGATCGACCCCTGAGCTTCCCTGAAAGAAGTAAAATGGCTACGGTTATTGCATGGCGACCAATGAGCTGTCCTTCGAGGTGCACGTCAGTCCAAGCGCGCTGCGCTCAGGTGAGCAGCGGATGCCGAACGGCGACCGGCTCTACTGGAACCCGCTCTCCACGACGCTGATCTACGGCGCGGAGGACGCGGTACTGGTGGACCCGCCGTTCCTGACCGAGCACATCCAGCAGGTGGGCGACTGGATCGAGCGATCCGGGAAGCGGCTGATCGCGATCTACGCGACGCACGGCCACGGGGATCACTGGTTCGGTACGGGGGAGTTGGTGAAGCGCTTCCCGGGGGCCGTCGCCTACGCCACGCCGGGCACGATCGAGATGATGCATCAGCAGGCCGGGGTGGGGCGGGAGCAGTTGTGGGACAAGCTCTTCCCCGGGCAGATCCCGCTGACGCCGGTGCTCGCCGAGCCGATGCCGGCTGAGGGCATCCTGCTCGAAGGTCAGGTACTGAGGTCGATCGAGGTCGGGCACACCGACACCGACGAGACCTCTGTGCTGCACGTGCCGTCGATCGGGCTGGTGGTCGCGGGTGACGTTGCCTACAACGGCATCCATCAGTACATCCTCGAAGGCGCCAATGGTGGTTTCGAGGCGTGGATCGCGGCGCTCGACGAGGTGATGAAGCTGGCGCCGACCAGGGTCGTGGCCGGGCACAAGAACCGCGACCTGCCGGACGACCCGATCATCCTCGAGCGGACCAAGCAGTACCTTCAGGACGTGACCAAACTGCTCGCCGAGGAGCCGACCGCACAGGAGTTCTACGACCAGATGACCGAGCGCCATCCGGACCGCCTCAACCGGAGCCCGCTCTGGTACGGCGCCCTGTCCCTCCTCGCCAAATGACCTGGCCCGCCACCACCCGCTATGCCCTGGACCCGGCCCCAGCCGGTCTGGCCCTGGCGCAAGACCTCCTCAACACCAAAGGAGTCGGCGCCCAGCCGGATCTATTGGCCGACCCAGTCATGGCGGCGGACTGGCTCAACCAGGTCATCCCCGGCGAAACCGGGCTGAGCCCAACGGACTTGGACCAGCTCCGCGCCTTTCGCGCCGATCTTCAACGCCTCGTTGCCCGCGACGATGAAGCGGCTTCGGCTTCGTTCGCCGTCGCGCGGAGTGCGGCGGCGGAGCTGGTGTTGGGGGTGGATGGGGTGGTGGAGTTGCGGGGCGGCGGCAGCGGGGCGGAGTACGTCGTCTCCCGGGTGCTGGCGGAGGTACTGGGTGCTCAGCAGGTTGACGCGTGGCGGCGGTTGAAGAGTTGTCGCAATGAGCGGTGCCGGGTGGCGTTCTACGATCGGTCGCGGAACAACAGCGGGGTGTGGCACTCGCTGAAGACTTGCGGGAATCCGGCCAACCTGCGCGCGCATCGCGCCCGCAACAAGGAACTGAACGGCTAAGGTCGAAACCATGTTGCCGCGGGTGGTTGATGCTGTGGTGATCGGGTCCGGGCCGAACGGGCTGGTCAGCGCGATCGAGCTGGCCGACGCCGGCTGGGACGTGCTCGTGCTCGAGGCCGCCGACGAGCCGGGCGGCGCGGTGCGCTCGACCACCGACGACGGCTGGGTGAGCGACCGGTTCAGCTCCAGCTATCCGCTCGGGGTCGCTTCGCCGGTACTGCGTGCTCTGGAGCTCGAGAAGTTCGGATTGCGCTGGGCCTACGCCCCGCTCGCGGTGGCGCACCTGCTCGATCCCGACGCCGACGATGCGCCCGCGATCCACCCCGACCCCGCCGACACCGCCGCGTCGATCGGTCGCGATCACCCGAAGGACGGCGACACCTGGCTGCGCCTCCACCGGGACTACGTCAAGATCCGCGAACCCTTCCTCCAGTCGCTGCTCACCTCCTGGCCGCCGGTCGCCCCAGGCCTGCGACTCGCGCGCAAGCTCGGATCGGCGGGTGAGCTGGCCAGGTTCGCGCGCTTCATGGCGATGCCGATGCACCGGATGGGTCAGGAGCTCTTCGAAGGCCAACGCGGCCGCGCGATCCTCGCCGGCAACGCCTTCCACGCCGACGCGCCACTCAGCGGAAGCGTCAGCGGAACCATGGGCTGGCTGCTGGCGATGCTCGCCCAGGATGTCGGTTTCCCTGTTGCAGAAGGCGGTTCGAGCTCCCTTTCGTCAGCCCTCGTACGCCGCGCCGAGCGCGCCGGCGCCCTCCTCGTCACCGGCGCACCGGTTACCTCGATCGACGTGTCGGCGGGCAAGGCAACCGCAGTACGGACCGCAAGCGGCGAGGTGGTCTCCGTACGCCGCGCTGTCATCGCCGACGTCTCCGCCCAGACCCTGTACGGCGAACTGTTGCCGTCAGCAAGCATCCCGGCTGGGTTGCGTCGCGATCTCGAGAAGTTCGAATGGGACTACCCGACGGTCAAGCTCAACTATCGGCTGAGCGGCCCGATCCCGTGGCGCGCCGCCGAGGCGCGAGAAGCCGGCGTCATCCACCTGGGCGGTACTGCGGACGACCTCGTCCACCTGAGCGCCGACCTCGACACCGGCCGGTTGCCCACAGCACCTTTCTTGCTGATCGGCCAGACCACCAAGGCGGACCCATCGCGCTCGCCGGAAGGTACTGAGGCCGTCTGGGCGTACTCGCATCTACCGCGCGGAGTCACCGACGACGCTGAAGCGGAGAAGCTGGCCGGCCGGATGGACCGCGCCATCGAACGCCACGCTCCCGGCTTCCTCGACCTGGTCATCGCCCGCGATCTGCAACGCCCGAGCGACTTCATCCAGGCGAACGCCTCTCTCGGCCTCGGCGCACTCGGCGGTGGTACAGCCCAACTCCACCAGCAACTGATCTTCCGCCCAACCGTCGGCCTCGGCAGCCCCCGTACGGTCGTCACCGGCCTCTACCTGGGCAGCTCCGCAATCCACCCCGGCCCCGGCGTCCACGGCGCCTGCGGCCACCTCGCCGCCCGCACCGCCCTCCGCGACGCCTCCCTCCTCGGCCCACTCACCCGAATCCCCACCACAGCCGCCCTCCGCCACCTCCAGCGATAGCCTCAACCCGGATCGCTGGAGAGGAGTTTTTGGTGAGTGTGGGGGAGCGGGTTGAGGGGCTGTTGCGGGAGTTGGCGCCGCAGGTGCTGGGGTTTTTGGTTCGGCGGCATGGGCAGTTCGATCTGTGCGAGGACGCGGTGCAGGAGGCTTTGCTCGCGGCGGCGACGCAGTGGCCCGCGGACGGCGTACCGGGGAATCCTCGGGGCTGGTTGATCACTGTTGCCACCCGCAAGCTCACTGATCAGTTCCGGAGTGAGAGTGCGCGGCGCCGGCGGGAGGACTCGGTGGCGGCGATGGCTGGGACCGACGAGCTGGTTGCGCCCGGTGCCGACCAGGATCAGCCGCCGGAGTCCGATGACACTTTGACGCTGCTCTTCCTGTGCTGCCATCCGGCGGTCACGCCTGCCTCACAGGTGGCGTTGACGCTGCGGGCGGTCGGCGGTCTGACGACGGCCGAGATCGCCCGGGCGTTCATGGTGCCGGAGGCAACGATGGCGCCGCGGATCAGCCGGGCGAAGAAGAGCATCAAGACGGCCGGCAGCCGGTTCGTACTGCCGCCCGAGGACGAGCGCGCGGATCGGCTGCGCGTCGTCCTGCAAGTCCTCTACCTGATCTTCAACGAGGGCTACACGGCAAGCTCCGGGCCTGATCTGCAGCGCGTCGAGCTGACCGCCGAGGCGATCCGGCTGGCGCGTCTTCTGTACCAGTTGCTGCCGGACGAGGGCGAGGTCGCCGGCCTGCTGGCGCTCATGCTGCTCACCGATGCGCGGCGGGCGGCGCGGTCCAAGCCCGACGGCAGTTTGATCCCGATCGACGAGCAGGATCGCAGCCTGTGGTTGCGCGAGCCGATCGAGGAGGGCGCCGCGCTGGTACTACACACGCTCGCGCATGGCGAGGTCGGTTCGTACCAATTGCAGGCGGCGATCGCAGCTATCCACTCGGAGGCGCCGAGCGCCGATGAGACCGACTGGAAGCAGATCCTCGCGCTCTACCTGTTGCTGGAGAAGATCGCGCCCAATCCGATGGTGACGCTCAACCGTGCGATCGCGCTGGCCCAGGTCGACGGGCCGCAAGCCGGGCTGGACCTGCTCGCCACGCTCGACGGCGACCACCGATTGGCAGACAACCACCGACTGGACGCCGTACGTGCGCATCTTCTGGAGCGCCTCGGCGACTTCCCCGCGGCTCGCGAGCACTACCTCGCCGCTGCCCGGCGGACGACCTCATTGCCTGAGCAGAGGTACCTCACGGCGAAAGCGGACGGCGTGCGGACCGACAGGACATAGTGCCGGGGCTGACGGGGTGCACAGCCTGATTCGAGCGCTCGTGTACGGCGTACGGAGGTGCACTACCTGTCGGTCGGGACGGCCTCTGGTGAGTTGGGGTGCGTGACTTCAGTTGTAACTTCGGTTTACAGTTGCGGCATGGCGATCCAGCAGAGTGCTAAGCCCAGCCGTCGGCGGGACCCGATCGGCGTCGGTGTCGCGCTGCTGAACCGGCTGGCGAAGTCGCGGGCGATCGACCGGCTGGGATTGCGCAAGCAGACCGAGCGGGTCGTCTTCGAGGCGACCAAGACCGGATTCCGGACGGCCGGCGCGCTGACCAGGAGCTTCACCGCGGCCTCGAAGCTGGCCAAGCCGTCCCGGCTGCCGGCGGCCAAGGGCAGCGGACGATTCGACCTCACCCCGACCGAGGACCAGCAGATGGTCGTCGGCGTCGTCACGGAGTACGCCGCCGAAGTGCTGCGACCAGCGGCCGCCGAGGCGGACATCACCGGTACTACGGACGCGAAGGTGCTCGCGCAGTCGGCCGAGCTCGGGTTGAGCCTGATCGAAGTACCGGAAGAGCTGGGCGGGATCGTCAGCGAGCGGTCGGCGTTGACCGGAGTGCTGGTGGCCGAGGCGATGGCGCATGGCGACATGGGCCAGGCGGTCGCGTGTCTCGCCCCGGCCGCGGTCAGTACGGCGATCTCGCTGTGGGGCGATGAGACGCAACAGGCGACGTACCTGCCCGCCTTCACGGGTGAGTCGGTACCGGCCGCCGCGCTGGCGATCGTCGAGCCGCGCGCATTGTTCGACCCGTTCGCCTTGAAGACCAGGGCGACGAGGCAACGAAACGGTCATCTGCTCAACGGGGTCAAGTCGTTGGTCCCGCGCGGCGCCGAGGCCGAGGTGTTCGTGATCGCCGCCCAGCTCGAGGATCAGGGGCCGGCGTTGTTCCTGGTCGAGTCCGGGCATCCGGGCGTGACGATTGAGGCCGAGCCGTCGATGGGTCTGCGGGCGGCCTCGCTCAGCCGGGTGCTGCTGGACGACGTACCGGCTGTGCAGTTGGGAACGCTCGAGGACTATGCCGAGTGTGTCCGGCTGTCGCGGCTGGGGTGGTGTGCGCTGTCGCTCGGTACCGCGAAGGCGGTGCTCGACTACGTCACGCCGTACGTGAACGAGCGGACCGCGTTCGGTGAGCCGATCAGTCATCGGCAGTCGGTGGCCTTCATGGTTGCCAACATCGCGATCGAGCTGGAGGGGATGCGACTCGTGACGTACCGGGCCGGATCGCGTGCTGAGCAAGGGCTTTCGTTCGCCCGGGAGGTCGCGTTGGCGCGCCGGTTGTGCACCGAGAAGGGGATGCAGATCGGGACGGACGGGGTGCAGTTGCTCGGCGGGCACGGCTTCGTGAAGGAGCATCCGGTGGAGCGGTGGTATCGCGACTTGCGAGCCGTCGGCGTGATGGAAGGCGCGGTGCTGGTCTGATGATCAACCTCGAGACTCCGCGGAAGTTCCGCGCGTTCATCCACCAGGCGCACCAGGTCGCTGCGGAGATGCTGCGGCCGAATTCGCGCCAGTACGACCTTGCCGAGCACGCGTATCCGAAAGAGCTCGACATGCTCGCGGCGATGGTCGACGGGCTGGGCGCGTCGGGGACCGGGTCGGGTGCGGGAGCGAGCGGCGTACGGCGTACCTCGGCCTCTGAGGAGGATGGCGACGGCAAGGTGAAGAACGGGTCCAACCTGTCGTCGGTGCTGTCGGTCATGGAGATGTGCTGGGGTGACGTCGGGCTGCTGCTGTCGATGCCGCGGCAAGGGCTGGGCAACTCGGCGATCGCGTCGGTGGCGTCGGACGAGCAACTCGCGCGGTTCGACGGCGTGTGGGCGGGGATGGCGATCACCGAGCCGGGGTGCGGTTCGGACTCGGCGAACATCCAGACAACGGCGCGGCTCGATGGCGACGGCTACGTGATCAACGGCGAGAAGATCTTCGTCACCGCCGGCGGCCGCTGCGACGCGGTGGTCGTCTGGGCGACACTGGACAAAGCGGTCGGCCGGGCCGCGATCAAGTCCTTCGTCGTCTTCAAGGACACCCCGGGGATGACGGTCGAGCGGCTCGAGCACAAGCTCGGCATCCGCTCGTCCGACACCGCAACGATCCGCTTCGAGAACTGCCGCGTCCCCGCCGAGAACCTGCTGGGCGCCCCGGAAGTCGATGCGGAGAAGGGTTTCGCAGGCGTCATGCAAACCTTCGACAACACGCGCCCGCTGGTCGCCGCGATGGCAGTCGGCTGCGCCCGCGCCTCCCTGGAGGTCACCCGCGAACTGCTGTCGGAGGCCGGTGTCGAGATCGACTACGACCGCCCGGTCCACCTACAGCCGGCCGCCGCGGCGTCGTACCTGCAAATGGAAGCCGACTGGGAAGCCGCCTACCTCCTCACCCTCCAGGCCGCCTGGATGGCCGACAACTCCCAGCCCAACTCCCTCCAAGCCTCCATGGCCAAAGCCAAAGCCGGCCGAGTAGGCAACGACATCACCCTCCGCTGCGTAGAACTGACCGGCAGCCTCGGCTATTCCGAACACCACCTCCTGGAAAAATGGGCCCGAGACTCCAAAATCCTCGACATCTTCGAAGGCACCCAACAAATCCAGCAACTGATCGTCGCCCGCCGCCTCCTCGGCAAAACCTCCGCCGAACTCAAGTAGCCAAAGGGAACTCCCCACGCTGCCTCGCCGCTCGCTCCTCCGTCGCTCACCACTCGGCGCTCCCACCCACCCTGGGTGTGCGCTCCTCCGTCGCGCGAGAACGGGAGCAGGCACTCGAGTCGCTGGGGCCGGCCGTCTCGCGTGTACCCGCGTGGGCATCCCGGGTCTGGTCTTCTAGCTGATCCACCCGCGTCCCGCTACGACTCGTGGTACTCCGTCTCTGCTCCGTCAGTGCGCAGCAAGTCGATCAAGCCACCGGTCGCTTGCCTGTCAGGCGCGATCGTCGGACGACTGAAGCTCGCGCGGGCATCAGGCATCGAATTTCCCATGCGCTCTTTACGGATGATCGGACAGGCTCTTGGGTCTTGGTGATCCTCCAGGGGATACACCGAAGGATTCTCGGCGTGCGCATATCTGGAGTGTCTTAGTCACAATCTGTCGTCGAGGCCTTGGCAACGGAGCGTGATCGCGGCATAGTCCTGGGCGGGGGAGAGTTTGCTCCGCCGGTCAGCTGACCGAGACGGTCGACCCTCGAATTCATTCGATCGTGGGGGGACCATGGTCTGCTTCAGCATGAGGTTTTCGAGGTTCTCGCGGCTTCGCTCAGTGGGGCGGAAGCCGCGATGACGCTTGAGGAGGAGTTGGCTGCTTGGCTGCTTAAACGTCCTGCCTGGCAACAAGATGTCGTCGGCCGGATGTGCCGGAACGAGGTCTTGGGCGAGGTCGATATCAAGAAGATCGTCGACGATCTGATCGCGTCGGCGCAGGCCGTGGTGACGCCGGTGACGGCAGCCGACATTCCGGGGAGTCCGGTCGCGCCGGCGGGCGTACGGCTTGCCTGGGTGACGAACGTGCGCGGAGTCAACGATCTCGCGGAAGGCCAGACCTTGACGTTCGGTGAGCACGGGTTAACGGTCGTCTACGGATTCAACGGCAGTGGCAAGTCTGGTTACGCGCGCCTCCTGCGCCGTGGCGTGAGCGCACGCGTCGGCATCGAAGTGTTGGGCAATGTGTTCGGCACTGGTACACAGCCTCCGCAGGAAGCGTCCATCGACTACGCGGACCTGAACGGCAAGTCAGGTACCTGGACCTGGGGCTCGACGGCGAGCGGTTCGCTGGCGCAGGTTCGCTTCTACGACCGGGACTGCGGTCAGGCGTATGTGACTGTAGCGTCAGAGATCAGCTACCGCCCGTCTGCGTTGGTCCTGCTCGAATGGCTCGTTGCGATCTGCGACAAGGTGGCGGCTGAGCTCGACGCGAGGTTGATCGCGAACAACAACGAGCGAGCGAGTCTGCCGCCGATGCCCGCGGGCACGAGTGCCGCGGCCTTCTTGGGGTCGCTCAGTGCGCAGACGGCGGATGCTGAGATCGTTGCAGCCACCACTGTGCCAACCGGCTTCAGCGAACGGGTAGCACTTCTGGTTCGAGAGTTTGCTCGCCTCGAGGCCAGCGATCTGCGGGCGGAGAAGGAGCGGCTACGGACGATCGCCAAGTCGTACGAGACGGTGTCCGGCAAGTGTCGGGAACTCGGCGACCTCATCGGAGCGGCTGGCCTGGAAGGGTTCGCCAATGCTTCGGGCAGAGCCCGCAGCCTGCGGGAGGCAGCGGTGGCCGCCTCATTGCGTGGCTTCGAGACCGAGCCCTTGGCCGGTGTCGGATCGGCGGCGTGGCGTGAGTTGTGGCAGGCGGCCAGGAGGTATTCCGAGACTGACGCCTATCCGGATCGACGATTCCCAGTGGCGGATGCGGAGGAGAACTGCGTCCTCTGTCAGCAGACACTGCTGACGGACGGCGCGGACCGGCTGCGACGATTCTATGAGTTCATGGTCGATACCACCGAGCAGCAGGCTTCGGCCGCCGAGGCTGAGCTGGAAGAACTGAGGAAGCGGTTGCTTTCAGCAAGGGAAATGTCGGCAGAGGTTCATGCTGCGCTTGAGCGGATCCAACCTGCGGGCCTTGAGCTGGCCGAAGGCGTCCGCCAATGGCTGGCAGCTGCCGCTGGCCGGGGCGATCGGTTACTGGCCTGGATGGGTGATCCCGACTGGGGTCTGTTCGAGGCTGTTCAGGCTCCGCCTACGGCGAAACTGGACAAAGCCGCTGCGGCAGCCGTGGAGCAAGCAGAGTCGATCGATCAGGTCAGCTACACAGCCGAACTGGATCGCCTGCGAGCTGAGATCACCGAGGCGCGTTCCACCAGAGCACTGGTGGATTCTGTCGCAGCAATGCGGACCGAGGTGAGCAGGCTGAAGGTGAGGACGGAGATGCAGTCTGCCCGGGACGGCATCGAGACGTCGTCGATCACCCGTGAGGCGACTGAACTCACGAAGAAGCACGTCACGCAGCTGGTGTCGGATCAGTTCGTCACGGAGGCTAAGCGCCTCGGCCTTCGACGGGTGACGTTTGCTCCGGCAGGTGGACGCAAGGGGGTGTTGACCCACAAGCCCGGCTTCGTCGGAGCGACGAGACAGGCCCCGGTGCAGAAGGTCCTCAGCGAGGGAGAGCTGACCGCCTTGGGGCTCGCGGGCTTCCTGACCGAGGTCAAGTTCGAGGGGACGAAGTCAGCCGTCGTGTTCGATGATCCGGTCACCTCACTCGATCACCATATCCGGGAGGAGGTCGCCCTGAGACTGGTGGAGCTGGCCGCTGAGCGGCAGGTGATCGTCTTCACGCACGACATCACCTTCGTGATCGCTCTGGAAAGGATCGCCGAGACACACGGGCTTCCGACCACCGACAGAACGATTTCGCGGCGCGGAGATCAACCCGGCATCTGCACCGAGATACACCACTGGACTGTGCAGGACGTGAAGACAAGGATCCAGACCCTGGACGCCGAACTCCTTGCGATCAAACGGGACCGGCCGGGACTCACCGAACCTGAGTACGAGGAGCGGGTGGCGGCCTTTGCCGGGAAGCTCTCGGAGACCTGGGAGCGCATGGTCAATCTTGAGGTCATCTCAAGGGTGCTTGATGCGGGCTCGGGTGAGGTGAGGCCAAAAATGTTCAAGGTGCTGGCCAAAGTGACTCCCGAGGATGATGCAGAGTTCCAGTCCTGTTACGGGCAAACCTCCACATGGGCACGCCGCCACGACAACAATCCGGGCAGTATCTATGTCCCTCCGGAGCCCAATGTTCTGGAGGACAGTCTGAAGGTGCTCAAGGCGTGGCGAACCCGGATTCGTGGCTACCAGAACTGACGTACCGCCCGGTGTCGCCCAGGCTGGCCTTCCGGAACGTCTTCTATATCGCCGTCGAGAAGGATCCGGGTCCAGGCATCGCTCCGATCGACCGGGTTGTGGTGTCGGTGGTGGATCCCAATGAAGGTGATTGGCCAGATGTAGTGGCGCTCAGGCGGTGAGTCGGCGCGGACGAGTCTCGACCGTAGATGGCGAGAGTCAGGTGGACGAATGGTCACTGTCGGTGGACACTGTTTGCCTGTCACGTGGGGGGAGACCACAGTGAGCAATGTGCCGACCGCTGGGCCGAAGGCAGTACCGGTTCCGCAGTGGGATCTGGACCGGCAGCGCTACGACATGAAGTTGCCGAACGAGGATGTCGACTTCGCCGTGTACGTCGCAGCGCTGCCGCATCTCGCGGTCGATTCGGCTGAGGTGACTCTGACTGCCACCCATCCCGATCAAACTATCGCCCAGCGGACCTGGACCGGGCCGTGCGTCGCTGAAGAGCTTGCTCTGATGCTTGCCAAGGCGACTCGGGTCGTGCTTCAGGTGACCTATGCCGATGGCTCTAGGCTCTGGCTGGAGTCTGGTCGGACCGAGCGCTGGCGGTGGACGACATCTGGAGAAGCGCAGGATGCGGTCAGCCTCTTCACGCGGTCTTTGCGCAAGAGCCTATGGCGCCGAAGGTTCCGCATCGGTTGGCCGTTCGTCCTCGGAATGAGCGCCTTGGTTGGCCTACTGTCCTGGGGTAAGTCCGTGCCGGCGGCTGATCCGAAAGAGCCTGACGGATATGACTACACTGGCCCGCTCTGGTACACGTTGCTGTGTGTCGTGCTGATGTTGATCGCGGTGGTCGGCGCTTTGACTACAGACCACAGTGGTTTCGGGCGAACCAGGCAGCGCTACCTGGGGCGTCTGGCCAGTCCTGGCACACGTTCCTGGCGCCGCTTCTTCACCGTTCGCCCACTGGACGTAACGAACGGCGTGGTCGCCGCGCTGGCCGTCGGTGTGATGACAGGCGTGCTCATAGCACTCATCTTCGGGTCAGGCTGAGAAGGCATGAGATCTGAAGCGACTACCGACGACTGGTGGTGAATCGGTGGCTACAACCAAAGTAGAGCCTGGCCAGGAACGAGGGCCACGAGACGGATCGCGACGCTACACCCCCTTCAATATACAGTTTGATTCGCGCGCTCACTTGCTTTCGGAAAGTCAAGGAGGAGTGGGAACCAGAGATCCAGGAGCAGCAGCGGCAGAATCAGGCCTTGGTCCGACAAGGTTTGATCTATGAGTTCGGTACGGAGAATTACGAGCTGAAGATCCAGAACTTTGCGGTTCTGGGCGCTGCGCCTTGGTCTGTGGTTGCTTTGCACAACATCTACCTGGCGCAAGCACGAGCTGCGTTCGTAGGTATGAACTACTATCCGGCATTGCTCGGGGCCTGCGGACTCGGAGAGCGCATCCTGAACCAGCTGGTACTGACCCTGCGCGAAGACTACGCCGGTCACGATGCGACGAAGCGAGTCGTCAACAAGCAGTCCCCCTTGCAACACGCGGTGGTCGGCTGATTGTCGACCTGAGAGTTCAGCCGGCCCACTTGTAGGTGGCGACGGCGCCGGCGGGGAGGGTGTGGTTGAAGGACTGGCCGTTCCAGCGGACGGTGAAGGTCTTGGCCGCCGAGCCGGCGTTGAGGGCGATCAGGGCGACCGAGTTGTCGGGGTTGCGGAAGGCAACTGTTTCGATGTTGCCGGACAGGGTGGTGGAGCTGATCCGTCGTGCACCAGGGACGACGAATTTGCTCGCGTGACCGAGGACGTAGTATTCGACGTTGTAACTGACGTTCCCGGTACCGGAGTTGATAGTGACGACACCGCGGCAGTTGGTGCAGCCGCCGTTCGTCGGTCCGCTGTTCTGATCCAGCGCCAGGTTCCAGAACATGACGCCCTTGGCCCAGTTCCTGGTGCCACCGATGATCAGGTTCTGCAGGTTCCATTTGAGGTTGTCACCGAAGTTCGGCGCCCAGGCGCCACCGGAGCACTCGGTGAGCCAGATGTCGCGGTCGGGGTGTGCGTTGTGCACAGTGGTCTGCGCACTCGGCGCACCGGCGTAGCAGTGGAAGGCTGAACCGGCCAGGTAGTTCTTCGCGGCGGCGTCGTTGAGAACGGTGGTCGGGTAGTTCGGCTCGTCCCAGTTGTGGTCCCAGGCGACGAGCTTCGTGCTGACGCCGGCTGCGGCCAACGCCGGCCCGAGGTTGTTCTTGACGAACGCGGCCTGCTCGTTGGGTTCCATTCGCATCGATTCGTACGCCGCCTCGTGGTGCGGCTCGTTCTGGGTGGCCAGCGAGTACAGCGGCAAGCCCTCGGCGGAGTATGCCTGCGCGTACTTCACCAGGTAGTTGGCGTAGTCGGCGTACCGGTCGGTGCGCAGTTTGCCGCCGTACAGGGAGTTGTTGGTCTTCATCCAGGCGGGCGCGGTCCACGGGCTGGCGAAGATCTTCAGGGCGGAGTTCTTCGCCTTGGCCGCCTTCAGGACCGGGATCGTGAAGGCCTTGTCGTGCGCGATGGAGAAGTCGTTCAGGTCGCAGCAGGTGTCGTCGAAGGTGTAGTCGGCGCTGTTGGCGGTGAAGTCGCTGGCGCCGACGGGCAGCCGGACCACGCTCAGCCCGATGCCGTTACCGCGGTCGAAGAGCTTGGTGAGTAGCGCGTCGCGCTGGCTGCTGCTCTGCTTGTTCCAGGTGAGCCAGGCAGACGAATCCGTCATGGCGGCACCGAAGCCGTCCATCGTTTGATAGGTGGTCGAGGCGGACACGTCGATGATCGTGCTGCCAGGGGTGGTTCCGAACTGTACGTCGGGCTGGCGGGCGAGCAGTTTGGAGGCGTCGGCGGTGGTGAGCCAGACCTCGGATGCGGTTGCCGCGGTTGCCGCGGTTGCCGCGGTTCCGGGGGAGACAGGGACGATGAGGCCCAGGGCAAGGGTCATGACGGCGCAGAGGGGGGCGGTTCGCTTCATGACTAGGTCAACTCCTTCGTGGGATCAGAAACGGCGGTGGGCTTGGAAGAACTGCCAGATCAAGGTGGAGGCCTCGATCTCCTTGGTTGCTCCGGAGTCGGCGGCACTGCCGGGCCAGCTATGGGTGCCACCGGCAACCTTGTAGAGAACAACCTGAGCGCCACCGGCACACCCGGTGTACGTCAGACGGTTCACATGAGGCGAGACCGCAACGACGGCCGGGCCGGTCGTGCAGCGGTCGAGCTGCGCCCAGGACTGGACCGCGAGGGGTGTGGAGTAGCCCCAGCGCAGGTCAGTGGCGCGGCCCTGGTACGGATTCGTGGTGTCGGCGTCGCCATGGAAGGTGATGACGGGCACTGGCCGATTCGGCGCGCAGGTCTGTACCTCCGCGAACATCGGGTCGGTGGGGGAGGGCCGGCCGGCGCGGAGTCCGGCGCTGGCGGCGAGGGCGGCGACCTTGTCCGGGCGGGCACACGCGTAGGCCGATGCCATCCGGGCGCCACCCGAGTGGCCGGCGACGTACACCCTCGAAGAGTCTCCGCAGACGAGTCGCGTTACGTCATCGAGAACCTTGGTCAGGAAGGCGATGTCGTCGCGCGCGTCCGGCGGCGGGTAGCTGCCCGCGGTGGTGGGGACGCCGGGCACGTTCCAGAACCAGATCTGGTTCGGGTTCGGCGTGGCGGCCGGGATGTTGCCGTTGGGTTCGACGGTGACGAAGCCCTCGCGGTCTCCGACGGGTTCGAGACCCGAGTACGCCGCCTGCTGGTCGGCGTTCCCGTTGCTGAAGTGCAGATTCAGCACGATCGGCACTCTGGCCAGCGCATCGACCGGGATGTGAACCCGGACGGGATAGGCAGCTGAGCCGAAGCCGACCTGGATCGTCTGGGTGCCGGACGGCAGCGCTCGCACACAGCGGCCGGGACCACGTTCACCATCGCTGGGGCCGGAGCCGGCGACGGCGGGTGAGGCCGTGAGCGGCAGGAACAGGGCCAGGAGCGCGATGGGGACGGCGCGAATACTCATGAGGACTCCTCGGCAGGGGCGGAACCGGGATCATTTACCTACTGAATGGTCGGTAGGTTTTACGCTGCCGTCAAGAGCTCGTAACGTCTGTGGGGTAATTCAGTCCGCGGTCAGGACCGTGATCAGCTTGCGGACCAGGCCGCCCATGTCGACCGAGTCAGGGTTGTAGAGCCACTGGATCTGCAGCCCGTCCATCACTGCGATGATCAGCGTCGCGATCTCCTGCGGATCCTTCTCGCCGGAGACCTCCCCGGCCGCCTGGGCGAGCCGGATCTCGTTGGCGATCATCGACCGCAGCCCGTCGTACCGGGACCGGAAGTAGTCCTGCGCCGGGTGATCGTCCGTCACCCCGTCGGCCGACAGTACGACGTACAGCTGGGTCAGGCCGCGTCGCTCGCTGTTGCGTTCGGCGGTGACCGCGAGGTGATCGAGAAACGCCGTACCGTGCGGGCGCTCGGGGTCGTTGACCTCGGCGATCTCCGACGCGTCGCGATGCGCCAGCAGTTCGGTCAGCAGCTGATCCTTGCTCCCGAAGTGATGCAACAACCCCGCCGGCGTGATCCCGGCCGCCGCCGCGACCTCCTGCAGCGACGCCTTGTGAAAGCCCTTGGTCGCGAACATCGCCGACGCCGCCGCCAGGATCTCCCGCCGCCGCGACGCACTACGCTCCGCGTTGGTCGCCATGGCCGCTCATCCTACGGGAGCGGTCCGTTTCGGCCGACCTTCCGGGCACTGTCGCCGGACGTTGTGGCGGCCCTGCGAGCCCCTGGCCGTGTCGATCGGGTAGACGAGTCGGTGCGGGTGGGCAGACCCGGCTGAGAGCACTCCCCAAGGCCCCTCCATCGCCCACACCCTGATGGTTCAGGAAGCAATCGGCCAGGAGGGGTTCATGTCTGATAGCGGAAGACGAGCTGTGAAACGGGGAAGATCCGCGGGATGGTTGGCGATCGCCGCGGCCGCCGGGTTGTCGATGGCGGCGGTCGTCGTACCGGCGGGCGCGAGCTCGTCCGGTGGAGGTACGCCCAGCGACCCGGTGGCAACCGGAACACAGGCTGAGTTGAAGAAAGCAGAGCTGACCAGGGCGACGCAGACCACTGCGCAGCTCCGGTTGACTCCCGGTGAGAAGTTAGTGCTGCGCAGCATCACCGCAGACCCGGACGGTACCGAATTCGTTCGGTACGACCGGACGTTCCGCGGGCTACCGGTCGTCGGTGGCGACCTGATCGTCCGTCGGGCCGAGAGCGGCGCCATCACCGACGTCAGCTACAACGCGACCGGCAAGGCGGCCGTGAAGTCGATCGAGCCGACACTGTCGCAGGCGGCCGCACTGGCCAAGGGCTCGAAGTCCGCGGACTTCAAGGCCACCAGCAACAAGGGGGCGCTGGTCGTCTTCGTCACGCCCAGCAAGCCGGTGCTCGCCTACGAGGTCGTCACTTCGGGAATCAAGGCCGACCAGACGCCGTCGGTGCTGCACACCTTCGTCGACGCCACCTCCGGTGCCGTCCTCGGCCAGGACGACGAGATCAAGACCGGCACCGGAAACTCGATGTACAGCGGCACCGTGGGCATCGGTACCTCGGGGGGCTCCGGCAACTTCTCGATGAGCGACCCGGCCCGTGGTGGGAACTACACCACGGACCTCAACAGCGCGACGTCTGGTACCGGAACCACCTATACAGACCCGGATGACACCTGGGGCAGCGGCACCACCGCGAACCGCCAAACTGCGGGCGTCGACGCGCACTACGGGGCGCAGCTGACCTGGGACTACTACAAGTACGTCCACGGCCGGAACGGCATCTTCAATGATGGCAGGGGTGCGCGCTCGCGGACGCACTACGGCAACGCGTACGTGAACGCGTTCTGGGACGGCATCCAGATGACGTACGGCGACGGCTCGGGCAGCGCCCGTCCGCTGACCTCCATCGATGTGGCCGGCCACGAGATGACGCACGGTGTCACGGAGGCGACCGCGAACCTGAACTACTTCGGCGATGCGGGCGGTCTGAACGAGGCCACCTCGGACATCTTCGGCACCGCGGTCGAGTTCTCCGCGAACAACGCGTCCGACCCGGGTGACTACCTGATCGGCGAGAAGATCAACATCAACGGCAACGGCACGCCGCTGCGCTACATGGACAAGCCGTCGAAGGACGGGCGGAGCGTGGACTGCTGGTCGACCAGCACCGGTGGGCTCGACCCGCACTACTCGTCCGGCCCGCTGAACCACTGGTTCTACCTGGCCTCCGAGGGCACCGGCAGCAAGGTCATCGGTGGCGTGACCCACAGCAGCACTTCCTGCAACGGCACCACCATCGCGGGTCTCGGTCGTGACGTCGTGGCCAAGATCTGGTACCGGGCCTTGACCATCGGCCTGCATTCCGCCAGCACGTATGCCGACGCGCGGGTGGCCGCGATCGCGGCGGCCAAGTACTACTACGGTGGTGGTTCCGCTCAGTGCCGCGGCATTGCGGCGGCCTTCGACGCGATCAACGTCGCTGGTGCCGACAGCTGCAGCGATTGGGCCTATTGGGCCGCCGGGACGAACGTCAAACCCGTCAGCGGTGACTTCGACGCCGATGGGAAGGCGGATCTGGCCCTCACCGGCGGTACCAACTGGAACACCCAGCCAGTTGCCTTCAGCAAGGGCAACGGTGACTACACCGTCTCCAACCGGCCGATCGCCGGTGGCTGGCCGGCGTGGGCCGCGGACCCGGCGGTTTCGACTGTCAGCGGCGACTTCAACAAGGATGGGAAGGCGGATCTTGCCCTGAGTGGTGGTCCTGGCTGGGCCACTCAGCCGGTGGCTTTCGGTAAGGGCGATGGCACCTTCACCGTCTCCAATCAGCCGATCCCCGGTGACTGGGCACGCTGGGCGGAGGATCCCACCGTCGAGACCGTTGCCGGCGACTTCAACAAGGATGGGTTTGCGGATCTGGCCTTGAGTGGTAGTCCTGGCTGGACTACGCAGCCGGTGGCTTTCGGTAAGGGTGATGGCACCTTCACGGTGTCCAACCTGCCGCTGCCGGGTGACTGGCCGGCGTGGGCCGCGGATCCGGCGGTTTCGACTGTCAGCGGCGACTTCAACAAGGATGGGTTTGCGGATCTGGCCTTGAGTGGTAGTCCTGGCTGGACTACGCAGCCGGTGGCTTTCGGTAAGGGTGATGGCACCTTCACCGTCTCCAACCTGCCGCTGCCGGGTGACTGGCCGGCGTGGGCCGCGGATCCGGCGGTTTCAACAGTCAGCGGCGACTTCAATGCGGATGGGTATGCGGATCTTGCCCTGAGTGGTGGTCCTGGCTGGGCCAGTCAGCCGGTCGCCTTCGGCAAGGGTGATGGCACCTTCACCGTCTCCAACCTGCCGATCCCAGGAGACTGGCCGAGCTGGGCGCAGCACCCCGATGTCGAAACCGTTCCGGGCGACTACAACGGCGACCGCAAGTCCGACCTCGCCCTCCTCGGCGGGCCGGATTGGGGAAGCCAACCGGTCGCGTCCTCCACCGGTAGCGGCTCGTTCACCATCACCAACCACCAGATCAGCTAGCCGCAGCGCGCGTCGGCGCGCAGGCAACGACAACGAACCCCAGGTCGCTACCACCGGCCTGGGGTTCGGTCGCCCTCAACTCTAGGGGAGCCATAGGACGATTCCGGTCAGGCCGGTGAGGACGCTGGCTACGCCGGCCCTGATGGCGGCCGCGGCGCGTGAAGGGGTGAAGGTGGCGGGGTCGTAGCTGGAGGATGCGCCCAGGCCTTCGCCGCGGAAGGAGGCGCCGGTCCAGTCTGCTGCGGTGACGTTGCCGGTCGGCTCGGCCAGTTCGGCGCCGACGACCAGGAACTGCTGGTCGAGGTGGTTGGGGGTGACCATCGCCAGTGGGTCGACGAGGTTGTTGCCGGCGGCGACGATGAGGTCCGGGTGCAGATCCATCGCTTCGCCGATCCGGGCGATGTAGTCGTCGGACGCGCTCGCCTGCACGGTCTTGAGGCTGACGTGCTTCTGCTTCGCCCAGTCCTGTACTGCGGTCACCAGCGTCTTCGTCTGCGCGTCGTCACCAGCCGTGAGCAGCACGACCCGATAACCCTTGGACGGATGGACGTCGTCCCACGAACCCGGCCGAGGTGTGATCGTTGCCTCCGGCGACGGTTTCGCACTGGGAACGAAGCCGGCACCGAGTGCGCCGACCGGGGTCGGCCCGGCGGCGCGCGGTTGAGACCAGTCGTCGGCGGAGGTACAGCCGCAGGCCAGTACGGCGATCGCGGCCGCGGTACCGGCGGCTTGGAACAGGCGCACGAAATCGTCCTTCGTCAGCAGGGGGATCAGCTCTTTTTACCTCATGGTTCGCCGATACTTCTGCTGGTCGGCACTTGTTCGCCCGCGGGCAGCCGATCGTTCACCCATCGGGAGCAGCGTGCGCTCCATGTCACGCATTGCTCGAGCCCTCGCGTTGGCCGCGGCCGCCGTGGTCGTAGTACTGGGGACCGCCCCGGCGGAAGCGCACGGTTTCAGTTCGACCGTGTACGCCGACCTCAGCTCGCCCGCCAAGGAGCACGTTCGCGCCCAGCTCGGACTGGAGTACGACCTGCTCGTCGTCTCCGCCGCCGATGCCGAGAAGGATGACCCGCTGTTCAAGGACGGCACCGCGGCGTTCAACTCCGGCGACTCGGCCCAGCAGGCCGCAGCACTGACGAAGCACGCCGACTCGGTCGTCCGCTACGCGACCGAACGCTTCACCGTCACGGCCAGTGGCCAGGCCTGTACTGCGACGCGCGACGGCGACTTCGCCATGGAGGAACGCGAAGGTGTCCCGTACGTCGTACTGGTGCTCGACTACCGATGCGCGCAGGCCGCCGCACATGAGATCCGTAGTGGGCTGTTCCCGGATGCCGAGGGGTACGTCAAGGGCACCAAGACCATCGTCACGTACCACCTCGACCTGAAGAAGGGCAGCAGTGCCCTCGACGACCAGCATCCGGTGTTGTCGACCCAACAGTCCACAGGGCAACGGTTCTGGGAGTTCTTCCGGCTCGGCGCCGAGCACCTGCTGACCGGGCTCGACCACATCCTGTTCCTGCTGGCGCTGATTGCCGGATCCCGCCGGCTGCGCGAGATCGTGCTCGCGGCGACGACCTTCACGCTCGCCCATTCGGTGACCTTCGTACTGGCCGCGCTCGGTCTGGTGCACGTGACCGCCTCGTTCGTCGAGCCCGTCATCGCCTTGTCGATCGCGGTCGTCGCGGGTTGGCATCTGTGGCGGCTCTGGCGCCGGGGGAGGATGGCCACCGACATCGAGACGGACAGCCGCAGCCACCTCAGTCTGGACCGTGCGGGCTGGACCCGGCTGGCGGTGGTGTTCTGCTTCGGTCTCGTGCACGGGCTCGGTTTCGCGGGGGCGCTGGGCATCGACGAGGCGTGGTCGTGGCAGCTGCTGTGGTCGTTGCTCGTCTTCAACATCGGCATCGAGGTCGTCCAGTTGTCGCTCATCGCGCTGACCTTCCCGCTGCTCGCCCTGCTCCGCCATCGCGCACCGGTCGCCGCGCTCTGGACCACCGGTGCGATCGCCGCGGGGGTCTCGGCGGCGGGCCTGTTCTGGTTCGTACAGCGCGTGACCGGGATGTGACGCGCCCTCGACTGTTGCGTGGCGTGCAGCGGAGTGGTGAACCGTTGTTCACCTCGATTCCACCGACCAGGAAGACGCTCAGAGGCGCACTTTCATCACCCCTGTCAACGGATGGACACTCGATGAAGCTCATCAACTGGGCACACGTGGCCGGCGGTGCACGCCGACGCGTGGCCGCGGGCGCAGCAGTGGCAGTCATTGGCGCCTCGACGGCGTTCGGTGGCGGTCTGGGCGTGGCACATGCCGCCGACGCCCCGGCACCCACCGGAATCATCCTCGGAGTCGGCGCCTCCGAGACCCAACGCGTCGTCAGCTGGTACGCCGGCACCGACGCGGCGCAGGTCGTCCAGCTCGCCGAGACGAAGGACATCGTCAAGGGCAGGTTCCCGGCGAACGCGACCAGCTTCCCGGCCACCGTCACGGCCAACACCGTGAGCGGCGGCTTCAACGGGCACGCGACCCTCGACGGGCTGCGCAAGAACACGTCGTACTCGTACCACGTCGGCTCCGGCGCCACCTGGTCGCCGACGTACGGCTTCAAGACGCACGAGTTCAGCGGCGACTACAGCTTCCTGTTCTTCGGGGACCCGCAGATCGGCTCGTCCGGTGACGTCGCCAAGGACGGCGCCGGCTGGGCGGACACGCTGAACGTCGCCCTGACCGCCAACCCGAGCGCCGAGCTCCTGGTCTCCGGTGGCGACCAGGTCGAGACCGCCAACAACGAGCCGCAGTGGAACGCCTTCCTGGGTTCCGACAAGCTGCGGCAGTACCCGTGGGCCGCGACGATCGGCAACCACGACGTCGGCGGCAAGGCCTACGAGCAGCACTTCTGGACTCCGAACACCGACCGTTCGGCGCCGTTCTACCGCGGTGACGCCAAGTCCGAGTCGGGTGGCGACTACTGGTACAAGTACAAGGACGTGCTGTTCATCGACCTGAACAGCAACGCCTACGCCAACAACGCCGACGCCGCGCACATCGCCTATGTCACCAAGGTCATCCAGGACCAGGGTGCGAACGCGAAGTACACGGTGCTCGTCTACCACCACTCGATCTACTCGCCGGCCGACCACGCCAACGACGGCGACAACCAGCTCCGCCGGCAGGACTTCCCGACGGCGTTCTCGAACCTCGGCGTCGACCTGGTCCTGCAGGGTCACGACCACAGCTACTCGCGCAGCTACGTGATCAAGAACGGCAAGAAGGCCAACCCGGCCGAGCAGCCGGGCGCGACCAAGGTGGAGCAGGGCCCGGGCGGCGTCATCTACGTGACGGCCAACTCGGCGTCCGGTTCGAAGTACTACGACCTGACCGCGCCCGACACCAGCAAGGACCCGAACTACGGTCCCGACCCGCTGAACCCGAAGAACCACTGGGCCAACTCGGTCGAGAACCAGGAGCACGTCCGGACGTACGTCAAGGTCGACGTCCGTGACGACAAGCTCACGGTCGAGGAGATCCGCAGCGGTACCTGTGCCGCTCCGAACGCCGCGGTCGAGCTCGGCCGCGTCCCGTGGTGCGGCCCGAACAGCGGCGCCAGCCCGGCCCAGCCGGTCGGCTCCGTGATCGACCGAGTCCGGTACTACCCGTACAACGACCGTGGCGTCCGCGCCGCGGCAGCCGACGGCGTGAACTGGACCGAGAGCAAGACCACGAAGGACAACGGACAGGAGAAGGTGACGCTCACTTCGGTGAGCTGATTCCTGTCGGGGGTGGGCGCTCACGGGGCGTCCACCCCTTACTCCTCTAGCTGCCGAAGGTCATCAGATGCCTGTACTACGCACGCTCGCCGCCGCGTTCGCCCTGCTCGCGATCGGAGCCGCCCCCGCTGCGGCGGCCGACGATGCGCCCTGGCAGGTGAAGACGGCCGCGACGAGTTACGGCTCGAACCGGGCGAACTACAGCTACACGACGGCCGGCGGTGGCGAGGTACAGGACGCGTTCGTCGTGGTGAACCGCGGCAAGACGCCACTCCAGCTTGCTGTCTATGCCGCCGACGCGTTCACCACGACGAGTGGGCAGCTCGATCTTCTCGGCGCCGACGCGAAATCGGAGGACCTCGGTTCCTGGGTCCATGCCGGCAGCAACCAAGTGAAGGTCCAGCCAGGTCAGTCCATCCAAGTGCCGTTCAAGATCGCCGTACCAGCGGATGCCAGGCCCGGTGACCACCTGGGCGGTGTCATCACCTCGCTGACCCAAAACGATGTGGAGCGCCGGCTCGCCATCCGGATCCGGCTGCGGGTCAGTGGTGTGCTCAAGCCGAGCCTGGCGGTCGAGAACCTGAAGGTGCAGTACTCAGGCAAAGCCTTCGGCAATGGCGACGCGATCGTCGCCTACGAGATCCACAACACCGGCAACACCATCGCGGCCGCCCGCCAAGAAGCCTCCGTCTCTGCTCCTTTCGGGAAGCTAAGGACGCAGGCCGGCGCGATCGACGACTCTCCTCAGTTGCTCCCCGGTGAGATGTGGAAGGTCTCCGTACCGATCCACGGCGTGACGCCTGCCGGGAGACTGACTGCGGCAGTCGACCTGCTCCCGCTGGTCACGGACGCGGCCGGCTCGACCGCCATCCTCCCCGTCACGCAGACCAGCACTCACACCTGGACGATTCCGTGGACCCTCCTGGTCCTGCTCGTCCTGGTCTCAGCCACCGTCGTCCTCGTCATCCGCCGGTTCCGGCCGCGGCGAGTACCTGCCTGAGGTCAGGGATCGGCGGTGCTGTAGATCACGGAGATTAGTAGGACGTCCACGTATATAGTCGGACTTCCTAGTATCTGATGAGGCTGCCCATCGCAGTCGCGACGTACGGGAGTAGACGTTGAGCAACGAGCTGAGTCACTTTGTGGCCGGGCAGCACACCGCGGGGACCTCGGGGCGGTACGCCGACGTCTTCGATCCGAATACGGGGAGCGTGCAGGCTCGCGTTCCGCTGGCGAGCAAGGCCGAGGTCGTGGCCGCGATCGACGACGCCGAGCGGGCGCAGCTCGAGTGGGCGGCGTGGAACCCGCAGCGCCGGGCCCGGGTGTTGCTGCGCTTCCTCGACCTGGTCAACCGGGACATGGATTCGCTCGCCCGGTTGCTGTCGAGTGAGCACGGCAAGACCGTCCCCGACGCCAAGGGCGACATCCAGCGTGGGCTGGAGGTGATCGAGTTCGCCGCCGGGGGACCGCACCTGCTCAAGGGTGAGTACACGACCGGCGCCGGGACGGGCATCGATGTCTACTCGATGCGTCAGCCGCTCGGTGTCGTCGCTGGGATCACCCCGTTCAACTTCCCCGCGATGATTCCGCTGTGGAAGGCCGGACCGGCACTGGCCGCCGGCAACGCGTTCATCCTCAAGCCGTCCGAGCGCGACCCCTCGGTGCCGTTGCGGATCGCCGAGTTGTTCCTCGAAGCGGGGCTGCCGGCCGGCGTGTTCAACGTCGTCAACGGCGACAAGGAAGCGGTCGACGCGCTGCTCGAGGACGAGCGGGTCAGGGCCGTCGGCTTCGTCGGGTCGACGCCGATCGCGCAGTACATCTACGAGTCCGCGGCCGCCAACGGCAAGCGGGCGCAGTGCTTCGGCGGCGCCAAGAACCACATGATCGTGATGCCCGACGCGGATCTCGACGATGTCGCCGACGCGCTGATCGGAGCCGGCTACGGCTCGGCCGGTGAGCGTTGCATGGCGATCTCGGTGGCGGTACCGGTCGGTCAGGAGACCGCCGACGCCCTGGTGGCGAAGCTGAAGGAGCGGATCGCGGAGCTGACGGTCGGGCACAGCCTGGACGAGAAGGCCGACTACGGTCCGCTCGTCACGGCCGAGGCGCGGCAGCGGGTGATCGACTACATCGGCGCCGGTGTCGAGGAGGGTGCCGAGCTGCTGGTCGACGGTCGCGACTTCGTCCTGGCCGGTCACGAGTCGGGCTTCTTCCTCGGCCCCACGCTCTTCGACCACGTGAAGCCGGGGATGCGGATCTACGACGAGGAGATCTTCGGACCCGTTCTCGTCGTGGCCCGCGCCGAGACGTACGAGGACGCGCTGCGCCTGCCGAGCGAGCACGAGTACGGCAACGGGGTCTCGATCTACACCCGCGACGGCGACACCGCGCGCGACTTCACCGCTCGTGTCAACGTCGGCATGGTCGGCGTCAACGTGCCGATCCCGGTGCCGATCGCGTACCACACGTTCGGCGGCTGGAAGCGGTCCGGTTTCGGTGATCTGAACCAGCACGGGCCCGACTCGTTCCGCTTCTACACCAAGACCAAGACGGTGACGTCGCGGTGGCCGTCCGGCGCCAAAGAAGGCGCCAGCTTCGTCATCCCGACGATGAGCTGACCGATGACCTCTGACAACGAAGAGCTTCAGGCGATCGCCCGGGAGGTGCGCAAGTTCGCCGAGAGCGAGCTCGCGCCGCACGCGGTCGAATGGGACCAGAACAAGCACTTCCCGGTCGACGTACTCCGGCGCGCGGGCGATCTCGGACTGGGTGGGATCTGCGTCGCCGAGGATGTCGGTGGTTCCGGGCTCGGCCGGCTCGACGCGGTGACCATCTTCGAGGAGCTGTCCCGCGGGGATACCGCGATCGCGGCGTACGTCTCGATCCACAACATGGTGACGTCGATGATCGACTCGGCCGGCTCGGACGAGCAGCGGCAGCGCTGGGTACCTGGATTGGCCAGCATGGAAGGGCTTGGGAGCTACTGCCTCACCGAGCCTGAGGCTGGGTCCGATGCGGGCGCGCTGCGGACGACTGCTCGCCGCGACGGTGACGGCTATGTGCTCGATGGGGTGAAGCAGTTCATCTCTGGTGCGGGGTCGTCCAGCGTGTACGTCGTGATGGCGCGAACCGGCGACGCCGGGGCGCGGGGGATCACCGCGTTCATCGTGCCCGGCGATGCTGAAGGCCTGTCTTTCGGGGCGAACGAACGCAAGATGGGCTGGCACGCGCAGCCGACCAGGCAGGTCATTCTGGATGGCGTCCGGGTGCCGGTGGCGCAGCGACTCGGCGAGGAGGGCGAGGGGTTCGGCATCGCGATGCGCGGCCTCAACGGCGGCCGGCTCAACATCGCGGCCTGCTCGTTGGGCGGTGCGCAGTGGGCGCTCGAACAGGCGACTCGCTACTTGCAGACCCGTAGCGCGTTCGGAGCGCCGCTCGTCACGCAGCAGGCGCTGGTGTTCCAGTTGGCCGACATGGAGACCGAGTTGCAGGCCTCGCGGTGCCTGCTGCAGCACGCCGCGAGGACGCTCGACAATCGTGCGGCGGACGCGGCGAAGGTGTGTGCGATGGCGAAGCGGTTCGTCACCGATGCGGCCTTCACTGTGGCCAACCAGGCTTTGCAGTTGCACGGCGGCTACGGGTACCTGAGCGAGTACGGCATCGAGAAGGTGGTCCGCGATCTGCGCGTCCACCAGATCCTGGAAGGAACCAACGAGATCATGCGACTGATCGTCGGACGTGCATTGATCGAGGAGGCGGCATGACCGAGCCCACTGTTCTGATCAGCCGCGACGGCGGGGCGGGGCACATCGTTCTGAACCGGCCCAAGGCGATCAACGCGTTGACGCACGAGATGGTGACGCTCATCCAGTCGGCGCTGGATTCGTGGGCCGATGATCCTTCGGTGCAGACGGTCGTGCTCACCGGTAGCGGGGAGCGCGGGCTGTGCGCGGGTGGCGACATCGTCTCGATCTACCAGGACGGGCTGGCGCACGGTACGGCGTCTGCGGAGTTCTGGGCCGCGGAGTACCGGCTGGACGCGACGATCGCCGACTACCCGAAGCCGTTCGTGGCGATCATGGACGGGATCGTCCTTGGTGGCGGGATCGGGCTGTCGGCCCATGCGAGCGTGCGGGTGGTGACCGAGCGGTCGAAGATCGGGATGCCGGAGACGGGGATCGGGTTCTTCCCGGATGTCGGTGGCACCTACTTGTTGTCGCGGGCGCCGGGTGAGCTTGGTACGCATTTGGCGTTGACTGCGGGATCGGTGCGGGCGGGCGACGCGATCGCCGTGGGCTTGGCCGACTGGTATGTGACCAGCGACCAGCTTCCTGCGTTGATCGCTTCGCTGGCGAGTGTGGCGTCTTCGGAGGCAATTGCCGCGGTGGCGTCGGCGGCGCCGTCCTCTGCGTTGCTGGCCGATCGCGAGTGGATCGACGCTGCGTACGAAGGCGATGACCTGGTCAAGATCCTTGCCCGGTTGGCGGATTCGGAGATCGAGGCGGCGCGCGAGACGGCGGTAGTACTGGCGTCGAAGTCGCCGACCTCGGTGAAGGTGACGTTGCGGGCGCTGCGGAGTGCGGCGGATCTGGCGACGCTGCGGGAGGCGCTGGATCAGGAGTATCGGCTGTCGGTGCGGTTCCACGGGGCGCACGACTTCATCGAGGGCGTGCGGGCGCAGGTGATCGACAAGGATCGCAATCCGCAGTGGGTGCCTTCGACGATCGATGAGGTTGCCGAGGAGACCGTGGCCGCGTACTTCGCGCCGCTGGGTGCTGACGAGCTGGGACTGACCAAGGAGAGTGCTGTATGACCGCCGTAGGTTTCATCGGGCTCGGCAACATGGGTGGGCCGATGGCGGCCAACCTGGTCAAGGCGGGCTTCACCGTCACCGGCTTCGACCCGTCCGACGTGGCGCGTTCTGCTGCTGTGGAAGCCGGTGTCGCGATGGTGGCGACGCCGGCCGAGGCGGTGGCCGGGGCTGACGTGGTCATCACCATGTTGCCCAGCGGGCGTCATGTTCTCGAGGTCTACCAAGGCGAGGACGGTCTGCTGGCCTCCGCGCCGGCCGGTGCGTTGTTCGTCGACTGCTCGACGATCGCCGTGTCCGACGCGCGAGAGGCTGCTGCGTTGGTGGTGTCGGCGGGGCATCGCGCGCTTGATGCGCCGGTGTCCGGGGGAGTCGTCGGTGCGACCGCGGGAACGCTGACGTTGATGGTCGGTGCGCTGGACGAGGATCTGGCGGCGGTACGGGAGGTCCTGGAGCCGATGGCCGGGCGGATCGTGCACTGCGGCGAGCCGGGGGCCGGGCAGGCGGCGAAGATCTGCAACAACCTGATCCTCGGGATCTCGATGATCGGCGTGAGCGAGGCGTTCGTGCTCGGCGAGAAGCTCGGGCTGTCGCACCAGGCGCTGTACGACGTGACGTCGACCGCGTCGGGTCAGTGCTGGTCGTTGACGACCAACTGCCCGGTACCGGGTCCGGTGCCGACGAGTCCGGCCAATCGCGACTACCAGCCGGGCTTCGCGGCGCCGTTGATGGCGAAGGATCTCGGGCTCGCCATCCAGGCTGCCGAGACGACCGGTACGACGGCGAACCTGGGCACGCTGGCCGCGGCACTCTACCGGGAATTTGCCGACGGCAACGGTTCGGGGCTGGACTTCTCGGCCATCATCAACTCTATCCGGGAAGGCAGCCAGGCATGAGCAACTACGAGAACATCATCGTCACGCGGGACGGCCGGACCGCGACGATCACGCTCGATCGGCCGAAGGCGCTCAATGCTTTGAACGAGGCGTTGATGTACGAGGTCGTCGCCGCGGCTTTGGAGCTTGACGCTGACCGTGGGGTCGGCGCGATCGTTCTGACCGGGTCCGAGCGAGCCTTCGCGGCGGGTGCCGACATCAAGGAGATGCAGGCGCAGTCGTACCAGGACATGTACCTGTCGGACTGGTTCACTGCCTGGGACCGGCTTGCTGCTGTCCGTACGCCGTTGATCGCGGCGGTCAGCGGGTATGCGTTGGGTGGAGGGTGTGAACTGGCGATGATCTGCGACATCTTGATTGCTGCGGATACGGCGAAGTTTGGTCAGCCCGAGATCACGCTCGGGGTGATTCCCGGGATCGGCGGCTCGCAACGGTTGACCCGCGCGATCGGCAAGGCGAAGGCGATGGATCTGATCCTGACTGGTCGCACCATCGGCGCCGAGGAGGCGGAGCGGGCCGGCCTGGTCTCGCGCGTCGTCCCCGCCGCCACCCTGCTCGAAGAAGCGGCGGCTGTCGCCCACAAGATCGCCGAGATGTCGTTGCCGGCCGTCTATGTGGCGAAGGAGGCCGTCAACCGAGCCTTCGAGTCAACCCTTGCCGAAGGCATCTTGTTCGAACGCCGCACCTTCCACGCCACCTTCGCCCTCGACGACCGTACCGAGGGCATGACCGCCTTCATCGAAAAGCGCAAGCCGGACTTTACGCACCGCTGAACCTCACGCACCGGGAACTCCCCACGCTTGCCGAGCGCTCACTCCTCCGTCGCTCGCTTCGCGGCGGGCTCCCACCCACCCGGGCGCGGGCTCCTCCGTTGCCCGCTTGGTTGACCACATGCGTGGTTAGCCAAGCGGGCAAGGCGCGCCCGGGTTGGTGGTGGCTGGCTCACTCGCCCGAGGGCTCCCCACGCCTGCCCCACGCGGCTAGCCCGCGCCGCACGTGCGGCGCGGGCTCCTCTGTTGCCCGCTTACTCCAGTTGCTGATCGAATCCCGATGCCGAAGCGACTGGTCGGACCTCCAATTGGCACAGGAGGCGGAGGTGCCAAGGGGTGTCCGACCCATTCGCACGATCGACCGAAACAGACATGATTCTTCGGCGCTCCAGATACCCTTGAATCTCCTCAACCAGATAGTTCGGCACCCAGCCAACCAAGGTCTGGCCCGCGACCAACTGGATCGCCCGGGGGTTTGCTGGATTGGTCGGTTCAGGAACAAGGTCGAGTCGCGCGCCCGGTGTCAGGTTTGATATCGCCTCGCTCACACGCTCCGGACGCTGTTCATCAACATGGCGCACACCTGACGCAAGAAATCTCCGAACGAGCGTCCCGTCCGGTAGTTCAGTCGGCTCTGGAATTACTTGAATTGTGTCGTACCCGGAATCAGGTGAGGCTCGGGCGAGGATCTCTGCTGGAGTCGCCTGATCTCTTGACAGACCGAGCGCATCGATCACCGCATCGAAACCTGGATCAGCTGCGCTGGTCAGACGCACAGCGAAGAACGGGAACAAGTCGACCGATCGGTATGTCTCATCGAACAATGGGAACGGCGGAAAAGGCTCGAATGCAGTGCTGAACTTCGCGTCGTCGGTGTATGAGAAGACGAACTCATCACCCTTGTATTCTAGCCAGCCGATATGAACCAGACTTCTCGAGCCACTGTCTTGCCAGATCACTCGATACTCTCGTCGCTCGACGGGTCGACGCTTCCCTAATGCCGGCACGACGATGTCGAACGAACCCTTTTCATGCTCGACGACGAGGCGCAGGTGGCCACCAAGCGCCGCTACATACTCACCGAGTGTCGACACCCGTAGATCTGGCTGTCGCTCTATCCGCGAGACTCCAGACTGCGTCGTCCCGATCGCCGTCGCCACCTCCGCCTGCGAGCGCCCAAGGCGCTTGCGAAGCTCGAATAGTGCGACTCCGGGCTCCACTCTACTCACGAATCACTCCGTTCATATCACGTTAGATGGATAGTACGTTGTCGTGCTAGTCTGCCCAGGCGTCTCACGGACGTGCCCGGAGCCAGTCGGCCTCCGGCTTGTTTGCAGGTTAGATGAGGGTTTGGCGTTGAACTGGGGATCGGCGGCCAGCCAGGAAGGTCCATCGTGGCCGAGATCCAGCACAACGACGTCGCCCGATTCGCCGCCGATCGGGTGAACCTCCCCCGCGCGACCGCGCAGGAGCACCGCAATCAGGTGAACCGACTGCGAGACCGGCTCCAGATCAAGATCGATGCTGACCCGACCTATGGTCTGGTGAAGATGCTCCATGCCGGGAGCGTCGCCAAGGGTACGGCCCTGAAGACAGTGAACGACCTCGACACCGCGATCTACGTGAGCAAGGCTGCTGCGCCCGACGCGGACCACGACCTTGTCCCGTGGCTCGCCGATAGGCTCTTCGAGGCAGCACCACCAAACATGACTCGCGCCCAGTTCGTTGAGGAAGCGCATTGCGTCACTGTCAACTACAAAGGCAGCGGCCTCAATGTAGACGTGGTGCCCGTACTTTACGAAGGTGACGACGACGACATTGGTTACCTCGTCAATAAGTCTAGCGGCGCGCGGATGCTGACCAGCATCACATTGCACCTCCAGTTCATCCGCGATCGCAAGAAGAGTTACGGCGCCAACTTCGCTGAGCTCATTCGAATCACGAAGTGGTGGCGCCGCCAGGCCACCAATCAGAATCACCCAGACCTAAAGTTCAAGTCGTTCATGATCGAACTGCTCTGGGCGCACCTCGCAGACGAAGGGCTCGACCTCTCGGACTATCCCACCGCCCTCGAAGGTTTCTTCCAGTACGTCGTCCAGACCGAGTTTGACGACATTGTCGCCTTCACCGACTTCAGCAAGCCTGGCGACTTACCAGGCCGAAGCTCGGCGCCGATCGAGGTCATCGACCCGGTCAACCCCGAAAACAACGTCGCCGTCCGGTATGACTCAGCGGCCAAGAGCCTCATCTTGGCGGCATGCTCTGATGCCTTCGATGCCCTCTCGGAGGCCCGATTCGCTACAACCAAGACCCGTTCTGTGGACTGCTGGCAAACAGTCCTCGGACCGTCCTTCAGAGGCTGATCTGATGACCTATTCCATGTCCCAGACGTTCACCCGCACTGAAGCCCGGCACCTGGCGTCAAAAGTAGTCGCGGATCTATACCAATGCTCGCGTCTCTACGGAGGCCCGTCCATGGGCAGCATCCCGGCCTATGAGACTGAACTTGTCGAACGCCTAGCGATGGACTATGTATCGAAGTATGAGTTTGGCTTCGAGAAGGACGGTAATCGTGTTGTGGCCTGGCAATACCAGGTTAAGAATGGTGAGCTTGCTGGTGGGATCGACGACCGAGCGGGCGGGCTCTACGCCAGGGGTGATGTGTCGGGCGCATCGTTCTACAACTTCATGACCTATTCCTCAAAGTGGTCGCAGGTTCCGGCGTCCGAGCAGGCGGAATTCGAGGAGACCCTGCCTTTCAATCGATCTGATGGGACGCTGCCAAGCGACGGTAGTGGCTACTGGATATCAGACAAGACCTACAGTCGCGGCGGCGTTGCAGTCACGCGAAGGACGTTTCGGCCATGACATCAGAACTTTTCGGCCACGTACAAGAGTTCCCAGATCCGGACTCTGGAGTCCGCTTCGAAGCCTTGGTGGGATTGGATGACGTCAAAGTCCGCCTGATCAACGAGGCCACGGTAATTCTCCAGCCCGAACTATTAGACAAGTGGGCGACCGTGCGACACATGGGCACAGTCCATGCCCTTCAGGCTGTACGCGACAGAGTCCCGCTCATTGTCCTCGCCGGCGACGTAGGTACAGGTAAAACAGAACTGGCGGAAACAGTCGGGCATCCGATCGCTCACCAACTCGGAGTCGATGTAACGCTGTACCCACTCAGCCTTAATGCCCGAGGGGCCGGCTTAGTAGGCCAGATGACAACGCTCATTACTAGTGCGCTGAACGAGATTCGCAACATGGCGGCCAAGTCGAGAACGAGCGATGGGCAACTTAACCGGGCCGTCATCCTCCTCGTCGATGAAGCCGACTCAGTTGCGCAGTCCCGAGAGCTCGCCCAGATGCACCACGAAGATCGAGCCGGTGTCAACGCCCTCATCCAAGGCATCGACAGCTTCCGCAAGGAGCAACTGCCGGTTTTGACCATCATGTGCACCAATCGACCGGACGCCATCGATCCCGCAGTAGCTCGACGCGCCGCCCATGTGTTCCGCCTGGGGCGCCCGACAGCCGAGCAGACTCGAGAGGTGCTCAATGCCGCGTTCGCCGGCATCGCCGTCTCGCATAATGACCTAGACGAGGTCGCTATGCTCCTCCACTCCGATAATTCCAAACAGTATGGCCCGACGTACTCCGATCTCCGGCAGCGTTTCGTGCCGGACGCCGTCCTCGATGCATTTGGGCGGGACGCGCCCATAGTCGGTTCACGACTGATCGAACTGGCGGCCAGTTTCACGCCGACTCGACCATTCGGGTCAGGCAGCTGACATGGCAAGGCAGAAATCTAGTGGTCAGGCGGAAAAGTTCAACTTATCCGAAGCGTTCGGTGCGCGAGAAGAGGAACTGGCGGCCACGCTCCGGATGGGTGGGGCGCTCACCAAGCATGGACCGCTTCTCGGGTCAGGAACCGAGCATGGATGGTTCGGGCTCCTGCGCGGCTTTCTTCCTGGCCGCTACGGAATTGCAACCGGAAAAGTGGTCGACTCCGAAGGTCATCAGAGCGAGCAGATCGACCTCGTCATCTATGACGCCTTCTATTCACCGCTCTTGTTCCATCTCGCAGGCTCGACATTCATTCCTGCGGAGAGCGTATATGCGGCGTTCGAGGTTAAGCAAACTCTCAGCAAGATCCATCTAGAGGCAGCGGCAGACAAGGCGAACTCTATTCGCCGACTACATCGCACATCGGCTTTGATTCCTAATCAATTTGGACGAGAGATCCGCAAGGATCTCGACACCTTGCCGATCCTGGCGGGGCTCCTCACTTCGGCTAGCGAGTGGAGAACTCCGTTCGACGACACCCTTCGGAAGCATCTCCGATCCCAAGACCGAGACCACGCCATCGACATAGGGTGTGCACTAGGCGCAGGTGCATTCGACACGTCCCGTAGTCAGGTACAACAAGGGCGTCAGCTCCTGCGGCTTGAGACCAGCAGACCGGAGCTATCACTCAGCTACTTCATGATGCGGTTGCTTCATCGGCTGCAACAGTTGGGGACTGTCGGCGCTATCGACTACGAGGCGTACACGCTGCCGCTGACTACCGAGTAGGTGGCTGGACCGCACCGTACCTACCAGGACGATCGGCTGACCACACATCCAAGGACGTGGCAACGAAGCCCAAGCAGCGCCCCAGAACCAGGGACTCCGGCTTTGAACGACCGAGGCGGCGCCAATTTGGCTCTGGTGCTCAGTCTCAGGAGTTGGCGGGTCGCCAGCATTCTGTGCGTGCTCACGACCAGCATTCGCCACGTGAGCCGCCACTCAAGCGGGCGACGGAGGAGCCCGCGGACCAGGGTGGGTGGGAGCTAGCAGCTGAGTGAGCGACGGAGGAGTGAGCGTGGCGCCAGGCGTGGGGAGTTGTCTGTGGGTGAGAGTTAGCCGGCCGGGCGATCTGATCCGCGGGGGACCTGGCGTTGGTTGGGGCCGATGTAGCTGCTCAGCGGGCGGATCAGGGAGTTGGACTCCAGTTGTTCCATCACGTGGGCGGTCCAGCCGGTGATGCGGCTCATCACGAACAGTGGGGTGAAGATGGGGATGTCGAAGCCCATCAATTGGTAGACGGGGCCGGTCGGGTAGTCGAGGTTTGGGTGGATGCCCTTCTCGGTCAGCATCGCCGCGGCCAGCGCGTCGTACGTTGCCATCAGCTCGTCGGCCTCGCCGTGCGCGGTGAGCTTGCGTAGCTCGGCCGTCATCGTCGGGACGCGCGAGTCGCCGTTCTTGTAGACGCGGTGGCCGAAGCCCATGATCTTGCGCTTGTCGGCGAAGGCTTGCTTGAGCCAGGACTCGACGTTCGAGGAGTCGCCGATCTCGGCGAGCAGGTGCATGACGGCCTCGTTGGCGCCACCGTGCAGCGGGCCCTTGAGTGCGCCGATCGCGGCGGTGACCGCGCTGTAGATGTCGGACAGTGTCGAGGTCACCACCCGGGCGGTGAAGGTCGACGCGTTGAAGCTGTGCTCGGCGTACAGGATCATCGACACCTCGAAGGCGTTCACCATCGCGGCCGGCGGGACCTCGCCGAAGCACATCTTGAGGAAGTTCTCGGCGTATCCGAGCGCCGGGTCGGGCAGCACCGGCTCGAGTCCGCGGCGGCGGCGCTGCTCGGACGCGACGATGGTCGGCAGCTTGGCGAACATGTCGATCGACTTCACCAGGTTGTGATCGCGGTCGTCGAGGCCCTCGGTCGGGTCGTCCGCGCCGAGGTAGCTGATCGCGGTGCGCAGTACGTCCATCGGGTGGCAGTCCTCGGGCAACCGGTTGAGGGCGCCCGAGACGGTACGACCGAGGGTACGGCGGTTGCGTTCGAGCTGCTGGAACTCGGCGAGCTCGTGCGCGGTCGGGAGCTCGCCGTGCCAGAGCAGCCAGGCGACCTCCTCGAAGCTGCAGGACGCGGCCAGCTCCTGGACCGGGTACCCGCGGTACGTGAGCGAGTTGGTCTCCTGGTTGACCATAGAGATGCTGGTGGTGTCGACGACGACGCCGGCCAGCCCACGGAAGATCTCGGTCGTGGTCATGACTGCTCCTGTCCGGTGGGGATCGTGAAGTTGAAGACCGACTCGTCGAACCGGCTGTATTCCTCGTAGCGCAGGACGTCGTACAGCCGGGTGCGGGTCTGCATATCGGGGACGAGATGGGTTTGGGTGCCGACGGCATCGATACTGTCCAGGGCGCGCTCGATGGCGCCCATCGCGATCCGCAGCAGGGTGACCGGGTAGATCACGATGCTGACGCCCGCGGCCGCCAACTGCTTGGTGGTGAACAGTTCGCTCTTGCCGAACTCGGTCATGTTGGCGAGGATCGGCGCCCCGACCGCCTTGCGGAACACCTCGAACTCGTTCAGGTCGGTCAGCGCCTCGGGGAAGATCAGATCGGCACCGGCGTCCACGTACGCCTTGGCGCGGTCGATGGTTGCGTCGAGTCCTTCGATCGCGCGGGCGTCGGTACGGGCGCAGATGACGAAGTTGGGATCGGTACGAGCGCCGACGGCGGCGCGGATCCGGCGGACCATCTCGTCCGTCCCGACCACCGACTTGCCGTCCAGATGGCCGCAGCGCTTGGGATTGACCTGGTCTTCCAGGTGGCAGGCGGCGATCCCCGCCGCCTCCAGCGACTGGATCGTGCGGGCCACGTTCATCGGCTCGCCGAAGCCGGTGTCGGCGTCGATGAAGGTCGGCAGCGTGGTCAACGCGCTGATGTCGCGGCCGCGCTCGGTGACCTCGGTCAAGGTCGTCAGGCCGATGTCCGGCAGGCCGCGCTCGGCGGCCAGCACGGCGCCGGAGATGTAGACCCCTTCGAAGCCGCGCTCTTCGATCAGCCTTGCCGTGAGCGCGGTGAAGGCGCCGGGGAAGCGCAGCAGCCGGCCGGAAGCCAGCCCTTCGCGCAAGGCGATCCGGCGTTGCTCGGCGGTCATCAGAACAGCCCTTCCGGAGCGACTTCGAGCTTGGTGTCGTCGACGGTCACGGTGAGCTGGCGAACCTCAGCGGGCGTCAGTTCGGGCAGCCGCTGGACCAGGTCGACGAACCGACGCTGCTCCTGCTCGGAGACGACACCGGCGGCCAACTTGTGGAACTTGTCGAGGTAGTTCGGCCGGGCGAACGGACGTGCGCCCCGCGGGTGCGCATCGGCGACACCGAGCCCGTCCGCGATGACCGTGCCGTCGGCGAGGGTGATCTCGACCCGGCCGCCGAACTCGGGTTCGGTGGCGTGGTACCGCTGCGTCCACGACGGGTCCTCGACGGTGGTGATCCGGTGCCAGAGGTCGACGGTGTCGGGGCGGTTCGCCCGCTCTGGCGCGTAGGAGTCGACGTGATGCCAGGAGCCGTCCTGCAGGGCGACGGCGAAGATGTACATGATCGAGTGGTCGAGCGTCTCGCGGCTGGCTTTGGGGTCGAGCTTCTGCGGGTCGTTGGCGCCGGTACCGATCACGTAATGCGTGTGATGGCTGGTCCGGATCAGGATCGACTCGATCTGGCTCAGGTCGGCGACCTGGGTACGCATCCGGCGAGCCAGGTCGATCAGCGCCTGGCTCTGGTACTCCGCGGAGTGTTCCTTCGTGTACGTCCGCAGGATCGCCGCCTTCGCCTCGCCCGCGGCCGGCAACGGCACCGTGTATGACGCGTCCGGGCCGCTCAGCAGCCAGGCGATGAAGCCGTCCTCGCCTTCGTAGATCGGCGAGGGAGCCCCTTCGCCGCGCAACGCCCGGTCCATCGCCTCGATGGCGACCTTGCCGGCGAAGGCAGGCGCATAGGCCTTCCAGCTGGAGATCTCGCCCTTGCGGGACTGCCGGGTGGTGGTCGTCGTGTGCAGTGCCTGGCCGATCGCCTGGTAGGTCACCGCGGGCTCGGCGTCGAGCAATGTGCCCAGGCCGGCCGCCACCGACGGGCCGAGGTGCGCGATGTGGTCGATCTTGTGCTCGTGCAGGCAGATACCGCTGACCAGGTCGACCTGGACCTCGTAGCCGGTGGCGATCGCCCGCAGAAGTTTGTTGCCGTCAGCACCCAAGTGCTGAGCGGTCGCGAGCAGGGGCGGGATGTTGTCGCCCGGGTGCGAGTAATCCGCGGCCAGGAAGGTGTCGTGATAATCGAGCTCGCGGACCGCCACGCCGTTGGCCCACGCGGCCCATTCCGGTGATACCCGGATGTCGGAGGTCGCGCCGACCACCGCGGCGCCTCGGGAGCGAGCATGGGCGAGCGCCTGGCCGCGGGCCGCGATCACCGGCTTGCGGTTCACCGAGGCGACCGCGACGGCGGCGTTGTCGATGATCCGGTTGACGACCATCTCGGCCACGTCGGCGCGGACCTCGACCGGGTCGGCGGCGACTTCCGCGAGTTTCCAGGCGAGCTGCTCGTGGCGGGGGAGCGCTGCGCTGCTGGGGTGGACGCGGATGTTGTGCTCGATCACTGGTACTTCCTTCGGCTGGGGTGTGCAGTGAGATTCGCACCCCTGCGAAGGGTTGTGAAAGAGAGTTAACTTGCGAAGTGTTGAAAGCCAAGATTCGCAACCGACTCAGTGCGCCGCGGACCTGACATCGAGCGGGTACGGCACGAAGGTGCTGCGGTTCTCGTCGACGGCCAGCGGGTGCCCGATCGGCGGGGCCGCGCGTTGCGGGCAGCGCGGCCGGTCGCAGGTCTTGCAGCCCGGGCCGATCGGCATCGCCGAGGAGCGGTCGTTGAGGTTGAGCCCATCGGCGTACACGAGTCGCCCGGCCTGCCTGATCTCGCAGCCGAGGCCGATGGCGAAGGTCTTCGCAGGCTGGCCGTAGCCGCCGCGGCTGCGGGTCGAGGAGCGGGCCACCCACAGGTACCGCTGGCCGTCGGGCATCTCGGCGACCTGGGTGATCATCCGGCCGGGGGCGGCGAAGGACTCGTACACGTTCCACAGTGGGCAGGTGCCGCCGCTGCGGGAGAAGTGGAAACTGGTCGCGGACTGGCGTTTGGAGATGTTCCCGGCCCGGTCGACGCGGACGAAGATGAACGGTACGCCGCGCAGGCCGGGGCGTTGCAGCGTGCTGAGCCGGTGGGCGATCGTCTCGTAGCTCACGCCGAAGTGGTCGGCGAGCAGTTCCACGTCGTACCGGAAGCGTTCGGCCGCCTGGAAGAACGGTGTGTACGGGAGGATGAACGCGCCGGCGAAGTGGTTGGCCAGGCCGATCCGGGCGAGTTGGCGGGTCTGGCCGTCCTCCCAGACCTGCGTGTCGAGCAGGTCGTCGATGAGCGGCTGGGCTTCGAGAAAGGCCAGTTGGGTCGCCATCCGGAAGGCTTGCTGACCGCCCTTCAGGTTGGCCGAGAAGTACAGCGTGCGCTGGGACTGCTCGTAGTGGTGCATCTCGCCGGGCGCGGCCTCGTGGTCGGCCACCACCCGGATGCCGTGCGCTTCGGCCAGGTGGTCGCGGAGCCGCCGCCGTACGTCGCCGCGCCGGGTGCCGATCTCCTTGGCCGAGGCCTCGGCCGCGCGGTCCAGGGTGTCGAAGTAGTTCTGGTGCCGGTAGAAGAAGTCGCGGACCAGCTCGTGCGGAGTCGTGGTGGGCGAGTCGGTGCGGCTGTCGGTGACCGTCTCCAGGTGTTCGCTGACCTCGCGGTGACGGCGGTACAGCCCGATCACGGCCTCGGCGATCTCGGGCATCGAGCTGACCAGCTCCTGCAGGTCGGCGGCCGAGACCTGGGACCCGGCCGGGCCGGCGGGCAGTGCCTCCCGTAGCTCGGCGAGCTGGCGGGCGGAGTCCTGGGGAGCGAAGAAGGTCGGGTCGATGCCGAAGACCTCGGTCAGCCGGACCAGGACCGGGACGGTCAGCGGACGGGTGTCGTGCTCGATCTGGTTGAGGTAGCTCGGCGAGATGACGAGCACTCGGGCCAGGTCGACCTGGCTCATGCCGCGGTCCTGGCGCAGTCGCTTGAGCCGCCCGCCGGCGAAC
This sequence comes from Streptomyces sp. SID13031, assembly GCF_010548305.1. Lineage (GTDB taxonomy): Bacteria > Actinomycetota > Actinomycetes > Propionibacteriales > Kribbellaceae > Kribbella. The sequence goes on from NZ_JAAGLV010000001.1 coordinate 198,942, forward strand.
ACCTTTTCCATGCTGCAAAGTACTACGCGCTAGCGAAGATCCGCATTCGCAAACTTAGCATTTCGACGAGCTGGCGCACCTGCGCGGGGTTGGCGATCCTATAGTCGGTCCATGCCAGCGGCTGATGACGAATCCCGTGCGGTGCCCGAGTGGTACCGGACCGCGAAACTGGGCATCTTCGTCCACTGGGGCCTGTACTCCGTGCCGGGCTTCGCCGACGATCCGGCCGGCACCTATGCGGGCTACCTGGGTGACCTGATGGCGATGCGCGACACCTCCGGCAGGAATCCGTACGCGGAGTGGTACTTCAACTCGCTGCGCATCCCCGGTTCCCCGACCGCACGCCATCACGCCGAGCGGTACGGCGCCGGCTCCTCGTACTTCGACTTCCAGCGCGAGTTCGAGCGCAACGCCGATTCCGTCGACTTCACCGACTGGGCGGACGCGTTCGCCGGGTTCGGCGCCGAGTACGTCGTCCTGGTCACCCGTCACCTCGACGGGTATCCGCTGTGGCCGACCGACGTCCCGAACCCGCGCATGCCGGCGACGTACCGGTCCCGCCGCGACCTGGTCGGCGACCTGGCAGCCGCCGTCCGCGCACGGGGCCTCAGGATGGGCCTGTACTACGCCGGGGGCACGGACTGGACCTTCACCGACCGCCCGGTGCGGGTCATGACCGACCTCATGGACCAGCAGTCGCTCGGGCCCGAATACGCCTTGTACGCCGCGGCGCAGTGGCGCGAGCTCATCGAGCGGTACTCGCCGTCCATTCTCTGGAACGACATGGGATGGCCTTCGGAGAACGACACCCGGCAGCTCTTCTCCGACTACTACCGAGCGGTTCCCGACGGGGTGGTCAACGACCGCTGGACGCAGCTGAAGCTGCCCAAGTCCCGGCTGCTGCGCCGGCTCTACCTCGGGTTCCTCGGTGCGAGTCTTCGGTTCATGGCCAAGACCGGCCGGGCGATTCCCATCCAGGCGCCGGCGAACCACTTCGACATCCGCACCTACGAGTACGAGGTGCCGACGACAGCCACCGGCACCTGGGAGGTCACCCGCGGCCTGGGCAACTCCTTCGGTTACAGCGCAGGAGAGGACGCCACGAACACCTTGACCGGCGACGAGCTCGTACACCTGTTGGTCGACGTCGTTGCACGCGGCGGCCACCTACTCATCAACATCGGGCCGGACGGTCATGGCCACATCCCCGAGGTGCAACTCCGCCCCCTGCAGGTGATGGGCGGATGGCTCGCCCGACACGGTGACGCCGTTTTCGGCACCGAGCCCTGGACCACTGTCGAGGCCGAGACGACCGCCGGCGACCCCGTCCGCTTTACGCGTAAGGGCAGCAAGGTTCATGCCATCGTTCTCGCCCCCGACCTCCAGGGGAGCATCCGCATCCCGGGCGTGGCGATTCCGTCGGGAGCAAGCGCCTACCATCTCGGCGAGATTGTTCCCTGGCGATCCGACGCATCAGGTATCGAGATCGACCTGCCCGGGAGCCCGCCCGCACCCGCGCAGGTCATCACCTTCGACAACCCACAAGCGTAGGAGTGTCACCGCGCTGGCGGTGACGGCGGTCAGCGCATGGTGGTCTTGAGGTTTTCGTACTCCTGCTGGGTCATCTCGCGCAGCTCGGAGGCCGGGGTCTGCGTCTTCTGTGGGCTGCCGCCGCCGACGTCACCGCCGCCGAAGCGGATGTTGGCCCAGTTGTTCTGGGCGGTCAGCGTCGTCTTGCTGCTGTCGCCGTTGATGCTGGTCGAGGCAGTGTCGACGGTGTCGCCGTCGCAGTTCCAGTCGATCGCCGCATTGCCGGCGCCGGAGGTACGCGTCGTGCCGTTCGGGCACTTCCAGTACGTCTTCCAGGTCGCGGCGGCGCTGGTGTTCAGGCCCACCGATTCCTTCAGGCTGTTCTCGTTCAGGGCCGGCGGGGCGAAGCTCGAGTAGCTGAACCAGTTGGCGCCGCTGGTCCGCGGCACGCCGTCGAACTGGAAGAAGTAGTTCATCACGCTGAGGTAGTTCGGCTTGTAGTTGACGCTGCCGCTGCCACCGTGGGTGAGGCCGAGGTCGTGGCCGAGCTCGTGGATGAAGGTGCCCACGTTCCTGTTCTCGGTGACCGTCCAGTTGCACTTCGGGCCCATCGTCACGATGAAGGTGTCGTTCGGGATGGCGAAGGCGTTGCCGCTGCTGCAGCTGTTGTCGTAGTCGTCGGCCCAGAGCATGTAGTGGAAGACGGCCTTGCGGGCCGAGGCGAAGTTGGCGTTCTTGATCGCGTCGGTCTGCGACACGGCGGGCTGCAGGTTGCTGTCGTACGGCACCTGGTTGCCGCCACCGAGGTTGTACGCCGATCCGGCGGCCGCTCCGCCGTCGAGGTGGATCCGGATCCCGGTACTGCCGTCGGGGTTGCTGATCGGCGCGGCCGCGAAGACCGCCTTGATCCGGTCGAAGGCCGCCGTCGAGGCGAGCCGGCCGCTCATGTAGTCCATCTCGACGAACAGGTCCTTCTTGTTCGCCGTGGCGCCCATCGCGGGCAGGTTCACGTCGATGACGCCGTCACCGTTGGCGTCGTACCCGTTGGTCTCCCAGGTGTCGGGGAGCGAGTCGCCGTCGGTGTCGGTTGCCAGCACGGCGGCGGCCAGTGACGCCGGCGCCGCGGCAGATGGTGCCTCGGGCGGGATCGCCGCAACGGCACCACCAGCCGCTGCGGCGGTCAGAACGAGCGAGGACAACGTGGCGAACAGGGCGGGGCGGGGGCGGATTCTCATCGATCTCCTCAAATCGAGCGGGGCGGCCCCCAAAGGATGCAGTCGACCGGCCACGGAATGCAATGGCCCTGACACAGAACGTCGACAGCTTGGGTTTTCAGCTCAATTGGCCATCGCGGGGGCCAGTTCCGGCGTCCGCCGGAGCATCTGCAGAGCTCGCATCCGCATCGGGCCGATGCTGCCGATCGGCAGGTTCAGCATCTCCGCGATCTCCGTGTAGGAGGGGCAACTGTCGGACATCAGCAACCGGATCAACCGCTGGTACCGGCCGGGCAGCCGCCGCAGAGCCTGCTCGGTGGCCGGCTCGTACTCGCCGTCGACCGGGTAGATGTCGAGAACAGCAGTGCGCTGGCCGTCGGTGTGCTCGGCGGTCGGGTCGGCGTACAGCAGGTACCGCTTCCGGCTGATCGCCAGTCGCAGGCCTTCCCGCCGGGCCGTCGCGGCCAGCCAGGCCGGCAGGCACTCGGGGTCGCGGATCTGGCGACCGTGCTGCCACAACCGTAGCCAGGTGAGCTGGGCGACATCGGCGGCATCACTGTGGCTGAGTCCGACACCGCGTGCCGCGTGGGTGAGCAGGTGGGCGTAGCGGCCCTCCAGCTCCTTCCACGCCGACCAGTCAGAGGCCAGGGCTCGTCCGAGGAGGACCTCCAAGGAGGGTCCGGAATCGTTGTGATGGCGATTTCCCTCGGGCGTCCGTTCAGTTTTGCGTGGCGAGATCGTCGACACGTTCCACGTCCTTTCGCTGATTCGCGCAGGATGGCGAACGACGTGGGGGCAAAAAGGCACAGGTGTTTCCTGCTGACGGTGGCGGACGTCAGCAGGCAGCCCACAAGGGCGTGCAGGCTGGTTGAAACCTCACTCGGCAATACCTTTGAAGCGACCTGTGCCTCACGCGCCCCCAGGGCCGTCGTCAGTGCTGCCTTCGGTGACTATTCGATCACCGGCCCCGTCACGTCGGCGTAGTCACGGCGTCACGGAACGACCGTCTTCGCGTCACCGCTGGCATACGCATCAGCAACGGGTAGCCGCTCCGTCGCGCTGGGTTCGCGTAGCGACGATCCGAGCAGCTTGAGCAGGGGAAGAGCCATCATCGTGGTGATCAGCGCCATCATCACCATCACCGTGAAAGCACCCTGGTTGATGAGCCCGGCACTGAGTCCGGCGGACAGCACGACGATCTCGGTGATGCCCCGGGCGTTCATCAGGACGCCGAGCCCGAGCGCCGATCTGGCCGGCAGTCCGCCCGCCCGGGCAACCGGGGTTGCGCCGAGGAACTTCCCGACCACCGCGGCGACCAGCAGCAGGGCGCCGGCGGCCAGGACCTTCGGGTGGGAGATCGCCGCGTTGATGTCGGTCTTCAGGCCGATCGAGGCGAAGAAGACCGGGACCAGCAGCGCGCGGTTGAGGCCGCCGATCTGCTCGGACACCTGGTTGACCGGCAGGATGCCCTTCGGCAGCACCAGACCGGCCAGGAAGCCACCGAAGATCGCGTGCACGCCGATCGCGTCGGTGGCCGCGGCCAGGCCCAGGATCAGGGCGAGCACCGACAGCACCAGGATCGGGGTCGGCAGGACCGCGGCGTACCGGTCGGCGAGCCAGCGAAGTACCGGCTTGAGGACGAACACGGACAGCACGCCGACCAGGATCGTCAGGACCAGCGCGACCAGGGCGGTGGTGATGTCGGCCGACTTGGTCATCGCCAGCACGATCGCAAGCGCGCACCAGGCCAGGACGTCGGCGACGGCTGCGCACAGCATGGCCAGCGAGCCGAGCCGGGTGCCGACCAGGCCGAAGTCCTGGACGATCCGGGCCAGCACCGGGAACGCGGTGATGGCCAGGGCGGTACCGATGAAGATGACGAACGGCAGCCGGCCGACGTTCGCGCCGGCCAGCGTCGAGTACAGCGGCAGGGCGGCGATCACGCCGAGGGCGAACGGGACGGCCATGATCGCGAGGCTGGCGCCGGCGATCGCTCCCCGGTCCCGCCCGAGCTTGTCCCGGCCGAACTCGGCGCCGACGGTGAACATGAAGATGGCCAGCCCGCCCTGGGCGAGCAGGTTCAGGTTGGGCAGGACCTCTTTCGGCACGATGGCGTCGAACAGCCCGGGCGCCAGCGAGCCGATCACCGAGGGACCGAGCACCAGTCCGGCGATGATCTCGCCGACCACCGCCGGCTGGCCGATCCGCCGGGCCAGCCGGCCGAACACGGTCGCGAGCGCACAGACGACGGCGACCGCGATCAGCAGCCGCCACATCAGTTGTGCCGGTGACGCCGCGGCCGGCGCAGCAGGGCCGGCCGCGGCCGCGCGGTGGTCAGGGTCGAGCCACCCGGCGGCATACGCGATGCCGAGCAGGACGACGGCGGCGCCGACGAGACCGCCGGCGACCGCCAGTCCACGGCCGGGTTTGGGCAGCAGGGAACTGTCTGGTGCGGACATGCGACGGCCTTTCGCTCTTCAGATGTACTGGGGTCAGCTGTGCAATGCGCCGTCGGCGGAGATCGGCATGGCGGCGAACTCCTCCGTCCCGGCCCGGTGTACTCCGTTGGTCTGACCCGCCCGGCGGGCGAGCAGGTCGCCGGCGATGACACCGGCCCGGTTGCCGAGCACGCTGAGCAGCGAGTCGGCGATCCCGTGGGTCGCCTCGTTGACGCCTTGCAGATAACACGCCGCGTCCGACGGCTCGTTCAGCTCCAGCCGGTACTGCCGGGTCACGCTGATCTGGTCCAGCCCGATCGCCGCGCTGAGATCGCGAACCATGGCAGGCATCTCGCGGACGAACCCGGTCCCGAGGAAGACGTAGTCCAGCCGGAGTTCGGTGACCTCGTCGCTTCGGCGGTCGGTCAGCTCGAGGACGACCTCGTCCCCCTCCTCCCGGGCGCCGGTGATGTCGGTCATCGTCACCAGCCGGCGCCGGTCGACACCGCCGAGCTTGTCCAGGTACATCCCGGTGTAGAGGTCCTGCAGCAGGTCGGTCTCGACACCGGAGTAGTTCGTCAGGTGCATCTCGCGCAGGATCTGCTCCCGGCCCTCCGGCCTGGCGTCGAAGACCTTGTCGATGAACGACGGGTAGTACAGCTCGTTGGTGAACTTGTTCGTGTCGTACGCGCGCAGCCCGATCGACCGCATCACCCAGTTCACGTCACTGTTCGGCAGATCGGTCTGCAGGGCCCGGAACATCTCGGCCGCGCTCTGCGCCGCGCCGACCACGGCGACCCGGTGCGGCCGGTCCTTGGCGACCTCTGCCATCCGGTACCGGTACTGCGTGCTGTGGATCAACCGATCGGCGGGCAGACCGGCCAGTACCGGCGGCACATACGGATCGCGCCCGGCGCCGACGGTGAGGTACCGGCTGGAGATGGTGCTGCCGTCGGCGAGTTTGGTCAGCCACCCGGTGAGGGTGCCGTCCGAGTCCCGGACCGGCGCGATCGACGTGCATTCGCGGTCGAGCTCGAACTTCACCTTGCGCAGCGACTCGGCCACCCAGCTGAGGTAGCCGGAGATCTCGGAGCGGTACGGCGTGAAGCTGCCCATGTTGATGAAATCGTCGAGCCGCCCGACGGTGTGCAGGTAGTTCAGGAAGGTGAACTTGCTGCGCGGGTTCCGCAGCGTCACCAGGTCCTTGGCGAACGCGACCTGGCTCTTCGTCCAGGGCAGCAGCAGGCCGCGCTGCCACTCGACCGTGTGGCCGCGTTCGATCACGAGCGAGTTCTCGGCCAGGCCGTCGACTCCGAGCTCCTCGATCGCGACGGCGAGGGCCAGGTTGGCCGGACCTCCACCGACTGCGAGTAACTCGACCTCACGGTTTGTCATTCGGGCTCCCCTTGTATGTCACTGTGTGTCACGCTGTCTCGGCTCACCATGGCCGTCCGGAAAACTCGGTCTCGTTCAGGGCTTCGTACTTCAGTTCGACCAGCTCCGCCGCGGCGGTCAGCCGGTCGGCGCAGGTGGCGGGATCGTCGGCGGTACAGATGACGTAGGCGTGCCGGCCGATGTGCGCCCGCGGTGGCAGCCGGACGGTCGCTCCGGCGGGCACCATCGGATGCGCCTCGATCAGGCCCGGTACCGCCCCCGGCTCCGGCACGGTGATCTCCACGATCCGGGCGTCCTCGGGCGGGTAGCAGAACCGGATGCCGACGCAGGACTTGTGGTCGGGCTCCAGCTCGGGCCGGATGCCTTGTGCGACGTCGACCAGGACGCTGCCCGGGTCGATGCCGGTGGCAAGCTTTCCCAGGTAGGGGATCAGGTCACCGCCGAGCCGGCCGTTCACCTCGATCACCGTCGGGCCACGGGGACCGAACCGGATCTCGGTGTGGGTGATCCCGTTCGGCGCGCCGAGTGCCTCGTGCGCCGCCCGGAGCAGCTCGCGCAGGTCGGGATCGGTCAGCAACGGATCGTTGCCGTCGACGACGTGCCCGATCTCCTCGAAGTACGGCGGCGGGCCGAGTTGCTTGTGCGCGACGCAGAACGGCTGGTACTCGCCCGCGACCACGGCGCCGTCGACGCTGATCTCCGGGCCTTCGATGCACTCCTCGATCAGCGCGCCGCCGTGGTACTCGGCCGGTCCACTGCGGCTGGAGCTGTCGGCCCGCTCGAACGCCTCGGCGATGCCGTCGGGGCCGTCCACCAGCGCGACGCCGATGCTGGCCGCCATACCGCGCGGTTTGACCACCACTGGGTAGCCGATGTCCGCGGCGGCAGCAGCGGCCTCTTCGGCCGTGTTGGCCACCGCGAACAGTGGCTGCGGCAGACCGGCGGCGGTCAGGGCCTGCCGGCTCTTGACCTTGTTGCGGCAGTTCTCCGCGCCGGCCGGGGTCAGGCCCGGGAGCCCGAGCCGATCCGCGATCAGCGCGGCGGCGATCACCGACGGCTCGTCATAGGTGAAGACCCCGAGCACGCGATGCGACCGGGCAACGGACTCGGCAGTAGCGAGCAGGGTGGCGTGATCGAGGACCAGTCCGGATCCTTCCAGCGGAACGACGACGCTACTGCCGGCCAGATACTGCTGCTGCCAGCTCACCGCCTCGTCGTCGATCAGCCACAGCGGCCGGCGTCTGGCCGCACCCTCCAGCAGATACTGGCGGTACGGCTGGAAGCCGCTGCCCAACTGCAGCACGACTCCGTCGATGTTGTCCTCGTCCACGCGTTTGCCTCCTGGGTCGGCACTACCCAACGAGAGGGGACGACCCGGTTCGGGTGATACAGAGACCTGCCGGGGAGCTGCCGGGGGAAATGTCTGCTATCAGCCGGGCTAATGCCTTGTACTCAATTAGCTGACGCTTCAGACTTCACGGCAGGTAACGCAGGGGTCACCAAAGAGGAGGTCGCCGATGCCCATATCGGGAGACGGGTCCGGCAAAGATTCTCGCCGTAACGGAGCGTCGCCCAGTAATCACAGGAAGTGGGAATTCATGCCTGTGGGGGGACTTATGAGTAGTAAATCTCCGGAACCGGGGAATCCCGATCCGGAGACTCTGGACGAGGAGAATCCGGAAGCGGCCAAACTTCGGCTGCTGGACGGTTTCCGGGTCGTCGTCGACCAGCAGACGCTGTCCATCCCGCTCAGCGCGCGGCGCGTGGTCGCGTACGTCGCGCTGCGCGGCCGTTCGAGCCGGGCCGAGGTGGCCGGGACGCTGTGGCCGGAGGTGTCGGACTCGAAGGCCCAGGCCTGTCTGCGGACGGCCCTGTGGCGGCTGCGCCAGCTGAGCCGGTACCCGTTGGTCACCGGCGACGAGACGCTACGGCTGGATGAATCGCTTGATGTAGACGTCAGCACGCTCGTCACCGCCATCCGCCGGGTGATCAACGACGGCGAGTGCGGGGCCGACCAGGGCTTGTTGCCGACGCTGGCCACGATGGGGGAGCTGCTTCCCGGCTGGTACGACGACTGGGTGCTGCTGGGGCGGGAGCGCCTGCGCCAGCTGCAACTGCACGCGCTCGAGCTGACCGCCCAGGCGCTGACCTGCGACGGCCGGTACGCCGAGGCGATCGAAGCGGCGATGGCCGCGGTTCGCCTGGAGCCGTTGCGGGAGAGCGCGACCAGGGTGCTGATCGAGGTACATCTGGCCGAGGACAATGTGGTCGAGGCGTTGCGCCGGCTGGAGTTCTTCCGCAAGAGCCTGGAGAGCGAGCTCGGGGTCGAGCCGACCGCGGAGCTGGTGGATCTGGTCCGCAGCCGGCAGACCGTCTCGCACGCGCGCCGCGCAGTACCGGAAATGCTCCGCAGTAACCGACATCTGGCCTAGTCCATTTGCCCTGCGTCCGTAATCGGTGGACATTTCCGGACGCAGGGCACGGATTGAATCAGTTGTTTGACGGACCCCACACATCTTCGGGGGAGAGCGCCTCGACGTGGTATTTGCCGAGGGCGCTGGTGAGTAGTTGCAACTCCAGCGCCAGGCACTCGACCAGGTTGGCCAGGCCGTTGTCCGGGTCGGTGTCCACCGCGATCAGGGCGGCCCGGCCCAGGCCGGCCGCATTCGCGCCGAGCGCCAGGCATTTGGCGACCCGTGCGCCCTCCCACATCCGGCCGGACACGAGCAGACAGTTGGCAGCCGAATCGGCCCGCTCCTGGCCGATCCGCCGCAAACACTCGCCGAGGGGCAGCCCGACCTGGTCGAGGAACACGCGCGGGGCCCAGCCCGTACCGGCCTCGGCGCCGTCGATCGTCACCGCGTCCGCGCCGGCCTCCCAGGCCACCTGTGCAGCCGCCGAAACGTCTCGCGCCGGTGGCAGCTTCACCCAGATCCGGGCCCGCGGGTAGTTGTTGCGCATCAGCCTGATCTGCTGCCGCAGGATCTCCGCGGTGAAGCTGCCTGGGCTGCTGCTGCGCAGGACCTGACCGTTGCCGACGACCGGGTCGAGGAGATACGCGTCGGCCAACCGCTCGGCCGATTCGCTGCTCATCAGCGTCATCCCGCCCAGACCCGGTTTGGCGCCCTGCCCGACCTTGAGCTCGAACGCCAACCGGCCGGACTGCAGCAGTGGCAGCGCGTTCGGGTCGCTGTAGACCAGGTTCCACACCTCGGCGTCGGCGTCCTCGGTGCTCTGCTGGATGACGACTCCGCCGTAGCCGTCCAGCGCCTCGTCCTGGTACGCGCTGATCCGGCCGAGCAGTGAGCGGCCGGCGTCTTCCTCGAGCCGGCCGTAGCTGTTCATCGGCATCACGTTCTCGCCGACCACCATCGGGATGCCCAGCCGCCCGGCCTGCCGGCTGGCAGAGATCCCGAGCGCGACGCTGGCCGCCTCGGTCGAGCCGAACGCCGAGACGTACAACGGCAGCGCGGACCGGAAGCCGCCGATCGTCGTCTCCAGCACCACGTCCCGGTAGACCGGTTCGCGGGCCAGGTCGACGAGCTTGGCGAACCGCTGCGGTACGAAGACCGGCGGCACCAGCCGCAATCTGTCGATCGGGCAGTCCTGGCTGCCGGACTGGGCATCGACTTGGGCGCCGAACAACGAGTGCCCGTACTCGTTCGCGGGCGGGAACACGTCGGCAGCACCGGTCTTGGCCCGGCTTCGGACGGCTGCCTCGGGGAACGTCTCGGCGCGCAGGATGCCCTCCTTGATTGGCTTCTGCCCCAGAGAGGCCGCAAGTCGCGCCGGAAAATACGACTCACTTCACGGACACCCGTATCATCCGCGCGGTGCCGCCTCCTCAACTAGATCAGAAGGCCGTTCGACTCAGATCTCGGCCGGGGGGCACCTCATGAAACTCCAGTGGAAGTCCAAACCCGCGATCACGCTGGTGATCGCCTTCACGGTGGGTATCGGCGCGCTGCCGGTGCTGGCCACCGGCGGCGCCGTCGCCGCCACGAATCCCTGCCGTCTACCGGGCGGCATCCTGCACTCCGAGGCTCTGGCAACGCACTCCGCGGTGGAGTGCGGCGCTGTCGGCAGGCTGGTCGACGCCGGCGACGGCGTCGCACTTACCGTCCAGCAGCCGGGGGAGAGCGTCACGATGGACCTGCTGTATCCATCCGGCGCCCGGACCTACAGCTCGACCACCGACGAGAAGGGTCTGGTCAGCGTTGCGGTCCAGACTCCCGCCAAGCACCAGCCGACGAATCAGTTCCCGGATCTGGCCGGGCCCGGTGCCTGCGACCGGGACACCTACGAACTCCGCGACTACAAGTGGCGCTCGCCCTGGTTGTTCCGTACGACCTGGGGCACCAAGCTCGCCACCAACCGCCAGTCCGACTTCGACGCGGCGGTCCGACGGTCCCTCGCCAACATGACCCAAGGCAAAAACACCTGTGGCCTGCGCGGCAAGAACGGCGCATCCGGCGCTCTGCTCGGTCACACCGCCCGGCAGGGCAACTTCCTGTACGCCGATGGACAGACCACCTGTGGCAAACGCGATCGGCACAGCGTGATCGACGAGGGTGACCTGCCCGGCGGCTCATTCGAGGCGACCCTGGCCTGGACGTGTACCTGGTCCGAAACCAGACACGGCGTGACGCGAGCCGTCGAGGCCGACATCAGGATGAACAGCGCCGACTACGAATGGACCTACGACCCGGCCAACGATCCCAAGTGCATTCCTGCGCTACCGCCGGAGAAGGACCGCTGGCGGTACGACGTGGAGTCGGTCCTGACCCACGAGATGGGGCACGTGTACGGGCTGGTGAACCTCAGTGCCGTCGAGGACCTCAACCTGACGATGTACCCGGGTGTCCGACGCTGTACTGGACACATGCGCACTCTCGGCAGCGGTGATGTCCTCGGGATGCAGGCGCTCTACGGACGACGCTGACGCCGGCTGAGCCAGCGGTAGAGGAGTGCAGCCGCAGTGACGATCAGCGGCCAGACCAGGTAACGACCGGCCGTCAGCAGGAGGACCAAGACGGCCCCCTGCGCGATCAGGGCAGCAAGGCGAGCCTTGCTGCCCTTCGGTAGCAACTTGACGGCCGCGGCGACCCCGACGGCGTACACGGTGACGAACAGCCCGGTGGTGAGCAGCACTAGGGAGGAGGGCTCGATTCCCGCCGCCACCACGATCAGCGCTGTCACCGTGGACATTCCGGCGAGCAAGGCGAGGCTGCGACGCGGTATCTCGCCGGCAGCGCTGCCGTGGGCCAGCCACTTCGGCAAGGAGCCGTCGCGGGCCAAGGCCGCACCGAGCTTGGAGGCGCCCGCGTAGTACGCGTTCATGGCGCCGAAGCTGAGCAGGAGCGCGGCGCAGGCGGCGAGGATGCGGGAGTTGCCGCCGAGGCCGATCGCCAGTAGATCGCCGAGCGGTGCATCGGTCTCAGCAGCACCGGCGCCGAGGACAGTGATGGTGGCGAAGGCGACGCTGAGGTAGAGCACGCCGACGACTGCCACTGCGATGGCGGTCGCCCGCGGCACGTCCCGAGCCGGCCGGCGGAACTCAGCGGTCAGGTGGGTGACCGCTTCCCAACCGACGAAGCTCCACACCAGCAGTGCTGCCGCCGGGCCGATCGCCTTCCAGCCATGCGGCGCGAACGGATGCAGGTTGGCCAGGTCCGCGTGCGGCAGCGACAGCGCGACCGCCCCGACCAGGAAGACGGCGAGCAGGACTGCCAGGCCGATCTGGACCCGGCCGGTCACCTGGATCCCGAAGGCATTGGTGGCCGGTACTGCGAGGATCAGGAACAGCATGGTCGCCAGTACCGTCTTCTCGCCACCGCCGATGCCCGCCTCGACATAGCCGCCGGCCCAGAGCGCGGCGGCCGGACCGCCGACGGGCACGGACAGGTAGAAGCACCAGCCGACCACAGCTGCCGCCTTGTCGCCGAACGCCAGCCGGGCGTACGTCGCGACGCCACCCGAGTCGGGATAGCGCGCGCCGAGCGCGGCGAACGTCGCCGCCAGGGGAGCGGAGACCACCGCGAGGCCGAGCCAGGCGAGCAACGACGCCGGGCCGGCCACCTCGGCGGCCAGGGCAGGCAGTGCGATCACACCGGTGGCCAGCACGGCCCCGACGTACAAGGCAGTGCCCTGGCCGAGGCTGAGCCGGCCGACCGGCTGTGTGGTTGCGTCCGTCATGCGGGACATCTTCGCCGCAAAAGGTTCATCACGGCGAAGGGATGCCCGGAACCTTCGGGAAGGCGCTCGCCTGCCAGACCGAGCCGAGGCCGGCGACGTACCGGGTGAAGCGTTCCAGCCCCAGCCCGAAACCGGCGCTGGGCGGTACGCCTTCCTTGAGCAGTTGCAGGTACCACGCGTACTTCGCCGGGTTCTCGGCCGTCTCCCGCATCCGCGCGACGATGGTCGCGTAGTCCTGCTCGCGCTCGGAGCCGCTGCACAGCTCGCCGTACCCCTCGGCCGCGATCAGGTCGAAGTTGCGGAGCATACCGGGCTGGTCCTTGCTCTCCTTGTCGTAGAAGCCGCGCGAGCCCTTGGGGTAGTCGGTGACGAAGAACGGCCGGTCGACCTGTTCCGACAACATCGCCTCACCGACCCAGTCGATCTCGGCGTCCGGGCTCTGGTCGTGGCCGATGGCCCGCAGATCGGCGACCGCCTCCGCGTGCGTACGACGGCCGAACTGGCCGGTCAGTACTTCGGCGAGCGCGCCGGCGTCCCGGCCGAGGCTGTGCAGTTCGCCGGGCAGATCGGTCAGCACCCGCTCGACGACGTACCGGACGAGACTCGCGGCCAGCTCGATCGCGTCGTCGCGGCCGGCGTTGGCCATCTCGCAGTCGATCTGGTGGAACTCGGCCAGGTGCCGGCTGGTCGACGTGGTCTCCAGCGGTTCCAGCCGGACGTTCGGGGCGATGAAGAAGATCTTGTCGAACGAGGTCAGCGCGGCCTGCTTGTAGAGGATCGCGCTCGTCATCAGCTTGTAGCGGTGGCCGTAGTAGTCCACGTCGACCTGCTTGGCGCCACGGGCGCCCGGGTCGGTGACCGGGCCGATGATCGGCGGCAGCAACTCCATGAAACCGCGGCCGTCGAGGAACTCACGGGTCGCGGCGAGAATCTTGTTCTGGATGACCAGTACCGAGCGGGTAACCGGTGAGGTCAGGTGCTCACGCGGACTGGCCGGCAGCGGGGCGTCGGCCTGGGTGGGGGGTATCCGGGTCTCGGTCATCTGCAGTACTCCTTGTGAGGTCGTCCGGCCGGCGGCGGTGGGTCGGGATCAGGAAGCTGAGCGGCCGCCGGCGCTGCTTGGTATTCCTGCTCGAGGCTGGCGCTGTCGAACTTCCGCTCGATGTACGACAGCGTGGTGAGCAGCCCTGCCGCGGTCAGCTTGGTGTTGCCTGTGTGGCCGACCCGTTCGAGGCTGACACTGCCGCGGATCGGCATCGACCCGACTGATGACCACTGCAACCGCCCATGGTCGTCGAGGTAGCTGCGGGCGCGGCCCGCGTTGTCCGGGTGCAGGCAGTACGGCACGTCGAGGTACCCGCGGCGGAACGCCATCACCAGGGCCGTCCCGAGATCCGGGTCGAGGTTGACGACCGCCTCGATCAAGGCGGTCGCCTCGGCGTGGATGCCGGTGTCCTCGACGTCTCCGATGATCCGGGTGCACCGAGCGGCAGCGGCCGAGGCGGTCTCCAGCGCGGCGACGTTCTCCGCGAAGGTGGGGATCCGGTAGCCCTCGGCAACTGTCTTCACGATCAGCCGGGCGCTCGCCGTCCGGACGGCCAGCCGGGCGGCCTCTTCGAGCAGCCGCGAGGCGCCCTCGGGAGTACGTGGGTACACACCCATGTAGGTGTAGATGACGACATGCCAATCGACGTCCGGCAGCCACTGGGCGGCCAGCCGGCGCATCGCGAACACCGCTTCCGCGTCCTGGTCCGGGTCGGTCTGCTGGGCATAGCTCAGCGAGACGCTGCGGATCCCGTGCTGGCGGAAGAACATGCACTCCAGCACGCTCAGCGCGACCAGTAGGCCGGGCGGGCAGAGCTGGCCCATCATGCAGCCGCCGAAGCTCTCCAGGTGCGGTTCGACCCCGCTCTCCCGGACCTCGGCCAGCAACTCGCAGCTGAGGGCCCAGTTCGGGATCGACTCCGTCAGCGGCACCCGGCTGTAGGGCAGGCAGTACGAGACCGGCCCACCCTCGGTCGCGTGCAGACCGGCTCCGATCAGCGACTTGATGATGGCCGCGGGCAACGGTGAGCCGTGCCGGATCTGAACCGGGAAGTCCGGGCCGACCAGGCCGTCCAGTACTGCGCGGGTGGTGATCAGGTCGTGCGCGACGATCGGGTAGCCGTTCAGGTCGATACCGGCCGCGAGCGCGGCGCTGGCGCTGGCGTTGTCGCCGACCCGGGTGTAGCTGTCGAGGGTGATCGTGCCGACGGTGGTCGCGGCCGCGGACTTGGTGAGTTCCAGCCCGTTGCGCATCGCGGTGGCGTCGCTGACGCCCATCCGCGGCTGGACGACGAGCCGGCCGGCCTGGTGTGCACGCGTGACGAAGTCACCGAACGAGCCGGTGGAAGGGAGGTTCACGAAGCAACGCCCGTGGTCAGCTGACGGACGTACGACTGGAAGGCGGTCAGACCGGTCCCGTCGTCGAAGACCGCGTTGAACCCTGCGGACATCAGCTTGGCCCGGCTGCCGTCGGAGCCCGGTCCGGCGATCCCGAGCTTGCCGCCGATCACCATCGGGATCTCACCCAGCTCGGGAAGCTCCCGGAGCTGGGTGATCACCCGCAGTCCGTCGTGGAAGCCGTGCCCGTTGACCGTGCTGACCACGACCAGATCGGGCTGCAACCGACGGCTCTCGGAGATCAGCAGCTCGTCCGGCACGCAGGCGCCGAGGTTGTGCACCCGGTGGCCGAGCTCTTCGAGGACCAACTGCAGGAACACCAGGTTCCAGGTGTGCGAGTCCGACGAGACGCTGGTCAGCAACACGGTCAGATCGCCGTCCCCGACGGTTCTGCCGGCAGGAACGGCGGCGACATGATCCATGACAACCAGAGCACCGGTCCGCGCTGCCCTGATACACCGGCCTGCTCAGTCTGGACTGATCTCGTCGAGCTGGGAGACTCCGGTGGCAGCCTGGGGGCCGTACCGCTCCCAGTGCTCGTGCAGCCGGATCCGCCCGTCGGGCAGCATCTCGGGCGTGCTCTCGCAGCGCCCGGCCAGTACCGAGCCGTCGGCCAGCGCCATCGTGTAGGTGAACTCGATCGACCCGTCCGGGTGGCACAGGCCGGTCAGCGAGCCACGCCGGACGCTGCCGCCACCGAAGTCGCCCCACAGGAGGTCACCGCGCTGCCGGTACGTCGCCGACGGGCCATCGCCCTCGGCGTGTGCGACATCGCGGAACCTCCTGCCGTCGTAATCGATCATCCGGCCGGGGCTTCGTCGTGCAGCTCGAGGATGCAGCACTTCACGCCGCCGCCGGCCCGCAGCAGCTCGGAGACGTCCATCCCGATCGGCTCGAACCCGGCCTTGCGCAGTTGGGCGGTGAGGTTCGCGGCGCCTTCGGGCATCAGCACGTGCTTGCCGTCGGAGACCGCGTTGAGGCCGAACGCCTCGGCGTCCTCGTGGGTGGCGATGATCGCGTCCGGGAAGAGCTGGCGCAGGATGGCCTGGCTGCCCCGGGTGAAGGCCTCGGGGAAGTACATGATGTTGTGCTCGTCCAGCGCCGACAGGGCCGTGTCCAGGTGGTAGAACTTGTCGTTCACCAGGGTCAGCCCGATCACCGGGCGGCCGAAGTACTCCTCGGTCTCTACGTGGCTGCGGCGGTCGGTGCGGAAGCCGTTACCGGCCAGGATCCACGGTCCGGCGGCCAGGAAGTCACCTTCGCCCTCGTTCGACAGCTCCGCCTGTTGCACTGACAGCCCGCGAGCCGCGAACCAGTCGAGGTAGCCAGGCGACTCGGCGTCGCGCTCGGCGTACACGAACCGGGCCACCAGGGCCTTGTCGCCGTACACGGTGGCGCCGTTGGCGGCGAAGACCATGTCGGGCAGGCCGGGCAGTGGCGGGACGAGGTCGACGGTGTGGCCGAGGTCGACCAGCTGGTCGTGGATGCGCTGCCACTGGTCCATGGCGATCGACTGGTCGGTCGGTTTGCCGGGGTTCATCCATGGGTTGATGGAGTAGGTGACGTCGAAGTGGGTCGGCGGGCACATCAGGTAGTGGCGGGTGGTGTGCCGCCTGGCGATGGTTTCCATGCCGACAAGAGCGCGCCGATGGCGTCGTCAGATACCTCACCCATGGGGTGTATTTCCAGCGCGGGGTGGAGGTCTCTGTCCGAGTAGGAGCGGTCTGCTCCGCCCAGCCAACTCGGAGGTCCGACATATGGTTACCGGCTTGAGCCGAGCTGAACTCAGTGCGCAGTACCTGGACGAGGTCAAGCGACGCGGGATCTCGGCCGGCGAACTCGTCAGCACCCAACCGGAGTCCGTCGGACTCCAGTCCTTCTACGGCGGCCGGTACCTGTCCCGCCCGCTCTTCCTCGGCGCCGAGGAGACCGAGCAGCTCGGGCACGACATGGTGACGATGCATGCCGCGCTGGTCAGCCTGCCCGACAAGTTGTACGGCGGTGACTTCGCCGCCTTCGGCAAGGCCGTCGGCCTGAGTGACGTCCAGGTGTCGGCGGTTCTGCGCAGCCGCGGCACCACCGTCACCAAGCAGAGCCGCGGCGACCTGTACCTGAGCGAGACCGGCTTCAAGCTGCTCGAGTTCAACATGGGCAGCGCGCTGGGCGGTATCGACCAGTCGGACATGGCCCGGGCGCTGCTGGACCAGTCCGTACTGGCCGACTTCGCGAAGCAGCACCGGCTCACCTATGTCGACACGATGCGCGAGCAGGTCAACGACATGTTGGTCGAGAGCGGTTTCGAGCGCGGGTCGCGGCGGCCGGTGATGGCGACCGTCGACTGGCCGGCCAGCTACGAGACGCTCGAGCCGTACATGGAGCACTTCTCGGGGCGCCTGACCGAGATGGGGATCGACACCGTCTACGGGCACATCGGGATGCTCGAGGTGCGCGACGGCGGGGTCTGGCTCGGGGACGCGAAACTCGACATCATCCAGCGGCTGTTCATGCTGGAGGACCTCGAGGACCCGGACTCGCTGGCGCTGATGGAGCCGGTACTGGACGCGGCGGCGCGCGGTGAGGTGAAGATCTTCACCCCGCTGGACTCGGAGATGTTCGCCAGCAAGAGCGCGCTGGCGATGCTGTCCGACGAGGCGAACCGCAAGCACTTCGACGAGCAGACGCTGGTCAGCCTGGACCGGATCCTGCCGTGGACCCGGGTGGTCCGCAGCGAGCCGGTGACGCTGGAGGACGGCAGCCAGGTCGAGCTGATCGACTACGTGCTCAGCCACCGCGACGAGCTGGTCCTCAAGCCGACCCAGCTGCATGGTGGCGAAGGAGTGCTGCTGGGCTGGCGGAAGGACACCAGCGCGGAGCTGTGGGAGGAGCGCGTCCGGGCGGCCGTGGACGGTCCCTGGGTGATCCAGCGCCGGATCCGCCCGGTGGTGGAGTACTTCACGATGCCGGACGGCGACCCGGAGCCGTGGCTGGTGAACTGGGGCGTCTTCACCGTCGTCAACGGGTACGGCGGCGTCTTCGCCCGGGCCAACACGGTCGAGTCGGACCTAGAGGTGATCCGCCTGAAGGGCGGCGCCTACGTCGGCTGCGCCATGCACGTCCTGCCGGAAGACTCGGACGTAGAACCCGGCACCGCACTCCCGGTCAAGTAACGACAACAAACCGCGCCGCGACCCGCAAGCGGGCCGCGGCGCGGTTTGTTGTCGGTGGTTGATTAAGTGGCCGGTTCGGTGCTGGGGTCGGGGGTGGTGACTTTTTCTTCTACCGGGGCCTCGTCGGGGCGGCGCATGCCGATGCGGGCGCAGACTGCGGAGAGGACTGCCACGCCGGCGGCCCAGAGCCAGAAGGTCTGGCCGAGGTGGGACCAGGCCCAGACGCCGACGGCCGGGCCGACCGCGTTGCCCAGGCCGAAGACGGTCAGCATGGCGCCGGAGTACCGGCCCAACAGGTGCGGTGGCGCGACCATGCCCGGGTAGGCGAAGGTGGTCGGCGCGCCGATGATCTCAGACGCCGTCCAGATGATCGTGCCGACGATCAGCAGGGCCGGGATCAGCGCGATCGCATAGACGCCGTACCCGACCGCGACCAGGCCGAAGCCGGCGATGGCGGTGATCCGCAACGGCCAGGTCTGCACGTACTTGGTGGCCGGCACTTCGCAGACCGCCACCACGATCGCGTTCGCCGAGACCACCAGGCTGTACCACCACAGGCTCAGGCCGTCGTCGAGGATCGCCAGCGGAAGTACCGCGAGGTACTGGCAGTAGACGATGGTCACCAAGAACACGGCGGCCAGGTAGAAGTCGTAGCGCCAGTCGGACAGTACGGCGCGGTAGCCCTGCTTCTTCTCGGCGGCCCTCGCCGCGGCCTTCTTGGCGATCTCTTCCGGGGCCGCCTTGCCGGGCAGGTACTTCCACGCGATCGCGCTGTAGAGCACCGCGGCGAACGCCTCGGCCCAGAACAGCAGGTTGTACGAGACCGAGACCAGCGCGACGCCGACGATCGGGGTGACCGCGGTACCGAGGTTGATCGCGAGGCGGTACATCGCCATCGTCATCACCAGCTGGCCGGGCTTGGTCAGCTCGGCCAGCATCGCCTGCGCGGCCGGCCGGTTCAGCTGGCTGACCGTGCTGACCACGAGGATCGCGACCAGGATCAGGCCGTACGGCTTGATGTACAGGATCGAGACGATCAGCGCGGCCGAGCCGAGCATGCTGATCAGGGTGGCCGCCCGGGCGCTCAGCCGGTCGGTCAGCCAGCCGCCGACGAACGAGCCCAGTACGTGACCCGCGCCGTACACACCGAGGGCGAAACCGGCCTCGCCGGCCGAGAAGCCCTTGTGCGTCATGAACAGCACCAGGAAGATCTGCAGGAAGGCGCCAAGCCGGTTGACGAACACACCGAACAGCAGGGCCTTGGACGTCAGTGACGTCTGCCGCCAGGTCGCGATCGCGCCGAGCCCGGTGCCCGGCGGCTGCTCGGCCGGGGCCGGGTCGCGGTCGACTTCTTCACTCATCGGTTACTTCTCCCCTGGGGGTCGGGCAGGCGCACCGTTCCGGCGGTTTTGCCGGTGGGCTTTTGGTCCCGCAGGCTACCTCGCCGAAGGCCTCACCAACAGGGTCTGGAGGGCAACAAAAAACGCGTATCAGGGGTGCCTGCCGGCTGCCTCTAGGGGATGACGGCGATACATCGCGGAGCGCGTGTGCGCCCCTGTCGTTACGCCCCCTTGGCAGGAGGATCGGACCAATATGACCATCGAAATCCATCGGGACCTCGATCGAATCCCGGACGACTTCATGCAGAGGCCGTACGAGATTCTCGAGCCCTACCGGAAGGCGGGCCGCGTGCACCACGTGGTCTTCCCGCACGGAGCCGACGTCTGGCTCGTCACTCGGTACGCGGACGTACGGACGCTGCTGCAAGACCCCCGGGTGAGCAAGGACGGGACCCGGATGAACGAGATGTTCGCCCGGCACACCGGCACCTACGTCGAGACCGACAAGCCCGATGTCGGCTTCGACGACGAGCTGTCCCAGCACATGCTGAACACCGACGCCCCGCGGCACACCCGGCTGCGTTCGCTGGTGAGCAAGGCGTTCACGCTGAAGCGGATGGAGGACTTCCGGGCCCGGATCGAGGAGCTGGTCGGGCAGTACCTGGACAAGCTCGAGGGTCGCGACGACGTCGACCTGGTGACCGAGTTCGCCCAGCCGCTGCCGATCGTGATCATCTGCGACGTGCTCGGCATCCCGTTCGAGGACCGGGAACGGTTCCAGCAGTGGGCGGTCGAGCTGGTCGGAGCGGGGCACCCGCCGGAGGTGGTCGAGCAGGCGTCGAAGAACGTGCAGGAGTACGGCCAGGCGATCATCGACATGAAGCGCAAGAACCCCGGCGACGACATGGTCAGCGCGATGATCGAGGGCAACCCGGACGGTGACCGGCTGACCGACGACGAACTCGTCGCGATGATCTTCCTCTACACCGTGGCCGGCCACATCACCTCGCAGCACACGCTGTCGAACTCGATCCTCAGCCTGCTCACCAACCCGGACGCGATGGGCCGGCTACGCGGCGACCTGTCGCTGATGTCGCAGTCGATCGACGAGCTGATGCGCTACGACGGTGGCGTCGGGGTGGCCACCTTCCGGTTCTCGCTGGAGGACATCGAGATCGGTGACACCGTGGTGCCGGAGAACAGCATCATGGCGCTGTCGATCCTGTCGGCGCACCGCGACGAGGAGCAGTACGAGAACGCGAACAAGCTGGACCTGGACCGCAAGCCCAAGGGCGTCCTGGGGTTCGGCCACGGTCCGCACTTCTGCATCGGCCAGCCGCTGGCCAAGATGCAGACGAACATCGCGCTGACCCGGCTGCTGGAACGCTTCCCGGATCTGCGGATGACCGCCGACCCGAAGTTCCTGGAGTGGGAGCCGAGCACGTTGCTGCGCGGCATGCACCACCTGCCGGCGGCGACCACCCCGCTGAAGCACTGACCTCAGGCACCAAGAAAGCCGCCCCAGCTCTTCGAGCTGGGGCGGCTTGCGTTGCGGGGATCAGTCCTCGACGTAGTACCAGTCCTCGGGGTTGATCAGGCCGTACGGGTTGCAGGGCTCGACGCCGCGCAGGTTCTTCGCCACCTCGAACATCCGGTTCGGGAACCCCGGCGACCAGATCGTCGGCACCTGCTCGGCGATGTAGTCCTGGTAGGCGTACATCGCCTCCGGGTCGTCGCTGTGCACGGTCGCGTCGATCAGCTTGTCGGCCACCGGGTCGGAGTAGTCGCCGAAGTTGCTGCCGGCACCGGTCGCGAACAGCATCTCGCCGGTCAGGTGGCCGTAGAACGACCAGCCGCCGTTCCAGGTGTTGAGCTCCCACAGCCGCTTGCTCGCGACGTTCGGGCTGTGGTCCTCGGCCACCATCACCGAGCCGTAGACGGGCTCCAGCTTCAGCTCGATCCCGGCCTTGGCGGCGTCGGCCTTGAAGATCTCCAGCAGCTTGAGCAGTGCGTCCTTGCCCTCGACGTACCGCATCGTGAAGGACAGGTGGGCGCCGATCTCGATGCCCTCACCGGCGCAGCCGGCCACCTCACCGGGCTGCACGCAGCCGGCCGGCATCGTGCTGGTGTCCCAGCCGTGCGCCTCGAGCAGCGCGTTGGCGGCCGCGGGGTCGAACGGCAACGGGTCCTTGAGTTGCTTGGGGGACACGTGGGGGTTCGGCGGCGACAACGGCACCGGGCCGTCCATCCGGTAGGCGTTGCCGTTGAAGACCTCGCTGATGATCCGGTCCTGGTCCAGGCACATCTGCAGCGCCTGCCGGACGTAGGCGTGCTTGTAGATCGCCGCTGCGTCGGAGTCGTTGTCGAAGTTGAACGGCATGTACCTGACCACGAACACGTCCTGCGGCACCACCCGGTACTTCTCGGCCAGCGGGTCCGGGCTCCCGTCGGTGACCTCCATGCCCGGCGGCAGGTAGCCGATGTGGATCCCGTTCTCCGCGTCCGGGCCGGCCAACAGCCGCTCGTACATCAGGTCGTCGGTGTCGTTCTGCACCTGCCGGAACTCGGCCAGCTGGGGCTTGTTCGGGCCGGAGTAGTTCTCGTTCGGGACGAAGGTGACCAGGCCGTCGAGGTCGTAGCTCTTCAGCTTCCACGGGCCGCTGACGACACTCCACACCGGACTTGCGGCCCAGCCGCCGCGGTGCAGGTTGGCCTCCTCGGTCCACTCGCCGTTCTCCGACACCAGGTAGTCGTAGACGGCCGGAATGTCGTCCTTGTCGAACGAGGCCCGGGCGGGTCCGTCGGCGGTCCGGTCCCAGGCCTTCGGCATCGGGGTGATCAGCGACAGCTGGTTCATCTCGATCCAGGTCTTGGAGTACACCTCCTGGAAGGTGAACTTGACCTTGTCCTCGGCAACCTTCTCGTACGACGTCAGGTTGTCCGGGAAGTAGCCGGGCACGTAGTACCCGAGCCGGTCGCCCTTGACCGCCATCATGTTCACCCAGAACATCACGTTGTCGGCGCAGATCGGCTCACCGTTGGACCACTGCCAGGGCTTCAGCGTGACGGTGACGCTCAGCCCGTCCTCGCTCCACTCCGGCGGGTAGGCCAGGCTCAGGTCGTGGTCGACGCCGGCGGCGCCGTTCTTGCCGAGCCAGTACAGCGGGCGGAACATCAGGATCTGGAACTCGTACAGGTTCCGGATGCCGATCCGCTCCCGCGGCGTGAACGGGAAGATCGCGGCCGGCGGGAAACCGGGGTTGCAGGCCCAGGTGACGATGCCACCCTTGATCGGCCGGCCGGCCTCGGTCGGCTGGCCGGAATCCTGTGTGGTCAACGTTGTGGACATCAGGTCACCCTTCTAATCAGCTGGAGCTCATGGTTCTGTCAGGCAGTGGCGGGCAGGGCCAGGCGGACGTCGATCTGGGCGGCGAACTCGTACGCCGTCGCGATCGCCTCGTCGAAGGTCGCTCCGCTGGTACAGAGGAAGCCGAGAATGTTGTTGCCGTCCGGCGGGCGCCGCACGACATCGCCCGGCTTGGCGGTGATCTTGAGGAAGAACACCCGGTCGTCGCCGGCCACGGACGGTGGCACGGTGATCTGCTCGATCCGGCCGGGGCCACTGATCAGGCAGGTACCGGCCAGATGAACGCCGGTCGGGTGGTAGTGCCGGACGTCGGGTTTGTTGCCAACGGCCACGGCCATCACACCGCGGATCGGGCAGTAGCCCGTGCTCAGCCGGGCGAAGTAGTCCAGCCCGCCACCACCCGGCCGTACCGCGATCTCCAGCATGTGCGGTTTGCCCTGGTGGAAGCGGACCTCGGCGTGCATCACGCTCCGCCGCAGGCCTTGCGCGTGCGCCGCCGCGGTGACGACCTCGTGGACGGCGGCCAGCTGGTCGGCGTCGAGGGTAGTCGGGGCCTGGTGCGCGTCGTCATCGAAGGTGTTGCCCTCGATCGTGATCCGGTCGACGATCGAGCCGAGGTACACCTCGCCGTCCCAGACGACCGCCTCGATCTGCAGCTCCCGGCCGTCCAGGAACGACTCGACCAGCAGCCCGTACGGCCCGAGGTCGAGGCCGTCGGCCTCCATCCGGAACCAGGACATGCCCGCCATCCCGGCCTGCGCCTGCGGGAACCGGGTCCGCAGCTCGTCCGCGCTGTCGACCTTGAAGACGAAGTTGCTCGCGGCACCCAACGTCGGCTTGAGGATGATCGGGTAGCCGAACTCGTCCGCTGCCGCCAGCGCCGCGGTCAGGTCGGGCACCAGCCGGTACTGCGGTACCGGCGCGCCGCCGCGTTCCTGAGCCTCCCGCATCAGCAGCTTGTTCCGGCTGATCCTGGCCGCATCGAGGCCGACCGTCGGCAAACCCAATGCCTCGGCCACTGCGGCGACGGTGAGGACACCGGACTCGGAGAAGGTGAGGAGGCCGTGGAACCCTTCGGCCTCGTGCCACTCGCGAGCGGCCGCGATGATGTCGTCGATGTGTTTGGAGCCGGCGATCCGGTACCGGTCGGCCGGCCAGTAGCCGTCCTCGCCGAGGCCGTTGAGAACGAACAGCGTGCCGCCGAACTCCTCGACCTGCTGGTAGCGGGACTGGTAGTAGCCGGCGTTCTGTACGGCCTCCAGCGCGAGCAACTTCATTGTGACTTACACAGCATCGTGATCTACTCCTCACCGACCGCGGCGAGCTGGCGCGGCCTGTCGATCGATTCAAGACCGGTCGGGCGCGGTGCTGCGCCCACAGCGCGATCGGCGATCGCCCGGGCGATCTGGGGTGCGAACTTGAAGGACATCCCGCCGCAGGCGGCGAACGCCCACACCGTGCCTGACCCGTAGGAAGCCAGCAGCGGGCCACCTCGCGTCCGTTCGGACAGGTAGTAGCCGTCGGTGGCGCCGACGATTCCCGCCGGGTCGAAGGACTGGATCACGTGGGAGAACAGCTCGATGAGGTGGTGGCGCCATTGATCCGGCGTGCCTCGGTCGGTCATCTCGTCCACTGGCCTGCAGGCGCTGGCCGCACTCAACCGCATCGGTGCATCGGACTGCGGCACGATCGGCATGAACCAGGCATCGCCAACCGGACCGAGGCCCAGGACAACAGGCATCTCGGCCCAGTTCCGCCGGCAGGTGGGTGGCCGGTACGAGAGAACACTCTGGCGGTACAACGTCAGGTCGGAGCCGACCGAGCCGGCCAGCAACTCGCGCGACCAGGGCCCGGCGGCGACCACTACCCGGTCCGAGGTCAGCGTCCCGCCGTCGGCGTACCGGACCACGCCAGCGCCGTCGACCGCAGTCACCGAGACGACCTCCCGGTGCGGATGCAGGCGCACCTGAGGCTGCTCGCCCAGCCAGTGAGCCATGGCGACCAACGCGTGGTCGGCCAGCACCACACCGGCCGTGGCCTCTAGTACTGCGGCAGTTCCCTCGGGGAAGTGCACGCGCGGATACCAGGCGGCCACGTCTTGCGGCGACAGCGCCCAGGCCTTCGCGCCGACTGCCGTGAGGGTCGCGAGCTCAGCCGACGCGTTCTCGGCCGACACCGCGGTGAGCGCTCCGGTCGGGTGGTAGAACCGCGCGCCCAGCAGACGTTCCACATCGAGCCAAGCGGTATGGGCGCCCGCAGCCGCGGTCGTCAGCGCAAAGTCGTTGCGATGCAGCGCCCGTACCACCCGGAGCCGGTCGTTCGACGTGGCCAGCGGCGAGGGGATCGGACCGGCGTCGACCAGATCCACCTGGTCGACGCCGGGCGCGCGGACGCACTCGATCGCGGTGAGCAGCCCGATCACGCCACCACCAACCACCGTGATTCGCACGGGGGTCACCCACCTCCGGCGAGCGCACCGCCGGTGGGTTCGGCCGACAACAGCGGCGGCGCGAAGGGGGCGACCTCGGTGACGTCGAACGCTCCGGTGACCAGTACCCCGGCGTCCGGCATACCGTCGAAGACGCCTGCCTCGCGGGCTGCCGTCGCGAGGTCGATGAGGAGGGGAGAGGCCAACGCCAGCAGGGCTTTGACCTCGCTGAACAGTTCGCCCCAGGCCTCGGGCTGCTCGTCCAGGCCGATACCGTCGAGGGCTGCCGCGCGTTTCCGCAGCCGGTCGATGTGGACCAGCACGGTGTCCGCCGAGCGGTTCAGGTTGAACGTCGGCATCTCGTAGCTGAGGTCGAACCGCTCGAGCATCGCGACCACCCGGCCCCGCGCGGTCGGCGTGACCGGCAGCTTGGCGCTGTCGTCGCCGGCGTTGGCGACCGCCTTGGCCAGGATTCCGGCGAGCTGGTTCCAGGGACCGATCAACCGGTCCTCGGCCATCTTGTCCAGGCCGGCCCGGCTGAAGGTGGACCGCTGGTACTCCGGTGCGGTCAGCGCCAGGTAGAGCCTGGCGACGTCCCGCGGTACCTCTTTCAGCAGCTCCTGCGGCGTCAGCACGTGCCGCTTGCTGGTCGAGAACTTCGAGCTCTCCAGCTCGTAGAACTCGTTGTTGATGATGGATTCCGGCCAGACGTACTTGTCGCCGTGCGCCATCAGCATCGCGATGTGCGGCAGGCAGAAGTAGTACGCGTTGTCGAAGCCGAGGAAGTGCACGATCCGCAGGTTCTCCGTCTTGCGCCACAGCTCGCCGGGCACGGTGTCGCGGCCGAGCTTGCGGGCGGCGTACGAGGTGGTGAACATGCCGGCCGGGATCAGTTCGAGCCAGGCGTTGAGCACCTGACCGGGGACCTCCGGGAACTGCGCGTCGATACCCCAGTTCAGCGGGAAGGTGATCGGGATGTCCTGCAACGGCCGGGCCATCAGCTCGGCGATCATCTGCCGCACGTGCGGCCGGCGGTGGGTGGCCAGCGATTCGTGGTACTTCGTCAGCCGGTCGCGATACTCCTCCAGCGGGAGCACCATGATGGTGGCTTCGCGGTAGGTGAGCTCGTCGGAGGGGTTGATCGTCGAGTGCGGGTTGATCAGCTGGTCGAAGTTGTTCGGGTGGCAGCAGGTCTCGCACAGGCCACCGCGGCTGCTCGACAGGCAGACCGGGCAGTCGCCCTCGATCAGGCCCTCGACCATGAACTCGCCGGTCCGCTCCAGGAACGGCAGCCGGACCGTCTTCAGTTTGAACACCCCGGCGGCGTGCAGCGCGCTGAAGTACTGCAGGACCGTTGCCTTGTACATCGAGTCGAACGGGCCGAAACCGTCGTAGGAGATACCGATCGCCTGCAGGGCTTCCTGGATCTGCCCGGTCGAGCGCTTGCAGAGCTCCTCCGACGTGATCCCCTCGCGGGCGGCGGACGCGACCACGTAGGTCTGGCTGTCGTCGGTCTCGGTGGTGAAGATGACGTTGCGGCCGCGGGCCCGCTGGTAGCGCGCGTAGACGTCACCGGCCAGGTACGGCCCGGCGATGTGGCCGAGGTGCATGCCACCGTTGGGAGTCGGGTTCGGGCCCAGGACGAGGACGGGACGGTCGTCCTCGGAGGGCAGTACGCCGGTCACGCGGTGACCCCCGCTCGCTCTGCGCTCTCGATCGCCTCGGCGGTCGCGGAGTTCTCGGCTTCCTTCTCATGCGCCTCGGCTGCGAGCTTCTCGGTCTCGGAACCGGCGTGCTCGGCCAGGAACCGGTGCGACATCTCCGGGTCCCACCAGATGCTGGTGAAGACGAAGTCCTCGTCGTTGTGGTTGTGCACCCGGTGCAGCTGACCCGGCGTGAAGTAGCAGACGTCACCGGCCCGGAAGGGCTGCCGCTCGCCACCGCACTCGACCTCGACCTCGCCCGACACGGCGACGAAGATCTCCTGCTCGTGGTGCGTGTGCAGCTTCGAGACCGTGTTCGCCCGGCAGATCGCGTACGAGACCTCGAACGGCGCGTTCAGCACCGCCCACGGCATCAGCCGCTGGGTGTCGACGCTGTACTCGTGCAGCAGGTTGTCGCGATCCAGCCGGGAGATGTGTACGACCATGATTACCTTCCCGAAATCTGTTCGAAGGTGTTCGGACCGTTCTGGGTGTGCCGGGTCTCGATGACGGCCTTGTGCGGGTCGCCCTGCAGGATCAGGTCGATCACCGGCGTACCGCCGCCGCCGGGCGTCTGCACCGACCGGCTGTAGAGGACGCGGAGCTGGCTCGCCTCGAGCCCGCTGAGCTGCTCGATCTCGGCGGCCAGCTCCTGGTCGCCGGTCACGCCGGCCAGCAGGCTGTGGATCTCGGTGAGCCGGCCGGACAGCTCGGGGTGCTCGCGCTCCAGGAACTGTTCGAGGCCGGCGCCCTGCCCGGCGAAGGGGGAGTACGTCATACAGACCAGGTGCGACTCGGTCAGCGCGAAGGTTTCCAGCGCGTACTCCTCGGCCAGCGTCCGCATCCGCAGCAGCGCGTCCGGGGTGTCGTAGCGGGCCCGCATCATCTCGATCAGGCCGGCCGGGATGTCCTTCTTGCGCATCAGGCCAAGCGCGAAGTCGACGTACTCGGCCATCCCCTCGTCGTACGAGCGCTGGAACAACCGCTCGGCCTTCAGCCCGCGCAGGTGCGCCATCAGGGCCGGGTTGGCGCAGTCGGACTCGGTGAAGCTGAACGCCAGGTCGTCGAACTGGAAGCCGAGGAAGCCGGTCAGCAGCTCGAAGTGGTCACCGGCCGCGTAGTCGGTCTCGTTGTAGATCGAGAAGAACTGCAGGTGCTCCGGTACGTCGGTGCTGACCTGCCGCTCGGCGATCGCGGTGGCCGCGTCGGGGCCGAGGATGTCGGTGAAGTACGCGCCGGCGATGTCGTCGAGCTGACCGAGTACCTTGCCGAACCCGTTGTCGGTGCTGGCGTGCGGCCGGATGGTGGCCGAGTCCGTCGCCCGGATCTGGCGGGCCAGCCGGCCGACCCACGCGGTGTACTGGCGCTGCTCGCGCGGTGAGTCGCCGGTGATGATGATGTCGGCGCCGTCGCCGTGAGCCGCGGCCACCCCGAAGGCGTTGAAGACGCTGAGGTTGCAGGAGTTGCAGAACGTCGGCCGGCCATCGGCGAAGGTGCGGTGGCCGGTCATCAGGATGTCCAGCCGGTTGCGCCGGATCACGTGCTCGCGTTGCGGCGAGTCGACGTAGAACTCCGACACCTCGTCGCCGTCGACCAGCAGCAGTTCGCAGTCCGGGTCGTCGAACAGCCGCAGAGCGTGGTACTCGCGGTCGATGTTCTCCATCACCGGCCGGGGCATGCCCGCGTGCCGGTTGGTCGCCACCCGCATCTTGAACGTGCGGCCGTGCACGCGATACAGGATCAGCTGCATCGCCCGGACGAAGGCCAGCGTGTACGAGCTGTCCTTGCCGCCGCCGTAGGCCACCATGACGAGGTTGCGTTCCAGCTCCTCGCGGTACGGCAGCTCGGCCTGGAGCCGGACGCTGCAGCTCAATGCCTCGGCCAGGATGGCCGGTGGCATCGCTGCCTGCAGACCGGCGAAGGTCTGCTCTCGGGCCCGGGCCACATCGTCTAGTGGGGTCCGTTCGAGTTCGACCATTGCCATCCGGGCTCTCCTCGGGGTGCGCGGTTCTGCCACCCGTTAGAGCCCGGCCACCTCGTGCCCTGATACAGCCGCGGCAGGGATCCGTTCGCGATGGGCGATGATGTCGCGACAGATCTCCTCGGCACGCTGCGCCAGGACGCTGAGCAGGGTGTCGGAGATGCCGTGCGTCTGCTCGTTGACGCCCTGCAGGTAGCAGGCCGCCGAGCTCGGTACGCCGAGCTCCAGCTGGTACTCGCGGGTGACGTCGATCCGGTCCAGCTCCAGGTCGCTGGCGAGCTCACGGACGAGTCGCGGCATCCGTACGTCGAAGCCGGTGCCGAGGAAGACCACGTCACGGTGCAGCTCGGTGACCGTTCCGGTCCGGCGGTCGGTCAGCTCCAGTACGAGCTCGTCGCCGGTCTCGCGGGCGCTGGTGATGTCGACCATCGTGATGAGCCGGCGCTCGTTGCGGTTGTTGAACCGGTCGAGGTACAGGTCGTTGTACAGGTGCTCGAGCATCGGGGGAGTGACGACGGAGTAGTTGGTCCGGTGCATCTCCCGGAGGATCTGCTCGCGCGCCTCGGGCCGGGAGTCGTAGAACTCGTCCACGAACGCCGGGTAGTACAGCTCGTTGGTGAACTTGCTCGACTGGTCCGAGCTCAGCCCGATGGACCGCATCAGCCAGGCGACGTCGCTGTCGGGCAGGTCGTCGCGCAGCGCCCGGAAGATCTCCGCCGCGCTCTGCGAGCTGCCCACCACGGCGACGCGGTACGGCATCTCGCCGGACAGCTCGGCGACGCGCTGGCGGTACTGGGTGCTGTGGACGACACGGTTCGGCGGCAGGTCGGCGAGCGCCGGCGGGATGTTGGCCTCGCGGCTACCGCCGTACACGAGGTACCGGCTGGTGATCGTGCTGCCGTCGGCGAGCGTGGTGACCCAGCCGGTCACCACCCCGGCCTCGTCCCGCCGGGCGCGCATCGAGACGACCTGCTTGCCGAGCTCGATCCGGACCTTCTCGAGCGACCCTGCGACCCAGCGCAGGTACTCGGTGAACTCCACCCGGTACGGCGTGAAGGTGCTCATGTTGACGAACTCGTCCATCCGCCCGGTCTCGAACAGGTGGTTCAGGAACGAGAACCTGCTGGTGGGATCGCGCTGGGTGACCAGATCCTTGAGGAACGACACCTGGCTGGTCGCCCACGGCATCAACATGCCCTGCTGCCAGGCGATCGTCGAGTTCCGGTCGATCAGCAGACTGTTCGCCGCCAACTCCGGCGCCAACTCCTCGAGCGCCACCGCCAGCCCCAGGTTCGACGGCCCGGCACCGATCGCCAGCAGTTCGACTTCCACGCTCTGTACGGACATCTACGCCGCCCTCGTCTCGGGTCTGAATCACCTCCCTTCGAGAGCACCTGACCGGCGTCCGCTGATACACCGACCCTGTTCACCATGGTTTCGGGGAAGCAGGATGCGGTCGCGGACGCGGTCAGGAGCGACAGCTCAGCTGAGGCGGCGGGCCGGGGGGACAGGGTGGACCGGCTGGCCGGGGGCGACGGTGTTTTCGATGGTGCCGAGGGCGGTGACCTCCATGGTCACGGTGTCGCCGATCGCCAGGGACGGGGGGACTCGCTCGCCGCCGTTGCGGCCCCAGAGCTCGACCAGGCAGCCGCTGCCGCAGGTGCCGGAGCCGAGGATGTCGCCTGGGTGGACCACGGTTCCGCGGCTGGCGTAGGCGATCATCTCCGGGAACGACCAGGCCGCGTTGGCCAGCGAGTCCTTGCCGATCGCGGTTCCGTTGATCGACACCGACATGGTGAGGTCGAAGCGGTCGCCCTGGCGGTACGGCTCGAGTTCGTCCGGGGTGACCAGGTACGGGCCGAGGGTCGAGGCGGTGTCCTTGCCCTTGGCCGGGCCGAGGCCGATCCGCATCTCGTGGATCTGGAGGTCGCGCGCCGACCAGTCGTTGAAGATGCTGTAGCCGGCGATGTGCTTCTCGGCCTCTTCGACCGGCAGGTTGCGGCCCTCGGTGCCGATGATGGCGGCGACCTCCAGTTCGTAGTCCAGCAGGTTCGACCCGGGCGGTACCGGGACCGGCTGGCGCGCGCCGATCAGGCTGTACGGGTTGGTGAAGTAGAAGGTCGGGATGTCGTACCACTCGGGAACGACCGCCGGCTCGCGGATCCCCTGGAACGAGCCCTCGACGTGCTGCTCGAAGATCATGAAGTCGCGGATCGACGAAGCCTTGATCGGCGGCAGCAGGGCTTGCTCGTCCAGGTTGACGGGTGCGGCACACCGGGCCAGCACTTCCTGCTCACTCGGCTTGGCGGCCAGTACTTCGAACAGGTCGGTGCCGGCCGGCAGCGGATGCAGCCGGTCGTCGTGTACGAGTGCCTGCCGGTACTGCCCGTCCAGTAGCAGTGCTGCGAATTTCACGAGTTCTCCTCGGGGTCGTCGATGATGGCCACGGCGCGCGTCCAGCCTGCGGACGCGGCGTGGATCTTGTGCGGGAAGCAGGAGATCTTGAAGCCGGTGGCGGGCAGGGCTTCCAGGTTGTGCAGCTTCTCGATATGGCAGTAGCCGATCTCGCGGCCGGCCTTGTGGCCTTCCCAGATCAGCGAGCCGTCGCCGGTCTCGGCATACTTGCGAGCCGTGTGGACGAACGGCGCGTCCCAGCTCCAGGCGTCCGTACCGGTGACCCGGACGCCCTGTTCGAGCAGGTGGATGGTGGCGTCGCGGCCCATCCCGCAGCCACGGGCGAGATAGTCGTCCTCGCCGTACCGGACGCCCGCGCTGGTGTTGATCACGACGATCTCGAGCGGGCTGAGCGTGT
The DNA here is from genome assembly GCF_010548305.1 of Streptomyces sp. SID13031. Taxonomy (GTDB): domain Bacteria; phylum Actinomycetota; class Actinomycetes; order Propionibacteriales; family Kribbellaceae; genus Kribbella. The sequence goes on from NZ_JAAGLV010000001.1 coordinate 230,954, forward strand.
GCCCGATCCGCTTGAGCTCCAGGTCGATGTCATCAGGCGTGACCACGTAACCGTCGGCCAGGTCGCGGAAGTCCAGCTTCACGCCGGGCTGGAAACACCATTCGAGCGGTACTTCGTCGATGGTGATCGCCCGTTCGCCGTTGTCCATCGTCGAGGCGTAGTGGTACGGCGCGTCCAGGTGGGTGCCGGTGTGGGTGGTCAGCTTGATCCGCTCGATCGCCCAGCCCTCACCGTCGGGCAGTACCTCGGGGCCGGCGCCGGGGAAGTGCGTCAGCATGTCGGCCACGCTGTCCTGGTGGGTGATGTACTCGATCTCCGGGGTCCCACCAGGCGGGTCGGAGGCGATACCGGACATCAGCGACACCGAGATGTCGACGAAGGTGGTCATGATGCTCCTTCGGTTTCGAGCACGGCTCGGGCGGGGACTCGCGCGGGGTTGCTCAGGTTGGGGAGCGCCGTCATCACGACTGCCCCGCAGAGGAAGATCCCGGCGCACAGGAGGAGCCCGGTGCCGAGGCCCGCTCCGGTGGCCAGGGCGCCCAGGGCGAACGGCGCGAAGGCGGACACCCCGCGGCCGACGTTGAAGCAGAAGCCGGCGCCGGTCGCTCTGACCCGGGTCGGGTAGAGCTCGCCGAGGTAGGCGCCGAAGATGCCGCTGAAAGCAGCGAAGAAGGCGAACAGCGGACCCAGCCACAGCAACGCACTACGGTCTGCTGCCACTACATAGAGAGGCAAGGTCAGGCCCACTCCCACGAGCGACAGGACGAGGGCATACTTGCGGCCGATCCGGTCGGCGATCAGCCCGAAGACGTTGTAGCCGACGAACATGCCCAGGTTCAGGACCGTCATGAACAGGGCGACGGTCGCCGTCGGGATGCCTCGGTCGGTGTGCAGGTAGGTCGGCAGCCAAGTCGACGCACCCCACCAGCCGAACAGGGCCAGCGATGCGACGGCAGTGCCGAGCAGGGTCTTGCGGCGAAGATCGGCGGAGAAGATCTCGGTCACCTTCACCGGCGTGCTCTTCTGCGCGACCCATTCGGCGGACTCCTTGAAGAAGAAGCCGATGATCAGTATCGGCACGATCACGCCTGCCCCGGCCAGGAAGAACAGCAGCCGCCAATCGGGCAGCAAGGCAGCGGCGACGACGGCGGCGATCGCTCCACCCGCTGGGAACGAGCTCAGCACGAAGGCTGCTGCCCGGCCCCGCTGGGCGGTCGGCCAGGTTTCGACCACGTACGTCGACACCACGCCCCAGACGCCGCCGAGGCCGAGGCCGGCCACGAAGCGCAGTACGAGGAACACCCCGAAGCTCGGCACCAGGGCGAGCGCGGCGGTGAAGACCCCGAAGACCGCGAGCGAGAGCATCAGCGCCCGCTTGCGGCCGTAGTTGTCGGCCAGCCAGCCGACGGTCAGGCTGCTCACTCCGATGCCGAGCAGCGTGGCGGTGGCGAGCAGACCGCCTTCGGCCTTGGTCAGCCCGAACTCCAAGCGGATGTCCGGGAGCGCGAAAGACAGCAGCAGGATCTCCAGCGCATCGAACATGTAGGCCACGAAGGCGCCACCCAGCACCACCCATTTACCGGAATCTCTCATCCGGACCAGTCCCTTCGGTTAACGCCGTGTTTCGGTCCCGAGAATCCAGACTGTACGTACGTTCAGTGTGCTCGGCAAGACCCAAACTGTACGTACGTGCAGTAAGCTTTTTCGGGAGAGAGCGAGGTGCCGGATGACGGAGACTGCCGAGGGCGGCAAACGGATGGTGATCCTGCGGGCCGCGGAGAAGGTGTTCGCGCAGGACGGCTACCACGGAACGACGATGCGGCGGATCGCCGCCGAGGCCGACGTGAAGCTGTCCCTGGTCGTCTACCACTACACCTCGAAGCTGGCGCTGTTCGTCGCGATCTTCGAGCACCGGCAGTACGTCAACGAGCAGCGGCTGGCTCAGCTCCGGGCGATCCCCGACCTGAGCGCGCCGGATGCCGTCGAGCAGATCGTGCACGCATTCGTCGACCCGGTCCTGGTCCTGCACTTCGAGCCGGAGGACGCCTGGTTCGCCAAGCTCGTACTACGTGAGGCCGGCGACCCGTCGAACCAGGACCGGCCGGTCCTCAAGGTGCTCTTCGACCCGATGGCGCGCGAGTTCATCGAGGCCTTCCGCGAGGCGCTGCCGGGCAAGCCCGACGGTTTCTACCAGTGGGCGTACCTGTTCTCGGTCGGCGCGCTGACCCAGAGCGCCTCCGAGGACCGGGTCCGGAACCTGACGGACAAGGCCTACCTGGAGCAGAAGCACGACCTCCTTCGTTCCTACGTCACCGCGGCCCTGCGCTACGGCTGAGCCTCGTGGAACATCCGGCTGGGGCGGGTGGTTGAGTGTCGGTGTGCATGGTGAATACAAGGTGCCCGGTGGGAAGCTGGTCGTAGCCGATCTCGACGTCGTCGACGAGGTGGTGCGACGGGCCCGGATCAGTGGGGACTTCTTCCTGGAACCGGATGACGCCTTGGAGCGGATCAACGGAGCGTTGGCCGGGGTGCCCGTCGAGGCGCCGGTGGCGCAGCTCGCGGCGCGGGTCCGGGGCGTGCTGGGGGATGGCGTCGAGATGCTCGGGTTCTCGCCGGAGGCCGTCGCGGTCGCGGTACGGCGGGCGCTGACCGGGGCGACGGCGTGGACGGATCATACCTGGGAGTTCGTGCACGACGTACCGCGCGAGCCGGCGCTGCAGATGGCGCTGGACGAGGTACTGGCCGAGCAGGTCGGATCGGGCGAGCGCCCGCCGACGTTGCGGATCTGGGAATGGGCGTCGAACGCGGTCATCATCGGCAGCTTCCAGTCGCTGGCCAACGAGGTGGACCTGGCCGGCGCCGCGAAACACGACGTGACGGTGGTACGGCGGATCAGCGGCGGCGGCGCGATGTTCGTCGAGCCGGGCAACACGATCACGTACTCGCTCTATGTGCCCGAGTCGCTCGTCTCCGGGCTGTCCTTCGTCGACTCGTACGCCTTCCTCGACGACTGGGTGGTCGGCGCGCTGAACGAGCTCGGCATCGCCGCGACGTACCAGCCGATCAACGACATCACCTCGCCGGCCGGCAAGATCGCGGGCGCCGCGCAGAAGCGGTTCGCGGGCGGCGCAGTCCTGCACCACGTGACGATGGCGTACGACATGGACGCGACGAAGATGGTCGAAGTACTGCGCATCGGCCGCGAGAAGATGTCGGACAAGGGGACCAAGAGCGCCAACAAACGCGTCGACCCCCTCCGCAGCCAGACCGGCCTGGAGCGCACTGAGGTCATCAAGCGCCTAGTCGGCACATTCGCTGGGCGCTACGGCCTCGCCGACGCGACCATCGACGAAGAAACGGTCGCCGAGGCCCAGCGCCGCGTCGAGACCAAGTTCGGCACCGAGGACTGGCTGACCAGAGTCCCGTAGTCGCGCGATGCGCGGGAAGCGGTGTGATGTCGCAGGACATCGGTGACGGTTCTGCATCAGGACATCGGTGACATTGCGTGGGGTGTTGGTGGTGACACTTCGGTGAGTCGTTGGCGTTGGTGATGCCTGGGGCCGGTCGACTGCGTCGGTGCCGAAGAACGAGCTTGTTGATCCTCGTGTCCGTCTCGCGATCACGCAGTGGCCGCCCCGTGGGGCGGTGACGATCTTCTGTGCCGAGCACCGCACGTGGCCGCCCATGGCGTGCCGCAGCGGCTGCTGTCCGACAACGGGTCCGCGCTCAACCCGTCGCGGCGTGGACTCCTGGGCCAGCTCGTCGTCCACCTGATGGCCCTGGGCGTGGAGCCGATCACCGGCAAGCCCTACAAACCGACCACCCAGGGCAAGAACGAACGCTTCCACCAGACCCTGTTCCGCTACCTCGACAAGCAGCCACTGGCCGCCGATCTGGCCCAGTTGCAGGCCCAGGTCGACACCTTCGACCACATCTACAACACCCAGCGCCCCCACCAAGGACTGCCCGGCCGCGTCACACCACTGACCGCCTGGCAGGCCACCGCGAAGACCGAAGCACCTCGCCCCACCCGCGACCCGATCCGCCGTCCCGTCAACCGGCCCCGACCCACCCGGACACCGCTCCCCACAGACCTGCCCGACGACACCATCGTCAAAAAGCTGACCAGCAACGGCGTCTTCATGCTGAACAAGGTCCAGTACATGGTCGACGGGCGACGAGGCTTCCAACAGGTCCTCGTCATCACCGCCGGCGACAAGATCACCGTCACCGACCTCGAAGGCCAGATCCTCATCGAACACACCAAGCCCGCGCCCGGAGTGACCTGCGTCGGCAACGGCCACCCCCGCGGCCCACGCCAAGACCCCTGAACCGTCACCGATGTCCTGATCCAGAACCGTCACCTATGTCCCGAGACATCACAATGCGCGGGAAGCGGCGATTTGATTTCAATCGAACAGGTGTTCTAATCTAGGCGCATGAATACCGGTGTGGCCGATCGCGAGTACGGCGGGCAGTCGTTCGCCGCTGAGGTCGATGCGCTGTTCGAGTCGGGTGCTGTCTGTGCGCCTGAGGATCCGGATTGTCCTGCTGGGCCGAGGTTCATCGACGAGGTGGGCTTCTTCGGTGATCTGCCACCGTTGTCGGCGGTCGATGTGCTCGAGTGGGAGTTGTGGGCGGGAGTCGAGCAGGACGAGGCTGAGCGAGCCCTGCTGGAGGCGAAGGCGCCTGCGTGGGCGTTACTTCCACCTGGTCCTGAGCTGGCTGCTGCTTTGGCTCAGGTCCGCCCTCAGGTGCTGTCTCCGATCGCGTTGATCGAGTTCATGAAGGCGACCGCGCGGTTGACGGCCTGGAGTGAGTCGATGCGGGTATCGGCGATGGCTTCGTTCTACCGGCAGCGCAAGGCCCAGGCTGTCGAGTTGCCGCGCCCGAGCGAGATCGACTCCAATGGCCGCCCGGTGGATCCGGAGCGGTCGTGGGCCGCGGAGATCGCCTGCGCTTTGAAGCTGTCCCCGCAGACCGTCAGCGGCCATATCGATACCGCGTTGCGTCTGACGGGTGTCTTGTCGGCTACCTATACCGCATTGCGCTGCGGTGCGATCAGTTTGTCGAAGGCGATCTCCATCTCCAACGCGACCCGTGCCCTGGGCGATGCGAAGACCCGGGCCGTGGAGGCCGCGGTGCTGAAGCGGGCCCCGTCGCAGTCGCACGCCAATTTGCAGAGGTCGCTTCGACGCCAGGTCTCCAAGTACAACGCGAAGGACGAGGCCGACCGCCACCGTGAAGCCAAGGCGACCCGAGAAGTCCGCGTCGTGCCGCTGCCCGACGGGATGGCCGGCCTGTGGATCGTCAACACCGCCGACAAGATCCAGCAGATCTGGATCGTCATCCAGGCCATCGCCGACCTCGCCAAGCGACACACCCCCACTCCTGGCCCGGCAACCGCCGCCACCCCCACCACGACACCGACCGCTCCCGGTGCGGACCACGGCGTCCGCGGTGAGGACCAGGGCGCCCAGGGTGGGGATCACGGTAGTTCGAGCGTTGGGGGTTCCGTTGACGAGGAGGTCACCGCGCCAGGGGCCGCCGGCCAGAGCGAATCCGGGCGGGAGACAGATCAGCCCCGCGAACAGGTCGGTATGGATCAGCCCTCTGCGGACCGGCGCAGCGCGGATCACCGTAGTGCGGATCAGCGACGGGCCGATGTCGTCACCGATCTGTTCGACTTCATGTTGTGGAACGGACTCGATTGGCTCGGGCGACGACTACCCGACCAGCACCGACGCCGACCACACATCGAAGTCCTCGTACCGATCACCACCCTGCTCGGCATGAACGACGAGCCCTGCGAGCTGACCGGATACGGGCCGATTCCTGCCGAGATGGCTCGAACCATCGCCACCGACAGCACCTGGCGACGCATCCTGACCGACCCGACCAACGGAACCGTCCTCGAAGCATCCACCACCCGACACGACCCCGGGATGCTCGTCTCGGAGACCCTGCTAGCAGCCCATCCCACCTGCGACTGGCCGAACTGCAACCGGGCCGCCCGCGAATGCGACCGCGACCACGGCATCCCGTTCACCCAGACCGGACTCACCAGACTGACCGACCTGCGCAACTACTGCGAACTACACCACGTCATCAAAGACACCCCCGCCTGGGGCTGGGCCGCCACCAACAACCCAGACGGCTCCACCACCATCACCACCCCCACCGGCCACCGCTACACCACCCCACCCGCAACACCCGGCCCCATTCGCGAATCCGCACCAGCCTCCACCCCCAAGCCCGACGACCCACCACCGTTCTGAGTCGGCGGGGTCACCACACTGCTGCGTGGGCGGGGTCACCACACTGCTGAGTCGGCCGACCCCTCAAGGGCCCAGGCTCCTAGGAGAGAAGATGGGCTTTGTCGCCCCGGTTGATGGTGCCCGCGGTGCTGGGGACGGCGTAGGTGCCGAGGCAGGGCAGTTGGCCGAGGCCGAGGATGTCGAGCCGGTTCGCTGCGGCGAGCGTCCGCAGGATCTGGGAATCCTTGGGCAGCTCTTCCTGGGCGAGATTGGTCATCACGCACCGGGGAACGGGCAGTTCCACGCCGAGCACGACCACCGGCCCGACGGTGAGGCGCTTGCCCACCCAGTCGTTGTCGATCAGGCCGTCCGCGCTGGTGTCGAGGATGATGTTCATCCGGAAGCGGCGGGTGTCCCAATAACCGCCTGGGTACAGCGTGGCGAGCTGCCGGAGGCTGGCGGTGGTCAGCACAGACACCGGGAAGAGGTCGACCAGGGCGCCATCTGGTACCGGAGACGGTCTGCCCAGGGCGGCGAGCAGGGCGGCGCCCAGTCGCTGGTCGACGACGACGTTGCGGTCGCCGCGTGGATTGAAGATGTCGGCCTCGGGGTGGTACTCGTCGATCGTGTACTCCGGGGGTGCCGCGGTGATCAACGCGACCTCGCGCCCGAAGAAGTGGGAGAGGATCGCGTCGACCTCAGGGGCGTCCGTCCGGACCGAGGTGCCGTCGGCGAGCTCGATCCGCGCGGCCGGGATCGGCTGCCCGGTCCGCACCGGTTCGACGTACGACGCCCGGCAGCCGAGCAAGTCTGGCCAGCGCTTCGGGTGCTTGGCGCTCGCGACCTTGCCGGTGGCGACGTCGAGCAGGCCGTAGGCACGGTCGCCGAGGATGCCGCCGGTCGTCACCTCCAGCGAGTCGACGCGTTCCCCCAGCATGGACTTGACCGGGAACAACCACAGCTCACCGACCGAGCCGACCTGCTCGCTCTCATTCATGGGCAGCCCTTCGTTCCTGGTCCGACGAGCCCACCGGCCCGAGTGTCCGGAGGGTGTAGTTGTTCTGGAAGAGTCCGCCGGGATCAAGGCGCGCCCGAACCGCCTGGAATTCGGCCCGGAAGAAGGTCTCGAACTCCATGCCCCGGTACTGATGCACAGCGAGGTAGCAGGTCTCACCGCTGGTAGGCGGTCGACAGATAGGCGTCGTCGGAGGCGGTGAACCGCACTTCGAACGGCAGCAGGATCGGCAGTTTGCGGCGTTCCACCACCGCGAGCTCGGCCACCTCGCCGGACGCTGTCACCAGACGCATCCCGACGACCCGGGCCGACAGGTTCGGGGATGTCGCCCTGGTTCGCCAGGGCGCCAGGCCGCTGCGTTGGTCGACCTCGAGAACCCCTGCAGACCCGAGGTGTCGACCAGCATGCCGTCGCTCCGGCGCACAGTGTTGATCGCCGGTCCAGTTGCTCCAGGTCATGCTTCACCACCTCGGATGTCCAGCCGCGCTGCGGAGTACGTCGACCGTAGGCGCTGGGCCGGGTGTGACAGAAACACCGGTTCGGCGCGCGAGCTACAGCCTGGAGACTGTGGATCGCAGCAGTTACAGTCGGCTGACTGTGGATCTCTCCCCGCGCAAGCTCCGGTACTTCGTCGCCGTCGCCGACGAGCTGCATTTCGGGCGTGCCGCGAGCAAGCTCTACATCGCGCAGCAGTCACTGAGTGCGCAGATTCGTGAGCTGGAGGACGAGGTCGGCTGCCAACGGCTGCATCGGACCACGCGGAAGGTCGAGCTGACCGCGGCCGGCGAGGTGTTTCTCCCTGCTGCCAGGAAGTCGCTGGCGGTCGCAGACCAGGGCGTCGAGGATGCGCGGAGGGTGGCGCTCAAGGCCGGGGCGTCCGCCACTCCCGGGCTTCACCGCCCGCTCTGACGCTCTGAGCAGCCCGGTGCACTGCGCCGCAGATTCTTAGTCGAGTCACAAAGTGGGCCGGGATCGTGGTGCCCATGACAGAAACTGTGAGTTTGCGGCGGCCACGAAGGCAGCCCCGGCCCGGTCCGCCTGCGTGGGCGGCGCGGCTGGTTGCCGATGGCATGGGCGTGCTGGCGATGGCCGCGGTCGTGGTGACGACGTGGATCTGGGCGCGGAATGGCGGGATTCTCCAGACCTTCGTCTATCTGGAGTATTTGGTGGAGTCGCAGGCGCTCTACACCGGGCTGCTGTCGCAGGTGCTGATGGTCTTGATGGTGCTGTTCATGGCCCGGATCCCTTGGGTGGAACAGTCCTGGGGGCACGATGTGCTCGCGCGCCGGCACAAGTGGCTGGGCTACGTGTCGTTCTGGCTGGCGATCACGCACACTGTTCTGTTCGCTCTCAACCGGGTTCAGCGATCGCCCTCGGAGTGGGCCGGGGCGTTGTGGCAGTTGTTCGTCACGGACCCATGGATGCTGTGGGCAACGATCGGCACGCTGCTCATCATCGCGGTCGTGATCACCTCGATCCAGATCGCCCGCCGCCGGTTGCGCTACGAGTCCTGGCACCTGCTCCATCTCTACTCGTACCTGGGGATGGCCTTCGTCGTGCCGCACGAGATCTTCGACGGCCAGCACTTCCACGAAAGGTGGACGCAGCTCTTCTGGTGGGGCCTGTACTTCGGTTCGCTCGCCGCGGTCCTCATCTGGCGGGTCGTGGTGCCGCTGTGGGTGTCCTGGCGGCACAAGCTGGTCGTCGAGGACGTGGTGGCGGAGACACCGAGCGCCTTCTCGATCGTGCTCCGCGGCCGGAAGCTCGATCGGCTGCGGACGAAGTCGGGCCAGTTCTTCATCTTCCGCTTCCTCGGCAGCCCGGGTTGGACCCGCGGTAACCCGTACTCGATCTCCGCCGCACCCACCGACGGCGATCTACGGGTCACGCTCGAAGCGGGTGGCGACGGCGCCGAGCGCGCCCGCACGCTCGCTGTGGGCAGCCGAGTGCTGATCGAGGGCCCGTACGGAACGATGACGGCCGCTCGTCGCCGGCACCCGCGCATGGTCATGCTCGCCGCCGGGGTGGGGATCACGCCGTTCCGTGCCCTGCTTGAGGACTCTGACTACCAGCCCGGCGAAGCGACCCTGATCTACCGCTATACCAACGACGAGCACGCCATCTTCCTGGCCGAGCTCACCGAGCTGGCCGAGCAGCGCGGCATCGAGCTGGTCCTGCTCCCGGGCCGCCGGCGCGACGACGGCTCCTGGCTGCCCGACGGCGTCGACGGAACCGACGTCGAGGCGTTGAAGCGGTTCGTGCCCGACATCGCCGACCGCGACGTGTTCGCCTGCGGTCCCGTGCCATGGCTCAAGTCGGTCCACCGGGCCGCGCGCCGGGCCGGGGTGAAGACCCGCGACTTCCATGACGAGGACTACGCCTGGTGAACCCCTCACCCGGCCGACTACCGAAAGGACAGACCATGCGACGCCTCACCTTCTTCGCCGCCTCGATCGTCTCCGTGCTCGTCATCGCCTACGGCAGCTGGCTCAGCTCGGCCGAATCCGGTGCCTCGGGCAACGGAGGAGAGGGCCACGGCACCGGCCAGACCGGTAAGCCCGGCGAGGCACCCAAACGCTGACTTCCCCCTAGTACAAGGAGATTCGGACCATGAAGAAGATCATCACGTTCGCGGTTGCCACGGTCGCGCTCATCGGCGGCGCCATCGGCGTACAGGCGTTCGCCACGACCAGTCATGACGAAGACAAGCAGCCGCCCGCGGTCACCCAGACCGCACCGGCCGACGGCTCGACGACCAGCCCCAGCGCGGGGGCCACCAAGGAGGACGACGGCGAGCGCGAAGGCTCCACCGAGGACCACACCGGTAAGCCGGGCGAGACCAAGTAGCAAATGCGGGCGCCGGGGATCAGCTACCACGTGATCCCCGGCGCTTTCAGCGTGGTACTTCGGGAAGCTGGTGGTCGGGGTTGATCGGGAGGGCGAGGATCGCGCGGAGGCCCGAGCCTGGCGCGTCGGCGAGGGTGAGGGTGCCCCGGTGGAGGTCGGCCTGTTGCTGGGTCAGGGCGAGACCGAGGCCCGAGCCGTGGCTGCGCGGGTTCGGGCCACGGGCGAAGCGTTCCTTCATCGCCTCCCGGTCCGCGGCCGGGATCCCGGGGCCGTCATCGCTGATCGTGATGAAGGCCTGGTTCTCGTTGCGGTGGAGCATGACGTCGACCCGGCCGTCCGGCTTGCCGTGCAGGGCGGCGTTGTCGAGCAGGTTGTCGATCGCGGTCCGTAGGCCGGCCTGCCAGCCGTCGAGGTACGGCGGCCGCATGTGGTCGACGGTGAGCCGGTACGTCGTGTGCGGATGGCGGTGACCGGCGTGCCGGACCGCCTCGTCGAGCAGATCGGTCAGATCGAGGTTGGCGCGGGCGGGTAGCGCACCGGCATCGCCTCGGGCGAGCGTCTGCAGGCCCTCCAGCAGGGCGGTGATGCGATGGTGCTCGGCCAGCGCCGCGGTCAGGATCTCCAGCCGCTGTTCCGGCGGGAGTTGCGGGTTGCGTTGGAGCGTTTCGAGGTTGATGCCGAGGCTCGTCAGCGGAGTACGCAGCTCGTGGCCCGCGTCGGCGGTGAATCGCCGGGTCGACTGGGTGCTGGTCTCCAACTGGCCGAGCATGCCGTTCAACGCAGCCGACAAGTCGGCCACCTCCTGAGGTCGCGTCTCGTCGGGAAGCCGCTGGCCGCCGTCGGCGGTACGGATCCGCGCCGCTCCCGCCCGCAGGCGTTCCAGCGGCTGCAGCACCAGGCGGGCGACCAGCCAGACGCCTGAGCCGGTAGCAAGCGTTGCCGCGATCGCGACGAGGGTGACCAGCTGGGCGTTGTCGGACAGTCGCTCGTCGATCGGGGCGAGATCCTGCAGTACCTGCAACCGTTGACCGGATCCATCGGACAGCGTCCGGGTCAGCGATCGCCAGGTCTGGTCTCCGACGCGAAGGGTGGTGTAGCCGTCCTCGGCCGGTACAGGTAGAGACACTGCGGGCTGCGCACCGCGTTCGATGATCTGGGTGCCGTCGATCAGCCGGACCAGCGACTGGCTACCGGCGAGCAAACCGCCGTAGTCGTCGTCGTGGCCATCTTCACTGTCTCCGTGGTCTCCTTGCGACCGCAGTTTGTCGACGTCCTGACCGGCCCGCTCAGCCTGGGAATCCAGCTGCTGGTCGACGTCGGCGCGGTCGCGATGATCGATCCGGACGACGATGAGCAGGCCGGCCAGGGCGACCACGATCATCACCAGCAGCGCCACACTGGCGGTGATCTGGGCCCGGAGGCTGCGCGGGACGAGGTTCATGGGCGCAGTACGAAGCCGACGCCGCGGATGGTGTGCAGCAGGCGGGACTCGCCACCGGCCTCGAGCTTGCGGCGGAGGTACCCGATGAACACGTCGACCACGTTGGTGTCGACGTCCCAGGTGTAGCCCCAGACCTGCTCGAGCAGTTGGTTCCGGCTGAGCACCTGGCCCGAGTGATGCGCGAAGGTCAACAGAAGATCGAACTCGCGAGTGGTCAGCCCGAGATCGCGCCCCGACCTGCCGGCGACCCGCCGAGCGGGCTCAATGGTCAGCTCACCGAGCACGAGCGGCCGCTCCTGACTGGTCGCGTGCAGCCGAACGAGTGCATGCAACCGGGCGGACAGCTCGCCAACGGAGAACGGTTTGACCACATAGTCATCAGCCCCGGCGGCAAGCCCCGCGACCCTGTCGTCCACTTCGTCCCGCGCTGACAATATGCAGACCGGGATGGTCCGCCCATCGGCACGCAGCCGCCGAACGACCTCCACACCGTTGAGCCCAGGCATCATCACGTCGAGCAGCACCACAGCCGGCAACTGAGCCCCGATCTCCACCAGCGCGGCTTCCCCGGTCGAAGCCTCCCGCACGGCGAACCCCTCAGCCGTCAGCCCGAACCGCAACGACTGCCGAACCCCGGCGTCATCATCGACAACCAGCACCTCGGGAACAACGATGGCGACACCTCCTCGTCGAGCAACCAGTATCCGCTCGCCAGTGTCACAGCCAATCCACAAAACAGATTAAGAACCCTCAGTGGAGGTCGTCGGAGAACGACTTGGCTGCTTGGGTGAGCATGGGGACGGCGTGGTGGAGGAGGTCTTCGGTCATTCGGCCGGCGGGGCCTGAGATCGAGAGGGCCAGGCGGGAGGGGGCGTCGGGGACCGGTACGGCGACGCAGCGGACTCCTTGCTCCTGTTCGCCCTCGTCGAGGGCGTAGCCGTCGGCCCGGGCCTGGTGGAGTTGGGTGGTGAATTCGTCGACGTCGGTGATGGTCGTCTCGGTGTGTTTGGGCATGCCGGTGCGGTGGAGGAGGTCGCGGACCTCGGGCTCCGGTAGCTGGGAGAGGATCGCCTTGCCGACCGCGGTGCAGTGGGGGAGGACCCGGCGGCCGACCTCGGTGAACATGCGCATCGAGTGCCGGGACTGGACCTGCGCCAGGTAGACGATCTGGTCGCCGTCGAGCATCGCCATGTTGGCCGATTCGCCGAACTGGTCGACCAGGTGGGCCAGGTGCGGGCGGGCCCAGACGCTCAGCATGTGCGAGGAGGTCTCGCCGAGGCGGATCAGCTTCGGGCCGAGGACGTACTGGCGGGACGGCTCCTGGCGGACGTACCCGAGGTCCACGAGCGTGCGGACCAGGCGGTGGATCGTCGGCAGGGGCAGTCCGGACGCGGTGGCGAGCTGGGACAGGCCCATCATGCCGCCCGCGTCCGCCATCATCTCGAGCAGGCCGAAAGCGCGCTCGATGGATTGCACGCTTCCGGTGCGGCTCTTGGTGCCCGTCTCTTCCGCCACAACAGTGCCACCCTCCTGGAAACTTCCGGATCACGGAAGTTTAGCCCCAGCTGGCGGAATAGCTAGGAGCGCAGCGGACGGCGGGCGAGTTTGGCCAGGCCGGCGGTGTCGACGCCGATCAGCCGATCGAGCTCCTTCGTGTCGACGGCGCCGCACTCGAGCCCACGGAGTACGAAGCCAGCGAGGGCGGCAGCCGTCGCAGGCTCGTCCAGGTAGCCAGAGTCGCCGCCTTCGACATAGGCGCGCAGCCGGGCGGCCGCAGTGTCGAGGCCTTCGCGGTAGAACAGGTACGTCGCGACGTAGCGGCTCGGCAGTTGGGCCGGGTGCATGTCCCAGCCCTGATAGATGCCGCGGACGAGCGAGCGCAGTACGAGCCGCTTGTGAAGCCGCCAGGCGGCGTGCACCTTCTCCCGATCGCCGACCGGGAGCACGTTGGTGGAGCCGTCACAGACGAACACCCCCGTACCTGCCGCGGCCAACTGCATCACGTCCTTGGCATGGTCAGCGACCGGATGCTCCATGCTCTGGTACGCCGCCGCGACGCCCAGCGAAGCCGAGTAGTCGTAGGTGCCGTAGTGCAGGCCGGTCACTCGCCCCGCGCCGGCTCTGATCATCCCGGGCAGGGGAGTCGTGCCATCCGGGCCGAGGATCGCCTGCGGCGTCTCCACCTGGATCTCGAACTTCAGCGACCCCGAAGACACCCCGTATGTGCGCTCGACCGCCTCGAGCACGATCACCATCGCCTCGATCTGCTCGACCGACGTGACCTTGGCGAGCGTGATCACGAACCCATCCGTCAACGCACCGGCTCCGGCCAGCTCGCCGACGAACAGGTTGAGCGTCCGCACCCCGCGGCGACGGCTGGGCGCTTCGAGCGATTTGATCCGAAGACCGTGGTACGGCGGCGCCGTTCCCGCCTTGACGAGCTCGGCCAACGCCCGGGCAGCACCAAGCGCAGCCTCATCCTCCTGCTCGTCGGGCCGGTTCCCGTAGCCGTCCTCGAAGTCGATGCGCAGATCCTCGATCGGCTCGCGCTCCAGCTTCGCCCGGACCCGCTCGTACACCTCGACTGCGTGATCGGCCGGCAGGTCGAGCGCCTTGGCCAGGTCGTCCTCCGACTTACCGTGCTCGTCGAGCGCGGCCCGAGCTTGTGCCGCCCACTCGCCCACGGTCGCGGCGTCGAACCGGTCGGCGGGCACATAGACGGTGTGTACCGGCTGCCTGACCCCGCGATCGCCCGGGTAGAGCGACGTCAACGCCGCGTCTGCCGCTGCCAGCCGCTGGTCCAGTTCGGCAAGGAGTGCGTCTTCCACTGGTGCGCCTCTCGATCCTCTTGGTCAGGTCGCTCGGGTGACAAGGGTTTGCTGGGTCTTCGCTACTTGCCGGGCCAGGGCGGATTCGTCGACGGTGATGACTGCGTCATGTTCTACGACGGGCCGTCCGTTGACCAGCAGCAACTCCAGCGGCGGTGGGGTGCCGAGGATCAGCGCGGCCACGGGGTCGGCGATGCCGGCGTGCGCGAGGGTGTCGAGGCGCCAGACGGCCAGGTCGGCCAGCTTGCCGACTTCCAGGGAGCCGATCTCGTCCGAGCGGCCGAGGATGCGAGCGCCGTCCAAGGTGGCCAGCTCTAGTGCTGTACGGACGTCGAGGGCTTGGGGGCCGCCTCGGGCTCGGGCGAAGAGCAGGGCGTGGCGGGCCTCCTCCAAAAGGCTTCCAGCTTCGTTGCTGGCGGCACCATCCACGCCGAGACCGACCGGGCAACCGGCTGCCCGCAGGTCGGCGACGCGGGCGATACCGGCGCCCAGACGTGCGTTGGAACTCGGACAGTGGGATACGCCGGTGCCTGATTGGCCGAGGCGTTTTACCTCTGCATCGTCGAAGTGGATGCCATGTGCGAACCACACGTCCGACCCGGTCCAGCCCAGCTCAGCGGCGTACTCCGATGGCGTACAGCCGAATCTCTCGTCGCACCAGTCGGCCTCGTCGGTGGTCTCGGCGAGGTGGGTGTGCAGCCGGACGCCCTTGCGGCGGGCGAGTTCGGCCGCCTCGCGCATGAGCTCGCCGGTGACGCTGAACGGCGAACACGGTGCGACCACGATCTGCAGCATCGAGCCAGGCGCGGGATCGTGCCAGCGGTCGATCGCTGCCTCGGTGGCGAGCAGGATCTCGTCACGATCCTCCACCACCGAGTCGGGCGGGAGCCCACCGTCCTTCTGGCTGAGGTCCATCGAGCCACGCGCCGGGTGGAACCGCAGTCCCACCTTCGCGGCGGCGGAGATCTCCGCTTCCAGCAGGTCGCCGGCGCCGCGCGGAAAGACGTAGTGGTGATCCGCCACCGTCGTGCAGCCGGTGCGGGCGAGCTGGGTCAGCGCGCCCTGGGCCGCCACGTGCACGGACTCCTCGTCGATGCCGGCCCAGACCGGGTAGAGCGTGTTGAGCCAGCCGAAGAGAGTCGCGTCGGCGGCGAGGCCACGCGTCACCCACTGGTACAGGTGCTGGTGGGTGTTGACGAAGCCGGGCGTGACGAGGCAACCGTGCCCGTCGATCACCCGGGCTCCCTCGTACGCCGGTGCCGGGCCGGGGTCGACCGCGATGATGCGGTTGCCTTCAGCAACTACGTGGCCGGTGGTCAGTTCGCGTCGGTCCCGGTCGAGCGTGACGACGGTTGCGCCGTCGATGACGATCAACAGAACCCCGGTACCGCGTGCCAGGCCGCTCCCGCATCGCTGGCGTCGTCGCGCACCACGCTGGCCTCGATCAGCCCGTAGGGCCGGTCGGCGGCGATGAAGACCTCACCAGGGTTCTCCACGTCGAAGGGGCTCAGGTCGACCAGGAAGTGGTGCTTGTTGGGTGCCGAGAACTTGATCTCCGCGACCTCGGGGTGCTGCTGCAGGACGGCCTCGCCCATCCCGTACAGGGTCTGCTGGAGCGCGAGGCTGTGGATGCGGGCGAACTGCTCGAGCAGCAGACCCTTGATCTGGTCGTACGACTTGTCCCAGTCGACCTCGGTGTGGTCGTAGCGCCAGCGGGCGACGAGCGAGGTCGCCAGGATGCGGTCGTCGGTCTCCTTCAGGGTCGTGTACTTGTCCTTGAGGAAGCCGTGGAACTCCGAGCCGGTGGACTTGAGCACGGTGAGGTCGCGGATACCCGACACCACGTACGCCTTGCGGGTGTCGCCGCGGCCCTCGACGTTGACGACGGTCGTACGGATGCCGCTGCCGCTGCGGACGAACGAGTGGTCGTGGCCGGTGCCGTCGACGGAGATCCGCTCCCACGGGTACTCCTCGATCTCGACCCGGGCGCCGTCGGCCGCTTCCGAGGCGTTGAGGAACTGGTCGCCGAGGGTGAGGGCGAAGTCCTCGATCGCGCCGATGCCCTTCTCCTTGGCGAAGGCGAAGGCGGTGTTCTTCTGGCTGTCCGTCGGCAGTACGTCGGACTGGTCGCCGGTCGTGTGCGCGTTCTCGAACCGGCCGCGCAGCGCGGAGGAGACGCTGAGGTCGCGGATCTGGTGCCGGGGGGTGTCACGGTAGATGCGAACGACCCGGCTCTCGGCCTTGCCGTACTGATTGGCTCCCAGGTGGATCGCCATCGGATCAGCTCCCTCGATAGGTGGAAAAGGCGAACGGGCTGAGCAGCAACGGAACGTGGTAGTGCCGCTCGTCGGTGATCAGGAAGGTCACGGTGACCTCGGGGAAAAAGAACTCTTGGCCAGACGCGCGCCCGTAGGCGGCGACGTCGAACCGAAGTTGATAGGTGCCAGGTGCCAGCGCTTCGGCGGTGAACTCGGAGATCCGCCCGTCCTGGTCGGTGGTGTTGCTTCCGACAACCTCGGGTGGGGTGATGCTGGAGAGCTGGACCGTAACTCCTGGGGCGGGTTTGCCTAGGGCGGTGTCGAGGATGTGGGTGCTGACGGTGCTCATGCGGGGACCTCTCGGTCGGCGGTGATGAGTTTGGCCAGGCGGAGTAGGGCTATCTTGCGGAGTTCTTCGCGTACTACGGATGCCTCGGTGCTGGGGTCGTTCGTCAGGCGCCGGTGAAGAGCAGTGAGCATTTCGTCGGCTGACAGGCCGGTGGCGCAGATCAGGAAGACCCGGTTGAAGCGGTGTTCGTAGTCGCGGTTGCCTGCTGCGAGAGCTGCGCGGACCTCCGGGTCGTCGCCTACCCCCGACTGTTCCTTGCGGGACCAGGCGGCTTCGGTGGTGTTGCCGGTGGTGCGGTCCCCGATTCGGGGGTGGGCTGCCAGGGCCAGGGCGACTTCGTCGTCCGAGAGAGCGCGGGCTGCCTGGTCTGCGACTTCGGTGAGCGCGTCGGCGTCGGCGTACGGGCGGCCGGCCAGGACACGATCGACCCAGCTCGGGACGTCGCAGCAGGCGGCTAGTCGGGGGCGCAGTTGGGCGGCTGGGGTGGTGTTGAGGTCTTGCAGGTTCATCCCGCCTCCACGGAGGAATCGGTCAGCAGGCGGCCGTCGATCCAGACGGCGCGGATGTCGGCGGGAGTGCCGAGCGTGAAGACCCGCGCCAGAGCGTCCTCGGCATCCTCGGCGTGCTCCAGCCCGACCGCCAGCGGTGAGCCTGCGGCCGGCCGCAGGAGTTGGGCATCGAAGCGCTTGCCGACACTCAAGTCACCGACCTCGCTGAGCCCGAGCGCCTCCGCACCGGCGGCAGTTGCCAGATGCAACAAATGTGCCGAGTTGAGTGGAAGACCGTGATCGCCCATCAGCTGCTGACAGAAATAGGCCTGCAAACCTTCCTTCAGCAACGAGAAGCCGGTACCAGCGCCGACATCCGACCCGAGCGCAACCCGTACGCCGTGCTCGAGATGCCGCGTGAGCGGGAACAGCCCACTCCCCAACGCGGCATTGCTCGTCGGGCAGTGCGCCACCGTGGCCCCCGCATCCGCGAGTAGTTTGAGCTCGCCGTCGGTCGGGTGGACATTGTGCGCGAGCACACTCCGATGGTCGACCAGCCCGTGCTTGTCGTACGTGCTGACGTAGTCGCTGCCACCGAAAAGCTCCGCCACGGTGGCGATCTCCGCCAGGTTCTCATTGAGGTGTGAGGTGAACAGCGAGCCCGGGATCTCCGCCAGCATCGTGTGGCAGGCCGCGAGGAGATCGTCGGTGCAGGACAGCGAGAAGCGTGGCGTCACGGCGTACCGGTTGCGCCCGACGCCGTGCCAGCGCGACGCCAGCGCGAGCGACTCGGTGTAGGCGCGCTCCGGCGTGGTGAGCAGGTCCGCGCGGATGATCCGGTCGCTCACGACCAGCCCGCTGGTGATCCGCAGGCCGACCCGCGAGGCAGCCGTGAAGAGTGTGTCGACGGCCGATGCGAAGTGCGCCCCGAAGACCAGCGCGCTCGTCGTACCGGCGGCCGCGAGACCGCTGACGAACTCATCGGCCACCCCCGACGCATACGCACCGTCAGCCATCCGCGCTTCCGCGGGCAGCGCATACCGGTCGAGCCATTCCAGCAGCGGCATCCCCATCCCGCCGACCGCGCGGATCTGCGGGAAGTGCACGTGCGTGTCCACGAACCCGGGCAGCACGAGGCCGCCGGTCAGGTCGACGACCCGCTCGGCGGGGTGTGCGTCGCGCAGTTCCGCGAAGTCCCCGCGGGCGGTGATCAGCCCGTCCTCGACCAGTAGGGCGGCGTCGGTGGCGACGCGCAGTTCGCCACCGGTGAACGGGTTGTGCGGGGTATCGAGGAACGTGCCTCTGAACAGGGTCATGCTTTCGCCTCACGGTGAACCGGCGCGGAGTTGCGCTCGGCAACGAACAGTTGGAGCAGCCAGGCGGCCACGCTGACCGCGATCACGGCCGGCTCCTTGCCGGGCAGGTCGGACAGCCCGATCGGCGTCGTGATCGAGTCGATCGCCTCGACCGAGTTGCCGTCGTCGGCGAGCTTCTGCCGGAACCGGGCCCACTTCGCGCGGGACCCGATCAGCCCGATCGTCGCCAGCTGCCCATTGCGCAGGGCGGCATCGCAGAGGGCGGCATCCTCCGCGTGGTCGTGCGTCATCACCAACGCATGCGTGCCCGGCGGCAACTCGCCGACCACGAGCTCCGGTAGCACCGGTACGTGGTGCACATGCACCCCCGCCACGGCGTCATCAAGCACCGACAACCGCGACGCCACGAGCTGATCCGGTCGCGAGTCGATCAGATGCAGCTCCAGATCGTGGCGGGCCAGGATCCGGGCCAGCTCGAGACCGACATGCCCGACCCCGAAGATCGCGACCGACGGCACCACCGGCAATGGCTCCAGCAGCAACTTCACCTCACCACCGCAACACTGCACCGCCTGCTGGTACGGGGCCTTGTCCGACAACGCGAACTCCAGTACTTCGGGCTCGCTGCGACCCTCAGCCAGCAGAACCCGCGCACGGTCGATCGCCACCGCTTCGAGATTGCCTCCGCCGACAGTCGCCCAGATGCTGTCCGCGGAGACCACCATCTTGGCGCCGGCGTCCCGAGGCGAATGCCCACGGACCGACACCACGGTGACCAGCACGCCAGGCCTGCGCTGCTCACGTAGCCGCTGCACAGCTCGCATCCACTCCATCTCGATCACACCCCACTCAACCTGGCGCATCGTGCCTTCTCCAGCGCCCAGAAGACCGCCTCCGGCGTAGCCGGGCAGCCCAGGTCAACGCTCGTACCAGCCGGGCCGAACGCCGCAGCCGCCTGTCGCAACGCCTCGCGTACGGAGAAGGCGAGCATCAGCGGCGGTTCACCGACAGCCTTCGAGCCGTAGATCGCGCCGTCCTCGTGCGCCTTCTCCAGCAGCCGGACGTTGAAGACCTCCGGCATCTCCGAGAAGCTCGGCAGCTTGTACGTGCTGGCCGCCTGCGTCGCCAGCCGCCCACGATTCGGCCCGTCGCTCTCGTCCCAGCGCAGGTCCTCCAGCGTCAGCCAGCCGGCGCCTTGGACGAAGCCACCCTCGATCTGCCCGATGTCGATCAGCGGGCTCAGGCTGTCGCCCACGTCGTGCACGATGTCGACCTGCCGCAAGGTGTAGGCGCCGGTGAATCCGTCGACCTCGACCTCAGCGGCCGCGACGCCGTACGCGAAGTACTTGAACGGCTCGCCGCGCATCGCATTGGCGTCCCAGTGCAGACCCTCGGTCCGGTAGAAACCGGCCGCCCACAGCTGGACCCGCTGGAAGTACGCCGCGTGCACGACCTCTTCCCAGGTCAGCGTCTCGCCGTCGAAGGTCAGTCCACGGACGGTGCCGTCGACGAAGCGGACGTCGTGCGCACCGATCCCGAGCTTGCCACCGGCAACTTGTTCGAGGCGCTCGCGGATCTGGTCGCAGGCGTTCTTGATCGCCGCGCCGTTGAGGTCGGCGCCCGAGCTCGCCGCGGTGGCCGACGTGTTCGGCACCTTGTCGGTCCGGGTCGGCGCCAGCCGCACGCGCGCCAGTGGAACGCCCAGGGTCGTGGCTGCCACCTGCAGCATCTTGGTGTGCAGCCCCTGGCCCATCTCGGTGCCGCCGTGGTTGATCAGCACCGAGCCGTCCTTGTAGACGTGGACCAGCGCGCCGGCCTGGTTGAACGCGGTGAGGTTGAACGAGATCCCGAACTTCACCGGCGTCATCGCCACCGCGCGCTTGGTGTGCTCGCTGGCCGCGTTGAACTGCGAGATCTCGGCCTGGCGGCGGGCGATCTCGCCGTTCTCGATGACCTCGCTCCAGCACGCCTCCAGTCGCTCGGCATGACGAACGGGCATCCCGTACGGCGTGCTGTCCAGCGGCTGGTACAGGTTGCGCCGGCGCAGCTCCATCGCGTCGTACCCGAGCAGCGGCGCGCACCGGCCGAGGAGATCCTCGATGACGAGCATGCCCTGCGGTCCGCCGAAGCCACGGAAGGCGGTCTGCGACGTCTTGTTCGTCTTGGCGATCCGGCCGTCGACGCGGACGTTGGGGATCGAGTAGCTGTTGTCGATGTGGCACATCGCGCGCGCCAGCACCGGCTCGGACAGGTCGAGACTCCAGCCACCGTCGGCGGTGAGAGTGGCTTCGAGAGCGAGCAGATGGCCCTCGTCGTCGAAGGCCACCCGCCAGTCGCTGTGGAAGCCGTGGCGCTTGCCTGTCATGGTGACGTCCTGCGTGCGGTTGAGCCGCAGCCGCACCGGCCGCCCGGTCAACGTCGCACCAAGAGCTGCGATGGCTGCGAACCCGTGCGGCTGCATCTCCTTACCGCCGAAGCCGCCGCCCATCCGGAGACACTGGACGGTCACCGCATGGCTCGCGACGCCGAGGACGTGCGCGATGATCTCCTGGGTCTCCGACGGATGCTGGGTGCTGCTCTGGACGAAGATCTGGCCGCCCTCGTCGATCAGCGCGAGCGCAGCATTGGTCTCCAGGTAGAAGTGCTCCTGCCCGGCGAACTCGAACTCACCTTCAAAGACATGCGGAGCCGTGGCGAACGCAGCCTCGACATCCCCGCTCTCGAGATGCCGCCCGATCCCCTGGAAGTTGCCCGCGGCAATCGCTTCGCGAACGCTCACCAGCGAGGGCAGCTCCTCGTACTCGACCTCGACAGCCAAGGCGCCGAGCCGGGCAGCCTCCAAAGTCTCGCCAAGCACCCAGCAGATCGCGTGCCCGTGGAACATCGCCTCCGACGGGAACAACGGCTCGTCATGCTTGACCCCGGCATCGTTGATCCCCGGCACATCCTCGGCGGTCAGCACCCGGACCACTCCCGGTACGTCGTACGCAGGCTTGACCCGGAGCTCGACGATCCGGGCATGAGCATGCGGAGACTGAACCGGCCAAGCGTGCAAGACATTGCGCGTGCGGAAGACGAGATCGTCGGTGTAGAGCGCCTCGCCGGTCACGTGCAGCGCCGCGCTCTCGTGCGGCAACGGCAGTCCGACGACTGCGTTCTCAGGTCGTAGCGACAGCGAGCTCATGCGTGGACCCCCTCGGCGGCGAGGTGCTGGGCATAGAAGCGGAGCAGCGACTGGCCGAGCATCGCCGACCGGTACGCCGAACTGGCGCGGTGATCGTCCATCGGGGTCCCCTCGGCAGCCAGTACTACGGCCGCTTCGCGGACGGTCTGCTCGGTCCATGGCCGGCCGGTCAACGCGTCCTCGGTCGCCCTGGCGCGCAACGGCGTGGCGGCCACTCCGCCGAGCCCGATGCGCGCCTGGCGAACGACGCCGTCGACGACCTCGACGCAGTACCCGAGTGCGACGCTCGAGATGTCGTCGAAGCGTCGCTTGGCGATCTTGTGGAACGCGGACATGGATGCCAACGGCAACGGCACCAGGATGGCCCGGATCAACTCGTCCGCAGCCTTCAACGTCTGGCGATACCCGGTGAAGTAGTCGGCCAGCGCCACCACGCGCTCACCGCGACGGGAGGCGAGGACGAGCGACGCGTCGAGAGCCAGCAACGCGGGTGGCGTATCGCCGATCGGTGAGCCGGTGCCGAGGTTGCCGCCGATCGTGGCGCCGTTACGGATCAGCCGTGACGCGAACTGCGGGAACAGCTGCCCGAGCAACGGCACCCGCCCGGCGAGCAACTGCTCGATCTCGCTCAGCGTCAACGCGGCGCCGATGCGCACCTCGTCGTGGCCGAAGCTGAACTCCCTCAACTCGGACAGCCGGTCCACGCCGACGACCAAGGCCGGCCGGACGCCGCGAATGTTGACTTCCACCCCGGCGTCGGTCGACCCGGCGACGATCCTCGCGTCAGGCCGCTCGGCGAGCACCTCGAGTACATCGCTCAGGCTCGCCGGCCGGAGGTACTCCGATCCGTTGACCGACAGTTTGGTGGCAACCGGCGGAGGTGGCGGGCTGGACCTGCGAGCCGCCAGCGCGTCGTCGGCGGCGGGCTCACCAAGCGCATAGGCGGCATCCCGGATCGGGCGGTATCCCGTGCACCGGCAGAGGTTTCCGCTGAGCGCATGGAGGTCGAACCCGTTGGCCCCGTGCTCGTGGTCGCAGTGGCCGTCAGCGGGCGGCGTACGGTCAGGCCGGTAGTACTCCGCGGCCATGCTGCAGATGAAGCCTGGAGTGCAGTAGCCGCATTGCGATCCGCCCCGGATGGCCATCTCCTGCTGCACCGGGTGCAGCTCGGTGCTCTTCCCCAGGCCCTCCGAGGTGACGATCTCCTGTCCGTCGAGGGACGCCACCGGGATCAGACAAGCGTTGATCGCGGTCCATTGAGTCGGAGTCTCGATCCCGGGACGGGCGACGAGGACCGAGCAGGCGCCGCACTCGCCTTCGGCGCAGCCTTCCTTCGCGCCCGTCAGGCCGCGGTCGCGGAGCCAGTCCAGCGCGCTCGTGTGGACGGGCACACCGTCGAGGCCGGCGTCCTGGCCGTTCACCTTGATCGTCGTCATGGTCTGCTCCAGCGGGTCCGTGCACTGTGGATCGGGTTCGCGTCCTGGAGGAAGTCGTCGAAGCGATAACCGGCGATCTTCGCGATCTCCAGCAGGGCGGCGGCGTGTTCCTGGTTCTCGCAGTTGGCGAGCCGCACCCGGCCCTGCTCGACGATCCGGTCGAAGGAGTCCGCGTCCCGTACCGAGATAACGAGCGGGAAGCCGAAACGCTCCTTGTACTCCGCGGTGAGCGCCGCCAGCTCGTCCCGGTCGGGCTCGGCCAGGAAGGTCAGGCCGCGGGCCGACTGGTCCCGCAGCGACGCCTCGCCGCTGAGGCCGTCGGCGACCAGTTGCGACCCGAGCTGCGGGTAGGCGCCGATCAGCTCGCGCTGCTCCTCGGGCGAGCCGGAGAAGAGCGCCTCCTGGAACGACCGCCGCAGCGCGTGGGTGTCGGCGAACGGCCGCATCTCCCAGGCCCGCTCGACCATCCAGTTGGGTCCCTGGAACAGGTCGGCGAAGGTCTCCACGAACTCGTCGCGGGTCATCTTGTTCACCTGGTCGAGCCGGATCAGGCCGCTGCGGTTCGGCTGGCCGGCCACCGCGGGGCCGAAGTCCTTGCCGACGTGGTGGAAGAGGAGGTTGAGCCCGATCGCGGTCAGGCTGCCGAGCGTGATGCCGCTGCCGAAGATGATCTCGGCCCAGTCCGGTACCGCCTGGGAGATCTGCGGCTGCGCCGTGACGTACATGGCCAGGCCGACGCTGGTCGCCACGATGACGACGTTGCGGTGGTCGTTGAAGTCGACCTTCGCGAGCGTCTGGAAGCCGACGACCGCGACGGTGGCGAACATCGCGAGCGCGGCGCCGCCCAGGACGGGGTGCGGGATGCCGGCCACGATGGCGCCAGCCTTGGGCACCAGGCCGAGCAGGATCATGATGGCGCCGGCCGACGCGACCACCCAGCGGCTCTTCACCCGGGTCAGCCGGACCAGACCGACGTTCTCGGCGAAACACGTGTAGGGGAAGGAGTTGAAGACCCCGCCGATCGTGGTGGCCAGGCCGTCGGCGCGCAGCGCCCGGGCGATGTCGTCGCGGGTGATCCGCTTCTGCACGATCTCGCCGGTCGCGAAGACGTCGCCGGTGGTCTCCACTGCGGTGATCAGCATGACGACGATCATCGAGATGATCGCGGCGATCGAGAACTTGGGCCAGCCGAAGTAGAACGGCGAGGTGACGCCGACCCAGGCCGCCTCGCCCGCCGCGCCGAAGTGCGCGTCGCCGAAGGCCCAGGCGACCAGGGTGCCGACGACCAGCCCGGCCAGTACGGCGACCGTCGCCATGAAGCCCTTGAAGACCCGCTGGATCAGCACGATCAGGGCGAGCGTTCCGAGCGCGTAGGCGAGGTTCTTGCCGCTGGTCGGGTCCGAGGTCGGACCCGCGCCGCCCGTCGCGTCGCCGGCGGCCACCGGCAGCAGGGCCAGCCCGATGATCGTGATCACCGAGCCGGTGACGACCGGTGGGAAGTACCGGATCAGGCGGCTGAAGTACGGGGCGATGAAGAAGGTGGCCAGGCCGGCGACGAGGACCGCGCCGTAGATCACCAGCAAACCGTTGGTGCCACCGCCCGCGGCCAGGCCGATCGCGATCATCGGCGAGACCGCCGTGAAGGTGACGCCCTGCAGCAGCGGCAGCCGGACGCCGACCTTCCAGAAACCGACCGACTGGATGATCGAGGCGATCCCGCAGGTGAACAGGTCGGCGTTGATCAGGTGCACCAGCTGCGCCGTGCTCAGGCCGATCGAGTTCGCCAGCAGGATCGGCACGATCACCGCGCCGGCGTAGAACGCGAGCACGTGCTGGGTGCCGTACACGGCGAGCCGCCCGGGCGACAGGACCTCGTCGACGGGATGACGGGGAGCGCGGCTCGGTCGTGGTTCTGCCTTCATCGGGCACCTTCCAGGGGTCGCGGCGGATCTGACCTGCACGACAGCTTGGGCTCAGGCGAGGTCCGATTGCACCCGAGAATCCTCCGAACTTGCGCCGTTTCGCAGGGGCCGGATTTGGAGGATCCTCCAACTGTGTCCGCGCGGAGGGGTCCGCTCAGAGCGACTTGAGGGCGAGGAACACGTCGACCCGGTCCTCGAACTGCGACAGATCGCGACCGGTCAGTTGCTCGATGCGTTCGATCCGGTACCGGACGGTGTTGACGTGCAGGTGCAGCGCCTCGGCGGTTCGCGACCACGAGCCCGACCAGGCGAGGAACTCGTCCAGCGTGGCGATCAGGTCGGCGCGGTTCTTGCGGTCGTGCTCGAGGACCGGCCCGAGCACCCGGTGCGCGTAGGTGCGCCGGACGTCGTCGGGCACGGTGGCGAGCAGGAGTACGTGCGAGGCGACCTCGTCCGAGGTGACGACGGCGACGCGGGTACGCCCGGCGAGCGCCGCCCGCTGGGCGAAGCGCGCCTCCTCCAGAGCGCCGGTCAGCGCATCGACGGTGGTCGCGGCACTGAGGCCGACGGTGAGTCTCGCCTTGGCCAGGCCGGGGGAGAGCCGGCCGAATGCCCGGCGCAGAAGGTCCGGGAGCCCGGGCGAGGACGGCAGTAGTGCGACGAGCAACCCGTCTCGGCTCGCTGCGACCACGGCTGGGCCGACCGTGAGGGCGACGTCCTCGAACAGCGTCAGCGCGATGTCGACAGGGCCGTCGTCCCGCAGCTCGGCCACTGCGACGGCCATCGGCTGACCGGAGTGCACGCCGGCTTGCCGCAGCCGCGTGGCCACTTCGGCCTGGGAGCCACCGGACTCGACCAGGGCCAGCGCGTCGGCGACCAGCGGCCGTAGTGCGAGCCGGCCCTCGTCGCGGCGTACCCGGTCGAGTGCGGCGATGGCGCACAACTCCTGAACGGCCTCGACGTGGGTGCGGGACCACTGCGCGTGATCGCCGTCGACGACCAGCAACCAGGCGGTGAGCCGGTTGCCGAGACCTGACCCGATCGGGAACAGGCTGTATGAGGCATCGCCGGCCTCGGCGACGGTGGGCGTTCGATCGGCGGTCAGGAACCGGCGGGTGATCGCGTCGAGGGTGTCGTCGTCCAACGGCCCAGGACCCGGTACGACGTGCCTGCCCGTGGGTGTGATGACTCGGCAGTCGTGGCCGATCTCGGTGGAGATCCGGGCGGTGAGCTCGTCGAGGCTACGGCCGGAGGCGATCGCCGAGAGCAGCTGGCGCTGGCGCACGAGACTCGCGGACAGCCGGGCGCCTGTACCGGCCGAGCCGACTGCTGCGACGTACTCCGTCACGTCCGCGAACGCGACCTCCACGGGCACCTCGACCAAGGTGACCTGGTGGCGGCGGCAGGCCTCGAGCAGGTCGTCCGGAATCGCGCCGAGCAGGGCGGCGCCGGCGAGGATCGTGGTCGCACCCCGGCCGGCGAGCGAGGCCACGAAGGTCTCGCTGTCCGCGGCGCTGCGCCGCCAGACCAGGCCGGTGAGGACGAGTTCGCCGCCGTTGAGGTAGTTGCCGGGCTCGAGCAGGTCCGTGGTGATGAGCCGGCCGATCGGCCGGTCGTACGCGCCGCGGGCCGCGTGCAGCAGTTGCAGGCGCAGTTCTGGTGCGTCGAACAGTTCTGAGAGCAGCATCTGCGCCTCCGGTAGCCGAACAGCGGTGCGAAAACGCGAACCGGGTTCTTGGAGGAACGTACAACGCAGGCCCGCGCGCGCGGAAAGGGTGCTTGCCAGAAGTTGGTCCGTCGGGGCACCGATGAGGCCTCTTCGGGCTTCCGGGGAGGTGCTTGACGGGCTGGCGAGTGGCATTCTATGGTCCTTCCGCAGAGCAGAATCAAGTTTCCACAATGCGGAATATGAGAGAAGGACTCCATGAGCCACGCGCTGCGCCACGCCGTGAACTGCTCGATCCTGTTCACCGAGCTGCCGCTGCTGGAGCGCCCGGCGGCCGCCCGGGAGGCCGGGTTCGAGGCGGTCGAGTTCTGGTGGCCGTTCGCCGGGGCGGTGCCGTCGGATCACGACGCCGACGCGTTCGTGCGGGCGATCGAGGATGCCGGGGTGCGGCTGATCGGGCTCAACTTCTTCGCCGGGGACATGCCCGGCGGCGATCGCGGCCTGGTCTCGTGGCCCAAGCGGTCGGAGGAGTTCCGGGACAATGTCGAGGCCACCATCGGCATCGGCGAGCGACTCGGCTGCCAGGCGTTCAACGCGCTCTATGGCAACCGGGACGACAGCTACCCGGCGGCTGAGCAGGACGATCTCGCGGTTGAGAACCTCGTCTTCGCGGCACGCGCCGCGGCCAGGATCGGCGCGACCGTTCTGGTCGAGCCGGTCAGCGGGGCCGAGCGCTATCCGCTCCGGACCGCCGCCGACGTGCTGACCGTCATCGACCGGGTGCAGGCGGCGTACGGCGTACCGAACCTCGGGTTGCTCGCCGACCTCTACCACCTCGCGGTCAACGGGGACGACGTCGATCGGGTGGTCGCCGCCCACACCGACCGGATCGCGCACGTCCAGATCGCCGACGCTCCGGGCCGCAACGAGCCCGGTACCGGCACGCTCCCGCTCGACGCCCAGCTCGCGGCGCTCGAGAGCAACGGGTACGCCGGCTGGGTCTCGCTGGAGTACAAGCCGGCCACCACCACCATCGACAGCTTCGGCTGGCTGCCGCGTTCGCGCCGCGGCCTTTAGGAGATAAGACATGACGAACATCGCCTTCATCGGGCTCGGCATCATGGGCGACCCGATGGCAGTCCACCTCGCCGAGGCCGGCCACGCCGTCGCCGGCTTCGATCGCACCCCGGAGCGCGCCGCGGCACTGGTCGCCGCCGGCGGAAGGGCCGCGACCTCGCTCGCCGACGCAGTCAAGGGCGCCGATGTGATCTGCGTGATGGTGCCCGACTCGCCCGACGTCCAGCAGGTGCTCGCCGCGGACGAGGCAGTCTTCCAGCTGGCCGAGACCGGCACGCTGATCATCGACTTCTCCAGCATCCGGCCCGACGTCACCCAGCAGCTCGCCGAGCAGGCGCGGGCGCTCGGCTTCCGGATCCTCGACGCTCCCGTCTCGGGTGGTGAGGCCGGTGCGAAGAACGCCGCGCTGTCGATCATGGTCGGCGGTTTCGCGGACGACTTCGCGATCGCCAAGCCGCTCTTCGACGTGGTCGGCAAGACCGTCGTGCACGTCGGCCCGAGCGGTTCGGGGCAGACGGTCAAGGCCGCCAACCAGCTGATCGTCGCCGCCAACATCCAGGCGGTGGCCGAGGCGCTGATCTTCCTGGAGGCGTACGGCGTCGACACCGAGGCCGCGCTGGAGGTGCTCGGCGGCGGACTGGCCGGGTCGGCGGTGCTGAACCAGAAGAAGGCGAACATGCTCTCGCGGTCCTTCGAGCCCGGTTTCCGGATCGATCTGCATCACAAGGACATGGGCATCGTCACCGCTGCGGCGCGCGAGGCGGGCGTCGTCGTACCGCTTGGTGCGCTGGTTGCTCAGCTCGTTGCCTCCGCGCGAACCAACGGCGACGGCGGCCTCGACCACTCCGCGCTGCTCCGCGGTGTGGAGCGCCTGTCTGGACTGTCTGAGTCTTCTGGAAAGGCGCTGGCCTGATGGCCCGGATGCGCGCGGTCGATGCCGCGGTACTGATCCTGGAGAAGGAAGGCGCGACGCAGGCCTTCGGTTTGCCTGGTGCCGCGATCAATCCGTTCTACAGCGCTCTGAAGAAGCACGGTGGGATCAAGCACATCCTGGCTCGCCACGTCGAAGCCGCCTCGCATATGGCTGAGGGGTATACCCGGGCCGCCTACGGGAACATCGGCATCTGCATCGGCACGTCGGGTCCTGCGGGGACCGACATGATCACCGGCCTGTACTCCGCTTCGGCCGACTCGATCCCGATCCTGTGCATCACCGGTCAGGCGCCGGTGGCCAAGCTGCACAAGGAGGACTTCCAGGCGGTCGACATCGCCTCGATCGCGAAACCGGTCGCCAAGTGGGCCGTCACGGTGATGGAGGCGGCTCAGGTCCCGGGGACGTTCCAGCGGGCCTTCTGGCTGATGCGCGAGGGGCGACCGGGGCCGGTGCTTGTTGATCTGCCGATCGACGTTCAGTCGGCCGAGATCGAGTTTGACATCGAGACTTACGAACCGCTCTCAGTACTTCGGCCTGCGGCGACCCGGGCTCAGGCAGAGAAGGCGCTCACGTTGCTCAACTCGTCTGAGCGGCCGCTTCTCGTTGCGGGCGGTGGAGTGATCAATGCGGATGCGGCCGACTTGCTCGTCGAGTTCGCCGAGCTGGTCGGAGTACCGGTCGTACCGACGTTGATGGGGTGGGGGACGATCCCGGATGATCATCCGTTGGCGGCGGGGATGGTCGGGCTGCAGACTTCGCATCGGTATGGGAATGCCACGTTGCTCGCGTCGGACTTCGTGCTCGGGATCGGGAATCGGTGGGCGAATCGGCATACCGGGTCGATCGCGAAGTACACCGAGGGTCGCAAGATCGTGCACGTCGACATCGAGCCGACGCAGATCGGGCGGGTGCTGGCGCCGGACTACAGCATCGTCTCCGACGCCCGAGCGGCGTTGAAGGCCTTCATCGAGGTGGCGCGCGAGTGGGCGGCCGAGGGGCGGCTGGCCGATCGGACCGACTGGGCTGAGGAGTGCCGGGCGCGGCGAGGGTCCTTGCAGCGGAAAACGCATTTCGGTGAGGTGCCGATCAAGCCGCAGCGGGTCTACGAGGAGATGAACCGCGCGTTCGGTCCCGAGACGCGGTATGTGAGCACGATCGGGCTGTCGCAGATCCAGGCCGCGCAGATGCTGCATGTGTATCGGCCCCGGCACTGGATCAACGCTGGGCAGGCCGGTCCGCTCGGGTGGACGGTGCCGGCGGCGCTCGGCGTGGCGGTCGCCGACCCGGAGGCGACGGTCGTGGCTTTGTCGGGCGACTACGACTTCCAATTCCTGATCGAGGAGCTGGCGGTCGGGGCGCAGTTCAACATCCCCTACATCCACGTGGTCGTGAACAATTCGTACCTGGGCCTGATCCGCCAGGCGCAACGCGGTCTGGAGATGGACTATTGCGTTCAACTCTCCTTCGAGAACCTCAACAGCCCAGAACTCAACGGCTACGGCGTGGACCATGTGAAGGTTGCCGAAGGCCTCGGCTGCAAGGCCCTCCGAGTCTCGGCTCCCGACGAGATCCTCCCCGCCTTGGAGGAGGCAAAGAAGCTCCTGGCCGAGTTCCGCGTGCCGGTGGTGGTAGAGGTCATCCTCGAGCGCGTCACCAACGTCTCCATGGGCACCGAACTCGACGCCATCACGGAGTTCGAAGCCCTGGCCGAACGCCCCGAGGATGCCCCGACGGCAATCGTCGGCCTCGGCCGGCTCGCGGAGCACGCCGGAATCAGGCCTCCGGCCGGCAGCTGATGCAGGTAGTTGTTGCCTCGGACAAGTTCAAGGGGTCGGTTGGGAGCGATGAGGTCGCTGCTGCCGTCAGCGACGGGGTTCGGCGGGCTCGGCCTGATGCTGTGGTCGGGTGGGTGCCGGTGGCCGATGGTGGTGACGGGACTCTTGCTGCGGTAGTTGCCGCTGGGTTCGAGTTGGTACCTGTGACAGCCACCGGTCCGACTGGTGACCCGGTCGAGAGTGGGTTTGCGCGGCGGGGGGATACGGCGGTCGTCGAGTTGGCTGATGCCTGTGGGCTGGTTCGGTTGCCTGGGGGTGCACCGGCTCCGATGGCTGCTTCTTCCCGCGGTGTGGGGGAGGTGATGGCGGCGGCGATCGACAGCGGTTGTCGGCGGGTGATTCTTGGGCTCGGTGGGAGTGCCAGTACCGATGGTGGTGCTGGGATGGTGCGGGCGCTCGGAGCGAGACTGCTTGATGCGCGAGGTGATGAGGTTGCCGAGGGCGGCGCGGGGTTGATCGCAGCGGCATCCCTCGACCTGACCGCACTCCATCACCGGTTGAAGGGTGTGGAGATCGTGGTCGCCTGCGATGTGGACAACCCGCTGACCGGCGCGGCCGGCGCCGCAGCGACGTACGGGCCGCAGAAAGGCGCCAACTCCTCCGACGTCGAAGAACTCGACACGGCCCTGACCCATTGGGCCGATCTGGTGGCGGGCACAGTTGCTGGTGACCTCCGTGAGGTGCCCGGCGCGGGGGCGGCTGGGGGAGTGGGGTTTGCGGCGGTTGCGGTGCTTGGCGGGGTGTTGCGGCCGGGGATCGAGCTCCTGCTGGATCTCGTCGGGTTTCAGGAGCGGCTCGCTGGTGCCGACCTCGTGATCACCGGCGAGGGGAAGCTTGATGAGCAGACTCTGCGCGGTAAGGCGGTGGCTGGGGTCGCCGGGGCGGCGCGGGCGGCCGGAGTACCGGTGGTGGCTGTTTGTGGGGTCAACACGCTGGGGGCTGATCAGCTGCTTCAGGCTGGGATAGCCAAGGCGTATGCGCTCACCGACCTCGAGCCGGACGTACGGCGGTGTATCGCCGATCCCGTGCCGTTGCTGCGTCAGCTCGGTGAGCGGATCGCGCTCGACCTACGATGAGTTCAATCGAGAGGGGGACCGCATGACCATGCTGGATCTCGTCATCCGGGCCCGCCGGGTGGTCAGTACCGCGGGTGTCGTGCCGGGGGTGATCGGCGTCAAGGACGGTCGGTTCGTCGCCGTCGCGCCTGGGGACACCGCCCGTGAAGAGCTCGAACTGGCCGACGACGAAGTACTGATGCCAGGCCTCGTCGACTCCCACGTGCACGTCAACGATCCCGGACGCACCGACTGGGAGGGCTTCACCAGTGCGACCCGGGCGGCCGCGGCGGGTGGCGTCACCACGATCATCGACATGCCGCTCAACAGCATCCCGCCGACCTGCGACGTACCGGCGCTGGACCTCAAAAGAAAGACAGCCCAGAGCCAGGCGTACGTCGACGTCGGCTTCTGGGGCGGCGCGATCCCTGGCAACGCCGAGCAGTTGCGGCCGTTGCATGACGCCGGCGTGTTCGGGTTCAAGTGCTTCCTGCTGCACTCGGGTGTCGACGAGTTCCCGCCGCTGGACCAAGCTGAGGTCGAGCGGGCGATGCGCGAGATCAGCTCCTTCGACGGGCTGCTGATCGTGCATGCCGAGGACGCTCACCACATCGACGACGCCCCCGCGCCGGACGGTGCGAGCTATCAGCGCTTTTTGCACTCCCGCCCGCCCGAGGCAGAGAACGCCGCGGTCGCTCAGGTCATCGAGTTGGCGCAGCGGACCGGTTGCCGGGTGCACATCCTGCACGTGTCCAGCGCGGCCGTCCTCCCGATGCTGGCCGACGCCCGGGCGGCCGGTGTGCGGATCACCGCGGAGACCTGTCCGCATTACCTGACCTTCGCCAGCGAGGAGATTCCCGACGGCGCGACGCAGTACAAGTGCTGCCCGCCGATCCGTGAGTCCGCCAACCGTTCGCTGCTCTGGGACGGTTTGCGGGCCGGGGTGATCGACCTGGTCGTGTCCGATCACTCGCCGTCGACGATCGACCTCAAGCGACTGGACACCGGTGATTTCGGCGCGGCCTGGGGTGGCATCGCGTCGCTCCAGGTCGGTCTGCCCGCAGTCTGGACGGGAGCGCGCGAGCGTGGCTTCACGCTGACCGACGTCGCCCGCTGGATGTGCCAAGCCCCGGCAGCGCAGGCGGGTCTGCCGCGCAAGGGCCGGCTCGAGGCCGGGTACGACGCCGACTTCTGCGTCTTCGCGCCCGACGAGGAGTTCGTCGTAGACGTCAACGCGCTGCACCACAAGAACGCTGTCACGCCGTACGCCGGACGCGCGCTCGCCGGCGTGGTTCGCAGCACCTGGTTGCGTGGCTTGCCCATCGACATCGTCGCCGAGCCCCAAGGCCGGTTGCTGACCCGAGGAGACGACGCATGAACTACTACGCCCCAAAGGGCGGGCTGCCCGCGCAGACCGAGCTGACCACCGACCGGGCGGTCTTCACCGAGGCGTACGCCGTACTGCCCCGCGGCACGATGCGGGACATCGTCACCAGCCAGCTGCCGTTCTGGGAGAACACCCGGCTCTGGGTGATCGCGCGGCCGCTGTCGGGATTCGCCGAGACGTTCTCGCAGTACATCGTCGAGGTCGGTCCGGGCGGTGGCAGCGACAAGCCCGAGACGGATCCGGGGGCCGAGGCTGTGTTGTTCGTAGTCTCCGGCAACTTGGTACTGACGGTCGGCGGCGAGAAGCACGAGCTGGCACCTGGCGGCTATGCGTTCCTGCCGCCGAGCTCGGACTGGACCCTGCGCAACACCAGCGACCAGGTCGCCACCTTCCACTTCGTCCGCAAGGCCTACGAGCCGGTCGACGGAATCGACGTACCGGCGCCGTTCGTCACGAACGAGACCGATGTCGAGGGCATCGAAATGCCCGGCACCGAAGGCCGCTGGCGCACCCAACGCTTCGTCGACCCGCTCGACGTCCGCTACGACTTCCACGTCAATATCGTGACTTTCGAGCCGGGCGGAGTGATCCCGTTCCCGGAGACGCACGTGATGGAGCACGGCATCTACATCCTCGAAGGCAAGGCGGTCTACCTGCTCAACAAGGACTGGGTCGAGGTCCAGGAGGGCGACTTCCTCTGGCTCCGCGCCTTCTGCCCGCAGGCCTGCTACGCGGGCGGCCCGGGCCGGTTCCGCTACCTCATCTACAAAGACGTCAACCGCCACGCCAAACTGCCCCGCCTGAGTTGACGCTCCAGCGGAACAATTTTGTCCGCCCGTACGTCTATCTGCACACAGGAGTATCAGCGGATTCCTTCCCAAGGAGCACGAGATGACCGACGAGACGCCCGGCGCCCCGGAAGAATCCGACGCTGACAAGTTCAAGCACCTCCCGCCGGCGGTGAAGCTCGAAGACACCATCGCCACCCACAACCCCGACGCCCCCGCCGATCCCACCTTCGGCCGGGACCCGGAGACAGAGTTCCTCCTCCGCCACGGCGTCGGCTGACCACGCGCCTCGTACTACGCGGCAAAATTACATTTGCCGGCACCGTGGTAATGGCTTGGTGATTACCGGGGTGAATTCTCCGAATAGAGATTCTCCGATGGGAGACTCTCCGATCGGAGAGTCATAAGAAATTAAAGTGTAAAGTTATTGCAAGGCTCGCTGAATGCGGTTTTCGCGCGTCTGTCGCTGGGCGTAACTTCCCAATCACGCCCCGACGGATGCGATGGGAACCAGAGATGATCCATCGAAGAGCTGTCACCACGCACGTGCACGGAACAGCCGCGCGGATCGGCTGGTTCCTGCTCTATCTCGAGGCCTTACTGGTGCCGCTCGCTCTCACCTGGCTGTCGCTCGGCCCCCAGGAGCTGAACCTCGGCGAGGCGGTCGCGATGAGCCTCGGCCTGGTCGCCTTCTCGGCCCTGGTGGTCGCGGTGATCCTGCCGGCCAGGGTGTCACCGCTGATCGCCGCGTTCGGGATCGAGACGATCCTCAGGATCCATCGGTCCATCGCCAAGGCCGCGGTGGTCCTGGTGTGGTTGCATCTGGTCGCGGTGCTGATGGAAGACCCGCGCGGCTTTGCCATCTTCGACCTGGCGCACACGACCTGGGCCGCGCGAGCGGCGACCTGTTCGACGGTGGCGCTGTTCCTGATGGTCGGCCTGGCGATCACCAGGTCCCGCCGCCAGCCGCGGTACGAAGGATGGCGACTGGTCCACAACGCGCTGGCGTGGATCGTGTTGCTGACTGCCTGGTTGCACGTCTGGTGGCTGCGGCACCTGATCTCGAAGCCACTGCTGGCCGCCTGGTTCTTCGGTACCGGGCTGCTGGTGGCGGCGCTGACGGTACGCCGCTGGCTGTGGTTGCCGCTCCGCGCCCGCCGGCGGTCGTACCTGCTCGAAGAGGTTCGGCGTGAGCCCGGCGACGGAGTCACCCTGACGATCCGGGCGGACCGGCACCACGGCGTGCCGTTCAACGCCGGACAGTTCGCCTGGCTCAAATTCGGCTCGACGGCCTTCGTCTTCGAGGAGCATCCGTTCAGCATTACCTCGACGGCGGTCCGCCCGCACCTCAAGCAGTTCACGATCAAGGCACTCGGCGATTTCACCGAATTGCTGAGTGCGCTACGGCCGGGACGCAGGGTTTTCCTGGACGGCCCGTACGGCGGGTTCACGATCGAGGG
Source organism: Streptomyces sp. SID13031 (assembly GCF_010548305.1). GTDB lineage: Bacteria > Actinomycetota > Actinomycetes > Propionibacteriales > Kribbellaceae > Kribbella. The sequence continues at coordinate 266,497 of NZ_JAAGLV010000001.1, forward strand.
GCACAACGGCGCGTCGGGGTTCATCATGATCGCGGCCGGGGTCGGCATCACCCCGATGCTGAGCATGCTGCGAACGCTGGCCGATCGCCGCGACTGTCGCCGGCACTGGCTGATCGTCGCGGCCCGGACGGTGGAGGAGTTGATGCTCCGGCCCGAGATCGAAGAGGTCCGCAACCGCCTCAACCTCAAGGTCGTCGAGGTGATCAGCAAGCCGGGGCCGGACTGGATCGGCGAGACGGGCCGGATCAGCGGCGACCTGCTCGCCCGCTACCTGCCGCGCAACCCCGGTCGCCTCAACTACTTCCTCTGCGGCCCGGCCCCGATGGTCCATGCCGTCAGCCACGATCTCGCCGCCCGCGGCATCCCACTCCGCCGCATCCACACCGAACGCTTCGGCGCAGTCTGAAGGGTGGGTGTGGGTCGGGTGCAAGGTTGCTGCAAGGTGCAGGGCGGATTGTGGCGGCATGGTGACCGGGGTGGTTTGTCGGGTGTTGGGGGAGCTGGAGTTCGAGGTCGACGGGGTCGGGGTCCCGTTGAGTGGGAGTTTGTCGCGGCGGTTGGTGGCTGGGTTGGCCACGGCGGACGGGTTTGCGATGTCCGATTGGTTGCTGGCCGAGTACGTCTGGCGGGATGAGCCACCGGCGGCCGTGGTACGGGCGTTGCGGGGGATGGTTTGGCGGTTGCGGAGTACTGCTATCGGTGACTTGTTGCGGCGGACGCCGGCTGGGTATGTGCTCGCGGTGCCGGTTGACCAGACGGATCAGGGGCAGTTCGTGGCCGGGGTGACTCGCGGGTTGCAGCAATTGCGGGGGAGCGATGCGGCCGGGGCTGCGGCGAGTCTGGAGTCGGCGTTGGCGCTTTGGCGCGGTACGCCGTGGTCGGATCTCGGTGACTCGCCGTTGGTCGTCGGGGCGCGGGCGCGGTTGGAGGAACTGCGGCAAGTGGCCGTGGAGGAGTTGCAGGCGGCGCGACTTGCTCTGGGTGATGTCAGGCGAGCTATACCGGCGCTGCAACTAGCCGTTGCCGAGAGCCCTTATCGCGAACGCCGGTGGGAACTCCTCGTCCTCGGGCTCTGCCAAGCAGGACGGCCCGAAAGGGCAATCGCCGAGCTGCATCGCGTCCGCGGCCTGCTGGCCGATGGAGTCGGCCTCGATCCCGGTCCGTCCCTGTGCGCCTTGGAAGACCGCCTCACCCAGCGTCGCCGGGTGCCCGTGCGCAGCGGCCGCTGGCGTTAATGCACGGCGTCGGTCGGCCGTCTCGGCGTATGCTCGGCCGGTGCTCGAGTGCCGGGTTCTGGGGCCGATCGAACTGGTTGTTGACGGGGTTCAGATCGATGTCGGGGGCGCGTTGCCGCGTCGGCTGGTGGCTGCGTTGGCGGCTGCCGGCGGCTCTGCCGTGTCCAACGATCGGCTGGCCGCAGCCATGTGGGACGACACCCCGCCGCCCAAACCGTCGGCGGCGATGCAGGCGTACGTCTCCAGGCTGCGCTCGGCCCTCGGCGCGGAGTACAGGGATCGTCTGGACCGTACTGCGACCGGCTACCGCCTGACCGTCGACGAGCTGGACGTACTGCGGTTCGCCGAGCTGATCGAGTCGGCCAGAGCCGCCAGGCCGGACGTCGCGCGGAGGCAACTCACAGAGGCGCTCGCCTTATGGCGTGGCGAGCCCTATGCCGAGCTGCCCGACGAGCTCGCCCACGCGGATCGCAGTCGGCTGCAAGAACTCCACGAGGTCGCCGCCGAGGAACTCGTCTCGGCCCGGCTGGACGATGGAGATGCCGCTGGCGCCGTGGCGCAGCTGGAGCAGTTGGTGAGAGAGCAGCCATTGCGCGAGCGGCGCTGGGCCTTGCTGGTGCTCGGTCTCTACCGTTGCAACCGGCAAGGAGACGCGCTCGCGACCCTGCGCAAGGTCCGCGATCTGCTCGCCGACCAACTCGGCGTCGACCCCGGACCCGAGCTGCAGATGCTCGAACAACAGGTCCTCGCCCAAGACCCACGGCTGCGGCTCGCAACGCTGGCCACGCCTATGACCCCGGTACCACGTCCGCTGACCTCCTTCGTCGGACGCGCCGCCGACCTCGCCCAGCTCGCCGACCGATTGACCCGTCAGAGGCTGGTGACGCTGATCGGGCCGGGCGGAGTGGGCAAGACGCGACTGACCGTCGAGTACGTCTCGACCTTGCCGCCGACGGACGAGCTCTGGTTCGCGAAGCTGGCGGACGTGTCGGATCCGGCGGCCGTACCGACAGCTGTGGCCGATGCGGTCGGCCTGGTGGCCAGGGACGGCGACCCGACCGCGCTGCTGATCCGCACGATCGGGACCCGCCCGGCTCTGTTGGTGCTGGACAACTGCGAGCACCTCGTGGCCGCGGCAGGCAGCTTGGTGGCCAGCCTGATCCAAGGATGCCCGCGGCTGAGAATTCTCGCGACGAGCCGTGAGCCGCTGGGAGTCGAAGGCGAGCTCACCCTGCCGGTCGATCCATTGCCTTGGGCAACCGATGGCGATGCCGCCGTAGGACTGCTGGTCGATCGCGTTCAAGCGGTCCGCCCCGGCTGGTTGCCATCGGCCACCGAGCTGATGGACGCCCGCCGGGTCGCGGCCGCGCTGGACGGCCTTCCGCTGGCCATCGAGCTGGCGGCGGCGCGGGCGCGAGTGCTCGGCCTGGGCGAGATCGCCGACCGGCTCGACGATCGCTTCGCGCTGCTCGGGGCGGTGCCACGGGGCTCGGTGGCCAGACACGAGACGCTGGCGGCGGCGATCGGCTGGAGCGTCGATCTGCTGGATCCCGCGGATCGCGGGCTGCTGCTCAGGTTGTGGGCGTTCGAGGGCGGCTTCACGCTCGAGGCGGCGGAGAGCCTGGGGGTTCGCGGTACCGCGGTCGAAGTACTGGAGTCGCTGTCGGCGTTGGTGACCCGGTCGGTCGTGGTCGCCGATACGACGGCCGAGCCGACCAGATACCTCCTGCTCGAGAGCATCCGCGCGTACTGCCGCAAGATCGATCCGGATCCGGACGGGACACTCAAGCTGCAGGCTCGCTGGGTGCACCTGCTCACCGAGCACTGCGCCGTGGCGATCCGCGAGCACCGGGGTGGCTGGTTCATCCGGAGGATGAATCGGGAGCTGCCGAACGTCCGGGCAGGTTTTGCTCATGACCTCGCCCGCGATCCTGCCGCAGCCCTGACCACCGCCGTCGGCCTGGGTGTCTACCTCTACCGCAGCGTGCATCACGGCGAGGCGATCCGGATGCTCCGCGCCGCGCTGGACGCCGCGCCGGACGGGCCCGCGATCGACCGCGGGCGGGCGCTCAACTCGCTGACCGCGCTCACCTACTTCTCCGGCGATCTGCGCGGAGTGGACGAACTGGTCGACACGGTGGTCGAGTTGCTCCCGGCGGCGTCGACCGAATCGCCGCGCGACTACGCGGAGCTGTGCCTCTTCCTCGCGGTCGGCTGCGCGGTCGGCGGCCGGACCGAACTGACCGCCGACATCGCCGGCCGGGTGGAGACGATCAGCACCGACCACGGCCTGACCGGGTTGGTGTCCTCCGCCCGCTCCGTGTACGGCGTCGCCCTGCTGAAGGCAGCCCATCAGGCGGGGGACGAGGAAGCCATCCTGGTGCAGGCGGACCTCATCGAGCAGACGGGGCGCGGCTTCATGCGTGCCTGGGCCAATCTCGCGGTCGCCGAGACGTTCCTGCTCCATCCCCGGGCGGTATCCCCGGAGCGCGCGATGGAGCGGGTCCGCGTCTCGCTCGCGAAGTTCCTCGAGCACGAGGACTATCCCTACGCGTTGAACGTACTGCGGATCGGCGCGCTGGCGATGATGCGCGTCGGCCGGTCGCCGGAGGATGCCGCGCGGCTGCTGGCCGCAGTACGGACGCATGCTGAGCTTCTCGGCCTGCGGACCCGTGGACTGGTCAACCCGGCGGAGCCATGGGTCGAGGATGCCTTCGAGGGCATCGCCGTGCCCGCGGGTGTCGAGCTGTCCTGGAGCGAGATGGTCGCGCTGTTCCTCGGCGACTGACTGCAAGCCGGCTGCAAGGCCGTCCGGCCACAGTTCTGACTGATTCCGAACCCGGACGGACGGCGGGACGATGCTCGACTATCTGACAGGAGCCGGTGGTCGCCGGCTGGATCATGTACGGCGCGGGCGGGGTGCGCCGTTGTTGCTGATCCACGGGATGGGCGCCCATCACGCGATGTGGGGTGAGGAGCTGTTGTCGCTGCTGGAGCCGGACTTCGACATCGTCGCGTACGACCATCGGGGGGTCGGGCGCGGCGACCGGGCGGACGAGGCGTTCAGCACGGCCGATCTGGCCGACGACGCGGCCGCGGTGATCGAGTCGCTGGGGTGGAGCGACGCGCTGGTGTTCGGGATCTCGCTGGGCGGGATGGTGGCGCAGGAACTCGTCCTGCGCCACCCGGAGCTCGTCCGCGCGCTCGCGATCGGGTGCACCTGGGCGGGCGGGCCGGAGGGGGTGATGTCGGAGACGTCGCGCCGGATGGTCGAGGCGTGCGCGACCCGGGACCCCGACCACGCGACCAAGACGAGTTTCGAGGCCAACTTCTCCCGGCGGTTCGCTGCCGAGACACCGGGGCTGTTCGAGGAGTACCAGAACCGTGCGCTCTCGGTGAAGATTCCGGTACCGGTGATCCAGCTGCAGTGGCAGGCCGCGCTCGCCCACGACACGGGTGACCGGCTCGGCGCGATCACGACACCCACCATGGTCCTGCACGGTACTGCGGACGCCGGCATCCCGGTGGTGAACGGGCGCCGCCTGGCCGGGCTGATCCCGGACGCCCGGCTGGAGCTGTTCGAAGGCGCCGGCCACTTCTTCTGGTGGGAGGACCCAGCCCGGGCCGCAGCACTTCTGACCGGGCTGGAGGGACGCGCGGCCGACCGTAATGACGCATAGGGGTGGACAACCTGGGTAACCTGGCGGGCGCCGCCTGCCAGGCGGTCGAGCGGATAGGAGACGATGGCCACCGTGACGCCACCACGTGCCCAGGACTCGCAGCCTCGGCCGGACTCGCAGCCTCGGCCGCCCGAGGTCGAACCGGCCGTCGCGCGCCTGACTGTGGGCCTCGGCGGTCCCGCCGGCAGGTTCGCCCGGCTCAGCTCGTCCTGGTGGACGCCGCTGCGGATCGCGCTCGCGGTGTGCACGATCACCTTCGCGCTCGGCGTATTGCAGAAGGCGCCCTGTATGGACGCCGGCTGGGACCGGCAGAGCTGGCGGCCGTTCAAGGCGCTGTGCTACTCCGACATCGGCTACCTCTACCAGGAGCGCGGCTTCGCCGAGGGCAATCGGCCCTTCCTGGACACCGGTAACTACCCGGTCCTGGAGTACCCGGTGCTGACCGGCGGCTTCATGGAGGTCGCGGCCAGGGTCACCTGGGTGTTCACCGGTGACCCGAAGAAGGACCTGACCGCCGAGCAGAAACGCGACACGGCCGGCGTCTTCTTCGTCGTCAACGTCGCGATGCTCTTCCTCTGCGCGCTGCTGCTGGTCGGCCTGACCGTGGCGACCGCGCGCGGCGTCGCCAAACGCCCCGGCGGGGCCCGTGGGCAGCCGATGGTCGCCCTGTACGTCGCCGCCGCGCCGGTGCTCGCCTTCACCTCCACGATCAACTGGGACCTGTTCGCGGTGGTACTGACAGCGGGCGCGATGTGGGCCTGGTCGCGAGGGAAACCGATCTGGTTCGGCATCCTGCTCGGGCTGGGGACGGCGGCGAAGTTCTACCCGTTCCTGCTGCTCGGGCCGCTGCTGATCGTCTGCCTGCGCGGCCGGAAGCTGTGGCACTGGTTCCTCGCCGCCGTGGCCACGGCGTTCAGCTGGGGGCTGGTGAACGCGCCCATCTATCTGCTGGCCAAGAACGAGTGGCTGTCGTTCTGGGTCTTCAACGACGAACGCGAGAGCGACTACGGCTCGATCTGGTACGTCCTGAAGCTGGCCAAACACGAGGTCGCCGACGTCAACCAGCTCAACATCGTGATCTTCGCCGGCCTGTGCCTGTCGATCGCGATCCTCGGGCTGATGGCACCGCGGCCGCCGCGGTTCGCGCAACTGGCGTTCCTGGTGGTCGCCGCGTTCCTGCTGGTCAACAAGGTGTACTCACCGCAGTACGTGCTCTGGCTGCTGCCGCTGGTCGCGCTGGCTCGCCCGAAGCTGCGGGACTGGCTGATCTGGCAGGCGTGCGAGACGTTCTACTGGATGATGGTCTGGCTGCATCTGGCCCAGTTCCTGGCGCCGGGGTCGCCGGATCAGCCGGACAAGATCTACTGGCTGTCCGTCGTCCTACGGATGGCCGGCACGCTGTGGCTGATGCTGGTCGTCGCCCGCGACATCCTGCTCCCGGAGAAGGATCCGGTTCGTCAAGGCGACCTGGTCAACGACCCGGGTGACGGCGTCGTCCCGGACCTGCCACCGCGGCAGCTGGATCCTGCTCACGCCTAGAGGGCCAGCTTTGCGACGTCCAGGTTGCCGCCGCTGACCACGCTGGCGGTCAGGCCGTCGCCCAGCTCGAGCTTCTTCTCGAGCAGGGCGGCGAACGGCGCGGCCGCGGCCGGCTCCAGCGCGAGCTTGGTGCGGGACATGACGAGCTTGGTCGCCTCGATGATGGCTTCCTCGCTCACCCGCACCACCTGGTCGACGTACTGGGTGATGATCGCGTAGTTGTGCGTGCCGCAGATCGGGGCGGCGAGGCCGTCGGCGACGCTCTTGGCCGTCGGCAGCTTCTGCGGTGAGCCTGCCGCGAGGCTGCGGCTGACGACGTCGGCGTTCTCGGGCTCGATGCCGATCACGCGGATCCCGGGCTTGAGCAGCTTGACCGCCAGCGCGACACCGGAGATGAGCCCGCCACCGCCGACGGGTACGAGCACGGTCTCGATCTCCGGCCGGTCTTCGAGCAGTTCCAGCCCGAGGCTGCCGTGCCCGGTGATCACGTCGAGGTCGTCGAACGGATGCACCCCGGTCAGCTTGCGCTCGTCCCGGATCGACTCGTAGGCGCCGATCAGATCGCCCTCGACCAGCTCCACCTGAGCCCCGTACGCACGAGCAGCCGCGATCTTGGCCGGTACTGCGGTCTTCGCCATCACCACGGTCGCCGGTACGCCGGCGTCGCGAGCAGCCCAGGCGAGGGCGCCGGCCGCATTGCCGGCCGAGACGGTGATGACGCCGCGCTCGCGTTCCTCGGGAGACAGCTTGAGCGTTTTGTTGAGCAGCCCGCGGACCTTGAAGCTCCCGGTCTTCTGGAACAGCTCGGCCTTCAGCGTGAGCCGCCCGCCGAAGAGCTCGTCGAGGGCCGACGACTCGACCATCGGGGTCCGGTGGATCCGCCCGTACAGTCCGGCGGCGGCGCTGCGAACGTCCTCGATGCTCGGCATACCTCAGACATTAACGGTTGTGAGAAACCTGACGGCGATCGCGTTCGTCTCACCAGGTACGACAGAGTGGAGGCGTGGACATGGGGTTCGGAGGTGAGGTGGCCGGCTTCTACCAGCGCTATCGGCGCGGGTATCCGGCTGAGGTGATCGATGGCCTGGTGAGTGCCTTCGAGCTGACCCGGGACGACGTGGTCGTCGATCTCGGCTGCGGCACCGGACAGCTCGCACTACCGCTCGCGGAGCGGGTCCGCGCCGTCATCGGGATGGATCCGGAGCCCGACATGCTCGCCGAGGCCCGCCGGGTGGCGGCCGACCGGAGCAACCTGAGCTGGATGGTCGGCTCCGACGCGGATGTGTCCGTGCTCGGCGCGCTGCTCGGCAAGGAGTGCCTCGGCGCCGTCACGATCGGCCAGGCACTGCACTGGATGGATCACGACACCTTGTTCCACGCGCTCCACCCACTGCTCCGCGCGGGTGGCGGCGTCGCCGTCGTGACGAACGGGACGCCGCTCTGGCTGCAGGACAGCGACTGGTCCCGAGCACTGCGACGCCACCTGGAGCTGTGGCTGGACTCCGAGGTCACCGCGACCTGCGGCACAGACCCGGACAGCCGCACCCGGTACGCCGAAAGCCTGTCCGCCGCCGGCTTCACCGTGAACCAGCGCCAGTTCCACTACACCGACGTACTCGACCTCGACCACATCATCGGCGGCGTCTACTCCGCCCTCCCGGTCAACCTCCTCCCGCCCCTCGACCAACGCTCGTACTTCGCCAAGCAGGTCGGCCGGGCCTTGGAGGGGCACGCGCCGTTCGACGAACGGATCGACGTCACCCTCCTGACCGGAACGCGCTCAGCTCGCGGCTGACTCCGGGTGGCCGCGGCGGCGGCCGTAGAGGAGGCGTTGGCCGGCCGCGGTACCGGTGAACTTCTCGCGGCGAGCCCACGCTTGGCACTCGGTGAGCACTGGGCAGCTGGACAGGCAGAGCTCGCGCGCCTTGCGCTGTTCCCAGGGCGTTGCAGTCTCGTCGTACAAGGATGCTTGTCCGACGCAGGCTGCCTTGGTCATCCAGCGGTCCGCGGGGTCTGCGATCACTGTCAGGGTCGGCCTCATGGTGTAAACGCTAAGTGCCTTCACGGGTGGTCCGCGTCGCGTCTTAGAATATGAGAGCTAGTCGACTTAATTACTACACTATGAGCCGGCTGTCCGGTACCCGCGAACAGGCCCGACGTCTCTGCTGAGAACACCACCCAGCGGAGAGGAACGACCATGACGATCAACCGGACGGCGTACTGCGGAGTACTGGCGGCGCCGCTCTTCCTGACGCTCTGGGCCTTGCAGGCCTTCACCCGCGACAGCTTCGACCCGGCCAAGCACCCGATCAGCCTGCTCGCCCTAGGCGACGCCGGCTGGATTCAGATCACGAACTTCATCCTCACCGGCAGCCTGTAGCACCGCATCCTGCATGAGATCGGCTTCGGGGTCGCTCAACTCGCCTGGACGGCGGCCGCGATCGTGTTCGCCCGGCGCCTCACTGGTACTCGGCGCCTGGCGTCCATCGCGGCGATCGTCGGCGCGCTGGTGATCGCCGCCTGGCCGGACGTCGACACCTTGAGCGTGCGACTGGTGGTCGCCACGGCCGTCCAGCTCGGCTTCCTGGCGGTGCTGTCAGCTCAGGCGGCCGGCTATCGCGGTGGCGAAGCGGGTCGCGGAGTCGGCGGCCAGCGGGAGGAACAGGTAGGGCTCGATCAGTTCGAGCTCCATCAGGAGGTACCGGCCGTTGCTGACGATGCCGTCGACGCGGGCATAGACGGGCGCGCGGCGGGTGTTCGCCGCGGCCAGGGCCTCGGTTGAGCCGTTGAGGACGATGGCCGGCGGGTCGAGCAGCTCGGCAGTGCCGCCGAAGTCGTTCTGCACCCGGTAGTCACCAGCTGCCGGTTGCTTCAGGACCGCGTGGCTGAACTCGCCGCCGAGGAAGATGAGCGACCACTCGCCCTCGCTCTGGATCTCCGGCTGGAAGGGCTGCACGAGGTAGACGTCGTCGGGCAGCTCGTCCATCGCGCGGTTGAGGTCGGCGGAGCCCGCAGTGCCGCGGATCGTGTGGTGCGCGGTCGCGCTGACGGTCGGCTTGATGACGATCTGCTGGCCGTCCAGCCCGGCGACGACCTCGCGCAGGCACGCGCCGGCCGCGACCTGGGACGGCACGATCGCGACGCCCCGCTCGCGCAGTTCCAGCAGGTAGCGCTTGTCGGCGTTCCAGCGGACCAGGTCTGCGTCGTTGAGAACCTTGACACCGGCCTTGTCGAGCTGGCCGAGCCACTCGGTGAATTCGAGATAGCGCCGGTGGTAGTCCCAGACGGCACGCAGCAGGACTGCGTCGTAGGAGGACCAGTCGACCGACGGGTCGGTCCACACCTCGGCCACCGGCTCGAGGCCGGCGGCCTGGAGGGCGGCCGCGAGCGGCAGGTCGTGCGGGTGCAGCTCCGCATGGTCAGCAGAGTTCGCCAGTGCGATACGAGGACTCACGCCGATCAGTGTTGGCGTGCCTCGATCAGTTCGTCAAACCGGGCCGGTGTGGCTCTCTGATGACGCAGGGTGATGGTGATGACAACGATGACAAGGGCGGCGGCGTAGATCAGGCCCTGGCGCTGGTCGTGGCCGAAGCTGGCGTAGGCGAGGTAGGCGGCCACCGGTACGACGAGCCACTCGAACCGGCCGGCCAGGACTGCGAGGGCGATCAAGGGCAGCCCGTACCAGGGGTAGGTCGGCGTGGTGATCAGCAGCGCGGCGCCGTACAGCCAGCAGCAGGTGACGGCGATCGGCTCGCGGCCGTGGCGATGGAGGGCCAGGACGGCGAGCGTCACGGCGAGTAGCCCGGCGGCGAGCTGGCGGGCCTCAGGAGGCAACAGCAGCGCGAGAATCGCCGAGCGGGAGCTGCCGTCGTCGAAGCCTTCCTGGGTCAGGTAGCCGGGGAGGAAGCCGATCACGAGAGTGCCGGCCGCCAGCAGGTGCGGGAGGTAACTGGCGATAAAGGTGCCGATGGCAACTACCGGCGTACGGAGGTCTCGTTGCTTGAGTGCTGTGAAGGCTGGGAGCAGGAGGAGAGGGAGGAGTTTCGTGGCTGCGGCGGCGCCGAGGAGGATGCCGGCGAGGATCGGCCGGCGGCGGGTCGCCAGGACTGCGGCGGCGATGATGATGAGGGCTGCGAGTACGTCGACGTGGGCGGCGCTGCCGGCTTCCAGGGCCACGATCGGTGACCAACCCCACAGCAAGGCCCAGCGTGGGTCGCGGTTGCGGCGCTTCAGTTCGAGGGCGAGGAGTGCGGTCAGGGCGACGGCGAGTGCTGCGGCGGCTACCTGGAGTCCGAGGGTGCCTGCTGACCAGGGGGTGAGGAGCGCGACGGCCGCGAAGTACGCCTGGGCGACGGGCGGGTAGATGGTCGGGACTCGCGGGCGGTTGATCTTCGTGCGTGGATCGTCTGCTGACAGCGCGGCGACCGCGGCAGGATCGTGCGGAACTCGCGGCGGCCCGGTCACCCCGGACCGATCTGTCGGTGAGAGCCCGGGGAACAGCACTGGGTCCCGCAGTTGCGCCAACTCGTCAGCGAGCGGGACGTGCGAATACGGCGAACTCCCGGACAGTTGCACCCGCCCGTCCCAGACATACCGATAGGCGTCGGTACTGGTGATCGGCGCGCTCAGCAGCCCGGGCACCTGACAAACAGCCGCGATCGCAACCACGGTCAGCACCGCGTGGCGGCCGGCCGGGCGCCGCGTCACCGCCCAGCCGACCCCGCCAACCACACCGCAAGCGGCTAGTAGAGCGAGATTCGGCCACCACCCAGCAGCCTCGGCCGCAATCACGCCCGCCGAAACCCCAACCGCAACCGCCCCACCCATCACCAACTTCACCGGTAGGTCGCTTGGCGGAGGGTGGTGGTGACGGGGGAGCGGCGGAAGGTCAGGAAGGCTCGGTTGGCGGCTCGCCAGTCTTCGGTGGCGAGCAGGTCGGCGGCGAGGGCGTGGCGGATCACGGCGCGCGTTCCGGCTCTTGCCCAGGGCAACGGTCGGGAGCGGCGGCCGCCGTTGCTGTGCAGCACGATCGGGGAGTCGTCGTCGAGGTCGTCGTCGGGATCCACCTCCACCAGGACCATGCCGTCGGGGCGGACCAGCTCAGCGCAGCGTCTCAGGAGCAGGTCGGGCGCACCCCCGATGCCGATGTTGCCGTCCATCAGGATGACGCTGCCCCAACGGCCTTCGCCCGGCAGCGGCTCCTGCACCGGGCGTCTGAGGGCTGGTGCGCCCCGGTTGGTGGTGAGCAGGACCGCCTCGGCGGAGATGTCGACGCCTAGCGCGGGGATGCCGCGCTCGGCCAGTGCGGTCACGATCCGGCCCGGCCCGCAGCCGATGTCGAGCACCGGACCTTCGCACCGGCTCAGCGCCAACCGGTCGACCTCGTCAGCCGGGGCCTGCCACCGATCCACCTCGCAGAGCGACGGTAGCCGCTGCCCATCGGTGCCGGTGGCAACTACTCGCGCGCCGGCGAGCGCCTTCTCGAACAGCAACCCCGGCGACGCCGAGTGCTGCAACCGCCGATGCAACCGCGACATCCGCAACGCGGGGAAGAGCGCTGCCAACGCCGCCGCATCGTCCGGTGTGTCCATGTCCCGCAGTGTCGGCAGCAGCAACACCTTGTACCCGAGCAACCGCAGGCGAGCTAGCTGGTCGGCGCCGGTGTGGTCAGTAGACATCGGTACGCCGACCAGCGCTCGCCGGTCCGGTTGACGCAACCCGAGGCACCAGTAGCCGCCGTCCTCGGTCAGCCCGAGTACTGCGTCATGCCCGGCCCAGTCGACCTCCAGGAGCTCTGGCGTCAGCTGGGGAGTGTCCATCCCGACCAACAGCATCGGCCCGCCGGCGTACGCGTCCTCGAATGCTTCTGCAAGTCGCTCTGCCAAGCCATCACCCCGTTGCTGGAGGACCTGGAACCCCATGGGCAACCACGGGCCGGTCTGCCCGTCCAGCGCGAGTACCTGGCGGCGTACCGGCGTGGACTGGACAGCGGCGAGCGTGTCGGCCAGCGAGGCGCGTGCGAGCGCCGCCGCCTCCGCCGGGGTGAACTCGGTCTGCAACCGCGTCTTCACCCGCCCCGGCACTGGCTCCTTGGCGATGACGATGAGCGTGTCCGTTCTCATGCCGACAACACCTTTGACATGTCCAGCACGGCCCGCGCGGCCCCTAGCGGCGTACCGGTGACCTTGGAGCGTCCAGAGCGCGGCAGGTAGTCGACGTCGACCTCTGCGATTCGCCAGCCCGCGTCGGCGGCCTTCACCACGGTCTCCAGCGGGTAGCCGGAGCGACGGTCGCGCAGATCCAAGCCCAGCAAGGCCTCTCGCCTCGCCGCGCGCATCGGCCCCAGATCACGGAGCTGTACTCCGGTACGGCGGCGTATGCGCCTGGATAGCTCGGCATTGGCCAGCCGTAGGTGCCACGGCCACACATCGCGCGACACCGGTCGCCGCCTGCCGAGCATGAGGTCGAACTGACCGGCCAGGACGGGCGCGGTTACCCGTACGAGCTGCCGGGGATCCAGGGAGGCGTCTGCATCGAGGAAGGCGACCATTGGCGCAGTACTGGCTTCCAGACCCGCGTGACATGCAGCGCCGTACCCGCGGATCTCACAGGGCACCACTAGAGCGCCCAGACCGGCAGCGATCTCGGCAGAGCCGTCAGTGGAACCGTTGTCGGCGACAACAGCCCGTACGCCGGCTGGCAGCCGGGCGAGCACCCACGGCAGCGCGGCGGCCTCGTTGAGGCACGGGAGGATGAGATCGACTTCGGCTGCGGGTTCGGCTGGCACTCTTCGACGGTAGGGAGAATCGGCCGGTTTCCGGGGCCGGAAGCGCCTACCGCTCGCTTACGTCCCACTCCGGAGCTCGCATGGTCGCGCTTTCGGCCGGACGGAAGATCTACGCTCGACCAGTGGCTACTCGTGTGCTCGTGGTGGACGACGACCCGACCGTGTCGAATGTCGTCTCGGCGTACCTGACCAAGGCCGGGTACGACGCCCGCGTGGTCGCCGACGGCGTGACGGCGGTCGAGGTGTGGCAGCAGTGGAAGCCGTCGGTCGTAGTACTGGACGTGATGCTGCCCGGACTGTCCGGCCTGGAGGTACTGCGCCGCATGCGTGCCGCCGACGACGGTGCGGCGGTGATCATGCTGTCGGCCCGGGGCGAGGAAGAGGATCGCCTGGTCGGGCTGGAGTTCGGCGCGGACGACTACGTGGTCAAGCCGTTCAGCCCGCGCGAGCTGACGCTGCGGGTGCAGGCGATGCTGCGGCGCGAGGAGCGGCTGGCCGGGCTGGATCTGACGCCGACCAAGGTGAGTGGCGGGCCGATCACCGTGGACACGGCGGCCCGGATCGCCACGCTGGACGGTCGCGAGCTGTCGTTGACGCATCGCGAGTTCGACCTGCTGGCGTTCCTGGTCTCGCATCCGGGCAAGGCGTACACGAAGGCCGAGTTGTTGCGGCGGGTGTGGGGCTGGGACTTCGGGGACTCGTCGACGGTGACCGTGCACGTGCGGCGGCTGCGCGAGAAGATCGAGGTGGATCCGTCCGATCCGCAGCTGGTACTGACCGTGCCGCGGACCGGCTATCGCTTCGCAGGTGAGGCCGAATGAACCGCGACCAGATCACGATCCTCGCGCTCACCGCCGGCTGGACGCTGGTGGTCGGGGTGCTCGGCGGGGCGGTGCTGTGGCGGTTCCGGCGGAAGTCGCTGCGGATCACGATGATCGTGGCGGGCGTCGTACCGATGCTGGCGGCTCTGGCCGCGGTGACTCAGAGCGTGCAGGCGATGTTCATCTCGGCACACGACTCGCTCGTCGTGCTGTGGACCCTGGCGTTCTCCGGGCTGCTGGGCCTGGCGATGTCGGTGCTGCTCGGGCATTGGGTCAGCACGGGCTCACGTGACGTCGGGCGACGCCTGCGACACCTCGGTACATCGTACGAGCCGGTGACGGGCAGTACCAACGTGCCTGCCGAGCTGTCGGCGATCACTGACGAGCTGGAGATGACACGCAAGAAGCTGGCCGCGTCGAATGACCGCGAGCGAGCGCTGGAAGCAAGCCGGCGAGAGTTGGTCGCCTTCATGTCCCACGATCTCCGGACTCCGCTCGCCGGGTTGCGGGCGGTCTCGGAGGGGTTGGAGGACGGCGTCATCGACGACGTGCCCGGCGCGTTGCGGCAGATGCGGACGACGGTCGACCGGATGACCGGGCTGGTGGACGATCTGTTCGAGCTGTCGCGGTTGTCGGCCGCGCCGCCACCGCGTCGACGGTCGGCCGTCAGCCTGCGGGAGCTGGCCGAGGACGTGGTGGGGGAGAGCTGTGAGCACGCTCGATCGGAGGGCGTGGCGCTGACGGTGTCGACGCCGGCGGACGACGACCGCCTCGCGGTCCATGGCGACGCGGACGAACTGACGCGCGCCGTCACCAACCTGGTCGGCAACGCGATCCGCCACACCGAACGAGGCGGCACGGTCAAACTCACCGTCGACCGCGAAGAAGACGGCCGAGTCCGCCTGGCCGTGACCGACGCCTGCGGCGGCATCCCCGACGACGACCTGGACCGAGTCTTCGACATCGGCTGGCGAGGCGACGAACAACGCACGCCCACCAACGCGTCGGCTACTACCGGTGCCGGTAGTAGCGGAGGCGGCCTGGGGTTGGCCATCGCCCGAGGGGTGGTCGAATCCCACGAAGGCAACATCGCCGTAGCCAACACCCCCGGCGGCTGCACCTTCAAAATAGAACTCCCCCCAGTAACCGCCACCCCCTGACAACCCCCGCTGTTCGCCAAGTGCGTCGACTGCTCCGGACCGCCAGCACATGCCAACCATCGCTGGCGGCGTTGTGGACGCCGGGGCCGACGGTGCTCTTGGGCCAGAGGCAGCGTTGGTGTTTGGTGGGGCTCCGGGTCAGCTGTGTTTCAGCAGGTCTGCCAGGCCTGAGCGTAGGTCGTAGTCGGGCTTCCAGCCGAGCTCGTCCCGCAACCGCTCGGACGACGCGGTGATGTGCCGGACGTCGCCGAGGCGGTAGGCGCCGGTGACCACGGGCGCGGGACCGTCGTACGCACGCGACAGCTCAGCCGCGAGGTCTCCGATGGTGCGGACCGTTCCGCTCCCCACGTTGTAGGCAGTGAACGGCGAAGGCGCGGTGAGCGCGGCTGCGGCGGTCGCTGTGGCGGCGGCCGTGGCTGTGGCGGTGGCGACTGCGGTGGCGATGTCGGTGACGTGGATGAAGTCTCGGCGTTGGTTGCCGTCCTCGTAGACCTTCGGGGCCTCGCCACGTTCGAGCATGGAGCGGAAGATGGCGGCCACTCCGGCATACGGAGTGTTGCGGGGCATACCGGGGCCGTAGACGTTGTGGAAGCGGAGCGCGGTGACCTGGCCGCCGGTTTCCCGAGCCCAGGTCGCGGCGAGGTGTTCGCCGTGGAGTTTGGTGGCGGCGTAGGTGTTGCGGGGATCGAGGCGCGCGTCTTCGCTGACCAACCCGGGACGCAGTGGCTCAGCGCAGATCGGGCAAGGCGGTTCGAACTGCCCCAGAGCCAGATCCTCGACGCGACGCGGCCCGGGGGAGACGGCGCCGTGGCGGTTGCACTCGTAGTGGCCTTCGCCGTAGACGACCATCGAGCTGGCAAAGACCAGCCGCCGCACCTTCTGACGACCCATCGCGCGAAGCAACACGGCGGTACCGAGGCTGTTGGTACTGACGTAGTCGTCCATATCGTCGAGGTCGACCCCCAGCCCGACCTTCGCCGCGAGATGGAGCACCGCATCCACGTCATCCAACGCCCGGGAGACCGCTTCGAAATCGCGGATATCGGCGACGATCAACCCATCGATGACCGGCTTGATCTGGTGGACATCCGGACGCAGCGAGTCGAGCACCCGAACCTCATGACCGTCCGCGACCAACTGCGCGTGCACATGCCGTCCGATGAACCCGGCACCACCCGTGAGCAGAATCTTCACCAGAGATCCTCTCCATCGGTCCCATCCAGGGCGTGCCGGCAACTGCAATCCTCATCCGGCTTGGGCAGTTGCCCGATCACCTCGGTCAGCAGTCCCTTCAGTCGCTCGATGCTGCGACCGAAGACCTCAAACACCTCCGCCTGGGTCACGCCTCCGCCGGCCTCGACACCGGCATCGTGATCGGTGACAACGGCAACCGAGGTGTAGCAAAGCGCGAGCTCGCGAGCCAGCGACGCCTCCGGAGCACCCGTCATCCCGACCACCGACCACCCCTGCGCCGCATGCCAGCGAGACTCCGCCCGGGTCGAGAACCGAGGCCCGTTGATCACCACCATGGTGCCCTCGGCAACCACCGACCCGTTGCCCGCGGCAAGGACGGCTGCCCGCCCGGCAGCGCAGTACGGATCAGCCACCGACACATGCACGACCGGCGCGGCCACGCCGGAGCCGCCGCCGAGTCCGTCGTAGACGGTGTGCTCGCGTCCCCAAGTGCGATCGACGTACTGGTCCGGGACGAGCATCGTCCCCGGCGTCAGCGAAGCGCGCAGCGAGCCGACCGCGCAGGGTCCGAGCACCTGCCGTACGCCGAGGTGTCGCAGCGCCCACAGGTTGGCGCGGTAGTTGACGCGATGGGGCGGCAGGCGATGGTCCGCGCCGTGTCGGGGGATGAACGCGACCTCGCGCCCGTTGACGAGCCCGACCACGGGCGGTTGGCTCGGCGGGCCGAACGGCGTTTCGACCTCGACCGGTCGCGCCCCGGTCAGGAACGAGTAGAAGCCGGACCCACCGATCACACCGATTTCTGCCATGCGATCGACCCTAGGATCCCGCGACCCGGCAACTACCCGATCCGCCCGGACCGTCAGGGCTCCGTAATCGACGACCGGGGGCGGTGGGGGTGGGGAAGGTATTGATGGTCGAATGGCCCCGTGACGGTCTCCGGAGCGCTGATTGTGGTAGGAGTCCTGCTGCTCCTGCTCGGCGCCTACAGCAGCTGGACCGCCGGCCGCATCGACCGCCTCCACCACCGCGTCGCCACCGCCCGCGCCTCCCTGGAGACGGAACTCGCCCGCCGCTCCGCCCTGGTCGCCGAGCTGGCCGGCAGCGGCGTACTCGACCCCGCCTCCTCCCTACTCTTGCTGGATGCAGCCCACCGAGCCCGTACTGCGAACAGCGACGAGCGCGAGCGATCCGAGTCGGCGTTGACGCGCGCGATCGGGGCGACTGCGACCGACCTGGAGCCGTGGGCGACAGAGCTCGGTACTGCGTCGCGGCGGGTCCAGTTGGCCAGGCGGTTCCACAACGACATCGTGGTGTCGACCCGCGAGCTGCGGCGGCGCCGGATCGTCACCTGGTTCCGGCTGGCCGGTCACGCGCCGATGCCCGGCACCATCGAACTCGAGGACGGCAGCTGATGACCGTGACCGAGGGGACCTTCGCGGAGCAGGCGGAGCAGTTCCGGTACGAGCTGCGCGTGCACTGTTACCGGATGCTCGGCTCGTACGACGACGCCGAGGACCTGGTCCAGGAGACCTTCCTGCGCGCCTGGCGCAAGCGCGAAGACTTCAGGGGTGAACACAGTGAGGGCCGGTCGTCGTTCCGCGCCTGGCTCTACAAGATCGCGACCAACGCCTGCATCGACGACGTACGCCGCCCGCAGCGCGTCCTGCCGCATCAGCTGGAGCCCTCGTCCTGGCCGACCGGCGAGGCCGTTGCCCGCGACGACCTGCCTTGGCTGCAACCGTTCCCGGATGTGCTGCTCGACTCCAGCGTCGCCTCGGTCAACAGTGCCCTGCAGCGGGCTCGGCCGGTACTACGGGAGCACCTGCCGGCCCGGCGTACGGAGTGGGCGCCGACGGGGGATCCGTCAGCGGACGAGCAGGCGTTACTGGCGAAGTACATGACTGCCTGGGACCGGGCCGACTCGGCCGGGATCGCCGCGCTGATGCACGAGGACATCCGGATCACGATGCCGCCGTACCCGTTCTGGTTCTCGGGCCGGGTGGACGCCGAGCGGATCTGGGCCGCAAACCTCGAACCGGGCGGCGACACCAACCGGGGCGACTGGCGGTTCGTGGTCATCGGCGTGAACCGTCAACCCGGGCTGGCGGGCTACCTGAAGGTTCCCGGCGACAGTCTCTACCGGCCTTTCGGCATCGACGCCTTCCGGATCGAGGACGGCCTGATCGCCGAGCTGACCGCCTTCGAGTTCACCGACTTCGAGCGACTCGGACTACCGCCCTATTTGGCGTCGGCATAGACCTCCACGATGGCGGTCGTGAAGGGGAAGCGGGTGGGGGTCTCGCCGAAGGTGATCCGGCCCGCCAGGTCGCCCGCGGCCTGGATCGCCAGGGCAACCTCGTCGGCCTCACCGGCCGGGCAGTGCACGATCACTTCGTCGTGCTGGAAGAAGACCAGCTCGGCCTTGAGCTCGGTGATGGACTGTCGGAGCGCCGCCATCATCAACAGCGCCCAGTCGGCAGCTGACCCTTGGACAACGAAGTTCCGGGTGAACCGGCCGCGTGCCCGAGCGTGTCGTGCATCCGTCTGCCGCTCCTCCGACGGACCTTCCAGCATCGCCTCGTCGATCGGCGAGCCCGATGGCGGACAGGTCCGCCCGAGCCAGGTGCGGACCAAGCGGCCCTCCTCACCGGCTCGCGCCGCATCGTCGACGTACGCGACGGCCTTCGGGAACCGCTTCCGCAGCATGGCCAGATTCTTCAGCCCGTCGCCTGACGTCTGCCCGTAGATCGAGCCCAGTACGGCGAGCTTCGCCATCCCGCGATCGCCCGAGAACGCCTTGTCCGAAACGGCTTTGTAGAGGTCGCCCGAGTCGCCGGCGACCTCCATCAACCCGGGATCGCGGGAGATCGCGGCCAGTACGCGGGGCTCCAGCTGCGACGCATCGGCGACCACCAGCCGCCAGCCGGGATCGGCGACCACCGCGCGGCGGATGACCTTGGGGATCTGCAGCCCGCCACCACCGTTCGTCACCCAGCGCCCGGACACTGTGCCGCCGGGGATGAAGCCCGGCCGGAACCGCCCGTCGTGGACCCAGTCGTTGAGCCACGTCCAGCCGTTGGCCGTGTAGATCCGGTAGAGCGTCTTGTACTCCAACAGCGGCGCGACGGCCGGGTGGTCGATCCGCTCGAGCTCCCACTTCCTCGTCGTGCTGACCTGGTGCCCGGCGTTCTTGAAAGCCTTCAGCACGTCGGCGGGCAGATCCGGCCGGACCCGTCGGCCGAACGCCTCCGAGATCTGATCGGCCAACTCGGTCAGCCGTCGCGGCTCGCCACTGCCGGCGAACCGGTCGCCGAGCAGCTCGTGCAGCAACGCGCGATGCGTCTCCGCGCTCCAGGGCAGCCCGGCACGATCCATCTCGGCGGCGACGAGCATCCCGGACGACTCCGAGGCGGTCAGCAGCCGCATGCGCTCCGGATACTCGGCTTGTCGGTGCCGGCGAAGCTGGTCGGCGTAGACCTGGAGCAGCACCTCGAAGGCGATCGGCTCCTCGTGGATCTCGAACAGAGACGACTGCTCACCCGGTGTCGTCGACCGCAACGGCGGATCGGGAGGTACCGGCTTGCCACTCAACCGCGCCCACGCAGCCGCCGCCGACCGCGGCTCACCCCATCGCCCCTCATGCCCGAGCAGCAGCAACTCAGCAGCCTCGACGTCATAACACCGCTCAACCCGCACCCCCGCCGCGAGCAACCGCGGATAAATCTCCGGCGTAGACCGCCAAACCCACCGAGTCACCTCCGGCCGCGCCCCCACCGCCGCGGCCAACTCCCGCTCCCGCACCACCGCCCCAGCAGGCAGCCCGTCAGGACGCAGGGCAACAAGCAACGCCCCACCACCCTCCACCGGCGCAATCGCCCACCGCTCATCCATACCCCCG
Organism: Streptomyces sp. SID13031; assembly: GCF_010548305.1. GTDB lineage: Bacteria > Actinomycetota > Actinomycetes > Propionibacteriales > Kribbellaceae > Kribbella. Next base: position 286,814 of record NZ_JAAGLV010000001.1, read on the forward strand.
ATCCTCACACCCCCCACCGACATTCCCCCCACCCACACCGCACCACTCACCGCACGGCCCAGCTCACCACTCACCTCACCCCGCAGGGCTCACCTCGCCTCGCGCCCGCTCGCGTCGCCCGGACCGCCCAGCCCGGCTCTGCCCGCCCCACCTCGCACCCGCTCACCTCGCCCCACCTCGCCTCGCGCCCGCTCGCCTCGCCCCGCTCCTACCCCTGGCCGTCGCCCATCGTTTGAGGGGTCAACCCCTCATACGATGGGTTGCCCCTTCGGAATCGGGCTGGTCAACCCACCGTCTGAGGGGTTGACCCCCGGGTTGACCCCTCAAACGTCGCCCAGCCGCATGCCAGGCTCCACCCCCTTGCACAGGGTTCCCCACTGCCCTGCCAACGGGCGTACCCCACAGCCAGGGGTCAGCTCCCCGCCGCGGGGTTCACCCCGCGATGAGGGTTCCGCCTCTCGTACCAGGCTCCGCTCCTCGTACTGGGGTTCCGCTCCTCGTACCGGGTTCCGCCTCTCGTATGGGGCGCAGCCTCGCGCCGAGGGGTTCGCTCGGGGAAGCGGGGGCGCCCTCGAGGTGGGTTCGCCTTCTTTGGTGGGTTCGCACATTGGCGTGGCAGTGGGGAGCCCCGTTGGCAGGGAGCGGCACCCCTTGGTGGGGTTCGCCTCGGGGGTGAGGGGCGCTCTTGGGTGGGTTGCGTGTTGGTCTGACGATGGGCGAACCCCACCAAGCGGGGTTAGCCCTCTTGGTGGGGTTCGCCCGCCGGGGTGGATGGGGGCGGGGCGGGAGTGCGGGGTGAAGGGGCGCGGGAGTGCCGGGGTGGGGGGGCAGGGGGTGCAGGGAGTGCGGGAGTGCACGGTGAGTGAGGCCAATTGTGGGAGGCTGGACTTATGTGGCGGGGGAGTGATTTGGATCCGGTGGATGGGACCAAGACCGAGCAGGTCGAGGCTCTTGTGTTGCGGCGGATCGAGCGGGGGGATCTGTCGATCGGATCCCGGCTTCCGTCGGAGCGGGTGCTGGCTGAGCGGCTGGGGCTCAGCCGGGTGACCGTTGTGCGGGCGTTGGACCAGTTGCGGGCCGACGGCGTGCTGGAGACGAAGCGTGGCTCCGGTACTCACGTCAGGCCGCTGGACAGGCTCCTGGACCCCATTGCGCCCGCCTCGACCGTCTCCGCGGGCGACCAGCCACTCCTGGATCTACGGTTCGCCACCACGGCCGCACCACACGACGTGGCCGAGGTAGCGGCGCAGATAGTGGCAGAGCGCCTCCCGCAGGCCATGGGCGGCGACGGCCCGCCGTCTGGCGGCTCACTAGAGCTCCGTACTGCGCTCGCGGAGCGCCTCACCTTGGAGGGCGTACCGACCGAGCCGGGCCAGTTGACGCTGACAGTAGGTGCCGCAGCCGGCCTCAACGCCGCCCTCGCCGGGCTAGACCTAGGACCTGGCGTGGCGATCACCGAGTCGCCGACGTACCCAGCAGCCTTCGACCTGCTCCGCCGACACCGGCTGGACGTGGTCGGCTGGCCGGCGGGTGTCTGGGACACGGATCAGCTGGCCCACCTCTGTCGGCGACACAAGCCGAAGGTGATCTACCTCCAGGCGGACAACCACAACCCCACCGGCCTCAGCCTCCCAGCGGACCGGCGTACGGCCGTAGTGGAGATCGCCCGGCGGTACGACGCGGCCCTGATCAGCGACGAGACCATGCGCCCGCTCTGGCTGGCCAGTGGCGATCAGGCCGAGCCTCTGAGCCGCTACCCGCGCACTGTCAGCGTCGGGTCGCTCAGCAAGACGGTCTGGGGCGGTCTGCGCGTCGGCTGGGTCAGAACCGGGCGCCAACTGCGCAGGCGGATCAACACGTCGGCCCAGCTCAGCGTGACGTCACCCAGCGCACTGGACGACCTACTGGCGCAGGCGATCCTTGGCCGGCTCGACCGGGTGATCTCCCGGCGCAAGACGCGACTCCGCTCCAACCTGGCCGCTCTCGAGACTGGGCTGAAGACCCTGGACGGAGTGGCGTGGCCGACCCCGACCGGTGGGATGACGCTGTGGCTCGAGTTCACCGAAGTACGCGCGAGGCGCGTGCTGGAGGCTGCTCGGGGGCAGGGGCTACTGCTGGGAGCAGGCGATCTCTTCACGCCGGACGGCACCGACCGGCGGCATATCCGGATTCCGTTCACCGCACCACCCGCCACGCTGCGACTCGTCGTCGCCCGCCTGAGCGCCGCGCTCGACCAAGCGAGCTGAGTCACAGCTCGGTCCGGTCTCAGTCCAGTTGATCCGAGGTGGACTGATGGTTGTCAGTCCAGTCGTCCTAGGCTGGACGTGTGCCAGGGCAGCAAAAAGGCAGCAAGAAGGCCGCAGCAAGGCCGTGACCAGGAGGATGCAGTGACCGAGACCCAGAACAGCCCGCAGACCGGTACCGCGAAGGTCAAGCGGGGGATGGCCGAGATGCTCAAGGGCGGCGTGATCATGGACGTCGTCACCGCCGAGCAGGCCAAGATCGCCGAGGACGCCGGCGCCGTCGCGGTGATGGCGCTCGAGCGGGTCCCGGCCGACATCCGCGCCCAGGGCGGCGTCTCCCGGATGAGCGACCCGGACATGATCGACTCGATCATCAACACCGTGTCGATCCCGGTGATGGCCAAGGCCCGGATCGGTCACTTCGTCGAGGCGCAGGTGCTGCAGAGCCTCGGTGTCGACTACATCGACGAGTCCGAGGTGCTCACCCCGGCCGACTACGCCAACCACATCGACAAGTGGAACTTCACCGTTCCCTTCGTCTGTGGCGCGACCAACCTGGGCGAGGCGCTGCGCCGGATCACCGAGGGCGCGGCGATGATCCGCTCCAAGGGCGAGGCCGGCACCGGTGACGTGTCCAACGCGACCACCCACATGCGCCAGATCCGCCAGCAGCTCCGCCACCTGCAGAACCTGCCCGAGGACGAGCTGTACGTCGCGGCGAAGGAGCTGCAGGCGCCGTACGAGCTGGTCAAGGAGGTCGCACTGGCCGGCAAGCTTCCGGTCGTGCTGTTCACCGCCGGTGGCATCGCCACTCCGGCCGACGCCGCGATGATGATGCAGCTCGGCGCCGAGGGCGTGTTCGTCGGCTCCGGCATCTTCAAGTCCGGCAACCCGGCCCAGCGCGCCGAGGCGATCGTCAAGGCCACCACCTTCTACGACGACCCGGACGTGCTCGCCAAGGTCTCCCGCGGTCTGGGCGAGGCCATGGTCGGCATCAACGTCGACGAGATCCCCCAGCCGCACCGGCTCGCCGAGCGCGGCTGGTAACGGCCCGGCTCTCGGTGGCAGACGAAGTAGTGAGTGAGCGGACCGCGCGCGAGTTGCGCGGTCTCGCTCGCGTTCTGGTCCGCTCCGGGTACGCCGACCGCGCGGCGGTCACCGCTGCGTTGACCGAGGCCGTGCAGGAAGACGCACCGGCGGCCGACCCGGTTGTACTCGTGCCGGAGCTGGTCGACGAGGCAGTGGCGGCACTGGCGAGCGACTCGGCTGGGTGGCCCGAGGAGACCGATCCGGACCGGCTGGACGAAGTACTGGCTGAGCTGGAGTCTCTGGGCGTTGTAGTAGTCCGCTACACCTCGGACCATCACGCTGCACGTGAAGTACTGGAGTCGGCGACCGACCCCAAGGGACTGGTGTTCTTCACCGACACCGACGTCTGGCACGCGGTCGACTTCAGCATGCTCGAGCTGAAGGTCTGGCACCCCGACACGGCCAACGTCGCGCCAGGGGAGTCGCTCCTGGACGACGTACTGGCTCTCCTGCGCGAGCGGGAGCTACCGGCCACCTTCGACGAGGGCCGGATCGAAGTGACCATCGACTGGCAACGGAGGGTTCAGCTGTGACCGTGATCGGCGTATTCGCGCTGCAGGGCAACGTGCGGGAGCACCTGGCGATGCTGGAGACGGTCGGCGTCGAGGCCCGGCCGGTACGCCGCCCTGCCGAGCTCGCCGCCGTCGACGGGCTGGTGCTGCCCGGTGGCGAGTCGACCACGATGGACAAGCTGGCCCGGACGTTCGAGCTGTTCGAGCCGTTGCAGAAGCGGATCGCGGACGGGTTGCCGGTCTTCGGGACCTGCGCCGGGATGATCATGCTGGCCAACGAGATCACCGGCGGGATCGAGGGCCAGGAGACGCTCGGCGGGCTGGACGTGACGGTCCGGCGGAACGCGTTCGGGCGGCAGGTCGACTCGTTCGAGGCGGATCTCGACTTCAGCGCGTTCGACGCGCCGTACCATGCCGTGTTCATCCGGGCACCGTGGGTGGAACGCGTCGGGCGCGACGTCGAAGTACTGTCGACAGTCCGGTCCGGCCCGGCCACGGGTAGGATCGTCGCGGTTCGCCACGATCGGCTGCTGGCCACGTCGTTCCACCCGGAGATGACGGGTGACGCTCGGCTGCACGGCTACTTCGCCGATCTGGTGCGCGACCTCTAGGTCAGTTGCAGGCGGTAGAAGGGTTGGGTTCGCGATGTCAGGCCACTCCAAATGGGCCACCACCAAGCACAAGAAAGCGGTCATCGACTCGAGGCGCGCCAAGCTCTTCGCGAAGCTGATCAAGAACATCGAGGTGGCCGCCCGGACGGGCGGTGGTGACCTCGCGGGCAACCCGACCCTGTACGACGCGGTCCAGAAGGCGAAGAAGTCGTCGGTCCCGAACGACAACATCGACCGCGCGGTCAAGCGCGGTTCCGGCGCCGAGGCGGGTGGCGCGGACTGGCAGTCGATCACGTACGAGGGCTACGGGCCGAACGGCGTCGCGATGCTGATCGAGTGCCTGACCGACAACCGCAACCGCGCCGCGGCCGACGTCCGGACGGCGATGACGCGTAACGGCGGCTCGCTGGCCGACCCGAACAGCGTCGCGTACCTGTTCCACCGCAAGGGCGTCATCGTGGTGAACAAGGAGCAGGACGGCAAGACCTACTCCGAGGACGACGTGATGGAGGCGGTGCTCGAGGCCGGCGCCGACGAGGTCAACGACCTCGACGAGTCCTTCGAGGTGATCAGCGAAGCCGGCGACCTGGTGAAGGTCCGGACCGCGCTGCAGACCGCCGGGATCGACTACGAGTCGGCCGACGCGTCGTTCGTGCCGTCGATGACGGTCGATCTCGACGCCGACGGCGCCGGCAAGATCTTCCGCCTGATCGACGCGCTCGAGGAGAGCGACGACGTCCAGAACGTCTACGCCAACTTCGACGTCTCCGACGAGGTGATGGCCGAGGTCGTCTGACCTCTGCACGGCGCAAAACGTCCGGCGAACCCACAGCGGGTTCACCGGACGTTTGTCGTCAGTGGCGCCAAATGCCCTACTCGTGGGTAATATAAGCCGCATGGCGAACCAGGTGCTGGGTATGTGGGAGAAGTTCCGCGGATTTCCGGGTGGCTCCAGGCTGTTCTCGCTGGCCTTCACCTGGAAGGCGCCGTACTTCCGGTCGATCCGCCCACACTTCGTCCAGGTGAGCCCCAACTTCGCCTCCCTCGTACTACCCAAGCGCCGCGCGGTCCAGAACCACATCGGCACCGTGCACGCCATCGCCGTCTGCAACGGCCTGGAGGCGGCGATGGGCGCCCTCGCCGAAGCGACCGTCCCCACCGGCAAGCGTTGGCTGCCGAAGGGCATGGAGGTCGCCTACCTCGCCAAATCCACTTCCGACCTCACCTGCTCGGCTGAGACTGACCCGGCCGCGTGGACGACCGGCCCCGACGTCCCCGTCCACGTCAAGGCCACTCGCGCCGACGGCACGGTCGTAGTACAGGGCACCATCAACCTCTGGGTCACCGACAAGAAATAACTGGGTCATCGCAAGATGAAGGCTGCGTACTCCGGTCCCTCGCCGTCGTAGGGTCTGGGCGTGGCTGATGACTTGCGGTTGGTGGATGTCCGGACCGAGCAACTGGAGGATGTCGAGCGGGTGCGGTCGAGGTCTTTCGGCCTCCTGGAGCCTGCGCGGCGCGAGGCGTGGATTGCCGACGCGCAGACGTTCATCGACGACGGCCGGATGCTCGGGGTGGTGGATGGCGACGAGCTGATCGCCTCGGCTCGGTACTGGCCGTTCCAGCAGTGGTGGGGCGGCCGCAAGGTGCCGATGGCCGGCGTGGCGGGTGTCGTCGTCGCTCCGGAGTACAGGGGGCGTGGTGTCGGCAGCAAGCTGATGCGCGGGGTGCTCGCCCGAGCAGTCGAGCAGGGCTATCCGCTGTCGGGCCTCTACCCGGCGACCACTGTCATCTACCGGCACCTGGGCTACGAGTTCGGTGGCGGCCGCTTCCGGTGCACCTTCCCCGCCGCGGACCTGCGGTCGCTGGGTGGCAAGGACGTCACTGTCCGCCGCGCCGGTTCTGCTGACGCCAAGCGTTTCCTGGAGCTTGCCGACCAACTGCACAGCTCCGCACGGATCAGCGGACCGCTGGTATGGCCAGAGGCGAAGGTGGCCGAGTGGCTGGGGGAGGACAACAGCTTCTGCTACCTGGCTGACGACGGGTTCGTCGTCTATGGCTGGGAGGGCGACATGCTGCGAGTGGAAGAGTTGGTGGCCGGCTCCGAGGCCACTGCGCGTGCCCTTTGGTCGGTAGTGGGCTCAGGGTCCTCCATCTCGACGGACGTCGATGCCTACCTGTCTCCTGACGACCCTGCTCATCTCCTCGTCGACCAGGAAGCTGACAAGCAGAGAGTGGTCCAGCAATGGATGCTGCGGCTGCTCGATGCTCCGGCAGCGATCGCGGCGCGCGGCTTCGGGCCAGGCGTTTCACTGGAGGTCGATCTGGAGCTGGACGACTCAGAGCTCGCCGCCAACACCGGCCGCTGGCACCTGTCCGTCTCAGGCGGCTCCGGCGCGCTGACCCCATCCACCTCCTCCGGCGACGCCCTGCGACTCGGTTCCCGTGGCCTGACGGCCCTGTACTCCGGTACGCCGCTCGCCTCGGTGCGCAAGGCCGGGCTGGCGTCGGGTGGCGCGGCCGCCGACGACGGGGCGATCGACACGGCCTTCGCGGGCGCGACGTCGTACATGCTCGACTACTTCTGAGGTCGTCCACAGCCTGCGGAGTGTCGATTTCGTGGGCTTCGGGCGCGGCGTCTAGGGTAGTCGAACAAACGTTCGGAGGTGATCCAGTGCGCGTGCTCGGTGTCGACCCGGGACTGACCCGGTGTGGCCTCGGTGTCGTCGAGGGCACCCCCGGCCGGCCGCCGACGCTAGTCGCCGTCGGGGTGATCCGGACGCCGCCCGATCTGGACGTCGCGAAGCGGCTGGTCCGGATCGAGGCGGAGCTGGAGGAGTGGATCATCGAGCACCGGCCCGACGCGGTCGCGGTGGAGCGGGTCTTCGCCCAGCAGAACGTGCGGACGGTGATGGGCACGGCCCAGGCCGCCGGGGTGGCGATGGTGGTCGCCGCGCGGCGCGGATTGCCGGTGGCGCTGCACACGCCGAGCGAGGTGAAGGCGGCGGTCACCGGTTCGGGCCGGGCCGGCAAGGAGCAGGTGACCACGATGGTGACCCGGATCCTGAAGCTGCCCGAGCGGCCGACCCCGGCCGACGCCGCGGACGCCCTCGCGCTGGCGATCTGCCACGTCTGGCGAGGCGGAGTGACGAACCGGCTGGAAGAAGCAGCCGGCACCCGTGCGAACCTCGAGGCCGCCGCCCAGGCACAGTCGCGCCTGCAGGTCGCGAGGCTGAGAGCAGCGGTGGCTGCCCAAGCCGCACCGACCCAGAAGGGCCGACGATGACGGCGGTGAACTTGGTAGGGAAAGCCCCGGCCGGGGCGCGAGGAGGGAAACGATGATCGCGTTCGTGCGTGGCCCGGTGGCCGCGATCGGGCTGGACAGCTGTGTGATCGAGGTCGGGGGAGTCGGGCTGCAGGTCTACTGCCACCCCGGCACGCTGGCGACGCTGCGGCCCGGGCAGGAGTTCAAGCTGGCCACTTCGATGGTGGTCCGCGAGGACTCACTGACTTTGTACGGCTTCGCGGAGGCGGACGAGAAAGAGCTGTTCGAGCTACTGCAGAGCGCCTCGGGCGTCGGCCCGAAGCTGGCGCAGGCAGCCCTTGCAGTGCTGAGCCCGGATCAGCTCCGGCAAGCGGTTGCTTCCGAAGACCTCGCGATGCTGGTGAAGATCCCCGGCGTCGGCAAGAAGGTGGCGCAACGGCTCGTGCTGGAGCTCAAGGACAAGATCGGCGCGCCGTCGCGGATGGTCGCCGGCCGCCCACTGCAGCCGGCCGAGGTCTGGCGCGACCAGGTGCATGCCGGTCTGGTCGGCCTCGGCTGGTCGGCCCGCGACGCCGACGACGCGGTCATCGCGGTCTCCCCGCTGGCCGCGGGCGAGGCAGAGCCGTCGGTGCCCGACCTGCTGAGGGCCGCACTCCGCGCCCTCTCGAAGGCCTAGCGGATGGACGACAACGTCAGGCCACTGGTGTCCGCGGACGCGATGGACATCGAGGAACGCAAGATCGAGTCCGCGCTGCGGCCGCGCACCCTGGCCGAGTTCGGTGGGCAGCGCCGGGTCAGTGAGCAGCTCGAGCTGGTCCTGCACGCGGCGCGCGGCCGCAACCGGGCGCCCGACCACGTGCTGCTGTCCGGCCCGCCCGGGCTGGGCAAGACCACGCTGGCGATGATCATCGCGGCCGAGCTCTCGGCGCCGTTGCGGATCACGAGCGGTCCCGCGATCCAGCACGCCGGCGATCTGGCGGCGATCCTGTCCGGTCTCAACGAGGGCGAAGTGCTGTTCCTCGACGAGATCCACCGGATGTCCCGCCCCGCCGAAGAGTTGCTCTACATGGCGATGGAGGACTTCCGCGTCGACGTGATCGTCGGCAAGGGTCCTGGCGCGACCGCGATCCCGCTGGAGATCCCGCCGTTCACGCTGGTCGGCGCGACCACCCGGGCCGGGCTGCTGCCCGGGCCGCTGCGGGACAGGTTCGGTTTCACCGGGCACCTGGAGTTCTACGACTCGGCCGAGCTGGAGAAGATCGTCAACCGGTCGGCGGCGTTGCTGGAGGTCGACATCACCAAGGAGGCCGCGGCCGAGATCGCCTCCCGGTCCCGCGGCACACCCCGGATCGCGAACCGGCTGCTCCGCCGCGTCCGCGACTTCGCGGAGGTACGCGCCGACGGGATCGTCACGATCGCGCTGTCGAAGGCCGCCCTCGAGCTGTACGAGGTGGACCGGATGGGCCTCGACCGGCTGGACCGGTCCGTCCTGGACGCGCTCTGCCGGCGGTTCGGCGGGGGACCGGTGGGACTGTCCACGCTGGCTGTCGCGGTCGGCGAGGAGCGTGAGACGGTGGAGGAAGTGGCCGAACCGTTCCTGGTCCGGTCGGGCTACCTGGCCCGGACGCCGCGTGGGCGGGTCGCCACCCCGGCGGCCTGGCGGCACCTCGGCCTGGCGGTTCCGAAGGGCGCGACCTTCGCGGACACCCTCTTCGACACCGACGACGAGTGACGGCGCAGCACTGACGACGAACGACCAAGGCGAAAACCTGGGCACGAACAGCGGGTGGGTGACGTTGAACGGGTAACGAGTGACTTAAACGTGACCCCCTGTTATTCGGTACTTGTTCCCGCCCAGGGTTAGACTCCCCGGTGGCCCGTACCCGGGCCATCCCCGCCGCGACCTGCGCGCTTGAGCAGAGCGTGCCGGGTGCCCGTACTCTCTCGACGAAGGATTTTGAGTCCCGATGGTTTTGATTGCCGCACCGATGGCCTCCTCCGGCGGTGGGGGCATCACGCTCCTGCTCCCGCTGATCCTGATCGTCGGGATGATCTGGTTCATGAGTCGTACCCAGCGCAAGCAGCGCGCCAAGCAGGCCGACACGGTCGCTGCGCTGCAGCCGGGCACCAAGGTGGTCACCACCAGCGGCGTCGTCGGCATCGTCGAAGAGGTCGACGACGAGTACGTGACGCTGGAGATCTCCGACGGTGTCCTCGTGCAGTTCGTCAAGGCCGCGATCGGCCGGGTCATCCCCGAGGAGATCGAGGAGACCGAGGACGCTGCGGACGAGCCGGTGGATGAGGCCACCGACGAGACCGCGGTGGAGCCGGCCGAGGTCAAGGACTCCGTGGAGGTGCCGGACGCCGGTGCCGCCAAGGTCCAGGACAAGGCCAAGCTGCCCCCCACGCACACCGAGAACTGATCCACCCCGTCCTATCGGCGTGCGGCGCGCGGGCATCCCAAGTGGTGCCCGGGCGCGCCCAGTAGCGCAAGGAAGAATTTGACGTGGCAACGACGACGACATCCCGCCCCGGGCGGAACCTGATCGTCCTGGCGGTCATCCTGGTCCTGTTGTTCGGGATCATGGCGATCGGCAAGACCTGGGCGCCCAAGCTCGGCCTGGACCTGCGCGGTGGCACCACCATCACGCTGACTGCCAAGCCGGTCGCCGGCGGCGCTGCGGTGACCGCCGAGCAGCTGTCCGAGGCGAAGAACATCATCTCCCAGCGCGTGAACGGCGCCGGTGTCGGTGAGGCGGAGATCGCCACCTCCGGCCGGGACCACATCACCGTGTCCGTGCCGGGCGCCAACCAGGACAGCCTGGTGAGCCAGGTCGGCCAGACCGCGCTCCTGTACTTCCGGGTCGTCTACGACACGCAGTCCGGTGCCCCGCTGCCGCCCGTGCAGCCGTCGGCCACGCCGACCGGCAAGCCGACGACCACGCCGAAGCCGAGCACGACGCCGAAGCCGAGCACCACGATCAAGCCGTCGACCACGGCCACGCCGAACGGCCGGGCCTGGTCCAGCGTGCTCGGTGCCGCCACGCCGACCCCGACCCCGACCCCGACGCCGAAGCCGAGCACGCCGGCCACGCCGCCGCCGTCGACGCCGCCGGCCAACACCGGCGACCCGCTGACGTACGAGCCCGACGCCGCCACCACGGCGGCCTTCGCGGCGTTCGTCTGTAACAAGGACAAGAAGCCCACGGCGCCCGAGGACTCCACCAAGCCGCTGTTCTCGTGCAGCGAGGACTACACCACGAAGTACCTGCTCGGTCCGGCGATCCTCAAGGGCCAGGACCTGTCCGACGCCTCCGCGGGCATCCCGCAGGGTGGCTTCAACTGGCAGGTCAACCTGAAGTTCACCGGCGAGGGTGGCGACAAGTTCCTCGACGCCACCACCGCGATCGCCAAGCGCCCGGCCCCGTCGAACCTGTTCGCGATCGTGCTCGACGGCGTCACCATCTCCACCCCGAGCGTGACCCAGCCGATCCCCGGTGGTCAGGCCCAGATCACCGGTTCGTTCACCGAGGCCGAGGCCCGCGACCTGGGCAACGTGCTGAAGTACGGTGCGCTGCCGGTGTCGTTCGACACCTCGTCGGTCGAGTCGATCTCGGCGCAGCTCGGTGGCGACCAGCTCTCGGCCGGAATCACCGCCGGCCTGATCGGCCTCGGCCTGGTCATCTTGTTCTCGTTCCTGTACTACCGCGGCCTCGGCCTCGTCGTCGTGATGTCGCTGCTGGTGGCGGCGTCGCTCACCTACGCGTCCGTGGTGCTGCTCGGCAAGACGATGGGCTTCGCCCTGACGCTGTCCGGGATCGCCGGTCTGATCGTGGCGATCGGTATCACCGCGGACTCGTTCGTCATCTACTTCGAACGACTGCGGGACGAGGTCCGCGAGGGCCGGAGCCTGCGCTCCTCGGTGGAGACCGGCTGGGCCCGCGCCAAGCACACCATCATCGCGGCCGACTCGATCTCGCTGCTCGCCGCGGCGGTGCTCTACGTCCTGGCGGTCGGCAGTGTGAAGGGCTTCGCGTTCACGCTCGGCCTGACCACGCTGATCGACCTGCTGGTCGTGTTCATCTTCACCAAGCCGCTCGTGACGCTGCTGGCCCGGACCGACTTCTTCGGCCACGGCCACAAGCTGTCCGGTCTAGACCCCGAGCATCTCGGCGTCGACCGGCTGCCCGGCCAGATGAAACCGTCGGCCCGTCCGGCCGCGAAGTCCGCGCGCAAGCCCGTGGGAGGCGAGGTCTGATGTCGAAGCTCGGAACCATTGGCGCCCGGTTGCACCGGGGCGAGATCTCGTACGACTTCATCGGCAAGCGCAAGATCTGGTTCGCGGTCTCGATCGTCCTGATCGTCATCTCGCTCGGCGCGCTGCTGGCCAAGGGGCTGGCCCTGGGCATCGAGTTCAAGGGCGGCGTCGAGTACCAGGCGAAGGTCCAGGTCACCGACAACACGGTCACCGACGTCACGAACGCGGTGAAGGCGACCAACGCGAAGGACCTCGGCGACCCGGTCGTCACGACGGTCGGCGACGGGCAGGTCCGGGTCCAGACCAAGCCGCTGGCCCAGGACGATATCGCCAAGGTCCGCGCTGCGATCGGCAAGCAGGTCGGCGTACCGGCCGACCAGGTGAGCAACCAGCAGATCGGTGCCTCCTGGGGTTCGCAGATCGCCAACAAGGCGATCCTCGCGCTGATCGTCTTCCTGGTCCTCGTCTTCGGCGTGATCTGGGCGTACTTCCGAGAGCCCAAGGCGTCGATGGCAGCGATCATCGCGCTGGTCCACGACGTCTTCATCACCGTCGGCGTCTACGCCCTGATCGGCTTCGACGTCACACCGGCCACGGTGATCGGCGTGCTGACCATTCTCGGTTACTCGCTCTACGACACCGTCGTGGTGTTCGACAAGGTGCGGGAGAACACCCGCGGCATCACCGGGTCGAACCGCTACACCTACAGCGACGCGACCAACCTGGCGGTCAACCAGACCATCGTCCGCTCGATCAACACCACGCTGATCGCGCTGATGCCGGTCGGCTCGATCCTGGTCGTCGGCACCGTCGTACTGGGCACCGGCCCGCTGAAGGACCTGTCGCTGGCGCTGTTCGTCGGTATCGCCGTCGGTGCGTACTCGTCGATCTTCATCGCTCCGGCGTTGCTGGCCATGTTCAAGGAGCGCGAGCCTGGCATGCAGGCCCTGCGCCGCCGGGTGCTCGCCAAGCGCGCCCAGGCGGCAGCTCCGGCCGGTACTGCGGTGCCGGTCGCGGCCGGCACTGGTGCAGGTACTGGTGGTGGTGGTGCGACTGTCACCACGAGCTCCCCGGCCAAGCAGGACCGCCCGAAGGCCAGTACGCCGGTGACGTCGAGCCGGCCGGTCAGTTCGACCAGCTCGGCCGGTCGACCGCAGCCCACTCGCAAGCCGCGGTCCAAGCGCGGCAAGTGATGCGTTCGCTGGAACAAGTGCTCTCGGAGGGCATTCGCGACATCCCCGACTACCCGCAGGCGGGGGTGGTGTTCAAGGACATCACCCCGCTGCTGGCGGACCACGCCGGCTTCAGCCAGGTGGTGGAGGCGCTGGCCGCCTCCGGCCGGGATGCCGACGGCAACGTCGTGGTCGACAAGGTGGTCGGGATCGAGGCCCGCGGCTTCATCCTGGCCGCCCCGGTCGCGCTCGCCCTGGGCACGGGATTCGTCCCGGTCCGCAAGAAGGGCAAGCTGCCGGCGGCGACGTACGAGGAGTCGTATGCGCTGGAGTACGGCGAGGCGACCATCGAGGTCCACCAGGACGCCTTCGCGCCGGGGGAGCGGGTGCTGGTGATCGACGACGTGCTCGCCACCGGCGGCACGGTCGAGGCCTGCCTGCGCCTGGTACGCCGCTGCGGCGCCGAAGTGGCCGCCACCTCGGTACTGCTCGAGCTATCCTTCCTGCCCTGGCGGGAGCGGCTCGCGGGAGAGCGTGTGAACACGCTCGTCACTGTCTGAAGTCAAGCGGCTACATCCTTTCGGCGTGTTGTCCACAGGCCGGGTCGGCCGCGTTGGCTCCTTCCCCCTAGACTGGTGGTCTGTCGGCGGAGGGAAACAACGTGGGCGAAGACCCGGCGATGACTTCAGCGGTGCCTGACGTGGTGCCGCACGAGCCTCCGCGCGCTCCGGTGAGCCGCCCGGCGGCCAGTCCCTCGCCGTCTCCAGCCGCCGCGCCGCCTCCTTCGGCGCAACCGCCCAGGATCGCGCCGGCCCGGGTTCGTGCCCGGCTGGCCCGCCTCGGCGGCACCCGGCACCCGAACAGGGCGCCGATGCTCGAGCCGCTCTTCCGGGTGGTCCGGGCGACCCACCCCAAGGCCGACCTGGCGATGATCGAGCGGGCCTACCGCACCGCCGAGAAGCACCACACCGGCCAGCTCCGCAAGAGCGGCGACGCGTACATCACGCACCCGCTCGCGGTGGCCACCATCCTGGCCGAGCTCGGGATGACCGCGCCGACGCTGTGTGCGGCGCTGCTGCACGACACCGTCGAGGACACCGACTACACGATCGCCGAGCTGACGAAGGACTTCAGCGAAGAGATCGCGATGCTGGTCGACGGCGTCACCAAGCTGGACAAGGTCAAGTACGGCGAGTCCGCGCAGGCCGAGACGATCCGCAAGATGGTCGTCGCGATGGCCAAGGACATCCGGGTGCTGGTGATCAAGCTCGCCGACCGGCTGCACAACATGCGCACGCTGGGCTTCCTGCGGCAGGAGAAGCAGGAGCGGATCGCCCGCGAGACCCTCGAGATCTACGCCCCGCTGGCCCACCGGCTGGGTATGAACACGATCAAGTGGGAGCTCGAGGACCTGTCCTTCTCGACCCTGCACCCGAAGGTGTACGACGAGATCGTCCGGCTGGTCGCCGAGCGCGCGCCGTCCCGCGATGAGTACTTGGCCTCCGTGATCGACCAGGTGCACGAGGACCTGCGCGCCGCCAAGGTGAAGGCGACCGTCACCGGCCGGCCGAAGCACTACTACTCGATCTACCAGAAGATGATCGTCCGTGGCCGCGAGTTCGGCGACATCTACGACCTGGTCGGCATCCGGGTGCTGGTCGAGTCGGTCCGCGACTGTTACGCCGCTCTTGGAGTCCTTCACGCACGATGGAACCCGGTCCCCGGCCGGTTCAAGGACTACATCGCGATGCCGAAGTTCAACATGTACCAGTCGCTGCACACCACCGTGATCGGCCCGCAGGGCAAGCCGGTGGAGCTGCAGATCCGGTCCTTCTCGATGCACCGGCGCGCGGAGTACGGCATCGCCGCGCACTGGAAGTACAAGGAAGACCCGAACGCACCGGCGCCCGAGGTGGGTGCGCCGCCGACCACGGAGATCGGCGCGCCGAACGACATGCCCTGGGTGCGGCAGCTCGTCGACTGGCAGCGGGAGACGTCCGACCCGTCGGAGTTCCTCGACTCGCTGCGGTTCGAGATCAACAACTCCGAGGTCTACGTCTTCACCCCGCGCGGTGACGTGATGTCGCTGCCGACCGGGTCCTCACCAGTCGACTTCGCCTACGCGATCCACACCGAGGTCGGGCACCGATGTATCGGAGCCCGGGTCAACGGGCGGTTGGTGCCGTTGGAGAGCACCCTGGAGAACGGCGATGTTGTCGAGGTGTTCACCTCGAAGGCGCAGGGTGCCGGGCCGTCGCGCGACTGGCTGATGTTCGTCAAGAGCCCGCGCGCCCGCAACAAGATCAAGCACTGGTTCTCCAAGGAGCGCCGCGACGAGGCGATCGAGCACGGCAAGGACGCGATCGCCAAGCAACTGCGCAAGGAGGGCCTGCCGCTGCAGCGCCTGCTTTCGCACGAGACGCTGACCGCGGTCGCCAACTCGCTGCGCTACCCCGACGTGACCGGCTTGTACGCCGCGGTCGGGGAGAGTCACGTGAGCGCGCAGGCCGTCGTCCGGCGGCTGATCGAGACGTATGGCGGCGAAGAGGGCGCGGCGGAGGATCTCGCCGAGGGCCTGCGGCTGCCCGCCACGCGAGAGCGCCGCAAGCGGACGGCGCGCGGCGACGCCGGCGTCATCGTCAAGGGCGCGACCGACATCCTCTCGAAGCTGGCCCGGTGCTGTACGCCGGTGCCGGGTGACGAGATCATCGGTTGGGTGACGCGGGGTGCGGGTGTCTCGGTGCACCGGGCCGACTGCGCCAACGTGGAGAACCTGCAGACCCAGCCGGAGCGCATCGTCGAGGTCGAGTGGGCGCCGACCGCCCAGTCCGTCTTCCTGGTCGCGATCCAGGTCGAGGCGCTGGACCGGGCCCGCTTGCTCTCCGACATCACGCGAGTCCTCTCGGACTACCACGTGAACATCCTGTCCGCGGCGCTGACCACCACCCGCGACCGGATCGCGAAGTCCCGCTTCACCTTCGAGATGGGTGACCCGACCCACCTGGGTCACGTCCTGAAGGCAGTCCGCTCAGTAGAGGGCGTCTTCGACGTCTACCGAGTCACCCAGTAACGGGTCCAGTACCAGCAGGCCGCAGCTCACCCGCCGCGGCCTGCTGGTACTAGGCGTGGGCGGAGTCCTGGCCGCGTGCAGCTCGAACGACAGCAACTCGTCAGCCGGTACGCCGGGCCCGACCTCTGCAGCGTCGACGCCCACACCTTCGACGCCTGTGCCCTCGACGTCGGCGACTCCCGGTGTGACGGTGCCCAGCTCGCCGCCCGCCGGCGCTGTACTGCCCAGCGTGCGGCCGTGGGTGCCTGGGAGTGGGGAGTTGGTGCCGGAGGCCAAGCGGGCTGCTGTGGCGGCTGTCCAGAAGCAGTTGGGCGGCTCGGGCAAGGCGGTTGAGGTGATCGACGCCCAATACGGCGGGCTGTTGGCTGATACCGCGAGTGTGTTGGTGCCTTGCCGCGTCTACTCGCTTGCCGGCGGCAAGGTGGTCACCGGTGGTACGACGATCGACGTACGGCTGAGCAGATCGGGTCAGAGCTGGCGGGTGACGGCCCTGCATCCAGCAGAACCTGGATCAGCCGCGCGAAGCCTGTCTGCGGCGGCGCGACAGGTGCTCGCCAGCGACCGCATCATCCTCCCACCGGCATCGGCGGCCGACATCCGTTCGGGCAACATCCACGACAGCGTCCTGACCGCGATGCTCACGCTGTCGGAGACCTACCGAATCGGCATCAGCGTGCTCCGCTCCGGCCACCCCCTGAACGTCTTCGGCACCACCCGCCCCAGCGATCACCCCCAAGGCCGCGCCTTCGACACGTGGCAAATCAACGGCCGAGCCGTGGTCGATCCGGCCACCCCTCGCTCGCTGATCACCACCTTCATGCAGGCAGCCGCGACCGCCGGCTCCTACAACGTCGGCGGCCCCTACCAACTCGCCGGCGCGACGTACTTCTCCGACCGAACTCACCACGACCACGTCCACGCCGGCTTCCGCACCTGACGCCCGCGGAGGACCGTACGGAGAAAATGGCTGGCCGGCCCGGTGGCCGGGTTGGTACCGTGCCGTGGTCCGTGACATCACGCCTGGAGGTGAGACCCCATGAACGCTGTAGCGCAGTGGGTGCTCCCTCTCCCGTGGTCACGGGCGGGCGATTGACGTAGGTGTCGCCGGGAGCGCCTCGAGATAGTTCGGCACTCCCGAAAGGAAACACCTATGAACTCTTTGCCTTTCAGTCCGGGGCTCGGCGACCAAACGGTGACGATCTCGCGCGTCGCGGACAATCAATGGCACGCGGTGGAGAACGACCTGGTGGTCGGCCGCGGTCACGCTTCGCGTCGGCTCGACGGCCGCACCTTCGTCAGCATCGACACCTGGCGCGGCGCCGTCTTCGACCGGCTCGCTGCCGCGATGCGGGCCGACGGATCGGGACCGCTGTACACGGTGATCGACGAGACCGACCGCGATCTCGCGGCCAGTTGGGAACGGGCCGGGTTCACGAGCTCGCGTCGCGAGTGCGAGTTCGTCGTACCGACCGATGTCGGGCTCACTCCGGCTGCTGTGCCTTCAGGAGTGGTCATCGCGACCGCCGGTGAGGTGGTCGAGGGTCCGCTGCGCGAGCTGGACCACGCGATTCGTAACGAGGTCGAGGCCGCCGTCGGCTGGCAGACGATGCCTGCGGAGGTGCTGCCCTGGCAGGGCGGGTCGCGGCCGATGGACCCGTCGAAGTACACGGTCGCGGTACGGCGTGATCGGTACGTCGGGCTGGTACGGGTCGCGACGATGACCCGGCGCCCGCGAATCGGGCTGGTCGCAGTCCTGGCCACCGAGCAACGGCACGGCATCGCGCGGGCGCTGCTGAGTCAGGTGCTGCAGGGGCTGCACCGCTCCGGTGTCGAAGCGGCCACGGCGGAGGTCGACGAGACCAACACGGCCGCGGTGGCGCTGTTCGAGGGGCTCGGCGCCCGTCGTACGGGGAGCACCCTCGAACTGGTCAGCCGACCGGGAAAGGCCTGACGATGCCCAGAACACCAACCGGCATCGAAGTCGAAGGCACCGTCGTCGAGTGCCTCCGCAACGCCAACTTCCGGGTCGAGCTCGCCAACGGCCACAAGGTCCTCGCCCACATCAGCGGAAAGATCCGGAAGAACTACATCAAGATCCTCCCCGAGGACCGCGTCCTGGTAGAGCTGAGCCCCTACGACCTAACCCGAGGCCGAATCATCTTCCGCTACCGAAACTGACCCACACCCGAATCCCGCGCCCGGCAACACCCCTCTACCGAGCGCGGGGTCCGAGGTTCCTGCCCAGGCAGGCTCGCGGCGCCTGCGTCGCGGCGCTAGGCCGGCTGCATCGCGGGTGGAGGCTGGTGCTGTGGCGCGCGAGCCCGTGGAGGTGAGTTAGGTGCCTGGGGTTTGACGGGTGTGTCGGGCACGGGCGAGCAGGGTGCGTGGGGCTTGCCAGATGTGTGTCGGGCGCGGGCGGGGGCTGTCGTGCGGGTTTTACCAGCGGCGGGGGAGGCGGGGCCAGGTGCAGAGGAAGGCGCCTACTGCTAGTTCCAGGGCGGGGTAGGAGCCCCAGAGGTCGGTGCGGTGGACGGGGATGATGTGCCAGCCAAGGGTGCCTAGTTCCTTGCGGCGGGTCTCGTCGCGTGCTTGTTCGCGATCGCTTGAGTGCCAGCGGTCTGAGTCGTACTCGAGGCCGAGGCGTTGGTTGTCGATCGGTTTGGGGTAGGCGGTGTCGATGCGGTAGTCGCGGGTTCGGCCTCTTACGCGGAACTGCAGTTCTGGCTTGCCGAAGCCTGCGTCTATCAGTCGGAGCCGGAGCCACGATTCACCTGGCGACTCGGCGCGGCGGTCCGCGTACTGGAGGATTTCGCCGGCCTGGCGAATGCCTGGCCTGCCGGCGTACTCGGCTGAGGCTGCTCGGATTGCCCGGCGGTCGGCTTTGCCGGATCGGAGTAGGGCGTCGACTGCTGATAGGGCGAACGGGCGGGGGAGTTGCATCGCGAGTTCGACGCCGGTGGTGATCGGGCTGATCACTGGCACGCCGGTGAAGCAGCCTGCCTCGCCTGACTGGGCCAGGGACGGCAGGCTGCTCGGTTACAGGGTCAGCTGAAGTCGGTTAGGGCGTTTTGGGCTTGGGTTAGCCATTCGCGGCGGGCTTCGATGGCTTCTCGGGCCTCGTTGGCCTTGCGGGCGTTGCCCTGGGCCTCGTGTTTGGCGGCCTGCTTCTCCAGGTCGGTGATCAGGGACTGGAGTTGCTTGACCGTGGCTTCGGCGCGGGCGCGGGCCTCGGGGTTGCTGTTGTTCCAGACCTCGTCCTCGGCGGACTTGACCGCCTGCTCGACGGCGCGCAGCCGGCCGTCGATGGAGCGCATCGAGTCGCGCGGGATCTTGCCGATCGCGTCCCAGCGGTCGAGCAGGTCGCGGAGCTGGTCGCGCGCGGTCTTCGCGTTGGTGACCGGCAGGATCGCCTCGATCTCGATGAGCAGGGTTTCCTTGGCCGCCTGGTTCGCGACCTGCTCCTCGTTCTCCTCGGCCTGGATCGCGTCGCGGGCGCCGAAGAAGGCGTCCTGCGCGCTGCGGAACCGGGCCCACAGCTTGTCGTCGACCTCGCGGGGAGCAGGACCGGCGGCCTTCCACTGGCGCATCAGATCGCGGAAGCGGCCGGACGTCGGGCCCCAGTCGGTGTTCGAGGACAGGCCCTCGGCCTCGGCGGCGAGCCGTTCCTTCACCACGGCGGCTTCGTCACGCTTGGAGGACAGCTCGGAGAAGTGCTGCTTGCGGTGTCGCGTGTACGTCGTTCGCGCGGACGAGAAGCGGTGCCACAGCTCGTCGTCGCTCGACTTGTCGAGCCGGGGGAGTGCCTTCCACTCGTCCAGCAGCTCGCGCAGCCGGGTGACGCCGTGCCGCCAGTCGGTGCCGGCGGCGATCGTCTCGGCCTCGGTCGCGATCTTGGTCTTCGCGTCGCGAGCCTCCTCGACCTTCGCGGCGCGCTCGGCCTTCTTCTTCTCGCGCTGCTGGGCGACCAGCGGGGCGAGCGCGTCCAGCCGGGTCCTGAGTCCGTCCAGGTCGCCGACGGCCTGCGCCTCGTCGATCGCGCCGGTCACCTTCTTCACCGCGGCCCGGGCGTCGTCGGGCGAGACGGTCCCCGCCTGGACCCGCTTCTCCAGCAGATCCACCTCGAACGCCAGGGCGTCGAACCGGCGGGTGTAGAAGGCGAGTGCCTCCTCAGGGTTCGCGTCCGGCCACTGACCGACCGCTCTCTCCCCGTCCTTGGTCCGTACGAAGACCGTTCCGTCCTCGGCTACCCGGCCCCAGCTTTCCTCGGCCACAACTCGCCCCTTCCGGCGGTATGTACTGCGCTCGTCCCCATTCTGGCCAGTCGCCGGTTCATCCGGTCGGCAGGGTCCAGTCGGGCGCGTCGGGAACTATCCCCACGCGTATCACTGAACAATCACAAACTCCCGGCCGCTACGCAACGGGGTTGCCATCACAATCAGGCAGACAGAGAACAAGCAGAGCAATCCGGTGCGTACTCCGCCCGCCGTCACCGGTAGCCTTGACAGGTCCCTCATTCGCTCCAGGAAGGTCTGTCGTGCTCATCGCCGGGTTCCCCGCGGGGTCGTGGGGTACGAACTGCTACGTCGTCGCCACCGGCCAGGGCGCGGAGTGCATCGTGATCGACCCCGGACAGGACGCCACCAGCGGAGTCGAGCAGGTGGTCCGGGAGAACAAGCTCAAGCCGGTCGCCGTGCTCCTCACGCACGGCCACATCGACCACATGTTCTCCGTACTTCCGGTCTGCGGCACCTACGACAGCACCGCCTGGATCCACGCGGACGACCGGCACCTGCTCGCCGACCCGATGGCCGGTATCAGCGCGGAGAGCGCACGGATGCTGCTCGGCGGTGACCACAAGTTCGCCGAGCCCGACGACGTCCAGGAGCTCAAGGACGGCCAGCGGCTCGAGCTCGCGGGGCTGCACTTCACTGTCGACCACACCCCGGGGCACACTCGCGGCTCGGTCACCTTCACCACGCCGTACCTGGGTCCCGAGGACGTACCGGCGGTGCTGTTCTCCGGTGACGTGTTGTTCGCCGGGTCGATCGGCCGGACGGATCTGCCCGGCGGCGACCATCCGGCGATGCTGCATACGTTGGCCACCAAGATCCTGCCGATGCGCGACGAGATCGTCGTCCTGCCGGGTCACGGTGGCCAGACCACGATCGGCCGGGAAAAGGCGACCAACCCTTACTTGCAGGACCTGGAGACATAAAAATCATGAGCAAGGTGACCCCTATCAGTGGGTTCCCGGAGTTTCTCCCGTCGGACCGAATCGTCGAGCAGCACTTCCTCGACGTGATCCGGGAGACGTTCGAGTTGCACGGCTTCGCGTCGATCGAGACCCGCGCGGTCGAGCCGGTCGAGCGACTCTCGAACCAGGGCGAGGACGCGGACAAGGAGATCTACGCGGTACGCCGGCTCGGCGCCCCCGCTGACGAGAAGTCGGATCTCGGCCTGCACTTCGACCTGACCGTGCCGTTCGCCCGGTACGTGCTGGAGAACGCCGGCAAGCTCGCGTTCCCGTTCCGCCGCTACCAGATCCAGAAGGTCTGGCGTGGTGAGCGCCCGCAGGAGGGCCGGTACCGCGAGTTCGCCCAGGCCGATATCGACATCGTCGGCGACGGCACGCTGCCGTTCCACTACGAGGTCGAGCTGCCGCTCGTCATCGCCGACGCGTTCAGCAAGCTGCCGATCCCGCCGTTCCGGATCCAGGTCAACAACCGGCAGATCCCCGAGGGTTTCTACCGGGGCCTCGGCATCGAGGACGTGGCCTCCGTACTGCGGATCGTCGACAAGCTCGACAAGATCGGCGCGGACAAGATCACCCAGCTGCTGACTGCGGAGAACGGCCCGGCGCTATCGGCTGAGACCGCCAAGCAGGTGCTCCGGCTCGCGGAGATCTCCAGCACCGACGCATCCTTCGTCGAGCAGGTGCGGGCGCTCGGCGTCCAGCACGAGATCCTCGACGAGGGCCTCGAGCGGCTGGCCGCGATCATGACCGCCGCCAACGAGCACGCCCCCGGCCTGCTGGTCGCTGACCTGAAGATTGCGCGCGGCCTGGACTACTACACCGGTACCGTCTACGAGACCCAGTTGATCGGCCACGAGTCCTACGGCTCGATCTGCTCGGGCGGCCGCTACGACTCGCTCGCCAGTGACGGCAAGACGACGTACCCGGGCGTCGGGATCTCCATCGGGGTGTCCCGGTTGATCACCCGGCTGTTCAGCCAGGGCCTGGTCAAGGGCTCCCGCAGCACGCCGACCGCGGTACTGGTTGCCTTGAACAACGAAGACGAGCGGGCCGACGCGATGCGGACCGCGATCGCCCTGCGCGCGCGGGGGATCCCGGTCGAGGTGGCCCCGGCCGCGGCGAAGTTCGGCAAGCAGATCAAGTTCGCCGATCGGCGCGGCATCCCGTTCGTGTGGTTCTCCACCGAGAACGGCGCCGAAGTGAAGGACATCCGCAGCGGTGAGCAGGTAGTGGCCGACCCGGCCACCTGGACGCCGCCCGCGCACGACGTACGACCAAGTATTGAAACACCGCAGCTCGAAACCCCTCAGGAGAACTCGTGATCCGTACCCATTCCGCCGGCTCCCTGCGGGCCGAGAACACCGGCCAGACCGTCACGCTGGCGGGCTGGGTGGCGCGGCGGCGCGATCACGGCGGCGTGGCGTTCATCGACCTGCGCGACTCCAGCGGCACCGTCCAGGTCGTCATCCGCGACGAGGAAGCGGCCGGCGAGCTGCGCGCGGAGTACTGCCTGAAGATCGTCGGCGCCGTCGCGGCCCGCCCCGAGGGCAACGCGAACGCGGACCTGCCGACCGGCGAGATCGAGATCATCGCCGAAGAGATCGAGGTCCTCAACGAGGCCGCGCCGCTGCCGTTCCCGGTCGAGGAGCACCACGCTACGCCGGTGAACGAGGAAGTACGGCTCAAGTACCGGTACCTCGATCTGCGCCGGCAGGGCCCGGGCTCGGCGCTTCGCCTGCGCAGCAAGGTGAACAAGGCCGCTCGCGCCGTGCTGGACAAGCACGACTTCATCGAGATCGAGACGCCGACGCTGACCAAGTCGACGCCGGAAGGCGCGCGTGACTTCCTGGTCCCGGCGCGTCTGCAGCCGGGCTCGTGGTACGCGCTGCCGCAGTCGCCGCAGCTGTTCAAGCAGCTGCTGATGGTCGCGGGCATGGAGCGGTACTTCCAGATCGCGCGCTGCTACCGCGACGAGGACTTCCGCGCCGACCGGCAGCCGGAGTTCACCCAGCTCGACATCGAGATGAGCTTCGTCGACCAGGACGACATCATCGCGCTGTCCGAGGAGATCCTGACCGAGCTGTGGAAGCTCGCCGGGTACGAGGTGCAGACGCCGATCCAGCGGATGACGTACGCCGAGTCGATGGCGCGGTTCGGCAGCGACAAGCCCGACCTGCGGATGGGGCTCGAGCTCGTCGAGTGCACGGAGTACTTCAAGAGCACGCCGTTCCGGGTGTTCCAGGCGCAGTACGTCGGTGCCGTGGTGATGCCGGGTGGCGCCGACCAGCCGCGCAAGCAGCTGGACGCGTGGCAGGAGTGGGCGAAGCAGCGTGGTGCACGCGGGCTCGCGTACGTGCTGGTCGGTCAGGATGGCGAGCTGGGCGGTCCGGTCGCCAAGAACCTGTCCGAGGAGGAGCGCGCCGGGCTGGCCGACCACGTCGGTGCGAAGCCGGGCGACTGCATCTTCTTCGCGGCCGGCGCTGTGAAGGCGTCCCGGGCGCTGCTCGGTGCCGCGCGGCTGGAGATCGGCCGGCGCGGTGGGCTGATCGACGAGTCGACCTGGTCGTTCGTATGGGTCGTCGACGCGCCGCTGTTCGAGCCGGCCGACGACGCGACCGCCGCTGGTGACGTCGCCGTCGGTTCGGGTGCGTGGACCGCGGTGCACCACGCGTTCACGTCGCCGAAGCCGG
This sequence comes from Streptomyces sp. SID13031, assembly GCF_010548305.1. Taxonomy (GTDB): domain Bacteria; phylum Actinomycetota; class Actinomycetes; order Propionibacteriales; family Kribbellaceae; genus Kribbella. Next base: position 310,978 of record NZ_JAAGLV010000001.1, read on the forward strand.
ACTCGCTGGAGAGCTTCGACACGGATCCGGGCAGCGCGCTGGCGTACGCGTACGACATCGTCTGCAACGGCAACGAGATCGGTGGCGGGTCGATCCGTATCCACCGCGAGGACGTGCAGAAGCGCGTCTTCAAGGTGATGGGGCTGACGGACGAGGAGGCGACCGAGAAGTTCGGCTTCCTGCTCGACGCGTTCAAGTTCGGCGCCCCGCCGCACGGCGGCATCGCGTTCGGCTGGGACCGGATCACGGCCCTGCTGGCCGGCACGGAGTCGATTCGCGACGTGATCGCCTTCCCGAAGTCGGGCGGCGGTTTCGACCCGCTCACAGCGGCCCCGGCCCCAATCACCCCGGCCCAACGCAAGGAAGCCGGCGTAGACGCCAAGCCAGAACCGAAGGAGTAACCCGCCAAGGCCTTACGTCCGAAGAAGTGGCTACCACGTCCCTCGACTTCTTCGGACGCAAGGATCGGGCGCGGTCGCGGTTGTGTACTTGAGCAACCGCTGGCGGGCGGTGGGAAAGTGGCGGTGTCGTGACTGGTTTTGGTAATTGTTCACGGCGCCTTATGCTCCTCCTTCCGCCCAGGAGTTGTCATGTTCAAGCGCGTTCTTTCCTCTCTGGTCGCATTGGCTGCGGTGACTGCGGGCAGTCTGCTCGCCGCCGCTCCCGCCCACGCCGTCGCCTTCCAGACCACCGCCAGCGCCCTCAACATCCGCTCGGAGCCGTACCTGTCCGCGGCTGTGGTGAAGGTGCTGTCCGGGCCGACCTCGGTCGACGTCGACTGTCAGAAGCAAGGCGACTCGGTCACCGTGCCGGGTCGCGCCGCCACAACCTGGTGGGCGCACCTGCCTGCGCATGGTGGGTACGCGACGGTCGGGTACATCAACACCACCGCGACGAAGCTGCCCGGAGTACCGGACTGCCCGGCCGACCCGCCGCCGCCCGCTGGTGACGTCACGCTCGCCGACGTCCAGGCGATGTTCGGCACTCGCATCGCGAACCCGTCGCTCGTCCAGACCGGGCTCCCGTTGCTCAACCAGGCAATGCGCGACGCCAGCATCAACACCCCGCGCCGCAAGGCCGCCTTCCTCGCAACCCTCGTGCACGAGTCCCGCCTCGAGTACGACATCCGCGAGATCGGCGACACCCGCGTGTACGGCGGCCGCGGCTACATCCAGCTCACCGGCGACTTCAACTACGGACCCGCAGGCCGGTACTTCGGTATCGACCTACTCGGCACCCCCGAACTAGCCCGCTCGCTGCAGTGGAGTGCCCCGATCGCCCGGTGGTACTGGACGGTCGCCCGCAACATCAACCCGTTCGCGGACCAGCTCAACATGGGCAAGGTCAACGCCGCGATCGGCTACCCGGCCGGCGCTGAGGACGGGCGCCGCTGCGACTCGTTCAAGAACGCGATCCGGGTGCTGACCGGTTCGGTGCCCGGCGGCATCATCTGCACCCGCTCGAAGGCCCTCAGCGGCGACACGAGCAAGCTCACCCGCACCCAGTTCGACGCCCTCACCAAGGTAGGCGGCGGCCTCGGCTGACCCGTCCAGCTAGAGCGAGCCCTCCGCTCCGTCCAGAGACTCGGCCGCCGCCGAAAGTCCGGGCAGCCACGGAGTGCTCCTTGACAGAGCTCTTTGTGTCAATACGATTGGCACAATGATCATCTTGGTGGATCCGGCTGCCTCGCGGCCGCCGTACGAGCAGGTGAAGCAGCAGATCGAGCAGCTGATCCGGCGCGGGGAGATGGCGCAGGGGACGCGGTTGCCCACCGTCCGCCAGCTCGCCGGCGACCTCGGGCTCGCGGTCAACACGGTGGCCCGGGCGTACAAGGAGCTGGAGGCCGACCGGCTGGTCGAGACTCGCGGCCGCAATGGCACCTTCGTGCTCGCCGCGCGCAGTCAGGTGGACGACGAGGAGACCCATGCGGCGGCGACGATGTTCGCGCGTGCCGCCCGGCGAGCCGGTCTGAGTGTGGCCGAGGCGACCCGGATCCTGCACGAAGCCTGGTGACCGGAAGCTGCTGACCCGAGCCCGGTGACCGGTATCGGCCATGGGCTGGCGAGCCTCGAACGGAAACGATTCCAAGCAATCTGCCGACAACGTTGTCCGAGGTATCGACACGCGGCGTAATGCTGGTTAATCTCCCCGTCATTTGACAGCGATGTCAGCGACAGGGGAGTGGTCACGATGGTATCGAGACGGACGTTCCTGGCAGGCAGCGGCGCAGTGACGGCGGGGGGATTCGGGCTGCTCCCCGGACTCCCCGCGGCCGCGGCAACGGGCCCGGCAGCAGGCCAGGCAGGCCCGAGCAGCAGTGGAGACGGCAGGCTGTTGCCGGCCTTCGGCAGACCGAAACACCTGCACTACGGCGATGTCAGCAAACTCGGCGGCGGCGACCAGACCCTGCTCACCACCTTGCAGGGCATCGTCAACCGCGCCGAGCCCGAGCTGTACTTCAGCTTCGACACCGGCACCATGAGTACGCCGGATGCCAAATGGCTCGCCGACATGCACCTGCCCACGACGACGTACCGGAACCCCTTGGACCTGGTGGCCAAGTACCGGCATCGCGTGCGTGGCGCGATCATCCACGATCCCGCCGTACCGGATTCGCTGAACGTCGCGACCACCTTGGCCGGGCTGGAGAACGCCGTCGTCGCCGATGCGGCTCAGGCCAAGGCGCACGGGCTGCGGATCGTGAAGGACCTGCGCGGGATGTTCGACGGCGACCGGGTGAAGACCTACCGGTGGCAGCTCGACAACCTGTTCCCGCGGGTCACCCACCAACTGCTGGCCGGCCTGCCACCGACCCGGGTGGTCGCGGTCGAGAACGTGCAGTGGCAGGAGATCGCCCGCGAGACCCGGCAGATCCGTGACTCGTCGAACCGCGGCGGCTACGAGCTCGACGTGTCGGCCAAGCTCGGCAAGGGGGCCGTCTACGTCAGGTTCCAGGACTCGTTCACCGATGACGGCTGGGGCGGATCGGTCTCCGAGATCACCGTGAAGGCGAACGGCACCCAGATCGCCCACTTCCTGCCAGGTACGCCGGAAGAGGCGCCGTACCTGTTCGACGGCGTCAACTCGTCGATCGGCGGTGAGGCCAACCGCTTCAGCGACGGCGGCGGCTACTTCATCTACCGGTTCGAGCCACCGGCCGGTACGACGTCCCTGGTGGTGACCGCGACGATGTGGAACCAGTACCTGGTGACCGCGACCGACACCTCACCGACCCGGATCGAGCCGTTCGCGTACTTCCGGGACTACGTGGTCGCCACCAAGGCGCTGGTGAGCTGGCTGCCCCCGGGCGGCGAGACCGGGGACCTGCTGATCGAGCACTTCGCCAGGTACCCGACGCTTGCGCCGTACATGGGCTGGTTCGCCAACGACGTCTCCGGTGAGTGGGACGGCGTCGACCTTGCCTCGCAAGGCGGTTCGCCGGTGATCGCGGCCGACTTCTACATGAACGGGACCGTCCACGCCGGGTTCACGGCGCCGATCTCGGCCAGGGTCCGGCCGGTCCGGCGGATCAACAAGCCGAAGAACAAGGTCTACCTGACACTGACGTTCGGCGAGGGCGACAACATCCAGTACTGCCAGCGGCACATGCGCGACCTGTGGGACGACCCGAAGCGTGGCGAGGCGCCGGCCAACTGGACCATCAGTCCGCTGCTCCTGGAGACCGGTCCGGGGTTGTTCAGCCACTACCAGCGGACCGCGACGGCCAACGATCTGCTGGTCTGCGGCCCCTCGGGTGCGGGCTACACCTATCCCGGGTCGTGGGCGGCCGGCCAGTTCACCGAGTTCCTGAAGCTGACCGGCTCGACGCTGCGCCGGACCGGGATAGACGTGGTGTATTCCTACAGCCACCGCGAGAACGACAAATGGGTGCTGCTGTCGGAGGAGATCGCCCGCGGGTTCGCGAAGTACACGCCGCTGAAGGGGATCATGCAGACCTGGGACGGTGAGCTGCTCACGGTCCGCCAGGGCGGTCTGCCGATCGTCGGCCAGTGGAGTGCACCGGGCAAGGCAGCGGAGTACAAGGCCGCGCTGGACGCCCAGGTCGCGAAGTGGGACGGCGCGAAGCCACTGTTCATCTCGGGCGGGATCAATGCGTGGTCGTGGACCCCGTCGGACATCGCGGAGCTGGCTGCCCTGCTCCGCGACCCGTACGAACTGGTACTCGCGAACACCTTCTTCGACCTACTCAACCGCGTGCTCTAGAGGATCAGCGGAACAGGCGGTCCGCGTCGCGGAGAGCGTTGGCGGCTACCTGGCGGCCGAGGGTGACCCCGGCTGTGTCGGCAGTGCGCGTGTGGATGCCGGACCAGACTCGGGCGTCGACGTTCTCCGCGGTGAGGTGGTGCCAGTCCGTGTACGTGCGGGTGATGCCCGGAGCAGTGGGGCTGAGGATCGTGTACGGCCTGGCCGTGTGGGCGCCGACGAGTGAGGTCAGCACCTGCTCGGCCGCACCGGCGTAGGTGTTGTGGCCGCTCGGATAGTCCGGGTGCGCTGGTGTGGCGTGCAGCGGCGTCCAGTTCGCGTCGTCCGTCGCACGGATCGCGGTGACCGGGCGCCAGCGCAGGTACGCGTACTTCGAGTCCGAGGTTGCGATCTGCGTGTCTACGGAAGCCACATGGAACAAGGCGACCAGTTTCGTCCTTTCTGCGAGCGGCTTACGTGCGGACTCCGCCAGGGCCACCCGCAGCGGAGCGGTGTAGAGCACGTACGACGAGCCTAGCCAGAAGGTCGCCGTATCGGTCTGGGCCTGAGTCCTGGTCGTGCTGTCGACTGCCCCGTCTGCACGCACCTCGGCCAGATCGCGCTCGTAGCGGTTCGAGCCGAGAGCAGGCGGCGGTCCGAGGCGGAACTCGTCGGCACTGCGTAGCAGGAACGGCTTGGCCACGCGATTCCCGTACTGCGCCGCCGGGCTGAAGGTCGGCGGAGTCGGCTGCCAGATCCCTGGATCCGTCGAGGGCGGGGTGAACGGGGCATTGACCGAGGCCGGATCCAACCCGTCGTCGGCGCGCGCGGCCAGTACTGCCTTGGCCTGCTGTCGTCCTGCGGCCACACCGGCGGTTTCGGCGGGCCCGTCGGTGATTCTGGCGAGGGTGGTGGTCAGAGCCTGGTCGACCTCTGCCTTGCGGGCCGGAACCAGGGTGGTGAGCGTTTCATGGATCGCGCCGGCGATCGCGGCCTCGCGGTAGTCCTGTGGACGCGCAGTGGCCGGTGTGCGGAGCAGGGCGCGGGTGGCGGCAAGCCAGCCGATCGCCCAGGTGCGGTTGTTGGCCACCTGGGCCGGCGCACCGGCCGCGGTGATGGTGTTGGCGGTGATGTCGTACCACTCGAGCGCGACGTCGACTCGTTGCCGGGTCGCCGACGCACTCGGCACGGCGAGGACGGCGGAGAAGGCGAGCGCGGGGGTGACCGCCAGGGCGAGGGCACGACGGACCGATCGTTGACGCATGAGAACTCCTCGGAGGACGCAAGGATCAAGCGCAGGCAGAGAGCGCTGCGCGGAAAGGGTGAAACCAGTGACAGCCGGAGTCGATCAACAGCCGGCGCTGGAGGTACGCATCAGATCGACGTGGCGTCGGGCCACCAGTCTGATCTCTGCGCTCATACGAAGAATGATGGCACGCCGAGCACTGCCGCGCGGTCCCGTATTACTACCTGGACGGTAGACATTCAGCTGGACTGATCGACCTGTTCGTCACGAGGGAGAACGGCCGAAACCGCGACCAGGCAGGCGGATAGGACCAAGGGCAGGATCATCGCGTGCTGGATGCCGAAGTGCGCGGCGAGCTGGCCGATGATCGCGGGGCCGACGAGGAAGGCGGCGTAGCCGAACGTCACGACGATCGCGAGCATCCGGCCGCCGCCGACGTGGCCGGCCACGGCGTAGACCTGGGGAGCGACCAGGCCCACGCCGAGGCCGACCAGCGCCCAGCCGATCAGCAGGAGCGGGAGCGGGTGGGCGAAGACGGTGATCAGGTAGCCGCCGATGGCAGTGACGGCGCCGACGCGGACGACCGTGCGGCGGCCGACGCGTGCGACGGCTCGGTCGCCGAGCAGGCGGATGATCACCATGAAGCCGCTGACGGCGACGAGGCCGAGGGCGCCTGTGGACGGGTCGATCTTGGCGACGTCGGTGACGTGGACCGACGACCAGTCGACGGCGGTGCCCTCGGCGAGGCCGAAGCAGAACGCCATCAGGCCGAGCGCCCAGGCGAGTCGCGGGATCGCAGTACGGACGCCGTCAGTGGTGTGCTCGATCCGGCGGCCCTCGGGCACGATGCGGACGCAGACAGCGATGGAGATCAGGCTGACGACGCAGATGGTGCCAAGAGCCGGGCCGACGTTGGCGGCGCCGGTCTTGTCGAAGAGGTGCGCGATCAGGACGATGGTGCCGGCCGCGCTCAGGTTGCCGATGCTCCAGAAGGCATGGAAGCGGCTCATGATCGGCTTCGGGCGAGCTTGCTCGACCTCGACCCCGAGCGAGTTCATCGCGACGTCCATCGCGCCGTTGCCCAGCCCGGCGAGCACCATCGCGAAAATTGCCCACGGCAACGATGAGGTGAGGGAGAGGGCGCCGACGCCGAGCGCGAGCAGAGTCAGCGTGACGAGCGCGACCGGCCGTGCGCCGATCCGATCGGCCAGCCGCCCACCCACCTGCATCGACACGACGGCCGAGGCGGCCAAACAGAACAACAACAACGAAAGCCCTGCAGCGCCGATGTCGAGCCGGTCCCGAAGAGCAGGCAGGCTGCCGCCGACGCCGCCGATGAGCAGCCCATTGGTCACGAACAGCAGGAAGACAGCCCCCGCCGCGGTCCGGGTGGACATGGGATTGGGGGCGGTGGTGGTCATGCGAACCTGATCTCGACGTCGGCGGAGCGGAACGCTTCGAGTGCCTCGGCGTCCGCCTCGGCGTCGGTGATCAGGATGTCGACGGACTCGAGGCCGGCGACCGTCACCATCGCGGTGCGTTCCAGTTTGGCTGATTCGACGGCCAGCAGGACGCGGGTGGAGGATTCGATCAGCGCGCGCTTCATCGCGGCATCGGCGAGGGTGTTGGTGGTCAGGCCGTGCGCCGGTAGCGCCGCGCAGCTGCTGATGACCGCGGTGTCGAAGTGGATGCCGCGGACGCCGGCCTCCGCGGCGGCGCCGTACGCCGCCAGTTCGGGGGAGCTCACCTCGCCGCCGGGCATGATCAGTTTGGTGCGCGCCGCCTCGCCGAGGACGACGGCTGAGTGCAGGGACAGCGGCATCACCGTGATCGCGCGCCCGGCCAGCTCGCGGGCGACCGCGAGGCAGGTGGTGCCGTTGTCGAGCGCTACCGCCTCGCCGTCGGCGATCAGCTCGGCGACGGCCGCGCCGAGCCGTCGCTTGACCTCCTTGCCCTGCTTGTCGCGCAGGGTGAACGGGATGATCTCGCCCCGCAACGCGACCCCGACCGCGCCGCCGCGGACCCGGCGTACCAGGCCCTGGCTCTGCAGCAGATCGAGGTCGCGGCGGATCGTCATCTCCGACGTCCCCGTGCCCTGGGCAAGCTCGGCGACGCCGACCCGCCCGGTACGAGCGAGCTCCTCGACGACGAACCTCAGCCGTTCCTCACTGTTCACATGTTCATTCGAACACAGCTGATGTTCGCCGCGCAACTCACCGGCGCTGGTTCACCAGTGATGGGCCACGTCGATCACGAGCCGGGTCGTGTTGCCCGGACCGGTGAGGACGTGGGTCTGGAACGGCAGCCGAGCCCGGACGCCGAGCGCCAGAGTCGTCTGGCCTTCGAAGCTGCCGCCCCAGGCCACTTGGCGGAAAGTGTCGTACCCGGCGACGGCAGACAGTTCCCGCTGGTTCTTCATCCGGTACGTCGCGCGGCCGGCCGCGTCGTACGCCGGTCCGTTGACGACGATCTGCAGGACGGCGCCCCCGCGAGTAGGGACCGGTGTGCCTGCTCCATCCATGGTGGCGACCTTGACGTAGCTGACCCGATACCCGGTCGCGCGCTTGCCGGCCAGGTCGATGACGAGCCGGTCGTAGCAGGCGTGCCGGCCGGTCCGGACGTTCTTCACGGCCGGCCCGGTCCAGGCTGTGCTTGCCTCAGGCAACGAACCCCAGGCGGTCGCGCAACTGCCCGAGCGGGCAGTCGATCGCTCGACGAGTGGGCTCGCCTGCGCCGGTACGGCGACCGCGGCGCCGGTGGCCAGAGCGGCGATCGCCAGCGTGACGATCGGGCGGCGAACGGAACTGAAGCTGCTCATGACGTTCATCCCTTCCGTGCTTGCTGAGGGGCCCTACTGATATGACGCCGAAAAGGGGGTGACGGTTGACCGGGAGGGGGACAAGATGGCGGTGATGACACCTGATGAGCTGCTAGAGGTTTTCCACCGCCGGATCCGCCTGCCGGACGCCGACACCATCCCCGGCTGGAAGCAGGAGCTGGACGGGCTCGTCCACCGCTCGTACTTCGAGGGCGAGGGTGGCGGCGGATTCGTCGAGGCCCCGCGCGGGCTCGGCGACGACCCGGACGCGGTGATCGCGGGGCAGATCGAGTTCTTCCGCGAGCGCGGGCTGGAGTTCGAGTGGAAGACCTATGGCTACGACGAGCCGGCTGACCTCGGTGAGCGGCTGATCGGCGCCGGATTCGTCGTGGCGGACCCGGAGACGCTGATCCTCGGCGAGGTGGACGCGATCTTGGCCCGGCCGGGGGCGCTGCCGTCGAAGGTGCGGATGCGGGACGTCGAGGGCGATCCGGCCGACTTCCACCGGATCGCAGTACTGATGGACACGCTGTGGCACAGCGGGCTGGAGGGGATCGAGGAGCGGCTGGCCGCGGAGCACCGGATGTTCCCGGACCGGCTGTCGGTGGCGCTGATCGAGGACGCGCTGCGGGGTCCCGAGGGGCCGGCGTTGACGGCCGCGTGGATCCGGTTCCATCCGGGGACGGGGTTCGCCAGCCTGTGGGGCGGCGGGACGCTGCCGGAGTGGCGGCGGCAGGGGCTCTACAGTGCGATCCTGGTCCACCGGGCGAAGATCGCGAAGGCGCGGGGGTACGAATTCCTCCGCGTCGACGCCTCCGAGGACTCCCGCCCGATCCTGCAGAAACTCGGCCTGCACGCGGTCGCCACCACCACGCCGTACGAGTGGAAGCTCTGACACGCCCAACCCGGTGCGCGGAACGACCTGTGCAGGTTGTACGTTTCGGAGATCATGGCCATGAAACTCACTTCGCGCTTCCGCCGGCTGCTGCAGCGCCCCGGCTCGATCGACCTCGGCCCGTACGAGAAGCTGACCACCGCGGTCGGTGATGCGGAGGAGTCGCTCCAGGACCTCACCGACGACGAACTCACCGAGGTCGTCACCGAGATGCGCACCACCGGCGGGCTCGACGAGGGTGACCAGATCGAGTTCCTCGCGCTCGCCCGGGAGGCCGGCCAACGAGCGATCGGCGAGCGGGCCTTCGACGGCCAGATCGTCGGCGCGCTCGCGCTGCTGCAGGGCCGGGTCGTCGAGATGGCGACCGGTGAGGGCAAGACCCTGGCCGGCGCGTTCGCCGCCGCCGGGTACGCGATCGGCGGCCGGCGCGTCCAGGTGATGGCCGTCAACGACTACCTCGCCCGCCGCGACGCGGAGTGGATGGGGCCGGTCTACAAGCTGCTCGGCGTCACGGTCAGCCACCTCGGCCAGGCGTCGACGCCGGAGGAGCGCCGCGAGGCGTACCAGGCCGACGTCTGTTACGCCCCGGTGAGCGAGCTGGGCTTCGACGTACTGCGTGACCGGCTGGTCGCCGATGTCGCCGACCGGGTCACCGTCAAGCCCGACGTCGCGCTCGTCGACGAGGCCGACTCGGTGCTCATCGACGAAGCCCGGGTGCCGCTGATCCTGGCCGGTGCGACCCGCACCGAGGAGCTCGACGACGACGTGGTCGCGCTGGTCCGCACGCTGCGCGCCGGGATCGACTACGAGATCGACGGCGACGGCCGGACGGTCGCGCTGACCGACAAGGGCACCGACAAGGTCGAGGAGAACCTCGGCGGCATCAACCTGTACGAGGACGAGAACCTCGACCGGCTGACCCAGATCAACGTCGCGCTGCACGCCGAGGTACTGCTGCGCCGCGATGTCGACTACCTGGTCCGCGACGGCAAGGTCAGCCTGATCAACAACAACCGCGGCCGGATCGCCAAGCTGCAGCGCTGGCCCGACGGTCTGCAGGCCGCGGTCGAGGCCAAGGAGGCCGTCCCGGTCAGCGACTCCGGTGAGGTGCTCGACAGCATCACCGTGCAGGCGCTGGTCAGCAGCTACCCGACGCTGTGCGGCATGACCGGTACAGCGGTCGTCGTCGGCGAGCAGTTGCAGGAGTTCTACAAGGTCGAGGTCGCGGTCGTACCGCCGAACACGCCCAACATCCGCGTCGACGAGCTGGACCGGCTGTACCTGACCGTCGACCAGAAGAACACGGCGCTGGTCAAGCACATCGGCGAGGTGCACGAGACCGGGCGGCCGATCCTGATCGGGACGCACAGTGTCGAGGAGTCCGAGCAGCTGAGCGACAAGCTCGAGGTCGCCGGGGTGCCGCACGTCGTACTGAACGCGAAGAACGACGCCGAGGAAGCCGCCATCGTCGCCGAGGCGGGTGTACCGGAGACGGTGACCGTCTCGACGCAGATGGCCGGCCGCGGTACCGACATCCGGCTGGGCGGGCGGGACGAGTCGCACGACAAGGACCGCGCCATCGAGCTGGGCGGGCTGTACGTGATCGGCACCGGTCTGCACGCGTCGAGCCGGCTGGACGACCAGCTGCGGGGCCGCGCCGGGCGGCAGGGCGACCCGGGCGGCTCGCTGTTCTTCGCGAGCCTCGCCGACGAGCTCGTCACCCGGTACTCCGTGACGTCGGGCCTGCGTCCGTCGCCGGACGAGGACGGCAGGCTGACCGACCGCAAGGCGATCGGGATGCTGGACCACGCGCAGCGGGTCGCCGACGGCGCGAACGCTGAGCTGCACCGGACGACCTGGTCGTACCACCGGCTCACCGGCCAGCAGCGGGCGATCCTGCTCGACACGCGCGAGAAGGTGCTGACCGAGGACCTGGCCGCCGAGGAGCTGGCGGAGCGAGCCAAGGAGCGGTACGACGAACTGGTCGAGGAGCTCGACGAGGACACGGTCAAGGCGGCGGCGCGCAAGATCGCTCTGCACCACCTGGACCGCAAGTGGACCGACCACCTGGCGTACCTGGCGGACCTGCGAGAGGGCATCCACCTCCGCTCGCTGGCCGGCGGCATCGTGCACATGAAGCCGATCGACGAGTTCAACAAGTCGGCGATCGCCTCCTTCGACACCCTGATCGCCGACGCCTGGACCGAGGCCGCCGAGACCTTCAAGGAAGCCGAGATCACCGCCGAAGGCCTGGACGAGGAAGCATCCGGCGTACCCCGCCCGACGGCGACCTGGACCTACCTCGTCAACGACAACCCCTTCGGCACCGAAGCCGACCGAATCCTCGGCCGCCTCCGCAACGCCATCAAGCCCGAGTCGTTCGGCCAGTCGGAAGAGATCCCCGCCGAGGTCTTCGACGAGGACGACCTCCCCGAAGAACTCCGCGACCTGGACGAAGACGACCTAGCCGACGACCTCCCCGAGGAACTCCGCGAAGCCGACGACGAGAAGAAGCCAGACACCAAAGACTGACTCTCTAGCCAACAGCCACCACAGCAACCTGTGGTGGCTGTTGTATGTGCCCCACTCGTACTCGTGTCGCGGGCCGGCGCATGGTGCCCACCCGAACCCCATGCGGTGCGCCCTTGATCCGTTCGGGGCACCCCGGTCACACGAAGCTGCGGGTCGGGACCAAGCAGGCCATCGGTCTCGAGGTGGCGCAGTACGTCGATGAGCCTGGCTGGCGCCCGGCTCGGGCCTGGCGACTAGGGATGTCGCCGGCCCGAGCCAGGCGGCGCTAGCTAGGAGTCAGACCGGCTTCGCTTTCGGCCGTCGGAAGGGTGATGCTCCATTCCCCGACTGAGTCGTTGCGAACCGAGACCCGGCCGACCAGGCGGCCCGCGGGAAGCTCGCCGTTTGCCCCTGGTGGCACGTTCGTTACCGGCCCCCAAGTTCGAGTTGGATCGAACCCACGGGTACAGGCGCTCCAGTATCAGCCCCCGACCCGTGGGTTCCCGCCGAGAAACGTTCAGTTAGCGTGAACATACGGGAGCTGTGACGACGCAGTTCCGCCCCGCATTCTTGGCGGCATACGTCGCGGTGTCTGCCGCCAGCAGCAGTTCGTCGAGGGTGCTGCCTGCGGTCGGGTAGGCCGCGGCACCGATGGAGCAGGTGAGACTGTCGACGGTCGTCAGACCTTGAGCGGTGAGGACGACGGTCGTGAGGGCGGCGATCCGGCGGCGGATCCGCTCGGCCGCCTGTTCGGTTTCGTCGTCGGTGGTGTTCGGCAACAGAATCGCGAACTCCTCACCGCCAAGGCGGCCGACCAGATCGTCGGTCCGGATCTCGTGCTTCAGCTCATCGGCGGCAGCCTTCAGCACCTGATCGCCGGCCAGATGACCGTAGGTGTCGTTGATCGCCTTGAAGTGGTCCAGATCCAGATAGAGCACCCCGAGCGGAGTGTTGCCGTTCCGTGCCCTGTCGAGTTCTTTGGCTGCGATCTCATGCCAGAACACGCCGTTCGCCAGTCCGGTGTGCTGGTCCGTCCGCGCGGCGAACTGGAACTGCCCGACCAACAGTGAGCGGTGCAGCCCGAGCACCGTGCTGAGCGCGACGAGAGTCAGCCACGGCTGTGTACTCAGTAGCACCGCGGTGGCGATGCCGAGCCCCAGTTCGGCGGCCACGATGATCTGGTCGCCCGGGCGACCGAGAACCTTGCCGACGCTGCTGTCCGGATTGGAGAGCGAGACCGCGCCGACGACCAGAGTGAAGTTGACGAACCAGTAGCTGGCCGCCGCCGCGACCACGGCGACCAGTCCGATCAGACCGCCGGCGTAGCCGGGGTGCGAGCTCGGGTTGATCGTGTTGACGCACATCCAGGCAGCTCCCGAGGCCAGTACGAGGGTGGCCGCCGAGAAGAAGCTGCGATGCGGAGCGATCCGCCGCAGCCGGAACCAGGAGTGCAGCGAGCTGAAGGCGATGATGGCGATCGCCAGCGGTGGCGACAGGATCAGGACGCCGGCGAAGATCCACATCGACTTCAGGTTCACGTAGGTGGCGCCTTCGGCGGCGGCCCAGCGTAGCCGCTCGATCTCGCGGCCGGCTTCGATGTGGATCGCGGATCCGAGGGCCAGGATGCCGAGCCGGATCCAGTCGTCGGCAGTGGTGCGGAGGCCGCCGAACGAGACGGCCAGCACGGCGACGGCCAGCAGGTCGACCGAAAGCACGTATCCCAGCACAGCAGGGCGCGCGGACCACAGAGCCCAGTGCGAGGGCGACCATGACGAGACGGCGTCGGTCTCGCGACGGCGCCTGCGCTTTGGTCTCCAATGCCGGATACTCGACATTACGTTTCCCCCAGCCCCACTGGTGGTCCTCACTGACCAGAGTAAACGTGACATCACGCAATGTCACTGCGTCAGGCCGCGGCGGCGATCAGGACCGGGAGGAGGTGTCTCGCGATGCACAACGAGTGGCCGTGATCTGTTGATCCAGCGCCAGTCCTCGCCAAACCCCCAAGCTAAGCAGCAACTGCGCGCTGATAGCCGCGGGCGGCACCGACGGCGAAGAGGACTCCCAGGACACCCGCAGCTGCTACGACCAAGCTTGGCTGCACGCTGTCTGCCGCAACTCCGGCGGCGAGTACCCCAATCCCCTGAGAAACGATCAGCGCGGTGCGGGCCAGGCCGATTGCCTGACCGCGCTGCGCGTCAGGTATGTCCTGGACGAAGGTGGCCTGCGCGGTGGGCAGGTATGCCGCAGACAGTCCTGACAAAGCCCACAAGGCCACGGTCACCCACAAGCCGGGGCTGAACACGCACGCCATCAATGGGACGCAGGTGCCGATCGCGAGTGGTCCGAGGATGGTCAGCCGTTTCGACGGGGCCATCCGGGAGAACAGCAGGATGCCGACGACCTGCCCGGCCGGATTCGCCGCGAAGAGAACACCCGCCGCGGCCGCACCGCCGCCGACTGTCGCGGCGTACGGAACGGCCAGTCCTTCGACCGTTATATAGAAGCCGGGTACACAGACGAGTGCCGTCAGGTACCGCAGCTTCCGGTTGCCCCAGACGAGCCGTGCTCCGGCGGCCAGCGAACCCCACCAGCTCGGCCGGGCAGTCGGGCCGTCCCAGGTGGGAACCGGGCGTTCCTTCACACCAAGCTGCAGCAGTACTGCCGACAGTGCAAAGGAGGCCGCGTTGAGCGCCAGCGCCTGACTCGCCCCTAGGGCGGCGACGAGTGTTCCGCCGGAGACGAACCCGATCAGCTGGGCGCCCTGACCGGTGACGACGGAGAGTCCGGTAGCGGCCTTGTACTTGTCGCCGGTCATGATCGTCGCCAGCAGTGCGGACCGGGCGGACTGGAAGGGTGCCGCGAGCAACTGCACTACGACCAGCAGTACGCACAGGACCCACAAAGGCGCGCCGGGGATCGCCATCATCGCGACCAGCGCCGCGCGGGCGAGGTCGCAGCCGACCACCAGGCGGCGGCGGGGGTACCGGTCGGCGAGGCCGCCCAGCAGTGGACCGCCGGCGATGTCGGGCAGGAAGGTGAGGGCGTAGGTGAGTGCGGACAGACCTGCTGAGCCCGTCCGGTCGAACACCAGCACCGCGAGGGCCACCCGGGCCAACTGGTCGCCGATCACAGAGCCCACGAGAGCTGCCCAGAGCCAGCGGAACTCCGCTACCGCGAAGACGTCGCGGTAGGTTGCCGGTCGGTCGGCGGGGTCGGTTGTGGCGGGGTCGGCGGGGCGGCGGGCCATCCGATCAAGCTACCCAGGGTCGGGGGTCGCCTGCCTGCGGTCACGGTGTGCCGTTATCCGTTCGGTGCCCGCAGTGGGTGTGATCTGGGTGACGCCGGGTCTGGTGAAACGTTGGGGGGCTCTTCTGCGATGTAGGAGACAGGGGAGAACTGGGGACCGATGGGACGACATGAATTGCCGGGGCGAGTGGCGGCCGGTACTGCGGGGCAGGAGGTCTCGTTGCGCCTGCGTGGCTTGTGGTTGCTGATTGCGAGCGGCACGCGGCAGGCCACCGAGCAGGATGACGAGGAGCTGCTGAATGGGCTGAACACCTGTGATCCGCCGCCGCGGCAGGCGCTCCGCCGGTGCCGGCGGAGGATTTGACAGCGGTGGCCGGAGCCGGGTTCTGGGCTCGGAGCGCGGGACTGTCGGTGGGGTTGGTTAGGGTCGGGGGGTGAGTGATGGGTTGTTCGAGCTGCCAGGAGTGCCTGCTTCCAGTCGTGGGGGCGGGAGTTTGGCCGACGCCGATCACACCTCGGCTCCGTTGGCGGTGCGGATGCGGCCGCGGAGTCTGGACGAGCTGGTCGGGCAGCAGCATCTGCTGAGTCCGGGGTCGCCGTTGCGGCGGCTGGTCGAGGGCGATCAGCCGATGTCGTTGCTGTTGTGGGGACCGCCCGGGACCGGGAAGACCACCATCGCGGCGGTGGTGTCGCATGCCACCAACCGGAAGTTCGTGGAGTTGTCCGCGGTCACCGCCGGGGTGAAAGAGGTCCGGCAGGTGATCGACGGCGCCCGGCGGGACCTGACCCGGGCCGACACCGTCGAGACCGTGCTGTTCATCGACGAGGTGCACCGGTTCACGAAGGCCCAGCAGGATGCGCTCCTGCCGGGCGTGGAGAACCGCTGGGTGACGCTCGTCGCGGCGACCACCGAGAATCCGTTCTTCTCGGTCATCTCGCCGCTGCTGTCCCGCTCGCTGCTGCTCACGCTCGAGTCGCTCACCGACGACGACATCGCCGTACTGCTCGACCGGGCACTCATCGACGAGCGCGGGCTGAACAACGAGTACCGGCTGGAAGACGACGCGAAGGACCACCTGCTCCGGATGGCCGGCGGCGACGCCCGCCGGGCTCTCACCTACCTCGAGGCAGCCGCCGGCGCCGCCAAAGCCAAGGCCAAGGATCCCAAGGCCAAGGATCCCAAGGCCGAGGTAGCCGTCATCGACCTGAAGACGCTGGAGACCGCGGTCGATCGGGCAGCCGTCCGGTACGACCGGGCAGGCGACCAGCACTACGACGTCACCTCCGCGATGATCAAGTCGATCCGCGGCTCGGACGTCGATGCCGCGATGCACTACCTGGCCCGGATGATCGAGGCCGGTGAGGATCCGCGCTTCATCGCCCGCCGGCTGGTGATCTCGGCCAGTGAGGACATCGGTATGGGTGATCCGACCGCGCTGGGTGTCGCCGTCGCGGCCGCCGAAGCGGTGCAGTTGATCGGAATGCCCGAGGCAAGGATCAACCTGGCCCAGGCCGTCGTCGCACTCGCCCTCGCACCGAAATCCAATGCCGTCATCATGGCGATCGACGCGGCGATCGCCGACGTCAAAGCCGGCAAGATCGGCCCGGTCCCATCGCACCTGCGGGATGCCCACTACGCCGGCGCCAAGAAAATCGGTCACGGATCGTCATATCAGTACTCCCACAACGATCCCCGCGGTGTGGTCGGCCAGCAGTACGCCCCCGACGTCGTCGACAAGGTGGACTATTACCAGCCGACCCGGCGCGGCGGTGAGGCGGCCTATGCCGAGGCGCTGACCAAGATCCGGGAGATCCTCCGGAAGCGCTGAGTCACCCATTCAATTCACCCGGTGAATTTCCTTGGTATTTCCACGGTAAATCATCGGGGAAAAACCGGCTGCGCAACAATTGCCCGGGCCCGATCGCCAACGAGACGCATCGGTGTCGAATATTTCGTCGTCGACGCAAGCCCGGAGACCGTCCTGGCCGGCTGGCCGAAAAAGCGCGGCAGGTAAAGGAGTTCCGGCCGAAGCCCTGGTGAACAGTGAGAATTTGCCCGGAAGTGTCAGTCATCTAGCCCTTGCGGGCGGCTGCCCGACTGTGATTCTCTGGAGTCGTCCGATTACCCAGCGAGTTTGCGACACGCGAGTCGACGTAGGCCTATACGTGGTCTGAAAGTCGGCCTATTGTTTCGCTGTCGGTTCAATCGACATTTGCTGACCGGGGGGTCGGTCAGGGGGTCAGCGGGGGCTGAGAGGCACCGCTGGTTGGCAGGGTCAGGGGTGGTCTCACTATGGGGGTTTTCCGGCAATGACAAAAGCTACTGGTCTGCGCGTCGGCGTGGTTGGCTGCGGTTACTGGGGATCGAAACACATCCGGGTTCTTCACTCGCTGGAGTCGGTCTCGACGATCGCGGTGATCGATCCGAACCCGGACCGCGCGCTTCAGCTGTCCCGGAACTATCCGGCGCTGGAGGCGTACAAGGATCTGGACGAGGCGCTTCCGCACCTCGACGCGGTGATCATCGCGACACCGCCGAGCACGCACAAACCGCTTGCCCTGAAGGCGATCGAGGCGGGTGTGCACGTGATGGTGGAGAAGCCGCTGGCGACCACCGCGGCGGACGCACGGGACATGATCGAGGCCGCGAAGGCCAAGGACGTCGTCCTGATGGTCGGCCACACCTTCGAGTACCACTCGGCGGTCTGGCAGTTGCGCGAGATGGTCCAGAGGAAGGAGCTCGGTGACCTGTACTACCTGGACACCGCGCGCCTCAACCTGGGGCTCTACCAGCACGACTGCAACGTGTTGTTCGACTTGGCGCCGCACGACGTCTCGATCCTGAACTACGTGCTCGGCGCGACGCCGGTCAGCGTGCAGTGCTGGTCGTCGCACCACGCGAACGCCAAGCTCGAGGACGTCGGCTACTTGCGGCTGCACTACAAGAACCCGGACGTGACGGCCAACGTGCACGTCAGTTGGCTGGACCCGTGCAAGGTCCGCCGGGTCACCATGGTCGGCAGCCAGAAGATGGTCATCTTCAACGACCTGTCGTCGGAGGAGCGGATCAAGGTCCACGACAAGGGCGTCTCGCAGTCGCCGCAGCTCGGCGAGGACCTGACGCAGCCGCCGATGTCCTACCGGTACGGCGATGTCGTGTCTCCTCACCTGGTGATGAACGAGCCGCTGATGGTCGAGGACGAGCACTTCGTCGACTGCATCCTGCTCGGGATGTCGCCGCTGACCGGTGGGGCGAACGGCCTGGCCGTGGTCGAGGTACTCGAGGCAGCCCAGTTGTCGGCCGCCGAGGGCCGTGAGGTCCTGATCGACGAGATCCGGGCCGGCGGACCGCAGAAGGTCGTACTGGAAGAGGTCAAGATCCACCAGAACGGTTCGGCCTCGGTAGGTGAACTGCGGTGACCGCGGGCATCTCGACCGACCGGCAGCAGCCGGCTCGGTCCTCCGAACCTGTGCCCTTTCTGGACATCTCGGGCGCTACCGCCGACGTCGTCGCCGAGGTCCGCCTCGGCTGGGACGAGGTGCTGCGCACCGGCCAGTACGTCGGTGGCGCCGCGGTCACCCGCTTCGAGCAGGAGTGGGCGCAGTACTGCGGGACCGACTTCGCCGTCGGTGTTGCCAACGGCACCGATGCGTTGCACCTGGCGATGCGTGCCTTGGGCATCGGTCCCGGCGACGAGGTGATCGTTCCCGCGAACACGTTCGTGGCAACGGCCGAGGCAGTCGTCCTGGCCGGCGGCGTACCGCGGTTCGCCGATGTCGACGACGGCACCCTGCTGCTCACCGCCGAGACGATCAAGGCTGCGGTCACACCCGCCACGAAGGCCGTCGCCGTGGTTCACCTCTACGGCCAGCTGCCCGACATGACGGCGATCTCGCAGATCTGCGAGGAGCTCGGCCTGATCCTGATCGAGGATGCCGCCCAGGCCCAAGGGGCGACGTGGGACGGCAAGAAGGCCGGTTCGTTCGGCGCGGTCGGCTGCTTCAGCTTCTACCCGGGCAAGAACCTCGGCGCCTTCGGCGACGCGGGTGCCGTGGTCACCTCGGACCCGAAGCTGACCGACCTGATGCTGTCCATCCGCGACCACGGCCGGATGCAGTCCGCCGGGGGTCACTACTCGCACGGAGTGCTGGGGATGAACAGCCGGCTGGACGGGGTCCAGGCGGTGGTGCTGTCGGCGAAGCTGCGACACCTCGACGAGTGGAACCAGCAGCGGCGCGCGCTGATGGCGACGTACCGGGAGCTGATCGATCCGGAGCGGGCGAAGCTGGTCGAGCAGCTCGAGGACGGCGAGGGTGTGCATCACCTGGCCGTCGTGCAGGTGGACCAGCGCGACCGGGTCCGCGAGCTGCTCGCGGAGCGCGGGATCGGTACCGGGATCCACTATCCCGTTCCCTGCCACGTGATGGGGCCTTACGCGCAGTACGCCGACGGCCCGCTACCGGTGGCAGAGGCGGCCGCCGCGCGGCAACTGTCGCTGCCGATGTTCCCGCACCTGTCTCAGGATGACGCACGCCGGGTCGCCGAGGGACTGAACGAAGTACTGGCGGAGCTGGACCGATGAGCAGCCACCCATCGATCAACGCCGATCCGGGGGTCCAGATCGGCTACCCGGCGGCGCGGGTGGCCGATGCGGAGCTGACCCTCGGCGCGGATGCCAGGCTGCGCAGCGGCACGATCCTGTACGCCGGATCGCGGATCGGCGACCGGTTCGAGACCGGGCACAACGTGGTGGTCCGTGAACAGTGCGAGATCGCCGACGACGTGTCGGTCTGGAGCAACACCGTGATCGACTACGGCTGCCGGATCGGCGCCGGCGTGAAGATCCACACGAACTGCTACGTCGCGCAGTACACCGAGATCGGTCCGGGCGCGTTCCTCGCACCCGGCGTGACGATCGCGAACGACCTGTACCCGGGCAGTGCCGAGTCGGCCCAGCTGATGTCCGGGCCGTCGATCGGGGCCGGCGCGCAGCTAGGCGTGAACGTGACCGTGCTGCCGTTCGTCCGGATCGGGGCGAACTGCCTGGTCGGAGCGGGCTCGGTGGTCACCCGTGACCTGCCCGCGGGCACCGTCGCGTTCGGGAACCCGGCCCGCGTCCGCGGTCTGGTCGGTGAGCTGGAGGACATCGGCTCGCGGATCCAGGCGGACGACGAGTCGGCCTCGCGCTACCGGTTCTCCTCCGCAGAGAAGTCGGACCGGACAGACCAGGCCGAGCCGGAGACGGCGCTTGGCCGAAGTGTCACGATGGAGGTATTGGGATGAGTCTCCTCCGCGGTAGCCGGGCAACCCCCGTAGTCCGGCCTATTCCCGTCCGCGGAGTGAGCCGCATCATTCCGGTGGGGTTGGTGAAAAGGTCTCTCGACCTGATCCTTGCTCTCACCGGGATGGTGCTGGCTGCGCCTGTACTGCTGGCCATCTACGGGTGGATCCGGCTGACCAGCCCGGGACCTGGTCTGTTTCGTCAAGCCCGGCTCGGGGCCGGGCAGCACGACTTCGTGATGTACAAGTTCCGGACGATGAGGACCGACGCGGACCCGGCGGTGCACGCCGAGTACGTCCGCAGGATGGCCGCGGGTGAGGTCGAGAAGGTCGACGGTCTCTACAAGCTGCACCAGGACCCGCGGGTCACCAAGGCGGGCAGGTTCCTCCGCAAGACCAGCCTTGACGAGCTGCCGCAACTGATCAACGTACTGCGTGGCGAGATGTCGCTGGTCGGACCGCGCCCGATGCTGCCGTTCGAAGCCGACCTGATCGGGGAGTGGGCCCTGCGCCGCTTCGAGGTCAAGCCCGGCCTGACCGGGTTGTGGCAGGTCAACGGCCGCAACAAGCTGACGATGGACGAGGGCCTGCGCTGGGACCTCGAGTACGTCGCCACCCGCAGCGTCCGGCTGGACCTGCGGATCATCTTCAAGACCATCCCGGCCCTGCTCGGGGGAGCGCGTTGACCGCGGCCGATCAAAGTGAGCAAGTCGCGTCGTCGGAGCCCGTGACCGGCTCCGGCGGCGAGGTGCTGGATGACCTGACCAGTGCCAGCGGTACGGCCCGCGACTCGGTCACGGTCGGCGTCTGGACGGCGCTCAGCCGCGGTACCGGAGTGATCCGGGTCGTGGTGATCGGAGCCGTCCTCGGCCCGACCTTCCTCGGCAACACCTATCAGCTGACGAACTCGCTGCCGAACCTGATCTACTACGGCTTCCTGGCCGGCTCGCTGTTCGTCTCGCTGCTGGTCCCCGCGCTCGTCCAGCACATCGACGAGCGCCGCCCGCGCGACGTCGCTCGGGTCAGCGGCGGATTCCTCGGTATCGCGCTCGCCTCCCTGCTCATGCTGGCACCCGTCGCGGTGGTCCTGCTCCCGGAGTTGCTGAAGGTGACAGCTCTCGGCGGCGTGGGGATCAGCGGTTCGGCGGCACAGGACGGCAGCCAGATCGGTGTCACCCGGCTGCTGATCCTGCTGACCATCCCGCAAGTCTTCCTGTACGCCGTCGTGGGCTCGGCGACAGCGGTGATGTACGCGCATCGCAAGTTCGCCCTGGCGGCTGCGGCGCCCCTCGTGGAGAACCTCGGCATCATCCTGGTCCTGGTGCTGAGCGGGTTGTTCTACGGCACCGGCAAGGAGCTCGGAGCCCAGTCCACCGGGCAGGTCCTGCTCCTCGGCCTGGGTTCCACCGGTGCGGTCGCCCTGCATGCCGCGATCCAGTGGTGGGGTGCCCGGAGGTCCGGAGTACTGCTGCGGCCGAGGGCGGGCTGGCGTGATCCGGAGGTTCTCGTCACGATCCGGAAGGCGCTGCGCTCGGTCAGCCAGGCCGGTCTGCTCGCACTGCAACTGCTGGCGCTCCTGCTCGTCTCGAACCGGGTCGCCGGCGGTACCGTCGCCATCCAGATGGCATTGAACTTCTACTACCTGCCGATCGCACTGGCCGCGACGCCGGTGGCGCTCGCCTTGCTGCCGAGGCTCTCGCGGTTGCATCAGAGCGACTCCACCGATGAGTTCACCAGCACGTTCGTCGAAGGTCTCGGCCTGGCATTGTTCCTGGCCGTCCCCGCGGCGGTCGGCTTCGTCGTACTGGCCGACCCGATCGCGCACACCATCGCCGCCGGCCAGATGGCTTCGCCCGAGGGCCTCGCGATGATCTCCGGTGCGCTGGCGGCGCTCTCCCTCGGCCTGATCGGCGAGACCACCTTCTACGTCACCACCCAGGCGGCCTATGCCCGTGGTGACACCCGTACGCCGCTGGTGTCGATGGCACTGCAGGCGGGCATCTGCCTGACGCTGTGCGCGTTGGCCACCTTCGCGCCGGCCCACTCGTTGCTACCGGCCATCGCCGCCGCGTATGCCGTCGCGGCCATCCTCGGCGGCGCGCACCTGTTCCTGCGAATGGGACTGGGAAGACGTGGCCGGCAACTGCTCGGATCACTCGGCCGGATCGTGATCGGTGCGATCGTGATGGCTGTGCCCGTCTACTTCATCGCCCGGCTGCTCGTGGCCCACCTCGACGGCCGCCTCGGTCAGATCGCTGCCCTCATCGTCGGAGCCGCGGTCGGGGCGATCACCTTCGGCCTCACCCAACTGGTACTGCGTTCCCCCGAGCTCGCCTGGCTGGGAGCCGGCTTGCGCAACCGGCGAGCGGCACCAGTTGCCGAGGTTGCCGGTGGGGAGACCCAGTGACGGTCACCTTTCCCACCACGGTCGCACCCACCAGACGTCGGGCCGGCCGGCCGCGGATGGACCTCATCGGTCTGGCGCTGGCCGGTCTTTGCCTTGCCCTCCTGCTGGGTGCGCTCGTCGCAGTGTCGGCCAAGTTCGCGCTCGCCTTCGTCGGGGTCGCCGGCCTGTCCGTGCTCGTCTGGCTCAGGCCGGTCACCGCGGCGTACCTGATCATCGGCCTGACGCCGCTGGTGGCCGGCATCGACCGCGGCCGGATCGTCCCGGTCCTGCGCCCGAACGAAGCGCTGACCGTCTTCTGCGCGGGCATCCTGACGCTGCGGTACTTCGTCCAGTTCCGTCCCGGGACGCCGATCCGGCCGTACATCACCCGGATCGAGCTGGCGCTGGTCTCGATCGCGGTCAGCAGTTCGATCCTGCCGCTGGCCTGGATGTTCCTGCAGGCCAAGGAGATCTCGGCGGACGACATCTCCTACGCGCTGGTGCTGTGGAAGTTCCTCGGCGTCTACGCGGTGGTCCGGTTCACCGTCAAGACCCAGCGGCACGTGCGCAACTGCCTGGCGGCGTCGATCGGTTCGGGGGTCGTGCTCGGCACGATCGCCATTCTGCAGACCCTCGACGTCCCCGGCATCCGCCCGTTCCTGCTGACCTTCTGGGCGCCGTTCGGGTACGAGGAGCAGCTGGCGATCCCGCGTGGCAGTTCGACGCTCTCGTTGCCGGCGGCAACCGCCGACGTCCTGATCTTCAACCTCGCGATAGCGGTGGCGATGCTGTGGAAGAGCCGTCGCCAGATCGCTGTGCTGGCCGGCGCCTGCCTGGTCTTCGTGATCGGCACCTTCGCCGCCGGGGAGTTCTCCAGCGTGCTGGGTCTGGTCGTCGGGCTGGTGTGCATCGCGATGGCCCTGCGCCGGCTGGACCTGCTGAAGTATGTGCCCGTCGGGTTGTGCGTCGCCATCATCGCGGCCTGGCCCGCGGTGACGCATCGGCTGGAGGGCTTCCAATCGGCCCAGGGGTTGCCGAACAGCTGGATCGTGCGCTGGTACAACCTCTCGATGTACTTCTGGCCGGACCTGTTCAGCGGCTCCAACGTGCTGTTCGGCGTCCGGCCGTCGGCCCGGGTGGCGGTGCTGTCGCAGGGCACCGGCTACGTCTGGATCGAGAGCGGCTACACCTGGTTGTTGTGGGGTGGCGGGATCCCGCTGTTCGCGGCGTTCTGCTGGTTCGTCCGGGTGTCGTTGCGCGAGTTGTGGGCCCGGTGCAAGGACCTGACGGACTGGAGTGCGGTCGCGGCGGTCGGCGCGTTCACCGCGGTGATGGTGATCGTCGCAACGATGAACTTCGACCCGCACCTGACGTATCGCGGGACGGCGGACCTGCTGTTTGCGCTGCTGGCGCTGGCGGCGGTCGGGAAGGGGCCGCCGGACAAGATCGGGCGTCAACAGCGGCCCGGCACTGTCGAGGAAGGGCAAGGGGAGCCCATCATGGGGGCAGACGACAGGGGAGTAAGCAGATGAGTTCAGCCCGGCACCACACGGTGAAAACGCGCGGGATCGTCCGCAGCTATCTGTGGTTGATCATTCTGGTCACCATTCTGACGGCCGGCGCCGCGGCAGCGACCGTGATCAGCCGGCCCAAGGTGTACGTCGGTGTGTCGCAGGTCGTCGTGTACGCCGATCCGGGCCGTGGCGCCGGAGCGGTACCCGACATGGGCACCGAACGTGAGGTGGCGAACTCGGGTCTGGTGTCCGCCGCGGCCGCCAAGACACTGCGGATCGGGGTGACCCAGGCGACCGACGGACTGTCCGTGTCCGTGCCGGTCGATGCCAACGTGCTCCAGTTCAAGTACACCTCGGCCAGCCGCGTCCGCGCGCTGAACGGGGCAGCCGCCTTCACTGACGCCTATGTCGACTACCGCAACAACGGCCGGAAAGCGAAACTGGCCGACGTGATCTCGCCGGCCACCGTGCCGACCGAACCCGAAGAAGCGAACCTGCCGCTGATCGTCGGCCTCGGCCTGGTCCTCGGCGCGATGCTCGGCATCGGGTTCGCCTTCGTCTGGGACCGGGTGCGCGGCCGCTTCCGCGGCTCCGGCGATGTCACCAGGCAGACCGGCTTGAAGGTACTCGCCCAGGTCCCGGCCGTCCGGCTGCGGTTCCCGTTGATCCCGGAGACCGGACCGCCGACACCGACGCGAGAGGTGTTCGGCTATCTGGCCGCACACCTGACCACTCTGATCAGCCGGGGCAAGGGTGCTTCGCTGGTGGTCAGCAGCCCGGCTCCAGGAGCCGGCAAGACGACCGTGGCCGCCCAGCTGGCGATCGCGATGGCCGCGACCGGCAAGGAGGTCGTGCTGATCGGGGGAGACCTGCGGCATCCCGACCTGCACCTCCTGTTCGGCACCCCGCTGACGCCGGGGCTGACCGACGTACTGAGCGACCGCTCCAAGCTGGACCGGGCGGTTCACGCGACCGAGTTCGTCAATCTGCGGGTGCTGGCGAGCGGGACTCCGCGGGTCGGGGCCTGGATCAACGTCGAGGATCTCGAGCTGCTGCTCCAGGGGTTGTCCAAGCACGCGTTCGTGGTGATCGACGCGCCGACCGCGATCGGTGCCTCCGAGGCCGCCGTATTGGCGGGACGGGCCGATTTCACCTTGCTGGTGGTCGATCCGCACCGCGGTTCGCGGGCCGAGGCCGAGTCGGCGGTGGCCGCGCTCACCGCTGTCGGAGCGAACTTGATCGGCTGCGTCGCGAACCAGCCGAGGTCACGGCGGTTCCATCGCAAGACCGTTCCGGCCGCCGCCGAGTCCACCTCGGGCGTGACCAGGGCGCCCGCCGCCGGTGAGCCGGTGGACGGTGGAACGGTCACTACGTCGGAACATGTCGGGTACTGACCGGAGACCAGGGCGGCAGGGCGGGGAAGGCGTGAATTGGTCTGACAGTCGACTCCGTAAGCGGCTGGTGCGGGGGATCGTAGTTGTCCTCACGCTGGCGGGGGTCTGGGTCGCGCTACCGGGAATGCACGGTCGCGGGAGCGGCCCTCCACCGGCTGATGGCTACTGGCAGACCCTGCCCACCGCCTCCTGGTCGAAGCTGCCCGGCGACGCCGCGTGTGCGGCGAAGGTCCATCGGTCGGAGTGGGAGCCCCGGCCAGGCAACCAGGAGCCGAACCAGACGATGCCTCCCGAGCTGGCGGTCCACGCCTCGCTGGCGGCCCGGCCGCATGACCCGCGGGCCGAGGCCTACGACTCGCAGTGGGACAAGTGGTTGCTCCCCAGGGTGACGGGGCATCACACCGGCACGACCGACGAGAACATCCAGTGGGCAGCCTGCAAGTGGGGCCTGGCCGACAATCTGGTGCGTGCGGTCGCCAACGCCGAGTCGACCTGGTACCAGAAGGATCTCTATCCGACCGGCGCGTGTGTGGAGAAGCGTGGCTGCGGTGACCTGTTCCCGAAAGCGACTCCCGCCTCCAAGGAGTTCTGCAACGGCCTGAAGATCCATGGCTACGACTACCAGCGCGACTACGGCACCGACCGGTGCCCGAAGACGTTCTCGATCATCGGCGTGATGTCGTACCAGGATCCGGCCTGGGGAGAGGTGCCCGAGAACCAGAACGGCACCTTTCCCTTCAACCGGGACTCGACCGCTTTCGCCCTCGACTACTACGGCGCCTTCATGCGCGGCTGCCTCGAGGGCTGGGCCTGGTGGCTCAGCGGCAAGGACGTCGCGGCAGCCGGCACCGAGCGACTGGACGGCTGCATCGGTGCCTGGTACGCCGGAGCGTGGCGCACCAAGCCGGCCCAGGACTACGTCGTGACGGTGAAGAAGTTCATGGCGGAGCGGCCCTGGCTCGACCGGGCCTGGGCCTCGCCCTCACCCTTCTGCAGCTGGCTCCGGCACTGTCCCGGTGAGGGCTGAACCCTCGCCGCCGATGGCCTTCAGGTAGACGGGCGTCTGCCGCTCCCAGGCCAGCTGCTCGGTGATCAGACGCCGGCCGGTGTCACCCAGCTGCTTGCGCGTGGTCGGGTCGTCCAGTAGTTCGGCCACCTTCGTGGCGATCTCCGCGACGTCGCCCACCGTGGTGAAGACACCGGCGCCGTCGGCCAGCCGCCGGCTCTCCTGCAGGTCGAAGCAGACCACCGGCAGGCCCTGGGCCATGTACTCCATCACTTTCACCGGTGAGACCTCCACCTGCAGGCTGGTGTCGATGCCGATGTCGGCGGTGGCGAGGTAGCTGAACAGCTCGCTCTCCGGAATCCAGCCGGGGAACGACACCCAGCGTTCCAGCCCGAGTTCGCGGGTCAGGGCGATGTGCTCGTCGAGGCACTCCCCGTCGCCGAGCAAGACGAAGCCGCAGTCCTCGCGGCCGAGCTCGTGAATCAGGTGGTTGGCAGCCTGGACGACGAGCTCGACCCGGTCCTGCCGGCCCATCTTCCCGGCCCAGCAGACCAGGTAGCGGTGGTCGCCGTGCAGACTCGGCTCGGCGACCGCGTTCGCAGTACGGGCGAGGACCGGGCCGTTGTAGACCAGGGAGACCTGGTCCGGGTCGGCGCCGGCTCCGACGAGGCGGTCCTTGAGATAGGAGTTCACCGTGATGCTGTGGTGGGCCACCCGCCGGGAGCGGCGCTCGAGCCAGTGCAGCACCTTGAACATGAGCTTGGGCGGTTCGTCGTACCGGTCGCGGAGCAGTTCTGGCATCAGATCCCGCTGATCCACCACGATCCGGGTGCCGACCCAGCGCAGTACCCAGGCCAGCGGGAAGTAGATGTCCGGCGGCTGGCAGAGCTGCAGTACGTCGATCCGCCCCCGCAGTCGCAGCCGGGTCAGGTACCAGGTGGCCCAGGCGAACGAGATCCCGTACTCGCCGACATAGCCGACCGCGCTGGTGGGCTGGGCCGGTGGCTTGTACTCGTACAGGGTCAGCCCCGGCACTTCGCGGTACTTGGCGTTGCCGTCGTCGCGCATGGTGATCACCGAGACGCGGGCGCCGGCAGTGAGCAGATCGTCGACCTGTTTGCGCAACCTGGTGTCCACACAGAGTGGAACGTTCTCCACGATGACGGCGACGTGCAACGGCTTCGGCATACTTCCCCCTACCCCCTGAACGGACTCCCCCCGGAGCTTCGGCCAGTATTCCCTATCCGGTGACGGAGCGCACTGGTTCGGTGCCGGGTCGCTGAGGCGGCAGCGAGGGTGTCCCTGTGGCCGGGACTGTGCTACCCGCGCGATAAGGTCCCTGAGGTACCCGGGGTCTCGGGACGGGGCAGACGAACGGAAGGTGGATCGTAACCATGAGCGTCGGTGAAGTCGCGGGGCTGATAGCGGCCTGCGCACTGCTCATCCTGGTAGGCCTGCTGGCCTATCCGATCCTGAAGCTCGGCAAGGTGTTCGACGAGACCCGGATCATGGTCAAGGGTGTCGCCGACTCCAGTGTGCCGCTGCTCGGCGAGGTGACCAACACGGTCGCGACGACGAACGCGCAGCTGGCGAAGGTCGACACGATCACCGACAACGCCACCACCGTGACAACCAATGCGGCCGCTCTCGCGTCTTTGTTCGCAGCGACCGCCGGCGGGCCGCTGGTCAAGGCGGCGGCCTTCACCTACGGCGTCCGCAAGGCGCTGGGCGAGAGCCAGCGCCGCGACGTGTCCCGCCGGGTGAAGGACGAGATGAAGGCCGAGCGCAAGGCGAAGAAGCGAGGTGACGTGCGATGAAGCGGATCCTGTGGCTGATCGTCGGCATCCTGGTCGGCGTCTACGCGGTGACCCGGCTGAAGAAGCGGGCCCAGCAGCTCGCGCCGGACAGCCTGCAGCAGTCGGCGGAGAAGGTGGCCAGCGCGATCCGGCACTTCGGCGACGAGGTACGGGCCGGAATGGCCGAGCGGGAGACCGAGCTGCGCGACGCACTCGGGATCGATACAGCAGCTGACCAGAACGATTCAACACAGCGTGAGGACTACCGGTAACACCCATGGATACCAGTGAAGTTCGCCGGCGGTTCCTGAACTACTTCGAAGAGCGCGACCACACGGTGGTGCCGAGCGCACCGCTGCCGTCGCCGGACCCGAACCTGCTGTTCAACGTGGCCGGGATGGCCCAGTTCGTGCCGTACTTCGTCGGCCAGCAGACCCCGCCGTACCCGCGCGCCACCAGCGTGCAGAAGTGCGTCCGGACCCTCGATATCGAGGAGGTCGGCAAGACCACCCGGCACGGCACGTTCTTCCAGATGAACGGCAACTTCTCCTTCGGCGACTACTTCAAGGAACAAGCCGTCCAGTACGCCTGGGAACTCGTCACCAAGCCGCAGAGCGAAGGCGGCTACGGTTTCGACGAGTCGGTCCTGTACGCCTCGGTGTACTACGAGGACGACGAGGCGATCGACATCTGGAAGCGGGTCGCCGGGCTGCCCGACGACCGGATCGTCCGGCTCGGGATGAAGGACAACTTCTGGTCGATGGGCATCCCGGGTCCGTGCGGCCCGTGCTCGGAGATCCTGATCGACCGCGGCCCGGAGTTCGGCGCGGACCGGGACTGGGAGGCGGGCGACCGCTACCTGGAGTTCTGGAACCTGGTCTTCATGCAGAACGTCCGCGGTGAGGGTGGCGGCAAGGAGGGCTACCCGATCATCGGCGAGCTGCCGAAGAAGAACATCGACACCGGTCTGGGCCTCGAGCGGGTCGCGTACCTGCTGCAGGGCGTCGACAACATGTACGAGATCGACGAGATCTTCCCGGTGATCGAGAAGGCCTCCGAGCTGAGCGGCCGCAAGTACGGCGCGGACCACGTCGACGACGTCCGCTTCCGGGTGATCGCGGACCACGTCCGCAGCGCGCTGATGCTGATCGGCGACGGCGTCACCCCGGGTAACGAGCAGGGCGGCTATGTACTACGCCGCCTGCTGCGGCGCTCGATCCGGTCGATGCGCCTGCTCGGCTACGAGGACCCGAGCCTGGTCGAGCTGCTGCCGACCAGCCTGGAGCAGATGAAGAAGTCGTACCCCGAACTGGAGGCCGACTTCCCTCGGATCAGCCAGATCGCGTACGCCGAGGAGGAGGCCTTCCGGCGGACCCTCACGGCCGGTACGAGCATCTTCGACCTCGCGGTGAAGAACCTGAAGGCCGACGGCGGCGCGCAACTGGCCGGAAACCAGGCTTTCCAACTGCACGACACGTATGGCTTCCCGATCGACCTGACCGTCGAGATGGCCGCCGAGCAGGGCCTGCAGGTGGACACCGACGGCTTCCGCTCGCTGATGAAGGAACAGCGCGAGCGGGCCAAGGCCGACGCGCGGGCCAAGAAGTCCGGCCACGCTGACACCTCGGGCTACCGTGAGCTGCGCGAGAAGGGCGTCACCGAGTTCACCGGGTACGACGAGCTGGCGACCGACTCGCAGGTTCGTGGGCTGCTGCGTGAAGGCGTGGTGGCCGGTTCGGCCGAGCAGGGCGAGACCGTCGAGGTCGTGCTCGAGAAGACGCCGTTCTACGCGGAGTCCGGCGGCCAGATCGCCGACGAGGGGCTGATCGTCGGCGACGGCGTCAAGCTGAAGGTGCTCGACGTCCAGCGCCCGGTCAAGGGTCTGATCGTGCACCGCGTCGAGGTGGTCGAGGGTGTCCTCCAGCCCGGCCAGGACGTGCACGCACAGGTGGACAAGGAGTGGCGCATCTCGGCCTGCCAGGCCCACTCGGGCACGCATGTCGTCCACGCCGCCCTGCGCCAGGTGCTCGGGCCGACCGCGTTGCAGAGCGGTTCGTACAACAAGCCGGGGTATCTGCGGCTCGACTTCGCGTGGTCGTCGGGGCTGGACCAGGCGACCCGGAGTGAGATCGAGGAAGTAGCGAACCTTGCCGTCCGGCAGGACCTGCCGGTCTCCGCGCAGTACATGTCGCTGCCCGAGGCCCGGGAGTGGGGTGCGCTGGCGCTGTTCGGCGAGACCTACGACGACTCCGTCCGCGTGGTGGAGATCGGCGGGCCCTGGTCTCGTGAGCTCTGTGGTGGCACGCACGTGAAGCACTCGTCGCAGGTCGGTGCGCTGACCGTGACGAGTGAGGCGTCGGTCGGTGCGGGGGTTCGCCGGCTCGAGGCGTTCGTCGGGATGGAGGCGCTGCACTACCTGGGTCGTGAGCGGGCGCTGGTGCGGCTGCTCTCGGAGAACCTGAAGACGCGTCCGGAGGAGCTGCCCGCGAAGGTGGCCGACCTGTCCGAGCGGCTGCGGGCCGCGGAGAAGGAGCTGGAGAAGATCCACGCCGGTCAGGTGCTGGCGGCCGGAGCCGAGCTGGCGAAGGCGCCCAAGGACGTCTTCGGTGTCGCCTACGTCGGTCACCGCGCCCCTGACGGCGTGAACGGCGGCGACCTGCGCAAGCTGGCCCTCGACGTCCGCGGCCGGATGCCGGCCGGCAAGCCGGCGGTGGTCGCTGTACTGAGCGTCAACGACGGCAAGCCCGGCGTAGTCATCGCCGTGAACGACATCGCCCGCGAGTGGCGCCTCAAGGCGGGCGACCTGGTCCGCACGGCCGCGGAGCAGCTCGGCGGCCGGGGCGGCGGCAAGGACGACGTGGCCCAAGGCGGCGGCACCGACCCCGCAGGCACCGAAAAGGCCCTGAGCGCCGTAGAACACGCCATCGGCCAACTGGTCACCGGCTGACCATGAGTCCCCGCCTTCGTCTCCCGCACTCCACGCGGCGCAGCCGCGTGGAGTGCGCCTGTGGTGGGGCACACTAGTGCGCCGGGGCGTACGGGTTGCGCTGGACATAGGTGACGCGAGGATCGGTGTGGCCACCTCGGACCCGAGCGGGATTCTTGCGACTCCGGTGGAGACGGTTCGGGCTGGAGCAGGGGCGCTGGAGCGGATTGTCGGTCTGGTGAGTGAGCTGGAGGCGTTCGAGGTCGTGGTTGGGTTGCCCCGGTCGTTATCAGGTGGGGAAGGTCCGGCCGCGGTCAAGATCCGGGCGACGACCGGGCAGCTCGCGGTACTGCTGGAGAAAGCTGGTTCGGAGGCGGAGGTACGGCTGGTGGACGAACGTTTCACCACGGTGACCGCCGAGCGGATGCTGCGGGAACGGGGTAAGAAGGGCTCCAAGCGGCGGGCCGTGGTCGACCAGGCCGCGGCGGTCGTGATTCTGCAACACGCGCTCGACTTCGAGCGTGAGACCGGCAACCCACCCGGGAGGCCCCTGTGAACGGAACATCGGTGAACGAAGACCTCGACAATCAAAGCGACGAGCAAACCGACGACTTCAGGGACGACCTCGGCCTGCGCACGGAGAGCCGGGTGGAACGCCGGGCGCACCGGCGCAAGACCCGCGTCCGGCGCGGCTTCGGCTGCTTCGCCGGCCTGATCTCGCTGCTCGTCGTCGGCGCGCTGGTCGGCGGGCTGATGGTCGGTTTCGGCAAGGGCCGCGACGCGGTGGAGAAGATCTTCGCCGCGCCCGACTACGAGGGATCCGGCAGCAGCAAGACCGTCACGGTCGAGATCACCTCCGGCCAGAGCTCGCAGTCGATCGCGGACACGCTGGAGAAGAAGGGCGTGGTGAAGAGCGCCAAGGCGTTCGAGCGGGTCGCCCGCGACGATCCACGGTCGAAGAAGATCCAGGCGAACACCTTCACGCTGAAGACCGAGATGTCGGCCAAGGCCGCGCTGGAGCTGATGCTCGACACGGCGAAGTCGGTGCTCGTCACTCGGTTCACGATCCCGCCGGCCCGGACGAAGGCCGAGATCGTCAACCTGCTGCAGAAGAGCAAGGCGGCCAAGCTGCCGGCCGGCGCCGCGCTGGCCGCGATGAACCGGCCGCAGACGCTCAAGCTGCCGTACTACGCGAAGAACAACCCGGAGGGCTTCCTGTTCCCCGGCAGCTACGACATCCCGAAGGAAGCGACCGCGAACACCGTCCTGCGGATGGCGACCGCCGGATTCATCAAGGCGTCGGCCGAGCTGAAGCTGACGGAGACCGCGAAGCGCAAGAAGATCGACCCGTACCAGGCGGTGATCGTGGCGAGCATCATCGGCGCCGAGACGAACCGGCCGGAGGACTACGCCAAGGTCGCCCGGGTCATCTACAACCGGCTGCAGCAGGGCCGCAAGCTGCAGATGGACTCCACCATCCACTACATCGTCGGGCGCGACGGCAAGATCTTTACCTCCGACGAGCAGCGCAACACGGAGTCGCCGTACAACACCTATCTCAACAAGGGGTTGCCGCCGACGCCGATCAACTCGCCGACCAAGGAGACCCTGCGGGCCGCGCTGAACGCGGCTCCGGGTAGCTGGCTGTACTTCACCCTGGTCAACCTCGACACCGGCGAGACCGCTTTCGCGAGCACCGGGGAGGAGCACCAGAAGAACGTGCAGAAGCTGCAGGCCTGGTGCGCGGCCCACACTGGCAGATGCTGATCTGGCAGGTGCTGAGCCGATGACCCGCTGTGCGGTGCTCGGGCAGCCGATCGCGCACTCACTGTCGCCGGCCATGCACCGGGCGGCGTACGCCGAGCTCGGGCTCGACTGGCGGTACGACGCGTTCGAGGTGGCCGAGGACGAGTTGCGTTCGTTCCTGAGCACGCTGGGTGACGACGTCCGCGGGCTGTCCCTGACGATGCCGTTGAAGCGCGTCGCGCTGGAGCTCGTCGACGTCGTCGATCCGGTCGCGGAGCTGATCGGCGCGGCGAACACGATGCTGTTCGAGTCCGACGGCTCACGCTCGGCGCACAACACCGACGTACCGGGGTTGGTGGCGGCCTTTGCGGAGCGGGGGATCACGGGCGCGGACACTGCCGTAGTACTGGGTGGGGGAGCGACTGCGGCTTCGACTCTTGCTGCGCTGCGGGGGTTGAAGGTCAGCGAGGTGACGCTGGTCGTGCGCGACCTGGCGAAGGCCGAGCGGTTGCTGGATCTCGCGGCCGAGCTGGGCTTCAGGACCTCGGTGACCGACTTCGGTCAGGTCGAGCAGATCGGCGGCTTCGACCTGTGCGTCTCGACCCTGCCCGGCGGCGCCGTCGACCAGTGGGCGGAGCACTTCGCCCAGGTGGCGCCGGTGGTCTTCGACGTGGCCTACCACCCGTGGCCGACGCAGCTGGCGATCGTGGCCCACCGGATCGGTACAGAGCTGTTGAACGGCCTTGATCTCCTCGTGCATCAGGCGACCCTTCAGGTCGAGATGATGACAGGAAGGCCGCACGCCCCCCTGGCGGCCATGAGAGCCGCTGCACGTGAGGAGTTGGATGAGCGTGACCCGAGTTGACCGCCGAACCGTACTGAAGGCAGGCGGAGCGCTGGCCGCGGCCGCGCTGACCAGCTCCCAGGTGCCGGCCGCCTTCGCCTCATCGAGGCTGGCCGCTGCGCCCAACTGGGCCGCGTTCCAGAAGAGCATCAAGGGCACCTTGTACCTCGCCGGGAAACCCGGATATCCGACCGTGCGCCAGCTCTTCAACCCGCGCTGGGACGCCACCAAGCCGGCCGCCGTGGTGCGTACCGCCAACGCGACCGACGTACAGACGGCGATCAACTTCGCCCGCAAGAACAAGGTCGTCTCGGTGCCGAAGAGCGGCGGGCACTCGTATGTCGGCGGTTCGACGGTCGGCAACGGCCTCGTCATCGACACCAGCGCGATGCGCTCGATGAGCTACTCGGGCAACGTGCTCACCGTCGGCGCCGGCGCCAAGCTGTACGACGTCCACGCGTTCCTCGACAAGTACGGCAAGTCCTTGCCGACCGGGACGTGTCCGACGGTCGGGATCGCGGGTCTCACCCTCGGCGGCGGCATGGGGGTGCACACGCGCGCCTTCGGCCTGACCTGCGACCGGATCCAGTCGTTGGGCGTGATCACCGCCGACGGCACGGCCCGCAACGTCAGCGCGACGGTCGATCCCGACCTGTTCTGGGCGCTGCGCGGCGGTGGTGGCGGCAACCTCGGCATCGTCACGTCGTTCAAGCTGATCACCATCCCGGCGACCAAGCTCGGCTTCTTCCGGCTCACCTGGCCGGAGTCGAAGGCCGCGGACGTCGTCCGTGGCTGGCAGAAGTTCGCCGTGGCGGCGCCGATCACCGCCTGGGGCAACCTGCACATCGATGCCAAGAGCAACGGAACGCTGCAGGTCCACGTACTCGGCTGCTCGACCACCGGCAACGGCGCGGCAGCTGCCGCGGAGCTGGAGTCGTACGTCGGGTCCAAGGCAACCACCCGCACCTTCGCGGTTCGCACGCACATGGAGTCGGTGAAGTACCTCGGAGGCGGCACGACGAGCCCGCGCCAGGGCTTCCTGGCGGGCTCCGACGTACTGAAGCCGATGACCGCCCCGACCATCACCGCCCTCCTGGGTGCGGTGAAGGCGGCAGCCCGCGTGAAGCTCCCCGCAGCAGCGATCCTCGATCCGCTGGGCGGCCAGGCGGCGAAGATCCCGTCAGGCGGATCGTCGTGGGGCTGGCGCTCCGCTGTCGGAGTTGTTCAGTGGTACACAGGGATGGCCGCGCACCCGACCTCGGCGCAGCTCAAGGCCGCCCAGACCTTCATCACCAACGGGCACCGCGCGGTCCGGCCGTCGACGCTCGGCGGGTATGTGAACTACGTGGAGACCGGGCGGTCGGTGAGCTCGTACTACGGCGCCAACTACGCCCGCCTGCAGACGGTCAAGAAGAAGTACGACCCGGCAAACTTCTTCCATACCGCGTACACGATCGCCTGATTCGCACCCGTGGCCGACTAGCCTTCGGCGATGAAGCTGTCGCGGTTGGTCGCGGGTGTGCTGGTGTTCGCCTTCCTGGGGGCCGGTATGGCGCCTGCCTGGGCTTGTGCCTGTGGTGGGTACCTGCCGGACGCGGAGTCACGCGCGCGGGTGTTCGGTGAGACCGCGCTGGTCCGCTACGACAGCGGCCAGGAGGAGATCGTGCTGTCGATGTCCGTCCAGGGCCAGTCGCGGAAGGCTGCCTGGATCATGCCCGTCCCGGCCGCCGCGACGGTCGAACTGGGGGACAGCGACCTGTTCTGGCGTTTGCGGTCGATCACCAGCCCGAAGACCGTGACCCGCAAGACGTACTGGCCGTTCCGCGATCTGGGGATCAGGGGCGGCCGCGGCGACAGTGCTGGTGCGCCCACGGCCGGCGGTGGTGTGGATGTGCGCCAGGAGATGCGACTCGGTCCGTTCCAGGTAGCGCGCCTCGGCGGTTCGAGTGGTGCCGCGGTGACCGACTGGCTGCGCGCCAACGGGTACGTCGCACCGGCGAGTCTGGCCGGCAACCTGACGCCGTACCTGACCGAGAAGTGGGAGATCGTCGCGGTCAAGCTCGCGCCGAAGGACGACGGCACCCCGATGACGGGCTCGACCCCGCCGCTGCGGTTGCGGTTCGCCTCACCGCGGATCGTCTATCCGATGCGGCTGAGCAAAGGGGCGAC
The DNA here is from genome assembly GCF_010548305.1 of Streptomyces sp. SID13031. Lineage (GTDB taxonomy): Bacteria > Actinomycetota > Actinomycetes > Propionibacteriales > Kribbellaceae > Kribbella. Next base: position 346,962 of record NZ_JAAGLV010000001.1, read on the forward strand.
GACGGCTCAGACGGTCACCGTGTACGTCGCGGCGCCGTACCGGGTGGATGTGTCGAAGCTGCCCGACCCCGAGGTGAAGCCGGAGTTGCTGTACGCCGGACGGGTGGCCGGCGAGAGTGCGCCGCAACTGGCCGGGCCGACGACGTTCCTGACGGCGTACTCGGTGACGTACCGCGAACCGGGCCGGATCACCGACGACTTCGGCTTCACCCGGGCGGCCAACGACGACGCGTTCCAGCGGGTTCACTACGTCACCGAGAACGACGGTCTCTGGAGCACCGTCGCGGTGGTGCTCGGTGGCCTGCTGCTGATCGGCTGTGCCGCTGCTCTGGTCGTGCGCAGGGCGGTGAAGCGCTCGTGAGATCCCGGTGAGATGCGGCCCGGTCATGGTTGGTCCGAAGGATCCCGTGTTGGGGCAACAGGACCGAAATTCTCTTGGGGGAAGACCAGAATGAAGACCAGGGCAACTCTCGCTGTGCTGATTCTCGGCGGACTGACGCTGCTGAGCGGTTGCGGCGACAAGGACACCTCGAACGCACCGGCACCGGCGCCGACCACCAAGGCGACCAGCCAGCCGGAGACCACCACCGACCCGGAGTCCGAGGACACGTCGACGCCGACGCCGGAGCCGGAGTCGGAGGAGACCACCAAGGCGACCGGCTCGGACCAGGAGTTCTGCGCGACGCTGCTGGACAAGGCGCAGGCCCTGAACCCCGGCAAGGACATCAACGAGCTCACGGACGACCAGAAGGAGACGATGGTCTCCACGCTCAAGGATCTGGCCGACAGTGCTCCCGCCGGGGTCAAGGCGCCGCTGACGACGATGGCGTCGATCTACGCGGGCGTGGCCGACGGCAAGACCAAGATCACCGACGAGGCCGAGATGAAGAAGGTCGCCGAGGCGACGATGAAGTACACCGAGTGGACCGTCACGCACTGCGCGCCGCCGGGCTCGTAACCAGGTTGGTATCCACAGGCAGGCTCGACCGGGAGACCTGGACATCGAGAGATCGTCTAGGCTCCTGGATCGTGCCGGCTGACAACGCGTTGCTCGCCGCAGGGGCCGGGGTGGTGCTCTGCGGCACCGCCGCGTTCACGCTCGGCCCGCTGGTGATGCGACGGATCCCGGAGCCCGTGCTCGAAGAGGGCGACAGCAAGATCCGGTACGCCGAGATCGCCGGGCAAGGCGTCGGCACCAGGGCGGCGTACTGGTGTGGCGCGACGGGGGCGGTCGCGGGCGGGCTGCTCGGGTGGGCGCTGGGGACGTCGGCCGGGCTGGCCGCGTGGCTGATCCTGGCGGTCGTGGGATCGGTGCTGGGGTACATCGACGCCCGGACGAAGTACCTGCCGTCAGCGATCATCTGGCCGTCGTACCTGCTCGTCGGGCTGGCGTTGGTGGCCGGTGCCTTGCAGACGGCGGAATGGGGGTCGCTGCTGCGGGCCGCGATCGCGGGCGTGGTCGGGTTCGGGGTGTTCGACCTGCTCTATCGGGTGTTCCCGCGAGGCGTCGGCTACGGTGACGTCCGGCTGTCCGGGTTGCTGAGCATCGCCTTGGGATGGCTCGGCTGGGGTGAGCTCGTGGTCGGGCTGTACGGCGGGTTCTTCCTCGGCGCGGTGATCGGGATCGTGCTGACGGCGGTGAAGGTGTTCAAACGCAAGCAGCTGTTCCCGTTCGGGCCGTTCATGCTCGTCGGCGCGCTGATCGGCGCACTGGCGGGTCAGCCGTTGGAGCGCCTCTACCTAGGCTGATCGGTGGACCAGCCTGACCGGCTGCCAATGACCCGGCCGGGACGCCGGGCCTGACCCTCGGGGGACGGGCCGGACGTCCCGGCCGTACGGCCCGGATCAGCCCTTCGACGGTGAACAACGTCATCTGGGTGTCGTCGGTGACGTCCCGGCCGGCCACCCGGGGCCGCCGGCAACGAACTCCCGAACCCGTTCGGGGTGCGCGGCAACGATCGACGGACCATCGGTGAACTCCACCGGCCCACCCAGCGCATCCCCGAGCATAACCGTGGTGGCGCTAGCACTACCCATAGACGGGTCCCAAGGCCAGTTCGTTCCGCCTCGCCGGCTCATAGCGTCGTACCTACCGAATACGGACCTACGAGGAGGACGACATGACCACCAAGCTGCGCCGCACCATCGCCAGGGCGGCCGCCGCGGGCCTGGCCACCGTCGTACTGGCTGGTGCCGCCGCCGCGGGTGCCGCCGCGGCAGTACCGCAAGACGAGAACGCCTGCCACGCAAACCCGGTGGCAAAGGCCCTGGACGTCGCCCTCTCCGTCCGCAGCGCTCTCGACCCCGACCGCGCCACTACCTGCCAGTCGTAGAGCCCGGCCGGCCAGGAGTTGTTGGAGGGCTGGGCGGTCGCCACCTGGCAGGAGGCGGTCACCGACGGATGGCGAGACTGCTTCCGGGCCGGCAGTGGCGGCATGGGAGGATTGCGGCATGCTGCGCTGGCTCACCGCCGGCGAGTCGCACGGACAAGCGCTCGTCGCCGTACTCGAAGGTCTCCCCGCAGGCGTCCAGGTCACCACGGATGACGTGGCCGACGCCTTGGCTCGTCGTCGTCTCGGTTACGGCCGTGGCGCCCGGATGAAGTTCGAGCGGGACGAGGTGACGTTCCTCGGTGGCTTCCGGCACGGGCTCTCGCTCGGCAGCCCGGTCGCGATCCAGGTCGGCAACACCGAGTGGCCGAAGTGGGAGCAGGTGATGGCCGCCGATCCCGTCGACCCCGAGATCCTGGCCGACCTCGCCCGGAACGCGCCACTGACCCGCCCGAGGCCCGGCCACGCCGACCTCGCCGGCATGCAGAAGTACGGCTTCGACGAGGCCCGTCCGGTGCTGGAGCGGGCGAGTGCGCGCGAGACCGCTGCCCGGGTCGCGCTCGGCGAGGTCGCGGCCAGGTTCCTGAAGCAGGCGTACGGCGTGACGATCGTCAGCCACGTCGTCGAGCTGGGCACCGTCAAGGCGCCGTACGGCGTGGTCCCGTCGGCCGACGACGTCGCCCGGCTGGACGCAGACCCGGTCCGCTGTCTGGACCCGGACGCGAGCAAGCAGATGGTCGCCGAGATCGACCAGGCGCAGAAGGCCGGTGACACCCTCGGCGGCGTCGTCGAGGTGATCGTCAACGGACTCCCGCCGGGCCTCGGCAGCTACGTGCACTGGGACCGCCGGCTCGACTCCAAGCTGGCCGGCGCGCTGATGGGCATCCAGGCGATCAAGGGCGTCGAGCTCGGCGACGGCTTCGAGCTGGCTCGCACGCCGGGGTCGAAGGCGCACGACGAGATCGTCGCGGAGAACGGCGAGGTACGTCGTACCAGCGGCCGCTCGGGTGGGACAGAGGGCGGCATGAGCACCGGCGAGACGCTGCGCGTGCGGGCGGCGATGAAGCCGATCGCGACCGTGCCGCGCGCGTTGCGGACGATCGACACCGCCACCGGTGAGGCGGCGGCCGCACACCACCAGCGCTCCGACGTCTGCGCCGTACCGGCCGCGGGGATCGTCGCCGAGGCGATGGTCGCGCTCGTGCTGGCCGACGTGTCGGTGGAGAAGTTCGGTGGCGACTCGGTGGGCGAGACCTCGCGCAACCACAAGAGCTACCTGGCGAGCCTGCCGAGCACGATCGCCCCGCGCGAGTGGGGTGACGAGTGAGCGACCCCACGCCTGACACCAGCCCAGTACCTGGCACCGACCCGGCCGGTACGGACGCAGCCGGCATCGGTTCGCGAGGACCGTTCGTCGTGCTGATCGGGCCGCCGGGTTCGGGCAAGTCGACGGTCGCCGAGCTGCTCGCCGCGAAGCTCGGCAAGCCCCATCGCGACACCGACACGGACGTCGAGAACGCAGCGGGCAAGCCGATCTCGGACATCTTCGTCGACTCCGGCGAGCCCGCGTTCCGGGCGCTGGAGCGGGCCGCGATCGTGGCCGCGCTGCGCGCCGACGACGTTGTGCTGTCGCTGGGCGGCGGCGCCATCGTCGACGCCGACACGCGCGCCGACCTGGCCGGTCACAACGTCGTCTTCCTCGACGTGTCGGTCGGTGAAGCGGCCAAGCGCGTCGGTCTCGGCGTCGCCCGGCCGCTGCTCCTCGGCAACGTCCGGACCCAGCTGAAGAACCTGATGGACGCGCGCCGGCCGCTGTACGCCGAGGCCGCCAAGCACACGGTGATCACCGACGGCCGGGCGCCGCAGGAGATCGCCGACGAGATCCTGGAGCAGCTCGGATGACTGCCCGGCCCGAGCAAGGCCAGCCCGAGCAGACCTTGGCCGAGCAGACCCAGCCCGAGCAGACCCTGGCTGGGCAGGCGCGCCGGATCCAGGTCGCCGCGGCGGCGCCGTACGACGTTGTCATCGGCAACAATCTGCTCGGCGAACTGCCCGGCCTGCTGGGAGCCGACGTCCGCCGGGTCGCCGTGATCCACCCGCGCGCGTTGCGTACCAGCGGCGACGCGATCCGTGACGACCTGGTCGCGGGCGGCTTCACCGCGCACGCGATCGAGATCCCGGACGCCGAAGAGGCCAAGTCCGCCGAGGTGCTCGCGTACTGCTGGTCGGTGCTCGGCCAAGCGGGCTTCACCCGGTCCGACGCGATCGTGTCGATCGGTGGCGGGACGACGACCGACCTGGCCGGCTTCGTCGCCGCGACCTGGTTGCGCGGCGTCAAGGTGGTGCACATCCCGACGACGCTGCTCGGCATGGTCGACGCCGCCGTCGGTGGCAAGACCGGGATCAACACGGCCGAGGGCAAGAACCTCGTCGGTGCGTTCTGGGAGCCGGCCGGTGTCCTGTGCGATCTGGCCGCGCTGGAAACCCTGCCCCGCAACGATTACGTGAGCGGCTTGGCCGAGGTCGTGAAGTGCGGATTCATCGCCGACCCGACGATCCTCGAGCTGGTGGAGGCGGATCCGGAGGGCTCCGCGTCACCGGCGTACAAGCACACCGAGGAGCTGATCGCCCGCTCCATCCAGGTCAAGGCCGATACGGTCGGCGCGGATCTGCGGGAGAAGACGACGGTCGCCGGTGGGCAGATCGGGCGCGAGGCGCTCAACTACGGGCACACGCTCGGGCACGCGATCGAGCGGGTCGAGCGCTACAAGTGGCGTCACGGCGCCGCTATCAGCATCGGGATGGTGTTCGTCGCTGAGCTCGCCCGGGCAGCGGGCAAGCTCGACGACGCGACGGCCGACCGGCACCGCGCAGTACTGGAATCACTGGGGCTGCCAGTGAAGTACCGCGCGGACGCCTGGCCGCATCTGCAGGACGCGATGAAACTGGACAAGAAGACCCGCGCCGACCGGCTCCGCTTCGTGATCCTCGACGCCCTCGCCAAGCCCACGATCCTCGAAGCCCCCGACCCGGGCCTCCTCGTCGCGGCCTACGCCGAGGTCAGCTGACGAAGCAGTCGCTCGGTTGGTCAGTTGACTGCACTAACAACCGTTCCAGGTTGGTTGGTCGACTGTGCGTTCGTGTTGATCTGCGGCGTGGTCGCTGGAGAGTTTCGTTCGTACGGTGAGCTGCTGGAGGGTCGGGTCGCGCTGCCGCGGGTCGGTGCTGTGGTCGCGAGTGGTCTGGCGTCGCTGCCGTGGGTGGTGGTCGACGCGGCCGGACGGGAGGTTGATCCGGCGAGCCGATATCTGCGGGATCTCGCGTTGGGGGATGCGAGCCCGTCGACGGGGCGAAGCTACGCGCACGACCTGCTGCGTTGGTTCCGGCTGTTGTGGCTGGTCGACGTCGGTTGGGAGCAGGCGACCGAGGCGGAGGCGGCCGCGATGGTGGGCTGGCTGCGGGCGGCACCAAACCCACAGCGCAAGCGTGCCGACTCGGGCGTGGTGAACGCCCTCACAGGGAAGCCGACGCTGGCGGCGGGATATGCGCCGTCGACGATCGCGCACGCGCTGACGGTGGTGCACGGGTTCTATGAGTACCACCGTCACTACGGGCGGGGTCCGTTGGTGATTCCGGTGCCGCAGAGCCCAGATCGCCGTACGCGGCTAGCGCACCGGTCTCCGCTTGAGGAGCCGCTCCCGGTTCGTCGGAGCCGGCTGCGCCCGAAGCTGCGGAGCCGGACGCCTCGGGCTGCGCCTGGAGGACGTCGACTGGGCAGCGGGCAAGATCTGGGTGATCAGCAAGGGCACCCGAGCGCACGAGCCGGTGCCGGTGTCACCGGAGGCGCTGGCCTATCTGGCGGCGTATCTGGGCGAAGCGGGTCTGCCGGTGCCTGGGCAGCCGTTGTGGCGCACGCGCCGCGGACCGTCGCGGCCGTTGACGTACTGGGCGCTGCGGCAGGTGATGGCCCGGGCGAACGAGGTGCTGGGGACGAACTGGACGCTGCACGACCTGCGGCATACCGCCGCGACCCGGATGGCGAGGGATCCGCAGCTGACCTTGGTGGAGGTGCAGACGATCCTGCGGCATGCACATGTGACGACGACAGCGCAGTACACGGTGGTGGCCTTGGAGGACCTGATGGATCGGCTTGCCGAGCACTACGCGCGGCCGCGGGTGGAGCCGCGCTGGGACCTGCTGAGCGAGCTGGAGAAGGCGCCGGGCGAGACCTGGCAGCAGCGGTGGGAAGCGCTCGGCTTCAACGACGGCATGCTGGTGCCGGCCGACCTAGTCGACGGGAAGAAGGAACGGGGCCGGTTGACGTCGGGCACCCGGATGTTGTTCTGTCTGCGGGTCGTCCAGCCTTCTCTCAAGGCACTTCGTGCGGCGAAGTATCCGTACCTTGCCGAGCACCTGCGCCGAGCGGCCAACGATCCGCTGCTGGACAGGTTCTTCGTCTACGTCCGTGAGTCCGGCGCCCGCGACTTCATGCAGCGGGCCGCGCTGATCGACGTCTCCCAATGCCTGATCGCGTTCGGCCTGAGCCTGGGCGATCTGACGCCCGGGATCTTGCTGCACTACGCGCTGGCCCACCGGGAGGCCAACGGCTACCGGCACACCCCGGTCGCGGGCGCGACCTGGCAACTGCTGCGGGCGATGGGCGTCTTCCCGCCCTCGGCGCCGCACTCGCTGAAGGCCGCGCTGCGGCAAGGGCAGCTCACCATCGAGCAGCTGGTCGACCGGGACCGTCCTACGACGCCCGGCGTCCGCGAGGTGTTCATCGAATACCTGCGCCGGCGCGCTGTCGGCCTGGATTACAACACTCTCAGCCAGCTGGCCCACCTGCTCACGCAGTTGTTCTGGAGCAACGTCGAGAAGGTCAATCCGGGGCAGGTCGGGCTGCATCTGAGCGAGGAGACCTACCAGCAGTGGAAACAGTCGATCAGCCTGCTGCCCAGCGGCGGGCGGCGGCTGAACATGCTCAACGTCTTACTGCGGATCCGCTCGTTCTACCTCGACCTGCAGTCCTGGGCCTACGACGACCCGGCGTTATGGGGCCAGTGGGTCGCGCCGTGTCCCGTCCGAGAGGCAGAGGTCCGGCGGACGCACGTCGCCCGGCGCCGGATCAACGAGCGGATGGCCGACCGCACCCGGATCCGGCAACCACTACTGCCACTTCTGGTCGACCACGTCGCCAACCAGTGGTTGCACTACCGCGACCTTCTCGCCGCGACCCAAGCCGTCGGCTTGGGGGAGCACTTCACCTACGCCGGCGCCCAGTGGCAGCGCACCGCCAGCGAGAACGACCGCCGCTACGTTCAGCGCGGTGAGGCCTACAGGCTCCGGGCGGTGAACCGCCACACCGGCGAACTCGTCAACGTCTCACTAGAGGAGGAGGGCGCGTTCTTCGACTGGGCGATGGTCGAGATCATGCGCCACGCCGGCCTGCGGATCGAAGAGCTGCTGGAGCTGACCCACCTCAGCGTCCGCAACTACCAGCGCACCAACGGCGAGGTGATCGCGCTCCTGGTCATCGCCCCGTCGAAAGCCGACCGCGAGCGCGTCATTCCGATGTCGGCCGAGCTATTCCACGCGATCGCCCAGGTCATCAAGCGGCACCGCACTCAGCACGGCACCGTCCCCCTGGCCCACAGCTACGACCCCTACGAACTAGTCTGGAAGGCCTCGCTGCCCTACCTGTTCCAGCGGATCAACGGCCTGCACCGCTCGGCAATGACGCCCACGACGATCCGGCGTCGCCTGCAGTGGTGTTGCGCCGAGCTCGCGAAGACCCACCCAGAGTTCGAGGGGGTGAGCTTCGCGCCGCACGACTTCCGTCGGCTGTTCGCGACCGAGCTGGTCAACTCCGGCCTCCCGATCCACATCGGCGCCGCGCTGCTCGGTCACCTCAGCATCGAAACCACCCGCGGCTACGTCGCGGTCTTCGACGACACCGTCGTTCTGCACTACCAGCAGTTCCTCGAACGGCGCCGCGAGCTCGAAGGCATCGACCTCACGCTCACCTTCCTACGCAGCAAACGCACCCAGACCCGCCGAGCCGTCAGCCTCGGCATGCCCACGCTGCCGGACAAGGTGCGCTGACCGGCCTAAGGTTGTCCGATACGTCAAACAATCAGGCAGGAAGGCCATCCAGTGACTGTGCTACGGACAGGCCGCGGTCAGCCCCTATGTCCCCGGGGAGGGGTCGCGGTTCGTCGGCGTCATCGGCAATGGTCGCCGCAATGCGATGTCCAGGGCACTCGGCTGTCGTTCTACTACGAGGAGTCGGGTTACTTCGACCGTCTCCCACCGCTGAGTCGCCAGGTCCGACGGCCCCGCACAGAGCACGATGACTAGATGGCTGGACGCAATGACACCGCCAGCCGGCGATCCTCGAACGCGACCGCATTGGAAAGGCCGGGACCTTCGAGCTCGCTGAGGACAGCCACGCAGAGTACGAACAGCCTCAGGGGCCCTCAGCGTCGGCCAGTAGCAAGCGGCCGGAGTTGGGCGTTCAGAGCGGCGCGGGTAAACGAACGCAGCAGCACCGTCTGATCCGAGTATTCGAGGAATCTCGGGCAGGTGTCCTGGCCAACAGACGTGCCTGGGAGGGTGAAGGTGGCGACTTTCTGGCCGGTGAGAGCGGTGCGGACCACCACCTGGTAGGTCGTTTCGCGAACCGGGAAGACCAGCGGGTCGGAGTGATCGCTGCAGTTCACTCGCCCGACGGTTGCGCCTGGGACAGCCGTGAGGCACGCAACCAGCTGGACGCGCTTCTTGTCGACCTGATCGTTTGGTGCAGCGTCCCACTCCTGCGGCACGAAAGGTTCGACCGTTGCTATGTTCGGCGGAAACGACCGGAAGAGCGCGATCGGATGGGGCGCGTGACCGCGGTACTGCGGGGCCGCCGGGCTGACCACATAGCGTTGGGGTTTCTCGCACGCCAGCTGGAGAGACGGCGCTTCGAGACCGCTCCTTGGAGCGGCGAGAGGTATGGCCGCTGCGCCTGGCCGCGCGGTGCAGGGTGACGTGAAGGTCAAATCGACCTGGTCCCCGAAGCGCCGGGTCAGTACGGCCGTGAACCCGTCCGCGGTCCGACCCTGGACAGTTCGTACATCGTCAGCGGTCTGTTCAGTGACGCTGAAGCCATTGCCGCTCAGCCAGTTCCGGATCGGCTCGAACTGCGGAAGAGCAGTCTCGGTGTTGGTTGTGAGCGATGCTTGCCAAGTCCGGCCGCCGCCCGGGCAAGTTGTTGCCTCCCAAGGTCCGACCGTCCGCGCCGCCGGGGCCACCTCGTCGGTCACTCGCTCGAGATCGGCCTTCAGTCGTGCGACGGCGTCCTGCTGCCGAAATTGGGGAGCGGTATCGCTGCCGTCCTTGTCCGGTGCGCAGGAAGGCACCAGCACCACGGCCGTGAGGAGCGCAGCAGCCGCTCGAAGACCCGTCACTCAACCATCCTCGCACCCCAGGGCAGCAGGTCCTCGGAACGGCCTGAACCGGCCAGGTTTGCAGTGTTACCCCAGTCGGCACCCCGCTGACGCGCTCCGTAGCCCGCGGTCAATCGGGGTCATTGCTCACTCGTGCCGCCGAGCTAGTGCAGAGAAGGTCAGTTAACTGCACTAACGAGTGTGCTGGGTTGGTTGGACGGGGCGCCGTTCGTGATGATCTGCGGCGTGATTGCTGGGGAGCTTCGTCCGTACGGTGAACTGTTGGAGGGGCGTGTAGTTCTGCCTCGGATCGGTGCTGTGGTCGCTGGTGCACACGAACTCCAAGCCGAACGTGCCGTCAGGACACCATCCCTGGCTTATATAAGTGGAAGCCGGTATGATTCCGGTTCATGCACGCGTTCGACATCCTCGGCGACCCTCGACGCCGGCGCATTCTGGAGCTGCTCGCCGACGGTGAACAGACCTCTGGCGCGATCACGGACGTGATCCGGGCCGAGTTCGCAATCTCCCAGCCGGCTGTCTCACAGCATCTGCGCGTGCTGCGTGACAGTGGGTTCGCATCGGTGCGGGCTGAGGGCGCTCGCCGGCTCTACTCCGTCGAGCCCGCGCCGCTGAGCGAGGTCGACGCATGGCTGGACCGGTTTGGCCGGTTTTGGGAACAACGCCTCGACGCCCTGGAAACCGAGCTGGCCCGGGGCGGGCGCGCAGCTCGGACCCCGGCCGGTGGGGAGCCCACCCCACCAGCCGAGTCCGGCATCGATGCGGACAAGGCCGATCCATCAGCGAAGGGAACATGACATGAAAGACGTATTGGACGAACTGGCCGCCGCACGCCGGGCAATGGGCAAGGGCAGCGTGCCCGCCGGCGACGCGTACACCATCGAGGTGCGGCGGCGATACGTTGCGCAGATCGACGACGTCTGGGATGCCCTTACCAGCCCCGAGCGGCTGCAACGCTGGTTGAAACCGGTCACCGGGGATCTGCGGCTAGGCGGGAAGTTCGAGTTGGACGGTGGCGAGCACGGCGAGATCCTCCGGTGCGAGCCGCCGCGTCTGCTCAAGGTGTCCTGGCTCTACGGGCCGGACGCCGACGCTTGGCCCGGCACGAGCGAGGTGGAAGTGCGCCTGGCCCCGGGCCCGACCGGCGACACCGAATTCGAGCTGATTCACGCAGCGGTCGTCGGGGAGCCCCTCTTCCCGACCTACGGCCCCGGTGCCGGCGGCGTTGGCTGGGATCTGGCTCTCCTCGCCCTGGCCCGGCTGTTGTCCGATGGCGAGACCGCCAACCACGAGGGGGTCCAGAAGTCGCCCGAAGGACGCGAGTTCATCCGGCGCAGCGCCGCGGCCTGGGGAAAGGCTCACCTGGCCGCCGGTGGTGAACCGGAGCACGTCGCGGCCGCAGTCGAGGCCACCACCAAGTTCTACGCACCCGACCCGACCTGACGAGCGGCGCAACCGCATGTTGTCCCACTCCTAGAAGGAATCCGCGCCATGAAGTACACCAACTCGATCGAGATCGCCCTGCCGCGGGAGAGGGTGGCCCAGCTGCTCGCCGACCCGGCACACCTACCGAAGTGGCTGCGGGGCCTGGTACTGCACGAGCCGCTGAGTGGGATACACGGGCAGCTCGGTACCAAGTCGCGGGTCGTGATGCAGTCTGGGCAGCGGAAGATCGAACTCACCGAAACGATCACCCGCCGGGAGCCGGCAGACCTGCACGGGATCCCCAAGGGATCGTCGTTCACTTCGACCGCGAGATCGTCGGCGCAGGCATCTGGAGCGTCGCCCGCGATCGGCTGACCGAAGCCAATCCGGACACGACGCTTTGGGAGACCGAGAGCGAGTACCGGTTCAGCGGTCTGCTGATGCGACTTGTGGGGCTACTCATGCCCAGCACCTTCCACAAGCAGTCGCAACAGCACATGCAGGATTTCAAGGCGTTCGCCGAACAGGGGAAGGACGTCCGCGAAGGGAAAAACTGATCTGCAATCAGCAACGAAATCTCCGACGGACGCGATCGCGGGCTCCCCTTCCGGGCGCCTTCACGACACAGGTCGGAGCTGATCCTCGGGTCTCTACGTCCGCCCCAGCCTCTACGTCCGCAGCTCCACCACGATGGTTGCCAACTGCCATCCAGTGCTGCTCACGAAGTGTAACTAGGACGCAGAAGGTGTCCTCAGAGGTCCACGCATACCCTACTGGATCGCCTTGAGAGTAAGAGAGTTCGGACTACTGCGCGATTTGCAACCCGTGCCAACTCAGCGTAATGTCGAACACATGTTCGAGTCGCTTGATGTCAGTGAGTACACGGCCCGGGAGACGCTGTCCTCGGTCGGCGAACTGCACGTCCAGCGCAACTGGATCGATGTCGAGATCCTGCGCCATGCCCTGCACTTCGCCGACCTCCACCCGGGCACGGCCACTGTCTCCGATCACGAACTGGTTCCCGGCGGCGAACAGAGCCGGGTCTACGGCGGCTCCGGCTGCCCGAGCGTCGCCGAATTCGCCGTCGCCGAGTTCGGTGTGATGATCGGCCGCTCCACCGCCTCGGCCGCCAAATACATGGGCCAGGCCCTCGCGTTGCGCCACCGGCTCCCGAGGATCTGGGCCCAGGTCGATTCAGGCCACGCCACTGCGTGGAAGGCGTGCAATATCGCGACGGCCTGCATGGACCTGTCCGAAGAAGCCGCCGGTCTGGTCGACCGCCGCGTCGCGGACATCGTCGACACGCTGAGCCCGCTGCGCCTGCACAACATCGTCAAGGCCGCCCTGTGGGAAGCAGACCCGGTCACCGCCCGCGCCCAGGCGGAGGAGAAGGCCCGCGAACGCGGAGTCTGGGTCGGCCGCACCGACAACCACGGCACCACCACGCTATTCATCAAAGCTCCCACCGGCACTGTCGTCCGCATTGAAGCCACCATCAACCAGATCGCCAACGCCCTCGCCGCGCTCGGCGACACCTCCCCGATCCACGAACGCCGAGTCCGAGCCCTCGACATCCTCGCCGATCCCGCCCTAGCCACCGAACTCCTCCACCTCACCCACCACCTCACCACTCACGAACCCACCACCCCTTCCACCGCCAACGAGCCGACCGCTCCCGCGACGCCCGTCTCGCCGGTTGTTGTCGAGCCGACCGCTCCCGCGATCTCCACCCCGCCCGCTGGGCCTGCCTCACCCACCGCACCTGCTACTGCCTCGCCCGACGCCAACGCCGACGCGGATGTCGATGCGTCCGGCCCACCTGCTACGCCTGGCCCGCCCGACGCGCCCGACGCGCCCGACGCGCCCGACGCGCCCGCGCCGAATGCGCTCGCGCCTCCCGCGGCCTCGCCCGGTGAACCAGTCGACGTGCCGTCTGCGACGCCTTCAGCAGCTACAGCGACGCAGGAGCTGCAGCCAGACTCGCAAGCGGATTCGCCGGTGGAGCGCTGGCCGTGGGACGCGGCGACTGATACCAGCGAGCCTCACGCATCCAGCGAGTCCGACCTGTCCGGCGAGCCCGGCGAGCCCAGCGAGCCCGGCGAGTCTGGGGCGTCCGGTCTGGACAGTGCGGCGCGGCGGGAGTTGATCGGGAAGCTGGCCGGCCTCAAGTCGGCAGGGCGGCGGCAGGGCAACGGCACGATGCTCTATCTGCACCTCACCGACGAGACGCTGTTCTCCGGTGAGGGTGTCGCCCGTATCGAGGGATTCGGTCCGGTGCTGGTGACCCGGCTGGAAGAACTGATCGGCCACGGCCAGGTGATCGTGAAGCCGGTCATCGACCTCAAGGAACGGCTGGCCGTTGACGCCTATGAGATCCCGCAGCGGATCCGGGAACGCATCAAGCTCCGGTACCCCGCCGAACAGTTCGTCTACGGCACCGGTGACAGCAGCCGCGCCGTCGATCTCGACCACATCGAACCGTTCAGACCGGACGGTCCACGAGAACAATCGAATACCGACAACCTCATTCCGCTGCGGCGATTCAGCCACCGGATGAAGACGCACGGCGGCTGGCGGGTACGCCGCCTGAACGACGACGCCCTCGAATGGACCACCCGCTACGGCTTCAAGTTCATCGTCGACCACCGCGGAACCCGCCCAGCCGACCGGCCGTGAACGGACAGCCGGGGAGCCGGACAGCCGGGGAGCTTCTTCCCCTCCACCGAGACCAGCGAGCGAGCAGTGTTCAGTGCTGTTTGGTCGAGTGGACGGGGACGCGAAGAAGGCCCGTCAGCTGATCCTGGTCGACTGGCGGCAACTGTGCCGATGAAAGTTCTCGGTCAGAGCGGACTTCTCGGCGGACCGCAGTCGCTCCCGCAAGTCCCGGTCCGAGCTGCCCCGCTGCCCCGCTGCCCCGCTGCCCCGCTGACCCGCGCAGTCTCGGGACCTCAGGTGCCGGTTCTGTCCAGTTCGGGCGGCAGGTCGCGGGAGTGCAGGACTTCCAGCCGGGACACCGCCCGGGTCAGCACGACATAGAGCCGGTTGAGGCCACGGGACTCGGCCTCGACGATCGCGGCGGGCTCGATCACGATCACGTGGTCGTACTCCAGACCCTTCGCGATCGTCGCCGGCACGACCGCGACCCGGCCGTCGCCATCCGCCTCGATCGTGTCGATGCCGTCCAGGTGCAGCGCGCGGCGGAGATCGTCGGTCGCGTCGTCGGCAGCGATGACGCCGATCGAGCCTTCCTCCTTCAAAGCAGCCCGTACCGCGTCCGTGCACGCTCTGGCGAGATCGGCCGTCCGCTGGACCGTCAACCGGCCGTCGGAGCGGAACGATCTGGTCGGGGGGACGTCGACGCCGAGCCCGTCGAGGAGGCGGTTGGCCAGCTCGACGACGGCGGCGGGGACCCGGTAGCCGGTGGTCAGGGCGATCACCTGGCTGTCGGGCTTGCCGAGATGGCCGAGTTGCTCCGGCCAGTCGCGCGCGGCCCAGGGCGTCGTACCTTGTGCGAGGTCGCCGAGCACGGTGATCGAGCCGTGTTCGCTGCGGCGGGCGATCGCTCGGCATTGCATGGGGGAGAGGTCCTGGGCTTCGTCGATGATCACGTGGCCGTAGGTCTGACCGCGCTCGAGGAGAGCGCTCGCTTCGTCCAGCAGGACTGCGTCGGCGGCTGTCCAGAGAGCGCTCTTCGCCCGCGGTTTGTGATGGGGCCTGGCCCGTTTCCAGCTGATGGCTGCTTGTTCGTCCTCGGTGAGGAGTTGGTCGGCGGCTGCGGCGAGCGCGGTGCGGTCGCTCAGGAGTTCGGCGAGCAGTTCGTCGACTTTGACGGCCGGCCAGACCGCGTCGACTGCTGGGCTCACCGCGCGGCCCATCTTGCGGAGCCAGTTGCCGTTGCAGTTCTGCCCGCGGGCCTCGGCTTGTCGCTGCAGGGCGGCGACCAGGCGGGAGATCACGCGCTCCCGGCCGAGCAGATACGCCGTCGCCTCCTGCTGTGCGTCGTCGACCATCTGCTCGAACCCGCACTGGTTCACCCGCCACCGATACGACGAGTCCGGTACGACGACCGCGTCGGCGGGCGGGCGAATCCGGTCGTAGAGCGCTCTCCGGAGCACCTCGGCCATCCGCGCATCGTGCTTCACCCGCGCCGCCGCAGGCTCGTCCGTACTGCGAATCGGGTGCTGCTCGCCGGTCAGCAGCTCTTCGATCGTCGTCTGCTCGACGTCCACCTCGCCGAGCGTGGGAAGTACTGCGGAGATGTAGTGCAGGAAGGCCCGGTTGGGCCCGAGCACCAGGACCCCGTTGCGCTGCAGCCGCGCACGATGCACATACAACAGATGCGCCGCCCGATGCAGCCCGACCGCGGTCTTCCCGGTCCCCGGAGCCCCTTGCACACAAAGCGATTCGTCCAGCTCGGCCCTGACCAGCAGGTCCTGCTCCGGCTGAATCGTCGCCACGATATCCCGCATCGGCCCCACCCGAGGCCGCTCGATCTCCGCCCGCAAAATCCCCACGAGCCCCCCACCCACCCCACCTTCCGTACCCACACGGTGGTCCGCGCCCGGCGTTCCCACTCCACCGTTCGAGCCCACTCCACCGTCCGCGCTAGGCGCGCCCACCCCGCCTTCCGTGGCCGCAGGGTGTGGGGGGTGGGTGAGGTGTTCGTCTTCGTAGCCGGTGAGGGTTTCTGTGGACCAGCCGAAGCGGCGGCGGGTGGTGATACCGCGGGGGTCTGTCGGGCTCGCGCGGTAGAAGGAGGTCGAGACCGGGGCTCGCCAGTCGATGACCAGGGGTGGGCGGCCGATGGCATCTGAGATGTGTCGTCGGCCCAGGTAGTAGGTCTGGTTGCTGTGCTCGCCGGCGGTTTCGTCCGTGCCGTAGCCGATCAGACCGAAGAACGGCGGTCCGGTGCCTTCGTCGCCGAGCTCCTGGGCGAGGCTCTTCAGGTAGTAGCCGAGGCGCTCGGCCGTGTACCGGTCGCCCCAGGTCAGCTCACCGACGACCACGTTCTCACGGGCGCCCGTGATCATCGCCTGCAGCGCGACGCGGCAGCGCTCGGCGTACTCGCGTTCCTCGTCCAGTCCTCGCATCCACCCCACCGATTCAGAAAAGTTAACTCGGTTAATTGTTTGACCAGGTTAACACTTTGCTATCGTCGGTGCATGGCCGGACTGCGGGACCGTAAGAAGCGGCAGACCCACGACGCGCTCTCCCAGGCGGCGATCGAGTTGTTCCTGGAGCGTGGGTTCGACGAGGTGTCGGTGGCGGACATCGCGGCGGCCGCGGACGTCTCCAAGCCGACGCTGTTCAAGTACTTCGCCACCAAGCAGGACCTCGCGGTGCACCGCTTCGCCGACCACGCCGGCGAAGCCGCCCGCGTCGCCTCCGCGGCCCGCGCCGCGGCGGCCGGCCCAGCCAGCCTGGCCGGCCCGGTTGACGTGGCTGGTGCGGTGGCGGCGTTGCGGGAGCACTTTGTCGATGGGCTTAGGCGCCGGGACCCGGTTACCGGGCTCAACGACACCCCAGGTGTGCTCGCCTACCACCGCCTCGTCTTCACCACTCCGGCTCTGGCGACCCGGGTGCACCAATTCATCGCGGCCGACCAGGCAGCCCTGGCGGATGTATTGGGCAACGGCCTCGCCGGGGAGCTGGCCGCCGCCGACCTGATCTCGACCCAGCAGGTGCTGTCCCGCCGCAACTGGGCCGCTCTGAGCGCTGGGATCACCGCCGACACGCAGTACCGGACGGCGGTCGCCGAGGCCAAGCAGGCCTACGGCCGCCTGATCCGTCCTTGACCCACACGAGGACCCACGCGAGCAGCACCCGGCTCGCGGTCGGCCTGTCCGGGTCGTTGCCGAGCTGGGCCGGCACTAGTCTGAGGGTGTGAACGATGGTGTCGGCGGGCGACGAGTACTGGTGTTGAACGGCCCCAATCTCGGGCGGCTCGGGTCGCGGGAGCCTGACGTGTACGGCGCCACGACGTTCGCGGATCTGATCGCCGAGTGCGAGAAGACCGGCGCCGAGCTCGGGCTCGAGGTCGAGGTGCGGCAGACCGACGACGAGGCCGAGCTGGTCGGCTGGCTGCACGAGGCCGCCGACCGGAAGATCCCGGTGGTCCTCAACCCGGCGGCCTTCACCCATTACTCGTACGCCCTGCGTGATGCCTGTGCGCAGCGCACCGCCCCGCTGATCGAGATCCACATCAGCAACCCGGCCGCCCGCGAGGAGTTCCGCCACACCAGCGTCGTCGCCGCCGTGTCCACGGGCACCATCGCCGGCTTCGGCATGGACTCCTACCGCCTGGCCCTCCGCGCGATCACCACCCTGCCCTGAGCCGCGGCGTCAGGACCTAACACAGCCCCGAGGAACCCTCGGGGTTGCTCATTTCGGTGTCACGGCGGTCAGCCCGGGCAGTCTGGCGAGGCAGCCGACGAGGGCAGCAGGCTGGGGCAGCAGGCGGGGGTCGAAGGCGACGTTTCACGGTGCCGGAGGGACAAGAGATCGGCATGAGACGCCGGTGAAATGCCGTCGGGTCACCCTTGGATTGAGTCGAGATACCGGCTATGGCCGAAATTGAAGGCTGGCTGAAGATCGGGCATCACGATCGGGATTGACGATTTTGGGGGTTCGACGTGACTGCGGATTCGATCCGTTCCGTTCCACACCGCTCTGGGGGAGTGACGTACATGACGCAACAACGCATACCTGTCTGGGTGAAAGCTCTCGACCCGCTGTCGCAGGTCGGGCTGGTGCACGCACTCAGGCAGCGTCCGGAGATCCTGCTCATCGGTGACGCCGAACTGGCCGAGTCGCAGCAGGCACAGTCGCAGCAGGTCAAGGCCGACCAGCGCACCACCCCGCCAGTGGTGGCTCTGATCGCGGTCGACTCGCTGGACGCGGGCGCAGTGCAGGTACTGCGCTCGGCAACGCAACGCGGCTGTCGCCGGACCGTGCTGATCGGCAGCACGATCGACGACGAGGCGCTGATGACCGCGGTCGAGCTGGGGGTGTCGGGTGTGCTTCGGCGTACCGACGCGACTGCCGACCGGATCGTGCATCTGCTCCAGGCCGCCGCTGCCGGCGACGGTAGTTTGCCGCCCGATCTGCTGGGCCGGTTGCTCGGGCAGGTGTCGCGCATGCAGCGGCACGTGCTGGCACCGCGGGGTCTGTCCCACACCGGGCTGTCCGACCGGGAGACGCAGGTACTGCGCCTCGTGGCCGACGGCAAGGACACCCAGGAGATCGCTCGTGAGCTGTCCTACTCGGAGCGGACGGTGAAGAACGTCTTGCACGATGTGACGAGCCGCCTGCAACTCAAGAACCGTTCGCACGCCGTCGCCTACGCACTGCGCGAGGGCCTGATCTAACAGCTCCATCCACCACCACCGCCGGACCGGGCTCAACCCGGTCCGGCGCTTTGCTGTTGTGGAGGTCGGGCTCTTCACGAGCGGGTCCTGCGACGTCGGCCGGAACAAGATCGACCCGACCCGCGTCCCGGCCCGCCGGGCCACGAAGGAGACGGGATAGTGACCGGGCGGTTGCCGCGGACCAGTACTCCGAACGCGACATCGCCCGCCTCGATCACGGCCTCGCGGGGCACCGTGATGGTGATCGTCGCCGTGCCCTCCGCGTCCGGGTAGAGGGAGAGCGTGGCGGGTTCGATCACGGCGTAGCCGGCCAGATCCGCGACGGGCGTCAGGGTGTAGGCCTCCACGATCGAACCGCGGTTGGCCACCTGGACCTGACACTGCGCCGGGGAACCGGGCACGATGACGAGTTCTTCGACATCCAGTCGCGCTGAAGTGGACACAGCATCAAGAATCGGGTGCGGGCGGTGATCGCACATCGAGCCCGAGTACAGCCGATCGGGCAACCCCGCTGCCCATCAGGTCAGTCAGTACCCGACGGTGAACCGCGTCCTGTGGTGCTTCGGCCGCTCGGCCTCGTCGAGCAGCGCGACGGCGAAGTCCTCCATCGAAATGTACGACTCCCCGTCGTCTCCGACGAGCAACTCGTCCCGCCCCACCCGATACTCCCCGGTCCGGGTCCCTGGCTCAAGCACCGCAGGCGGACTCACATAAGCCCAATCCACCCCACTACTCCCTCGTACCACCTGGAGCTGCTCATTACAGGCAAGAGCAATCGGCCGCAGCTCAGCTGGAAACCCCGGCGCATCAACAACCATCGTCCCCGCATCCCCCGGCACCGTAAGGCTGGCGGCCCCTCCAACGATCACCAGCCGGGTATCGCTCCCAGCCAAGCCGGACACCAACCCCTTGGCAGCAATCGCCAACTCATCTTCCTGCCCGGCCACGGGTCGAGTGGCACTGATCAAAACATCCTGCCCCCGACTCAGCCGGGCGACATCACCCGAATCGGAGGCATCCCCTCGCTCAAGCCACAGCCCACCCGACCCGGCGGGTGCTTCTGTAGCCAGGCTGAGTGCGAGGGACTGTAGGCGTTCCTTGGTTCTGCCTACTGCGGTGACCTGGTGGCCCCGGGTGAGGGCTTCCTTTACTGCTCGGGTGCCGACGGCGCCGGTGGCTCCGAAGATGGTGATTCGCATGGTCAGACCTTTTCCGGGACGGGGACGGGGATGGGGGCGGTGGGGGTGAGTTCGGGGGCGGGCTTCCGCTTCAGTTGGGCGGTGATCAAGGCGGCTAGGACGATGAGGCCGCCGAGTAGCTGCAGTGGGGTCAGGCGTTGGTCGGCTACCAGCCAGCCGAGGGTGGTGGCGACGACTGGGCTGAGTAGGCCCAGGAAAGTGACGTTGGTGGGGGAGAGGGCCCGGAGGCCGCGGAACCAGAGGGCATAGGCGACGGCCGAGCCGAAGATCGTCAGGTAGGTGTAGCCGGCGAGGTTCGCGAAGGTGAAGGAAGCGGGGAGGGCGCCCTCGACGATCCAGGCGACTGGCAGAAGCAACAGTCCACCGGCGACCAACTGCCAGCCGGTGGTGGCTAGCAGGGGAGCAGGGGAAGTCCAGCGCTTGCTGAGTACTACGCCTGTGGCCATCACGACGGCACCACCCAGCGCCGCGACGACACCCCACGCGTCCAGCCGCGCATCTGCGCGTAGTACGAGCAGACTCACGCCCGCCACCCCGGCGATCGCCGTCAGCATCGTCTTGAGCTTCAGTCGCTCGCCGAGCAGACCTGTCGACAGCAGAGCGACCAGCAACGGCTGCAGCGCACCCACGGTCGCCGCGACTCCGCCCGGCAGCCGGTAGGCGCCGATGAAGAGCAATGCGTTGAAGGCTCCGATGTTCAGCGCACCGAGTACTAGTGCGCGCCACCACCAGATCCCCTGCGGCAGCCGCCGGGTGAGCGCGACGAGCAGCAGACCGGCCGGAAGCGCCCGGATGAAGGCGGCAAGGAGCGGACGCTGCGGTGGCAGCAGTTCCGTCGTGACCAGATAGGTGGTTCCCCACAGCGCCGGCGCGATCGCTGTGGTGAGGATCAGGGAGGCTCGATTGCTTAGCACTAAGACAATATACCTCAGCGCTAAGCAACTTTCCACTCTTTTATCTCACCACTAAGAGATCTAGTACGCTGGCCGGATGGCGGATCATGTCGACCTGGTGCTCGGTCAGTGGCGCGAGCGGCGCCCGGATCTGGACGCGTCCCCGATG
This sequence comes from Streptomyces sp. SID13031, assembly GCF_010548305.1. GTDB lineage: Bacteria > Actinomycetota > Actinomycetes > Propionibacteriales > Kribbellaceae > Kribbella. The sequence continues at coordinate 367,793 of NZ_JAAGLV010000001.1, forward strand.
GCCGTGATGGGCCGGGTGAAGCGGCTGTCCCAGCTCATCGACGGCGAACTGCGCCGCAATTTCGCCGCCCACGACCTCGACCGCGCCTCCTTCGACGTACTCGCCACGCTCCGCCGCAGCAACGCGGAGCACAGCCTGACCCCGGCCGGGCTGATGCGCTCGTCGATGGTCACCTCCGGTGCGATCACCCAGCGGCTCGACAAGCTGGAGGAGCGCGGCCTGGTCAAGCGCAGCCCCAGCGAGACGGACGGCCGCGGTGTCCTGGTGGAGCTCACCCCCGCCGGCCTGGAGCTGATCGACAAGGTCCTGCCGACCCACATCGACACCGAGAACCGTCTGCTGGCCGGTCTGTCGGCGACCGAACGCGAGTCTCTCGCCGACACCCTGCGCAAGCTGCTCGAATCGCTCGGCGACCGGACAGACTGACCTAATGGATGCCGAGAGCAACGATTCCCCGTACGCCGGAACGTTGCGCGCGGCACTGACCGACCTGCTCGTCTCCCAGGACGCGATCCACGACGAGCGGATCGCGGCCGCCTTCCGGGTGGTCCCGCGGCACCTCTTCGTCCCCTTGGTGCCACTGGAGCTCGCGTACACCGACGATGTCGTCCTGATGAAACGCAACGAGTCCGGGATCGCCATCAGCTCGGTCTCCCAGCCGACCGTGGTCGCGCTGATGCTCGAGCAGGCCGACATCCAGGCCGGTCATCGCGTGCTCGAGATCGGCTCGGGCGGCTACAACGCTGCTCTGTTGCGCGAACTCGTCGGCCCGACCGGTGAGGTCACCACGATCGACATCGACCCCGACGTGACGACGCGCGCACGCCAAGGCCTGGATGCGGCCGGCTATCCGGACGTCCGTGTACTACGAACCGACGGCGAGTTCGGCGTACCGGAGAGCGCTCCCTACGATCGCGTCCTCGTCACGGTCACCGCCTGGGACATCCCCACCGCCTGGCTGAACCAGCTCGCGCCGGGTGGGCGGATCGTCGTACCGCTGAGATTCCGGTCGCAGACGCGATCGATCGCGTTCGACCTGCTGGACGCCGGAAGCCCGGAGGTCAGGCTGGAAAGCCGGTCGATGACCGTCTGCGGATTCGTCGACATGCAAGGCGCCGGCGCGAACGAAGAACGCTACGTCTCGCTGCACCGCGGCCTGGTCAGCCTGAGCTTCGACGAGGATCAGCAATCGGAGCCGATCCCGCCCGAGCGAGTGCTGGACCAGCCGAAAGCCACCGTATGGTCCGGCGTCCTGATGAACCGCGAGGAACCGCTCTCCGACCTCGACCTCTGGCTCGCCACAACCCTTCCCGGGTACTGCGTCCTCAGCGCCGAGCCGCGCGCGTTGAAGAAGGGCATCGTCGCACCGGTCCCGCGCTGGGGAGCCTCCGCGATGGCCTCCGCTGACTCGCTCGGCTACCTGACCGCCCGCCCCGCCCCGGACCCGGACTTCGTCGAGCTCGGCGCCAACGCCCACGGCCCGGCGGCGCAAGACTTCGCCCGGCTGCTCGCCGATCAGGTGAGCAGCTGGAACGCGAACCTCCGTGGCGGTCCCGGTCCGAGCGTGCAGATCCATCCGGGGGACTACCCGACCGAACAGCTACCGCCCGGCCTCCACCTCCGAAAGCGGCACAACCAACTGACCCTCAGCTGGCCGGCTGGCTGAGTTGGCCGGGCCGACGGGCGGTTAGCCGGCGGGGTTGGCCGGCCGGCCGCTGTTGCGGACGGTCTGCCAGAGCTCGTCCATGTCGGTGCGGTCCTCGGGCTCGGGCTTCTCGACCCAGCCGCTGGCCCAGACGGTCTCGTCGCGATCGAGATCGAAGAGCGACTCGGCGAACGCCGCCGAACCGACGTACCGGTTCTCCTCCTCGGCCTGCCCAGTCTCGACCTGGTCCGAACGATCGCCGGTCTTGGTGGCCGGGGCGATCAGGCTGCGCGCGTACTTCTGTGCCTCGATGATCCCGAGATCCTGCTCGTCGCAGAGCAGCCGGATCGCCGGCACCTCGTGGCCCGACTTCATCAGCTCGCGGACGCGGATCTCCAGCGGGCTGTTCGGCGCAGGCAGGGTGTGGTGCGGGGCGTGCTGCTGGTACTGCGGCTGCCAATGCGGCTGGAACTGTCCGGGCGGCGCGTACTGGCTCGGCGCAGGCTGGTACTGCCCAGGGCTCGCGTACTGACCAGGTGCGGGCTGGAACTGAACAGGCGGCTGCGCGTACTGCTGAGCAGGCGGCGCGCCCTGTGGCTGGCCGCCCTGCTGGCCGGCCTGGAGTAGCGCCGTCAGCATGCCGGCGAGCTGGGCGCTGCTCTGGGCGCGGCCGGTCTGCTGGACCTGGGTGCCCGGCAGCGGCTGGCCCGACGTCGGCTGGGTGTACTGCCCCTGGAGCTGCGGGGGCTGGTTGCGAGCCTGCTGGGCCTGGATCCTCTCGAGCAGCTTCTGCGCCCGCGCGTTCGGGTTGCTCCCCTTGTTCTTGGCCGCTGCACGGCTGCCCCAGAAGATGATCATGATGACGACGAAGACGATGAGACCCGTCATGGGATTGCCTTCCGGGCGCGGTGAGGGAACTACCTGAAGGCCAGCGTAGAGCCCGCCGGGACCACGAGTCGGGAGAACCCGGGACCGACCGCTACAATCTTGCGTACCGCTGATCACTTCACTGTGACTTTTCACTGAACGCTTTCTTAAGGGGATTTCCCGCGTGGCATCGACGAACGACCTCAAGAACGGCATGGTGCTCAACCTGGATGGGCAGCTGTGGTCCGTCGTCTGGTTCCAGCACCACAAGCCCGGTAAGGGCGGGGCCGTCATGCGGACCAAGCTGAAGAACGTGCTGAGTGGCAAGGTCGTCGACAAGACCTTCAACGCCGACGTCAAGGTCGAGGTGGCCAACGTCGACAAGCGCGACATGACCTACCTCTACAACGACGGCGGCTCCTACGTCTTCATGGACAGCGCCACCTACGAGCAGGTGAGCATCACCCCCGAGGTCGTCGGCGACGCCTCGCACTTCCTGCTCGAGAACCAGGACGCCATCGTCGCGGTGCACGAAGAGCTGCCGCTGTACGTCGAGCTCCCGGCCTCGGTCGAGCTGACCGTCGAGTACACCGAGCCCGGCCTGCAGGGTGACCGCTCCACCGGCGGCACCAAGCCGGCCAAGCTGGAGACCGGCTACACGATCAACGTCCCGCTGTTCCTGACCACCGGTGAAAAGGTCAAGGTGGATACCCGGACCGGGGACTACCTCGGCCGCGTCACCTCCTGACACCCGAGAGTCTGGACAACAGAACATGTCTGCCCGTAGCAAGGCCCGCAAGCGCGCTCTGGACGTGCTCTACGAGTCGGAGCTCCGGGGGCTGCCCGTCGGCGGCACCCTGGCCGACCGGGTGGCTGACAACGACCCGCCGGTGAACGAGTTCACCGTGGCGCTGGTCGAGGGTGTTTCGGAACACATCGAGGCGATCGACGAGCTGCTCAGCGCTCACTCGGTCGGCTGGACGCTCGACCGGATGCCGGCCGTCGACCGCAACATCCTCCGGATCGGCGCCTACGAGCTGCTCTTCGACGAGCAGGTGCCGGACGTGGTGGCGGTCAGCGAGGCCGTCTCGATGGCGCGCGACCTGTCCACCGACGAGTCGCCGGCCTTCGTCAACGGGCTGCTCGCCCGGCTGTTGCAGCTCAAACCCACGCTGGGCGTCTGACAGACCCCCTCTGGCAGGCCTGCAGAGCACATCAGGCCCGGTACCGCCACGGTGCGGTGCCGGGCCTTCTCAGCGTCCCCGTTCGTCGGCGCGGGGGGAACGGCCCCGGCCAGATACTGCGACTACTCGTACTGAAAAAGCCTGCACTTCCTACTGCTGGTGGCCCGTCTCCGTGTGGGGAGGCGGGCAGGCGGCCGTGGGCAAGCTGCTACGAGCCCCGACCGTCTTGTCACGCCGTCGCGAGTCTGACGCCGCTCAGGCGCCGGCTGCCTCGGACTCCTCGACGTCACCCTTCGCCTCCGGGTTCAGCACACCCCAGGAGATGAAACGCTCGGTCAGAGTCGTCGGCGACTCGTCGTAGATCACGGCCAGAGTGCGCATGTCGTCCTGACGGATCGACAGCACCTTGCCGTTGTAGTCCCCGCGCTGAGCCTGGATCGTGGCCGCGTACCGCGTGAGCGGACCGGCCTCGCTCGCGTCGAGGTGCTGCAGGGCCTCCAGATCGAGGATCAACCTGGGCGGAGCAGCAGCCGCTGCAGCCGCACTGGCGGATCCAGGAAGCAACTCACGGATCGGCACGCCATAGAAATCGGCGAGCTCCGCGAGCTTCTGGACGGTGACGGCCCGATCGCCACGCTCGTAAGAGCCGACGACGACCGCCTTCCAGCGACCCTTGGACTTCTCTTCCACGCCATGCAGCGACAAACCTTGCTGCTGGCGGATGGCGCGCAACTTGCCGCCTAGTGTCTTCGCGTATTCGCTAGGCACGCTGGTTCTTCCCTCCGACTTTTGGTCGTTACTTCGGGTGGCCCGGTAGTGGGCCGTTTGGTAAACCCCCCACGGTTACACAGAGTAACAATATTCTGCTCGCGAGGCCAGCGTCAAGACGGCGTGTCACATCCGATACCATGTCAAGCGGTCCGAACGTCCTTTAAAGACCCGTCCAGAGAGGCGGGAAAGGAGGAACGGTAGCGATGAGCCCTGCCTCGGTACCGCAGTCCCAGGCCGATGGTGCAGAAGTTTCTGCCCCCGCGGTCAAGGCTGTACCCCGCACAGTGCTGGATGCTTCCGACATTTCCCGGGCACTGACCCGGATCGCGCACGAGATCCTCGAGCGCAACCGGGGTGCCGACCCCGTCGTCCTGCTCGGCATTCCTACCAGAGGCGTGGGTCTGGCGACCCGCATCTCGGAGCGGATCGCCGCCGTCGAAGGACGGAGCGTGCCAACGGGATCACTCGACGTGACGATGTACCGCGACGACATCGGCCTCAAGCCGGCCCGTGCCCTCGAGCACACCGACATTCCGCCGGGCGGGATCGACGGCAAGGTCGTCGTCCTGATCGACGACGTGCTCTTCTCCGGCCGGACGATCCGCGCCGCGCTGGACGCGATCGGCGACATCGGCCGGCCCAAGGCGGTCCAGCTCGCCGTCCTGGTCGACCGCGGCCACCGCGAGCTGCCGATCCGCGCGGACTACGTCGGCAAGAACCTGCCCACCTCACTGGTCGAGCGGGTCACCGTCCACCTGACCGAGTACGACGGCACCGACGCGGTCTTGATCGCCGACAAGACGGGAGCCTCCGCGTGATGCGGCATCTGCTCAGCGCGGGCGACCTCAGCCGCGACGACGCCAACCTGATCCTGGACACCGCCGAGGAGATGCGCGCGCTCGCGGACCGGCCGATCAAGAAACTGCCCGCGCTGCGCGGCCGTACGGTGGTCAACCTCTTCTTCGAGGACTCCACCCGGACCAGGATCTCGTTCGAGGCGGCCGCCAAGCGGTTGTCGGCCGACGTCATCAACTTCTCCGCCAAGGGCTCCAGCGTGAGCAAGGGGGAGAGCCTCAAGGACACCGCGCTCACCCTGCAGGCGATGGGCGCCGACGGCGTCGTCTGCCGGCACGGCTCGTCGGGCGCACCGCACCTGCTGGCGACCTCGGGCTGGCTGAACGGCTCGGTGGTCAACGCCGGCGACGGCACCCACGAGCACCCCACCCAGGCACTGCTGGACGCCTTCACCATGCGCCGGCACCTCGGCTCGCTCGACGGCCGCCGGATCACCATCGTCGGCGACGTCCTGCACAGCCGGGTGGCCCGGTCGAACGTGCTGCTGCTCTCGACGCTCGGCGCCGAGGTCACCGTGGTGGCACCGCCGACGCTGCTCCCGGTCGACATGACCAACTGGCCGTGCGCCACGTCGTACGACCTGGACGGGGCCCTCGGCAAGAGCGACGCGGTGATGATGCTGCGCGTGCAGCGCGAGCGGATGGGCGACGCGTTCTTCCCCAGCGCCCGCGAGTACACCCGCCGCTACGGCCTCGACGTGCACCGGATGGCGCAGCTGCCCGACGAGGCGATCGTGCTGCACCCCGGCCCGATGAACCGCGGTATGGAGATCAGCGCCGAGGTCGCCGACTCGACCCGCTCGGTGATCGTCGAACAGGTCACGAACGGCGTGGCGATCCGGATGGCGGTGCTTTACCTGCTGCTCTCGGGCAGTAACGACGCGAGTACCGACAGCACTACCGACACCAACCCCGCAGAGGAGCCCACGGCATGACCGCGTACCTGATCACTGGAGCCAGCATCATCGGTGGCGAGGTGGCGGACCTGCTGATCGACGGCGGCGAGATCGTGGCCGTCGGCAACGGCCTGGCCAGGCCGGACGGCGCCGAGGTGATCGACGCGACCGGTCAGATCGCGCTCCCCGGGCTGGTCGACCTGCACACCCACCTGCGCGAGCCCGGCCGCGAGGACGCCGAGACGGTACTGACCGGCACCCGGTCCGCGGCGATGGGCGGGTTCACCGCCGTGTTCGCGATGGCCAACACCGACCCGGTCGCCGATACAGCCGGCGTCGTCGAGCAGGTCTGGCGTCTCGGCCGCGAAGCCGGATACGCCGATGTCTACCCGATCGGCGCCGTCACGGTCGGGCGGCAGGGCACACAGCTCGCAGAGCTCGGCGCGATGGCCGACTCGGCAGCCCGGGTGCGGGTGTTCTCCGACGACGGCGACTGCGTCTGGGATGCCGCCCTGATGCGGCGCGCCCTCGAGTACGTGAAGGCCTTCGGCGGCACGATCGCCCAGCACGCGCAGGAGCCGCGGCTGACCAAGGGCGCGCAGATGAACGAGGGAGCGCTCTCTGGGGTGCTCGGGCTGACCGGGTGGCCGAGCGTCGCCGAGGAGTCGATCATCGCGCGGGACATCATGCTCAACGCGCTCGTCGGCTCGAAGCTGCACATCTGCCACCTGTCCACCAAGGGTTCGGTCGAGATCGTCCGGGCGGCCAAGAAGCGCGGCCTCGAGGTCACCGCCGAGGTGACGCCGCACCACCTGCTGCTCACCGAGGACCTGGCGGCGTCGTACAACCCGGTCTACAAGGTGAACCCGCCGCTGCGCACCCAGGCCGACGTCGAGGCGGTCCGCGAGGGCCTGGCCGACGGCACGATCGACATCGTCGCCACCGACCACGCGCCGCACCCGCTGGAGGACAAGGACTGCGAGTGGAGCGCGGCCGCATTCGGGATGACCGGGCTGGAGACCGCTCTCTCGGTCGTCCAGCACGCGATGATCGACACCAAGCTGCTGACCTGGGCCGAGGTCGCCGACCGGATGAGCTACCGCCCGGCCGCGATCGGCCAGATCACCGAGCACGGCCAGCCGCTGGCCGTCGGTGCGCCCGCCAACCTGGTCCTGGTCGACCCGGCCGCCGAGCGCACCGTAGTACCGGCTGAGACTGCTTCGCTGTCACGGAACACGCCGTTCGTCGGGATGACGCTCCCGGGCCGCGTGACGACGACGTTCCTTCGAGGCAACCCGACCGTCCTGGACGGGAAGCTCACGAAGTGAAAACTGTGCTAGGCATTCTCGGCACGCTGCTGATCATCGGCGCGGCCTGGTTCGGTATGTACCGCGGCTGGCGCAACCGCCAGGCGCGGCAGGCCGAGCTGGCCCCGCTGCCGGCCGTGCCCGAGGGCAAGGTGTCGGGCGTCGAGGGCGTGTACGTCGCCACGACGACCGCCGGCGACTGGATGGACCGGATCGCCGTGCACGAACTCGGAGTCCGCAGCAACGCGGACCTGGCCGTCGGCGCGGCCGGCCTGATCTTCCATCGGCAAGGAGCGGCGGACGTCTTCATCCCGGTCGGCCACCTGACCGGCGTCCGGACCGACCGCGGTATCGCCGGCAAGGTCACCGCCGAGGCGTCCGGGCTGGTCGTGGTCACCTGGACGCACGACGGCCACGAGCTCGACACCGGCTTCCGGCCCCGCCGCAAGGCCGACACCGCCCCGCTGACCGAATCCATCTCGACCCTGATCGGAGCCGAGCAATGAGCCAGGCTGCCCTCCAACCGACGCTGAACCACGCGCCGCAACCCGCGCTGCTGGTCCTCGAGGACGGCCGCGCGTTCGCCGGTACGTCGTACGGGGCCACCGGCGAGACCTTCGGCGAGGCGGTGTTCACCACCGGCATGACCGGCTACCAGGAGACGCTGACCGACCCTTCGTACCACCGCCAGATCGTCACCCAGACCGCGCCGCACATCGGCAACACCGGCGTCAACGACGAGGACGACGAGTCGTCCCGGATCTGGGTCGCCGGTTACGTCGTCCGCGACCCCGCCCGGGTGCCGTCGAACTGGCGCGCCACCCGCACCCTCGACGACCAGCTCAAGGGCCAGGGCATCGTCGGCATCTCCGGGATCGACACCCGCGCGCTGACCCGGCACCTGCGCGAGCGCGGCGCGATGCGGGCCGGGATCTCCACCGAGATCCTCGACCCCGAGGCGCTGCTGCGGAAGGTGCTCGAGCAGAAGCCGATGGCCGGCTCCGACCTGGCCGCCGACGTCACCACGGCCGAGGCGTACGTCGTACCGGCTGAAGGCGAGAAGCGTTTCACCGTCGTCGCGCTCGACCTCGGGATCAAGTCGATGACGCCGAAGCGGATGGCCGAGCGCGGTATCGAGGTGCACGTGCTGCCCGCCACCGCCTCTCTGGAGGAGGTGCTGGCGGTCGACCCCGACGGCATCTTCATGAGCAACGGCCCGGGCGACCCGGAGACCACCGAGCACCCGACCGAGCTGCTCAAGGAGTTGCTGCAGCGGGGCAAGCCGTACTTCGGCATCTGCTTCGGCAACCAGGTCTTCGGCCGCGCGCTCGGGCTGGGCACTTTCAAGCTCAAGTACGGGCACCGCGGCATGAACCAGCCGGTGCTCGACCGGGCCACCGGCAAGGTCGAGATCACCGCGCAGAACCACGGCTTCGCAGTGGACGCGCCGCTCGAGGGCAGCTTCGAAACGCCGTTCGGGCCGGCCGAAGTGAGTCACGTGTCGCTCAACGACAACGTCGTCGAGGGGCTCAAGCTGACCGGCAAGGACGGCAAACCGCTGGCTTTCTCGGTCCAGTACCACCCCGAGGCAGCAGCCGGACCGCACGACTCGGCGTACTTGTTCGATCGCTTTGTAGAACTGATGGAAGGTCGTAACTGATGCCACGCCGTACAGATATCGAGTCGGTGCTGGTGATCGGCTCCGGCCCGATCGTGATCGGTCAGGCCTGCGAGTTCGACTACTCCGGTACCCAGGCCTGCCGGGTGCTGAAGGAAGAGGGTTTCCGGGTCATCCTGGTGAACTCCAACCCGGCCACGATCATGACGGACCCGGAGTTCGCCGACGCGACCTACGTCGAGCCGATCACGCCGGAGTTCGTCGAGAAGGTGATCGAGAAGGAGCGCCCGAACGTCCTGCTCGCCACCCTGGGCGGCCAGACCGCGCTGAACGCGGCGATCGCGCTGCACGAGAACGGCGTCCTGGCCAAGTACGGCGTCGAGCTGATCGGCGCCTCCGTGGACGCGATCCAGCGCGGCGAGAACCGGGAGTCGTTCAAGCAGATCGTCGAGAAGCTCGGCGCCTCGACGGCGACTTCGCGAATCTGCCACTCCATCGACGACGTGCTCGGTGCCGCCGGTGAGCTGGGCTACCCGCTGGTCGTCCGGCCGTCCTTCACGATGGGCGGCGTCGGCTCCGGGATGGCCTACGACGAGCAAGACCTGCGCCGGATCGCCGGCGCGGGCCTGACCGCCAGCCCGACCACCGAGGTGCTGATCGAGGAGTCGATCGTCGGCTGGAAGGAGTACGAGCTGGAGGTGATGCGCGACAAGGCGGACAACGTCGTGATCATCTGCTCGATCGAGAATGTCGACCCGATGGGCGTGCACACCGGCGACTCGGTCACCGTCGCGCCGGCGATGACGCTGACCGACCGCGAGTACCAGACCATGCGCGACCTGTCGATCGGCATCATCCGCGAGGTCGGCGTCGACACCGGCGGCTGCAACATCCAGTTCGCGGTGAACCCGGCCGACGGCCGGCTGATCGTGATCGAGATGAACCCGCGGGTATCGCGCTCGTCCGCGCTGGCCTCCAAGGCGACCGGCTTCCCGATCGCCAAGATCGCCGCCAAGGTTGCGATCGGCTACACCCTGGACGAGATCCCGAACGACATCACCCAGCAGACCCCGGCCAGCTTCGAGCCGGTGCTGGACTACGTCGTGGTCAAGGTGCCGCGGTTCGCGTTCGAGAAGTTCCCGGCCGCCGACGCGACGCTGACCACGCACATGAAGAGCGTCGGCGAGGCGATGGCGATCGGCCGCAACTACACCGAGGCGCTGCAGAAGGCGCTGCGGTCGCTGGAGAAGCCGGAGGCCCGGTTCTCCTGGCTCGGCGCTCCGTCGACCGACCTGGAGTCGTTGCTGGAGGCAATCAAGACGCCGCACGACGGCCGGCTGCGCACCGTGATGGACGCGATCCGGGCCGGCGCCACGCCCGAGCAGATCTTCGACGCCACCAAGATCGACCCGTGGTTCGTGGACCAGATGTACCTGATCCACGAGACCGCTCTCCAGGTCGCGGCCGCGCCGCGGCTGACGCCCGAGATCATCAAGCTCGCGAAGCGGCACGGGTTCTCCGACCTGCAGCTGGGCGAGATCCGCGATCTGCCCGAGGACGTCGTCCGCGGCGTCCGGCAGGCGCTCGGGATCCGCCCGGTCTACAAGACGGTCGACACCTGCGCGGCCGAGTTCGCGGCCACGACGCCGTATCACTACTCCTCGTACGACGAGGAGACCGAGGTCGCGCCGCGATCCGAGCCCGCGGTGCTGATCCTGGGCTCAGGACCGAACCGGATCGGCCAGGGCATCGAGTTCGACTACTCCTGTGTGCACGCGTCGATGGCGCTGCGCGACGCCGGCTACTGCACGATCATGGTCAACTGCAACCCCGAGACCGTCTCGACCGACTACGACACCTCCGACCGGCTGTACTTCGAGCCGCTCACAGCCGAGGACGTACTGGAGATCGTGTACGCCGAGATGCAGGCCGGCCCGATCGCCGGGGTGATCGTCCAGCTCGGTGGCCAGACGCCGCTCGGCCTGGCGCAGCGGCTCGCCGACGCCGGCGTACCGATCGTCGGTACGTCGCCCGAGGCGATCCACCTGGCCGAGGAGCGGGGAGCCTTCGGCAAGGTGCTCTCCGACGCGAACCTGCCGGCCCCCAAGCACGGCACCGCGATGTCGTTCGAGCAAGCCCAGGAGATCGCCGCCGAGATCGGCTTCCCGGTGCTCGTCCGCCCGTCGTACGTCCTCGGCGGCCGCGGGATGGAGATCGTGTACTCCGCGGCCGAGCTGACCGCCGCGCTCGAACGGCTGAGCGGTGGCGCGCTGGCGGCGAACTGGGAGCACCCGGTACTGATCGACCGGTTCCTGGACGACGCGGTGGAGATCGACGTCGACGGGCTGTTCGACGGCAACGAGCTGTTCCTCGGTGGCGTGATGGAACACATCGAGGAGGCCGGGGTGCACTCGGGCGACTCGTCCTGCGCGCTGCCGCCGATCACGCTGGGCAGTGCGGACATCCAGAAGATCCGCGAGTCGACCGAGGCGATCGCCCGCGGCATCGGCGTACGGGGCCTGCTGAACATCCAGTACGCGCTGGCCGGTGACGTGCTCTACGTGCTGGAGGCGAACCCGCGCGCGTCGCGGACCGTCCCGTTCGTGTCGAAGGCGACCGCGACGCCGCTGGCCAAGGCGGCCGCCCGGGTGATGCTCGGGGCAACCATCGCCGAGCTGCGCGCCGAGGGCATGCTGCCGGCCGAGGGTGACGGCGGCACGCTGCCGGCCTCGACGCCGATCGCGGTGAAGGAAGCCGTGATGCCGTTCAACCGGTTCCGGACCATCGACGGCGCCTCGGTCGACACCGTGCTCGGGCCGGAGATGCGCTCGACCGGCGAGGTGATGGGCATCGACACGACCTTCGGTACGGCGTTCGCCAAATCGCAGGCCGGGGCGTCCCAGCCGTTGCCCGCGACCGGCAAGGTGTTCGTCTCGGTCGCGAACCGGGACAAGCGGCACATGATCTTCCCGGTCAAGCGGCTGGCCGATCTGGGCTTCCAGATCTACGCGACCGAAGGCACCGCCGACGTCCTGCGCCGCAACGGCGTCGAGGCCGTCACGGTCCGCAAGAGCAGCCAGGGCCCGGGCCCGAACGGTGAGCCGACGATCGTCCAGATGGTCCAGGACGGCGAGCTCAACCTGATCGTCAACACCCCGATCGGGATCACCAAGGACGGTTCACCCCGGCTCGACGGCTACGAGATCCGCAGCGCGGCGGTCGCCCGCAACATCCCCTGCATCACCACCGTGCAGGGCCTGGGTGCGGCCGTCCAGGGCATCGAAGCTCAACAGGCAGGCGATATCGGCGTCCGGAGCCTCCAGGACTGGGCGAGCCGCATTCGCGGCGAGGTCGCCGCCCCGGCTTCCCCCGCCACACCGCCGCAGGCGGAGAGCTGATGTATCGGCGGCTCATCCGGCCTGTCCTCTATCGCCTCGGTCGAGGCGACGCCGAGGTGGCGCACGAGCAGACGCTCCACGGGTTGCGGCGGCTGAGCCGCATCCCGGGGGCGGTGCCCGCGCTCAACCGCTTGTACGGCTCCTTGCCTGCCGGGTTGGAGCGCACTGTGTTCGGTGTGCGCTTTCCCAGCCCGGTCGGGCTGGCCGCCGGGATGGACAAGAACGGGCTGGCGCTGCCGGCCTGGCGGGCCCTCGGCTTCGGCTTCGTCGAGGTCGGCACGGTCACCGCGCACCCGCAGCCGGGCAATGAGAAGCCCCGGTTGTTCCGGCTGGTCGAGAGCGAAGCCGTGATCAACCGGATGGGGTTCAACAACGAAGGCTCCGAGGCGCTCGCGCGGCGCCTGGAGGCATACGGGGACTTCGGCTACCCGCTCGGCATCAGCATCGGCAAGTCGAAGGTGACGCCGCTGGAGGACGCGGTGGGGGACTACGTGACCTCGCTGCAGCGGCTCTACCGCTTCGGTGACTACTTCGCCGTCAACGTCAGCTCGCCGAACACACCGGGCCTGCGCTCCCTGCAGGACTCGGGGCACCTGCGCGAGTTGCTGACCGCGTTGCACACCGAGGCGAAGACCTTGACCCCCGGCGGGCGCGCTCCGAAGCCGATCCTGGTGAAGATCGCGCCGGACCTGACCGAGCCCGCGATCGACGAGCTGCTCGGTGTCTGCACCGACGTCGGCGTGGCAGGCATCATCGCCACCAACACGACGATCGGCCGGTCCGGTCTCGCTCCTGCCGACGAGTGGCAGGCGGAGGAGACCGGCGGCCTGTCCGGCCGGCCACTCACCGAGATCTCCGCCAAGACAGTTGCCCAGATCAACGCAAGTACCAACGGAGCGCTCCCGATCATCGGTGTCGGGGGCATCCTCGACCCCGACGACGCGCTCCGGCTGTTCGACGCCGGCGCCAGCCTCGTCCAGCTCTACTCCGGCTTGATCTACCGCGGCCCAGGCCTCGTACGTCGTACCAACCGCGCCCTAACCCGAATGGGAACCAGATGAGAGAGCGAGAACGCCCCATGAGCAGCCAGCCCTTCGGAACCAGGTTGCGCGCGGCCATGAACGACCGTGGCCCGCTTTGTGTCGGCATCGACCCGCACTCGCACCTGCTGGAGCAGTGGGGGCTGCCCGACACCGCCGAGGGCCTGGCCTCCTTCACCTACGGCGTCGTCGACGCACTGGCCGACCAGGTGGCGGTCTTCAAGCCGCAGTCGGCCTTCTTCGAGCGATTCGGCTCGGCCGGGATCGCCGTCCTGGAGCAGGCGACGATCAGGCTTCGCGAAGCCGGTGCCCTGGTGATCATCGATGCCAAGCGCGGTGACATCGGCTCGACCATGGCTGGTTACGCCTCGGCGTACCTGGCGGAGAAGGGTCCGCTGGCCTGTGACGCGTTGACTGTCAGCCCGTACCTGGGCTTCGGCTCGCTGCAACCGGCCATCGACGAGGCTCGGGAGGCCGGCGCCGGGCTGTTCGTGCTGGCCCTCACCTCGAACCCGGAGGGTCCGCAGTTCCAGTCCGCGCGGACCGCCGACGGGCCGACCGTCGCGGGTGCTGTGCTCGACGGCTTGCGTGAACTCAACGCCGGGGCCGACGACCTGGGCTCGTTCGGCGCGGTGGTCGGCGCGACGATCAAGTCGACGGGGGAGGACCTGGACATCCGCGGTCCGCTGCTCGCGCCGGGGCTCGGTGCCCAGGGCGGTACGGCCGAAGGGCTCGCGAAGGTCTTCGGGTCGGCGGTGCGCAACGTCGTACCGTCGAGCTCTCGTGAGATCCTCGGGGCCGGCCCGGATGCCGCTTCGCTGCGGGACGCCGCCGCTCGCGCCAACGACGCGTTCCGGGCAGTACTGGGTTACTGACACACGTTGACGAAAGCTAGGTCTGGAATGCGTAAGGGTGCTGCCCTGGTGGCGGTAATGACATTGAGCGCCGGGACTTTGACGGCGTGCTCGGGCGGCAGCTACTGCAGCGAGTTGCAGAACTACGGCGAAGCGGTCAAGAACTTCAAGGACCTGACGGATCCCGAGACCGTCGACAAGATCGGGACCGAGGTCAAGAAACTGTCGAAGTCGTCGCCGGACGACCTGAAGGATGACTGGTCGGTCATGAGCGACTATCTGGCCGGACTCGAGGATGCCAAGGGCGACCCGGCCAAGGTCGCGCAGCTGGCGAAGGACTCCGGGCCGAAGGTGGCGACCGCCGGCGAGGCGATCGCCCAACAGGGCAAAGACACCTGCAATGTCATGATCGCGAGTTGAGGATGAGGAAACAGATGCGCCGTACCGCTGGGCTGACCGCGACGATCGTGATCGCGACCGCCGGACTGACCGCTTGCACGGAAGAGCAGGCCTACTGTGTCGATCTGGCCGGGTACGCCGCGGCGGCGGCAGGAGTCGATCCGCAGAAGCCGGCCGACTACGCGAAGATCCTGGACGACGCGAAGAAGCTGCAGGACAGTGCGCCGGACGAGGTCAAGGACGACTGGAAGGTAGTTGCCGGGTTCGCCGAAAAAGCCCGGAAGGCTGGGACGAACGAGGTCGAGCTCGCGCGGCTGGGCAGGCAACTCGGTGCGGTCACGACGGCGTACAAGGCGATCGCGACCCAGGCCAAGGACTCCTGCAAGGTCGACATCCCCAAGCTCAACTGAGCTAGACCGCACACCCTGCGGAGTCACCCGCAAGCGGATCGTCCTGTCGTATCCGAAATGGTTCCCAAGTGCTAGCCTCGACCGCGGGGGGACGGTTGGGGCCAATACCTGGCTGTCCTGGGTTGGATTCATTGCGGATACCAGGGGGGCCTCGGTGTCGTTTTCAGGTGTGCTCAAATCACGGGTCGTGCGGATAGGTGCGGCACTCGCCGTCGCCATCTCACTAGGCCAGTTAACGTTCGTCACTCAGGCTCAGGCCGTGGGGGAGACAGCCGTCTCGCTGACGTTCAACGACGGACTCAGATCGCAGTACCAATATGCAGGGCCGGTACTGAAGTCCCACAACGTCAACGGCACGTTCTACGTGTCCAGTCGGATCATCGACGCGAACGCGCCGGGCTACTTCGCGACCTGGGACGCCGACTCCCTCTACCGGGACGGGAACGAGATCGGTGGTCTGAGCAAGGACCACATCGATCTCACCGATCCGAGCACGACGCAGGCCTACAAGCAGGACCAGGTTTGTAGCGACAAGCAACGACTGACGAATCTCGGGTACGACCCGGTGAGCTTCAGTTATCCGTTCGCGGCGGTCGACGCGAATGCCGGCAGCATCGTCCAGGGCTGCGGCTATCTGTCCGGCCGGACCGTGGGCGGGCTGGCGCCGACGAGCGCCCCGTTCGCCGAGAGCCGTCCGCCGGTCAACCCGTTCTGGGTCAGTACCGCGAACTTCGGTAGCGGTCCGCTGCAACTGGCCGATCTGCAGAACGCCGTCAACGTTGCCTCAAGCAACGGTGGTGGCTGGGTGCCGCTCGCCTTCAACTACGTCTGCCAGCCCGGCTCGCCGGAGTACGCGGACTGCATGGGCACCTACCAGGCCCTGGACACGACCGTGCTCGGCCAGTTCATCGACTGGCTGCAGAGCACCGGCGCGCCGGCCGGTACCACGATCGAGAAGGTTCGTGACGTGATGGGGGCCGGGCCGCAGCCCGTGCTGCCGCCGCGGCCGACGCAGATCTCGCTGACCTTCGACGACGGTCTGCTCAGCCACTACGGGCTGCGGTCGATGCTGGCCTCGCACGGCGTGCACGGCACCTTCTACATCAACTCCGGGAATGTCGAGAACCCCGACGAAGACAGCATCATGACGTGGGCCGAGATCACCAACCTGAAGAACGACGGCAACGACATCGGTGGTCACACCAAGGACCACATGATCATCACTGATCCGGCCACGACGTTCGACTACAAGTGGCACCAGGTCTGCGACGACCGGGCGAAGCTGCAGCAGCAGGGCTTCTCGCCGACCAGCTTCGCGTACCCGGAGGCCGCCTTCAACCCGGAGGCGATCAGCATCGTCAAGGGCTGCGGATACCAGACCGGGCGTAGTGGCGGCACCATCCTGGTGGGCGGGCCGGTCTACACCGAGACGGTGCCGCCGCGCGATCCGTTCGCGCTGTACGCGCTCGGCACGACGTTCGACGGTCCGGTCTCGCTGCAGTCGCTGATCGACGCCACGAACGGTGCGGCTGACCACGCCGGTGGCTGGGTGCCGATGCTCTTCCACGAGATCTGCTACCAGGGCACCACCAACTACGCCGCCTGTATGGCCGACTACCGGCCGGTCGACTCCGTCGTCATCAGCCAGTTCCTCGACTGGGCAGCCACCCAGACGAGTCGCGGCATCTCGATCAAGAGTGTCGCCGAGGTGATGAACGGCACCCAGGCGGTCCCGAACCCGATCATCAGCACGCCGACGGCCAACCAGACCGTCAACGTGGCGCCGACCGTGACCGGCACCGGATCGGCCACCGGCGGCGACGTCACCGTCTCGGTGTATTCGGGCTCGTACAGCACCGGTAACCCGATCCAGACCGCGAACGCGACGAACACCGCGGGCACCTGGTCCGTCGCACTGACGGGCCCGCTCGCGAACGGCATCTACACCCTGCAGGCCCAGCAGACGGGGGCCGGTCTGACCGGGTACAGCTCCCCACGGACCTTCGTGGTGAACGACGCCGCCGACGTGACCGCGCCGGTCATCCAGATCACCGCGCCGGTGAACGGCTCCAGCCGGAACACGACGCAACCGGTGATCAGCGGTACGGGTGGCAAGCTGGCCGGTGACGCCGCGACGACGGCGGTCAGCATCTTCAACGGCGCGACGGCCACCGGTACGCCGAGGTCGACGACGAGTGTCGCGATCTCCGCCACCGGGACCTGGACGCTCACCCCGGCAGCGCTGCCGCAGGGGACGTACACGGCGCAGGCGACCCAGTCCGACACGGCCGGCAACGTCGGGACCAGTACGTCGACGTTCACGGTCGACACCGTCAAGCCGATCGTCCGGATCACCAGTCCGGTCAACAACGCGGCGGTGACCACGACGTCGTTCACCGTCGCGGGCACGACCGGGGTTCTGGCGGGCGACAGCCCGACGGTCACCTTGAAGGTCTACGCGGGCAGCAACACCTCGGGCGCGGTGGTCAGCACCTTGACCAGCACGGCGACCGCTGGTGCCTGGAACGCCACTGTGGCGGGCCTGGCGACGGGCACGTACACGTTGAGCGCGTCAACCACTGATGCGGCCGGCAACATCGGTCTCAGCCCGAATGTGATCATTCAGCTGCGCAGTGCCATGACGGTGACCTCGCTGTCTCCGAACGCGTTCTCCCAAGGCCTGACGGGCCGGGCGGTGGCGATCAACGGAACCGGGTTCACCGCGGCCTCGGTACCGTCGTTCCCCGGCGCCGGGGTGACCATGACGTCGTACACCTTCGTCAGCGCCACCCGGATCAACGTGGTGCTGAACACCGCCGCGAACGCCACGGTGGCCCGGAGCAACGTCGTGGTCAGCAGGGCCGGCACGGTCGACGCGGTCTGTGCCAACTGCCTGATCCTGAACGCTGCGCCGAAGGTGACCGGCGCCTCGCCGTCCACCGTCGCCAGAGGACTGTTCAAGGCGTTCGCGATCAACGGCAGTGGCTTCACCGCGGCCAGCCAGGTGACCTTCTCCGGGGGGTCGGGGATCAACATCTTGGTGATCAGCCGGTCGGCGAACCTGATCAACATCACGACGTCGTCGATCTCCGGATCGCCGGGTGTCCGCAATATCACGGTGACCAACCCCGACGGTGGCGTCAGCACCTGTGTCGGGTGCCTCACCATCACGTAACCATCGCGCTCTATCCATCACGCAAGGCCACGGCCTCGGCCGAATCGGCGACGGCGGTGCCCGGTAGCGAAACCGGACGCCGTCGTCGCCGCTTGGTGTGTTGTTTGCTGTCGGAGGGCGTGTTTGGCTAGGTTCACCTGCGAAGACATACAACGGGACAGGTGAGACGGTGCCACTTCCATCTTTGACTCCGGAGCAACGCGCGGCTGCTCTGGACAAGGCTGCGGCCGCACGGCGTGAGCGTGCGGAGATCAAGAACCGGATCAGGCACTCGGGGGCGTCTCCTACGGAGGTGCTGCACGAGGGGCAGACCAACGACGTGATCGGCAAGATGCGGGTCACCGCGCTGCTGCAGTGCGTCCCGGGGGTCGGCAAGGTGCGCGCGCAACAGATCATGGAGCGGGCCGGTATCTCCGAGACCCGCCGGGTGCGCGGTCTGGGGACCAACCAGATCGCCGCGCTGATGCGAGAGTTCGCGGAGTGACGCCGATGACGCAGACTGAGCTGATGCCGACTGAGCTGGAGACAGGCGTGGACACGGGGAAAGGTTCCACCGACGGTGGTCAGGCCGGGGCCGGTGGAGCCCGGCTGACCGTGCTGGCGGGCCCGACGGCCGTTGGCAAGGGCACGGTCGCGGCCGATATCCGGGAGCGCTTCCCGGAGATCTGGATCTCGGTCTCGGCGACCACCCGCAAGGCCCGTCCGGGCGAGGTGCACGGCGTGCACTACCTGTTCGTCTCCGACGAGGAGTTCGACCGGATGATCGCCGCCGACGAGCTGCTCGAGTGGGCCGTGGTGCACAAGGCGGCCCGCTACGGGACGCCCCGGCAGCAGGTGCTGGACAAGCTGGCCGAGGGCCGGCCCGCGCTGCTGGAGATCGATCTGCAGGGTGCCCGGCAGGTCCGCGAGACGATGCCGGAGGCGCATTTCGTCTTCCTGGCCCCGCCGAGCTGGGACGAATTGGTCCGCCGGCTGGTCGGCCGGGGCACCGAGACGCCCGAGGAGCGGGAGCGCCGGCTGGAGACCGCGACCCTCGAACTGGCCTCCGAGAAGGAGTTCGACGTGACGATCGTGAACGCGTCGGTTCGGGAAGCGGCCGATCAGTTGGTAAAGTTGATTCGATCACCCAACATCTCTGGAAAGAGCTGACATTTTGTCTGGCAACCAGCCCGTCGCCATCGGCATCACCTCACCGCCGATCGACGACCTGCTCACCCACACCGATTCGAAGTACAAGCTGGTGCTGTACTCGGCCAAGCGGGCGCGGCAGATCAACGCCTACTACTCCCAGCTCGGCGAAGGCCTGCTGGAGTACGTCGGACCGCTGGTCGAGACCCACGTCCAGGAGAAGCCGCTCTCGATCGCCATGCGCGAGATCAACGACGGCGTGCTGACCTGCACGGATATCGACCCCGAGGCCGAGGCGGAAGCCGCTGCTGCCGCCGCGGAGAAGTCCTAGTACCTTCGCTTGATGACGAAAACCGGGCAGCGGCCGTCGGTAGTACTCGGCGTCGGCGGCGGGATCGCGGCGTACAAGGTCTGTGATCTGCTCCGTCGGCTGACCGAGTCCGGGCACAGTGTCCGGGTGGTGCCGACCGCGGCCGCTCTGGAGTTCGTCGGCGCCGCCACCTGGG
The DNA here is from genome assembly GCF_010548305.1 of Streptomyces sp. SID13031. Lineage (GTDB taxonomy): Bacteria > Actinomycetota > Actinomycetes > Propionibacteriales > Kribbellaceae > Kribbella. The sequence goes on from NZ_JAAGLV010000001.1 coordinate 387,845, forward strand.
CGGCGCTGTCGGGTCAGCCGGTGACGGCCGACCCGTTCGACGACGTCCACGAGGTTCCGCACGTCCGGATCGGCAAGGGCGCGGACCTCGTCGTCGTCGCGCCCGCGACCGCGAATCTGATCGCGAAGGCCGCCCACGGGCTGGCCGACGACCTGCTCACCAACACCTTGCTGACGGCGCGCTGCCCGATCCTGTTCGCGGCCGCGATGCATACCGAGATGTGGGAGCACCCGGCCACCCAGGCCAACGTCGCCACCCTGCGCTCACGCGGTATCACCGTGCTCGACCCCGCTGTCGGCCGGCTGACCGGCGCCGATACCGGGCGCGGCCGGCTGCCCGAGCCGTCCGAGATCTTCGCGATCAGCCAGTTGATGCTCGCCGACGAGGCCGCGCGCGCCGCCGGCCAGTCGGTGGCCGATCTGACCGGCAAGAACGTCTTGATCAGCGCCGGCGGCACTCGCGAGCACCTCGACCCAGTGCGGTACCTGGGCAACTCCTCGTCCGGCAAGCAGGGCTACGCGCTCGCCCGGATCGCGGCCGCCCGCGGTGCCAAGGTCACCCTGGTCGCCGCCAACTCCGAGCTCGCTGACCCGGCCGGCGTCCAGGTCGTCCAGGTCACCAGCACCCGCGACCTGTACAACGAGATCACCGGGCGCGCCGGGGACGCCGACGCCATCGTGATGGCCGCCGCGCCTGCTGACTTCCGCCCGGCCGACGTCTCCGAGCACAAGATCAAGAAGACCGGCGACGGCTCGGTGCCCGCCGTGAGCCTGATCGAGAACCCGGACATCCTGGCCACCATCTCGCACGAGCGCCGCCGCACCGACCAGGTGATCGTCGGCTTCGCCGCCGAGACGGGCGACGCCGATCACGGCGTACTGGAGCTCGGCCGGGCCAAGCTCGAACGCAAGGGCTGCGACCTGCTGGTCGTGAACGACGTCTCCGGTGGCAAGGTCTTCGGCAGCGACCTCAACGAGGCAGTCATCCTCGACCGCGACGGCGGCGCCCTCCCGGTCCCGTCCGGCAGCAAGGACGCCCTGGCCGGCGTCATCTGGAACCTCGTCGCCACCCACTGGCACTGAGGGGTCCCCAGCTGACTGAGAGATTGCTCAGATAAGGCTGACCTAACTTGGTGTGGTGAGAATTACTTCGGCCCGTTCACGCGGGGATGTCCAGGATGTGATGAGACAGTCTCATCAGCTGGGCAAATCGGCTCGTCGTCCGGTTGACTGGGCGGATCTGCTGGCATACTTCCAACAGCACCGCGTGAGGCGGTGCGCGGACGGGGGACGACCTTCCCCGTCGGGTGGCAGACGAGGAATTCCAGGGAGAATCCGTGGCACGGCGCCTTTTCACGTCCGAGTCGGTGACCGAGGGTCATCCGGACAAGATCGCTGACCAGATCAGTGACTCGATCCTCGACGCACTACTGGCCGAGGACCCGAAGAGCCGCGTCGCGGTGGAGACCCTGGTGACCACCGGGCTGGTGGTGGTGGCCGGCGAGGTCACCACGACGGCGTACGTGGACATCCCCGGGATCGTCCGCGAGCGGATCCTGGAGATCGGCTACGACTCGTCGCTGAAGGGCTTCGACGGCGCGTCCTGCGGCGTCACGGTCGCGATCGGCAGCCAGTCGCCCGATATCGCCCAGGGTGTCGACACGGCGTACGAGAACCGCTCGGAGTCGTCCTCGGACGCGCTCGACCTGCAGGGCGCCGGCGACCAGGGGCTGATGTTCGGCTACGCGTCGAACGAGACGCCCGAGCTGATGCCGCTCCCGATCACCATCGCGCACCGGTTGTCCGCGCGGCTGTCGGAGGTCCGCAAGGACGGCACGATGGCCTACCTGCGCCCCGACGGCAAGACCCAGGTCACGGTCGAGTACGACGGTGACAAGGCGGTCCGGATCCACACCGTCGTGGTGTCGAGCCAGCACGCCGCCGACATCAGCCTCGACTCGATGCTGACGCCGGACGTGAAGAAGCACGTCGTCGACCCGGTGCTCGAGCAGTTCGACATCGACTCGACCGACTACCTGCTGCTGGTCAACCCGACCGGCCGGTTCGAGATCGGCGGCCCGATGGGCGACGCCGGGCTGACCGGCCGCAAGATCATCATCGACACCTACGGCGGGATGGCCCGGCACGGTGGCGGCGCCTTCTCGGGCAAGGACCCGTCGAAGGTCGACCGCTCCGCGGCGTACGCGATGCGCTGGGTGGCCAAGAACATCGTCGCCGCCGGTCTGGCCGCGCGGGCCGAGTGCCAGGTCGCGTACGCGATCGGCAAGGCGGCGCCGGTCGGCTTCTACGTCGACACCTTCGGCACCGAGACGGTGCCGGTGGACAAGATCAGCGACGCGGTGCTCGAGGTGTTCGACCTGCGCCCGGCCGCGATCATCCGCGACCTCGACCTGCTCCGGCCGATCTACGCGCAGACCGCGCGCAACGGCCACTTCGGCCGTACCGGTGCGGACTTCACCTGGGAGCGCACCGACCGGGTCGAAGAACTGAAGGCTGCGGTCAACAAGTAGTAGCTCGCCACGAACCGCCCGTGACCCTGTGGATGGTCGCGGGCGGTTTGTCGTCCCGCCCGACTAGAGTTCCCGAGTGGCACAGAACGGGGACTCACCTGAGCAGTTGACGCTGCTCCGCGAGACCGTTCGGCGTTCCCGCACCAAGGAGCCCGCGGGGATCACCGCGTCATTGCCGGTTGCCCGGGTCGCGGTCGACATGCCGTTGCCGCACCTGGACCGGCCGTTCGACTACCTGGTGCCCGATGACCTCGCCGACGGCGCTCAGCCGGGTGCGCGGGTGAAGGTGCGGTTCGCGGGCAAGGACCTGGACGGGTTCGTCCTGGAGCGGCTGGAGTCGTCCGAGCACGAGGGCAAGCTGGCGAGGATCCGCAAGGTCATCTCGCCCGAGCAGGTGCTGACCCCCGAGGTCGCCGACCTCTGCCGTGCCGTGGCCGACCGGTACGCCGGGGTCCTCGCCGACGTGACCCGCCTCGCGGTGCCACCCCGCCTCGCGAAGGTCGAGGCCGAGGCGCTCAAATGCAGCCAGCCCGTCCGCCCGGCGACGTCGACCTCGCGCTCCGAGTGGGCGCCGTACCCGCTGGCCGGTGGCTTCCTCGACGCGCTGACCCGTTCCGAGGCGCCGCGCGCGATCTGGACCGCAGTACCGGGGGCCGATTGGGCGTTGGCCTTCGCCCAGGCCGCAGCCGTTTGTGCGTCGTCAGGTCGCGGCGCCTTGCTGCTCGCGCCGGACGCCCGCGATCTCGAGCGGCTGGCAGCGGCCTGTACTGCGGTGCTCGGGCCGGACGGGTTCGTCACGCTCTCCGCCGACCTCGGGCCGACCGCGCGGTACAGGGCGTTCCTTGCGGCTCTGCGGGGTTGCACGCGGGTGGTGATCGGCACTCGAGCGGCTGCCTTCGCGCCTGTGGCCGACCTGGGCCTCGTTGCGCTGTGGGACGACGGCGACGACTCGTACGCCGAGCCGCGCGCGCCCTACCCGCATGCGCGTGAAGTGTTGCTGCTGCGCGCGTATCGGCAGAAGTGCGCCGCGCTCCTGGGCGGCTTCGCGCGTTCCGCGGAGACGGCCGCGTTGATCGAGTCCGGTTGGGCCGGCGAGTTGATCGCCGACCGCAAGGTGATCCGGGCGGCCGCGCCTTCGGTGCACATCACGGGGGAGTCGGACACCGACCTCAAGCGGGACCCGATGGCTCGGGTGGCGCGGCTGCCACACCGGGCTTTCGAGGTGGCGCGCGAGGGGCTGAAGACGGGACCGGTGCTGGTCCAGGTTCCGCGGGCCGGGTATCTGCCGAGCCTCGTTTGCCAGACGTGCCGAGCGCCTTCGCGTTGCTCCACCTGCGGCGGATCCCTCCGTCGTACAGGTGGGTCAGGGCCGCCGAGCTGCAGCGTGTGCGGTCGGCCGGCGGCGGATCACCGCTGCCCGGAGTGCGGCGACACCCGCATGCGCGCCGCGATCGTCGGTGCCCGCCGTACTGCGGAGGAGCTTGGCCGCGCCTTCCCGGGGGTACTCGTCCGTACTTCGGGTGGCGACAACATGCTCGACACCATCTCGGATGAGCCGGCCTTGGTCGTCACCACGCCAGGCGCCGAGCCTGTCGCCTCAGGTGGCTACAGCGCGGCTCTGCTGCTGGACACGTGGCTGTTGCTCGCGCGTCCCGACCTGCGAGCGCCGGAAGAGGCAGTGCGCCGATGGTTCAACGCGGCCGCCATGGTGCGCTCCGCGAGTGAGGGCGGCATGGTGATCATGGTCGGGGAGCCGTCGGCGACGCCGTTGCAGGCCCTGGTCCGGTGGAGTCCGGAGGGTTTCGCGATGCGGGAGTTGGAGGAGCGCCGTACTGCGCGGCTTGCGCCGGCGGCGAAGCTGGCCGAGTTGACCGGCCCGACCGACGCGGTCTCCGACCTCGTGGCGCGGGTGCAACAGTTTGTGGATCCCCAAGCAGGGTTGGAGGTCCTCGGCCCGGTGGCCCTCGATGACGAGACTTCACGAGCCGTCGTGCGAACACCGCGCGCGGCCGGCGCCAGCCTCGCGCGGGCGCTCAAGGAGGGCCAGGCGGCCCGTAGTACCAAGAAGCTGTTGGGATCCGTACGCGTCCAGGTGGACCCAGTCGCCTTCGGATAACCGGCGGTTGTTGCAGGGCCATGGTCAGGCGGAGGCGAGGGCGGCTGGGCGGGAGGCGGCCAGGAGGTGGTTGCCGAGGGAGGTTCGGGAGTAGAGGACCGCGCGGCCGTCGCGGCGGGAGCCGACGACGCCGGAGGAGCGCAGGATGCTCAGGTGCACGCTCAGGGTCGGTGCGGAGACGCCGAGCTGGTGGGCGAGATGCGTGGTCGACATCGGCAGGTCGAGGTGGCTCACGATCGCGGCGCGGGTTCTCCCGACGAGCTCGGCGAGTGGTGATTCGCTGACGTCTTCCTGACTCTCCCAGAGCCGGCCGAGGCCGCGCGGCGGGTAGGTGATCGTCGGGACGTGGGGCGCGGCAGTGACCGGGAGTGCGGCCGGCCAGGTGAAGACGCAGGGCACGAGTAGCAGGCCTTGGCCGGGGAGCGGCTCGCCGTCGCAGCAGTACGGCCGGTCGATCTCGATCCGGTCGCCGCGGAAGTGCACGGATGGGTGCAGATTGCGGAGTACGCGCTCTACGCCGCCGCTGGCCAGCTCCTCCAGCCGGAAGGCGAGGTCCTCCTGCAGCAGCGAGCGCATCCGGCGCCAGTCGGGCTCGATGGTGAGGCGCCAGTAGCTGTCGAGCGCTGAGGTGATCCGGTCGAGCGCTTTGGCCGGCTTGGCGATCAGCTCGGGCAGGAGTGGGTTCGGCGTCTCGCGGTGGAGCTTTGCCAGCTCGTTGACGACGAGATGCCGGGGCGTTGCGGCGATCGCGGCGAGGCCCGACTCGAAGCTGGTCGAGCGGCGCGGCGGTGCCGGGGTGATGAAGTCGGGGATGTAGCTGACCGGCGGAATGAGGGCCTTCAGCAACGAAAGGTCCTCGGCCGCCAGCAACGGAGCGACCTTGCGCAGCCACGGTCCGTGCACGCTGCTCGCCGTACTGTTGCTCAGCGCCCGGATGCTCGTCACCGTCTCCCAGACCGGCGAGAACGCGAACCTGATCCGGCTCACGTCGTCGGTACTGAGCCTGAGGGTGATCACGCTGCCAACCCTAATCCGGTCGCTCGTCCGGCGGAAGGATTAGTCCTGGCCCTAATGCTCGACAGCCCTGAACGGTCGCGGCAACAGTTGGAGTCATGAACGACGCTCCCCGCCTGCCACGCGCCTTCTGGGCTCTGTGGGTCTGCCAGCTGGTCAACCGGCTCGGCAGTTTCGTCCAGCCCTTCCTGGTGCTGTACCTCACCCAGGACCGCCATCTCTCGGCCGGTACTGCGGGTGCGGTGGCGGCCGCGGTCGGTGCCGGCTCCGTGGTCTCGCAGCTCGTCGGCGGCTGGCTGTCCGACCGGTTCGGCCGTCGCCGTACGATGCTGATCGGCTTCTTCGGTACTGCGGCCGCGCTGATCCTGCTCGGATCGGCGCGCTCGATCACGACGATCTGGATCGCGGCGTTCGTGGTCGGCCTGATGGGCGACCTGTTCCGCCCGGCCGTGCAGGCGACCGTGGCCGACCTGCTCCAGCCGAGAGAGCGCGTTCGCGCGTACGGGCTGCTGTTCTGGGCGATCAACCTCGGCTTCTCCGTCTCTACGGTCAGCGCGGGTGTGCTCGCGAGCGTCGGCTACAACTGGCTGTTCTGGATCAACGCCGGTACGTCGATCGCCGCCGCGCTGGTGATCTGGCGGATGGTGCCCGAGACCCGGCCGGTGCTCGACGACGGACCGCGCCGGCCGCTACTGCCGGTCGTCTTGCGGGACACCACCTTCCTGTTGATGATCCTGCTCCAGATCGGCTACGCGACGATCTACTTCCAGGGCTACTCGACGTTGCCGCTGGCGATGGCCGGCGACGGGTTGCCGAGTTCGACGTACGGGCTGGTGATCGCGCTGAACGGCGTTGTGATCGTCGTGGTGCAGCCGTTCGTGAACGGGCGACTGGCCGCGCTCGACCGGCCGAAGCTATTGGCCGGGTCGATGCTGATCGTCGGGCTGGGCTTCGGGCTCGGCGCGGTCGTGCACAACTGGTGGGGGTACGGGCTCTCGGTGGTGGTCTGGACCGTCGGAGAGATCGGTTTCGCGGCGGTGATCGGAGCGGTCTTCGCCGATCTGGCGCCGGTCGACCTCCGCGGTGGCTACCTGGGCCTGGCCGGGAGCATGTCGTTCGGACTGGGCAGCGTGATCGGCCCCTTACTCGGGACCAACACGCTGGAACACGCCGGGCGAGTGACTGTCTGGCTCGGCTGCGCGGCCCTCGGCGGAATCCTCTTCGTCGGCCAACTGGCTCTCGCCCCGGCGCTGCACGCTCGTGCCAACGCGAACAACCTCCCGGACTCGCTGCCTTCGGGGGTTTCGTAGGGTGATGGCATGAGCGAGCGCAGCGTTGACGATGTGGTGTTCGATATCGGTGGGGTGCTGCTGGACTGGAGCCCCGACTACCTCTACCGCGACCTGATCCCGGACGACGGGCAGCGCGAGCACTTCCTGACCAACATCACCAGCCCCGAGTGGAACCTGCAACAGGACGCCGGCCGCCCCTGGGCCGAGGCGATCGCCGAGCTGACCTCCCTGCACCCGGAGCACGCCGAGTGGATCGACGCGTACGACACCGGCTGGCTCAAGATGGTCGGCGGCCTGATCGAGGGCACCGCCGACGTCATCACCGAACTGCGCGAGCAGGGCATCCCGACGTACGCGCTGACGAACTTCTCGACGGAGAAGTGGGAGGTCGCCAAGGAGGCGTTCCCGATCCTGGCCGGCTTCAGCGGCGAGGTCGTCTCGGGCACCGAGCAGACGCTCAAGCCCGGCGAGAAGCTCTACCGCATCCTCCTCGACCGCTACCGCCTCGACCCCGCACGCACCTTCTACACCGACGACAAGAACGACAACGTCATCGCCGCCCGAGCAACCGGCATGGACGCCGAAACCTTCATCAACGCCCCCACCCTCCGCACCCACCTCCGAATCCGCGGCCTCCCGGTCTAGCCCGCCCCGCCCGCCCCCGCACCGCGCTCGCCCGACCCGGCCCCGCCCGACCCGCACTGCCCCGCGCCCGGCCCGCCCCCCGGTCGACCCCCGCCCGCCCGCCCCAGCCCCAAGCCCTCTCCGCGCATTTCGGCGGTCAACCGCCGAAATGGTGGGTTGTCACCCCGGAGTATGAGGTGACAACCCACAAGGCGAGGGGTTAACCGCCGAAATGCGGGGCGGGAGGGGAGGTGGCGGGGCGGTGGCGGCGGGAGCGGGAGGGGAGGAAGGGGTGGGGCAGGCAGTGGTGAGGGTTAGGCAGTGGTGAGGGTTAGGGCTTCGGTGTACTTCGTGCCCGCGCCGAGGTGGGCTACCTCGATGATGAGGTTGCCGTCCTGGCAGGTGGGCGGGGTGATGGCGGCGTCCGGGGGAGTGGCGTAGATGCGCTGGGGCCGGGCGATCCCCGGCTGCCAGCGCTGCACCTGGAAGCGCTCCACGCCCTCGGTCACCGTGCGCACCTCCCAGTGGATCCAATTGCCGCAGGCAACGATGGTGTCGGTGACGATCGACCCGATCGAGCGGGCCGGTCCACCAGCTTTCTCCCGGACGTACCCGGCGCTCTGGTACTGGTCCGGATCCGAGGCGCCGATCTCCGACCAGACGGTTGCCCCGCGCAACGAGGCGCCACTCCACTGGATGCAGTTCTTGGCGGCCGCGACCGGCTGCGCGGCGCCGCCGGCCAGCGGCGCGGTCAGCAACCGCTTGCACCGGCGGGTCGTCTGCGGTGAGGTGATCTCGCTGAACGTCACCGAGTCGCCCGAGACGACCGGATCGGCGACATAACCCGGATCGGCCACACAGCTGACCGTGCGCGCCTTCAGCGTCGCGAGCTCGGCGATCACCAGGCACGACCTGCGTTTCGCGTCGGTACTGCTGTAGGCGAAGATCCCGTCGGCCGCGCCGATCTCCGGCTCGGAGATCCGGGGGAGCGCTTTCTGGGAGGCCAGATCGACCGCCTTACCGGTCGTCAGGTCGTACCGGTAGGTGCGGATCTCCGGATCCGGCCCGTCGTCCCGGATGTCCTCGACCAGCGCCCACCGGTCGTCGATCACCACCGGCGACTGAGCGACGAACCCCGCGGGTGGCACGTGCTTGGCGACCACCCGTTTGCTCGCCCGATCCGTCACCGTCGTGGTGCCGGCGTCATCGCTGCTCCGGGTGACGAGGTACTTCCGCTGCTGGGTCACGACGTGCTGACCGTCGACCGGCTGCTGCAGGATCTTGGTCCAGGTCGGCGGCCCGGCCGGAGTCGGCGGGACACTCGGGGTGGGAGAGCTCGGGGTGCTGTCGGGGCTCGCCGGGGTCTGGCTGTTGCCCGGCGTACCGGAACTCCCCGGAGAGCCTGGGGGAGCGCTCTCCGGGGAGCCTGACGAGCAGGCGCTGATGAGCAGGGTCAGTCCGGCCACCATGACTAACGGGGCGACCGGACCGAGGAGCTGTGGACGACGCATCCGCCTACAGACCGATGTTCTTGAACGAGTTGGCCAGCGTCGCGTTGAACATCGCCGACGCCGGGATGTTCTTCGGCCCGTCGGTCACGTTGCCGCGGCTATTGAAGCGGCGCTCGTTGAACACCTCGAAGATGCCGATGGTGCCCTTCTTCGCGTCGTACCCGCGACCGACCTGGTAGTGCCCGCTGTGGTTGAAGGCGAGGTACGGGAAGTACCGCTTCAGTAGCTGCACGTGCTCGATCACCGGCGCCGGCTTGCCGTCGCCGAGGTGGTTCTGGTGCACGGCGAAGAACTTCTGCGTGTTCCAGTGGCCGACGCTCTGGACGATGTAACTGCCCGCGGCGAGGTCCCAGTCCGTCTTCAGGTTGGTCTGCTTGACCATCGCCGAGATCCCCGTACCGGAGGTGCTCGAGCCGAGGTCCTTGGCCCAGGACGCCTGGGTGTCCTTCTGCTTGTCATCGGCCCAGTCGATCGACTGGAAGGTCGCCGGGCCACACCAGTAGCCCTTGTCCTGCGAGACCTGGAAGCCCTTCATGATGTACGACGAGGACGGCAGCTTCACCGGCTTCACGGGCGTCGACGGCTTCGGTACGCCAGGTGAGGCCGGCGTGGTCCGCTCAGGCGTGGTCGGGGTGGCAGTCGGCGCCACGGTCGCAGTCGAGGTCGGGGTCGGGGCCGTGGTGGCAGGCTCCTCCGAAGTACCGGCCGGCTCTTCCGAAGTACCGGCCGGAGCGTCGAGCTCACGCAGCGCGCGGGCCTTGTCGCGGCCGTCCCACGCGGCCTGCATCTCGTCGAGCTCGGCGTCGAGCCGCGCGCTGTCCGACAGCGACGACCGCTCGGTCACGAACTCCGCGGGCGTCAGCGCCCCGGTCGCGATGTCCTGCTCGGTGTCGTCATCGGTACTCCGGGTGCCGACGGCCGCCTCGGGTGCGGCAGTCATCCCGCTCAGCTGCGCACCGCTGGGGAGCTGATCGACGAAGCCGAGCCCGAGACAGTAGTTCTCGGTCTCGAGCCTGAAACAGCGCATCAGCTGCTTGCTCTGATCCGCGAGCGCGGTTGCCCGCAGCATCGAGGACTCCGCCGAGGTGCGGATCACCTCCTGCACGACCTCGGTCCACGACTTCGCCGTCGGCGGCTCACCGACCGGCCAGGTGTCGTCCGGAGCGGTCGGGTCCGGCTCCGGCGCGATCGTCGGGTCACCGGTCGGCGCGACGGTCGGAGTAGCCGTCGGCGTCGTACTGGGTTCGGTAGTGGGGTCTGTGCTGGGGCCTGCCGGCGACGCGACGGCGTGTGCGTCCGGCTCCCGCGGTGTGTAGGCGGCGGCCAGTGGAGCTTGGGCGAGCAGGGCACCGAGCAGGATCAGTCCGGCTGCCCCCCGTGTCGCTGTGGGCATTGTGGTCTCCCGTTGGGCGTGTGACGGTAGTGACTGTTGGTACGCCTGAGACCACAGTACGTGCTTGTGGCAACAATGTGGAGGGGGGTGGTCGCTGACAGCGACGATAGGCGGGCTGCGGAGCGCCTCCGCTGGGACCACTAGACTTGCCCGGTCCCCCTTCGGTGAGTGCTGTGGAGTTTGCGTGCCGGTCCAACCCATCCGCCTGTTCGGCGATCCCGTTCTGAACACCAAGGCCGACCCCGTCGTCGACTTCGACGCCGAGCTGCGCCGGCTGGTGGCGGACCTGACCGAGACCATGCAGACCGCTCCCGGCTCAGGCCTGGCCGCGCCGCAGATCGGCGTCGGCCTGCGCGTTTTCACCTACTTCGTCGAAGGTGAGCTCGGCCACCTGGTCAACCCGGAGCTGAGCCTGTCGGCCGACGAGCAGTTCGGCCCCGAGGGCTGTCTGTCGCTCCCCGGCCTGACCTTCGACTGCCGCCGCGCGATGAGCGTGATCGCGAGCGGGTTCAACATGTACGGCGACCCGGTGGTGATCGAAGGCTCGGACCTGCTCTCGCGCTGCATTCAGCACGAGACCGACCACCTCGACGGCATCATGTTCGTCGACCGGCTGGACACCGTGACCCGCAAGGCCGCGATGAAGGCGATCCGCGAGGCCGAGTGGTCCGGGCTGTCCGGCCCGCCGCAGATCAAGGTCTCCCCGCACCCGATGAACGGATTCGGCCTGTGAGAGTAGTTTTCGCCGGCACCCCCGAGGTGTCCGTCACCGCGCTCCGCGCGATCGTTGCCAGCAGCCATGACCTGGTCGCCGTCGTCACCCGCCCGGACGCACCGGCCGGCCGCGGCCGCAAGCTGGTCGCCTCCCCGGTCGCCCGGTACGCCGAGGAGCTCGGCGTCGAGGTGCTCAAGCCGGTCAAGCCGAGCGATCCCGACTTCCTCGCCAGGCTGACCGAGATCGCGCCGGACTGCTGCCCAGTGGTCGCGTACGGCGGGCTCCTGCCGCAGGCCGCGTTGGACATCCCGCCGCACGGCTGGATCAACCTGCACTTCTCCGTACTACCGGCCTGGCGCGGCGCCGCGCCGGTGCAGCACTCGCTCATCTCCGGAGACGACGTCACCGGCGCGAGCACGTTCCGGATCGTCAAGGCGCTCGACGCGGGTCCCGTGTACGGCGTACTGACGGAGCGCATCGGCCCGAAGGACACGTCCGGTGACCTGCTGACCAGGCTGTCGGTGTCCGGCGCCAAGCTGCTCGTCGACACCCTCGACGGCATCGAGGCAGGCGCACTGGTGGCCGTTGAGCAGCCGGCGGACGGGGTCACGCTCGCGCCGAAGATCAACGTCGAGGACGCCGAGCTCGACCTCACCGCACCGGCCCAGCGCGTCGACCGGCTGGTCCGTGGCTGCAACCCGGCTCCGGGCGCGTGGACGACGTTCCGCGGCGAGCGGTTGAAGGTGCTCGACGTCGATCTGACCGAAACCGACGACCTCAAGCCCGGCGAGCTACGCGCGACCAAGTCGAGCGTCGAGGTCGGTACCGGAAGCAAGGTGCTGAAGCTCGTGACGGTTCAGCCGCAAGGCAAGAAGCCGATGGCCGCCCCAGATTGGGCCCGCGGCGTACGGATCACCCCCGAAGACCGTGTCGGTCCGGAATCGAAGGCAGAGTGAGCGACCGCAGTCCACGCAACACGGCACCGCAGCGCCGTCCTGACAAGGTCCGCCAGGTCGCCTACCAGGTGATCCGGCAGGTCTCGTCCCAGGACGGCTACGCGAACCTCGCCCTCAACAAGGCGCTGCGCGACCAGCGGCTGAGCGGCCGCGACGCCGCCTTCTGCACGGAGCTCGTGCACGGCACGCTGCGCTGGCAGGGCACGTACGACGCGATCCTCGCGCGCAGCGTCTCGCGCCCACTCGGCGAGCTGGATCCGGAGCTGCTCGACCTGCTCCGCCTCGGTGCGCACCAGCTGCTCAGGATGCGCGTCGACTCCTATGCCGCCGTCAACGAGATGGTCACGCTGACTCGCGTGGTGTCCGGTCAGAGCCGCAGCGGTCTGGTCAACGCAGTACTGCGTAAGGTCAGCCAGCGCACGTTCGACCAGTGGATCGTCGACGTCGCACCGCACTCCGACGACGACCTGTTCGGATTCCTGTCGATCGCGAAGGCGCATCCCCGCTGGATCGTCGAGGCCTTCGCCGACGCGCTCCACACCGAGGGCTATGAGCTGGACAACCTCCTCGATGCCGACAATGAGCCGCCGCGGGTGACGTTGGTGGCAAGGCCCGGACTGGCCGACCTCGACGAGCTGATCGTGGCCGGAGCAACCAGGGCGCACTACTCGCCGTACGCCGCTGTACTGCAAGGTGGAGGCGATCCCGGCAAGATTTCGGCCGTCTCCGCCGGGCGGGCCGGAGTGCAGGACGAGGGCTCGCAGTTGGTCGCCACTGCGCTCGCCATGGCGCCGCTAGAGGGCAGGGACGCCAAGTGGCTGGACCTGTGCGCCGGGCCGGGCGGTAAGGCCGCTCTGCTCGCGGCCATCGGTCGCCAGCGGGGCGCAGCGATCACAGCGATAGAGCCGCTGCCACACCGTGCGGAGCTGGTGCGATCCAACCTGCGGGCTGTGCCTGGGAACCACCAGGTGCTCGTCGGCGACGGTACCAAGCCGACCTGGCCGGAGGGCTCGTACGACCGAGTGCTCGCCGACGTGCCATGCAGTGGGCTCGGTGCGCTGCGACGGCGCCCGGAGGCACGCTGGCGTCGTACTGCGGAAAACGTGGCCGAGTTGCGCCCGTTGCAGGAGCAACTGCTCGACTCGGCGATCACCTCCGTCCGCAAGGGCGGAGTAGTCGCCTACGTGACGTGCACCCCGCACCCGATGGAGACGCGCGAGGTGGTGGACGCAGTACTGGCACAGCGCAGCGACGCCGTGCTCGAGGACGCTCGCGCGCTCCTGCCGGACGTGCCGTCGCTGGGAGAGGGCCCTGACGTGCAGTTGTGGCCCCACGTGCACGGCACCGACGCGATGTATCTGGCGCTCATCAGACGGACCTGATGTCAGGTGCATGAGGTCGGACGGTCATGATGGAGTAGTGACTGCGACCGAAATCCGCCCTGCCCGAAGTGCCCAGCAGTACCAGCTCATCGGGCTGACGGCGGCGTTCGGTATCGGCATGCTGGTCGCGATCCAGTCCCGCCTGAACGGCGAACTCGGCCAGGAGCTCGGGGACGGCATTCCGGCCGCCCTGATCTCCTTCGGCACCGGGCTCGTCGTCCTGCTGGTCGGCTGTGCGGTGATCCCGCCGGTCCGCCGGTCGGTGGGCCGGGTTTGGTGGACCATCAGGTCGCCCTCCGACGGCGGTGGCCTGCTCCGGTGGTGGCAGTGCATCGGTGGAGTCGCCGGTGCGTTCCTGGTCGCCACCCAATCGATCACGGTGTCAGTGATCGGTGTTGCCATCTTCACAGTCGCCGGCGTGGCGGGGCAGGCCGCCAGCAGCTTGGTGGTCGACCGCCTGGGCTTCGGGCCGGCCGGGCCTCAGGCCTACACGCCACTACGGGTGGCCGGCGCGGTTGTCGCGATGGTGGCCGTAGTACTGGCTGTGTCTGATCGGTTGGACCATCCGTCCGGCCTACTGCTCGCAGTACTCCCTGCACTGGCTGGAATCGGTACTGCGGTACAGCAGGCCATCAACGGGCGAGTGGCCCAGACTGCGGCGATCGATGCCTCCGGAGCTGTAGCGGCCGGCGTCATCAACTTCCTGGTCGGCTTCAGTGCGCTACTGGTCGTCTTCATCGTCGACCTGATCGTGCGGGGCGCACCGAAGAGCCTGCCGTCCAACCCCTGGCTGTACTTCGGCGGCCTGTGCGGCGTCATCTTCATCAGTTCGGCGGCAGCCGTCGTCCGGGTGGTCGGCGTCTTCGTCCTCGGACTGGGCACGATCGCCGGTCAGCTGATCGCCAGCCTCGTCATCGACCTGTTCGCCCCGGCCTCCGACCAGGCGGTCACCTTCCCGGTCGTCGCCGGAACACTGCTCGCTCTGGTCGCCGTGGTCGTGGCAGCCGTGCCCAACCTCAGAAAAGCTAACGCCTGATCAGCCGTACATAACCGTCGTACGAACGGCGGCCTATCAGTCTCCAGAGCACTCGCACCGGTGCCGGCATCCTCTTCAGGAAATCCCGCTCCTCCGCCGGCGAGCAGTCTTCGAGGATCATCCCCAGGAACAGCAGTCGCTTGCGCTTGTCGTCGATCGACTTGGCGCCGCGCTCACCGAGCTTGTTCCACTGCTCGGCCGTCAGGTGCTCGCGGACCAGTGGCAGGATCTCCTGCTCCTCCTCGCCCATGTGCTCTTCGAGCACGACCGCCGCGTCGCGCACCGCGGTCGCGAGGGCGTCGCGATCGGCCTGGTTCGCCGTCGCGGCCCACGCCGGGGTGAGCTTGTCGACCTGGTCGAGCGCGGTCGACAGCGAGGCGTGCTGGCTCTCCATCCGGTGGATGAGGTCGGCCTCCAGCGTGGCCTGCTTCAGCAGCGGCGGCCAGAGCAGGTCGTCCTCACCCTCGTGGTGGTGATGCAGCGAGCTCACGATGTCGGTCAGGTGCTCGCCCACCAGCGCGGCGCGCTCGGTGTCGCCCACGGCCACGTGGCCGATCAGGTCGGGCAGCAGCCGGAACTCGCGCCGGAACACGCGATGGATGATCACCATCTCGTGGGTGTTGGGCACTGCGGTCGTACTCATGGTCTTCCTCCCCGTTACGGGCCCTGACGCCGGACGATCTGTCCCCACGACCGGCGTAGGCCGCGATTTCACGGTACTGGGGCAGGGGCCGGCTCGACAGCGGATTTCGGCCGGCTGCCCGATCGGACCGACCTGACGACCCCTTGGGACACCGCGACCCCGGTCAGCACGATCGCGGCGCCGACCGGCTGGTACCAGGTGAGGCGCTCGTGCAGCACGATCACACCGGCCACGATCGCGAAGATCGGCATGATGTACGTGACCATCGCCGTCATACTCGCGCCGATCAGCCGGATCTGCCGGAGGTTGAGCACGAACGCGACGCCGCTGCCGAGCGCGCCCAGGGCGATCACACTGCCGATCACCTCGATCGACAGCGACGACGGCGCCGGCGGCGCCTGCCCGGTCAGGAGCGGGGCGGCGATCGCGAGCTGAACCGTTGCGCAGAGCAACAGGCTCGCCGACAGCGACGTCCCGGACAGGTTGCTGCCGGCAATGAACCTCTTCTGGTACGGGATGGCGATGCCGTAGGCCACCGCGGCGGCCATGCAGAACAGCTGGCCGGTCAGGTCCGAGCCGCCGTGCAGCTGCCAGGCGCCGAGCACGACCAGCATGCCGAGGAAGCCGATCAGCAGCCCGAGAACGCGCTGCAGGGTGAACTTCTCGGTCCGGAGCACCCAGACGGCGATCGGCAGCACGACCAGCGGGGTGATCCCGTTCCAGATGCCCGCGAGCAGCGAGGGGACGCGCTGCTCGCCGTACCCGAACAAGGTCCACGGGATGGCCGAGCCGATCGCGGCGGCGACGAAGTTGTGTGCCCAGACCCGTCGTGACCGGGGCAACGACTCGCGCTTGATCGCCAGGATCGTGAGCAGCACGAGCGAGCCCGCGATCACCCGGCCGAGCGCGAGGTACGCCGGGTGCAACTCGCGCACCCCGACGGAGATGAACAGGAAGCTGCAGCCCCAGATCGCGCCGAGGGCAAGCATGGTCGGCAGCCAGGACCGGACGGGCGGCATGTCAGGAGTCGATGGGGTGCTCACTCCTGACATCTTGCAGCATGGCACCGACAATTTCCGCTTTCTGCCCGCAATTGGGCAACCGCGAGCAATGCCGCACAAATTGGGTCGCCGATGACCCTCCGTTGCACTAGCGTTGCTCCTTCGCGGCGGACTCGAAGTACGCCGGGAACAGCGTGTAGCTCAGCAGCTAGAGCACAGGGCTTGGACCCTGAGGGCGCGGGGGCAGAACCCGCCACGCTGGCAATGAACGACATCACCGCGGGATATCCAGAAGGACAGCTGGCCAAGGCGTTCACGACAGCGCTGAGCCATGAGGATGCTGCGACGCGCCGCCGGGCGGACAAGCGGGTGAAGAGCTGGCGCCGGGTGCTCGAGGGCATGGGCAGCGGCAAGTTGGCGATCGGCAGCCGGCGGCCGGTGCGGCGCTTCCCGATCTGGGTGACGCTCGAGGTCGTCAAGGGCGGCTTCGCGACCGGTGTGGCCAAGTCGGAAGGACCGCTGCAGCCGCACGAGGCCGCTATCGCTCCTGACCGCGCACGAGTCTTCGCTCACTATCTGACCGACGCCGGCCTCGCCGAGCTCCAAGCCCGCCTGGACAGCGGCCAGTACTCCGTGAACGTCCCCGAAGAAGCCGCGCTACTGACGGTTGCCTGGCTGATCCGCGCCGGCGATCGAGCAGCCGCGCTCGACGTGCTCGAAACCATCCGCCCGTACGCCGACCGCCTCCGTTTCGCCCCAGTCCCCGGTACTGCGGACGTCGACCCCTCGATCGTCTCGCGGCGCACGGTCGGCGAAGTACGGGAGTCCCTCCAGACGGTCCCGCGCAACCTCCGGGTCGAGACGCAGCGCGAAGCACTCACCATCTGGAACCCGTTTGCCGACGAGCTCCTCACCCATTGGCTCACCACCTGCGTCGACGGCCAGGTAGCTGCCACCGAACCGCCCGGCTGGCGGAAACGCGGCCAGGAACTCCTCGACCGGTACGCCGTACTCGCAGCCGAGCACCCGCTGTGCACCAAACACCAACGTCCCAAGGAGAACCAGGCAATCCTCCGCCTGGCCCTGGAAGACGCCCTGGCCAAGGGCTTGAAAGCCCGGCGCCGAGGCCTCCTCCAGCATGCGGTCGACTCGATGCTCACCCGCCGGGGCACTCCTGGTACCCCCGAGTTCGAGGCCTGTCGCAGCTCCCAGCACACCGAAGCCAGCCGCCCCCTCCATCACGAACTCGCCACCACCCTGGCGACCCAGCTGGCCTCACTCGACCAGTCGATCGGCTGGACCGCGGGCGAGGTCGGGGACAGGGTTCCGGAGGGTTTGTGGCGGAAGGTGATGTTGGGGCGGCGGGGGACCGTTGGGGAGTTGATCGAGCTGGGGGTGGTGCCTTCGGCCGAGGTGCTGGCCGAGTTGGTCCCTCAGCTCACTGGCGTAACGACCGCGCTGGCCTATCAGGACGAGCCGCTGCGACGGCTGATGGCGGCGACCTATCGGGCGTTCCAGCGCCGGCGGTCGGTGTTGCTGTTCGATCTTCAGCGCCAGGTGCGGATGGACGAACTGCCGTGGGTGCGGGCGGTCAAGCGCGTCCAGACGCCGAGCGACACCAGCCGGGCGGCCGCGCGGACGATGCTGAAGGAGCTCTCCGGGACAGCGATCTCCGGCTTCCCCGCGACGATCCTGCCCAACCCGCTCGTCGAGCAGTTCCGGTCGCTGGTCAAGAGCGCGGGGATCGTCCTGCCACTCACGGAGGAGCTCGCCGCCGACATCTTCGAGGGCAAGTTCTCCCCGAAGTACGCCGAGTCCGCCGATCTGGTTGCCGCGCTGCTGCAGGACACACCGTACGAGCGGTACTACGCCCTCGACTACGCCGGCTGGCTCGGCCTGCCGCACCCCGCCCAGCGGCAGGACGCCTTCGTCCAACAGGCATATGCGGCGGCCGGTGAGAAGCCCGCGAGATCGGTCGCCGGCAACGGCAAGATCATCGAACAGGCGCAGATCCTCACCACGCACAACCTCGCCGCCCTCGTCATCGCGCTCGACCTGGAGCTCGACTGGCCAGACCTGTCCCGCCGCGCTTTCGCCGGCGTCATCGCGAAGCTCAAAGCCGTGGAGAAGAACCCGCGCCCGCTCCGTACGATCAAGGATGCTGCCTACGCCTGGCGTCAGCTGATGTTCTTCCTTTCCCTCTGCGCACCGCAGGAACGGCTGGATTTCCTCGGCTGGACCTGGACCGTGGACAAGCCGGCCTCGGTCTCCCGCCGCCTCGATCCGGTGCTCGCCGACCTTCACCAGGTCCTGCTTGGCCAACCCGCCGCCCGCCGCTTCCTCGGCTGGACCACCAACCGGCACTGGATGCTCTACCCCTGACGGGGGCGCACCGCGACACACGATCGTCAACGCCCGGCAGGTCCTCGGGGCAGGATGGGCGCCATGGGCTTTGACGTGGAGGCTGTCCGCAAGCAATTCCCGGCGTTGACCGAGGGAGCCGCGCACTTCGACGGACCAGGTGGGTCGCAGACGCCACAAGTGGTGGCCGATGCGGTCGCCGCCACGATGGTCTCGGCGCTCGCCAACCGTGGACAGCTGACGCCCGCCGAGCGAAGAGCGGACGGGATCGTCCTCGACGCCCGCCAGGCGATGGCCGACCTGCTGGGCACCGACCCGGGCGGCATCGTCTTCGGTCGGAGCATGACGCAGCTGACCTATGACTTCGCCCGTACGCTCGCCAAGAACTGGGGACCCGGCGACGAGGTGATCGTGACCCGCCTCGACCACGACGCGAACATCCGCCCGTGGGTGCAGGCGGCCGAGGCGGTTGGTGCGACCGTTCGGTGGCTGGAGTTCGATCCGGGGACCTCCGAACTCGACGACATTTCACCCCTCCTGTCATCGAGGACCAGGCTGGTCGCGGTGACGGCTGCCTCCAACCTGCTCGGTACCAGGCCTGACGTCGAGGCCATCGCAACGCTCGTCCACGAGGCCGGCGCGCTGGTGTACGTCGATGGCGTGCACCTCACCGCGCACACCCCGATCGACGCGTCCTTCGCCGACTTCTACGCCTGCTCGCCGTACAAGTTCTTCGGACCGCACTGCGGCGTGCTCTCGGCGGCGCCCGCTTTGCTGGACGGGCTACGGCCGGACAAGTTGCTTCCGGCAAGTGATGTGGTGCCGGAGCGATTCGAGTTCGGCACGCTCCCGTACGAGCTGCTCGCCGGGACGACCGCCGCGGTGGATTTCCTCGCGGATCTCTCCGGAACGGGCTCCGGAGATCGCAGAGAACGGTTGCTGAGTTCTCTGGCGGTGCTGGAAACGCACGAGGACGGGTTGCATTCCGATCTGGAGACCCGGCTGGCCGCGATCGACGGGATCACGCTTTACGGGCATGCGCAGCGGCGTACGCCGACGCTGTTGTTCTCCGTCGACGGCTGGGAGTCGCGAGCCGTTGCCGCCAAGCTGGCCGAGTCGGGCGTCAACGCACCGGCTGGTTCCTTCTATGCGCTGGAGGCGTCGCGGCACATCGGACTGGGCGACTCGGGCGCAGTCCGCGCAGGCCTGGCGCCGTACACGAATCAATCCGACGTCGACCGACTGGTCGAGGCGATCGAATCCCTGGGGGCCTGACATGCGTACCACCCGCCTACTGCTCGCAGCTCTCGCACTGACCGCCATCGCAACGCCCGCGACCCTGGCCACCGCCGGTACCACCGCTGTCTCCGATCCGGCGCGGGCCGAGCTGCGCGGGATCGTCGAGGACGTGGTCGGCGCCACCGGCAAGCGGTACGGCGTGAAGGACGACGCCGGCCACGTGATGGACACCGTGAAGATCATCCAGGACACCACCGGCGGCTACCTCGCCGTCTCGCACCACCTGGCGAGCGACGGCCACTTCCGGGTGAACCTCGCCACCTCGACCGACCTGCTCAACTGGCACTGGGTCCGCGAACTCGCCGGCAGCAACACCGGCCCCGCCTCCCAACCGACCATCGCCCAGGCCTCCAACGGCGGCTTCGTGATGGCCTGGGAACAGGAGCAGGCCGGCGGTGGCAACAACCATCTCGCCTTCCGGTACTACGCCAACCGCGCCGACCTGCTCGCCGGCCGGGTGACGCGATCCTTCGACGCGCCCCGGCGGCTCTCGTCCTGCGCCGAGGGGACGCCGAACATCTACGGGATCACGCTCTCTCCCGACATCGACCACTCGACGATCGACCTCGGCGGCCACTACTGGTGGAACTGCGACCGCGACCGCCAGCAACGCGGCCGGCTGACCAACTTCAACTCCTGGACCACCTCGGCCCAGCCGAACTTCGACAACGCCCTGCTGCACTGGGGCGTCGGCGGCAACATCGGCGACCGCGACCAGGTGAGCTTCCGCGGCTACAGCTTCGGCCTGATCGAGGGCCAGTACACGAAGGGCGACTTCGGCTCCTGGCGCACCTTCGTCTTCGACTACCAGACCGGCAATGCCGACCGGACGACGATCCACACCAACGCCGGCAGCACCGCCTTCGCCAACCCGACCGTCACCTCACTACGAGCCCCCAACGGTCAACCCGCCTTGGTGATGACCCTCTTCATCCCGAGCGAAGGCGCGGGCTCCGGTGAGTCCGGCGAGCTGATCTATTACAAGACGTACTAAATCAACTCTCTGGATTAA
Organism: Streptomyces sp. SID13031; assembly: GCF_010548305.1. Lineage (GTDB taxonomy): Bacteria > Actinomycetota > Actinomycetes > Propionibacteriales > Kribbellaceae > Kribbella. The sequence continues at coordinate 408,730 of NZ_JAAGLV010000001.1, forward strand.
ATCCGGGTAGGCTCTTTCCCGTGAATGAGCCCACCCAGGTCTTCATCCAGCCCGACCCCACCGGCGACCTGCTCACCGCCACGCTGTCCGTCGGCCGCTGGACGGCCGGCGGAGCGGAGGTCACCGCCAGCGGCGGCGCCGTGCTCGTCTCCGCCGCGGGCGGCATTTCGCGCGTAGCGCTGCGCTGGGACGAGCCCGTTCCGGTCGGCGCTCTCGTTCTCGGCGACGCCTGGGAGCGCTCGTACGGCGATCTCCAGTGGCGCCATCTCCAGCCCGACCGGTTCCTGCCGTGGTACTGGCTCGGTCACGACGAGAAGACCGGCAAGACCTTCGGCGCCGGCGTCGACGTCCATCCCGGCGCCTTCTGCTCCTGGACCGTCGACCAGACCGGCTTCACGCTCTGGCTCGACCTCCGCAACGGCGGCGGCCCCACCCAACTCAACGGCCGCCAACTGACCGCAGCCGTCGTCCGCCGCTTCGAAGACGCCGCTACTCCGTGGCGCACCCTCCACGCCGCTGTCGAAGCGATGAGCGCGAGCATCACCCCAAGAGACCTCGGCCCAGTCGTCGGCGCCAACAACTGGTACTACGCCTATGGCGAAGGCTTCGACGAGAAGGCCGTCCTGCAAGACGCCGCGACCGTGGTCGAGCTGGCCGACGGCCACCCGGTCAAACCGTTCAGCGTCGTCGACGACGGCTGGAACCCCGGTGGCAACGGCTCCGGCGGCCCCTGGGAGAGCGGTATCTCAGGCCTCTTCGACGACATGGCAAGGACGGCGGCGGCGGTGAAAGAGATCGGCGCTCGCCCAGGCCTCTGGTTCCGTCCGCTGCTGTCCCGCGAGCAGGGCCCGTGGGGTCGCACCGGCCAGTCCGACGGTTTCGGGCGCGCCCTCGACCCGTCGTACCCGGAAGTGCTCGACCTCGTCCGAGCAGACCTGCGGCGCTTCAAGGACTGGGGGTTCGAGCTGGTCAAGCACGACTTCAGCACCTACGACCTGTTCGGCCGCTTCGGCCCGGCGATGGGCGCTCGCCTGACCGACGAGGGCTGGCAGTTCCACGACCCCACCCGTACGACCGCCGAGATCATCCTCGACCTGTACCGCGAGATCCGGGCAGCCGCCGAGGGCGTAGTACTGATCGGCTGCAACACCGTCGGCCATCTCGCCGCCGGCCTCGTCGACGTCCAGCGCACCGGTGACGACACGTCCGGCCGCGACTGGGAGCGGACCCGGAAGATGGGTGTCAACTCGCTCGCCTTCCGGCTGCCGCAACACGGCCGCTTCTTCACCGTCGACGCCGACTGCGTGCCGTGCACGCCGCAGACGCCGTGGGAGCTGAACCGGCAGTTCCTCGATCTCGTGGCGAGGTCGGGAAGCGCTCTCTTCGTCTCCGTCGACCCGTCCGCACGGACCGCGCAGACCGACCACGATCTTGGCGACGGTATACGGTTGGCGCTCAGTGGAGGCAACGCCGCGGATGGTGGGATCGAGCCGCTCGACTGGCTGGTGAACACGACGCCCGCCGTCTGGCGTGCCAGCACCGGCACGGTTCGCTACACCTGGTCGCGACCGTGGGGCGCGGACCCGGCTGCAGGCTGAGGAGCGTGCCCTGGCAGCGAGGACTGTGCAGCGACACCGTGCAGCGAAAGACAGGGGGAGTGGTGAGTAGTGACCAACCGCCGGCCGTGGTCCGCCGGGGTACCAATCTCGATCGCGTGGGTGGATTCAACGACACGGTGGTGCTGGACGCGATCCGGCGGGCCGACGAACGGCTGAGCCGGGTCGAGATCGCGGCCGCCACCGGACTGTCCGGGCAGGCCATCTCCAACATCACCCGCCGGCTGCTCGACGCGGGCCTGGTCCGCGAGGCCGGCCGCCAGAAAAGTACCGGCCTCGGCAAGCCACGCACGCTGCTCGAGCTGGAGCCCACCGGCCAGTACGCCGTGGGCGTGCACCTCGACCCGGCCGTGGTCACGACAGTCGTCCTCGATCTGACCGGGCAGGTCGTGGTCCGCAAGCGGGCCGAGACTCCGGCCTCTGACGACCCTGACGTCCTGATCGCGGGAATCGCTGCCACAGTCGAGCAGGTGATCGCCGAAGCCGGCGCACCACGCGACCGCGTGGTGGGCGTCGGTATCGCGGCGCCCGGTCCGATCGACGTCGAGCGCGGCGTTGTCATCGACCCGCCGAACCTGAGCGCCTGGCACCTGGTCCCGCTGCGCGATGCCCTGCGCGAGCGGACCGGCCTGCCAGTCCTGCTGGACAAGGACGTCACCGCCGCTGCCTCGGCCGAGAAGTGGGCCGGCGGGCCGAACGGTCGTGGCAGCTTCCTCTTCTTCTACCTCGGTACGGGCGTCGGAGCAGGCCTGGTGATCGGCGACGAGGTGGTCCGCGGTTCGAGCAGCAACGTCGGCGAGATCGGCCACGTGATCGTCGATCCCGACGGCCCGCTCTGCTACTGCGGCCGCCGCGGCTGCGTCGGCGAGTCGAGCCAGCCGCGCTATCTGGTCCAGCAGGCCGTCCAGGCCGGAGTGCTTGCCAAAGGCATCGATCTCGACGATCGGCACGCCGTCGACCTCGGTTTCGCCGAGCTGTGCGACCAGGCCGCCGCAGGCCCCGGGGTGGCGCGCGAGCTGATCACCGCACTCGCGAACCGGATCGCCAAGGTGGTCGAGGACATCGCGAACCTGCTCGACCTCGAGCGGGTGGTGTTCGGCGGCCCACACTGGGACCAGCTCGCGCCCTTCTTCGTCGACGTGGTCCGGGCGGCGCTGGAAGAGCGCTTCCTGGTCCGCTCGGTACACCCCTTCGTCGTCACCGGCACTGCGCTCGGCGCGGACGTCGGCGCGGTGGGTGCGGCCAGCCTGGTGCTGGACCATACATTCTCTCCCAACCCTTCAGTGCTCCTGCTCGGACCCGCAGAGAGCGCTCCACCTGTCGTAGTCGGGTCCGCTGAAAGGTGATGCTTTGATGACCGGTATCGATCCCGAGGTTCTCGCCCGTGCCACCGAGGAGGTCCGTCAGGCGACCGGCGACCAGGTGATCGCGGACATGTTCCACCGGTCGATGGCGGAGAACCTGCCAGCCGTCGCGGAACGGCTGCCGGACGGTACGACATTTGTGCTGACCGGTGACATCCCGGCGATGTGGCTGCGCGACTCCGCCGCCCAGTTGCGGCCGTACCTGGTGCTCTGCGCCGACGACCCGGCGTTGCAGGACGTGCTGATCGGCGTCCTGCACCGTCAGCTCGAGTACATCGCGATCGACCCGTACGCCAACGCCTTCAACCGGGAGGCGAACGGCGCCGGCCACACCACCGACGAGACCGAGATGTCGCCGTGGGTGTGGGAGCGCAAGTACGAGATCGACTCGTTGTGCTACCCGATCGAGCTGGCCTATCGGCTGTGGCGGATCACTGGTCGGGCCGACGTGATCGACGACCGGTTCCGGGTCGCAGCGGATGCGATCCTCGAGTTGTGGACGACGGAGCAGGACCACGAAGGCAAGTCGCAGTACCGGTTCCAGCGGCACGACGATCGGCCGAGCGACTCGCTGATCCGCGCGGGGCTGGGGCAGTTGACCCGGCCGACCGGGATGTCGTGGAGCGCTTTCCGGCCGAGCGACGACGCCACCGAGCACGGCTTCAACGTGCCCGGCAACATGTTCGCCTCGGTCGTGCTCGGCTACCTGGAGGCGATCGCCGGCGAGGTGCTCGGTGACGCCACGCTCGGCGACCGGGCCAAGGAGCTGAAGTTCTCCATCGACGAGGGCATCGCCCGGTTCGGTACCGTCGACCACCCGACGCTCGGGCGGGTCTACGCCTACGAGGCGGACGGTTCGGGGGAGCGGTTGCTGATGGACGACGCGAACATGCCGAGCCTGCTGTCGGCGCCGATGACCGGCTTCGCCGCGCCCGACGACCCGACCTACCTGGCGACCCGTTCGCTGCTGCTCAGCCCGGAGAACCCGTACTACTACAGCGGTACTCACGGTGCCGGGATCGGCAGCCCGCACACCCCGCCGGACCACATCTGGCCGATCGCGCTGGCCGTTCAGGGCCTGACCAGCACGTCGGCGCAGGAGCGGCAGCAGTTGCTCGAGCTGCTCCGCGACACCACCGGTGGTACCGGCCAGATGCACGAGTCGTTCCACACCGACGACCCGGCGAACTTCACCCGCGACTGGTTCTCCTGGGCCAACGCGATGTTCTGCGAGCTCTGCCTCAGCCACGCCGGCCGCATGCTCAGCTGACCCCCTCCCAGCTGACCGTCAGCTGACATCGCGGCGGCGGGTGGTGACGACGGCCAGCACGACGAAGACGGCGACATAGCCGAGCGTCGTCAGGAGAGCGCGATCTCCCGACACGACCTCCCATACTCCGGGAGGCGCGTCGGCAGCGCAACGTTGCGGAAGGCAACGGCCAGCGCAGCACCGGCGAGACACCACAGGGTGAGGACGAGCCAGCCGCCCGCGAGTCCTGTCAGCAGGGTGAGCGGGCCTGGCCAGTCCATCGGCGCGTTCTCCGCCGCGGCGATCCCGATGCTGCACAGCGCGCAGGTGGTGAAGATACCGAGCACCCAGACGGCCAGCAGGGTGAGCCGCCCGAGCACAGAGCGAGCGCTCCCGCGAAGACCGGGAAGCCGCCGATCGTGTTGTCCATAACGCGTTCTGGCAAGACACCTCGCAGTACCTCCGAGGGCGACTCGATCATCGAACCGGTCCGGGCCAGTACCTGCGAGTGGCCCGGCGCGCCGCCGAGGACGCGGACCGTACCGCTGGTCGGAGTGATCAGCCCGGTGAGAATCCGCAACGTGGTGGTCTTGCCGGCACCGTTCGGCCCGAGGAAGCCATAGACCTCCCCGGGCAGAACCGTCAGATCGACACCGTCGACGGCCAAGGTGTCGCCATAGCGTTTGGTCAGGCCCGAGACCTCGACCAGTGGAGCAGCGGTTGCGTTCATGCCTCGACAGTGCCGGTCAGGACCCCGTCAGCGCGTCGCCCGCCGGGAGCGACCGGACCTACCGCCACGGGAGTACCGGCCGCTTGCCGGCCTACCTCGCAACGACTGGCCGGAGGGCCAGGGTGATCAGGAAGCCGATCACCATCACTCCGGCGGACAGCAGGACGACCAGGAATCCCCCGTCCGCGATCGCGACGCGGAGAGTCTCGGCGGACTTACCCTCGATGCCGAGATCGGCGACGACGGTGAAGACCGCCAGCCCGATCGCGTTTCCGAGGTTGAGGGTGGTGGAGGCGATTCCATTGGCGACCCCCTGCTCCTCAGCTGCTGTACCGGTGGAGGCCGCGATCCACATCGCCGTCCAGATGATGCCCTGCCCGACCCCCGACACGATCAGACCGGGCACCAGTGCTGCGTAACTCGTTCCTGCGTCGAAGCCGAACGCCAGGCCGGCAGTGCCGATCACCCCACCGGCGAAGCCGATCAGAAGGGTCGAGCGAGTACCGCTCCGGGTCGTGAGCCGCTCGCCGAGCTGCGTCCCGAAGGCGATGGCCAGTGACGGAATCAGGAAGGCGAGCCCGGTCTGCAGGGCGCTGAAGTCATGCACCGTCTGGAGCAGCACCGTCAGGAAGTAGGGCAGCACCCCGAACGTCCCCATGAAGAGGAAGGTGATGGTCATCCCGACGGTCAGGCTGCGATTGCGGAACAACCTGAACGGCATCAACGGATCCGCCGATCGGGACTCGACCAGCGCGAAAAGGGCCTGCAGCGCGATCGCCAGCAGCAGAGCCACCACGACCAGCGGATCATCCCAACCGAGCTCGGGCCCCTCGACCAGACCGAAGACGAGCAGAGTGGCTCCGGCGGTGACGCTGAATGCCCCCCACTCGCGCCGACCCGGAGCGCCTCGAAGACGTACTCGTCCAGGTCGAAGGTCGTCAGGATCACCACGTGGACGTCGGAGAGGGGGCTACTCGCCGAACAGGTCCTCGGTCTCGCCGACGACGCCGTGGTGGGTGGTGCCTGGGAAGGGGGTGGGGATCTTGCCCAGGTTCTGGATGGGGGTTGTGGGGCCGGTGGCGTGGCCTACGGCGTAGAGGTAGGCGGCGTCGGTGTCGTGGTCTACCGCGGTGAGCAGCGTGCTCTGCTTGCCGCACCTGACGGCGACCAGCGAGTCGAAGCTCCCCCAGCCCTGGGCCCGGACCTGCTTCACGATGGGCTTCATCGGTGACGTCGCCGGAATCCGGATGGTGTAGAGCGCGCCCCCGCGGGTCGTGGCGAGGAGCGTGTCATAGGTGGCTGTCGTGCTGATCATCGTCATCGTCTTGACCGAGCCGAAGCCCAGGTACGAGCCGAGCGCCTTGAAACCGTTGAGGTCCCAGCGGAACAGCACGCCGTCGTCGCGCAGGCCGTAGAAATAGCTGGCCCGCTTGAGATACGCGGTTCTGGACTCCTCGATCTGCGTGAACCGGTCCCAGCCGCCACCCATCCGGCGCGACGTGACCTTCGGGTCCGGCTCGCCAGAGTCCCAGAGGATGTTCACGTAGTACAGGCCGCTTCCGCTGATCACCATGCCGTACTTCCAGTACTGGCTGGTGAGCGCGCTGACGTACCAGGTCGAGCTCTCCTTGAGCGGGAACACCTTGACCTTGCCGGACGACGGATCCGCCGTCGGCGGCTTGGTCGCCACCACGGACGCCCCACCGGTGTTTCCCTCCGCGTCAAACGCCCCGACCGCCATACTGCACGGGTCGGCCGTCGTCCCGGTCGCGACCGTCGGGGTCGCGCTCGCCGGAATCGCGGTCGTACCGGCGACCAAGGCCGCCACGATCAGTGCGGAGACTCGTTTCAAGCTCATATGAGTTGTCCTTTTCGCTCCTGGCGTTTCCTCATGAGCTTGATGCGGTCTCCGCCGCAAAAGTTGCGCGCTACCTCGTGATCTGAATCGGCCGGTCAGGCGAGGCCGGCGTCGTGGGCCAGGAGGGCGATCTGGGTGCGGTTGCCTAGTTCGAGTTTGCCGAGGATGTGCGAGATGTGCGCCTTTACTGTCGCCACGCTCATGTACAGCTCGGTCGCGATATCCGCGTTCGCCTTGCCACGCGCGACCGCCAGCATCACGTCGTACTCGCGGGGAGACAACCGCGAGAGCGCTTCCTGAGCCTGCGTATGCGCGCCGGCCTGAGTCGCCGCCTGATCCATCAGCCGCCGCGTGATCGCCGGCGACAGGATCGGGTCACCCGCCGCGACCCGGCGTACCGCCTCGACGATCTGCGCTGGTGGCGTGTCCTTCAGCAGGAAGCCGCTCGCCCCGGCGCGCAACGCATGCAGCACGTTCTCGTCGGTGTCGAAGGTGGTCAGCACGATCACCTCCGGCGGGTTCTTCCGGGCCCGCAGCCGCCGGGTCGCGACGATCCCGTCGACGCGTGGCATCCGCAGATCCATCAGCACCAGGTCCGGAAAGTGCGCGTCGATCGCTGCCGGTACCTCGTCCCCGTCGGCCGCCTGGGCGACCACCGCGATCCCGTTCGCGCCGTCCAGCATCATCTCCAGGCTCGCCCGCACCAACGCGTCGTCGTCCACCACCAGCACCCGGATCGTCTCGCTCATAACGGCCACGGTAGCGAGGCCTGCAGCCGGAACCGGCCATCGGCTGCTCGCCCGTGGTCCAGCGTGCCGCCGGCCAGGTGCACCCGCTCGGTCAATCCGATCAGCCCGGTACCGCTCCCCGGCGTCAGTGACAGGCCGTTCCCGCTCGGATTGGTCAGCTCGATCCGCAGCGACTCACCGGGCTCGCCGTCGATGACGAGCGTGACGGGATGGCCGGCCGCATGCTTGCGCGCGTTCGTCAGCCCTTCCTGCACGACCCGGTACGCCGTCCGCCCGGTTGCCGGTGGCAACGATTCTGCCGCGACGACGGATTCGGCGTACCGGATCTCGGTGCCGGCGTCACGCGACTCGGCGACGAGGCCGGCCAGGTCGCCGAAGGTCGGTTGGGGGCGCCCGCCGGGGAGTTCGTCGATCTCGCTGTCGCGGAGCACGCTGATCACCTCGCGCAACTCCTCCAGCGCCTGATGGACGCCCGCACGGATCACGCCCGCCGCCTTGGCCAGCTTCTCGGGCGAGGAATCCGGACGGTACTCGAGCGCTCCGGCGTACGTGGCGAGCAAGGACAGTCGGTGCGCAAGCACATCGTGCATTTCGCGCGCCATCTTGGTGCGCTCCAGCGTTCGGGCCTCGGCGACTCGGCGGCCTTGCTCGTTCTCGGCTCGGAGAGCGCGTTCTCGCAGCGAGTTGAGCAGGGCCTGGCGAGCTTGGACCCATTGGCCCCAGCCGAGTAGGGCAGCGTGCACGGCGACGTCCAGGACGGCGTACCAGAGCAGGTCGAGCCCGTCGATCTGGCGCCAGATGCCTTGCACGAAGTGCCCGGCGACTCCTGCGAAGGCGACCAGAGTGGCCGTCTTGAGCGGACGGCGTAGCGCGACGGTCAGGGTGGCGGCCGTCGACTGCGGGGTAGCGGCGGGGGAGAGCATTGCCAGCGTGGCCTGCGCCAGCGCGCCTTGGACCGGGTAGCGGGACAGTACGGGAATGAGGCCGCAGGCAACGATCGCGACGGTGGCGTCGAGGATCAGCCAGCGGGGCTGGAAGTCGCTGGACTGCCGGCCATAGATCGTCAGCGCAGACAGCAGCCCGAGGGCACCCACCGCGGCAACGTTCGCCCAGCGGGTGCGGTTCGACCGGCTACAGATCTCGTCCATGCCGCCGAGACTAGGCCGCCCGGACACTCGCCACCACCGACCAAAGTCGGTGCCGCGCCGACTTGAGGCGGGGTCTGTCCAACCCTGCGGCCGATGCGGACAGAGCGCGCTCTCTCTGATTCTTGCCCCATGACCAGGACATCGAGTACCACCGCCCACAATCCCATCCGCGTCGCCGGCCGCAGCAGGCTGGCAATCGTCGGTATCACCGCCCTCGAGGCCCTGGCCTGGTGGGCCATGCTCGCCCAGGTGTTCGGCATCACCCTGGAGGCGAAACAAGGCTCAGTTGTCCGGATCGGCGCCGTGTCGGTGTTCGTCGCCTCGGTGGCGATGGCCTTCGCCGGCTGGGGCCTGCTCGCCCTCCTGGAACGCAGGACGCTCGCCGCCCGCGAGACCTGGACGAGCGTCGCGCTGATCGCCTGCATCCTCTCCCTCGGCGGCCCGCTCACCAGCGGCATCGGCATCGGCGCAAAACTGGGCCTTGCGTCCCTGCACCTGCTCGTAGGTAGCGTGGTGATCCTCGGCCTCCGCCGCACAGCGCTCTCCGCCGCAGACCGCCGCAGACCCGCCTTTTGGGGCCGGCGCGCAGACCGTTAACGCAGTTGAGTCGCCCGATAGAAGCCCTCGATATGCGCCGTGATCAGCGCCGCGGCTTCCTCTCCCCGCCCGGCCCGGATCGCCGCCACGATCGACCGGTGCTCGGCCCGCAACCCGATCGCCGTCGCATCCCAGTCCGCCAGATTCGGTACTGCGGCCAGCACGTACCCGTGAATCGCAGTACGCAACGACGACATCACCGCCGCGATCAGCACATTGCCCGCCAGCGCCGACAACGCGACGTGGAACTCCGCATCCAGCAGATGGAACTCCTCCGGCGTCAGCCCCGCGTCGTCCATCCGATCCAGCAACTCCTCGGCAGCGACCAGATCCCCGACGCCCGCATGATGAGCCGCCTCGCGAGCCGTCCACGATTCCAGCAGGACACGCGTCTGCACGATGTCGCCCATCGGCAGGTGATTGGTCGCGAGGTGCAGCCGCAGCAACGCGGTCAACGGCGACGCCGGCTCCGCAACGATCACCGCGCCGGCCTCGGGTCCGGACCCGGTCGCCGTCCGGACGACCCCCATCGCCTCGAGCACCCGGACCGCCTCCCGCACCGACGGCCGGCTGATCCCGAGCTGCTCCGCCAGTGAGCGCTCTCCCGGAAGCCGCTCGCCGAGTCGCAGACGCCCGGCGGCGAGATCGGCTTCGACCCGGCTCAGCACCAGCTCGTAGTTCTTCACAGGCGTGAGTGTAGCCCTGTGGTCGGACCACAGACTATGCTGTGGTCCGACCACACAGTTCACCTGCCGAGGGAAGCCCCGATGACCGATCGCCAGATACCCCGCTGGTCCGAGCTCAAGCCGCTGCTGCGGGCCAAGCCGGTCACGCTGAACGCGACCGACCGCCGGCTGGAGAAGGCGCTCACGATCGCCGACCTGCGCGCGGTAGCCAAGCGCCGGACGCCGCGCTCGGTCTTCGACTACACCGACGGCGCCGCGGAGTCCGAGATCAGCCTGGCCCGCGCCCGCCGGCTGTTCTCCGAGATGGAGCTGCAGCCCTCGATCCTGCGCAACGTCTCCGATATCGACCTCGGTACGTCGATCCTCGGCCGGCGCTCGGAGTTGCCGTTCGCCTTCGCGCCGACGGGCTTCACCCGGATGATGAACCACGAGGGCGAGAGCGCGGTGGTCAAGGTCGCGCAGGACATCGGTATCCCGTACGCGCTCTCCACGATGGGCACGACCTCGATCGAGGACGTCGCCCTCGCCGCTCCGGACGCGCGCAAGTGGTTCCAGCTCTACGTGTGGAACGACCGGGCGGCCGGCGAGGATCTCGTGAAGCGGTCAGCCGCCGCCGGGTACGAGGCCCTGATGCTGACCGTCGACGTACCGGTCGCCGGCGCCCGCCTCCGCGACGTGCGCAACGGCTTCACCATCCCGCCGTCGCTGACGGTCAAGACGGTCCTGGACGCCTCGATGCACCCGGCCTGGTGGGCCAACCTGCTGACCACCCGCCCGCTGACCTTCGCGTCGCTGTCGAGCTGGGGCGGCACCGTCGCCGACCTGCTGAACCAGCTGTTCGACCCGACGATGACCATCGAGGATCTCAACTGGCTGCGCTCGATCTGGGACGGCCCGCTCATCATCAAGGGCATCCAGACCGTCGAGGACGCTCGCCGGGTCGTCGATGCCGGCGCCGACGCGATCGTCCTGTCCAACCACGGCGGCCGCCAACTGGACCGCGCACCCACACCGCTGCGCATCCTCCCGGACGTCCGCAAAGCCATCGGTGCTGACGCCGAGATCTACCTGGACACCGGAATCATGAGCGGTGCCGACATCGTCGCCGCCCTGGCCCTCGGCGCCGACGCCTGCCTGGTCGGCCGCGCGTACCTCTACGGCCTGATGGCCGGCGGCGAACGCGGAGTGGCCCGAGCGGCCCAGATCCTCACCACCGAGGTCCGCCGAACGATGGCCCTGCTCGGCGTGGACAAGGTCGCCGACCTCAACCCCGGCCACGTCCGCCTGCCCTGACGCCTCTGCAAGTCAGATCGGCAGGTTGGCGACGATCCTGAGACCGCCAGTCGGAGTACGGCTGGCGGTCAGGGTGCCGCCGAGGGCGGTGACTCGCTCGCGCATGCCGACGATGCGGAAAGGCCGCCCGATCCAGGCTGGTCGGCCGCGGGTCCCCGTGGACGATCGCGTGTACTTCCAGCCCGGCCATGGACGTCCGGCTGATCAGGTGATCGAGTCTGTCCAACCCGGCGACCGGCTGGCGTGGCGCTGACTCGTCCGACTGCCGTAGTACTCCGACTATCGACCGCAGCTCGACAAGTGCTTCCTTGCCGGCCTGCCGCAGCTCTGCCTCGCGCCGGGTCTTGCTGGCCGCCATCACGCGCTCACGATGGCCACGGAACAGCTCCGCAATGAACCCCAGTACTACGAAGCACGCACCAACCAGGAGCACCTGGTAGACGCCCTGCTCGTTGATGCCGAGCACGACCCGGCCGAGCACGTGCCCGGCGTACAGGGCGACGATGCCGCTCCAGCCGGCTAGCCGGTGGCCGGTCCGGATCACGGTGAAGACGGCGATGACGAAGCTGAAGATGACCGGGCCGTACCCGTACTGCATCAGCATGTACACGAGCGTCGAGACGATCGTTGCCCACAGCACCAGCACCGGCTGGCTGCGGAGCCAGTAGAGCGCCACCGAGCCGAGCAGGACGAGCACCACCATGAACCAGTCGCCCGTGCGCCGACCCTCCTGGTTGTTGGACGCACCGAACGAACCGATCACCGCGACGACCGTGACGATCGCAGGCAGCGCCACCCGCCTCACGCGGGAACCGGGCATCGGCTCAGTAGCACTCACCCTCGAACCGTAGAGGCCCGGCTCACCCGGTGTCATCGTCGCCACGGAGTACTTCGCACTGCGCCGTCCGCAGTACAGGCGTCAGTACTTGACGTTGTAGATGCCCTCTTCGTAGGTCGGGCCGTAGTACTCCTTCAGCTCGGCCAGGTCGGCGTCCTTGCGGTCGGTCGCCTTGGCGATCTCGGCGCGGCTCGGGACGGCATCGGGGTTCCAGGTCTCGGGCTTCCAGATCTTCGAGCGCAGGAACGCCTTCGAGCAGTGGTGGAAGATCTCCTCGATCTCGACCAGCAGGGCCAGCTGTGGCCGGTTGCCCTTCACGATCATGTCGTCGAAGAACGGCGCGTCCTTGATGATCCGCGCGCGGCCGTTGATCCGGAGCGTCTCGCCGCGACCCGGGATCAGGAAGATCAGGCCGACGTGCGGGTTGGTGACGATGTTGAGGAAGCCGTCGATCCGCCGGTTCCCGGCCCGCTCCGGGATCGCGATCGTGCAGTCGTCCAGCACCTTGGTGAAGCCGGCCGGGTCGCCCTTGGGGGAGACGTCGCAGCTGCCGTCGGCGGCGGCGGTCGCGATCAGGCAGAACGGCGACTCGGCCAGCCACTGCTTGTCGAGCTCGTGGAGCTCCTTGCGGACCTTGTCGGCAGTCGCCTGCAAAGGTGCGGGGACCAGCTCGCGCAGTTCGTCGGACGAGGTGATCTCGACCATCCCGGCGATATCCATCAGGCGGCGCACTCCTCTGGCAGCGACGGCTCGGTCACCTGGCCGGCGGACCGCGTCCGTGCTGCCCATCGTACGGCGGGACCAGTTGCCACACTGGTCCCAAGGAACAGTGCACCGACCACCAGCCACCCGATCGGACCCCATCCCAGGACCAGCGTGGTGAGCAGTACGGGGCCGAGCATGCGGGCCACTGCGGGGCCGGTTCCGAAGAAGCCCTGGTACTGCCCCTGCTTGTCTGCAGGGGCCAGCCCGAAGCTGATCTCCCACGCACCGGACGCCAGCTTCATCTCGCCCAGGGTCAGTAGAGCAGCAGCGACAGCTAGTACTGCGGCTGCGCCGGCGGGGGCCATACCGATCGCGGAGAGGGCGAAGACCGCGCAGGCGGCCAGCATGGCGACTCCTGCGAAGCGGACCGAGCGGGCCGCAGTACGGAGGCTGGTGACGCTCCGGGCGATCCGCACCTGGAAGAAGGTGACGCCGAGGGTGTTGATGATCAGCAGCGAGGCGACGACCCAGCCAGGGGCGTTGGTGCGCTCGACGATCCACAGCGGGGCGACCAGGCTGAGCAGCGGCATGAACATCAGCATCACTGCGTTCAGCAGCGCCAGCAGGGCGTACGGGCGATCGTGTAGCACGGCCAGGCGGGGCTCACCGGCGACGCGGAGCGTCACTGCCTTGACGGCGGGGACCCGGTGGATGAGCACTGCGGCGATCAGGAAGCTCGCGGCGTCGATGGCGAAGACCGTCAGGTACGCCGGTGCGGTGTCGAACCGCAATGCCACGCCGCCCATCGTGGCGCCCACGGCCAGACCTGCGTTGACCGTCGCCTGCAGGAAGGCGCGGATGCGGGTGCGCTCAGCCGGCTGGACCAAGCCGGCCAGCAGGGCCTGCCGGGCTGCGGTCAGCCCGGTCTGGCTGCTCGCGTACGCGATAGCCGCGATCAGGAAGAGCGGGAAGCTGCGAACGAAGAGGAACGATCCGACCGAGACCGCGGTGGACAGGGCCAGCAGGATCGCGATGCCGCGAGGGCCTTTGCGATCGGCGAGGTTGCCGAGCGGTACGCCGGTCAGGAAGCCCACCAGCCAGGCGATGGTGAGGCCGAGCCCAACCTGCGCCGTGGAGAGGCCGACGACGCGGGTGAAGAAGAGCGCGGAGGTGACGATGAAGGCGCCGTCACCCACCGAGTTCGCGAGCTGCGCGAACGCGAGATTACGAGCGGCTCCGGCCGGCGGCAACAACGAACAGGCCTTGGTGCTGCGGGTGGTGGTGGTCATCTCAGGTCTCCCTCGGCTCTCGATACCTAGAGCCTAGAAGCCCAGCGGCCCACAAGTCAGATCCACTTACCGGGCGATCCGATGGGCCAATTCACCTCAGAGCGCGGCTGCCCAGGAGTGCCTCTATGTTCGGTGATCAGCTGGATCAACCAGGACATCCACCTCCACCCCGGCCGCGCCTTCCTTCCCCTCCGCCCCCGGCCAACCGGCCGGCGCCCGTCGCCACTCCCGCGACTTTGTGCACCAGCTGAGCATCTGCCACCCGACAGAACGCTCACGTGGTGCACAAGGTCGGGGTTGGCGGTGTGGGGCTGGGTGCTTTTGGGTGAGTTTGGCGGTGGCTGAGGTGCTCGGGTGGACCGCGAGGTGGCCGGGGTGGAAGCCGGTTGCGAGGACGGCTGAGCTGGTCGGGATTGGTCTGTGGACAACTGCGGATCTGGCCGGAAACGACGGCACATTCTTGGTATGACCTTCACCGACCTCCCCGCGAACTGGCCCGACCTTCCGCTCACCGATCCCGCCCTGGCCGCCGACGTCGTCGACCTCTTCGTCTCCCAAGGCGACCGCCGCCGAGGCGTCCTGTCCGCGTTGCTCTGCAACGCCGAGGCCCGTTTCCTGGCAGCCATCCACCTGGACCTGCCGGAGAACGCCCCGTTCATCTCACCCAAGGCCTGCGCAAAGGCGCTCGCCCCACTGATCCCCGCCCTGCGAATCCGCTCCGACGGCGCGCTAATCCTCGCCCTGGGGCGACCCACGCCCGACCCGAGCTCGGACCACGCCTGGAATCAAACGGCAATCCAGACCTGCCAATCCGCCTCGATCCGCCTCCTGGGCTTTTACATAGCGACCCCGGGCCACCTCTACGCCCCACCCCTGTCTGCCAGCCCGACCCTCACACCCGCCTAGCGCACGCCCCTTGGGCGGAACTGGATGCTGATGCGGGGGCCGATGTGCCCGGACGACTTCGGAATAGCGTGCTCCCAGGTGCGTTGGCAACTGCCGCCCATCACGATGAGGTCGCCGTGGCCGAGCGGGTAGCGGATGGCCGAGCCGACCGGTCCGCTGGTGCCACCCGGTTTCGGCCGCAACGCGAGAACCCGTGGCTCACCGACCGACAGGATCGCCACCATCGTGTCCTCCCGGCTCCCGCGACCGATCTTGTCCCCGTGCCAGGCGACGCTGTCGCGCCCGTCCCGGTAGAAACACAGGCCGGCCGTCCGGAACGGCTCACCGAGCTCATCGGCATAGTGCTCACTGAGGCGGTCGCGGGCCTCGTCGAGAATCGGTACCGGCAGATCCTCGCTCTCGCCGTAGAAGCACAGCAGCCGAGGCACGTCGACCACCCGGTCGTACATCTGCCGCCGCTCGTCGCGCCACGGCACGTCGACGGCGAGTCGCTCGTACACCTGATCCGCCCCGGTCAACCACCGCGGCAGCACGTCGATCCACGCGCCCTGGCTCAGCTCCGTCCGCCGAATCCCGTCCAACGATCCCAACGCAGGATCCTCGAACGCATCCAGCAAGGAAGCCTGAAGGTCAGCACCCATACCAACACCATACCCGACATTCGAACAAGTGTTCCCATCGGTCCGGCCAGTTGGGAGAGGGCGGCCAACCGGCGGGGTCAGGATGGTCAGCTCACGCAGAACTCGTTGCCTTCGGGTCTTGGAGGACCAGGTAGTACTCGGGGGGTGCGGTGTTTGATGACCGCGCCCAGGGCTATGAGTTCGGCGGCTTTGGTGTCGACCAGTTCGATCCGGCGCTCCTGGGTCAGGGGAGTTGTCGCGGGCCGTCGGGTAGAGGTCGAGGTGGAGGCGGTTCTTGCCGGCCTTGCCCTCCGGTACCTGCTGGAACCAGATCGCCGGACCGAGGCCTGCTGCCAGAAGCGTGCCAGCTGCTCCGGGTCGTTCGCGTCGATGGTGAGTTGCCAGAAGACCATCCCCAGAAGCTGGTTCTACCCGCGCGGGAGATGATCGTCAGGTGGCGGACATGGCGATGGCGCGGTTGGTGATCCGGAACTGTTCGGTGCTCGTGGTGCCGGCAGTGGGGGAGTGCCGGGTTGATGAGTATCAGGACATCGTGATCGAGGACGGTGTGATCGATGAGGTGATGCCGGCCGGGGCGTTCCAGGCCGGCGCCGGGATCGAGGAGCTCGATGCCACCGGGTTGATCGCCGTGCCGGGGCTGGTCAATGCGCATACGCACAGTCCGATGGTGATGATGCGGGGTGCGGCCGAGGATGTCTCGATCGATGACTGGTTCAATCGCAAGATCTGGCCGATGGAGCTGAATCTGACGGCCGAGCGGGTCAAGGTGGGGGCCCGGTTGGCGTGTGCGGAGATGTTGCTGGCGGGCGTGACCACCTTCGTCGATCACTACTTCCACGCCGACCAGATCGCCGCAGCTGCACTTGAGCTCGGGATCCGTGCCGATCTGGCGCCCACCTTCTTCTCGTCCACCGGCACCGACGGTCGCGATGCGGCGTTCGAGGCAGCGCGGGAGATTCGCGCCCTCGGGGAGAACGCGACCTCCGGACCGCCACGCGTCACCGCAAGCCTCGGACCGCATGCGACGTACACGGTGACAGAGGAAGACCTGCGCCGTACTGCGGAAGTCGCGCGCGCCGAGGGATTCCGCATCCACCTGCACGCCGCGGAAACCGCCGACCAGACCCAATCCTCCAAGGACCGCCTCGGCGCAACCCCGATCGAGGTGCTCGAGCGCACCGGCGTACTCGAAGCAGGAGCCCTGATCGCCCACGGCTGCGGCATCACAGAATCGGACCTGGCCATCCTGGCGACCCACGCAGCCCGTACGTCGGTCGCCGCGTGCCCGAAGGCCTACCTGAAGCTCGCGATGGGCTCGACCACTCCCGTCAGACAACTGTGGTCGGCCGGAGTCACCGTCGGCGTCGGCACCGATGGAGCGGCCGTCCACAACACCCTCGACGTCTGGGAATCCCTGCGTCTATTGGCGTTGACGCAGAAACAACGCGAGCAGACCGCCGAATGGATGACCATCTCGGACACCCTCCGCCTAGCCACCCGAGGCGGCGCAGCAGCGGCCGGCCTGCCGCACGACATCGGCGCACTCGAACCAGGCCGCCGCGCCGACATCGCCCTCATCGACCTCTCCGCCCCCCACTGCCAACCCCTCCACGACCCCCGAGCCGCCCTCGTCTACTCGGTCCGCGCCTCGGACGTCGTGACAGTAGTTGTCGACGGCAACATAGTCGTCCGCGACCGCCGCCTGCTGACAGCGGATCTCGGTGAGATCTTGAAGGATGCGAAGGCGGTGGCGCACACGCTGGTCGATCTGTCACAGGGTGGAGCGGTCCAGCACTACGCGCCGTGATCAGCCGACTGAAGCACAGCGCGTCGTCGGGGGAGCGCTCTCTGGGGTTCTAGGCTGGAAGCCCGACTCCCGAGGAGATCCCGCGGATGACTGACTCTGCTCCGACGTCCACCCTGGCCGGCTGGACCAAGGCGCCGTTCACCGGTGCCGGACTCACCTACGACTGCTACGAGAAGGGCGAAGGCCCGGGAGTCGTCCTGATTCCAGAGATCCCCGGCATCACGCCGCAGGTGCTCGGGCTCGCGGATCACCTGGTCGACGAGGGGTTCACCGTCGTGATCCCGTCGCCCTTCGGCAAGCCGGGCAAGCCGGAGTCGATCGGCTATGTGCTCGGCGTCGTCGCCCGGCTGTGTGTATCGGCGGAGTTCCGTGCCTTCGCGCTGGATGCCAAGCGCCCGATCACGGCGTACCTGCGAGCAGTCGCCGCCGACCTCGCAGCCCGTACGCCGGGTCGCGGCGTCGGTGTCATCGGGATGTGCTTCACCGGCGGATTCGCGCTGGCCACCGCCGTGGAGTCGAGCGTGCTGGCACCGGTCCTGAGTCAGCCGGCCACGCCGTTCCCGGTCTCTGCCAGCAGACGGCGTGATCCCGGCCTGTCGCAGGAGGAGTTGGAGCAGGTGGTCGAGCGAACCCGCACCGACGGACTGTGTGCGCTCGGCCTGCGCTTCAGCGGCGACCGGGCAGCACCGGGAGAGCGCTTCGCGACTCTCCGCGAGCACCTCGGTGAAGCCTTCGAGGTGATCGAACTCGATTCCGGCCCGGGCAACCCCGGAGGTTTCGCCAAGGGCGCCCACAGCGTCCTCACCGGCGAGGTCCGCGATACCCCGGGCAACCTCGCGCTCGATGCCCGAACGCGCACAGTCACCTTCCTGCACGAGCACCTCGACGCGACGGAGGCGGGAGGTCACCCGTAGTACCGGAAGTGTTAAGGGAGTGTGTGGAATTCGCCCGATGTGATTAGCCGCCACCCGTGCGGGAAGGGTGACAACGCAGACTGCAAGGGAAGTTGAAGTTCGCGGTGGGCTGGGGGTGGGATTCCGGTACCCGGAGGGGTCGAATCGTTGCTGTGCGCAAGGCGTGTTCAGCCGTGCGTGATGCTCGGTGATCTGCTCTGGCCGCAGCCCCTTCCGGCATGGCACGATCGGCCACCGGGGGAGACACATCATCAGGGGGCGAACGAATGGCGAAGGCCAAGCGGGCGAGTGACCGGAGTGCGAATGACATGGTGGCTGACGGACCAGTACGTACCGCTCAGAACGGCCGTGCACCACTGACCGTCCAGAACGGCCAGCGACCCAACGGCACCGCACCCAACGCGCCCAACGCCGGCGACCCGGCGCCACAGGCTGTACCGAGCCCCGAGCCGCCCCGTACGTCGGGCTTCGGCACGCCGGTCAAGGTCGACGAGATCGCCCTGGCCGCGATCGCCCTGTCCGAAGGCCTGATCGCGGCAACGCGCGGCCTGCCGGAGTCGGTCGCGTCGCGCCAGCTCCGCCGCGATCTCGATCAGGCGGCCGACACCTTCCGTGCCGTCGCCAGCGAGCTGGAAACCACCGCAGGCAACCTGATCCGGCTGGCCGCGACCGAGGGTGAGACGTGTGGCGTCACCTGGGGGATGTGCGAGGACCACGGCCTGACCCTGATGGCCGTCGGCGAGGTCGTCACCTGTCACGTCCTCGGCTGCTACCGCGAACAGCAGGCAGTCGTCGACCGCTGCACCCAGCCGGTCGCCTACCGGGTGGTCGACGTGGCCGGCCCTGCCCTTCTCACCTGCGCCGGCCACGCCATTGCTTGCCGTCTGCATCTGGATGGCGCGGTCATCATGCTCGCCACCGACAGCCTCGAACTCCTTTAGGGCAACGGACTCACTGGATCCGGCAGGACGTCAACTGGTCGTTGGCGTTCGGGGACAGGATCACGAAGTTGGCCGTGTCCGCGGTCCGCGTCCAGGTCTGTCCGGTGAAGTTGTCCTCGGAGTAGATGGTGACCGACCAGCCGGCCGGGATCTTCACCGACGACGCCCAGTTGTCCTGGACGCCCGCCGCCACCAGCTGCGCGCGGGTGTAGTTGCCCTTGGCAAGCGTCTGGCCGGCCGCGCCGCCGTAGTCGATGTGCTGGTAGAAGATCACGCCACCCGTGCCCTGGCTGGGCACCGGCTGGGTCGGCCGGGTCGCGGTCAGCGGGATCTGTCCCTTGAGCATCCGCCCGCCGTCGTTGGTGAGCCGCAGGTAGTAGTCCGCGGAGCACGCTGTGCCATCCTCGTTCAGCGCGCGAATCCCTGACCCGGTGGGGATCCAGGCCGAGGTCTCCGCCGTCTTGGCGATCTGGTTGCCCTCGTTGTACTCGTCGAACATCGAGATGTAGTAGCCCTGCACGCCGACCCGCGTCAGGTTGTAGAACTGCCGCCACATCAGGTCGCCGTGACGGCGGTGTCCGGACTGCAGATCGCCCGGGATCACGCACGGCTGATAGTCGATTCCGTGCGCGTTGCAGTCGGCCTGGTCCTGCTGGTTCACGTTGTTGTAGTAGTGATCCGCGCCGGCGACGTCCGAGATCCGCCCGACCATCCAGGGCGAGATCATGTTGAATGCGTGGTAGACGTCGAGATAGCCGGCGCGCGAGTCCTCGTTGCCCGGTAGCCAGTGCGTCGGCACGCCGCCGATCACGTAGCAGCCCTGGCCCTTGAACCAGTTGATGACGTCGAGACAGGCCGAAGCAGGGAAGGCCTTGTTGGCCTCGTTGAAGCCGAAGCCCCAGATGCAGACGACCGGCTTGCCGTTCTGTTTCGCGTACGCCGATGAGCTGGTGTACGCCTTCATCTTGTTGGTCCAGTCGGCCTTCATCTCCGGCTGCATGTTCGTCCAGGCGGTGGCGTCGTACATGATGTAGAACTTCCGCCCGTACTGCTCGGCGGCCTGGCGGACCTTGGCGGCCATCGCGTCCCTGGTCGGGCCTTCGTCGCCGGTCGGGTTGAACCGTTGCAGCGCAGCGGTGTCGCAACCGTGCTGCTGCATCCAGAGGAAGTGGGTGTTGACGGTCTGCTGGGTGTACGACGAGAACAGCTTGGCCGGCTGACCGTTGCCGAGGTTCGCGTACGCCGTCTGGAAGCTGGTCGTGTATTCACTCATCTCCGGCCAGCTGGCGATGGTGGTGTTGCTGGGCGACGGCGGCTGGCTGCTGTCCCTGCTCCAGTGCCACCACCTGTTGATCGGGGAACCGTCGCCGGGGCAGGCGAACCAGCCCTGGTAGCCGACGGTGACCTTGCCGACCACGTCACCAGGCGGGCTGGCGACCGGCGTGGCGGTGGTCGCGGAACTGGGCAGAGCGGTGCCGATAGTGGTCCCGGCGGCTGCGGCGGTGGCCGTGGAAGCGGCCAGGAAGGTACGACGTGTCAGAGACATTTGCAGACTCCTGAAGGGGGGCGGACAGGACTGCGGAGAGTGGCGCGAGCGTACAAACGGGCGCTGCGGTGCGCAAGGCCCGATGCAAGATTTGAATCAGAACTTGCAAATCTGCGACGGACACTTCCCGGACTTCCTGCAGAAACTTCGCCGCAACATCTTGACGCGCAGAGCCCCCGTACTTAGTTTGTTGGCTCAACAGACAAAGTCTGTGAGCGGCGTCACAACTGCCGCGGTTTCTCCTGTCGGGGGAGAAGGGGTGGGGCTCATGACGCTGTCCGAAAGCAGCCGACCAGGCAGCGGCGTGGTCGCTGCCGATCACGTCTCGCTCCGGCGGAACAACCTGTCCGTCGTCCTGCGGCACGTCCGCGAAGCGGGATCGCGCTCTCGCGCCCGGATCGCCGCCGACACGGGTCTCAACAAGGCCACCGTGAGCAGCCTGGTCGCCGAGCTCGTCGACCGCGGCCTGCTCCGCGAAGGCCAGGCCGAGGCCGGCGCACTCGGCCGCCCGGGCCAGCTCGTCGAACTCGACGGCAGCGGCGTCTGCGGAGTCGGCGCCGAGATCAACGTCGACTACCTCGCCGTCACTGCCCTCGACCTGAGCGGCGACGCCGTCACCGAACGCCGCGTCCCGCTCGACGTCGCCCACCTCGACCCCGGTACGACGCTGGACCAGCTCGCCGAGCTGATCCGCGAATCGGTGGCAGCAGTCGTGGCCCGGGGTGGCCAGATCGCCGGCGTCACCCTGGCCGTGCCCGGTCTCGTCCAGAGCGCGACGGGTCTGCTCAAGCTCGCCCCGAACCTGGGCTGGGCAGAGGTTCCCGTGGTCGACGAGATGCGCGAGCGCCTCGGCAGCCCGGCGTACCCGGTGCGGGTGGACAACGAGGCCAACCTCGCCGCGCTGGCGGCGTACTCGGAGATGAAGGCGGCCACGGAGCCGGACGCCGACCAGGTGCAGGACATCGTGTTGCTGACCGGTGCTGTGGGCGTCGGTGGCGGCATGGTCACCGGCGGGCATCTGCTCCGCGGCGGGCGCGGGTTCAGCGGCGAGGTCGGGCACATGCCGGTCGCTCCCGCCGGTGGGACCTGTGGCTGTGGCCGGACGGGTTGCTGGGAGACGGTCGTCGGCCTGACCGCTTTGTTGAACAAGGCAACTGATTCTGACGACCCGGTCCGCGACCCGTCGCTCGACGTCGAGCAGCGGCTGGCCGAGATCACCCGGCGGGCCGAGGCCGGGAGCACCAGGACGCTGAACGCGTTGGCAGAGGTCGGTACCTGGCTGGGAGTCGGTGGAGCGATCTTGGTGAACATCCTGAACCCGGACGTACTCGTGCTCGGCGGTTACTTCGCCGTCCTCGGGCCGTGGCTGAAAGAACCGCTGGAGAGAGCGATCTCCGAGCGGGTGATCGCGCCCGACGGCGGTGGCTGCCGGGTCGTCCAGTCCGAGCTCGGCTTCACCGCCGCTGTCCGGGGCGGCGCGCAGATCTCGCTGGACCAGGTCTTCCTCGATCCGACACTCGTCGGTCGCGACGCAGCAGGAGTAGCGCAATGACCGAGTACGACGTACCCGCCGCCGGCGACGATCTGCTCCGGATGACCGGCATCGTCAAAGAGTTCCCCGGTGTCCGGGCGCTCGACGGCGTCGACCTCGACATCCGCCGCGGCGAGGTGCACTGCCTGCTCGGCCAGAACGGCGCCGGCAAGTCGACCCTGATCCGCGTTCTCACCGGTGCGCACAAACCCGACGCCGGCACGATCCACGTCAACGGCAGCCTGGTCTCGCTGAACACCCCGGCCGACTCGATGCAGCTCGGCATCGCGGCCATCTACCAGGAACTCGACCTCGTCCCCGACCTGACCGTTGCCGAGAACATCTTCCTCGGCCACGAACCGGCCCGGTTCGGGCTGACCCGCCGGCACGAGGCGAACACGAAAGCGCGCGAGCTGCTGCAAGGTCTCGGCCACGGCGAGATCCCGGCCGGCCGTACCGTCGGCCTGCTGTCGGCGGCCGGTCAGCAGGTGGTCAGCATGGCAAGAGCGCTCTCCCGGCAGGCCCGGCTGATCGTGATGGACGAGCCGTCCGCGGTGCTCGACTCCGAAGAGGTCGACAACCTGTTCCGGGTGATCCGCGACCTCACCTCGCAGGGCGTCGCGATCGTCTACATCTCGCACCGGCTCGAGGAGATCCGCGAGATCGGCGATCGGGTCACCGTGCTGAAGGACGGCGCCACCGTCGCGACCGGCCTGGACGCCCGGGAGACCCCGACCTCCGAGCTGATCCGGCTGATGACCGGCCGCTCGATCGAGTATGTCTTCCCGCCGCGCGCCGAGCTCGCGGACACCGCTCCGGTCGTTCTCGAGGTGGAGAACCTGTCCCGGCCGAGAGAGTTCGCCGACATCCACTTCTCGGTCCGCGCCGGCGAGATCCTCGGCCTCGCCGGGCTCGTCGGGTCGGGCCGCTCCGAAGTACTGGAGACCGTGTACGGCGCGCGCAAGGCGGCGACCGGGGTTGTCCGGGTGGACGGCAAGGTACTGAGGGCCGGTCAGGTCCAGCAAGCCGTCAAGGCGGGTGTCGGCCTGGCGCCGGAGGAGCGCAAGAGTCAGGCGCTGCTGCTGGACGAGGCCGTGTTCAAGAACATCACCGTGTCGAGCCTGGGCCGCTTCGCCAGCGCCGGATTCCTCAACAGCCACGCCGAACGGCAGGCCGCCGAGGAGTTGACCAAGGCGCTGGACGTTCGTCCGGCCGGAGTGGACCATCCCGTCCGCAACCTGTCGGGCGGCAACCAGCAGAAGGTCGTCCTGGCCCGCTGGCTGATGAGGGACTGCCGGGTACTGCTGCTGGACGAGCCGACCCGGGGTGTGGACGTGGGAGCGCGCTCCGAGATCTACGCGCTCGTTCGCAAACTGGCCGCCAACGGGGTCGCGATCGTGCTGGTCTCCAGCGAGGTCGAGGAAGTGCTCGGTCTGGCCGACCGGGTCGTGGTGATGCGGGAGGGGCGGGCCGTGCACACGGGCCCCGCGCAGGACATCGACGAACACCAGGTTCTCGATCTGGTGATGGAAGGAAGTGCCGTGTGATGAGTGAGGAAGTCGCACGACCGGAGGGAACCTTGCAGGACGACCCGGTCCAGCCCGCAATAACTCAGGCGATGGTCGAGGTCGATCCGACGGCGCCGCGCAACGGCCGGGCAGCGGCAGCGGCCGGTACTACGATCGGCAACCTGCTCAAGAGCGGGGCCGGGCGCAACGTCGGGCTGGTGATCGCGCTGGTACTGCTCTGCATCGTCGGCGTCGCGACCGCGGGGGACCGGTTCGCGAGTACCGCCAACCTGCTCACGATCCTGCGGCTGGCCGCGGTGATCGGCGTGGTCAGCATCGGGATGACGTTCGTGATCACCGGTGGCGGCATCGACCTGTCCGTCGGCGCGCTGGTCGCACTGTCGAGCGTCTGGGCCACCACACTGGCGACCCAGCAGATGGCCGCCGATTTCCACTGGATCTTCATGGTCACCACCGCCCTCCTGGTCGGCGCGGCGTGTGGCCTGGTCAACGGGTTACTGGTCGCCTACGGCAAGATAGTTCCGTTCATAGCCACCCTCGCGATGCTCGCCGGAGCGCGCGGGCTGGCCGAGATCCTGTCCGACCGCAAGACCCAGATCATCAGCGTGAACTCGTTCGTCGACTTCTTCGGCGGTTCGCTGATCGGCGTCCCGGTGCTGGTCTGGATGTTCGTGCTGGTCGCCGCGGCCGGCTGGGTGCTGCTCAACCGGACCACCTTCGGCCGTCGCACCTTCGCGGTCGGCGGCAACGCCGAGGCGGCCCGGCTGGCCGGGATCAAGGTCCAGCGGCACACCGTCGCCCTGTACGTCCTGGGCGGGCTGTGCTGTGGCATCGCCGCGGTGATGCTGATGGCCCGGACAACGACCGGTAGCGCCACCCATGGTCAGCTCTACGAACTCGACGCGATCGCGGCGGTGGTGATCGGCGGCACGCTGCTGTCCGGTGGCCGCGGCACGATCGTCGGCACCGTGTTCGGCGTACTGATCTTCACCACCCTGAACAACGTCTTCACCCTGAACAACCTGAGCATCTCCGCCCAGTCGGTGGCGAAGGGCCTGATCATCGTGATCGCCGTCCTCCTCCAGCAACGCCTGGCCGCCCGCGCCACCGCGCCCTAACTGTCAGCACCACAACCCCTGTTGAAGCACCATCTTTTGGAGGACAAGATGTCTGTACGTTCCGCCCGACTACTGCTCACCACCGGTCTGGTCGGGCTCAGCGCGATGGCGTTGGTCGCCTGCACCGGCAACACCCCCGAGGCCGAGAAGACCACGGACACCGGCACCCAGCAGGTCGCCGCCAAGGGCAACGACGAGCCCGGCAAGAAGGTCAAGATCGGCTTCTCCGCACCGGCCGCCGACCACGGCTGGATGGGTGCGATCACCAAGGCCACCCAGGCCGAGGCGAAGAAGTATTCCGACGTCGAACTGGTCGTTGCTGAAGGCACCAACGATGTGAACCTGCAGATCAGCCAGGTCGAGACCTTCATCAACGACAAGGTCGACGCGATCGTGCTGCTGCCGTTCGACGGCGCCGCGCTGACCGCGGTGGCGACCAAGGCGATGCAGGCCGGGATCACCGTGGTGAACGTGGACCGCGAGTTCGGCAGCACCTTCGCGGCCCGGACCACCGTGCTCGGCGACAACAAGGGGATGGGCGTCTCGGCCGGCACCTATATCTGCCAGCAGCTCAAGGGCAAGAAGGACGCCGTCGTCGCCGAGATCGCCGGCATCGACTCGCTGCCGCTCACCCAGGCGCGCAGTACCGGCTTCAAGGAGGCGCTGGCCGACTGTGGGGTGAAGGTGAGCAACCGCGTCGCGGCCGAGTTCACCGTCGAGTCCGGGGAGAAGGCAGCCGCCAACCTGTTGCAGGCGGCACCGAAGATCGACGCGATCTGGAACCACGACGACGACCAGGGGGTCGGCGTGATGGCCGCGATCAAGAACTCCGGCCGCAAGGAGTTCTTCGTCGTCGGTGGCGCCGGTTCGGCGAACGTGATGCGCGAGATCAAGGCCGACAACACGCTGGTGAAGGCCACTGTCATCTACCCGTCCACCCAGGGTGCGGACGGCGTCCGGCTGGCCCGGCTGCTGGTCCAGAAGAAGGCCCTCGGCGACCTGGTGGAGGTCGAGGTGCCGCGCACGATCCAGCTGTACGCCCCGGTCGTCACCAAGGACAACGTCGACCAGTACCTGCCGACCGCCTTTGAAAGCTGACAGAGCGAAAGCTGACAGGAGTACACCGAGAATGACGAACCTGGGCATCGGCCTGGTCGGTTACGCCTTCATGGGTGCCGCCCACTCACAGGCTTGGCGCAGCGCGCCGCGCTTCTTCGACCTGCCACTGCAGCCGGACATGACCGTCGTCTGTGGCCGGAACGCGGAAGCCGTCACCAAGGCTGCGGCCAAACTCGGCTGGAGCCAGACGGAGACCGACTGGCGCAAACTGCTCACCCGCGACGACGTACAGCTGATCGACATCTGTACGCCGGGGGACAGCCACGCCGAGATCGCGATCGCCGCGCTGCAGGCGGGCAAGCACGTGCTCTGTGAGAAGCCGCTGGCCAACACCGTCGCGGAGGCCGAGCAGATGGCTGCCGCGGCGGCCGTGGCGGCGGCCAACGGGATCAGGTCGATGGTCGGGTTCACCTACCGCCGCGTGCCGGCCATCGGGCTGGCCCGGCAATTGGTTGCCGAGGGCAAGATCGGCATCATCCGGCACGTCCGGGCGCAGTACCTGCAGGACTGGATCGCCGACCCCGAGGCGCCGCTGTCGTGGCGGCTCGACAAGGAGAAGGCCGGTTCGGGCGCGCTCGGTGACATCGGCGCGCACATCGTCGACCTGACGCAGTACATCACCGGCGACCGGATCACCGAGGTGAGCGGGCAGCTGGAGACCTTCGTCAAGGAACGGCCGGTCGCTCAAGAACATGCCGGCCTGGCCGGGAGCGCAGGCACCGAGCGCGGTCCGGTCACGGTCGACGACGCCGCCATCTTCCTGGCCCGCTTCAAGGAAGGCGCGCTCGGCGTCTTCGAGGCGACCAGGTTCGCGACCGGTCGCAAGAACGCGATCCGGCTCGAGATCAACGGCAGCAAAGGCAGTCTGGCCTTCGACTTCGAGGACCTGAACGAACTGCACTTCTACGACGCGACCGAGCCGGCCGAGACGGCCGGCTTCCGCCGGATCCTCGTCACCGAGGCCGTGCACCCGTACGTCGCGGCCTGGTGGCCGCCGGGTCACCTGCTCGGCTACGAGCACGGCTTCACCCACCAAGTGGTCGATCTGATCACCGCGATCGCCGACGGCACGGACCCCGCGCCCTCGTTCGCGGACGGCCTGCAGGTCCAGCGCGTGCTGGCCGCGGTCGAGGACAGCTCGGCCTCCCGACAATGGCAGGAGATCCCCTCATGACCTCATATACCCCGACCAAGGACGACAAGTTCTCCTTCGGGCTCTGGACCGTCGGCTGGGAAGGCGTCGACGTCTTCGGTACCGCCGTCCGCGCGCCGCTCGACCCGGTACTCGCGGTCGAGAAGCTCGCCGAGCTGGGCGCGGCCGCCGTGTCCTTCCACGACGACGACCTGGTGCCCGACGACAGCACCCGTCAGCAGGTGCTCGAGCGCTTCGGCAAGGCACTGGCCGACAACGACATGGTCGTCGAGATGGCGACCACGAACCTGTTCAGCCACCCGGTCTTCAAGGACGGCGGACTCACCGCCAACGACCGCGACGTACGCCGGTACGCGCTGGCCAAGGTGCTCCGCAACGTGGACCTCGCGGCCGAGCTGGGCGCGAAGACCTACGTGCTGTGGGGTGGCCGCGAAGGCGCCGAGTCGGGCGGCTCCAAGGATGTGCATGCTGCCCTCGACCGGTACAAGGAGTCGATGGACCTGCTGACGACGTACGTCCAGGAGCAGGGCTACGACATGCGGTTCGCGATCGAGCCGAAGCCGAACGAGCCGCGCGGCGACATCCTGCTGCCGAGTATCGGGCATGCGATTGCCTTCATCAACGATCTCGAGCACCCCGAGCTGGTCGGCATCAACCCCGAGGTGGGGCACGAGCAGATGGCCGGGCTCAACTACGCGCACGGCATCGCGCAGGCGCTCTGGCACGGCAAGCTCTACCACATCGACCTCAACGGACAGCACGGTCCGCGGTTCGACCAGGACCTGCGTTTCGGCGCCGGCAACCTGCGCGAGGCGTTCTGGACGGTCGATGTGCTGCAGGGGTCGTCCGGCGGCCCGGGGTACGACGGCTACGTGCACTTCGACTACAAGCCGCCGCGCACCGAGGACCTCGAAGGTGTCTGGGAGACCGCGCGCGGCTGTATGCGCAACTACCTGATCCTGCGGGAGAAGGTGCAGGCGTTCCGCGCCGACCCCGAAGTACAGGAAGCCGTCGCGGCAGCCCGCATTGCCGAGCTCGCCCAGCCGACGCTCGGCGCCGGCGAGACGCTCGACGAGTTGCGCAAGGCAACGTATGACCCCGACGCGCTGGCTCAGCGTGGCCTCGGGTTCGAGCGGCTCGACCAGCTCGCGATGGACCATCTGCTCGGCGTCCGCCAGCAGTAGCTGAACTTCGCAGTACCAGGGCCGAAAAATCCAGGGACCCGCCCTGGAACTCGTATGGAGCGCGCACCTTATCCGACCCATGAGGAGCACCCCCATGATCCAGCTACGCAGGCTCGGGACACTAATGCTAGCCCTGATCGCCGCGCTGGCGATCCCGTTGTCGGCGACCACCGCCCAGGCCCATCCGGGGCACGGCGACGACACCTTCAACGCGTTGATCTTCAGCAAGACGGCCGGCTTCCGGCACGACTCGATCCCGGCCGGGATCCAGGCGATCAAGGAGCTTGCCACCGAGAACAACTTCACCGTCACCGCGACCGAGGACGCGGCGATGTTCAACGACACCGAGCTGGCGAAGTACGAGGTCGTCATCTGGCTGTCCACGACGGGTGACGTTCTCAACGCGGACCAGCAGGCCGCCTTCGAGCGGTACATCCGCAACGGCGGTGGCTATGCCGGCGTGCACGCGGCGTCGGACACGGAGTACGACTGGCCCTGGTACGGCAAGCTCGTCGGCAGCTACTTCGACAGCCACCCGGCCGGTACGCCGAACGCGACGGTGAAGGTGGAGGACCACGCGCACCCGTCGACCGCCGACGCGCCGACCCTCTGGCCGCGGACGGACGAGTGGTACAACTACCGGACCAACCCGCGTGGCGCTGTGCACGTGCTCGCGTCGCTCGACGAGACGTCGTACACCGGCGGCAACATGGGCGCCGAGCACCCGATCGTGTGGTGCCAGGACTATGACGGCGGCCGCTCCTGGTACACCGGGATGGGGCACACGATCGAGTCGTACGCCGACCCGATCTTCCGCAAGGAGCTGCTCGGCGGGATCAAGACCGCGGCGGGCGTCGAGCCGGCCGACTGTGGCGCGTCGCTGAGCGAGAGCTACGAGAAGGTCACGCTGGACGACGACACCGCGAACCCGATGGAGCTGTCGATCGCCAAGGACGGCCGGGTCTTCTACATCGACCGCAACGGCGCGGTGAAGATCATCAAGACTGACGGCACGGTGGTGACCGCCGGCACCCTCAGCGTCTATACCGGTCAGGAGTTCGGGCTGCTCGGCATCGCACTCGACCCGGCCTTCGACCAGAACGGCTTCATCTATCTGTACAACTCACCGGCCGGCAGTGGGTCCTTCGACCAGGTCTCGCGCTACAAGGTCACCGGGGACACGCTCGACATGGCGAGTGCCATACAGGTACTCCAGATAGACACTCAACGCAATGAGTGTTGCCATGCGGGTGGAGCACTCGAGTTCGATGGCGACGGCAACCTTTATGTCGCCACTGGTGACAACAGCAACCCGTTCGACTCCGACGGCTACTCGCCGCTGGACGAGCGCGCCGGCCGCGCCGCCTGGGACTCCCAGCGCAGCGCTGCCAACAGCAACAACCTGAACGGCAAGGTGCTGAAGATCCACCCCGAGGCCGACGGCACGTACACGGTCCCCGCGGGCAACATGTTCCCGGCCGGAACGGCGAAGACGCGGCCGGAGATCTTCGCGATGGGTTTCCGGAACCCGTTCCGGATCGGCATCGACCCGACCACCAACCACCTGTTCGTCGCCGACTACGGTCCGGATGCCGGCCAGGTCTCGCCGACCCGCGGCCCGGACGGCCGGGTCGAGTGGAACATCCTCGACAAGCCCGGCTTCTACGGCTGGCCGTACTGCGTCGGCAACAACACGCCGTACAACGACTTCGACTTCGCCACCAGTACTTCCGGGGCGACCTTCAACTGCGCGGCACCGGTCAACAGCTCGCCGAACAACACCGGTATCAACCAGTTGCCGGCGGCGATTCCGGCCACGCTGTGGATGGGCAAGTCGACGAGCGGTGTGCCCGAGATCGGTGGCAGCGGTGCGCCGATGACCAGTGGCGCGTACAAGTTCGACCCGGACAGCGACTCGGATCGCAAGTGGCCCAAGTACTTCGACGGCAAGGCCGTGTTCGCCGACTGGAACGACAGCCGGCTGTTCTCGGTCCAGCTGAAGGACGACCGGGCCGGCGTCGCGGACGTCTCGCGGATGCTGCAGAAGCTGAACTTCATCCGCCCGCACGCGCTGCAGTTCGGACCGGACGGCGCGCTTTACGTGATCGAGTGGGGAAGCGGGTTCGGTGGCAACAACGCCGACTCGGGGATCTACCGGATCGACTACGTACAAGGGAATCGGGCGCCGCTGGCCCAGTTCACGACGGACAAGACATCCGGGCCGGTACCACTGACGGTCGCCTTCGACTCGACCGGCTCGCGTGATCCGGATGGTCAGCAGGTCACCTTCGCCTGGGACTTCGACGGCAACGGGACGACGGACAGTACCGAGGCCAAGCCCTCGTACACCTACACGGCCGCCGGGGTGTTCAGCGCCCGGTTGACCGTGACGGACAGCGATGGCCGGACGGCGGTCTCCAACAAGACGATCACCGCCGGCAACACCGCGCCGACGATCACCGTGGAAGGCCCGGCCGACGGTGGGTTCTTCGACTTCGGCGACACGATCAAGTACAAGGTCACCGTCACCGACCCCGAGGACGGCACGGTCGACTGCAACGACGTGATCACGCAGCCCGCGCTCGGCCATGACGAGCACGCGCACCCGTACGAGCAGTACCACGGCTGCACCGGGACCTTCCCGTTGCCGGGTGACGACGGCCACGTCGGCGCGAACATCTTCGGCATCGTGACGGTCACCTACACCGACAAGGGCGCCCCGGGCTCGGGCCGGATCACCACGCAGAAGGTGGTCCAGCTCCAGCCGAAGACGCGCGAGGCGGAGTACTTCAACGAGACCGGCGGCCCGGGCGCGACGCCCGGCGTACAGGTCGAGGACACCGGTGACGTCGCCGGTGGTGGCAAGAACATCGGGTTCATCGAAGACGGCGACTGGTGGGGCTGGAAGCCGACGAACCTGACCGGGATCAACCAGCTCCAGTTGCGCGCCGCCTCGCCTGAGACGGGTGCGACGGTGCAGGTGCGCCAAGGTTCGCCGACCGACGGACCGATCGTTGCCACCATCAACGTCACGCCGACAGGTGCTTGGCAGACCTACGGCAACTTCACCGCGGACGTGTCCGGCGCTTCGCTGACCAGCGGACCGCTGTACTTCGTCAAGACGACCGGGCAGCTCAATGTCAACTGGGTGAAGTTCATCGGCAAGGGCGTGACGGAGAACCAGCGCCCGAACGTGGCGATCACCGCGACACCGCTGCAGGGCAAGGCGCCGTTGAAGGTCGACTTCACCGCGACGGCGACCGACCCCGAAGGCGATCTGCCGCTGTCCTACGAGTGGAGCTTCGGTGACGGCGCCACCGCCACCGGCGCCACGGTCAGCCACACCTACACGACCGCCGGCACTCACGACGCGACCGTCACAGTGACGGACGCGAAGGGTGCAGCCGGTACGTCGCATGTGCAGGTGAAGGTGGATGCGTCAGCTCCGCCGACCTGCCTGACTGGTCGCTCGGACGGCTTCGAGGGCACGACTCTCGACACCGGCCGCTGGAACTCGATTGTCAGAGGCAACCAGGAGCTTGCCGTCAGCAACGGCAACCTCACGCTGCCGTTGACGGCGACCGACATCTACGGCACGGGCAACACCGGTACGCCGAACATCGTGCTCCAGCCGCTCCCGGCCGGGGCATGGCAGGCGACGGCGAAGCTGACGTTGCCAGCTCGGCTGGCGTATCAGCAGGCTGGGTTGATCGTCTACGGAGACGACGACAACTACGCGAAGATGGTGATCCAGGGGCGCTCGACGGGTGCCGCCTCGGCCAACGACCGGATCTTCCAGTTCATCCGCGAAGAGGCCGGTACGCCGAACGAGGTGGCTGCGTCCAACACGGCCAACCTGGGCGCGGCGTACCCGGACACCGTCTGGGTCCGCTTCACCAGCAACGGCCAGAACCTGCGGGCGTCGTACAGCGCTGACGGCGCGACGTTCGTGGAGATGTCGGAGACCAAGCAGCTGGCCGGGATCAGCAACCCGAAGATCGGGCTGTTCGGGCTGGCCAACCGCACCGAGGCGCTGCCGATCACGGCGCAGTTCGACTACTTCACCATCACGCCGGACGACACCGCCGAGGCACCCACCCCGGACGACCAGTTCGACGGTACTTCGCTGGACGCCTGCCGCTGGTCGGCGAGCGTGCGGCCGGACGCCGCGGCGTACCGGGTGACCGGTGGTGGCCTCGAGATCGACACGAGCAAGGGCGACATCTACCAGGGCACGGCCACGAACCCGAAGAACCTGCTGCTGCAGCCGGCTCCCGACGGTGACTGGACGATCGAGACCAAGGTGGACGGGTCTGCGTTCAACGAGGCGTACCAGCAGGGCGGTCTGATGGTCTACGGCGACGACGCGAACTACGTGAAGCTCGACTTCATCACCACGAACGCCTCCGGCGGCACGGTGACCCGAGGGATCGAGCTGCGCAGCGAGGTCAACAACGTGGTCCTCGATCCTCAGCCGAACGCATCGCCGGCACCCACCCAAGGTGTCTGGTACCTGCGACTTGCGAAGACCGGTACGACGTACACGGGCTCGTACAGCGCGGACGGGTTGGCGTGGACGGCGCTACCGGCCGTCACCAACACCGCGTTGAGCTCGGCGAGCTTCGGGATCTATGCCTTCGGTGTCGACCAGGTCGCGTCGAAGACGGCGAAGTTCGACTACTTCAAGCTGATCAAGGACACGGTGGCGCCGCAGGTGAACCTGTCGGTCAACCCATCGGCGCCCTCCGGCACGAACGGCTGGTGGAACGACGCGGTCGTCGCGACGGCGATGGCGACCGACAACCAGCCGGGTCAGCTGTACATCGAGCAGAAGGTCGATGGCGGCGACTGGGCCGAGTACACCCACGCGGTCAGCCTCACGGCGGATGGCACCCACACCGTCCAGGTGCGGGCCAGCGACACCGCGGGCAATGTGTCCGAGGTGAAGTCGGCGACGGTCAAGATCGACAAGACCGCACCGGCCGCCACGGTGACCGGTCTGACAGCCGGTGGTGACCTCGGGGTGGCGAGTCTGGCAACGGTCGCGGCGACTGCTACGGACGCGCTCTCCGGACTGGCCGGCGTCACGCTCACCATCGACGGGAAAGCCTTCCCGGCGACCGGCAAACTCGATGGCATGGTGCTCGGTCTGGGTGCGCACGAGGTGATCGCCCGGGCATCGGACAAGGCCGGCAACACCTCGGTGACGAAGGTGCCGTTCACCGTCATCGCGACGTACGCCGAGGCCATCGAGGTGGTCAAGCGCTACCGGGACGTCCGGACGCTGCCTCTGGATCCCACCGTGGTGATGAAGGTGCAGCTCCGCGCGGCCGAGCGCGAGCACGGCAAGGGTCGTCTGGCGGCGGCACGTACCGCGATGGACGTGTACCTGGCCGAGGCGGCCAAGGTCACCGACGTACCGGCGCGGACGCTGCTCACAGCTGTGGGCCAGGACCTCAGAGCGAGGATCTGACCCGATGATCGTCGCCGTGCGAGACCGCACCCTGTCCGACGCGGAGAGGCGGACAGGAGCTGTCGTGACCCGAGGTGGTTCGGCCCCGCCCCGGGAAACGAGAGAGCGGTTTCGCGCGGTCGACGGGGGACCGGCCAGTCCGGTCCCGGTCCCCGGCGCCGTGACCAGCGCTCCGGCCACGGCGCCGTGGGACACCCCTTTGTTCTCTGGAAAAGGAGTAGATGGAGATGGCACGACCGATCACCTTGTTCACCGGCCAGTGGGCCGATCTGCCGTTCGAGGAGGTGGCCCGGCTCGCGTCCGACTGGGGCTACGAAGGACTCGAGATCGCCTGCTGGGGTGATCACCTCGACGTCCGCAAGGCCGCGGAGGACGACGGGTACGTCCGCAACCGGCTGGACATCCTGGAGAAGTACAACCTGAAGGTCTGGACGATCTCCAACCACCTGCTCGGCCAGGCGATCTGCGACGACCCGATCGACCAGCGGCACCAGGCGATCCTGCCCGCGCACATCTGGGGCGACGGTGACCCCGAGGGCGTGCGGCAGCGGGCGGCCGAGGAGATGGCCACCACCGCGCGCGCCGCTCGCCGGCTGGGCGTCGACGTGGTGGTCGGCTTCACCGGATCGTCGATCTGGAAGACCGTCGCCATGTTCCCGCCGGTACCGCAGTCGATGGTCGACGCCGGGTACCGGGACTTCGCGGACCGGTGGAACCCGATCCTGGACGTCTTCGACGAGGTGGGCGTGCGGTTCGCGCACGAGGTGCACCCGTCGGAGATCGCCTACGACTACTGGTCGACGACGGCGACGCTGGAGGCGATCGGGCACCGCGCGGCGTTCGGGCTGAACTGGGACCCGAGCCACTTCGTCTGGCAGGACCTCGACCCGGTCGGCTTCCTGTGGGACTTCAAGGACCGGATCTACCACGTCGACTGCAAGGACGCGAAACGCCAGGTCGGCAACGGCCGCAACGGCCGGATGGGCTCCCACCTGGCCTGGGGCGACCCGCGCCGCGGCTGGGACTTCGTCTCCACCGGCCACGGTGACGTCCCCTGGGAAGCATGCTTCCGAATGCTCAACACGATCGGCTACACCGGCCCGATCTCGGTCGAATGGGAAGACGCCGGCATGGACCGCCTGGTCGGCGCCCCCGAAGCTCTCCAGTTCATCAAGTCCCTAGCCTTCGACCCGCCGACCGCATCCTTCGACGCCGCCTTCTCCTCATAGCGGCAAGTCCCTGCGGTGCTGGTCCCTTTCCCCGGTTCCAGCACCGCAGGGGGTTCTTCGGTTAGATGGTTGGAATGGTCGGTCGGCCAGGGAGGCGGTAGTTGTCGCCCAGGATCTGACCGCGGTTGGGCTTGTAGAGGTCGAAGCCCTTGCCGTTGCACTGCAGGCCACCGTTGATGCAGTGGCTCACCAGGGCAGCCAGTGTGGGCGGGTCCCACGCGTTGAAGAAGTCGTAGTGCCAGGTGTAGCCACGACCGCTGGCGAACCTGGTCCCCGCCATGTCACCACTGGCCTCGAACGAGATCTTGAACTCGAGCATCGGTACGGCGACGGGGTGGTCACCCGGGCAGACGTAGTTGACCGGGTAGGCCATGTGGCTCTTGTGGTCGGGGGAGTCCAGGTTCACGCCGTCCCAGCAGCTCGGGGCCTGGTAGCGGACGTTGACCTGGGTGCCAGGCGTGCAGTACGCCGGGATGTCCCAGCTCTTGGAGATGTCCCCGCACTCGAAGCCCTCGACCGCGCCGGGGGCGGTGCGGAACTGGTCGAGCGTCGCGCTCGGGCTGCCGACCACGAACTTGATGCCGGCCGGGAACGGACGGACGTCCTGGTACCGCAGGATGCCCGACTTGTAGTAGATGGTCTGGCGCCAGGTCTGCGGAACCGGGTCGTTGTTGCGGAACATCGTCGGCCACCAGTACGCCGACAGGTCGTCGGGGTTCTGGCAGGTCGTCGCGCCCGGGCCGGCCGCGTTGAGGCTGTTGAGGGTGGTGGCGGCGTTCGTCGTGGGGTTGCCGACGAAGCTGTGCTCGTGCGACGCACCCGGCATGTTCGGGAACACGATCGGGTCGTTGGTGGCGCGGTGGTGCAGGTTGCAGTTGACCTGGAACTCGTGGTGCGTGACGAGCTCGTCGGCCTGCGCCGAGGAGCCGGTCACGACGGCGAGTGCCGAGGCGACGATGACGGCGGCGATGCCGCCTGCGGACAGGGCTTTGTTCCTTCTCTTGAACACGGATCTCCTCCTGGTCGGGGGATTCCGCGGGGGCGGTAGCCATGCTGTTGCAACTACGGGGCAACCCGCGGTGGACGTCGCGGGAGAGCGCTCTCTGAAACAGCCTGTTCCGGGGCGCTTCAACTGTCAAGTGCTTGTTGGTTCCGGAACCGGCTGAGCGTGACGAGCCGTTGACAAGCAGGTAACACGGCCGCAACTATCAGAGCGCGAGAGAGCGCTCTCTGCCCTTCTTGCTCGCACCGCCCCGCCCCGCTCTCGCACCCCAGCGAAGGAGTACCCGATGGACTTCGCGACCCGTCGCGTCCGTCTGCAGCCCGCCCGGCGCAGATATCGCGGCCGATCGGCGATCGCCGCCGCCGTCGCAGCAGCCGTTGTGCTGCTCGGCAATGTCGTACTACTGGCTCAACCCGCGCAAGCGGCCACCCTGCTGTCCCAAGGGCGCCCGGTGACGGCCTCGTCATCGGAAGGCGCCAGTACTGCGCCCGCTGCCGCCGTGGACGGCGACCTGAACACCCGATGGTCCAGCCTGTGGCAGGACAACCAGTGGCTCCAGATCGACCTCGGCGCGACCTCCACGGTCGAGCAGGTCGTCCTGCGCTGGGAGGCGGCCTACGCCAAGGAGTACCGGATCGAGGTCTCCGCCAACGGCCAGACCTGGACCCCGATCTACACCACGGTCGCCGGCCCCGGCGGCAACGAGACTCTCAACGTGAACGGCACCGGCCGCTACGTCCGGATGTTCGGCGTCAAGCGGGCCAACGGCTACGGCATGTCCCTGTACGAGTTCCAGGTGCTCGGTACCGGCGGTGACACCGGCCCGCCGCAAGGCACTGGCACCGTTCGTGTCGCCGGCAGCCAAGGGAACTGGCAGCTGCTCGTCAACAACGCGCCATGGCAGGTCAAGGGCCTCACGTGGGGGCCGCCGGCAACGGAAGGCGCCCAGCGGCTGCCCGGGCTGAAGGCGATCGGCGTCAACACCGTCCGTACGTGGGGCACCGACGCCAGCTCCAAGCCGCTGTTCGACGCCGCGGCCGCCAATGGCATGCGCGTGATCGCCGGTTTCTGGCTCCAACCTGGTGGTGGGCCTGGCAGCGGCGGTTGCGTCAACTACGTGACCGATGGGACGTACAAGGCGAACATGCTCGCCGAGATCCGTCGCTGGACCACGGAGTACAAGGACAACCAGGGCGTGCTGATGTGGAACGTCGGCAACGAGTCCGTGCTCGGCATGCAGAACTGCTACTCCGGTAATGAGCTGGAGAACCAGCGGATCGCGTACGCGCGGTTCGTGAACGAGGCGACCGTGGCGATCCACGCGATCGACGCCAACCACCCGGTCACCTCGACCGACGCGTGGACAGGCGCCTGGCCGTATTACAAGCAGTACACGCCCGCCCTCGACCTGCTCGCGGTCAACTCGTACGGGAACGTGTGCCAGGTGAAGCAGGACTGGATCAACGGTGGCTACAACAAGCCGTACATCCTGACCGAGGCCGGACCCGCTGGTGAGTGGGAGGTGCCGAACGACGTCAACGGCGTACCGACCGAGCCGACTGACCTCCAGAAGCGCGACGGCTACCTGCAGGCCTGGAACTGCATCATCGGGCACACAGGGGTCGCACTGGGCGCCACCTTGTTCCACTACGGCGTCGAGGACGACTTCGGCGCGGTGTGGTTCAACCTGACACCCGCTGGCTTGAAGCGGCCTTCGTACTACGCCGTCCGGCAGGCCTTCGGCGGCGCCGGTGGCGGCAACACTGCTCCTCTGATCACCAGCATGACGCTGAGCCGTACCACCGACGTCCCGGCCGGTGGCACGATCACCGTCAACGTCAACGTGTCCGACCCTGATGGGGACGCGCTGACGCACGAGTTCAGGGTCGGCGGCAAGTACATCGACGGCTCCGGCGCACTCGTCGGTACGCCGTCCAGCGGGAACGGTCCGTTCACCGTGACCGTGCCCGAGCGGCTCGGGGTGTGGAAGCTGTACGACTACGTCCGCGACGGCAAGGGCAACGTCGGGATCGAGACCAAGTCCTTCCGGGTGGTGGCGCCGCCACAGCAGGGCGCCAACATCGCTCGCGGCAAGCCGGCGACGGCCTCGTCGTACCAGCAGGTCGGCAACGGAGCGCCGTACCCGCCGTCGAACGTGACGGACGGGAACAACACGACCCGGTGGGCGAGCGACTGGGCGGATCCGCAGTGGGTGCAGGTGGATCTCGGCTCGGTGCAGTCGTTCGACCGGATCCAGCTGATCTGGGAGGGGGCGTTCGCCCGGCAGTACCGGATCGAGGCCTCTGACGACGGCAACAACTGGCGGCCGGTCTTCAGTACCACGGACGGCAACGGTGACGTCGACACCGTGGCTTCCGGTGGCACTGGCCGGTACGTCCGGCTGACCGGCACCCAGCGTGGTACCGGCTTCGGCTACTCGCTCTACGAGTTCGGCATCTACCGCAACTGACAACGCCCGGGTACGGCGGCTCGTGGGCAGCGGGCCGCCGTACCCGCAACTCCGCGCCTGTGGATGAATGATCGAGGGGGAGAGCTTGACGCAGCTACGATCCGGTGCCATGAACAGCAATCGGCCGCCGACCCTGGAGGACGTCGCGAAGGCGGCGGGCGTCTCCCGTGCCACCGCGTCGCGGGTGATCAACGGCGTGCTGACCGTCGACCCCAGGATGCAGTCGAAGGTCGAGGCGGCGGTGCGGTCGACCGGGTACATCCCGAACACCGTGGCCCGGTCGCTCGTCACCCGCAAGGCGGGCGCGATCGCACTGGTGATCTCGGGCTCGGACGGCTCCGCGGAGCAGGTGCTGGGGGACCCGTTCTTCGGTCGGATCACGTCCGGCGTCATCAAGAGCCTGCTGCCGCAGAAGGTGCACCCGACGCTGGTACTGGCTGACTCCGAGGCCGCGCGGGCGGATGCGGTGAGCTATGTCCGCCAGGGCAAGGCGGATGGGGCGCTGCTCGTCTCCACCCATTCCGATGACACGCTGCCCGGTCTGTTCGTCGCTGCGGGGATCCCGGCCGTGCTGTTTGCGCGCCCAGGCCAGGACATCCCGATCAGCTACGTCGACCTCGCCCACGAACGCGGCGCCGCACTAGCCGCCGACCGCCTGGTCTCCCGCGGCTGCCGCCGAGTCGTCACCATCGCCGGCCCCAGCGACGTACCAGCAGCCCAAGACCGCCTGACCGGCTTCCGCCACGCGATGGCAAGACACGGCCAGGCCTACATCCCCGTTGCCAAGGGCAACTTCACCCGCGAGAGCGGCGAACAAGCGATGACCGAGCTGCTGGCAGCCCACCCCGACCTCGACGGAGTCTTCGCCGCCAACGACCTGATGGCCGCAGGCGCCCTCAAGGTCCTCCAATCCCACCACCGCACCGTCCCCGACGAGGTAGCAGTAGTCGGCTTCGACGACAGCGGACCAGCCCACTCGACCCGCCCCCAACTAACCACAGTCGCCCAGCCAGTAGAAGAAATGGCCGCCGAAATGGCCCGAATCCTCCTGGCCCACATCGAAGACCCCACCCTCCCCCCCACCTCAGTAATCTTCGACCCCCACCTGGTCCCCCGAGAATCAGCCTGACTCCAACCCCACGCGCCTAGTCATCCACCGATCATTCCGTGCGCAGGCTCACCGTAGAAAGTCCCGTACTGCGTTCAGCCAGGCGGTTGGCTGGTCGATGTGGGTCATGTGGCCCGCCTCGTCGAGGACGACGGCTTCGGCGGTGGGGATGAGGGTGGCGGCTTCGGTTGCCAGATGTGCTGGGAAGGTCATGTCTTGGCGGCCGTGGAGTAGGAGGATCGGCACGGCGCTGGTGGTGAAGCGCTCTAGGGCGTCTGGGTAGCGGGGGGACGGGAGGATGCCGGCCAGGTAGGGGGCGTCCCAGTCGTTGGTGAAGTGGATCTTGTTGATGCGGGTCAGGTAGTCGGGGAGGGAATCGGCGCGCCAGACGTTCGCGCGGGCACCGGTGATGGCGTTGTGGCGGTTGCGTTCTGGGCCTTCGAGGTCGGTGGGGGTTTCCTCGGCCTGGCGGGCGGTGCGTTCGGGCCAGTTGCCGAAGGCATCGGGTGCTACGGGCGGGATGCTGCTGGAGGCGACGATCAAGCGGCGGACCCGGTTGGTGCGCAGAGCCAGGCGTTGCGCGATCAGGCCGCCGTACGAGAAGCCCAGTACGTCCGCCTGCTCGACCTCCAGGTGATCAAGCAGGCCGACGAGGTCGTCGATGACGAGGTCTGGGGTGTAGCGATCGGCCGGGAGTCCACCGGTCGAGCGGCCGCAGCCGCGGAGGTCTGGGAAGACGAGGCGGTGGGCGGGCGCTAGTTGGATCAGAGGCTCGCGGAGGTAAGTGTGATCCCAGCAAGGTCCGCCGTGGATGACCAGCAACGTGTTGTCGGCCGGGCCGGGGGAGTGGGCAACGAAGAGCTCGACTTCGGGGGATACCTGGATGCGTTCTTCGATCACCTAGGCGATTCTTTCATGTCATGAGGTCGGCGGATTGGGCTTGTAGGAAAGGGATGTTGACTTGGTGGGACCACCGGTTGACCTCGGTGGCGAGGGCGATCGACGCCGCTGGGTTGCCTTCGTCTCGAGCCAGCATTGCGAGGAGCGTCTGCTGGGCCAAGGCGCCCAGGAGATGCCC
This sequence comes from Streptomyces sp. SID13031, assembly GCF_010548305.1. Lineage (GTDB taxonomy): Bacteria > Actinomycetota > Actinomycetes > Propionibacteriales > Kribbellaceae > Kribbella. The sequence continues at coordinate 449,602 of NZ_JAAGLV010000001.1, forward strand.
GATCTTCTGGCGTAGTTCGGTAGAGCGCTCCCAGTGGAGGCGCGCCAAGGCGAGGTCGCCGGCGGTGTGGGCATGGTCGCCGAGGTGGCGTAGGGCCAAGGAGATGAGGAGGTCGTCGTCGGAGTGTTCGCCGAGATCGAGCGCGGTCTTGTAGGCGGCGAAGGCGTCGGCGGGGCTGTCCAGCAGGTTGTCAGCGATCACGCCGGCGTAGAACCAGGCGTGGCCGGAGCGGCTCTCGTCGGGTGCGGACTCGCTGAGCTGGCGAGCTCGCCCAGCCAACTCGGCACCTGAGTCTCGCGCGCCGGTGACGAGCGCGGTGCCGTAGTCCTTCCGGAGTCGGAGGAAGGTGAAATCCCAACCGGTACAGGCATCCGGCGTTTCAGAGAGCGCTTCCGCTAGTACTACGAGCGCTGGGTCGGCGTTGTCGGTTTGCTGGGCGAAATCCTGGTCGACGGCGACCTCGGCCAGGGCGGCGGCGAGAGCGAGGCGTTCGTCCGGCGTGTCCGGCCGGGCGGCCGCGAGGAGTTCGGTGGCGTCGTTCCAGCGGCCCGCTCGCATCAGGGTGAGACCGGACCGGATGAGTGGAGAGAGCGCGATCTGAGTCATGAGCGCGAGGGTATTTCGATGTCGAAAGGTTTGACAACAAAGCTTCAGTCGCTGAATCATTCGCCGGGTGAAGGATTCGATCGATGCGCACGTGGAGTTGTGGAGCCGGGAGTTGCCGGTGATGGATCTGCGGGTCGAGGGGATCGCGACCCGGTTGCAGGTACTGGGGCGCTATCTGGATCGCCGGCGGGACGCAGTACTGGCCGAGCATGGCCTGCAATGGTGGGGTTTCAAGACGCTCCACATGCTGCGCCGGGGCGGGGCGCCGTACCAGTCGACGCCGGGCCGGCTGGCGACTCAACTCGGGTTGTCTCCGGCCGCGATGACGAACCGGCTGGATGCACTCGAGAAGAAGAGGTACGTCGCCCGCCACCACGATCGCGACGACCGGCGCAAGGTCGTCGCCACGCTCACCCACGCCGGCCTGCTGATCTGGGAGCAGGCGCTCGGTGACATCACCAAGGTCGAGGTCGACCTGGTCAACCAGTTGCCGCCGGCCGAGCAGGATCAGCTGACCGTCCTTCTTCGCACCCTCGTCCACTCGACCGAGCAGCAGTGAATGCGGCTCAGCCGCTGGCATCTCACACCTCACATCTCACTGCCGGTCGGCTGGGCGGGTTCCGCGGTGGTCGACGATGAATTTGAAGCCGTGGCGGGTGGTCCATTCGAGGGCGTCGTCGGTTAGGCGGTGTACTTGCCAGCCGCCGTGGGTTTTGACCCGGTGGCTGAATCGCCTTAGCGGGATGAGGTTGTCGGTGTTTGTTTGTTTTGGTGGGCCGTCCGGTCTGAACGGTTCGATGTGGTCGAGGTCGGTGGCGCGGCTGCTTTCGCCGGTGCCGTAGATGAATTGTTCTGCTGGGTAGCGGAGTTTGATGTGTTCGCGGATGCGCTGGGGGATCTCGTAGGAGTCGGCGGAGAGCTTGTCGTGGAGGTCGATGACGGGGCGGATGGTGACGTGGTTGTGGCCGATGAGTTCTTCCAGTCGGGTGACGAGTACGGGGCCGAATCCTTCGACGCGCGCGACGCCTTCACCGGCGAGGAGTGTTTCGTCGGTGATGTGGAGGTAGAGCGTCGTTCCGTTGTTTTGCCGTCGTGTGGTCTGTTTGAGGTTGGCGAGTTTCCCGATGAGTTCCCTGCGTGCCGCGGCGTCGAAGTCGGGCACGTCCGCTGAGGAAGCGACGGAGTCATCGGATCCGGGAGTTTCGCTGTACGCGTCAGGCACGGCGGGAGTTGCCTGCGTGTCGGTGTCGGTGTCGGTGTCGGTGTCGGTGTCGGTGTCGTCGTCCCACGGCCAGCGCACCGCGTGCGAGTCCGCCTGGGTGTCCGTCGGAGCGGGAGAACCAGGAGCAGATGCAGCCTCGGGCGGAGCGTCGGTAGACGCCGCCGCGGATGGACTGTCGGTGGCCGCGGTGGCCGCGGTGGCCGCGGTGGGCATTGCGGCGGCTGGCTCCTCAGGCTCAGTAGGCAGCGCGGGCTCATTGGCAGTCGCGGGAGTTGCAGGCGACAAGGAGCCGGTGCGCGGCGCAGGTCCAGCGGTCGCTTTGGGCTCAGCGGATGGCGTGGGTTCCTTGGGGGACGCAGGTTCAGGCCGGGCAGGGGTATCGCCGGAGGCGGGAGCCGCGGTCGCAGGCCGGGCAGGGGTGCCGGGGGCGGTGGTGGGTTGTGCGGGCTCGGTGGGTGCTTCGGAGTCGATGGGTGGCTCGGGGGCGGAGGGGGTGGTGGTGAGGTGGCGGGCTACTTGGAGGAGTTCGGCGGCTAGGGCGGGGTCGGCGATGATGTCGAGGGCTCGGACTCGGCGTTCGTTCAGGGAGGTGGTATCGCCGAGCGCGGCGAGGGTGTTGGCGATCTGGTTGATGGTGGCTTCGATGCGGATGACGGTGCAGGTGGGGGCTTTGATGAACAAGGTGGTGGTGCCGTGGTCGTCGGTGCGGCCGGCCCAGACTCCGCGTTCGCGGGCCTTCTCCTCCGCCTGGGCGCGGGCGGTGACGGGGTCTGCTTCCCACAGGGCGGCCTTGACGATGTTGTGCAGGCGCAGTGGGCTCAGCGTGTCGACGATGTCTGCGACGCGGCGGTCGACGATGCCGGCGGCTTCTTCGGACAGGTCCCTGCAGGCCGTCGCGATGTTGCAGGCCTTCCACGCGGTGGCGTGCCCCGACAAGACCTGAGCCCAGGTCCTGGGCAGGCGATGACGCAACGCCAGGGCCTGACCCATGTACTTGGCCGCCGAGGTGGTACTGCGGCCGATCATCACCCCGAACTCGGCCACCGCGAACTCGGCAACACTCGGGCAGCCGGTACCGCCGTAGACCCTGCTCTGCTCGCCGCCGGGAACCAATTCGTGGTCGGAGACAGTGGCTGTGCCGGGATGGAGGTCGGCGAAGTGCAGGCCGTGGCGCAGGATCTCGACATCGATCCAGTTGCGCTGGACGTGCAGTTCGCCGACCGAGGAGAGCGTCTCCCGGGCCGTGTACTCACTGACATCAAGTGACTCGAACATGCATTCGATTCTATGTCATATATGAATGCCCGCCAAATCGACTCCGGCTCGAATCACCTTGTGTGCAAGGTGATTGCGTCAGCAACAAACATGAGAAGCGAGGTTCCTTCGAATGTACAGATCCGGTGATCAGCTCCGACCTAGCTGTGAAGGCCCCCGGCAGCGGCGTCCCGAGCAGGAGCGTGGATCGATGGAAGCGTTGAGTTTGATCCTGAGCGTCAAGATCGTCGCCGACGACGTGCGGCACTCCTCGAGCGGTTACGGCGAAGTACGCCGTACTGCGGACGAAGTGCGAGCCCAGCTGCAAGCCGAGCGCCGGTACCGTCCGTGGAGCGCTCTCCGGCGGAGGGTCATGGCACTGCGAAGTCGTCGTTCGGCTGGTACTGAACAGGTCGTTACCGGCCTCCGTCTCGTGGCACAGTCCTCGGGTGAGCGAAGAGACCAATACTGACCGGGCCGCAGTGCTGCTGGCGGCGTACGACGATCAGCTGCGCGGCGGCGCCGAGGCGGCCGATGTGCCGACGAGCAGCGACGGACCCGTTATCCGGGTGGAATACCTGACGCGCGGGTTCGTCAGCTACCGCTCTCTTGAGGGGCTCGACGGTGCCGAGTTGGACGCGCTGATCGCTCGCCAGCGCGACTGCTTCGCAACGAAGAACCAGCCCGTCGAGTGGAAGACCCGCGGACACGACCTACCGGCCGACCTGCCTGAGCGACTGATTGCGGCCGGGTTCGTGCCCGAGGAGCGGGAGACCGTCGTCATCGGCGAGAGTGCCGAGATCGTCGAGCGGCTGGCTGGTCGCGATTCCGTCGAGGGTGTGACGATTCGGCGTACCGAGGAGAAGGCCGACTTCGAGCGGATCGCCGCGATGGAGTCGACTGTCTGGGCTCAGGACTGGTCCTGGCTGACCGACGACCTGGTGAGCCGGCAGGCGACCGGCCTCACCGACATCTTCGTGGCGGAGGCGGGTGGCGAAGTGGTCTCGGCCGCTTGGGCGGTTTACAAGAAGAACACCGACTTCACCGGACTATGGGGTGGCTCGACGCTCGCAGCGTGGCGGGGCAACGGCATCTACAAGGCGCTGGTCGCCGTCCGCGCCGCCCGTGCGGTCGAGCTCGGCTACCGCTACCTGCAGGTCGATGCCTCGGGCGACAGTCGCCCGATCCTCCAGCGACTCGGATTCCTCGCGATCACTACGACCACTCCGTACGTCTACACGCCCGGGAACTGATACACAGGAGGGATGCACCAACTCCGCGCGCTGGGCATCTCCGCCGAGGCCGAGGCGATCTACCTCGACCTGATGGCCCGCGGTACGTTGAGTGTCGAGGAACTCACGGCGAGTGGCGATATCGCAGTACTGGAAGGGCCGTTGGGGGAGTTGGCCGCGATCGGGCTGGTGGAGCGGGCCGATGGCAAGGTACTTCCGCAGCCGCCGCATCTGGCGATGGAAGCGCTCGCCCAGCGGCACACGAGAGAAGCCGATCTCGCCCGGGAGAGCGCTGCCTTGCTCTCCGATCTCTGGACGGCGGGGATCGGTCAGCAGACGTACGTCGAGTTGCTGCCGTCGGCCGAGACGGCGCGGGCGGTGCTCAACCAGGTACAGGTTGACGTGCAGCACCAGGTGCGGGCGATGACGGTGGGCAATCTCGCGTCCCCGGATCACCAGATCGTCGACGGGCTCTTCGACGCGCTCGGCCGTGGAGTGAGCTACGAGGTGATCTACGGGACGCGGGTGCTGCAGGATCCGGCTGCGCTCCGGATGGTCCAGCTCTGCGTCGACGCCGGTGAGCAGGCGCGGGTGTTCCCGCAGGTGCCGCTCAATCTGACCATCGTCGACGACCGCTGGGCGTTGCTCTCCGCGCGGACCACGGCCGGCGAGATCACGAGTACGGCGGCGATGGTCGTGCACCACTCGCCGTTCCTGACCGGCCTGGTCGGCGTGTTCGACGCGTTCTGGCGGATGGCCGTGCCGATCACCAGCGGGACCGACACGAGCGACGCGGTCGGAGCGCCGTCCCTGGAGACGAAACGGTTGCTCACGTACCTCAGCGCCGGCCTGACGGACGAGTCGATCGCGCGCGAGTTCGGCGTCAGCGAGCGGACGATCGCCCGCCGGATCAGCCGCCTGCAAGAAACGCTGGGAGCCCAGACCCGCTTCCAGCTCGGAGTACAGGCCAGTCGTCAGAAACTGCTCTAGACCAGAGCCCTGTCGAGAACGCGAGATCGGCTCCGACGTTGCTGCTGAGCGACCCCGGTAGGGGACGAACGAGAAGGAGTGGGACCGATGAAATACATGCTGCTGATGCACTCGAACAAGCAGGGCTGGGACGAGATGCCGAACGTGTGGTCGCCGGAGGACATCGGGGTGATGGTCAAGTACATGCAGCAACTGGACGACGACCTGCAGAAAGCCGGAGAGCTGGTCGAGACGCGCGGTCTGTCCGGCCCCGACGCGATGCGGACCTACCAGGCGCAGGACAACGGCGAGCCGATCATCACCGACGGACCCTTCGGTGAAACCAAAGAGGTCCTGGCCGGCTACTGGGTAGTCGACGTCCCCTCCGAAGAGCGCCTCCTGGAGATCGTCCACCACATCTCCATCACCCCGGGCCCCGGCGGCCGGCCCCTAAACCAGGCAGTAGAAATCCACCCCGAAGGCGTCGCCCCGGCCTGAGCGGCACCCTGCTGACTGAAGCGCGGAGGTCGATAGACCTAGTTGGGAAGGGCGGGGGCGCGGAGTTTCGCGATGATCAGGTTGGCGACGGCGGCCATGCCGGCTGGGGTTGGGTGGTACGGGACGCCTCGGCCGGGGCCGAAGTGGAAGCCTGAGGTCCATGGCTCGGCTGAGCCCACCGCGTGTGACAGGCCGGCGGCCGAGGCTTCGATGAGCTCGGTGCCGGTCTTCTCGGCGGCTGTGGCGTAGGCCCTGGCCAGGCCGTCGGCCATCATCACGACGCTCGGCAGTTGTTCCTCGTTCAGCGGTACGTCGAGACGCGGGCGGGTGCCCGGGCCGGCGACGGTCAGGTAGTCGACGAGCAGGATCCGGCTCTGGGGAGCGCGATCCCGGATCGCGGTGACGATCTCGGTGAGGGAGGCGGCGACCGCGTCGTACTCGGCTGGGGCCTTGAGGTAGCTGACCCGGGCCCTGATCCGGTTGGCGACGCGCTTGCCGAGCAGGGTGGCCGGCTTGGCCAGGGTGTTCATCAGGCTGCCCCGGATGAAGGTGCCGATGTACTCCAGGTCGTTGCCTCCGGCAGTGATCGTGACGAGGGCCGTATCGGGGCCGACAGCATCGATCTGCGGGGCTGCCTCGTCCTGGCGTTCGCGCAGGATATTGGCCGTCGTCGCGCCGCTGTACGTGACGTCGGTCAGCTCCAGGCCGAGCGCTTCGGCGACGAGATGCGGATAGTTCCGGGCGGAGCGGCCGGCGGCCTTGTCGACGATCGGCTTGATGCCGGGGCCGGCGGCGAAGGAACTGCCCAAAGCGACATAGCGACTGCCTGCGGTGATCACGCGATGACGATACCTGGCACGATGAATCGTCACAGCCCACCTGGCTGTCCTGTCTCAGCTGTGTCCAAACCCTGCAAGGAAAGGAATCAACCCCATGCGTGGAGCAACTCGGGGAATCCGCCGGGCCGCCCTGGCCGGCGTCGCCGCGGCCGGCCTGGCCCTGGTGCCCGCCGTCGCGGACGCCACCCCCGCCGCCGGCGTCACGGGCCGGATCATCAGCCAGCACACGGTCGGCGGCAAGGACTACATCCTGCGGGAGATCACCATCGCGCCTGGTGGCAAGACGGGCTGGCACTTCCACGACGGCACCCTCTACGCCTTCGTTGCCCAGGGCACGTTGACGCACTCGGACTCGTCCTGCCAGACCGACGGCATCTACCGGACCGGTGCCGCCTTCACCGAACCCAGTGGCGCGAACCACGTTCACATCGGACGCAACCTCGGCAAGAAGGCCGTCGTTCTGGACGTTCTGTACGTCCTCCCGGCCGGCGCTCCGCTCTCGGAGGACGCGCCCAACCCGGGCTGCGACTTCGAGTGATGCTGCCCCGGAAGGGCGGGTGATCCCTGCCCTTCCGGGACGCTCGGCCGGGCCGCCGGGCAGTCCTCGACCCGGCTGTATAGTTGCCAATAGTTCACTGGTTAACGATGAGGTGGGGTCGTGGCGGCTGATCCGCATGCGGAGATCCGGGAGCGCTGGCTGCGCGCGCGGCCGGAGCTGGACTTCGGGCCCGCCGAGTTGTTCGGGCTGGTCAAGCACACGCAGGCGATGCTCGACCTGCTGCTCGAGCCGGTGTTCGAGGCGGCGTCGTTGAGCTCCGCGGAGTTCGACGTGCTCTTCCAGCTCAGGCACGCCGGCGAGCCGACCATCGCGCGCCGGCTGGCACTGTCGATGGGCCGCTCGCCGGCCGCGCTGAGCAAGTCGCTGGCGAAGCTGGAGCAGCGCGGAATGGTCCGCCGCGAGGCGAACCCGTCGGACCGCCGGGCTGCCCTGGTCGCGATCACCGAGGCGGGCGAGGCCGCGGTCGACGAGATCTTCCCACGCCGCCTGACCCTCGAAGGAGAGGCCGTCGCGAGCCTCACGCCCGGCGAGCGAGCCGATGTCGCCGCGGCCCTCCAACTCCTCAGCCAAGCCGTCGAATCCCATGCCCGCCGCTGACCAGCGGTCGACGTACTGACGGCTCCGCTTTCCTCAGCCGAGCCGTCGAATCGCGCGCCCGCGGCTAGCCGGCGGGCGATGTGCTGCGTCGGGTGCCGGCCGCTCAACGGTGTACCGGACGCTTGGAATTCACGTCGATCGGCTCCCGCTGAAGCGGTGAGTTCGGCGGGCGGCATACTCACCCGGGTGAGCGACGAGTTCGGGGTTGGCGGGATCAGAGAGCGCGTGCTGGCTGCGTGGGCGGCGGCACCGGTTCGGTTCAGGGAGGATGCCAACGCCGAGGAGGATCTGGCGCTCGGCGGATACCTCGATCGGGTCGTGGTCGAGCTCGCCCAGAACGCGGCGGATGCGGCCGCTCGGGCAGGCGTGCCGGGCCGGGTGCAGTTCTCGCTGCGGAGCGGGACGCTGGTGGTCTCGAACACCGGTACGCCGCTGACCGCCGAGGGCGTCGAGTCGCTGGCGACCCTTCGCGCGTCGGCCAAGCGAGACGACTCAGAGAGCGCTGTCGGGCGATTCGGCGTCGGCTTCTCGGCCGTGCTCGCGGTGACCGATGAGCCGGTGATCCTGTCGCGCTCTGGTGGCGTCCGCTTCTCCCGCGCGGACACCGCGGCGGCTGTTGCCGAGGCGGGCGTGCACTCGCCGGGACTGGCGACGGAGGTACGCCGGCGCGACGGCCAGGTCCCCGTACTACGCCTGCCGTTCGAGGCTGAGGGCGAGCCACCGGAGGGCTACGACACCGCCGTGATCCTCCCGCTTCGCGACGAAGCGGCGGCCGAGCTGGTACGCCGGTTGCTCGCCGAAGCCGGCGATGCGTTGCTGCTCGCGTTGCCAGGCCTGGAGCGGATCGAGATCGACGTCGACGGCGTGACGCGCGTACTCGCCGGTGTCGAGTCGCGCTGGTTCGTCCAGCGCGCGTCCGGTGTACTCGACGTCAGCGACAGAGAGCGCTTACTCGCGGACCGCCCCACCGAAGAACGCGCCCGCCCGTACTGGTCCATCCTCTGGGCCCTGCCGCGTGAACTGGCGTCGAGCGATGAGCTGCCCGGGGTCGTGCATGCACCCACTCCCACCGACGAGCCGCTTTCGCTGCCGGCGTTGCTGTTGGCAACCTTTCCGCTCGATCCGTCCCGTCGGCACGTGGCCACCGGGCCGTTGACCGACCGGCTGGTCCAGGAGGCGGCGACGGCGTACGCGGAACTTCTCCGTAGTCGTGCCGAGGACAACGCGAACGTCCTGCCGCTCGTGCCGACGGGGTTGGCAGCGGGAGCACTGGATCGCGCTCTCCGGGACGCGATCCTCGCCGCACTACCCGGTACGCCGATCGTGCGCGCGGTCGAGGACGGCACGCTGCTCCGACCCCGTGATGCCGTCGTCGTAGAGGGCTCCGACGATGCGTTCAACGTCGTGCTCGCCCCGATCGTGCGCGGGCTGATCGGTTCACCCCGCCAGGACCGGACGGCACTCGATGCCCTGGGCATCCGTCGTCTCGACCTCGCCGACCTGATCGACCAGCTCGGTTCCGCTGCCGCCGCCGAACCGCCCACTTGGTGGCACGGCGTCTATGGAGCGCTCTCCGCGATGGTCACCGAGCCGCTGCTCCGCGAGTCCCTCGGCACCCTCGCCGTCCCGCTCGCCGACGGGCGACTGGTGCGCGGCGTCCGCGGTTTGCTCCTGCCCGGCAACGAGTTGCCCGCGGACGTACTCGCGATCTTCGGCGAGTACGGCGTACGGGTCGTGCATCCGGAGGCCGTGCATCCTTCGCTGGAACGCCTGGGAGCGCTCCCCATGTCTGCCCGCGCATTGCTGGAAGACAGCGCCGTACGAGTCGCCGTCGAGCACTCCGCCGAGGCCGATGACCCCGATGTCATCGCCGATGCCGTGCTGACCGTGGTCGCCGCAGACGTCTCGCAGGCAGAAGGCCTGTGGTGGTTGTCCGACCTCGTACTACGAGACGCCGAAGGCGAGCTCGTCCCGGCGAACTCACTGGTCATCGCCGGCTCGGACGCCGCCGCGGTACTCGACGAGGAAGAGGTCGCCCAGCTAGCCCCGGCGATCGTCGAGCGCTACGGGCTGGAGGCGCTCGAGGCGATCGGCGTACTCAACTCGCTCGGCACGGTCTCGGCGTCGGACGTGACCCTCGACGAGTTGCCCGAAGCCTTGGTGGATCTGGACGGGATCGAGGACTGGGCAGACGACGTTGCACCCGACGGTTCGCGCTACGGCGCAACGGTCGGTGAGCTGATCGGAGTCCGCGACCTCGACTGGATCGTCGACGACGCTTGGCCGCGAGTGCTCGGACTCTTCGGGACGTCGCCCGAGTTGCGGCGCGCTCTCGTGGAGACGGTCCGCGTGGTCGGGCCGGACGATCGCCCGCACGGCGCGCCGTCGTACACGGCGTGGTGGATCAGAGAGCGCGTTCTGCTCGAAGACGGTGAGCCGCTGGCGGGTCGCGCCGATCCGGAAGCTGATCCGATCCTGGCGAGCTTCCTCGACAGCGCGCCCGACTGGACTGCTCAGCTGGATCCCGAGGTGCGGACCGCGGTCGGCCTCGTGCGCGTCGTCAGCGATCTGGACGCCGCCGGGGTCGAGCTGCTGCTGGACCGGCTCGCGGATCCTGACCGGGAGGTCGAGGAGAGCGCGATCCTGCGGCTGTGGAGTCAGCTCGGGATCCACGAGGCCTACCCGGGGGAGACCCCGGACGACGTCCGGGTGCTGGACGGCAGCGGGCGCACGAAGGTGATGAGCGCGGGCGACGCCGTGGTCGCCGATGCGCCGATGTGGTTGCAGCGCAACGATCTCGGTGGCTTCGTGGTCGCCTCCGGTGCCGCGGCGGACGGCCTGAGCGACCTGCTCGACGTACCGATGGCGCAAGAAGTTGCCGAAGGCAAGATTGATGGCGAGGGCACCGCGGCCGACGTCCCGGATCTGGTCCGTGAGCTGGTGCCGGAGGCGCCGGACACGTGGTGGGAGCACGAGGAGTTGCTCGTCGACGGCGTCGAGGTCTCCTGGTGGGTCGACGAGAACCGCGAACCCCACGCGGCCACCTTCGACGGCCTCGCCAAGGCACTCGCCTGGGCATCAGGCCGCTGGGACCAGCGCCACGTCATCCGAGCAGTCCTCAGCGAGCCGGGCCGCTCCAGCGAACTTCGCCTGGACGCCACCTTCGACTAGCCACCGCTCGGCGGTGCCAGCACCTAGGGCTCGAGTGGACGGCCGTAGGTGATGGCGGCTAGGACGGGCTGCGGCGCCAGAGAGCGGTATCCGGCGTCCGGGCGCGATCCGAGCGCATCATTGATCGTGGAGAAGGCGATCCGTAGTGCGACGAATGCTGTGATCCCGAAGATCTGCGGGTCGCTCCAGCCGGCTGCTCGAAGACTGCGCACGTCGGTGGCCGTGGTGTTGTTGGGGTCGCGGGCGACCTTGCGGGCCCAGTCGGCGAGAGCGTGTTCGGCGGGGGAGAGGTGCGTGTCGTCGCCTCGGAGTACGGAGGCTGCGGTCTCCGCGCCGGAAACCGTGGACAATTTGGTGCCCCAGGCAACGGAACAGTACGAGTCGCCGAGCGCGGAAACGCAAGCCGTCACCAGGATCCCGCGTTCACGGAAGCTCAAGCCGTGCTCTCGGACCAGCTCACCGAGCAACCCGAAGATCTGCCGCTGCAACGCCGGCTGATGCGCCCACAGCCGCGAGGCGTTCATCACGAACCCGAGTTCTGCCAGGTCCTCGGCGAATCCCTCCTCGGCCTCGGCCGTCGGCACCGCCCACTCGATGAAGCTCATCACGCCGCCTTCCGCGCCAGATACCCGGTGACCGCGATCTCCGCCCGCAACGGCAACCCCTCGCGAACGCGCTCCCGCCCGTGAGCAACCGCTCTCTCGAGAAACTCCGCCTCACCGACGTTCTGGATCGCCTCGTACGCCGGTCCGGTGGCGGCCAGCGCCCGCGCGTAAAGCTCCGGATCCGCGAACTCCCAAGCGAACGGCACCGCCACCCGCTCCACCTCCACGAACCCGAACCGCCCGAGCAGTTCCTCCCCGACCCCAGGCCGCCCGAGCGACACCATGGTCGCCTGGTTCCGCACCTTCACGTCAGACGCCAACCGGAACGGCTGCAGAGCCCACGCCCCCGGCGACTGCTTGAGATGCCCCCACACCGTCAACCCGACCCGGCCACCCGGCACCAGCACCCGATGGATCTCGGCCAGAGCGGCAGGCGTAGTGCCCCAGACTCCCCGGAAGCTGGTCACCACCTCGAAGTTCTCATCCGGCCACGGCAGTGCATGCATGTCACCCACCCGTACGTCGGAGTCCGGGTTCCGATCGCGTGCCACCGCGACGAGCCGCGACGACGCATCGATCCCCGCGCACCGAGCACCGCGCGCTCGGGCCAGCTCAAGCGAAAGCCCGGCCCCACAAGCGATATCGAGCAGCAGATCGCGCTCTCCGACACCCAGCCGATGATGCAGGGCGACATACTCGCGACAGTTGGACGGCTCGCTCAACGTCGCGAAATCGGCAGCCCGCCGCCCCCAGCCCTCGTCGACCACGGTCCAGTCCGCAGCAGCGGCGCCGGTCGTCAGATCGCCCTCAGGAATCCCCTGAAGTGTGTTCATCATTCCCCCTGAAGAAGCAGATTGGTCAGTGCGGGATTGTCGATCGCAGCGCCGAGCAAACGCGCCGAAGCGGTGGCCGACGAGTCGCCGAGCCGCGCCTGGTGCAGCTTGGCGCGGACCATCAGTTCCCGCATCTCGCAGCGCGCCGCCAGCGTGGCGAGTTGCGCCACCAATGGCCGGGCACGTTCGTCGTCGTCGCGCGCCAACGCCGCAGTACAGGCTGCATCGAGGACATAGGCGTGCACCCACTGGTAGCGATCGGGCTCGCGCGCCGCCCGGCTCGCCGCTTGCGTGAGCCACTCGGTCGCGCCCGCATGGTCCCCGCGATCAGCGCTGAGCAGCCCGAGCCCGCGGCCCGCCATCCCTTCCCAGCAAGGGTCATTGAGCTGACAGCCGAGCACCCACGCCTGCTCGAATCCGTCGGCGGCGGCTTCGAGGTCACCGGCGTACAGGGAGAGCTCGGCGTCGAGCGCCTGCGGAAACGGCAGGAAGGCGATCCAGCGCTCCTGCCTGATCAGGTCGAGCGACTCGCGCACGATCGTCGTCGCCTGGCTGTACTCCGCGCGGAGCAGATGCGCGCGACCCATGAGCGCCAATGACCACGCCTGTTGCCGGCGATCCCCGCAGCGCGCGGCCGTGTCGACCGACTCGCCCAAGTGCTCGAAGGCCGCCGGATAGTCACCCTGATCGGACGAGTTCATCCCCCGTACGCCGAGGATCGCCGCGTGCTCCCCGTCGGTCTCGGCGAGCGCCTCCGCTTTCCTCAGCCAGTTGCCCGCCGTCTGACGCCGCCCGGCCTGTACTTCGACGAACCCGAGCTCGCGATGGGCGAGCACCGACGTACTCCGGTCGCCCGCCTGCTCGGCGATCAGGATCGCCTCGTGCAAGACGATCGCGCCCTCTTCGTCGTGACCGCGGATGGCATGGACGAGAGCGCCGCCGAGAGCCGCGAGAGCGCGACCTCGTAGTACCGCGTCGTGGCAGTGTTCTGCCTCAGAGACCGCTCTCCTGAGGCACTGGAGACCGGCATCGACCGCGCCTGCTGCGATCGCCGCCCGCCCGGCCTCGAGCTGGCTCGCCGCCGCTGCCCGGCCGCCCAGAGGCGGCCCGGCGATCGAGCCGGGGCCCACCGCCGACGCTTCCCGCAGAGCCGAAGATGCCTGCAGCCCGAGCTCACGCCGCAAAAGGTCTTCACACACAGCGATCTGCCGGAGCGCCGCAGTGCGGTTCCCCGAGATCGCGAGGCTGCGGACGAGTAGTTCGTGGTTGCCCTGTTCCAGCGGGTTCAGCGCGACAGCCTTGGACGCGTAGGCGACGGCATCGGCGGCCCGCCCTCCCGCCACCAGCGACACCGCGGTCTCCCGCAACCGCCCCTCGATCGCGGCCGAGAGCCGATGCCGCTCGACCAGCAACCAGGACTCGTACTCCGGGCAGGATGCGAGGTCCACCCCATCGAGCAGCTCGCCGCTGAAGTCCAGCAGCGGTTCCGGATCGGCCGAGTCCTCGGTGACCACCAGAACGTCCGCAGTGGTGTCGAGACCGAGGGTGAGAACCAGGGGATCACCGGTGATGACATCCCCACCGCCGAGTGCTCGCCGCAGCTCGGCCAATGACCAGCGCAAGGCGCCCAACGGATCATCGGCGTCCGCGAACAGCAGCTCCGCCAGCCGTTTGCGGCTCGGCGGTCGATCAGACAGTAGGAGGTACGCGAGCAGCGCCCACGTCTTGCGCCCCCGCGGCGGGCGAGTCGCCCCTCCGACCTGCTCGATGGACGGCGACCCCAGCAACCGGATCTTCGCCATCTGTCCCGCCCCCTCCCGAAACCTCAGTGTGGCGCACTCGCCTCCCCTGGGCGAGCGCGCCACAGCTTCTGAGTCAGCGCCTGATGCCGACGGCTTCCAAGTACTCCGCGTGCGCCGCGACCGTGCCGTCATCGGCCTGGTTGTGACCACGCGGTACTTCCGCAAGGTCGGCCGCGAACGCGACCAGCTCCTGGTCGGGCAGAGTCCCCGCGAGGCGGGTGATCGGTCCGTAGTGCTGGCGGAACCACTCGGAGAAGTGCTCCGGGGAGTGGTACCTGAACACGTACGAGCGCTTGGTCAGGCCGACCCACTCGACGCGGTCCCCGAACAGTCGGGACAGGTGCTCCTCGTTGCCCCACAGCGTCGCCGGCTGTACTCCGGCCGGCGGCGGCGCCCACTTGCCGACCGTGCGGAACAGGTCGCCGATCATGCCCTCCGGCGTCCAGCTTGCCAGCGCGATCTTGCCGCCCGGCTTCGTCACCCGGACGAGCTCGTCCGCGGCCTGCTGATGATCCGGCGCGAACATCACCCCGACAGTGCTCGCCACCAGATCGAACGCGGCGTCCGGTACCGGCAGTTTCTCCGCGTCGCCTTCCAGGAAGGTCACCGGCAAGTGCTCGGCAGCGGCCCGCTCCCGGCCCTGCGCCAGCAGGTTGACCGCATAGTCGACCCCGGTCGCGTCGGCGAACCGCCGGGCCGCGGCCAGCGCGACATTCCCTTGCCCACAAGCGACATCCAGCACCGTCTGACCAGCCCGGACGTCGGCCGCCTCGACGAGCAGCTCGGCGATGATCTGCAGCGTGTTGCCGACCCGCGGATAGTCGCCGGTCTCCCACCCGGCCCGCTGCTTGGCCTTGATCGCCTCGAAATCGATTGCCGTCCCCGTCACATCCGTACTCATCCGCTTCCCCTTCGCCCACTGAGTCGCGCCCCCCAGCGACGCCACCGCCCTCCGCGGTGTACCCCGATCAGACCGGTCGACCGTGTGACGAGCCGTGTGAAAGCGCAGTGCGCCGCGGGTCAACCGCTACAGCGCTTTCGTTGTCAGGGTTGATATATCGACTGATCAGCGCGTTTGGAGCGTCCGTTGTCGGCCAGGTGCAAAGTCTTGCCAACGTTGTCATCGTTACTTATAGTCCGAGAAACGTTTCCAACGGTGACAACCATCGTGAGGCAAGTGAAACGGAGGTGGCTTCCATCACATCGGTCCGGCCATGCGCCGGGTGAGGAGAGTCCGGTCAGGACTCGGATCGAAGGGAACCACATCGTGAACGATGCGCCGCGCCCGCAGTTCGAAGACGTCGCCGAGGTCGTCCGGCACCAGCTCAGCCGTCGAAGTGTGGTCGGAGGGGGAGCAGCTGCGATGGCCGCCTTCCTGGCCGCCTGTTCCGGCGGCGGCGGGTCGTACTCCGACAAACCGGCCAACAAACCCGCCGCGACCAAGTCGATCCAGATCGGCAAGGCCAACATCCCGGTACCGCGGGACCAGACCGTGATCGTCGGCCAGGTCGAGTACACCGTGTTCGACAGCTTCAACGGGATGATCCCGAACGGGGCGCCCAGCGGTGCGGGCTTCGAGATCTGTCGCGAGGCGATGTTCTACCTGAGTTTCGCCACCGGTGAGCTGAAACCGTGGCTGGCGACGGCGTACAAGTACAACGACGCTCACACCGAGCTGACGATCAACTTCGATCCCAAAGCGAAGTGGAACGACGGCCAGCCGCTGACCGCGAACGACTTCAAGTTCACCGTCCTGCTGCTGAAGGACCGTCCCGATCTGTTCGGCGGCGGTGGTGAGCTGAAGGAGTTCGTCAAGGAGATCAAGATCCCCGACGAGCACACCGCGGTGATCACGCTGACCAAGGCGACGCCCCGGTTCCACTACAACTTCATCGCCGCGATCGCCGGCGGGTTCGACATCCTTCCCGAGCACATCTGGAAGGGGAAGGACCCGACCAAGTACAAGGACAGCTCGCCGGTACGGACCGGTCCGTACAAGCTGAAGCAGGCGATCCGGAACCAGAAGATGTTCGTCTGGGAGAAGAACCCGGACTACTGGGCCAAGGACAAGCTCGATGTCGGACCGCAGTACGTCGTCTTCCAGAGCACGTCGAAACAGGCCGACCAGGCCGCGCTCGCGTTCGAGCGGGCCGAGTTCGACGTCGGCTCGATCGACGAGCAGCACGCGAAGCAGTTGCGCAACGGCGGCTACCCGAACCTGCAGACCACCCAGTTCCACGACCCGAACCCCCGGGTGATGTGGCTGAACTGCGATCCGTCCCGCGGGGTGATCGCCGAGGAGAAGATGCGCTGGGCGATCAACTACTGCCTGGACCGGGCGAAGATCGGCAAGTCCATCTGGCCGGTGGAGGTGCCGGCCGCGATCTACCCGTGGGCCGACTACCCGACCAACGACAAGTGGAAGAACGACGAGCTGGCGGACAAGTACAAGTTCGAGTTCAACCCGCAGAAGGCGACCGAGCTGCTGGACGAGATCTGCCCGAAGAACTCGGCCGGCAAGCGGATCTACAAGGGCAAAGAGGTCAACCTCGAGATCATCACCGCCTCGCCGGTCGACGGCGGTGAGTACGCGATCGCGAACGTGCTGAAGACCGATCTGGCCAAGGTCGGCGTACCGGCCACGCTGCGCAGCCTGTCCGGCAGCGTGCACGGCGAGAAGTTCGAGCGCGGCGAGTACGACATCGACTCCAACTGGGCCGGGTTCGCGTTCGACCCCGCGCAGATGTACTCCGACTGGGAGAGCAGCCGGGCGCAGCCGATCGGCAAGAACGCGGCCGGCAAGAACAAGATGCGCTTCAAGGACGCGGCCTTCGACGAGCTGTCGCACCAGCTGGCCGCGATGGACCCGACCGCGGCGGAGGCGAAACCGCTGCTGGACCAGGCGCTGGAGATCTACTTCCAGAAGCTGCCGCTGCTGCCGGTGATCCAGACCGGCTACCCGTCGTACTTCAACACGGCGTTCTGGACCGGCTGGCCGACCGACGACGACCTGTACGAGGTACCGCTGAACTGGTGGCAGCACTTCATCTTCGTGCTCGGCAAGGTCAAGGCCACCGGGCAGAAAGGGCCGGCGTGACGGCTGAGGCGCCGCCCGTGGTCGCTGTGGAGAAAGCCAAGGTGTCCGCGCCCCCGTCCGGGGTGCGCGCCTGGCTGTCCCGGCATCCGCTTGCGGCGTACGCCGGCCGCCGTTTCGGGCTCTATCTGGTGGAGTTGTGGGGAGCGCTCACGATCGCGTTCTTCTTCTTCCGGCTGATGCCCGGTGACCCGATCCAGACGCTGATCCAGAGCCTGCAGCAGAACTACGTCTACAACCAGCAGGCCAGCGTCGAGATCATCGCCCGGTACCAGCACGAGTTCGGTCTCGACGGCAACCTCTTCACCCAGTACCTGAGGTACATGGAGAAGCTGATCCTGCACGGCGATCTCGGGCCGTCGCTGATCAACTACCCGACGCCGGCGCAGGACGTGATCCTGCGCGCGCTGCCCTGGACCATCGGTCTGCTCGGCATCTCGGCCGTACTGTCCTGGGTGATCGGCATCGTCGTCGGCGCCATCGCCGGCTGGCGGCGGGGCAAGGCGGGCTCGGCGATCATCACGAACCTGTCGATCGCCCTGGCCCATGTGCCGTTCTTCTTCGTCGCGCTGATCCTGGTCTACGTCTTCGCCTACACCCTCGGCTGGTTGCCGGCGCGCTCGGCGTACGACTCCAACATCAATCCGGGGATCTCGCTGGACTTCATCGGCAGCGTCCTGAAGTACGGGTTGTTGCCGGGGTTGTCGATCGTCGGCATCGGCGCGATGGGCTGGATCCTGTCGACGCGGATGCTGATGGTCCCGGTGCTCGGCGAGGACTACCTGGTGTATGCCGAAGCGAAGGGCCTCAAGCCCTGGCGGATCCTGACCCGCTACGCGTTGCGCAACTGCTACCTGCCGCAGGTGACCGCGTTCGGCATCTCGCTCGGCTTCATCTTCAACGGCAACGTGCTGGTGGAGCAGCTGTTCAACTACCCCGGTCTCGGTACGACCCTGGTGACCGCGATCCAGCAACTCGACTTCAACACGATCCTCGGCGTCACCGATATGGCGATCTTCACCGTGCTGACCGCCGTCCTCCTGCTCGATCTCCTTCTCCCGCTGCTTGACCCCCGCGTCAAGTACTGGAAATAGGCGCCATGAGAATCCTGAACGCAGTACTGCGAACAGTCCGCAACAGCCGCCGGCTCGCGACCGGCTTGGTGATCCTCGCCCTGATGGTGTTGCTGGCGTTGTTCAGCCCGTTGATCGTCCACGCGATCGGTGGCGGGACGGACCCGATCGAGTTGGCGGCCTACGAGAAGTGGCTGGTGCCGTCGGGGGACCACGTGCTCGGGACCGATCAGTTCGGCCGGGACGTGCTCGCGATGGTGGTGAGCGCTCTCTCGGTCTCCCTGCAGATCGGGGCGATCGCCGGGGTCATCTCGACCGTGGTCGGGGTGGTCGTGGCGTTCGTGGCCGGCTACAAGGGTGGCTGGATCGACAACGTTCTCTCGACCTTCACCGGGATCCTGCTGGTGATCCCGACCTTCCCGTTGCTGATCGCGCTCTCGGCGTACGCGAAGAACGTCTCTCTGTTCCAGGTCGGCGTGATGATCTCGATCTTCTCCTGGCCGTTCGCGGCCAAGACGATCCGTTCCCAGGTGCTCAGCCTGCGCTCTCGCCCGTACGTCGATCTGGCCCGGGTCAGCAAGGCCCGCGACATGGAGATCATCGTGACCGAGCTGCTGCCGAACCTGCTCCCGTTCATCGGCGTCGGATTCGCCTCGTCGGCGCTCGGCGCGATCTTCGGGCTGGTCGGCCTCGAGGTGATCGGTCTCGGCCCCGGCGGCGTGATCGACCTTGGCCAGATCATCTTCAACGCGATCAACACCGGCGCGCTGACGCTGGGCGCCTGGCCGATGTTCGTCGTACCGATCGTGTTGCTGACGGCGCTGTTCGCGGCGCTGAACATGATCAACATCGGCCTCGAAGAGGTCTACAACCCGCGGCTGAGAGGAGTGGCCGGTGAGTGAGGAGACCGTACTGGAGGTGTCCGGCCTCGAGGTCGTCTACTCGACCAACAAAGGTGACGTGAAGGCCGTGCAGGATCTGAACCTGTCCGTCCGCCGCGGCGAGATCCTCGGGATCGCGGGGGAGTCGGGCAGCGGTAAGTCCACGCTCGCGGTGGCGCTGCTCCGGCTGCTCAAGCCGCCGGGCAAGGTGACGGCGGGTTCGGCGATCTTCCACCGCAAGGGCGGTTCGCCGGTCGATCTGCTGAAGGTACAGGGCGAGGAGCTCCGGGTTCTGAGATGGAGCGCGCTCTCGTATCTGCCCCAGGGCTCGCAGAGTTCGCTCAACCCGGTGATGCGGGTGGAGGACCAGTTCAAGGACGTCATCCTCGAACACGCGCCTCAGCGCAAGGAAGCGCTCTCCGAGCTGATCGCCAAGTTGCTCGACCAGGTCGGTCTGGAGCCGCGGGTGGCCCGGATGTACCCGCACGAGCTGTCGGGCGGGATGAAGCAGCGGGTGCTGATGGCGATCTGCGTCGCCCTCGAACCCGACCTGGTGATCGCCGACGAACCGACCACCGCGCTCGACGTGACGATCCAGCGGGTGATCCTGCAGAGCCTCGCCGATCTGCGGCGCGACTTCGGCGTCACCTTGATGGTGATCTCGCACGACATGGGGGTGCACGCCCAGCTCGACGACCGGGTGGCGGTGATGTACGAGGGCCGGCTGGTCGAGGTCGGCGACGTCCACCAGGTCTTCAAGGATCCCCAGCACGACTACACCCGCCAGCTGATCGACTCGATCCCGCGACTCGGAAGGAGGGCGTCATGAGCGCCGGCAAGGTGATCGAGCTGCGCGGCGTACAGCAGCGCTTCCACGCCAGAGGGACGCCCGACGGTTATCTGACCGCGGTCGAGGACGCCAGCTTCCGGCTCGACGCGCACCCGCCACAGGTGGTCAGCCTGGTTGGCCAGAGCGGCAGCGGCAAGAGCACGATCGCGCGCAACATCCTCGGCCTGCAGAAACCGACGGCCGGCTCGATCACCTACGGCGGCAAGGACATCTTCAAGCTCAACCGCGCCGAGTACGACGAGTACCGCCGCAACGTGCAGCCCGTCTTCCAGGACCCGTACTCGATCTTCAACCCGTTCTACCGGGTCGACCGGGTGCTGTGGAAAGCGGTGAAGAAGTTCCAGCTGGCTTCGACCCGTGAGGCGGGCCTGGCGCTGATCGAGGAGTCCCTCGAAGCGGTCAGCCTCGACCCCGGTCGCGTCCTGGGCCGGTACCCCCACCAGCTCTCCGGCGGCCAGCGGCAACGAATCATGCTGGCCCGCATCCACATGCTCCGCCCGGCCTTCGTGATCGCCGACGAGCCCGTCTCGATGCTCGACGCCCAGATCCGCAAGATGTTCCTCGACATCCTGCTCGACTTCCAGCGCGCGCACGGCATGACGACGCTCTTCATCACCCACGACCTGTCCACCGTCTACTACCTCGGCGGCCAGGTGATGGTCATCAACAAGGGCGAGATCGTCGAACGAGGCCCGGTCACCGAGGTCATGCACACCCCGACCCACCCGTACACCCGCCTCCTCCTCGACTCCATCCCCGCCCCCGACCCCGACGCCCGCTGGACCACCCGCATCACCATCCACGAGTCCGGCGTCACCCCACCCACAGACACCGCCCAGGAAGCCACCCCGATCATCTAGCTGTCCGAGCCCACCAGTGGTGGGCTCGGTCGGTGGAGCGCTTGTTTGATTCAGGACAATTGGTGGTATCGATTCCATAACCGTTCGGGGCGAGAGGTTGCCGGGGGCATCGGGGAGAGGTTGCTCGGGGCAAGCGAGCGGGGTGGGGCCGGGGCGTGGCGGGTATTCCTCGGGGTGCTACGGGGATTGTTTCGGGGGTTTGGAAGGTTTGGAAAAACTTGCAGGTGTGCTCATCTTGACGCCGCTGGTGAGGGCTCGGTTACCGTTTGTCACGTAGCGGTCGAGACGGTGGGACACAGGGCGAACTGGGCGTCGGCAGTCTGTGGTCCGGCCGGAGCCCCTCGCGGGCTGTCGACCGATCGATCCAGCTGAGCGGATCAACCAATCCATTGAACAGGTGCTCTGTGCACCTGTGCCCCAACGCGTGCCGGTCCACCCGCCGGCCCGACTTCCCCTGCCCGGAATGGGCGCAGGCCTACGCCCGTACCGGGCGCGACAACGTGAACCGCGAATGAATGGTGGTGGGTAGTGTGACTTTGACCGAGCCGGCCTCGTCGGACGTCAGTGCCAAGGCGCAGCTGAGCCTGGGGACCGCGGCAGCGCGGAACCTGGCGACGACGACCAAGTCCGAGCCGCAGATGCAGGGCATCACCTCGCGGTGGCTGCTGAAGCTGCTGCCGTGGGTCGAGGCCAAGGGTGGGGCCTACCGGGTGAACCGGCGGCTCAGCTACGCCGTCGGCGACGGGCGGGTCACCTTCACCACGGCGGGCGCCGAGGTCCGGGTGATCCCGCAGGAGCTGTGCGAGCTGGGCATGTTGCGCAGCTTCGACGACGTCGAGGTACTGACCGCGCTCGCGAATCGCTTTGTGCAGCAGGAGTTCCAGCCCGGCGACGTGATCGTCGAGCGTGGCCGGCCCGCTGACCAGATCTGCTTGATCGCGCACGGCAAGGTCGACAAGATCGGCGTCGGCAAGTACGGCGACGAGTCGGTCCTGGAGACGCTGACCGACGGCGACCACTTCACCTACAAGGCGATCCTGGAGTCCGACGACTTGTGGGAATACACGATCAAGGCGATCACGCCGTGCACGCTGCTCACCCTGTCGCAGGACTCCTTCGAGGAGCTGATCGGCCAGGCCGACAGCCTGCGCCAGCACATCGAGCAGTTCCGCAACAGCCCCGAGCACGCCGAGAACGAGTTCGGTGAAGCGGCCATCGAGATGGCGGCCGGCCACGAGGGCGAGTCCGAGCTGCCCGGTACGTACGTCGACTACGAGACGACTCCGCGGGAGTACGAGCTGAGCGTCGCCCAGACCGTCCTGCGGGTGCACACCCGCGTCGCCGACCTCTACAACCACCCGATGGACCAGACCGAGCAGCAACTCAGGCTGACCATCGAGGCGCTGCGCGAGCGGCAAGAGCACGAGATGATCAACAACCGCGACTTCGGCCTGCTGCACAACGCGGATCTGAGCATGCGGATCCCGACCCGCAGCGGCCCGCCGACGCCGGGGGACCTGGACGAGCTGCTCAGCCTGGTCTGGAAGGAGCCGGCCTTCTTCCTGGCGAACCCGCGCGCGATCGCCGCCTTCGGCCGGGAGTGCACGAAGGCCGGGGTCTACCCCGACAGCATCGACGTCGGCGGTCACCGGCTGCCCGCCTGGCGCGGCGTACCGATCTTCCCGTCCAACAAGCTCGGGATCAGCGACACCCGGACCAGCTCGATCCTGTTGATGCGCACGGGGGAGGACAGCCAGGGCGTCGTCGGTCTGCACCAGACCGGTCTGCCCGACGAGTACGAGCCCGGGCTGTCGGTGCGCTTCATGAACATCACTGAGAAGGCGATCATCAACTACCTGGTCAGTGCCTACTACTCCACGGCCGTCCTGGTCCCCGACGCGCTCGGCATCCTCGAGGGCGTCGAGATCGGCCGGGAAGGCTAAGACCATGGCGCAGCCCTATGAGCTGCCCGACTTCTATGTGCCCTACCCCGCCAGGATCAGTCCGCACCTGGAGGGAGCCCGGGTGCACAGCAAGGCCTGGGCCTACGAGTTCGACATGATCGACGTTCCCCAGCAGGGCAAGGCGATCTGGGACGAGCACGACTTCGACTCCCACGACTATGCGCTGCTGTGTGCCTATACCCATCCCGACGCGACCGGTCCGGCGCTGGACCTGGTGACGGACTGGTACGTCTGGGTCTTCTACTTCGACGACCATTTCCTGGAGCTCTACAAGAAGACCAAGGACCTGGCCGGCGCGAAGGCGTACCTCGACCGGCTGCCGTTGTTCATGCCGGTCGAAGGCCCGATCACGGAGATTCCGCAGAACCCGGTGGAGCGCGGTCTGGTCGACCTGTGGAACCGCACGGTGCCGTCGATGTCGCCGGGCTGGCGGCAACGATTCATCGGTACGACGGAAGCGTTGCTGGCCGAGTCGCTGTGGGAGCTGACCAACATCAGCGCCGGCCGGATCGCCAACCCGATCGAGTACGTCGAGATGCGTCGCAAGGTCGGCGGCGCGCCGTGGTCGGCCAACCTGGTCGAGTACGCCAGCAATGCCGAAGTACCGGTCGAGGTCGCCGGGAGCCGGGCGATGCAGGTGCTCAGCGACACGTTCTCCGACGCGGTCCATCTGCGCAACGACCTGTTCTCCTACCAGCGGGAGGTGGAGACCGAGGGCGAGGTGAACAACGGCGTTCTCGTCGTGGAGCGCTTTCTCGGCTGCAGTCCGCAGGAGGCGGCCGAGCTGGTCAACGACATCCTCACCTCCCGGCTACACCAGTTCGAGAACACCGCGGTCGCCGAGATCCCGCCACTGCTGGCCGAGAACCTGGTCGGCCCGCAGGGGCAGCTCGACGTCCTGAACTATGTGAAGGGCCTGCAGGACTGGCAGTCCGGCGGCCACGAATGGCACCTGCGCTCCAGCCGCTACATGAACAACGGCGGCAAGGCGGCGCTCGGCGGACCGACAGGCATCGGGCTGACTGGTTTCGGTATGGCCGCCGCGCGCATCCTCACCTCGCTCGTGGCGACTGCGCCGTACCGGATCAGAAGCCACAGCTTCACCCCCTTTCAACCGGTGGGGGAGACTCCTCTGCCGAGCTTCTATATGCCGTACACCGCCAAGCGCAGTCCCCATCTCGACGCATCGCGAGCTCACTTGCGGGAGTGGTGCGCCGAGATGGGGCTGCTCGACGGCACGGTCTGGGACGCCGACTACCTGGAGGCGAACGATCTGCCCTTGTGCGCGGCGGGAATCCACCCCGACGCCTCACTGGAAGGGCTGAACCTGTCCTCGGACTGGCTGGCCTGGGGCACGTACGCCGATGACTACTACCCGATCGTCTTCGGCCGGACCCGGGACCTGGCCGGCGCCAAGGCGACAACGAAGAGGCTGTCGGAGCTGATGCCCGTGGAGGGCGCCGCCACCACGGTTCCGGTGACTCCGCTGGAGCGGAGCCTGGCTGATCTGTGGATCAGGACGGCCGGGCCGATGCCGGTCGACCAGCGCCGTGACTTCAGGGCTGCCGTCGACACGATGACGGACAGCTGGCTGTGGGAGCTGGCCAACATGTTCCAGAACCGGATCCCCGACCCGGTCGACTACATCGAGATGCGGCGGCGGACGTTCGGGTCGGATCTCACCATGAGTCTGTGCCGGATCGGGCACGGTCGCACGGTACCGCCGGAGATCTACCGGTCCCGGCCGATCCGGGCGATGGAGAACGCGGCCGCGGACTACGCCTGCCTGCTGAACGATGTCTTCTCGTACCAGAAGGAGACTCAGTTCGAGGGCGAGTTCCACAACGGCGTACAGGTCGTGCAGAACTTCCTGGGCTGCGATCGGGACCGGGCGCTCGCGATGGTGAACGCCTTGATGACGGCGCGGATGCAGCAGTTCGAGCAGTTGGTCGCGGTCGACCTGCCGACGCTGTTCACCGACTTCGGCCTGGACGAGGAGGTCCAGCGAACGCTGCTCGGGTACGCCGAGGAGCTGCAGAACTGGATGTCCGGAATCCTCGTCTGGCACGCCGGCGTCGACCGCTACAAGGAGCCGACCCTGCTCGCCAGAGCCGGCGAACCGGTCAAATCGCTGCGGCTCCTGGGCGGCGCCACCGGATTGGGTACGTCGGCCGCTCGTCTCAAACCCAGGCAACTCGTTGGTGCGCAGAGAATGGACGGTGCATTGTGACGGCGATCGATCAGGACAAGCCACAGCTGAGTCTGGGGACCGAGGCCGCCAGGCAGCTGGCGAGCACGACCAAGACCGTGCCGCAGATGCAGGGCATCTCGCCCCGGTGGTTGCTCAGGATGCTGCCCTGGGTGGAGACCCAGGGTGGCACGTACCGGGTCAACCGCCGGACGAGTTTCGCGATCGGCGACGGCCGGCTGAGCTTCTCGGCCACCGGTGCCGACGTCCGGGTGATCCCGGCCGAGCTCACCGAGCTGCCACCGCTGCGGGACTTCGCCGACGAGGACGTGCTGACCGCCCTGGCGGGCCGGTTCTACCAGCAGGAGTACGAGCCGGGCGATGTGATCGCGGAGTTCGGCAGCCGGGTCGACGATGTCGTACTGATTGCCCACGGCAAGGTCGGCAAGGTCGGCATCGGCCAGTACGGCGATGGCACCGATCTCGGTACCGTTGCCGACGGCGACTATCTCGGCGAGGGCCTGCTGACCGAGCCACCGGAGAACCTCTGGGAGTACACCGCGAAGGCGCTCACCCAGTGCACGGTGCTCAAGCTCCACCGCAACGACTTCAACAACCTGGTGGAGCGCTCCGAATCGCTGCGGCAGCACCTCGACGAGGTCAGGCAACGGCCGCAACGGGCGCAGAACAAGAACGGTGAGGCGGCGATCGACGTCGCCTCCGGGCACGCCGGCGAGGACGACCTGCCGGGAACGTTCGTCGACTACGACCCGGCGCCCCGGGAGTACGAGCTGTCGGTCGCGCAGACGATCCTGCGCGTCCAGAACAGGGTCTCGGACCTCTACAACCACCCGATGAACCAGACCGAGCAGCAGCTCCGGCTGACCATCGAGGCGTTGCGGGAGCGGCAGGAGTCCGAGCTGATCAACAACCGGGACTTCGGCCTGCTGCACAACGCCGACTTCCAGCAGTGCATCTACACCCGCACCGGGCCGCCGACGCCGGACGACTTCGACGAGTTGCTCACCCGGCGCCGCAAGCCGCGGCTGCTGCTCGCACACCCGCGCGCCATCGCGGCGTTCAACCGCGAATGCACCCGCCGGCACGTCCTGCCCGAGACGATCGAGGTCGAAGGCAAGCGCGCGCAGGCGTGGCGCGGCGTACCGCTGCTGCCCTGTAACAAGATCCCGATCACGAGCACCAACACCACCTCGGTGCTCGTGCTACGGACAGGGCAGGACGACGAAGGTGTCATCGGCCTGCGGCAGACCGGGTTGCCGGACGAGGTCGAGCCCGGCCTGAACGCCCGCTTCATGGGGATCAGCGAGAAGGCCATCACCTCCTACCTGGTCAGCACCTACTACTCGGTGGCTGTGCTCGTCCCGGACGCGCTCGGCGTTCTGGAAAACGTCGAACTCGGTGGATGAGGAGTCATGTCATGTCCACTCTCCAACAGGCGAGTCAAACCGCCGGTGCCGGCCGGTCTGCTCAGCAACTTCTGGCCTGGAGCCGCGATCAGGTCGAGCCCGCTCTTCGCGCGGCCGTCGCAAGTATGCCGCTGGCAACTCAGCGGATCACCAACTACCACTTCGGCTGGGAGGACGAGGAAGGAGCTCCAGCCCACGCTGACGGCGGCAAGGCCCTCCGCCCCGCGCTGGTACTGCTGGCTGCTCAGGCCGTTGGCGGTACTGCGGAGGCTGCGGTTCCCGCTGCGGTAGCCGTCGAGCTGGTGCACAACTTCTCGCTCCTGCACGACGACGTGATGGACTGCGACCTGACCCGGCGGCACCGGGCCACGGCCTGGTCCGTGTTCGGTCTCGGCCCGGCGATCCTGGCCGGCGACGCGTTGCTCAGCCTCGCGTTCGAAGTACTGGTCGACAGCGGCAACCGGGCCGGGGACGAAGCGGCCAAGATGCTCGGCTCGGCCGTTCAGGAGTTGGTCGACGGGCAGCTGTCCGACTCGCACTTCGAGACCCGCGACGACGTCGTGCTGTCGGAGTGCGTGCGGATGGCCCAGCTCAAGACCGGCGCGCTGCTCGGCTGCTCGACGGCCCTCGGCGCACTCTTCGGCGGCGGCCGGATCGAGCAGGTCGACCACCTGCGACTGTACGGCGAGGATCTCGGGCTCGCGTACCAGTACGTCGACGACCTGCTGGGGATCTGGGGGGACCCCAAGGTCACGGGAAAGCCGGTGCATTCGGACCTGCGGCGGCGGAAGAAGTCGCTACCGGCCATCGCGGCGCTGACCTCGGGGACCGAGGCCGGTCGCGAGCTGGCGGCGATGTACCACCGCAAGGACGACCTGTCCGACGCGGAGCTGGCGCGAGTGGCGGACCTGATCGAGGCCACCGGAGCGCGCGAGCAGAGCCAGCTGCAGGCGGACGCGTTACTGGCCGCCGCACTGGGAGAACTGGCGTCGGCGCGGGCACTCGAGCCGGCCGCGGCTGAGCTGGAGCAACTGGCCCGGCTGGCCACGCGCCGCGATCACTGACTGCGCTTTCTGAGGGGGAAACGATGACGACACGCACCATCCTGCTGGCTTCGCCACGCTCGTTCTGCGCGGGCGTGGAGCGAGCAATCGAAGTGGTCGAGCAGCTGCTCGACCGGCGCAGCCATCCGATCTACGTGCGCAAGCAGATCGTGCACAACACCCATGTCGTCGCGGATCTGGAGAGCCGGGGGGCTGTTTTCGTCGACGAGCTGGACGCCGTGCCGGACGGTGCGACGGTCGTCTTCTCGGCGCATGGAGTGTCCCCGGCGGTCCGCAGTGAGGCGGACCGTCGGGGGCTCGACGTGATCGACGCGACCTGCCCGCTCGTCACCAAGGTGCACGCCGAGGCACGCCGGTACGCCGCCCGCGGGGACACCGTGATCCTGATCGGTCACGCGGGTCACGAGGAGGTCGAGGGGACGATGGGGGAGGCGCTGGACCAGACACTGCTGGTCGAGACGGTCGAGGACGTCGAGCGGTTGGAGGTGGCCGATCCGGCCCGCGTCTCGTACCTGACCCAGACCACCTTGGCGGTGGACGAGACGACCGCCATCTTGGATGCCCTGCGCAACAAGTTCCGCGCGCTCAAGGGACCGGCCGAGGCCGATATCTGTTACGCCACGACCAACCGGCAGGAGGCGCTCGCGGCGATCGCGGAGGAGTCGGATCTGGTCCTCGTGGTCGGCTCGACGAACTCGTCCAACTCGCGCCGGCTGGTGGAGCTCGCGCTCAAGCACGGCACCCCGGCGCACCTGATCGACGACGCGTCGGGCGTCGACGCGCATTGGCTCGACGGAGTACAGGTGGTCGGTCTGACGGCCGGCGCGTCGGCGCCGCCGCGGCTGGTGGAAGGCGTGATCGAGTGGTTGCGCGAGTTCGGGCCGATCAAGGTGGTCGAGCGGGAGATCACCCAGGAGACGATCCACTTCACCCTGCCGTCAGCGGTGAGGCAGTCATGACCGCCACGCAGCTGGGCCTGCCGGATCTGCCAGTACTACGCCGCAAGTCGCGGGCCATGATGGTGGGCACGGTGCCGGTGGGTGGCGGGGCGCCGGTGTCCGTGCAGTCGATGACGACGACTCCGACGGCTGACGTCGAGGCGACGCTGCGGCAGATCGCCGAGCTGACGGCGGCCGGCTGCCAGATCGTGCGGGTGGCGGTGCCGTCGCAGGACGATGCCGACGCGTTGCCGGAGATCGCCCGGAAGTCGGGGATTCCGGTGATTGCCGACATCCACTTCCAGCCGCGGTACGTGTTCGCCGCGATCGACGCCGGCTGTGCGGCGGTACGGGTGAATCCCGGCAACATTCGCAAGTTCGACGACCAGGTCAAGGAGATCGCCCACGCGGCAGCGGGTGCGGGGGTGCCGATCCGGATCGGGGTCAATGCGGGGTCGCTGGACCAGCGGCTGCTGGCGAAGTACGGGAAAGCCACTCCGGCGGCGCTGGTGGAGTCGGCGCTGTGGGAGTGCTCGCTGTTCGAGGAGCACGGTTTCACCGATCTGAAGATCTCGGTGAAACATCACGATCCGCTGGTGATGATGGCCGCCTACCGCGAGTTGGCGCGGCGGTGTGACTATCCGCTACACCTCGGCGTGACCGAGGCCGGGCCGCTGTTCCAGGGCACGATCAAGTCGTCGGTCGCCTTCGGTGTCCTGCTGGCGCAGGGGATCGGGGACACGATCCGGGTCTCCCTGTCGGCGCCGCCGGTCGAGGAGGTCAAGGTCGGGATCGGGATCCTGGAGTCGCTCGGGTTGCGGCCGCGCCGGCTGGAGATCGTCTCCTGCCCGTCGTGCGGCCGGGCGCAGGTGGACGTCTACAAGCTCGCCGAGCAGGTGACGGCCGCGTTCGAGGGCTTCCCGGTGCCGCTGCGGGTCGCGGTGATGGGATGTGTGGTGAACGGTCCCGGCGAGGCGCGGGAGGCCGATCTCGGGGTGTCGTCGGGGAACGGCAAGGGGCAGATCTTCGTCAAGGGCGAGATCGTCCGGACCGTACCGGAGAGCCAGATCGTCGAGGCGCTGCTCGAAGAGGCGATCAGCCACGACTGGCCGGCCGGCGGTGCCGCTGTGGGGGAGGACGACGCATGAATCTCTTTCTGACCGGAGTGTTCTGGGTCGTCGGGGTGATGCTGGTGACCGCTGTCTTGGCGGTCATCCTGCGCCGGGCCCGGCAGCGGGTGGGCCGGGAGGCGAACAACGAGGTGGCCGGCCAGGTCTTCACCGTCGTCGGTGGGGTCAACGTGGTCATCGCTGCGTTCGTCCTGATCTCGCTGTTCGACGCGATGGACAAGGCACAGGACACGGCGTACGAGGAAGCGAACGCGCTGGTCGCGGTGCAGTGGGCGGGTGAGTCGCTCGCCGAGCCCGACCGGTCGGAGGTCGCCAAGCTGACGCGGTCGTACGCGACCGTCGTGTCCGAGCAGGAGTGGCCGGACATGCAGGCGGGCCTGCCGATCAGCGCCGAGGGGTGGACCCTGCTGTCCAACCTGCAGACGGCGGTCGAGCGCGCGAAGACGACCACCGAGCGGCAGGAGAGCAGTCGCGTCGCCGCGGCTTCGCAGGTCTGGAACGTCTACCAGGCAAGGCAGGTACGGCTGAACTCGGCCGGCAGTGGGGTCAGCTCGGTCGTCTGGTTCGCGATCATGGTCGGCAGCCTGATGTCGGTGGCGCTGATGTTCATGTTCGGCGGGCCGGGGGTCTACTCGTACGCGATCATCGTGTCGATGCTGTCCGGCGCGATCGGGCTGCTGCTGTTCGCGATCTACCAGTTGCAGAACCCGTTCAGCGGCGGCGCGAGCGTCGGCCCGGACGCGTTCGTGTCCGCCCTGGCCAGGCTGAGTCACGGCGGTTGATCCCGTGAACCGCCCATTGTTCGCCACGTCCGTCGGCGTGCGCCCCGTACTGCGTACGTCGGCGGGCGTGGCCGCCTTCGTCCTTGCCTGTCTGACGACCGTACTGGTCGCGGGCTCGTCGGAGGCGGCTGCCGAGTGCTCGATCCTGCAGTTCCGGTCGTCCGGGTACAGCTCGTTGTCGCGGCTGGCGCGGATCGAGTTGCCGTCGGGGAAGAGTGCTGAGCTCGGGCGGCTCGACTACCAGATCAACGCGGCCGGGTACTCGAGGGATCAGGACCTGGTCTACGGGATCGCCACGCGGGACCGGTCGGGATGGTTACGTCGCCGGCCGCACCTGGTGTCCGTCGATCGCCGCGGCGCCGCCACCGATCTCGGTCCGGTGAGGGTTGGTGTCGGTGGGGTCGCCGACCCGACCGCCGGGGCGGTGGCGGGGTCGCGGTTGTACCTGCGCGACGGGCATCGGTTGTACACGATGGACATCGACCCGCGCAGTACGACGTACAAGTCGGTGGTGAAGGTGGTGCACCTGTCGCCGATCTTGACCGCGCTGTCGGTCGACGACTTTGCGATGAATCCGTCGGACGGGTTGCTGTACGGCATCTCGACGCGCGGTCCGCGCGCGCAGGTGGTCAGCCTGAATCCCCAGTCGGGCAAGGTGAAAGTCGTCGCCACGGTGCGAGGGGTGCCCGATCACTCCTACAGCTCGGTCGTCATGTCTGGCGGGGTGCTCTATGCCATCCACACCGGTTATGGCTCCCGAAGCCATCTCTACCGGATTGGGTTGGACGGCTCTTCGACCAAGCTGGCGACCCTTCCCGCAGCCGTGTCCTCAGACGCGGCCGGCTGCCTCTACACGGCGCCGCCTCCGCCGCCACCCCCGCCAACTCCTACACCGCCGCCGCCGCCCACACCCACCCCAACCCCCAAACCTTCTAAGCCAACCCCCACACCCACTCCAACTCCCACACCCACTCCAACCCCGACGCCCAGCCCGACCCCGCGCCCTCCGGCGCGCCCGACCCCAACCCCAACCCCAACGCCGACTCCGACTCCCACGCCGACCCCGACCCCGACCCCCACTCCTGTGGCCGACGTCCTAC
Organism: Streptomyces sp. SID13031; assembly: GCF_010548305.1. Taxonomy (GTDB): domain Bacteria; phylum Actinomycetota; class Actinomycetes; order Propionibacteriales; family Kribbellaceae; genus Kribbella. Next base: position 481,140 of record NZ_JAAGLV010000001.1, read on the forward strand.
CGCCGCTACTCCCACCACCGACGACGCCAACCCCAACCCCCACTCCCACTCCGCGTCCGATCCAGCCCACGCCGAGCGAAATCACCATCGCCCCCCAAACAGCAGCCACCCCCCAACCCGCTGACCGCACGGTCCAGGTCCTTCGCCGCTGGTCCCTGGCCACCCTCCTGGTAGTCCTCACTGGAGGCGCCACCATGGCCGCCCAACGCCGGATGCGCCGATGAACGGGTCCATCGATGGAGATGCGGCGGCCCGGGCAAGCGGGGACACTGTGGGTGTGCACGTGAGAACTATCTGTAGTTGTGGTGGTAGGTGAGCTCGTGAAGTTGGTGGGGAGGGAACAAGAACTGCGCGTACTGCGGACAGCGGTGCGGGCAGCGCCGGGATTGGTGCTGGTGGTCGGGGAAGCCGGGGTCGGGAAGAGCCGGTTGGTGGCGGAGGTGCAGGCGTCGCAGCCCGTGAGGTGGCTGGTCGGGCAGTGCCGGCCGGTGGAGGATCAGGTCCCGCTGGCTCCGGTGATGGACCTGCTGGGGGAGCCGGTACTACGTTCTGGCACCCGTCACGCTGTCTTCAGCTCGGTGGTGGATCACCTGTCCGCCGCCGGACCGACCGTTCTGGTCGTCGAGGATCTGCAGTGGGCAGACCCGGGAACCCTGCAGCTGTTGCGATTTCTCGCCAGTCGTCTCCCGCGGGACCTCGTGCTGATCGCCACCTATCGGCAGGAGGACACCCAGCACTCCGGGGAGATCACCGCTCTGGCCGGCTGCGTCCCGGCCGGCGCGCGGGCGACCGAAGTACGACTTCGCCCGCTGGAGCGCGCCGCGGTACAGGAGTTGGCCGCTGAGTTGCTCGGAGTGAAATCGTTGCCGCCGGCCCTGACCGACGAGCTGGTCGACCGCACCGGCGGCCTGCCGTTCGTCGTCGAGGAACTGCTCCGTGACGAGACCCTGGGCAAAGGCACGAGCGACAGCGCGGCACTCCTCCGTGCCTTGGCAGACAAACCGGCACCGGTGGCCTTGCGCGCCTCGCTCACCATCCGTCTCCAGCAGCTCCCGGACTTCGGCCGCGAGGTGATCCAAGCAGCCGCAGTCCTCGACGCACCCGCGTCGGAGGCGATCCTCGGCGCGGTCGCCGGCGTATCCGGTTGGCAGCTGACCACGGCGATGGACTCCGGCCTCGCCCGCGGGCTGCTCGGCGAGCCGAGGCCTGCCTTGTACGACCTCCGCCATACCCTCGCTCGCCGGGCGGTCTACGAGACGATCCCGCCCGACGACGTACGGCGGCTGCATCGCCGTGCGGCGAGCGCCCTTGCAGCGGTCGAGCCGCCGGACCATGCGCAGATCGCCGAGCACTCGCGCCTCGGCGGATCGATCGGCGACTGGATGATCCACGCGGAGCTCGCTGCCGAACATGCGCAGGCCGGGGGCGACCATACCGTCGCCGTCCGGCAACTGACCGAGATGCTGCAGATCGAGGCGCTGCCATGGAGTGATCGCGCGCGTCTGGCCGGCAAGCTCGGTCGGGCCGCCTCACCCACCGGGCAGTGTCAAGACGCGATCGCGACGATGCGGGCGGTGCTGGCGAAGTCCACCGTCGCCAGCCCGATCCGCGGCCGGCTCCGGCTGGTGCTCGGGTTGATGCTGCAGGATCAGGTGGGTGAGATCTGCGCCGGCCGCCGTGAGCTGGCGGCCGCGATCAGCGAGCTGGGGGCGGATCCGGAGTCGGCGGCCTGGGCGCTGTCGGCGTTGGCCTTGCCGGTCTCGGGCCCTGAACCGATCGCCGAACAGCGAGCCTGGCTGGAACGTGCCCTGCTGCTGATCGGCGACCAGTCGGAGGGCGACGCGCAATTCGCAGTACGGCGCAATCAGGCGCGGTTCCGGCTGGCGCTGGGGGAGACGGACGAGGCCAACGGGGTCGAGATCGCGAGCGCCTTGGCGTGGCTGGGTCACGACCGGCGCAGTACGGCGTTGCTGGATCGCGCGGCGGAGTACGAGAATCCCTTCACCAGAACGGCGATCGCGGCGGTCAGGGCTCGCCTGGACTTTGCCGCCGGCAACTGGTCCGGCCTGGCCGACCGCCTCGCGCATGCCCGCGCCGAAACAACCGGCCTGCCGGTACTCCGTGCCGAGCTCGACCTGGTCGACGGCCGGCTGCGCTTCGCCCAAGGAGATGTTGCCGGGGGCAAGCAATTGCTCGAGTCGGTGCTGGCGGCAACCGTGCGCGGCCCGTGGCCGCTGAGGACCGCCGCGGCGGCTGCCCTCGATCGGTACGCCGAGGCGCCGTTGGACGAGTGTCTGGCGATCGTGACCCGCAAGGACGGCTGGGCCTGGGCGGGGGATCTGATCGGTTGCCTGGTCTCGCGGCGTGGCGCTCGGGATGAGTCGCATGAGCTGGCGGCCAGGTTCGCCACGGCGGTGGGCGAGCGGGAAGCGCCGGTGGCGTCGGCGGCGGCCCTGGTGGCGCGTGCTGTCGTCGAGAACTCGGTGGAACTGTTCGCCGCTGCTGCGGAGCAGTATCGGGCCATGGGCAGGCGCTACGACGAATGCATGGCGCTGGAACGGCGAGGGATGCTGTTGCTCGGCGACGGTCTGCCTGAGGAGTTGGTGTCCGTCGCCAACGACTACGAGGGGATGGGCGCACGTGGCGATGCGCGGCGCTGCCGGGAGGTGCTGCGGGAGGCCGGGGTCGCCGTCTCGCCCAAACGCGGCCGCCGCGGCTACGGGAACGCGCTCTCTCCGCGCGAGCTCGAAGTCGCCCGCCTGGCCACGCAAGGCCTGAGCAACAGCCGGATCGCGGCGACCCTGAGCCTGTCGGTCAGCACCGTCGAAGACCACCTGTCCCACGCGATGCGCAAACTGGAGGTCCGCTCCCGCCACGACCTGGCCCCGCTGATCACCCGCTGAGCCGTCCTGCCCCGGTGATCCACCGGGGCAGGACGGGTGGGACTCAAGCTCAGGCGGTGATGATGCCGGGGTCGCTGACTCCGGCCTCGCCGGTCTCGACGTGCCCGGCGAAGCGTCGCAGGAAGACGCTGTCCGTGTCGGCGAGCACCGATACGTCGTACCACTGCTTGCTGTGATGCACGTTCAGCTTGTACTGCGAGCTCCGGCCCTTGAGCACCTTGAGTCGCTTCGGGCGGCCGTCGTACGAGTTCGTCAGGGTGAAGATGACGTCCTTCGCGCTGGTGTTGGTCAGCGTGAAGTCGAGGTCACCCGTGCTGCCGTTGTGCCGGGCGATCACCTCGAGTCCGGTGTCCGGCTTGCTCTTGAAGGTGCGCAGGAATCCGTTCGGGCCGTGCACGGTCAGGTTGGTGACGCCGGCCGAGTACACCGTGTTCCAGGTGTCCGCGATCGACTTGCCGGCCTCGGTCGTGTAGGTCCACGGGGCGTCGGTGCGGTTCGCCGAGGTGACCAGGAACTGCGCACCCGCTTCGTTGCCAGAGGCAAACGTCAGCTGGTACTTGCCGGCTTGCGTGGCGCCGTCGACGTACGGGGCGTAGGGCAACGGCCGGGTCCGCCGGGAGCCGGCCTCCTGGACGGGCATGGCGCCGACCGCGGGCGGGGTCAACCGGTAGTCCGGGTGACGGTCGCCGTCCGGCGGCTGGTACGCCGAGGTGTCGGGGAGCTGGCCGGGCTGCTTCGCGTCGGCGCTGAAGTCGAAGGCCGCGGTCAGGTCGCCACAGATGGCGCGGCGCCAGGGCGAGATGTTCGGCTCGTGCACGCCGAACCTGCGCTCCATGAACTGGACGATCGAGGTGTGGTCGAGCACCTCGGAGCAGTTGTAGCCGCCGGTGCTCCATGGCGACACGACGATCATCGGGACGCGCGGGCCGAGACCGTACGGACCGGCCGTGTACCGCGAGCTGCCGGGGAACAGGTCGGCGCTGACGTCCACCGTGGACAGTCCCTGCGCCGCCGACATCGGCGGGAGCGGCGGGACGACGTGATCGAAGAAGCCGTCGTTCTCGTCGTAGGTGATGAAGAAGGCCGTCTTGCTCCACACGTCCGGGTCGGAGGTCAGCGCGTCGAGGACCTGCGAGATGTACCAGGCGCCGTAGTTCGACGGGAAGTTCGAGTGCTCGGTGAACGCCTCGGGTGCCGCGATCCAGGAGATCTGCGGCAGGTCGCCGTTCTTGACGTCCGCGCGGAGGTGGTCGAACAGGCCGTCGCCGGCCTTCGCGTTCGTCCCGACCCGGGCCTTGTCATAGAGCGGGTCGCCGGGGGAGGCGTTGCGATACTTGTTGAAGTACAGCAGCGAGTTGTCGCCGTAGTTGCCCCGGTATGCGTCGTTGATCCAGCCCCAGCTGCCGTCGGCGTCGAGGCCGTCGCCGATGTCCTGGTAGATCTTCCACGAGACGCCGGCCTCCTCCAGGCGCTCCGGGTACGTTGTCCAGCCGTAGCCGACCTCGTCGTTGCCGAGCACCGGGCCGCCGCCGGTTCCGTCGTTACCCGTGTAGCCCGTCCACATGTAGTAGCGGTTCGGGTCGGTCGCGCCGATGAAGGAGCAGTGGTAGGCGTCGCAGACGGTGAACTTGTCGGCGAGGGCGTAGTGGAACGGGATGTCCTCGCGGGTCAGGTACGCCATCGTCGGCGCGGTCTTGGCCGGCACCCAACGGTCGTACTTGCCGTTGTTGAACGCGGCGTGACCGTCCGGCCAGCTGTGCGCGAGTCCCTGGAGGAACTGCATGCCGAGGTCGTCGGCCTGCGGGTGGAACGGCAGTACGTCCTTCGTGCCGTTCGACTGGTGGAAGACCGACTTGCCGCTGGGCAGCGTGACGGGTCGCGGGTCACCGAAGCCGCGGACACCCTTCAGCGAGCCGAAGTAGTGGTCGAAGGAACGGTTCTCCTGCATCAGGACGACGATGTGCTCGACGTCCTCGATGCTGCCGGTCCGGCGGTTGGCCGGGATCGCGGCGGCTTGTTCGATACTGCTGGACATCGCGGCGAAGGCCGCGCTACCACCGGCTAGCTGCAGAAACCTGCGGCGGTTCAGATCTGGCATGACGGGTCTCCTCGTTGAGCGGGACGGGTGGAGCGTTCAGTACCAGCACTGCATTGGTGGCACCCTGAGTGGAAACTTCAGATGGACGGAATGTGAAGTTTATTGTTCGTTAGGAGCCGGTTTCAGACTGTAACGGACGGAGTTAACGTTTGAGTAGCGTCTGGTACGTCGCTTACGGCTCGAATCTCGCACTGAACCGGTTCCGCTGCTACCTGTCCGGGGGCCGCCCGCCGGGTGGCATGCGCGACTACACCGGCTGCCGCGACCCTAGCGAGCCCTCGCAGGTCCTCAGTGTGTGGATCCCCGGCGGCCTGGTCTTCTCCGGCGAGTCAAAGGTCTGGACCGGCGGCAGCGCCTTCTACGACCCGGACGCCGGCACGCAGGTGGCCGCTCGCGCGTACCTGATCACAGTCGACCAGTTCGCCGACGTGGTAGCTCAAGAGATGCGCCGGCCCCCGGGTGGCGAGTTCGCCCTGGCCGTGAGCGCGGTGGCGAGCATCGTGGAGATCGCGCAAGCGCTGGGTCCCGGTCGCTACGAGACGCTCATCCGGGTGGCGCTGCGCGACGGTGTGCCGATGCTCACGATGACCCACGGTGAGGCGAGTGCGCTGGAGCCCGCGGCACCGAGTGCGGCGTACCTGGGGTGGATCGGCGCGGGGCTGCGGGAGGCGCATGGCTGGGACGCGGAGCGGATTGCAGACTACCTGAGCACTGCGCCTGGAGTGCGGGGTGTCTGGGGTCGCGAGGAGTTGGTCGCCGCGGTGGAAAGGTGAAGTCGCTCACCTCTTCATATCGTATGAAACTCATATGATATGTTCTAGATATTACCTAGAGAGAGGTGTGGGGCGATGCGGATCACGGTGTTCGGTGCGACCGGGCGGATCGGGGCGGCGGCGGTTGAGCAGGGGCTCGAGGCGGGGCACAAGGTGGTGGCGGTGGTGCGAGCCTCGGCGCAGTACGAGGTGCGGCATCCGGCGCTTGAGGTGGTGAAGGTGTCCGGGGTGACGGCGGCGTCGGACCTTCTGGAGGCAGTTGATGGGGCGGAGGCGGTGGTTTCGGGGATCGGGCCGCGTGGGCGGAAGGATGGGCCGGTGACATCCAGTTCGACGCGGGCGATCACGGAGGCGATGCAGCAGAGCGGAGTACGCCGGTACGTCGGGGTGAGCGCAGCGCCGGTCGGTCCGATTCCGCCGGGGGACAGCCTGCTCAACCGGGACTTCATTCATCCGTTCTTCGGGTGGATGCTCAAGGAGACGTATGCCGACCTGGCGTTGATGGAAGAAGAACTCGCGCGGAGCGGCGTCGAGTGGACCGTCGTCCGGCCGCCGAAACTCGTCAGCAAGCCGGCCACCGGCGTCTACCGCACGGCCCTGGATGCCAACATTCCGCGCGGCCTGTCGATCTCCCGGGAAGACGCCGCCCACTTCATGCTCAAAGCCCTCGCCGACCCGCTGACGATCGGCCACGCGGTCGGCATCGCGTACTGATGAGGTTCGTGCGGTTCGCCAACGTCGCCTTCGCCGGCCTCTTCGCGGGATTCCTGCTGACCGTGCTGGTCCTCGAGCACTCCCTGCGGCCCTTCGACGGACACGTCTACACCCAGGTGCGTCAGGTGGAGTTGGTCCGGCTGGACACCCTGGCCAGCGTGACGTTGCTGCCGGCAGTCATCACGACAGTAGTGCTGGTACTACGATCCTGGCGCGCGCCGGCGATCGCGGCGCTGGTACTGCTGGTCGGGGTGTTCGCCCTGACGCTCATCGTCAACCTGCCGATCAACTCCGACCAGGCAGACTGGTTGGTCGCGACTCCACCCGCCGACTGGGCCGACGTACGGGACCGATGGCAGCTAGCCCATCTGGCGAGAACCGTTGCGGCGATCATCGCTTTGGGCCTGCTGATCTCTGGGCGGAAGCGGTCAGCTGAGTAAAGTGTTGTTCGGAGTTCGTACAACACGGGGAGCGCATCTTATGAGTCCGGTAGCTTCTGACGACAACCGGCAGCGGCGCCGGCTGGCGACCGAGATCAAGGACTCACTGCGCGAGCTGAGCAACCAGCTCTCCCTGCTCAACCACCAGGTCGGCGCGCAGCTCGAGCTCAAGGACGTCGACCTGGACTGCCTCGAACTCATCACCAGGCACGGCCCGCTGAGCCCGAGCGAGATCGCGCGCCGGGCCGGGCTGCACCCGGCGACGATGACCGGCGTCCTCGACCGCCTCCAACGCGGCGGCTGGATCGCCCGCGAACGCGACCCCGAGGCAACCGATCGCCGTGCAGTCACCGTCCGCGCGCTCCGCGAACGCAGCGCCGAGGTCTTCAAGCTGTACTCCGGCATGAACACCAAGATGGACGAGCTCCTGGCCGACTACACCGCCGCCGACCTGGAACTCCTGGCCGGCTTCCTCCAAGCCACTACCGGAGCCGGTAAGACCGCGACAACCACGCTCGCCGAGGCCTGATCCGAGGGGGGCTACCGGGCGATTGCCAAGCAGGTGGTGGTGGACTTCTTGGTGGGGTCGGATTCTGAGGTCGCGGTCAGGGTCACCTGGGCCAGCGGGGTGGCCTTGTTGGCGGCCTTGGCTTGGACCGGGATCTTGATGGTGGCGCCGGTCTTGGCGGTGGCGAGGGCGTTGGGGAGGGAGATGGTCCAGCCCTTGCCGGTGACCTTGGCGGACAGTCGGTAGACGTCGTTGTTCAGGTACTTCGCGACGTCCTCCGGGTGCGTGCCTTGCGGCGGCGCCGTCTTGCCCGTGTTGGTGAGCGGGAAGGCGCAGGTGCTGACACCGTCGCGACCAGCGAGGCCGACGGTCGGGAGAACCCGTACGCCGCGCTTCTGCGGACCGGCGCCGTCGAGGGAACGGATCGCCACCGTGTAGGAGAGCTCGCCCTTGCCGTTGCGGTGCACGTTGGTGACGTAGAAGTGCAGCCGGTTCGCCTGGTCGACGTACTCGAACTCGCTGCCCGAATTGGTACCGGCGTGGAAGAGCGCGTCGGACAGTTGGCGGTAGTCGCCGATCGTGATCGGGACCTTGGTGCCGTCGGGCAGGACGTAGTCGGTCATGTTGATGTCCTGCGGGTTCGCGTCGACGACCCACTCGAACGGTGCCGCGTCCTGGTTCTTGGTCTTCGCGAGCAGGACGCCCGCGTCGGGCGTGAACGAGTCCGTGCCGACCCTGTCGACGACCTCGACCGTGTAGTTGTTGTAGCCGCCGCCGTCACAGAACGGGTTGGTGGTGATGTCGCACTTGGGGGAGAGATCACCGGTGCCGAGCGCGATGTTGATGCCCGCCAAGTCGTTGGCGCCGGGCTGGGTCACTCGGGCGGTGACATCGGCGACGACCAGGCCCGATTGAGCCAGCGCCTCGCGCGACAGCCGTAGTACGTTCTGCTCGTCGACCATCTGCAGCTTGATCTTGTTGCGCAGCATGTGTTGCGCGCCCATCGACGCGCCACCGGTCGCCGGGATCATCCAGCGGCTGTGGGGACCGCCGGGGCCGTTGAACGTGCCGCGACTGAGCATCTCCCACGGTCCGGAGTAGTCCCGCCGCGCCGGTACGCCGAACGGGTTGTTGTAGTTGTCGCCGATCCCGAGGATGTGGCTCAGCTCATGGGCGAAGACCGACATGCCGGAACTCTCGGCCTGTGTGGTCGAACCGCCGCCCGCGTTGGGCCACAGCGTCGAGCCGGAGGCCCACGAGGTCCACGGGACGTACCGGGTGAGCGACCAGTTCGGCAGCGCCGGGTCGGGCGGGCCGAAGTCGTCGGTGACGTCTTCCTTGGTCGGGAACTTCATCGACCCGAACTCCTGCCAGGTGGACGACTCGTCCTGGCCGGCGCTGAGGTAGTAGATGAAGTCGAACCCGGCCGGTACCTCGGCGCCCTGGTCGGTGACCCAGGCGGCGCGGGCGTCGGTGCGCAGGTTCTTGTTGCAGTTGTCACCGGCGGGACAGGCCGTGCCGCCCTGGAACTCCATCGCGTACTCGTACGACTTGCCGGGCATCTGGTACGCGCCGAATGAGGTCAGCTCGACGCCGTACCGGCCGCCGGAGTCCTCCATCCAGTACTCGTGGATGGTGTGGCCGTGGTTGAGCGCGCCGGGCTTGTTGAGGAAGTCGCGGTAGAAGTCGGCGACCTGGGTGCGCGGGATGCCGTTCGCCTCAGCGCTCGGGTTGCCGAAGGGGGTGGAACCCTTCGGCTGGGTGACCACGAACGGCTGGTTCGCGTAGTCCACGAGCACGAGCGCGCCCTTGAACGTCCGGACCGAACCGGACTTGCTCGGGTCGGCCCAGTTGGTACCAGGCGGCTTCTTGTAGTCCGCCCACGTCATATGGTCGGGGTTGACCCAGTTCTGCGGGTCGATCGGCGCTCCGAAACCAGGCTGCGCGACGCGCTTGGCGGCGAACTCCGACTCCTGCCACGGCTGCTGCTGCGGCCAGTGGTCGAACTGCCAGGGATTGACGGGATCAGCCTGCGCAGCCGCCGGTACTACGGCCGCGGCGGCCGGGGGAGCGGCGTTGCCCGGCGTGGCGCCTGGCGAACTGCCGGGTGCCGCGAACGCGAGACCGGGAATGGAGACGGCTGCCAGCAGAGCGGTCGCGCGCAGGGCAAGCCGGAGCTTTCGTTGCTCAGACACGGGCGGAGTCCGATCGACGAAGGAAACATGCGGGCCTTCATCCTGCCTCATCGCAGGCGTCCGCACCCAGCCGGTTTTCCCTTGCTGTCGCCGAAAAGCTGGCGTGGATGCGGGGTGCTCGGCGTGGGGGTTGGGGTGGATGCGGGGGTGCTCGGCGTGAGGCTGGTGTGGATTCGTGGTGCTGTCCCAAGGTGGGTGTGGTTCGCGGTCTCCGCTGCGGGAGTGTCCTAGTCGAGACGATGAGCGTCAAGAGCGCTTCGCGTCCCTTCGGGATCGAACGAGTTCGACTCTTGACCCTCATCGTCTCGACCAGGGAAGGACGCAGCTATGTGGATCCCGCGGGGAGGTGTGAGCCAGGGGCCATCTTGGGTCACGCCGGCCGGGTCGCGGGGGAATGGTGGTGAGGTCGGCCGGGTTGCGGGGTCGGGCGGGGGTGGGGGTGGGGGTTGAGTGGGTAACTTTTGGTCGCCAGGTGCAAGTTTGTTTCCACCGCCGCGGGGTTGCTGGGGGCGACGGGCTGCTGTGCACACCTAACCCGGTAGGCAAGCGCTTACCTCGGTGTGTCGGGGCGCTCGCGGCGAGTTGTGCGTGCGTGCCGGTCCCGGTCGGTCCCCTCGACCAAACGCGACAGGTGTGTCTGTCGGTGATGGTGCTGTTTTGGGCGGTTTTGGGGGCTGGGTTCGTGTTGGTGGGGGTCGGCTGGCGGGTTGTTGTACCGCTAGCGTCTTGTAGGGCGCTAGTGGTCGGATAACGCGCTAGTGGCTGAGGAATCGGGGTCGCCGGGCCCGCCCGCACGCCGCCCGGGCGCGGTGCGGCGGGGCGGGGGCGTCAGGGGTGCCCGGATGGTGCCTCGCCGGGTGGAATCTTGGGTGCCTATGGTGCCCGGATGGTGGCCGGCCTTGGGATGGTGGTGACTCATCCATTGTGGTCAGTCTTTCCAGCGGCTCCGGGATAGCTGCGTCTTTGCCTGGTCGTGGTGGTGGGTGTCAAGAGTCGAACTTGTTCGATCCCGAAGGGACGCGCAGCGCTCTTGACGCGCATCGCCGCGACTAGGACCATTTCGCAGCCCGGCGACGCAATCCACAGCACCCTTGGCACAGCACCCCGAATCCAGAGCCCCCTTGGCACAGCACCCCGAATCCACAGCACCCTTCGCGACAGCACCCCGAATCCACAGCACCCTTCGCGACAGCACCACGAATCCACCCGCGCCGAACCGTGAGCGTCCCGCGACACCCTCTAGCCCCGCAATGCTGAGATGACTGCATCTGAGACAACTGTATACAGTATGTGGCTCAGCCGTTAGCCTGGCGGGGCGCAGTGTTGTCGAGGGCGGAGGGCTCGGTCCTATGTATTCAGTTACCAACCCGGCGACGGGTGAGTTGGTTGAAGAGGTGCCGAACTCGACTGCCGAGGAGGTGGAGGCGGCGATCGCGCGGGTGCACGGTGGGTATCCGGCGTGGCGGCGGCGGGGTGTCGAGGAGCGGGCCGCGATCGTGAGGCGGGCGGCTGAGTTGTTCGGCGAGCGGGCCGATGAGCTGGCGGCGATCATGACGCTGGAGATGGGCAAGCGGATCAACGAGGGGCGGGGTGAGGTCGGGATCGTGGTCGACATCTTCACCTACTACGCCGACAACGGGCCGGCGCTGCTGGCCGATCAGCCGGTCGCGATCAAGGGCGGCCAGGCGGTCATCACCAAGAACCCGATCGGGCCGCTGCTCGGGATCATGCCGTGGAACTTCCCCTGCTACCAGGTCGCCCGCTTCGTCGCGCCCAACCTGGTGCTGGGCAACACGATCCTGCTCAAGCACGCCTCGATCTGCCCGCGATCGGCTGCCGCGATCGAGTCAGTACTTCGCGACGCCGGCGTACCCGATGACGTCTACGTCAACACCTTCGCCTCGTCGCGGCAGATCTCCGCGATTCTGGCCGACCCGCGGATCCAGGGCGTCTCGCTGACCGGTAGTGAGCAGGCTGGCATCTCGGTGGCTGCCGAGGCGGGCAGGAACCTCAAGAAGACCGTGCTCGAGCTCGGCGGCTCCGACCCGCTGATCGTGCTCGACAGCGACGACCTGGACGAGACGGTCAAGGCGACCGCAACCGCCCGGATGCGCAACTGCGGCCAGTCCTGCAATGCGCCCAAACGGATGATCGTGCTCGCCGGCCTGTACGACGAGTTCGTCGACAAACTCACCAAGCGGGTCGCCGATTTCTACCTCCCCGGCGACCCGGCCGACCCCGAGACCAAGCTGCCCCCGCTGGCCTCGATCGCCGCGGCCGACGAGGTCGCCGAGCAGATCGAGCGCGCGGTGCGACAGGGTGCGACGCTCCGTACCGGTGGTCAGCGGATAGAGCCCGGCGCGTACCTCGAAGCGACCGTGCTGACCGACGTCACACCGGAGATGGACGCGTACTACGAGGAGATCTTCGGGCCGGTCGTCCTGGTCTTCAAGGCGGAGACGGAGGACGAGGCGATCGTGATCGCGAACGACTCGCCGTTCGGCCTCGGCGCTAGCGTCTGGGGCACCGACCCCGTCCGCAACCGCCGGGTCGCCGACCAGATCGAAGCCGGCATGGTCTACCTGAACAGCGCGGGCGGATCGCAGGCCGACTTGCCGTTCGGCGGGATCAAGCGCTCCGGTATGGGCCGCGAACTCGGCCCGGCCGGTATCGAGGAGTTCATGAACCAGAAGTCCATCCGGCTCTGATTCTGGTCGCAGCCCCGGCTACTGCTTCGGCCAGAGGATCAGCTGGGTGCAGCGGAAGGTCGCGATCTTGCGGCCGGTGTCCTCGTTGGTCACTTCCGCGTCCCATACCTGGGTGGTCCGGCCGAGGTGGATCGGGCGCGCCTCACACAGCACCGCGCCTTCGCGAGCGGTGCCGAGGAAGTTGCTCTTCAACTCGATCGTCGTGAACCCGGTCGCACCCTCGGGCAGATTGACGATCGTGCCGTACCCGCACAACGTGTCGGCGATGCTCACCACCGTACCGGCGTGGAGATACCCGTTCGGCGCGAGCAGCTCAGCGCGTACCGGTGTACGGGCCTTGATCAGCTCCGCCTCGACCGAGGTGAACTCGATCCCGATCAGCCCGGGCAGCGCTCCCGCGCCGTACTTGGTCAGCTCTTCGGCCGTGTACTTGGTCATGGCGGGCAAGTATGCCAGCGCTCGCCTAGGGTTGCCCGGGTGAGCATCGTGAGGGCATCGCACGTCGTTTGGGACTGGAATGGCACGTTGTTGCACGACAACGAGGTGGTGCTTGCCGCGGTCAACGAAGTGGGCGCCGAGTTCGGACGGCCGCCGTTGCGGTGGGAAGAGTGGCAACAGTTCTACTCGCGACCGGTGCGAGCCTGCTACGAGCGGGTGCTGGAGCGTTCGCTGAGCGACGCGGACTGGGCTCGGGTCGATCGGCTGTACCACGACAAGTACGACGCATTGCTGCACACCAGCGTGCTCGCACCCGGCGTACCGGAAGAACTGGTCGCGTGGCGTGAAGGCGGCCGCACGCAGTCCCTCCTGTCGATGTGGTTCCACACCCAACTGGTCCCGACGATCGCCGGCCATGGCCTCACCGACCTCTTCCAGCGCGTAGACGGTCTTCCCGGCGACCTCGGTGGCGAGTCCAAAACAGAGCACCTCGTCCGCCACCTCAAAGCCCAGAACCTGGAGCCGGCCGACGTGGTGCTGATCGGCGACGTCGTCGATGACGCCCTCGCCGCCCAAGCGGTAGGCGCTCCCTGCATCCTCGTCGCCACCGGCGCCATGACCCGCACGGCGCTGGAAGCCACCGGCGTACCAGTGGCCGACACGATCACCGAAGCGATGCGGTACGTCGTACCGGCGTAGGCGCGAGTCCTGCGAACGGCCATCGATCGCGTGACGAACTTGTATGTAACGAACATGTTCGTTACGCTGGGAACCGGGCATGACGACATGCCCCGGTCCTCGGGAGAAGTCGAATGAGCACTCATCACCCCATCGCGATCATCGGTGCCGGGCTCGGTGGCCTGACCGCCGCACGGGTCCTGCACGTCAACGGAATCGAAGCGGCGCTGTTCGAGCTGGAGCCGTCCGCGGAGACCCGGGTCCAGGGCGGCATGCTCGACATCCACGAGGAGAACGGGCAGCAGGCCCTGCGCGCCGCCGACCTCTACGACGACTTCCGCAAGATCATCCACGAGGGTGGCGAGGCGATGCGGCTGGTCGGTCCCGACGGCACCGTCCATGTGTCGGAGGAGGACGACGGCAGTGGGGGCCGGCCGGAGGTGGATCGCGGCGATCTGCGCAAGCTGCTGCTGAACTCTCTTCCCGACGGCGCGATCCGCTGGGGCAAGAAGGTCACCGGCGCGCGACCGCTCGACGGCGGGCGTCACGAGGTCACCTTCGCCGATGGATCCATCATCACCACCGACCTTCTGATCGGCGCCGACGGTGCCTGGTCGCACGTCCGGCCGCTCCTTTCGGACGCCCGGCCTGCCTATACCGGTATCTCCTTCGTCGAGGCCGACTTGCTGGACGCCGACACCCGGCACCCGCGGAGCGCCGCCTTGATCGGCAACGGATTCTTCATCTGCCTGGGCGATGAGCGCGGCTTCCTGGCTCATCGGGAGACCGACGGCAGCCTGCATGTCTACACCGCCCTCAAGGTGGACGAGGGGTGGGTGGACACCGTCGACTTCGCCGACGTCGCGGCCGCCAAGGAAGCGGTACTGGCGCACTTCTCTGGCTGGGACGAAGGGCTGCGCGGGCTGGTCTCCGACGCGGACGGTGCGCTGGTGCCACGCCGCGTTCACGCCCTGCCGGTCGGGCACGACTGGAAGCGAATCCCCGGCGTGACGCTGCTGGGCGATGCCGCCCACCTGATGTCTCCGTTCGCCGGTGAGGGCGCCAACCTGGCCATGTTCGACGGAGCGGAGCTCGGTCAGGCGATTGCCGCACACGCGAGCGACACCGAGGCCGCTCTGACGGCATACGAGGAAGCTCTTTTCCCGCGCAGTGAAGCCAGTGCCGCCGACTCCGCCGAGAGTCTGCAGACCATGTTCGCCGCCGACGGCCTGAAGCGGATGACCGAATTCTTCGCCTCCATCCCGGGTGGTCCGGTCGGGGCGGGGAGCTGAAATATGCTGGGCCCATGCCTGCTGTGAGCCGCCGGGACCGTCCCGCCAAACCTGCCCTCACCCGCGAGGGCATCGTCGACGCGGCGGTACGTCTGATGGAGAGCGAGGGACTCCAGCGCGTCACGATGCGCCGCCTCGCACTGGAGCTGGACACCGGAGCCGCCTCGCTTTACGTGTACGTCGCCAACAGCTACGAGCTCCATGCGGCAATCCTGGATCGGCTGCTGGAGCAGGTCGAACTGGTTCCGGTCGAGAGTGCAGACGACTGGCGCGAGGGGTTGCACCGAGTCCTCGGCAGCTACACCGACATCCTGCTCGCTCATCCCAGCCTGGCTCACTCTGCGCTCAACACCCGCCCTGACGGGCCGCACTACCTGGCGCTGGTCGACACGTTGCTCGGGCTGCTCGCCGCGGGGCAAGTGCCAGCCGGCCAAGCTGCCTGGGGTCTGGACTTCCTGCTGCAGACAGCCACCGCCACAGCCGCCGAACACTCTGTACCCCGCAATGGCGCCAGCCATGAAGACGAGTTGCGACAGCTCAGCGAGCACCTCGCCGGAGCCTCAGCAGAGAAGTTTCCCTACGTCCACGGGCAAGCGGCCGACCTCGTCTCCGGTACGCCGGCCGAGCGCAGGCGATGGGCCTTCGACATGCTGATCAACGGCATCATCGCCACCGCCCGCCCTGCCGGTGGTACCGGGGTGTAGCAGGCCGCAGACGACGAAACGGGCCGCGAGCTGGATGCTCGCGGCCCGTTTCGTGCTGAGAGGGGTCAGTTGAGGTCGTCGTCCTGGCCGTCGAGGGAGTCCAGGCCGTCCTTGGCCTTGTCCGTGCCCTGGTCGATCTTGTCGCTGTACTTGCCGCCGGTCTTCTCGTCGATCGCGTCGCCGGCCTTGTCGAGGCCGTCGCTGATCTTGTCGCCGTGCTCGTCGACCGCGTCGGTGAGCTTGTCCTTCATGTTGTCGAAGACACCCATGTCGCTCGCGTCCTTTCCTCGGAGTCGAGCGTCTCGCGGGTCCTCGCCCCCTCCGCAGGGCGGTGGTCCGCGTCCGAGACGCTCCGTACTCCGCCCACGTTCCCGCTCGGCGACGTTGCCAAACGCACCCGACGGCACTGGCGACCAGGTGACGCATCAACCCCACCGAGCGCGGGGTGGAAACTTACGGAATATCACCATGAGTTGTATATATCCCACTCCCAGCGAGGTATAAGGGTGCCGAATGGGTCGAACCGCCCCGTAGACCTAGGAGGAGCAATGGCTGGATTGCAAGGAGAAGTCTCATGGTTCTGTTGCGGCAACGCATGGGGACCCTGTGGAACGGCCGGGCACGGAGCCTGTGGCACCTGTAACTCGGGCAGCTTCCAGCACGCCTGGACCAACACCTCGGACGCCTGCTACTCGATCACGCGTCCCGACCGCTGCGGTATCACCGGGGTCTCCCGGCGCGGCTGCGGCTTCCGGCACGCCACCACCAACCTGTGCAACGGCAAGCGCGTCGTCACCAGCATCGCCGACTGCGGACCGCAGACCGACCTGTTCTGCGGTGAGCGGGCCTGCTGCGGTGGTACCTGCGCGTCCAACCGGGTGATCGACCTGACCCCGGCGGCGTTCAGCGCGATCGCGAGTCTGAACGCCGGACTCATTCCGTGCCAGGTAGACGCAGGCTGAGGGGGACGGACCGATGACGAACACACTGGACCGCCGCACCCTGCTCACCAGCGCCGTGCTCGGCACCACCGCGACCCTCGTCGGCGCGACCGCGATGGGTTCGCTCGCCCCCGAGACGGCCTTCGCCGCTCGCTCCCAAAGTCCCGAGGCAGGGACTCCCGACCCGAACTTCGCCGAAGGCCGGGTGACCGCTCGCGACGGCAGCATGATCCTGGTCTCCGGTTCGGACGGCCGGTTCCACCGGCTCCGGCTGACCGGTGGTACCAGCGTCTGGAAGCTCCGTCCGACCACGCTCGACCAGGTCAAGGTCGGCGACGGCCTGTATGCCCGGGGAGTACTGATGCCAGACGGCACGCTCGCCGCCGAGTCGATCTGGGTCAACATCGTGAACCTGATCGTGCACGTCACCGCGATCGGCAAGAACGTCGTGCACCTGGACCACAACGGTTCGAAGATCGTCGGCCACGTCGTACCGGGCACCAGCGCCGCCGTCTACAACGGCACACCCGCGGTGGCGGACCTGTCGATGCTGAAGGTCGGCAAGCACGCCCAGGTGATCGGCGCCTGGCGGCCGGACACCAACGAGATCGACGTCGCCACCATCTATGCGACGACGGCCTAGGGAAGGCCGCCGATGATGGGACAAGTGGCGGCCCTGCAGGCGCTGGTGATCGGCGCGCTGCTGATCTGGTCGTCGTACGGGAAGCTCGCCGGACCCCTGGTCGGTGCCAGGGCCAGGCGGACCGCCCTGAAGAAGTTCGTCGGCGAGGAGCGAGCAGAGCCGGCGTTCCGTGCGGTCGGTGGAGTCGAGTTGCTGCTCGGCGCCACTCTGTTGCTGCCTCCGCTGTGGAAGGTGGAGAGCTGGGCCGCGATCGCCTTGGCCGTAGGCTTTCTCGGCTATCTGACCTATTCGCTGGTTGCCGCTCCGGACTCGTCGTGTGGTTGCGCGGGATCCGCGACGGCACCCGTGACGTGGCGGTCGTTCGGCCGAGCTGGGCTGCTGCTCATAGCCGCAGTACTGGCGTCGACCGCCGACGTCGGCTGGTGGTCGATGCCGGGGGCAACTGCCTTCGCGGTGGTGGTCGTCGAGGTGATGTTGTTCGTTGCCTTGTCGTCCGAACTCGACCGCCGCTGGCTGCTGCCACTGCGTCGGCTCAAGGTCAGGCTCACCCACCCACTCGCGAGCACTGCCTCGTACGACGTACCGCTGGCCACGACGCATCACCAGCTGTTGCGTAGCGGTGCCTACCGAGCAGTGAACGCGCTACTGCGATCCGACATCCGCGACCACTGGGACGAAGGCGACTGGCGCTTCGTCAGCTACACGGCAACCTACGACGACCGTCCGGCAACGGCCGTCTTCGCAGTACCTCGGCAACGCTACGAACCGGATGAGGTCCGGGTGGCGATCGTCGACGACGCTTCAGGCGAAACGCTCTACCGGCCGTCGCTCTTGCCGGTACTGGCCTGATCGCGGCGAACCTGTTGGGCCGGTCCGCCGGTCCGACAGGTCAGCCGTAGACGCGCTGAGGTGCGATCAGTACGGCGGTGCGGCGCTGCTCGGCCATGACCCGGTCGTACTCGTCCCAGTCACCGTGGGTGCCGCCGGCTGCGGTGAAGATCTCGCGCAGCAGCAGGCGGAGCGACTCGGCGTCGAGCCAGGGCTGGGGGTCGTCCGGGCCGGCCAGTTCGGCCTGACCTTCGACGGTGCCCCACTTCCAGCCCTTACGGAATGTCACCGACAGCTGGGGTCGTACCCGGAGGTTGGCGAGCTTCACCCGGCCGTAGGTGACGAAGGCCAGGGTGGGTTCGCCGGTCACCGGGTGGTCGATCACGCCCGCGTTCACCAGCGAGGACTGGATGGTCTGATCTGCCCGGAGCGTCGAGACCACGGCGAGTCCCTGGTCATCACTGGCCAGGGCCACTGCTTCTGCCAACGTCGTCATACCGGCCAGCCTCTCAGACCCAGCGGTCTCAGACGCTGCGCAGGACCGAGACGACGACGCCAAGGATGACGGCGTTGTCGCCGTCGATCACCTCGTACGCCGGGTTGCGCGGCTCGAGGTACACGTGGCCGTTGCGGCGGCGGTACACCTTCACGGTCGCCTCCTCGTCGATCATCGCGGCGACGATCTGGCCCGAGTGCGCCTCGGACTGCTGCCGGATGACGACCATGTCGCCGTCGCAGATCGCCGCGTCGATCATCGAGTCGCCGCGCACGCGCAGCGCGAAGATCGTGCCGCGCCCGGTCAGCTCGCGGGGCAGCATCAGGGTGTCGTCGAGGTGCTCGATGGCCGAGATCGGCGTACCGGCCGCGATGTCACCGACCACCGGTACGGAGACCGAGTCGTCGGCGGGCGCCTGCGGCTGGTTGTCGTGCAGGAACATCCGCACGTCGATCGGCCGCGACATCGACTGGCTCCGGCTGAGGAAGCCCTTCTCCTCCAGGCTGGTCAGATGCCGCGACACCGTCGACGACGACCGCAACCCGACCGCCTCACCGATCTGCCGGGTGCTCGGCGAGTACCCGTGCTTGACCACCCAGTCCCGGATCGCCACCAGAATCTTCTGCTGCCGCTCGGGAAGACTCGAAGCGTTCAACTGCTCGAAAGGGTCAAGGTCGTCGTAGGTCACCGGCGGAATTCTAGGGCCGGCCACCGGGCGGCGCTATCGACACGCGGTTACTCTTCGTGCACCATCAAGGCAAAGGCGCGGCTGGGGGGCCAGATCCGCGCCGATCTAAGCCGGGGGGCTCGCATGCGCGAAGACGTCGAATTCTCCTATCGGCTGCCGCTGACCTATGTACGGATCACCGGCACCCGAACCGACATCACCGACGAACTGGTAGACGGAACAGTCCCCGCCGAGTACGCATCGGTGGTGACGACCGAGGCCGGCGCCGATCCATTGACCGAGTGCCGGGTGAGTATGTCCGCGGAAGCGCTCACCACGCAGAAGTCGACCTGGAACCTGCTGACCGACGGCCGGCTGACCGGAACCGACGTGACCGTCACCGCCGAACCGCTCGCCCGCTGGAAGACCGCGCTGGAAGTGGGCGCCGCCGTTGTCGGTGCGGGAGCGCTGGTGGCAACCGGTCCGGTGGGCTGGGGCGTGCTGGGTGGAGCCGGCGCGGCGGCAATCGGCGCTGGGATTGCCAGTAGTGGCAGCCGCAACCTGTTCAAGTCTCTTCAGGACGAGGGGCGCGGGACGGGAGCAAAGCCGGCGCCACCCGGGGACGCCGACATGGATGACTGGGATGTGCCCAAGCTCTATCAGAAGGAAGAACCCGAGGCCGCGAAGACGCTGGCCAACTATCGCCAAGCCTTGGCCACTGGTGCTGCCGCACACGCCAATGCTGCCCGAGCCTGGGCCATGGCCGTAGACGAGCAGGACTACTGGGAGTATCGCGTCAGGTCTCTGCAGCGGATGCTCGCGTCGGCCACGGTCGGTGCGGAGCACGCCGAGGCGGCGTACACGAAGTGGAAGTCGGCCAGGCGCACGACCATGGTCACGCCTTTCGACGAGCGCTTCCGCATCGACGTCCTCCCGGACTCGCAGACACTGACTAGCTGGGCGAAGGCTCCCGGCGAGGTGGACGTGAACAGCTGGACCCGGCTGGCCAAGGATCTCTGCGTCGCGGTGTCTGTCGACCTCGAGGACACTGTCGGTGACGACGGGCAGAACCACCAGGAGCCCTTCGAGCCGCGGGTGAGCCGGGGCGACGTCATCCACCGCCGGCAGCCGCGGCCCGCAGTACTCACGGTCTGGAAGCTGAAACTGAACGAGGACCAGTCGTACGAGCCGGAGAAGGTCGACGTACGGCGCCTGCTGGTGGCCTATCCCGGCAACGAGAAGGTCCTGAGCATCGAGAGCGAGGACGACACCTCGGGTGCGGTGGCTGCCGTCTTCGACGAATCGGGCGCGCTGACCAAGGTCACCACGGACCTCACCGATCCGGCGCTGCAACGGGCCAAGGACATCTCGGCGTTGATCCCTGCCGTCGGTACTGCCGCCCAGTCCGGCCGTGACCTGATGAAGGCCTTCTCGCCACCGACGCTCGTTGAGCGCGCCGCGGAGGCGAAGGCGGCCCGCGAGCTCGGTCTGACCCCGTCGGCTCCCGACCCGCTGGAGACGCGGAAGAAGGAGCTGGCCGAGCAGCAACTCCAGGCACAGCTGAAGATCGCGCAGCAGATCAATTCGTCGACATCGGTTCCCGTGATGGTGACGATCACGCAGCCAGCGGCGGGCTGACCTCCCGGTCAACGCGCCGCCCACGCCGTCTTCCGCTCGGGGAACGCACCGGTCCGATCTCAGGTGCTCCGAGGAGTGACTGTCACAGCTTGGACAGCTGCCCTGTCTTAGCTGTGACCCGTCGGCAACCGATGCCGACGGCACTGGAGGAGGAATTCCCGATGAAGATCGTCGTAGTCGGCGGCACCGGACTAATCGGCTCGAAAGTCGTCGCGAAGCTGACCGAGCACGGCCACGAGGCCATCGCCGCGTCCCCTGCGACGGGGGTCAACACGCTCACCGGCGAGGGCCTCGAAGAGGTGCTCAAGGGTGCCGACGTCGTCGTCGACGTCTCCAACTCGCCGTCCTTCGAGGAGAGCGCGGCGACCGAGTTCTTCCGGATCTCCAACGGCAACCTGCTGGCCGCCGAGAAGGCCGCCGAGGTAGGGCATCACGTGGCACTGTCCGTGGTCGGTACCGACCGGCTGGCCGCGATCGACCACGACCCGCAGTCCACCAGCGGGTACTTCCGGGCGAAGCTGCTGCAGGAGGCCCTGATCCTCGAGTCCGGGCTCCCGTACTCGATCGTGCACGCGACCCAGTTCTACGAGTTCGCCGGCTCGATCGCGGATGTCGGCACCGACGGCGACGTGGTGAAGTTGCCGACGGCACTGATCCAGCCGATGGCGGCCGAGGACGTCGCGAAGGCCGTCGGCCGGGCCGCGGTCACTCCGCCGACCAACCGCATCACCGAGATCGGTGGGCCGGAGCAGTACGGGCTGGACGAGTTCATCCGGATCGCGCTGGCCTCCCGCAAGGACCCGCGCACTGTGGTCGCGGACGACAGCGCGACGTACTACGGCATCGCGATCGAGGAGCGCAGCCTGGTCCCGGCCGGCGACGCGCTGCTCGGTGAGCTGCACTTCGGTGACTGGCTGGCGGCCCAGGCCGCGGAAGGAAAGTGAATCCTGTGACGCAGACCCGAGCAGACGAAGGCGTCCTGCAGGACTACCGGGGACGGGTGCCTGGCAGCAGGCGCTCACCATGTTGCAGTCGGCGAACCCGCCGCACGTCGCCCCGGACGCCGAGGTGATGACCGCGATCCTGGAGTATCCGCCCGGCGACCCGGGCGCCCCGCCGCACCGGCACTCCGGACCTGCCTTCGGCTACATGCTGGAGGGCGAGATGTGGTTCGAGCTGGAAGGCGAAGCGCCCCGGGTGATCAAGGCCGGCGAGGCGTTCTGGGAGCCGGGTGGCGACGTCATCCACTACCGCGACGGCAACAACCGCTCGGACGTCGCGAGCAAGTTCGTGGTCACCATGCTGGGCGTTCCCGGCCAGCCGATGTTCGTCGTCGTCGAGCAGGACGAACTCGAGCGGCGTAGGGACCGGCGAGTTCCGCCGCCGTCATGAGTACGCCGGACGAGGAGTTCCTGGACGGCCTCGAGGGCGAGGTCGACCAGGACCTGACGATGATCCAGACGAGCCGGCCGGACGTACCCGGTTCGCCCGAGGGCTGGCAGGACGATCCGGCCGAGATCGAATACGAAGAGGCGAGCCTGCGCAGCCTCCGCGGCGCGATCGAGTCCCTGGAAGGCAAGGCCGATGGTCAACCCCGCTGAGCGGGACCGGTAGGCGGTCAGGTAGTTGCTGAAGGCACCTAGTGCATCGCCTGAGTATTTTCCGGCTCTGGGAATGCTCACGTGGTGCACAAGGTTTCCGAGGTGGCGGTCAGTGGACGTCGTCGGTCAGCGTGGTGGTGCGACGGCATGGGGCCGGGCCTACTGCGAGGGTGAAGCCGATGCTCAAGCCCGAAGTTGGTTCACTCGTTGGGGCGGGAGATGCCGAGGCCGCTGCGGGCTTCCCGGCCGTACTTTGCGACCTCGGTGGTCAGGTCGAGGCGGGAGACGCCGGACTTGTTCCGGTCCTCGTCGGTCAGTAGTCCGGACGGGATGAGCCAGACGATCTCGAACTCCAGGCCGTTGGGGTCCTTGCCGTAGAGGGACTTGGTGGTGCCGTGGTCGGACTGGCCGACCAGGGCGCCGGCGTCGGCGAGGGTTTTGGCCAGGTCCTGCAGGTCGCCGAGGGTGTCGACCTCCCAGGCCAGGTGGTAGAGGCCGACGGTTGATTGGCCGGCGCCCGACGGACCGGCCTCGGCGCCGATCTGGAACAGGCCGAGGTCGTGGTCGTTGGTCGATCCGGGCGCGCGCAGGAACGCGGCGCCCTGGTAGGCGTCGCCGCCCTCGATGTAGCCGAAGCCGAGGACGTCACGGTAGAAAGCGACGCTCTCGCTGACGTCGCGCACGTACAGGACCGCGTGGTTCAACCGGAAAATCGCCATGACCCGATGGTAGTTGAGAACTCAACTGGCAGGTAGCCCGGGCCTGACGACTGGCCTCGTACTCAGTGGCGGGTTTTGGCCTTTGCTTCCTTGGCGGCCTTCACGCGCTCGTCCTCGGCCTGGACGTCGGCCTGGATCTCCCGCTCGCGCTGCAGCCAGTCGGGGTTCTCGGCGCGCAGTTCCTCGATCTGGTCGGTGGTCAGCGGCTCGGTGTACCCCGCGCGGGCCAGGCCGGAGATGGAGACGGCGAGGCGGGCGGCGACCACCGGGCGCGGGTGCGGGCCGGTGTTGCGCAGCTCGCGCAGCCACTCCGGCGGGTCGGTCTGCAGGGCGTGGAGCTCGTCGCGGGTGACGACGCCCTCCTGGAACTCCGCGGGCGTGGCTTCGAGGTACACACCAAGCTTCTTGGCCGCCGTTGCGGGCTTCATTGTCTGGCTGGTCTTCGGCGACGTCATAGGGCCCAGGGTATCGAGAGATAGCCTGACCTTGTGACTGCACCTTCTTTCCGGCTCGCGTACGTCCCCGGCGTCACACCGACCAAGTGGGTGCGGATCTGGAACGAGCGGCTGCCCAGGGTCCCGCTGGAGCTGCTCGGGACCCCCGCTGCGGAGGCGCCGGACCTCGTCCGGGCGGGTGGCGCCGAGGCTGCATTGCTGCGAGTGCCGTTCGACCGGACCGGCCTGAATGCGATCCCGCTCTACACCGAGACGACGGTGGTCGTCGTACCGAAGGACCATCTCGTCACGGCGGCCGAAGAGGTCACCGCGGCCGACCTCGCCGACGATGTCGTACTACGCCCGCTGGACGACACGCTCGACTGGGAACAGTTGCCTGGTCACCCTTTCGCCGAGCGCCCGGAGACGACAGCGCTGGCCATCGAGCTGGTCGCGGCCGGGGTGGGGCTGCTGGTGGTACCGCAGTCGTTGGCGCGGTTGCATCACCGCAAGGACCTCACCTACCGGCCGATCACGGACGCGCCTGAGTCGGAGGTCGTACTGAGCTGGCCGGAAGGTGAGCCGTCCGAGCTGATGGAGCAATTCATCGGCATCGTCCGCGGCCGGACCGTCAACAGCTCCCGTCAACCGGTCGCCGCGCCCAAGGTGAAGGCCACTGACAAGGCCAAGGCGAAGGCCAAAGCGAAGAAATCCGCACCAGCGGCCAAGACTCCCCAGCGTCCTCAGCGAGGGAATCGCCGCCGCTGACTCACTGCTTCGGCAGCTAATCTTGACTCATTCCAGAAAAGGGGGAAGACTCTGGAAGGTGGCTGCACCGACGGATTTCGAGCAGAGGTTGCGCGGGGCTGCTCTGCGCGTGACCCGGCCCCGGGTGGCCGTGCTCTCCGCCGTCCATGAGAACCCGCACGCCGACACGGACACGATCATCCAGTCCGTGCGCGCGGATCTCGACGTTTCCCACCAGGCCGTGTACGACGTACTGCGCGCGCTGACGACGGCCGGTCTGCTCCGGCGGATCCAGCCCACCGGCTCGGTCGCGCGCTACGAGGGCCGGGTCGGGGACAACCATCACCACGTCGTCTGCCGATCCTGCGGAGCGATCGAAGACGTCGACTGCGCGCACGGCTCCGCCCCTTGTTTGACGGCATCGGACGATCGCGGTTACGCGATCGACGAGGCCGAGGTCGTCTATTGGGGCCTGTGCCCCGCCTGCTCCACCACGTCCAGAACTCTTTGACCCCGGAAGGTTTGCCGTGTCTGAAGGACCGAACGCCGAAGTCGGCGAGATGAATGACGAGAGCGAAGCGAAGTGCCCGGTCGACCACGGTCAGCTGAAGCACCCGACCGAGGGTGGCACCAACCGTGAGTGGTGGCCGAACCAGCTCAACCTGAAGATCCTCCGCAAGCACCCCGCGGTCGCCAACCCGATGGGCGAGGAGTTCGACTACGCCGCGGCGTTCGCGACCGTCGACCTCAACGAGCTGGCCGAGGACGTCGACGCGGTGCTGACGACGTCGCAGGACTGGTGGCCGGCCGACTTCGGGCACTACGGCCCGTTCATGATCCGGATGGCCTGGCACAGCGCCGGCACGTACCGGGTCCAGGACGGTCGCGGCGGCGCGGGCGCCGGCATGCAGCGGTTCGCGCCGCTGAACAGCTGGCCCGACAACGGCAACCTGGACAAGGCTCGCCGGCTGCTCTGGCCGGTGAAGAAGAAGTACGGCGCCTCGGTGTCCTGGGCCGACCTGATGATCTTCACGGGTAACCGCGCACTGGAGACGATGGGCTTCAAGACCTTCGGCTTCGCCGGCGGCCGCGCCGACGTCTGGGAGCCCGACGAGGACGTCTACTGGGGTCCCGAGGCCACCTGGCTCGGCGACGAGCGCTACACCGGTGACCGCGAGCTGGAGAAGCCGCTGGCCGCAGTGCAGATGGGGCTCATCTACGTGAACCCCGAAGGCCCGAACGGCAACCCGGACCCGCTGGGCTCGGCCCGCGACATCCGCGAGACGTTCGGCCGGATGGCGATGAACGACGAGGAGACCGTCGCGCTGATCGCCGGTGGGCACACCTTCGGCAAGACGCACGGTGCGGCCGACCCGGACAAGTACGTCGGCTCCGAGCCCGAGGGCGCCCCGCTCGAGGAGCAGGGCCTGGGCTGGAAGAACAGCTTCGGTACCGGCAAGGGCCGCGACGCGATCACCAGCGGCCTCGAGGTCACCTGGACCTCGACCCCGACCCGGTGGAGCAACAGCTTCTTCGAGAACCTGTTCGGCTACGAGTGGGAGCTCCACCCGAGCCCGGCCGGGGCGAACCAGTGGCGCGCCAAGGATGGCGCCGGGGCGAACACGATCCCGGATCCGGAAGACGGCTCGCTGAACCGCGCGCCCACGATGCTGACCGCCGACCTGGCGCTGCGCTTCGACCCGATCTACGAGCAGATCTCGCGTCGCTTCCTGGCCAACCCGGACGAGTTCGCGGAGGCCTTCTCCCGCGCCTGGTTCAAGCTGACCCACCGCGACATGGGCCCGATCCAGCGCTACCTCGGCCCGTTGGTGCCGCAGGAGGAACTGCTCTGGCAGGACCGCGTCCCCGCCGTCGACCACGAGCTGGTCGGGGCCGAGGACATCGCCGCTCTGAAGGCGCAGATCCTCGGTTCGGACCTGTCGGTCTCGCAGCTGGTGAGCACCGCCTGGTCGTCGGCAGCGTCGTTCCGTGGCAGTGACAAGCGCGGTGGCGCGAACGGTGCCCGCATCCGCCTCGAGCCGCAGAACGGCTGGGAGGTCAACGAGCCCGACGCGCTGGCGCAGGTGCTGCGCACGCTCGAGGGGATCCAGGAGACCTTCAACGCGACCGGCAAGAAGGTCTCGCTGGCCGACCTGATCGTTCTCGGTGGCGTCGCGGCAGTCGAGACGGCCGCCAAGGCCGCCGGGTACGACGTCGAGGTGCCCTTCACTCCGGGCCGTACCGACGCGTCGCAGGAGCAGACCGAGGTCGACTCCTTCGCGGCGATGGAGCCCACCGCGGACGGGTTCCGCAACTACCTCGGCAAGGGCAACCGCCTCCCGGCGGAGTACCTGCTGATCGACCGGGCGAACCTGCTGACCCTGAGCGCGCCGGAGCTGACCGTCCTGATCGGCGGCCTGCGCGTCCTGGGGGCGAACTTCGGGCAGTCGTCGCTCGGTGTGCTCACCGACCGGCCGGGACAGCTGACCAACGACTTCTACGCGAACCTGCTCGACCTGGGGACGACGTGGAAGCCGGCCTCGGCCGACGACGGGACCTACGAGGCCCGCGGCGCCGACGGCGAGGTCAAGTGGACCGGTAGCCGGGTCGACCTGCTGTTCGGGTCGAACTCCGAGCTTCGCGCGCTGGCGGAGGTCTACGCCAGTGACGACGCGCAGGAGAAGTTCGTGCACGACTTCGTCGCCGCTTTCGTCAAGGTGACGAACCTGGATCGCTACGACATCAGCTGATTCAGTGTCACAGGAACAGCCCGGGCCGGACGGCCCGGGCTGTTCTGCTGAGTTCAGGCCCCGACTCGACGGTAGGGGTCGAAGCCTGGGAATGTGTGCGGTGACAGGTTTCCCGAGGACAGGAGTACTGCCCGGTGTTCAGCCGCATCGCCATCGTCAACCGGGGAGAAGCCGCCATGCGGCTGATCAATGCGGTCCGCGAGCTCAACGCCGAGACCGGGAGCCACGTCGAGACGGTGGCGTTGTACACCGATGCCGAGCGCGCGGCGACCTTCGTGCGCGAGGCCGATCTGAGCTATCCGCTCGGCCCGGCCGCCGACCGGCCGTACCTGGATCACGCCAAGCTGGAGAAGGCGCTGGTCGAGACCGGGGCGGATGCCGCCTGGGTCGGCTGGGGCTTCGTCGCCGAGGACCCGGCGTTCGCGGAGCTGTGCGCGCGGATCGGGGTCACGTTCATCGGGCCGAGCCCGGAGGCGATGCGCAAACTCGGTGACAAGATCGGCTCGAAGCTGATCGCCGAGGAGGTCGGCGTGCCGGTCGCGCCGTGGAGCCGGGGCGCGGTCGAGACCCTCGACGCCGCCCTGGAGTCGGCTCGCAGCATCGGCTATCCGGTCATGCTCAAGGCGACCGCCGGTGGTGGTGGCCGCGGTATCCGGGTGATCCGCGACGACGACGACATGCGCGAGGGCTACCAGCGGACCAGCGACGAGGCCGCCCGGGCGTTCGGCAGCGGCATCGTGTTCCTCGAGAGCCTGGTGACCGGCGCGAGGCACGTCGAAGTACAGGTCATCGCGGATGGCCAGGGGACCGCGTGGGCGCTGGGTGTGCGCGACTGCTCGGTCCAGCGGCGCAACCAGAAGGTGATCGAGGAGTCGGCGTCGCCGGTGCTCACACCGGATCAGAACACCGAGCTCAAGGAGTCGGCCGAGCGCCTGGCGCTCGCAGTCGGGTACAGCGGCGCCGGCACGGTCGAGTTCCTGTACCACCCCGGCGACAAGCTGTTCGCCTTCCTGGAGGTCAACACCCGGCTGCAGGTCGAGCACTCGATTACCGAGCTGACCACCGAGGTCGACCTGGTCAAGGCCCAGTTGCACGTCGCTTCGGGCGGCCGGCTGGAGGGCACGCAGCCGGCCGAGCACGGGCACGCGATCGAGGCGCGGCTGAACGCCGAGGACCCGGATCGCGACTTCGCGCCGTCGCCGGGCCGGATCGCCCGGTTGCGGCTGCCGTCGGGCCCGGGCATCCGGGTCGACACCGGCGTCAGCGAGGGCGACGAGATCCCGGCCGACTTCGACTCGATGATCGCCAAGATCATCGCCTACGGCCGGACCCGCGACGAGGCGCTCGGCCGGTTGCGCCGTGCGATGGGCGACACGACCGTGGTGCTCGAGGGCGGCGCGACCAACAAGAGCTTCGTCCTCGAGCTGCTCGACCAGCCCGAGGTGATCGACGGCAGCGCCGACACCGGCTGGATCGACCGGGTCCGTGGCGAAGGACGGCTGGTCTCGAGCCGGCACTCCGGCGTCGCGCTGATCGCCGCCGCGATCGAGGCCTACGAAGAGGCTGAGCGAGTCGAGCGGCAACGGCTGCTCGAGACCGCTCGCGGCGGTCGCCCGCAAGTGCAGCACGAGGTGGGTCGTGCGATCGCGCTCAAGTTGCGTGGAGCGGCGTACAAGGTCTCTGTCGCGCGGATCGGTCCGCACCGGTATCGCGCGGGCGTCGGGTCCGGCGACGAGTTGCAGTATCTCGATGTCGAGCTGGACCGGCTGGACGCGTACGACGCTCGGCTGGTCGTCGCCGGGCGCCGTTTCCGGTTGATCACCGCGACGCATGGGCCCGTGCACCTGGTCGAGGTCGACGGGGTCACGCACCGGGTCAGCCGCGATGAGGGCGGCGTCATGCGCGCACCCGCACCGGCTCTGGTGGTCGCGACTCCGGTCGCGGCCGGCGCCGAGGTCGAGGCGGGCGCTCCGGTGCTGGTGCTGGAGAGCATGAAGATGGAGACGGTGCTCTACGCGCCGTTCAAGGCGATCGTGCGCGAGATCCCGGTGTCGGCCGGCAGCCAGGTCGAGACCGGTACGCCGCTGGTCCGGCTGGAGCTGGTCGGTGGCGCCGATGCGAAGGTCGAGACGGCCGAGGGCGCCGATCTGGAGCTGCCCGAGCCGCAGACCCGGCCGACCGCGGCCGAGCGGGCCACCCGTGGCCTGGACGATCTGCGCAGCATGCTGCTCGGCTTCGACATCGACCCGCGCGACGAGGGCCGGACCCTCACGGAGTACCTGGAGGCCCGTGCGGAGCTCACCGAGCCGCCGGTCGCCGCCGAGATCGAGGTACTGCGGCTGTTCGCGGACTTCGCCGAGCTGAGCCGCAACCGGCCCGTCGGCGAGGACCTGAACACCGAGCTCCGGGTGCACAGCCCGAAGGAGCACTTCCACACGTACCTGCAGACGCTGGACACCGAGCGGGCCGGGCTGTCGTCCGAGTTCGTCGACCGGCTCGCGCGGGTGCTCTGCCACTACGGCGTCAAGGACCTGGACCGCAGCGAGGAACTGACCGACGCGGTCTTCCGGATCTTCCTGGCCCAGCAGCGCACGTCTCCCGACGTACTGCTGGTGACGGCGTTGTTGCAGCAGTGGCTCGCCGCGCCGCTGCCCGAGGCACCGCTGGACGCCGAGGCCAACGCGCTGCTCGACCACCTGGTGCTCGCCACCCAGCTGCGTTTCCCGGTCATCGGTGACCTGGCTCGCAGCGTGCGGTTCCGCTGGTTCGACCAGCCGCTGGTCGACGCGGCGCGCGCTGAGGTGCTGTCGGTCGTCGGCGACGAGCTGGCGGCGCTCGCCCTGGACCCGGCGGCGTCCGACTACGCGGAACGCATCGAGGCGTTGGCGACGATCCCCGAACAGATCGTCATGTTCCTCGCCAAGCGGCTCACCAATGGGGCCAACGGCAACGAACCGATGCTGGAAGTGCTGGTGCGCCGGCACTACCTCGAGCACGAGTTGCACGACCTGCGCAACGC
Source organism: Streptomyces sp. SID13031 (assembly GCF_010548305.1). Lineage (GTDB taxonomy): Bacteria > Actinomycetota > Actinomycetes > Propionibacteriales > Kribbellaceae > Kribbella. Next base: position 511,074 of record NZ_JAAGLV010000001.1, read on the forward strand.
CAGTGTCAACGGTCGCGCCTTCACCACGGCCGACTACACGCTGGACGAGCGGCCCACGCACCTGGTCAGCACGGTCGGCACCGTCGCCGAGCTGGCCGATGTCGAGAGCGGGCTGGTGCACGACCTGACCGCGGAGATCGCCATCCGTCCGGCCGGGCACGAGGCGGTCGCCGACCTGTACCTGTCCTGGCCCGAGACGCCCGTGAACCAGCAGGAGGCGTCCGACCGGCTGCGCGAGATCGTCGCGGGCCTGCCGTTCACCCAGCAGGTGCGCCGGGTCGCGATCGCGGTGGCGCCGGGTGGTGGCCGTGAGGTCTGGTACTTCACCTACCGCCCGTCCCCGGACGGAATCGTCGAGGACGACAACGTCCGTGGCGTGCACCCGATGGTCGGCCGCCGGCTCAACCTGTGGCGGCTGCGCGACTTCCGGATCACCCGGCTGGAAGCGCCTGAGGACGTGCTGCTCTACCACTGTGTTGCCCGGGACAACGAAACCGACGAGCGGCTGGTGGCGCTGGCGCAGGTTCGCCAGTTCGCCGTGGTCCGCGACGAGTCCGGCAAGGTCACCTCGCTACCGCACGTCGAGCGAGCGATCGCGAACTGCCTCGAAGGCATCCGCCGGGCCCGTACTGCGCGCGGCGCGGCCGGCGCCCGCCTGGAGATGAACCACGTCTGGGTCACCGTCTGGCCGGTCATCGACGGCCAGGTCCCCGAGCTCACGGCGCTGCAGCGCAACATCGCGCCGCTGACGTCGGGCGCGGGCATCGAGGAGGTCGTCGTCACCGGTCGCGTGATCGGCTCTGGGGGCGGGGCGCCGTTCCCGGTGGTCGGCCGGTTCTATTACAAGCCCGGTGCAGGTGTCGTGGTGGCCGTCGAGCGGCCTGCCACCGAGCCGCTCAAGCCGCTGGACGGCTACGCCCAGAAGGTGCAGCGGGCCCGTCGCCGCAACACCGTCTACCCGTACGAGGTGGCCGGCATGGTCGTCGGCGCGGGCGGCACGTTCGTCGAGCACGACCTGGACGACTCGGGCGCGCTGGTACCGGTCCAACGGCCACGTGGTCTGAACAAGGCCGGCCTGATCGTGGGTGTGGTCAGTACTCCGACCCGCCGGCAGCCCGAAGGTGTCACCCGGGTGGTCCTGAGTGGCGACCCGACCAAGGCGCTCGGTGCGGTCGCCGAGGCGGAGTGCGCGCGGATCATCGGCGCGCTCGACCTGGCCGAGAAGCTGGGCGCCCCGGTCGAGTGGTTCGCGGTCTCGGCCGGCGCCCGGATCTCGATGGACTCCGGTACCGAGAACATGGACTGGGTCGCGAAGGCGCTGAAGCGGATCGTCGAGTTCACCCAGGCCGGTGGCGAGATCAATGTGGTTGTCGCGGGCATCAATGTCGGCGCGCAGCCGTACTGGAACGCCGAAGCCACCATGCTGATGCACACCAAGGGCATCCTGGTGATGACGCCGGACAGCGCGATGGTGCTGACCGGCAAGCAGACGCTGGACTTCGCCGGTGGCGTCTCGGCCGAGGACAACTACGGCATCGGCGGCTACGACCGGGTGATGGGCCCGAACGGGCAGGCGCAGTACTGGGCCCCCGATCTGGCCGGCGCGCGGGACATCCTGATGGCGCACTACGACTACACGTACGTCGTACCGGGGGAGAGCGGGCCGCGGCGCGCGCCGAGCTCCGACCCGCACGAGCGCGATGTCACGTCGTTCCCGCACGACCCGGTCGACGGTGGGTTCAGCACCGTCGGCGAGATCTTCTCGGACGCGACCAACCCGGACCGGAAGAAGGCGTTCGACATCCGCACGCTGATGCGCGCGGTGGCCGACCAGGACCACCCGATGCTGGAGCGCTGGGCGGGGATGGCCGACGCCGAGACCGCCGTCGTCGTGGACACCCGGCTCGGTGGGATCTCGGTCTGCCTGCTCGGGATCGAGTCCAAGCCGGTCGCCCGGCGCGGCTTCCCGCCCACTGACGGGCCGGACACCTACAACGGCGGAACGCTGTTCCCGCGGTCGTCGAAGAAGGCGGCCCGGGCGATCAACGTTGCCAGCAGCAACCGTCCGTTGGTGGTGCTGGCGAACCTGTCCGGGTTCGACGGGTCGCCGGAGTCGATGCGCAACCTGCAGCTCGAGTACGGCGCCGAGATCGGCCGGGCGATCGTGAACTTCCAGGGCCCGATCGTGTTCTGCGTCGTCTCCCGGTACCACGGTGGCGCCTTCGTGGTGTTCTCCAAGACGCTCAACCCGGCGATGAAGGTGCTCGCCATCGAGGGCTCGTTCGCCTCGGTGATCGGCGGCGCGCCGGCGGCCGCGGTGGTGTTCTCCGGCGAGGTGAACAACCGCACGTCGGCCGACCCGCGGGTGACCGAGGTATCGGACCGCCTGACCGAGTCCGAGGGCGCCGAGCGGGCAGCGCTGACCAACGAGCTGGCCGAGATCCGCTCGACGGTCCGCGCGGAGAAGCTGGGCGAGGTAGCAGCCGAGTTCGACCGAGTCCACAGCATCCACCGAGCCGTAGCCGTCGGCTCGGTCGACGCCGTCATCCGCCCCGAAGAACTCCGCCCGCAACTCATCGCAGCCCTCGAGTCCGGCCTGTCCTGACCCCGCGCCGTCTCAGGGGTTAACCCCTGAGACGGTGGGTTACCCCGCCAGGTTCTCAGCGGGCAACCCACCGGTTGCGGGGTTAACCCCTCAGACGTCGGCAGGCGCAGTGGCTGTCGGGCGGGGTGGGGTGGCTAGGGCGATTGTTAGGGATAGGACTGTGTTGGGGTCGTCTAGGCGAGCTCCGTAGAGGTCTCGGATTTGGCCCATGCGGTAGCGGACTGTTTGGGGGTGGACGTGGAGGGCTGCGGCTACCTCGTCGCGGCGGCCTAGGTGGAGGAGCCATTCGCGGAGGGTTTCGGCCAGGCGCTCGGCGGTGGCTGGGCGGAGGGCGGCGAAGGGGGCGAGTACTTGGCGTCGGAGGTCGTCCAGGGCGTCGGAGTCGGAGGTCACCACGAAGGTGGTCAGGTGGCGCTCGGTGTCGACCGGGGCGTTGGGCTCGGCGGTCAGACCGAGGTTCCGTGCCCGGAGGGCCCGCTGGTACGACGTACGCACGGTCGCCCACGGTTGGGGCGGGCCGACCCAAGCCTGGTAGCCGCGCAGGTTCCTCAGCAGGGCCGCGCGCGCTGAGCCGTCGGCGTCGGGCACCAGCAGCACGGCCACCTCGGCTGCGTCCTCACCGAGGGGTTCGCCCGAGTCGCCGGGCTCGGCGAGGTCTTGGAGGTCGGCTTCAGGGCGCAGTGTCCGAGGGTCCAGGGCGCCCAGCATGCTCCGGACGTGGGCGCTCGGCAGGAGCACCGCCGTCAAAGTGCGGGGCGGCTCCCAATCGGCTCGCTCCGCCCGGGCGGTCAGCTGTTCGGCCGGGTCTCCGTGCAGGAGGCCGAGTCCCAGCTCCTGGAGATAGCGCTCTCTGACCCGACCGGTGGTCGCCAGTTCGTCGGTATGACCGGAGACGCTGGCCGCGGACAGCTCGTCGATGTAGGCGAAGACCAGCTCGGCGAACCTGGCCAGCGTGTCGGCCGAGAGGCCGGCCTCGACCGCCGTGCGGGACAGCTCACGCCAGGACACCCGCGCGCCCACCCGGTAGGCCGCGAGTAGCGCGTCCATCGTCCGGCCGCTGCGCGCCTCACCGCGGCCCAGGACGTACGCGCCTTCCAGAGCGGGAGCGAGCGGAGTACCGGGGTCGCCGCTGCTCGCCAGCCGGAGGAACCCGCCGAGGGCGAGCTGGACCGCCCCCGCGATCTTGGGACCCATCGGACCCGCGAGAGCATTGGTGTAGGCGGGCACTTCGACGATGATCGCGGTCACGGTCAGCCCGGCGATCTCCGGCAGGCGGGAGCGCAACAGCTCGACCGCGGGGTCGCCCAGCTCGAGCTCGGCCGCTCCGCGGGCTGTCCGGCTCGCGTGCTGAGCGGGGTCATCGGGCATTTTTTGTTCCCTCCGAACAAGATCGCGGAACAGATTCACCGCTGACGGTCATGAAACTACACCTCGCGTCGAGGATGCTGGATCATATGACCACGTTTGCGTCCGACACCGAAGCTCCCGCGAGCCTTCGCGGCCGGCTGCGCGACCGGATTTGGCGGGTCGCGGCAGCTGCCACGCACCCGCTCGACCCCTCCGAGTACCTCGACATGTTCCGCCCGCTGCGCGCCGGCGCCGACCTCCGGGCCTGCGTCGTCGAGGTCCGCCCCGAGACCGCCGACGCAGTGACCGTCGTACTGCGCCCCGGCGCCGCCTGGCGCGGCCACCAGCCGGGGCAGTACGTCCGTATCGGCCTAGAGGTCGACGGCATCCGGTTGTGGCGCTCCTACTCGCTGACCTCCGCGCCGGAGAGCGATCTCTTGACTATCACGGCCAAGGCGGTCCCGGACGGCCTGGTGAGCGCTCACCTCGCGCAGGAACTGCGTCCCGGCCAGCTGGTGCGCCTCGACCAGGCGGTCGGCGATTTCGTCCTCCCGGCGCAGGCGCCGCGCAAGGTCCTCTTCGTCACCGGTGGCAGTGGCATCACGCCCGTCATGGGCATGCTGCGCTCCGGCCTCGACCGGCTCGACGATGTCGTCCTGGTGCATTCCGAGGCTTGCCCCGAAGACGTGATCTTCGGTGACGAGCTGCGTGCCATGGCCGACACGGGCCGGCTCCGGCTGGTCGAGCAGCACACCGACACCCACGGCCGGCTCGACGTCGCGGCGCTCGCTGACGTAGTACCGGATCTGGCTGAGCGGGAGACGTGGGCTTGCGGGCCTGCCGGTCTGCTCGATGCGCTCGAGGAGCAGTGGGCGGCCATGGACCTGCCCGGTGGCCTTTTCACCGAGCGATTCCGTACTGCGCTCGCTGAGCCCGGCGAGGGCGGTACCGTCCGTTTCACCGGGACGGGAACCGTCGTCGAGCTCGACGGCACCACCCCGATCCTCGACGCCGGCGAGCAGAACGGCGTCCTGATGCCGTCCGGTTGCCGGATGGGGATCTGCTTCTCCTGCGTACTGCCGCTGAACTCCGGTACGGTCCGCGACCTTCGCTCCGGCGACCTCACCACCGCCGCGCCCGGCGACGGCGTCCTCATCCAGACCTGCATCTCGGCCGCGGCCGGCGCGTGCGACATCGACTGTTGAGAAAGAGAATCCGATGACTGTGCTGCAGAAGAAGGCCGACAACCCGATCGCTCACCTCACGGCTGACGACATCGAGGAGATCGGCCGCCGGCTCGACGCGATCCGCGCCGAGATCATCGCCGAGCGTGGCGCGTCCGACGCGGCGTACATCCGCAAGGTGATCAGCGTCCAGCGCAAGCTGGAGCTGGGCAGCCGGGCCGTCCTGCTGGCGTCGCTGTTCCCGCCGGCCTGGATCATCGGTACCGCCGGGCTGTCGGTGGCCAAGATCCTGGAGAACATGGAGGTCGGCCACAACATCATGCACGGCCAGTGGGACTGGATGCGCGACCCGAAGATCCACTCGACCAAGTGGGAGTGGGACCACGCGTCGCCGTCGGAGCAGTGGAAGCACTCGCACAACGAGCTGCACCACACCTACACGAACGTGGTCGGCAAGGACAACGACCTCGGCTACGGCATCATGCGCGTCGACGAGGACCAGAAGTGGTACCCGGCGTATCTCGCGCAGCCGGTGTGGAACTTCATCAACGCGATGTTCTTCGAGTACGGCATCGCGGCGTACGACCTGGAGCTGGGCAAGAACCTGGCGACCAAGAAGCGCCGCCAGAACCCGGACTTCAAGGCCCGTTACAAGCAGGTGTTCAAGAAGATCCGCGGCCAGATGACGAAGGACTACGTCGTCCACCCGCTGCTGTCCGGCCCGTCGGTGCTGCACACGCTCGCCGCCAACTTCACCGCCAACGTCGTGCGCAACGTGTGGGCGCACTCGGTGATCATGTGCGGTCACTTCCCCGAGGGCGTGCAGACCTTCGAGAAGAAGTCGATCGAGGGCGAGACCCGCGGCGAGTGGTACCTGCGGCAGATGCTCGGCTCGGCCAACATCTCCGGCGGCCGCGCGATGCACATCATGACCGGCAACCTCTCGTACCAGATCGAGCACCACCTGTTCCCGGATCTGCCGAGCAACCGGTACCAGGAGATCGCCCCGCAGGTGCAGCAGCTCTTCCGCGACTACGGTCTTGTGTACACCACCGGCCCGCTCCCGAAGCAGGTCGCCTCCGCGTGGTCGAAGGTCTTCCGGCTGTCGCTGCCGAACGACTTCGCACAGAAGCTCGGTACGGCGGCACGGCTCGGCCTGGGACGCGAGCCCACCGGCCAGCTGACCGCCTGACTCATCAGCTGGCCGCTACCGCGAGTAGGAACCAGCCGGTGTGCGGGATCCACTGCTCGGCCCAGCGCCAGGAGTCGCCTTCGGGGGCGTCGGCGGGGAGGAACGCGATGTCCTCCTCGTCGGCCCACCCCGAGGTGACGCCGTTGACGATCCCACCCGGAAGGTTGGGAAAGTCGGACGAGTAGTCGGCGTTGTTGCGGCCGCGGCCTTGCAGCATCGAGCTGTCGAACGGGTTGCGGCCGGTGATCCAGGCGAGCTGGTCGTCGGCGAAGGCCTTCAGCCGTGCGCGGTCGTCGTCGGCGATCCCGTCGAGGCGGGCGCAGATGCTGGCGGCGGCTGACAGCGAGGCGATCGCCGCGTTCTCGCCCTGCCACCAGTAGCCGGTCTCGTTGGCGTGCGGGAAGAAGAACCCTTCGCGCGGCTCGCCGCCGAGCGGTTGGGCGAGAGAGCGCGGATACCCGAACGGGTTGGGGACAGCGGCCGTACGGTCCAGTACGTCGAGCATCGCGCGGACTGCGGTCTCGCGGGCCGGCGCTGCCTCGGGGGAGTCAGGCAGGACCTCGGCGAATCGCAGCAGCGCGAGGATCGGCAGGCCGGGTTCGGCAGCATGAAAGAACGGCCTACCGGCCTCATCAGCCTGAAACCACCCCGGATCGCCATCGCTCGACCGATACCGATCAACCAGCAGCCGCGCCCGCCGCTCCGCGGCGGCTTGCGTCGTGCCGGTTTGCTGTGTGGCGGCGTCCGACTCCGCCTTCGCCAGTTCGGTGGCGGCCAGCAGTGCTGCGTAGTCGTCGATGATCGACTCGGTGTTGTCGAAGAGGTACGCGAGGTTGTGTTGCTCTAGGTGTGCGAAGGCTTCGCGGGCTGCGGTCAGGTAGTTGGCGCGGGTGTGGTCGCCGTCGGTGTCCAGTGTTGAGGCTCGGGCGAGGGCTGCGATTGCGAGGCCGCCGCCTTGGCGGTACGCCGCCTGGTAGCGGCTGGTTCGGACGGAGTTCTGGAGGGGCGCGGTGATCACGCGCTCCTCCAGGCGCTTGGTGAGGGCGTCGAAGATGCCGGTGTAGAAGTACCCGTCGGGGGAACGGAAGCGGGTCAGGAAATCTGCACCCCAGAGTGCCTCATCGCGCAACCGCGCGCCCAGGACCGGTACCAGCGCAGGGGTGTGAGCGGCCAGCTCGTCGCGAGCCGCGAGCATCGCCCAGGCGCACAGCGGGATCTGCTGCGGGCTCATCGTCGAGGTGTAGGTGAGATGCGAGAGGAACTTGCTCGTATCACCGCTGGCATCGAGCCACCCGCCGCGCGCGTCGACGGTCGCGCCGGACGAGTCGTCCCAGAACCGCGCGGCCCGGTCTTTGCGGTCGATCTCGCCACTGGATCGCATCGCCTTGAAGTAGGCGAGAACGTCCGACATCGTCTGCCGCTGCAGGCGTTCCGGGCCGACCACGAACGGTTCCGACGTCAACTCACCCGCACCGCTGACGACCCGCACGACATAGGTGCCTTCGGCAAGTACTTCGGGCAGCGGGATCCGCGAGTAGGGGCCGCCGGTCCAGCCGGGCACCCGTTCGAGCGGGCCGGGAAGGAGTACCGAGATCCCGTCCGGTCCGTGCAGCTCGGCGGTGAACGGAGCAGCCGGCAGCACGGCGATCACCGCCTTGGTTACCTCGGTCCCGTACCCGAGGTGGGCGACCAGTACGGCGGGGCTGTTCTCGTCTTTTGCCTGCACCGGATCATCCAACAGCACGGTGACGACCGCTGATAGCTTCGGCCGGGAAGATTCGTCGAGAAGGAGTGAGGGCGCATGCCGGGGACACTGGGAGAGCAATCGGCGGTGCGGGTGTGGGAGGAAGGCGGCGTCCGGCTGACGTTCGTCGTCGACGGCGCGATGGGGCTGGTTCCGCACGAGTTCTTCCCGACCATTCCGGAGTCGTACTGGGCGGCACATCCCGAGACCCTCGACGAGCACGGCCTGGTCGCGATGTCGGCCGGCGGCCTGCTGGTCGAACGCGACGGCCGCGCGGTGCTCCTCGACGTCGGTCTCGGGGACTACCAGGGGCCGATCCCACTGGGCAAGAGCGTCATCGGTTACGCCGACAGCGGCAGCCTGCCCGACGTGCTGAAGAGCGTCGGGCGCACGCCGGAGGACATCGAGGCCGTCGCCTTCACTCACCTGCACGTCGACCACACCGGCTGGGCGTTCACAGCCGGTGACGACGGCCGGCCGCGCAAGTACTTCCCGAAGGCCCGGTACCTCGTCGCCGACTCGGAGTGGGCGCCACATGGCCGCGGGGAGCTGATCCCCGGCGCGCCGCCGAGGTCCGCTGTGATCGAGCCGCTCATCCCCGAGCACACCGAGATCGCGGACGGGGAGGAGATCTTCCCCGGCGTCCACGCGCTCGTGACGCCCGGCCACAGCCCCGGCCACACGTCGTACGTGATCCAAGCGGGGGACACCCGGGTGATCGCCTTCGGCGACGCGTTCCACATCCCGACGCAGATCAGCAACCCCGGCTGGCCGTCCCGCCCGGATGTCGACGGCGAAGCGGTTCTCAAAGCCCGCGCGACCCTGCTCGCCGAGCTCGCGAAACCCGGCACGCTGGGCTTCGCGTGCCACTTCGGCGACCAGCCGTTCGGCCGGGTCCGGACCGGCGAAAGCGGCACCTCGACCTGGGAGCCGGTCCCGTCGACGGTGCTGCAGCCGACCCCACGGCTCCTGAAGGTCTGACCTTGTTCGCCGAGCTGTGACCTCAGCTTCGAGGCGCTGAACCGGTGACTGGACTAATCTAGCCAGATGCGCTCCGCCAGGACGGGCTTACGCACCGTCGCTCAGGCCATGGTGAAATTCCTTGGTGTGAGCGTGCTGGCCGGTGCGCTCGCGGCCGGGCTGGTGATCCCCTTCGCCGGGTTCGCGGGCAGTAGCACCAGCGGGGTGGCCGGGTCGGTGCAGGACCTGCCGGTCGAGCTCCAGACGGTGCCGTTGCAGATCCGGAGCCGGATCCTCGCGTCGGACGGCAGCCTGATCGCCACCCTGTACGAGCAGAACCGGATGCCGGTCCCGCTGAGTCAGGTCAGCCCGATCATGCGCAAAGCGATCATTGCGATCGAGGACGACCGGTTCTACCAGCACGGCGCGCTCGACGCCAAGGGGACGTTGCGCGCGATGGTCCGCAACCAGTCCGAGGGTGCGGTCCAGCAAGGCGGGTCGAGCATCACCCAGCAGTTCGTGAAGCTGAGTCTGATCGCGAAGGCCAAGACGGAGGCGGAGCGCGAGCAGGCGACAGCGGTCACGTATGAGCGCAAGCTGACCGAGCTGCGCTACGCGATCGGCGTCGAGGACCAGTACTCCAAGGACGAGATCCTGGAGAAGTACCTCAACCTGGTCAACTTCGGCGACGGCGCGTACGGCGTACAGGCTGCTGCTCAGCACTATTTCAGGACTTCGGCCAAGAACCTGACCCTCGCGCAGGCGGCGATGCTGGCCGGCGTGGTGAAGAACCCGACGGGCTACGACCCGACCAACGACCTCAAGCGGTCCAGAGAGCGCCGCGACGTCGTCCTGCGTCGGATGGCCGAGCTGCAGGTGATCACGCCCAAGCAGGCCGCCGCCGCGATCAAGACGCAGATCGACCTGAGCAAGCTGCGCAAGGTGCCGAACGGCTGCGCGAGCTCCAACTACCCGTTCTACTGCGAGTACGCCGTCTCGAAGCTGCTGGAGAATCCGGCGCTCGGGGCGACCGTGAAGGACCGCGACCACTACCTGAAGACCGGCGGCCTGACGATCAGAACCTCGCTGGACCCGCGGATCCAGGCGGCAGCGCAGGCATCGATCAGGTCGCATACCAAGACGACCGACACCGCCGTCGCGGCCATCACGATCGTCCAGCCCGGCAGTGGGCTGGTGAAGGCGATGGTGCAGAGCCGGCCGTACGGGATCGGCAAGAACCAGACGTCGTACAACTACAACGTCGAGAAGTCGTACGACGGTGGTTACGGCGGGTTCCAGAACGGCTCCACGATGAAGGCGTTCACGATCGCGGGAGCCCTGGAGAAGGGGCTGCCGATGAACTACAAGATCAACTCGCCCTCGCCGATCGACCTCAGCGGGAAGAAGTTCAGCACCTGCAAGGGGACGACGGAGGACCCGGACTACACGCCGAAGAACTCCACCAAGAGCGGCTACCTGACGATGCTCGAGGCGGCCCGGAACTCGACCAACACGTACTTCCTCCAGCTCTCCCAGCGCACCGGGCTGTGCGCGCCGGCCACCATCGCGGCCAAGCTCGGGATGTACAACGCGCAGACGCTCGGCCCGCTGGACCAGGTGGTGTCGTTCACGCTCGGCGTCGGCTACACGACGCCGCTGATGCTCTCGAACGCTTATGCGAGCTTCGCGGCCCGGGGCAAGTACTGCGCGCCGCTGGTGGTCACCTCGGTCCTGGACAAGGCGGGCCGGGCGATCAAGACTCCGGGCGTCAACTGCAAGCAAGCCATCCGCCAAGACGTGGCCGACGGGGTCAACCGGGTGCTCAGCGCGGTGATGGAGCCCGGTGGTACCGGTGGACGGCTGAACTTCGGCCGTTGGGATCTGGCCGGCAAGACGGGCACGATCCAGGACAACCGGGCCGTCTGGTTCGCCGGGTACGCACCCAACCTGGCCGCCGCCGCGGTGGTCGCCGACGCGACGTTGCCGTACACGAACCTGATGTACCGCCACACGCTTGACGGCGAGGACATCTCCGACCCGACCGGCTCCGGTACTGCGGGACCGCTGTGGAAGTCGGCGATGGAGGGCGCGCTGAAGGGCCTGCCGCTGCGCCGGTTCGCCGCGCCGACCGCCCGGATGGTCAACGGCACCCCCGCGCAGCAGAAGGCCCAGGCGGAGCAGGACAAGAAGTACGAGCTGTCGAAGAAGCCCAAGAAGCCACCGGTGAAGCCGGGCACGCCGCCGGTGGTTCCACCGCCCGTGATGCCACCGGTGATACCGCCACCACCGGTGATGCCGCCGCCGGTGAAGCCGCCCACGAAACCGACCGCGCAGCGCTGACGAACCAGCTCAGGAGCCGACAGTGAGCACCCCGGCGACCCCCGCCCCAGATCTCGTTGCCCAGGCGAAGGCCGACCTGGCCACCCGCCTCGGGATCGACGCCACCCAGGTGACCGTGGTCAGCTCCACCGAGGTCACCTGGCCGGACGGAAGCCTTGGTTGCCCCAAGCCCGGGATGTTCTACACCCAGGCGCTGGTCGACGGGACTCGTACGGTCCTCGAGGTCGAGGGCACCCGGTACGACTACCACTCGGGTGGCAGCCGGTCACCGTTCCTCTGCACGTCTTGAGCTGGACATTCACCCCTACCGGTTACGGTGATTGAGGATGTGAATCACCGACCGGAGGGCGAGTCATGCTGGGATTGCCGGCGCAGGTCAGCGTCTGCCTGTTTGATCTCGATGGAGTGCTGACCGATACCGCGGCGGTGCACGCGGCGGCGTGGAAAGAGATGTTCGACGCCTTCCTGCGCGACCGCGCGGCGGCGACCGGCGACGAGTTCGTGCCTTTCGACGCGCACCACGAGTACGACGCCCACGTCGACGGCAAGCCTCGCGCCGACGGTGTCCGCGACTTCCTCACCTCCCGGGGCATCACGCTGCCCGAGGGCGATCCGGACGATCCGCCGGGCAAGCAGACGATCAACGGTCTCGGCAACCAGAAGAACGTCGCCGTCCTGCGCCGCATCCACGACGACGGCGTCCGGGTGTTCGAGGGCTCCACGCGCTACCTCGAGGCGGCCAAGGAGGCGGGGCTGCGGCGAGTGGTGGTCTCGTCGAGCGCGAACACCCGCCAGGTCCTCGAGGTGACCGGCCTCGCCCCGCTGGTGGAGCACCGGATCGACGGGGTGACCATCCGCGAGCAGGGTCTGCGCGGCAAGCCGGCGCCGGACACCTTCCTCGAAGGGGCGAAATGGTGTGGCGTGGAGCCGTCCGAGGCGGTCGTCTTCGAGGACGCCCTGGCCGGCGTACAGGCAGGGAGAGCGGGCAAGTTCGGGTACGTCGTGGGCGTGGACCGAGTGGGCCAGGCCGATGACCTGAAGACGCATGGCGCCGACACCGTGGTGACCGACCTGGCCGAGTTGCTCGACCGTGCTGACCCGGAGGCGCTGCGATGATCGACCGCGGACCACACCCGATCGAGCCCTGGCAGCTGCGCGAGACCGAGCTGCCGCTGGACAAGCTGGCCCAGGCGGAATCCCTGTTCGCGCTCTCCAACGGCCACATCGGCCTGCGCGGCAACCTCGACGAGGGCGAGCCTTACGCGATCCCGGGCACCTACCTGAACTCCTTCTACGAGCAGCGCCCACTGCCGTACGCCGAAGCCGGCTACGGCTACCCGGAGTCGGGCCAGACCCTGGTCGACGTCACCAACGGCAAGCTGATCCGGCTGCTCGTCGACGACTCGCCGCTGGACGTCCGGTACGGCGAGCTGCACTCGCACGAGCGCTGCCTCGACTTCCGCACCGGGATCCTCAATCGGGAGGTCGACTGGACCTCGCCGGCCGGCAAGCGGATCAAACTGCGGACGCGGCGGCTCGTCTCACTGACCCAGCGTGCGGTGGCCGCGATCGAGTACGTCGTGGAAGCGGTCGACCAGCCGGTCAGGTTCGTGGTTCAGTCGGAGCTCGTCGCGAACGAGACCCAGCCGACGCTCTCCAAGGACCCGCGGGTGTCCGCCGTCCTGGAGAACCCGCTGGTGGCGGTCTCGCAGGACAGCGATGACGAAGAAGTAGTACTGGTTCACAAGACGAGGTTCAGCAACCAGCTGATGGCCGCGGGGATGACGCACGTGGTCGAGTGCCCCGCGCGGACCGAGGTGGACGTCGACGTCCGCGAGGACTGGGGCCGGACCACGGTCGTCTGTGAGCTGGCGCCCGGGCAGTCCATCCGGATCCTGAAGTTCCTCGCCTACGGGTGGTCGAGTCTGCGGTCGGAGACCGCGGTCACCGACCAGGTGTCGGCGGCACTGGTCGGCGCGAAGTTCTCCGGCTGGGATGGCCTGGTCGAGCAGCAGCGCGCATTCCTGGACGACTTCTGGGACGCGGCCGACGTGGAGGTCGAAGGCAACCCGGAGCTACAGCAGGCAGTCCGGTTCGCCTTGTTCCACGTCCTGCAGTCCGGTGCGCGCGCCGAGCGGCGGGCCATTCCCTCCAAGGGGCTGACCGGCGCCGGGTACGACGGGCACACTTTCTGGGACACCGAGGGCTTCGTACTGCCGACGCTGACCTACACGATGCCGGACGCCGCGGGGGACGCACTCCGCTGGCGGCACACCACCCTCCGGATGGCGAAGGAGCGCGCGGAGGTGCTCGGGCTGCGCGGCGCAGCCTTCCCGTGGCGCACGATCCGCGGGCAGGAGTGTTCGAGCTACTGGCCGGCCGGGACCGCCGCCTTCCACATCAACGCCGACATCGCGGCAGCCGTCAGTCGCTATCACATCGCCACCGGCGACGACGAGTTCATCAAGGACTGTGGGCTGGAGCTGCTCGTCGAGACCGCCCGGCTGTGGATGTCGCTCGGGCATCACGACCGGCACGGCAAGTGGCACCTGCCCGGCGTGACCGGCCCCGACGAGTACAGCGCCGTTGCCGACGACAACGTTTTCACCAACTTGATGGCCGCCCGCAACCTGCGGACCGCGGCCACCCTCGTGGCCCGGTTCCCGGATGACGCTCGCCGGCTCGGGGCGGACACGGAGGAGGAGGCGTCCTGGCGCGACGCCGCTGCCGCCGTCTACATCCCGTACGACGAGGAGCTCGGGGTGCACCCGCAGTCGGAGGGTTTCACCGACTACGCGCTGTGGGACTTCGAGGGCTCCCGGGAGAAGTACCCGTTGCTGCTGCACGCCCCGTACTTCGAGCTGTATCGCAGGCAGGTCGTCAAGCAGGCGGACCTGACGCTGGCGATGTACTGGTGTGGCGACGAGTTCACCGCGGAGCAGAAGGCCCGCAACGTCGACTACTACGAGCGGATCACCGTCCGCGACTCGTCCTTGTCGGCGTGCGTGCAAGCGGTGACGGCGGCCGAGGTGGGTCATCTCGACCTCGCCTACGACTACGCGTACGAAGCCGCACTGATCGACCTGCTCGATCTGCACCACAACAGTGGCGACGGACTGCATATGGCGTCGCTCGCGGGCGCTTGGACCGCTCTGGTGGCCGGCTTCGGTGGACTCCGGGAGCGCGAGGCCGGGCTTTATTTCGACCCGGCCCTTCCGATCGGTCTGAACAGGCTGAAGTTCAACGTCCGCTGGCACGGCGTCCGGCTGACTGTGCAGATCAGCCAGGACCAGGCCACGTACTCCGTGCACGACGGCCCGGACGCGAGCATCACGGTCTTCCACGCGGGGGAGAAGCTCAAGGTGACCGCCGGCAAGCCGGTGACCCGCCCGGTACTCCCGCGCAAGCCGTTGCTGGACAGGCCGACTCAGCCGGTCGGTCGCGAACCGTTGTCCGCCCTCGGCAACAGCACGTCGACCCGCCATCCACGCCACTAACCCTCTCGTCCGGGCGGAGACGAGAGGGCTAGCCGCGATCACGGGGTAGCTACGGAGTACAGGTCGGCTCGCCTGGCTGGGCGCCGAGGCTGACGGCGGTCCAGGCGGCCTTCACCTTGTTGTACTGGACGCAGGTCGCGTCGAGGTTCTTGGCCGAGTTCAGGGTGGCGATGCGCCACTTCGGGTAGCTCATCCCGGAGGTCTTCAGCATCATCGCGTTGTAGAAGATCCGGCCGGCTTCCTTGATCCCGATCCCGGTCAGCGTGCTGCTGTTGCAGGTCGGGCTGACCGGCTGGCCGTTGGTGGGATTGGAGCCCTCGGCAAGCAGGTAGAACCAGTGGTTCATCGGGCCGGCCGCGGCGTGCACCGACGAGGGCAGGCTGGTCGAGTAGCAGTTCGGATGGCCCGAGACCTTCGACGGGTTGTACATGTAGCGGATCGGGCCGTTGCCCTGCAGGTTGATCAGCTCGCCGACCTCGTAGTCCGGCTTGTCGTTCGGGTTGTTCAGGAAGTTCTCGGTCAGCGCGCCCCAGATGTCGGCGACCGACTCCTGGCTCGGATAGCCCGAGATGCCACCCGGCGTCTTGGCGTCGAGGCCGTGCCCGTACTCGTGGGCCACCACGTCGGTACCGGTGATCCAGGAGTTGACGTTGTTGCGGCCGAAGACGACGCCGCCGGGGTTGCTGGAGTGGTTCCAGTAGGCGTTGACGTCCGGCAGCCCGACCTCGGCGTCGGCCCAGTTGCCGCTGCCGTCGAGTCCGTTGCGGCCGTACCAGGTCTTGAGCAGATCCCACTCGCCCGCGGCGATGTACATGACGTCCACGCAGCCCGAGACCTTGTCGGTCTTGCTCGTGCTGCCCCAGACGTTGTCGGCGTCCGTCATGATCGCATTGGTGCTGTAGTCGATGCACGACAGGCTCGGGCGGGCCGGGTCCGTCATCCGGTACGAGCCACCGGACGACGTCGTACCGAAGTTCAGGCCGGCGCCGTTCCAGATACCGCGGCCGGAGCCGGAGGCGGTCTGCTCGGCGGAGTAGGCGACCTTCGCGGTCGTCGCGTCGACATAGACGAGCTCCTGCGCGAGCCCGTCACCGTGGTCGTGCGTGGCGTGCTTCGCCTTGCCCGCAACAGGGACTTCCCAGGCCAGTACAGGCTTGGGCTGACCAATCACCAGTACCACGAGCTTGGGCGTGCCCGAGCCGGTGACGGTGGTGAACGCCTTGCGCGCTGAGGCTGTCGCCTGCGCCGGCGTGAGCTTCGGGGTCGTCCCCACGGAGATGGTGGCCTGGGAGGCGGCCACCGTGGTGAGGACGTTGCCGGCGGCATCGGTCGAGACGACGGCATCGCCACCGACTACCTGCAGACCTTGATACGTCTTGTTGTACGAGACATAAAACAAGTCCTGGGTGTTGGCGTCGCCACCCTCGAAAACGCCGAGGCGCGAGTACTTCTCCTGGCTGCTCTTGCGCAGCGTGCCGAGGCCGGCGTTGACGGCGTGGTCGGCAGCCGCGACCGCGATGGCGGTGGCATCGGGCGGGTCGGCCGGAGCGGCCGCGCCGACCGCGACGCCGCCGTTGGCCATGGCACCGGCGATCAGAGCGGCGGCCAGACCGGTTGCCGCGGACAACTGGACGGCACGGCGTTTGCGCTGGGGTTTCGGAACTCTCACGTTCGTACTCCTCACGGGGGCGGTGTGAGAAGAACGGTGGCGAATCGGCCGGAATCCCGGCAAGCAATAGTCACCCTCGGTTGGCTCCACTCACCCAGAGCAAGGGCAACCCTTCAGGTGAACGGCTCTGCACCCCACGAACAGCTATGTCCGAACGAATGAACAGAGGGTGATCACTCGTTGACAATCCGCTCCCGGCTGTGGTCCGAACCAGCGGTGGCCGGCTGAGGCGCGACCTGCACAGAACCTTCACGAGTCGTCCGCCAATCCCGACCGGCCGGACTCCTAGGCTCAGGGCATGTCAGTCAGCGCAGGGGCCAGGATCCTCGTGGTCGAGGACGAGCCGGTGATCAACCAGGCGGTCACCGACCGGTTGCGCGGTTCGGGGTACGAGGTCGTCCAGGCCTGGGACGGGCCTGGCGCAGTCGCCCGGTTCGCGGAGACGGCGCCGGACCTGGTCCTGCTGGACGTGATGCTGCCCGGGTTCGACGGTCACGAGGTGTGCCGGCGGATCCAGGCCACCCGGCCGGTCCCGGTGTTGATGCTGACCGCGCGCGACGACGAGGCGGACATCCTGGTGGGTCTCGGTGTCGGCGCGGACGACTACCTCACCAAGCCGTTCCGGATGCGGGAGCTGGTGGCCCGCGTCGGCGCACTGCTCCGCCGGGTCGACCGCGCAGCGGAACTGGCCACCCGGTCGACGACCGACCTGGGCGACCTTCGGGTCGACGCGGCCTCCCGCCGGGTCTGGGTCGCGGACGCCGAAGTACACCTGACGCCGACCGAGTTCGATCTGCTGATCTGCCTGGCCGCGAGTCCCGGCGTAGTACTGACCAGGGAGAGCCTGTACTCCGAAGTGTGGGGCTGGCCGGGTGCCTCCGGGACCCGCACGGTCGACAGTCATGTGAAGGCCTTGCGCGCCAAGATCGGCGCCGACCGGGTCCGCACTGTGCACGGCGTCGGCTATGCGCTGGAGCCCGGCGGTGCAGCGTGAGCAGCCCGATCCTCAACCAGGTCACGTCGGTCAAGGTCAAGCTCGGGCTGCTCGTCGCGGTCAGTGTCACGGTCGCGTCGATCCTCGCGGCGACCGGCGCCGTCGGTAGCGTGCCGTTCTGGCTGACCGTTCCGGTGACGGTCGCGCTCGCCCTAGGCGTGACCCAGTTGCTGGCCGTCGGGATGACTTCGCCCCTGCGCGAGATGACCGCCGCGGCGCGAGGGATGGCCCGCGGCGACTACTCGGTCCGCGTCACTGCGACGTCGAGCGACGAGGTGGGAGAGCTGGCCCGAGCTTTCAACCGCATGTCCGAAGACCTCGCCGCCGTCGACCGCCAGCGCCGAGAGCTGGTGGCGAATGTGAGTCACGAGCTCCGTACGCCGCTCGCCGCCTTGTGCGCAGTACTCGAGAACCTCGTCGACGGCGTTGCCGAGCCGGATCCCGTTGCCCTCCGGACTGCGCTCGACCAGGCTGAGCGCCTCGCCGCCCTCGCCTCCGACCTGCTCGATCTCGCCCGGGTCGACGCGGGCAAGGCCAAGCTGTCCACCACCGAGGTGCCGATCCGCTCGTTGCTGGAGCGCGCTGTGGCCGAGGCGAAGGTGTCCGGCCGTGAGGTTCGGTACGAGGTCAGCGTCACGCCGTCGGCGCTCACGGTCCCGGCTGATCTCTCGCGACTTCACCAGTTGGTGGCCAACCTGCTCGACAACGCGTCCCGGCACAGTCCGGCCGGCGGGGTCGTGCGGCTGACCGCAGTGGAGACACCCGACGGCTGGCGGCTGGAGGTCACCGACGAAGGGCCGGGGATTCCTATCGCCGACCGGGATCGCGTCTTCGAGCGATTCGGGACGCTGGCCGAGACCGATGGCGGCGGAGGTACAGGTCTCGGCCTGGCGATCGCCCGTTGGGTGACCGACCTGCACGGCGGCACCATCCACTTCGTCGAGCCCGAGCCGCGCAGTTCCGGCGCCCGCGTACGGGTCGACCTCCCGCGCGAACCCAGACAGCAACACCACCTCCCCAGCAACAACCGGCCCAGCAACAACCTGCCCAGTAAGGCCAAGGAGTCAGCCATGACCCAACCGGTCAGTCCCGCACCGCCGTTACCGCCCGCACCCGCTGAGCCTCGCGTGCCCGAAACTCCGATGGACGCGCTGTTCGGCAAGTTCTGGCCCGACGCGCGCATTCCCGGGAACGTCCGGGCGGTCCTCTACAGCCTCGGCGTCGGCCTGCTGGGCGGCCTCATCCTGCCGTACCACGACCTCGGGATCGGGACGACGATCGTGTTGCTGGCCGCGGGTGGCGTGATCCTGCGCTTCAGCGCCAACCGGCACTCCCGCTTCACTCAGGCGTGCGCCGTGCTCTGCGGGCTGCTGGCGTTGACGACTGTCGTCCGCGACGCGGAGTGGATCGTGATCCTGTGCCTGCTGGCCGGCGGTGTGCTCTGCGTGGCCGGGCTGGTCAATGGCCGGAGCATGCCCGCGTTCATCTTGGCCGGTATCGCGTTGCCGCTGTCCGGATTGCGTGGGCTCCCCTGGCTGGGGCGTTCCCTGCAAGCCGTGACGAGCTTCAGGAAGAGCGCGGCGGCGGTTCGTACGGTCGTCTGGTCGCTGCTCGCCGTGGTCGTCTTCGGCCTGCTGTTCGCGTCCGCGGATGCGCTCTTCGCGAAGTGGGCGGGTGCGCTCGTCCCGGATCTGCAGCTGGATACCTTTGTTTTGCGGGCCTTCGTGGCCGTCTTCGTCGGTGGCGTAGTGCTGGCGGCGACGTATCTCGCGCTGAACCCGCCGAACGTCGAGACGGGCAATCGCACCGTCCGCCCGGTCGCCCGCCGCTACGAGTGGCTCGCGCCGGTACTGATCGTGGACGCCGTCTTCCTGGTCTTCCTGGTTGCCCAGGCGACCGCGAGCTTCGGCGGGCACGAGTACGTCGAGCGCATCACAGGGCTCACCTACGCGGAGTACGTGCACCAAGGCTTCGGTCAACTCACCGTCGCCACCGCCCTTACGTTGCTAGTGGTGTGGGCCGCAGCACGCAAAGCACCCCGTACTACGACCGCTGACGTGGTCTGGATGCGCAGCTCGCTCGGGCTGCTCTGCGTGCTGACACTGGTGGTCGTCGCCTCGGCCCTCTACCGGATGCATCTCTACCAAGAGGCCTACGGCTTCACCGAACTGCGTTTGCTGGTCGACGTTTTCGAGGGCTGGCTCGGTCTCCTGGTGGTCGGTGTGATCGTGACGGGCGTGACCCTCAAGGCGAGCTGGCTTCCCCGCGCGGCCCTGCTCAGCGGTGCCACCTTGTTGCTGGGGCTGGCAGCGATCAACCCGGACGCCTGGATCGCCCAGCAGAACATCGATCGCTACACCGCCACCGGCAAGATGGACTGGATGTTCCTGCACGGCCTGTCCGACGACGCCGCACCGACACTGGCCACGCTTCCGGAGAAGGAAGCGCACTGTGCCCTGCAGAGTCACAGCATCGATCGGCACGACTGGCTGGAGTGGAACTTCGGCCGCCACCGCGCCGAGCCCGTCCTGGCCGCCCAGCCCACGGGCACCGACAACCCCTGCGCCACCTTCAGTTCCAGGTGAGCTCGGTCTAGTAGGCGGCGACGACGTCGAGGACCCAGACCACGCCGAAACGGTCCTTCAGCATGCCGTAGAGGGAGGACCAGCCGGCTGGGGCGAGGTCCTCGACGATGTCGGCGCCTTCGGACAGGGCCTTCCAGTAGGTGGTGATCTCCTCGGCGCTCTCGCCGCGGATCGAGACATAGACCGGGTTGACGCCTTGGAGCAACGGGATGGTGGCGCCGGTCGACCACGCAGTACTGACGACGCTGGCGCTTGGTTGCCGGGACTCCGAGCGGGTCCGGTTCGGCTACCAGGCTGCCAACGGGACGCGATCGGAGCGGCTGGTCGAGCCGCTGCAACTCGTCCCGCTCGGCAGTCGCTGGTACCTGGTGGCTTATGACCTCGACCGGCATGACTGGCGGACCAACGGCGGTAACGGTGCTCATCTGGTCCTCAGTCGGGTCGTGTCGAGGAGGTCGAAGGCGCCGTCGGTGACGGCTGTCGCCGGGACCATGGCGAACGGCTGCGAGTCACCGAGCAACGGCGAGTGCAGTGGCACGAAGCCCTGATCCAGCAAGGCCACAGAGAAGTCGTCTGTCACGATGCCGCGGGCATCGATGACGCCGGTGGCGTGGGAGGGTGCGACCGACCTGCCACTCAACGGGCCGAAGGCAGCCCGCCCCGGACGCGGCCGCTGGACGAATCTGAGCGACCCCGGCACGAGGTTGTCCTGATACCCGTACTCCGCGTCCGCAGTGGACGTGCACAGATACTCGAGCGCAGCCGCCCACCCCGCCAGCAGCACTTCCTTTCGCGCAGCCCGCAGGTCGGACAGTACAGCCGGGCCGACGTCGTACAGCTCGGCGAAGACCCGTTGCGACCATCGCGGATCGGGCTCGCCCGGGACCGGCACCGAGAACACCAGCGACCGGAACAGCGGGACGAAGTTCTGTATCGGATCGACCGCCGCCGCCCGGTGCAGGGTGCTGATCGGGTCGTGGGTGACGTCCAGCCCGCCGAAGATACTGAGGTACGCCTCGCGGGTATCCGCCTTCAGTTTGGCATGCCCGCTCAGCACGTGCGGTTCGTAGTTGCGACGGGCCAGGTCGTCGATGTGCCCGAACCGGACGAAGTCGGCGCCGACGGCATCGGCGTACCGGCGGAGCGTTCGCAGGCCGTCGCCGAAGGGGGCGCCCGGATGGGAGCGGTAGTGTTCGCCGTCGTTGATCAGGTGGAAGTCCTGGACCCCCGGCGGATACACAGCGCGCAGCGTCGCGGCCAGCTCGACGATCCTGACGAGCATCGCGAGCTCGGCCAGATCGGGTAGCGGACCGGCAGCCTTCAGCCGGTTGCCGCAGTGTTTGACGGCGAACAAGAGCAGGTTCAGCCGTAGCGGTTCGCCCCGGGCGACCGTGGCTCCGAGGTCGCGCCGGACGTCGGCCGGCTGGTAGTTCGCCCGCGATCCGGCCCGGAACGGCCGCCGCTGGATCACCTCGTAGACCCGCTCGAGTGGATCTGTTGTTGCCCGGCGCACCTTTTCGGCGAGCGCGGCCGCGGACCGGTGCGCCGTGCTGACCAGCCGGTCGACCAACTCGTCGGTCTGCCTGGCCGACAGCCGGACGCCGCAGCGAGCGGCAAGCGGACCTGGCCGGAGATCACCCAGTCGCAGTGCCGACAGCGTCGTCTGGTGCGAGGTCGCCGGTTCGTCGCCCCAGTTGCGCGGAGCGTGGTCGAGGCTGTGACCGCGCAGTTCTCCGACGGTCTGAGCAGCTGATTCCTCACCGACCAGGCGGCCACCGAGATGGAAGAGCTCCGCCTCGAAACGGGCCCAGCCGGGTGGCCGCGCTCCGACGTACCGGACGACTGGAGCAGGAAGGTCCGCGCCTCGCCGCCGTGCCGCCTGCCGGCTTCTGACCAGCTCGGCGACCGCACGGACGGCTTGCTGGTCGGCGGCCGGTACGGAGTGGACGTATGGTGCCCAGCGCTCGTCCGCGCCGAGCAACTCGGCTGTCTCTGGCCGCAGGAACCGCAGCTCGGCGCGGATCAGTTCGGCGACCGCGGCCTCCCCGAACATCTCGGCCAGCAGGCCGACCGCTGTTGGTCCGCTGGTGGTCAGCTTGCTCGGCGAAGTGACCAGCACCCGGCCGGTGGGTCGCTGATCGTCATCGAGTTCGAAGTGGTTCAGCGGCGATCCGGCGTCGGCCAGCAGTAGGCCGTACTTGTCGAGGCCGGTCCGGAAGACCCGCAGCAGTGGGCGGACGAAGTACTCGAGCGGGTCGGCGCAGGCCACACCGGTGAGCTGGTCCAATGCGACTCCGCTGCTGCCCGGCGGAGCGGCGTACAGGCGGAGCATCGGGTCGGAGGCGAGTAGCTGTCCGAGGTCCATCCGTCAGTCCGTCGGCCGGCGGCCGATCAGGACCTGGGTCCAGATCGGTTCGACGAAGTGTCTGTCGGGGAGGGGCTCATCGGGCTGAGCCGCGAGCAGTGCCTCCCGCAGGTCGGCGCGGAAGTCGTCGAGGCGGTCGCCGAGCGCGGTCGGCGTGAGGTCGGGAACGGTCATCAGCAGGCCTATCAGTTCGTCGACTGTGTGACTGCGCTGCCAGTGCAGCTCGTAGCTGTCGATGCCGGCGAATGCGGATGCCGCTAGGACAGCCCGGCTCTCACCGCGCTGCAGTGTGTAGGTGCTCTGGCTGCTGGACGCGTCATCGCGCCAGCGTCGCCGGGACGGTACCCAGCGCTCTCGCGTCGCGTAGGCGGCCTCGGCCCAGACGGGCCGGTTGGGGGTGTCCGGCGCCAGTCCGCTCATGCTGCCGGTCACGATCACCACCGCGCCACCCGGATTGATCAGCTCGTCCAGAGCCGCCAGCGTCGCCGGCCGGTCCATCCAGTGGAAGGACGCCGCCATCAGCGCCAGGTCGAACGGACCGACCCCCAGCCCGGACAGAGTCTCCGAGCTGCCCTCCCGCCAGTCGATGCCGTCGGCACCCTTCTCGGCCGCCAGCGCGCGGCCGGCGGCAAGCATCTCGTGATCCGGGTCGACGGCGGTCACGGCGGCGACGTGCGCCGCCAGCCCGAACGTCGCCATCCCCGGCCCGCAGCCGAGATCGAGCGCGGTCTGCCGGCCGTCCAGACCGAGCCGGGTGGCCAGCTCGGTGAAGATCACGGCCGGATACTCGCTGCGGTACCGGACGTAGTACTCGGCCGCGCCGGCGAACAAACTCGGCAGATTGTTGCTCAAGGCATCGATCCTCACTGTCGTCTCCCTAGAGCGGCCACGCTAGCCGCCGGCGGCGGTCAACCGCCCGACCTTTCGAGCAGGATCGAAAACTTGGGTGCGGTGGCCTCTCGCCGACGTAATCTGCGGCCGGAGCAGTCCCGCGAGCCGAGGAGACAGATGCAGCCCGCCCGGATCACCATCGGCAGTCGGATCGCGCAACTCGCCGCCGAGCACCCGGACCGGACCGCCGTCGTCAGCGTGCCGCCCCGAGGCGAGCGCGCCGCACTGACGTGGGCCGAGCTGGAACGCGACACGAACCGGGCGGCCAACGGCCTGGCCGCGCTAGGGGTGACCGCCGACAGCACGGTCGCCATCGCGCTGCCGGCCGGGCTCGATCATGTGCGCGCGACGATCGGCGCCTGGAAGCTCGGCGCGCTGGTGATCCCGATCGACTCAGCCGCCTCCGCCCGCGAGCTGGACGCCTTCCGTGGTGCGATCGGTGACCACTTCCTGATCGACTCGCTCGACTGGTACGGCGACGACCCGCTTCCGCGCGAGGTCGTCGGCACCCCGCGCTCGGCGTCGCTCACCGGTGGCACGACCGGTCAGCCGCGGGTGATCCTCCGATCCAAGCCTTGGGTCTATGACGACGATCAGTTCCTGTCCGCGAGTGACCTCTCGCACGGTGTGCGGGAGGGGCAGGTGCAGTTGGTCGTGTTGCCGATGTATCACGCGGGCTTCGGTGCGCTCTACCAGGGATTCGCGCTCGGCCACCTGCTGGTGATCATGGAGCGCTTCGTTCCTTCGCTGTGGCCGAAGCTCGTGGCGGAGTACGGCGTGCAACACGTCCGGATCGTGCCGGCGTATCTGCGGATGCTGCTCGACGTGCCGGGCCTGGCCGATCACGACCTGTCGAGTATCGAGTCGCTCTACCACGGCGCCGGCCCGTGCCCGGAGCACGTCAAGCGGCGCTGGATCGGATTGCTCGGCCCGGAGCGGGTCTACGAGGATTACGGGAGCCAGGAACGGGTCGGTGCGGTGGCCATCCGGGGTGACGAGTGGCTCGCGCATCCAGGCAGTGTCGGCCGACCCGCCGACGGCGCGATCCGGCTCCTCGACGAATCCGGTGAGCCGGTCGGGCCGGGGGAGATCGGCGAGATCTACTTCCGTGGCGCGCGGCAGCCGCAGTACGTCGGGACGGGGGCGAAGCTCGCCGAGCGCGACGGCCACCTGTCCATCGGCGACCTGGGCCGGCTCGACGCCGATGGCTATCTGTACCTCGCCGACCGGCGGTCCAGCGTTCTCAACGTGGGTGGACAGAACATCTACCCCGCGGAGATCGAAGAGGTGTTGTCAGCACATCCGGGGGTTGCCGATGTCGCCGTCACCGGGGTGCCGCACGAGTATCTCGGCCAGAGCGTGCACGCGCTCGTCGTCCCGGCCGCTCCGATCGAGGTGAGCGAGCTGGAGGACTTCTGCCGGGCCAACCTGAGCGCGGGCAAGGTACCGCTGTCGTTCGCGCTGGTCGACGAGTTGCCTCGCCGGACCAGTGGAAAACTCCGCCGCGACCAGTTGACGGGACCGATCCGATGAACACTCCGGCCGTACACGACATCGACCTGGCCGCGTCGGCTTTCTGGCGGCTGCCCGAGGCGGAGCGCGACGCTGCGTTCGCCGTACTGCGCTCGGAGGCGGCGCCACGGTTCTACCCAGGTGACAGCGAGGCCAAGTGGGGGCTGCCGAGCGGGCAGGGGTTCCACGCGCTCGTCACGCATGCGGATGTCGGCGAAGCGACCCGGCGACCCGACGACTTCCGGTCCGGGCAGGGAGCAGTCAGCGTGATGGACCTGCCGGTGGAGTTCAACGAGGGGTTCAGCTCGCTCCTCAGCATGGACGGCGAACGGCATCGGCGGGTCCGCCGGATCGTCACCCGCGCGTTCGCGCCGCGCACGCTGGCCAAGCTGTCCGGCACGATCGACCAGGTCGCCGCGGAGCTGGTGACGGCGGCGGTGCGAGAAGGCGAAGGGGATTTCGTCGCCCAGGTCGCGGCGCCGCTGCCGTTGCGGATCATCTGCGCGATGACCGGCGTACCACCGTCGGAGTACGAGTTCGTCTTCAGCCGGTCGAGCCGGATCCTGGGCGCGTTCGACCCGGAGTACGCCGCCGGGCACCCGGATCTCGCGACGAACGTGCTCAGCGCCGGGGCTGACCTGATCGAGCTGATCGACGCCCTGGTCAAGGAACGGGAGACCGATCCGCGCGACGATCTGGCCAGCACGCTGATCCAGGCCGAGATCGACGGCGAACGGCTGACCCGGGCCGAGGTGGCGTCGTTCTTCATCCTCCTGCTGGTCGCCGGCAACGAGACGACCAGGCACGCGATCAGCAACGGCCTCCTGCTGTTGCAGGACAACCCGGACCAGCGCGACGTGTTGCTCGCCGACTACGACCGGTACGGCGGGACCGCGGCCGAGGAGATCGTCCGGCTCACCTCACCGACGGTCTGGATGCGCCGAACGGTCAGCCGCGACTGCGAACTCAACGGAAACCGGTACGCCGAGGGCGACCGGATGCTGCTCTTCTACTGGTCGGCCAACCGGGACGAGTCGGTGTTCGCCGATCCCACCCGGTTCGACGTGACCCGCGATCCCAACCCGCACGTCGGTTACGGCGCCGGCGGACCACACCATTGTCTCGGCGCGTTCCTGGCCCGGATCGAGCTGGTCGCCGTCTTCCGCGAGTTGCTGCGGCAGGCTCCCGGACTCCAGCTGACCGGTGAACGGGCGCGGCTGGAGTCGAGTTTCGTCAACGGCTACAAGCGCATCGGCTATCGGGTCTGACCAGGTTCGGAGGCGCTCACCAGTTCGGCGAACTCCGCCGTACTGGGATCCTCGAACAGCTCATAGACCTCCAGCCGGACGCCGAACTCGGCCTCCACCCTGGCCAGGATCCGGAAGGCGGCCAGGGAGTTCCCGCCGGCCTCGAAGAAGGTCGTCGCCGGTTCGCACTCGACGCCGAGCACCTCCGACCAGATCCGTCGTACCTGGTCCTGGTCGGTCATCGAGCGGCTCCGTTCGGGGTGAGGAGTGAGCGGGCGTAGCTGCCGACGAGCCGGTCGAGCACGTCGTCGGGGACGGTCGGCGGCTCGTCGATGCCCAGCGCGGGCAGGTTGTCGCGGCGGAACTTGAGTGATCGCGAGATGTACTTGCCGGTGTAGGTCATCCGCGCTTCCAGTACGCGTTCGAGCTGGTTCAGTGGAGCGGTCGCCACCTCGTCCTGCGGGGCGATCCGCAAGTCGACGGGAAGGTGCGCGCTGATCAGCTCGGCCACCTTCGCAGCGGTCACGGAGACGCTGTCGACGAGGTGGATGACCGGGGGATCGAGGTGGCCGAGATCGCGCGTCGCGATCTCGGTCATCCAGCGCACACAGGCATCCACCGGCACCAGATGCAGCTCGGCCGCGGGATCACCGATCACCCGGAGCAGTTCGTTCGGGCGCCGGCGAGTGATCGTGTGGATCGCGCGGATGTAGTCGTAGAGGCCGTAGTCGGTGGCCGCGCGGCCGGTGCGCGAGTCGCCGACGATCTGGCCGAGTCGCAATACGGCGCCGGGGGTATCGGCGTACAGCAGCTCTGCTTCGCGTTTGGTGTACTCGTAGTAGTTCCGGAACTCCTGCGGCTCAGCGGCCTGGTGCCAGACCTCTGGTACTTCGTCGGTGACGAGCCCGCAACTGTAGGCGGAGCTGACCTGGAAGAACCGCGAGCCGGTCGGGGCGTACTTGTGAAAGACCTCCAGCGCGGTCCGGGTGCCGTCGACGTTGACCCGCTGCAGCTCCTCGTGGTTGCCCGGGCGGAAGGTGATGGCCGCGGCGAGGTGCCAGTAGTCGCAGGGGTCGGCGAACAACTCCTCCACCTCCGCCTGCGTCAGCCCCAGGTCTGGTTCGTCCAGCGACCAGTTCAGCACCCGGAGACCGGTCAGGTCGAGGTCACCATCGGCGATCGCCGCGCCGGAGATCTGGTTGCGGACGGCATCGACAGGCTGCCTGGCCAACGCGACGACTTGGTTGCCATTAGCAAGGAGTCGGTGGATCAGGTTGGCGCCGACGAATCCGGTGCTCCCGTCGACGATCTGCAGGCGTACTGGTGTGCTCATCCGCTGTACCGCTGCCACAGCTCGCGGCGTCGCGTTTTGCCGCTCGACGTGCGCAGGACGAGACCGCGGGGGCCGGTCTCGATCCGTACGTCCGCTCCGCCCGTCTCCCGGGTCAGCACCGCCTCGGCTGCCGCTCGTTGCCCGTCGGTCAGGGTCTGCTCACACACCAGTACGGCGGTCTCGCGCCCGGCCGCGATGCCGAGCGCGATCGCGATTCGCCCGGCCGGCAAGCCGGTCTCGGTGGCCAGGCGGGCCTCGAGTTCCTCGGCGAACAGGTGCCGCCCTCGGACCTTCAGGCTGTCACCGGTCCGGCCGACGACGACCAGCTGTCCGGCGTACAGGAAGCCTGCATCGCCTGTCCTCAGCTGGGTTCCCGTCAGGCGAGTTGCCGAGGTCGAGCCGCCGAGGTGGGCCATTGTGCTCACCGATGGGCCGGACACGGCCACCTCGCCGAAATGCCCGGGTGGTAGCGGCTGTCCTTCGTCATCCAGTACTTCGAGCAGCAAGGCGGGATGTGGTTGGCCGCAGCAGGTCACCCAGCCCGGACCGGCGGGGACGGCGCCCAGTGGGCCCTGGTCGAGCACTGAAACGGGTTGACCGGGCACCATCGTGGACCAGTCGGGGCGGACCGCCAGCGGAGTCTCGCCGTGGGTGCCGGTGACGGCCAAGGTCGCTTCGGCCAGGCCATAGGCGGGGCGGAAGGTGCCGGGCTGGAAACCGTGCGGTTCGAGCAGGGTGGCGAATCTCTGCAGGACGAAGGGATCCACTCGCTCGGCGCCGACGATGGCGACTCGCCAGTTCGAGAAGTCGAGGCCCGCCAGGGCTTCCGGCTTGATCCGGCTGAGGCTGTAGGCGAAGCCGAAGGTGGGGGAGACGGCGACTGAAGCGCCGTCCGCGCCCAGGCAGCGCAACCAGCGCAAGGGATCGCGGATGAACTGGTCGGGGCGCATCGTGCGCAACGGGCTCTGGTTGACGATCGGGGTGAGCAGGCAGCCGATCAGGCCCATGTCGTGATGCAGGGGAAGCCACGTGACGGTCAGCTCGTCGCGGCCGAGGGCCAGCCAGCGGCGGATCATGCCGATGTTCGCGCCGAGGTTCGCCACCGTCAGCCGGATGCCGCGGGGGCGTCCGGAGGAGCCGGAGGTGAACTGCAGCAGCGCGACCGCTGCCGGGTCGGGGTTCGTGATGGCTCCGTCGGTCGCATCAGATGCTGGGTCTACCTTGAGGAGTGGTTGGGAGACTTGGCAGGTGAGGGCTGCTTTGGCGACGGCGGCAGTCAGGTGCTCGGCGATGCCCGCGTCGGCGATGACCAAGCGTGGGTCGGCTAGGGCGAGGAGATGGGCGGCGTGATCGACGTAGTTGTCGAGTGAGCCGAGCGCCAGTGGGGGAGCGAGTGGTGACGGTACGCCGCCGGCCGCGAGCACACCGAAGAAGGCAGCGACGAAATCGTCGACGCGGGCCAGCGTCAGCGACACCACGTCACCGGGCTCGACGCCTTGGTCACGAAGCCAGGCTGCGGTGCCCAGTGCGGCGGCCGCGAGTTCGGCGTACGACGAGGAGATCCACTCGCCGTTGTCGTCGAGCCAGGAGATACCGGCATCCGTCCGCGGCGAACCGAGCCATCCGAGCAGCGCACCGGAATCACTCAACTCAATGCCCGTTTCAGGGCCGGTTTCAGGCCTGATCCGACTGGTGACGAAAGTGGTGAGGTCGGCGACCGAGCTGAGGCCGATCAGTTCGGCGTCGTCGAAGGGCTCGAGGCCGAACTCGACCTGCAGGCTGACGAGCAGCTCCATCAGGTGGAGTGAGTCGAAGCCGAGGTCCTCCACCAGCCGCGCCGGGCCGGCCGGGGTGGCCGTCCCGACGGGTGCGTGGTCAAGGACGAGCTCGGCGACGCGGGCCGCGATGGGCATGCGATCTCCTTTTCGGTCCGGGGGTCGCGAGACTACGGACCGGAGAGGTTCATCCGGGGACCTGTTCGTCCTGGTCGAACTGTCTTGACAGGGCCGCCGGTTTTTGGTTTCGTCCGGCCCTGACACCGATTCGGGAGGGTTCGTGACGCGGGTACCACTGGCGTTCCCGCAGCACCTGCTGCGCTTCTTCGACGTGTTGCATCCGGGCCAGGCCACCGGCCCGGCGTTCGTGATCAGCGCGGCGTACCGGGTGACCGGTCCCGTTGACGAGGAGTCACTGCGGCTGGCGGTCACCGAGCTGACCGGCCGGCACGACGCATTGCGCGCCACCCTGCACGGCGGCGACGGAATGCCCTGGCAGGAGATCCATGAACCTGGTGCCGGCCGGTTCGAGGTGATCGACCTCACGGGCGGGGATCCCGATGAGCTGCTGGACGGCCTGGACGCCCGCGACCATCCGGGTAACCGTTCGCCGCTGCTCTGGGTCTACTACGCGAAGCTGGCGCCGGCGGACGGCGTACTGGCGCTGGTCGCGCACCACTCGGCGGCCGACGCGTGGTCGATGGATCTGCTCGTCCGCGATCTCGCCACTTGCTACGCCGCCCGCATCGACGGCGCACCGGCGCCACCTGTTGCCGCTAGCACCTATGCGGACTTCGCCGTCGACGACCAGGCTCGGCGCGACAGTCCGCGGTCGGCGCAGGCGCTCGACTATTGGGCGGCCAAGCTGGCCGACGTGGACGGTACCTCGTTGCCGTCCGATCGGCCCAGGGAGCTGAAGGACGACGGGATCCGGGCGCAGCTCCGGTTCGGCATCGACTCGACGCTCGCCGGCCGACTCGCGGCGGCTGCGCGTCAGGCGAGGTGCTCGCCGTTCATGATCCACCTGACGGCGTACCTGCTGACCCTGCGCGAGCTGACCGGTGCCACCGACCTCACCGTGCCGACGCTGACCTCCGGCCGTGGCCGGCCGGAGCTGGACGAGACGGTCGGCTTCTTCCTGAACGCGCTGCTGCTGCGGACGGATCTCAGCGGCGTGAAGTCACTCGGCGACGCACTGGCCCAGGTCCGCAAGACGTGTTTAGATGCCTACCGCAACGAACTCCCCATCCTGCGGCTGCTGGAGGAGGTCCCGGACGCCGGCCTGCTGCTGGCCGACGACTCCTTCGTGCTGATGCCGTTCCAGCACATCCCGCTGGGACGGCGGCAGCCCCGCCCGTTCGGTCCGGCGGCGACGTACGTCTCGTTCGACCGCCGGCCAGGCTCCCGGCCTCATGGCGTCGCTGTTCCACTGGACGGACTGTGGACCATCGACGAGCGCCCGGGTGGCCTGCTCACCGGCAAGATCTCCTATGCTCCGGCGCTGTTCGACGCGGCGACGCTGGCGGCTCATGCGGACACCTACCTGCGGCAGTTGGACGCGATCGCGGCCGGCTGAGGGCTGACCGGATTGCTCAGTTTTTGCCGTGATTCAGGGGTTCCGGGCAGGGATCGGCTGACCTAGACTCCGAGCCTCCGACTCGGATACAGGGAGGGGGCGTCATGCGCTGCATCGAGCCGCCAGACGAGAGCTGACCGTCGTACGACCCTGAAGTGTGGCGCTGCGCCCGGCGGTTCCGGCCCCGGGCGCAGTCGTCGAGGCACCCGGTATCGCTACCGGTCGACCGTGCGAGGACCGATGCCTGCCGTATCCGTTGACAGCCAGCAGCTCGATCAGAACATCAAGCGCTTTCATCAGCAGGTGGCGGCTGCTGGTTGCACGACCAGAGCGCACCTGAAGGCACATCGCACCATCGAACTGGCAGTGCGGCAGGTTGCGGCCGGTGCGGTGGGTGTTGCCGTGCACTCCGCGCAGGCCGCTCTCGACCTCGCCGCAGCCGGCGTGACCGACGTCGTGGTGGCATGGCCCTGGCAGGAGCCGTGGCGCTGGCCGCTGTATGTCAAGGCGGCCCACGAGCTCAAGCATTTCGCCGTCCACGTGGACACCGCGGAAACGATCACCGGCCTGGGGCGAGTGGCGGCCGCGGACGCCGTACAGATCGGTATCCGGATCGACCTGCGGCATACCCCGGCGGCCGACCTGCTTCTACTGGCCCGCTTGGCCGATGCCACCGCTGGCGTGCACCTCGAAGGGCTGACCGGATACCGGGGTCCGGAGACCCCTCAGGACATCGTCGACTTCTCCCTGCTCGGGCAGAGTCATGCCGAACACCTGGTCGAGGTTGCGGAGTCGATCCGGGCCGAGGGCATCGACTGTCCCGTGGTGAGTGCGGGTGGTACTCCGACCGCTGCGGGCGCGCTCCGCGTCGCCGGCGTCACCGAGATCGTCGCGGGAGCGTACGCGACCCTGGACGCCGGACTTGCCACCGCGGGCGCCTGCGACCTGACAGAGGTCGCCATCAGCGTCGCGAACGATCGCGCGGATCTACTGACCGATTGCGGCCAGCCCTGGGCTCCCGAGTCGGTGTCGGTTCCGGTGAACGGCCGGCTGGTGCCCGGCCACGTCTGCCCCTTGGCGAAGAACCTGATGCGCGGCAAAGTCGAGATCACCGTGCTGGATGGTGGTGTGCCGGTCGATCGCTGGCTGCCGCGCGGCCGTCCTGATCGCGAGTAGCCAGTGCCGACCCGGTTCTGGCTCTTCCTCTGCGCGCGAACGGTTTCAGTGCTCGGCAACTCTTTCGGGCCGATCGCTTTGGCGTTCGGAGTTCTCTCACTGCCCGGTACGACGCCCGCGACGCTTGGCGTAGTACTGGCTGCTCAAGGCGTTCCCCAGTTGGCGCTGCTACTGCTGGGCGGGGTGATCGGCGACCGGTTCCCCAGGTACCGGGTGCTCGTGATGGCCGAACTCGTGTCGGGTGTCGCGTACGCCGGTCTGGCGGCGATGTTGCTGACCGGGCGAGCACCGATCGCCGGGTTGTGCGCGGCTGCATTTGTCGCCGGAGCAGCCTCGGCCCTGCTGCTGCCTTCCCTCACCGGAACCGTGGCCGACCTGGTGCCCGCCGACTCGCTGCAAAGCGCCAACGGACGACTCCGGTTGGGCACAAACTCCGCCCGCATCGCCGGCGTGGTCGCCGCGGGGGCAACCGTCGCCTGGCTCGGGCCGGGGGTGGCGCTCGCGGTCGACGCTGCAACGTACTTTGTCGCGGCAGTGCTGCTGAGCGCGCTTCGGTTACCTGGTACGGTCCGCGCCGGCCGCCGGGACCTGGTGGGCGACCTGCGGGTGGGCTGGCGCGAATTCGCGAGTCGGTCCTGGTTGTGGACCACGGTGGCGGCGGCCGGTCTGATCAACGCGGCGTCTACGGCTGCTTTCGGCGTCCTCGGTCCAGCGCTGGCCAAGGACCGGCTCGGTGGTGCGTTGGCGTGGTCGCTGGTACTGGCGGGCTATGCGATCGGCATGCTGGCCGGTGTCGTCGTGGCGATCAGGTTCAAGCCGGCGCGGCCGCTGCCGACGGCACTCCTCTTCGCGCCGCTACTGTCGCTGCCGCTGCTGGCTCTCGGGTTCCGCGCGCCGTTGCCACTCATCGTCGTCGCAGCCGTCTGCGCCGGCGTCGCCACGGATGTCTTCGGCGTTCTGTGGGACACCATCATGCAGACCGAGGTCCCCGCCGACGCGTTGTCGCGGGTCAGCTCGTACGAGTATCTGTTCGCGCTGTCGCTGAAACCCGTCGCCGCGGTGGTCGCCGGGCTGGTGGCCACCGGCCTCGGTCCGGCCGCCGGGCTGCTCCTCTTCGGCAGCCTGATCGTCGTGGCCGCGGCGGGTGCGCTCACCAATCCGGCGGTCCGCCGCCACCTACCCCGACAAGACCTTGGAGTCCGCCCATGAGCGAGGGATACGTCGAAGGATTCGCCCAGGCCTACGACCAGTTCTGGCGCCCCTACCCGACCAAGTCGGCGCAGTCGCTGCTGAAACTGCTGGAGAGCTCAGCGCCGGACGCCCGCCGGGTCCTGGACATCGGCTGCGGCACCGGAATCGTGGCCGAGCAGTTCCAGCAAGCCGGCTTCGAGGTGACCGGGCTGGACAAGTCGCCGGCCATGCTCGCCCTGGCCAGGGCGCGTCTCGGCGAGGCGCCGGTGCTGATCGAGGGGGACGCGGCGGACTTCACCGTCGACGAGCAGTTCCCCGTCGCGGTGTCGACGTACGACATCCCGAACCACCTCGCGGACCTGGACCAGATCGCGGCCTATCTCCAGTGTGTGTACGCCGCCGTCGAACCGGGTGGGCTTTTCGCGTTCGACCTCGCCACCGTCGCGGGACTGCGTGGGATGAACACGGTCCAGATCCGCGACACCGAAGAGGCCATGCTGCTGTTCCGCGGTGCGTTGAACGAGAGCGCGGGTGTCGGCTTCTATCGCATCTCCGGAGTCGTCCGCGCCGAGGACGGCCGCTACGACCGGTTCGAGACCACAATGACCAACATCGTCGTACCGATCGACCACTTGCTGAAGCTGCTGGCCGACGCCGGTTGGGCCGACAGTTACCTGGCCGCCCAGGACGACCTGCTCACCCCGCTCGCGGAGGTGCCCGACACCTTGCGGCACGTATTTGTCATCTCTCGCAAGCCCTAGAGTCCCAGTGAGTGGAACTCCAAGCTGTCGGGGATCAGCTGTCACGGTGACGATGAACCATGACCGATACCTCTCTGGACCAAGCGGTGGTGGAGGCCTCGGACCGGCTCGCCCTGGCTGCTAGTACAGGATTCGCCTGTACGCCGGTACGCGACCTGATCGGGGCTGACGTCGCGGTGGCGTACGCCGTGCAGCAGCGTGGGCTCGCCGGCCGGATCGCGGCCGGCGCTTCGATCGTGGGGCGGAAGATCGGGCTGACCTCCGAGGCAGTGCAGCGGCAACTCGGGGTGGATCGGCCCGACTTCGGGGTCCTCCTCGACGACATGGCGTACCGCGACGCTGCCGCGCTGCCCCTCGAGCGCTTGCTACAGCCCCGGGTGGAGGCAGAGGTGGCGTTCGTCCTTGCCACTGGCCTGACCATTGGGCCGTTCGACGCTGCGACCGTTGCGGCGGCGGTTGACTATGCGGTTGCGGCCTTGGAGATCGTGGACAGCCGGATCGAGGGGTGGGACATCACCTTCGCCGACACGGTGGCCGACAACGCCTCGGCCGGGTTGTTCGTACTTGGCATCAAGCACGTCGGGCTGGATGGATTCGTCCCGCGGGAGGCCGCGATGGAATTGCGGCTCAACGATGAGGTGGTGTCGACGGGTTCTGGTGCTGCTTCGCTGGGAGATCCGTTGGCTGCGTTGGCCTGGCTGGCCACGACGGCGGTGGAGATGGGTGCTCCGTTGCGGGCGGGCGACGTAGTACTGAGCGGTGCGCTCGGGCCCGTCGTACCGGTCGGGGCCGGTGATGTCGTGGCTGCGACCATCAGCGGGCTCGGTTCGGTACGGGCCTCGTTCGTGGGGGCGGCCGGATGAAGGTCGCGGTGATCGGGTCGGGCAACATCGGCACGGACCTGATGATCAAGGTGCTCAAGGTGTCGTCGACGCTGGAGCTGGCGGCGATGGTCGGGATCGATCCGGCCTCGGACGGGCTCGCCCGGGCCGCTCGGCTAGGCGTTCCGACGACGGCCGGCGGGGTTGCCGGTCTGGTCGCGATGGACGGGTTCGACGAGATCGGGCTGGTCTTCGACGCGACGTCGGCGCCGGCGCATGTGGCGAACGCGGCCGTGCTGGCGGCGTACGGGAAGCGGATGATCGACCTCACCCCGGCGGCGATCGGGCCGATGGTGGTACCGGCCGTGAACCTCGATGTGCACCTGGACGCGCTGAACGTGAACATGGTGACCTGCGGCGGCCAGGCGACGATCCCGATCGTGGCCGCCCTCGCGGACGTCGTACCGGTCCCGTACGCCGAGATCGTCGCGTCGATCGCGTCGCGGTCGGCCGGGCCGGGGACGCGGGCCAATATCGACGAATTCACCGAGACGACGGCGCGGGCGATTGTGGCGGTCGGCGGCGCGGGCAAGGGCAAGGCGGTCATTGTGCTGAACCCGGCCGAGCCGCCGATGATCATGCGGGACACCGTGCTGGCCCTGGTCAATGCGCCGGAACCCCTTGCTCTGGAGGCGATCCGGGCATCCGTCGCCGAGATAGTTCAGCGGGTGGCCGGGTATGTGCCGGGCTATCGGCTGAAACAAGAGGTCCAGATCATGCCGGTCGACCAGCCTGTGCACCTGCTCACCCACGAGCCGGTTACGCATCAGGTGTCAGTCTTCCTGGAGGTCGAAGGCGCTGCGCACTACCTGCCCGCATACGCGGGGAATCTCGACATCATGACGAGCGCTGCGCTACGGATGGCCGAAGCGATGGCGCACCGACTGGAGGTCCGGGCATGAGGCTCTATCTGCAGGACGTCACCTTGCGGGACGGGATGCACGCCCTGCGGCATCGCATCGAGCCCGCGCGCGTCGCGGAGATCGCCTGGGCACTGGATCAGGCCGGGGTGGATGCGATCGAGGTCTCGCATGGCGACGGGCTGGGTGGAGGGTCGCTCGTCTACGGACCCGGCAGTCATACCGACTGGGCTTGGATCGAGGCCGCGGCGAGTGCGGTGACTTCAGCGCGGCTGACGACCTTGTTGCTGCCGGGGATCGGGACCGTCGAGGATCTGCGGCACGCGTATGACCTCGGGGTGCGATCGGTCCGGGTCGCCACGCATTGCACGGAGGCCGATATCAGCGCTCAGCACATCGCCGCCGCGCGAGAGCTCGGGATGGACGTGTCCGGCTTCCTGATGATGAGTCATCTCGCGCCGCCGGCCGACCTGGCGCGACAGGCGGCGCTGATGGCGTCGTACGGGGCGGACTGCGTCTATGTCACCGACTCGGGTGGGCGGCTGCTGATGCGCGAGGTGCGCGATCGGGTGCGGGCCTATCGCGAGGTGCTCGACCCGGCGGTCGAGATCGGCATCCATGCGCACGAGAACCTCTCGCTCGCCGTGGCCAACTCGGTGATCGCGGTCGAAGAGGGCGCGACCAGGGTCGATGCCTCGCTGGCCGGGCTCGGAGCGGGCGCCGGCAACTGCCCTCTCGAGCCGTTCGTCGCGGTGGCGACTTTGAATGGTTGGGAGCATGGCGCTGATCTGTTTGCTTTGCAGGATGCCGCCGAGGAATTGGTACGGCCATTGCAGGACCGTCCGGTGCGGGTCGACCGGGAGACGCTGACCCTCGGGTACGCCGGGGTGTACGGGTCGTTCCTGCGGCACGCCGAGACGGTGGCCGAGCGCACCGGTACCGAGGTCCGCGCCATCCTCGTCGAGGCCGGCCGCCGCCGATTGGTCGGCGGCCAGGAAGACCTGCTGACCGATATCGCGCTCGACCTCAGTCGACGGTGAATGTCGTACCAATGCCCATGCCGGTGATCCATTCGGGGACCGGTTCGTAGCTCGACCAGGCCAATGGCAGGCCGGCCGCGACCTGGCCGATCAACCAGCAGCGGAGCTCGTGGCCGCCCGTACCGGCGTTGGCCTCGAGCTTTTCGTGGCCGAGGTCGGCGATGGCTGACGGGTCGTTGTCGGTCAGGCGGTCCAGGAACCACTGGTCCCAGTCGGCGTTGACCGGCGCGCTGGGGTTGCCACCCATCGCGCGGACGCGCGGCTCGCGAACTGCCGCGAAGGCCTGGGCGTCGGCGCGACCGTGGATCAGCGCGTCACGACGGTCGCCGGTGACAGCAGGGTCGCGGGGGTCGTTGGACGGCAGCCAATGGGAGAGCCCGCCGCTGGCCGCGATCAGCACCCGGCCGCCGTACGGCGAGTTGCGCAGTGCCTGGCCGAGCGCGTGGCCGAGGGCGAAGCAGCGTTGTAAGGGCGGCAGGGGAGGGGCGGCGGTGTTGACGACCAGTGGGACCATCGGCAGGTCGACTCCGCCGGTGATCATCTCGTACCCCTGGACGACGCCGTGGTCGACGGTGAGCGAGTAGGACAGCGAGACGTCGAACCCGGCATCCGCCAGCCCGTCGTACGCCGACCAGGCGAGCTGGCTCGCCACCGGCAACGGGCCCGGAGTACTCCCGAAGTCGCCGAAGCCGACGGCCTGCTCGACGCCGAGCACGAACGGCGGCATCACGTCGTAGAAGTTGGCGTGGAAGTGATCGGGGCCGATGACAACGATCGCGTCCGGCTCCAGCCGCTCGACCGCGCGCCGGACCCGCTCGGCGTCCCGCAGGAACCGGCCGCCGGGAGCGGTTTCGTCAGCCGGCGGGAGCAGGGTCGCGAAGGGGCTGTGGGACATCCCGACGAAGCCGATCAGCTCAGCCATCGGACGGGTTCTTCCCGAGCAGGAGCCAGCTCCGGTGCGTTTCGAGGTACTCCGGAACCTTCTCCCACTGCGGCCAGTGCCCGGCGTCTTCGATCACGTGCAGTCGCGCGTCGGGCAGCCAGCCGAGCAGCAACTCCGCCTCGTCGAGTCCGCCGGTCGGATCGTGGTCGGTCCACAGCAGCAGGGTCGGCGCCTTGACCAGCGAGGCCCAGCTCGGGTCCCACGCGAAGTCCTTGCGAACCTCGGGATCCTGCAGCACCAAGGTGTTGGTGATGGCCTGGACGAACCCCGGCCGCGAGTAGACCTGGCGGCGGAGGTTCACCAGCTCATCGGTCACCATTTCCTTGTGGTGGAAGAGGAATTCCACCCGGCGCCGGACGGTCTCGTCGCTCGGATCCTGCACCGCGGCCATCGTGCTCTCCCGCAACCGCTGCATCACCTCAGGCTTGTTGGCGATGTTGCCCGGTGTGTTGAGCACGAGGCGATCCACCCGATCGGGATGCCCCGCGGCCGTCCACGCGACGACCCAGCCGCCGAGCGATTCACCCGACAGATGGGCCTTGTCGATGCCGAGCACGTCGAGCAATCCGATCAGGTGTTGCGTCAGTACGTCGATCGTGTACGGATAGTCGGGGAGCTCGGACCAGCCGTGGCCCACCATGTCGTACGCCGTGACGTGGAAGTCCTGCGCGAGGCCGGCCAGGTCGCGCGCGTACGCCTCGAGATGACCGCCCGTTCCGTGCAGGAGAACGAGTTCGGGGCCGGCGCCTGCCTGCAGTACCCGCGTACGGACGTTGCTGCCGGCAACCGGTACATCGACGTGGCGCAAGGTGTGATCGAGATCGGCGAGCTCGGCCCACACGCTGATGTGGTCGGGGATCGTCATGTCTCCTCCTGATGGTCGAAGCGGGCCCGCGCCTCGGTGAAGGTCGCGAGTCCGGCGCTTTCCCGGCGGGCCAGTCCGAACAGTCCGAGCAGCCGGGAGTTCTCGATGGTGAGGAACTCGACCGGCAGTTCGGGCGAGTCGTTGTAGTGCCGATGCCACGCCCACGGCGGGGTGTAGATGAAGGATCCGGCGCTCCACCCGACGGTCTCGGTGCCGTCGCCGGCCTCGATCTCGCTGTGGCCGTCGCCGGTGATCACGTAGTGCACGGTCTCGTGGTAGTGCCGCTGCATATCCGAGCTCTGGCCAGCCGGGATCGTCTGCCGGAACAACTCGAAGGTTGCTGTCGGCAACTGGCCGGCGATGCGCAGGGTGGTCGGATTGGGGACTGCGCCGGCCGGGATCGTGCTCAGCTCGTCGTCGTGGACGACGAGCGGGCGCTGCTCGCCGGGGCGGACGGTATGGGTGAGACCGGCGAGGAAGTCGGTCATCGTGAAGTCGGGTCCGGAGCTGGCCATGGAAGTCCTCTCAGGTGCTTTCCGTGCGGCCGCCGTCGACCGTCAGCACGGTGCCGTTGATGTAACCGGCTCCGGGCGAGGCCAGGAAAGCGATCGCGGCGGCGATCTCGCTGGCATCGGCCGGACGACCGGCCGGGATCTCGGCTTGGTCGTCGGCGACCGCGGCGGCCAGGTGGATTCCTGCAGCCTGAGCACGGCTCCGCAGGATCGCCACCCGTCGTGGCGTGAGTGTCGCACCTGGAGCGACGCAGTTGACGGTGACACCACGGTCGGCGTACCGCCGGGAGGCGAGCTTCGCGGCTGCGGTCGCCGCCGACCGCAGTACGGTCGAGCTGGCCAGCTCCGGCTGCGGCTGCCGGACCGCGGTCGACGTCACCACAACCACCCGCCCGAACCCACGCTCGGCCATCGCCGGCAACGCGGCCCGCATCAACGCCAGCGGACCGAGCAACAGCAGGTTGAGATCCTGATGCCACTGCTCATCCGAAACGTCGAGAACCCGACCAGGGGCCGGACCACCTGAGTTGGCGACCAGGACATCGAGAGCCCCAAACCTGCTCTGTACTTCGGCCACGAGGTCGGTCGCCTCGGCGGGGTCGGAGAGATCGCAGACGAGGTAGTCGGTGTCGCCGCCGAGAGCGCTTGCGGTTTCCTTCAGTGTGGCCAGCGTGCGTCCGGTCAGCACAACACGATGGCGGGCCTCGAGGAGCGCGGCGGCCGCTGCGGCCCCGATGCCACCCGCACCGCCACCAACCAGCGCAACCCGCCGTGTCGCCTCACCAACGGCGGCGGTGGGCGGGGGACTCGCGGCGTAGGGGTGACTGGTTTCCATGATGGGCTTAGATTCGTCTCATGGCTGAGGTAGACCAAGGATGAGTCCCGCTCCCCGGGACTCCGGATCCCCGACCGCCGACGCGGCGATCGGCTCGCTGGAGCGGGCCGGCGCGTTACTGGACGCGTTCGACGCCACGCATCGCGAGCTGGCGTTAGCAGACCTGGTCCGCCGGTCCGGCCTGCCGCGCTCGACCGTGCACCGGACGGCGACCCGGATGATCCAGCTCGGCTGGCTCGACAAGCCGCAAGACCGGTACCGGATCGGCAACCGGCTCTTCGAGCTATCCGGCCTGGCTCCGGTCAGACATGAGTTGCGCGAGGCCGTACTGCCGTTCCTGCAGGATCTCTTCGGCGCGGCCCGCACGACGGTGCAACTCGGCGTCCTCGACGGCGCGCAGATCCTGGTGGTCGAGAAGATCACCGGGCACCGGCCGATGCCGATGCTTTCCCAGGTGGGCGGCACGGTACCGGCCTACTGCTCCGGTCTGGGCCGGGCGATTCTGGCGTGGTCGGACGAGTCGACACTGCAAGACGTGCTGGCTGCAGGTCTGCCGCGACGGACGCCGCGGACCATCACGAGCGAGACAGCGCTGCGCCGGGAGCTGGCGCTGATACCGGATCGAGGTTGGGCGCACGAGCGCGAGGAGGGCAACGTCGGGATCAGTTGCGTCGCGGCACCCATCTTCGACTCGGCCGGTGAGGTGGTCGCCGCTTTGTCGGTCACCGGTCCCAGCAGCGTCGTCCTGCCCGACCGGATCGGACCGGCCGTACGGATGGCCGCGGCCGCCGCGAGCCGGGCCTATTCGACCCGCCGCTGGGCGCCGCGAAGCCGGCCGGAACCCGATTCCCAGGCCCGGTCCCAGCCCCAGTCCCAGCCACCGGGACAGTCTGTTGGCAGCTGATCAGACCTCCACCAGGCTGTGACCCAGACCACGCCGGATGGTGAAGGAGTAGGCCAATGCGCGTTGCGATCATCGGGGCAGGTGTCGCCGGACTGACCACGGCCAAGGTGCTGAGCCAGGCCGGTCATGAGGTCGAGGTCTTCGATAAGACGCCGGACGTCGGTGGAGTCTGGAGCAGCACCCGCCGGTACCCCGGTCTGACCACGCAGAGCCCGAAGGCGCAGTACTCGTTCTCGGACTTCCCGATGGCCAAGGCGTTCCCCGAGTGGCCGACCGG
The DNA here is from genome assembly GCF_010548305.1 of Streptomyces sp. SID13031. Classification (GTDB taxonomy): domain Bacteria; phylum Actinomycetota; class Actinomycetes; order Propionibacteriales; family Kribbellaceae; genus Kribbella. The sequence continues at coordinate 552,135 of NZ_JAAGLV010000001.1, forward strand.
CGCGCAGGTGCAGGAGTACCTGGCGGCGTACGCGAAGGAGTTCGGGCTGGAGCCCGTACTGCGGTTGGAGACGACCGTCGAGTCCATCGTCCCGGATGGCGTCGAGTGGGTGCTGACCTCGCGGTCGAAGGGGACGCCGGGACAGGCGCAGTCCACCGGGACCTTCGACCGGGTGGTCGTCGCGAACGGGGTCTTCTGTGAACCGGCGATGCCGACTTATCCCGGGCTGGCCGAGTTCGGGGCCGCGGGCGGGAAGGTGATCGCGGGGACGTCCTTCCATGACGCGGAAGATGCCCGGGGCAAGCATGTGCTCGTCGTCGGCTACGGCAAATCCGCCTGCGACGTGACCGTGCCGATCAGCGAAGTTGCCGCGAGCACCGAGGTGATCGCCCGGCAGCTGCTCTGGAAGGTGCCGCGCAAGATCGCCGGCCGGGTGAACTTCAAGATGCTGCTGCTGACCCGGATGGGGGAGGCGCTCTTCAGATACCGGTACCTTCGCGGCTTCGAGAAGTTCCTGCACGGCCCCGGCAACCGCACCCGGCGTTCGATGCTGAACTCGATCGGGTCGGTCTCGGTGCGTCAGTTCGGGCTGGCCAAGCACGACCTGGTCCCGCGCGGGCAGATGGAGGGCATCGTCAAAGGGGCGATCGGCCTGGCCACCGAGGGCTTCTTCGAGGCGGTGGAGACCGGCGCGATCCGGGTCCGCCGCGACTCGACGATCAGCCGGCTGCTGGCTGTCGACGGCGAGCCCGCGGCGGAGCTTGCCGATGGCACCGTTCTGCCGGCCGACCTGATCGTCTGTGCGACCGGCTTCGTCCAGGGCGTTCCGTTCCTGCCCGAAGAGACCCAGCAGCGGATCTTCGATGCCCGCGGCAACTTCCTGCTCTACCGGCAGATCCAGCCCGTCGGCGTACCGGGCCTCTACTTCAACGGGTACAACTCGTCGTTCTTCAGCCCGCTCAACGCGGAGATGGCGGCGCTGTGGATCGCGGCCGACCTGGCCGGCGCCCTCGAGTTGCCGGACGACGCAGTACGGCGTACCGAAGCCGCCGCGCAGCTCGCCTTCATGGATGAGGCGACCGACACCCACCACTGCCGTGGGACGAAGATCATCCCGTTCTCGATGCACAACGTGGACGAGGTGCTCGGCGATCTCGGTCTGCAGATCAGCAAGGCCACCCGCGCCTCGCACTGGCTCAACCCGATCGCCCCCGCGGCGTACCGCAAACTGACCCCCGCTCTGCTCACCCGCCTCACCGAACTCGATCTCAAGAAGGAGCCGACCAACCATGGAAACCGACACGAGTTCTCCGGCCCAGCACCGGGCCGTCCGGTCCGGTGAGGGCACCAACGTCGGCGCGATCGGCCTGGGGATCTACACCCGGCTGACCGGCGCGGACACCAAGGGCGCCTACTCGCTCTTCGAGTACGTCGTACCGGCGGGGCTCGGTGGACCGCCGACCCACATCCACTCGCGCGAGGACGAGCTGTTCATCTGTATGCAGGGGCAGGTCCGGATCGAGCTCGACGGCCAGGAGCACGTGCTCGGCGCGGGCGATTCGCTGTTGATGCCGCGCGGGGTGCCGCACATGTTCCACAACCCGTTCGACGACGAGACCAGGATCGTCGCGGTGGTCTCGCCACCCGGGCTGGAGAACTACTACCGCGAGCTCAGCGAACTGCCGCCCGGCCCGCGGGACATGACGCTGGTCGCCCAGGTGATGACGCGGCACGGATTGTCGCTGAAGAAGTGACCACGCAGCCCCGCCAGGAGATGGTCCACGCGATGTGCGCGGCCGTCGACAAGGGCGACGCGGAGTCGTTCGGATCCTGGTTCGCCGACGACGCGACGTACCGGTTCGGCAACCAGGAGATCCTGACCGGCAAACCCGCCATCGTCGCCGCGACGGCGGGCGCGGCCGATGCGTTGCCATGGGTCCGCCACACGATCGACCAGATCGCCGAGCTGGGCGACCAACTCTTCTGCCGCTTCACCATCGAGACCGAATCGCCGGACGGCGCGGCATTGAGCCTCCCGTGCGTAACGGTGATCTGGCTCGCCGACGAACAGGTGGTCCACTACCGCGTCCACATGGACCTCACCCCGGCTTTCGGCTGACCCCGCGCGGGGATTGCTGCCCAGGCGGCGGAATCCTTGCCCGGGCGCGGGTAGAGGGCGTGGTGCTGTCGCGAAGGGTGCTGTGGATTCGTGGTGCTGTCGCGAAGGGGGCTGTGGATTCGGGGTGCTGTCGCGAAGGGTGCTGTGGATTCGGGGTGCTGTCGCCAAGGGGACTCTGGATTGCGTCGCCGGGCTGCGAAATGGTCCTAGTCGCGGCGATGCGCGTCAAGAGCGCCTCCGGCGTCCCTTCGGGATCGAACAAGTTCGACTCTTGACACCCACCACCACGACCAGGCAAAGACGCAGCTATCCCGGAGCCGCTGGAAAGACTGACCACAATGGATGGATCACCACCATCCCAAGGCCAGCCACCATCCGGGCACCATAGGCACCCAAGATTCCACCCGGCGAGTCACCATCCGAGTGACCCCGACGCCCCCGCCCCGCCGAACCACGCCCGGGCGGCATCCCACCAGGCTCGGCGACCCCGATTCCTCAGCCACTAGCGCGTTATCCGACCACTAGCGCCCTACAAGACGCTAGCGGTACAACAACCCGCCAGCCGACCCCCACCCGAACGATCCCAGCCCCCAAAACAGCACCATCACCGACAGACACACCTGTCACGTTTGGCCGCGAGGGCCGACCGGGACCGCCACGCACGCACAACTCGCCGCGAGCGCCCCGACACACCGAGGTAAGCGCTTGCCTACCGAGTTAGGTATGCACAGCAGCCCGTCGCCCCCAGCAACCCCGCCGCGGTGGAAACAAACTTGCACCTGGCGACCAAAAGTTACCCACTCAGCCCCCACTCAGCCCCCACCCCGCCCGACCCCGCAACCCGGCCGACCTCACCACCATTCCCCCGCAACCCGGCCGGCCTGACCCAAGATGGCCCCCGGCTCACACCTCCCCGCGGGATCCACATAGCTGCGTCCTTCCCTGGTCGAGACGATGAGGGTCAAGAGTCGAACTCGTTCGATCCCGAAGGGACGCGAAGCGCTCTTGACGCTCATCGTCTCGACCAGGACACTCCCGCAGCGGAGACCGCGAACCACAGTCCCCTTGGGACAGCACCACGCACACACCCCAACCCACGCCGAGCACCCCGCATCCACCCCAACCCCCACGCCGAGCACCCCGCATCCACCCCAACCCCCACGCCGAGCACCCCCGATATCCACAAAAGGCCGGGCTAGTTGCTGTTAGCAACTAGCCCGGCAGTGGGGCTCAGCTGAGGTAGTCGCGCCAGGGGCCGGTGATGGCGAGGGTGATGCCGGGGGTCTGGATGTTGACGAAGAGCACCTTGCCGTCCTCGGAGAAGGCCGGGCCGGTGAACTCGGAGTCGTTGAGCTGGTTGCGGGCGATCGCGTAGGTCGGGCCGCCGGGGACGGTGCTCAGGACGTGGCTGCTGGCCAGGCCGTCCTCGGCGAGGATGAGCGATCCCCACGGGGTGACGGTGACGTTGTCCGGAGCGTCGAAGTTGAAGTCCTCGTACTTCGCCGCGGCGCCCTTGTCGGCGGCCGGGTTCGCCGGGAAGTACGTGGTCAGCTGGATGGTCTCCGACTTGTAGTTGTAGAACCAGATCATGCCCTCGTGCGGGACGCCGTCGGCCGGGATGTCCGTGGTGCCGATCTTGGCGAACGAGTTGACCACGTAGACGCCGTCGTGGGTGCCGTAGACGCCCTCGAACTTCTTGCCGCGGGTGACCTGGCCGTCGGTGAGCTGCTTGCGGACCGAGACCGAGACCGCGTCGCGGTCGGGCACAGCAACCCACTTGACCCGGAACGGGCGGAGCAGTTGCGCCGAGGTCAGGTACGCGACGTCCGGGATCGGCTTGCCGTCGTCGTTGAGGATCGCCATCGCCTCGAAGGTGCCGAAGTTGACGTCCTGCAGGTCCTTCCAGCTCTCCTTGCCGAGCCGGTAGCCGGTCGGCGCGGTCCAGCGGTAGAAGGATCCGTTCGGGCCGGACGCGTCCTCGGACAGGTAGATGTGCTCCTTGTCCCGGTCGATCGCGACGGCCTCGTGGGCGAACCGGCCGAGCGCCTTGAGCGGCACCGGGTGGTTGGTCTTGCCGTCGGTCCAGACCTCGAAGACGTAGCCGTGGTCTTTCAGCCGGGTGGTGCCGTTGGCCTTGTTCTCGGTCTCCTCGCAGGTCAGCCAGGTGCCCCACGGCGTCGGGCCGCCGGCGCAGTTGGTGAGAGTGCCGGAGATGCCGACCCACTCGCCGTAGTTGGTGCCGTCACGGTCGACGTCGATGACCGTGCAGCCGCCCGCCGCGCCGACGCCGGAGTCGTAGACCGTGCCCGGGATCTGCGGGACGCCGAGCGGGTCGTTGCCGCTGATCTCGTGGTTCTGGATCAGCTTGTACCGCTTGGTGCCGTTGCCGAAGACCGCTGTGCCGTCGTGCAGCGTCGGGGTCGGCTGACCGGTCTTGAGGGTGGTCTTGCCGGCCTCGGTGACCACCGCGTACTTGAAGCCCGGCGGCAGCGCGAGGATGCCGTTGGGGTCGTCCATCAGCGGCGGGAACGGGCGGTCGGTCGGGAACGGCCGCGGGGCCGGTTCGGGAGTCGCCTGGGCGAGCGAGGGGACGGCGCCGACAGCGGCGAACCCGACCCCCGCGGTGCCGACTGCGGCACCACGGAGTACGGAACGGCGATCGAGTGACATGACTGGTGCTCCTTGGACATCGATGGGCCCCGATGGTGGACGCCCAAGGCAAACAGAACTTGAACAGTTCAGCGAGGGGTCAGCCGCAGTACCGGGTAGACCCGCTCGGACTTGGCCTGGTATTTCGCTATCCGTGGCTGGGCGGTCGCGATGAGCTGCCAGGCCTGCTCGCGATCGGTGCCTTCGAGTCGGTCCGCGGTGACCGGGACGCTCTTGCTACCGGGAAGTTCGATCGCCACCTGGTCGGGGTGGGAGATCAGGTTGGCGAACCAGTCGGGGTGCTGATTCCCGCCTCCTGACGCGATAATCAGCCTGCTGTCGCCGTCGGCGAACCACGCCAACGGGGACTCCCGCCGCTCGCCGCTGTGCCGGCCAACGGTGTGCAGGATCAGCACGTCCATCCCCATGAAGGTGCCGCGGTCATTGCGGACCTTGGTGTTCATCCGGGCGTTCATCCGGTGCTGCATCCAGCGCGAGAACCGTCCGGGCTTGCTGCTCTTCTGCTGCTTCGTGTTCTCCATGCCGCTGACGCTAGACGCCGCCCGCGGACCGCCGCTTCTCGATTCGTGATCGATCTGGGAGCGGGGTCCAACTGGCCAGTACGAACCGGTACGAGGGGAGCGGGTGGATTCGCAGGACGTCGATCCGGCGAACCGTTTCGCGGCGCAACCGCAGCATCGGGAGGGCGAGCCGGACCTGCTGGATCGCCATCGCCGGGGTCTGGCAGCGGGTCCGGAGGGTGAACTCGACGTCGCCTTCGACGTAGCAGAGGGTGGAGAGCAGGCGCATCGGTCGCGGCAGCCGGCGAGCGGCGTACCGGGTCGCGTAAAGGTCGCCCGCGGACGCGGGCCAGCCCGTTCGTACCCGCACCCGTACGTGGTACCGCGCCATACAGCCGATGATGCGCCTGCGGCGGCCAGCCCGCCAGCCTTGCGATGGTCCCGATCTGGTGACCAGGGGGTCGAGTGGTGCGAGAGTGGGGCTGGATCTGGGGGTTCGTAGTCGTACTCAGGAGGACGCGATGAGCGGTACCGAAACCAGTGACGATGCGAGCACGAACAGCGGCGCCGGGGTCGTCGACCTGAAGCTCGAGGCGATCGTCATCCCGGTCACGGATGTCGATCGGGCGAAGGCGTTCTACGGCAACCTGGGCTGGCGGCTGGACGCGGACTTCGCCTTCGACAACGGCTTCCGGGTCGTCCAGTTCACCTCGCCGGGCTCGCCGGCGTCGGTGCAGTTCGGGTCGAAGGTCAGCTCGGCGCCGGTCGGTTCGGCTCAGGGCCTCTACCTGATCGTCTCCGACATCGACGCGGCCCGGGCGGAGCTCGTTGCGCGTGGAGCCGAGGTCAGCGAGGTGTTCCACCCGGTGGCGCCGGGGGCGCAGTTCCTGTCCGACGACGGCGGCGCCGGTCGCGGCAAAGGCCGGGCGGAGGACGGCGCCAGCTACGGCTCCTTCGCCACCTTCAGCGACCCGGATGGCAACACCTGGCTGCTGCAGGAGATCACCCAGCGCCTGCCCGGCCGTATCGACTCCGGTGAGACGTCGTACGCCTCGGTGAAGGACCTCGAGGACGCGCTGGTCCGGGCGGCGACCGCCCATGGCGAGCACGAGAAGCTCACCGGCGAGCACGACGTGGAGTGGCCGGCCTGGTACGCCGCCTACATGGTCGCCGAGCAGACCGGCGCGGAGCTCCCGAAGTAGCCCACCGAAGTAGCCCACCGAAGGAGCTCAGCAGGGCGAGGCGAGGCGGCCGCCATCCCGCCTCGCCGGCGCTATCGTACGAAGATGGCCACCATTCGCTTCACTCAGACGACCACCGCGACGCCTGAGCAGTTCATCGCCGGCCTCACCGACTTCGGCCCGGGTCGTGGGGAGCTGTTCGGCAACAGCACCGACAACTACCTGAAGGTGCACGACCAGGGGCCTGGCCACGCCGACGTCACCGAAGGATCGAACGGGATCTGGGAGCGGCTGACGTACGACTGGACCGACCCGCACCACATCGTCCTCAAGACCACCGAGTCCAACCTGTGGGGACCCGGCTCCGGCCACGCCTACACGCTGACCGAGCGGCCCGACGGCAAGACCGACGTGGCCGTCACGGTGGACCGGGTGGGGATGGGTCTCAAGGGCAAGGCGCTGGGGCTGCTGCTGTCCGTCGCCGGCCAGAGCATCCTCGGCAAGGCCTTCGGGAAGACGCTCCGCGCGATCGAGCAAAGGGCGGCCAACGCCGGCTGAGAGGGAAGTCATGTTCGCAGGGCTGCACATGCCGTCGTTCGACCGGGCGACGGGCTGGCTGAACTCCGAGCCGGTGACGTCGGCCTCGCTGCGCGGTCGCGTCGTGCTGGTCGATTTCTGGACGCTGACCTGCATCAACTGGCTGCGCACCGAGCCGTACGTCCGGGCCTGGTCCCGGGCGTACCGCGAGGACGGCCTGGTAGTCGTCGGCGTGCACACCCCGGAGTTCTCGTTCGAGCATCAGCTCGAGCGGGTCCGGCGGGCGGTCGCCGAGCGGGAGATCGACTACCCGGTTGCCCTCGACAACGACTATGGGGTCTGGACCGCTTTCGCCAACCACTACTGGCCCGCCCTGTACTTCGTGGACCGCGACGGCGTCATCCGCGACCACCACTTCGGCGAAGGCCGGTACGAGCAGTCCGAGCGCGTCATCCAGCAGCTGCTCGGGATCGATCGTGAGCTGGTCTCAGTCGAGGGAATCGGCGTGGAGGCGGCGGCGGACTGGGCGCAGCTGCGGACTCCTGAAACGTATCTGGGGTACGCGCGGGGTGAGCAGTTCGCGGGCCTCGCCGGCGAATGGACGATCGGGCGAGAGCAGGTCGTCCTCGATCGACCCGGTGGAAGTATCGCCTATCGCTTCCACGCAAGGGATGTACATCTCGTCCTGTCGTCGAGAAGGCGGGATCCCATTCCCTTCCGGGTACGTCTCGACGGCGAGGCCCCCGGCGCGTCACACGGTCTGGATGTCGATGCTGATGGCAACGGATTTTTGCGGGACGGCCGGTTGTACCAGCTCGTGCGGCAAGGTGACGCGATCCGGGAGCGGACGGTGGAGATCACCTTCCTGGCGGCCGGCGCCGAGGCCTACGCGTTCACCTTCGGCTAGTCGTCCTCCTCAGTGCGCGGTCGTCGTCAGCGCCTGCAACCGGTGCTTGGCGGCGCGTTCGACGAACAGCGGCACGTAGTCGCGGATGGGATTGCCGTCGAACTCGGGCCGGCTCTCGACGACGGCTCGTTCGACGGTGTCGGGAGAGAGGCCGGGAAACACCTCTGTGAGTCGCCCGACGATCTCACGGATCGCACGGTCTTCCTCTGAGCGGTTCATACTTCTACAAGTACGCCGTCAACCGGTTTGGTTCAATCCCGTTCATGAAGTGTTCACCTGCTGCGTGCTCAGCCAATCGAGGAGGGCCGCAGCGATCAGCCCGCACGACCGGGACGGTGGTCACTCTGACACCCTGAAACGCCTGATAGCGCGAGTTACGATGGAGGTGCGCGGATCGCTCGAGTTCGCTGAGGCCGGCCCGGATTCACCCTGCCGGCGGCATCGATTCGTGCGGGGAGCAGAAGTGATCATCCTCTACGTACTCATCACGGCACTGGTCGTCGGCCTGATCGGGTCGGCTATCAGCTTCCGCGTCGTCAAGCAGTTCGAGCGCGGCGTCGTGTTCCGGTTCGGACGGGTCCGCCCGGAGGTCCGGGGCCCGGGGCTGGCGATGCTGATGCCGATCGCCGATCGGCTGCAGAAGGTCAACATGCAGATCGTCACGATGCCGGTGCCCGCCCAGGACGGCATCACCCGCGACAACGTGACGGTCCGCGTCGACGCGGTCGTCTACTTCAGCGTCATCGATCCGGTCCGGGCCACCGTCGACGTCCAGGACTACATCTCCGCGATCGCCCAGGTGGCCCAGACCTCCCTGCGATCGATCATCGGCAAGAGCGACCTGGACGACCTGCTGTCCAACCGGGAACGGCTCAACCAGGGCATGGAGCTGATGATCGACAGCCCCGCACTCGACTGGGGCGTGCAGATCGAGCGGGTCGAGATCAAGGACGTCGCGTTGCCGGAGACGATGAAGCGTTCGATGTCGCGCCAGGCCGAGGCCGAGCGCGAACGCCGGGCCCGGATCATCACCGCCGACGGCGAACTGCAGGCGTCGGAGAAACTCGCGCAGGCCGCCGAAGTGATGGCAGACCATCCGGCCGCGCTGCAACTGCGCTTGTTGCAGACTGTCGTCGAGGTCGCTGCCGAGAAGAACTCGACGCTGGTGCTGCCGTTCCCCGTCGAGTTGCTCCGGTTTCTGGAGCGCTCGACGCCGGCAGAGAGCGCCAAGCCGGCCGCGGCAGCACCGGTCGAGCAGGCACCAGCCGTGAAGAACGGCACGCCGGTACCGGCGGTGACGTCATCGGCTCCACCGGTCGCGGAACTGGCTGCGGTCCCCGAACCGACCGAGGCTGTCCCTACTTAGGAACAGTCCCCAAGCCCTATTGTCAGGGGATGCGAAGACGGTCGGCGTTCGCCTCGAGGCTGGTGCGGAGTGTCGGCGCCGGGGAGACGCCGCAGCTCGAGAACGACCTGCGGCGTGCCATCCTCACCGGCGAGCAGCCGCCCGGCACGCCGATTCCGATCGATGAGGTCGCGGCCTTCTTCGGCGTGAGCCCGATCCCGGTCCGTGAGGCGCTCAAGACCTTGCTGGCCGAGGAACTGGTCGAGCACCGGCCGCACATCGGCTACAGCGTGGCGAAGCTGACCTTCCACGAGTTTCGCGAGCTGTACGACGTACGGCAGGCACTCGAGTCGGCGGCGCTGAGGGCGGCGACGGCTACCGCTCGTCCTGGTGACGACGAGCGGCTGCTCGCCGTCCGCGAGGAGCTCGCGCGGGCCGTGGAGCGTGGCGACGAACGCGAGTACGACGTCGCCGCGCGCCGTTTCCACCTGGCGCTCATCCAGCCATCCGGGATGCACCGGCTGATCAGGATGTACGAGTCCGCGTGGAACATCACCCAGTCGGCCAGGCCGATGTCCCGCGTACCGGAGCAGGAGCGGGCCGAGTTGCACGCGGAGCATGAGCGGATGGTCGATGCGTTCCTGGCCCGCGACGCGGATACGCTGGTGGCCGAGTCGGACCGGCACTATGCGCACCTCGGCGAAGCGATCGCGCGGTTCGCCGACGACCCGGAGTGCTTCGCCGACCCGGCGTAATCCGGTGTTCATCGATGGCCGCTCCTATATTTGAGCGGAAATCCCGGCTAAACCCGCGGCGCACCCGGACGAAACGAGTGCTCCCTACCGTCGCTGCCATGACAGAGACCCTGACCGTCCCGGAGCGTGGGTACGATCCCCGGCTGACCAACGAGGATCTGGCGCCACTGCGGCAGCAGACCTGGTCGTCGTACAACATCTTCGCCTTCTGGATGTCCGATGTGCACAGCGTCGGCGGCTATCTGACCGCGGGCAGCCTGTTCGCGCTCGGCCTGACCAGCTGGCAGGTGTTCGTCTGCCTGATCGCCGGCATCTGCATCGTCCAGTTCTTCGCCAACCTGATCGCCAAACCGAGCCAGCTCACCGGGGTCCCGTACCCGGTCGTCAGCCGGGTCTCCTTCGGGGTCCGGGGCGCCAACATCCCGGCCATCATCCGCGGCCTGATCGCGGTCGCCTGGTACGGCGTGCAGACCTTCCTCGCCGCCGCGTCGCTCAACATCGTGTTCCTCAAGCTCTGGCCCGGGCTCGCGCCCTGGGCCGACGTCGACCAGCACGGGTTCCTCGGTCTGTCCACGCTCGGGTACGCCGGATTCGCCATCCTGTGGGTCGCCCAGGCGGCCCTGTTCTGGCGCGGGATGGACAGCATCCGCAAGTTCATCGACTTCGCCGGCCCGGCCGTCTACGTCACGATGCTCGCGTTGTGCGTCTACCTGCTTTTCAAGGCCGACTTCAAGATCGACCTCAACCTGGCCGACCACCACCTGTCGGGCTGGACGACCGTCGGCACGATGTTCGGCGCGATCGCTCTGGTGGTGTCGTACTTCTCCGGCCCGATGCTGAACTTCGGCGACTTCTCCCGCTACGGCAAGAGCTTCGCCGCGGTGAAGAAGGGCAACCTGTGGGGGCTGCCGCTGAACTTCGTCTTCTTCTCGCTGCTGACCGTGCTCACCGCGGCCGCGACGGTGCCGGTGTTCGGCGAACTCATCACCGACCCGATCCAGACCGTGCAGCGGATCGACAGCACCTTCGCGATCCTGCTCGGCGCCTCCACCTTCGTCACCGCGACCGTCGGCATCAACATCGTGGCGAACTTCATCTCGCCCGCCTTCGACTTCTCCAACGTCAGCCCGCAGCGGATCAGCTGGCGGATGGGCGGCATGATCGCGGCGGTCGGTTCGGTCCTGCTGACGCCGTGGAACTGGTACAACAACGACACCGCCATCCACTACACGCTCGGCATCCTCGGCGCGCTGATCGGCCCGCTCTTCGGCATCCTGATCGCCGACTTCTACCTGATCCGCAAGCAGCGGCTGGTGGTGGACGACCTGTTCACGATGGCTGAGGACGGCGAGTACTACTACTCGAAGGGCTACAACCCGGTCGCCGTCTACTCCGTGATCGCCGCCGGGCTGATCGCCGTCGGCTCGGTACTCGTACCTCGCTGGCTCGACGCGGCCTTGTGGGTCAGCGATTACAGCTGGTTCATCGGCTGCGGTGTCGGCTTCGGGATCTACACGCTGCTCGCGAAGCGGGCCGGCGTCGGTGCCGTCGAGCGGGTACCGGCTTGAGGATCAAGGTCATCAACGCCAACACGACGGCCTCGATGACGGCCAAGATCGGGGAGTGCGCTCGAGCCGCCGCAGGCCCGGGCGTCACCGTCGACGCGGTGAGTCCGCGCCAAGGCCCCGCGGCGATCGAGAGTCACACGGACGAGGCGTTCGCAGTACCGGGTGTACTGGAGGAGATCGCCGCCGGAGAGGCCGCCGGGTACGACGGTTATGTGATCGCCTGCTTCGGCGACCCGGGCCTGAAGGCGGCTCGCGAGCTGGCGGTCGGCCCGGTGGTCGGCATCGCCGAGGCCGGTATCCGGGTGGCGAGCTATCTGGGCCGCGGCTTCAGCATCGTCACCACGTTGTCCCGCAGCGTCGGGCACACCCGCGACCTGCTCGACGAGTACGGCGCCGCACGATCCTGCCTGGGCATCCACGCGACCGACCTCGCGGTGCTCGATCTCGAAACCGATCCGGTCGCCCGGGCGACCATACTGCGCGCCTGCGAGGAGGCGCTCGCCAAGGACGGCTCCGACGCGATCGTGCTGGGGTGCGCGGGAATGGCCGACCTGTGTCACGACCTGTCGGCCCAGCTGGGCGTCAGCGTGGTCGACGGGGTGGCAGCGGCGACAATCACCGTCGAGGGATTGATCCGGATGCGCCTCACGACCGGCAAGGGAAACGAGTTCGCGTATCCGCCCGCCCGGCTCGAGGGCGAGCGGCTGCTCTCAAGCTGAGTACGTCCGCGCGACCAACGAGATCAGCGGCGTCGAGGACATGTTGCCTGGGGCAACCAGTGGCACTGATCCCTAGCGGGTGACCCGGTCCACGCGGTGACCGGATTCGTCGAAGATGTGCAAGCGGGAGGTGTCCACTGCGAGGTGGACTCTGGAGCCCGTCTGCAGGCCGGCGGCCGGATTGATCTCGAGGACCAGGTCGGCTCGCCGGTGGGTCGCGGTGGCGGTCGGCTCGGGCTCGGTCGACAGGTCCAGCCGGCCCAGGCGGGTTCTGGCCTTGGACCGCAAACCCGCCAGCCGGCTGGTGAGGCGGGACAGGTGGGGCGCCGCGTGCCGCGTTCGCGGGCCACCGTCGGCGAAGGCCAGTCGTTTCGGCGTACGGGGTAGTGCGATCACCCCGACCAGATCCGGGTTGAGCATCTCGACGCCGCACTCGACGAAGGCGATCCACTGGTTTCCGTGGAACTCCAGTGTTCGCAGCTTGCCCGCGAGCTGGCCCGGTCCGCTGCCGGCAGCCGCCACGGTGAACGCATCCGAGCGGGCGCCCACGATGACCTTGGCGCCGTCGTGGCTGCTGAGGATCAGCGACCGGCGGTCGATCGGCGGCAACGGGATCGACTGGTCGCCGAAGTCGAGACTGACCCGGTGATGAGCGGTCACCCGGACCACCGCGGACATCAGGTTGATCCGCGGAGTGCCCAGGAATCCGGCGGAGAACGCGGTCGCCGGATCGTTGAAGACCTCGTCGGGAGTCCCGACGTCCTCGATCCGGCCGTCGCGCATGACGGTGATCCGGTCGGCCAGCGTGAGCGCCTCGATCTGGTCGTGGGTGACGTAGACCGTGGTGACGTTGAGGTCGCGGGCCATCGCGCCGATCTCCTGCCGCAGCTCGGTTCGCAGGGTCGCGTCGAGGTTGGACAGCGGCTCGTCCATCAGGAAGATCCGCGGTTGCCGGACGATCGCCCGGCCGATCGCGACCCGTTGCCGCTGGCCGCCGGACAGCGTCCGCGGCAACCGGTCGAGAGCGCCCTCGATCCGCAGGATCCGGGCCAGCCCGGCCGCCTTCGCGCTCGCCTCGGCCGGCTCCTCGCCGGCCATCCGCAACGGGAACATGATGTTCTCCCGCGCGGTCCGGTTCGGGTACAGCGCGCCGTTCTGGAAAACCAGCGCGACGCCGCGGTCCTTGGGAGACAGCTCGGTGCCATTGGTGCGCCCGAACCACAGGTCGCCGGCGGTGACCTCCTCGAGGCCCGCGATCATCCGCAACAGCGTCGTCTTGCCGCAGCCGGATGGTCCGAGCAGCACCATGAACTCGCCGTCGGCAACGTTCAGTGACACGTCGTTCACAGCCGGATACTTGCCGTCGTACGTCTTCGAGACTGAGTCCAGCCGGATAGCCGTCATCCCCACCCCTTTCGGGCTGAGGTGAGTACACCGCCCCACGCGAAGCTTGTCCAGGCCTCCGCGAATACGCTTGCAGGATGGACAACGAGGCGAGCTGGCGGGACAGGCGGCGGGAGGCATCGGCGGCCCAGGGTGAGGCGCTCCAGCGGCGCAAGGCGGCCGAGACCGCCCAGGCCCGGGAGTTGCTGGCCGGCTTCATCGCGAAGATGGAGGCCCTGGGCATCGAGCCGCGCCCGCTGAGAGCCCCGGTGGTCGGATCGGGCGCCAGCTACCGGACCGGCATTACCGGCTGGTACCTCCGCCGGAACGAGTCTCTCGCCGTGGATGCCGACGGCAACTTCTACATCCTCGGCACCCAGTCGAGCCTCAGGTCCCGCCTCGCCGGTGTCCACGTACTTCCCTCCGACCCGCCCCTGATCGTCGGTCTCGGCGCCCGCGACGGTGAATCGCTGCCGCTGAAGCAGTTGCTGGAGCTCCGGCTGGGTGAGATCGAGGGCTGATTCTTCTCAGCTGAAGTCGACTGAGAAGTACTGGGTCTCCTGGTACTCGCGGATGCCTTCGCGGGCGCCCTCGCGGCCGAGGCCGCTCTGTTTGAGACCACCGAACGGAGCGGCCGGGTCGGAGACGACGCCACGGTTCACGCCGACCATGCCGGCCTCGACGGACTCGGCGATCCGCAGGGCGTCCTGCAGCCGGCCGGCGTACACGTAGGCGGCCAGGCCGTACTCCGAATCATTGACCTGGGCAAGCATCGCCGCCTCGTCGGTCCAACTGATGATCGGCGCGACCGGCCCGAAGATCTCCTCCCGCACGATCCGCTGGCCGGGGCTGACCCCGGTCAGCAGGGTGGCGGGGTAGTACCAGCCGTTCGCCGGGACCGGCCCGGTGTTGGTGATCCGGGCGCCCTCGGCGACTGCCTCGTCGACGAGGCCGCTCACCTCCGCGACCGCCTTGGCATTGATCAGCGGTGCGACCTCTAGCTTGTCGATCGCCTCGCCGAACCTGGTCGCGAACTCGTCGGCCACCGCGGCGTGCACGAAGAACCGGTTGGCGGCGGTACAGGCTTGGCCGCCGTTGCGGAACTTCGCGATCAGCGCGCCGCTGACGGCCGCTTCGAGGTCGGCATCGGCGGTCACGATGAAGGGCGCGTTGCCGCCCAGCTCCAGGCCGGTGTTGAGGACGCGGTCGGCCGCCTGCGTGAGCAGCAGTTTGCCGACCCGGGTCGAGCCGGTGAAAGACAGCGCGCGGACCCGGGGATCGGCCAGCCAGGTGCTCACGACCTCGGCGGAGGACTCGGACTGGACGACGTTGACGACTCCCTCGGGGACGCCGGCCGCGGTCAGCAGGTCGGCGATCGCCTGTGCGGTAAGCGGTGTCTCGGAGGCGGGTTTGAGGACGACGGTGCAGCCGGCGGCGAGGGCGGGCGCGATCTTGCGGGTGGCCATCGCGGCGGGGAAGTTCCACGGCGTCACGAGCGCGGCGATGCCGACCGGGCGATGGGTGACGATCGTCCGGGTTCCACCGGCGGGGGAGGAGCCGTAGGAGCCTTCGGTCCGGACGGCTTCCTCGGAGAACCAGCGGAAGAACTCGGCGGCGTAGCTGACCTCGGCGCGGGCGTCGGCTTCGGACTTGCCGTTCTCGGCGGTGATCAGGGCGGACAGCTTGTCGATGTCCGCGACGATGAGTTCGTAGGCGCGGCGTAGAACCTCGGCGCGTGTCCTCGGTGCGGTGGCGGCCCAGGCGGGGCCGGCGGCGGCTGCGGCGTCGACCGCTGCAGTTGCTTCGGCGGCGGTGCCGTTCGGTAGTTCGGCGATGATCGCCTCGGTGGCCGGGTTGTAGACGGGGAAGGTGCGCAGGCCGGGCATCAGGTGAGTTCCTTGAAGACGGAGTCGAGGAGGTCGAGGCCCTCGGTGAGCAACTCGTCGGAGATCGCGAGCGGTGGGAGGAACCGCAGGACGTTTCCGTAGGTGCCGCAGGTGAGGACGATCAGGCCGCGCGCGTGGGCGGCGGCTGCGATCCGGCGGGTCAGGTCGGCGTCGGGCGTGTGGGTGCCCGGCTCGACCAGCTCGACCGCGATCATCGCGCCGCGGCCGCGGACGTCACCGATCCTCGCGTCGCTTGCCTGCAGGGCTTCGAAGCGATCGGTCAGGAGCCGGCCGAGCTCGCGGGCGCGGCCACTCAGGTCGTCGGTCTCGATCAGGTCGAGGACCGCGAGGGCGGCCGCGCAGGCGAGCGGGTTGCCGCCGTACGTGCCGCCGAGGCCACCGACGTGAGGAGCGTCCATGATCTCGGCGCGGCCGGTGACGGCGGACAACGGCAGACCGCCCGCGATGCCCTTGGCGGTCACGATGAGATCGGGGACGACGCCCTCGTGATCGCAGGCGAACAGGTCACCGGTCCGGGCGAAGCCGGTCTGTACTTCGTCGGCGATGAAGACGACGCCGTTCGCCTGGCACCAGGCGGCCAGCGCGGGCAGGAACCCGGGCGCGGGGACGACGAAGCCGCCCTCGCCCTGGATCGGCTCGATCACCACGGCGGCGAGGTTCTCGGCGCCGACCTGCTTCTCGATCACCTCGATCGCGCGCTGCGCCGCCGCCGGGCCGTCGACGCCGGAGTCCCGGAACGGGTACGACACGGGTGCCCGGTAGACCTCGCTCGCGAAGGGGCCGAAACCGTTCTTGTACGGCTGGTTCTTGGCCGTCATGGCCATCGTCAGATTGGTACGCCCGTGGTACGCGTGATCGAAGGCGACCACGGCCTGCTTCCTGGTGTACGACCGAGCGATCTTGACGGCGTTCTCGACAGCCTCGGCGCCCGAGTTGAACAGCGCCGTCCGCTTGTCGTGGCTGCCCGGAGTGATCCGGTTGAGCGCCTCCGCGACCTGGAGATAGCCCTCGTACGGGGTGACCATGAAGCAGGTGTGGGTGAAGGCATTGAGCTGGTTGCTGACGGCGGCGACCACCGCCGGGGCGCTGTTGCCGACCGTGGTGAC
This sequence comes from Streptomyces sp. SID13031, assembly GCF_010548305.1. Taxonomy (GTDB): domain Bacteria; phylum Actinomycetota; class Actinomycetes; order Propionibacteriales; family Kribbellaceae; genus Kribbella. Next base: position 568,832 of record NZ_JAAGLV010000001.1, read on the forward strand.
GGCGATGCCGGAGCCGAAGTCGATCAGCGAGTTGCCGTCCACGTCGACGACGACACCGCCACCTGCGGCCGCGGCGTAGATCGGGAGCACGGTGCCGACGCCCTGGGCGACGGCGGCGGTTTTCCGGGTCTGGAGTTCGCGAGAACGGGGGCCGGGGATCTCGGTGATCAGGCGGCGCTCCTGCGGGAGTTTCGGCCCGCCTTCGATGAGGTCTGACATGCGCCCACGGTGACGCGGGTGGTTGCTGTCTGGCGATGGCAGCTCTGCACAACCTTGCTGGCTGGCCTGTGCAAAACTGGCAATATGATCCCGCTGTCTGCGCTGCTTGAGGAGGAAGGCCTCACGCTGCGACCGCTTCACCTTCCTCGGCCTGACGCGCGCCTGCGGTGGGTGGCGACGAGCGAACTGGTGGACCCCACGCCGTACCTCGAAGGCGAGGAACTGCTGCTGACCACCGGCCTGGCCATGTCGGGCTGGCGAGGTGAGTGGACCGCGTACGTCACCCGCCTCCGCGACGCAGGCGTGGCAGGACTTGGCCTGGGCACCGGCCTGACCCATCGAGTACCACCCCGAGGCCTGATCCGAGCCTGCGAGGAACTCGGCGTCAACCTGATCGAAGTCCCGCGCCTGACCGCCTTCGTCGCCATCAGCCGCCGCGCCGCCGACCTCCTGGAGAAGGAGGAGTCTCAAGCAGCCCGTACTGCCCTGGAACTGCAACGCCAACTGACTGCCGCAGCGGCGGGCTCCGATCCCGCCACCGCGATCCTGCGCCAACTCTCCAAATCCCTGAACGGCGTCGGCTGTCTACTGGCGCCGAATGGCCAGGTGCTGGCGGGGTCGCCGGGAGCTGTCGAGCTGGAGGAGATCCGGAACCGGATCAAAACGATGCGGCCGCAAGGCAGGCACGCGGCGCTGACGCTGAGCGAGCCGGGATTCGTGACCGTCGTCCAGCCGATCGGCCTGCACCAGCGCCCAGAAAGCTACCTCGTCACCGGCACCCCCGGACGTCCCACCGAGCCACAGCGGCGGGCGGTCGGTACTGCGGGCGCCCTGCTCTCCCTCGTCTCCCAACAGCAACGCGACCAGACCGACACCCGCCGCCGAGTAGCCGCCCGCGCCTTCGCCCTCCTCCTCACCGACGACCAACGCACCGCCGAACTCCTGCTGGACATCGCCCTACCCCACAACCCCACCATCCTCGCCGCCCATGCGCCAACAGCCTCCGCCGAACAGTCTGTCGACGACGCAGTTGTCGACGGGCTGGTTGTGGCGGAGGCTGCGTGTCCGCTTGCGGTGCTCGTCGAGGGGGAGCTGTTCGTCGTCAGCACAGCGGAAGGCGCGGAGCGCATCGCAGCTGAACTCGCGAGACTGGGGCTCCTCGTCGGAATAGGCAACCCAGCCGGCCCGCAGGGCCATGGCCGAAGCCCCCAGACTGCCGGACCGGACGGTCTCGGTGCGAGTCGGGAAACCGCCGTGCTGGCTCTCGCTCAAGCGACTGCCGCCTCGCCCGTGGTGCGGTGGAGCCAGCTTGTCCGCGAGGGGCTCAGCGCTCTGGTGGACGATCACCTTGCCGCCGCGTTCGCGGCTTCGTACCTGGAGTCGTTGACGGAGGAGCAGTTGGAGGTACTGCGGACCTTCCTCCGCCATCACGGGTCGCGGCTGAAAGTGGCTGAGGAGTTGGGGCTGCACCGGAACACGGTCCGCAACCGCGTCCGGCAGATCGAAGCGCAGCTGGGCGATTCGCTGGACAATCCCCAGGTCAGGATGACGGCCTGGTTCGCGCTGCAATATTCGGTGGCGGGTGGTCCGGGGCGCTGGTAACGTCCATCGTCTGTCTTTTCAGATCGAATCGAACCGGATGGCCTCCGGGGCGGGATCTTGCTCACAGCTGCCCACCCCCGACGATTCGAGGCTCTTTGTGATGGCCGAAACCACCCTGCTGCCCGCCGATCTCCAAGCCGAGCGAGACTTTCTCACCGAGGCGCGCGCGGCGCTAGCCCGCATGCACCACGTGGTGGAGGAGCGCGACGTCCCGCTGATCGGTGGCGAGGACAACGACGAACGCTTTACCAACGAAGCGAGCGAGCGGGCCAAGAAGCAACGCACCCAGGCGCTCGTCGACCTGCCCGACGTTCCGCTGTTCTTCGGCCGGCTCGACTACGAGGCCGGCACCATCGAAGGCCACGACCAGATCCACATCGGTCGACGGCACGTGCACGACGGCAGCGGCGTACCACTCGTCATCGACTGGCGCGCGCCAGTGTCCGTGCCGTTCTACCGCGCCACCCGCAGCGACCGCCAGCGACTCCTCATGCGCCGCCGCTACGGCTTCTCCGACCACGCCGCGCTGACCGGTTTCGAGGACGAGTCGTTGATCGGGGCCGTCGAGACCGATCAGGCCGAGACGTTCCTGCGCACCGAGATCGAACGTCCGCGCACCGGACCGATGCGCGACATCGTCGCCACGATCCAGCCGGAGCAGGACGACCTGGTCCGGGCACCGCTGCACCCGAGCGTCTGCGTGCAGGGCGCGCCCGGCACCGGCAAGACCGCCGTCGGCCTACACCGCGTGGCCTACCTGCTCTACACCGAGCGCGAGCGGTTGAGTCGCGGCGGCGTCGTGATCGTCGGGCCGAACCGCTCGTTCCTGTCCTACATCCGCAAGGTCCTGCCTGCGCTCGGCGAGGTCGACGTCCGCCAGATCACCATCGACGAACTGATCAGGCAGCCCGCCACGGCAGTGGACGAGCCCGCGGCCGCGCGGCTGAAGAGCGACGCCCGGATGGCACTCGTACTGCGACGAGCACTGTGGTCGCACGTCGGCGTACCGGCCGAGGGAATCCTTTACAGCAAGGGATCCCAGCGCTACCGGGTGCACGACTACGAGTTGGCGGAGATCGTCTCGGCCCTGCACGAGTCGACGAGATACGCGGCGGGGCGAGACGCCCTCGCGCAGCGGGTCGCGCACGCGGTACTGGTTCAGATGGAGCGGCGGGGCGAGTCGCCGGATGATCGCGTGCAGAATGCCGTGGCCCGCTCGAAGCCCGTGAAGACCTTGCTCGACGCGGTCTGGCCCAAGGTCGTACCGGAGCAGATCCTGCATCGGCTGCTCTCGAACGCCGAGTTCCTGGCGCAGTCGGCGGGGGAGGAGTTCACCGCGGACGAGTGCGCTGCCTTGCTTTGGGGCAAGCCGGTCCGCTCCTGGAAGTCGGCGAAGTGGTCGGTCGCGGACACCCTGCTGCTCGACGAGCTCAACGACCTGATCGAGCGCAGCACTGGCTCGCTCGGCCACCTCGTCCTGGACGAGGCGCAGGACTTGTCGGCCATGCAACTGCGTGCGCTGGCCCGCCGGTGCCGCACTGGCTCGGCAACAGTCCTCGGCGACCTCGCACAGGCGACCACGCCCTGGGCCGCGGGCTCCTGGGATCGAGTGCTCGGCCACCTCGAGAAGTCCGACGCCGTCGTCGCCGAGCTGGACCGGGGCTTCCGCGTACCGGACCAGATCATCGACTTCGCCGCGAAACTCCTGCCCCAGATCGCCCCCACCCTCGGCGTACCGCACGGCGTCCGCACAGTCGCCGACTCACTGAGCCTCGTCGAGACCGACGAGCAGTCCTTGGCCGGCACCCTCGTCGCCTCCTGCCGAACAGCCCTCGCCGGCGAAGGCTCGGTCGCCCTCATCGCCGCCGACGACCAGATCACCGCCCTGTACGACGTACTGGTGGCCGCCGGTCTCCAACCCGCTCTCCTCGGCGCGACAGAGGACGAGATGGACACGACCCGCCTGGTCTGCGTCCCGGCGACGCTCGCCAAGGGACTCGAGTTCGACTCCGTCGTGGTCGCCGAGCCGGCTCAGATCGTGGCAGCCGAACCTCGCGGCCTCCAACGCCTGTACGTCGTCCTGACCCGCGCCGTCAGCTCCCTCCGAGTCGTCCACGCAACCCCGCTGCCTGACGCCTTGAGCGTGGCAAGGTGAGGTGATGACCATCGAGGTTCGCCCGGCGTCGGTCTTCGAGGATGTCCGCGCCCTGGTCGGTCCGAAGTCGCTGACCGCCAATGTTTGCTGGTGTTTGAGTTATCGGATTCCGTCCAAGGTGAACAATGAGCTGCGCGGTCCCGAGCGTGGTGAGTACGTCGAGAAGCTGTGCCGTCAGAAGCCGGCTCCTGGGGTGCTTGCGTACGAGGGTGATGAGCCGGTGGGGTGGGCTGCGGTGGCGCCGCGGGCGGAGACTCAGTTCGCGGGCAATCGGCGGATCCCGCACGTGGACGACCTGCCGGTGTGGTCGCTGTGGTGTATCCGGGTTCGGCCTGGGCACCGCAAGTCGGGGCTCTCGCATGTGTTGATCGAGGGTGCGGTCGAGTTCGCCCGCGCCAACGGAGCGCCGATGGTGGAGGCCTATCCGCTCGACAACGGCGACGCCAAGGTCGACCTGACGATGGCCTACGCCGGGATCCGCAAGAACTTCGAGCGGGCGGGTTTCGTCAAGACCGCCGACACCACGTCAACGCTGGCAGGCCACCGCCGTGTTCTGATGCGCCTCGACCTGCGATAGCGCAAAGTCAGCTCAGCTGGCAGGGGCAGCCGATTCCGCCGTCACTGGCGGGTTTTTGTAGCACTGGCGTGCTGCATCATGCCAGCGGTACAACAACCCGCTAGTCGGCGCGGCGAGGGCCGTCTTCGCGCCCTCCCGCCGTGGGTGAACGTAAAGGGAGCCCGGGCGAGTGGTCGCCGGGCTCCCTTTGCGGGTGGTGTCAGGTCAGCTGAGGGTTGCGAGTGTGTCGTTCCAGGTCTTCGAGGGGCGCATGATCGCCTCGGCCTTGGCGGGGTCGGGCTGGTAGTAGCCGCCGAGGTCGACCGGGCTGCCCTGGACCGCGAGCAGTTCGTCGATGATCGTCTGCTCGTTGGCCGCGAGGGTTTCGGCCACCTGGGTGAAGGACTTCGCCAGGTCGGCGTCGTCGGTCTGCTTGGCCAGCTCCTGCGCCCAGTACAGGGAGAGGAAGAAGTGGCTGCCGCGGTTGTCGATGCCGCCGACGCGACGGGTCGGGGACTTGTCCTCGTTGAGGAAGGTCGCCGTCGCGCGGTCCAGGGTGTCCGCGAGGACCTGGGCGCGCGCGTTGCCGGTGGTCTGGGCCAGGTGCTCGAAGCTCGCGGCCAGGGCGAAGAACTCGCCGAGGCTGTCCCAGCGCAGGTAGTTCTCCTTCACCAGTTGCTGGACGTGCTTCGGCGCCGAACCGCCCGCGCCGGTCTCGAACAGGCCGCCGCCGGCCATCAGCGGGACGACCGACAGCATCTTCGCGCTGGTGCCCAGCTCGAGGATCGGGAACAGGTCGGTCAGGTAGTCGCGCAGCACGTTGCCGGTGACGGAGATGGTGTCCTCGCCCCGCCGGATCCGGTCCAGCGAGAACTTGATCGCGTCCACCGGGGCGAGGATCTTGAGGTCCAGGCCTTCGGTGTCGTACTCCGTCAGGTACTCGGTGACCTTGGTGATCAGCTTCGCGTCGTGCGCGCGCGTCTCGTCCAGCCAGAACACGGCCGGGTCGCCGGTGGCCCTGGCCCGGGTGACGGCGAGCTTGACCCAGTCGCGGATCGGCGCGTCCTTGGTCTGGCAGGCGCGGAAGATGTCGCCGGCGGCGACTTCCTGCTCCAGTACTACGTTGCCGTCGGCATCGACCACGCGGACCGTACCGGCCTGGGCCAGCTCGAAGGTCTTGTCGTGGCTGCCGTACTCCTCGGCCTTCTGCGCCATCAGGCCGACGTTCGGAACCGAGCCCATCGTCGACGGGTCGAAGGCGCCGTTCGCGCGGCAGTCGTCGAGTACGACCTGGTAGATCCCGGCGTAGCTGCTGTCCGGCAGGACGGCGAGGGTGTCGTGCTCGCCGCCGTCCGGGCCCCACATGTGGCCCGAGGTGCGGATCATGGCCGGCATCGAGGCGTCGACGATCACGTCGGACGGCACGTGCAGGTTGGTGATGCCCTTGTCGGAGTCGACCATCGCGAGCGCCGGGCCGTCGGCCAGCTCCGCGGCGAAGGACGCCTTGATCGCGTCGCCGTCGGGCAGCGCGGCCAGGCCGTTGTAGATCCCGCCGAGACCGTCGTTGGGGGACAGGCCGGCCGCGGCCAGCGTCTCGCCGTACTGCGCGAAGGTCTTCGGGAAGAACCTGCGGACCACGTGCCCGAACACGATCGGGTCGGACACCTTCATCATGGTGGCCTTCAGGTGCACCGAGAACAGCACGCCCTCGGCCTTGGCCCGGGCGATCTGGGCGGTCAGGAACTCGTCCAGCGCGGCGACGTGCAGCACGGAGGAGTCGACGACCTCACCGGCCAGCACCGGGATCGACTCACGGAGTACGGACGGCTGGCCGTCGGCGCCGGCGAACTCGATCCGCAGCGTGCCGTCGGCCTCGATCACGGTTGACTTCTCGGTCGAGCGGAAGTCGCCGGCGTCCATCGTGGCGACGTTCGTCTTCGAGTCGGCGGTCCAGGCGCCCATCCGGTGCGGGTGGGTCTGCGCGTACTTCTTCACCGAGGCGGGCGCGCGGCGGTCGGAGTTGCCCTCGCGCAGGACCGGGTTCACGGCCGAGCCCTTGGTGCTGTCGTAGCGGGTGCGGATGTCGCGCTCTTCGTCGGTCTTCGGCTCGTCCGGGTAGTCCGGGAGCGCATAGCCCTGGCTCTGCAGCTCCGCGATCGCGGTCTTGAGCTGCGGGGCCGAGGCGGACACGTTCGGCAGCTTGATGATGTTCGCGCCCGGCGTCTTGGTCAGCGCGCCGAGCTCGGCGAGCGCGTCCGGGACCCGCTGGGCCTCGGTCAGGTAGTCGCCGAAGACGGCGATGATCCGCCCGGCCAGCGAGATGTCCCGGGTCTCCACGCCCACCCCTGCCTGCGCGGCGTACGCCTGGATCACCGGCAGGAACGAGTACGTCGCCAGGGCCGGGGCTTCGTCAGTGTGGGTGTAGATGATGGTCGACTCAGTCACTCGCGTCTGTCCTCTGCTCCGTCGATGTCGCTCCTCGGGCCACCCCGTGGAGGCAACCCCACCTTAGTCGGCGGTGCGAGCGACTCCCTCAGTGAGTGGTGATGCTCACTGATTGGTCTGTTCGGAGGTGGCCGACCCCTTCCGCAGGCGGCTGATGAGGTTTACCTTCAAGGTCCATGTGAGCGCTCTCACGCGGACCATTCCCCCTCTCGCCCCCTTCCGCCCCGGAGGTGCAGTCGTGATACCCACCCCTGTCAAGAACCGTCGACGCCGCATGCGTTGGCGTGCGGCCGTCGCCGCGCTCGTCCTGGCCGTCTGCTCGACCCTCCTGGTGGGCGGCGTAGCGACAGCAGCTGACGACTACACCCAGTCGGCCACCTCGCTGAATGCGACTCAGGCCCAGATTTCGTTCACGCCGACCACTTCGGCGCTCTACGTCGACGTGCACTACATCGTCACCGGCCAGGGTCAGCAGAACTTCCGGATGGACCTCACTGGCGGCACCTGGCGCAAGACGGTCAGCGGGCTGTCCACGGGCAGCGTGATCGACTACTGGTTCACGTACGAGAAGAGCGGCCCGCAGTACGACACCCCGCACTTCAGCTACACGCACGGCGGCGGTACTACGACGGTCGCGACACCGACCTTCTCCCCGGCGGCCGGCACCTACGCGACCGCGCAGTCGGTGACGATCTCGACTGCCACGTCGGGTTCGACCATCCGCTACACGCTGGACGGCTCCACGCCGACGGCGTCCTCCGCGCTCTACAGCGGCGCGATCTCCATCTCCACCAACACCACGGTGAAGGCGATCGGCCTGAAGTCCGGCTCGACCACGTCCGCGGTCGCCACGGCCGGGTACGTGATCGGTACGCCGGTCGCGACGCCGACCTTCTCCCCGGCCGGTGGTAGCTACACGACCGCGCAGACGGTGACGATCTCCACCGCGACGTCCGGCTCGACCATTCGGTACACGGTGGACGGGTCCACGCCGACGGCGTCCTCGACGCTCTACAGCGGGCCGATCAGCGTGCCGTCGACGCGGACGGTCAACGCGATCGGCATCAAGTCGGGTCTCGCGAACTCCGCCGTCGCGAGTGCGACGTACACGATCGGTACTGCCCAGAGCTGCACGACGCAGCCCGACGTACCGAACTTCGGCCCGAACACGCGGATCTTCGACCCGAGCATGTCGGCCGCGACGATCCAGGCGCAGCTCGACGCGGACTTCAACGCGCAGAAGGACACGCTGACCGCGCAGATGGCGAACCGCCGGGTGGCGCACCTGTTCAAGCCGGGCGCGTACAGCGTGCACGACGACGTCGGCTACTACACCTCGGTCGCCGGCCTCGGCCAGAACCCCGGTGACGTCGTCATCAACGGCGCGATCACGGTCGACGCGTTCAACGAGTCCGACCAGGGCGTGGCGTTGCAGAACTTCTGGCGGTCCGCGGAGAACATGGCCGTGAACCCGATCGGTGGCTCGAACCGCTGGGCCGTCGCGCAGGCGGCGCCGTTCCGCCGGATGGACATCCGCGGCAACCTGCAGCTCTACCCGGCCAGCTACGGCTTCGCCAGCGGTGGCTACATCGCTGACACGAAGGTGTCGGGCGAGACCGCGTCCATCTCGCAGCAGCAGTGGTACACCCGGGACAGCAACCTCGGCAGCTGGGCCGGCGGCGTGTGGAACATGGTGTTCTCCGGTACGCCGGGCGCTCCGCCGACCACCTTCCCGAACCCGCCCGAGACCACGCTGGCCACGACTCCGGTCTCACGCGATGTGCCGTACCTGTACATCGACAGCGCTGGGAAGTACCGGGTGTTCACGCCGTCGCTGCGGACCAACGCCTCGGGCGCCAGCTGGGCGAACGGGTCCACTCCTGGTACCTCGATCCCGATGAGCCAGTTCTACGTGGTGAAGGCGGGCGACACGGCGTCGACCATCAACTCGGCGCTCTCGTCGGGGTGCAACCTGTTCTTCACCCCGGGCGTCTACCACCTCAACCAGACGCTCAACGTGACGAGGGCCAACACCGTCGTACTGGGTATCGGCTACCCGACGCTGATCCCCGACGGCGGGGTCAACGCGATGCAGGTCGCGGACGTCGACGGCGTCCGGATCAAGGGCATCCTGTTCGACGCCGGTACGACGAACAGCGCCGCGCTGCTGACCGTCGGCCCGTCGGGATCCTCCGCGAGCCACGCGGCGAACCCGACCACGCTGCAGGACGTGTTCTTCCGGATCGGCGGCTCGATCGCCGGTCACGCGACGACGAGTCTTGTTGTCAACAGCAACAACACGATCATCGACCACATCTGGGCCTGGCGCGCCGACCACGGCAACGCGGGCACCTGGGGCTGGACGCAGGCCACCGGCGATACGGGATTGCTTGTCAACGGCAACAATGTGCTGGCGACCGGGTTGTTCGTCGAGCACTACCAGAAGACCCAGGTGATCTGGAACGGCCAGGGCGGCAAGACGATCTTCTTCCAGAACGAGATGCCGTACGACGTCCCGAACCAGGCCAGCTGGAACCGCCCGAGCGGCCGCAACGGCTTCGCGGCCTACAAGGTCGGCGACAACGTCACCTCCCATGAGGCATGGGGTCTGGGCAGCTACAACTTCTTCAACGTCAACCCTTCGGTGAGCGCCTACAACGCGTTCGAGGTACCGAACAACGCGAACGTCCGCTTCCACAGCCTGTGCACGGTCTCACTCAACTACCAAGGCCTGATCACCCACGTCATCAACGACACGGGCGCCGTCACACCACCGGGCACAGTCCCGGTCAACGTAGTCAGCTACCCGTAGCTGACAGCGCGGCCTTCGATGTCGGCCGGGCGGACCACAAGGTTCGCCCGGCCGGCGACGGTCCGAGGTGGCGGCTACACCGGCTCAATCAGGAAGACCGGGAGGATTCGGTCGGTCTTGGTCTGGTAATCGGCGTAGTCGGGCCAGGCCTCGACCGATCGCGCCCACCACAGCTCGCGCTCCTCGCCCTCCAGTTCGCGGGCGGCGAAGTCACTGGTGACCTCGCCGTCCTGCAACTGGAGCTTCGGCTCGGCCTTCAGGTTGTAGTACCAGACCGGGTGCTTCGGTGCACCGCCGAGCGACGCCACCACGGCGTACTGGCCGCCATGCTCGACCCGCATCAACGGCACCTTGCGGACCTTGCCGGTCTTGGCGCCTCGCATGGTCAGAAGCACCACGCCCTTGCCCTGGTCGATCACCGTGGTCGTTCCGGCCTGCTCGATCTTCTCCACCATGTCCGCGACGAACGACATCGGGCTGGGGGCATACTCGGTTTCTGATGACATGCCACCCATCATACTGATGACGCGTCACCAATGCCAGAGCTCGCTAGGGCGAGCCATTCGCTGCGGGCTGGTCGGTCCGGTCGAGTGGCAGCGCTACCTCGATCACGGTGCCGTAGCCGATGTGGCTGACGAAGTCGATCGATCCGCCGAGCGCTTCGACCCGGTCGCGCAGCCCGATCAGACCCGACCCACGCCGAGGCTCGGCCCCGCCGAGGCCGTCGTCACGGACCCGGAGCCGCAGCCTGCCGTCGTGTTCGCCGAGAGTCACCTCGGCCTGCGACGCGTCGGCATGTTTGGCGACGTTGGTGAGTGCCTCGGACACGACGTAGTACGCCGCCGCTTCCACCGGCGGTGAATAGCGGGAGGCGGTGCCGATACTCAGCTCGACCGGGACCGCCGATCGCCGGGCAAGCATCCGGAGCGCCGCACCGAGGCCGCCTCTGGACAGGATCGAAGGGTGAATGCCGCGCGCCATCTCGCGAAGTTCGTCCACCACCTCGGTGAGGCCTTCGGAGAGCCGTTCGAGGTCGTCCCGGATCATCGGCAGGTGGCCGGGTACTCCGTCCTGGATGAGGCGCACTTCGAGCGCCAGTGAGACGAGCCGCTGCTGGGCCCCGTCGTGCAGGTCCCGCTCGATCCGCCGGCGGGTCTCGTCGGCGGTGGCGACGATGCGCGCGCGGGACCGGTTCAGCTTGGTGTGCGCCTCGGCGTTCGCGATGGCGGTGGCGACGAGTTCGGTGAAGGCGGCAATCTGTGCCTCCGTGTTCGCCGCGAAGGGAGCGTCTCGTTTGGTCGAGGCGGCGATCACGCCCCAGAGCTTGCCGTCCACCACGATCGGGCAGCCGATCGACGAGCGGATCCCCAGCGCACGCGCTTCGTCGGCGATCCCTCCGGTGGCGCCGGCGAAGCTGTCGAGCCGGACCGGTCCGCCGGTCCGCCGGACGTCCCGGGCCACGCTCAGCCCTTCGAGGTCGAACCGCGTGTCGACGGCCAGCTGAGCCGGCCCGCTGCTCCAGGCGGCGACCGCGGACACTGTCCCGTCCACCTCGTAGCGCTCCATCCGGGCGAGATCGGCCCCGCACAGCAGCCCGACCTCCCGGGTCACGGCCTTGAACACCGCCGGCGACTCGACCGACTCCGCGACCAGCGTCGCGACCCGCCGTAATCCGGACTGCTCCATTGTCAGCCGCTCCGCCTCGACGGCAGCCCGTCGCGACCGTGCCGCCAGTTCGGCCACCACGGCTGCAGTCACCAGGAACACGCCGAGCGCCACCGCGTCCCGCGCCTCTGCGATCCGGAAGGAACCCGCCGTCCGCAGGAACAGGACAGCGAAGACGCAGACACTGATGAGTGAGGTCAGCGCGGCCAGCCGTGCTCCCCACCCGACGGCGACCGGCATCACCGCGAACAGATAGAGCACCAACAGGCTCAGCGGCGGAAGAGCCGGCTCGAGCAGTGCGATGACCCCGGAGACGGCAGCCACCAGCGCCACGCTGGTCAGTACCCCGCGCAACCAGCGAGCGATAGGCAGATTCAACCGGGTCCAGGCCATCTCGTCGCCATCCTTCAGCCGAACGCTAGCAGTTGCCGGGTACTGCGCGATTCCCGCTAACCGGTACGGGAGTGGGCGTCTGCCAGGATGATTTGCGACCCTGGTCGGTCGAGTGTGGCAGGTATGAAGGCTTCCATGCACGTACTCCGAACGGCCGTGGCGATGACGGGAGTCGTCGTCGCGGCGACGGCCGGGCTGACCGCCTGTGGCGACAAGACGACGTCCACGGGCAGCGCCCCGCCCGCGAACACGAAAGTGGGCATCCTGCTGCCCGACACGGCGACCTCGCCGCGTTGGGTCTCCGCCGACCCCACCGAACTCCGCAAGCAGTGCACCGCGAACAACCTCACCTGCTACATCGACAACGCGAACGGCAGCGCGACCACCCAGCAGTCCCAGGCGCAGGCCCTGATCAACAGCGGCGTCGGCGTCCTGCTGGTCGTGAACCTGGATTCGGGTTCCGGCAAGGCGATCGAGGCTCTCGCCCAGCAGCACAACGTCGTCACGATCGACTACGACCGGCTGACCGCGGGCGGCACCGCGTCGTACTACGTGTCCTACGACAACGTGAAGGTCGGCGCGGACCAGGGAACTGCGCTGACTCAGGCCGCTGAGGTGAAGGGCAAGACTGCGGTCGGCTACGTCGAGATCGACGGGGCGCCGACCGACAACAACGCGGCCCAGTTCGCCCAGGGCTACAACTCCGTACTCTCGAAGCAGCCTGGCTGGACCAAGCTGGCCGATCAGACCGGCAACTGGGACGCCGCCACCGCGCAGACCGTGTTCACCACGATGCTCGGCCAGCACCCCAACCTCAACGCGGTGATGGTTGCCAACGACACCATGGCGCAATCCGTCATCAACGTGCTCAAGGCCCAGGGCCTCGCGGGCAAGGTCGCCGTCTCCGGGCAGGACGCCAGCGCCGGTGGACTCGACAACGTCATGGCCGGTACCCAGGCCTTCACCATCTACAAGCCGGTCGCCGGTGAGGCGGACGTGGCCATCAAGCTCGCCGGCCAGATCCTCGCGGGTCAGAAGCCGACCGCGCCGACGACGGTCAAGGATCCGACGAGCGGCCGCGAGGTTCCCGCGTACCTGGCCGATCCGACCGTGATCACCAAGGCGAACGTGGCCCTGCCCGTGACCGATGGCTACGTGACCGCCGCGGCCGTCTGCCCCACCCCCGCGCTGGTGAGCCTGTGCGCGGCCAACGGCATCAAGACGCCATGACGTCCCAGCCCATACCGTCCCAGCCCAGCCTGGAACTGCGGGGCATCGACAAGTCCTTCGGTCCGGTCCACGTGTTGTCGTCGGTGAACTTCACCGCCAAGGCCGGGGAGGTGACCGCCCTCGTCGGCGACAACGGGGCAGGGAAGACGACCCTGGTCAAATGCATCGGCGGCATCTACCGGGTCGACGCGGGGGAGTTGATCTTCGACGGCACGTCCCGCACCGTCAACGGACCCCGGGACGCCGGGCTGCTCGGGGTCGAGATCGTCTACCAGGATCTCGCGCTGGCCGACAACCTCGACATCGTCCAGAACATGTTCCTCGGCCGCGAGCAGGTCACCCAGCTGCGCACGCTCGACGAGAACTCGATGGAGAATCTGGCCCGGCAGGCGCTGACCTCACTGTCGGTGCGGACGGTCCGATCGGTGCGGCAGCGGGTGGCGAGCCTGTCCGGCGGCCAGCGCCAGACGGTGGCGATCGCCAAGTCGGTGCTCTGGCAGTCGAAGGTCGTCATCCTGGACGAGCCGACGGCGGCACTCGGCGTCGCCCAGACCGAGCAGGTTCTCGACCTGGTCCGCCGGCTGGCCGAGCAGGGCGTCGCCGTGATCCTGGTGTCGCACAACATGAACGACGTGATGCGGGTCGCAGACTCCATCGGCGTACTCTTCCTGGGCCGGATGGCGGCCCAGGTCAGACGCAAGGACGTGACCCAGACGCAGGTGGTCGAGTTGATCACGGCGGGTCGATCGGGTGACCTGGGGTTGTCGCCCGAAGAGTCTTCCGGAGCGGCCGTATGAGCGCGCAGGTCGACGACCTCGTCCAGCAGGACGAGCCCGGGCCGGACGAGCCGAGCGAGGGACTGGCCGCGCTGGGCGCCTACCTCAGGGACTATCTCGCCCGGGTGCGGGGCGGCGAGCTCGGCTCGATTCCGGCGCTGGTCGGCCTGGTCGTCATCACCGGCGTCTTCGCGTGGGTGCATCAGGGCTTCCTGAGCGCCTACAACCTGGAGGCGCTGGTGATCCAGGCGGCGCCGATCATCGTGATGGCGATGGGCCTGGTTTTCGTGCTGCTGCTCGGCGAGATCGACCTGTCCGCCGGCACGACGGGTGGCCTGTGCTCGGCCATCACGGCCGTCCTGATCCTGCGGCACGGGGCGTCGTGGTGGCTGGCGCTGGTCGTCGGTCTGGCCGTCGGTCTGGTCATCGGTTTCGGCATGGGCTGGCTGCGCGCCCGGGTGGGCATCCCGTCGTTCGTCATCACGCTGGCGACGTTCCTGGCGTTCCAGGGCGTCACCCTGATCCTCATCGGCGGCCAGGGGTCGGTGATCCTGCCCGACACCTCGCCGCTGATCAAGCTGGAGAACAGCTTCGTACCGCTCTGGCTCGGGTGGGTCCTGCTGGCGCTGGTCATCGTCGGATACGCCGCGATCAAGGTCAACGACGAGCTCCGGCGCCGGCGCTCCGGACCCTCGAGGGCACCGTTCTCCGTGATCGCGGCGAAGGTCGTCGTACTGGCGGTGCTCGGTGCGGCGTTCACGTACGAGATGGGGGTCAACCGCAACCTGTCCACCAACGCGTTCTTCAGCAACAAGGCGCAGGGCATGCCGTGGGTCGTGGTACTGCTGCTGATCCTGTTCACGGGGTGGAACTTCGTCCTCGGCCGGACGCGGTACGGCCTTCACCTGTACGCCGTCGGCGGTAACGAGGAGGCGTCGCGGCGGGCCGGCATCGTCGTGTCCCGGATCCGCATCTCGGTGTTCGTCATCTGCTCCGGTATGGCCGCCGTCTCCGGCGTCATCGCGGCCTCGCTGCTGCAGTCGGTGCAGTCGAACGCCGGCGCGGGCAACACCTTGTTGCTGGCCGTCGGCGCCGCGGTCATCGGCGGCACGTCGCTGTTCGGTGGGCACGGCCGCATCATCGACGCCGTTCTCGGCGGGCTGGTCGTCGCCGTCATCATCAACGGTATGAGCGACCTCATCCAGGGTGCGAACTCGGCCGGCTACGAGTGGGTCGTCACCGGCGCCGTGCTGCTCCTCGCCGCGGGCTTCGACGCGGTGGTCCGGCGAGCGCGGGCGACCTAGCGCGGTTCGATCGGAAGGTCGACGAGCAACGTGGTGCCCACACCGACCGGGCTGGAGACCGAGATCGTGCCATTGAGCGCCTCGACCCGGTCCGCCAGCCCGGTCAGGCCTGACCCGCGATCGGGCGCCGCGCCGCCACGTCCGTCGTCGCGGACCGACAGGCGCAAATGGCCGCCGCTGACCCGGGCGTCGATCCACACCGTCGATGCGCCGGCGTGCTTGGCCGTGTTGGCAAGCGCCTCGGACACGACGTAGTACGCACAGACCTCGACCGGCTCCGGTGGTCTGTCCACTACCTCCACGGCGACTTCCGACACGACCGGACTGCGGCGAGCGAGCGCCTTGAGGGCCGGACCAAGGCCGCCTTCGGTCAGGATCGCCGGGTGGATGCCCCGGGACAGCTCGCGCAGCTCGTCGAGCGCGGTGGTGAGTTCGTGTGCGGCGTCGGCGAGCTGCGCGCGTACCTCCGGGTGCTCAGCCGGTACCGCCGCCTCGCCCGCGCGGAGCTGCAGCGCAAGCGACACCAGCCGCTGTTGGGTGCCGTCGTGCAGGTCGCGCTCGATCTTCTGCCGGGCCCGGTCCGCAGCCGCGACGATCCGGACCCGCGAACCGGCCAGCTCCCGCCGTCCTTGCTCGACTGCCGCGGCCATGGTGTTGAAGCTCCGCTGCAGTACTCCGATCTCGCCCACGCCACGGCCGGGCACCCGGGCGCCCAGATCGCCCGCTGCGAGTCGCCCGGCCATGGCGGCGGTACGGCGTACCGGACGGAGGATTCTCGAGTTCAGGTACCAGGTGAACAGCGCCACCAGCAGGACCGAGCCGGTCAGGCCCGCGGCTGCGGCGATGATCGCGCGGCGGGCCACGTCGTCCGCGCTGTCCTGCCGCGCGACCGCCAGTTGCCCCTCGGCCGCGAGCAGCTGGTCGAACTGCGTTCGCATCGCGTCGACCCGCCGCTTGTCCTCCTCGGTCGCCGCCTGGACGTTGACGGAGGTCCTGTCCCGTCGGGCGGCGGCGATCAGCGGTTCGGAGTATTCGTGCAGGTAGGAGGTACCGGCCTGGTCGAGGCGCTCGGCACGGGCGTGCTGCTCGGCACTGCCCGCGACGAGGGCCTCCAGCGCGGTGGCCTGCTGCGGGAACGCCGCGCGCGCCTGCAGCCAGGGCTGCAGGAACTCCTCGGACCCGGTCAGCAGGAACCCACGCTGGCCGGTCTCCAGGTCGACGACCAGCCGCTCCAGCCGGTTGGCGGCGACCAGCACGTCTTCGGATTGCTGCGCCCGCTGCTCCATTGCCTGCAGGTCCGCCACCGATGAGAGCAGTACGGCGAAGGTTGCGCCGATCATCACGGCAAGCAGGCCGGTCGCGATCATCGTGCGAACGGTCAGGCCGCCCCTAAGGTCCACTGACACCATCGAGCGTCTCTGTGATGGCGGTGCCGGACAAGGCCGTCTTCGAGAGGAACCCGATCGCCGGGCTGGCGGCGATCAGGTCTGCGTAGTCCTCCTCGGAATGGAGGGAGATCAAGATGATCGGAGCCACGGCCCCGCCGGCCTGCTCAGCCAGGCGCCCGGCCAGCCGCAGCCCGCTCTCGCCGCCGAGGTCGATGTCGACCAAGAGCACATCGGGCCGCAGCTCGGCCGCGAGCCTGAGTGCCTGCGCACCGGTCGACGCCGTACCGATCACCGAGATACCGTCACGTTCCAGCACCGTCCGCGCGACCGCGAGAAAGTGGGCGCTGTCGTCGACGATCAGGCACCGAAGCATGTTCTTACCATGTCAAGGCGTTCCGCCGGCCGCATTCCCGGTAGCCGGAATGCGGAACCGGCTCCTCGCAACGAGCGGTGCGAGCCGGATCTGCTCACCGGTGACGAACCTCGAGGAGTGCGGCATGGGCCGCATCCGCGGTGAGCCGTCGCGCGACATCCTTCGCCAGCAGCCCCGCGATGACCGGCCCCAGCCGGCCCGTGCGCGGTGATGGCCGCAGCGGGTCCTCGACCAGCGCGGTCAGCGTCGCCAAGACGTCGGCCTTGGCGAACGGAGCGCTGCCCTCGATGACGGCGTACAGCGTCGCGCCGAGCGAGAAGAGGTCGGCCGCCGGCGCGGGCTTGTCGCCACGGAACTGCTCGGGTGAGATGAAGGCGGGGCTCCCTTCGAGCACCTCCCGCGGACAGTCCAGTTCGTCGTCATCCAGGCAGGCGATGCCGAAGTCGGTCAGCACCACCCGGCCGTCGTCGCAGAGCTGCACATTGGCGGGCTTGACGTCGCGGTGGACGACACCCGCTCGGTGGACGGCCCGCAGCGTGTCGAGCAGCCGCAGCCCGAGGTCGGCCACCTGGTCTATCGACAGCGGCCCGTCGTGCGCGACTGTGTCCGCCAAGGTGCGGCCTGACAGTGGTTCCATCACGATCCAGGGGAGGCTGCCCTCCCGCAGGACGTCATAGATCCGGACCACCCCGTCATGGTTGACCCGTGCGGCCGCCCGTGCTTCGTTGACGGCGCGCACCCGGGCCGCTCTGTTCGCATGCATCGACTTCGCATCGCGAGCGAGGTACTGCTTGAGAGCGACCGGCCGGCGCAGGAGTTCGTCCTCCGCCAGCCAGACCCGGCCCATGCCGCCTCGCCCCAGCAATGACTGGAGCCGGAATCGACCTGCGATCAGTCGACCGGCCGGCTCGTTCGCCGGTCCACCGAAGGGGCCGAGAGCTCCGATCGTCGGCCCGACCGCGACCGTGCTCTCCGTCAGTAGGTTCACTGGACTGATCGCAGGTCGCCGGTTTCTGAGCGAAGTATTCATACGCCAAGCGTCTGATGTCGCTGACCACGGAGTCGTCACCGGCTGCGGGCATCCCCTTTACCCGCTAGCGGGAAGTCGCGCTGGGCGGCAGCCGCAATCCTCCCACGTTCCTTGAACGCGACCGTCCGACCCGACGTATGAAGGGTAGAGAAAGCCCAATAGATCAAGGAGAAACGTCGAAATGAAACGCATCGCATTCGTGCTCGGTACGGCTGTGATCGGGCTGTCCACCCTGACCGCCTGCGGGGGTGGCGCCAGCGCGGCGCCGGCCGCGCCGAACACGCCCGCGCAGAGCACCCCCAGCCCGTCGGCTCCGGCCACCGGTGGCGCGGCCGCGTTGTCCACGGCCACCGTCGGGAACTTCGGCAAGATAGTTGTCGACGGCACCGGTCGCACCCTGTACGTCTACGACCTGGACACCGCGAACCCCTCGAAGTCGAACTGCGACGGCTCATGCGCGACGGCCTGGCCACCGCTGCTGGCCGGAACCGGTACGCCGAAGTTGACCGGCGTCGCTGCCACATCGGTGGGTACGGTGACCCGCACGGACGGCACCAAGCAGGTGACTCTTGCCGGGTGGCCGCTCTACTACTTCGCCCAGGACACCAAGGCCGGTGACGCGAACGGTCAGGCCGTCGGCGGGATCTGGTGGGTCGTCGGCCCGAACGGCCAGAAGATCACCACGAAGGCAGCCGCGAGCAACTCCTCCGGAACCTCCGGCCACTGATCCGCTCGTCCGGCGGCGCTCCGCGTAGTCGTTCGTGACCGAAAGGTCCTGGTACCCGGAATGTCTGGGGGAGCGGCGTACGAGAAGCTGGTCTTATGGTTCTGCGTTGCTTCATCGTCGACGACAGCCGCCACTTCCTGGCGGCCGCCCAAGCTCTCCTCGAGCGGGAAGGTTTCTCCGTGGTAGGCGTTGCGTCCACCACCGAGGAGGCGCTGCGACGGGTGGAGGAGGCCGAGCCGGATGTCGTGCTCGTCGATCTCGATCTCGGCGGCGAGAGCGGTTTCGAGCTCGTCCGGCGGTTTCAGCACGAGACCACCCTGGACCAGTCGAAGGTGATCCTGATCTCCACCTACTCCGAGGAGGACCTCGGGGACCTGGTCAGCGCCGCCCCGGTCGCGGCGTTTCTGTCCAAGACCCACCTCTCGGGCCGCGCCATCCGGCGGATCCTCGGTACCTGCTAGCAGGTACGACGGATTCCGGCCAGCGGTCCGACGGGATGGGCGCTCACCTGGACGACGCCGCTCGCCAGGCGGGCGATGCTCAGGAGGTGAGATCCCTGTGCCATACCGAGGACCTGAGGGACCGCTTCGAGGCCGAGGCGGTTCCGCTGCTGCCCCGACTGCGGGTCGCGGCCCTGCGGCTGACGAGGAATCACGCCGATGCGGAGGACCTGCTGCAGGAGACGTACCTGCGGGCCTACCGCGGCTTCGCCCGCTTCGAGCGCGGCACGAACCTGACCGCCTGGCTGCACCGGATCCTGCGGAACACGTTCATCAACGGTTACCGCAAGCGACAGAACGAACCGATGATGGTTCCCGCCGACCCGTGGCACTTCGACAGCTCCAGGGGCCACGTCGAGGCGTCCGCTGAAGCCACCGTGATCGACTCGATCGCGGACGAACGCCTGACGCAGGCGCTCGCGGCGCTGCCCGAGCGGTACCGGCGGGTGGTCCTGCTGTACGACGTCGACGGCTTCAGCTACCGGGAGATCGCCGAAATCGTCGGCGTACCCCGCGGGACCGTGATGTCACGCCTTCATCGGGGCCGAAGGACCCTCAGGGCGCGGCTGCAGCCGGCCGCCGACGGCGTGCACCTCGCCGCCTGAGCTGATGGCTGGTCCAGGCTCGGCGGGTGGCGCGGTGGCGATACCCTGGGGCATGACGATCAACTCGTCGGGCGAGCTGTCCGGGAGCAACGAGGGTGCCGGCCGCGCCCGGGTTCTGCTGGCCGAGGACGATGTCCTGCTGCGCGAGGGGCTGGCCAGCCTGCTCGAGCGGTCGGGGCTCGAGGTCGTCGGGCAGACCGGCAACAGCCAGTGGATCCTCCCGCTGGTACGCGAGTTGAAGCCCGACCTGGTCGTGCTGGACATCCGGATGCCGCCGACGAACACCACCGAAGGGCTGGACGCTGCCCGGGAGATTCGCAACGAGTTCCCGGCGACCGGCATCCTGGTGCTCTCGGCCCATGCAGAGGTCGAGCACGCGATGGAACTGCTGGCGACCGGTCAGCGGATCGGCTACCTGCTGAAGAGCCGCGTGACGGATGTGGACGAGTTCATCGACACGCTGGGGCGGATCGTCCGGGGCGGCTCGGTGATGGACCCCGCGCTGGTGCAGGAACTGGTGAGCGCCCGCCGCCACAACGACCCGCTCGCCGGGCTCAGCCCGCGGGAGCGCGAGGTGCTCGAGCTGATGGCGGAGGGCCGATCGAACGCCGGCATCGCCCGGCGGCTCTGGGTGACCGAGGGCACCGTGGAGAAGCATGTCCGGCATGTCCTCGCCAAGCTGAGCCTGCCCGAGACCGACGAGGACCATCGCCGGGTGCTCGCCGTGGTCACCTACCTGGAGACCCGCTGACCGGCTGATAGGTGATGCCGAACGGAGCGAAGACCTCGTGCAGGTAGCGGTCGCTCTGCTCGTCGTACGTCACGGTGTAGACCGCCGCCTCGCGGAGTTGCTGGATCGTCAGCGCGACGCCGGCCTTGCGGGCCACGATCATCTCGACGGAGATCAGCATCGCCATCGCGGAAGGCATCGTGGACGCCTGCGGAGCGGACTGCGAGAACTTCAGCCAGACCGGCCGGGTCGTTGCCTGATGCAACATCGAGCGCCGGACAGTGCCGTCGTGGTGAGGGATCGCGCCGCGCGATCCGGCGCGGGCAGCTGTCAGTTTTCGGGTGAGCAGCCTCGACCGGGCCGCCAGGGTACGGAACAGGGTCATGCTCTCGATGGTGGTCGACGCACGTTCGTTCGTCGTTGACGCCAGCCTCCCAATCGAGTTCCCGCTATCCGGTAGTCAGGACGGCCGCTGGCGGTGACGAAACCCGCGCGCGAAACCGGCACATTTGCAGAAAGCAGCGGCAGATGTCGCCGTCGAACCCGTCAGGAGGCTGCGGTCGTGCGGAGCAGAGAATGGGCCGTGGTGTCGGTGGCGCTGCTTCCACTGCTGGGGCCCGGCGTGCTCGGCAGCGGACCGGCCGGCGATCGGCTGCCTGCCGTGACCCACGTGACTTCGCCCGCGGACCGAGCCGAGGTGGCCGCCGCAGCGGTGGCGGCCGGTTCGCTGCAGCGACCCTATGTTCTGAAGGCGTTCGCAGCGGGACACAGCGTCGACGAGGTGGTCCGGTTCGCGAGCTTGATCCGGGGCAGGAAACCGATGTGGCTGCGGACCCACCTCAACCTGGTCGACCCCGACGGGTCATGGCTTGTCACCTACCACGCAGCTCTGGTGCGGCAGGTCGACAACACGACGTGCGGGTCGACGGTGATCCTGATGGCGCGAGCGATCGCCGATCCGATCTATGCGTTCTCCCTGACCAGCGGCGGCAGCGGCGACCGCGCGGCGGCAACGACCGACCAGTTCGAAGCACGTCTCGGCGCCGAGGAACAACGCATCCACGACGCGACCAACACCATCTGGCCGAAGAAGTTCGGTACCACACCATCGGGGGTGGCGGCCGAGCTGAACCGGTACGCAGGCGCGCTCGGTACGCGGTACGACGCCCAGCTCGTCGGCCGCCATGGTCAGGTGCTCCGCAACGCGGTGACGGCTGCTCGCTCCGGCCTGCCCGTCCCGGTCCTCATCGGCGATTGGCTCCCGCGCCACTACGTCCTGCTGATCGGCGTGGACTCGGAAGGCCTACTGTTCTACGAACCGGACCAGGCCACCCTGATCCGGGTCGGCGTGCAGGATTTCCTTGACGGCAAGGCGGACGCACTGGGATTTCCGCACGTCCAGGCCGTGATCGCACCGGTCAGGACAGGGTGATCAGGCGGGAGCCGTGGGCGGGGACTGCCTTGGCGGTCCAGGACTTGTTGGCCTTGCCGAGGTCCTGGCGATTCACCAGATCGCGGACCTTCTGCTTGCCGTGCAGACCGAGCTGGTTCCACTGCACGGTGATGTCGGATGGCTGGTCCCCGAGGTTGTAGACGGCGACGGCGAGGCGGCCGCCGGGGAGGCGCTTCTTCCAGATCTGCAGGGTTCCGGTGGCGACCTGGGTCGGGATCACGCCGGCCTGGTCGACCGCGATCACTTCACGATTGGTCAGGATCGAGACAGCCTTGCGGTCGATGTTGGCGAGGTCGCCGCCGACGTACAGGGGTGACGAGGCCATCGACCAGAACGTCATCACGCTCTGCCGTTCGGTGTCGTTGATGCCGTCCTGGATGCCCTTGCCGGTGTTGTTGTTGATCGGCATCGAGTCGAGGTCCGGCCAGTAGTTCGGCTTGACCACGTCGAGCCAGTTCGGCAGGTCCTCCCACCGGTTGTCGACCGAGCTGGTCCAGGTCGCCACGGTGTTGCAGTAGCACTCGACGTCGGTGTCGACGCGGACGCTGTTCGCCCAGGGGGCCAGCCCTTCGCCGGCGTCGCGTGGTACCGGCCAGGCGCTCGCGGTCAGCCACATCTTGCGGCAGCTCTGGTCGATCGCCTTGGACCACGCCTTGATGTCGGCGATGTTGTCGGTGGTGACGCCGTCGACCTTGACGAAGTCGACACCCCAGGAGGCGAAGCGCTTCGCGATCGAGTCGAAGTACGCCTGGGCGCAGGGTTTGGTGAAGTCGATCTTCCAGTCGCCGCCCCACATGTTGGTCTTGGTCAGCGGGTAGACGGTGATGTCCTGCGTGGTGCAGCCAGTGCCGAGGATCGGGGCGTTCTTGTCGTAGATCGCAGTCTGCAGGCCGGCACCGCCGTACAGGCCGATCTTGAGTCCCTTGCTGTGGACGTAGCGGGCCAGGCTGGCGATGCCGTTCGGGAAGCGCACCGGATCGGCTTCGGGAATGCCGTTGGCGTCGGTACGGAACTCCCAGCCCCAGTTGGCGTTCCAGCCGGCGTCGAGGTTGATGTTGGTGTAGCCGGCGTGTTTGAGGTTCTTGGCCATCGAGTCGGCGGTGGCCTTGATGTGGTCCTCGGTGAGCCACTTCGTTCCGTAGTCGGGGTTGCTGGAGGACTGGACGCTCCAACTGCTCCACCCCATGAACGGTTTGACGCTGAAGTCGCTCTTGGCTTCGGCCGTTGCACTGGTGGACACCAGCGTCGTGGCCAGGACAACGGGAAGGGCAGTCGCCAACGCGACGGCACGGCGGAAGAAACGGGCGGTGGGCATGGCGGGGTCACCTTTCGTCACAGGTCCGGTCGACCACGGATCCATGCCCGGCACCGTACGGTCAGTAACTTAACTCCGTCAAGAATCAGGCAGGCCTGGTGGGGTCAGCTTCTAAGCCGTCGACGTCCATTTGACAGGGTCGAGATGGGCTAATACGTTTCAAATCCGCCAGTATGTAAGGCATTCACGTATGTGAATTGAGGTTTGATGATCGCTGCGCTCTCCCCCCGCGTGCACACCTATCCGCTGCCCTCCATCTATCCCCTCTCCGAGGACTTCGCCGTGACGGTCAACGGGGAGAACGTGCCGGTGACCGCGTTCGCGCCGGAGCCGGGTGGTGGTGGGGTCGAGTACCACTACGCGCACTTCTCCTTCCGCGGCATGGTGGCCGTCCAGGTCAGTACCAGGCGCAGGATCACCTCGTACTCCGTCAGCCCACTCGCGTTGGAGATCCCGGCCGAGGTGACCGGGAACCGGCTGACCATCTCGCTCGACCGCAGCCGGTACCTGATCGTGAAGATCGACGACCTCCGGGAGCTGGTGATCGCGGCGGACCCGGAGGAGGTGGACCCGCCGGACGCCACCGGACCCGGGATCTTCAACGTCGTCACGGACTTCGATGCCGACCCGACCGGCCAGGCGTCGGCCACGACCGCGGTGCAGTCGGCGATCAATGTGGCGCACGAGGCCGGTCGTGGCGTGGTCTACGTGCCGGCCGGCGTCTTCAGCATCGGCAATCTCGTCCTGCGTTCGCGGGTGCAGCTCTACCTGGCCGGCGGATCGGTGCTGCGGGCAACGGGTAACCCGCTGGTCTATGCGACGAAGTTCCGCCACGACAGCCTCTCGATGGACGGCACCTGGCTGATCTCGACCGAGCCCGGGTCATCCGACGTCACCATCTCCGGGCGCGGGACGATCGACGGCCAGGGCGCGCGGATGCGCAAGGAGAGCGGCTACCTCAACCATCTGCTGGTGCCGGTCGGCACCAGGGGAGTCACGGTCGACGGGGTGATCGGCCGGGACTCGGGCTCCTGGGCGTTCCTGCCCAGCCGCTGCTCCGACGTGAAGATCACCAACTACAAGGGTTTCCAGACCCAGCGCCAGTTCGAGAACGACGTCCTCGATATCAACGAGTGCCAAGATGTCACTGTCCGGCACGTCATCGCGATCTGTGAGGACGACCCGTACTCGACCAAGGCGTGGGCAGAGGATGCCAACATCGCGCTCAGCTGGCCGCAGCCGCGGCAGCCGGTCGAGCGGGTGCTGTTCGACGACGTGGTCGCCTGGACCCACTGCGCCGCGTTCAAGGTCGGCAACGGTCACTACTCACAGCAGAGCGACATCACCTATCGCAATGGCTACGTCTACAACGCGACCCGCGCGATCGCGATCGACCCCTGCTACGGCAGCGAGCCCTGCACCCGGATCGTCTACGAGGACATCGACATCGAGTCCCTCGACCACGACCGCGGCAACCAGAGCTGGCTGCTGATCAACACCCGCGAGCGCGGCCTCGGGATCGGCCCGGTCTCCGGCGTACGGATCGAACGGGTCAACGTCCGCGACCCGGGCGGCATGAAACCTCTGGTTGCCGCAGGCAACGCGGATGGCGCGATCGACGACGTCGTACTGCGAGACGTCGTCATCGAAGGAACGCCGCTGCGGACCTTCGACCAACTCGGCATCAGCCCCGACCCACACGTCGAACAACCGACCGTCGACTTCGGCAACGGCTGAGGAGCCCGGTACTGTCGTAGGGGTCTGACGCGATGGTGATGCGAGGTGTGGGTGAGTAAGGGCTGGTGGTGGCTCGCGGTCGGTGCCGTCGTCGTGGCGGCGTGGGCTGCGCGCGGGGACGATTCGCCGGCTGACACTGCCGCGCCGGCTCAACCCACTGCCACGCCTTCGACGCCGAAGCCGTCCGAGTCCGAACCATCCGAGTCCAAACCATCCGGGCCGTCGAAAGCTACGCCCACGGGGATTCCTTCGGACTGGTACCGGAACTACGACCCGGCGCAGTTCGCAGTGCAGGTGCGGAAGTCGGCCGGCCGGGCGGACGTCAGCGCGCAGTTGCTGATGGCAATCCTCTACAACGAGGACTACAAGCCGCACGATCCGTCGCTGGAACGCTCGTGGCAGCGGATCAAGGAAGGCGCGGCGTTCGGGATCGCCAACATGCATCGGGCCGCCTTCGACGAGACCAAGCGTGGCCGCTTCGCCGGCCGGCAGTGGGAAGAACTGCCTGACCATCCCGAGCTCGCCATCGAGGCCGCCGCCTGGCATCTGCACGACCTGACCGCGCGGCTGGGCAGCCGGCGCGGGAAGTTCAGCAAGGACGAGTTGCTTGCCCTCGGCTACAACGCCGGCGGGGGCAACATGCGGTCCTTCGCGGCTGGTGCCAAGCCCGGTGCTCAGGCGCAGTCGTATCTCGACAACCTGCACGAGAACTGGGACAAAGCCGCGAAGGCCGTCAGGAACTAGCTAGCAGGGCAGAGTTCCGGCGCGCAGCGCATGGTTGCTGGTGTTGTCGTCGTCCGACCAGACGACTGCCTTGCGACCGGCCGAGCAGGTCGACTGCGGGGCGATGGCGAAGCCCTCGTTGTTGAGGTTGGACATCCCGGACGGCCGGTTGTACGTCGCTGTGACAGCGAACTTGCCCTGCGCGTTGAGGTCGAGCGTCTTCGTCTGCCCCTGGCAACTGTTGTCGCAGACCGCCCACAGGTGACCGGTCTCGGACTCGAACTCGAGGTCCATCACCGCGGAGAAGCCAGTGGCGATCGTTGCGACCCGGGTGTACGCGCTGCTGGACTGGTTGAGGGCGTAGGCGTAGATCGTCGCGTTGTCCTCGAGGCCGACGAAGTACAGGCCGGTGCCGTGACCGGCGTAACTGGCGGGGGAGTAGACCGCGCCGGTGTGCTCGTCGCGGAAGCCGTGCGCGGTGAGGAAGGAGTCGGGGATCCAGGAGATGCCTTCGAGGCCGCCGTTGGGGTCCACGTCGGGCAGGTCATCGGTGAGGTTCCACTCGCGGTTCGCGTTGAGCGAGGACGCAGTCGAGGTGGCGTCGAAGCGCAGTACCTTCAGCAGGCTGTTGTCGTCGTCCTTGTTGTCCCGCTCGGTCGCGGCTACGAGCCCATCGGGAGTGATGACCACACCTTCGGCATCCGGATCGCCCTTGCCGTTGCTGTAGTGCAGCGTGCGCCCACCGACCGAGTCCGGCTTCCACGTCGCCCCGCTGGGGACAAGGCGGTAAGCCTTCCCAGGGCCGTTGTTCACCGCCCACAGGACAGTCGGGGTCTGGAAGGAGAGGCCGCTCAGGTTCTTCCCGAACACGTTGCTGCCGTCAGCGGTGGTGACAGCGGATCCACCCGGCCAGCTGGTCGCCGCCTGAGCGCTCCAGCCGGCCGAAGTACCGGAGATCCCGAGTCCCGCAACAGCCAGAGCCACCACCGTGAGTCGTGCTTTTCCGAGCCAGCTCATCTCAGTCCTCTCTAGAAGGGCAACCGCCCGAGTCTCTATTGCCCCGACGACCACCATCTGAACAACCGACGTCGAGAAGTAGTCGGCTCCGAGCGAGGTTCGCGGTGGCGCTCCGGGTGCATGATCGGACCCATGGAGAACAGCGGCGACCTCGAGTCGATGCTCATGGGGTACCGGGTCTCCGCGGCGCTCAGCGTCGCGGCCGAGCTCGGACTGTCGGATGAACTGGCCACCGGGCCGCGGACTGTCGCGGAGCTGGCGACCGCGGTCGGGGCGGACGAGGAGACGCTGGCCCGGTTGGTGCGCGTGCTGGTCACGGTCGGGGTGTACGCAGACAACGACGGTGCCGTCAGCAACACGCCGCTCGGCGAAGGGCTGCGATCGGGCGTCCCCGGTACGCAGCGCCCGCTCGCCCGGACGCTCCAGGATCCAGCGCTCTGGGCGGCCTGGGGGCATCTCGGTCACAGCGTCCGTACCGGTGAGACCGCGTTCGAGGCGCTGCACGGTGTCGATGTCTGGACGTATCGGCAGCGGCAGCCGGAGCACAACGCGATCTTCAACGACAACATGACCGCGCGCAGCTGGAAGATCGCGGGAGCGGTCGCGGCCGCGTATGACTTCTCCGGGTTCCACACGGTTGTCGACGTCGGCGGCGGCCAGGGGATCGTGCTCGACGCCGTACTACGCAGCAACGACCACCTCACCGGCACGGTGTTCGACCGCGAACACGTCGTCGCCACCGAGCCCGAGACCGCGGCCCTCGCGCCGCGATGGTCAGCCGCGGCCGGTGATTTCTTCGCGGAGGTCCCGCCCGCGGACGTCTACCTGCTCAAGTCGATCCTGCACGACTGGCCGGACGACCGTTGCGTCGAGATCCTCCGCGTCTGCGCCGAGTCGCTGAACCCGGGCGGCGCGATCCTGGTCATCGAGGCGGTCCTCGGCCAACCCGGCCACGAGGCCGACGCCGCGTTCTCCGACCTCAACATGCTCGTACTCCCGGGCGGCCGCGAGCGGACCGAAGACCAGTACGCCGCCCTCTTCGCCGCCGCCGGCCTGCAACTGACCCGCCTCGTCGACACCCCCACCAGAATGTCGATCCTGGAAGCCGTCAAGGCCGGGCCGCTGGATCGCGCGTGACAGGATGTCGAGGTGCGTTTCTACTCTGGTGCGTCCGCTGCTGGTGACGAGGCGATGGAGCTGGCGATCGCCCATGCGATGGTGCGACGGGCTTCGAGTGGTGGGGTGAGCGAGGCGCTGCGGATCTACCGGCCGGCGGCGCCTGTGGTGGTGTTCGGGCGGCGGGATACGCGGCTGCCCGGTTTCGGGGCCGCGGTGCGGGCGGCACGGTCGGCTGGGTTCGAGCCGGTGGTACGGGCTGTCGGTGGGCGTCCGGTCGCCTATACGCCCCAAGCGCTGGTGGTGGACCACGTCAAGCATGAACCTCTCGCCCCCGATGGACTGGAGAGCCGGTTCCAGTACTTCGGTTCGTTGTACGCGGGCATCCTCGGCGACGTCGGCGTCGACGCGCGGGTGGGGGCCGTGCCAGGGGAGTACTGTCCGGGCGCCCACAGCGTCAACGCCCGGGGCGTCGTGAAGCTCGTCGGCACGGGCCAACGCGTCGTCCGCAACGGCTGGCTCTTCAGCACGCTCATCGTGCTAGGAGACGACGACCTGCTCCGGCCACTCCTGACCGACATCTACGCCCAGCTCGACCTCCCCTTCGACGCGGCGTCGGTCGGCTCGCTCTCGTCGGAGGTCCCCGGCTTCGACGCGGACACCTTCGAGCAGCGGGTCACCACGGCGTACGGCGTACTGGAACAAACGCCTATCGACGAGGCGACAAGAGAACTCGCGACCTCACTCGTCACCGACCATCGGGCGTGATGGTCTTCTCGAAGAAGGCCTGTACGAGAGCGGGCGCGATGCCGTGGGGGTGGTGGTCGGCGCCGGGACGGACAACCGCCTCCGAAGGGCCGCCCAGCTCGGTGTACTTCGCCAGGAGGGGCTCGGAGTTCTCGTCGGCCGGTACCGCGTGGTCGGCGTCTCCATAGGCGACCAGGAGTGGGATCCGGGCGGCGGCCAACGGGGCGAGCTTGCTGATCGGGCTGACGGCCGCGACGCCATCGAGGTCGGTCGCGTCCAGCCCGTAGATGTCGAGCAGCTGCCGCCACTCCGCGGGCGCACCCTTGCCGCGCCCGAGACCGCCCGGCCAGCTCCGCAGGTCGCAGACGGCGTTGTCGAGATAGATCCCGCCGACGCCCTCCGGGGGAGCTGCCACTCGGACCGTGACACCGTCGATCTCCCGGGTCCGCGACGGGTAGCGTTCCCGGTAGCTGCCGGCGGGTGTCCAGGAACTGAGCATCGTGACCCTTTTCGATCTGGGTGCGGACGGTTAGTTAACTGCGTCAATAATCTCGGGTCCCGATCTTGACTTCGGGTTCCTGAGGCCTCAGGGTTCCAATATCCTATCCGATATGCGGCTGTTGCCCCGCCGCTAAGTGAGGTCACCGAACATGGCCAGGTTCCTTCGTAACAAGGTGGCGCGAGGTGTGCTCGTGGGGGTGCTCGCTGCTGCCGTCCTCCCGGTCGGCTTGACCGCCTCGGCTGCTCAGGGTCCGCACGGGACGCCGCCCGCGCCGGGCGCTGCCAAAGCCGACACCACGACGAGTACCACGAACAGCAGCATCTCCATGCCGGCGAACGTCATCACCACGGGGAGCCCGTCGCTGGGGCCCGCGGGGGCGGCGGCGGCGAAGCCCTACATGGGGTGGAGCAGCTACAGCATGCAGGTGTACTCGAACGACGGCGGCAACTGGATCAATGCGGCCCAGATCATCGCCCAGTCGGATGCGATGCACCAGAAGCTTCAGCCGTACGGCTACAAGAACATCAACATCGACGCGGCCTGGAACGGCGGCACCGACGAGTACGGCCGGCCGGTGCCGAGCACGAAGCTGTACCCGAACGGGTTCCAGGCGGTGATCGACCACATCCATGCGAATGGCCAGAAGGTCGGCATCTACAGCATTCCCGGGATCTCGAAGGAGATGCTGGACGCCAACCTTCCCGTCTACGGCCACCCGGAGTGCCGGACGGGCAGCCTGGCCAAGCAGCCGCTGCAGCAGGGCGACTACTGGGGCTTCGGCTACCGCGTCGACATGGCGAACCCGTGCGCCCAGAAGTACATCGACTCGATCGTCGACCTGATGGCCTCGTGGGGTATCGACTTCCTGAAGTTCGACAGCGTCACGCCGGGCTCCGGCAAGAACGACCTGTCGCTCGACGCCCGTGACGAGGTCAAGGGCTGGTCGCAGGCGCTGGCCCGGCACAAGATCTGGCTCGAGCTGTCCTGGGCGCTCGACATCAACTACGCCGACTACTGGAAGTCCGTGGCCAACGGCTGGCGGGTCGACTGGGACGTCGAGTGCTACTGCCCTGGTGAGGCACTCACGGCGTGGCCGAACATCTCCCGGCTCTTCCCGAAGGCGGCCGACTGGTGGCGGCACGCGGGACCCGGTGGCTGGAACGACTTCGACTCCCTGAACGTCGGCAACGGCACGATGGACGGGATGACCAAGGACGAGCGCCGGACGGCGGCAACGCTGTGGGCCGTCTCCGCGGTTCCGTTCTATATCGGCAACGACATGACCAAGCTCGACCAGTACGGCGTGGAGCTGCTCACCAACCCCGAGGTCATCGGGGTCAACCAGGCCGGGCGTCCCGCGCAGCCGGTGTCGACCAAGACGAACCGGCAGGTCTGGTACTCGCTGAACGCCGACAGCTCCTACACCGTTGCCATGTTCAACCTCGGTACCACCGAGGCCAACATGACGGCGAACTTCGCGGATCTCGGGCTGGACAGCCCGGCGACGGTGCGCGACCTGTGGGCCAGGAAGGACCTGGGACAGGCCACCACCAGCTACACCGCGGCGGTCGTCCCCCCGCACGGCGTCCGGCTGTTCAAGGTCACGCCGAACAAGAAGGGCGCGATCCGCGTCAACGACGATGACCTGCGCGTCGCTTACCAGGGCGCCTGGCAGCGCAACGGCAACAACGAGGTCCCGGCGGTCTCGGAGCCGCTGGCCGTCACGGTGACCGACTCGGGCGCCCAGGCACCCCAGGCCGCCGCGACCTCCGGCGTACGGACCGTCGAGTTGAACAACGACGACCCGGGCATCGTCTACACGGGTTCGTGGAGCCGGAGTACCGGCCGTGGACTGGGCGACTACCAGGACGACGTGCAGTACACCGAGGGCAATGGCGACGCGTTCTCGTACAGCTTCGTCGGGAACGGCGTCGACTACATCACCGAGAAGGACACCTCGCAGGGTGAGGTCGAGATCTATGTCGACGGCGCCTTGAAGGCGACCGTGGACACCCACGCCGACTCGCGGTCCGCGCAGCAGCTGGTCTACAGCATCTCGGATCTGCCGAACGGCAGCCACACGATCCGCGGGGTGAAGAAGTCTGGCCAGTTCATGCTGGTCGACAAGCTGGTCGTCCGGCAGGAGAGCCTGCTGAACCCCGGTACCGCGGGCTTCGACAAGGCGGCTCAGGCTGACGTGACCACGGAGATCGGTCGCGATCCGGGCGAGCTGGTCTCGATCGCCAACGCCGGCAAGGTGCTCGTCAAGGGCACCGACTACACCCTCGCGGGCAAGGTCGTGACGATCAAGAAGGCGTACCTCGCGACGCAGCCGGTCGGCAGCACGAAGCTGGACTTCAGCTTCCGCGGCGACTACCGCGACGACGTCCACGCCGCGACGGTGAACGGCGCGGCCTTCGAGTTCGCCTTCAAGGGAACCGGCGTCGACTGGGTCACCGCGCTGGCGCCGGATCAGGGTGAAGCCGACGTCTTCATCGACAACGTGCTCGTCCGCCGGGTGAACCTGTCCAACCCGGTTCGGGTCACCAACCGCCAGGTCTTCACCCAAGCCGGGTTGAAGGATGGCAACCACACCCTGAAGGTGGTGAAGGTCTCCGGAGACGTCCTCCGCACAGACCAGCTCCGCTACACGTTCGGGAAGTAGGCAGAACCCCTTGGGGTGGTCCCCTTCCGGGCCACCCCAAGGGCGTTTGGGTTACCGGCGTGGCAGGTAGTCGGCGAAGGCCGCGGTGACTTCGTCGACGAACGTTTCCGGTGACTCCAGGGCGAGGAAGTGCCCGCCACGGGTCAGCTCCCGGTGGCGGAACAGCTGCGGGTATGCACGCCGTAGCGCCGACTCCGGCGGTGCGGGGAGATCTGGTTCGTTCGGTACGAGGACCGAGGCTGGTACGAGCACGGGACCGAATTCGTCACGGGGTTGGTCCTGGAGTGCGTAGAGCCGCATCGAACTGCCGATCGTCTGCGTGCACCAGTAGATCATCACCGTGGTCAGCAGATCGTCATCGCTGAGGCCGGTTCGGGTCGCCGGGTCGCTCCAGGTCAGGAACTTCTCGAGGATCCAGGCGGCCAGGCCGGTCGGGGAGTCGTTGAGCGCGTACGTCAGCGTCTGCGGCCGAGTCTCCTGAACGTGCGCGTAGGCGCCATGCGTCTGGTCCCATTGGGTACCGGCGGCATCGTAGGCAAGCGCTGCGTCGTCCAGCACCTCGTCCGGGGTGGGCAGAGTGAACCAGTTCGCGGTCTGGATGGCCCGCACGTCGGCTGAGTGGTGGATGCCCAGCCGGCTGACGACCCGGCCGCCGATGTCGTCGCCGTGCGCCACGTAGTGCCGGTAGCCGAGCACGTCCACCATCAGCTGATTGAACAGGTCGGCGAGGCCCGAACGACTCAGCGGCAGGTCGAGACATCGGTCGCTGAATCCGAGCCCGGGCAGCGCCGGGACGACCACCGAGAACCCGGCCTCTGTCAGCGGCTCCAGTACTGCGAGGTATTCCACGAACGAGCTTGGCCAGCCGTTGGTGAGCAACAGCGGCAAGGGATCGGGCCCGGAGCCCCGGACATGCAGAAAATGCAGCCCCACGCCGTCGACGGTGGCGCGAAACTGCGGAAACTTGTTGAGACGGCGTTCCTCGGCGCGCCAGTCGTAGCCGTCCCGCCAGTAGGCCAGGAGCCCCTCGATCCGCTCGATCAGCTCCGGCGTCTCACCGCCGTCAAGGATGGCCGGTGTCGCTGGTCGCGCCGCCTGCAGCCGTGCCCGCAGATCGTCAAGGACGGAGTCGGGCACCTGGATCTGGAAGGGAGTCACCTGGGTCGACGGCACTCCGTCACAGTACTTGCCCTTAGACGAAGGCCGACTGTCCGGTGATGGCTCGGCCGACGATGAGTGTGTTCATCTCGCGCGTACCTTCGTAGGAGTAGATCGCCTCGGCGTCGGCGACGTAGCGGCCGACGTTGTGTTCGAGCAGGATCCCGTTGCCGCCCAGGAGTTCACGGGCGTACCCCACCGTCTCGCGCATCCGCACGGTGCAGAACATTTTCGCGAGTGACGCGTGTTCGTCGTAGGCGAGGCCGGCGTCCTGAAGCTGGGACAGCCGGGTACAGAGAGTGGCGGACGCCGTGGTGTTGGCGAGCATCTTGACCAGCAGATCCTGGACGAGCTGGAACGACGCGATCGGCCGGCCGAACTGTTGCCGCTCGCCCGCATAGGCCAGAGCGTGACGGTAGGCGCCGCGGGCACACCCGACGGCCATCCAGGCGACGCCGGCCCGGGTCATCAGCAGCACCTTGGCGGTGTCCCGGAAGGACTCAGCGCCCGCCAGCCGGTTGGCCTCGGGTACGCGGGCGTCGGTGAGCGTGATGAGGGCGTTCTGGACGACCCGCAGGGCCATCTTGTCCTCGATCTTGGTGGTACCGAACCCAGGCGTGTCCTTCTCGACCACGAACCCCTTCACCTGCCCATCGGCCTCGTCCCGGGCCCAGATCACGATCAGGTCGGCGAAGGTCGCGTTGCCGATCCACTTCTTCTGGCCGTTCAGCACCCAGCTGTCGCCATCGCGCCGCGCGGTCGTCTGCAAACCACCAGACGCACCGGACCCGACCCCGGGCTCGGTGAGCCCGAAGGCGCCGATCAACTCCAGCGCCGCCATCCGGGGGAGCCACCGCTGTTTCTGCTCCTCGGATCCACACAGGTAGATCGACCCCATCGACAATCCGCTGTGCACACCGTGGAAGGTCGCGATCGACGGGTCCGCGGTCGCCAGCTCCATCGCGATCAGCCCGTCCAGCAGATAGCTCCGCCCCGGGCAGCCATACCCCTGGTACGGCGTACCGGCGGTGCCGAGGTCGTGCAGAGCCGGCAGCAACTCGAACGGGAACGACGCCCGCGACCAGTGCTCGTTGATGATCGGCGCGACCTGCTTGTCCCCGAAATCCCGGACGGCGTGCAGCAGCGCCCGATCCGGCTCGTCGAGCAGGGCCTCCAGCGAGTAGAAGTCGATCGGATCGGTGCTCATACCTACTCCTCAGCTGGACAGGAACTGGGTGATGACCGGTGTCAGCGCCGGCGCCTCGGTGACAAGTTCCACGTGCCCACCGGAGTAGACGTGGAGCTCGGAGTGGCGGATCAGCCGGGCCATCAGGCGCGCGTTGACGAGCGGGATGATCGGGTCGTCGTCACCACTCAGGATCAGGGTGGGCTGCCTGATCAGCCCGAGGAAGGGCAGACTCGTCCAGCAGGCACCGGCCGCGAGCTGGAAGAGGTACCCGCGCTTGGAGCCGGCCCGCACCTGGGCGCTGAACACCCGCCGGATCTCGGCCGAATGCCGTCGCGCGCTGCCGCCGTACAGGTACCCCGCCAGGCCGGCG
This sequence comes from Streptomyces sp. SID13031, assembly GCF_010548305.1. Classification (GTDB taxonomy): domain Bacteria; phylum Actinomycetota; class Actinomycetes; order Propionibacteriales; family Kribbellaceae; genus Kribbella. The sequence goes on from NZ_JAAGLV010000001.1 coordinate 603,334, forward strand.
GCGTACTCGGGATCGTTGAAGCGCCGGGGCGTCACCATCTTCAGCAGGGTGGCCGGGCTTGCGGGAACCATGAGCACGCCGGTGGCCGTGCTGATCAGGACCAGTCTCCGGACCGTTCCCGGATGCTGGACGGCGAGCTGCTGTGCCAGCCCGCCGCCCCACGAGAATCCCAGTACGTCGACCTGCTGGTAGCCGAGCCGGTTGAGCAGCCGGCGGGTCAGCCACGCCAGCGCGGGGAACGAGTACGGCAACGGCCCGACCGGCGAGCCGCCGACACCGGGCACGTCGAACCGGATCACCTCCAGCTCCGGATCCAGCGCGTCGACCGCCGGTTGCAGCACCTCGAAGGCAGCGCCGATCCCGCAGAGCATCAGCAGGGGAGTGGCATCGCCGGCACCCCGCCTGATGTCGTAGCGGATCGGCTGCCCGGCCACCTTGACGGTCTGCGGTTCCACCTGGGCTCCCGTCGTCATGCCGCGTAGACGTAGCTGCCGGGGGCCGGGTCCAGTGCGGGAAGCCCGGCGCCGCCCGGTTCGGCGGGGGCGTTCCGCAGCCGGCCGCCTCGCTCGGTCAGCCAGTTCACCAGGTCCGGCCACCACGATCCCTGCATCGTCGTTGCCGTGCGCAACCATTGCTCGGGGTCGGGTGGGTTGCCGTCGTTCACCTGGTACGTCGCCTTCGGGTTGCCGGGTGGGTTGACGATCGAGGCGATGTGTCCGCTGGTGGACAACACGAACCGGTTCTCGCCGCCGAGGAGCTGGGTACTGCGGTAACACGACTGCCAGGGACAGATGTGATCGGCGATCCCGGCGACGATGTACGCCGGTACGCCGACCTTGCCGAGGTCGACCGCCGTGCCGAGCATCGTCGCGGCACCGGGGTGGGTGAGCGTGTTGCCCAGGCCGAGCTCGACGAAGTCGCGATGCAGCGCGGCCGGCATCCGGGTGGTGTCGGCATTCCAGAACAGGACGTCGAACGCGGCCGGCTCTCGCCCCTGGAGATAGTTGTTGACCCAGTAGTTCCAGATCAGGTCGTTCGGCCGCAGCCAGGCGAACACCTCGGCCAGCACCCGGCCGTCGAGGTATCCACGCGACGCCGAGGCCGCGATGGCCGCGGCGGCGACTCGTTCGTCCATCGCTGCCGAGGCCAGCCCCGCACGACTCTGATCAAGTACCGTGACCGCCAGGGTCAGGCCGGCCACCCGGTCCGCCTCACCGCGATCGGTGAGTACCGACATCAGCATCGAGGCCAGCATCCCGCCCGAGCAGGTGGCGAACAGCTGGATCAGGTCGGACCGGCAGATCCGTTGTACTGCGTCCATCGCTTCGCTGATCGCCTGCCCGTAGGCATCCAGACCCCAGTCGCGGTGCCGCGCGTCCGGGTTGCGCCAGGAGATCGTGAAGACCTGCAGGTTCTGCCGCAGGAGGTACTCGGTCAGGCTGCGCCCGGGGGAGAGGTCGACCACGTAGTACTTGTTGATCACCGGCGGCACGATCAGCACCGGGATGGCCCGGACCTTGTCAGTCTGCGGCGTGTACTGGATCAGCTCGAGCACCTCGTTGCGGAAGACGACGGCACCCGGGGTGGCCGCCACCGTGGCGCCGACGCTGAACGCGGACGGCTCGACCATGCTCGGGACCCGCGGCGGAGTGGCCAGGTCGCGCAGCAGATGGCGCATTCCGCGCACGCCGCTCAGCCCCGCCGTGTCGATCAGGGCCTTCCAGGCGGCCGGGCTGACCAGCGGATTGTTGCTCGGGGCAAGCGCATCGACGAGGTTGTCCACCACGAAGGACATCCGCTCGTGGTCCCGCCAGTCGAGCTGCGCCTCCTTGGTCAGCGCGCCGGCGGTCTCACCGGCGGCCAGATAGCCCTGGACCAGCCGGCGCAGGAAGGGGTTCTGGGTCCAGGCGGGGTCGGCGAACCGCCGGTCGCGCGACGAGGGCGCGCGATCCGACGTACCGGTGGTGATCCGGCCGAGGTCGACCGCGAGATCGGCGAGCCGCCGGCTGACCACGCCGGGCCGGACCGCGAGGTTGCTCGCCATCCGGATCCACGCGGAGTTCGGCAGGAAGCGGCGCAGCGGCCCGATCGCCGCCGCGGTGAGCAGGAAGTCGAGCGGTGCGGCCAGCTCCTCGGCCTGGGCAGGTGTGGTCATGCCAGGATCCCTTCGGGAATCTCGATCGCCCGCCGCAGGATCTTCCCGGTCGGTCCTTTCGGCAACTCGTCGACGATCCAGACCACCCGCGGATACTTGTACGCCGCGATCCGCCGCTTCACGTGGTCGCGCAACTCCTCCGGCGTCGCGGCCGAACCGGCCTTGAGCTGGACGGCCGCGCCGATCTCCTCACCCAGCGAGGGGTGCGGGATCCCGATGACGGCGGCCTCGGCCACCGCCGGATGCTCGTAGAGCACCTCCTCGACCTCGCGTGGATAGACGTTGTAGCCGCCACGGATCAGCAGGTCCTTCTTGCGGTCGACGATGAAGAAGTAGCCGTCGTCGTCCTGCCTGGCCAGGTCCCCGGTGCTGAGCCAGCCGTCGGCATCGATCGCCGTCGCGGTGGCTTCGGGCTGGTTCCAGTAGCCCTTCATGACGTTGTGGCCGGCGATCTGGATCTCACCGATCTCCCCGGTCCCGACCGGCTGGCGGTGATCGTCCACCAACCGCATCCGGACGCCTTCGATCGGCGTACCGATCGAGCCCGGTTTGCGTTCGGAACGGGGGTGGTTGAACGCCGCCACCGGCGAGCTCTCCGACAGTCCGTAGCCCTCCAGGATGATGCACCCGAACGCGTCCTCGTAGTTGTGCAGCACCTCGACCGGAAGAGCCGCGCCGCCGGAGACGCAGCACCTCAGCGTCGATACGTCGTACCGGTCGCGGTCGGGGACGCCGAGCATCGCGGCGTACATCGTGGGGACGCCCTCGAAGACGGTGACCCGGTCGCGCTGGATCACCTCGAGTGCCTTCGCCGGCGTGAAGCGGGGGATCAGGGTCAGCGTCGCGCCGTTGGAGATGGCCGTGTTCAGCCCGCAGGTGAGGCCGAAGACGTGGAAGAGCGGCAGGCACCCCATCACCACGTCGCCGGGGCCGATCTCGAACAGGGTCCGGGCGCTGACCGCCTGGTTGCGGTTCAGCCCGCCGTGGGTGAGCTCGGCGCCTTTCGGCTTTCCCGTGGTGCCGGACGTGTAGAGCAGGACGGCGGTGTCGTCGTCGGCGCGGCTGACCGGATCGGTCGCCGGCTCGAGGGCCGCCAGCATCGCCTCGAACTCACCGGGGGCGACGATCAGCAGGTCTGCCCCGGCAACCTTCGCCCCTGCCGCGGCCTCGGCTGCGACCTCCGGCGACGCGAGCAGCAGCCGTGCGCCGGAGTCGTCGAGGTAGTACTTCACCTCCCGTTCCTTGAGCAGGGGATTCATCGGTACGACGACGGCGCCGGCGCGGAGGATGCCGTAGTAGGCGATCGGGAACTGGGCGACGTTCGGCAGCATCAGGCCGACCCGGTGGGCGGGGCCGATTCCGCGGTCGCGCAGCAGCGTCACCAGTTGCGAGGCGAGCCGGTCGAGGGCGCGGTAGCTGAGCACCTCGTCGTCCGTCCGGACCGCCGGCTGGTCGGGATACATCGCCGCGGACTCGGCGAGATTGTGACTGAGATTGGTCATCGCGGGCTCCCCGGCTCGGTACTACGTCCACGATCCGCCCGGCGCGCGCCGCTGTCATTGGCCGGGCGGACAACGTTGTGAGCCGTTTGTGCGGGCGGCACAGCAGCGGTCCGGAAGTTCGGGTCGGCGAGCCAGGTGCGCAGGGGGTGCGGACTGCGAATCTCTTGTCACCGGCCGGAACCCAGCCCCGGCAGCACCGAAAGGACACTCCGATGATCGCCTTCCTGATTCCCGTCCTGTTCTTCGTCGCCTTGATCCCGATGGTCGGCCTGCGGGTGCTGGCCCACAAGCTCGGCTGAGCTCAGGGTGCGGCAGGCGACAACACGGATCCGGCCAGCCAGCGACAGGCGACGAGCGCCAGCTCGAGTTCCAGGCGCTCGTCGTCCAGCGACCGGCCGCGTTCCTCCAGTGCCTTGTCGACGCGGTACTTCACGGTGTTCTTGTGCAGATGGACCCGCTCCGCGGTGGCCAGATAGCTGCCCTTCTCGGCCAGGAACACCTGCAACGTCTCCCGCAACCGCGCGGCCGTCTCGGTGTCGGCCGCCAGCGAACCCAGTGCGTTCCGCACCAGCCGCCGGGTCCCTTCCAGATCGGCGGCCAGCATCGCCGCCGCCCGCACCTGCGGATCGGTGAAGGCGGTGACCCGGTCGGCCCGGTCCCGCCCCGCCAGCGCCACCTGCCGAGCCCGCAGCGCCTCCAGGTGGGTGACCCGGAAGCCGTCCGCCCCGGCCGCCGGCGATCCGATCGCGATCCAGTGGTTCGGGTCCGGATCGGCCTCGACGGCGATGTCCGCCCGGCCGCGCCCGAGCGGGATCCAGCCCCAGGCGGTGGTCCGGTCCCGGGGTACGAAGAGTGGTTGCCCTGAGCAACCGGCTGCCGCCGCCGCCTGCTGGAGCAGGCGTTCCAGCTGACGCAGGTCCTCGTCCGCGGACGACTTCGAGGTGCACCACAGCACGACGCCGACGTGGTTCTGCCGGAGCCGGTAGCCGAGCGCGCCCTCGGCGACGGCCAGGTCGACCGGGTCGCCCCGGAGCAGCTCCTCGATCATCGCCCTGCGGACCGTGTTCCGGTTCGCCAGCCACTGCACCCGCTCAGACTCGTAGGCACTGACCACCTGCTCGGAGATCCGGTCGATGTAGCGGAAGGTCGTGTCGACCATGATCCGCCCGGCCGCGAGCGCGACCGACTGGTCGGTGTCCTTGGCCAGCTCGTCGAAGGCCCAGTCGAGGACCAGCTGCTGACCCAGCCGGTACGCGCGGACCAGCGCGATCGGTGCGACCCCGCGCTGGGCCAGCCGGCGCGCGTACTCCTCGGCCGCCGACGGCGTGGAGACCGTGCCGACGTCGATGCCGTAGCGCAGGATGTGCGCGACCGTCTCGAGGTTGCTCTCGATACTCGCCCCGAGCAGCTCGACGATCAGCTGGTCGCCCTGGAGCTCCTCGATCGTCTCGGCCAGCACCTTGTGCAGGACGCCGGTCAGGTCGGGCAGCCCGCCGCCCATCAGGGTGGCGATCGCGGTCACCCGCGCGACCGCGGCCTCCTGCAGCGTGTCAGTAGCCATGGCGTCCGCCTCCTAGGCCTCCGATTGTGCGCCCGTCCGGATCAGCTGTCAGCTCGCGAGCACGAACGGCGCGTCGAGCTTCGTGTCCCGCGCACAGGACCGGACAGGGTCCGGATTCCTACCGTCGAGGGCAACCAGATCGGAGGACCTCGTGACCACACTCGACTATCTCCCGTGGCGGCGACCGGCGGCGTACGACTACCTGCCCGCCGTCCGCGATGCCCGTCAGGACCTGACCTACGCCGACCTCGGCGCCTGGACCGATGCCGTCGCCGAGCAACTCGCCGGGTACGGCGTGGGACCCGGCTCGGTGGTCGCGGTGATGCTGCCGAACCGGGTCGAGCTGCTCGTCGTGATGATCGCGGCGTGGCGTCTCGGCGCCGCCGCGACACCACTGAACCCGATGTTCACCGCGCACGAAGCGGACTACCAGATCAACGACGCGGGTGCCGCGGTCGTGGTCAACGCCGGCCCGGACGCACCCAACGGCGGCTGCCCGAGCATCGGGGTCCAGCAGCTTCGCCGTACCAGCCGTGCTGACCGTAGGCTCCCACCGCCGGTCACCGAGGCGGGGGACCTGGCACTGCTGATCTACACGAGCGGCTCGACCGGACGGCCCAAGGGCGTGATGCTCACCCACGGCAACATCGGCGCGATGGCCTCGATGATGGCCGAGCACCTGAAAATCACCGGCGACGACCACTGCCTGCTGATCCTGCCGCTGTTCCATGTGAACGCCATCTGCATCAGTTTCCTCACGCCGATCGCGGTCGGCGGTCAGCTCACGGTGCTGCAGCGGTTCCAGCCGCTGGAGTTCCTGGCCGCGATCGAGCAGTACCGGCCGACGTACTTCTCCGCCGTACCGACCATCTACTCGCATCTCGTGTCGCAGCCCGCCGAGGTCGCGGCCGACACGTCCTCGATCCGGTTCGCGATCTGCGGGGCGGCCCCTGCCTCGACGGAGTTGCTGGCGGCAACCGAGGAACGGTACGGGTTCGGCCTCGTCGAGGGCTACGGCTTGACCGAGGGCACCTGTGCGTCGACGGCCAACCCGGTGGACGGCGTACGCAAGCCGGGCACGGTCGGCGTCGCGCTGCCCGGGCAACGAGTCGGGATCGCGGCGCCGGACGGCACGCTGGTACCGACGGGGGAGCGCGGCGAGGTCGTGATCCAGGGCGCGAACGTGATGCAGGGCTACCTGAACCGGCCCGAAGCCACCGCCGACGCGCTCGGCGACGGCTGGCTGCACACCGGTGACGTCGGCATCCTCGACGCCGACGGCTATCTGCGGATCGTCGACCGGATCAAGGACCTGATCATCCGCGGCGGCGAGAACATCTACCCCAAGGAGATCGAGACCGTCCTGCACGCTCACCCCGCCGTTCTGGAGGCCGCCGTCATCGGCGCCCCGCATCCGGTGTACGGCGAAGTCCCGGTGGCCGTGGTCGCGCTGTACCCGGATCGCGTCGTGGAGATCGACGAGCTGCTCGCGCTCTGCCGGACCAGGCTGACCAAGGTCAAGGTCCCGGTGGCGATCCACCTGGTCGCGACGATCCCGAAGAACCCGGTCGGCAAACCCGACAAACCCACCCTGCGCCAGCAGTTCCAGTCCTGAGAGGAGCATCGTCATGGGATTCACGAAACCGTCGGTTCCGCCGGTGGAACCGGACAAGGTGTACGACCTGCCGTACCTGGAGCGGATCAAGGTGCTGTCCCGGTACTGGGCCGAGGAGGGCTTCGGATCGCCGAAGATCTTCCACGTCATCTATGTGCTGAAGCTGCTGTTCCTCTACATCCTCGGTGGCTATCTGGTGGGTAGCCTGACCTCGGGCTTCAGCCCCTTGCACCCGGGCGAGTTCTGGAACGAGCCGGTGCTCTACCAGAAGTTCGTCCTCTGGACCGTGCTGCTGGAGGTGCTCGGCGTGGCCGGCTCCTGGGGTCCGCTGGCCGGCCACTTCAAACCGTTCACGGGCGGCTTCCGCACCTACGGCCGGGTGGACACGATCCGTGAACCCCCGTGGCCGGGCAAGGTCCCGTTGACTGATGGCGATCGCCGTACGCCGGGTGATGTCGCGCTGTACGTCGCGATCATCGTCACGCTGGTGCTCTCGCTCGTCCTGCCGTCCGTCGACGACGCTGCGCTCACCGCGCACGGCTTCACCGGTGGCCGGGTCGCGCCCTGGCTGATGGTGGTCCTCGGCGTACTGCTGATCGCGCTCGGCCTGCGGGACAAGGTGGTCTTCCTGCAGGCGCGTGGCGAGCAGTACCTGCCCGCGCTGGTGTTCTTCGCGTTGTACGGCGCCGTCGACATGATCGTCGCGCTCAAGCTGCTCATCGTCATAGTGTGGGTCGGGGCGGGCTTCTCGAAGTTCGGCAAGCACTTCGGCATGGTGGTGCCGCCGATGGTGAGCAACACCCCGTGGGTTCCGTTGAAGGCGATGAAGCGGATCAACTACCGGAACTACCCCGACGACCTGAGGCCGTCGCACAGCGGCAACCTGCTGGCCCACGTCGGTGGCACTCTGGTGGAGATCGTCACCCCGTTGGTGTTGCTGTTCTCGACCGACAAGACCGTGACGATCGTGGCCGCGGTCCTGATGATCTGCTTCCACGTCTTCATCACGTCGACCTTCCCGCTGGCGGTGCCGCTGGAGTGGAACGTGCTGTTCGCCTTCGCCGCCGGGTTCCTGTTCCTCGGCAACCCCAACTGGGACGGGTTCGGCCTCGCGGACATGACGCCGTGGCTGCTCGTGCTGACGGCCGCCGCGCTGCTGTTCTTCCCGGTACTGGGCAACCTCAGGCCGGACCTGGTGTCCTTCCTGCCGTCGATGCGCCAGTACGCCGGCAACTGGGCGTCCGCGACCTGGGCGCTCGCGCCGGGTGCGGAGCAGCGGCTGAACGAGAAGCTGGTGAAGCCGGCGCCGATGGTCGTCGACCAGGTCGCCGAACTCCTCGGCAGCCGGGGCGCCGCCGAACTCGCGCTCTACCAGGTGATGGGCTGGCGGGCGTTGCACAGCCAGGGCCGGGCGCTGAACTCGATCCTGATCGATCAGCTCGGCGAGGATCTCGACCACTACGCGATCCGGGAGGCCGAGTTCATGACGAACTGCATCATCGGCTTCAACTTCGGCGACGGTCACCTGCACGACCACCGGTTCATCGCCTCGATCCAGAAGCGCTGCGGTTTCGCGCCGGGCGAGTTCATCGTCGCCTGGATCGAGTCGCAGCCGGTGCACAAGAGCTACCAGCGGTATGTGGTCATCGACGCGGCGCTCGGTATCGTCGAGCGTGGCACCTATCAGGTGGCGGACGCGGTGGCCGAGCAGCCGTGGCTGCCGAACGGGCCGATCCCGTTGACCGTCGAATGGCGGCTGGACGGCTACGAACGGGTCCGCTACCCGCGAACGACCGCGGCGGGTGCGGGATCATGACCAAGGCAATCGTCGTCGGGAGTGGGCCGAACGGCTTGGCCGCCGCGCTCACTCTCGCCAAGGCCGGGGTGGAGGTCGAGGTCCTCGAGGCCGCCGACCACCCCGGCGGCGGCACCCGCAGCAGTGAGCTCACGCTGCCCGGACTGATCCACGACGAGTGCTCCGCCTTCCACCCGCTGGCCGTCGACACTCCGTTCTCGCGGTCGGCCGATCTGGCGCGGTTCGGGTTGACCTGGCGGTGGCCGGAGGTGCAGTACGCGCATCCGCTCGACGGTGGCCGGGGTGGCGCCGTCCTGCGATCTGTCGCGGAGACCGCTGCCTCGCTGGGCCGTGACGGTCATCGGTGGCAGCAGGTCTTCGGCCCGCTGACCAAGCAGTTCGACCGGATCACGGCGGACTTCCTGCGGCCCGTCGTACGGGTGCCGTCGCATCCGCTGGCGATGGCGCGTTTCGGGGCGCTGTCGGCAGTACCGGCGTCTGTGCTCGTCAGGGGATGGTCGGAAGAGGCAGCAGCGCTGTTCGGTGGGGTTGCGGCGCATGCGTTGCGACCGCTGTCGGCGCCGTTCTCGTCGGCGATCGGAGTGGCTCTCGGTACGGCGGCTCACGCGTACGGCTGGCCGGTTGCGGAAGGGGGGTCGGGGGCGATCAGCCGGGCGATGATCGCGGCCTTGGAGTCCTTTGGCGGCAAGGTGGTGACCGGCGTACGGGTCTCGTCGCTGGAGCAGCTCGGTGACGCGGATCTGGTCATGCTCGACGTCGCGCCGAGAGCTGCCGTGCGGATCGTGGGGGAGAAGATGCCGGCCCGGGTCCGGCGGCCGTTGCTGCGGTTCCGGCATGGGCCGGGCTTGTTCAAGGTGGACTTCGCGTTGTCCGGCGACGTGCCGTGGACGCATGAGGCCTCTCGGCGGGCCGGCACTATCCACTTGATCGGAGACTTCGCCGAGCTGGCCCGCGCAGAGCAGGACGTGGTGTCCGGACGGATGCCGCAGCGGCCGTATCTGTTGGTCGGGCAGCAGTACCTCGCCGACCCGTCTCGTAGTGAGGGCAGTCTGCGGCCGCTCTATGCGTACGCACACGTGCCCAGCGGTTTCCGCGGCGACGCGACCGCGGCGATCGAATCTCAGATCGAACGCTTCGCCCCCGGCTTCCGCGACCTGGTCGTGGCCCGTGGGGTGCGGACGACCGCGCAACTGGAGGAACACAACGCGAACTACATCGGCGGCGATGTCACCACCGGCGCCAATACGGTACGGCAGTTGGTCTTCCGGCCGCGAGCGACGCTGAACCCTTATGCGCTTGGGGTTCCTGGGGTGTACCTCTGCTCCGCTGCTACTCCGCCCGGCGCGGGTGCACATGGAATGTGCGGCTACAACGCCGCCCGCGCGGCACTGGCGAGTTTGCGATGAACCGCGCGCAGGCCGCCATGAACGGCAGTCTCCGGCAGCTGGCCGACGAGTTGCCGCCCGAGCGGGGCTTCCTGGTCGTGCTGGCCGATCCGCCAGGTCTGCCGAGGGTGGAGCAACGGCTGCGGATCCTCGAGATCCCGTCTGCCTGGCAAAGGTTGCCGGGTCTGACCATCGGCCTCATCTCCCCGAGCCCCGGCGGTCTCGACCGCGTGGTCGAGATGGTCCGGCGCAATGCGATGGGCCGCGTCGGAGTGAGCCCGTTGACCGGCGATGCCGCTCAGGTCGACGTGGCCTTCCGGCTGGCCCGTACCGCGTTGGCGGCCTCGACGGCAGCCGATCCGGTGATCGTTTTCGACGAGTCGCCGCTGGCCATGACCGTCGTCGCCGACTCCGAGGTCGCGCAGCGCGTAGTACAGGTTGTGCTGGGTGGGCTGGACGACCTGCCTCCCGACGATCGCGAGATACTGCTCGACACTCTCGGCACCTGGTCCACCCACAACGGCTCCGCCAGCGAGACCGCCATCCACCTGTACTGCCATCCCAACACCGTTCGCTACCGCCTCCGCCGCCTCGAGGAGCGTACCGGCCGCTCCCTGACCGACCCCCGAGCGGTAGCCGAACTACTCCTCGCCCTGGAAGCTCTCCAAAGCGTCGCGAAGGGCAGTGCGTGAGGCGACACCGAGCTTGGGATACAGCCGGTGAAGATGGGATCCCACCGTGCGGTGGGACAGGAAGAGCCGATCGGCGATCTGCTTGTTGGTGAGCCCGGTCGCGGCCAGCTCGGCGATCTGCCTTTCCTGCGCCGTCAACGCAACCCCGGCGGCCTCCGGCTGGACGGCGTACGCAACACCGGCCGCCCGGAGTTCCTCGCGGACCCGTTGGGCGAAGCCTTCCGCGCCGATCCGTTCGAAGGTCTCCAGGGCCGCCCGAAGGTGCACCCGGGCGACCGCGATGTCATGAGTACGGCGGAGCCATTGTCCGTAGGCGAACTGCACCCGGGCGTGCTCCCAGGGCCACCGTTCGGCCTCAGGGATCGCCAAGGCCGCCTCGTACAACGCTCCTGCCTGGTCGTCCTGGGTGGTCAATGCTTCCGCGCCGGTGATCATCAGCGCGATCCGGGGGCCGATCCGTTGCAGGCCGGCCTTCCGGGCGGCTGCGACGTGGGCACGAGCCTGATCCAGGTGACCGGAACGGACTGCTGCCTCCACCAGATCGAGTACCACCCATCGGCCCGGAATGCCGGCGCTCGGGGCGCCGGGCGGGGTGACCCGCGCGGCCTGGACCAGGGCCTCTTCGAAGTCGCCCCGTCCCATCGCCGCGAGGTTGCCTGCCGACCGGGCATAGGCCTCGGTCACTCCCATCCCACGCGGAGCCGCCCAGTTCGTGGTCTCGGTCCGGCGGGATCGGGAGAGGTCCGCGTTGCCGCGCAGCGCCGCGCCCGATGACAGCAGGGCCCGGATCTGGCCCTCCCAGAAGTGGTAGCCGTAGACCGCGGCCAGGTCCAGTCCCTCCTGGGCCAGCCGCTCGGCCTCGTCCCATTGCCCGTGAACGTAGGAGTCGTGGCAGAGCAGCATCAGCCCGGGGATGACCATCGCCACCGCCCCGCCGTCGCGCTCGCGATCGATCATCCGCGTGACCAGGTACCGGTAGTCGGACATGACGTCCATCGCAACGGCCGCGAAGGCCAGCGGCATGAGCTGCCAGGGCGCCGCGTCCGAGGGCAGCGCCGCGAAGGCCTGAGCAAGGCCCTCCCGCACCGCATCGGCAGTGCGGGACGGATCGACGTACGCGTCGTGGCACAAGCGGAACGGGATGACCGCTTCCGGCGCGAACCAGGCCATGGCTTTGTCGAGCAGCTCCCATGGTTCCGGCTGGAGCGAGTAGAGGCTGACGAGCAGCAGCGCGTACAGAATCCCGTCGGAGTCCCACCGGCGGTCGTTGCCCGCCGTCCGGTCGAGGGCGTCGAGCGCCTGGGTCAACAGCCGGTAGGCGGCATCGACGTCACCCTCCTGGTTGGTGAGGAGGTGCGCGGTGGTGGCGAAGACCAGCCCGGTCGGCGTGTCCGGTGCCTGGCCGGCGTCGGCCAGCAACCGCGGTACTTCGTCGAGCTGGCCGGTGAGGTTGGCGAGAGAGGCCGCCTCGATCAACCGCCGGGACCGGTCGGCCGCGTGCGGACTGAGTTCAGCGGCCCGGATGAGCGCCGTCACCGCCGTGGCCGCCCCGGCCCGCCGCCGGTCCCGGATCGCCGCCGGGTCCAGCTCCCGGTACGCCTCGGCGGACGGTTCACTGCGCCGCCAGGCCGACATCGCGGCGTGGTCCAAGGCTCGGGCCACCGCTTCGTCCGGGCCGGGCGCAGCCTCGGCAAGATGCCAGGCACGGCGTTCGGGGAAGCCTGCCATGGCTTCGGCGAGGCCCTGGTGAGCGACTCGGCGTTCCCCCGCCGGTGTCTGGTGCACGATCGCGGAGCGGATCAAAGGATGCGGGAACCAGACCCGACGGCCATCGGTATGCACCAGGCCCGCCCGCACGGCCGGTGCCAGCTCCTCGACGGCCGCCGGGCCTTTGAGCGCAGCCGGGTTCAGATCCGGCTCCAGAGCGGCGGCGAGCAGCACTCCTCTAGTTGCTTCAGGCAACGTTCGGAACTGTTCGGCGAAGGTGGCCTGCAACCGCCAGGACAGCGGCAGGAATTCCGGCAGCGGGTCCAGGCCGGACCGTTGGCGGTCGTCGAGCAGTGCGGGCAGCTCCCGGAGTACGAGCGGGTTGCCGGCGGCATCGGCCAGCGTTCGCCGCCGTACAGGTGCTGCCAGGCCGGGCCAGTGGAGGTCCAGGAAGGTCACCGCCGACCGTACGTCGAGCGGCGCGATGACCAGTTCGGGCAGCTGGAGCTGGTCGAGGAGAGCATCGGCACCGGTCCGCGCGGTCGCCAGGAACACGATCGGGTCGTGGCCGAGGCGGCGCGCGACGAAGCCCAGCGTGGTCGCGCTGGCGGGGTCGATCCAGACGACGTCGTCGACGATGAGCAGCAGTGGTCGCTCGGCGGCGACCTCGCTGAGGAGATGGAGAACCGCGGTGGGGACCAGCGGGTTCGGTGGCAGACCTGGTACGAGGTCCAGGACCTGGCGGATGGCCTGGCGGTGCGGGCCGGGGAGTCGGTCGACGTGGTTGCGGAGCGGGTAGAGGAGCTGGTGCAGTGCCGAGAAGGCCAGCCCGGCCTCGAACTCCGCACCGAAAGCGCGCAGGATGAAAAGGCCACCGGCTGCTGCCCGCGCCGCCGCGGTGTCCAGCAGAGCGGTCTTGCCGATTCCGCGGTCGCCGCGCAGTAGCAGGGCGGGGTGGGCTCCGGGGGATCTCTCGAGCAGCGAGTCGATCCGCTCCAGTTCGGCCCTGCGCCCAACGAGGTCTGACGTCAACGCGGAGATCCTTTCGGCACTGGTGGTGATCGGACTCCTGCGGGAAGGACAGGACGGCCACTGCCAGGATCCGATCCGGCCGCGCCGATGTCGATGTGCGCGCCCACAACGTTCGGCGGCCGCGCCGGTGGCGGGCGACAGCGCACGAAAAGCCGAGAGGTCGAGCATTATCCGCAGACCACGCCCCCCGGCGCGCTCCTACGGTGGTGCTGAGTCGGTGGCCGGGAACGGCCACCCCGAACCACTGAGGAAGGCATCAGACATGAAGAAGCTCTCGGAGCAACTCAGCGACCTGTCCGACCGGACGAAGCGGACCGAGGACGTCGTCGACGCCGCGAAGGAGAAGAACCGGGAACGGCTGCAGGAGCAGAAGGCGCAGCTGCAGACGGCCGTCAGTACCGAGCAGACCCGGATCGGCGACCGGGCGACCAAGGCGCAGGCCGACGCCCGGACGAAGTGGCAGGACCTCCGAACTGGTATGGACAACCACTTTGCCGACCTGCGGTCCAAGGGCGAACAGCACAAGGCCGAACGCGACCTGAAGCGGGCCGGCCGGCGCGCCGACGACGCGGAGCTGGATGCGGCCGAGGCGATCGACTTCGCGATCTACGCCCTGGACTACGCGGAGTACGCCATCGTCGACGCCACCATCGCCCGCGCCGACGCCGACGATCTCGCCGCGGCGAACTGACGTCTGACCGGTCGGATGAGTTCCACGGACAGGGCCGGCCAGCCACACCATCCCGCCGTCGTGGCGGTCAAGGCGAAGCGAGCGGATGACTTCCAGCTGCGGATCGCCGATGCGATCACCACGTTCGCCGGGTCGATGACGTTCGTCTACCTGCACGCCGCCGGGTTCGCGCTCTGGATGCTCGTGGTCGAGCCCAGTCCGTGGCCGACGCTCACCCTGATCGTCTCGCTCGAGGCGATCTTCCTGTCCACGTTCGTGATGATCGGGCAGAACCGGCAGTCGGCGTTCCAGGAGGCCAAGGCGGATCACGACTTCACCGAGCAGGAGCTGGAACTCAAGGACAACACCCAGCTCACCCGGCAGATCCACACGCTGACCACCGAGCTGCATGCCCATCTGATCCGGTCGTCGCCTCGTCCTTAGCCTGCTGGGGACCGCAGGGTTCTACCATCGGCAGATGGAGACCGGGTACGACGACGGGGCGCTGGACCGGCAGATCGCCGGGCTGGCCGCCGCCTTGCTGGAGCGGCTCGACGAGCTGGCCGAGGCGATGGCGGAGTGGATCCGGAAAGAGGTCACGGCGTACGTGGACGACACCCTCGTCCCGTACGCCGATCTCCGTGCGGACTGTCACGCGCAGCTGCGCTCGATCCTGCCGAGGCTCTGCGGACCCGAACCCGCCGACATCTCCTATGCCCGGCAGAGCGGCCGGCGGCGGGCCGAACTGGGGGTGCCGCTGGCCAAGGCGATGGACGCCTACCGGGTCGGCGGCAGGTTCATCTGGGAGGCGCTGGTCGCCGAGGCGGAGAGAACCGGCTCACTCGGCAGCGAGGCACTGGTTCGGGCCGCCTCCAGGATCTGGCTGATCCTCGACGACTTCACCGACGCGATGGCCGGCGCGTATCGCGACGCGGTCGCCGAGCGCATCGTCGGCCAGGAGCACGAACGCTCAGCCCTGGTGGAGGCGTTGCTGGAAGGGCGGATCACCGAGAACGAAACCCTTTGGGAAGCCGCCGAGATCCTCCGGATCTCCCGTCGCGGCCCGTTCGTCGTGGTCGCCGCCGAGGTGCCCGAGGTCGGCCGGCAGGCGCTCCCCGAGATGGAGGCCCGGCTGCGGTCGGTGGGGATGGCGTCAGCCTGGCGACTGCTGGCGGACCTGCAGGTGGGCATCGTCGTACTCCCGGAGGACGACCGGATCGACCAGCTCGTCACCGCGCTCGAGAAGCACGCCCGGCACCGGGTCGGCGTCAGTCCGCAGTACCCGACCCTCGAGGGGACCCGCGAGGCGTTGCGGTTCGCGAAGTTCGCGATCCTCGGCACCGCGCCCGGTGCCGGGGTCACGCTCTTCGACAGCGCGCCGCTGGCGGTGACCGCGGCCAGTACGCCGGAAGTGATGGCGCGAATCGTCAGCTCGACCCTCAGTCCGCTGGACTCGCTGCCGGTCGCCGATCGCGAGCTGTTGCTGGACACTCTGGAGGCTTGGCGCGACGGCGGCGGCTCGACCGAACAGGCGGCCAAGCTGCTCTTCGTCCACCCCAACACGGTCCGCCAGCGACTGCGCCGGATCGCGGAGCTGACCGGTTGCACGCTGACCGCGCCGCGTCACGTCGCCCAACTCTGCCTGGCCCTCGAGGCGGTGCGGCAGCAGCAGGGCTGACGATTTGGGTCATCGGTGCGTCGGATTGCGGATGCCCGGCGCGCACCCCGCCTCCTAGCGTCAGATGCATGACCCAGCACCCCGTACTGTTGCCCTCCGCCGATCGCCGGCTGGGCAGGTTGTCGATCCTGACAGTCACGACGTCGCGGATGACCCTTCGGCACACGGTGCGACCGGCCCGGGCCGATCCCGAACCGAGTGTCGTCGTCGAGCTGCAACTGGCCGGCCGGCGGTCCGTTGTCCAGGGCGATCGGCGAACGACGCTGGGCCCCGGCGATCTCGTCCTGCTCGACTGCCGCCGGCCGTACCTGTCGACCAGCCTGGACCAAGCCAGTCAGTACTCGGTCCGCATTCCGACGGCGGAGCTGGCGCTGCCCGACCAGGCGCTCGCCCACGTCGTCGGGGTGCGCCTCGGCTCAGAAAGTCCGGTCGTGAAGCTCGCGGCGACGTACCTGACCCAGCTGGTCGGTCTGGGCGCCGAAGCGGACCTGGATGTCTTCGAGGCACCGACGATCGAGCTGATCCGGGCTGTGGTCGCCAGCCGGCTCGACGACGGCGTACCGGCCGTGGAACCGCCGGAGAACACGCTCGCCCTGCGGATCATGGAGTTCGCCCGGCAGCACCTCACGGACCCGGACCTGACCGCGACGAAGATCGCCCGGGCGCACAACATCTCGGTCCGGCATCTCTACACGACGATGTCGCGGTCCGGCATCGTGCTGGGGGAGTGGATCCGGGGCCACCGGCTGGAAGGCTGCCGGCGCGAGCTCGCCCGGAGCGCGGTGTCCGGGCGGACGGTCTCCTCGATCGCGCACGCCTGGGGTTTCGGCGATGCCACCCACTTCAGTCGCACCTTCCGCGAGTCGTTCGGCATGTCCCCGCGCGAATGGCGCGCTCTCCACAACTGAGCAAGACCAAACAAGGAGGTTCGATGATGTTCTCTTCCGTCTCGTCGTCACTGGTGTGGCGTGGCCTGCTGGCCGTCGCGATCGGCGTGGTGTCCGTTGCCTGGCCGGACGTCACCGTCGGCGCGCTCGTGATTCTCTTCGCGGTGTACGCCTTCGTCGCGGCCGCCGCCGATGGCGCCCGCGCGTTCGCGGGCCGCAGCGCCGGCCCGGTGGTCGGCTATCTCTTGCTTGCCCTGCTCGACATCGTCGCCGGCATCGCCGCGCTGGCCTGGCCGGGTATCACGGCGCTCGTGCTGACGATCTGGATCGCCGCCTGGGCCTTCGTCTCCGGTGTGATCGAGGTGGCGATGGCGTTCCGGCAGGGCGAGAACGCCGGGGAGCGGGCGATGTGGGCGCTGACCGGGCTCGTCTCGATCGCCCTCGGTGTCGTGCTGGGGATCCGGCCGGACCTCGGCGCGGTCAGCCTGGCCACGGTCTTCGGTCTGTTCAGCATCGTGTACGGCATCTCCACAGTCGTGCTGTCAGCGCAGCTCCGGCGGGCCGGGTCTGCCGCCCACGCGCTGGCTCAGCCGGCCCACTGACAGCCATGGCAGACGATGAGCGCCGGCGGCTCGCCGAGCCGTCCGGCTCACCTTCGGAGTGGGCGCTGTGGGGCCCGTACCTCAGCGAGCGCCAGTGGGGGACGGTGCGCGAGGACTACAGCGCAGACGGCTCCGCGTGGACCTACTTGCCGCACGACCACGCGAGGTCTCGGGCGTACCGGTGGGGCGAGGACGGTCTGGCGGGTTTCAGCGACCAGGAGCAGCGACTGTGTTTGGGGATCGCCTTGTGGAACGGACGCGACCCGATCCTCAAGGAGCGGGCGTTCGGTCTGACCGGACCGGAGGGCAACCATGGCGAGGACGTCAAGGACTACTGGTGGTACCTGGACGCGGTACCCAGCCACGCGTGGAACCGGTGGCGCTATCACTACCCCCAGAACGAGTTCCCGTACGCCGAACTGGTGGCCGAGAACGGGCGCCGCGGCCGTGACGATCCGGAGTACGAACTGCTCGACACCGGCGTCTTCGACCAGGACCGGTTCTGGATCGTCGACGTGACGTATGCCAAGGGGAGCCCGACGGACCTGCTGATGACCGTACGGGTCACCAACGCGGGGCCGGAGCGGGCAGAGGTGCACGTCCTCCCGACGGCTTGGTTCCGCAACACCTGGAGCTGGACTCCGGACGCGCCGCGACCAGAGCTGGTCGCGATCGGGAACGCCGCCGTCGGCATCAGCCATCCAGTGCTCGGCGAACTGGAGCTGCTCGTCGCCCCGGGATCGGACGGTACGCAGCCGGCACTGCTCTTCTGCGAGAACGAGACCGACCTGGATCGCCTGTACGGCGTGCCATCCTCGACGCAGTACCCGAAGGACGGCATCAACGACCATGTCGTGTCAGGCGCCTGCTCGGTCAATCCGGCCCGGGTAGGGACCAAGTGTGCCGCGTGGTACCGCCTGCGAGTGGACCCCGGCTCGGCCGTCGAGCTGCGGTTGCGGCTGCAGCCCACGGCGTCGGGCTCCGATCCGCGGACCGCGCTCGGGACGGACTTCGACCGGGTCATCGCGACCAGGCAGGCCGAGGCCGACGACTTCTACGCCGACCTGACCCCACCGGCCGCGTCGGCCGACGAGGCGATGGTGATGCGGCAGGCGTTCGCCGGGATGCTGTGGAGCAAGCAGTTGTACGCCTTCACCGTGGCCGACTGGCTGGACGGCGATCCCGGACAGCCGGTACCCCCGGCTTCCCGGCGTACCGGCCGGAACAACCGGTGGCGCAGCTTCGATGCCTTCGACATCATGTCCGTGCCGGACAAGTGGGAGTACCCGTGGTTCGCGGCCTGGGACCTGGCGTTCCACTGTGTCGCGCTGGCTCACGTGGATCCCGGGTTCGCGAAGAACCAGTTGCTGCTGATCTGCCGCGAGTGGTTCCAGCACCCGAACGGCGCGCTACCGGCGTACGAGTGGGACTTCGGTGACGTCAATCCACCGGTGCAGGCATGGGCCGCGCTGGAGGTCTTCGCGATCGACGGCGGCCGCGACCTCGACTTCCTCGGCCGGGTGTTCGACAAGTTGATGGTGAACTTCACCTGGTGGATCAACCGGGAGGATGCCGACGGCTCCAACGTGTTCGAGGGCGGCTTCCTCGGGCTGGACAACATCGGGCCGCTGGATCGATCGCACCTGCCGGTCGGCGGCCTGCTGGAGCAGGCGGACGCCACGGGGTGGATGGCCGGCTACGCCTTGTCGATGGCCACCATCGCGGCCATCCTGTACCGCACCGGGCAGCGGCCGGGACTGGACCTGACGATCGAGTACCTCGAGCACTTCGCCGCCATCCGCGGCGCCTTGGAGCGGCAAGGGCTGTGGGACGACGCTGACGGCCTCTTCTACGACCGACTCGTCACGCCGGGCGGTACCGCGGTGCCGCTGAAGGCGCAGTCGATGGTGGGCATCATCCCGATGCTCGCGGCGGCCGTCGTCGACGGGCCGGCGCTTGACCAGGCGGTTGCTCTGGGCAAGCAGTTCGCCGGGTTGCTGGAGCGGCACCTGGATCCCACTGCGGCGTCCGGGTCGCTGCGAGGGGGTCCGGGCGATCGGCGGCTCCTGGTGGGGGCCGTCGGGGTGGATCGGGTCACGCGGTTGTTCCGCAGGCTGTTCGACCCGGAGGAGTTCCTCTCGCCGTACGGGCTGCGGTCGTTGTCGGCGTACCACCGCGATCACCCTTATGCGGTTGACGTCGAGGGGGTCCGGGCCGGCGTCGACTACGAGCCGGCCGAGTCCACCACGGGGATGTTCGGTGGCAACTCCAACTGGCGCGGACCGGTGTGGTTCCCGCTGAACTACCTCGCCACCAGTGCGCTGCAGCGCTATCACCGCTTCTTCGGCGAGGACTTCCGGGTCGAGTACCCGACCGGCTCGGGGAATCTGCTGACGCTGGACACCGTGGTCGCCGACCTGTGGGACAGATCGGTAGCGATCTTCCTCGTCGGCCCGGACCGGCGCCGGCCGTGCTTCGGCTGGGTCGAGCGCCTCCAGCAGGATCCGAACTGGCAGCACAACCTGCTGTTCCACGAGTACTTCCACGGCGACAACGGAGCCGGCCTGGGCGCCTCGCACCAGACCGGCTGGACAGGACTGGTTGCCGACGTCATCCGTCGGCGGCACGGCGTGGTGCCGTCCGTCGATGACGTCATCAGCCGCATCCAGAGATCGAACCAACCAAGATGAAGGAGGACATCATGTCCTGGGACGACGATGTAGTGCGCGGCCTCGTCCTGCAGGCGCTGATGCTGGACAGCCTGGTACCGGCGACGGTCGACGCCAGGGTGGTGGACGGATTCGTCACGCTGTCCGGCACGGTGAACTGGCAGTACCGGCGCGACGAGGCCGACCTGGTCGCCTCGAACATCGCCGGCGCGCTCGACGTCTTCAACGACCTCGAGGTCGCGCCGCCGCTGCCGAGTGCCGCGGACGCCGAGGATTCGATCAGGAAGGCCTTCGTGCGCAACGCCGCCCTGGATGCTGACGGATTGCTGGTCTCGACCTTCGAGGGTGCCGTGACCGTCAGGGGTGCGGTCCGTTCGTGGGCCGAGCGCAACGAGGCGGTCGCCGCTGCCTGGGCGGCACCGGGGGTCACCTCGGTCCGTGACGAGTTGACGATCAAGTACTGATGGACGGCCCAGGCGTGGTTTCGCGGTTACGCCGCGGGCGTCCGCGGCTGGGCCGCCGGCCACCTCCCGGGCTGGGGCTCCCGGTCCGGTCGTGCTCGATCCTGGTGTCCGTGACCGGGCTGATCGGGCGGTCGGTCTATGACCGGAGGGGGTGTCCGGTCGGCCGGGTGTCCGACCTTGTTGTTGCTTTGGGCAATGGTGGGCGGCCGCCGTTGCACGGGATCCTGGTCCGCAGTCGCGGCAAGGTCGCCTTCATCCCGTACACGGCGATCGCGGGGATCTGTCGCTGGGAGGTGTATCTCACCACTTCAGGACTCCAGCCGCACCGGCCTCCGCAGGGCGGCGGGTTCATGGCCCTCGCCGGTGAACTGCTCGATCGCCGGATCCTGACTGTCGGTGGCGTCAGGATCGCGCGGGTGTCGGATCTCGTCCTGGCCTGCCTGGTCGACGAGATCCAACTGGTCGGCGCCGACGTCAGCATCCGTACTGCGCTCCGCCGGGCCGGCACTCCCTGGTTGAGGCGTCGGGTCGCCGCTCGCCACGTCTACGACTGGCAGGTCGTGAGCGTGAACCCTCGGGCTTGCACTGTCGCACCGCTACCTGACGCCGGTTGAGAGTAGACGGAGGTCGCGGCCGCGCTGGACGGCCGACGAGCGGTCGGTGGCGCCGAGCTTGGCGTAGATGTGGCGGATGTGGGTGTTGACGGTGTTCACAGAGACCGACAGCTCGCCGGCGATCTCCGGGCGGGTGAGGTTGGTCGGCAGGTAGCGAAGTACGCGGAGCTCGCTGGGGCTCAGGGCTTCGGACGGTCCTGGTACGACGGTGTGGTCATTGCCGTGGATGGCGTCGAGGATGTCGCTGACCAGGGCGGCGTGCGACGTACTGTGCGGTGGCAGGGCTTCGAGCAACTGCCGGCCACCGGTGATCGCGAAGGGGAGGATCAGCCGGTCTGGTTCGGCCAGTTGGAGTGCGCGTTCTACGGCTGCCTGCGCTGCGCTCTCGTCACCGAGGTCATGGCAGGCGAGTGCGTCCAGCAGGTTGGCCTCGACCAGGGTGATCGGAGCACCGCCAGCGGCAGGGCGGAGTACGTCGCGGGCTCCGGTGGGGTCATGCTCGGCGAGGCGGAGCACGGCGGTCGCGTTGCGGACCTCGTCGGTGCCGGCCAGCTGATCGTCGACGGCGGCGAGGGCAGCTCGGGCCTGGTCGAGCTCCCCGAGGCGGACGTGGGTTGCGATCGTCAAGCCGGTGATCCGGGGCGTCAGCGCGTGGTTGCCGGCGATCCGGGCGTTGAGATCGCCGGCGGCTGCGAGCTCGGCCAGCGCCTCGTCGTACCGGCCGCGGACCGCCCCGAGGGTCGCGGTGACCAGGTGGATGAGTAGGCGGATGCCCGGCTCCGCGCCGGCCTGGGTGGCGTGCCTGGCGCGGTTCAGCCATTGCTCGCCGTGGTCGAACTCGCCCGTCCGGATGAGGATCCAGGCAAGTGTCGCCTGCGCGGGTGCGATGACTGGTTCGGTGTCCCAGCCGTGGTGGGTCGCTTCCTCGATGGCGTTCTCGCAGTACTGCCGGGCGAGGGCGAACGAGTGACCGGTGGCGGTGAATCCGAGGTGGGCGAGGCAGGCGACCTCGACGTACGGCCGCCCGATGTCGCGAGCGAGGGTCGCGCCCTCCAGCAGGTACTTCTCGCTCTCCGGCAGCCGCAGCGACCATGCTTCGGTGACGCCGAGGTTCAGCAGTGAGAGGGCCCGCAGGTCGTTGCTGATGGCAACATCTGCGGTGGACTGCCCGGACGCTGCCGAGGGCAGCGCGTCCACCTGCTCGAAGACGCCCTCGAAGTTGCCGCGCAGCCGTGCCGACAGCAGGTCCAGGGATGCGATGGCCGTCCGGAGCCGGTACTGCCGGCCGGGCGGTGTCGTCGCGGCGTACGCCCTGACCACGTCAAGGTGCGCGTCGGCCTGGTCGAGGTGGAGCTGGTCGAGGTCGGCGATCGCGTGCACCAGGGCCAGCCCGGGGGAGTCCTCGCCGATCCGGGCCGGAAACGTGCGCAGCAGGACCGCGACGGTCCCGGCCTGGCCGTCGAGGGTGAGGCTGAGGGCGTGGTCGGTGAGGAGCTGGGCCGCCTCGGTCCAGTCACCGGCGGCCTGCAGATGGCGGATGGCGTCGGCGGTGTCCGAGTGGTCGGCAGACCAGCGCGCTGCGATCCGGTGCAGGTCGGGGACGTCTCCGGGGGCAGTGCGACGGAGCTCCAGTCGCAGCAGGTCGCCGAACAGGTGGTGGTAGCGGAACCAGCTGCGAGCCGGGTCGAGTGAGACGACGAAAGCGTTGGCGTCCTCGAGGTCCAGCAGGATCCGTTCCGATCCGGTGGCGCCGGTGAGCAGGTCGGCCAGCTCGCCATTGACCCGGTCCAGCAGGGCAGTACGCAGGAGCAGGCGTCGTACCTCTGACGATTGCCGGTCGAGCATCTCGGCCATCAGATACTCGGCGACCGTGCGGTCGCTGCCGGAGAACTCGGCGACGAACCGTTCCGGCTGCGGGTGCCCGGTGAGAGACAGGACTGCCAGCCGGAGCCCCGCCGCCCAGCCCTCGGTCCGCTCGTACAGCGTGGTGACCACTTGGTCCGGCAGTCTGATCCCGGCGGCGGTGAGCAGCTTGCGCGTCTCGTCCTCGGTGAAGCGCAACTGCGGCGCCCGGATCTCGGCCAGCTCTCCGGCCAGCCGGAGCTGGTGAAGGCGCAGCGCGGGGTCACGGCGGGTGGCGACGACCGCGTGGACCTCCGCGGGGAGGCTGGTCAACAGGGCTGCAAGCTGCTCGTTGGCCTCACTGGACGTCAGCTCATGCAGGTCGTCGATGATCAGGACGGTCGGTTCGCCGGATGCCGAAAGCTCGGTCAGCACCTTGTCGACCATGGCCTGCCCGTCGTACCCGGGTGCCGGAGCCGGCGGCTCGGTGCCGCGGATCACGCCCAGCAGGGTGAGCCAGAACAACTGCGCGTCGTACTGGCCGGGCTTGACGGACAGGAAGACGATCCGGCGGTCCCGGCGCCGCCGATCGGCCCACAGGCGCAGCAGCGAAGTCTTGCCACTGCCGGCCGGCGCCGAGACGACCGTCACTCGCTTCTCGGCCGCGTGATCCAGCGCGGCCATCAGGTCGCGGCGGTCGACCAGTCCAGGCCGTGCCGCGCCATCGTCTCCAGGCACCCGCTCAGCCTACTCGCGAAGATCACCGGAATCAGGTGACGACCGCTCACCGGGCACGCGGCGATGCTGAATGCGTTCGGATGCCGCAGCCGTGAGTGCCGAAATCTCCCGAAAGGTCTGTCATGTCATCAACCTCGAACCGCCGGTCCTTCCTCGCCAAAGGCGCGGCGCTCGCCGCAGTACCGGCCGTGGCCGCGATGGCGGGCGTCGCTGAGCCGGCGTACGCCGATGACGCGTTGCCCGACTACGCGCCGATCCCGCCGTCCGCTCTCGGGCCGGCGCTCAATGCGCAGGGGTACTACGTCGGACGGCTGGAGAGGAACCTGTACTGGGTCACCGACGGCACGTACCAGGCCGCGTTCCTGACCACCAGGGACGGGGTGGTGCTGTTCGACGCACCGCCCACCATCGGCCACAACCTGCAGCGCGCGATCGACGAGATCGCCTCCGCCAACGGCGTGTCCAACAAGGTGACCCACCTCGTCTACTCGCACCACCACGCCGACCACGTCGGGGCCTCGTCCTTGTTCGGCCGGCATGTGGTCCGGGTCGGCCATACCGAGACGAAGCGGTTGCTTGCCCGGGACAACGATCCGGCGAGGCCGGTCCCCGATCTGACCTTCGAGACCCAGCGCACGCTCCGGGTTGGTGGCGAGCGGATCGAGCTGGCCTGGCATGGGACGAACCACACGCCCGACAACATCTACATCCACCTGCCGAATCACAACACGCTGATGCTGGTCGACATCAACCTGCCCGGCTGGGTTCCGTTCGCCAGCCTCAATATCGCCGAGGATGTTCCCGGCACCATCGCGGCCCCCGCGAAGGCTCTGAGCTACCCGTGGAAGCACTACATCGGTGGTCACATGGGCCGGCCTGGCACCCGGCGCGACATGGTTGTCTACCAGCAGTATGTGACCGACCTCGTCGACGGCGTGAAGAAGGCGCTGGTCGCCGTCGATCCGACGCCCTTCTTCGCGAAGTACGGGAACAACACGTGGGCCGCGGTCAAGCTGTACCAGGACGCGCAGGCGGAGTACGCGGCCGCACCGGTGATCAAGAAGTACACCGGCATCCTCGCCGCTGCCGACGTCTACACGGCCAGCACCGCGTTCCTCATCCTCGAGTCGGTCCGCCTCGACCTCGGCGTCGGCTCGCAGGTCCACCCGTGACCGGAGCGCTCGGCGGCTCCTTCGCGCTCGGCCCGTTGCGTGTGCAGCGGGCCGGGTACGGCGCGATGCAGCTGGCCGGCGACGGGGTCTTCGGGCCGCCGGGAGACCACGACGAGGCGTTGCTCGTACTACGCACGGCTGTTGCGGCCGGCGTGAGCCACATCGACACCGCGCAGTACTACGGACCTGGCACGGTGAATCGGCTCATCCGCGAGGCGCTGCACCCTTACCCGGACGACCTGGCGATCGTGAGCAAGGTTGCCGCCGGCCCTGGCACCGATGGGGCAGTGCTTCGTCAAGGCATCGAGGACAATCTCATTGCGCTCGGCACCGACCGGCTGGCGGCGGTAAACCTGCGAGTGGCGGATCCGTCCGAGCCGCCGGGCAAGGAGTTCGACGCGCAGCTCGCGGCAATGGTCCGGGCCCGCGAGGAAGGCCTGATCGACGGCATCGGGCTCAGCAACATTTCCCGCCGGCACCTGTTGCATGCGGTCGCCCGAACCGAGATCGTCTGCGTGCAGAATCTCTTCAACCTGGCCGACCGGAGATCCCTCGACGTCCTCACCGAATGCGAGACCCGCACCATCGCGTTCGTCCCGTACTGTCCACTGGGCCTGTCCGGCGACCAACGGCGCCGCCTGCTCACCAACCCCACGCTCGTCACCCTGGGCGCCGAACTCAACGCATCGCCCGCCCGGCTGGCACTCGCCTGGCTGCTCGACCTGGCACCGAACATCCTCCTCATCCCAGGTACCCGCATCCGGGCCCACCTCACCGAGAACCTCGCTGCCGCCGACCTCAGCCTCGACGACGCGATTCGCACCGAGCTGAGCCGGTTCGTCCTCAGCTCATAGATGTGAAAGGAACCAGTCGCGGGCTGCCTGGGAGGCCACGCGACCACGAGTTCGTCCGGTAGCCGGGGTTTCAGTAGGCGGTACAGGCGGGTCTCGTCAGCGGCCGTGGGTGCGGTCGTCGCGTTCTGGTTTGTGGTGGGTGGCGGCTGGTTGGGTTGAAGCAGGTATCGCAGTGGGGGACCGGAGGCCTGCTGGGTAGTTGGTCGCGGCAAGGGACTGGAGTTTGCGGAGTTCGGGGTCGAGGGTCTGCTCGGGGCCGGCGCCTGGGCGGCGGTAGACCTCGTCGCCGGTCTTGCGGCTGAGGATGCTCGTCGTACCGTCGGGGGAGATGTCGATCTGGTTCCCGCGGGTGGTGGCTCGTAGGCCGCCGTCCGCGGTGCGTTCGGTGAAGTCCTCCCGCGGCGGATACATCCGGCCGTCGAACTTCAAGCCAGGGTTGGGATCTCGCGGTACGCCGCTGTACTGCTCCTCGACCTCGTCCAACGTCGTGGCCAGCTGGGTGAACGCTTCGCTGGCGGTCCGAGCCGGCGGGAGTTGGTCCAGCCGTTCGTAGACGAGGGCCAGTCGCTCCGGCAGGGACAGTGGTTGCTCATCGGGCACGTCGGCGGTGCTCCTTCGCAGGGTGGCGGCGGTCAGCCGTCGAGGCCGGCGCGCGCCGTGCGCAGGGCTTCGGCGAAGGAGGCGACGGTCACCGAATGGCCGGTGAAGGCTTCGTCGTCGCTGGGGTCGACGGAGACTCCCCATTCGGTGCTCGTCCCATCGATCAGGACGACGCGCTCGGCGGCCCGGAGGACGATGGACACGGCGCCGGAGGAATGGACGGTCACAGTCCGCGGCGTACCGGCCCCGAAGGTTTCGTCGATGGCCTGGCCGATGTCGTGCTGGCTGACATTGGTCATCCTGAGTTCCCCTCCATGGTCCGATCGAACGAGTGACGAGTATAGATAGGCCGAAGCTCAGCAGCCCCCGTGGCCTGATCCGGACATCAGGGCAGCCGGATCTTGACGGGCTGAACAGGGCGCACCTACGGCTTCCCGTCGTACTGATGGGCGGTATCCGCAATTGCCCGAGGCGGTCAGCGTCGGCATCGACGACCTGTCCGGCGCGGCAGGTGACCGACCATCTGATCACCGCACACCAGCGCCGGCGGCTGGTCCATCTCGGCGGTCCGTTGGGGCACCAGGTCACGATCGAGCGCCGCGAAGGCTTCCGTCAGGCGCTGACCGCCGCTGGTATCGCGCCATCGGATGAGGAGTGGACGGGAGACTTCAGCGAGGAGTCCGGTCGCGATCTCACCCGTCAACTGCTTGAGAAGGGCGACGTACCGGGTGACGTGGCCATCGTCGGATTCGATGACTTCGGGCTCGCGCGGGTGACCACGCCAGGCATCACCACGGTGCGCATCCCCGCCGAGGAGCTCGCCCGCGCGGCCACCGAGAGGCTCTTCGACCTGATCGGCGGAGCCCGTCCACTGGAAGCTCACCTGACCCTGCCCCTGGAGATCGTCATCCGAGGGTCCTGCGGCTGCTTGTGAATTAAATCTCAAGAGTTGGGAGTCGGGTCATGCCTCACGTAGGGTGATTAGGTAAGGCTTGCCTAATTCAACTGGGGAGATCGTGACAGACCTCCGAGTCGCCGTCATCGGCGCCGGGCCTGCGGGAATCTACGCGGCCGACATCCTGACCAAAGAGCACGATACGGCCCGCGTCGATCTGATCGAGCGGCTACCCGCCCCGTTCGGGCTGGTCCGGTACGGCGTCGCGCCGGACCATCCGCGGATCAAGG
The DNA here is from genome assembly GCF_010548305.1 of Streptomyces sp. SID13031. Classification (GTDB taxonomy): domain Bacteria; phylum Actinomycetota; class Actinomycetes; order Propionibacteriales; family Kribbellaceae; genus Kribbella. The sequence goes on from NZ_JAAGLV010000001.1 coordinate 630,774, forward strand.
AGATCATCAAGGCGCTGCACCGGGTGGTCGGCCGGGACCGGATCAGGTTCCTCGGCAACGTCGAGTACGGCGTCGACCTCAAGCTCGAGGACCTGCGCCGGCACTACGACGCCGTCATCTTCGCCACCGGCGCGATCACCGACCGCGAGCTCGCCATCCCGGGCGTCGACCTGCCCGGCAACCACGGCGCCGCCGACTTCGTCAGCTGGTACGCCGGCCATCCCGACGTACCGCGTGACTGGCCGTTGGACGCGCGCCACATCGCGGTCATCGGAGCCGGCAATGTCGCGCTCGACGTCGCCCGGATGCTGGCCAAGCCCGCCGACGAGCAGCTCACCACCGAGATCGCGGACAACGTCTACCAGGGGCTGAAGGCCAACCAGGCCACGGATGTGCACGTGTTCGCCCGGCGCGGTCCGGCGCAGATCAAGTTCACCCCGATGGAGCTGCGCGAGCTCTCGCACTCGCCGTCGGTGGATGTGATCGTGCACCCGGAGGGCTTCGAGATCGACGAGGCGAGCCAGCGCGCGATCAACTCCAACAAGGGCACGCGGCTGATGGTCGACACGCTGCTCAAGTACCTCGAAGCCGAGCCCACCGGCGCGGAGCACCGCATCCACATCCACCTGTGCCATGCGCCGGTAGAGGTGCTGGGGACCGACCGGGTCGAGGGGCTGCGGACCGAGCGCACTGAGCTGCAGGGCGACGGAACGGTTCGGGGCACCGGCGAGTACGTCGATACGCCTGTGGAGGCGGTCTATCGTGCGGTCGGCTACCTGTCGTCGCACCTGCCCGGCCTGCCGTTCGACCACCAGGCCGGGGTGATGACCAACGATCGCGGCCGGGTCCTCGATATGGACGACGTACCGCTGGTCGGCCTGTATGTCACCGGCTGGATCAAGCGCGGCCCGATCGGCCTGATCGGCCACACCAAGTCGGACGCCGCCGAAACGATCGCCAGCCTCCTGAACGACCTCGACGGGCTGCCGCGTCCAGAGGTGTCTGATCCGGATGCGATCCTCAGGCATCTCGCCGACCGGGGCGCGACCGTCGTCGATGCCGAAGGCTGGTCGCGACTGGATGCGCATGAGATTGCCCTCGGTCAGGACCAGGGCCGCGAGCGGGTCAAGGTCGTGCCCCGCGAGGGGATGATCCGGGCCGCCAAGGGCTGACGGCCGGCCGGCGGCGACCGCTGCGACCCGCGTCCGGAATGAACCGGGCACCGATCTGTGTTGACATGTCAACCAAGACTTTGATTGATTGACAGAGCAGATGGGAAGGGACGCGTGATGAGCGAGCTGTTGTTCGGTCTCGACACCTTCGGGGACATTCCGGAGGATGACGAGGGCCGGCTGATGTCCGGTGCGGCGGCGATCCGCCAGGTGATCGAAGAGGCGGTGCTCGCCGACCAGCTGGGCGTCGACGCGGTCGCGCTCGGCGAGCACCACCGGCCGGAGTACTCGATCTCCACTCCGGAGACGGTGCTGGCCGCGATCGCCGCCCGTACCTCGCGGATCAAGCTCGGGTCCGGCGTGACCGTGCTGAGCTCGGACGACCCGGTCCGGGTGTTCCAGCGGTTCGCGACGGTGGACGCGATCTCGCAGGGGCGGGCGGAGGTCATCCTCGGCCGCGGTTCGTTCACCGAGTCGTTCCCGTTGTTCGGCTACGACCTGCAGGACTACGACGTTCTGTTCGAGGAGAAGCTGCAGCTGTTCGCCCGGTTGCTGGACGAGAAGCCGGTCACCTGGAGCGGGACCACCCGGGCCTCGCTGGAGGACGCCGACGTCTTCCCCAAGACCGAGTCGGGCCGCCTGACGACGTGGGTCGGGGTCGGCGGAACGCCGCAGTCAGTGGTCCGTACGGCGTTCTACGGTCTCCCGCTGATGCTCGCCATCATCGGTGGATCGCCGGAGCGGTTCGCGTCGTACGTTGATCTGTACCGGCGGGCGTCCGAGCAGTTCGGTACCACCGCGCAGCCGGTGGGGATGCACTCGCCGGGCTTCGTCGCCGACACCGACGAGGAGGCGAAGGAGGTGTACTGGCCGCGGTACAAGGTCATGCGGGACCGGATCGGGGCGTTGCGTGGCTGGCCGCCGGTGAAGCGGGCGGAGTTCGACGCCGAGGTCGCCAACGGTTCGATGTACGTCGGTTCGCCCGACACGGTGGCGCGCCGGATCGCCGACGCGGTGCGGAAGCTGGACGTCGGCCGCTTCGACCTGATCTACACGGCCGGTTCGCTGCCGGTCAGTGCTCGCCTGAAGGCGGTCGAGCTGTACGGCGCGAAGGTGGTCCCGATGGTTCGCGAGTTGCTCGAGTCGGAGCCGGCGCAATGACGAAACCGGTGATCGGCATCCTCGGCGCCGGCAAGGTCGGCACCGTCCTCGCCCGGCTGGCGGTGGCCGCGGGGTATCGCGTCCTGCTGGCCGGCTCGGGTGAGGTGTCGAAGATCGCGCTGATCGTCGAGGTCGTCACGCCCGGAGCAGTGGCGACCACGGCGGCCGAGGTCGCGGCGCAGGCTGACGTAGTGATCCTCGCGCTCCCACTCGGCAAGTACCGCAACGTCCCGGCGGAGGCACTGGACGGCAAGCTCGTGATCGACGCGATGAACTACTGGTGGGAGATCGACGGCCACCGCGACGACCTGACCGATCCACGGACGTCCTCCAGCGAGATCGTCCAGGACTTCCTGTCCGGGGCACGCGTGGTGAAGGCGTTCAACCACATGGGCTACCACGATCTCGAGGGCGGCGCCCGCCCAGCCGGTACGCCGGATCGCAAGGCGATCGCCATCGCGGGGGAGGCCGACGATGCCGCGCAGGTCGCGACGATCGTCGACGCGCTCGGGTTCGACCCGGTGCTGGCTGGGCCACTCGCGGAGGGCGTGCGGTTCGGACCCGACACCGAGCTCTTCGGCGCCAACGTCGACGCCGCAGCGGTCCGCGCCATGCTCGCCTGTTTCCCGGAAACCCCACGCGGTCAGCTCATCGCGGGCACGCGATCATCCGAAGACGAAGACGAAGATGCGGCCTAGGTCTGCCTGGATGGTTCGGGCGGCAAAGGACTGACAGCGACGGGCTCCTTCCTGCGCAGGAGCAGGGTGAGCAAGGGGCCTGTCATGGCGGTTGTGACCAGTGCCATCACGACCAGCAGTGAGTAGAGACGGGTATCGAGAATGCCGAGCTGGAGGCCGAGGGCGAGGACGATCAGTTCGGTCAGCCCACGGGTGTTCATCAGGACGGCCAGCATCGCGGCTGGGTGGCGCGGCTGACGGCCGAGCCGGGCACCGAGATAGACGCCAACGAGCTTTCCGCCGATGGCAGCGGCCAGGATGAGAGCCAGTTCGCCGATGCCCTCGGCTGTCAGCCCGGACAGGTTCACCTGCAGTCCCGCGGTGACGAAGAAGATCGGCAGCAACAGCGTGGTGCTGAAGGTGTCGACCCGCTCGTGGATGACCTGGTGCAGCCGTTCGGCACCGGCGCGCGGCATCAGGACGCCGAAGAAGAAGGCGCCGAAGATGAAGTGCAGTCCCAGCCACTCGGTGGCGGCCGCGGAGAACATCAGGCCGGCGACGACGACCACGAGCCCGGTCGCGCCGGGGTCCTGGCTCGACGCGAGCCTGCGCAGCAGCGGCCGGACGACGAACAGCATCACCGCCACGTACGGGACGGCCAGTAGGAGACGCCACTGGTGCTGACCTGCGCCGAGGGTGGCGACGACCGCGGCCAGGATCGTCCAGGCGGCGATGTCGGCGATGGCAGCGCAGGTCAGGGCGAGTCCGCCGACGGTCGTCCGGTGCAGCTCGCGGTCGCGCAGGATCCTCGCCAGGACGGGGAAGGCGGTGATGGACAGCGCCGTACCGATGAACAAGGCGAAACCGGGCATCGAGTTGTTCGGGCCGCGGAGGACGAAGGCGATGCCGAAGCCGAGCGCGAAGGGCACCACGATCGCACCGGCCGAGGTGGTCAGGGCCGCCGTCGAGTTGCCGCGCAGCAACCGGTGGTCGATCTCCGTGCCGACCAGGAACATGAACACCGCCACGCCCAGATTCGCCAGCGCGGACAGCAAGGGACGGGTATCAGCCGGGAACAACGCGGTGGAGACGGCACCGTGGAACAGCGTCGGCCCGAGCAGGATGCCGGCCGCCATCTCACCGATCACCCGCGGCTGACCGAGGCGCTCGGCCAGGCTGCCGACCAGCCTGGTGAACACCAGGATGACGGCGAGACCGACGAGCAGAAAGAAGGCCTGATGTGTGGTCACAGGGCATCGACCATCCTCACGTGACTCAGCCGGGAAGGCGGGGCGGAATTCCGTTGCGACAGCTGCCGAAGTACGGCGTCCGGCAGCGTAACCAGGGCCGGCCGGGGGATGGAAAAGTATCGCGTTACGTAATTCCCCCGTTCGGCCGCCGAAGTGGCTGTCCAGGAGTTTCGATGACGTTCGGATGACGATTGAATTCCACCACGGTGACCGATGTCCGGCGCGGAAGGCAATTCCCCGGAAAGGACCCGGGCCCGGCTCGCCGATGGGTTCCCGAGCCCCGTGCCGGGTTGCAACACTGGACGTGTGCGACCCGATGCGGCGAGCGACCAAACCTGCCTGATGTGCGGGAACGCGCTCCCGCCTGCCCGGCAGAACGGACCGCGTGCGGGCCGGCCCGCCAGGTACTGCTCGAACGCGTGCAGGCAACGGGCCTTCCGGCACCGCACCGGTACTCGCGATCGGATCGGCCGGTGGGACGCGGACGCCGTGGACGAGCCCGGCGACCGGTTCGTCGGTCGCCGGCGCGAGCTCACGCTGCTGAACCGGCAGTTGCGCGCGTCCCGGCTGGTCACCCTGACCGGGCCGGCCGGTGTCGGCAAGACCCGGACCGCGCGCGAGTTCGTCGGCTCGCTCGGGACCGTGCCTTTCTACCTGGTGCCCTTGGATTCCGTCAGCCAGCCGGCCCAGGTGCTCGCGGCCGTGGCCGCCGCGATCGGCGTCGACGGCCGGCGGCAGGCGATGCTGGACGCGGTGGTCGAACAGCTCGCGGTGAACCGGAGTCTGCTCGTCCTGGACAACTGCGAGCACCTGCCCGAGGCGTGTGCCGAGTTGATCGAGCGGTTGCTCGGCCGCTGCCCGCGCCTGCGCGTGCTCACCACCAGCCGCGAGCCGCTCCGCGCTCGGGGTGAGGTGGTGGTCCGGCTCGGTGTCCTGTCGCTGCCGAAGTCCGGTCAGGCGCTCGGCAAGGAGAAGGTGCTGGCGACCGAGGCCGCCAAACTGTTCGTCGACCGGGCATTGGCCGTCGATCCGGGTTTCGCGGTGACCGAGGAGAACGCGGCCCTGGTCGCGCAGATCTGTTGCCGGGTCGACGGTTTGCCGTTGGCCATCGAGCTGGCCGCCCGCCGCGTCAGCGCGGTGCCGCTCGCCGAGGTGCTCGCCGGGCTGACGGATCAGCTCGGTCTGCTCACCGATGGCATCCGCACCGGGCCACCGAGGCACCGGGAGTTGCGGGCCGCGATCGCCTGGAGCTATCGGCTGCTGACCGCGGGGGAGCGGTTGGTGTTCCGGCGGATCTGCGTGCTGGAGAGTGACTTCGACGTACCGGCGGCCGCCGATGTGGTGGGGGTGGAAGCGGCATCCCTCGCGACCACCCAGCGCGTGCTGTGGTCGCTCGAAGCGAAGTCGCTGATCCAGCGTGTACTTCCCGCGGAACCGGACGAGCCGCGGTTCCGGCTGCTCAACACCGTGCGCAACTACGGGCTCGAGCGGCTGGCCGCGGATGCTGAACTGATGGCGGCCCGTGATCGCCTGGCCGAGCGGCTGGCGCGGATCGCGGGCCCGGCCGTGAGCAGCTTCTTCTTCGGTGGCTCGGCATCGGTCGAGGTTCTGCGCGAGCGCGACAATCTGGTCGCGGCGGCCGAGCACACCGCGCACAGCGCCGACGAACGCCACACCGTACTGGCGGTCGCGCTGGCCCGGATGTCGTGGCACCTGCAGCAGACCTCCGCAGGAACGGACCTGCTACGGCGGGCGATCGCACTCGATCCGGACCGCCGTACCGCGCACCACTGCGACCTGTTGTCCACGCTGGCTTGGCTGACGGCCTTGAATCGCGACTACACCGAGGCTTTCCGGCTGGCGATCGAGGCCGTCGGACTGGCTGCGCGGCGCGACGTACCGGCGCAGCTGACCCGGGCACTGGATGTGCTCGGCCGGATCCATCTGTTCCGCGACGAGTTCGGCCAGGCCGTCGAGGCATACCGGGGGTGCGTCCGGCACGCGCCCGCCGAGGACCGGCCGATGTGCCTGCGAAACCTCGCGTGGGCGCTGGTGCTGGCCGGCGAGGTGGGGGAGGCAGCCACGTTGATGACGCAGACGTCGTCCGAGGATCCCGTGGTCTCGCTGCGGATGCGGGGTGCGCTGATGCACACCTCGGGCCTGCTCCAGCTCGCGGAAGGCGACATCGCGGCCGCGGAGAAGACCTTCGCCGCTGCCCTCAAGGCCACCGCGGCGCACAGCTACTACGCGGCGTACTCGATCGAGGCGATGGCGCTGGTGGCTGCCCGGCAGGACGACAACTACCGGGCGTCGATCCTCTTCGCCGGTGCGGCTGCCACCCGGGAGACGCTCGGTCTGGATGCGGAACCCGCGTGGCAGCGGCAACTCGACGCGGCCACCGGGCGGGTGCTGGTCGCGCTCGGGCACCCCAGGGCCGGCGCGTCGGTGGCCTATGGCAACGACCTCAAACTCGATCAGCTGGTGGCGTACGCGTTGCGCCGGTACCGCGAGGACGACGTACCGGCGGCCGCCGGCGAACCCACCGACCACCCGTTGACCGATCGCGAGCTGCAGGTCGTCGCGCTGGTCGCGGCCGGGCTGACCAACCCGCAGATCGCCGGCCGCCTGCACATCTCGGCGAGCACCGTGAAGACGCATCTGGCCGGCATCCGGAACAAGCTGGAGTTGCGCTCGCGGACCCAGATCGCGGTCTGGTACACCGCCGTCCGCCAGGTTTCGTAACGCCGCTTCCACCCGCGCCCGGTTGGTCGATACCGGTGGTCGCGCAGATCGGTGAAGATCATTTCTGTTCGCTGAAAAGCGCCTTCTCCGAATCAGCGGAAGCACGCCATCTGTTGTTATCCCGGAATTAACTCCGGGATCCAATGAAAGGCGAATCGATGACGTCGCAGAAGACGGCAGAATTACGGGACAAGCGGGCCGCGGCCTGCCCGCGCGAGCTCAGCATCTACTCGCTGACCACCGGCGACGGCGCCGGCCGGGCGCGGGAACTGTTCGGCGCGCTGGCCGAGCGAGGACCGGTGCACTGGGACCCGTACGTCGCCGCCTGGCTGATCTGCGGCGTGACCGAGGTGACGGCGGTACTGGCCGACGACCGCTTCTCGTCGTACCGGTCGGCCTACTCCCACGGCGAGGCCCCGGCGGCCGGCGAGACCGATCTGAACGCGGTCGCCGCCCGGATGCTGCTGCTGAAGGACGGCGCCGACCATCTACGCCTCAAGCGGGTCGTCCAAGCGGTGCTGTCGCCACGCCGGATCAAGGCGCTGGAGCCATGGATGCGCGAGCTGGCCGCCGAGTTGCTGCCCGCCGGGTCCGGGCCGATGGACTTCGCCGGTACGGTCGCCCGCGACTTCCCGCTACGGGTGCTCGCGAAGCTGCTCGGCATCCCGGCGGCCGACCTGCCGATGGTGCTGGCCGGTTCCGACGCGATGACCGAGATCGTCGGCGGGCTGAACCCGACACTGGACGAAGAAGTCCATCGCAAGGCCAGGCGGCTGCACGACTACGCCCTCCGGATGGTCCGGGAGGCTCGCGCCAACCCACGCGATGACGGCACGACGGATTTCGTTGCCGCCGCTGATGCAGCCGGTGGGTTCGACGACGCCGACATCGCGGCGAACCTGGTGATGCTGATCGCTTCCGGCCATCAGACCCTTCCCGGCTTCCTCACGCTGTCCCTGCAGGACGCGTTCGCCCAACCGGACAAGGCGCTCCGGCCAGTACCGGACGCGCTTGCCCATGTGACCCCGTCGCGCTTTGTCGGCCGGGTCGTCACCGAGCGGGTGGAGCTCGGCGGCTGCCTGCTCGAGACTGGGGACGCGGTCGTCGTACTGCTCGCCGCAGCGAACTGGTCGCTTCCGCCCGCCGAACCGGGCAAGCCGCTCAGGCATCTCGCCTTCGGGCACGGACGCCACCGGTGCGCTGGCGCGGCGATGGCCGAGCTGGAGGCAGCTGTGATGTTCGACCGCCTCGCCGCCGTCTGCCCGGTGACCGGGTCCGGCACGCCGACCCTCAACACCGACGTCAACCTGCCGGCTCTGACCAGCCAGCCGATCGAACTGCCCGCCACGACCGGGTGCCCGACACATCCCGTCATCTCATCGGAGGACATAGACCATGGACACCAGTGATCTCACCGACAACCGGATCAAGCACGTCGTCATCCTCGGCGGCGGTACCGCAGGCTGGATGACGGCCGCCTACCTGGGCAAGGCCTTGCAGGGCACCACCAAGATCACCGTGCTGGAGGCGCCCGCGGTGCCCCGGATCGGGGTCGGCGAGGCGACCATCCCGAACCTGCAGTCGGCCTTCTTCGACTTCCTCGGCATCCCCGAGGACGAGTGGATGCGGGAGTGCAACGCGAGTTTCAAGGAGTCGATCAAGTTCGTCAACTGGCGCACGCCGGGCGCCGGGCAGGCCACGCCGCGGCTGCGGCCCGATGGTCGCGAGGACTACTTCTACCACGCGTTCGGAGTGCTGCCGAACCACGATCAGGTGCCGCTGTCGCACTACTGGTTCAACGACCACCACCAGGGCCGCACCGATCAGGACTTCGCTTTTGCCTGCTTCCCGGTGACCCCGGCGATGGACGCGCACAAGTCTCCGCGCCGGCTCGACGGGACCCGGGTGGCCAGCTACGCCTGGCACTTCGACGCGAACCTGGTGGCGGCCTTCCTGTGCAGGTTCGCCGTCCAGAAGCAGGGCGTGAACCACATCAGCGACCAGATGACGGAGGCGGTCCAGGACGAGCGCGGCTTCGTCACCGCGCTGAAGACCAAGGGCGGCCGGACGATCGAGGGCGACCTGTTCGTCGACTGCTCGGGCTTCCGTGGGTTGCTGATCAACCAGGCGATGGCCGAGCCGTTCATCGACATGAGCGACCACCTGCTCAACGACTCCGCGGTCGCGGCCCAGGTCCCGCACGACGACGAGGCCGACGGGATCGAGCCGTTCACCTCGTCGATCGCGATGTCATCCGGCTGGACCTGGAAGATCCCGATGCTCGGCCGGTTCGGCAGCGGCTACGTGTACTCCTCGAAGTACGCCGGTGAGGACGAGGCGATCGCCGAGTTCAGCGCGCTGTGGGGGCTGGACCCGAAGAACACCGACTTCAACAAGATCCGGTTCCGGGTCGGCCGCAACGAGCGGGCCTGGGTGAAGAACGTGGTCAGCGTCGGGCTGGCGTCCTGCTTCGTCGAGCCGCTGGAGTCGACCGGGATCTACTTCATCACCGGCGCGCTCTTCCAGCTGGCCAAGAACTTCCCGAACCTCGGCTTCGACCCGGTCCTGATCGAGCAGTTCAACGCCGAGATCGAGACGATGTTCGACGACACCCGGGACTTCATCCAGGCGCACTTCTACTACTCGCCGCGCACCGACACCCCGTTCTGGCGGGCGAACAAGGAGCTGTATCTGGCGGAGGGGTTCCAGGAGAAGGTGCAGATGTACAAGTCCGGGATGGTCGTGAACATGCCGATCATCGAGGAGACCGGCTACTACAAGAACTTCGAGGCCGAGTTCCGCAACTTCTGGACCAACAACAACTACTACTGCGTACTGGCCGGGCTCGGCGTCCTTCCGGACCAGCCGCTGCCGTCGCTGGCCTATCGGCCCGAATCGGTGGCAGGTGCGGAGTCGGTGTTCGCCGACCTGCGCCGGCAGCAGGAGGAGCTGCTCTCGTCGCTGCCGTCGACCTACGAATACCTGAAGCAGTTCCACGGAAAGTGACTCGGGCCGGGGACAGGAAGGCGGAGCCAATGCGGATCGGGATCGTAGGGGCCGGGGCGACCGGGACCAGTGTGCTCGACACGCTGGCCCGGCTGTTGCCGGACGGAGCGGCGGTGACCGTCTTCGAGGGTGACCGCTACTTCGGTCCGGGGCGCGCTTATCGCCCGGGCAGTGGAGCTGCGTTGGTGAACCTGACCGCACCGAAGATGTCGCTGCGGCCCGACCAGCCGGGACACTTCCAGGACTGGCTCCCCGCGGACCACCCCGAGTTCGTGTCCCGCGAGCTGTACGGCCGCTATCTCACCGAACTCTTCACCGACGCAGCTGATCGGCTCGGCGCCACCCTCATCGGCGAGTATGTGGTGGCGATCGCGCGAGTCGATGGGTCGTACGTGGTCCGAACCGGCCAGGCGGCGTTCACCTTCGACGCGGTCTTCCTCTGTGTCGGTGCGGCCACGCCATCGGACGTCTACGAGCTGGCCGGTACGCCGGGCTTCGTGGCCGACCCGTACCCGCTCGACACGATGCCGAGCCTCTCGCCGGAAGCCTCGGTGACAGTGCTCGGTACCGGGTTGTCGGCAGTGGATGCAGTACTGGAGCTGATCCAGCGTGGGCATCGCGGCCGGCTGCGGATGGTCTCGCGCAGCGGATACCTCCCCGGTGTCCGGGACACCCGCACGAAGCCTGTCCTTCGCAGCACCGGCGCGGAGGTGACCAAAGAACTGTCCCTGCTCGACCTCTACCGGATGGTCAGCGGCGAGTTCCGGGCACAGAAGATCCCGATGACCGAACTCTGGCAGGAGTTCCAGTCAGGCGAGGACCCAGCTGCCAGATTGCGACGGCAGTACGGCCAGGTGCTTGCAGGCGCACCGGCGCTGCCGGTGTTCCTGGCGGTGGCCGGACACCTGCTGGAGCACCAGGCCTGGCGGCTTTTCGGCGACGAGACCCGAGCGGTCTTCCTGCGAGACTGGCATGGTCTGGTCGCCACGCTCTGCGCACCGATGCCCGCCAGGACGGCGAGACGACTGGTCGGCCTGCTCGACGACGGCCTGCTGCGGGTGTCGGCCGGCCTGACCGGGATTCATGCGCACCACAACGGCTACACGGTCAGCACCGGCCAAGGTGACTTCGAGACGTCGTACGTCGTCAACACCATCCGTCCCAACCCCGTACCGCTGCCCGGCCGCGCCGCCGAGCTGATCGGCAGCTTGCTGGCCGGTGAGCTCGCTGACACCCATCCACTCGGCGGGCTGCGACTCGACGCCGAAACTGCCACGGCGCTGGACGGCACTGGGATGCCCAGTCCCGGCCTGTACGTGCTCGGCGAGCTCGCCATCGGTGAGCTGTACGTCGAGACGACAGTTCTGACCGCGATCACCCACCGCGTCGGGCAGGCGGTCCACCACCTGCTCGGCCGCTCTTCGAAGGGGGCAGCATGACCAGCCTGATTCCCGCGCTGATCGAGGACCGGATCCGCCGGACCCCGGACCGGTTGTGCCTCAGCGGTCCCGACGGCGACCTGACCTATCAGCAGGTCGGCGACCTGACCGCCGTCCTGGCCGAGGACCTCGTAGCCCAAGGTGTCGAGCCCGGTGAGATCGTCGCGGTCGACGCGCCCCGGTCGACCTTGGGCGTATGCCTGGCGCTGGCCGTCTGGCGGGCCGGCGCGGCGTTCCTGCTGTTCGATCCGATGCAGCCGGAGTTGCGCCGCCAGGAACTGCTGACCGACGCCGGCGTCCGGTTCCGGATGGGTGCTGTCGGCAACGAGGCGACGGTCGACGTGGTGAGCGAACAGGACCCGACTGTGGTCGACGACCTGGCCTACGTCGTCTACACGTCCGGCTCGACCGGTACGCCGAAGGGCGTGCTGTGCCGGCACAGGTCGCTGCCGCCGATCGTCGAGATGGCGATCGAGGGGTTCGGGATCGCCGACACCGACCGGGTGGCGATGCTGGCGCCGTACCACGTCGAGGGTGTCGTCTTCGAGTTGATGGCGGCGCTCGCGATCGGTGGCAGCCTGCACATCCCCGGACCGGACGAGCGGCAGGGTGCTGTCGAGCTGACGAAGTTCCTGCGCGAGCACGAGGTCAGCGTTCTGGTCGGTACGCCGACCCGGCTCGGGGATCTCGATCCGCTGCGGCTGCCGGCGCTGCGCGTGGTGATCAGTGCGGGGGAGGACCTCGCGCCTGAGCTGGCGCGCCGGTGGGCTGATGGGCGGCGGCTGATCAACAGCTATGGCGTGACTGAGGCGACGATCGCGAGCACCTTTGTGGTCATCTCGCCGGATGTCGAGCGGGTGCCGATCGGGCGGCCGATCGCGCACAACACTGTGCTGCTGCTGGATGCGGAGCGGCGGCCGGTCGCGGCGGGCTCGGCTGGCGAGTTGTATCTCGGTGGTGCCGGGGTTGCGGCTGCTTATCTGAACCAGCCTGAGCTCACCGCCGAACGGTTTGTCGAGGTGGACGGTGCCCGGATGTACCGGACCGGCGACTTTGCGGAGGCTGACGAGAACGGACTGCTGTACTTCGCCGGGCGGCGCGATGCGCAGGTGCAGCTGGGCGGGTTCCGGGTCGAGCCGGGGGAGGTGCGGGCGATGTTGCATGGTCATCCAGGGGTGCATGACTGCGCTGTTGTCGCGCGGGATCAGCGGTTGGTCGCGTACGTCGTGTCGGTGGGTGAGGCTGTGGCGCCGGCGGAGTTGCGGGAGTGGCTTGTTGAGCGGTTGCCCGCTTACCTGGTGCCCTCTCGGTACGTCGTACTCGACGAACTACCGCGGACCGCGTGGGGGAAGGTGGATCTTCAGGCGTTGCCGGACATTGCGTCGGTCAAGCAGGGCGATCAGCTCACCTTGGGCAGCGCGGCGGGTCAGGATGCGGCAGGCGGGCAGGGGCGGCCGGTGCAGGTTGCGATGGCTGTTGCTGTGGGCAACCTGTTGGAGCTGGGAGAGATCGGGGTTGATCAGTACGACGAGGACCTGTTCCTGCTCGGGCTGACGTCGATCCTGGTCGCCAAGCTGATCCGCCGGATCGAGGCGGAGCTCGGCGTCCAGCTGAGCCCGGTCGACGTGTTCGAGCACCCGACGATCGGCGAGCTGGCCGAGGTCGTCGAGCTGCTCAGGTTCGCGGCATGACCGCCGTCCGGAGTCTGTGGTTCCCGCGGCTCGCGCGAAGTGAGGCGACCCGGGTCCGGCTCGTGTGCTTCGGCGGTGCTGGTACCGGGTCGACCGAGTTCGCGACCTGGCAGGCCGGATTGCCTTCTACTGTTGAGGTTTGGGCCGCTCAGTTGCCCGGGCGCGAACGGCGGATCCGGGAGGCCCCGGCGGCGAGCATGGCCGAGTTGGCCGATCCGCTGGCCGCTGAGCTGCGGCTGGAGGACGACGGCACCCCCTGGGCGTTCTTCGGGCACAGTTTCGGCGCGCTGATCGCCTACGAGGTCGCGCGGCGGCTCGCCGGTCAGGTAGCACTGGCCGGGGTGGTCGCCGCCTCCAGCGTCGTACCGCACCTGCAAGCCACTCGATTGCCCGTCACGTCCGATGACGACGAGACCTTGCTCGCCTGGGCCGCCGCTGCCAACGGCACCGAGGCGGGCCTGCTTTCGGATGCCCGGTTCGCTCGCTGGCTGGCGGAAGACCTCCGGGTGACCCTGCGAATCCGGCGCGAGTATCCGTCCACGGCGCCAGAGCCGCTGCCCTGTCCGGTGCTGGCGATCGGCGGCGCGGGCGACGCCGACGCCACCGCGACGGACCTCGCGCAGTGGCAGCAGTACACCGCCGTCGGCCTCGACCAGCTCGAGCTCGGCCAAGGCCATTTCTTCCTGCGTGACGACCGCACCTCCTTGCTGACAGCCCTTTCCAGCCACCTCGCCAACTGGACACTAGGGAGTACCTGATGTCTCTCGAACTCACCACCTATGCAGACCAAGGAGTCACCGCGGCTGTCTCGCCAACGGACTTCCGGATGATGATGGCGAACTTCCCCACCGGGGTATCGATCGTGACAGCGATCGGCAACGGCGGGGCGCCGATCGGGATGACGTGCTCGTCGGTGTGCAGTGTCTCCGTCTCGCCGCCGACCCTGATCGTCTGCCTGCGCAGGGAGAGCCCGACGCTGGCCGCAGTACTGGCCCGCGGTTCGTTCGCGGTGAACCTGCTGCACGAGGGCTCCCGGTCCAAGGCGGAGCTGTTCGCCTCGGGGCAGTCCGATCGCTTCGACCAGGTCCGCTGGCGGCACGAACCGGGGTACGGGGGACCGCATCTCGTCGAGGACGCGCACGTGGTCGGTCATTGCCGGGTCGGGCAGACCGCGTTCGTCGGCGATCATGCCGTCGTGTTCGGCGAGGTCCGGCAGGTCGGCAGCCATCCGGAGGAACGCCGGCCGCTGCTCTACGGCCTGCGCGACTACGCGGCCTGGCCGGTGCCGGAATGACGACCACGCGCCCGCAGGTGCCGACCGCCCCCCGGCGCCTGCCGGGTGCTTTGCCCTTGATCGGGCACGGCCTGGCGATGCGGCGCGAAGCGTTGGACTTCATCGCCGGAGCCCGCGAGCACGGCGAGGTGGTCGAGCTGCGGTTGGGCCCCAAGCCCGCCTATCTCGTCACCTCGCCGGCTGGCGTTCGGGACTTGCTGGTCAACCACAGCCAGGTGACGGCCAACGGTGTCCTGTTCGAGAAGCTCAAGATCCTTGGCGGCGACGGGATCGGCAGCATCTACGGCCCGCCGCACCGCCGACGGCGAAGACTGCTCACCCCGCTGTTCAGCCAGCAGCAGGCGGCCGGGTACGGCGAGGTCGCCGCCGCGGTGACCGCGGAGAAGGCTGACTCCTGGTCAGACGGCCAGCAGATCCGGCTGGACGAGCACCTGCACGAGATGGCGGCGGCCATCGTCGTCCGCAGCCTCTTTCCCGGCGGCGGAGTCGCCGCGGTCGCCCGCGCGGCCCAGGATCTGCCAGTCGTCTTCAAGGGCGTCGCCAAACGCGCCTACGCGCCGACTGAGCTGCTGTTCGCTCTGCCGACACCGGACAACCAGCGCTTCGCCGCGGCCAATCGGCGATTGCACGGGTTGGTCGACGACATCATCGAGGAGTGCCGGCGCGACCCCAGCGAGACCGGCATGCTCGCGGCGCTGCTCGCCGCCCGGGACGAGGAGACCCAGGAGCCGCTGACCCACGCGCAGGTGCACGACGAGGTGATGACGATGTTCTTCGTCGGCACCGAAGCGTCGGCGGCGGCGTTCGGCTGGATCTTCCACCTGCTGGATCGCCACCCCGAGGTGGCTTCCCGGGTACACGCCGAGCTGGACGAGGTGGTCGGCAAACGACCGGTCGGGTACGCCGACGTCCAGCGGCTCGGCTACCTGCGGCAGGTGACGCACGAGGCGCTGCGGATGTACCCGCCGGGTTGGTTGTTCCCGCGGATTCCGCAACAGGATCTGGTCATCGCCGGCTACCGGATCCCGGCCGGTACCAACGTGTTCTACAGTCCCTACGCGCTGCATCGTGATCCGGCCTCCTTCGCCGAGCCGGACCGGTTCGACCCGGACCGCTGGTCGGCCGACCGGGCTGCGGCGATCCCGCGGGATGCCTATCTGCCGTTCGGCGAAGGGGCTCGGACGTGTATCGGCGGTGCCTTCGCCTTGTCGGAGGCGATGATCGTGGCCGCCGGGCTGCTGTCGCGCTGGCGGCTGATCGGCGTCGACGGCCACCGGGTCACTCCCGTCGCGGCGACGACTCTGCATCCGGATCGGCTCGACATGGTCGTCCGGGCCCACTGACGGTTGCTGCCAAGGCCGCCCGGCGATCAACTGCGGCAGGCCTTGGCAGCAACCGATGATCAGGGTTTGCGGCCGATCCCCGCGTAGTGGCCGGACCGATCGGGATCGTCGGCGCCGACGCCACCGGGCTCGGGTCGCCAGCGGGCGGTGAAGACCACGCCGGGGTCGACCAGTTCGAGCCCGCCGAACAGCGCGGTCACGGCGGTCGCGTCGCGGGGAAACATCGGGGCGGCGGTACCGGCGAAGAACTCGACCGCGGCGGCCATCTCGGTCTCGAAATTGTCGGCCGTGAAATGAGTCAGGGCAAGGTGGCTGCCGGTACTCAGAGCGGTCAAATAGCGGTTGATCAATCCGGCCGGATCATTGCCGTCCGGGAGATATTGAACAACGCCCAGAAAGAGCAATCCGATGGGTTTCTCGAAATCCAGCACCGCGCGGGTGCCCGGATGGTCGAGAATGCTTTCCGGGGCCCGGAGATCGGCCTCGACGACGCCGATTCCGGTGGTTCCGTCGAGGAGCCGCAGGCTGTGCTCGACGGCAGTCGGGTCGTTGTCGACGTAGACCACCCGGCAGCCCGGATCGAGCGCGCGGGCGGTCTCGTGCACGCTCCCAGCGGTGGGAATGCCGGAGCCGATGTCGAGGAACTGGGTCACCCCCGACGTCACCAGATACCGCACTGCCTTGACCAGGAACTCCCGGTTCAGCAACGCCATCCGGCGAAACGGGGCGACCGCGTTGAGGCGGTCGCCGACCGCCCGGTCATCGGCGGAGTTCTGCGTTCCGCCGAGCATATAGTCGTAGATCCGGGCCGAGGTCGGCTTGCCGGTGTCGAGCCATTGCGTGGATTCACTCACTCGAACCTCCTGGACGGCAGAAGAATGCTGCTCGAAGAAATATAGCAGCGGAATCCGCCGATGAATATCCGTCCTATTAAGCTGCGGCCGATGGCCCGGGAATGACGGGTATCGGTCATGGAGACCAGGTGAGCGGCGGATGAATTCGCCGTCGAGCACGTGGCCGGGCGGCGACCGGCGGCTACTCTCTGCTCAGGGCCGTACCTGGGGGAGTGATGATGGTGTTCGGGCGAGCGCGCGCCTGCTGGGCGCTGCTGGTCGCGGCGGCGCTGGTCGCCGTCGCCGGCTGCGGTGGTGGTACCGGATCCGGCGATCCGGACAAGCTCGTGCTGGGGGTGATCCCGTACGAGAACTCCAGCTCGGTGGCCGACGACTGGAAGCCGTTCGCCGCAATGCTCGAACGGGAGAGCGGCCGGCCGGTCGAGCTGACCGTGCTGACCGACTACGCAGCCCTGATCGAGGGGCAACGCGCCGGGACGATCCAGCTGGCGATCTACGGCCCGCTGTCCTACGTGCTCGCACACGACAGCGGCGCCGGCATCGAACCGCTCGGCGTCGAGATCGTCAGCAAGGGCGCCAAACCGGAGTACCGCTCGTACCTGGTGACCAAGGCCGACTCGCCGCTCCGCACGCTGGCGGACCTGCGCGGCAAGCGGATCTGCTTCGTCGACCCGAACTCGACCTCCGGCTACCTCTACCCGGCCGCCGCCCTGCTCGCCAGCGGCATCGGTGCCGACGGGTACATCGCCCGGTACGCCGGCGGGCACGACGCCACCGTACTGGGCGTCCGCGACGGCGACTGCGACGCCGGTGCCGTCCAGGACCGGCTGTTCGACCACGCGCTGCCCGCCGAGGGCCGGATCGAGCCGGGCGGGTTCAAGAAGATCTGGACCTCGGGCCCGATCGCGAACGGGCCGCTGGCGGTGTCGACCCGGCTGGATCCCGAGCTGCGCAAGACGCTGGCCCGGGCGGTCACCGAAAACGGCAACGCGGACGCGCTCGGCATACCGGAGCTGGCTGGGGTGTGGGGGTTCGCGCCGGTGTCCGACGCGTTCTACGACTCGGTCCGGGCGGTCTGCAAGGCGACGAAGGTCAAGCTCTGTGGCGGCTGAGCCGCCCGTCGTTCGGTTCAGTGCGGTGACGAAGACCTACCGGGCCGTCCCGGCGCTCGACGACATCGACCTGGAGGTACGACGCGGCGAGGTGGTCGTGTTGCTCGGGCCGTCGGGCTCCGGCAAGTCGACGCTGCTGCAGCACGTCGACGGGCTTCAGGCGGCCACCTCCGGGCAAGTGACCGTGTTGGGCATCGATCCGGCTGCGGCGGGCGAACGCGAGTTGCGCCGGTTGCGGCGCCGGATCGGGTTCGTCTTCCAGGGGTTCCAGCTCGTTGGCCGGTTGTCGGCCCTGGAGAACGCGTGCAGCGGAGCGTTGGGCAGACTGAGCGGACCGCGCCTTGGCCTGGCGACTTACCCCCGGTCGATCCGTCGGGAGGCGACTGAGCAACTCGCTCGGGTCGGACTGGGGGATCAGTTGCTCCAGCGGGCCGACACGCTCTCGGGCGGACAGCGGCAGCGGGTGGCGCTGGCTCGGGCGTTGGTGCAGCGGCCGGAGATCCTGCTGGCGGACGAGCCGGTTGCCTCGCTCGACCCGGCGTCGGCCGAGACCGTGCTCGGCCTCCTCCGGGAGATCGCGCGGGAGGACGGGCTCACCGTGCTGTGCAGCCTGCACCAAGTCGCCCCGGCACTGTCCCTGGCAACCAGACTGATCGGCCTGCGCGATGGGCGCGTGGTCGCCGACAAGCCGGTGGCCGAGGTCGACGAAGCGACGCTTGCCCTCGTCTACACGGCGGCCGAGTGAGCAGAGGGGACCGAACAGCGAGGACGATCCTGGCCGTTCTCGCTGTGCTCGGCGCATGGTCACTCCTCGCCCTGGCCGCTGAGGCCGGGCCGACGCTGAGCGGTTTCTCGAACGCGGGCAACTTCCTGCGCCGGGCCTGGCCGCTGGACTTCCCTCCGATGGCGGAGATCCTGCGGCAGACGGGCAAGACGCTGGCTGTGGTCCTGCTGGCAACTCTGTTGTCCGTCGTACTGGGCATCGTGCTCGCGACCGCGGCCACCACCTTCGGCCGGCCGGTCGGCTTGATCGCACGAGCTGCTGCGACGGCGGCCAGAGCAGCACCCGACGTCGTCCTCGCGGTGATCCTCATCCGCTTCCTCGGCCTCGGCGCGCTGCCCGCGGTACTAGCCATGGGACTGCACTCTGCGGGGATGGTCGGCCGGCTCTACGCGGAGGCGATCGACCAGGCCGATCCTCAACCCCAGCAGGCGTTGCGGGCCGTGGGTGCCGGGCGGTCGCAGGTCTTCTGTACCGCCGTGCTGCCGCAGGTGACGCCGGCGTTCATCGCGATCGGCCTGCACCGGTTCGACATCAACCTGCGCATCTCCGCGATCCTCGGCTACGTCGGTGCGACCGGTATCGGCACCGAGCTGGCGTTGTCCTTCGGTCGCCTCGACTACGCCCGTGGGATGGCCTGGGCCTGCATTCTGTTCGTCCTGTGCGCGCTGACCGAACTCTTGTCCGGCGCGATCCGCAAAGCGGTACTCGAAGACACCGGCGGCTCATCGCCGCTGGGCCGCAGGTTGTTCCTCGTCGCGACCCTGCTCCTGATCGGCTGGTCCGTCGCGAGCAGCGGTGTGCTCGACCTCGACCCGGCCGGCGGTTGGTTCGAGACGCTGAAGCTGTTCTGGCCACCCGGTACGGCGGGTGCCGACCTCGGCCAGGCCTTGCTCACCACCGTCCAAGTCGCCTTCGCCGCGACCCTCCTCGGCTCCGTCCTCGCCGTCCCGCTCGGCTCGTTGGCCGCGCGCAACATCGCGCCCAACCGCTTCGTCTACCTCGTGTCCCGCACCCTCGTACTGATCGTCCGTGGTCTGCCGGAGCTGGTGCTCGCCATCGTGTTCGTGGTGATCACCGGTCCCGGTCCGGTTGCCGGCACCCTCGCACTCGCCCTGGGCGCCTCCGGGTTGCTGGGCAAGCTCGTCGCCGACTCGCTCGAACACGTTCCGCCGGGGCCGGCGCTCGCGCTGCGTAGTACGGGCGCTTCCCGTGCACAGACGTACGTCGGCGCCACCTTCCCTCAGGCGGCGCCGACGATCGTGGGCAACATGCTCTATCAACTGGACGCCAACCTCCGAGCCGCGACGCTGCTCGGTATCGTCGGTGGCGGTGGGATCGGCCTCTACCTTCTGCAGGCCATGCGAACGCGCGAGTACGAGGTCGTCACGATGATCCTGCTGCTCCTCTTCGCTGTCGTCCTCGCACTCGAGCTCCTGGCCGGCTGGCTGACCCGCCACCTGCGCTGAGGATCACTGCCTGAGACTTACTGCTGGTGCGGTGCCTTGTAGTTCTTCGCCAGGTCGGCTTCGAAGAGCTGTTGCACGTACTTCGTCCCGCCGGCCGCCGAGGCATCCGGCTGGGCGACGTACACCTGGCGCGTCGCCGGCGACCCGGACTTGGTGAAGTCGAGGGGAGCGACCAGGTTGCCGGTGTCGGCCGAGGTGGTCTGCTGCATCGCCTTGTGGATGCCGTCGCGGGTCAGATCCTTGTTGTCACAGGCCTTCTTCAGGACCGATCCCCAGACCTCGGCCACCGCGTAGCCGTACGGGACACCGGCGTTCGGAGGCTCCTTGTAGCCGGCCGACTGGTACTTCTGGGCGATCTCCTTGGCCTTGGGGATGTCCGCGGAGTACGGCACGGTGCTCGCCACGATGTAGAGCTTGTCCAGCGCGTTCGCCGCCGGGCTCTGCAGCAGGACCGGGTCGAAGCTCGGGTTGTTGCCGAGGATCGGCACGTTCAGCCCGAGCGCCTTGTTGGCCGCGGCGGCCGAGCCCGTCTGCTTCGGCGTGGTGGTCAGCAGGATCGCCTTGACGCCCTTGCCCTTGAGGCCGGTGACGACGTTCGTGAGGTCGGTGTCGGTGGAGGTGATCTTGACCTCGGACAGGTTCAGCTTGTGCTGCTCGGCGTAGTACTTCGACCCGCGCAGCCCGTTCGCGCCGTACTCGCCGTCGACGTAGATGTGCCCGACCGAGTCACCGTCCTTGATCATCCCCTTCTCCTGCAGGTAGCTGAGACCGTCGATCATCTCCACGTCGTACGTCGTGCCGACGATCATCACGTACGGGTTGCCGAGCAGCTCCGACGACCAGGACGCGGGCGTCGTGGTCACCTTGTCCGCCACGATGTTCTTGCCGAGCGCGGCCATGATCGGCGAACCGGTCAGCTGCACGAACCCGAGCACCTTCGGCTCGATCTGCGGATAGAGCGTCTTGGCGGTGTCCGCCTTGTAGCCGTGGTCGACGACCTCCAGTTTCACCTGCCGGCCGCACACCCCGCCGGCCGCGTTGAAGTCCTTGGCCCACAGCTCGTTCCCGTGGGTGATACCGGTCGACAGGCTCTTGAACGCGCCGGACAGGTCGGCCATCACCCCCAGGGTGATCTGGTCACCGGTCACGCCGACACCCGTCTGGACGCCGTCGGCCGAGCTCGTGTTCGTCTCGGCGCCACCCTTCGTACTGCACGCGGTGAGGGACAGTGGCAGCACCAGTGCCAGTGTCACGGTCAGCAGACGCTTCATGGTCTCAGCTCCTTGATTCTGCGGCCGAGCGCGGCCAGACCGCCGGGTTCGAACAGGACGACGAGCACGATCGCTGCGCCGTAGACGAATGAACTGACCAGCACCGGCGTGACGGAACCGGTGAACCAGCCGAGGTCGGTGGAGTACAGGGTGAGGACCTGGGGGAGTCCGTAGACGACCAGCGCGCCGACCACCGCGCCGGTGACCGAGCCGAGCCCGCCGATGATGACCATCGCCAGGAAAGCGATCGACGTGTTCACGCCGTAGGTGCCGAACTCGTTCTCGTCGGGCTTGAGGATGTCGAACCAGAGCACGGTCATCACCCCGGCCAGGCCGGCGTACGCAGACGAGACGGCGAAGACGGTCGCCTTGGTACGCCGGACGTCGACCCCCATCGCGGCGGCCGCGGCCTCGTTGTCGCGTACTGCCCGCCACGAGCGGCCGACGCGGGCTCCGACCGCTCCACGAGCCAGCCAGTACGCCAGTGCGAGCAGTGCGAGGAACAGGTACCAGAGCCGTTCGGTACCGCGCAGTGGTACGCCGGCGATGACGAGCTCGCCTTCGTTGGAGAAGGAGAACCCGAACAGCTCGAAGGTCGCCGGAGCCCGCCCGGTCGACGTACCGCCCGTGAAGCTCTCGACCGCCTGACCCAGGTACAGGCCAAGGAACACCAGCGAAAGCGACGCGACTCCCAGATAGATCCCGCGGAGCCGGCCCGCCACCGGGCCGAATGCCATCCCGGCCAGCGCGCTGATCACGACGGCGCCGACCAGCGACAGCAACGGATCGAGCCCCAGCCCGACGAGCTCGCCCGTCGGCCCCGACAAGACCGTGTATGACGTTGCGCCGACCAGCAGGAAGAAGCCATGGGCCAGGGACAGCTGCCCGGCCTGGCCGCTGAGCAGCGTCAAGCCGATCGCGCCGACCGCTCCGATCATCATGTACTGCCCGGCCTTGAGCCAGGACGCATCGAGGTAGAGCGGCAAGGCGAGCAGCACGATCGCGACCGGGATCCACAGGAGCCTAGACACGAGTCGTCTCCCTGGTACCGAACAACCCAGCGGGCCTGATGACGAGGACGACGAGCATCACGAGGAAGACGGCGCTCTTGGCGAAGGCGAACGAGAGGTAGTACGTGGACAGCGCGTCCACCAGGCCGACCGTGATGCCACCGACGATCGCACCGACCGTCGAGTCGAGCCCGCCGATGATCGCGGCGGGGAAGGCGGCCAGCGCGATCGAGTGCGTACCCCGGGACAGCCCGGCGCCGGAGAAGTCCTGGGTGGCGATGAACAGCACCGAGACCCCGGCCAGCAGACCGGCCAGCAGCCAGACCGATGCGGTGACCCGCGAGCTGCGGATGCCCACCAGAGCAGCCGCCTCGGAGTTCTCCGCCTGCGCTCGCATCGCGATTCCCCAGTTGGTGTAGCGGGAGGCGAGGAAGAACGCGGTGATCAGCACGGTCGCGACCACCAGCGCCAGCAGGTGGGTACGGAACAGCGTGATCCCACCGACCTGGAGGGGTTTCGCGTCCCACGCGTCACCGATGAACGGGAGCGAGACGCCCAGCCGCCGGACCACCTCCTCGGTGATGATCACGTCCACCCCGATGGTCAGCAGCGCCAGGCTGAAGGGGTCGGCGAGCCGGGAACGGGCCAGCAGCAACCTTTCGATCGCCAGCGCCAGTACGCCGGCGCCGATGATCCCGACGACTGCGCCGCCGGCCCACCCGAGAGTGTCCTTGGTGACCAGGACCAGGTAGCCGCCGAACAAGACGAGTGAGCCGTGCGCGAAGTTGACCACCTCGGTGGCCTTGAAGATCACCACGAATCCCAGGGCCAGCATCGCGAACACCGCGCCCTTGCCGAGGCCGTTGACCATCAACTGCAGGAAGGTCGTCATGCTGTCACTCCGAGATAGGCCTTGATCACGTCGGGATTCGTCTGTACTTCGGCCGGCGTACCGTCGGCGATCACCCGGCCGAAGTCGAGCACCGTGACCTGGTCGGCGATCCCCATCACCAGGTCCATGTCGTGCTCGACGAGCAGGACGGCGATCCCGAGATCGGACCGGATCTGCCCGATCGTCGCGGCCAGCTCGGCCGTCTCCTCGGTGTTCAGCCCCGCGGCCGGCTCATCGAGCAGGAGCAGTTTCGGCTCCAGGGCCAGGGCGCGGGCGATGTCGACCTTCTTCGCGACGCCGTACGGCAAGGCGCCGAGCGGTTGATCGACAGTCGCTCCGATGCCGAGGAAGTCGCAGATCTCCTGGGCACGCAGGGCGTGCCGTCGTTCCTCGCGGCGGGTCAGCCGGAGCCCGCAGGCGATGAAACCGCCACGGGTGAGCGTGTACCGGCCGAGCATCACGTTGTCGAGGACGGTGGAGTGCGCGGACAGGGCAGTGTTCTGGAACGCCCGCCCGACGCCGAGCCTGGCCACTCGATGCGGACGGAGCCGCAGCAGGTCATGCTCGCCCAGCCTCACGTTGCCGGACGCCGGTCGGTACAGGCCGCTGATGACGTTGAAACAGCTGGACTTCCCGGCGCCGTTCGGACCGATCAGCGCATGCAGCGAACCGGGCGCCACGGTGAACGAGACGTCGTCGAGCGCGTGCAGTCCACCGAAGCGCAGGGTGACCTGATCCACAACCAGCGAGGTCATCAAGACCACCTGGCCAGGGATTTGTGCTCCTGCGCGGGAGCACCGAGATAGTGCTGGTGTACGCCGTCCGCGACGTCGGCCGCAGCTCCGGACAGGGCGACCGAGCCGACTGCGAGCACGACGGCCTGGTCGGCCACCTCGAGTGCCATCGCGGCGTTCTGCTCGACGAGGACGACGGCCGTGCCCTGGGCGTGGATCTCGCGGATGGCCTCGCCGATCCGCTCCACCAGCTTCGGTGCCAAGCCCAGTGACGGTTCGTCGAGCAGTAGGAGTTTCGGCCCGGCCATCAGCGCGCGGCCGATGGCGAGCATCTGCTGCTCCCCGCCGGACAGCAGGCCGGCCCGCTGGTTCGCGCGTTCGGTGAGCAAGGGAAAGAGGGCGTCCACCCGCCGGCGAGCGGCTGCTCGGTCAGCGGCCGACTTGACCGCGATGCCACCGGCCCGCAGGTTCTCGGCCACCGTCATCCGGGCGAAGATCTGCCGCCCTTCCGGTACGCCGACGACGCCGTGCCGGACGATCTGGGCGGCATCGAGCCGGTCGAGCCGGGTCTCGCCGTACTGGATCGTCCCCGCGGTCACCAGGCCGCGGTGCAGCCGGAGCGTTCCGGAGATGGCTCGGAGCAGGGTGGACTTTCCCGCGCCGTTGGCACCCAGGACGGCCAGGACACCGTCGTCGGGGACGTCGAGATCGACACCGTGCAAGGCGTTCATCGAACGGCCGTAGCGCACACGCAGCTTCCGGATGGTCAGCACTGACGGGTCCTCCGCATCTCCGGCCGCTTCGCCGGTGGCGGACAGTCTGCGAGTTTGACCCGTCGGCCCCACACCCCCATCTGGAGAGGTGGGCTATAACAACCCGGCCTCGCTTGCCTTGACGATCGCCTCGACCCGGTTGCGCGCGCCCAGTTTGTGCAACGCGGACTGGAGATAGGTCTTCACCGTGTTGCGGGTCAGTCCGGTGGACTCGGCGATCTCGGGATTGGTCCGGCCCTGGGCGGCGTACCGGATCACTTCGTACTCCCGCCGGGTCAGGCCACTGCGGGCCAGGGCGTCCGAGCGTTCGATGTGGTGTGGCTCGATCCGCGGGTCGATGACGCGTTCGCCGCGCAGTACCTGTCGCAGGGCCGCTGACAGGTCGGTGCCGGCGACATCCTTGACCAGGGCCCCGTTGGCGCCGGCGTCGAGGGAGGCGGTGATGCCGTGGTGGTCGGCGTGCGCGGTGAACACGACGATCTTGCCGGCCGGGTGCACCTTGCGCAGCTCGCAGATCACCTCGGGGGCCAGCATGTCCGGTAACCGCAGATCGAGCAGGATGAGATCGGGGCGCAGCTGGGCGATCTGGCCGACCGCCGCCTGGCCGGACTCGGCCGAGCCGATGACGGTCAGCGTCGGGTCCGATCGCAGCAGCAGGGTCACGCCGTCGCGGACGACCGGGTGATCGTCCACCACGAACACGGTCGACATCATCGCGGCAACCAGCAGCGCAGCGTGCAGCCGCCGTCCTCGTCGCGGACCAGGCTCACGTCGCCTCCCAATCGGATCGCCCGCTCGGCCAGCGACCGGACGCCGAGCCCGCTGCTCGGACTGCTCTCGACCTCCGCGGTGCTGTCGTCGGCGACGACCACGTGGATGCCGCCGTCGTCGGCGGCGCCCAGGCTCACGATCACCGACTGTGGGTCGGCGTGCTTCTCGACGTTCAGCAGGCCTTCGCGGACGACGGCGACCAGCAACGCGGTGCGTTCGGCGTCCAGTGGTGCCACGGTGGCGAGCTGGACGAAGCGCGCCGGTACGCCGGTCCGCGCCTCGAACGAACGGGTGTACTCGGCGATCTCGACCGGGAGAGCGCGCTCCGGGGTGGTGTCGGCCATCACCAGCAACGACTCCCGCAGCGCGGCCGACGCGGCGGAGACGTCGGACTCCAGCCGGCGCAACCGGTCGACCAGAGTGGGGTTGTCCTGCACCGATTGGTGGAGATCACGCACCTGGACGCCGATCATGAACAGCAAGGCGCCGACCGAGTCGTGCAGGGCACTCTGCACCCGCAGCCGTTCCGCGGCGATCGCGTCGACCTTGCCGGCCTCGGCCACGTCGGCGATCCGCAACGCCGTCGAGGCTTGATCGGCGATCTCCTGCATCTTGCCGACGGCGGTGTCGCCGAACGACCCGGCGGTCCGCATCGCCGCGTAGGCGAGGGCGATCGTCCGGCCGTCAGCGCCGATGATCGGCACGGCGAGCATCCCGCCGATGCCTTCGTTGCGGACCTGGGCGTCGAAGTGGTGCGTGATGGACGCCGAGCTGATGTAGTCGTCGACCCGGACGGCCGTCCCCAGCGCAAGGACCCGCCCGCCGATGCCCTGACCGACCGGGACGACGAGATTCTGCAGCTGATTGGTCCGGGTGCCAGACATCCACCGGACGACGGCCTGGTCCGGCGCTTCCAGATCGGCGACGAAGCCGGAGTCGGCTCCCGCCGAGACCCGGATGAGGCGCGCGGTGCCCTGCAGCGCCACCACCCGGTCCATCACGGTCAGCAGGCCGTCGCGCTGACGCAGTAGCTCGTCGAGCGCAGTGAGCCGCTCGGCCACCTGGTCAGCAGCACGCTCGGTACTCACCTTGTCACTCTCGCACACAGGATCACAGGCACGGTATCTCCATCTGGAGAGGATTGTGCGCATACTCGGGTCTGCCTAAGGTACGTGAAAATGAGGTCAAATTCATTATTGTCCGTACTGCGGGCGGCCGGGCTGGCCACCTTGCTGGTGGCCGTCGGGCTGCCGGCGTCGGCGGCGATGTCGTCGGCCCCGGTGGCCATCAGCGTCGTGTCGAACACCAAACCCGAGTACGTCAGCGGTGCTGACGTGCTGGTCAGGGTCAGCCGGGCGGGGAAGGTCCGGCTCAACGGGACTGACGTCACGGCGAGCTTCGCCGTTCAGCCGGACAAGTCGCTGCTCGGCCTGGTGACCGGGTTGCGCACCGGGGCGAACGTGCTCACCGCCGGGGACGCGTCGGTGCGGGTGACGTCCCATCCGCTGTCCGGTCCGGTGTTCGCCGGCCCGCAGCAGGTCCCGTTCTACTGTGAGACGACCGCGTTCGGGCTGGCACCGGCGTCGCAGCCGTTGTGCGAGGCGCCGACGAAGGTGTCCTACCTGTACCGGACCAAGGCGGGAGCCTTCCTGCCTCTGGCGGATCCAGCCGGCCGACCGGTCGATCTCGCGACGACCACTCTCGATGGGCGCTCGGTGCCGTACATCGTCCGGCTGGAGACCGGCACGATCGATCGCGCTGTCTACCAGTTCGCCGCGCTGTACGACGGTACCGAGCCCTCACCGGTACGGTCCCAGCAGAACTGGAACCGGAAGCTCGTCTACACCTTCGGCGGCGGATGCAACGCCGGGTACCACCAGGGGAGCCAGACGGGCAATGTCGTCAACGACCTGTTCCTGTCCCAGGGGTACGCGGTCGCGTCGTCCACGCTGAACGTGCCGGAGACGAACTGCAGCATCGTCATCTCCGCTGAGGCCGCGATGATGGTCAAGGAGCACTTCACCGAGACCTACGGTCCGGTGCGGTACACGATCGGCTGGGGTGGCTCGGGCGGCAGCGTCAACCAGCACGACATCGCGGACGGGTATCCGGGAATCCTCGACGGCATCATCCCGGGGGTGTCCTTCCCGGACATGCTCACGGCCTTCACCTCGGCGGCCGACTGCAGCGCGCTCAACCGGTACTTCGCGACCAGTTCGCTCACCGAAGTACAGAAGACCGCGATCACCGGCTTCGTCAGCAGCAGTCCTTGTACGTCGTGGCAGGCGGGCTTCGGGCCCAAGATGACGCCGACCGGGAGCTGTGACCGGAGGCCGGGCGCGCCGATCCCGCCGACGGCGTTCTGGGATCCGGTCCTGAACCCGACGGGCATCAGGTGCATGGGGTCCGAGCAGTGGGTCAACCAGCTCGGTCGCGATCCGGAGACCGGGTTGGTGCGGAGTACTCGGGACAATGTCGGCGTCCAGTACGGACTGCAGGCTTTGCGGTCGGGGGTGATCTCGGCTGCTCAGTTCGCGGATCTCAACGCGAAGGTCGGCGGCGTGGACGAGGCCGGCCGGCTGGTCGACCAGCGGTCAGTGGCGGACCCGGTGGCGCTCGGGATCGCCTATCGCGACAATCTGCTGGCCCGCGGTGGGCTGGGGCTCCGGTCGACGCCGATCATCGACCAGCGCACCTACGCGGACCGGGCCGGGTTCGGCATCGACATCCATACGACGGAGCAGTCCTTCGTCACCCGGGATCGGTTGCTCAAGGCAAACGGTACGGCGGCGAACCAGGTGATCATCATGTCGTCGCTGGATCCGGCCCAGGCCGGCGCGGCCGCGCAGTACGAGCTGGCTGCCATGGATCGGTGGCTGGCCGCGATCACGGCTGACACCTCGCAGCGCAGTGCGCAGGAGAAAGTGATCGCCAACAAGCCCGCGGTTCTGAGCGACGGCTGCTACCTGTCCGCCACGCAACGGATCCAGGAGAAGCTGGTCTACCCGCCTGCGGGCAAGTGCGGCGCGGCCTACCCGGTGGCGGCGAACCCGAGGATCGCGGCAGGGTCGGACGTGGGGATGTCGAAGCTGAAGTGTTCCCTGAGGGCACCGAACCCACGTGAGTACGGGGTGGTCTTCTCACCGGTAGACCTGGCGAAGCTGCGCCAGGCCTTCCCTTCGGGTGTTTGCGACTACAGCCGGCCCGGAGTCGGGCAGCAGCCGGCGTCGGGGACCTGGATCGACTACACCCAGTAGAGCTCAGGCCGTGATCCCGCCGTAGACGAACCCGACGAGGGTGTTCAGGTTGCGGCGGGATCCGGCCGCGCTCAGGTGCGCCGTGGTGTAGCAGTGGTTCTCCAGCAGGCCCACCACCATCTGGGCCAAGGCGGCGGACTCGGCGACCGGTTTGCCGAGCTGGGTCCGGAGCTCCTTGATGTGGGCGCGCCAGATGGCGACGTCGTTGGCCCTGACCCGGCCGTGGATCTCGGCGAACTCGGGGTCGGAGACGGCGGCGTCGAAGATCGCGACCATCTCGGGCAGGTACTCGCGATAGGACCGGCAATAAGCCTGTACGTGCTCGCGCACATCCTGCTCGGTGGCCATCGTGTGTTCGTGGCCGGACGCGTGCGCGACCCGGTCGTGCCGCGCCTGCAGGAACTCGTCGGCGAGCGCCTTCAGGACGGCAGCCTTGGAGGGGAAGTACCGGTAGATGCCACCGGTCGCCCGACCGGCCTCCTCGGTGATGTCGACGATCTTGGTCGCCGCATAGCCCTGGCGGGCGAAGACCCGCCGGGCCGCCGCCTTGAACTCCTCGGCAGTCCGGTCCGACTTCGTCATAGCCATGGCTTCATCCTTAGCGCCGATGAAAGTGACATCACTTTCAACCCTAGATCATGGCACCCTTGGGTCGTGGCTTCTTCTGCGAATACCTCTGGTGAGTACAACCGGGACAGCGACTACATCTCCACCCGGATCACGGCTGACGGCCGGGACGGCTATCCGGTCGAGCCCGGGCGGTACCGGCTCGTGGTCGCGCGGGCCTGTCCGTGGGCGAACCGGGCGATCATCGTCCGGCGGTTGCTCGGGCTGGAGGACGTGCTGTCGATCGGCTACTGCGGGCCGACGCATGACGAGCGCAGCTGGACGTTCGACCTCGACCCGGGTGGCCTCGACCCGGTACTGCGGATCCCGCGGCTCCAGGACGCGTACTTCAAGCGCGACCCGAAGTACCCGAAGGGCATCACGGTGCCGGCGATCGTCGACGTACCGACCGGTGCCGTGGTGACCAACGACTTCGCGCAGTTGACGCTGGACTTGTCGACCGAGTGGACGGAGTACCACCGGGAGGGAGCGCCGCAGCTGTATCCGGAGCCGTTGCGAGCGGAGATCGATGAGGTTGCCAAGCGCATCTATACCGAGATCAACAACGGTGTGTACCGCTGTGGTTTCGCCGGCTCGCAGGAGGCCTACGAAGCGGCGTACGACCGCCTGTTCATCACGCTCGACTGGGTGTCCGACCGGTTGCGTGACCGGCGGTACCTGGTGGGCGAGACGATCACCGAGGCCGACGTCCGGCTGTTCACGACGCTGGCGCGCTTCGACGCCGTCTACCACGGGCACTTCAAGTGCAACCGCAACAAGCTCACCGAGCTGCCGGTGCTGTGGGCGTATGCCCGGGACCTGTTCCAGACCCCGGGCTTCGGCGACACCGTCGACTTCGCCCAGATCAAAGAGCACTACTACGTAGTGCACACCGGCATCAACCCGACCCAGATCATCCCCAAGGGGCCGGACTTGTCGGGCTGGGTCACCCCGCACGGCCGCGAGGCACTGGGCGGCAAACCTTTCGGCGACGGCACCCCTCCTGCGGCCGAGCGGTGACAAGCGGTCACTATGATGACCGTATGCATTGGGGTGAGCAGGTCGCGGTACGGGGTGCCCGGGTTCACAACCTGAAGAATGTTGATGTCGACGTGCCGCTGCGGCAGCTCGTGGGGTTGACCGGGGTGTCCGGGTCGGGGAAGTCGTCGCTTGCGCTCGGTGTGCTCTACGCGGAGGGCTCGCGGCGGTACCTGGAGGCGCTCTCGGCATACACGCGTCGGCGCCTGTCGCAGGCTGCTCGGGCGGATGTGGATGCCGTGGACGGCGTACCGGCTGCGATCGCGCTGCACCAGCGACCCGCAGTACCGGGGGTTCGCAGCACGTTCGGCACGGCGACGGAGCTGCTCAACTCGCTGCGGCTGATGTACTCGCGGCTGGGGGAGCACCTGTGTCCCAATGGGCATCGTGTCTCGCCGACGCTCGAGATCGCCTCGACAGCGCATCTCACCTGCCCTACCTGCGGAGAGCGGTTCGCCGTGCCCGGGGCGGAGTCGTTCGCCTTCAACAGCGACGGCGCCTGCGAGACCTGCGCGGGCACCGGTGAGACGCGGCAGATCGACCAGCAGACGCTCGTACCGGACGAGTCGCTCACGATCGACGAAGGTGCGGTGGCGTCCTGGGGATCGTTCGGCGCGGGCCTTCTGCCACAGGTGGTCGCCCTGCTGGACGTGCGGACCGACGTGCCGTTCGAGGACCTGACGCCGGCCGAACGCGAGATCGTGTTCAACGGTCCGGAGACGAAGCGGACGGTCGTTGTCGCGAGCAAGAAAGGCAACGCCTTCGAGCTCAACGCGACCTATCGCAACGCCAATCGGGTGATCGAGGACGCGCTCGGCAACGCGCAGAGCGAGAAGGCGGTGGCCCGGCTCGACCGCTTCGTCCACGTCGCCGAGTGCCCGGCCTGCGGCGGCTCCCGGCTGAACGAGCGGGCGCGATCGGTGCGGCTGAACGGCGTCACGCTCGACGTGATCTCGACCTGGAGCCTCGACCGCACCACTGACTTCGTCCGGAAGTTGCCGTCGAGCGCACCGGCGGAGCTCAGCTTGATGGCCGCGCGGATCGTGGAGGCGTTCACGACGACGGCTGAGCACCTGCTCGGGCTCGGACTCGGCTATCTGTCGCTCGGCCGGGCCTCGCGCACCCTGTCGACGGGTGAGTTGCAGCGTGTGCAGCTCAGCCGGACCCTGCGGAGCAGCGCGACGGGTCTCCTGTACGTCCTCGACGAGCCGTCCATCGGGCTGCACCCGAGCAACATCGACGCGCTGATGGACGTCGCGCGCCGCCTGGTCGAGACGGGCAACTCCGTGGTGCTCGTCGATCACGACGTCCGCGTACTACGGCATGCGGACTGGCTCATCGAGATCGGCCCGGGCGCCGGTTCGCACGGCGGCCAGATCGTTGCCACCGGCACCGTCTCGGACCTCGAGTCGACGCCTGACTCGCTGATCGGCGGCTTCCTCAGTGGCCGGGAGCCGTCGGTCGTCCGCCCGCGCGTGCCGGTGGACGATATCTTCAGGCACGGCCGGATCCGGATCGAGACCGGCCCGCGCTTCACTCTGCAGGCCCTCGAGGCCGAGTTCCCGCTACGGCGGCTCACGGCCGTGACCGGGGTGTCCGGGTCGGGGAAGACCACCCTCATACTGGACAGCCTCGCCGCGGCTTTGGTTGCGCAAGGCAATAGACCCAAGCACGTACGTCAGCTGGATGCCGGCGGGATCGAGCGGACCGTCATCGTTGATGCCGTTCCGATCGGCCGGAACGTACGGTCGACCGTGGCGACGTACAGCGGTGTCCTCGACGAACTCCGGCGAGCCTTCGCCGGTACCGAGGAGGCGGCAGCCCGCGGGCTGAAGGCGGCCGATTTCTCGTACAACACGGGAAGTCTGCGCTGCCCGCAGTGCGATGGAACCGGGCAGGTCTCACTGGACGTGCAGTTTCTCCCCGATGTGGAGATCCCTTGCCCGCTGTGCGAAGGCAGCCGGTACAGCCCGGATGCGGAGGCCGTGACCCTCGATGGCTTGAGCATGGCCGCCGCTCTCACCTTGACCGTCGAGCAGGCTCGGACGAAGTTCACCGGCCTGCGCAAGATGCAGGCGCGGCTGCGGACGCTCGACGAGGTCGGGCTCGGCTACCTCCTTCTCGGTGAGGCGACACCTGCGCTGTCCGGGGGCGAGGCGCAACGCCTCAAGCTGGTCGCGGACCTCGAGAAGCGCCAGCAGGGCACGCTGTTCATCTTCGACGAGCCGAGCGTCGGCCTGCACCCGGCCGACATCCGGGTCCTGCTGAGTGTCTTCGATCGCCTCATCGACGCGGGCGCGACGGTCATCGTGATCGAGCACGACCTCGACATGATCGCCAACGCCGACTATGTCGTCGACCTGGGCCCGGGTGCCGGTGCCGACGGCGGCCGCGTGGTCGCCGCCACCAGCCCGGCGCTCCTCCCAGACTTCCCCGAAAGCGTCACTGGCCGGTACCTACGGGCTGCCCTTTCGGGCTCACCTGATTAACTCGCTGAAGTTAGGGCAGGCTAGCCTTAGTTCATGCGACTTCATCCTCTGATCCGTTCGTCAGCTCTGGTGGTGGCCGTGATGGTCGCCTTGGCCGGATGTGGGGGTGGGAGCGAGAAGGACGACACCGCGGTCGCCTTCGCCAAGGTGTCGACCAAGTTCGGGGAGATCTCGATCCCGGCCGAGCCGAAGCGGGTGGTGGCCCTGGGGTGGGGCGATGCCGAGACGGTGTTGGCGCTCGGGGTCGAGCCGGTCGGCGCGAGCGACTGGCTCGCCTTCGGTGGCGAGGGGGTCGGGCCGTGGGCCACCGGCCGGTACAAGCAGGCGCCGCAGAAGATCGGCACGCTGGAGCCGGAGTTCGAGAAGATCGCGGCGTTGAAGCCCGATCTGATCCTGGACACCAAGTCGAGCGGGGACCAGACGCGGTACGACACGTTGAAGGCGATCGCGCCGACCGTCGGCGTACCGACCGGCGGCGATGCGTACAAGGTGTCCTGGGAGAAGCAGACCGAGCTGGTCGCCGCGGCGCTCGGGCGGGTGGATCAGGGGCGCCAGCTGATCGCCGCGACCAAGGCGAAGGTCAGCCAGACGGTTGCTCAGCATCCTGAGTTCGCCGGCAAGACGATCACGCTCGGATCGCGGACGAGCGAGGGGTACGGCGCGTATGTGAGCGGTACCGGGCGGGTCGATTTCGTGCAGCGGCTGGGGTTCGAGAACAACCCCAAGGTGGAGGCGCTGGCGACCGAGGGGTTCGCGATCAAGGTGTCGCAGGAGAAGCTCGACCTGCTGGACGCCGACCTGACGGTGATGGCTCCGATCGGGGTCGACGCGGCGAAGATCAGCGACGATCCGCTGTTCAAGGCGGTCCCGTCGGTGAAGGCCGGACACGTGGTGGTCTTCACCGACAAGACGCTGAGCAGCGCCTTCGCGACCGACTCGATCCTGTCCATCGGCTACGCGCTGGACAAGGTCGTCCCGCTGTTCGCGGCCGCGTTGCGCTGACCTCAGGAATCCCAGATCGGCCCCAAGGCCGGGATGCCCAATCGCTCCATTCCGTGCACGACCGACCAGGTCAGCTTCTTGTTCGACACACAGATGACGGCCTCGGCGGCAGAGGACTCGTACGCCGAGTAGGTCAGCTTCACCATGTCGGGTTTGCCGTGCTGGTCGGTGTCCCAGATCAGGGCGTCGGGCTGGGCGGCGACGATCTCGTCGACGATTTCCTGCCCGTAGGTCTTCACCGGGTCACGAGTCACCCACACCAGCTTGCTTGGCACCCGGGACGCGAGGATGTGCGCCAGTACGGGCCCGATGCCGCTGCCGGTCACCACGTAGACGACCCGGTTGAAGACCGTGCCGTAGTTGGCCATCCCGGCAGTCGCGACGCCCCGCACCCAGACGTGCGTCGGGGGATTGTCGATGAACTCGCTGGTCCAGTCGCCGGCCCGGGAGATCGCCATCCGGAAACCTGGCGCGCCCGGCGTCGGGATCACCGCGAAGCTGTGCCACTGCTTCAGCGGGTGCCGCGAGATCGACCGGGTCGACCCGGCCATCGGCCGGCTCTGCCTGGCCTTGACCAGCGCGACGTGGGATGACGGGCTGGTGACCTCGATCGGGATCCGGCGCAGCAACATCCACGGCACCAGCGAGCTGATCGTCGTCAAGGCGAGCACCCACACTGTCGGCGTACCGGCGATTGCTGCCGGCAACGACTCGGCGCCGCGTCGCTCGGACACGAGCAGCACTGCGCCGATCCAGAAGAGGGCCGAGAGCCCCCATCCGCCGAACCGGTGAACGCGCTCGAACAGGTCGTGGTGCTTGGTACGGAAGCTTGGCCGCGAGGTCATCACGATCGCCAGCAGGAGGAGCGACTGTCCGTAGTACACGGACTGCAGCCCGAGGCCTACTTGCCCGATGGCGACGACGGTCAGGCCCAGGAACCACAACGTCCCGCAGACGGCGCCGCCGACGTGCAATCCGCCCAGGTGATATCCCTTCGCCAAGGCCCATCGCAGCCGCAGCGGCCACGATTTGGGCACCTGCATCACCACGCGGGAAAGTGCGTTCACGAAGAACTGCTGGCGGATGAGAATCCCCAGCGCGAAGTTCACCTGGGCGATCAGCGCGACGTTGGTGACCTCGGCCCACCAGTGATTGCCCAGCCCCCAAGCGAACACCACCCCGTTGCTCAGCAGGACGTACAAGGCCAGCCGATGGCTCTGCATCAGCCGTGGATGCTTCATGATCCGCCGCCGCCACGGCAGCACTGCCGGTAGGACGACCTCCTCCGGTACCGTTTCGACCGGACGCGACAAAACCCCTGCTGTACTCATGAAAATTCCCCCAGAATTTCCAGACCCACCCCGATGCCGGGCCGATTCAGCCCGTATGGAAGCTGAGACGCCTCGGCACCCCACCCCGGTTGAGACCCACCCCTGTGTCGAACCCCACTGCAACCAATCCGCGCCCGGAGCGTCCTGGATGCAACCGGACCGGTCGGGGCTTCCGTCTTGAGGGGGACATGGAGAGAGTCGGAGGCGGTATGGCTGAGCGGGACCGGGAGTATGTGGAGTTCGTCGAGGCGACGAGTGCGTCGCTGCGGCGGACGGCGTTCCTGGTATGCGGGGATCGGCATCGGGCGGACGACATCGTCCAAGACGCGTTGTACAAGCTGTATCTGTCTTGGCCGAAGGTGCAGCGAGTGGCGAATCCGTTCGCGTACGTCCGCCGGATGGTGGTCAACGCGGCGTACGACGGGGGCCGCCGGCCGTGGCGACGGGAGGTCTCGATCGCCGAACTGCCGGACCGGGTCGACCGGCACGACTTCGTCAGCGGGCATGCCGAGCGCGACGAAGTACTCGATGCCCTTCGCGGCCTGGCGCCACGACAACGTGCCTGTGTGGTCCTGAGGTACTACGAGGATCTGTCCGTCGAGCAGACGGCGGAGATCCTCGGGTGCTCTGCAGGCACGGTGAAGAGCCAGGCGGCACGAGGTCTCGACACTCTCCGGCAGGCCATCGACAAGACGCGGCGAACGAGCCGGGCGCAGTGAAGGAGAACGAGATGGACGACGTACGTGAGGTCGGCGCAGAACTGCACCGCCTGGCCGAGGCCGAGGAGCTGGATGCGTTCGACTCGGGGGCAC
This sequence comes from Streptomyces sp. SID13031, assembly GCF_010548305.1. Taxonomy (GTDB): domain Bacteria; phylum Actinomycetota; class Actinomycetes; order Propionibacteriales; family Kribbellaceae; genus Kribbella. The sequence goes on from NZ_JAAGLV010000001.1 coordinate 666,751, forward strand.
TGGTTCAGCGGGGCCGGCGGGGAAGACGGCGCCGCAAGCTGCTCACCGCGGGTGGCGCGGTAGCAGGTGTTGCCGTGGTCGCGCTCGCCGCTTCAGTGCTTCCCAACCTCGGCGGCGAGGGAAACCAGGTAGGAGTCGCCGGCCACCCCGGGCAGAGCTCGCTGTTTGAGCCGGTGCCCGGTGTTCCGAGCGGTGAGGCCGGCGCCGGTCAGACGATAACGAAGGCGGAGGCCGCGCGCCGCTGCGCGCTGCGGTACCCCAAGGAGAAGCGACCGCTGCAAGGGGAAGGCGACCACCCCAAGTCGGGGCAGGTGGCGATGTACAAGACCGCGATCGGCGAGAAGTACGCGGTGTGCACGATTCCCGGCGGAGACAAGCCGACGGCCGCGCTGGTCGCGGCCGCGGCGAAGGATCCGCTGCCGACCACTGCCGCCGGTCAGTTGCGGAACTGTTCGGTGGAGACGTGGGTGGACCTGACCGGCTGGCAGTTGATGGCAGTCGACCAGTCGAAGCGTCTCGCCACCACGTCCCTGGTCGCGGTCTCCCCCTCGGGGCGGAAGGCGGTCGCCTGTCAGCTCGGGTCGAAGGAGGAGTGGACGGAGGTCGGTGACTTCCAGTTCCTGACGCTGGGCTCGCTCGATCCGAACGAGCCAGTCCTCGCTCCCGCCAAGGGTTCCCAGCACGCGGACCTGTATGCCGGGGGCGGTGGTGGCGGCGGTTTCTGCCCCGGAACACCTTGTACGAACGACTACCACTTCACCGGCTGGGGTCGAGTGTCCTCGAAGGCGACCAAGGTCGTGCTGCAACTGAGCCCGGGCGCGACCCATACGGTGCCGGTCAAGGACGGTTGGTTCGCCGTCTCCTGGCTGACCCCGGGCGTGGGCAAGTTCGCCACCAAGCTCACGGCCTATGACAAGACAGGAAAGATCGTCAAGGTCATCAACTAGCACTTAGCGGCCCGGCGCGGGTGGAGACTGATCGCCATGAGCGAGCTGACGAAATCCAGCGCCGTGGTGATCAATCGAGCCGACGGCAGGGACGATGGCGAGGACTGGACCGAGGACTACCAGGAGCTGCCCGGTGGCGCGGGCATCTCGCTGATCCTCGAGTCCACCAGCCAGGCGGGCGTCGGTCCTCGCCTTCACCTGCACCACTACCCGGAGACCTTCATCATCCGGCGCGGCTCGGCGACCTTCACCGTCGGTGACGAGCAGCTCGTCGGCAGGGCCGGGCAGATCCTGGTCGTGCCGGCGGAGACTCCGCACAAGTTCTCCACCGGGCCGGAGGGCTACGAGGCCATCCACATCCACGAGAGCTCCAGCTTCGAAACCATCTGGCTGGAGTGATGTAGCTGTTCCTTCAACTGCGTGACGGCGGACATCGGCGTCTCCTCACTGGCATGGTGGTCATTGGAACAGCGGGCGGGCGGCCGTCCTCGCTCGCCGTACGCCCGCCCGCTGGTCTTTGAAGGAGCCTTCAGCCTCGGGAAACCGAAGGCTCCAGCTTGGGGTGACGGAACCGGCACCGGGCGGCAATCACTCCGCTCCAGAGGCTGGATGCCGGTTCCGTCGGATCAGGTCCGCGAACTAGTCGCGGGGGTCGTACGGACGTTGAGGCGGGTAGGCCAGTTCGTTCTCACTGAGCCGCTCGCAACGCAGTTCACGTCCGGGCAGTCCCTTGATGCGTAGCCGGATCACGTCGGCGTACCGCTGGGCCAGTTCGGTCGGCGCTACGTGCTCTTCGATCAGCATGTCGCCGAGCCAGAGCTGCACCTTCCACCGGTCCGGTTCGGTCATCGCTTCGCCAGCGCCGCCCGTACCGGCTCGTTGGTCACCCGCAGGGATGGAAACCGCTGCCGCATCAACGCCTCGTAGCGCCCGGCCCTGTCATCGCTGCCGGTGAAGTCCGCGATCGGACACGCTCCGAACCAGACTCGGACCCGTCGGCGGCTCACTCCGGATCCTCGATCAGATCACCTGCGAGGTCCCGCTCACCGCGCAGATAAGGACCGAATGCCCAGCGGTGCTCCTGCGGGCAGCGGGCCATCAGGTCGTCGAACTCGGCCTCGGAGAGCGCGTGCTGGCTCCGGAGTAGGTGATCCCTGCGATCGCGCTTGAGGCTGGCGACCACATCAAGGCCGCCGAGATCGCTGCCCTTGTACGCCCCTCGGACATCCCCACGACGGGACGTCGCATCCGCTTCCTGATCGACCACGCACGAGCCCTGCACGGACTCAGGGGACGAGACGACGATGTCACCCACCTGTTGCGCCAAGCCGAGAAGCTGGGCGCAACCAGGACCCGCCACAGCGTCTGGGCGCGTGAGATCGTGAGCGAGATGGTGCTCCGCGCACGCCGCGACGCTGGCGGGCGAGAACTACGCGGACTGGCCGACCGCATGGGTCTGCTGTCCGCTCTCTGACTCCGACCAGCAAGCGACCCCGGCGCATCAGCGCCGGGGTCGCCTGTCGAGGCGCGCGCTGCCTCGATCACTGCTGATTCCTGACGAAAGCCTGGCGTTCGGGCCGGATTTGCGCTGAGATCGGGGGCTGCGGGACGCCCGGTCCCGGTTACGGAGGCATAGTGAAACCCATCGCCCGGCTGGTCATGGCTCTTTTCGCGGCAACCGTCCTCATCGGACCCGCGAGTCTGGCAGCAGCCGCTCCGGTGGCCCCGGCCGCTCAGCACCGGCCGACTTGCTCCGTGGTCTGGTTCGACCTCGGCAACACCCTGGTGGACACCAGAGTGCCTGGGAAGACCACCTGGATGCCCGGCGCATTGCGCCACTTGTGGCTGCTGCGGAGCGTTGGCGTGCCGATCGGCCTGATCACCAATGTGCCGCCGGAGTGGGGTGCGACCGACGCCGAGCGCGCCGCCGCGACCAAGGCCTTCGTCAACTCGACCTGGTCCGAGTCCCAGCCGTTCCCGTGGGAGTGGTTCGGCGACCGGATCCTGACCCCGCGGACCAAGGCCGAGTCCAAGCCGGCACCCGCGTTGTTCGAGCGTGGCCGGGACTCGGCGGCGCCGTGCCGGTCGTTCTACGAAGGTGAGACGCCCGGTGAGATCACGGTGGCGGAGCAGTCGGGGCTGACCGGGTATCTGATCGGTCAGCCGGACCGCCCCGCCTACCTTCCGGTGTGGCGCGTGCTGGTGCCGTTTCTAGCTGGGTAGGGCAGCTTCCAACCCGTCGAGGACGGCGCGGCAGTCGCGGAGGAGCGTCGGCGCATCCGCGGCGGTCAGCAGGAAGACACCCAGCCAGTTGCGGGATCCGCCCGACGGGTCGAACTCGGGGACCCGAGTCCCGGCGGGCAGCATGAAGGCGGGCACGGGCTCGACGGTGCTGCTGGGGGAGAGCAGGGTCGACCAGTCCACCTTCTCGGGGTGCCACAGCGGCTGGGTCTGCCACGGGGTACCGGCGGAGTCGGCGGGCACCACGGCGACGGAAGCAGCGGCGCGCCCGCCGTCCACCAGCATGGCCGGCGGGTAGTCGACCTGCTCGCCGAGTTGCTCGCGGATCAGCATGCCGATCGGGTCCAGGTCGAAGACGACCTCGACCTGCCGGGTGGTCAGCAGGCCGCCGAAGCGGGCTCCTACCTCGATCACCACGAGCTCGCCGTCCGCGCGCAGCTTGAGCTCCGTGTGGGTGCCGCAGGTGTCCAGCCCGAGGGCGTCGACCGCACGCCGGGAGACCTCCTCGATCCGCCGCTGCAGCTCCTCGGGCAGGACGCAGGGCGACGTACTGGCGACCTCGATGTACGGCGGTACGGTCGGCAGCTTGGCGGTGATCGCCAGGGCGTGGTACTTGCCCTTGGCAACGATGCCCTCGACGCTCAGGTAGTCGCCGTAGCCGGGCTCCGGGTACCAGCCCTCGGTGGTGCCGTCCATGATCTCTTCGACCAGCCGGTCGGCATCGGTGTTCTGCTCGTACAGCTCGTTCATGCCGACCTGGCCGCCCCGCTCCAGCGCCTGCTCGATCTCCGACCAGGCGTCAGCGACCTGGTCCTGCGAGGTCAGTACGAGCTGGGCCACGGAACCGGCGCCCCAGGCCGGCTTGAGCAGCAGCGGCGGGGTCAACGCGGCCAGCGCGCCGTGTAGGTCGGCGGCGGAGTCCACCCGGCGGAACCGGGGGATCGGCACCCCCGCGGCCTGCCAGGCCTGTCGCATCAGTCGCTTGTCCCGGGCGACCCGGATGCCCGGGCCCGCACCGGCCAGGCCGAGCCGGTCCGCAGCGTTGGCCACGGCCAGTACTGCGAACTCGGACAGCGTGAACAGCGCGTCCGCGCCGAGCTCACTGGCGTGCGTGACGATCGCCTCGACCACCGGCTCACCCGGCGTCAACCCGCCGGGGTGCACGGTGATGCTCGTGCAGCACGGCTCCCAGATCTCCTTGCCGGCTTCGGGCAGCGGCGACAGCGCGAGCACGTGCAGCTCGCCGCAGGCTGCGATCCGGGGGAACGCGGTCTCCAGCGGAGCGCCGCCCTTGACGTAGACGTAGAGGATCTTCTTCACGCGACGCTCTCCTTGGTGGCCGCGCGGTCGCGGCTTCGAATGATGAATAGGGCGAGGGCGATCATCGCCACGGTGACGGCTGCGGCCAGCAGGACCAGGAAGCCCGACATCGCGCCCCGGGCGAGGAATCCGCCCAGCACGAAGACGACGAGCGCGCAGACGGCGCGGTCGGCGAGCGACTCGACGGACAGCAGCGTGGCCCGGCGGGCGGGTTCGGTGATGGCCTGGTTGACCAGCTTGCGCTGCACGGGGAACGCGAGTCCGGACGCGAGCGAGAACACCGCGAGGCAGGCCATCGTGCCGACCAGGCCTAGCGGGATGACCGCGGCCAGCGCGACAGCCATCAGCACGGTCAGCACCAGCACCACCCGGAGCTGTCCGAACCGGGCCAGTACTTTGGAACGCGCGGCGCCGGCCACCTCGAACACGGTCGTCGCGGCCATCAGCACGCCGAACCAGTGCAGCGGGAGGTCCTTCGACTCCAGGATCGGCTGGAACAGATTGGCCTGCCCGATCCGGACCAGCGTGAAGATCGCGATGCCTTGGGCCATCAGCAGCATCAGCCGCTTCGACGAGCGCAGCGACCGCAGCGCACCGGCGAGCGCGGGTAGTACCGGCTCGACCGTCGCCGGGTCCTCGGCTGTCTTCGGGAGAGCGGGGAAGCCCAGTGCGATCACGGCCGCGATCGCGCACGTCACCGCGGACAGCAGGTAGGGCGATGGGCCGTACCACTGCATCAGGAACCCGGCGGCGGGTAGACACGCGATCCGGCCGATCAGGGTCCAGGCGCGGGCCGATCCCTCGGCGCCCTGGTACGCCGTGTCGTTGCCGGTCCGGTGCAAGTACTCATATAAATAAGCACTGCCCGCACCCGAGAACAGCGAGTGGGCCAACGCGATCAACAGGAACTGGGCGAGGAACCCGCCGAAGGTGGCGTGCCAGACCGGGATCACGTTCGCCACGACGAGGATGACGGCGCCACCCTGCAAGCACCGGCGGTAGTCGAACCGGTCGGCGATCATCCCGGTCGGGATGTCGAGCAGGCAGAACGCCAGGTAGAAGATGCTCTGGATGGAGAAGATCTCCTGGTCCGACAGACCGGCGGTCCGCTGGAAGACGTAGAAGACGGGCAACCACCACAGCAGTCCGGCGAACAACTGGAAGGCGTTGTAGCGGCGGATCACCCGCGCCGCGTCGGGGCTCGTCGAGACCTTGCTCATGCGGCGAGCTGGTACGGACGGCACTGCAGCAGCACGATCCGGTCGCCGTCGACGAGCCACTCGACGTCAACGGGAGCGTCGACGGATCCGTCGGCACCCGCGAAATGGGCCTGGAGCAACCGTCCGATCAGGGCGAGCCGGCCGAGGGTGGCCTTCGCCTGGTCGTCCACGTCGGATGGTTCGGCGCCCATCGCCACCGTGCGGCTGCCGCCCTCCATCGTGTTGTAGAGGTGCTGCAGCGGGTCCCGGGTACCGGATACGACGTCGTCGACCGAGTTGCGGGCGAGGTTCAGCAGGACGGAGCGGAAGTCGGTCCGGTCGAGCGGGTTGGTGGTGACCATGACGCCACCGAGCTCGCCGTCGAGCTGCTGCTGGATGACGACGCCCATGAAGCAGTCGGACAGCCCGATCCCGGCTTCGTCGCGGAGCAGTACGCCGCGGGTGGTGACGAGGGAGGCCCAGACCCGTTGGATCGCGTGGATCACGTCCTCGATCGACTTGACCTCGGGGACCGACTCGTAGATCCCGGCGGCGGAGAAGCCGATCAGGTCCTCGGCGTTGGACGAGCTGCGGACGACGACGCGGCCGGCGCCGGTGAGGTGGCGTAGTACCGAGTCCTCGATCAGGGTGCGCAGCTCGGCCGGCAGCGGGGTGTCGCGGATCAGGCCGCCGAGTTCGGCGCACAGGCCGTCGATCTCGCCGCCGAGGGCGAGGGCCATCTTCAGTTTGCCGATGGTCTGCTGGATCGCCGGCGACGACTCCAGGAACTGCTGCTGCAACGCGAACGGCAGAGCGATACCGCGCGGCACGACCGCGTGCTCGGTGACCATCCGCTGGGCCGCCTGGTCCAGTACGCCGGCATCCGTGCCGGTGGTCTCGAGCTGACGGGCGAGGTACTCGAGCAGGTGCGGTCGCGGCGGCCGCGGCGCCTGGTAGAAGCCAAGCCAGTAAGGGGATCCGTCGCGCAGTACCGCCGTCAGCTCGCCGAGATTCGCGGCCTTGGTGCCGAAGCGGTGGGCGTCGGTGGACCTCAGGTGTTCCAGCGGAAGGATCTGGGCGGCGGCCAGGTCGGGCTTGCCGATGTCGACCTGGGTGGTGGCCCACGGCGGGCCGTCGTCGATCGAGTCGGGCCGGGACACCGTTCGTACGGCCAGCTCCGGGGCAGCCTGGTCGACGGTCACCTCGACCCAGTCGCCGTCCAGCTCGGCAAGGTTGGTCAGCGCGCCCTGCTGGATGGCGTTCGGGATACCCCAGCCGGCCGCGAGCACGTTGGTGTGCGACAGGGGGGTGGTGTGCCGGGCATTGATCAGCCCGGACAGCCGCGGGATGTCGTCGGGCATCCGCTCCATCACCAGGATGTCGTGCCAGCGCACGGGGTCGGTGGTGGTTCGGTAGGCGGCCTCGTCGGCGAACACGCGCAGGCGGCCGATCGTCGTACCGGGGTTGAGCGGGACGTACGGCGCGGTGGAGTACAGCTCGTGCGCGAGGATCAGGGGCAGCTGCTCGGCCGACTCCCGCAGGAAGCTTTCCTGCAGGTGGTTGGCGGGCTTCAGCAAGACCGGGACCGCGTCGTCGACGAGGGTGCGGACCGTGCGGTAGAAGGAGCGCAGCAGGTCGGGGCCCATCGTGTCGACCTCGACGGTCTCCAGCGAGACGAACAGACCGCCGTACTCCGGACGGTCGTGCAGCGCGAGCGTCCCGAGCAGGAAGCGCCGGTCATCGGCGCGGTAGACGGAGTCGTTGAACGCATCCAGATTCCGGGCCAGCTCGGCCCGCGTCATGCCGAGGATCCGCTCGGCGACGTACTGGACGTGCAGCATCCGCTCGGCGCCGTCGATCAGGTGGACGGTCGAGGTCTCCTGGTCGAGGACGAGCTTCACATAGGGGTAGCCGGCGACCGTGGTCGCGAGGCCCGAGAAGTCGGCCAGCGTAAGGCGATCACCGGGCAGCGGGGGAACGATGGCGGTCAGGTCAGAGGGGGCGGGGGCGGTAGGCACGAGAGATCACAATAAGGTAAAGGCTGCCACTCACGGTAGTTCGCGTAACCCTCTGTGAGCACAATCACGCATAGCGAGATTGTTGCTGGAGGCAACTGGTGTGGTACTTAATCGATTCACTAGGTTTGGGTGGATCGATGCGCGTTAGCGCACGGCAATCCATATATCTGTGCAGGTTATTGCAGCATTGTCTTGACGGGGCGGAGCGGGATAGCTTTACTTGGCGTTATCCCGGGCGAGGTTCTGGGGTGAAATGCACCCAGCCGGTGCGGGCCTCTGTGGTGGCTCGGAGTCCGGTCGTCAGGCGCCAGGGCTCGCGGCCCGAGGCGGGGTCGCATGCTCGTGAGCGGCGGAGCGATTGTGTCCGAATCCCCTTTACTTTCGAGTGATCCAGGCGTTTTCCTGGGAGTTGACGGCGGGGGTACGAAGACCGCGTTCGCCCTGGTGAGCAGTGCTGGTGAGTTGCTCGCCAGCGCGCTGGCGCCCAGTTCCTACTACCTCGGGCAGAGCATCGACCTGGTCGAGGAGGTGCTGCGCGAGGGCGTCGACTCCGTCTGCGGCTCGGCAGGGGTTCCGCCTGAGCAGCTTGCCTACGCTTTCGTCGCGCTCCCCGGTTATGGCGAGGTCAGCGGCGACGTCGAGACGCTGAACGCGATCCCCGGTCGCGTTCTCGGCCATCAGCGCTACAGCTGCGACAACGACATGGTCGCCGGCTGGGCCGGATCGCTGGGTGCCGTCGACGGGGTCAACGTCATCGGCGGTACCGGGTCTATGGCGTACGGCGAGAACAACGGCCGCGGGCTGCGGGTCGGTGGCTGGGGGGAACTGTTCGACGACGAGGGGTCGGCGTACTGGATCGCGATCCGCGGGCTGAGCGCCTTCGCGAAGATGTCCGACGGCAGGCTGTCTCCAGGCCCGCTGCGCGAACACCTGATCGCGCACCTGCAGCTCGCCGCGGAGCTGGATCTGGTCGACGTCGTCCTGAATCGCTGGCAGGGCGATCGAGCCAAGATCGCGTCCTTGGCGCGACTGGTCTCCGCGGCTGCGGCGGACGGCGACGACACCTGTACTGCGATCCTCCGCGAGGCCGGGCAGGCCTTGGCCGGCTTGGTGATGTCCACGGTCGACCAGCTCGACTACGCCCCTGGTCAGGTAGTACCCGTGTCCTGGTCGGGCGGTGTCTTCACCAGCGACGAGGTTCGTACTACGTTCGAGAAGCAACTCGCCGATGCCCCGGTCGAGTTGCGCGATCCCATGCTCCCTCCGGTGGTCGGTGCTGCCTTGTATGCAGCTCGTTTGGCAGGCAGCCCGTTGAACGCCGAGACCGTCGCCAAGCTGCGCACCGCCACCGTCGCCCAAAGTGCTAGTGATGAGTGACCTCGCATCCACGGCGACAGCCTTGGCCCGCATCGCGGACATTGTCGAGTGGAGCGGTGGACATCGACGAGAATCGGTGGCGTGACCATATCCCCCGAGGCGTCGTATCGGCTGCGCTACGGAGCCGGGGCGTCGTTCGACGTACCGGCTCAGTGGAGCGAGGTGCTCGAGCAGCAGTTGGCTCATCGGTCGGTGCGCAGTTATCGCCCGGACGCCGTTTCCGATCAGACGTTGGCCGCGCTGATCGCGGCGGCGCAGTCGGCGCCGACGTCGGGGAATCTTCAGTTGTGGAGTGTGGTCGCCGTTCGGGACGACGAGCGGCGGGCCCGGCTTGCGCAGCTTGCCGGTGATCAGCAGTTCATCGTCGAGGCTCCGGTACTGCTGGTCTGGCTGGCCGATCTCGCGCGGGCGCGTCAGGTGACCACGGCGCTCGGCTCGGCGACCGCCGAGGGCGCCGACTTCGTCGAGGCTGCGTTGCTGTCCTTCATCGACGTCGCTCTCGCGGCCCAGAACGCTTCGCTGGCTGCCGAATCGCTCGGTCTGGGCACGGTGTTCGTCGGAGCCATTCGCAACCGTCCGCTCGAGGTTGCTGCCGAGCTCGGCCTGCCCCCGAACGTCTTCCCGGTCTTCGGTCTCACGGTCGGCCATCCCGATCGCCTCGATGAGACCGCCGTCAAACCACGGCTGCCGCAACAGGCGGTGCTGCACCACGAGCAGTACTCCCTGGAGCCGCAGGCGGCGCACGTCGAGGCATACGAGGAACTCCTCAACGCCTTCTACGCAACGGCCGGCCTTCCCAGCAGTTGGGTGAACCGAGTGGCCCATCGCTTCGGCAGCATCGCCGGCCTGAAAGGCCGCGAGCACCTCCGCACCGCCCTCAACACCCAGGGCTTCGAACTCCGCTGACGCTCAGGTAGCCAGGCTCCGCAGCTGGGCTTCACGGACGCCGGGGGTTTGGCCTTGGACCAGAAGGAAGAGGGCTGAGCGGGCGTGGAGCTGTGCGGTGTCGTCGTCGACCAGACCTCGGCCGGCACGGGAGATCAGCAGCGCGCGAGTGAGGGTGCCGAGGGCCTCGCCGATGGCGACCTTGAGGACGACCCTTTCCTCGACACGCAGTGGGGCTCCGGGGCCTGCCGCTGCGACTTCGTCGGTCAGTGAGTAGGCCTGCTGGCGGATCTGGGCGATCCGAGGCGCCCAGACCTCGGCCACCTTCTGCGCTGCTGGATGTGGGGAGGCGCGAAGCTCGTCGAGAACGGTCGCGGCCAGTCCGAAGTGATGTGCCCGGGCGTCGGCCGCGCCGGCGACATCTGCCGTTCGCCAGGCGTCGAGATCCTGTACGGCGATGACGTGGCTCTCCGGCACTTTCACGCCGGTCAGCGTGACGCGCTCGGTACGGCTGCCGGTTGCGGCGCTGAGCCGGAGCGGAGTACCGACGGCACCCGCGCCGATGGGGAGTAGCGCGTAGACCACGCGTGGCCGGCCGGGATCGCCGTTGTCGACCCCGGCGACGCCGATCCACTGGTTGAGGCCCCAGCCGCTGACCCACGAGATGGTGCCTTCGAAGACCCAGCCGTCGCCGGTACGCCGGGCCGCGATGTACCGGTCGGGATAGCGCCGTACGTCGCTGAGTGCCACCCCGAGGAGCGCCTCGCCGCGGAGCACACGACCGGCCAGCTCCGGATCGAAGCTGGACCCCGGTTGCTCGACGGCCTGCCGGATCCGGGCCACCTGTGGCGCATGCTGCGCCCAGACCAGCCAGGTGTTGTAGCAGCCCGCGGCGATCAGTTCGTGCAGGCGACGATCGGCGGCACGATCGAGATCGGCACCGCCGTACTCCGCCGGCGCGAGATGGTTGAGGGCTCCCATCCTGGCCAGGTCGCGCACGGTCTGCTCGCTTACGCCGGTCCGGTCGGTCTCCAGGGCGCGGGGCCGGAGTACGTCGGTCGCATACTCCTCGATCCGCGCGACCAAAGGGTCGATCGTCCCCGTCATCTCTCGTCCTCCGGGCCTAGCTTCGGGAGAGTTGGGTGCCGGCGCTGCCTGCCAGTACCGCGGTGGTGTCGTCCAGCGAGCCGATCGCGGCTCTGCCAGGGGTTTCGGTGACGAACTGGCGGGCGGCGGCGACCTTCGGGCCCATGGAGCCAGGTGGGAAGGCGAGGTCGTCGAGGTCGGCGATGGTGATGTCGTGAAGTGGCCGCTCGGACGCGGTGCCGTAGTCGACGTAGACCGCTGGTACGTCGGTGAGCATGACGAGGAGGTCGGCCTTGAGCTGGGTCGCGATCAGGGCGGCGACGTAGTCCTTGTCGACGACCGCCTCGACGCCGGTCAGGCCGTGGGGTCCTTCGATGACGGGCACGCCGCCTCCGCCGGCGAGGATCACGGTCGTCTGGTTCTGCAGGAGGATCTCGGCGGCGTCGAGCTCGACGATCCGTTGGGGTCTGGGGGACGCGACCACTCTTCGCCAGCTGTTGCCGTCGCGGCGGATGCTCCAGTTGTTCCGCTTGGCGAGCTGGTGGGCCTTGTCCTCGGCGTACCCGGTGCCGATGAACTTGGTCGGGCTGTTGAAACCGGGGTCGTCGGCGGCCACCACGGTCTGGCTGACGAGGGCGACGATCGGGTGCACCAGGCCGGCGTTGGCGAGGGCTTGCTGGAGCCAGTAGCCGATCATGCCCTGGGTCTCGGCGACCAGGTCGCTGAGTGGGTACGAGCGGGACAGGCTCGGGTCGGCGATGCTTTCGAGGGCGAGCAGACCGACCTGCGGACCGTTGCCGTGGACAAGTACCAGCTCGTGTTCGGCGGCGATCTTGGCCAGCGCGGGTGCCGCTGAGACGAGATGCGCGAGCTGGATGGCGGCATCGGGCTTCTCGCCGCGACGCAGGAGGGCGTTGCCGCCGAGTGCGATGACTATGCGCATGGTTTCAGCTTCCCACGGTGGCGGTCGTCGAGCGCTGTCCCTGGCTGTGTTGAGCCGGACCCTGATCAGCTGGGGTGCACGTTGAGGGGCGCGCGTAACTCCAGCACGGTGCCATGCGGCTGGTTGGACTCCAGCCGTACGGCACCACCCAGCGAGGCGGCTCGTTCCTCCAGGTTGCGCAGACCACTGCGCCGGTCCGAGCCGCTGATGCCAATGCCGTCGTCGGAGATCCGGGCTGTGACCTCCGTGCCGGTCACAGTGATCTCGATCCTGACGGCACCGGCCTGAGCGTGCCGGACCACATTCGACAGCGACTCGCGCACCGCGGCGACGATCTGCGGCCGCACCGACGCTGGGACGGCCGTGTCGATCGGCCCTGTGCAGAGCAACTCGGGCCGGAAACCCAACGGATCGGAGTACTCGCGGACAAGCGCTTGGAGGTCGGCGCGCAGCGAAGGCTTGCCGGGCTGGCTCTGCAACTCGAAGATCGCGGCGCGCAGATCGCGGATGGTGGCATCGATGTCCTCCACCGCCTTGGTGATGCGTTCCTGTACCTCCGGCTGGACCATCCGGTGCATGCCCTGCAGTTGCAGGCCGGTGGCGAACAGCCGCTGGATCACCAGGTCGTGCAGATCCCTGGCGATCCGGTCACGATCCTCCAGTACTGCGAGGACCGATCGGTTCTGCTGAGCTTGCGCCCGGTCGAGCGCCAGCGTCGCCTGGCTGGCGAACATCCGGACCAGATCGGTCCCGGCCGTCACGCCGAGAATGGCCCCGCGCGCGGCGGCCACCATCAGGATTCCGCCCGTACTGCCCTCGCTGCGCGGCAGCGGGACGAAGATGGTCCGGCCGAGCTCGCCGAGTTCGGGGAAGTCCGCCAGCCGGCCGGTCTCCTTCGCGAGCGTGCAGAGGTCTTCCACCACCACCTGGTCCTCCCCGCCCAGGACGTCGCCGAGGATCGGCCGGTCGGCCGGAATCCGGCGGCCCAGATAGCTCTGGAAGGCCGGCGGTCCGTCGAGAACCTGAATCACCAGGTCGCCGTGTTCGAGCAGGAAGACCGCGCCGAGCACGGATCCGGAGACCTCGCGGGCCCGGGCGGCGATCAGCTGGAGCGCCTGCTGCGAATCGAACTCGCCGAGCATGAACTGGGTGATCTCGGCCGTGATCTCGTACCAGCGACGGCGGCGCTCGGTGTCGGCGTACAGCCGGGCGTTGTCGATCACCACGCCGGCCGCGGCCGCGAGCGCGGTCACGGCGCGCTCGTCGTCCGCGGTGAATTCGGCGCCGCCCGCCTTCTCGGTCAGGTAGAGGTTCCCGAAGGCGTGTTCGCGGGTCCGGATCGGTACGCCGAGGAAGCTGCTCATCGGCGGGTGGTTGGCGGGAAACCCGAAGGAGCGCGGGTGTTCGGCCAGGTCGGTGAGTCGCAGCGGGGTCGGGTGGTCGATCAGCAGGCCGAGGATGCCGTGACCTTCGGGGTACGGGCCGATGGCGGCGATCTCGTCGGCGGTGACGCCGTGGGTGATGAAGCGGACGAGGCGCTTGCCGTCGTGACCGACCACGCCCAACGCGCCGTACCGGGCTCCGGCCAGTTCGCAGGCGGCGGTGACGATCCGGTCCAGCGTGCTGGTGAGGTCGAGGTCGGCGCCGATGCCGACGACGGCGTCGAGGAGGGCCCGGAGGCGTTCCTGGGAGTCGATGATGTCGTCGACGCGGCCGAGGAGTTCCTGCAGCAGGGCGTCGAGACGGACTCGGGACAGACCGGTGAATTCGAGGGTTCCTTCGTCCCAGGTAGTGCGATTCTTGTCTTCTTTCCCGCCGGTACCGGCCATGCGGCCCACCGTACGGAATACCGGCCCGATTAGATACCTACGGTGACCGGTGCTCTGGTCGCTCGCCCCAGGCGACCAGGCGGCGGCCTTCGAGTACTTCGATGGCCAGCCGGATGAGATGGCGCTCGCGGTTGGGGGCCCAGGGTCGTACCGGCAGGACGCTTTGGATGACAGCCGCCTCCTCCGGGTCGATCAGGGAGAGGCGGCCGGTGGCGGTCACGGTCCAGCCCAGGTGTCGTTCGTGGTCGACGTCGTCCACCTCGAAGGCGACCACGTCGGCGCGCTGCGCGGCGCGGTACTTGTCACCGTCCGAGGTGGCGAAGATGACCGCGCGATCGTCGAGGACGAAGTTCACCAGCCGGACGGCGGGAAGGCCTCCGCGGGTGAAGACCAGCCGGCCGAACGGTACTGAGGAAATGAGCTTCAGGGATTCCTGCTCGGCCAGGATCTGCAGACCGGTGTGGTCGAAGCGCCGCGGCGGGGTAGTCATCTGGGCCCTTCTGGGAGATGGTGACGGCAGGGCCTCCGGTTGCCCTGCCGATGAGTCCATCGAACGTCAGGAGCACCGGATCAGCCCAGGGCCGGAGGCCCCGAATCGACGGGACCTTCAGCGGGTGAGGTCTCGGATCAGACTCGGGATACGCGGATAGCCGGAGATAGGCGCATACTTGTGTTGATGGAGCCCTCCCGCGCGACGACGCGTCGTCACCTGTCCACGAGTCCCTTCAAGCCCCGGGTGCCCGCCCCGATCAAGACGTTCGAGGTCGGCGACCGGGTGTCCCACGACAAGGAGGGCCTGGGCCGGATCAACGCGGTCGAGGGCACTCACGCAGTCGTGGTCGACCTCGGCGACGGCAAGCTGCTGCGAGTCTTGTCCCCGTTCGACAAACTGCACACGCTCTGACCCGCCGACCGACGACGCCGCCCTGACGTCGTACGGTCAGCAGCGCGTTACCCAGAGTTTCGAGCCAGCGATGGCCGGCGTCTCACCGACGCTGCTGAGGTGATGCCCCCTTGTCTCCTGCACGGAGATTCGAGCGCGGCGCGGAAAACATCGGACCGGACTTGTATCACCGGCGGATCTTGTGACTCCGACCTGTCGAGAGCCGATGGGGTGGGGGATCGGTTCCAGCCCGGGGGGAGGGGCTGACGCGGTACGTGATGGTTCAGAGGGGGGACCACGTACCGCGTCAGCTTCCGGGTTAGCGCAGCGCGTCCTCCGGTCGCAGGATCGCGCCGACGCCGGGGATCGACTGGGTCAGGCTGTAGGCGAGCAGCGAATCCGCGGCCTGCCGGGCGCTCTGGCCGGTGACGGACATCCTGGCGGCGATCAGCCCGGCGACCAGCGGCGTCGCGAACGACGTACCGCTCCAGGACGCCATCCCGTCGAAGGTACGGATCGTTCCCGTGTTCGGTCGTTCGGTGCACTCGTAGTCGCCGGTGAGAAACGCGTTGACGAGGTTCTCGCCGGGTGCGTACACATCGACCCAGGTGCCGAAGTTGCTGAACGACGCGCGGCTCTCCCCATCAGCTGCGAGGGCTCCGACCGAGACCACCTCCGGTGACGCCGCGGGCCAGAAGTACTCCCGATCGCCGTCGTTCCCGGCCGCCGCGACGAGCACCAGGCCGTTGACGCGGTTCAGCCTGGTCTGGATGAAGACGTCGAGGCCGACCGACGGGATGCCGAAGCGGGTCTTGGTACCGGCCGAGAGGCTGATGATGTCGGGTGACTCGGCCAGCGCCTCGGTCAGCTTCTCGGCCAGGTCGATCTCCCACATCGCGCCGGCCCGGTCGAAGTAGCTCTTCACGACCACCTCGGTCTTGGGCGCGATCAGCCGCAGCACACCGGCGATGAAGGTGCCATGACCGGCGTACGGCCGGATCAGCCCGGTGCCCGGGTCGAACGCCACCTCGGGGTCGCCGGTGACGCCGTCCAGCCAGGAGGCGTGTGGCGCGTCCGTCCAGCCGACGTCGATCACGACCACCTTGACGCCGTTGCCATCGGCGTGGCCGTCACCCTTCGGCGCCGGGTCGATCCCCGCCGGGACCTCCTCGGGTTCCGTTGCAGGGCAGGGACTGACGCTGGGGGACACGAAGAAGAGATGCACCGGGGTCACGACGCCGACGCCGAGCCGCAGGTCGGCGTACCGGAGGAAGCGCTGGGTGTCGGTGCGGGCCCGTGGCGCCTCCTCAGGGACTTTGGCGGGAAGGTCGAGCTGGGTCACGCCGCTGATCCCGCCGTCGTGCGCCGTACCGCCGCCGAAGAGCCGGATCACGCGCGGAAGATCCTCGTCCCGGACCACCACCGAGCCGGCCCGGTACAGATAGTCGACCCCTGCGGTGCGCCACTCCCGCGGCTCGATCTCGAGCTCCTTGCCGAACGCCTTGATCAGCAGGTCGACCTGGTCGACGAACTTCCAGCTGGCATCGTTGCCTTTCGGGTCCTCTTGCGGGTTGTCGTCCGGATTTTTGTCTGTCACGTGTTTCCTCCCCTGATGCCGCCGGAACACCCGGCAGGCCAGTTAGCATTTCACTCTGCCGACTACCGAGGGGGTATGTCGAGGTGGCGACGGTGCCGGAGCAGTTGTTGACGCTGGCTTTGGCGCGCCCGCACGAGGCGATCGCCGGGGCCCAGCGGCTGCTCGCGACCGATCCACCGGTGCTCGACGCGTCTATCGCCCGGCAGGCGAGTGGTATCGGCCTGCGCCAGCTGGGCGACATCGGCGGGGCGATCCGGGAGCTTCGGCTTTCGCTGCGGCTGGCCGAGCAGTCCGGGAGCGGGCAGCGTGAGCTCGACGCGCTGGCCACGCTCGGCGCGACCCTGGGACGCGCCGGCCAGGGCAAGCAGGGGCTTGCGTGCCTCGACCGCGCTGTCGCCGGTAGTACAGGGGCCTTCGCCGGCCGGGTGCTGATCCGGCGCGCTGACGTGCTGCTCGTGCTCGGGCGGCACCAGGAGGCGCTGGAGGACCTTCGCAACGCGGTGAGCCGGCTCCGGCGGGCCGGTGACCAGGTCTGGGAGGCGCGGTCGCGGAACTACCGCGGCTTCGTCTACCTCACGCTGGGCCGGACGCGTCAGGCCGACGCGGACTTCGCCGTCGCCGAGCGCCTGTACGCCGCGAGCAGTCAAGCGTTCGAGTCGGCCGAGGTCGGTCAGAACAGGGGACTGGTCGCGTTCGCTCGGGGAGATCTGCCACTGGCGCTCGAGTATCTCGGCACCGCGGGGCAGCGGTTCGAGGCATTGGGTGTCGTCTGGCCGGAGCTGGCGATCGACCGCTGCGGGGTGCTCCTCGCGGCCGGGCTGATCGGCGAGGCGCGGGACGAGGCCGATCGAGCGGTAGCCCAGATGGACAAGGACGGCGGTCAGCCGACGAAGCGGGCCGAGTTGCTGTTCGCGGCCGCGACGGTGGCGCTGGTCTCGGCGGACCCGGTGACCGCGCGCGAACGTGCCGAGGAGGCGCGCCGGCTGTTCTCCGCCCAGCGCCGGCCGTGGTGGTCCGCCAGGGCGACGATGGTTCAGCTCGAGGCGCGTCATCAGGCCGGTGGCCAGGGCCCACAGCTACTGCGTCGCGTGATCGAGACGGCGGCCCGGCTCGATCAGCTGGGGGCTGCGGAAGCCCCCGCCGCTCATCTGCTCGCCGGACGGATCGCTCTCGCCGAAGGGCGTCGGGTGACAGCGGATCGCGAGCTGGAGCGAGCCTCGCAGTACCGCCGGGGAGCCCCGCCGCTCGCCCGTGCGCTGGCGTTGCTCGGCAAGGCGCTCCGGTCAGAGGCCCGTGGGGATGTCAGCGGGATGCTCGCCGCGTGCGCCCGCGGCCTCGACGTACTGGATGAGCACCGCCTGATGATGGGCGCGACGGAGCTGCGAGCCAGGGCCACCGCACATGGTGCTGAGTTGGCCAGTTTGGCGTTGCGTGACGCCGTACGCCGCAACGACCCGAGGCGACTCCTGTTGTCTAGCGAGCGATGGCGGGCGACCGCCCTGGCTGCTGAACCGGTGCGCACTCTCGGAGACAGCGAGTTGGTTGCCGATCTGGCCGCATTGCGGGAGGTCGTCCGGCGGTCGGAGCGCCTACCCCTCGATACCCCCGCCGGGCAGGCGCTTGAGCGCGACCGGCGGCGGCTCGAACATGCCGTCCGGTCGCGGACCCTGGAGGCGCCGGGCGGTTCGTCGAGCGCCGGCGAGCGGTTCGACCTCGATCAACTGCGTGCAGAGCAACGAGAAACGACCTTGGTCGAGATGGTCGAGGTCGACGACATCTTGCACGCGATCGTGGTCCGCGATGGGCGGATCAGGTTGCATACGGTCGGTCCGCTGTCGGCAGCGTCGTTCGAGGTCGAGCGCGCTCGGTTCCGCCTCCGCTGGCTGGCGCGAGGCCGTCCGCCGACGGGGCCGGGGCTGGACGTCATCGGCGATCGGCTGTCGGCGGCAGTGCTCGGCGACGCCGCGACGGATCTCGGTGACGGGCCAGTGGTGATCGTTCCACCTGGCCGTCTGCAGGCGCTGCCCTGGCATCTGCTGCCACCGCTGGCCGATCGGGTGGTGAGCGTGGCGCCGTCGGCGGCGATGTGGATGCGGGCGCGCCGGCTTCGGCCACCACCCGAGCGGAAGGTGGCGCTGGTCCTCGGGCCGGGTCTCACCTCGGGGTACTCCGAAATACCATCGCTGGTCGAGCGGTACCCGGAGGCGACTGTGCTCGGCGGGGGAGCGGCGACCGCGGACGCCGTACTCCGCGCACTGGATGGTGCCTGGCTCGCGCACATCGCGGCGCACGGGACGTTCCGGTCGGACAGTCCGCTGTTCTCGTCACTCCAGCTGGATGACGGGCCGCTCACCGTGTACGACCTCGAGCGGCTCCGGCAGGCGCCGTACCAGCTGGTCTTGTCCAGTTGCGACTCCGGACTCGCGCAGCCGGTCGGCGCGGACGAGTTGCTCGGCCTCACCAGCAGCCTGATGCCGCTCGGTGCGGCCGGCATTCTGGCGAGCGTGGTGCCGGTGAACGACCGGGCCGCTGTCCCGTTGATGACGGCGGTGCATGACCGGCTTTCCGCCGGAGGTTCACTCGCCGAAGCGCTGGCTGCGGCTCAGGCCGGCGCGGGCGATGATCCGGTGGCGGTCGCCACCGCGGCTTCCTTTGTTGTGCTGGGAATGTGAGGCGGAGATGTATCAACAGGTGCCTTCGAGGCTCCGTTCGTGTAAAGCTCTCTCGCTGCGTACGGAGGGGGCACGGTATGCGCGATGACCCGGCCGTGATCCGGTTGGTGGAGGGGGCCCGGAGTGGTGACAAGGGGGCTTGGGACGAGTTGGTGGAGCGGTACGCGCCGCTGGTCTGGTCCGTCAGCCGGCGGTTCCGGTTGTCGGCCGAAGACGTCGCCGACGTCGGTCAGACCGTGTGGTTGCGGCTGATCGAGCGTCTTCCCGAGCTGCGGGAGCCGGCAGCGTTGCCCGGGTGGATCGTGACGACCACCCAGCACGAGTGCTTGCGCCTGGTACGGATCGGACGGCGTACCGAGGCGACTGATCCCGCGGAGGTCTCGCCGGATCTGTCGGACCAGGCGCGGGCGGTCGACGAGGAACTGCTGGCCGATGAACGGCGCGAAACCGTGCGGGCCGCATTCGTTCAGTTGGCGCCTCGCTGCCAGTCGTTGTTGTCGATGCTGGTGAGCGACCCGCCGGCGGCCTACTCGGAGATCAGCCAGAAGCTACACATGCCGATCGGAAGTATCGGGCCCAACCGGGCTCGTTGTCTGGAGCGGCTGCGCAGTGCACCGGCTCTAGCCAGCCTGATAGCCGAACCCAAATTACGCAGCAGGAACAGCAAAGCCGTCAAGGCGAAAGGGGGTGAGCAGCATGACCGACCAGTGGTGGAACGATGACGATGAACTGCTCGAAGTACTGCAGGAGGCGATGGCCACTGAGCGGGAGCTGCCGCGCGACTTCGTCGAGGCCGGCAAGGCGGCCTACGCCTGGCGCACGATCGACGCCGAGCTGGCCGCGCTCACCTACGACTCTGCCTGGCAGACCGAGGAGCTCAGCCTCACCCGGACGGAGAGCGCGGAGCTCCGGACCCTGACCTTCGCCGCTGAGGGCCTGACCATCGAGCTGGAGCTCACCCCGCACGAGGTGCTCGGTCAGCTCAGCCCGCCCCAGCCCGGAACCGTCAGACTGGCCTCCGACATCGACGCCGTCGGCGCCCTGCCGATCGACGACCTCGGCTTCTTCATCGTCCGCCCCGTCCCACGCCACCCGTTCCGCGTCATCTGCGAAACCGCCACCGGCACCACCGTCCTGACCGGCTGGATCTCGCCGTAGCCCAGCGGGCAGTCAGCGGAATGGATCGTGGTCGACCTCCTCTCGTACTGCGGGCAGTGCGTTGCGCAGATCTGGGATTCCGACCGATCCGAGTGCGAGGCGGAGGGCGTGCGGCACTGTGGATGTCGTCGCGAAGGGCTCGGCGGTGGAGACCGCGATGCGCCGGTCGGCCAGCGCCGCGGCGATCCGGTCGGGACGCGCGTCCTGCGGCAAGGGCAGCCAGACGAAGTACGAGGACGGGTGCCCGACACCACCCAACCCGGCCAGTACCTCCGACGCGATGGATTGCCGTAGCCGGGCGTCGTCTCGCTTCTGCTCCTCGAGGCGATCGACGGTCCCGTCGGTCAGCCACCGGCAGGCGAGGGCCGTCGTCAGCCCGGGGGTGTGCCAGGTGGTTGCCCGGATGATGCGCTCGAGGGCCGGTACGAGTGCCGCGGGGGCCGCGATGAAGCCGATCCGCAAACCGGGCGCGACGCTTTTCGACAGCCCGGACACGTAGACGGTGAGGTCGGGCGCGAGCGTCGCCAACGGCGGTGGCGCGTCCTCGACGAGGTACGCGTACGAGGCGTCCTCGATGATCGAAACGCCGTACCGGTGGGCGATGGAGACCAGCTGGGCGCGCTGGGAGTGATCGAGCACCCAGCCGAGCGGGTTGTGCAGAGTCGGCATCGCATAGACGGCGCGGACCCGGCGTCGCCGGCACAACTGTTCGAGGGCCTTCAGATCGGGCCCGATCTCGGTCACCGGCAAGGGCGCCGGTTCCAGCCCTAGCGTGCGTGCGAGCACGACGAACCCGGGATAGGTCAGCGCGTCCACCGCGACGACGTCGCCGGGCTGGAACAAGGCCATCGCCGTTACCGCGAGACCCTGCTGGGCGCCGTTGACGATCAGGATCTGTTCGCGGCCGACGTCGAGTCCCCGCCGGTGCAGGTGACGAGCGACCGCGTCCCGGTCCTGGTCGCGGCCGCGAGGTGGTTGGTAGCGCAGCAGCGCATCGAGGTCGCCGCCGGCAGCCAGGTCCCGCAAAGCCTGGCGCAGTAGCTCGGCCTGGCCTGGGACTGCGGGGTAGTTGAAGCTCAGATCGAGAGCGTCGACCGCCACCGACCGTTGATCGAACTCCTCGCCGGCCGCAGCAGCGAGGTCGCGCACGAACGTGCCCCGGCCCTGCTCGGAGCTGACCAGGCCCATCCCTTCCAGCTCGGCGTACACCCGGGAAGCGGTCACCACCGCGATCCCTTCGTCGGCCGCCAGTTTGCGATGGGTGGGCAAGCGGTGGCCGGCCGGCCACCGGCCGTCGCGGAGCTGCGCCGCCAGCGAATCGACCACGCCCTTGTACTTCGGCACTCTCACCGCCGAATTGTATCCATGACAATTTGTGGATCGTCATGGATCAACGCTCCTACCGTGGGCCGTAGACCGAAAAGGAGCCCTGGTGCACATCGCGATCCTGACCTTCGACGGCTACAACGAACTCGACTCCCTGATCGCCCTCGGCATCCTCAACCGGGTCAGCGAACCCGGCTGGCGGGTGTCGATCGCCGGGCCGGCGCCGCGGCTGCGTTCGATGAACGGCGTCACCATCGACGCAACGATCGACCTCGACGAAGCCTGCGAGGCCGACGCCGTCATCGTCGGCAGTGGTCGGCAGACCCGCGAAGTCGTCGAGGACCCCGCCATCATGGCTTCCCTGCGCCGCCTCGATCCCAACCGGCAACTGCTGGCCGCGCAGTGCTCCGGCGCCCTCGTGCTGGCCAAACTCGGGCATCTGACGGACATACCGGCTTGTACCGACCTCGTGTCCAAGCCGTGGGTCGTGGCCGCCGGCGTGGAGGTCCTCAACCAGCCGTTCTTCGCCCGCGGCAACCTCGCCACCGCCGGCGGCTGCCTGGCGTCGACGTACCTCGCCACTTGGACCATCGCCCGCCTCCACAGCCTCGACGCCGCCAAGAGCGCCATGCACTACGTCGCCCCCGTCGGCGAGAAGGACGAGTACGTCGCCCGGGCACTGCTCAACGTCACGCCCTACCTGGACCCGTCCCCGACCAAACTCGAGACCCTCAAGGTTTGAGTGCGGTGATCGCAGTGGTCAGGGTGTCGACGGATGCGGCGGTGGTCTCGAAGGTCAGGGGTGGCTCGGGGTTCCAGGGCAGCACCTGACCGGCGCGTACGGCGGGGATCTCGGCCCAGGCGGGGATGGTGGCCAGTTGATCGTCGCCGAGCGAGTTGGGGCGTTGGTCGTAGAGCAGGATGTCTGCGGGATGGCTGCTGGTGAGGTTGGTCCACTTCACCACTTCCCAGCCACCCTTCGCGGTGGTCGGCGTGAAGGGCAGGCCGGCCTCGGCCAGCAGACGCAGGCCGGGCCAGTACGCCGGGTTGGCGACGTACGCGTCGGTCGGCGTGCCGCCGGACAGTGCCGTCACCCGCACCGCGGGTTGTTCGTTCACAGCGGCGGTCAGCCGGGCGAGCGCCGACGTCAGGGCTGTCTCGTCATCCGGTACGGCCGACGCGTCGGTCAAAGCTCCCGCCAGCTGATGAAAGCGCCCGATGATCGCCTCGAGAGCCGGCTCCCCGGCGATGCGGATAAGCAGGACCGGCGCGATGCCGGCGAGCTCGGCCGCGACGGTTTCGGAGAGGCCGTACACCTCGCCGGCATAGCTGACCCCGACGAGAAGATCAGGCTGCAGCGTCCTGATCAGGTCGTGGTCGACAGCGTCGCCGGAGCCGACGGATGGCACATCCAGGCCCGCCAACGCGGGCTGGGCGCCGGCGTCGGCGTGGTGCTGGGAGCCGAAGTAACCCACGACGGGCACCCCGAGACGTACCAGCGTCTGCGCGGCCTGGGCGTAGGCCAGCACCCGGGCCGGTCGATTCGCCACCTCGACGTGGTGTCCAAGATCATCCTCGAACGACCAGTTGCCAGCCGCCATGCTGTCCCCCTTCTTCCCGCAGAGCCGAAGTGCTCACCCCTGCGCGCCGAATTCACCCATCATGTCCGGCACCATCATCGCCCCCGCACCACACCGGGAAACCTCGATCTCGGCATCCGGCGGCCGAACAGCTTCTCGCCCGGTCCACGGGTTCAGGTGGCCGTGTTCACTGGTTGAGGAGGTCGGCGGCGAGGAGTTGTTGCCAGATCTCGGACTGGTCGACGACGGTGACGCCGAACTTCTCGGCCTTGGTGAGTTTCGCGGCGCCGACGTCGGCGCCGGTGATGAGCAGATCGGTGGTCGCGGAGACCGACGAGGCGATGGTCGCGCCTGCGCGCTCGCAGAGTCGCTGGAAGGCCGGGCGGGCGACCTTCTCGCCGGAACGCGGGTCGCTGATCGCGCCGGTGACCACCACCGTCTTGCCCGCCAGAGGTGCGCCGGCCACGACGACCGGCGGGAGGTCTTCCTCGCGCACGTCGAGCGACACTCCGGCCGCACGGAGCCGCTCGAGCTCGGGCCGCAATCGGGTGAGGTGCTCGATCAGCGAGGTGGCGACCTTCAACCCGATGTCCTCCACCGCAACGAGGGCGTCGACGCCTGCGTCGGCGACCTCTTCCAGTGAGCCGAAGCCCGCTCGGCACATCCTGGTCGCGGTGCCCTCGGACGCCATCGGGATCGCGAGGCCGATCAGCGCCCGGCGGAGGCCGACCTGACGACTCGCTTCGATCGAGTCGATCATGCGGGTCGCCGAGACCTCGCCGACGCGGTCGAACTCGAGCAGCCGGTCCTTGGTCAACCGGTAGAAGTCCGAGGGGTGCTCCAGGATGCCCGCTTCGGCCAGCCGCTCGATCCAGACTCCGCCGATCGCGTCGATGTCGGCCGCGGCACGCGATGCCCAGTGGATCAGCCGCCGTACGGTCTGGGCCGGGCAGGCGACGTTGGTACAGAACAGTTCGCGGCTGTTGCCCTGCTCGGTCAGTGCCTGCTCGCATGACGGGCATACGCTCGGCGGCACGATGTCGCGCTCCGCGCCGGTGCGCTTGGAGGCGTCGAGCACTCCGGCGACGAATGGGATGACGTCGCCTGCGCGGCGTACCAGGACTGTGTCGCCGATCTTGATGCCGCGGGCGCGGATCACTTCCTGGTTGGCCAGCGTCGCGCGGGTGACCGTCGTACCGCCGACGAAGACGGGCTCCAGCCAGGCGACCGGCGCGATCTTGCCGGTTTTGCCGACGTCCCAGACCACGTCGGCGAGCACGGTCGTCTTCTCCTCCGCGGCGAACTTGAACGCCAGCGCGCCACGCGGCGAGCTCGACCTGGTACCAGCGGCGGCGAAGGCGTCGCGATCTGCCAGCCGTAGTACGGCGCCGTCCAGGTCGTAGTCGAGGTCGTTGCGCTGCTGCTCGATCGTGGTGATCACCGCCTGCGCCGCGACCGCGTCGTCGCAGTGCCGCATGTCGGCGACGGTGAACCCGAGCGTCTGCAGCGCGCGGTCCAGATCGGCGTCGGTGTTGTCGGGATCGCTGAGCAGGTCGAAGGCGAGGAACTGCAGTCGCCGCTCGGCGACCGTGGCCGGGTCCTTGGCGCGCAGGGTGCCGGCAGCGGCGTTCCTCGGGTTGATCAGAGGCTTGTCCTGGTGGGCCGCGTTGTAGGCGGTGAAGGTCGAGCGCAACATGACCGCCTCACCGCGGACCTCGATGCGGCCCAGTACGTCGAGCCGCGCCGGTACTCCGTCAGCGAGCGCCCGCACCAACGGCGTCACGTCGTCGCCGGTCGTCCCATCGCCGCGGGTGATCGCCCGGGCCAATTGCCCGTTCTCGTAGACCAAGGCCAACGACAGGCCGTCCAGCTTCGGCATGACCACCACCGACTGGCCGGGAAAGCGGCCGAAGAAGGCCTCCACCTGCTCCGGGCGAGTCGCCTTCTCCAGCGACAGCATCGGCCGCGAGTGCCGGATCGGCGCATGCAGCACCGCGGGCGCCCCCACCTGCTCCAGCGGGTTCGGGTCGGGCGCCAGCTCAGGATTGGCGCCGATCAGCGCCCGCAACTCGTCCTCGACCGCGTCGTACTCCGCATCGGCAACTGTCGGCGAACCCCGGTAATAGGCGTCGCGAAGTACCACGATCTGATCGGCAAGTTCCTGAATCCGCTCCCCAATGTCCACGGCCCAAGACACTACCGGCGCACTCCGACAACCGGTGGGAATGGCCCATGGGCGTGGGGGCGGAATGGACCAGTGATGGCGGCATTTCGCGCCGTACCGTCGAGACATGATCCTTTTGCAAGACCTCTTGGTTCCTGAGACCGCCGCCTCATCGGCGGCCTTGGAGGTGGCCGCCGCTTACCAGTCCGCCGCTTTGCAGAGCCACTCGCGCCGGGTTTACGTGTGGGCGGCGGCCTACGCCGAGCAGCAGGGCATCCGGTACGACGCCGAGCTGCTGTTCGTGGCGGCGATGTTCCACGACATCAGCCTGGTGCCTGAGTTCGACAGTCATACCGTCTCCTTCGAGGAGGCCGGCGGCCATGTCGCCCGGGTGTTCGCCGCCGGCGCCGGCTGGCCGAGCGAGCGCCGCGAGCGCCTCGGCGAAGTCATCGTCCGGCACATGTGGCCCGACGTGGACGCGGCCGATGATCCCGAAGGTCACCTGATCTCGCGAGCGGCCGGGCTGGATATCGCAGGCAGGAACCTCGACGACTTCACTCCTGCCTTCCGGGCCGAAGTACTCCGGCAGTTCCCCCGGCTCGGACTCACCGACGAGTTCCTCGCCTGCTTCCAGGCGCAAGCCGAACGGAAGACGGGCAGCTCCGCCGCTCGCGCCGTCCAGTCCGGCCTCAGTGCCAGGATGGCCGCCAACGGCCTCGACACCGACGAAATCTAGCGACTGCGCCCGACCGTCGCCGGATTGTTGCCCCCGACACCTATCGCCGCTGGTAGTTGAATGACTACTGAGTGTGGTATGTAGGTGAAGGCTCTCGCCACAGGTGCGACTGAACGGGGACATTCAGATGGCTGGTCGGCTGCGTCTGCTGCTTGCTGTGCTGTTGGTGGCCGGCTCGGGATTGGTGCCACCGGCAACGGCTGCGGCGGAGACGATCCGGACCTTCGGCAAGGTGTTCGGCGCGCAGGTGAACGGCGCGATCCGGATCACCGGCAACTCGCTGGAGACCTGTGACACCACGGTCACCACCTGCAGGGCGGCCTTGGCGGGCAGCAGTGCGAACGCGTCGAACAACGAGTGGGCGATGCGACTGCTCGACGCCGACTCGGACTCCTCGACGAAGTCCTCGTCGGCGGCCACGGTGAGCCTCCCCGACGGCGCGAAGGTTCTGTTCGCGGGCCTGTTCTGGGGCGCCACCCGGGCCGCCGGCACCGGCGGTACGGCGAGCAGCGGCGACGGTAAGTCGATCAAGCTCCGGGTCCCCGGCCAGACGGCGTACCAGGCGATGGCCGCGGGGCGCACGGACTATCTGAGCGCCACCACCCAGGACTACTCGTCGTACCTCGATATCACCTCGGTCGTGCAGACCGCTGGAAACGGTGAGTACTGGGGTGCGGACGCAGCGGCCGGCACAGGTGCCGATCGGTACGCCGGTTGGAGTCTGGTGATCGCCTACGAGCACCCGAACGAGCCGCTGCGCGACCTGACCGTGTTCAACGGCTATGCGCGGGTGACCACGGGCGACGTGATCAAGACCAGCATCTCGGGTTTCCTTGCGCCGCCGAGCGGCCCGGTGAACGCGCGCTTCGGCAGCGTCACGTACGAGGGTGACGCGGGCATCAGCGGCGACTACTTCGCGGTGAACGGCACCCGGCTCGCGGACGCGCAGAGTCCGTCGGCGAACTTCTTCGGGAGCCGGGTGACCGACGCGGGTGCGAACCTCACGAACCGGACGCCGGCGAGTCTGAACAACCTGGGCCTGGACGCGAAGGTCGTGGACGCGGCCGGCATCCTGCCGAACAGTTCGACCAGTGCCGAGCTCACCTTCGCCAGTACCGGTGACTTCTACTACCCGGCGGCGCTGACCACCCAGATCGACCTCTACGCGCCGGCGGTCCACGGCACCAAGACGGTCCGCAACCTGTCCGGCAACGACCCGGCGAAGATCGGCGACACGCTCGAGTACACGCTGAGCTACGGCAACACCGGTGACGATGACGCACTCCGGTCCGCGGTGCGTGACGCGCTGCCGCCGAACACCACCTTCGTGCCCGGCTCGCTCGGCGTGGTCTCCGGCGCGGGGACGGGAGACAAGACCGACCAGGCGGGTGACGACCAGGCGGAGTACGACGCTGCCTCGCGCTCGGTGCGGTTCCGGGTCGGCATGGGTGCGAACGCCACCACCGGTGGACGGCTCGGGACCAACGACAGCACGACGGTCCGCTTCCGCGTCACGCTCGACGACGCCTCGGCCGGGACGACGGTGGTGAACACCGGTTACCTGGACTACACGGCCGAGACGCTCGACAAGCCCTACAGCTACCGTTCCGACGAGGTCCGTACGCCGGTCGCGGAGTCGGCCGACATCGTGCTGACCAAGACCGGTACGCCGGATCCGGCCCCGGCCGGGGGCGAACTCACGTACACGATCGTTGCCCACAACAACGGTCCGAGTACGGCGCGGGAGGTCGCCGTCACCGACACGCTGCCCGACGGTGTCGAGCTCGTATCAGCCAAGCCGACCCAGGGTTCTTGTACTGGCAAGGTCGACTGCGCGCTGGGTGATGTGGCCCCCGGTGGCGAGGCGAGCATCACGGTGATCGTCCGTGTCCCGGCAGCCACCACTGCGACCGGCCTGACCAACGTCGCCACGGCAACGAGTTCCACCTCCGACCCGAACCAGAGCAACAACAACGCCTCGGTGACCACGCCGGTGACGCGGTCCGCGGACCTCTCCGTCGACAAGGCGGTCACGCCGGACGACCCGGCGCCCGGCGAGGTGGTGAAGTACACGCTGACGATCCGGAACAACGGGCCGTCGGATGCCGAGCAGGTCCGGATCGCAGACTCGCTCCCAGCCGGTCTGACCCTGGTCAAGGTCGAGGCGCCGGCTCCTGCGACTTGTACGGCGGCCGGCCAGGACATCACCTGTACGACCGACCGATTGGCCGGGAAGTCGGCGCTGGTCGTCACGATCACCGCCGCGCTCGACTCGGCGTACCAGGGTGATCCGCTGGTCAACAAGGCCGGCGTCAGCAGTACGACGCCGGATCCGGACCTGTCGAACAACACGGATACGGCGACCGTGACGCCAGGGAAGCCGAAGGCAGACCTGGTCGTCGCCAAGCAGACGATCACGACGCCGGTCGTTGCGGGCAGGCCGGTGACCTACCAGATCACCGTGCGGAACGACGGCCCGTCGGACGCCCAGGCAGTCCAGGTGGCCGACAACCTGTCGGCTGACCTGACCGGAGCCAGCGCGGACACGACCGCCGGTACTTGCACGGTGTCGTCCGGCCAGGTGCGGTGTGCGATCGGTGACCTCGGCTCCGGCTCGACCGCCACGGTGACGGTGACTGCGACCGTCGCTGCGACGGCGACCGGCTCGTTGGTGAACACGGCCAGGGCGAGCAGCACGACGCCGGATCCGGAGACCTCGAACAACACTGGCAAGACGGCCGACGACCTCACCACGAGCGCCGACCTGGTCATCACGAAGACCGCTCAGCCGGTCCCGGTCCAGGCCGGGCGACCGGTCACGTACACGCTGAAGATCACGAACAACGGGCCGTCCGCGGCCAAGACCGTGAAGGTGACCGACCCGGTGCCGGCGCCGCTGCAGTATGTCTCGGCGACCACGTCCCAGGGCGATTGCAGTCAGGCTGACGGCACGGTGACCTGCGCAGTCGGCACGGTGGCTCCGGGCGATACCGTCACGGTGACCGTGGTGGCGAACGTTCCTTCCGGTACGCCGCCGAACCAGCTAGACAACACCGCGAAGGTCTCGTCGCCGACCCCGGATCCCGTACCGGACAACAACTCCGCGACGTACACGCTGCTGACCGGCGCGCAGGCGAACATCACCCTGGTCAAGACGACGAGCCCCGATCCGGTGGCCGCGGGGACGGCGATCACGTTCAAGCTCACGGTCGGGAACGCGGGTCCGTCCGACGCCCAAGGTGTCACTGTGGAGGACGTGGTACCAGGCGCGGTGACCGACGTGACCGCCTCGGCGACCGGCGGGGCCACCTGCACGGTTGCCGACGGGCGAGTTCGTTGCTCGCTCGGCACACTGGCCTCAGGTGACAGCTTCGTGGTCACTGTCAATGGAACGGTTGCCCCAGGCGCCGAACCCGGTGAGCTGGTGAACACCGCAACCGCCGGATCGCGCACGCCGGAGGATCCGACCGAGTCCGACAACACCTCGACCAGTACGACGACAGTCGTTGCCAAGGCTGATCTGTCGATCACCAAGACCGCTCCGGCGACGGTTGTCGCTGGCAACCAGTTGAGCTACCAGTTGACTGTTCACAACGCGGGACCGTCCGATGCCGTCGCGGCCGTGGTCACCGACACGCTGCCGGCGGGTACGAAGTACGTCCGCGGCTCCAGCCCGGCCGGTGACTGCCTGCAGGATCCGGCCGTCGCCGAGCCGGTGGTGAGCTGCCCCGCCGGGCGATTGGCGCCTGGTGGTGAGACGGTCGTGACGATCGTGGTGACGGTTGCGTCCGACGTGCCGGCCGGGAAGTTGACGAACAGCGCGACGGCGAGCTCACAGACTCCGGATCCGAACGACCAGAACAACACCGGCACGGCCGAGACCACGGTGAGCGCCTCGGCCGATCTGTCGATCGCGAAGTCGGTCGAGCCGTCGCCGCTGGTCGCGGGCGGCGAAGGTGTCTATTCGCTGAAGGTGCACAACGCGGGCCCGTCGACCGCGCAGGCGGTCACTGTCACGGACGAGGTGCCGGCCGGCCTGACGTTGCTCACGGCAACTAGCGCTGATGGTGCTTGCACGGTGACCGGCGCAGCCGTCAGCTGCGTGCTTGGCGCGCTGGCGCCGGGTTCCGACGCCGTCGTCGTACTGCGGGTCAAGGTCGCTTCGGCGCAGACCGGTGCGATCACCAACTCCGGCAGCATTTCTGCTCAGACGCCCGATCCGGACCCGGCGAACAACACCGGCACGGTCACCACGAACGTCGTACAGTCCGCCGACCTCGAGGTGATCAAGACCAGCGACGAGAAGTCGGCGACCGCGGGCGGGGGAGTGACCTATCGCGTCTCGGTGGTCAACCACGGCCCGTCGGATGCCACCTCCGTCGAGGTCGCGGACACCTTGCCGGCCGGGCTGACGCCGATCAGTGTCGAGACAGGCCTGGGTTCGTGTACGACAACGGGGCAGGCCATCCGCTGTGCGCTCGGGACTCTCGCCGCGGGCGGTACGGCGACCGTGGTTGTCACGGCGGCGCTGGACTCCGGGTACAGCGGGACCAGCGTGACCAACACCGCCACCGCGACCTCGCCGGTGCCGGACCCCGACGTCGACAACAACAGCTCGACCATCACCATCCCCGTCGGCACCAGCGCGGACGTCGCCGTCACCAAGCAGGCAGAGCCGGCCGGCGTCACTCCGGGCAGCACCTTCGACTACACGATCGTGGTGACGAACGCGGGTCCGTCGGTCGCGCGTTCGGTGGTCGTGGCCGACACGATGCCGGCCGGTGTGAGCGTGGTGTCCGCGGGCAAGCCCTGCCAGGTCGACGGCGCCGCTGTCCGGTGCGAGCTTGGCGACGTACCAGTCGGGCAGTTGATCCTGTCGATCCGGGTCCGGTTGGCTCCGGGGTACGACGGGGCGACGCTGACCAACACCGCCACGGCGACCTCGCCGACACCCGATCCTGACAAGGACAACAACACCGGCAAGATCGTGTCGCCGGTGACGGCCTTGGCCGATCTGGCCATCACCAAGACGATGAGCCCGGCCGATCCGGTGTCCGGTCAGCCGGTGAAGTTCACCCTGACCGTGCAGAACAAGGGGCCGTCGGATGCCCGGACGGTGGTCGTCACCGATGAGCTGCCTCGCGGTCTGACGAAGGTCTCCGCCAAGGGCGCCGACGGCGTGACCTGCACGGTGCTGCCGCCGACGCGCACCGGAGCATCCGACGCGCCCGAGGCCGGCACTGTGCAATGCAGTACGGCGTTGCTCGCGGAAGGCGCGACGATCACGGTCATCGTCACGGCTACTGTCGTCCCTGGATTCACCGGCGCGCTGGAGAACGTCGCGCGGGTCGGTGCGGCGACCTCGGACCCGGTGATCGGCAACAACGAGGCGAAGGCGGGCGGCCGGACCAGCCAGTCGGCCAACCTCAGCGTGCTCAAGACTGCGTCGAGCGCGAGCGTGGTGGCCGGGCAGAACCTCGGCTACACGATCGCCGTGCACAACGCCGGACCTTCGGCCTCGCTCGGCGTGACGGTGACCGATGAGCTGGCCGCCGGACTGCGACTGCGGAGTACGCCGGGCAATTGCGCGACCCACGGACAACGGGTCAGCTGCGCCATCGCCCGGATCAACCCCGGCGAGACCACCCGGATCGTGCTCGAGGTTGCGATCGAAGCGGCGTACGGGAAGAAGTCAGTCACGAACACGGCGACCGCGACGTCGAAGACCCCGGACGCGGATCCGGGTGACAACACCAGCTCGGTCACCGTCAAGGTAACGAAGCCCGGAATGCCCACGCCGACGCCGAGTCCCCAGCCGCCGGGCAGCGACCTCGGCGACACCGGTGGCCCAGTGGGACTGACCATGGTCCTCATGGCCCTGGCCCTGGTGCTCGCAGGCGGCGTACTGCTGGTGGTCACCCGCCGAGCCGGACGCCGCAGCCACTGAAGACGGCCTGGCGCCCACCAGCACACGGCTGACTGAGTTCAGTCACAGCGCCTGAGTTGCACCAGGTCTCGCCTCTAGCCCCAGCTCGAGGCGAGACCTGCTGTGGCCAGGGCTTAGGCCTGCCGACTCGTGAGGCTGGATCGGCTCGTTGCGGAACATTCGGCGGTAGGCGGTGGGGGAGACCCCGGCGTTTTCGCGTAGTTGCTGTCGCAGGTTGGTGCCGCTGCCCAGGCCGGTCCGATCGGCGATCTGGTCGACTGTCAGTTCGGTGTCCTCCAGCAGTTGCCGGGCATAGTCGAGCCGCTGAAGGGCTAGCCAGTTGCCGGGACTCACGCCGGTCTCGGCGCGGAATCTGCGGGTGAAGGTACGCACGCTCATCCGGGCGTGCTCAGCCAGCTCGATGAGGCTGAGCGGCCGGCCGAGTTGCTCGGCGGCCCACGCGCGGGTGCCCGCTGTACCACCGTCTCGTACGGGTGGGATCGGCCGGCGGACGTATTGTGCTTGGCCGCCGTCGCGTCGCGGCGGTACGACGCAGGCGCGGGCCACGGAGTTCGCCACTGCGCTGCCGTGGTCGCGGCGGATGACATGGAGGCACAGGTCGATACCGGCGGCCACCCCGGCGGAGGTCAGTACGTCGCCGTCGTCGATGTAGAGCACGACGGGATCCACCTCTACGGCGGGGAACAGTTGCTGGAGTTGCTCTGCCTCGGCCCAGTGGGTCGCAGCGGGCCGGCCGTCGAGGAGGCCGGCGGCGGCTAGTACGAAGGCGCCCGTGCAGATGGCCAGCAAGCGAGTGCCTGGGCGGATCTGCTCGAGTGCGCGTAGTACGGACCGGTCGAGCTGGCCGTAGGAGTCGAGGATCTCCTGGAGCATGTGCGACGGCGGGATCACGACGGAGTCAGCAGTGGCGAGCACCGAAGCGTCGTACTGGACGTTGATGGTGTAGCCGTCGGAGGTCTGCACGGCTGAGCCGTCGACCGTGCACGTGACGACGTCGTAAAGCGGGTGCTCCGGATCCTCCGCTGCGAAGGCGCCGCCGAAGATCCGCGCCGGGATGGCGAGCTCGAAGGGGACAACGCCAGGCAGCGCCAGGACGGCGACGCGATGCGGGCGGGCAAGTCGGACAGACATGGCCCGATAGTTTCACATGATGTCCATCAGGCCAGTAGGCAAGCCTGGGACGCCGCGAAAGACTCGGGTCATGACAGCGAACGAGAAGACGATGCAGGCAGTGGTCGCCAAAGGCAGCGGTGGGCCTGAGGTTCTGCAACTGGAGCAGGTCGAGCGCCCGGCGCCCGGGTTGACCGAGATCCTGGTCCGGGTCCGTGCGGCCGGGATCAACCCCACGGACTGGAAGGCGCGCGCCGAGGGGGGCCGCCTGTCCGAGAAGGATTTTCCGGCGATCCTGGGCTACGACGTGGCCGGCGTGGTCGAGGAGGTCGGGATCGGGGTGACCTGGTTGCGGGTGGGCGACGAGGTGCTGGGGATGCCGAAGTTCCCGGTGCTGCCGGGCGCCTACGCGCAGTACGTCGTTGCCCAGTCGCGGCAGTTCGTGCGCAAGCCGGAGGTACTGAGTTTCGAGCAGGCCGCCGGACTGCCGCTGGCCGCGCTGACCGCGTGGCAAGGCCTGGTGGAGACCGGACGCCTGCGCTCGGGAGAGCGCGTGCTGGTGCACGCGGCGGCGGGCGGAGTGGGTCACCTGGCTGTGCAGATCGCCAAGAGCCGTGGCGCGTACGTGATCGGCACCGCGAGTGCGGCCAAGCACGATTTCCTTCGCTCGCTCGGAGTCGACGAGGTGATCGACTATCGCACCGAGGACTTCGTCGACGTACTCCGTGCGCAGCCGGTCGACCTGGTCTTCGATCCGATCGCGGGCGATACCGGTCTTCGCTCGCTCCAGGTGCTCAAGGACGGCGGCTCCTATGTCTCCATCCTCCCCGTCGACGAGGCGACCGCCCAGGAGGGGCGACGCCGTGGCATCCGAGCTGAGTTCACCCTGGTGGAGCCCGACCGGCTGGCCCTGACCGCGATCACCGACCTCGTCGAGCAAGGCGAACTGCGGGTCGAGATCGACTCGGTGTTCCCCCTCGCCGAGGCAGCAGCGGCCCACCGCCGCGGGGAGACCAACCAGGCCACCGGCAAGATCATCCTCCACGTCACCTCTGAGTCCTGACCCGAAGGCCTCTCGCCACGCGCACGGATGATTACTCAGCGTGTGCGTCGGGTATGAGCGACTTGGCGTCCGAAGCGGGCGTTTGAAGTGGTGAAAGGGGCAGGCGAATGGCCGGGGTGGTGGTCGGCGATCTCGACGATGTCCGACGCCGACCACGACGACAAGGTGTCGCTCGACGAGCTGATGACCGTCGTCGACCAGCTCCCGGCGATGGACGAAGGGTTCCCACGACGGCATCGAGGAGGTCTTCCCGAAGCTCGACCTCAACGGTGACGGTCACCTGTCGCGCCAGGAGTTCCGCGAGCTGTGGTCGGGGTGCTGGCGCGACGACGACCCCGAGTCGCCCTCGCAGTGGGTGTTCGGGCCTTACTGACTCAGACCTTCGGGCAACCAGCCGTGGCCGGGCAGCTACAAATCAGCGGCCAGAATTCATGCTGGAGTTGGAGCGGGTACAGGGCTCTCGGCGATAGCGTGCGGGAAGTCGATGACTCGGAGGAATCATGACTTCCCGCCCCGCTCCCGCACTGCTCCGGCGCCGTCTCGCGCCGGCCGCGTTGCTACTACTACTCGCCGTTGTTTTCCAATCCCAGCAGGCGATTCCGGCCGCCGCCGTCAACATCACGGCCAGCGATCTGCTGGCGACCCTGACCGTTCAGGTGGAGAACGGCACCGGGTACGACCGGGCCCTGTTCCCGCACTGGATCGACGCCGACAGCGACACCTGCGATACGCGGGAAGAGATCCTGATCGCCGAATCCACCACGACACCGTCGACCGGCACCGGGTGCAAGGTCAACTCGGGCACCTGGAATTCCTGGTACGACGGCGCCACCTGGACCAACCCGAGCGACGTCGACATCGACCATGTCGTCGCGTTGAAGGAGGCGTGGGACTCTGGCGCGCATGCCTGGACCACCGCCAAACGCCAGCGCTACGCCAACGATCTCGGCTACGCATGGTCGCTGGACGCGGTGACCGACAACGTGAACCAGTCCAAGAGCGACAAGGACCCGGCCCAGTGGCTGCCGCCGCTGACCTCGGTCCGCTGCGCGTACGCGATCCACTGGACGGCTGTGAAGTACCGGTGGAAGCTCTCCATCGACACGACCGAGAAGAACGCGCTGGCCGCGATCCTCACCGGTTCCTGCGGTAGCACCTCGATCCCGACTCCGCCTTCAGGCACCTGACCCCTGGCCCGCAGGATGCCGCATCCGCCCTTTCCCCTGGGCAAGGGCGGATGATGGCGGTATGACGAGTTTCGAGACGGACCGCGAGACCCTGCGCGCACTGGCCGACGAAGGCAACGAGAAGGCACAGGACCGGCTTGCCGACCTCGCCGACGAACGCGGGGATCTCGAGGAGCTGAGCGAACTCCTCGACGAAGGCTGCATGCACGCGGGCGAGCTACTGACCCGACGGGCAGCAGCCGCCCGTGACCTACGGGAGCTGCAGAGAATCTCAGACGCCGGCTACGACGAGGCAACCGACGTCCTCAACAACCTCCTCGACCCGCCCGACAAGCACTGAGCCTCTCGTCCTTCCGCTCCGGACCGCTGGTTGAGACGCGACCTTACGAACCGCGAGTTCGGCTTCGACCGGCACTCGCGCAACGCGCGCACGATCGCCAACCGCAACCCCCGCGACTGGAAGGCGGCGTACGTCGGCGGCGTCGGCGTCGTAACTCGTCCCCACGCCGGATCCGGAGCCGCAGCTCGGCCGAGAAGGCCTTGCTCAGTGAGCGGCTCTTGTCGTGCGGGATGTACTGCCCGGCCAGGACACCGGTCACCTGAGGCTTGGTCTCGGGCATCAGTCCTGAGTCGATAGGTCTTTCGGCACCTCATCGGGTGACCACGGGCTCTGCCCGCGGCCGGCGTCCGTGGGTCACGATCGGAGCAGCCGCCCGAATCGGAAGGAATCATCGTGTCCTCTACCGCGCTGCCCCCCGAAACTGTCCGCCCGGTCGTGGTCGAGGTCGACGGATCCGCCGAAGGGCTGCGCGTGCTCGACTTCGCCTGCGCCGAGGCGATCCGCGACGACGCCGGCCTGGTGCTGGTCGCCGCGCATCGGGCCGCTGACGCGGTGATCAGTGGGGAACTTCAGCCGTCGGCCGAGCGGGCTGCCGAGTTCTTGCGGATCGCCGCCGCTCACGTCCGCCGCCAGACCGGTACTGCCCTCGAGATGACAGCGGTCTGTGCTGCGGGGACGCGGATGAAGGTGTTGTCCGCGACGGCCGGCGGTGCCCGGGCCTTGGTCATCGGGCGCGAGCGCCATCGTGGGCCTGACCGCTTGATCGCAGCTCGTAGCAACCTGCTCCTGGCCCGTCGGACCGACTGCCCGCTGATCGTCGTACCGGGCTCGTGGAAGCTGTCACCGTTGCAGCGAGATGTCGCAGTCGGCGTCGACGGTACTGCGCTGTCGTCCGAGGCAGTCGGGTACGCGTTCCGCGCGGCGGCTGCCCGTGGCGGCAACCTGATCGCGGTTCACGCCGCTCCCCGCTTCTCGGCTCCCGACGGCTTGTGGGTTCGCAAGGCGGAGCTCGAGCTCATCGAGGTGCTCGGAAGGTGGTCCGCGGAGTACCCCGGCGTGAAGGTGACCCGGTACCTGACCTGTCGCCCGGTCGTCGCGGCGCTGCTGCACAAGTCCCGCGAGGTGAGCCTGCTGGTGCTGGGCGCGCACGCGGGAATCCTCCCGATCGGCGATCCGATCACCCGCCGCGCGATGGCGGTCGTCGACGGACCGGTCGCGATCGTGCCGCACCGCCCGGCGTACGCGAACCAGCCCGCCCAAGCGCGTCCCGTCGACAACCTCATCACGACGGTGAACTGACTTGTCATCAACTCTTTTGCCTCTCAAGGAGGACTCCGAGTGATCACCATCGAACAGAAGCCCGGCTCAGCTGGTTGGGCGCACGCCTCGAGTGGCTGGGATGCGTTGGCGATGGACGGGTCTGTTGTCCACGTCCGTCCGTTGCGTCCCGACGACGAAGAGGCGTTGAAGGATCTGAACCATCGGGTTTCGGACCGCTCGATCTATCTGCGGTTCTTCGCGCTCGATCGCCGCGGTGCGGACGCGCAGGCGCATCACCTCGTGGCGCCCCCTGCGGCTGACCGCCAGGTGGCGTTGCTCGCCGAGGTCGCGGGCCGGGTGGTGGGCGTGGGCAGCTTCGAGCTGATCCGGGCGGGTGAGGCCGAGATGGCGTTCCTGGTCGATGACGTGGTGCAGGGTCGTGGGATCGGTACTTTGCTGCTGGAGCAGCTCGCGGCGATCGCCCACGAACGGGGGATCCGTCATCTGCTCGCGGACACGTTGGCCGTCAACGGGCCGATGCTGTCGGTCTTCACCAGGTCTGGCTTCGAACAGGTCCATACCCTCGATCAAGGCGTCGTCGAACTGTCCTTGGACACCGACTACGCGCCGACCGGGGTCGACCGGATGGCCGAGCGGGAGCGTGCGGCCGGCGACCAGTCGCTGCGTCGGCTGCTGACGCCGGCCTCGGTCGCGGTGATCGGCGCGGGACGCAAGGCGGGCGGGATCGGCCACGAAGTACTGGCCAACCTCGTCGAGGGTGGCTTCACCGGCGAGTTGTTCGCGGTGAATCCGCAGGCCAAGGAGATCGAGGACATCACCTCGTATCCGTCGATCGGGGCCGTTCCCGGTCCGGTGGATCTGGTGGTGATCGCAGTACCGGCGGCCCAGGTGCCCGCAGTACTGGAGGAGTGCGGCCAGGCCGGTGTCGGGGGAGTGGTCATCCTGACCGCTGGTTTCGGTGAGTCCGGCCCGGAAGGGCGGGAGATCCAGCGCGGCCTTGTCGCCACCGCCCGCAAATATGGTCTGCGGCTGATCGGCCCGAACTGTCTGGGCATCGCCAACACCGCACCGGCCGTCCGGCTGGAGGCGAACTTCGCGACGGTGCGCCCGTTGGCCGGAACTCTCGCGCTCGCCGCACAGTCCGGTGCGGTCGGCGTCGCGGTCCTCGACCACGCCAGTCGCGTCGGTCTGGGGATCTCGGAGTTCGTCTCGCTGGGCAACAAGATCGATGTCAGTGGCAACGATCTTCTGCTGCACTGGTGGCAGGAGCCTCGTACTGATGTGATCGGCCTGTATCTGGAGTCGTTCGGCAACCCACGCAAGTTCGGCCGCCTTGCCCGGTTGGTGGGGCGGACAAAGCCGGTACTGGTGGTGAAGAGCGGCCGGTCCAGCAGTGGACGCCGTGCGGGCGCCTCGCACACGGCAGCCGCGGCAACTCCGGACACGGCCGTCGACGCGCTGTTCGCGCAGGCCGGCGTACTGCGGATGGACACGCTGGAGGAGTTGGTCGAGACCGCCCGGGTTCTCGCCGGCCGGCCGCTGCCCCATGGTCGGCGCCTTGGGGTCGTGGGCAATGCCGGTGGCGCCGGCGTCCTGGCCGCGGACGCGGCGGAGACGCTCGGTGTCGAGGTTCCTGAGCTCAGCGAACTCACCCGCAAGGCCATGGCTGAGGCAATGGGCACGGCAACGGCAGGCAATCCGACCGATCTGGGTGCTGCAGCGTCCACCGAGGTGCTCGAACGAGCGATCAAGGTGTCGCTGGCCAGCGGTGAAATCGACGCGCTACTGGTGGTCTTCGCCGCGACCAGAGCAGGTGACGTTGACGAGACGTACGCCGCGATCGCGCGAGCCGCTGCCGGTGCGACGATCCCGGTGGTCGTCAACTGCCTCGGAGCCCCCGACGCAGCGCCACAGGTCGAGCTCGAAGACGGCGGCCGGTTGCCCGTCTTCCCGTTTCCCGAGGGCGCGGTCCGGGCGCTCAGCCAGGCGATGCGGTACGCCGAATGGCGCGCCCGGCCACAGGGCGTCGTACCGGCGTTGCCGGACGTTGACCTCGATGGCGCTCGGGCTGTCGTCGCGGAATTCCTTGCGGCGACTCCTGAGGGTGGCTGGCTCGATCCGCACGCGGCTGAGCAGCTCATGCGTGCCGTCGGCATCACGATCGTGCCGACTGCGTCTGCCGACGATCGCGCCGGCGCCGTCGCTGCGGGGGAGCGGCTGGGATATCCGGTGGCGCTGAAGACCGCGGCTGCCGGTGTCGTTCACAAGACCGATGTCGGCGGCGTGCACCTGGGGATCGCCGACAGCGCAGACCTCGGTACTGCGTACGACGCGGTGGTTGCGGCAGTCGGCGATCCGCACGTGGTGATTCAGGCGATGGTGCCGGCTGGGATCGAGCTGGTCGCCGGGCTGGTCCGCGATCCGTTGTTCGGCCCGATCCTGATGGCCGGGAGCGGTGGGGTGCTGACCGATCTGCTGGCTGATCGGCGCTGGTGCGGGGTGCCGCTGACGGATCTGGATGCCACCGAGATGGTGCGCTCGTTGCGCTGCGCGCCGCTGCTGGCCGGATACCGCGGTGGGGAGCCGGCGGACGTTCCCGCAGTACTGGAAGTTCTGCACCGGATCGCCCTGCTGGCCGAGAACCTCCCCGAGGTCACCGAGCTGGACGTGAACCCTCTGGTCGCAACTCCGGCAGGCGCGTTCGCCGTGGACGTGAAGGTCCACCTTGCCCCGGCCGTCAGCGAACCCGCCGCCTACACGCGCCGACGTAGCTGAGCGGTGGTGACCACACGGGGCACTCCCGTGTGGTCACGACGGCGGTCAGTCGCAGTTATCGCAGATTCCGTTGGCCGGGGTCTGCAGGTTGCATTTGGGGCACTTGTTGATCGGGCGCTCCGCGATGGCGGCCTTGCGGGCGCGTGCGCGGGCGGCGCCGAGCTTCGGCGGGATCATCGCGCTGCCACCACCGGCAGGCAGGCCGGCTGCCTCGAAGTGACGGTAGTTGGCGAGGCGCTCGTGGGAGGCGTGGACATCCGGGTCCGGGGGAGTGGTACCCGTCGCTGCGCCGACGATGGCGGCGTACCCGTCGAAGACGCTCTCGTCGGGGTTGACGCACAGCGACGACAGCATCGGCTCACCACGCCGCAGGCTCTCCGCGGACACCTCGGCGAGCACGCCACCGATCCACTGCCGGGTCGGCTGCTTGGTCCGGATGCCGGTCAGCTCCTGCACGCCGGTAGCGATGTCCTTGTGCTGTACGAGCGCCTGGTACTTCTTGGCTGCGACGAGGAGTATCTCCCGCGCGGCGCCAGCCCACTCGGTCCGTGCGGTGGTCATGCCGACATCGGAGACTTCGCGCCAGGCGCGTTCCTCTACATCCGGCAGTTCGTGGTCAGGCGCGGCGACATCGGAAGTGGACACTGTGGAGAGCCTATCCGGCCATCCCCAATCAGCGAAAACCGCCGCCACGATCAGAGTCGGACAGACCGGCCACCCGACGATCATGTCGGCGGTCGAAGTACTGGGAGTCACCATGTCATAGCATCGAGTCATGGTTATGTCCGAGGACACCAACATCCCCCAGCTCGTCACCGACCTCCGTACGACCTTCGACTCCCGCGTCACCAGGCCGGTCGAGTGGCGTCGGGAGCAGCTCAGCGCGCTGAAGACCATGTTGCTGGAGCAGGACAAGGACTTCGTCGGCGCGCTATACGCCGATCTCGGCAAGCCCGCCGAAGAGGCGCGCGGGACCGAACTGATGTTCGTCGTCAACGAGATCGACCACACTCTGGAGAACCTGGAGGCCTGGCTGGCGCCGGAGCCGGCGCCATTGCCGGAGAAGCTGCTGCCTGGCACCGCGCAGGTGATCCGCGAGCCGCTCGGTGTGGCGCTGGTGGTCGGGCCGTGGAACTACCCGTTGCACCTGGCCCTCGCACCCCTGGTCGGAATCCTTGCCGCGGGCAACGTCGCGGTGGTGAAGCCGAGCGAGTTGTCGCCGACCGTGTCCGCGGCGATCGCGCGGCACGTTCCGGCGTACCTGGACTCCTCGGCGGTGGCCGTGGTCGAGGGTGGCATCCCGGAGACGACCGAACTGCTGGAGCAGCGGTTCGACCACATCTTCTACACCGGCAACGGCCTGGTCGGCCGGATCGTGATGACGGCCGCCGCGAAGCACCTGACCCCGGTGGCGCTCGAGCTCGGCGGCAAGAGCCCGGTGATCGTGGACACCGACGTCGATCCGGTTCTGGTCGCCGGGCGGCTGGTCCGGGCCAAGTTCCTGAACGCCGGCCAGACCTGCGTCGCCCCCGACTACGTGCTCGCGATCGGTGACCCGGGTCCGCTGGAGACAGCACTGGCGGACGAGGTACGGCGGAAGTTCGGCGACGACCCATCGACGAGTGAGGACTACGGCCGGATCGTCAACGAGCGCCACTTCGACCGGCTGTCCGGCTTGCTCGGCAGCGGCCGCGTGGTGGTCGGCGGCGAGACCGACAAGGCCTCGAAGTACATCGCCCCGACGGTCCTCGCCGAGGTCGCCCCGGACTCGCCGGTGATGGGCGAGGAGATCTTCGGCCCGATCCTCCCGATCCTGACTGTGCCATCCCTGGACGCGGCCCTGGCCTTCATCCGCGACCGCGACAAGCCGCTCGCCCTCTACGCCTTCACCGACTCCGACGAGACCAAGCACCGCATCCTCACCGAAACCTCCTCAGGCGCCGTCGGCTTCGGCCACCCGGTAGTCCACCTCACCGCAACCGACCTCCCCTTCGGCGGCGTCGGCGAGAGCGGTATGGGCCGCTACCACGGCAAGTACTCAATAGACACCTTCAGCCACCTGAAAGCCGTCCTGGACCGCCCCCTCGACTGACACCCGGCGGGCGATACGCCCAACCCGTCAGTCGACCACTGCGGGTGGGACTTGCTTGTCGGCCAGGTTGGTCGTCTCGCGTTTGCGGGGGAGCATCAGGGCCGGTATCAAGGTGATGACGACCAGCACCCAGGCGACCCAGTAGCTGTGCGAGAACGCCGTGGCGGCGTCGACCAGTCCGCGAGCGACGGCGCCCGGATCGAGGTGGAGCGCGGCGAAATTTTCCGGGCGGGTGTTGGACAGGATGGCCGCATAGGTCTCGCGCAGTCCTCCGCCCAGCCCGGGGACGTCCTGCGTGCCGGGGATGATCGGCGAGTTGTTGAGCTGGTTGGTGAGGATGACCGACATCGTCGCCACGCCGCAGGAGGAGGCGATCTGCTGGCTGATGTTGAGCAGTGTCGAGCCGCGGGCGACCTGGGCTCCGGACAGTGTCCGCAGTGCCGTGGTGAACAGCGGCATCATCGTGGCGCCCATTCCGAAGCCCATCACGGCCAGCATGGCGATGATCAGGGGGTACGGCGTGGTGGCGGTGATCTGGGTCAGGCCGAACATGCCGACCACGATCAGCGCGAGCCCGACGGGGACGATCCGGCCGATCGGGATCTTGTCGACCAGTCTCCCGGCGATCGGCATGGTCACCATGGCTCCGAGTCCTTGCGGTGCTACCAGGAGACCGGCGTGCAGGGTGGACTCGCCGCGGATCTG
The DNA here is from genome assembly GCF_010548305.1 of Streptomyces sp. SID13031. Classification (GTDB taxonomy): domain Bacteria; phylum Actinomycetota; class Actinomycetes; order Propionibacteriales; family Kribbellaceae; genus Kribbella. The sequence goes on from NZ_JAAGLV010000001.1 coordinate 709,212, forward strand.
CTGGAAATAGGTGGGCACCAGGAGGAGCCCGCCGAAGAATGCGGCGGCGAACAGGAACATTGTCACGATCGAGATGGTGAGATTGCGGTTGCGGAACAGTCGCAGGTCGAGCAGGGGGTGTTCCGGGCGGAAGGAGTGCCAGACGAAGGCCGCCATCAGCAGTACTCCGGCCAGTACCGAGACCCATACCCGTGGCGCGCCGAAGTCACCGTTCTCGGCCGGCAGGGAGGAGATGCCGAAGAGGAACAGCGCGAGCCCGGGGGACATCAGCGCCACCCCGAGGAGGTCCAGGGACTCCGACCGCTGCGGCTCGTCCTTGGCCAGGGCGAACCAGGCGTAGACCAGGGCGATCACGCCGAGTGGCAGGTTGATCAGGAAGATCCAGTGCCAGCTCGCCACCTGGATCAGCCAGCCGCCCAAGATCGGTCCCAGGATCGGGCCGAGGAGCATGGGTACGCCGAGGATGGCCATCAGCCGGCCCATCCGGTGGGGTCCCGCGGCCCGGGTCATGATGGTCATACCGAGCGGCATCAGCATGCCGCCGCCCAGTCCCTGGAGGACGCGGAAGCCGATCAGCATGTCGATGCTCGACGCGGTCGCGCACAGGGCCGATCCGGCGGTGAAGAGGAAGATCGCGGTCATGTAGAGCCGCTTCGTGCCGAACCGGTCGGCCGCCCAGCCGGTCAGCGGAATCACGGTCGCGAGCGCGAGCGTGTACGCCGTGACCGTCCAGGCGACGTGGGAGTAGGAGACCGGGCTGTCGGTCGTGCCGAACTCGTCCTGGAAGGTCGGCAACGCGACGTTGACCACGGTGATGTCGAGGATCGACATGATGGCCCCGAGCACCACGACGCCGGCGATCTTCAGCACGGCGGCGTCGATGTGGTCAGGGTAGTCGGACTGGACTGCTGGCTGGCTCATGGTTCCCCCTCGCCGCGGATCCCGGTCCCAGCCGACATTACGCGCCGGTCCCCGGCGTACACGAGCACATTCTTCAATCGGTCTGGCACTCAGGCGGGAGGCCCAGCTGCGAACGACGTCCGGGCCGGATCCCGTGGGATCCGGCCCGGACGGTCTCAGGACGCTAGTTGACGATGATCTTGTCGACCTCGATCGTGACGCCCTTGACGAGTGGTGTGGAGGTTCCGGTCGTGACCGTGCCGGTGCCGTGTTGCACACCCTTGATGTTCATCGAGTAGGTCATCGAACCGCCAGGCGCGCCTGGCGTGCTCAGGACCCGGTAGTCCTCGATCGGCGGGCCGGTGATCTGGCTGCCGGCCGTCCCGTCGAAGTTCTCGGCGCCGACCGTGAGGCCGTACGCCGGGCCTGGGTCACCCGGCAGGTTGCCGGGGTCGTAGGTGTACGTGATGTCCTCGGCGCCGTTGGAGCCGATCCACTGCTGGAACACCTTCAGTGTGTTGGTGCCGAACAGGAATTCACGCCACTCGATGACGAGCCAGCTGTTAACCCCATCGGTCAGGCTGCCGGCGAGGATGCCCGGAGCTCCGGTGCCGTCGAGGTCGGTCCAGTAGGGCGCGAGTACGTTGTTCGGACGCGCGGGGTCGGGCAGGTTCTGCGGTGTGAACTGGATGTCGTCCGACCCCGAGGTGCCGCCGGCGACCGAGTAGCCGTCGGAGACCACGCCGATCCGGTTGTACGACTGCCCGGCGAAGAGATACGGGTCGACGTTGAAGTTCAGCGCCTGCTCGTCCCCGATCGGGATCGGCGTGATGCCGAAGAGGTCCAGCGGCAGGTAGCCCGCCGGGCTCACTCCCGGCGCGATCACAGGCCGGTCAGGCTGGCGTCCTGCCAGCGTCGCGGTCTTGGTCGCGATCTGGGTGCCGACCTTGGTCGCGCCGGTGACGCTGTTCAGCCGTAGCTGCGAGCTCAGCGTGCTGAGCGCAGTGACGTTGGTGGTCTGCAGGCTGTTGTTCTGCACGGTCACGGTGCAGGTCGATTGCCCGGTGTTCCGCGGGATACTCGACGGCGTGCAGGTCTGGTCGATCGGCACGATGCCTTCCTGGCGGAAGAACGCGACCGGTAGGTGCAGGGCCCGGCTGCCGCCGACCTGCTTGAGGTTGACCTGACCGAAGTACTGGCCGTCGGGCAGGTCAGGTGCGGTGATGGCGATCGTCAGCTTCTGGCTCTTGCCGGGCTTCACCGAGAACACCGGCGGCAGCACGGTGATGTTCGCCCCGCTGACGGTCGTGCCGGTGGCGGTGAAGGCGAGCGTGGAGTTGGTGACGTTCTTGACCGTCCGCTCGGCCGTGATCAGGCCTGGCATGGTCGGCGCGTTCACCGACGGCACGTTGAGGTCGATCCGGTTCAACGCGTCGGTGGCCGAGGCCGCGTAGTTGGCCGCCGTCTCGTCCAAGGTCAGACCGGGGTCGCCGGCCTTGGTGAGGTCGATCCGGCCACTGCCGTAGTCGAACGGATCGGCCTGGGTGACCCGGTCCGGCTTCTTGACCGTGGTCTTGGCGGTGGTTTGCAGCGCGGACTTGGCCTGCCCCGCCGTCCACGTCGGGTGCAGGGCGAGGACGAGCGCGGCGGCGCCGGCCACGTGTGGAGACGACATCGAGGTACCGGCGATCGCCTGGTACAGGTTGCCGGGCGGTCCCACCGCCGGGGACTCGGGAGTCGGCGTGGCTCCGGCCAGGATGTGCAGGCCGGGCGCGGTGACATCGGGCTTGAGGAAGTCACCACCGGGGCCGCGCGACGAGAACGACGTCATCACGTCGCCCTGCCAGGTGGTCTTGGTGCCCTGGGTGAACTTGGCGGTGGTACCGGGGTGCGCCGCGAGGAACGCCAGCAGAGCGTCGGCGTCGGGCTTCTCGAGCTGCGCGGCCGGCAGCCAGTGGTTGTCGGTGAAGACGTCGGACGGACTGGTGGTGTTGTACATCAGCATGCCGAGCGCGCCGCCCAGCTTGACGTTGAAGCCCTTCATCACCCGGCCGGGGGTGAACTGACAGGCGACGATCTTGCCGATGAAGATGCCCGGCGGCGCCGGGGTGTTACAAGTCGCGTCGTTGTACGGCGGCGCGGACGCGAGGACGACCGGTGCCGGGGTACTGACGCCCGCGGTGATCGAGACGCCGGAGACCGTGGCGGTCGCGCCGCCGCCGGTCAGCGTGATCGCCGAGCGGAAGGTACGGCTCTGCGTGGACGCCGCGACCGTGGTGACCCACGGGCTGCGGTGGTCGGTGGTGTTGGCGCCCGGACCGGAGTTGCCGGCCGAGGCGGCGACGAACACGCCGGCTGCGTATGCGTCCAGGAAGGCGAGCTCGACCGGGTCGCTGTACGGGTCGCTGCCGCCGGAGATCGAGAAGTTGATCACCCGGACGCCGTCGAGGATGGCCCGTGCGACGGCCGCGGCCGAGTCGCTCGGGAAGCAGCCCTGGGCGCCGCAGACCTTGTACACCGACACGGCGGCTGCCGGGGCGATACCGAGGATCGCGCCCCGGTCGATGCCCAGCGGGTTGGCGTGCGCGACCGGTCCGCCGGCCGACGTCGTGGCGGTGTGCGTGCCGTGACCGTTGGAGTCACGCGCGGAGTCGGGGTAGGTGTCGCCCCCGATCACCTCGTTGTAGGTGTCGAGGAACGGCCGCCCGCCGATCAGCTTGCGGTTGCAGGTGAACACGTCGCTCGCCGGCGTCAGCGGGTTGTCGCCGAAGTCGCACACGCGTGGCGTGGCGTCAGTGGTTGCCGGCGGCACCGGCAAGGTACCGGGGTCGGCGAACGAGGGGTGCTCGGGCCAGGCGCCGCTGTCCAGGATGCCGACGATGATGCCCTTGCCGGCGTTGGCCGAGCCGCCGAGCTGGTTGTAGATCGTCGGGGCGCCGATGAAGGCGCCACTGGAGTCGGTGAGCAGCTTCTGCGGGTTGTCCTGCTGGATCGCGGCCACACCGGGCAGCTTCAGCAGATCGCGTGCCTTGTTCGCCTGCACACTCAGCGACATACCGCCGTACACAGTGCGTAGCTTCTGCCCGGCTTGCGCACTCGGAACCTTCTCGCGAAGTGCGGCCAGGAAGGTGTCCTCCACTGTCGTCACATGCTTGAGGTACTTGGTCGCGTTCGCGCTCTTGGGGTCAAGGCGCTTGCCGGTGACCGACGGGCTGGTGCCAGGCAGCCCTTTGAGCTCCCCGCGGTACGCGGCCAGCGAGTCGTAGTCGAGCTTGACGACGACCCGTACCTGCTTGGCGGAGGTGCTGTTGACGAGTGCCGGGTCGCTCTTGGCGAGCTGACCGCTGGGCGACTTGGCGCCGTTGACCGTACCGGCGAGCGTCAGTGGCGTCGCGGTCCAGGTCTGGCCGGTCGGGACGGTGGGGGATGGGTCGGCAGCCTCCGCGCTCAACGCGGGCAGAGAGGCGGCGATCAGCAGGCCGGCGGACAGGCCGGCGATGGTGGTGCGTCGAGTGATGCGGATGTGGGTCCGGGCTCTGGACCTCATGTGGGCCTCCCGTGAAGGCAGATGACGCCGTCAGCGAAGGAGGAAGGCGCGGGACGTCGGGCACCACTACGGACCCCTCAGCCCTGTGACCGATCCCCCCCGGGTACCGGCGTACCGGCAGACACCCCCTACGGCACCCACCTGAACCGAGGCTAAGCCACAACCTCGTACTCGGCTAGACCTCCGCCCGCACTGGTATGTCCACCGCCAAACTCAAACGATTGCCGAAATCACCTACCGCCAGCGCCGTGTCAGCGCGGTGTCAGCGTCGTTGGTGATAGTGGTTCTGCACAATCGTTGCTACGACTCCCTGCCTGGAGGCAGACCGACATGTTCTATCGCATCGGGCGCGCCGTCGTCCGCCATCCCATCTGGACGATCGTGGCATGGGTGTTCATCGCGGCCGCGGTCGTCGCCACCGCGCCCAGCCTGCCGTCCAACAGCGACCAGAGCAGCTTCCTCCCGAAGAGCTATGAGTCGATCCAGGCTGCGGAGCTTCAGCAGACCGCCTTCCCCAGCAGCTTCACACCGTCCGCGATCGTCCTCTACCAGCGCGCTGACGGCGGCAAGCTCACCCCGGCTGACCTGAAGGACGCCGCGGGGATCACCACCCAGCTCGGCGCCAAGAAGATCGACCAGGTGCAGCAGGTCGTGCCCGGCCCGCCGTCGAAGGACGGCCGTTACGTCATGGGTCTGGTCTCGATGAACTCCGAGAACCAGGGTCAGCCCAGCCAGCTCGACGCCGCGAAGACGCTGCGTGCCGACGCCAAGGAGCTCGCGAAGGGCACTCAGCTGGACGCCAAGCTCGGTGGCTCGGCGGCGCAGGGGCTGGACCAGCAGGAGTCGTCCAACCGCGCCAATGTGCTGACGTTCGCCGGTACCTTCCTGATCATCCTGATCACGCTGCTGATCATCTTCCGCTCGCCGATCCTCGCGCTGCTGCCGCTGGTCGTCCTGCTGGCGCTGGTGTCCACCACGGCGAACGCGTTGATCGCCGACGCCTCCAAACTCTTCGGGCTGGAGGCGAACAGTTCGGTCTCGGCGCTGTTGATCGTCGTACTGCTGGGAGTCGGCACCGACTACTACCTGTTCCTGATGTTCCGGTACCGGGAGCGACTGCGGGCCGGCGATGAGCCCAAGCTGGCCATGATCAACGCGGTCGGTCGGGTCGGCGAGGCGATCGCCTCGGCAGCCGGTGCGGTGATGATCTCGTTCCTCGCGCTGCTGCTGTCCACGCTCGGCTTCCTGAAGCAGATGGGCCCCGCGCTCGCCATCAGCGTCGCGGTGACCTTGATCGCCGCGCTGACGCTGTTCCCGGCGATCTGCTCGTTGATCCCGCCTCGTGCGCTCTTCTGGCCGTCGAAAGCCTGGCGCACGGAGCCCGCCAACGCGCGCTTCGCGGCTCTCGGGCGTGGAGTGCAGCGCCGCCCCGGCCTGTACGCCGTTGTCTCCGGCGTGATCATGGTCGCGCTGGCGCTCGGCACGCTCGGTTTCAAGGCCACCTTCGACCTCGCGGCCGGTTCGATGCCGCAGACCAAGGAATCGATGGTCGTCCAGACCCAGATGCAGAGCGCCTATTCGGCCGGTGCCGCGGAGCCGACGTCCGTCCTGGTCACCTCGACCGGCGGCGGCCCGATCGATCAGGCGGCCCTGCCGGCGTACGGAGCGAAGCTCAGTGCGATCTCCGGCGTCGCGGAGGTCTCGCCCGCCGAGCTGAGCAAGGATGGCAAGACGGCGAACTTCACGGTCACCTTGAAGTACGGGTCGGCCACTGATCAGGCGCTCGAGGTGATCGGCGACGTGCGCAACGTCGCGCACGCCGAGGCACCGCCGGGCTCGAAGGCGCTGGTCGGCGGCATCACCTCGATCTTCAAGGACATCAACGCAGCGGTCAACCACGACTACCGCACGGTGTTCCCACTGGCCGCGCTCCTGATCATGGTCATCCTCGGCTTGCTGCTGCGCAGTGTCGTGGCCCCTTGGTACCTGATGGCCTCGGTGGGGCTCGGCTTCGCCGCCACGCTCGGGGCGACCGTACTGATCTTCCAGAAGGGCCAGGGCCATTCGGGGCTGATGTTCATGCTGCCGGTGATCATGTATCTGTTCGTGGTTGCCATCGGCACCGACTACAACATCTTGATGATCTCCAGGCTCCGGGAGGAGGCGCGGGAGGGCCGCGAGCCACGCGAGGCGGCCAGTATGGCGGTGCGGCACGCCGGCCCGACCGTGGCCGCGGCCGGGTTCATCCTGGCGGCCACCTTCGCCACCTTGATGCTGGCCGGCAACTCGCTGCTGACCGAGATGGGGTTCGCCGTCTCCTTCGGCATTGTCGTCGCCGCGTTCGTGATGGCGATGTTCTTCACCCCGGCCCTGACCGCCCTGATCGGTCACGCCGCCTGGTGGCCTGGCCAGCAAGACCGGAAAGCACCGGCCGCCGCGGCAACGGTGGATTCCGACACCCGACCGCTCGACCTCTCGACGAAGAACTGACAGAAACCCCAGCCGCGACTACTTCGGCAACTGCCGAAGTAGTCGCGGTCAGTCGTGGCGGGGGAGTAGGTGCGCCTTGAGTGAGACGCGGACCGACGTGACCGTCTCGGGCAACCACCCGACCACTCGCGAACGGCTTTGCCGGTCTTCAGGTCCAGCGCGGCGAACAGGCCGTCGCCGTACCCGTCCCGATAGGCGGGCCCGCCGAGCGCGAAGGCGCTCCCGCTGAGGAGCTCGTCCACTGCGTAGTCGCAGGTGCTCCAGCGCTTCTTGGCCGCCGCGAGGTCGACTAGGGCGGTACAGCTGCCGTCATCGGCCTGCGAGACGATCGACGCCGCGAGCTGGAGGTCCGACGACACCGCGGACGGCGTCGGTACGGCATTGATCGGCTTCGGTGCATCGTCGCCGGCAGTCCACTTGTAGAGGGTCTGCTTCTCGCTCTTGGACGATGCGCTGAAGTAGATCTCGCTCCCTTGGACCGCGTGCACGATCGGTCCGTGCTCACCCGTGCGCTCCAGCGAGTACTTCTCACCGCTGGCGTTGTCGCGCCAGGTCAGCGTGAAGCGAGGAAGTTCGCTGCCGTCCGCAGCCCTGCCAGCTTGATGCTCCGATTCATGGTGCCCTCCGAAATGAGTCCTCAGTGTGTCGTACGGAGGGCTTTGATGATCGGCGGACACGATCGGTTCACGACACCGGCGAAAAGCCTCCGGCGGCGGCATCGTCTATTTCTTGCAAAGATCGATCGGGATATTGCGTTGATGTAACTGTGGCGTTACGGTCTGGCCAGCACCGTCCCCACCGCTCGGCGACTACCGCCCCTGTCGAGAGTGAGCAGCGCATGTCCCGGTCAATCGAATCCTGGAGTGGGAAAGCCCGCGTCGGCGTGCTCGCCGTCTGCGGTGCACTGGTCGCCGCCAGTCTTGCCGTCATGGCGGCCGTGCCGGCCTGGGCTGCTGCGTCGGGTGGCGTCGGCGCCACTTTGCCGTACGTCGAAGTACAGGCCGAGAACTCGGCTACCAACGGGACCGTCATCGGACCGAGCGCCGCCTACAACACGCTTGCCGCCGAGTCGTCCTATCGCAAGGCGGTGACGTTGCAAGGCACCGGCAAGTTCGTCGAGTTCACGACGCCCACGGCGACGAACTCCATCGTGTTCCGCTACAGCATCCCGGACACCGGGACCGGGTCGGTCTACACGCCGCAACTGTCGCTGTACGTCAACGGGACCAAGGCGCCCAACTTCACCCTGACCAACGCGTACAGCTGGTACTACGGCGGCTACCCGTTCACGAACTCGCCGGGGAGCAACCCGCACCACTTCTACGACGAGGTCCATCGGCTGTTCCCGACCACCTACCCGGCCGGCACGAAGTTCCGGCTGCAGGTCGACGCCGAGGACACCGCTTCGTCGTACACGATCGACTTCGCCGACTTCGAGAACGTCGCGGGCGCTCTGACCCAGCCGGCCGGCTCGGTCTCGGTGACCAGTACGGGCGCGGACCCGACGGGCGCAGCGGACTCCACTTCCGCGTTCAACTCAGCGATGACCCAAGCCGGCGCCGGCGGCACTGTGTGGATCCCGGCGGGGACGTTCAAGATCCCGGGTCACCTGATCCTGAACAACATCACCATCAAGGGCGCGGGGATGTGGCACTCGACCGTCGTCGGTGCGGCGCCGGGCTTCTACGGCAACTACGCGCCCAACGCCAGCAGCGGTGTACACCTGTCGGGCTTCGCCATCTTCGCCGATGTCCAGGAGCGCAACGACGGCGCCCAGGTGAACGGCATCGGTGGGGCACTGAACAACTCCACCGTGGACCGGGTGTGGATCGAGCACGAGAAGGTCGGCGCCTGGATGGACGGCCCGTTCACCAACCTGGTCTTCAACGGCATGCGCATCCGCAATGTGACGGCCGACGGCGTCAACTTCCACAACGGCGTCACCAACTCCAGGGTCACCAACAGCGATCTGCGCAACCTCGGCGACGACGGCCTGGCGACCTGGGCCGAGCAGAACGCCGACGTCAACGACTCGTTCGACCACAACACGGTCCAGTACCCGATCCTTGCCAACGGCATCGCCATCTACGGCGGCCACGACAACTTCGTCACCGACAACCGGGTGATCGACGCCGGCCTCTCGCAGGGCGGCGGAATCCACGTCGCGCAGCGGTTCGGCTCGACCACGCTGGGGCGCACAGACGTTCTGCGCAACACGATCATCCGGTCCGGGGGGCTGGACCCGAACTGGCAGTTCGGGGTCGGCGCGCTGTGGTTCGACGCACGGGACGGCGCGATGACCGGCCTGACCAACGTCGACAACCTGCTGATCCAGCAGAGTCCGTTCGAGGCGATCCAGTTCGTCTCGGGCTCGAACATCAGCAACGTCAAGATCAACAACGCGACGATCCAGAACACCGGTACCTGGGTGGTCCAGGAGCAGGTCGGCGGCTCGGCGACCATCACCAACAGCACCGCCACCGGCACTCAGGCGCCCGGACCGATCTACAGCTGTGGCGTCGGCTTCACCCTCACCGACGGCGGCGGCAACTCGGGCATCTTCGGTGCCACCCAGTGTCAGAACCTCACCGCGCCGGCCTTTCCGCCGTACCTGCCGGACAACGGATCGCAGATCTCGATCAGCCCGACCGCGCTCAGCTTCGGCTCCACCGCGACCGGTTCGTCGAGCGCGCCGCAGGCCGTCACCGTCACGAACAGCGGCACCGCGGCGGCGCCGGTCGGCTCCGTCGCGATCACTGGTGACTATGGTCAGACCAACAACTGCGGCACCAGCATCGCGGCCGGCGCCTCGTGCACGGTCAACGTGACCTTCAGTCCGACGGCGGCGGGCGGTCGAACCGGAAACCTGACCGTCACCGCCGCTGGGGTCACCAACACCGTCCCGCTCTCGGGCACCGGCGTCGCGCCCGGGCCGATTCTCACCCCGAACCCGAGCAGCCTGTCCTTCCCGGACACCGCGGTAGGAAGTTCCTCGTCGACTCAAGCTGTCACGGTGACCAACTCCGGTACTACGTCGGCGACCGTGTCAGGCGTGACCGCCACGGGAGACTTCAGCCAGACGAACAACTGCGCGAGCGTCGCGGTCGGCGCCTCCTGCACGGTCACCGTCACGTTCCGGCCGACGGCGTCGGGAGCACGTACCGGCGGCGTGACCTTGACCAGCAACGCCAGCCCGGTCTCGATTTCCCTGACAGGTAACGGGATCGGGACCGACACCAACCTCGCGCTCGGCAAGCCGGCCTCGGCGAGCAGTCAGGTCAACGGCACGCAGCTTCCAGCCACGGCGACGGACGGCAACGCGAGCACCTACTGGGAAAGTGTCAACAACGCCTTCCCACAGTGGCTGCAGGTGGACCTCGGCGCGGTCCGCAGCATCGGCAAGGTGACGCTGAAGCTTCCACCGACCACGGCATGGGGCACGCGCACGCAGACGTTGTCGGTCCAGGCGAGCAGTGATGGGTCCACCTTCAGCACGCCGGTCGCCTCCGCGACGTACACCTTCACCTCGCCCGCCAACGTTGTGAACATCACCGTTCCGGCAACCAGCGCCCGCTATCTGCGGGTCAACATCACTGGCAACAGCGGTTGGCCCGCCGGGCAGGTATCGGAGTTCGAGGTGTACCCGAGCGGTGGCACCCCGATCAACACTCCGATTCTGAGTACGAGCCCGTCCTCGCTCACCTTCGCGTCGCAGGCGCTCAACACGACAAGTGCCGCCCGGGCGGTCACCGTGACCAACACAGGCGGCCTGGCCGCCTCGGTCTCGAGCATCACGGCTTCGGGGGACTACACGCAGACCAACAACTGCGGCAGCATCGCGATCAACGCCTCCTGCACGGTCAACGTCAGCTTCCGGCCGGTCGCGTCCGGGACTCGTACGGGGACGTTGACGATCAACAGCAATGCGACCAACGGCCCCACCACAGTCGCGTTGTCCGGTACCGGCGCTGGTGCCACCAACACCAACCTCGCCGCGGGCAAGCCCACCAGCGAGTCCAGCCACAATGACGTCTACCAGTCGGGCAACGTGACCGACGGCAACCAGGGGACGTACTGGGAGAGCGCGAACAACGCCTTCCCGCAGTGGGTACAGGTCGACCTCGGCTCCGCCAACAGCGCCGGCCGGATCGTCTTGCAGTTGCCTGCCGGATGGGGAGCACGCACCGAGACCCTGTCCGTCCTCGGTAGCGCCGACGGCACAACCTTCAGTACTGTCGTCGGATCCGCGACCTACTCCTTTGCCCCTGGCAACAACAACACGGTGACCATCACCTTCGCCCCGGCGACCGCGCGCTACTTCCGGCTGAACCTCACGGCGAACACGGGGTGGATCGCAGGTCAGATCTCCGAGTTCCAGGTCTGGAACTCCTAGCCAGGAACACGCCACTCCCGACCCTGTGCAGCCAGAGAGGAAGACCATGCGCCCTGTTCCGCCCCGCCGACTGGCCGCCACCGTCCTGACGATCATCTCCATTACGGCCGTACTCGTCACGCCGGCCGCCGCCCATCAGACCGCTGGGAACACCGCCGACGCCGTCGCCGGCGCCACTGTGCCGTTCACGAGCTACGAAGCCGAGGCCGGTTCGCTCGGAGGCGGCGCGACCTCGGTGTCGCTGACCGCCGCGCCGACGACGCAGTACTCGAGTCCTTCGCTGGAGGCATCCGGGCACGCTTACGCCCACCTCGCGGGCACCGGCCAGAGCGTGCAGTGGACCAACACCACCGGCCGCCCGATCAGCGCGGTCACCGTCCGGCTGAGCATCCCCGACAGCGGTAGCGGTGGTGGCCAGACCAGCACGCTGAACCTCTACGTCGACGGAGGTCTGCGCCAGGCGCTCAACGTCAACTCGAAGCAGACCTGGCTGTACGAGGGCAACAACAACTACAACGGCAACAGCCAGAGTCCCTCCGACGGCAACCCGCGGGTGTTCTTCGACGAGACGCGCACCTTCGTCACCGGTACGCCGATCGCCGCGGGCAGCACGTTCACGTTGCGCAAGGACGCCGGCAACTCGGCTGCCTTCTACGACGTCGACGTCGTCGACGTGGAGAGCGCGCCGGCTGCCGTTGCCCAGCCCGCCAACTCGATCTCCATCACCGACTGCGGCGCGGTCGCCGACAACACGCCGACCAACGGTGCGGCCTCCCCAGCGTCGGTCGACAGCCGGGCCGCCATCCAGAACTGCATCAACCAGGCGCAGTCGCAGGGCAGAATCCTGTGGATCCCGGCCGGCACCTTCTACGTCAAGGGGACGCAGGGTCTGCAGGCCCAGGGCATCACGATCGCAGGTGCGGGTGCCTGGTACAGCACGATCTACCGCGACGTCCCGCTGCCGAACAGCACTCCGCTGCCCGCGTTGTGGGGCCTGAACTCGACCACGATCCAGAACTTGCACGTCGACTCCAATGCGACCAGCCGCGCCAGCGTCGACGGCGCGGGCGGCTCGATGGACATCACCGGAACGAACTGGGTGGCCGACGGGATCTGGACCCAGCACACGCTGTCCGGCTTCTGGGCCTCCGGCGCCGGTGGCACCATCCGGAACAACCGCCTCACGACGATCTGGGCCGACGGCGCCAACATCAACAACGTCTCGATGGGCAACTCGGTCGGCAACAACCTGACCATCACCAACAACTTCGTCCGTGGCACCGGTGACGACGCGCTGGCGATCAACTCGGTCAACTACAACGACATCGACGGTACGCGGGTCTTCTACACCCCGATGGCGAACGCGGTGCTGACGAACAATACGTCGATCGCCCCCTGGGGCGGCAAGGGCATCGGCGTGTACGGCGGCAGCGGTCATCGGATCGACAACAACTACGTCTCCGACACCGCCCGCTACATCGGCCTGGGCCTGGGGCGTTTCGGTGTCAACGGCAACGACCTGCTGTCGGCCACCGTCACCGGCAACACCGTGGTGCGCTCCGGTGGAAATGCGTACAGCCAGGGGCAGCCGGCGTTTCACATCGGGAATGGCGGTGACGGGCAGAACGTCGGGGTGGTCGACCGCGTCACCGCGACCGGCAACACCATCCTCAACTCGGTCTACGACGGCATCGGCTTCTCCACCTCGACCAACACCCAGCTCCAGAACAACACCGTCACCTCGCCGTGGCGCAACGGCATCGTCGTCGCACCGCCGTTCTATCCCGCTCCCTCCGGATCCGCGACGATCACCGGCAATACGGTCAGCGGCGGTGGTACGCCGTTCATCAACAACTCGGGCGGGTTCACGGCGTCCCTCAGTGGCAACAGTTGGCAACAAGGTGGTTCGCCCGAAGGGCCGTTCGCCGGTACGCCGGCCGCGATCCCCGGCACTGTGCAAGCGGAGAACTACAACACCGGCGGCCAGGGCGTCGCGTACAACGTGGGCTCGGTCAACGGCAGTGCGAACAGCTATCGCGCCGACGGCGTCGACCTCGAGTCCACTTCAGATACCGGCGGCGGCTACAACGTGGGCTGGACCAGCAGCGGCCAGTGGTTCCACTACACCGTCAACGTCGCCACGGCCGGTACGTACAGCGTGGCGATGCGCGTCGCGACGCCGGCCGCGGTGACCAACGCATTCCATCTGGCCAGCGCTTCCGGTACCAACCTCAGCGGCAATGTCAGCCTCCCATCGACCGGCGGCTGGCAGAACTGGTCAACCGTCACCACTCAGGTGACCCTGCCGGCCGGGCTGCAGACTCTGACTGTCTACCAGGACAGCGGCGGCTGGAACCTGAACAGCCTGCAGTTCACCAGTGGGTCGACGACCACGAACCTGGCGGCGGGCAAGCCTACCGGCGAGTCCTCGCACAGCCAGGCCTATGCGTCGGGCAACGTGACCGACGGGAACCAGTCGTCGTATTGGGAAAGTACGAACAACGTGTTCCCGCAGTGGACGCAGGTAGATCTCGGCTCCGCTCAGTCCGCGAGCCGGGTGGTGCTGCAGTTGCCCGCTTCGTGGGGGGCGCGTGACCAGACCTTGTCGCTGCTCGGGTCGACCGACGGGAACACCTTCACGACGGTGAAGGCCGCCGCGGCGTACACCTTCTCGCCCGCGGCGAACAACACGGTGACCGTGACCTTCCCCGCGTCGACCCAGCGGTACTGGCGAGCGACCATCACCGCAAACACCGGCTGGCCGGCTGGACAACTGTCTGAATTCCAGATCTGGACCTAATAGACAGCGACGCAGATTCGCCACCTTGGGGGGTTTGTTATCTGGTCGTTATCTACTAGTGTTCGTCGCTGTCGCGGGGATAGGCCGCGCGTTGAGCTGGGAGATGAGATGCGACTGCCACATACACGGCGGTCCAGGGCAGTGGTCGCGATTGCCGCGACCTGCGCGACCGCCGTCGCCGTCGCCGGAGTGACGGTGGCCCTGGGAAGAGGCGGTGACTCGGACCTGTCCGCAGGTACGACGCCGGCCGGTAGCGGGGCGGGCGGCTCAGACCCGGCCTCGACCGGGGCCAGTACGAAGCCCACGGTCAGCAGGCCGTCGACCGGTCAGCCCGCCAGGTCATCGACCCAGCCGGTCCGCAAGCCGCCCAGCCCCTCAGCGGCGAAGCCCTCGACAAAACCGACCACGAAGGCCACCGCGAAGCCCACGAGCAAGCCGCCGACGAAGCCGGACCCGATCCCGCAACAGGGCAATCCGCTATCGCAGACCAGCGGCTTGTACGTCGACCCGCAATCCGAGCCGGTCTACTGGGTCGGCGCGCACGGTGGTGACTCGCGGCGGGCCATCATCAAGGCCGGGATCGCCGATCGCCCGATCGGGCGCTGGTTCAACGGTGATGGCGCGGACGCGTCGGACGCGCGGGCCTACGTGTCGGCGGCGTCGCGAGTCCGCAAACTCCCGGTGCTCGTCTTCTACCACCACCCGGAGCGCGATTGCGAGGCCGGCGAGGGGGCTGCGAGCGCTGCGGCGTACCGGTCATGGATCGACTCGATGGCCGCGTCGATCGGCAAGCGTCCCGCCGTCGTCGTCCTGGAGCCGGACGCGCTGCCCGGGCTCGACTGCCTGAGTTCGTCGGCGCAGACCACCCGGCTGTCGCTGGTCAGCTACGCGGTCGAGCGGCTGCGGTCCTCCGCACCGAACACCTGGACGTATCTGGACGCCGGCCACGACGACTGGAACCCGGCCGCCACGATGGCCAAGCGGCTCAATGCCGCCGGCATCGCGCACGCTCGCGGGTTCGCGCTGAACGTGTCGAACTACCAGTCCACCGCCCGCAACGTCAGCTACGCCCAAGGCGTCAACGCGGTCCTTGGCTCGGCCAAACACTTCGTCATCGACACCAGCCGCAACGGCAACCCGCTGAACGGCGACGACTGGTGCAACCCGACCGGCCAGCGAGTCGGCGCCGCACCTCGTACCGGGGGTGCCAGCGGCCTCGACCTGCAGCTCTGGGTCAAACCACCAGGCGAATCCGACGGCGACTGCGGCCTCGGCACCGGCACCGAGGCCGGCGACTTCAGCCCCGCCATCGCCATGAAACTCCTAGGCCACTAGGGCGTTAGTGAGCGAGTTCACTAGCTACACCCTGAGGCCTCTTGTGCGAGTGGCGCTCTCTCGCGGCATCCAACAGCGCTCAGAAGCCGATGTGAAGTCGCCCTAGTTCACAGTCGTCCCACATTGAGTACGAAAGCTTCGTCGCTTCCGGTGCGACCGGTTCGTCTCGGTGCTGGGGAGGTACTGGGATGAGACGTAGTGTCCTTGCTGCTGCGCACGTGATCGGCATGATCGGGTCGAGCCTGTTCGGTGTGTCGAGCCCGACGGCTGATGCGGCCGGATCGCATCCGGCTGCGTCGAAACCCGGGCCGGTCGCCGCGACGAGTGCCGCACGTCCGGCCCGCTCTGCACAGGCCTCGTCGCCGAGTAGTGGCGCGTCCGCGGCGGAACGCGCCGCGTCGGCGCAGGCTCACGCGAGTGGGCGGCGCGTCGAGGTCGTTGCGAAGCGCAACGAGTCGACTGAGACGTTCGCCGAGCCGAACGGCACGTTCACGGCCGTGTTGCACGCCGGGGCCGTACGGGCCAGGACGCCACACGGGTGGGCTCCGATCGACACGATCTTGCAGCGCCGCGAGGACGGTACGGTCAGTCCCGGCGCAACAGTAGTGCCCATGGCGTTCTCCGGTGGCGGCTTGACACCGCTGGTGCGACTGGGCGGTGCCGACAAGCACGTCGAACTCGTCTGGCCGACACCTTTGCCGAAGCCGACGCTGTCCGGCGATACAGCGACGTATGCCGACGTCCTGCCGGGTGTTGATCTGCGCCTGAGCGCCGGCTCAGGCGGCTTTCACCAGGTAACCGTCGTCAAGACCCGCGCGGCAGCCGGCGATCCGAGAATTGCCAAGTTGCAGTTCGGTCTGCGCACGACCGGCCTGACGGCTCGTAGCGGCAACAATGGCGCGTCGGATCTGGTCGACAGTACGGGCAAGGTCGTCTTCTCATCTCCCGCGCCGCAGATGTGGGATTCGGCGGGTGAGAGTGCCGCGGGCGCTCGCCTCGCCGGCAACCACACTGCGGTCGGACGATTCGAGTCGACGAAGGACACCATCACGGTGCTGGCGGACCAGCACCTGTTGAGCGACCCGGCCACGGTGTTCCCGGTGTCGATCGACCCGGACTGGTGGGCTCCTGCGGCCGGCTGGGCGAAGATCTTCTCCGGTAAATCGACGACGTCCTACTGGAATGGCGGCATGGACGTCGAGCCGGCAGGCTCCCGGTTCGCCGGCCAGAACCTCGCGAAGGTCGGCCAGTGCTATGCCGCCGCCGGCGGCTGCAACGGCATCGGTGCCGCACAAAGCTTCTTCCAGTTCGACATCACGGGCCTGCACGGTGCCAAGGTGATCGCTCAGGCCGGGGTGACGACGGGTGCGGAGTTCAACGCGCACGAGGTCTATGCGCCGACCTGCACGCCGCCGGCCGGATCCAACTTCGCGATGGACCTGTACCAGGCGAGCTTCGACGGCGCCCAGGGATACACCTGGGCCAATCGGCCGTGGACCGGCCTGCCCATCGGTGCACCCCGCTGGGAAACACACGGCTATTCGTCGTCGTGCGCAGCGGCGTGGGTCGGTTGGGGCGTGGGCGACTGGGTGCGCTACGCCAACGACAACAGGGCGCGCTTCGCGACGTTCATGCTCCGTGCGAACAACGAGAACGACCAGTGGGGCTGGAAGAAGTTCGACGGTTACCAGTTGCTGGTGCACTACGACTGGCCGCCGTACCAGCCGTCGAACCTGTCGACCTCAGCCGGTACGAACACGCTGCCGTGCTCGGGTGAACAGTTTGTCAACAACGCAACGGGCGACATCACCTTGCGGGCGACGGCCTCCGACCCCGATGCAGGTCAGACGATGTACTTGAACTTCGAGTGGTGGGATCGTTCGCACACCACCCAGCTCGGGTACAACCACCTCGGCCCGCAGAGCAATCCGTCCGTGTATACCGGCAAGATTCCCAAGGGATCGTTCGCGAGCGGCACGAAGATCTCATGGCGGGCCATCACCGGCGACACGATCATCAACGGGCCGTACTCGGGCTGGTGCGACCTGACCATCGACAACGACGCGCCGGCCGCGCCGACTCTGACACCAGACCAATTACCCACCGTCCGCGCAGGCGAGTCGATGACCGTCACGGCTCGCGCACCGGACGGCGGGGACACGGCCACGTTCCGCTATGGCGTCACGCAGGGCGGCACTTGTACGACGACGACGTCTGTGAACGCGGCGCCGCTCGGAGGCTCCGCAACCTTCACCGTGACCCCTTTGGCTCCATCGCTGTCGTGGAGCCTCTGGGTGGAAAGCATCGACCGGGCCAACAACCACAGCAGCTGCGTACGGCGTGATTTTCGGGTCGATCCCGGTACTGCGGCAGTGGCGCACTGGCCGTTGGACGGTGATGGAACCACTAGCGTCCCCGACAGCTTGCATCACCATGACGGCACGGCCGGCGGCACCACTGGATGGGCCAACGGCCGGCTCGGTGATGCGCTCAACTTCGACGGCGTGACCGGGAGCGTCTCGACCTCAGGCGGTGCAGCGGTCGACACCTCGCACTCCTTCAGCGTGTCGGCCTGGGCCCGATTGGACGCCTTGGACAACACCTCCCGCTCGGTGGTGAGCGAGGACGGCAACGACGTCAGCGGGTTCTTCCTCGACTACCGCGGCGATACACACAAGTGGGCGTTCTGGATGCCGAAGTCCGACTGCAGTTCCTGCGGCGGGGACTTCGTGGTGGCCAGCCCGCAGCTCGGCGTTTGGACGCATCTGGTCGGCGTCTACGACGCGACGCGTGGTCAGATCTCCTTGTACGTCAACGGGACCCTAGCCGGCACAGCGGCGCACACTACGCCGTGGCAGGCTACCGGAGCAGTGCAGCTGGGCCGCTCCAAGTACTCCGGCCGGCCGGCCCAGTACTGGTACGGCGGCATTGACGAGGTGCAGCTCTACGACCGGGTGCTGGGCGACCTGCCGTTCGTCACGGGCTCGAGCGAGGAAGCCATGCGGAGCGAGATCGATCGGTTGGCCGGCCCGCCCGTCGAGCAGGCCTCCTACTCGTTCGATGAAGGTGCCGGTCTGAAGGCCGGCGACGGGTCGGGCAGCTACCGCACCGCGACGCTCACCGGCGGCGCGAGCTGGACGACGACGGCACAAGCTCGGCTCGGCAACAGTGCGCTGCGGGTCAACGGCTCGAACTATGCCGCGACGAGCGCGGCGCCCGCCGTACGGACCGATCAGAGTTTCACAGTCATGACGTTCGCCAATCTCGCCGTCGCGGACGGCGCTGCTGAGTCGATCGTGGGTCAGGACGGCCCCCAGTCCGAGGGATTCAGCCTGCGCTACTTCGGGGGCCGGTGGTCGTTCGGCCTGTCATCGGCCGATGCGCCGAGCCCGACGATCATCGAGGCGACGTCAGACCCGGCCAAGCCCGCCACCATGCCCGACGCAGGCCACTGGATGCACCTGACCGGCGTGTATGACGCCGGTGCCCGCCAGGTACGGCTCTATGTCAACGGCGCGCTCGTCAACACCACCGACGTACCCGCCGGAACCTTCATCTCGAACGTGCCCGGCGGGGTGATCATCGGGCGAGCCAAGCGCGGCGGCGTGGCGACGCGCTTCTTCAACGGCTCGGTCGACGAAGTGCAGATCTACAACGGGGTGCTGCCCGATCGGCAGATTCGCGATGCGAGTGCCCGGCAGGTGCCGCGTGAGCCGTCGTTGCTCGAGGGAGCGTTCGAGCGATTCGCGAGCCATGACGGACGCCATTTCGTCGGCACCGGACCGCGACCGCCCGGGTTCCATCTGGAGGGTCCACTGGGCATACCGGCTTTGCCTGGCCCCAATACGCGGATGATCTTCTCCTGCCGCTACTCCAGTGGTTACTTCCTGGATTCGTCGCCGACGTGCTCGAACTACGAGGTACTGGGCGCTGCTGGGCTCATGTACACCAGCCCGCCGACCGGGGTGCCCTACGCCGCCGTATATCGCTGCCTGACGCTCGCGAACAGTGATCACTTCGTGTCGTTCGATTCGACTTGCGAGAGCACCCCGGACAAGGTTCGTACTGAGTTTCTCCTTGGCTACACGAGGCTCTATGCGCCGCTCGTCCGGTACGTCGGACCCGATGGCGATCACTGGTCCAGTCAGCACGGCGGCGGGATGCCTGCGGCGTACGCGCCTGAAACGCGGCTCGGCTACGTGTCGATGGGCGGCATCGGGTCCGCGCCGATGCTGGAGATGTGCCGGACGGGCAGCGGCGACGAATTCCTCTGGACCGGCACCGGGTGCGACGGCCAGACCGCTCTCGGGATGTCGACCGGCTGGGTATGGACCACCCCACCCGACCCACAGCACCCGCAGAACAACGCGCAGCTGTTCGCGTGTCAGGGCAATGACGGTGAGCGGTTCGAATCGCTCGATGAATTCTGTGAAGGCGCACCCGATGCCGGTGTTGCGCTCGGCTACGTGATCCTCGACCCGAAGGACGGTTCGTCATGAAAGCTCGCCGGCCGATCGCTTCCTGTACCGCGCTGATCGTGGTGTTGGGACTCGTCAGTGTCGTCCCACAGACGTCGGCGAGTGCCGCAACGTGGCCGCCGAGCCAGCCAGACGCGCCGCATCTGGTGAAGGACTTTCCCGTCCCGGTCAAGCCCCGGCCGGTTGATCCGGCCACCGTGGCCGCCGAGGCGACCACACCCCGTGCGGCGTCCTGGCCGGCCGCCGGTGCCGTGGACGTGACGCTCGGGGCTCCCGCCTCCGGAGCCGTCGCTTCGGCGCGTGCCGGAGGGTTGCCGCTCCGGTTGGGGGCACCGACCCGCACCGTCAGCGGCGGCACTGCTCTGCCCTCGAAGGTGCGGATCGAACTGCTCGATCGTGCGTCGACGCAGAGGCGGGGTGTGGACGGGCTGTTGCTTCGGCTGCGCCGCGCCGATGGCGAGGTGTCGACTGCCGCAGTATCGCTGACGGTTGACTATTCAGCGTTTCGCCAGGCCTATGGGGGCGACTGGGCCACGCGGTTGAGACTCGTCCGGTTGACCGACCATGGTCCGGCGCAGGTGCTGCCGACGAAGAACGATCTGGCCGGCGCGCGCCTGTCCGCTGACGTCACCGCAACCGCAGCGGACACGACCTATGCCGTCACCGCGGCTCCGAACGGGCAGACCGGCGATTACAAGGCAACCTCGTTGGCGCCGGCGGGTAGCTGGGCGGTGTCGACGCAGTCCGGAGACTTCGCGTGGAGCTATCCGATCACCGTCCCGTCGGCACCGGGTGGGCTGGCACCGACCCTGGGTTTGTCGTATTCATCTGGTTCGGTGGACGGCCACACGGCAGCCACGAACAACCAGCCGTCCTGGGCCGGTGAGGGCTGGTCGTTGTGGCCCGGCTCCATCGAGCGCGGCTACAAGTCCTGCGCGGACGACATCACTGATCCGGCGAAGAAGACCGGCGACGAATGTTGGGGCGGCGACAACGCAACGATGTCCCTTGCCGGTCAGTCGTCCCAGCTGGTCTACGCCGGCAACGACACCTGGCGGCCCAAGAGCGACGACGGGTCACGCATCCAGCACGTCGCAGCCGGTGATGCCGACGGCTACAACAACGGCGAGTCATGGAAAGTGACCACGACCGACGGCACCCAGTACTTCTTCGGGCGTACGACGGCGTCAGCGTGGACCGTGCCGGTGTTCGGCAACGACGCCGGCGAGCCCTGCAACCACGCCACCTTCGACACGTCGTCCTGCCAGCAGGCCTACCGGTGGAACCTCGACTACGTCATCGATACGCACGGAAACACGATCACCTATACCTACGCGCCAGAGACGAACAACTACTCGCGCAATCTGAACGGCGCGGCGCCGGCCCGATACGTCCGCGGCGGGGTCCTGCAGAGTGTCGAGTACGGCGGTCGCGTCGGTGAGCATCCGCTCGCGCAGGTCTGGTTCGACTCCGTCGAGCGAGGCGGCCCCGACGTACCGACCGATCAGGCGTGCGCCGACGGCGCGAACTGCGGCAGCCGCTACTCGCCGTCGTTCTGGTCCACCAAGCGTCTCTCGACGATCACGACACGGGTGTGGGACGGGGCTCGGTACCTAGACGTCGATCGGTGGACGCTGCGCCATTCCTACCCGGCCAACGATGACCACACCACGGCATCCTTGTGGCTCAACGGCATCACGCACACCGGCCTGGCCACCGCCCCGAACATCACCCTGCCGGAGGTGAGCTTCGACGGAACACAACTGCCCAACCGGATCAACTCTGACACCGATGGATTGTTGCCGCTGGACAAGTGGCGGCTGTACAGGATCAACACCGAGTCCGGCGGCACGGTCTCCATCAACTACGTCGGCAGCGACTGCTTGCCGACCGCGCTGCCCGTAGCGGCGACGAATACCAAGCGCTGCTTCCCGGTGACCTGGACCCCCGAAGGTAACCAGTTGACCCATGACTGGATGAGCAAGTATGTCGTCGGCACGGTCAGCGAGGAGGACCGCGTCGGCGGGCAGCAGACACAGTCGACCAGCTACGACTACCACCTCGGTACTCCGGCGTGGCACTTCGACGACAACCCCCTGGTGCCCGAGATTCGGCGCACCTGGAACCAGTACCGCGGTTTCGACAAGGTAGTGGTCATGCATGGCGACCCGGCCAAGGGCCCGCCGTCCGCGACGCAGTTCACCTACTTCCGAGGGATGAGCTTCGACCACCAGCCGTCCGGAAGCCGCGGCAACGTCTGGGTCGTCGACTCGCAGAATGCGAGGTTCGACGACGCCGAGCAGTGGCGGGGCTTTCTCCGGGAGAAGATCACCTACAACGGCGTGAATGGCCCGGTCGTGAGCAGCGACATCATGGATCCGACGCAGGGCGGCCCGACCGCGACGCAGGGTTCGCTGAAGTCTTACGTCGTGCAAACCAGCAAGGTACGGACACGCACGGCGGCGCCCACGCTGCCCTCGGGCTGGCGCACTACCGGGGTCGACACGACCTACAACGCCGAGGGTCTGCAGATCACCTCG
This sequence comes from Streptomyces sp. SID13031, assembly GCF_010548305.1. Lineage (GTDB taxonomy): Bacteria > Actinomycetota > Actinomycetes > Propionibacteriales > Kribbellaceae > Kribbella. The sequence continues at coordinate 731,695 of NZ_JAAGLV010000001.1, forward strand.
AACGACCTCGGTGACGTCGGCGTCGGCACCGATGACCAATGCACCACCACCACCTACGCACGCAACGACTCAACCTGGCTGATCGACCTGCCCGCAGAAGTCAAGGTCGACGGCGTCGCCTGCAGCCAACCCCGCACCTACCCGCTTGACGCGATCGCTGACGAGCAGACCTTCTACGACAGCGACGCCAGCACCGCTCCGGGCGCGCCACCCACGACCGGTAACGTGACGAAGACCAAGCAGCTCAAAGCATATTCGGGCGCCACGCCGACCTTCGTGACGACCAGCACCGGCACCTTCGACAGCTACGGCCGCGCGGTCAGCAGCACTGACGCGCTAAATCGCACGAGTACCACCGCATACACGCCAGCGGCGGGCCTCCCCACTACGACCACGGTCACCGATCCGGCAGGCTTTGCCACGACGACCGGCCTGGATGTGCGACTCGCTCGACCGACCGCTGTCACCGACGCCAACCAGAACGTCAGTTCGCTGGCCTACGACGCGCTCGGCCGGCTCACCGGTGTGTGGCTGCCCGGGCGCAAGATATCTGACGGTCCCAATACCCGCTACACCTACGACGTCCGCAACAGCGGGCCGAGCTCGGTGGCGACCGACTCGCTCGCACCCAACAACAATTACCTGACCAGCTATGCGCTCTATGACGGCTTCATGCGCGCCCGGCAGACCCAGACACTCGGCAACGGTGGACCGGGCAAGCCTCCGGTACGGGTCCTGACCGACACGCTCTACGACTCGCATGGGCTCGCCTTCCAGAACAACGGCCCCTACTCCGATGCAGGTACGCCTGGCACGTCACTGGTCGGCATCGCCGACGTCGAGGTTCCATCGCGCTCAGTCACGACGTTCGACGGCGCGGAACGACCTACCGATTCGGCGCTGTTCTCGATGGCCGATCCGAATCCCCTATCCCGCACACACACCGCCTATTACGGCGATCACGTCGACGTCACCCCACCCACTGGCGCGACTCCGACCTCGACGTTCACCGACGCGCGGGGGCGAACCACGCAGTTGTGGCAGTACCACGGCGGAACACCCAGCGGCGAGCACGACGTCACGATGTACACGTACAACAAGGCCGGGCAACCCGACACGCTGACCGACACGGCCGGCAACCGGTGGAGCAAGACCTATGACCTGCGCGGGCGCAGGATCGCCGCGGTCGACCCCGACGCGGGCAATTCCACCTCGACCTACGACGACGCCGGTCAGCTGACCTCCACCACCGATGCGCGCGGCGTCACACTCGCGTACACCTACGACAAGGTCGGTCGTAAGACCGAAGAGCGGCAGGGCGTGGGTGGGCCGCTGCTGGCGTCGTGGACCTTCGACCCGGTGATCGGCGGCGTGCCGGTCAAGGGTCAGCTGGGCTCCTCGACCCGCAAGGTCGGCAACGACCTCTACACGACGACGATCACCGGCTACGACGCCGGATACCGGCCGACGAGCAAGACCTTCACGCTTCCGGCCAGTCAGAGCCAGCTGGGCACCACCCCCTTTGCTTATAGCTACAGCTACAAGCCCGACGGCAGCCCCGCCACCGTCGACGTACCCAGCCTGCCCGGCGCAGCAGCGGAGAAGCTGACCTACTCCTACAACAGCCTCGGCCAGCCCGTCACGATGTCCAGCGCTACGACTACCTATGTGCATGACGCGGCCTACACCGCGACCGGGCAGCTGTCGCAATACCAACTCGGTACCGCCCCCAAACAGGTCGCGGACACGTTCTATTTCGACCGGGCCACAAGCCGCCTGATCGAGTCGAAGGTCGACCGCCAGGGAGCGGCTGGCCCGATCTCGGACCAGTTCTACAAGTACGACCCAGCCGGCAACGTGACGTCGATGGCCGACACAGCGGTGGCCGACAACCAGTGCTTCGACTACGACGCGTTGCGCCGGCTCACCGAAGCATGGACGACCACCACGGCCAGCTGCGGCGCACCGGGAGGTCTTGTCGGCGGCCCAGCCCCGTACTGGACGTCCTACACCTACGACGCGATCGGCAACCGGCTGTCCCAGACCGCGCACAGTACCGCTGCGCTAACCGGCACTAACAGGGCCACGACCTACAACCATCCGGCAGCGGGCCAACCCCGTCCACACGCGCTCACCTCCGTCAACGGCGCCGGCCTCTCTGCGACCACCACCTACGCCTATGACCCGGCCGGCAACATGATCAGTCGTCCAGGACAGACCCTGACCTGGACGCCCGAGGGCAAGGTGGACACGATCACGACCGCGGCCGGCACCACCACCACCAACACCTACGACGCCGACGCCAACCTGCTTGCAACGAGCGACAGCGCCGGCAGCACGCTCTACCTCGACGATGCCGAGTTGCACTACTCGAAAGCTACCAACAAGCGGACAGCGACCCGGTACTACTCCTTCGGCTCGATCACAGTCGGGGTACGAGCTGGCTCCGCGCTCACCTGGTTGATGGCCGACCATCACGGCACCGACTCGCTCTCGGTCGACAGCGCCTCGCTCGCGACGACTGCGCGGCGCACCGATCCGTTCGGCAACCCGCGGGGCACCACACCACCTGCCTGGCCCGGTGATCGCGGGTTCGTCGGCGGTGTGAATCAAGCCGGAGTCGGCCTGACCCACCTCGGCGCCCGCGAGTTCGACACGCAGACCGGCACGTTCCTATCCGTAGACCCGGTGATGGATCCGAACAACCCGCAACAGCTGAACGCCTACGCGTACGCCAACAACAACCCGACCACGATCAGCGACCCGTCCGGCACCTTCTACTACCTCGAGAACGACGGCAAGAAGACCGCGCCATCGGCAGCAGCGACGAAGAGCGTCGCAGCTGCGGACCCGGTCCGCCGTGCCGAGCGAAAAGACAAACGGTTCGCCAGCGGCGGCAACCGAGACATGATCCTCATCCAGAATCGGAACACGCCGGCACCGGTTCCCGTCGACTGGGCCTGCGCCACCGGAAGCGGGATGTTCTACGGAACCGACCATTGCGGCCCGGACAGCGTGCGGCGCGCAGACAAGATCGTGAAAGACCGGTATGACGATTACCTTGAGAGAAGGGAACACCAGTCGGTGTCGATTTGCGCCTCGGCCGGATTCGCGCTTATCGCAGGCCTGTCCGCCGAGGGCTGCCTATCCTTGGACGTACACGGCGTAACGGCCAACGGCAATATCTCGGCCCAACTGAATCCGAAGATTGGCTTCTCGGCCGGCCTCGACGTTCGGGGCAGCACCAACGACGCTGCAGGCGCGAATCGCAACCCAGGCGCTGTGCGAGTCGAGAAGACAGTCGTCCCCGGGGTCAAGCTCGGACGGTACAAGACGGGATCGGTCAGCGTGCAAGTCAACTACAACCCAAACACCGGGGAACGGAACAACACAGTAAAGGTCGGCCTCATCGGTACGGACTTCGGCGATATACCTGAACTCGGCTTCGGAAAAGTCCCGGGGTACCTTCCGAACACCGTCAAGTATTCCCTTTTTGCCGGCAACACGGGATACATCTTCCGATGGTGATCCGCCGCCACGGTGGGGAGCGTGGAGATCGGGGGCCCCAGGTCATAGGCGCAGGCGGCTACTGGCCGGCGTCGAGGGGCTGTTAGATGTTGGTGGCGGGGTGGGAGCGGCGGTATTCGAGTCTGGCGAGTGCTGCGAGGATCAGGGCGATTACCACCAGGCCGACGGCGAGGGACCATTCGAGTGAGCCGCTGCCGTGGTCGGGGTCCCAGCCGGTCAGTAGCTCGATCCATTCGCGGGTGATGAGGGTCAGGATGGCGAGTGCGGCGGCTGCGGCGCTCAAGCCGAGCTCGATCCAGAACAGTTTGCCGGGGTTGTTGGTCATGGTGTCGTACCTCCCAGTAGTCGGTGTGGTCAGAGCCGCACGGTCAGGGTCCAGCTGTTGAGCTTGCCGAGGTCGCGGCCGTCCTTGTCGACGACGACGAGCGTCCAGTCGCCGTAGGCGGCCAGGCCCACGAAAGCGGCGAGTGGCTGGCCGGTGCCGCTGGTGTAGGTGGTGATCAAGTGGTCCACTTCGGTGCCGCCGCGACGATGGAGCGTGACTCGTTTGCCCGTTGGGCCGCGCAGGCTGACTCCGAGGTCGCCCGCCTGCGCATGGGTGATGTCGACAGACAACGTCAACCCTGCAACGGTTCCGGCCTCGCTCACCGTGACCTGGTTCTGGAGACCGGCACTCTCGGCCGGGATCGTCGAGCCGAGCAGGGCCTCCAGCCGTATCGAGGGCCGGTCGGGGCCGACTGCTGCCGCCAGCCCCCAGGCGTCCAGTCGCCCGACGTCCACCGGTGCGTGGTCGGCCACCTTCAGCGCCCAGCTTCCCCCGGTCGGCGTCCCCTCCAGTTCGGCCAGTGAAGCGACCGACCCCGAGTCGTACGAACGCCGCAGGTCTCCGGCGCCGCCGCCAGCCCGATCGTGCAGTACGGCTGAGCGGCCGTCGGGAGCCACCAGGGTCACCACCAGGTCACCTCGGAACGAGTGGGTGATCGCGACATCGACTGTCAGCGACTGCACCGGTCCGGCGTCCGGTAGCGAGACAGTGGAGACCACGCCTTCCGCGTCGGCGTCCGGGATCGCCAGGCCGGGTGTCGCCTCGGCTCGTACGACCGAGGTCGACGGAGTCGGCGGAGACTCGAAGTCGGCGACGATGCCCGCCAATTGCGGTCCATCGGTCTGTGCGCCCGGACCCATCCCGTACCGGGCGAACACCTCCCAGGCGGAGTGCACGAATCGGGCGGTGGCCGTGTCCTCGTCCCCGCGTGCGAGTGAGAACTGCCGGGCGGCGAGCAAAATCGCGTCCCGTAGAGCCAGCAGGCTCGGGTTGGCGGAGGTGAGCTTGAGGGCGTCGACCACGATCTGCAGGGTCTCCGTCCGGCCGAGCCGCCGGGCCAGCGACATCAGTGCGGCGCACCACAGCTCACCGATGTCGTGGACTTTGCTGTACTGCGGCGAGCCGAGGTCTGCGTAAGTACCGGGGTAGTCCTCGGTGTAGGGGTGCCGGCGGATCCCGTTAGGACGGGAGACCACCCAGTCGCCGACGACGGTCTTGCCGAGCAACGAGCACGCGACGAAATCGCTCAAGCCCTCGCCCGACCCGCCCGACTGGGGGGCGTCCAGCGAGGTGTCGTCCAGCGGGCCGCCGACGAGCCGGTTCGACAGGCCGTGGGTGTACTCGTGGTAGACCACGTCCGCGTCCAGCGCGGTGTGCCGCTGGGTCGAGTCGACCAGGCCCATGTTCATCACCGGGGCAGACCCGTCGGCCGGGGTGGCCATGTTCGCCGTGCCCCAGACCACCCCTGGGTGGACTCGGGCGAACACGGCGTCCCCTGCCCGGCCGCCGCGCCCGAGCGAGCTGACCTGGAAGTTGCCGTCGGGCTCCCGGAAGCCGAGCAGGTACAGCGCGTCGTGCATCGCGGCGCAGTACGAGAACACGTTCAGGACAAGCTGGTCCGGCTCATTCTGGCCAGCGGGCGCAGCGAACACCACGCCGCCCGCGCTCGACGCTCCCTGTACGGTCCGGCCAGTAGCGAAATTGATCGCGCGTACCGACGCCCCGGCCGTGGTCGTGTCGAGCAGCCAGGGGTCCGGGAACCCGGCAGGCAGCCCAGGGGGCACAGGCAGGCCGTAGCTCTCCAGGGGCAGCGGGAAGTCGACCTCTTGGCGCGCCTCGCCCGAGTGCAGTACGACTTGTCCGTGGCCGCCGAGCCCGTGGGTGAGCCGCCGGCAGAGCAGTACCCGCCCGTCCGCGGCGTCGATCACGAACCTGTACTCCGGTGCGCCTGGCACCTCGATCCGCAGCTGCCACGAGAGCCGCAGCCGGCCGTCGAGCGGGAACCACACCAGCGACACCGTTACCGGGCGTTCGAACGCGGTGGACTCGAAGACCGCCGCCCGGTCGGGTCGGTCCTGCGGCGAGGTGACCAGCCGCGCGGCCGGGGACCCGGCATCAGGCACCGGCTCGGTGAACGATTGGCCGAACGGATCGACTTCCTCCTCATCGCCGCCGGCCGCAAGATGCGCGGTCGCCACCTCGAGCGCCTCTGCCGCCGGGATCGCCGGCTCGACCGCGAGGTCGTCGGCGATCGTGTACGACCGGCCGGCCACCTCCAGCAGCTGACCCGTCGGGTCGAAGCGAACCGTCTCGCTCGCCTCGTACACGCCGATTCCCTTGTACTGCTGCCGAAGATGCACGGCGACGCCGTCGGCCGACGTGGTCTGGTAGCCCGGGTCGGCCAGGTACTCCGGCGCCTGTTCCGGAGCCAGGCCGAGGGCAGGCCCGACGTTCTGGACGTGCGACAGCGCCCGCCTGACGTAGTCTCCGTGACTCGCGGGCGCGTCCCGGGAGACCACCACCGCGGGGTTTCCGGTGGTCGCGTCGAAGCTGACGATCTGCAGGTCGTGCTCGCCCGGCAGGTCCGCGGACACTGCCTCGGCGGCGGCATGCAACTCCTCTCGTCGCTCCTCGGCGACAGTCGAAGCGGCAGCTGCCGAAGCGGCCGTTTCCTTACGGAGGTCGACTTCTCTGGCCATGGCAGGTGTCCTTTCGTGGGCAGGGGATCAGGCGACGACATCGAACAGGCGAAGAGCGACGCCGGGCCGTCGGCCGGCGAAGGCGTGGATGAGGTCGTGGGTGGCGAAGGTGGCCGGTACGTCGGTACGCCGCCCGGCCCGGTCGTCGTCGGCAACGCAGAGCAGCAGCTCGGACCGCGGGGCGACACCGCCAGGGTCCCAGGTGAACTCCTCTATGTGAGTACTGCCGGCCGGTACCGGCGGTGTCGCGTTGGCCACCTCGGTGGCCGTGATGGGCGTGGCAGCGAGGTCGAGCCGGAACAGCCGCAGCCGGGTGTTGACCGAGTCGACAGTGCCCGTGTTGCGCACCCGGAGGTAGAGGGAGTTCGCAGCGCCGGTCTTCAGCACGTCATGACCGAGCGCGGCCCGTACGGTGAACAGGGCAAGGCGATCCGCGACGGCAACTGGCGCGGGTGTGGCTGCCAGCTCGGCAAGGTGCGCCCCACCGAGTACCGGGTGTCGCCGCCCGCCGCCCTCGGGGGAAGCGGCCACTCGCAGGTCGATACTCGCTACCTCCGCCTTGGCCGGTACGCCGGTGAGCTCGCAGGCCAGTGAGATGGCCCGGCGGATGTCGGCGTGCCGCGCGTGGGTCAGGTCGGGGATGTCGGCCGGGTCGCCGTCGAAGCGGATGACGGCCCGCGGAGTGACCTCGACGTGCAGCACTGGTCCGGCCCTGAGGTCCAGCGGCCCGGGATGGGCCAGCAGGTTGTTGCCGCTGACCGGGGCGAAGCCGATCGCCGCCACTGCCGGCCCGCTGATGGTCATCGTGCTGGAATCCGAGCAGTCCAAGGCGACACCGGCGAGCAGCCGCACATTCACCACGCCGTCGGCGCCGGCGAGTCTGAGGTCGTCGATGATCGCACGGGCGACATACTCGCGCCGGACGAACACGGTGCCCGAGAAGCGCGTGGGGGAGAGGTCGACCGGTACGGCAACGTTGCCTCCGGCAAGCAATACGGTGATCGTCAGCGCGGTCGCACCGGCGAGTGCGAACGCGTCCGTGTGCAGCGAGGTCTGCAGCCGTGGTGCACCGGGTCCGCCGACCGGGAAGCCGAGCGGCGCGGCCGCGGTACCGGCTGCCCGGAGCGTCGCGCCACCGGTGCCCTCCAGCACGAACCCGGTGATGGGTTCGTACGCCCCGATCGGCAGCCGCGCCTGGACGATCCGCCGTTGCAGCATCCGGACCACCTCGCTCGGCTGTACTGCGGCCGCCGCGCGGGCCTCGTCGGCGGCGGGCAGCAGCGTGAGGTCGGCCACCAGTGGTGCTGCCAGGCGAACGCCCAGGGCAGGACCAGGTCCTGCGGCGGCAAGGTTGCGGTCGTCGGCCGGGGCGACCGCGGCGACCCGGACTCGCCCGGCGACGCCGAGATCGCCGGCCGCGAACCCGAGCGCGATCCCCGCGGATGTGCCTTCCGCGGCGGCGACGTTCTCCACCACGATGTCGGCCGGGCCGGTTGCCCGCACGACGAGCGTCCGGTCGTCGTCCACCCGGCGGACGGCTACCTCGCGGAATGCGACCCGCCGCTCCACCGCGAGCAAGGCCGGGATCGCGGTCGGCCCACTGGTCAACGGATCCGACACCGCGGTGGTGAGGACGAGCAGACCGACCGAGTTAGTGCCGTCGAGTGCCGGCCAGGCGACGGGGAACGTCACGACACCGGTGTCTCCGCCAGGCACAGTGCGCGGCACCTGGCTGTCGCCACCGACTGTCCAGGCGCCCAGCGCGCCAGCCAGCGGCGGCGGTGCGGTCAGCCGGGTCCAGATGTCGGCCGGTAGTACCGGGATCCCGTCGTCCAGTGGAGCCCACAGCAGTACGACCCTGGCACGCTCGGCGGGAAGTCCACCCGGAGGTGGCACGGAGACCGGGCCGGTGTTGGTCACCTGCACCATCACGTCGGCCGCCGACCCGGCCACGATGTCGTCGTGCGGGAGGTCGAGGTCGAACGTCACGCCGTCCACGTCCGCGTCGGTGCCCAGGCCGGCGGGTCGCCGCCGGACGACCTTGAGGTCAGGTGAGCCGGTCGGAACCGTTCCGGCAGCGGCGGTACCGAACGAAGGTGCTGCCCGGGCAGGCCGGAACCCGTCGTCCAGTTCGGTGTTGCGCACGAGGAGGCGGACCTCGTCGGGTGGGTCGGCATCGAGCCGCCGCTCGTACGCACCACGGGTCCACAGGGCGGCTCGTAGTACGCGCTGTTCCGGATGGCTGACCAGGTCGACGACCTGCGCGTTCGGCAGCCCCTCGTTGATGGGAGCCCAGCTGTCGCCCGAGTCCGTACTACGGAAGACGCCGGCGTCAGTGGCGGCGAACAACACGGCGGGGTCAGCCGGATCGAGTTCGAGGGCGTGGACGCCGAGTGGGACGCCGCCGCTGACGATGCCTTGCGCGACCCCGCCGACGATGTGATGCCCGACTGGTTGCCACGTCTCGCCGCCGTCGCTCGTGCGGAAGACGAACGCGGAGTCGGCGGGCACCGCCGCCTCGCCGGACAGGCCGACCCACGCGGTCAGCGGGTCGGTGGGGTGCACCGCGATCGCCTCGACCTCACGATCGCCCAGCCGCATCTGTGGGTTGGTGCGGTCGAGCCAGGTGACGCCGCCGTCGCGGGTGACGTACACGCTGCCGTCCTGGCCACCGGCCCAAGCGGACGAAGGCGCGGCGAGACCGCCGGGCGACGCCGGTGGGGGAGCACCGAACTGGAGTTCGCTCACCCAGCCCTCGGCGGGCGCCACCACGAGATCCGCCCGCACCCGCACTGCGGGCGTCGCGGCGAGGTGCCTACTGATCAGGGTGTGCAGCTCCTCGACGGTGACAGCGCGGAGGTCAGCCACGTCGGCAGCAGTGAAGAGCAGCGGCGGCGTGGCCGCCGTACCGTCGGAGATCACCAGCTGGAGCGGCGGACCGGTCGGAGTGAGATCGATCCCGGCGTAGTTGCGCACGTTGGTCTTCAGATGCGCGACGGTGCGGCTGAAGACGCCCAGCCTGATCAACGGTGCGCCGGCAGCAGCAAGGGAGAGGCGCGCTGCCGCTGTTCCACTGAGTACCACCCGAGTACCGGCCTCCGACAGCAGGGCGACCCATGCGTTGGACGGCACTGCGTGGACGTGCACCGGGTCGCCGGCGAGGACGCCTGCGAGCGCAGCGGCGAGTTGGCCGGCCGTGACGTTCGCCGGGTCGGGGAACGCGGGCGGCTCGATCCGCACGGACCGTACGGCGCCGCCGTTGATCGTCACCTGCAGGGTCCTGACCGGGCCGGAGAAATCGCGGTTTGTGCGGAGGTCGAGATTGACCAGGTTGAGCAGCACAGAAGCCGGCCGGGCGGCATCGCCGTGATAGTCACCGCGATTGACCGCGAGCCGGGACAGACCGTCCGGCAGGGGATCCAGGGCGTCGCCGCCGAGGCGGATCAGGGTCGCGGCGCCTGCGTCGTGGGTGACCAGTTGTACCGCGGACGGCGTACGCCACAGCGACGGGAATGCCTCGACGGTATGGACCGGCAGCGTAGCCACCTTGCGGACGATGTCGGCCACGGTCACCTTCGCCAGGTCGATACCGTCGGCGGCCCGGAAGGTCACCGCATGCGCGACTCCGTCGACAAGCAGGCGCAACTCGTCGCCCTCCACCAACCGGTACGGCGCGGGCAACCGGCTCGCGATGACGAACCGGTCGTGGTCGGTGAGGTCGACGTGTTCGAACCGGCCACCGCGACCCGGCAGCAGGCCCAGCCGCCGAGCGCCGGGGGTGTCCACCACCTCGACCACGACGCGGGGCTCCGGCGGTGTCGGCGGGTAGAAGCGCAATGGCTTCGGTAGCCGGGTGCGTGGGCCGCCCGGTGCCGGTGGCATCCGGACCCGCAGTACGAACGAACGGCCGACCGTCTCGAGCGCGAACCGCTCGCCGGAGCCGGCTTTGAGACCGTAGAGCCGACCCCGTCTGGCGTGCAGGAGGCGCCCGGTGTCGAGCGGGTCGCGGGCCGTCTCGGGGACGAACACCGAGTCGTCGTCCAGCCCGTCGACGAGCATCCTGCGGGTCGCGGTCTCCGGGCTGTCGCGGGCCTCGTCGGCGAAGACCTGGTCGCGCAGCGCGGGGAACTGCAGCGCCGTGAGTCCGCCGTAGAAGCTGACGGCCAGTCGGTAGGGGTCGTCGGGGTCGAAGGTGCAGTACGCGCCGTCCCCGCCCATGATCGGCCGCCAGGTCTGACCGCCGGTACGAAGGTACGTGCCGTGGTCCTGGAGGCCGGTGGCGAGCACGTCGCGGACGAGCGGGCTCTGCGCGAGGTCGTAGGCCTGCGCGCCCTGGATGCCGGAGTCGCGCCGTTCCCAGCCGACTGTTCCGGGTGGCACCGGGCGGCCGCCGCCTACTGGCAGGGCCAACGGATCCGACCAGTTCGGTGTTGCGCGAGCGATGCCGCCGTCGTTGGCGACCCACAGCTGGGGTGGCCCCCCCGCGATGGTCACGCCGTGCTGGTCGGCGTGATGACCGCGCAGGCCGGCTCGATGCAGGGGCCAGGACATGATCCGGCGCCAGCTCACTGCACCGGGGGCGGCATCCGCATTCGTACTGACGTGCAGATACACCTGGCCGGTGACGACTCGCTTGGGATTGCCCGGCTCGACCGCGAGGACCAGGTCGTACACGGCCTGGCCGTCGTCGTGGAAGTCCGGGTGGTCGGCGAGCCGGGTCCAGGTCATCGACCTGCCCAGCGCCGCGTTGAGGTTCGTGGTCCGGAACAGGCCCAGGTGCCGTTCGTCCTCGTCGGCGAAACGGACGAAAGCGGTCGCCGCCGTGGCGATCGCGAGCTTGCCAGTGGCAGGCCAGGCAGCGCGAGCCGGCCGGGCGGCGATGACGGTGCAGAGCGCGTCGGCCGAGGCGAGCTCGGCCGTCACCGCCGCGACTGCGGCGGCCGGAGCGTTGAGGCGTAGTACTGCGGCCTCGCCGGCGACGCTGGTACCACGTACTAGCACCAGCCTGCGGTTGCTGGTGAAGGCGACGTCGCTGAAGAACGTGCCGGCGCCGTACGGCGGGTCCCAGGTCACGCCGCCGTTCAGCGTGCGGAAGGCGCCGTCCACCCCGACCGCCCAGGCGTGCAATGCATCTCCGGGGTCCACTGCGATCGCCTCGAAACCGCCGCGGTGCACCGGGTTGGCCGTACCGCCGCCGAAGTTGTCCCAGCTGTCGCCGCCGTTGGTGGAGACGAATACGCCGAAGCCGCGCAGGGTGTTCGGACCGGCTGGCGATGCCTCTCCCGTGGCCGCGTAGATCCGGGTCGGAACAGTGGGTGCGACCGCGAGAGCGCCGACCACCAGGCAGCGGCGGTCATGCCAGTCCGGCAGCGGCTCCCAGCGTCGGCCGGCGTCCCGGGTTCGCCAGACGCCGCCGCCCGCTGAGGCGGCGAACCACAGTTGCGGGTCGGCGACGCCCGGCTCGCCGCAGACGATCGCACGCATCCGCCCGGCGACGTTCCGCGGTCCGATCGGCACCCAGTTGTGGCGCGACCGGGGCTCCGCGCCGACGCTAGCGGCAGCGCGGCGTACGGCCCGCGGCCCGGCAGCCGGGGGAGCTGCGCGGCCTGGTGTCCCTAGCCAGGCAGCGGGCCACTCGGCGACCAGCTCTGGGTCCAGCGCGGGAGCGCCCGGCGACATGCTTGCCCGCGCGAGCAGTTCGTCGGGGCCGTCGTCGTCTTCGAGCTCGTCAGCCACGAGGGGCACCTCCCACCCGATGCGTGGTTGTCATACCGCCCCCAGGTCCAGCAGGTACCGGACGCCCTCGGTCAGTTCGGCGTTGGTCGGCCGGCGTACCGAGCCGTCGGGGAACCGGACGAGTGGTGTCGAGGCCAGCGGGAGTGGAGAGGCGGCGTCCGCCTGAGCATCCGTGGCGACCCGGATCCACGCCCGCCACAAGGGGATCCAGCCCATCGCCGCGACCAGGTCGGCTCCGACGGGCTGAGCGCCGGCGTACCCGATGGGCGGTGTCCGCACCAGCGGGTCGGGAGCTGCCACGGGTGCTCCGTCGGGCGGTGCGCCGCCGCTGACGAGGGTCTGCCACTCTGCCAGCCTTCGCTCGTCCAGGTTCCAGCGGCGGAAGACCTGCACCGCCTCACCGACAGCGGGGATGGGCAGGGCCGGCAGTACTCCGTCTGCGACGGTGACAGGACCGAAGGCCGGTGCCGCGGCAACAGCGAGGAGAGTGGCGAGGTCTGCGGCTGCCCCGAGTCCGCTGCCTTCCAGATCGCCTAGCGATGCCACTGGTACGACGGGGAAGGCGTCTGCGGACACCAGGCCTGCCGAGGTGGACAGGTCGGCGCGCGGCGCGTGGCGTAGTACGACGCCGGTCTTCTGGGTTTTGCCGACCGGCACGAAGGTCGCCTTCGCTACAGCGGCGTCGGCTGCAGGCCCGGGGTCGCCAGGATCAGCGAGACTGCGTGGCCAAGGCAGAGCCGGGTCGGGTGCTTTCGTGGTCCGCGCCGCAGCCTTGACGCCTGCCAGCGCTGCCGGGAGCAACTGCGCCAGCGAGGCGGCAGTAGTCCCTGCAGGAAGGCGGACCGGAGTCTCGACCCCGCCCGTGCGGAAGGTCACCAGGTCATCGCCGTGGCGCACTTCGAGAGTCCCGGCGCCCTCCCACCACACAGTGATGAGATCCCGCATGCCGCTCGGGTAGTCATGCCCGGAGAGGTCCGCCGGAACGGCCGTGTTCGGGTCGGACCACAGCGTCGAGTCGTCGAAAACCCTTGCCAGCGCTGCCGGTTCCGGCGGCAGCAGACCCGCGGCCGCGACCGAGGACAGCAGCGGGAAGTGCCGGTCGGAGCGCAGGAACCAGGACTGCCAGCCGCCCCCGTTGGACAACGAGATGGAAAGGATGATGCCGACGAGCAGCCACATGGCCGCCGTGAAGAGACTCCAGACGAGCCAGAACGGCCAGCCGGTACTGATCCCGAGCGCCTTCATCAGACCGGAGACGAGCAGCGTGAGGCCACCCGTCAGCGCGGGAATCGTCTGGATGGCGAACACCGTCGAATCGCCGGGGCGGCGCGACCCGGCGACCAGCGACCGGATCAATGCGTAGAGGTCGAGGGAGGCGAGCGGGGCGAACATGCCCAGCCACTGGGTGGTCGCGCTCTGCGTGGTGTCGCCCGAGGTGGCCAGCGCACCGGTGACGATCCCGGCCCGGGCCAGGAACATGATCAGCGAAGTGACGAAGACCTCGGTGTGCTCGTCGACCGCCGACCACAGGATCATCGAGTAGACGAACGGTGCGACGGACCCGATCCCCATCGACACGGCCAGGAGTTCGAACACCGACCGCGGGGTGACGGAGCCGGGCGCGAAGAACAGGCCCGCGTTCGGCAGCGTCCTGGCCGCGAGCATCGAGATCGACGGCGCCAGCAGGATGGGCGAGAGCAGGCCCCACCAGGCCGGCGCCGGCCACGACGACGTCCTCAGGTCGTCGAGCACCAGGTTGTAGGCGTTGCGCATCCGCACCGAGGTGAGCCAGTCACCGGTGTCCAGGCCTTCCTCGAACAGCGGGAATCCCAGCGCCCGCTGGGCCGGCAACCCGTAGACGTCGCTGAGGGCACGCAGGTAGCCGTCCCAGACCGCGGTCGGCACACTCTTTGCTGTCGGCAACCAATCGATCAGCGGCGCGGGCACGGCCTCGCCTCCCAGGAAACGGCGACGCAGATAGCGTTCTGCCGCGGCCGCGCCAGCCGATTGGGAGTGCCGATGCCAGTCTGCATTCGTGTCACGCGCGCGCAGTTCGGCCAACTGCGGGCCTACCATCACCCCGGCGGCGGCTGCGGCGAGCATGCCGCTACCGAACCCCCGTACTGCGGCTGCCGCGGCCGCGTCGGCTCCAGCCACCGCGAGTCCGGCCCTGGCCATTGCCAGCGGGAACTCGGAGGCGGGTACTGCGACCCGGCTGCGATAGGGGTCCGGAGTGCCACGCCGCATCAGGTCGGACACCCACCCGCCACCAGGGGCCAGTACGGACGTGAAGCCGGGCAGTTCGAAGCCCAGCGCGCCGAGCAAGGCGTACTGGCCGATCCCCGCGCCCGGCAGAGTCCGGGGAACCGTTGCCGCCGGCCCGCCTGCCATGTTCGCCCGTGCGGCCGTCGCCATTGCCAGGACTCTGCGCTCGACCGGGTGCGGCCGTACTGGCACGGTGTAGCCACCGAAAGCGGGGGAAACCCTTGAGGAGTTGACCTTCCGGCCCAGTTGATCGGCGAGGTCGCCGAGCCTTTGGTGGGCGAGTAGCGCCGTGGTCAGTGGAACCAGGAGCCCGGTGCCACCTGGTGGGTTCAGTTGCGCGCCACCGCCGGTGCCTGAGGACGCGGCCAAGCCCCGAGCCGGTACTGCGGTCACCCGGCGCATGGCTGCCCGGGGTTCGCCGGTTACGAGAGTCACCGGATTCTGCGACGCGGCTGCAGGGAACGGATCTGTGGCGTGGTGGACGAGAGCGAGCAGGACGAACCGCTGGCCGTCCGCAACGTCGACGGGTGGCAGCAGATCGCTGACCAGGTTGAAGGTCGCCACCCCTGGCTTGCCCGGCCGGATTCCGTCGACTGTGCGGATGCCTACGGTTTTCCAGCCACCGGCGTCGATCGGCGTACCGTCCCGTACTGCGGCCGTGTAGCCGGCCGGCAGAGCAGTCGGTGGGGTTACGTCGTCCGCACCCGCAGGGCCGACCAGCAAGGCGACTCGTACACCGTCGGCGGGCGGGTTGCCCGGACTCACCCCGCGGTTTCGGACCGTGACGTGCACACGGGTGGTGGCCGGTGCGGCGGGGACACTGGCTAGTACCTCGCGCTTGCCGTCGAGGTTGCGCAGTTCCACCAGGTTTGGGGTGGCGACCCCGTCGAGCACATAGCGGCCGTTCTGGTCCGGGGCATCCACCACGATGTCGGGGCTGGCGTCCGCTGTGGTGGTCCGGTTGTGGTCGCCGGGAAGGGCCGCCCCGACGCGGGCCGGTCGCCCGCGGTCGGCGGGGGTGGCACGTAGTACCAGGCTGATCGCGGGTTGGGGTGCGCCGGACAGGTCGAGCTCGAACACTCCACGGCCGTAGGTGGTCGCGCGTAGAAGAGTAGGAGCAGCAGGGACCGTCGGGTCGGACACCAGGTCGAGATCCAGGACGGCTGCATCGGGCAGGTTGGCGGACAGGACCTGCCAGGCGGCCGCACCGGCGTTCCAGCTCCACACCCCGAGGTCCGCGGCCACCCACCGGCGGCTCCCGGTGGGGTCGGCGGGATCCAGCACGATCGCGTTGTGCTGTACGTCGAGCAACCCCGCGCCGACCGCTACCCAGGGCCAGACGAGCGGTGGGGGAGGCGGGGGAGGAACGCGAGTGTCCAGGGACCAGACCCGGGCGCCGGCGCCGGTCCGGCCGCCGAGGGTGACGAAGATGCCTTGTCCCAATGGGATCGACGGATTGATCGCGATCCCGGTGACGGGCCTGGTTTCGCCGATCCGGGGGAGGTCCAGCGCGGTCCAGCCGGCCGCCGTCTTGTCGTACCTGGCGACGTGACCATCAGTCCAGCCCGCATACAGCCGGGTTGGGGATGCGAACGCCAGCGAGCGCACGAACGCGCCCGCAGGCGTTACCGGCGTACGAGCGGGTAGGCGTTTCCAGTTCCCGCCGAAGGTCTCGCTCACGTAGGGGACTTCGCCGCCGAAGGCGACCACCTGCGAGTCGCCGGGAATCGCGCTCGGCGGGGCTCCGACCATCGGCGGATAGAACAGCTGGCCCGTCGGGCTCGGGTCTACCGAGGAAGTGTCGTACCTGGCGCCGTCGAGGTCGCTGCGTCGGACCGCCGCGTCGTGGTAGATGCTCAGCAGCCGGCGCTTGGTCCCGGACCCGGCGGGCGCCCAGTCGACGACGGTGTCCCCGCCGTCGCCGTACAGCTGGTGGTCCCAGACCTCCGAGCCGAGGTAGCGCAGGCCGCCGTTGTCCTGCGCGCCACAGAAGGCGTACGAGTCCTCGCCGGGCAGATGGCCGAGTCCCATCAGGGTCAGGGTGCCCAGGCCGGCATTGCAGGAGCGGAACAACCGGCTGCCGGTCCCGCGGGCATTCGTGGTGGCGAAGACTCCGCCGTCGCAGCCGATCCACAGGTCGCTGGAGGAACCCGGGCGATGCGTCAGCGCGTGCACGTCGGCGTGTGAGGAGGCGCCGATGTAGATGTCGCGGCAGCTGAAACCCCCTCCTGCGGCCGAGACCTCGAGCCGATAGACAGTGGCGGAGAACTCGCCCTCGGTGGTCTTGCCGGAGCCGCCGATGTAGAGGACGTTCTGGTCATTGGGGTCGACTGAGATGGCCTGGTCGTAGTTGCCCTGGCCCGGCTCGTCGCTGCCGAACACATCACCGGGTACGCCGGACACCGTCGACCACGCCGGTGCCACCACGGACGGATCGATCCGGTGGACCCCGTGCAGGATGCCGCCCTTGAGCTGGTTAGGGCTGGGCCTGGTCACAGGAGTCGTGGAGAGCGCGTAGACGACGACGGGATCGCTTCCTGAGGCCGCGAGCGAGCTACGGCTCGACCCGGCCGGTAGGGCCGGTAATGCGGCCCAGCCGGCACCGGGCCGCCACTCGAAGGCGGCGCCGTTCTGTACCACGGCGTAGAACCTCACCTGGCCGGCTACCTTGCCGACGGCAACGCTGGTCACCTGGTTACCCGCACCGATCACCGGCAGCGGTTCTTCTACCCAGGGCGTCGCAGTGCCCGCGGTCGCCTGGGTACGACGGAAGACGCCGACGTTGGTGGCGACTAGGACATGCTCGCGGTCGGTGGGATCAGTGGCGAGGGCGTAGACAGTGCGGCCGAGCAGGGATGGAGCTGCGGCCTCCTGTGCCCACGTCCGGCCGCCGTCGTCGGAACGCAGCATGCCCACGCCGAAGAAGTCGGTGGACGGCCCGGTCCCGAAGCCGGCGTGGCCCTCGCCGGTACCGACGTAGAGGCGGTCGTGGGCCGCGTCACCGCCGTCGACCATGGCGATAGCGCCCGTGGCGAGTGTGTCGACCTGCCGGAGCGGCGGTACGACAGGTCCGGGTGGTATCGGCACCTCCAGCGCGTCGAGCTCGTCGCTCATCGCCTCCCAGGTCCGGCCGGCGTCGCCGGTTCGCCAGACGCCGCCGTTCGCGGTGGCGAGGTAGACGCGCTGGCCGTCCAGGGAGATCGCTATGTCCTGGACTCTGCCGCTCACCACGGGTTTTGGCGCGGCCTGCCCGGAGACTGCGCCGAGTGGTCCGATCGGCACCCAGTTCGGACCGCCCGGTACTGCGACCAGCCCGACTGGCTGCGTGGTTTCGGCCAGTGCTTCGTGCTGCAGCTCCCGGTAGGCACGCAGCTGCGCCAACCGGGTCTCGATGTCGGCGCCGGGCTCAGCGATCCTGTCTGTCGGGGCGAAGCCGACCGGACCGTCCGGACCGCCGGCCAGCCGCTCGCCGACGAAGTACTCCCAGCGTCGTTGCGAACCGCGCTTCCCGGATCGACCGCTCCCAGTTCCGGCCATCAGAAGCCCACCTCGACGCCGATGCTCACACCGATCGAGAGCGGTGACTCCTCGACGTGGTCAGGCAACGCGGCCTGCAGGCGCTGCAGCGCGTCACCAGTACGGTCGAAGCCCTGGTCCAGTTGGGCTGCCAGGACATCCAGCGCCGTCAGAACGGGTGCCAGCAGACCTCGCACGTCCAGTCCCGTGGCCAGCGCCAGGATGGTGGCGTGCATCTTAACGACGTCGGCGAAGACGATCGTGGGCCGCGCCTCGTCCAGTACGGCGGCCGCCGCGTCCTTCGCCGCGGTGACAGCGTCCTGCACCGGCGCGAGGGGATCGAAGGCACGGAGTCGGGCAATCACCTGATCGGCTGCCGTGAGTACTCCGCCGAGCAGCTGTTCGGGGCTTAGGGCAACGATCTCGCCAGTGATCTGCGTGTGCAGCGCGACCAGCTCGTCGACGATCGGCTGCAGGTCGAACGCCTCGATCACCCCTCGAACGCTGTCCACCACGTCCAGCGCCGGTTGCAGGAACACGTCGAGCAGGCGGATCAGCGCATCCCGGCCGGCCGCCACCAGGTCGGCGATCGCGGGCAGGATCCGTGCCGGGCCGGCCAGGTCGTACAGCTCGATCACCAGCTCGGACAGTGGCGCCGAACCGTCCACGCCAAGAGCACTGAGGATGTCTCGCAGCCTGGCCGGGATCGCCAGCAACGGCAGCAGTGCAACGGTGACCCCAGCCGCTGCAGCCGTGACCTCGCTCCGCCCGGATGCCGCCAGCGTCTCGGCCACAACCGCGTCCGCTTGCAAGGCGACCAGGTAGCGCCGCCGGTTCTCGGCCAGGGGGCCGAGGACGGCGCTCGGGGAAACGCCGGCCAGCAGGGGATCGAGAGCCAGCCGCAGTTGGGTGCCCGGGGCATGTACTTGCAGAGCACCACTGATCGCCCTCTGCTGGGCCCCAGCCGCCGCAGTCAGCGGCACCGGGTCGAGCGCGGCTACTCCGTCCCGAGCTGTGGCCATCTGGTCTGCGACGTGCCGCATCCGCGCCCGCACCACGGTGGCGCCGTCCTCGCGGCCCGAGATCCAGGCCAGCATGTCCGCCACCGCAGGCTCGGTGAGGTCCAGTCCACCAGACTGGCCGACCTTGACGAGCAGGGATCCGAAGGCGCCACCGGGCGGGCCCTTAGGGAGGTCCCGCAGCCGTGCGGCGACCGCCTCGTCCAGTACTGCCGCCAGTGCCATCGGGTCGACCCGGCCGAGCCACTCCGCGGCGCCATCGCGGAAGGAGGTCACGGCGGCGGTCACGTCGTCGAGGTGCAGGGCGTCGAGCGCTGTCTGCCTCACCTGGTCGAGCGGTTCCTGGAGAGGGTCGAGCACGTGTGCCGGATCGAGCTCGGCCAGCGCCCGCAGTACCGGCTCGAACAGGTCGGCCAGCGGGTCGAGAACTGCGGCCTTCAGGTCGATCCCGTCGAGTAGGCCGCGTACTTCGTCGAGGGCTTGTTCCGCGGGAGCCAGCAGTGCGGCCGGGTCGACCGCTGCGACGGCGGCACGCAGCTCCTCCAAGGGGCCGGTCTCCAGCTCGAGCAGAGCGGGTTCCGGGTCGAGCGAGGCGAGGAAGGCGACCACCTTCTGATAGACCTCGTCGATCGCGTCGAGGACCTCGGCATGCAAGGACTCCTGGATCGCCGCCAGCTCCACTCGCAGGGTGTCCTCGACTGCCTGCAGATCGAGCGCCTTGATCGGCTTGGCCAGGTCGACGATCTCCTGCTGTACGTCGGTCGGCAGCAATCCGAACGGGACGGCGTCGATCACCTGCGCACCGGTGTCGATCACGTCGTTGGCGGCATCGAAGTACGGCGTCAGCTGGGCGGCTCCGAGCGCGGCCGAGATCGAACCGAGTTCGGTACGCAGGTTCTCGGCCAGGTCGGCGAGGTGCAATGCGTCAAGCGCGGCGTCCACCCGGCCAAGGGCCTCGCGGACCTCGCCGGCGGCGGCGGTGACGGCACCGGCGACCTCTTGCAGGCCTGCCTCGATGTTGCCGCAGACCTCGAGCAGCACCTCTTCCGCAGTACCGACTGCTGCCTCGATCGCGTCAAGAGTGTCGATGACCGGCTGCATCGCCCGCTGCACCGCTTCGGCGACCGAGGTCAGGTCGACCTCATCGACGAGCTGGCGGACAGTACGGATCGCCGAGGAGATCGTTCCGGCGACGGACTCCACAGCCAGCCGTACTTCGTCCAGCGGGCCTACGACCAGGTCTGTCACCCCGGTCACCGGCTCGACGAGGGTTGCGGGGTCCCAGCTCCGTACGGTCGTCACCATCGCGCCGACGTAGTCCAGTGCCTGGTCGACGACGTCGCGGCCGGCGTTCTCGAGTACCGGCAGTTCGAGCTCCAGTACGGGAGCCGCCATCGCTCGTACGTCGGCTGCCATCTTGCCGACGGTCTCCAGGTTCGCGTTCGCCATGGCCAGCCGGGCGAGCTCCAGGCCGGCGAGACCACCGGCCAGGTCGAGACCGACCAGGGCTGCTTCGCCGACACCCATACCTATCGTCCAGCGCTGCTCGACATCGAGTACAGCGTCGAGGAAGGCGACTACGCGCCGGCCCAGCACCTCTACTGCGACAGGGTCGTCGGGGTCGGCGGATCGCAGCGCTGCAACGAGCCCTGTGTCAGCGGCTAGCGCGCCGAGACGGTTGGCCGCCGCTTGCGCTGCCTGTACGTCGAGTCGACCGGCGAGCAGGTCTGCCCGCCCTACCAGCCGGTCGCTGACTGCCGCTGTCGCCGTGAGCCCGGCCAGCACGCGTGCCAGCTCGACCAGTCCGCCTACGGTGCCGGCAGTGCCTACCAGCGTTTCTGGGAGGTGCAGGTCGGGGATCAGGTTGAACAGGGCGCCGAGGGGGGCTTCGACGGACGAGATCACTGAGCCAGTGCGGGCGAGCAAGGAGTCCAAGCCTGTGTCGGCGACGAGGTCGAGGGTCGGCTCGAGCACGTTGCCTGTCTGGCCGATCGAGCTGATCAGGCTGATGAGCTGGTCGATCTGGGAGGGAACCTCGGCACCAGGTACGCCGGCTTCGAGGCGGCCCGTGAGGGTGATGGACGCCGTACCGGCTGCTGACAGGACGGCAGCCAGGTCGGGAGGGGCCGCGCTCGCGACCAGGTTGAGGATCGCGGACGCGTCGAAGCGGATCTCGCCGAGGTCGGCGCCGGTGAAGGAGCCGGACAGCGCGGTGAACAGCGCATCGAGGTCGATGGAGGCTGTGACCTGGAGGTCCGCGTCGAGCATGGTCGCCCCCTAGCCGTTCCGGACCCGGATGGTGAGCCGCATCAGGCCGCCCGGTGTCGGTACGTCCTCGGTGCCGGTGATGGCGGCCTGCGACGAGGACACCGGCCGGCCACTGGTGTCGATCAGGTAGTCGCAGACGAGGTCGATGATCACGAAGCCACCGAGCTCCTTGAGGGAGTCGATGCCCTGCTGGAGCGAGACGGAGATGCGCAGCTGGTTCGCGTCGATGGTGACGCGGTGGCTGGGGTGGAGGACCGGTAGCGCGTCGGTTCCCGGCAGGACGAACACCTGGACGATCGCACTCGAGAATCGCTTGAAGAGCCCCGGCTCCAGGTCCGAGGTCCAGTCCAGCACCAGCTGCTCCAGCAGGCCCGGAAGCTCCGCGATCCCGACCGGCTTGACGGGATCCCAGCTCAACCCCTTCAGAACCGTCACCTCAACCTGCTGCCCCCCGCCGGGCGGCCCCTGAGGCCCCTGCTCACCCTGCGGCCCTTGCTCCCCGGGATCACCCTTCGGCCCTGCCTCACCTTGTGGTCCGGCGTCGCCCGGCGCGCCTGGTGCTCCGGGGTCACCCTTCGGGCCCCCTTCACCTTGCGGTCCGGCATCGCCCTGTGGTCCGGCGTCGCCTTGCGGGCCGGGATCACCCTTCGCTCCTGGATCGCCTTGTGGACCGGGATCGCCTTGTGGGCCTTGGGTTCCTTCGACGTCGCCCACGTCGACCGGGGCGCCGTCGTACAGCCAGAGGCCTTGCTCGTCCTGGTGCCACGTCCCGGAGTGCGTATGCGCCTGCGCCGGTACGAAGCGCGCCGGATCCTGCGAAACCGCCAGCTCCGGATCACGCCGTACGGTTCCCACCACCAGCGTGTCCGCGTCGGCTCCGTCCGCCGGCGCGACCACCTCGGTCAGCAGATCGACGATCGTCGCGACCTCACCGAGCCGGGTTCCCTCGTCCTCGCGACTGACCGCGCGCACCCCCACCACGACATCGTCCGTCCCGGCAGGCAACGACAACTTGACCTGCTCGTCCCGGCGCACCGCCAACCCGCTGCGGGTGAAACCCACCCCAGGCGTGAGTACGACGTCGGCCCCGTCCACCAGCAACCGGAAGCCCAGCGCCACCCGGTCCCGCCCGACCACCCGGCGCAGGTCGGCGACCGCCTGGTCCGCCACGGTCTGGAGGTGGTTCAGATGCGAAGGAGTGACCCGTAGGCCGTCCACGAAACGCGTTCCCGGAGCCTCGGTCACGGCGATCCCTCCAGCTCTCGATAGGTGACCAGCACGGTGTCGATGGTCAGCGAGCCGGCCGCGGCGCAGGTGGCCCGCAGGATCACCGGTGCCGTCGTGGGAATCGGCGTACTCAAGGTCAGCCGCGCCCGCAGGTCAGCCGGTCCCGGGTCCACCTCCAGCGCGTCGGTCGTACTCACCACCTGCAAGGTCGTCGCCGCGATCAGGTGGTCGCGATCAGGCAGCCCGACCAGTCGCAACGCGGCCCGCAACGGCCCGACCGCCGGGATCTCGGTCAGCCCACCCGTCGACCCACCGGACAGCCGCCGGCGCAGCGGTCCACCCGGACCGACCGGATCGGCCGGCAAGCCGGCCGTCAGCATGCACTCGACCTCGCCGTACCCCGGCTGCAACTCCAGCCACGCCGCAACATGATGCTCGTCGGACAACTGCGGCGGCTCCACGGGCGGCTCGGGCGGCATGGTCACCGCCACTGGAGCCGCGAACGGCAACGTGTACCAACGCGCCAAGGCGTCGACCACCTGTACCGGGCTGAGCGTCCCGCCCTCGACGGGCTCACCCGGTCGGCCGTCTGGAGTAGCGGCCAGCAGTTGGCCAGTGACCTGACCACCGTTGGTCCCATCGGCCGCCACCAAGTTCAGCCGAACCCCACTGATCGTCCCGAACCTCGACACCAGCGTCCGCGGCAGGCCGACGAGCAGACTCCGCCCGACCGCGAGCACGATCCGCGCCGCCGCGCTGATGACCGGCCCGGTCGCAGGCTGGACCCGCTCCGGCCCGAAGCTGCCTCGCACCACCAGCGACACCTCGTGCACCGCCTGCGCGTTCGGAGGGGTGACCTCCACCTCGACGACCCCTTCCTCGACGAGGTCGAAGCTCCGGGCCAGGCCTTGCGGCGGGAACGGCTGCGCATACACCCGCAGTACGTCGATCTGTGGCGTCAAGCGCAATGCCCCTGGCGCACCTGCCCGCAACGCGACTCGTACGACGACGTCCGCGCCGGGGTCGGTCGAAGCCGCGACCGCTCGGGTGAAGGCTTCCCGGACCGCGTCCGTCCGGTCGACCAGATACCTGACGCCCGCGGCCGACTCCGGCTCGTTCGGCTCATCGAGCTCGGCCGGCGAACTGCCCTGCCGCTCGAACCACACCGTCCGCCCGTCGACCAGTACTTCGAGCGACGGCGGTACGACCGGCAGCACCACACCGGCGCTCGTGATCAGCGTGTCCGCGAGATCCTGGACCCCGTTGGGGTTCTTGGACTGCACGAGCAGCCGCTCGGTGGCGGTCTCGGCGAACTCCGGCGCCGAGGCCAGGAACCGCCACTCGGTCCCCGTCCAGCGCCACACCTCGTCGACCCCGGAAAGGAAGGTCGCGTTGCCGACCAGCCCGCCGATCGTCACCAGGCGGCCGAAGTCGACGGTGGCGGCGGACGCGACATCGGAGCCCAGCGGCGTACTCGGCCGGATGTCCGCGACCGTCGGCAACTCCGCGCTGACGACGGGTTCGGCGATCACCTCGAACAGCGCGGACTCGATCCGGGCGTCGGCCGGCAGCGGCAGGTCTAGCTCGACAAGCGAGCCGGCCGCCGTCGCCTGCGGCGGGATAAGGATCGTGTAGCTGCCAGGATGATGCGAGGTCGACACCTCGAGGACGCCGGCGTGCGAGCCGAACACGCCGGTGTTCCCGAGGGCGGCCAGCGCCTGGCCGGAGACCGCCATCACGGGTTGCCGAACGAGGTCAGCATCTTCAGCGTCTCGATCGACGCTTGGACGTCGCGGCCCGGAACGTCCTGTTCGATCGTGACGTCGCCGGACAGGAACAGATCCTTCAGCGCCTGCTCGTCGACGGCACTCAGCGGGCCTTCGGCCGCCCGGACCACGAGCCGCTGCGCTTGTGGCTTACCCCGGACCAGCCGGTTGAACGCATCGCTGATCGTCGTCTGGCGCAAGGACTCGTGAACGCCACGGACGATCCCCACCGGCAGCCGGTCGGGCCGGGCCAGCGTCAGGTCGACGACGGTGTCGAGCGGTACCGGCGTACCGGGCCGCACCGACTGGCCGACGATCCGGTAGAGGATGATCGGCTCGCCGATGACGATGTCGTTGAGGATGTCGGGGTCGATCTCGTGGACGGAGATCGGCACCCCGTTGCGGACGACGTTCGACTCGATCTGGCGCGCGCCGACCTCGATGAAGACGACTTCCTGGTTGGAGCGCAGCTTCGCCGCGGCCGCGGCCTTGGGCGCGGTGGGGAAGAGCGGGTTCTCTGTCATCGTGATGGCTCCCTACTGCTCTGTGGCCTATTGGTCTGGCGCGGTCTCGCGGAAGGTGGTGCTGCCGACCCGCAGGCCGAGCTTGCCGAGCGCCTGCTGTGCTTCGGTGAGGGTGAGGCCGGCCAGGCTCGGCATGGTGACCACCGGCTCGCGGCGCAGCGCCGAGGAGACGACCAGCCGGACCCGGCCAGTGCCACTCGGTACGACCGCCTCAGCAGCGGGCAACTGCGCGAGTACCGGCGCATCGACGTACTCGGCGGGTACTGCGACCCGCGAGATCTCCCGGCCGGTCGTGTCGAGCACCAGGTCGGCATCGATGCCGAGACCCCGTAGCTTGTCGAGAGCGCCGCGCAGACCCAGTCCGAACAGGTCCGGGGTCTGTACGCCGTCAACGGTCAGCGTCACCGCTAGTGGTTCGACCCGTGGGATCGTCACCTCGCGGACCTCCGCGGTGAACCCAGGCGCCTGCACATGGACCCGCCAGGTGCCGTCGGTCAGCCCGCCCAGCAGGTGCGCAGTACGGGTACCGAAAGGAGGCAGCGCGCGTACTGCGTGGCCTTCGCCGAGTGGCTCGGCCAGTACGTCCGCAGCGGGAAGGGGCTCGGTGGTGGCACTGGCCCCGGTGCCGACTGACCTGGTGACGGCAACGTCGAGCGTTTCCCCGCCGAGCGCGATCACCGCGTCGTACAGCGCGGTCAGGCCGCTGACGATCGCGTTCCAGCCCTGCGCGGTGACAGGTTCCCCGGCTATGACATTGGCCAGGCTCGGTGTGGTGAGCGTCATCGGTATGTCTCCTAGGGCTCGGGCTGTGGTGTTCCGTCGGGCCACAACTGGGTTCCGGCGAGTACGACGCCCAGGGGGTCGTCCGCGCCGGTACGGACAACTCCTTCGCCCAGCGCCCAGCGCGGGTCGGCGTACTCGACTCGTACGTCGACCCCGGACGCCCGGTGCCGGTCCAGCAGCCGGGTGAGTGGTTGGCGCAGCAGAGTCCCGTTGTCGTCGTCAGCTGCGGAGAAGCGTTGCGGCAGCAGGACCCGGACCGCGAACGGCTCACGCTCCTCCCAGGCGAAGCCGAGCAGCATGGCCGGCTGTACTTCGGACGCGGTGGCTGCAGCAAAGACCGAAGCGTCGAACCGCCCAGCCACGGTTCGCGGTACAGAGGGCTCTCCGGCAGCGCCGCCACTACGGGCTACTCGGATTAGTGCGGTCCACCGGCTCTCACCGCGAGGCAGTTGCAGAGGGCCTACGGATGCGGCGCCGTGTGGCAGCGGCGGCGACTCGTCGAAGGCCCCGGCTACCGGTGCGGCGACGGCGAAGAGGCTTGCCTGGCCTGGTGGTCCGGCGCTGGCGGTCTCGGTCGGCACAGTGCCGTCCTCGGCGGTGAAGACGAAGTCCTCGCCGGGCAGTGCGTTGTCCTTGTCGGCGAACACTCCGCCGGTGAAGGTCCAGCTGGAACCGGTGACGTCGCTGCCGTCGAGCGTGACCTGGCCGCTGGCGGTGAACGCGAGCTCGGCGCCGTCGGGTACGTCCCCTTCGTAGACCAGACCGCGCCCGGTGCCGAGGTGGACCACCATCGGCCGGACCGTGCGGTTACCCAGGCCGAGGACCCGGATCGTGACGTCCACGTCCTCCAGGCCACCGCGAAGGATGCGGGTCCGCTGGCCGTGGGACTTGGGAGTCGGCTCGATGTCGGCCCGGCGGACCGGGTTCTCTTCCAGGGCGAGTACATCGGGCAGGGGCGTCAGGTCTGGCGAGGGAGGAGCGCCCTCGACCAGTGGCGGGATCAGCCGGAGCTGTTCGAGTGCTCGGGCCAAGTGCCAGTAGCCACTCGGCACATGCTGGACGGCAGTCACCTTCAGTCCCAGGTAGGCGGCAGTAGCGAGCAGTAGCGCGGTCGGCGTGGTGTTGCCGGTCCGGTGGGCACCGATAGCCCCGAGCACTGTCCCGCGTCGCAGACGCACTCGGACCCCGTACTGCGAGGCAACTGCCAACGCGGCGGCCAGATCCGCCTCGGCCAGTTCACCCAGCACCGCTGCCGGTACGCCGAGCAGCCCTGCGAGCGCCTCGACATCCAGCGGTGTGGTGGCGGCCGCGTCCCGGAGTACAAGGGCGCGGTTGTCCAACGGCACCAGCGCTGTGTCGCCGAGCCGATGGAGACTGGCCAAGGCCAGCAGGTCGCGCACGGTGGGTGCTTCGCTGATCCGGCGGGAGGCCCGCACTGTCTGTATCTGCTGGGTCAGTACGTCGAGGTCGGCGACCAGGCCGGTGACCACTGCGCCGAAGCGCTTGCCCGGGTCGGTCGCTGCCAGATGCAGCGGGAACCGGTCGAGTACAGCCGTAGGCCGCTGGCTCATGTCCCCACCTGCGTCTCTGTCACGAGGACGCTGCGCACCCAGACCTGCTGCGCCGGGCCGAGTGGCACAGTCACGTTGGATGCCGTCACCCGCACGCCTTCGTCGATCAGCTCGACCCGGTAGGACAGCTCCTCCACGGCGTAGTCGGCCGTCGGGTCCAGCATCCCGAGCAGAGCGGCCGGGGTGAGGACTGGTGGCGTCAGTGCGAGGGCCTCCACCAGGCGCCGTTCGATGTCCGCCCTGGCGGCACCGAGAGTGGCCTCGGCCTCGCCGGACGCGGCCAGCCCCCGGCGTTCGATCACGACGGTCAGGTCGAGGACGACCCGCTCACCGCGCAGCGTGACACCGAGGTCGCCGCGCTCCAGGCGGGCACGCGCGCCCGGGATCGGTGGCCGGACGTTGTACCGCTTCAGCGGTTCGCCGGCCGGCCGGTCCTTCGGCCCGATCTCGATCACCGCGTCGAGCACCCCGCTGACCGCCATCACCGCGTGGACCAACCGGTTGTAGATCACCGGCTCGCCGACCCCGAGCGCATCGACCGCGGCGATCAGGGTGTCCGCGCTGGCGTCCTGCAGCCGGCGGCGCTGCTCGTCGGTCAGCCCGGTGTCGCCCGGCGTCACCGTCAGCCTCGCCTCCAGCGGCATGAACACCCCGTCGAGAGCGACCCCGGAAGTAGGGCCGTCGCCGCCACCGCCGGTGTTCTCCGCCAACGTCGGTGCGGCCGCCGTCGGTACCAGCAGGTTGTCGTCGATCCGCACCCCTGCAGGCCGTGCCTCGTCGAGAGCAGCACGGGCCAGTACGGCGGCGGCCGGCGTCAGCTCGGTCGCCACGGTGACCTTGACGACGCCCGGGAAGGCCAGGTGGTCCTCCTCGACGAGCACGTCCTGCTCACGGATGCCCTCGACCGTCATCAACGCGCCGACCAGTGCGTCGCGGGTGCCACGGCCGGAACGGGCCAGCGAGAACTGCACGCGGGACCGCAGGTCCACGTCGGTCTCGGCTCCACCGCGGAACGCCATCGGCTCGGGGTTGAGTACCGCCTCGATGCCGAGGATCGGCCGGTGCAGGATGGTGAGAGTCCGCGCGGCGGCGACGCCCGCCGTACCGGCCGTCAGGGCACGAACCGGCGCCTGGGCGCTGACCGTTCCGCGCCGAAGGGTGACCGTCGCGGTGGTCTCGACCGTGGCGGCGATCGGGGCATCGGCCGAGGTCGAGATCAGCGTCCCGGCGACCACCGTCACATCGGCCGGCGCCGGCGTCGAGCGAGCCAGCACCACCTCGCCCGCGGCATGGGTGACGCCTCGGCGCTCGACCCCCACCAAGGACGCCAGTTGGTCGAGGTCGCGACCGCCGGCGGTCGCGACGAACGAGCCTGCGTAGACGCCGTCGAGCTGGTGTGAGATCACGGCCAGCTCGAGCGCGAACGCCTCGGCCAGGGTCCGGGTGATGCTGCCCGGGTTCCGGTCGGTCAGTACCGGTGGCTGTCCACCGGGACGCCGGTCGAAGCCGGCCCAGACGTCGGTGCCCAGGTCCGGAACGGTTGCTCCGGGCAACGGTTCACCAGGCGTGGAGTGGTTCCACAGCAACGCGCCCTCGGCGCTGAAGGTGAAGTCGCGGCCGAGCACGAACGTGGTGAAGAGCCCGGCCGCCAGGCCGATGACGCGCAACGTCTCCGGCAGCACCCGTTCGTGTCCGGGGATCTGGAACGGCAGTTCGTCCTCGACGTAGTGGAACCGCAACCGGCTGGTGCCGCCGGTCAGGTTGGCGATCAGGTCGGCGGCGAAGACGCCGTACGGCTCCGCGGCGAAGCTCATGTCGCCGTCTCCAGGTCGAACGGGACGACGAGGTTCAGCGGGTCGTCGAGGTCGATCAGCCGGACGGTCAGCTCGATCCGGACGATGTCGCGGCGGCGGGCTTCGGTGCGCACGTCGCAACGCTCGACCTTCGCGATCCTCGGTTCGCGGCGCAGGGCCTGGAGGATGTAGAGCTTGACCAGATTGCGGGTGCGCTCGGTGTTGGGTTCGCCGATCAGCTCGTGATGCCTGCTGCCGTACTCGGGGTGGCCGAGCGGCGCGAGCTCGCCCTCGCGCGTCATCAGCCGGTTCACCAGCAGCTGTACGGCCTGGCCGACCTCTTCGGCGACAGCGAGATCGGTCACCGTCTGGCCGTGGCCGGGCCGCTTGTCGGTGGCGAGGTCGGCATCGACGAAAGACCCGGCGGTACCGGCCCAGAACAACCCGAGGTCCCGGCCGAGCCGCCGCCAGAGCAGCTCGATCTCGGCGGCGGTCCGGCGTGGTGCCGCGGTCATGGCGCGTTCCCGTCGCTGACGAACGGCGCGGCGGGTGGGCCGAGCACGGTCAGAATCCCTGGCCCGCTGGGGATCCGGTCGCCCACCCGTACCAGCGCCTGACCGCCGATGGTGACGCCGGTCGAGGCGCCGGGCTGGCCGATCGGCAGCACGTACGGCACGCCGCTGACGGAGTTGACCAGTGTGCAGAGTGACCCCGTCACCGCGAGCGGCATGCCTCCGGCCGTGGCGATCACCTGCAGGACGGCGGTGATCACGCCACTGTCCGGCGGCCCGGCGGCTCCGGGCGAGAGCATCACCGAGCACCCGACGGTCACGGGCGGGCCGGACATCGCTCAGCCCGCCGAGAAGCTGGTCGTGCCGGCGATGGTCGTGGTGCCACCCTTCAACGTCGCCGAACCGGAGCCCTCGACGGTGACGCTGGCTCCCTTCAGCGTGGCGGTCGACGAGGCCTCCAGGGTCAGTGCTCCGTTGGCTTTGATGGTCACATCCGCGGCGGCCTCCAGGGTGATCGCGCCGTCGGTCTCGACCGTCACCTTGGTGGAACCCATGGCGATCTCCAGGGAGTCGTCGGTGACGGTCAGCGTGCTGCCGTTGGGAAGGCGCAGTTCGAGCCGCTTGGAGCCACCCGAGTCCGGTACCTCGTAGACCACCTCGTCCGGCTTGGCATCCGGCGGGGGAGTCCCGGCCGCGTGCAGGGTGCCCAGCAGTACTGCGCCGTTGACGTCACCGTCGATGAACCCGAGGACCACGAGATCGCCCTGTCGCGGCACGGCCGACAACCCGGGCCGGGCGACGGCGACCGGGACGTCCTGCAGGACCAGACCCGAGCCGTGCAGCCGGACGTCACACTCGAGGTGATGCTCGCCTGATCCGCCGTCGTTGGTTCGCGCCGCGTCTACGACGCCCAGCGCGACTCCGCGGTGCGCGGCGAGCTCGCGGCGAGCCACCTCCGTCATCAGCGGGATGAGGCCGGTCATGAGTCCCCCTCGAGCAACAGGTCGCACACGTAGCCGGTGGCGGGATCCACGGAGTGCCTGACCCGCAGTACTCGGTAGCTTTCGCCGCGGGCCTGGATCGTGGTGCCGGCCCGTAGGTCTGGCCGGCCGGGGACGCGAATGCGCGCACGCCGGGCGCCCCGGGAGGCGTCGGCAGCAGCCGCATCGGTACCGGCGCTGGCTGCCTCACGGGTCCGCAGCGCTACGTCCACCACCTCGACGTTGCTGCCACTGTCGGGTTTGGCCTCCAGCTGGTACCAGTACTGCGCTCCTGCCGGGCTCACCCGCGGCAAGGCGGTTCGTGCCTGCCTCGGTCCAGCTCGGAACGACAGCAGCTCGGCACCCTCGCGCAGCTCGTCGGTGAATGCCGCGGGCAACCCGACCCCGGCCACTGGAGTGAACGACACCTTGCCATCGGGTGTGCTGGTGATCTGGTGGCCCGTACGCCGAGCTAGGTCGTGCAGCGCTGACCAGATGCTGCGGCGCGGGTCTACGTGCAGGGCAGGCAGCGAGAGCGTTGCGTTCACATCACCCGCATCCACCTCGCCATCGCTCAGCAGATCCCGTACTACCTGCCCGAGCGTCGTCTGCCGCCACGACCGCCCTGCGTGGGTCAACGACAACTTGCGGCTGGCGGCGAAGGCGGTGAGCACGCACCCGCCCCCGATCGCGTCCACACCGTTGACCTCGGCCTTCAGGACGTCCGCGGGGTCAGCCGAGTCGTTGCTAAGAGCAACTGTTATCGCGTCGCCAGGGACGGCGCCGGCGAGCTTCGAGCCGGCCCACAAGACGAGCTCCACCCGGTCGTGCGCCTCGTCCACCGACAACTCCACCCGCAACCGCCGCACCGCACCTTCCGCCAGGCCGAGCGCTCCACCGACCGGCGCACCGATCCCGCCGCTCAGCCCCAACTTCGCCACCGGCCGCCCGATGCTCATGGCGCCCCCGCATCCAGCCCGTGCCGCTCCGCCTCGCGCTGCAACAACGCGTCCAGCGCCTCCTCAACCGCATCCTCGATCCCAGCACCCAGCAGATCAGCCGGCCCTTCGCTTGTTGGCCGCAGATAGGCCGCCCACCCGCCACTCGCCTCCCACCGCTCCGAGGCTGGCGCTGCGGCCGTCGAGCCAGCAACACCTGGCGCGTCAGACGCTGGTACCGAATCCCACGCCTCCGCCGAATCCCTTGCGTGCGCTGAATCTCTCCCGTGCGCTGAGCTTCCTGCGTTCGCCGAACCTCCTGCGCCGGCCGAACCAACCGAGCCAGCCGCCTGCGCCGAACCTGCCGCCTGCGCCGAACCCGCCGCCTGCGCCGAACTTCCCGAGTACGCCGAACCCGTCCCGTGCGTCGAGCCACGCCCATCGGCCGAGCCACGCCCATCCGCCGAGTCGCGCCCAGCGCCCGGGGCGGAGTTGGCCGCATCGGCGTCGGCCGGCCCCGGCCACCCTGGCGTACCCAACCCGCCACGCCGAGCCGAACCGTTCGGCGCAGCCGAACGCCCAACTCCTGCCTCGGCACGGGAGAAACCTGCCCAGGGGGCAGCCGCCTCGGAGCCGGCTGCATCCAAGCGAGCGGCTCCAGCCGGAACCCGGGCAGGTTCCAGGCGAGCGGCGAGATCCGAGAGTCCGGCCGGATTGAAGCGCCCGGCCGGATGCGAGTGAGCGTCAGCGCCTGGGAACTCGCCTGTGCGGGGGAGAGCTACCGCCCCGGAAGTCTGTCCAGCACCGAAATAGGCGTCCGCACCCGCGGGCTCGTCCGGGAACCCTGCTCCAGGGGGAACAGGCGCAGCGCCCGGAAAGGTCGTCGGCTCGGCATCCTCCCAGCGCCGGAGCAACTCACCCAGCCCGCGCTTCCCGGCGTACGGACGGTCGCCGGCGTCCAGCTTGCCTGCTTCGTTCGCCGGTGGCGTGGGCGGCAGCCCGGACCGTTCGCCAAGCAACGGACCCGCCACCGGCGCGGACCAGGATCGTTGCCCAAGGCCCCGACCCGGTGCCCGGTCCGCTCGCGCGCCGGGCATCGACGGATCAGCTGCAGCGTCCAAGGACTCAAGAGCTTGCGTCAGCACCGCGAGGTCCACGTCTCCGCCGGTCAGGCTTCTCCAGCGCCGACTCGAAGACACAGATACCGACGTCCAGCACAGCCCGGCACCAGCGAGTCCGCCCGCCCGCAGCCGCCCCCGCATCAGCTGCAGGGAGCGACCCGCGACGGTAACCCGTCGCGCGCGGTCGGCAGCAGACCAGCTGATACCGATCATGACGCCGCCGGACGCTCTCCGCGGCCGAGCATCTCCAGGTAGAGCAGCACCTGGCCGACGGTCAGTTCCGCACACCTGTCCGGAGTCCAGCCGAACTCCCGAGCGAGCACGAAACAAGCCCGCGCCAGCGGCGCGTGAACGGCGTCCTCCAGTTCGTCACCGTGCAAACTCAACCCGCTGACCCGATTCACCTCGCCGAGCACGAACTCGACCAGTCCGGCGGGAAGCCGATGGACCTGCTCGAGGGTCAGCCGCGGGTCGACCAGCGCCTGCTGCACCATCAAGGCGCTGGCCAGGTCACCGTCGTCCGCCGCCGCCCGGTTGAGTCGCGCGATGTCGGCGAGTACCAGCGGCCGGACCACCACCTCGGCCGGACCGTCCGCGGAGCCGGCCACGAGCTGGGCCGGCAGCGGCACCCGGTGAGTGAGTGCCGACCCCGCGAGCAGCTCCTCGGCGCTGAGTGTCGGCACGGTCAGGCACCTTCACCGGCGGCGTCCGCGACCCCGACCCAGAGCGCCCGGAACGTCACACCTTCGAGCACGAAGTCGTCCTCCGGCATGGTCAGCGACCACCCGTCCAGCTTCACCTGATGAACTGTCACGGTGGCCGATTGCTCTGGCCTGGCAGGGTTCTCCAGCACCAGGCTCAGGTTGAAGGTCGGGCTGACGAACGCCCCGGCCGGCCGGGTGCCCGCGCCGGCCTCGCCCAGCATCAGCTGCAGCAGCGCGCCGTTGATGTACGCCCGTCCCATCGTTCCGGTGACGTTGACGTTGCCCGGACGCAACTCGGTGGCGTACCGCTGGCCGATCTCGTGGAACGCCCGCATCGCGGACGTGACCTGCAGGGTGACGTCGGTGGCCCGGCCGATCGGGGTCAGCGCGAACGACTCGGCGACCGTGTTCGCGGCCTGGCCCTCGGGGGTGGCGGCGTCGTCGACGGCGATCGTGATCGCGCCGTCCATGCCGGTGTAGACATTCGTGTTGGGCACGGCGGATCACTCCAGATTCATCGTGACGCGGATGTAGTCGATCGAGAACGTCGGCAGCAGGGTCATCACGACCGAGCAGATGCCCGCCCGCTCCTGGGCCCGGCTGGCGCTGACCTCGAGCTGGTAGCCGACGAGCATCTCGTCCAGCACCATCTGCGACAGGAACCCGTCGAGGGTCGCCTGCAGCGCCTTGCGCACCCGGTTGTTGTTCAGCCTCCCGATGTACGGATCGGAGCCGAGCCGGACGCCGGCCTTCGCGTAGTCGACGATCCGGCGGATGCTGATCTGCGTGAACGGCGGCTGCGCGCTGGTGATCCCCTTGACCACCTGCGCCCCGAACTTCTGCCGCACGAGGAGCACCCGGCTCTGCAACAGGTTCTGGGTCAACGCGGTCGAGTAGCGCACGTCCGGTACCACCGGCAGCACCTTGTTGGTGAGACTGACCTGGGGCGCCAGCGTGGACAGCTTGCCCGCGACGACGGCCGCGAGGTACGGCGGCGGCAGCGACACGTTCACGCCGGTGGCCCCACTGGCCCCAGTGACGCCGGTGGGCGCGTCCACGGTGACCAGGCCCGGCGCGACGAGCACGATCCGGTCATCGGAGGTACCGGCCGCGTCAGCCTCGACACCAGTGGCGGAGGTGGCAGTACCGGACGCCCTCGCACCGAGGATGGCGATCCGCTCCCGTCCCTCGGCCTCGGTACGGTCGAGATGCCCGAGCACTGTCGTGCCGACGACATTCGCCCCGAGCCCGGCGACCAGCAGGATGTTGACCGGCTGTGACTCCAATACGGTCAGCCCACGCAGTACGTCGGCAGCGCTCACGTTGGCGCCGTCCGTACCCCCGGTGAGTGGGGCGTGCAGCGGAGTGAAGCCCAACCCGGGGTTCTGTACCGCGCCCGCCTGCACGAGGGTGGAGCCCGCGAGCTTGCCGTGGATCTCGCCGACGTTGGCGCCCTCGTAGATCTCGCGGCGCTGCCCGTACGCGATGGTCATCCGCCAGGTCGGCGGGCTCGTCGTACTGTCCGCGACCACCTCGACGTCGACGTTCTGGCCCCAGGTGCCGGAGCTGCCCGCGATCTCGGCGCCGCTCTCGTCCGTGGTTCCCCGGGCGGTCAGCGTGAAGGCCGGCTGGTTGGCCCCCACCGCGCTGACGGCCAGGGTCGCGGCGGTCCGGCTGCCGTTGGCAATCCGGACGGCGACAACGTTGCGCGCGCCGCCGGCGTAGGCCTGTTCGAGCGCTCGGGTGAGGGTCAGCGCCGCATCCGTCACCCGGGGGGAGGCGAACGCGTCGGGTTGGCCGAAGATGTCGGTCGCTTCGGTGAACGACCCGATCGGGACGGCCGTCTCGACCGGACCGCGGGCCGCCGTACCGACGATCCCGATGGTGCCGGTGGAGATGGCGCCGACCGCGATCAGTCCTTCGGCACGGACCTCGATGTACGTGCCGGGGATGACCATCTCGGCGATGGATTCGCTCATGTCGTGGCTCCTCGCGTGACGGTGAACGGCTCGATGGGCAATGGGATCCCGGGGGGATCCGCGAAGGCGCCGGTGACGGCGACCTGGCTGATCACGCCGCCGCCGGAGGTCAGTACAGGCTCTTCCAGTTCGGCGTCCAGGTGGTACGTGGTGGTCTGGGACCTGATGGCGACCTCGCCCGGAAGCAGGCTGTGCCGGACCGCTCCCCAGGACAGCGGCGTGGCTCGTGTTGCGGCGTCCGTCCCGGCCAGCGCGGTCGCGACGGCACGTGAGGTGTCGGCGGCCTGGTTGGGGGAGTCGGCCAGTACCTCGACGCCGAGCGTGCCCTGGACCCTGGTGGTCACCACGTCCCATTGCCCGACGTGGTAGGTCACCTCGAGGTCCCCGGTCGTGCCGAGCGGTACGCCGAACAGCAGGGTGCCCTCGCGCGGATCGGCCTGGACCTGCCGTCCGGTGGGAGCGCCGGACACGACCGTGAACGGCGTCCCATCGTCGGCGGACACATCGCCTGGGGCGAACGGAGGGTCAGGCGTGCCGTCGGCGCGGACCACCGGGCCGTGGGGCAGGGTCAGCGTGCGGCGGTCGGCCGAGAGCAGGTTGAGCGACTCGCCGTCGCCGAGATCGAGGACGGGATTCGCGAGATCGATTGTGGCTGACAGTCGCAGGGCACCGATCCGGGTCCCACGCGGTACCCGGCCGACGCCGGCCAGCGTCTGCGTGGCCGCGTCCAGGCTCAGTACTGCGCAGGGCAGATCCCCGATCACCACCGGCGCGACGTCATCGACCCGTACGCCGACGAGTCCGGCCGACAGTCGGGCGGCCAGCGGGTCGAGGACGCGGTACAGGGTCATGCCGGCATCCCGAGGGTGGATCGCAATCCACCGAGCAGAGCGGGTACGCCCGCCACGGCCTCGCGGGCAGCGCCGAGGGCCGGCCGGATGGGCTCGCTCGGATCGCTCAGCGCCGGGATGTCGCCCAGCAGGGCCGGCAGGTCGAGCCCGTCGAGCAGGCTGCCCGCGAGATCCTCGAGGCCGGCCAGCTCGTCGAGCGGCAGGTCGGCCACCAGCGGCGGCGGCTCCGGTGGTTCGACGTACTGGCGAACCACGATCCGGTACCGGACGGCATCGACCCATTCGTCGGTCTCGACGACGTCGAAGGCGACGATGATGACGTCCTCGAGCTCGCTGGACTCCAGGATGTCGGCGACGAACGGCACCGGATCGCCGCTGCTGAACTGCGCCTGCAGTGCCTCCAGAAAGCCGGAGCGCGTCTCCGCGCCGGACAGGCTGCCGGTGATGACGACGGTCAGGCTCTCGAGACCAAGGTCCTGGTGCAGGTCTCCGGCCAGGCCGGGTACGCCGAGGCGCACCTGGCGCCTGGCCTGGTGCAACTCGACCCGCTCGATGCACGGCAACTCCCAGTCGCCGATCATCGGTCGCACAATCATGGGTCCATCCGAGCAGGCCGGGGGTCGCCCGGGCGTCGCCACGACGTCACAGCGGCGTTACCGCCGCCCACCACGGTTGCCGTGCCGTAGTACCGGCCCTGACCGGTTTGATGGGTGGAACCACGGCCTGGCGCAGTGGCGCGGGTGGGATCGTGGTCATGCGGCGGAGACGCTCTGGTGACGGATGCGCTGTTCGGATACCTGTATGGCAACTGGGTGGGCCTGCGCCGTGATCCGGTGCGAGCGGATCGAGGAAGACCTCGACGGCTCGGGCAGCGTCGTGCTGCTGCGGGTCCAGTTCTCCTTGGGGGACGCGGATCCCGAGATCGTCGGCCCGCTCGTCGCGCAGCGCGCGGAGGCCGGCCGGCTGGTAGGACAAGTGCTTGATGCATTGTTCGCCTCGCTCGACGGACCTGCCGCGACGTCTTCAGATTCGTGACCGTTGGGCAGATGATCGGAGGGAGGGGACGCTGTCCAGGGGGTGGCCGGTGATGGTCGTGGTACGACTGCTTGATCGTTTCGACGTGAGTTCGGGTGGGGAAGCCGTGTACGTGCCGGCGAGTGCCCGGCGTCTGGTGGCTCTGCTTGCCCTGCGGGGTTCTCCCGTCGAGCGCTCCTACGCGTCGCAGTGCCTGTGGATGGACAAGACCGAAGCCAGAGCGCAGGCCAACCTTCGGTCGGTCATCTGGCGACTCAGCCGCTGTTCATCTCCGCTGGTTCTGCTGTCGTCGTCCCATTTGTCCCTGCGTCGCGACATCGAGGTGGACATCGACACGGTGCGAGGCCTGGCCCGCTCCCTGGTCGACGAGTCGAGGACGGTCGAGCTCGACGGCCTCGATGCGGGCAGCCTGTCGGGGGAGTTGCTGCCGGGGTGGTGTGACGACTTCGTCGAGCTCGAGCGTGAGCGGCTGCGCCAGATCAGGCTGCATGCGCTGGAGGCACTCGCACAACGACTACTGCGGGCCGGCCGGCACGCGCTGGCACTCGACGCCGCGCTCGCAGCAGTGGCCGCCGACCCGCTGCGCGAGACGGCGCACCGGGCGGTCATCGAGATCCACCTGGCGGAGGACAACCTCGGCGAGGCGCTCCGCCAGTTCGCCTCGCTCGTCGACCTGCTCGCCCGCGAACTGGGAACCGCGCCATCCCGGCGTACCGCCGAACTCCTCGTACTTCAGCCGCCCCTGACCACCATGGCCGGGCAACGCGCCTAGTAATTCAACAGCAACGGAGGCCCGGACATGCAGCCGGAGTCGGTAGAGATCAAGGTCACCATCGCCGGAACCGCTGTCCCCGACGCGATCGGCAAGCTGGACCTGGCGGACCCGAAGGCCTGGACGATCGTCTTCTGCGAGGACGTCACCACCGCCGCCGAGGCCACCGAACTGCTCGACCTCGGCGTCGTCCTGCGAGCCCGCTCGAAGTCCGCCACCAAAGGCGACTCCACGGTGAAGTTCCGCCCGTGCCGCTGGTCTCAACTCGACCGGAACTTCTTTTCGAACGGCACGTTCGGCGATGCGGAACTGAAGATCGAAGCGGACTGGGCAGGGACCAAACACGCGCTGGCCGCATCGATGACGGCGGAGTGGTCGGACGCACGCCTCTCTGCGGCCGACCTGTCGGTCGCCGACCTCTTCACCCCTGACCAACTGACCTTCTTGACCACGTGCAGCCAGGGCCGCGTCAACCTCGCAGCCGTCTCAGCCCTCGACCCGATCACCGCCACCCGCTGGGCCAAATTCCAGACCACCGCGGCAGGCCGCCCCCTCGACATCCGCGCCGAACGCTGGCAACTCGACGACACCCTCGACTTCCTCGAACTCTCCATCGTCTCCACCACCGAAGAAGCCCTCGACGACCAACGAGCCCTCACCACCTTCGTCACCGACCAGGCCCTACCACCAGACACCAACCAGGACAGCAAAACCCAGCGAGTCCTGACTCACCTCATCGGCAACCGGTAGACGCAGACCGGCCGGGGAATGAATCAAACGGCTGCCCGGGCAGGCTGGGCGCTGGTATCAGGACTCACCGTCCGGCCTCTTGTCGACATCAAGCCGATGCGAGGAGGTTCGAGATGCCTGCGCACAGTGGACTGTGTGGTGGTCTTCGGCGAGAATGCCGCAGGGGGCGGTACGCCGGCTCCGGAACATCGGAGAGATATGCGATGGAGCAGCGACCGGAACTCGATCTTCCCGAACTCGTCGAAAGGGTTCGCGCTGCGGATCCGGTGGCTTGGGCGACGCTGACCGATCGCTACACGAAGCTCTTGTGGTTCATCGCCCGGGGGATGCGGCTGAACTCCGAGGACGCCGCCGACGCCATCCAGACCACCTGGCTGCGCCTGGTGGAGCGGATCGACACCGTCCGGCAGCCGGAAAGCATCGGAAGCTGGCTGGCCACCACCCTGCGGCACGAATGCCTCGCGGCCCTGCGCCGCCGGTCCAAGGTGGTCGTCTCCGACATCTGGGCGGATCTGCCGGACGATGCCGATCCGCTGGACGACGGACTGTTGCGGACAGAGCAGGACGCGGCGTTGTGGCGGGCGTTCGGGTTGTTGAAGACACGCTGCCAGACGCTGCTGCGAGTGCTGATGGCCGACCCGCCGCCCAGCTATACGGAGGTCGCGGCAGCGCTGGACATGCGGGTCGGCAGCATCGGGCCCACCCGGCAACGATGCCTGGCGGCACTCCGCGACATCATGTCGGCCGGCTCGTACCAGTTCGACGCCAAGGCCATCGATGGCGGAGGTGACCAGCGATGAACGCCGACCAGGGCGACGACGCGCTGCTGGAGTGGCTCCGACAGGTCGCGCTGCAAGCCGATCCGGTGCCAGAGGGAGTCAGCGCCGCCGCGCGGGCGGCGATCGGGATGCACGACCTCGACGGCCGGCTTGCCGAGTTGATCGCCGACTCCGCCGGCGCTGTGCCCGGCTTGGAGTACGACGCGGTCAGGCGCGCGACGACGGACGGCAGTACGGAACGCCTGCTGTCGTTCGAAGGCGAGGGTGTCCGGGTCGAGGTGGAGATCGCGCCGGGTGCCGAGGGGCTGACCGTCATCGGCCAGCTTGTCGGAGCCGCGCCGGCGGAGTGCCAGCTGGAGTACGGCGACGGACGCCGGGAGACAGTCCAGCTCGATGATCTAGGACGCTTTCTGCTCGAGCAGTGGCCACCCGGTCCGGTCCGGATCCGGTGCCGGTCGGCGCGCGGCACACCCGTCATCACCTCATGGGTGAACCTGTGATCCGCTCACCGGCCGAGCGCCACGAACGACAGCGCGGTCGCCACCGCGACCGGATCGTCGTCGACCCTGCTGCGGGCGCCGTGCAGCGCGACGCCGAACGAGGCACGGGCACGCAGTCGCTGGTGAAAGTCGACCATCAGCGCGGCGGTCGTCGTGTCGTTGACCGGGACGACACTGGCCAGCAGGCTGGCCGTTCCGAGCGGGACCAGGGCAGACATCGCGCCGAGGAACTCGTCCGCGCCGGCCGGCGCGGCGACGCCGGACTCGCAACTGGACAGCACCAGCCGCAGCGGCGCCCGCCGGAGCCTGCCGAGGTCGTAGAGCGTCAGCGGGCCGTCGTCCAGAGCGATCGACGAGAACAACGGATTGTCGCGCCGGAATACCCCATGGGCCGCGATGTGTGCGGTCCAGGCGCCGTCGAGAGCAGCCAGCGTGTTCTCGGCGGTGGCCCGGCCGTCGGTCAGGACGATCGACCCCGGATAGTCCCGTCCGATCTCCTTCATCTCGTTCCTGCCACCGTCGAGACCCGGACCGGCGACGAGTACCACCCGGCGGTGCCGGGGGACCGGCAGCCGGCCGGCCCGCAACCATACGGACGCCGACGGCGCGACCACGACCGGCGCCGGTCTCAGCGCCGGCATCATCGCCCAGGGCACCGCGGGCAGGGCCGCAGGCGGCACGATCAGGACGGGCGCCCCGTCGAGATCGGCTACTGCCGGCCCGAGCAGCACCTGCTGCAACCGGAGTCCCGCCGCGTCCAGCCGTTCGAGGGCACCGCCCGGAGTCCGGCCGTGGGCCAGCCTGCGCAGCATGGCCAATGCGAACCCGAGTTCCCGAACGGCGACCCCGACCGGACCGATCGGATACATGCGCACCCGCGGTCCGACGACGGTGATCGCGTGCAGTACTCCGTCGAGGGCGGTGATCTCGACCAGGACGTGATCGCCCAGGCCATCGATCACGGCGCCGACGTCGGCGGCGGCATCGCGGTGCTGTGGCTCGTTGCCCGGCCGCTGACTCGCCAGTCGCCGGGTCCGGGCCCGGATGGCGGATTCGAGCTTGTTCCGTTCGGCCTGGAGCCGATCGGTGTCCCCGTCGGCCACCACCGCTGCGTCGAGGCGGCGAGCCACGTCGCGAAGCGCCGCCAGCTCGGCCGCCAGTTCGGGGTCGTCGGGCGGACGGACCGGCGGCAAAGCCAGTGCGCTGGCCCGCCACTGCTCACTCCACCGCAGCAGGAGCCGCGCGTCGTTTCGCCGTACGGCGTGGCGCTGGGCCAAGGCGGCGAGCTCGACGCCGTAACCGGCAGCGTGGGCACGCAGTTCTGGCGCGCCCAGCGATCGCTGGTGGTCGGCGGCCGCTTCGAGCCCGCGCCGGCAGGCGATCAGCGTCGCGGCGGTGGCGCCACGGCCCTCGGCCCGCAGCGCGTGCGCGAGCCAGCCGGCCGGATGGCCGAAGGTAGGACCACGATGGCGAAACCGGGCCGCGCGGGCCAGATGCCGATCGGAGTCGTCCGGGCGCCGATCCGCCGCGAGCCGGCCCGCGAGCAGATGGGCCGCGGGCGCGTCCGAAGAGTTCAACTCGTCGAGTCGATCGGCAAGCCGGCCCGCCTTCGTGCTCAGCTGGTCGCCACGCAGGCCGGCGTCGTACCGAGCTTGCAGCAGGACAAACGTCGCGCGGGCGAGCCAGCCCCTTCTCCCTTGCCGCCGGAAGAGTTCACTGGCAGCCATGGCACGTTCGGCGGCCAGATCAGGTCTGCCCGCGGCCAGTGCGGCCTGCGCGACCGCGAACAGCAGGTCGGCCGTTTCGGCGCCCTTGCTACCCCGGCGCAGGTAGCGCCGCAGAACCTGTTCGGTCGTGGCGACGGCTTCGGTCGCCAGCCCGGCCGCGAGCAGGACGGCGCTCCGATCGATTGCCAGACTGGGCCAGTCGGTCTGCAGTGCCGCGTAGCGAGCAGCCGCGTCGTCGAGAAAACTCAGCGCCGCCGGCAGATCGCCGGCCTGGAAGGCGATATCCGCGCGGTTGTGCACGAGCATCGCCGACTCCAGTTCCTGTCCGGTCGCTGCCGACAGGCGCTCTGCCACCACGAGGTCCTGGTCGGCATGGGCCGCCTGTCCCATCGCGGCGTAAACCAGAAAGCGATGGGTCCGGGCGCGTGCCTCCCAGACCAGGTCCCCGCCGCGACGCAGCAGCGTGATGGCTCGGCGCAGGTCCGCGAGCGCCTCGTCGTACCGGCCGAGCACGCGCAACAGATAGCCACGGCGAGTCAGGACCCGGCCGGCCGCCAGCCCACGACTGTTGCCGATCGCCTGCTCCAGGGCGGCAAGTCCCTCCCTCGGTCTGCCGGCGAGTCCGAGGGTCAGGCCGAGCGTGGCTTGGACATCGGCCAGGCGACCCGGCGCCATGGACTTCCTGGCCAGCCGCACGGCTTGGCGGAGTTCGGCGAGGGCCTCGACCTGCCGGCCGGAGTCGCGCAGCACGATGGCCCGGGCCTGATGAGCGATCGACGCCTCGTGCGGACCGGGCGACGCTTCGAGCAGTTCTCCGGCGAGCGCGAAAGCCTCGGCCGGCCGCGCCACCGCCAGCGGGAGCAGGTACTCAGGTCCGTCTCGCCGTCGGCGCGCTGACATCCAAGGAGTCTAGGGAGATCGAGAACAAAAGGGGAGGGGCGATGCAGCAAGACGATTCGGGCGCGCCGGGGGATGGCGGCGCCGTGAACAGACCAGCGGAGAGTTCGGCCCAGGACACGGGGAAAAGGAGGGGCCGGCGTACGCCGGTGACCGCGGAGCAGGCCCAGCGAGAACTCATTCTCAAGCACTACGGCCCGGGCACCGGCAACAAGCTCAAGGTTCACCAGGGCCGGACCGTCGGCTCCGACTGCGAGGTGGACTTCCTGTTCGAGGCAGGCACGATTCTGGTCCGTGAGGAGCACTACGAGCAGGTTCGCGGCATTCTCAGCGACCTGGAGATCCTGTACGGCGACGGGGACGAGCAACCGGAGTCGGAGCCTGTGCTGGCCGGGGTCCGGCTGGTCCGGCTCAAGCTCAACAACAGTCCGCACCTGGACACGCTCGAGACGCTCCGGATCATCCGCGAAGGCGGCTCGGTCCGGATCAACCTGCCGGGCGGCGGAGACCGCGATGTTCCGGTCACGGCCGCGGGCGCCGGCGCGTGCGCGCCGAACACGGTCCTGGTCGTGGCGGGCAACGGCGCCGGCTGTCCGGCGGAAGAGCCGGAACCGATGCCCGCCGGCAGCGCGCCGTATCCCGGCTACACCGCGGATCGCGCGGCAGGCGCGGGAGTCCGGGTGGTCGTGGTCGACACCGGTCTCGATCGGAAGGCAGCCAAACGCAACAGCTGGCTGGCGGGAGTGACGGGGGATCGCGACAAGGACGTCAAGGGCGGGAATCTCCGCGGGTACGCGGGCCACGGCACGTTCATCGCGGGCGTGATCAGATGCGTTGCGCCGCTGGCAGAAGTTCATGTCCGCCGTGGCTTCGGCACCGGCGGTGTGGTGACGGAGGCCGAGCTGGTCAAGACGCTGGACCAGATCCTCGAACACGACTATCCCGACATCATCAGCATGTCGGCGGGGACCTACTGCTACGACGCGACCCGGCTGCTCACCTTCACGGTCTTCAACGAGCGGCGGCTGCAGCATCACAAGGGCGTCGTCATGGTCGTTGCTGCAGGCAATGAAAGCGGTCGCGAGCCGTTCTGGCCCGCGGCGGCGCCGTTCACCGTCTCCGTCGGCGCCCTGGGCGCCCACTGGCGCGGACGGGCCGGTTTCAGCAATCACGGTGGCTGGGTGGACGTCTACGCGCCCGGCCAGGACCTGGTCAACTCGTTTCCCAAGGGGAGGTACAAGTACCGCCAGCCACCGCACGTCGGCAAGGGCCGGGTGGAGGATTTCCATGGGATGGCGAGGTGGAGCGGGACCTCGTTCAGCACCCCGATCGTGGTGGGCCTGATCGCGGCCCGGATGTCGCGAACAGGTGAGAACGGCCGGGACGCGGCGGCGGCCCTGATCGCCGAAGCCCAGCGAGCAGCACAGCCCGGAGTAGGAGCTGTGCTGCTGCCTGAGTGATCACTGCTTGTCGTCGGGCCGGTCCAGCTCGTCATCGGGCACGTGGGTCTCCTCGGGCGGCGTTGCGCCGAGCATCGGGCGCAGCCGCCGGAGTGCCTGGTCGGTGAAGAGGCCGGCCAGGCAGCCCATCATCACCAGAACCGCGACGCCGGCCTCGGAGGTCGTCTCGTCGCCGATGCTGATCAGCCCCGTGTTGACGGCGACGACGACGACCGAGCCGAGCAGGGCGGACCAGACCGGCCGCAGCAGGTACCACCAGACATAGCCGCGCTCGAGGGTCTCCAGGCCGGCCCGCTGGGCGAAGATCATGCTCTGCTGGATGACGCTGCCGACCGCGCCTGCTGCCGCGCCGAGGATCAGCAGGGACATGTTCAACGTGGTGGTG
Organism: Streptomyces sp. SID13031; assembly: GCF_010548305.1. Taxonomy (GTDB): domain Bacteria; phylum Actinomycetota; class Actinomycetes; order Propionibacteriales; family Kribbellaceae; genus Kribbella. Next base: position 776,105 of record NZ_JAAGLV010000001.1, read on the forward strand.
AAGTCAGGTCCCCACCATTGGATGGTCCGGGTCGCGATCCCGCCCGGCCCGGCGAGCTCCTGGTCGGAGACCAGCCGTTCGGCGATGCCGTAGGCCGCGACGAGTCCGACCAGGGTCAGGACGGCTTCGGCGAAGTTGATCGCACCGATCATCCGTCGGGTGAACGGCTTCATCGCGGCGCTCTTCCTGGTCCGCGGGACGGCCTGACGTGCTGTCGTGGTCACTGGGTTTCCTCCGCTTCGCGTCGTTGCTCTGATCGGTAGAGTCGCCAGACCGCCGGTGAATACGTCCGGCCGATGTCGCCGACCGCCCGGCCTGAGACGTCCTCCATCGGACGCCGTATCAGATCTGCCGCCGGCAGCTCTGTCTGGTCGACATCGGCAGCCGAGAGGAAGCGGACAATGACGACGACCCAGACATGGCTGGGGTGACCAGGATGGAAACCCAGCGCGGCCGGCAGGTCGGCCGGCAACTCAAAGAGACCAACGCCTTCAGCGGCAAGTCGCTGCTGCTCGGCGTCTTTTCGTCGCTCGTGTGCTCGGCGATCATCCCGGCGCTGGGAGCAGGACGCGGCGCGACGCTGGCCGGGGCCGCACTGAGCCCGGTGCTCGTGGCGGTGATCACCACGCAGGGAGCGGGCCTGATCCGCGGCGCGGGGGTCGCCGTCCTGAGCGCTGTCGCGCTCATCGTCAGCGTAGGCGGGTTCACACTGCCGGAAGCGATCGCCGGACACGGCTCCCTGACGGCGGACGGCCCCGGCACGTTCGTGAACACCCGGCGGGGTCCGTCGCCCACGCCGGCGACACCACAGCCGACGAAGTCCGCCACCAAATCTGCGACAGTGCGGCCCACACCGAAGGTCACGACCCGGCCCACGCCGAGCCCGACCACGAGTAAGTCCTCGACCTCGCGGCCAGGTCCGCGCCTCAAGCTGGAAGCGAGCCGACGGTGCCCCGAGGCGACGCTGGGACAGACCGTGACCTGCCATCAGATCGGCCTGACCAACGCCGGTACCACCACGATCCGGGTCACCACCTCGGACCTGGCGGGTGACCAGGCCGGCGACTTCGTGCTGACGAAGCAATGCAACGGCACCCTGGCACCCGATCGGTCCTGCTCGGTGCGGCTGAAGTTCCGGCCCACCACGGTCGGGGTCCGCCAGGCGTCCTTCGTCGTCAAGGTGTACCCGGGCGGCATCGTGCACGACGTCACGCTCACGGGCACTGCCGTCGACAACAGCGAGAAGCCGTCCGAGGAGCTGACACCTACACCGTCCTTCGAGCCTCCTTTGCCCACCGCAACACCGGGTGAGGCGAACGAGTGAGCCGACCGAGCTGGATCACTGCGGGTGGATGGGCGGGCCGGCCGTGTAGGTGAACTTGGCCTTGCCGCGGTCTGTTCCCAGTGCCGGGTCAGCCGCTTGGGCGTCGCGTTCCGGCTGCCGTGGTGGCCCACCTTGTAGAGGTCGACCTTGCTCAGGGTGGTGGCGAGCCGGCTGTTCCGCTTGCGGCCGTTGCTTCCCTCGACCTGGTCCAGCGTGAGCGACCAGTTCTCGGCCTGGGCGTCGCCGGGCAGCAGCAGGCGTCTGCTGCCGACGGTGACGAGCAGGATGACGCTGGCGTTGTTGAGGACATCGTCGAGTGCCTCGATGATCTCGAGCCCTTGCGAGATGCGGTGCTCGCTGAGATTGCGCAGTAGCCATTCGGCCGCGCCGACGCCACCGGGCCCGGGCCTCGTGGAATGCGAGCTGGCCCGGAAGCCCGCGTCGTCGACGAGTTGCGCCGGATCGGCCGGCGGATCCCAGCGGTCGCGGTAACACTGCGATCCCGTCGCGCGCGAGCCTCCGGAATCTTCGTCATGCGTGGTTCCCCCTTGACGCGTTGCCCCACGGCAGCAGGCACCGCCCCTCCGGATGGCCTGCGCCTCCCTCGTTCGAGCATGCCAGTCACCCGCTGTGTTGGCGATAGCTCGCCCCCGCGGCGCGGACCGAGTTGCGAGCGGGACCTTGCGATGTCCAGGAGAAGGGCGCATGGTCGAGCTGGAGGGGGAACCGGTCGTCGGCGGTGGCAGCGAGAATCGTGCCGCCCACCTGGCGGCTGGGCAGGGGGATGGCTGCAGATCCGATCAGCGCTGTCTCCAATGCCGTCAGTAGCGTGTTCGAGTTCGCCACCGCGGGGTTGGAGATCTACCAGGAACGCGTCGCCGCGCGACGCGGTGAACGTGAGCAGGCGGAGTCCGCGATCGTGGACGCCCGCCGGCGCGAGGAAGACCGTCAGCTTGCGCGGGAACAGTACGTCCAGGTACGCCGCGACCAGTCCGCCGATGACGCACGCAACCACCTGCAGAGCTTGGAGCGCGACCAAATCCAGCGCTTGTTCAAGAACTACCCGGTGCGGGACGGACCCGGGTCGTTGCGCGCGGCCGTCCAACGTCTCTATCCGGATCTGACGGCGATGCCGCCGTTGGTCCTTTTCGTGCCGTCGCACCAGGACGGCGATCCTGCCTGGCGGCCACTTCCGCTCCGGCTGCGATCCGCGCTGATGCCGTTGCAGGACGACCGGGCTGCCTTGGTGCGGTGGACAGACCGCTTGATCCCCTGGCCGCACGACGCGCTGATCGCCCACGATCTGGCCGACCTGCCGACCTTGCTGGTCTCGGCCGACGTCGTGGCCGGCGAGCTGGAGTTGAGACTCGGCGGCTGCAACCTCGGCGGCAGCGAGCCGATCCGCAATCTCACTCAGGTCGTCCGGACGCAGTTGCCCACCGGCGACTACTGGACGCCGGAACGACTGGACTGGTTCGAGTCGACCTCGACCAGCGGGTTCCGTCGACCGTCCGAGGCGGCCGTCGGCGAAGGAGAGAGGCGCGTCCAGTTCGAGTGGGCCGTCCGCCTCGGGCACGTCGCGATCGTGGCCGCCATCGACGCGTATCACCTGCTCCGCCGCACCGGGTACGCCGAGAAGCTCGACGACGCGCTGGACCTGCTGGAGCAGTCGATGGCCGACCGGGTGACCATCCCGTACCCGGCCGGCGCTCTGGCCGACCCGTTCCATCACGACCTGCATCAGGTCCGCCGCCTTCTGCAGCGCGGATCCGAGCCGGCTGCCCGGGCCTGGCTGGAGGCGGCGTTCGAACGGCTGGGTGGCTGCCCGGCCGTCGGGGTGACCGAGTCGATCCGCTCCGCCCGGTCCGCCGACCGGATCCAGCCGTGGCATCGTGACCTCCTGCGCGACCTACGCCCGCTCTTGCCGCCGGACGCCCTGGAAGCGCTGGACCGCCCCTCGGCGACAGTGGTTCGCGCCGAGCCGGTCACCAGCGGGCCGCCGCGCGCCGTCACCGCCCTGGAGGTGAAGCCTGCTTCGGTTTCGGGGGAGTGGGTCGGTCATCCACTTCGGCGAACACGCGTTCCGCAGGCTGACGACCCGGCCCAGGTGTACGAGGGACGTCCGGTCAAGCGGACGCGCGGGGATGAGGCGGGTCCGGACGCCGGGGTCGTGAGCCGATGAAGATCTTGATGCTTGGGGTGAGCAACGCCGGGAAGACGTCGTACGTCAGCTCGATGTACGGCGCCATGAGCCGTGGCCATGGGCCGTTCACCCTCCGCGCGGAGCGGCCTGCCGACCACCTGTGGTTGCTCAACAACGCCGCCCGGATCCAGCAGGGTGTGTACCCGTTGGCCAGCGATCGCCGCAGTTCGTACAACCTTCAGCTCTGGCACTCGGGGCAGCGATTCTTCGATTTCGTCTGGCGGGACTACCGTGGCGGCGCCCTGACGGAGCTCTCGACCACTTCGCCGCAGGCGAAGCAGTTACGCGCCGACCTTGCCACGGCCGACGGCTTGGTCGTCATGATCGACAGTACCGAGTTGGGCAACGGTCTGCGGTCGCGTTCGAAGGTCCGGCCGGTCGTCGCCACCACGCTGCGGCTGCTGATGGATCGGACCGCGCCGATGCCGCTGGTCGTCGCGCTGACGAAATGGGACCTGGTCCGAACCAGGGAGCAGGAGACCGCCGCGGCGGCCGATGACGTGCTGGGCGATCTCGTCCGTGGCGTCGGCGCGGAGTCCCACCTGCACGGAGCAGTGGTTCCGGTCGCCTGCGGACAGTCGCCGCTCAACGTGACGCTGCCGGTGCTGTGGTGCCTGCACATCGGAATCGTTGCAATCGGCAATGAGTTGGTGGCCGAGGTCGAGCGCAATGCGGAGCTGGTCCAGCTGGCCGAGCGCAAGCGGGGTGTGCTGGACCGGATGACCAGCATCATCACGGGCGAGCCCAGCTGGGATCAGATTCACCGGGAAAACGTGCAGCAGTACCGATCCGGGATGGCGCTGCTGCAGCCACTGATCGAGCCGAGCAAGCAGCTCGGATCCCTGTTCGAGGATGTCTACCTCTTCTGAAAGGCAACTGATGGCTGACTATCCGAGCCTCACGATCACGGCTCTGGGCACCCGGGGATCAGGCAAGACGACGTTCCTGCTCGGGATGTACGCCGAGCTGTCGGCCGGCCGGAAGGGCTATTTCCTCAACGCCACCGACCCGGACGTCGATCTGGTCCTGGCCGAGCGATGGGACAAGCTGCTCGAGGACGGCGAGCTCCCGCCGCCGAACCTGGCCGACAACATCCCGTACACGTTCCTGTTCCTCGACGGCCTGAGTCCGTTGCTGGCGATCGACTGGCTGGACTATCGCGGTGGCGCGCTCAGCGACGCCCGGGGCGCGGAATCCGGCGACGTCGCCGGGCTCCAGGACCGGCTCGAGCGATCCGACAGTGTCTACCTGGTGATCGACGGCGGGTATCTGGTCGAACCGGTGACGGAAAGCACCCGGCGCGACATCCTCGGCCGGACCGGACTACGCCGGATGACCTCCCTGCTGCAGAACGCGGTCCAGGCGCGGATGAAGGCCGACGAGCCGCTGCCCTCGATCGTCATCCTGATCACCAAAGCCGATCTGATCCCGCCCTGGCGGCGCGACTCTCTCGACGCCGTCGTCCGCGAGGTGCAGGAGCTGATCGGCATCGGTTTCAGCCAAGGCCTGTCGACTCTGGTCTGTCCGGTCACCCTCGGGCACTTCGGCCTCCACCCGCCGGCCCGGGTGGAGACCGGCGACATCGATCCTCGCGACCTGCACCTCCCGGTGATCTACTCGCTGGCGGAGTACATGTACCAGCTGTCCGTCGCGGCCAAAGGCGCTGCCGCGGACGCGGCCCAGACCCGGCAGGCTCTACAGAACCGGCTGGCCGCGCTCAGGCAGGGCGCCGGGGCGCTGTTCCGCCGCTCCGACATCAGGGACGCGGTGTACCAGGAGGTGATCGCCGAGCGAGACTTCGGCAGCTACGACGCGGTGCAGCAGGTCGCTGCGAAGCGTGCCGACACCCTGTTCGCAGAACTCGACCGGCTGCCCAGGTTCCGTGATGGTGTGGAAGTGTCGCAATGAACGCGCCGCCGAGTTGGCAGCTCGTGCTGTACGGCCGCACCCGGCGTGCCGACCGGTGGTGGCGGGTCCGACCCCGCGAAGTCGACGTCGAATGGCTGAACAGACTCGTCATCAGCACAACCGGCGGGGGCGAGGACCTGGACCGCGGCCCCCGTTTCGTCGCTGCTCGCAGCGGGCCGCTGCTGTTCGTCGGAGGGGCTTGCAAGGCCGGACTGCTGAGCGACAGCATGAACACCGACGGATCGAGGCCGCTCTACACCTTCGTCGGCTGGATGTCCCGCGACGCGGAGGCGACGCTCCCCAGCCTGGAGGAGTGCGAAGCGCGCTGGACGGAATGGGCCAGGGTGGAGTACCTGGCCTGGATGCGGCTGGACTGGGACCGGCACCAGTCCGACCTTGCTGAGGCGCACGAGCCGCCCTACCTCCCCGCTCACTGGTCATCGGCGGGCGGCAGCATTCCGCAGCCGGCCGCTCGCGAGGTACCGCGGCCGCAGGACGGCAGCGGCGTGCCAATCGTGGTTTCGGGCGAAATCCGCCACGAGGTCTGGCGAGACCTTTCCGCGTCGCACCAGAACTTCGCTTTCGTGGCGTGTGTCGCACGGCCGCCGTTCGACCCACCGGTGCAGCTCACGCACCTGGCCGTGATGGACCTGGGGGCCGGTAGTCCGCAGATGTCTGCCTCGCCGGGCACGTCGCGAGAGGAGGATCCCGCTACGCATCCAACCGGTGGCCCACCCCAGCGGCGAGCGAGCGAGACCAACCCGTCGAGGCCCCCTGGAAACCCTCCACCGCCGCCGCGCCACCCTGAGCCGGACCGGGGCGGCCTGGTCGGGCTAGTGCGAAGAGTCTTCACCGGCGGCCCGGATCACCCCGAAGACCCGGACCGTACGCCGGAACCGCCCGGCTCAGGTCCGGCGAGGGATCTCGAGTACTGGCGTGAGGCCGACCGGTCCAACGAGGCGCCACCCGACGATCCCCGCGGCAAAGGCCAGCGCCCCGACCGCCGCTGATCTCACGCCTGGCGCTGGAGCATCCAGGCTTGGTGGCCTTCTTCGGCGTCAGGTCGGCGATGCTGCGGTTCAGGGGTCTTAGCGGCGGGCAGGGCCGGTGCTGTCGCGGATTACGAGGGAGGTTCGCAGGAGCTGGGCCGAGTTGACCGGTGGCGCGCCTTCGGCGATTGCGCGGAGGAGGAGAGAGGTCGCCTGCTGTGCCATCTCCCGGCTGGGGATCGCCACCGCGGTCAGGGCCGGATGTGTCAGGGCCACGGGAGCGGTGTCGTCGAATCCGATCACCGAGACATCGCCGGGAACCGATCGGCCCGACTCTTTCACCGCCTCGAGCACTCCCAGCGCCAGCAGATCATGAGAAGCGAAGATCGCCGTCAGCGACGGATCGGCGGCCAGCGCCGCCTGTGCCGCGGCGAACCCACCGGCAGGCGTGGCTTCCGTAGGCGCGAACACCATGTCGTCACCGATCCGTAGCCGGTTCCGTGCGAACGCCGCCCGCAAGCCGCTCAGCCTCCGCTCATGGGTCGGCAACTCGACGACGGCCGCCACTCGCTTGTGGCCCAGGCTGCGCAGATGCTTGCCGGCCAGGAAGCCGGCGTGCTCGTAGTCGATGGTCACCACCGGCAGCGAGTCTGGGATCTGCGTCTCCCAGGCGCACAAGGCGATCGGGAACCGTGGGTCCGGAAGCAACGCGAGCGGATCGGTCAGGTCCCGGTCGCCGGCGATCAGCAGGGCGTCGACCAGCCGGCTGGACAGCCCGGCCAGCTGCCGTTTGGCGCGGTCACCGTCCCCCCGGGTGGTACACAGCACGAGGTGGTAGCCGTGCTGATCCAGCACGTTCTCGACCTCTTCGACGATCTCGGAGTAGAACGGACTGGCGACGGTCGGCACGATCAGTCCCACGGTCATCGTCGTACCGGTGGCCAGCGAACGGGCCACCAGGTTCGGTTCGTAGCCCAGATCGGTGATCGCGGCCCGGACCCGCGCGGCCGTGTCCGGGCGGACCGCGGCCCGGCCGGTGACCACGTTCGAGACGGTCTGCTTGGTGACGCCCGCTCGAGCGGCCACGTCCTGCATCGTCACCACAGGCGAACCTCATCTGTTGGACCGGTCAACTGACTTGCCGAGTATCGACCGCCACCGGAACAGCCGTCAACGCCGAAGTCCGTACTGGCCAGCAATTTTCTCTCAGCGCCGGTCTTGTTTACCGGTCAAATGAATCCTATGGTTCCGCGTACGACGCCGTCCCGGACCCAAGGAGCTCCTATGTCACGTTCTCGGAAGACAGCTGTGGTGGCCCTGCTAGCCCTGGGGCTCGGCGTCGGCGGCATCGGCCCGGCCGCGTCGGCGGCACCGCCGACGGGCGCGTCGTACACCATCACCGTCGGAACCAAGGGCAGTTGGGGTACGCCCACCGACACCCCGGCCGGCGCGTACATCGACAAGGACGGAACGTTCTACTTCCAGCAGTCCGCCGCCCTGTACGGCGCCACGGAGCCGCGCAAGTGGGACTTCTACACCGGCCCGAACTTCGACACCGCGACCAGGTCGACCGCCATCAGCAACGCGACCAATCCGGCCAACGCGAGCGACAAGAACAACGACACCACCTGGCGCTGCAACAACAGTCCTACCGGACTGGAGTCGACGTTCGCCCCGAGCGGCTCGGGCTATTCGCAGAAGAACTTCTGTGACCTGGCCGGTGTCTGGGTCGATCCGGACACCGGTGACTGGTACGGCCTGGTGCACAACGAGTTCACGCCGCAGCCCTTCGGCGACGGCCTGCACTACGACGCCATCGACTACGCCGTGTCGACCGACCAGGGCAGGACCTGGACGATCAAGAACCACGTCATCACTTCGCCGTACAGCACCAAGCGCAACGACACCACGGCCTTCCCGAACCAGACCTACTCGTACGGCGACGGCGACCAGCGGCTGTTCGTCGACACCGCCTCGGGCTACTTCTACGTGTATTACGGCTCGCGGATCGTCGACAAGTCGGGCAGCTGGAAGAACTTCAGGCAGCACGTCGCGCGGGCCAAGATGTCGGCGAAGATGGCCCCCAGTTCATGGCAGAAGTGGTACGACGGATCGTGGTCGCAGCCCGGAGCCGGCGGCCGCGAGAGCAACCTCGTGCCCGTCGACGCGAGCAATCCGGCTGGCTACACGCCGCTGGCGAAGGAGTACAGTCCCGCCGGCACCGGCACGGTGGATCAGCAGGTCGCCGCGGGCACCCTGTCACCGACGTCTCCGCTCTTCGTGATGGACATCGCGTACAACGCCTATCTCGGGCTGTACATCGGCGAGCCGCAGGCAGTGCGCCAGGATGGCAACGAGCCGCAGCACTTCTACGTCACCGACGATCTGACCAGCCAGAAGTGGTACTCGATCGGCGACACCGGGAGCTACACGACGGCCTCGTGGTACCGGTGGTTCCTCGACAGCGTGAACAAGACCAACTCCACCATCATCGGCAAGACATTCCGCTCGTACTGCTCCTTCGGCTGCTCCGGCGGCACCTCCGGTGAGTACGTCAATCTGACGATCACCTCGACAGCCCCAGCCGCCGCGCCGCTCGATCTCACCAAGACCTACCGGATCGCCAACGCCGGCGGCCGGATCCTCGCCCAGCAAGCCGGGACCACGGCAAGCACCTCCGTCGGCACGGCGTCGGGCTCGGCCCTTGAAGGCTGGTACTTCGTTGCTGTCGGCGACGGCTCCTACCAGATCCTCAACTCGTCGACCAGCCAAGCCCTTGGCGTCGATGCCGGTACGACGACCAGTCGCGCCTGGGGCGCCAAGCCGAGTGTCACCGCGATCGGGTCAGCCGGTCCGACCGCCGGCCAGCAATGGTGGCTCATCAAGAACTCCGGCGGGACCTTCCGATTCGTCAACCGGTACAGCGGTCTCGTCCTCGGCCTCTCCACGGACTCCGGACGTCTCGCCGAAACCACGCCGACCCGGGACTGGACCAACACGACCGGTAACACCGTCGGCGGCACCCGTACCGGGGCGGAGCAGACCCTCACCGTCACCCAGGTCGGAACCGCACCGCAGAACCTCAACGGCGTGCACACGGTCTCCACCGGCGGGAAGGCGCTGGACGATCCCGATCGCAGTACGGCACCGGGAACTCAGCTGATCACTTGGACCAACCACGGGGACGTCAACCAGAAGTGGACCTTCGCCCAGCAGGCCGATGGCTCCTACACCCTCAAGAACAACTCCTCTGGTCTCTGCGCCGACGTCAACGGCGGCGCGACCACCGCCGGCGCCACCATCATCCAGTGGACCTGCACCAACGGCTCCAACCAGCGCTGGACCGCCACCAAACTCGCCAACGGGACCTACACCCTCACAGCGGTCAACAGCGGTCTGCTTCTGACCACCGCCTCCACCACGGACGGCGCCAAGGTCACCCAACAACCCAACACGAACTCCGCCCTCCAGCAATGGACGATCAACTAGCGGCAACGCCCCTGCGAACGACGGGGCGAGCTCCGATCATCAATCGGATCCGTGGGTTTTGCGCAAATGATTCATTGGCCGAAGCACGGTCCCACGGGGATCCGCGGCTGTCTCTTTCCCTGCGGGCGGGCCGGTCCGGCTTGGCAACGCTGACTGGCGGCGATGGGGGGAGCGGCACTGCGCGACGCGGACGCCGTACTGGCTGAAGCGGATCCTGTACGGGAGCTCGACCTGTACTGGCACGCCTTGTTCACGCTCTCGGTGGCGGCCGTACCGGCGCGAGCGTACTCGGCCGCGCTGGTCGCGCGGAGAAAGGTTGTGGCTCAGGTCAGCGAGTGGGACCTGATCGAGTTGGACTTGCTCCGGGCCCGGGCCCTGCACAGGAAGGGCGATCTGCGGTCGACGATCGCCCTACTCCGAGCCCTGTTGCCGAAGGCAATGATTCTGCGCTGTCAAAACCCTGCTGCGATTGGGCCGGTCAGCGGAAGCAGATCGGCTCGCGGAGGAGAATCTCGAGCGTGCGCAGCTCTTCGGAACCACCGGCGCGATCGGCTTCGCGCAGTACGTGGTGGCGTTGACGCGGCCCAGGTGCGAACGGGAGCCGCTGCTCATCGAGGCCGTCAGCAGGTTGCAGGCTGCGGGCCACCTCCTGGACGAGGCCTCCGCCCAGTACGAACTGGGCAAGACCCTGCAGGCAGTCGGCGAGGACCCCGAGATCGCGAACCAGCTCTTCCTGGCCCGCCGGACGGTGGAGTTCCACCTGTCCGGCGTCTATCGCAAACTCGAGCTCACCGGCCGCCACGAACTCGTCCGACTGCTCGGCGAAGGCGCCTAGGCGCTGCGCCTCAGGACATGCTGACGCCGAAGTCCCGGTTGGCGGTGGCGAAGTCCTGGAAGCCGATCCGGGGGCCGGCGCCGCGGGTGACGGTTCCGTTGGCGATCAGGCCGGCGTCACCACGGGAGTAGACGGGGCCGCCGCCGCGGGCCGCGTCCTGCCCGTTCATCTGCTCGCCCTCCACCAGGTCTTCCCGGTCGTTGTAGAAGAACAGCACCTTGATGTTGCAGACCGGTCCGCCGGTGGCCGCCGCGCTGGTGATGCCGCTCTGGCACAGGAACTGACCGACGAAGACGTGGCCCCAGTAAGGGACTCCCTCGACGAGGCGCCGGTGCGCTGTTGGACGGCGTCCTCGGTGAGCACGATGCCCGCGAATCCCTGCAGGGCGGGCGATTCCGCTACGACGGCCAGGCGTTCGGCGGCCTCGACCAATGGGCGCTGAGCCAGCATCTGCCGATCCGCAGCAGTGGTCTCCTTGGCGGCGGTCCTCGGCTCGGCCGGTCCGCTCGCGGATGGCTCGGAAGCCTGGGACGGTACTGCGGTGAAGGCGGCCAGCAGGGCGACAGCGGCGATACCGGCACCGACTGCACGAGCACGATCAGGTGATTGACGCATGAGCGGATCCTCACGATTGGGGGCGGTCCGCCCACCATGAAGACCCCCGCTCACCCCTGTCAACGCAACCCCCCAAACCCTACGGAGGCAGAGAACCTCCGGTGGGCGCCCGATTCGCCCGCAGGGTAATGTTTCGCTGTGATGCCTCCAGCTCGCGCCCGCCGTCCTCGTCCGGCCGACATGACAGTCCCCATCGGCGCGCGCAAGGTGTTCACCGACGGTGCCTGCTCGCGCAACCCCGGACCTGGAGGCTGGGCCTGGGCGCTGTCGACGACCGAGTATGCCGCCGGTCACGAGGCTGCCTCCACGAACCAGCGGATGGAGATCCGTGCCGCCCTCGAGGCCGTGCGGGCGAACGACGGTCCGCTGCTGGTCGTCTCGGATTCGACCTACGTCGTCAACTGCTTCCGCGACGGGTGGTACAGAGGCTGGCTTGAGCGAGGCTGGCTCACCTCAGCAAAGAAGCCGGTCGCCAACAAGGACCTATGGGAGCCCCTGGTGGCGTTGGTGATCGAGCGCGGGGATGTCGCCTTCCAGTGGGTGAAGGGCCATTCCGGCCACCAGATGAACGACCTCGTGGACGGCTTGGCCGTCGCTGCCTGCTTCCCACAGCACTGACCTGCCAGATTGGTCTCGGCAGGATCGAAGACGGCCGGAGGTTGCGTCTTGTAACGGTCCGGCGCGAGTGCTTTCCTGATCGTGGGGGTGCGGCGCGGACGGGCGAGGTGCCCGCGGTCGCCGCAGAGGACGATGAGCGATGCATCGAGTACGACGTACCTCGTGGTGGAAGCCGGATCACACGAGGGGCAGCGGATCAATCTGACCGGCGCCCGAATGACGGTCGGCCGGTTGCCGACCTGCGAGGTACGGTTCGACGACCCGTACCTGAGCCGGACGCATGCGGCGCTGTGGCAGCAGGGCGGCGTGGACTATGTCGAAGATCTAGGCTCGGCCGGCGGCACCTTCGTGAACGGCGAGGCGATCACGGAGCCGCGACGGCTGCACGCGGGGGACCGGATTGCGTTCGCGGAGCTGCGGCTTCGCTACGGCACGGGCGAAGGCGCGCCGGCCGGGGTTCGCTACGACATCGGCGATCAGCGGGCGCACGCGATCAACAATGTCGGGCGGGATCAGTACGTGCAGCAGGTGATCCAGCAGCGGGAGAACTTCTTCCGCGAGATCGCCGCGGCGAAGACGAAGGCCCGCGGGCTGATCTGGACCGGTGTCGTGGTGTTCCTGGTCGGACTCGCCGTCGCCGCCTTCGGTTGGTACACGTACTACGGTCAGATCCTGGACCTCTCGGCTGCGTCCAGTATGCCCACGAAGGACGATTTCAGCGGGCTCTTGGTGTTCGCGCTCGGAGGCCTGGTCAACCTGGTCGGCGTACTGCTGATCATCGTCGGGATCGTGCTGCACATCGTCGCCACCGCGCGCCGCCGCCGGGTCGACCGGGAACTACCGCCACCCCAGTTCATGAGATGAGTCGCGATGACCTTCAACATCGGCAACCAGAACGCCGCCAACATCAACAACGTCGGCCGCGACCAGCACATCACGGGCGGTCAGACCGGCATCGTGGTGACATCGGAGCAGGCCCTGCAGGCGCTCGCCGATCTGCGAGCGGGCGTCAAGGCCACGCGTCTCGACCCGCTGTCCTCGATCGCGGTGGAGACGGAACTCCGCGACATCGAGGCCGGTCTCCGCCAGCCGAAGCCGGATCGGACCCGGATCGCCCCGAGGCTTGAGCGGCTGACCCGCATCCTCCTCGCCGCAGGATCACTGGCCTCGGCCGGATCGGCCCTCGTCGGGCCCCTCGGCATGCTCGCGCATTGGCTAGGAGCCCTCGGAGCGCCGATCCTCGGCCTGCTACCGGCTCTACTGTGACTACCGGGACTTGGTGAAGTGAGCCGGTGGTGGGGCAGCGCCTACTCACCCAAGAGTGGGTCGATGGGTGCGGCAAAGCGGAAGTAGGCCGGGTCGTTGAACGTACCGGGGACCTTGCCGAGGCCTTGGATGACCGTCGCAGTGCCGTTGGCGTGGCCGACGGCGTACAGATAGGCCGATTGGGTGTCCTTGTCGATGCCGAGCAGCAGGGTGCCCTGGTTGCCGCACTTCTGCGCGATCAGGAATTCGAAGCCCTGCCAGGTACGGGTGCGTACCCGTTTGACCACTGGTTTCATCGGCGCCGTCGTCGGGATGTGAATCGTGTAGAGCGCGCCGCCCCGGGTGTTCGCGAGGAACGTGTCATAGCTCCGGGTCTTGCTGATCAACGCGATCGCCTTCACCGGCGCGAAGCCCGGGGACGTGCCGGTAACTCGCCAACCCCCGCTGGTGGAGGTCCATCTGCTCAGCACGCCGTCGTCGCGCAGCCCGTAGATCGTCGTTCGTGGGACGGAGGTTCCCTCCCGATAGCGAGACTCCTCGAACGCGACGATGTCACCGTATTCGCCGCCGTCGACCTCGCGGTGGATCGAGTCCGGGTCGAGTTCGCCCCTGACGAGCGTGTAGGCACTGTAGATCAGGGTCGAGCCGATGATCACGTGGCCCGCGACAAAGACGCCGCGCGGATCCGGGGAGGCAAACATCGAACCGCTGAGCCGTACCTGATCGTCGAACACATCGGCCGCCACCACCCGGTCGTTCGTTCTCGTCGGAGGCGAGCCGGCCGTGATGCGCTGCGACCTGTGATCACCTCCAACCGTGACCGACCCCAGATCCATGGAGCACTTCTTGCCGGCGCTTGCATCGCCGGTAGTTGTCGTCACAGCGTCCGCGGCGCCGGGAAGCAAGCCGGCGGCCAACAGTGCAGCCCCGCTCAGTACTACCGAGCCCCGACGGACGAGCCTTTGCCTACCACGCATGTCGCAACCTCTCGTGACCTGACCCCCAGGTTGCCGGCTCCATGCCAACAGCAGATCGTTACCCACCTTGATGCGGCCAAGCCGACGAAAGTTGCGCAACCATAGCCGAACAAGCTACGTGGGCAGGTGTGGCGGTCATGGTCGGCCTTCGAAGTGAGGTCAGCGTGGCAGGTAGAAGGGGGCCTGCGGTTGACCGATCAGCGTGACTGACTTCAGGTGGGTGTAGAGATCGATGGTTTCGGCTGAGTTCTCGGAGCCGTAGCCGCTGTCCTTGAACCCGCCGATCGGTGATCCGTCGACGAGGTTGAAGTACTTGTTGATCCACACCGAGCCGACCTCGAGACGGTCGGCGGTCTCGAGTGCCCGTGCGATATTGGTGGTGTAGAGGCCGGCGGCCAGACCGTAACGGACGCCGTTCGCCTGGGCGATCATGGTTTCGTAGTTGCTCCACCGGATGACCGAGAGCACCGGGCCGAAGATCTCCTCCTGTGCGATCCGCATCTCGTTGGTCGCCTCGAAGATCGTGGGCTGAACGAAGTAGCCGTACTCGTTGCCCTCGACAACCGAACGCTCGCCACCGGTCAGCAGCTTGGCCCCTTCCTTGCGGCCGATGTCGACGTAGTCGAGCACCCGCTTGCCCTGGCGCTCGGAGACCAGACAGCTCAGGCCGGTGGCCGGGTCGATCGGGCTGCCGAGAGCGATCTTCTCGACGCCGGCGACGAGGCGGCCGACCACGTCGTCGTACACGTCCTCGTGGACGAATAGGCGGGTTCCGGCCAGGCAGGACTGGCCGTTGCAGTACGTCGCGGCGAACGCTGCGTTGTCGACCACCCCGTCGATATCGTCGATGTCGGGGAAGACGATGTTCGGACTCTTGCCACCCAGCTCCAGACTCACCGGCGCGAGTCGCTCGGCGGCGGCGATGGCGACGAGCCGTCCGACCTCCGAGCTGCCGGTGAAGGCCAGTTTGCGGACGTCGACGTGGGCGGTCAGGGCAGCGCCCGCTTCCTCGCCCAGACCGGTGACGACGTTGACCACACCCGCCGGGAAGATCTGTGCCAGGTGCTCGCACAAGGCCAGGGTGGACAGTGACGCGTGCTCGTCCGGTTTGAGGACGACTGTGTTGCCGGCGGCAAGGGCCGGCGCGAGTTTGTGCGCCACCATGATCGCCGGGACGTTCCACGGGATGATCGCCCCGATGACGCCGAGAGGCTCCCGGCGGGCGATGGCGATGCCGTTCTCGATCGGCCGGTTGAAGCCGGTGCGGTTCAGCGCGGCGCCGGCGAAGAAGCGGAACTCGCCGAGCGCGATCCGATGGTCGATCTCGGTCTCGGTGACCCGGCGGCCGATGTCGAGGGCGTCGAGGTAGGCCAGCCGCTCGATGTCGGCCTCGATCGCGTCGGCCAGCCGGAGCAGCATCGCGGCCCGTTCCTCGGGCAGGGTGCGGCGCCAGTTGACGAACGCGGCTTTGGCGGCCTGGACGGCTCGGTCGATGTCGGCCGCGCCGCCGCGGGCGAGGTCGCTGAGGTGCTCGCCCGTGGCGGGGTTGACCGCTGGGAAATGCGTAGTGGTGCTGCTCTCGAAGTCGCCATCGATGAAGTGGCCGTACTGCGGCCGGAGGTCGCTGAGGACGGCAGCCGAGGCTTCGGATACGGCAGTCATGTGGAGGTGCTCCTCATCAGAGGGATGGACCGGCCGACGAGCCCGCGAAGGGCCGGTGCCGGGTTTGTCAGGGCGTGTGGATCGCCGACGGCGAGCTGACCGAACCGGAGATTCCGGTCGACGGCTGTGAACGTGTGAAGCGACAGTAGGAGCACATGATCTAACTCGTCAATAAGTAGATCATCATATTTGATAAAAGCGGAGAATTGTCGTAACGTCGCCCTCATGAGAGCTGGCTGAAGGGAGGAGCACGTGGACTACCCGAGGTTCCGCGCCGCCGCGATTCAGGCGGCGCCGGTCTTTCTGAACACCCCGGCGACCGTTGCGAAGGCCTGCGAGCTGATCGCGACCGCCGCTCGGGAGGGCGCCGAGTTGATCGCCTTCCCTGAGGTCTTCGTGCCCGGGTATCCCTACTGGAACTGGACCATGACGCCGATCCAGGGGAGTCCCTGGTTCGAGAAGCTTTTCGACGCGGCGATCGACATCCCTGGACCTGAGGTCGACCAGCTGCGTGCGGCTGCCCGCCGGGCCGGCTGCACGGTCGTCATCGGTGTCAACGAACGCGACCCGTTCTCGATGGGAACGCTCTACAACTCCATCGTGTTCATCGGAGCCGACGGTGCTTTGCTGGGTGTCCATCGCAAGCTGGTCCCGACTTGGGCGGAGAAGCTGACCTGGGCCGGCGGCGACGGCCGGTCGCTGCGGGTCTTCGACACCTCCGTCGGCAGGCTCGGTGCCCTCGCCTGTGGTGAGAACACCAACACACTGGCGCGGTTTGCACTGCTGGCGCAGGGCGAGAACGTCCACGTGGCCAACTACATCGCGTTGCCAGTGGCACCGGCCGGCTACGACATGGTCGAGGCAATCAAGGTCCGGTCGGCCGCGCATTCGTTCGAGGGCAAGGTCTTCTCGGTCGTGTCCTGTGCCGCGATCACTCCGGAGATCGTGGACGCGGTTGCCCATGACAACGATTCGCGAGAGCTGTTGCAGGGCGAACACAGTGCTTTCAGCGGCATCTTCGGGCCGGACGGCCGGCTGCTGACCGAACCCTTGATCGACACCGAAGGCATCGTTTACGCGGAGATCGATCTGCGCCGATGCATCCAGCCGAAACAGATGCACGACATCATCGGCCACTACAACCGCTTCGACGTGCTCCAGTTGCACGTCGATCGCAGGCCGAAGACACCAGTGGTGTTCACCGACGATCCCCACCCCGTCCAAGCTCCGGACCACGAGCCCGGCCTGTCGGCCGTCGAGTTCGGTCTCAGCTGAACCGGGCCCCGACGAAGCCGTTCTACCTCCAAGGAGCATCGATGCGTTTTGCCACCTTCACCCCCGCCCGCGGCACCGCTGCCCGGATCGGCCTGATCGTCGACGACGGCGAGACGGTCGTGGACATCGAGGCCGCGCTTCGCGGTGAGCTCGATGTGCCAGGCGACCTTCGCAGCCTCATCGAGGCAGGTCCTGCTGTCCTCGACAGCATCCGCGTGGCCGTTCACGGTCAGACTGCGTGGCCGCCCGGCACCGCCCATCGACTGGCCGAGGTCAGGCTGCATGCACCGCTACGCCCCGGAAAGGTGATCGGGGTCGGCCTGAACTACGTCGAGCACGTCGAGGAGTCGAGCCGCACGCTCGACACCGACGAGGCGCTGCCGGCCCGCCCGGTGCTTTTCAGCAAGCCGGCCACCGCGGTGGTCGGACCCGGCGAGCCCATCCGGCACGACCCCGGGCTGACCGAACAGCTCGACTGGGAGTGCGAACTCGCCGTCGTCATCGGACGAACGGCCCGCTCGGTCGACCGCGACGACGCCTACGCCTACGTCTTCGGGTACACGATCCTCAACGACATCAGCGCCCGCGACCAGCGTCGCGCCGGGCAGTGGTTCTTCTCCAAGGGCCAGGACAGCTACGCACCGCTCGGACCGATCGTCGTCACCGCCGACGAACTGCCCGATCCGCACAGTCTGCAGCTGAGCTTGTTCGTCAACGGGGAGCAGAAGCAGGACGGCAACAGCAAGCACATGCTGTTCGGCATCCCGGAGCTGATCGAGGACATCACCTCGGGCATCACGCTCGAGCCAGGCGATGTGATCGCGACCGGCTCGCCGCAGGGTGTCGGAGCGGCTCAGGACCCGCCGCAGTACCTCCGGCCCGGTGACGTCGTCGAGGCGCGGATCGAGGGCATCGGCGCCCTGACCAACCCGGTCGAGGCGGTCTGACGATGGCGAATCGAGCGCGCCGGATCGGGCTGATCGTGCCGAGCTCCAATATCACCATGGAGACCGAGATCCCCGCCATGCTCCGGGCCCGTGAGGAGATCGAACCCGAGCGGTTCACTTTCCACTCGTCGCGGATGCGGATGAAGTCGGTGACGAGTGAGGAACTGGCCGCGATGGACGACGAGTCCGATCGCTGCGCGGCAGAACTCGCCGACGCCCAGGTCGAGGTGCTGGCGTACGCGTGTCTGGTCGCGATCATGTCGCGCGGCTACGGGTACCACTGCGTCTCACAGGAGCGGTTGACTCAACGGGTCGGTGAGAACGGCTCGTCCGCCCCGGTGATCACCAGCGCCGGCGCCCTCGTGAACGCGCTCGGCACGCTGGGAGCGACCAGTGCTGCCCTCATCGCGCCGTACCTGAAGCCGCTCACCGAGCAGGTGGTCGGATACATCGAACACGAGGGCTACCGCATTACGGACCACATCGCGCTGGAGATCCCCGACAATCTCGAGGTCGGAAACCGGGACCCGATGGCTCTCGATGCCATCGTCGACCGGCTCGACCACAGCCAGGCCGACGTGGTCATTCTGTCGGCCTGCGTTCAGATGCCGTCGCTGGCCGCGATCCAGGTGGTCGAGGATCGGATCGGCAAACCGGTCATATCCGCCGCTCTGGCCACGACGTACGAGATCCTGAAGGCCATGGATCTGAAGCCGCTCGTTCCCCGGGCCGGCGAGTTGCTCAGCGGAAGGTACTGACAGTGACGAACAAGTTTCGCGCTCCGGCGCGTACGACCACAGCCGACCAGGCCTACAACACGGTCCTGGCGGCGATCCTGGACGGGTCGATCCCGGCCGGCGCACCACTGCCGCTCCAGCAACTGGCCAAGGATCTCGACATGAGCATGATGCCGGTCCGCGAGGCCATCAAACAGCTCGAGGCGACCGGGATCATCGAAGTCGAGGCGCACCGGGGGGCCCGGGTACGACCGTTGACGGACGACGACCTGATCGACACCTATCTGACCCGGATCGTGCTCGAAGGAGCACTGGTCCGCCAGGCGGCCGAGGGGTTCGACGACGAGGCGGCGCAACTCGCCCGGGACGCGCTCGATGCCCAGCAGTTGGCGCTGCGCCTGGGCGACAAGGCCGGCGCCCGGAAGGCCCACGAGGACTTCCACTTCACCGTCTACCGGGCAGCCGAATCGTCCTGGCTGTTCCGGTCCATCAGCCCCACCTGGCTCAACAGCGAGCGCTACCGGGCTGCCGGTCTCTACGACCCGGCAGAGGTCGACATCCGCCGGCGCGAACACGAACTGATCCTCGATCACTGTGTCGCGCACGACCCGGCTGCCGCCTACCAGGCCCTGAAGTCGCATCTGCTCAGCACCGTCCAAGGTGTGAATGCGGAAGCGGCCGAACGCCTGAGCGAAAGGCTCGAGAAGCAGATGGTCTGATCCGGCCCTCCGCCGCTTCTCCTCGCGCGGCGGGCCGGCAATCGGACTTCTTCCGATTGACAAGGAGTTGGACATGACACTGAGTGATGACGTTCTGGGCCGCGCCCGGGTGCGGGAGACCGCTGAGTTGCAGGCCTACTACGAGCGCCTCGAAGAGCTCGACGCCGGTGCGCTGTGGACCATCGCGAACAAGATCGAGCCGTGGTTCCCGCAGCCCCGGTCGGTGCCGATGCACTGGCGGTACCGCGACCTGCGGCCGTTGGTCCTCGAGGCACTCGGGCTGGTGAAGGCCGACGACGCTGGTCGCCGGGTCGTTGCCCTCTACAACCCGGACCGCCGCGACATCGCGGCCACGGTTGGTCTGCTGTACAGCGGTCTGCAGGTGATGGCTCCGGGCGAGTCGATGACGGCCCACCGCCACCAGGCGGCCGCGCTCCGGTTCGTCCTCGAAGGCACCGGCGCCTGGACCATCGTCGACGGCCAGAAACTTAAGGTCGGGCCGCGGGACTTCGCGATCACCCCGAACTGGACCTGGCACGAACACGGCAACGACGGCGAGGAGTCCTCCGGGCCGGTGATCTGGCAGGACGGTCTGGACATCCCACTCGTCAACGCGCTGGACGCACCGTTCTACGAGGTCCATCCGTCCACGTACCAGAAGCAGGAAGGAGTGGTGAACTCCTCTCTGCACACGTATGGCGCCGGCCAGTTGCGTCCAGCCGGCGGCTCCTGGGGCAAGAACCACTCTCCGCTGCTGGCCTATCCGTGGGAACCGACCTACGAGGCCTTGCTCAGCGCGGCCAAGGCCAGCGACGGGTCGCCGTACGACGGCATCATCATGGAGTACAGCAACCCGCTGACGGGAGGCTCGGTGATGCCCACGATGAGTGCTCATATGCAGTTGCTCCGTGCGGGCGAAGCGACCCTGGCCCATCGGCAGGTCGGCTCGAAGATCTACACCGCGGCCAAGGGCAGCGGTACGTCGGTCGTCAACGGCAAGCGCTTCGACTGGAGCGAAGGCGACATCTTCTGCGTTCCGTCCTGGGCCTGGCACGAGCACGCCAACGTCAGCCGCTCCGACGACGCCTGCCTGTTCTCGTTCAACGACTTCCCGGTGATGCGCTCGCTGGGCTTCTTCCGTGAAGAGGCCTACCCGGACAACGATGGTCACCAGCCGGCTGAGGGCCGGTCGCTCATGGTGTAGGGGCTTCTTCGACGGTGGTGGGGCGCCGGATCGCGTCGATCAGGCGCAGGCAGCGCTCGCTCATCTGTCGGGGTGTTTGGGTGGGGTGGTCGCCCCACCAGTTGATGGTGGTGGACACGGTGCTGAACCACAGGGCGAGCAGCAGCGAGTGGTCGAAGGTGTCGTGAGTCTCGTGAGTGTCGTTGTCGGTGAGAGCTTCAGCGACGCCTCGTGCCCCCATGGTGTTGAGTGCGTCCTGGTACTGCCGGGCGAGGGTGTGCGCCTCGCTGGGGCGGGGGAGGGAGGCGTCGTAGATGAGCTTCCAGTTCTGGGTGTGCCCGTCGAGAGCGTGGAAGATCGCGGTCAGTGTGGCGAGGGCTTTGTTGTGTGCGCCGGCGACGGTTTGGGCGGATTCGACGGCGTCGACGAGGATCCGTCCGGCGCGGTGGACGCAGGCCGCGTGCAGGCCGTCCCTGGAGCCGAAGTAGGTGTAGATGAGTGGCTTGGATACTCCGGCCAGGGTGGCGATGTCGGTCAGCGAGGTGTAGGCGTAGCCGCGGCTGCCGAACTCGGTGGTTGCGATGTCGAGGATCTGGTGCTCGCGTTGCTGACGTGGGACGCCTTTGGTGCCCGGTCTGCTGGTCATGCGGTGTGCTCGACCTTTGTGGGGTCGATGAGTACGCCGGGGTTCAGGATGCCCGCGGGGTCGAGGGCTGATTTGGCTGCGCGGAGCGCGACGGCGAACGGTTCGGGTCGCTGACGGTCGTACCAGGGGCGGTGGTCGCGGCCGACCGCGTGATGGTGGGTGATCGTGGCTCCGGAGGTGATCAGTGCTTCGGACACGGCGATCTTGATCTCGTCCCACTGCTCGACGGTCTGGCCCCAGCGGCCGGCGGCATAGATGCCGAAGTACGGGGCTGGTCCGTCCGGGTAGACGTGGGAGAACCGGCAGCTCACCACGCCGACCGTTCCGGTGGAGGTGAACGCGGCGGTCGCCGCGGCCAGGACGGCGGCACGCAATTCGTCGAAGCGGTCCCAGGTACAGGCCGTCTCGAAGGTTTCCACGATCATCGACTGCGCCGCCATCGCATCGCGCTGGTAGGGCATCCGCAGGAACGACGATCGCCAGGTGTCGGCCGCGCCGGGCCGGGCAGCTTGCGCGGCCGAGTCGGTGAGGCTGATTCCATCGGGCAGGCGTCCACCGTGGTCAAGGCAGATCTGTTCGGCCCGGCGCATCGACTCTTCGACTGGATGGTCGGCCGACTCGAAACCCAGGACCAGTACGCCGCCGGCGCTCTGGGTTCCCGCGTTGAGGAACGCCTCCACCGGGTCCAGCAGACGGCAGTTCGTGGGGAACAGGCCTGATTGGGCGATCGTGCGGGTCGCCGCGACCGCCTGACCGTAGTCGTCGAACAGCACCGATGCGCCGGCCCGCCAGCGCGGACGGTCCTGCAACCGCATCCACGCTTCGGTGATCACTCCGAGGGTGCCTTCAGAGCCGAGGAACAGCCGGTCGGGGGACGGGCCCGCGCCCGAGCCTGGCAACCTTCGTGATTCGCTGATCCCGACCGGGGTCACCACGCGCATCGACTCGACCAAGTCATCGATGTGGGTGTTGAGGGTGGCATAGTGCCCGCCGGCCCGGGTCGCGAGCCAGCCGCCGAGCGTCGAGAACTCGAACGACTGCGGGAAATGCCGAAGGGTCAGGCCATCGGGGCGTAGGCCGGCCTCGAGCACCGGCCCGAAAATGCCCGCCTGGATTCGCGCCGCCCGGCTGGTTCGGTCGACCTCGACGATCCTGTCCAGCCGTCCGAGGTCCAACGACGCGGTGCCCGCGTAGTCGCTGCAGTTGCGGGGTTCCACACCGCCCACCACCGACGTTCCCCCGCCGAACGGGATCAATGCGATACCGGCATCACCGCACCAGTCGACGATGTCGACGACATCCTGTTCGGTGCCCGGTCGCAGAACGAGATCGGGGATGTCCTCGACCCTGCCGAGCAGGTTGCGCACCACATCGCGGAACGCCTGACCGCGACCGTGCGACACCCGGTCGGCGAGGTCTTGCGAGGCCAACGCTGCCAGCGGAGCCGGGGCCTCCAGACGGGAATCGGCCACGGTCAAGGAGGCCAGCTGCGGTGGCTCGTGCACCGTCAAGTCCGCGTTCGGGAGCATCGCCGCGACCCGCGCGGTGAGCGCGGCTCGCTCAGCGCCCACGACGGCATCCTCGATGTTTCCCCAACCCCACCAAGACCTGGTAGCCACCGCGTTCACTCCCCGAAGCCCGAATTGACGAATTGACTCCATAGTAAATTACTACTCAATCAATTCATACCGGCGGCCTCGAACGCGGTGGCAGCGGTCCAGTGGGTGGTCTGGCCCTTCCGGGGCGGCGGGGGAGAGTGCCACGATGCGAGGGTTGGTATACCAGGAGAGTGCGTCAGTCGATGAGCCTTGCAAGTTACCCGGCAGTGACGGTTACTGCGATCGCTATGTCGCAGGAGCGCGATGACCTGCGTGGTATCGCTCGCGTTGAGTGGTCGGATCCTCACGGTGGGTTGGAAGACAGCTCGATCGAAGATGTCATCCGATGGCTTGACCAGAGTGCCGGCATCGCCTACGTCGGCGAGCCGGATGGGAGTCGTGGGCCGCGGATCCGTGTCGTCGGCGTGAACTCGCAGCGGTACATCCGGAGCAACCCGGACGACGAGACGGCCGACGCACTGCTGACGTTGCCACGGCTTGACCCCGTCGTACTCCCCGATCGAAGGCCCGGCTCCCGCAGGGCCGCCCGGCAACCAGGATGGCGCTGGACCATCGGAAGGCGCGCCAGACCGGCGATGTAGCCGGAGCCGTCTGCTGTCGCCCCGGCGGTGGTGTCTGCTCAATCCTGGTCGTAGGCGGCGAGGAGGCGGATTCGGGAGTTCTCCAGGTGGATCCGCATGGCTTGTTCGGCGCCGGTCTGGTCGTGGTCGCGGATCATGTCGCTGATCGCCTGGTGCTCGCCGGCGGTCACCTCGGCGATGCCGTGACGGAAGTAGAGCCGGTACGAGTGGATGTGCGCGCGCAACCGGTCGAGCGTCTCGGCGATGAGCGGATTGCCGCTGGCGTTCGCGATCGTGCCGTGCAGTTTCGCGTCCTCCTCGGCGAACTCGCGGTACGCCTGGTAGCTGTCCCCGTGCACGGCGGGCGCCATCGCTCGTACGGCGTCGTCGATGTCCTCGCGGTCGCGCTCTGTCGCGTTGGCGGCGGCGCGGGCGGCGGCCGTGGGTTCGAGCAGGAGTCGGAGGTCGTAGAGGTCGAGGAGTGCGTCGCGGCCGAGCAGCGGTGCGACGAGGTAGCCCGCGTTGGGCCGCCGGACCACCAGGCCCTCAGCCTCGCATCGGAAGAGCGCCTCACGTACAGGCGTCTGCGAGACCTGTAGCTCGCGGGCCAGGCCGTCGATCGACAGCCTGGTGCCGGGCTCCAGGGCGTTGTCCATGAGTAGGCGTTTGAGCGACTCGTACACACTCTCGCGCAGCATCAGCCGGGGTGCGGGCCGCAATGTCGGCGCCTGACCTGGATCTTGATCGCGCACGCTCTCCTCCTGCCCCGGCCATTGACACCAGGCTACGCAGCTTCTAATTTCCAATATCGTATCCGATTTTGAGTGACTCGCCGCCCGCGACTGAAAGGCCACTCCGATGCCGAAACCTGATTCTCCCGCCGAGGGCTTACGGCGCCGTTCGATCATTCTGGGCGCGCCCGCGGTCGGTGTCGCCGCTACTTTGCTCGGCTCGACGACCGGCCAGGCGCACGCCGCGGCAGTTCCGAGCCCGTTGGCCGCTGGGAAGCGGGTGACTGGACAACGGGTGGACGGGCAGGAGGCTCTCGCGAGACTGCGTTTCGGGTTGTTCGTGCACTTCGGGCCGGCCAGCCTCACCGGGCGGGAGACCGGCTGGGGGCGGGAGGCGTACCGAGCCGGCAAGCCGAACGAGACCGCGCCGTACAACGATCCGACCAAGCTGTTCGATCCGGTGTACGACGTGGCGTACAAGTCGTTCCTGCCGGCGAAGGGGTGGGCCGAGGAGCTGGCCGACGTCGCCGTGTCGGCCGGGATGAAGTACCTGGTGCTGACCAGCAAGCACCATGACGGGTTCCCGATGTTCCGGGCCAGGAACTTCGCGGCGTCGTTCTATCCGGATTTCGCGACCACTCCGCTGGGGAAGTCCAAGCGTGATCTGGTCGATGAGGTCGCGATCGCCTGCAGATCCCGCGGGATCGAGTTCGGTCTCTACTACTCCGGCTGGGACTGGACGAATCCCCTGGTCGTCGCGGGGAGGAACGACGAGTACTACGACTACATGATGAGCCAGCTGAAACAGCTGATGAGCGACTACGGCGACATCTCCTTCCTCTGGTACGACGGGATCGCGCCGACCGACCTGAGCGTCTACCGGCCGCCGACGTTCCACTCGGTACCACGCAACCTCCAGCCCGGGCTGCTGATCAACAATCGCGGGTACGCGCTCAACTGGGCGGATCCGCAACCGGCGCTGGCCGGTGACTACTCGACCCCTGAGCAGCGGGTCGGGGCGTTCGACGTGGCGCGAGCCTGGGAATCGTGCATCACGATCGGCGACCAGTGGTCCTGGCGGCCGAACGAGTCGGTGAAGTCCCTGGAGACGATCATCAAGACGGTGATCTCGACGGCGACCGGTGATGGAAACCTGCTGTTCAACGTCGGTCCCAAACCGTCGGGCGAGGTGGACAAGCCGCAGCGCGACCGGCTGGCCGAGGTGGGTCAGTGGATGAAGTCCTACGGTGCGGCGATCTACGGCACCCGCGGTGGACCGATCCGGCCGAGCGGTCTCGCGGCGACCACCTTCGAGGGCGCCACGATGAACGTGTTCCTGTTCAAGCGGCCGGTCAGGGACAAGGATCTCCTGACGGTGCCGAATCTGAACAACCCGGTGGTCTGGGCGAAGACGCCCAAGGGCAGAGCCGTTCCGTTCACGGTCAGGAGTGACGGGCGGATCGACCTCAACCTGGCCGGACTCGATATCACCGCCGGACCGGTGGAGCTGATCCACCTGAAGTACCGCGACCCGCTGTCGCACGAGTACCTGGGCACCGACTTGATCACCGAGCCCGTTCGTCCGGGCAACCTGGCCCTGAACAAGCCGGCCACCCAGATCTCCACCGACTACGACGGCGACGCGGCCCGGGGCGTCGACGGCAACACCGACGGCACCTACTTCAACAACTCCGTCACCCACACCGCCGTCGACGCCAAGGAAGCCTGGTGGCAGGTTGATCTCGGTGCCTCCGCCCCGATCGGCGACGTCGAGATCTACAACCGTACCGATGGCGGCTTCGGCTCCCGCCTCAGTGATTTCTGGGTGATCATCTCCGACAACCCCATCACCGCTCAGGACCTGGCCACGGCCCGTACCGGCCCTGGAATCAGCGCCAAACGCCAGGCCGGTACCGCCGGAACTCCCACCACTCTCAACTTCGGCGGCGCCTCCGGCCGGTATGTCCGCGTCCAACTCGAGAACCAGAGCGGCCCCTTGTCCATCGCCGAGGTCGGCGTCTACAAGCAGTCCTGACAGTCGAGGAGCAGGCCATGCCGCCCACCAGCATCAGAGCAATGTCACGGACCGGTCGATTGCTGCTGATCGGGTTCTGCGTCCTGGCGCTCGTCCCGCTCGTCGCACCGGTCAGGGCAAACGGCGAGCCCGACAGCTCCGGACACGAACTTGTGGTGAACGGCGGCTTCGAAGCGGGCAGCGAGCCTTGGAGGTTCACCGATGGCGCAGGACGTGCCACCAACAACCCACACTCGGGACAGGCGTTGGCCTACCTCGATGCCGGCCCCGCGTACCAGGTGGCGCAGACCCTGACGGTCGATGCCGACGGCAACTACACCCCATCGGCCTGGATCGCGACGAATGGAGCAGGTGGGGTATTCGGGCTCCGCGACGCCGACAGCGGCCAGATGCTGACGTCACGGCCGCTGCCGGTTGATAGCTCGTACCAGCCGTACTCTCTCGAGCCGGTGGACCTGTCCAGCGGGCAGCGCGTGGAGGTGTTCGTGACGAGCAGCGCCGAGAACTGGATCAACATCGACGATGTGTCCGTGTACGACGACCTGCGGGAGCTGCTGAGCTTCGAGGTGGACGGCCAGCAGGGCCTGTCGGTGATCGACCAGGATGCCCGCACCGTGACTGTCCAGCTGCCCTACGAGTCCGACCGGAAAGCCTTGTCAGCCGACGTCGTACTTCCCGCGGGCAGCACTATCGCCCCAGATCCCGCGCAACCCCTCGACTACACCCACCCCCGGCAGTTTGCGCTCACCGACAGCCATGGGCACCACTCGTCCTGGACAGTGACTGTGGCGGAGGAACAGAAGAGCATTGTCATCAGCAGTTCGAACGATGCGCTGGTCGACACCTTCAACTGGGCCAAGTGGCGCGCCCGACAGCACGTCCAGACCGGTAAGCATGGACCCGTCGACGTCGAAGGACCCGTCCCGCCGAACGCGCGCGAAGCCGACTACATCCCGTCGTACTGGGCGGGCTACGCCAACCGGACAGCCTTCTACATCCGGGACTACGCACACCAGGCCGCCGGAGCGCACCTGCTGGGGCTCGACCTGGAGAACAAGTCGATGCTCCAGGCGTACGCCGCGACCTCGACCGAGACGCGCAACTGGTTTCCCTTGTGGGCGCTCAACTTCGACGGCAGCCCGTACTTCCTCGACCACCCGAGCGATTCGTACTTCGTTCGCGAGGTGCCCGCCGTCTTCGAGCTGGTCGACAAGGCCGCCGAGCAGTACCGCTGGACGGGGGACCGCACGTACCTCGAGGACCCAGTTCTCTGGGACTTCTACACCAAGGCCGTGACCAAGTTCGTCGAGTTGCACGACACTCAGCTGCCGAACGGGGTGGCCGAGGGGACCGGCCGGGGGATTTGGTACGGGGCGGCCAGCTACAACGAGAGATCCGACGCGGAGATGATCGAGGCCGGAGACGGCTTCGCCGCGCAGTACCAGGCGTTCCGTGGCTACGCCGACCTGGCGCGCGCCCGAGGTGACGTCGCGATCGCCAAGCAGTTCGACGCTCGCGCCGCCGAGCTCTTCAAATACTTCAACAAGGACTGGGGGATCACGCTCGGCTCCGACGAGTACGTCCGCGGCCGCACCCCCGACGGCGCCAAGGTGACCGGCTGGGGTCAGGAGAACTCGATGTTCATGGCGTACGACGAGATCATCGACCCGAACAGCCGGAAGACCGACCAGTTCCTCGACTACCTGTACAAGAAGTACGTCGAGAACCGGCCGACCAACATCGAGTCCAGCACCTATGTCCCCGACGTCATGTTCGCCTACGGCCGGTCCGAGCAGGGCTGGGCTTGGATGAAGGACATCATCTCCGTACTGGACAAGCCGCACGAGGTCCCGCAGCAGGGCACCAACGGCGACTACCCCGAGGTCAGCTACACCCTGCTCTCCCAGACGGTCGAGGGGCTAGCCGGAGTCGTTCCGGATGCACCGTCGCACGCGGTCTCAACCCTGTCCCGGCTGCCTCAGGAGATCGGCTGGCTCGACCTCGACCACATCACCGTGGGTGCGCACGATCTCGGCGTACGCCACGAGGGTGGCACCCGGACCACCGTGACCCACAACAGTGGGCCTCAGCCGCTGAAGACGACGATCAGCTTCTACGGGGGCTATGCCCAGATCGAGGTGAACGGCCGTCGCGTGCGGGCGGAGCACACCCTGCAGCGCGGGAAGTCCGTCAGCTCGATCACCGTCTCCCTGCCGCCCGGAGCTCACGTGACCGCCGAGGCAGTGGGCCGGAACGACCAGAAGCGTTGGGGCGACGCGATCACGACGCACCCGGACGACTTCGCGTTGGTGTCCCCTCAGGACGGGGCCGACCGGGTCCGATCCCGGAATGCGTTGCTGCGCTGGAGCCGGTCGGCGAATGCGACCGAGTACCGGGTCACGGTAGCCAGGGACCCGCAGTTGAGCGACGTCGTTCGCAGCTGGACCGTGACCGGCACAACAGCTTCAGCTCAGCGCCTGGAGCCGGGACGCAAGTACTACTGGTCGGTGACGGCTGTGAACGCCCGGACCCATCAGGAACTGCCGGTGCCCGGCGGTCCGCACAGCCTCCGGACTATGCCGGCCGCGGCGCCCGCAGCTCCGACCCACCTCGGCGCCTACCGGTCCGGCAACCGCGTGGCACTCAGCTGGAACAGTGCGCCCGATGCGTTGACCGCTACCGTCGAGCGAGCGCCCGTCGGATCGGAGGACTTCAAACCGGTGGCCGAGTCAGTGGCCGGCGACGGCTGGGTGGATCGCGAGGCCGGCGGAGGGCCATGGCGGTACCGGGTGACATCGGCGAACGAGCGCGGGCCCGGAGCTCCAGCACAGGCCGACGAGCAGGCGCTGCCGGCGGATCTGACTGCCACCGCGCTCAGCGACCGGAAGTGGGAATCGGCGACCATCGGCTGGGGAACGCTGGGCCACGACCGCTCGGTCTCCGGAGGGCCGATCTCGCTGGCCGGCGTCGAATACACCAAGGGCATCGGCACCCATGCCAACTCCGAGATCGTCTACCGCCTCGATCCGGCCGACGTCCGCTTCAGCGCCGTGATCGGAGTCGACGACTTCCAGCGGAACTCGCCGTACTCCTCGGTGATCTTCCAGGTGGAGGCCGACGGCAAGCTGATCTATGAGTCGCCCGTGATGCACGGCAACTCCGAACCGCAGCGGATCGACCTGGACGTGCTGGGCGACGACCAGCTGACCCTGCGGGTCACCGACGCAGCCGACGGCAACAACTCCGACCACGCCGACTGGGCCGACACCACCGTCCACCGATTGCCCTAACCGCCGGCGACGATCTGCACACCTGACCGCCACCGGTCAGGTGTGCTTGAGCTCGAGGACGGGGATGGTCCGATGTCGAGCGTGACTTCGACATCAGAGGTTGCGTGTCAGGCGCGTGAGCAACCGAACAGCCGGCGAGGGGTTGTCGGCTGTTCGTGGGCTGCGCAGCCGTCGCGCTTGACCCCAGAGCAGGCCGATCCAAAGGACTGGCAGCACCAAGTCGGTTAGCTGGCGCCAGCCAAGAGGGGACAGGGCGAGTTGGATTGGCCATGCCGCTACTAGGCACCAAGACAGGGCGAGCACACTCGCTAGCGCTCTGCGCTTCGTGCGGTTCGCATCTAGAGATAGAGGCTGAGCATCGACGTAAGCCTTCATCAGGCAGATCAGAACGACACCGACGACTGACTCCATCGGCTCCCATGGGCCGTCAGCAGCTGAAATGCTTACCGAGGCGGCGAGCGCAGCGCCAAGGACTGCGGCTTGGTCGACTCGATGGTTCGGCGGCGACGGCGGAAGCTTGGGTGAACCATGAGGTACCGGCTTGCGCGGAGATTGTTCGCCGGTCGTGTCAAGGGCCTGACGGTCCGCGGGCGTTGGTAGCTCGCGTTCACGGCGTCGGGTGTCTGCTTGATGGCGCAATCTATTTGCTGCGGTCATTCGATCCCCACCGATCCCACCTGGGAACACCCCATGGCAGCAATCCGACTGCGTCGGCCTGCCCCAAGACGGACGCAGACAAGGTCGGTTCGGTTCCATTCTGGTGGCAAAGTGCCGGAGCGGGGTAGCTATCGGCGGTATACGTGCTGGGCCCAGGGCCGAGCGAGAGGCCCCTGGCGACCAGCAGGCTGCAATTGAATGACGAAAGCCACGGGGCCTGTCAAATAGCGTCGACACAGCTCATAGTGGCCGCAAGTTGTATCGGCATTGGGGGAGAAATGGCAGCTACATGGATCGCGTATGGGGTGACCTTAGGGCTCATGGTGCTGGTGGCTGCAGTCGCGGGCGCCAAGCGCAGTGGATCGATATGGGGCATTTTCATAGATGCCCGCGACACTTGGAGTCTGACTCAGTTTCAGCTTGTCCTGTGGACCTTCACTATCGTCCCGGTGTTGGTGGCTGCCGTGATCGGTCGCGCCACCGAAGACCCCTCCACAGCGTGGGATCTCGTGGTTCCTGGAGAGATCTGGGGATTGCTCGGAATCTCGCTCGGCAGCACTGCGCTCGCGGTCGCTATCAAGTCACAGAAGAACGGGCCGCCAGGGAGCCCACTGGGTGCTGGCGATCGGGTGCTGGCGCGAATCGATGCGAAGAATGCGCGGATTTCCGACATGTTCGCGTATGACGAGGGCATTGGCGCCCTTACCCGGCTGGACGTCACGAAATTTCAGAACTTCGTTTTCACAGTCGCACTCGCGATCACGTACCTCTGGAGTTGCCTGTGGCTTTTCGCCAAGGCCGGCGACCCGTCGGCCATCACCTCACTGCCAACGCTCAGCGGGGCTGCTCTCGGAATTCTCGGGATCAGCCACGCCGGCTATCTGACCGGAAAGTCGATACCGCAGAGCGGAAGGCCAGCCACCACCACGCAGGAGACGGAGCTGGCGACCACGAAGTTCTCCTGAGGCAATCAAGTCACGCAGGATGGTGGCGTGGCCGCTGGTGGCGACACTCGCAGTTGTGATCAGCCCTTGGTTGATAGCCGGCTCCCCGCTGCAGAAAGGTGGATGCTGCGGCCTGGCTTCGTCCGAGCATCTGTGGTGTTTCGGAGCAGGTGGGCTTACACGCGTTGAACTCCACGCTCCGGCGTACCCGAAGTACAACGTCTTCCAGGACTGCAATGGAAGGAAGCCGAAGAACACTGGCAACGATCAGGTACGGCGTCGCAACGTCGAGCTGGTGAGACATGCCGAGGCGGTTGTCGAGGTGAGCCGCACTCGCTTGCCGGTGTCCGCTGGGCGGAGCACGGACACCGGCGGGTGCGGCGCGACGGTCATCCGGCGCTGCGGCCGGTTGGCGGGATGATCGGTAGTAGCAGCGAGGATGCGTGCTGCCCGCCGGTGAAGAGGGTGGTGGTGCCGCCGAAGACGGTGTGCGGACGGGCGCGTTCGTCGGTGTGGACGAAGATGCCGTTGCCGCGCATACGGACGCCGTACGCTTCCGGCCACGGACCTTCGCCGGCGAACGTGAAGTCGCGGCTGCACAGTGTGACGCCGAGCCGGTATCCGGCTGGAATGATCACCGAGGTAGGCCAGACCTCCATGTCGACGCCGACCGGCTGGCCAGGCGTGAGCGGCTGCGATTCGGTGTAGGTCTGCCAGGGCCGGTACGGCGTGCTGAGCGCTGGGTCGGTCGTGCGCAGCGAGGCGCGTAGCCAGCCGAACGCGATGGCGCCCTCGGGGTCCATCGCACCCGGGAACGTGACGTCCCGTCCGTTCATGTCCTGCACCCGCAGTACGAGGAACAGGTCGGCGTCTATGGTGCTGGAGGCAACGGTCAGGTGCGCGGAGGCCGGCCCGGTGATCTCGGTCTCCTCGCTCAACGGGTCCGTCCACAACGTGACCCCGTCGCCGAGTGCGGCGAAGTCGATGCTTGTCGCGGACTGCGGCGGTGTGGTGGCCAACTGCTGTCGGTCGAGGTCGAGGTGGAAGGTTGTCCAGGCGGTCCGGGCCAGTGGCCACTCGTTCTCGGCGCGCTGCGCGAAAGTGCCGTCCACGCGGCGTAGGTTGAGGTACACCGGTGGCTGGTCTGCCCAGCCGGTGTCCTCGTTCTTGAGGAAGTGGCCGAAGAACCGTTTCTGCAGCCGCAGGCCGTAGTCGGTGTAGAACTCGACCCAGTGCTGCTGCCCGTGGACCTCGAGCCACTTCTGGCCGGCCGGGATCGTGTTGTAGCCCTCGAACCCGCCGCGGGTATGCAGGTGGTGGCCCCAGTTCGTGGCGGACAGGGTGGGCACGGTGATCCGGGTGAGGTCGGCCGACCGGTCCCGGTAGTAGTCGTCCAGTATCGGGCGGCCGAGCATTTCGGCGACCACGTCCGCCCGGCTCTTCTCGAGCACGTCCGGATCGAGCGTTTCCGGGCCGGCCACTGGCACTCCGGTGACCGGATTGCGTGCCCCGCGGTCGCCGACGCCGTGCTGCATCGCCTCCACCTGCGGCGGATACCACTCGCTGAGGAAGTCGCCGGGAATACCGCCGTGGTGGGTGAACTCCCGGTAGTAGTCGGTCGCACCCTCCCACGGACAGATCGCTGCGAGGTGCGGTGGTCGAAGCGCGGCAACCTGCCATTGGTTGACGGCGTAGTACGAGATCCCGAGCAGGCCGACGTTGCCGTTGCTCCATTGCTGCACCCCGGCCCACTCGATGCAGGTGTAATAGTCGCGGGCCTCGCGCGGCGAGAAGATGTCGACATACCCGGGGGATCGGCCGGAGCCACGGGCATCGACGCGGATGACGACGTAACCGTCGGGGACCCACTTCTCGGGATCGACGGTCTCCCAGTTCTGGTAGCGGTTGGACGAACCGGCGAGTGCGTCGGGATGCTCGGCCTCCAAGTTCGACCACGCGAACGTGAACGCCTGCTGGAACGACAATCCCTTGGCATACGGCCCGTGGGTCATGATGACCGGATAACGGCCGTCCGCGTCGGGCCGGAAGATGTCGGCCCGCAGGACCAGGCCGTCGTCCATGGTGATCGGGACATCCCAATCGATGCGCATCGAGTTCTCCTTTTGTGGGTGTCTGGGTGCCATTTCCAATGAACCGCGGCCAGAGCGGCCCCAACAGGGGTACCGCGGCAGCGGCGGCAGATACTCTCGATCCGCTCAGCAGATGGAGGTTCGGGCATGGAGCTGCGCCAGCTACGCCATTTCATCGCACTCGCGGAGGAGCGCAGTGTGACCGCCGCGGCCCGTCGCGAGCTGATCGTGCAATCCGGACTGTCGAACTCCCTGCAGGCCCTGGAACGCGAGCTGGGCACCGAGCTCTACGTCCGCGGCACCCGGCCGGTCCGGCTCACCGCCACCGGAGAGGCTTTGTTGGCGCCGGCCCGCGAGGCGTTGCGCGCCGCGGAAACCGCCCGCCGCGCGGTGCAGGAGACCCGGGACGTGCTCGTGGGCCGGCTCCGCCTCGGCATCGCCCTCTCCGCCCAGTACCTCGTACCGTTCGCGGGTTACCTCGGCGCGTTCCTGCGCGACCACCCGGGCGTCGACGTCCGGATGCGCGGCACCGCCGCGCTGGCCATGCTCGACATGGTGGACAACGGCGAGCTCGACTGCGCAATCGGACCAGCTCTGGAGCAACGCGGCCGGTTGCGCCTCACCTCGCTGGCCAGCGAGCCGCTCGCGCTGACCTGTCGCAGTGATCACGAACTTGCCCGTCGTGACCGTGTGACGGTCGCCGACCTCGCCGGCGAGCGCTTCGTCGACGTGCCCCCAGGCTGGACCGCGCGGCTGCTGTGCGATGCCCTGTTCGCCGGGGCTGGAATTACCCGGCGGATCGTCGCTGAGGTCGGCGACTGGGAGGTCCTGCTGGAGATGATCGCCGCCGGCGCCGGTATCGGATTCACCCCGGTGGGACTCCAGTACAGGGTCCTGACCGGTCCCGACAGCCTGCTGCGTTACCTCCGAGTGGACGGCGCCCAGATGGATCGCCACCTCTACCTGATCCTGCCGCCGCGCGCCGAGACCAGTCCTGCGGCAGCCGCGTTCGCGGCCGGCATGCTGGCCCGGCACAGCAGCGCGCCGACGTAGATCTCGAGTGCCCGGGCTCCCTACCTCAGGATCTCCAGGAGAGATGGAAGCCATCTCATCCAGGCCCACGAAGTCTGGTATAGGCCTACGCGAGCAGGAGGTTCTCATCGAGTGGAAGCACCATTCGCTCGCGAGAGGTTTTGGAAATGAGTACAGCTACCCGTTCGTCCCGTGTTCCGGTTGCCAGCGCTGGGCGACATCTGGCCGGTTTCTGGTTCGTGGCTGCCGCGTTCCTGACCGTGATGGCGTTCGGTACCGTCCCCACCCCACTGTGGCCGATCTACCAGGTCCGGGATCACTTCGGCGCGACCACGGTGACGATCGCCTTTGCGGTGCTGGTCGTCGGCACCGGCTCCAGTTTCCGGCTGCTCGGCCACCTGTCCGATCGGCTCGGCCGCCGCCGGGTGATCGTTCCTGGACTGCTGGTCGCTATTGCCGCCGATGCGGTGCTGGCCTTCTGGCCTGACCTGCCCGGCCTGATCGTCGGCCGGGTGCTGACCGGTGTGGCGATCGGTCTGATCGCGTCGACAGCTACCGCCTATCTCGCGGATCTGTACCACGAGGCGCGGCCCGAGCGGGACGGATCACCTGTTCCCGCACTGGTCGCGACCGCGGTCAATCTCGGTGGTCTCGCACTCGGCCCGCTGGCAGCGGGAGTACTGGCCCAGTGGGCGCCGTCGCCCTTGCGTACCCCGTACATCATCTTCGGAGCGTTGATGGCGGGGCTTGTCGTGCTCGTGCTGGCCAGCCCGGAGACCATCGACACCGCAGCGGCGGATCAGGACCGGCCGGTGCGCTTTGCGCTGCGTCCAGGTCAGCGCGCAACCTTCGGGGCAGCAGCAGCCGTCGGGTTCTTCGCGTTCGCGGTGATGGGATTGTTCGCCTCGCTCGGCGCCATCATCGTGCGCGGCGAGTTGGGCATCACGTCGTACTTCGTGGCCGGCCTGGTGCCGTTCGCCGCCTTCGCCGCGTCAGCCGTCGCGCAGCTCGCGCTCGGTAAGCTCGCCCAGTCGACGGTGCTCTTGATCGGCGGGCTATTGTTCCCGATCGGGCTGGCGCTGACCGCGGTGTCGCTCTACCAGCCGACGCTCTGGCTGGCGCTCACCTCTGCGGCTCTTGCCGGCGGTGGCGCGGGGCTCCTCATCAAGAGCGGCGTGACTCAGGCCGCGATCGTCGCCGTACCGGCTTCGCGGGCCGGCGTGCTCGCCATGTTCTTCGTCATCGCGTACGTCGGCATGGGGCTGCCGTCGATCGCGTTCAGCCTGGTCATCCAGCATGTCGCGCTCCGGCCGTCGATGATCGGTTTCGCCAGTGTGCTGTCGGTGGGCGCATTCATCGCCATCGTCACCGCTCGGCGATCGGCCGCCGCCACCTCGAGGCCGCGCTGAAAATGCCGGGCTGAATGCACGGCCCGATGGCGAGGGATCACTCTCGCCGTTCGTCCGGGATCGACTCCAGGGCTGTTGTGAGGACGGCGTCGAGTATCGCCTGGGCCTGGTCGCCTGCGGGGAGGGCGCGCGCGATCGTGACGGCGCCCACGATCGAGGCGACGAGGGCCCAGGCCTGCTGCGCCTGTTCCTCCTCGTCGCCGGGCATCGCGGGGGCGATGGTGGCGATCACATCGACCATCCGGCGGCGGTATGTCTCGCGGACCGAGTCGCCCGCCCGTGCCACGTCGGCGCTCAATGACGGCATTACACAGCCGTCTCGGGGGTTCTCACGGTGCAGGTCGCTGAGGTAGATGCGGAGAACGTCGCCGAGCAAGCGTCGTCGTACGGCCGGCTCCTGGTCGGCGAGGCTGGCGAACTCGATACCCAGCTGCGTGGCCACGACCTCTTCGAGGACGGCTTCCTTGTTGGCGAAGTTGGAGTAGAGAGCGCCCGAGGTGACCTGGGCTGACGCGGCCAGTCCGTCGACGCCGACGCCGTGGAAGCCGCTCTCCTTGAGCGTGCGGCCGGCCTCCTGCACGATCGCGGCCTTGGCCTGCGCTCTGTGCTCCTTCGTGTACCTCATCCTTCACGTCCTTCCGGTTCACCGGACCTTAGCGTAGCGCTCGTTATGTAACGAGCGCTACGCCAGTACCCAGTTGATGCCGGCCCGGCCTCGATGCTTCCGGGTTGTTCAGTGGCGCAGGAAGTCCAAGGTCTGCTGCACGAAAAGGGCGTGATACTGGAAGATGCCGCCATGCCCGGAGTCGGGGTAGATGCTCAGCAGTGCGTCAGGGAGTAGCTGTGCCAGCTCGAAGGAATTGATCGTCGGCAGCATGATGTCCTCGTCACCGTTCACGACCAGGGTGGGCTGCGCGACGGTCGCCAGTCCGGCGGGTGAAGTGCCCTGCTCCCACTTGGCGAGCGCGGTGAGCTGGGCGCCGATCGACTCGTTCGTCACAGGCGTATCCCGGTCCTGCAGCGTGCGCTCGTCGAGGCGGCCCAGGAAGGCGTCGGCGGCTGCCTGACTGGTCGGCGTAGACGAGAAGAACAGGCTGTGCTTGGGGTGCTTCCCCTGGTTCGTCGCCTGCTGAATGGCACTCTGGAGCACAGGTCCGGCGTTCGCCCCTCCCTTGCCGCCGGCAGGGCCGGTTCCGGCCAGAACGAGGCGCCGGACGAGGTCCGGACGCTTTTGGGCAACGACCTGGGCGACCATGCCGCCCAGGGAGTAGCCCAGCAGGTCGACTGTGCCCAGTCCGAGGGCCTCGAGGAACGCCACGGCGTCGTCGGCCATGGCCTCGACGTTGTCGGGGGTCGTACCTCCGGATCGGCCGACGCCGCGGTTGTCGAAGGCGATCACGTGCCGCTCGGAGGCGACGCCATCGATCACCGCGGGGTCCCAGTCGTCCAGTGCGGCCGTGAGGTGGTGCAGGAATACGACTGGTACGCCGCCTTCGGTGCCCACCTGCCGATAGGCGAAGGGGACTCCGTTGACATCGACCGTGATGGTCGGCGCGTCCTTGTAGCTCACTGTCATCTGTTCACTCTCCAGCTTGTGCCGCCGTGTCGGCGGCGGGCTCAGCGGCGTAGGATAACGACCGCTATATAGCGAACGTTATCCTATGCTGGCAGCGTTCACCAACCGGACAGCGAAGGGGCAGAGATGCGATCCACCGACGAGCGCGAAGCCGGAGCGGGTCCGAACACGACCGGTTCCACGAAGATCCAGGTACTGGTGGTGGGAGCCGGGCCCGTGGGGCTGGTCGCCGCCTGTGATCTGGCACGCAGGGGGATCGCGGTACGTGTCATCGACGCCGCCGACGGATCGCCTTCAGGTTCTCGCGCGAAAGGGCTGCAGCCCCGCAGTCTCGAAGTACTCGATGACCTCGGTGTGGTCGGACGGATCATGGCGTCTGGACGCTCCCGTACGCCGATACGCAAGTACAAGGCCACGACTGTCCTGGGAACGAGCGAGGTGAACCCCGATGCCCAGGAACCGAGCAGCTCCACCCCCTACACCCGCACCATGCTGATCCCGCAGTGGCGCGTGGAGGAGGTGTTGCGCGAGCGGCTCGGGGAACTGGGCGTGATCGTGGAGTACGGGTCGCAGCTTGTGGGACTGGAACAGGACGGCGAACTCGCCCACGTCACCATCCACAACGCGGGCGGACGCGAGACCGTCTCCGTGCCTTTTGTGGTGGGCAGCGACGGGGCGTCGAGTGAGGTGCGAAAGCTCATCGGCGTCGGCTTTCTGGGCCAGACGGACGAGACGGTCAGGATGCTTACCGGTGATGTCGAACTGAGTGGCTTGGATCGCGACTTCTGGCACTGGTGGCCCAGCCCCGACGGGAAGCTCCTGGCGCTGTGCCCGCTGGCGTCGACGGACACCTTCCAGATCCAGATCGGTGTGTCTGCCGGTGCTGCTGAGGAGTTTTCGCGGGAGGAGATTCAGCGCCTGATCGACCAGCGGAGCGGGCGAAACGATATCCGCGTCCGGCGCGTTGTGTCCCAGTCCATCTGGCGTTTCAACGTGCGGATGGTCGACCGGTACAGGGTCGGCCGGGTCTTCCTCGCCGGTGATTCGGCCCACGTCCACTCGCCGGCCGGAGGGCTGGGAATGAACACCGGCATCCAGGACGCATACAACCTCGGCTGGAAGATCGCTCAT
Source organism: Streptomyces sp. SID13031 (assembly GCF_010548305.1). Classification (GTDB taxonomy): domain Bacteria; phylum Actinomycetota; class Actinomycetes; order Propionibacteriales; family Kribbellaceae; genus Kribbella. Next base: position 814,572 of record NZ_JAAGLV010000001.1, read on the forward strand.
GTGCTGGACGGAGCCCCGGAAGCCCTCCTCGATACCTACGAGGAGGAACGGCTCCCCATCGCCGCCGACATTCTGAGTCTCTCCTCGAAGCTCATCACCGAACGCCTCAAAGGGGGCGTGCCGAGTGAGGGGCGAAGCACGGACACCCTGCAACTGAATCTGAACTACCCCGCGAGCGCGCTCAACGAGGGCCCCGCGCGAGCTGGTGCCGTCGTCAACCCGGGGGACCGCGCACCGGACTCGCTGGGTCAGGCAGCCGACGGCACTGCCGCCCGGTTCTTCGACCTCTTCCGCGGTCAGCATCTGACCGCCCTCGCCTTCGGGCCGCAGAGCCGCAAAACCGCCCAGGTCCTCGCCGAACGCTTTCCTCGGGAACTGCGGTCGTTCGCTGTCCTTCCGCCCGATGCTCTCACCGCCGGCCTGGATACGAGTTCGGTGATCGATCACGAGGGCCACGCCCACCGCGATTACGGCATCGACGGCGACACTCTCCTGATCGTGCGGCCTGACGGTTACGTCGGCATGCGCGTCACCGACCCGGACCAGGTCCGCGCCTTGGAATACCTCGGGCGAGTCCTCCCGCCAGGAAGGCCAGTCGGCAGCTGAACCACCCGGCCGGCAGAAGTGGATCTCCAGGAGAGATGGAAGCCATCTCATCCAGGCCCACGAAATCTGGCATCGGGCTTCGCGAGCAGAGGTTCTTATCGAGTGGAAGCACCAATCGCCTGCGAGAGGTTTTGGAAATGACTACAGCCAAACGTTCGTCGCACCTGATCAGCGTGCGTGCACTCGCCATCGTCATCGCGGCGGTCGCCGGCATCGCCGGGCTGCTCACCACGGCCGGACCGGGGGCGTCCGCCCAAGCCGGATCCGCTCATGCCCAATCCGCCCCGGGCGGCGTTGCGCTTGCGGCCCAGCGGGCCTGCCCACTCAACCCGTCACCCCCGGCCGGCTTCGTCGAGCGCAAAGTCAAAGTCAACGGCATCGGCATCAACTACGTGCGCGGCGGTCACGGGCCCACCCTGCTCCTGCTGCACGGCTACCCGCAGACCTGGTACACGTGGGACCACGTCCTGCCCGCGCTCGCCCGGCACTACACGGTCGTCGCGCCCGACCTGCCCGGGGCCGGGCTGAGCGATGCTCCCGCCTCCTCCGCCGCCTACACAAAGAAGGCCATGGCCGCCGACATTTACGCGCTCATGGTCAAGCTCGGCCTCAGCCGCAACCTCAGGATCGTCGGCCACGACATCGGTACTACGGTCGCCTATCCCTACGCCGCCGCCCATCCCACTGACGTAGTGAAACTCGTGCTCAGCGAGGCCCCGATCCCGGACCCGGTCATCTACACCTTCCCCTCGCTGACTCCGAACGGTCCCGGGCTGTGGTGGTTCGGCCTGTTCGCCGAGAAGAATGGCCTGGCCGAGGACTTGATGACCGGCCGGGAGCAGCAGTGGGTGACCGACTTCATGCCGACGAGCGAGGTGGTCAAGGGCGCCGTCACCGCATGCGACATGGAAATCTACGCCCACGCTCTCGCGCAACCTGGACACCTGCGGGCGAGCATCGCGTGGTTCGCCACCCTGCCGCAAGACGTCAAGGACAACGCCATCTACCAGAAGACCAAGCTCAGCATGCCGGTCCTCGCCATCGGTGCCTCGGGCAACCTGGGCACCCGTGAGGCCACCTGGGTCCGCGAGTACGCCACCAACGTGACCGGGCTGGTCATCCCGAACTCCGGGCACTGGCTCTACCAAGAACACCCCGCGGAACTCACCAGCGTCCTCCTGCAGTTCCTGCGATAACCGGCGCTCGGGCGGCTGCCACTGCGACCAACGGCAGCCGCCAAGTGGCCGCTGGCGTCCAGGTGGAGATTCCGGTCAGCAGGCATGCACGGTGGCGGCTGACGAGGAGGACTTGCGGCCGAATCCCGGCCAGCCTTGATGCTTGAAGAACTTTCCGGTGTAGCGGCAAGGACAGCTCTGTGATCGAGGCGGGCGAACAGTCATGACGAACCCATGGACGCCGCAGCCGGCCACGACTGATGTGCCGGCGCAGCGGGTGCTGCTGGTGGAGGACGAACCGCGCATCAGGCGGGTGTTGCGTCTCGCCCTCGAAGACGAGGGTTACCAGGTCCTCGAAGCCACCAACGGGGCGGATGCGCTCGCCGCGATGCGCCGTGACCCGCCGGACGTCGTTCTGCTCGACCTGATGCTGCCGGACCAGCACGGGTTCGGTGTCTGCCGTGAGATCCGCCGGGACAGTGACGTCCCGGTGATCATGGTGACCGCCAGAACCGACAGTCACGATGTGGTCGCCGGTCTGGAATCGGGTGCGGACGACTATGTCACGAAACCCCTTGTCGCCAAGGAGTTGTCGGCCCGGATCCGCGCGGTGATGCGCCGGGCCGAGCCTGCTTCGATGCCGCAGTCGCAGCAGTTCGCTGTCGGCGATCTTCGGATCGACGTCGCCGCCTCGGAGGCAACCCGGGACGGCGTGCAGTTGCCACTGACCAGGACCGAGTTCAAGCTGCTGGCCGAGTTGGCTGGTGCCGAGGGTGCGGTCCGCAGCCGGGAGCATCTGCTCTCCAAGGTCTGGGGGTACGGCTACTTCGGCGACAGCCGGATCGTCGACGTACACATCCGCCGGCTCCGCCTGAAGGTCGAACCCGACCCTGCCAACCCTCGCCGCGTGGTAACCGCTCGCGGCCTGGGATACCGCCTGGTCGTCTGATGTCGCGCCGGCTCCACCACTGCAGTCAGTAGCGAGCCTGAGCGCTCGGTCGGGACGATGAGACTTCGAGAGGTGGGAGATGAGGCTGATGACGGTGTACAGGCTCTTGTGGGGTGCGTTGTCCGGATTGATGGGCGTCCTGGGCCTCACGGCAGGACTGTTCCTCGGGCCGGACGATCTGGTGTTCCCACTTCTCTTCGTCGCCGGGCTCGTCGGATTGACTTTGATCACCACGGCCTGGTCGAAGCCGGAGGAGAACACGGTCCTGGCCAGATCGAGGAGGAATGCTGTCATCGCCGGCACAGTGATCTCAGGGATCCTCGCGTGCGCAGGCTGTGTCGTCCTCCTGGGCGCCGCTGGTCTGGGTTTGCCCGTGGTGCTTGGTGTCACCTCACCGGCCGCGATGCGCTGGTGCGGTCGCAAGCTGGGGCGCATCCCAGGCAGGCGCGATGGCGGGGGCGCGCTCACCACTGCCGAGCTGTGCAAGCACTGGCAGGACAGCTACGAGGCCCTCCGGGTTGCGACGACGGCGGCCGCTCGACTGCGTATCGTCGAAACCAGACAGCTCTATCTGGACGAGCTCGAACGGCGCGACCCCATCGGGCTCAAGGCCTGGCTGGGAGAGAACGCCAGCGCCGCTGGTGATCCCAGCCGATTCCTGGTCAGGGATGGCGAGGACTTCCCGCCGGCTGACTGATGCTGAGGACCACGTGAGATGCTCGGATTCCTGCAGCAGGTCGGCGGACAGTTCGGGGCCTGGTTCTACCTGATCGCCGGCGGTCTCGCCTTTGCCGAGGCCGCGGTCATGGTCGGACTGGTTCTCCCCGGCGAGACGGCGTTGGTGGTGGCTGGATTCGCGGCACACCAGGGCTGGATCGCCTTGTGGCCGATGGTGGGAGTCGCGGTCTGCGCTGCCGCAGTCGGCGACAGCGTGGGCTACGAGCTTGGTCGCCGATCCGGCCCGTGGCTGCGCTCGTCCCGATTGGGCCGCCGGGTGGGAGACGACCGGTGGCGCCGTACCGACGACTTCCTTCGTCGGTACGGCGGAAGGGCGGTGCTGCTCGGTCGGTTCACCGCCGGCCTGCGAGCACTGACCCCGGGCATGGCTGGGATGGCGCGGATGCCCTACTTGCGTACCTTCCTGCCGTGGAACCTTGCCGGTGCCGCGGTCTGGGGCGCGGGCTGCGTTCTCCTCGGCTACGGGTTCTCCGCCTCGCTGGCAACCATGAGCCGCGCCGTCACCTACGCGCCGCTGGTGTTGATCGCCGTGGCTGCTGCCGTCCTCCTTCTTCTCAGGCTCCGGAAGAAGCGCAGTCCGGGGCCGACCTGGAGGAGATCGACACGATCCTGAAGTACGCCCTACCCGTCTGGGTCCACGCCCGGAAGATCTGTGAGAGGAGTACGAGATGGCGAAATTGGCATTCATCGGTCTCGGCCTGATGGGCACACCCATGGCCACTCGGTTGTTGGAGGCCGGCCACGACCTCACCGTCTGGAACAGGACCGCCCTGAAGACCAGACCGCTGACCGATCAGGGCGCGGCAGTCGCATCGACGCCGGCGCAGGCAGTCGCGGGTGCCGATGCTGTGATCACCATGGTCACCAATGCGGAAGCGCTCGAGCAGGTGGTGCTGGGTGACAACGGCCTGGCCGCCGCACTGGTACCAGGCCAGCTACTCATCGACATGTCAACGGTGGGTCCGGACGCGGTGCTCTCCGTGGCCGCCCGGTTGCCCCGAGGTGTGGCCATGGTCGACGCACCGGTCAGAGGAAGCGTGCCCCAGGCAACTACTGGCCGGCTCGCCGTGTACGTCGGCGCGGACCCGTCCGACTTCGAGCGTGTGGAGCCGATCCTGGCGTCACTCGGCACGCTGCACCATGTTGGCGGACTGGGATCCGGCGCGGCCACCAAGGTCGTCGTGAACTCCACGCTGGGCGCGGCGATCGCCGCCTTCGGCGAGGCCCTTGCCCTCGGCGACGACTTCGGGCTGGATCGCTCCGTCGTACTGGACGTACTGGCCGACACCCCGATTGCCAGCACCGTCGAGGCCAAGCGCGCCAACGTCGAGTCCGGCCGATACCCGGCCAACTTCAAGCTCAGCCTGGCCCTCAAGGATCTCAACCTGGTCAACCAGATCGCCGAGCAGACCGGCCGGCGCCTGGAGCTGGCTTCGGCATCGCGTGACTGGCTGGAGCGAGCTGCCCAGGCCGGCGCGGGCGACCTCGACTACTCGGCGGTGATCCCCACGATCACCACTGACGGGGGACGACGCCCGGCGTGACCACCAGGGAAGCCTCCTGACCGGCACGAGCGCGCCGGTTCGCCGGAACTCAGCTGGTGGTGCCAGGCGGCCGGTGCCGGACGAGGTCGACGGTGGCTAGCAGCAGGGCCAGGAGCATGAGCGCGGATGCGCTCAGCATTGCGTCGGACACCGCCGTCGGGTAGTTGTGGCCGGAGCCTGTGAGGACGCGGTAGAAGATCGTGGCCAGTACGGCGGTGCCGATCGCCGAGCCGATCCGCTGAGCGGTCTGCAGTGCGCCACCTGCCGCGCCGGCCATCCAGACGGGGACGTCCTGCAGGGAAAGCGTGACGTTGGGTGAGGTGACCATGCCGCCGCCGAGTCCGGCCAGCAGCAGTGGCCCGGCAGCCGCCCACGCCGCGGCGTCGCCACCGACGTGACGTAGCAGGAGCGCGGTGGCCACCAGGCCGGCGATCGTCGCGGTCAGGCCTGCCACGGTCAGCACGCGACCGACCCGCGACACCAGGCGACCGGCGATCGCCGCTGAGACCGCGACCCCGATCGCGAACGGAGTCACTGCCAGGCCTGAGCGCAGCGGCGAGTAGCCGAGGCCGTCCTGGAAGAACAGTGCGAGCACGAGCCAGATGCCGGTGAAGCCGATGAAGTAGACCATGCCGATGACCGAGCCGGCGGCGAAGCCGGAGGTGTGCGCCAGCCGTGGGTCGAGCACTGGCTCCCGCCCCCGCCGTACGGTGCGTAGCTCCCACCGAGCGAAGGCTGTGAGCAGCCCCACGGCTACCACGAGCAGCCACCAGTCCTGGCCCAGACCGTTGCTCTCGGCATCCACCGCCGGAAGCAGCAGGCAGAGCACGCCCCCGCCGAGCAACAGCGACCCGATCAGGTCCAAGTGGACGCCGCGAAGGCTGCTTGGAGAACCTTTCGGTACCAGCCGTGCCGCGAGCACGAGGGCGACCAGGCCGATCGGCACATTGACGTAGAACACCCAGCGCCAGGCATCCGGCCCGGCGATCAGGGTGATGATCAGCCCGCCGACGATCGGACCTGTCGCCGTGGCCAGTCCGACCGTGGCACCCAGGATACCGAAAGCCTTGCCGCGTTCGGCTCCCTGGAAAAGTTCCTGGATCAAGCCGGAGTTCTGCGGCAGCAGCATGCCGGCGGCGACACCTTGCAGCAGACGGGCGGCGATCAGCAGGCCGATGGTCGGCGCCGCACCGGTCAGTGCGCTGGCCAGTACGAACGCCGACAGGGCGATCAGAAACATCCTCCGCCGGCCTAGTACGTCGCCGAGCCGGCCGGCCGGCACCAGGGCCAACCCGAGGGCGAGCGCGTAGCCGGACACAACCCATTGCGCGGTTCCAGCCGGCACACCGAGACCGCGCTCGATCGAGGGCAGCGCCACGTTGACGATGCTGACGTCCAGCAGCGCCATGAACGCAGCTAGCTGGCTGACCGCCAGCACCCGCCAGCGCAGCGGATGGCCAGTCGTGCTGGACGCTCCGACCACGGCGCTCATCTGCTCTCCCCGGGGCCATTGCCGGCGCCGACGGCTCGCTGGCCGGCGAGGTGACGGCCAAGAATCCGGTCGACGTCGGTGCCGTCGATGGTCTCCTGCTCCTGCAGTAGTTCGGTGAGCTGGTCCAGTTCGGCGCGATGGTCGGTGAGCGCGGTGGTGGCGCGTTGCTCCGCCTCGCGCAACAGGTTGGCGACCTCCTCGTCGATCACCCGCTGGGTGGCCTCGGCGTACGGGCGGTTGCCGATCTCCTCACCGCCGAGGTATTTCGGGCTGCCCGAGCTGAAGCCGACCGGACCGAGAGTGCTGCTCATGCCGAACTCGCGCACCATCCGGGTGGCCAGCGCGGTAGCGGAGGCGAGGTCGTTGGCGGCGCCGGTGGAGATTTCGCCGAGGACGATGCGCTCCGCGACCCGTCCGCCCATCCGGATGGACAGCGAGTCCTTCAGGTATCCCTCGGACTGCAGATGGCGTTCGTCGACCGGCAGTTGCTCGGTGACCCCGAGCGCCTGCCCGGCCGGCAGGATCGTGACCTTGGCGACCGGGTCGCCGTGCTCCGCCAGGGCGGCGACCAGTGCGTGGCCGCTCTCGTGGACGGCGACCGCATGCTTCTCGTCCGGCAGCAGCGCGTTCGAGCTGTCGCGATGCCCCAGCAGGATGCGGTCCCGGGCCTCGGCGAAGTCGAACGCCTCGATCACCTCGCGACCAGCGCGGACTGCGAAGATCGCGGCCTCGTTGATCAGGTTGGCAAGATCGGCGCCGGAGAATCCGGGGGTCGCGCGAGCGACCACCTCGAGGTCGACGTCCGGGCCCAGCGACTTGCCCTGGCTGTGCACTCCGAGGATCGCCCGGCGTTCACGCTGTGCGGGCAGCGGGATGACGACCTGCCGGTCGAAGCGGCCAGGACGCAGCAATGCAGGGTCCAGGATCTCGGGCCGGTTGGTGGCCCCGATCAGGACGACGCCGGTGGCCGGGTCGAACCCGTCCAGCTCGGCCAGGAGCTGGTTCAAGGTCTGCTCGCGCTCATCGTTGGTGCCGAACTGCCCACCACGACGCTGCCCGATCGCGTCGATCTCGTCGATGAACACGATCGACGGCGCGCGCCTCCGGGCGTCCGCGAACAGGTCACGAACCCGGGCGGCGCCGACGCCGACGAACATCTCGACGAAGCTCGAGCCGGTCACGGAGATGAACGGCACCCCCGCCTCGCCGGCCACCGCGCGGGCCAGCAGCGTCTTGCCGGTGCCTGGCGGCCCGACCATCAGCACGCCTTTAGGCCCGACCGCGCCAGCCTTACGGTAGCGGTCAGGGTGTTTGAGGAAGTCGACCACCTCGGTGACCTCACGCTTGGCGCCCTGGTAGCCGGCGACGTCGGCGAACGTCGTACTCGGCCGCTCGGTGTCGAACAGCTTGCCACGCGACCGACCGATCCCGCCGAGTCCGGCGAGCTGCCGGCGGGCCGCGCGCCCGGTCCACACGAACAGGCCGACGATGATGGCCAGCGGTAGCAGGTTCAGCAGCACCGACGTGACCGACGTGCGTGCCGGCTGGGTGGTGACCTGCACTTTGTGGTCGTCCAGCAGTTGGGTGAACTGCGCGTCTTGCAGTCCCACGGGGTAGCTGGAGGTGAAGCTGGTGCCGTTGGTGAGATTTCCGTTGATGCTGCCGTCCGGGCCGATCGCGACTGACGAGACCTGGCCGGCGCCGATGTCGGACTTCAGTTGCGAGTAGTCGATCTGCTGGACATTCCGGCCTGGCAGGAGGAACAGCCCTACAGTGACCAGCAGGCCGGCCAACAGCAGCCAGTTCCGCCATTTGGGTGGTGGCGGTGGGGCAGGCGGGGTCGGTCGGTCTGGTGGTGGGCCTGCCTTGGCCGTCCCGGTCCGGTGTATGAGTCCGTTGTGCACAAGTTCAGCATCGGCGGCCCGGTGGCCGCCGGCATCGCCGTCAGCCGCCATTCACACTGCCCGGCAGGAGGGAGCCCGCACCCCTGCTAGCTGGTGGCACATTCGAGGTGGTTGGAATCTCCGAGGCCGCGAGAGGTCCCACGTTCACCTGCACCGTGACGGGACCGGCTTGGGCGAAAGTGAAGGTCACCGGAATCGCCTGGCCAGGGATGAGATGCTCACGCGTCCCTTCGAGTTCGACACCGGTGGCCCACTCGAGATCGGTCTGACTGTCGGCGCCAAGGACGATCCTGCTGACGGTATGCCCGCCGCTCAGCAGAACGGCGCGCCGGGCGGCGGGGGTCGAGACTCCCACGAGGGTATCGGCGGTCGTCGCGGACTCGTTCGTCACGGTCAGCCGCAGTGCGGCGTCGGCCCCCGGCTCGAGTCCCTGCGGCCCGTCGATCCAGACGTCGTCGATGACGAGTGGCCCGCTGAGACCATCGACTCCGCCGGCCGGGAGGTCCTGGAAGGGATCCTCAGCACTGCAGCCGGCCAGCAGCCCGATAGCAAGCACGGCAGGCAGCCAACGAAGCGTTCTCCAGCCGGGCCGCTTCGAATTCAGAATAGTCATCAGTTGTCCTGTCTGGTTGGCATCCTTGGCAAGGGTGCTGTTCCGCGGACCTGAATCCCTTACCGGCAACGGCCATCCGCCCTACCTGCTGGCCGCATCTTGGGCCGCCGAGAAACCGCGAGGGAAATTCTGGCCAGCCGGTACTGGGGATGACCGCAGACCGGGACGACCCCAAGCCGCTGGGGCGAGAGCCTTGAGCAATGACGCCAGCCATCGGGAGCAAGGTCAGCCAGCGAGCAGTTGCCGGAGAAGCTGGTCGGACTGGCCTACCCGAACTGACCTACTGGCTGACGCGAATCTGCAATCCGTCGAGGAGGCTGTCCAGGCCGAAGGCGAAGGCCTCGGTCTGGATCGTGTCGACGTCGGTTCCGGAGGTCCAGTAAGCCTGGCCTCCCGGAGCCCGGTCGTCCGCGGCGGTCTGAGTCAGTTCAGAGATCTCGCGAGCCCAGTCCTCCATCGTTTTGCCGGTCTTCGCGATGGTCGTCCGGACCGATACCTCGGAGCTGGCCGAGCCGATCACGTACGACATCACCGCCCCCATCGCATAGTCGACACCACGCCCGGTGAAACCGGCTGCGCCGAACAGGACTATCGCGCGCGAGCCGACCGACATCGCGTTCGGGCCGAGCCGTGGCCGGCTGTACAAGACCTCCGGCAACCACGCGTGCCGCAGTACGGTCGCCCGGAGGCTGTGGGCGAACAGCGTCACCCCGGCCCGCCAGCCGGCCAGCTCCGGCTCCGGTACGTCGATCTCGGCGTAGATCTCATCGATGACCAGGTCAATCAGGTCGTCCTTGGTGTGCACATGCCAGTAAAGACTCGTCGCGCCGGCGTCGAGCCTGGCGGCGAGCTTGCGCATGCTCAGGCCGGCCAGGCCCTCGGAGTCCAACAAGACCATCGCGCCTCGCACGATCTGCTCCCGGCTGAGGGTCTCGCGCGCCGCTGCTGCCGCCTTCTCCCGAGTCCAGATCGAGTCCATAGCGGCCAGTCTAGCCCGAGTCGCACGGGGTTCGGGTTGGTCGTACAGTGTGCGAGTAGCTCTCGCAGCGTGTGACAGACCAACTGCGAAAGGAGTAGTCATGGCGGTGTCGGCCACCCAAGAAGCCGTCCTGCGGGACGCCTTGTCCTACTCGCAGTTGTTTTCCAATCCCAGCAGGCGATGCCGGCCGCGGCCGCCAACATCACGGCCAGCGATTTGCTGGCGACCTTGTCAGTCCAGGTGGAGAACGGGACCGGCTACGACCGGGCGTTGTTCCCGCACTGGATCGACGCCGACAGCGATACCTGCGACACCCGCGAAGAGATCCTGATCGCCGAATCCACTACGACGCCGACGACCGGCGCCAGTTGCAAGGTCATCTCGGGCACCTGGAACTCGTGGTACGACGGTGCCATCTGGATCAACCCGAGCGACGTCGACATCGACCATGTGGTGGCGCTGAAGGAAGCCTGGGACTCGGGCGCGAACGCCTGGACCACCGCCAAGCGCCAGCGCTACGCGAACGATCTCGACTATGCCTGGTCGCTCGATGCGGTGACCGACAACGTCAACCAGTCCAAGAGCGACAAGGATCCAGCCCAGTGGCTGCCGCCGCTCGCCTCGGTCAAGTGCACCTACGCGATCCACTGGACCGCTGTGAAGTACCGGTGGCACCTCGCCATCGACACCGCCGAAAAGAACGCCCTGGCCGCCATCCTCACCGGCAGTTGCGGCAGCACATCGATCCCGACTCCGCCCCTAGGCTCGTAGAAGCTCTCTTGGATAAGTGAGTGGGGCCGCTCCCAGGCCAGAGACGATGCGTTGACAGCTCCCTGCATCAGGTGGGGAATCCGCGAATCGCCTTCCTGGCCTGGGAGTTCGTCTGAGCCGAGATCGGCTCCGGGATTGCTCGCTTTCACCTCGCAGTAGTGGAGACGAGCGGCGAACCGCCGGGCCGATGGCCCTGGCGGCTCGCCGTGTTGCTCGTCTCCTCCGGTTCGGGTCAGGCGACAGGCGAGGTGTACCCGGAGATCGCCTTACCGTTGACGGAGGCGGATCCGCGCTGGAAGGTCCAACGGTTCACCTTGTGAGACTGGTTGCCGCCGACGGCGGTGATGGTTCCGGTGCTACTCACCGAAACCACGACGTTCACGTGGTCGTCACCGGTGCCCGACGTGCCGAACTGGTAGCCGATCACGTCGCCAGGCTGGATTCCGTTCAAGCCCGGGCCGGCGTGCCAGGTGCCGCGGGTGGTGCCGTAGGTCCTGAAACTTATGGCTCCGGCGTCCAGTCCTCCGGTTACGGCCCCAGCCTGTCCCCAGGTCCAGCGGGCGAAGTCGGCGCACCAGTCCTGATAGCGCCACCCGTTGTTGCATACGCCGCTCCCGGAGATTCCGGCACCGAGGGCGGTGGTGTAGAAGTTGCATTTCGTGCCTGTCGGACTCTCGAGGTTGCGCGCGCCGTTGTCGGCTTGTGCGGTGGCGATGGTTGCGATCTTGGACCGGACGCTGCTCTGTGAGCTGCTGCCGGGGTCGCCGTTCCCCCAGTAGCGCACGGTTCCGTAGGCGTAGACCTGACCGTAGCCGGAGATAGCGGTGTAGCCCTGCCCGTCTCCAGTGACGGATACGCCGGCGATGCCGTTGGTGAATCCAGTCGGGTTGCCACGATGCTGGACCGTCCCATAGGCGTAGACCTGCCCTGTGCTGGAAATCGCCGCGTACCCCTGCCCATTTGCCGTCACCGAGATGCCCACGATGCTGCCTGTGAAGCCGGTCGGATTGCCGCGAGACTGCACCGTTCCGTAGGCGTACACCTGGCCCGCGCTTGAGATGGCCGCGTAGCCCTGGCCGTCGGCCGTCACCGAGATGCCCACGATGCTGCCTGTGAAGCCGGTCGGGTTCCCGCGAGACTGCACGGCCCCGTACGCGTACACCTGACCCGAACTCGAGATCGCTGCGTAGCCCTGGCCACTCGCGGTAACCGATACCCCGGTGATCACCCCGGAGAACCCGGACGGGTTGCCGCGGTACACCGTGGAGCCGAACGCGTAGACCTCTCCGGCGTTCGAGATCCCGGCGTATCCCCGCCCGTCAGCGGTGACGCCGATCGCTGAGTAGGTGCGAGCCGCCGCCTGTGCGGGTGCCATGAAGGCCGTTAGGAGAGCGACGAGCGCGACAACGCCTCCAACGAGCGCGCCTGGCAGAGCGAATTTCCTGGTTCTTGCTCGATGAGCCATCTTCTCTATCCATTCCGCCACCGCAGTGGCCGATCCTCGAGGCGGCCACGGCGGCCGCATCTCCTGAGACTGATCGACTGATCTGGAAGGCCTTCTGGAAGCGGAGCAGGAATCCCGTCTGGAAATCTGGGATTCGTTCTGACGAGTGCGGTTCCAGCGGCCAGTCCCGTCACGAACCCGGCATGACTGCGACAATTACAAGATGTCGGCGTACGAGGATCGATGAACCTGGACTTCCGGCTGCTGGGACCCGTAGAAGTCTGGGCCGGCGGTCGCGCCGTCCACCTCGGGTCTGCCTCCTCGGCCAAGGCTCGTTGCATCCTCGCGGTGCTGCTGCGGTCGCCTGGTGAGGTCGTCCAAACCGACGTGCTCGTAGAACGAGTCTGGGGTGAGCAGGTACCTGGGCGAGACGTTCGGTACAAATACATCGGCTGGCTGCGCAGCGTCTTAGGCGAGCACGGTGCAGCACTCGACTATCGCGCCGGGGGATACGTCCTCAACGTATCTGCCGAGCAGGTCGACCTGCACCGCTTCCGGAAGGCGGTGGCCGAGGCTCATCGGGGGTCGTCAGACGCCCCAGGTCGGGCGGTGGCGGCCTTTGAGCTCGCTCTCTCGCAATGGCGCGGCGATGCGTTGACGGGTATTCAAGGATCCTGGGCGTCCTCGTTGCGGGCGCAACTCGAGCGGGAGCGCGTCGGCGCGGTCGTGGACATGTGTGAGCTACGCCTTGATTCGGACACTGCTGGAGATATCGCCGGCATAGCGGCCGGATGGGCGGAGAGCCACCCGACCGATGAGCGGCTGGCGGAGGTTCTCATGCGAGCACTCGATCTGGCCGGCAGACGGTCCGACGCGCTCGCCGTGTACGCGGGAACGCGGCGCCGGATCGTCGAAATGCTGGACACCCTTCCGGGTCCGCGACTCGACGCGGTGCGCGAGGATCTGCAGAACGGCAGGTCGATGGCCCCGCAGGAAGTGCCACTCCCGCATTCTTCGCAACCCACAGTTGGTCCCTGGTCTGCCCGGCCTCCTCCGCACCCCGTGCCCCGCCAGTTACCCCCGGCTACGCGACACTTCTCCGGACGAGAGCGCGAGCTCGACTGGCTGACCAACCAGGCGAACCTGCCTCGACAACCTGGCAGCCCGGTGATCTGTCAGGTGACCGGCATGGCCGGAATCGGAAAGACGGCCCTGGCGCTGCGCTGGGCGCATCTCGCAGCCGGCGCGTTTCCCGATGGCCAGCTCTACATCGACCTCAACGGGTTCGGTCCTGGCACACCAGTCGATTCGCAGGCAGTGATTGGCAACATCCTGGATGCGTTCGCCGTATCGCCAGATCAGATACCGCGTGACTCAGATGCTCGAGTCTCGTTCTACCGAAGCCTCATCGCTGGTCGGCGGTGCGTGATCATTCTCGACAACGTGCGCGATTCGGCTCAGGTTCGACCACTTCTTCCGAGCACCTCTTCGTGCCTCGTTATCGTCACGAGCAGGCGGCGCCTGACTGGGCTCCTGACGACAGAGGGCGCCGCCTATTTGCCGCTCCAACTGCTGGACGATCGCCAAGCCCGCGACCTGATCACCGCAAGGCTCCTGGCCGTCCGCGGGTACACCGACGTGCAAGCTGTCGACGACCTTGCGGGGCGGTGCTCCGGTCTCCCGCTCGCCCTCGCGCTGGTCAGCTCACGAGTCGCAACTATGCCGGACCTTCCACTCGACGCGCTCGGCAGCCAGTTGCGGAGTATGCATTCACGCTTGGACCTGCCCGTGGAGACGGGTGGTGCTGAGAGCCTGCGCGCCGTCTTCTCTTGGTCGTACGAGTACCTCGACCCCGATTCTGCTCTGCTCTTCCGGACGCTCGGTGCTCATCCGAGCACGGAGATGTCATTCGCATCGGTGGCTAGCGCCGGCGGCTTGCGACCGGCGATGGCGCGAATGCTTGTCGACCGGCTGCTCGAGTCCAACCTGATTGAAGAGAAGGCCCCGGACAGGTACCGCATGCACGATCTACTGCGTGAGTACGCACTTGAGCTTGCCGCAGATCGCGACCCTGCGGATCAGAGGCAGGCCCGCATGCGCAGGCTTCTCGGTCACTATCTGCACAGCGCTTTCACCGCGGCGATGCTGATCGACTCTCAACTCGACCCGATCGACCTCCCTGTCCTTGAGTCCGGAACGTGGGTGGAGGCACTGGAGTCCAGGGACGAAGCGTTGCAGTGGTTCACTCGCGAGCACGCGTCGCTTCTCGCGGTGGTCGGCTGGGCTTGCGAGTCCGGCTTCGAGACCGTCGCCTGGCGCCTGGCATGGACACTTTCCATCTACCAGCAGATCCGAGGGCACTGGTTCGACCGAGTCGACGTACAGCGCCGAGCTGTGGAGGCCGCATCTCGGATCAACGACGCCTTGGGAGAGGCGCATGCACGACGCGGCCTCGGCATCGCCACCCAGCGAGTCGGCGCCTACGACGAGTCGGAACGACAGCTCGAACGAGCCCTCGAGCTATTCGAGCAGCTTGATGACGTTGTCGGACAGGCACGAACGCGAAACGACCTTGCTTATATCTACGATCGCCTCGACCAGTCAGAAAGTGCATTACACCAGGACGAGCAGGCTCTTTCCCTGTTTCGATCAATCGGGCACCAGGCGGGCGAGGCGACCGCCCTGAACTCAATCGGATGGAACCTGGCCAGGCTAGGTCGCTATCAAGACGCGCTCACGTCATGCACTCGCGCGTTGCAGATCATGGAGGAGGTCGGCGACAGGAGCGGCCAGGCCGCGACATGGGACAGCATCGCGCTCGCCCACGAACGTTTGGGAGATTCTGAGCGCGCCCTGGAGTGCTACGCGCTCGCGGCGGAGATGGCCCGTGACCTCGGCGAGCTTCCGCTGGAGGGAGAAGTGTTGCATCGGCTCGGCAAACTCGAGTTGGGCATGGGTCGCCGAATCGAGGGGCTACGCAGCCTCGAGCGAGCAGCATCGATCATGGAACGGATCGACCCGCCGGAGGCGACAGCGATCCGCGCCGACATGCAAGTCGACCCATAGGCCAACTAACACATTCAGCCTGACCAGCCAGCGACATCTGGCCGATGAGTGGCCAGGTGCAGCTCTTGTCCTTGGAATCGTGACTGCGCCGGTGCACTGAGCAGGCCCGGCGGCCCGGAACGAAACCTACTCGGCCGGCCTCGAGAATCCTCGCTATACGGGGTACGCGATCTATGGGCGGTGGCAGAACGCAAGTTCCTCCCGAGACAGCGATGAGTCGCGAGGAACTGGAGCGCTGAGGCTCTCGCTGGTTTATCACCACGTCGATCAGATTGTCGACGTGGAGGTCGACCCATTGGCCGACCGTGTGGATAAGTTGCGTGTCCGAGGAGCAACACGCCTGGAGCTCGGCGAGCAAGCCGTCGGACGGGGCTTTGTAGGCCTTTGCTGAGCGGCACGGGGCGAGCTGTTGCGGCGCATTGGCGAATGGGTTGCCGATGCGAGGACATGAAACACCACGTCGCAGACACGTCTGCAGCGCCCGTGTCGCCAGACATGCGAACGGCGGAACGACTCAGACCACCGTGTGGCTGGCGGACAGACGCTAGCCTTCCGGGGACGAATCGATCATGGCCTCCGGAGGGACATCGTGGCGAAGAAGCAAGCCGACCCGTTGCCGCAGCACACGGTCGAAGAGATCCGCGCCGCGTGCGAGGCTCCTCTGCCCGCGGGCGTGACGATGGTCCTGATGAACAAGACCGTTACCGGACTGCACGTCCACGAGGGCGGCGTCTCGGTCCTCGAGCGCCCCGACCGTCCATGGCGTCAACTGCCCGCGGTGACGAGGGTGTCCCGCGGCGTGTTCATCCGCAGCCGCATCAGGCTGCGGTTCGCCGACGGGAGCAAGGCGACGGTGCGCCCGTACAAGCCGAAGTCGCGGTGTCTCCTCGAGACGGGCAAGCGCGACAGCTTGAACTTCTCCTCACCGAGCAGCGGCGACGCCCGCAGCAACGACTCGGCCCTGGACAGCCTCGCCGCCATCTTCGTGATCCTGGTGGCGATCGTGATGTTCCCGATCTCGCTGCTCCTGCTGGCTCGCGAGATGTTCGGTATCTCCGCGCGGGCGAAGCAGGCGGCACTACTGCTGCCGCAGTTGCAGGCCGTCGCCCAGGCCAAGTGAACCGGCGGGCGCTCATCCGTCGGCGTTACTGCTGCGGACGTTCCGCGGCTCAGTTGGAGAAGCGGAAGAAGCCGATCGGTGGGGTCGTCGAGTGGTCGTCGAGGAGTCGGCAGCGAATTTCGAAGAAGCGGACGTACGAGCTTCGCCGGCGGATCCGGTGTGGGATCTGCGACAGGAAGATGGAGGGAGCGGCGCGGCACCAGGCGGTGAAGTATTACCGGTGCAATGCCCGGACCTTGGTACGGGAATCGGCTACCGCGTTGGCGCATCGGCCGCAGATTTACGTTTGGGGGGATCTGGTTAGGCCGGCGATCAATCGGTGGATCGGGGACCTGTTCGGGCCGTTGAATCGACAGGTAATGATTGACTTACTTCTGGAGGGCGACGACAGTTCGGCGCGTCGCAACGAGCATGTGGCGCAGTTGCGGGATCGCGTTGCGGCGGCCGACGTGGTGATGGGGCGGCTGCAGCGGGCGTTGGATGCGGGGTGGGATCCGGGGGCGCTGCGGGAGCAGTACAACGCTGCTGTGGCAAAGAAGCGGGCTGCTGAGACGGTCGTCACGTAGGTGCCTCCCGAGACGCTGAGGAGCCGGAGGGCTACATCGATGTGCCTGGGTGCATCACCAGGTGGTCGATAGAGCAGGGGGAACAAAAAGCCGCTGACCTCAGGCCTGCGGCTGTTTGTGTCCGAGGCCGAACACGCACCGTAACCACACGCCTCGCGCTTGACCCTGCCGCACAGTGGACCGATCGCTAACGGACTGAGGTCAGGGGGTGGCTGATAACGCGTGGACATTGGAGGCGGCGGCCGGCCCCGAGCAGCCGCCCCGAACTCGTGTTGCGGCTCTCCAATTGATCGTTACGGACAACCCGCCATGCGGCCGCCAATGGGTGCTGAGAGGGTTTGGGCATGAGATTTCCGTTGCGCGTCGTCCTCTGGCTCTACGTCGCGTTCAACCTGCTGCAGGCCGTGGTCCTCACCTTCGACCCCGAACTCACCGACCGCGCCTACCTCGGTGGCGAGATGACCCCGACCCGCCATTTCCAGTGGTACTCCGTCGCCGGCTACCACGTCCTGATCATCGCCGTCACGATCATCGCGATGACGCTGGCCCGCGCCGTCGACCGCCGCAAGCTCGTCATCGTCAACGCGCTGATGTACCTGCTCTGGGACGCGACCTCACAACTCGCCTACTGGGGCCACGAGATCGGCATGGCCACCTCCGACCTCCTCACCAACGCCGGCGTCAGCATCGTCACCGCCCTGATCCTCTTCGCCGTCGCCTACTTCGACCGCGATCCCGTGACATCCGCACCACGGTGACTCCATTGATCAGCGTTCGGCTCGTACTGTGGCGCCTGGAGCGATTGCGCGACGTGGCGACGCTCGACCGGCGGCGGCGTCCAGGCGTCACTCGTGGGACAGTTGCCCGACGATGACGATCTTCACGTTCCACCTCGCGGAGCTTCGTCCGACGACGACGGCGGGGGCACTGTGGAAGGCGCCGGCTGTGGCTTCGACGCCCGGGTTGCGGCACGCCGAGTGCCTGGCGCTGATGCGCCTCGGTGCCCCGACCGTCTCGCCGGCCCGGATGCAGTTGCGTCGGATGGCGATGTTCGCGCGGTGGGAGGACGAGGCGGCGGTCGAGACCTTCCTGGCGGACGACCCTCTGGGTAGGCAGTTGGCGGCAGGCTGGCACGTGCGCATGCAGTTCTTGCGCCGCTGGTCGCGGCTTGCGGCGCTGCCCGACCTTCCGGCGAGAGCGGGCGAGTGGGATCCTGCCGAACCCGTCGTGGCGGTCACGTTGGCCCGGATGCGCCTCTTGGAGGTGCCGAGGTTCCTCAAGTGGGGCAAGCCCGTGGAACGGCTGGTTCGCGACCATCCGGGGACCACGCTGGCGCTGGCCGCGATGCGCCCGCCCCGGACGATCTCTACGTTCTCGGTCTGGCGGTCCGTGCGGGAGATGGAAGAGATGGTGCACGGCCACAGCACCGTTCCGGAACCCGACCGTCATGCCGCCGCAATGGCCGAACGCCGACGCAGGGACTTCCACCACGAGTTCGCCACCCTGCGGTTCCGGCCGCTGTCGGAGCACGGCTCGTGGCAGGGGCGGACCGAGATCGTTCCCCGGTAGGGGCGCTGCTGCTCGTCGCCTCCAGTTGGGCGCAGAGGCCCAGGACCGGAATTCACGAGGGGTTCAACGTCGCCCACTAGGCACTAACGCGATGTGCACCCGGCCACCGGCCGGGTCCAGCTCGACCACGTGATGCTCAACCTTGCCGACATCCAGACCAACAAACACCTGGTACTCGGCCTGCCGGCCAACCGCGGGCCGGCGGCTGAGCTGCTGCTCCAGCTTGACGGTGATCCTTCCGCCGATCGGTCAGCGATCACCTGCCTCGGTGAGCAATTCGCTGAGCCTCCGTCGGATGGCGTCCTCGTCCCCATCAACGTCGATCAGCTTGTCGCGGCTGGTTGCGCCACGCACCAAGGTCACCGCTGCCCGCCGTACGCCGAACGCCGCTGCGACGGACTCCAGGACGGCCTTTGTAGCCCGTCCCTCCACTGCGCGGGCTGCAACCGCTACCACCAAAGCCGGTCCAGCGACACCGTCGTATCGGCCGCCGACCGCTGAGCGGGAGGCGCCTGGCCGGACCCGCAACAGGATTCTCACACCTGCATTCTTGTCTGACCATGAACTGTTCGCCCGGTGCCGCAGCGATGAGCTTCTACGGCAGTCGCGCCCTGCGCTGACGGCGTACGGCGTAGCGGTGTGATGCGTCCATGCTCAGGGCCTGGGGTGGCGCCCAGTCCGGGGTTCGGCATCCGCTGACAGGCCGGGTGGGGGAGCCTCTTCTCGGAGTACGCCGGGGCATCGGCTGCCCCACAGGGCTACTGCGTGTATGTCCTACCGCGTCATGGCGACGGCGACTCGAGCTGCGATGGCGGCGTTGTTTCGGGCTAGGGCGAGATTGGCTGGGATGCTCTGGCCGTCTGTTTCCTTCTCGATCCTTGCGAGGACGTACGGGGTGACGGCGGGACCGGTGACTCCCGCGCCGGCGCTCGCCTCCAGGGCGACGGCAAGAACGGCGCTGATTCGCGACTCCGGGATCTCGTCGGCTTCGGGGATCGGGACGGTGAGTAGGACGCCGGTGGTTGGGCGTGTGCGATAACGCAGTACGTCGCAGACCGTCTGCTCGTCGTCGACTCGGTGGGGGATCGGCAAACCACTCGACCGCGTGTAGAAGGCAGGGAACCAGTCGTGCTGCCAGCCCAGGACCGGGACGCCCGCGGTCTCGAGGTACTCGAGTGTCCGTGGCAGGTCGAGGAAGGCCTTGGCGCCGGCCGAGACGGTGATGACCGGGTGGTTGGCGATGGCGTCGAGGTCGGCCGAGATGTCGCCGGTGAGTTCGGATCCGCGGTGGACGCCACCGATGCCGCCGGTGGCGAAGACCGAGATGCCTGCCGCGTGGGCCAGGGCAACCGTCGCCGAGACGGTGGTGACGCCGACATCCCACTTCTGTGCGCGTGCCACCGGCAGATCGCGCTCGGCGACCTTGCGTGTGCCATTGAGCACTCGCTTCTCTTCGTCCGAGGTGAGCCCGAGATGGGGCCGGCCGTCGAGGATGGCGGCCACAGCGGGCGTGGCGCCCTGATCGAGAACTGCTCGCTTGCAGACCTCGAGTGCGTCGGCGTTCGCGGGGGCGGGCAGGCCAAGGGTCGAGAAGATGGTCGACTCGAGCGCGACGACCGCGCGGCCTTCGCCCAAGGCCCGCGCCACGTCATCGGAAAGGACGGCCTCGGTGTTGTCAGTCACGAACAGCTCCCTGGTCATCAGTGGTCAGATTGGCGCCAGGTTGGGTGAGAACCCTCCTGGCGAGGCTGTGGCCGGCTTCAACCGCCTCGACCGGCTCGGCGTTGTCGAGTACTGCAGCAAGGAAGGCGGCCGCGAACGCATCGCCGGCGCCGGTGGTGTCACGCACTTCGTCGACCGGGGCCGGCCGGACGGTTGCGGATTTGTTGCCAGCGGCATGGACCTCGGTCGGATCCATGCCGTTCTTGACGACAACCGTCGTACCGGGGCCGGCGAGTTCTCGCAGCGCGCCAACCTCGGCTTCGGCTCCGTTCGCGAAGACGTACGTGGGCTGCAGGGCTCTGATCAAGGTACGGAATTCCGCGGGCCCGACGGAATCGATGAGAGCGACAGAAGCAGCATCGATGGTGAGGATCGCGCCTTCGGCACGGGCGATTTCCGAGGCCCGGCAGAGAACGGGCCATGACGATCCGGTCAGTGAGTACGCCGAGAGGTGATAGGCCTCGGCGCCGGAGATCCACGCGTCCGGAACGTCGGCGAGCTCGCCCGCGGCGGCTCGGTCTGGGAACATCGTGCGTTCCCCGGAGGCATCCACCAAGATGACGATGGTGCCGGTTCGCCCCTGTCGCTGGACCTTGGGATCAACGCCCGCCATGACCAGTTCACGCACCAGTGCGTCGCCGGCAGGGTCGTCCCCGACCCGGCCGACGAACCGAACCGAAGTACCAAGGCTGCTGGCGAAAACGGCGACATTGGACGCCGCGCCGCCTCGTACGCGCTGGATCCGCGCCGGGTTGTCCGTCCCGGACCGCGGCGCACCAACTGACCAGACCACGACGTCCTCGACCAGGTCACCGATACAGACAAGAGTGCGGCGCTGGCTCATAGGACCACACTATGGTGGCGAGGGGCCCGACGTTGCCCCTAGCCAACTACCGACGGGGACGGGGAGCCGGTTACGTCGAGAGCAGTTCCACGAAGATGCGTCGTCGGCGCAGGCGCAACCCCGAGTCTCGAGTAGACGTCGAGTGAACCACCCCGGGTTTGATGCATACCTCCTTCGTTGGGAAGGTGGCATCTATGCCGAGCAAGTACGACGAGCAGACCAAGGTCAAAGCGGCCCGGTTGGTCACTGAGCACGTTCAGGACTACGAGTCTGAGTGGGCTGCGATCACGGCGGTAAGAACGCCGAGCTGGAGCGCACGGTCGAGATCTTGAAAGCGGCAACAAGTTTCTTCGCGCGGGAGAGCGACCCGCGATCTCGTTGATCTGCCGGTTCATCGCCGAGCACAAGGCTCGGTTCGGGGTCGCTTCGATCTGCCGTGCCGCGGACCACTGGCCGGTCTGGGCTGTGTCGAGGCCATCACCGCCGACTGGGTGCACTGGTACAACACCGGCCGGCTCATGCACCGCCTCGACCGACGCCCACCCGCCGAAGCCGAAGCTGACTACTATTCACAAAACTCGCGGCGACCGGCAGGTCGTCCACACATAACCGAGGGTGCATCAAACCCGGTGCGGCTCACCTGCCGCTGACCTGAGTTCATCGACGTTTCGTCAGGCCATCCGGGACTGCCGCGGCGAACCTGTTCTGTGCAGCGTCCGAGGGGTGGTCTGGGTCGCTTGAAGGTCCCAGACCACCCGTGTGCCGCTACGCGGTCGTGTACCGGATCATGTCGTTGCGGAGGAGGGTGCCGGAGACCTTCACGATGCGCAGTGTGTGGTCCGTGTTGCCGAGGCCGGATCGGGTGAAGACGCTTTGCAACGTGCCGCGGGTCGCGCTTTGCAGGTTCACTCGCTGGATGAGGACGTTGTCGACGTATACGTCGGCTTCGCCTTGGTCGGGGGCTACGGCCGTGAGCCAGGTGACGCTCGTGCCCTTGAAGGCGAACTCGAGCGATGCGCCGTTCGCGGTCGTTGCGTGGATGTCGTTGCGGTAGTCGCTCCTGAAGGTGAAGTTCAGGTTGCTGTAGCCGATGGGTTGGGCTGCGAGATAGCTCTTCTTGATCGTGACCACCGCACCGGACGCGGTGTAGTCGGTGCCGTTGACCAGCGTCGTACCGCCCCGCTGGATGGAGGTCAGGTCGCTCGCTGGTCGGCCGAGCTGTACGACGACGTCCGCCTGAGCGGATGTCTTCTTGTCGAAGACCGCGGTGTCCGGCGTGAGAAGACTCGGCTGTCGTACGTCGAGTCGGTCGACCAGCATGAACTGGCCGGACTTCTTCACCCCGCGGATTGTGTGCGTGCCGTTCGCCAGCCCGGAGATGCTGTAAACGACCTGCTGGGCACCACGGCCGCTGGCCTGGCTGGCGTTGACGGTCTGCTTGAAGGCGCCGTCGATGTAGATGTCGACCTCACCCTGTGACGCATGCGTCTCGGTCACGTAGTCGACGCCCGTTCCGACAAAGGTCGAGCTGAACGCGTCGCCGTTCGCCTCGGCGTACTGGACGTCGTCGCGGTAGTCGCCGAAGCCGCGGCCGGCGCTGTTGCCCCATGAACCGGTGTAGGTGATCTGTGCGTCGTTGTTGTTGAGCGAGATGGTGCGGACACCGCCTGGCGTGCGGACGTTGAACTTGTCGAGCAGCATGAACTGGCCAGTCTTCTTCACGCCCCGGATTGTGTGGATCCCGTTGGTGAGGCCGGAGATGCTGTAGGCGACCTGCTGCGCGCCACGACCGCTGGCTTGGTACGTGCTCACGGTCTGTTTGAAGACGCTGTCGACGTAGATGTCCACGTCGCCTTGTGACGCGTGTTTCTCGGTCACGTAGTCGACGCCGGTCCCGGTGAAGGTGTACGAAAATGCGTCGCCGTTCGTTTCGGCGTACTGGACGTCGTCCTGGTAGTCGCCGAGTCCGCGGCTCCAGCTACGGTTCCACGTGCCTGTGTAGTTGATCGCCGGGTTGTCGTTGTTCACCTCAGTGGTACGGACGCCGGCCGCGGGCGCCGTACCGCCAGCCGTGGTGTCTGCGACCGTGACCGCCAGGGAGTCCGTGATCGTTGTGACCTCACGACCGCCGTTGCGCTGCCAGGTTCCGGCGTACCCGACGCGCTGGTCGTCGTCGTTCACGTTGATCGTTGAGCCTGTCTGCGGCGTCACTTTCAGCAGCCGTACGCCGTGCGCAGGTACTGCGGTCGCCGTGAACCCTGATGCGAAGCTGCCGAGGTCCTGCTTGGCCCAGAGGTCACGTACCTGGGCTCCACCGGTCAGGCCGAGGTCGGACCAGTTCGCGGTGACCGTGGACTGTGAACCGCCGAGGTTGAACAGGGCAACGGTGTAGCTGTTGTCCGCGTTGAGCGAGTACCAGACCTGCTGGTCGGTCGCGGTCGAGACCGGCTGTGCTGGGCGGCCAGCTTGGTTGACCGCGAGCACTTCGGTGTTCGTCAGCAGGCTCAGGCCGAACTGATCGAGCTGCGTGAGGTCGTTGCCGACGTAGAACGGTGCCGCCGACACAGCCCACAGCGTCGCCGCCGTCCGTCGTTCGTCCTGGGTCAGGCCGTCCATCGCGCCATTGCCGACGTTCAGTGAGTCGAGGTCGTTCCAGCCGCCGGGGCCGCCGTGTCGCCACCACTCGGCGAGCTTGGGGAACAGCCTGCTGATGTTCGGCCAGGCGGTAAGAGCCTGCCCGGGGCAGTAGCACTCGACGTCCCAGTCGATCCGCCAGCCGTTCGCGTACTGCTTCCAGTAGTCGGCGTAGTTGATGTCGAGCGCCCAGGACAGTTCGAACCAGATCCCGTGCGGCGTCAGCGCCTGCGACCAGCCGGCCACCTCGGCGCGCGCGTCGAGCGAGAGGTCGTTGTGCCCGGAGCCTGGGGTGACGCTGTCGAACTTGAGGAAGTCGATGCCCCATTCGGCGTACAGATCGGCGATCGAGTTGAGGTAGGCCTGCGCGCAGGGTTTGGCCATGTCGATGCGGTGCCCGAAGCCCCAGTAGTCAGCCTGCTGCAGCGGCTGGAGTGCGAGGTCACCAGTCCGGCACTCCGGGTGCCCGAAGACCGGGAGGTTGGCCTGTCGGAGGGCGGGCGAGATGCCGGGGATGCTGTAGATCCCGACCTTCTGGCCGTTGGCGTGGATGTAGTCGATGACTTCCTGGAACCCATTCGGAAACAGCGCCGTGCTGGGCATCGGGCGCCCGTAGGCATCGACACCGTCGTTCCAGCCGGCATCGATGTTGATGTACTTGTACCCGTATGGCTGCAGCTTCTGGTGCATCGCGTCGGACTGTGCCTTGAGCTGTGCGGCGTTGATCCAGGTCCCGCCGTTGGGGGAGTAGACCTGCATGCTGTAGCTGCTCCAACCCATGTACGGCGTTCGCGCGGCCTCACCGGCGGGTCCTGTTAGCGGCTGCACAATTGCGACGTCTGCCGCTGCCGCCGTGCGGGTCGGTGCAGCGACTGAGGTCGACGACAGGCCGAGAGGGATGAGCGCGGCAACCATCAGCGTCGCCGCAGACACACGTAGGCGTCTGCGTCCAGGGGAATTGGCCATGGCAGGGTGACCTTTCTGTCG
Source organism: Streptomyces sp. SID13031 (assembly GCF_010548305.1). Classification (GTDB taxonomy): domain Bacteria; phylum Actinomycetota; class Actinomycetes; order Propionibacteriales; family Kribbellaceae; genus Kribbella. Next base: position 839,295 of record NZ_JAAGLV010000001.1, read on the forward strand.
GTCCGGAGCAGGCCGGACTTCGCCGCTAGTTAATTCACGGCGTTCAGAAAGTCTGCACCGCACTGCGCTGCGTGGCTATGGCTCACCGACAAGTCGCGCGGGCCGCTAGTTGGTCGGAGATAGAGTCCCGCCCTCTGCAGCGGGCTAGCGCCGGACATCGAGCTCGGCCGAGCCTGCGCATGGCGTCCAGGGTGCGGTGCCGCGCCGGAGCCGACCGTCAAGCAGAGTCAGGCGGTCCGTGGCAACGACGGTCCGGCTGCTAATGCCACTCGCGGCACCTACAACTTGGGCATGCTGGTTGCGACAGTAGTCAGCGCGATCGCTGCCATGGTCGCGCTGATACCGCGTTGAGCTGAAGGTGCCAGTGGCGCTGGCGAAACCCCTGCTCAGCCCCAGTGGCGGCGTCTGGTGACGTAACGGACCGGGATTTCTGATGGGTGAAGGGGGCGCTCGACGACGGGGCGGACGGATTCGGGGGTGATGCGGTCGTCTTGTAGCTCTTGGGCCATGGTGTGGGCGAGGTCGAGGTTGCCTTCGTCGGCGAGGGCATCGATGAGGCGGTTGACCAGCGCCTCTAGGCGGATGTTCTCGGCTTCGGACGCTGTCAGGCGCTCATGGAGGGTGGCCGCTCGGTGTCCGCACCACTGCCGGAGGAGTTCGTGGATGGGACGGTGGTATTTCCGGTACCACTCGTATTCCCAAGCTGGGTCGGTGTCGTAGTCGCCGGCTTTGCCTCCGTGCTTCGACTTCTCGCGGAGCTCCATCTCCTCCACGATGACTGCCTCAAGGAGTTCTAATGGCAGATTCTTCGGACTGGGTGAGCTCGAACTCGTCGAGTCTTCGCCAGTTCGCCATCAGTTCGTCGTACTTCGTGGCGTCGGCCCATCGGCCATGCAGCATGTTGGCGGGTACGTTCTCGGTTGTGCCTGCGGCATCGCCCTCGCGGAGGAGCACCTCAGCGCGGTAGCTGCGCTTCTTCTCGTGAATGGCGGTGATCTGAACACGCTCCGAGGGCGAATACGTGCGAGCGCGATAGATCCACTCTGTTCCGACCTCGGGCTTCAGATCGTCGCCTGGCCAGTGCCACGTCATTAGTGTTCTCCTTCACTCGCTGCGGATCTGTGGATGCCACCAATTTGAGTGGACAGGGCGGCCGTGAGTGTCGGTACGGCTTCTATCTCCCAGCGGCGGGGATCGATACTCCTTCTCTGGGCGATGTGGACTCCAGTCGCCGAGATAGGGGCGGAGGTCATCTGGACTTGGGGCGCGATTGAAGTCGATGTCGCCCAGGCGGCTGTGAGTGATAGTCGGATCCAGCTCATCCGCCGCTGCTCGGGCCCAATCGATCCACTCGGGCAGATGGCTAGGGGAGCCGGCGTCCTTGGCGGCAGCCTCGAGCGCAGCGCAGAATGCCCGGATCTGGCCCGCAGCCGTCCACTGGTCGTAGGCACGGCGGAAGGTTCGGTGGCGAACATCCTCGAGCGCGGGAACCCGCGCAGCAGCCAGCGCATTGTGCCACAGCGATCGTTTCTCGGCCTTCGCACGATCCCATTCAGCTTGCTGTTCGGCCCACCGTCGGTTGGCTTCGAGCCGCTCCTGTTCATCTTCGGCCAAGCCGAGTCGTACCTCTTCGAGTATGTCCGCGAGGCGTCGTTCAAGGCGTGCGCCTTTCTCGTCGCTCCAACTGAACGTCTTGTCCGATCCGCCACGGTCGATCAGAAGCCTCAGACGTCCGGACGCAACCTTCTCGTAGGCCGGTGGCGGTCTCCAGAAGCGTTGGCGGAGTGCTTGACGGTCTTCTGCAGTGGTGACGTGCCGGATCTCGTCGTACTCCTCTTCCAGGGTGAGGTCGCGTTGCCATTGGCCAGCTTGGAAGAACAGTTTCGGGGTTTGCGGTTTGGTGTTGATCCCGATGCTGTAGCCGGCCGCGATGGCAGCCTTCGCCAGCGCGCCGGTCAGCTTGATTGCTCGCGGCACGGAGGAATCGGTGACCTTCAGGCAGTGCGGCTTCTCCGCGATCGCGGCAATGAGCGCCTGTGGATCTGTGATAGTTCTGCGGACGTTCAGGCGGATCCGATTCCAGTCGGTTGCGTCGCCTGGGCTGCCTTGCGAGAGCCGGATGATGAGGTCGCCAATGCCATCAGGGTCGCTCAGGTCGTCGCCGTCCGCGATCCGGTGCAAGAGCTGAATCTGACCATCAGTCAGTGAGTTCCGAGGCACGTAACGAGTCATTCATAGTCGGCCGTTGGGCCGCAAGGGATGAACTGCAGGCGGCTTGGTTCGTGGTGTGTTGACGGGCGCTGAACAAGACGAGAGCTCACTGGTTCTTGGTCCAGATGTTGTGCATTGTGGCCTCGTACTCCTCGAATGGTTCCAGTCCGACGGCGCTTCGGCGTTCATCCAACGCGTCTGGGTCGTCGATGGGTTGGGGTCTCAGCTCTCCGGCGTCGTCGCTAACGAACTGGGTGCCGTACAGCTGGGGGCGGTTTCACTGGACTAGTCAATCCTGGTGCTAGCAACAGCTGTCCGTCAGTAGCCATGGAGTTGGCGGGGACAGGTCAGCCGAGCTCCATCACCATGTCAGCTCGAGATAGCGGTCCCGATGCACCCTCGCCAGTTCGAGTGGGGATCCGGGTTGGGACTCTCCGACGAGCATGCTGAGTTCACACCTCGCGTTGTAGGCGATGACCCAGCTGGCGGCGGCTGCTGCGACTCTTTGTTGGGTCTTGCTGAATGACCGAGAGATCGCGGCTTCGTAATCCTTCAGAAAGGCAACGACATCGTCTGGGCTAGGAAGATCTGACACGTCACCACCGTTGTCGGTGTAGGCGGCGGCGCTGAGGCCTGCGATCACGGGTTCGGTGTCGGCGACCAGGTCCCAGTCAAAGGCAGCTACTAGGCGGTTTCCATCGAACCGGAGGTTGCCGCCGTACCAGTCGGCGTGGCCGACCACGATGGGTTCGTGATCGGCCGGCCTGATCAGGCGGTCGGCGGCTGTCCGAGCGAAGCTGTCCAGCCAAGAGTAGCCTTCGGGCGTCGTCCGGAAGTCGAAGATCGGATCATGTGGGGTGGGCCATGGTCCCGATTGATACTGGCACCACGCTGGCCCGGGACCGACCTGTGGCGTCAGTTCTGGGTGGCCACGGAGGATCTCGACGTGCTCGGCGAGTCCGGCTGCCATGGACCGCCGTACGCTCGGATGTCGCCCAGATCCGGGCCTCCCGGCCGTCATGAGGGTCTCTGCACTCAGGACCAGTCCTTCGAACTGGTCAGGTCCGCTGGCCGGCTGCGGGCAGGGGAAGCCGGCATCCGCCAGTAGCCGCTGGGCGGTTGCGGTGGCGTGTCGAGCCGTCAAGTCAACCGGCTGACGATGCGCTTTGACGATGACGCCCTGATCGTCCCCGGTGCGGACCGCCCAGACGGCGTCGACGCGTCCGGCGCGGAACAGTACCTCGGTCACGGGGCTATTTAGCTCGCGGGTGAGGTACCTGTCGAGGAGGTCCGCAATCGCGTCAACGCTGGTGTCGCCGAAGATCGCTCGTTCGGTGCCGCTTAGGCTCTCCATCGTCGTCAGTCTACGAGCTCGAGTCGCCGTCCCTCGGCAGCAGAGGTCCAGCCCTCCCGCCGGGATCGCGCCAGACTTTGCCTAGGGCAACACGGGCCGGATGAAACCAGGCTGGCGCCTGGTCTTGTCCGGCCCATTAGCGATGTAGTGGCTCAGCTCCGGTCTGGGCGGGGGTGATGGTCGTGGCGGTGACGCGGCTGAAGTCGGGGCATGCCGAGGTGGATGGTCGGGAAGCGTTGCTCCAGCCGTTTCATTTCCTGGAGTTTGTCCTCGGCTCCGGCGAGGCTGATTTTCAGTCCGTCGACTTCGCCGAGCCATCCCTCGCGTTCCGCTTCCTCAATGCGTGAGATCAAGTTGTCTCTGATCTCGGTGATGCGGGGGCGTTGGGCTGGGTCGGGCCGGAGCATCGAGCAGCGGACGCAGGCGTGTTCATGGATGCAGGGGGTTCCGAAGGCTCGCCCGCACGATCCCTTGGATGGAGGGCGTGATGTCGGTCGGATGGTAATTGATGACGGGATCGATAGAGGAATTGGAAAGATTTGTTCCTCCCTGGTGAAACCCGGCTGCTGGTGCGATCGTGCTTCGGAATGTGCCTAGGGGAGGGGAATCGGACAATGCTGTCTCGAACTAGGAAGTACGGCGCCGTGCTGGCTGCCGGGGTGGTGATCGCCTCGATGCTGGGGGCAACGCCCGCGGCGGTCGCGGCGAGGGGGCCGAAGGATCTTGGCTACGGTGACAAAGTGCTGTTGCAGAAGGCACGGGCCAAAGGCCAGAAAACGGTCACGCTGCTGATTGCCGCAGACAAGGGGAAGAGCAACCAGGTTGCCGCGAGCCTCGAAAAGCTCGGCGGCACCGTTGAGGAGCGCACCGACTCGGTGGGCTACCTGCGGGTGAAGATCAGCATCGACAAGGCGCAGGACGTCGCGAACGTCGCGGGCGTGACCACGGCTGACGTCGACGATCTGATCCCGCTCGACGATCCACGACCGCTTGGCAGCGAGGATCCCATCCCGCAGCAGGCGCCGAACGCGTCGACCGAGCGGGCCAACCCGTACTTGCCGACTCAGGACACGGGCGCGGCACAGTTCGTCAACACCAACCCGACCTGGGACGGCCGCGGTACCACGATCGGCATTCTCGACAGTGGCGTCGACCTGAGTCACCCGGCGCTGAACACGACCTCGACCGGCGAGCGCAAGATCGTCGACTGGGTCACCTACACCGACCCGACTTTCGTCGGCAACGTGAACGCCGACAACGACCCGACCTGGCTGTTGATGACCCAGTCGGTCGATGGGGCGACCGTCGGTCTGCCCGGCCAGGCCGTCCGGACCGCCACGTTCAACGAACGCGACCCGCGGCTCGGCGGCGAAGTCGGGAACGACGTCAACCGGGACGGCAATCCGGCGGGGTCGTCCGGGCTTTTCCCGGTCGCGTGGAACAAGGACACCAGCACCGTCTGGGTGGACACGAACCAGAACGGCACCTTCGCCGACGACCAGGCTATGACCGACTACAAGGTCAAGTACGACACGGGCGCGTTCGGCACCGACAACCCGGCGACTCCAGTCAAGGAGTCGGTGCCGTTCGTCGTACAGACCGACCCGGCCGACAATGCGGTGAACATCGGCATCGTCTCCGGTGCGCACGGTTCGAACGTCGCCGGCATCGCTGCGGGCAACAACATTTTCGGCGGGAGCGCCGACGGCGCCGCGCCGGGCGCGAAGCTGGTGTCCGTCCGGGTCTGCCTGTTCGTTGCCGGCTGCACCAACCACGCGCTGCTCGAGGGGATGATCTACGCGGTCACCGTCGCGCACGTCGACGTGATCAACATGTCGATCGGCGGTCTGCCCGCGCTGAACGACGGCAACAACGCTCGCGCGGTGTTGTACAACCGGCTGATCAACGACTTCGGCGTCCAGATGTTCATCTCTGCCGGCAACAGCGGCCCCGGAATGAACACGGTCGGCGACCCGTCCGTGGCGACCCAGGTCGTCAGCGTGGGTTCGTACATCAACAAGGACACCTGGATGTCGAACTACGGATCGCGGACCGGCCAGTACGACAACCTGCACCCGTTCTCCTCGCGTGGTCCGGCGGAGGACGGCGGCTTCAAGCCCCAGATCGTCGCAGCGGGCGCCGCGGTCTCGGCCGTACCGACCTGGCAGAACGGTCAGCCGGTGGCCGGAACGTACGCGCTGCCGCCGGGGCTGGGCATGTTCAACGGGACCTCGATGGCCTCACCGCAGATGGCGGGCGCCGGTGCGTTGCTGTTGAGTGCCGCGAAGGCCAAGGGGATCACCGTAACGCCGGCCCAGTTGCGCAAGGCGCTGCTGTCGACGGCACGGTTCATGCCGGAGTACGGCGCCTACGAGCAGGGCAACGGTCTGGCCAGGGTCAGCGCTGCCTGGGACGACTTGAGGAAGAGCCCGCGGACCGACACCATCACCGCTTCGGTTCCGGTCAGCACGGCTCTGTCGAGTTTCCTCGCCACGCCTGGTGTGGGCACCGGCATCAACGACCGCGAAGGCGTCACGCAGGGCGTCCAGTACACCCGCACGTACACCTTGCGGCGCACGTCCGGCCCAGCCGGACCGGTGAACTACAAGCTGTCGTGGAAGGGAGAGGGTGGCATGTTCGAGGCGGCGAACAACGTCACGCTGCCGCTCAACACGGACGTCACGTTGCCGGTCATCGTCAAGCCCACGAGCGCCGGAGCGCATTCGGCGATCCTGAACTTCGACGATCCCAGCTCACCGGGTATCGAGTTCCAGACACTGAATACGTTCGTCGTGCCGTACAGCCTGACGCAGGCGGCGGCCGCCAAGACGATCACCGGCAAGATCAACCGCAACCAGTTCCAGAGCTACTTCTTCCAGGTCCCCGCCGGGGCACCGGCCTTCAAGGTCGACCTGACGGGTCCGAACGGCTCGCAGGGCACCGGCCAGGTGCGTTTCCTGCGGTTCCACCCGTACGGCACGGCCAGCGAGGGCAACATCAACAGCCTCTATTGCTACAACCCGCCAGTACCGGGTGGGACTTGCCAGGGCGATCCGGCCAGCCGCACGGTGGCCAATCCGCAGGCGGGTGTGTGGGAGATCGTGGTTGAGGCACGGCGTACGTCGGACCGCACCCAAACCCCCTTCGTCCTGACGGCGGCGGTGCTCGGCGCGTCGGTGTCCCCGAACCCGGATGTGATCGCGTCGGCCACGCTGGGAACGCCGGTGAGCCGCTCGTACACGGTGACGAACTCGTTCGGGCCGTTCGTCGGGCGGGCGGTGGGAACCGCGCTGGGTAGCGCGAAGATCGCCAGGCCGACGGCCACGGAGGGTGGAGCACAACAGCAGTTCGTCATGCAGGTACCGGCCGGAACGACCTCGCTGCGCGCCACGATCGGGAATGCGAGCGACCCGGGCGCGGACCTCGACCTGTTCGTCTTCAACTGCACGTCCGGAAGCTGTGTTCTGGCAGCGCAGAGCGCGGGCGGCAGCGCGGAGGAAACGGTCACGGTGAACAACCCAGCGGCAGGAACCTGGGTCGCGCTCGTCGACCCGTTCGCGGTACCGGCGGGATCCGCGACGTACGACTACCGTGACGTGTTCACCAACCCGGCCTACGGCTCCCTTGCCGTCACGGACGTCAACGCATCCCGGGCCGCGGGCGCGCAATGGACCGTCCCGGCCACTGTGACCGCCAACGCTGCACCCGGAGCGGGACGAGTCCTGCTGGGAGCCGTCGAGATCCGCACGGACTCCAACGTTCTGATCGGAAAGGGAGACGTCATAGTCCAGTCAGTGAGCTGACCCAAACCCTGACCGTAGGAGGGCACCCAACCTGGGCGCCCTCCGCGGCCAGGCCGATACGGATGACTCAGGGCTGCCGTCATACGAGGTGTTCCCGGGTGTCCGGACCGGCCTGCCGGCGCCGCAACTGCTTCCAGACGGTGATGCCCGCGCACATTAGTTCTTCGACATCGGGCAGTCTCGCTCGTTGCCGTGGACGGGTTGGTTGTTGGTTCGGTAACCAGTTCAGCCTGACTTGGCCGACGTTCGATCGGTAGGCGTCGCTGTGGATACCGAGCTTGGGTGGGCGGTTCGATCCTGAGAACACCGTGCATGACATGGCGATGACGTTTACTGGTGGGTTGTCGAAGTCTGAGCGGCAGCATGTGCAGCGGCGGGTTCGGGCGGCGATGGCTGCGCAGGTGTTGATTGATGGGCGGTATCAGGGTGGGCGAATCGGGATGGGGTGCCGTGTCCGTCTGCGCATGCGCCTCAGCAGAATCTCCATCGGAAGATGGATGGTTGGCAGCACTCTGCTGTGGTGGCCATTCTGGAGAATCCTCGGTACACGGGGTACGCGATCTATGGGCGGTGGCAGAAGGTCGAGGAGTTACTCGATCCGGAAGATGTTGCCACGGGCTACGTTGCGCGGTTTCGGCGCTCGCCGCTGGCGAAGATCGTGCGGTCGCGGGAGCCGGCGCATCCGGCGATTGTGTCGGTGGAGACGTTCACCGCGGCTCAGCTTGAAAAGCGGAGAGGCGGACTGGTGGGGTGGCGGAGTGGTCGTCGAGGAGTCGGCAACGGACTTCGAAGAAGCGGACATACGAGCTTCGTGGGCGGGTCAGGTGTGGGATCTGTGAGCGGAAGATGGAGGGAGCGGCCAGGCACAAGGAGGTGAAGTACTACCGGTGTAATGCGCGGACCTTGGTGCCGGAGTCGGCTACGGCGCTGGCGCATCCGCCGCAGATTTATCTTCGGGAGGACCTGGTCACGCCGGCGATCAATCGGTGGATCGGGGAGTTGTTCGGGCCGTTGAATCGGCAGGTAACGATTGACTTACTTCTGGCGGCCGATGACAGTTCGGCGCGTCGCGACGAGCATGTGGCGCAGTTGCGGGAGCGGGTTGCGGCGGCTGACGTGGTGATGGGGCGGTTGCAGCGGGCGTTGGATGCGGGGTGGGATCTGGTGGCGCTTCGGGAGCAGTGCAACGCTGCTGTGGCAGAGAAGCGGGCTGCTGAGACGGCTATCACACAGGTGCCTCCCGAGGCGGTGGTGATGAGCCGGGAGGAACTGGAGGGCTACGTCGCGGTGCCTGGGCGCATCACCAGGTGGTCGATACAGCCAGGGCAACAAAAAAGCCGCTGACCTCTAGGTCTGCGGCTATGTCTGTGTCCGAGGGGGGACTTGAACCCCCACGTCCCGTAAAGGACACTAGCACCTCAAGCTAGCGCGTCTGCCATTCCGCCACCCGGACGAGTGGTCTGCCGCTCAGTGTTGCCTTGTGCGGCGCCGACTGGAGAACCTTAGCAAACCCCACGGGTGAAATTCACATCGGGGCTTGGCAGGATGGGGGCATGACATCTTCGAGCCCCGGTGACCGGCTGTCGTACGCCCCTGACGGGGAGGTGGTGGAGCTGTGTAGTGAGTTGATTCGGTTCGATACGACCAACTACGGGAACGGGAAGAGCAACGGGGAGCGGGACGCGGCGGAGTATGTCGCGGCCAAGCTGGATGAGGTTGGGATCGAGTCGACGATTTATGAGTCGGAGCCTGGGCGGGCCTCTCTGGTGGCGCATTGGGAGGGTGAGGACAAGGACGCTGATCCCCTCCTGGTGCATGGGCACCTGGACGTAGTACCGGCTGATCCGAAGGACTGGAAGGTTGATCCGTTCGCGGGGGAGATCTTCGACGGGTGTGTGTGGGGGCGCGGCGCGGTCGATATGAAGGACTTCGACGCGATGGTGTTGTCGGTGGTTCGGGCGCGGCAGCGGGCCGGGGTCAAGCCGCGGCGGCCGGTGCGGTTGGTGTTCACGGCTGATGAGGAGGCCGGTGGGCTGTACGGCGCGCAGTGGCTGATCAAGAACCATCCGGAGACTGTGCAGGACTGCACCGAGGGGATCGGTGAGGTCGGCGGGTTCTCGTTGACGATGAAGGACGACCTGCGGCTGTACCTGATCGAGACGGCCGAGAAGGGCATGAACTGGATGCGCCTGAAGGCTCGCGGTACTGCGGGCCACGGGTCGATGGTGAACAACGACAACGCGGTGACGAACCTGGTCGAGGCGGTTACCCGGATCGGCAATCACGAGTGGCCGTTGCGGTTGACGCCGACGGTGAAGGAGTTCCTGAGCACGCTCGAGGATGTGCTCGGGACCAAGCTCGATCCCGAGGACATGACCGAGACGCTGGTGAAGCTGGGGAGCTTCAGCCGGATGTTCGGGGCGACGATTCGCAATACGGCCAACCCGACGATGCTGAACGCCGGCTACAAGGTCAACGTCATTCCGGGTGACGCCGAGGCGCACATCGACGGGCGGTTCCTGCCCGGGTACGAGGACGAGTTCTTCGCCACCATCGACGAGCTGCTCGGCGACAAGGTGACCCGCGAGACGGTGATCGAGGACATCGCGCTGGAGACCGGATTCGACGGTCGGCTGGTCGAGATCATGAGGTCGGTACTGTCCGCCGAGGACCCGCAGAGCCGGACCGCGCCGCTGCTGATGTCGGGCGGTACGGATGCCAAGTCCTGGTCCCGCCTCGGCGTCCGTTGCTTCGGTTTCGTGCCGCTCCAGCTTCCGCCGGACCTGGACTTCATGGGTATGTTCCACGGCATCGACGAACGCGTCCCGACCGCCTCCCTCGAGTTCGGTTCCCGAGTCCTCGACCGCTTCTTCACTGAGGCCTGACGGTCCGGTGGCCGCTGACCTTGGAGCTCGGCAGCCGGCCCGCCTTGGCGTGGCCGGCTAGCAGTTCTCCGGTGACGGTGACCTCGAAGATGAGGTTGAGGCGCATAGGCCTGCGGACGGCCTGTGCCCAGGTCAGCACGTCACCCTCGAGGGCTAGGTCGGTCAGCTGCACCTCGTCGCCGTGCTTCTCGTCGGTGGCGACCCCCCGCAGGGCGCCGTTCACCTGAGTCAACTCGAGTACGGCGTACTGCTTGCCGATCGGGGTGTCGATGACCAGCCGCCAGGTTCCGGTGACCGTCGCCATGGTCAGACCCCCTGCTTCAGTTCGGCTCCGGCAGGGCGCCAGACAGTTCCCCGCCGCTCGTGCGCGATGAGCTTCTCCACCGCGATCGCTACCTGCGGACCGAGTTCCCGTTCCAGCAGGTACAGCCCAAGGTCCAGTCCGGAGGTCACCGACGAGGAGCTGATCAGGTTGCCGTCGTCGACGACGCGGACATCGAGCATCTGTACTCCGGTGGCCGCCAGCAACTCCAAGCCCAGCTGGTGCGTGGTCGCCGGGCGTCCCTCGATCAGCCCGGCCATCGCCAGGATCATCGACCCTCCGCAGACCGTGGCCACCGTGACGCCCTCGCGAGCAAGAGCCTCTTTCAGCAGCGCCGGCAGCTCGGTGTCCAGCGTGCGCGCGAGGAGGACCGGGATGCTGTCATCGGCAGGTTCACCGCCATCGGGCAGGCTACCCAGAGCACCCGGTACGACGATGAGCTCGGCTTGCTGCGGGTCCAGCCTCCGGGTTGCGCGCAGCGTGAGCGATCCCAGCCCGCTCGGCACGTCGCGAGCACCCTCGGCCGAAACCAGCTCCACCTCCGGGCCCTGGTCGGTCACGAAAGCAGCGGCACTGAGCACTTCGTAGGGGGCGATGACGTCCAGTGGGTCGAACCCGTCGAACAGCACGATCTGTATGAGCATGACGCCACGCTATTCACGGCAGAGCTGCTCCGGCAGTGGCCGGATTGCCAGCCTTCAACGGGATCTCGCCAACCCCTGATTCCGGCTCCTACAGTGGCGCCATGCATACCGTGGCAATCCTGGCGCTGGACCAGGTCACCCCCTTCGATCTGGCCACTCCACTCGAGGTGTTCACCCGCACTCGGCTGCCAGACGGCCGTACGCCGTACCGGGTGCAGGTCTGCGGTGCCACGCCCACCGTCGACGCCGTCGCCTTCGCTCTCACCCCACCGCGCGGCCTGGACCTCCTCGCGGAAGCGGACACGATCATGCTGCCCGGCCGGAGCGAGTTCCCGCCCGTTCCCGAGGTTGCGCTCGATGCGTTGCGCCGAGCCGCGGCCACCGGGACCCGGATCGCCACGATCTGCACCGGTGCCTTCATCCTGGCCGAGACGGGCCTGCTGGATGGACTCCGCGCGACCACACACTGGCTGGCTGCAGGTGAGCTGGCCGCGCAGTACCCCGAGATCACTGTTGATCCGGACGTGCTCTACGTGGACAACGGGCAGTTCCTGACCTCGGCCGGAGCCGCCGCAGGCCTCGATCTCTGCCTGCACATGATCCGCCTGGATCACGGGTCTGCAGTCGCCGCCGACTCCGCCCGGCTGTCAGTGATGGCCTTGGAGCGCGAGGGTGGGCAAGCACAGTTCATCGTTCACGACCTGCCACCGGTCCCGCGCGGCTCGGAGCTGGAGCCGGTACTGCGGTGGCTGGACGACAACAGTGCCCGCGAACTCACCCTCGAGGCGATCGCAGCCCAGGCCGGTATGAGCGCGCGGACCCTCAACCGCCGCTTCCGCGAGCAGACCGGCAGCACACCCCTGCAGTGGTTGCTCCGGGCCCGTATCCGGCGTGCCCAGTACCTCCTCGAGGCCACCGGTCATTCCGTGGACAGGATCGCCACGCAGGTCGGATTTGGGTCCACCACCGCCTTCCGGGACCGTTTCCGCCGCGTCGTCGGCACCACCCCACAGTCGTACCGGAAGAGCTTCCTTGCGGCGGACTGACCGAAAGTTGAAGATGGAACCATGGATCTTCAGCTGGCAGGGCTCAAGGCGTTGGTGACCGGTGGGACCAAGGGGATCGGGCACGCGATCGTCGAGGGGCTGGTGGCCGAAGGGGCCGCCGTCGCCTTTTGCGCGCGGACCGAGGCTGATGTGGTGACTTCCGTCGAGACGCTGCGCGCGGGCGGAGCGACCGTCAGTGGGCGAGCCGTGGATGTCGGCGACGCGGAAGCGCTCTCTGCGTGGGTGCGGGACAGTGCGGACGAGCTCGGTGGCATCGACATCGTCGTGTCCAACGTCAGTGCGCTGGCGATCGGGGAGGGTGAGGAGTTCTGGCAGAAGAGCTTCGAGGTCGACATGATGGGGACGGTCCGGCTGGTCAACGCCGCGATGCCGTTCCTGGAGGAGAGTCAGGCGCCGTCGATCGTCACCGTGTCGAGCGTGTCCGGCCGGGAGATCGACTTCGCCGCCGGGGCGTACGGGACGTTCAAGGCGGCCATCGTGCACTACACCCAGGGTCTCGCGTATCAGCTTGCAGGCAAGGGGATCCGGGCCAACACGATCTCGCCTGGCAACACCTACTTCCCGGGTGGCGTGTGGGAGAGCATCGAGCAGAACAACCCAGCGTTCTTCCAGGAAGCGCTCTCTCTCAACCCGACCGGACGGATGGCGCGCCCCGACGAGATCGCCCGCGCCGCGGTCTTCCTGGCCAGCCCCGTCGCCAGCTTCATCACCGGCACCAACCTTGTGGTCGACGGCGCTCTCACCCGGGGCGTGCAGTTCTAGCCTACCGGTGCCGGACGGGGAGCGGTGTGATGCCGCTCCCCGTCCCACGGGTGGTGGATCAGTAGGAGAACTGTTGGAGTTGGGTGCCGTCGGGGCTGTAGGTCCAGGCTGTGCGGGTGGCTGGGTCTAGTTGGACAGCCTTGTCCTGTACGCCGTGCAGGAGTAGGCCGCCGCGGTTGGTGACGATCCCGACGTTCAGGGTGCTGATCAGCTTTCCGGTGGTGAGGTCGACGACCGCTACCTGGCTGGTCGCGTTGTTGTCGGACAGAGTGCCCTGCTGGGAGCCGAAGTAGATGGTGCCTTCGGGAGCCGCGAACGACACCAGGGCGATGTGGTGGATACCGTCCACGGCGAGCGTGCTCGGTGCGCCCTTGCGCAAGGCGAACCCATCACCGGTGGTCTGGGTCGCTTCGTCGTACGGCGTGAGGGTGGTGGTCGGTGCGATCTTGGTGCTGACCGAGCCCGCCGCCAGGTTGTAGAGCGTGCCCGCGCCGTCCGAGGCGATGCCATGGCCGCAGGCGGACACCGACTCCACGGTGGTCACAGTCCTGGCATCGAGGTCCACCTTGGCCGGCGCGACGCCGCCGAGGCAGATGAACGCGGTGGCGATCTTGCCCAGGAACACAGTGCCGGTGGACTGGTCGATGTCCAGCAGGCTGTAGGTCCCGGCTGGGATCTTGCCGTTGCCGTCAGCAAGGATCGGGGTTCCGACGGTGCCGTCGGCGAGGTCGACCGGGAGTACCGAGTCGGTGTTGCCGGTGATGGCGCGAACCAGTACTGCGGCCCGGTTGCGCTTGGCATCGACCCTTCCGGCGACGACCCGGTACTCCGAGGCACGTAGTACTGAACTCCCGATCAACGTGCCGGTCACGGTGTCCCACGTCTCGACCTGGATGTCGCCACCTGCTCGGGTCGCGTGCCCGAGCAGGACCCGGTGCGACTCCGGAGCTACGCCGATCACGTGGTAGTCGGAACCGGCGCCCGGGTCCGACGTGAGTACTGCGCCGTAGGTACCGGTTGCGGTGGAGTAGCGCCGCACCTCCGTGCCACCGGCGATCGTGCGCAGTGCGGCGATCGAGTCCTTGCCGGCGGCAATGAAGCTCAGCAGCGTGCTGCCGTCGGGGGCCAGGCCGTCATTCACGACCAGGTTGGAGACAGGTGAGGCCTGGCCGATGACGTGCTGCCGGTTGTCGAGGGCAAGTACCCGAACGCTGTAGGTCGCGGAGGTGGCCAGGCCGACGGACAGTACATTGAGACGGACGGTGCCCGAGGTGGCGGACAGCGCCTTGGTCGCGATGGACGGGGTGTTCACTCCGTCGTGGTCCAGCGCCGATCCGTTGGCGTTGGTGAACGTGTTCAGTGAGCCGAAGAGGGTCGGTGCCGGGGCGGAGAACTCGACGATCGCCGACCTCGCGCCAGGGACATCGCGTACGTCGTAGCGCAGCTCGAAGGCAGGGGCGGTGCGGGTGACCTCGGCTGTGTATCCGTAAACGCCCTTCTTCTGGAGGGCTCCGGCGAGGGTTGGTGCGTCCGGCCGGGTGGCCTCAGAGCCGCCGGCGATCCGGATCGCGGCGAACTCGCCGTACTTGGTCAAGCTGGGGTTGCCGCCGAAGCCGGACAGGGCGATGCCGATGCCATAGAGGCCGCCGCCGCCCTTGAAGGCGTCGGCCGGGATGGTGACGGTGCCGGTGGAACTCGTCAGGGTCTGGTGCCAGGCAGCGGAGAAGATCGGGCTGAGGGACGGGTTCCAGTGCCCGACCGTGGAGACGACCAGTTCGGGGGCGGTTGCGGTGGTGACACCGGTGAGGTCGTAGGAGACGGTGACCGACTTCCCCGCCTGGGCGGTTGCCGGAGCGAGCGGGGCGGTGGACTGGACGTAGCGGCCGTCGCTCGGGCCGATAGCCAGGGTGCGGTGGACTGTGGTCTGTGCCTTGCCACCGATCAGCACCTCGAATGTGAGGTCGACGCTGCGGTCGGTGGTGGAGATCACCGGAAGCCCTGCCGCGGACAGGAGTTGGCGGGGCGTCACCCTGATCGACGGGGTGCCGGAGGAGAAGGTGCGGTCTTTGCCGACGGTGAGTCTGTACTGCGGCTTGGCGCCCTGCGGCAGTCCGGTGACGTCGGCGGCGAAGGTCACGGGGCCGACCAAGCCCTCGCCGTTGCCGCCGGAGGCCATGTCACCAAGATCGATCCGGTTCTGGTCGGTGGTTTCCAGGAAGGTGCCGCCGAGGCCGCCGACGGTGACCCGATGGGCGACGGAGAGCCTCACGATCGAGGGGCGGGAGCTCTTCAGTTTGCCGCCAAGCACCTTCTCGGTCGCGGCGGTCACATCGATCTGTGGTCCGACCTGCAGCTTTCGGTCGATCTGCGGCGGGGTCTGGACCGCACGGCCGGTCTCCTTCAGCACCTCCCGGACCTGCTGGGGGCTCAGCCGATGACCGGCCAGCCGGCCGGCCTGGAGCACGACCGCCGCGGCCGCGGCGACCATCGGTGCGGACGCCGAGGTGCCACCGTTGAACACGGGAGTGACGGCCTGCGCGCTGCCGCCTGCGGGATGCTGGAAGGCGATGATGTTGTCACTGGGGGCGGACAGGTCCAGCCGGCTGCCGAAGCCGGAGGAGAAGGTGCCGAAGCCGCTGATCCGGGTCTCCGCGTAGGTGCCGGTCTGCGGACCGCTGGAGTTCGCCGGTACTGCGAGGGTGTCGTCCAAGGTGGTTCCACCGGCGGCGATGGCGCCGGAATCGGGCACCTTCGACGGCGTGGTGGTCAGCGCGACGTCGTCGATCGTGGTGGCGGAGGCAGCGTTCGCGGCCTTGTCGGTGGGGGTGCTGCCACCGTCGGGGCCGACCGCGGCGGGGGTGTAGAGCCGGGTGCCGTCGTTCGAGGAGATCGACACCACGATGCCGTCCTTCTTGACGATCGAGGCGACCACGGACCGGACGTACGGGTCGTCCTCCAGGTAGCGGCCCGGGAAGCCGACCGAGTCGGTGCCGAAGCCGAGGCTTGCGGTGATGACGCTGGGCCGCGGCGTCTGGTGGGCGGCGGCCAGCAGCGCGCCGGCGATCTGCTTGATCGTCGGTTCCTGCGGGACGACCAGCCGGTAGCCGGCGCCCGGCGCGATCCCGAGCAGGTCGGTGTAGCCGCTGCCGGTGGCGTCCTCGCGCTGCTGATCGTGGGGTAGCGGGGCCATCACACTGAAGTCGAGGAGCACCTCGCCGAGCCCGGGGTCCTGGTTCTTGGTCGAGCCGGCCGGGTCGAGCGAACCGTCGGTACCGGCGACGTACGTGGGGATCAGGGGCATCGAGGGCAGATCGAGGTAGCGCCGGCCGTCCTTCAGCACTGTCGTCGGGCCATAGCCCTTGACGTAGTTGTCCCCGGCATCCGCCATCGACTGGTCGGTGAGGTCGCCGATGGAGACGTTGGTGATGATCTCGCCGGCGCCCGGCTGCTGGCCGTAGCCCTTCTGGAGGGTGGTGAAGGCACCCATCGCGTTGACGCAACCGGCGTTGAGGAAGGCCTGGGCGGAGTTCGACACGGCGTAGTTCGACGGCACCTCAGCGGCGCCGGACTCTGCGGGTGCCTTCGGAGCCGGGATCGTGGTCGCGGCACCGGCTGCGGAGGTAGGCAGGGGCTGCGGTCCGGCGTTCATCGTGTTCACGTAGCGGTCCGGTTCGGCGTACGCGACTCCGGAGGTGCCTTGGAGGGCACTGGCGACTGCCGTCGAGTCCTTCTCCTGGACGTTGACCACATAGGTCCGCGACAGGTCAGGTGCGTCGGCGCCTAGTTGGCCGCGAGCCGACTCGGTCAGCGAGCCGGCGTCAGCGGTGGAGAGCGTCGGGAACAGCGGGTGCAGGGAGGTGGCGCCGACCGCGCGCAGCTTTGCGTCGAGGGCTTTGTCGCTGGTCTGCGGGGCGTGGGCGGCGAGTCGGCCCTGGGCCGGTCCGGAGAGCGCGGGGCCGGTCACCGAGGTGTCCTGGTTCAGCGTGACGAGTACCTGGCCCGGTACTACGCCCTGACGCTGGGCGGGTGGCGTGGCTGCGCTCTTGGTAGTGCCCTGGGCGGTGCCGTCCAGCGGAGTTCCGCCGATGGACAGTTGACTGGAAGCGCTGAGTGCGGCGGGGGCGTTGGTGGAGGTGACGGAGGGCAACGGGGTGGCGGATGCGGTGCCGGAGACGACGGTGGCGGTCAGGGTCGCCAGGGTGAGAACCGCGGCGCCGTACCGTCTGTACTGGAGATGAGCGGGGAGCATTGGCAGGCCCTTCAGGCATGACGGAGCGGGCAGGACACAGCAGGAGGCCAGTTGAAGCGAACTGGTAGGTGAGGCGGGCGTGGACAGGGCGGGTGCTCCGCCTCTCACAGATGGAGAATGTCAACGCAGACATCAACGGCACAAGGAATGTTGGTGGCTGAAGTACGCCGGGTGGCGGAGAGTCGCCACCGGCACGGCGGAGGATTCATGAAACTGAACGTGCTGGGACTCACGGACGAAACAGAGCGCGTGTATACCGCTTTAGTCGGGCAACCGCAGTGCACCGCCTCCGAGCTGGCCGTGACCTGCGGACTGACCGCGGCGACTGCCGGGCGGCTCTTGTCCGCTCTGGTCAGGGATGGCCTCGCCACCCGCACCGCTGGACGGCCCCCGCGCTTCTCCGGCACCGTCCCCGACGTCGCGGTCGCTGCCCTGATCGATGAGCAGCAACATCGCCTGGACGAAGCGCGTTCCCTGGTCCACCGATTGATGGAGAGCTACCGGGAGGCGGCCCGGATCACGCATCCGGAGATGGCGGTCGAGTTACTCACCGACCGCGACGACATCAGCTCGGCGGTGAGCCGGATGACGGCTGACGCCCGCCGCGAAGTCCGTGCGTTCGACCGGCCGCCGTACGTCGACCGGCCGGGCGTCAACCTCGACCTGCAGATCCAGCGACAGCGCAGCGGCGTGAGCCACCGCGTGATCTACAGCCAGGAAGCGGTGGCCTGGCCGGGCCGGATGACCTCCGACATCGGACCCAGCATCAGGGCGGGGGAGAAGGCCCGGGTACGACCTGAGCTGCCGCTGAAGCTGGTGATCAGCGACAACCAGGTGGCCATCATCCCCTTCAGCCTCGCGGCCGGCGGCCAGTCGGCGGCCTACCTCATCCACCAGTCGCCGATGCTCGTCGCGCTCGAGTCCCTCTTCGAAGGCGAATGGGAGCGCGCGGTCGCACTGGCGGATGCCGGGCCACAGGCCGGCGACAACGGGACGCAGCCGGACGATGACACCCACTGCCTCCTGGAACTGCTCGCCGCCGGCCTCACCGATGCGGCCATCGCCCGCTCACAAGGCTGGAGCGAACGGACCACGCAACGACGGATCCATCGTCTGATGCATGAGCTCGGCGCCTCGACCCGCTTCCAAGCCAGCCTCACCGCGGCCCGCCGCGGCTGGCTATGACCTGGAGGATCGCCAGCAGCTTGCCCAATCCTGCCTACTTGGCGAGTGCTGGGCGGCGGACCGGCGTCAGATGCAGGGCTTCGCGGAGGTGGGGGAGTAGGGCGAGGAGGCGTGGCGGTGGGGTGGTTCCCGTGACCATGCTCAGGGTGAGGCGGTAGCGGAAGGGGGCGGGCACCAGTTGCTCGCCTGGGCGGAGTTCGTGTGAGAGCGCGCTCCGGGGGACCAGGGCGAGTTGTGAGCGGCGGCGGGCCATCGCGACAGTGGTGGCGAGGGTGATGCCGCGACGGGCGTTGGCGCCGTGGGCGATCAGGCGGGCGCGGATCTCGTCGGCGCCGAGATCGTAGGTGGAGAACGGGAGATCGCGCTCTCTGAGCGGGTACTTTCCGGTACCGGGCGGGGCCACCCCGGCCGGCACGAACAGGACGAGTTCGTCGCGGCCGACCGGGCGGGCGACGGCGCCACGCGGGAGCACCATCTGGTCCGCGATCGCGATGAACGCGGCGTCCATGGTGCCCTCGGCAACGAGTCCGACCAGGTACCGGCCGTGGTCGACGAACTGGGCGAGTTCGACGTCGGGGAGCTCGGCGTCGAGGACCGGAAAGAGGATGGGCGCCAGGCTGGCGAAGGTGCCGATGGATAGCTGCTGGCCGGCGACGGCGGCGCGGGTGGCGTCGTACACCTCCTCGAGGTGGCCGAGGATGTGCTCGGCGCGCCGGGCGAGCTCCTGGCCGGCGGGAGTCGGCCGGGCGCCACGGGTGTCGCGGCTGAAGAGTTCGGTGCCGCAGCTGCGTTCGATCCGGGCCAGGCGCTGGGAGGCGGAGGGCTGGGAGATCCGTAGTTCCCGGGCGGCGGTGCCGACCGAGCCGGTTCTGCTGATCGCCAGGACGAGTTGGAGATCCTCGATCGACGGTAATGAGGCCATAGGCCCAGCCTATGACTAGCCGCTGGTTGCTGCTGGCTACCAGTGGTGGCGCGACGAGACGACGATCGAGGGTGTGAAAGCTCGTCGGGATGCGCTGTTTCTGTTGGCCGGCAGTGGTTCTGCGGATCTGGCGTTCAGGTTCGCGCAGGTGGCGTTGCCGTTGGTGGTGTTGCAGGAGACCGGGTCGGTTGCAGCGACCGGGCTGGCCGGTGGTTGCGCGGGGATCCCAGTCGTGTTGTCGCCGTGGTGGGCACGGCGGGCGCGGCAGTGGATCGATTCGGGGAACCGGCTGGCGATGCTGGCTGTCGTCCAGGCGGTGGCGCTGGCGATGGTTCCAGCGGCCTCAGCGCTTGGGATGTTGCACGCCGGCGTACTGATCGCGAGTGGGCTGCTGCTGGGGTGTGGGGACGCGTTGTCGAGCCCTGGGCGGAGTGCGCTGCTGGCTGACACCGGCGACCGTTGGGACCGCGAGTCGGTGCAGCTCGATGGAGCGGGTGCGAGGCGGGATCACGCGGTGGTGTTGCTGACGTGGCAGGACGGGGTTCGGCGGGTCGGGATGGTGGTCGGGTCGCCTGCCGGGGCGGTGGCGGTGGCGGCGGGTTTCACCGATGAGTTGTTGTGGGTGGAGGCGGTCGTAGTACTGGCGGCCGGTCTGCTGGCGATCGGGATCGTGGGGGAGCGCTCTCCAGAGGCAGCCGCGGTGCCGTCGATCCGCGCCAGTCTGGTGGGGCGGCCCGACGTCCTCTACGGGTGGATCGCGCGGGGGACGGGATCGCTGACCTGGTTCGCGTTTCCGCTGGGGTTGTCGGTGCTCGGTGCCGAGCGGGGGCAGCCGGGGGTGTACCTCGCGGCCGGGATGTCGGGCTACGGGCTCGGATCGTTGGTTGGCACGATCGCGTCCATGGCGGTCGTCCGCCGGGTCTCTGCGGCGCCGTTGGCAGGGCTCTCCTGGACGCTGATGGGGCTTTGCTGGATCGGGATGGGGATCTGGACGACGCCGGTCGCGATCGCCGCCCTGGCCGCGTTCTCCGGTATGACGCTGGTGCTGGGGATCGCGGCGATCTCGGCGGTCATCACGAGATCGTCGGTGGGAGCCGAGCGGCGCGCGTTGCTCTCGGGTCAGAGCGTGGTCGTGAACGCGGGGAGCGCGGCCGGTCTGCTGGTCGGAGGACCGGTGATCGCGATGGCCGGCGCCGAGCACACGCTGATCGGCTCAGGCGCGCTGACAGCGTCAGTGGCTCTCGGCGTACTGGCGGCGCGGACCAGCCTCGGCGCGTGCACTGTGACGTCGAACACAACCATGCGGTGTACGTCGAACCGAGCGTCTGGGTCAGGCGCGACCTCTGAGCGCGACCGCTAGAACGTCCGCATCACCTTGATGACGCGGCGGCGGAGCCAGACCCGGCGGGTGCCGTCGGGATAGCGCCTCAGCCGCGCGAGCTCCCAACCGCCGTACTCGGCGTGCTCCGTGAGCAGCCGCCGCACAGCCCCGCGCGTCTCCGTCCTCGACACCTCGAACTGCTGCAACTCGTATTCGGCCATCCGCACCTCCGAACTTTCCGGAACAAGCACTACCTCACGAAACATCCTCCAGCGCCGCCACGATGGCCGGCGGCAGGGTGAGTTCCTCCACGCCCAGTACCGACTTCAGCTGCATCGCCGTCCGGGCTCCGACGATCGCCGCGGTCACCCCGGGCCGGTCCCTGACCCAGGTGAGCGCCACCTCGAGCGGGGTCCAGCCCAGTCCGTCTGCGGCACGGGCGACCGCTTCCACGATGCCCGAACCTCGCCCGTCGAGATAGGGGTCGACGAATCTGGACAGATGCTGAGACGCCGCGCGCGAGTCAGCGGGAATGCCGGTCCGGTACTTCCCAGTCAACACACCCCGCCCAAGCGGCGACCAGGCCAGTACTCCGATGCCGAGCCCACCGGCAGCCCGGATCGCATCCGCCTCGGCGTCTCGGGCGAGCAGCGAGTACTCGACCTGGTTCGACACTGGCACCGCGCGCCCCGGCCACGCCTGCTGCCAGGTGACCGCCCGAGCGGACTTCCAGCCGGCGTAGTTGGAGACGCCGACATACCGGACCTTGCCCGAGTTCACCGCGTGGTCGAGCGCCGACAGCGTCTCCTCGAGCGGCACGTCGTCGGACCAGGTGTGGAGCTGCCAGAGGTCGATGTGATCGACGTTCAGCCGCCGTAGCGACCCCTCCAGATCGCGCAGCAACGCGCCGCGCGAGGTGTCCGTGATCCGCTCGCCGCGCCGGACGCTGAAGCCGGCCTTGGTCGCGATCACCAGGTCGTCGCGGTCGACCACGTCGCCGAGCAGCGACCCGATCAGCCGCTCGCTGTCGCCGTCGCCGTACGCCGCCGCGGTGTCGACCAGGGTGCCACCGGCGGCCACGAAAGCGGCCAACTGCTCCCGGGCCTCGTGCTCGTCGGTGTCGCGCCCCCAGGACATGGTGCCCAGGCCGAGCCTGCTCACCGTGAGGCCACTGTGACCGAGATAGCGCTGCTGCATGTGCCGAGCCTATTGCGGGTCACCGACAAGGGCTCGTTAGGCTCGCCTGTCATGCGACTCGGACTCAACATCGGCTTCGTCTTCGGTGGCGACGACCACCTCGATCATCTGAGGCTGGTGAAGGAGGCCGAGGCGCTCGGATTCTCGGTCACCTGGGCCGCGGAGGCGTACGGCTCGGACGCCGCCACGCTGCTCAGCTGGATCGCCGCCCAGACCTCGACCATCGACGTCGGGGCGGCGGTGTTCCAGATCCCGGCCCGGACCCCGGCGATGACGGCGATGACCGCGGCCACCCTCGACCGGCTGTCGAACGGCCGGTTCCGGCTAGGCCTCGGCGTTTCCGGGCCGCAGGTGTCGGAGGGCTGGCACGGCGTCCGGTTCGCCAAACCACTGACCCGCACCCGGGAGTACGTCGCGATCGTGAACTCGGCGATGCGCCGGGAGACGGTGGTGTTCGAGGGTGAACACTTCACCCTGCCGCTGCCCGACGGCCCCGGCAAACCGCTCAAGCTGTCCATCCGGCCGGTCCGCGACCACGTCCCGATCTACCTGGCCGCGGTCGGCCCGAAGAACCTCGAGCTGGCCGGCGAGATCGCCGACGGCTGGCTCGGCATCCTGAACGACCCCTCGTATCTGGGAGAGCAGTTGAACCACATCAAGGCGGGCCGCGCGGCCCGTCAGCCCGACCTGGGCCTTGACGGCTTCGACGTGGTGGCGTCGGTCCCGGTCGTGGTCGGGGACGACCTCGAGGCGGCCGCCGAGCCGATCCGCGGCTACACCGCCCTCTACATCGGCGGGATGGGCAGCCGGGAGAAGAACTTCTACAACGCCCTCGCGGTCCGGATGGGCTACGAGAAGGAGGCGAAGGACATCCAGGACCTGTACCTGGCCAAGAAGCACCGGGAGGCGATGGCCGCCGTCCCGCAGGGCTTCATCGACTCGATCTCGCTGCTCGGTGGCAAGGAGCGGATCGCCGAGAAGCTCACGGCGTACGCCGAAGCCGGTACGACGACGGTCGCGCTGACCCCGTTCGAGCCGACCGTCGAGCAGCGGATCGCCACGCTGCGCACGGTCGCCGAGGCCCTCGATCTCGCCGGGATCGGTGACTGAGCACCGATGACGATCTGGGACGCCATCATCCTCGGCATCGTCGAGGGTCTGACCGAATTCCTGCCCGTGTCCAGCACGGGCCACCTGACCATCGCCGCGAAGCTGCTCGGCCAGAAGATCGACGACCCGGCGGTCACCGCGTTCACCGCGGTGATCCAGTTCGGCGCGATCGCGGCCGTCGTGCTGTACATGTGGAAGGACATCAGCCGGTACGCCGTCGCCTGGTTCCGCGGGCTGCGCCACCCCGAGCACCGCGGTGAGTTCGACCACCGGATGGGCTGGTTCGTGATCGTCGGCTCGCTGCCGATCTGCATCATCGGGTTCCTGGCCAGGGACATCATCTCCGGCCCGCTGCGCAGCATGTGGTGGGTCGCGGGCTCGCTGATCGTCTGGTCGTTCTTCATGGTCGCGGCCGAGAAACTGGGCAGCAAAGCGCGGCCGCTGACCAGGATCACCCTGATCGACGCGATCGTGATGGGCCTGATCCAGTGCCTGGCGCTGGTTCCGGGCGTGTCCCGCTCCGGCGCGACCATCACGGCCGGCTTGTTCCGCGGCCTCGACCGGGTCGCCTCCACCCGGATGGCGTTCCTGCTCGGCATCCCGGCCCTCGTCGGCGCGGCCGTGTTCGAGCTGAAGGATGCGCTCAGCGGTCACATCGGCGTCGTACCGCTCCTGGTCGGCACGGTGGTCAGCTTCATCGTCGGCTACGCCTCGGTCGCCTGGCTGATCCGCTTCGTGGCCAAGCACTCGACCTCGATCTTCGCCTTCTACCGGGTCCTGCTCGGCGTCGTGATTCTGATCCTGCTGGCCACCAGCACGATCACCGCAACCTGAGCCCCGCACAACGCAGTACCCCGGCACAACGCAGTACCGGGCTCTCCTGGGGAGGAGAGCCCGGCGGCGGCGTCCTCGGCCGAGCCGGTACGGCGGAGCGCGTACCCCAGCAGGGCGCGGAAGTTGCCGTCGAAGATCTCACGGAACCGCAGCTCGTCGGGCGACACGGCACGGATCATCGGCCGGCTCGGCGTTGTCGTCATACCTGCCCCATGTCCGCCAGGATGGGGGTCGTTACAGGTCAACCACGATCAGAGCCAGCCCGCCTTGCGGAAGCCGCCGTACATGGCGGTGCAGGTGACGAGCATCAGGGCGAGGACGGCGAAGTAGCCGTAGTACCAGTGCAGTTCGGGCATGTTGTCGAAGTTCATCCCGTAGATGCCGGCGATCATCGTCGGGGCGACGGCGATCGCGACCCAGGCGGAGATCCGGCGCATGTCGTCGTTCTGCTGGACCGAGACGCGGGCCAGGTGCGCGTTCAGCGCCGAGCTGAGCAGGGTGTCGAGCGCCTCGGTCTGGTCGGCGACCCGGATCACGTGGTCGGCGACGTCGCGGAAGAATGGCGCCGCCTCGTGGCTGATCCCCGGTACGGCGCCGTGCGCGAACGCCTCGATCGGCTCCTTCAGCGGGCCGATCGCCCGGCGCATCTCCAGCACCTCGCGCTTCAGGGTGTAGATCCGGGCCGCGTCACTGGTGCGGCCGGACGAGAAGACCGAGGTCTCCACTTCGTCGACGTCCACCTCGACGGCCTCGGCGACCGTCTCGTAACCGTCCACGACAGAGTCGCAGATCGCCCAGAGGACCGCGGCCGGGCCGTGGCCGAGGACCGAGGCGCGCTGCTCGAGGTCCTGCCGGGCGGTGGTCAGTGGGACGCCCTCGCCGTGCCGGACGGTGACGACGTACCGCGGGCCGACGAAGATGCTGACCTGGCCGGTCTCGACGGCGTCCTCGGCGTCGACGTACCAGAGCGTGCGAAGGACCATCACGAACGCGTCGTCGTAGCGCTCGACCTTGGGGCGCTGGTGCGGTTCGAGCGCGTCCTCGACGGCGAGCGGGTGCAGGCCGAAGAGGCGCTGGACCCGGCCCAGCTCGGCCTCGGTCGGTTCGTACAGCCCGACCCAGCCGAACGCCTCGCCGTTGTCGTCGATCGCCTGCGCCACGGACTCCGGGTCCTTGGGCAGGTCGTGCCGCTCGCCCTCGGAATAGACCCCGCAATCCACGATCACGGTCACATCATGGCATCGGTGACTTGCCCGACCGGATAACGTGCGGTTTATGCCCACGGTGATTCTGGTCCGGCACGGACGCAGCAGTGCCAACACATCCGGCGTACTGGCCGGGCGGACGCCAGGGGTGAAGCTCGACGAGGCCGGCGTTCAGCAGGCCGCCGCGGTGGCCGAACGGCTCGCCGGCCTGCCGCTGGCCGCGATC
Organism: Streptomyces sp. SID13031; assembly: GCF_010548305.1. Taxonomy (GTDB): domain Bacteria; phylum Actinomycetota; class Actinomycetes; order Propionibacteriales; family Kribbellaceae; genus Kribbella. Next base: position 864,592 of record NZ_JAAGLV010000001.1, read on the forward strand.
ATCACCTCGCCCCTGGACCGCTGCAAGCAGACCGCGGCGGCGATCGCGAAGCACCATCCAGCGTTGCGTCCGGCAACGGACCGGCGGCTGACCGAGTGCGGGTACGGCGACTGGACCGGGCAGAAGATCGCGACGCTGGCGAAGGACCCGCTCTGGGCGGTCGTCCAGCAGCACCCGTCGGGTGTCACGTTCCCGAGTGGCGAGTCGATGCGCGGGATGCAGCAGCGCGCGGTGGACGCGATCCGCGCCCACGACGCGGCGCTGGCCGTCTCGCACGGTGAGAACGCGGTCTGGGTGGCCGTGTCGCACGGTGACGTGATCAAGGCGATCGTGTCGGACGCGCTCGGCCAGCATCTGGACAGCTTCCAGCGGATCGTCGTCGACACCGCCTCGACCACGATCATCACCTACACCAGGACCCGGCCGTTCCTGGTCCGCCTGAACGACTCCGGCAGCGAGCTCACCTCGCTCGTCCCCAAGCCTCCGGAGAAGGCGAAGGGCCGCGCCAGGAAGTCCGCAGTGCAGTCCTCCGACGCCGTCGTCGGCGGACGGTAATAGGGTTTCGGTATGGCGCGCGTAGTGCATTCGTATGACGATCCGGACCGGTTCGTCGCCGGTACCGTCGGTGAACCCGGTGCCCGGACCTTTTTCCTGCAGGCCAGGGCGGGGATCCGGCTGACCTCGGTGGCCTGTGAGAAGGAACAGGTGATGGCGCTCGCGGAGCGGCTGGACGTGATGCTGGACGAGGTCGCGCGGCGGTTCGACCGGGAGCCGGCCGGGCCGGTCTCGGTCGACGACACCGACCCGCTGGAGCAGCCGATCGAGGAGGAGTTCCGGGCCGGCACGATGACGCTGGCCTGGGAGGCCGACGCCGAGAAGGTGGTGATCGAGGTCTTCGCGGTGGTGGCCGGCGAGCAGGTCGAGCTGGAGGAGACCGACCCGGTGGCGGCGGCGCTGGAGTCCGACGACGCCGAGGTGTTCGTCGTCCGGATCAGCGAGGAGCAGGCCCGCGCATTCGCGCGCCGGGCGGTCGCGCTGGTCTCGTCCGGCCGGCCGAGCTGCCCGTTCTGCGGCCGCCCGATCAATCCGGAGGGGCATATCTGCCCGCGCGCCAACGGCTACCGCAGGCACGTCCGCGAATGATCGACCCGGACCTGCTCGCGCGCGGCGAGCTGTCCCTGCTCGGCAGGCTGGTGGCTGCGTCCAACGGAACCTTCCAGGGCACCGTCAGCCTCGACGGCGAGTCGGCGACCGTCGTCTACAAGCCGGTCGAGGGCGAGCGCCCGCTGTGGGACTTCCCGGACGGCACGCTGGCCGAGCGTGAGTACGCGGCGTTCGTCGTGTCGGAGGCGCTCGGCTGGAGCGTCGTACCGCCGACGCTGCTCCGCGACGGGCCGCTCGGCATCGGCATGGTGCAGCTGTGGATCGACGAGGTCGAGCTGCCACCGGGCAAGACCGAGTTGGTCGACATCGTTCCGCAGGGCCGGGTGCCGAAGGGCTGGGTCGGCGTACTGGATGCGCTGGACGGCCGGCACAAGCCGGTGACACTGGTCCACGCGGACAATCTCCCGCTGCAGCGGATGGCCGTGTTCGATGCCGTGGTCAACAATGCCGACCGCAAGGGCGGGCACGTCCTCGACCCGGGCGACGGGCGGGTGTTCGGCGTCGACCACGGCGTCACCTTCAACGCCGACGACAAGCTCCGTACGGTCCTGTGGGGCTGGGCGGGCAAGCCGGTACCACCGGAGCTGCTCGAGGACGTGCGGAAGCTCGCCGACGGGCTGGCTGGTCAGCTCGGCGCGGAGCTGGCCGAGTTGATCACGGCCGTCGAGCTGACCACGACGCGTGAGCGCTGCGCGACGATGCTGAAGACGGGCAACTTCCCCCTGCCCAGCGACGACTGGCCCGCGATCCCCTGGCCGGCTTTCTAGCCCTCGACGGCCCTGCCCGGAGCCCGGGCCTGACCGGCTTGGCTAGACGGTTGCGGGTTGGCTCAGGTTGCTCGGGCTGACGCCGCGTTCGCGTTTGAAGGCGGCGCTGAAGCTGAAGGCGTCGGCGTACCCGATCCGGCGGGCGACGGCGCCGACCGAGGCACCCGGCTCGGCGAGCAGGTCGGCGGCCAGGGTCATCCGCAGGTCGGTGAGATAGCCGAGCGGGCTCTCGCCGGTGAGGTCGGTGAAGCGCCTGGCCAGCGTGGTCCGGGAGACGCTGGCGACCTCGGCGAGCGAGGCGAGCGTCCACGGGTCGGCGGGGGACCGGTGCATCGCCTGGAGCACCGGGCCGATCGTGGCGTCGCTGAGGGCGGCGTGCCAGCGGGGCGAGTTGAGGTCGAACCAGTCGCGCAGGGTGCAGACCATCAGCCAGTCCAGCAGCCGATCGAGGCTGACCTGCCGGCCGAGCTTGCCGGTCGCGAGGCTCGCCTCGATGTAGTCGCGCAGTGGGGTGCAGTCCTGGTCCTCGGCGACGACCATCACCGCGGGCAGCGCGTTGAGCAGGCGGCGGGGCATCTCTTGCCGGACGTAGTAGGCGCCGGCGAGCAGCACGGTACCGCCGGCTGACTCCGCCCCGATCGTCTCGGCCCCGATGGTGCCGTCGCAGCTGACGTCGATCGGCTCGGCGGCCGTACTGAGATCGGTGCTGAAGACGAAGGGGGCTGGACCACGGACGACCGCGGTCTCACCGGGCTTCACGGGTACGGCCTCACCGTCGACGGTGAGCCAGCCTTCGCCGCGCAGGGGTGCGCACAGGGTGAGGGCGGGCGCGTCGATGAAGCGCAGCGCCGAGCCCGCGGCCAGGGCCGGCGTACCGAGGACGGCGCCGTTCGCGCGGACGGCGTACAGGAGCTCGTCGAGGGGATCCATGTGCCCAAAGCTAGACGGTGGGACCAATGGACAGGTGGCCGGTGATCTCACACATGGTTTGCCGGCCTGCTGCGCGGTTGGGTTGTGGGTATGACGATTCTGGTGCTTGCAGCGACAGGGAAGACCGGCCGGCGGCTGGTCCAGCATTTACGGGCCGATGGCAACGAAGTACGGGCGGCCTCGCGGTCGGGGGAAGTACGGTTCGACTGGGACGAGCCGGCGACGTGGGCGGCGGTGCTGGCCGGAGTACGGGTGGTGTATCTCGTGGCGCCGGACGATCCGGCGCCGATCGAGGCGTTCGTGGAGCAGGCTGTGCGGGCCGGGGTGGAGCGGTTCGTCGTGCTGTCCGGGCGGAAGCTCGACCAGGCCGGCGGGCGGTTCGGGCACGGGATGCTGGCGGCCGAGCGGGTGGTGGCGGCGTCCGGGGTGGGGTGGACGATCCTGCGGTCGAACAACTTCAACCAGAACTTCGACGAGTACACGTGGCGTGAGCCGTTGCTGGCGGGGCGGCTGGCGTTGCCGATCGGGGCGATGGGGGAGCCGTTCATCGACGCTCAGGATGTCGTCGAGGTGGCTGCCGTCGCGCTGACCGGGGTCGGGCACTTCGGTCAGGTGTACGAACTGACCGGGCCGGATTCGCTCACCTTCGCCGAGGCTGTCCGGATGATGTCGGTGGCGAGCGGGCGGCCGATCGAGTATGTCGAGGTGCCCGCCACGGAGTACGAGGCGGGGTTGCTCGCCGAGGGCTATCCGGCCGAGGTCGCGGAGGAGCTGGGGGCGCTGTTCGAGGTGATGCGGGCGGGCCTCATCACCGAGCCCACCGACACCGTGGCGAAGCTGTTGAACCGGCCCGCGACCAGCTTCGCCGAGTACGTCGCACGAGCTTGGCAGCGGCCATAGCGCAGATCGGCCGGAATTGCGCGCCGGATCGGGGAGTGAGCCAGGTCGTGTCGCGAATTCGCTGACTAGATAGGCTCCGTCCTATGCAGGCGTGGACGAAACCAGAAATCCCGGTCGTACCCGGGCCGGCCCGGCGTCTTCGCCTCTACGACACCGCTTCGGCGGGGCCGGTGGAGGTGCCGCCGGACAGCGACGGGGTGGCGCGGATCTACGTGTGCGGGATCACGCCGTACGACGCGACCCATATGGGGCACGCTGCGACGTACGTCACATTCGACCTGATCAACCGGCTGTGGCGTGACGCCGGGTACGACGTGCACTACACGCAGAACATCACCGACGTGGACGACCCACTGCTCGAGCGTGCGACCGCGACCGGGGTCGACTGGACCGATCTGGCGCAGACCGAGATCCAGTTGTTCCGCGACGACATGACCGCGCTGCGGGTGATCCCGCCGCAGAACTACATCGGCGTGGTCGAGTCGATCGACCTGGTCACGAGCGCGATCGAGGACCTCCAGCGGGCCGGCGCGGTGTACTCCGTCGACGACGACCTGTACTTCGCTGTGAAGGCCGACCCGGCGTTCGGTGGCGTGTCCGGCTACACCGTCGAGACGATGCGCGCGCTGTTCGCGGAGCGTGGTGGCGACCCGGATCGAGAGGGCAAGCGCGACCCGCTGGACAGCCTGCTCTGGCGGGCCGAGCGGCCGGGCGAGCCGGCCTGGGAGTCGCCGTTCGGGCGGGGCCGGCCGGGCTGGCACGTGGAGTGCTCGGCGATCGCGCTGAAGCACCTCGGGATGACTTTCGACGTGCAGGGTGGCGGCAGCGACCTGATCTTCCCGCACCACGAGATGTCGGCCAGTGGCGCGCAGGTGGCGACCGGCGAGCACCCGTTCGCGCGGGCCTACGTGCACCAGGCGATGGTCGGGCTGGACGGCGAGAAGATGTCCAAGTCCAAGGGCAACCTGGTGCTCGTCTCCAAGGAGCGACTGGCCGGTACCGACCCGATGGCGATCCGGCTTGCGCTGTTGGCACATCACTACCGCACCGACTGGTTCTGGACCGACACCGACTTGTCGGCGGCGCAGGAGCGGCTGGACGTCTGGCGAGGCGCGATCGGCCGGGGGACTGGGCCCGATGGCGCCGCAGCGGTCGATGCGGTGCGCGCCGCTCTGACGAACGACCTGGACACGGCATCGGCACTCGCCGCAGTCGACCTCTGGGCCGAAACGAACGGCGACGACCCGGCGGCTTCTGCCCTGGTGGCCCAGGCCGTCGACGCACTACTCGGCATCCAGCTCTAGCCCGTACGCCCTACTGCCGCAGCAGCGCCGGGCAGGCCCAGATCTGGTGGGCTTGCCCCATGGTGGCGTGGGTCAGCCGGTGACCGGGTGGTGGGTTTTGACGGGGGTTGGGACCGGGGCGGCGGGGGCTTGGTCGGCGGGCGGGGCCGGCAGCGTGGTGGTCGGGCGGGTCGGCTTCGGGGTTGGCTTGGCTGCGGGTTTGGCGCAGGTTGCCGAGGCCAGGCGGATTACTTCGGTGCCGCCGCCGAGGTTGATCGTCAGGCCGGTGATGGTGAAGGAGCCGTCCGAGTGCTTGGCCTGCTCGTTGACGGTGATCGTCGCCAGGGGAGCGGCCGGGATCGTCGCACTCTTCTTCACGGTCGGTACTGCGATCCGCTGGCCCAGCAGGGTCAGTGCGCCGATGTCGACGCCGCCGGTGTCACCGGAGCACCAGACGTTGACGCCCTCGATGCCGAGCAGCGAACTCGGCGGTGTGAGCAGCAGCTTGCACAGGTCCGGCAGGTTCTTGACCGGCAGGTCGATCGTGCTGAGGTCCGGCAGCGGGATGCCGAGGTCGGGCAGCGGCAGCTTCGGGATCGGCAGGTCGTCGGCGCCGGTCGCGGGCAGCGTGTCGCAGCTCTTCTTCAGGTCAGGCGGCAGCTTGATCTGGCTGAGGATGTCCGGCCCGATGGTGATGTCGAACAGCTCGACCGAGGCGGCGTCGTTGCCCGCCGTCGCCGTCCCGGCGCGCACGGAGATCAGTGGGTTCTTCGGCAGTTCGAGCGCGGAGGTGCTGTGCCGCTTGCCGTCGAGGGACTCCGCGTACGGCGTCCTCGCGACCGGCACCTGTCCTTCGGCGCTGATCGCGTACGCCGAGGATGCCCGCGCGGCCGCGTTGCCCACCGGGGCACTGGCGACGAGCGTGAACGCCACGACACCGGTCACGGCCGCGAACGTCGTGATGGTCGGTACCAGCTGTCGTCGCATCGAGATCCCCACTTTCCGAAGGCGTCTACTTGCTGTCGATCAGGACGAGGGTCCCGAGCGGAACCTGCTGGAGCTTGCCGAGAGCGGTCTTCGGCACCCGGACGCAACCGGCGCTGATCGCCGCCCCGAACACGTCCGGGCTAGGCCAGCCGTGAATCGCGACCGTACCAGGACCGCCACCGAACGTGTCGAGAGTGGGACTGTGTGCACCCAACGGCAGCACGATCGGCGACGCGGACCGCTTGGTGTCGACGATGGAGCCGAGCAGGAAGGTGCGTCCGGGTGGCGTCGGCGTCTTCTTCGCGCCGACACCGGCCTTCCAGCTGCCCAGGCTCTTGCCTTGCTCGAACAGCTCGATCGTCCGCGATCCGGTGTGCACCCGGATCAGGTACGACGAGGACGCGCGATCCAGGTCCTCATCGCGCATCCAGCCCGTCGAGCGGTTCGGTTTCGACGGCAGCAGCACCCGCAGCCAGCCGTCGGATTGCTCGACGACGGGCAACCAGGTCGGCCCGAACTGGGTCGGTCCGATCTTGGCGAACGGTTCCGCATCCGGCGCGGAGTACAGGGCGGTCTGGGTGCGCGGGTGCACGACCAGACCGCCGGTCAGGGCGAACGGCTCGGGGTCGAGCGGCGCGGTGGTGATGGTGGTCTGCGTCGACGAGCCCTTCAGCGCGGTGAGGTCGACGGCGGCCTCGGCGTGCTTGCGGTTGCCGAGGATGCCGACGACCGCGACGGCGCCGAGTACCAGGAGCACGGCCAGTGCCCCGATCGACCCGCCACCGCGCTCGTCCGCGCGTACCTTGCGCATGCCAACTCCCCGTTTGCCAGCGTCCCGGACGACAATAGAACGCTTGAAGCGAAGAGGCTACTCCTCAGTACAGTCTCTTGAAGGCGCGGCTATTCGGGCCGGTCCGTGTTGCGCCGGCGCAGGTAGCGCTCGAACTCGGCGGCGATCGCGTCCCCACTGGCCTCGGGCAGGTCGGTGGTGTCGCGCTGCTCCTCGAGGGACGCGACGTACTCCGCGACCTCCGGATCCTCTTCGCTCAGCTCGTCCGCGCCGCGCTGCCAGGCGCGCGCCAGCTCGGGCAGGTCGCCCTCGGGGATCGGCAGGTCCAGCAACGCCTCGATCTTGCTGAGCAGGGCCAGCGACGCCTTCGGGCACGGCGTCCCCGCGATGTAGTGCGGGATCGCCGACCAGATCGACACGGCCGGTACGCCGAGGCTGGTGCACAGGTCGGCGAAGACGCCGGTGATACCGGTCGGGCCCTCGTAGCTCGACGGCTCGAGGCTCCACGACGCGGTCAGTTCGGGGTCGGACGACGACGCGGTGACCGGGATCGGCCGCGTGTGCGGCGAGTCGGCCAGCAGTGCGCCGAGAACGACGATCAGCTGCGCGTTCGACTCGTCGACCACTTCGAGTAGTTCGCGGCAGAAGCCGCGCCAGCGCATATTCGGCTCGATGCCGCGGATCAGCAGTACGTCGCGGCCGGTGTCGTCCGGACGCGCCAGGTAGATCCGGGTGGTCGGCCAGGTCAGCCGCCGGACGCCCTCGTCGTCGAACTCGACCTCGGGCCGCTTCACCTGGAAGTCGTAGTAGTCCTCGGGGTCGATCGCGAGGACGAGCTCGGCGTCCCACTCCTCGATCAGATGATCGACCGCTCCGGTGGCCGCCTCGGCCGCGTCGTTCCAGCCTTCGAACGCGGCGATCACGACCGGATCCCTCAGGTTCGCGAGATCTGCCACTCGCCATCCCCCGTCCTAGTCGTCTGTTGTGCCCTGCCGATGTGCCCTGCCGACTTCATCTGTTCTGCCCATCATGTGCCCGTGATGTGCGCAGCCGGACTGCCCAGCCTACGTGCAACGCGCGCCCGGCGGCGCGCGTTTCACAGCCAGCGGAAAGGGTGTCGGACGCGGTCCGTAGGATCAAGCCCATGACCCTCCAAGCGGTGCTCTGGGACATGGATGGCACGTTGGTCGACTCGGAGCCCGTCTGGGTGCGGGTCCAGATCGCCGTGCTCGCCGAGCTGGGTGCGACCTGGACGGCCGAGGACAGCATGACGCTGGTCGGCAGCGACCTCGCCGATGCGCTGAAGGTGTGGATGGCGCAACTGCCCGCCGGCACGATCGAGTCCGACGAGCTGGCCGAGCGGATCTACGGCGAGGTGGTCCGCACGCTGAAAGAAGGCGTCGTCCTTCGTCCCGGCGCGCTCGAGCTGCTGACCGGGCTGAAAGCGGCCGGCATTCCGTGCGCGCTCGTGTCGGCGTCGTACCGGCTGATGATCGAGACCGTGCTGTCGCACCTGCCGCCGGATCTGTTCGACGTGATCGTGGCCGGCGACGAGGTCCGCAACGGCAAACCGCATCCGGAGCCGTACCTGACGGCCGCCGCCGAGCTCGGTGTCGATCCCGCCGACTGCGTGGTGATCGAGGACTCGCCGGGCGGTACCCGCTCCGGTACCGCGGCGGGTGCTTTCGTGGTCGCCGTGCCGCAGTGGGTGACGATCCCGGAGGCGCCGCGCCGGCTGGTGCTGGAGTCACTGGAATCACTCAGCCCGGATGCGCTGCGCGACTTGCTCCGCTGAGGAGCTACCTTCTTCAAGTGCTGATGGGGGTGAGGTCGAGATGGTGACTGTGCTGAATCGTCGTGCCGTGTGGCTGGCGGCGGCCGGCCTGCTGGCGGGTTCGCTCGCCGCCTGCGGCAAGCCGAACGGCGACCACCCGAACCAAGGTGGCGCGACGCCGAAGGAAATGGTCATCAAGGTCGCGACGGCCGACTCGGTCAGCTCGCTCGACCCGGCCGGACCGTACGAGATCGGCTCCCGCACGCTGCAAGCCAACCTGTTCCAGACGCTGCTGACGATCCTGCCCGGCAAGCCGACGCCGGTGCCGGACGCCGCCGACTGCCAGTACGACGCGCCGACGACGTACACCTGCAGCCTGAAGAACGAGCTGACCTTCCCGAACGGGCACGAGCTCACCTCCTCGGACGTGAAGTTCAGCTTCGACCGGATGCTCCGGCTGAAAACGCCGGGTGGCCCGGCCGGCCTGTTCACGTCGCTGGCCTCGGTGACCACGCCGGACAAGCTGACTGCGGTCTTCACGCTGAAGAAGCCGGACGCGCGGCTGCCCTATCTGCTGACCACCACGGCCGCGTCGATCGTCGACGAGCAGTTCTATCCGGCGAACAAGCTGCTCAGTGACAACGCGATGGGCAGTGGGTCCTATCAGCTGAAGTCGTACCAGGCCGGATCGTCGGCGGTGCTCGGAAAGTTCAAGGGCTACCGCGGACCACGCGCGGCCCAGAACGACACCGTCGAGGTCAGCCTGCTGCCCGACGCGGCGTCGCTGACGCAGGCGCTGACCAGCGGCAAGGCCGACGTCGGGGTGCACGGGTTCGGGCCGGGGACGCTGGCCAAGCTGCGGGCCGGCGGCGAGCTGCAGGTGGTCGAGGGCGGTTCGGCCGAGATCCGGTTCTTCGCCTTCCACATGGGGTCGCTCGTCTCGCGCAAGCCCGCGGTGCGGCAGGCCGTGGCTCAGCTCATCGACCGGCCGGCCATCGCGAAGAAGGCGTACGACGATCACGTGACGCCGCTGTACTCCGTGGTGCCACCCGGGTTCTCCGGGCAGGTGGACGCGTTCCGGACGCAGTACAAGGATCCGAACAAGACGGCCGCGGCGGCGATCCTGCGCGCGGCCGGGATCATCACACCGGTGACGCTGAACGTCGGCTGGACGCCGGTCCAGTACGGTGCGGGCGCGAAGGCCGAGGTGCTGGAGCTGAAGCGGCAACTGGAGGCCTCGGGGCTGTTCAAGGTGGTTCTGCGCAGCGCGGACTGGCCGAAGTACCAGCAGTTGGCGGAGGCCGGGGCTTACGACCTCTACTACGCGGGTCTCTTCCCGGACTACCTGGACAGCGGTGACTATCTGCAGCCCTTCGTCCGCGATGGCGGTCTGTTCCAGAACGGCTGGCGCAACTCGGCGGCGAACCGGCTGATGGACACCGAGATCGCCGAGCAGAATCAGCTCGAACGCGAAGCGTCACTGACCGACCTGCAGAATCTGCTGGCCCAGGAGGCTCCGGTGATCCCCAGTTGGCAGGGCCGGCTGACGGTGGTCGCGGGCAAGGGGGTCGAGAACGTCGACAAGACGCTCGATCCGCTGTCTTTCATCTACTTCGCGCCGTTACGCAAGTAGCCCGGCGGCGAGGCGTGGGCTGGCCCGCCGGTGTCAGTGACAGTGTGTTGCCAAGAAGTCGCCCGCGACCCTCAGTAGGTGCATGCTGTACTGCGTGTTGTCCCACGATACGGGACGATTTCCTACTCATCACGATCGGGCAACGCAGCACTTTCGGCGTTTGACTCCGGCGAGTAATGACGGCAGGTTAAGGCGGCAGCCACCTGGATTCCGCGACTGGGATCCATTGACACAGGCAGGGGAACACGACGCGTGACGACACCACTCGAGGTCGAGCCCGGTTCGATGGCCGCAGATCCTGAGGCCGTCCTCAAGGGCGCCGGCAAGATCGAGGGGCGCTCGCTCGGCCAGATCGCCTGGACCCGGCTGAAGCGCGACAAGGTCGCGCTGGCCGGAGCCGTCGTGGTGATCCTGCTGATGCTGGTGGCGATCTTCGCGCCGCTGATCTGCAAGGCGATCGGTCAGTCGCCGAACCTGTACCACCAGGACCTGATCGACACCAAGGGCGGCACGCTGGCCCCGCTCGGCAAGTTCGGCGGTATCTCCTGGGAGCACCCGATGGGGATCGAGCCGGAGAAGGGCCGCGACATCTTCTCCCGGGTCGTCTACGGCGCCCGGGTGTCGCTGCTGATCGCGTTCCTGGCCACCCTGCTGTCGGTGGCGATCGGTACCACGATGGGCATCATCGCCGGCTTCTTCGGCGGCTGGGTGGATGCGCTGATCAGCCGGCTGATGGACATGTTCCTGGCCTTCCCGCTGATCGTCTTCGCGCTCGCGCTGGCCGGTGTGATGCCGGACGAGGCCTTCGGCCTGAAGGGCAACGCGCTGCGGATCGCCTTGCTGATCTTCCTGGTCGGCTTCTTCAACTGGCCGTACATCGGCCGGATCGTCCGCGGCCAGACGCTGTCGCTGCGCGAACGCGAGTTCGTCGACGCGGCCCGCAGCCTGGGCGCGCGCCGGCCGTACATCCTGTTCACCGAGCTGCTACCGAACCTGATCGGCCCGATCCTCGTCTACTCGACGCTGATCATCCCGACCAACATCTTGTTCGAGGCGGCGCTGTCGTTCCTCGGCGTCGGCGTGAACGCGCCGCTGGCCACCTGGGGCGGCATGCTGTCCGAGGCCGTGGCGTACTACACGATGCCGTTCTTCATGTTCTGGCCCGGGATGGCGATCTTCATCACCGTGCTGGCTTTCAACCTGTTCGGCGACGGGCTGCGCGACGCGCTCGACCCGCGCTCCCGCTGAACCAGACGCACCGACCGAACGACCAATTAGCTCCCGGCAGTCTCGCCGAGGCTGAGTAGAAGATGGAAGAAGGGGTGGATCGGAAACGATGAACACCAGACGACTGCGAACGGCGATCGCCGCGGCAGCAGTACTCGCCCTCGGCCTTTCGGCCTGTGGCGGCGGCTCCGACGACACCTCGAGCGGAGGAACCACTGGGGCCAAGGCGGAATTCAACGCCGGCCTGGAAAAGGTGTTCAACCCTTCTGACAAGAAGGGCGGCATCATCAAGATGGCCGACGAGAGCGTGCCGGACTCCATGGACCCGGCCGACACCTACTACGGCAGCAACTGGAACATGGTCCGGAACTACGTGCGGACGCTGACCATGTTCGAGATCGGTCCCGGTAAGACCAGCGACAACGTGGTCCCCGACCTGGCCGAGAGCCTGGGCAAGACCGAGGACCAGGGCAAGACCTGGACCTACAAGCTGCGCAAGGGTGTCAAGTTCGAGGACGGCACCGAGATCAAGGCGCAGGACGTCAAGTACGGTGTCGAGCGGTCGTTCGACAAGGAGATCTACCCCGACGGCCCGACCTACTTCAACGACATGTTGGACTGGCCGGCCGCCTACAAGGGTCCGTACAAGTCCAAGGGCATGAACGTCGACTCGGCGATCTCCACGCCGGACGACTACACGATCGTCTTCCACCTGAAGAAGGCGTTCTCCGGCTTCGACTACGTGCTGACCACGCCGCAGGGTGCTCCGGCCCCGGCTGCCAAGGACACCGGCGCGAAGTACAAGGAGCACGTGATCTCCTCGGGTCCGTACATGTTCTCCGACTACCAGGAGGGCAAGAGCTACACGCTCGTCCGCAACCCGAACTGGAGTGCGGACACCGACCCGAACCGCAAGGCGCTGCCGGACGGTTTCCAGGTCTCGATGAACGTCAACGCCGAGGACATCGACAACCGGATCACCTCCGGTGACCTCGACATCGCGATCACCGGTACCGGCGTCACCACCGCCAGCCAGAGCCGGGTACTGAGCAACCCGGACCTGAAGGCGCGGGCCGACAACCCGACCCTGGCGCGGACCTGGTACACCTCGATCAACCCGACGGTGAAGCCGTTCGACAACATCGAGTGCCGCAAGGCGGTCATGTACGGGATGGACAAGACGGCCTACCAGACCGCTTACGGCGGCGCGTTCGCCGGTGGCGACCTGGCCAGCAGCATGATGCCGCCGATCATTCCGGGCTACGCCGCGAGCGACGTGTTCCCGACGCCGGACGGCAAGGGCGACCTGGTCAAGGCCAAGGAAGCACTGGTCGCCTGTGGTCAGCCGAACGGCTTCTCGACCCAGATCTCCTACCGGATCGAGCGTCCGAAGGAGAAGGCGGCCGCCGAGGCGTTCCAGCAGCAGATGGCCAAGATCGGCATCAAGCTGACCCCGAAGGGCTACCCGCGCAAGGACTACTTCTCGACCTACGCCGGCAACCCGCCGTACGTGGTCAAGAACAACCTGGGTCTGGTCGTCAACGGCTGGGGCGCGGACTGGAACGACGGCTTCGGCTTCGAGTCGCAGATCTTCGACTCCCGCGTCATCCGTGACACCGGTGGCTCCTCGAACACCAGCGTCCGGATCCCCGAGGTCGACAAGTTGATCGACGCCGGGCAGAACGAGCTGGACAAGACCAAGCGCGAAGCCTACTGGGGCCAGATCGACAAGCTCGTGATGGAGCAGGCCGTCGTCTACCCGGGTGTGTGGGCCAAGAGCCTGCTGCTGCGCAGCAAGAACCTGACGAACGTCTTCGTCAACGCGCAGTACGGCATGTACGACTACGTGAACATCGGCAAGCCGTAAGTCAGCATCCAAACCTGTTAGGTAGGTGAAGGCAGAGGTGGCCGGCCCGGCGGAATCCGCCGGGCCGGCCACCGGCGCCATCGGTCGTGGTCACATACATCATCAGGCGCCTGATCGCCGCAGTCGGGCTGCTGTTCGTCATCAGCATCATCACGTTCGCCATCTTCTTCCTGGTGCCGCGGATCGCGGGCGCCGGGCCGGACACGATGGCCGCCCGGTACGTCGGGCGTACCGCCACGGCCGACACGGTGCACGCGACGGCGGTGCGGCTCGGGTTCACCGACCCGATCGCGGTGCAGTACGGGAACTGGGCGAAGGGCATCTTCGTCGGCGCGGACTACGACATGGGCACGTCGATCGACCACTGCCCGGCACCCTGCCTGGGGTACTCCTTCATCAACCGGGCGCCGGTCTGGCCCGACCTGCTGGATCGAATACCGGTCACCTTCTCACTGGCCATCGGTGCCGCGGTGCTGTGGCTGATCAGCGGTATCGGTACGGGTGTGCTGTCGGCCCTGAAGAGGGGCTCGATCTTCGACCGGGCGGCGATGACGGTCGCCCTCGCCGGTGTTTCGATGCCGATCTTCTGGACCGGCCTGATGGCGCTGGCGATCTTCGCCTACCAGTTGCAGATCTTCAAGGGTGGTGGGTCGTACGTCCCGCTCACCCAGAACCCGATCCAGTGGGTCCAGGGCCTGTTGCTGCCGTGGATCACGCTGGCGTTCCTGTTCTCCGCGCAGTACGCCCGGCTGACCCGCGCGGGCATGCTCGAGACGATGAACGAGGACTACATCCGGACCGCCCGGGCCAAGGGGCTGGCCGAGCGTGATGTCGTGGTCAAGCACGGGCTTCGCGGCGCGCTGACCCCGATCCTGACCATCTTCGGCCTGGACTTCGGCCTGCTGATCGGTGGCGCCATCCTGACCGAGAAGGTGTTCAGCATCAACGGTCTGGGCATGTACGCGGTCACCGCGATCAGTGACCAGGACATGCCGAAGGTGATGGGTGTGGTCTTGGTCGCGACCGTCTTCATCGTGTTCGCGAACCTGATCGTGGACCTCTTGTACGCCGTCATCGACCCGAGGGTGCGAGCCAAGTGACTACCGAACCGTTCCTGCAGGTGCGGGATCTCAAGGTGCATTTCCCGACCGACGACGGCCTGGTCAAGTCGGTCGACGGTCTGTCGTTCTCGGTCGACCGGGGCAAGACGCTCGGCATCGTGGGCGAGTCCGGCTCCGGCAAGAGCGTCACCAGCCTGTCGGTGATGGGGCTGCACAAGCGCGGTACGGCGCGGATCTCCGGTGAGATCGTGCTGGACGGGATGGAGCTGGTCAACGCCACTCCTGACGAGGTCCGGGCACTGCGTGGCAAGCGGATGGCGATGATCTTCCAGGACCCGCTGTCGGCGATGCACCCGTACTACACGGTCGGCCACCAGATCATCGAGGCCTACCGGGTGCACAACAAGGTCACCAAGGCCGTTGCGCGCAAGCACGCGATCGACATGCTCGACCGGGTCGGCATCCCGGAGCCGGACAAGCGCGTCGACGCCTACCCGCACCAGTTCTCCGGCGGTATGCGGCAGCGCGCGATGATCGCGATGGCGCTGTCGTGCGACCCCGACCTGCTGATCGCCGACGAGCCGACCACGGCGCTCGACGTCACCGTGCAGGCGCAGATCCTGGACCTGATCCGGGACCTGCAGCGCGAGTTCAACTCGGCCGTCATCATCATCACCCACGATCTCGGCGTGGTCGCCGAGCTCGCCGACGACATCCAGGTGATGTACGCCGGCCGCGCGATCGAGTACGGCACGGCCGAGGACATCTTCGACCGGCCGCAGCACCCCTACACCTGGGGTCTGCTCGGCTCGATGCCGCGGATCGACCGGGAGCGGACCGAGCGCCTCATCCCGATCAAGGGCTCGCCGCCCAGTCTCATCAACGTGCCGTCCGGGTGTGCGTTCAACCCGCGGTGCAACTACGCCGCCCTGAACGAGGGTGCAAGTGAGACCGATCGGCCGGAGCTTCTGGACATCGGCGCCGGGCACAAGGTGGCTTGCCACCTGACCCCGGCGAAGCGCCAGGAGATCTGGGACACCGAGATCAAGCCGAAGCTGTGACGGAGCGACCCACTGTGACTACTGCTGAAACCGAACCGGTCACGCCTGCCCTGGCAGATGGCGAGAACCTGCTCGAGGTGACGAATCTGACCAAGCACTTCCCGATCCGGCGCGGCCTGCTGCAGCGCCAGGTCGGCGCGGTACAGGCCGTCGACGGCCTCGACTTCACGGTCAAGAAGGGCGAGACGCTCTCGCTGGTGGGGGAGTCGGGCTGCGGCAAGACCACCACCGGCCGGCTGCTCACCCGGCTGCTCGAGCCGACCGCGGGCAAGATCGTCTTCGAGGGCCGCGACATCTCGCACATGTCCGAGGGCAAGATCCGGCCGCTGCGCAAAGACATCCAGATGATCTTCCAGGACCCGTACGGTTCGCTGAACCCGCGGCACACGGTCGGCAAGATCGTCGGCGCGCCGTTCCACCTGCAGAAGGTGAAGACGGAGGGCGGCACGAAGAAGGCCGTCCAGGAACTGCTCGAGCTGGTCGGCCTGAGCCCGGAGCACTACAACCGCTACCCGCACGAGTTCTCCGGCGGCCAGCGGCAGCGCATCGGTATCGCCCGCACGCTCGCCCTGCGACCGAAGCTGATCGTCGCCGACGAGCCGGTCTCCGCGCTCGACGTGTCGATCCAGGCCCAGGTGGTCAACCTGCTGGAGGACCTGCAGAACGAGTTCGACCTCACGTACGTGATGATCGCCCACGACCTGTCGGTGGTCCGGCACGTGTCGGACCGGGTGGCGGTCATGTACCTGGGCAAGATCGTCGAGATCGCCGACCGAATCAGCCTCTACGAGAAGCCGATGCACCCGTACACGGTGGCGCTCCTCTCGGCCGTACCGATCCCCGACACCAAGCGCAGAGGCAAGCAGGAACGCATCCGCCTCGAAGGCGACGTCCCCAGCCCGATCAACCCGCCACCGGCCTGCCGCTTCCACACCCGCTGCTGGAAAGCCCAGGACATCTGCAAAACAGTAGAACCACCGCTGCTCCAGCTGGCCCCCGGCCACCAAGCAGCCTGCCACTTCCCAGAAAACCAGTCCGGCGGCGAAGCCCCCAAGAAGGCCACAGCGGCCGCCAGCTAAGCACTCACCTGAAGCCCGGGATCCAACGGATCCCGGGTGTCAGTTTATGTATCCGATGAGCCTTTGCACGGCGGACAAGGGGCTGCTTCCCCTGTCATCCGGATCGATCCGGCGACCGGTCAGATACTCCTCAAGGAAGGGATTGCTTTCTGTGGGCCATGACTCGGCGACGTTCAAGACATCTTCCGGGTCGATACTCGCGAGGACCGACGACCCGAGGTCGTCGAACACGGCGGTTGTGTGTTCCGGCGTGTACCAGTGAGCAGGTCGGACCTTTCGTAGATAGGTCAGGAATTGAGGAGCGAAGTAGTTCTCCCGGAACCTGAGCCCCGGCTCGGCGGCCATCGCGGTGTCGACCGCTTCCAAGAGATCGGTCAGCAGGTCGCTTTCATGGCCTGAGTGCGCCGCCGCTGCAAGCCAGAAGAGAGCTACGACTGTCGTTCCGTCCGCCAGATTGACGTCTCTGATCGCTTCGCGAACCGCTGGGTTGTCCCGCAGGATCGACGGATGGGCGGCGGCCACCGCGGCCAGTTCAGGACCACGGTCGGCGTAGTACATCGAATGGACGGCGTTGAGGAGGGCTTCGACCACCTCGACCGGCAGGTACTGCGCGTCTCGCGACAGCAGCTTCAGGATGTGGACGGCCAGCGCGCCGTTGCTCGTACGCGCCTCCAGACACCTGGCCAGTTCGAGGTACCGGCCAAGGTCAACCGGTAGCAGTTGCCCCAGATAGGGCACTCCGGTATGAGCCGCGCCGATGCTCGCGATCATATTCACGGCGTGCAGGTCGTCCTCTGACCACTCCCCGACGTACGCTCCGGCTCGATGGGCGCTGAAGTAGAGGTCTGCCATCAGCCCGCGGTTTCCGAGCAGCTCAGCTTCGCCGAAGACCCCGCGGTGATCAGTGCTCCGTGCGCACAGCTGAAGGTCAGTCGTGACCGCGGCACCGATGGAGTCGATGACGCTCAACCAGGCCGGCTCATCCAGTCCGACGCGCCAGAGCCGGACATGGCTCTCCCAGTCAGCTCGCTGCCGACTCCCGATGACTGTCGCAGGTCTCACCGGCGTCATGTCGAGCAGCACGCGGAGGAGGGTGAGGTTGGCGGAGTAGGCGGCCCGATGGCGGATCGGGTCGTATGGCGACGGCCTGTAGAGGTCGTCGGGGACGTCCGGCCGCGTCCTCGCCGCCTGGATCAGCTCTGTAATCGTGGCGAGCAGGGTGGTACGACGGGGTTCGTCCAGCTCCCTCGTCAGCTCGACCAGGAAAGTGATGATCGGGCGTCTGCTGCTGAGTGGTTGATGTGAGAGCACCCGGCGCAGGAGCAGATCGTCGAGCTGGGTGGCGCCGAGGGTGAGCTCATCCGCCTCTAACGTCCGGTGGGCGTCGAGGCGCAGCAGCTGTTCGAAGGTCAGTTCGGCGACCAAGTACTCGCCGAAGGTCGCGTGCAAGAACTCGTAGGCGCCGCGTTGCTCCTGGTCGGCCTTGGCGTTGTGGACGAACATGAAAGCGCCGAGAACGCGGTGAGCCTGGCGGAGTGCTGCGGTTTCTGTTGCCTTGTTGGGCTGGGGGAGGAGGGCCGCCAGGTCGGCGTCGAGTTCAGTGTCGGTGAGGTGCTGGCGGCCGCGGTTGAACATGCCGATCGCGGCGAACTGCAACTGCTTGCGCTGCAGGGCTTCCAGGACCTTCTGCTGCCGGGGATCGAGGTCGGTGTCGCGCTTGTCGACGACCTGGCGGCTGATGAAGCGGTCGAGGATCTCCCGGTACAGCTCCGTCTGGGTGAGGACTCCGGCCTCGAGTAGGACCGGACCGACCTCGGCTAGGTAGATGGCGAGGACGAGGAGAAGAAGCGGCTGACAGGCGAGTACCGCGACACTTTCCGGTCTGGTGAGTACCTGGGCCTCCAACGGCTGGTACTCCGATACGTCGCGGTGGGCCGCGTTCCAGGCCGTCAACCAGTGCTCGATCCTGGGCTCGTCGAATTCGCAGAGCTTCAGGATCGGGGTGTTGCGGGGGATGTCGGCATGCTCGGCGACCACCGTCCGGGAGGTGATGATGACCGAGGTCGGTACTCCGAGCGTCCTGGCGCGTTTCTGGAACTCGACGATCTTGTTGAGGTAGCCGGACTGGGTGACGCCGGTGGCCTGGATCAGTTCGTCGAAGCCGTCGAGAAGGATGACCAGCCGGCACTGATGGGTGCAGACGGCTACCGTGGCCGCCCGGCAGTCAGGGCAGTCGCCGCACTCGGCTCGCAGTTCGGCGAGGTCCGCTTGCGGCCGCTGCAGAGTTCGCTGCAGCTCTTTGGTGATCTGTACGGCGAGCTCGTCGTCGGTGTTGACTCTGCGCAGCGGCACCCGGAGGACCGCAAAGGAGTCCGAGGGCAGCTGAGCGGCGAGCACTTCGGTCAGCAGCGACTTGCCGGCGCCGGGGTGGCCGAGAAGGAGAAGTGGAAGCTCAGTGCTGGATTCGTCGGCCAGGTAGCCGGCCAGGTAGTCAACGAGCGATTCTTGCGGGAGGAGGTATCTCCACCAGTCCTCATCAGCCGGCTTGGCCCCGGTATCGGCGACCGCGAGTTGGAAGGCGGGCTCGACGAAGCCCTGCTCGACGGTGGGCGACACCAGCCCGTACGTGCCGGAGCGGACCAGTGGCTCGGTGAGGACCTCTTGCGCCGCGAGGGCGAGTTGAGCGCGGTAGCTCTGGGCCGGCGCTGGGACGCCGCGCAGTACCAGCGGAAGTATCGCTCGCAGTTCACCCAAGGCGGATGCCTCTGCTGCCCGGACGGTCGCGCGGGTGGCGGCGTGCTCATTGAGGGTCACCCAGAGGGCGAACGCCGTCCCTGTGCTGAGGCTGAGCATGCGGCCGCGGTAGACGGTGGCGGCGCGGTCGGTGACGTCTCGGGACAGGGTCGCGGCATTGCCCACGCGGCGCCCGCGTCCACGCTCCCAGGCGTCGAGACCGGCAAAGAACTCGAAACAGGCGGTGGTCAGGCGGCGGTAGTACGGGACGATCCGCTGGTCGAGGTTCTCGAGTACCCCGAACTCGGTGGATGGCAGTGGGACCTCGGTGGCGACCAGGGCTTCGACGAAGGACCGGCCCCTGCCGCCGGTCTGCGGCACGCCGGCCAGGCGTTCCAGGTTCTGCTGGGTCAGCTGGAGGCTGGTGAATGATTCGCCGAGCACCTCACGTAGTGCGTCGAAGTAGGAGGAGAGCACGGTGATCGTGTGGGCCGCCACCACCAGGTCGTACTGGTCGTCCTGTCGGCCGCCCCTTATCCGGGTGATGACCTTGTCGACCAAGGGGCTGAGGAATCTGACCGCTTCGTTCTTCGGGTCGACCAGGCCGAGGAGGGTGGCGGCGGTCAGGCCGATCACCGGGACCGGCGCACCGGCGATCGCCAGGCTCGCTCCGCCCGCCAGGATTGCGCCGCCGAGGACCTTGTCGAGGCCGGCGAGTTTGTTTCGGTCGGGGTCGGCGAGGTCCAGGGCACCGGCGAAGGTGAAGGGCGAGCGGGCCATTCAGGGACTCCTCAGTGCACGGCGAACGGACTGGTCAACCTAGTGGCCGGGACCGTGGAGTTCAACGCCGCGCTGGGGTCAGCCGAAGAGCCAGCGGATGGGGGCGCCGATGGGAAGGGCGAACTGGGCGACGCGGGGTGGGGATTGGGTGAAGGTGAAGGGGGAGAAGGCGCGGACGGTGGTTTCGCAGGTGAGGGATTTGGTGGAGCAGGTGAGGAGGTCGACCGGGGAGTTCTCGGCGGTGGTGCGGAGGCCGACGGCGGTGAAGGTGTCGTCGGCGACCCACTGGCTGAAGATCAGTAGAGGGTGGCCGGCGTGGGTGAAGGTGAGTTCCTTGGCGGTGGCGGTTTGGAAGAGGCGCAGGACGGCGGGGGGTGGGGTGATCTTGTGTGGGTCACTTGTTGCGGTGAGCAAGTACTTTGCCGAGGGGGACAGATAGCCGTACCGGCCTGGGAGAGTGACGCCGCCGAAGGTGGAGAGTTGGTCCTTGACCGAGACTATGGTGCCGTCGTGGGGGTCGCTGACCGGGTTCTGGAGGAGGTACCGGCCGGAAGTGACGGTACTGATCGCGCTCGGCGCCGCGCCGGTGAGTTTCTGCTGCTGCCCGGTGGCCAGTTCCCAGCGGTAGACACCCTTGAAGGTGCCGAAGTAGGCGTAGCCGCCGTCGATGGCGACGATGCGTGGGGCCTCCACGGGGTCGAAGAGCGGGCCGCGGGCGTTGCCGAGGGGGGTGCGGACGATCTCCCGCCCTGCGGCCACGTCGTAGATCACCGACTCGCTGCGGTCGTTGAAGTCCTCCACCCAGCCGACAAGGTTGCCGTGGTTCGCGGCGGTCAGCGGGGTCAGCTCGCCGGGGTAGCCGGCGAGCTTGCGTACTTGTTTGCCGTCGGCAAGGAAGAGGCCTTCTTCGCCGGTGGCGGTGAAGACGAAGCCGGTGTCGGTCTGGACGAAGGCGTTGATCTTCTTCGGTGCGATCGAGATGACGTCCTTGCCGTAGTGGATCTCGCTGCCGGTCGCGTAAGTGGCGCGGCGTTGGGCGAAGGACGGGGTGGCCGGGGCTGGCTCGCGGCCGGACGGTTTGAACAGCGTGAGTCCACCGGCCAGGACGGCGAGCGTGACCATCGCAGTACCGGTGATCACCACCACCCGACGGCGGCGGATCCGGCGGTCGCCGGTGGTGATGATCGCGTCGAGGTCGAGGCCCGGCGGCTGGGCGCGGTCCGCGTGCTCGGTCAGGGTGTCCTTCA
Source organism: Streptomyces sp. SID13031 (assembly GCF_010548305.1). Taxonomy (GTDB): domain Bacteria; phylum Actinomycetota; class Actinomycetes; order Propionibacteriales; family Kribbellaceae; genus Kribbella. The sequence continues at coordinate 885,875 of NZ_JAAGLV010000001.1, forward strand.
ACAGGTCGGTCATTCCGTCATCCCCGCCTTGTCCATGATCTGATCCGCGTCGGCGCCGAGCCGGGCGCGGAGTTTCTTGAGGGCGTCGGAGACCTGGCTCTTCACCGTGCCGATCGAGCAGTCGAGAAGCTCGGCGGTCTGGGCCTCGGTGAGGTCCTCGTAGTACCGCAGCACGACCGCCGCGCGCTGGCGAGGCGGAAGCTTTCTGAGTTCGTCCCACAACCAGAGCCGGGCGGTGGCGTCCTCGGTGGCAGCCGCTTGCTCCGGTACGTCGTCACGCGGCCGCTCGGCGTGCCAGGCCTTGCGGCGCCACCAGGTGATCGCGACGTTGGTGATCGCCTTGCGGGTGTAAGCCTCCGCGTTGGCCGGATCCCGCAGTTTGTGCCAGGCGACATACGTCTTCGTGAGCGACTCCTGGACCAGATCGTCGGCCAGACCACGATCACCGGCCAGCAGGTAGGCGTACCGATACAGCGCCCCGTGCCGGGCGGTAGCGAACTCCACGAACGCACTGGAGTCCTTTCCGTCGGCCATCTTGTCTCCCTCACGCGCTGGTCGGTCTACTGCCCACCTTGACGCCCTGACGCCGTCAAACGGTTGGGTGTCCGCAACCGGAGTGTCGCAATCGTGTGGCAGGGTGGAGGCGTTCGACAATGTCGAACGAGTGGCGTTGTGCCGCCTCGCTAACGCTCCTACATTCCAGTTCTCCGTGGTCGTCACGGGGTGGAAGGGAGATCAAGCATGGCTACGACCGAGGCGGTCAAGGCGAAGACCCTTCTGGGGGAGTGCTCCGCCGAGCTCGCCGGTACGTTCATCCTGATCCTGTTCGGCTGTGGCGTGGTCGCGCAGGTGGTCGGGGGTGGGATCGGGGACCACGACTCCATCGCGTGGGCCTGGGGACTCGGTGTGACACTGGGTATCTACGTGGCGGGCCGGATGACCGGCGCGCACCTGAACCCGGCGGTGACGATCGCGCTGGCGGCGTTCCGCGGGTTCAGCTGGAAGAAGGTGCTGCCGTACTCGGTGGCACAGTTCCTCGGAGCGTTCCTGGCGGCGCTCGTAGTTCGCTGGAACTACACCGAGGCACTGCACAAGGTCGACCCGGGCCTGACGATCAAGACCCAGGGCGTCTTCTCGACGCTGCCCGGGAACGGCAGCATGGATCTCGGCGTCCACATGTGGGGCGGTTTCCGGGACCAGATCATCGGTACGGCGATCCTGATGATGGTCATCCTGGCCATCACCGACCTGCGCAACACCTCCCCGGCGGCCAACCTGGCCCCGCTCATCGTCGGCCTGCTGGTGGTCGCGATCGGGATGGCTTGGGGCACCAACGCCGGCTACGCGATCAACCCGGCGCGTGACTTCGGGCCCCGGCTGGCGTCCTTCTTCACCGGCTACGGGGGAGCGTTCAAGGATCAGTTCGGGGATATCTATTTCTGGGTGCCGATCGTGGCACCGATCATCGGCGCCCTGATCGGCGCGTTCCTGTACGACCTGCTGGTCGGCCGCAACCTGCCGATCGCGGACGAAGACGAGGAGCCCGGCCGCATCCCCGAGGGCGAGACCACCGCATGACCCTGCAGCGTGAGGAGAGGAAAATCCATGGCTGACTTCGTAGGTGCCGTCGACCAGGGCACCACGAGCACCCGCTTCATGATCTTCGACCACTCCGGCAACGAGGTGGGCAAGCACCAGTTGGAGCACTCGCAGATCCTGCCGCAGGCGGGCTGGGTCGAGCACAACCCGGTCGAGATCTGGGAGCGCACCAGCTCGGTGATCCGGACCGCGCTGAACGCGCAGGGGCTGCATGCGAGCGACCTGGCGGCGCTCGGCATCACCAACCAGCGCGAGACGGCCGTGGTCTGGAACCGCAAGACCGGCCGGCCGTACTACAACGCGATCGTCTGGCAGGACACCCGGACCGACCGGATCGCCTCCGCGCTGGAGCGCGAGGGCAAGGGCGACGTGATCCGGCAGAAGGCCGGTCTGCCGCCGGCGACGTACTTCTCGGCCGGCAAGGTGCAGTGGATCCTCGAGAACGTCGACGGGGTCCGGGAGGCCGCCGAGGCCGGTGACGCCGTCTTCGGCAACACCGACAGCTGGCTGCTGTGGCACCTCACCGGCGGGACGGAAGGCGGCGTTCACGTCACCGACGTCACCAACGCCAGCCGGACGATGCTGATGAACCTGGAGACGCTCGACTGGGACGACGAGCTGATCTCGTTCTTCAACATCCCCCGGCAGATGCTGCCGGAGATCCGTCCGTCGTCGGACCCGAACAAGTACGGCGAGACGCTGGTGAACGGTCCGCTCCAGGGCGTCGTGCCGCTCACAGGTGACCTCGGCGACCAGCAGGCCGCGACCGTCGGTCAGGTCTGTTTCAAGCCGGGCGAGGCCAAGAACACCTACGGCACGGGCAACTTCATGTTGCTGAACACCGGCACCGAGCTGGTCCGCTCGAAGGCGGGTCTGCTCAGCACGATGGCCTACAAGTTCGGCGACGAGGCTCCGGTCTACGCGCTGGAGGGATCGATCGCAGTCACGGGCTCGGCCGTCCAGTGGCTCCGGGATCAGCTCGGCATCATCTCCGGCGCGGCCGAGGTCGAGACACTCGCCCGGCAGGTCGCGGACAACGGCGGCGTGTACTTCGTACCGGCGTTCTCCGGCCTGTTCGCACCGTACTGGCGCTCCGACGCCCGCGGCGCGATCGTCGGGTTGTCGCGGTTCAACACCAACGCTCACCTGGCGCGAGCGACACTGGAGGCGATCTGCTACCAGAGCAAGGACGTCGCCGACGCGATGGAGAAGGACTCGGGCGTCAAGCTCGAGGTCCTCAAGGTCGACGGCGGGGTGACGGCGAACGAGCTCTGCATGCAGATGCAGGCCGACATCCTCGGCGTCCCGGTGAGCAAGCCGGTCGTCGCGGAGACGACCGCCCTCGGAGCGGCGTACGCGGCCGGCCTGGCGGTGGGGTTCTGGAACAACACCGACGAGCTGGTGCAGAACTGGAACGAGGACAAGCGCTGGAACCCGGAGTGGAACGACGAGCAGCGTGCCGAGGGGTACAAGGGCTGGGAGAAGGCCGTCCAGCGCACCCTCGACTGGGTTGACGTGGATTAAGGCAGTAGCGCTCCGCGTTGGGTAGTACGAGGGCATTAGGTAATACGAGGGAACGACGGAAGGAACAGAAGTGGGCGCAGTGGCACTGTCACCACAGGCAAGGACCGACGCCATCGAAGCGATGGCGGACGGCCGGGAGCTGGACATCCTGGTGATCGGTGGCGGGGTGGTCGGCAGCGGGTCGGCGCTCGACGCCGCGACCCGGGGGCTGACCACCGGACTGCTGGAGGCTCGTGACTTCGCGAGCGGTACCTCCAGCCGGTCCAGCAAGCTGGTGCACGGTGGCTTGCGCTACCTGGAGATGCTCGACTTCCGTCTCGTGCACGAGGCGTTGCAGGAGCGTGGGCTGCTCCTGCAACGCCTGGCACCGCACTTGGTGAAGCCGGTGCCGTTCCTCTACCCCCTGCAGCACCGGTGGTGGGAGCGGTTCTACGCCGGCGCCGGCGTCGCCCTGTACGACGCCATGGCGCTCAGCTCGGGCTACGGCGCGGGCCTGCCGATCCACAAGCACCTGACCCGGCGCGGAGCCATGCGGCTGGCCCCCAGCCTCAAGAAGTCGGCCCTGGTCGGCGCTCTCCAGTACTACGACGCGCAGGTCGACGACGCTCGCCACACGATGGAGCTAGCCCGTACTGCGGCGTCGTACGGCGCCCATGTCGCCAACCGGGTCAAGGTGACCGGCTTCCTGCGACAGGGCGAGCGCGTGACCGGCGTCCAGGCGAAGGACCTGGAGAGCGGGCGCGAGTTCGAGGTGCGGGCCAAGCAGGTCGTCAACGCGACCGGGGTCTGGACCGACGACACCCAGGCGATGGTCGGCGAGCGCGGGCAGTACCACGTGCGCGCGTCGAAGGGCATCCACCTGGTCGTACCGAAGGACCGGATCCAGTCCAGCACCGGGATGATCCTGCGGACCGAGAAGTCCGTGCTGTTCATCATCCCGTGGGGCCGGCACTGGCTGATCGGTACCACCGACACCGACTGGAACCTGGACAAGGCCCACCCGGCCGCGACCAGCAAGGACATCGACTACCTGCTCGACCACGTCAACTCGGTACTGGTGACGCCGTTGACGCGCGAAGACGTCGAGGGCGTGTACGCCGGGCTCCGACCCCTACTGGCGGGGGAGTCGGAGAGCACGTCGAAACTCTCGCGCGAGCACGTCGTCGCGCACGCCGCCCCCGGGCTCGTGGTGGTTGCCGGTGGCAAGTACACGACGTACCGGGTGATGGCGAAGGACGCGGTCGACGCGGCCGCGAACGCGCTCGACGGCCGGGTGCCGAAGTCGGTCACCAAGAACACACCGCTGGTCGGCGCCGACGGGTACCACGCGATGTGGAACCAGCGTCAGCTGATCGCGCAGCGCTCGGGGCTGCACGTGGCCCGGATCGAGCACCTGCTCAACCGGTACGGCGCACTCATCGACGAGGTGCTCGAGCTGGTCGCGAAGGACCCGTCGCTGGGCGAGCAGTTGCCCGGCACGCAGGATTACCTCAAGGCAGAGGTCGTCTACGGAGCCACGAACGAAGGCGCCCGGCACCTGGACGACGTACTGGCCCGCCGGACCCGGATCTCGATCGAGGCCTGGGACCGCGGCGTGGAGGCCGCCGACGCGGCGGCTCGCCTGATGGCCCCGATCCTCGGCTGGGATGAGAAGACGATCGAGCGGGAGGTCTCCTTCTACCAGCAACGAGTCCAGTCCGAACGCGACTCCCAGGACCAGCCCGACGACGAATCCGCCGACAAGGTCCGCCTGGAAGCCCCGGATATCGTCTCCCCGGCCTGACCCGCACTGCTCGAAGGAAGCCCCGAAGGCGAGCCCCTGGCCTTCGGGGCTTCCGCGGCTACCCATCTCCGGATCTCGGGCTACCCATTTCCGGGGCCGAGACCGTTGTCCTGGGCAAGTAGTGCTGCCGGCTCGCTACAGTGGCCGGTATGGATCTGGTGGAGCTGGCCGAGGTTGTCGAGGCCAATCTGATGTTCAAGATCACCGCGATCGAGCCGTCCTTGCTCGAGCGACTGGGGATCACCGGCCGCCGGTTCGGGCGGGGGATCGCGCTCTCGTTGCGCAACGACCCGTCGCAGTACTGGTCGAGGGTGCAGGGGCTCGGGCTCGACGGGCCGGTGACGGCGGAGCTGATCGGTGAGGTCGTCGACTTCCACCGCGCCGCTGGGACGCCCGCCGCCCACTTCCACCTGCCGCCGGCCGTGCTGCCGGCCGACTGGGATGACATCCGGGAGACGTACGGGCTCGAACCGGGTGGCACGATCGTGAAGCTGCTCCGGGACGATGCGCCGGTTGAGCCCGCCGAGTCATCACTGCGCATCGGTCCGGTCGACCCGGCTGACTCCGACGGCCACCGGGCGTGGGCCGACATCCAGATCCTCGCGTTCGAGATGCCGGATCCGGAGGGACTGCTGGCGGAGATGCTCGCGGCGCTCACCGTCGTACCGGGCTTCCAGGCGTACGGAGCCTGGGACGGCGACAAGTTGGTGGCGACCGGTGGCCTGTACGTCGAGGATGAGGTCGGCGAGTGCGTGAGCGCGTCGACCCTGCCGGAGTACCGCGGCCGCGGAGCCCAGTCGGCGCTGATCGCCCGGCGGGTGCAGGACGCGCTGGCTGCAGGCTGCAAGTGGGTCTCCACCGAGACGGGCAAACCGGCCGAGGGGGAGCAGAACCCGTCGCTGGACAACATGCAACGGGCCGGCTTCAAGCCCCTGTACGACCGCCAGTCCTGGGTCTGGAGGCCCTGAACCGGCTGGCTTCCCTGAACCGGAAGGGGCCGCTCACTGGTCTGGGCGGATCCAGCCGAAGGTGCGCTGGACTGCTGCCTGCCAGTTGGCGTACTCCGTGGCGCGTCGGTCGGGGTCCATGTGGGGGAGCCACTGACCGGCCCGGTGCCAGTTGCTCCGCAGGCCTTCCAGGTCGGGCCAGTAGCCGACCGCCAGGCCTGCGGCGTACGCAGCGCCGAGTGACACCGTCTCGGTGACCATCGGCCGGACCACCGGTACGTCGAGCAGGTCGGCGAGGAACTGCATCAGCAGGTTGTTCGCCGTCATGCCGCCGTCGACCTTGAGCGCCTTGAGCGCGATACCGGAGTCCGCGTTCATCGCGTCGACGACCTCGAGCGTCTGGAAGCCGGTCGCCTCGAGTACCGCCCGGGCCAGATGGCCTTTGGTGATGTACGAGGTGAGACCCGCGATCACCCCGCGCGCCTCGCTGCGCCAGTGCGGCGCGAACAGCCCGGAGAACGCGGGCACGATGTAGGCGCCGCCGTTGTCCTCGACCGTCCGGGCGAGCGTCTCGATCTCGGCGGCGGTGTGGATCAGCCCGAGCCCGTCGCGGAACCACTGCACCAGCGAGCCGGTGACCGCCATCGACCCTTCCAGCGCGTACGCCGCCGGCTCCGACCCGATCTGGTAGGCGACCGTGGTGAGCATGCCGTGGGTCGACCGGACGATCTCCTTGCCCGTGTGCAGCAACAGGAACGATCCGGTCCCATACGTGCACTTGGCCTCACCCGCGCTGAAGCAGGTCTGGCCGAACAGCGCGGCCTGCTGATCCCCCAGCGCAGCACCGATCCGTACTCCGGGGAGCACCTCGGTCGCGGTGGCGAAGACCCCCGAGGACGGGCGGATCTCCGGCAGCACGGTTCGTGGTACGTCGAACGCGGCCAGCAACTGGTCGTCCCACTGGAGCGTCTCGATGTTCATCAGCATCGTCCGGCTCGCGTTCGTCACGTCGGTGGCGTGCAGACCGCCCTCCGGGCCGCCGGTGAATTTCCAGATCAGCCAGCTCTCCATCGTGCCGAACAGCACCTCGCCCCGGTTGGCGCGGGCGCGCAGGCCGGGGGTGTGGTCGAGCATCCAGCGCAGTCGGGGCGCGGAGAAGTACGTCGTCAGCGGCAGGCCGCAGAGGTCGGCGAAGCGATCCGGGCCTTCGTCGCCGGCCAGTTCGGTGACGAGGCGGTCGGTGCGGGTGTCCTGCCAGACGACGGCATGACCGATCGGCTCGCCGGTCCGGCGATCCCAGAGCAGGCTGGTCTCCCGCTGGTTGGTGATGCCGATGGCAACGATCTGGGACGGCTCGGCGCCGATCTGCCGGATCGCGGCCGGTACCACCCGGGTGACGTTGCGCCAGATCTCCGCCGCGTCGTGCTCGACCCAGCCCGGCTTCGGAAAGTGCTGCTTGTGCTCCCGCTGCGCCACGGACACCAACCGGCCCCGCCGGTCGAACAGGATGCAGCGCGTCGAGTTGGTGCCCTGGTCGACCGCCGCCACGTATTGCTCGGCCATCAGAGTCCCCTCGCGTCGGCTGGCGGAGTGATGGGGGAGAAGGCCCGCTCGGCGCGCGTGATGGTCGACGAAGCGGAGGTCATCTGTCCTCGCGGAGGTCGCGGCCGATGGCTTCGGCGGTGGCGCGGACCATCGTGATGAGGTCGGTGCGATGACGCAGGCGGCTGTCGCAGATGCGTTCGATCCGGCCGGTGAGGCCGACCGCACCGACGACGAGTCCGCCCAACCCGCGGATGGGCGCGGCGATCCCGGCCAGCTCGACGGTGTGCTCCTCGAACTCCCCGGCCCACCCCTTCGCCCGTACCGCGGTCAGCTCCTCGGCAAGCCGGGCCGGTTCGACGATCGTCCGCGTCGTGTAAGCGTCGAGCTTGCCGGGCCGGGCGGCTCCGCTGGCATCGAACGCGAGCACCGCCTTGCCGAGAGCGCACGCGTGCGGCGGCAACGTAGTACCGACGTCCAGGTCCTGTTCGCTGTCGTCGGGGCGGAAGACGTGGTGCACGACGACCACCTTGCCCTCGACCAGGCGGCCGACGCGGACGACCTCGCCGCTACGGGAGGCCAATGAGTCGGCCCAGTTGATCGCCCGGCTGCGCAACTCGTTCGGATCGAGGTAGGTCTCGCCGAGCCGGCCGAACGCGTCACTGAGCCGGTAGTGCGCGCCGCTGTGGTCCTGCTCCACGAAGCCGACCTGGTGCAGCGTCTTGAGAATGCCGTGCACGGTCGCCTTGGCCAGCCCGAGCGCATTGCCGAGATCGGCGACGCCCAGCCCGTTCGGGGCGGCGGCGAGTAGTCGCAGCACGGCCGCAGCACGTTCGATCGACTGCACGCTGCCCGGCACACCGGCAGGCTACCTGCGATTACGCGTCGTGGCTGCCCTTCGCGGCGGTACCGCCACGCGTCACTCGGCCGCGATCGCCCGCAGCACGTCAAGCTTCGCTGCACGGCGTGACGGCCACACTGCAGCCAGTACGCCGACCACGCCGGCCACCAGTACTGCGATCAGCAACTGGATCACCGGGATGTCGAGCACGCTGAGGCCGTCGTCCCGCATCACGTACTGGACGGCCGCGCCGAACAAGATGCCGACCAGTAACCCCAGCAGGGCTCCGAGCAGGGCGATCGCGATCGCCTCGACCTGGAGCATCCGGCGCAACTGCCGGCCGTCCATCCCGATCGCGCGGAGCAGGCCGATCTCCCGGGTCCGCTCGATCACGCCGAGCGCGAGGGTGTTCACGATGCCGAGCACCGCGATCAGGATCGCGAGCGTGAGCAGCATCGCGATCACGCCGAGAACGATGTCGATCGGCTGCCGCTGGCTCTGCGCGAAGGCCTGCTGGTCGCGGACCTGGACGGCGGGGTAGTCGGTCAACTGGGTCGCGACGGCCCGCCGGACCGTCCCGAAATCGGTGCCGTCGGCAACATCGACGTACAGGGTGCTGTCGGTCGTGCCGCCGCCGGCCTGGGTGAAGGTGGGCTGGGCCAGGATGACGGCGTTGAGCTGGCGGTTCGGGGCGATGATGCCGGTCACCCGGAGCGTCTGCTTGCCGGTCGTCGTGGTCAGCTCGAACGATTTCCCGACGACCAGGTCGAGCTGTTTGGCCAGGTTGCGGGGGATCACCGCCTTGCCGTCCTTCAGGCCGTCCGCCGAACCGGAGTCGAAGCGGGTGGTGATCGGCCCGGCGATGGTGCCGTCGTCGACGCCGGCCACGGTGATCCGGTGACCGGCGATGTCGCCGGGCATCTGCCGGACGCGATGTACGGCGGCGACCCCGGGGACCTTGGCGACCTTGTCGCCGACCTGGCCGCTGAACGGCTCGTCGGCGTTGACCAGCAGTTCGGCGGTGCCGATCGCATCCTGGAGGTTCCGGTTGATTGAAGCCTTCGCCGAAGCGGCGATGACGACCAGCCCGCTGACCAGGGCGAGCGAGATCATCAGGGCCGACGCGGTCGCGGCGGTCCGGCGGGGATTGCGCTCGGCGTTGCGTCGGCCGAGGGTGATCGGGGCCTTGTGGCCGAATGGCGACAAGAGCCCGCGGACGGCGTACCGGCTGATCAAGGGGCTGGTCAGTACCACGCCGAGGAGCGCGATGCCGGCGGCCAGGCCGAGGAGGATCGCCGCGGCCAGGCCTTGCAGGGTGAAGGCGATTGCGACGAGCAGGGCGGTCATCAGCAGGAGGAAGCCGCCGACCGCCAGCCGGAGACGGAGCGAGCGTTCGGGGACGCTGACGTCATCGCGCATCGCCGCGACGGGTGGGAGCTTGCCGGCCCGGCGGGCTGACGGATAGGCCGCGAAGAGGGTGACGCCGATACCGACGACGTAGCAGGCGATCACTGTCGGGGCGCTGATCTGCAGGCTCGAGCCGGGGATTGCCAGGTCGAGGGACTGATAGACGGACTGCAGGGTGGCCGCGACACCTGTACCGAGCAGGAGGCCGAGGGTGGAACCGATCGCGCCGATGATGAGGGCCTCGATCAGGACTGTGCGGGTGACCTGCGCGCGGGAGGCGCCGATCGCGCGGAGCATCGCGAGCTCGCGGGAGCGCTGGGCGACGAGCATCGAGAAGGTGTTGACGATCAGGAAGGTGCCTACGAACAGCGCGATACCGGCGAACAGCAGCAGGATCGCGCTGAAGCCGCCGAAGCTGCTGTCGAGCGCGTTCTCGCCGTCGGCCGAGACCTGCGCGGCGGTCCGGACGCTGACGTCCTGGCCGACGACCTTGGCGATCGCCTGGCTGACTGCCTGCACGTCCTGGCCGGGTTGGACGGAGACGGTGATCGAGGTCCAGCCGGGCCGGCCGAGGAGGAGAAGTTGGGCGGTCGCCGGGTCGAAGGTGATCAGCGGGGCGCCTGCCGACTTGCCGGAGAGGTTGGGGGAGGTGACCGCGGTGAGGGTCGCGGTGATCGCCTTGGCCGGGGTGACGACCTTGACCTGGTCGCCGATCTCGTAGCCCTCGCGCTTGGCGGTCGGCTGGTCGAGGGCGAGTTGCTGCTGACCCCAGGGCGGTTTGCCGTCGATCAGCTGGAAGGTGGCGGTCCGCGGGTCGTGCGGCCAGCCACCGGCGTACGTCGGCAGGCCGAACGCGTCGGTCGGCTTGCCGTCGGTGCCGAGGACCTGGGCGCCCGGGATGAGGACCTGCGGGTCGGTGCCGGCGACGCCGGGGACTTGTGCGATCTGGCTTGCCAGATCCGAGGAGAGCGTTGCCGTGCGGGCGTTGGAGAGGCCGGGGTTGTTCTTGAGGCCGGCCACCGGCGTGACGGTGATGTCGGCGGGGCTACCGGCGAAGTTCTTCTTGAGGGCGGCCGACAGGGTGTCGGTGAAGATCAGCGCGCCGCCGACGAAGGCGACGCCGAGCAGGACGGCGACCGTGCACAGGACGAAACGGAGGGAATGCGCGAGCACCGACCGGAGGCCGAGTTTGAGCATCAGTGGGCCGCTTGGGTGTCGAGCTGCTTCATCTTGTCGAGGACAGAGTCCGCGGTCGGGTCGAGCAGCTCGGACTGGAGCCGGCCGTCGGCGAGGAAGACCACGCGATCGGCGTAGGAGGCCGCGGTCGGGTCGTGGGTCACCATCACGACGGTCTGGCCGAACTCGCGGACCGAGCGATGCAGGAAGTCGAGCACGTCGGCCGACGAGCGGGAGTCGAGGTTGCCGGTCGGCTCGTCGGCGAACACGACCTCGGGGCGGGAGACGAGCGCGCGGGCGCAGGCGACGCGCTGCTGCTGGCCGCCGGAGAGCTCGGAAGGCTTGTGTTTGAGGCGGTCCTGCAGGCCGATCGCGGAGATGACCTGGTCGAGCCACTCCTGGTCGGGCTTGCGGTTGGCGAGGTCGAGCGGGAGCGTGATGTTCTCCAGCGCCGTCAGCGTCGGGACCAGGTTGAACGCCTGGAACACGAAGCCGATCCGGTCGCGGCGCAAGTGGGTCAGCCGCTTCTCGTCGAGCCGCGTGAGCTCGACGTCCCCGAGCATCACCTGCCCGGTTGTCGGCCGGTCGAGGCCGGCCAGGCAGTGCAGCAACGTCGACTTGCCCGAACCCGACGGCCCCATGATCGCCGTGAACCTGCCCTTGCCGAACTCCAGCCCGACATCGGCCAGCGCCTCGACCCGGGTGTCCCCGGACCCGTAGCTCTTCCCGACCCCGACGGTCCGGATCGCCACGGCTTGCTTGACAGCTTTCCCAGTCACGACGCGAACGCTATCCCGCACCAGGTCCGCCCCCTCGGGCCGGTTGGGATCGAGGGGGCGGTGCGGTCTGTACGGGCTGTGCGGGCTGAAGGTCAGGCGTCGATGACGACGGGGATGATGACCGGGCGACGGCGCCAGTGGCGCCAGGTCCAGTTGCCTACCGCTCGCCCGACGAGCTCCTCGAGGGCGTTGGCGTCGCCGATGCTCTCGGAGGCCGCCTTGGCGAGGGTCTCCTCGATGACCGGGATGACGTCCTTGAAGGTGGTGTCGTCGTGCTTGAAGCCCCGGGCCAGGAAGTCCGGGGGCTCGGCCAGGTGACCCGTGTTGGCGTCGACGAGCATGACGACGGTGACGACGCCTTCTTCGGCCAGGGCCCGGCGGTCCTTCAGATTCGCCTCGGTCACGCCGCCGACGGTCATCGCGTCGACGTAGACGTAGCCCGCCTCGACCTTGCCGGTGATCTTCGCGCGGCCGTTGTCAAGGTCGACGACGACACCGTCCTCGGCGATGATCACGCGATCGGCCGGTACGCCGGTGCTGACCGCGAGCGCCGCGTTGGCCTTCAGATGCCGGAACTCGCCGTGCACCGGCATCACGTTGCGCGGCTTGACCAGGTTGTAGCAGTAGACGAGCTCGCCGGCGCTGGCGTGCCCGGAGACGTGCACCTTGGCGTTGCCCTTGTGCACGACGTTGGCGCCCCAGCGGATCAGCCCGTTGATCAGGCCGTAGATGGCGTTCTCGTTGCCCGGGATCAGCGAGCTGGCCATCAGTACGGTGTCGCCCTCGCCGATCCGGATCATGTGGTCGCGGTTAGCCATCCGGGCCAGGGCGGCCATCGGCTCGCCCTGCGAACCGGTGCAGATCAGCGTGACCTTGCGGTCGGGGAGCTTCTCCAGCTCCTTCAGGTCGACGATCAGGCCCTTGGGGATCTTCAGGTAGCCGAGGTCGCCGGCGATGCCCATGTTGCGCACCATCGAGCGGCCGACGAAGGCGACCTTGCGGCCGCCGGCCTTCGCCGCGTCCAGCACCTGCTGGATCCGGTGCACGTGGCTGGCGAAGCTGGACACGATGATCCGGCCGGGGGCGGTCCGGAAGACCGTGTCGATCGCCGGGCCGAGGTCCTTCTCGGCGGTGGTGAAGCCCGGCACGTCGGCGTTGGTCGAGTCGGTCAGGAACAGGTCCACGCCCTCTTCGCCGAGCTTGGCGAAACCGCGCAGGTCGGTCAGCCGCTTGTCGAGCGGGAACTGGTCCATCTTGAAGTCGCCGGTGTGCAGGACGGTGCCGGCCTTGGTCCGGATCGCGACCGCGAGACCGTCCGGGATCGAGTGGTTGACGGCGAAGAACTCGGTGTCGAACGGGCCGAGCTTGCGCCGGTCGCCTTCCTTGACCTCGATCGTCTTCGGCGTGATCCGGTGTTCCTTGAGCTTGGACGTGATGAACGCCAGCGTCAGCCGGGAGCCGACCACCGGGATGTCGGCGCGCTCCTTCAGCAGGTAGGGCACACCGCCGATGTGGTCCTCGTGACCGTGGGTGAGGACGATCGCCTCGATCTTGTCCAGCCGGTCCCGGATCCAGCCGAAGTCGGGCAGGATCACGTCGACGCCGGGCTGGTGCTCCTCGGGGAACAGCACGCCGCAGTCGACGACCAGCAACCGGCCGCGGTGCTCGAACACGGTCATGTTGCGGCCGATCTCACCGAGACCGCCCAGAGCGACCACGCGGAGTGCGTTGTCGGGGAGGCGGGGCGGCTGGCCGAGGTCGGGATGCGGATGACTCATAGTGCGGACCGTATCCGAGACCGGTGGTTGTCACCGGCATCGACCGGGTGTGAGCAGAAACTCAGGCGGATGCTAGCGGGCCCTGAGCGGCGCTCTGAAGTGCTGTTCGGCAGGCTGGATCGAGGCGCTGCGGGGGTGCTCATCCATCCGCTCCGACCAGGTCGACGCCCGCGGACTCCTGGGCGACCTCCTCCACCGAGCGGTTCGGGAGCGGCGGCGGCGTCCCGCCCCAGGCGGGACAGATCGCCTTGTGGTCGCACCAGTCGCACAGCGGGCCCTTGTTCGGCCGCCAGTCGCCTGACTCCAGGGCGCGGGTGATCGCGGTCCAGAGCGCGCCCACCTTGCGTTCGCAGGCGAGCAGGTCGGCCTCGTCAGGCACATAGCGGACGATCTCGCCGTTGCCGAGGTAGACCAGCTGCAGCATCGCCGGCACGACGCCACGCAGCCGCCACAGCACGAGTGCGTAGAACTTCATCTGGAACAGCGCCTTGGCCTCGAAATACTCCGACGGCGACCGGCCGGTCTTGTAGTCGACCACCCGGATCTCACCGGTCGGCGCGACGTCGAGACGGTCGACATACCCCCTGAGCGTGAGGCCTGACTCCAGCTCGGTCTCGACGTACAGCTCTCGCTCGGCCGGCTCCAGCTGGTTCGGGTCTTCGAGGGTGAAGTACTTGCCCAGCAGCGTGTGGGCCTCGGCGAGCCACTTGGCCAGGTCTTCGCCGTCCGCGTCCTCGGCGAACAGCTCCGCCACCTCGGGCTCGGCCTCGAGCAGTTTCTGCCATTGCGGCTCCAGCATCTCGGCAGCGTGCTCGAGGGTGCGCTGGCCGCGGGGCAGGTCGAAGAGGCGCTCCAGCACGGCGTGCACCACTGTGCCCCGGACCGCCGCCGACGAAGGCTTCTCCGGCAGCCGGTCGATCACCCGGAACCGGTACTTGAGCGGGCAGCTCATGAAGTCCGCCGCCCGGGACGGAGACAGCGCTCCGTTCGGGTGGCCGTGCCTGTCGACTGCTGCTGCAACGCTCATGCCGCCCAGGCTAGGCGAGACCACCGACAGTCGGGGCCTTCGGCGCACGGGTTGTGGATAACGGCCTCACAGCGAACTCCCAGCAGGCTTTCGGCAAACCATCGGTCCCGATCGGCATTCTGGATCCATCAGCAAGGAGAGGGAGACCGAGATGCATGACCACGACAGAGGCCTCGAGTACGACCTGGGCATGCTCCGCCGGCGCAACGTCCTGCGCCTGTTCGCCGGAGCAGGCCTGGCCGTGGTCGCCGGCTGCGCGGCCGGCAACAGCACATCGAGCGGCTCAACTCCGAGCACATCTGGTGCCACGAGCGGTGCATCCCCGAGTGCCACCAGTACAACGAGCAGTACGCCGTCGGCGACCGCATCGGCCGTCGACGTTGACGAGATCCCCGAGGAGACGGCCGGTCCCTATCCGGGCGATGGGTCCAACGGGCCGAACGTGCTCACCGAGTCGGGCATCGTGCGGAGCGACCTCACCAAGAGCTTCGGCAGCGCGACGGGCGTCGCCGCAGGCATCCCGCTCACGGTCGAACTCGTAGTACTGGATGCAGCCAAGGACACCGCGCTGCCCGGTGCCGCCGTCTACCTCTGGCACTGCGACGCGGAGGGCCGCTACTCGCTCTACGACGGGGAGATCAGCGGCGAGAACTACTGCCGCGGAGTCCAGGCTGCCGATGCGACCGGGAAGGTCACCTTCACCACGATCTTCCCCGCGGCGTACCAGGGGAGATGGCCGCACATCCACTTCGAGGTCTACTCGTCGCTGTCCGAGGCCACGGCGGCCGGGAAGATCAGTGCGACCTCACAATTGGCCCTGCCGGCCGAGGCGTGCAACGCGGTTTATGCCACCGCGGGGTACGACGGAAGCGCGCAGAACATGGCAAACACGTCGCTGCAGAACGACAATGTGTTCCGCGATGACGGCGCCGTACACCAGTTGGCGACGATGAGCGGCGACGTGAAGGCGGGGTACTCCGCGCGGCTTACGGTGGGTGTGTAGCGCGCTGTTACCACGGGACCAGTAGCGTTGCCTCGATGTCCGAGCCGCGTGATCCTCAGAGTCCCGCCCAGCCCGCCGGTCCGACCCCCGGTACCTGGGTGCTCGGTCGCGTCAGGGGAATCAAGCTGACCATGCGCTTCACCTGGCTGCCGGTGGCGATGCTGCTGGCACTGGGGTTCTCCAGCGTCATCGGCGCGCAGTTCCCGGAGCTGGGCGCCTGGCGGTACGTCGCGTCGTTCGCCTTCGTGGTCGCGTTCACCGCGTCGATCCTGGTCCACGAGCTGGCGCACGCGCTGGTGGCGCTGCGGTTCGGGATCAACGTGTCGGAGATCAACCTCGGGTTCTTCGCGGCCGGCACGCACATCGAGGGGGAGCGGAAGACCCCCTTCGAGGAGTTCGCCATCTCCGTGGTCGGCCCGCTGGCTTCGCTGCTGGTCGGCGGTCTGGCATACCTCGGCTCCCGCGTGGCGGACGAGGGCGTCGGGTACGTCGCACTGTTCGAGCTAGCCATAGCCAACCTGATCGTCGGCGTCACCAACCTGCTGCCGGGCCTGCCGCTGGACGGCGGCTGGGTACTGCGGGCCTTCGTGTGGAAGCTGACCGGCAACATGCACACCGGCACGATCGCGGCCGCCTGGGCGGGGCGCGTGATCGCCATCTCGGTCCTCGCGGCGCCGGTGATCCTGGAGCAGGTCTTCGACCGCCAGCCCACGATCATCGACTTCATCATCGCGCTGGCGGTCGGCTTCTTCCTCTGGATGGGGTCCACCGCGTCGCTCATGCAGGCCCGGCTTCGGCGCAAGCTGCCTGCCCTGCAGGTACGAGGGCTGGCTCGCCGCGCGATCGCAGTACACGCCAGTACGCCGATCTCGGAGGCAGTACGACTCGCGGCCGGTGCGCAAGCCGGTGCCGTCGTGGTCATCGACGGCGACGACAAGCCCCACGCGCTCGTCTCGGAGTCGGCCGTCAACGCGGTCGCCCAGAGCCAGCGCCCGTGGACCACGGTTGGCGAGGTCGCCACCAGGATCGGCGCCGGCCACATCATCGGCGTCAACGACACCGGCGAGGAGATCCTCGCCACCCTCCGCGAGAACCCCGCCTCGGAGTACCTCGTCCTCGACGCCGACGGCCAGATCTACGGAGTCCTCGCCACCGCCGACATCGAACAAGCCTTCCGCAACCGCTGATCCCGATCCTGGCCGATTGGGCTGGGGCTGGGCTGGCTGGTTGGGGGGCCCGCGCTAAGGGTGCTGTGGATCCGGGGTGCTGTGCCAGGGGTGCTGTGGATTGGGTCGCCGGGCTGCGAAATGGTCCTAGTCGCGGCGGCGCGCGTCAAGAGCGCTGCGCGTCCCTTCGGGATCGAACAAGTTCGACTCTTGACACGCACCGCCGCGACCAGGGAAGGACGCAGCTATCCCGGAGCCGCTGCAAAGACTGACCACGATGAATTGATGACCGTCGTCGTGAGGCTGGCCGCCATCCGGGTCCGTAGGCTCTCGCGATCGCCCGGCTAGCCGGCAGTTGGCCGCCGGGCGGTGAGTCGAGCTGGGCGAACGCCGTTCGTCGGCGGCTGACGCTCTACAGGTCGCCAGCGGCCGAACAACCCGCCAGCCGAGCCCGGAAACCGTCAAGGAAGGGCTTCGGTGGAAACAAACTTGCACCTGGCGACGAAAAGTTTCCCACTCAACCCTCCTCACCCCCACCCGACCCCGCAACCCGGCCGACTTCACCGTCATTTCCCCGCGACTCGGCCGGCGTGTCAGGCGGAGCGTCGGTCGCCGGGTTGGTTGCGGAGTGGGCGTCGGGGCATCGGTCGCATTCTGAGGTCGTTGGGGTGGCGAAGTAGGGTGAGCCTCTTATGTCTGATCTTCGTGATTTTCCTGATGCTTCGTTCTCCGGGGTGCACCACGGGCCGCTGCAGGCCGGTGAGTGGATCACCCTGTCCGACTCCAAACAACGCCGGCACTCGGTGTTCCTGGAGCGGGGGAAGGTCTTCCACACCACCAAGGGCGGGATCGAGCACGACGAGCTGATCGACGGCCCCGACGCGGTGGTGGTCCGCTCCAAGGGCGGCGTCGAGTACTTGGCGCTGCGCCCGCTGATGGCCGACTACTCGGTCTCGATGCCGCGCGGAGCGGCCGTGATCTACCCCAAGGACACCGCCCAGATCGTGACGATGGCCGATATCTTCCCGGGCGCGAAGGTGGTCGAGGCCGGGGCCGGCTCGGGCGCGCTGACCACCGCGCTGCTGCGCGCGGTCGGGATCCACGGGCAGGTGATCTCGTTCGAGCGCCGCGAGGACTTCGCCGAGGTCGCCCGCAAGAACGTGACCGGCTTCTTCGGCGCGGAGCACCCGGCCTGGCGGCTGCAGGTCGGTGACCTGGTCGAGTTGCTGGACGAGGAGGACGTCGACCGGATCGTGCTCGACATGCTGGCACCCTGGGAGTGCATCGACGCCGCCGCGGGCGCCCTGGTACCGGGCGGCGTGTTCTGCGCGTACGTCGCCACCACGACCCAGCTGAGCCGCGTTGTGGAGACGCTGCGGGCGCATGGCGAGTTCACCGAGCCGCGGGCCTGGGAGTCACTCGTGCGGGACTGGCATGTCGAAGGGCTGGCCGTCCGGCCTGGCCACCGGATGCAGGGCCACACCGCATTCCTGGTCACCGCGCGGCGGATGGCGCACGGCGTACAGGCGCCTCGGAAGAAGCGGCGGCCGGCGCCGGGTGCATACGGCGACGACTATTCCGGGCCCCGCAAGTCCGATACACCTTCCGACACGCCCGTGACAACCGATTCATCCGCAACCGACACGTGATGGGATTCAGCTTGCTCGGTGAGCTTTTCTGGGTAAGGTCCATAGGGTCGAGCCCCACATGGTGAGGTGATGATCGTGGCTGGAGACGAGAGTCCTACCGCGGCAGAGCTGCGTAACCAGGTCCGTTACCTGGAGGCCGAGGTCGCAGCGTTGCGGCGGAGGTTGTTGGAGCACCCGGCAGACAGCCGGTCGCTCGAGAGCAGACTGTCCGAAACCCAGGCGTCCTTGTCGAGTGTGACCGCCCAGAACGAACGGTTGGCGGACACACTGCGCGAGGCCCGTGAGAAGATCATCGCCCTGAAGGAGGAGGTCGACCGGCTGGCACAACCGCCATCCGGTTTCGGTACCTTCCTGGGCCGCAACGACGACGACACGCTGGACGTGTTCACCGGGGGCCGCAAGCTCCGCGTCGCGGCGAGCCCGTCAGTCGACCTGGACGGGCTACGGCTCGGCCAGGAACTGATGCTGAACGAGGCGCTGAATGTCGTCGAGGCCTGCGATTTCGAGGTCGTCGGCGACGTGGTGATGCTGAAGGAGCTGCTGGCCGACGGCGAGCGGGCACTGGTGATCGCGCAGGCCGACGAGGAACGCATCGTCCGGCTCGCCTCGCCGCTGCTCGACATCGCGCTGCGGACCGGCGACTCGCTGCTGCTGGAGCCCCGCTCCGGCTATGTCTACGAGAAGATCCCGAAGTCTGAGGTCGAGGAGCTGGTGCTCGAAGAGGTCCCGGACATCGACTACACCCAGATCGGTGGCCTGGCCGGCCAGATCGAGCAGATCCGGGACGCGGTAGAGATGCCGTACCTGCACAAGGACCTGTTCCTGGAGCACGAGCTGAAGCCGCCGAAGGGCGTCCTGCTCTACGGCCCGCCGGGCTGTGGCAAGACGCTGATCGCGAAGGCGGTGGCGAACTCACTGGCCAAGAAGGTCGCCGAGCGGACCGGGGTGGAGGGCGGCAAGTCCTTCTTCCTCAACATCAAGGGTCCGGAGCTGCTCAACAAGTACGTGGGTGAGACCGAGCGGCACATCCGCCTGGTCTTCCAGCGCGCCCGGGAGAAGGCTTCCGAGGGCATGCCGGTGATCGTGTTCTTCGACGAGATGGACTCGCTGTTCCGCACCCGCGGTTCCGGTGTCTCCTCCGACGTCGAGAACACCATCGTCCCGCAGTTGCTGAGCGAGATCGACGGCGTCGAAGGCCTCGAGAACGTGATCGTCATCGGCGCCTCCAACCGCGAGGACATGATCGACCCGGCGATCCTGCGGCCGGGCCGGCTGGACGTGAAGATCAAGATCGAGCGGCCGGACGCCGAGTCCGCCCGCGACATCTTCTCGAAGTACCTGACCACCAGTCTGCCGTTGCACCCCGAGGACGTGAGCGAGTTCGGTGGTGACCGGCGCGAGTGCGTGAACGGGATGATCCAGCGCACGGTCGAGCGGATGTACACCGAGGCCGACGAGAACCGCTTCCTCGAGGTCACCTACGCCAACGGTGACAAGGAGGTCCTGTACTTCAAGGACTTCAACTCGGGCGCGATGATCCAGAACATCGTCGACCGGGCCAAGAAGATGGCGATCAAGGCCTTCCTCGACGACGGCCAGAAGGGTCTGCGGGTGCAACACCTGCTGCAGGCCTGCGTCGACGAGTTCAAGGAGAACGAGGACCTGCCGAACACGACCAACCCGGACGACTGGGCCCGCATCTCCGGCAAGAAGGGCGAGCGGATCGTCTACATCCGTACGCTCATCTCCGGTAAGCAGGGCACCGAGCCGGGCCGGTCGATCGACACGGCCACGAACACCGGTCAGTACCTGTAACCAGCTCCACGACAGCCGCCCCGGTCCGGATTTCCCGGACGGGGGCGGCTGTTGCTTTGGCCGCCCGCTCATGTTTCCGTAGGCGACAAGGGGAAGGGCCTGGGGGAGGTTCTACAGGGGGTATCAGGATGCTGCAGTCGGTCCTGACGTTGATGGTCTTCGGGCGGCTGGTCGACGGGCAGATCGAGGTTGAGCACGTCCTCACTCTCGAGACCGCAGCTGCGCAGTGCGGCACGAATCTCCCCGGGACGCGGTTGGATCTGATCGACGACGTGGGGCGGATCGTTGCGACGGCGCCGGTGCAGGTGATCGAGACGGCGGTCTGCGGCGACGGGACTGGCGGCTGTGGCGGAGGCTGCGCGGCTGGCGGCCCGGTGACGTCCGGGGTGATCTGTGCGGTGATCCCGGAGCCGCCGCGGGGCACGACCCTGCGCATCGTGCGCGATGAGGAGGAGACCTGGATCCGCGAGCCTGCCGGTGCTCCGCCGCGCGTAGAGGGCATGCAGGGCTCTGTCGAGGGCGACTGGGTCCGCCTGACCTGGCAGGAGGAGGTGTACGTCGACAGGCCGCTCCGGTTGCTGCGCTGGTCGGCCGACGAGGGGGAGAGCTGGCAGGTACTCGCTGGTGCACTCGATGCGGGCGAAGCGACCGTGCCGGTGGCGCCTCTGCTGTCAGGGCCGGCCTTGATCCAGGTGATCATCTCGGACGGCTTCGATACAGCTGTGAGCGAGTGGTCGCGGCTCGACGTCCCCGTACCGCACCGCCGGGGCTGACCTTGGCTTGCTGTGGCAGAGGGGTGGGTCGGGGGTTTCCCCGATAGCCGAGGACCCGTCGCCGCCGTACCTTGCTGGTATGGCGACGGACGAGATTCGCAAGGACCTGCGCGCTGCGGTGGCGGCGCGGCAGGAGCTGGGGCCGGAGTACGAGTTCGAGGTGATCGAGGGGTTCCTGGCGAAGCTCGACGCGCACACGGCCCAGCACCTGGCCACGCCGCCGGTACAGGCTCCGAAGCCGAGTCGCGAGGGCGACCCGGGTGGGCTCGCCCTAGCGATCGTCTCGGTCACCGCGGGCATCCCGATCACGGCAATCGCTGCGGCTCAGGAAGGTGCCGCCGTCATCTTCATCTGCTGGGGCGGCCTGGTCGGCATCAACCTGGCCCGCTCGATCTCCCGCTTCATCGGCCGGAACTAGTTTTTGACCGGCACCGGACGGCCCTGCTTGTCGAAGGCGCGGACCTGCAGCTTGTAATCGACGGTCAGGATCATCACCTCGTTGGCGCGACTGTCGACGTAGGCGAACCCGCCGGCGACGACACCGGTGGTCCAGGGGCCGCTGCCACCCTTCCAGACCATCCGCGACTGCACGCGGGCGATCTCGGGCCGGACGCGGTAGAAGCCCCAGTTCTGGACCGAGGCGTACTTGTCGTTCTTGGCCGCAGCGAACGGGTTGCCGGCCAGCATGATTACGCCTTGGGCACGGGTGGGTGACTTCGCCCAGGTGGCGTCCCAGACAGGGGCGGTCAGGTTGGTCGTCACGCAGACGGCCACACCCTTGCTGAACCTCGCGTCAGGCCCTGCAGGCCCCTTCAGCAGCAGGACCACACTCTTGTCCGCCGGATCCGGACCCTTGACCTTGCGTGACCACAGCACCTCGGGCTGCCCGGTCACAGCGCAGTCGGACAGCCCCTCCGTCTGCTCAGCGGGGGAGACACGGCCGAGATCGATGTCCTTCAGCAGCGGGAGAGGAGGTTGTGTGTTACCAACGGTGAAGGTGGGTGTGGAGCCAGCGATCGGCGGCAGGCTCTCGTGCTTGCCGTTCGTCACGGCGATTGTGCCGGTCAGCGGGCCGGGTGGGTTGCGCTGGAAGCGTCGCCAGGTGCTCAGGAACGTCGTCTGCACGACGTCCTCGGCGGTGTTCCAGGAGGCGGTCCGCCGGAACGCGAACGCGTGCACGTCGTTCGCATAGCGATCGAACAGCTCGCCCAGCGCCAGCTGGTCACCTTGCCGCAGCCGCTCCCAGACCTCGTGGTCCGGGCCCGGGTCAGGGCCAGGCGAGCTCCCGGGGCCTGCGGATCCGGTGGCCATGGCGGGCTCCGTCTCGTCGGTCAGGATGATCTTCACACCGGGTAGTGACCGGCCATCCTGCCGATGGTTGCATCCGTTGTTTGATTACAGCCGGTCCGAGATCTCCGCGAGACCGCTCTCCACGTCCGCCGGCAGGTTGATCAGGAGCCCGCGGTGCACTCTGTACCAGGGTGCTAGCCGGTGCCAGTCGAGCGCCCGCTGCCGCAGTACCGGCGTGATTTCGTAGGTCTCGGCCAGGCCGGTCACGATCCCGGCCGGAGCGTCGTTGAGCAGCCAGGAGAGGTCGAGGGCGGGGTCGCCGATCTCCGCGTCGGTCCAGTCGATCACGCCGCCGATGCGGCCGTCCCGGACTAGTACGTGCTCGGAGCCGAGGTCGGCGTGGACCAGCGCCGTACGGGTGCTGGCTACGCGCGCGAGGAGTTCGATAGCGGTCCGGCGCAAGCCCTCTGGCAGCAGGGGGATGACCTGGGCCCGGCACTCGTCGAGGAATAGCGAGTTGTCCGCTGCGGCCGTCTCTGCGTCAACAGCGCCACGCGCTACCGCCTCGGCTGCGTCTACGGCGTGGAGAGCTCGTAGGAACTCGCCGAGCTCGCGGCCGAGCGCAGTACTGCCGACTTCGAGTGGCTCACCGATCAGGACTCGGTGGCGTACGCCGTACTCGGTCGGCTCGGGCACTGGTACCGGTACTGGCAGTTGCGGGGCCAGCCAAGGCATGAGGCGGGTCTCGGCGAGTAGTCGCGGGCGGACCTCCTCGCGGCGGGGCTCGCGGTTGAGCCAGTCGCCGTCCAGCCAGGCGTGGCTGTCCCAGCCGTTGTCGGTGATCGTCACTGGGTGTAGGCCCGGACCAGTGGGCCGAGGAGGGCGACGGTGTCGGGCATGAAGGGCCACTCGTCGAACTTGGCGACCAGGTCGGACGGGGACATCCAGGCGCCCCACTCGACCTCCTCCGGCTGGTGCTTCACCGGGCCGTCCCAGACGCAGGTGTAGAGGTAGGCACGGTAGGTGGTGTGCTCGTCGGCGTAGTCGCCCTCCGGCAGCCGGGTCAGCTCGACACCGGTGATGCCCAGCTCCTCATCCAGCTCGCGCACGACCGCGTCGTACGGGTCCTCACCGGCGGAGACGACACCACCGGCGGCGAAGTCGTAGC
Organism: Streptomyces sp. SID13031; assembly: GCF_010548305.1. Lineage (GTDB taxonomy): Bacteria > Actinomycetota > Actinomycetes > Propionibacteriales > Kribbellaceae > Kribbella. The sequence goes on from NZ_JAAGLV010000001.1 coordinate 909,142, forward strand.
GATGCGGGTAGACGTCCTTGGTGGGCGTCCTGCGGTGCACGTAGATCTCACCGGCACTGTTCCGGACCAGTACGCCGGTAGCGCCGTGGCGCAGGTTGTCGCGCCGCATCACGGAGCGTGGTGCTGACCCGCAGACCGCTCCGTCTTCATCGACCAGTGCCACCAGCTCTTCCATGTCCGCAGTCTCACACGACGCCGGTGTAGTGCACCTCCTGTTTCCAGTCGGCCCGCAGCTGCTGGTGCAGAGCCCAGTACTGCTCGGCGATGGCGTCCGGGTCGAACGCAGTACCGGGCGCGACGGCGCCGTAGACAGTCACTGTGGCGGCGTGCAGACCGTCTGCGCCGTACGTCTGGTCCAGCAGGCCCACCAGCGCCCTGACACCGGCCTTGCCGAGCGAGAGGCTCACGTAGTCCGGCTTGGTCTCCGGCATCCCACCGGTGATCAGGAAGGAGCCACCACCGTTCGCGACCATCGCTGGAGCGAGTTGGCCGGCCGCGGTGATCGCACCGCCGACGTTCACCGCCCAGGCATCCAGCTGCTCGCGCAAAGACAGCTCACCGATCCGGTCGGCCGCGATCTTCGCAGCGTTGTAGACGACGACATCTGGCGTCCCCAACTCGGCAACGACCTGGTCCAGGGCGGCCCGCAGCGCCAACTCGTCCGTACTGTCCGCAGCCAGCGTCAGCGCAGCTCCTGCAGCCTCCGGACGCCGCCGCGCGATCAACGCGACCGGTAGCCCCTCCCGCTCGAACCTGTGTCCCACCGCCTGCCCGATCCCGGGCCCGGCCCCGATCACCACAACTCCCGGCATGTCTGCTCCTCCTGAGGTGTTGTTATTGGTGGTCGGAACCGTAGGCCGTGACATCGGTGTGAAGGTCAAGAACGTGAGGAGCGAGCATTTGCTGATCGGAGAGTTGTCGACCCGAACCGGTGTGAGCAGAAGGCTGCTCCGGTACTACGAGCAGCAGGGCCTGCTCGAGCCCAAGCGTCAGACCAACGGCTACCGCGAGTACTGCGAGCGCGCACCGGCCGTCGTCGGACACATCCGCAACCTGCTCGCAGCCGGACTGCCGACGACGATGATCGTCCGCCTGATCGACTGTGTGCACGGCGATCCGGAGCGGCCGGTGCTGTCCGGATGCCCGGGCATGGTCGACGGACTGGCCGCCGAGCAGGCCCGGGTCGCCGAGGAGATCGAGCGGCTCAGGCAGTCCCAGCAGGCGCTCGGCGTACTGCTCGCGGCGGCGGCGCACGGACCGCGGTGACGCCGGGATCGAGACGAACACCCGCTTTGGTCGGTTCGACCGCGTAGGCTCGTGAGCATGAGTGTTCGGCGGATCATGGGGACCGAGACCGAGTTCGGCATCTCGGTTCCTGGCCAGCCCGGGGCCAACCCGATGCTGACTTCGAGCCAGGTGGTGAACGGCTATGCCCAGACGCAGCCCCTGGCGCGCAAAACCCGGTGGGACTTCGACGAGGAGCACCCGCTGCGGGACGCGCGTGGCTTCGACCTGAGCCGGGAGGTGGCCGACTCCAGCCAGCTCACCGACGAGGAGACCGGGCTGGCGAACGTCATCCTCACCAACGGCGCCCGGCTGTACGTCGACCACGCCCACCCGGAGTACTCCGCGCCCGAGTGCACCAACCCGCGCGACGTGGTGGTCTGGGACAAGGCCGGCGAGCTGGTGATCATGGAGGGCGCGCGGCAGGCCCGGCAGATCCCCGGTGCGCCGCCGCTGAACCTGTACAAGAACAACACCGACAACAAGGGCGCGTCGTACGGGTCGCACGAGAACTACCTGATGCGCCGGTCCACGCCGTTCGCGTCGATCGTGCGGCACCTGACGCCGTTCTTCGTCAGCCGCCAGGTGGTCACCGGCGCCGGCCGGGTCGGGATCGGCCAGGACGGCAGCACCAACGGCTTCCAGATCAGCCAGCGGGCCGACTACTTCGAGGTCGAGGTCGGCCTGGAGACGACGCTGAAGCGGCCGATCATCAACACCCGCGACGAGCCGCACGCCAACCCCGACCGGTACCGCCGGCTGCACGTGATCATCGGCGACGCGAACCTGTCCGAGATCTCGACGTACCTGAAGGTCGGCACCACGTCGCTGGTGCTGGCGATGATCGAGGACGGCTGGCTGACCGCCGACCTGTCCGTCGACCGCCCGGTCAGCGCGCTGCACGAGATCAGCCACGACCCGACCTGTACGCACCTGATGACGCTCAAGGACGGCCGCAAGATCACCGCCGTCCAGCTCCAGGTGGAGTATCTGGAGCAGGCCCGCAAGTACGTCGAGGACAAGTACGGCGACGACGCCGACCGGCAGACCAAGGATGTCCTGCAACGCTGGGAAAGCGTTCTCGACCAGCTCGCGACGGACCCGATGCAGCTGTCCGACCAGCTCGACTGGGTGGCGAAGTACAAGCTGCTGCAGTCCTACCGCGACCGCGACGGGCTGGAGTGGGACGACTCGAAGCTGCACCTGGTCGACCTGCAGTACGCCGATCTCCGCCCGGACAAGGGGCTGTACTACAAGCTGGTGAAGTCCGGCCGGATGCAGCGTCTCGTCACCGACGAGGAGATCCGGATGGCCGTCTCGCACCCGCCGACCGACACCCGCGCGTACTTCCGCGGCCGCTGCATGCAGCAGTACGCCGGTCAGGTCGCCGCCGCGTCCTGGGATTCGGTGATCTTCGACCTGCCGGGGCGTGAATCGCTTCAACGGATCCCGACCCTCGACCCGTTGCGTGGCACGAAAGCGCACGTCGGAGCGTTACTGGACCAATGCGACACCGCGAGTGACCTGGTTCGCACCATCACTGGGGGTGCCGCCGGGTAGGGTCTGCCGTAGAAGAAAAACACTGCGAGAGCCGGTTGGGTGGCCGTCGCAGACGGCTGTTCTAGGAGGTGTGTGCCATGGCGAAAGACGGCGGACAGCAGCACAAGCAGCCGAAGCGCTCGTCGACCGAGGAAGAGGTCACCGAGGTCAAGTCCGGCGAGGACGTGGCCGAGCGCAAGGAACGGCTCGACGACGATGTGGACTCGATCCTCGACGAGATCGACGAGGTGCTCGAGGAGAACGCGGAAGAGTTCGTCCGCGGCTTCGTGCAAAAGGGTGGGGAGTGAACCGCTAGATGACATTCGATGCCTCCGGCCGGTTGCCGGAAGCCTTCCTGACCCCAGGTGGCTCGTCCTTCATGGACTTCCTGGCCGGGCACGCGCCCGACCTGTTGCCCGGACGGCGCGACCTGGGGACGGGTGATTTCGGCAAGGACGTCCCGCACGGTACGACGATCGTCGCCGCCACCTTCCCCGGTGGCGTCGTGATGGCCGGCGACCGGCGCGCCACGATGGGCAACATCATCGCCCAGCGCGATATCGAGAAGGTCTTCCCGGCCGACGAGTACTCGTGCGTCGCGTTCGCCGGGACGGCGGGCCTCGGGATCGAGATGGTGCGGCTGTTCCAGGTCGAGCTGGAGCACTACGAGAAGCTCGAGGGCACCACGCTCAGCCTCGACGGCAAGGCCAGCCGGCTGACCGCGCTGATCCGCGGCAACCTGCCGATGGCGATGCAGGGCCTGACCGTGGTTCCGCTGTTCGCGGGCTACGACCCCGACATCAAGGGCGGCCGGATCTTCTCCTACGACCCGACCGGCGGCCGGTACGAGGAGCGCGCTTTCCACAGCGTCGGCTCGGGCTCGCTGTTCGCGCGGGGCGCGCTGAAGAAGCTCTACCGCGAAGATCTGTCCGAGACCGAGATCGTGACGGTGGCCATCCAGGCCCTCGTCGACGCGGCCGACGACGACTCGGCGACGGGTGGTCCGGACATGCTGCGGCGGATCTTCCCGGTGATCGGCGTGGTCACCGCCGACGGCTACCGGCGGCTGCCGGCCGAAGAGGTCGGCGGGCTCGTCGACACGGTCATGGCGGCCCGGCAAGAGCGCCCGGACGGCCCGGCCGCGCCCATCACCTGACCACCATCGACTGATAGAGGACGACCCCTAGATGAGTACGCCGTTCTACGTCTCGCCCGAACAGTTGATGCGGGACCGGGCCGACTTCGCGCGCAAGGGCATCGCCAAGGGCCGCAGTGCGATCGCGCTGCAGTACGCCGATGGCATCTTGTTCGTGGCCGAGAACCGATCCCCGGCGCTGCACAAGGTGGCCGAGATCTACGACCGACTGGCCTTCGCCGCCGTCGGCCGGTACAACGAGTTCGAGAACCTGCGGATCGCCGGCGTGCGGCTGGCCGACATGCGCGGGTACTCCTACGACCGCCGCGACGTGACCGGACGGGCCCTGGCCAACGCCTATGCCCAGACGCTCGGCGCGATCTTCTCCTCCGGAGGTGAGAAGCCGCTCGAGGTGGAGATCCTGGTCGCCGAGGTCGGCGCGACCGCGGCCGAGGACACGATCTACCGGCTCACCTACGACGGCTCGATCGCGGACGTCCGCGGTTACGCCGTGATGGGTGGCCCGGCCGAGCAGGTCGCGGAGTACGTCGGTGAGCACTACTCCGAGGGCATCTCACTGGCGGGGGCACTACGCCTCGCGGTGGATGCGCTCGGCCACGAGGGCACCGACGTGCGGCAGCTCGAGCCGGACCAGATCGAGGTCGCCATCCTCGACCGGAGCCGCACCCAGGTGCGCAAGTTCAAGCGGATCAACGACGAGACGCTGGCCCGGATCCTGGCCGAGTCCCGTCCGGACACGTCCCCGGTGGAGCCGGTCGCGCACGCCGAGTCGGCCGAGACGGTCAACGGCGGCAGCTACGAGAGCAAGACGGCGAGCGACAAGAGGGACGACGCCCCGGTGGCGCCGCCCGCCGACGACGCTCCGATCGCCCCGCCGGCAGACCCGGATACCGACCGCCCGCTGTGACGGACTCTTCGCCGTCCGCCCCAGGCTCCACGCCGGGGGCGGACGGCGTACGTCCAGGCGACCCCGAGCCGTGGGTGTTGCTGGGGGAGGAGCCTGGGTACGACGGGTTTCTGACCGTACGCAGGCGCCGGTACAGGTTAGCCGACGGCCGGGAAGCCGACTGGGACGTCTTCGGTCCGGCGCTCAGCGCGGGAGTGATGGGTGGCGTCGCGGTGCTCCCGCTGACGCCGGACGGGCGGATCGTCACCGTGCGGATGTTCCGGGCCGGCCCCGACCAAGTGGTCACGAACCTGCCCGGCGGGTTGATCGACCCGGGCGAGGATCCGGTGGATGCCGGCCGGCGTGAGCTGGAGGAAGAGACCGGCTACACCTGCGAATCGATCGAGGTGGTGGGCTGGATGTGGTCCGGTTCCTCCTCGGTTTACCGCAAGTACGTCGCGATTGCGCGCGGCTGCCGCCCGGACGGCAAACAATCCCTCGACGACTTCGAGGACTGCGTACCGGTCGAGCTCACGCCCGCCGAGTTCCGGACCGAGCTGCGCACCCCGGGAGCGATGACCGGCACCGACGCCGCCTATGTGGCGCTCGACCACGCAGGCCTTCTCTAACCCCGCAAACCAGTTGCCCGAGGTCTGGCGGCGGCCCGAGTATTGCCACGTGCTGACTGACCACTGGCCACTGCGCCGGCTCTGCCTCACCACCGACCGTCTCGTCCTCCGGCAACCGACCGAGGAGGAGCTGGCACTCGTGGCCGACCTCGCCGCGAGCGGCGTCCATCTGCCCGGCGAGCGCCCGTTCCTCACGCCCTGGACGGATCTCGCGCCGGCTGAGCGCGCACTATGGGTGATGCAGCAGCATTGGGCGAGCCGGGGCAGCTGGGCGCCGGACGACTGGTCGCTGGGTCTAGCCGTCTTCCGTGACGAGATCCCGGTCGGGCAGGTCTACCTGGGAGCGCGCCAATTCGCGGTACTTCGGGAGGTACGGACCTCGTCGTGGCTCGGCCTGGCCCACCACGGGCAGGGGTACGGGACCGAGGCCCGGACGGCGCTGCTGCACCTCGCCTTCGCGGAACTCGGCGCGGAGGCGGCCTTGTCGGAGGTCTTCCAGGACAACCACGGATCCCAGGCGGTCTCCCGCAAGCTCGGTTACCGGCCGGACGGCATCTCGCGCGACGTGCTGCATGGCGAGCCGGTGATCTCGGACCGGCTGCGGCTCACGCGCGCCGATTGGCAAGGTCACGCCGTACAGGTCGAGGGGCTGGAGCAGTGCAGGAGCTTCTTCGGCGGGCAGTAAACTTCTCCACGGACCGCGACTGGCGTTGAGGTGGATGACCACCGGGGAACGGTCTGCCGACCGGTGTCGGCTGGAGCCGCGCGCCTGGGCATACGAGTTTTTCGTCGATGCCTGGAGGAACGTGCTGTGACGGCCAAGTTGATGGTTGGGACCGATCTTGCTGCCGAGCTGGTGGTGAGGGCGGGGGAGCGGGCCAGGAAGCTGCAGGACGAGACCGGCGTGCAGGCGTGTCTGGCGGCTGTGCTGGTGGGGGACGACCCGGCGTCGGCGACCTACGTGCGGATGAAGCAGAACCGGAGCAAGAAGGCCGGCATCGGGTCGCGGAGCGTGGTGTTGCCCGCGGCGACGACCACCGAGGAGTTGGTGGCCGAGCTGCGGAAGCTTTCGGATGACCCGGCGGTGCACGGCATTCTGTTGCAGCACCCGGTGCCGGCGCAGATCGACGAGCGGGCCGCGTTCGAGGCGATTGCTCCGGGCAAGGATGTCGACGGCGTCACCATGCACGGGTTCGCCGCGATGGCGTTCGGTGAGCCCGGCTTCGTCTCCTGTACGCCCGGTGGCATCCTGCGCTTGCTGCAGGCGTACGATGTGCCGCTGGAAGGGGCGCACGCCGTCGTCATCGGCCGCAGCCCGATCCTCGGCAAGCCGATGGGAATGTTGCTGCTGGCATCGAATGCGACCGTCACCTACACGCACTCGAAGACCCGCGACCTGGCCGGCATCGTCCGTACCGCGGACATCGTGGTCGCCGCGGTCGGCCGGGCGAACTTCGTCCGGGGCGACTGGCTGAAGCCCGGTGCGGTCGTGATCGATGCCGGATACAACGAAGGCAACGTCGGCGACGTCCACTTCGACGAGGCCGCCGAGGTGGCGAGCCTGATCACCCCGGTCCCCGGCGGGATCGGACCGATGACCATCGCACTGCTGCTGGAGCAGACCGTCGACGCCGCCGAGGCGCAGAATCCGAGACGGTGACGCACTGGCTGGACGTTCTGTCCTAGGGTTGAGACCAATCACGCATCACCGATCTAGGAGGCAGACGCTGTGGCGGTACGGGCGATCCGCGGAGCCACCCAGCTCGAGGTGGACGAGCGCGAGCATCTGCTCGAGCGGTCCGCCGAGCTGGTCAGGGCCGTGCTGGAGGCCAACGACCTGGAGTCCGAGGACCTGATCAGCATCCTGTTCACCGTCACGCCGGACCTGCACTCGGAGTTCCCGGCGGTGGCCGGCCGGCAGATCGGGCTGACCGACGTACCGCTGATGTGCATGCAGGAGATCGACGTACCGCACGCGTTGCCGCGGGTGGTCCGGATGATGGTGCACGCCGAGTCGGCGCGGTCACGGGACAAGGTCCAGCACGTCTACCTGCATGGAGCCGTCAGCCTGCGCCCCGACCTGACCGGCGCCCAGTGACAGAGCTGCGCGGCCCCGTCCGGATCGTCGGAACCGGCCTGATCGGTACGTCGATCGGCCTGGCCCTCGGGCGACTCGGCGTCGTCGTGGAGCTCATCGACGCCCACCCGGACAACGCTTTGATGGCCGAGCGGATCGGGGCCGGCTCGCGGCTGGTCCAGATCGAGCCTCAATTGGTAGTGGTCGCAGTCCCGCCGGACCACGTCGGCGCGGTCGTCGCCGAGCAGCTCCAGCAGACCGACGCGATCGTCACCGACGCCGCCAGCGTCAAGTCGAAGCCACTCAACGACGCCCGCGCCCTGGTCGCCAAGCCCGAAGACCTCTCCCGGTACGTCGGCAGCCACCCGATGGCCGGTTCCGAGCGGAGCGGCCCGCTGGCCGGCCGGGCGGACCTCTTCGACGGCGCGACCTGGGCGATCACCCCGCACGAGACCAGCGACCCCGCCGCGGTCGAACTGGTACGACGCCTCGCCGAGGCCGCTGGAGCCCGCACGGTGGAGCTGTCCGTCGCCGACCACGATCTCGCCGTGGCTCGCGTCTCGCACCTCCCGCAGCTGATGTCCTCGCTGGCCGCCGGCACATTGGTCGACGCGCCCGCCGCGCACCTCGAGCTGTCCGGGCAAGGTGTTCGCGACGTTACCCGGATCGCGGCCGGCGACCCCGGGCTGTGGACGCAGATCGTCTCAGCGAACTCGCCCGCTCTCAGTGGCCTGCTGGAGCAGATTCGCGACGAGCTCGACCGGCTGCTGATTGCTCTGGGCAAGGAAGAGTCGACGGACGAGGTGACCGCGGTACTGAACCGTGGAGTCTCCGGCGCGATCCGGGTTCCCGGCAAGCACGGCTCCCCGCACATCGAGCTGGTACCGGTCCTCGTCACCATTCCCGACCGGCCCGGTCAGCTGGCCCGGTTGTTTGCGGATGCGGCCGAGTCCGGCGCCAACGTCGAGGATCTGCGGATCGACCACAGTCCGGGCCGCCCGATCGGTGAGGTCGAGCTTTCGGTCAAACCGGCGTCGGTGGATCAGCTGGTCCGGGTACTGACCGAGCGGGGCTGGGCCGTCCACCGGTAATCTTCAGGCCATGATCATCGCAGTCGACGGCCCGAGCGGGTCCGGTAAGTCGAGCACGGCCCGTGGAGTCGCCACCCGGCTCGGTCTGCAGTACCTGGACACCGGCGCGATGTACCGGGCGGTGACCTGGTCGGCGCTCGAGTACGGGCTCGACCTGGACGACCTCGCGGCGGTCGCCGAGCGCGCCCGCGCAGTAGTGCTGTCGATCAGCACCGATCCACAGCGGGCCCGGTTCGCTGCTGACGGGGTGGACGTGACCGAGGCGATCCGCGATCCCCGGATCAGCGCCAGCGTCAGCAAGATCGCCACCAACCTCGACGTACGGGCCGAGCTGATCCGCCGCCAGCGTGAGCTGATCGACGCGGCTCAGCCGACCGGTGGCGCGGTGGTCGAGGGGCGCGACATCGCGACGGTGGTGGCGCCGCAGTCTGAGCTGAAGGTGCTGCTGACCGCGGACCAGGACGCCCGGATGGCCCGCCGCAAGGCCGAGCTGGCCGACGGCTCGGTGACCGCCGAGCAGCTGCGGGACCAGATCGTCCGGCGCGACGCCGACGACTCGACCGTCTCGCAGTTCCAGGTGGCCTCCGACGGCGCGGTGGAAATCGATTCGACCCACCTGACGTTGGAAGAGGTCATCGACGTGATTTGCCGACTCGCGAAGGAGGCTGAGGCCGTGCCGAGCGACCGAACTTCATGACTGCTGACGAACTGACCGGGCAGCAAGACCTGCCCCGGACCGATGACCTGCCGGCCATACCGTACCGGTTGGGCAGTGTCGTACGTCACTTGGTCGAGCCGTACATCCGGTGGCGCTACGAGTTGACCATCCACCACGAGGAGCGTTTCCCGGCGAGCGGCCCGGTCCTGGTCGCGCCGAACCACCTGGGCCTGCTCGACGGGCCGTTACTGGGGGCCACGGCGCCCAGAATGATGCACCAGCTGGGCAAGGTCGAGGCCTTCCACGGGCTGCAGGGGTTCCTTCTGCATCGCGCTGGGCAGATTGCCGTCGACCGTTCGGAGTACGACATCCGGGCGATCCGCCGGGCGATCCAGATCCTGCGCGGGGGCCGGGTGCTGAGCGTGTATCCCGAAGGGACCCGCGGTCCCGGCGACTTCCGCCAGGTGCGCGGCGGAGTGGCGTACCTGGCGATGGTCACGGGTGCGCCGATCCTGCCGGTGGCACTGCTCGGGACTCGCCGGCCAGGTGGCGATATCGAGGTCTATCCGCCCAAGGGCAGCCGGGTCGACGTGGTGTATGGCGAGACCTTCACGGTTGACCGCGTATCATTTCCCCGGAGGCATGTCGACGTACGCGCGGTTGCCGACCAGATCGGCGACGTGTTGCGGGCTCATGTGCAGGCGGCCGTCGAAGCCACCGGCCACCCGCTACCGGGCAAGCCAGACCATAAGGATCCTGATGAGTGACCTGCCCACCGGCTACGAGTTCGACGCGGAGCCGACCCACGACCGCGAGGACCTGGGCCCGCTGCCCGTGGTGGCGATCGTCGGCCGGCCGAACGTCGGCAAGTCGACGCTGGTGAACCGGATCATCGGCCGCCGCGAGGCTGTGGTCGAGGACACCCCGGGCGTTACTCGCGACCGCGTCTCGTACGACGCCAACTGGGCCGGCCGCGGCTTCACGCTGGTCGACACCGGCGGCTGGGATCCGGACGCCGTCGGCTTCGCCGCGCTCGTCGCCGCCCAGGCCGAGGTCGCGATCAACGCCGCGGACGCGGTGCTGTTCGTGGTCGACGCGACGGTCGGCATCACCGACTCCGACGAGGCCGTCGTCCGGGTGCTGCGCAAGGCGGGCAAACCGGTCGTACTGGCCGCCAACAAGGTCGACGACGCCCGCGTCGAGGCCGAGGCGATGAACCTGTGGAGCCTGGGCATCGGGGAGCCGTTCCCGATCTCCGCGATGCACGGCCGCGGGACAGGCGACATGCTGGACGCAGTGCTGGCCGCGTTGCCGGAGGCACCGGCCGAGCGGGACGCTCAGCTCGGTGGCCCGCGCCGGGTCGCGATCGTCGGCAAGCCGAACGTGGGCAAGTCCTCGCTGCTGAACAAGGTGGCGAAGGAAGACCGCGTCGTCGTCAGCGAGGTCTCCGGTACCACCGTCGACCCGGTCGACGAGGAGATCACCCTCGGCGGCAAGCAGTGGCGCTTCATCGACACCGCCGGCATCCGGCGCAAGGTCAAGAACGTGCAGGGGCACGAGTACTACGCCAGCCTCCGCACCAACAGCGCGATCGAGCGGGCCGAGGTCGTCGTCGTCGTGATCGACGCGTCCGAGCCGATGACCGAGCAGGACCTGCGGATCATGAACACCGTCGAGGAAGCCGGTAAGGCCCTCGTCATCGCCTACAACAAGTGGGACCTGGTCGACGAGGACCGGCGCTACTACCTCGAGCGCGAGATCGACCGCGACCTGGTCCAGTTCCGCTGGGCGCCGCGGGTCAACATCAGCGCGATGACCGGCCGCCACATGGAGAAGCTCGTACCGGCCATCGAGGCCGCTCTGGACGGCTGGCAGACGCGCGTCCCGACCGGCCAGCTGAACGCGTTCCTGGGCCGTCTGGTCGCCGCCCACCCGCACCCGGTGCGCAGCGGCAAGCAACCGAAGATCCTCTTCGGCACCCAGGCGACAACGATGCCCCCGACCTTTGCGATCTTCACCTCGGGCGCCTTCGAGCCGTCGTACCAGCGCTTCATCGAACGCCGCCTCCGCGAGGACTTCGGCTTCGTCGGCAGCCCCGTCCACGTCCAGATCCGCCCCCGCGTGAAGAAGCTGAAACACTAGGACCGCTGGTCAAAACTGCTCTCCGAATGGGGTAAGGTTTACCCCGGTCGTCCTCCCGGGGACGACCGTTCGGGCTGTAGCGCAGCTTGGTAGCGCATCTGGCTGGGGGCCAGAGGGTCGCAGGTTCAAATCCTGTCAGCCCGACCATAAAGAGGGGCACCGATCTGTCGGTGCCCCTCTTTATGGTCTCCGTATGAACACGATTGGGGACAAGCGCAGTTGGAGCGATGCCCAACTGCGTAAGGCGGTTGAGGACAACAGGTCTTGGCGGGCGGTTGCCCGCGCTCTGGGTCTGAAGGACACCTCCGCGGGTGTGATTCGCACCATCAAGCGGCATGCGCTCAGGCTTGAGTTGGACAGCGAACACTTCACCGGGCAGCGCCGATGGACAGATGGTCAGCTTCGTGAAGCTCTGCTTGGATCGACCTGCTGGAGCGAGGTCTTCGTCAGCCTTGGAATCTCCGACAGCGGTCAGGACCGAGTCCGGATCAAGGGGCATGCCGTCCGGCTCGATCTCGACTGCAGCCACTTGAAGACGCCACACCGTGCGTCGATGACGGGCGAGGTGTTCGACCAGCCGGTTCAGCCGGAAATGCTCAGTGCTGCGGCACCAGGCATTGCCATGGCGTGGTTCGCCATGCGTGGTTGCGCGGTCGCGTTGCCTGTCGAACCGCAGTTGTATGACCTCTTGGTGACCACTAAGGATGGTATCCAGCGGGTGCAGATCAAGACGGGTGTCCGCGCAAACGGTCGGGGCCGCTGGAGCGTCGGTGTGGGGCGGCGCCCGTACCTGCTCGACAAGTCGGCCGGCAAGATGCCCTACGATCCGGATTCTCTCGACCTGTTCTTCATCGTCCTCGGTGACGGCAGCATCTACGTGATCCCGAGTTCCGTCCTCGCCGGGCGAGTCGGGATCTATGTCGACACCTACCTGCCGTATCGCGTAGGTGATGCCTCCGGCGTCGTGAGCTGAGGGGGAGAAGCCGTCACCACACTCGCCGACTTGATTGCGGAGTAATGATGTAAGCAGGAGGCGGCGAGATGATGGATGACGATGTGTTGGATGCGTACTCCCGGGTGGTGTCGGGGGTGGCGGAGCGGTTGATTCCGCGGGTGGCGAGTCTGCGGGTGCAGGGGCGGCGGGGTGACTCGTCCGGGTCGGCTGTGGTGCTGACCGGTGACGGGCATCTGCTGACGAACGCGCATGTTGTCGGTGATGGCAGCAGCGCGACGGCGGAGTTCGCGGACGGTACGGCGGCGCAGGCGCGGGTTATCGGGGTGGACCGGCTGTCCGATCTCGCGGTACTGCGGGCTGACCGGGAGATCCCCGACCCGCCGGAGTACGGCGACGCGGACAAGCTCAAGGTCGGCAATCTCGTGGTTGCCGTGGGCAACCCGCTGGGCCTGGCCGGGAGCGTGACGGCCGGGGTGGTGAGCGCTCTCGGGCGATCGCTGCCGGTCCGGTCGGGGACGGCGAGCCGGATCATCGAGGACGTGATCCAGACCGACGCGGCGCTCAACCCGGGCAACTCCGGCGGAGCGCTTGCCGATGGCAACGGTCGCGTGATCGGCATCAACACGGCGGTCGCGGGCATCGGTCTCGGCCTGGCCGTGCCGATGAACCCGACCACCCGCAGGATCATCTACGCGTTGCTGCATGACGGCAGAGTCCGCCGCGCCTACTTGGGCTTGGTCACCACCCCGGCCCCGCTACGCCCGCAGTTGGCGGAGCGCTTCGGTCAACGGAGCGCGCTGCGCGTGGTCGAGGTGATTTCCGGCAGTCCGGCCGCGGAAGCCGGCTTGCGCCAAGGCGACCTGGTCCTCGCGGTAGACGGCACTCCGCTGCGAGACGCCCAATCCCTCCAACGCCAGCTCTTCGCCGACGCGATCGGGCGTCGTACTGAGATCACCGCAGTCCGCAATGACGCCCTGGTCGACGTCGTCGCCGAGCCGGCCGAGCTCACCGACTGAGCGGAGCCTTGAGTAGTACGCCGGTGCCTGGCTTGAGTGGGGAGTTGGGGAAGGTGAAGTTGCGGGTGACTTCGGTGAAACCCAACCTCTGGTGGAGGTCGAGGGTTGCGTTGTTGGCGAGGTTCGCGAAGTAGTGGATCTCGTCGGCGCGTTCGGCCGTCCAGCGCATTCGGTCGAGGGTGAGCAGCTCGCCGATCCCGTACCGCCGCCAGGTCGGCGCGACGATCAGGCCGACCAGGTAGTAGCCGGTTGGGGCCGTTGGATACTCGGGGGTGAGTTCGTAGTGAAATACGCCGCCGTAGCCGATCACTTCGGATTCTGCGCAGGCGACCGCGACGTACCGGTCGGCCTGCTCGAGATCGGTGAGCAACCGCTCTCTGCGGTCCTCGGCGGATCCGCCAGTGCGGGTGACGATCAACTCGGCGCAGACAGCGAGATCCGCGGCGACGGCCGGTCGTACCGAGATCGCGCTCTCTGTAGGCCGGCGGGTCGAGTCGGGGTCGTAGGGCGCGAAACCGTTCATGAACGCCGAGCCTAGGGCGCAAGCGCGATCGAAGGCTTCGGTGCCCGCAGGTTCGGGCCGTTGCCGAGGTGGGCAACTACTTTCGGTGTGACTAGAGTCGCGGTGAGCAATCTACCGGACCGCCCTCTGGAGACCGTCATGCGTCGTCGTACCTTGCTGGGCTCGATCGTTGCCGCTCCGTTGGGGGCGGCGGTGCTTGGCCAGACGAAGCCCAGCTGGAAGAGGCTCGCGGCATCCTCTGACGCTCACCCGCTGCACGCCCAACGGCGCGAGCGGCCACCGTCGACGGGCCCGCCAGCTGCAGACGTACCAGTTGCGGATCTACCAGCCGCGGGTGCGCCACTCTCCGAGGGATGGGCGTTCGGTGCCGAGGGTGGTGTCGGCGCCGTGGCCTGGGTAGACCCAGGTCTCGTCGGGGAGGCGGGCGAAGAGTTTGGTCTCGACGTCGTTCAGCAAGGACTCGAAGTTCGCCTTGTTGCCGCGGGTGTTGCCGACGCCGCCGGGGAACAGGGAGTCGCCGGTGAAGAGGTGCGGCGGGCCCGTCGGGTCGTCGTACAGGAGGGCGATCGAGCCGGGGGTATGGCCGACCAGCTGGATCACTTCGAGGCTGAGCTCGCCGAAGTGGATCCGGTCGCCGTCGCCGACGGGCTCGTCCGTGTGGACCGGGATGCCTTCGGCGTCGTCGCGACCGGCGACGGTCGCGGCGCTCGTCCGGGCGACCACCTCGGCGAGTGCCTGCCAGTGGTCCGGGTGCTGGTGGGTGGTGATGACGCGGCTGATCCCGCCCTCGCCGATCACCTTGAGCAGCGTGCCGGCCTCGTCGGCGGCGTCGATCAGCACCTGCTCGTCGGTGATCCGGCTGCGTAGCAGGTAGGCGTTGTTGTTCGTCGGGCCCACGGCGACCTTGGTGATCATCAGCTTGGCCAGCTCGTGCGTCTGCGCCGGCCCGCCGACGTGGACGTTGCCGTGATACTCCGTCATGCGTTCTCCCTAAGTCAGGTCATCCCCATGGCGGCGGCTCCGGCAGGGCGCCACCCGGCTCCCTGCCCAGCTCGCTGCCGTCGCTCCGGCCGAGCACCCAGCTCAGCAGAGCGGCACTGCCGCCAGTGACGATCCTTGCACCGGCGGGACGAACGGGTGACGACCAGGTGGTGTCAGAGCTCTCCAGTACTACGGGAAACCCGCTGGGCCAGCGACTGGTCGTGTAGGTGAGCAGCGCATCGCGCGACCCGGCCGGTACGTCGTCGAACGTGTACCCGAGACCCAGGTCGACGTGGTGCACCTCCAACTCGTTCAGCCGGGCGGTGACCACCTGGCTCGCAGTACGGACGGCTCCGCTCGGCCAGCTCACCTCGACGGCCCACGCATCGGCCGGGAGGTTCTCGAAACGCTCCAGCAGTCGTGCCTCGGAGTCGGCGATGTCCTTGAGTTGTTCCGGGAGCGGCCGGGCGGCGCCGTCGGCGATATCGGCCTCCCGGGCCTCCATCGACACGTACATCGGCTTGCGGACGCCGGTACGAGCCCAGTCGCACAGGTTGACCAGGGCGTCGGCGTTGCGGGCGATGTGGCTCAGCACGTGGCCCACGGTCCAGCCGGGCAGCAGCGACGGGCGCAGTACTGAATCGTCCGATAGTTGGGTGACGGTGTCGAGCAGCCGTCGGTTCGCGGACGGTAACTCGGCGATGAGGCGGCTCGTTGGCTCCGGTGCGACCATGTCTGGACTCTATCGAATATGCTTTCGAAAGACCTCCTGGATCCGGGCCGCCGACCGGCTGGGAAGTTTTTGTCGGTGGGCCCCGTTAGCATCACGGATTGCCCGAGAAATCCCTCGAGAACGGCTGAGAGTAGAGCTTGTGTCTGACCGTCTGATCGTGCGTGGAGCGCGTGAGCACAACCTGAAGGACGTCTCGCTCGATCTGCCGCGCGACGCCATGATCGTCTTCACCGGGCTGTCCGGGTCCGGCAAGTCCAGCCTGGCCTTCGACACGATCTTCGCCGAGGGCCAGCGGCGCTACGTCGAGTCGCTGTCCGCTTACGCGCGGCAGTTCCTCGGCCAGATGGACAAACCCGACGTGGACTTCATCGAGGGCCTGTCACCGGCCGTCTCGATCGACCAGAAGTCGACCTCGAAGAACCCGCGCTCGACCGTCGGCACGATCACCGAGGTCTACGACTACCTGCGGCTGCTGTTCGCCCGGGCCGGCCGGCCGCACTGTCCCGAGTGCGGTGAGGCGATCGCGAAGCAGACCCCGCAGCAGATCGTCGACCGGGTGCTGGAGCTCGACGAGGGCACCCGCTTCCAGGTGCTCGCGCCGGTCATCCGCGGCCGCAAGGGGGAGTATCTCGACCTCTTCCGCCAGCTCACCGGCCAGGGCTTCTCCCGCGCCCGGGTGGACGGCGAGACGATCCAGCTGACCGAGCCGCCGAAGCTCGACAAGCAGAAGAAGCACACCATCGACGTGGTGGTCGACCGGCTCGCGGTCAAGGGCAGCGCGAAGCAGCGGCTGACCGACTCGGTCGAGACCGCGCTCGGGCTGTCCGGCGGCATCGTCACGCTCGACTTCGTCGACCTGCCGGAGAAGGATCCGGGCCGCGAGCGCCGGTTCTCCGAGAAGCTCGCCTGCCCGAACGACCACCCGCTGGCGATCGACGAGCTGGAGCCGCGCTCGTTCTCGTTCAACTCCCCGTACGGCGCCTGCCCGGTCTGCTCCGGGC
This sequence comes from Streptomyces sp. SID13031, assembly GCF_010548305.1. Taxonomy (GTDB): domain Bacteria; phylum Actinomycetota; class Actinomycetes; order Propionibacteriales; family Kribbellaceae; genus Kribbella. The sequence goes on from NZ_JAAGLV010000001.1 coordinate 925,813, forward strand.
TCGGCACCCGGATGGAGGTCGACCCCGAGCTGCTCGTCCCGGATCCGTCGAAGTCCCTCGACGAGGGCGCGATCCAGCCGTGGGCCGGGGCGAACGTCACGCAGTACTTCGAGCGCCTGCTCGGCGCGCTGGCCACCGATCTCGGTTTCAAGACGAGTACGCCGTTCGCGGAGCTGCCGGCCAAGGCGAAGAGCTCGCTGCTGACCGGCCACGAGACCCAGGTGCACGTCTCGTACAAGAACCGTTACGGGCGCGAGCGCTCGTACAACACGACCTTCGAAGGCGTCATCCCGTACGTCGAGCGCCGGCACGCGGAGGCGTCCAGCGACACCAGCCGGGACCGCTTCGAGGGGTACATGCGCGAGGTGCCGTGCCTGGCCTGCAACGGCGCCCGGCTGAAGCCGATCTCGCTCGCGGTCACGATGGGCGGCAAGAACATCGCCGAGATCGGCGCGATGTCGATCGACGAGGTGCACGACTTCCTCGCCGGTATGGTGCTGTCGCCGCGGGAGAAGCAGATCGCCGAGCGGGTGGTGAAGGAGATCGGCGAGCGGCTGCAGTTCCTGCTCGACGTCGGCTTGGACTACCTGGCGCTGAACCGGCCGGCCGGCTCGCTGTCCGGTGGCGAGGCGCAGCGGATCCGGCTCGCGACCCAGATCGGCTCCGGCCTGGTCGGCGTGCTCTACGTGCTGGACGAGCCGTCGATCGGCCTGCACCAGCGCGACAACCGGCGGCTGATCGACACCCTGGTCCGGCTGAAGAACCTGGGCAACACGCTGATCGTCGTCGAGCACGACGAGGACACCATCGACCACGCCGACTGGGTGGTCGACATCGGCCCGGGCGCGGGCGAGCACGGCGGCCAGGTGGTCGTGTCCGGCACCGTCGAGGAGCTGCGCAACCACCCGGACTCGATCACTGGCGCCTACCTCTCGGGCCGTCGCGAGATCCCGATCCCGGCGGTTCGCCGGCCGCTGACCGAGGGCCGCGAGCTGAAGGTGTTCGGCGCGCGCGAGCACAACCTCCAGGACATCGACGTGGCGATCCCGCTCGGGGTCTTCGTCGCAGTCACCGGGGTGTCCGGCTCGGGCAAGTCGACGCTGGTCAACGACATCCTCTACACGTCGCTGGCGCGGCAGATCTACGGCGCCAGAACGATCCCCGGCCGGCACACCAAGATCTCCGGGCTCGAGCTGGTCGACAAGGTGATCCATGTCGACCAGTCGCCGATCGGGCGCACCCCGCGCTCCAACGCGGCGACGTACACGGGGGTCTGGGACCACGTCCGCAAGCTGTTCGCGGAGACGCCGGAGGCGAAGGTCCGCGGGTACCAGCAGGGCCGGTTCTCGTTCAACGTCAAGGGCGGCCGCTGTGAGGCCTGCTCGGGTGACGGCACGCTGAAGATCGAGATGAACTTCCTGCCCGACGTCTACGTCCCGTGCGAGGTGTGTCACGGCTCCCGGTACAACCGGGAGACGCTGGAGGTGCACTACAAGGGCAAGACGGTCGCCGACATCCTGGACATGCCGATCGAGGAGGCGGCCGAGTTCTTCGCCGCGATCCCGGCGATCGCCCGGCACCTGACCACGCTGAACGAGGTCGGTCTGGGGTACGTCCGGCTCGGCCAGCCGGCGCCGACGCTGTCCGGTGGTGAGGCGCAACGGGTGAAGCTCGCCTCCGAGCTGCAGAAGCGTTCCACCGGGCGGACCGTCTACGTGCTGGACGAGCCGACCACGGGTCTGCACTTCGAGGACATCCGCAAACTGCTCGGGGTGCTCGGCAGTCTCGTCGACAAGGGCAACTCGGTGCTGGTGATCGAGCACAACCTCGACGTGATCAAGACGGCCGACTGGATCGTCGACCTCGGCCCGGACGGCGGCCGCCGTGGTGGCACGCTGGTCGCGGAAGGGACGCCGGAAGACGTCGCGGCGAACCCGGCGTCGTACACGGGGGAGTTCCTGGCCGAGATCCTCCGCGGTCGGGCGGCCAAGCCGAGCGCGAAGAAGGCCGCGGCCGAGCCGGCGCCGAAACGAGCGGCGGTGACGGCCAGGAAGACCGCTGCCAAGAAGGCCCCCGCGACGAAGGCCGTAGCGACGAAGGCCGCAGCGACCAAGGCTGTGGCGACCAAGACGGCCGCGAAGAAGCTCGCAGTGAAGAGCACGGCTGGGAAGGCGCCGGCCAAGAAGGTTGCGGCTCGCAAGCGCGTCAGCTGACCCGCAGTACCGAATCAGGACCCCTGTCACGGTTGACGTGGCAGGGGTCCTGTTCTGTCTGAGGCTGCCCGGAATCCGGAGTCGTCCGGCGAGCCGCCGGACGACTCCGGAGCCGGCTGCCAGGGTGGTCGAGCGCGCTACTCGGTAAAGATCCACCGGACGTTGAACCATCCGGGCGACTGGCCCGTGTAGGGAAGATATCGGCGCCTCACCGCACGGGATTTGGTGTCGTCGGCTACAACAGCAAGAAGCGGAACGTTCAACTACTTTTGCCAACAAGCTCTTGGAGGTCCAGATTCATGAGCAACGACAGAACGGCAGAACTCGCCCGGGCGATCGACACTCTGCGTGACCGGCGGGCGGTGCTCCGAGGCGCCGCAGTGGCCGGCCTCGCCGGTGTCAGCGTCCCGTTGCTCGCCGCATGCGGTGGCGGCGACGACGCGAGCAGCACGCCATCCAGCGGGGGCACCACCTCCGCACCCACCTCGGCGCCGACGTCGGCCCCGAGCTCAGCGGCGTCATCCTCCAGTACGCCGTCCAGCGGCGGCGGGGGAGCGGTCCTCGGTCCGGTCAGCGATGTCCCGGTGGGTGGCGGCAAGATCTACGACAAGATCGTGGTGACCCAGCCGGCCGCGGGCGAGTTCAAGGCCTTCACGGCCGTCTGCACGCACGCGGGCTGCATCGTCCGGACGGTCGAGAACGGCACCATCAACTGCCCCTGCCACGGCAGCAAGTTCAGCGCCACTGACGGCAGCGTGCAGGGCGGCCCGGCACCGGCGCCGCTCGCGGCGGTCCAGGTGACCGTCTCAGGTGGCAACATCCTCGGCCCCGCCTAAGCATCGCCCTCCATTTCGGCGGTTAACCGCCCAGCTGGTGGGTTGGCACCTCGGATTCAGGGGTGACAACCCACCAGTTCAGCGGTTAACCGCCGAACTGCGGAGCGGGTGGGGAGGTGGTGGCGGTCGGGTCGGCGGCGCCTACGAAGAGGAGTTTGTTCGGCGAGTCGGTGCCCGGGTCGCTGACCTTGTCCAGGGTCGTCGTGCCGAGCAGTGCGGTGGTGACCTCGGCCGGCTTCGCATCCGGGTGCGCGCTCAGGTACAGGGCGATGGCGCCGGCGACGTGCGGGCACGCCATCGACGTACCGCTCATCTTCGTGGTCGAGTCCGGTGCGGTGATGGCGACCGACTCGATGTCGACGCCCGGTGCGAACAAGTCGACGCACTTGCCCCAGTTGGAGAAGTTCGCCTTCACGTCCTTGTCGTCGGTCGCGCCGACCGTGATCGCCACCGGCGCGTTGGCCGGCGACCCGTTGCAGGCGTCCGACGAGTCGTTGCCAGCAGCAACGGCATAGCTGATACCGGCGTCGACCGAGGCCTTCACGGCCGCATCGAGGGCAGCGTCGGCGCCGCCGCCGAGGCTCATGTTCGCGACCGCGGGCTTCTTCGCGTTCGCTGTCACCCAGTCGATCCCGGCCACGACGGTCTCGGTCGAGCCCGAGCCGCTGCAGTCGAGGACCCGGACGCCGAAGATCTTCGCGCCCTTGGCCAGCCCGAAGTTCGTCCCGGCGATGGTGCCCGCGACGTGGCTGCCGTGGCCCATGCAGTCGACGCCGTTCTGCCCGTCGCCGACGGTGTCGGTGCCGACCGAGGCCCGGCCGCCGAAGTCCTTGTGGGCGGCGTAGATGCCGGTGTCGATCACGTAGACGCTGACGTTCTCGGCCGTTGCCGACGGCTCGTACTTCTTGTCCAGCGGCAGGTCGCGCTGGTCGGCGCGGTCCAGACCCCAGGGCGGGTTGTCCTGGGTCGCGTCGAACCTCTGGTTCTGCTGGACGAACGCGACCCGCGAGTCGGCGGCCATCTTCTGTGCCTGCTCCGGCGACATACTCGCGGAGAAGCCCTTGATCGAGGCGATGAACTGTTTGCGCACCTTGGCGTCGTACGACTTCGCCAGGCTCTGCGTGGTGACCCGGGTCTCCGCGGGTGAGCGCGACCCGGACAAGACGACGACATAGCTGCCGGGGATCGCGGTGGGGCTGCCGACTCCGCGGACCGTGACGGCTGTCTTGTCCGGTGCGATCACACCAGCCTGGCTCGCGGGCGCGGTGGCGACCAGACCGGTCACCGCGAGCGCGGCGGCCGCTGACGCACCGACGGCAGCCCTCAATCGACGGGATGGTGTCACTGGGGACATGGGCGGAGCTCCCTCGAGTTTGCGTGGGCCCGGTTGCCTCACGCTCGGATCCTGCACGTCAACCCTGAGTGACAAGTTACGGATCCCGCCCATCCCAACCGGGGATCAAACGAGCGGTATGGGACAACCCGCAACACGATCTCCGTCCGACCGTGAGGTGCGGCGAGACTTGTCCGTGGCGCGAACTAGGCTGGGTCGGTGGCTGATCCCTCCTCCTACCGTCCCGCTCCCGGGTCGATACCCGACTCGCCTGGTGTGTACCGCTTCAGCGACTCCACCGGGCGGGTGATCTACGTCGGCAAGGCGAAGAACCTGCGGTCCCGGCTCTCGTCGTATTTCCAGGACCTGGTCAACCTGCACCCGCGGACCCAGACGATGGTGACGACCGCGGCCAAGGTCGACTGGACGGTGGTGGCCAACGAGGTCGAGTCGCTGCAGCTGGAGTACTCCTGGATCAAGGAGTACGACCCGCGCTTCAACGTCAAGTACCGCGATGACAAGTCCTACCCCTGGCTCGCCATCACGCTGAACGAGGAGTACCCGCGGGTGATGGTTGGCCGCGGCCCGAAGAAGAAAGGCGTCCGGTACTTCGGTCCGTACAGTCACGCCTGGGCGATCCGGGAGACCGTCGACCTGCTGCTCCGGGTCTTCCCGATGCGCTCGTGCAGCAAGGGCGTCTTCAACCGGCACCGCCAGATCGGCCGGCCCTGCCTGCTCGGCTACATCGGCAAGTGCGCCGCACCCTGCACCGGCCAGGTGACCCAGGAAGAGCACAGCAAGATCGTCGAGGACTTCTCCGCGTTCCTTTCCGGCCAGACCGCGACGTACGTGCGCCGGCTGGAGAAGGAGATGAAGGCAGCGGCGGCCGAGTTGGAGTACGAGCGGGCCGCGAAGATCCGCGACGACCTGAGCGCGCTCGACAAGGCGCTCGCGAAGAACGCGGTCGTGCTCGGCGACGGCACGGACACGGACGTGATCGCGCTGTCGGAGGATCCGCTGGAGGTCGCAGTACAGATCTTCTACGTCCGCGGCGGCCGGATCCGCGGTCAGCGCGGCTGGATCGCGGACAAGGCCGACGGAGACGCGACGACCGCTGACCTGGTCGAGCGGTTCATCCAGCAGACGTATGCGGGGGAGGGCGCCGACGCGATCCCGCGGGAGATCCTGGTGCCGACCGTGCCCGCGGGGGAGGAGGCGCTGGTCGAGTGGCTGTCAGAGTTCCGCGGCTCGCGGGTCGCGATCCGGGTGCCGCAACGCGGTGACAAGAAGGACCTGATGGCGACCGTCGAGCGCAACGCGCTGCAGACGCTGACCATGCACAAGACCAAGCGGGCCAGCGATCTGACCACTCGCAACCTCGCCCTCGAGGAGATCCAGACGGCACTCGAGCTGCCCGAGGTGCCGCTGCGGATGGAGTGTTACGACGTCTCGAACCTGCAGGGCACCGAGGTGGTCGCCTCGATGGTGGTCTTCGAGGACGGGCTGCCCCGCAAGAGCGAGTACCGCAGGTTCGTGATCAAGGGCGTCGAGGGGCAGAACGACGTCGCCTCGATCGCCGAAGTACTGACCCGGCGGTTCAAGCGGATGCTGGAGGACCGGGCCGGTATCCCCGAGGGGGAGGACCCGACGGCGTATCTGATCGATCCGGAGACCGGCCGGGCGAAGAAGTTCGCCTACACGCCGAGCCTGGTCGTCGTCGACGGTGGCCCGCCACAGGTCGCGGCCGCCCGCCAGGCGATGGACGAGCTGGGCCTGGGTGACATCCCGGTCTGCGGCCTGGCCAAGCGGCTCGAGGAGGTCTGGCTGCCCGACGACGAGGACCCGGTCATCTTCTCCCGCACTTCGGAAGGCCTGTACCTACTGCAGCGCCTTCGCGACGAGGCCCACCGGTTCGCGATCACCCATCACCGCAACCGGCGCTCCAAGTCGATGGTCGAGAGCGTGCTGGACGAGGTCACCGGGCTGGGCGAAGTGCGCCGCAAGACGCTGCTGAAGCATTTCGGGTCGCTGAAGAAGCTGCGCCAGGCGAGTATCGACGAGGTCGCCGAGCTGCCCGGTTTCGGCCGCCGGACGGCCGAGTCCGTCGTACTGGCGGTGAACTCCGCAGCAACGAAGGCCGACACTTCCCGCGCACCGTCGGTCAACACCGCGACGGGCGAGATACTGGACGATGACGTGCCGGAGCTTTCCGGTGCGCCCGACGGGGATCGAACGGGGAGAACTGAGAGCTGATGGACGAGTCGAGCGGAAACCTCATCATCGTGTCCGGGATGTCCGGCGCGGGCCGGAGCTCGGTCGCGGACGTACTGGAGGACCTCGGCTGGTTCGTGGTCGACAACCTGCCCCCGATGTTCTTGACCACGATCGTCGAGCAGGTCGTCGGCACCGGCGCCTCGCCCCGGCTGGCGATCGTCGTGGACGTCCGGACCGGGATGTTCTTCGACGAGCTCGGAGCGGCGATCCAGGACCTGAAGACCAAGGGCTACCGGCCGGTGACGCTGTTCCTGGAGGCCTCCGACGACGTGATCGTGCGCCGGCAGGAGAGCGTCCGGCGGCCGCACCCGCTGCAGGGTGAGGGCCGGCTGCTGACCGGGATCCAGCGCGAACGCGAGCTGCTCGGCGATATCCGGGCCGGCGCCGACATGGTGATCGACACCTCGAACCTGAACATCCACCAGCTCGCCGCGAAGATCGTGAACGGCTTCGGCGATGAGGAGAACGCCGAGCTGCGGGCGACCGTGGTGTCGTTCGGCTTCAAGTACGGCATCCCGGTGGACGCCGACGTGGTGGCCGACATGCGGTTCGTGCCGAACCCGTACTGGCAGCCCGACCTGCGCCCGATGACGGGCCAGGACAAGCCTGTGTCAGACTTCGTGCTCGGTCATCCGCTGGCCCAGCAGTTCCTGCAGAACTATGTGGACGTGCTGGACACGCTGCGGACCGGCTATCTGAACGAGGGTAAGCGGTTCGTCACGGTCGCGATCGGCTGCACCGGTGGAAAACACCGGAGCGTCGCGATGGCCGAGGAGATCGGGAAACGGTTGCGCGAGAAAGGCTCACCGACGTTGGTAGTGCACCGGGATCTGGGGCGGGAGTGACACGAGCTCCACGAGTCGTCGCACTGGGCGGCGGGCACGGCCTGGCCGCCTCGCTGTCCGCGCTGCGCCAGGTCACCGACCAGCTGACCGCCGTCGTCACCGTCGCCGACAACGGCGGTTCGTCGGGCCGGCTCCGCAAGGAGCTCGGCGTACTGCCGCCCGGCGACCTGCGGATGGCGCTGGCCGCGTTGTGCCGCGACGACGAGTGGGGCCGCACCTGGGCCGACGTCCTGCAGCACCGCTTCCACAGCGACGGTGAGCTGCACGACCACGCGGTCGGCAATCTGCTGATCGTCGCGCTGTGGGAGCTGCTGGGCGAGACCGTCGACGGTCTCGACTGGGTGGCTCGCCTGCTCGGCGCTCAAGGACGGGTACTACCGATGTCGGCCGTGCCGCTCGACATCACCGCACGAGTGCTCGGTCTCGACCCCGAGCACCCCGAGCGGATCACCGAGATCCGCGGCCAGGCCGAGGTCGCGACGACCGAAGGCCACGTGGTCGACGTAGCCCTCGACCCGGCCGACCCGCCGGCCTGCCCCGAGGCGCTGGTCGCGATCGCAGAGGCCGACTGGGTCGTGATCGGCCCGGGTTCGTGGTTCACCTCGGTCATCCCGAACCTGCTGGTTCCCGCGCTGTCCCGCGGTCTCCAGGAGACCAGCGCCCGACGCCTGCTCACCCTGAACCTCGGCGAGCAGAAGGGCGAGACCGACGGTTTCTCCCCAGAAACCCACCTCGAGGTCCTGGCCGCCCACGCCCCCGACCTGCGCATCGACGTGGTACTCGCTGACGAAGGTCACGTCCCCGACCCCGGTTCGCTGGCGCGGACGGCAGAATCCCTCGGCGCCATCCTGGTCGTCGCCGACATCGCCGACGACGACCGCCACCTCCACCACGCCCCGGACAAGCTGGCAAAGGTCTACCGGGAGCTCCTCGTCTAACGGCCACTGGCATCGGCGTCGACGTCATGTTTGGCGTCGTACACCTTCTTGCCCTGCGCGTCGTACCCGCGGACCCGGACCTTCTTGATGTCGGAGTTCCCGCCGGTCAGACCCCAGATGAAGTAGCCGTTCGAGATCAGTGCCTTGACCGAACCGGTCTTCGGCAGGTCCACGATGATCTGCGCGACCCCGTCCGGGACCTGCCCCCACTCCATGCCGATCCCGAACTTGCCGGTGGCCGGGACACCCGAGCGGCCGTAGTCGTAGGAGTCGACCTTGTCGTACATGTGGCACCAGGCGAGGACGTTGTCGCCGGGGGAGACAAGCAACGCAGTGAAGTCGATGCCGGTCCCGGTCTTCAGGACCACCTTCCAGTCGGGCGTGATCTTCCCGGCATCGATCGTCCGCTGATCATCGGCCTTGCCGTTGGTGTCCTTGAAATAGGAGTCGTCCGGCTTCTTGCACCTGGTCCGGATCTGGTCGTCGCTCACCGGGCTGACCGGCGGCGTCGCCGCGAGCGGCTTGCCGGTCTCCGGGTCCTTGGTCAGCTCGACGTCGAGGATGATCGGCGGCTGGACCTTGATCTTCACGTCGGCCGGGATCGGGGTCGGCGTCGGACGTACGGGCTTCTTGTACTTCCAGTCGTACACGCGTTTGCCGGCGGCGTCGTACGCCCGGACCCGCTGCACGGCCGGCTGCCAGTCCTCCGGGGACGCGTTAGGCGACGGCGGGTAAAAATCCCTCCAGGTGGGATATCCGAGCGTGAAGAAGCCTTCGGGACCGACCAGGGCCAGCCGCGGCGTGGGCTCGCCGATCAGGTTCACCAGCACCTGGGCGGCGCCGGTGACGGGGACCCGGACATGCGCCTGCACGGCCTGTGGCCGTTGGTCGTCCTGACCGTTGGGTACTTTGAAGCCCTCTGTCGTGCTGTAGCGGCCGTTGGTCTTCGGTCGCTCCGGGCCCTCCATCGTGCAGCTGGAGACGATCGACTTGTCCGGTGCGAGGAAGAGCGCCTGCAGGCGCGACCGGTCGCCGCTCTTGACGAGCACCGTCCAGCGGGCGTTGATCGTGCCGGCCTTGTCGAAGGTGTTGGAACCACGTTCCCGGTTGGACTCGACGTACTCGTTGTCGTACTGCTTGCAACGCTTCAGCACCTCGGCGTCGGACAACGGACTCACCGGCGGCGGCGCTTGGGCCGTCGTACCGGACTCGTTGTCGACGACGCGGCCGGTCTTGGCGTCGACCGTGATGGTCTGGTTCTCCGGCGTTCCGGCCAGGCCGTCGCTCTGGTTCAAGGTGGTCGACCAGGCGGTGATGCCGCCGACAACCGCGACCGTGGTGAGGACCGAGGTGGTGACGATCCCGATCCGGCGGCGGCGCACGGAGCGGCGGCCCTGCGCGACGATCTCCTCGACGGAGTGCTGCGGCGGGCGGTGGGTGTCGTCCGCGGCGGCTGCCAGCAGGTCTTCGATATCGGTCATGATGCTGCCCTTTCGCCGAGAAGCGCGCGGAGTTGAACGAGCCCTTTGGAGGTCTGGCTCTTGACGGTGCCGGTGGTGATACCGAGCACTTGGGCCGTCTCCTCGATGCTGAGGTCGGCGTAGTGGCGCAGGACGACGCAGGCTCGTTGGCCGGGCGGGATGCCTTCCAGGGCAGCGATCACCAGGTGCCGGTCGTCGATCGTCATGGCCGGGTCGGGGCGGGGGAGCTCGTCGGGTTCGGCGGTCGAGTGCTCGCGGCGCCAAGGGCGTTTGGACTGGTCGAGCACGACCGAGACAACGGCCTTGTGGGCGTACGTGTTCAGGCCGTGCTGCCGGTTGAGCTTGTCCCAGCGCCGGTAGATCCGGACCAGCGCGTCCTGCGCGGCGTCCTCGGCCCGGTGCCAGTCACCGCACATCAGGTACGCCGTCCGCCGCAGCCGGCCGATGGCCGCAGCAGCGAACTCGGTGAAGTCCGCTTCGTCGCGTCTTCGCATCCCCACGCTCCTCTCGTCAGAGCAGTAACGAGGCCGGTACGACGAAAGGTTGCCGAGGCCGGTGACATGAAAGGTTGCGGAGATCCGTAACACCAGCCACTCCTGACAGTTGGACACCAGGTGAGGCGAGGGTCTTTGACAGCGGTGGGAGGATTCACTTCATGGCGATGACAGCACAGGTGAAGTCCGAGTTGACCAGTATCCAGGTCACGAAACCCTGTTGCCGCAAGGCTGAGGTGTCCTCCGTGCTGCGGTTCGCGGGCGGTCTGCACATCGTGTCCGGCCGGATCGTGGTGGAGGCGGAGCTCGACAGCGGGGCCGCCGCCCGGCGGTTGCGCAAGGACATCGCCGAGATCTTCGGGCACCCGTCGGACGTCGTGGTGATCTCACCGTCGGGGATCCGCAAGCAGACGAAGTACGTCGTCCGCGTGGTCCGTGACGGCGACGCGCTGGCACGGCAGACAGGCCTGGTGGACAACCGTGGCCGCCCGGTCCGGGGTCTCCCCCCTGCGGTGGTCTCCGGGGCGTCCTGTGACGCCGTGGCGGCCTGGCGAGGTGCCTTCCTCGCGCACGGCTCGCTGACCGAGCCCGGCCGGTCCTCCTCGCTCGAGGTGACCTGCCCCGGCCCGGAGGCCGCGTTGGCGCTGGTCGGTGCCGCTCGACGGCTCGGAATCGGTTCGAAGGCGCGTGAGGTCCGCAACGTCGACCGCGTGGTGATCCGCGACGGTGACGCGATCGGCGCCCTGCTGACCCGGCTCGGCGCGCACGAGTCGGTGCTGGCCTGGGAGGAGCGGCGGATGCGGCGCGAGGTCCGCGCCACCGCGAACCGGCTGGCCAACTTCGACGACGCGAACCTGCGGCGTTCCGCGCGAGCGGCCGTCGCGGCCGGCGCACGCGTCGATCGGGCGCTGGAGATCCTCGGCGACGACGTACCGGACCACCTGCAGGTGGCGGGCAAGCTGCGGCTGGAGCACAAGCAGGCAAGCCTGGAGGAGCTCGGCCAGCTGCACGAGCCGGCCCTCACCAAGGACGCGGTCGCCGGCCGGATCCGCCGCCTCCTGGCCATGGCCGACAAGCGCGCCTCCGACCTCGGCATCCCCAACACCGAGGCCAATCTGACGCCCGACATGCTCGACCCGGCGTGATCGTTTCCTGACCGTGTTCTGACCCGGGTTGACCGGGAGATCTGCGCTGCTTGGATTGCCGTACGGGGAACTTCCATCCGACGACAAGCTGAGGACAGATGGGCACCCAGGGAGAAGAAGCGGCGGCACGGGCCGAGCTGGAACGAGTCCGGACCGAGAACGCGATCAAGGCGATGCAGCGCGAAGAGGAGATGCGCAGACTCCGCGACCAGCAGCAGAACAAGATGGTCGCGACCGACCCGCAGGCATCCGGCCAGGGCTGGCCGGACAACGAGGTCAGAACGGCGCCAGGACGACTGGATTCAGTGGCCGGTGTGCTCGGTGTCGGTAAGGCTGGGGATGCTGCTTTCGCCAAGCGGCTGCTCGAGTCCGGACAGGCGCCGGCGGGTAGCGGCAAGGCTGCGTCAGGCGCGCAGGCCGGCGCTGATGCACCGGGCAATGGGGCCAAGGCGCGGATCGCCGGCGCCTTCAAAGTCCAGGGCGCGACGCCTGCTGTGGAGCGCTGAACGACCGCTCCGAACCGAACCGACCGAGCTGCGGACCCCGGGTGAACTCCCGGGGTCCGTGGCATGTCCGGGTGGTCTGATCCAGTGGCTACTGGCGAGTCACGGTGGTCTGATGTGGACGGTACCAGTGGGCCGAGTGGGCTATTGGGCTAGTGTTTCGGGCGTAGCGGCAGTGCTCAAAAGCTAGTTCTGAGGAGACGTAGTCCCGTGACCGTACGCGTAGGTATCAACGGCTTCGGCCGCATCGGCCGTAACTTCTTCCGCGCCGTGCAGGCGTCCGGTGCCGACATCGAGGTCGTCGCCGTCAACGACTTGACCGACAACCAGACTCTGGCCCACCTGCTCAAGTACGACTCGATCCTGGGCCGTTTCCCCGGTGACGTGTCCGCCACCGACACCGACATCTCCGTCGGTGACCACAGCTTCAAGGCGTTCGCCGAGCGTGACCCCGCGAACCTGAAGTGGTCTGATGTGGGCGCCGACGTCGTGATCGAGTCGACCGGCTTCTTCACCGACGCCACCAAGGCCAAGACGCACGCCGACAACGGCGCCAAGAAGGTCATCATCTCCGCCCCGGCGAAGAACGAGGACCTGACCGTCGTGATGGGCGTCAACCACCACCTGTACGACGCCGACAAGCACACCGTCATCTCGAACGCGTCCTGTACGACGAACTGCCTCGCCCCGATGGCCAAGGCCATCCACGACGAGTTCGTCATCCAGCAGGGCCTGATGACCACGATCCACGCCTACACCCAGGACCAGAACCTGCAGGACGGTCCGCACTCCGACCTGCGTCGCGCCCGCGCCGCGGCGATCAACATCGTGCCGACCTCGACCGGTGCCGCCAAGGCGATCGGCCTGGTCCTGCCCGAGCTCAAGGGCAAGCTCGACGGCTACGCGCTGCGCGTTCCGGTGCCGACAGGCTCCGCCACCGACCTGACCATCACCGTCGGTCGTGAGACCTCGGTCGAAGAGGTCAACGCCGCCGTCAAGGCTGCTGCCGAGGGTGCGCTCAAGGGCTACCTGCGGTACACCGAGGACCCGATCGTGTCGAGCGACATCGTCACCGACCCGGCCTCCTGCATCTTCGACGCCGGCCTGACCAAGGTGCTCGGCAACCAGGTGAAGGTCGTCGGCTGGTACGACAACGAGTGGGGCTACTCCAACCGCCTCGTCGACCTGGTCAACTACGTCGGCGCCTCGCTCTGACGTTCTTTTTCCACAGCTTGCGTCCGAAGGTGACCCTGGTGTCCTCCTTCGGGCGCAAGCCTGTTTCGAGACAGGACCCTGAACTGTGAAGACGATCGAAGATCTCGGGGACGTAGCCGGCCTTCGGGTGCTGGTGCGCTCCGACCTGAACGTGCCGATCAAGGGTGACCAGATCGGCGACGACGGCCGCATCCGGGCCAGCGTGCCGACCCTGCTGAAGCTGGCCAAGGCCGGCGCCAAGGTGATCGTGACCGCCCACCTCGGCCGGCCCAAGGGCAAGCCGAACCCCGAGTTCACGCTGGCGCCGGTCGCCAAGCGGCTCGGTGAGCTGCTGCAGCCCGAGGGCGTCAAGGTGCACTTCGCCACCGACGTCACCGGCGAGAGCGCGCAGGCGGCCGTCCAGGAGCTCGACGAGGGCGAAGTACTGCTGCTCGAGAACGTCCGGTACGACCCGCGCGAGGAGAGCAAGGACGAGGCGGAGCGCGGCGCGCTGGCCGAGGAGCTCGCCGGGCTGGCCGACGTGTTCGTCAGCGACGGCTTCGGTGTCGTGCACCGCAAGCAGGCCAGCGTGTACGACGTGGCCGGCAAGCTCCCGCACGTGGCCGGTGGCCTGGTGCTCGCCGAGGTCGAGGTACTGAAGAAGCTGACCGAGGAGCCGGCCCGCCCGTACGTCGTAGTACTGGGCGGCGCGAAGGTCTCGGACAAGCTCGCCGTGATCGACAACCTGCTGGCCAAGGCCGACAAGCTGCTGATCGGCGGTGGCATGGTCTTCACGTTCCTGAAGGCGCAGGGCCACGAGGTCGGCAAGAGCCTGCTCGAGGAAGACCAGCTGGACGCGGTCAGGGGCTACCTGGAGACCGCGAAGGCCAAGGGCGTCGAGATCGTGCTGCCGACCGACATCGTGGTCGCGCCCGAGTTCAAGGCCGACAGCCCGGCCACGGTCGTCGCCGCGGACGCGATCCCGGCCGACCAACTCGGGCTCGACATCGGACCGGACTCTGCCAAGGCGTTCGCCGCTGAGGTCGCCGCGGCCAAGACGGTGTTCTGGAACGGCCCGATGGGTGTCTTCGAGATGGAGGCGTTCGCCGGTGGAACCAAGGCTGTCGCGCAGGCGTTGACCGAGGTGGATGGGCTGAGTGTGGTCGGTGGCGGTGACTCGGCGGCCGCGGTACGGCAGCTGGGTTTCGCCGACGACCAGTTCGGTCACATCTCGACCGGTGGCGGCGCGTCGCTGGAATACCTGGAGGGCAAGGAGCTCCCGGGTCTCGCTGTTCTGGAAGAGGAGTAACAAGGAATGGCTGGCTCTGAGGTTTCGGCCGCCCGTACGCCGTTGATGGCGGGCAACTGGAAGATGAACGTCAACCACGTCGAGGCCGTGCACCTGCTGCAGAAGCTGAGCTGGACGCTGCAGGACAAGAAGCACGACTTCGAGCGGGTCGAGGTGGCGGTACTACCGCCGTTCACCGACATCCGCAGCGTCCAGACGCTCGTCGACGGCGACCGGATGAAGATCGTCTACGGCGCGCAGGACATCTCCGTGAACGACGATGGCGCGTACACGGGCGAAATCTCGGCGGCGATGCTGACGAAGCTCGGCTGCAGCTACGTGCTGGCCGGCCACTCCGAGCGCCGGCAGTACCACGGCGAGGACGACGCGACCGTGAACGCCAAGGCCACCAAGGCGCTCGCGGCCGGGATCACCCCGATCGTCTGCGTCGGCGAGGGGCTCGAGATCCGCAAGGCCGAGGGGCACGTCGAGCACTGCCTCGGCCAGATCGAGGGCGCGATCGCCGGGCTGAAGCCGGACGACGTCCGCAAGATCGTGATCGCCTACGAACCGGTCTGGGCGATCGGTACCGGCGAGGTCGCCACCCCCGAGGACGCGCAGGAGGTCTGTGCGGCGATCCGGGGCCGGCTGGAGGAGATTTCACCGGCAGTGGCCGACTCGGTACGGATTCTTTATGGGGGGTCGGTGAAGATGGCCAGTGCAGGTGGCATCATGGCCCAGCCGGATGTCGACGGCTGCCTGGTGGGCGGAGCTAGCCTCAAGGTGGACGAGTTCGCCGGTATCTGCCGTTACCTGGACCTTCAGTTAGGCTACTCCTCGTGATTCTCGCTTTCTCGATCGTCGTCATCATCTGCAGCCTGATCCTCACGGCGCTCGTGCTGCTGCACAAAGGCCGCGGTGGCGGCCTTTCCGACCTGTTCGGAGGCGGTGTCTCGTCCAGCCTGGGCGGGTCATCGGTAGCCGAGCGGAACCTGGACCGCATCACGATCGGCATCGGCCTGATCTGGTTCGCGGCCATCGTCGGGCTCGGCCTGCTGTACAAGCTCGGCTGAGAGGGAGTAGATCCCGTGGCTGGTGGTGGCAGTGCTATTCGTGGCAGCCGGGTAGGTGCCGGACCGATGGGTGAGGCGGAGCGCGGCGACACCGCGCCCCGCCAGCGGGTCGTCTTCTTCTGTGCCAACGGGCACGAGACCGCGACGGTGTTCGCGGTGGAGGCGGCCGTCCCGGCGGCCTGGGACTGTCCGAGGTGCGGTCTGCCGACCAGCACCGACGTCAACAACCCGCCGCCCCCCACCAAGATCGAGCCGTACAAGACGCACCTCGCGTACGTGAAGGAGCGCCGCAGCGAGCAAGAGGCCGCGGAGATCCTCGACGAGGCCCTGCAGAAGCTCCGCGCCCGCCGCGCCCGCGGCGAGATCATCTTCTGACTCTGGTACCCCAGCAGCGCCCGGTTGTCGAAGACAGCCCGGGCGCTGCCTCGGTTCTCCCACAAGATCTGAAAAACTGACCTGTCAGGCGGATTCTCCGGCTGACGTGTGCTGGGCGAACAAGTTGTTGAGTTCGGCCTGGGGGATCTGGTGGGTGGCGAAGGTCATCGTGCCGGTGGTCTGGAGTTCCTGGGCGGCTGCGCGGATGAAGCCGAGGGCTGCTCTGGCGATGCTGCCGCCGAGGCTGATTCGGGTGACGCCGGCGGCCAGGAGGTCGTGGGTGGTGAGGGTGCTGGCGCCCAGGCCGATCACGACGTTGAGGGGGCCGCTGATCTCCTTGACCAGGGTGGCGATCGTGTCGAGGTCGTTGACGCCGGGGATGTAGAGGCAGTCGGCGCCGGCTTCGCGGTAGAGGTTGGCGCGGCGGATCGAGTCCGCGAGGCTGGTTGGCGTCTTGAGTAGCTGGCCGTCGGTACGGGCGGTCAGGACGAAGTCGGGGCCGGCTGCTGCGCGGGCCGCGGCGATGCGCTCGACGGACAGCGACTCGGCGTACAGGGTCCGTCCGTCGTAGTCCTCGATGTTGCCGCCGGCCAGGCCTGCTTCGCGCGCGAGGGTGATCGTCTCGGCGACCCGCTCGGGGCTTGCGCCGTACCCGTCCTCGAGATCGCCGTTCACCAGTACGCCGGAAGCCTCGGTGAGCTGCTGGATGCGCTCGAACATCTGCTCGCGGGAGACCGACGGCGCCCCATCGGGCAGTGTGTGGTCGCCCTTGGCGAGCGAGAAGGCGATCCCGGCGCTGGTGGTCGCGATCGCGGCGAAGCCGGCCTCGGCCAGCAGGACCGCGCTGCCCGCGTCCCAGGCGTTCGGCATCACGAATCCGGTGGTCGCGCTGTGCAGCTCTCGGAAGGTCGTCATAGCGGCCATCGTGCCACCCGGACCGTTCGGCGGCCGTCGAACAGTCCCCCGGTGAGAGGCGGGTGAGATGGCCCTGAAACGGCCCGCGGGCGACGATCAGCGGGTGAAGAAGCTAAGCGGGGGAAAGCACATGATCAAAGTTTTCGCGACCACGACGTTGCTGGCGTTCGCGCTGGCCGGCTGCACGGCGGCCCACACCGAGGTGACGACCCAGGCCACACCGACCGATCAACCGACGAACCAACCGACGAATGAGGCGAGCAAGCACGCGGGGGAGCAGGGCGGCGGTAAGTTCCCGGACCCCTGCAAGCTGATCACCAAGGAGGACGCCGCGAAGACCCTCGGCGAGCCGACGGAGGAGGGCGTGTTCGACTCCTTCGGCGCCGAGCCCGACAAGGGCGGCCACTGCGAGTTCGACGCGACGGCCGGCAACGGCAACAACGTGATGATCACCGTCGGTCCCGAGGAGTTGATCCGGCCGTCGATCGGCGAAGGCGGCGAGCCGGTGGCGGAGCTCGGCGACGAGGCGAGGGCGGCCAACGGCATCCTCTTCTTCCGCAAGGGTGACGTCGAGTTCCTGATCACCGAGGTGAAGAACCGCCACGACGGCTCACTGCTGCCCGGCACCCTCTTCGTCCCACTCGCCAAGATCGCCCTAGGAAACTTGTGAGGCAGCAGCTTCGTCGATGATCCAGAGGGTCCGGTCCAGGCCCTTCGGGATCGCGGCCGGGAGGTCGCTGGTGCCGGACAGGGCATCGGCGACCGCCTCCGCCTTGTCCTCGCCGGATACGACGAACCAGGTCTCCCGCGAGTTCGCCAGCGCCGGGAAGGTCAGCGACACCCGGGTCGGCGGCGGCTTGGGGGAGTCGAAGACCGCCACCGTCGAGGTCTCCACGACAACCCGCGCCGGGTTCTCGGGGAACAGCGACGCCACGTGCCCATCCGGCCCGACACCCAGCATCAGTACGTCGAACGCCGGTACGCCGTCGCCGTCGTCCGGTCCGGCCGTCGCCGCCAGGGTCACGGCGTACGCCTCAGCGGCCGCCTCGGCGCCCTGGCCGGTGTCGGCGGGCATCGAGTGCACCAATGCCGGATCGACGTCAACGTGGGACAGCAACGCGTCCCACGCTTGGGTGTCGTTGCGCTCCGGATCGCCCTCGGGCAGGAAACGCTCGTCACCCCACCAGAACTCGACCCGGCGCCAGTCGATCGCACTCCGGGCCGGGGACTCCGCCACGGCCCGGTAGATGACCGCAGCGACGCGGCCGCCGGTCAGTACGACCTGCGCGACCCCGCCGTTGCTCTGGACGTCGATCAGCTTGGTGATGAGCCTGGCCGCGACGGCGTGGGCCAGGCCCTCGGCGTCGCGGTTGATCAGGATCGACCGGGGCGGTGGGGTGGGAATTGTATTCAACGCAGTCTCACTCATGACCGGCCGGCCACCCTCTTGCTCGTGCTCTTCTTCGATACCGTCTTCTTCGCGGCAGCCTTCGTCGCCGGCGCGGACTTCTTGGCCGCCACCGCCTTCTTGACGGCCACCGACTTGCGCGCCGACTTCGCCGCCGCACTCGCCTTCTTGGCCGCGGGCGCCTTCGACGAGGCCTTCTTCGCCGCCGGCTTCTTGGCTGCTGCCTTGCGGCCGGCCCCGGCTGCCTTCGCCTCGAGCGCCGGCGAAGCCGCCTTGCCCGAGACGCTCGCAGTACGGTGTGCTGCCTTCTCGGCGGCGCTCTGCGCGGAGCGCCGGTCGGCCTCGCTGACGATCTTCGCCGACTCGGGCATCTTCTCCCGCTTGACCATGCACGCCAGCGTCTGCGCGTACACATCGTCCGGGTCGAGGCGCCGCAGCTCCTCGCTGAGCAGCTCGGACGTGTTCCGCCGCTTCAGCGCCACCGGCCGGTCAGGCTGACCGGGGATGCTGAACGTCGCCACCGCGCCGTCCGGCCGCGTCAACGCGATCGGACCGGCCGGTGTGAACATCCGTACTGCGGTGATGCCAGGCCCGCGCGAATTGCGCTGCTCCACCGGTACGCCCAGCCGGCACTGCAGCCAGGCGGCCATCAGATCCGCACTCGCGTTGCCCTTGACGGACACCACCTCGGCGCCGCTGACATTCGTCGGGTACTGGTCGAGCGCAGCGGCCATCAGGGCCCGCCACGGGGTCAACCGCGACCATGCGAAGTCCGTGTCGCCCGGCGCATAGCCCTCGGCGCGCGCAGGGAAGTCGACGACGGCTCGGCGGGTCGCGGCCGCATCGGTCACCCGGCGGCGGCCCAGTGCTCCCAGCGGGTCCTCGTGCGGCACCTTTGGCCCGCCACCCGGCCACCAGACGATGACGGGGGAGTCGGGCAGCAGCAGGGGCGTGATGACGGATTCGGGCACCTTGGCGAGCTCGCCGTGCAGTCGCAGCAGCACCGCCTCGCCAGGGATCCCTTCACCGACCCGTACTTCGGCGTCGAGGCCGCCCGGGCCCCGGCCGGGACGCAGGATCGCCACGAGCACCCGCGAGGGGTGTTCGCGACCGGCCTCGTTCGCCGCCTTCATCGCGTCGTGGTGCGACGACTCGTCGACGACCACGACGATCGTGCCGACCATGCCCATCGCCGGCGAACCGGCGTTGCGGCGGGCCTTCAGCAGCGCCGACGCGATCTCGCTCGACGTCGTACCGGTGAGGTCGATGATCATGGCCGCCTCCAGGCGCGTCCGTCGCGGGCGAGCATCTCGTGGGCCGACGACGGGCCCCAGGCGCCCGAGTCGTACTGCTCCGGCTTGCCTTGCGCGGCCCAGTAGTTGATCACCGGGTCGAGGATCTTCCAGCCCAGCTCCACCTCGGTGTGCTGCGGGAACAACGGCGGGTCGCCGAGCAGGACGTCCAGGATCAGCCGCTCGTAGGCCTCCGGCGACGACTCGGTGAACGAGCCGCCGTACGCGAAGTCCATGTTCACGTCCCGGATCTCCATCATCGTGCCGGGCACCTTGGCGCCGAACCGCATCGTGATGCCCTCGTCGGGCTGGATCCGCATCACCAGGGCGTTCTGGCCGAGCTCCTCGGTCTCCGTCTTGGTGAACGGCAGGTGCGGCGCGCGCTTGAACATCACGGCCACCTCGGTGACGCGACGGCCGAGCCGCTTGCCGGTCCGCAGGTAGAACGGGACGCCGGCCCAGCGGCGGGTGTCCACGTCGACGCGCAGGGCGGCGAAGGTCTCCGTCGCGGAGTCCTTCGGAATGCCGTCCTCCTGCAGGTAACCCTTGACCTTCGTACCGCCTGCCCAGCCGGCCGCGTACTGACCGCGGGCGGTGTGCAGGTCGAGGCGCTCAGGCAGCCTGACGGCCGCCAGCACCTTCTTCTTCTCCTGCCGCAGTGACCACGCGTCGAAGCTGACCGGCTCCTCCATCGCGATCAGGGCGAGGAGCTGGAGCAGGTGGTTCTGGATCACGTCGCGGGCGGCGCCGATACCGTCGTAGTACCCGGCGCGGCCGCCGATGCCGATGTCCTCGGCCATCGTGATCTGCACGTGGTCGACGTAGTGGCTGTTCCAGACCGGCTCGAACATGGCGTTGGCGAACCGCAGCGCCAGCATGTTCTGGACGGTCTCCTTGCCCAGGTAGTGGTCGATCCGGAAGACCGCCTCGGGCGGGAAGACCGACTCGACCACGTGGTTCAGCTCACGAGCGCTCTTCAGATCGTGCCCGAACGGCTTCTCGATCACCACCCGGCGCCACGAGCCCGGGTTCTCCTTGGTCAGCCCGTGCTCGCTCAGCTGCTGCACGACCTGCGGGAACAGCCCCGGCGGGATGGACAGGTAGAACGCGTGGTTGCCACCGGTACCGCGGTTGACGTCCAGCTCGTCCACCGTTTCGCGCAGTCGCTCGAACGCGGCGTCGTCGGTCAGGTCACCCGGCACGAACCGGAAGCCCTCGGCCAGTTGCTGCCAGACCTCCTCGCGGAACGGCGTCCGGGCGTGCTCCTTCACCGAGTCGTGCACGATCTGGGCGAAGTCCTGGTTGGTGAAGTCGCGCCGGGCGAAGCCGACCAGGGCGAAGCCGGGCGGCAACAGGCCCCGGTTCGCCAGGTCGTACACCGCGGGCATCAGCTTCTTGCGGGCCAGGTCACCGGTGACGCCGAAGATCACCAGGCTGCAGGGCCCGGCGATCCTCGGGAGCCGGCGATCCTGGGGATCCCGCAGCGGGTTCACCGGGCCGGTCGACTCCTCGTCGAGCTCTGCGGTCATGCGCCGCCGTCCTCCGCTTTATCAGATGCATCGAGTAGGGAGATCAACTGCGCGACACCGGTGGCGGGGCCGGTGAGGTGCAGCCGTAGTACCGGGCGGCCACGCTCGGCCAGGACTCCGGCGTCACCCGCGGCCTGCGCCGAGATAAGCGTGCCGAAGCTGAACGGACGGTCCGGGATCTCCACATCGGAAGACTCCGACGTGGTGATCTGCAGGAAGACGCCCTGCGGGTGGCCACCCTTGTGGTACTGGCCGGTCGAGTGCAGGAAGCGCGGACCCCAGCCGAAGGTGACCGGACGCTGCGTACGGCTCGCCAGGGCGGGCCGGATCGCGACGAGCTTCTCGTCGCGCGCGGAGTCGAGGTAGGCCATCACGGCGACGTAGCCGTCGTCGGCCAACTGGCCGAGTAGGGAGTTGAGCGCACCCTGGACGGTATCGACACCGTCCAGCAGACCGTCGGTCCCACGGACCTCGATCGCGCCATCGGTGAAGGCAGCCGCCTCGGGCTCGGGCTGTGCGTCCAGCAGACCGCGGGCGGCGTTCTTGGCGCTCTCGACATCCGGCTGGTCGAACGGGTTGATCCCGAGCAGGTAGCCGGCCACCGCGGTCGCCGTCTCCCACAGCAGGAACTGCCCGCCGAGCGAACCCGACGTCAGAGCGGTTGGCACGCCGCTGGTCGCCTTGTCAGCCAGCAGCGTGTGGACGATGTCCGACCAGTCGCTGTTCAGCTCGGGAGCGTGGACACCCTTCACGGCGACGGGCAGGACGCCCTTGCCGTTCTTGCCCGTGCTCTCGGCGATCAGCTGCTCGGCCCAGTCCGGGAACCCGACGATGTCGGAGCCGTCCGCGGCCACGATCGCCTTGTCCCGGCCCGCGCTGGCAGCCAGTACTGCGCCCAGCACGAGCGCCGGGTTGTCGGCAGAGTCGGCCTGAAGCGCGGGAGCCGCCTCGGCGGCCTGGTCCAGGAGCTCAGCCACGTCGGCCCCGGCCAGAGCCGAAGGGACGAGCCCGAAAGCGGTCAGCGCGCTGTAGCGGCCGCCGACGTTCGGGTCAGCGAAGAAGGTTTTGCGGTACCCCTCGTCGGCCGCCAACTTCTCGAACGGCGAACCCGGGTCGGTGACGACGACGACCCGCGTGGCCGCGTCGATCCCGGCGTCGGTGAACGCCTTGACGAACACGCGCCGCTGGCTGTCGGTCTCGACAGTCCCGCCGGACTTGCTCGACACCACGATCACGGTGCGCTGCAGGTCGCCGGCCAGCGCCCGGGCGATCACGCTCGGGTTGGTCGAGTCGAGTACGACGAGCTCGACGCCCGCCGTACGGGTGATGACCTCGGGGGCCAGTGACGAGCCGCCCATACCGGCCAGCACGATCCGGTCCAGGCCCTCGGCTCGCAGATCGGCCTGCAATGCCTCGATCTCGGCCAGCAGCGGTCGCGAGGTGTCGTGCAGGTCGACCCAGTTCAGCCGGATCGCCGACTCGGCCTCGGCGTCCGGACCCCAGATGGTGGCGTCCTTCGCGGCGATCCGGGAGGCGATCTTCTCCGACACCAGCCGGTCGATCGTCTCGGCCCACTCGCCGTTCGCGGTGGAGACAGCGGGTGTGGTCACTTGGCGGCCGCCTTCAGCGCCGCCGTGACGGTGTTCTGCAGCTCGGTCCAGGACACCTCGAACTTGCTGACGCCCTCGTCCTCGAGCACCTGGACGACCTCGTCGTAGGAGATGCCGAGCGCCTCGAGGTCCGCGATCACCTTGCGGTCACCGTCGTAGTCGGCGCGGACGGTGTCGCCGGGGACGTCACCGTGCTCGGCGAACGCGTCGATCGTTGCCTGCGGCATCGTGTTGACGACCCCGCTGGTGATCAGCTCCTCGACGTACATGGTGTTCTTGTACGCCGGGTCCTTCACACCCGTCGATGCCCACAGCGGGCGCTGCGGCTTGGCGCCGACGGTTTCGATCTCGCGCCAGCGGTCGGAGGAGAAGATCTCCTCGTACGCCTCGAAGGCGAGCCGCGCGTTCGCGATCGCGGCCTTGCCCTTCAACGCCTTCGCCTCATCGGTGCCGATGGCATCGAGTCGCTTGTCCACCTCGGAGTCGACCCGGCTGACGAAGAAGGACGCCACGCTGCCCAGCTTGGTCACGTCGTGACCGTTGTCGATCGCCTTCTCGACACCGGTCAGGAACGCGTCGACGACGGCCTTGTAGCGGTCCAGCGAGAAGATCAGCGTCACGTTCACACTGATGCCCGCGGCAAGCGTCTCGGCGATCGCCGGGATGCCTTCCTTGGTCGCCGGGATCTTGACGTAGACGTTCTCCCGGCCGACGGTCGCCCATAGCTCCTTGGCCTGGGCGATCGTCTTCTCGGTCTCCCGGGCCAGGCCCGGCTCGACCTCGATCGAGACCCGGCCGTCGACACCCTCGGTGTCGTCGTACACGGGCTTGAACAGGTCGGCGGCGGCGCGGACGTCGTCGGTGGTGATCACCCGGATCGCCTGGTCGGTCGAGACGCCCTCGGCGCCGAGCCGCTGGACCTGCTCGGCGTACGCGTCGGCGTCGGAGATGGCCTTGGCGAAGATCGTCGGGTTGGTGGTCACCCCGCTGATGTGCTGGTCGTGGATCAGGTTCTGCAGGCTGCCGCTGGTCAGCCGCTGCCGGGACAGGTCGTCGAGCCAGATGGAAACGCCGGCATCGGCGAGGTCTTTCAAACGATCGGTCATGTCCGAAGCCCTCCGAATGTTCTGCTGTGGTTGCTTAGTTGGTGGCGTTGGAGTCGGCCGGTCCAACCGGTCCGGCCGCGGCACGTCCTGCCGCTACACCGCTGCCACCGAGCTCGGCCGCCGCGGCGATGCTGTCCTTCGCGGCCTGCACGACGGCGTCGCCGGTGATGCCGAACTCCGTGTACAGCCGCTGGTAGTCGGCCGAAGCACCGTAGTGCTCCAGGCTCACACTGCGCCCGGCGTCGCCGACCAGCTCGCGCCAGCCGAGCTTGATACCGGCCTCGACCGAGACGCGGGCCCGCACGCCGACCGGGATGACGGAGTTGCGGTAGTCGTCGTCCTGCTCGTCGAACCACTCGCGCGACACCAGCGAGACGACGCGGGCCTTGATGCCCTCGGCTGCCAGCGTCTTGCTCGCCTCGACGGCCAGCTGCAGCTCCGAGCCGGTACCGATCAGGATCACGTCGGGCGTGCCGTCGGTGTCGAGCAGCGTGTACCCGCCCTTGTGCACGTTCTCCGTGGTGGCGTAGCCGTCCGTACCGCGCGGATAGGTCGGAACGTTCTGCCGGGTCAGCACCAGGCCGGCCGGGCGGTCGGTGTGCTCGAGGATCGTCGCCCAGGCGGCGGCTGTCTCGTTCGCGTCGGCCGGGCGGACCACGTCCAGTCCCGGGATCGCCCGCAGGGAGGCCAGGTGCTCCACCGGCTGGTGGGTCGGGCCGTCCTCGCCGAGACCGATCGAGTCGTGCGTCCAGACATAGGTCACAGGCAGCTTCATCAGCGCGGCCAGCCGGACCGACGGGCGCATGTAGTCGCTGAAGACCAGGAAAGTACCGCCGTATGGCCGGGTGCCGCCGTGCAGGGCGATGCCGTTCAGCACCGAGCCCATGCCGTGCTCGCGGATTCCGAAGTGCAGGACGCGGCCGTACTCGTTGCCCTGGAACTCCTTCGTGGCGTGCTCAGCCGGGATGAACGACGGCTGGCCCTTGGGAGTCGTGTTGTTCGAACCGGCCAGGTCGGCCGAACCGCCCCAGAGCTCGGGCAGCTCCGGCGCGATCTTGGTGAGCACCTCGCCGGAGGCGGAGCGGGTGGCGACACCCTTGGCGTCTGCCTCCCAGCTCGGCAGCACGTCCTTCCAGCCGGCCGGCAGCTCACGCTTGGCGAGGCGGTCGAACAGCCCGGCCTGCTCGGCGGAGGCCTGGCGCCACCCGTCGTACTTGATCGTCCACTCGTCCTGGAGCGACTTGCCCCGGTCGAGCGCGCCGCGGGTGTGGGCGATCACGTCAGCGGCGACGTCGAAGGCCTTCGCCGGGTCGAGGCCGAGGATCGTCTTGGTCGCGGCGACCTCGTCGGCGCCGGCGGCCGAGCCGTGGATCTTGCCGGTGTTCTGCTTCGTCGGGGCCGGCCAGCCGATGATCGTATGCAGCCGGATGAAGGTCGGCTTGTCGGTGACCGCGTGGCCCGCCTCGATCGCGTCGTACAGGGCCTGCACGTCTTCTTCGTAGCCCGAGCCGCCGTTGGTCCAGTCGACGTCGTGGACGTCCCAGCCGTACGCCGCGTAGCGGGCGGCGACGTCCTCGGAGAACGCGATGTTGGTGTCGTCCTCGATCGAGATCTTGTTGTCGTCGTAGATCAGCGTCAGGTTGCCGAGCTGCTGGTGACCGGCCAGCGAGGAGGCCTCGGAGGAGACGCCCTCCTCCAGGTCGCCGTCGGAGGCGATCACGTAGATGTTGTGGTCGAACAGGCTTTCGCCCTTGGCCGTCTCCGGATCGAACAGGCCGCGCTCGCGGCGGGCCGCCATCGCCATCCCGACCGCGTTGCCGACGCCCTGGCCCAGCGGACCGGTGGTGGTCTCGACGCCGGGGGTGTGGCTGTACTCCGGGTGGCCCGGGGTCGCGCTGCCCCAGGTGCGCAACGACTTCAGGTCGTCCAGCTCGAGGCCGAAGCCGGCCAGGTACAGCTGGATGTAGAGCGTCAGGCTGGAGTGCCCGGCCGACAGTACGAAGCGGTCACGGCCGGCCCAGTGGGGATCGGCCGGGTTGTGCCGCATCACCTTCTGGAACAGCAGGTACGCGGCGGGGGCGAGGCTCATCGCAGTACCGGGGTGGCCGTTGCCGACCTTCTCCACGGCGTCCAGCGCGAGGACCCGCACGGTGTCGACCGCGCGCTTGTCGAGCTCGGTCCAGTCAAGCTTGGGGCTGGTCTTCTCCGTCACGCCGGCGGCGCTCCTCTCGATGGCTGCTGACACTGCAGTTACTGACGCCCGAGGGTCCGGCCGGACGGTAGCGTCCGACGCCGTCGCGCCCCCGCGCGTCACCGTGAGCGAGCCTACTCGCCCGGGCGTCCCGAGCCCTTCATACCTCCGCAACCGGAACCGGCCTGTCGTTGTTCCCCAGCTGCTCCGGGCGTCTGTCAGATCACATCCGACACCCCGGTATGGGTGGGTGTCGGCGACTCCTACGGGGCGTCGTAGACTGTCGAACCGTCAGCGCCGGTCCCCGGCGTCAACCCACTGTTTTCGAGGTGTTCGTGACGGCCGTCGATCCGCGTCCAGCCGCGACGACGGCGTACCCGGCGCCGCTGCCGATGGACCCAGCCCTCGAGGTTGCCGCTCCTTCGGTGCGCGACGTGATCAAGGCGTACGTCGGTCTGACCAAGCCGCGCATCATCGAGCTCCTGCTGATCACCACCGTGCCGGTGATGTTCCTGGCCGCCGGGGGAGTCCCCGGGCTCGGCGTCGTCTCCGCCACCCTGGTCGGCGGGATCCTCGCTGCCGGTAGCGCGAACACGATCAACTGCGTGCTCGACCGCGACATCGACCAGCAGATGCGCCGGACCCGCCGCCGCCCGCTGCCCCGGCACGCGGTCAGCCCGCGCTCGGCGACCGTCTTCGGCATCGTGCTGGGCATCCTGGCGACGATCGAGCTCGGCCTGCTGGTCAACTGGCTGTCGTCCCTGCTGGCGCTCGCCGCGAACGCGTTCTACGTGTTCGGTTACACGATGGTGCTGAAGCGCCGGACCGTACAGAACATCGTCTGGGGTGGGATCGCGGGTTGTTTCCCGACCCTGATCGGCTGGACCTCGGTCACCAACTCGCTGGCCTGGACCCCGCTGGTGCTCTTCGGCGTCGTCTTCTTCTGGACCCCGCCGCACACCTGGGCGCTGGCGATGCGCTACCGCGAGGACTACGCCTCGGTAGACGTCCCGATGCTCCCCGTAGTCGCCACCGCCGTCCAGACGGCCCGCCAGATCCTGGCCTACTCGATCCTCATGGTCGTCACCTCGATGGCCCTCTGGCCCGTGGGCGGCACCGGCTGGGTCTACCCCCTGGCGGCAGTGATCCTCGGCGTCGTCTTCCTCCGCGAAGCCTTCGCCCTCCTGGCCCGAGCCAACACCGGCGCTGACGGCCCTGCCCTCCGCCCGATGCGCCTGTTCCACTTCTCCAACATCTACCTGGCCCTGCTCTTCATCGCCGCAGCCATCGACCCACTGCTCCGCTAGTACCACCGGGTCGCCCTTCTACGTCGCCGCACTACCGCCACCCGCCCGAGCCCGCCGCTCTTGCGTCGCGCATGAGCGATCGCCGATCGGCCGCTCCTGTGGCAAGCCGTCTGAGGGGTCAACCCCTCAGACGGTGGGTTGCCTGGCCAGAATCTCGCGGGGCAACCCACCGTCTTGGGGGCTAACCCCTCAGACAGGGCGCTCGGGTGCGAGCCGGCCGCCTCTGGGGCTGTTGGAGGTGTCGGGTCGGCGACTTTGTGCACCACCTGAGTGGATTGCCGGCCCCGAAACGCTCAGGTCGTGCACAAGG
>NZ_JAAGLV010000020.1 GCF_010548305.1 Streptomyces sp. SID13031
CGTTGGATGTCGGGATGGACTACCGGTTCGTGACGCGTCCGATCCGGCGTGCGCTGATCCGCCGCGACAAAGGCTGCGTGATCTGCAAAGCCCCACCGTCGCATTGTCACGCCCACCACATCATCCACTGGGCCGACGGCGGCCCGACCTCGATCACGAATCTGGTGTTGCTGTGCGGTGCTCATCACCGCGCAGTCCACGCCGACCACTGGGCCGTGAAGATCACCAACGGCGTAGTCCACGTGACCCGCCCCGACTGGACCGTGCCCACCCCCGGCCGCCTCACCATGCCACCCCTGAAAGCCCCACCCACACCGAACAACTCACCGACGCCGGACACCTCACCGTGGCCGGACACTCCGCCGACTCCGGGTGCCGCGCGGGCACCGGGCGCCTTGACACTGGACGGCACCGCGCCGGGCTGGCTCGCGCCCACCACAGCAGCCGCAGCCTGGCCTGCGAGCGTCAACCCCAATGACCCACAGCCCGACCGGCTACGCCCCACAGCTCTCACCCCCGCCAGCACCTCTCCGGCCGCAGGTCTGTCCTGGCTCACCGCCGAGGCCGTCGCCGACCTCAACCCCTGGGGTGAAACCGGCACCCCCTCCACCGGCCCCTAACTACCACCGCACCACGGCCCCGCCACCCCAAGAGCACCCACCAATTCGCGGTGCTCTGCCGATGCACGGGCATCCGCCGACTCCCGGGCACCACCCGCAGGCGCCTGCCGACCCACCGGCACCGGTCGATTCGCGGTGCCCAATCGACGTAGGTCTCGCCGAGTCGAAGGTCTGCGACCTGCGCGAAGTAGGCGAGCCGTTCCTTCGTGCGGTTCACCTCGGATTCGACCATGAGGAGATGCTTTCGCGCAGAGGGCGAGCGGCGGGCGGCGGGCGGCGGGCGGCGGGCGGCGGGCGGCGGGCGGCGGGTCAACGAGTCGCGTCGGTTGTCGTCATGCGTCGACCGTAGATTTCACGATGGGACGGGCGCTCTATGCGGTGACGAGAGGTTTCTGGAGCTCGTCCATAACCGTGACGATCAAGCTCCATGCTTCGCATCCGTATGCGGCTGGGCGCCGCCGGGTTTCGAACATTCGTGAGTAGCTGCGACCGACTCATCGATGTCGTTCTGGATCTAGAAGAGAAACCAGAACGGCAGCATCGCCCGCGCGCAATCCGGCGTCTGGAGATGCCGGGGATCGCATTGTGCTCATAGATCCGGAACTGCGTCGTGCTCTTGCAGAGCGGTATCGGCGACAGCGTCAACCGCTCCAGGCCGAAGCGGGTCCGGTCTTGTAGGGCGTAGGCGAGTTGTCCGGAATCGAGTCGGATCGCCGGCGAGCCAGGTAAGGCTGGCAGGTATCGCCGAGGTACGCGGCTCGGTCGGTGGGAGCCGGGCGGGCCCGGTGCAACAGAGGAGCAACGTCGGGGCCGCGCGGGCGCGGTGCGACGGAGGTGCAACGTCGGGGCCCGCGTGGGGTTCTTAGGTGGGTTCGGTTGGTGGGTCGTCGGTGACTGCCAATGGGCGTTGGGACCAGGCGACGTCGTGCCAGGTGTTGAGTTTCCAGCCGATGTTTCGGTAGGTGCCGATGGGTTCGAAACCGAGTGCGGCGTGGAGGCCTTCGCTGGCTGGGTTGGGCAGGGTCATACCGGCGACGGCGATGCGGTAGCCGCGGGCTGTCAGGCGGTCGAGGAGGGCTTCATAGAGAGCGCGTCCACCACCTGTACGTCGCCGGCCCAGCTCCAGGTAGATGCTGACCTCGCACGACCACCGGTACGCCGCCCGGGGCTTCATGGGGCCGCCGTACGCGTAGCCGACGACCCGCCCGCCGTCGTCCTCGAGCACCAGCCAGGCGTGGGTTCGCACAGCCTGGTTGATTCGCACGGCCACCTCCGCGACCGTCGGCGGGTCGAGTTCGAAGGTGATCGCGGTGTCGCGCACGTACGGCGCGTAGATCGCTGCGCAAGCCTCGGCATCCGCTTCTGATGCCTCCCGAATCTTTCCCATGCCACGATAGTAGCCGCAACAGCCTCTATAGTGGCAACCATGGACGATCCGCTCTCCGCCTCGCTCGCCGCGACCCTCCAGTCGGCCCGCCTCAGCCGCGACCTCTCGGTCAACGCCCTCGCCGACCGCTCCGGCGTCTCCCGGGCGATGATCGGCAAGATCGAGCGAGGCGAGGCGCAGCCGACCGCCGTACTACTCGGCCGCCTCTCAGGAGCCCTGGGCCTGACGCTGTCCGAGCTGGTCGCCCGCGCCGAGGAAGGCACCGGCGACCTCCTCCGCCGCGCCGAAGACCAACCCACCTGGACCGACCCAGCGACCGGCTACCGCCGCCGCGCGATCTCCCCCACGTCCGACTCCCCGCTCGAACTGGTCGAGGTAGAGCTCCCACCCGGCGCCTCGATCGCCTACCCCGCCGACGCCTACATCTTCAAATACCAGCAAATCTGGCTCCTGGAAGGCACCCTCCACTTCCAGGAAGGCGACACCCTCCACAAACTGACCACCGGCGACTGCCTCCAACTAGGCGCCCCCGCCCCCTGCACCTTCACCAACCCCACAACAACCGCCTGCCGGTACTTGGTCGCCCTGGTCAAAGGCCGCTAACCCATCCGCCGGCCAAGCCGGCCGTGGCGTGGGGGACCACAGTCAGCCGACAATTCGGGTCGTTCGGGGACAGCGGTCGGCTGGGCGTGATTGGCTGGTACCGGCCGGGCCCCTCGTGATCGGAACCCCTGACGATGACCGTTTCCCCGTTGGTCTGGATTCTGACCATTGTCGGGATCCTCGCCCTGCTCGCGTTCGACTACTTCTTCCACGTCCGCAGCGCGCACGTACCGGCGCTGCGCGAGGCCGCGCTCTGGTCCAGCGTGTACGTCGGGATCGCGATCCTCTTCGGCCTCGGCACGCTCGTGTTCGGCGGCGGGGCGATGGGCTCGGAGTACTTCGCGGGCTACATCACCGAGAAGGCGCTGTCGGTCGACAACCTGTTCGTCTTCCTGATCATCATGACCAGCTTCCGGGTCCCCCGGGAGAACCAGCAGAAGGTGCTGCTGGTCGGCATCGTCATCTCGCTGATCGCCCGGGCCGGCTTCATCTTCCTCGGCTCGGCGCTGCTGAACACGTTCGCCTGGGTCTTCTACCTGTTCGGCCTCGCGCTGCTGATCACGGCCGGCAACATGCTCAAACCGCAGACCGAGGAGTCGCACTCGGCGCAGAACGTGATCGTCCGGCTGGCCCGCCGGCTCTTCCCGACGACCGAGAACTACGACGGCGACAAGCTGCTCACCATCCAGAACGGCCGCCGGATGATGACGCCGATGTTGCTCGTGATGGTGGCCATCGGTGGTACCGACCTGATGTTCGCGCTGGACTCGATCCCGGCCATCTTCGGGCTGACCCAGAACGTCTTCGTCGTCTTCACCGCGACCGCGTTCAGCCTGCTCGGGCTGCGCCAGTTGTACTTCTTGCTCGACGGTCTGCTGGACCGGCTGATCTACCTGTCCTTCGGGCTGGCCGCGATCCTCGCCTTCATCGGCGCGAAGCTGATCCTGCACGCGCTGCACGAGAACAACCTGCCGTTCATCAACGACGGCGAGCCGATCGAGGTGACGGAGATCAGCACCGGGCTGTCACTGGTCGTCATCCTGGTGGTGCTGGTGGTCACGATCCTCGCGTCCCTGTTCAGCACCCGCGGCCGGACCCAGACCGCGATGGCCAACATCCGCCGCGACGCGCTCGCCTATCTCGACGCGGAGTACACCGACGACGCAGGCGAGCGCGAGCGCCTGTTCGGCCGGCTGCAGGAGTCCAAGGAGCACATCGTTGCCCTCGGCCCCAAGGCCAAGCAGATCGTGACGAACGAGACCGAGCTGATGGAGCTCTGCGCCCGGGTGTTCGAGATCCGCCAGACCCGCATCAAGTCCTAGGCGCCTAGGTACTACGCACGCGGACCTGGTGCCGCCGGGCCTTCAACCGGTTGCCGCAGGTTGACATCGAGCACCAGCGGCGGGCATTGGCCTTGCTCCGGTCGATGAGGAACAAGGTGCACTCGGCATCGTTCTCGCACGGCCGCAACCGGCCCTGCACCTGAGCCCACGCGAGCACCATCCGGGCCGCGAAGCGAGCACCTTCCAACTTCCACTCCACGCCCGACTCCCCCACCACCGGCACCTGCCGCACGTCCGCGAGGAACCCCTGCAGACCGGCCTCCGACTGCTGACCCCGTACTACGCCGGAGATCGCGTCCCGCACGTCGCGCGCCGCTCCCGGCGTACCGGGGATGCCGTGTTCTCGCAGCCAGCCCGTCGCGCCCGCGCCCCGCAGCTCGTCCGTCGGCACGCCGTCGACGATCGGCGCCGAGTTGAGCAGCTCGAGAAGTCCCACCTCGTCAGCTACCGCCCGATCGGGCATAACCGCATTAACCATGTTGACAGGTTACACCCATTGGGTGTTCGCTAGCCCCTGTAACCGGATAAAACTTCCAAAGGGGTTAAACGATGACCGTTCACCACCGGACCGTCGAGGTCGACGGGCACGAGCTCTTCTACCGCGAGGCGGGCCCGACCGACGCGCCGGTGCTGCTGCTCCTGCACGGGTTCCCGGCGAGCTCGCACATGTTCCGCGAGCTGATTCCGTTGCTCGAGGACCGGTACCACCTGATCGCGCCCGATCACCTCGGCTTCGGCTACTCGGCGATGCCCTCGGCCGACGACTTCGAGTACAGCTTCGCCGCACTGGCCAGCTTGACGACCGCTTTCACCGAGAAGCTCGGGCTGACGAAGTACGCGCTGTACGTGCAGGACTTCGGGGCGCCGATCGGGTGGCGGATGGCTCTGGAGCACCCGGAGCGGATCACCGCAGTGATCACCCAGAACGGAAACGCGTACCTGGATGGGTACGTCGAGGCCATGTGGGCCGCCGTCGAGGCCTATGACGCCGACCCGACGCCGGAGAACGCGAAGGCGGCCGCCGAGATGCAGTCCGAGTCGCTGGTGAAGTGGGCGTACCAGCACGGCGTGAAGGACCAGACCCTCCTCAGCCCCGACGCGTGGCAGCACGACCTGTCGCTGCTCGCCCGGCCCGGCGCCGAGCGCGTGCAACTGGACATCGTCCGGACCTACCTGGACAACTTCACGCTCTACCCGAAGTTCCAGGAGTACTTCCGCACCAGCCAGGTCCCGCTGCTCGCCGCCTGGGGCGCCAACGACGAGATCTTCCCGGCCGCCGGCGCGAAAGCCTTCCAGCGCGACCTCCCCGACGCCGAGATCCACCTCCTCGAAGCCGGCCACTTCGCCCTGGAATCCAACGCCCCGGAGATCGCCGCCCTGATCAGGGACTTCCTGGGCCGCAAACTGGCCTGACCGAAGGCGGGGGCATGTCGAGGGCGCTTTCTGGGCACCGACCTAGCAGGCAGAGAACCGCCCGGCCGGGGCGGTCATCCCCGAGAGGTGAGGGTCCAGTGAAGGTCAAGGCAGTGCTCGCGGTGATTCCGGTCCACGAACTCGGAGCGGCAACCCAGTGGTACGAGTCGTTCTTCGGGCGTCCCGCGGACCAGCGGCCGATGGGCACACTGGCCGAGTGGCACGTGAGCGATCTTGGCGCAGTCCAGGTCTTCCAGGACCCCGACCGGGCCGGACGCACCTCGGTCAACTTCACCGTCGACGACCTGGACGCAGCCCTGGCCGGCCTGGCCGCAGCCGGAATCACCACCACCGACATCCAACTGGTCTCCAGCGGCCGCCAACTCCTGGCCACCACCACCGACGTAGACGGCAACAACCTCGGCCTGATCCAGATCATCGGCTGATGTCCTGTCCCGACCGACAGGACATAGTCGTCCGTTCGGCCGGGCGCCACGCTCACGGAAGCGGCAGCCGGCGGCCGTTGGGGGACTATGTCCTGTCCGTCGGGACGGCTCCCTCTACGATTCAGGGTCCAGGTCGTAGGGGGATGTCGGGTGCTGCGCAGGGTGTTGGTTGGTGTGGCTGTAGTGGCCAGTTTGTTGTCGGCCGTGGGGACGGCTCGGTTGGTGTTGCCGCGCGGGGAGCCGGTCGACGGCGCGGTGAAGCAGTTGCGGTTTCTTCGGGGGGCGATCGACGGTGGGGCGGATCAGGACGCTCAGGGGCTGAAGCCTGAGGGGTACTTCTTTCTGAACGTGCTCTACGGGTTGTCCTGGGTGCAGGTCGGGCTCGAGTCGCCGGAGCGCACGGCGGACGCGGTGCGCGAGGCGCAGTGGGCGCTCGCCCGGCTGAACACGGCCGATGGCACGCGACCCTTCGACCTCGCAGGATTGTCACCCCGGTACGGCGTGTTTCACGCGGGCTGGACCAATTGGCTCCGCGGCGGGATTCTCTCGCTGCAGCCGGCCGAGTCGCGCGACACCGCGGAGTACACGAAGGCTTCGAGCGAGCTGGCGAAGGCCTTCGACGCATCGGAAACGCCTTATCTGGACGCGTATCCGGGCCAGGCCTGGCCGGTGGACTCGACGGTGGCGATGGCGTCGCTGGCCCTGTACGACCACCTGATGACGCCGCGATTCCAGCCGACCGTGGCGCGTTGGGTGGCCGGGGTGAAGACGCGGCTCGATCCGGCGACCGGGCTGATGCCGCACCAGGTGACGCCGGTGAGCACGGGTGCTCGGGGCACATCGCAGACCGTCATCCACCGGTTCCTGCTGGAGATCGATCCGGGTTTCGCACGATCGCAGTACGAGGTGTTCCGGGAGAAGTTCGTCACCGGGCTCGGGCCGGCCGTCCGGGAGTTCCCGAAAGGGACCGACGGGAGTGGGGATGTCGACTCCGGGCCGCTGGTGTTCGGGGTCAGCTTGTCGGCGACGACGGTCGGGCTCGGGGCGGCGAGGGTCCAGCACGATCCTTTGGCCGGCGTACTGGCTCGGGAGGGCGACCTGCTCGGAGTACCGGTCAGTGGGCTGCACACCAAGCGGTATGCGCTGGGGCTGGTGCCGATCGGCGATGCGTTTGTCGTCTGGTCTGCGACCGCCCGGCCGTTTGCCGCCGGGCAACAACCGGAGCTCTCCGAAGGGTTCGGTTGGTGGTGGCTTCCGTGGCTGTTGCTGGTGTGGCTGCCGAGCCTCGTACTGTGGGGGTTCGTTCGGCTGACCAGACGGAGGATCGATGGCCGCGGCGCAGCGGATCAGTAGTCGGAACGCACGGTTCCAGGTGTGGCAGGCATTGCTGGGCAACCGGAACAAGCGGCTGCGAGCCGGCGAGTTCCTCGTCCAGGGCGTTCGGCCGATCAGTCTGGCGATCGAGCACGGGTGGACCATCCGGGCGTTCATCTACGACTCGGAACGCGGGTTGTCGCGCTGGGCGCAGGACGTTCTGCAGGGGCAGCGTGCGGTCGAGCGGGTGAGCATGGCGCCGGAGCTGCTGACCGAGCTGGGCGAGAAGGGCGAGACGGCGCCCGAGTTGATCGCCGTGGTGGAGATGCCGGCGGATGACCTCAGCCGGATCAAGGTCGGGCCGGACTTTCTCGGCGTCGTGTTCGACCGGCCGACCGGGCCGGGCAACATCGGGTCGATCATTCGCTCGGCGGACGCCTTCGGGGCCGACGGGGTGATCGTCACCGGGCACGCGGCCGACGTCTACGACTCGAAGGCGGTCCGGGCGAGCACGGGCTCGCTGTTCGCAGTACCGGCCGTGCGGGTGCCGTCGCAGCGCGAGGTGATGGAGTGGGTCGAGGCGCAGCGTGCCGCCGGTACGCCGGTCGTCGTGGTCGGGACCGATGAGAAGGGCGAGGCCGACATCTTCGACTTCGACCTGACCCGGCCGACGCTGCTGCTGATCGGCAACGAGACCTCCGGCCTGAGCACCGCGTGGAAGGAGCTCGCCGACCATCTGCTCCGCATCCCGATGACCGGCTCCGCCAGCTCGCTGAACGCGGCCAACGCGGCGACCGCCGTGCTGTACGAGGTCTCCCGCCAGCGTTCCCATTCCTTCAAGACCGGCGATCTTCAAGGCACCTAGCGTGGGTGTCATGACCGCGTCCGTACGACCGCAACCGATGATCGCCGTGACCGACATCGAGAAGAGCAGCGCCTGGTACTGCGCTGTGCTGGGCGCGACGAGTGGCCACGGCGGCCTGGAGTACGAGCAGGTGCTCGTCGACGGCGAGCTGATCCTCCAGCTTCACAAGCTGGAGCTCGGCCATCACCACGGCACGATCGGCGACCCCGCGTTGCCGGTCGGGAACGGGGTGGCACTGTGGTTCCGGCTGGTGGACCTGGAGGCGGCTGCCGACCGCGCGAAGGCAGCCGGTTGCCGCATCCAGACCGATCTCCATCACAACCCCAACGCCGACCACCGGGAACTCTGGCTGCGCGACCCCGACGACTACCTCGTCGTCCTGGCCGACTGATCAATCAGGCGGTGGCGAGGATCTCGCCGTGGAGCAGGGAGATGAAGGCGGCGGGGTCGGCTGCCCAGGTCTTCCAGGCGGTGGAGATCCGGTCGAGGTCTTCCTGCGGTACGCCTGCAGCGCGGGCCTGGTCGGCCATGGCGGAGTGGAGGACGCGGTCGGCCCACATGCCGCCCCACCACGCCTTGTCCTCGTCGGTGGTGAAGGTCCAGTTGCTGGCGGTGGCCGCAACTTTCTCGAATCCTGCATCCCGGGCCCAGGAGAGCAGCCGTCGGCCGGCATCCGGTTCGCCGCCGTTGGCGCGGGCCATCCGCTGGTACAAGGTCATCCACTCCCCCAGCTCCGGTGACTCGGGGAACCAGGCGAAGGCTTGGTAGTCGGAGTCTCTTGCCGCGACGATCCCGCCCGGCTTGCAGACGCGGCGCATCTCGCGGAGTGCTTGCACCGGGTCGGCGACATGCTGCAGGACCTGATGCGCGTGGACCACGTCGTACGAGTCGTCCGGCAGGTCGAGGTGGTGGACGTCGCCGACGAGGAAGTCAACGGAGACGTCGAGCTTGGCGAAGGTCGCGCGGGTGATGTCGAGCGCGCCGTCATTCGCTTCGAGGGCCGTGGTCCGGCCCGGCTGGACGAGGCGCGCAAGGTCCGCCGTGATGGTGCCGGGGCCGGCGCCGATGTCGAGCACCGACTGCCCTGGGCGCAGGTGCGGCAACAGGTACGCCGCCGAGTTCTCAGCGGTACGCCAACTGTGCGAGCGCAGTACGGATTCATGGTGGCCGTGCGTGTACACGTTATTCATCTCGGACTCCCTTGTCCTCGTCAACAGACTCAGGCTAACCCTAAGTCTTGCACAATGAGACACATCGTCTCAGATAACGGTACGACTGAGATGGCCGAATATGGCCAGACCCGGGCCCGGTCCGTGGGCGAATCTTGACTCCTGAGAACGCATCGACCAGGAGGCAGAAAGTGCTCGCAAAGGTATTCCCCATCCACCTCAAGAACGGCAACCAGGCCAAGGCCGAGGAGCTCGTACTGGCGTTCGCGCCACAAGGGCCCGGGCAGGAGGAGGGCACCCTGTCGTTCCGGGTCTATCGCGACCCGGCCAAGCCCGACTATCTGCTCTTCGTCGAGCACTTCGCCGACCAGGCAGCGTATGACGCGCACACCGGCTCGTCGGCGTACAAGGAACTGATCGCCGGCCAGTTCGCCGACCTGATCGTCGAGTTCGTCGAGATCGACCACGAGCTGCTGGTCGGCGTATGAGTATCGACCGGTTGGCACAGGCCCGGGCCTTCCGGGCGCTTCACACTGACGGGCCACTGGTGTTGCCGAACGCTTGGGACCCCGGTTCGGCGCGAGCGATCGAGGCGGCCGGCGCCAAGGCCGTCGCGACGACGAGTGCCGGGGTCTCGTGGGCCGAGGGAGTTGCGGACGCAGGTGGTCTCACTCGCGCCGCGGCACTCGCTGTACTGCGGCGCATCGCGCGGGTGATCTCGGTTCCGCTCACCGCGGACCTCGAGTCCGGGTACGGCGCGACGCCCGCCGAGGTCGGCGAGACGGTTGCCGAGGTCATCGAGATCGGTGCCGTTGGCATCAACCTCGAAGACAGCATTGCCCACGTGCTGGTCGAACCGTCAGTACTGGCCGAGCGGATCGCCGCAGCCCGTTCGGCAGCAGTTGCCTCAGGCATCGACATCGTGATCAACGCACGGACCGACACCTACCTGTTCAGTGACGGCAGCGGGACGCTCGAAAGGGCTCGCCTGTACGCCGACGCCGGCGCGGACGTGCTTTTCGTACCAGGTGTGGTCGACGTCGAGACCATCCGTGAGCTAGTAGCCGGCTCACCGCTTCCGTTGAATGTGATGACCGGGCCGGGGGCGCCGACCATCGGTGAACTGGCTTCGCTAGGGGTCGCGCGAATCAGCGTGGGGCCGGCGATCAGCGCGGGCGCGTACGGTTTGGCAGCCGCTGCGGCGCAAGAGCTGCTTACCACCGGCACCTACGACGCCTTGGTGGCCGCAGGCAACTTCAGCAAGCACAGCGACCTATTGCGATAGGTGACGGTAGGCCAGCGCCCGCCATGGTCGCCAGGCTTCGGATTCCGCGGTGGGCTCGGCTGGGAACGCATCGCGCGCTCCCAGCCGGAGGGCGATTTGCTGGGCGGCGACTTCGCTGATGCCGTCAATGCTGGTGAGTGCCGGGACGAGGGTTTCGAGCGGCTCGGCGCCATCCAGCTTTAGGTTGCCTGCCGCAACTTCTTCGCCGAGCAGCCGGAGAGTCTTGCCGACCCGGCCCGGTCCGTCGTACCGGGCTGCCAGGGCTTCCGCTGAAGGGAAGGCATGGGTGAGTCCATGGCCGAGCCCGGCTACCGGCGTACCGGCAGCCGCGACCAGCTGGGCGAGGATTTCGTCGGCCTCGGAGGGCGCCTGGTCGCGGACGATGGCCTGGACGGCAACCTCGAACGGGCCCCACGCGCCAGGGATCCTGAGGCCAGGATGCGCTTTGATCAGCGGGCCGACGATGGGGTCGCCCCCGAGTTGGGCAGCGGCCAGGACGGGTTCGGATTCGAGGCCGACGAGCTGGGCGGCGCGCTCGACGACGTGGATCACGCCTTCCCAGTAAGGGAGATGGGCTCGGAGCAGCAGGTGATCGGCGCCGCCGGCCGTGAGCTCCAGCAGGCCCGGGTCACCGTCCAGCGCGATCGTGCGGCGGTAGACACCGTCGATGACGGACTCGACGCCGGGGATCGCGTGGCCGGCCAGGAAATCGACCATCGCTTCCCAGTCGTACGGCGGGGTGTACGGCATCCGAAGTACGAGACCGCCGTCGGCCGCCAGGCGGTCGGTACGGCGGCGGCGGTCGCGCAGTTCGCGTGGGGTGGACCGGAACACCTCGCGCATCGCCCGGTTGAACTGCCGCAGGCTGCCGAAACCGGACGCGAAGGCGATGTCGGCGATGGTCAGGTCCGAGTCGTCCAGCAGCCGGCGGGCGAAGTGCGCGCGGCGGGAGCGGGCGAATTGGTCCGGGGTGACGCCGAGGTGGTCGTTGAACATTCGGCGCAGGTGCCGCGCCGACAACCCGAGACGGGCTGCCAGCGCTGTCTCGTCGGCGTCGTCGAGTACGCCGGTGATGATCAGCTGGACCGCGCGGCAGACGAGTTCGGGAGCTTCGTCCGCGACGGTGCCGGCGACGCGGTACGGACGGCAGCGCAGGCAGGCGCGGTACCCGGCGGCCTCGGCGGCGGCTGCCAGCTCGAAGGTCTGGACGTTCTCCGCCAGCGGTTTGGCGCCGCACCCTGGGCGGCAGTAGATGCCGGTGGTCCGGACGGCCGAGTATGTGGTCACCCAGCCATCGTGCGGACCCGGGCGAGCGGAGTCCAGCCAGATCCGGACGAATGCTGATCGAATCCGGCCGAGCGCCTCACGCGGAGGCTAGGGTGCGCGGGTGTCGTCGAAGCCCATGCTCATTGTGGTCAGTGGTCCGCCCGGCAGCGGTAAGACCACGCTTGCCCATCGGCTCGCTGCGGCGGTCGGGTGCCCAGCGATCTGCCGGGACGAGATCAAGGAGGGGATGGCGCACGCGACGCCTGGCTTCGTACCGGGTCCTGCCGATCCCCTCACGATGCGGACACTGGCGACGTTCTTCGACGTCATCGGGTTGCTGATCGGCCGCGGCTCGACGGTGGTCGCCGAGGCCGCGTTCCAGGACCGGGTCTGGCGGCCGGGCCTGAGCCCGTTCCTCGGCCTGGCCGAGCTGCGGATCGTGCACTGCGTGGTCTCCGCCGAGGTCGCCCACGATCGCATCACCACCCGCGCCGCCGAGAACACCCTCCGCGGAGCCCACGAAGACGGTCACCGGTCGGCGGACACCTGGCGCCGCGGCCACGACGCCTTCGAGCCGATCGCGCTCCCGGTCCCCACCCTGACCGTGGACACCGCCGACGGCTACCACCCGGACCTCCCCGGGATCCTCCAGTTCCTCCACCGCTAAGTCCACCGGCGGACGTAGTACTGGGAGGTTCTGGTCTGGTATCGGTTGTCTGACTAAGGTCAGAGAATGGCTGATCTGCTGAAGCGGTTCGAGAATCTGACCACTGCTCATGTCGCCGACGCCTGTCTGCGCGTGGGTGTGCCGGTGCGGACGGTGTCGCTGCTGCCCGTCACCGCGGGGCGCGTCGCCGGACGGGTGCTGCCTGCGCGGCATGTCGGGAGTGTCGACGTCTTCCTGGAGGCATTCGAGTCCGCCGAGGCCGGTGACGTGCTCGTCGTCGACAACGGCGCCCGTCGCGACGAGGCCTGCGTCGGCGACCTGGTCGCGCTGGAGGCGCAAGCGGCCGGTGTCACCGGGATCGTCGTCTGGGGGTTGCATCGCGACACCGTCGACATCCAGGCGATCGGCCTGCCCGTCTTCAGCCTGGGCGCGATGCCGACCGGTCCACTGCGGCTCGATCCGCAGGCGGCCGACGCGCTGGAGTACGCGACGGTCGGGGAATGGACGGTGACGACGGCGGACGCGGTACTGGGTGACGAGGACGGCGTCATCTTCATCCCCGCCGACCGCGCCGACGAACTGCTCGACCTGGCGGCGACGATCCACGCGACCGAACGCAAGCAGGCAGAACTCATCCGCTCCGGTACTTCGTTACGCGAGCAGGTGCGGTTCGGCGCCTATCTCGCGGCGCGCAAGGAGCAGCCGTCGCTGACCTTCCGCGATCACCTTCGTGGCGTCGGCGGCGCGATCGAGGAGTAAGTTTCGCGGGTGTCCTCTACCGACTCAGATTTGCCCGCCGCTGCCGCGGGGACCTGGAAGCTCGGCGATCTCACCGTCAACCGGATGGGCTTCGGCTCGATGCGGCTGACGGCCGATCCGGATCGCGAGGTCGCCATCCGGGTACTGCGGCGCGCGGTCGAGCTCGGCGTCAACCACGTCGACACGGCCGCGTTCTACGGACCGGCCCTCGACCTGATCCGCGAGGCGCTGGCGCCGTACCCGGAGGATCTCGTCATCACCACCAAGGTCGGGCCGGGTGACGACCCCGAGCGCGGTTTCTACAACGCGACGACCGCGGCCGAGTTGCGCGGCCAGGTCGAGGAGAACCTCCGCCGGCTCGGCCGCGAGCACCTCGACGTGGTCAACCTGCGGATCATGAACCGGCCCGGCGAGTCCCTGGCCGAACGCTTCGGCTGGCTCGCCGAACTGCGCGACGCCGGGCTCATCCGGCACCTCGGCATCTCGAACGTGAGCCCCCACCACCTCGACGAGGCCGAGCCGATCGCACCGGTCGTCTGCGTCCAGAACAGCTACGCGATCGACACCTCCCGCGGCGGCGACGCGTTCCTCCGGGTCTGCGCTGAGCGTGGGGTCGCGTTCGTCCCGTTCTCCGCCATCGCCGGTACTACGCCCGAGGGCGGCGCGGCGCACGCGACCGTAGTACAGGCTGTCGCCGAAGCGCATGGGGTGTCGGCGCAGCAGATCCGGCTCGCGTGGACCCTCCACCAGGGCCCCAACGTCCTGGCCATCCCCGGCACCGGAAACCCGGCGCACCTGGAGCAGAACATCGCCGCCGGCTCCCTCGTGCTGTCTTCTGAAGAACTCACCAGCCTGAACGCTTGATCACCTTCGAGGTCACCGAACCGCTGGGCCAGTGATCAGCTGACGGCCGCGCGGACTGCGGGGGCGACCTCCTGGGACCAGCGGCTGAGGGTGGTTTCGAAGGAGTCGGAGCCCTGGGGGAAGAGGATGAAACCGGCGGCGCCGTGGTCGAGGACGGCTCCGGTCAGCTCTTCGACCCATTGGGCCGGCGAGCCTCCGATCCAGCGGCCGGCCTCGTCGCGGACCCGGTCGAGCGGCTGCGCCGTGATACGGCCGGGGAAGTTGTAGATGGTGGCGACGTCGGCGGGTTTGCGGCCGACGGACAGCGCCGCTTCGTCGATGATCGGGCGGGACTCGCGATAGCGCTCGCTGAGCCAGTCGGCGGCATGGCCCGGGATCCAGCCATCTGCCTGGCGACCGGTCGCGGCCAGCGATCTGGGTCCGTTCGATCCCGTCCAGATCGGCGGCGCCGGGAGCTGGGACGGCGCGAGCGCGGTCACGCCGTGGTACGGGTCGGTGACCGCTGGGCCGCCGCCGGAGAGTCGGCGAACCAGGATCATCGCCTGCTCGAACGCCTCGACGGCCTCAGCCGGGCGGACTCGCGGTACGCCCATGCTCTCGATCTTGTCCCAGGCGCCGCCCGCGCCCAGGCCGAGCACGAATCTGCCGCCGGAGAGGGCGGTCAGCGAGGACGCCGTCCGGGCGAGGACCGGCGCGGGGCGCAGCGGGAGGTTGGTGACGTTGGCCAGCGCGGAGATCCGGGACGTCCGGCCGAGCACGAAGGCGAGCGTGGCGTAGGGGTCGAGGAGATCGGGGAGATAGGGGTGGTCCGAGAGCGAGAACAGGTCGAGTCCGTCCCGGTCGGCCTGCTCGGCCAGCCGCAGGATGTCTGCCGTCGCCCGGATGTCGTGGGGAGATCCGTAGCCGAAACGCACGTTCATCGTCTGCCTCCTAGATAGTTCGTACACCTAAATACTAGGTCTACTAACTATCAGAACCACGAACAGTCCGCAGGCCGGACTACAGTGGGCCTATGGCGACGACGAAAGCCAGGCACACGGAACTGGTCGGTTCCCTGGTCGGCCTGATGCACGTTCTGCAGGACCTGTACGCCGAAACGAGTCGCCCGCTGGGCCTCACGCCCCAGCAGGCCCACCTGCTCTGCGTGCTCCTCGGCGGCCCTCAGGGCATGACCGACCTGAGCCGCATCATGAGCATCGAACGCTCCAGCCTGACGAGCATGGTCGACCGCCTGGAGCGCCGGTCACTACTCGCCCGCAACCCCCACCCCACCGACCGCCGCGCCTGCCAGATCACCCTGACCACCGACGGCCACACCCTCGCCGACCAGGCCCACACCGCCTTCACTGACCGAGTCGAGGCGCTGACCGTCAGTCTGTCCCCCACCGCCCGCAAGACCCTCGTCTCAGCGATCACCAACATCACTGAACCTGGCCAGTGATCGCTAACCGGTCTGCTGGGAGGCCAGGAAGGTCTCGTACTGCGTCCAGACGCGTCGCCACAGCGCGTCGCGGTCGGGGTCGGACAAATGCGGCAGCGGTAGCTGGAAGACGTCGGCGAGGACTTCGTAATACTCGGATTGTTCCTCGATGATCTGGTTGTCGGTTCGGTCGGCGTAGATCTGGGTGAAGCCGGCCGAGCGGATGACGGCGGTGCTGTCTGCGCGGCGGAGGAAGGCCGAGCAGGTTCGGACGAAAGGTGAGTCCGGGGACAGCGACAGGTGTTTGTGCTGGTCCTCGAAATCGCTGAAGGCGGCTG
Organism: Streptomyces sp. SID13031; assembly: GCF_010548305.1. Classification (GTDB taxonomy): domain Bacteria; phylum Actinomycetota; class Actinomycetes; order Propionibacteriales; family Kribbellaceae; genus Kribbella. Next base: position 15,760 of record NZ_JAAGLV010000020.1, read on the forward strand.
GGGCTGCCTCGAAGTCCATTCCGGTCAGGCTGCTGCGGGGGTCGTGGTCGAGGCGCCAGCCGTCGACGATGTCCGACTTCCGCAGGGACAGGTCGAAGGGGGTTTGGTGGACCTTCGCGCCAACCTCCAGCGGCATCGGGGTGAGGAGTCCGTCGCCCAGGCCTGCGTCGACCAGCCACACCTGGTCGTTCAGCGGGACGGTCAGGACCATGTGGCTCGCGTCCACGACCGCTGGGCGGGTGGCGGTCTGTACGCCGCCGCGGTGCAGCGTGACGTCGTACCCGAGGGTGGTCAGCAGGTGGGCGAAGACGCCGTTGAGCTGGAAGCAGTAGCCGCCGGTCTCGCGAGCGATGATGCGCGCCGCGACCGCCTCGGGATCCATCGGGCCACCCTGGCCGAACTGGTACTGCACGGTCTCGTAGGGCACGGTGCCGACGAAGGCTGCGTGCAGCTCGAAGAGCGCTTCGAGGCTCGGCCGGGGATGCGCGGCGACGCCGATGCGGTGGAGGAAGGCGGCGGTGTCCATGAGCTGAGCTTAAGAGGTCCATGGATGCGTGCGGGTTGAGTTAGCTGGCAGGGTGGGGGCATGACCTCGGAGCAGATCTATGTCGGCAGTTACACCTCTCAGGACGGTGGAGGTGACGGCATCGGGTTCGGCACGACGGAGGAGCTGCAGGTCGTCGCGGCGACCGCCGATCCGTCGTTCCTGACCATCTCGGCGGACGGCCGGTACCTCTACTCGACCAACGAGCTGGAGGCCGGCCGCGTCAGCGCCTTCGCGATCGCGGACAGCGGCGCGCTGGAGTTCCTCAACCACCAGCCGACCGGTGGCGCGGGCCCGTGCCACCTGGAGGTCGACCCGTCCGGCAAGTTCCTGCTGTCGGCCAACTACGGCTCCGGGTCGGTCGCGATCCACCCGATCAAGGAAAACGGTTCGCTCGGCGACCCGACCCAGATCCTGCAGCGCGAGGGCACCGGCCCGAACGCGGAGCGCCAGGAAGGCCCGCACGCCCACCAGGTCACCTTCGACCCGTCGGGATCGTTTGCCTTCGACATCGATCTCGGCTCGGACACCGTCTACGTGTCGACACTTTCGGCCAATGGCCGGCTCGAAGAGGTGAGCCGGTTGCAGATCCACCCCGGCGCCGGGCCGCGGCATCTCGCCTTCCACCCGGGCGGCCACGCGGCGTACCTGATCAACGAGCTCGACTCGACACTGACCGTGTGCAGCTTCGCCGACGGCAAGCTCGCCGCCGTCGAGACGGTGTCGACGCGGCCGGACGACGCGTCGGGCGAGAGCTTCCCTGCCGAAGTGCTGGTGTCGAACGACGGGCGGTTCGTCTACGGGTCCAACCGCGGCGACGACACGATCGCGGTCTTCGAGACCGGCGCGGAGGGCCTCGAGGCCGAGCTGATCCAGACGATCGGATCCGGTGGGACCTGGCCGCGGCACCTCGCCTTCAGCAAGGATGGCACCGAGCTGTACGCCGCGAACGAGCGCTCTGACTCGATCGCGGTCTTCACCGTCGACCAGAGCAGCGGCGCCCTCACCGCAACGGGGACGCCGCTGGACTGGCCGAAACCGGTCTGTGTCCTTGCCTACTAGTCCGACGCAGCCTGACTAGCTGCTGACGAGCTTCTCGAAGAAGAACTCGTGCTTGAGGAACGACACGTCGTACTCGTGACCCGGCTGCGGCGGGAGCAGTTGCGCGGCCTGGAAGAGCCGCCAGCCGTCCTTCAGCGCGTCGAGTCCGCTGGCGTACGGCGGGACGTCGGAGTCACCCGTGGTGGGTGACGTCGCACCGGTCCCGTCGTACGTCGACCAGCCGACCGTGCGCGAGTCGAGCGCCGACGAGGCCAGGTAGAGCACCAGTACCTGCTGGCGGACTGTCTGCTGGGCAGATGTGACGGTCATGCGATCTCCTTACCCTTCCCTGCGTGCGGGTTGACACTGCGCTGCGCGACCACGCGGCGCGGCCGGTTGGACACCCTGGTCACCCAATAGTCGGGGTCGTAGGTGTCATCACCGGTCAGGGCTTGCCAAAGCTTGACCCGGTTGTAGATCTCCAGCCGGCCGGTGGCGTTCTCGTACCAGGGGAACGTCTGGCCGAGCTCCTGGGCCACCGCGTCGTCGTACAGGTCGTCGGTGTTCCACAGCCGGACCTGGCGGACGGTCGGGTTGAAGCGGATCTTGAACATGTACCGGTCGATGGCGCTGTCGTTCTTGCGGCCGCCGTGCCAGATGCCGTGGTGCAGCAGGACGATCGTGCCGGGCGGGCAGGTGAGCCGGGTCTGGCCGAGCAGGTTCTGGTACCGGCCGGTGTCGGACTCGTTGGTACGGCGCAGGTGGCTGCCGGGGACGCTGAGCGTGCCGCCCATCTCGAGCGTCACCTCCTGCGGGTAGTACATGAGCTGGACGTCGAAGGCGTCCTCGCGGACGTCGATGATCGCGTCGCCGTGCAGGTTCTGCGCCTCACCCTCGTTCGCCTTGCGGATGTGGACCGCGTGGTGGTCGACCGTCGGCTCCGGGCCGACCAAGCTGTGGATAGCGCCGGCGATCTCGGGCAGTTGCACCAGCCGCTGGACGAACTCGCTGTCCACGAACGCCTCCGACAGCGGGGTGCCGTAGGGGACGCCGGGGATACCGGCCTTCAGGACGTCGAGCGCCTGCTGGTTCATCTCATCAGGGACGACGGCGTCCATCCGGAACGCGCCGGTGGCGACGAAACTCGCGAGCTGGACGGAAGTGAGGAGGTTCTTGCGATGCGGGTGGGGCATGTCTCTCCCTCTCGGGGCGACGGGTGCGTGGTGGTTGGTACTCCTCTAGGCTAGGTACCTGTTGTTCGAATTTGCGTGGGTTGTGTTCACCACTGGTGGTAATTTCTCACCATGATCCCGTTGCACCTGGCTGAGCCGCCGGAGCTGGTGAACGTCGGCGTGGGGGTGCATGGGGTGCGCGGGTTGCGGGACGTGTTCCAGCTGCCGGATCTGTGGCAGCTGCACCTCTACGGGTACTTCGCCGACCTGACCGTGGGCGGTACGACGTACCCGGTCGCGCCCGGATCGGTCAGCCTCACGCCGGCCGGAGCGCCGGTGCAGTTCGACTACCGGGGGCGTTCGGAGCACCTCTTCGTGCACTTCCGCCCACGAGTCGTGGGCGAGCCGTCGTACGTGCCGGTCGTACAAGACGCCGGTACTGCGGCCCCGGTGCTCTCCGACATGCTCCGCTCAGCCATCGGCGCGTCACCGAGCGGCTCTGCCCGGGTGGTGGCCGAGGTATGGGCCGCACTCTGGCGGGTAGCCCAACTGTCCGCGCCCTTGACTGAAGGCGGCGCCGCAGCCGGCCACTCGGCAGTCTCGACCGCCATCAGCTACATCGAGGCCAACCTGGCCCGGCCGCTCACCGTCCCCGCACTGGCCGCCGCAGCAGGCGTCTCCCACAACCACCTGACCAGACTCTTCCGCTCGGAGACGGGCACGACAGTAGTCGCCTACATCCGCCAGCGCCGGATGGCCCGAGCCCGCCACCTCCTGGTCTCCACCACCCTCTCCATCCCCGCCGTAGCCGCCTCAGTAGGCATCCCCGACCTCCAGGCCTTCAACAAAACCTGCCACCGAGAACTAGGCGGCGCACCCCGCGAAGTACGAGCCGGAAATGCGGTAACTGGTAGCGGGCGCACGACCTAGCATTCACCGCATGTATGACCGCCGTCTGATCGGCGGCTGCTGGGGTGTACCGCTCGCCTGGGACGGCACGCCGGCAGACCTCCCCGGAGGCTTCACCGAGTCGTTGGCCCGCTCGGTCGAGTCGCAGGAGGCCGGACTACCACCTCTAGGGGAGCCCGCCGTGGTGGATCTGGGTGAGTTCGGTCACGTCGAGACCGAAGTCCGCCCTGATCCACCCACGCAGCTGCCGTACGAAGTACAGGTCAGCGATAGTTGACGAACTGGACGGCGAAGTCGAGGTCCTGGCCCTTGATCAGGGACTGGACTGCCTGGAGGTCGTCTCGGCTCTTGCTGGAGATGCGGAGCTCGTCGCCCTGGATCTGCGCCTTGGCGCCCTTGGGGCCCTCGTCGCGGATCAGTTTGGAGAGCTTCTTGGCGTTCTCCTGGGTGATGCCGGCGCTGATCGTGGCGTTGATCTTGTAGATCTTGCCGGACAGCTTGGGATCCTCGGCCTCCAGGCCCTTGAGCGAGATCTGCCGCTTCACCAGCTTGTCCTTGAGCACGTCGAGGACGGCGTTGCAGCGCTCCTCGGTGTTGGCCTGCATGTCGATCGCCTCGCCGGACAGCTTGATCTCCGCGCCGACGTTCTTGAAGTCGAACCGCTGGCTGATCTCCTTCGCCGCCTGGTTCACGGCGTTGTCCACCTCCTGCTGGTCGACCTTGTTCACGATGTCGAAGGAGGACTCCGAAGCCATGGGCAGTTCCTTTCGATTTGCTGTCAGGGGCACTGTCTGTTGTATCGTCTCTCACGCTGGTTCACGAACCGGCAGCACCCTGGCGGGTTGCCCGAGCGGCCAAAGGGAGCAGACTGTAAATCTGCCGGCTTCTGCCTACGCAGGTTCGAACCCTGCACCCGCCACAGGAGCAGAAACAGCCCCTGACCTGGAGACAGGTCAGGGGCTGTTCTCGTGTTATCCAGTCGTTGTACTGGAGCCGGCTGCTGGACCTCACCCGCCGATACAGTCCGCTCATGCGTACTGAACCCATGGTGGTCGAAGGGCTTGCCGGTCCCGTCGTGCTTGCCGTCAACGCTTTCACAGGCAAGCACTCGGTCACGGTTGGCGGGTACCAAGTGTCGGGTACCAGGCGCGGGAACTACACGCTGCCGACTGCGGACGGTCGAACAGTGGCCGCCAAGTTGCACAGCAGTCTGCTGGATCCGCACCCGAGCATCGAGATCGCTGGTGTCAGGTATCGCACCGGGCCGTCGCTCCCGGTCGCGGTGCGGGTGCTGGTCGTGCTTCCGCTGGTGCTGCTGGTAGGAGGGCTGATCGGCGGTCTCATCGGTGCGATCGGCGTCGGCGCCAACCTCGGGATCGCCCGCGGCCAGCAGTCGACCGCCGTCAAATCTCTGCTGATGATCGGCGTCCTGATCCTCACCGTGGTGGTCTTCGTCGTCCTCGCAGCGGCAGTCTTCTAGCGATCGGCCAGGCACGCGCCACAGCAGCTCGAACAGCCCCCGATCGCAGCGATGCGCCCGGGGGGCTGTTTCGTGGGCGGGACAGGGAATACTGGGTGGGCAGGCGGGGGTTGCTGATTAGGTCGGGATGGCTAGAGCTAGGAGACAGCGGGCAATGAAACCCACCGAGTTCGTGAAGGTGAACAGTCAGTTCTGGGGGGATCACCTCAAGAGCGTGAGTGAGCACCTGCCGGGGAGTCACGGGCGTGAGCTGGTCGGGCCGTTGCTGTATCCGCGGCAGCTGGTGCTGACCGAGACGCCTGACTGGAACATCCTGGAGCTCGTCGGGGTGAGCCGTGAGTACAGGTCGCTCGAGGTGCGGCGGCAGAAGGCCGCAAGCATCGACGAGTACTTCGGGGCGTCGGGCGCCGGGAAGCCGGTGGCGAAGCTTCCGAACGAGAACTTCTACCGGGACGCGACGATCGCGACCGCGTACGGCAACGGCGTGCTGACCGCGGGATTCCCGGGCGCGCAGCGGTTGACGGAGTCGGAGTTGATCGGTCCCGCGGGGATCGGTGACGGGCAGTTGCTGGAGTTCGCGCCGGGGAACTACTCGGTTTTCCAGCGGGTGTTGCTCGCCTCCAGCACCGGTACTTCCAGCCGCGTGCACTGGAGCTTCCTCGCGATCGCCATCCACCGCTCCGAGCCGGCCGACAAGTACCGCGACTTCCTGCAGAACCTGGTCAACGCGGCGGCCCACCTGGACCCGGTCGGCACCGTGGCGGTGCCGCGTGGCGAGGTGGACCAGCTACTCAAGGCCGAGCCGTTCTCGAGCACGTACCAGCACGGCCTGGGCAAGGCGACGGTCGGCGAGTTCCTGCAGCAGCACGAAGAGATCCTGCTGGCCGCGTTCGACGCGACCCAGCTGATCCGCGAACCGCAGCTGGACGGGCTGGACAGCTCGCCGGACTTCATCCTCGAGCGGGCCGACGGCAGCCACATCGTGGGTCAGCTGGCGTTGCCGGTGCTGGAGATCGCGAAGGACGGCAAGAAGCGCCGCCGGTCGACCTCCGCCACGGACGGTGCCGCGCGCCTGGCGCAGTACGGGGAGTACTTCGCCGGCGCCGAGAACCGTGAGTTCGCGAAGACGAAGTACGGCGTGGAGGTCAGCAACCCGCGCAGCGTGCTGGTCACCAGCAACCAGGAGCTGATCGCGACCCCGGACGGCACGAACGAACTGGTCGACTACGACACGATCCTGCGCCTCGCCCTCGCCGGAAAGTAACGGCTACTTCGAGGTGAACTGAACGACGGCGGCTGTGGCGTTGATGCCGATGACCTTGCCCGAGGTCATCGAGTCCTTGGTGCCCCAGCTGTTGCCGCCTTCCGTGCTGAGAGTGGCGGAGAAGCCGCCGCCGTCCGCCTCGCGGTTGTCGACGGTCACCTGGCCGTTGGCGACCGTGAGGGCCAGGATCTTGCCCTTCACGGTGAACTTGGCGGACTTCTTCACCAGTACTTCGCAGTTGCCGTCGGCGCAGGCCTTGTAGTTCTGGCCGTCGGCGGCAGCCGGCAACCGGGTGGTGGGCGGCTCGAGCGGTGTCATGGCTTTGCACTTCGCCGACTGGCGATAGGCGAGGCCGACCATCGGGTCGGTCTTGGCCAGCGTCGGCAGGTCGGGCCCGGCCGGTTTGACCGAGAGGATCAGGGCGGCGACCTGCCGGGCCAGCCGCACCAGCTCTGACTCGCCGAGCTGGGACTGCTGGCTGGAATCGCCGACCAGCGCGACGACCTTCGGCACAACTTTGCCCAGCGCGGTGTTGTACTGCGAGGCCAACCGGTCCCCCGCCGCATTGCCCGCCGGTTGAAGCCCGGCGAAGTCGTAAGCGATCAGCCGGATCGCCGCCGGCTGGCCCATCAGGTACGTCTGGGCCACCAGCGAGGCGACCCTCGGCTCCTTCATCATCTGAGCCGTCTGGGACGCCTGGCTGCGTTCGGACGCCAGCTTGCTGATGCCATCGCACATCGCCCCCGTCCACGCGACCAGCTGCGGGCTGGGCGTCGGTGCAGCAGTGGAAGTCGGTGTCGCGCTGGGGGTCGGCGTAGCGGACGGCTGCGCAGCACTCTTGTCCTCACCACCCGAGCACGCGGTGATTACGAGCAGCAACCCCAGTACAGCCATCCGATGAGCCATCACCCAACGACCGTATGGCGGCCGGGCGGGCCCTGGAGCGAGCTGTCCTCAACCGGTCAGCTAGTTGACCAAGGCAAACAACGTGCCCGGCAGGATGGAGAGGACGACCGCCGCTCCGGCGCACAGCGAGATGACTGTGACCGCCGGGGTCTCGATGTCGACGGAGAAAGGATCGTCGGCGGGGAGGCGGACCAGTTCGGCGATCCAGCGGAGGTAGACCGCGAGGCCGATCATCACGTTCACCGCCATGACGACCGCGAGCCAGCCGTAGTGGGCGTCGATCACAGACTGGAAGGCAGCAAACTTGGTGAAGAGGCCCGCCAGACCCGGAGGCAGGCCGGCCAGGACGACCAAGAAGAAGACGAGAGCCGTGCCCAGACCCGGCTCAGAGCGAACCATGCCTCGGTAGTCCGACAGGAACAGCCCGCCGGGGCGGTGGCGCTGGACCACCGCAACCGCACCGAAGGCGCCCAGAGTGACCACCACGTACGCCGCCAGGTAGCCCACGACCGCCTGTGCGTCGCCGACCGCGAGCGGGGCCAGCAGGAACCCGGCCTGGCCGATCGAGGACCACGCGAGCAGTCGCACGGCCTCGCGCTGGCGCAGCGCAGCGAGGTTGCCCACGGTCATGGTCAAAGCAGCCAGCAAAGCCACCACCAGACGCAGGTCCGACCCCGAGGGCGCGATCCCGTAGGTCACCAGCACGAGCAGCCCGCCCACACCCGCTGTCTTCGAGACGACGGCGAGGAAGGCGGTGACCTCGACCGGCGCACCGGCGTACGTGTCCGGCAGCCAGCCGTGGAACGGCACGGCCGCGATCTTGAAGCCGAAGCCCACGATCACGAAGAGCCCAGCGGCGAAGGCGACCCGGCGCAGATCCGGGTCCAGCCCCGGCAGCCGGTTCGCGATCGTCTGCAGGTAGAGCGAGCCGGTAACGCCGTACAGGTAGGAGATCCCGAAGAGCATCACGGCCGTCGACAGCACCGACACCAGGAAGGCCTTCAGCGCCGCCTCGGAGCCGCGCCGATCACGCCGCAGCGCGACCATCGCGAAGCTCGGCAGCGAGACCACCTCCAACGCGATGACCACCGTCGCGAGATCGCGTGCGCCGGCCAGCACGGTCGCGCCGACCAGGGCGCTGAGCAGCAGGAAGTGGTACTCCCCCACCGGGATGTCCGCCGACAACAACCGGTACGCCGAAAGCCCGGCCACCCCGAGGCCACCGATCAGCAGCACCGCCCAGAGCCCGATCGTCAGCGGCTCGAGCACCAGGCTGCACTGGGTCGGCCCCTCGACCGCTGACCGGCAGAAGGCGGGCTTGTACGCGTCCCGCTGGACCGCCACGAAACCCAGCCCGAACAGCAGCACGCCACCGGTGATCAACGTGATCACGGTGTGCTTGGCCTGCTTGGTGCCGGTGCTCCAGAACCCGTCGATCAACAGCACTGCGACGGCGCCGAGCGCCAGTAGCAGCGGTACGGCGGTCGCCTGCCAGTCGGTCCAGGTGATCGTCATAGGAACATCCATTGGTTGATCAGCGTGAACGGCCACAACCCGAGCAGCACGGTGAGCACCACCAGCGGCGCCCAGGTGATCAACTCGATCCGGCTCAGGTCGACCGCGAAGGCCGCGGCCGGGTACTCGGCCGGGTCACCCTGGTTGAGCTCGCGGATCAGCTTGAGGAAGTACGCGGCCGTCAGTACCGCGCCCAGCCCGGCGATCACCATCAGGACGATGAATGTTGTCCGAGGCAACGAGTCGGCCGGGTGGTAGGCGCCGAGCAGGATCAGCATCTCGCCCCAGAACCCGGCCAGCCCGGGCAGCCCGAGCGAGGCGAGGCAGGCGAAGGTGAGCAGCCCGCCGATCCGCGGCAGCCGGGCGTACAGGGCCCGGCCGATCGTGCGCAGGTCGCTGGTGTCGTGCCGGTCCTTGATCGCGCCGGCCAGGAAGAACAGCAGGCCGGTGATGATGCCGTGGGCAAGGTTCGCGTACAGCGCGCCGGTGACGCCTTCCGGTGACATGGTCGCGATACCGAGCCCGATGAAACCCATGTGCCCGACGCTGGAGTACGCGATCAGCCGCTTGACGTCGGTCTGCGCGAGACAGGCCAGCGAGCCGGCGATGATCGCGACGGTCGAGAAGCCGGCCAGGTATGGCGCGATGGTGGCCGTCGCATCGGGCAGCACGGGCAGCAGGACCCGGATCATGCCGTAGCTGCCGAGCTTCAGCAGTACTCCGGCCAGCAACACCGAGCCGACCGTCGGCGCCTTCGCGTGCGCATCGGGCAACCAGATGTGCAACGGCCACAGCGGCATCTTCACCGCGAACCCGACGGCGATCAGGACAGCGGCAGCCAGCGGAATGCCATGGCCACCGCGCACCGGATTCTGGCCGAGGAACACCAGATCGAAGGTTCCCGCCTGGCGATAGATCAGCAGGAAGCCGAGCAGCATCAGCGCCGATCCGAACACCGTCATCAGCACGAAGGTGGTCGCCGCGCGCCGCCGCCCGGCCGGGTCGTGGTCGTCACCCCAGATGTCGATCACGAGCCACATCGGGATCAGCACGATCTCGAAGAAGACGAAGAACAGCACCAGGTCGGCGGCCGAGAAGGTGCCGATCACGCCGGTCTCGATCACCAGCAGGAGGGCGATCAGCGATCGCATCCGGCCGATCCGCGGGGTGATCTTCAGCGAGTACAGGCAGCAGAGGAAGACCAGCAGCGCCGTCAGCGCGATCAGCGGCATCGAGATCGTGTCGATCGCGAGATGGAAACGGACGCCGAGCGATGGGATCCAGGACACGTCGGTCTCGGCGTACGGGAGCAGCTTGCCCGCCAAGGTCCGTGGAGCTGGCGCACTCGTGGTAGTGAGCCGGTCCACACAAGGACAATGCGGTCTCCGCAGCTCCCACCAGAGCACTATCGAGCCGACCAGGACGAGGCCCGACACGACCGAGCCGACGATCGCCGCCACCCGCTCGCCGGTCGTCGCCGGTAGTGCCCACAAAATAGCGGCCGTCAGCGCCGGCACCGCAAGCAAGGCGATCAGGAGCCATTCGCTCATGAGCCGATCACCCCCGCCAGGATCGCGAACGCGACCACGCCGACGACCGCGAGGGTCAGATAGGTCTGCACGTTGCCGGTCTGCAGCTTCCGGAACCCGGCGGACGCCAGTACGCCGGCCCGCCCGGTCCCCCGGACATACGCACCGACCACGTCCCGGTCGCCACCGACGGCCAACTTGGCCAGCCATTGCACCGGTACGACGAACACCCGCTGGTACGCCGAATCCGCGCCGAACTCGCGTTCCAGGAAGACCGGTCGCGGGTCAGCACCCCGTTGCCACAGCGAGTAGGCCGGGAGCGCGCCGAACAGCGCGAGCACCGTCGTCACCAGCGCGATCGGCCAGCTGATGTGCACGCCGTCGGTGTAGCCCAGCCCGGCGGCACCCAGGGCCAGCAGGATCATCGGCGCGAGCATCAGCCACGATCCCTCGCGCAGCTTGGAGCTGTCGGGCTCCTCCAGATCGGACATCGGGTCGTCGTCCTCGAACGCTCCCAGTGCGCCGGCCAGTGCCGGCGTACGGAAGAAGACCCACAGCCACAGGCGGACACAGTAGAAGGCGGTCAGCGCGGCCGTCAGGCAGACCGAGACGAGCACGACCCAGCCGACCGTCGAGCCGTCGCGGGCGTGGTCCCAGGCCGCTTCGACCACGGAGTCTTTGGAGAAGAAGCCGGCGAACCCCGGTACTCCGGCCAGCGCGGCGAGCCCAATTGTCATCGTCACGAAGGTGACAGGCATCCGCTTGCGGAGTGCGCCCTTGCGCGTGTAGCGGCGGAGTACGACGAAGGCGGCGCTGCCGACCTGGTGCAGGAGGACACCCGCTGCCAGGAACAGCAGACCCTTGAACGCAGCATGAGTGACCAGGTGGAAGAGCGCCGCGTGCCGACCGTCGTGGGTGCCGAGCGAGAGGCCGGCGAACATGATCGCCAGCTGGCTCACGGTCGACCAGGCGAGTACACGTTTCACTTCGACGGCTGCCATCGCGCAGAGGGCGGCGAACAGCATCGTCACGCAGGCGACGACGGCCAGGACGGTAAGCGTGGTCTCGGCCTCGACGAACAGGTCGTACAGGCGGGCGATCAGGAAGACGCCGGCGGCCACCATCGTCGCCGCGTGGATCAGCGCGCTGACCGGGCTCGGGCCGGGCATCGCGTCCGGCAGCCAGGTCTGCAGCGGGACCTGCGCCGACTTGCCGACGACACCGACCAGCAACAGGATCGTGCCGATGGTCAGGGTGTGCGGCTCGATCGGGCCGCTGCCGAGCTCGGAGATCCGGAAGGTGTGGTAGCCGACGCCGAGCACGAAGATGCCGAACAGGAAGCCGACATCGGCCAGCCGGGTGACCAGGAACGCCTTCATCGCGCCGGCCCGGGCGTCGCGGCGCTCCCAGTAGTGCCCGATCAGCAGGTACGAGCAGGCGCCCATCACCTCCCAGCCGATCAGCAGCACGAAGAGGTTGTCCGAGATGACCACGGTGACCATCGCCGCGGTGAAGAGCGTGACGATGGCCGTGTACGACGAGACACGCTCGCGGACGTAGCCGATCGAGTAGACCTGCACGCAGGTCGAGACGACGCCGACGACGGCGAGCATCAGGACGGTCAGGTCGTCGGTGCGGAACTCGTAGGAGAACCAGAAGTCCTCGCCGATCATCACGCCACCGGCGTTGGTCGTCTGCGGGTCGACGCCGTACAGGAGGGCGGCGGTCAGCACGACGAGCAGGGAGAAGCCGACGCCGACCACGCGCCAGGCGGTGGCGATCACTGCTCCACCTCGTTTTGCTCCAGCAGGTCGCGGGCCGCATCGGCGTCGACGTGGCCGTGGCCGCGGAAGAGGAGGAGCACGATCGCCAGGCCGAGGCCGATCTCAGCCGCCGCCAGCGTGATGACGAAGACGGCGAGGGTCTGGCCGGTGGCGAGGCCGTCGACGTGCCAGGCGTCGAAGGCGATCAGGTTGAGGTTGACCGCGTTCAGCATCAGCTCGAAGGACATCAGCATCGTGATGGCGTTGCGGCGCGCCAGCACGCCGTACACGCCGATGCAGAACAGCGCGACGGCGAGCAGCAGCGGGAGGATGAGCGGCATCTCAGTCGTCACCCTTCTTGCCGGGGCGCTGGGACAGCACGATCGCGCCGATCAGGGCGGCGAGGAGGAGGACCGAGAGGACCTCGAAGGGCAGCACCCAGGTACGGAAGACCGAGGTGCCGACGGCCTCGGCCGACCCCGCTGGCACCGGTCTGACCTTTTCGTTGCCGAAGGCAAATACCACGCCGGTGCCGAGGATCAGCGCGAGGACCAGCGCGACGGCGGCGGCGAACGGGCTGCGGCGGGTGGTCAGCGCGGGCAGCGGGTTGGTCGGGGCCTTGGTGAGCATCAGCGCGAAGAGGACGAGGACGACGATGGCGCCGACGTACACGAGGATCTGGACCAGGGCGACGAACTCGGCGTGCAGGGCGCCGAAGCAGCCGGCCACCGCGCCGAGCGTGACGACCAGCCAGAGTGCGGCATGCACGATCCGCCGGGACGTGACGACCATGACCGCTGCCAGCAGCGCCATCGCCCCCGCGATGGAGAAGAGCGCAGTGGTCACGCCTCGGCCTCCGGCGCCGCCTCGACCTCGGCCGGGTCACTCGCAACCGGCTCGATCACCGAGGGACCCGGGTCGATCGGCTGGGGCGCGGGCACCGTCCACATCCAGTCGCGCAGCCGGTCCTTCTCGTGCGTGAGGTTGCGCAGGTCGGTCTCGGCGTACTCGAACTCCGGCGACCAGAACAGCGCGTCGAACGGGCAGGCCTCGATGCAGATCCCGCAGTACATGCAGAGGCTGAAGTCGATCGCGAACCGGTCGAGGACGTTGCGGCTGCGCTCGCGCGCCTGCTCACCGACCGACGGCGCGGTCTCGGTGTGCGAGTCGATGTAGATACACCAGCTCGGGCACTCCCGCGCACAGAGCATGCAGGAGGTGCAGTTCTCCTCCATCAGCGCGATCACGCCACGCGTACGCGGCGCTAGCTCGGGCTGGACGTCCGGGTACTGCTCGGTGACGGCACGGCGGCCCAGCGTCTTAGCGGTGACTTTCAGGCCATCGATCAGACCCTTCCCTGGTACAGCCACGCCCCCTCCTCCGTCAGTCGGACCTGCACGCTGACATTAGTCGGTTTCGGCCGACGGCGACGCCAGATGGCGTCAGACTTCTCATTTCAGGCGCGCCGCGACCCCCGGCGAGCGACCCGTGGTGTGCCGAACGACAGGACATAGTGCCCATACTCGGGCGCGACAGAGCGGCCGTGAGCGTGGAGATCCGGGACTGAGGTCACTATGTCCTGTCGGTCGGGACGGGGCTAGTTCGTGGTGAGGTGGGGGTTGTCGATGGACCAGTACCAGTCGTTGTCGCCCTTTGTCAGGGACCAGGTGATCTTGACTGTGTGGGCGCCGGCTGGGACGGGGATGGTCAGGCGTTCGAGCTTGGCGATGGTGTCTGCGGTGTAGGTGAGGACGGGCTTGGGGGCTGCGCCGTCGAAGGTTGCCTGGACGGTGGCGGTTTCGTTGCCGCTTTTCAGGTAGTGGGAGGAGAAGGTGAGGGTCGCGGTGGTTGCGCCGGTGACGTCGTAGGGCGGTGAGGCGAGCTTGCTGTTGAAGAGGCCGGAGCGGGTCTTGTCGGACCACTCGTCGGAGTCGGCGACGGCGAAGACGCCGCGCGCCCGCACGTTGCTCTCGCGCTGCTGGTTGGGCGCGGCGCGGGTCCAGAAGTCATCCGTGGTGAACGACCAGCCCTGCCACTCACGCACTCCCCCGGTGCCCAGGCCCGCGTTGTCGATCGTCCAGCCCGCGGGTGTCGTGTGCGTCCAGCCCTTCATATCAGCCGGTACGCCGGTCTCGTCCGCGCGCGTCTGCAGCGAACCCACCAGCGAGTCGAACGGGTCGGCGGAAGGCGCCACCTGACCGTCGATATCCGCGGTGAGGCCGAAACGGCTCAGCACGATCGCGGCGATGTCCACGTTCCTGGGAGCGATCGCGGGCGTTCCGGGCGTAGTACCGGGGCCGTTGCGGATGATGAACGACGAGCGCTCGGGCACCGAACTGCCGCCGTGGCCGCCTCCGTCGGTGTGACCGTGGTCAGCGGTGACGAGGTAGGTCCAGTCCTCGTTCGCGTACGTCGGACGAGCCTTGATCGCCGACAGCAGGTTTGCGACGTGGCGATCGGTGGTCTCGACCGCGGTCCGGTAGCAGGCACCTAGCGCGCCGCAGCTGTGGCCGGCGATGTCGACGTCGCCGAAGTACACGAAGGACGCGTCCGGCCCGGTGTCCTTCAGGTACGCCGCCGCGTCGGTGGCGATCTTCGCGTCGGCGGCCGGGTAGCCGAGCGCGTCACCGTCGAACGTGACCTTGCGCTGCACCTCGTCGGTGAAGATCGCCTGGCCGGCACTGTTGGTGGTCAGCGGCGTCCAGTCGGCGATCGCGTACGTCGACAGCTCGGGACGGGCGCGTTCCAGCCGGGTCAGGAAGTCCGGGTACTGGGTCAGATTGGTCCCGGTACCCCAGCTGTTGCTCTTCACCTTGTGCTTGTCCGGCCAGACGCCGGTCGCGTTGGTGGCCCAGCCGGGTCCCGACAGCGTGGGGGCGAAAGGCGAGGCATACAAGGTGGTCCGGCTCGCGGAGCCGGAACTGATCAGCCCCTTCAACGCGGGGGTGTTGAAAGCTTGGATCTTGCTCAGCAGGGCGCCGTCGATGCCGATCACGAGCACCTTCTGCGTCCGCGCGGCTTCCGAAGTACCGACGGCCGAACTGCTCGTAGTGGCGAAAACACCGGTCAGAGCGACTGCGGCTAATGCTGTGAGAGCGAGGGGGCGGTTCACGGGCTCCTCCAGGGATCGGTGATTGGTCCGGACCAATACCATCAAGGAGCGCCACCAGGGTCAACGGCTCACTGGTGGCGGGCAGGTGAATCTCAGAGGGCCTTGAGGCTGCGTTCGAGGAAGGCGCGCTCGGCGGCATTCTCAGTCAGCTCCAGCGCCGATCTGTACGCCGATGCCGCGTCCTCCCTTCGCTCGAGACGCTTGAGGAGCTCGGCGCGGATGGCATGGAAGAGGTAGTAGCCACCGAGCTCCAGTTCATCGACGAGCGCGAGGGCGGCGGCCGGGCCATCCACTTCGCCGACGGCGACGGCTCGGTTGAGGGCGACGACGGGGCTCGGGTCGAGCGTCAGCAGGTGGTCGTAGAGCTGGACGATCTGCGACCAGTCGGTGTCCGCCGCAGTGCGGGCATCGCTGTGGACCGCGTTCATCGCCGCCTGCAACTGGTACGGACCGGGCCGGCCGCGGCGCAGGCATCGGCGTACCAGGTCTTGGCCTTCGGTGACCAGGACTCGATCCCAGAGGTCGCGATCCTGATCGGCCAGCAAGATCAGCGAACCGTCAGCGGCGACGCGCGCCGGGCGGCGGGATTCCTGCAGGAGCATCAGCGCGAGCAGGCCGACTGCCTCGGGCTCGTCGGGCATCAGTTCGACCAGCAACCGGCCGAGGCGAACGGCCTCCACGCACAGCTCGGCGCGGATCAGCTCGTCGCCCGACGACGCGGCGTACCCCTCGTTGAAGATCAGGTAGACGACGGCCAGTACGCCGCGGACGCGCTCGGGGAGATCGGCTTCGTAGGGCACCCGATACGGGATGCCCGCGGTCCGGATCTTCGCCTTCGCGCGGACGATCCGCTGCGCCATCGTCGCCTCGGGGACCAGGAACGCGTGCGCGATCTCGGTCGTGGTGAGGCCGCCGAGCAGGCGCAGGGTGAGCGCGACCCGGACGTTGAGGGCGAGCGCTGGGTGGCAGCAGGTGAAGATCAGCCGGAGCCGGTCGTCGCGCACAACGCCCTCCTCCGCCGGCTCGTCCTGGGCATGCAGCAGCGCGGCCTGGGCGTGTTTGTCCTCGCGGGAGGATTCGCGCCGCAGGCGGTCGATCGCGCGGTTGCGCGCGGTCGTGATGATCCAGCCGGCCGGGCTGGGCGGCAGACCGCTCGCGGGCCACTTCTCGACGGCGGTCGCGAAGGCCTCCTGGACCGACTCCTCGGCGATGTCGAGATCACCGAAGACCCGGGTCAGGACAGCGACCGCCCGCCCGTGCTCAGCCCGGAACACCGCCGCAACCTCAGCCGCTGAAACCAGATCAGCCATCCCTGGCCCTGTCAGTTCTGAAAGGGTCTGACTTCGACCGAGAGCGGCTCGAGGATGACGGCGAGTTTGCGGGCCCAGCCGAGCGCCTCGTCGAGGTCGCCGACCTGCACGATGGTGAAGCCGCCGAGATGCTCCTTGCCCTCGGTGAACGGGCCATCGGTCATCAGCAGTTCGCCGCCGCCGGCGCGCAGTACCGTCGCCGACTCCGGCGGATGCAATCCGGCACTGAACACCCACGCCCCGGCCGCCCGGAGCTCGTCGGTCCAGGTGGCGAGGTTCTTCATGACCGGGTCGAGGATCTCGGGCCCGGGAGCCGGACCGTCGGGCTGGTAGATGCTGAGCAAATACTGTTTCATGCTGCCTCCTTTACCTCTGTACGAACGGCCTCAGCCCGGATCGACAGGCAGCCTCACGGTAATCGCCAGGCCGCCGTCAGGGCGCGGTACGGCACGCACCGACCCGCCGTGCGCCTGCGCGACCGACTGCACGATCGACAATCCGAGACCGGCGCCCTTCGCCCCGACCAACCGGTCGGCGCCCAGCCGGTGGAAGGGTTTGAACAACGCCTCCACCTCGTACGGCGGCACGCTCGGCCCACTGTTGACCACCTCGACCTCTGCGACGTCGTCAGTCCTGCGACTCGTCACCCGGACCCAGCCGTGATCAGCGAGATTGTGGCGGATGCCGTTCTCCACCAGGTTGTGGACGAGACGTTCGAGCAGGAGCGCGTCACCGGTCGTCGGGGCGTCGCCGGAGTCGGTGGTCAAGGTGACGCCGGCGGTGTCTGCCTCCGGTGTGAGCTGGGCGGCGACGTGGGTGATCACATCGGCGAGATTCACCGGGTAGGTCGCGGTGACCTGCTTCTCGGAGTCGGCGAGCAGCAGGAGTCCGCCGATGAGCTGTTCGTGCCGGGCGTTGATCTCCAGCAGGGTCCCGCCGAGCTGCAACAGATCCTCCGACGCAGTCTTGCGATGCATGGCGACCTCGACCAGGGCGCGGCCGAGGGTGAGCGGCGTCCGGAGCTCGTGCGAGGCGTTGGCGACGAACCTCCGCTGCCCGTCGAACGAGTGGTCGAGCCGCTCGACCATGGTGTCGAACGCGTCGGCCAGGCTCTTCACCTCGTCGTCCGGACCCTTCAACGCGATCCGCTCGTGCAACCCGCGCCCGGCCGCAGGCGCCGCCGCGATCCGTCTGGCTGTGTCGGTGACGCGGTGCAGGGGTGCCAGCACCCGCCCGGCCACCAGCCAGCCGAACCCGGTCGCCAGCCCACCCACCAGAACCAGCGCGATACTTCCCTGGGCCAGCAACGTCTTCGTGGCAGCCGCCTTGACGCGGGCATTCTGCTCCCGCATCACCCGCTCGGCATCCACCCCGGTCAGCACGTCCCCATCACTGTTCATCACGTACAGGTCTTTGCGAGGCGTCTGTCCCCCGCCCGGTATCGGCGTCGGCGTACCGGTCGCCGGTGGGGAGAGGTAGGTGCCCTGGATGATCACGCGGCGGTCCCTCGAGAGCTGATTGCTGAAGAGGGCGTAGGTGACCGCCAGCAGGAGGATACCGGCGAGCAGGAAGAGGCCGGCGTAGATGAGGGTCAGGCGGGCTCGGAGGGTTGGTTTCATGGGATCCGGTACCCGACTCCGGTGACCGTTTCGACCACAGTGGGGTCGCCCAGCTTGCGGCGGAGTTTGAGGATGGTCAGGCGGACCGCGCCGGTGAACGGGTCGACGTGTTCGTCCCACGCCTTCTCCAGCAGTTGTTCCGCCGACACCGTCGCACCGTCGGCCCGCAACAGCTCGGCCAGGACGGCGAACTCCTTCTTCGCCAACGGCACATAGCGCCCATCGCGGAAGACCTCGTGCCGGGACGGATCCAGGGTCAGCCCCGCGCGCCGTAGTACCGGTGGGTCGGCCGGGCGGCTGCGCCGGCCGAGGGCCAGCACCCGCGCCGCCAGCTCGGGGAAGGCGAACGGCTTAGTCAGGTAGTCGTCGGCGCCGAGACCGAGCCCGTCCACCCGGTCGGTGACGGAGGCTGCGGCGGTCAGCATCAGCACCCGGGTGGCCGACTCGGACGCCACCAACTGCCGGCACACCTCGTCCCCGTGGACGAGAGGGAGATCGCGATCCAGTACCAGTACGTCGTACTGGTTGACCGCGAGCCGCTCGAGCGCGGCCGCACCATCGGCCGCCACGTCGACGGCGTGCGGCTCCTCGCGCAACCACTCCGCGATCGCTGCCGCCAGCAACGGTTCGTCCTCGGCCACCAACACCCGCATCACAGCCACCTTCCGGTCGTGGCTGTCCATGATCCCCGACGCCGCGTTTCCCTCGCGTTACCGCGGCAGGAAACAGCGGGGAAACGGCCGCACGACTTCCCTTGACCCCACCACCCCGATCTCAAGGAGAAGACCGTGATGCGAAAGCACACCCTCGGCGCGCTGGCGACCCTCGCGCTGGCCATCACCCTCACCGGCTGCGGCTCCGGCGACGACGGACAGGACGACCAGGTCGCCTCAGGCGGCGGCGCCCAGCCGACCGCGAGCACCAGCACGGGCGGTGGAGCCGGCGGGCTCAGCCAGGACGAGAAGGGCGTGAAGTTCGCCCAGTGCCTGCGGGAGAACGGCATCAACGTACCCGATCCCGAGCCAGGCAAGGGCCCGATGATCAAGCTCGACCCGAGCAGCGGAGTCACCCGGGAGGACATGGACAAGGCGATGGAGGCCTGCAAGGAGTTCAACCCGCAAGGTGAGGCGGGCGCCGACCCCCAGCAGGAGGAGAACGGCCGGAAGTTCGCCGCGTGCATGCGGGAGAACGGGGTGGAGAAGTTCCCGGACCCGAAGCCCGGTCAGCGCGGCATCATGATCGACAAGGCGGCCGGGGAGGACCCGGACTTCCCGAAGGCGCAAGCAGCCTGCCAAAGCATCTTGGCGAGCAAGTAATGGCGCGACGAACTCTGCTGACAGCGGTCGCGGTGCTGGCCGCGGGCGGCGGCCTTACGGCCGCACTACTGACCCGAAGTGACAGCAGCCAGGCTGCGGACGAAACGCCGGCCGCCCTGACCAGCACCGCCAAGGTCACGAAGCAGACGCTCAAGGACACCGAGACGGCTGACGGCGAGCTCGCCTACGGCACCTCGACGACCGCAACCAACAGGAGCGCCGGGACGCTCACCTGGATCCCCGATAGCGGGCAGCAGGTCAGCCGGGGCCAGACGCTCTACCAGGTGAACAACGAGCCGACCACCTTGCTGTACGGCGCGCTGCCGGCGTACCGGCGGCTTGCGGAAGACAGTGAGGGGCCGGACGTCCTACAACTGGAGCAGAACCTCAAAGCCCTGGGGTACAAGGGTTTCACCGTCGACGACTCGTATACGTCGGCCACTGCCGAGGCTGTCGAGGAGTGGCAGGAGGATCGCGCGCTGGACGAGACCGGTGTGGTCGAGCTGGGTCAGGTCGTATTCGCACCGGGGGCGGTACGTGTAGACAGCCTGCAGGCCGCTGCCTCCGATCCGGTCGCACCTGGGCAGAAGCTGCTCAGCTACACCGGTACGACGAAGGCTGTGACGGTCGAACTGGAGGCGACGGATCAACGGCTGGCGAAGAAGGGCGCACCCGTGTCGGTGACGCTGCCGGACGACACGACGGTCGCGGGCAAGGTTTCCGAGGTGTCGACGATCATCGTCCCGGCCGCCTCGCCGGACCAGGATCCGGAGACGAAGGTCGAGGCAATCATTGCCTTGAGCAACCAGAAGGCGGTGGCGAAGTACGCGCTGGCCTCCGTCGACGTGACGTTCACGGCGGCCGAGCGCAAGGGGGTGCTGACCGTTCCGGTGGCGGCATTGCTGGCTTTGCAGGAAGGCGGCTTCGGAGTCGAGGTGGCCGGCGGCACGACGACGCGGTACCTGCCGGTGAAGACCGGTCTGTTCGCCGCCGGCCGGGTCGAGGTCAGCGGCGCCGGGATCGTCGAAGGGCTCATCGTGGGGGTGCCGAAGTGATCGAGCTGACCGAGGTGACGAAGGTGTACGCCGGAGGGGTCGCCGCGCTGGCCGGAGTGTCGCTGCGGATCGCGGCGGGTGAACTGGTCGCGATCGTCGGCCCGTCGGGCTCCGGCAAGTCGACCATGCTGAACGTGCTCGGCACCCTCGACCGGCCGACGTCGGGGCAGGTCCGGATCGACCGGTACGACGTGGCGCGACTTTCCGACGCCGGGTTGTCGGCATTGCGGGCCGGGCTGATCGGTTTCGTCTTCCAGCAGTTCCACCTGGCGTCCGGCGTACGGGCGGTCGACAACGTCGCGGACGGGCTCCTGTACTCCGGGCTGCGCCGGGCCGAGCGGCGCAAACGTGCCGCGGCCGCGCTCGAGCGGGTCGGGCTGGGCCACCGGCTGGATCACGAGCCGCACGAGTTGTCGGGCGGTGAACGCCAGCGGGTCGCCGTCGCTCGGGCCGTGGCCGGCGAGCCGGCGCTGCTGCTGGCCGACGAGCCGACCGGTGCTCTCGACTCGGCCTCCGGAGCTGGGGTGATGCAACTTCTGCGCGACCTGAACGCGAGCGGCACGACGGTCGTCATCATCACCCACGACCGCGATATCGCAGCGTCACTCCCCCGCCAGATCCAGATGCGCGACGGCCGGATCACTCAGGAGGTGCACAGATGACGGATCACGACGTGGCTGCGCCGCAGGCAGCAGCTTCGAGCGGGCGTGGGGACCGACGCAGCCTGCGGCCCGCTCGGATGGGGGTGGGGGATGTGGTTCGGGTTGGTGGGGTCGGGCTGCGGACCCGGCCGATGCGGGCGTTTCTCTCGGCGTTGGGGATCGCGATCGGGATTGCGGCGATGGTGGCCGTGGTGGGGATCTCGGCGTCTTCGCGGGCCGAGCTGGACGAGACGCTCGATGCTCTGGGCACCAACCTGCTGACGGTGGCGCCCGGGACCCGGCTGACCGGAGAGCAGGCGGAGTTGCCGCTCACCGCCGAGGCGATGGTCCGGCGGATCGGGCCGGTCGAGGCGCTGTCGGCGATCGGGCGGGTCGACGGAGCATCGGTCTACCGCAGCGACAAGATCCCGGCGATCCAGACCAACGGGATCGCCGCCTACGCCGCACGCGCCGACCTGCTCGCCACGATCGGAGCGACGGTCCGTAGCGGCAGGTGGCTCGACGCGGCGACCGGGTCGTACCCCGCGACCGTGCTGGGCTCGGCGGCGGCGGAACGCCTCGGGATCAGCCGGTCCGGCGCGGACACCAAGGTGCTCATCGGCGACGAGTGGTTCACCGTGCTCGGCATCCTCGAGCCCGCCGCCCTCGCGCCGGAACTGGACAGTGCCGCCCTGGTCGGCTGGCCCGCGGCGGCTTCCACCCTGAGCTTCGACGGCCATCCGACCAAGATCTACACCCGCTCGCCCGACACCCAGGTCGAGTCGGTCCGCGAGGTACTCGGCGCCACCGCCAACCCCGAAGCGCCGAACGAGGTCGACGTCTCCCGCCCCTCCGACGCACTCGCGGCGAAGCAAGCGGCCGGTGAGGCGTTCACCGGGCTGCTGCTCGGCCTCGGCGCGGTCGCCCTGCTGGTCGGTGGCGTCGGCGTCGCCAACATCATGGTGATCTCGGTCCTGGAGCGCCGCGCCGAGATCGGCCTGCGGAGGTCTCTCGGAGCGACTCGGGGTCAGGTGCGGACGCAGTTCCTGACCGAGTCCCTGCTGCTGTCGGCTTTGGGCGGGGCCGGCGGGGCGATCCTGGGCAGCGGAGTCACCGCCGCCTACGCGTCGTACCAGGGCTGGCTGACGGTCCTCCCCGTTTGGGCTCTGACCGGCGGCATCGCGGCGACGCTGGTGATCGGCGGCCTGGCCGGGCTCTACCCGGCGATCCGCGCGTCCAGGCTGTCGCCCACCGAAGCGCTGGCGACTCCTTAGGAGAAGATGACGACCTAGTAGAAGATGACGACGCCGATGCCGGTGAGCGCGAGCTGGATCAGCGCCACCGGCACGAGGCCTTGCCAGGCGAGCTTCTGCAGTTGGTCGGCACGCAACCGCGGGAACGCCACCCGTATCCAGATGACGAGCACCGACACGGCGGCCACCTTCAGCACCGTCCAGATCCAGCCGATGCTGTCCGGCCCCGGCCCGCTCCAGCCCCCGAGGTACAGGACCGTGGTGAGCCCGGCCAGTACGACGATCCCGGCGTACTCCGCGAGCAGGAACAGCGCGAACCGGAGCCCGGTGTACTCCGTGTACGGCCCGAAGATCACCTCGGAATCGGCGACCGGCATGTCGAACGGCGGGCGTTGCAGCTCGGCCAGCCCGGCGATGAAGAACACCACCATGCCGGGCAGCTGCCAGAGCAGCCACCACGGGTTCCAGACGCCGACGATCCCAGTCAGGCTCAGCGTGCCGGCCGCGACCGCGACGCTTGCCGCGGACAGTACGAAGGGCAGCTCGTAGCTCATCAACTGCGCCGCGACCCGGAGCCCGCCGAGCAGGCTGTACTTGTTGCCGCTCGCCCAGCCGGCCATCAGCGAGCCGAGGACGCCGACGCTCATCACCGCGAGCACGTAGAACAGCCCGGAGTCGAGGTCGGCGCCGACGATGCCCGGGGCGAGTGGGATGGCGGCGAGCGCGGCCATGTACGGCAGGATCGCGACGATCGGCGCCCACTCGAAGACGCGCTTGTCCGCGGCGGCCGGAGTGACGCTCTCCTTCTGGAGGAACTTCACCCCGTCGGCGACCAACTGCGCCCACCCGTGGAACGCACCGGCGTACATCGGCCCGAGGCGCGACTGCATGTGCGCCATCACCTTGTGCTCGGCCTGACCGACCAGCAAGGGCGCGACGAGGAACGCGACCAGCACCCCCACAACGCGCACCACGAACTCGAGCATGGCGGCAGCCTATCTACTGTCGACCCCCAGCGGCCCTTCCCACGGTGCGGTTTGACCTGAACCATTGTTGAGGTCGCAGGGTGGGGAGAAATAACCGAACCAAGGAGTTGTTGATGACGACGATCCTCGTCACGGGCGCGACCGGGCGCGTTGGGCGTCACGTAGTACAGGGCCTGCTGGAGGCAGGGGTGGGAGTGCGGGCGCTGGTCCGCAACCCGGCGGCGGCTGGATTGCCGGCGAAGGTCGAGGTGGCACAGGGCGACATCTACGACCCGGCCGCGGTGGAGCGGGCTGCGAGTGAGGTGGACGCGGCGTTCCTGTTGTGGCCGGCCTTCAGTGCGGACGGCGCTGCGGAGGTGGTGGCCGCGCTGACCAAGCAGGTGTCCCGGATCGTCTACCTCTCGGCGCTGAACGTCAGCGACGAGAACCCCGCCGCCAGTGGAGTCTGGGGTGAGATCGAGGTACTGCTGGCCGACACCGACTGGACCTTCCTCCGGGCGGGCGGGTTCATGGTGAACAGCCAGGAGTGGGCGGAGGACATCCGCACCGGCGACGTAGTACGGACACCGTCCCCGCAGGCCGGGCGGTCCGTGATCCATGAACGCGACATCGCCGAGATCGCAGTACAGGCTCTCCTGAACGACAAGCACATCGGCCAGAAATACGCACTGACCGGTCCGGAGGTCGTCACGCTGGCCGAGCAGATAGCGATCCTGGCCGACGTCCTCGACAAGCCACTCCGCATCGAGGAGATCTCCCCAGCCGAGGCCGAGCAGGCAATGCTCGCCCAAGGCGCCGACCCGATCCTCGCCAAAAGCTCGACAACCTACTGGAGCTCCCTCATCACCAACCCCGAACCAGTGCTCCCCACCCTCAAAACCCTCCTGGACCGCCCCGCCCTGACCTACCGCGACTGGGCCGAAGAACACGCCGACGAGTTCCGCGCCTGACCGACCACCGCGGTCGCGCAGCTTCCAGCCACGCCCGAACCCGCCTGATATCATGGGATATCAGGCGAAAGGGAGACTGGTCATGAGCGACGTACTGATTCGCGATGTACCCGATGAGGTTCTCGCGGTGATCGACCACCGGGCCAGTCATCTCGGTCTGTCGCGGAGCGAGTACCTCCGCCGTCAACTCAGCCAGGATGCCGGCCGAAGCGACGACCCGGTGACCGCGGCCGACCTTAAGCGCTTCTCGCAGACAGCCCGGGATCTGGCCGATCCCGACGTCATGGACCAGGCCTGGTCGTGACGCCGAAAGGCGAGACCCGACGCTGGCTGGTCGACAAGTCGGCGCTGGTACGGCTGGGAAACAGCCCGGCGGTTGATGAGTGGGCGAGCCGGATCGATCGCGGGCTGGTACACATCGCGACCGTCACCCTGCTTGAGGTCGGCTTCTCCGCCCGGACGGTCGAGGAGCACCGACTGGCGCTGCAACACCCTCCGGTGTCGTCGATGCCCGTCGAGAATGCAACACCGGCGATTGAACGGCGGGCGGTTGCCATCCAGGCGATGCTCGCTGCCAGCGGGCAACATCGTGCGCCATCGGTGCCGGACCTGCTGATCGCCGCAACCGCCGAACTCGCCGGCTTGATCGTCCTGCACCTCGACAAGGACTTCGACCTGATCGCAGCCATCACCGGGCAGCGGCTGGAGCGGCTCGAACTCGCCTGAAGGTCAGCGGGGTTGGGGCCAGCCGTCTAGGTCGTGGCGGGGGGCTCTGGGGTGGGTGGTTCGGGTTGTTTGGCCGTACGTCGCTCGCCTGCGGCTCGGCGGGGGCGGGCTGGGGTTGCGGCTGAGAGGGCGGGGGCCAAGGGGTCCGGGTCGGGGGAACCCGGCTGGCGCGGGCCCCATGACTCGGGATCGGGGACGCCCGGGGGGAGCGTGCGGCGGCGGCTCGGGGCGCCGGCTTTGGGGGGGCCGGCCTTTGGGGCGTGGTCGGATTCGCCTGGCTCCTTGGCGCCCGGCCAGGGCTTGGCGACCCGGGAGGCGAGGACGAACTCCTTGCGCAGCGGGTTGCCTTCGAAGCCGTCGGGGAGCAGCAGCGGAATCAGGTTGGGGTGGTCGTCGAAGGTGATGCCGAACATCTCGAAGGTCTCGCGCTCATGCCAGTTCGCGCCGGCGTACAGACCCGACAGCGTCGCCAGCGAAGGTTGCGCCCGCGGGATCAGCGTCCGCACGATCAGGTGGTCGACGTGTGCCCCACCCCAGAAATCGGCCAGGTGCGTCACCACCCGGAACCCGTCGGTGAGCTCGTCGCTCGCGGTCAGGAAGTCGAAGAAGGTCAGCCCGACCTCATCGCGCAGCACCTCGTGCGCCGCGATCCACGACTCGGCCGGGACGTCGATCGTCTCCGGGCCGAAGCTGTCCGCCTTGGTCGCCGCGATCCCCGCCTCGGTCAGCGCGCTGATCACGTCATCACTCACGACTCCACCCCGGAAGCCCGAGAAGCCGACGGAGCCGACGGAGGAGTGACCAGTCCGCGAGTCAAGGACTGCGGCGACGGCTCGTACCGGCTGGTGACGTTCTCGCCGGCGATCTTCTCCTGCAGTTTGAGGATGCCCTGCAGCAACGCCTCCGGCCGTGGCGGGCAGCCGGGCACGTAGACGTCGACCGGGATGATCTGGTCGACACCCTTCGTGACGCAGTACGAGTCCCAGTACGGCCCGCCCGAGTTGGAGCAGGAGCCGAACGAGATCACGTACTTCGGCTCGGGCATCTGGTCGTAGAGCCGCTTGATCGCGGGCGCCATCTTGTCCGTCACCGTGCCCGAGACGACCATCAGGTCGGCCTGCCGCGGGCCGGGCGCGAACGGGATCACGCCGAGCCGGATGAAGTCGTGCCGGCCCATCGACGCCGCGATGAACTCGATCGCGCAGCAGGCGAGCCCGAAGTTGAAGACCCAGAGCGAGTACTTGCGGCCCCAGTTCAGCAGATACCGCACCGGCTCGGGCGCAAGCTTCGCCAGCGCGCCCACGACCGGTCGCACCGTCGGCGTCGGCAGATGGACAGGACTGTCAGGCATGGGCGTCAGCCTAGTCCGACAATCTCTTCCGCGAAGGTCTCCGGGTATTCCAGCGGCGCGTAGTGCCCGACTCCGTCGACCAGCCGCAGCCGGACGTCGCTGAAGAAGTCGTCGAGCCGGTCCGACCAGGCCCGCGGGAACAGCGGGTCGAACTCCGGCCACAGCACCACCGTCGGTACGCCGATCCGGTCGTACGACGCCGGGGCCGTCTCCGCGGCCGAGGTCGCCACCGACCCCGCACCCGCCCGGTACCAGTTGAGGGAGGCAGTGAACGCACCCGGCGCCGAGTACGCCTCCACCAGGTGATCCAGCTCGGGTACGAAGCCCGGCCCCGACCAGTGCGTCCAGAAGTGCTGCAGATACGCCCGTACTGCGTCAGGCTGCCCGTCGACCAGTTGCTCGATCACCGGCAGCTTGTGGAAGGCCTGGTACCAGAACTCCGCCTGCGCCCGCTCCGAGAACACCCGCTTCCCGATCCCCGGCAGCGGCGGCGCGACCACCAGCCCATCCACCAACTCCGGATGGCTACGCGCGATCCCCTGGGCGATCCGGCTGCCGACGTCGTACCCGGCCAGTACCGGCCGCTCGAGCCCCAACTCCTCGATCAGCCCCAGCACGCTCCGCGCCTGCCCAGCGACCCCGTACTGCGCAGCGGGGTCGGCCATGTGCTTATCCGACTCCCCGAAGCCGCGCAGATCCGGTACTACGACCTCGTGCCCCTGCTCCACCAGCAACGGCACCAGTCGCCGGTAGTCGGTCCGGTCGCCGGGCCAGCCGTGCAGCAGTACAACCGCCGGCCCCTCTCCCGAACGGTCGTAGGCCAGTGAGAATCCGTCTACAGGTGCACTGTTCGACATAGGTCCATCACAGCAGATTGAGCAAGTGACCCGGTCCTGCCGTCAGCCCACCCTCCACTGGAAGCGTGATGCCGGTGATCCACGAAGCATCGTCGGAGGCGAGGAAAGCGATCGCTGCCGCCACATCCTCGGCCTTGCCGACCCGGCCGAGCGGGTAGATCGCCTTCAGTTCCTCCAGCAGCGCCTCTTTGCCGATGAACCGGTCCGTCGCCACCGTCGCAGGAGCCACCACGTTGAAGCGCACACCTCGCGGCCTGTGATCGGAGGCGAGGTTGCGCACCAGGTTGGCCAGCGCGGCCTTCGCGGCGGCGTAGGGCGCAGTACCGAGCGCTACCTGTCCACTGATCGAGCCGACCAGGACTACGGACCCACGGGACTCGATCAGATGCGGTAGCGAGGCCTGGATGCAGCGAGTCGCTCCGGTGAAGGTGAAGTCGTACTGCCGGCCCCACTGCGCCTCAGCCGGCTCGGTCCCCTCGAGCGCGAGGTTGTGACCGGCGACGTTCGCCAGTACGTCGAGCCGCCCGAACCGCTCGACGGTCGCCGCCACCGCCGCGTCGACCGAGGCCGTGTCGGTGATGTCGCAAGCCACCGCCAGGGCCGACCCGCCGGCGCCGGTGACCTCGTCGACGACCGAGGCGGTCCCCTCGGCATCGATGTCGGCTGCTCCGACTGAGGCGCCCTCCGCTGCGAGCCGCAGTACGGTCGCTCGCCCGATGCCGTGGGCAGCCCCGGTCACGAAAGCGACCTTGTTCTCGAACCTCTGCACAGCTGTCTCCTCCGCTAGGGATCCCGACGCTAGGGCCTAGACGGCGCTCTAGGTCAAACCGCGCCTTGACCGGGCCGCACCGCCGACCTACCGTGAACTGGACAGGACTGGACAGGTTCATTTCGGGTGGGAGCGCGGATGACCGATCAATTGCGGATGACGGGCCAGTCTCCAGCTGGTGTCGAAGGGCGGGCGTTCTCGGTCGAGAGCAACGGCCTGAACGTGATCGACGACGTCGACCGCAAGGGCACGCCGCGGCAGCTGTTCTGGCCGTGGTTCGGGGCGAACGTCTCGGTCCTCGGGCTCAGCTACGGCGCCTTCGCTCTCGGTTTCGGGATCTCGTTCTGGCAGGCGGTAATCGCGGGCGTGCTCGGGATCGTCTTCTCCTTCCTGCTCTGCGGGCTGATCGCGCTGGCCGGCAAGCGCGGATCGGCGCCGACGCTGGTGCTGAGCCGGGCGGCGTTCGGTGTCCGCGGCAACAAACTCCCCTCGCTGGTGAGCTGGCTGCTGACGGTCGGCTGGGAGACCGTGCTGACCATCCTCGCGACGCTCGCGACGGCGACCGTGTTCGAGCGGCTCGGCTGGGGCGGCGGCGACATCACCAAGGTGATCGCGCTGGTCGTCGTCGGCACCCTGACGGTCGCGTGCGGCGTCCTCGGCTTCGACCTGATCATGCGGGCCCAGACGGTCATCACGATCATCACCGGCGTACTGACCGTCGTCTACATCGCGCTCGTCGCCGACCAGGTCCACTGGAGCGCCGTCACCGCGCTGCCGAGCGGTTCGAGCCAGGCGGTGCTCGGCGCGCTGGTCTTCCTGATGACCGGTTTCGGCCTCGGCTGGGTGAACGCGGCCGCCGACTACTCCCGCTACCTCCCCCGTACTTCGTCCAGCCGGGGCGTGGTCGGCTGGACGACCTTCGGCTCCTCGATCGCCCCGGTTGTGCTCCTGGCCTTCGGGCTGCTGCTCGCCGGGTCCTCCAAAGACCTCAATACTGCGATCGCCGGCGACCCTATCGGCGCGCTGGCCGAGGCGTTGCCGACCTGGTTCCTGGTGCCGTTCGTGATCGTGGCGGTGCTCGGCCTGGTGGGCGGCGCGGTCCTGGACATCTACTCGTCCGGCCTCGCGCTGCTGTCGGTCGGCCTGCCTGCACCGCGCTACGTCGCGGCCTTCATCGACGGCATCGTGATGATCGCCGGCACCGTCTACGTGGTGTTCTTCTCCAGCGACAACTTCCTCGCCCAGTTCCAGGGCTTCCTGATCACTCTCGGCGTCCCGGTGGCGGCCTGGTGCGGCATCATGCTGGCCGACATCGCGTCGCGCCGGCGCGACTACGCCGAGGCCGAGCTGTTCGACCCGCGCGGCCGGTACGGGGATGTGAAGTTGTTGCCGATAGCAACATTGGTGATCGCCACCGCGATCGGCTGGGGACTGGTAACCAACGCGCTCGCCAGCTGGCTGACCTGGCAGGGCTACCTGCTCGGCCCGCTGGGTCTCGGGGGCAAGGAAGGCGCGTGGGCGTTCGCGAACCTCGGCGTCCTGTTCGCGCTCGTCCTCGGGTTCCTGGTCCAGTACTTCGTCGCCCGGCCGCAAGTGCGGGCCCAGGAGGCGACGGCCTGATGGCGCCCGTCCTCGTCCTGATCGACCTGCAACGGATCTTCGCGGAGCCCGAGAGCGGCTGGGCCACGCCGGACTTCCGGCGCGTGATCGAGCCGACGCAGGAGCTCATCAAGCTCATACCGACCGTCGTCTTCACCCGCTTCGTCGCCCCTGCGCAGCCGACCGGGTCCTGGATCCCGTACTACGAACAGTGGCCGTTCGCGTTGCAGCCGCCGGACTCCTACGCCTATCAACTGGTGGAGGAGTTCCAGGGCGCGCCGACGCTCGACAAGACGACATTCGGCAAGTGGGGGCCTGAGCTGGCCGAGGCCGTCGGGCCGGGTGGGCAGCTGGTGTTGTCCGGCGTCACGACTGACTGCTGCGTTCTGACGACTGCCTTAGCGGCGGTCGATGCCGGCGTACAGGTCCAGGTCGTCGCCGATGCCTGTGCCGGTGTGGATGAGGCGAGTCATCAGAAGGCGCTGGACCTCATGCGGCTCTACGCGCCGATGCTCGAGGTCGTGACGGCCGAAGAAGTGCGGAAGCAGAACCAGTGATCCGTGGGGTGAATCTCAAACACGAGCGGATCGCGTCCATCCTGGCCCGGGAGATCCGCTCGGGCCGGGTCGGGCACGGCGATCAACTGCCCGGTGAGGTGGAGCTCGCGAAGAGGTTCGCGGTCAGCCGGAACACGGTCCGCTCGGCGCTCGCCGTACTGAGCGAGGACGGGCTGATCACCACCCGGACGGGCAAGGGGTCGTTCGTGTTGTTCGACGGACGGCCGCTGGACGACCGGCTCGGCTGGACGCACGCGCTGGCCCAGCAGGGCGTCGAGACGCGGGTCCAGATGCTGCGCCTGGCCCACGAGCAGGACCACGAACTCGCCGAGCGACTCGGCCTGGACTCCCCCGACGTGATCGTGATCCAGCGTCTGCGGGTGATCGTCGGCGGCGAGGCGATCTCGATCGAGCGCAGCTGCATCCCGGCCCTGGACGTGCTCCGCGACCTGCCCGAACGCGGCCTGGACGACAACTCCATCACCGCCACCCTCAGCCGGGCCGGCCTGCACCTGGACCACGGCGAGCAACGCCTCCGCGGCCGCCCGCTCGACCCCGAGGAAGCCATCCTCCTGGACCGCCCCGAAGGCACCTGGTTCCTGCACACCCGCCGAGTCAGCTTCACCACCGACAACCGCTTCGCCGAGCAGGTCGACAGCCTCCTCGATCCCACCCATTTCGAGCTGAACCTCAACTACAGCGGATCGGCGACATGACCGCCTCGCGCGCCGCGGGCGCGTTGTACGGGTTGGCTATCGGCGACGCGCTCGGGATGCCCACACAGTCCTTGCCTAGGGCCCTCATCGTCGCCAGATACGGCGAGGTGATCGACGGATTCCACCCAGCGCCTGACGACCAGCCGCTGGCCGCCGGGATGCCGGCTGGGGCGATCACCGATGACACCGAGCAGGCCGTGTTGCTCGGACATTTGGTGGTGGCAGGTGGCGGGAAGGTCGACGGGCGGGAGCTTGCGCACAGGTTGGTGGAGTGGGAGGACGGGATGCGGGCGCGCGGGTCGCTCGATCTGCTCGGGCCGTCGACCAAGCAGGCGATCGAGGAATTGCTGCAGGGCAAGGACATCGACGAGACCGGGCGCTACGGGACCACCAACGGCGCCGCGATGCGGATCACCCCGGTCGGCATCGCGACTCCCTCCGATGACCTCGACCTCCTGCTCGAGCGCGTGATCGCCGCGAGCGCGGCAACCCACAACACCGGGCTCGCGCTCTCCGCCGCCGCCGCCGTCGCGGCCGCGGTGAGTGCGGGCATCGACGGCGCGACCATCCCCGAAGCGACCTCGCTCGCCATCGCGGCCGCGACCAAAGCTTCGACGAGTGGCCATTGGGTGGCCGGTGCGGATGTTGCCACCCGCATCAAGTGGGCCACCTCCCTGATCGACACGGCGCCTGGCAACACCCCTCCTCGGCCGGGCGCCGTGTCTGCACTTCTCTACGACCTGGTCGGTACCAGCCTGGCCAGCCAGGAATCGGTACCGGCCGCGTTCGCCGTCCTCGCCGCCTACCCCGACGACCCCTGGCTCGCCGTCCGCCTGGCCGCCTCGACCGGTGGCGACACCGACACCATCGCCGCGATCGCCGGCGCCGTCGCGGGCGCCTGCCACGGCCTCGACGCCTTCCCCGCCGCCGCCCGTACCACCGTTGCCGAAGTCAACAACCTGGAGCTCGACCAGCTCGCGGCCCAGCTCCTGAGGGTCCGGACCGGATGAGACTCCTCCACCTGGGCAACGTCGTCATCGACCTCGTCCTGACGGTCGGCGACCTCCCGGCTCGCGGCGGCGACGTCATCGCCTCCAGCACGACGACCACCCCCGGCGGCGGCTTCAACGTGATGGCCGCAGCCGTCCGCCAAGGCCTCCCCACCCTGTACGCCGGTGCGCATGGCACCGGCCCCTTCGGAACCCAGGCCCGCGAAGCCCTCGCCGCGGCGGGCATCAAGTGGTTGCACCCGGCAAGGGAGGATCTGGACACCGGCTTCGTCGTCACCCTCGTCGACCCGACCGGCGAACGCACCTTCGTCACCAGTCGGGGCGCCGAGGCAACTCTCACCGGCGACGAGCTACCGGCGCCCAGAGACGACGACCTCGTGTACCTGTCCGGGTACAGCCTGCTGCACGACTCCAACCGGGCCGCGCTCATCCCCTGGCTCACCAAGCTGCCCGAAGACGTCGAGGTCTTCTTCGACCCGGGACCACTCGTCTCCGAGATCCCCGGGCACGCCCTGGAGGCAGTGCTCGACCGGGTCGACTGGTGGAGCTCCAACGCCGCCGAGGCCACCATGCTGACCGGCCTGGCCGACCCGGCCGACGCGGCTCGCGCAGTACGGCGGAGAACGTGCCGGGCCGATGTGCTCGTCCGGACGGGCCCGGGTGGGTGCGTGCTCGCAGTACGGGGTCAGGACGTCACGCAGGTCTACGGGTTCGCAGTACAGGCTGTGGACCTCAATGGGGCTGGAGATGCTCATGCCGGGGCATTCCTCGCCGGCATTGCCCAGGGCAAGGAACCGGCCGAAGCAGCCCGTCGGGCGAACGCGGCGGCGGCCCTTGCGGTCACGCGGCGGGGACCGGCCACTGCACCCACTAGGGACGAGCTAGAGGCCTATCTAAGGGGTCTGTAGGCAGCGCATAGGGAGTAGTACTGATGTGGGTCTCCTCCTCAGGCGAGGAGAGTCGTGGCATCGACTAAAGCTCCCGGAGGACACCATGTTCTATCTCTCCATGCCAGCACTCCAAGCGGAGATCTCCTACCGCCAGGAGCGGCTCAAGCGGGACTACCAGCGTCCGCTGTGGTTCAAGCGCACGCCTAGGAAGCCGGTGACGCCTACGCCCTGCATCCAGCCGGTTCGGGCCAGGCACGCGATGTGAGCGCCCGACCACCACCTGTCCCCTCTGACCAGCGCGGCCGAGTCCCCCTCCCGGGTCTCGGCCGCGCTGCTTTTCCCGGGACTACCTAGGGCCTGCCGGAGTACCTAGTAGGCGCCTGGAGGCCCTGGATAGGGACTAGTTCCGATGTGCCGGTCCTCCTCAGAAGAGCAGATTAGGGACATCGACAAGGAGTCGAAGAAACACCAGCCAGGAGGCATCCAGATGTTCACGAACGACTCGGTCAAGGCAGAGGTCAGCTACCGCAGGGAGCGCCTCACCCGCGACTACCGCCGGACCGCCCGCAAGCCGGGCACCCGCCGCAGCATCGTCCACCTGTTCACCAAGAACGTCTGAAGGGAGGGACATCATGTTCACCACTCTCGAGTCAGTCCAGGCAGAGACGGCCTACCGGCAGGAGCGCGCCAAGCGCGACTTCGGCCGGGGCAGCCGCCGGCAGCGCCAGGAGCAGGCCACCAAGGCTGAGCCCCGGCACGCCCGCCGCGCCCTCCGACCCACTACCGCCGCGTGACCGCGGTGGCCGCCGTCCCCGACCGGATAGTCCCGGTCGGGGACGGCGTTTTTTTCTCTCCGGAGACCAACCGGACGGGATGCCGTCGATTTGTGTCGGCGCCAGGGGCGAAGATGGACGACGTGCCCTGGACCTCGACACCTCTCGTCGGCCGCTCGACCGAGCTGGCCGCACTGCTCAGCGCCGTGGACGAGGCGAAGACCCGCCGCGCCGGGGCGATCCTGCTGTCCGGCGACGCGGGCGTCGGCAAGACCCGGATGCTCGACGAGGTGGCCACCGGCGCGCACGAGCGCGGGTTCGGCGTCCTGGTCGGGCACTGCACCGACTTCGGTGACGCCGGCCTGCCGTACCTGCCCTTCACCGAGATCTTCGGCCGGCTGGCCGAGGAGCGCCCGGCGGTGGTCGAGAGCGTCCTGACCAACTTCCCGGCGATCGGCCGGCTGCTGCCGACCCACCGCCTCATCGGTGCGCAGTCCGCCCCGCAGGACGGCCAGCTCGACCGTGCTGCGCTGTTCGACGCCGTACTGGGTGCCTTCACCGCGCTGTCGACCAGCGAGCCGCTCGTGGTGATCATCGAGGACGCGCACTGGGCCGACGACTCCAGCCGCGACCTGATCGGGTTCCTGATCACCCGGCTCACGTCGCAGCGGCTCGCGCTAGTCGTGTCCTACCGCAGCGACGACCTGCACCGGCGGCACCCACTGCGCCGGCCGATCGCCGAGTGGTCCCGCAACCCGCGCGTACGCCGGGTCGGCCTGCTGCCGCTCGACGCCACCGACTCCCGCACGCTGCTGACCGCGCTGCTCACTGAGCCGCTGCCCGAGCTGGAGGAGCTCCGGATCCTCGAGCGCGCGGGCGGCAACGCCTTCTTCACCGAGGAGCTGGTCGCTGCCGCGTCGATGGGCGACGCAGATGCAGTACCGCCCGAACTGGCCGATCTGCTGCTCGTCCGGATCGACCCACTGTCCGACGACGCCCGGCAGGTCGCTCGCGTGATCGCCGTGGCCGGCCGGCGCGTTCCCCACACGCTGCTGACGGCAGTGGCGGGTCTGCCCGACCGCGAGCTGGATGCGGCGCTGCGCGAGCTGATCGACGCGCACATCATCGAGCACCCGGGCAACGCGAGCTACTACTTCCGCCACGCGCTGCTGGCCGAGGCGGTGTACGACGACCTGCTGCCAGGCGAGCGAGTGCGGCAGCACGCTTCGTACGCGAAAGCTCTGAAGGACCAGACCGTCGCCGGTACTGCGGCGGAGCTGGCTGGGCACGCGACCAGGTCCCACGACCTGGCCACTGCTTTCGAGGCGCGCGTGCGGGCCGGGCAGGAGGCCATCTCGGTGGCGGCGCCGCAGGAGGCGTTGAAGCACTACGAGATGGCGCTGGAGCTCTACCCGAACGCCGCGGCCGACGCGAGCATCGACAAGACCTGGCTGATCGTCGAGACGGCGACCGCTGCGGCCCTGTCGGCGCAGCAGGTGCGGGCTTTGAAGCTACTGCGCAAGGCGCTCGCCGAGCTGCCGGCCGACGCGCCGCGGCTGCAGCGGGCGGAGCTACTGATGCCGCTGGCCGAGATCGCCCTGTCCATCGACCAGGATCAAGAGGCGCACGAGGCGATCTCGCAGGCGCTGCGGTTGACCTCGGACGAGCCGGCGACTGTGTTCAAGGCCCAGGTGGCCTCGATGTACGCACGCGTCTCGGACGCGCTCGGGCGGCCGATGGAGGCCGAGCGCTGGGCGCACGAGGCCTTGCAGATCGCCCGTGAGGTGGGCCAGGAGTCCGCGGCGAGCGACGCCGGGATCACGCTGGCCCAGCTGCGGCGGCGGGCCGGCGATCCAGTTGCCGCGGCCAAGCAGTTGGAGGAGGCGGCCGTACGGGCCCAGCTGGCTGGTGATTCGGCGGCCGAGGTCCGCAGTCGGTTCTTGCTGGGATCCAACCATTACGAGATGGGCGACCTCGCCAGCGCCAGGACTGCTCTCCTGCTGGCCACCGAGCGCGCAGGCGAGTTGGGGCGTCAGTGGGCTGCGTACGGGTTCGACGCCCGGCGGACGCTTGCGCTGACCCAGTTCGTACTGGGCGAGTGGGATCAGGCGGCGGCGACGGCGCAGCCCGACTCGATGACTCCGGCCGCTGCGGAGGCCGCGCTGCGTGGGGTGGGGCTGACCGTGCGCGGCGCCCGTGGCGATACGTCGGTCGCCGAGGAGCTGGAGCGGCTGCGCAAGTGGTGGACGCTCGATGTGATGGTGCCGATCCTCGGCCTGCAGCCGGCCGTCGATGCCTACCTCCGGCTCAACCGGCCCACCGAGGCGGAGAAGCTGATCGCCGACGTGTCGACGCTGTGCGCAGAGATCTTCCAGAGCGAGTGGTTCATGGCCCGGATCCGGTTCTCGACGATGGGTCTGCAGGTGCTGTGTCATCGCGTCGTGCACGAGCCGACCGCGGCGGCCGAGCTGGTGGCTCGCGGGGCCGAGCTGGTGGCGGACGGTCAGGCGACAGCCGAGAAGGGCCTGCCGCCCGGCCGGGTGCTGGGTGTCGAGGGGATCGCGTGGCTGGCCCGGCTGGAGGCGGAATGGGAGCGCCTCCGCTGGCTGGCCGACATCGACCCACCGACCCCGGCCGAGCACGTCGCCACCTGGCAACGCACGGTCGACGCCTTCGGGTACGGCGACGTCCATCAGCAGGCCTGGTCGCGACTGCACTTCTCGGCGGCGTTGCGGGCGGCCGGCCGAGTGGCCGATGCCAACGAGCAGGCGACCCTGGCCGGCGACACCGCCCGCGAGCTCGGCGCCAAGCCGCTGCTCGACGAGCTCGGTGGAGCAGACGGAGGAGTCGGCCCGACAGCGCTGACGGCGCGCGAGACCGAAGTACTGGCGCTGCTGGCCGAGGGGCGGACGAACCGTCAGCTGGCCCGGGAGCTGTACATCTCGGAGAAGACGGTCAGCGTTCACGTCTCGAACATCCTGGCCAAACTGGGCGTTCGCAGCCGTACCGAAGCCGCCGCCGTGGCCCGCCGGGACGGCCTGCTCGACTAGCGCCGTTCACTTTCCGTCGATTCTTAGTCACGTGAAGTATGTACTGATGTGCCCTTGAGGTGCCATCCTCGACTTCGTTCGCACCCGCCCCCCACTCTTGCGGACGCGCGTCCTCGCGACGTCGCCCCAAGGGTGGCGACCGTCGAAAAGAGCGAAGCATGGAACAGCTGTCGCCCCCTCAATCCGCCCGACCCGCCAAGCGCCGGCGCCGTCTCATCGGTGTCGCACTCGGTACCGCCGCACTGATGGTGACCTCGGCCGCGGCCGCGTTCGCCGCCCCGCCGCCAAGCCTCCCGCAGAACGCCGGCGGCCTGGAGCAGTCCTTCTCGCCGGCCTACGACTACGACGGCGACGGGTGCTACGCCACCCCCGCCATCGGCGCGGACGGCACCCTCAACCCCGGACTGAACACGACCGGAGCGGTCAACGGCAGCTGCCGCGACCAGTCCGACCTCGACAACTCCCAGACGTATGCCCGCTCGAAGTGCAACAACGGCTGGTGCGCGATCATCTACGCCAGCTACTTCGAGAAGGACCAGGCCGTGGCCGGCAGTGGTCTCGGTGGCCACCGCCACGACTTCGAGCACGTCATCTCGTGGGTCAACCAGTCGGCCAACGAGGTCCAGTACGTGACCACGACGCAGCACGCCAGCCAGGTCACGTACGCGCGCTCACAGGTCCGCTTCGACGGTACGCACCCCAAGGTCGTCTACCACAAGGACGGCGCCAGCACGCACTTCTTCCGCCTCGCCAACACCAATGACGAGCCGCCGGAGAACCACTACCACAACTGGCGCTACCCCCCGCTGGTCGACTGGAACGGTTACCCGAGCACGGGCTTGCGCGACATCTTGATGAACGCCAACTTCGGCTCAGCCACCATCAAGATCACCGACAAGGACGACCGCTTCCGCAACCTCCTCAACGCCTCCAAGCCCACCGGCATCCCCTTCGACCCCTGGGCCTAACCCCCTCCCGGGTGCCACTCACTTGAGTGGCACCCAGCCGCCTGACCCCACCGCCCCCGCGTTTCCGGGCTAAGCGTTGCCCCACCCGCCCTCCTGACCCCACTTTGTGCACCCGCTAGCCATCTACTCACCAGTAGAATGCTCAGCCGGTGCACAAAGTCGTCGCTGCCAGCATGAGCTGGTGCTCGGTGGGGCTAGCGGCTGATGACCGGCGTGTAGGTGTCCCAGACGCTGCTCGTCGCGGCGGCGTAGGCACGGTACCGGCGGTCGGAGACGCAGTGCGCGCGCAGGGTGGGCGCCCAGGTGCGCCAGTGGGTCCAGGGCCGGGGGGTTGGTGGCCCAGTGGAGCCGAAGTGGTGCAGGTGGGCGCCCACGGGTCACCGCTAGGCGCGTACCAGGGTCAGTGGTGGCCGCGCGAGCGGTGCTGGGGATGGGCGGTCTGGAAGAACCAGGTGGCGCGCGGCTCCTGCCGGCGGCGGTACCTGATCAGGTCGTCGACTGTCATTTCGGGACGCTCAGGACGCGAGCGCGGGCTGGTCTCGACGATGCGTTCGAAGACTTCCTGCGCCTGGCTGAACTTCGCCAGCAGGACCGCCGCGACTCCAGCGCCTGCCGCCGCAATCAACACCCACAGTTGCCAAGACATACCCCACCACCCCGTGGTCGTCCCGTTTCCCCCAGTAATTACTGTAACCCCGATCTCCGCAATTAGCGATGGCTCCATCGCAATGCGTTACGTAGCGAGGCTTCCGAACACAACAAGTTGTCCAATGCAATGACTACAGGGTGAGAGGGCAACGATCTCCGGCAGATCTCGCGGATCACGCTCGGTGATCAGCGCAGGAGGCGGACCAGGTTGGCGCCGAGGATCTTGCGGATCACCGGCTCCGGCAGCCCGCGCTTCTGCAGCGCCTCGGTGACCAGCGGCATCCCGGCCGGCCCTTCGAGGCCTGGCACCAGGATCGCGGTGTCCAGGCCTTCGATGATCAGCGGCAGGTCGCAGGCGGGGATCTTCTCGCCGAACACCTCGTCGACGAAATCGCTGCCCAGCCCGACGTGGTCCTCGCCGGCCACGCTCACGACGTACTCGATGTGGTCCGCGAGGTGCTCGACGGTCGGCCGCGGGTCGCCGGTCAGGAAGCCGGCGAAGAAGTTGACGCAGACGACCCCACCGGTGGCGGCGATCCCGCGCAGCTGCTCGTCGGTGAGGTTGCGGTGGTGCTCGCGGACGGCGAACGCGCTCGAATGCGACGCGACGACCGGCTTCGTCGCCAGCTCGAGGATGTGCTCGACCCCACGGCGCCCGACGTGCGAGACGTCGATCAGTACGTCCAGTTCCTCCAGCAACCCGACCGCCTCGACCCCGGCCCTCGTCAGCCGGCTCCCGGTCGCGTCCTCGCCCGAGCCGTCGCCGAGCGCGCTGCGCCCGAAGTGCGTGAACGAGGCCATCCGTACGCCGAGCCGCTCCAGCGTCTGGAAGATCTCGACGTCCTTGTCGATCTGCGGGCAGCCCTCGAGTGCGAGAATCAGCGCGATCCGCCCGGCCGCGACGGTCTCGTCGATCTCGGCGCCGGTGCGGCACAGCGTCACCTGGTCGGCGTTGCCCTCGGCGATCCGGTGTGCGGCCTCGATCATCCTGAGCGTCTCGCGCAACGCCCCTTCGGGCAGGAACTCGCTGTTCCCTGACCGGGGTGGTGGGGTGGGGGTCAGGAAATTGGAGAGAACACCGGCAGCACCTGTACGTCGATGCCGCCCGCCCGCAACTGCGGGATCCACCGGTCGCGGAAGTACTCGACCCAGATCTCCTTGGGCCGGCGCGCGACCAGCATCAGCAAGTCGTTGTGCGCGTCCGCCACCAGTGCGTCGCCGTGCAGGTCCGTCATCGGGTGCCCCTCAGCTGTTGGCTCTGCCGCAACGCTATAACGTCGCCGGCTATGGGGATGCCGAACCGATGAGGGTGCTGAGCGCGGCCGACGTACGCCGTACCGTCTCGATGCCGGCCGCGATCGACGCCGTCCGGAACGCGTTCCTGGAGCTCGCAGCCGGCAACTTCGTGCTGCCCCCGCGGCAGATCTTCGGCGACGGCGCTGTCCTGGTGATGTCGGCGTACCACTCCCCGACCGGTACCGCCGTGGTGAAGAAGATCGGTATCGCGCTCGACCAGGTGCCGGCGATCCGCGCGACCGTGATCTGGACCGGCCACGGCGAGCAACTGGTCGCCGACGGCACCTCGATCACCACCCTGCGCACCGGCGCCGTGGTCGGCGTGGCCACCGATCTCCTCGCCGCACCGGACGCGACCCGCCTGTCCCTCCTGGGCACCGGCGCCCAAGCAGCCGACCAGGCCCGCGCCGTCCTCGCCGTACGCCGAATCGCCACGGTCACCGTCATAGGCCGCAACCCCGACCGAGCCACCGCCTTAGCGGCAGCCCTGACGGCGGAGTTCCCAGAGGTGAGTTTCACCCCCGGTACGTCGATCGACGACGCGATCGCCACCGCCGACATCATCTGCTGCGCGACCTCATCCTCGACCCCACTCTTCGACGCCGACGCCCTGCCCGAACGCGTCCACGTCAACGCCATCGGCGCCTTCCGCCCCACCATGCGAGAACTCCCCCGCGACCTCCTCGCCACCGCCGACCTGGTGATGGTCGACCAGGTGGAGGCCGCGTTGGAGGAATCCGGCGAGATCATCGACGCCATCACCTCAGGCGCCCTCGCCCAGACCGCCCTGATCGAACTGGGCACAGCCCTCACCACGAAGCTGAGCCCCACCGGCCGCACAGTCTTCAAGTCAGTAGGCGTCGGCTGCCAGGACTGGGCAATCGCCAAGGCGCTGGCCGAGCGGTGATCAGGTCCAGTTGAGGACGCCCTTGCGGTAGGCGTAGAGGAGGCCGACCGTGACGAAGGCGAGAAACACGAACATCTCGATCAGGCTGGCGACTCCGACGGCGGCGAAGACGGTCGCCCAGGGGAACAGGTAGACGGCGTCGACGGCGAAGATCACGTAGAGGTAGGCGAAGAGGTAGTAGCGGATGTGGACCTGGGCCCAGCCCTCGCCGACGGGGTCGACACCTGACTCGTACGTCTTCAGCTTGTCCGGGGTCGAGTAGGTGATCGTCAGCGCCTTGTTCAGCGCGAACGCACCCAGCAACCCGAGCAGGCCGAGGACGACGATCGCGGCGACCACGCCATAGCTCTGCACGGGCTACACCTTAGTGCGGGCGCTCAGTTGGTGCAGAGCAGTAACGCGTCGATGGCGACGATCGGGCCGTAACCGGATTTCACGTCGGCGACCTGGACGCGGAGTCTGGTGACGCCGCGGATGTCGCGGGTCAGCCAGGTCTCGGACTCTTGTTTCATGTCGACCGTGCCGACCACCTTGGCGCCGTTCAGCAACGAGGCCCGGATCGTGCCGTCGGTGATGTTGCCCAGCCACATGCGCGCCCCGCGGCAACCGGTGCTGTCGACGTCACCCCAGACCGCGCCGGCCTTGTCCGCCAGCACCTCGGCCTCAGCGCGACGCGGCCCCTCACTCGGCGGTACGACGTTGAACTGCGGATGCCCCTTGCCGCCGGCCGCGAGCAGTGGCTTCTTGAAGATCCCGCGAAAGACGTAGTGCGAGAAGCTGACCATCGGCGAGACGGCAGCGGCGTACGGCGCCTGCGAGCCGATCGTCAGCCGGTACGTCTTCACCGACCCGGGAAGCGTCGGCGGGATCATGATGCTCGTCCCCGCCGTGACGCCGTGGCCGATCTCCTCCCACTTGCGCCCGCTCGACGACCAGCGCTGCAGCGAGACCCGCGTCTTGGCCGCGGGCGCCGGCGTGATCTGCCCGACGACGGTCAACACGCCCTTCGTCGCGTCGGTGGTCTTGATACTGGTGATCTTCACGGTCCGTACCGGCGTGGTCGCGACGGCGGCCGGCACCGCGTGCGCGTCCGGGATAGCCATCGCGCTCTCGGCGGGCGCCACCGTGGCGGCACAGCCACTCAGCGGTAGGACAACAGCAGCCAGCAGGCTGATCAAAGGGCGAACGCCCATGGTGGAACTCCCTCGAGCCCGGGTGGGTCCCGGGGTAGATCACAGCTTGGTGAAGACACTCTCCCGGACCCGACTGCAGTTGGCAAGCGAACGACTGCTCTAAGTCACACTGGAGGGTTTGCGAGACAACCGTGAGTCAAGTCGGCATCACCTGATCCCAGGCTGTGGACCATCGGGTCTTACACATGATTCCGTACCAGGGGCGAACTAACATTGAGGTATCGCCCACTGGGGGGATCGGCCTCTTCCTTCACAAGAGGAAAGTCCGGCCCAAGCTTCGACTTGGAGATGACAGACAAGTGACCATCGAGGTCA
Organism: Streptomyces sp. SID13031; assembly: GCF_010548305.1. GTDB lineage: Bacteria > Actinomycetota > Actinomycetes > Propionibacteriales > Kribbellaceae > Kribbella. Next base: position 57,750 of record NZ_JAAGLV010000020.1, read on the forward strand.
AGCAGCTCGATCGCGTGGTGATCCGCTTCGCCGGTGACTCCGGTGACGGAATGCAGCTCACGGGGGACCGATTCACCGCCGAGACGGCGTCGTTCGGCAACGACCTGTCGACGCTGCCCAACTTCCCGGCCGAGATCCGGGCGCCCGCCGGGACCCTGCCGGGGGTGTCGTCGTTCCAGTTGCACTTCGCCGACCACGACATCCTGACGCCCGGCGATGCGCCCGATGTGCTGATCGCGATGAACCCCGCGGCACTCAAGGCGAACCTGCCGGAGGTACCACGCGGCGCCACCCTGATCATCGACACCGCCGACTTCACCCCCCGCAACCTGAAGCGGATCGGGTACGAGGCGAACCCGCTCGAATCGGGTGAGCTCGAGGCGTACCACGTGATCGGCCTGAACCTGACCGGGATGACGGTGGAGTCGGTCAAGGAGTTCGGGCTGTCCCGCAAGGACGCCTCCCGGGCCAAGAACATGTACTCCCTCGGCCTCGTCTCCTGGCTGTTCCAGCGGCCGGTCGAGTCGACGATCGAGTTCCTGCAGACCAAGTTCGCCGGCAAACCCGCCATCCGCGACGCGAACATCGCGGCGTTCCGGGCCGGCTACAACTTCGGCGAGACCGCCGAGGAGTTCTCGGTCCGGTACGAGGTGAAGCCGGCCCGGATGGCGACCGGCACCTACCGCAACATCTCCGGCAACCTCGCGCTGGCGTACGGCCTGGTGGCTGGCGCCGAGCGGACCGGGCTGAAGCTCGTGCTCGGCGCCTACCCGATCACCCCGGCCTCCGACGTGCTGCACGAGCTGTCCAAGCTGAAGCGGTTCGACGTGACCACGATCCAGGCCGAGGACGAGATCGCCGCGGTCGGCGCCGCTCTGGGCGCGTCGTTCGGTGGCGCGCTGGGCGTGACCGTGTCGTCCGGCCCGGGGATCAGCCTGAAGTCCGAGACGATCGGTCTCGCGCTCATGCTCGAACTGCCGCTCATCGTCTGCGACATCCAGCGGGCCGGCCCGTCGACGGGCATGCCGACCAAGACCGAGCAGGCCGACCTCCTGCAGGTGATGTTCGGCCGCAACGGCGAGTCCCCGCTGCCGGTGATCGCCGCCCAGTCCCCCGCGGACTGCTTCTCGATCGCCGTCGAGGCCGCCCGGATCGCGGTCACCTACCGCACCCCGGTGATGGTGCTGTCCGACGGCTACCTGGCCAACGGCTCCGAGCCCTGGCAGGTACCGCAGATCGACGACCTGCCGACGACGGACCCCAACTTCACCACCGAGCCCAACGCGACCAACGACAAGGGCGAACCCGTCTACCTCCCCTATGTCCGCGATCCGGAGACCCTCGCTCGCGCCTGGGCCATCCCCGGTACGCCGGGCCTCGACCACCGCGTCGGCGGGCTCGAGAAGGAAGACAAGACGGGCAACATCTCGTACGACCCGGCGAACCACGATCTGATGATCCGTACCCGCCAGGCCAAGGTGGACGGCATCACCGTCCCGCCGCTCGAAGTGGATGACCCGGACGGTACGGCGAAAGTGCTCGTACTCGGCTGGGGCAGCACGTACGGCCCGATCGGCGCCGCTTGCCGCCGTGTCCGCAAGGTCGGCGGCCAGATCGCGCAGACGCATCTGCGGCACCTGAACCCGTTCCCGGCCAACCTGGGCGAGGTTCTCGCGAAGTACGACAAGGTGCTCGTGCCGGAGATGAACCTCGGCCAGCTCGCAATGCTGCTGCGGTCGAAGTACCTGGTCGATGTCGTCTCCTACGCGCAGGTGCGCGGCATGCCGCTGGGCGCCGCCGAGCTCGCCGAGGTGATCGGCAACCTGGTTGAGGAGACCGAAGGCATCGAGGACGACGTGCGGTACCTCGGTGAGGCCGCCGCCAGCGTGACCCACGGCGAGGCGCTGGGCGTCCAGCCGAACGGCATCCACCACCCGGAGGGAGCACGATGAGCACCGTCGATCTCGGTCTGCCGAGCCTGCCGGGCGGACTGGCCGGCGTACCGGCTGCCACCGAGCCGCAGAGCCGCAAGGAGTACGTGTCGGACCAGGAGGTCCGGTGGTGCCCGGGTTGTGGCGACTACGCAGTACTGGCTGCTTTCCAAGGGTTCCTGCCGGAGCTCGGGATCAAGCGCGAGAACGTCGCGATGGTGTCCGGGATCGGGTGCTCGTCCCGCTTCCCGTACTACCTGTCGACGTACGGCATGCACTCGATCCACGGCCGCGCGCCGGCGATCGCGACCGGGCTCGCGGTGGCGCGGCCCGACCTGAGCGTCTGGGTGGTGACCGGTGACGGCGACGCGCTGTCGATCGGTGGCAACCACCTGATCCACACGCTCCGGCGCAACGTGAACCTGAAGATCCTGCTCTTCAACAACCGGATCTACGGCCTGACCAAGGGCCAGTACTCGCCGACCTCCGAGCCGGGCAAGGTCACCAAGTCGACGCCGATGGGCTCGGTGGACAACCCGTTCAACCCGGTCTCGCTGGCGCTCGGCGCGGAGGCGACCTTCGTCGCGCGGACCGTCGACTCGGACCGCAAACACCTGACCTCGGTACTCCGGGCAGCGGCCGAGCACCGTGGTACGGCGTTCGTGGAGATCTACCAGAACTGCCCGATCTTCAACGACAACGCCTTCGACGCGATCAAGAACCCGGAGACGCGCGACGACGCGATCATCCCGCTGGTACACGGGGAACCGATCCGTTTCGGCATCGACGGCCACCTGGGCGTCGTCCGCGACGGCTTCGCCTCCCTGGCCGTTCGCGAGGTGGCCGACCTACCGGGCGGCGAGGCCGACCTGGTCGTCCACGACGCCCACACCGAGGACCCGGCCTACGCCTTCGCCCTGTCCCGCCTCACCGACGCCGGCATCCTGCACCAGGCCCCGATCGGCGTCTTCCGGGCAGTAGACCGCCCGTCCTACGACGACCAGGTCCGCCAACAGGTACAAACCTCCAAGGAATCCCAGTCCGGCGGCTCCCTGCAATCCCTGATCACCGGCTCAGACACCTGGACGGTCGACTGAGTACTGCGCGTCACCCTGCGAACCAGACGCGCTTGGACAGCAGTTCTGTCTACTTGATGTCAACCAGGCCGTCGTCGCGTTGACGTAGCTGGGCGTAGATCCGCCGCATGGCAACGCGGTCGGGGAGGTACCTACGACCAGCGCCGCGCTCCAGCACATCCAGCGTGCTCATCAAACTGAGGGCACCGACGCTGCGCCCTTGGCCCCGCAACCGCAAGAGACGGGCAGCTTCAGTCGCGGCGAGGCGGGCACCGGCCTGGTCGTCGATCAGGACGACGACATCTCGCCCGGCGTCTGCCTGAATTGCGGCGTGCGCGAGCACCATGATCTCGCCGAGATCCTTGCGGTGAGTCATCCGTGCCGCCATGGGCACGGCGGTGATGCGCAGGACGGCGGCCGCCAGCCCAGGCGTCACCTCATCTGACAGCACTCTCAGCCAATCAGTTTTCGACAGCTTCGCCAGAACGTCGGCCGCAGCTTGGAAGCGGTCATCCCTGCGCGCCTTGTCGGCGATCTCGCCGGCGACAGTTTCAGGGATGGCGATCTTGCCGCCGATGGCGTCGAACAGAAGTCGTTCCTTGTTGATCGAGAAGAAGTTCAGCGCGGGTCCGGCGTCGACGATGGCGGGGTCGATCATTCGCCGTGCGCCCCCGGCCCGGGAGTCGGAGCATCAATGCTCCCCGGGTTGCTGACTAGGTCATCCAGTGCGTCGAGGTCGCTGAAATCGGTGTCCGGCCGGTTGTCTGCTGCTGCCGGCGGAGGAACTGGTTCGACCGCGTCGGGGATGATGCCCGCGTCCTCGAACTCGGCAGCGATCTGCTCAACGGGTAGGCCCCGCAGCCGGGCCACTGCTTGGAGCGAGACCACGTTCGCCACATAGCCCTGGATCGCTCTGGACAACAGTCGCTGCGGCGCCCGCCGCGATGCCGACTCCTGCTGCCACCCCTCGTACAGGTCGGACCAGCCGAATCGCGACGCAAGGTTCCTGGTTGACAGAGCCATCCACTCGCTTTTCCGGGCAGGGCTGATCAGGCCCACCTTGTTCAACTGAATGGCCACCAGGCTCGGAGAAGCCTTGAACCGCTGCACGAGTGCGGACAACTCCGATAGCGACACTCGCTCCCGACCTCGGTGCCGCTTCACCTCGATCTGCATCAGTTCGCCCGTAGGAGACCTGACGACGGCGTCCGCTCCCGCAGCACCCGATTCCCCGGGGCTGCGGTCCGCGAGGACTGGCCCCAGGCCTTCGAGCGGGACGAGCAGGTGCCGGGCGAAGGCATCCGCACGAATCTCTTGAGGACTTCGCTTGTCCCACTCCCCGGCTTTCGAGAGGCCGAAGTCACCGAACAGGACGTGCCCGAGTTCGTGCGCGAGCGTACTGCGCTGGCGCATCGGGCTCCGTGTCCGTGCGACGGCCACGACCACGACGTCGCGCACCGGATCGCGCATGGTCAGGCCGTGCTCGTCCGGATCAGCGTCGAGCACGGCGACATCGATGTCCTGGGTCAGCTCGATCAGACTGACCAGGTCCGGCAACGGGACGTGCCCGAGCCGATGTTCGGCCCGGAACTCTTCAGCTCGAGTCCGTCCCTGATCCTCTGCGCTCATAGCTGCGGCAGGATCCCTTGATCCTCGAGATAAGCGTCCAGTTCCAGATAGTGGCTCAACTCGCGACGCATGGTCTCCATGCTCGAGTGATCCGTCGCACGAGCGACGCATTCGAGCCGGTCCTGCACCCGCGAATGCCCCGTCAACTCCGAAGCCGGGCAACCGAGCGCCCAGGCCAGCGCAAGGATCTCGTTCATCTTGGCAGGCCGCGTGCCTTGCTCGATGCGCGAGAGGGTCGCCTGAGCGATCCCAGAACTAGCCGCGAGTTGCCGCTGGGTCAGCTCTGCCGCCTCACGAGCAGCGACGATTCGACCTGAAGAGGTGCTTGCCTGGATCAAACTGAATCACTTCCCCTCGTAGTGATTCAGTCTATCATCGCGGCGTGCAACTCAGGACGGGCCTGTGTACTTCTTCAAGGCTGCTACCAGGGCCGGCTCGGTGACCTTGAGGTGTTTGGTCAGGGTCTTGTCGCGCAGGGCAGGGTCGTCGAGTTGCTTGGCCATGTCGACGTACAGGGCGTTGAGCGTGGCCAGGCCGTACTTGTCGACGAGGTACTCCACGATGAGCCAGGCGACGCCGTAGCTGTCCTCGTCGAAGTCGCCGTGGAAGACGCCGTCGATCGGCAGGACGACGAGTGACTTGATCGCCTTCTTGCGCAGGTCGCGTCGCTCGCCGGCGACCCATTGGCTGTAGTTGTTCCGCTCCATCAGGTGCCGCTCGACGTACTCGGCGTACCCCTCCACCAGCCAGATGGGCGCACCCTCGCCGAGCGGTGACATCGCTGCATGGGTGAACTCGTGCGCGAGCAGGAACCGGTCCGCCGTCTTGCGGTAGGTCGGGTTGATCACCACCCGGCTGCCGGTGACCTTGAACTCGCTGGCATCGGCGTTCGTCGGCGTGAAGTTCGGGATGGCCACCGCGCCGGCCGGGTGCCCGCCGGTGATCTGCGACGCATCCCATGACTTACGGTCGGCCATCGCGACGACGAGAATGCCGGCCTGCGCACGCTTGGTAGCAGCCCGGACAGCAGGCACGGCGGCCTCGGCCTCCTTGACCAGACGCCGGCCGTTCTCGGCTTCGCCGGGCGAGGAGACGACCAGTACGCCGCGCCCGCGCGCGACCTCGATCGGACCGAGCTCCCAGGGCTCACGGCTGTCGCTACGGTCCGCTGACTCGACGTCGTCGTTGTCCACCACCACCCAGCGATCACCACGCAGGGCGAAGGTATGGCCGAGCTGGGTGACCCGTGGCGCTGAGTCGATCCCGGTGATCTGCACCAGCATCCTGATCCGCAGCGCCCGCGCGGTCGGCCCGAGCTTCGGCCGCTGCTCCGGCGAGAAGGTCGGTACCCGGACATACCCGACCTGCCGGACACCAAGCTTCCGCAGGTTCTCGAACAGTTGCGTGTCCCGCTGCACCAGCTTGGCGTTCTTCACGTCGGAGAAGGCCAGGAACTGCGACAACTTCCCCGCCACCAACGCGGCCGCCCGCCCCTTGAGCGTCGCGTCGATCCCCGCCAGCATCTTCTGCTCGGCAAGCAATTCGGCCGACACCGACTCGGTCACCGACGGAGTCTCCGAGAGCCCCGCCGTCACCTTGGGCGTCTCATCCCGCCCAGCCACGCCATACGTCACCCCACCGGCGACAACCGCGAGCGCGGCAGCACCGGCGATCCACACCGCCCGTCCCCGCCCACGCTTGACCGGCGTACCCGCCGTCTGCTCGTCATCCATCGCAGAAACCCCGTCCATTCCCCCCGGCCAAGCCCACCCAGGCCCAGCCGCCAAAGAGTACCCCTGGCCAGACGTCAGCTCCCGCTCGCCAAGTCAGCGATCTGTTGCAGGTAGGAGCCGCCGCCTACTACGACCAGGCGTGCGGACAAGCCTCGGTGGCCGAGTTCGTCTGCTACCTCGCTCAGATAGTCGAGGATCTCGATCTTGCCGAGGGTGCCCGGTACCGGATACTGCGGCTGCCCCGGATCGGTCATGCGGCGTTACGCCACAGGTCTTTTGCGGCCAGCCAGATGTTGCGCGCTGCCAGTTGAGCTGGCGCCGCGGCGCGGGCTTGCCTGACTCTGGCTGGAGTCCCGGGCGGTGTCCATGGCGCCGGGGCCGGCGGGACAGATCTCGTCCAGCGCGGACGAGGGATCCCGGCGTCGTCGGCGACCTTCTCGGCGATACCGGCCAGCAGCGCGTCGAACGCCGCATTGCCGGTGCGCGATGGAGGAGCCTCGATGGCGTCCGCCGCGAGTTCCGGATGTGCTGCGAGCTGGTCGAGGAACCCCCGGAGCTGGGTCCAGTCGACCTTCCGGTTCGTGGCGTCCGGCTGGTGTGCCCCGACCAGTAACTCGATCGCCGGCTTCGTTGGTTGTCGTGCGCTCACACTGACCGAGAGGTGCTTGCCCGCTGCAGCGACGAGCCTGGCGAGCATGGTCAGAGTCGGGTCACTCGACCCGTCCTCGATCCGGGAGACGGTCGAGGTCGGAACCCCGGCCTTCACCGCCAGCGCGCTGCGAGAGAGCCCCGCGTATTCACGAGCCTCCCGAACCAGAGCCGCCGCATTCACATCTGTAGCTTATATGCAACAGAAGCCGCGGACAACACTCCGCATCTAGAGCAGTTGGCTGACCGTGTGGATGACCAGGCCTACCAAGGCTCCTACGACGGTGCCGTTGATGCGGATGAATTGGAGGTCTCGGCCTACGTGGAGTTCGATTCGGGCGGCGGCTTCGTGGCCGTCCCAGCGTTCGATGGTGTCGGAGATGACGGAGACGATCTCGGTGCCGTAGGTGCGGACGACGTAGCCGACGGCTTCGGCGGCGCGGGTGTCGACCTTGGCCATCAGGGTTTCGTCGGTCTGCAGGCGTTGGCCGAGGTCCTTGATCGTCTGGGTGCCGCGGAGGCGGAGGGGGCCTTCGGGGTCGGCGATGGCGTCGATCAGGGCGGTACGGACGGCGTCCCAGACCGCGGTGAGGCTGGTGCTCATGTCGGGGTGGGTCAGCATCCGGCGCTTGAACGCCTCGAAACGGTCCATCATCTCGGGGTCGTTCTGCAGGTCCTCGGCGAGCTGGATCAGCAGCCGGTCGACCGCTTTGCGGGCCGGGTGGTGCTCGTCATCCCGTACTGCGGCCAGCCAGACCAGCGCCTCGCGGTGGACCCGGTCGATCACGATCGAGTCGACCCAGCGCGGGGACCACCGTGGCGCGCGCGGCCCGACCACCTCGGCCAGCAACTCCCGGTTCTCGGACAGCCAGTCGTACGCCTCGACCATCAGCAGGTCGAAGAGCGCGTGATGCGCCCCGTCGTCGACCACCGACTCCAGGAAGTGACCGGCGATCGGGCTGAGCGGCTCCTCGGCGAACCGCGGCAGCAGCGACCCGCGGACGAAGGCGGTGACGTCGTCGTCGCCGAGCTTCGGTAGCGCGGCACCGACCGTCCGGACACCCTCCTCGACGATCCGCTCGGCATGGTTGCCGGAGGCAAGCCACTCGCCGGCCCGCCGGCTCACCTCGGCCGTCCGCATCTTCTCCGCGATCACCTCCTCGGACAGGAAGTTCTCGGTGACGAACTGCTCCAGGCTCTCGGCCAGGCTGTCCTTGCGGGTCGGCACGATCGCGGTGTGCGGGATCGGCAACCCGAGCGGATGCCGGAACAGCGCGGTCACTGCGAACCAGTCCGCCAGCGCACCGACCATGGCCGCCTCGGAGGCGGCATTCACATAGCCCCACGCGCCGCCGTCGTGCAGGGTCAGCACGTAGATCACTGCCGCCACCACGAGCAGCGACAGCGCTACCGCCCGCATCTGGCGCAGCCCACGCCGGCGTACCAGGTCCGGGCCGCTCAACGTCAAGGTCGCCATACCCCCATCCAACCAACCCGGGAAACAACCCGCCTCAGGCGACGCCCTGGACACGCCCTGGATTCACCCGTACTACGCCGGCCGGTCAGGCAGGAGTGAGCACTTTCGTACGGTCCATCCGCCCGGAGATCAGGGCGAGTGCCAGACCGGCGACGGCCAGCACCGCGCCGACTCGACTCGGCCACTCATAGCTGTAGCCGGCGGACAGGACAACGCTGCCCAGCCAGGCGCCGAGCGCGTTGGCGACGTTGAGGGTCGAGTGGTTGAGGGAGGCCGCGAGCGACTGGCCCTCATGGGCCACGTCCATCAGCCGGGTTTGCAGCGCCGGGATGAGGATGCTCGAGCTGAAGCCCAGCGCGAAGACGGCGACCAGGGCGCCCGCCTTGCTGTGGGCCAGCCAGCCGAAGGTCGACAGCACCACCGTCACGGCCACCAGCCCGCCGTACATGCTCGGCATCAAAGCGCGATCCGCGAGCCGGCCGCCGACCAGGGTGCCGCCGGTCATACCGATGCCGTACGCGGCGAGCACGATCGTCACCGCCGCCGCGCTGAAGCCGGCCAGCTCGGTCATCGTCGGGGTGATGTACGAGTACGTCGCGAACATCCCGCCGAAGCCCACCATGCCGACCAGCAGCGCCATCCACACCTGCGGCTTGGCCAGCGCGCTCAACTCGCTGCGGACGTTGACGTCGTTGCCCACCGGCTGCGGCCCGATCCAGAACCAGACCGCGATCAGGGTCAGCAACCCAAGGATGCCGACGGCAACGAACGGCAACTGCCAGCCGTACCGCTGCCCGAGCAGCGTGGTCACCGGTACGCCGATGATGTTCGCCACCGGCAACCCGACCATCATCATCGAGACCGCCCAGGCCCGCTTGTTGACCGGCACCATCGAGGCGCCGACCACGGCGCCGATCCCGAAGAACGCGCCGTGCGGCAGGCCGGTCAGGAACCGCGCCGCCATCAGCAGTTCGTAGCTGTTGGCAACGGCCGACAGAACGTTGCCGAGGACAAAGACCGCCATCAGCCCGAGGAGCAGCCGTTTGCGCCCGGTCCGCGCCCCGAGCGCCGCGATCACCGGCGCGCCGACGACCACCCCGAGCGCGTACGCCGACACGATGTGCCCCGCCGTCGGGATCGAGATGTGCACCCCGTCGGCGATCTGCGGCAGCAGCCCCATCGTGACGAACTCGGTGGTCCCGATCGCGAACCCACCGGTCGCCAGCGCCAGCAGCGCCAGACCGACGTGCCGCGAGGTCAACGAATTGTCAGGAGTCACTGAACTTGTCACGCCTGATTATCGCATCCGCCTCAGCGCGCGAGACCGACGTCTCAGCCGTCGGTGTGACCGGTGACACCGGCTGCTCAGTACCTCGTTCCACCTGCTGGTACTGGTGTGGCTCGAGTCATTGAGGCCGGGCGAGCGGACGTGAAAGCATCCAGCATGGCGAACTACGGCGATCACCAGCTGAGCATTTACGTGCAGGGGATGTTTCAGGACACCCGGCCGGAGATCACCACCGACCTGTCCCGGCTGGAATCGCAGGCCGCGGCGAATCTGTCCGCGGAGGCGATGGGCTACATCGTCCCGAGTGCCGGCAGCGGTTCGACCGCCCGCGCCAACCTGGCCGCGTTCGACCGGTGGCGGCTCGTCCCGAGGATGCTGCGCGGCAGTACCGAGCGGGATCTGTCCTGCACGATCCTCGGCACCAAGATGCCCGCGCCGGTGGTGATCGCGCCGATCGGCGTACAGACGCTGGCGCATCCCGAGGGCGAGCTGGCGACCGCGCGGGCGGCGAGTGCGCTCGGGCTGACCTACACGCACTCCACCCAGGCCAGTCACTCGTTCGAGCAGATCGAGGCGGACTCCAAGTGGTACCAGCTGTACTGGCCGACCGACAAGGACGTCTGCCTCAGCTTCCTCCAGCGCGCCAAGGACAACGGGTACTCCGTCCTGGTGGTGACCCTGGACACCGGCACGATCGGCTGGCGCCCGGCCGATCTCGACCGCGGTTTCCTGCCGTTCCTCAAGGGCGAGGGCCTGGCCAACTACTTCACCGACCCGGCGTTCCAGGCCAAACTCGCCAAGCCGATCGCGGAGGACCCGACCGCGGCGGTGACGCACTGGGCGCAGATGTTCCCGAACGTCGGACTCGGCTGGGACGAGCTGTCCTTCCTGCGCGACAACTGGGCCGGACCGATCGTGCTGAAGGGCATCACCTCGGTCGACGACGCCAAGCTCGCGGCCGAGCACGGCGTGGACGGCCTGGTCGTGTCGAACCACGGCGGCCGCCAGGTCGACGGCGCGATCGCGTCACTGGACGCCCTGCCGGCGATCGCGGATGCGGTCGGCGAGCAGGTGACGGTGCTCTTCGACTCGGGCGTCAGGACGGGTTCCGACGCGGCCAAGGCGCTCGCCCTCGGCGCCAAGGCCATCCTCCTCGGGCGACCTCTCCTCTACGGCCTGGCGTTGGCCGGCCAGGCCGGAGTCGAGCATGTACTGCGCTGCCTGCTGGCCGAGCTCGATCTGACCCTGGCCCTCTCGGGCTATGCGAACCACCGTGAGCTCAACCGGACGTCGGTGGTGCCCGCATGAAGGCAGTCGTCTTCGACCTCGACGACACGCTCTTCGACCACTCCTCGTCCGTCGCCGCGACCCTGCGCGCCTGGGTCCCGTCATTTGGTGGTGGTCCCCTCACCGATGAGCTCGTCGCGCAGTGGTTCGTGGTCGAGCACCGCAACTTCGAGCTCTGGCTGGCAGGCAAGCTGAGCCACCAGGACCAGCGCCGCGGCCGGCTCCGCGACTTCCTGCCGCTGATCGGCTACCCGGTCCCGGCCACCGATGCCGGGCTGGACGAGCTCTTCACCGGGTTCCTCGACCGCTATTCGCAGAACTGGGCAGCGTTCCCTGATGCACTGCCGGCACTGGAAGTTGCCAAAAGCAATGGCTGGCGGATCGGCGTACTGACCAACGGCATCACCCAGCAGCAGAACGCGAAACTGGCCGCGATCGGCCTGGCCGACCACATCGACGTCGTCTCGACCTCGGAAGGGCTCGGATTCAGCAAGCCCGCACCGCAGTCCTACCTGCTGACCTGCCAAGCACTCGGGGTCAGCCCGGCCGAGACGCTGATGATCGGCGACAACCTCGACAAGGACGTCCTCGGCGCCCGCGCGGCCGGCCTCACCGCCGAGCACCTGGACCGCGCGGCCGGCGTCACGCTCGCTCAGTTGGTCCGGGCAGTCTGACCTGCCCGGACCAACTCGCCGGCGGGTCAGATCCCGCAGTTGGGCGCCGACCAGGAGTTGCTCGTCCGGATGTCGATGTGGGTGTGGTCGTCGTGGCCCGGGTAGCCAGGACCGAAGATGCCGCCGAACCCGTGGTACCGGGCCCGCTTGGCCATCGTGCAGAACGAGTGCACGCCGGTCAGGTCGGCGGACCGGCCGTACAGGTGCTGGCTGTTGCTCGCACCGCCGACCGAGTTGTTGCACGGGACACTGCGGAAGCCACTGCTGATGTTGAGCGCCTGGTCGCCCAGCGCGTGCCGCAGGGCTTCGAGCTGCCACATGGTCTGCAACGCGTTGGCCTTGGTCGCCGCCTCCGACAGCGGCCCGCCGTCGTACCCGGATCCGCCACAGCCGTCATCCAGCTCGGCGTAGGTGAAATGGATCGGCGTGCAGTCGTCATCCTGCAGCGCGTAGATCTTGCTGTACGTCGCCGCGGTGGCGATCCCGTCGGCCGTCAGCCCGTACGCCGTCTGGAAGCGCTGGACCGCCGCCTTCGTGGCCGGCCCGAAGATCCCGTCGGTGGCGATGTGCTCGCCGTACGCCGGATAGCCGGCGACCCGGATCTGCAACTGCCGCACATCCTCACCGCTGGTGCCCTGGTTGAGCGTGCGGCTCCAGGTGTAGCAACCGTCGGCATGAGCCTTGGTCGCGGTCACCACCTGGGTCGCGACGGTGGCGGCCAGCATCGCGGCGAAGAGGCCGAGGATGGACAGAATTCTGATCGCTCGAGTACTGAAGTGATTCGTCATTGCACTACCTCCGGAACGCATTTGGGGCGAAACGCGCCTGTCACCGGCCAGCTTCCCGTCACTATCCACCGCTTGGCCAGGTCTCACGTGAAACTTTTCGACGAACAGTGTGTTTCCCCGGAAGGTCTGGGCAACCAATCCGCCGACCTCACTGGTCCTCCATGATGTGACCATTGACGACAGCACGCTCACCTTGCGTGCACGGGGAACGGGGCGACCGGTGACGGCTGCTGAGGGGTTCGACGCGTTCGTGCTCGCGCGGTCCCGCAGACTGCTGCGGACCGCCTACCTGCTCACCCAAGACCACGCGCTCGCCGAGGACCTGGTGCAGACCGCACTGGCCAAGGCCTGGTTCGCCTGGTCCCGGATCGAGGGCGGCGACCCCGAACCGTACGTCCGCAAGGTGATGGTCAACACGTACGCCACCTGGTGGCGCCGGCGCTGGAACGGCGAGCAACCGACCGAGGAGCTGCCCGAGTCCGCAGTACCGGCCAGTGCCGAGGAGCGCACCGACGTGTGGCGAGCACTGCAACGACTGCCGCGCCGGCAACGCGCTGTCGTCGTACTGCGGTACTACGAAGATCTGTCCGAGGCAGAGACCGCCCGCGCTCTCGGGTGCAGCCCTGGCACGGTGAAGAGCCAGACCAGCAAGGCGTTCGCCAAGCTGCGCCTGGACCCAGCCCTGCTGACCACCGATGCCACCGGCGTCACCGCTGACCGGGAGGCGACCCGATGAAGCTCACAGACCTGCAGAACGAACTGAACGCCCGCGCGGAGTCGACCGACCAGACCCCCGACCTGCTCCCCGGCGTCCACCGCAAGATCACCCAGACCAAGTGCCGCCGCAAAGCCGCAGCACTCGGCACCGTAGGCGGCCTGGCCGTCATCGCAGCCTTCGCCTTCCTCATCCCCAGCCTGACCACCTCGACCCCACAACCGGCCGACGAGGTACCCCGCGATTACGTCAGAAACGGCATGACCCTGCCCGGTCTCGAAGGCGCCGACCGGCTGGAAAAGGGCTGGATCGGCGATGCCGGCGACAGCACCCTGGACTTCAGCTGGACACCACAAGTGCAGGACACCCGGTTCGCCGGCTACTGCAACACCGGCGTCTACAAGTTCACCGTCTCGGTCAACGACTACATCGTCGGCACCGGCGACTGCACCACGGACCCCGGCTCACTCCACACCGGGATCAGCGTCTCCGCGGACCGCACACTGTGGCTCGCCGCTCCTGCCGGGAAGCCGGCCCGCGTCGTCGTCCGGCTCACCGACGCGAACGGGCGCCAGGTCCGCGGTGGCGACACCGTAGTTGCCTTGGGCATCTACCGCACCGCGGCCGTACCGGCGGAAGGCCCACCCGCCCAGACCCCACCGACCTCTCCCGACGACTACGTCAAGGACGGCGTCCGCTACCGCGCGAAGATCGGCGGTGACACCTTGCTCGGCGCGAAGATCGCCGACCGAGGCAAGAACTCCTTCGATTTCACCTTCACCGCACCCGGCGGGCCGATCAGCCTCAGCGTGTTCTGTACCGCAGTGAACGGCGACGAGAGCGGCGGGCTCGCCCTCCACATCAAGTTCAACGGTGTGGAGGCCGGCGCAAGCGGTTGCGCCGGCGACTCGATCGACGCCGGCGTCGGAAGCGCCTGGATCCCGGACAAGGCACCGCCGGCCGGACAGCGGGTCAACGTCACCGTGCAACTCGAGAGCACCTCCGGCGGCGGTCTGGTCACCAAGCCCCACGATTGGATCGGCCTGGGCATCTATGCCAAGGGCAAGCAGCGGCCCATCGGCGACACGTACCTGAACGAACTCGTCGAGTACGGCGGCCGCAACTACCGTCTCAGGGACGTGAGCACCACCCCGCTGGCCAGCGTCCACGAGATGCAGATCAGGACGCCACCCAACACTCCATACCTGGTCGCCTTCGGCAGCAGCGGCGATGCCAGCGAGCAGATCACTGTCCGGCTCAGCGGCCTCTCCGAGGGCACGACCAGCTCCGGTGGCGGCATCGGCACCATCGGCCAGCCGGCCGGCCCGGTCAGTCAGGCGATCGTCAAGGCCACCGGCGCCACCAAGACCAGCCCGGGCCAGCTGATCCTGGCCATCTACCTGCCCGACAACTGACCCGCATGCAACCATCCGGACCATCCACCCAGTCGTGTCGGGTGTGCACACGATCAGGGGCGGGATGAACCGTCCGACGGACTTCGAGGAGTTCGCCAGTACGCAGTACGCGGCCTTGCTGCGTACTGCGTACCTGCTCACCCAGAACCGGGCAACCGCCGAGGACCTCGTCCAAGCCACCCTCGCCAAATGCTGGCTGTCCTGGAAACGCGTCTCGAACGACAATCCCATGCCCTACGTCCGCCGCACCATGCTCAACACCTACACCTCCTGGTGGCGACGCCGCTGGAACGCGGAGTACCCCACCGACGAACTCCCCCACGTAGAAGACCCCGGCGGCCATCACGCCGTCGATACCCGCACCGACCTGGACGAGGCCCTCCGCCGCCTCCCCAAACGCATGCGCGCGGTGATCGTCCTGCGCTTCTACGAAGACCTCACCGAGACCGAGACCGCCCGAGTGCTCGGGTGCTCGGTGGGTACTGTGAAAAGCCAGACCAGCAGAGCCCTCGCCAAGCTCCGCATCGACCCGCACCTGCTCGACTGGCGAGAATCCGACCTCCCGAGGGAGGAGCAGACATGAACCTCGACGATCTGCGCTCCCAGTTGCGCCAGCAAGCCGATGAGGTCGACCCGCTCGTCGCGGCTCCGCTGCCGGAGATCCGCCGCCGTTCCACCTCGCTCAAGCGCCGCCGGATCGCGGCTCTCGCCGGTGGCGTCGCGGCGACGGTCGCGCTCGCGATCGGCTTCCTGCCGTCCGTCATCCACAACTCGGCCCCCGACCCCGCGGCCCCGCCGAAGGACTACACCAGAAACGGCATCACGCTGCCCGGTACCGTCGGCGCCGACTGGTTGCAGCGGCCCTGGATCGGGGCGCCGGGCGAAGTACCGGGCGAGTTCGACTGGATGCCCAAGTCACAGCAGGACGTGACGTTCCGTCCGTTCTGCCGGACGTCGGCCGCGCGCGCGAAGGACGTCCGGGTCACCGTCAACGGCCATCTGCTGGTCGAGAAGGCCTGTGACGACACCGGCAGTTCGCCCACCAAGACCGAGACCATCGGCCCGAACAGCGTGCTGTGGATCGATACGCCGCGCGACAAGTTCGCCACGGTCAGGGTTTTCGTGGTCGACAGGACCAGCAAGCTGGTCGGCGACCCCACCGCCCAGGTGGCGCTCGGCATCTACAGCTCGCCGCCCAAGGCACCCGAGCCCAACGGCGTACCAGAGCGAGTACCACCGACCCAGCCGGGTGACTACGTGAAGGACCTCGTCCGCTATCGGGCGACGAGCGGCGCTGACACCCTGGCCGGGGCCATCGTCGGCGATCCCGGACAGGAGAACCTGACCCTGCGCTTCACCGCGACCGGCGAGCCAATCGCCCTGCGACTGTTCTGCACCGCGAACAAAGGCGGCTCCGACGATCCGCAGTACCGGCTGGCCATCCGGGTCAATGGCGGCGCGGCCCGCGACGAGATCTGCTTCAACGCGTCGACCGATGCCACGATCGAGGGCAACCACCCGCTTCCCGGACGGTTCCCCGCAGGTCAGGCGATGGAGATCACCGTTGCACTGGTGAAGACGGACGGGACCCCGACGACCATGCCAGACGTACGCCTCGGCGTCGGCGCGTACTTCCAGCAGCCGCTTCGGGTCATCAAGGACGGCAACGGCGCAACGAAGAGCCTGGAAGAGGCGATCGAAATGGGTGGCTACGACTACAAACTCGCCGAGGTGAGGACAGTCGATGCGGCGAGCGTGCGTCAGATGTCGATCGCGACACCTGCAGGCAAGCCGTACCTTCTGGTCGCCGGCAGCACCTCCCTGGGTTCCCCGACAGCCGCGGGCGTACTCGACGACCGCGGGACGGAAACCATGATGATGACGAACGCGCCGATGGACGACGCCTTCGGCATGACCGTCACCGGCCGGCCCGCCTATCCCAGCGCAGGCCGCGCCACCTTGAAGGTGACCGCTGGGAAGCCGACGAAGGGCAAGCTCGTGATCGCGCTCTATCTGCCCTAGTGGCCTGTGGCCACTAGACCCAGCTGTGGAGTTGGGCGGCGTCGGTGGAGAACTGGTCCACCGAGTCGTCGGCCACGAACTCCAGCAGAGCGTTGATCTCGCGGGGCTCTTTGGCGAGGCGGTCCAGCACCGGGCGCCACAGGGACTCTCGGCCGGCCAACGGGAGGCGGTTGTTCGAGGGCCACCAGGAGAAGACGTGGACGGTGCTCAGCCACGGCATCAGCGACTCGAGTTGCTCCAGGCATTGGGCGTCGTTGAGGTCGACCGGGGGTTGCCAGTACGTCGTGAGGTTCGGCGCACCCACATCGAGCAGCAAGGTGATCGTGGAGTCGACCTCATCCGTGAGGGTGCCGCGGTGGAACTCCATCGCGATCTCGATCCCCGCTCCGGCCGCGACGTCGGCCAGCTCGGCCAGGCCCCGGGTCACCGCCATCCGGTCGCCCACGCCCGCTTCCGCAGTACCGACTGTTCCCGCCCACACCCTGATCCTGGGCGCTCCGAGCTCGGCGGCGGTGTTCACCGCAGTACGGATCTCTTCGCGGTCGACGCTGCCGGCGCGCAGATACGACCCGTAGGCCGCGATGGCCAGGCCGTTCGCCTCGCACAGCTCGCGGGCCTTGCGCGCGGCGGGCAGATCGCCGAGCGGGACGTGGATGTCACCACCCCACTCGATCGCCGCCAGCCCCGCCCGCTTGGCCACCTCGACGACCTCTTCGACCGCCAACTTCCGGAACGTCACCGAGACCAGACCGGTCCTCACACCCACGCCGTACCTCCTCTGTCCACCTCTATCCAACCTCATCCGCAAAGCCCGTCTCACGTCATGAGCAAAGGACATTGACACCACTGTCGCAAGACCTAGACTCGCCACCATGCCAGAGCAGCGAAGAGGGTTCATCCTCGGCCTCGTCGCCTACCTGTTCTGGGGGCTCGTCCCGCTCTACTGGAAGCTGATCAGCACCTCCGGCGCAGTGGAACTCCTGGCCCACCGCATCCTCTGGTCCCTCGTCACGATCGTGGCGCTGGTCCTGGTACGCCGTCGCTCCGGTCAGGTCCGCGCACTGCTGGCCGACCCGCGTCGCAGATGGCCGCTGATCGCGGGCGCGGTGCTGATCACCGTCAACTGGGGCGGCTACATCTGGAGCGTCAACAACGATCGCATCATCGAGGCCTCGCTCGGCTACTTCATCACTCCCCTGTTCACCGTCCTGCTCGGCGTGATCTTCCTGAAGGAGCGTCTCCGGGCCGTCCAGTGGGTCGCCGTCGCGATCGCGTTCCTGGCCGTGGCCGGGATGACGATCGAGAACGGCCGGCCACCGTGGGTCGCGCTCATCCTGACCTTCTCGTTCGGCTTCTACGGGCTGGCGAAGAAACAGGCCGACGCCGGGGCGATCGAGGGGATGGCGATCGAGTCGGCGGTGGTCGCGCCACTCGCGCTGGTCGCCGTCCTGGTCCTCGGCTTCCAGGGCGAGTCGACCGTGACCCACCACGGCCTCGGCTATCTGCTCCTGGTACTGGGAACGGGACCGCTCACCGCGATCCCGTTGCTGCTGTTCGGCGCCGCCGCGACCCGGATCTCGATGACGACGCTCGGACTGCTGAACTACCTCACCCCGGTGATGCAGTTCCTGCTCGGCGTCGCCGTCTTCCACGAAAAGATGTCACCGATGCGCTGGGCCGGTTTCGGGCTGGTCTGGCTCGCGCTGGCGATCTTCACCGCCGACGGTTTTGCCCGGCTTCGCCGCACCTCACGACTCGAGCCCGTCACCGTGAGCGGGTAACGGTTCAACTGCGCTTGGTTACTTAGGGCAACCTAAGCCGTCGTACGTTCATCTGACCTTCACCCAAGCCCCGCTTCGGCTCCCTAGCCTCACGGCGACCGCTGCATCTCACGCTAGAAGCCGGAGTACTGCGAGTGAGCCCCAAGTTGCTGCCGCTGATCAGCCAGATCGGTACCCGTCACGGATCCCGCACCTTTCGCACCTGCGAACTGAAGTGCGCCAACCAGTGCGACCATGCCGAGCCGAACCCCTCCGGCAACGAGCACATCCAGACCGTCATGCAGTCGGCGTTCTCGCGCCGCCGCATCCTGAAGGTCGGCGCCGCCGGAGTCGCGGCCGCCGGAGTCGGCGTACTGGCCACGAACCTGCCGGCTGCTGCTGATTTCGCGGCGAGCAACGGCGACCAGGGCAACGGCGCGTTCCCCGGTTTCGGTGGGCACGACCGCGCGCTGACGCACACCGTCGTACCGCCGAACCGGCAGGACGACATCGTCATCCCGAAGGGCTACGACCAGGCCGTCATCATCGCCTGGGGCGACCCGGTCGAGTCCGGCGCGCCGAAGTTCGACGCGCACAAGCAGTCCGGGGCGGCGCAGGCCAAGCAGTTCGGCTACAACAACGACTACACGATGATCGTGCCGTTGAAGGACGACCGGACCGCGCTGCTGGTCTGCAATCACGAGTACACCGACGAGTACCTGATGTTCCCGACCGGCAAGTACGACGCCAAGACGCAGGCCGAGATCGGGCTGGCCGCGCACGGCATGTCGGTGGTCCAGATCAAGCGCGACGGGCACGTCGGCAAGTGGCGGCGCGACCGCGAGGGCAGCCGCTACAACCGCCGCGTCACCGCCACCACCAAGTTCGAGGTGACCGGCCCGGCCGCCAAGGACAGCCGCGTCGGAACCGTTGCCTATGGCACCTTCGGGAACTGCGCCGGCGGCGTCACGCCGTGGGGCACGATCCTGTCCGGCGAGGAGAACTTCAACGGGTACTACGACGTCACCGGCGCGATCCCGGCGGAGTACGTCGACAGCTACAAGCGCTACGGCGTACCGACGACGGTGACCAAGTCGGCGCGACAGTGGAGCACTGTGGACCCGCGCTGGGATCTGACCAAGACGCCGACCGAGGTGTTCCGGGCCGGCTGGGTGGTCGAGATCGACCCGTACGACGCCAAGGCGACACCGAAGAAGCGCACCATGCTGGGCCGGCTCAAGCACGAGGGCGCCACCACGACGATCACCGCAGACGGCCGGATCGCGGTCTACCTCGGCGATGACGAGAAGGGTGAGTACATCTACAAGTTCGTCTCGACGGGCAAGTACGACCCCGACAACCGCAAGCGCAACTTCGGCCTGCTCGACGAGGGCACCCTGTACGTCGCCAAGTTCACCGGCGACGGCAACGAGGACGGCCTGTACGACGGGGTCGGCCAATGGCTGAAGCTCACCACGGACAAGGAGTCGTTCGTTCCCGGCTTCTCCGTCGAGGAGGTGCTGATCAACACCCGGCTCGCGGCCGACAAGCTCAGCCCGACCCGGATGGACCGGCCTGAGGACGTCGAGCGCAACCCGGTCAACGGCCGGATCTACGCGGCGCTGACGAACAACGACAACCGCGGCCCGAAGTTCCCTGCCGACGAGGCGAACCCGATCACCGTCTCGCACACCCGCGCCACCCTCGACGGCCCGCTGGTCGAGAAGGCCGGCAACCGCAACGGCTACATCCTGGAGATCACCGAGGAGGGCGACGACGCGGCCAAAACCGGCTTCTTCTGGACCCTCTTCCTGGTCTGCGGCGACCCGGCCGCGCAGGAGACGTACTTCGGCGGCTACGACAAGTCGAAGGTCAGCCCGATCTCCTGTCCCGACAATGTCAGCTTCGACGGCTCCGGCAACCTGTGGATCTCCACCGATGGCAACGTCCTGGGCTCCAACGACGGCATCTTCACCGTCCCGGTGGCCGGCCCCGAACGCGGCCACGTCAAGCAGTTCCTCTCCGTCCCCTTCGCCTCCGAAGCCTGCGGCCCGCTCGTCTCCGACGACGACCTGACCGCCTTCGTCGCCGTCCAGCACCCAGGCGAGACCGACACAGCAACCTTCGAAAAGCCCGCCTCCACCTGGCCCCACACCCACCCGTTCCCCCGCCCCGCCATCTCCTGCATCTGGCGCAAAGACGGCGGCCGCGTAGGCAGCTGACAGCCGGCCACTTCCGGCGACCTTGAACACCAAGCGGTGGCCTAGGACAAGGCATGCCTTGTCCTAGGCCGCCGTTTCCTGTCCTAGGTCACCGCTTCCCGGCCGGGGTTGCCACTTGTTGACAAGATTATTCTGGATATTTAGCATCTAGGTTATGAAGATGAACGAGGGGGTCGAGTGGGCGGTGCACAGTTGTGTGAACTTGTGCTTCATCCCGGGCGAGGCAGTCACCGCCAAGCGGCTCGCTGCCTTCTATGAGCTTCCGACGGCGTACCTGAACAAGCAGCTCCAAGCGCTGACCCGGGCCGGCATTCTTTCGTCGACGTCGGGGCCCAAGGGTGGGTTCCAGTTGGCCAAGGCGCCCGAGAAGATCACCTTGCTCGATGTGGTGGTTGCGATCGACGGCGGCGAGGAAGCGTTTAGGTGCACGCAGATCCTGAAGGCCGGGCCGGATGCCAATGCCAAGACCGACTACCGGAAGACCTGCGTGGTCTCGATGTCCATGCGCAAGGCCGAGCTCACCTACCGGCGCGAGCTGGCGGCCAAGACGATCGCCGACATCGTCACCCAGGTCGAGGGCAGCTACCCCGAGACGGCAAGCAGCACCCGCAACTGGTTCGCCAACCTCAAGTCCTGACACAGCTTTCAGACCAAAAACCAGCGCGACCTCTACGACAACCACTACGTCGACAGCCCTACCTGGACCGGGCGCTAGCCGTTTTCAGCGGATTCTCATCGGTCTCTCAGAGGCGCCGGAGATGATCGGGGGAACGCCGAAGGAGGCTCCCCGTGACCGCTCTGCTGATCTCACCGAGTGTCCGCGAAGACCTGGGTATCGCCGCGTTGCGCTACCCCGCGAACGCGATCGTCGTCCTGGCCGGGATTCCCGGCGCCGGGAAGAGCACGCTGCTCCGGCGGCTGTTCGCCGAGCCGGGCGCCGTCCGTGTCCTCGACTCCGAACACCTCCGCCACCGCTGGCAGCCGGTACTCCGCGCCATCCCGTACGCCGTCTGGCGCCCGCTGCTGCACGTGACCTACTACGCACAGGTACTGCGAGCCATCCGCACCGACGGCCCGCTGGTGATCCACGACTGTGCCACGAAACCCCTGGCCAGGCAGCTGATCGGGCTGGCGGCCAAGCTGGCGGGCCGCCCGGTGCACCTCATCATGCTCGACGTACCGGCCCACGTGGCCCGGCTCGGCCAGCAGGCAAGGGATCGGGTGGTGCGGGAAGCCAGCATGGAGACCCACAGCCGCCGCTGGCCGGTACTGCGAGAGCTGGCGGTCACCGACCCCGGCCGAGTGGTCCCGAACGCAACCTCAGCAGTGATCCTGAGCCGGGCCGAAGCGGACCAGCTGGCCCGGATCGTCTTCAGCCAACACCCGCAACCCCAACCTTAGCCGCACCAATAGCGGGTTTTAGTACCACTGGCGTGCTGCATCCTGCCAGCGGTACTAAAACCCGCTACCGTTGCCTTGGGCAACTTGTGGATCAGACCGAGCGGGTGACGACCAGGTCGCAGAGGGACTCCAGCGCGGAGCGGCCTGAGCCTTCCGGGAGGTCTTCGAGTAGTTTGCGGGCGTCGTCGGCGCGGCGGCGTACGTCGTCCTCGGCTTGCTGCAGCGACGGGTGGGCACGCAGCAGACCGAGCGCCTCGGCCAAGCGAGCGTCGTCGGTCAGGTCGGAGTCGAGCAGCTCGAGCAGCCGCGCGTCAGTCGGCGAGGAGGGGTCGGCCTGGGCACGGAAGATCAGTACCGGCAGCGTCGGGACGCCTTCGCGCAGGTCCGTACCGGGCGTCTTGCCGGACTCCTCGGACATGATGTCGAGGATGTCGTCGGCCAGCTGGAACGCCTGGCCGATCTCCTCGCCGAAGGCGCGGACGGTCTCCTGTACTTCGGGTGTCGCGCCCGCGAACTTGGCGCCGAAGAGCGCCGAGGTGGCGATCAGCGAGCCGGTCTTGTCCGCGACCACCGACAGGTAGTGCGCGAGCGGGTCCTGACCTTCGGAGACACCGAGGGTCTCCCGGATCTGCCCCTCGACCAGCCGGCCGAAGGTGCGCGACTGGATCCGGACCGCTTCCGGTCCGAGCGAGGCGACCAGGTCGGACGCGCGGGCGAACAGCCAGTCGCCGGTCAGGATGGCGACCGAGTTGTCCCAGCGCGCGTTCGCGCTGTCGGCGCCGCGACGCAACGCCGCCTCGTCCATCACGTCGTCGTGGTACAGCGTGGCCAGGTGGGTCAGCTCGACCACCACGGCCGAGTCGACCACCTCGGACGCTCCCGTGTTCGGGCCGAGCTCGGCAGCGAGCAGTACCAGCAACGGCCGGAACCTCTTGCCACCGGCAACCATCACGTGCTGAGCGGCTTCGGTGACGAACGGGGCCTCGGACTGCGCGGAGTCGCGGAGCGCCTGCTCGACCGAGAGCAGCCCAGCGCGAACCCGGGATTCGAGCGCCTCGTCGGCGAACGCGAATCCCAGGCTCTCGGCCGGCAGCGGGGTCGGGCTCACCGGATGAACTCACCCGCCCGGGCAGCCAGGTCGAGCACCGGTCCGGGAACCAGACCGAGGACCACCGTGGCGGCCAGACCCAGCGCGACGGCGGTGGTGGTCTGCCATCCCGGCAGGGCCACGTCCGGCGCGTCGGCCGGCAGGTCGGAGAAGAACATCAGCACGATCACGCGAACGTAGAAGAACGCGGCGACCAGGCTGCAGAGCACGGCGACGACGACCAGCGGCCAAGCGCCACCGGTCCAGGCCGCCGTGAACACGGCCCACTTGCCGGTGAATCCCGCGGTCAGCGGGATGCCCGCGAAGCCGAGCAGGAAGAAGGCGAAGATGCCCGCCAGCAGCGGCGACTTCTTGCCCAGTCCGGCCCAGCGCGACAGGTGGGTCGCCTCGCCGCCCGCGTCGCGGACCAGGGTCACCAGGGCGAAGGCGCCGATGGTGGGGAAGCCGTAGCAGACCAGGTAGAACAGCACGGCCTGGGTCGAGGTGATGCCGTGGGTGACCCCGCTGCCGGCCTGCGAGAGCCCGACGAACGCGGTCAGCAGGAAGCCGGCGTGCGCGATCGACGAGTAGGCGAGCATCCGCTTCACGTCGGTCTGGGTCAGCGCCACGATCGAGCCGATCACCATGGTGAGGATCGCGACGATCCACATCATCGGCGCCCAGTCCCAGCGCGTACCACCCAGGGCGACGTAGAAGACGCGCATCAGGCCGATGAACGCGGCGATCTTGGTACAGGCCGCCATGAACCCGGTGACCGGCGTCGGCGCACCCTGGTACACGTCCGGCGTCCACGAGTGGAACGGGACCGCGCCGACCTTGAACAGCAGGCCGACCGCGACCAGACCGGTACCGGCCAGCAGCATCGCGTCGCCATCGGTCTTGGTGGCCAGCGCGTCGGAGATGCCGCCGAGCGACATCGTCCCGGCGTACCCGTAGAGCAGCGCGATGCCGTAGAGCAGGAAGGCCGAGGCGAAGGCGCCGAGCAGGAAGTACTTCATCGCGGCTTCCTGCGAGATCAGCCGGCGACGGCGCGCCAGCCCACAGAGCAGGTACAGCGGCAGCGAGAAGACCTCGAGCGCGACGAACATCACCAGCAGGTCGTTGGCCGAGGCGAACAGCATCATGCCGCCGACCGCGAACAGCGTCAGCGGGAAGATCTCGGTGTGCTCGATCTTGAGCGCGGTGCCCTCTCGCTCGGCCTCGCTGCCCGGTACCGCGGCGGCCTGGCCGGCGAAGGCGGACAGCCCGCCGTCGACCGAGCGCTCGGCGAACAGCAGGATGCTGACCAGCGTCAGCGCGAGCAGCGTGACCCAGGTGAACAGCGCCGGGCCGTCCACCGAGATCGCGCCCTGCGCCGCGAGCAGTTCCTTCTTGTCGTTCATCAGCATGACGGTCCAGACGCCGGCGGCGAGGACGCCGATCAGCGCGATCGCCAGCTGGATCAGGTGCCGGAACGCGCGCGGCACGAACGCCTCGGCGAGGACGCCGACGCAGGCCGCACCGAAGACCACGAGCAGCGGGGCCAGCTCGTTGTACTCGATCTTCGGCTTGACGAAGTCCGCCAGCGGCAGGGCTTGCGCTGCCAGCGGCATCAGTACTGCACTCACTTCTGTCCCTCCGTCACGGGAACCTGCGGGGCCGGGTCGGTGACGCCCACGCGCTGCATCGTCGACTCGACCGCCGGCTTGATGATGTCGACGATCGGCTTGGGATAGATCCCGAAGCCGATGATCAGCACGACCAGCGGCGTGATCGCGAACACCTCGCGGAAGTTCAGGTCCTTCAGCTTCTCGATCCCGTCACGCACCGGACCGGTCATCAGGCGCTGGTACATGATCAGGATGTAGAGCGCGGCCAGCACGATCCCGAGCACGGCGATCACCGCGATCACCTTGTGCTTGCTGAACGTCCCGGCCAGCACCATGAACTCGGAGATGAACGGCGACAGGCCGGGCAGCGCCAGGCTGGACAGACCGGCGAACAAGAAGGTGCCGGCCAGTACCGGTGCCACCTTCTCGACGCCGCCGTAGTCCGCGATCCGGGCCGAACCGCGCCGCGAGATCAGGTAGCCGGCCACCAGGAACAGCGCCGCGGTGGAGAGTCCGTGGTTGAACATGTACAGCGTCGACCCGGTCAGGCCCTGCGAGGTGAGCGCGAAGATGCCCATCACGATGAACCCGAAGTGCGAGATTGACGTGTACGCGATCAGCCGCTTGATATCGGTCTGGCCGATCGCCACCAGCGCGCCGTACAGGACGCTGATCAGGGCGAGCACCAGGACGACCGGGGTGGCCCACTTCGAGGCCTCCGGGAAGAGGCCGAGGCAGAACCGGATCATCCCGAAGGTGCCGATCTTGTCCAGGATGCCGACCAGCAGTACCGACGTACCCGGGGTCGCCTCGGCCGCGGCGTCCGGCAGCCAGGTGTGGAACGGCACCATCGGCGCCTTCACCGCGAAGGCGAAGAAGAAGCCGAGGAACAGCCAGCGCTCGGTGTTCTGGCTCATGTCGACCTTGACCAGGTCGGACAGCAGGTACGACGGGTCGCCGCCGTTCTTGGCCGACACCACGTACAGGCCGACCACCGAGGCCAGCATCAGCAGCCCGCCGAGCAGCGAGTAGAGCAGGAACTTCACCGCCGCGTACGACCGCTGCGCGCCGCCGAACCCGCCGATCAGGAAGTACATCGGGATCAGCGTGGCCTCGAACAGCACGTAGAAGAGGAACACGTCGGTGGCGGAGAAGACGCCGATCGACAGCGCCTCCAGGCCGAGGATCCAGGCGAAGAACGACTTCTCGCTCCAGCGACCGGTCTTCGCGTCGTTCCAGGAGGCGATCAGCACGATCGGGGTCAGCAGCGCGGTGAGCACCACCAGGACGATCCCGACGCCGTCCAGCCCGAGCGCGTAGTGCGCGCCGAAGGCCTTGATCCAGGTGTGGTTCTCCTCGTAGTCGGCAGCACCGTTCTGGTGGTAGCCGACGGCGATCACGATGGTCAGCGCCAGCGTGACGAGGGAGAAGGCCAGTGCCACCTGCTTGGACAGCAGCGCCTTGGCTTTCGGCACCACCATCGTCACCAGGGCGCCTACCAACGGCAGGAGCAGCGTCAGGGTCAGCCAACCGATTTTCACGACAACCTCACCGCGAGGAGGGCGACGACCACGAATGCGGCGCCGAAGACCATGCTGAGTGCGTAGGAACGGACGAAGCCCGTCTGGAACCGGCGCAGCCGGCCGGACAGCCCGCCGAAGAGTGCGGCCAGCCCGTTGACCAGACCGTCCACTCCGCGGTTGTCGAGCCAGACCAGCGTCCGGGTGAGGTACTGCCCCGGGCGCATCAGGACGGCCTCGTTGAGCGCGTCGCCGAAGAGGTCACGGCGAGCGAAGGTGGTGACCGGCGAGACCCGGACGGGCGCCTCACGCGGGATGTCGCGGCGGTACAGGGCCACCGCGATGGCGATGCCGACGGCAACGACCGCGAGGGTGATCAGCGTCATCACGGTGGCGCTGACCGGACCGTGCTCCTCCTCGTGACCGACGACCGGCTCGAGCCAGTTCACGATCCAGTGGCCGGAGAAGTAGAGCGCGCCGCCACCGAGGGAGAGTGCCGCCAGGATGACCAGCGGACCGGTCATCACCGCGGGCGACTCGTGCGGCTTCACGTCCTTCTCCCAGCGCTTCTCGCCGAAGAACGTCATCAGCATCAGCCGGGTCATGTAGAACGCGGTGATACCGGCGCCGAGCAGCGCGCACAGACCGATCACGATGTTGTCCGCGAACGCGGCCTCGATGATCTTGTCCTTGCTGAAGAAGCCGGCGAACGGCGGGATGCCGAGGATCGCCAGGTAGCCGAACCCGAACGTCACGAAGGTGACCTTCATGTACTTGCGCAGGCCACCGTAGTGGCGCATGTTCACGTCGTCGTTCATGCCGTGCATCACCGAGCCGGCGCCGAGGAACATGTTGGCCTTGAAGAAGCCGTGCGTGATCAGGTGGAAGATCGCGAACACGTAGCCGACCGGGCCGAGGCCGGCGGCCAGCATCATGTAGCCGATCTGGCTCATCGTCGAACCGGCCAGCGCCTTCTTGATGTCGTCCTTGGCGCAACCGATGATCGCACCGGCCAGCGCGGTCACCGTGCCGACGATCACCACCGCGGTCGAGGCGGCGTCGGTCTGCTCGAAGATCGCGTGCGAGCGGACCACCAGGTAGACGCCCGCGGTGACCATCGTCGCCGCGTGGATCAGGGCCGAGACCGGGGTCGGGCCCTCCATCGCGTCCAGCAGCCAGGACTGCAGCGGCACCTGCGCGGACTTTCCGCAGGCGGCCAGCAGCAGCATCAGGCCGACCAGCGTCGCCCAGGTGCTCGACATCCCTTCGGCGCCCGCGTTCACGGTGCCGAACGCCGACGAACCGAACAGCGCCCACATGCTCATCACCGCGAGCGACAGGCCGATGTCTCCGACCCGGTTCACCACGAACGCCTTCTTCGCGGCGGTCGCGGCCGAGTGCTTGTGCTGCCAGAACCCGATCAGCAGGTACGACGCCAGACCGACGCCCTCCCAGCCGACGAAGACCAGCAGGTAGTCGGCGGCGAGCACCAGCAGCAGCATCGACGCGATGAACAGGTTCAGGTACCCGAAGAAGCGGCGCCTGCGCGGGTCGTGCTCCATGTAGCCGATCGAGTAGATGTGGATCAGCGACCCGACACCCGTGATCAGCAGCACGAAGAGGATGGACAGCTGGTCGACCAGCAGGGTCACATCCACGTGCACGCTGCCGACCGAGAACCACTCGAACAGCTTGACCGTCTCGGACCGCTCTTCGCCGGACTTGCCCTGCATCTGGAAGAACAGCAGGACCCCGCAGACGAACGAGGCCAGCGACGCCGCGGTGCCCAGCAGGTGACCCCACTTGTCGGTGGCCTTGCCACCAAGCAGCAGGATCGCCGCGGACACCGCCGGGATCGCGACCAGCAGCCACGTCAGCTCATGACTCATCGGTTTCAGACCTCAGTACTTGAGCAGGTTGGCGTCGTCGACCGAGGCCGAGCGACGGGTGCGGAAGATGGCCATGATGATCGCCAGGCCGATCACGACCTCGGCCGCGGCCACCACCATCACGAAGAAGGCGGCGATCTGGCCGTCGAGGTTGCCGTGCTGACGGGCGAAGCTGACGAACGCGAGGTTCGTTGCGTTCAGCATCAGCTCCACACACATGAAGACGACGATCGCGTTCCGGCGCACGAGTACGCCGAGCGCCCCGATGCTGAACAACATCGCCGACAAGACGATGTAGGGCTCAGTCGTCATGCCCGTCCTCGCTTCGCTCCGGGCGGGCATGACGAAAGCGTGCTGTGTTCAATGGTTCTCTCGCTTCGCTCGCTCACGTCTTGTCTCCATCACCGGATTCGTCGCCCTCGCTGATCTCACGGACCAGCTGGACGTCCTCGCGCTCCTCGGTCTCGGGGAACACCGTGCCACGTGCCTGCAGCACTCGCGAAACCGAGGTCGGTGCGATCGACCCGTCGGGCAGCAGCGCCGGCGTGTCGACGGCGTTGTGCCGGGCCAGCACACCCGGCGTCGGCAGCGGGCCGGGGTGTACGCCGAGCTCGGCGTACTTGCGGATCCGCTCCTCGGCGTGGTCGCGCTGGGTCAGCTTCTTGGTCAGCCGCTCGCGGTGCGCCAGCATCATCGCGCCCATCGCCGCGGTGATCAGCAGCGCCGAGGTGACCTCGAAGGCGAACACGTACTTGCCGAACAGCAGCTGCGCAAGGCCCTTGACGTTACCGTCCGGCTGCGCCTGACCGAGACCCACCGGGTCGCCGTACTTGGCGTTGCCGACCGCGAAGACCAGCAGGATGCCGATCCCCAGGAAGGCCAGCCCGGCCAGCAGCCGCTGACCGCGGATCGTCTCGACCAGCGAGTCGGACGCGTCGACGCCGACCAGCATCAGTACGAACAGGAACAGCATCAGGATCGCGCCGGTGTAGACGATGATCTGTACTGCGAACAGGAACGGCGCATCCTGTGCCGCGTACTGGATGGCCAGGCAGATCATCACCGTTGCCAGCAGCAACGCCGAGTGCACGGCCTTGCGGACCAGGATCATCGCGATCGCGGCCAGCACCATGATCGGCGCCAGCATCCAGAACGCGACCTGGCCGCCGGTGACGAGACCGATCACTTGTCGCCACCACCCTCAGTGGGTACTGCCGCGCCGATCAGGCCGCGGTAGTAGTCCTTGTCGGTGGCGCCGAGCTGCATGTCGTGCGGCGGCTCGGACATCCCCGGCAGCAGCGGTGCGAGCAGGTCCTTCTTCTCGTAGATGAGGGACTCGCGGCTGCGGTCGGCCAGCTCGTACTCGTTGGTCATCGTGAGCGCCCGGGTCGGGCACGCCTCGATGCAGAGTCCGCACAGGATGCAGCGCAGGTAGTTGATCTGGTACACACGGCCGTAGCGCTCACCTGGCGACATCCGGCCGCCCTCGGTGTTGTCAGCGCCTTCGACGTAGATCGCGTCCGCGGGACAGGCCCACGCACACAGCTCGCAGCCGATGCACTTCTCCAGGCCGTCGGGCCAGCGGTTCAGCTGGTGCCTGCCGTGGAACCGCGGCGCGGTCGGCTTCTTGTCGAACGGGTACTGCTCGGTGAACGTCTTCCGGAACATCGTCCGGAAGGTGACCCCGAACCCGGCGACCGGATCCCAGAGGGACTCTTTGACGCTAGCCACGGCTGCCTTCCTTGCTACGAACGTCAGTCTCGCTTCGGCTGGTGGAATCGACGATGGGTGGTGGCACCGGGAAGCCCCCGGCGAAGGCGTCGAATTCCTCGCTCGCCACCGGCTCTTCCTGATCGGTCTTCTTCTGCGGCAGGAACATCGAGATCACCGCGATCAGCGCGACGATGGCCGCGGCCACCAGCAGGTAGTTGCGCTGGTTGCCGGTGTCGACCTCGCGGCCGAGCGCCCGGACGGTGGCGACGAGCAGGATCCAGCCCAGGGAGACCGGGATCAGGATCTTCCAGCCCAGCTTCATGAACTGGTCGTAGCGCAGTCGCGGCAGCGTTCCGCGCAGCCAGATGTAGAAGAAGATGAAGCACATCATCTTGCCGACGAACCACAGCACCGGCCAGAAGCCGGAGTTCGCGCCGTCCCAGATCGAGATCGGCCAGGGCGCCCGCCAGCCGCCCAGGAACAGCGTGGTGGCCAGCGCGGACACGGTCGCCATGTTGATGTACTCGGCCAGGAAGAACATCGCGTACTTCATCGAGGAGTACTCGGTCAGGAAGCCGGCCACCAGTTCGCCCTCGGCCTCCGGCAGGTCGAACGGCGCCCGGTTCGTCTCGCCGATCATCGAGATCACGTAGATCACGAACGACGGGAACAACAAGACGGCGTACCAGCCCGGGATCGGGATGTCGGCACCGAACAGGTGCAGCGTCTGGTGCGAGCCCTGCGCGGCGACGATGTCCGAGGTGGACATCGAGCCGGCGAACAGGAAGACCGTCACCAGCGCCAGGCCCATCGCGACCTCGTAGGAGATCATCTGGGCGCTGGAGCGCAGCCCGCCGAGCAGCGAGTAGGTCGAGTTGGACGACCAGCCGCCGAGCACGATGCCGTAGATGCCGATCGACGCGATCGCCATCACGTACAGCACCGAGACGGGCAGGTCGGTGAGTTGCAGCCGGGTGTAGGTGTCGGTGAACGGGATCTTCACCGTCGGCCCGAACGGAATCACGGCGAAGGTCAGGAAGGCCGGGATCGACACGATCACCGGCGCCGCGACGTAGACGAATTTGTCCACGCCCTTCGGCATCAGGTCTTCCTTGAACATCAGCTTCATACCGTCGGCCAGCGACTGGAGCAGACCGAACGGGCCGTGCACGTTCGGGCCGATCCGGTTCTGCATGTAGGCCACGACCCGGCGCTCCAGCCAGATGTTGAAGAGCGTCAGCACGATCAGGAAGACGAAGATCAGCAGCACCTTGAGGCCGATCACCCACCAGGGGTCGTTACCGACGCCGGCGTCCGGCGGGGCGGCCAGGGGCAGGGCGAGAAGACTCATGCGTTCCCTCCGGCGATGGTCACGATCGAACCGTGATCTGCGTGCAGCGAGCGTCTGATGTGCGAGTCGGCCGAGTTGGTCGGCAGCCAGACGACGTTGTCGGTCATCGCGGTGATCGCCACCGGCAACCGGATCGAGCCGGCGTCGGTGCTGACCACGAGCTCGTCGCCGTCGTTCACCCCGGCCCGGTGCGCCGTGGTCTGCGAGATCCGCGCCACCGGGCGGCGGGCAGTCGCGACCAGGTGCGGCTCACCGTCGTTACCGCGGCTGTCGTCGATCAGCATCCGCCAGGTCCCGAGCCGGGTCGAGTCGAAAGCGCCGAGCGGCGGACCGGCCTGGTACGTCGGTTCGCCGGCCCGGTCGCCGTCCCAGCGGCCGAGCTCGTCGAACTCCTTCTTCGCCCCGGCGGGGGTGCTGAAGCCGAGCGACGAGTCCATCTCCTGCGCCAGCGCGGCCAGCGCGCGGACATCGGGCATCGCGGTCGGCGCCTTGATGACGACCGGGAACGGCCGCTCGCGACCCTCCCAGTTCACGAAGGTGCCGTCCTTCTCGACCGGCGGTACCACCGGGAAGACCACGTCGGCGTGCTCGGTCACCTGCGAGGTACGAACCTCGAAGCTGACCACGAACGGCGCGGCAGCCAGCGCGGCCAGAGCCGCCGCCGGATCCGGCAGGTCGTCGATCTCGACACCCGCGACAACCAGCGCCTGCAGCGATCCTGCCGAGGCGAGGATCTCGCCGATGTCCTTGCCGACCGTGCTGGGCAGGCCCTCGACGCCCCAAGCAGCTTGCAGGTCGACCCGTGCGGCCGCGTCCGACACCAGGCGACCGCCCGGCAGCAGACCCGGCAGGCAGCCGGCCTCGAGCGCACCACGGTCACCCGCACGACGCGGGATCCAGACCAGCTGGGCCCCGGTGTCCAGCGCGAGCCGCAGCGCGGCGGAGTACGCACCTTGGACGGACGCGAGGCGCTCGCCCACGATGATGATCGAGTTGGCGCCGAGCGCGTCCAGCGCCGCGGCCCCGGCCTCGCCGGTGCCGCGCAGGTCATTCAGTACTGCGGCCTCGGTGCCCGGAGTGCTCTGGACGACGACACCGGACA
Organism: Streptomyces sp. SID13031; assembly: GCF_010548305.1. Lineage (GTDB taxonomy): Bacteria > Actinomycetota > Actinomycetes > Propionibacteriales > Kribbellaceae > Kribbella. The sequence continues at coordinate 90,088 of NZ_JAAGLV010000020.1, forward strand.
GCTTCTCGACCCCGCGCGATCCCAGCGGCGCGACGGTGAAGACCTTGGTGCCGTTCTTGCGGACGCCCTTGCGCAGCCGCAGGAAGACCGCCGGCGACTCCTCCTCGGGCTCGAAGCCCACCAGCAGGACCGAGCCGGCGTTCTCCAGGTCGGCGAAGGTCGTACCGAGTCCTGTGCCGGCTACCGCGGCGGCCAGGAAGTCGGCCTCCTCCGGCGAGTACGGCCGGGCCCGGAAGTCGATGTCGTTGGTGCCGAGGGCGACCCGCGCGAACTTCGAGTACGCGTAGGCGTCCTCCAGCGTGAGCCGGCCACCGGTCAGGACGGCGGCGTTGCCCCGCGCGGCGATGAGCTTCTTCGCCGCGAAGTCCAGCGCCTCCGGCCAGGAAGCGGGCCGCAGCTCGCCGTCCTCGCGGATCTGCGGGTGGGTCAGCCGGTCGCCGGTGTTCGCGTAGTTGAACGCGAACCGGTCCCGGTCGGAGATCCACTCCTCGTTGACCTCGGCGTCGTCGCCCGCCAGCCGGCGCATCACCTTGCCGCGCCGGTAGTCGATCCGGATCGCCGAACCGGACGCGTCGTGCTCGGCCACCGACGGCACCGAGACGAGGTCGAACGGCCGGGACCGGAACCGGTACGCCGCGCTGGTCAGCGCGCCGACCGGGCAGATCTGGATCGTGTTGCCGGAGAAGTAGCTCTCGAAGGGCTCCTTCTCGTAGATGCCGACCTGCTGCAGCGCGCCGCGCTCGAGCAGCTCGATGAACGGATCGCCGGCGATCTGCTGGGAGAACCGGGTGCAGCGCGCGCAGAGAACGCAGCGCTCGCGGTCCAGCAGGACCTGGGCGGAGACGTTGATCGGCTTGGGGTAGGTCCGCTTCACCCCGTCGTAGCGGCTCTCGCCGCGGCCGTTCGTCATCGCCTGGTTCTGCAGCGGGCACTCGCCACCCTTGTCGCAGACCGGGCAGTCCAGCGGGTGGTTGATCAGCAGGAACTCCATCTGCCCCTGCTGGGCCTTGTCGGCCACCGGCGAGGAGATCTGGGTCCGGATGACCATGCCGTCGGCAACGGTCAGCGAGCACGAGGTCTGCGGCTTCGGCATCCCGCGACCGTTGCCTGCGTCAACGACCTCGACGAGGCACTGACGGCAGGCGGCGACCGGGTCGAGCAGCGGGTGGTCGCAGAACCGCGGGATCTGGACGCCGATCTGCTCCGCGGCCCGGATCGCCAGGCTGTTCTTCGGGACCTTCACCTCGATGTCGTCGATGGTGACCGTCACCAGGTCCACCTTCTCCACAGCGGAGCCGGCCGGCGGGTTGGCTGTGTTGTTGACGATCGTCATGCTGTGACAACTCCAGCGGTCGCGAAGACGGTGGACGCCATCGGGTCGAACGGGCAGCCGCCGTTGGTGAAGTGGGCGATGTAGTCGTCCTTGAAGTGCTGGATCGAGCTGGTGATCGGCGCGGTGGCACCGTCGGCCAGTGCGCAGAACGACCGGCCGGTGATGTTCTCGCTCAGGTCGAGCAGGGTCTCGAGGTCTTCCTCGCCACCCTGTCCGGCCTCCAGCCGCTCCAGGATCTGCACCAGCCACCAGGTGCCCTCACGGCACGGGGTGCACTTGCCGCAGGACTCGTGCTTGTAGAACTCGGTCCAGCGCAGCGTCGCGCGGACCGGGCAGACGGTCTCGTCGAAGATCTGCAGGGCCTTGGTGCCGAGCAGCGAGCCGGCCCCGGAGACACCCTCGTAGTCCAGCGGGACGTCGAGGTGGTCGGCGGTCAGCAGCGGCGTCGAGGACCCGCCCGGGGTCCAGAACTTCAGCTCGTGGCCCTCGCGGATCCCGCCGGCCAGCTCGAGCAGCTGCCGCAGCGTGATCCCCATCGGCGCCTCGTACTGACCGGGCCGGGTGACGTGGCCGGACAGCGAGTAGATCGTCGGGCCCTTGGACTTCTCGGTACCCATCGAGGCGAACCAGTCGGCGCCGTTGTTGATGATCGAGGGAACAGACGCGATCGACTCGACGTTGTTGATGACAGTGGGGCAGCCGTACAGGCCGGCCACCGCGGGGAACGGAGGACGCAGCCGGGGTTGACCACGACGACCTTCCAGCGAGTCGAGCAGCGCCGTCTCCTCGCCACAGATGTAGGCGCCGGCGCCGGCGTGCACGATCACGTCGATGTCGTAGCCGGTGCCGAGCACGTTGGTGCCGATGAAACCGGCTTCCTTCGCCTCGGCGACCGCCTGCTGCAGCCGGCGGACCACGTGCAGCACCTCACCGCGGACGTAGATGAACGCGGTGTTCGCGTTGATCGCGTACGCCGAGATGATGACGCCCTCGACCAGCGTGTGCGGCGAGGCGAGCATCAGCGGGATGTCCTTGCAGGTACCCGGCTCGGACTCGTCGGCGTTCACCACCAGGTACTTCGGCTTCGGGTTGTCCTGCGGGATGAACGACCACTTCAAGCCGGTCGGGAAGCCCGCGCCACCACGGCCACGCAGGCCGGAGTCCTTGACCGCGGTCACCACGTCGGCCGGCTGCATCCGCAGCGCGGTGCGCAACGCGTCATACCCGCCGGAACGCTGGTACGACGCGAGCTGCCAGGCGCGGATCTGGTCCCAGTTGTCGGACAGCACTGGAGTGAGCATGGTCAGTCCTCCTTGCGGCTGTCGGGAGTCGCCGGGGATCCGGTGCCTGATTCCTTGCCCGGCTGGTCTTCCGGACGCGGACCGGCGGCGGCGTCCGCGGACACCGTCTGCTCGGCGGCGTGCCCGTTGCTGCTACGCGAGTGAGTGCCTTCCGGCGCCGTCCAGTTGCGCTCGCGCGCCAGCCGGAGGCCGGCCAGCGTGGCCTTGCCACCGGTCGGGCCTTCGTCGGCGCGGCCGTCTGGGAAGCCGGCCAGTACGCGCTCGGCTTCCTTCCAGGTGCAGATCGTCGCGCCACGCGGGGACTTGACCTCTTTGGCGTCGTCACGCAGGTCGTCGACCAGTTCGGCCGCCGACTCCGGCGTCATGTCGTCGAAGAACTCCCAGTTCACCATCATCACCGGCGCGTAGTCGCAGGCGGCGTTGCACTCGAGGTGCTCGAGGGTGATCTTGCCGTCCTCGGTGGTCTCGTCGTTGCCGACGTCGAGGTGCGACTTGAGCCGCTCGAAGATCAGGTCGCCGCCCATCACCGCGCAGAGCGTGTTGGTGCAGACCCCGACGTGGTAGTCGCCGACCGGGCGGCGCTTGTACATCGTGTAGAAGGTCGCCACCGCCGAGACCTCGGCACCGGTCAGCCCGAGCACCGCGGCGCACGCCTCGATGCCCTCGGGGGTGATCCGGCCCTCGACCGACTGGACCAGGTGCAGCATCGGCAGCAGGGCCGACCGGCCCTGCGGGTACCGGGCGGCCAGCTCGCGCATCTCGGCGATCGTGGCGTCCACGATCTTCGAGTCGTTCGTGCTGTAGGGAACGGTTGTGTCAGCCATCTATCGGTCCACTCCACCCATCACCGGGTCAAGGCTGGCGACGGCGACGATCACGTCGGCGACCTGTGAGCCCTCGCACAGGATCGGCATCGCCTGCAGGTTTGCGAACGACGGGTCGCGGAAGTGCGCCCGGTACGGCTTGGTGCCGCCGTCGGAGACCAGGTGACAGCCCAGCTCGCCGCGCGGCGACTCGATCGCCACGTACGCCTGCCCGGCCGGTACCCGGAAGCCCTCGGTGACCAGCTTGAAGTGATGGATCAGTGCTTCCATCGACTCGCCCATGATGTGCTTGATGTGGTCGAGCGAGTTGCCCATCCCGTCGTTGCCGACGGCCAGCTGGCTCGGCCAGCCGATCTTCTTGTCGGCCACCATCACCGGCTCGCCCTCCATCTTGGCCAGGCGATCGGCGCACTGCTCGACGATCTTCAGCGATTCCCACATCTCCTGCAGCCGCACCCGGAACCGGCCGTACGAGTCGGCGGTGTCCCAGGTCGGTACGTCGAAGTCGTAGGTCTCATAGCCGCAGTACGGCTGGGTCTTGCGCAGGTCCAGGCCGTACCCGGTCGCGCGCAGCGGCGGGCCGGAGATGCCCAGCGCCATGCACCCGGTCAGGTCCAGGTAGCCGACGTCCTGCAGGCGGGCCTTGAAGATCGGGTTCGCGTTGCACAGCTCGGCGTACTCGGGCAGGTGCTTGTTCATCCAGGTGATGTACTCCCGGATCTTGTCCAGCGCACCGGCCGGCAGATCCTGCGAGACGCCGCCCGGGCGGATGAACGCGTGGTTCATCCGCAGGCCGGTGATCAGCTCGAACAGGTCCAGCGTCATCTCACGCTCGCGGAACCCGATCGTCATCACGGTCAGCGCGCCGATCTCCATCCCACCGGTGGCGATGCAGACCAGGTGGCTGCTGATGCGGTTCAGCTCCATCAGGAGCACCCGCATCACGTTCGCCTTCTCCGGGATCTGCTCCTCGATGCCGAGCAGCCGCTCGACCGCCAGGCAGTACGCCGTCTCGTTGTAGAACGGCGCCAGGTAGTCCATCCGGGTGCAGAACGTGACGCCCTGCGTCCAGGAGCGGAACTCCATGTTCTTCTCGATACCGGTGTGCAGGTAGCCGATGCCGCAGCGGGCCTCGGTCACGTTCTCGCCCTCGATCTCGAGGATGAGCCGGAGCACCCCGTGCGTGGACGGGTGCTGCGGGCCCATGTTGACGACGATGCGCTCTTCGGGCTCGTCGCCGAGGCCGGACACGACCGAGTCCCAGTCCTGACCGGTGACGGTGAAGACCTTGCCCTCGGTGGTGTCGCGAGTGGTGGCGTAAGGGTCTGCCGATGTCGATTGACTCTGTGTCATTAGTTGTACGACCTCCGCGTGTCGGGCGGCGGGATGACGGCGCCCTTGTACTCGACGTCGATGCCGCCGAGCGGGTAGTCCTTGCGTTGCGGGTGGCCCGGCCAGTCGTCGGGCATCTGGATCCGGGTCAGCGCCGGGTGGCCGTCGAAGATGATCCCGAAGAAGTCCCAGGCCTCGCGCTCGTGCCAGTCGTTGGCCGGGTAGACCGAGACGACGGACGGGATGTGCGGGTCGGCGTCGGGGCAGGACACCTCGAGCCGGATCCGGCGGTTGTGCGTGATCGAGAGCAGGTGGTAGACCGCGTGCAGCTCCCGACCGGTCTCGTGCGGGTAGTGCACACCGGAGACGCCGGAGCAGAACTCGAACCGCAGGTCCGCGTCGTCGCGGATGTGCTGGGCGACCTCGAGCAGCCGCTCGCGCGCGATGTGCAGGGTCAGCTCGCCGTAGGCGACCACGACCTTCTCGATCGCGGCGTCGCCGACCAGGCTCTCCAGCTTCTCGGTGGCGCCGTCGAACCAGCCGCCGTACGGCTTGGCCGATCCGCCCGGCAGCGCGACCTGGCGGTGCAGACCGCCGAAGCCCGAGGTGTCACCGGTACCGCGGACGCCGAACATGCCCTCGCGGTGGTCGACGACCTCCGCCGGACCCGGGGTGGCCGCGTCGCTACCGGACGCGGTCGCCGGAAGGTTTTCGGGTTGGGTGTCACTCACCGGAGCAGACCCTTCAGCTCAAGGGTGGGGGAAGCGGACAGGGCGGCGGTCTCCTGCTCGGCCTGCAACGCCTTCTTGTTCGCGCCGAGCTTGCCGTTCTGGATGTCCTCGTGCAGCTTGAGGAACGCGTCCAGCAGCATCTCCGGCCGCGGCGGGCAGCCGGGCAGGTACATGTCGACCGGGACGACGTGGTCGACCCCCTGCACGATGGCGTAGTTGTTGAACATGCCGCCGGACGACGCGCAGACGCCCATCGCCAGGACCCATTTCGGGTTCGGCATCTGGTCGTAGATCTGGCGCAGGACGGGGGCCATCTTCTGGCTCACCCGGCCGGCCACGATCATCAGGTCGGCCTGGCGCGGCGACGCCCGGAAGACCTCCATGCCGAACCGGGCCGCGTCGTAGCGCGGGGCGCCGGTGGTCATCATCTCGATCGCGCAGCAGGCCAGCCCGAAGGTTGCCGGCCACAACGAGGCCTTGCGCATGTAGCCCGACAGGCCTTCGACGGTGGTCAGCAGTACGCCGGCCGGAAGTTGTTCCTCAACACCCATAGGTCAGTCCCACTCCAGTCCGCCGCGGCGCCAGACGTAGGCGTACGCGACGAAGACGGTAACGATGAAGATGACCATCTCGACCAACCCGAACAGCGCCATCTGATCGAAGGCGACGGCCCAGGGGTAGAGGAAGATGATCTCGATGTCGAACACGATGAAGAGCATCGCGGTGATGTAGTACTTCACCGGGAAACGCCCACCACCGACCGGCTGCGGCGTCGGCTCGATACCGCACTCGTACGAGTCGAGCTTGGCCCGGTTGTAGCGTTTCGGGCCGACGAGCGCGCTCGTCACCAAGGTGCCCGCCACGAAGATCGTCGCGAGCACACCGAGGATGAGGATCGGTACGTAAGGGTGCATCTTGGGCTGCTCCCTCCTTACTTGCGTCCGGTGGTACGTGGGTCGGTCGTGTGCGTAGTACTGGTCACTGCCTACTGCGGTGCAGCACTGTGTTACCAGTACCGCTGTGTCTCACGTCACGCGCCCCGCCGATCAGGCGGCGGGAACGACCTTGGTGAGACCGTTGATGATCTTGTCCATCACGTCGCCGTCACGCGGGTCGGTGAGGTTGGCGAGCAGTTTCAGGGTGAATTTCATCAAGGTGGTGCGCGGCAGACCGTACTTGGTGCACAGCTTCATCACCTCCGGGTTCCCGATCAGCTTCACGAACACCCGGCCGAGCGTGTAGTAGCCGCCGTACTCCTGCTTCAGCGCCTTCGGGTACGCCGAGAGGGCGCGCTCGCGCTGGTTCGGCTGGCGGCGCATTGCCTGGGCGGCGACCTCGGCGGCGAAGGCGCCGGACTCCATCGCGTACGGGATGCCCTCGCCGTTGAACGGGTTCACCATCCCGCCCGCGTCGCCCAGCAGCATCAGCCCGCGGGTGTAGTGCGGCTGCCGGTTGAAACCCATCGGCAGCGCCGCCCCGCGGATCGGGATGGTCTGGAACTCGTCGCGGAACTGCCACTCCTCCGGCGTGTTCTTCAGCCACTGCTTGAGCAGGTCGGCGTAGTCGACCTTGCCGAAGGCATCGGAGGTGTTCAGGATGCCGAGACCGACGTTGACGGTGCCGTCGCCCATCCCGAAGATCCAGCCGTAGCCCGGCAGCAGGTTGCGCTGACCCGGGTTCTTCGGGTCGTCGGCCCACAGCTCCAGCCACGACTCGAGGTAGTCGTCGTCGTGGCGCGGGCTGGTGAAGTACGTCCGGACGGCCACCCCCATCGGGCGGTCGTCGCGCTTGTGCAGACCCATCGAGACGCTCAGCCGCGACGAGTTGCCGTCGGCCGCCATCACCAGCGGCGCCCGGAACTCGAGGTCGTCGCCGGCCCGGCGGCCGTTGTCGTCGACCGGCTTGGCGGTGACGCCGACGATGAAGCCCTTGTCGTCCAGGATCGGCGCGGTCACGTTGGTCCGCTCGCGCAGCTGGGCGCCGGCCTTGACGGCCTGGCGGGCCAGCATGTCGTCGAAGTCCATCCGGTTGCGGGTCAGCCCGTAGTTCGGGTGGCTGGCCAGGTCTGGCCAGTCGAGCTGCAACTGGTGCCCGGCGCCCTGGATCCGCAGGCCGTAGTTCTTGATCCAGCCGGCCTCGGGCGAGATGTCGATGCCCATGTTGATCAGCTGCTTGGTCCCGCGCGGGGTGAGGCCGTCGCCGCACACCTTCTCGCGCGGGAAGGCGGTCTTCTCCAGCAGCAGCACGTCGAGGCCCGCGTTGGCCAGATGGTACGCGGCGGCCGAGCCTGCGGGCCCGGCGCCGACGACGATCACATCAGCGGTCTCGGCCTGCTGCCTGCTAGGCACGCTCTGGCTCATCTCATCCCGGCCTGGTGGAGGGCTGTGTCACTCGTGAAGGGATTCACGAGGCCTGGTCATCCGACAGTCTAGGACTGCCTGACTTGGACACGAAACCGGCCCGGAACCCCTTGCCTGCAACCGATTTATGCGCCTGTTTCGTTGCGTAATTAGACCGGCTTGACGGCCCGGTGAATCGCGACCAGACCACCTGTCAGGTTGCGCCACTGGACGTGGGTCCAGCCCGAGGCGGCGATGGTGTCGGCGAGAGGCGCCTGACCAGGCCAGGCGCGGACCGATTCGGCCAGGTAGACGTAGGCGTCGGGGTTGGTGGAGACCGCCTTCGCGACCACCGGGACCGCGCGCATCATGTACTCCAGGTAGGCGACCCGGAACGGTTTCCAGGTCGGGTGCGAGTTCTCCAGCACCACCAGCCGGCCGCCCGGCTTGGTCACCCGGAGCATCTCGGTGAGCGCCACCGTGACGTCGTTCACGTTCCGCAGCGCCCAGGAGATGGTGACCACGTCGAAGGTCTCGTCGGCGAACGGCAGCCGGAGCGCGTCACCGGCGATCAGGTCCAGCTCGGGGTACCGGCGTTTGCCGACCCGGAGCATCCCGACCGAGAAGTCGCAGGACACCACCTCGGCGCCCGCCTCGCGCAGCTTCACGCTCGACGCGCCGGTGCCGGCCGCCAGGTCGAGGATCTTCATCCCCTTCCGCGGCGCGATCTCCGCCAGCGTCTGCGGCCGCCAGTAGGCCTTCTCCAGCCCCATCGTGGCGACCGCGTTGGTCCGGTCGTAGCCCTCGGCGACGTTGTCGAACATGGCTGCCACTTGCTCGGGTTGTTTGGTGAGATCCGCCCTGGTCACCTGTCTAGTTGATCACGGTCGCGACAGGCGCCGAAATTCGCCGGTTACCTGGGCGGCCTACGCTTGCCTCTCGTGAGCGAATCTCCATTGAGCCGGCCGGCCATCGAGACCCGGGGCCGGGAAGCGAGCGAGGAGTGCAAACGTGGCCTTGTCTGACCCGGTCCGACCCGGCCTTTCAGCCAGCGCCGAGCCGGCGCCGCACCTGGTGATCCGCAGTCAGCGGGTCGACGGTGTCGCCGCCGCGCTGATGGACCATCTGCCGGAGACCGGCGGTCTGGCCTGGGTACGCCGCGGCGACGGGCACGTCGGCTGGGGCGTCGCCGCCCGGCTGGACGTTGCCGGGAGCAACCGGTTCGCCGAGGCGCAGGAGTGGTGGCAGGAGCTCACCGCGAGCGCCGTCGTCCGCGACGAGGTCGGCGTACCAGGATCGGGACTGGTCTGCTTCGGTTCGTTCGGTTTCACCGACATCGACGCCAGTGAGCTGGTGGTGCCCGAGGTGATCGTCGGCCGCCGCGGCGGGATCACCTGGGTGACGACGATCTCCGGCGCGAGCTCCTTGGCCGCACTACCCGAGCTGACGACATACGAGCCTGAGCCGGTCGGCGCGGTCGCCTTCGCCGACGGCGCCCGGTCCGGAACCGAGTGGTCGGGCATCGTGGCCGACGCGGTCAAGCGGATCACCAGCGGCGAGCTCGACAAGGTGGTGCTCGCCCGCGACCTGATCGCGATCTCGCCCAACCCGATCGACTTGCGCTGGCCGCTGCGCCGGCTCGCCGCGGCGTACCCGAACTGCTGGACGTTCTCCGTCGACGGCCTGATCGGCGCCACCCCGGAGCTGCTGGTCCGCCGCGAGAAGGGCCTGATCACCTCGCGGGTGCTGGCCGGCACCATCCGGCGTACCGGCGACGACGCCCACGATCTCGCGCTGGCCGCCTCGCTGGCGCGCTCGAGCAAGGACCTCGAGGAGCACGAGTACGCCGTCCGCTCGGTCGCGGACGCGCTGAAGCCGCACTGCAAGTCGATGAACGTGCCCGAGACGCCGTTCGTGCTGCACCTGCCGAACGTGATGCATCTCGCCTCCGACGTCGCCGGGGTCGCCGCCAACGGAGCCTCCGCGCTCGGCCTGGCCGCCGCGCTGCACCCGTCCGCGGCGATCTGCGGTACGCCGACCGACGCCGCGCGCGACGTGATCGGCGAGATCGAGGGCATGCCGCGCGGCCGGTTCAGCGGGCCGGTCGGCTGGATGGACGCGGCCGGCGACGGCGAGTGGTGCATCGCACTGCGCTGCGGTCAGGCCGACCCCCACGACCCGACCAGGATGCGCCTGTTCGCCGGCGCCGGCATCGTCGCCGGCTCCGACCCAGAGGCCGAGCTGGCCGAGACGAACGCAAAATTGGTTCCGATGCGAGACGCTCTGGGAGATTGATGAAGCTCACGAAGTACACGCATGCTTGTGTCCGGTTGGAGAAGGACGGCAAGGTGCTGCTGGTCGATCCGGGCAGCTTCACCGAGGACGCCGCCTTCGAGGGCGTGGACGCGATCCTGGTCACGCACGAGCACCAGGACCACCTCGACGTCGACCGGGTGAAGGGGATCGACGCCCCGATCTGGACCAACGCCGGGGTGGCCGGGCAGCTCGGTGAGCTGGGCGAGCGGGTCCAGATCGTTGCCGACGGCGACGTTTTCGAGGCGGCCGGTTTCGCGGTCCGTGCCTATGGCAAGGATCACGCGATCATCCTGCCGGAGCTGGGCGTTCCGTGCCAGAACGTCGGCTACCTGATCGAGGATGCCGTCTACCACCCGGGCGACTCGTTCACCCAGCCCGACCGCAAGGTGCACACCAACCTGGTGCCGATCTCGGGCCCGTGGTTCGCGCTGCCGCCGGCCGTCGACTACGCCCGCGCCGTCGACGCGGTGCAGACCATCGGCATCCACGACGCCCTGCTCAGCCCGATCGGCCAGGGCATGATGCAGCGCTTCCTCGACTCCGAGGACCGGCCGTACCAGCAGCTGTCCCCGGGCACCACGGTCGAGGTCAACTGACATTTGTCACCACTACTGGTGACAGCTGCACGCAGTACGGGGCCGCTCGGCCGCCAGGCTGATCCGTATGGACGAATCAGCGGTCATCCAGGTCGAGCGGCTCACCCGCCGGTACGCCGGCAGGCCCGGCTACGACGCCGTACGCGGTGTCGACTTCTCGGTCCGGCGGGGTGAGCTCTTCGCGCTGCTCGGCACCAACGGCGCCGGCAAGACCTCCACCCTGGAGATCCTCGAAGGTCTCGCCCAGCCGACGTCGGGAACCGTCCGGGTGCTCGGCAAGGACCCGTTCCACGACCGGCGGACAGTCCGGCCGCGGATCGGGATCATGTTGCAGGACAGGGGTTTCGCCGCCGATCTGACCGTGGCCGAGACCACCAAGATGTGGACCGGCACGCTCAGCAGACCGCGCCCGGTCGGCGAGGTCCTCGAGCTCGTCGAGCTGACCAGCAGGGCCAACGTCCGGGTCCGCCAACTGTCCGGTGGTGAGCGGCAACGACTGAGCCTCGGCCTGGCGATCGCGGGCCGGCCGGACCTGTTGTTCCTGGACGAGCCGACGGCCGGCCTCGACCCGGAGAACCGGCAGAACACCTGGCGGCTGATCTCTAGGATGCTGGAGTCGGGTACGACGGTCCTGCTGACCACCCACTACCTGGCCGAAGCCGCCGAGCTCGCCGACCGGTTGGCGATCATGCACCGCGGCCGGATCGTCGGACTCGGCACTCCGGCCGAGATCGCCGGCATCCAGCCGGCCCGGATCTCCTTCCACCTGCCTGCCGGCGCCACCCTCCCGGACCTCCCCCAAGCTGTTGCCACCGTCAACGGCAGCGACAAGGTCGTGCTCGACACCGAGGATCTCCAGGTCACCCTCACTGCGCTGCTGGCCTGGGCGGCACCGGCCGGGATCCAGCTGACAGACCTCACCGCCCGCCCGGCATCGCTGGAGGAAGCCTTTCTCGCGATCGCCGAGTCGGACCCGATCTCCGACTCCACCGAAGGAGCAGTCGCATGACCTCACTCGCCTGGTCGGAGGCTCTGCTGCTCCGCCGCAATCCGCTGGCTGTGCTGGTCGCCATCGGTCTGCCGATCTTCGTCGTGCTGGGACTGCAGTCGTCGGCGGAACTGATGGCCGTCGTCGGCCCGGACCCAGGCTCGGCGATCCTCACCATGATCGCGGCCGTGTCGCTGAACCTCTTCGTCTACTACAACCTCGTCAGCTCGCTGGTCGCCCGCCGCGAGGAACTCGTCCTCAAACGACTGCGCACCGGCGAAGCCACTGACCTGCAGATCCTGGCTGGTGCCGCGATCCCCGCAGTGGTCATCGCCTGGGGTCAGGCGGCGCTCGCCGCTATCGCCAGCGCGCTGCTGGTCGGGTTGCCCCTACCGGTGAACCTCCTGCTGGTGGTGCTCGCCTTGTTGCTCGGCGCGGCTGTATTCGCCCTGCTTGCGGCTGCTACCACCGCGCTGACCCGCAGCGTGGAGATGGCACAGCTGACGACGTTGCCCTTCCTGCTCATTCCGCTGAACTTCAGTGGCCTCTACTTCCCGCTCTCCGAGCTACCGGAGGGCCTGGACCAGTTGGCGCGGCTGCTGCCGCTCACGCCGGTGGTGGAGTTGCTGCGACTCGGCCTGTCGGGCACCACGCCGGACGGGAGCACAGTGAGCTTGGCGGGGTCGTTCGCACCCGCAGTACAGCCGGTGCTCGTCCTGCTGGCCTGGGTGGTCGTCGGCGGGCTGGCAACGCGCCGCTGGTTCCGCTGGGAGCCCCGGCGTTGAGCGACGTGACAGGCTGAGCACCATGGTTCCCGTCCCGCGCTGGTGGCTCGAGCGCAGCAGAGCCGAGCGCTTCGACATCACCCTGCGCTGGCCGCTGTACTCCCTGTCCTGCGGGGAGTTGCTCCTCGCCGCACTGATCACCGTCGGGCAGCGGGATCTTCACATCGCGGGTGCCGTGCTGTTCCTTGTCGTCGTCGCCGCGCACACCACGGCCAACCTGCTCCTGCTCCGCGCGGCCATCAGCAGGTATCTGACCGGAGCCCCGGTCCCCAGCCGTCTGATTGCAGTTCCCACTGCCTTGACTCTTGCTGGCTTCCTTGCTGCGGACCTGGCCTTCCCCAAGTTCGGCTGGGGTAGCGGCGAGGCAGAACTCCACATCCCCGTGAGCGTTATGCTGATCGGCGCCTTGACCTTCGCTCTGACGCCGATGCTGCGGTGGGCGCCGCTGCTGGGCGTGATCCTCGCCGGAGCGGCTGTGACTGGCGCGTGGTCGCTCCAGCTGGGTCCGGCGATCGCCTATGTCTCCTGGGCTGTTCTCATCGTCTTCACCTGCCGAGTCTCGGTGTGGACGCTCAGCCTCGGCTGGGAGATCGACCGGTCCCGCGCGGTCAGCGCTCAGCTCGCGATCGCCGAGGAGCGGCTGCGGTTCGCTCGTGATCTGCACGACACTCTCGGGCACAACCTGTCGCTGGTCGCAGTACGGAGTGAGCTGGCTGCAGCACTCGCGACGCGGGGCGACGCGTCAGCTGCCGACCAGATGCTCGACGTCCGGCAGATCGCCCACGACTCGCTCCGCGAGATGCGGGCCGTCGTCAGCGGCTACCGCGCCACCGACCTCGCCTCCGAGCTGGCCGGCGCCCAATCGGTACTCCGGTCCGCAGGCGTCAACTGTCGCGTCATCGGCGACGGCACCGCGCTGCCGCCCGCGACCCAGGCGGCGCTCGGCTGGGTCGTGCGGGAGGGCACCACGAACGTCATCCAGCACAGCAACGCGACCGTGTGCAAGATCGAGCTCGACCTCAGCATGGGTGACGTCATCTTCCTGCGGATGGAGAACGACGGCGTTTCGGCAACCTCGGACCAGCCGAAGACCTCCGAGGGCGGGACCGGGATCGCCGGGCTGCGCGAACGCCTCGGCTCTCTCGGCGGAACGCTGACCGTCGCCGCCCCGCCCGGCGGCTTCATCCTGGTCGTCCAACTCCCGGTGCCGCGATGATCCGGCTCCTGCTCGCCGACGACGAGAACCTGATCCGGACCGCCCTCGCCGCGCTGCTGTCCCTGGAAGAAGACCTCGAGGTGGTCGGCCAGGCCGCCTCCGCGGACGAGGCGCTCGCAATGGCCCGCCGGCACCGGCCTGACGTCGCAGTACTGGATCTGCAGATGCCCGGCGCCACCGGCTCCTCGGCGATCGGCGGCATCGGCGTCGTCGAGACCCTCCGCGCCGAACTCCCCACCTGCAGCTGCCTGATCGTCACCGGCCACGGCCGCCCCGGCCACCTGAAGCAGGCCCTGGCCGCCGGCGTCCGCGGATTCCTCCCGAAGACCGTCTCGGCCCACGTCCTCGCCGACGTCATCCGCACGATCCACACCGGCGGCCGGTACGTCGACCCCGAACTGGCCGCCGAAGCCATCAGCGCCGGCGACAACCCGCTGACCCCACGTGAGGCCGAGGTTCTGGAACACGCCGCCGACGGCGCCCCGATCGAACAGATCGCCCGCCGCGCCTCCCTCGCCCCCGGCACAGTCCGCAACTACCTCTCCTCAGCCGCCACCAAACTCAACACAGCGAACCGCTACGAATCAGTCCAGGTCGCCCGCATGCACGGCTGGATCTAGCCTGCGATCCGGCGTTGACGCATGGGGGCCGCCCGGATCCGCACCGCAGACCCGGCCCCGGCGTTACGGCTAAGCGGGAAACTTCTCGTCGCTATCTGCAAACTTCTTTCCACCCAGACGCCACAGCCACCCACCCCTCCCCGGATGCGGACAGAACTCTCCCCAAACCGCTAAGCAGCCACTTTTCGGGCTCAGAGCGGCGGCCGCTGGCGGCGGGGAGGGCCTGGCGCGCGGCGCCGGCTGCGTGCTGGTCGGTGAAGTCGGCGAGTTTGTGGAGCCGCAGGCCGACGGTCTGCCGGAAGGTCTTGCCGTTGCGCGCGGCAAGCAACTCGGCCAGCAGCCGCGCGGCGCTCGCGGTACCGGCGATGGAGTCGGGGTTCGGGGCCTGGTCGGCGCAGACGTCGGCGATCGCCGGGACCAGGGCGTCAGGTAAGGCACCGAGGTTGATGCCGCGGTGGGCGCTGCACAGGACGGCTCCGTTGACGTCGCCCGCTTCGTCGTGGATCGACAGGAACAGCGGCGGCGTGGGGTCGTGGATGATGCCGTTGATGCGGTCCTCGGTGTTACTCAGCAGGACCGAGTGCAGCACCGGATCCCTTTGCAGAAAAGGGAAGGCGATCGCCTTGAACTCTGCGGGGTCACTTGTCGCCCGGACCTTCACGGCACGAAGATCAGGTCGACGAAGTCCGCGACCGGGACGTAGCCGAGCTGTGCGTAGATCTTGTTCGAGGTCCGATTGGCCAGGTCGGTGTAGAGACAAGCCTGGTTGCCCTTGGCAAGGATTTTCGCGGTGACCTCGCCGGTGAGGGCGCCCGCGTATCCGTGCCGGCGGTGCTCCGGTGGGGTGTAGACCGGCCCGACCCGGCTGACGCCGAAGAGCGGGAGGTGGGAGCCGGCCATGCTCACCGGCTCGCCGCCGTCCTCCCAGATCCACAGCGTGCCTCGCTCCAGGTGGTGCTCCGCCCACGCCAGATCGATCGTGGCGAACTCTCCCCGGAAGCCGTCGGACACCCACTCGGCAGCCAGCTGTACGTCGTCCTCGCGCATCGGCCGCGGATTCCCGGGCGCCGTCAGCGCAACGAGCGCCTCCAGTTTGTGCAGGCGACTCCCCCTGGACTCCACCCCGGTGACCTCGCGCAGTTCGGCCCACCGTTCACCGAAGGCTCGGACCGCGGCCCGGTCGCCCGCCACACCACCGACCTCAGGCACCAGCTCGGCGAACGCCTCGGCGATCTCGCCGGCCAGGTCCGCACGCAGCGCGCCGAGATGGACGGGCCGGCCAGGAGTCCTCATCGCAGCGCCGATCACCGCACCGGCGTCGTCGTGCACCGAGACGAAGTACGAGGGCTCGGACTCGGCCGAGCGCCCTCCAGCGGCGCGCTCGGCGACGTTGCCCAGGATGACCGTGTGCAGGACCGGGTCCGCCTCCAGGAACGAGAAGGTGGTCGCCTGGAAGTCCTTTGGGTCACTGGTGACTCGCACGCTCATGGCGAGTCACCCTACGGGCAGCATCGCGATCGAGGCAGGTGAATTTACACTGCGAGCATGTCCACCACGCGATTGCTCCTGCTCGGGGTCGTCCGGATCTTCCAGCCCGCGTACGGCTACCAGCTGCGGCGCGAGCTGATGACCTGGAAGGTGGAGCACTGGGCGAACATCAACCCTGGCTCGATCTACACCGGTCTGCGCACCCTGGCCAAGCACGGTTACCTGCTGGAGCTGGAGGAAGGCGCCGGCAACAAGCCCGGCCGGACGTCGTACAAGCTGACGTCGGACGGCGAGATGGAGTACTTCTCGCTACTGCGGGCGGCCCTGTGGAGCGTCGACGGCTTCCAGCCGGACCGGATGCAGGCCGCGCTGAGCTTCCTGTGGTCGCTGCGCCGCGACGAGGTGCTGGCGGCACTGGAGTCCCGGATCGTCCAGCTGGAGCAGCTCGCCAAGTTCGAGCCTTTCGCCGAGCGGCAGATCCAGGAAGACCCCGCCACACCGGATCATGTGGTGGAGATGTTCCGGATCTCCAGTGCGCGCGACCGCGGCGAGCTGGAGTGGACCAAGGCGTTCCGGCAGCGGGTTACCGACGGGGACTACTCCTTCGCCGGTGAAGCGCCGAGCTGGCAGCCGAAACCGGGGACGACAACGCACTGGGGCGTCATCCCGGAGCCGCCCGGCTGACACCTCCGCGCAGCAGGTCCAGATTTAATCAACATTGACTATTCAATGTTGATTAGTCGAGACTGTCCGGATGATGATCGAAGCTCGCGGACTCGTCCGCACCTTCAAGACCAAGCGCGGGCCGGTTCAGGCCGTGCAGGGGGTAGACCTGGATGTCGCCGACGGGGAGATCGTCGGCTTCCTCGGCCCGAACGGGGCCGGCAAGACCACCACCATGCGAATGCTGGCGACACTGATCACGCCGACCAGCGGCACCGCGACGGTCGCCGGTTGCGACCTGGCCAAGGATCCCGTCGGCGTCCGCCGACGGATCGGGTACGTCCCGCAGAGCGGCTCCACGCTGCCTGAGGCGATCGCCGGCGACGAGGTCGTCGACCACGCGCGGCTGTACGGCGTGAGCAAGAAGAAGGCGGCCGCCGACGGCCAGGCCCTCTTCGACCAGCTGGACCTGCCCGGCCTGTGGCGGCGGCAGTGCAAGACCCTGTCGGGCGGCCAGCGGCGCCGGCTCGACATCGTGATGGGGCTGATCCACGACCCCAAGCTGATCTTCCTGGACGAACCGACCACCGGCCTCGACCCGCAGGCGCGGGCGAACCTGTGGGAGCACATCCGCGGCCTGCGCGACAGGGGCGCGACGATCTTCCTCACCACCCACTACCTGGACGAGGCGGACGCGCTCTGCGACCGGATCCTGGTCATCGACCACGGCAAGATCGTCGGCGCCGGCAAGCCCGACGAGCTCAAGCAGCAGGTCTCCGGCGACGCCGTTCGGCTGAGTCTGGCCGACGGCTCGCAGGCGCCCGCGGTGAGCAAGGTGGTCGCGGAGCTGCCGGGCGCGGACGCCATCGAGACCGACGGCGACGTGGTCGCCTTCCGGATCCCCAAGGGCGGTTCGGTACTACCGTCGCTGCTCCGATCGATCGATGCCCAGGGCATCGAGCTGAACGGCGTCGAGGTGCACCGGCCGACGCTGGACGATGTCTTCCTGACGATGACCGGGCGCTCGCTGCGCGACGAGGACGCCCCCGTGACCGAAGAGAAGGAGGCCGTCGTATGAGAGTCCTGACCGAGACCTGGATCGTCTTCAACCGGGCGATGCGGCTGTCGCTGCGCAACCCGATGTGGTCCATCCTGATGCTCAGCCAGCCGCTGATGTACCTGTTCCTGTTCGGCCCGCTGCTCAAGCCGATCACCGCGCAGATCAGCCAGGGCGCGACCACGAACGCCTACCAGGTGTTCATCCCCGGCCTGATCGTCCAGCTCGGCATGTTCGGGGCGATGTTCGTCGGCTTCGGCCTGATCGCGGAGTACCGGGCCGGCGTGATCGAGGCCGACCGGGTCACCCCGGCCTCCCGGATCGCGCTGATGGCCGGCCGGGTCCTGCGAGACGTCGTGGTGCTCGTCGTGCAGACAGTGCTCTTGCTGCTCGCCGCGCTGCCACTGGGCCTGCGCGCACCGTGGGGCGGGGTGCTGCTGTCGCTGGTGATCGTCGCCCTGCTCGGCGCGACCTTCGCCTCCCTGTCGTACTCAGTCGCCCTCATCACCAAGAGCGAGGACGCCCTGGCGCCGCTGCTCAACGGCATCGCGATGCCGCTCCTGCTGCTGTCCGGCATCCTGCTCCCGATGCAGATCGGCCCGACCTGGCTGCAGCGGCTGTCCGACATCAGCCCGCTGAAGCACGTCGTGAACGGCGTCCGCGCCCTCTTTCGCGGCGACATCTCCAGCAGCGCCTCCCTGTGGGGTCTCTTCTGGGTAGTCCTCCTGACGGCCGTCGGCCTGACAGTCGGCGCGCGCACCTTCCGCAAGGAATCCGCCTAGTCCCCCACCCTTGCGTCCGAAGAACTGGAGGGACGTCATCGTCACTTCTTCGGACGCAAGGTGGTGTTCATCAGGGGGTCGCTTTGCGTGACTAGCGTCGGCGGTATGCGAGTACCGTCGGCGCTGATTCGTGGGGTGGTTGGCTCCTGTGTCGTCGCCGCCGCGTCCCTGGTGACGTCGGTGGTGCCGGAGTCCTCTTGGGTGGCGTCATTGCCGATCGCGAGTGACCTGCGGTCGACCCTGCCGGGCCGGATGACCGGGCTGACCTTCATGGTCGCCGGGCTGGGCCTGATGGTGTGGGCCTGGCTTTCGGTCGGCCGCCAGGTGCTGGCCGGCGTCCGCTACCGCCTGACCCCGTTCATCGTGTGGTCGAGTGTGCCGTTGCTGCTGACCCCGCCGTTGTTCAGCCGGGATGTCTGGAGCTACGCAGCGCAAGGCGCCTTGGTAGCAAAGGGTTTCGACCCGTACAGCGTCGGCCCCGGCGTCCTGTCCGGCCCCGTGATCGAAGCGGTCGACCCGATGTGGATGCAGACACCAGCGCCGTACGGGCCACTGCCACTCGCGTACGGCGGCCTCGCAGCGCGGCTGACCCTCGACCCGTATCTCCTCATGCTGGCTCACCGCCTGCTCGCAGTACTGGGCATCGTGCTGATCGCCTGGGCCGTACCGCGCCTCGCCACCGCCTGCCGGGTGAATCCGACGACCGCGACCTGGCTGGTCGTCGCCAACCCCATGCTGATCGCGCATGGCCTGGGCGCGGCTCACAACGACATCCTCATGCTGGGACTGGCCTGCGCTGCCTTCGCCCTGGCCCTGACCGGCCACTGGGGCACGGCTGCCGTGCTGGCAGGTGCCGCAGCCGCCGTGAAGTTGCCCGGTGGGCTCGTGGTCGTCGCCATTGCCGCAGTGATGAGTCCCCTGGCCGGGCGCGCCCGGCTGCGGCTGGCCAGCCTGACCATCGCGGGTGCCATCTCAGTACTGACCCTGGTGACCATCGGCGAGCTGACCGGGGTGGGGTCGGGCTGGCTGAGCGCCCTCGACGTACCAGGGCTCATCAAGTCGCCGCTCTCGATCTCCAACCTCATCGCGCTGGGCGCTTCCGGCGTACTGGCGTGGCTGGGTGAAGACACTGCTGCCCAGCAGGCCCTGCAGATCGTGCGGCTGCTGGCGATGCTCATCGCGATCGGCCTGATCGCGGTACTGGGCCTGCGGTCGTCCATCCACAACGCGGCGCGGGCGGTGGGAATCGCCTTGCTGGCACTGGTTCAGCTGGGGCCGACCGCGCACGACTGGTACTTCATCTGGTGCCTGCCGTTCCTGGCAGTGGCACGCCCCGGCCGCAAGCTCACCACCGCCTTGATCGGCGTCAGCATCGTCCTGACCATCGCCTCGCCGCTCAACTCCTCGCTGCGCGGCGCGGTCATCCCCATCCTCGTCACCACAGCGCTGGTACTCGTCGTGGTCGGCTGCCTGCTGGGTCGCCTCCGCACCTTGCAACCAGCAGTCCCTGCCAAGGTCCCGGCGAAGAAGGTCCCCGCCGAGCCTCCTGCGAAGGTCGTGGCTACAGCCGGCTGACTGCCTGGTGCAGGTCGGCATGCAGGTCGCGGCGGGTGGACCGGTCCACCCTGACCTCCACCACGTCGATGCCGGCCACTGTGCGCGCCAGCACCTCGCGCAGTTCGTCCACCGTCTCCACCAGCCGGTGCGGCGTTCCCGTGGATGCGCAGAGGGCCGCCAGGTCGACGTTGTGCGGAGTACCGAAGACCCGCTCGAAGTGGTCGGCCTGGTCAGCGCCACCCTGCTCCAGAGTGGCGAAGATGCCACCGCCGTTGTCGTTGAGCACCACGATGCGCAGGTCGGGTCGCGGCTCGGCCGGGCCGATCACCAGGCCGTTGGCATCGTGCAGGAAGGCGAGATCACCGACCAGCGCGTACGTCGCGCCGGCATTGGCCAATGCGGCGCCGACGGCGGTGGAGAGCGTGCCGTCGATGCCCGCCAGGCCACGGTTGGCCACTGTGCGGATCGGGACCACCGGAGCCAGGTCGAGATCGCGCACTGGGTTGGACGAGGCGACGACGAGCATGCCATCGGCACCGACCGCCTCACCGACTACAGCAGCGACCACCGGCCCGGACAAGCCACCGGAAGCCACTGATCCGGCGAGGCCACCGGTCAGGACCTTGTCCATCGCGGCCCGGGCCAGCTGGTCGGCCTGCTGCCAGCGATCGAGCCAATCGGTCTGGTCGGAGCCGATCACCTCCAGCCCGGTGACGACCGAGGTGGCCCGGCGGCCGGCGTCGGGCCAGAGACCGGTCGGCGCGACGACGATCGCCTCGACGTCCGGGCGCGCGAGCAGCTTCGAGATCGGCCGCGAGAGGGTCGGGTGCCCGAACACGAGCACCCGCTCGATCTCGTCACCCATTGTCGTTGCTGCCAGCAACAATCTGTAAGCCGAGATGACGGCGGGCCCGGTCCTCGCCCGGCTGGACGGCTCGGCGAACAGCGGCCAGCCACCCGCCTCCGCTGCAAGCCGAGCGGCCTGCGAGGCGCCGTCGCCCGCGACCACCACGGTCTTGGGCCCGGGCGCCACTGCGGACGGCTGCGCCCCAGTGGCGTGCACACTCGTCCACGGCCCAGTACTGCGCCCGTCGAGCGGCTCCGGCCAGTCGCTATCATCAGTCGGCACCAGCGGCTCCACCAGCGGGCAGTTGAGCTGCACCGGACCAGGGTCGGACGTCCGTGCGCCGACAGCCGTCGACACCGCGCGCACGACCTGCGAGCGCCAGTACGCGACCTGGCCCACCTGCTTGCTCGGCGTACCGAGCTCGTGGAACAGGCGGACGGCGTCGCCGAACACCTTCAGCTGGTCGGTGGTCTGGTTGGCCCCGGTCCCCCGGAGCTCCGGCGGGCGATCCGCGCTCAGCACGATCAGTGGCAAGCCGCTGTGGGAAGCCTCGAGCACTGCCGGGTAGAGGTTGGCGACCGCAGTACCGGAGGTCGTCACCACTGGCACCGGCAGACCGGTACCGCGGATCAGGCCGAGCGCCAGGAAGCCCGCAGTACGTTCGTCGATCCGCACGTGCAGGCGCAGACGCCCGTCGCGGTCTGCGGCGGCCAGGGCGAGGGCCAGTGGGGTGCTGCGAGAGCCGGGAGCCAGCACGGCCTCGCGGACGCCGGACCTGATCAGCTCGTCGACCACCACTGTCGCGAACGCCGTGGACGGGTTCATTTGCTTCCTCTCAATGCTTCTACCCTCGCGAGCCGTGCTTCCCACTTGGCTGTGGTCGCTTGGTCTGCGGTTGGCAACTCTGGAGTCGGTACGAGGCGCTTCACCGGCAAGAAGCCGTTGACCGGCAGCAGCGGGTCTTCGACGACCTCTGCCGTGAACATAGAGACAGTGGCGAGGCCGCATGCGTAGGGGAGCTCGGGAAGAGCCGCCGCGAGCGCTACACCGGCAGCGATCCCGATGGAGGTCTCCAACGCCGACGAGACCACTACCGGCAGCCCGATCTGCTCAGCGATGTCGAGGCAGGCCCGGACGCCACCGATCGGCTGCACCTTCAGTACGGCGATGTCGGCGGCCTCTAGCTTCTTCACCAGCATGGGATCCGCCGCCCGGCGGATGGACTCGTCTGCGGCAACCAGTACGTCGGTACGCCGCCGCACGGCCGCCAGATCCTCCACTGCGGCACAGGGCTGCTCGACGTACTCCAGGTCGAAGCGCTTGAGTTCCTTCAACGCATGCAGGGCTTCATCCACAGACCATGCCCCGTTGGCGTCGATCCGCACCTGCCCGTTGCCGATGGCGTCCCGGACGGCCTCCACCCGTTCCAGGTCGTCCCGCAGCGTCTGCCCCGGCTCAGCCACCTTGACCTTGGCCGTCGCGCACCCGGACGCCCGGACGATCGCAGCAGCCTTCTCGGGACCGATCGCCGGCACCGTGCAGTTCACCGGCACGAAGTCACGGACAGCTTCCGGCCACCCGTCGTAGGCAGCCTCTCTCGCCGCTCGAAGCCAAGCCACACAGGTCGCATCGTCGTAATCCAGAAACGGCGACCACTCGGCCCACCCCGCCGGCCCCTCGAACAGCATCCCCTCGCGCACGGTGATCCCACGGAACTTGTCCTTCAGCCCGATCGCGTAGGTGATCACCGCACACCCTCCAGCAACCGCTGCCGATCAACCTTGCCCGAAGCAAGCATCGGCAACTCGCTCAACCCGACCACCTGCCGAGGAGCCCAGGTCCGCGGCAACACCTCGCTGACAAAGTCCCGCAACTCGTCCCGCCCTACTTCCCCCACAACAAACGCAACCACCCGCGAACCCCACTCAGCATCAGGGACCCCCAACACAACGGCATCCTTCACCTCCGGATGCTCCACCAACCGAGCCTGCACAGCAGTCAGCGTCACATTGACCCCACCGGAGATGACGACATCGTCCACCCGCCCAACCACCCGCAACCGGCCGTCCACGATCTCCCCCCGATCCTGCGTCCGGAACCACCCGTCCCGCAGTACCGCGGCAGTCACCTCCGGCTGCAACCGATACCCGGAGAAAAGCGTCGGTCCTTTGATCAGGATCCTGTTGTCGTCCAGCCGCAGCGAGGTCCCCGGGAGTGGTTCGCCTGCGTAGACGCAGCCGCTGCCGGTCTCGGTCATCCCGTAGGACGGGATCGCCGTCACACCCACTGCGATCGCTCTCGCCTTCAGGTCGGCCGGCATTGCGGCGCCGCCGATGATGATCGCGTTGAACCTTCGGAGCATGTCCTGGTCCTGGGGGGTTTCCAGGTAGCGGGCCAGCTGGGTCGGCACCATCGCCGTGTACTGCCGTTCCGCGGTCAGCGCCAGCACGCCTTCGGCGAAGGTCGGGTGATCTCCCGCGATCACCGGCGCATAGCCCGCGAGCACCGATCGGGTGAGCACCTGCAGTCCGCCTACGAAGTACGGCTGCATGGGGAGCAACCACTGGCCGGGGCCGCCGAGTCGGTCGTGGGTGGCCGTGGCGGAGGCGATCAACGCGCTGGTGGAGAGCAGCACGCCCTTGGGTTCGCCGGATGAGCCAGAGGTGGCCAGTACCACCCCGACGTCGGGCTCGAGTGGTTCCTCCGGTGCCACCGCCTGCTGCACGCGCGCCGCCGCGGCGGGGTCTCCAGGCAACGGGGCGAACGCAGTACCGGTGCCATCGAGCAGGGCGGTCAGGGCCGCCAGCACGGCATCCGGGGTGCCAGGGACCAGGCGCAACGTAGACATGTCTCTCCGAGCGTACGGCGCGACCCCGGCGAGGCCGCAGCCTGTGCCGCCTGCAAGCCCTTACCGGCGGGCTGACAGAATCGTTCGCCATGGCTACCCCTGCCCAGTGGATCGAAGGCGCACGCCCTCGCACGCTGCCCGCCGCGATCGCCCCCGTGCTCGTCGGTACCGGCGCAGCCGCCTACCTCGACGACTTCGTCTGGTGGAAGGCCCTGCTCGCGCTCGGCGTCGCCCTGATGCTGCAGATCGGCGTCAACTACGCCAACGACTACAGCGACGGCATCCGAGGCACCGATGAGAACCGGGTCGGCCCGCTGCGCCTGGTAGGCGCCAAGGTGGCCAGCCCGCAGCAGGTGAAGACCGTCGCGTTCACCTGCTTCGGCATCGGCGCAGTGCTCGGCCTGGTGCTGGCCGCAACGACCACCTGGTGGCTACTGGTCCCGGGAGCCGCCTCGATCCTCGGAGCCTGGTTCTACACGGGCGGCAAGAAGCCCTACGGCTACCGGGCGCTTGGCGAGATCAGCGTCTTCCTGTTCTTCGGCCTCGTCGCAGTACTCGGTACTACCTACGTCCAGGCCGAGGAGCTGCACTGGACTGCTGTAGCCGGCGCCGTGGCCATCGGCAGCATCGCCTGCGCACTCCTGGTCGCCAACAACCTGCGAGACATCCCCACCGATTCGGTGACCGGCAAGCGCACGCTGGCCGTAGTACTGGGTGCTGCCCGCTCCCGCCGCCTGTACGCCGGCCTGATCGCGCTCGCCTTCATCCTGGCGATCCTGTCGGCCCTGGCGACTCCCTGGACCCTCCTGGCACTGATCGCTCTGCCGCTGGCCGTGAAAGCCGTCAAGACAGTCATGAGCGACGCCGTCGGCCCAGCGCTCATCCCAGTACTCCAGGGCACAGGCCTCACCGAACTCCTCTACGCAGTCGGCCTTACCACCGGTCTCTTCCTAGGAAACTAGCGGACCGGCTCGCGCCAGCGGCCCGACTGGGCGAAGCCTTCCAGGGTCTCGGTGTACGGCGCGAGGTCGATCCCGTTGCGCTTGAGCCAGTCGTCGTCGTAGTACGTGTCGCCGTACCGGTCGCCGCTGTCGCACAGCAGCGTCACGATGCTCCCCTGCACGCCTGTCCGCCGCATCTCCGCCGCCAGCCGCAAGGAACCCCACAGGTTCGTCCCGGTCGAGCCGCCGACCAGCTTGCCCATCGCCTTCGAGCAGAACCGCATCGCCGCGATCGAGGCGGCATCCGGTACTGCGATCATCCGGTCGACCACGCCGAGCACGAACGACGGCTCCACCCGGGGCCGGCCGATCCCCTCGATCCGCGACGGGCGGCCGGTGGCGAAGTCGCCGTCACCGGACTCGAAGGCGGGGAAGAAGGCCGAGTTCTCCGGATCGACCACGGCCACCGAGGTGTCGTGCCGCTGGTACCGGACGTAGCGCCCGATCGTCGCCGACGTCCCGCCCGTGCCCGCGCCGACCACGATCCAGGTCGGCACCGGGTGCTGCTCGAGGCTCAGCTGACTGAAGATCGACTCGGCGATGTTGTTGTTGCCGCGCCAGTCGGTGGCGCGCTCGGCATAGGTGAACTGGTCCATGTAGTGCCCGCCGGTCTCCTCGGCGAGCCGCTTGGCCTCGCCGTAGATCTGGCCGGAACGCTCGACGAAGTGGCAGCGGCCGCCGTAGAACTCGATCAGCTCGATCTTCTCCGGGCTCGTCGACGCCGGCATCACCGCGATGAACGGCAACCCGAGCAGCCGGGCGAAGTACGCCTCGCTGACCGCGGTGGAGCCGCTGGACGCCTCGATCACCGTGGCGCCCTCGCCGATCCAGCCGTTGCACAGGGCGTACAGGAACAGCGACCGGGCGAGCCGGTGCTTGAGCGAGCCGGTCGGATGCACCGACTCGTCCTTCAGATACAGCTCGACCCCGGCCGCGGCCGGCATCGGGAACACGTGCAGATGCGTGTCGGCGCTGCGGTTGGCATCGGCTTCGACGAGCCGGATCGCTTCGGAGCCCCAGATCCGAGCTTTGTCGTCGCGCCGATCCACTTCCCGGGAGGGCACTGGGCGGTTACTCATCTGGTCAGGCTAGGACAGGACGCTCTGTTTCGGTATTCCTACTCTCTGCAACCGGACCTTTGGCGAGCTAAGTTGGACGTCACACAACGACCCGGTGGGGGAACGATGAGCGAGAACGACGAGCGGCCGACGCGGCAGCGGGCGACCTTGACCGACATCAGCTCGCGGGCCTGGGAGCACCCCGCCGACCGCGGCGCGCTGGTCGCGCTACGGCAGCTCAAGGGCTTCGACTTCGTCCTTCGGAAGATGTCCGGGCTGATCAACGAGCGCGCCTTCCGGCTGCAGTACCTCGGCTCGGCGATCCGGGTCGACGAGCGGCAGTTCCCGAAGATCCACCGGCTCTACACCGAGGCCGCGACGACGCTCGACGTCCGCCAACTGCCCGAGCTGTACGTCACCAACAGCCCGATCTGGAACGCGGTCACGATCGGCATGGACAAGCCGTTCATCGTGCTCAACAGCGCGCTCGTCCAGGGCCTCGACGACGAGGAGACCCGGTTCATCCTCGGCCACGAGCTCGGGCATGCGCAGAGCGGCCACGCGCTGTACCAGTCGTTGCTGCTCTGGCTGATGCGCCTCACGGGGGCCGTCAACTGGATGCCGATCGGCGCTTTCGGTCTCCGCGCGATCATCGCCGCGCTGCACGAGTGGTCCCGCAAGGCCGAGCTGTCGGGCGACCGGGCCGGCCTCCTCGCAGTACAGGACCCGGCGGCGGCGCTGCGCGTGCAGATGAAGCTTGCGAGTGGCGGGCAGCTCGACCAGCTCGACACGACCGCCTTCCTTGCCCAGGGCACGGAGTACGAGAGCTCCGGCGACCTGCGCGACAGCGTGCTCAAGCTGCTGCTGCTCGAGGCGCAGACCCACCCGCTGGCCGTCATCCGCGCGCACGAGCTGCGCCGCTGGGTCGACGAGGGTGAGTACACCGCGATCGTCTCCGGCACCTACCCCAAGCGCCAGGACGACAACGACGCCTCGATGACGCAGGAGGCGAAGAACGCGGCCAAGTCGTACTCCGACGCCTTCGCCCGCTCCCAGGACCCGCTGGCCAAACTCGTCCGCGACATGGGCGAGGGCCTCGGCGGCGTCCGCGACTGGGTCAGCTCCAAGTTCCCCCCGCGCTGATAGTCAGTTGATGGCAGCCCCGTCGCCGCGAGAAGGTGGCGGGGTGATCGAACTTCATGAACTGACCGCCGACGCCTGGCAGACCTGGCGGGAGTTGCGGCTGGCCGCGCTCGAAGAAGCGCCGTACGCGTTCGGCTCGCAGCTGTCCGACTGGGTGGACGCCGAGGAGGAGCGCTGGCGGGCCCGGCTCGACCTGCCCGGCTCCCGCAATTTCGTCGCGGTCCTCGACGGTACGCCGGTGGGCATGGCGAGCGGCGTACGCACCGACGAGAACGGCGTCGTCGAGCTCATCTCGATGTGGATCGCCCCGGCCGGCCGAGGTCGCGGTATCGGCGACCAGCTGATGGCCCAGGTCGAGCACTGGGCCCGCGACAGCGCCGCCCACACCCTCCAGCTGGCAGTTGCCAATGGCAACGACAGGGCGCGCGATCTCTACCTGCGCAGCGGTTTCCGCGACACCGACCTGCCCGGTGACCTGATGCCCGACGGCATCCACCACGAGATCGTGATGCGCAAACCCCTGTAGTTTCGAGCACGAAGGGCCGCCTCCCCCTCCGGAAAGCGGCCCTTCGAGTACTGCGGTGAGGTCAGCCCATGTGGACCGGCTGGCCGTCTCCGGCCAGGTCCTGGTGCTTGACCGAGAGGCCGATCAGGGTGATGATCGCCGCGCCGACCCCGATGATCGCCGACACCAGGAACGCGGTGGTGAAACCGTGCGTGGTGGCGACGGCCTGGGCCTGCTTGGCCAGCTCGCCGGCCTGGTCAGGGGTAGCCTGCGACGCCTTCGCCAGGCCCGGTGCGAGCTCGGTGAACTTGTCCTTGATCGCGTTGGTGGAGACCGTGCCCAGCAGGGCCAGGCCGATCGCGCCACCGATCTGCTGGACGGTGTTCAGCACCGCCGAGCCGACCCCGGAGTCCTCGTCCGCGACGCCGCTGACCGCGGTCAGCGTGAGCGGCACGAAGATCAGGCCCATCCCGAACGCCAGCACCAGGATGTACGGCAGCAGGTGGCTGGCGTAGGTGGAGTCCACGTCGAGCCGGCTGAAGCCGAACATACCGGCCGCCATCAGCGCGCTACCGGCGCCGGAGATCCAGCGCGGGTCCATCCGGGCGATCAGCGTCGAGGCGACCTGCGCGGCGACGATGATGCCGAAGCTGAACGGCAGGAAGGCGAAGCCGGTCTTGAGCGCGCTGTAGCCGAGCACGTTCTGGATGTAGATGCCGAGGAAGTAGAACATCGAGAACATCGCCGCACCGACGATCAGCATCACGAAGAAGCTGACCCCACGGGTCCGGTTCGCGAGGATCCGGAACGGCATCAGGGCGTGCCGGGAGCGGGCCTCGATGAAGAGGAACACCCCGATCAGGACCAGACCGCCGATGATGTAGAGCAGCGTGAGGGTGTCGCCCCAGCCCTTGGAGCCGGCGTTGGTCAGACCGTAGACGAGCGAGGTCAGACCGACCGTCCCGGTGATCGCACCAGGAATGTCGAACTTGCCACGCTGGCGGGCGGATTCACCCAGGTACCGGAAGGCCAGCACCGCGACGATCAGGCCGATCGGGGTGTTGATGAAGAAGGTCCAGCGCCAGGACGCCTCGGTCAGCGCGCCACCCAGGATCAGTCCGACGGCCGCGCCGGCCCCGGACATCGCGGCGTACACGCCCATCGCGCGATTGCGCTCCTTGCCCGCCGGGAAGGTGGTGGTGATCAGCGCGAGCGCGTTCGGCGAGGCCGCCGCGGCCGCGAGGCCCTGCAGGATCCGGCTGGCGAGCAGTACGCCCTCGCTCTGCGCGATTCCGCCGATGAACGACGCGAGGCCGAACAGCACGACGCCGAAGATGAACACCTTGCGGCGGCCGAGGATGTCCCCGATCCGGCCGCCGAGCAGCAGCAGACCACCGAAGGCCAGCGCGTAGGCGTTGACGACCCACGGCAGCGATCCGTTGCTGAACCCGAGGTCGGTCTGGATGTGCGGCAGGGCGATGTTGACGATGGTGCCGTCGAGCACGACCATCAGCTGCGCCATGGAGATCAGCGCGAGCGCGATCCCGAGATTGCGGTGGCCGTGCGCAGCCGGTTCAGCCACCTCGTCGGCCGGCCGCCCGGCCGGCGGATCGGCCTTGATGACGTCTTCAGACATGCTGGAATATCCCCTCTAGGTGTTACTGGCTTGTTGGTCGCTGCTCCAGGCCCCTGGCCGGTTCAGCTCACCTGCGACCCCCGCGCCGCAGGCATGATCACGTGATCGATCACGCGGAGTACGAGGTCGTCGGTCGGCACGATGCCGAGTACGAAGGACTGATGGACGATGACGGCGGGAAGCGTCACCGAGAGAAGTTCGACGTCGATGTCGGCGGCGATCTCCCCACGCTCGACAGCGCGGCGGTAGATCGCGTCGGTGACCGCGATCCGGGGCGCCAGGAAGCGCTCCTGGAAAGCCGTCTTGAGATCTTCGTCGCGGTGCAGCGCGGTCAGCAGACCGGCCATCACCGACAGCGGCATCTCCTCGGTGAAACCACCCTCACCACACGAGATCGAGATCAGGTCGCCGCGCAGGCTGCCCGTGTCGACGTCGTCCGGCACCGGACAGCCCTTGGCCCGGCTGATCGCGTCGACCACGAGCTCCGCCTTGGTCGACCAGCGCCGGTACAGCGTCGCCTTGCTGGCCTTGGCGGCCGTGGCCACCGCGTCCATCGTCAGCCGGTCGTAACCGAGCTCGGCGAGAGCCGCGACGGTCGCGTCGAGAATCTCCTCCTCGCGCCCGCCCTCGACCCGCGGCCGCTGCCGCGGCCCTGCATCGGCGACATCCGTCATGGTCTCTACATCACCCTCGGTAGTCAGTTGATTGCTGATAGAACGAAACTGTTTCGTTTCATCAACTACGTTACGACTCATGTGAAGGCGTGCACAAATGATTTTCTTCCATTCCCCGACGTGTCCTACGTCACTCTCAGTACCACCGGGGCACTGGTATCACGCCGCCCCGCCTGAACACACGCAAAAGCCGGCCCGCCATCAAATGGCGAGCCGGCTGTCGACCAGTACTACGAAAGGCCGGTCAGTACTACGGGGTGGATCAGTCCTCGTCCTCGGCCTTGCGAGCCGCTTCGATCCGGGACGTCATCCGGCCGGCGCGGGCCTCGATGCTGCCGGCCAGGCGGTCCCGGGCGGCGCGGAGGACGAAGAGGGAGAGGATCGAGGTGATGAGGAGGGCGATCAGGGCGATCGGCCAGGCACTCAGCCAGGTGTGGAAGGCGACCCAGAGGATGCCGAAGGAGACGAGGAAGAGGGCCAGCCGCAGGCCCGTGTAGATGGCGAATTCCTTCATCGTCAGACCCCGGCGTAGGAGTGCAGGCCCGAGACGAGCAGGTTCACGCCGACGAAGTTGAAGATGAAGACGAACCAGCCGACGATCGCGATCGTCGCGGCCCGGCGGCCACGCCAGCCGGCCGTCGCCCGGGCGTGCAGGTACGCCGCGTAGACGACCCAGGTGACCAGCGACCAGACCTCCTTGGGGTCCCAGCCCCAGTACCGGCCCCAGGCGTACTCGGCCCAGATCGGCCCCGCCACCAGCACCCCGAAGGTCCACAGCGGGAAGGCGAACGCGAGCACCTTGTACGCCGTACCGTCCATCGCCTCAGCACTCGGCAGCCGCTTCAGCGACGCCGACATCGTCCCGCCGGCCAGCACCCGCCGCTCGGCGCGCGCCTTGATCAGGTACAGCAGGGACACCAGCCCACCGATCGTGAACGCGCCACCGGAGATCGCCGCGGCGGACACATGGATCACGAGCCAGTAGGAGTGCAGCGCCGGTACCAGCGGTCCGGCCGGTGTGTAGAGCGCCAGCGTCGCGAGCCCGAGCACCGCGGCGACGAACAGCGTGACGCCAAGCCCCAGCCACTGCAGCTTGTACCGGTGGACGAAGAGCAGGTAGACGACCGCCACCGCCAGCGAGGAGGTGATGGTGAACTCGTACATGTTGCCCCACGGCACCCGCCCGGCCGCGAGGCCACGGGTCACCACACCGGTCAGGTGCAGCAGGAAAGCCAGCCAGGTCAGCATCAACCCGATCCGGCTGGCCGCTTCGACTCGCTCGGATCGTGCGGCGTCGTCGGCTCCCGTAGTACCGGAAGCAGTCTGTACGACGTCGGCGCCACCAGAAGCAACCAGTACTTCGGCAGGCTTCTCGGCCTCCGCGCGAACGACGACAGCGCGGCCCATCGCCCACTCGAGCGCGTGCGACATCATCGCGATCGCGTAGACGACGGTCGCCGTCGGAATGACCAGGTTGGAGATGTGCGCGTACGTCTCCGGGCTCATGACTTCTCCTGCTTCGGTTCTGCCGGCGGTTCTGCTGGCTTCTCTACTGGCTTCAGGGCGTCTGCTGGCTGCAAGGCGGCGGTGATGGCCAGGATCTCGTCCCCGAGGCCGCGTTCGGGTCCCCGGTCCAGCCCGGCGACCTCGACCACGGTACGCCCGTCCTGGGTCCGGACCCGCACCCAGGTACGCCGTGGGTGGATGAACAACGAGCCCATCAGGCCGAGGATGGCGAGCAGGATCCCGGCCAGCGCGAGGTGCAGCCCGGGCGTGTGGCTGATCTGCAGCTTCACCCAGCGGTCGTAGGAGTCGAAGGTGATCGAGCCACGGTTGTCCGGCAGCTTGAAGGTCTGCCCCGGTGCGAGCTGGAACCGCAGCTTGTCGCCCTTGCCGTCACCGAACTGGGTCAGCTTCGACTTGTCCAGCTGGTAGACCGACTGCGGCTTGCCGGTCTCGACGGCCGGCCGGCCGTAGTACGCCGTCATCGCCATCACCGGGTTGAGCGCGTCGGGGAAGACCGAGACCGGGCCGCGCTGGTCGATCACCGCGGTCGGCAGGAAGAAGCCTTCGAAGCCGAGCTGTTCGGGCCGGGCGTCGGGGGCCTTGATCACGCCGAACGAGGAGAAGTTGCCGTCCTGCGGCAGGAACGGCGCCGGCCCGGAGAAGGCGACGTCACCCTTGCCGTCGCGGACCGTCACCTTCGGCGCGTAGCCGTGGCCGAGCAGGTGCACGCTGGTGCCGTCGACCTTGAGCGGGTGGTTCACCTGCAGGTCGTACGACTTCGCCGGCGAGTCCAGCGTCTCCTGGTAGGTGATCGGGGCGCTGAACTCGCGCGCCGCACCGCGCTGTGGGCCGTCGGTCTGGAACTTCACCGTGAAGCTGTTCACCTTCAGCGAGAACGGCGGCAGCTCGTCCGGCGTGAAGATCCGGCCCGGGCTGAAGTCGTCGTACTGCGCGATCGAGTTCGAGAACTCATTGCCCACGACAACCAAAACGGTACCGCGGTAACCGAGCAGCGCACCCCAGGCGGCACCGATCAGCGCCAGGATCAAGGAGAAGTGGAAGAGCAGGTTGCCCGCTTCCCGCAGGTACCCGCGCTCGGCCGCGACCGCGCCGTCGTACAGCTCGACCCGGAACCGGCGCCGGCGCAGCTCGCGCGCGGCCAGCTCCAGCACGTCGCCATCGGTGCCGGCCGGTTCGAAGGACTGGTACCCCGCCAGGCGGTTGAGGTTGCGCGGCGGCTTCGGCGGGCGGGCCCGCATCGCCTTCAGGTAGACCTGAAGCCGCGGCACCACGCAGCCGATCAGCGAGATGAACAGCAGCAGGTAGATGGCTGAGAACCAGGCCGACTTGTAGACGTCGAAGAGCCCGAGCTTGTCGTAGAACGGCCCGAGCTTCGGGTGTTGCTCGAGGAAGTTCGACACCTTGACCGGGTCGATCGCGGTCTGCGGGATCAGCGACCCCGGGACCGCCCCGAGCGCGAGCAGGAAGAGCAGTACCAGCGCTGTTTTCATCGAGGTCAGCTGGCGCCAGGTCCAGCGCAGCCAGCCGATCAGACCGAGCTTGGGCAGCTCGGGCTGATCAGGTGGGGTCGGCGCCTCGACGCGGTCCTTCACATCCGACACGTCACACCGCCGATCCGAAGTTGGCGACCCATTGCCTGAGCTCGGCGGTCATCGAGTCCCACACTCCTGTCAGCAGCAGTAGCCCTACGGCGATCATCAGCACGCCGCCGATCCGGATCACCATCACCTGGTGCTTGCGCACCCAGGCGACCGCGCCGAGCATCCGCCGGAAGGCGAGCGCCGCGATGATGAAGGGGATGCCCAGCCCGAGGCTGAACACCAGCGCCAGGATCGCACCCCGCCCGGTACTGCCCTCGGTCGCGGCCAGGTTCATCACCGTACCGAGCGTCGGCCCGATACAAGGCGTCCAGCCGAAGCCGAACAGAACGCCGAGCAGCGGCGCCGCCGCGATCCCGACGGCCGGCACCCGGTGCACCCGGACGTCGCGCTGCGCGAAACCGAAGCCACCAAGGAAGATCAGGCCCAGGACGACGGTCGCGCCGCCGAGCACTTTGGTGATCAGCGACTGGTGGTCGAGCAGGGCGTTGCCGACGGCACCGAACAGCACACCGGTCAGGATGAACACGGCGGAGAAACCCGCCACGAACAAGCTCGTCCCGGCCAGCATCCGGCCCCGCCGCTCGGAGCCGAGCTCGGCCGCGGACAGCCCGGTCACGTAGGAGAGGTAGCCCGGTAACAGCGGGACCACGCAGGGTGAGAAGAACGAGATCGCACCGGCCAGCACCGCGATCGGCAGTGCCACCAGCATCGAGCCAGTCATCGACTGGGCGAACCACTCACCCACAGGTCAACTCGCGTCCTTCACCATACCGAGCAGGGTCTGCTTCGTCAGCGGACCGAGCACCCTGGAGGCCACTCTGCCCTGCTTGTCGAGCACCAGCGTCGACGGGATCGAGCTGGGCGAGATCTGGCCGCGGAACTTCAGCAGCAGCTTGCCGGACGGGTCGTAGACGCTCGGATACGTCACCCCGAACGCCTCGACGAACTTGAGCGGCGGTGCCGGGTCGAGATCGCGGACGTTCAGCCCGATGAACTGCACGCTCGCCCCGAGCTCCTTGGCCGCGTCGCTCAGGTCCGGCGCCTCCTCGCGGCACGGACCGCACCACGATCCCCAGACATTGATCACCGTGACCTTGCCGGCCGCGTCGGTGGAGTTCCACTTCTTACCGTCGAGCGTGGTGCCGCCGAAGTCGGGCGCCTTCTCCCGGTCGGCGGGCGCGAAGCTGGAGACCCGGCCGCTACCACTGACGAATCCCGTCTGGCCCTGCCGGCTGTCCTTCACGTCCTGCCCCGAGCTGCAGGCCGTCGCGGCCAGGAGCACAGTGACCGCGGCAGCCGTAGTACGGACGAATCGCATCACGCGCCGCCGGCGAACTTCTTGGGGTTCTTGACCGGCAGCAGGTCCTTGGCTGGTTCGGCGTAGCCGACCGAGACGATCGAGTCGCCGTGGAAGGTGAACGAGGTCAGGCTGGCCAGGCTGCACTGCCGCTTGCGCGGGTCGTGCAGCATCCGGCGGTTCTCGATCGCGGACCGGACGATCCAGATCGGCAGCTGGTGCGACACGATCAGCGCCTCGTGCCCGGCGGCCTTCTGCCGGGCGGTCTCGATCGCGTCGCGCATCCGGCGGACCAGCTGGCTGTAGGGCTCACCCCAGGACGGCTTCCACGGGTTCCGCAGCAGCCACCAGGCACTCGGTTGCCGCAGCGCGCCGTCGCCGACACCGAACTTCTTGCCCTCGAACAGGTTCGCCGCCTCGATCACCCGCTCGTCGATGTCCGGGGTCAGCCCGAACACCTGGGCGATCGGCTCCATCGTCTCCTGCGCGCGCTCCAGCGGCGAGCTGACCAGGTGCACGATGTCGCGGCCGGCCACGTGCTCGGCGACCCGGTCGGCCATCTTGCGGCCGAGCTCGGACAGGTGGAAATCGGGGATCCGGCCGTACAGCACGCCGGTCGGGTTGTGCACCTCGCCGTGACGCATCAGGTGCACGACCGTCGTTTCGGTCACCGAGCCCTACCCTTCAGTTCTCTACAGCCGCGGCGGCGCGCGCGGCCGACGCCAGTGCGGTCTCGACCTTGGCCAGCGCGTCGTCATCGATGGCGGCGCTCACGAACCAGGCCTCGAAGGCGCTCGGCGGCAGGTAGACACCGGCGTCCAGCATGGCATGGAAGAACGCGGCGAACCTGGGCAGCACCTGGGCACCGGCCCCGGCGAAGTCCCGGATCTGTCCCGTACCTTCCGAGGACTCCACGAAGAAGACGCTGAAGAGGTTCCCGGCGTTCTGGATGACGTACGGCACACCTTCCTTGTCCAGCGCCGTCGCGGCCAGCCGCTGGAGGGTGTTCGCCGTCTCGTCGAGCTTGGCGTAGACCTCGTCGGTCGCCAGTCGCAGCGTGGTCAGACCGGCAGTGGTGGCGATCGGGTTCCCGGACAGGGTTCCGGCCTGGTACACCGAGCCCTCGGGAGCCAGCTGGCTCATCAGGTCGGCCCGGCCGCCGAACGCCGCCGCCGGGAAGCCGCCACCCATCACCTTGCCGAACGTCATCAGGTCCGGCACGACGCCGTCCACGCCGTACCAGCCTGATCTGGTGATCCGGAAGCCGGTCATCACCTCGTCGGAGATGAACAGCGCGCCGTTGTCCTTACAGGTCCTGGCAAGGAACGCGTTGAAGTTGCCGAGCGGCGGGACGACGCCCATGTTGCCCGGCGAGGCCTCGGTGATCACGGCGGCGATCTGGTCGCCGTACTGCGCGAACGCCTCGGTCACGGCCGCTTGGTCGTTGTACGGAAGCACGATCGTGTCGGCCGTGGTCGCCTCGGTGACACCCGGCGTACCGGGGATGCCGAGGGTGATGACCCCGGAGCCCGCCTGGGCCAGCAGCGCGTCGACGTGACCGTGGTAGCAGCCGGCGAACTTCACGATCTTCGCCCGGCCGGTCGCGCCGCGGGCCAGCCGCAGCGCCGACATGGTGGCCTCGGTACCGGAGGAGACCAGCCGCACCTTGTCCACCGGCGTCCGGGCCACGATCTCCTCGCCCAGCTCGACCTCGGGCTGGGTCGGCGTCCCGTACGACGTACCGCGGCTGACCGCTGCCTGGACGGCCGCCGTCACCTCCGGGTGCGCATGACCGAGCAGCATCGGTCCCCAGGAGCAGACCAGGTCGACGTAGGTGTTGCCGTCGACGTCGGTGATGTGACATCCGTCACCGGAGGCCATGAAGCGCGGAGTCCCGCCGACGGCGCGGAAGGCGCGGACCGGGGAGTTCACCCCGCCCGGCGTGACGGCGGAGGCTCGGTCGAACAAAGCGGCGGAGAGCTCAGTGTGGTCGGGCACGGCCGCCATTCTCCCCGACAGACCAGTGCGCCGGGTGGGCGGGGACCGCGCTCTCATCGGGTGGTTCTGCCAGTAAGGAGTCTCCAGGGGGTTCACAGGTGCGTTGTTACGCGCCAGTATGGGTACCCGGTGACCGGCTGTGCACTCTCTGCGCCTCCCTCGTAACCCACGCACGGGGACGGGCGTTAGACCAATGACAGACGGTGGCCGGCACGGGGTATCACCAACTCGGCCAGAAGATTTGTCCGCAGCGTGGGGCGGGGCAGGTCGATGAGTCACGGAGGGGATCATCGATGGCGAAGGGCAAGCGTCGCGCCATGGGCGGGAGCGGGTGGCGTCAGGTGGCGCCGCTGATCCCGCTGGCGTTGTTCGCGAGCGCGTTCACCGTCAGTGCCACCGACGACCCGGCGGTCGCGACGGCGGCGCTGGATCAGGGAGTAGCGAAGAACAGCCCGGTCGTCGTACCGGTGCAACCGATCGGGGACCCGGCCAACATCGCCGTGCCCGGTCTGGTCGGCAACGGCGTCGATCCCGGTGAGCAGCCGACCCAGGTGGTCTCCGGCCTGTCCCGCAACGGTATTCCCAATGCCGCACTGAAGGCCTACTCGCGCGCACAACAGGTGCTGGCACAGGCTGATCCGACCTGTCAGCTGCCATGGACACTGGTGGCCGCGATCGGCCGGGTCGAGTCGAACCACGGACGTTTCGGCGGCAACTCGCTGATGACGAACGGGGTGGCCACGCCGGGCATTCTCGGTCCCCGGCTGGACGGCTCGAGCACGGCCCGGATCACCGACACCGACGGCGGCAAGCTCGACGGCGACGCCGCCTACGACCGGGCGGTCGGGCCGATGCAGTTCATCCCGCAGACCTGGCAGCTGATGGGCGTCGACGGTGACGGCGACGGGGTGAAGAACCCGCAGGACATCGACGACGCGGCGATGTCGACCGCCGTCTACCTGTGCTCGGGCACCGGCAACCTGTCGAAGGCCTCCGACCTGAACGCGGCCGTCCTGCGCTACAACCACTCCCAGCAGTACGTCGACCTGGTGGTCAGCATCGCCAAGGCGTACGCGGGTGGCAGCTGGATCGCCGTCGACAACGGCACCGAGACCGACGGCCAGGGCATCGACCGGGCCGGTGGCCAGGTCGACGACCCGAACATCGACGCCCCGGCGGACGACAACCTGCCGCAGGCGGTCGACCTGCCGACGTACCCAGGTGGCGTCAAGCCGACCCCGACGCCGACCGAGCTCCAGGGCGGCGACGGCAAGCCGACGACCAGCCCGACCAAGCGGCCACCGACGACCGAGCCGGGCACCCCGCCCGGTACGACGAAGCCGCCGACGTCCAAGCCCAGCACTCCGCCGACCAGCAAACCTCCGACGACCAAGCCACCGGCCGTGCCGCCGGTGGTGGCGAAGCTGCAGACGTCGGTCGGCCTGATCGTCGGCACGGTCGGCAGCACGCTGACCGAGCTGACCAGGGCGACCACCTACTGCCAGTCGGAGCTGTCGAAGGTGACGATCACCCATCCGACCCAGCAGCAGTTGCAGAACTGCGTGACCGCGTTCCAGACCGGCGGCGTCAAGGCCGTCGATCAGGTGATCCGCAATCTGCTCTCACTGCTGGGTCTGCTCGGACTTCTCGGGGGAGGAATCCTCGGGAACTGAGCATCCTGACCGGCGCGCCAGCCCCACCCCTCCCTAGGCGCGCCTCTGGCGACGCCACGGAACTACTCCCCCCGGTTTCGTGGCGTCGCCTTTTACTGTGGTCAAGCGCTTACTTGAGAATTTCTCAGTTTGCTGCAGCTCAAGGGTCGTGGCCCAGCACTTGAAGGTGCGACTTCTTAAGCCAGCCACAATCTTTGCCGGGACGCTGGGGCGACAGTCCACAGCGACCTGGAGGCTCTGTATGACGACGCTGCTCACCGACGTACCGAAAGTCGGCGGCAAGCCCCGTCGGATCGAGAAGCCCGCGCTCGCCGCACTGCTGCTCGGCACCGCGGTCCTGTACCTGTGGCAGCTCGGCGCGTCCGGCACCGCCAACGAGTACTACGCGGCCGCGGTACAGGCGGGCAGCCAGAGCTGGGAGGCGCTGTTCTTCGGATCACTGGACGCGGGCAACGTGATCACCGTCGACAAGCCTCCGGCGTCCCTGTGGGTGATGGGCCTGTCCGCGCGGATCTTTGGTTTCAGCTCGTGGAGCATGCTCGTCCCGCAAACCCTGATGGGCGTCGCCTCCGTCGCCCTGCTCTATCTGACCGTACGGCGCTGGCACGGGGCCACAGCGGGCTTGCTTGCCGGGGGCATGTTCGCGCTGACCCCGGTCGCCGTGCTGATGTTCCGCTTCAACAACCCCGACGCTCTCCTGGTACTGCTGCTGGTCACAGCGGCGTACTGCATGGTGCGTGCCTGCGAATCCGCTCGTACCACGTGGCTGCTGCTTGCCGGCGTAGCCGTGGGATTCGGCTTCCTCACCAAGATGCTGCAGGCGTTCCTGGTACTGCCGGCCTTCGTCCTCGTCTATTTGTTGCTGGCCCCGACACCGTTGCGCCGACGGGTTCTGCAGATTGCTGCTGCCGGCGGTGCAGTGATCGTGTCGGCCGGCTGGTGGATCGCGCTGGTCTCCGTCTGGCCTGCGTCCGCGCGCCCCTACATCGGCGGATCGGTAGGCGACAGCGCCCTCGAACTAGCTCTCGGCTACAACGGCCTCGGCCGCCTCGTCGGCGGCTCGAACGACGGCGGTGCGGGGTCGGGCGGTGCAGGGGCGGGTGGCGCGGGGGCGGGTGGCGGCGGCAACGACCCGGCTGCCACGCTTTGGCGGCTCTTCGACTCCGTTGTCGGCCCCCAGGCGTCCTGGTTGCTGCCGACCGCGCTGCTCGCGCTCGTACTCGGTCTGGTCCTGGCCGGCCGCTCCCCCCGGGACAACCGCCTTCGCGGCTCGCTGCTGCTGTGGGGCGGTTGGCTGGTCGTCTCCGCAGGCGTCTTCACCGGCATGACCGGCAAGTTCCACACCTATTACACGGTCGCTCTGGCGCCGGCCATCGCTGCGATCATCGCCGTCACCGCCCGCGACCTGTGGAACCGCCGAACCACCGCAACCGGCAGATACGGACTTGCCGCCCTCACCTTCACCACCGGCGCCTGGGGCTACGTGCTCCTCGCCCGTACCCCCGAATGGCACCCAGAGCTTCGCTACACCATCGCGGCCTGCACCGTCGTCGCGATGATCGCCTTCCTGACCGGCGGACGAACCCTGCGGATCGGGCTGGTGACAGCACTGGCGACTGCGTTTCTCGCCACCTCGGTCTACTCAGTGGCGACGGCCGGCGCACCACATGTAGGCAACGACCCGGTCGCAGGCCCACCCGGACTCGATCCGAACCTCGAGAAGATCGCGGCCGCCAAGTCCGCGGTTCCGCCCGCCGAGCTGATCGCAGTACTCCGGTCCACAACCACCAAGTGGGCCGCGGCAACCAGCGGTGCCCAGTCGGCCGCTCCCCTCGCACTCGCCAGCGGACGACCCGTCATCGGCATCGGCGGCTTCTCCGGCAACGACCCCGCACCCACCTTGGCGGAGTTTCAGCAGTACGTAGCCCGCGGCGAGATCGCCTACTTCGTTGCCGGCGGCAGCGAGGAGAACGGCTCCGGCCGCTCCAGCAACAACCTCTCCACCGAAATCACCACCTGGATCACCACCACCTTCACCCCGACCTCCCTCGGCTCCGCCACCCTCTACACCCTCACCACCGAGTAGTCATCGCTGCGCTGCCGCCTGATGCGTGGTCACCCACCTATTTGAGAATCTCTCCGTTGTCGCGCGGATCAGGCGAAGCGCTTGGTGATCCGTTCCATCCGGTCGACCAGGTCGAGGTCGTAGGCGACACCAGGCACGTAGAAGATCACGTAGTCGGCGCCGGCCTCGAGCGCAGCCTCCACCTTGTCGGCGATCTGGTCCTCGGTGCCGATCAGGTTGTCGCGGTTGAAGCGCTCCCGGTCCATCGGGCCGAGCGCCTTCTGGGTGGCCTTGTCCGGGTCGTCACCGGCGTCGATCGGGAACGCATTGATCCCGGTCGACTTGATGATCTCGTCGTAGTCACGGCCGATCGCGTCGCAGTGACCCTTCAGGATCGCCGCCTTCTCCTTGATCACCTCGGGGTTGCCGCCGCCGATGTTGGCCGCGTCGGCGTACTTGGCGACCAGCTTCAGTGTGACGTTCGGGCCGCCACCACCGATCCAGAGGCTCGGGTGCGGCTTGCGGACGCCCTTCGGCTCGTTGATCGGCTTGTCGATCGAGTAGTACTTGCCGTTGAAGACGGGCTCGTCCTCGGTCCACATCTTGTAGATGATCTCGGTGGCCTCGCGGAACGCGCCCATCCGCTCCTTGAGCTCAGGCCACTCGTAGCCATAGGCCTTCCACTCGTGCTCGTACCAGCCAGCTCCCAGGCCGGCGTACAGGCGACCGTGGCTGGCGACGTCGACGGTCGACGCGATCTTGGCGTAGAGCGCAGGGTTGCGGTAGCCGTTGCAGCCGACCATCTGCCCGATGTTCACCCGCTTGGTGTCCCGGGCCAGCGCCGCGGTGGTGGTCCAGCACTCGAAGGTGCTCTCGGTACTCGGCTCCGGCACCGTATGAAAGTGGTCGAACAACCAGATCGAGTCCCAGGACCCCTCATCGGCCTTCTTGGCGACATCAGTCATCGCCTCCCACTGCTCGACGGGGTCGCTGAACCCCGCCAGATCCATCTTCCACCCTTGTGGAACGAACATTCCGAACCGTGTAGTCATACCTCCATCCAACCGGTGCGATGCCGGAATGGTCCAGCACCTCACCTACTGAATAACCACTGAATAACCCCACCCCACCTTCTGAATCCCCCGCAGCTCCGTCGCCCCTCGGGTGCGAGCCGGCCGCCTCTGGGGTGTCGGGTTGGCGACTTTGTGCACCACCTGAGTGGATCGCCGGCTTCAAAACGCTCAGGTCGTGCACTAAGTGGGCCGTCGGGGCTGCGACTTGAGGGCCGGGTGGGCGGGCCGGCGGGCTCCTCCGTCAAGTGGCGACGGAGGAGCCTGCGTGGGGAGGAATCAGCGGGCGCTCAGGACCCCCGCTCCGAAGGCGGCTCCGTCTCGTTTGACGGCTCGGGCTGCGAGGACGGCGTTGAGTAGGACGGGATGGAGGCGGCCGCCGAACTCCTGCCGGGTCAGCGCGGCCACTCCCGCGGCGGACGGGGCCGAGGCGGAAGTACCGAAGAAGCGGCATTGGCCTTGGACCGCGGTTGGGCAGGTGCCTGAGCCGAACGGGCCTACGCCACTGACCGAGACGCCGTCCGAGGCGACCCAGTATGGCGCCGGGAAGCTGCGTGAGGACGGGCCGCTGGTGCCCTTGCACGGGCCGGGCTTGCCGCCCGCGCAGCGCGTGGTGGTGATGATCTGGATCGGGCCGGCCGCGCTGAACGCCTCCAGCGCGATCGCCTTCGGGTCGACCGACAGGCTCGCGTTGACCGCGCCCGCGCTGGTCGCGAAGCCGAGGTAGTTCGAGTCCGGGTTCATCGAACCGGCCCGCTCCGGCGGGTCGATCGTCTGGACGCCGGCCGACAGTGCGCGCCAGCGCAGGTCGAGCACCGGCGCCTTCTTGGCCGACGAGGTGCCCTGGACGTCGACGACGAGCTTGGCGGGCTGCGCCACCCCGGTCGTGTTCTCGTAGATGAACTGCTCGATGGTGTCGCCGACCCCATCAGCCTGGACCGCGTTGCTGGCCGCAAGGCACTTGGTGCCGGTGGCATCCATCAGGTACAGGTTGAGGTCGGTGAATCCGCCCTGACCAGCGGTCGGGAACACGGCCCGCGGCTCACTCCACTGCAGCGTCGGCATGACCGTCGCACCGGGCAACAGGTTGAGGTCGTACGTCGTGTCCTCGCCGCGCAGCTTCACCACGTTGTCCACCGCGTTCGGGCAACCGGTGAAGGGCCCGACGGCGCCGTCCGCACCAGCGCCGGTACCGGTCGCGGTGACTCGCGGTGCATGCCGGCCACCGAGGTTGCCGGCCGACGAACTGACCCAGATGCCGTGCGCGGCGAGGCCCTCAGCGGTGGCCGCGCCGATGCCCTGCTGGAACGCGGGGTCGTCGTCCAGCGCGATGTCCTCGGCGATCATCGTGACGCCCGCGTTGGCGAGCACGTGGAACGCCTCGACGTACTCCGCGGTGGTGTCCCGGGTGCTGGCATAGGCGAGCTTCGCCTGCGGTGCGATGTCGTGGATGATCTCGAGCATCGCGGTGCCCTCGTCGTCCTCGTACGTCGGCGCCTGCCGCAGCACCTGTACGTCGGCCGGCAGCTCCCCCTGCGCGATCGACTCGGCAAGGTGGTCGACGTCACCGGAGATGGCGCCGATCTTCTGCCCCTTGCCGGTCAGCCCGCGGGCCTGCGCCTTGTCCGCCTTGTGCAGCGGAACGCTCTCGGCGTTGATCGGACCGACGTCGACGGCCGGCCGCAGCGACGGCCGCAGCGCGCTCACCCACCCGAGGGCAGCGACCGCGTCGAGCTTGTCGTACGGAACCGTCGTGGACAGCAGCCCGGTCGTCGGCAGGTCAGCACCCGGTACCGCCTGGAAGTCGGCGGTGTTCTTCAGCACCGACACCCCCAGCGACGTCAGTGAAGCCTCCTGCTGAGCCGTGACCGGAGAAGCGGCGTAGACCTGTACGCCGATCCGCCCGCTGCTGTTGATACCGAGCGACCGTGCCTCGGGCGAGGCCGTACTGACCTTCGCCTTCGATGCCGCGGCGGCGAGTGCCGCGCTGTCCCGCAACAACGTCGGAATCTTGGACGGCTGGGCCGCAACAGGCGCGGCGGCGGCAGGTTGTACGACCGCCGCGGCAACCAATGCCGGAACGATCAGCAACAAACTGCCGACCAGATGCGTCGACCTTCTCATAGTGTTCCTCCCCTTGCCTTACACAACTTCGGACCACCGTGACCCACCAGCAAGACACTGTCCAGACCTTCATCCGACAACGAGGGGAATCCCCATCCACCCGGCCAAGTTCGTCCAACTGTTCACCGAGGCCACCCCGTTGATCACTGGCGGCGACCACAACCGCGTCCTCAGGTGATCGCGTCGGCCACGCTCGGGGCGTAGCCGAGTTGGGCGGTCAAGGCGGCCGCCCAGCCGGCGATCGTGGTGGGGGTGAACAGGTCCGTGGCGTACTCGATGTCGAGCGTGAACTCCTCCTCGGTCAGGGTGAAGACGACATAGAGCTCGGTACGGGCCTGCCCCGGTACGGCGATCCCGCGGGCGGGGAACTCACCTGTCGGCAGAGTCAGCGTGGACCGCGGCCCGTTGATGACCGTGAAGAGCACTGCCGGGTAGGGCAAGCTCGCCTGACCCGGCAGGGCGCAGCGGACGACCTCGGCCAGCGGCAGGGCCTCATGGTCCAGTGCGGAGTACAGCGCCTTCGCCGTCTCCGCCAGGAGGTCCGCTGCCGTCAATCGGACTCGGACCAGGACGGCCTCACCGAGGTAGCCGATGACGCCGTCGTGTTCCGGGCGGCTACGGCGCGCGCTGGAAACCGGCAGCACCACTTCGTCGTGCCCGCAGAGTTCACCCAGCCAGCGAGCAAACCCAGCCGCGATCACGACGTACGGCGTG
Source organism: Streptomyces sp. SID13031 (assembly GCF_010548305.1). Classification (GTDB taxonomy): domain Bacteria; phylum Actinomycetota; class Actinomycetes; order Propionibacteriales; family Kribbellaceae; genus Kribbella. The sequence goes on from NZ_JAAGLV010000020.1 coordinate 133,797, forward strand.
GTCCTGGCCTCGGCCGCGGCGGACCTGATCCGCTCGCCGAGTTCCGGCGGTAGGTCCACGTGGTGGGTGGATCCCTGTCCGGACAGGACGTCGGGTCGCGGGTAGTCGATCGGCAGGTCGGGACGGAGTGACGCACCGGCCAGCTCGGTCCGCCAGAAGCCCTCCAGCTCGGTCCTCGTCCGGCCGGTGAGGCTGGCACGCTCCCAGTGGGCGTAGTCGCTGAACTGACCGGACGGCGGGGGCAGCTCGGCACCGGAGTACAGGGCTGACAGCTCCTGCCAGAACAGCCGGGCGGACCAGCCGTCGTAGATCAGGTGATGGACGACGATCACGAACACCCAGTGCTGAGGCGAGACCTTGCCGAGGCGGACCCGCCACAGCGGAGCCTCGGCGGGATCCAGGGCAGGCTGAGCCACGGCCACACACCACTCGTGGAGCCGGGACTCGTCGTCGGGCAGATCGGTGATCGGGAGATCGATCGGGACGGACCCCAGTACTTCCTGGCGATCCTCGAAAACCCTGGTACGCAAGGCGGAATGGCGCGCTACCAACGTCTCCAGAGCTGTTCGCAGGCGCACCGGGTCAAGATCTGTACGCACGTCGACCCGAGTGATTCCGTTGTAGATGGACGCGTCGGCCCGGGCCAGATGGCGGCCAAGCGCGCGCTGCTGCGCGAAGGTCGCCGGTGCGGTGGCCCCGATCCCGGCTGTGCGATCGATCCCGGCGGTGCCGTCGACCTCGGCGGCCAGGGCGCGGATGGTCGGAGCGCGGAAGAACCTCGTCAAGGTGAGCTCTGCCCCGGTCGCCGCGTGGATCTGGCTGAGCAGCCGGACGGCCAGCAGGGAGTGCCCGCCCAGTTCGAAGAACGAGTCGTCGACGCCGAGGTCGGTCACCTCGAGGACGTCCCGCCATACGTCGTACAGGACCTGTTCAGTCCGGCCCACCGGTGCACCGCTGCGCTGTGGACCGTCGGGCGCCGGCAGCGCGGCCCGGTCCAGCTTGCCTGTGGTGGTCAACGGCAGCCGGCCCAGCCGGACCCATCGTCGCGGTACCGAGTACTGCGGTAGTCGCGTCGCCAGTGCGTCGGTCAGCTCAGTGAAGTCCACCGGGCCGACCACATAGCCGACCAGCTCGCCGTCGTTCACGACCACAGCGGCATCGGTCGCGCCAGGGTGGCCGAGGACGGCTTCGCGGATCTCCCCCGGTTCGATCCGGACACCGCGGATCTGGACCTGGTCATCGCGGCGCCGATGGAACTCCAGCGAGCCGTCCGCCCGCCAGCGCCCGAGGTCGCCGGTGGCGTACCAGCCCGGCGCGAAGAACGCCGCCGCCGTCTCCACCGGCCGGTTCAGGTAGCCGCCGGTCACGCAGACGCCCTCGACGCAGATCTCGCCGAGCGCACCGAGCGGGACCGGACGACGGTCCGGGTCGAGCAACCGGAGCCGGACGCCCGGGATCGGCCGGCCGATCGGCGGCGCGGTCTCACCTGCCGCCAGCCGGTGCTCGGTCACTCCGATGGAAGCCTCGGTCGGCCCATAACCGTTGTAGAGAACGCAGTTCGGATGCGCGGCAAGGAACTCGTGCTCGACGGCGCCCGGCGTGGCCGCTTCCCCGGCAGCGTAGATCTCGCGCAGGGACGGCAACGACGGCTTGGTTGCCAGCAGCGCACGGACAGCACTGAACGGGAGCGCGATCCGCTCCACCTGGTGGCGGCGGAGCTCCTCGGCCAGTACGCCGAAGTCGTAGCGCGCCCGGTCCTCGATCAGTACCAGGGCACGGCCGGCCGCCAACGTCGTGAAGATCTCGTGCAGGCTGCCATCGAACATCGGTGACGCCCACTGCAGCCCGTCCGTCGCCGGGTGGGTGGCGAGATACTGGAGCACGTAGTTGGCAGTGCCCCGGTGCGGGACGAGCACGCCCTTCGGAGTACCGGTCGAGCCGGAGGTGTAGATGCAGTAGGCCAGATCATCCGGCGCGACCGCTATCGCCGGTCGTCCAGCTGGACCGTCGCCGAGTTGCTCGACCCACAGGTGTGACCGCGCGCCGAGATCGGGCATCCCTTGGGCCGTGATGAGCTGGACGGCAGCCGAGTCGTCGAGGAGGAACCGCAGCCGCTCCACCGGTACGCCGGAGTCCAGCGGCAGGAACCCGGCGCCGCTCTTGAGAACGCCCAGCACGGCGGCGATCTGCTCGTGACCACGCGGCAGGCAGATCGCGACCAGCTCACCGCTTCGGACACCACGGGAGATGAGTTCGGCGGCGATCCGGTTGGCACGGTGATCCAGCTCGGCGTACGTCAGTTCGCCGAACGCGCCTTTGAGCGCGACCGCGGCCGGGGTCAGGTCGACCTGCTGCTCGACCAGTTCGTGCAGGCAGTGGAGTGGTTGCCCGCCTGGCTCGCCTTCCAGCTCGGTCAGCCGTGTCGTGTCCTCCGGAGTGAGGGCCGCCAGTTCCGGCAGCGTGACGGCCGGACCGGCAGTGCCCAGGTCGAGGGTCAGCTCCAGATAGCCCAGCAGGCGCACGATGGTCGCCTCATCGAACAGCTCAAGGTCGTACTCGACGACGCAACTCAGACCATCGGGGCGAGCGGTCAGGTACAGCACCAGGTCGAGCGGGGCTCGCTCGCTCGGCAGGTCGAGCAGAGTGGCCGCCACCGTGGGGGGCGCGAAGGAGACCTGCCCGGCGCCGTTCTCGAACTCGACGGCCACACCGAACAGCGGGTTGCGCCCGGCGACGCGCGGCGGGTTGACCGCCGCGACGAGCTGGTCGAACGGCAGTTCGCGATGGTCGACGGCATCCATCACCGACAGCCCCAGTTCGCGCGCGAACCCGGCGAAGTCGGCATCCTGCGGTACTACGACGCGCAGTGGAAGCGTGTCGATGAACATCCCCACCGCATCGCGGGCCAGCTTGCCGCGCGACGAGACGCCGGTCCCGACGATGAAGTCCCGCTGCCCACTGAACCTGGCCAGGACGACTCCGAATCCGGCCAGCAGAGTACTGAAGACCGTGAGGCCCGCCTGCCCGGCGAACGAGGTGATCCGCTCGACCAGCCGGCCGTCGAAGTCATACGTCACGGATCTTCCCGAACCACTGCGCCGGCGGGGTCGCGGCCGGTCGGTGGGCAGCTGCAACTCCTCCGCACCGGAGAGCTGCTTGACCCAGAAGTCCACCGCTGCGTCGGCCGGCGCCTGGGCGAACTCGATGCCGTCGGAGGTGGCTGGAAGGGCCGGGTCCTCCGGCCAGGCGCGGTAGTAGGCGCCGAGGTCACCGGCGACGACGGGCGTCGAGGAGGCGTCGAAGATGATGTGGTGCGCGACCAGCAGCAGGACATGGTGGTCACTGGAGAACCTCACCAACCTTGCCCTGAGCAACGATCCGTTGGTCAGCTCCAGTTCGCCCAGTCGTACGTCGTACAGGACTGTTTCGAGGGTGCCGTCCGGTGCATCCACCACCGGGCACTCGACCGGCTGGTGGTCGCTGACGAACGCGCGCGGTTCCCCCTCGATCTCGCGGAACGTCGTGCGGAGCGCCGGATGCCGGTCGATCACCTTCTGCAGAGCGCCTTGCAGGGCCTCGGTGTTCAGGGGGCCGCGCAGCTCGATCGCCTTCGGCTCGTGGTACGTGTTACCGCCGGGGCTGAGCTGCTCGAGGAACCAGATCCGCCGCTCTGCCGGGGTCAACGGGCGCCCGTGATCTGCTTCTGCGGGGGTGCTGTACTGCTCGCGGAGTGCATCGACGGCTGTCAGGCTTCGCATCACCTGCTCCGGTGTCAGGCCGAAGTCGACGAAGCAAGCGAGTTCGTCGGCGCCGGCCGCGAGGACCGACTCGATGATCGGGGCGCAGCTGTCCGCCGTACCGATCAGCGCGCGGGACTCGCAATAGCGCTGGTACGCCTGGCCGAGCAGGAAGTCGACGTCGTCTTCCGGGGTGTTCTCGAGGTCGATCTGGAAGCCGAGGCTGTTGGTCACCTGGCCGAACAAGGACAGCGACGAGCGTAGGTAGTCGCAGAACGGCTTGTATGCCTGGGCCCGGACCGTCTCCAGGTCGTCACCGACGTAGGTGTGCAGGAGTACCACCACCCGCCCGGCGTCGGGGTCGAGGCCGTGCTCGGCGCGGGTCGCCCGGTACAGCGCGATGTTGGCGGCCAGGTCCTCGACCGACTGCGCCATCAGGTTGGTGACCACGCCGATGTCGTTGCGGGCGGCGAGTTTGTACGACTCCGGATTGCCGACCACCGCGGCGAACAACGGCGGCTGCTCCTGTAGCGGACGGGGATACAGCCGTACTTCGGTGGGGGTGCCGTCACCCGCGGTGGCTTGGAGCTCTTCGCCGGCCCACAGTTTGCGCACGGTGTCCAGCCGGTCGTACATCTCCTCGCGATGCTTGCCATAGTTGCCTGGGGCAAGCACGAAATCCCGCGCGTGCCAGCCGCTCGCCACACAGATACCGGCCCGGCCGCCCGACAGGTTGTCGACCACGGACCACTCCTCGGCCACCCTGATCGGGTGATGCAACGGAAGCACCACCGACCCGGCATGCAGCCTGATCCGCTCGGTCCTGGTAGCGAGCGCCGCAGCCAGCACCGACGGGTTGGGAAACAACGCCCCAAACGAGTGAAAGTGCCGCTCAGGCAACCAGACGGTATGGAACCCGCGCTGGTCGGCAAACTCCGTCGCTTCCAGAATCAGCCCGTACTTGTCCTGCGCAGCCGAGTCGGGGTAGTCCCCGAAAAAGTACAAACTGAAGTCGCAGCGCCGCCTCCCACCCACCACTGAACCGGCGATGGGAAGGGAGCCCGCCTCCGCGCTGGGGACGAGGGCGGGTGCGGGTGCGGACGTCAGAGGCGCCTGCTGCACGAGGCTCGCCTGCGGCGCGAGGTCCGCCTGCGGCACAGGGGGCGCTGGAGGGGTGGGCGTGGGGGTGTTGTTGAGGAGGGCCAGTTGTTCGGACATCAGGTTGGAGACTCGGTCGACCATGCGTTCGGCCAGGCGGAGTTGCCGATCGATCAGCTCCGGCAAGCCCGCCGGCGGGGACTGCTGCTCCAGCACCGGTTGCAGCGGTTGTGGAGACTGCTGCGGTTGCGGGGGTTGCTGCGGTGATGGGGTGGCTGAGTTGGTGAGCAGGGTGGCGAGTTTGGCTGGGGTGTCGGTGTCTTCGAAGAGGCGGCGGACGCCGATGGTGATGCCGAAGGTCTCCTTCAGTTCGCCGACCAGCCTCATCAGCGACAGCGAGTCGGCGCCGAGGCTGACGAACGAGACGTCGGCCCGGATCTCGTCGGCGGCCATCCCCAACGACGGTGCCACCAGCTCGCGGACGCGATCCAGCACCGCGACATTCAGTAACGCCACGGCAGCAGTCGGGCCCACAGCAACAGCCGGCCCCTCAGCAGCAGTTGGCGGCTCGGCAACGGCCAGTGGCGCGCCAAGTGAGGGGATGTGGAGTCTTGCCAGTGGATGGCCCGGTAGTGGGATGCGCCGGCCGGTGGATACCGGTGACCAGTCGATGTCTGCGCCGGCTCGGTACATCGTTGCGAGGGCGTCTGTGAATTGATCCTCCGATCCCCGGCGACGGCTGGCGGTCCACTCGCTGCCGGGGAGCGCGCGCCGGCCCAGCGCGGTCAGTACCGTGTCCGGGCCAATCTCGAGGAACCGCCCGCCCCCGCGCTCCGCCACAGCAGCAACGGCCAGATCGAATCGGACCGGCCGCCGCGCGTGCTCCGCCAGGTACCACTCGTCCACACCGGACAGGACAGTCCCGTCCACTGCGCTGACGAACGGTGTCCGCAGCGGCCCGAAGGACAGCTTCCCGGCGTACTCCCGCAGCGGTTCGAGCACCGGATCGACCAGTGCGGAATGGAACGCCCGGTCCACCGACAGCCGCCGCCAGGTCAGCCCTTCACGATCCAGTACGGCGACCGCCCGCGCCATCGCGTCCTTCGCCCCCGACAACACCTGCCGGTCAGGCCCGTTGACCGCCGCGACCTCCACCCCGCACTCAACCGCGATCCGCTCGGCCGCAGCGAGCGCGGCACTCACCGCCACCATCTCGCCTGGCTCCAAGGCGGCCATCAGTTCTCCCCGGCGAGCGGTGAGCAGCGCACCGTCCGTCACCGACAGCGCCCCCGCCGCGACCATCGCCGCGAACTCCCCGACGCTGTGCCCGAGAACGAAGTCGGGCACGACCCCCACCGACCGCCACACCTGCGTCCACGCCACCTGATGCGCGAACAACGCCACCTGCGCCGACCCGACTCGGCCAGTCTCGACGACCGGCACCCCCACAGCTTGTTCGACCTCGTCGAAGACTGCTCTGGCTGCCGCGAAGGTGCGATACAGCCAGTCGGACATCCCCGGATGGCCACTCCCCTGACCCGAGAACGCGAACGTAAGCGGACCGCCGGCAGCCTGTCGCGACGGCTCGGCCAGCGCCGCCGCCAATTCGCCCACATCCGACCCTGTCACCGCGAAGCGATACGGGAACTGACGTCGCCCCAAGGCCATCGTGGTCGCGACGTCTGCTGCCGCCAGCTCGGGATGTTCCGACAAATGAGCCCGCAGCGAGGCTGTCAGCTCCTGCAGCGCGGCCTCCGACCTAGCCGAAACAGGCACGACCACAGCCGCGGTACTACGCCCGCTCGCCACCCGCATCGGCGGTTGCTCGAGCACCACATGCGCGTTCGTACCGCCGACTCCGAAAGCACTGACCCCTGTCCGCCGAGGCACACCGGTGGACGGCCAGTCGCGCGCCGCCGTGATCAGCTCGAACGGGCTGTCCTCGATCCGCAGATCAGGATGCGGCTGGTTCAGGTTGATGGTCGGCACCAACTGCCCGTGCTGCAGCATCAGCACCGCTTTGATCAAGCCGGCCATCCCGGCACAGGAATCCAGGTGACCGATGTTCGCCTTGACCGACCCGAGCCCGCAGCGGGCAGTCCGCGGAGCGCCTTCGCCGAAGACCCGGGACAGGGCCGCGAACTCCACCGGATCGCCCAGGGCGGTACCGGTGCCATGCGCCTCGACGTACGAGATCGTCTCCGGTCCGACGCCCGCTCGCTGCAACGCGCGGCGTACCACCTCGGCCTGGCCGCCGACGCTCGGTGCCGTGAAGCCGACCTTGCCGGTGCCGTCGTTGTTGACCGCGCTGCCGAGGATGACGGCGTGCACGGTGTCGCCGTCGGCAAGGGCCCGGTCCAGCCGCTTCAGCAGTACCGCGGCCACGCCGTTACCGCCGACAGTTCCGTCGGCAGCCGCATCGAACGGACGGCAGCGCCCGGTCGGCGAGAGGATGGAACCGGCTACGTGCCGATACCCGGCGTCTTGGGGCAGCCGGACCGCCGCGGCACCGGCGATGGCGAGATCGGCGTCGGAGTCGAGCAGCGCCTGGACGGCGAGATGGACCGCGACCAGCGACGTGGAGCAGGCCGTCTGTACGCCGATCGCCGGGCCGGTCAGCCCGAGCCGGTACGCCACCCGGGTGGCCAGGAAGTCCGCGGTGTCGCCGATGGTGGCCTGCATCGCGGTCGGAACGTCGTCAACCGCGGTACCGCCACCGGTCAGGCGATCCTGGTGCCCGTACAGGTTCATCCCTACCCCTGCGTAGACGCCGATCCTGAGGTTCGGCGTACTGCCCGGCCAGCCGCCGTGTTCCAGCACCTCGTGGGCGACTTCGAGGAACTGCCGATGGGCCGGGTCGGTGAGCGCCGCCTCCTTCGGCGACAGGCCGAAGAACTCCGCGTCGAAGGTGTCCGCGTCTTCGATGACGCCGCCGGCCAGTACCTGGTCGGGAGCGCTCACGCCCGTGAAGCTGGAGACGCTGTCCACCCCGCCGAGCAGGTTGGCCCAGTACTCGTCGACCGTCCGCGCCCCCGGGAACCGCGCCGCCAGCCCGATGATCGCCACCCGCCGATCGACCACGACCTCGTTCCCGTTCTCGTTCCCGGCAGCGCGGGTGGTCTTGCTGGTGGCGGCGGCCGGAGCAGCCGCGGTGATCCAATCCGCCAACGCGGCGACGGTCGGATGCTCGAACGGCACGGTCGCCGGTACGTCGAGCCCGAACCGGGCGGCCAGTCCGGACCGCAGCCGAGCCACGCTGATCGAGGTCAACCCGAGCTCGTAGAGCGGCACGTCATCGCGCACCGGCACCTCGACGAGCTCCTGCAACAGCCGCCGCACCTCCCCCGCCACCTCACCCAACCGCAACCCACCGCCAGGCCCAGCGCCAGGCACGGTGTCAGGCCCAGGGACCACGGGCGCCACAGCGGGCGACTCGTCGTACCGCCCGGCCTGAAAGCGCTCGCGCAGCTCGTTCCGGCGGACCTTCCCGCTCGCCGTCCTCGGGAACTCATCAGCAGGCACTCGCACCACCTGCGTCGCCGTCAACCGCAACCGCCGGAACAACGCAGCCTTGATCTCCTGCGCCACCTCGGCCGGCACCCCCTGATCAGCCTCGAAGAACACCACCAGATCCTCAGTACCGGTCCGCGCATTGGGCACCCCACAGGCACCGACTCCCCGCAGGCTCAGCCCGTCGACTCCGCTGACGACCTCCTCGATCTCGTGGCAGAACAGGGTGTTCCCGTTCAGCACGACGCGGTCACCCTCCCGGCCGGTGATCACCACCTGGCCGCCCGCGACGAAGGCCAGATCGCCGGTCCGGAACCACTCGCCGTCCGGCCGAGCAGCGAGCGTGGCCTGCTCGTTGTTCACGTACCCGGGGGTGACGCGGGCCGACTTGACCTCCAGGCGCCCGATCCGCAGCTCCGGTAGAACCTCGCCGTCGTCGTCCATCACCCGGATCGATGCCCCGTGCGCCGGCGGGCCGACCGCGACGAACGTCGTACAGTCCGCGTCCGGAACCTCCGGCCCGGCCGGCACCAGCTCGCCGGCCAGAGACGAGGTGAGCACCCGGACCACGCCACCGTCAGCGGCCAGCCGCCCGAAGGTGATCCCGGTGACGGTCTCCGCCATCCCCCAGGCCGGCCGGAAGGTGTCCCGGCCGAGCCCCGAGCCCGAGGTCGCGGCGAAGAACTTGTCGACCACAGGCAGGATGATCTGCTCGCCGCCGCACAGCAGCGACCGGACGCGGCTCAGATCGAGAACGAGGTCCGGTCGCGCCGCCCACTCGTCGGCCGCGAGCTGCAGCCCGAACGTCGGCGACCAGGCGTGCTCGACGCCGTACTCCGCCGCTTTCCTCAACCAGAGAAGGGGATCCGCGAGGACATCGGCGGTCGGCAGGTGCATGTTGCCAGCCCCGGCGAACACCGGCAGGACGTGGTACAGCAGGAGCGCTCCGCTGTGATCGACGGGCAGCCAGTTGAGCATCGTCTCGCCTGGTCGCAGGTCGAGCAGCCGCCGCGACCCGGCGGCGAACTCCACCAGCCCGCGATGAGTGAGGGCCGCTGCCTTGGGTGCGCCGGTACTACCCGAGGAGAGCATCAGGAGCGCCACCTCAGCAGGCTCCGGCCGATGGAGGTCCGCCGCCGGCGGCAGCAGCGTGAACTCCTCGGCGACCAGGACTCCGAAGTCCTCACTCGCCAGTACGGCGGCGCCGGAGCGGTCGGTGAGGACCGGTGGCCTGTCCAGCAACTGCCAGGTGTGCCGGAGCCGATCGAGCACCGGGGAACCCACCGAAACCACTTCGCTGATCACTGCCGGCCGGATCCCCCCGAGCAGACAGCCCCAGAACGCAGGAAAGAACTCCTCTAGCGAAAGGCCCTGCACGATCACCACGTCGCCGCTGGACACCCCCGCGGCGCGCAGCCCGGTCAGCACCCTCCGGGCCTGGTCGAGCAGCTCCGGATAGGTGCGGAGACCGACCGGTGTCCGCACCCCCACCGCAGGGAACTCGGTGGCGGCCCTGACCAGGGCTCCCACCACATCGGACGGATCATCAGGCGTCGGCACCAGCACCGGGCCGTGACTGATCGACGACGCGTTCACCATCAGATGTTCTCCTCACTGAGACCAACAGAAAGATCAGTACGCCGATCAGCGCGACCCCGTGGAACCCACCGACCACCGGAAGAACCGGCCAGGCCTCGAGCAGCCCGGCGGCGACCACCATCCCGCCACCGAAGGCGGAGTTCTCCACGCTCGCGGACAGCCCGAAGATCCGGGTCCGCTCCGGACCGGGCAGGGTCTGGAGCGTGGACACATAACCGATCTCGGTGACGCCGTCGGCGATCCCGGCGAGCAGGCAGACCGCGATCAGCGCGGCCGCCGGCAGACCGGTGAAGGCGAGCACGAAGCAGACCGACATCACGCAGGTCGCGGCCGCGAAGACGCGATGATCGATTCTCTTCACCAGTCTGCTGACCAGTTGGTGGGCGCCGAGGCTGCCGATCGCCCAGGCGGTCATGAACTCGGTCATCACCGTCGCCGGGTGAGCGGGCGCGGTACTGCTCGCGAAGATCGGCAGCGCGACGTTGTGCCCGGCCGAAGCCAGCGCGTCCAGCCCACGGACCACGACCATGCCGGCGATCAGCGGCGGGAGCATCCGCCAAACCGCTCGATGCCCACCTCCAGTCGGCTCAGCAGCCGGGCCGGGCTCGGGCTCGGGCCAGGCCACGAAGGCCAGCGCCAGCGCGGAGACCAGGAACGAGCCAGCGTTCAGCAGGAAGGCCGCGTCGTAGCCACCGAGGTCGATGACCAGGCCGGCCGACCCGAACCCCAGAACGGTGGCCAGCGAGCGGGCGGTCACCAGCCGGCCGTTCGCCCTGGCCCGCTCGTCCGCGCCGACCAGCTCCGGTACGCCGCTGCGCAGCGCGACGACGAACGTGGTGTTGCCCGCGCCCAGGATGACCGCGACCAGGAGCAGTACCGGGAGACTCGGGACCAGGACGAGCGCGACCATGGCCGCTGCCTGCGTCAGGTCCAGCCCGATCAGCAACGGCCGCCGGCTCACCCTGTCCAGCACCCGGCCGACCGTCAGCCCGGTGACGAAGCCCGCGCCCAGCCGGATCGCCATCACCAAACCGGTGGCCCAGGCGCTCCCGGTCAGGTGGTAGCTGAACAGCCCCAGGGCGATCAGATTCAGATAGTTGCCGTACGACGACACCGCGTATCCGCACAGCAGCGGCCAGAAGCCGCGCGAGTCCCCCGGGGCGGTGCCCATCGATCGGAATCCCTCCCGCGACCGCGGCGGACGGTCCCGGTCGGTAGCAGAGAGCCTAGGCAGGATCGGGGCCATCTTGCGGAGTGAGAGCGCTCTAGTTCCGGAACCGCTGGGGTATTGACCGGGAGGGCGGACAGGACGAAGAGTCGGGCGCGACGCGTGCGTGAGGCACGCGCCTGAACACTTGAGGAGTCGCCCATGCCCAGGTGGCCTGGATTCCGCCCACCCAGTCGACGTACGACGCTGATCACGGTGGCCGCGCTGGTGACGGGGCTGCTGCCGCTCGGAGTGGCCGCGCAGGCCAACGCCGACGACCCGGCGCCGACGGTGCTCGCCGCGTTCGAGGGGGCCGAGCCGTTCGCCTCGCCGCCGAACGCCGGCATCTTCGGCTGGGGAAGTGACGCCGACGACCCGCCCACGATGGACCTCCAGGAGCGCGCCGACGCGCCCGTGGGCGGCAAAGTGCTGCACGGCACCTACAACATCAGCGGCTGGGGCGGTTTCAGCCATGACGTCACCTTCGACCAGAACCCCGGCAACTGGTCGATCCACAAGGGCATCCGGTTCTGGTGGTACGGGCAGAACACCGCGCCGCTGCCGCCCGGCTCGGGCAAGCGGATCTTCTTCGAGATCAAGGACGGTGGCGCGAACGCCGAGGCGTCGGAGCTGTGGAACACGAGCTTCACCGACGACTGGGAAGGCTGGCACCTGGTCGAGATCCCGTTCAGCGAGCTCAGCTACCGCGGTGACTACCAGCCGGTCGGCGGCATCGATCAGATCCTCAACCTGACCCAGATGTGGGGCTACGCCTTCACCATGCCCGGCGGCGCTCCTGGTGAGTTCGCCATCGACCAGGTCGAGGTCTACGGCAAGGCCGACCCGGCGCTGAAGGCGAGTGTCGTCACCGACGCGGGCGTCTACCCGGTCGTCGAGGGCGGTACCGCGAAGGTCAAGATCAGCCTCGCGACCACTGGCGCGGTTCCGCTGGAGGAGCCCGTCACGGTCGAGTACCGCACGGGAACGGGCAGCGCCGGAGCCGGCGACTACAGCCCGGTCTCCGGTGCCTTCACCTTCCCGGCCGGTACGCCGTCGGGCGCATCGCAGGTCGTCAAGGTGATCACCAAGCGGGACACCACGGCCGAGGTGGCCGAAACCATCCCGCTGGAGCTCACGGTCACCGGCGCGAAGGCTCCGGCCGTCACGCCGCAGGTGGTCGTCAACGCCCATGGCCTGCCGTACCTCAACGCCAACCTGCCGGTGAAGGCCAGAGTGCAGGACCTCCTCAGCCGGATGACGCTGGCCGAGAAGGTCGGCCAGATGACCCAGGCCGAGCGGAACGCGCTCAAGTCGAAGACCGACATCGCGACCTACGCGCTCGGCTCGCTGCTGTCCGGTGGCGGCTCGGTGCCGACGCCGAACACTCCCGCCGCCTGGGCCGCGATGATCGACAGCTTCCAGCTCAACGCGCAGGCGACTCGACTGCAGGTGCCGCTGATCTACGGTGTCGACGCGGTACACGGCCACAACAACGTGATCGGCGCGACGATCCTCCCGCACAACATCGGGATCGGCGCGACCCACGACCAGGAACTCGCGCGGAAGACCGGTGAGGTGACCGCGGCAGAGGTCCGGGCGACCGGCATTCCGTGGGACTTCGCCCCCTGCGTCTGCGTCGTCCGCGACGACCGCTGGGGCCGTTCGTACGAGGGTTACAGCGAGGACCCCGCACTGGTGAGCGTGATGGCCAGCGTCATCACCGGCATGCAGGGCAAGGCCGACGGCAGCGAGCTGGGCCAGTACAAGCACGTGCTCGCCACCGCCAAGCACTACGTCGGCGACGGCGGTACGACTTACGGGTCGTCGGGCACCGGCAGCTACAAGATCGACCAGGGCATCACCAAGGTGACGCAGAAGCAGCTCGAGGACATCCACCTCGCGCCCTTCAAGACCTCGGTCGACCTCGGCGTGGGCACGGTGATGCCGTCGTACTCGAGCCTCGAGATCCTCGACGACAACGGCGCGACCATCAGCGGTCCGCAGAAGATGCACGGCGACGCGGCGCTCATCAACGGCACGCTGAAGCAGCAGCTGGGCTTCAAGGGCTTCGTGATCAGCGACTGGGCGGCGATCGACCAGCTGCCCGGTGACTACCCGAGCGACATCCGGACGTCGATCAACGCCGGCCTCGACATGATCATGGTGCCGAGCAACTACCAGGGCTTCACTCAGGGCCTGACCGACGAGGTCACCGCAGGCCGGGTCACGCAGGCTCGGGTGGACGACGCCGTCAGCCGGATCCTGACCGAGAAGTTCAAGCTCGGCCTCTTCGAGCACCCGTACTCCGACCAGACCCGGCTCGGTACGGTCGGCTCGCCGGCCAACCGCGCGGTCGGCCGGGAAGCGGCGGCCAAGTCGCAGGTACTGCTGAAGAACGACGGCAACCTGTTGCCCTTGGCACCGACTGCGAAGGTCTACGTGGCCGGCAGCAACGCCAACGACCTGGGCAACCAGCTCGGTGGCTGGAGCATCACCTGGCAGGGCGGCTCCGGTAACACCACCACCGGTACGACGATCCTCGACGGGATCAAGCAGGTCGCACCGACTGCCACGTTCAGCCAGGACGCCTCGGCTCCCCTGGACGGACACGATGTCGGTGTGGTCGTCGTCGGCGAGAAGCCGTACGCCGAGGGCATCGGTGATGTCGGCAACAACGGTCACACCCTCGCCCTGTCCGCTGCCGACAAGGCCGCGGTGGACAAGGTGTGCGCGGCGATGAAGTGTGTCGTGCTGGACGTGTCCGGCCGGCCGCAGGTGGTCGCCGACCAGCTCGGCAAGATCAACGCACTGGTCGCGTCCTGGCTGCCGGGCACCGAGGGCGCCGGCGTCGCCGACGTGCTGTTCGGCAAGCGCCCGTTCAGTGGCCGGTTGCCGGTCACCTGGCCGAAGTCGGAAGCACAGCAGCCGATCAACGTCGGGGATGCCGCCTACGACCCGCAGTACCCGTACGGCTGGGGTCTGACGACGCAGGCCGCCGCCCGGGAGAACGTCTCGGACACGAGGAGGGACCTGCTGCGCCGGGCTCCGGCGAACCCGAACGTCGTACTTGCCGCCGCGCAGCTCGACCAGGCGCTGAAGGTGAAGGACTGGTCCGGGCCACAGGCAACGACCGCTCTGACCGCACTCGGCCAGGCCGGCAAGTACCTGCAGCTCACCACGGTGGACACCTCCAACGAGGACGATGCCGTCGTCGCCGGCGCCCGCTGGATCGCCCAGGACCAGATCGGCCAGAACCTCGACGAAGCCACGTCGAAGCTCACCGCCGACGCGGAACACCTGGCCTTCACGGGTGACCTCAGCACGGCGATCACCAAGCTGACTGCCGCGTACAACCTGAAGTAGGAGGAGGGGCCGGCGAGTTGCACCTCGCCGGCCCCGGCTTCTCTAGACCGTGACCAGCTCGCGGTCATCGGCAGGCACCGGCTGGGCCTTGTGCAGCTTGTTCGGCCACCAGGCCTTGCGGCCGAGCAGGACCATGATCGAGGGCAGCATCACGATCCGGACCAGGGTCGCGTCGATCAGTACGGCGACGGCCAGCCCGACCCCCATCTGCTTCATCTCGATCATCCCGAGCGAAGCGAAGACGGCGAAGACCGACACCATCACGGCCGCCGCGCTCGTCACCACGCCGGCCGACTCGGTGATCCCCTTGCGGACCGCCTCCTGCGGCGTCAGCCCGGCGCGGACGCCTTCGCGGATCCGGCCGAGGACGAACACGTGATAGTCCATCGACAGCCCGACCAGGATGACGAACAGGAAGACCGGGATCCACGAGACCACAAACCCCGGTGAGGTGAAGTCCAGCAGCCCTTCGGCCCAGGTGTGCTGGAAGACCAGCGACAGGACGCCGAAGCAGGCCGCCACCGACGCCAGGTTCAGCAGCGTCGTGACGAGCGCGATCGCCAGGCTGCGGAAGGTGAAGGCCATCATCAGCAGCGTCAGGATGAGAACGAACGCGATCACATAAGGCAACTGGTCGCGCTGATGCTGCCCGTAGTCGACCTGCTGCGCCGTCTCGCCGCCGACCGCCCACTGCACAGAGCCGAGAGCTTGCGGTGCAAGGCCATTGCGCAACTGCTCCAGAGCCGCCCGCGCATCTTGACTCGTATCCGGCCGGACCGACACCAGCGTCAGTACTGCGGTGTCCCCCGCGCGCCGGATCTCGCTGCCCGGCGTCACCACGAACGCCTTGCTCGCCACCGCGGCCTGCTGCAACTTCGCCAGCCCCGTGGTGACTCCGTTGCCCTTAGCAACTATGTCGTAGGCCATCCCCTGCGACGGGAAGTTCTGCTGCAGCGCCGTCATCGTGCGCACCTCGGGAATGCTCCGCGGCAACGTGCTCAAACCACCCGGCTCAGTCTTCATCCCGAGCGCCGGTACTGCGAGCGCGACCACCGCGACGGCCGAGATCAGCAACGCGACCTTGGGGAAGCGCAGCACAGGCGCCAGGATGCGACGGCTGATCCCCGCCGGACCGATGCGCCGGTTGAGCCGCCACAGCAACGGGACGCGCGGGCGGTCCACCCGATGGCCGAGCTTGACCAGCAGCGCGGGCAGGACCGTGAGCGACCCGAGGACCGCCACCGCGACGACGACGATCGTTGCCGTGGCCATCGAGGAGAAGACCGGGTCCTGCGCGACGTACAGGCCTGCCATCGAGACGATGACCGCGAGGCCGGAGACCACCACCGAGTGTCCCGACGTGGCCGCGGCGATCTCGACGGCGTCGACCGTGCTGTGACCGCGTTGCCGTTCCTCGCGTTCGCGCTTCAGGTAGAACAGTGAATAGTCGACGCCGACGGCCATGCCGATCAGCAGCACGACGTTGGCCACCGAACCACCGTCGGGGAAGAGATACGACAGCGGCGCATAGAAGCCGAGTGCCGCGCCGATGGCCGAGAACGCCAGCAGGACAGGGATTCCGGCCGCGATCAACGCACCGAAGGCGAGCAGCATCAACCCGAACGTCAGCGGCAGACTGATCTTCTCGGCGCGGGCCAGGTCGGCGCCGACCTGCTTCCAGATCCCCTTGTCCACCGAGGCACTGCCGGCCTGCTCGATCGTCAGCGACGGGTTGGCCTTCTGTACCTCACTGGTTGCTGCAAGCAACTTGTCGACGTTGTCGGCGGCATCGTCGGCATTGCCCTTCAAGGAGATCGGCAGCAGCGCTGCCTTCCCATTGGCGGCCCAGACCGGCTGACCGACGGCCTCCACCGCGTCGATCGCCGTCACCTTCTGCCGGAGTTGGGCGAACGCAGTGGTGGCGGCCGCCTTGTCCAGCGGGCCGTCGGAATCGGTCAGCAGGACCGTCTCGCTCGGCTTGCCCTCGAGCCCGGCGTCGCGGATCAGCTCCGACGCCGTCCCGGACTGACCGATCCAGGTGTCCTGGGCCTTGGTCTTCTGGGTCGGGATCGCAATCATCAACCCGACCGCGACGATGACGAGCATCAGCCAGAGGCCGATCGCCCGCCATGCATGGGTGGCACTCCAGCGCGCGACGCGCACCGTCATCGATCCCCTGCTCATCCTGGTTACCTCTCGCCGCACCCGCCCGGGCGCTCTGCCCGGTTCACCAAAAGCCTGGTGGCTAGCCGGAGAGATCTCAGGAGTGTCAGACCCCGTGGGATAGGGGAGTTACGTCTACCCCTGCGACCGGCTGGGGCCCCGTGAGTGGCTCGGCGACTGGGCGGGCACGAAGACGGCGGAGCATCCGGGCGTCCTCGAAGCCGACCGCGCGCGCCGCGGCCTCGACGGTCGAGCCGTGGCCGATCAGGTGCTCGGCCCGCTCCAGCCGCAACAGCTGCTGATAGCGCAACGGCGTGAGGCCGGTGGCCTGGGTGAAGATGCGGGTCAAGGTCCGCTCGCTGACGCCTACACCGGCCGCCAGGTCAGAGAGTCGTAGCTGGTCGGCGTACCGGCTGTCGATGATGTCCTGGACGCGGTGGGCCAGGTCGCTGAGGTGGCCGCGGTGGCGGAGCATCGCGCTGTCCTGCGGCTCGTCACCGTTGCGGCGCGCGTAGACGACCATCTCCCGCGCGATCCGCGCCGCCACGTCGGCTCCCCGCGCGGCAGCGACCAGGTGCAGGGCCAGATCGATCCCGCTGGCGATCCCGGCCGACGTGATCACCCGGTCGTCGACGACATACAGGACGTCGCGGACGATGTTCGCCTTCGGGTAGCGCGCGGCAAGCTCGTCGGTCAGGTCGTGATGCGTCGTGTAGCGCCGCCCGTCCAGCAGACCGGCGGCGCCCAGCGCGTCGGCGCCCGAACACACGCTCGCGACCGAACCACCCGCCGCATGATGGGCCCGCAACCGCTGCTTGGCCAGCGCCGAGATGTGCGGGGTCGGCGTGAACCGCGGCGATCGCCAGCCCGGTACGACGATGAGGTCGGCGGGCCGGAGCTCCGGCCAGTCCAGCCGCGCCCTGATCGGCACCCCCTGGGCGGTGATGATCTCCGGCGCCTCCGCGAGGTAGGTCAGGTCGTAGCCGTAGCCGAGGTCGTTCGCGGTCGAGAACACCTGGGCCGGACCGGCGAGGTCCAGCAGGTGGAGTTTCGGCAGCAGGAAGAAGACGACCCGGGTAGGCATGATCCGGTCAGGATGCCATGACCGGCGGAGCCACCTCGTCCAGTGTCCGGATGGTGGCGAACCGGCCCGCGAGTACGTATTCAGTCCGCTCGACGACCGACTCCGGGGAGAGCGTGCGCCGATCGGCCAGTACTTCGGCCAGCGTCGCGTCGGCCGGCATCGTCCAGTGCGGCAACGGCGTGGTGGCGGTCGCCTCGGTCACGAACGTGACGTCGTACCCGAGATCGGAGGCGACCCGGGCGGTCGTCTCGCAGCACTGCTCGGTCCGGATGCCGCTGATGACGACCTCGCGAATGCCGTGCTGGGTGAGGACCTGCTGCAGATTGGTCGTGGTGAAGGCGTTGTGAGCGGTCTTGGCGACCACTGGCTCACCCTCGGCGGGCTCGAGTCCTTCGATGAAGCGGACGTGCCCGTTGGCCGGGTCGAAGGCGCCGCCGCTACCGGGCTCGGTGTGCAGCACCCAGACGACCAGGTCGCCGTTCGCCCGGGCAGCGTGGACCAGGCGGTTCACCCGGTCGGCGATATCGGGGTGGTTCACCACGCTCCAGTTCTCCCGGACGCGGAAGGATTCCTGGACATCGATCACAAGCAGCGCTGTCTGAGTCATGACTCCATCGTCGGCCCTCGATCCGGTCCACGGTAAGGCTCCATCCAGCCCCGGACCGGACGGATCCGGTCAGCCTGACCGCCACCTTGGCCGCTATCGGCCAGTCATCGGACGAATTCGAACCGTTACAAACTATTCCAAACACTGGACAACCCTGCTTACAGTGCCGGGGTCGGCCATGTGCACGCTCTCCCGCGCCGACACCGCCCAGTACAAGTGAGGGGATTCCATGCCTGACAATCTGCCCCGACGGCAAATTCTGCGAACCGCCGGTGCGCTCGGACTCGGCGCTGCCGCCGCCGGTGCGCTGGCCGGTGGGGCCGAAGCCACGCCGGATAAGGTCGCCGCCATGGGTTCGCAACACGGTCACGGTCGGCTCGAGATCCGCAAGGATCCCTTCGGCACCACGCCCGACGGTCAGGCCGTGGACGTCTACACGTTCACCAACGGCCGGACGACGATCTCGATGCTGACCTGGGGTGCCACCATCCAGCGCGTCGAGACGCCCGACCGGCGCGGCCGGACCGAGAACATCAGCCTCGGTTTCGACAACCTGCCCGACTACGCGGCACTCAGCCCGTACTTCGGCGCCACCGTCGGCCGCTACGGCAACCGGATCGCCAAGGGCAAGTTCACCCTGGACGGCCACAACTACCAGATCCCCGTCAACAACGGCGAGAACGCCTTGCACGGCGGCACGATCGGCTTCGACAAGCGGGTCTGGAAGGCCAAGGTCGTCAAGTCGTCCTCGACCGTCGGGGTCGCGTTCACGTATGTCAGCCCCGACGGCGAGATGGGCTTCCCGGGCGAGCTGACCAGCACGGTCACGTACACGCTCGACAACCAGGACAACCTCCGGATCGACTACCTGGCGACCGTCGCGGGCAAGCCGACCGTGCTCAACCTGACGAACCACGTCTACTTCAACCTCGCCGGTGAAGGCTCGGGGTCGATCGACGGCCACGTGCTGCAGCTGAACGCGCCGAAGTACACGCCCGTCGACGCCGGCCTGATCCCGACCGGCGAGCTCACGCCGGTGGCCGGTACGCCGTTCGACTTCAACACCCCGACGGCGATCGGCAAGCGGTTGCGCGACGACCACCCCCAACTGGTGATCGGGCGTGGCTACGACCACAACTTCGTCCTCGGCAAGGCAGGCGCCGACGGCCTCCGCTTCGCCGCCCGCTTCTGGGAGCCCGGCGAGGGCCGCACGGTCACCGTGCACACCAGCCAGCCCGGCGCCCAGTTCTACAGCGGCAACTTCCTCGACGGCACCTTCTCGGGAATCAGCGGCAAGGCCTACCGCCAGGGCGACGCCTTCGCCTTCGAGACCCAGCACTTCCCCGACTCCCCCAACCAGCCCACCTTCCCCTCCACAGTCCTACGCCCCGGCCAAACCTTCACCTCCACCACCATCTACACCTTCGGCACCAAGTAGCCGGTACTACATTCGAGCCATGCAGATCGTCGCGGTGCTCGCCATCGAAGGCGCAGTCGCGCTCGAGGTAGCCGGCGCCTGCCAGGTCTTCGCGGCGGCGCACGACCCGATCGGCGGCGAGCCGCTGTACGACGTACGGGTGTGTGGTGACCGGGCCGGTACGACCATGCGGGCGCATCGAGTGGAGATCTTCCGCGCGCAGGCGCCGTACAGCTTCGACGATGCGTTGGAGGCTGACACGTTGATCGTGCCAGCCTCCTACGCTCCGTCCGCCGAGGTGCTGGCGACCGTGCGGGAGGCGCATCTCAGGGGGACCAGGATCGCGTCGATCTGCACGGGGGCGTTCACGTTGGCGGCGGCTGGATTGCTTGATGGCCGGGTGGCTGCGACGCACTGGGCGCATGCGGAGAGGCTGGCTCGGGAGTATCCGCAGGTCGAGGTGGCCACTGACGTGCTCTATCTCGACGATGGGGATCTGCTGACCTCGGCGGGAGTGACCGCTGGGCTGGATCTTTGTCTTCATCTGGTACGTCGGGATCATGGCTCGGCAGTGGCGGGGAACGTCGCGCGGCGGCTGGTGATGGCGCCGCATCGCGATGGTGGGCAGGCGCAGTTCATCACCGCTCCCACCGTCGCCGGCGACCACCCCAACGGCGTACCGGAGAACCTTCTCCCCGATCAGCCTCCCCGGATGACACTTCTGGCGGAGTACGACGAAGCGTGGGCGGCGCAGTACGCACCAGTGGCCGAGGACTTGCGGAAGGCGTTCGGTGAGACGGTGACCGAACTGGAGCACATCGGCAGCACCGCTTCCACCACAATCCTGCCGGCCCACCCGGTCGCCGTACCTACACCAAGGTCCAGAACGGCATCCTCACCCACAACCTGCACGTCTTCCCCACCGAGGTCTGGGACACCCTCAACCAGCGCATCCTCCGCGACCACCTCCGCCGAACCCCGGACGCCGTCCGCCGGTACTCCGAACTGAAGCGCCGCCTCGCCGCCGAAGGCCTCACCGGCTTCGACTACACCGCCGCCAAAACCGGCCTGATCCAGGAACTCACCGACGAGGCCCGCCGGCGCCGCGGCCTGCCGGCCGTACCCGTCTGGGAAAGCTGAGCCTCAGACCGTCTTGATGGAGCCGGCGTCGATCAGATAGTCGGCGCCGATGATGCTTGCCGTCCGGGGTGAGCAGAGTTGGACGACGAGCGCCGCGACCTCGGCGGGCTCGATCAGGCGACCGGTCAGCATGCCGACCTGCTGCGGCAGTCCCGCGAGCAGGTGCTCCTGCGGAATCCCGAGCTGCCGCGCGAGCTGACCGCCGTACCCGGCTGGGTCTTCCCACAGCGCAGTACGGACCGGGCCGGGTGAGACGGTGTTGACCCGTACGCCCTGCGGTCCGAACTCCTCGGCCAGTGCTTTGCCCAGCGCGGTGAGCGAGGCCTTCGCCGTCGTGTAGGCGACCGGTCCGGCGGAGGGCATCCGGGCACCGTTCGACGAGATGTTGACGATCGCGCCGGACCGCCGGATCAGGCTCGGCAACGCCGCCCGAGTCACCTTGACCGCGGCGAAGAAGTTCAGGTCGAAGATCTGCTGCCAGGCCTCGTCCTGGAAGTCGAGGAACCCGGCCGTCCCATCGCCGTCGCCACCCCCGACGTTGTTCACCAGCAGGTCGATCTCACCGAGCTCCTCGAGCGCCGATGCCACCAGCCGCTGCGGCCCAGCTGCGTCCGACAGGTCAACCTGTACTGCGAACGCGCCCGTCGCCCGGAGCTCCGCAGTACTGGTGCGGGCCGCTGCGACGACGCGGACGCCCTCCTCGACGAGGTGCTCGACGACAGCCAGGCCGATCCCCCGGCTCGCACCGGTGACCAGAGCCGTCTTGTCCTTCAACTGGAGATCCATGAGCGGAAGCCTCTCGCTAGTTGCATCTGGAGTGATGTCGAAAACGTACTACATGCAACACCATTGTTGCAAGTAACCAGGAAGGCGCGACCTTGGAGTAGTCTTTGAGGTATGAGTGAAGTAGCTGCCCGTCCACTGCGCGCGGACGCCGAACGGACCGTGCGGACGATCATGGAGGCCGCCGAGCGGACCCTCGGCCGGAACCCGGCGGCGACGATGGAAGACATCGCGGCCGCGGCCGGGGTAGCCCGGACGACCGTGCACCGGCGGTTCGCGACCCGCGAGGCGCTGATCGCGGCGATGGCGACGTGGGCGACCCAGCAGCTCGCCGACGCGGTCGACGCGGCCCGGCCGGAGTCGTCACCGCCGCTGGTCGCGCTCTACCAGGCGACGGCGAACGTCCTGCAGGTCAAGATCTCCTGGGGCTTCTCGATGAACAGCGCCTTCGCGCAGGGCAGCGAGAGCGAGCGGATCCACGCCGGCGTGGTCGAACGCTGCGACCAGCTGTTCCGCCGCACCCAGGAGATCGGCATCCTCCGCGCGGACGTCGATCCGGTCTGGGCGCGCCGCGTGTACTACGCCTTGATCCACGAGGTCTGCCAGGACGTCTCGAACACCGGCACAGCCGACGCCGACACCGATGCGCTCGCAACCCAACTGATCGACACCCTGCTGCACGGCGTCGGCACCCCGGCCACCCAGCTCTGAGCCGACGGCGACCCGCTGGGACGTGGAGCAAAGGGTTGGGAGCTCAGCGGGACGCTCCCGGGCGCTGGCTCCCCAGCACGTCAGGTTTGGTTCGGTTGTGGATCGTCTGTTGATGGCCATGGTGGTGGTGTGGGGCAGGTCGGGAGCCAGGGGGTGGCGGGGTTGTTGCGGTAGCGCCGGCCGGTGGGGCTGGTCCAGGTGTGACTGCCGCCGGGGTTGGGGTGGATCTGCCAGCCGCCTTCGTGCTTGAGGCGGTGGTGGTGCCTGCACAGGCACCACAGGTTGGCCGCGGTGGTGCGTCCACCGGCGGCGAATGCGGTCCGGTGGTCGAGGTCGGTGAATTCCGCAGGCCGATTGCAGCCCGGGAATCGACAAACGCGATCTCGCAGCCGGACATACCTGTCCAATGCTGCTGATGGTGTGTATCGGTCGGGATCACTCGGGGGTGGTTGGTCGGTGATCTGGACTTCGATGCGTGAACCACCGCTGCAGGTCGCGGCGGCGGGAGCAGCAGCAGGCGTCGTACCGGCGTCGGCGTTCGCCATGCGGGCTTCGGTGTCGGCGGTGCGGGCGCGGTGGATCGCCGCGCCTGGGCGGGAGCTGTTGGGGGTGGCGGGAAGGTTCGGCAGCAGGGTGCGCGCGAGGGCCCTGAGGAGATGCTTGTGCAGCGAGCTCTGCGGGATGGGGCCGTGGTGGTCGGCCTCGCCTCCGGTGGATTCCTCGCCGTTGATCAGCGCGCGCACCTCGGCCCCGGTCGCATGGATGACGACAGCGGCGTCGGCCCCGACCACTGTCTCGTCCATCACCTCGCGATCGCGAGACAGGTCGTGATCGGGCGAAGGTCCGCGATCGGCGCAGGGTCCAGGATTGCTATTGCTATTGCTATTGCTATTGCTATTGCTATTGCTATTGCTATTGCTATTGCCGTCGTTGTGGCGCGCCGCGCTCTGGGGGTGCTCGGCGTCGGCAGAGGTGTGGTTGGGGCGCTTGGTGCGCGGGAGGAGACGGCTGAGGGCGATGTCGTTGCGGAGCTGGTCCATGGTGCGGGTGTCGCCCTGGCGGCGCAGGTGGACCGCGGCGCGCGACAGGCTGGTCATTACCGCGGCAGAGTCGACGGCATCGTGGTCGTGGACCAGGTCGGCTCTGCCGAGGTCGTTGGTGTGCATCCGCACGGATCGCTCGTCATCGGCGCGCTGGTGGACCTTGTCGGCCGCGGCCGGGGACCGCTGGGCGGCCTCGCGCTGGCAGGCCTTCTTGATGCCCGCCAGTTGGTTGTTCCGGGCCCAGTCCAGGATCGCGGCTTCGGCGGCGTGGATGTCGTCGATGTCGTCCAGGACCGACAGTTCGTCCACGATGGTGAACGCCGCCCGTTCGGTCAGGATGCCTTCGGTCAGTGCGTGCAGAGTCGCCGGGAAGTTGTGGACGAGCTCACAAGACGTGTGGATCCGGCGCATCGCGTGTCCACGGTGCACCTGGAGGACCAGGGCGATCTCGTCGGCGACCGACCGCAAGTCACCGGCGATCCAGCGACGTTCACCCGCGGTTGCGGGCCGGTCGCCCGGTGCCGGGCGGCGGTGTCCCAGATCTGCTGAGACACCCTGCAGGGAGTCGTCGAACCCGGCAACCGCCTCGGCCTCCAAGGCGGCCAGGCGAGCCTTCAGCAGGCCGATCGCCTCTAGCCGGTCGAGCCACCCGTGACCGGTCAGCTGCGCGGTGTCCTGGTGGACAACGGCCGCATACAGCAACGATCCGTGATCGGAGTCGCCCTCCACGTCGTACCGCATCAAGCACTCCAGCCGGGGCCGCCCGGCAACCTGCCGCACTGGGCGCGGTGGCCCGCCGGTCGGCTGATCGCTCGGATGCCTGCTCATGAATCGAGCATACGTGGCTCTCCTCGGGCTTCTGTGGGTCTGCCGGTGACCGAGGAGGGTCTTTTTGTTGTCTGGTTGGGCTTTGCGGTGTGTTGGCCCGTGAAATGAGCGACGCGCACGTGTTCGCGCTTTAGGTTCGG
>NZ_JAAGLV010000021.1 GCF_010548305.1 Streptomyces sp. SID13031
TTCCATCGGCTTATGGCCCTGACTCAACAAGTCCAGCACCAACCGCCGACGCTCCGGCGACAACTTCGATCTCCCCACAACAGCCCTCCAACTCTGAAAGGCGTTGCGACAATCCCCTGACACCAGGTGCGCCTGGAGCAAGATAGTTTCCCCGTAGATCAACCCGGGCACCACGCGTACCCGCGGCACGCGTGGTGCGACAGTGGGAGTTCGTGATGTCTTCTGCTGTGCGGCCGTGGGTGGTGACGGTCCGGGCCGCCACCACCCACCAACCTCGACTGGTCGCCTGCGGCTGAGCGTGCGTAGTCGCGCTCCCGAGCAAGAACGGTAAGTTGATGTGTGATGGCAGTGCGGTTAGCGCGCAGGCAATTGGATGGTGAAAGTCGAGCCGTGCCCCAGGCGGCTGGTTGCGCCGATGGAGCCGCGATGCGCCTCGACGAGGTGTTTGGTGATGGCCAGGCCGAGTCCGCTGCCGCCGGTGGTCCGGCTGCGGGACTGTTCGGCGCGGTAGAACCGGTCGAAGAGGTAGGGGAGATGCTCGGCCGAGATGCCCGTCCCGTTGTCCGTGACGGTGAGGTTGTAGCCGTTGCCGACCCGGCGTACGCCGACCAGCACCTTGCCGTCGGCCGGGGTGAAGCGGATCGCGTTGGCGACCAGGTTGCCCAGCGCCTGCCGGATCCGGGCGGTGTCCACCACCGCCGGCGCCGGGCCGTTCACCTCGGCGGTCAGCGTGACCCCGGCTGCCTCGGCCGCCGGCCGATGCGCTGACACCACTTGCTGAGCCAGCTCGGACAGGTCCCGGAGCTCAGGGTGGATCCGGAGCTTGCCCGCGTCGGCCAGCGCTAGATCCTGTAGGTCCGAGACCAGCCGCTCGAGCAGCCCGGCCTCCTCCAGCAGCGAGGTGACCAGCTCGCTGTCGAGCGGAACCACCCCGTCCTCGGAGGCGACGAGATAGCCCTTGATGTTGGCCAGCGGCGTGCGCAGCTCATGGGCGACGTCGCTGACCATCGCCTTGCGCTGGTGGTCGTGGTGCTGGATCGACTCCGCCATCGCGTTGAAGGCGTGCCCGAGCCGGGCCACCTCGTCCCGCCCGGTCACCGGGACCCGGGCGGCGTGGTCGCCGTTCGTCATTCGCTGGGCCGCGCCGGTGAGGGCCAGGATCGGCCGGACCAGCCGGCGTCCGGCGAACACCATGACGAGCGCCGCGATCAGGAGTACGCCGAGCGCGGTGGCCGCAGTACGGGCCAGGCCTTCACCGGAGAAAACGTTGAAGGTGCTCTTGGCGCCAAGGTAGAGCTTCGCCTCCGGCGCGACGTACGGCGTGAGCGCGGCGGCGCGGGCGGTGTTTCCGCACTGGAAGAACGCCTCGGGAATCTCGGTACTGGCCGGGTCGACCGGGTTGACCACCAGGAGCCCGTCGCCCGGGTTGAGGTTCACGTCGTACTGCTCGCCGGCCGCGTCCAGGCAGTCGGTCGAGCGACGGATCTCGTCGGCGTTGACGGCGGCTGCCTTCGCACTCGGCGCGAAGAGGCCGGCCGGTACGCAGGGATCGTCCTGCAGGCTGGCCGGCCGCTGGATCTCCGCCACGGGCATACCTGACACGGACTGCCCACTCGCCATCGAGAACAGCGGCGGGCCGTCCTGCGAGCTGATCACCTGGACGTCCTGGCCCTTGGCCTGGAAACACGCCGACGCCTGGTTCGCGAGCTTGGCCCGCTCCTCCTTCTCCTGGTCCGTCAGGCCCCAGCTGGCCGAGCCCACCAGTTGCACACCGGCGTACTGGGTGGCGCTGGGCCCGATGACGGCGGTGGCCGACCTGGTCGCCATCCGCGTGGTGGCGCCGGCGACCGCGTTGAAGTAGCCGCCGCCCTCGTTGCGGGCGTCGACCGTCGCCGCGGGCACCGAGGGGAGGTCCGGCCCGGCTCCGAGCGTCCGGGCCGAGTCGGCGATCACGGCTCCGTCGGCGTCGGTCAGCGCGATCCGCCGGCCGGTCTTGTCGGACAAGGTGCCGACCAGCTTGTCCACGCCCGACCAGCTCTCGTGGTCGGCGGCGTACGTGCTCAGCTGGGCGTAGATGTCGCCGTCGACCTGGAGCTGCGAGGTGTTCTGGTCGATCTCGCCCTGGAGCTTCTCCGAGGTGCTGTAGGTCGCGATCACGGCGGTGGCGATGACGGCACCGAGCGCGACCGCGAGCGAGAGCCCGAGGAACCTGACCAGGACGCTATGACGCATCGCGAGCCACCACCTTGTCGGCGAGCTTGTAGCCCACGCCGTACACGGTCTTCAGGTACGCCGGGCTGGCCGGTGCCCGCTCGATCTTCTTGCGCAGGTTCATCACGTGCACGTCGATCGTCCGGTCGAACACGTAGTGGTCGAAGCCGAAGGCGTGTTCGAGCAGTTGCTGCCGGGAGAACGCGCGTCCGGGGGAGGCGGCCAGGCAGGCGAGGATCTTGAACTCGGCCGGAGTCACATCGACCAGCTCGTCCTCCAGCCGTACCTCGTGCCGGACCGGGTCGATCTCCAGCCCGCCGACCCGGTACACCTCGCCCTCGGTACGGCTGCGCGTGCGGCGCAGTACGGTCCGGACCCGGGCCACCAGCTCGCGCGGGTTGTACGGCTTGGTCAGGTAGTCGTCGGCGCCCAGGTCGAGGCCGAGCAGCAGGTCGTCCTCGGTGGCCCGGGCGGTCAGCATGATGATCGGCACGTCACCGTTGCCGGCGGCATCCGCGCGCAGGACGCGGCAGACGTCGAGGCCGTCGACCTTGGGCATCATCACGTCGAGGACGAGCAGGTCGGGGCTGCGCCGGCGGGCCTCGTCGATCGCGGCCCGCCCGTCGTGCACGACGACCGTCGTATGGCCCTCGCGCTCGAGATAGCGCCGGATCAGCTCCGCCTGCTTGAGGTCGTCTTCGGCGACGAGGATCCGGGCTGGCATGGTCTGACAGTGACTGATCTTCATGAGATTTCGATGAAGATCGGCTGAGAGCATCGGGTGCTGATCGGTCCTTCACAGGTTCTTCACAGCGTTCGCGGCACGCTCCACGGCATGAAGAACTCACGCATAGCGCTCTCCCTGGTTGCCGTCCTGGCACTGGCCGGCTGTGGAGCCAACAGCTCGGCAGCCGACCAGGAACCAGTGAAGAGCGGCGACGACAAGAGCCCGCTCGCGGAGTACATGGGCGAAGGTTTCTCCGGCTCCGGTGGCGGCGGCATGGTGGCGACCCGGGCGGTCGGCGGCAGCCAGGAGTCCTCCGAGGAGCAGCTGGCCAAGCAGCGCAAGATGGAGGACGCCGTCGCCGCCTGTATGAAGGCGGCCGGCTTCGAGTACGTCGCGGTACCGCCGGAGTCGCAGGGGAAGAGCAAGTTCGACGAGGCCTTCAAGCTGCCGCCGGACAAGTTCGCCGAGCAGTACGGCTACGGCATCTCCACGATCGACTGGGGCAAGCCGTCCGACGATGCCGACAAGGACCCCAACAGCAAGATCCGCAAGGCGCTGTCACCGTCCGCGCAGAAGGCCTACGGCAAGGCGCTGAACGGCCAGTTCGACAACCCCGACGGCGGTGCCATCGCGATGGCGCCTTCGACGGGTGACAAGGGCAAGCCACAGGACACCGGTTGCCGGGGTAAGGCCGCCGAGGAGGTGTTCGGCAAGGCCGACGAGCAGATGGCCGACTTCAAGAAGTTCGACTCGCTGTTCAAGGACCTCGAGGCGCTGCGCAAGCGGATCGAGGCCGACCAGCGCGTCATCGACGCCACCTCGGCCTGGTCGGACTGCCTGGCCGACGCCGGGCACAGCGGCTTCAAGAAGGCCGACGATCCGCGCGAATCGATCAGCAAGAAGCTCGATACCCTGACCGGCGCGGACAAGGGCGGCGCCAGTGGACCGGGTAAGCCCGACGGCTCGATGACAGTGACCGGGCCGCCGTCGTTCGACAAGGTGGACGCCGCCAAGCTGGCCGACCTCCGCAAGGCCGAGATCGAGCTGGCCAAGGCCGACCAGGGCTGCAAGAAGAAGGTCTACGAGGAGCCGTTCAAGAAGGCGCAGTACGAGCTGGAGAAGGAGTTCGTCGACGCGAACAAGACCCAGCTCGAGCAGTACCGCGACACGGTGTCGGAGCGGTGACCGCCTCACCCAAGTCGCGTCGCCGGGTGCTGGTCGGAGTCTCCGCGGTGGCGACGCTCTCCCTCGGGGTGGGCGTCGCGGCCGGCAGCCGGTTGATGTCGCCGGAGGACGCGGCGGCCAAGACGGCGGCGCCGAAGGCCTCCCAGATCACCGTGCCGGTGGAATTGAAGGCGTTGTCCAGCAAGGTCGTCGGGCGCGGGGACACCTCGTTCGACGGAGCGGTGAACATCCGGGTCGAGACCAGTGGTCTGCACACTCCGGCCGTGGTGACGGGCAAGGTGCCGAAGGTCGGTTCCACCCTCCAGGCAGGTAAGGCGCTGCTGGAGATCGCGGGCCGTCCGGTGATCGGGCTGCCCGGCGTACTGCCGATGTACCGGGCCCTCGCGCCGGGCTCCAAGGGGCCCGACGTGCTGCAACTCGAGCAGACGCTCGAGAAGCTGGGATTCGACCCCGGCAACGTCGACACGAAGTACGACACCAGTACTTCGCGCGCTGTGGAGAGGCTCTATGAGGCGGCCGGCTACGACGCGCCCGAGCCCGACGAGCAGCTCAAGCAGGCGGTGGATCAGGCGGACAAGGGTGTCGACGCGATGAAGAACGCCCTCCGGCAGGCGAAGGCCGCGCTCAAGCAGGCCAAGGCAGGCCCGGGCAAGGCGGACACCTCGGTCCAGCAGGGTCTGGTCGACGACGCGGAGGAGAACCTGGCCGACGCCGTGGAGGACAAGAACGAGGCCGAGTTCAAGGCCGGTACGCCGCTGCCGTTGTCCGAGATCGTCTACGTGAAGTCGTTGCCGCGCCGGGTCGACGAGGTGAAGGTCGAGCGTGGCGGCACCGTCAACGGCGTGGTGATGTCGGCCAGCGGTGCCTCGCTGGTGGTCAGCATCAAGGTGGACGCGGCGACCAAGGACCGGCTCAAGGCCGGGATGCCGGCCAGCTTCGATCCCGGCGACGGTTCGGTCGTCCAGGCCAAGATCGTCCGGATCACCGGCAGCGGCGACGACTACACCGTGGTGATCGCGCCGAAGTCGCTGACCGCGGCGCAGCTGAACCGGCTGCGTGAGGCGAACGTCAAGGTGACCGTCCCGCTCAAGAGCACCAACGGCAAGGTTCTCGCCGTACCGCTGGCCGCCTTGTCGGCGGGCTCGGACGGGGGCTCGCGGGTCGAGGTCCTGCGCAACGGCAAGATCGAGCTGATCCCGGTCAAGGTCGGGTTGTCGGCCGACGGGTTCGCCCAGGTGACGGCCAGCGGTGACGCCAAGCTGTCCGAGGGCGACCAAGTGGTGGTCGGCAAATGACCGCGACGGCCGTGGCGCTGCCGGCGCCGGTGGTCGAGATGATCGGCGTCCGGCGGTTCTTTCCCGGGCCACCGGAGGTGCAGGCGATCCGGGAGATCGACCTGACCATCCGCGAAGGCGAGTATCTGTCGATCGTCGGCCCCTCCGGGTCGGGCAAGTCGACCTTGCTGCACCTGCTCGGGCTGCTCGACAACCCGACCGGTGGGATCTACCGGCTGGACGGCGTCGACACGATGAGCCTGCGGGAGCGGCGTCGCGCCGTACTGCGGGGTGAGCGGATCGGGTTCGTCTTCCAGTCGTTCCACCTGCTCGACCACCGCACGGTGCTGGAGAACGTCGCGCTGTCGATGGTCTATGTCGGAGTACCACGGAAGGAGCGGATGGCCCGTGCACGAGTCGCCCTGGAACGGGTCGGGCTGGCACACCGGATGGAGTTCGGGCCCAGCACACTGTCGGGCGGCGAGCGGCAACGCGTCGCGATCGCCCGGGCGCTGGTGGCCGAGCCGAGTCTGCTGCTCGCCGACGAACCGACCGGAAACCTGGACAGCGCCAATGCGGAGGCGATCCTCGCGGTGTTCGACGAACTGCACCACGAGGGCATGACGCTGGCGGTGATCACTCACGACGACCACGTCAGTGAGCGGGCCCAGCGCCGGGTCCGGATCGTCGACGGGACGCTGCAGTGGTGAGCTGGCGCCGTACCCCGAAAGCCGGCCTCCCGAAAGCCGGGCCTCCGAAAGCCGGCCCCCCGGATCCCGCCGGCGGGCCGTCCACGTCCCACCGGCAGCGCAAGTCGGGGCGGCTGGCGCTGGCCGGTGCGGTACGGCGGCTGGCCGGGCCGCGGCGCAAGCGACTCTCGGGTGGACCCGCGCTGCGGGACCTGCTCGACGAGGCTCTTGCCGGCGTCGCCGCCCGGCCGACCCGCCTGGTACTGACCACGCTCGGCACGGTGCTCGGCATCGCCGCGCTGGTCGGGACGGTCGGGCTCGGACAGACCGCGGCCGGCCAGATCACCCAGCTGTTCGATCTCGCCGCCGCGACCCGGGTCGTCGTCACACCGGACGACACCGGGCAGCAAGGCGAGGCGGCGACGCAGCTGCCCTGGGACGCGCCGCAGCGGCTCGTCCGGCTGAACGGGGTGGACGCGGCCGGCACGGTCAGCCACGTCGACGTCGGTGAGGACCTGGTCCGCAGTGTCGCCGGGCTGGATGGCGCGAAGGAGGGCTACAAGCTGCAGATCATGGCCGCGTCGGGCGGGCTCTTCGATGCCGTTCGCGCGGCGCTGAAGACCGGCCGCTTCTTCGACGCCGGCCACGACAGCCGCGGCGACAAGGTCGTCGTACTGGGCAAGAACGCGGCGAAGCGGCTCGGCATCAACCGGGTCGACTCGCAGCCGGCCGTCTTCATCGGCGACCAGGCCTACACGGTGATCGGCATCGTCGACTCGGTCAGCGGTAAGGCCGAGCTGCTCGACTCGGTGATCATGCCGAACGGAACGGCCAAGACGGCCTTCAACCTGAAGGCGCCGGAGTCGGTCGAGATCCGTACGACGGTGGGCGGCGCGCAGCTGATCGCCAAGCAGGCGCCGGTGGCGATCGACCCGAACAACCCGAGTGCGATGAAGGTCGACGCCCCGCCGAAACAAGGTGGCGTGCGCAAGGGCGTCGAGTCGAACCTGAACGCGCTGTTCCTCTTGCTGGGCGCGGTCGCGCTGCTGGTCGGCGGTCTCGGCATCGCCAACGTGACGCTGCTGTCGGTGCTGGAACGGGTGGGCGAGATCGGCCTGCGCCGGGCCCTGGGCGCCGCGCGAAGACACGTGGCCGGGCAGTTCCTGGTGGAGAGCGTGATCGTCGGGTTCCTGGGCGGACTGCTGGGGACGGCGGTCGGGGTGCTGCTCACGGTCGGGGTCTCCTTCGCCCGCGACTGGACGCCGATCCTGGACAACAAGCTCACCTTCGGAGCGCCGTTCCTCGGTGCCGTGATCGGCCTGATCGCCGGCACCTACCCGGCCTGGAAAGCCTCCGCCATCGAGCCGATCACAGCACTGCGGGGGACCTGAGCTCCGATGACCAGCGGGAGTACAGGAAGGCGGTCAGCAGGAAGCCGAGAACCACGAAGGCCAGTACGGGGTAGGACTTCCCGTCGTCGGGGAGGATCAGCGCGCCGAGGGCGGCCGCCGAAACCTGGCCGACGTTGAAGATCATGTCGTAGAGAGAGAACACGCGACCGCGGTAGACATCGTCGACACCCGTCTGGACGAGGGTGTCGACGCTGATCTTCACGCCTTGCGCGCAGAAGCCGGTGAGGAAGCCGGAGACCAGGATCGCGGGTTGGGTGTACAGCCCGCCGGGGACCGCCGTAACCACCGCGGCCGCCACGAACAAGACGGTGATCCACCGGCGCAACGTCAGCACCCGGGTGGCCCACGGCGTCACCAGCGCGGCGATGAACAAGCCGGCGCCGACCGCCCCGGTCGCGAGCGCCAACGCGCCGAACGCCTGGTCGAGCTGGTCGGGGCCGTAGAAATTGTTGCGGTACAGCAGGATCATCGCGACCGTGACGAGCCCGAAGAAGAACCGCAGCGAACCGATCGCGGCGAGCCCGAGCGCCGCCTGACGCCGCTCCTTGAGATGCCGGCCGCCGTCGATCAGCCCGGCCACGATGCCGCGGACCGCTTCGACCAGGCCGGGTTCCTCGCCGGTCAGGTCGGGGCCGAGCTGGTTCCGCCCGAGCCGCAACGCGAGGAAGGCCGCGGCGAGGTAGACGGCGGCCGTAGTACCGAGGACTGCCAGGTCGGAGTCGGAGACGAGTTTGACCCCGGCGCCGACGCCACCGCCGATCAGGAACAGTGCGGTACCTGAGGTCGGCGTGACCGCGTTGGCCATCACCAGCTCGTCGTTGCCCACGACGTGCGGGAGGCCGGCGGACAAACCCGAGAGCAGGAAGCGGTTGACCCCGAGCGTGAGCAGCACCGCCAGATAGAACGGCACACCCGCGTTGCCCGCAGCAACGATCCCGCCGACCGCGAGAACCAGCGCGGCCCGGGTCAGGTTCGCCCCGAACAGGATCTGCCGCCGGGACCAGCGATCGAGCAGTACGCCGGTGAACGGCCCGAGCACCGAGAACGGCAGCAACGCGACGGCGAACAGCCCCGCGATCGCCGCGGCATCCGGCGCCCGCTCGGGCGAGAACAACACGTATGACGCCAGCGCGACCTGGAAGACACCGTCGCCGAACTGCGACGTCAAACGAACAGCGAAGAGCCGACGGAAATCCCCCCGCCGCAACAACCTGCCCAGATCCCGCGTGAACTGCACGCCAGCACTGTAGTCACACCGACCTGACAGCGACCCGCTCGGCCGCCGTCCGACCCCGCCTGTTCACCAGGATGACGCCTGCCAACGGTGACTTCCGAGCGCTCAGTCTCCGGGCCGCTGCTCAGGCCTGGGCGCGGGCGGCCTGGCGTTCGAGTAGGCGGGTGCGTTGTTCGACGAAACGGGAGGCCTGGGCGTCGAGGGCGGTCATGAACTCGGCGAGCTCCTCGCGGGCCTTGGCGCCGTCGCCGGACAGGTCCTCGCGGTCGTAGACCTTCCACATCCGCAGGATCGGGGCGACCACCTCGTCGTGGTGCAGGCGGAGGTCGTAGATGCCGGCCTTGGCGATCGCCACCGAGTTGCGGGCGAAGCCGTCCATCGTCGCGCCGGGCATGGAGAAGTTGCGGACCTCGTTGGTGACGGCGCGCATCGTCTCGTTCGGCGCGGACTCGAACGCGGCCGAGACCAGGTTGCGGTAGAAGATCATGTGCAGGTTCTCGTCGGTCGCGATCCGGGCGAGCAGCTGGTCGGCGATCGCACAGCCGGTCGCTTTGCCCGTGTTGCGGTGCGAGACGCGGGTGGCGAGCTCCTGGAAGCTCACGTAGGCGATCGCCTCGAGCATGTTCTTGTCGACCTCGTGGCCGACGGTCATATGCGCCATCCGGGCCACCTCGAGCTCGACCGGGTCGACGCCGCGGGTCACCACCAGGTAGTCGCGCAACGCGATCCCGTGCCGGCCCTCCTCGGCGGTCCAGCGGCCGACCCACGTCCCCCACGCGCCGTCCAGCCCGAACTGGGTGGCGATCTCGCGGTGGTACGAGGGCAGGTTGTCCTCGGTCAGCAGGTTGGTGATCATCGCGATCTTGGCGACCGGGTCGAGCCGGGACTGCTCCGGCGCCCAGTCCTCGCCGCCCAGGAAGGCGAAGTCGCGGCCCTCGCTCCACGGCACGTAGTCGTGCGGGTTCCAGTCCTTCGTGATCGCCAGGTGCCGCTCGAGATTCTCCTCGACGACGGGCTCCAGCTCGTGCAGCAGGTTCGTCACCAGCTTGTCGGTCACCGGGATTCTCCTTCGTCGGGGGGCTTCCTCCCACCCTACGGCACCGTAAGTTACGCATCCGTAAGTTACGCCGCCGGCCCGGGTCCTATGGTGGGCGGATGGATCGGAGCTCCTACCCGCACTTCCTCGCGATCGGTACGCGGTGGAAGGACAACGACGTCTACGGGCACGTGAACAACGTCGAGTACTACAGCTTCTTCGACACCGTGATCAACGACTTCCTGATCCGGGCCGGCGGGCTCGACATCCATCGCGGCGACGTGATCGGGTTGTGCGTGGAGTCACAGTGCACCTTCAAACAGTCGCTCGCGTTCCCGGAGACGGTCGACGCGGGGCTGCGGGTGACGAAACTCGGCAACTCCAGCGTGAGCTACGAGATCGGGCTGTTCCGCGACGGCTCCGCCGAGCCCGCCGCGACCGGCCGGTTCGTGCACGTCTTCGTCGATCGCTCCGACCGCCGGCCCGCCCCGATCCCGCCGGGGATCAGGACCGCTCTGGAGGGGATCACCGGATGATCGTGCGAGGCGCAGTACTGCGGGAGATGGGCCTGCCGAGCCCGTACGCCGAATCGCGGCCGCTCACCATCGAGGAGCTGCACCTCGCGCCACCCGGGCCGGGCGAGTTGCTGGTCCGGATCCGCGCGGCCGGGTTGTGTCACTCGGACCTGTCGGTGATCAACGGATCCCGCCCGCGGGTGATGCCGATGCTGCTCGGCCACGAGGCGACCGGCGAGGTGATCCAGTCGGAGGCGGCGAACTTCGCGCCCGGCGACACGGTCGGCTTCGCCTTCGTACCGGCGTGCGGCGCCTGCGCACCTTGCGCCGAAGGCCGCGCCGCCCTCTGCGAACCAGGAGCCGCAGCCAACGCCACCGGCACGCTGCTCTCTGGCGAACGCCGGCTGACCATCCCGCCCACCAGTGATCTGCCGCCCGCCAGCGACCAGCCGTCACCCTCCGATCGGCCGCCGGCCGCCGGCACCTCGCTCGCGAGCGAGGTGCACCACCATCTCGGGGTGTCCGGCTTCGCCGACTACGCCGTGGTCTCGGCGCGATCAGCGGTCAGGATCGATCCGTCGTTGCCACCCGAGATCGCCGCGCTCTTCGGGTGCGCGGTGATGACCGGCGTCGGCGCGGTCGTCAACACGGCCCGGGTGCAGGCCGGCCAGAGCGCCGTCGTCTTCGGGCTCGGTGGCGTCGGATTGTCCGCCCTGCTGGGCGCCGTGCTCGTCGGAGCGCACCCGATCGTCGCGGTGGACGTAGTACCGGAGAAGCTTTCCCTTGCGCTGGAGCTCGGCGCGACTCATGCAATCGATGCCCGAGGCAACGATGTTGCCGAGCAGGTGCGGGAGGCGACCGATGGTGGTGCGCACTACGCCTTCGAGACCGTCGGCAGCGCCGCAGTACTGGGGCAGGCCTACGCCGCAACCCGCCGGGGCGGAACCACGGTCACGGTCGGACTGCCGGATCCCTCGCAGCTGCTGAGCATTCCGGCCGTCAGCCTGGTCGCCGAGGAGCGCACGCTGAAGGGCTCCTATCTCGGCTCGGCGATCCCGAGCCGGGACATTCCGCGCTACATCGCGCTCTACCAGGCGGGCCGGCTGCCGGTCGACCGGTTGCTGACCTCGACGGTCCGCCTGGAGAGCCTCAACGAAGCCTTCGACACCCTGGCAACGGGAACCTCAATCCGCCAGGTGCTGGTGCTCTAGTCCGTTGCGTCCGAAGAAGTGACGATGACGTCCCTCCACTTCTTCGGACGCAACGGACTCAGTTGTTGTTGATGAAGGTGCGGGCCAGCTCCTGTCCGCGGGTCACGGCGAGGTTGTGGTTCTCGATCGGGTTGATGGTCGAGTTCTTGAACACGATGTAGGTGACGCCGGAGTCGGTGCCGCCGTTCTCCGGGTTGGGGTTGATGCCCAGCTGGCTGGCCGCGGCGTACGAGGCCTCGCCGATGATGTCGACGGGTCCGGTGTCACCGACGACCGTGTAGCTGACCTGGTTGTTGTAGATCACCGCGACCACACCGCCACCGGCAATCTGGAAGTTGCGGTAGTCCCAGGTGCTGCTCGGGCTCGGTACCACGACGTACGGGAGGGTCGCCGCGTTCAGCGGCTGATCCGTGGACGTGTGGAAGGCGGTGTCCGGCTGGTACCAGGGGTCGGTGTTCTCGTTGCACTGCGAGGTGCGCAAGCCGTCGCAGTCGACGTCCATGTCGGCCTTCCAGAAGACGGCGCCGTTCTTGCCGCAGACCGGGATGGTTCGGCCGAGCTCGGAGTCGGTCTTGTAGGTGCCGTTGGAGATCTGGCTGCAGCTGGTCACCTTGGCGAGCAGCTCGGCCGCGGTCGGTGCCCCGCCGCCACCGCCACCGGCGTCCGTGACGGCGAGCGAGTCGAGGTTCGGGCCGCCGTTCGCGGTCGTGGCGGTGGTCTTGATGGTGTGCGAGCCGGTCGGCAGCGTGGTGTTCACCGTGGTGGTGTTCCAGCTGGTCCAGACGCTCGTACTGGCGAACTGCGGGGTCGCGATAGTGGTGCCGTCGACCGCGATCGTCATCGGCCGGTTGATCGTGGTGCCGTTGGCGAACCGGAACACGAGCGCCGCGTTGCCGGCCGTGCCGACGTTGACGGTGAAGGTGACCGACGAGCCGGCCACGTTGTCGTAGTTGACGAACCCGGTACCGGTGAAGCCGGCGTGGTTGGACTCGACGACACCTTGAGTCCGGGCCGCGTTCTCGGCCTGGTAGGTGGTGGTCGCGGCGGACGCTGTGGTCGCGGCGGTCGGCACCAGTAACGCGGCACCGAACAAGGCGAGGGCAAGTGCGATGGGGCGGAACTTACGCATCTTTCACCTCTCTGATAGTTAGTAAACTTTCCTAACTATCAGAGAGGTGGATCGCCTCGTCAAGAGCCTGTGGTTCCGGAACCAGCAAGGGCTTTCCAGCCTGCCTCAGGAGTCGACGGAGAAGGTCGAGCTGCCGTCCTCGATCACCGCGGTACCGGTCAGGAACGGGGTCGGCGTCAGTACCGAGTACACCCCGCCGGTGCCGGTGACGCGGCTCTCGAGGAGCTTGAAGCCGGTCGCCGGAGCGTCCTCGGTGAACAGCCGCTTGCCGGTACCGACCGCGACCGGGAAGGTGATCAGCCGGTACTCGTCGATCAGGCCGGCCTGGTGCAGCGAGCGGGCCAGGCCGCAGGAGCCGTGGATCTGCAGTTCGCCACCGGGCTTCGCCTTCAGCTCCTCGACCTGCTTGACGACGTCGCCGGTGAGCGCGGTGCTGTCGTTCCAGACCGGCGCCAGCGGCGTGGAGGTGGCGACGTACTTCGGCAGGTCGTTCAGGCCGGTGGCGGTGTTGCTGCCGTCGTGCACCTGCGACCAGTAGGACTGCATCATCGTGTACGTCGTCCGGCCGAGCAGGATGCCGTCCGCGTGAGCGAACCAGCCCTCGACGATCTCGCCCATCACCTCGTCGCCGTACGGCATCAGCCAGCCGCCGCGGTCGAAGCCGCCGCTGCGGTCCTCCTCGAAGCCGCCCGGGCCCTGCATGACGCCGTCGATGCTGAGGAAGGTGTGCAGTGTGAGCTTCATGGTTCTGTCTCCGATTCGTCGCCCCGGTGCTCCGGGAGTGGTTCTTGCTTTCGATGACGCGTCGGGTGAACCCGGCCTGGATCGACATCCCATCGGATGTGATCCACATCACAGGCTTCGGCTGCCGTGTCAGGGAGTCTGAAGGCGCCTGGGGCCGCCTCTGGGGAAGGTAAATTCCGCGGAAAAATGTATACAGGGGGGCAACCGATGGGGCACTCTCTACGCAGAGTGCGCGGAAGCGCACCACAAGTGAGGCAGGACGGTTCCTCCCCGCCGCCCGGCGTACACCGCCGAGGAGCCGCCAGGAGTCCCCGAGGAGGGCCCCCAAGATGCACAGCAGGTTCCGCCGAACCGGTGCGCTAGTCGGCACCGGTGCCGTTCTGTTCGGAGCGCTGGCCGTCGTCGCCGGCAACCAGGCAGATGCCCAGCAAGGTCCGTCCCCGGCCCCGTTGGACACACTGCTCG
The DNA here is from genome assembly GCF_010548305.1 of Streptomyces sp. SID13031. GTDB lineage: Bacteria > Actinomycetota > Actinomycetes > Propionibacteriales > Kribbellaceae > Kribbella. The sequence goes on from NZ_JAAGLV010000021.1 coordinate 13,833, forward strand.
GGCAGTCGCTCCAAGGCCAGTCGCTCCAGGGGAAGGCCGCCCTCAGTAAGCTCCAGCCGCGCCTCGCCGAATTGGCTGAGCGCAACGGCATCGCCGAGCAGAAGTTGCAGCGGATCCTCGCCACCGACAAGACCAGCTGGCTGGACAAGGACGGCAAGCTCTTCTACTCCGAGCCGGTCGCCACCGCTAAGGAGCGGGCCAGCACCGCCAAGTCGCCGAAGTGGGCGACCAGTGCGGTCGCCGCCGCGACCGGGCCCGCCTTCGAGCTGCACAGCAAGGCCGGCTCGAGCAGGGTGATCTACCTGGACTTCGACGGCCACACGATCAGCGGCACCGCCTGGAACGGTAACGGCAGGCCGGCCACCGTCAACGTGACGGCGTACGACACCGACGGCAACACGGGCAACTGGAGCACCGCCGAGCAGAACGTTGTCCGCGAGGTGTGGGCCCGGGTCGCCGAGGACTACGCGCCGTTCGACGTCGACGTGACGACGCAGGCACCGGCCGAGTCGGCCATCACCCGGTCCGGTTCGTCCGACCAGCAGTACGGCACTCGCGTCGTGATCGATCCGACCACCTGGTACCAGTCCGGCTGCGGTTGTGGCGGCGTCGCATACGTCGGCGTCTACGACGCGACCTCGCAGCACTCGTACTACCAGCCGGCGCTCGTCTTCACGAAGGGCGTCGGTACCGGTGCGAAGAACATCGCCGAGGCCGCGTCGCACGAGGCCGGGCACAACGTCGGGCTCAGCCACGACGGCACCGCGTCGGTCGGCTACTACACCGGTCACGGTGCCTGGGCGCCGATCATGGGCGTCGGCTACTCCAAGGCGATCAGCCAGTGGAGCAAGGGCGAGTACTCGGGCGCCAACAACAAGGAAGACGACTTCGCGGTGGTCGGGCAGAACGGCCTGGCTCTGCGCGCCGACGACCACGGCAACGGCACCGGCGACGCGACCGCTCTCACGCTGGGCACCGCCGTCAACGGCGTCTACGCCAACGACGCTGACGTGGACAGCTTCCGGATCGATCTGTCGGCCGGCACCTTCACGTTCGCGGCCAACGCCGCGGCGGCCGGTGGCGACCTGGACGTCAAGCTCCAGCTGCTGGACTCCGCGGGCGCGGTCGTCGCCACCGCGGACCCGGCCTCCGGCCAGACCAACTCCGGTACGCCGACAGGACTGAGCGCCAGCATCAGCCGTCAGGTGAGCGCCGGCCGCTACTACCTGCGCGTCGAGAACACCGGCTACGGCAACCCGCTGAACACCGGCTACTCGACGTACGGAAGTCGCGGCGGGTACTCCGTCAAGGTCACCGCCGGCTGACCACCTAGTTGTGGCCTGGGACATGTGGGCGCTCGGCCCGCCCACATGTCCCCGGCTACGTCCCGCGGGGGGACGTTTCTTGTCTGTACTTCAGCTGGGGGGAATCCTTGAGGAGGATTCCACGTGCACAACAAATTCCGCCGTACCGGTGCTCTGGTAGGAGCCGGTGCCGTCGTCTTCGGAGCGCTGGCCGTTGCTGCCGGCACCCAAGCCGACGCACAACAACTACCGCTCGGCCAAGTACTCGGTCAGCCCACGCCGGGTAGGACCGCCCTGGCCAATCTGCAGTCCCGGCTGGGGGAAGTTGCCCAGCGCAATGGTTTGTCCGAGCAGAAGCTCCGCGAGACGCTCGCCACCGACACGACGGCCTGGCTCGACCCCGCGGGCCGCTTGTTCTTCCGCGAGCCCGTCCTCACCAAAGCCCAGAAGGCTCCCGAGGCATCACCGCGCTGGGCGACCGAGGCAGTCGCAGCTGCCGCCGGCCCGGCCTTCGAGCTGCACAGCAAGCCTGGCTCGAACCGTGTCATCTACCTCGACTTCGACGGTCACGCCATCACCGGTACGGCGTGGAACGCGGACAAGGGGATCGACCCGGTCAACGTCTCCCCGTACGACACAGACGGGAGCCCGGCGAGCTTCGGTACCGCCGAGCAGGACGTAGTACACGAGGTGTGGGCGCGGGTTGCGGAGGACTACGCCGCCTTCGATGTCGACGTGACGACGCAGCAGCCGGCGCAGGACGCGATCAACCGGACGAATGCCGCGGACCTGCAGTACGGCACGCGCGTACTGATCGATCCGGACACCTGGTACCAGTCGGGTTGCGGCTGCGGTGGTGTCGCCTACATCGGCGTCTACGACAACTCGGGCCAGCACGACTACTACCAACCCGCGTTGGTATTCACCAAGGGAGTCGGTACCGGCGCGAAGAACCTCGCCGAGGCCGCCTCCCACGAAGCGGGCCACAACGTCGGCCTCGGCCACGACGGCACCGCATCGGTCGGGTACTACGAGGGCCACGGCTCCTGGGCGCCGATCATGGGCGTCGGGTACTACCGCGGCATCAGCCAGTGGAGCAAGGGCGAGTACGCCGGCGCCAACAACCCCGAGGATGACTACTCGGTCGTCGGCACCCACGGCCTCGCCCTCCGTACCGACGAAGCCGGCGACACCACCGGCGCTGCAGCCGCCCTCACGGTAGGGGCTCCCGCTGCCGGCTACATCGCCGCCGAAACAGACACCGACGTCTACCGAGTCCAGGTGAGCACAGCCGGCAACTACACCGCCACCGCCGGCGCCTCAGCCCTCGGCGGCAACCTCGACATCAAGCTGGACCTGCTCAACTCGTCGGGCGCAGTCGTCACGTCAGCCGACCCCGCCTCCGGCCAGACCAACGCCGGCACCCCCACCGGCCTCGGCGCCACCGTCACCAGCAACCTCCAGCCCGGCACCTACTACCTCCGCATCGACAACGTCGGCTACGGAGACCCCCTGAACACCGGCTACTCCACCTACGGCAGCCGAGGCGGGTACTCGCTGACCATCAACCCGTCCTAACCGCCGCTACTAGCAGTTTGCTAACGGCCAGCTGAGCCAGGGCGGCCGCCTGATCACCGAGTACCGCGTCGTCGAAGCGGACTTCGCTTGAATGGTTGGACGGCCCGTCCTCGCCGACATCGTCCGGCCGGGCGCCCAGCATGATGAACGTGCCAGGCACCTGCTCCAGTACCAGCGAGAAGTCCTCCGAACCCATCAAGGGATTGTCCAGTGGCAGTACCCGTGCCGCACCGAACATCTGCCCGAGCTCGCCGGCCGCCGCGGCGGTACTCGCCGGGTCGTTGACCGTCACCGGGTACTGCCGCTGGAAGTCCACGTCGACCGTGCACCCGTAGGCCGAGGCGATTCCCTCGGCCAGCACGGGTAGTTCGCGGGCCAGCTGGTTCCAGGACGCGTCCGACAGTGTGCGGACGGTAGCCCCGAGGGCCGCGGTGTTCGGGATGACGTTGATCGCGACCCCGGCCGCGAGTTGCGTCACTGTGATCACCACCGGGTCGAAAACGTTCACCTTGCGCGTCGCGTAGGTCTGCAGGGCCAGCACGAGCTCGGCGACGACCGGGACCGGATCGACCGTCGTGTCCGGCGCCGACCCGTGCCCGCCCTTACCGTGCACGGTGATGTGGAGCTGGTTGGAGCCGGCCATCATCGTTCCGGGCCGGGTCAGGAACAGTCCCTTGGCCGCCTGGGACCAGACATGAACGGCGTACGCGGCCACCGGCTTCTCCCCGGTGGCCCGCAGCAGACCTTCCTCGATCATCCACCCGGCGCCCCGCAGCCCTTCCTCACCGGGCTGGAACATGAAGACGACGTTGCCGTGCAGCTCGCCGCGATGTTCGCTGAGCAACCGCGCGGCGCCGACCAGGCCGGCAGTGTGGAGGTCGTGGCCGCAGGCGTGCATGTTGCCGTTGGCCGAGGCGTACTCCAGGCCGGTCTCCTCGACCACCGGGAGGGCGTCCATGTCGCCACGGAGCAGCACGGTCGGCCCGGGACGATCGCCGCGCAGTACCCCGACGATCGAGGTCAGTTCTTTACCGGTGGTGATCTCGAGCGGCAGGCCGGACAGCTCGTCGAGCACCATCGCCTGGGTCTTCGGCAGGTCCAGGCCGACCTCGGGGATCTCGTGCAGCGCGCGGCGCAGGGCGACCAGCCCGGGAGCGATCGCGGCGGCTTCGTCGATGAGACCCATCAGCTCGCTCCCTCGAAAGCCCATTGCCCGATGTTCGCCACCGTACCGTTCCAGAACGGCGCCGGGCCGCCGACCGCGACCGACTTTCCGGTCGAGGCGACCGCGTGGTCGGAGTACAGGGTCAGGATCGGCAGATCCGTCTGCCAGAGCTTCTGCAGGTCGTTGTAGATCTTGTGCCTGGCCGCGGGGTTCGCCTCGGACGTCCCGGCCAGCAGGAGGCGGTCGCTGTCCGGGGAGGCGTAGCCGGTCAGGTTGAAGGATCCGGTCGACCCGTACATGTTGGACACGTCCGGGTCGATGTTGAAGTTCAGGCCCATCAGGACCAGGTCGTGCTCCTTGGCGCGGGCCTTGGCCAGGGTGGTGGGGAAGTCGTAGTTCGTCTGCACCACGTTCAGGCCGATGGCCTTGAAGTTCTGCAGCATGATGTCGGCGGAGCGCTCCCGGATCTTGTTGCCGGTCGGTACGACGAAGTCGATCTTCTTGCCGAAGTCCCAACCGGCGTCGGTCAGCAGCTTCTTGGCGAGCGCCGGGTCGTAGGTCAGGTCCTTCTGGCTCTTGTCCAGGTACGGGCTCTGGCTGGTGTAAGGGCCGTCGACGATCTCGCCGTTGCCGAGCAGCAGTTGGTCGACCATCTGCTGCCGGTTGATCGCATGCGCGAGCCCCAGCCGCATTCGCGGATCAGGGAAGCTCTTGACGTTGAACTGGATCGTCTGGAAACCGATGGTCGGGTTCACCTTGGTGTTCACCTCGCGCAGACCCTGGACCGTCTTCAGGTCCTGGAACGGGATGTTCCCGATCCCGCCGCCGGAGTTCATCAGGATGGACTGGGTCTGCAGCTCGCCGGCCAGGTTCGCGGCCGGCATGATCTTCACGATCACCTTGCTGATCTTGGCCGCACCGAGGTAGTAGTCCGGATCGGCCGTGTACTCGATGCTGGCGTTCTGGGTGTACTTCGCGAACTTGTACGGACCGCTGGTGACATCGGGGAGCTGGGCGAACTTGCTGTCATCGACCTTGGCCGGCGCGACGCTGCCCAGCACGTGCTCGGGCACGATGACGATCTTGGTGCCCATCATCTCCTTGATGTAGTTGGGATCCACCGGCGTCTTCGTGGTGAACACCACGGTGCTGTCATCGGTCGCCTTCAGGCCGGGGACGGCCGTCCCGCCCTTGGGAAGCTTGCCGGTGGCATCGACTCCGGTGAGCGCGGTGATGTTGCCGCCGAGGGTGGTCAGGGAATCGCGGTTGGCGATCAGGTTGATGGTGAAGACGACGTCCTTCGCGGTGATCGGCTTGCCATCGCTCCATTTCGCGCCGGTGTGCAGCTTGACCGTGAAGGTCTTGTTGTCCTGGCTCTGGATCGACTCGGCGAGCTTGGGGACGAATTTCAGCGGCTCGGGCTGATCGAGCAATGTGTCCATCGCGAACCGCACGGCCCACTGGCCGGCGATGTCCGCCTGGTTGATCGGGTTGAAGCTAGCCGGCGGGTTGACGGTGCCGATGTAGAGCGTGTCGCCGGCTGTGCCCCCGCCCGTGTCGCCTGAGCAGGCCGCGGCGGCGAGCAGCCCGCCGGTGGTCAGCGCGGCGATCAGGAGTCGGGTCGGGCGGCGCCGGGCGGTGGTCGGTGCACTCATGGATGGAGCTCCCCTTCTCGGATGACGGCTTAGGCGTGGGAGCGGGACTCCATCGAGTCCCGGAGCCCGTCGCCGACGAAGTTGATCGACAAGACGGCGAGCAGGATCATCAGGCCGGGCGGGATCCAGATCCACGGCTGGCTGGACAGCACGGTGATCGACTGTGCCTCGCTGAGCATGTTTCCCCAGCTGGCCGCCGGTGGCCGGACGCCCAGGCCCAGGAAGCTCAGGCCCGATTCGAGGATGATCGCCTGCGCCACCCCGAAGGTCGCGTTCACGATGATCGGTGACAGCGCGTTCGGCAGGATGTGCCGGAACAGGATCCGTGGCGTGCTGTACCCCAGTGTCACGGCGGCCTGGACGTAGTCGCTCTGCTTGATCGACAAGACGCTGCCGCGGACCAGCCGGCCGATCATCGGCCAGGCCAGCAGGCCGATCACCACGATGATGGTGAGCAGGCTCGGTCCGAGCACGCTGACCAGGATCAGGATCACCATGAAGTACGGGAAGGACATGAACACGTCGGTGATCCGCATGATCACCAGGTCCACCCAGCGCCCGTAGTACCCGGCGAGCAGCCCGAGCAGGACCCCGATCACCAGATAGACGGCGACCGCCCCGACGCCGACACTCATCGACACCCGCGAGCCGTAGATCAGCCTGCTCAGCACGTCCCGGCCGACCGAGTCGGTGCCGAGCAGGTGGTCCGCCGACGGCGGCGCCTCGAAGGCGTCGAAGATCCGGTTCGGATCGTGGGGCGCCAGCAGTGGCGCCAGCGCCGCCATCAGGACGAGCAGGGCGACGATGACAAGCCCGGCGACGGCCACCCGGTGACGGAGGAACCGCCTGACCACCAGTCCGGCGGACGAACGCTCCTTGCCCCGCGCCTTATGCATAAGCGATCCTCGGATCGACCACGGCGTAGGCGACGTCGGTCAGCAGATTGGCTGCGAAGACCGAGACCGCCGCGATCAGGTTGATCCCCATCAGTACGGCGTAGTCCCGCGACCCGATCGACTGGATGGTCAGCAGCCCGATCCCGGGCCACTGGAAGATCTGCTCGGTGACGATCGCGCCGCCGATCAGGGTGGACAGATCGACGCCGACCACGGTCACCAGCGGGATCAGCGCGTTGCGCAGGGCGTGCTTGCTGGTGATCGTGGACCGGCCCAGCCCTTTGGCCTTCGCGGTTCTGATGTAGTCCTGGCCGAAAGCGTCGATCATGCTCGAGCGGACATAGCGGGCCATGTTCGCAGCGGTCGCCGTGGCCAGCACGGCGACCGGCAGGATCAGATGCTCGACCCGGTCGGCGAGCCCGCCGCCGCGGCCGAGGGTGAGCATGCCGCCGGTCGGGAACCAGCCGAGCGTCAACGCGAAAACATAGATCAGCGCCAGGCCGAGGAAGAAGTGCGGTACCGAGATGCCGAGGAACGACAACCCCACCACCCCGTAGTCGGCCGCGGTGTTCTTCTTCCTGGCCGCGAAGATCCCGATCGGGATGGCGATCAGGTAGGCGACGACCAACGAGGTACCCATCAGCAGCAACGTCGGGCCGATCCGGTCGCCGATCAACTGGGTGACCGGCTCGCGATTCTGGAACGACACCCCGAGATCACCCTGGAAGAGCCGGCTGAGCCAGTGGAAGTACTGCACGAAGACCGGCTGATCGAGGCCGAGCTCCGCCTCGGCTCTGGCGACGTCTTCCGGCGTCGAGGTCGGGGAGAGGTAGAGGTCGGCCGGGCTGCCCGGCGCCAGGTTGATGATCAGGAAGTTGATCAGCGTGACGCCGAGCAGGACCGGGATCCCGATCACCAGTCGCCGAATCAGGTAGGAGACCATCAGCTCGCCGCCGCCACTGCCGGCGTACCGGCTGCCAGGGGAAAATGACAGGCGACCGGATGTCCGCCGGTGCTCAGCTGCGGCACCTCGGTTTTGCAGATCTCCTGGGCATACCGGCACCGGGTGTGGAAGACGCAGCCCGGCGGCGGCTTCGCGGGACTCGGCACATCGCCCTCGACGATGATCCGCTGCCGGTCGCGCAAGCGCGGATCGGGCTCGGGATAGGCGTCGAGCAGGATCTGCGTGTAGGGGTGACGAGGCCGGGCGAAGATCTCCGCGGTATCCGCGATCTCCATCACCTTGCCCAGATACATCACCACGACCCGGTCGCTGATGTATTTGATCGCGCCCAGACCGTGCGAGATGAAGAGGTACGTCAGTCCGAACTCGCCCTGCAGATCCTTGAGCAGGTTCAGCACCTGCGCCTGGATCGACACGTCGAGCGCGGACACCGGCTCGTCGCAGACGATCAGCTTCGGCTCGAGCATCAGGGCGCGGGCGATCCCGACCCGCTGCCGCTGACCGCCCGAGAGCTCGTGCGGATAGCGGTTCAGATACACCGTCGGCAGCCCGACCACCTGCAGGATCTCGGCCGCCCTGGCCCGCGCTCCGGCCCGGTCGAGCCGACGGTGGGCGATCAGCGGTTCGGCGAGCAGATCGCCGATCCGGATCTGCGGATTCAGGGAGGAGTACGGATCCTGGAAGACCATCTGCAGGTCGGTCCGCAGCCGCCTCATCCCGCCCTTCGACAACGAGGCGATGTCGGTGCCCTCGAAGATCACCGAGCCGGCGGTCGGCGTTTCGAGCCGGACGACGGCGCGGCCTGTGGTCGACTTGCCGCAGCCGGATTCCCCCACGATGCCGAGGGTCTCGCCCGGGTACACGTCGAAGCTGACATCATCGACGGCGCGAACCTGACCAACCGTACGAGCGAGTACACCTTTGCGGATCGGGTAGTAGCGCTTCAGATTGCTGACCCGCAACAACGGCTGGTCAGCCGGCCCGGGTGGCTTGGTCAGCGTCATGCCGGCACCACCGCCGCGGCGGTCTTCGGTAGGGGCGCCCCGTCGTACAGCCAGCACCGTACTGCGTGCGCGCCCTGGCCGGCGGTGCTGAGGAGCTCGGGTCGCTCGCCCGCGCAGCGGTCCATCGCCTGCGGGCAGCGTTCGTGAAAGCGGCAGCCGGCCGGCATCTGCAGCAGGCTCGGCACCGATCCGGGGATGGCCGCGAGCCGATCACCTGCCGGGGCGGTCAGGTGCGGGATCGATCGCAGCAGGGCGGTCGTGTACGGGTGCTCGGGCTCGTCGAAGAGGGTGTAGACGTCGGTCTGTTCGACCACCTGGCCGGCGTACATCACCGCGACTCGATCGGCCATCTCGGCCACCACCCCGAGGTCGTGGGTGATGAAGATCATCGCGGTACCGGCCTCGTCGCTGAGGTCGCGCAGCAACTTCAGGATCTGGGCCTGGATCGTGACGTCGAGAGCTGTCGTCGGTTCGTCGGCGATGATCAGCCTCGGCTCGCAACTCAGCGCCATCGCGATCATCGCCCGCTGCCGCATACCGCCCGACAACCGATGCGGATAGTCGTCCACGACGTCCCGGGCCCGCGGGATGCCGACCTTCTGCAGCAGGTCGACCACTCGCGCCCTGGCCTGCTTCCTGGTCAGCCCCAGGTGCAGGATCATCGTCTCGGAGAGCTGATCGCCGATGGTCAGCACCGGGTTCAGCGACGTCATCGGCTCCTGGAAGATCATCGCGATCGAGTTACCGCGAACCGTGCGCAGGCGACTCTCCGGCAGCGTCACCAGGTCCTGGCCTTCGAAGACCACCTGGCCCTGGGTGATCCGGCCGTTGTCGGCGAGCAGCCCCATGATCGACAGCGCGGTCACCGATTTGCCGCTACCGGACTCGCCGACCAGACAGAGGGTCTCACCGGCCGCCAGGCTGAAGCTGACCTCGTCGACCGCGGTGGCGGTGCCTTCGTCGGTGCTGAACTCGGTCTTCAGATTGTCGACCCGCAGCAACGCGGGGGCGTCTGTTGACAAGCGATCCTCCGATGGGCGATGGGGAGATCACAGTGCGTCGGTGGACCGTCACCGACGGTCGACCTACTGAGGATGCTCCGGGCTCCGCGCGGTCGATCAAATTTTTGTCATGACATTGCAGGGAACTTGCGTGCCGACAGCGGTCCATGCAGGGATATTGAGTTGTGGACGACGTAGATTTCGCGCTGATTAACGCTTTACAGATCAGTCCGCGAGCCGGCTGGTCGCAACTCGAAGCGATTCTGGGAGTCGACTCGACGACGCTGTCACGCCGCTGGACCAGGCTGGTCGAGAGCGGGCTGGTGTGGAGTTCATGCTTCGCCGTGACCCCGCCGGAGCAGGCTCAGTTGCCGACCGGTGTTCTTGCCCTGGTCGAGGTGTCCTGCGTCGCAGGCGAGCGCGAGAAGGTGATCGAGAGCATCGTGCTGAACCCCGCCGTCCTCACCATCGACTGCACGTCCGGTTCGCGCGAGTTGATTCTGACCCTGTCCTTCATGTCGGTCTCCGGGGTGGACGCCTATGTGGCCGCCGAACTCGCCGCGGTGCCCGGCGTGCTGGGCACCAGGACCCACTTCACCCGCACCTTCTTCAAGGAAGGGACGAGTTGGCGGCTCGGAGTACTCCGCCAGCGCCAGATCCGGGCTCTGCATGACCTGCCTGCGACGGGTATCGACGCACCGGCCGTGCCGACCCGCCTACATGAACTGGTGATCACCGGACTCGCGGGCGACATCCGCCGGTCGGCCACCTCGATCGCCGATGAGATCGGCAAGAGCGTGGCCACTGTCACCCGGGCGATCGGCCAGATCATGCATGCGTCCTGGGCCCGTACCCGGATCGACTTCGCGCACAACGTGGTCGGCTACGACGCCTCCGTGATGGTCTGGTTCAGCGTTCCGCACCATCAGTTGGAGACAGTCGGAGCCGGGCTGGCGCTGATGCCGGAGACGAGGATGTGCTGCTCGGTGGTCAACAGCGCCAACCTCGCCGTTGTCCTGTGGTTGCACAACCTGCGGGAGTTCGACGCGATCGAGACCAAGATCGCCCGCGCCTTCCCGAGTGCCCAGATCGAAGATCGCTGGATGCTTCCCCGCTTCGCCAAGCGGATCGGCCACATCCTCACCCCAGCCGGCCTGCACGCCGAGTTCGTCCGCCCCCACAGAACCCCGCTACCCCTACACCAGACCGACTAGCCCGATCGGCAGCGAATCCGGCGCTCCTTGCCCCTTCGATGTTGGCGGCGCTGTCGTCGATGAACAGGATCGCCGACGGGTCGGCTGCGATCCGCCGCGCGGCTTCGGTGAAGAAGCCCGGGTCCGGCTTGGCGACGCCGAGGTCGTAGGAGTAGCAACTGACATCGAAGAGGAGGTCGTAGCCGAGCGCTGCGCGCATGTGTCCGCCGCGGTGCCTCTCCTGGTTCGTGCCCAGGTGTACGCCGTAGCCGTTGCGCCGGAGCGTTTCCACGATTGCGAAGGACTCTTCGACGGGCGCGATGCGGTGCCACACGTCCTGGAAGACGACCGCGGTAGGCGTCAGGACGCCGTACTCGGCGAGTGACGCAGCCAGCATGGGCAGGTAGTCACCGCGTCCGGCGAGCGTCGGAAGTTCGTCCTTCCAGGTCTTGTGCAGGAACTCGCGTGCTCTGTCGCCGACATACGGTTCCATCGCGGCATACCACCCATCGGGGATGTCCTGAAGCACTCCGTCGGCGTCGAAGAGCAGGTGCCGAATCGGCGAGCCGACGACCTGCCGTTCGCTGCCTGTCATGGCTTCTGGATCATCAGTGCGCGCCTCGGGGCAGGCCGAGGGTTGCGATGAGGTCTTCGTGCAGTTCGAACCAGACGGTGTGGCAGGAGTCGGCGCTGGTTCGGTCGACCCAGGTGTTGTCTCCTGAGCGCACTCGGTCCAGGGCTGCTGTGAATCTGGTGTCGTAGCCGTGGAAGCGGTGGAGTACGGCGGCGGTCCGCTCCGACACCAGGTGAAGTGCCTGATCCAAGGCGCTCAGTTGCTCGATGACCTGGCGGTCCCAGTGGGGATCGCTGTGGTCGTTGAAGGCGAGGGCGTCGGTTGCTGTCGGTCTGATCTGCCAGTTGGTGCAGGTCTGCTGCAGGCGCTCGTTGAGTGGCAGGAATTCTGAGTAGATCTCGTGAATCACCTCGCGCCCGGTTACCTGGTCGAGCTCGGCGGCGAGTTGCCGTTCGTTCTCCGCGCGTCCGGCGTCGGTGAGCGACCAACCGCCGGTGCCGGCGAACTCGCTCCAGCTGATCCAGCCGAAGGCCTGGTAGTCGAGCAACAACTCCGTCGTCCCCGCCTGGTCGAGGCTGAACCTTCTGGCGACGGTCTGGTCATCAGCAACGCCCTTGAGCCGAACGGCGTGCAGTGCCAGCAACTTTGGCGCGGAGACGGAGGCAGGTGCGGGCTGCGATGTGGAGGACCCTGTCACGGTGCGAGTCCTTCCGCGGGACGGCTTCCCCGCGCAGTAAGTCGATCGAGGCGCTGCTGACAGGCTTGCGGCGAATTCAGTCCAAGTGCACTGGCCATCTGAGCCCACGTGAGCCCGAGGCCACGCGCCGCGAACAGCAGCCCGGTCTCGAGTTGGTCGATCTCGGCTCGCGCGGCCGGCAGCAACTGAAGCGCCGCCACCGCCGCGTCGGTCATCTCCTGGTCCGAACCCGCCGCCCCGTCGAATGCCGCTGAACTCGACCGCCAGAGGAACAACTGGATCAGGTCGGCGGCCGACGGCGGCATGGAACCGACCTGCCACGGCCGCCGATCGAGCTGGTCGGCACCAGCCGCCAGCAGTCGCTCCCGAGCCTCTCGCTCCCGCTGTGCCTGGGCATGGTCACTCGCGGGCTCGCCCGCACCGTCGTCATTGCGTTGCACCCCGAAACAGTCCATCATCAACAAAGTGTTGTCAACATTTTGTTGAAGCAACTCCAGGTGCCGTTGGCATCCGCGTCCGTCTGCAGTGCTGGTTCCCGCAGCGGGTTGGCCGGTACGACGACCTTGTTCTCGGAGGAGGAAGCTCGTTGATCATCCGTCTCACCGAGGCGACGCCGCAGAACGCCGGCGCCAAGGCCGCGGTCCTGGGCCGCCTCACCCGGGCGGGTTTCCCGGTCCCGCCGGGTTTCGTGATCCCGGTTGACGCCTACCGCGCTGTCACTGCTCACCTCGCCCTGGCCCTGGCACTTTCCAGCCGGGATCCGGACGAGGCGCGCCACCTGGTCGAGGCTCAGCCGGTACCGCCGTGGTTGCTCGACGAACTGGCTGAGGCGCTGGCTGAACTGGGCGACCACCCCATCGCGGTACGGTCCTCAGCCACCACCGAGGACACCCCGACAGCATCAGCAGCCGGACAGTACGACACCTACCTCGGAATCCACGGCCTCCCCACGATCACTACCAAGATCCAAGCAATCTGGGGATCCCTCTGGAGCCAACGCGCTGTCACCTACCGTCGGCTCCAACCAGCACCAGCACCAGCACCAGCACCAGCACCAGCGCCAGGTCTAGGTCCAGGTCCAGCACCAGATCCGGGGATCGCGGTCATCGTTCAGCGCCACATCGACGTGGACGTCGCGGGAGTGCTCTTCACTGCGGATCCTCGCACTCAGGGCGGGGCAGCAGTTGTGGAAGCCTCCTGGGGGTTGGGGGAGAGCGTGGTGCGGGGGTTGGTGATGCCGGACACTTACGCGGTCAGTGCCGACGGTCGGATGAGTCGTCACTGCGGCGCCAAGCTCACCCGAAGGGATCGGACCGCCAGTGCTGACGGCATCGTCGCCAGTGAGGTTCCGGTGGGTCAGCGCGACCAGCTTTGCCTCAGCGACGGGCAGGTCCTGCAGATCGTGGAGTTGGGGCGAGAGGTTGCTGATCGACTCGGGGGTCCGCAAGACATCGAGTTCGCTCTGGAGAACGACCGGATCTGGCTCCTTCAGTCACGCCCGATCACGGCTCCTCTCGGCGCACCCGACAGCGCCGAGCAGGAGCAGTTACTCGAACCCGCCATACCGCGAGCAATACCCGAGGCCGCCGTACCGCGAGGTGCGGGCGATCTTGTTGGGCTGCGAGGTGCAGGTGGAGGTGTTGTGTTGCAGGGGGTTGGGGGGAGTGCTGGGAGTGTTTCTGGGCCGGCGCGGTTGGTGGCGCGGGTTGAGGACTTTGGGCGGGTTGGGGCGGGCGACATCCTGGTTTGCCGGTTCACCGATCCTGCGTGGACTCCTTTGTTCGGGCTGGTTGCGGGGGTGGTCACTGAGATAGGTGGCCGGTTGTCGCATGCGGCGATCGTTGCTCGCGAGCATCGGATACCCGCCGTGCTAGGGGTTCCCGGCGTTATGAGTGCTCTGGAGGATGGACAGCTGATCACCATCTCGGGGAGCCTCGGAACTGTCATGGCTCCATCTCTTTCGCGGTAGCAGGAACGGCGGTGGGGGTGGTCGGAGGCGGCGCCGTCGGAGGCGAGGGAGCGCGGTGGGTTGGCGGGCTGATGCCCGCGAATGCGTGCAGGGCGGCCTGGTGGGAGTCGGTCGGCCTGAGTCTGTGCGCCGGTGCCGAGGTGTCCGCAGATGCGGGCGACGGAGTGGGCATAGGAGTGTTGGTGACGGGGGACGGTGGGGCGGGTAGGCGTGGGGGCGTCAGGTGGATTCGGGTGCGGGTGGGTGTCGGGGTGTAGTGGCGTTCTGCGGTGGCCAGTTCTTGGTGGAGGAAGGACAGAGTTCTAGTGGTGGCCGCGTGGGAGCGGGAGGCCGCGAAGCCTCGGGGGAAGGGTTCGTAGAGCTCCAGGCCTTTGAATGACGTGCGGAGTGCTTGCTCGAGGTGGAGGCGGACCGCCGGAGCCTGATCGGGTGGGACCAGGTGTGGCAGGCGGCTCGACTGGTAGATGAGGGCGACTGCCTGGGGCCACTGGCCTTCGGCGGTTTGGCGGTTGAGTAGGTGCAGGCTCTGGCCGGCGGGTGAACCCGTTTGGCGGTCGAGATCAGCGCTGAAGAGACGGACGGCGGGGACGAACGCGGCGTACGACGGCTCGCTGTGGGCGTGAAGGATGCCGGGGGCAACTTTGTCGATGCCGAGCTCGCGGATGTAGTCGTTCAGGTGGTCGTGGGCCCAGACCTCGGCGACGCCCTCCTCCAGCGCTCGCCCGCCAGGGAGTTCGAAGGCAGCGCGGGCCGCCTCCTGGGTGGCGCCGGCCGGGCCGAGGAAATGCGACTGCTCGTGCAGCAGCGTCATCAACGCCTCGCGACAGCGGCTCAGCTCGGCGTCGGATCGCGGCTCGCCCGGGCGGTCGTACAGCTCGCTCAACGGCTCGAGGATGCTCTCGCGGTCGAGATGCAGCGTCCCGTCCCAGTGCGCCAGGCCGAGGATCCCGTCACCGGCTTCGACGATCTCGCCGCTCCAGGAGCTCTGGTCCGCGCCGCTGATCCGCAGCGCGGCCCAGGCATGCCGCTCCAGCAGGCCTTCCAGCGAGGTGATCACGGCTCGAGCGCCAGGGCTACGCGGACCAAGGAGTCCACGGATCGTCGGAGGTTGGTCTGCTCGCGCGGATCCTCGCAGGCCTCCGCGCGCCGGCGCAGGTCGGCGATCAGCGACTGGGTGCGGGTGTAGCGATCTTCGACGGATTCCATGGCTGTCCTCCCGGGAGATTGGTCTCACCGGGGAACATATGGATTCTCAGGCCAGGATCAGCCGCCGATTTCGCAGCTGTGGATAACCCTCAGAACAACGTCGGCGGCTCGGCGGGCATCGACGCCGGCTCGGGCAGCGGAGCAAGCTGAGGGACCTGAGCCCGGACGTCGTCGTAGAAGCGCCGCGCGAGCGCCAGCGCCTCGACGTTGTCAGGCGTGTGCAGGAAGACGGTCGGCGACCGCCCTTCCCGCAGCCAGGAAGCGGTCTGGTCAGCCAGGTATTGCCAGCCTCGGACCGTCACCTCGAGGTCGTCCCGGCCGATGTACCGCACGATCGGGTACTGCGTGAGTGCCCGCGTCCGCCGAGGCAACCGTGGCTTGTTCATCCACGCCTCACGCTCGCCATAACTCGAAGCCGCCGTCTGGAACAGCGTCACAGTGTCGAAAGGCACCCACTCGGCCCCGACCCGGCCGAGCACCTGTTCCAGCTGTTGGGTCGCCCGCTCATCCGAGAAGAAGGCTGGATGCCGGACCTCGACCGCGTACCGGAAGGCCGACGGTGCGCGACGAAGGAAGGACGCGAGTGAGCCGAGCTCGGAGGGACCGAAGGAAGCCGGCAGCTGGATCCACAAAGCATGGGCCCGCGGGCCGAGCGGCCGCATCGCGTTCAGGAATGTACGCAGCTCTGCATCGGCGGCGTCGTGCAACCGAAGGTCGTGGGTGATCACCTTCGGCAGTTTCAGCACGAAGCGGAAGTCGGGCGGCACCTGCGCAGCCCACATCTCCACGGTCGAACGCGCGGGGATCGCATAGAAAGTGGTGTTGCCCTCGACCGCGTTGCACCAGGTCGCGTAGGCCTCCAGCCGCTCGCTGGAAGGCAGCGGATGAGGCAGGAACCGCCCGTTCCAGGGCGCGTGCGTCCACATCGCGCATCCCACATGCAGCCGCATGACAAGGACGCTACCGAACCACACCGACAGTCCGGTCTGGTGTGCTCGAACGATGCTTGCCGACGTTTCGGTCACGACTAAATCGTGGCGGGCTCAGCAGCCGCACCCTGAGCCTGCTCTCGTGCCTCTCGTTCGGACAGGGGCCTAGGAACAGGAGTCGTCATGGACCGATCCGCTACCCGCCGCGCTTTACGGTCAAGCATTCTGATCGCCTCGGCCGTCGTCCTCGCCGTGCCGGGCACCGCCAATGCCGCGTCGGCGGCGGATACCAGCGCAGTGCCGGGCAAAGCCAAGACCTGCGCCCAGAAGCTCGACAAGGCGCAGCGCACCGACATGGAGTCGTTCCGCGACTTCGATCTGGCCAAGTGGGTCGCCGGGCATGACAAGGGTGTGGTGAGCATCATCGCCGACGGCCGGACCAGGATCGGCCTGGAGGCGGTCGTCGCGGCGAGCCGGCCACGCTTCATCAGCAAGGACTCGGTGTGGTCGTGGACCGAGAACACCCGCAAGGTCGACGGCTGCAGCACGGCCTTCGTCGTCTACACCACGAAGTACGCGATCCCGCGCCTCGACTACTGGTTCACGGCCGTCACCAGCGTGACCTACGAGTACAAGCGTGGCCGGTGGCTGGTGATCCTGGACCAGAGCACGCTACTCGAGGAGCACGTCGGGTCTGCCTGAACAACCGGTACTTCCAGCTGCATCGCCACCTGCAACCCCGGGTGCCGCGTGACCCGGACTTCGACCTCGACCTGCTGCTCGACATTGACGCCGCCCAGGCCCGCTGACCCCGGCGACCTTCGGCAGAAAGCGCGGGGCCCCGCGACCAAGACGGTCGCGGGGCCCACGCAGTACAGATCAGTCAGTACCGGGGTACTGCGATCAGCGCTCGACCTCGCCCTTGATGAACTTCTCCACCAGGTCGCGGCAGACGTCGTCGGCGTACTGCTCCGGCGGCGACTTCATGAAGTACGAGGAGGCGGACAGGATCGGGCCGCCGATGCCGCGGTCCTTGGCGATCTTCACGGCGCGGATCGCGTCGATGATGATGCCGGCCGAGTTCGGCGAGTCCCAGACCTCGAGCTTGTACTCCAGCGACAGCGGGACGTCGCCGAAGTTGCGGCCCTCGAGCCGGATGAAGGCCCACTTGCGGTCGTCCAGCCAGGCCACGTAGTCCGACGGGCCGATGTGCACGTTGCGCGGGTCGATCTTGTCGACCAGTTGCGAGGTGACGGACTGGGTCTTGCTGATCTTCTTGGACTCCAGCCGGTCGCGCTCCAGCATGTTCTTGAAGTCCATGTTGCCGCCGACGTTCAGCTGGTAGGTCCGGTCGACGGTGACGCCGCGGTCCTCGAACAGCTTGGCCAGCACGCGGTGCGTGATGGTGGCGCCGATCTGCGACTTGATGTCGTCGCCGACGATCGGGACACCGGCGGCGGTGAACTTGTCCGCCCACTCCTTGGTGCCGGCGATGAACACGGGGAGCGCGTTCACGAAGGCGACGTTGGCGTCGATGGCGCACTGGGCGTAGAACTTCGCCGCCTGCTCCGAGCCGACCGGCAGGTAGCAGACCAGTACGTCGACCTGCGCCTCACGCAGGGTGGCGACGACGTCGACGGGCGACGCGTCGGACTCCGTGATCGTCTCGCGGTAGTACTTGCCGAGACCGTCCAGCGTGTGACCGCGCTGCACGGTGATACCGCTCGGCGGTACGTCGCAGATCTTGATCGTGTTGTTCTCGCTGGCGCCGATCGCGTCGGCGAGGTCGAGGCCGACCTTCTTGCCGTCCACGTCGAACGCGGCGACGAACTCGACGTCGCGGACGTGGTAGTCGCCGAACTGGACGTGCATCAGACCGGGGACGCGCTCGTCGGGCTTCGCGTCGCGGTAGTAGTGCACGCCCTGGACGAGCGAGCTGGCGCAGTTGCCGACACCGACGATCGCTACGCGGATCGAGGTCATCTGGAACTCCTTAGTTGGGGGGTGGAACAGGCGGTTGATGCTCTTCAGGGGGCCGCTGCCGGCTGCGTTCGCCGTCGATCAGCTCGTTCAGCCAGCGGACCTCGCGCTCGGCCGACTCCAGGCCGTGCCGTTGCAGCTCGAGGGTGTACGCGTCGACGCGCTCCGCGGTCCGGCTCATCGCGGCCGAGAAATTGGCCAGCCGCTCCTCCATCCGGGCCCGTCGGCCCTCGAGGATGCGCAACCGGGTGGCCGGATCGGTCCGGCCGAAGAACGAGAACCGGACGCCGAACGTGTCGTCCTCCCACGCCGACGGTCCGGCGTCGTGCATCGCTTGCGCGAAGTGGTCCTTGCCGTCGGCCGTGATCGTGTAGACGATTTTCTGCCTCCGCCCGGCGTCCGGCGTACCGGCGTCGGCGGAGATCAGTCCGTTGCGGAGCATCGCCTTCAGACACGGGTAGAGCGATCCGAACGACAGCACGCGTCCCCAGCCGAACTGGGCGTTGACGCGCTTGCGGAGCTCGTAGCCGTGCATCGGCGCTTCGTGCAACAGGCCGAGTACGGCGAGCTCCAGGACCCCACTGCGGTTTCCCATGACCCACCTCCCTCGACCAGTTTGTCATGGCTATGTCATGACCTGATGTATCGAGTTGATACATCGCACCGCCACTGTAAGCACCTCGGTCGGCTGTGGACAACTCCTGACAAAGGTGGACTTTGTTAGCTATCCCACGACCCGCTGCGGCAAAACCTGTTACGTCAGGCGCCGATCTGCGTTAATCAACTGACACAGAGTCGTGGTCCAGGAGCGGAGGGTCATGGCGGACAGCCATGGGAAGCACACGAAACACGGCACCGAGGGCGAGGGCCCGTTGGCCCGGATCGCGCTGCGTTTCACTGCCTTCACCGAGAAGTGGTTGCCCGACGCGTTCGGGTTCGTGCTGGTCGGTACCTTCGTGGTGCTCGTCTTCGGGCTGATCACCGGCGAGCCGCTGTTGAAGCGCCCGGACGACCCCGCGGCGACCAAGGGCTACGGCATGGTCGACGCCTGGGGCCTGGGGTTCTGGAGCCTGATCACCTTCACGCTGCAGATGGCCATGATCATCATCGGCGGGTACGCCGTGGCCACCAGCGGCCCGGTCGCCCGGCTGATCACCAGGCTGGGCCGGATCCCCAAGTCACCTCGTACCGCGGTGGCCTTCGTCGCGGCGGTCGCGATGCTGGCGTCGTACCTCAACTGGGCGTTCAGCCTGATCTTCGCCGCCATCCTGGCTCGCGAGGTGGCCCGCAACGTGCCGAAGGCCGACTACCGGGCACTGGGCGCGATGGCGTTCCTGGGGCTCGGCACGGTCTGGGCGCAGGGCCTGTCCGGCTCGGCCGCTCTGCAGGTGGCGAGTGCGAGCAGCAGCCCCGGCCCGGTCCAGGAGGTGATCCGGGCGGGCGGTCACGCCAGCGGGCTGATCCCGCTGAGCGACACGATCTTCACCTGGCAGGCGATCGTCGCCACGCTCTTCGTGTACGTCGTGGGCGTGACGATGGCCTGGTTCGTCGCACCCGGCGAGGGCAACGCCAGGACGGCGGAGGACATCGGTATCGAGCTACGGCCGCTGATCGGCCGCGGTTCGGCGTACAACGGCAAGCGGGTGGACGGCTCGGAGGACGAGAAGCGCAGGCCGGGCGACTGGCTCGAGCACTCGCCACTGTTCAGCCTGCTGGTCGTACTGCTCGGCGCGATCTACCTGGTCCGGTACTTCGACGGCAAGAGCTTCTTCAACGCACTGGACCTCAACACGGTGAACCTGATCCTCTTCCTGCTCGCGATGCTGCTGCACTGGCGTCCCTGGCGGATGGCCCGGGCAGTGCGCGACGGTGCGCCGGCCGCAGCCGGAGTGCTGCTGCAGTTCCCCTTGTACGGCGGAATCTTCGGCATGATCGCGTACACCGGGATCTCGGCTCGCCTGGCCGGCTGGCTCGTGCAGGCGAGCAACCAGTTCCTGTTCCCGCCGCTGGTGGCGATCTACTCCTGCATCCTGGGCGTGTTCGTGCCCAGTGGTGGCAGCAAGTGGGTCATCGAGGCGCCGTATGTGCTGGACGCCGCCAACCAGCTCCAGGTGGACGCCGGCTGGATGGTCGTCGTGTACGACCTCGGAGAGGCCAGCGCGAACCTGCTGCAGCCGTTCTGGATGCTGCCGACGCTGGCCATCCTCGGGCTCAAGGCGCGCGACATCATGGGCTACACGTTCACCATGTTCCTGGCCTGCTTCCCAGCGGCCCTGATCGCTGTGACGCTCCTGGCACCGCACGTCACCGGCTGATTACCGGTGACCGCTGGGACCGCTACCATCCAGGCGGAATAGGGACCGTTACCACATCCGCCGTACTCTGGGTCGCAATGACTTCAGCGAGATCGTCGAGGATTGCACTGTGAGTGAAGCTCGTAGGAAGGCTCCTACCCGCGCGCGCCGCAAGAAACACTGGGCGCTGAGGGTTCTGGGGTGGCTGCTGGCACTCGGCTTCCTGGGCGTGATCGGCGCCGTCGCCACCTTCTTCATCGGGTACCAGACGACGGACATCCCGGACACCAACAAGGCGTTCGCGGCGAACACGACCACGGTGTACTACGCCGACGGCACGACGGTGATGGGCACCTTCTACGAGCAGAACCGGCGCTCGGTGTCGATCGACCAGATCCCGAAGTACGTCCAGGACGCGATGATCGCCGCCGAGGACCGGACCTTCTGGACCAACCCGGGCGTCTCGCCGTCCGGGATGGCCAGGGCGGCCTTCAACATCGCCCGGGGCGAGCAGTTGCAGGGTGGCTCGACGATCACCCAGCAGTACGTGAAGATCATGTACCTGACCCAGGAGCGGACCTTCTCGCGGAAGTTCTCCGAGCTCTTCATCGCCACCAAGCTCAGCCGCTCGCAGGACAAGAAGTCGATCCTCGAGGGCTACCTGAACACCATCTACTTCGGTGAGGGCGCGTACGGCGTCGCCGCGGCCGGCGAGGCGTACTTCAACGTGAAGGAGCCGAGCCAGCTCAGCGTTCCGCAGGCAGCCTTCCTCGCGACCGTGCTGAACAACCCGACTCGCTTCGACCCGGACAACAAGACGCCGGCGGCGCAGAAGCGGATCCTGGAGCGCTACCAGTACGTCATCGACGGGATGCGGCAGAGCGGAACGATCTCGGAGGCGAAAGCGCGGCAGTACAGCGCCAGGCTTCCCGAGATCCACAAGCCGGAGAAGAGCACCAAGTACAACGGCCCGAACGGCTACCTGCTCGACATGGCCAAGAAGGAACTCGCGAAGATGGTCCCGCAGGACCAGATCAGCGGCGGTGGCCTGAAGGTCGTCACCACCTTCGAGTTGCCCAAGCAGAACGCCATGGTCCGGGCCGCTCAGGAAGAGCTGCCGAAGAAGAACCGGGCGAACCTGCACATCGGGATGGCCTCGGTCCAGCCGGGCACCGGCCGGCTGGTCGCGATGTACGGCGGGCCCGACTATGTGAAGGCCCCGGGGCTGAACTGGGCGACATCGAAGGGCCGCCCAGGCTCGTCCTTCAAGCCGTTCGCCGTCGCGGCCGCGCTGCTGGACAACCGGACCATCTACGACACGTTCCAGGGCGACAGCCCGATCGAGGTCAAGGGCAAGAAGCTCAACAACGAGTTCGACCGGGACTACGGCGACGTCAACCTGCTGACGGCGACCGAGCAGTCCATCAACACCGCCTTCTACGACCTGATCGACAAGCAGATGGAGAACGGGCCGTCGAAGCTGGTCGACGCCGCCGAGGCCGCCGGCATCCCGAAGACGAGCATCCTCGAGAGCGCTCGGGACAAGCCGTCGACCGTGCTCGGCCCGGACCCGTACGCGTCACCGGTCGACATGGCCAGCGCGTACTCGACCTTCGCCGCGAGCGGCAAGTACGTCCCGGTGCACACGCTGAGGTCCGTGACTGGTCCGAACTTCAAGACGTGGACGGACACGAAGGACGTCATCGCGAAGCAGTCCAAGCAGGCCTTCCCGGCTGAGGTCGCCGACATGGTCAACTACGTGCTGGCGAACGTGGTCGAGAAGGGCACCGGCGAGAAGGCCAAGGACCTCGACCGGCCGGCGGCGGGCAAGACCGGTACCGCCGGTGGTGTCGCCCTCGAGCACCGGGCGGCGAACGCCAAGTGTGACGGCTGCAAGGACGGCGAGGACACCCTGACGTCGTGGTGGGCCGGGTACACGCCGCAGCTGTCCACCGCTGTGCTGTACCGGGCCGGCAAGAGCGGTGAGGCCGACCTGGACCCGTTCAGCGACGACGAGGCGTTCTTCGGTGGTAACTGGCCGGTGCGGACCTGGCTGGCCTACATGGAGCCGGTGCTCAAGGGCCTGCCGGACGCGGACTTCGCCCCGGCGGACGAGGACGCGATCAAGGACAGCCCAACGCCGACGTTCACGCCGAAGCCGACCCCGCCGCCCTCCAGCACGCCGCCGCCGAGTTCGCCGCTCCCGTCGAACACGCCCCCGTCGTCGAACACCCCACCCCCGCCGTCTGACACCCCGACGAAGACCAAGACTCCGAAGCCGCCGGGCTGGCCGTCGATCCCCACCAGACCGACCGGCCCACCTGACACACCCGAGACACCCAACGACGACGGCCAGTAGCTCCACGAAGAAGGCACTCCTACCTGAGGGGTGCCTTCTCGGTTTTGAGGAGCAGTACTCCCGGGCGCAAGGGTTCATCGAGACATTGCGGACAGACTTGGGGATGAGGCGTGGCTGAGGTGATGGGGGT
Source organism: Streptomyces sp. SID13031 (assembly GCF_010548305.1). Lineage (GTDB taxonomy): Bacteria > Actinomycetota > Actinomycetes > Propionibacteriales > Kribbellaceae > Kribbella. The sequence goes on from NZ_JAAGLV010000021.1 coordinate 36,731, forward strand.
CGAGGGGCGGCCGGGTGCGGCGCGGCTGACATTCGCGCTGTACGGCTGCGGGATCGTGCTGGTCGGCGCGCTGATCTACGGCTTCTTCCTTGCCTCGGTGTACTCGCCGATCAAGCCGGCGAGCGAAGCCTGCCACACGGGCCGGGCTGGGCATTCCCAGGACTTCGGCGGAGTACCGACGACGACGCCCGGGACGTTTCCGATCAGCTCGATCTGCCGGTGGCCGGAGACCGGGGAAGAGCTGGAGTTGGTATCCCGCGACATGACGGTTGTGCCGTTGGTGGTGATGGGGGCCGGGCTGATTGTGGCCCTTGGTGGGGTGGTTTTGGTTCGGCGGTGAGGGTTGGCTGTTCGACCTGTGAATGCGCGATGGGGCACCATGGGGGTGTGAGGGCGGCTAGGCGGTTTGTTGCGCAGTGGGCGTCCTGTGCGCAGAAATGGGCGTCTGGTGGTTGTTGAGCGGGCGGCTGCCGAGGAGCAGCCGCGGCGGGCTCGGCGGGCCAAGGAAGGTACTGCGCTCCGGGTGCGGTGGCGGCCTGATCTGACCGTGCGGGAGACGCTCGGGTGGTGGCTGGTCAGCCGGGTCGGGATCTTCGTGCTGTCCGTGTCCGCGCCGATGCTGTTCAACCGCGGCAGCGACTACCCGAACGTGTGGCACGCCTGGCTGCAGTGGGACGTCTGGCACTTCAAGGCGATCGCAGACTTCGGGTACAACCACGGCGAGCCGTCCGGCGCTCCACTGGCCGCGTTCTTCCCCGGCCTGCCGTACTTGATGCGCGTAGTCGGCTGGACCGGCATCGGCCCAGTGGCCGGCGGCGTGGTGATCTCCCTGGTCGCCAGCGCGGTCGCGGGGGTCTACCTCGCCCGGCTGGCGCAGTACGAGTTCCCACAGCTGAAGAACCTCGGGCCGAAGGCGGCACTGATCTGGTTTGCGGCGCCGGTCGGGGTCTTCCTCGCCGCGCCGTACACCGAGGCCCTGTTCTGCGCGTTCGCCTTCCCCGCCTGGCTGGCCGCGCGGCAGGGGCGATGGGCGCGGGCGGCGCTCTTCGTCGCGCTCGCGTCGACCGTCCGGGTGTCGGGCATCTTCTTGATCTTCGCGCTCGGCGTCGAGTTCCTCACCTCGAAGAAGCGCGACTGGTACTCCCTGCCGTGGCTGTTCTTGCCGGCCGTGCCGGTGCTCGGATTCATGGCGTACCTGAAGCAGATCCACGGTTCCTGGTTCGCCTGGCAGGAGGCGCAGGAGAAGGGCTGGGCGCGCGAGTTCACCGAGCCGTGGGTCTCGCTGATGCACACCGTGGAGGCCGCGACCAAGGGCCACTTCGCGGCGGATCGCAGCGACTGGACCTGGATGTTCCGGGCCGAGCTGGTCGCGCTGGTCGTCGGCCTGGTGGTGCTGGCGTGGCTGCTCTGGCGTCACTCGTGGGGCGAGGCCGCCTGGGTGGCGAGCACGATCGCCGCCTTCGTCACCTCGTTCTGGATCTACTCACTGACCCGCGCGACCCTGCTCTGGTGGCCGCTCTGGATCGGCCTGGCGGTGCTGGCCGAGCGAAGACCCTGGCTGGGCCGCCTCTACCTGGCGGTGGCAGTACCCCTCGCAGCCATCTGGGCCGCCGCCTTCTTCACCGGCCGCTGGACCGGCTGACGCCCGATCGGGCACACCTGCGTCCCCTGAGTAGTACTACCGATCCTGTACGTCGTACGCGAACCTAGCGTCGTCTTATGGATACCCGGGGGCAACTGTTTCGCAAGGCGCTCATCCAAGCAGCGATGGCTGCCCTGGTCACCGGCGTCATCGTCGGCATCTTGTTGGCCGTCCCTACGCCGTTGTGCCCGTCTGAGGCCGAGGACTGCCTCATCGACGAGTACGGGACGCACACCCACCTGAGCATCAGCATCGCCGGGATCGCTCTGCTCATCGCACTGCCCATAGCCGCGCTCAAGGCCAGGGTCGGCTCGCTCTACGTCCTGGGCGGCTTCTTCGCCGTACTACTGGCCAACCTCGCCTGGCACCTGTCCGGCGATGCCGCCTGGGTTCTCGGGCTCGCAGTAGCCGCGGTGGCTCTGCTGGCGGCCTATGTCCTCGCCACCCGAGGCAAGACCTGGCTCGTCGCGGCAGCCTTCGTTGCCGTCGGCATCGGCTACCCGGTCCTGCTGGAATTCAAGACGATGGTGCCGATCGTCAACGCCCTGAGAGGTCAGGGCGGAGCGCTCGTGCCGCAGCTCGAGTACGCCCGCGTCACGGATCCGCAGGTCGTCTCGGATGAGGTCAGCTACCTGGTGGAGAGCACCGACGTGAGCTTGAGCAAGCGGCAGTTGGCCGCCGGCACGATGCCTTGTGTGGGATCGATTGTGAGCTGCGTCGAGGAGGGGCCGGGTGTCTGGCGCGGTACGGACACCAGCGGCCGGACCCAGTTCTGGGTACACGGGGAGCAGGATCAGTGGGCTCAACTCACGTACGTCGGCAACGAGAACGAACCCGGCCCAGTCCGGGACTCCCACTACGCCTACGCCGGCGACCTCGCCCATTCCCTCCGCCCCGCCTCACCCTGGCGGATCGCTGTCGCCGGCTGCGGAGTCTGCAACCACTTCCGCTGACAAAAGCCCAGGTCAGCGAACATCCTGCCACTGCCGCGTCCAGGATGTGGACTGTTTTGGGTCAAGGCAACCTAACCGGAGCCTTGCTCGTCAGTAAAGGTGTTGGGGTGGCAGGCCGGGCGGGGTCGCCACCCCTCCATATTTTTCCCGGCCGACTGGCCGCGGACGTCCGGCGGAACCTCTCAGGGGCAGGTTCCGCCGGAAATTTTTGTCCTGTTCGACCGCGCCGCCGCGCGTTCTCAGCTCAGCCGAAGTTCCGGTCGATGGACTGCGACGGAGTCGGGCTCGGCTTGGCCTGGGCGACCCGCTGATCGCTCGGGTGCGTCCCTGCCTCGACACCCTTCAGCGTGCCGAGCAGCTCGAGCTCGGACAGCGTCACCCCGGTCGCACCGGCCGCCGGAGTCATCACCAGCCGGTACTGCGTGTAGGCCTTCGGCGCTGCGACGCTGAACGACCTGGTGTACGACGTGAACGCCCATGCCTGGCCGCTCCGCTTGTCCACCTCGGCCCACGTCGTCCCGTCGTTCGACCCCTCCAACGTCCACGCGGAGGGCGCGGTACCGGTGCTTCCACTGGTCAGCGTGTACATCGTGACCGGACGGCCGTCCTGCAACTGCACCGTCACGGTCGGGGTGGCGCCGGTCAGCGTGACCTGCTTCTTCGAGTCGTTGTCGGTCAGCGCGGACACGTCCACCCCGCCGGCCGACGTGACGGCCCCGGAGTCCTCGGTCGAGTCACGCCACGTCTTCGGGTCCTCGCCCGGAGTCGTGATCGACGGCGGGGCGTCGTTGCGGCCGCTGCCCCAGGTCGACGGCTGGTCCGTCATGTCGAACTCGATCTTGCCGCCGCTCGCGATCAGGTCGTGCGGCAGGTTGGTCGAGGTCCAGGCCTTGCCGTTGACCTTGACGCCCTTCACGTACTTGTTCGTGGCGCTGTTGTTCGGTGCGCTGATGGTCAGCTTCTTGCCGCCGGACAGCCGCACCGTCGCCTTGGTGAACAGCGGAGCGCCGATCGCGTACGACGGCGAGCCGACCTGCAGCGGGTAGAACCCGAGCATGCTGAACAGGTACCACGACGACATCTCGCCGTTGTCCTCGTCGCCCGGGTAGCCCTGGCCGATCTCGGAGCCCAGGTAGAGCCGGTCCAGGACCTCGCGGACCTTCTCCTGCGTCTTCGACGGCTGACCGACGAAGTCGTACATGTACGCGATGTGGTGCGACGGCTGGTTGCTGTGGCCGTACTGGCCCATCCGGACGTCCCGCGCTTCGAGCATCTCGTGGATCGTGCCGCCGTAGCCGCCGGTGTGCAGCGCGTCCTCCGGCGTACTCCAGAACTCGTCGAGCTTCTTCGCCAGACCTTCGCGACCGCCGTACAGGGCAGCCAGGCCGGCGCCGTCCTGCGGAGTGGAGAACGCCATGTTCCACGCGTTCGTCTCGGTGTAGTCGTGACCCCAGTCCATCGGGTCGAAGGTGGTCGGCGAGTTGCCCCACAGACCGCTTCCGTCCTTGCCCTGGAAGAAGTTCAGCGCCGGGTCGAACAGCGTGACGTAGTTACGCGCACGGTTCAGGTAGTAGTTGTAGTTGTCCAGGTACTCCTGTTTGCGCGGGTCGCTCGCCTTCGCGCCGTCGTACAGCGCCTTCGACATGTTGGCGATGCCATAGTCGTTGATGTAGCCGTCCATCGACCAGCTGAAGCCCTCGCCGGTGGTGCTGGCCGTGTAGCCGGCGAACACCGAGTGGTCCAGACCCTTGCGGCCGACGTTGTCTGTCGGCGGGCGAGCCGCCGCGTTCTTCAGCGCGGCGTCGTACGCGGCCTGTACGTCGATGCCCTTGATCCCCTTGAGGTAGGCGTCGGCGAAGGCGACGTCCGAGCTGGTGCCGACCATCAGGTTGGCATAACCCGGCGAGGACCAGCGGGAGATCCAGCCGCCGTCCTTGTACTGCTGGACGAACCCGTTCACCAGGTCGGCCGCGTCGTCCTGCGAGAACAGGCTGTACGCCGGCCAGACGGTCCGGTACGTGTCCCAGAACCCGTTGTTCACGAAGGTCTGGCCGGCGACGAGCTTCGAGCCGGTCGTGGTCGGGGTGTCGGCGCCGACCTTGGGCGACGTCGGCGACGCGTAGGTGATCACCGGCTTCGACGCGGTACCGGTGTTCTCCGAGCCGTTGTTCGGGTAGAGGAACAGCCGGTACAGGTTGCCGTACATCGTGTTGAGCTGGTCGGTGGTCGCACCCTCGACCTCGATGGTGGACAGCTTGGCGTCCCAGGCGTTCTGGGCCGCGTTGCGGACCTTCTCGAACCGGCTGCCCTCGGCCAGCTCCAGCTCGAGGTTCTTCTTCGCCTGCGCGGTGCCGATCAGCGAGGTCGCGATCCGCAGTTGCACCTGCTTCACCTTCGGGTCGAAGGAGAAGAACCCGCCGACGTTCGCGCCGCCACCGTTGGACAGCTTGCCGCTGGCAACGACCTTCTGGTCGACGACGCCGTAGACGAACAGCCGGCCGGCGCCGGTGGACAGGCCGCTCTTCACGTCGCTGTAGCCGGTGACCACACCGGTCGCCGGGTCGAGCGTGAGGCCGCCGAGGTTACTGGTGTTGTCGAAGATCAGCTTCGCCTGGCCGGCCGGGAACGAGAACCGCATCATCGCGGCGTGGTCGGTCGGGGTCAGCTCGGCCGCGTTGCCGTTGTCGAACGTGACGCCGTAGTAGTACGGCCGGGCGACCTCGTTGTCATGGCTGAACGCCCAGGCGCGCGCGTCCCGATCCGCCGTCGGCGTGTCGGCAGTGGACGGCATCACCTGGAAGGTCTGCCGGTCGCCCATCCACGGGCTCGGCTCGTGGCTGATCGAGAACGCCTGGATCTCCGGCTTGTTCTGGTCGTTGTTGCCCTTGGCGTAGTCGTACAGCCAGGAGGTCGAGCCGGCGTTCGTCACCGGCGTCCAGAAGTTGAAGCCGTGCGGTACGGCGGTGGCCGGGAAGTTGTTTCCCCGGGAGAATCCGCCGGTCGAGTTGGTGCCGCGGGTGGTCAGCACCAGGTCGGACGGGTGGTGCCGGGCGGTCAGCTGCGCGGCGGCGTCCGAGGTGGTCGCCTTGCTGATCCGGACGTCGTCGATCCAGCCACGGAAGTCCGCCGGGCCGGACGGCTTGTCATAGCCGACCAGGATCCGGGTCACCGTCTTGCCGGCCGCGACCTTGCCCAGGTCGGCCTCGATGTTGTTCCACTGGTTCGTGGACAGGCCCTTGCCGTCGCCCTGACCGCGCGGGCTGAGCTCGAAGCCACGGTGGTCCTTGGCCTTCAGATCGCTCAGGTAGGTGCCGTCGGAGAACGCCAGGTCGACCGCCGCGAAGGTGCTCGGGTAGCTCAGGTCGCCCTCGACGTGCTCGGGAAAGATCTTGTACGCCAGCTGGGTGTCCGGGCCGACCGTCAGGTCCACGTCGGCGACCTTGTTCCAGGTGTAGCCCCGGCCCTCGGCGGTCTGGTGTCCGGCGTACCGGAACGACTTGACGCCGGTGAAGCCGGTCCGGGCGCGGGCGTTGTAGGCGCTGGTCGGGCCGGAGTCCAGCCGCGATTCCGCCACCTCGCCAGGGGGCGGCAGGGGAGCGCCGTTCGACAGGTACCAGTCGGCGAGCTGGACGATGTTCTCGCCGTGGTTCAGCGTGACGTCGAACTTGAAGAACTTGTACGCCGTGGAGTTGCTGAAGCTGTACTCCTTGGTCTGGAACCGGTTGGCGAAGCTCTCGCCGGTCCGGGTGTCCAGCGTGGTCCAGGTGGTCCCGTCGTTCGAACCGGACACGGTCCAGTTCTGCGGGTCGCGGCCGTCGGCGTCGTTGGCCGAGGTGAGCGCGTACTTGCGGATCACCACCGGCGCGGAGGTCTCATAGGTCAGCCACCCGGTCTTCTGGAAGACCAGCCACTTGGTGAACTTGTCACCGTCGGCGGCGTTGCTCGCGATCTCACCGCCACCGGTGTTCTCGCCGCTCGCGGTCACCTTGGTGACCTTGTCCATCTCGCTGCCACCGATCCCGGTCGGCGTCGGGCCTTCGACACCGCCGGCCCGTGGCTTCCCGTCCGGTCCGGTCTCGACCGCATCGGCGTACCCGGGCTGCGGCTGGCCAGGCTCGAAGGAGGTGAAGAAGCTGGAACCGGCGACGACCGGCTGCGCTTCGGCGTTCGGGCTCGCGGTGGAGCCGGCGCTCGCTGACGTGGAGGACATGGAAGACATTGTCACAACAAGCCCGAGAGCCGTGACGAGCCCCAGGGGACGGCGGAGATCCATCTACGCTCCTGACACGACAAGACCGGCGTACGGCGATAGCCGTGTGCCGGAGGTTTTACGCGGCCCCGATGACAAGGTTGTCAGCCCGCGTCCGGGCTGATCCTGCCTACCATCGTCACCCCTGGTCAAGGGTTCATCGCTGACCGCTTGCGGTCGCGGCGAGTTGCAGCCTGACTAGTAAGTTGCTGGTATGGACGGATTCGAAGACAGGGTGCTCGTGACGGGCGCCTCCGGCTTCATCGGGCGGGCCGTGGTTGCCGCCTTGCGGGCGCGGGACCTGCCGGTGACGGCTGTGGACCGGGAGCCGGCGGATGCCTCGTGGGACGACGGTGTCACCGCTATCACCGGCGACCTGGCCGAGCAGGAGGTTTGCATCGCAGCCTTCGAGACGCGGCCGCGGGCGGTGGTGCACCTGGCGGCGCTGACCTCGGTACTGCGGTCTGTCGAGGCCCCGATGCGGACCTTCGCCGAGAACGTCACGATCACCCAGGTGCTGCTGGAGTTGTCGCGTGGCAGTGGTGTGGACAGCTTCGTGATGGCCTCCACGAACGCGGTGGTCGGCGACGTCGGCACCGAGACCATCACCGCCGAGCGCCCGCTGCGCCCGCTCACGCCGTACGGCGCGACGAAGGCCGCCGGCGAGATGCTGCTCTCGGCGTACTCCGGCAGCTACGGCCTGGCGACGGCGGCGCTGCGCTTCACCAACGTCTACGGCCCGGGCATGTCGCACAAGGACAGCTTCGTCCCGCGGATGATGCGCGCGGCCCTGACCGGCACCGGCGTCAAGGTGTACGGCGACGGCAAGCAGCGCCGCGACCTCGTGTACGTCGACGACGTGGTCGCCGCCGTGCTCCTGGCCCTCGACACCCGGTACGACGGCCGCGCGATCATCGGCTCGGGCAACTCGGTCTCCGTGCTCGACCTGGTCGATGCAGTGCGCGCGGTGACGGGCGCCGAAGTACCGGCTGAGCATGTGGAGGCGCCGGCTGGGGAGATGCCGGCCGTGGTGGTCGACGTGTCCGCCAGCGCGGAGACGCTCGGCTACCGGCCCACGGTGTCGCTGGAGGATGGCTTGGCACGGACGTGGCAGTACTTCCAAGCCCAGTGAGGCGGACCCTCAGGGCGCACTGGTTGCTCGCCATCTTCCTGGTGGCGGGCCTGGTACTGCGTGTGCTGGCGACCGTCGCCTACCGGCCGGCGATCATCTACACCGACTCGGTGCAGTACCTGACCAACATGAAGGACCTGAAGCCCGATCAGCTCAACCCGATCGGCTACGACTTCGTTCTCAAGCCACTGGTCGACATCGGCGGCCTCACCGGTGTGGTGATCGTGCAGCACCTCGCAGGGCTGGCCATCGGGGTCGCCATCTATGCGCTGGCCCGCAGGCTCACCGTCTACAAGTGGCTGGCCGCTCTGGCGGCCGCGCCGATCCTGCTCGACGCCTACCAGGTGCAGATCGAGCAGAACATCATGGCCGAGACCACCTTCGACGTACTGCTCGTAGCGGTCCTCTGGACTCTCCTCGGCTGGGGCAAGCCGGGCTGGAAGCGGGCGCTCGCAGTCGGCCTGCTCCTGGGCGCCGCCTTCGTAGTACGCACCATCGGCCTGACCCTGATCGTTGCCGCGGTCCTCTACCTCGTGGTGGTCGGCTCCGACTGGCGTCATCACCGCAGCAGGCTCGTACTACGAACCGCTGCCGCGCTAGCCGGCTTCGCTCTCGTCTCCGGCGCCTACGTCGGCTACATCCACAGCGAGACGGGCAAGTGGGCCATTTCGGGCGCGGACGACACAGTCCTGTACGGCCGGACCGCAGTAGTCGCCGACTGTGCCAAGCTGCCGCTCGACGAGGGCACCAAACTGTTCTGCCCGACGGAGCCGCTCGGTCAGCGCCTAGGCGTCGACTACTACGCGCACAACCACTACGGCGACCCGAACTGGCCGGGGCCGCTGCCACCTGGCACCACCAAGCAGCAGTTGGCGCACGACTTCAGCATGCTGGTGATCAAGCACCAGCCGTTCGATGTCGCGTGGGCCGCGGTCAAGGACTTCCTGAAGGGTTTCGCGCCGACCAGGACCACTTCGCCGGACGACGTACCGCTGGATCGGTGGCAGTTCCAGCTGACCTACCCGAACCTCGCCGACCCGAACACGGCCAAGGCGTCGCAGACCTGGGGCGGGACTGCCCCGCACGTCATCCACGGTCCGGCCGTCGTACTGCGGGCCTACCAACTCAACGGTGGCTACACGAGCGGCCTGGCTCTTGGGATCGCAGTACTGATCGCACTGGCCGCTGGAGCCGGGGTTGGTCGAGCCAAGCAGTCCGGTCTCCGCTCTGCTGCGCTACTGCCCGCAACTGCTGGGGTGATCCTCCTGCTGGGGTCCGCAGCCTTCGAGTTCTCCTGGCGGTATCAGCTGCCAGGCTTGGTGCTCTTCCCGCTGGCAGGAGCGATCGGCTTGCGGGCCGTGCTGGGCAGGGACCAGGCCCGGCCGCCAATGGAGAGCTATCCGGACCAGACCGATTCCGAGGCGCTCGACGACTTCCGGGCCAGACATGGCGAGCCGGCCTTCGCGCCACTCGTCGTGGTGATTGCCGCCTACAACGAAGCGGGCGGTATCGGCCCAGTGCTGGCGAATATGCCCAAGACGTGCGCCGGGCTGCCGGTCGACGTACTGGTCGTCGTCGACGGAGCCGAGGACAACACGGCCGAGATCGCCGCAGCGCATGGTGCCTACGTCTGCGTTGCCCCCCGCAACCGTGGCCAAGGTGCTGCGCTCCGACTCGGCTATCACCTTGCTGGGCAGGGCAGAGCGGAGTACGTCGCCACTACGGACGCGGACGGGCAGTACGACAACGACGAGCTCGATGTGCTGTTGCGGCCGATCCTGGAGGGCAAGGCGGACTTCGTCACCGGCTCACGCCGGTTGGGTGAAGAGGACGCGGACAGCCGGCTGCGGTGGCTCGGGGTCCGCGTATTCGCTGCCCTGGCGTCGATCCTGACCCGTCGCCACTTGACCGACACGTCGTTCGGGTTCAGGGCGACGCGGGCAGCCCTTGCCTGCAAGGTGACGCTGCGGGAGCCGCAGTACCAGTCGTCGGAACTGCTCCTCGGAGTACTGGCCAGTGGCGCTCGCGTAGTCGAGTTGCCGATGACCATGCGTCGCAGGGGAGACGGGACGAGCAAGAAGGGGCCGGGGCTCGTCTACGGCGCCAACTACGCGCGGGTGATGACCACTACTTGGTGGCGGGAGTACGTACGGGCTTCGAGAAGACGTATCGGTCGAACAGCACGAACTTCAGGATGAACGTCACCGCGTTCGCGGTGAGAAAGACCGCACCGGCCAGGATCGTCCGCCAGGTGTGGGAATCGACCCAGCCGCGGACGAAGTGGTCGCCGGCGCTGGTGCCGGCGATGACGACCGCCGCGCTGCCCAGCACGATGATTGCGTAGGGCAACAACTCCCGCCGGGCCGAGATCCGGCCCTGCCGGCGCCAGGCCCAGCGCCGGTTCAGCACATAGTTGGGCACGGCACCGGCCGCGAAGGCGATCACGCTCGCCACGGCGGACGCAGTACCGATCCAGTAGCAGAGCAGGAAGGCGACCTCGCTGGTCAGGGTGGCCACCAATGATGACGCTGAGTACTTGACCCAGGTCAGCAGGTTGGCCGGCTTCTTCACCTGGCCCATTCTGCAACGTCTGCCCCAGTCGTTGCAGGTGCGCGTCGATTCACAGGAAAATACCAGCTAGCGGGCAGGTGTTTCCTCCACCAGCTGGGTACACAGGACAGGACAAAGGCAATTTCCGGTCCGGAAGGCGGTTCGATCCGTGCGTGTTCTCGTGCTGGGTGGTGACGGTTACCTGGGGTGGCCGACAGCACTGCATCTGTCCGACAGCGGACATCAGACAGCGGTGCTGGACAACTTCGCGCGGCGTGGTTACGACCGCGAGCTCGGTGTCGACAGTCTGGTCCCGATCGAAGATCTCGATACCCGGGTCGCCGCCTGGCAGGAGGTCTCCGGGCAGCAGATCACGGCGTACACCGGTGATCTGTGCGACGCCGACTTCGTCTATCGGGTGCTGCGCGAGTTCAAGCCCGAGGCGATCGTGCACTTCGCCGAGCAGCGCGCCGCGCCGTACTCGATGATCGACCGGCAGCACGCCGTCTACACCCAGCAGAACAACGTGGTCGGCACGCTCAACCTGATGTACGCCATCGCCGAGCTCGACCCCGGCATCCACCTGGTCAAGCTGGGCACGATGGGTGAGTACGGGACGCCCAACATCGACATCGAGGAAGGCTGGCTCGAGATCGAGCACAACGGTCGCAAGGACCGGATGCTCTACCCGAAGAAGCCGGGGTCGTTCTACCACCTGAGCAAGGTGCACGACTCGCACAACCTGGAGTTCGGCTGCCGGGTCTGGGGCCTGCGCGTCACCGACCTCAACCAGGGTGTGGTCTACGGCCAGCAGACGCCGCAGACCGTGCTGGATCCACGGCTGGCGACGCGGTTCGACTACGACGCGGTGTTCGGCACTGTGCTCAACCGCTTCGTCATCCAGGCCGTGCTCGGCGAGCCGTTGACCGTCTACGGCACCGGCGGGCAGACCCGTGGCCTGCTGGACATCCGGGACACGATCGAGTGCATCCGGCTCGCGGTGGAGAACCCGGCGGATGTCGGTGAGTTCCGCGTCTTCAACCAGATGACGGAGAGCTGCTCGGTCAGCGAGATCGCCCAACAGGTGGCTGAGTGCTTCCCCGGTCCGGTCCAGATCGACCACCTGGAGAACCCGCGGGTCGAGCAGCCGGAGCACTACTACAACGTCAAGCACACCGGCCTGGTCGGCCTCGGCCTGCGACCGCACCTGCTCTCGGAGACGCTGATCGAGTCGCTGTTCCCGATCGTTGCCGAGCACAAGGACCGGGTGAACCTGGACGCGCTGCTCCCGACGGTTCGCTGGCGGGGCGGCCTCAAGTCCGCCTGACGGTCCGATCTGACAGTCCGATCCCCGGTCAGGTCGCGTGGACGTACGAGCGGAAACGTCGCGCGGCCGGGCTGGCGGCGTGACCCTGGGGCAGCACGAGATCGAGACGGCGGGTCAGCTCGATCCCGGCCAACGGGATCAGCCGGATGGCCGCGGCGACTCGTGGTGCCAGGTCGAATCCGGTCGGCGCCAGGGTCACGCCGACGCCCGCCGCGACCAGCTCGAGCACCATCGTCCACTCGTTCACCTCGCAGGCGATCCGCCGGCTGAGGCCGGCGGTCCGGAACGCGTCGTCGATCACGGTCCGGATGGCCCACTGCGCGGGCGGTTCGACGAAGCGCTCATCGGCCAGCTGCTCGAGCGTGACCGAGTCGGCTTGCGCGAGCGGATGGTCCTTCGCCGCGATCAGCACGATCGGCTCGGCGGCCAGCGGCACCACCTCCAGACCGGCGACCCGGGCCGTCGGCAACGAGACCAGCGCGCAGTCGAGTCGTCCGTCCAGGACCAGGTCCACCATCTGCATCCCCGGCAACTGCTGCACCGAGATGTTCACCCGCGGGTGCGCCAGCGCGAAGGCCGCCAGCCAGGACGAGAACGGCAGCCGATGCCCACTCGTCTGCAGCGCCCCGATCCGGAGCTGGCCAGCCAGCACTCCGTGCGCGTCCTGCACTGCCTGCTGGGCCGCATCGGCCGCGTCCAGCGTGTGCCGGGCGGCCGGCAGCAGCGCGGTTCCTTCAGCCGTCAACCGGACCGGCCTCGTACCGCGGACGAACAGCAGCGCGCCGACCTCCTTCTCCAGCGCCCGGATCGAGGTCGACAGACCCGACTGGACGATGAGCTCGCGCGCCGCGGCCCGGGTGAAGTTCCGCTCCTCCGCGAGCGCCACGAAATGCCTCAGATGCCGCAGTTCCATCTCCTCAGTATCTCCGCCGGAGCTGGAAATGATCTGAATCCGACCCAGGAAAGCTGGTAGTGCGCGGATCAGGGCGGCCGTTGACTGGAAAGAGACGACATTTCGCCGTGCTGGTCGTCGGAACGGCCACCAGTTTCCGCTGGCTCGGTCACCTGTCCGACCGGCTGGGCCGCCGCCGGATCATCGTGCCCGCGCTACTGACCGGGATCCTTGCCGCCATCGTGCTCGCCGCGTGGCCGGCGCTGCCCGGCCTACTCATCGGCCGGGTGCTGACCGGCGTCGCCGTCGGGCTGATGGCCTCGACCGCCACCGCCTACCTCGCCGACCTGTACGCCGAGGCGCGCCCGGCCGAGGCTCGGTCGGCCTTCCCGGGCCTGGTCGCGACCGCTGCGAACCTGGGCGGTCTCGCGCTGGGTCCGCTGGTCGCGGGCGCCTTCGCGCAGTGGCTGCCCGGTCCCTTGCACACGAGCTACCTGGTGTTCGGGGCGTTGATGGCGATCTTCCTCGGGTTCGTGCTGGCCAGCCCGGAGACCGTCGACACCGAACTGGCGGAGCGGGACCGGCCGGTGCGGTTCGCGGTCAGGCCCGGCCAGCACGCGGTGTTCGGCGCGGCCGCCGGCGTCGGGTTCTTCGCCTTCGCCCTGATGGGACTCTTCTCGTCGCTCGGCGCGATCATCGTCCGCGGCCAGCTCGGCATCAGCTCGTACTTCGTCGCCGGGCTGGCGCCGTTCGTTGCGTTCGCGGCCTCGGCAGTCGGGCAGCTCGCCCTCGGCAAGCTCGCGCTGCCCAAGATCCTGGCGATCGGCACCGCCCTGTTCCCGATCGGCCTGGCGCTCACGGCGGTGTCGCTCTACCACGCCTCGTTCTGGCTGGTGTTCCTCGGAGCAGGGCTGGCAGGCGCCGGTGCGGGCCTGCTCTTCAAGAGCAGCGTCACCCAAGCCGCCAAAGCCGCCGAACCCGCCTCGCGGGCCGGGGTACTGGCCGCGTTCTTCGTGATCTCGTACTTCGGCATGGGCCTGCCGTCGATCGCCTTCAGCCTGTTCATCCGGCATTTCGACCTGAAGCCGACGATGATCGGCTTCGCCATCGTGTTGTCCGTCGGCACGCTCGTCGCCGTGCTGGTCCCTCGCCGGAGGTCGCTACAGCTAGCGAGTGCCTGAGACCTGCAGGGTCGGGGCCACTGCGAGGAAGCGACCGCGGCGGCCCCGGTCCGCTTGCTCGGCGAGCCAGCCGTCGGCATCGGCCCGGGTGATCAGCGCCTTGTCGACCGCGGCCGTCGCGGCTTCGGCCAACTGGTCGGCCAGCCGCCGATGGTCAGTGACCACCTCGGTGTGGACGACGACCTCGACATCGTGGAAGCCGGCGTCGAGGAGCAGGTCGCGGAATCCACGCGCCGCCCGTGGCGCCACCGATCTCGACTCGAGACCCAGCTCGACGACATCGGTCAGGTCTGGGTCATCGCTGTGGAGCAAGAGGAATCCGTAGTCCTGGCCGACCAGCACTATGCGCCCGGCAGGGCGTAGTACGCGCCGGGCCTCGGTGATGGTGGGACGGGGGTCGGCCAGCAGGTGGAAGAGGCGGGCGGCGTGGTAGCCGTCGACCGATTCGTCCTCGAGCGGCAGGTCGTCGGATGGTGCCACGTGAAACACGGCGTCCGGCGTACGGGCTCGCGCGATGGCGATCGCAGCGGGATCTGAGTCCACGCCGATCGTCTTGAGGTGTGCATCGGTCAGGTCGGCGACCGCAGTCCCGTCGCCACAGCCCACGTCTACGCAGGTGTCACCAGGCGCGAGTCGGAGCGCCTCGAGAAGCGTTTGTTCACCCATAGGAGCAACGCTCCAACTTCAGGTGCACCTGAAGTCAAGAGCTCGGCGGTCACCTTGGGCGGGGTGACCGCCATCTTCCCCTTCCTTCCCTTGAGCAGTTCAGTCCATCGAAATCTTGTCGAACACCGTGGTGGTGAAGCGGACGTCGACGCCGACCTCGTCGCCGACGGCCGGCGGGGCCACCGAGGACGGCAGGAAGAGCATGCTCGCCTGCATGTGCGGCGGCTCGGCGAACCAGCGCTGCTTGCCCTCGATCGTGAACGGCGACAACGCCATCCCGGCGGCGTCCAGACTGCCCTTGGCCATCGCGATCGCGCGCTGCCGGACGGTCGCCGCCGCGGTGGGAGCCTCCAGGCCGACACCATGCGCGGTACCACCCGAGACGACCAGGATGTGCCCGTCACCGGCGACGCGGCGCTGCCGGTAGCCGACGCGCTCGCCACGGCGGACCGAGTGCACGTCGAGGACCGTCGCGCGCACGGTGAAGGCGCCGCGGTCACCGAGCCAGAGGCCGGTCCCCATCCGGAGCAACACGTTCTCGCCGATGTCCGCGAGTTTCTGGGACGGTACGTGCGACACCCACAGCGGTCCGTTGCGAACCGCCCGGGCCGCGCGACCGAGCTCCTGAGCCTCCCTGATGTTCGCGGACGTACCGCCCGCGCCCATCGGGAAGTGCAGCGACCAGCCTTCGAACTTGATCCGGTCCAGTGCGTTCAGCAGCATCGTGTGCCGCAGCTCGCGGGCGCCGATCCCGTGCCGGCGCATCGACGTCTGGACCTCGATCAGGACCCGGCTGCCGGCCGGGATCGAGACCAGGTCGGCCAGCCGGCTGACCGTGTGGATGACGTTCTTGCCCTGCGGGATCTCCAGGAACGGCCGCCACGGCGTGAGCACCACGACGTCGTCCTTGAAGTCGGGCGGGACCTCGTTGTACGTCCCGACCGCGACCGTCCGGGCACCGAGGGCGCGCGACTCGGCCAGCAGCCGGGTGTTGCCGACGCCGTACCCGTTGCCCTTGGCGACCGGGACGATGTCGGGGTTCCACGTGGAACGTAGATGGTCGCGCCATCGATCGGAATCGATGTGCAGGATCAGGGGCATGTTGTCATCGCCGTCTCATGTAGAGGTCGAATGCGGTGTAGAGCGCCTTGTTCAACGGCAGATCCCACTCACCGACGTACTCGACGGCTTCGCCGCCGGTGCCGACCTTGAACTGGATCAACCCGACGTGCGGGTCGTTCTGGTCCAAGGTGTCGGTGATGCCCCGTAGGTCGTACACGGTTGCGCCCGCAGCGAGCGCATCCGACATCATCCGCCACTGGATCGCATTCGATCCACGGACGTCCCGCTTCGTTGTCGAGCTGGCACCGTAGGAGTACCAGGAGTGACCGCCCACCCGGACCCAGATCGTCGAGGCGACCAGGTCGCCCTCGTGGTAGGCGTTGTAGAGCCGGAAGTCGCAGCAGTCGGCGGGCTGGCTCGCCATCGCCTCGTACATCTTGACGAAGTACGGCAACGGCCGCGGGGTGAAATGATCCCGCTCGGCCGTCTCGACATACAGCGCGTGGAAGGCCTTCAGGTCCTCCGGTGTGCCGAGGGTGACCTCGACGCCGAGCTTGGCCGACTTCTTGATGTTGCGCCGCCACTGCTGGTTCATCCCGGTCAGCAGGTCCTCCTCGGTCTTGCCGGCCAGCGGCACCTGGAAGACGTACTGCGGCTGGCCGGCGGCGAAGCCCTCGCCGACCTTCGGGGCCTTCCAGCCGAGCGCGCGGAGCTGGGCGGACACGGTCGCGCCGGACGGCTCGATCACATCCGGCCGGACGTCGCCGAGCTTGGGCTGCTGCCCACCGGCGATCGCGTCCTTGATCGTCTTGGCCGACCAGCGCCGGGTCGGTACCGGCGCACCCATCCGCAATCCGAACGCGCCCGCCTCCTGCGCGTGCGCGGCCAGCGGTCGCAGGTACCGGCCGAGGTCGATCGCGTCCCAGTCGATCACCGGGCCCTCGGGCAGGTACGCGAGGTAGCGCTTGACCTTCGGCATCTGCCGGTAGAGCACCAGCGCGACGCCCAGCAGATCGTTCGGGGCCGCCGGATCGAACCAGCCCAGCGACTCGGCCTTCCACTCGCTCTTCACCGCCGCCCAGCCCGGGGTCTGCAGGAAGCTCGCCGAAGGCTGCGCCGCCAGATAGGCGGCGTGCTGCTCGGCTGAGATGGTCCGGATGCTCAAGTCACTCACGGTCGGTCAGGTTACCGGCCCGCGGCGTCAGACCGTAGCCGAGCCGGAAACCTGACCGCTGAATGCTGTCCTTTTACCTCCCCCACCCCACCGCCCCGGTCAGGCGATCCTGATCAACCGGGAGCCGTGGGCGGGCACATTCGTGGCCGTCCAAGAGCTGGTGAAACTGCCCAGATCCGCCCGCGCCACCAGGTCGCGGACGGGCTTGCTGCCACTCAGGCCGAGTGAGCTCCAGCTCACGGTGATGTTGGTGGCCGACGATCCCAGGTTGTAGACGGCGGCGTAGGTGACGCCGTTGACGACCTTCTTCCAGACCTGGGAGTTGCCGGCGGTGATCCGGGTCGGCAGCACCGCGGCCTGGTCGAGCGCGACCACCTCGGGGTTGGTCAGGATCGAGATGGCCGCGTTGTCCATCCAGTAGACGTCGCCACCGACGTACAGGGGAGCCGACGCCATCGACCAGAACGTCATCACCGATTGCCGCTCGGCATCGTTGAGTCCGTCCTGGAGTGCGCTACCGGTGTTGTTGTTGATCGGCATCGAGTCCAGATCGGGCAGGTAGCTCGGGGTGACCTTGCTCAGCCAGTTGGGCAGATCGGCCCACCGGTCATCGATCGAACTGGTCCAGGTGGACGTCGTACCGCAGTAGCACTCGACATCGGTATCGATCCGTACGCCGTTCGCCCACGGGCGCAGGCCGTCACCTGCCGCAAGGTCGACCGGCCAGGCACTGGCGGTCAGCCAGATCGAGCGGCCGGACTGGTCGATCGCCTGGGAGATCGCCTGGATGTCGGGCACGTTGTCGGCGGTCACTCCGTCGACCTTGAGGAAGTCCACGCCCCAGGACGCGTACTTGTTGATGATCGAGTTGAAGTACGGCTGCGCGCACGGCTTGCTGTAGTCGACCTTCCAGTTGCCGCCCCATTTGTTGGTAGGCGTCAGCGGCAGCACGACGATGTCGCGGACGGTGCAACTGGTGCCGACGATCGGCGCACTCTTGTTGTAGGCCTCCTGCTCCAGCCCGGCGGCCATGTAGATGCCGGCCTTCAGGCCTTTGCCATGGATGTAGCCGGCGATCCCGCTGATCCCACTCGGGAACCGGGCCGGATCAGGATCCGGAATTCCGTTGGCATCGCTGTGGAAACTCCACGCCATCGTCGCGTTCCAGCCGGCGTCGATGTTGATGTAGCTGTAGCCGGCCGACTTCAGCTTGGTCGCCACCGCGTCGGCGGCGTCCTTGATGTGCGCCTCGGTCAGCCAGGCCGTGCCGTACGTCGCTCGGGTGGTCGACTGGTTGCTCCAGCTGCTCCAGCCCATGAAGGGTTTGGTGAAGCTGGTCTTGGCCTCAGTGGTGGTCTTGGCTTCGGCGGTGGTGCCCGGTGAGAGCGCTGCGAGCAGCGGCAGCGCCAGGGCGATTCGCAGTACACGAGTGGAGATCATCGGGGCGGTCCCTCCATCGGGGGCAGATAGAGGGACCGTACGATAATTAACTCCGGTAAGAAATAGCTCTGCTCAGCTGAGCAGCAGGTCGAGCGAAACCTCCCAGGGCCGGGTGGCGATCGCCGGATCGAGGGCGTGCGCGGCAACCCCGTCGGCCGGTGCGACGTGGGGGAGCGCCTCGTTGTCCTCGAAGTGCCGGCCGCCGATGCTCATCCGACTGTTCCTGTCCTGAGGTCGAGCTAGACTTAACCGGAGGATCCTCCGGTAGATCTCCAATGAATCGGAGGAGCCTCCGTTTCACAAGCCGGCGAGGGCGTCGGCTAGGTTCGTGGTTCCGGTCAGGGGTCGAGAGGGGGAGCAGGATGGGGGCGACGAGTGAGCGGCCGCTGCGTGCGGACGCCCAGCGCAACCGCGACCTGCTGCTCGATGCCGCGGGCAAAGCTTTCTCCGAGTGCGGCCTGGAGGCGACGCTCGAAGGCATCGCCAAGAACGCGGGCGTCGGGATCGGCACGCTCTACCGGCACTTCCCGACCCGCGAGGCGTTGGTCGAGGCGGTCTATCGCAACGAGCTGGCCGTGGTCTGCACCGCTGCGCCCGAGCTGCTCGCCGCGATGCCGCCGGTCGAGGCGACCCGAGCTTGGATGGATCGCTTCGTCGATTTCATGAGCCGCAAGATCGGGATGGCGGATGCGCTGCGGGCGCTGATCGCGTCCGGCGCGGATCCGTATGCACACAGCTTCGAGCTGCTGACCGGCGCGATCCAGCCGTTGCTGGAGGCTGCCGCCGCGGCGGGCGAGATCCGTCCGGACTTCGCTGCTGACGATGTGCTGATGAGCCTGAGTGGAGTCGCGCTGGCCGCGAGCTCCAACCGCGAGCAGGCGGGTCGCCTGCTCGACCTGCTGATGGACGGCCTGCGCTACCGCGCCTGACGCCGGGCCCTGGTCAGTACCGGTGGTGTTTCTAGGGTGTGGTCATGCAGACAGTGGCGTTGGTGACTGGGTCGACCTCTGGAATCGGGGAGGCGACAGCGCGGCGCCTCGCCGCCGACGGGATGACAGTGGTGATCCACTCGCGCAGTAGTCGCGACGCGGGACTCGCGCTGGCCGCGGAACTGGGTGGGACCTACCTGCAGGCCGGCCTCGAGCAGGAGGACGAGGCGACCGCACTGGTGCCACAGGTGCTCGCCGCACACGGGCGACTCGACGTACTGGTGAACAACGCCGGCATCAGCTGGCCAGTACCGCATGCAGACCTCGACGGCCTGACTGCCGCAGACTGGCGGCGTTTGCTGGAGGTCAACCTGATCGCCCCCTGGCTGCTCTGCACTGCAGCTCTTCCCGCCCTCCGCGAGTCGCGAGGATCAATCGTCAATGTGACCAGCCACGCGGGCGTACGGCCGAAAGGCAGCTCGGTCGCCTATGCCGCCAGCAAGGCAGCCCTGAACCACGTGACGAAGCTGCTCGCCGCCGCGCTCGGCCCCGAAGTACGGGTGAACGCCGTTGCGCCCGGGCTTGTGGATACCCCGATGACAGCCGACTGGACCGCGGCACAGGAGCTGTGGAAAACCAACAGCCCCATGCGCCGAGCCGCCCAACCATCAGACGTCGCCGACCTGATCGCCACCATCGCCGCCCATCACTACCTCACCGGCGAAGTGATCCTGCTGGACGGCGGCCTCAACCTCCGCTGACGAAACCGGCGCCGGCGAATCTGTCGGTGGCTGCTCCTAGGATCGGCCGATGCCATCCGGTGCAGGTGTCCCTGCTGGCCGCGTTGTCGGCCGTGGCGGGCGCAGTACTGGCGCTACCGATGGGCCTCCGTACGGCGATCTGGGTCGCTGGTGCGCTGTGCCTGGTCAGCGCGTTCGTACTGCCGTGGAAGTCAGCTAGACCAGCCCCATTGCCTGAGCCAGTCTGACCAGGCCGGCCATCACGCCGTTGTTGTCGTCCCTGGCGTCGAGGTAGGTGATCGCCTCATCGGGCGGCAGCACGAGCACCTCGATCACCTGCTCGGCGTCGTCGGGATTGCTCGGGTTGCCGTCGACCGTCACGTCGACGACGTAGTTCGCCCAGTACGAGACCGGATGCGGGAGATGCGGCCGGTACGGTTCGGGCCGGCGTTGGTGGGCGCGGTGCCCGCCGAGCCAGATCAAGGGGCCGGTGACCCGGGCGCCAGCCTCCTCGCGCACCTCGCGTCGCACGAGGTGCTCGATCGTTTCATCCGGCTCACGGGTGCCACCGGGCAGGAAGCGCCAGCCCCGGTCGTTCTGGCAGACGACGATGCCGCCCTCGGTCCGGCCGACCACATGTGCCTTGCCGATCAGCTCGTCCGGTGGCTGCTCGGTCCCGAACTGGAGATCGACCCCACCCTCGGCCCAGTGGCTCGGAGCGTACAAGTGGGGAAACTGCTGGGCCCAGGTCTCCATCGGGGCATTCTTGCGTGCTGCTGGTGCGCGGGCGGCTTGGCGGTCTGCGGTAGCGTCCGGCGCATGGCTGTTGCCGAACCTGATCCCGAGCGCGCTCAGCGCACCACCGTCCGTGTGCTGTGGGCTTGCGCGGTGCTGACCGTTTTCGTCGGGGTCTTCCTGGTCTCTGATATCACCAAATCGGCCGACAGCTACCGGCCCGCGGCCTGGGTGGGAGTCACGCTGGCGGCGCTCTGCATGCTGGCGTTGGCGACGCTGTACGTCGGCTGCGCTCTGGGGCGAGTCACGCTGGGCACCCAGGTTGGGCGCGCGAGCCTCTTCCAGCTCTCGACCGTCTGCCTCGTCGTCGCAGTGGGCGCCGACATCTTCATTCCGTCCCGGGAGACCGGCGGCCTGGCGCTCGTGCTGCCGTGGGGCATCACCTACTGGCTGCACAACCTGAACCGGCCGCCCGCGGACCACGCGCCCTCCGACGCGGGGCAGTAACTACTTCAGGTGTGACCGGAGGTAGTCGATGTCGGCCTTCTGACCGTGGTCGCCGTTGGGGGTCTCGACGACGACCGGTGCGTCGGCGGCCTTCACCACCGCGACGATCTCGGCCGGGTCGATCTCGCCCTCTTCGAAGTTGCTGTGCCGGTCCGCGCCCGAGCCGAACGCGTCCCGCGAGCCGTTCGCATGCACCAGGTCGATCCGGCCGGTGATCGCGACCACTCTCTCCACCACCGTCGGCAGGTCCTCGCCGGCCGCGTGGAAGTGGCAGGTGTCGAGGCAGAAGCCGACCCGGTCGACGTGCTCGTTGCCGGAGCTCTGCACCGCGTCCCACAGCCGGGCGATCCGCTCCAGCTTGCGCGCCATCGCGTTCTCGCCGCCCGCGGTGTTCTCGATCAGCAGCGGCACCGGCAGCTCCGCGCGCTCGATGCACTTGCGCCAGTTGTCGAACCCTGCCTCGGGGTCGTCGTCCTCACCGACGTGCCCGCCGTGCACGATGACGCCCTTGGCGCCGATCTCGGCCGCCTTGTCGAGCGTCTGCTGCAGCAGCTTGCGGCTGGGGATCCGGATCCGGTTGTTGAGCGTCGCGACGTTCAGCCGGTACGGAGCGTGCACGAAGAGGTCGATCCCCTCCGCCTCCGCCCGCACCTTCAGCGCCTCGGCGCCGTCGGCGTAGGCCACCTTCGGGGCCTTGTAGTCCTGCGGGTCACCGAGAAAGAACTGAACCACCTCGGCTCCCCGGTCGGCAGCCTCCGCCAGCGGGTCGTTCTGCTCGACGTGCGCACCCAGTTTCAAGCTCATGCCGACACCCTAAGACCGCCCGCCGACAGTCCCGCAATCCCGCGGTACGACCGCCAGGACAAAGCCGCTGTACTGCGCTGTCGGTGGCCGGTCCTAGCCTTGCCGCATGCCAACAGCAGAGACCTTCCGCGCGCTGAAGCCCGGCCCTGTCCTGGTCGGTGAGGACACCTGGACCCTGACGGTGCACGACCTGGGCATCCTGCGCGTCCCGAGCGGCCGGCTCGAGGCCTGCGACCCGTTCGTGAATCTGGGCGAGGGTGCCGTCGTCGACATCCCACCGGGCGACCACCCGGTCCGGGTGACGGTGGCGGATGTGTCCGATGAGCAGGACGGGAGCCACCTGCGCGAGGCGTACCTGAGCGTTGTTCTGACCGACGGGGAGGCCGTATCCCTGGGCACGGCGACCGGCGCGGACCAGACGCTGGAGGACGGCGAGTGGCTCGCGGTCGGCGTGGACGCGGGCACGGTGGGCTTCGTGGACGCCGAGGCGGTCAGGGCCGCGATGCCGGCTGACGACTGGTACGAGGGGGTTTTCGACAACGGTACGGACGACAGCTGGTTCTCGCTGATGGACTCGGCTGAGCACCTGATCGCAGGCAGCGCGAACATCGTGATGCCCGCCGCCACCGCGGGGGAGAACGTCGTCCTGGCCCATTCGGGCTGGGGTGACGGGGTCTACCCGGTGCTGAGCACGCTGGACGGGGACGGCCGTCTGCTGGCGATCCACATCGACCTGCTCGTGGTCGGCGAGGACGAGGATGACGATGAGGACGACGACGAGCTCGAGGAAGACGGCGATGGCGATGGCGACGGTGCCCAGCCGGTGAAGCGCGGGTTGCTGGCGAGGCTGCTGGGGCGCCAGTGATGCCGACCCGCCGGGAAACTGGCCTGTGGATAGTGGTCAAGGGCACGTCCAAGCGCTGGTATTCTGTTGGCGTGGGCCCGGTCCTTCGACCGGGCTTACTGCTTGACCCAGCTCGGCGCCGACGGCGATTGTCGGCGGTGAGCGCACCGCATCGCCCTCCTGCCACGGAAAGACCGTGGCCGCCAAAGTCCGAAGGAGGTGGAGTTCGCGCATGCGTCGTTATGAAGTCATGGTGATCCTCGACCCTGAGCTCGAAGAGCGCACCGTCGAACCGTCCCTCGACACGTACCTGAACATCGTCCGCAAGGAAGGTGGCACGGTCGAGAAGCTCGACATCTGGGGCCGGCGCAAGCTGGCCTATGACGTCAAGAAGAAGTCTGAGGGCATTTACGCCATCATCGACCTGACCGCCACCCCGGCAGTCGTGAAGGAACTCGACCGTCAGCTCACGCTGAACGAGTCGATCCTGCGCACCAAGGTCATCCGCCCGGACCAGCACTGATCCCTGGGGCGTCAGGTGGTCTGGCGTCGTCACACCACTCAACGTCCGCTGTACAGGAGGAGTTGTCATGGCCGGTGAACCACCCATCACGTTGATCGGGAACCTGACGGGAGATCCGGAGCTCCGGTTCACACCGTCGGGGGCCGCGGTGGCGAACTTCACCGTCGCCTGTACTCCGCGCACGCTGGACCGGCAGAGCAACGAGTGGAAGGACGGGGAAACCCTCTTCATCTCGTGCGCTGTCTGGCGCCAGGTCGCCGAGAACGTCGCCGAGTCACTGACCCGCGGCGCGCGGGTAGTCGTCCACGGTCGTCTGAAGGCACGAAGCTACGACGATCGCGACGGCAACAAGCGCACCGTCTTCGAGTGTGATGTCGAGGAGATCGGCGCGAGCATGAAGTATGCGACCGCGAAGATCACCAAGACGACGCGCTCCGGTGGTGACGGCGGCGGCTTCGGTGGCGGCGGTGGCGGTAACCAAGGCGGCGGTTTCGGTGGCGGCGGCGGCAACCAGGGTGGCGGCTTCGGCGGCAACCAAGGTGGCGGCGCCCCGCAGAACGACCCGTGGGCGACCCCGGCCGCCGGTGGCGGAGCCAGTGGTGGTGGTGGTGGCGGTGGCGGCCAGGCCGCCCCGCAGAACGACCCCTGGGCAGGCCAGAGTGGCGGCGGCTCGATGGAAGAGCCTCCGTTCTGATCTCGTCGCAGGACTGTTGTACCGAGTGACCATTCCGGCAGTCGCCGGGCTCTAGGAGTAGGAACGGAGCACCACAATGGCCAAGATCATTCGGAAGCCCAAGAAGAAGGTTTGCGGCTTCTGCAAGGACAAGGCAACGTACGTCGATTACAAAGACACCGGCTTGCTGCGCAAGTTCATCTCCGACCGCGGCAAGATCCGCGCGCGTCGGGTGACGGGCAACTGCGTCCAGCACCAGCGCGATGTCGCAACCGCTATCAAGAACGCTCGCGAGGTGGCTCTGCTGCCTTACACGAGCACCGCTCGCTGAGGGAGGTCTGAGACATGAAGCTCATCCTTGCGCAGGAAGTCGAGGGCCTCGGAGCCCCCGGCGAAATCGTCGAGGTCAAGGACGGCTACGGCCGTAACTACCTCGTACCGCGCGGTCTGGCCATCGGCTGGACCCGTGGAGCAGAGAAGCAGATCCAGTCGATCAAGCGGGCGCGTGACGCCCGGGCGATCCAGGGCAAAGAGCACGCGAGCGAGGTCAAGAACCAGCTCGAGCAGCTCGGCGTCACGCTGGACGTGAAGGCCGGCGACACCGGTCGCCTGTTCGGCTCGGTCACCCCGGCGGATATCGCCGGCGCGATCAAGTCCGCTGGCGGACCGCTGCTCGAGAAGCGGGCGATCACGATCGGCTCGCCGATCAAGACCACCGGCAAGCACCAGGTCTCGGTGCAGCTGCACCCGGACGTGGCCGCCACGGTCCGCCTCGAGGTCGTCGCAGTCTGAGGCGAAGCCTCACGTAGTACTGACGAAGGCCCGCTCTCCTCGGAGAGCGGGCCTTCGTGTTTTGCCTGATCCTGACGAGTGAGGCGCAGCAGCCTCACGAGGTTGGTCAGCCTTGTTGGGGGGCCGGCCACTGTGGAGGTTTGGGGTCGTTGGTGGTGCTGCTGGCGTCGGGCTGGGCGACCTCGGGCCAGTCGGCCGGCTTCGGGTCGTCCGCCGTACCACCGCTGGCGCCCGGGTTCTCGATCGTCGGCCAGGTCCGCGGGGCCGGGTCGTCGTCGGCTGCTGCCGTGACACTGGGCAGCAGGAGCAGCAGCGAGCCGACGATGCCGGCCAGCAACCGCTTCCTCACTTCTTGTCCAGCGCGTACAGGACCGAGTCGTGCACGACGATCGCATGCGACCCAGCCACACCCCACGGGCGCGCGGTGCCCGGAGGCAACGTGCGGAACCGCCCAGCCGGTATGCCGGCGACCAGAGCGCTCCCGGTGTTGCCGTAGACCGTCTGGCCGGTGATCGACAGGGGCTGGAAGTCCTTGTAGAACGAGGTCTTCTTCGCGGTGAAGTTGATCATGCACTCACCCCAGGCAGCCACCTTGTGGGTGTCGTCCGGCAGCCATTGCCAGCCGGCCGCCTGGTTCGGTGCCGCGGTCGGGCAGGTCGCGACGATGGCACCCGTGTCGGTGGTGTTCACCGTCGGGATCACCTTGTCGGCGGCCGCGGTCTTCCAGATCACCAGCACGCGACCGGGGCTGGCGGCAACGATGTGGTCGATCGTCGTCGCGCCTCTCGGCTTGGCAGGGGTCAAGGTGACCTCGTCCTTGCCGGGCTGGTCCCAGTACAGCGGACCGCTGTACCGCGCCAGCAGGGCCTTGTCGCCGTCGGCCAGCAGCAGGGTGCTGCCCCGGCGCGGGGTCGGCAGCGCCTTGAGGTCGCCACCCGATACGACGCTTGCGCCGCCCTCACTGCCCAGGATGACCAGCGGCGACGGACCGAAGAACTGGACTTCGGCCGAGTTCGGCAGCTCCAGCTCGATCGCCTCGGCACCGTCACCGGCCCAGTAGTACAGGGATTCCGGCGCGACCACGGCCACTACGGACTTGCCGTCGACAGTGGTGTAGACCGGAGTCTCCGCGCCACGCGGCACCTTGTCCTGCCAGAGCACCTTGCCGTTGCTGTCGAAGACGGCGATCTTCTCGTCCGGCGTGATGATCGCGACCTCGGTGCCTTTGGGCGAGACGGCGGGGTTGGTGCCCTCCGCGAGGTTCACGGTCCAGCTGGCGTTGGCCGTCCAGCCCGGTGGTACCGGCCGCGCAGCGAACTGGTCCGGACCGACACTCGGCGCGGACAGCTCCGGGAGCTTCGGCGACACGGTCGGTTTGGTGATGTCGTCGGACGGCGGCCGCAGGACGACCAGATAGATCACCGTCGCCGCGATCAGTACGCCCGCCAGCGCGGTCGCCACGATGATCGGCCAGATCGGCTTGTTGCTCTTGGGATCGATCTCGACCGACTCGACCTGGCCGTCCGGGTGGATGATCAGCGGCCAGGACGCGCCGTCCGACTCGACCGCCGTCGCCTTGACCGGCCGGCCCAGCTGGGCGGCCCGCTCACTGACGAGCTGGATCGCCGCCTGCCGGGGGTCGTGGTGATTCACCGGATGACTGCGGCCGGCGATCTTCACCTCGGCGTTGTGGTCGTCGTACAGCCGGATCGTCACCTTCGGCCAGGACGGAATGCCCTTCTCAGCCACGGTGACCTCTCATTCCAGCCACAAAACTCCCTCGTTAGACCTTCTCCGACCAGGCCGTTCTAGCATGTCGTCCGCCCGTAACTCATGCTTCCGCCCGATGGCATGCCAATACGCGAGCCGGCCCGGCTCGTCTGACCCCGACAAGGGGGTAGAAACATCCTCGCCTGTGGATGGGTCACGCCAGTACACCCGGATAGCGAGAGAATACTGTGGGCGACAGCCCGTGACACGCCGCGAGAGGAGGGGCGATGACGCAACCGCAGCAGAACCCGTGGACTCGGCAACAACAGCCGGATCCCGCTCTGCAGGAGGCTCAGCAGGGCCCACCTCGGCCGGCGGACCTGACTCCGCGCGGGCCCGCGACGCCGCAGCACGGCGTGGTCGCGCCTGCTGAGGACCAGCGGCTGCCCAAGTTCGCCATCCCCGCTGCCGACACCCTCTGGTGGGTGGGCGTGCACGGCGGGTCCGGCGAGACGACGATGTCGCAACTGCTGCCTGGTACCAGGGCGTCCGGCCATCGCTGGCCGATCCCGCCGCCGCCGGTGCCGACGCCGGTGGTGCTGGTCGCGCGGACCCACGGATCGGGTCTGCGGGCGGCGCAGCAAGCCGCGATCGAGTGGGCCTCCGGCGTGGTCCAGGGAGTGTCCGTGCTCGGCCTGGTGCTGATCGCCGACGCGCGCGGTCGGTTGCCCAGGGTTCTCGACGACTTCGCCGACATCGTCGGCGGCGGTGTCCCCAGGGTCTGGGATATTCCCTGGATCGAAGAGTGGCGAAGGGGGGAGGATCCCACCCCTGACAACACCCCGGACGAGGTTTTCGAAGTCCTTGAGTCCATCTACGCTCTTCGCGCGTCGAATCCGGCGAGTTACCCCGCCCCTTACTGAAAGGCACCACCGCAATGATGCTGTTGGCACACCTGATTCCCGACCTGATCATGGGCAACGGCGGCGAGCCACCGCCCGGATCCGAGAAGCTGCTCAAGGTCGTCGACTGGGTCCGCTGGATCGCCTTCACCGTCTGCATCCTCGGCATCCTGATCGCCGGCGCGATGATGGCCGTCGGCCAGCGCCGTGGCGAGGGTGGCGAGCACGCCGCCCGGCTCGGTTGGGTCCTCGCGGCCTGCGTCGTGATCGCGTCGGCCTCGCTGCTCGTGGGCGCGCTCAAGTGACGTTGCTCAACCCGTTCCACCCGGCCGCCGGAGGCTGATCCCAAGTGGGACTGTTCAGCCGGGACCCTGACTCCGATTCCGGAGACGGCAGCGCCGGGGACGACGGATCCAGCGCCTGGCAGCAGCGCGGATTCGTCGCCTCAGCGATCGTCGTCGGCGCCGTGGTCGTGTGTCTGGTGGTCTGGCTCTTCGCCCGGGGCGGCAACACCCCGGCGAGCCAGCCGTCGACGCCGACCAGTAGCACCAGCGCCGTCCCCACCGAGCAGCCCACCGACGACCCCAACGGCCCGCCGGCGACTCCTTCCGGCCCGCAGCCGACCGGTACTGCGACCAGCACGCCGACCGCGCGCCCGAAGCCGGGTGTCGGCGGCTGCAAGAGCATCAGCCAGAACCAGCGGATCCCCAGGACGACGCCGACCGCGGTGACCTGGGAGTTCGACTCGGACATGTTGATCCCGACGCAGCAGGAGGGTGGGCCGGCGGTGATGGACAGCATCGGAGTCCGCTCCTGCTTCGCGCACTCGCCGACGGGCGCGGTACTGGCCGCGTTGGTGACCCTCGGCCAGATCCGCAATCCCGATCTGACCCTGCCGGTGCTGCGGCAGCGCTTCGTGAACAACGCGGGCCTCAAAGTGGCGCTGGCCGAGGGCAAGGCGACGCCGCCGACGCCGGGGCAGACCAAGCAGGTGGCCCAGTTCACCGCCTTCAAGGTGCTCGACTATCTGCCGCAGCGCGCGATCATCTCGGTCGCCGTCCGGATCGACGACCGGAACGTGGCCGCGATCCCGGTGACGATGGTCTGGGCAGGCGGTGACTGGAAAGGCTCGTTGCAGACCGACGGCAGTTTCAACGGCGCGGTCGAGCCCGACCTGCTGCAGTCGATGACCGGGTACGTCGGGTTCGGGGGCGCGTGATGATCCCGCTGATCAATTGCTGGTGGCCGCCGAACTGGGACGACTGCATCACCGAGTACCTCGGCAAGGCCGTCAACGTGGCGATCGGCGGCTTCTTCTCGCTGATCTTCGAGGCGATCAAGTCGATGGTGGTCGCGGCCGTCGTCGCGGTGATGAAGGCAGTCGGCTTCCTGTGGCTCAAGATCGAGTCGCCGGATGTCCGCGGCAACGAGACGATCGGCTTCATCACCGGGCACACGTACTACATCCTGGCCTTCATCGCGACGCTCGCGGTGATCTTCGGCGCCATCAAGATGGCCGTCTCGCAGCGCGGTGAACCGGTCCGCGACATCCTCAAGAGCCTGATCACGATGGCGATGGTGTCGGCCGGCATCACCGGCTTCAGCGCGCTGCTGATCGAGGCCTCGGACGAGTTCTCGAACTGGATCATCGGCCAGGCACTCGGCGGCCACACCTTCCAGGCCAGCCTGGACGCCAAGCTGACCGACCCGCTCAAGGGTCAGGTCGGGCTGGCGCTGGTGATCCTGATCGGCATCCTGATGGTGATCAGCGGGCTGATCCAGTTGGCGTTGATGATCATCCGGTTCGGGATGCTGATCCTGCTGATCGGGATCGTGCCGCTGACCGCCGCGGCGACCAACACCGAGATGGGGATGATGTGGTTCAAGCGATCGATCGCCTGGCTGGCCGCGTTCGTGATCTACAAACCGGTGGCCGCGCTGATCTACGCCACCGCGATCAAGCTGATGTCGGCACCGGCTGACGACACACTCAAGGTCATCACGGGCGTGACGATGATGGTGATGGGAATCGTCGCCCTGCCCGCGCTGCTGCGCTTCGTCTCCCCGAAGGCGGCTTGAGATGATCAGGATCGCGCTCTGCGCGGGCAGTTGGTACGACTGCCTGCTGGGTTGGGTCAAGGAAGCTCTCGGAACCGCCGTCGGAAAGTTGATCGAACTCGTGTTCCAGCCGATTCTCGACGCCCTGGCCGAAGCCGTGGCCAACATGTTCAGCACCATCGCGACCTTCTGGGTCTACATCCCCACCCCGGCGGTGGGCAGCGAGGCCACCGGCGCCCCGGCCGGCGACACGGTCGGCTGGATCTGGACCCATACCCAGTACATCGCCATCTTCGTCGCCGTCCTCGGCGTGATGGTGGCCGCGATCCAGATGGCGTTCACCCAGCGCGGCGAGAGCGCCCGCGACCTGCTCCGCTCGCTGATCACCTTCGGGGTCGCGTCGGCGTTCAGCATCGCGATCGTCCAGGCGCTGGTCGCGTTCGGCGACCAGTTCGCGAACTGCATCGTCACCACGGCGGTGCGGGGCGCCAACGACTGGCAGTGCGTCGACCTCGACCAGAAACCGGCCGTGCTCGAGGCCGGCAACGGGTTCCGCGACACGATGAAGGGCGTGATGGGCTTCTCGGCCACGGCCGGCACGGTCGGTATCGGGCTGATGATCACGATCGGCATCCTGACCCTGCTCGCCTCGGTGATCCAGGTCGTGCTGATGGTGGTCCGCAGCGGGATGCTGATCCTGCTGCTGGGCGTCCTGCCGATCGCGGCGGCGGCGACCAACACCGAGATGGGCAAGGCCTGGCTCAAGCGGATCATCTCCTGGCTGCTGGCCTTCATCCTCTATAAACCGGTCGCCGCCCTGGTCTATGCGACGGCGATCATGCTGGCGTCCAACAACGGCCACGGGTTCAACTTCGACGACGTGCCGGACCCGGCCGGACGGCAGATCATGAACATGGTCGTCGGCGTCGTGATGCTGGTGCTCGCCCTGTTCGCGCTGCCCGCGCTGATGCGGTTCATCGCTCCGATGGTCGCGGCGACGGCCGGCTCGGCCGGCGCCGGAATGATCGCGGCCAAGATGATCGGCGCGGACAAGATCGGCGAGAAGGTGAGCGACTCCACCAACACCCAGGGCGATGGCCCGACCGGCTCGCGGAACGTCGGCCGGCCGAGTCAGCAGCCGTCGAGCCCGAGCGGGTCGCAGAATTCGGCACCTCAGCCCAGCGGCGGCGGTGGGGGTGGCGGCGGCGGCGGAGGTGGCGCTGGAGGTGGCGCCGGAGCCGGTGCTTCAGGTGGTGCGTCAGGCGGCGCGGCGGGCGGTGCGGCCGGGGGTGGTGCAGCGGCCGGTGGTGGCGCGGCCGCAGGTGGTGCTGCCGCGGGTGGTGGCGCCGCGGCAGGTGGTGCGGCCGCAGGTGCCGGCGCAGCGGCGGGTCCGGTCGGCATCGCGGTGGTCGCCACCGCGGCAGCCGTCAAGAAGGGCATCGACGTGACCAAGGACGCGGCCCAGGCGGGCGCGAGCGAGACGATCGACAACGACTCGATGGATGAGGGACCAAGTGGCAGCGGCTGACAACATCCGGAGCGTCCCGCGGACGTACGGGAACTGGCGCCAGCCGGCCTCGGCCGGTATCGGCGGCCTGGGGTCGCTGGGCACCGGCATCATGATGATCGGCCTGGTCATCACCATCATCACGATGACGGCCGGCGGTCTGATCCCGGCGCTGATGGTGTTGCTGGTCGTCGGCGCCGTCCTGCTGCTGTTGATGACCAAGGACAAACACAACCAGTCCGCACTGCAACGGCTCTCGACCCGTATTGGATGGCAGCGAGCAAAGATGGCCAAGCACAACGTCTACCGTTCCGGTCCGCTCGGCCGGACGCCGTGGGGCAAGTTCCAGCTGCCCGGTCTGGCGGCGGCCTCCCAGCTGAGTGAGTACAAGGACTCGTACGGCCGGCCGTTCGCGTTGCTCTTCTACCCGAGCACCCGGCACTTCACGGTGATCATCAACGCCGAGCCGGACGGCGCATCCCTGGTCGACGAGGACCAGATCGACGTCTGGGTCGCGCACTGGGGTCAGTGGCTCGCCTCGCTGGGCCACGAGCCGGGCATCATCGCCGCCTCGGTCACGGTGGAGAGCGCGCCCGACACCGGGATCCGGCTGCGCCGCGAGGTCCTCAACAACATGCAGGAAGGCAGCCCGGCGATCGCCCGGGCGATGCTGACCGAGGTCGTCCAGACCTACCCCGAGGGTTCCGCGCTGGTCTCCGCCCGGGTCGCGCTGACTTTCAAGGGCACCGACCGCAGTGGCAAGCGGCGCAAGGAAGACGACATGGGCCGTGAGCTCGCGTCCCGGCTCCCGGCGCTGACCCAGAGCCTGAACTCCACCGGTGCGGGTGCCGCCCGTCCGGTCACCGCTCAGGAGCTGTGCGAGACGATCCGGATCGCCTACGACCCGGCCGCCGCCGGACTGATCGACGAGGCCCGTAGCCAGGGCATGTCGCCCGAGCTCCAGTGGACCGACGTCGGCCCGGCCGGTGCGCAGTCCTTCTGGGACAAGTACCGGCACGACAGCGCGTGGTCGGTCACCTGGCAGATGACCCAGGCGCCGCGCGGTGAGGTCTTCTCGTCCGTACTGTCGCAGCTGGTCGGTCCGCACCCGGACATCGACCGCAAGCGCGTCACACTGCTCTACCGCCCGCTCGACGCCGCTACCTCGGCCCGGATGGTCGAGGCGGACAAGCGCAACGCGTCCTTCCGGGCGAGTACCTCGTCCCGCCCGTCGGCCCGGTCGCTGGCCGAGGCCAGAGCAGCCGACCGGACCGCGCAGGAAGAGGCCCGCGGTGCCGGTCTGGTCAACTTCGGCATGGTCGTCACCGGCACCGTGATGTCGGCCGAGCAGATCCCCGACATGGTCGCCGCGATCGACAACCTCGGCGCGACCGCCCGGGTGTTGCTGCGTCCGGCGTACGGGTCGCAGGACTCCGCCTTCGTGGCGGCGCTGCCGCTCGGGGTCGTGCTCCAGAGTCACCTGTCGGTACCGGCCGGCCTCCGGGAATCGCTATGACCCAACGGGAGTCGTTGTGAGCAAGGAAAAGAAGCCGGTCGACCCGATGCGCGGCGGCCGCCGCCCGATGCCGCGTGGCTGGCCCGGCCCGGCCCGTGGCTACTCGACGTACTTGCAGGCCCCGCAGGAGTGGCGCGGCACGACCGTCCAGGTCTGCGGCATGTGGCCGTTCTCGGCCGGCACCGGAAGCCCGATGGTCGGCGTACCGATCGGCCGCAACATCCTCTCCGGCGCCACCATGTGCTGCGACCCGATCAGCTGGTTCATGCGCGCCAAACTGATCTCCAACCCCTCCGTCTTCGTCCTGGGCAAGCCCGGCTTGGGCAAAGCACTCGACGTCGAGACCTTGATTCCGACGCCGGACGGCCTCCGGCGGATGGCGGATCTGCAGCCGGGCGACTTCGTGTTCGGCGCCGACGGGTTGCCAACGGCAATCGTTGCGGTGTCCGAGGTGATGACCGATCGTGAGTGCTGGGAACTGACCTTCTCCAGCGGTGAGACGATCGTCGCCGACGCGGAGCACCTGTGGGTGACGGAGACAGTCGAAGACCGCCGACGAGCCTGGGTCGAGCGGAATGTACCGCGCAAGCGGCTTCCTGCCGGGACGGACACCGACCTTGCGACGGTCGGCGCGGCGCGAACAAGGCTCGGCGCCGAGGCGATCTCAGTTCGCGACCTGACCAGGAACGATCAGCGCGCGCGGACGCCTGAGAAGGCGCCGGTGACGACGGCGCGGCTGGCATCCTCGCTGGTCGCCGGCGGCGAGGCCAACCATGCCGTCCGCGTGATACCAGGACTGGTCCTGCGGGAGGCAAAGCTCGCGCTCGACCCGTACGTCCTCGGAGCCTGGCTGGGCGATGGACACAGCGCGGGACCGAGACTGACGACGATGGACCAAGGAATCGTCGAGCGAATCCGAGCCGCAGGTATCGAGTGTGAGCCGGCAACCGGGCATCTGCTCTACCAGTTGACGATTCCGGGGACCTACCGACAGAAGGGGGTCGGCTTCACGGCGGTCCTCCGGCAACTCGGCGTACTGGGAGACAAGCACATCCCGACGTCGTACCTTCGTGCCTCGGATCGGCAGCGTCGAGAACTGCTCGCCGGTCTGCTCGACACGGACGGCACGGTTTCCCCCGCCGGCGGGCAGGTCCAGTACACCTCGACCTGTCGACGGTTGGCGGAGGATGTGCTCGAGCTCATCGCCAGCCTCGGTTACCGTCCTACCCTTCGAGAAGGCCGGGCGATGCTGGCGGGCCGCGACTGCGGTCCGAAGTGGACAGTTGGTTTCACCACCACCGACGAGGTGTTCGGCCTCGAACGCAAGCACGTTGTCCATGCGGAACGGACCATCGGCAATCCGGCGCGGACCGCGCGTCGCTATGTGGTCGCGGCTCGTAAGGTGGCGTCCAGACCCGTGCGATGCATCCAGGTGGCCAATCCCGACGGCCTCTACCTGGCCGGACGAACCTTTATCACCACGCACAATTCCACGATCATTCGGCGGATGGCGCTCGGTCTGGCTGGGTACGGGGTTATGCCGCTCGTGTTGGGTGACCTGAAGCCCGACTACAAGGACCTGGTCGTGGCCCTTGGTGGGCAGGTGATCGAGCTTGGTCGTGGTCGTGGGCATCTGAACGTGCTTGACCCGGGTGAGTCCCGGCGGGCGGCGCTCCGGCTGACCGGTAGTGCGCGGCAGGCGATCCAGGCCGACGCGCATGGCCGCCGGTCGACGATGGTGTCCGCGCTGATCTCGATCATGCGGTCCGCGCCGCCAACCGACCGCGAAGAGACCATCCTCGACGAGGCCCTCAAGGTGCTCGACGAGCGCCACGAGGGCACTCCGGTACTCCGTGACCTCCTGCAGGTCGTCCAGGAGGCGCCGGACCGGGTCCGGGACGTCGCGCTCGACCGGGGCAGCATGGACCGGTACAGGCAGATCACCGAAGGGCTGGAGGCGTCGCTGATCGGTCTGGTCGGCGGTGGCCGGCTCGGTGAGATCTTCTCCGAGCAGACCGACCAGCCGATGAAGATGGACCGGCCGGTGGTCTTCGACGTCTCGAACATCGACGACTCCGAGACCAACCTGCAGGCCGCCGTGATGCTGGCCTGCTGGTCCTACGGCTTCGGCGCGGTCGCGGTCTCGCAGGCTCTCGCGGACGCCGGCCTCGAGCCTCGGCGGCACTACTTCGTCATCCTCGACGAGCTCTGGCGAGTACTACGGGCCGGCCGCGGCCTGGTCGACCGGGTCGACGCGCTGACCCGGCTGAACCGGCAGCGGGGGGTCGGGATGGCGATGATCTCGCACACGATGTCGGACCTGCTGGCCCTGGAGCACTCCGAGGACCGGATGAAGGCGAAGGGTTTCGTCGAGCGCTCCGGGATGGTGATCTGCGGTGGCCTGCCGCGCGCCGAGATGGAGAACCTGACCGCCGTCGTACCGCTGTCCGGCGAGGAGCAGAACATGCTGATCGGCTGGCAGGACCCGCCCGCGTGGGACCCGGCCACCGGTGAGGAGGCCGCACCGCCCGGACGGGGAAACTTCCTGGTCAAGGTCGGTGGCCGCCCGGGCATCCCGGTGCACGTCGGGCTGACCTCGGTCGAGCGCGAGATCAACGACACGAACAAGCTGTGGAAGACGGGCGCCGACGGCCGGCCGCTGAAGGTGGAGATCGCCGACGACGGCACCGAAGAAGTGGTCGAGGAGTACACCTTCGACGACCCGGCGATGACGGCACTGCCGCCCCCCGACCCGACCACCCGCGTGGTAGCCAAAACGGGAGTTGACGACTAAGTGACCCCCATCCGAACTCCGCACACCGTCTCCGGCGCCCAGGCGGGCGCCTCGCGGCGTTGTCGGAAACGGACGATGGAAAAGACATCGCCCGCTTCCTCCGCCTTGCGATCCACCCACCTGAACACCGGAGCCGGCGCACGGACTCCGGATGGAGGTCACTGATGGCCCAAGGCAGGAAGAGCACCGGCCCCGGCGGCCTGTCGGCGGAATCGGTCCTGGTCTTCATCGGGATCGGTCTGTTCGCGCTGATCGTCGGTGGTACCTGGGTGGCGACCAAGATCGCCGCCGCGATCAACCACACCCGGCCCATCGGCGACCCGATGAGCAACCTGGTCGACCTGATCAACGGCCGGGTCCGCTGGTCCGGCGCGGCCACCGGCGTACTGATCCTCGAGATCGTCCTGCTCGGGGTGCTCACCGGCGTCGGCTTCTACCTGGTCGGCAAGGCGAGGAACCCCGGCTCCCGGGTGGACCGCTCCGCGCAGCTGATGTCGAAGCGGAGCGAGATCTACAAGCTCACCCGGCAGGGCGCTCAGGAGATCGCGAACCGGCTCGGCGCCGGGCACGCAGGCCCCGGCGTGATGATCGGCCGGACCGTCCGGGACAACCTCGAGGTCTTCGGGTCCTGGGAAGACATGCACGTCGACATCTGGGGTCCCCGGACCGGGAAAGCGCTGGCAGCGACCACACCGGTTCTGACGCCGCACGGCTGGGTACCGATCAAGGATCTCGCGCGCGGTTGCCGGGTGATCGGCAGCGACGGCCACCCGATCGAGGTGACTGGGGTCTATCCGCAAGGGACTCGTCCGGCTTACCGCTTCCGACTGACTGACGGTACGTCGGTCTTGTGCGACCCGGACCACTTGTGGACCGTCCGACCAAAGATCAGGGCCGACAAGAAGCACCCCGAGGCATGGCGGACGTGGACCACGCGGCAGTTGATTGATCGTGGTCTGCGCCGTATGAGCGGTGGAGCCAAGTACTACCTTCCGATCGTCGAGCCAGTTCAGTTCGAAGGTGTGCTGGAGCCGGGGCGGCTGATGGAGGCCCCGCCGCCCGACGGCCGAGGGCACAACCTCAGCGCACCGGCCGACCGCCCGACCCTGCCGGTCGCGCCGTACCTGCTGGGCGTACTGATCGGCGATGGTGGTCTTCGGTCGGCTTCGATCCGGTTGTCCACGGCAGAGGCCCAGGACCTTCTGCCTTTACTGGCGCCCCTGCTCCCCGCAGGCGTAACGGCGAAGCCGGTCGCGGGGAGCGCCTACGACTGGTCGCTGACGTCGGGCCGGACTGGTCCGCGCAACGCCCTGATGGCGGCGATGCGCGAACTCGGTCTGATGGGGCACAGCTCGCTGACGAAGTTCGTCCCGCCGGCTTACCTGCTGGCCGCGGTCGAGGATCGGCGAGCGTTGCTCGCCGGCCTGCTCGACACCGATGGTTCGATCGATCAGAGGGGGGTCATCGAATTCTCGACCTCGTCGCCGCAACTGTCGGAGGACTTCCGCTTCCTGGTGCAGTCCTTGGGGGGAACGGTGACGACAACCCGGCGCGAGACGACCCACGCGCCGTCGTACCGATCGCTGGTGCGGCTTCCGGCCGACATCCCGGCACCGTTCCGGCTCCGTCGGAAGCGGGAGCGTTGGGACGAGCTGGCGCCGCACCGACGGGTCGCCAGGCCGGTGCGCGCGATCGAGTCCATCGAACCCGAAGGTGAGATGGAGATGGTCTGCATCTCGGTTGCGGCTACCGATGGCCTGTTCGTCACCGATGAGTTCATCGTCACCCACAACACCACCTCGCGCGCCGTACCGGCGATCCTCGACGCACCGGGGGCCGTCGTCGCGACCTCGAACAAGCGCGACATCGTCGACGCCACCCGGGACCCGCGGTCGAAGAAGGGACCCATCTGGGTGTTCGACCCGCAGGAGGTCTGCGGCGAGTCGCCGGACTGGTGGTGGAACCCGCTCAGCTACGTCACCGACGAGGTGAAAGCGCGTGAGCTGGCGGAGCACTTCGTCGCCTCGCAGCGCAAGGAGGGCGCCCAGACGGACGCCTTCTTCGACTCCGCCGGTACTGACCTGCTGGCCGGTCTGCTGCTCGCGGCCGCGGTCGCGAAGCGCCCGATCACGCAGGTCTACAGCTGGCTCGCCGACCAGCGCAACGACGAGCCCGAGCGCATCCTGCGGTCCACTCCGGGCCTGCAGCTGTCCGCGGACGCGCTGTCCGGCGTCATCAACGCTCCGGACAAGCAGCGCGCCGGTGTCTACGGCACCGCGCAGCAGAGCGCCCAGTTCCTGATCAACCGCAAGGTCACCCGCTGGGTGATCCCGGCAGGCCCGAACGACAACCGCCCGCAGTTCAACCCGCACCAGTTCGTCCGCGAGGGCGGCACGCTCTACAGCCTGTCCAAGGAAGGCGCCGGTACTGCGGGCCCGCTGGTCACCGCGTTGACGGTGGCCGTGGTCGAGGCAGCCGAGGACTACGCCAAGACGTGCCCGATGGGCCGGCTGCCCAACCCGCTACTCGGCGTACTGGATGAGGCGGCCAACGTGTGCCGCTGGAAGAACCTGCCCGACCTCTACAGCCACTTCGGCTCCCGCGGCATCGTGCTGATGACCATCCTGCAGTCCTGGGCGCAGGGGATGGAGTGCTGGGGCGAGCGCGGGATGGAGAAGCTCTGGTCCGCCGCGAACATCCGGGTGTACGGCGGCGGCGCGTCCGACGCCAACTTCCTCGAGCGGCTGAGCAAGCTGATCGGCGACTACGACATCCTGTCCAGCTCGGTGTCGTACAACAAGGGTGAGCGCGGGACCAGCAAGCAGACCCAGCGGCACCACATCATGGAGGTCTCCGACCTGGCCGCGATGCCGCCCGGTCGCGCGGTCGTCTTCCCGTCCGGGATCCCGGCGACGATGATCAAGACCGTGCCGTGGATGGCGCGCCCCGACGCGGGCTTGGTGAAGGCCTCGCTGGCCCACCACGACCCGGGTGCGGCACTGACCGCGCAGGGTGGGGCGAACGCTTGGATCGCGGCCGGTCGCCCGGGGACGACGGCACCGGATGCTCCGGCAGCCCCGTCCGGCCCGCCGGTCCCGATCTGGGAGCAGACCGAGGAGCAGCGTCGTGGATGGTGAGCAGGAACTCTTCTACCCGCACGTCGCGGCCTTCGTCGAGGACCGCCTGGTCTACCTGTACTGCCGGCGGATCGGCCAGCAGTACATGTGGTGCCCGGAGTGGTTCCGGCATGCCGAGGCGCTGAGCCGGCTCGACTCGATCTGGCGCGCCTGGGAGCACCTGCGGCTCGACCCGGCGACGGGGATGTCGGTCTGGTGGCGCGACCACGCAGACCCGCACATGCAGGCGCTGCTGGACCCCGACGGCCCGTTCGCGGCCTGCCGCGGCGTGCACAGCGACTACCCGATCCCACCGCTGCCGGTCGAAGAGCCGCCCGCCGGTCTCTTCTTCGACCAGCGTCAACCCAACCTGCGCGGCATCTGACAGTACGGGTCAGCGCGGGCGACTGATGCGACCGTACTGCGGCCGCACGCCGGGGATCAGTCGCCGATGCCGAAGTTTCGGAGGGCCTTGGGGTCCTGGTCCTTCAGGCGGCGTTGACGTTTGAGGTTCTTGCGGGCGACCGGGGGCTCTTCGGGCGCGTTGCGGACAGCCTCCGCGGCGGGCGGCTGCTCGGCCCGGCTGCGTTGCTCGCGAGCTTCCGCGGAGTTCCAGTCGGCCCGGCGGTCGTCGTCGGCCGCGCTGCGGTAGCGGGAGTCCGCCCTCGCCTGGGCCCGCTCGGCGGCCAACAGGTCGGCAGCCGACTGAGGGTCGTCCCGGCCGGTGGCGCCATCGCGCAACCGCGCTGCCTGGGCTATTTCGTCGTGGCCCAGCAATCGCTCGTCGGCTGCCCGGGCACGCAAGTAGCTGTGGTTCCGCTCGGCGACGTCGGCGCGGCGCATCGCGTCGGCCAGCTCGGCGTCACTGTCGCGCTCGACCTGTCGACGGGTGTCCCGGAGTTCGCGCTCCTCGAGTGCGTCCAGCTCAAGCTCCTCGTCGACCTGCTCCCGATCCGCCTCGGCGCGCTGAGCTGCCAGTTCCGCGCCCCGCGCCGGCACCTTGGGCCTCCGCGCGGTGGTCTGCTCGTCGTCGTCCGTGTCGGCCATCCGACTCCTTCCACTCGATGCCCACGATGCCGCAAAGCCAGGTCAGCTACCAGGGCGACCGGCGAGGCTCAGCGAGTTGCGCCGGTGACCAGCCAGTCGTCGCGGCGTTCGCGGACGAGCAGGGTCAGCAACCTGAGCAGCATGAACCCACCGAAGGCCCACCACAAGGCGACCACCCCGCCGTCGAGCCACAGCACGCTGAGCGCCAGTGGGACGTACAGGATCAGCGCGATCACCCCGGCGGCCGCCAGGTAGCGCCCGTCGCCGGCACCGATCAGTACGCCGTCCAGCACGAACACGACTCCGTTGACGGGCTGCCAGAGCGCCGACACCAACAGGATCGCGGCCAGCGTGTGCCGTACTTCGGGATCGGACGTGAACCACGGGACGTACAGGCCCCGCAGTCCCCACAACGCGAGCCCGCCGACGATGCCCGAGACCAGACCCCACCACATCATCCGCCGGGTGATCGCTCGCGTCCCCTCGACATCGCCCGCCCCTAGCGCGCGACCCGTCAACGCTTGCGCGGCGATGGCGATCGCGTCGAGTGCCAGGGCCAGGAACGACCAGAGGGTGAAGGCGACCTGGTGGGCCGCGACGGACGTAGTACCGAGGGAAGTGGCGACGAACGTCGCGAGGATGATTGCCATCCGCAACGTCAGGGTGCGAACCACCAAAGGGATCCCGGCCTGGGCCGACGCGAGGATGCCTGGCCGGTCGGGGCGCAGCTTGGCGCCGTCGCGGCGGGCTCCGCGGACCACCACCCAGACCAGGGCGACGCCTGCCGCGGTTTGGGCGAGTGCTGTGCCCAGTGCCGAGCCGGCGATGTTCAGGTCGAGTCCGTAGACCAGGACGAGGTTCAGGCCGATGTTGGCGAGGTTGGCGGAGATCGCCACGATCATGGGCGTCTTGGTGTCCTGCAGACCGCGCAGTACGCCGGTAGCCGCCAGCAGCAGCAACATGGACGGGATGCCTAGGCAGGAGATCCGCAGGTAGGTCACTGCGTAGTCGGCTACGTCAGGAGACGGGTTGAACGCACTGATAGCCAGTGGGGCGAGCAGTGCCCCGACAACAGCCAGTACTACGCCCAGCAGCAAGGCCAGCCAGAGTCCGTCGATGCCCTGCGTGAGTGCGCCGCGATGGTCGCCTGCCCCGATCCGCCGGGCCACCGCGGAGGTGGTGCCGTAGGCGAGGAAGACGCAGATGCCCACCAGCGTCTGCAGGATCGTGCCCGCGACGCCGAGTGCCGCGAGCTGCGGCGTACCGAGGTGGCCGACGATCGCGGAGTCGGCGAGCAGCATCAGCGGCTCGGACACCAGGGCGAAGAAGGCCGGCACCGCCAGCCGGAGAATCTCCCGATCCTGCGACCATCCGGTAATGGGCATGGGCCTCATTGTGCCTGGCCACGCCTGTGCACATCCCACCGGACCTGACGGGTTCGAATCTTTTTCTTCTCCACAGTATGGGGACAACGAAACCGCAGGTCAGAGGGCTGTTGTGGAAGGTTGTCCCCAGATATCCACAGGGATATGCCCAACCTGTGCACACCCGCCACCGGGGTTTCCCACAGGTCTTCCACAGGGGGTGTGGACGACCGGCTACCGGGGTTCGGGTGAACCGGCGTACGGTCGCGTGACTGACGCCGTCCGCCCGCAGTCTCGGGGGCGAGTCCGCCTGCGGATGCTGTCGGCGAAAGTGTCGGCGGCGGTGGTTAGGGTTCGATCAGGTGTTCGATCCGGGCCGGTTGGCCGGGTCGGATCGGCCAGGTCGGTTGGCTGGGTCGTGTCAGTGGTCGGGCGTGGGACGAGGAGGTCGGACGAGTGAGCGTTGCGGAGTTCCGCGGGGGGTCGGGTAGCGGCAAGGAAGAGCGCAGCCCGGAGATGGGCTTCGACCGCACCCCGCCTCAGGACCTGGCGGCCGAGCAGTGCGTGCTCGGCGCGATGATGCTCAGCAAGGACGCGATCGCCGATGTGATCGAGACCCTGCGCGGTACGGACTTCTACCGGCCGGCGCACGAGGTCGTCTTCGACGCGGTCACCGACCTGTACGCCCGGGGCGAGCCCGCCGACGCGATCACCGTCGCCGCCGAGCTGGCCAAGCGCGGCGAGATGGGCCGGATCGGTGGCGCGCCATACGTGCACACCCTGGTCGCCTCGGTCCCGCTGGCCGCCAACGCCGGCTACTACGCGCACATCGTCCGGGAGAAGGCGATCCTGCGCCGCCTGGTCGAGGCCGGCACCAAGATCGTCCAGATCGGCTACGCCGGCGAGGGCGAGGTCGACGACGTCGTCGACCAGGCGCAGGCCGAGATCTACTCGGTCACCGAGAAGCGCACCACCGAGGACTACGCCCCCCTGAAAGACATCATGGAAGGCGCCCTCGACGAGATCGAGGCCATCGACTCCCGCGGCGACGCCATGGTCGGCGTCCCGACCGGCTTCACCGACCTCGACGAACTGACCAACGGCCTCCACCCCGGCCAGATGATCATCGTCGCGGCCCGCCCGGCGATGGGCAAAGCCCTGGCCCTCGACACTCCACTACCAACCCCAACGGGTTGGACCACCATGGGCGACGTCGCAGTAGGCGACGAGCTGATCGGTGCCGATGGCCGCCCGACCAAGGTCGTCGCCGCCACCGAGGTCATGGCCGACCGCCCCTGCTACGAACTGACCTTCTCCGACGGCAGCACCGTCACCGCCGACGCCGAACACCAGTGGGTTGTGGTGGGTGAGGCCGGCGCAGTCATCCGTACGACGGTCGACCTGTGGCGGGCGATGGAATCGGACCCCGGGATGACCCCGGTGATTCCAGGCTCTGCGCCGAGTGAAGTCGTGGGTCACGGCCTGTCGACCGGACTGCCGGGCGAAGAAGACCGCTGGATCGAGTGGATCGAGCCGGTACCGAGCGTGCCGGTGCGATGCGTCGAGGTGGCCGCCGAAGACCATCTGTACCTGGCCGGCAAGACGATGATCCCGACCCACAACTCAACGTTGGGACTGGACTTTGCCAGGTCGGCGTCGATTAAGCATGGGTTGACTTCGTGTGTGTTCTCGCTGGAGATGAGCCGGAACGAGATCACCATGCGGTTGCTGTCGGCCGAGGCGAAGGTGCCGCTGCACCACATGCGCAACGGCAAGATGACCGATGAGGACTGGGCTCGGCTGGCCCGCAAGATGGGTGAGGTCTCCGAGGCGCCGCTGTTCATCGACGACTCGCCGAACCTGACGATGATGGAGATCCGCGCCAAGGCCCGCCGACTCAAGCAGCGCCACGACCTGAAGCTGATCGTCATCGACTACCTCCAGCTGATGACGTCCGGCAAGAAGGTCGAGTCCCGCCAGCTGGAGGTCTCCGAGTTCTCCCGCTCGATCAAGCTCCTCGCCAAGGAGCTCGAACTCCCCGTCATCGCCATCTGCCAGCTCAACCGAGGCTCCGAACAACGCTCCGACAAACGCCCCATGGCGTCAGACCTTCGTGAATCAGGCTGCCTCACCGCCGATACGCGGTTGATGCGTGCCGACACCGGCGCGGAGATCTCACTAGGCGAACTGCTGGCCGCCGACGCACGGGATATCCCGGTCTGGTCGCTCGACGACCGACTCAAGCTGGTACCGCGCACGATGACTCACGTCTTCCCGAGCGGTGTGAAAGAGGTCTTCCGGTTGAAGCTCGCCTCCGGCCGGGAGATCAAGGCGACGGCCAACCACCCGTTCCTCACGTACGACGGATGGAAGCCGCTCGGCGAGTTGGCGCCGGGCGCACGGCTGGGCTCGTTGCGCCATGTGCCGGCGCCGCTGGAGGGCAAGCCCTGGGATGACGATGAGGTCACCTTGCTGGCTCATCTGCTCGGTGACGGCTCCTTCGTGAAGAGGCAGCCGATCCGGTACGCCAGCATCGACGAGGCGAATCTGACGGCTGTTGGCGAAGCAGCTCATCGACGTTTCGGTATCACCCCGATCCGCGATGAGTACACCGCTGCCAGGGTCACGACCCTGCGCCTACCCGCGCCGTACCGGCTGGCTCGGGGCAAGCGAAACCCGATCGCCGCCTGGCTCGACGGAATGGGTCTGTTCGGCCTGCGCAGCCACGAGAAGTTCCTTCCTGAGGGAGTCTTCGGCCTGCCGAAAGAGCAGGTCGGCGCCTTCATCCGCCACCTGTGGGCCACGGACGGTTCCGTCCGCTGGGACGAGAAGTACCATCAGGGCAGGATCTACTACGCTTCGACGAGTCGCCGCCTCGTCGACGACCTGGCCCGGCTACTACTGCGATACAACATCTTCAGCCGTATCGCCAGGACTAAGAAGGCGGGCTATCGAGACTCGTACCATCTTCACGTCAGCGGTGTGCAAAACCAGACGCGGTTCTGTCGTGAAATCGGTGTTCACGGCCTGCGTGGTGAGAAGGT
This sequence comes from Streptomyces sp. SID13031, assembly GCF_010548305.1. Lineage (GTDB taxonomy): Bacteria > Actinomycetota > Actinomycetes > Propionibacteriales > Kribbellaceae > Kribbella. Next base: position 80,604 of record NZ_JAAGLV010000021.1, read on the forward strand.
GCGGGAAGTTCTCCAGAATCTTGACGGAATCGAGGCTGCACCGAAGCTTGATACCGTTCCTGTCCAGGTCTGGGATCAGGTCAAGGCTGCACTGCGCGAACAAGGTATGAGCAAGGTTGCTCTCGGTGCCGCACTTGGAAGAAGCAATACGAACAGCCTATTTGTCGGCGCTCCGACAAGGCAACGTTTGTCTGATATCGCGCAAGTACTGGATTCGTCTGCGCTTGAGTTGCTCGCGACAAACGATATTTTCTGGGACTCTATCGTGCAGATAGATAGCATTGGTGAGCAGGAAGTATTCGACGCCACGGTCCTCGGCAATCATAATTTTGTTGCAGATGGAATTGCTGTACATAACTCACTGGAACAGGACGCCGACGTCGTCATCCTCCTGCACCGCGAAGATGCCTACGAGCGGGAGTCCACGCGGCCAGGTGAAGCTGACTTCATCGTCGCCAAGCACCGTAACGGACCTACCGCTGACATCGTTGTCGCCTTCCAGGGCCACTACTCCCGCTTCGTAGACATGGCCCACGACGGCTGATCCTGCCGGTCGTACTGCGCGCTGAGGTGGTGGCACGGCAGCTAGTCGGTGCTCGGGTTCCATCTCTTGGCGGAGATGGATTCTTGGGACAGTAGGCGGAGGCTGGCGATGAGGGTTTCGCCGAGGATGGTGCCGATGATGACGCTTTCGGCGATCTGGTCGGGGGTGGGGGCGGCGGGGCTCGACGTTACGGCGCTGACCTCCAGGTCGGTGAACTTTTCTACTGCTGTGGCGTAGGAGTCGAGGAAGCTGACCAGGTGGTCCTGTTGCAGGGTGCGCAGGGCTGCGATTGTTTCGATCAGGGTGTTGAGGGCGGGGGCATCGGGGTCTACTGACCAGCCGCGGGACCTGAGTAGTTCTTCGACCTGAGTGGTCGCGGCCTCTCGTGCGTCAGAGGTCGAGGTGAGCTGGCGCTGTGGGGTGATGGCGCGGTGAGCGCGGCCGATCTTGTCGTGCAGGGTCATGGTGTCCGAGTCCAGGCCTTCCAGCACCTCCTTCACCCGAGCGACCGGTACCTGCGCGAGGTCGACCAGTGCGCGGATCAGGCGCAGCCGGCGCAGGTGGGTCTCGCTGTACGACGCCTGGTTCGGGCTGGTCAGCTCGCCCGGCGGCAGCAGGTTCTCCCGCAGGTAGTACTTGATCGTGGGCACTGGCACCCCGGAAACCCGGCTCAACTCGGCGATCTTCAACGGCCTTGCCTTTCCCTCGACTGTGATGGATAGTAGCAGTATCCGTAAACGGATACCTTCACTATCTAAGCAAAAGGAGAGACGATGATCGTCGACCTCGTGCTGGTCGTGGCGACGCTGACCTTCCGCGCGCTGGGGGCTTTCGGCGTACGCCGGTTCGCGAGCTGGCCGGTGAGCGCGGCGCACGGGATGGCCGTCATGCTGCTGTTGACCGCCAGCGCGCATTTCGTCCCCGCGAGCGTCACGGTGATGCCGAACCACGCGGACCTGATCCGGATCGTGCCACCGTTCCTCCCATTCGCGGACGCGCTGGTCTACCTGACCGGCGTCCTGGAACTGCTCGGCGCCCTAGGTTTGGTGCTGATGGCAACGAGATGGGCAGCCGGCCTCGGGCTCGCTGCGCTCTTCGTCATGTTGCTCCCGGCAAACATCTACGAGGCGATCGCCGACATCACGTTCGCGAACGGCGAGCCGGCCAGCCCGCTTTGGCAACGCATCCCCGAGCAGATCCTGTACGTCGCTGTCGTGCTCTGGGTAGCCCGCTCCGCCGACAGCACCCCGGTGCGCCAGCTGCTCTCGTCACGCCGCAATTCGTCCGTCGAGCCCGCGGAAGCCGCAGTGCCGGCGACCGTCAACTACTGAAGGAGCAGCACCCATGGAACTGAGCGACGCGTCCCGGATCATCGCCGGAGCGATCCTGCTCACCATCGTCACGATCCAGTTCGGTGGCTGGTTCCTGACCAAGATCGTCCGCGGAGACATCCCGATGACGGAGTTCCAGAAGTCGTTCGCGCGGGCTGGTCACGGTCACGCCGGCGTGCTGGTCATCCTGGGCCTGGTCGGTCTGCTGTACGTCGATCAGACCGGTCTCAACGGCTTCTTCCTCTGGCTCGGCCGGCTCGGCATCCCGGTCGCGGCGATCCTGATGTCAGGCGGCTTCTTCGCCTCGTCAGCAGGCAAGGACCGAACCAAGCCGAACCAGTTCATCTGGATCCTCGGCCTGGGCGCCCTGTCCCTCGCGGCCGGCGTCATCACCCTCGGCCTGGGCCTGATCACGGCCTAGGCCGAGGCCAGCCGCCCGCCCACGGTCCGCATCAGCTCGGCAACCTCCGCGCTGGCCTCCAGGGTGTAATCGATGCCAAGGGCAACCACTGCGGCGACGTACTGGATCAGCAGGACGGGGGAGCCGGCGCTGAGCCGGAACTCGCAGACGTCCTCCCCGAGCGGCGTGATCGACCCCGGCGTACCCCGGAAGAAACTCCCGCGGAGCACCTCGGCCGGCACCTGCACCACCATCCGGACACTGGGCCGATCAGCTGAGCAGTTCCTCGATCAACGCGCCCTTGCCGTCGACGTAGGCGGAGCGGTCGACCCGCAGCAGCGGCGCCAGCTCCCGCTTGAGCTCGGCGTACCGGGCCAGCGCCTCGGGGTCGGTCCGCAGACGATCCCGCAGTACGAGGTGATCCCGGTGCGCCTTGTTGCCTGCGACAACGACGTACAGGTGGTGATAGCGGACCGCGTCAACCGGCATCCGGAATGCCTCCCGGCCGGCGATGCCGAGGTCGCCTTCATGCTCGTAGCCGCCGGCTGCCAGGGCGGCGACTGCCGTGGGTACCTGCTCGGCGGTCGGCACGACCACGTCGACATCGATGATGGGTTTGGCGGCAAGACCCGGTACTGCGGTACTCCCGACGTGCTCGATCTCTGCGGGCAGCCCAGCGAGCAGTCGGTCGAGGGACGCCCGGAGCTCGTCGAACCAGGCGGGCCAGCGATCGTCGTACGGGACGACTTCGGCGGGCGGGATCACAAGGCCGCGGTGACGTCGATCTCGACCAGTTGGCCGGGGAAGCCGAGTTGGGCGACGCCGAGGAGGGTGCTGGCGCTGGTGAAGGCCGGCGCGAGCGGCGACTCGTTGAGCTGCGTCCAGACTGCGCTGAGCTGCTCGCGGACCGGGCTGGCCACGTAGATGACCGTCCGTACGACGTCCGTGGGGGTGGCGCCGGCCGCGTCGAGCGCGACCAGGATGTTCTGGATCACCTGCTCGGTCTGGCCGGTCAGTCCACCCTTGGCCAGCTCACCCGACGGCTGCAGCGGGCACTGCCCCGCCAGCATCACGAGCTCGTCAGCGCGGATCTTCGTCACGTGGTGGTAGCCGGGAGTCGCGTGCAGGGCCGGGGGATTGCTGCGCTCGATCGTCACCCTCCCGAGCAAACGCGATCAGCCGCGCACGCGTCAACGGGATATCCCCAGGCCACGCCGCGTCAGCCGGCGATCTCGTTGTTCCACATCCGGAACATCACGCACTTGCCGCGCTGGTCGAGCGTCACCGTCCACAGGTTCGAGAACGTCCCGAGCTCGCGATACACCCCGGTACCACCGATCGCCGCCGTATCGCCGGTGATCGTCAGGATCGACCACTCGAATTCCCATCCACCCGCCTGCCAGTCCTGCCGGCTGAGCCACCCCTCGACGATCGCGTCCCGGCCGATCCAGTCGGTGGCATAAGGCCACTCGTGATACTCCGCCGCCGGCGCGAACAGCGCCCCGATGTCCGACGCATCGCCACTGCGCCAAGCCTTCACGTAGTCCTCGACCCATCGGGTCACCCGCTTCTCCATACCCCGAGCATGCCGCGTCGCAGCCCGACCAGGCAGACCGAGTCTTCCTAGGTGCGCCGCACCCACCTACCCCTTCGCGAACTCCTTGATCAGCTGCCCGAGCAGCGCCGGCTGGTCGAGCGGTACCAGCGTGTACGAGTCGCCCACCTCGACATACCGCCCGCGCGGCAACAACTCAGCGAGCCGCCGCCCATGCTCAACCGGCATCACCCGATCCTCGCCGGCCCACACCACCAGCGCAGGCCGATCAAACAACGGCAACCGCTCAGCCGCTTTGACCAGCAGCCTCCGATCGGCAAAGGCAGCGCGTAGTACCCGTACTACGTCCCGCCGGATCTCCGGTTGTCGCAGCAACGGTCGCACCCACCGCGCGGTAGCCGCGTCCCCCCGCTTGGTCAGCCACCCGAAGGTGATCGGCAACCGCCGCACTGCCTTCAACCGCAACTGCTGCAGGAAGACACCGAGCAACCCAGGCGACAGCTTGCCCACCACCGCAAGCGTCCTCCCGGTCAACCCGGGTGGCAGGTTGTCGAAGGCCTCGCACGACACGAGCACGATCCGCCCGATCCGCGGCGAATCGATCAACAGCTGGACGAGCGCCCCGCCGGTGTCGTTGCCGACGAGCGTGACGTCCTCGAGCCCGAGGCGCTCGAGGAACTCCTCGACCAACCGCGCGACGCCAGGCAACGACAGGTCGGCATCAGCGTTCATCGCCCGCCGATGCGCTCCCAGCGGCAGCGTCGGTACTACGCAGCGGTGGTTGCTCGCCAGTTCGGCGACCGGGCCGTCCCAGAGCGTGCTGTCCATCAGCAGCCCGTGGAGCAGGACGATCGGTGAGCCGGCGCCGAGGTCGTCGTACTCGATGGTGCCCGCGGAGAGCGCGACCTCGTTCATGCCGCTTGCCGGTTGACGGCTACGAGGTGCTTGTTCAGGAAGGCGAGTTCGGCCCCGACGGCGGCTTCGTGTTGTTCCAGGAAAGGAGCGTAGTGGCCGCCGGGGAGGCGGAGGAGTTGGGCGTTGGGGGCTTGGTCGCCGGTAGAGCGTGACGCGGAGAGCGGACCGGGCGGCGATCGCCTGGATCCAGTTGGTCCCGGGGTAGTACCAGGCCGCACACTCGGCATCCCCGCTGACGAACCGCACCTTCTCGCGTTCCATGGCGCACCCCACCTCTGGCAAGAGTCTCTCGATGCCAGAAGTGAACCACCTGGTTCGCAAGCTGTCCAGACAAACTCCGCCAGACAACTCCGCCAGACAAAATCCGCTAGACGGTGGCCTCCTCGTGATCGAGGGCCCGCCCCAACGCTGCGAGACCGGCCTCGATCCCCGGCCCGTCGCCGCTCGTCCGCCACTCGACCAGGAAGCCGCGCAGGGTGGCCAGAACGAACTCGGACACCTCGCACTTGCGCTCGTCCCCCCACTGCGGCGGGCAGAGCGAGATCAACGCCGGCAGATAGCGCGTCGACGCGGTGCGCGCCAGTTCGGCGTACCGGCCGGGGTCGTACATCGCGAGCCCGATCGCCTGGTCGAGCACCCACGACTCCTCGCCGACGAGTACCGGCCAGATCGCCAGTACTCGGCCCGACAGCGTAGGGCTGGCCAATCCGGCCGCGGTCAGGCTCCGGTCGATCCGTCGCTCGCGAAGCTGGAGCACGGCCTGGGTGAGCAGGTCTTCGGGGCCGTCGAAGTAGTAGAGCAGCACCTTGTGCGTCGTACCGGCGGCCCGGGCGGCACGGCGGAGCGAGAAGTCCACCAGCCCGTTGACCCCGACCTCGTCGGTGACGCGCTCGAGCAACTCACGCCGCCGCACCTCGCCACGCGCCGACCCAGCCGAGCGCCGATAGCCCGCCTTCTCCGGAGCAGTCTCTTCGTCCACCAACGAGACAGTAGCTAATCTCGGGTGTGTGAACGACTTAGGCGAGTTCCTCCGGGTACGCCGCGCGCAGGTCAGCCCTGAAGAGGCGGGGTTGCCCGTGTCGGGTGCGCGCCGGGTTGCCGGGCTCCGGCGGGAGGAGGTCGCGGTGCTCGCCGGCGTGAGTGCCGACTACTACACCCGCCTCGAGCAGGGGCGGGAGCGGAATCCCTCGGGTCAGGTCGTGGACGCCATCGCGCGCGCCCTCCGCCTCGGGCAGAACGGCCGCTGGTACGCCTACCAACTGGCCGGTCTCGCCCCGAGGACCGACAAGCCGGACTCGGAGGAGGTCGCCCCGGAACTCCTGCAACTGATGGACAGCTTCGAGTCGGCCGTTGCCTACATCATCAATCGCCGCCTGGACATCCTTGCCTGCAACAACCTCGCCGACGCCCTCCTGGCGCCATTGGCCAACCCGCACGCGATGATGCACTCGCTCTTCCACGACCCCGCGGCCCGCGAACTCTTCGACGACTGGCCGACGACGGCGAGAGATTCGGTCGAAGCGCTCCGCCTGGCCTCACCCGACGACCCCACGGCCGGCCGCCTCGTCGACGAACTCATTGCCAGCAGCAACGAATTCGCGGAGTTCTGGAAAGACCACGGCGTCAACAGCCTCGGCAGCAAGGTCAAGACCTTCAACCATCCGGTGGCCGGCCGGCTCACCCTGACCTATCAGACCTTCGACGTCCAAGCGGCCCCCGGCCAGTCCCTCATGGTCGGCACCACCGATCAGGACTTGGCGAAGCTCCTGACGTAGCGCTTCTGCCACGGCGTTTCCACGGCCTTGGGGTGGTAGTTCGCCCGCACATAGGCGACAGCGTCGCGCGGCTCGATCCCGTCGAGAACGGCCAGGCACGCAAGCGCAGTACCGGTTCGCCCGCGCCCGCCTTCGCAAGCGACCTCCACCCGCTCGGAGGCCGCCCGGGCAAGCACCTCCACCAAAGCCTCCCGAGCCTCACGGTCATCAGCCGGCAACCGAAAGTCCGGCCACCGCACCCACCGCGACTCCCACTCCACCGCCGGCGGCTCCTCGCCCAGCAAATACACCCCGTACGACGGCAGCGCCCCGCCAGGCAACCCGTCTCGCAACCCACGCCCCCGCACAAGCCGCCCCGAAGGCAACTTCAACACCCCACTCTGTCCCGCCACCCACATCTCCACCCCCCGACGCTAACCCGCCCCGACGCCAGCGCGCCCCGGACGTCTGAGGGGTTAACCCTCCAATGGGTGGGTTGCCCCCTCGGGATCTGGCTAGGCAACCCACCGTCTGGGGGGTTAACCCCTCAGGCGTCGGCGAGTGGTGAGCGGGCGGGCGAGCGAGGGGCGGGCGAGCGGAGGCGAGGGGGTGGGTCGGTGGAGGTGGGGTGAGGTGGTGATGCGGAGTTCTGTGGACGTCGAGAAGAGGTGGAGTTTCTCTGGGTGTCTACTCAAAGAATACGTCGCGTTGGTGATGTATCAACAAATCTAGCAACGCGGTCACCGCCCGGCTCGGACGCTTGCCGCTCACCGTGATCACGGACAGCGTCCAGCTCAGATCCGCGTCCACCAGCCGCAGCCGGGCCACGCCGGGTGTCTCGTTCAGTTCCATCTCCGGTACGACCGCCACCCCGAGCCCCGCGCGCACGTAGTCCGGCACGGTGGTCAGGTCGGGTACCTCCACCTGAACCCGCCGAGGCAGCCCGGCCAGGTCGAAGGCGCGATCCACTGCCGTCCGGTTGCCGAAGCCGCGCAACATGTCCACGAACCGCTCACCGGCCAGATCCGTCAACCGAACCTCAGTCGCCCCGGCCAGCCGATGCGACGACGGCACCAGTACTGCGAAGCGCACGGTCGCCAGCTCGCGTGACTCCAGCCCGGTCAGCTCCGGCTGACTCAACCCGACCAGTGCCACGTCGAGCCGGCCGTGCCGTACGTCGTCGGCCAGCCCGCTCGACCCGGTCGGCGAGGTCGTCACCTGGACGTCGACCAACGGGTACCGCTGGTAGAACGAACCGAGCAGCGACGCCAGATCCACCAGGCCGAGCCTCGTCATCGTGCCGATCCGCACACTACCCCGCAGTCCGGTCGACGCCTCCTCGACCACGGCGCGCGCCCGATCCAGCGCATCCAGCGCCGCTTTCGCCTCGGGGAGCAGCGCCTCGCCGGTGTCCGACAACTTCACTCGCCGGGTGGACCGGTCGAACAGGGTCGTCTTCAGATCGGTCTCCAGCGCCCGGATCGCGGCCGAGACGGTCGACTGCACAGTGAACAGCCGTTGCGCCGCCCGGGTGAAGCTCAGTTCTTCCGCGACGGCGACGAAGTACTCGAGCTGCCTGCTGTCCATACCGTCAATTATCGGCAGAGGCGATAAGACAGTGCAAGAAGATTCGTTGGACTCGATAGATCTCAGCGAGCACCCTAGAGATATGACAACTCTTTCCGGTCCCCGCGCGCTCGACAAGGCCGGTACGCCCGTCCGGTTCGCGCACGGCGCCGGCTTCTGGGTGATCGCCGTCGCCTTCTTGACGACGATGGCCTTCTCGACCGTTCCGACGCCGCTCTACGCCATCTACCAGCGCCGGGACGGCTTCCCGACCTTCCTCATCACGGTCATCTTCGCCGCCTACGCGGTCGGCGTGATGGTCAGCCTCTACCTGGCCGGCCACGTCAGCGACTGGCTCGGCCGTCGCCGGGTGGCGCTGGTCGCAGTACTGGTCGAGGCGCTCGCCGCGGTGGTCTTCCTGCTCTGGCAGGACGTGCCCGGGTTGCTGCTCGCCCGCTTCATCAGCGGTGTCGGCGTCGGCGTACTGACGGCCACCGCGACGGCTCACCTGTCCGAGCTGCGACGGATCTCCCGGCCCGATGAGGACCCGAGCCACTCGGCGCTGATCTCCTCGATGGTCAACCTCGGCGGGCTCGCTTTCGGGCCGCTCATCGGTGGGTTGCTCGCGGAGTACGGGTCGAAGCCGCTGGACCGGCCGTACGAGTTGTTCCTCGTACTGTTGCTGCTGAGCGCCGTCGGCATCGCGTTGGTGCCCGAGACGGTCGAGCGGCTGGAGGAGCGTCCGGCGTACCGGCCGCAGCGGGTCGCGCTGCCGAGTGCCGCGAAGCCGCAGTTCTTCGCGTCGGCCGTCGGAGCGTTCGCGGCGTTCGCAATCTTCGGGCTGTTCACCTCGCTCGCGCCGACGTTCCTGGCCGGCACCCTGCACCACACCTCGCGGCTGCTGGCCGGTGTCGTGACGTTCGCGGTCTTCGTCGCGGGAGCGGGCAGCCAGGTGGTGTTCGTGCGGTTCAGCCGCCCGCAGCAGCTGCGCCTCGGCCTGGTCCTCATGTCGGTCGGCCTGGTCGGGATCGCCGTCGGCGGCCTGATTCCCAACCTGTGGCTGTTCGTCATCGGTGGCGTGATCGCCGGTGCCGGCGTCGGTCTCGTCTTCCGCGGCGCCGTCGCGACCGCGGCCTCGCTGGCCGACTCGGGTTCGCGCGGTGAGGTGCTCGCCGCACTCTTCCTGATCGCGTACGCCGGACTCGCGGTCCCGGTACTCGCCATCGGTGTCGGTGTGGCCGTGCTCCCGGCCCAGGTCGCCCTGCTGATCTTCTCGGCGATCATCTTCGTCCTGGTCAACGTGGCGGGCCAGCGGATGCTCAAGGCCAACCAGGCCTGATCGTCAGCTAGCCTCCCGTTCGTGACTGAAATCGAGGCGGGTCAGGTTCAGGTGGGGGAGCTGGGGGCGTATCTCGCGCGACCGGTGGGTGCTGAGGCCGGGCCGGGAATGCTGTTGCTGCCGATGATCACCGGGATCGGCGAGCAGCTCCGGGCCTGGGCCGACGAGCTCGCCGGGCGGGGGATCACTGCGCTGGTCTGGGATCCGTTCAAGGGACGTAGTACCGACAACTCGACACAAGACGAGCGGGTGGCCCTGCTCCTCGGACTGGACGACGACACCGCCCTCGCCGAGCAGGTCGCGTTGCTGGACCATCTGCGCGGCGAGCTCGGCTGCACCAAGGTGGGCTCGATCGGCTGGTGCCTCGGTGGCCGGTTCGTCTTGTTGCTGGCGGCAAGGGATCACCGGCTCGCGAACGTGGTCGGCTTCCACCCGACGGTGCCGTCGGAGCTCCGGCCGAACCAGACACACGACGCGATCGCGGACTCGACCGGGATCACCGCGCCGGTGATGATCGTCTACCCGGGCGCCGACGCGGCAGTACCGGTCGCTGACTTCGAGGCGCTGCAGACTGCGTTGCAGAGCAGGGATGTCGGCGCGACGATCACCCACTTCTACCCGGGCGCAGACCATGGTTTCACCGATCGATCCAGGCAGGACAAGGCGGTGAACGCCGACGCCTTCCAGGTCTCCTGGCCGCAGGCGCTCGCGTTCATCGACGCCACCACCGCCTGAAGCCATGGCACAGGGGCATACCCGCAACGCTGGGCTGAGCCGCCGGATGAACCGCTTCTTCCGGCGGACCGCCCCCACCCCGGAGCTGGTCGCCAAGGAGTACGCGAAGCGGTTCATCACCGGCCCCGACGGGTTGCGCTGGCGGCAAGGAGCGCGCTTCGCCGTCTCCGTGCTCAATTCCTTCCCCGCCCCACCACCCCGGTCGATGCCTGCCGACAACGAGGCCTGGCTGCTCGAACGCACGCGCCTGATCGTCGACACTCTCGTCCTGCCCGACCATCGGCCGGGGGAGTTCCACCCCCTGCTGCTGTCGAGCAGCAACCAGGCGCCGCTGGACGACCCGATGACTCTCGACCGCGAGCGCCAGCGCAACTACACCGAGATGCATCTCGGCATCCACACGCCGAATCTGACCGCGCTCGGCCGTCGCATCCTCGCCGCAGAACCGCTGCTGCGGACGGGAATCGTGCACCTGATCCCGAACTACGCTGACCGCTCAACGACGTACACGGACTACCGCAAGGCCGACCGGTCGGATCCGAGCCCTCGCCCGCTGGCGCCCACCTTCGTCCTCGCTGACCGTCTGTTCGTCGACGCAGGCCAGGTGCCGCCGGAGAGTTGGGCGGTCAAACACCTGATCAGCACCCAGATCCCGTACGTCGAGGGCGTCCAGCCGCTCGAATTCGACCGAACCCTCCAGGCCGGCTGGTCAGGCTTCGAGACCTACCGACGACAGCTGCGGACGGCGTACGCGACCCCGTCGAAGCTGCCCGCCCTGCTGGCCACCGCAGAATCCGTACTCCGCTCCCAAGACCGCTTCCGTGGCCGGGTGAGAACCGTGCCGGCCACCTTGGTGAGCGTGGACCACGGCGCCTTCGCGAACGCATACCTGCCATCGCGATCCACTGGCGACCTCTGGAACCGCATCGCCGAGCCGCCGGTCTTCGAGCCTTACCTCCCGTCGACCGACCTGGCCTGGATCCTCGACCGCTGAGCCGCCCAGTCAGGCCGCTGTGCTCGACCGGCGATGGGCCGTCGGGCTGGTGCCGCGGACGCGTTTGAAGGCGACGCTCAAAGCGAACGCGTTGGCGTAACCGACCTTGCGCGCGATCGACTCGACCGTGTCCGTCGTCTCGCGCAACAGGTCCGCGGCCAGCGCGATCCGCCAGCCGGTCAGGTAGGCCATCGGCGCCTCACCGACCAGCCCGGTGAACCGCCTGGCCAGGCTCGCCCTCGAAACCCCGGTGCGATCGGCCAGCTCGACGACACTCCACGGATGCGCCGGCTCCTCGTGCAGCAGCCGCAGCGCGAGCCCGACCACCGGATCGCTCTGCGCCTGGTACCACCCCGGCGCGTGCGACTCGGGCCGAGCGAACCACGCGCGCAAGGTGGTGATCAGCGCGAGGTCGAGCCATCGGTCGAGTACGGACTGCTGACCCGGTTCATCCCGCTGGATCTCGCCGAGCACCATGTCCATCACGGGCCCCGCGACGTCCGCGGCCGGCACCACCAGTACAGATGGGAGAGCGGCGAGCAGTCGGCGGCTGACGTCGCCCTCGAGCTGATAGGTGCCGCTGACAACCATCGCTTCACCGTCCGGCCGGGCGCCGTAGGTCCGGACGCCGAGCCGGGCGCTGTAGTCAATAGGGGCCCCAGGCAACGGTTCGCAGATGCCGAAGGGGTGGATCCGCAGGTTCGGCTCGGTGTCCGGCTGGTCGGCGACGACGTACGGCTCCGGGCCGGACAGGACGGCGACGTCGCGCTCCTCCATCCGGACCGGCGCCTGCCCGGCGCGGATGATCCACGCCGAACCGCGAACGAGCGTCGCGAGCGCGAGTGGCGCCTCGTCGACGATGTGCAGGCCCCACGGCGGATCCAGGATCGTCAGGTTGAACACGCCGCCCCGCGCACGGGTGCCGGCGAGCAGATCATCGAGGACGTCCATATCCAGAAGCCTACCCCACCAGTGAGACGCTCAGACATCGAATTGCGCCAGACAGCCATGGTTTGTCTCATCCAGCCGCGATGAACTTAAGCCATGACAACAACGACACCGATCCTGATCATCGGCGGCAAAGGCAAGACCGGCCGCCGCGTCGCAGAGCAACTCGACGCCCGTGGCGTCCCCTACCAGCTGGCCTCCCGGTCGAGCGAGCAGCGCTTCGACTGGTACGACGAGACCACCTGGTCGCCGACCGTCGCCGGCATCGACACGGCCTACCTCGCGCCGCCCGTCGGCCCGACCGGGCTCACCCGGGCCGGCGAGTTCATCAAGCAGGCGGCGGCCGAGGGGCTGCGCCGGGTAGTTCTGCTGTCCGGCCGTGGCGTCGGCAGCCCGGGTCGCGACTTCGCGGTCTACGAGAGCAGCGTCGAACTCGAGAACGCTGTCCGGGACAGCGGCGCGGACTGGACCATCGTCCGGCCCGCCTGGTTCGCCCAGAACTTCAGCGAGGACTTCCTGCTCGACTACGTGCTCGGCGGCGAGATCCGGGTGGCGGCCGGCAACGGCGGCGAGGCGTGGATCGACACCAACGACATCGGCGACGTGATGACGGCGGTACTGCTCGACGAGCGGCACACCGGCGAGGCCTACTCGCTGTCCGGGCCGCGCACGCTGACGATGGCCGAGGTCGCCGCCGAACTGTCGGCGGTCAGCGGCCGCCCGATCAGGTACGTCGACCTGGAGCAGGAGCAGTTCGTTGCCGAGCTCGTCGGCTACGGGCAGCCGCTGGAGGACGCGGAGGCGGTCCGCGATCTGTTCGCGGTGATCCGCAATCATCGTTCGGAGTACGTGTCGGAGGGCGTCCAGCAGATTCTCGGCCGGGCCCCTCGCGACTTCGCAGACTGGGCGCGGGAGACCGCGCAGACCGGAGTGTGGTCCGCATGAACCTGACCAAGATCCTCATCCTCGTGGGACTCGTCGGCAGTGCGTTGATGGGCGGCCTGTTCTTCGCCTTCGGTACCTCGGTGATGAGCTCACTGCAACGGATGCCGGCCGGCCAGGGCGCCACCGCGATGAACCTGATCAACGTCAGGATCCAGAACCCGCTGTTCCTGCTGGTCTTCTGCGGCACCGCGCTGGTCTGCGTGGCGCTCGCGATCCTCGGCTTCGTCAAGGACAGCCCGGGCAAGTGGTGGCTGCTGGCCGGCTCGCTCCTCTACCTGGTCGGCGTCATCGTGGTCAGCTTCGCCGTCAACATCCCGCTGAACGACCAGCTCGCCGCCGTCGACCCGAACACCGCGGCCGGTGCCGCGGAATGGCTGAACTACCTGGCCAAGTGGAACCCCGCCAACAACCTGCGCGCCATCACCAGCACCCTCGCGGTCGTCGCCTTCGCCCTGGCTCTGCACGCCGGCAACTCAGCTCAAGCCGACTCCCATCGCCCGGCCTCCTCGGTCAGTACTGTCGGGGCATGACCGACTTGCTCAACGTCAACGGCGTCGAGTTGTGCGTCGACACCTTCGGATCCCCCGTGGACCCAGCGATCCTGCTGATCCACGGGGCTTCCGCGTCGATGGACCACTGGGAGCCCGCGTTCTGCGAGCGCCTCGCGGCCGGCCCGCGGTACGTGATCCGCTACGACCACCGCGACACCGGCCAGTCGACCAGCTACGCGCCGGGCAAACCGGAGTACACCGGAGCGGACCTGGTCGCCGACCCGATCGGCATCCTCGACGCACTGGGGATCGGCAAGGCACACCTCGTCGGTATCTCGATGGGCGGAGGTATCGCGCAGCAACTCGCCGTCGAGCACCCCGACCGGGTTGCCTCCGTCACCATGATCGCGACCAGCCCCGGCGGACCGGACCTGCCACCACCGACCGACAAGATCCGTGCCAGCTTCTCCGAGGACACACCGCCGACCGGCTGGTCCGACACCGAGAGCGCCCTCGACGAGCTGATCAAGAGCGACCGCCTCTACGCCGGTTCACTCCCGTACGACGAGCCCGCCCGGCGCGCGCTCTACGCCAAGGCGCTGGCCCGGACCATCAACCCCGACTCGGGGGCGAACCACTGGACGCTCGACGGCGGCGACTCGATCCGCCACCGCCTCCGCGAGATCGCAGTACCGGCCCTGGTCCTCCACGGCACCGAGGACCCGCTCTTCCCACCCGCCCACGGCGAGGCGCTCGCCCGCGAAGTACCGGGTGCCCGGCTGCTGATCCTCCCCGGCGCCGGCCACGAACTCCCCGAACCCACCTGGGACGTGGCGATCCCTGAGATCCTGGCGTTGACCGCTCGCCGTACCAGCTAGGTTTCAGGTCATGGAGCCGCTCATCTTTGCCCACGCCGACGTCCATCTGCAGGTGGAGCACGGGATCCTCGAGGTGTTCATGCGGAATCGGATCATCGGGTCGTACCGGGCGCCGGTGAAGTGGGTGAAGGTGCGGGCGGAGACCCGCAAGGGTGGGCTGACGCGGTTGCACTTCGGCAACATCAAGGAGCTGGACGAGCCGCTGTACGCGGGTTTGACGGGCGCCCAGCACCTGCTGACCAAGGTCGAGATCGAGACCGCCGACGAGCCGCGGTACCGGGCTTTCTTCAGCGAGCTTGCCCGGCAGGCCGATCGCCGGGTCGGTGGATAACTTCGGGTTGGGCTGACCGGTAGCGTGGCGAGCGTGATCACCATCGAGCGCGTTGTCACCGTGGAGAAGTCCGTCGAGAGCGTCTTCGCCTACCTGTCTGACTTCGAGACCACCACCGAGTGGGATCCCGGCACGGTGTCGACGGTGAAGGTGGAAGGCGACGGCGGGCCGGGGACGAAGTACCAGAACAAGTCCTCGTTCGCGGGCCGGGAGACCGAGCTCGAGTACGTCGTGCAGCAGCGTGAGGCGGGTCGGGTCTTCCAGCTCCGCGGCGAGAACAAGACCGTCAGCGCCCTCGACACGATGTCCTTCCGCAGCACCGACGACGGCGGCACCGAGGTGACGTATCGCGCCGAGTTCGAGTTCAAAGGCGTCACCCGGCTGATCGAGCCGCTCTTCAAATCGCAGTTCAAGAAGCTCGGCGACGAGGCCGAAGAGGGTATACGCACCGCGCTCCAGAAGCTCTGAAAGTAGTGCAGGCGCTACTCCGGTTGGGGTGACTGCGGGATGGGCCGGGCGGGTTGATCCGGACAGGGTTGGAACTACTCGATTCCAACTCTCCGGAGGACTTTGATGAAGCGGCTCCTGGCGCTCCCGGCCCTGCTTGTCGCGGCGGCGTTGCCACTGTCGACGGTGACCGCGACCGCGGCACCCACACAGGTCAACCCAGTGCCTGCGCTGACCGCGGCGGCGCACCCGATTCGTAGTACCGCTGCGACGAGCAGCCTGCGTGACCTGACGCCGCTCGCCGCGATGGTCGGTGACGCGCGCATCGTCGGGCTCGGCGAGGCGACGCACAGCTCGAGCGAGTTCCTCACGCTGAAGCACAAGATCTTCCGCTCGCTGGTGGAGGAGAAGGGCTTCACGACGTTCGCCCTCGAAGCCCCGTGGAGCACCGGGCTCGAGCTCGACCGGTACATCGTCAGCGGGGTGGGCGATCCGCGCGAGATCATGCGGCGCGAGTTCCAGGACGCGTACAAATTCTGGAACGTGCAGGAGTACCTCGACCTGATCGAGTGGATGCGCTCCTACAACCGCACCCACGCCCGCAAGCTCCACTTCGTCGGCGATGACCTCGGCTACGCGAGCCCAGCCCTGCTCGACCGCGTCACCAGCTATGTCGGCAAGACCAGCCCGGCGCTGCTGCCCGAGATCAAGAGCCTGTACGCCGGTATTCGCTCCGATTCCGAGTACGCCGCCTGGTCCGCGGCGTACTTCACCAAGCCGCTCGCCGAGCGGGTCAAGCTCGCGGCGGGCGCCCAGCGGGCCGTAGTACTGGTCGAGTCGTTGCCCGCGAGCCCCGAGCGGACCTGGGCGGCGCAGCATGCCCGGGCGATCTGGCAGGTGGCGAAGTTCTACTCGTTCGACATCACGGACCCGAAGGTGACGCCGAAGGCGATGTACTTCCGGGACGAGTCGATGGCGGCCAACACCGCGTGGTGGGCCCGCACCACCAGGGCCAAGGTCGTGCTGTCGGCGCACAACGGCCATATCGCCCTCGAAGCCGGGTCGCCGGCCGATTATCCGAAGACTCAGGGGCAGTTCCTCCGCGAGCAGTTCGGTCGTGACTACGTGACGGTCGGGACGTCCTTCGACCACGGGTCCTTCAACTCCCACAACACCGCTGACGGTCAGCTCCGCGTCTTCACCGTGCCGCCGGCGGCGAAGGGCAGCAACGAGTACACCCTCGACAAGGTGCCGTACCGCGACTACCTGATCGACCTGCGGCGCCTGCCCGGCAACACCCGCGACTGGCTCGACGTACGCCGGCCGACGCGCGACATCGGCACCGGCTACCCCACCCCCGAGCTGCCGATCCGCCTCGCTCCTTCGTACGACCTCCTGATCCACCTCAACCAGGTCTCGGCGGCGCACCTCCGCTTCTGACCGCAGGACCCCGAGGCCGGTTGCGGCCTCAGGGTCATCGGGCGTGGATCAGTCAGCCGACCGCAGCATCATCCGGATGCCGACCGTCAGGCCGAGCGCGACAGTGACCAGCGCGGCGAGCCAGCCCCAGAGGACTGCCGTCGAGGTGAGGTCACCGGCGAACAGCGTCCGCTCGGCGTCGACCAGGTAGGACAGCGGGTTGAACTTCGACGCGACCCGCATCCACTCCGGCCCGGTCTCCAGCGGCAGCAGCATCCCGGACAGGATCATCAGCGGGAACAGGAACGTCTGCTGCACCACCCAGAACATCCACTCCTGTTTGCGGACCGCGATCGCCAGCGCATAGCTGAACGAGCCCAGCCCGACCCCGAACACGGCCAGCAGCACCAGCCCGACGATCGCGCCGCCCAGGTGCAGGTCGAAACCGAACGGCGTCATCACCGCGATCACGATCACCGCCTGCCCGAACAGCGGCACCATCTCCTTCAGCGCCCGCCCGATCAGCAGCGACGAGCGGGACAGCGGCGTCACCAGCATCCGTTCGTGCGCGCCGGTCTGGAACTCGAAGAGCAGGTTCGACCCGGTCGTCGACGTACCGAACAAGGTCGTCATCACCAGGATGGCCGGCACGAACCACTGCCAGACGCCACCGTCGAGGGAGCCGCCGAGCGAACCCGCGAGCAGCGGACCGAAGAGGGCCAGGAAGACCAGCGGCTGGATCATCCCGAAGATCAGCGAGAACGGGTCGCGCAGGACCGGCTTCAGCTCCCGCCGCATCACGATCGCGGTGTCCCGGAAGAGGTTCCGGTTCATCGGCCTGACGGCCTGGTGGGTCACGGTGGGAACGGTGAGCGTGCTCATGCTGCGGCCTTTCCGGTGGAGTCGGCCTCGCGCAGGCTGCGGCCGGTGAGATTGAGGAAGACGTCATCGAGCGTCGGCCTGAGTACCTGGGCGGCAGTAACCGGTACTGCGTAGTGCTGGCTCGCCGCGATGAGCTCGGGCAACGCCTTCGGCCCGTCCGCGACGCGTACGGTCAGCCGGTCGCCGTCTCCAACCACTTCTCTTGCGCCGGGCAACTTGTGCGCCAGCTCGGCGAGTTGCGAAAGGTTGCCCGGCGCAACGGTCAGGACGAGCTGGTCGCCAGCCAGATCGGCCTTCAGCGCATCGGCGGTGTCGTCGGCGATCACCTCGCCGTGGTCGACCACGACGACCCGCTCGGCCATCGAGTCCGCCTCGTCCAGGTAGTGCGTGGTGAGTACGATCGTCATCGAGTACTGCTCGCGCATCCGGAGGATGTGGGCCCACAGGTTGGCCCGGTTCTGCGGATCGAGCCCGGTCGACGGCTCGTCCAGGAACAACAGCCCGGGTGCGTGCACGAGCCCCATCGCGACATCGAGCCGGCGGCGCTGGCCACCCGACAGTTCGGACACCTTGCGCTTGGCCAGCTCGCCGAGCTCGAGCGAGTCCAGCAGCTCGTCGGTCCGCCGCTTCGCCGATCGCGGGTCGAGGCCGTAGATGACGCCTTGGCCGTAGAGCTCGTCGCGGACCCGTTGCGAGTGGCCCGCGCCGTTGCCCTGGCCGACGTACCCGATCTGCCGGCGTACCCGGCTGGGGTCGGCCGTGACGTCGTACCCGGCGACCTTCGCGGTACCGGAGGTCGGGGCGATCAGGGTGGTGAGCATCCGCAGCATCGTCGTCTTGCCTGCGCCGTTCGGGCCGAGCACGGCGACGAGTTCGCCCGGCTCGACGTCCAGGCTGATGCCGCGGACCGCGTGCACGGTCTCGGTGCGGCTCACCACGAAGTCCTTGGTGAGCTCTCGGGTGCTGATCACGGTGTCTCCTTCGTTGGGGGCCTGACACCGACGACATTTCCAGCAGTAGAGGACAGGTTCTGGCCGGTACTCGTGGCAATCTGAAGTCATGTCCGAAACCTCCGCTCGGCTCCTCTCGCTGCTGTCCCTGCTACAGGCCCGCCGCGACTGGCCGGGCGCGCTACTGGCCGAAAGGCTGGAGGTGAGCCCGCGTACGGTCCGCCGCGACGTGGATCGCCTGCGCGACCTCGGGTATCCGGTCCGCGCGAGCAAGGGCCCGGACGGCGGCTACCGCCTCGACGCGGGCGCCGACCTGCCCCCGCTGTTGTTCGACGACGACCAGGCGATCGCGGTCGCCGTCGCCCTGCAGACCGCGACGACCACGGTCACCGGCATCGAAGAGGGCGCCCTGCGCGCGCTCGCCACGGTCCGCCAGGTGATGCCCGCGCGCCTGCGTCAACGCGTCGACGCGCTCCAGGTCACCACCATCGACCGGTACGCCGATTCGCGCCGCATCAAGGTGGACTCCAACCACCTGATCGCGATCGGCACCGCAGTACGCGCCCGCGAAGTACTGCGCTTCGACTACGCCTCACCCGACGCGCCCGCGGGGGAGTGGGTGCCCCCACGCAAGGTCGAGCCCCACCACCTGGTCACCTGGGGCGGCCGCTGGTACCTGGTCGGCTGGGACCTGGACCGCAACGACTGGCGAACCTTCCGAGTCGACCGCATGCTCCCCAAAACCCCGACGGGCCCCCGATTCACTCCCCGAGAACTCCCCGCCCCCGACGTCTCGACCTACATCTCAACCCGCTTCCAGAGCCAGAACCAATGGCCCTGCCGAGGCACAGCAATCCTCCAAGCCAAGGCCGCCGACATAGCCCGCTGGGCCGGCCGCGACGCCCTGGTAGAAGAGGTCACCCCCACCACCTGCCGCCTAACCCTCAACGGCTGGTCCTGGACCGGCCTAGCAGCCACCTTCGGCATGTTCGAGGCCGCCATGGAGTTCACCACTCCACCCGCCCTGAAAGAAGCAGCCCACCAACTAGCCGCCCGCTACACCACCGCAGCGACCTAGCAAGCGCTACGACAAAGGACGGGCTCCACCCGGCTGCCTGCCAGCGGGGTCACCCCGGCATCGCCCGCCTGAGCCACCCCGACCCACCTAACCAGCGAGGCTCCCGTTGTCGCCGGATCTCCGAGAGCAAATGTGCCGCTAGGTACGGATCAAACATTGACGTAATGATTGTATCAATCTATTTTTAAGAGATGCTCTTCCCGACGCCTGCGCTCACCGCCGCTGACGAACGCGTTCTGGCTGAAATCGACCGGATGCGGGACGCCTTGCGCCATCAAGTCCGCGCGACGCCCACCAAATGGACGGCTGGTCTGCGGAAGTTCCTGACCGCGGACGCCGTTGCCGGGTCGAACTCGATCGAGGGCTTCAAGGTGTCGACGGTTGATGTCGAGGACCTGATGGCGGGTGAGCGCGATGTCGAGATCTCCGATGAGAATCGCGAAGAGACCCTGGCCTACCAACGCATGATGACCTATCTCCAGACGTTGCACGATGTCGAGGATTTCACCTACAGCAAGGGTTTTCTCAACGCGCTGCACTGGATGCTTCAAGGGCATCGGCACACTTCCCGCAAGCCGGCCGGGCAATGGCGCAAGGGGGCTGTCTACGTCACCGACGTCCGCGATCCCAGTATCGCGGCCTATACGGCGCCCCCCGCCGACGAACTCCCGGCACTGATGGCGGAGCTGGTCGACTGGCTGAACGCGGAAGACTCCACGCACCTACTGGTCCGGGCGGCGATGGCACACCTGCAACTCGTCTCCATCCATCCATGGGCTGATGGCAACGGCCGGATGTCTCGCTCTCTGCAGACCTTGATGATCGCGCGGGAAGGCGTGCTGGCGCCTGAGTTCTCCTCTATCGAGGCGTGGCTCGGTCGCCCCGGCAACACCTGGGAGTACTACCGGGAGCTCACCCTCCGCGGAGCCGTCTACCTTCCCGATCAGGACGTCGCCGGCTGGATTCGTTTCAACCTCATCGCCTATCACCAGCAGGCACAAACTGTTCAGAGTCGGCTCGACCGTTCGGCACGCGCTTGGACGGCGCTTGGCGACTTCGTCAAACAGGCAGGTCTCGACGAGCGGCTGGTCACCGCGCTGCATGACATCGCCATGGCCGGACGAGTCAGACGCTCCCGCTACGAACAGTCCGAGGGCCTCAACCGGCAACAGGCGCAACGTGATCTCAGAGACCTCGTGACGGCTCAATTCCTCCAGCCGGTCGGCCGTACCCGGGCCCGCTACTACATCGCCGGTTCGCGCTTCCCGGAGCCGATCCTGGAGATCGCCGGCACGCCGATCACCCTGACGAATCCCTACGGTTCCTGACGTCAGTACAGGCTGGGATCGAGTGGTGAGGAGATGGCGTAGCGGTCAGCTCTTCGGCTGGGTTGCGAACCGGTCGATTGCGGTCAGGACCAGGTCGGAGACGCTTGCTTTTCCTGCGCCGTGGCCGGCGTCGGTGACGATGTGGAGTTCGGCGTCCGGCCAGGCCTGGGCTAGTCGCCAGGCGGTGTCGGGTGGGCTGCTGATGTCCAGGCGGCCGGTGATGAGCACGCCGGGGATGCCGGCCAGCTTGGGTGCGTCGCGAAGCAGGGCGCCGTCCTCGATCCATCCTGCGTGACCCCAGTAGTGCGACACGAGCCGCGCGAACCGCAGTCGGAAGGTCGGGTCCTCATAGCGCGGATCCGGCTTGAAGCCTTGGTACGTCGACACATGCGTGTCCTCCCACTCGCACCAAGCCCTCGCCGCCCTGTCCCGCACGGCTGGATCGGGATCGTGCAGCAACCGGCTGTACGCGAGCGCAAGGTTCCCATCCCGCTCCTCCACCGGTACGACGTCCAGGAACCGCGTCCACTCCTCGGGGAAGATCCGGCTCATGTCGCGGGTGATCCACTCGACCTCACGGGGAGTCGTGCTCGTCACGCTGAACACCACGATCTCGGAGACAGCCGACGGGTGCTGCTCGGCGTACGCGAAAGCGAGCGTCGCACCCCACGACGCCCCGAGCACGAGCCACTGCTCGATCCCGAGCTGCTCGCGCAGCTGCTCGATGTCCGCGACGAGATGCCAGGTCGTGTTGGTGCTCAGATCCGCATCCGGCTCGGCGGCATCCGGCGTACTGCGACCGCAGCCGCGCTGGTCGAACAACACCACCCGGTACTTCGCCGGATCGAAGAAGCGACGCCAGAACGCCCCGGCTCCCGATCCCGGCCCACCATGCAGCACCACGGCCGGCTTCCCCTCGGGGTTACCGCAGACCTCCCAATAGACGAGCTGCCCATCTCCCACGTCGAGCATCCCGCGGTCGTACGGCTCGGTCTCCTGGTGCATCGGGCCTCCGTCGATCGCCTCAATCTAACAGTGCTGTTAGATTACTCCCATGGAAGGCGCGATCGGTACTCGGTTACGGCACGTGCTGGAGTTGCTCGACGGCGATGTGGCGAAGGGTTACGTCGACGCCGGCTTGCCGGAGTACCGGCCGCGGTTCTCGCCGATCGTCCGGGCGTTGGTTGCCGAGGGCCCGTTGTCGATCCGGGCGCTCGCCGGGGCGGTCGGGGTGACACACTCCGCCGCCAGTCAGACGGTTGCCCAGCTCAACCGTTCCGGCTTCGTCACACTCGAACCCGGCAAGGACGCGCGGCAGCGGATCGTCCACCTCACCGTCAAGGCGCGCGCGTTGCTGCCGATCATCGAAGCGGAGTGGCAGGCAACCACCACCGCGCTGGCCGAGCTGGACGCGGAGCTCTCAGTGCCACTCGCTCAGGTCCTCGACGAGGTGGTCGCCGCTGTCGAACGCCGGTCGTTCCGGCTACGGATCAGCGAACACACCGCCCAGGGCCCGGATGCCTCCCACCGCGAGAACCTGCGCCACTGACGAGGACCACTTGTCCCGAGCGACAGGACATAGTGCCTGTGCTGCGACTATCCGCCGCCCCCGTGAGCGTGGGGCCAGCCCAACCTCCCGACTATGTCCTGTCGCTCGGGACGCTTCGCCGGCGGCAGTTGTCACGCGGCGTCGTGGAAGACAAGGCCGAGGGTGTGGCGGGTTCCTGAGCGGATGGTGCTCACGCCGTGCCGGACCGGTGCGGCAGACCAGCCGCGGGCCGACTTCACCGGACGATCGCGCGTGGTGAAGATCAGTCCCCGCCCCTGAGGCAGCAGCGTGACAGTGCCGCGCGACTGCGCTCGCGGCCGCTGCTCGACCAGCAGGAACTCGCCGCCTTCGTGGTCGACGCCCGGTTTGTTCAGCCCGATCACGATCTGCAGCGGGAAGACAAGATCGCCGTACAGGTCGCGGTGCAAGGCGTTCCAGTCACCGGCCTGGTACTTGAGCAGGATCGGCGTCGGCTTCGTCTGCCCCGCCCGGTGGCAGTCGTCGAGCCACTCGTCGAGAGTGTCCGGCCAGGGCGCGGGGCGGTTGAGCTTGGCCGCCCACTCGCGCGCAACCGGGAGCAACTGTGGATAGAACTCTTCCCGAAGCTTGGCGACGACGTCGGGCAGCGGGTGATCGAAGTACCGGTACTGCCCCGAGCCGAACCGGTAGCGGGCCATGTCGATGGTGGAGCGGAACCGCCGCACCTCGTCGTACAGGCCGGAGATCTCCTCGCACTGCTTGGGCGTGAGCAGTGGGGGCGTCAGCGCGCAGCCGTGTTCGTCGAGTTCTTCTTTCCAGGTCATACCAACAGAACGGCTGGAGCCGGAGAGGTGTGAGTCAGAGGACGCCGGTGTAGGTGAGGGCGAAAGTGCCGCAGGGGAGGAGGAACAGGGTGGCGAGGATGACGACACCCTTGAATGTCATGCCCGGGCCGATGAAGCGCCGGTATGCCGCGACGAGGACCGGGACCATCACGATCTCCAGCGCGAGCATGCTGCGTGGAATCACCGCATCCAAGGCCGCCAGTACGACGGACAGCCCCGCCGCCGCGACCCAGAACGCAAACCCCAGCCGGTACGTCGCCCGCGCGCCGAGCCGCACCGCGATCGTCCGGTACCCCGCCGCGCGATCCGCCTCCAAGTCGGCGAGCGTCGTCGGCAGGTAGAGCCCGATCGCCGCCAACGTCCCCTGCAACGCCATCACCCAAGGAAACCCACTCAGGTGGGGTTGACCGCAGCCCATCCCGCCAACGGCCCGAACGTCCCCAAAGCCAGCGAGTTCGCCGCAACATCGAATCCGGCCCGAGTCTTCAACCGCACCGGCGGCACGCTGTACGCGAACCCCAACGCCACCGCCAGCACGACACCCAACGCAAAGGTCGTCCCCACAAAGAAGGCAACCCCGACCGAAGCCACCCCGGCCGCGACCGCGAGCCACTTCGCTTCGGCCAACGACACCCGCCCGTCGAGCAACGGCGACTTCGACTTCCGCGGATTGATCAAATCGCCAGGCAAGTCATACGCATCATTGATCGCCAACACCGACAACCAGAGCAACGGCCCCATCACCACAGCCCCGACGAGCAAGCGAGGCCAGTCCGCAACCACGGGCACCAGCCGATGCGTCGCGAGCAGGACCCCGACGTAGTACGGCACTACAGAGACAACCCAGAAGGCCGGGCGCCCCACCGCAAGTACGTCCCGCGCCCGGGGCACACGAACAAGTCTTGGTCCCACCAATGTGGTCACGTAATCCACACTGCTCCTGCTACGGCCTAACCGCGTCCCTCCGGCGGGTGAATCGGCTCACTCCTAGGCGTGGATGTGGGCAAGAACACCGATCTCCAGCGCTACGTTCAGCCGCCCCATCGCCACCGACCCGCGCCACGCCCCCGGCATGCGCCAGCGTCGTCCAGTCCGCGCCAGACCCGTCCAGCGCCACGCCGTACGGGCCATCGTTGCTGTCAGCAACAACAGTTTCAGTGCTCCGCAAAGCTCTTCTCCTCCAGTTCGAGAACGCCGCCCCGCCACCTGGACGCGAATCGCCGGTCGTGGCTGACCACCACCAGGGCGCCGTCGTACTGATCGAGCGCCGTCTCCAGTTCCTCCACGAGCACCAGCGACAAGTGGTTCGTCGGCTCGTCGAGTACCAGTACGTCGTACCGCGTGGTCAGCAACCGTACGAGTGCCAGCCGCCGCCGCTGCCCCGTCGACAGGTCACCGACCCGCGTCTGCAACTGGTCGCGCTTGAACAATCCCAACCGGCCAGCGCCGGCGTACAGCATCAGCTCCTGCCGCAAGGTCCGATCCGGCCGTTCCTCGACGACCTCCTGCGCCAGATACCCGATCTGCCCGCGCCGATCCACGGACCCCGAGTCAGGCGTCAGCCCACCGGTCAGTACTTCGAGCAGCGTCGACTTCCCGATTCCGTTGGGTCCGGCGATCAACAACCGATCACCCCTCGAAACCTTCACCGATGTCGCCCGCAGCCGGCCCCGTACAGACACCGCGGCCGCATCGAGCAGCACGCCGGTCGAGCCGGCTGTCCGCAATGCCGCCGTGAAGCGCAGCGGCTTCGACGGCACCGGCGGCGGGTTCTCCTCCAACCGCCGCAGCCGCTCCTTGGCGTTGCGGATCTTGCTCCGCTCAGCCTCGTTGACGCGGCCGGTCGCGCGGTCGTAGGCCATCTTGTTGTTGTCCGTCATCGGCCGGCCGTAGGCGACCCGATCAGCCGTGGTCTGCACCGTCGTGCGCATGATGGCGACCTCGTCCTCCCAGACCTGCCGCGCCTGCGTGATCCGGGCCCGCTCGGCTGCCTTCTCTTTGAGGTACCCCGAGTAGCCGTTGCCGTAGCGCGTCACCTGATGCGTGTCGCCGTCCACCTCGAACAGCGTCGCCGCGACCCGCTCCAGGAACGCGCGATCGTGCGACACGACCACCGTCGTACCGGCCCGCGACAGCAGGTAGTCCTCCAGCCAGACCGCCGCCGCCAGATCGAGATGGTTCGTCGGCTCGTCGAGTAGCAACACCTCAGGAGCAGCAACCAGTACTGCGGCCAGGTGCAGCCGCGCCTGCTCGCCACCGGACAGCGTCGCCAGCACCCGATCGCCAGGAAGGGACCTCAATCCCAACCCCGCCAGCGCCCGCTGGAACCGCGCCTCGGCGTCGTACCCCTCCCGCACCTGGAACGCGGTCTGCAACTCGCCGTACTCGGTCAGCCCGGAATCATTGCCATTGGCAAGCAAACCCTCGAGCTCCAGCATCCGGGCCTCGATCGCCCGCAGCTCGGCCAGGGCGAGATCGAGAACCGCGGACACCGTGAGGTGTAGCGGCAACGGGTTGTCCTGACCGAGAAAGCCGATGCTCTCGGCGACCTCCACCTTGCCGTCGTTGTCGGGCGCATCGATCCCGGCCAGGATCCGGAGCAGGGTGGACTTGCCCGACCCGTTCTCGCCGATCAGGCCGCTCACCTGTCCGGGCGGGAAGGCGCAGCTCACCCGATCGAGCACCGGGCGATGGTCGTACGACTTGGAGATCTCGTGCAAAGACAACTGGCTAGACATACGTGTCCTCCTGACGCGCTGGAACGGACGGCGGTCCCGCGCTGGGACGACCGGTTCGACGGCGGGTCAGAGAATCACTGCTAGCTCCTGCTAATGCGACGAATGTTGCGTTAGGATCATGACATGGACGCCGCCCCGAAGGCAAGGCACGCCCCGGCGCCCGAGAGCGCGCGACCGGGTGGCCGGACCGCGCGGGTCCGCGCCGACGTGCTGGCGGCCGTCGAGGCGGAGCTGGCCGAGCATGGGTACGACGGGCTGACCGTTGACGGTGTCGCCGCCCGCTCCGGCGTCCACCGGACCACGGTCTACCGCCGCTGGCACACGGTCGACGGCCTGCTGATCGACCTGCTCGCGATGGGCGCCGACGACACCTGGGTGCCCACCGAGACCGGCTCGCTCGAGGGCGATCTGGTCGAGCTCAACCGCGAGATCCACGGCTCGCTGGCGACCTCTCCGTCGCTGACGGTCGCGGTCATCGCAGCGTCTTACCGGACCGCCGAGGCAGCCGCCGCCCTGCACGACTTCTGGAAAGACCGCTATGAGCGGAGCGCGATCGTCGTCACCCGAGCGATCGAACGTGGCGAGATCCCGCCCGGCACCGACGCCCACCGCGTCCTGCTCACCGCGACCGCGCCTCTCTTCCACCAGCTCGCGCTGCTGCGGCAGGAGCTGACGGCGGCCGACGCCGAGCGCTACGCCCGCGACGCCGCCGAGTCAGCGAAGGCGGGCATCCTCCGGACGTACCCCTGAAAAGATGAGGGCAGCGTCTTCGACGTCGACCTCAAGGCGCCTGGCTGATGGCCCGCGCCGTCCTGCCCCCGATGATCGAGGCCGGCCACGGCGCGATCGTCAACATCGCCTCGATCCACTCCCACCTCACCACCGCCGGCATGTTCCCGTACGCCGCCGCCAAGTCCGGCCTGGTCGGCATGACCCGCAGCCTCGCCCTCGACGTCGCACCCCACAACATCCGCGTCAACGCCGTCAGCCCCGGCTTCATCGCCACCGACCTCCTCGAAGAATTCTTCGACACCATCCCCAACGCCCGCGAATCCGCCCTCGCAGTCCATCCTCTGGGCCGCATCGGCACCCCCGAAGACGTCGCCGAGGTCGTCTGCTTCCTAGCCTCCCGAGCAGCTGCCTTCGTCACCGGCGCCAACTGGTCAGTAGACGGCGGCCTAGGCATCCGCTACGCCTGAATCCCTGACTTCCACCAACTATCGGTAGACCGGGTGTCGCGCAGTGCGTTGGTCGCGCAGTGCACTTCGCCACCGCCCAGGTGGGCCCAGAAGAAGTCCTCCACCCAATACACCCGTACGCCGTTGCGCCCGAGTGCTCGTTCCGTCGCCTGGCCGAAGATGTCCCGGCCGCCCACCTTCGGGCCGTGCGGATCCGGTGCTGCGAAGTCCCGCCCGGTCAGCGACAGCCCATTCACCAGACCTGGAGTGCTTGCCCGCAGCAACGATCTCCATCCGTGGAAGGAGAGGTGCTGAGCTGCGGCCGTCGAGAAGGGGATTTGCCTCATCAGGCAAGTACTGGGTGAGGACGCGCTCAACCGGAGCGCGGGGTGAGGAGCTGTTGATGCGCAAGACGAGGATCGCCGCGCTGGGGATCGTTGCGGCGGTAGCGGTCGGAGCTTTCTTCCAGCTTCCGGCCAGTCCTTTCTCCCGCAACGGCTACCCAGAGCGACCGGAAACCGAGACGTCGACTAGCCAGACGCGTGGCGGCAAGGCCGGCTCCTCGAAGCCGAGCACCTCGGTCGACCCGGGTGGTACTGACAGCTCCGTAGTACCGGAGACGCCGGCGTCCAACCCGGCGCCCGGGCAGGGCGATCCTGGGATCACGTATCCCGTCCGTGGCACGGTCAGCTTCACGGTTCTGCCTGGCGACCCAGCCACGATCGGCCGGGCCGGCAAGCTCTACACCTTTCAGCTCGCGATCGAGGGTGGCATCAAGGGCGTCGATCACGCGGCCTTCGCGAGCTTCGTCCGCGAGACCTATGGCGCACCGCAGGGCTGGGCCTCGGCCGGCAAGTACCGGTTCCGCCAGGTCGGGCCGGGGGAGACGGCCGACTTTCGGCTGATGCTCGTCACGCCCGCCACTCGTGACACCTACTGCGGTGGCGGCTTCGACCAGTACACGAGCTGCCGGATCGGCGACCGCGTCATCCTCAATGTGGCCCGTTGGGCCAGGGGAGTACCCAACTACGGCGCCGGCCTGACGACGTACCGGCAGTACATGATCAATCACGAAACCGGCCATCGCCTCGGCAACGCCCACGAACTCTGCACCGGGGCAGGCCAGCCGGCCCCGGTGATGCAGCAGCAGACCCTCGGCCTGCACGGCTGCACCGCCTACGCCTGGCCATACCGGAACGGCCAACGCTACGAGGGCCAACTCGGCAAGTACGACGACCCGACCCCGACCAACTAGAGGGAACGTCGGAGGTGGGCGTCCAGTACTGGGGATGCGGTCAGTTGTGGAGGATGGTCGGGGGGAGTTGGTCGGAGACCGGGGCGGTGATCGCGGCGGACTCGAGACCGTCGGCGACGGTGTGCAGGAGGCGGATCAGTTGGGCGGCGTCGGCGGGGCCAAGGATGCCGGTGATCACGTCGAGCACCCGGACGGTCAGACCGTCGAGCTGGGACAGCCTGGCCTGACCCATTCCGGTCACGGTGAGGGCCGGTGAGGTGCGCGCCAGGCCGAGAGCGGCGAGCTCGGCGATGGCGAGCTCTGCCTCGCCCGCGGTGGTGCCGACCTGGGCGGCGACAGCCTCGGCGGAATCGCGGCCGTTGGAGATCGCGCTCAGCACGAGCGCGGCCGGCATCTTGATCCCGACGGCGTCCTGCAGTCCGAGGATGAGTGGATGGGCGTGGCCGCGGACCCGCTCCACGGCGTCCAGCAGGCGGAGTGCCTCGCTGATGTCGCCGATCAGGTGTTCGGTCTGGACGGTAGCGATCCCGGTCGGTGAAACGACCCGGTCGGGAACCGCCAGGGTCTTGGTGCCGGCGTCTTCGATGGTCACTTCACCAGCGTACGGAGGCCGCGGGGCCGCCTCGGCGTGTCGTACCTGAGGAAACGCTATGAATTGCGTCTCCCGAAGTAATCGAACAGGCCTTCGAGTGGCGCAGTGAGCCGGGTGAACGACCGGTGAAGAGATTCTGGACAATTGGCCAGATTTCGTGCGTGACCTTCCGTTCGGCTCGCCCGTTGAACCTGACGTGACGGTGAACACACGGCGCACCGGCACCGCGCTCGCTCCGCGATCAAGGCCGACCATCCTGGAACTGCATGGAGGACAAGTGACAACCGCCACCGCCACCCAGACGTCTGAGCGCCGACGCGTACGAGTCTGGTTCGGTGAGCACGTGATCGCCGACTACAACGCCGAGCCGGCGTTGGCAGAGCGATACGCACACGCCATGAGCCGTCGTTTCGCCGGACTCCGGGTCACCAACGACCCGATGCCCGTCGTGGACCGGCTCCCCGACCCCCTGCCCGGCGAGCGCATGTGGGATGTAGCACCCCGCTGACCATTGATCGGCGGCAGGCGAGAGCGGGCAATCTGCCCCTCGCCTGCCGCCCTCAATACCCACTGAAATGCGCCTGATTGAGATGTAGAAAAACATTCACCGTCCGCACCGAACCTCACCGGTGCGGACGTTTTTCTGTCGTCGGCGATCCGTAGGCTGGCTGGTATGGAAAAGGCCGAGTTCGGACTCCCGGAACCGCTACCGACTCTGCCTGGGAACGTGCTCACCCCGTTCCGGATCGCCATCCCACCAGACGCGATCGACGATCTCCACCAACGGCTGGAGCGGATCCGGTGGCCACGTGAGCTTCCTGGCGACTGGGAGCGCGGGGTACCGGTCGGGTATCTCCGGGGGGTGGTCGAGCGGTGGCTGGAGTTCGACTGGCGGGTCTGGGAGACGCGGCTCAACGCAGTACCGCAGTACACGACGAGGATCGACGGGCAGACGATCCACTTCCTGCATGCGCGATCGCCGGAGCCGTCGGCCGTTCCGTTGCTGCTGACGCACGGCTGGCCGGGGTCGGTCGCCGAGTTTCTCGAGGTGATCGGGCCGCTCACCGATCCAAGCCGGTACGGCGGTGACGCCGCGGACGCCTTCCACGTGATCGCGCCATCGGTGCCCGGGCACGGCTTCTCGGTGCCGCTCGAGGAGCCGGGCTGGGATCACGTCCGCATCGCCCGCGCCTGGATCGAGCTGATGGAACGCCTCGGCTACGACCGATACGGCGCGCAGGGCGGCGATACCGGATCGGTGGTGTCACCCCTCGTCGGTCGCCTGGCGCCGGGCCGCGTCATCGGCGTACATCTCAATGGCGGTCTCGCGTTCCCCGCGGCCGAGCCCGGTGACCTCGACGCGCTCAGCGCGACGGATCAGGCCAAGCTCGCGACGGCCGAGCACTTCCGCGCGACCGGCACCGGGTATGCCGAGCTGCAGTCGACCAAGCCGCAGACGGTCTCGTTCGCCCTCAGCGACTCACCGGTCGGGCAGCTCGCCTGGATCCTGGAGAAGTTCCACGACTGGACCGACCCGGCGCGCTCGCTCCCCGAGGACGCCGTCGCCCTGGATCACCTGCTGGCCAACGTGTCCATCTATTGGTTCACCAACACCAGCGCGACCTCCGCCAACCTGTACTACGAAAGCCGCGGCTACCCAACGGCATCGAGCGGGGTGCCAACGGGAGTGGCCGTCTTCCCGACCGACCCCGCGATGCGGCACATCCTCGAACGCGAACACCACCTCACCCACTGGGCGGAGTACTCACGGGGCGGTCACTTCGCCGCACTGGAAGCCCCGGACCTGCTCGTCGAAGACATCCGCGTCTTCTTCAGGAGCCTGCGTCAGCAGTAGGACCGGCACCCGCGGTCAACGCCGTACGAGCGCCGGGTCTTGGCCACCAACGCCACCGGCGAAAGCTGCCGTCCGCCATGCCAGGCATTGAGGAAACTCTGCGGCGGTACAGCACCCCGCCGGATCCACCAATGCCCAGCAGGCGTAGGCCAACTGATCCCGAAATGCAGATGCGGCGGCGTCGCCTGAGCGCTGCCGGTCTTCCCGGTCAACCCCAGCGTCTGCCCGGCCCGAACCGCCAGCCCCGGCTTGATCTCCGCCCCGATCGCCGACAGATGCGACCCGTAGTACCGAACGCCATCCACCCCGACCACCGAGACCGACAACCCGCCCCGATCCTCGCCGACGTTGGTCTTCGACGACCAGGAATCCACCCGAGTCACCTCGTCCACCCGCCCGTCAACCGGCGAAACGAACCGGCACCCCTTATCCGCGAAGATGTCCGACGCGGGGTAGTCATGATGACTCTGCGAAGCATCTGCCCGACACCCACCGACGGGGAACACGTACTTCGTGGCAGTACTGGTCACCCGTACCGGTGGAACCACCGGGCTCGATGGCTGCTGTGACTGCGGCTGCTCAGGTGTCGCTGCACCGGTCGGCTCAACCGGCACAGCCACCGTCTTGGTCCGCGTACTACTCACCGGCACCGGCACCGGCACCGGCGAAGGCGCAGTCGACTTGCCGGACTCAGCCCGATCGAAAGCCCCGGTAGCGTTGAGCACGATCACCCCACTACCCACAACCACCAGGGCCGCGGACAGGAAGGCCACCCACCCAGACAGACCGTCTCACTGGAGCCAAAAGTTGTTGACCGCGGCAACCGAGTAGACCGTCTCGCAGGGAATGCCGTTCTGGTCGGCGTCCATCCGCAGTGGCATGGCGTAGTACCACCAGTAGGCCACGGCTTCAGCGTAGGTCGCCCCCCGGTCGGCGAGCTCCCGGCAGAGCAGATTCGACGTCAGTGGCGCGGCGCCGGCGACCTCACGCCCGTTCCAGTACTGGCCGATATCGCTGCGCGAATAGACCGTCTCGCACGGGATACCGTTGCGGTCGGCATCCATCTGGTTCGGCTGACCGTGCAGCCGCCAGTAGTCGATCGCCGCCACGTAGCTGTACCCCTTGGTCTTCAGATCCCGGCAGAAGAGTCCCGTCGGGAGCGATCGGACGTCGCCGATCGCCTTCGGCAAGGTTCGTACTGGCGCCGGCGCCGTCGTGGTGCCTTTGACCGACGGAGCCACGGTCAGCGTCTTCACCGTAACCGGTACGCCGGCCGACTGCGGCGTCGACGCCGTCTCCTTGGCCGAGTCCTGCCTGCTCATCATGACGACGAGCCAGGCCAGCAGTACGACCACCACCCCGACCGCGACCCCTGCCAGGGCAGCCAGCGTCGCGTTCCCGCTGTCCTTGCCCAGGTGGGTGTTCTCGTGACTTTCCGTGACTGAATCCGGTTCTACGCTCATGTTTCCCCCCGGGGCTCATTGAAGACCCGTCGCTCTGCGTTGTCTATGGCCTGGGGGTGGTCGTGGACGGCGAATAGTCAAATGCGACATCGTCGCAAAACAAGGGGTTCCGGGGCAAGGGGTGGGGGCTGGGGTTCATCCGGACAACATCTGGATGTCATTCGGAAAGGCGATGATCCCGCGGGATTCCGCCATCCGAGAGGAAACACGATGGGACACACCCACGACCACACCGGCCACGGTCATGGTCACGATCACAGCCACGATCACAGCCATGAGCACGGGCAGGGACACGGTCATGGGCACGATCACGACCATCACCACCCGAACACCGAGCTGGACGCGGCCACCACCGCGGCGCTGGACGAGTCGGTTCCGGACAGTGACCTCTCGCCGACCGAGCTGTCGCGCCGCGGGCTGCTGCGCTCGGCCGGGATCCTCGGTGGAGCAGCGGCGCTCGCCGTCTCCGGTGCGGAGTTCGCTGCCGCGACCTCGCCGACCTCGCACGTGTTCACCTCCGGCGGCCGGCCGAACGTCTGGCTCGCGGGGGACCACCACATCCACACCCAGCTGAGCTCCGACGGTATGTACCGGGTGATCGACCAGGCGCAGCACGCGGCCGCCAACGGTCTCGACTGGCTCGTCATCACCGACCACGGTGGCGCCACCCACGCCCGGATCGGCGTCGACCTGGTCAACCCGCAGATCAAGGCGGCTCGGGCAGAGCTGAAAGACACCCTGATCTTCCAGGGCCTGGAGTGGAACATCCCGGCGGCCGAGCACGGCACCGTCTTCGTCGCTCCGGGCAGCCGTGAGGTCGAAGTACTGAAGCAGTTCGAGAACAGCTACGACGGCAGCGTGAAGAACGCCGGTGCCAACACGCCGGTCAACGAGCAGCTCGCCGTCGACGGCATCCAGTGGCTCGGCCAGCAGGTCGACCTCCGCCGGGTCTCGGACGCACTGTTCCTCGCGAACCACCCCGCCCGCAACGGCATCGACAGCCCGCACGAGATCCGCAACTGGCGCGACGCGGACCCGCGGATCGCCGTCGGCTTCGAGGGCGCACCCGGTCACCAGGCCGGCGGCCTGCCCGCCGCGATCGGCGCCGGCGGGGCCCGCGGCCTTTACGGCAACGCCCCGAACGCGAACTCCTTCCCCGGGTACCCGGCCGAGTCGTACCGGACCTGGGGTGGCTTCGACTGGATGACCGCCACTGTCGGCGGCCTGTGGGACAGCCTGCTCGCCGAGGGCAAGCCGTGGTGGATCAGCGCGAACTCCGACTCACACGTGAACTGGAACGAGACCGCCCGCCGACCCGACGGCTCGGACCAGGCCCAGTTCGACCGAGACGGCCGCTACATGGACCCGGTCTACAGCGGCACGGTCAACCGCACTGCGGCTGACTTCTTCCCCGGCTACTACAGCCGCACGCACGTCGGCGCCGACAACCGCGACTACCGCGCGGTGATGGAAGGCCTGCGCAACGGCCGGGTCTGGGTCGACCACGGCGCGCTCGTCAAGGGCGTCGAGGTCGAGGTCCGCGAGGCCGGCAAGACTCGTGGCGAGCCGCTGGGCGGTGCCTTGCACGTACGCCGGGGTCGCGCGGTCGAGCTGGTCGTCCGGATCACCGCGCAGAACGTGCCGAACTGGTCCAACTTCGTGCCGTCGCTCAACCGCGTCGACGCGATCGTGGGTGCGGTGACGGGTGCGGTCAGCGACAAGGACACCTTCACGGCGCCCGACACCAAAGTCGTCCGGCAGTGGGACACCTCCGGCAAGCGCGGCATCTTCGAGCTGGTCCTGCCGCTGGGCAAGGCGGAGACCCCGTACTACGTGCGCGTACGTGGTACCGACGGCAACCGCAGCCAGCCGGGCTACCTCGGTGCAGCGATCGACCCTGCCGGTCCGAAGCTGGACGTGGTCGGCGACGCAGACCCGTGGGCCGACCTGTGGTTCTACACGAACCCGATCTGGGTGCTTCCGACCAAGTGATCATCGCCGTCGATGCGGACTCCGCAGACGCCGTGGAGGCAGAGCATGTCCTCCACGGCCTGCTGGAGTCCGCGACAGGCCCGGTAGTCGCCTGCACCCACGTGGTGCCAGGCGGCCACCTGGCTGTCTCCATCAGTACCTCGGCTGCCTTCGACCAGACAGCTCTGACCCAGGAGGTCGGCTCGGCCATCATCCGCGCGGGGGCGGCTGAGCCAGAGGTCGCAGGCCCGAGCCAACTCGTCCGCGGCGCCTACGTAGCCGCAGTAGAGACAGCACTCGGTACGGCGGGCCGCCTGGTCGCGTTCCCCGGTCAGGAGAACGCCCACGGCACCCTGACGGCAGCAGACCTGCGTGACCGCTGCGGTATCGACCAGGTAGAAGCACTGGGCGGCCTCACCGTCGAGGACTCCACCCTGATCGACACCCGCGGCTTCATCCGCCCGATCCGCCGCAACGGCCAGGTAGTCCTCCTGGTCCAGCCGGCCGCCGGCGGCGTACTCATCCCCTTCGAGGTAGAACACCAGATCAAGTGCTGCGCTAACCACTGACGCGAAAAGCTGGACCGTCAGGTGCGGACATCCCAGGAGTCCGAGCTCTGCAGGACTTCTGGGAGCGGGCCGATGACGCCCAGGCGCTGGGTGCAGCGCGTCAGGGCGACGTACAGGTCGCGCAGGCCGCGAGGGGACTCGATCAGGATGCCGTCGGGGTCGACGACCAGGACGGAGTCGAACTCGAGGCCCTTCGCGCCCGCCACGGTAAGCACGGTGATACCGGCAACGTCGCCGACTGCCTCCTGCACCAGCTCGAGCCGGTGCCGCGAGGTGATCACCCCGACCTGCCCGTGCTGCGTCTCCTCGTGTGCCACCTTGCTCACGTACGCCGCCTGCTCGGCCGCCGGGACGTCCAGGTGCCAGGGCTTGACCCCAGTGGACCGCACTGACCGAGGGGCCTTGGCTGTCGGGTCGACCTCGCGCAGTACGTCCGCAGCGAGCTCCATCACCTCAGCCGGTGTCCGGTAGTTCAGCGTCAGCTCCGCCAGCCGCCAGCGGTCCCCGAACGTCGGTGCCAGCGCTTGCTGCCAGCTAGTACTGCCGCCGGCAGCACCCGTCTGGGCGACGTCGCCGACCAGCGTCATCGAGCGCAACGGACAGCGCCGCGCGATCGCGCGCCACGCCATCGGCGACAACTCCTGCGCCTCGTCCACGATCACGTGCCCGTACGTCCACCGCCGGTCGACCGAGGCGCGCTCGGCCAGCGTGCGATCGTCATCGGCCTCATATCTCGCCGCGAAGGCTTCCGCATCGAGGATGTCCTTCGCCGACAACACCTCCGCCTCGTCGTCCTCGTCGAAGTCGGTCGACCCTGATCCGGACAGCACGTCCAGCGAGCCCTGCGCATACGCGATCGCCCGCGCGCGTTCGGCCCGTTCGCGAGCCAGGTCGCGCCCGTCGTCACCGAGCAGCTCAGCGGCTTCATCGAGCAGCGGTACGTCGGCGGGGCTCCAGTCATCGCCGTACCGGAGCAGGTGCTCGCGGTCGAGCGCACTGAGCTGCGGCGCCGCCGACGCGAGTCGCTGCTCATCGCCGTACAGGTCGATCAGTAGTTGTTGCGGGCTGAGCACCGGCCAAAGCTTCACCAGCAACGCCTGTACTTCGGGGTCCGCGACGACCTCCTTGCGCAACTCCTCCAGGTCGTACTCGTCCAGCAGGTTCTCCCCACCGAGCGGGTCCTCGCCGATGATGTCGGCGTACTGCGTTGTGAGCAGGTCGATCGTCTCGTTGGCGAAGAACGGCTGGGCCTGGTTGTGCGTCAGTTGCCGGGCGCGCGCCTTGGCCCGGGTCTCCTCGACCACGGACGGTTCCAGCCGTAGTACGGTCCGGTCGATCGTCAGCTCGATCGGTTGGCCGGGCACCCATTGACGGTCGGCGACCGCGGTCTTGATCACCTCGGCCATCACCGCACGGCCCTTGACCTCGGCCACCTCGGCGGGCTCCGGCCGGGTCGCGGTCAGGCCCGGGTACAGCTCGGCGACGGTGACCAGGCGGACGCCGTCCTCGCCGAGCGACGGTAGTACCTGGCCGATGAACTTCAGGAACGTCGAATTAGGGCCGACGACCAGAATTCCGCGCTTTTCCAGTTGACTGCGATGTGTATACAAAAGGAAAGCGGCCCGGTGCAGCGCGATTGCGGTCTTCCCGGTGCCCGGTCCGCCCTGGACGACGAGCACACCGGCCAGCTCGGAACGGATGATCCGGTCCTGGTCGGCCTGGATCGTCCGCACGATCGACTCCATCGTGCCGGTCCGCCGGGCGTCGAGCGCGCTGAGCAGGACCGCCTCGCCGACCACACCGGTACCGGGCTGGGACGCGCCGTCCGCGGTCCGGTCCAGGTCGAGCTGCTCGTCCTGGACGTCGACCACCTGACGCAACCTGGTCTGGATGTGCCGGCGGCGGACGACGCCCTCGTTCACCACCGCTGTGGCGATGTAGAACGGCCGCGCGGCAGGCGCGCGCCAGTCGACCAGCAACGGTTCGTAGTCCTCGTCGTGCAACCCGATCCGCCCGATGTGCAGGACGCCACCGTCCTCGTCGTCGAGCCGGCCGAACGCGAGACCCTCCTCGGCCGCGTTCAGCCGGGACAGCCTGGCGTTCAGGTCCCGGACCCGGCCGTCGCGCTGGTGCAAGGCTTGCGCGTTCTTGGTGCCGGCCACCTGCTCGTCTTGCCGGCGACCCTCCGTACGTTCGCGCTCACGGTCGAGCGTTGCGTAGAAAGCCGTCAGGTAAACCTGTTCAGCCTGGACCGGATTCAGCAATTCCAACCCCTCGTGATAAACTGCACCTCGTTGGTTCCCAGGGCCGATTTCGGCAATTTCTCTGGTAGCAGCCACAAATCCTTGAGTTTATCGCATTTCGCTCTTTGCGGTACCCGGCCGAAAGGGCACGATCAGGTCCATGACGGTCCACCACATCGTCCCGCCGTACCTGCTCGAACACCTCGAGCGCACCGCGGACGACCCGAATCTGCGCGCTCGCTACCGCCAGTCGCTGCAGCACGACGCCGTACTCCGGAGCCGCCCCGCCGCTTTCGGGCAAGGCTCTGCCCAGCTTGAAGGCAGCGAGGCCGGAGCGCGACGGGTCGTCCACGATGCGGAGAACGGCACCTGCCTGCCAGGGACTCCGGCCAGGCGCGAAGGCGACCCGGCCGTCGCGGACGAGACCGTCAACCGGGCCTACGACGGCACCGGCGCGACCTGGACGATGTTCAAGGAATGCTTCGGCCGCGACTCGGTCGACGGCGCCGGACTGCCGCTGAACTCGACGGTGCACTTCGACCGTGGCTACGCGAACGCCTTCTGGGACGGCGCGCAGATGGTGTTCGGCGACGGGGACGGCGAGATCTTCGGCGACTTCACCCGCTCGATCGACGTCACCGGCCACGAGTTGACGCATGGCGTCACGCAGTACACGGCCGGGCTTGTCTACGAAGGCCAGTCGGGCGCGCTCAACGAGAGCCTCTCCGATGTCTTCGGCTCACTCGCGAAGCAGCACCACCTGGGCCAGTCCGCCGCCGAAGCCGACTGGCTGATCGGCGCCGAACTCTTCCGCCCAGGCGTCGCAGGAGTAGCCCTCCGCTCGATGAAGGCCCCCGGTACGGCGTACGACGACCCCCGCCTCGGCCGCGACCCACAGCCGGCCCACATGTCCGGCTTCGTCGAAACCACCGACGACAACGGGGGAGTCCACCTTAACTCCGGCATCCCCAACCACGCCTTCTACCTACTGGCCACAACCCTGGGCGGCAACGCCTATGAGAAGCCCGGCCAGATCTGGTACACCACCCTGACCTCAGGCACCCTCACCCCCACTACCACCTTCACCACCTTCGCCGAAGCAACTCACAGAACGGCCAGCACCATGTACGGCCCCACCTCCCCCGAAACAACCGCCGTAACCCAAGCCTGGCAATCAGTAGGCGTCCTCCTCCCCACCACCGCCGAGGTCAGCTCCACCGATGCCAGCCCTGCCGACGCCGGAACCACCGACACGGCGCGAACCACCGACGCCGAAACGACTGGTACCGAAACCACTGGTACCGAATCCGCCGGCACCGAAACGGCCGCTACTGAAACCGTCGGTACCGAAACCGCCAGCACCGCCGACACAGGCGATGCCACCGACTCGTCGAGCGAGCGAAGCGAAGCGGAAGCCCCGCCCGGCCAATCAGCCGAGTCGGTCGAGCTAATGCGTGCCGCCAACACCTCCCTGGCCCTCAACACCCCACCGGCCCCACCCGCAACCCCGCCTGCAGCAGCACCATCCGAGGCGCCCGCGACCCCGCCGACCTCCGCGACCCCGCCGACTCCGGCCGACTCATCGCCGACCCCGCCATCCGCACCCTCGCCGACCGACTAGCGGCCCGCCGCCTTGCCGACGCCGTACCGTCTCGCGCCGTGCCGTCTTGCGCCGCTCCCGGCGACGTGCGCTCTCGCCGGTCGGGCTTGACCTCAAGGAGGCTTGAGGTTCTAGCGTCGAGGGGTGACTGTGCATCCGCTTCGTCTGGCGTTGGTGGTCCGGAATTCTGAGCCGGGTAAGTTCGGCACCGTTGTGGCTGAGTGGTTTGCGCGGGAGGTTGAGAGCCGGGACGAGTTCAAGCTCGACCTGATCGACCTCGACCGCACACCTCTGGCCGACCTCCCCGCCCGTATCGACGAGGCGGATGCGTTCGTAATCGTCTGCCCGGAGTACAACCACGGCTACCCGGGCGACCTGAAGACCGCGATCGACGCAGTACGGCGCCCCTGGTACGCGAAACCGGTTTCCTTCATCGTCTACGGCGGCCGCTCGGGCGGTCTCCGCGCCGCCGAGCAACTCCGCCAGGTCTTCGGCGAACTCCACGCCGTCACCATCCGCGAAACCCTTAGCTTCCACCAGCCAACCGACCCCTTCAACCCCCGACGGCACCCCGACCGACCCCACCACCCCACTCGCCGCCGCCACCCTCCTCACCCAACTGGCCTGGTGGTCCCGCCCCCTCCGCGAAGCCCGCACCACCACCACCCCCTACCCCGCCTGACCCCCCCGCTTTGGACACGACCCACCCGCCCAACCCCCACCCAGTCCCCAATGTCGCCCACGCCAGCCACCTTGTGCACGGCCTGAGCGCCGAGCTCCGGCCGAATTGCTCAGGCCGTGCACAAAGTTGGCTCGGCCCGCTCGGCCCGCTCGGCCCGCTCGGCCCGCTCGGCCCGCTCGGCCCGCTCGGCCCGCCGTCGGCGACGGCGACGGCGACGGCGACGGGCGAGCACCGACCTCGTAGTACCGGTTGGCCGGTACTACGCCGCGCCCGTGTTCGCGTCGAGCGCGACCTCAGCCTTGGGGGTGCTGCGTCGCGCCCGCGTTCGGGCGGGCGGGAGCGCGGTGCCGTAGTACGGGTGAGGCGGAATAGTTGGCGAGGGGCGGCGGTTGGCATTCAACGTGAGTGCTGAAGCGATGCCCCTGTCCGTGCTTGACCTTTCGCCGGTGCCGACGGGGACTCGTCCGTCCGAGGCGCTGCACGAGACGCTTGAGCTTGCTCGAAGCGCGGAGGCGGCCGGCTACCACCGGTACTGGCTCGCCGAGCACCACAACATCTCCAGCGTGGTGAGCACGAGCCCCGAGGTGATGATCGCGGCCGTCGCCGCCGCGACCTCGTCGATCCGTGTCGGCTCCGGCGGCATCATGCTGCCGAACCACTCACCCCTCAAGGTCGCCGAATCCTTCCGCGTCCTCGGCGGCCTGTACCCCGGCCGCATCGACCTCGGCATCGGCCGCGCGCCCGGCACCGACCAGCGCACCGCGCTCGCCCTCCGCCGCAGCCGCGAGGCCCTCGCCGCCGACGACTTCCTCGACCAGTACGCCGAGCTCCGCGCGTACGCCGAGGGCTTCCCTGCCGGGCACCCGTTCGCCCCGATCTCCGCGCAGCCGGACGACGTCCCGCTGCCGCCCGTCTGGATCCTCGGCTCCAGCGCGTACGGCGGCCAGGCGGCTGCGGCGCTGGGTACGGGCTTCGCCTACGCCGGCCACTTCGGCACGCTCGATCCGGCGGGTGTCATCAGCTCCTACCGCGAGCTCTTCCAGCCTTCACCCGAGCAATCGAAGCCCCACGCGATCCTCGCCCTCGCCGCAATCGTCGCGGAGACGGAAGAGCGCGCCCAAGCCCTGAGCCTCGCGAACCAGCTCTCCATGCTCCGCCTCCGCTCAGGCCGCCCGAGCCCGCTTCCCTCGCCCGAAGAAGCCGCCGCGTACCCGTGGTCCGACGGCGAACGCGCAGCCGTCGAGGAGTGGGCAGGCCTGGTCACCGTCGGCACGCCCGACCAGGTGGCCGAAGACCTGTCCCGCCGAGCCCAATCAGCCGGCGCCGACGAACTCATCATCACCACGAACATCCACAACCCTGCCGAGCGCCGCGAATCGTACGACCTCCTAGCCACCGCCTGGGGCCTGAAACCCCGCTGACCGGGGTGATGCCGAGGACGTCGTACCGGGCGCCGAAGCCCGGGGCGTGGCGCCGAAGTCCCGGGCGTGGCGGAGAACAGGTACGACCGAACAGTCAACGAACCGAACCGAACCGACCGGTCGCCGCTGGCCGACGACCTTCGATGCCGCACTGCCGCGCCTGCTGTCCTTCCAACTCAAGCGTATCCAGCTGACTCGCTTCGGGCGGGGAGTTATCCACAGGGGCTAGGTGTGGGTGCCTCGGACGTGTTCGAAGATGAGGCTGGTTTCGGCGTGGATGACGGCGGGGTCTGCGGTGAGGTGGTCGAGGACGAAGTCGCGGAGGGCGTCGGGGGACTCGGCCGAGACGTGCAGCAGGTAGTCGTTCGCGCCGCTGACGTGGAAGAGGGACAGTACGCCGGGGAGGCGGGGGGCCGCCGCGCGGAAGCGGTCGATCTCGTCGCGGGAGTGGGCGCCGATACGGACCGCGACCAGCGCCTGCAGCGGCCGGCCTAGGGCAGCCAGATCCACATCCGCGTGGAAACCGCGGATCACCCCGCGTTCGCGCAGTGAGCGGACGCGCGTCAAACACGTCGACGGCGCGATGCCGGTCGCCTCGGCGAGGGCGTTGTTCGGCATCCGGCCGTCGGCCGTCAGCAGCCGGACCAGCTCCTGATCGACCTCGTCGAGCGCAGCAGACACCGGCCGCGGGGCCGGTCCAGGCGTCCGACGATCCTTCGGCATGCCCCCACTGTAGGTCCCATCCACAGAATCCACAGCGTGTGGATAAGCCTGTGGACGAATTTTCTTCGGAACTCTTGCACCAAATCTGCAGAAGATTCCATCCTCAGGCGTATCCCCGAGGAGGCGACCATGACCCAGCTGGACACCCGCTCCGTACACGCCGGCCGCGACGACCTGACCGCGCTCGGCGTCCACGTCCCCCCGATCGACCTGTCCACGACCTACCCGCTGCCCGGCGTGGCGAGCGGCGGAGCCTCGTACGACGCTCTGGCGCTCGGCAACGGCCCCGACGGCGGCAGCCTCGTGTACCAGCGCCTGTGGAACCCGAATGTCGCCCGCTTCGAGGAGGCCCTCGCCGAGCTCGAGTACTGCGACGGCGCAGTCGCCTTCGGCTCCGGCATGGCGGCACTCTCCGCTGCACTGCTCGCCACCGTCGTCGCGGGCCGCCCGCACGTAGTCGCCGTCCGCCCGCTCTACGGCGGCTCGGACCACCTGTTGTCCACAGGTCTCCTCGGTACGACGGTGAGCTGGGTGACCCCCGCCGGTATCGCTGACGCCGTCCGCCCCGACACCGGGCTCGTCCTGGTGGAGACCCCGGCCAATCCGACCGTGGAACTGGTCGACATCGCCAACGCGGTCCGCCAGGCCAACGGCGTACCGGTGCTGGTGGACAACACGTTCGCGACGCCAGTACTCCAGCAACCCGCGCAACACGGCGCCACACTCGTCTTGCACTCCGCGACGAAGTACCTGGGCGGCCATGGCGACGTGATGGGTGGAGTAGTCGCAGCGAACGCCGAATGGACCGCCCGGCTTCGGCAGGTCCGTGCGCTCACCGGAGGGCTCCTGCACCCGCTGGCGGCGTACGAGCTGCACAGGGGACTGCAGACGCTGCCGGTACGGGTCCGGGCGCAGCAGACGTCGGCAGCGAAGGTCGCTGACTGGCTGAGCACACACCCGGCTGTGGATGACGTCTACTACCCAGGACTGCCCGAGTGCGACCCGCTAGGCCTGGTCGGACGCCAGCAGGCCGGGCCGGGTGCAGTGTTGGCCTTCACCACTGCAGGCGGGTACGACGCTGCCGCCCGGGTGGCAGCGTCGCTCCAACTCATCACTCACGCCGTCTCGCTGGGCGGAGTCGACACCCTCATCCAGCACCCGGCGGGTCTCACCCACCGCCTGGTCGACGAGTCCGCCAAGCCCCACGACAACCTGCTCCGCCTCAGCATCGGCCTGGAGGACTCGGAGGACCTCACCACAGACCTGGCCCAGGCACTCACCGCAGGCTGACTCGGCTCAACACAGCGGCCTCAGCCCGGTACAGGCGACTTCAGGCTGGTACCGCGACTGGGTGTTCCAGCACCTTGTCGATGATTCCGTAGGCGAGCGCCTCCTCCGGCGTGAACCAGCGATCCCGGTCGGAGTCCGCCTCGATCTGCTCCAGTGGCTGCCCGGTGCGCTCGCTCAGCAGCCTGGCCAGGTCCTTCTTGGCCAGCACCGACTGCTCCGCCTGGATCTTGATGTCCGTCGCCGTCCCGCCCATCCCGCCGGTCGGCTGGTGCATCATGATCCGGGCGTGCGGCAGCGAGTACCGCTTGCCCTCCGCCCCGCAGGCCAGCAGCACCTGTCCCATCGAGGCGACCAGCCCCATCGCGTACGTCGCGACCTCGTTGCTGATGAAGTTCATCGTGTCGTAGATGGCCAGCCCGGCCGACACCGAGCCGCCGGGCGAGTTGATGTACAGCGAGATGTCCGCCTTCGGGTCCTCGGCGTTCAGCAGGATCAGCTGGGCGCACAGGGCGTTCGCGTTCTCGTCCTTGATCTCGTCGCCGAGTACGACGATGCGCTGCCAGAGCAGTCGCTGGTAGATGTGGTTGTCGAGGGCATTCGGTGCGGTGGTCTCGCTCATGTTCTCCAGCGTCGCCGCCCGGCGCCCGGCAGTCCCGGGAATCTGCCCATGGCAGATCTGCCCACCGCAGACCCGGCCGGGGTGGCACACTCGACACAGGACATCGAACCAACGACCTCAAGGGGAGGCCCGGACGTGCTGCTACGCCAGGTGATCGGAAACGTCTTCCGCCGGCTGCGGCGCGAGCGGGGAATCACCCTGCGCGAGCTCGCCGAGCAGGCCCAGGTCTCGGTGCCGTACCTGTCCGAGATCGAGCGCGGCCGCAAGGAGCCCTCCTCGGAGATCCTCGCCGCGATCTGCCGGGCGCTGGACCTGGAGCTCGCCGACCTGCTGACCGAGGTGCAGTTCGACCTCGCCACCGCGGTCCGCTCCACGCTGCCGTTGCACCTGCAGACCTCCTCGATCCGCGTGACCGAGTCTGGCCCGCAGCGAGTGGTCTCCTCGCCCACCGCGTACTCCACCTCTGCCCAAGCCTTCGCCCTGGTCGCCTAGGCAGAGCTCGTAACCGGCGCTGCCCTGTGA
Source organism: Streptomyces sp. SID13031 (assembly GCF_010548305.1). Lineage (GTDB taxonomy): Bacteria > Actinomycetota > Actinomycetes > Propionibacteriales > Kribbellaceae > Kribbella. The sequence continues at coordinate 124,528 of NZ_JAAGLV010000021.1, forward strand.
TCGAGTACCGCACGCGCTTCCCAGTCGACGATGCTCAGCTGTCCAGCCTGCATGCGCTCGCTTTCGGGCACCCGGATGAGGTGCAGCCGTGGGCCGTGCGACTGGCGCGGCATGCGCTCACCTGGGTTGGCGCCTTTAGCAACGATCTTCTCGTCGGGTTCGTACAGGTCTGCTGGGATGGCGGCGCGCATGCTTTCGTGCTCGACACGGCCGTCCACCCGTCGTACGGGCGACAAGGCATCGGCAAGGAGCTGGTGCGCGTCGCCGCCGAGGAGGCGAAGGTGGCGGGCTGCGAGTGGTTGCACGTCGACTACGAACCGCACCTGGCCGACTTCTACGTGAAAGCGTGCGGCTTCTCGCCCACCGAAGCGGCCCTGCTCAAGCTCCGCTGAGTACTGCGGTCAGGCGCTCGGTCGAGATGCAGGAGATCAGGCATCGCTCCTTGGCGTCCCCGAGCAACTCGGCGGTCCAGCGCGTGAACCCGCCATCACCCAGTTCCACGCCCCCGACGCCGATGCCGAGCGCAGTACCGGAGTAGTAGTTGGATCCCTTGTCCCGCTCAGGATCCTCGCTGAGGTCGACCTTCAGCGCAGGCCGCACAGTGTCGTCGATGCGCTCCCGTACTGCGGTCCGCGCGAACGTGGTGTACGTCAACTGCGCCTCGTCGCCCAGTACGTCGTGCCAGAAGCGCAGGTGATCCACCAGCAGCTCTGCCTCGATCCGCCCCGACCCGGTGTCGCGCGCACTCGACACCAGCGCGAACAGCTGGAAATGCGCGGACATCCCCGGCGCATCGACCGCCTGAGCCCGTACCACCCGCTGGCAGGCAGCAAGATCCACGCGCGCCTGCCCCGCGCGCCGCCGGACAGCGGCCTCGATCGCCAACTCGTTGGTCGGATCACTGGCGACCTCGGTACTGCGAATCGTGCTGACGATCTTGTTCTGGTCGACCGTCGCCACCGCCGAGCAAGTCCCCAGCGGCGTCAACGGAGACAGCTCTACCCCGGCGAATCGCTCGGGCAGCCGCTCCCACAACCTCGCCTGAGTCTTGACCAACGCCCGCGGATCCACCCCGGACGGCCGCACGAACCGATCCTCCAGCCACCGCCGCATCACCCGAGCCGGCGTCACGGCGCCCGCCCGCTCACGACTGATCTGGAGCAGAACCGTCTGCAGTTCCGACGGGCTGAGGCCCCGCTCCAGTGCCTCCCGAGCCCCCTCGGGAATCTTCTGCCACACCCGCTCGCCCACGTCAGCCATCTAGAGAGCCTGCCGGATCACCGCCGAAAACGCTTCCCGATTAGTCTCTGTACCTACTAGTCTGTACGGCATGGATGCGATGCAGTATGAGATCTCGTTGCCGGCGGACTACGACATGGGGATCATCCGGCGGCGGGTAGAGACCTTCGGGGCGCGGACAGACGACTTCGACGGACTCGGGGTGAAGGCCTACCTGGTGCAGGACTTGGCAAACGGGTCGGTGGTGAACCAGTACGCGCCCTTCTACCTGTGGAACGACACGGCGGGGATGAGCCGGTTCCTCTGGGGTGGTGAGTTCTTCAGCGGGATCTGCCGGTCGTTCGGGCGGCCGAGCGTCCGGCATTGGACCGGCGTCGACTCGTTGGCCGGCAGCGAGGTGGATCAGCCGGCAGTGGGTGCGACGAAGAATGTCTGGCAGTTGCCGCCCGACGTCGACCCGGCGGGACCAGTGGCCGAGGCGATGGAGGCGCTGCGTCGGACGGCAGCGATGCCGGGTGTCCACAGTTCGGCGATCGCTGTGGATCCGGCACGCTGGGAGTTGGTGCACTTCACCTTGTGGAGCGGCGAACCGGGGATCGTGCCGGGAACTCGCTACCAGGTCCTGCACTTGTCCACACCCGGAATAAAGGAACTGTTCGGGCAGTGACTTCACGGATATCTTCTTGGGTATGACTTACTCGAGCCCGCACCTTTGACGTCCTGACCCGCAACGACCCAGCGCAGTACCGCGCAGCCTCTCGGCGCGCATCGTCGCCTTCGAGGCGCTGCAGGACTTCATCCCGCTCTATCCGGTGTACCAGTTGCTGTTCACGGATCACGGGCTGTCGGCGGCGGAGGTCTCGTCGCTGTTCATCATCTGGTCGACGACCGCTTTCCTGCTCGAGGTGCCCTCCGGCGCCTGGGCGGATGTCTTCTCCCGACGCAAGCTGCTGGTGCTCGGAGCGCTCGTTCGCGGTCTGGGCTTCGCCGGCTGGATCGTCGTTCCCTCGTACGCCGGGTTCGCGCTCGGCTTCGTCCTGTGGGGAGTCAGCTCTGCGCTGATCTCCGGCACGTTCGAAGCCCTCGTGTACGACGAACTCGCCGCGCGTGGAGCCGCCGATCGGTACGCCGGGCTGATCGGCAGGGCGAAGTCGGCCTCGTTGGTACTGAACCTGGCGGCTACCGCTTTGGCAGCGCCGCTGTTCGAGCTCGGTGGTTACCCACTGCTGGGTGCCGTCAGCGTGGCCAGCTGCCTGCTTCAAGCGGCAGTCGGCCTGTCCCTGCCGGAAGCGACCCGTGTCGCCACGGCTGATGAGACGGAGGAGGTGGAGACGGGAGCCGGAGACGGTCCGCTCGGGCGGTATGTGGCGATGCTTCGCTTGGGGTTGAGCGAGGTGACGACGAGTCGCACCGTCCGCAAGGCCGTCGTGCTGGTGGCTCTGCTGGGTGGATTCCTTGCGTTTGACGAGTATTTTCCCTTGCTGGCAAGGGAGATCGGCGCATCGACGGCCCTGGTGCCGTTGCTGATCGCCGGGACGGTTGCCGCCCAGGCGATCGGTGGAGCGCTCGCGGGTCCGGCGTACCGGTGGCCGGGATCGGTGCTGGCGGTCGGGCTGGCGTTGGCGGCCGGGTTGCTGGCGTGGGGTGCGTTGAGCGGGACGGCCGGAGGGTTCGTGCCGATCGCGATCGGCTACGGCGTGATGCAACTCGTCATCATCGTCGCCGAGGCGCGGCTGCAGGACGCCATCACGGGTCCGGCGCGCGCGACGGTGACGTCGGTGTCGGGGCTGTTCGCCGAGCTCTTCGCCGTGCTGGTCTACGCGGGATTCGCGCTGGGGTCGGTCTGGTTCGCGCTGCCGGTGCTGGTGGCGGGCCTCACGGTCCCACTGTTCCTGACCGCGCTGATCACCCCGTCGGCTCTGCCTGCGCCGCCTTCACAAGCGCAGGAGGGTGCTGAGGGATGAGGCGAGGCGGTTGATGAAGGCAATGCGGTTGGTGTCTGTGGTTGATGCCAAGGAGAGAAGGGGGTTGAGGTCTTCGAGTTCGACGAGGCGGATCCAACCGGGCGGTCCCCTCGATTATTAGGTGTCTGCCGAAGTGTCCGCCGCCTACGGTCAGCAGGTGACTACGACCGATCGACGCCAGAGTGTTCTTGCCGCGGCTGCGGCTGCTGTGACCGTAGTCCTGTGGGCCTCGGCCTTCGTCGCGATCAGGCATATCGGGCAGGAGTTCTCGGCCGGGGCGCTGACACTCGGGCGGTTGCTCGTCGGGAGCCTGCTGCTCGGAGCGTTGGTGTTCAGCCGGCCGCGGCGATGGCCCGCCAAGGCTGACTGGAAGTTGCTTCTTGTCTGCGGGCTGGTGTGGTTCGGCGGCTACAACGTCGCCCTCAACCTGGCCGAGCAGCGCCTGGACGCCGGTACTACGGCGATGCTGGTGAACATCGGCCCACTAGTGATCGCGTTGCTCGCCGGGCTACTGCTCGGCGAAGGGTTCCCGAAGCAACTGGTGATCGGCAGCATCGCGGCGTTCGGTGGGGTGGTGCTCATCGGCGCGTCCTCATCCGAGGGCAAGGCGGAGACGTGGGGAGTCGTCCTCTGCCTGGTGGCCGCGGTTGCCTATGCCGTCGGAGTGGTTGCGCAGAAGCCACTGCTCAGCCGGTTGCCCGCGCTCGAGGTCACCTGGCTCGCCTGCACGATCGGAGCAATCGCCTGCCTGCCGTTCGGGCCGGCGCTGGTGCGCGAGACGGCCGATGCCCGGCCGTCCACGATCTGGTGGGTCGTTTTCCTCGGTGCGTTCCCGACGTCGGTCGCCTTCACGACCTGGGCCTACGCCTTGGCCAGGACGAGTGCCGGGCGGCTCGGCGCGACGACGTACCTGGTCCCGCCACTGGCCATCTTCCTTGGCTGGCTGCTGCTGGACGAGTCGCCGGCCGGGCTCGCGTTCGCCGGTGGCGCGCTCTGCCTGGTCGGAGTGGCGATCTCCCGCTACAAGCCGAGGCGTGACTCAGGTACCTGGTCCGGGTAGAACCCGAGCCTCGCCAGCGGCTCGACAAGATCCTGTTCCTCGTACGCAAGGTGTGAGAGGAGGGTGTCGGTCAGGTGATCGATCGCACCTTGGATGGCGTCGTGGTTGTCCGGCCGGGTCAGGTGCTGAACGAGGGCCCGGTCGACCTCCTGGATCGCGTCATGGATCACCAGGTGCTCCTCGGTCAGCCGATCGATCACCGGTTTGAGCCGCGGTTCGCGGCTCGCCAGGTGCGGGGAACACGGCGGCGTCTTCGTGGGCGTGATGTTGGGTAACTGTGCTGCAGTAGCGGGCGCAGATCGCGCCGAGGGTCCAGTCGACCTGGAGCTCGAGGGCTGATCGAACGCCGGCGCGACCCCGCCGACCGGCGCCGGCACATCGTCGAGATCACCCCGCAGGGCAAGAGCCGGGCGGGGTGATTTCGAGGCCGCGCTCGCCGGCGTCGAAGCTGCGCTTTTCGCGGACCTCTCGGCCGGCGAAGTCGCCACACTGCAGGGACTGCTGGCCCGTGTCAGATCGCCCGGCGACGAAGGCTCGTGCCCAGAGTAGGGACTCGGCAAATCGCCTCAATGGCTCCGGTAGTCACAAGCCGAAGCGCGCCTCGATGCCGCCGACGACCACGGAGATCCCAGTGACGAAACCGCTGTCGAAGTCGTAGTGCAGTCCCTCGGCGCCCAGTTCGGTGACCACGCGGACCAGCGTCGGCGCTTTGCCCGGCGGCAGGTTGCTGATGCGGGAGAGCAGATCAGGAGCCAGGTCGAAGGTCTCGGCGCGGACCGACGCCTCGCCGAGGCTGAAGCCGTGGATGAAGTCGATGAGCGTGTTCACGGCCTCGAAGATCTGCCGTGGTTCCGCACCGGCCCGGTCGAGCGCCCGGTAGAACGGTTCGACGGTGACCACGACGACGTCCGAGACCGCTGACGTGTCCGAGAGGATCTGCAGAGCCAGGTTCGGGTGGGCTCGCAAGGCAGCGCGGTAGGCGCCGGCCGCACCGATCAGCTCCTCCTTCCAGGAAACGCTGTCGTCGGACGGTGCGGACTCCAGTTGGGCGAAGACGAGCTCGGCGAGTCCGGCGAAGACGGCGGCCTTGTTCGGCAGGTGGTGGTAGATCGACATCGGGTTCACCCCGAGCGTCGAGGCGAGCCGGCGCATCGTCATCGCCTCGATCCCCTCGGCGTCGACGATCCGCAGCGCCGCCTCGAGGATCGCGCGCCGGCTGAGCCGCTCTTCCCCGGCCCGGGGCCGGCCAGGCTTGCCAGCATTAACCATACGACGTATGGTACGAAACCATACAGTGTATGGCTACAGCGGGAGGCAGCTATGAAGCCGTTGGCGGGCAAGGTGGCGTTGGTCGCGGGGGCGACGCGGGCTGCCGGGCGGGGGATTGCGATGCAGCTCGGCTCGGCCGGCGCCACCGTCTATGTGACCGGCCGGTCCACGAGGGCGCAGCGGTCGGAGATGAACCGGCCGGAGACGATCGAGGAGACCGCCGAGCTGGTCGACGCGGCAGGCGGCCACGGCATCGCGGTACGGGTCGATCACACCGATCCCGAGCAGGTGAAGGCACTCGTCGAGCGGATCGAGGCCGAGCAGGGTGCGCTGCACATCCTGGTGAACGACATCTGGGGTCAGTCCGGCGAGCCGGAGTGGGACAAACCGGTGTGGGAGTCGTCGCTCGACGCCGGGCTCAAGCTGTTCCGGCTCGGCGTCGAGACGCACGCGATCACCAGCCACTTCGCGCTGCCGCTGCTGATCAAGTCACCCGGCGGCCTGGTGATCGAGATGACCGACGGCACCGACGAGTACAACGCGGACACCTACCGCGTCTCGTTCTTCTACGACGTCGCCAAGGGCGCGGTCAGCCGGATGGCGTTCGCGCTGGCGCACGAGCTCAAGCCGTACGACGCGACCGTGATCCTGCTGACCCCCGGCTGGCTGCGCTCGGAGGCGATGCTCGACGGCTTCGGCGTCACAGAGGAGAACTGGCGCGACGCGACCGAGAAGATCCCGCACTTCGCGATCTCGGAGAGCCCTTCGTACGTCGGTCGCGCGGTGGCGGCACTGGCCGCCGACCCCGAGGTGTCGCGCTACCAAGGCAAGTCGCTGTCCAGTGGGGAGCTGGCCAAGGTCTACGGCTTCACCGACCTGGACGGCAGCCGGCCCGACGCCTGGCGCTACATCGTCGAGGTCGAGTCCCAGGGCAAGCCCGCCGACACCACCGGCTACCGCTGACCAGCTAGACCTCGCTAGAGCTTGTGTGGCGGGCAGACCTCGCGTCCAGGACTCACAGCGGGCAGTGGAGAAGCAGTGCCGGTGAAAGCGGTCTGCGGATGCGCGGCAGCAATCGGTACTCCGGTAGCTGCCGCCAACGCCAGTACGTCGCGCCGCGAGGTCACCGCCACCGCAGGCTCACTCTCATAGACATAGGTCAGCTCAGGCCACCGCGCCTGCGCCGGATGCACTAGCACATCGCCACCGAGCACAGCCCGCGACGTCACCACGCACTGATGCCCGGGCGTGTGCCCCGGCGTCGGCAGCAACCGCACGCCTCCATCTAGCGAGGTCTCCCCATCCACTGCCCGCAGTTGCCCAGCATCGGCGAGCGGCCTGATCAACCTCTCGTACGTCGCCCCGCCGCGTGCGTGCTCCAGTTCCGCCTGCTGCACCACGTAGGTCGCGTTCCCGAAGCGCGGTACCGCCGCCTCCAGGTTCCAACCCGCGTGGTCCAGATGAATATGCGTCAGCACCACAGTGTCGATCTCATCAGCCCGTACTCCGGCCGCCGACAACAGCGCGGGCAACCGCCCGACAGTCCCCAGCCACTCGGCCGCCTCGCCTCCAGCCGGCCCGATCCCGGTGTCGACCAGCATCGCGCCCGCCGACGAAGTCACCAGATAGCTGTGGAAGTGCAGCCACCAACCACCGTCGGCCGCGACACTCCCCGGCGCAGACGCCGCCGTCCACTCCTGATGCGAGGCAGACCACCCCGGCAGCGCAGTCTCCACCGCCTCCGGAAACACCGCCACCGCATCGCACAACACCGTCACATCCACACTGGGCAAGTCCACACCGGGCACGCTAATGCGAAGGCAGGAGCATCCACACGCCCAAACCGGCCATGATCAGCGCAATTCCACCGTCCAAAAACTGCCAGGCGCGAGGCTTGGCGAAGATCGGGCCGAGTCTGCGGGCGAAGAAGCCGAGCGCGAAGAACCAGACGAAGCTGGCCGCGACCGACCCCAGGCCGTAGATCCAGCGGCCGTCCGAGCCGCGCTGGTTGGCCAGCGAGCCGAGCAGGACGACGGTGTCCAGGTAGACGTGCGGGTTGAGGAAAGTGAAGCCGAGGCACGTCAGTACGACACTCCGCAGCGCGGCCGGCGCGTGATCGGCCGGCCTCAGCGCCGCCGGGTTCACGGCTCGCCGCGCCGCGATCAGGGCGTACGTGAGAAGGAAGAGCGCACCGCCGTACCGCGCGATGTGCAGCGCGGTCTGGCTGCTCGTGATCAGCGCGCCCAGACCGGCGATACCGCTCGAGATGAGGAGCGCGTCGGAGAGCGAACAGATCAGTACCACCGGCAGCACGTGCTCGCGCCGCAGCCCCTGGCGGAGGACGAACGCGTTCTGCGCGCCGATCGCGACGATCAGCGACAGCGTGGTGGCGAAGCCGGCAAGGAGGGGCATAGCTCGACCGTAGGAGTCGCCCAGGCAACAAACCAGCTAAAGTTTCTGAAGTACCATTAGCAAACCTTAAGGCCGACAAATGCAGCTCGACTCAGCCCAGCTGGACACCTTCGCGGCCGTGATCGACGAAGGCAGCTTCGACGCCGCCGCGCGCAAGTTGCAGATCACGCCGTCGGCCGTCAGCCAGCGGATCAAAGCGATGGAGAGCCGCCTTGGCCACGTGCTGGTGCAGCGGACCAAACCAGCCCGCACCACCGAGGCAGGCGAGCCCGTACTACGGCTAGCGCGCCAGGTCTCTCTCCTCGAGGTCGAAGCGATCGCCGCCGTCAAGGGAAAGCTGGAGGGCCTCCGCCTCCCCATCGCGGTGAACGCCGACTCGCTGAACAACTGGTTCCTCCCGGTGCTCTTCGCCGTGCCGCCCGAGTTGGTCACCGCGTTCGACCTGCGCCAGGAAGACCAGGACCACTCGGCCGAGCTGCTGCGCAACGGCACCGTACTGGCCGCGGTGACCGGCGATCCCAAGCCGGTGCAGGGCTGTCGGGTCCAGGCACTCGGCAAGATGCGCTACCTGTCGGTCGCGACGCCGGAGTTCGCCGGCCGCTGGCTGACCGGGCGGCCGTTGCCGGAGGCGCTCGAAACGGCGCCGATGATCGTCTTCAACGCCAAGGACATGCTGCAGCACCGGCTACTCCGCAAGGTCACCCGTCGGCGGCTCGACCCGCCGACCCACACGATCCCCGCGCCGGGGCCGTTCGTCCGGGCGATCCGGCTCGGCCTCGGCTGGGGGATGATCGAGGAGGAGATGGTGGAGGAGGAGCTTGCCGACGGCCGCCTGGTGGAGGTTGCCAAAGGCAAATATGTCGACGTGCCGCTGTACTGGCAGCACTGGAAACTCGACTCCGCCGTGCTGGACGCTCTCACCGCCGCGGTGCTCCAGGCTGCCGAAGCCGGTCTCCGGACCCGCTGACCCCGACTCCGTCCCTGACTCCGACCTTGGCTTCGGCTTCGTAGTCCGGCAGGTCGATCGCGTTGCCGACCTTGAGCGGCAGCTCGTCGATCAGCTTGCGCCAGGGCAGGTACGGCATGAACTTGAAGGTCAGGTTCCGCAGCATCAGGAACGCCTTGCTGCCTGGGACGAACCACTGCGCCCCGTCCTTGCCCTGCTTCTGGCAGGCCTCGACGAAACCACGCATCCGGTCGTCGTACGCCGCGAAGGCGCGCAGGTGATCGCCGTCAGCGGCCAGCAGTTCGCCGGCCAAGACGTACGCGCCCACGACGGCGAGGCTGGTGCCCATCCCGGACAGCGGTGATGCGCAGTAGCCCGCGTCGCCGGCCAGCGCGACTCGGCCGACCGAGTAGTTCGGCATCTTGATCTGGCTGACCGCGTCGAAGTACCAGTCCGGTGAGGTCTCGATGCCGGACAGCAGCCGCGGCACCTCCCAGCCGACTCCGGCGAAGGCGTTGCTCAGAAGCCTCTGCTGCGCTGCGATGTCATTCCGGTCGTAGGTCAGCGGCTTCGATGCGAAGTAGAAGAGCGCCTTGGCCGCGTTGTTCCCCGCGCTGTAGGTGCCGGCCGTCTTGCCGGGCACATTGACGAATCTGGCGGTGTGGTCCAGCCCCAGGTGGTTCTCCACGGTGAAGACTGAGTTGTAGTAGCCGAGGTCATGGAGGTACTTCGACTCGTCCCCGAAGGCGAGCCGGCGCACGTTCGAGTGCAGCCCATCGGCGCCGATCACCAGGTCGAACCGACGGGATCCGCCGCGCTCGAAGGTCACGTCGACGCCGGTGCCGTCCTGCGTCAGCGCCGCGATCGAGTCGTCGAAGAGGTACTCGACCTTCGCTCTCGTCGCGTCGTACAGGATCTCGACCAGGTCGCCGCGAAGCACTTCGAGTTCGCCGCTGAGCACCTTGGACGTCATCACGGCGACCGGCTTACCGGACTCCTTCACGTACGTCATCTCGCCCATCCCGGTGGTCCTGGCCTGGACCTGCGCCAGCAGACCCATCCGGTCGAGCACCTTCAGTGAGGCGCCGCGGAAGTCCACCGCGTAGCCGCCGGGCCGGGGCTCCGGCGCCCGCTCCACCACGGTCGGGCGGTAGCCGTAGCGCTCCAGCCAGAAGGCCAGCGCGGGTCCGGCGACGCTCGCACCCGAGATCAGCACGGTCGTGTTCGTCATTTTCTGCTCCTTGAGGTCCGGGGAGGGGGTGATGAGACGACTGTACGATGGTCTTAGACGCACGTGCAAGACATCTGTATCAGACGTCGGCTAGGATCGGGCCATGGGAAACCGCGAAGCCCTGATCGAGGGCGCCAAGAGCTGCCTGATGGAGAAGGGCTACAGCCGGACCACCGCGCGCGACATCGCGACGGCGGCCGGGGTGAGCCTGGCCGCGATCGGCTACCACTTCGGCTCCAAGGAAGCCTTGATGAATGAGGCGATGCGGCAGGCGCTGGACAGCTGGGGTGCGGACGTCGCCAAGGCGATGAGCGCCGACCAGTCCACGGAGGGTGATGTCCGGGAGCGGTTCGCGGCGACCTGGAGCCAGGCGGTCAAGACGTTGGAGTCGCCGGCGACCCGCGCGCTGTGGGTCACGCAGTACGAGGTACTGAGCCTGGGTGCTCACATCCCCGAGCTGCTCGAGGCGTTGTCGAAGCTGCAGGGCGAGGCGCGCGAGGGGTTGGCGCAGCTGTTCGGCTCGGCGGACGAGAGCACCGACCAGGAGACGGTCCAGCAGCTCGGCGGCTTCTACCAGGCGCTGATGCTCGGCGTGATCGCGCTCTGGCTGTTCGATCCTGAGAAGGCGCCCAAAGGCGATGACCTGGCCAAGGCCATCCAGCTGGTGGCAACCCAGCTAGGCTCGTGAGATGAAGAAAGCGCTACCGGCCGCCTTGGGGCTGCTGCTGACCGTCCTCGGTGTCGTCTGGGCGGGGCAAGGCCTCGGTTATATCGGCGGCAGCTCGATGAGCGGCAAGAGCCTGTGGGCGATCGTCGGACCGATCGTGGCCGCGATCGGCGTCTCCCTGCTCTACGTCACTTTCCGGGGTCCGCAGAAGCGGCAGAGGTAGGCAGGTCGGCGGCGTCCCAGCGCATCGCCATCGGGTTGTCGGCCGGGACCGCGCCAGACGCCATGATGGCGCCGCTGATCGGCCGGAGCAGCCGGTCGAGCTCCGCGGCGTTCTCGTCGCCGAAGGCTGACCAGCCCACCTCGGCGAGCCGGTCCGTCGTGTCCTCGACCGACTGCCGCAGCGCATGACCGGCCTCAGTCAGTACGCCGTCCGCCGTGAGCAGCCCGCGTTCCCGGAGGTCCTCCGACGCGGCCGCCCACTCCTCGTCGCTCCAGCGCCTGTTGAGCTGGAACACCTCCTTGGACGGGCCGCCCGCCGCGGAAATGGTGATGCACGCCTGGCACGGGGACAGCCCCGCGCCGACCAGGGCACTCACGTGTCCGTCCCCACGAGACTCTCTGAGGATGGTGGTGGCCTGCCACAACACCAGATGCGGCTCGTCGGGCCACTCGAGAGCTGCGTTGGCCGCTGCGAGGGGCCGGCCGGCAGTCGGCGCCAGTTCGGCTGCTTGGCGCGCCAGTTCGGCGGCACGGCGTACCGGCGTACCGGGGTCGGGGAAGCGGCGTACTGCGCTGTCGACCGCCTCCAGGCGAGTGGTCAGGAGCTGCGAAGGCGTGGCGAAGTTCCACGCGTCGGGGATGGCTCGGGCGACCATCGACGGGTGGAAGTTGTAGAAGACCGCCGTCACGAGCTCCGGGCCGACAGCGCCCAGCGGAGCGGCCCGGCAGGCGAAGTAGCTCATCCAGCCGCCGCGTAGCCCGAGTGCGTCGGTGGCCTTCCTGGTGTCGGGCGCGAAGTACGTGATCGCGTGGTAGGGCTCCAGGACTTTCCACAGGCGACGGGCGCGCGACTCGGTCATGCCCTCGATCAAAGCAGATCGAACCTCGGCGATGAGAGGCTTCCGCCATGAGTATCCGGGTGCAGTGTGTGATCTACGACGCGATCGATCCAGCCGCGCAGGCGAGGTTCTGGGCCGAGGTGCTCGGCTGGCGGATCACCCACGAGGTCGAGAAGGAGTCGGTGCTCGAGCCGCCGCTGGGGAGTCGCGAGGACGGCATCGTGCCCGATATCTTGTTCGTCCGGGTACCGGCCGACGAGACCAAGTCGCGCAAGAACCGCGTGCACATGGACCTGCGCCCCGACGACCAGCAGGCGGAGCTGGCCCGGGTCGAGAAGCTCGGCGCCAAGCGCGCCTCGGTCGGCCAGGACGAGTCCGTCTCCTGGATCGTGATGGAAGACCCCGAAGGCAACGAGTTCTGCGTCCTGCGGGCCTTCACCCCGGAGGAACTCGCCACTCTGAGCTAAAGGTGCCGATGCATTATGTGCAGCCCGACGTACCCCTGCGTCGGGCTGAGGAACGCCTCGGGCACCGTGCCGATGATGGCGAAGCCGAGCGACTGCCAGAGCTTGACCGCACCCGTGTTGGACTCGACCACCGCGTTGAACTGGATCGAGCGGAACCCGGTACGGTCCGCCCAGTCGATCATGTCCTGGCAGAGCGCGCGGCCGACGCCCTGGCCGCGCGCCGCGGCGTCGACCATGAAGCTCGCGCTGGCGACGTGCGCGCCCGGGCCGGGGCGGTTCGGGTACATGTTGGCGCTGGCCAGAACCTTGCCCTCGGCATCGACCGCGACCGTCGTCCGGGCCAGCGGTGACGAGGACGCTGACATCCAGATCGCCCGCGCCTGCTCGAAGGTGAGCTCGGGGTCGTACGTGTAGGTCTCTTGTGTGGTGATGATCTCGCGGAAGAACGGCCAGATCGTGTCCCAATCCTCCGCGACGGCCTCTCTGATGTCCATGAACCGATAGAATCACAGGGGATGACCAACACAGCCGTTCATGGGTTGCCGCGCTGGAGTCTGGCCGTGCCCCCGCTCGCTCTCGTCGTCCTTGCGCTGTCCTGGGGTCGCAAGCCCGGTGTGGTGCTGCTGATTCTCATCTGCGCCGGCCTCGGTGCCGCGGTGATCGCCGCCGTCCATCACGCCGAGGTCGTGGCGCACCGCGTCGGGGAACCGTTCGGCACGCTGATCCTCGCGCTCGCGGTGACCGTGATCGAGGTCGCGCTGATCGTGACGCTGATGGCGTCCGGCGGCGACAAGACCGCCTCGCTCGCCCGCGACACGGTGTTCGCCGCGGTGATGATCACCTGCAACGGCATCCTCGGCCTCGCGCTCGTCGTCGGCTCGTTGCGGCACAAGACGCAGGAGTTCCGGGTGCACGCGTCCACCAGCGCACTCGCTGTGATGACCGCGCTCGTCACGCTCAGCCTGGTCCTGCCGACCTTCACGACCAGTACTCCCGGCGCCACCTTCAGCACGGCGCAGCTCGCCTTCGCAGGCGTCGCTTCGCTGGTGATGTACGGGGTCTTCGTCTTCGTCCAGACCATCCGCCACCGCGACTACTTCCTCCCCAATGCCGATCCGGTGGTCGATCCCACGGCCAGATCGGCCCGCGACGCCGAGGCCGACGGCGAGGACGAGGTCCACGCGGCGGCGCCCAGCAGCAAGGTCGCGCTGCTGAGCCTCGCCCTGCTGTTCGGTTGCCTGATCGCGGTGGTCGGCCTGGCGAAGACGGTCTCGCCGAAACTGGAGTCCGCGGTCGAGTCGGCCGGCGCACCGCTTGCCGTCGTGGGCGTCGTCATCGCGCTACTCGTGCTGCTGCCGGAGACGGTTGCCGCAGTACGGGCCGCACTGCGGAACCGTCTTCAGACCAGCCTCAACCTCGCACTCGGCTCGGCCTTGGCCAGCATCGGACTGACGATCCCGGCGATCGCCATCGCGTCGATCTGGCTCGACGGGCCACTCGTTCTCGGGCTGGGCGGCAAGGAGATGGTGCTGTTCGCGCTGACCGTGGTGGTCAGCATGCTCACCCTGGCGACGGGCCGGGCCACCTTGCTGCAGGGTGCCGTCCACCTGATGATCTTCAGCTCCTTCCTGTTCCTGGCCGTCAGTCCTTGAGGTTGTCCAAGTAGTCGACGACCTCTTGCTGGTGGTTGTGCTCGGCCCACCCGCGCGGCGTGCTTTGGTAGGCGGGCTCCACCAGCGTCGGATCGGCGCCGAGCGCGATCAGCTTCTTGACCGTGTCCAGGTGGCCCGAGAAGGCCGCTTGGTGCAGCGGCGTGATCCGGCCGGGCATGAAGAGGTCGAAGCCCAAGTCCCTCAACGGCTCCAGGGCTTCGGTACGACCCAGCTCGGCTGCCTTGAGCGGGATGTGCGGATTCCGCCGTACTGCGCGCGCCGCCAGCTCTGCATCCACATGGACTGACTCGCCCCGGAAAGCGGCGGCGTACAGCTCGTGGATCTCGTCGAGCGGTGCCGCGCCGGCTGCGAGCAGGAGCGTCGCGACCTCGTCGTACCCCTGCGTGGCCGCCAACTCGTAGGCCCGATGCCCAACGAATATTGGGTGTTCCGTACCTCGCCTGTCCGGGTCGACGCCTTGGGCAAGCATCAACTCGACCCGATGCAGCAGCCCTCGGGAGGAAGCGAAAACCAACTCGTCCTCCAGCAACTGCTTCGGGGTCGGGTGCGCGGTCGTCAGCCGCTGATGCCAGGGGCCGCCATCGCCCTTGCCCAGACCGAATTCGAGCAGCAGCTCCAAGTGATCGTCGTCGTACGGCGGTGCGCAACCGGGCCCGCAGTTGTACATCGTCTGGCTGTCGTTCGCATCGGCGCCGGCTTCGAGTAGCAACCGGGCCAGCTCCAGCCGACTCTGATGCGGCGGCTGGTCGCCTTCGCCCCGCCCGAAGGCGCCGGTCAGCGCCGTGAAGGGCGACGGCAGGCCGTCCCACAGGAACCCGGCGTTGGGGTCTGCGCCATTGGTGAGCAGTAACCGAGCGATCTCCAATGGCGCGTCGATCGGGAGCCGTGAATAACTCAAGTACAGAAGGGGTTCCCATCGAAACGGGCCACCTTCGCGCCGAGCTAGGGTACGGTCCTTCGTCAGCGATGCCCGGACAGCCTCGACCTCACCCGCGACCACCTGCGTATAGATGTTGCTCAGAGCAATCTCTGGATACTCCGCCAGCAACCGGGCAGCCGCGTCCTGACGAGCCGGATCGTCCTGCCCGTAGTGCAAGATGGCGAGCCGGAGGAACTCGTCGCTGCGTTGACCAGGAGTGTCCAGCGGTCCGCTGGTCGGTTGCTCATGCGGAGAACGGCTGTAGCGGTCGACCAGTTCGAGATGATGGACGAGACGCGGCCAGCTACCGAAGCCATAGCTGCGGGCGATTACCACCTGCGCATCGGCGAGAGTGCTCACCGGATGGAATTCGGCTGCCAGCGCGACGGCTTCGGGATCTTTCGCGCGGACCTGCTTGAGCAGGGTCTTGGCCTGGTTCTTCAGGTGCTCCAGGCGCGGGGAGTTCGGCAGATTACGGGTCGGCATGGCGACCTCCTCTCAAAAGCCTGCTGTCCGCGTCGTCAGGCGAGAAAGGAGGTGGGCACAAGAAACTCAACCTCGAGATCAGGTGGGCTGAGCCCTTCCCGCGGACCGGTGGCACCCTGAGCGCCTCGTCCCGATCGTAGGCCACTACGTCCTTTCCATCCACCACTCGGTGAATTCGTGCGCGCGGCCGTTCTTGTCCAGGCGGATCACCCACAGGTTGCTGTACTCGCCCGGCGGGTCGGTCTGGTACGTCGTCCAGCCGCGGACGAAGCCGACGCCGTCGCCGAACCCGAGCACCTGGTACTCGAACAGCGTCTCGCCCGGCGCGTCCGCGACCTCCAGCCAGGCGTTCACGATCGCTTCCCGGCCCAGGACGGGCTCCTCGTCGGGCCGCCGGTAGAAGGCGGCGTCCTCGGTCCACAGCGCGGCGATGTGCTCGGGATCGTTCGACTCCCAGGCTCGCCGGTACGCCTGCACCCAGGCGTCCAGATGCTTCTCCTTGAGCGCCATGGCGAGCATTCTGCCGCGTGATGAACTGATCGGCGGGGAGGATCGGGGTATGGCGACTTGGGTGTTCGACGGGATCGGCCTGCCGGCCGGGGAGCAGGTCCATCTCGAAGCCGGAACGGGTGACCGGGAGCCGTTGCCGGGGCGGTTCGTACTGCCCGGGCTGGTCGACTCGCACTGCCACCTGACCTTCGGCGTCGGCGAGTGCGGCCCCGTCCTGCTGGGTGAGGACGACGCCCGCACGATGCTCGACAACCTCGCGCAGGCCGGCGTCGGCGCGCTGCGGGATGTCGGCGGGAACCGGTCCGTCACGCTGAAACTGGCCGCCAGTCCCGAGGACGGCCGGCCGGTCGTGCTCGCCGCCGGGCGCTTCGTCGCGCCGGAGAACAAGTACTTCCCGGGGATGTACGAGCCGGTACCAGCCGAGGAGCTCGTGGCCGCTGTCGAGGCCGAGCTGGACGACGGCGCCACCTGGATCAAGCTGGTCGGCGACTTCCCCGCCGTCGGGCCGGATGGGCCGATCCGGGGCAGCGCGGTGACCCCGAACTACGAGATCGGCGCAGTGACCGAGATGGTCGCCGCGGTCCACGCGCGGGGCGCACGAGTCGCCGCGCATACCCAGAGCCCGCTGGTCAGCGACCTGGTCCGGGCCGGTATCGACTCCGTCGAGCACGGCGACGACATCACCGCCGGGGACCTCGAAGTACTGGGTGCCCGCGGCGGAGCGTGGACTCCAACCCTCTCGGCCGCCATGTTCGGCTCCGAGAACGACACCCCGGAGCGAAGCGCGCGCCGGCGAGCACGGTCCGAGAAGGCGGCGGCGATGCTGCGGCTGGCCCACGGGTACGGCGTCCGCGTGCTGGCCGGCTCGGATGTCGTCGGCACGGTCGCGGGCGAGGTCGAGCAGCTCGTCCGGCACGGCCTCACCGTGACCGCGGCACTCGAAGCAGCGAGCACGTCGGCGCGGGAGTACCTCGGCCTCACTGGCGAGGGGGATCTGGTCACCTACGAAGCAGACCCGCGGGAGCATCCCGAAGTACTGGCCACTCCCGCTGCCGTCGTGCTGCGGGGCCATCGCATCCGCTGAGACCCAGCTCACCTTGCCCGCTTCTTGAACATGTTCAAAAGGCGGGCCTACTCTCGTCGTGTCAGAGAATTGAACGTGTTCGAAAAGTGAGGACGTGGTGAGAATGACGGTGGTCACCTACCTGATCTACCTGCTGATCTCGGTACCGCTGACGATCTGGGTGGCGCGCACGCTGAGCCGCAACGGGCGGATCTTCCTGGTCGACGTGTTCCACGGCAACGACGACTTCGCCGACGCGGTGAACAGGCTGCTGGTGGTCGGCTTCTACCTGGTCAACCTCGGTTTCGTGACGCTGTTCCTGCGGACCGGCAGCACCGTGATCGACGCCCGCGGGGTGATCGAGCAGCTCAGCGTGAAGGTCGGCATCGTGATGGTCGTGCTCGGTGTCCTGCACCTGTCGAACGTCTGGATCTTCAACGCGATCCGCCGCCGCAGCCGGCTGGAGGAGATGACCACGCCGCCGGTCCCGCCGAACGACTTCGTCGGCACCGGCCCTTTCCAGCCCCCGCTGACCGGCACGCAGCAGCCGATGCCGCAGGGCTACTGACGGACCATGCAAGAGCTGGTGGTGTTGTACGACGCGCAGTGCGGGCTCTGCCGTCGCTTCAAGGAGTGGCTGGCGGGGCAGCGGTTGGCGCCGAACATGGTGCGGCTCGGATTCGTCGCGGCGGGGTCGACGGAAGCCAGGCAGCGCTACCCGGGGCTGGACCACGCGGCCACACTGCGCGAGGTGACTGTGGTCGCCGACGACGGAGCGGTATACGTCGGCGATCGGGCGTGGATCGTGTGCCTCTGGGCGACACTGGAGCACAGGGCTACCGCAGTACGGCTGGCGAGTCCTGCGATGCGGCCAGTGGCTCGGGCGATGGTCCAGGCGGCGGCAGGGCTGCGGAGCAGGAACCGGGAGAGGGACGGGGGTGGTTACGCTGACGGATGTGACGGACAGTGCGACCGCCAAGGGTGAGCAGACGCGTGAGCTGATCCTGTCGACAGCCCTGCGGTTGTTCCGCGAGCAGGGCTACGGCAAGACGACCATGCGGGCGATCGCCGCCGAGGCGGGCGTCTCGGTCGGCAACGCGTACTACTACTACAGTTCCAAAGAGCACCTGATGCAGGCGTACTACGACCACCTGCAGGACCAGCATCGCGAAGCGGTCCAGCCGATCCTGGCCGGCGACAAGTCGTTCACCAAGCGGCTCACCGGCGTACTGCGGACCTGGCTGGAGGTGTCCGAGCCGTACCACGAGTTCGCCGGCACGTTCTTCAAGACGGCGGCCGAGCCGAAGAGCCCGCTGTCGCCGTTCAGCGAGCAGTCCCAACCGGCCCGGGAGTCGAGTATCGAGGTCTTCCGTCAGGTGGTGGAAGGCTCGGACCTGAAGCTCCCGGCCGACCTGCGCGCGGAGCTGCCCGAGCTGCTCTGGCTGATGCAGATGGGCGTCGTGCTGTTCTGGGTGCACGACGACAGCGAGGGCCTGCGCCGTACCAACATGCTGATCACGAGCACGGTGCCGCTCGTGGACAAGCTGCTCCGGCTGACCCGCATCCCCGGAGTCAAGGGTGTCGTGAACGACCTGGTCGGCGTTATCCGCTCGATCAAGGGCGTGTGAGGACTACTCGCCGGTGAGGCCGTCGATGCTCTGGCGGAACAGGTCGGCGTGACCGTTGTGGCGGGCGTTCTCCTGGATCAGGTGGAAGTAGAGCGAGCGCACGGAGTGCTCGGTGCCGACCCGTGGCCGGACGAAGGTGTGGTCGAGGTCGTAGCCGGCCAGGATCTCGTCGGAGAGCTTGGCCGTCTCGCGGAAGTCGGCCAGGTCCTCGTCGACATGGGCCGGGTCGACCAGGTCGAAGTCGCCGTCGGGATACTCCTGGCTCCACGTCTTCAGCAGGTCGAACGAGCGGCCGTCCAGGCAGAGCTGGACCCAGTACCGCTCGACCTCGGTCGCGTGCCGGACCAGCCCGATCAGGCTCATCGTGGACGGCTCGATCCTGCGCTCGGTGAGCTGCTCGCCGGTCAGGCCGGCGGTCTTCCACAGCAAGGTCCCGCGGTGGAAGTCGAGATAACTCTGCAGGAGCTCTCGCTCACTGCCCACGGTCGGCGGACTGACTCGGAACTCCTCAGCGGCGGTCACCCGCCGAAAGATACCCAGTTCAGGTAACTCTCTGCCAGTGGTCGCCGAGTGCCGTACACTGATTGTGACGGCCCGCCCAGTTCTGCCTCGGGCCGCTTAAGTGCACACGCTGCGCTAGCAGTCGACCACCACGCGCCGCGGCCCACTGGCTGCGCCGGGCAGGACGACCCCCCGATCTTTTGGAGTACTTCATGGCGGCACGCCGCCCCAGCACCACCACGCCCATTTCCACCTCCACCGGTGCTTCGCGACCGGCCCGCGCCCAGGGTGAGGCCCCGGCGCGTCCCCGCCGCCGTCGCCGTACCGGTGCCGATGGCAACAATCCCGGTACCGGCAACGCCCGGCAGGTCTCCGGTACCACCGGTGCCCGCCAGCTCGCCGAGAGCAAGCCGGCCGCGTACGCCGAGGTCGCGCCGACGATCGTCGACGAGAGCCTGACCTTCTCCGACCTCGGCGTTCCCGCCGGTCTGGTCAAGGCGCTCGCCGCCGCCGGCATCCTCAAGCCGTTCCCGATCCAGGCGGCCACGCTGCCGGACTCGCTGGCCGGCAAGGACGTGCTCGGCCGTGGCCGGACCGGTTCCGGCAAGACCTACGCGTTCGTCCTGCCGTTGCTGGCCCGGCTCACGACGAGCACCAGCAAGCGCCGGCCGAACCACCCGCGCGCGCTGATCCTGGCGCCGACGCGTGAGCTCGCGACCCAGATCCAGGCCTCGATCACGCCGTTGACCGACGCGCTCGACCTGCGCACGATGACCATCTTCGGTGGCGTCGGCGCGGGCCCGCAGATCACTCAGCTGCGCCGCGGCGTCGACATCGTGATCGCCTGCCCGGGCCGGCTCGAGGACCACGTCAAGACCGGGCACGCCAAGCTCGACCAGATCGAGATCACCGTGCTCGACGAGGCCGACCACATGGCCGACCTCGGCTTCCTGCCCGCCGTCCGGCGGATCCTGGAGGCGACCCCGGCGAACACCCAGCGGCTGCTCTTCTCGGCCACCCTGGACGCCGGTGTCGACATCCTGGTCAAGCGGTTCATGAAGTCGCCGGTCACGCACAGCGTCGACTCGGCGCAGTCGCCGGTCACGAAGATGACCCACCACGTGCTGCACGTCCAGTCCGACAGCCGGTTGCCGGTGCTCGTCGACCTGACCGCGGCCCCCGGTCGTACGCTCGTCTTCACCAGGACGAAGTACGGCGCGAAGTCGCTCACCAAGAAGCTCATCGCGCTGGGTGTCCCGGCCGTCGAGCTGCACGGCAACCTGTCCCAGGGTGCCCGCACGCGGAACCTGGAGGCCTTCTCCGACGGTTCGGCGAAGACGCTGGTCGCGACCGACATCGCCGCGCGCGGTATCCACGTCGACGACATCACGCTGGTCATCCACGCGGACCCGCCGATCGAGCACAAGGCGTACCTGCACCGTTCCGGCCGTACTGCGCGCGCCGGCGCCGAGGGCACGGTCGTCACGCTGATGACCGATGACCAGGTCCGCGACGTCCGCGACCTGACCCGCAAGGCCGGTATCGCCGCAACCGTCACCAAGCTTCGCGTCGGCGACCCGCTGCTCGAGAAGCTGGCTCCGGGTGAGCGCATCTTCGTGACCCCGACCATCAAGGTCGTCTCCGACGACGAGTCGGTACGCCGTACCGGTGGTGGCGGCGGTCGTGGACGTGGCGCACGTCGCGGTGCGGGCTCAGCACGGGGCACTGGCTCCGCGCAGGGTTCGGGCGGCGGCGCTTCGCGAGGCCCTCGCTCCGCAGGCGGTGGCGCCGGCGCCGGCCGTGGTGCAAGTGGCGGCGGCCGGGGCGCAGGCTCCGGTGGACAGGGCGGCGGACGGGCGGCTGGCGCAGGCCAGGCGACCAAGACCCGGTCCCAGGGACGCGGCAGCGGCTCGGCTGCTCCGAAGACCTACAGCACCACCACCCCCGGCGCGAGCAGCCGCCCAGCAGGCGCTGCAGCGTTCTCCGCGGGCGCCGGCGGCCGTCGCGGTCGCTAGCAAGAGCTAGATAGTCGGTAGAGCCCGGTCAGGCATAGCTTGACCGGGCTGCGGCCTCGGTTGATCCGCGCCTTCGGCCCCGAAATCGCGACCCGATTGTTCGTCGACAATCCGGCTCGCGCCTTCGGTACTCGCGGTACCGTTCGCAGGTGAACACGATCGCGCAGATCTTCGTCGCCCTCGCCGGTGTCTTCCACCTCGCCGTCTTCGCCATGGAGAGCCTGCTCTTCATGAAGCCGAGCACCTACAAGCGGTTCCTGATCCCGAACGAGGCCGAGGCAACGATTTCCAAGCCCTGGGCCTTCAACCAGGGCTTCTACAACCTGTTCCTCGCGCTCGGCGCCATCGGTGGACTCATCGCCGGCGGCGACAAAGGCCACGCGATCTCGCTGTTCGCCTGCGCCTGCATGGCCGGTGCGGGCATCGTGCTGATCGCCTCCGACCGCCGGATGGCGCGCTCGGCCGCCCTGCAGGCGGTTCCGCCGATCCTCGCGCTGGTGCTCGCCGCCGTCCTCTGATCCTGCTGTCGCTTGACCTCAAGCGCACTTGAAGCCGAGCGATTGACTTCAAGCGCACTTGAGGTCCGAGGCTGCTCGGCCTGACGACAACCGCCGACCACCCCCGCACCGCCACCACACACCAACCTCCCGCAGCGCCCGTCGCGCGGCCGCTGCTGAGCGTGGCCGGCCTCGGTTCGGCCGGCTTTGTGTGTGGTGGGGCACCGGGAGTCTTGGTCAGTCCTTGGCGCCGGTAACCGCGATGCTCGCGCCGAGGCCGATGATCATCAGGCCGCCGGTGCCGCCGACGAGCTCGAGCCGGCGTGGTGAGCGGGCGAACCAGTTCCTCGCCGTGCCGGCCACGAGCGCCCAGAGGCCATCGGAGCACACCGCCATCAGCAGGAAGACCGCGCCGAGGAGCAGGATCTGCAGGGTCGCCGAGCCGCCCGCGCTCTTGTCGACGAACTGCGGCAGCACGGCCGCGAAGAACACCGCCGTCTTGGCATTGGTCACGCCGACCATGAAGCCCTGCCGAAGCGCCCGGCGAGCGCTCCCCGGCTTCACTCCGCTGCTCAGCGCCTCGGCCAGCGACTTGCGTGTGCGGAACGCGTGCACGCCGAGATAGATCAGGTACGCCGCTCCGGCGAGCTTCACGATCGTGAGCGCGATCGCGCTGGCGGCGATCAGCGCGCCGAGCCCGAGGGAGACGGCGAGCAGCATCACCGCGGCGCCGGCGGTATTGCCGAGCATGGTCAGGACGGCTTCCCGGCGACCGACGGCCAGCGCGCGGCCGACGATGAACAGCAGGCTCGGTCCGGGGATGACGATGATGATGAACGCGGTGATCGCGAAGGCGACCAGGTGATGAGCGGACGGCATCTCCTCAGCGTAGGTCAGCTGCTCGTCCCGCGCCTGAGGGTTTCGCAGGGTGGGCGGCGGCGGGAGTACGGGTGATCTTTCCCACCCGGGCGTGGTCAGCGCGTTGACCCCGGTGGAAGCGGGCGACTACCTTTCGAGGGACAACCTGCGGTGTCATGAGGGAAACCGGTGCAAAACCGGTACGGCCGCGCCACTGTGAACGAGCTTGCTCGTGAGTCAGGACGCTCGGGCACCAGCAGCCTTTCGAGAGGGACGCGCACTTCCCTTGGAGGTCTCCGATGTCGGTATCCACGCCTGCCAGCTCAGCCGCAGTCCCGGCGATCTCGCCCCGGCTGCTCGCGATCGCCCTCGTCACCGTCGTCCTGGCGCTGATGCTGGCCTACCTGGTCGGCTTCGACCAGGGCGCGCTGTCCCAGTCCGGCATGTACCTGCACGAGCTGATGCACGACGGTCGTCACCTGCTCGGCGTCCCCTGCCACTGAGTCCTGCCGTAGCACCACCCCTCTGAACGACAGGACTGCCATGCGTACCTTCGGATCCCTCCTGGTGCGCGGACTGATCGTCGGTCTCTTCGCCGGCCTACTGGCCGGAACTTTCGCGTACGTGATGGGCGAACCGCACATCGACTCCGCGATCGCGATCGAAGAGGCCAACGCCGCCGCACACAGCCACGACGACGCCGCTGCCGGCGAACACAGCCACGAGGCGGAGGAGAAGCCCCTCGTCAGCCGCGACGGCCAGCGAGCCGGGCTGTTCCTCGCCACCTCCCTGTACGGCGTGGCGCTGGGCGGCATCTTCGCCGTCGGCTTCACCCTGCTTCGCCGTCGTCTGCGTACCTCCAGCGACTCGTACGCCGCCCTCGGGCTGGCCGCCGCCGGGTACATCGGGATCGTGCTGGTGCCGTACCTCAAGTACCCGCCGAACCCGCCTGCGGTCGGTGATCCCGAGACGATCACCAAACGGACGATCACCTACCTGCTGACGCTCGTGATCGGCCTGCTCGCGATCTGGGCCGGCGTCGCCGCGTCGCGCTGGTCGGCCCGGTTCGGCACGGCGCCGTGGATCAAGCTCGCCGTCGGCGGAGCGGCCTTCCTGGTCACAGTGGTCGCCGCGTACCTGCTGCTGCCCGCGATCAACGAGGTTCCGGAGACGTTCCCCGCTACGCTGCTCTGGAAGTTCCGGCTGGCCTCGCTGGGCACCCAGACCACGCTCTGGCTGCTCCTCGGGCTCGGCTACGCGGCGGCGATCGACCGTCGTACGGCGAAGGTCGACTCTGAGGTGGTTGCCGCTTGACGTCCCTGACGCTGGTCGCGCACGCGCTGACCCCTGCCCTGCGCGGACTCGTCCTCGGCGGTGACGCGTCGCCGGACCCCTCGGGGGTCGAGGCGGCCCGCGAGCTGAAGATCGTCGCCGACGAGGTGTACTCCGGGCCGGAGATCGCCGCGCTGCGTACCGCTGACGCGCTCGGGCTGTCCCCCGTCGTGGTGCCCGCGCTGCGCGATCGGGACTACGGCGACTGGACCGGGCGCGAGCTCGAGGAGCTGCTCGAAGCGTCCCCCGGAACGGTGGCGACCTGGCTCGAGCGACCGCACACCGCCCCGCCCGGTGGCGAGTCGGAGAACGACGTGATCACGCGGGTCGCCGACTGGCTCGGCGATCTCACCCAGTCGGGCCCGAGTTCTGGCTCGTTGGGCGGCTCTGACTCTGGCCCTGGCTCCGGCTCTGTCGATGGCGGCGGGCGGGGCCAGGCGGATCGGCGTACGGTCGCGGCGGTTGTGCATCCGGCGGTGGTCCGGGCGGCGGTGCTCTACGTGCTCGACGCGCCGGCGGAGTCGTTGCGCCACGTCGACGTACGGCCGCTCTCCGTGGTGCGGCTGTCCGCCCACGCGGGCAGCTGGTCGCTGACCTTCGGCTGAGCTGCCTCTTCCCGTCAGGGGTTGCCGGGTGCCACACTGCCGGGAGCCCGGTGTGAGGCCTGGGTGACAGCGCGCTGACGGGGAGTCGCGATGCCAGAAGAGCTCGAGACACGGTTCCACGCGAACCACCTGCTGCTGGTCGCTGCGCGCGACCGGTTGCAGGCGGCGACCGATGCCGGGATCGCGAGCAAGCAGGACCGTACCCGGCTGGACACCGTCAAGGATCTGCTCACGCCTGTCTCTTCGGCCGAGGTGGATGCTTCAGGCAACGTCATCGCGGTGCAGCGGAACCGCCGGTTCTGGTCGGTCGATCCGGAGGGCCAGGGGCGGGCGGTCGAGGTGCTGGGTGATCTCGGGTCGGCGCAGAATGTCGCCCTGCTGGTGCCGGGGATGGGCAACTCGCTGGAGACGTTCGGTGGTCAGGCGGACCGTGGCGAGGCGATCCGGCATGAGGCCGGTCCTGGTACCGCGGTAATCGTCTGGCTGGACTACGACTCGCCGCAGGGGATCCCCGCGGCGATGAGCAAGGCGCCGGCTCTCGATGCCGCGCCTCGACTGGCTGCCTTCGTCGACGAGCTGGACGCGGTGAAGTTGCCGGAGGCAAAGGTCACGCTGGTCGGCCACAGCTACGGGTCCGAGGTTGTCGGCCAGGCCTTGCTGAACGGCGCGCACGCGGACCGGGTCGTCCTCTCCGGCAGCCCCGGAATCGACAAACACGTCGACCAGGCAACGGATTTAGTTGCCTCACCCACCCGTCTGTACGTCGAACGTGCACCGGGCGACTACGTGTCCTACACCCAGTGGCATGGTCCTGACCCGGCCGACTTCCCGGACGCGATCCGGATGGCGACGAACGATCCGTTCGCCGGTGATGAGGCGATCTCGGTGCACTGGCACAACGAGTACTACCGCACGAACAGCGAGTCGCTGCGCAACGTCGGCCGGGTGGTCCGCGGGGATCTGGCGCACATCACCCGGACCTCGACCACCCCTTCGCAGGAAACGAAGCTTGCCTGGGGCCCGGGTCTGCGCGCGCTGTCGGGCGCGGCCGCGAAGGTGTACGGCGGGGTGGCGGCCGTCACCAAGCCATCTCGCGAAACCGCCCGCCACGCTGCCGCCGAGGGCGCGCGCCCAGCCCCAGGGGACGGCTCCCGGATCCCGCCGAGGCCGGCGGGACCGAGACATTCGAGAGGACCGCAGCGATGACAGACGCCCGGGAGTTCTTGCGCGAGGAGCTGCTCGCGGTGGCAGCGATCGTCGTACCAGCCCAGCGCCCCGTAGTAACCCACGACCCAGGCCCGGTGAACCCAGGCGCCCTCTTCGACGGCCGAGCCCCCGCAACCGTCTCCAGCGTCACCGTGGAAACCGGCAACCCCTCATCGGTGGACCCCGCCTGGGCGGTCGCCGCCGCATCCGCAGCCCTCCAAGCCCGGGGCTGGACCACCGAGATCGCCCCCGAAGAAGCCGGCCACTACACAGTGATTGCCCACCACAACGGCTTCGACGTAACAGTCCACGCCTGGACCACAGACTGGCGAATCACCTTCACCGGCCAAACCCCCTCCACGGCGTAACCGCTCGTTACGACGACTTTGTGCACCGGCTGAGCGTTCTACCGGCGAGTAGGTGACTGAGCGGTGCACAAAGTGGAGCTCTGACAGGGGCTGGGTGTCGGATCGGGGGTGGGCGTTCGTGGTGGGGGTGAGAGTGGGTGCCCGGGAGGGGCGCCTGCCGTGACTTAGGAGGGCATCATGAGCGCGACCTACACCTTTGACATCTTCTCCAGCCTCGATGGTTACGCCAACCACACCGGCGACTGGGGCGGCTACTGGGGCAAGCAGGGCCCCGAGTTCCTCGACCGTCGCCTCGCCCAGTACGCCCAGGAGCAGCGGATGGTCTTCGGTGCCGCCGCCTACCGGGACAACGTGGAGATGGCGACGGCGTTCCCCGAGGCGTTCGAGGCGCCCGACTCCTGGATCACCCAGTTGAGGAACCTGCCGGCCACGGTGGTGTCGACCACACTCGAAGGCCCCCTCGACTGGCCGGACGCGACCCTCGAGAGCGGCGACGCCGTCGAGGTCGTCGCCCGCCTCAAGAAGGAGTCCGACGTACCACTGCGCTCCCACGGCAGCCTGGCCCTGAACCGGGCGCTGCTGGCGGCCGGCCTGGTCGACCGCATCCAGCTCACCATCTTCCCCGTGATCACCGGTCAAACCGGGGCAAACCCGGTCTTCCAAGGCGCCGACCTCGACCTGGAACTACTGGAGAGCCACACCCTCGACGGCAACACCCAAGAACTCACCTACCGCCCCACCCTGCACGGCTAGGCGTTCCGGGTCAGCTGGTTGCGGCTCTTTCGGCGGCGCTTCGGAGTACGCAGAATTCGTTGCCTTCGGGGTCGTGCATGACGACCCAGCCGGTGCCGTCGGGTTCGCGGCGGTCGTTGGTGATGGTGGCGCCGAGGGTGAGGAGCCAGTCGACCTCGGTGTCGCGGGGGCCGTCTGGCTGGAGGTCGAGGTGGAGGCGGTTCTTGACTGCCTTCTCGTCGTTGTTCTGCTCGAAGAGGAGCTTCACCTCGGGCGTGTTCACCGCGGCGTACGGGTCGCCGGGCTCGTCGTCCGCGGGGCGCTCGGCGCGCAGTACCTGCAGCCAGAAGCCGGCCAGTTCATAGGGATCACGGGCGTCGAAGGTCACCGTTCGCACAACTGAAGTCATGGCAAAAAAATAGCGGCAAGAGAGTTCATTCTCTCTTGCCTCATCTAATTTATAGCGCAGGGGTGGGCTTGCCGCAAGCCCCGATTCTTGCGGAGAATCACTCGCCGTAGCCAGAAACCTGTAGGGAATCGGGGGATTGTTTTGATGATTGACGTGATCATCGCCGGTGGTGGACCGACCGGCATGATGCTGGCCGCCGAGCTGCGGCTGCACGGGGTACAGGTGGTCGTGCTGGAGCGGTTGCTGGAGCCGAGCCCCATCGTCCGCTCGCTCGGAATGCACGCGCGCACGGTGGAGGTGATGGACCAACGCGGTCTGCTGGAGCGGTTCCTCGCGCTCGGTACGAAGTACCCGGTCGGCGGCTTCTTCGCCGGCATCCGCAAGCCGGCACCTGAGCGACTGGACACCGCCCACCCGTACACCCTCGGCATCCTGCAGCCGGTCACCGACCGGGTGCTGACCGAGTACGCCGTCAAGGTCGGCACCGACATCCGGATCGGCTCCGAACTGGTCGGGCTGAGCCAGGACGACGACGGCGTGACGGTCGAGCTGGCCGACGGCACCGAGCTCCGCTCGCGCTATCTCGTGGGCTGCGACGGCGGCCGCAGTACGGTGCGGAAGCTGCTCGGGGTCGCCTTCCCCGGCCAGCCGCCCACCAGAGAGGCGCTGCTGGCGGAGCTGAAGCTGACCGCACCGCAGGAGACCATCACCGAGGTGATGACCGAGGTCCGCAAGACCCAGCTGTGGTTCGGCGCGGGGCCGGTCGGGGACGGGATGTTCCGCGTCGTCGTACCGGCCGATGGCGTGTCGGAGAACCCCCGGATCCCACCGACCATCGAGGAGATCAAGAAGCAGTTGGTCGCCACTGCCGGCACTGACTTCGGGGCGCATTCCCCGAGCTGGACGTCGCGCTTCAGCGACGCCACGCGGCTCGTGGAGCAGTACAGGACCGGCAGGGTGTTGCTGGCCGGCGACGCGGCGCACGTCCATCCCCCGATCGGCGGGCAGGGGCTCAACCTCGGGATCCAGGACGCGTTCAACCTCGGCTGGAAACTGGCCGCCGCGGTCAACGGCTGGGCGCCGGAAGGGCTGCTCGACAGTTACCACGCCGAGCGGCACCCGGTCGCCGCCAGCGTCCTGGACAACACCCAGGCCCAAGGGGTTCTCATGTCCACCGAACCGGGCGCGCAGGCGGTCCGCCGCCTGGTGACAGATCTGATGGACTTCGACGAGGTGAACCGCTACCTGACCCAGATGATCATGTCGGTCGACATCCGGTACGACTTCGGCGACGGCCCCGACCTGCTTGGCCGCCGCCTGAAAGACGTACCCCTGAAACAGGGCCACCTGTACGGCCTGATGCACGCCGGCCGCGGCCTACTCCTCGACCAGACCGGCAAACTCTCCGTCGAGGGCTGGGCAGATCGGGTCGACCATGTCGTCGACGTCAGCGAAGATCTGGCCGCCCCTGCAGCCCTGCTCCGCCCAGACGGCCACGTCACCTGGCTCGGCGAAGACCAGCAAGACCTGCAAATCCACCTGGCCAAGTGGTTCGGCGATGCAGCACAGCAGTAATCAGTGCTGCCAGCTCTTGTAGACGAGCGGCGCCAGGGCTCTTGTGTAGAAAGCGATCGAGCGATCGAGGTCGCTCACTGAGATGAAGACGTGGTCGAGCATGGTGGTTTCGCCGATCACTAGATGTTGAAGCCGCCCGTGACCTCGATGGACTGCGCATTGACCCAGCGATTCTCGTCGGAAAGCAGACTGGCGACGACGCTACCAACCTCAGCCGGCTCACCGACGCGACCGAGCGCCGTCTGCGAGGCCAGCAAAGCCTCGAACTCATCGGTCAGCCCACCACCGAGCTCGGTGCGAATCGCGCCAGGCGCAATCGAGTTGGCCCTGATCCGCCGCTCACCGAACTCCTTGGCCATATACCGCGTCAGCACCTCGAGCCCACCTTTGAAGCTGGCATAAGGCGCGACCCCGATGGTCGCCACCCGGCTCGTCGCGCTGACCATGTTGACGATCTGCCCGCCGTCCGCAATCAACGGCAGCAGCGCCTGAGTAAGAAAGAACGGCCCCTTGAGATGCACATTGAATAACCCGTCGAACTCCTCCTCGGTGACCGTGGCAATCGGGTTGTAAAGCCCGTACCCGGCGTTGTTCACCAAGTAGTCGAAGTCGACCCGACCCCACGTCGCCTTCAACTCCGTCCGAACGGTGTCAGCGAATGCCGCAAAGGAGGAGCTGTCCGACACATCCAACTTCAACGCCACCGCCGTACCGCCGCCCGCAACGATCTCCTTGACCACCCCTTCGGCGGAGCCCGGATTGCTGTTGTAGGTAAGGATGACGCCCATGCCACGCCCCGCACAGGCAACTGCAGTAGCAGCCCCAATACCTCGGCTGCCCCCAGTAACGATCACGATGCTCAAGTGAGTTCCTTCTCCCGGTGTTGTTGTCACCACCCAGTCAAGGTTCACCGAGCCACCCGCGGAAGGGTGACTCTTCCTGGGTGCCCCACACCCACGATCAACCTCTGATTGGATCCCGGTAAGACGGAATGGGCCCCACTGCAAGACACATACGGACCCGCAGACCGCGCTCACCGCACAGAAGCGGAATCGATTCCGCTTCTGTGCGCCGTATCCGGGATCAAGATGCATGTGACTCCCGTCCGGTGCCGATGCGTCGGATTGGGAGAGACACCAGCGCGCCAGATCGCGAAGCCCAGCAGGATCGCCGAGTATCTCGATAACGCCGTCGACCAACTCGATGCGAACCGTTCCACCTTCGACAGGCGCGACGACTCCGACATCTCGGCGATAACGCGGAACCGACAAGGAGATCTCATCCACGGCGCCACTATGGCTCGCCGGCTGCTCCCGAACGGTGTGCGCCGCTATGGCTGGTTCCGCGAGTCCACCCCTCAGACGGTGGGTTGCCCCCTCGGAATCCGGCGGGGCAACCCACACTCTGAGGGGTCGACCCCTCAGACGGGCCAGGCCACCGGCGGGAGTAGGCGGATCGGGATGGGTCGGCCGTGGGATGGGGGTCGAGGAAGGCACTCAGCCGGTATTAGGAGTGAGCGGCGGAGGCTGCGTGGGGATTTCT
>NZ_JAAGLV010000022.1 GCF_010548305.1 Streptomyces sp. SID13031
ACGTCGCCCAAGAACTCAACGCCCGACCACGCAAAACACTCGACTGGGACACCCCAGCCGAGCGCTTGCGTGATCTACTCACCACCTAGAAACCAAGGCGGTGTTGCAACGACCCCTTGAAACCGCCTACTTCGAGGGCCCTCAGTCAGTTGTTCGCTTGATCAGATGCCTGCTGCGGTGGCCAGGTCTGCTTTGATCGCGGCGAGCTCGGTGGTTGCCTGGAGGCGGGCCGCGGGGACGTCGTCGCCGGTGACCGGGATGACGACCTCGAGGTAGCACTTGATTTTGGGTTCGGTGCCGGAGGGGCGGACTACTACCCGGGCGCCT
The DNA here is from genome assembly GCF_010548305.1 of Streptomyces sp. SID13031. Lineage (GTDB taxonomy): Bacteria > Actinomycetota > Actinomycetes > Propionibacteriales > Kribbellaceae > Kribbella. The sequence continues at coordinate 328 of NZ_JAAGLV010000022.1, forward strand.
GCCGAGAGGGTGTAGCGGAGGCCGTCGGTGGGGGGCAGGGACTCTGAGCCTTCGCTCAGGTCGTCCACCCGATCTACTGAGTGGCCGCCGAGGGTCGTGGGTGGGGTGGCGCGGAGGCGGTCCATGGCTGCGGTGATCAGGGTCAGGTCTTCTACCCGGACAGCCAATTGGTCGGTGGCGTGCAGGCCGTAGGTCTTGGCCAGGTCGTCGAGGAGGTCCAGCAGCGTGCGGCCCTCAGCCTTGGCGCCGGCGGCCAGCTGGAGGACGCGGACCAGCGTCGAGATGCCGTCCTTGTCCTTCACCGCGCCCGGATCCACGCAGTACCCGAGCGCCTCCTCGTACCCGAAGACCAGCTCCGGCACCCGCCCGATCCACTTGAACCCGGTCAGCGTGTCGACGTACCCGACCCCGTACGCCGCCGCGATCTTCCCCAGCAGCGACGACGACACGATCGAGCAGGCCGCCACCCCGGCCGGCCGCGACGACAGCAGGAACTCGCCGAGCAGCGACCCCAGCTCATCCCCGCGCAACATCCGCCAGCCACCATCCGCCGTAGGATCCGGTACTGCGACAGCGCACCGGTCCGCATCCGGATCGTTGGCGACAGCGAGATCCGCACCGACCGACCGCGCCAGCTCCAGCGCGGCGTCGATCGCGCCAGGCTCCTCCGGGTTCGGGAACGACACCGTCGGGAAGTCCGGATCCGGATCCGCCTGCGACGCCACCACAGCCGGTACTGCGAACCCCGCGCGCTCGACCGCAGCCTCGGCCAGCAGCCGCCCGACCCCGTGCAGCGGCGTGTAGGCGACGTTCAGCTCACGAGGAGCATCAGCCGGTACCAGCGTGGCGATCCGGTCGAGATAGGCGTCCAGCAGGTCGTCACCCGCGGTCTGCCAGTCATCCCCGCGCGGTACGGACGCCAGCGGCCCAACCGCATCGATGGCCGCGGCGATCTCGCTGTCGGCCGGCGGCACGATCTGCGACCCGTCCCCGAGATAGACCTTGTACCCGTTGTCCTGCGGCGGATTGTGCGAGGCGGTGACCACCACGCCGGCAACCGCTTTCAGGTGCCGGATCCCGAAGGCCACCACCGGCGTCGGCGTCGGCCGGTCCAGCAGCACCGCGTCCAGCCCGGCGCCCTGGATCACGGCGGCGGTGTCCTCGGCGAACACGTCCGACTTGTGCCGAGCGTCGTACCCGATCAGTACCGGCCCGTCGGTCAGCCCGTTGGCCTTCAGGTACGCCGCCAGCCCGGCCGCGGCGCGGATCACGACGACCCGGTTCATCCGGTTCGATCCGGCTCCGACGGCGCCACGCAGGCCCGCAGTACCGAATTCGAGGGTGCCGGCGAACCGGTCGGCCAGCTCGGCGTCGGCCGAGGCGCCCGCGGCCAGCAACTCCTGGAGCTCGGCGCGCGTGTCGGGATCAGGGTCCTCGGCGAGCCAGGCCTGGGCAGCGGTACGGATCAGAACGGCATCGTTGACGGTCACCACCGCACTTTAACTGCCCACGCTGCTGCTTACGTCCGAAGAAGTGGCGGTGACGTCCCTCGACATCTTCGGACGTAAGGGTCAGTGGCCGGAGGACTGGCAGGGGCGGGCGCGGAGGTCTGCGACGTAGTCGTCCGGCGCGCCGGCGGCCTCGGCTGCCTCGGCGAGGATGCCCAGGTAGCGCGCGGAGGGCAGGCCGCCCTCATAGGCGTTCAGGACGTACATCCAGGCCAGCTGCTCGCCGTCCAGGGTCTGTACCCGGACCTGGATCTTGCGGTAGACGCCCTGGTCGATGAACTCCCACTCGTCCAGCCGCTCGATATCCTGCGGGCTGACGTCGTACAGGGCGACGAAAACCTGGTTCGTCGGGTCGCTGGGGTCCTCGACGACGGTCGCCATCGAGCCTTCCCAGCCGAGTTCCTCACCCCCGAAGGTGAGGCGCCAGCCGACGATCCACCCGGTCCCGCGCAGGGGGGAGTACGGGCAGCGCTCGGACATCAAGTTCGGGTCCAGATTCGATGCAAACGCGGCGTACAGGGTCACGAGATCACAGGATACGGAACAATGGCGTCTCGTGGCGCGAGTTGTGATCATCGGTGGCGGTCCAGGCGGGTACGAAGCGGCTAGTGCAGCCGCCCAACTAGGGGCGGAGGTGACGGTCGTCGACTCCGACGGGATCGGTGGTTCCGCTGTGCTCACCGACTGTGTCCCGAGCAAGACCCTGATCGCCACGGCGGAGGTGATGACGGAGGTCGAGGAGGCGGGCCAGCTCGGGGTACGGCTCGAGGACGGCGACGACGATCCGGCGAACTCCGTGCGTGTCGACCTGTCCGTCGTCAACAAGCGCGTCAAGGCGCTGGCGACGGCCCAGTCGGAGGGGATCAGCCGCCGGCTGGCCGACGACAAGATCCGGGTGATCAGCGGCCGCGGCCGCATCGAGGGCCCGGAGACCGTGGTGGTCGGCGACGAGCGGCTGGACGCCGACGTCGTCCTGATCGCCACTGGCGCAAGGCCGCGCATCCTCAAGGGCTCCGAGCCCGACGGCGAGCGGATCCTGACCTGGGAGCAGGTCTACGAGCTCAATGAGCTGCCCGAGCGCCTGATCGTGGTCGGGTCCGGTGTCACCGGCGCCGAATTCGCCAGCGCGTACGACGCGCTTGGCAGCGACGTGGTGCTCGTCTCCTCCCGGGACCGGGTGCTGCCGGGCGAGGACAAGGACGCCGCCGAGGTCCTGGAAGAGGTCTTCCGGCGGCGCGGGATGACCGTTCTGGGCAAGTCCCGCGCCGAGTCGGTGAAGCGGCAGGGCGACGGTGTCGTGGTCACGCTGACCGACGGCCGGACCGTCGAGGGCTCGCACGCGCTGCTCGCGGTCGGATCGCTGCCGAACACCGAGGACATGGGCCTCGTCGAGTCGGGCGTGTCGCTGGGCGACGGCGGCTTCGTCACGGTCGACCGGGTGTCCCGGACGAGCGCGCGAGGCGTGTATGCCGCCGGCGACTGTACCGGCGTGCTGATGCTCGCCTCGGTGGCGGCCATGCAGGGCCGGATCGCGATGTCCCACGCGCTGGGCGACGCGGTGGCCCCGCTGAACCAGTCGACCGTCTCCTCGAACGTCTTCACCGCTCCCGAGATCGCCACCGTCGGCCTCACCCAGGCGGTACTGGACGCCGGCGGCAGTACTGCGATGGTCGTCAAGGTGCCGCTCGCGGACAACGCGCGGGCCAAGATGCAGGGTGTCCGCGACGGTTTCGTGAAGCTCTTCTGCCTGCCGAACACGGGCATCATCGTCGGCGGCGTGGTCGTGGCGCCGCGAGCGAGCGAGCTGATCCACCCGATCGCGCTGGCCGTCGCCGCGCGCCTGACGGTCGACCAGATGGCCCAGTCGTTCACCGTCTACCCCTCGGTCTCCGGCTCGATCGCCGAGGCCGCTCGCCGGTTGCACCTGCGCTCATGAAGTTTCTCGTGCTGTGGCAGATGGAGCTGAGCCTGCTCTCGCCCGAGATGGCGAGGGCGGTCGGCGCCATGCCGGAGTACGGCGAACGCCTGCAGCGCGAGGGCAAAGTGCTGGCGCGCTACCACGTGGTCGGCTCGCACGGCGGCGCGTGGATCTACGAGGTCGATTCGCACGAGGAGTTCGAGCGATTGCTCGGCCGGGCGCCGGTCTTCAACTTCGCCCGGTACACCGTGCACGCGCTCGCCGAGATGACCTGAATTCTTCCCCTGTCCGTGATTGACGGACTTCCGGACCGGGAGGATCGTGGCGAGGGGAGGCCCCATGTTCATCGACCAAGGCGATCTGGCCATCGATCGGCATTTGATCCTCACGCACCGGCTGCGTGCCCGCCGGGTCGAGCTCGGCCTCACCCAGAAACAGGTGGTCAGCCGCCTGGCCCGCCGGGGGATCCGGACGACGAACAAGACCCTCAGCAGCTTCGAGCACGGCGCCGGCGTGGACGTCGTCCGCCTCCCGGAGCTCGCCGTCGCCCTCGACTGCACAGTCACCTACCTCCTCGGCCTCACCGAGGACCCCACCCAATGGACCCCGGACCAGCCGACCCCACTCCTGCGCCCCAGCTCCGCCACCCCGGTGACGGGCAACTGGATCCTCGGCCCCGACGTACCAACGCGCGTGGCCACCCACCACAGTTGACCGCCCTTGGTTAAACGTGGGTGAGCCGGTTGTTGGTGAGGTTCAGGTGGTACGCCGAATAGTGGCGGAGGGCGGTGACTCGGCGGAGGTCGATGCGGTCGCAGATCCATTGCCAGTGCAGGGTGACCCAGTCGCCCGGGGAGAGCGGGCCGAGTAGGTCGAGGCCGTCGGTGCCGCGGATCACTGTTTCCTTGCGGAGTGTGCCGAGGGAGAGGGCGCGGCCGTCCCAGGTAAGGGGCCGGGACTCGACCAGGACGTGGGTGCCCACGTCGGCGATCACCCGGCCCCAGCGGATCCGGCATTGGTCCAGGACGTGCAGGGCTTGCTTGCCAGTGCGTTCGTCACCGAGCAGATCGGCCCAGGGGTAGCAGCAGAAGACCTGGTAGCTGTGGTGTGGCATGCCGTGCGCGTTCAGCCGCGGGCCGACATCGTCGAGCAGGGCGTTGCCGAGCCAGTATGCCTCCACGACGCGGTGGTCGAGTGGGTCTTTCAGACCGGCCGTCGCGGCGATCATCTCCAGATACGGCCAGGCGCCTTCGAACTGGCGGGCACGCTCGCGCAACCCGTCATCCACCTCGCCGCTGGATCCGTAGGCCAGCAAGGAGTCGCAGTCAGCCGGACCGCAGTACCCGAGCAGGTTGGGCGCCAGCGCATACCGGACGAAGAGGATCGGTCCGGAGATCATCAATCACTCACCGCCGAAGAAGGCGAGCGCGTCGGCGGCGCGTTCGGGTGACATCCGTTCGAGCGCGAAACCGCTGTGGATCAAGATGTACTCGCCCGGCACGAACGGTCCGTCGAGCAGTGCCAGGTTGATCTCGCGCACGACCCCGGCGACCTCGACCTGTCCGAGGTCGAGGCCTGGCGTCGTAGCGACGATGCGGCCCGGGATGCCGAGACACACAGGCGCCTACATGGCCCTGATGCGCAGATACCGGCGGAGGTCGGGCAGCCCGAAGTACACGAACCCGATCACGACCAGCAGCACGATTGCGATGATGACCCAGCGCATCACGATGTCCCTTCTCTGACTCTCTGTCCGACGACCAGGTCGGTCACCAGTCGAGCCGCGGTCTGCACCGCGTCCTGCACTGCCGGGGTGAGCCCGATGCCGGTGCCGATGTCGGCGGGCTCGCAGCCGACCACCACCACCTTCCCCAAGGTCCCACCAAGTCGCGGCACAAGCGAGAGCACGGCGTCCGGCCCGAGATCGTGGGCGTCCATGCTGACTTCTGGCCCGGGTTCGGGGTCGGGTTCGGCCTCCACCACATAGACGGTCCCCGGCGGACCGCCGCGCTGGACGGCGTCGACCAGTACTACGAGCTCGTACGGCTCGAGCAGCTGGTAGGCGAGGTGGATGCCACGGATGCCGAAATCCTGAACCTCGACGTGGTCCGGCCAGGACTGCTTGGCCAGCTCGGCGATCACCGAGACCCCGAAGGCGTCATCGCTGCAGAACATGTTGCCCAGCCCGGCGACGAGGATCATCCCGCACCCACCAGTGGTTCGATCTCGTCGGGACTGAAGTAGAGGTAGCGCCCGTGCGACCGCTGCACCTCACCCTCCTCGCCATCCAGCGCGACGGCGAGATGCGTCTCGCCATCCACATCGGACAACACGGCGACCACCGTCCCGATCCGGTCCGCGAGGAACATGTCCTGCGCATCGGCCCGCCGTACCCCGGGCCGCAACCGAACCCGTACTCCGTTGCCAACGGCAACCCCGCCGACCACCACGGTGTCCGACTCGGGGTCCACGGTCGCGTCGTTGCCCGGATCCCACCAGGGCGCATCGGACGGAGCCGGCTCGGGCGCGGTCACCTTGCGCAGATAGCGAACCGTGCCGTGCAGCCGATCCAGGATCTCCTGCGGCATCGAGTCGACCCGCTCGAGCATCGCGGCCGCGCGCGGATCGGTTCCGCGGACCTCGCGCTTCTCCGCCTCCGTCAAGGTCATCGTCCGGAGGCTGAGGATCTCGTCGATCTCCGTGGCATCGAACAGATCTCCCTGCGATTCCGCCGCGATCTCCGGGTGGTCGTAAAGAATGATCGGTGACGAGAGCAACAGATCGCCGGCCAACACCGGAAAGATCCCGACGTTCTCGCACGCGGCGACGTAGCCAGTCGCCCACTCGGGCGGCTCGAGCAAAGAGATGAACCGGGCACCGGCAACGGCAACCAGTAGGTGGTGGGCGATGAGAGCATGGCGCAGCGCGGAGGAGCGGACGGCCTCGGGCCGTCCGGCAGCCGTGCTCCCGGCATCCGCCGAACTGGTGTTCTGCAGGTGAAGACGGAGCCGAACCACGCCGTACGGTCCTGGCAGTGTCTCCGCACTCAAGCTCAGCCCGCCGCTCAACGTCTCCCGCGTCCGCCGCAGGAATCCGTTGCCCGCAGCCTCCAATTCGGTGCCGCCGGCAACTTCGAAAGTGCGCTCGCAGGGCAGTTCGTCGAGGTTCACGGTCAGGTCGACGTGTTGCTCGACCGCCTCGTCCCAGGGCACGTACGACGCGTCCTCCGTCTGCAGCGAGTCGACCTCGACCCCGGAAGCATTCAGAACGTCACGCCGCTGCGCCTGCAGGAAGCGGATCCGCACGGTCAGTTCGGCCGCGCCGCCGTCGAGCAGACACTCGGTCTGTGACCAGGTCCGCTCCGACGGATCGGCGTACCCGGGCGGCATCAGCACCCCGAACTGCCACCGTACCTGGTTCTTGCTGTTCGATGCCCGATAGGGATACAGCACATACCCCTCGAACAACAGCGCGTCCGCCACGCCCTGGATGCTGTCGAAGGAACTCATTCGACCTCCTCCTTCGACGACAGCTCCTTCAGTAGCCGCTCGATCGCGTCGTCCCAACCAGGTAAGGCCTCCCGCGCCCGGTAGTCATAGAGCTTGTCGAACGTCTCCCGCCGCAATTTCAACCACGCTGCGCCGGGGAAGTGCTGATCCATCGCCTCCCGCCACACCGGCACGGGCAGCGCGAACGAGGTCTCCTTCTGCCACGCAACCGGAGTCACCGACAGTGTCCCCGCGCGCCCCGTGAAGATCGTCCCGTTGAACAGCAGTAGCAACGGCACCCCGCCTTCGCGGACCGCATAGAGGTACTTGTTCGCGGCGACGTCGAAGTCGTAGCTGCACGGAAGCGCCAGGTCCACGTCCGTCGAGCCCGTGAACCCCGGCACCATCTGCGCGACGAAGGCCAGTTGCAACGGCTTCAGCGTCTCACCCCACCGGGCCCGATCACCGAAGAGATCGGCCAACGCGTCGCCCTCCTCATCGGAGTACCGCCGGCGGATCGGCTCGATCCTGATCTGGCACCGCAGGGCCAGCGCGTGCACCGGCGTACCGGTCGTCTCGGTGATGTGCAGGTGCAGCAAGACGGTCGGCGTCGCGGCGTACCGATCGGCATCTGCGCCCGTGCAGGTGAAGTCGAGGTCAGCCACGGCAGCGCTCCTTCACCCCGGCGAAGAACGAGTCGATCCGTCCCCAGACCTCCTCGCCGCCCGCAAAGCCTTCCCAGTACTGCCGAACGAGGCCGACGAGTTCATAGCAGGAGTCGATCGGCACCAGATAGCACTCGAAGCCGTCGTCGAGGCGCCGGAGCAGCACCGCCTCGACATCCGGAATCAGCTTGCCCAGCAGCGGATCGGCCGCCACCACCTCGTCCCAGCTGGCCAGATCGAGCAGCGACTCGGTCGGGCCGCCCGGGCTCGGGTAGAACGCGACGTTCTTGTCCTGGTCGGTCTGATGAAAGAGGAATGCCAGGTTCACCGGGATCCCGAGCGACTCCCACTGCGCCGCCGACATCGAGAAGCCCCGATTGAACCTGTACTCCTCCGGTACCGCGCGATAGTGCCCGCGCGACGCGGCCTCAGCGTTGAACAGCAGGTAACACGGACGGCAGGTGCAGAGCAGTCGATGATCCGGTACGTCCGCGATGTGCGGGTGTTGCGGCCCGATCGGTACGGCGCACATCTCGCACTGCTCGCCGGGCGCCAACTGCTGCCGCACCCCACCCGTGAAGCCGCGCAGGACTGCCACCGGATCGACCACCGCTCCTGAGCCAGCGCCGGGTCCGGGCGCCCGGCTCGGGAGCGGCTTGTCCCGGGCTAGCGCGCGCAAGTTCGAGGAGGTCCTCACGCGGGTTGCCTTCTCGGGACGGCGACCTTCCAGCCGGTGTCGTCGGGGAGCAGTGGCAAGGCCTCCAGCGCCGGAGCCCCGACGGGTGCGAGCGCACGGCCGGCCAGGCGTACGTCGTACACGGCAGTGCAGCGCGGGCAGGTGAGCTGGTCGCCCGTCAGTTCGCCATGCTGCAGCGCGGATGAGCAAGTCGGGCAGTTGTTGCGATAGGCAAAGAACGTGCCCGCGAGATTCGCCACCAACATCTCCAGATCGGCAACGACCAGCTTCTGCATCTGCCCCGGAGCCGTCACGAGGTCGAGCTTGTGCCAGCCCTCGCTGGTCTCCTTCGGGCGGAACGGCTCGATCGTCAGCAGGTTCTGCTTCTTGGCCGCGACCATGCCCTCCACATCGACGGCGACTGCCTCGGGAGCGGCGTCGAGAACGGCGTTCTCCACCGTCAGACGCACTGTCGCCGTCGACCCGGGACAGCCTTCGCAGCTTCCCTGCAGGCGGAGGTGCACGATGCCTTCGTCATCGATACCGAGGTAGTCGATGCCGCCGGCATGTGACCCGAGGTACGGGCGGACGCTGTCCAGCGCCGCCTGGATCCGGGTCGCCACGTCATCGGGATGCAGGTCGTGCAGCAACAGCATCCCGGCGACGAGGTCGTCTTCGAGGACGCCTCTGACCTGGTGCTCGTCGAGGCGGGCGAGCAGTTGTTCCAGACCCGCGCCGTGCAGAGACAACACGGCGCGGACCAGCTCTTCGACCTTGTCCGTCACTTCCGGTTCGGCCCGCCGCTGAACTTCGTCCAGCAACACATCGATCCGTTCGCTCAAGGCGGCGACGTCATGGCGGTCCATCTCAGTAGGGCTTGACCGCGAGGGTGGGTGAGTGCAGGTGGGTCTTCTCTTTCCCGTTGCCGACGAACATGTGGACCCCACAGGGCAGGCACGGGTCGAAGCTGCGGACCGCGCGCATGATGTCGATACCCTTGAACCGATCCGGTGGGTTCTCCTCGAAGATCGGCGTGTTCTGGACGGCGTCCTCGTACGGGCCGGGGGTGCCGTAGGTGTCCCGGACGCTCCCGTTCCACGGCGTCGGCGGGTACGGGTGGTAGTTCGCGATCTTGCCGTCGCGGATCACCATGTGGTGCGAGAGCACACCCCGGACGGCCTCGGTGAAGCCGCAGGAGATGGCGTTGTCCGGCACCTTGAACGGCGTCCACGTCTCGGTCCGGCCGGCCCTGACCTCGGCCATCGCCTTCTCGCAGAAGTGCAGCGCCAGCGCCGCGGCGTACGCCTGGAAGTAGGTCCGCGCGCGGTTGCGCTCGAGCGCGTTGCTCCACTGCGGGATCTTCCACTCGTACTCCGTGGCCGGCTTCAGTGCCGTCCGTGGGAGCTGGATCTTCACGCTGTGGCCGGTCGCCTGGACATAGTCGGTGTTGACCAGGCCGGACAGCGCCGTCGACCAGAGCCGCGCGATGGGGCCGCCGCCGGTGTCGAGCGCGAGGTGGTCCTTGCCGTCGAACCAGCGCGGCGACATCGTCCAGCTGTAGGCGTTCGCGAAGTCGCGCTTCTGCGGTTTCGGGATGGTGTGCTGGTTCCACGGGTGCCGGACGTCGATCGGGTTGCCCAGCGGGTCCTTGTCGACGAACTTCTCGTGGCTGCCGTCGGCCCAGTCGTCGTAGAACGAGCTGCCGAGCAGGATCCGCAGGCCGAGGTTGATGTCGACCAGGTTGTTGGTGACCAGCTTGCCGTCCACCACGACGCCGGGGGTGACGAACATCCGCTTGCCCCAGGCATCCATGGTCTTGTAGTTGAAGTCGCAGATCGCCGGGTCCTGCAGACTGCCCCAGCAGCCGAGCAGGATGCGCCGCTCGCCGACGTGCTCGTAGCCCGGCAGCGCCTCGTAGAAGAAGTCGAACAGGTCGTCGTGCAGCGGTACGACCTTCTTCATGAACTCGATGTAGCGCATCAGCCGGGTCAGGTAGTCGGTGAAGAGCTGGATCGTCGCGACCGTGCCGACCCCACCGGGATACAGCGTCGACGGGTGGACGTGCCGGCCCTCCATCAGGCAGAACATCTCCCGCGTGTACCGGCTGACGTGCAGCGCCTCGCGGTAGAAGTCGCCCTCGAGCGGGTTGAGCGAGCGCATGATGTCGCCGATGGTCTTGTACCCGTGGTCGCCCGCGTGCGGCGCCTCGGTCCGGTTCGCCAGCTCGAGCACACCCGGGTTGGTCTCCTTGACCATCCGCTCGCAGTAGTCCACCCCGACCAGGTTCTCCTGGAAGATGTTGTGGTCGAACATGTACTCCGCGGCTTCGCCGAGGTTCACGATCCACTCGCCGAGATGCGGCGGCGCGACGCCGTACGCCATGTTCTGCGCGTAGACCGAGCAGGTGGCGTGGTTGTCACCACAGATGCCGCAGATCCGGCTGGTGATGAAGTGCGCGTCGCGCGGGTCCTTGCCCTTCATGAAGATGCTGTAGCCGCGGAAGATCGACGAAGTGCTGTGGCACTCCTCGACGGTCTTGTTCTTGAAGTTGACCTTGGCGTAGATGCCGAGGCTGCCGACGATCCTGGTGATCGGGTCCCAGGCCATCTCGACGACGTCGGAGTCCTTGCCGGCGTCGGGTTCCAGGTGCTGGCCGAGCTTCGGTTCCGTTGTGGTCATGGCTGGATTACCTTCTCGTAGCCGGTGGTCAGGGTCGAGCCCTTATGCCGCCACTTGGGTTCTTTGTTCGCGGTGTTCTGGGTGATCTTGCGCAGCCGCCGGATGACGGTGCCGTAGACCGTGCTCGCTGCGACGGAGACCTTGCTGCCCGGCGGTTCGTCCATGAACGGCATGAACTTGTCCGGGAACCCCGGCATCGTGCAGGCGATACAGATACCGCCCACGTTCGGGCAGCCGCCGACGCCGTTGATCCAGCCGCGTTTAGGCACGTTGCAGTTGACCACCGGACCCCAGCAGCCGAGTTTCACCAGGCACTTGGGGGAGCCGTACTCCTTGGCGAAGTCGCCCTGTTCGTAGTACCCGGCGCGGTCGCAGCCCTCGTGCACGGTCGCGCCGAACAGCCATTGCGGTCGCAGTTCGGCGTCGAGCGGGATCATCGGGGCCTGGCCGGCCACCTGGTAGAGCAGGTAGACGAGCGTCTCGGACAGGTTGTCGGGGTGGATCGGGCAGCCCGGCACGCAGACGATCGGCAGTCCGGCCTTCGACTTCCAGCTCCAGCCGAGATAGTCCGGCACTCCCATCGCGCCGGTCGGATTCCCTGCCATCGCGTGGATCCCGCCGTAGGCCGCGCAGGTGCCGACGGCAACGACAGCGGTTGCCTTGGGCGCCAACCGGTCGAGCCACTCCGACGTCTTCATCGGTTGCCCGGTCGCCGGATTGTTGCCGAAGCCGGCCCAGTACCCCTCGGACTTGATCGCCTCGTTCGGGATAGATCCCTCCACCACCAGGACGAAGGGTTCGAGTTCACCGCGGTCGGCTTTGTGCCACCACTCGATGAAGTTGTCGGCGCCGGTCTCCGGGCCGCACTCGAAGTCGATCAGCGGCCAGTGCACCGCGATCTTCGGCAGTCCCGGCAACGCGCCCAGGACGATCTCCTCGATACTCGGCTGGGTCGCTGCCGTCAGGGCGACGGAGTCGCCGTCGCAGCTCAGTCCGCCGTTCATCCAGAGGATGTGGACCACGCCCTCGTCGGCGGTTTCCTGCGCCTGTTCCGGTTCCAGAGTCATCGACATCGTCCGAGCGCCTCCTTCGGAAGGCTGGGGATCCTTCTTCGGACGGTACGTCCGGAATCCGCACTCGAACAGACACTTGTGTCGGGTATTAATGGGGCTTTCTGGAAATCCGGGATTCGGGGATTCCCGGACCTTCTTTGTGGCTTAGGTAAGCCTAAGCTACAAGTAATGGATTGGTCTACTGAGTCGTGTCATCGACGCCTGTCTTGTGGACGGCTACCGTTGCCATAACGCTAGAAGGCCGACGCATTCTGAGAGCCTGTGCCGAGATGTCCGACGATCCCCTGCCGGGCGGCGCCGACAGCGGCCTGTTCATCTCGCCGGTGGTCGTCGTCACCCACACCTTCCCGGCCCGGCCGGGCGCGCTTCCGGACGCCGAACTGTTCGTCCGCGAAGCGCTGGAGCCGGTCGAGCTCGAGCCGGTGGAGAGCCGGGCGCTGTACAACGCGATCACCAGCGCGCTGCTCGCCGCGGCCGGCCCTGCGGAGGGCGTATTCGACGTGACCGTGCGGCTCTTCCCTGACGGGGTGGAGGTCGAGGTCCTGCACGGCGCCGCGAGCCGGGGACTCGGGACTGCGACGCGCGTGGGCGAGGAGCCGTTCGCCGACTGGCTCACCGCAGTACTGCGTCGCCAGGGGCTGTCGCAGCAAGCCGCCGCGCAGCGGATCGGCGTCTCGGTCCGGACCGTCAGCCGCTGGCTCAGTGGCGTCACCGAACCGCGCTTGCGCGACCTTCGCCGGGTGCACGCGATCTTCGGGTCACCGCCGGGCGATTGAATTCCATTGTTTCCGGTCCGGTATTTCCGGACTCTGGTGGAGCGTGCCGCGCGGGGCTACTGTGCGAAGAGTCCGTTCATGACCGAATTCGCCATCGCGATCGGCCCGTACGTCGCCGTACCTGACCAAACAATCCACTGGTGGTGGGTGTCACGGCCGTTCCGGTTTCCCGTGTGCGCGCCCGGATCACGGTATCCGGGGTGGTTCAGGGCGTCGGCTTCCGGCCGTTCGTCTACGCCCTCGCGCGGGAGCTGGGACTGTCGGGTCAGGTCTGCAACGACGCTTCCGGGGTGATCGCCGAGGTCGAGGGTTCGCGCGACGCGGTGGCGGCGTTCGGCGTACGGGTCGGGACAGATGCTCCGCCACTGGCCGTGGTGGCGTCCGTGGATCACGAGGAGATGCCGGCACGGGGTGGCACCGCCTTTGTCATCCAGGACTCCACGGCCGGGGCGGGCCGCACCCTCGTCTCGCCGGATGTTGCCACTTGCAACGATTGCCTGGCGGAGTTCGCCGATCCGGCCGACCGGCGGTATCGGCATCCGTTCATCACGTGCACGAACTGCGGACCGCGCTTCACGATCATCACCGGACTGCCCTACGACCGCCCGGCTACCACCATGGCCGGCTTTCCCCTCTGCCCCGACTGCTCGGACGAGTACGCCGACCCCGGTGACCGGCGCTTCCATGCGCAGCCGATCGCCTGTCCGTCGTGCGGGCCGCGGCTGACTTTCACCCAGCCCGGCGCTCGTTCCTCGTACGACGAGGACGCGTTGGCGGCTGCTCATCAGTTGCTGGTGGCGGGCGCGATCCTCGCCGTCAAAGGGATCGGCGGGTTCCACCTGGTCTGCGATGCGTCGGATGCCGACGCGGTCGCGACCTTGCGCAAACGGAAGGATCGGGGTGACAAACCGTTCGCCGTGATGGCGGCCGACCTGGCTACAGCGCGGTGCATCGCTGAGGTGTCCGCGGAGGAAGAGGCGTTGCTGACCGGCTACCAGCGGCCGATCGTGCTCCTTCGGCGGTCGGCGTGCCCGGCGGTCTCCTCGGTCGTTGCGCCGGGCAATCCGGAGCTCGGGGTGATGTTGCCGTACACGCCCCTGCACCGGTTGCTGTTCGACCAGCCCGGGCCGACGGTCCTGGTGATGACGAGCGGCAACGTGTCGGGCGAGCCGATCGTGGTGGACGACTCGGATGCCTTGGTGCGACTCGCCCCGCTGGCCGATGCCTGGCTCGGCCACGACCGCCCGATCCACGTCCCGTGCGACGACTCGGTGGTACGCGTCGTCGATGGTGCGGAGTTGCCGGTACGCCGGTCGCGCGGCTATGCGCCGTACCCGATCAACCTGGCGACACCGGTCCGGCCCGCGCTCGCCGTCGGCGGTGACCTGAAGAACACCTTCTGCTTGGGCGACGGCCGCTATGCCTGGCTGTCCGGGCACATCGGCGACATGGACGATCTGGCCACGCTCGACGCCTTCGCCAAGGCTGAGGAGCACTTGGAACTGCTCACCGGTGTACGCCCAGAGGTGCTCGTCGTCGACAAGCACCCGGCGTACCGGTCCCGCCAATGGGCGGAACTCCACGCGGCCGGGCGCCCGGTCATCGACGTACAGCATCACCACGCCCACCTCGCCTCGGTGCTGGCCGAGCACTCGTATGAAGGCCCGCCCGTCATCGGCTTCGCCTTCGACGGCACCGGCTACGGCGACGACGGCGCCATCTGGGGCGGCGAAGTCCTGCTCACCAGCTATGAGTCCTTCGAGCGTTTCACTCACCTCGCCTACGTCCCCCTTCCTGGCGGCGACGCCGGCGTACAGAATCCCTGCCGAATGGCCTTGGCTCATCTGTTCGCAGCCGGCATCCCCTGGGACGCCAGGCTTCCCGCTGTACAAGCGTGTTCCGACGGGGAATTGGCGCTGCTCGAAGCCCAGCTGGCCCGCAACCTGGCCTGTGCGCCCACCTCTAGCATGGGCAGGTTTTTCGATGCGGTCTCGTCTCTCGCGGGCGTCTGCCACCGGGCCGGCTACGAGGCACAAGCCGCCATCGAGCTCGAGGGGGTCGCCGCCGGAGACGGAGGTGCTTACGGCTTCGAGTTCGAAGAGCCAGGGGAGCTGCTGCGCGCCGTAGTGCGGGATGTGCTGGACGGCGTCGGTGCGGAAGTGATCAGCCTGCGCTTTCACCTCGGGCTGGCTGACCTGATGGTGCGGACGGCGCAGCGGATCAGGGACGAGCGGGGGATCAACACCGTCGCGTTGTCCGGCGGGGTGTTCGTGAACAAGTTGTTGCTGGAGGCAAGTGGTCGGGGATTGGCGGCGGCCGGCTTCGTCGTGTTGCGGCATCGGCGGGTTCCGCCGACGGATGCCGGTATCGCACTTGGGCAACTGGCCGTCGCGGCCCGTCTCCCGTAACGGAAGGAGTACTAGCTATGTGTCTAGCGGTCCCGGGACGAGTGGTGGAGATCCGCGACGAGGACGACACCCGGATGGGCAAGGTCGACTTCGGTGGCGTGATCAAGGACGTCTGCCTGGCGTATCTGCCGGACCTGCAGGTGGGGGAGTACACCATCGTGCACGTCGGGTTCGCCTTGCAGCGTCTGGACGAGGAATCGGCCCAGCAGTCGCTCGAGCTGTACCGATCGCTCGGCGCGCTGGAGGAGGAGTTCGGTGATCACTGGGGGATCGCGGCCCAGCAGGCTGGGGAGCGGCGCCCGCCGGGAACAGAGGAGACGATGTCATGAAGTATCTAGCCGAGTTCAGCGATCCTGAGCTCGCCCGGAAGCTGGTCGACCAGATCCACGCGACCGTCACCCAGCCCTGGGCGATGATGGAGGTCTGCGGTGGGCAGACGCACACGATCGTCCGGCACGGTATCGACCAGTTGCTGCCGGACGGCGTCGAGATGATCCACGGCCCGGGCTGCCCGGTCTGCGTGACGCCCCTGGAGATCATCGACAAGGCACTCGAGATCGCCTCCCAGCCGGGCGTGATCTTCTGCTCGTTCGGCGACATGCTGCGGGTGCCGGGCAGCGAGCGGGACCTGTTCCGGATCAAGAGCGAGGGCGGTGACGTCCGGGTCGTCTACTCGCCGCTGGACGCGCTCAAGATCGCCAAGGACAACCCGGATCGCCAGGTCGTCTTCTTCGGCATCGGCTTCGAGACGACCGCGCCGCCGAACGCGATGACGGTGTACCAGGCCAAGCGGCAGAACATCGCGAACTTCAGCCTGCTCGTCTCGCACGTCAAGGTCCCACCGGCGATCGCGGCGATCATGGAGTCGCCCAACTGCCGGGTCCAGGCGTTCCTCGCGGCCGGCCACGTGTGCAGCGTGATGGGGGTCTCGGAGTATCCCGAGCTCGCGGCGAGGTACAAGGTGCCGATCGTCGTCACCGGGTTCGAGCCACTCGACATCCTGGCCGGCATCCTGCGCACCGTCACCCAGCTGGAGCGCGGCGAGCACTTCGTCGAGAACGCCTACCGGCGAGCTGTCACCGACGAGGGCAACACCGTCGCGCAGGAGATGCTCGCCGACGTCTTCGAGACGACCGACCGCGCCTGGCGGGGAATCGGCACCATCCCGCAGAGCGGCTGGCAGCTGTCCCCGAAATATCGCGAGTACGACGCGGAGTACCGGTTCTCGGTCCGCGACATCAAGACCGAGGAGTCGAAGATCTGCCGCAGCGGCGAGGTCCTCCAGGGCCACATCAAGCCGCACGAGTGCTCTGCGTTCGGCACACTCTGTACTCCGCGCAACCCGCTCGGCGCGACGATGGTGTCCAGTGAGGGCGCCTGCGCCGCGTACTACCTGTACCGCCGCCTCGACACGCCCGCTGCTGCCGGAGCGGTGAGTTCTGTTGGCTGAGCAGGTGATGTTGCCGGATCCGACGGTCCCGAACTTCGACGGGTGGAGCTGCCCGCTCCCGTTGCGGGATCACCAGACGATCGTGATGGGCCACGGTGGTGGCGGCCAGATGTCGGGCGAGCTGATCGAGCACCTCTTCGTGCCGGCGTTCTCGAATCCGTTACTGGCGGGGTTGACGGATTCGGCCGTGGTCACGCTGGGCGGCGCGCGGATCGCCTTCTCGACCGACTCGTTCGTCGTCCAGCCACTGTTCTTCCCCGGTGGCAGTATCGGCGACCTCGCCGTCAACGGCACGGTCAACGACCTCGCGATGTCCGGCGCGCAACCGGCGTACCTGTCCTGCGGGTTCATCCTCGAGGAAGGCGTCGAGCTGTCGGTCGTCGGCCGGATCGCTGAGGACCTCGGCCGGGCGGCCGAGCAAGCCGGTGTGACGATCGCGACCGGCGACACCAAGGTGGTCGACTCCGGCCACGGCGATGGCGTCTACATCAACACTGCCGGGATCGGGCTGGTTCGCGAGGGCGTCGACATCCGTCCGCAGCGCGCGGCAGTGGGCGATGTGGTGATCGTCAGCGGCATGATCGGCGTCCACGGCATCGCGATCATGAGCGTGCGCGAGGGCATCTCGTTCGGCACCGAGGTGATCAGCGACTGCGCCCCGCTCAACGGGCTCGTCGGCGCGATGCTGGACGCAGTACTGGATGTCCATGTACTACGAGATCCGACCCGCGGTGGAGTCGCGACGTCACTCAACGAGATCGCCAAGGCGGCCGGCGTCGGCATCGAGCTGGTCGAGAGCGACCTCCCGATCCCCGAGGCGGTCGCCAACGCCTGCTCGTTCCTCGGCCTCGACCCGCTGTACGTCGCCAACGAGGGCAAACTGCTCGCCATCGTCGCGCCCGCGGATGCCGACGCGGTACTGGCCGCGATGCGCGCCCACCCCCTCGGCGCGGACGCCACCGTCATCGGCGCTTGCGTAGCCACCCACCCGGGCATGGTCACCACCCGGACCACCTTCGGCGCCACCCGCGTCGTCGACACCCCGATCGGAGAACAACTACCCAGGATCTGCTGACCAGTCCGCTGTGGTGGGCAGCTGAAGGTCGGCCCGCATGGCAACCCGGATGGCCGTCAAGGGCTCCCACACCTTGCCGAGGATCTCGCGAGTGGCCTCGGTGGTGTCGGTGCTGGGATCGTGCGTGCCGTCCTCCCGGTGTTTGAGGATCGCGTAGGCGTCGGAGAGACGTCTCGAGATCTGCTGGGCAAGGACGAGAACGGGTGCACTGACGATCATCTGCGCCTCGGCGTACGCCGTCTGGAATGCCTGCCGGGTCCGCGGCAGTTCGACCGACTCGGCGGCTCGCTCGGTTCCGTTCTCGTCCGCGTAGGACCAGGCACGCAGAGCGCGGTGATAGTCCCGCGCGGCTGCGTTGAAGGTGATGTAGCCCTCGCGCAGCTCCAGCCGGCGCACCCTCAACTCGTCCCGGTCGGCCTGCTCGAGCCGCTCGGCCCGGGCCCGGTCGAACTCCCGGCGTTTCGATCGTTCGGAGATCAGCGGGGTCAGGGTCGAGGCGGCCAACGTGCCCAGTACGCCGACCCCGGCGATCGCCAGTGAGCTGTCCAACGCTGTCTCCTCAAGGGCGGGGATGGTGCCTGAGAAACCTACCGTCCGAGGACAGGGGTAAACATGCGTTTCGCAAGAGCCGGGGATGAATACTCCGGGTAGTCGGCGGCGGTGGGGGCCGCGGCGCGTCGTGGTGGGGAAAATCGGCGGCCGGGCGGCACGGGCCCGAACGGCGTGTACGGACCGTGGCCGTTGCTTGCGGCAACCAAGTATCGGGTGCCGGGAACTGGTCCGGCGGACTGCTTCCGTGACGGCGGCGGACGGTCGTACAGTCCGGAGAGTTGACTTGCGGTGGTCGGGGGGCCGCCTTGCTGGAGGGGCTTGGATGAAACGTCGGCTTTTGCATGGTTCTGCGCTCGTTGCCTTGACCACCTTGATCGCCGCGCCGCTGATGTCGGCGCCGGTTCAGGCCGCCACCAGTGCGGATCCACCAGGCCCGCCGGGGGTGCCGCCCACCACTCAGGTGGAGACGGCAACCGATGCTGCCGTGGCGAAACTCGATCCGAAACTGGAGACCCGGGTCAAGAAGGGGGAGACCCAGCAGATCTCGGTCTTCGCGACCGTCAAGGGTGACTCCACCAAGGCCCGCGCGCTGCTCGACAACGTCCGCGTCGCACAGTCCGGTGGTACCGGCATCGTTGCCGGTTCGATCGGCGTCCAGGCGCTGGCCAAGCTCGCGTCCGCACCGGGCGTCGTCTCGGTCCAGCCGGTCGAGTTCGGCAAGACCGGATCGCCGCTCGGTGACCCGGACCCGCAGCTGCACCAGGCGCCGACCAAGGCCGAGTCGCAGGCCGCGGTCGCCAAGATCAAGGCCACCGAGGTCCCGTACTCCGAAGCACCGCCGCCGCGCGCGTCGAACTTCGAGAAGCTCAAGAACCAGAACATGTCCGACGCCAAGTCGCACAACTTCACCGGCGCCTGGAAGGACGGCTTCACCGGCACCGGTATCACCGTCGGTGTCCTCGACGGCGGTACCGACTTCGGCCACCCGGACCTGCTGAACACCTGGCAGACCTGGTCCGGCCAGACCGGCGCCAAGGCCGGCTGGAACGGCTGGCCCAAGGCTTTCGACCCGTACGGAACGCAGCAGTGGCTGTTCGCACCGGACCAGATCGACCAGGGCCTGTCCTGGTACGTGAAGACCGACGCCGCCACCTGCACGCCGGCGGCCGGCAATTGCGCGGTGAACTTCGCCACCAAGACCGGCCCGTCGCGCAACTTCGCGGCGCCCACCGGCACGGTCGAGCACAGCTACGACTTCCCGGCCGCATGGAGCAAGTCGGGCAAGGTCCGGCTCGGCAGCCACCCGGACGACCACCTGCTCCAGCTGTACGGCGAGCGCCCGGCGTTCCTGCTGACCGACCCGCACACGGCCGGTGTCTACGACACGATCTACGCCGACCTGGACGACGACCACTCGTTCGCGGACGAGAAGCCGGTCAGCAAGGCCAGCCCGGCGTCGTACCGGGACATGAACGGTGACGGTTACACCGACATCTCCGGTGGACTCCTGTACTACGTCTCCGACGGCGCGACGCCGCTCCCGGGCGGGCTCGACGCGTTCGGCGGCGAGGGTGCTCCGTTCGGTCCGGGCGAGGTCGTTGCCTGGACGGGTGACTTCGACCCGTCGATCGAGGGCCACGGCACGCTGACCGCGTCGAACATCGTCGGCCAGGCCGTTGCCAACGGCAAGGCGCCGACCTTCAAGGACGTGGCCGGCGGGCAGTACGCGGGCGCTGTACTGGGTGGTGCTCCGAACGCCAAGCTGGCTCCGTTCGGTGACATCTACCTCGGCTTCGCCTTCTCCACCCAGTTCGGCTACTTCCTGTCGTCGCGGCAGGGCGTGGACGTCACCTCGAACTCCTACGGGCAGTCCTCGGTCGACAACGACGGCTGGGACTCGGCGAGCCAGGAAGCCGACGTGATCCACAACGGCTTCAAGACAACGCCGCTGTTCTCCACCGGTAACGGCGCACCCGGATTCGGTACCACCGGATCGGCCGCTCCCACCGCGGGGATCGAGGTCGGCGCGTCGACGCAGTTCGGCGGCACCGGCTGGGACTCGATCCTGCGGACCAAGCAGATCAGCGACAACGACGTGATGGTCTGGTCGAACCGCGGCTTCGGCGCGAACGCGACCAACGGTGTCGATGTGGTTGCCGACGGCGCCTATGCCCCCGGTGACGCGACGCTGAACACCGTGCTCGATGGCAAGAACGCCTGGACCACCTGGGGTGGTACGAGCCGGTCGACACCAGTTGCCGCCGGTGCGACCGCACTGATCTACCAGGCTTACAAGGCGCAGCACTCGGGCGCCGTACCGGCCGGGTTCTACAAGACGGCGAAGGATTTGCTCAAGGGTTCCTCGCAGGATCTCGGGTACGACTCCAACATCCAGGGCTCCGGCTCGATCGACGCCGGCAAGGCGGTCCGCAGCGCAGTCGGTACCCGCGCCTCGGTCAGCCCGACGCAGTGGCGGGTCGGCGACTACCGCGGTACGGAGTACCCGGTGTTCGCGAACGTCATCTCTCCCGGTGCCACGGACACGCAGAAGTTCGCGGTCAGCGGCCCGGGCGTCTGGGACGTCAGTGACCGGCAGTTGGTCCGTACCGCGAACGACACGTTCTCGCTGAGCAGCAAGGATCTGAAGCAGGAGAGCACCGGCAACTTCAATGCGCCGGACTACCTGGTCGACCTGACCAGCAAGGTGAAACAGCACAAGGACGCCGATCTGATGGTGGTCAAGCTGGAGTACCCGCGGGAGCAGTTCGACGCCAACAAGGACTACACCGAGGACCAGGCGTGGCGGTTGCTCACCTACAACTGGACCGACGTGAACGGCGACGGCAAGCTCTGGAAGGATGCCGACGGCAACGGGGTGGTCAACCACACCGACAAGACGACGAGCTCCAACATCGACGGTTTCTTCGACCTCGACTTCGCCAAGTCGGAGATCGAGCAGGGTGAGTACGGCCGGTTCATGTACCACCGGGCCGGCGCGAACGCCTTGCAGTCGTGGGTGCGCGATCCGTACTCCCGGATGGCCAACGGTCTCTTCCTCGGTCTGCAGCACTCGACCAAGAACGCGAAGATCCCGGTGACGGACTTCAAGATCTCGATCGACTGGTACAAGAACACCGACTGGAACTGGATCACCACTTCGAAGAACTCCAAGGGTGGTTCCGTCACAGCGACGATCAAGGTGCCGCCGGCGACGCCGTACGGGATGTACTCCGGTGCGGTCGTGCTGACGCGCGGCAGCGACTCGATGGTCGTGCCGGTGTCGGTGGCGGTCGCCGCGAAGGCGACGCAGGACGCGACCGGCAAGATCGTCGGCACGACGACCTTCGGTGGCTCGGACGTCGCCGAGGCGCAGAAGAACTACACGTACAACAACGGTTCGGTCTTCGGCGCCAACGACTGGGGCTGGCGAGCTGAATCCGGTGACTGGCGATTCTTCTACCTCGACGTACCGAAGACACCGGCCGACGGTTCCAAGCTGCTGGCCAACACGACGTGGGAGGGCACCGGTCCATACACCGATCTCGACACGTTGATCATGGGCCGGTCGGAGAACCACTTCCAGCTCTTCCCCGACTCGGTGTTCGGTGCGCCGTACACGCTGGACACGGTCGGGAAGAGTCCGAACACCAACATCAGGGCGGGTGTCTGGCGGTTCGACACTGCGACCGGCGGGCCGGCGGACTTCGTGACCGCTCCGGCTCAGGAAGGCCTGCAGACCGTGGCGGTCCACCAGGTCGGCTGGCAGGGCGACGCGTTCAACACGCCCTTCAAGGTGCAGCTGGGCTCTGCCTCAGTGTCTCCGTCGGCGGTTTCTGTTGCTGCTACCGGTGACAGTGGAGGCTTCGACGTCAAGTTCGAGTCGAGCGTCGCACTGGACGGCCTGAAGGCGGCCGCGTTCGGGCTCAGCCAGCCGAGCACGACCACCGAGGTCGCCCACCAGGACGACCCCAACGATCCGTCGACGGCGAGCGTGAAGAAGAACATCACGCTGAACCACGCCTCGCGGCTGAGCGTCACGACCGCCCTGGACTCCAACGACCTCGACCTGTTCGTGGTCCGCGACGCCAACAACGACGGCGTCTTCGCACCCTCGGAGATCGTCGCCTCCTCCACCTCAGGCACCGCCAACGAGTCGGTAGACCTGATCAGCCCACCCGACGGCAACTACCAGATCTGGGTCCACGGCTTCGCGGTCGCAGGCACCCCGTCCTTCACCCTGAACGCCAACGCAGTCCAGGGCAACGACCTGACAGTCACCGGCATCCCCAGCGGCCCATTGCCCGCCGGCACCCCAGTGACCCTCCACCTCACCTATAACAAGGCCATGACGGCCGGCCAGGACTACAGCGGCGAGCTGCTCCTCGGCCCGTCCTCAGCCCCCTCGGCCCTGTCAGTCCCCATCACCATCAAGAGAAACTAGTACTCCCGCAGTAACCACAACCGCCCATCCCAGGTCTCCCTGGGATGGGCGGTTGCCTTTCCCGCCCAACCCCTCCGCCGCAGCTCCGCCCACCGACGGCGCCGCCGCCCCGCTCCTGGTGGCCACCTTGTGCACGACCTGAGCATCTGGTGCCCCCGAAAACACTCAGGCGATGCACAAGGTGCACCGGTAGGTTCGTCGCAACGGTGCGCAGATCCTCATGTGGGGTGGCTGGGGAGGAGGTGGCTGGGCGTGTCAGGATTCCTGGCATGCGGGTCAGGGTTTTGTGGGGGTTGGCGGTTGGGGTTTGTGTTGTTGCCAGTGTGGTGTTGCCGATGCTTTGGCAGCATTCGCTGGTTGATTTGAAGGTTTATCGGTTGGGTGGGGAGACGCTGGTCGAGCAGGCGTCTGCGTTGTACGACGCTCGCCTTGCTGGGCTTCCGTTCACTTATCCGCCGTTTGCTGCGGTGGTGATGGTGCCGTTTGCGCTGATGCCTTGGCCGGTTGCTGTGTCCGTCTGGACGCTTGGCACCTTCGTCAGCTTGATCGTCGTCTGGCGGATCTCGGCTGGGTGGGAGATGGCTTCGCCGGTGTTGTTGGCGGTGGTTGCCGGGTCGCTCGTGCTGGAGCCGGTGCGGGAGACGTTGGGGTTCGGGCAGGTCAATCTGATGTTGTGTGCGTTGGTCCTGTATGACGTACTGGGGCCGCCGACCCGCCCCGCAAGGGGGATCTGGGTTGGGCTGGCGGCGGGGGTGAAGTTGACGCCATTGGTGTTCTTCGGGCTGCTGGTGGTGACGAGGCAGTGGAAGGCGCTCGCCTACGCATCCGGGTCGTTTGCGGTCACGGTGCTCGTGGGGTTCGTGGTGACGCCGCGCGGTGCGACGGAGTACTGGACTTCGTTGGTGGCGGAGACGACTCGTATCGGTGGGCTCGCGTTCTCCAGCAATCAGTCGTGGAATGCCTTCCTGATCAGGCTTACCGGGGATCTGGATGGCGGCGGCCTGGTCTGGCTCGTCCTCGTCGCGGTGACGGTTGGCGGCGGACTATGGCTTACGTGGAAGCTTTGGTTTAAGGGTGAGCGGTTGGCGGCGGTGTCGGTGACCGCGCTCATCGGACTGCTGTGTTCGCCGGTTTCGTGGAGTCATCACTGGGTTTGGGCGATCCCGCTCGGGGTCGCGGTCATCGCCAGGCTCACCAGGAAGTACAAGATCGCCTTCGCCATCCTGTGGTTCGGGGTGTTCACGGTCGCGCCGATCTGGTGGCCGCCGAATCATGACAATCGCGAGCTGGACTGGAGCTTCGGCGAGCAGTTCACCGGGAACGCCTACTTGATCGCGGCCCTGGTCGCGGTGATGATCCTGGTCCGCGACCAACTGAGATCCAATCGCCGGAGAGGCATAGGCCGGAGATGACCTGATCGCCTGCCACTCTGGATCGGGTGATCACGGGGATCCTGGGGGACCCGGCCAAGCGCCGTTGGTGGCTGGCTGTCGGTGTCTGCATAGTTGTGGCTTCAATCATGCCGTTCGTGTGGGATCACACCGGCGCTGATCTGAAGGTCTACCGGCTCGGCGGTGCCGCGCTGCTGTCAGATCCTTCAAGTCTTTATACAAGCCGTTTGCGGTACATCTCGATGCCGTTCACCTACCCGATCTTCGGCGGCGTGGTGATGGCCCCGGTCTCGCTGCTGCCTTGGCCGCTCGCGTACGGCGCCTCGATCGCCGCCTCCCTCGTCGCGCTGGTGGCGATCTGGCGAATGAGCCTGAAGCAGTTCTTCAAAAGGCGCCTGCACCCGGCCGTGCTGATCGCGGTCAGCGCCGCGTCCCTGCTGATCGAGCCGGTCCGCGAGACGCTCTCCTACGGCCAGATCAACCTGATCCTCTGCGCCGTGATCCTGTACGACGTACTGGGCCCGAAAACCCGCACGGGTAGGGGCATCTGGCTGGGACTGGCGGCCGGCATCAAGCTGACCCCGTTGGTCTTCCTCGGCCTCCTGCTCGTCACCCGCCAGTGGAAGGCACTCGCCTACGCGTCGGCCACGTTCCTGGGCACCGTGCTGATCGGGTTCCTGATCAGCCCGCGGACGGCGTACGAGTACTGGGCGCATCTCATCTCCGACACGAGCCGCATCGGTGGTCTCGCCTACTCGGGCAACCAGTCGTGGAACGGGTTCCTGGCCCGCGTCTCGGGTGATCTGGACGGTGGCGGCCGGCTGTGGCAGGTCGTAGTACTGGTGACCGTGATCGCCGGCCTCTGGTTGAGCCGCCTTCTCTGGCGTCGGGGCGAGCAACTGGCGGCGGTGTCCACCACCGCGGTGATCGGGCTGCTTTGCTCGCCGGTCTCCTGGAGTCACCATTGGGTGTGGGTGCTCCCGCTCGGCGTTTCCTTGCTGACGGCCACCAAACTCGGCCGGCGCTATCCGTTGCCGACGGCATTGACCTGGTTCGCGCTCTTCGCGCTCGCCCCGATCTGGTGGCCGCCACGAGGAGACAATCAGGAACTCAGCTGGAATTCCGTCCAGATACTGGCGGGCAACTCCTACGTCTGGCTCTCGCTGACCGCTGCCCTCCTGCTCGCGCTTGGCCGCGGCCGTCGCGAAAAGGTGCCAGCAGCAGCGGAGCTCGAGCAGGACGCGGCCAGGTAGCTCAGAGGCGCGAGAGCCAGTCGTACCAGGCGTCCATACCGGTGCCCTTGGTCGCGGACACCTGCAGGATCTGCGCGTCGGGCTTGATCTGCGCGATCAGCCGCAGGCACAGCTCGACATCGAAGTCGACGTACGGGAGCAGGTCGATCTTGTTCAGCAGGACGAGGTCGGCGGTGCGGAACATATACGGGTACTTCGCGGGCTTGTCGGCTCCTTCGGTGACCGAGATGATCACCACCCGCGCCGCCTCGCCGAGATCGAAGAGCGCCGGGCAGACGAGGTTGCCGACGTTCTCGACGAACACGAGCGACCCGTCGGGCGGTGCGAGCTCGGCCAGCCCGGAGGACATCATCTGCGCGTCCAGATGACAGCCGGCGCCGGTGTTGATCTGTACGACCTTGGTGCCGGTCGCGCGAATGCGCTCGGCGTCGTACAGGGTCTCCTGATCGCCCTCGATCACCAGCGACCGGCGGCGCGAACCGATCGCGCGGATGGTGTGCTCGAGCAGCGTCGTCTTGCCGGAGCCCGGCGAGCTCATCAGGTTGATCGCGGCGATGCCACGCTCCTGCAGGCGATGCCGGTTGGCCGCCGCGAGCCCGTCGTTCTTGGCCAGGATCTCCTGCTCCAGCAACACAGTCCTGGTCTGAGTGGCGTCAGCCGTCAGCACGACCTCCTCCGAATGCCCATGCCCGTGTCCGTGACCATGCTCATCGCCGTGACCGTGCCCATGACCGGTGGAGTCGTGATCGTGATCGTGGACGACGGTCAGCCGCGTCCCGCCGTCGCCGGGCTGCCCGCATCCGCAGGTGCTGCACATGTCATCGCACCTCCACCGAGATGATTCTCAGTTGCTGGCCGCTGAGAATGTCGAGATCCGCACTGCCACACGGGCACAGCATGATGGGCTCGTCGAGGGCGAACTCCTCACCGCACTTTCGACAGTACGCCCGCCCCGGCGGCTCGTCGATGTCCAGCCGGGCATCCTGCAACCCGGTCCCGTCGGCCACGATCTCGAAGCAGAACCGCACCGAGTCGGCCACCAGCCCCGACAGCTTGCCGATCTCCAGGCGCACCGCCGCGATCGGTCCGTCGCCGACCTTCTCGACGATCGCATCGACCACGCT
Source organism: Streptomyces sp. SID13031 (assembly GCF_010548305.1). Classification (GTDB taxonomy): domain Bacteria; phylum Actinomycetota; class Actinomycetes; order Propionibacteriales; family Kribbellaceae; genus Kribbella. The sequence goes on from NZ_JAAGLV010000022.1 coordinate 26,805, forward strand.
CTCCGTAATGGCGAGCTCATGCACCCTCCCGACGCTAAACACCCCCCGGAACCGCCGCAAGCCGACAGCCAACTATTCGTCCCAAGCGACCTTGTGCACCACGTGAGCATCCCGGAGCCACCGGAACGCTCAGCTGGTGCACAAAGTGGTCGGTGGGAGGGGAAAGAGAAACCACCGGAGGCCTGGGGCGTCCGGTGGTTGGGTTGGGGTGGTGCTGGCGGGTTAGAAGTCGCCGCCGAAGTCCCAGCCGCCGCCGTCTCCGCCGCCGCTGAAGTCGCCGTCGCCGGAGAAGTCGCCTGAGCCGCCGTCTCCGCCGCCATCGCCTCCGCCGTCACCGCCGCCGTCGTTCTGGCCGGCGTCGTAGCCGGCTGCGTAGTCGCCGTAGCCGCCGCCGGCGAACATGCCGCCGAGCATGGTGCCGATGAACATGCCGGTCATCACGCCGCCGAGGCCGCCGAACATGCCCTGGGCGTAGGGGGAGTAGGCCGGGCCGGCCTCCCAGTACGGGACGCGCTGCGGGCCGACCATGACCTTGCGGACGTCGGGCTCGGCTCCTGCGCGGACCCGCTCGGCGTCAGCCGCACAGGCCGGCACCTCGCGCGGCGCGCCACCGACCGGCGACCACGTCACGTCGACGACCGACGGGCCGTGCTGCGGGTTGAAGAAGCAGGACGGGCGGCGCTGCGGCAGCGGCTCGCCGTTGACCCGGGAGCGGACGCAGGCCATCGCGTACCGGCCGTCCTCGAGGATCTCGATCACGTGCTTGATCTGCTCGGCCTCGGTGACCGCGCCGACCGCCTGCTTGGCCGACTCGTACGAGTCCAGGGCGCGCTGGTAGTCCTGCCGGGCGCCGTCGCCGAGGTCCTTGCCGACCATGTCCAGGTCAAGGTCCTGCAGCTCTTCGCCGAACTTGGTGATGTCCTCGTCGGCGGTCCGCTTCACCGACTCCAGCTCGCCAGCGGTGATCTCGTGCTGCTTGCGGTTCTGCAGCTGCGTTCGCTGGTACGAGCGATACGCCAGGACGGCGACCACGATGATCGCGATCACAAGAATGGTGGTGAACATGTCGGGCCTTCCTCGACGAGTGTTGCGTCGAGCCTACCGGGCGGTCGAATCCGACCGAAATCTCCTGAGAATCTGCTGAAAATCAACGCGTTCGAGGGTCCTCGTACCGCCTGCGCATAGCTTCCGGGGCAGCCGGTCCGGCGGTGAAGACGAAGCCGGGCCCGTCGATCCGCCGCCCGCTCGACCGGTCCACCACGACCGGCTCGACCTCGTCGCCGGTGCCGGCGTCGACCAGGATCATCGTCCGTTCCTCAGGCGCCAGCCGCTCGTTGCCCCACGCCGCCAGGGTGACGATCACCGGCCGCAGCGACCGCCCGAGCTCGGTCAGCACGTACTCGTACCGCGGTGGCTTCTCCTGGTACTGCGTACGTTCCAGCAGCCCGTCGTCGACCAGCGTCTTCAACCGTGTGGTCAGCATGCTGGACGAGATCCGCAGGTCGCGCTGGAACTCGTCGAACCGGGTGTAGCCGTCGAAGGCGTCGTGCAGGATCAGCAGCGTCCACCACTCTCCTACGTGCCGCACGGTCGTCGACAGCGGGCAGGACAGGTCTTCGGCCCGGAACCGGCCCACACCACTCACCGCCGCCTCCCAGGACCGAGCGACTTCGATAGTCGCTTCGATTTCAGCAGTAATCATACCGACGCCACGCAGGGTGACGAAAATGCCGGGCAGGCGGTCACGCAGTGCGCATAATCGATTACTGCTGTCCCGTCTAGCAGAAGGCTGTCCGATGAGCAAGACCTTCTCGGCACGACTGGCGCTGACCGCGGTGACAGGCCTCGCCCTGTTCGTACCGCTCGCGCCCGCACCCAGCCAGGCCACTGACCACTACACCCCCGGCCGGCAGCCGACCGCCGACCCGGACTACGTCGAGCTTCCCTTGCAGCAGAGCGGGAAGTACTCGATCGCCGAGGCCCAGCAGACCAAACCCTTCGGCCTGGTCGGCGTCACCTGGCCCTATCGCACGAGCTCCGCCCAGGTGCAGCTCAAGGTCCGCGTCCAGCGCGACGCCCAGTGGTCCGACTGGGAGGCGTTGCCGGTCGAGGACGACCACGGTCCGGCGACCGCGACCACCGAGGGCAACGAGCGCTCCGGCACCGAGCCGTATTGGGTCGGCAACGCCACGGGCATCCAGACCTCGCTGACGACGACAGACGGTACGACCGTCACGGACGCCAAGGTCGTGCTGATCAACCCCGGCGTACGAGCGACCGACGCCGAGCCGCCGACGACGCCGACGGCCCCGGACCCGATCGAAGCGGACGGCTTCAAGGCGCCGTACCCGATGCCGGCCATGGTGAGCCGACACGCCTGGGGTGCCGATGAGCGGCTCCGGGCGCACAACGGCAAGTCCTGCGTGAAGCCGAAGTACACGGGCACCGTGCAGGCGGCCTTCGTCCATCACACCGCCGATCGCAACGACTACACCCGCACGCAGGTGCCGGCGATGGTCCGCAGCATGTACGCGTACCACGTGAAGAGCCGTGGCTGGTGCGATCTGGGCTACAACTTCCTCGTCGACCGCTTCGGCCGTGCCTTCGAGGGCCGGTACGGCGGTGCGCAGTTCCCCGTGCTTGGGGCGCACACCGGGTCGTACAACGCCAGCTCGTTCGGCGTCTCGCTGATCGGCAACTTCGACACCGTCGTACCGCCGAAGGCGATGCTGGAGATGACGGCCCGGATCATCGCCTGGAAGCTGGACGCCAACTACCGGTCGCCGTTGACAACGGTCGTGCTGGGCGGCAGCAAGCTGCACACAGTCTCCGGCCATCGCGACACCAAGGCGACCGCGTGCCCGGGCAAGAACCTCTACTCCAAACTTCCTTGGCTGAAGCAACGAGTCAATGTCTTGATGGGCAAGAGCGTGTACACCGAGATCTACCGGCTGGCCAAGGGCCTCGGCGGATTCCGGGTGACCGGGCAACCATTCTGGGGTGAGCACCGGACGAAGGCCGGCCGGGCCACCTACTTCGGCCGGCGCGACATCTACTGGTCGCCGCCCAGCAGCGCGCACTCGGTCATGGGCCTGTTCCGGACCCGCTATCGCCAGCTCGGCCCCGACGGAATGATGGGTCTGCCGACGACCGAGTACCGGGTCGGCAAGGTCTCCGGCAGCATGGTGCAGAACTTCCAGAAGGGCGGCCTGTACTGGTCGAAGCGCACCGGGATGCGCCCGGTCGCCGGGCTGATCTACCGCAAGTACACGGCGCTCGGTGCCGAACACTCGCGCCTCGGTCTGCCGATCACGGACCTATACCAGGTGAAGGGCGGCCTGCGGCAGCAGTTCCAGCGCGGAAAGCTCACCTACCACAACCGCCAGCACAAGGTGTACATCTCATGAAGCGTTTGCTTGTTGCCGCGGTCATCGGTTCGACGTTGCTCAGCGCAACTGCTCAGGCAGTACCTCCGCCCGAACCCGAGGCAGTCCAGTCGATCACCGGACGCGGCTTCGGTCACGGCCGTGGCATGTCGCAGTACGGTGCTCAGGGCGCGGCGCTGGCCGGCCGGTCCGCCAAGTCGATCCTGGACTTCTACTACCCCGGTACGACCGTGGGCAAGGCGACCGGGACCATCCGGATCCGGATCTCCGCCGACACCACCGACGGCATTCGCGTTGCCGCGGTCAACAAGTTGCGGCTGCGCGACCTGAAGACCGGCAAGGTCACCACGTTGCCTACGGCATCGACCCGGAACCAGTGGTCGATCGACCCGGCCGGCGAACACGGCGCCAAGGTCAGCTCGTACAACACCAAGACGAAGAAGTGGACGCTCTGGAAGACGCTGACCGGGATGGGGCAGTTCGAAGGCCCGACGGTCATCTCGCTCATCCTGCCGAGTGGGGCCGTCGTCCGTTATCGCGGCGTCGTCAGGCCCGCCGATCTGTCCGGCGCCCACTTCGACACCGTCAACGTGCTCTCACTGGAGCTCTACCTGCGTGGCGTCGTCCCGCGGGAGGCGGTCACTACCTGGCGACCGGCCGCGCTCCAGGTGCAGTCCGTCGCCGCGCGCACCTACTCCGTCTTCCATCGGAGCCGGGCCACCAAGCGGGCCTACGATCTGTGTGACACCACCTCCTGCCAGGTCTATGGCGGCTACGACTCCGAGGCCAAGTCGGCCACCGCGGCGATCACTGCGACGGCCGGTCAGATCAGGCTGTACAAGGGCAAGCCGATCATGGCGGAGTTCTCGTCCTCGAACGGAGGAGCCACCGCCAACGGCCCGGTGGCCTACCAGTTGATGAAAGCCGACAGTTGGGACGCCTACCCAGGCAACAAGAACCCGAATGTCACCTGGACGGTGACCAGGACCAGCGCGCAACTCCAAGCGGCGTTCGGCGTCGGCACCCTGCGCAGTGTGCGGGTGCGGACCCGGACCGGTATCGGCCCGTCCGGCGGCCGGGTGGCCACGGTCGCGGCGGTCGGCTCGAAGGGGAGTGTCGTGCTCACTGGCGATCAGGTCCGGCTGCGGCTGCACCTGCGGTCCGCGTGGTTCGCCTTCGCCGGTGTCCAGCCGGTCGCGCTTGGTATGCCAACTGACGGCCAGCCGGGCTGATGACGCCGAAGCATTGACGCCGAATCCCTTGGCCAGCTACAACGTGACATCGATGTCAATCGCTGCCGCCCCAGGAGGAGCAGGTCGATGCGCAGAAAATTTGGTATACCAACTCAACGGATCGCCGGTGGCTTGCTCGCGGTCGGGATGCTGGCCGCGCTGCACACGCCGGCCGCGGATGCGAAGGCCGACGGCGTGACCGGCGGCACCCACTCGCCGGCGGCCCGCGCCCAGGCGTCGTACCAGGCCCTGAACAAGTACTTCGACACCGGACAGCAAGGGCTGCTGCTGGAGGAGTACCCGAACGAACAGCAGAACCCGTACTCCTACATCTGGCCGTACTCGCAGGCCGCCGTCGCCGCCGAGAACCTGGCCGGTATCCCCGGCTCCGGACGCAAGGCCGACCAGGAGGCCCAGCGCCGGCTGGACGCGTACCAGCCCTACTGGAACGCAACGACCACGCCCAAGGGGTACGACTCGTACCTGCGACCGCCGCTCGGCCAGGGTGGCGACAAGTTCTACGACGACAACGAGTGGATCGGGCTGAACCTGATCCAGCACTACCAGCGGACTGGTGACCGCTCGTCGCTCGCGCGGGCGAAGGAGATCTTCGCGCTCGTCATCCACGGCTGGGACACCGACCCGGCACACCCGTGCGCGGGCGGTACCTTCTGGACCCAGGCGCCGTGGAGCCAGGACCGCAACACCATCTCCAACGGCCCGGGTGCCGAGCTCGGCGCCCACCTGTACCTGCTCACGCGCGACAAGTCGTACCTGACCTGGGCGAAGAAGATGTACACCTGGGCGCAGGACTGCATGCTCGCCCCGAACGGCCTGTACTGGGACCACATCGATCTGGCCGGTAACGTCGAGAAGACCCAGTGGAGCTACAACCAGGGCGTCATGCTCGGCGCCGGAGCTTTGTTGTACAAGGCAACGCATGACAAGCAGTACCTGACGGACGCCAAGGCGCTCGCGAAGGTGTCACTGGCCTTCTACGGCGCCGAGGACCGGCTGTGGAAGCAGCCGACCAGGTTCAACGCGATCTACTTCAAGAACCTGCTGATCCTCGACTCCGTGTCCCACGACCGCGGCTACACCAAGGTCATCCAGGCCTACTCCGACCGGGCATGGAAAGAGACCCGCGATCCTGCCACGGGCCTCTTCCACTTCGCTGACGGGCCGGTCCAGTTGCTGGAGCAGTCCGGCATGGTCCAGATCGACGCCTTGCTGGCCTGGCCGCGCAGCAAGTACGACGAACTGGCGTAGTACCTAGCTGGCCGCGGTGGCGGTCTTGATCTTGACCTCGGTGGCGGGCTTACCGTCGGTAGGCCCGCCCTCGGGGATCACGCCGGCCTTGGCGACCTTGTCGATCGTCTCCAGGCTCGCCTTGTCGAGGGTGCCGAAGGCCGTGTACGACGGCGGCAGCTCGGCGTTGCCGTAGACGATGAAGAACTGGCTGCCGTTGGTGTTGGGGCCCGAGTTCGCCATCGCGAGGATGCCGCGGCCGTACTTGAGCTCGGGGTACACCTCGTCCTTGAAGCTGTAGCCGGGGCCGCCGCTACCGGTACCGGTCGGGTCGCCGCACTGCAGCACCTGCAGCCCGTCGCCGACGGTGAGCCGGTGGCAGATGGTGTTGTCGAAGTACTTCTGGCCGACCAGGCTGAGGAAGCTCTTCACCGTGCAGGGCGCCAGCGCGCTGTCCAGGGTCAGGTGCAGGTCGCCGACCGAAGTGGCCAGCGTGGCGGGCTTGGTGCCGCTGGCCTTGACCTTGCCGTTGGCCGGAGCGTCGACCTTCTTGCTGGCCGCCTCGGCGGCCTTGGTGTAGCTGCAGTCCACCTCCGCCGCGAGCGGCTTCGCCCGCTTCGGCGCTGCCGCGATCGCGGTCGGGATGGATACCGGCTTGTTCTCCGCGCCGGTCGGTGCCGACGGGGTGTCTCCGGTCGACGGGGTGCTGCCCGCCGCCGGGGTGTCGTTGCCGGAGTTCTGGGCGACCGCCACCACGACGCCGCCGATCACCACGACCACCGCGACGATCGCGCCGATCGTGACCCCCAGCATCCGCCGCTGCTTGGCCCGTTCAGCCTGCCGCTCGGCCTGACGCTGCGCCTTGCGCTGGGCCAGCTGATGTTCGTGGGTCTTCCTGGACATGCAGAGTTCTCCTCACACCTCGCGGCAATCCTGCAGGGAAGCTACCGGTAAATGCTGAGAAACGGCTGTGTTTCAGTCCTTGATTTCGCAAATAGCCGCACCGGCCGCCACCGTCGCACCGACCTCGGCCGACAGCCCGGTGATCGTACCGGCTTTGTGGGCGTTCAGCGGCTGCTCCATCTTCATCGCCTCCAGGACGACGATCAGGTCGCCCTCGGCGACCGTGGCGCCTTCCTCGACGGCGATCTTGACGATGGTGCCCTGCATCGGCGAGGTGAGCGCGTCGCCCGAGGCGGCCGCGCCCTTGCCGCTGCCACCCGCGCGTCGGGACGGCTTCTTCTTCGTACTACCGGCTGAAACCGCCGAAGCGCCCAGCCCGGCGGGCAGTACGACCTCGAGCCGCTTGCCGCCGACCTCGACCGTGACCCTCTCCCGCTCGGCGGGCTCGGCCACGTCGGCGGCCCCGTCGTACGGCGGGATCTTGTTGTCGAACTCGGTCTCGATCCAGCGGGTGTGCACCTTGAAGCCATCGTCACCGACGAACGCCGGGTCGCTCACCACGGCGGCGTGGAACGGTACGGCGCTCGGCATTCCCTCGACCACGAACTCCTTCAGCGCGCGGCGGGACCGCTCGAGCGCCTGGGTCCGGTCGCGGCCGGACACGATCAGCTTCGCCACCAGCGAGTCGAACGCCCCGGGCACTGTCTCGCCCTGGTCGTAGCCGCCGTCGAGCCGGATCCCCGGACCGGACGGCGCGTGCCACTTGGTCAGCGTGCCCGGCGCGGGCAGGAAGCCACGGCCCGGGTCCTCGGCGTTGATCCGGAACTCGATCGAGTGGCCGGAGATCTCGGGGTCGCCGTAGCCGAGCTCTTCGCCATCAGCGATCCGGAACATCTCCCGGACCAGGTCGATCCCGGTCACCTCTTCGCTGACCGGGTGCTCGACCTGCAGCCGCGTGTTCACCTCGAGGAAGGAGATCAGGCCGTCCTGGCCGATCAGGAACTCACACGTCCCGGCGCCGACGTACCCGGCCTCGCGCAGGATCGCCTTCGAGGACGTGTAGAGCGTCTCCAGCTGCTCGGCCGAGATGAACGGCGCGGGCGCCTCCTCGACGAGCTTCTGGTACCGGCGCTGCAGCGAGCAGTCCCGGGTGGAGATCACCACGACGTTGCCATGGGCATCGGCCAGGCACTGCGTCTCGACGTGCCGCGGCTTGTCCAGGTAGCGCTCGACGAAGCACTCGCCACGACCGAAGGCGCTGACCGCCTCGCGGGTCGCGGACTCGAACAGCTCCGGGATCTCCTCGATCGTGCGAGCGACCTTCATACCGCGACCGCCGCCGCCGTACGCCGCCTTGATCGCGATCGGCAGCCCGTACTCCGTTGCGAAGGCCACCACCTCGTCAGCGCCGGCGACGGGGTTCGGCGTACCGGGGACCTGGGGCGCGCCGACCTTCTCGGCGATGTGCCGGGCCTTCACCTTGTCGCCGAGCGAGTCGATCGCCGACGGCGGCGGGCCGATCCAGATCAGCCCGGCGTCGATCACGGCCTGCGCGAACTCCGCGTTCTCGGCCAGGAAGCCGTAGCCCGGGTGCACCGCATCCGCGCCGGAGCGGGCCGCGATGTCGAGGATCTTGGCGATGTTCAGATAGGAGTCGGCCGGTGTCGCGCCGTTCAGCGAGTACGCCTCGTCCGCGAGCCGGACGAACAGGGCGTCGCGGTCGGGTTCGGCGTACACGGCGACGCTGCCCAGCCCCGCGTCGGCGGCGGCACGGACGACCCGGACGGCGATCTCGCCCCGGTTCGCAACCAGTACCTTGGTGATGCGCTTGCTGTCAGACACAGCTGAACTCCCTTCGGCCAGCCTGAGTCTAGGGGCACAAGTACCTTCCGCGGCCAGGCCGACGATCAGGGCGTTGATCACACCTGCCGGGCAGGCTCCGGTCGCGTCCGGGGCTGAGAGCGCACAGCCGGATGACGCCTGATCGCGCTAAAGGGCGGTGATGATCCGGTGGGCGAGGGTCACGATGGGGCGTGCCGCCTCGCCGTAGTTGGACAGGACGACCGCGTTCCAGCCGAGGTCGGGATAGGTCTCGACTGACGTCGACGCACTCGGTGAGCCACCGCCGTGCCCGACTACCGACCGGCCGTTGACCAGTCCGACGAGTGGTCCGTAACCCTGGAACATCGTCGGTGGCGTCGTCGTGGGGGGCGGGGGAGGAGGCGGCGGCCCGAGAGGCGGCGGCAACGGCAGCTTGCCGCTCACGGTGAGCTGGGTGAAGGCCGGGTCGAGCAGTTTCGCCCCCGACAAGGCGTTCGCGAAACGGTCGAGGTCGGCGCAGGTGGCGAAGGCGTCCCCGGACGGCGTACCGACGTACAGCAGGTCTTTGGCGATGTCGACCCGTTCGCCGGAGGGCTGGAGCGTGTACGGGCGGGCGATGCGTGGGTCGGCGAGCCGTTGCGGCCTGGTGTAGAAACCTGTGCCGACCATGCCGGCCCGGCGGAAGACGTGCTCGCTGACGTAGTCGTAGTAGGACTGCCCGGATGCCTGGGCGACGATCGCGCCGAGCAGGTGATACCCGGAGTTGCTGTAGTTCCAGCTCACGCCTGGTACGGCGATGAGGGCGGACTGACGGATGAATTCGGTGATGCCGTCCATCACAGCGTCCCTGCTGGTCCAGGTGGCGGCCTTCTCCCAGAACCCGGGAGTCTGGTGGTAGTCGCCAAGCCCGGAGGTGTGGGTGAGCAGGTGATGGATGCTGACCTTGCCGGCGATTGCAGCGGGGAACCCGGCCAGGTACTCGCCGACGGTCGCACCGTAGGCCACCTTGCGCTGCTGGGCCAACTGGGCAATGGCGACCGCGGTGAACAGCTTGGTCACCGAGGCGAGCGCGAACCGGGTCCCCGGCCCGTTCGGCACCGAACGCTGTTTGTCTGCCTTGCCGTAGGACCGGGCCAGCACGGGACGGCCGCGATGGGTCAGCAACACGCTGCCCGAGAATGCGTCCGCCGCCGCCTGAGCAGCAACGAACCGGTCGAATGCGCCACCGGGCAACAGGTCGTCGGGCACCCGGTCGCCGGCAGCATCGGCGTACGACGGCAGTCCGGTGGCGAGCACTGCGGTCGTCCCACCGAGCAAGCTCAGCATTGATCGTCGAGTAGTTGTCATGGTCAACATTTCTACCGAGGTCCGCGGATCGGCAGCCGATCGCTCGACCATCGGAAATCCATCGGCCGGAGCGGGGATACTGGGCCGATGCGGGTACTGCTGGTCGAGGACGAGGAACCACTGGCCGGTTACATCGCGGTCGGCCTGCGCAAGCACGGCTTCGCCGTCGACATCGCGTACGACGGCCGGACCGCGCTGGACAAGTGCGAGGTCACGCCGTACGACGTGGTCGTCCTGGATCGGGATCTGCCCGTTCTCCACGGCGACGCTGTCTGCCGCCAACTGGCGCAGGACGGCGTCAGCCGGGTGCTGATGCTGACGGCGTCCGGCGCGGTGGAAGACCGCGTCGAGGGGCTGACGCTGGGCGCCGACGACTACCTCGGCAAGCCGTTCGCGTTCTCCGAACTGGTGGCGCGCGTGCAGGCGCTGGCCCGGCGCAGCGCACCGGCCCGTCCGCCGGTACTACGGCACGCCGGCGTGGTGCTCGACCCGGCGCGGCGCACGGTCGAGCGCGACGGACGGCTGCTGCAGCTCACGCCCAAGGAGTTCGGCGTCCTGGAGCAATTGCTGGCTGCCGCCGGCGATGTGGTCAGCGCCGAGACGCTGCTGGACAAGGTGTGGGACGAGCATGCCGACCCGTTCACCAACGCGGTCAGGATCACGGTCGGCACGCTGCGCCGCAAGCTCGGAGACCCGCCGCTGCTGGAGACCATCACCGGCGCCGGCTATCGGGTCTCCAGATGACCCGCGGGCAGGTGCGACCGACGAAGCACGTCGGGCTGACCGCTCGTGCCCGGCTCACGTTGCTGTCCACTGTTCTCGTTCTCGGGGCCGGGGTCGCGCTGACCGCGCTGACCTACGTGCTGATGCGCGGCAATCTCAGGGTGGTGCAGGTCTTCCACCCGGCAGGTGGCGTCGGCCCGCCTCCTCCGCCCCTCGAGGAGTTGTTCCCCGACATCAGCCGGCAGTTGCGCTCGGCGGCGTTGTCGGAGCTGCTGACGCAGGCCTCGGTCGCGCTCGTGGTGGTGACGGTGCTGGCGGCCGTACTGGGCTGGCTGGTGTCCGGGCGGCTGCTGCGGCCGATCCGCGAGATCTCGGCGACGGCGCAGCGTTCATCGGCCGAGAACCTGTCTGAACGCGTGCCGGTCGCCGCTCCCAAGGACGAGATCACCGGGCTGGCCGGCACCGTCAACACCATGCTGGATCGCATCCAGCGCGGGGTCGCCGAGCGGGACCGGGTGCTCGACAGCCAGCGGTTGTTCACCGCCAACGCGGCGCACGAGCTGCGGACTCCGCTGACCACCATGCGTACCGCCGTCGACGTCACTCTGGACGGCGAGCCCACGCGAGCGGAGCTGATTGCGATGGCGGAGGACATCCAGACGGCGATCAGCCGGAGCCAGCGCACCCTCGACGGGCTGCTGGCGCTCGCGCAAAGTCAGGCCGGCCCCGGCGACCAGCGCCTGCTCGACCTCGCCGCCATCGTGGCGGGCGTCCTGGACGAGACCGCCGTACGACGCCTCGCAGTCCATACGGCTCTCGAGCCTGCCCCGGTCCGGGCCGACCCGGTCCTGGTTGAACGGATGATCGCGAACCTGGTCGACAACGCCGTCCGTCACAACCGTCCCGATGGAGACCTCACGGTGGCCACCGTGACGCACGCAGGACAGTCGGTCCTCCGGATCGCCAACACCGGCCGTCCCATTCCGCCGGACGAGGCGGCCGGGCTGCTCGAACCCTTCGTCCGTGGCAACGGCACCCGGACGGGCGGCGACGGCGGCGCCGGCCTGGGCCTCTCGATCGTGCGTGCGATCGTCGCGGTCCACCACGGCGATCTGGCGATCTCCCCGCAGCGAGCCGGCGGACTGGAGATCACTGTCCGCCTTCCTAGTCCTTCCTAGTCCTTCTTGACCGTCGGTGGGCGCTCGAAGAAGGACTCCAGCACGACGACTGTCTGAGTGCTGGTCACGCCGTCCACTTGGTGGAGCGCGCGCAGGGTCTGCTGGAGCGCCTCGGTGCTGTTGGTGCGCACTTTGACCAGCACGGAAGCAGGCCCGGCGATGATGTGCGCCTCCTCCACGGCGGCGATGTCCTTCAGGGCTGCCAGCGTCGGCGCGTCGCCCATCCAGACGTCCGTGTCGAGCAGGACGTAGGCCAGTACGCCGCTGCCGAGCGCCGCCGGATCCACCTCGATCGTCGTCCGCCGGATGACGCCGGCCGCCCTCAACTTGCGAACCCGCTCGTGTGCCGCCCCCGCCGACAAGCCGACGGCCTGGCCGAGGGCGGCGTACGACTGGGTGGCGTCCTCCTGCAATCGGGCGAGCAGCTCCCGATCTGTCTGGTCTATTGTCATGGCCACCGAATCTCATCTGGTTGTTAGCTGATATTAAAGATATCATCCAGATTGTGACGATCACGCTGACTGACACTCCCGCTCGATCGCGAGCCGAGCTGGTGACGCTGGACGAGCGCTTCGCGCTGGTCGCGCGCGGGGACGAGTACGTAGAGCGCCTGTACGACGGTGGCCGCTGGCTGGAAGGCCCTGTCTATGTCCCCGCCTGGCGCAGCCTGGTCTTCAGCGACATCCCCAACGACCGGATGCTCCGTTGGGACGAGCTGTCCGGCGCGGTCTCGATCTTCCGCCAGCCCGCCGGCTACACCAACGGCAACACCCTCGATGCCCAGGGCCGGCTGATCAGCTGCGAGCAGGGCAATCGCCGGGTCACCCGGACCGAGGCTGACGGCTCGCTGACCGTTCTTGCCTCGCACTTCGACGGTCTGCGGCTGAACAGCCCGAACGATGTGGTGGTGCGGCGGGACGGCTCGATCTGGTTCACCGATCCGCCGTACGGGATCACCTCGAACTACGAGGGCCATGCCGCCGAGCAGGAGATCCCGACCTGCAACGTCTACCGGATCTCGCCCGAAGGGGCGCTGACCGTCGTCGCCGACGACTTCGCCCGGCCCAACGGGCTCGCCTTCTCCCTGGACGAGTCGCAGCTGTACGTCGTGGACACGCCCGCCAAGCACATCCGCCGGTTCGAGGTGAAGGACGACCGGCTGATCGGGGGAGAGGTCTTCGTGCCGTGCGAGGCGGGCACGTTCGCCAGACCGGGGCGGTGGGGTGGGGCCGTGTGTGACGGCATCCGGCTGGACGCTTTCGGCCGCGTCTGGGCCGCGACCCACGAAGGCGTGCACTGCTTCGACCCTGACGGGACTCTGATCGGCAGGCTACTTTTCCCCGAGGTGGTGTCGAATATCTGCTTCGGCGGCCTGAAGCGCAACCGGTTGTTCGTCACCGCAACGACCTCGGTCTACTCCTGGCTACTGACGACGGACGGAGCGCCACAGGCTTACGATCGCGGGTGACAACGCACGCCGTACCAGAGGAGCGCCCGGATGCCCTTGCTCGAGCCGTTGGCCGGTACCGTCCCTGCCGAATGGGTGCGGATGGACGATCGCTTCGCCGGGATCCGGGGCGACTCGCACCTGGAGCGGTTGTGGACCGGCGGGCGCTGGCTGGAGGGGCCGGTCTACTCGGCCGCCGGGCGGTACGTGCTGTGGAGCGACATCCCGAGCGACCGGATCCTGCGCTGGGACGAGACGTCGTACCAGGTGTCGGTGTTCCGCGAGCCGGCCGGGAACTCCAACGGGCACACGCTCGACGAGCAGGGCCGGCTGGTCAGCTGCGAGCACGGCAACCGGCGCGTGACGCGCACCGAGCACGACGGATCGGTCCGGGTACTTGCCGACGGCTACAACGGCGGCCGGCTGAACAGCCCGAACGACGTGGTGGTCGGCGCGGACGGCGCGGTGTGGTTCACCGATCCGGCGTACGGGATCGACAGCGACTACGAAGGACACCAGGGCGAGATCGAGGTTGGTGGGTGTCACGTCTATCGCCTGAGCCCCGATGGCGCGCTGACCGTCGTCGCCGATGACTTCAACCGACCGAACGGCCTGGCCTTCTCGAACGACGGCAGCCTGCTCTACATCACCGACACCGAGGAAGCGACCATCCGCGTCCTCACCGTCGACGGCGGCAAGCTGACCGGTGGCGACCTGTTCGCCGAGTGCGGCAACGGCGCCTTCGACGGCATCCGGCTGGACAGCGAAGGCCGGGTCTGGGGCGCGGCGGCCGACGGCGTGCACGTCTACCACCCGGACGGCACCCTGCTCGGCAAGCTCCTCGTCCCCGAAACCGTCTCCAACCTCTGCTTCGGCGGTCCCAAACGCAACCGCCTCTTCCTCACCGCCACCACCTCGCTCTACTCCCTCTTCACCACGGTCAACGGCGGCCGCCAACCGTACGACCAAAGTGCCTGACCTGGGGCCGGTACTGCGTGGCTTCCGTAAGGCGGCCGGCTTGTCGCAGGAACGCCTCGCGGCGAAGTCCGGCGTCAGCGTCGAGTCGATCAAGGCGCTGGAGGCGGGCCGCCGCCGCCATCCCCGGACGGCCACGCTGAAATTCCTGAGCGACGGCCTCGACCTGACCGACGACCAGCGGGCCGAGTTGGCCGCAGCTGGGTCGCGGCCTGCGTCGCGGGCCAAGGAGCTCCATCAGTTACCCGATGACCTGCTCGACTTCGCCGGGCGTGAGCAGCAGGTCGCCGAGATCGAGAAGGTGTTCCGGGCCCAGGAGCTGCGCCCGGGCGTCGTACTGACGTCCGCGGTCTCCGGGATGGGCGGCGTCGGCAAGACCGCGCTCGCCGTGCATGTTGCTCATCGGCTGGCCGACTGGTACCCGGACGGGCAGCTGTATCTGAACCTCCGTGGCTTCGGCCCGGGGCACCCGATGCCGGTCGAAGAAGCGTTGGACCAACTGATGGACAGCCTGGCAGTCTCGGCGCCGGAGGATCTGCACGACGTGGCCGAGGCTGCCTCCCGCTACCGGTCGGCCCTGGCCGGCCGACGGGTACTGGTCCTTCTCGACAACGCGGCCGATGCGGCACAGGTCGCGCCGTTGTTGCCGGGGGCATCGACCTGCGCGGTACTGATCACCAGCCGCCGAAACCTGAGCGCGCTTCCCGGGGTCACCCAGGTGGCCTTGGACGTACTACTGGACCAGGACGCCCTCGAGTTGCTGTCCCTCGTCGTCGGTGGTGGTCGGGTCGCCGCCGATCCGGCCGGCGCGCTCTCGATCGTCCAGCTCTGCGGCGGCCTCCCGCTGGCCCTGCGGATCGTCGGCGCCCGGCTCGCGGACGAGCCGGCGTGGACTGTCGCCGACCTGGTTCAGCGGTTGGACAGCAGTCGCCGCCGGCTGGACGAGCTCTCGACCGCTGATCTCGATGTCCGGGCGAGTATCGAACTCTCATTGGCCGCGGCGGCCGAGCGCGATGCCGAGGCAGTGGCCACCTTCAGGTTGCTCGGACTGCACCAGGGCAACGAACTCGACGTCCGGGTCGCGGCAGCCCTGCTCGACCTGCCGGTTGCCGAGGTGGAGGACCGGCTGGAACGGCTGGTCGACCTGCACCTGCTCGATTCCCTGCTGCCCGGCCGATACCGGATGCACGATCTGATCCGGAGCTTCGTCCAGGAGACCACCGCCGAACTGACCGACGAACCGGCCCGTGAGGCAGCCCGCCTGCGGGTTCTTCGGCTGTATCTCGGGACGGTCTGGCAATGCCGGTCGCCGGAACCCCCGGGCTGGCTGGCGAAAGACTGGCGCGAGGCCAGTTGGACCGCGGCCGCGGAGCCCATCCCGCGGCACGAGGCCTATGCCTGGTTCGACGAGGAGTTCGTCGAGATCGTCGGTGCGGTCCGGCGGGCCGCCGGCGGAACGACCGCCGAGCGGGCCGTGGTCGGCAAGCTCGTCTTCGGGTGGCTGGAGTACCTCTGCCTGCGGCGCCGGTACTCCGACGGAGTGATGCTCGCAACGCTCGCACTCACCGCGGAGCGGACCGTCGGTGACCCGTTCGCGGCCGGCCTGCTGCCGTTCGATCTCGCCCAGTTTTGCGATGCGGCCGGTCTGTACCCGCAGGCGATCGAGTACATGGAGGCCGCGCTCGCGGCCCCGAAGCTGATCGAGTGCCAGGCCCAGTACCGGTACGGGCAGATCTACCTGGGCGATTTCCTGATGAAGGTCGGTCGCTACGACGAGGCGATCGCCTCGGCCGGCCGCGGGGTCGCGGATGCGTTGCGGCAGGGCGACGAGATCGGGGAAGCGGAGGGGCGGCTGATCCTCGGGACCGCGGCTGGAAAACAAGGGCGAACGGACGCGCAGGACCAGGACTTCCGCCGGGGCGTCGACGTGATGCGCCGGCTGGGCAGCAAGATCGAACTCCACTGGGCCCTCTGGACGGTCGGGGTCTCGTACCGGGAGGTCGGCCGGTACGACGAGTCGCTGACGTACTTCGCGGAGTGCCGGGCGGCAGCGGTCGCGAACGGCGACGAGTTCGGGATCGCGGAGGCGCTCGAACAGCTCGGCCGGACCGAGCTGGAACTCGGGAACCTCGACCTGGCCGAAGAACACCTGCTCGCCGCGCTCGAGACGATGCAGGGCACCTGGCAGTCCGAGGCTCGGGTCCGGGAACATCTCGGTCGCGTTCTCCAGGCGAAAGGCCGACCGGACGACGCCAGAGAACAGTGGGACTCCGCGCTCGGACTACTGATCCGGCACGGAGCCCCACAGACCGACGAGGTCGCTCAGCTGCTGGCCGGGCTCAGAAGTTCTTCTTGAGCTGGTCGATGATGGTGAAGACCGCCAGGAAACCGAAGGCCAGGAAGGAGAAGGCCAGTACGGCGGTGCGCAGGCGGCTGATCCGGATCGCTCGGGGCAGTGCGCGGGAGTTCATCCACCAGAGCAGGCCGGAGTACACGAACATCATCGTGCCGGCGGTACAGGCCGAGATGACCAGCAGGACGAGCGGCTGGGTCAGGCCGGCCAGCAGGACGAGGATGCCGAAGGCAACCAATCCCCAGACCAGCCAGAAGTACAGCTTGGACTCGGTGATCGGTGAGGTGCGCAGGTACCGCGCCTTGATCATGTCCGAGGCCAGGCGCGAGGTGTAGTCGACGATGCCGGCCGCCGCGGCGAACAGCGAGAACGCGCCGATCGCCCAGAACAGGTAGCCGAACCAGCCGCCCACCAGGGATTGCAGGGTGACGCCCTCGATCTTCAGGAAGCCGATCTTGTTCTCCACCGCCGGGTTCCCGAACAAGGTGGCGTGGGCGAGCATCGAGGTGAACACGATCGTCAGCACGGTGATCAGCACGAACGTCAGCGCCTGCTCGAGGTTGGTGAACTTCCACCAGCGCCGCCAGCGGGCCAGGTTCGCGGCGTCGGGCGGGAAGGTGAAGCCGTTGGCGTTCGGGTCGGCCGCCTTCTCGCCGGTGACGGGCGACGTCAGCCGCGGGACGTGCACCCCCATCCCGAAACCCTTGTCGCGGATCCAGTTGCTCTGGCACAGGTTCTGCCCGCCACCGGCTCCGGCGTACGCGATCGCGCCCATCATCAAGGCGAAACCGAGCGTGCTGACCGGGAACTCCGGGTGCGTCACCGCGTCGCCGAGCGCGCTGTAGGTCTTGCCCCGGATGGCGAAGATCAGGGCCAGTACGACGAGCAGCGCGACGGCCGCGATCTTGACGAAGATCAGTCGTTCCAGCATCACGTAGACGACCGGTGCCAGCGTCAGGATCAGTCCGATCAGCACCAGGATGCCGATCGCGATCCAGCGCGGATCACCCGCGCCGAACAGATAGGTGAGCATCGATGCCGAGCTCGTCGCCCAGCCCGGCCAGAGGTTCGCGAAGTACGTCATCAGCGCGAAGAACAGGCCCCAGTGCTTGCCGTACCGGTTGAAGCCGGTCAACGCTGTCTCGCCAGTGGCCAGCGTGTACCGCTCGATCTCCATGTTCAGGAACCACTGGACCGCGACGCCGACGACGGCGCCCCAGAGGAACACCAGCCCGACCTGCGACGAGATGTACGGCCAGAGGATGAACTCACCGGACGCGAGCCCGACGCCGGCCCCGACCATCCCGGGCCCGACGATCCGCCAGGTCTGGGTCGGCGGCTCGGGCAGATCGCGGACCTGCGGCGCGGGCAGGTTCTTGGTCGGCAGGTTGAACTTGTCGTGGTCCGTGGACGTGGTGTCCGCCATCGGCTCCTCACCTTCCCTCGACCCCCAACCGGACCATAACCAACACCCGCGCCACAGGCGACCCGACACTCGCCAGCCTGTGCCGACCGACAGGACATAGTCCCCGCTGGTCAGTGCACCTGAGCGTTGCCGGCCTTCCCGAGTACGGCGTTTCGGGGTGCACTACCTGTCGTTCGGGACCTGGCTTAGCCGGGCTGCTCGGCCTTCGCGAGTTTGCTTGGCCACCAGACTTTGCGGCCGAGGTCGTGGGCGAGGGCGGGGACGAGGAGGGAGCGGACGACTGTGGTGTCCAGGAGGACGCCGAAGCCGACCATGAAGGCGATCTGGGCCAGGAAGAGGATCGGTACTACGCCTAGGGCGGAGAAGGTGGCTGCCAGGACGACGCCGGCGGAGGTGATCACGCCGCCGGTGACGGCCAGGCCGGTCAGGATTCCTGGCCGGGTGCCCTGCTCGATCGACTCCTCGCGGACTCTGGTCATCAGGAAGATCGAGTAGTCGATGCCTAGGGCAACCAGGAAGACGAAGGCATAGAGCGGGATCGAGGCGTCTGCGCCGGGGAAGTCGAAGACGTGGTTGAAGAACAGTGCGCTGATCCCGAGCGTCGCGCCGAACGACAACACATTGCAGACGACCAGCAGGACGGCCGCGACGACTGAGCGCAGCAGCAGCATCAGGACGATGAAGATGACCGCGAGGATGGTCGGGATGATGACCTTCAGGTCCCGGTTGCTCGCGGTCATCACGTCCAGGTTGATCGCCGTGTTGCCGCCGACCAGGATGTCCGGGCTGACGGCGTCGAGCTCGGTCCGCAGGTGTTTGACGACCTTGGTCGCGTCGGGGGAGTCGGCCGCGACCTTGAGCGTCGCCTGGACGAGGACCTTCCCGTCGACAACCTTCGGCGGGAAGCCCGGGGCCACCGAGGCCGTAGCCGTCGCGATGCCGTCCACCTTCATGGCCGTCTGAACGACCTTGTCGGCCTGGTCGACCGGGGTCAGGATCTGCACCGGCGTACCGGCGCCGGCGTCGAAGTGTTTGGCGAGTTCTTCCTGGCCGGTGACGGATTCGACCTTGTTGAGGAACAGGTCCTCCTGGGAGATACCGTCGGCCTTGAAGGTGGGCAGGAAGGCGCCAAAGGCGATCAAAGCCAGCGCGCTGATCGCCCAGACCTTGCGCGGGCTGCGGCCGACGAGACCGGAGACGCGGCCCCACAGCTTGCGGCTGCCGACCTGATCCTTGGCGTGCACGTGGTCGAGGCGGGGGATGGCCGGCCAGAAGATGCGGCGGCCGAAGGCGAGCAGGATCGCGGGCAGGAAGGTCATCGCGGAGATCAGCGCGCCGGCGATGCCGATGGCGCCGACCGGGCCGAGGCCCTTCGTGCTGCCGAGCTGGGAGAGCAGCAGGCAGAGCAGCCCGAGGATGACGGTCGCGGCACTGGCCGCGATCGGCTCGACCGCCGCCCGCCAGGCGACGCGCATCGCCTGGTACTTGCTCTCGTAGTCGTGCAGTTCCTCCTTGTACCGGGAGACGAGCAGCAGCGAGTAGTCCGTCGCGGCGCCGACGACCAGGATGAAGAGGATGCCCTGACTCTGCCCGTTGAGCTCGATCACGTCGTTCTTGGCCAGCGGGTAGACCACCAACGCGGCCAGCGCGAGACCGAAGACAGCCGTCAGCAGTACTGCGATCGGTAGTACCGGGCTGCGGTAGACGATCAGCAGGATGACGAAGACGACCACCAGCGCGACGCCGAGCAGGATCCCGTCGATCCCACCGAAGGCGGTGACGAAGTCGGCGAACACGCCACCCGGACCGGTCACGTAGACCTGCAGCCCGGTCGGGGTCAGCGACTGCCTGATCTCGCCCCGCATCTCGTCGGCGACCGCGAACAGGGCGGTCTCGCCGTTCTTGACCACGTCGTCCAGGCGATCACCGTTCAGCTCGAGGGTGATCAGCAGCGCCTTCTTGTCCGCCGACGGGATGACCGTCTTGGCCGGCGCGGCGAGGTACTGGCCGATCGTCTTGCCGTCGCCGAGCCCGATCGACGGCACCTTGGCCAGGAAGGCGTTCGCCTTGGCCACGTCCTCGGGGGTGATCCCGCTGTCTCGCTCGATCAGGACGAAGTACGGCAGGGCCTTGGAGTCGACGAACTTGGCGGACTCGTTGTTGACCAGGGTGGACTCGGCCTGCTTCGGGAGGAAGTTGGCGTTGTCGTTCTCCTGGACCTCGCTCAGCTTGCCCACCGTCGGCCCGCCGAGCGACCCCAGCACCAGCCAGGCGATCAGTACCGCGGCCACGCCGGCCCGCCAGGTCCAGCGCCGGCTCGATCGCCGTCCGGTCTTCTCCTGCTCCACCAGATCCCCCTCCGTCGGTCCGCGCCTTCCGGAACAGTACCGACTTCTCTCACCAGCGACCGGGAGGTGTGCGGGAGCCGTTTCGACGGCGTAACAACGAGATGACCGCTCGGAAACACCCCGGTCATAGCGTCCTGAGCTAATCAGTGAGGCAGACGATCGGAGACGAACGATGACGCTCGAGACACGGCCGGAGGTCGTCACTCCCCGCGATCAGGCCAGCGCGGTGGGTACGGTCGAGGCGCCCCGGCGCGGGCGCTGGATCGACGTCTGGGACCCGGAGGACGGCGCGTTCTGGGCGGCGAAGGGCCGCCGGGTGGCGCGGCGCAACCTGTGGCCCTCGATCTTCGCGGAGTTCCTCGGCTTCTCGGTCTGGCAGTTGTGGAGCATCGTCGTCGTCTCGCTGCCGGCGGCCGGCTTCGGCTATACGACCGACCAGATGTTCTGGCTGGTCGCGCTGCCGAGCCTGGTCGGCGCCACGCTGCGGTTGCCCTACACCTTCGCGGTACCGAAGTTCGGCGGGCGGAACTGGACGATCGTGTCCGCGCTCCTGCTGCTGATCCCCGCCTCGGGCCTTGCCTACTTCGTCAGCCGGCCGGACACGCCGTTCTGGCTGATGGCGCTGGTCGCGGCCACCGCGGGCGCCGGCGGCGGCAACTTCGCCAGCAGCATGACCAACATCTCCTTCTTCTTCCCCGAGCGGGACAAGGGCTTCGCGCTCGGCCTGAACGCGGCCGGCGGCAACCTCGGCGTCGCCGTGGTCCAGTTCTTCGTACCGATCGTGATCGTCATCGGCGCCGGGCTGACGCTCAACCGCGCCGGGCTGATGTGGATCCCGCTGATCCTGCTGGCCGCCGTACTGGCCTGGCGGCTGATGGACAACCTGACCGCGGCCACCTCGTCCTTCAAGGCCTCGATCGCGGCGGCGAAGCGGCCGCACACCTGGGTCATCTCGTTCCTCTACATCGGCACCTTCGGCTCGTTCATCGGCTTCGGGGCGGCCTTCCCGCTGCTGATCAAGACGACCTTCCCCGAGATCACGGTCGCCCACATCGCCTTCCTCGGCGCGCTCGTCGGCTCGGTCTCGCGGCCGTTCGGCGGCAAGCTGTCCGACGTCGTCGGCGGCGCCTGGGTGACGGTCTGCGCGTTCGTGGTGATGGGGGCCGGCATCTTGTCGGCGATCGCCGCCCTCCATGCGGGCAGCTTCACCTGGTTCCTGCTCAGCTTCCTGGTCCTGTTCGTGGCCAGCGGGGCCGGCAACGGTTCGACGTACCGGATGATCCCGGCGGTGTTCCGGCAGACGACGCGGGATCTCGACGGCAAGCCGGAGCCGATCCGGGCCCGGCGCGAGGCGGCTGCCTGCATCGGGATCGCGTCGGCGGTCGGCGCGTACGGCGGATTCCTGGTCCCGCGCGGCTTCGCGATGTCGACCGGGCAATACGGGTCGCTCGTCCCGGCGCTCTACACCTTCTGCGGCTTCTACGTCGTCTGTCTCCTGGTCACCTACTTCTGCTACCTGCGTCGGGGTGGCCCGCTCAGCCAGGAGCGCGTGTGACCGCAGTCGCCACTCACTGCCCGTACTGCGCTCTGCAGTGCGCCATGACCCTGCACCCGGTCGAGAGGCCGGGTGCCGTCGAGGTGCGTCCGCGAGACTTCCCCACGAACCGTGGTGGGCTGTGCCGCAAGGGCTGGACGGCGGCCGAGGTGCTGACCGTGCCGGATCGGCTGACGACGCCGCTGGTACGGGACGCCTCGGGTGAACTGGTCCCGGTCAGCTGGGATTTCGCCTTGGATTTTGTTGCTTCACGCATCCGTTCTTTGCAAGGTGCTCATGGCAACGACTCGGTGGCGGTGTTCGGTGGTGGCGGGCTGACGAACGAGAAGGCGTATGCCCTGGGCAAGTTCGCTCGGGTCGTGTTGCGCACCCCGAACGTCGACTACAACGGACGGTTCTGTATGTCGTCGGCCGCCGCGGCGACGAACCGTGCCTTCGGCATCGATCGCGGATTGCCGTTTCCGTTGGCGGATCTGGGCGGTGCTGGAGCGATCTTGCTTGTCGGCAGCAACATTGCTGAGACGATGCCGCCTGCCGTCGCTCATCTGGCTGCTGCTCGCGAGGCCGGCGGGTTGATGGTGGTGGATCCGCGGCGTAGCGCCACTGCTTCGCTGGCAGGGATCCACTTGCAGGCGACGCCGGGGACCGACCTGGCATTGGTGCTCGCGGTCACGCATGTCGTACTGCAGGAGAATTTGGCCGACACCTCGTACCTGGCCTCGCGGACCGACGATCCGGATGGGCTGTTCCGGTCGACGGCGGGGTGGTGGCCCGAGCGCGCGGAGCGCGTTACCGGCGTACCGGCCGGGACTATTCGGCAGGCGGCACGGGTGTTGGCTGCTGCCGCGCCGGTTCACGGTGGGCCGGGTGCGTTCATCTTGACCGGGCGTGGGGCTGAGCAGCAGAGCAAGGGCACGGATACGGTCACGGCTTGTATCAACCTGGCGTTGGCGCTCGGGCTGCCTGGACGGGTTGGCAGTGGGTATGGCTGCATCACGGGTCAGGGCAACGGGCAGGGCGGTCGCGAGCACGGGCAGAAGGCCGATCAGCTGCCGGGGTACCGGAGTATTTCTGATCCTGCGGCCCGGGCCTATGTCGCTGGGGTTTGGGGAGTTTCACCCGACGAGTTGCCTGGGCCTGGGCGTAGTGCGGTCGAGTTGATCAATTCCCTCGGTACTACCGACGGCCCGCGCGCGTTGCTGGTGCACGGGAGCAATCTGCTCGTGTCGGCGCCGCGGCTGGCGTCTGTGCGGGAGCGGCTCTCGTCGCTCGACCTGCTGGTCGTGGCAGACGTCGTACCGTCCGAGACCGCGATGCTCGCCGATGTCGTCTTCCCGGTCACGCAGTGGGCCGAGGAGGAAGGCACGATGACCTCGCTCGAAGGTCGCGTACTGCGTCGCCGCGCGGCTGTCGCGCCGCCGGGGTTGGTGCGGAGCGACTTGGCTGTCTTCGGTGGGCTGGCGTCGCGGTTGCGTCCTGAGGTTGCCTTCGCCACGGATCCGGCGGCGGTCTATGAGGAGTTGCGGGTCGCGAGTGCGGGTGGGATCGCCGACTACGCGGGGATCAGCTGGGGGCGGTTGGACGCCGGCGAGGCGTTGTTCTGGCCTTGCCCTTCGGACGATCACGCTGGAACGCCGCGGCTGTTCGCGGATCGCTTCGGTACGCCGGATGGGCGCGCGCGGGTGATCGCCGTCGATCATCGCCCGGTCGCGGATGATCTGCGGGCTGAGGCGCCGCTCTATCTCGTCACCGGGCGGTTGCTGCAGCACTACCAGAGCGGGGCACAGACGCGACGCGTTGCGGAGCTGACGGAGGCCGAGCCGGAGGTGTTCGCGGAGATCCATCCGCGGGTGGCGGCGCAGCGCGGGATCGCGGACGGGCGACCGGTACGACTGCGGACCGCGCGCGGCTCGATGGTCCTGGTCGCCCGGGTGACTGATGACGTCCGGCCGGACACGATCTTCGTACCGTTCCACTTCGGCGGCGCGGGCGCGGTGAACGAGCTGACGAACGACGCCCTCGACCCAATCTCCCGAATGCCCGAATTCAAGGTCTGCGCAGTAGAACTGACCGCCGAGGCCCTCCCGCTCGCAGGATCAGCATGACCACCCGAGTAGTAATCATCGGCGCCGGCCTAGCAGGCACCCGCCTAGCCGCCGAACTACCCGACCACGAGGTAGTCCTACTCGGCAACGAGCCGCCCTACAACCGAACCCGCCTAACCGAATACATCGCCGGCCGCGCCACCGCCCCCGCCGACCCGTCCTCCGCGGAGCCGAGGGCGGTGATCGAGGTAGATCGTGTTGGGCGAGTTGTCGTCGACGATCTCGGGCGTCAGTTCGCGTATGACCACCTCGTCTTCGCGACCGGCGCCGACCCGATGGTTCCTGCCGGCGTCGACGGCTATCGAACCCTGCGTATGGCAACTGATGCTCTTGCGATTGTTGAGGCTGCTCAGCGGGTGCGGCGTGCGGTGGTACTCGGCGGAGGCGTGCTCGGGGTGGAGACGGCATGTGCGCTGCGGGAGCGTGGAGTTGCCGTCACGCTTGTTCATGACGGGGAGAGCCTGCTGGACAAGACGGTTCGGGCTACCGCGGGGCGGTCGATCACTCGGTCGGTTCGGGAGCTGGGGATCGAGGTTCTCCTCAATGCCGAGATCTCCGGTACCACGCTGCGGGATGGCGCCTTCAAGTCTCTGGAGCTGGCCGGTGGCCGGGCGGTGTTCGGCGAGTTGCTGGTGGTTGCCTGCGGGGTGAGTCCGCGGGTTGACCTGGCGCTCGCGTGCGGACTGGCTGTGGGGGCGACCGGCGGGATCGTGGTGGATCGGACCTTCGCCAGCCCGACGGACGGTCGGGTGCATGCGATCGGGGACTGCGCGGAGATCGACGGGCGTCGCACCGGGACGGTCGGGTCCGCGTGGGATCAGGCTGCTGCTCTGGCGAGCTACCTGCGCGACGGTACGCAGTACGAGCCGGTGCCGGAAGTGGTACGCCTGACCGCGGGCGGGCTCGACGTACTAGCGCTTGGTGAGCGGGACGCCGAGGGCGAGGTCGTGCGGCTGGACGACGGGCAGCGGTATGTCCGAGCGGTGCTGCGCGATGGCGTAGTACGGGCCGCGGTGGCCGTCAACGCTCCTGAAGTTGCGGCCGAGCTGGTGTTGTTCAGCGACCGGCAGACCCCGGTGGACGCCGGATCGTTGCTGGCGGCACCAGAGCGACCGAAGCCGAGGAATCTCACCGTCTGCCGCTGCAACGGCGTGACGAGGGCCGCGATCGAGACGGCGTGGCAGGGCGGTGCCGACAGTGTGGCCGGCATCGCGGCGAAGACCAGGGCGACGACCGGCTGTGGCAGCTGTACCGGTGCCGTCGGCAACCTGCTCGACCGGCTCCAGCGCGGCGAGAGTGAACCCGTCCCGACCAGAAGGGCGACCATGACTGAGCTCAAGAAGGCCCGGCACTTGGTGATCGTGGGTGGCGGCATGGTCGCGCACCGGCTGGTGGAAGCGTTGCGCTCACGCGACGCCGACCTCGCCTGGCGGATCACCGTGCTCGCCGAAGAACCGCGGATGCCGTACGACCGGGTCGCGCTCACGAGCTACTTCTCCGGCCGCGACCCGCAGGACCTCTCCCTCGGCGACCCGGACCTGTGGGACGACCCCGCGGTCACCCTGCGCAAGGGTGTCGCGGTCGCCTCGCTCGACACCGCGTCGAAGACAGTCCGCACCACGCGCGACGAGGTCATCGAGTACGACGAACTGGTGCTCGCCACCGGCTCGTACGCGTTCGTCCCGCCGATCAAGAACAGCGACGCGGCCGGTTGCTTCGTCTACCGGACCATCGACGACGTCGCCGCGCTCCGGGTCTACGTCGAACGGTTGCGGGCCGAGGGCAAGGAAGTCGACGGGGTCGTGGTCGGCGGCGGGCTGCTCGGCCTCGAGGCCGCCGGTGCGCTGCGCGCATTGGGCGCGGCGACGAAGGTCGTCGAGTTCGCCCCGCGGCTGATGGCGCTCCAGGTCGACGAGGGCGGCGGCAGCGCGCTAGCCCGGCTGATCCGCGACCTCGACATCGAGGTGCTGACCTCCACCCAGACCACCCGGGTCAAGACCACCTCCCAGGGTGCGGCGCGAGCCATGGCTGTTGCTGATGGCAAAGACCTTCCGGCCGATGTGGTGGTTTTCGCAACCGGCGTACGGCCGCGGGATGAGCTGGGTCGCGCTGCTGGGCTGGAGATCGGCGAACGCGGTGGCGTCATCGTCGACGACGGGTGCCGTACCTCGGTACCGGGGGTGTGGGCGATCGGCGAGGTCGCGTGCATCGAAGGCCGGGTTTGGGGTCTGATCGCGCCGGGCTACGCGATGGCCGAGATCGTCGCCGACCGGCTGCTCGATGGCGAGGCGACCTTCCCCGGCGCTGACACTTCGACCAAGCTCAAGCTGCTCGGCGTCGACGTCGCGAGCTTCGGCGACGCATTCGGTGCGACCGAGGGTGCGCTCGACATCGTGTACGCCGATCCGGTGGCGGGCGTGTACAAGAAGCTCGTCCTGTCCGATGACGCTCGCACGCT
Organism: Streptomyces sp. SID13031; assembly: GCF_010548305.1. Taxonomy (GTDB): domain Bacteria; phylum Actinomycetota; class Actinomycetes; order Propionibacteriales; family Kribbellaceae; genus Kribbella. Next base: position 53,310 of record NZ_JAAGLV010000022.1, read on the forward strand.
GCTCGGCGGCATCCTGGTCGGCGACGCCTCGGCGTACTCGGGTCTGCGGCCGATGGTCGGCCGCCAACTCGGCGCCGACCCCGCGTCGTACCTGCTGCCTGAGGGATCCGCGCCGACGCAGCTTGAGCTGCCGGACGATGCGCCGGTGTGCTCCTGCAACAACGTTGCCGCCGGCACCATCCGTTGCGCTGTCCGCGACGAAGGGTGCGGCGACCTGAAATCGCTGTGTGGCAAGACGAAAGCGGGCACCAGCTGCGGCTCGTGCCTGCCGATCGTGAAGAACCTGTTGAACGCCGAGTTGGCCGCGGCGGGTGTCGAGGTGAGCAAGGCGCTCTGCGAGCACTTCGCGTTGTCGCGGGCCGAGCTGTTCGACGTGGTACGGGTGACCGGGCTGCGGACGTTCAGCGAGATCGTCGAGCGGCACGGGTCCGGACGCGGTTGCGACATCTGCAAGCCGGTGGTCGCGTCGATCCTGTCCAGCCTCGACCCGGCCGGGCACGTTCTCGACGGCGAGCGCGCGACACTGCAGGACACCAACGACCACGTGATGGCCAATATCCAGAAGGACGGCACGTACTCCGTCGTCCCGCGGATCCCCGGCGGCGAGGTGACGCCCGAGGGGCTGATCGTGATCGGTGAGGTCGCGCGCGACTTCGGGCTGTACACGAAGATCACCGGTGGGCAGCGGGTCGATCTGTTCGGGGCGCGGATCGAGCAGTTGCCGGCGATCTGGAAGCGGTTGGTCGACGCCGGGTTCGAGTCGGGGCATGCCTATGGCAAGGCGTTGCGGACGGTGAAATCGTGTGTCGGCTCGACTTGGTGCCGGTACGGCGTCCAGGACTCCGTCGGGATGGCGATCGCGTTGGAGTTGCGCTATCGCGGGCTGCGGTCGCCGCACAAGCTCAAGCTCGGCGTCTCGGGGTGTGCGCGCGAGTGCGCCGAGGCGCGAGGCAAGGATGTCGGCATCATCGCCACCGAGAACGGCTGGAACCTGTATGTAGGAGGCAATGGTGGGATGACGCCCCGGCATGCACAACTGCTGGCCTCCGACCTTGGTGACGAACAGTTGCTGCAGGCAATCGACCGTTTCCTCATGTACTACATCCGCACCGGCGACCGGCTGCAGCGGACGGCCGTCTGGATCAACGAGATCGAAGGCGGCCTGGATCACGTCCGCGAAGTCGTGCTGAACGACAGCCTCGGCATCGCGGCCGACCTGGACGCGGCGATGACCGCGCACGTCGACTCCTACGTCGACGAGTGGCAGGCGACCTTGCAGGACCCGGAGAAGCTGGCCCGGTTCGTGTCGTTCGTGAACGCACCCGACCAGCCCGACGCCGACCTGCGCTATGTGGTCGAACGCAATCAACCGCGGCCGGCGACCCCGGCAGAACGCGGGCAACTGGAACCGGTCCTGCTCGCCGGTCCCCGATTGGAGGTACGCCGATGACCCTTTCGACGACAGCGGTGGTGGTGTGCGGGTACGACGCGCTGCTGCCGGAACGCGGTGTCGCCGCCCTGATCGGGGAGCGCCAGATCGCCCTGTTCCGTACCTACGACGGAGCGGTCTTCGCACTGGGCAACCAGGATCCGGTCAGCGGCGCGAACGTGATGGCGCGCGGCATCGTCGGCAGTCGCGGTGACGTGCCGACGGTGGCGTCGCCGATGTTCAAGCAGGTGTACGACCTGCGGACCGGGGTGTGCCTGGACGATCCCTCGCTGACCTTGACGGTCTATCCGGTGCGGGTCGTCGATGGACAGGTGATCGTCGGTGACTAGGCCGGGTCCGCTGAGCGGCTGCACGATCGCCGTCACCGCGCACCGCCGGGCGGATGACCTGATCGCGTCGTTCGAACGCCGGGGCGCGAAGGTGCTGCACGCGCCGACGCTGCAGATCGTGCCGGCCGCCGACGACCAGCCGTTGCTCGAGGCAACTCGGCGGGTGATCGCCAACCCGCCGGACGACGTGATCGTGACGACCGCGGTCGGGTTCCGCGGCTGGATCGAGGCGGCGGACACGGTCGGGCTGGCGGCCGATCTGCTGAGCACGCTGGAGCAGGCGCGGCTGCTCGCCCGTGGCCCGAAGGCGCGGGGTGCGATCCGGGCGGCCGGGTTGGTCGAGCACTGGTCGGCGCGCTCGGAGACGACGGCGGAGGTGGTCGAGTGGTTGCGCGACCAAGGGGTGGTCGGGCGCAAGATCGTCGTACAGCTGCATGGATTGTCTGATCCGGCGTTGCAGGACGCTTTGCGTTCCGTGGGCGCGTCGGTGCGGGGGCTGGAGGTGTATCGCTGGGGGCCGGCCCCCGATCCGGCCGCTGTCGAGCGAACGATCGGGCAGATCTGTGCCGGCGGGGTGGATGCCGTCGTGCACACGTCGGCGCCGGGCGCGCAGGCGCTGCTGGACGCGGCCGCGCTGAACGGCCAGTACGACGCCCTGGTGTCGGCGCTGCGAACCGGCCGCGTACTGAACGCCTGCGTAGGCCCGATCACCGCAGGCCCGTTCTTGACTCTCGGCCTGGACCCCCTGGTCCCGGACCGCTTCCGCCTGGGCGCCCTGATCCGCATAGTCACCGACCGTCTCACCGACGACAACGCCCGATCGATAGAAACCGCCTTCGGCCAACTGGTCATCCGAGGCGGCGCCGCAGTCCTGGATGGCGTTGTACTTCCGCTCGGTCCTGGTCCCCGAGCGGTCCTGGCTGCCCTGGTCGCTGCGGGCGGCGACGTAGTCTCCCGCCCCGACCTACTGGCGGTACTTCCCGGTGCGGAGGACGTTCACGCAGTAGAAGTCACCGTCAACCGTCTCCGTACCGCGGTCGGGCGCCCGGAGTTGGTCCGCACCGTCGTCCGCCGCGGCTACCGCCTGGCCGTCGAACCGGTAGGAGCGTCCACATGAGAGCGAGCCCCGGGCGGCACTCTTCGGCGTCGTTCGCACCCGACTCATCGCGCGACGGCGCGCAGCGCGGTGGTGCGTTCGGTGGTGCGGTGGATTTGGTGGCGGCGGCGCATGGGACTGCGGATCCTCGGGGTATTCGTGAGGTGCATGCATTGGTTCGTCTGATGGCGGAGCAGCGGCCCGGGGTGCCGATCTCGCTCGGCTTCGTCGACGTCGACCTGCCGGCGTTGCCTTCGCTGATCGACCGGGTTGTTGCTGATGGCAAGCAAGCAACGTCCTGCTCTCCCGCGTCAGGGGCGCCCAGCGCTGTGGTGGTGCCGTTGTTGTTGAGCAGTGGATATCACACGGCGGTGGATATCGCGCGCGAGGCGGATCGGCGGCCGTACCAGGTACAGGCTGCTGCGGCTTTGGGGCCGGATCCCGCGTTGGCCGACGTGCTGGTCGATCGGCTGCTGGATTGTGTCCGCCTGCGGGGGATCGATCGGGTGGTGCTCGCGGCGGCCGGGTCGTCGGATCGGCGGGCTCTGCTCGACTGCTCGGCGACCGCGGCGCTGTTGTCCGAACGGATCGACCGGCCGGTGGAGATCGGGTACGTCTCCGGCGCCGGTGAACGGCTCGGGCCGGTTCTCGCCCGTAGTACCGGGAAGGTCGCGGTCGCCACCTACTTGCTGGCGCCCGGGTTCTTCGCCGACCGCGTGCGGTGGATCGCAGCCGGCCGGCCCGTCAGCGCGCCGCTGGGCGCCGACCCGCGGATCGCGGCGCTGGCCCTGCATCGTTATGACGTTGCCAGGAAAATGTCGGTGGTGGCCGTCTAACCTTTGGCGCGTGGGGATCTTCGACAAACTCAGCCGCCGTACGTGTGGCAGGCGCGGCTGACTGAGCAGCAGACGTGGACCGGGCCGACGGACGCGGACAAGGTGGCGGCCGCGTTCGCCGAGCTCGACGCCGCCGGAGTGATCGCCCGGATGAACTTCACCTGCTGCCAGACCTGTGGCGTCGCCGAGATCGACGACGAACGCCCCACCGACCGCCCCTCCTCGGGCTACGTCTTCTTCCACCAGCAAGACAGCGAACGCCTGGCCGACAACGGCGCCCACCTGTACCTCGCCTACGGCGCCCTCGACCCGATCCGCGGCCAGGTCGCCGACCAGGACACCGAGATCGGCCGCCAGATCGAGCACGCCCTCCGCGCCCAGGACCTCCCGGTCACCTGGACCGGCTCCTCCGACCAACGCATCGCGATCGGCCCCCTCACCTGGCACCGCCGCCTGCCCGCCTAGCCTTCTATGGCGGGCCTGTAGGTGGCGATGATGACACCGGTGGTCGTGGTGACGGAGTCGGTGAGCTCCAACGCTCGGTGAGTGGTGAGGAGCCGCCGCCCGCTGCCCAGCACCAGGGGATGGATGAGCAGCTTGTACTCGTCGATCTGGTCCTGGATGGAGTCGATCAGCACACCGCTGCCAAGGATCAGCAGGTTCTGCTCCTGCTTGAGCTTGGCGACGTCCTCCACCCCGACAACGGTCGAATTGGCCCAGGACAGCGGCTCGGCGAGCGTCGACGACACGACGTACTTCCGCTGCCGATCGAGCGCCTCGGTATAGGGATTCGGCGGCTGCTTAGGCCAGAACTCCGCAAAGTCCTCGAAGGTAACCCGCCCAAGCAACAAGGCCGCCGGCTCCGCGCCGTCATCAGCCAGCACCCTCCCCATCGCGTCCTGGCTATAGGGAGTAGCCCACCCGCCATACCGAAACCCGTCCCGCGTGTCCTCATCGACCCGCCCCGGCGCCTGCATCACACCATCCAGCGTCACATTACAAAGAACCACAACCCTGCCCATAACCAGCTCCTCCGCTCGTCGACCTCTCACCACCTACACGAACGGCATGAGCTCAGATCGACAACCAACGACCCCACGCCTGCACGGCGGCGCCGGAACACGGCATTCGCGGTCGTTGGTGTGTGGTGCAGGTCCGGGGCGCTGGACAACCGGCTCCGCAGTCGCCCGGAACTCGCCAGAGTTAAGCCATCCCGGTAGCGATCGAGGTGCTATGGGAGCGAGGCTGGAGCTCGGCCGCCGGTCCGCATCCGGCTCATGAGGCTGGGCGTCACCGTCGCGGACTGGACGCGAGACGGGCGAAAGCCCCCATCGGAGAGGGGCCCTTGGGCCTCCCGGCCGGCGCGCGACCGGCTCGTGACGCTGGGCGTCACCTCGTGAACGGGACGCGGGACGGAGGAGAAAGAACCCCGCACCGTGGAGAGGTACGGCTAGGTGTCCGGGCCAACCTAGGTGCGGCTGACGCCGTCAGCCCGTCGTGCTGCTACTGATCGGCAGGTCATGGTGCCGGCCTCGGACCGCCATCACACACTAACCTCGCCGCCGTCTGGTCGGGCAGGCTCACGGTGGCGCGGGAATGCGGCGCTCGCGGGCGTTGGTGTGTGGTGGCGGTCCGGGAGTTCTTACTTGGTGCGGAGGGTGTTGAGGTCGGCTTGGCAGCGGGCTTCTACCTCGGCTAGTTCGGCGAGGGTTTCGTCGATGTCGCGGCGGCGTTGTTCGAGTTCTGCGCGGCGGGTGGTGATCTGGTTGAGGAGGTAGGCCAACTGGCCCGCTTCGCCTGGTTCGGCGTCGTACATGTCGACGATGGTGGCGATCTCGTCGAGGCTGAAGCCGAGGCGTTTGCCGCGCAGGATGAGGCCCAGGCGGACCTTGTCGCGGGCGTGGTAGACGCGGACCGTGCCGCGGCGTTCGGGGGTGAGCAGGCCGCGGTCCTCGTAGAAGCGGATCGTGCGCAGGGTGACGTCGTACTCGGCGGCCAGTTCGGCGATGGTCCAAGTAGCTGATTCGACGGGCACCGGAATATTGTGCACACAGGCCATCGTGCTTTACGTTTACGTAAGCGTCAATCACAAGAGGCCTGGGAGCTGGCATGTCGTACGAGCTGTCCGAAGAGCACCGCGAGTTCGCCCACAGCGTGCGGGACTTCGCCCAGGCCGAGATCGCGCCGCATGCCGCGGAGTGGGACCGCAAGCACTACTTCCCGGTCGAGGTGGTCCACAAGATGGGCGCGCTCGGCCTGTTCGGGCTGACCGCGCCGGAGGAGTTCGGCGGGTCCGGTGGCGACTTCACCAGCCTGTGCGTCGCGATCGAGGAGATCTCCAAGGTCGACCAGTCGATGGGCATCACGCTCGAGGCGGCGGTCGGGCTCGGGATCAACCCAATCCTGACCTTCGGTACCGACGAGCAGAAGAAGCAGTGGCTGCCCGACCTGATCGCCGGGCAGAAGCTGGCCGGTTTCGGCCTCACCGAGCCCGAGTCGGGGTCCGACGCGGGCGCGACCAAGACCAAGGCCGTACTCGACAACGGCGACTGGGTGATCGACGGCTCGAAGCAGTTCATCACCAACTCCGGCTCCAGCATCACGTCGCTCGTCACCGTGACGGCCCGGACGGGTGAAAAGGCGGATGGGCGCCCCGAGATCTCCACGATCATCGTCCCGACCGGTACGCCGGGATTCGTGGCGGAGGCGTCGTACGACAAGCTCGGCTGGCACGCCTCCGACACCCACCCGCTCTCGTTCGCGGGCTGCCGGGTCCCCGAGGCGAACCTGCTCGGTCAGCGCGGCAAGGGGTTCGGCCAGTTCCTCGCCACCCTCGACGACGGCCGGGTCGCGATCGGCGCGGTGGCGCTCGGCTGCATCAAGGCGTGTCTGGAGATGTCGGTCCAGTACGCCGCTGAGCGCAAGACGTTCGGCGTACCGATCGGTCAGAAGCAGGGGGTCGCGTTCCAGATCTCCGACCTCAAGGTGATGGCCGACGCGGCCGAGCTGCTCGTGTACCGGGCCGCGGCGCTCAAGGACGCCGGCGCTCCGATGAAGGAGTTCAAGCAGGCCGCCGCGGTCGCGAAGCTCTACTCGACCGAGGCCGCCGTCACCGCGACCCGGATCGCCACCCAGGTCTTCGGCGGCTACGGCTTCATGGAGGAGTACCCGGTCACCCGGTTCTACCGCGACGCCAAGATCCTCGAGATCGGCGAGGGCACCTCCGAGGTCCAGCGCATGCTGATCGCCCGCGGCCTCGGCCTCCCCGTCGAGTGACAGGCTTACGTCCGAAGAACTGTTGTAGACGTCCCTCCGCTTCTTCGGACGTAAGCAAGGTAGAAAGGGCGTTATGAGCAGGGATCACTGGACCGAGTTCAAGGTCGCGCGCGAGGCGACGCTGGCACCGCCCGAGAAGGCGGCCGCGAAACTCGAGAAACAGAACAAGCTGTACGTCCGGGACCGGATCGCGCTGCTCATCGACGAGGGCAGCTTCGTCGAGGACGCCCAGCTCGCCAACGCGCTCAACCCCGGCCTGCCCGCGGACGGTGTCGTCACCGGCCGTGCGCTGGTCGACGGCCGGCCCGCGCTGCTGGTCGCGAACGACCCGACCGTCAAGGCCGGCTCGTGGGGGGCCCGCACGGTCGAGAAGATCGTCCGGATCACCGAGGTCGCGTTGCGTGACGAGCTGCCGATCTTCTGGCTGATCGACTCCGCCGGCGCCCGGATCACCGACCAGGTCGACCTCTTCCCCGGCCGACGTGGCGCGGGCCGGATCTTCCACAACCAGGTCGCGCTGTCCGGCAAGGTGCCGCAGATCTGCTGCCTGTTCGGCCCGTCGGCCGCGGGTGGCGCGTACATCCCGGCCTTCTGCGACCTGGTGATCATGGTCGACGGCAACGCCTCGATGTACCTCGGATCGCCGCGGATGGCCGAGATGGTGGTCGGCGAGAAGGTGACGCTGGAGGAGATGGGCGGCGCCCGGATGCACACCAGCGTCTCCGGTTGCGGCGACCTGCTCGCCAGCGACGACGCCGAGGCGATCGAGCTGGCCAAGCAGTACTTCTCCTACCTGCCCGGATCGTGGCAGGCCCAGCCGCCGTCGTACGACGCCTCGCCGGCCGGCCGCGATTTCACCAGGGATCTGGTGCCGGTCGAGGAGAGCGTCGGGTTCGACATCCACGACGTGATCGACGCGATCTCGGACGCGGACACCTTCTTCGAGATCAAGCCCGCGTACGCGCCCGAGCTGGTCGTCGGGTTCGCGCTGCTGGCCGGTCAGGTGGTCGGCTTCGTCGCGAACCAGCCGGCCGTCAAGGGTGGCGTGCTGTTCGTCGACTCGGCGGACAAGGCCGCCCGGTTCATCTGGTTGTGCGACGCGTTCAACGTGCCGCTGATCTATCTGTGCGACGTACCGGGCTTCATGATCGGCTCGGAGGTCGAGCGGGCCGGCATCATCCGGCATGGCGCGAAGATGATCACCGCGGTGTCGGAGGCGACCGTTCCGACGGTGTCGGTGATCGTCCGGAAGGCTTATGGCGCGGGGCTCTACGCGATGTGCGGGCCGGGCTTCTCGCCCGACGCGTGTATCGCGTTGCCGACGGCCAAGATCGCCGTGATGGGTCCGGAGGCCGCGATCAACGCGGTCTATTACAACAAGATCCAGGAGATCGCCGACGAGGTCGAGCGGGTCGAGTACGTCTCCAAGCTCCGCGAGGAGTACGAGACCGATATCGACATCCTCCGGCTCGCCGCCGATCTGGTGATCGACGCGATCGTCGAGCCGGAGAACCTGCGCGACGACCTGATCGCCCGGCTCGCCGCGGCCCAGACGAAGAACCGTCACTTCAGCACCAAGCGGCACGGAGTACCGCCGGTATAACCGCCGGCTGCCCGAACTCTGGACGCGCTGTTCGGTCCGGGGGCGGGCGATGTGATCCAGTGGGCAAATGACTTCGAAGGATTTTGCCGATCGGCTCCGCAGCCGCGAGGCCACTCTCGGGTACTGGGTGATGCTGGACGCGCCCGCGGCGACCGAGCGGATCGCGCTGACCGGGTACGACTACGTGGTACTGGACGGTCAGCACGGGCTGATCGACCAGCGGGGGTTGCTGGACGGGCTGATGGCGATCGATGCCGCAGGCAACGGTACTGCGGGGCTGGTGCGCGTCGAGGCGAACAACGAGACGCCGATCGGGCGAGCGCTGGACGCCGGGGCGGCGGGGGTGATCGTGCCGCTGATCGACACGGCCGAGGATGCGTTGCGGGCTGTGCGGGCGGCGCGCTATCCACCGGTCGGCGTACGGTCGTACGGGCCGGCGCGGTCGGGGTTGCGGATCGGCCCGGTTCCCGCCGAGGCCGACGCGGCGACCGTCGTACTGGCGATGATCGAGACTCGGCAGGGGCTGGAGAACGTCGCCGGGATCTGCGCGACGCCCGGGCTGGACGGGATCTACATCGGGCCGTCTGACCTGCGGCTGGCGATCGGTGGCAAGTATCCGGGGGATCCGGACGTTGCCGAGACGTTCGACGCCGCGGTGGCGTTGATCGCCCGCACTGCGGCCGCGGCGGGAGTTGCCGCGGGCATGCACACGCACAGCGGCGCCGAGGCACGCCGCTTGCTGAGCGAAGGCTTCACCTTCGCCTCAGTCTCCTCCGACCTGGACCACCTCCAAGCAGCAGCCGCTGCCCATTTGGCGGCGGCGCGCGCCTGATGGCCGGGGCTGCAGCACACACCAATGCGCGAATCTGGTGTATCCAGTGGGCGAGCTGAGCGTGCGCCGGTCGGCCAACGCAAGGTTGGTGTGTGGTGGCGGTCCGGGGTGCTCAGAGGACTCCGGCGAAGGGGTCGTCTAGGGACTGCCAGTCGAGGGTGGCTAGTTCGGATTCGGTGAGTAGGCAGTTGTCCAGGATTGTTTGCAGGCGGGCGGGGTCCAGGCCGACGCCGGTTGCGACGACTGTGCACTCGGCTAGGTGTTCGGTCTCTGACCACTCGCCGAGTGTGCCGAGGGAGGCGCTGTAGCCGGCTGACTCCCAGCGCACTCGCTGGGTCGGTCGGTTGGCCAGCCAGACGATGCCCCGGCTGCGGACGACGCCGTCGACGATGTCTTCCAGAGCTTCGTTGAGGCGCGCGGGGTGTAGCGGGCGACTTGAGCGCCAGAGGACCGTGGTGACTCCATCGCCACTTGGTTGCAGCCGGGAGTCGGCCGCCAGTTCGCCGGCCCACGCCTCCGCCGCCTTGAAGTCGAAAAACCCGAGCCGCGCGACCGCCGCGACCGGTACGCCGCTGGGGTCGGCGTTGACGACCATGGTCCGCGGGTTCAGGTGCTGGAGCAGGTGGTGCAGCCGCTCCGGCGCCTTGCCGCGATGCGCGTTCGCGAGCACGCAGACATCCGCGTACTCGATCTGCCGTGCGGTCAGCTCAGCCACGTTTCGCCGGTCGGGAAGCCCGAGCGCGAGCCCACGCTCGGCCAGCAACTCGTCGCCGGACAACTGCTCGACCAAGAGCACGGCGTCGACCACACAGGTCACCGTGTCGACCCGGACTTCGGGCATCGTCGCGACCAGAGCACTCGCGAGTGACCGCGCCTCCATCGCCGGCGGAGCGGCCAGTACTACGTGTTGCCAGTGCCTGCGCGCGACCAGCGTCTCCAGGAGTGGCAGGAGCGACTCGATCAGCTGGCAGGCGCCGCAGTCGTCGTCGGCGCCGAACTCGCCCGCGTCGATCTGACCGCTCTGGTCGAACACCCTCCAGGTCAGCACTCCACGACCGAGGAGCTCGTCCTGATCCACCACGACGGCCACTGTGGTGGCGTCGACCATGGCGTCCAGTACGGGCTCCCGAAGCGTCGTCGAGAGTCCGGTCAGCAGGGTCAACGGGGTCTTCCGAGGGGCGGCCATACCCCCACTATATGAAAACCGTTTTCATCAGTAAAGAGCTGGGGGTGCACCACTTCTTCGTCCGGACCGGGAGATTTCCGCGCAGTGCCGGGGATTAGTTGCTCTAAATCCATAGTGCGCCCCGGCGGACACTCTCGCTCGCCTTCCGCGCGTCGTCAGGCGGCCCCGAGCAGCTCGTCGAGCGTGCGCCAGAAGTGCAGGATCGGCTCGGCCAGCGGCGGCAGGTGCTGCGTCAGCAGGACGGCGGTCACGCCGTGGTCGGGGAAGTTGTACCAAGTCGTGCCCAGCCCGCCTCCCCAGCCGTAGCGACGCGGGAGGCCAGGGTCGAGGCGGACCTGTACGCCGTGCCCCCAGCCCTCGCCGTCGAGGAAGATCGCCGCAGACGGGCCGTTGCGTTGCTCCTCAGTCAGCTGGTCAGTGCTCAACTCGGCGATGGCTTCCTCGGTGAGCAGCCCCGCGCCGCCATCCAGCAGCAGCCGCCCGAACCGCAGATAGTCCGTTGCCGTCGACACCAGGCCGCCAGCCGCGTGGGGGAACACCGGCGGCGCCAGCCAGTCGCTGTCGTCAGTACCGTCGAACAGGACCGGCCCGTCGTCACCGCTCATGAAGCACGGGATCAGCCGGTCGCGCGCGTGCTCCGGTACTGCGAAACCCGTGTCGGTCATACCCAGCGGTTGGAGCAGGCGCTCAGCCATCAACCTGGGCAGCGGCATCGCGGCGGCACGCGCGAGCAGGACCCCGAGGACCGGGTACGCGAGCTCGTACCGCCAATGACGACCGGGTTGCTCCATCAGCGGGAGAGTGGCGAACTGCTCGATCCACTCGTCTGGGGTGTGCCGCACCCCCGACGGCAAGGGCGGACCCATTCCGAGACCGCGGGCGACGGCAAGCTCGGCGACCGGGCAGGAGTCCACCTCGAAGGCGAACCCGAACCCGAGCCGCATGGTCAGCAGATCCTCGACCGTGATCTCCTGCTCGGCCGGAACGGTGTCGTCGACCGGACCGTCCAGCCGACGGACCACCCGGCGATCGGCGAGCTCGGGAAGCCAACGGGTAATCGGATCGGTCAGCGCCAGCACGCCGTCCGCGGCAAGTTGGTGCGTGAGGGCGGCTGTGATCGGCTTGGTCATCGAGCTGATCCGGACGACCGCGTCCGGCCGCAAAGGCCCGCCATCCGGTCCGGTGCGCCCGACCGCCTCGACCCAGTCGCCCGCCGTGGAGCTGATCGCCATCACGGCACCGGGCAACGCACCGGACGCGACGAACCCGGCCATCGCCTTGCTGAGAACCAACTGCTGATCAGGCGTCATGGTGCCAAGGTAGCCGAGGCTCCGGACACTTTCGCCTGGCTAGCTGGTCGCGCTCGTGTAGCGGCGGAGGCCCGCTCGCCAAGCCAATCCGGTCACCGCGCAGGCAGCGCCGGCGACGCCGAGAGCAACCGGTACTGCGACCAGCCCGCCTCCGCGCGCCAGCACGTCGACGGGCACGGTTGCGATCAGGGCGACCGGGAAGACGTACGTGAAGATCAGCTGCAGCGGGGCCCCATACACCTGGACCGGATACCGGGCGAACTGCCAGATCGCCTCGTAGACAACGTCGAAGCTGAGGCCGAGAGCCCAGAAGACGACGGAGGCGAAGAGCACCCGGGTCGCCCACATCGTGACCGTGGCCGCGAGCAACAGGGCCAACCAGGCCAGCGTTCCCACCAGTGTGATGGCGATCGCGGCGTGGGTGAGGCCGAAGACGACTATCCCGAGGCCGAGGGCGACCTGGATCAGGGCGAGCGGTGCGGAGGTACCGAGGCTGGCCAGCAGGATCGTCGGTGCGGGCTGGAGCAGCAGCGCGTCGAAGCGGCCGTTCTTGATCTGCTCGCCGAACCACTGGAGATTCGGTTCGACCAAGGCTGCCCGGAGTCCGTTGATGGTCTGGAAAGTGCCGAGCAGGGCGATCGCCTCGCCTGCGGACCAGCCGCCGAGCGAGTCCGTCCGGGTGTAGACGACACCCAGCGCGGCCAGCGAGGCCGCCGCCGCGACGATGGTCACCACGAGCTCGAAGAGCAGGTCGGCGCGGAACGTCACGCTGCGCCGGACGGACAGCGAGAACAGCGTCCCGAAGAGTTTGACGGTCTTGAGCATCTCAACCTCCGACAGCAGTGAAACGACGGACACCCAATCGCCAGACGAGCGTCGCCAGCGCAGTCAGAACGACCAGCCAAGCGACCTGTACGCCGTACGTGGCCGAGACGCTCGAGAGGTTGCCGGCGGCAATCTCGGCCGGGGCGCCGAGCATCGACCAGAAGGGGAGGAGTCGGCCGACCTCCTGCAGCGGCTCTGGCAGGAAGGTCAGCGGCGCGGCCGTACCGCCGAGCAGGAAGATCAGCGTCTCGCCCATGCCCACGGCGCCGTGCGCTCGCTGGGTCCAGATGGCCGACAGCGCGAGCGTGTACGTGAAGGCGAAGCGAATCGCGGCCGCGAGCAGGATGGCTGGGATTGCCAGGAGAAGGTCCGTGGCCGTCAGGTGCACGTCCGCGAGGAGCCCGACGATCAGGATCAGGGGGAGTCCGAACAGCAGGTGCCAGAGTCTGATGGCGAGGTTGGTCGCGAGTAGGTCGATCACGACCGGCCGCGGCTTCACCAACTCGGCCGCGAACTCGCCGCCGTAGATGTCGTTGGCCAGCGTGTGGTGCTCGTACGAGACGGTGAGTAGTTGCACGGCGAGCAGGACTACGTAGTACGAGGTGATTCCGGAGTCGCCGGGCAACGCTGATGACCAGACGAGGAGGCCGAGCAGCGGGGTGACCGCCTGCCCGACCACGAGCGTGATCACGAAGGAGCGCAGGCTCCACCACTGCACTGAGCTACGCCAGATGCCCAGTCCGAGGAGGCGGATGATCCGGTCCGCCTGTGCGACCGCGGTCACCGGTTCCCGTCCCGGTCGAAGTAGTCGAGTGACGCGAAGTCGCCGTCGTAGCGGACGCGGCTGTGCTCGATCAGGATCACTCGCCGGCACAAGGCTTCCACATCGGCCAGGTAGTGGCTGGTCAGCAGGACGGTCGCGCCGCTCTGGACGGCGTACTCGGCGATGAATCGGCGGAGCGAGGCCGACGCCGTGACGTCGAGGCCGATCGTCGGCTCGTCCAGGAAGAGCACTTTTGGCCGGTACACCAGGGTGATGGCGAGTCCGGCGCGCATCCGTTCGCCCAGGCTCAATGCGCGGACCTGCCGGTCGAGCAAGGAGCTGAGGTCGAGCAGCTCGACCAGCTCGTCGAGGTTGGCGCGGAACTCGGGTTTCGGTACCTCGTACAGGAGCTGTTGGTAGCGCAGGGAGTCCATGACGGTGAGCTCGGCCGGGCCGCCGATGGGTTGGCTGCCGCGGACCAGCGCGATCTGCTTGAGGTATTCGTGCTGCCGGCGCCAGGGGACGTGGCCGAGCACGCGAGCCTCGCCGACGGTCGGGTGCAGGATGCCGGACAGGATCTTCATCGTGGTGGTCTTGCCTGCTCCGTTGGGCCCGATGAAGCCGACGACCTCACCGGCCTGGAGGTCGAAGGACAACTCGCTCACGGCCTCGATGTGCCGGTACTGCCGGTGGACGACGGAGCGCAGGGCGGCTCGGAGTCCTGCCTCGCGGACGGGGGCTCGGTAGGTCATACCCAGGCCTTTGACAGATACAGCTGGTCTCATGCACCTCAAACTAGGAGGTTGATGCAAGATGAAGGGTTATGGAGGAGATCACGCAGGAGGATGCTCTCGAGGGGGATGAAACCCTGCGTTGGCGGTTCAAGCAGCAGGACTACCTGAGGCCCGTCGACCTGGCCCGGATGGCCGGTTTGGGGGTCACCCAGATCCGGACGTACGAGCGGGTGGGCTTCCTCCCGCCGGCCGAGCGGGGCGAGAACGGCTATCGCCGCTACACGCCCGACCACGTCGAGGCGCTGCGCGTCGCGAGGATCCTGATCGCGGGCTATGGCTGGCAGAACGCGCTCGACGTGATGCGGGCCGTGCACTCCGCTGACAGGCTTCAGGTGTTCGCCCTGGTCAACGCCCGGCATACGGCGCTCGATGGGCAACGCGCCCGGATCATGGTCGCGCTGGAGACCACTGAGGCCGTACTACGCCGCCCGGCTGAGGCCAAGCCGGCCCGCGACCGGCCGTTCGTGCAGATCCAGGAGGCGGCGCGGACCGTCGGCGTACGGGCATCCGCCGTGCGGTTTTGGGAGCGGGAAGGGTTGTTGCAACCACTGCGGCAGGCGTCGACCGGGTATCGCCTGTATGACGCGGAACAGTTGGGGCGGCTCAACGTCGTCGCGTTGCTCAGGGACGTCGACTATCGCTTCGACGCGATCCGCGAAGTACTCGATGAGCTTGCCGTCGGCCGCCCCGACCAGATCCGGCGTGCGCTCGAAGGGCGGCTCGAGACGCTGAATCGCACGTCCTGGGATTGCATCGCCGCGACGGCCGCACTACACGGTTATCTGGCGAGCGGGGCTACTCGCGGCCGGACGAGATGAAGGACGGATCGTGCCAGCGGGCGCCGGTGACCTCGGCGGCGATCGGCTCCAGTACTGCGAGCTCGGAGTCGTCGAGGGTGAGGTCGAGGGCCTTGAGGTTCTCCTCGACGCGGGTGCGGCTACGAGTGCCGGGGATCGGTACGACGGAGGTCTGCCAGACCGCCGTGCGCTGGTGCACCCAGGCGAGCGCGACCTGCGCCACCGTGGTGTTGCGGACCGCGGCGATCTTCCGTAGCGGCTCGAGCAGTGCCTGGTTGGCCTCGCCGTTGGCGCCCTGGAAGCGGGCCATCGTGTTGCGGACGTCGTTGGCGGCGTTCGGGTCCACCTGGTTGACGCCGGTCAGCAGGCCGCGGCCGAGCGGCGAGTAGGGCACCATCGCGATGCCTAGCCGGGCGGCGGTCGGTACGACCTGGTTCTCGATGTCGCGGCTGAACAGCGACCACTCGGACTGGACGGCCGCGATCGGGTGGATCGCGTGGGCGGCGGCGAGCTCGTCGCCGGTGACCTCGCTCAGGCCGAGGTGCTTGACCTTGCCCGCGGCAACGAGCTCGGCCATCGCACCGACCATGTCCTCGAGCGGTACTTCGGGATCGCGGCGATGCATGTAGTACAGGTCGATCTCGTCGACGCCGAGCCGTTGCAGGCTGGCGTCCGCGGAGGTACGGACGTAGTCGGGGTCGTTGCGGATGTCCAGCGTTCCGTCCTCCAGGCGGCGAAGCCCGAACTTGGTGGCGATCACCAGCTCGTCGCGATGCGCTGCGAAGAACGGGGCGAGGAAGCGTTCGTTGTCGCCGAATCCGTAGGCGTCGGCGGTGTCGAAGAGGGTGACGCCGAGCTCGAAGGCGTGCTCGAGCGTCGCCCGGGCCTCGGTCAGGTCCGTATCGCCGTAGGCGACGCTGATGCCCATGGCGCCGAATCCCTGGGCGCTGACGACCGGGCCGTCGGTGCCGAGCTGAAGTTTGCGAAGTGTGCTCATGTCTTCAATCCGACCATCGGCGGGCGGCCGACCGTTAGAACGATGGTCGCGCATCCTTGCCTGATTCTGCTTCTGGTGAGACTCGGGGTGCGAAGGGGTGTTTCAATCGGAGGCATGGCCCGACTGGATGAGTTGCGTGCGCTGATGGCGCGGCACGCGCGGGCGGACTGGGGTTCGGAGATCGACGGTGTGATGATCTCGCACTCGGACCACCCGACCCCGCCGACGGCGTCGATGACCGGGACCGTGCTCGCGGTGATGGCGCAGGGGCGCAAGACGCTGGCGCTGGGCGACAAGGTGTTCGACTACCAGGCCGGCCAGTTCCTGATCTGCTCGGTGGACATGCCGATCACCGGCCGGTTCACCGTGGCCAGCCCGGATGAGCCGGCGCTGAGCTTCGGATTGCAGTTGGAGCCGGCCGAGATCGCCGAGTTGTTGCTGCGGGCGGGGTTGGCGGATCTGCCGCCTTGCACGAAGGGCCCCTTGCCGGGGCTCGCCGTGTCCGAAGCGCCTGACGAGTTGCTGGACGCCGTAGTACGGCTGCTGCGGTTGCTGGATCATCCGCGCGACCGCGAAGTACTGCTGCCGTTGGTCAAGCGGGAGATCCTCTGGCGCCTCATCACCGGCGAGCAGGGCGCGATCGTCCGCCAGCTCGGTCTCGCCGACAGCAGCCTCAACCAGGTCTCCCGGGCGGTCAGGTGGATCCGCGACCACTACCGGGAGTCGTTCAAGGTCCAGGATCTCGCCAGTACGAGCGGTTTGAGCGTCTCCGCTTTCCACCGCAACTTCCACGCGGTCACAGCGATGAGCCCGATCCAGTTCCAGAAACAGATCCGCCTCCAGGAGGCCCGGCTCCTGCTGGCCACCCAGCCCAACGACGTCACCCGGATCAGTTTTGCGGTCGGCTACGACAGTCCTTCCCAGTTCTCCCGCGAGTACCGCCGCCAATTCGGCACTGCACCCAGCCAGGACGCCGCCCAACTCCGCAGTTAACAGTTAAGGGCCTGGAGGGTTCCGTGGGTTGGGGATGGTAACTAGTGTGCGGACTATGCCGGAGCTGGTGGAGCAGGCGGATAGTGAGTTCGCGCGGGTTCTTCGCGGGGCCATCAGGGCTCGTGGTTTGGGGCTCGAGCGGATTCGGGATCGGCTGCGGGGGCAGGGCGTTTCGGTGAGCCTGGCGACGCTGAGTTATTGGCAGTCGGGGCGCTCGCGGCCGGAGCGACGGGATTCGCTGGCGGCGGTTCAGTTGCTGGAGAGTGTGCTGGAGGTTCCGGCCGGGACGTTGGTGGAGTCGCTGGGGCCGCCGCGGCGGCGGGGGCGCTGGTTGAGCACCGTGCCGGTACCGCCGGAAGTGGCCGCGTACTGGGCTCGGCCGGATGCGGTCGAGGACGCGGTCAGCGGGGTCGACATCAAATGGGACGAGCGGCTGACCAGGATCAGTCAGCACGATCGCGTGTTCGTCGGTCCCGAGGGCGGTGAGCGGTCCTATCACTCTCGCCAGGTACTGCGCGCGGAGGCGGACGGGCCCGATCGCTGGGTGGTGATCATGCATCTCGACGAGCACGATCGCGCGTTGCCCGAGATCCGGCCGTTGCGGCATTGCCGGCTGGGTCGCAAGGTACTTCGTCCCGCGGACGGGTTGCTCGTCGCCGAATTGCTGTTCGATCGCCCGTTGCGCAAAGGCGAGACGGTGATCACCGAACACGAGCTGGTGAATTCCGCGCCTTATCCACCGGCCACGAACTACGAGCGGAAATTCCGGTTGCCGGTCCGGGAGTTCGTGCTGGAGGTCAGTTTCGATCCGGCCGCGTTGCCGATCGACTGCGTGCGCTATTCCCAGCTGGACGACGCGGACGAGGCCGGTGTCCGGATCGAGCCGCGGGAGTCGGTCCATGGCGTGGCGCTGAATTTCGGGCCCGGGCGGTACGGGTTCCGCTGGAGCTGGCCGAATCAAGTAAAGTGAAGTGTTAAGGCTATAGCCTTAACTGTGAAAAGTGTGCAGCGGATATCAGTGGCTTGAATTCGTCCCTAGGGTCGGCCCAACCTCCCCCGGAGAATTCAAGGAGAACCACTGATGAAAATGCGCAGAAAATCGGTCGCAACCGTCGGCGGAGCCGCGGTGCTGACGGCGATCGCGGCACTGGTCACCGTCGGCGGCCCGGCCAGCGCGGACCAGCAGCAGTCCGCGGCAGGCCCGCAAGCCGTTCTGCAGCAGCAAGCCGTGCTGCACCAACTGTCCGGCAAGTTGTCCCCCTCCCCGGCGCAGGCCGGCCGGTGGATCGCCGACGGCAAGTTGAATGTCGCGGTGACGACCGCGCAGGAGGCGGCCAAGGTCAAGCAGGCCGGGGCCACTCCGAAGCTGGTCAGCCGCAGCCAGGCGGACCTCGATGCACTGTTCGCCAAGGTGGACAAGATCGCCACGGCTGACCGTGCGAAGGGCTTGCAGAGCTGGGGGATCGACCCGGTCAGCAACAAGGTCGTGGTGAAGGCGCACGGTGCGTACGGCGCGCTGAGCGGACTCGGTGACGGCGTCCAGGTCGTCCAGGTCAGCACGACCTTCGAGCAGCAGGCCGGCGAAGTCCACCCGGGTGACCCCTGGTGGCCGGGCGGCGAGACGTACTGTTCCGTCGCGTTCCCCGCGACTGATGCCCAGGGCAACAAGCACTTCATCACCGCCGGGCACTGTACGAACGACGCCAACCAGGCGGCGTACGGCGCGATCAACCAGGTCAACAAGCTCGGTACGTCGAACGTCGGCGGCAGTCGCAGCATCAACGCCCGCGAAGGCGACATGGGCGTGGTGGCCGTCACCGAGAGCGGCTGGACGATCTCCCCGAACGTCAACACCTGGGGATCGCCGGCCGTCACGGTGACCGGCTCGGCCGAGGCGATCGTCGGTGACGCGGTCTGCCACTCCGGCAACACCGCGCCGAAGTGGGAGTGCGGAACCGTCACGGCGGTCAACCAGTCGATCAACTACGGCAACGTGACTGTCGACGGGCTGAGCACGACCAATGCCTGCTCCGAAGGCGGCGACTCCGGCGGCGCCTGGCTGCGCGGCAGCGAGGCTGTCGGCCTGCACTCGGGCGGCAACAGCAGTTGCGTCTCGGGCGACGCCGGCAACTCGATCTTCCAGCCGATCAAAGAGGCGCTCACCAAGTGGAACCTCACCCTGCTGACTGGCATCATTGACCCGGACGACGACGAGGCGCCGACCACGCCGGGCAACCCGCGTTCCACCGGTACGACGTCCGACAGTGTCTCGCTGGCCTGGGACGCCTCCACCGACAACATCGCTGTGATCGGGTACGACGTCTACAACGGCGGCACCCTGGCCACGAGCGTCGCCGGTACGACGGCCACGGTCTCTGGTCTGACCGCGGACACCAGCTACTCCTTCACCGTCCAGGCGAAGGATGCCGCAGGCAACAAGTCGAAGGTGAGCCCGGCCGTGACCACACGGACCCAGCCGGGTGGACCGAGCGGTGGCCGGACGTTTGCCAACGGCGCCGACTTCCCGATCCGCGACTTCCAGACCGCCATCAGCCCGATCCGTTCGACCGCGACTGGCAAGGCCGCGAGCCCGTTCAAGGTCACCGTGGAAGGCAACCACACCTGCTTGGAGGACCTGAACATCTCCGTGGTCTCCCCAAGCGGCCGCTGGTACTACCTGCAGCGCACCGGTGGCACGACCTGCCACCCGCTGCCGGCCAGCAAGACCTACACCGTGACGCCGACCGGCGCTGAGAACGCCGCCGGCACCTGGAACCTCCGGATCGGGGACAACGGCCCCGGCGACACCGGAAACCTCACCAACTGGTCGATCACCCTCTGATCACCTCCTAGGTGGAGCGCCGGCCGGCATGGGGACAGCCGGCCGGCGCCTTTCCCGTACCCCCCAACGCGCCTCCTCCATCGCCCCACCCGGCGACGTCTGAGGGGTTAACCCCCGAGATGGCTGGTTGCCCTACCCGGTGCTGAGGGGGCAACCCGCCGTCTGAGGGGTTAACCCCTGAGACGGCGCCGGGGAGCGGGCGATGGGGGAGGTGCGCGGGGAGGAAACTGCCAGCGGGTGGGGTGGGGGTGGGGGTCTGGTAGGGAAGGGGTATGACGATTGAGATCGGGACGTATGGCGGCGAGTGGGATGAGTTGCGGGGGATGATTGAGCTGGCGTTCTCGGCGCCTTGGAGTGAGGCTCAGTTGGAGACTGAGCACAAGGTGTGGGAGCGGGAGCGCAGTGTCGTCGCCACGGCCGGGAAGCAGTTGGTCGGGCATACGGGGGCCTTCTCATTCGAGCTGACCGTGCCTGGTGGGCAGGCGGCGGCGGGTGGGGTGACGATGGTCGGGGTCGTGTCGACGCATCGGCGGCGGGGGATCCTGCGGGACCTGATGCGGCGGCAACTGACCGACCTGTACGAGGCGGGGGAGCCGTTGGCCGTGCTGACCGCGAGTGAGCCGGTCATCTACGGGCGGTTCGGTTATGGCCTGGCCTCCGATCATCAGGAGGTCACCATCAAGAAGTCCTCCCGCGAGCTGCGCAAGGTCGCCGGGGTCGAGGACGTCCAGGTGCGGTTCGCCGATCCGCAGGAGTCCCTCCAGCAGACGACTGCGTTCCACAACGCCGAGGCGCTGACCCGGCCAGGGATGTTCCAGCACAGCGAGAACTTCCAGTACTACGTGACGCACGACAACGTGACGACCAGCCTGCAGGGGGCCTCGCCGCTGCGCTGCGTGCTGGCCGAGCGCGATGACGAACTGGTCGGCTACGCGCACTACCGCACCCGGCGGACCGACAAGGGTTTCGTCGACGTCGTCCGGGTGCACTCGAGCGACCTGGCCGCGCACGCAGCGCTCTGGCAGTTCCTGCTGGATCCGGACCTGCTGAGCCAGACGACATACGAGCAACTCCCGTCCGACGACCCGCTGCTCTATCTCCTCGTCGACCCGCGCGCAGCGAACGCGACGACGCTCGACGGACTGTGGGCCCGCCTGGTCGATGTCCAGAAGGCGCTCACCGCAAGGACCTACGCAGAAGACCTCGATGTCGTCCTGGGCATCGAGGACGACTTCCTCCCCTGGAACGCCGGCTCCTGGCACCTGACCGGAGGCCCAGACGGCGCGACCTGCGAGAAGACCGACCGTACGCCGGACCTCGTGCTCGGCGTACGCGAGTTGGCCACCGTCTACCTCGGCCGCCCGTCACTCGGACTGCTCGGAGCAGCAGGCCTCGTAGAGGAGCGGACCGAAGGGGCACTCGCCCTGACATCGAGGGCATTCCTGTCGGCCAGAGTCCCCTGGCTCGACACCGGGTTCTGATCCAGCCGCGAGCTAGTCTTCCGGGATGCAGCCAAGCCGTCGGAGCGCGTTGGCGGTGGTTGTCGTCCTGATGCTGGGGGTGGCGGCGATCGCGTTGGTCGTGCTGGCTTCCGCGGGCGGCAGCGTCCGGCCGTACAGCGAGAGCACCGCGTCGGCGTCACCGCGGGAGCTCCCGACCATCACGCCTGGCGCCGAGGCCGCGCCGACGGCGCCGACACCGCCGCCCAAGCGTGAGATCAAGCAGGTCGAGACGCCGGCCTGGATCCAGGTCGTCGGGCAGGCCGTCTTCTACACCGTCATGGCGCTCATCGTGCTGTTCCTGATCCGCGCGCTCTACCGGATGCTCAACAAGGTCGAGCTGCCGACCCGTGAGCGCGACGATGCCGAGTGGGAGCGGGTGAAGGTCGACCGGCTCGCCGAAGCGGTCGAGTCAGGCCTGGCCGCAGTCGACTCCGGTACTGCGAGCGACGGCGTGATCGCCTGTTGGGTGGCGCTCGAAGGCGCGGCTGCCTCGGCCGGGGTGGAGCGGCAGGCCTCCGAGACGCCGGCCGAGTTCACTGTCCGGGTGCTCGGAGTCGGTGGCGTCTCCGAACCCGAGTTGCTCCGGTTGGCGCAGCTCTACCGCGAGGCGCGGTACTCGACCCACGGCTCGAGCGAAGCGGCCCGTACGCAGGCCCGGGCGACCCTCGTCCGGCTACGGGACGAGCTAGCGGCGGCGATCGCCCGGCGTACCCCCGTCGAGTCGGTGCAGGACTCCGAGGTGCCCGCACCATGAAGCAGCGACTGGGGTCGTTCAACAGGCTGCTGGTGCAGCATTTGCTGGTCGCTGTGGTTGGCAGCCTGGTACTGGTCGCGGCCTTCGGGCTCGCCGGCACTCAGCCGCGGCCGCTGTGGTTCGTCGCGATGGGCCTGGCGATCGGCTTCGGCTCGCTCGCGCTGCGATTGCTCGCGCCGGAGGTGCTGGAGTCTTCCTGGCCGGCCCGGTACGACGAGAAGCTGACGGCCCGGCGCGGCCGCAACAGCGACAACCGGACCCAGTTCCTCGCGACCTGGGTGCAGGAGTCCGACCGGGAGCGGAGGGCCGGCGAGGGGTCGATGACCTTCATCCGCCGGATCCGCCCGCTGCTGCTCGAGCTCACCGTCGACCGGCTGGTGCACCGGCACGGCATCGACCCGGAGCTGGAGCCCGAGCGCGCCCGCGAGGTCGCCGGTGACCAGCTCTGGAGCCTGATCAGCGGCACCGAGGCACGGACCGCGACGTTCGCGGAGATCGAATCGGCAGTCCAGACCATCGAGAAGTTGTGAGGAACCCCGTGACTGATGAGCTGAGCCTCGGTGAGGTGTCGGCATTGAGCCGGAAGGTGCTGGACCGGGTCGGCGAGGCGGTGGTCGGCAAGGGCGACGCGCTCGAGCTGGTGCTGGCCGGGATCCTGGCCGGCGGGCACGTCCTGCTGGAGGACTACCCGGGCCTGGCCAAGACGCTGGCCGCCCGGTCGTTCGCGCAGGCGCTCGGGCTGGAGTTCCGCCGGGTCCAGTTCACCCCGGACCTGCTGCCCTCCGACGTCACCGGTGCCTTCGTCTACGACCAGCGGGACTCGCAGTTCGTGTTCCGGCCTGGCCCGATCTTCACCGGCCTGCTGCTGGCCGACGAGATCAACCGGACGCCACCGAAGACCCAGGCCGCGCTGCTGGAGTCCATGCAGGAGCACCAGGTCACAGTGGAGGGGGAGACCTTCCCACTGCCCGTACCGTTCCACGTGCTCGCGACGGCGAACCCGGTCGAGTACGAGGGCACCTACCCGCTTCCCGAGGCGCAGCTCGACCGCTTCATGCTCCGGATCGGCTTCGGCTACCCGACTGCCGCCGAGGAGTGGGAGGTCCTGCAGCGCCGGATGAGTCGCCGCTCCGAGGACCAGAAGGTCGAGCCGGTCACGGATGCGGTGGGGCTGCTCGCTGCGCAACAGGCGATCGAGACCGTCACAGTCGACGAGACCGTCGGCCGGTACTGCGTAGAGCTCGCTTCTGCCACCCGTCGCGACTCCCAGGTGCTTGTCGGAGCCTCACCGCGTGGCTCGCTCGCTCTGCTGCTCGCCGCTCGCTCGTACGCCGTCATCCAGGGGCGCGACTACGTCGTACCGGAGGATGTGAAGGCAGTGGCCATCCCTGCGCTGGCTCACCGGATCACCGTGCGGCCCGAGCTGTGGCTGCATGAGGTGACTGGTGCCACTGTCGTCCGTACTGTGCTCGGTTCGGTGCCTGCGCCGCCGACTGTTGCGGGCGCCCGGCAGTGAGTGGGCAGCAGTGAGTTGGCAGCCGACGCACGCGCAGGTCAGGGCGGTCTCTGTGGCGGCCATCCTGCTGCTGGTCGCTGTGCTGGGTCGCCGGCCGGACATGGCGGTGCTCGGCCTGCCGCTGGCGTTCGTGGCCGCGTGGGGACGCTACTTCCGTCCGCATCAGGAGCCGAAGCTCGAGACCGAGCTGGACGCCGACGTGCTGTTCGAAGGACAGGCGACGACGTATCGCCTAAAGGTGGCCGAGGGGCTGGATCCGGACGTCGACCTGGTCGTCATGGCCCTGGTCCGGACGCCCTGGTTCCGCTACGACCCGCCGCAGGCCGCCATAGCCGAGCCTGCGGCGCAGGGCGCGGTGTCTGTCGAGGTGGGCCTGCGCTCTGAGCGTTGGGGCCTGCGGCAACTGGAGCACCCGAATGTGATCGCCACGTCCGTCCTGGGCGCCTACCGGGTGGAGGTGGCGCCTGCCGGCGCTCAGGCCGTCAGTACCTTGCCACTGCGCGACGGGTTCGAGGCAGTCGACGCAGTACCGCGTCCTGCCGGCCTGGTTGGCCTGCACCGCTCCAGGCGGCCCGGTGAGGGCACTGAGCTGGCAGGGGTCAGGCCGTTCCGTACCGGCGACAGGCTGCGCCGGATCAACTGGAAGGTGTCGGCTCGTACGCGCGAGCTGCACGTCACGTCGACCTGGTCCGACCGCGACACCGAGGTCGTCATCCTGCTCGACACGGGCGCCGAGGTCGGCATCAGTGAAGGCATCGACGGCCGGTCGAGCAGCCTGGACACAGCAGTCCGCGCAGCCGCCTCCATCGCAGAGCACTACCTGCGACACGGCGACCGGGTCCGCCTGATCGACACCGGTACTACGGTCGGCGGCGTGCGAGCCGGTAGCGGCCGGGCCCACCTGCGCCGGATCCTCGACGTACTGGTGCACGCGGATCGCAAGGGCCGTCAGCAGGATGAGAAGCAGCTCGCCCAGCGCCACCGGATCCGCTCGGACAGCTTGGTGATCGTGCTGAGCCCGTTGCTGCGCAAGGAGATGCTCGGCTACATCGTCACGCTGGTCCACTCGGGCTGCACGGTGATCGCCGTCGACACACTGCCGCCGGACGTGGCCGACGTGATCGATCTCGAACAGCACGACGCGAAGAGCTGGCCGCTGGCCTGGCGGCTCCGGCTGCTCGAGCGCCGCGCGGAGCTCGACCGGCTGGGCGACCTCGGCGTACCGACTGTCGGTTGGCGTGGAGCCGGGACGCTGGACGAGGTACTGCGGGACGCGGCGCGGGTCGCCTCGGCGCCGAGGATGCGGTCATGAGCGGCGCGGAGAGGATCAGCCAATGGCTGGTGCAACTCCAGGCGACGGGCTCGGCGACCTGGGCCGCGCGGTCGGCGATCGCGGTGGCCGGCCTGGTAGCACTCGTACTGCCCGGGTTGCAGCCGTGGGACCAGATGGACGCGATCCCGGTCGCCGGGTCGTTCCTGCTGGTCGCGTGCGTGTTGTTGCCGGACTCCCTGGCCGCGTTAATGTTCTTGATCGTGGTCTGCGGCGGATGGTTGATGCGGGCACCCAGCGACCTGACGTATGCGGTGGTGCTCACCGGGATCGCCTTGCTGGTAGTGCATCTGGCCTCCGCGTTCGCCGGGCAGATCCCGTCGTATGCTGTCGTCGGCCGGCAGGCGATGCGGAAATGGTTGCTGCCGGCAACGCTCGCGGCCTTGCTCGCGCCGGTCGTCGCGGTGGCCGCCGGGCTGGTGCGCGGCGCCGACGTACCGGGGTCGTTGTTCGTGACGGTGGCGGCGCTGGCGGCCGCGACGGCGGCGGTCTGGTTCGCCTCCGGGCAGCCGATCGGGGGGAACTCAGCTCAGGCTGGTGAGTAGTTCGGTGGCCCACTCGGAGGTGATCGGGTTCCGGCCGGTCACCTGCATCGCAGCCATCACGGTCAGCAACATGCCGGTGGCCAGGAAGTGGGTCACCTCCGGCGGGGTGGCGCCGGTCAGCTCGCCGATCAGGTGGTGGATGCTGCCGAAGCGGGCCCGGACGGTGTCGCCGATGGCGGGGTCCGCGCTGGCGGAGAAGCCGTGCAGCAGGACGACCAGCAGCTCTCGCTCGGGGATCAGCTCCTCGTAGGCGTCGGCCAGGCTGTGCAGCGTGGGCTCCCGGTCGGCGGCCCGGCGGAACGACTCCTCGATCCGGTCGCAGACCCGGTTGGTGGTGGCCAGGAAGAGCTGCTGCTTGGTGCCGAACAGCCGGATCACGTAGGGCTGCGAGACTCCCGCCAGGCGCGCGATCTCGTCGGTCTTCGTGCCTGCGTACCCGTTGGCGCCGAACGCCACCACGGCCGCTTGCAGGACCTCTTCGCTGCGCTCCGCCGCGGTCAGCCTGGTCTTCGTCATGACACCCTCTCCTCGGTCACTTGACATGTTATCAGTCGATGCATACCTTGTGGGAGACGAAGTTATCAGTCAATAACAACAAGGGAGCAGGACATGACCTCGACCGCCCTCGAACCCGCCGCGCCGCCGCCGGCGGTCGACGAGCCCGCCGTACGGCGCTCCCTGGCCACCGTGCTCGCCGTGGTGGGCATCCCGATGTTCATGGTGACGCTGGACAACCTGGTGGTGACGAACGCGCTACCGGTGATCAAGACCGAACTCGGCGCCTCGCTGACCGACCTGCAGTGGTTCATCAACGCCTACACGCTGTCCTTCGCGGCGCTGCTGCTGACCGCCTCGGCGATCGGTGACCGGCTCGGCCGGCGGCGGATCTTCCTGGCCGGCATCGCGCTCTTCACGCTCGCCTCGGCGGCCTGCGCGCTGGCCACCGAGTCGTGGATGCTGATCGGGGCCCGGGCGATCCAGGGGGTCGGTGCGGCGGCGGTGATGCCGTTGTCGCTGACGCTGCTCGCGGCCGCGGTACCGGCTCGTCAGCGCAGCGCGGCGATCGGTATCTGGGGCGGTATCTCCGGCCTCGGTGTCGCGGTCGGCCCGGTCGTCGGTGGAGTGGTCGTCGACGGCATCAACTGGAAGTGGATCTTCTGGCTGAACGTGCCGATCGGGCTGATCGCACTCCCGCTGGCGGCTCGCGTGCTGACCGAATCCCGCGGGCGCCGGCAGAAGCTCGACCTGCTCGGCCTGGTGCTGTCCGCGAGCAGCGTGTTCGCCATCGTCTGGGGTGTGGTGCACGGTGCCGATGACGGTTGGTCCTCGGCCAGGATCCTGACCGCGCTGATCGGTGGCGGCGCGTTGCTGGTGGCCTTCCTGGTCTGGGAGCACCGGGCGCCCGCGCCGATGCTGCCGCTGCGGTTGTTCCGTAGCAGAGCCTTCAGCGTCGTCAACGCGACCGCCTTCACCTTCTCCGTCGGCGTCTTCGGGGCGGTCTTCCTGCTGGCGCAGTTCTTCCAGGTCGTCCAGGGCTACACGCCGCTGGAGTCGGGGCTGCGCACGCTGCCCTGGACGATGGCGCCGATGGTGGTCGCGCCGCTGGCCGGCCTCGTCGTCGACCGGGTCGGGCCGCGCGTGCTGATCGCGACCGGACAGGTCTTCCTGGCCACCGCGCTGGCCTGGATCGCGCTCGTCACCAGCATCGAGGTCACCTACGGCTCGTTCGTCGTTCCTTTCGTGCTCGCCGGGATCGGGATGGGCCTCACCTTCGCCCCTTCGGCGAGCATCGTGATGGCGAGCTTCTCAGACGCCGACCGGGGGGTCGCGTCGGGCACCAACAACACGATCCGCGAGGTCGGCGTCGCGATGGGCGTCGCAGTCCTGGCCTCGGTCTTCGCCTCCGCCGGGTCGTACGCCAGCCCCACGGAGTACGTCGACGGCCTGGTACCCGCGGTCTGGGTCGGCGCCGCGGTCGTGGCCGTGGGCGCAGTACTGGCCCTGCTCCTCCCGGGCCGCCGCCGCTGACCGTCGTTATTGATGGCCGGGACCGCACTGCCGGTCCCGGCCATTACTGTTTGGATGTGCTCGACGCAGATGACGTACGCCGGATCGCCCTGTCCCTCCCGCAAGTGGTGGAGAAGGAACGCTGGCGCCATCCGACCTTCGACGTCGCCGGCCGGATGTTCCTCACCATCCCCGACGACCAGACCTCCTTCGCCGTCCGCTGCCCCCAGCTGGAACGCTCCGAACTCATCGCCGCCGAACCGGACAAGTTCTGGGTCCCCAACCACGAGGCCGGCTCCAGCTGGGTCCGCGCCCGCCTGGCAGCCCTGGAAGACGCCGACGAACTCCACGACATCCTCCTGGACTCCTGGCACCAAGCCGCGCCGGAAAGCCTGACCGCCGAGCTCAGCTAGCTGAACGGCGGAATCTGATCAGGGGGTAGATCGGCACTGCGGTGTTGCCGCGGGCCGGGCCGGGGAAGGTTGTGGCGCCGTCCAGGTAGAGGCCGTACTGCGCGGCGCGGGCGACCAGGAGGGGGAGGGCGTCCTCGGATCGGTGCTCGTTCGGGGTGCGGCCGGCGGCGTAGCGGGAGGACTCTGGCTTCTCGGTGGTGGTGATGAAGACGCCGTCGGGGCGTAGTACCCGGGAGGCCTCGGCCAGGACCTGGGTGCTGTCGTCGAGTAGATGCAGGAGCCAGATGGCCAGTACTGCGTCGCAGCGGCGGTCGGCGATCGGGAGGCGGGTCGCATCGGCGGCAGCGACGTGGCCGGGAAGGCGGACGCGAGCGTGGTGGAGCATCGCAGGGGACAGGTCGAGGCCGTGCATCAAGTTGCCGTGGGCAACCAGTTCGGCGGCGACCAGGCCGGTGCCGACGGCGAGTTCGAGCACCCGGCCGCCCTTGGGCAGCAACTCCATGACCGCCTCGGCCGCTGCCTGGGCGCGCTCGGTACCACCTCGGGTCTCGTCGTACCGGGCGGCCTCGGCTTCGTCGTACCGGAGCTTGCGCGGCACGGCCCACAGCGAGGGCCAGGCGATGCCGACCTCGGCGAGCATCCGGCGGACCAAGGGCAACGAGATGCCGACGACGTTGTGGTAATCGCCCTCGATGCCGGCCACGAACGGGCCGCCGAGACCGTCGACGGTGAACGAGCCCGCGACGACCAACGGCTCGCCGGTCGCGACATACGCGTCGATCTCGGCGTCGGTGAGGTCGGCGAAGCGCACAGTTGTCGAGGCGAGCTCGCGGAGCTCCTGCCGGGTCCTGGTGTCGAACAGGCAATGGCCGGTATGCAGGATGCCGGTGCCGCCGCTCATCATCCGCAGCCGCTCGCGGGCGACCTCCGGCGTACCGGGTTTGCCGTAGGCGACGCCGTCGATCTCCAGCACCGAGTCGCAGCCGAGCACGGTCGCGTGGTCGGTCAGCGTGGAGACGACCGCGCGCGCCTTCAGGGTCGCGAGCGCACGGGCCAGCTCGCCGGGGCTCTCCGCGGTGACGTTGTCCTCGTCGACGCCGGAGACGATCACCTCGGGCTCGACTCCCGCGTTGCGCAGGGTCTTCAGCCGAGCGGGCGACTGCGAGGCAAGCACAAATCTCACCGGGGCGCTCATCGGGGCGCTCACAGTTTTGCGAGGGCGCGACGGAGCGGGTCCAGGCCGATCGAGCCCAGGTTCAGCGCGTCGGAGTGGAAGGTCCGCAGGTCGAACGCGGAACCCTGACGCTGCTTGGCCTCCTCGCGCGCCTGCAGCCAGATCCGCTCGCCGACCTTGTAGGACGGCGCCTGCCCGGGCCAGCCGAGGTAGCGGTTGAGCTCGGCGCGGAGGAACTCGGTCTCCATCCGCGAGTGCGCCCGGAGGAACTCGAACCCGAGCTCGGCGTTCCAGGTCTCGCCCGGCCGCCAGCCGAACGGGTTGTCGCGCGGGACGGCCAGCTGCAGGTGCATACCGATGTCGACGACGACCCGGGCCGCGCGGAAACCCTGCGCGTCCAGCATGCCGAGCCGGGCGCCGGGCTCTTCGAGGTATCCGAGTTCTTCCATCAGCCGTTCGGAGTACAGGGCCCAGCCCTCGCCGTGGCCGGAGACCCAGCAGCCGACGCGCTGCCAGCGGTTGAGCAGG
Source organism: Streptomyces sp. SID13031 (assembly GCF_010548305.1). Lineage (GTDB taxonomy): Bacteria > Actinomycetota > Actinomycetes > Propionibacteriales > Kribbellaceae > Kribbella. Next base: position 83,008 of record NZ_JAAGLV010000022.1, read on the forward strand.
TCGGTGCGCAGCATCGTCTGAGCGACCTGGAGGTGATGCCCGGGCACGCCTTCGTGGTAGACGGTGGTGATCTCACGCCAGGTGGTGAAGTCCTCGAGGCCGGCCGGCACGGCCCACCACATCCGGCCCGGCCGGGTGGTCAGGTCCTCGCTCGGCGGGGTGTAGTAGATCGAGCCGTCCGTGGTCGGCGCGATCATGCACTCGATCCGCTTGATCGAGTCGGGGATGTCGAAGTGGGTCCCGGCCAGCTCCTCGACGGCGGCGTCGGCGAGCTGCTGCATCCAGTCGCGGAGCGCCTCCTTGCCGTGGATCTTGCGGGCCGGGTCGTTGTCGAGCAGCTCCGCGACCGCCTCGATACTGCGGTCGCCGCCGTTCAGCGAGGCCGCGATGGACTGCATCTCGCCCTCGATCCGGGCCAGCTCCTGCCAGCCCCAGGCATAGGTCTCCTCGAGGTCGACGGCCGCGCCGAGGAACTTGCGCGAGGCGAGCTCGTAGACCTCGCGGCCACACGCGTCCCGGCTCGGGGCCTGCGGCAGCAGATCGGTCGTCAGCCACTGGCCGAACTGGTCGTAGGCCTTCCGCGCGGAAGCAGCGGCCGCTTCGACGGTCGTCTTGATCGCGGTGTCCGGAGCCTGCGCGGCGAGACCGGCGAAGAAGTCGTCACCGTCGGCACCGGTCCAGCTGGCGATCCGCTCGGCCAGTACTTCGACCTGACGCCGGGCGGACACCCGGCCGGCGGCGGCCTGCTCGGTCAGGGTGTCGCGGAAGCCGTCGAGCGTCGTACCGACCAGGTTCAGCCGGATCGCGATTGTCTCCCAGTCGTCCTGCGTCGCCGTCGGCATCAGGTCGAAGACCTGGCGGATGTCGACCGCCACACAGGAGATCGCGTTCAGCTGATGCTGCTGTACGCCGGCCTCGTAGCTCTCGACCTCGAGCCCGAGCCGCTCCAGCAGCGCGTCCCTGGCGACCTCTTCACGCGGAGACGTGGCCTGTACTGCGGACGCCTCGGCGACCGTCTGGCGGTGCAGCTCGATCAGCGCCTCGAACCCGGCCGGTGAGTAGTCCGGCAGCTCGTGGTCGTGGCCCTGGATCCCCATGAAGGTCGACTCGGTCGGGTCCAGCGCGGCATACGCCTCGAGGAACCGCTCGGAGATCTGGTCGATCGGGCCATTGGGTGTGGTCGCATCGGTCACCAGACCGACACTACCGCGCGCCTGAGCCCAGCGGCCGGTACTGTGTCGCTCGCTCGCCGGTGGGAGTTACGCCGCAGCCAGTAGTCAGTGAGTGGTCGATGAAGGAGATACGGCGTGACGCAGCCGCCTTACGGTCAGCAGCCGTACCAGCAGCAGCCCTACCAGCAGCAACCGCCGTACCAGCAGCCGCCGTACCAGTACGGGCCGCCGTCGGTCGCGCCGCAGCAGGGCCAGGGGCTCGGGTGGGGGCCGCAGTTCGCTCCGCCACCCGGTCCGCCGGGCTACCCGCGGCAGGGGTTCCAGCCGGGCTGGCAGCAGCAGTTGCCGCCGCGGAAGAAGTCCAAGGCGCCGCTGTTCGCGATCCTGGGCGTCGTCCTGTTCGCGGTCGCCGGGCTGTGGATCTTCGGCGTGATCAAGAAGAACGCCGACAACCAGTACACCCAGCCGACGTACTCGGCGCCGACCTACCGGTCGACCCAGGGACCGGTCCCCACCACGACAGCCGAGCCGACCGAGCAGCCGACCGCCAGCAAGCCGACTACCACCAGGCCGACGACGACCCGGCCGACCAGGAAGGCGACGTCCAAGGCGACACCGCCGCCGCCGTCGAACCTGGACATCGTGGCCAGGAACTCGCTCTACCAGACCGGCCCGATGCGTACGGTGAACTGCAAGGAACCGAACATCAAGCCGAACACGGCGGCGAACGCGGCGAAGTACTGGGCCCGGATCAAGCCCTGCCTGGATCTCTCGTGGGCGCGCCAGATCGCCTTGGCGGGGTACAAGTTCGAGGCGCCGTCGATGCTCTACTGGTCCGGGACCAGCGTGAGCAACCCCTGTGGCAGCGGCGCGGTCGCCGTGCCGTTCTACTGCAGCGCGAACCACATGATGTACATGAAGGTCGACAACTTCGTGAAGACCTACAACCAGTACCCGAGCGCGGAGGACAAGGCCTACGCCCGGATGTGGTACTCGCGGTCGATCGCCCACGAGTACGGCCACGCCATGCAGTCCGTGACCGGCATCCTCGAAGCGTCGTACGACCTCCAGTACGAGCTGAACAGCTCGGCCGACCGGCTGCGGCAGACCCGGCGGATGGAGCTGCAGGCCAACTGTTTCGCCGGCGTCTTCCTGGCCGCCAACAAGCGCAGCTACCCGGTCAACGGCCTGATGCTGAAGGTCTGGAACCAGTGGGTCGTCACAGCCGGTGACAAGCCCGAGCAGGGCGACCACGGCAGCGTCGCCAGCCAGGCCCGCTTCATGGGCCGCTCATTCATCACCGGCAACCCAGCCAGCTGCAACACCTTCGCCGCCTCTCCCCGCAGCGTCACCTGATCCTGAGTCGTCCCAACTGCCCGGTACGTCGTACAGTGCCCCGGTGTGTTGCTGCTGCGGCACCGGAATACGCAGCAGCAACACCTCAACCCGCCTTGGCGTCCAGCAACTGCAGTAGTTCGTGGGCAGCCAGCTCGATCTCCTTGTGGCGCCACTCGGCGGCCCGGTAGACGCAGGCGATCAGCCCGGTCCGATGCAAGCGCCGCAGGTCGCCGTACCCGAAGCCGAACCTGGCCTTGGTCTCGTCGCCGGCGCCGACGGTCAGCCCTAGGTGCCACCGCCCGTACTCCTCCCACGAGTGCGACTCGAGGAACTTGTTCTGCGCCTCCGCACCCGGCTGGGCCGCGCCCCAGTCGCTGTCCAGCACATACTGCCGGCCCTCGATCAGCCGCTTCGCGTACTCCACCGCCTGCTCATTGACCTCGTACTTCGCCATACGAGCCCTAGTGCCCAGAAACGGCTCGGCGTAGCCGTTCCCGCGGGGGCTGTTACGGGTGGGCGCTGGTGCGCCAGGCGTTGGGGCCTGGGTGGAGGGGGCGGGTGTGGTTGCGCCAGTAGGTAGCCCAGTTGCTCGCTCGGTCGGGCTCGGGGGCGGCGGCTGGGGTGGCTGCTGCGCGCGCTGAGACGACGGCTAGCAGGGCGGCCAGTTCCTCGGGTGTTGGGTCGCCCTTGGCGATACGTAGTACGGGGTCAGTCATGGGGGACTCCGATCACAGGGCAGCCATTACAGGGGGATGTTGCCGTGCTTCTTGGGCGGGAGGGTGTCGCGCTTGGTGCGGAGCAGGCGCAGGGCGCGGATGATCTCGGCGCGGGTCTCGCTGGGCCTGATCACCGCGTCGATGTAGCCGCGCTCGGCCGCGATGTACGGGTTGGCGAGATGGTCCTCGTACTCCGTGATGAACTGCCGGCGTTGCGCCTCGATGTCCTCGCCGGCTTCGGCGGCCGCGGCCAGCTCGCGCCGGTGCAGGATGTTGACCGCGCCCTGGGCGCCCATCACGGCGATCTGCGCGGTCGGCCAGGCCAGGTTGATATCCGCGCCGAGGTGCTTGGAGCCCATCACGTCGTACGCGCCGCCGTAGGCCTTGCGGGTGATCGTGGTGATCATCGGCACGGTCGCCTCGGCGTAGGCGTAGATCAGCTTGGCGCCGCGGCGGATGATGCCGTTCCACTCCTGGTCGGTGCCCGGCAGGAAGCCCGGCACGTCGACGAAGGTCAGGATCGGCACGTTGAACGCGTCGCAGGTGCGGACGAACCGGGCCGCCTTCTCGGAGGCGTCGATGTCGAGGGTGCCGGCGAACTGCATCGGCTGGTTCGCGACCACGCCGACCGGGCGGCCCTCGACCCGGCCGAAGCCGACGATCAGGTTCGGCGCGAAGAGCGTCTGGACCTCGAGGAACTCGGCCTCGTCGACGACCGCCTCGATCACCGCGTGCATGTCGTAGGGCTGGTTCGGCGAGTCGGGGATCAGCGTGTCGAGCGCGAGATCGGTCTCGCCGACCTCCAGGTCGGCGTCGAAGTCGTACGCCGGCGGGTCCTCGAGGTTGTTCTGCGGGAGGTGCGAGACGAGGGCCTTGACCCAGTCGATCGCGTCCTCCTCGTCGCTGCCCAGGTAGTGCGCGTTACCCGACTTGGTGTTGTGCGTCCGGGCGCCGCCGAGCTCTTCCTGGGTGACGTCCTCGCCGGTGACGGTCTTGATCACGTCCGGGCCGGTGATGAACATGTACGACGACTCGTCGACCATCACGGTGAAGTCGGTGACCGCGGGGGAGTAGACGGCGCCGCCCGCGCACGGGCCCATGATCAGCGAGATCTGCGGGATCACACCCGATGCGCGCACGTTGCGGCGGAAGATCTCGCCGTACAGGCCGAGGCTGACGACGCCTTCCTGGATCCGGGCGCCGCCGGAGTCGTTGATGCCGATCAGCGGGCAGCCGATCTTCATCGCCAGATCCATCACCTTGACGATCTTCTCGCCGAAGACCTCACCCAGGCTGCCGCCGAAGATGGTGAAGTCCTGGGCGAACACGCAGACCTGGCGGCCGTCGATGGTGCCGAAACCGGTCACCACGCCGTCGCCGTACGGGCGGGTGGCGTCCATCCCGAAGGAGCTCGACCGGTGCCGGGCGAACTCGTCCAGCTCGGAGAAGGAGCCCTCGTCCAGCAGCAGCGCGATCCGCTCCCGGGCGGTCTTCTTGCCCCGGGCGTGCTGCTTCTCCACCGCGCGCTCGGACCCGGCGTGCACGGCTTCGTCCAGCCGGTGCGCCAGGTCCGCGAGCTTCCCGGCGGTGGTGTGGATGTTCACGGTCTCTCCCATAACCGGGCAGCCTAACTTCCCTGAGCCGGTTCGTGTGCTGTGACGTCTACCGCAACGTTACTAAGCAGTACATCGTTAGCGAGGGCCCACCACGAAGAGTTTGGTGAGGCGGGCGGCGAGGGCGAGGTCGCCGCGGACCGAGAGGCGTTGTTTCAGCACGGCGAGGACCGGGTCCTCGTTGCCGGTGACGATCTTCAGCAGGGTGGCCGGGTCGGTACGGACCGAGATGGCCGGTGGGTCGGAGTGGCCGGTGAGCACCTCGCAGGCGCCGTCGCTGACCCGGATCCGGTACTCGTCGACGCCACCGCCACCCGCGCCGGTGATCTGCCAGGCGATCACCGCGTCGAAACCCTCCGCCCGGGCCGGGCGGAGGTACTCCGGCATCCGGCGAAAGATCTCGCGCAACGCGATCTCTCGCACGCCCCCGATGAGCCGATGCCGGAGCTCTCGCTCCGAGGTCCGGTCGACCAGGCGGGCCAGCTCACCGACATCGAGCTCGGTGAAATCCTTCGACTCCAACCACACCGCGCTACCGCGTTCGGCCACTCAACACGACCTCCCCGGCAGTTCCTACCAGACCGTAGGAATTTCCTATGAGCTGATAGCTTTGTCAAGTGGTCAGCCCTGAAGACCCGGTTGCGGAACCTCGCCGCCGTGCCGCGCACCTGGGTCCGGAGCGCCGGCGCCCGCTGATCCTGGACGCGGCCCTCGAGGTGTTCTCCGAGCGCGGCTACGCCGGTACGACGATGCAGTCGGTGGCGGATGCGGCCGGCGTCACCAAACCCGTCGTCTACGACTCCTTCGCCAACCGCGACGACCTGCTGCTCGCCCTGCTGGCTCGAGAGGAGCAGTACCTGGTCCTCTCGATCATGGCCGCGCTGCCGGCCGACCCGACCGTCGGTACGCCGCAGGAGCACGTGCTCGAGGGCCTGACCGCATTCCTGGAGACGGCGGCCAAGTCGCCGCAGTCGTGGCGGATCGTCTTCGGAGCTCAGTACGGCGCCGCCCCGGCGGTGGCCGACCGCGTCCGGGCGGCGCGCGCGTTCCTGGTCGAGGGCTTGCGGCTGACCCTGGTGCAATCGTTGCCGGGCGTCACCGACCCGGACGCCAACCTCCCGGTCCTGGCCGAGATGCTCGCCTCGATGACCGAGAGCTGCGCCCGGATGCTCGTCGTCGACGGCACCGACCGCACCCCGGCCCAACTCGCCCAGACCGTCTCCCAGCTCGTCGGCGGCGGTTTCAGCAACATCTAGTGCTCTGAGCCGTCACGGTTGGTCACGATCGGCGCTCACTAGTCGGACTGGGAGGCGAGAGAGCGCGGCCACAGATATCGTGGGCGAACGTGACCGAGACCGGCAGTCAGGCGAGCGCCCGCACCCGTACCCGCGCACGTTTCGAAGTCCCCGAGGAACTGCGTGCCGACGTGCGCCTGCTGGGCGAGCTGCTCGGCCGGGTGCTGGTCGAGTACGCGGGTCAGCCGCTGCTCGACGACGTCGAGAAGCTGCGTGAGCTGACCATCGCCGGTGACGGCGCGGGGGCCGAGGCGCTGGTCGCCTCCTGGCCGCACGAGCGCGCCGAGGACGTCGCCCGTGCCTTCACCTGCTACTTCCACCTGACCAACCTGAGCGAGGAGCTGCACCGCGCCCGCGTACTGCGCGAGCGTGACCGCTCGGGTGACGCTCCGGCGGTCTCCGAGCTGGCCCAGGCGGTCGAGAAGATCAGCGCGGACGCCGGTGAGCAGCAGGCGCGTGCCCTGCTCAATGGGCTGGAGTTCCGTCCGGTACTGACCGCCCACCCGACCGAGGCACGCCGTCGCGCAGCACTGGCGACCATCCGGCGGATCTCGGCCCTGCTGGAGGAGCGCAGCGACCCGCGGGCCGGTGACAGCGAGCTGGCCGAGAACAAGCGCCGCCTGATCGAGCAGGTCGACATCCTCTGGCGTACGTCGCAGCTGCGGACCAGCCGGCCGACCCCGCTGGACGAGGTCCGCTCGGCGATGGCGGTCTTCGAGGAGACCCTGTTCGACGTCGTCGCCAACGTCTACCGGCGGCTCGACGACGCGCTGGCGGGGGAGTCCGCCGGGGTCAAGCAGCCGGTGGTGGCACCGTTCGTCCGGCTGGGCTCCTGGATCGGCGGCGACCGCGACGGCAACCCGAACGTCACCGCGGCGATCACCCGCGAGGCCATGCAGATCCAGGCCGACCACGTACTGCGGGCGCTCGAGCTGGCGACCGACCGCCTCGGCCGGGCGCTCACCCTGGACGCGGCGACGACCCCGCCCTCCGCGCCGGTCCGCCGGATCCTGGAGGACGCCCGGGCGGTCAACCCCGACCTGATCAGCGACATCGAGACCCGCTCGCCCGCCGAGCCGCATCGCCAGCTACTGCTGCTCGCAGCGCGCCGGCTGGCCGCTACTCGAAGCCGGGACGCCGACTTCGGCTACCCGCGAGCAGCTGACTTCCTGCACGAGCTGAAGGTGCTGCAGGACTCCCTGGTCAGCGCAGGCGCTCTGCGGCAGGCATATGGCGAGCTGCAGCAGCTCATCTGGCAGGTGACCTCGTTCGGCTTCCACCTGGCCGAGCTGGAGGTCCGGCAGCACTCCTCGGTGCACACGAAGGCCCTGGAAGAGGTGCTGAGTGGTGGCGAGCTCTCCGACCAGACCGAGGAGGTGCTGGCCACCCTGCGAGTGATCGGACAGATCCAGCAGCGCTTCGGCCCAGACGCCTGCCGCCGGTACGTCGTGTCCTTCACCCGCAACGCAGGCGACCTGGCTGCCGTCTACGAGCTTGCCGACGCAGCCCTGGACGGCCGGCCGATCGAGCTGGACGTAGTACCCCTGTTCGAGACCGGTGAGGACCTGCAGAACTCGGTGGAGGTGTTGGACAACGCGATCCAGCTCACCCGGGTCCGGCACCGCCTGACGGCCAACGACCGGCGCTTCGAGGTCATGCTCGGCTACTCCGACTCCGCCAAGGACGTCGGACCCGTCTCGGCCACCCTGGCCCTGTACGACGCACAGGCGCGGATCACTGCCTGGGCACAGCGCAACGCGATCCGCCTGACCCTGTTCCACGGCCGAGGTGGAGCACTGGGCCGTGGTGGAGGCCCCGCGAACCGCGCAGTACTGGCTCAGGCGCCCGGGTCGGTCTCTGGCCGCTTCAAGCTCACTGAGCAGGGCGAGGCGATCCCGGCCCGGTACGGCAACGCGGCGATCGCCCAGCGCCACATCGAGCAGGTCACCGCTGCCACGCTGCTCGCGTCGACTCCTGGTATCGAGGAGCGGGCGGTCCACGCGGCCGATCGCTTCGCCGTGGTGGAGAAGACCATGGACGCGGCTTCGCGGACGACGTACCACCGACTGGTGAAGGCGGACGGGTTCGCCGAGTGGTTCGGCCGGGTGACGCCGCTCGAGGAGCTCGGGCAGCTGCCATTGGGCTCCCGCCCGGCTCGCCGTGGTGTTGCCGTGTCGTCCCTGGAGGACCTGCGGGCGATCCCGTGGGTGTTCGCCTGGTCGCAGGCCCGCGTGAACGCACCGGGCTGGTACGGCCTGGGTTCCGCGCTGTCGGCCGTTGGCGACGTCGCAGTACTGCAGGACGCGAACCAGAACTGGCCGCTGTTCCAGGTGATGCTCGAGAACGCCGAGATGTCGCTGGCGAAGACCGACCGCCGGATCCTCGGCCGCTACCTGGAGCTGGGCGACCGGGCCGACCTGACCCAGCAGATGCTGGACGAGCACGAGCTGACCACCGAGTGGGTGCTCAAGGTGCTCGGGGGCGACCGGCTGCTCAGCGGCCGCCGGGTGCTCGGCCGAGCCGTCGAGCTGCGCAACCCGTACGTCGATGCGCTGAGCTACCTGCAGTTGCGAGCCCTCCGGAGTCTGCGGACGGATGACTCGCTCAACGAGGAGCAGATCGTCAGGACCAGGCGGCTGCTCCTGCTGACCGTGTCGGGCGTTGCGGCCGGCCTGCAGAACACCGGCTGATGTTCGAAGATCTGGAGCGGCCGCCCCTCGACGAGAAGTACCTGCAGGGGCGGCTGGTACGACCTGGCTCGCTGTGGAGCCAGGTCGACGTACTGACCGAGACTGAGTCGACCAATGCCGTAGTGGCCGCCGCAGCGCGCTCTGGAGCGCCTGAGGGCCTGGTGGTGACGGCGGAGTACCAGTCGTCGGGCCGTGGGCGGCTGGGGCGTACGTGGACGACTCCGGCGCGCTCTGCGGTGCTCATGTCCGCTCTGCTGCGCCCGACGGGCATCCCTGCGCATCGGTGGCCGTGGCTGGGGCTGCTGGTCCCGCTGGCCGTTGCGTCCGCAGTACGGCGAGTGGGGGAGATCCCTGCGCAGGTGAAGTGGCCTAACGACGTACTGGTCGAGGACCGGAAGCTGGCGGGCATCCTGCTGGAGCGGGTGGACGGGCCTGCGGCCATCGTCGGCATCGGGCTGAACGTGACGCTGAAGGCGACCGAGCGGCCGACCGAGGTGGCGACGTCGCTGGCGCTGGAAGGTGCGGCGACGACTGACCGGGCCACTGTGCTGACCGCGGTACTACGGGAGCTGGCCACGCGCTACCAGGACTGGGTGCGGGCCGATGGCGACCCGGAGGTCATCCTGCCGGACTACCGCGAGCTGTCGGCGACTTTCGGGCAGCAAGTGAGAGTAGAACTACCCGGAGGGGTATTCATCGAGGGCACCGCGTCAGAGCTGGATTCAGACGGTCGCCTGGTCGTGCTCACCGCCGACGGCCCGCACGCACTGGCCGCCGGCGATGTCACACACTTGCGTAGTACTAGCTAGTAAAGAGTTTCGCTGCAGTGATCAAGGTCTGGACGATGCCGTAGCCGAGTAGTACCGCCACTAGTGCCCAGGAGATGACTAGGCGAGGGGTCTGGTTCATTTGGCTGCCTCCGTTGCCCTGGTCTCGGACTTCTCGTGGAACCGCTCCGCGACCGGCCGGATCAGCAGGTTCGCGACGAAGCCGACCGCCAGCACGCCGACCATGGTGAAGAACGCGGGCCGGTAGGCCTCGGCCGTCAGCGTGCCCGGCTTGCCCTCGCGGTCGAGGAACCCGTTGATGATGAGCGGCCCGGCCACACCGGCGACCGACCACGCGGTCAGCAGCCGGCCGTGGATCGCGCCGACCTGGTAGCCCCCGAAGAGATCCCGCAGGTACGCCGGTACGGTCGCGAAACCGCCGCCGTAGAAGGACAGGATGACCGCGGCGAGCAGGACGAAGAGCGCGGTGCCGTTGTGGCCGACCGTGGCCAGCAGGAAGTACAGCACCATGCCGACGCCGAGGTAGATCGCGTAGATCGGCTTGCGGCCGATCAGGTCCGACGTGGACGACCAGGCGAATCGCCCGGCCATGTTGAAGATCGAGAGCAGTCCGACGAACCCGGCGGCCGCGCCGACCGCAACGGTCGACTTGCCGCCGACGTCACCGCGGAAGAAGTCCTGGATCATCGGGCTGGCCTGCTCCAGGATGCCGATCCCGGCGGTGACGTTGCAGAGCAGGACAACCCACAACAGCCAGAACTGCGGGGTCTTGATCGCGTTCGCGGCCGACACGTTCGACGTGGTGACGAGGGCTTTCTTCTTCACCTGCGAGGGATCGAACCCGGCCGGCTTCCAGTCCGCGGCGGGGACCCGGATGTTGACCACGCCGAACATCATCACCACGAAGTAGCCGATGCCCAGCGTCAGGAACAGCGCGACCAGGGCGCCGCCACCGGCCACCGAGGTGGAGACGTTGGAGTCGTAGCCGTCGTCGTACAGGCTGAGCAGTTGCCGCGACAGCGGGCTGGCGACCAGCGCGCCGCCGCCGAAGCCCATGATCGCCAGGCCGGTGGCCAGGCCCGGGCGGTCGGGGAACCACTTGATCAGCGTGGAGACCGGGGAGATGTAGCCGATCCCCAGCCCGACACCGCCGATCACGCCGTAGCCCAGGTAGACCAGCCAGAGCTGGCTCGTACCGATGCCCAGGGCCCCTACCAGGAAGCCGCTGGCCCAGAAGCAGGCCGAGACGAACATCGACTTGCGCGGGCCGTTGCGCTCGACCCAGGTGCCGCCGATCGCGGCGGACAGGCCGAGCATCACGATCGCGATGCTGAAGATCACCCCGATCTGCGTCTGGCTGGCGTCGAAGTGCTTGATCATCGACGTCTTGTAGACGCTGGTCGCGTACGCCTGACCGATACACAGATGCACGGCCAGCGCGGCCGGCGGGATCAGCCAGCGGCTGTACCCCGGTGGCGCGATGGTGTGCTCGCGATCGAGTACGGACAAGATGCCCATCCAGACTCCTCAGGTAATAGCCCCCAGCAAATACCCCCTGGGCATCTTGGCCGACAGTATCCAATTTGTGAAGTCTAATTGTGTAGGGCTCAATCATCGTGTCGCCCGCAGACAAGCGGACCCCGGAACTGTGAGACTGGGGGCATGGCGATCTCGGCGAAGTTGTTGGGTGAGGACGAGTACGTCGTCGTCAGCACCCGGACGCACTGGAAGGCACTGATCTTCCCGGTGTTCCTGCTGCTGGTGGTGGCGGCCGGTGGCGGGTTCCTCGCCGCGGTGGTCCCGGACGGCAACCTGCAGACCCCGGCCCGGATCGCGATCGGCGTGGTCGGGCTGCTGGTCCTGGTGGTGTTCGGTGCGAAGCCGTTCCTGAACTGGTTCTTCTCGACCTACACGCTGACCAACCGGCGGCTCATCACCCGGCACGGCATCCTGACCCGGACCGGTCGCGACATCCCGCTGATGCGGATCAACGACGTCTCCTACGAGCACGGCTTGATCGACCGGATGCTGGGCTGCGGGACGCTGGCGATCGAGTCCGCCGGCGAACGCGGCCAGGTCATCCTGCCGGACGTCCCGCACGTCGAGCACATGCACCTGCAGATGTCGGACCTGCTCTTCGGCGGCCCCGAAGGCAAACCCGGCGACGGCATCCTCGACGACGAGGCCCCACCGGAACCCCAGCGCCGCCGCGACCCCCGCCCCACCACCGACGAGCCCGACGCCGAAACCCTCTTCAGCTCAGACGACAACGACCGCCGCTGACCGTTCTGGTCAGAAGATCTCCAGGCTGACCGGAGCGACCGGCCAGCTGAACGCTGCGCCGGCTTGGCGGAGCGCTCCGGGGGTGTGTTCGGTGACCCGGCCGGTGGTGGCGAACTCGGCTAGGTGGCGGCCGCCCAGGTAGGTCGCGCCGAGTTCGGCTATCGACAGGCTCAGGTCGGCCGGGGCATCCGTGAGTTCGCAGCGGACGGTCTCGCCCGCGGTCAGGCGGAAGCGGCCGGTGTTGGCCGGGATCAGTTCGTCGGTCACGTCGAGAACGAGGTCTACGGCGACGGCGTACCGGCGTTGTTCGAGGGCGCGGGGAACGTCCGTCACCCGCAGCCAGAGGGACTCGTTCAGCCGCCGGTTCAGCGCGGTGGGAGTGGTGATGAGCTGCTGTAGCGGCTCGTCGACGGCCGCGAACCCGAACTCGAGAGTGCCGGCCAGATCCAGCGTGAGCAGATGCTGCCACAGTGCCCGGTACGCCGCTGGGTCGATCGCGACGAGCTCTTCGAGGTGGACCTCGTTGGCCGGGCCGGTCGCGATCCAGTGCATCTTGCCGCGCCAGAGGGCGTACCCGTCCACGGCGCCGCTCTCGTCGCGGTGCACCAGGATCTGGCGGGCGGTCTTGCCACCGCGATCATCCGGCTTGTCCTCCAGCCGCTGCTGCCATTGGAGGTCCGATCGGCCGGATATACCTGGTCGCCGCTCTTGCAGGGCCCGCAGCAGCGGTGCGAGTTCCTTGACGGCGCCGTCGGCCGGCAGCTCGCTGACCTCGCCAGGACGGGTCCGTACGTTCGGTGGCCCGACCCGGTGCAGGTCGATCTCGTACGACATCCCATACGCGGCTGCGCCGTACCCGAAGCGTCCGTAGATGCCGGACTCGCTGGCCCAGAGCACCGCAATCGCCTCCGGCACCTCACGCAGCTGCCGGGTGATCAGCTCCGACATGATCCCGCGCCGCCGATGCGTCGCTTTTACCCCAACACCGGTCACATGCGCAGCCGGTACCAGTGCACCCGGCACAGACAGCTCACCCGTCAACGCCTGCGTAGTACCGACGATGTCCGGACCATCGGCAACCACCAACGTCCGCTCAGGCTCGAACATCCGCCGCCCCAGCTCGGTCGGCGACGAGTCGAACATCATCGCCCCCGCGAACAAGGCACGCACTTCGTCATAGTCCCCGGCCGCAGCCGCCCGAACGCTGAGCTCATTCACCCCCGCATCTTCACACGCCCCACCGACAATGGTCAGCAGCCAGCGGGGAGCCGGCGTGGGTGCTGGGGGTCAGCGGATGACGGGGAGGTCGCCGGTGTTGTCGGCGTCCAGGCCGGCTGCGGTGTCCGGGGCCTTGGGGTGCTGGTGGTCTGCCTCGTCCAGGGCGAGTTCATCTTTGAAGACGAATTTGCGGTAGGACCAGAAGCGGAAGAGGGTGCCCAGGCCCAGGCCGACGAAGTTGGCGGCGATGTTGTCGGCCAGCCAGCTGTGCTGGTCCAGGACGTAGCGGGAGAAGCTGAGGCAGCCGGCCGCGATCAGCAGGCCGATGCCGTTCAGGACGAAGAAGAGCACGTACTCGCGGTGCAGGCCGGTGCGCTCACGGTGCCGCCAGGTCCAGTGCCGGTTGCCCAGGTACGTCACGACGGTGGCGACCGTCACCGAGATGAACTTCGCGGTGACGGGCTTGTCGTGCAACATGCCGTCGCCCGACGCGCCGAACACGAGCGGGTTGTCGAAGACCAGCCAGTTGTAGATCGGCAGGTCGACCACCAGGCCGAGCAGTCCGACCAGACCGAACTTGGCCACTTCGTGCAACAGGTGCTCCACCTGGCGGTACAGCGTTGTGACGATCTTCAACGGTCCAGGAACTCTCTGTGAACACGGACTACTCGGTGAGGGCAGTTTCCAAGGTACCCGGCGAGGAGTCCGACGCTGAAATCCAGCGCGAAATGTCATCCCTAAGAGTGACCCGTTCGGCCCGTGGCGAGCGGGAGCAGGTCAGCACATTAGGCTCCACCCGTGAAGTTCGAGCGGAAAGATCTGCCGGTGGGCACCCCGGTCGTGGGTATGGTCGGCGGCGGCCAGCTGGCCAGGATGACCCAGGAAGCGGCAGTTGCCCTGGGCATCCAGCTGCGGGTGCTCGCCGAAGGGCCCACGGTCTCTGCGGCCCAAGCTGTCGCCGACGCCCCCGTGGGCGACTACCGCGACCCCGAGACCGTACGCCGGTTCGCCGCCGAGACCGACGTGGTGACCTTCGACCACGAGCACGTCCCGACCGAGCTGCTCCGCGCCCTGGAGTCCGAGGGGGTGAAGGTCCGCCCCGGCCCCGACGCCCTCGTGCACGCGCAGGACAAGGCGGTGATGCGGCAGCGGCTGGACACCATCGACGCGCCCGCACCGGCCCACCAGGTGGTCGCGTCCAAGCCGGACGTCGAGGACTTCGCCAAGCGCATCGGCGGTTTCCCGATCATCTTGAAGACCACCCGCGGCGGGTACGACGGCAAGGGCGTCTGGGTCTGCACCGGAGTCGACGATCCGGTGGTCGACGAGGCATTCGCAGCGAAGGTGCCGATCCTCGCCGAGGAGAAGGTCGACTTCGTCCGCGAGCTGTCCGCGATCGTCGCGCGCTCCCCGCACGGCCAGGCGGTCGCGTACCCGATCGTGGAGTCCGTCCAGCGCGACGGGATCTGCGTCGAGGTGACCGCCCCCGCGCCGGACCTCGATCCCGGCAAGGCTGCTCAGGCTCAGCAGACGGCCCTCAAGATCGCCGGCGAGCTCGGCGTCGTCGGCATCCTCGCGGTCGAGATGTTCGAGGCCCGCGACGGCCGGTTGCTGGTCAACGAGCTGGCGATGCGGCCGCACAACACCGGGCACTGGTCGATCGAGGGCGCGGTCACCAGCCAGTTCGAGAACCATCTCCGCGCAGTACTGGATCTGCCGCTCGGGTCACCCGCGGCGCGGACGCCGTACACGGTGATGGTCAATGTGCTGGGCGGCGATGTCGAGGACATGCATCTCGGGCTGCTGCATTGCATGGCCCGCGATCCGGGGCTGAAGGTCCACTTCTACGGCAAGTCCGTGAAGCCCGGCCGCAAGGTCGGCCACGTCACGGCGTACGGCGACGACCTGGCCGAGGTCCGCGAGCGCGCCCGGCATGCGGCGGCGTACCTGACCGGCACCATCGACGAATAGGGCGACAAGATGACCGTGGGAATCCTGATGGGGTCGGACTCGGACTGGCCGACGATGAAGGCGGCCGCCGAGGTCTGCGTCGAGTTCGACGTGCCCTTCGAGGCAGACGTTCTGTCGGCGCACCGGATGCCGGTCGAGATGATCGACTACGGAAAGTCGGCACACGAGCGAGGGCTGAAGGTGCTGATCGCGGGCGCCGGCGGAGCCGCGCACCTGCCCGGCATGCTCGCGTCCGTCACGCCGCTGCCGGTGATCGGCGTACCGGTGCCGCTGAAGTACCTCGACGGGATGGACTCGCTGCTGTCGATCGTGCAGATGCCGGCGGGCGTTCCGGTCGCGACGGTGTCGATCGGGAACGCGCGCAACGCGGGCCTGCTGGCGATCCGGATCCTCGCGGCGTACGACGAGAAGCTGCTGACAAAGATGGTCGCGTTCCAGCAGAACCTGGCCGAGATCGCGCGGGCGAAGGGCAGTACTGTGCGTGATGGCGCGGCAGAGCTGCGTTAAAGCGACGCTCGTACGGTTTTCCACAGGTCTGGGGCGGGTAGCCGTGAGATTCCAACCATTGTCGTCTAAGGTCGTCGATCGTGACTCCGCCCGCAGAACCAGATACGCAGCGCATCCCGGTCCGTTACTGGATCTGGCTGTTCGGTGCTGCCGTGTCCCTGCTCGGCGATCTGACGATGACATTCGCGATCGGCTGGTCGGCCAGTAGGCACGGTGGCCAGACGGCCGGCCTGGTGCTGCTGGTGGCTGCAGCGCCCCGCGCGGCGCTGCTCCTGGTCGGTGGCGCGGTAGGCGACCGGTACGGCGCCCCCAAGGTCCTGCTGGCCAGCTGTATCGCGATGTTCGCGGTCACGACGGCGCTGGTGCCGACGACTTTGGCGGTCGGTGAGCCGATCAGCCTGCTGGTGATCACAGCGCTGGTCGTCGGAATCATCGACGCGTTCTTCCTGCCGGCGTCGCGATCGATGCCCCGGCTGCTGGTGTCGCCGGAGCTGATCCCGCGGGCACTGGCCAGCTTCCAGGTCACCGGGGTCGTCTTCGCCGTCACCGGTACTGCGGTCGGCGGCCTGCTGGTGAGTTGGTCAGGGCTGGCCGCCGCCTCCGGGTTCGATGCGCTGACCTTCGCCGTCATGATCATCGTCCTGGTGTCCCTGCGGAACACGCCGGCCGGTGTCACCGGGCCACGCACCGGGATGATCCGGTCGATCGTGGACGGCGTGAAGGTCGCGTTCGGCCGCCCGCTGACTCGCGCGCTGCTGATCACGATGACGGTCGCGGCCGGCCTGCTGATGCCGCTCGACGCGCTGCTGCTGCCCCTGCTGGCCAGGGATCACGGCTGGAACGCGTCGACTGCCGGTCTGCTGGTCGCCAGCCGCAGCCTGGGCGTCGGCATCATCGCGCTGCGGATCCTGACCCGGGGCGCGTTCGACCGCCCCGGTATCTTCGCCGGGCTCGGTCTGGTGCTGGCCGGCGTCGGCCTGCTCGGTCTTTCGGTGCTCGACCCGCTGCCGCTGGCCTTCGCGGCCGGGATGGTCAGCGGGGTCGGCGTGGGCACCTTCACCGGGCACGTGCTGCCCCTGCTGATGAACTCGGTCGAGCGCGAGTACCAGTCCCGCCTGCAGTCCGTGGTCGTGCTCTGCCAGACCCTCGCGCTGGTCGTGATGAACCCGGTGCTGGGCACCTTCGCGGATCTGGACGGGGTGGGCATCACTGGCGTCTGCCTCGGCATCGGCGTGCTGTCGGCGCTGATCGGCCTGTTCGCCCTCACCCGCCCCATCCTGCGGAAAGCGACTGTTTCCTAAGGCCTGCCGGGCGCCCGGTAGATCCAGCCCGCGTCACGCCATTTCTGTGCGTCCAGGGTCAGCCGCGCGTCGACCACGATCGGCGCCTCGACGACCCCGCGCAGCTCCGCCGGGTCGAGCTCGCGGAACTCCGGCCACTCGGTCAGGTGCAACACGAGATGCGCGCCCTCGCAGGCCTCGGCGGCCGAAGCGGCGTACCGGAAGGTCGGCCGGACCTTGCGCGCGTTCTCCATCGCCTCGGGGTCGAAGACGGTGACGGTCGCGCCGTGCAACTGGATCCGGCCGGCGATGTCGAGCGCCGGCGAGTCCCGGACGTCGTCCGTACCGGCCTTGAAAGCCGCGCCGAGCACGGTCACGTTCTTGCCGACCCAGTCGGCGCCGAGCTGTTCGTGCACGACGTCCACGATCCGCGCGCGCACGTGCTGGTTGATGTCGTCGACCTCGCGCAGCAGCGTGATGATCTCTTCCACGCCGAGCTCACCGGCCCGGGCCATGAACGAGCGCAGGTCCTTCGGCAGGCAACCGCCGCCGTACCCGGGGCCGGCGTTGAGCATCCCGCGGCCGATCCGCTTGTCGTAGCCGAGCGCGTCGGCGAGCAGGGTGACGTCCGCGCCGGTCGCGTCGGCGAGCCCGGCGAGCGCGTTGATGAAGGAGATCTTCGTGGCCAGGAAGGCGTTCGCGCCCCCCTTGACGATCTCGGCGGTCGGCAGGTTGCAGACCACCACCGGCGAGCCGGCCGCGATCGGCTGCGCGAAGACCTCACGCAGCTTGGCCTCCGCGGCCGCGGACTGGACGCCGAACACCAGCCGGTCCGGGTTGATCGTGTCGTCCACGCCGTGCGCCTCACGCAGGAACTCGGGCTGCCACGCGATCTCGATCTGCGCGCCGGCCGGGGCCTCGGCGTGGAAGCGGGCCTCCACCACCTTCGACGTACCGACCGGGACGGTGGAACGGCCGACCACCAGAGCGGGCCGGGTCAGCAGCGGGGCGAGCATGTTGATGACCGAGTGGACCTGGGCCAGATCCGCGGAATCGCTGCCCTCGAGCTGCGGCGTACCGACGCAGATGAAGTGCACGTCGGCCCAGTCGGCGATCTCGGTGTAGTCGTCGGTGAACCGCAGCCGGCCGGAGTCCGTGTGCTTCTTCAGCAACGGGTCCAGCCCCGGTTCGTACAGCGGGGCCTTGCCGTCGCTGAGCAGTTTCAGCCGGTGTTCGTCGATCTCGACACCGATCACGTCGAAGCCGAACTCGGCCATTCCCGCGGCGGTGTTGGCGCCGAGGTAGTTGGTGCCGATCACCGCGATCCGCAGTGGGGCTGCGCTGGTGGGCATGCCTTCAGTCATGCGGGGGACTCTACCGACCGCGGTTATCAGCCGATGACGGGCTCATGGCGTACATTGATACTCGTGAGTAACTCATTCGATCTGTACGCCCTGTCGGAGGAGCACCAGGCGATCCGGGAGGCCGTTCGCGCCGTCTGCGACGCGAAGGTGGCCCCGAACGCCGGTGACGTGGACGAGCTCGCCGAGTTCCCGAAGGCGTCGTACGACGCGCTGAAGGCATCGGACTTCCACGCGCCGCACATCCCCGAGCAGTACGGCGGCGCCGGGGCGGATGCGCTAGCCACGGTGATCGTGATCGAGGAGGTCGCCCGCGCCTGCGCGTCCACCTCGCTGATCCCCGCAGTGAACAAGCTCGGCTCGCTGCCGCTCCTGCTGTCCGGGTCGGACGAGGTGAAGGACCGCTACCTGCCACCGGTAGCGGCGGGCGACGCGATGTTCTCGTACTGCCTGTCGGAGCCCGAGGCGGGCTCGGACGCGGTGTCGATGAAGACGCGCGCAGTCGCGGACGGCGACGACTATGTGCTGAACGGCGTCAAGCGCTGGATCACCAACGCCGGCGTGAGCGACTACTACACGGTCTTCGCGGTGACGGACCCGACGACGCGGTCCAAGGGCATCAGCGCCTTCGTGGTCGAGAAGGCCGACGACGGCGTCTCCTTCGGCGCCCCGGAGAAGAAGCTCGGCATCAAGGGCTCACCGACCCGCGAGGTGTACTTCGACAACGTCCGGATCCCCGCCTCGCGGCTGATCGGCGACCTCGGTACCGGCTTCGGTACTGCGATGTCGACCCTCGACCACACCCGCGTGACGATCGCCGCCCAGGCACTCGGTATCGCGCAGGGCGCACTCGACTACGCGCTGGGCTACGTCAAGGAGCGCAAGCAGTTCGGCAAGGCGCTCGCAGAGTTCCAGGGCCTCCAGTTCATGCTCGCCGACATGGGCATGAAGATCGAGGCAGCCCGGCAACTCACCTACGCCGCCGCAGCCCGCTCCGAACGCAACGACACCGACCTCACGTACTTCGGTGCCGCCGCCAAGTGCTTCGCCTCCGACGTGGCCATGGCCGTAACCACCGACGCAGTACAACTCCTCGGCGGCTACGGCTACACCCACGACTACCCGGTCGAACGCATGATGCGCGACGCCAAAATCACCCAGATCTACGAAGGCACCAACCAGGTCCAGCGCATCGTGATGGCCCGCCAACTCCTCAAGGGCCTGGGCTGAGGACAAGCCCTGACGGCAGGCGTGCTCCACCCGCCCCAACCTGTCGATACGTAGTACTTCATCCTGGATACTGATCTCGGGATGAAGGTCGGCCAGCATGGCGGTGACATGCTCTCACCCAGCCAGACGGCTTCGCACTTTCGGCGGAGATGTTCCGGGGGCACAGCGGCTACGAGCGCAAGCTGTTGCTCAATGCTCGTTTGAGGCGACACTGCGTCGCCTCGGCGACCTCGGCGAGCGGCGAGTAGGCGAACCGCAGCTGACCGAGATCTATCACAGTCAGACGAAGGCGGGTGGCTCAGGTTGGCCGGAGCCCGGCGGGCGGCTTTCAAGGTGCCGAAATGCTGGCAGCGGCGCAGGTCTGGACAGATGCTCATCTACGAGCGCCGTGGATCCGGCTGGGTTTGCATCTCGGCCTGTGTCTGGCCGCTCGCTGTTGTTGAACGGCCGATCTGCAGGAACAAGCGATAGAAGCGTGATGACAACCGGCCTGGCGGATTAGGAACCGGCGGCCGCCAGGCGGTGTAGAGGGAGCAGGGATATCGAAAGGAAAGGCAATGCTCCGAAAGGTCGCTCTGCTCGCGCTGACAGTGTGCCTGGCCGGCTGCTCCACCACGGGCACCCCGGCAGCCAGGCCCTCGGCCGAAATTGCTCTGTCCCCCGCTCCGTTGAGCCCCGGTGGCGGTGCTGAACCTTCGGGTCCGCAAGACTTCATGGCTCCTCTTCACGGGACGCCACTGGCCGGTCCGACCGGACTGCGGTTCCTCGTGTCGGCTGCGTCGCCGATTGTCCTTGACGTAGACCGCGGGTCGATTCAGCAACTCACCGGCCTCCCCGTGGCTGCCAATCGGGCTGCCTCCTCGGTGATCCGCGTCGACGACGCGGCCGTGGTGAACACCGACCGGATCTGCGGCGACTGTCCACCCGACCCCGCGGTCTACGTAGCGCGACGCGGCTCTACAGTGGCCAGGCGCATCAGCTCCGGTGTCGCTGTCGCGCCAGCGCTCGATCGGCGAGGTATCTGGCTGCGGACCGAGCAGGGCGGCCGCTGTGCGTTGAGCCTGGTCGGACTCGATGGCCGGGTTCGGATACGCCCTCGGGCAATCGACTGTGCGATCACTCCCAGGGATGAGACATCGCTCGGCCTGCTCGTGTCGGTCGAGAGAAAAGGAGCCGTGCCGAAAGATGCGATCCTGGCACCTCACGACCTGCACACGGTCCTGAGCGCGAACCGGATCCTTCAGGTCATCGGCACACGGGTTCTCATCGACAACGGCTCACAAGTTGTCACTGACGGCATCGCCGGGGTCTTCACCCTCACCGATACCAAGACCGGCAGTTCGACGAATATCACGCCACCGACCCCGATCGGTGGGGCCTCGGATGGCAAGGTTGCGCCGGACGGCCGCTCGGTCGCGATCTCCTTCGAGGATCACTCTTGGCCCGGTCCACGACAGCGAATGGATCTCTGGCTGCTGCACCTCGCGACCCTCCGATGGGAGCACGTTCCGTCGATGCCGGTGCCACTCACCCTGAAGGGGTCCGGCTTCAACTGGATGCCGGACGGCCGCCTCGCGCTACTTGGCAGGTTCGACGCTGTCGGTGACAGCAAGCTCGACAAGATGATGGACGCGGTAGCGGTCTGGCGCCCGGGCGAGCCCCAGTTGAAGGTCCGCCGGCTCCAGCTCCTCGGCGAAGCCTCGGCCGACAACTTCACCGCCTGGTGACAGCCTGTCCGGCTCAGCGAAGATCGATCATGCGCGATGCATCGACTGGAGATCCGCCGGCGTGATCAGTTGCTCGAGTTGCTCGTCAGTGAGTTTGTTGATCAGGGCTTTGGCACGCTGCGCCTCGGCGGTCGTCAGCATCTCGCCGGCGAGCAGATCCGGCAGCCCGAGCTCGTAACCACACCGCGCCCTGGGGGTGTAGCGATGCCTGGTCCGCGCCACTGCCGAGGCCACCCGGATTGCGTGCTCGTTGCCTGGAGCCACATTCGGACGATCCACTTCGCGGGCGGCGAAGCGGAAGCCGTTCGCTAGGTCACACTTCGCGCACCCGATCGGACCGGCGCCGAGTCCAGAGCCGCACTTGTCACAGCTGAGCTGCTTGAGTGCCCCGTCGACCACGCGCCAGTCGAACTCGGCCGGATCCTGCAGGACGATCTCGGCTAAGCCGCGCGCATCCGTAGTGCCGGCCTCTCGGCAGAGCCCTTGCCACGCTTCGTCGATGCTGTCCTCGACCTCCTGCAGCGCGGCTTTCATCCGCGGATGATCGCACCTTCGCATAGCGCGATTCTAGGCCGCACGCGGTGGCTTGACCTTGGGTGTCAGCAGAATGTGATCGATTGCAGGTGGTCTACAACGACGAACTGTCTGGTGGAACGCCACCAGTCCCACCGTCCAGTGTGCAAGGGCGTTCTCGCGTCACGAACCACCCGCTGACCTCCGTCAAGCCGTGGCGATCGGTGTATCCGAGGTCAGATCGTCGGCAAGCAGGTCCATCAGCAGTCCGTCGTGCCAGCCGCCACCGTCCGGATCCCGTTCGTAGCGACGCATAACCCCGACAGGTTGGAAGCCGACGGCTGAATAGCACCTGATTGCCGGCTCATTATCGACCGCCGGGTCGATCACCAAGCGGTGATGGTTCAGCTCGAACACGAGATAGTGAGCCAGTACGCCTACGGCGTCACGACCAATGCCTCGACCGTGCACCGCTGGATCAAGGAAGATGTCGATGGAGGCGTGCCTGTACATGGGATCCTCCTCCTCGCCGTACTGCACAAGGCCGCACAGCGTTCCTTCGTGTATCACACTGAACCGAGTGACCTCCGGATCATCGAACGGCCACTCCGGCGAGGAGTCCTCATCGCCCCAACGCGCCCGGATCTCAGGCAATCTGACGATTCGCCGCAAAGCCTCCACATGATCAGTTGAGACCGGGACCAGCAGCACGCGCTCTCCCCGCAGCTCGCCTGTCACAGCTGCATCCTCCTCATCGTCACGGTGTGCCGGTCGGTGATTATCTCACCGGAACCCGTCGCCATCGGGGTGATCTCGCCGCGATAGGCACCCCGACCGAACTGCAGCGGCGATTCGGTCATATGTCGCCGGCCTCCCGTGCAAGTTGCAGGGAGGTTGACCGCAGCCGGGCTGCGACGAGTGCCGCCCAGCCCCAGCCGAGAACGACTGCCAGGGCGACGATCCGCCAGTCGCCAAGCCCTGCGCCGAGTCCGCCGAGCGCGACGAACGCGATCCCCGTGAATGTGCTGTAGCGCGACCAGCCCCGGTCTCCACTCGCGGCGAACGCACGTGCGATGACGAAGCAGACGGTGATCAGCGCGATCATCCCGATCGCGAAGGCGAGCCCGTGCACCGTGCTGTGCCAGCTGACGGACTCCGGCGCACCGTCTCCCGTGCCGGCCGGGAAACCGAGTGCGGGATCGGCGACGAACACGCCTCCGCCGATCTGTGCTACCCCGAACGTTCCGATCAGCAGCGGCCCCCAGGTGCCGCCGCGATGTCCGCGCAGAACCCGGCGTATCCCGATCGCGCAGGTGAGGAAGAGCAGACCTGACACTACGAAGTTGACGATCTGAACCCAGCCGAGGTCTCCGAGGCTGAGCATGCTGAACGGGTGGCGGCGCAGGTCGAAGCCATCGCGGGTGAAGGCCTGGATCAGGGCGACCACGACGAACAGCGGGCCGGCGACCGTGCCGCAGCTGAGTAGCGCTCGAGTCGCCTTGGTTGTTGCCGCGGCTGGGGCGGTCGGCCGCGCGTAGATCGTCCGAGGTGCCTGCGGGTCGATGTTGTGGGTACTGGACATGGTCCACTCCGTTCGACGGGTTATCTGGGCCTGTTGCGGGCTCTGCCAATGCGTCGACCGAAGGCCCCGCGAATCGACAGCTGACAGCAATCTCTGGCAGCACTCAGCTGACCGCGCCGATCAGCTCGAGCACTGGGCCTTCGTGGAGGGCTGTGTAGACCTGGTCGCGGAGTTGGTTGGCCTCGGCGTCGGTCAGAGTGCGGTCCAGCGGCCGGAGGACCAGTCTGACCAGCACGTTTCGTTGTCCGGGCGCGAGCCGAAGCCTCATTCGCGCCGCCTCGGTCAGGTCGTCGTACGATGTTTCGCCGCGAACCTCGACGGACTCCGCGACCTCGGCGTCGGCGCCTAGGGCCCGGCGGACGCGGTCGCCGAGGAGCTCGTCTGACATGTCGGTGTCTGGGCCGACCACGAGCGACAGGTCGCGGCGTACTGCGGGCATCGCGGAGACCGGCTTGTACGGCGAGAGGTCCAGCATCTGCTCGGCTACTCGGGGATCCGTTGACCTGAGCAACCGGATGTCGCGGACTCCCTTGCGCAGCATGAGAAGCCGGTCGAGGCCGGGGCCTATCGCGAGTCCTGTCCAGGTCTCGTCCAGCCCGGCCTTGCGTAGTACAGCGGGGGCAGCGACTCCGCATTCGCCGATCTCGATCCACTGGTCGGCCAGCAGCACGTCGATCTGGCGGCCGTGGATCGTGTACGGGTGCACAGCCGGGACGGTTCGGTAGACCTGCCCGGGCAGCACGGTGGTGACGAGCCGGTCGATCATCTCCAGCAGCTCGAGCTCCCCGAGCGTGACGTTGCGGCTGATCCGCCACAGATCGATCATGTGCGGGGTGCCGGTGTGCTGCCAGTCGACTGAGTCGCGCCGATAGCAGATCCCGGCGCACACCATCAGCACGTCGGTCGACCCGGACGCGGCCAGCTCGCGAAGCGCCGGCGGGATCATCGCGGAGGTATGACTTCGTAGTACTTCCGCGGCCGAGATATACCGGGTATATCTCGCCTCGCGGGTGACCGCGTCGGTGGCGTACCCGAGGTCGTCGTAGTTGTCGGCCAGCGAGACGCCGCGATGATCACGTCTGGTCCAGATCTCGGTATCCGGCCAGGCGCGGCCGAGAGCGGTCCGGATCGAGTCGACGATCAGCTGGATCGCGTGCGAACCCTGCCTCGGATCCGTGAGATCACGCAGAGCACGGGCATCGTGCAACTCGTCAGCACTGATGAACATGAAGTTCTCTCCAATGTGAGCAGCTATCCGAGGGATAGCGGCACCCACTGGCCGCGGTCACCTCAGAAGGGAGCCGATTCCGCTCGGCCACCATGCCCCAGCCTTTGTCGCGCACCGGGCCGGCTAGCTATCGTGCACACCTCCTTCATGACTTCTTCTGGGGCTCCAGGTATGGCCGTCGAGATTAAGCGGCCCCAACCCATGGAGTGTTGGACTCCATGGTTGAGTCGACCGTTGCGACGGTCAATGATTCGTTCCTGTGCGAAGACACGGGCGTGGAGGTACGGCGCGGATGGATGCCTGCTAACGCCGGACAAGGGCAGCATTTCGCTGGTGCCGAATCGTTGGTGAGATGACGAACTCTTGCCAGCATTGGAGATGTGGCGCCGATTGCGCGCGGCCGGGTATCCGTGCAATCGCCACTGCAAGCCGAGGCGCTCCCCCGAGTCTCGGATCGGTGACGGGCACGGCCTCCTTGAGCCGTGCCCGTCGGCCACTGGGCTTGATTGTGACTACCGCAAGTGCCCTGTCAGCCACGGCTGTCGTTGTATGTCACATTCTCCTCCCGCGGGGAGTCATCGATTCAGATCCGCGAAACCTCGCTGATGGTTCGGAAATCAACGCTCGGTCATGACCGGTTTGGAGACATCATGAAGTCAACCATCCTGCTCACCGGGGGCACTGGCAATCTTGGACGCCATGTCACGCCGCTGCTGCTGAATGCCAACTTCAAGGTTCGGGTGCTCAGCCGAAGCAGTCGTGAATCGACGGACGGTGTCGACTACGTGACCGGAGACCTGCTCAAGGGCGAGGGGGTCGAGCCCGCGGTCGACGGCGCCGACATCATTTTGCACCTGGCCGGTGGACCCAAGGGCGACGATGAGTCAACCCGGAATTTGGTGCGAGCTGCATCCCGAGCCGGAGTTGAACATTTGGTTTACATCTCGGTGATCGGGGCGGATCGGGTGCCGCTGGCTTGGCTCAGGTCCAAGCTCGGCGCAGAGCGGGCTGTGGCCGAATCCGGCGTGCCATGGACGACGTTGCGCGCCGCTCAGTTCCACGGCTTGATCCTGACCATGGTGGAGAAGATGGCGAAGCTGCCGGTAGTGCCTGCCCCGGGCGGGCTCCGGTTCCAGCCGGTCGATCCGGGCGAGGTGGCGGCCAGGCTCGTGGAACTGACTCTCGACAAGCCAGCCGGTCTGGTGCCCGACCTCGCCGGCCCGAAGGTGTATGAGATGGGCGATTTGATCCGCGGATACCTACAGGCGCGCGGCATGCGCCGGCTGATCTTGCCGGTCCGGATCCCAGGAAAGGCCGGCCGCGCATACCGAGCCGGCGAAAATCTCTCCCTCGACGGTGCCACAGTGGGTCAGCGGACCTGGGAAGACTTCCTGGCCGACTCTCTGCGCTAGCGGGGCTCTTGCTGCACCTCGGCACCCGCGGCGCGGATGCGCTCGAATCGTCGCGGCGAGCTGGAAGCGGGGCGCGTCAGCTTTACCTGGCGGAGTGCTCGTTTGGGGCTGCGGAGCAAGTCGAGGAAGGTCTGCCGGAAGGGCGATGGTCGCTGGCCGGCTTTGTCGTAGAGGACTTCCTACGCGTGCCCCGAACCGGCCGGCAACAAGACCAGGCGAGACGCCTGAGTGGCCTTGTTCAGTGCGCAGGCCGGGCAACCATTCCAGCTGGCTGGAATGGCACGGGGGTTGCGACTCTCCAGATCAATCGGGGAGGTTGATGTCGTTGGCGATTGTTGTGCCCAGTGGGGTGCGTTGGTAGAGCACACGGCGCCCTGACCGCCAGGACATGACCAGGCCGCTTTGGCGAAGGACGCTCAGGTGCTGGCTGACGGCGGGTGAGCTCTGTCCGAGCCGGAGCGATAGTTCGAGGGTGCATAGTGGATTGTCGAGTGCTGCGAGGATCGAGGCGCGGCTGCGGCCGAGTAGTGCGCCCAGGTATCCGTTCGGAGCGTCTCGCGATTGGCTGTCCCACAGTTTGCCGACCCCACGGGCCGGATAGGTCAGGCTGCCGGCGGCATCGCCGACCGGCTGCGCGAAGATGACCTTTGGCCAGACGAACACCGACGGGACGAGGGTCAACCCGTGCTTGAGGCTGATTTCGTCGTCCACGCGTTTGTCCAGATACAGGACTCCGCCCTGCAGGCTGACCTCGGTGTTCATGCTCGCGAACAGGGCCTGCACGCCTGCCTCGGTAAGCAGGGACGCTCGGTGCGCTATGTCGTCGTCGAGAACTGATCTCATCGCTGTCCAATAGGGTTCGATCGCGACCGCCCAATAGATTCCGAACGCGTCAGCAAGGTGTTCGGCCGCTCTCGGACTGGCAAGGAAGCCCCTGAGCACCGCCGGCATCGGAGCGGATTGCCAGGTCTCGCCGAGCTGATGGCGCAGCACCTCGACCGGTAGTTGGGCAAGGACCTGCAGCTGGTGCTCCAAAGAGGTGTTTGTGGATTCGATGGCACCGAACAGGCAATCGGCGATCGAGGGATGTGGTGGTACGACCACAGCCAACAGTGAAAGGTCGGCCCGTTCCAACCGGGTTGCCGCAATGGCGAACCAGGCGCGGTGTACCGGCCTGATCCGGGCGGCGCCAAGATGCCACAAACTCGCGGTCATCTCACCGAGCGGGGAGCAACCGAACCTCAGCCGGCTGAGCCCGGGCGACCCGAGATCGAGCTTGATCATCGTTACACGCTACGTGGATACCGGTCGGAGCCGGAGCGATTCGGCTGTGTATGAATCCCATCGGGGACGGCCCCTGAGGTCGGCTCGGGTCTGGCTCCGCCCGCTGCGCTCAGTCCCGAAGGCTCGACCGCGGCGAGCAGCGAGTCGCCCTTCGCGCTGCGCTGATAGTGGACCCAACGACCGGACCGGCGCGCAGTCAGCAGACCGGACCGTCGGAGCAGGGACAGGTGCTGATTCACCGCGGCCGGGCTCTGGCCCAGCAGCGCTGCCAGCTCTGTGGTCGACTGAGGCAGTTCGAGGTAGGAAAGGATCGTCGCGCGGCTCCGCCCAATGAGCGCCGCCAGGGCAGGCTCAACGTCCGGCAGGGCGAGCACCAGCCAGGGACGGGGCAGGCGGCGGACACCGTAGATGAGAGAGATCTGGTGGGGATCCTCCTGCGCAACGACAAGATGAGGCCAGACGAACACCGACGGCACCAGCAAGACGCCCCGGCCGCGGGCAGCGATCGGGGCGTCAGTCGCCGGCTTGGAAATATGCAGCGATTCCCCCTTCACCCGCAGATCACGATGCAGGCTGTCGATCACGTCGGCCAGCCCCGCCTTGACCAGCAACTCTGACCGGTAGGCGATGTCGTCATCCAGCAAGGCGCGAATGTGGAGCCAGAATGGTGCGATCACCAGGCGCCAGTACTCCGCTATGGCATCGGCCAGCAGACCCGGGCCGGCTTCCCCACTCCCGACCAGGCCCCGCGCCGCTGCCGGCATCTGACCACCCGCCCACGTCCGCTCCAGCGCCTCCGCGAGTTGCCCGGCCGGCAACGCCCTCACCAGCTCAAGCTGACCACCGATCTTCGTACCTGTGCCCACTGAACCCGTCAGTAGAAAGTCCGGAAGATGATGACGACACGGCATCACCGCGGACAACAGCGCCATATCAACCCGGCAAAGCAACGGGCGAACAGCATCGAACCAACCCCGATGCGCCTGCGGCACATCACCACACGACAACAACCGCACACTCGACGTCACCTCGGCCAACGGCGAATACCCAAACGCAGTCCGGCCGACATCCTCAGCGCTAAGTGGAATCCCGATCACCCTCGCATCGTACGAAGCGGAAGGGTCTGCGTGGCCAATCTCGTGAATTGTTGTAACCCTGTTGGCAACCGCTTTCTCCTGGTTACCAGCCGCTCGCTGAGTGCGTTGTCCGATCCGTTCTGCGCCTGATCGCGATTGCTTTAGACATTAATTAATCCACCCGTGAAGATTTGCGCGCCGCAAGGGCATCAGCTAGCCACGAGAGCGCGAGCCCATCGTGGGATCGCTGGTGCTGGCCAGGCCGTCTTCCAGGTGGCCGGCGAATCGGCGGGTGAAGCCGTCGGTGGTGTCGGCGGTCGCGGTCAGGTCGTACCAGCCGTTGGTGCTGTTCGTGCTCCACCAGTCCTCGGTGCTGGCGCCTGCGGCGAGCTGGTAGCTCCAGGGGCCGCCGGCCCGGTTGTTGACCCGGATGGTGAGCACGCAGGGCTTGGTACCGGTGTTCGTCATCTTCAGCCAGACCAGCTTGTCGGACGGCGCGTAGCGCAAGGTGACCTCGGGGTTGGCGTTGCCGGGCTTGGTGGCGGTGACTCTGTTGCCGGCGAAGCGGCGGACGAATCCGTTCGGGCCGGTGACGGTCAGGTCGTAGGCGCCCTCCGGTGTGCCCGCCATCCAGTAGTCCGAGACGGAGTTCCCGGCGCCCACGGTGTAGCGCCACGGGCCGTCGGTGCGGAAGGCATTGGCACGTACGTAGAAGTGGGCGCCGGCCGTCCCGGTGTTGGTGAAGTCGAGCCAGAGCTTGTCGCTGGCGACGCGGCCGGAAACGGTGAGGGTGTAGGGCAGCGGCCGCGCGGGACGGGTGCCGGATTCCTGTGCTGGTAGCGCTTGCGTGCTCGGCGGCGCGGGATAGGTCGTGTCCCAGCCGGGCGTCGGGGGCGTGGTGGGAAGAGCTGGGTAGGTGACGTTGGTGGTGCTCAGGTCGAGTGCGGTGGTCAGGTCGCCGCAGACCGCGCGTCGCCAGGGGGAGATGTTGGGCTCGGCGATGCCGCTCCACTTCTCGAGGAACTGCAGTACCGAGGTGTGGTCGAAGACCTGGGAGCACACGTTTCCGCCGCGGGACCAGGGCGAGACGACGAGCATCGGGACTCGGGCGCCCAGACCGATGGGTTCGGCGCCGACGAGCTCGTCGGTGATGGCGACTGTGGACTGCCCCTCGTCGGCGTTCACCGGCGGTGCGGGCGGCGGTACATGGTCGAAGTAGCCGTCGTTCTCGTCGTAGGTGATCAGGACGAGAGTCTTGTTCCACGTCTGCGGGCTGGAGGCGAGTTTGTCGAGGATGTCCTTGGTGAAGTTGGCGCCTTCGGCCGGGCCCCAGGCCGGGTGTTCACACTTCGGCTCCGGAGCCACGATCCAGGAGACCGCGGGGAGCCGGCCGGCCGCGATGTCGTCACCGAACGCGGTGACGAGCTGGTCAGCGCCGACTCGTTGCAGGCCGCGGTCGTACAGGCTGCGTTCGGCGGCAGTGAGAGTGCCGACCCCGGCGGCGAGCTGGGACAGGAGGGTCGCCCGCTGGGTGGCGGATGCCTTGCGCACTCCGTCGTCGTAGAAGAATTCGAGCTTGCTGTACGACGTTCTGGCGAGTGCCTTCTTGCCGATGTCGAGGAATTTCTTGAAGAAGTCCAGGGAGTTGTCGCCGTAGTTGTCCCACTCCTGGTAGACCTGCCAGCTCTTGTTCGCCGCTTCGAGCCGCTCGGCGTACGTGGTCCAGGTGTAGCCGGTATGGCCCGGGTTCCGCCACGAGTCGTTGCCGATGGCCCGCTTGCTGGTGCCCGGCTCGAAACCGAGTTTGCCGGTGAACAGGTAGAACCGGTTCGGGTTGGTCGGTCCGAGTTCGGAGCAGTGGTACGAGTCGCAGATCGTGAACGCGTCGGCGAGCGCGTAGTAGAACGGCAGCGCGGACCGCAGATGCGTCGCCATGCTGTATTTGGTCTTCTGCGGGACCCATTGGTCATACCGGCCGTGGTTCCAGGCGGCGTGACCGCTGCCCCAGTCGTGCGGGGTTCCGGTCATGTACTGGCTTGCCACCGGGTACGGCAGCACGTAGCCGGCCCCGTCAGGCTGGTAGAAGACCGACCGGCCGGTGGACAGGGTTGGCGCGGTGGGGTCGTTGAACCCGCGGACGCCGCGGAGCGATCCGAAGTAGTGGTCGAAGGAGCGATTCTCCTGCATCAGGATCACGACATGCTCGATCATTTCCAGGCCGCCGGTAGGGGCGGGCGCCGCCAGGGCGCGTTGCACACTGGCGGGCAGTGCCGCGAAGGCGCCGGTGGCCGCCGCGGTCAATCCCGCTGATCGAAGAAAGTCTCGCCTGTCCATCGTCATCGGTCGTCACCTGTTCTGTCAGTGGGCGGGCAGCAGGGGAGCGCAGGACCACGTCCAGCATTCCCCGCCCGCGCCAACCCACGCGTCGACGCGCCGACGCCTTAAGCTCACGACTCATGAACGACGCGCAGGTGCACCCGGGTGAGCCGCGACTGCCGGCCGCGATCGGGGTGCTCGCCGCGATCGTCCTGTACGCCGCACTGCCGAGCGCCTTGCAAGTAGGACCCCGGTACGTCGTACCGGTCCTGGAGCTCGCTCTCTTCATCCCTTTGGTGCTGGCCAATCCGCGCCGGATGAGCCGGGAGAACAGGCTCCTGCGCCGGTTGTCGATCTCCCTGGTGCTGTTGATCGCCGCCACGAACCTTGCCGCTCTCGTGCAACTCATCCACTCGCTGGTGTCCGGCGAGGCGACGGCGGGCGGGCAACTGCTGGCGGCCGCCGGGCAGGTCTGGCTGACCAATGTGCTCGTCTTCGCGCTCGCGTTCTGGGAGCTCGATCGCGGTGGCCCGGTGACCCGCTTCCGGGTCAAGCGCCCGAAGCTGCCGGACGCCGACTTCAGGTTCCCGCAGGACGAGGACCAGGACGCCATCACCGAGGTCGCCCGCCGCTCCTCGGCCAGGGCGGGCTGGGTCCCTGGCTTCGTCGACTACCTCTACATCTCGATCACCAACTCATCGGCCTTCAGCCCCACTGACACCATGCCGCTGACCCCGCGAGCCAAGCTCCTGATGGCCGCCGAGTCGGTGTCCGCGCTGATGATCTCCGTACTGGTCGTCTCCTTCGGCGTCGGTCTCCTCATGCAATGACCTTCAGCTGATCGGGCGCGCACGAAGTACTAGGGCGCCTCGACCGGGTGGTACTCGCAGGCGTTGGCCAGGTCGGCGGGGGCCGTGGGGTTCGGCGTTGTGGGCTTGCTCGTCGTGGGCTTGCTGGTTGGCTTTCCCGTGGTCTTCGTTGGTTGCGGCGTCGGTGTGGCTGCCGGGGCAGCAGGATTGGCGGACAGTGCTGCGGCCACGGTGGCGCGCAGGCCGTCGTAGTCCGGGTGCAGGTAGGCGAACTTGAGCTTGTGCCCGTCCAGCGCCACCTCCGAGACCTTCGCCGACTTGATCTTCAGGGCGAGGTCGAGGAAGGCCGGCAGCAGCTCCTGCGGGATATCGGTGCGCAGCATGTTCTTGCCGACCTCGGCCAGGCTGCGGTAGCTCTTCAGCAGGTTCGGCACCGTCGCGGCCTGGGCGATCGCGTGGATGGCGCAGCGCTGCCGGGCGCTGCGGGCGTCGTCCGGGTTCGGGATCTGGTACCGGCCGCGGGCATACCAAAGTGCTTCCAGGCCCCACAGATGCTTGTTCTGCGCGGGTTGGAGGTAGTAGTTCGGCGGCCGCTTGGCGTCGTCGCTGCCGCCGACCGGGATCGGGTAGTTGATGTTGACGGTGATCCCGCCGAGCGCGTTGACGAGCTGGGTGAAGCCGGCCAGGTTGATCTGCACGTAGTAGTCCAGCTTCACCCCGGTGGCCTCGCCGACCGACAGCTTGAGGATGTCCGCGCCCTCGTTGTCGGACGGCCCGACGATGCCCGGGTGCTCCGCGGGCACGTTCTTGTAGATCGCGTCGAGCATCCACTCCAGCCGCTGCGGAATGGTGATGCCCTCCTTGCCGAACCCGTCCGGGTACGCGTCGTGCAGTTTGCTGCCCTCCGGGAACGGCATGAAGGTGAGCTTGCGCGGCAGCGAGATCAGCGAGACGTTGCCGGTGACGGTGTCGATACTCGCGATGATCACCGTGTCGGTCCGGGTACCGTCGCGGCCGGCCGCGTCGTCGGCGCCGAGCAGCAGCACGTTGACCCGCGGCTTGCCGGCCCACGGATCCTTCTTGTTCTTGATGGTCGGCCGGGTCGCGCTCTTGCTGTTGCCGCCGGCGAAGACCGTCTGCACCAGGTCCTGCTGGGTCCGCGCGGTCTGCACCCCCAGCGCGGTCGGCACCGCGACCGCGAAGCTGAGCATCCCGACCAGTACCGCGCCGCCGACCCGTGAGCCCTTGGTGGCGACGCCGGGCCGCAGTGCCCGGTGGGAGGTGACGATGACGATGATCCAGAGCGTGCCGAGCAGGCACAGCCCGAGCGTGAGGTACCGCAGCTGCTTCGGCGCCACCGCCAGCTCGAGGATCCGGTCCCGCTGGGTGAGCCCGAGATAGCCGGCCAGCGCGAGCAGACCGAGGCTGATGGTCAGTACCACCGCGCCGAGCTTCTTCCGGCCCGCGAGCAGGTAACCGGTGCCCGGGATCAGGGAGCCGAGCAGCGTCAGCGCGAGCACGGCGCCAGTACTGCGGGGTCGGTCGGCCCGCCGTCGGGGGGCGGCTCGCCGCGCGCGGCGGCGGGAATGTTCCGGATCGTGCTGGTCACTCGGCATCGGTGTGTCTACAACTCCGTCCAAGGGAGAGTTGGGCGCACACAATATGACGTACTCGGGGTGCACTTGGTTGTCGGTTTACCAAGGCCTGACGTTGGCTGACGGATCGTATCCACCGGATCACTCACCGCACCCGGGCCGCCGATGTTGCCCTGAGCAACTTCATCCGGCACCGTCAGGTGAAGGTCTTGGTGATCTCGGTCAGCAACTCCTGGGTCTTGCGCGGCGTACTGGCCGCGATCGACAGCGAGTCCATCGTGATCACGTACTCGTCCAGATCCTCCAGCTTGTCGAGGTAGACAGCACTGGTCAGATGCTCGATGTAGACGACGTCGGGCAGGTCCGCGTCGGCGAACCGGAGCAGGCTGAACGCGCCGCCGGTGGCCGCGTAGCCGCCGGCGGCGAACGGCAGGATCTGCAGCGTCACGTTGGGCAGCCGGGAGAGCTCGGCCAGGTGCTCGAGCTGCGCGCGCAGGACCGCCCGGCCGCCGATCGGGCGGCGCAGTACGGCCTCGTCGACGATCGCCCAGAGCCGGGTCGGCGCCGATCCCTCCAGGATCTCCTGCCGGGTCTTGCGCAGGGCGACCAGCCGGTCGATCTCGGCCGCGGGCAACGGCCGGTCGCCGCGGCCGAGCCGGATCACCGCGCGGGCGTAGTCGGGGGTCTGCAGCAGGCCGGGCACGAACTGGACCTCGTAGGTCCGGATCAGCTCGGCGGCCATCTCCAGCCCGAGGTAGGAGTGGAACCAGTTCGGCGTGATGTCGTCGTAGCGCTGCCACCAGCCCGGGTTGTTCGCCTGCTTGGCCAGCGAGATCAGCCGGGCGCGTTCGCTGTCGTCCTTGAGCTTGTAGAGGCTGAGCAGATCCTCGACGTCGCGGACCTTGAAACCGACCCGGCCGAGCTCGAGCCGGCTGATCTTCGACTCCGAGCCACGGATCGCGTAGCCGGCCTCGCCACGGGTGATCCCGGCGTCCTCGCGCATCCGGCGGAGGTGGGCGCCGAGCATGATCCGCAGTGCGGTCGGCCCGCCCGGCGTGCCTTGCTCTGTCACCGCCGTCCTCCCTGTCGCTGACGCAGAGAAGGATCATTTCACGATTAGGGCCAGGCCGGGGCAGGCCGACGCGCCCCCACGAGCTGGAATCGTTCCCCTACTGTTAGTAGGCTCTGCTTTCCAGCCACGTTCTGCCGACGATCTGCGAGGTCGCACATGTCCGACGCCACGATTTCCCCGAGCTCGGTACCGGTCGGGGTGGACACGTCGCGGGCGAGCATCGCGCGCGTCTACGACGCGTTCCTCGGTGGCAAGGACAACTTCGAGATCGACCGCGAGGTACTGCGCCAGGTGGCGACGGTGGCCCCGCAGGTGACGGACCTGGCCTGGTCGAACCGCAACTTCCTCGTCCGCGCCTGCCGCTTCCTGGCCGGCCAAGCGGGCATCACGCAGTACCTGGACTGTGGATCCGGCCTCCCGACGGCGGAGAACACCCACCAGATCGTGCAGCGACTGCAGCCGACGGCCAAGGTGCTCTACGTCGACAACGACCCGGTGGTGCTCGCGCACGGCCGCGCGCTGCTGGAGGAGAACGACCAGACGCTGTTCGTCAGCGCCGACATCTTCAAGCCCGGCGAGGTGCTGGACAACCCCGAGGTCCGCGAGTTCCTCGACTTCAGCCAGCCGATCGCGCTGATCCAGAACGGCACCCTGCACCACTACCTCGGCGACGACGGCCCCGGCCTGATCAAGCAGTACGCCGACGCGCTGGCGCCGGGGTCGTACGTGGTGATCTCGCACTTCATGGACCCGGAGACGCCGGAGCACGCCAAAACCGCGCGGGCGCTGGAGGAGCGGTTCACCCACAGCCCGATGGGCAGCGGCCTGTTCCGCACCCGCGACAAGATCGCCGAGATGTTCGGCGACCTCGAGCTGGTCGAGCCCGGCCTGGTCCTGTGCGACGAGTGGTGGCCGGATGGCCCGCGGGTGAAGCCGCTCAGCCAGATCGAGGAGTGCATCGCCGGCGGCATCGGCCGCAAGAACTAAGAAGTTTCCGAGACCAGTACTGCGGTAGTACCTGCGGCGAGTGCCTTGAACAGATGGGGCACGTCGCCGGGGTAAGCGATGTAGTCGCCGGGCTGTAGCTCGACCGGCTCTTCCAGTGGGCCGATCAGGGCGCGCCCGGTGCTCAGTACTACGTGTTCGATCGTGCCCGGCATGTGCGGCTGGGACTCGCGGCCCGGGCCGGGTGCGACCACGATGCGGTAGAGGTCGCGCCGGGCGTGGGGTGGGCTGGCGGCGACCAGCGTCGCGCTGTAGTCGGAGTGCTCCGAGTAGATCGCCGGGCCCTCGTTCGCGCGGATCACCTGGACCTTCGGGCGCTGTGGTTCGAGCAGGTCGGCGAACTGGATCTCGAGGGCGACGGAGAGCGCCCAGAGCGTCTCGACGCTCGGGTTGCCGGTGCCCGACTCCAGCTGGGACAGGGTGGACTTCGCGACGCCCGCGCGCCTGGCCACCTCGGTGAGGGAAAGGCCGGCCCTGCCCCGCTCCCGGCGCAGCGAGGATGCGATCACGTCAAGTGGTGCCTTGCTGTCCATCGGTGTTCGCTCCATCGGTCCAGGTGTTCGGCTTGACGAACGACTGTGATCTGTTCATCATAAACGCCATGCGTTCGATATGGCGAACAATCTCAGAGGTGTCCGCGACCCTGGATCGCGGGTTGCTGCGCGATATCGGCCTGGTCTGCCTGGCTGACGGCGTGGTCGGGCTCTCGTACGGCGCGATCAGCGTCGGTGGGGGACTGCCGTTGTGGGTGCCGGTGGCGTTGTCGCTGCTGGTGTTCGCCGGGGCGTCGCAATTCCTGTTCGTCGGGATCGTCGCGGCCGGTGGCAGCCCGATCGCGGCGACGATCGCCGGGTTGCTGGTGAACACCCGGCACGTCGCCTTCGGGCTGGCCGTGAGCGACGTGATCGGCGGCGGCTGGAAACGGCTGCCCGGAAGTCACCTGATGACGGACGAGAATGTGGCCTTCGCGCTCGGGCAGGAGGACCTGCGGCAGAAGCGGGCGGCGTACTGGGCGTGTGGGATCGGGATCTTCGTCTGCTGGAGCATCGGCGTCGTGATCGGGGCGGCGGCCGGGTCGGTGATCACCGATACCGATGTCTTCGGGCTGGATGCCGCGTTCCCCGCTGTGCTGCTGGCGTTGGTGCTGCCGGCTCTTCGCGATCGGTCGACCCGGACGGCCGCTGCGATCGGTGTCGTGGTCGCACTCGTGGTCACGCCGTTCCTGCCGGCCGGGTTGCCTGTTCTGTTCGCCCTGGTGGGGTTGCTCTTCTATCGCGTTGAGAAGCGCACTTTGGAGACCGTCGGATGAGCAACACGGTGATGGTGGCGGCGATCCTGGTACTTGCCGTAGGCACCTTTTCGTTGCGGCTCGCGGGGCCGTTGCTGCGGACCCGGTTCGAGTTGCCCGATCGGGCGCAGCAGGTGATGTCGGCGGCCGCGGTCGTGCTGCTCGCCGCGCTGGTGGCGACGGCCGCGCTGACCGACGGACACAGCGACGCGGGGATCGCGCGACCAGCGGGGGTACTGGTCGGCGGCGTACTGGCCTGGCGGAAGGCGCCGTTCGTACTGGTGGTGGTGGCAGCCGCCGCTACGGCTGCCGGGTTGCGGCTGCTCGGCGTACCGTGACCGCCTCTAGCGGCTGCTCGGCGTACCCGTGACCGCTTCTTGCAGCTAACGTTCGGCCATGAGACGAGTGGGGATCGCCAGTTTCGTGGTGGGGGCCGCGCTCGCCGTGTTCTTCGTCGTCATGATCGTGCGGAGCGCGCCGAGTATGCCGAAGCCGATCGGCGACGGGGTGGTGCATGTGTCGAAGAAGGGGCTGACGCTCTGGGCGTCGCAGCCTGGTGTGAAGGCGACCTGCGAGGTGAAGACGGCGGGCGGCGTGGACGTCCCGCTGGAGGTCGAGAGTGGATCCGAGTCGCTCGAGATCAACGGCACGGCCTGGTACCTCGTCGCGCGGTCGACTGAGGTGGTGCCGGCCGGCGACTACGTGGTCAACTGCATCGACGACGGTTCCGATACGACGTACGCCGTCGCGCGGCGGAGCTCGATCGGCATCTTCGTGCTGTCGATCCTGGGCCTGGTCTTCTCCGTGCTGATCTTCGTGATCCTGGGCACGACCCTGCTCGCGGCCGGCTCCCGCCGCAGCAAGCGCAACCCGAACATCACCTTCCGCGACGGCCCACCCAACTACCCACCGCCCGGCGGACCCCAGTACGGGCCTCCTGGGCCGCAGGGCAACACGTTCCCCGGCTACCCGCCGCCCAACACCTACAACCCCGGCCCCAACCCCGACCGGCCTCAGGATCGCCCTCAGGACAGCTAGTGCCGCAGCCACGCAAGACACTGCTCTGGGCCGCGATCGCGTCGCTACTGATCGGCACAGTGCTGGGCGTCACCTTCCTGATCCTCTACCGCAGACGTCAACCCGCGAGAGCTGCCTCGAGATAGAGCTCCAGACGCTCCTGGAGAAGCTCCGGGGTCAGGTCACTCCGCCCGAGGTCCCGCCACGGTCCGGCGACCTTCTCCGCGTCCGGCGCGAAGGCGAGGGCATCCAGCAACAGCCAGTAGCGGTGGTCGTCGCGCCTTGCCCAGGTGAGTGGATCAGGCATTGACGACTGAGGAGCCCTTCGGCCGGAGCAGGAACGCACCGGCGTACAGGAGGGCCGCGATGATCAGCAGGCCGTCGAAGCCGATGATCAGGGCTGCGTATTCGAGGCAGCCGCCGAGCATCGCGCCGAGCAGGTTGGCGCCGAAGCTCGCGGTGCCGTCCTCGGTGTCGGTGAAGCGCTTGGCGAAGATCACGTTCGCGGCGAAGATCGGCGTGAACGCGATCACCACCGCGACCAGCGCCCGCAACCCGACCGGCATCGAGAGCAGCCAGCTGTCCGGGAAGACCCAGCTGAGCAGCAATCCCGCGCCCAGGACGGCGTACATGATCTTCACCGGTGGGGTCTTGAACCGCCGCGTCACTTCGACAGCGGCCAGGACGGCGACCAGCACCCCGGCGAACACGATCGCGTTGACCACCCAGGTCGTACCGAACAGCAGCGCGAACCCGGTGATGCTCTTCGTCTCCAGCAACATGAACCCGGCACCGAGCAGGAACAGGTCGGTGTACGGCCGCATCCGCCGGTACGACGAACCGCCGCCCGCGATCCCGACGCCGATCAACCCGGCGAGCAGCACCAGCCCCAACGTGACCAGGTACAGCGACGGGATCCGATCGGTGAACAGGTAGAGGAACGGCCGGTTGTCCGTGGCCGGCGGCGGCGTGACCGCGCTCGGCCCGGTCCACGCGACGTTGCCGCAGGTCTGGTCGGCCTCGGTCAGTCCGACCGTGACCACGGCCTGCTGCAGATCGTCGCCGACCTTGTCCACACAGGGCTTGTGCCCGAAGGCCTTCTCCGCCGTCAGCGCGAGCCGGTCGATCAGCCAGGTCTCGCGGTAGTAGTTGTACATCGCGAACGCACCGCCCGGAGCGAGGTGCTCCTTCGCGCTCTCGAACGCCTGCTGGGTGAACAGGTAGCTCTCCAGGCGCAGCGAGCTCGCGCCGTTGACCAGCGTCAGCGAGTCCGGCAACGCCAGCAGGATCAGGTCGTACTTCTTGTCGGTCCCGGACAGGTAGGCCCGCCCGTCGTTGATGTAGGACGTGACGCGGGGGTCCTGGTACGGGTGGTCCGGGTGTTTGGCCTTGCCGATGTCGCGGATCCGCGGGTCGATCTCGACCGCGTCGACGTGCTCCGCGCCCTTCTTCAACGCAATCGCCACGTCGGAGCCCGAACCGGCACCGATGATCAGTACGTTCTTCGGCGTCTTGCCCGCGGCCGCGCGCTCATAGGGCAGTCCGTACTGCGGTTCCCACTGCAGCCGCGCGTCGGCCGGGATCGCCTGCTGGTGCGGTACGCCGTTCACCGTGATCGTCAGCAGCGGTACGCCCTGCCACTCGAACCCCGAGGTCTGCACCTTGTAGTACGGCGACCAACTGTTCTCCGGCCGCGTCGACTCGTGGAACAGCACACCGACCATCACCAGCAGCGGCACGGCCACCAGCGCGGCACTCAGCGCGGTCGCGGTCACCTTCTGTTGCGGCACCATCAGCGCCAGGAACGCGATCGTGACGATCGCACCCCACCAGATCGGCGGCGCTCCGAGGAACGACAGCGCGGTGAAGGAGACGATGCCGATCAAGCTGCCGATCAGGTCGAACCGGTACGCCGTCAGGCGCGGCAGCTCACCGAAGCAGCGGCCGACGAGCTCGGCCGGGCCGGCCAGGACTACCGCGGCGGCGACGAAGATGATCGGCAGGATCACCCAGGTCGGCGGACCGCTGGTCTCCAGGCTGGTGAAGTAGATGACGCTGGAGGAGCTGCCCCGGTTGACCGTCACCGGCTTCCACGCGATCACCGCGACGAGCAGGCCGAGCATGATCGGGGAGTAGTAGGGCAGTCGCTTCGCCCGGCCGGACCGCAGGATGCCGATCCCGATGCCGAGGAACGAGCCCAGCAGGACGAAGTTCGAGAAGTAGCTCAGGTGGACGACGTTGGACCCGGTCCACCGGATCAGCGCCAGCTCCAGGAACAGCATCAGTGCGCTGGACAGGACCAGGCGGGGTTTCACCGCGAGTGGACTGTGCCACCGGGGGATGCTGATCTGATCGGGTGTTGACGAGTCGACTGCCATGGGCGGCGACCATACCGGATCAGAAGTGGTCCACATCACCCTTGCCCCCGTTTTCGGCATCCGGTGGGGCTGGCGCGTTGACCCACCCGTGCTCGCGTTGGGTGCTGGCGCGTTGACCCCGCCCGAACCACAAGCGGTAGATCGCCGACCGTGTCCGACCCACCCGTGCTTTGCGCTCGGCAGCACCCGAGTTCGCAACTGCTTCATCCTTGGGGATCTCGGATCCGCACACCGAGCTTCCGCAGAGTCGTGCCGATCGTCTGTCCATTGAAGCCCAGCCGTTCGCCGATCCGGGCCGACGAGCAGCCCTCTTCGTAGAGCCGCGCGGCTTCGGCCACCTGGTCCGGGGTAAGCCCTCTCGGCCGGATCGTGACACCTCCCGCCCCAGGATCAGCCCAGCTGTATCCGGGTGGATGCCGAACCGTGCACCCAGGTTCCGTACGTGGTTGGTGGATCATCCGCCCAGTAGTCGCTCGACCAGTTGCAGTTCGCCGCGGAGTTGCTCCCTGGCCTGGCGGATGGCGAATTCGGCGCCTTCCATGACGGCACCTTCGATTGCGTCGTCCCCGCGGTCGAATGCGGCTTCGTCGGGATAGGGGAACTGAGCCCTGAGTGCGACAACCGCACCGCCCAAGGCGACGGCCACGAGCGGCTCGGGGGAGAACCATGGCAGGGGCGGGTCCTCCGGCCGATCGAGGTGGGGCGGCCACGGATCGATCCAGGGCTTGATCTCCGGCCAGAGGCGGTCGAAGACAGGGAAAAGCCATTCCAGGCTTTGGCACTGGCCGGCGGCCTTGCCCAGGACATCCCGCGCGTGGATGCCGATGTGGTAGAGGTCGACGATGCTGATTCGATCGAGAGAACGGTTTGGATCGTCCAGTGTCGCCTCGACGATGCGGGCGTCCCAGATGACGTCCCACCAGGATCTCCAGCGCATGCACGAGAGGCGCTCGGGTGTCGCGATCCAGACGGCAACATTGACGTAGTACTCACGGATCTTTGCCAGGGCGGCCTTGCCTGCCGCCGAGTAAAGGAATCCGATGTGCTTGCTGGGGTGAGTGCCCGGCGTTGCGAAGTCGTCGAAGCCCCCACCCTCCAGGATTCCGATCAGGTTCACGTTGACGAAATGGTGCCAGGTGGAATCACAGACCACTCGCCCCACTCGGGCCCGGTGGCCGTCGTACGTGCTGAGCAGCGGGAACCTGTGGGCCTGTGTCGGAAGTTTGGTCGGAGAGCCACCGATGTACCCGTCGTTGCCGGCCGGTACCCGACCCCAGGCGACGATCTCGGGGACGACCTGGCCGGAGCCGTCGGCCGCATCGGGATACTCTGGCGTGCCATCAGTTGCCGCGAGTGCGAGATTGTCCGGTGTACGGCATTCGCCTTCGTGCGGGTGGTCCGGGAAGACGTCGATGCGCCCGTATCTACTGCACAAGACGGGATGCGGATAGCGAGCGGCGCGCAGGATATGCACCCAGGCGGAATAGAGTTTGAGGTCGATCTGCTGCGGGATGTCGTCACTTTGGTCGCTGAACTGGCTGCCTGCATCATGACCGATCACGTTCGAATCGTTCCGCCGAACTCCGCCCATACTTACCTCGTCCTGGCCGGTAGGCCCGGCGAAGGACTGCCAGTGGCGCATGTTGCGCGCCCGGTCCACGGATCCGCCGAGGCCGCGGCCCAATGAACCGTGGTCGCCGGTGGCGAACAGGCCGCCACCGCGATTCATGTGCTCGGTGAGCTTGGCGAGTTCAGCATGACCGAGCCGGTCCACCGGGTAGGCGGCGGTGTTGTTCAGGCGGTTGGCGTACGACGAGCTGTGGAAGAAGGTCTCGATCCCGAACAGCCACACTTCGTCAAAGTCGTTGGGATCGAAGTGATCGGGGTTGTCGAATGCGAAGCCTTTGATACTGCGAGTGATCCCAGGTGCGCCTGCCATCACCTCGGAGTCCGTGGCGTTCGTTCTCAGGTGGGCCAGTGTGAGGTCGAACCTGACGTAGCTGCGCTGATCGTTGAGGAGCACGCCGACGAAGGTCGACAGACCAAAGTCCCCCTCGCCGAAGTTGAGTCCTCCGTCGGTGACGAGGAGTACGCGGACCGTGCAAGGGCGTCGCCAGGGCAGAATGATGCGGACGTCTTTGAGGTGCTTGGTGTGCCGCTCGTACGCAGCTTCCTCCAGCCAGGATCGCCTGGGCATAGAGGTATCTTGATCAGTCACTGTCCCCCCAAGTTTTGTGAACTGATTTCATTTGCACGATCCTCGGACGGTAATGGAGTGTCAAGGGGTGACCGCCGGGTCAAATGATTGATCATAATCAGCCAATAGAACGGACGAATCGGCTGAGTCCGGGTGAAATATCTGCGTCGAAGATCGTGAAATTCAATGACGGACGCACTCCGATTGTGATGCGGGAGCCGGCCGCGATCTTTTGGTTGTACTACGCCCGGACACCCGCCGCGATCGAACCTCCTGGGTCCACCGTGGAGACTTGTTGGCTGCGGACCAGAGGTTCGGCCTTGACCAAACTGCCAGTCATATGACAGGCGTGACAGTCATGTGACAGGTGACGTTGGCGAGCAATCCCCGCGGGCACGGGCAGCGGAGCTGCTCAGCAGCGAAGGACGGCGCACTCGGGACGATCGTCAGGCGCTGGACCGTCGATGAGAGTTGTCGCGGTCAGGTTCGATGGTTGGGGCGCGGATAGGCTGGTTGGATGCCGCGTGAAAAGTTGACCCGGGAGCAAATCGTCCAGGCGGCGGTTGCTGTCTTGGATGCCGAAGGTGTGGATGGTCTGAACGTGCGCCGGCTCGGGGCGGAGCTGGGTATGGCGTCGACGGCGATGTACTGGCACGTGAAGAACAAGGACGACCTGGTCGTGTTGGCCGGTGATCACGTGTGGCGTGAGATCGAGCTCCCTGACCCGGCCGACTTGGGGTGGCGCGCGGCAGCCGCTGCGGTGGCTGCCAGTACTCACGCGATGATCAGCAGGCATTTCTGGCTGGTGTCGACGATGAGCACCCACCTGATCTACGGCCCAGGCAAAGCACGGGTCGATGATCACTGCCTGGGAATCTATGAGACTGCGGGCTTCAGTCGCCAAGGTGCCGACCAGGCGGCCGCGACCATGCTGATGTTTGTCATCGGCGCAGCTCAGGGCGCAGCTTCCGAGCGGGCTTGGGAAGCCAG
This sequence comes from Streptomyces sp. SID13031, assembly GCF_010548305.1. Lineage (GTDB taxonomy): Bacteria > Actinomycetota > Actinomycetes > Propionibacteriales > Kribbellaceae > Kribbella. The sequence goes on from NZ_JAAGLV010000022.1 coordinate 125,959, forward strand.
GCTGCGCAGGACGGGAGCCGATCACGAGCAGGAACTGCGCGACACCATCGACCAGGTCAACGGTGTCGCGCAGGGCTTTCCACGGCTGCGTGATCGATTGCTGACTACGAACCCGGAGGCGTCTTCGCCCGAGGACGACCCGTTCCAGTTCGGTCTGCGCGCTCTCTTGGATGGCCTGGAAGCGCGACTGACTACCGGAAGTGGACGCTCGCAGCCGTCGTCATGAGGAGAACGATCACTACTGCCGAGCCGACTGTCGTCAGCACGAAACGAACAATCTGCACCGGGCGGAGCCAGCTCGGGAACACTTTGCCGGCGACCTCGATGATCGCCCGCGCATCGATGTTGCGCACAGCGGGATCCTTCGATCGCTTGAAGGCTGCCTCGATGTAGCGGGTCGCGAACAGTTGCCCGGCCGTGATGAAGCCGCCGACGACGAGCAGAATTCCCGCGACCACCCACGAGGCGACTCTGGCCGGGCCGACTCCGGCCAGATCCAGGCCGGCCACGATGAACAGCACCGCCGCGATCCCGAAGGGGAACAGCGTCTCCAGCCCTGATTCCTTGAACTGCACGCGATGTTGTGCCAGTACCTCGCTCGGGAAGCCCTGCCTGGCCACCTCGTGTTCAGCGGCACGTTCAGCGGCGTCGCCGTGGCGGTAGGCGACCAACGGGATCAGACAGAAAGTCAGACCGAGCACGCTCAGCAAGACAGCTGTAACTATGACCGTAACGGGCATGCGCAACTCCTCGACAGAGATTTTAACTTAGTTCAATAAGTCACGATAGAGAGGCGGTTGAACTAAGCGCAAGTCTGTGACGCTCTCTCCGTCAGGCCGTTGCCATCCGGCCCCTGTCGCGCGACCTAGGCCCACCATAGGATTTATTGGCGCTAGCTGCCACTGAGTCAGTGAGTGACAAAAAGTGGTAGAGTGGCTGATGTTGGCATGACCCTGTCTAGAGGAGATGTATGAGCGCGATCGACGGGATGGACCTCGGGCGCTTCGGGATCTGGACGTTTGATCTCGAGTTCCAGCCGGCGAGCCTGATGCGGGAGTCCGTGCAGGAACTTGAGGAGCTTGGCTGGTCGGCGTTCTGGTTTCCTGAGGGTGCTGGGCGCGAAGCGATGACCCAGGCCGGGTTTCTGCTTTCCAGTACCGAACGTATGACTGTCGTCAACGGCATCGCGAAGATCGGGGCTCGCGAGCCGCGCTGGACTCAGGGTGCGGCGGTGTTGCTGGCCGACGCCTACCCTGGCCGTCATCTGCTCGGCCTCGGTGTCGGGGACCCGCGACTGAAGCCGCTCCAGGCGATGGGCGAATACCTCGACGACCTGGATGCGACGGTCAGCGCCAATCCCCAGCCTCGGACGCCGGTACGCCGGCTGCTCGCGGCGTACGGCCCGAAGATGCTCGAATTGGCCCGCGATCGGGCCGACGGCGCGCACACGTACCACGTGACTGTGGGGCACACGGCGCAGGCGCGGGAAGTGCTGGGCGCCAAGCCCTTCCTCGGCGTCGAGCAAGCGGTGCTGTTCGAAACCGACGCGGACGTGGCACGCTCGATCGCGCGCGAGCACCTCCACATGTACTTCACGCAGAAGTACAACATCGCCAAGTTCCTGCGCCTGGGCTACACCGAGGCGGACATCGACGGCGGCCGCGGCAGCGACCGGCTCGTTGACGACCTCGTCAGCTGGGGCGACCTCGACACCATCGTCGGCAAACTGCACGACCACCTCGACGTTGGCGCCGACCACGTCGCCATCCAGGTGCTCGGCACCGAGCCAGGACACTCGACCATGCCGCACTGGCGGCGGCTCGCTGCGGCACTGCTCCCGCAGCGAACCGCCGCGTAGACAGGGGAAACTACCAACGGCGTTAGGGTGCCTGAGGTCCACACGTTGCAAGGGAGGTGGAATTGGAATGCCCAGCGAGCAGAGGGCGGGAGCCCAGTCAGCGGCCACGCGAACAGGACGTCCGCCGCTCACCGAACGGCGTAAGACTGAGACCCGCCTGGAGGTCGCGCGCTCGGCGGTACGTCTGTTCCTCGCCAAGGGGGTCGCGGCCACTTCCGCTGAGGAGATCGCCGAGGCGGCCGGCATCTCCTCCCGCACGCTGTGGCGGTACTTCCCGACCAAAGAAAGCTGCGTCACACCCCTGCTGACCGGCGTGATCGAGCTCATCGCGCAGTTCTTGCAGTCGTGGCCCAGCGATCAGAGCATGGCCGAAGTGTTCGACACGATAGGACTGCACGACAACGTCGCCGATCGGACGACGATGGTGAACCTGGTGCGCTTGACCAGGACCGAACCGGGCCTGCGCGCGGTATGGCTGGAAGCGCACCGGCACGCCGAGTCGGCGTACGCCGAAGCGCTCGCTCGCCGCGCCGGGCTGCCCGGCCCTGATCTGACCGTCGCCGTGCAGGCCGCGATGATCACCACCGCTCTGCGGGTGGCCACGGAGTACTACGCGTTCAACACCGACCACGCCGACGCTGAAACACAGGACTACGAGGTGGCGATGCGTGAGGCGCTGCTGATCGCCGCCCGCACCTTCTCGTCTTGAGAGACAGCCGATCAGGTGCACCGGCGACCACCCGCGCAAGTACAGGTGGTCGCCGGGGCTGTCAGTAGGTCAGTGGGCCAGGAGGCAGCCGGCCTTGTTCAGGTCGAGGGTCCGGGTCGCCGACAGGCAGGTGTAGAACCACCAGGTCTGCTGGCCGTACGCCGCGCCCTGCTGGACGGTGATGTTGCCGTTCGCGTCGACCTCGCACGGGTTGTTCAGCGTGCAGCTCGCGCCGTCCTCGTTGCTGGTGTTGTTCACGCCGATGACCTCACCGGTGGAGGTGCTGACGATCGGCGAACCCGACGTACCGCCGATGATCTCGCAGCCCGGCTGGCGGTACTTGATCGAGCTCTTGAACACCCAGCCGCCTTCGCGCAGTTCGGGGATGGTGCTCTGCACGGAGCAGGTGTAGATCCGCTTCCAGTAGCCGGACACGACCGCCATCCCGGCGCCGTTCGCGGGAGCGGTCTTGGCCAGCGTCAGCGGGGTGACGTTCAGCCGGGTCTTGATCGCGGCGTAGGTCTCGGTCAGCCGGTACAGGGTGACGTCGGTCTTGGTCATCGTCGAGTAAATGACGCGGTTGGCCCGGACCGTGCCCGCGTTGGCCGAGGTCGGCTTGAGCAGCGTGAACGAGCGGGTGGAGGACCGGTTGGTGATCACCACGCCGGGGCCGGGCATGCCGCCCTCGTAGCAGTGGCCGTTGGTGAGGATCATCGCCGAGTCGGTGGACAGCGATTCGGCGTACCGGACGAGTGAACCGGAGCAGTTGCTGAGTGCCGCGATGCCGGTGTAGTCGGCGCCGGGTGCGGCGACAGCGGCCGGGGCGGAGGCCTGTGGTGAGACCTCGACGGCGAGGGCCTGGCTGCTGCCGAGCAGCGCGGCACTGAGCGCGACGGTGGTCGCGGCGAAGGTACGGAACAGTCTCATGGGCGGTTTCCTGTCCTCACTGAAGGTGCTTGCGATGGGCGGCGCAAGCAGGCCGTAGCCGGCCCAGGACTCTTCGTATCCGATCAACCCCTCGCCCGGCCATCACATGTCGATGAAAACTTCCCTGAATGCCGCAGTGCAGGGGTAAACCTGCGGCAACCGCCCGGTCGCCCCGCGGTCACTCAGGGTATGAACGCACGTCGGCGCCTTCGGTGGGTGAGGAGACTGTTACCCTTCGTCTCCGGATCCGCCCGACTCGAACCAAGACTCCGCCTGGTACGTCGTACTGGAATAGGAGTGGGGAACAGGAGGCATGTCGGCGCGCCTGAGAAGGTGGTGTCGTCCATGCCACGGGAGAACGGAAGGATCTATGCCGCAGGACAAGCAGGACCTGCGCAGTCTCAGCGAGCCGGTGCGGTTCAAACGCGCCCTCACGTTGCTGCTGATGACCTTGCTGCTGCCCGGATCCGCGCAGATCGCGGCCGGCAGCAAGCGGGCGGGCCGATGGGCCTGGCGGGTGCTGGCGGGGATCGTGGGGATCATCGTCTTCGTGATCGTGCTCGGCCTGATCTGGCGGGCCGGCGCGATCAACCTGATGGTCTCGCCGACCACGCTGCGGTTCATCCAGATCCTGCTGATCCTGCTCGCGATCGGCTGGGCGGCGCTGTTCGTCGACGCCTACCGGCTCGGCCGGCCGCTGACGCTGGAGCGCAACCACCGGCTGGCCACCAGCATCCTCGACGGCGCGCTGATCGTCCTGGTCGTCAGCGCACTGGTCTGGGGCAGCACGATCGTGTCGACCCAGCGCGACTTCGTCGCCTCGGTGTTCGGCAACGGCGAGAAGTCCGAGGCCGACAAGGGCCGGTACAACGTGCTGCTGCTCGGTGGCGACTCGGGCGCCGACCGGATCGGCACCCGGCCGGACAGCATCACGCTGGCCAGCGTCGACGCGAACACCGGCCGGACCGTACTGATCGGCCTGCCGCGGAACATGGCCAAGGTGCCGTTCCCCGCTGGTACGGCGATGAACAAGCAGTTCCCCGACGGCTTCAAGTGGAAGGACTGCGCCGAGAACTGCCTGCTGAACGGCGTCTTCACGTATGCCGCGGGCCACCCGGCGCTGTTCCCCGGCGACCCGAACCCCGGCGTCACGGCGACCAAGCAGGCGGTCGAGGCGGTCACCGGGCTGAAGGTCAACTACCACGTACTGATCGACCTGGCCGGCTTCCGCGACCTGCTGAACGCGGTCGGCGGGATCACCCTGGATGTCGGCAAACGGGTCCCGATCGGTGGCATCGGATCACCGATCAAGGGCTACATCGAGCCGGGGGCGAACCAGCATCTGGACGGCTACCATGCCCTCTGGTTCGCGCGGTCGAGGGCCGGTGCGACAGACTACGAGCGGATGACCCGGCAGAAGTGCGTGATGACGGCGATGCTGAACCAGTTGTCGCCGCAAACGGTGCTGACCAAATTCCAGGGCATCGCGAAGGCGAGCAAGAAGGTGGTCAACACCGATATTCCGGCCAGTGACCTCGGTACCTTCACAGACCTCGCGCTGGACGCGAAGAAGCTGCCGGTGTCAAGCTTCTCCGCGGTCCCGCCACTGATCAAGACCGGCAACCCCGACTTCGCGCTGATCCGGACATCGGTCGCCGCGGCGATCGGAAAGTCAGAAGCGCTGGACAAGTCGTCCGATGACGGAGACGGTAAGAAGACGAACGCACCGAGCACCACCAGTACCACCACGAAGAAGCCGAGCAGCACCAGCACCACGCCCGGCAAGAGCAGCACGACCCCGTCCAAACCCGGCAACGACGTCGAAGACGTCGCTTCGATCTGTAAGGCCTGACCTGAACATGTCCTTGTCTTCCTGGCCCCCTGTCTCCGTCGTGATGCCGGTGCTGAACGAGGAACGCCACCTCGAAGAGGCGGTCGGCCGCGTCCTCGACCAGGAGTACCCCGGCGAGCTCGAGCTGGTCCTCGCGATAGGTCCGAGCAAGGACATGACCCAGGCGATCGCGGATCGGCTGGCCGAGGCCGACAAGCGGATCACGATCGTCGCGAACCCGTCGGGCAAGACGCCGTCGGGGCTGAACACCGGGATCGCGAACGCCCGCCACGACATCGTCGTCCGGGTCGACGGGCACGGCGTGCTGACCCAGGGCTACATCACCCGCGCGGTGGAGGTGCTGCACGAGAGCGGCGCCGACAACGTGGGCGGCGTGATGGCGGCCGAGGGCCGGACGCCGATCGAGATGGCCGTCGCCTGCGCCTACCGGTCGCGGCTCGGTCTGGGTGCCTCTACGTTCCACCAGGGTGGCAAGGCGGGCCCGGCGGACACGGTCTACCTCGGCGTCTTCCGGCGGGCCGCGCTGGAGCGCGTCGGCGGCTTCGACGAGTCGATGCACCGGGCGCAGGACTGGGAGCTCAACTACCGCATCCGCAAGACCGGCGGGCTGATCTGGTTCAGCCCCGACCTGTCGGTGACATACCGGCCGCGCTCGTCGCTGAAGGACGTCGCCAAGCAGTTCTTCCACACCGGCCAGTGGCGCCGCGAGGTCATCCGCCGCCACCCGGAGACCGCCAGCAAGCGCTACCTGGCCCCGCCGGTCGCGGTGGTCCTCCTGGCGCTGGGCACGATCCTGGGCATCGTCGGCCTGGCCACCGGCTCCGCCATCCTCGACCTGGGCTTCCTGGCTCCGCTGGGTTACGCCCTGCTCCTGGTGTTCGGCTCAGCCATGGAGGGCCGGTACCTCCCCTGGAAAGCCCTCTTCTGGCTCCCCTTGATCTGCGCCACCATGCACATCTCCTGGGGCCTCGGCTTCCTGATAGGCCTCCAGGAGCGCCCTGCACCGCCAGCCACCGCACCTGGCGCACCTGCCTCCGCCTAGTAGCTGCCTTCGGGTTATCTACCGGCGGTTGCTTCGCGGGTGTAGGCGTTGACTACCTCGCGGACGTCGCCGTCCATGCGCAGGATTCCTTTGTCGAGCCAGAGGGCTCGGTTGCAGGTGTCGAGGACTACGTCGAGGCTATGGCTGACCAGGAAAACGGTGCCGGCCGCGGATCTGAGGTCTTTGATCTTCTGCTCGGATCTCACCCGGAACTCGGCGTCGCCCGTCGCCAGCGCCTCGTCGACGAGCAGGATGTCGTGGGTCTTGGCGGAGGCGATCGCGAATTTCAGCCGGGCCGCCATCCCGGACGAGTACGTCGACATCGGCAGGTCGATGAAGTCGCCGATACCGGAGAACTCGACGATCTCGTCGTACCGGGCGGTGATCTCGGCCGGTGACATCCCCATCGCGAGGCAGCCGAGGACGACGTTGCGGTCGCCGGTCAGGTCGTTCATCATCGCCGCGTTGACGCCGAGCAGCGACGGCCGCCCGCCGGTGTAGATCGCGCCCGACGCCGGCGGCAGCAGCCCGGCGATCGCGCGCAGCAGCGTCGACTTGCCCGACCCGTTGCGCCCGATCACGCCGATCGCGTCACCCTTGTACGCCGTGAAGGTGACGCTCTTGACCGCGTGCACCTCGCGGATCGTCGGCCGGTCCTGACGCTTCAGGATCCGCCGGAACGCGGTCGCCGCCGTCCCCTTGCCGCCCTGCCCCGCGATCACCTTGTAGATGATGTCGACGTCGTCCGCGATGACGGTCGGAATCTGCTCAGCCACGGCCGTACCGGTCCTCCGCGCGCCAGAAGAACACGAACCCGCCGATCAGTACGACGACCGCCCAGCCGGCCGCGATCGGCCAGGCGTTCGGCAACGCGTTGCGCTCGTGGTCCTCGAGCAGCGCACGTCGTACCAGGTCGATGTACGCCGAGATCGGGTTGAGAGACAGCAGGTGGATCACCCACCCCGGCGCGTCCAGGTCGCGGAGCTTGTCGGGGATCGAGAAGAAGATGCCGGAGGCATACAACCAGGTCCGGGTGACGAACGGCAGCAACTGGCTGACGTCGGACACGAAGGTGCCGATCCGGGCGAAGATCAGCGTCATGCCAAGGTTGAACATCGTCTGCAGGAGCAGCGCCGGTACGACCAGGAACCAGCGCCAGCTGAGCCCGTCGGACACCCCGACGAGGACGAACAGGATGCCCATCGAGACGGCCATCTGGTTGAGCTCGTTGACCACGTAGGCCAGTGGCAGCGTCGCGCGCGGGAAGTGCAGCGTGCGGATCAGCGACATGTTCAGCGCGAGCGCACGCGACCCCTCGGTCATCGAGCGCTGCGTGTAGGTGAACACGAACATGCCGCAGATCAGGAAGGCGGCATAGTTGTGGATACCGTTCTTGGTGCCGAGCAGGACGCCGAACGCCAGGTAGTACACGGCGGCGTTCATCAGTGGTGTGAGCACCTGCCAGACAGAGCCGAGTCGCGCACCGGCGTACAGGGCGTACGTGCGGGCCCGTGCGTAGCTGACGATGAACTGCCGGCGTCCCCAGAGCTCCCGCAGGTAACCGCCGAGCGGTGGCCTCGCGGAGCTTTTGGTCAAGCCATGTCGCTCTGCCAGCGCCGCCAGGTCGACGGTCTCGGCCGGCCCGGCCGCGTTTGACATGCGGGCCAATCTATCCGCCCCGGGTCGGCTGGTTCGCATCGGCGCACCTTTGTCGCGACCTCATCGCGTCGGCGCCCCGGGTCCTGTCGCGGTGGACCCTGATGGGCCGTAGCGTGGGCGGGTGAAGCAGAGCCGCCCTTCTGATCTGTCCGAGGAAGAACTCGGATTCCGTATCCGTGGACCAGTGCGCTGGCTGCTGCCGTCCGTCCTGGCCAGCATCGGCATAAAGGCTGTCCTGTCAGGCATCTTCGGTGCGTACGCCGATAAGCGCGAACTCCAGAGTTCGTTGCCGGCCGACGGCTACCAGCACGGTACGGACGAGTTGTGGTTCGACTTCGTGGCCGATCTGGGAGACGGGTTCGACGCGACGTACACGGTCGCCTCGTTGCTGGCTGCCCCCGCTTTGGAGCCGGTCGACGGGTTGCGCCTGCCGCGCGCTTCACTGCTGGTGATGGGTGGCGACGAGGTCTACCCGGCCGCATCGTCGACGGCGTACGAGGACCGTACGAAGGGCCCGTATCGCGCCGCTCTGCCGGAGCCCGCCGACCCGCCCACTCTGTTTGCTCTGCCGGGTAACCACGATTGGTACGACGGCCTGACGGCGTTCCTGCGGGTCTTCGCCCAGCAACGCCCGGTCGGTGGCTGGAAGACCGAGCAGGGCCGCAGCTACTTCGCGATCGAACTCCCGCAACGCTGGTGGCTCGTTGCCATCGACACCCAATTCGGCGGCTACATCGACGCGCCGCAGTTGGCCTACTTCCGTGCTGCGCTGGCCGGGATGCAGGCCGGTGACGCAGTGATTCTGTGTACGCCGACGCCCGCGTGGGTGCATGCCGGGGCGGGCGGTGACACGCACGAGTACGACACCATCCGCTTCTTCGATCGCGAGATCATCAAGCCGCTCGGCGGCGTAACGCGCGTGATGCTGTCCGGCGACTCGCATCACTACGCCCGATACTCCGAACGCGACGGTAGTGGCCAGCGGATCACCAGTGGCGGGGGAGGCGCGTTCCTTTCGGCGAGCCATCTCTTGCCTGCGGAGCTGACCTTGCCGCCGAAGGTCTCGCGCGTTGCCGACGTCAACGAGGTCGCGACCTTCGACCAGGTTTCGACCTACCCGGATGCCAAGGAATCGAAGCGTCTCGCCAAGGGCATCTACAAGCTCCCTTTCCGGAACCCTGGCTTCTGGGGCCTGACCGCCGGCCTGCAGACCGTGCTCGCGCTGCTGGTTCAGTTCGGCCTTGCGGGGGAATCTCAGGGGATCTTCGGCGTGATGGCCGCTTGGACCCCGGCTGCCTTCGGTGTGGTCTTCACGATCCTCGCCGGAGTCCTCTTCGCTCGCTTCGGGCTGAAACGCAGCGGCCTGGCCGCTGGCGTCGCCGGGTTCCTGCATTCCCTTGCCCACTTGGCGTTGATGCTCGCCTGGGCTGCTGTCCTCTTCCGCTTGAGTCAGTCCGCCGCTGACTGGATAACAGTCCTGGTAACGCTGCTGGTGACACCTGTCGTAGTCGGCTTCGTCGACGCCGAACTAGTTGCCGCGTACCTCCTGATAGCCGGCAAATTCGGCTTCAACATGAACGAACTCTTCGCCGGCCAAAGCATCGAGGACTACAAGGGCTTCCTGCGCCTACACATCAACCGCGCGGGCGACCTCACCATCTACCCCCTGAAAATCCCCAAGGTCTGCCACGACTGGAAAGCCGACCCCACAGCCTCCCCGGAAACCCCGTGGCTCATCCCCAACGGCCCCACCCTCCGAGCCACCCTGATCGAACCCCCGATCGAGGTCCCCCGAGGCACCACCCTCCCCGGCACCGACACCACCGCCGTCCTCTAACTCAGATCCGGTCGTCCAGGTAATGAGATGACTCCCCGGGGTCACGGGAAAAAGTTAAGTTTGTCTATCTGCTTACTCGACTTTCACTGGAGGTTCAGACCATGAGCGTGACCGATGAACTGCTTGCCAACGCCGAGCAGTACGCGGCGACCTTCGACAAAGGCGACCTCCCGTTGCCTCCCGGCAAGCGCGTCGCCATCGTGGCTTGCATGGACGCCCGCCTGAACCCCTACGGCCTTCTCGGCCTCAATGAGGGTGACGCTCACGTCATCCGCAACGCCGGTGGTGTGATCACCGCCGACGAGCGCCGCAGCCTCGCCATCAGCCAGCGCCTGCTCGGTACCAAGGAAATCATCCTGATCCACCACACCGACTGCGGCATGCTGACCTTCACCGACGACGGCTTCAAAGCCGACATCCAGGCCGAGACCGGCCTCAAGCCCGACTGGTCCGCCGAAGCCTTCTCCGACATCGACGAAGACGTCCGCCAGTCTCTCCAGCGCATCGCCGCCGATCCCTTCATCCCGGTCAAGGACTCGGTTCGCGGCTTCGTCTACGAGGTGGAGACCGGCCGCCTCCGCGAAGTGAAGAACTAGCCCACCTACCACCACGAAGGCCCGGGCAGACATTGCGATCTGTTCTCGGGTCTTCGTGTCTTCACGTCGCCGGCGAGGATATTTCGGCTGACGATATATAGTCGGCGCAGAGAGCTTCTGATTCCTGTGCCGGCTACCTGAAGGAACACGTCCCTGCGATGAGGCAACCGTTCAAACTGGCGATCGCTTTCGTCGTGCTCTATCTGCTCGCGGTCTGCACCCCCTACGGCCAGTCTGTCGAGAACAGGCCCGGGGGGTTCGCCTCTGAGACCTGGGTCTTCCACATCCTGTACTCGGTCGGCCCGCCGCCGTTGCGGTTCGAAGGTCCCATCTTCGTCATCGGGGTCATCCTGATCGTCGGTGTCGCCGTACTGCGCAGGCAGTGGTGGCTCGCCGTCGCGGGAGCCTTCGTGCCGGTTGCCACGGCCGCCGCCAGCTACCTCCTGAACCGGATGATCCTTCCCCGGCCGGACATCTCCAACGCGCCGGAGAGCCTGATGGAGGTGAGCTTCCCCAGCGGCCATGTCGCTGTCACTGCAGGGGTCGCGGCCGGCGCCATCCTCGTCTCCACTCCACGAGCCCGCCCGTACGTCGCCGCGGCGGGTGTTCTCTGGCTGGCGTTCGTCGCGGCCGCGGTGCAGAACCTGGGCTGGCATCGTCCCAGCGACGCGATCGGGGCGACCCTGCTCGCGTGCATCGCGTACCTGGTTGCCGCCCATCTGTTGCCGGCAGCAACGCGACCGGCGACGCAAGTACGGACGACGCCGGTACTGGGCCTGGTACCGGCCCTTGCGATCGCAGCCGTGGGGGCGACCCTGGGCGCAGGGCGGACCGGCTACATCCCCGAAGCGGTCGTCACCGCCATCGTGGGCGTGCTGTGCGCGGTCATCCTCTGGTCCACTGTCCAGCGGGGCGTCCGGAACTCGTCCGGCATCGTGGTTGCCGTCGTGCTGGTGCTCGCCATCGTGTCCGCGGTCGGCGTCGACTACTGGCGCAAGCACTCCGAGGTGAACCTCGACAGCGGCCGGCCGGAGCCTGCGGTGATCACCGGCCCGGGGACCGCCGGCAAGGGAGTGACGGTAGGCAAGCGAGGTGCCGATACGAACATCGACTTCTATCTGGCCTTCAGCTGCCGGCCCTGCGCGGAGTTCGAGAAGGCGACCGGCAGCACGCTCGATCCGCTGCTCGAGAACGGCACGGTCACCGTCACGTACTGGCCGGTCGTCTCCGGCGACTCGGACCAGCGGCTGGCCACCTTGTTCGCCGCGGCCGCCGCCAACGGCAAGGCCTCCGGTTTCCTGCACGCGGTCTACGGCGACTCCGAAAAGGCGTGGACCGACGACCAACTGGCCGAGCTCGGCGACAAACTCGGGTTGCCGAAGGACACGTTCGCCACGGCGCTGAGAACGAACAGCTACGGCAACTGGTTCAAGAGCATCGACGAGACCACAGTCGAGCGCCAGATCACCGAGCTCCCGGCAGTACTCGTGAACGGCAAGAAGCTGCTCGGCGACCAGGTCACCGTGGACAACCTGAAGTCCGCCCTCGGCTGACGAACAAGGGCTACGGTGTCAGGTACGCCCAGACCTTTGCCGGATGGACGAATGGAGCTTCGATGACGGCGAGTCCGGAGCAGTCACTGCGAGAATGGGTGCCGGTGGAGCATCGCCGGTTCGGGCTCGATCGGCGGACGTTCAAGCCCGGGTTGATCGCGCTCGGCGTGGCGCTGGTACTGATCTACGGGTTGCAGGGATTGAACGCGGCGATCCCGTGGCGCAACGAGATCCAGGCCGGTCAGGTGCTCGACCTGGGCGCCGGCGCGACCGCGGTGCCACCGGTCGGGTGGCAGCTCGAGAGTGGCACGCTGACCGGCGGATCCGGAGCGAGCGCGACGAATCTCCAGGTGCTCCTCGCCTCCGGTGGCGCGAGGATCGAGTTGATCGGTACGACGTACAACGGCAGCGCGGTCGCGTTCCTGGAACAGGTGCTGCGGTCGCAAGGCGATTCGCCCCAGGTGTCCGCCGGGCGGGGCACGCTGACCACCGACGCGGGCCTGGTCGGGGTGGTGGAAAGCCGAACAGGTCCCACTGGTGACGGGACCGACGTCGCATTCAAGATGGCCGTCGGCGACAGCCAGGCGGTCGACGCGGCTCCGGCACTGCTCGTCCGGGTCCGGACCGCGGCGGGCCAGCTCGATCGGTACCAGAACGAGGTCGACGCCTTGCTGCGCAGCATCAAGCCGGGGGTGGCCCGATGACCGCCGTACCGCAGGAGCGGGCAGCACAACTCGACGCGATCGAACAATCCGGCTGGGGTCAGCCGTACCGGTTCCTGCAGCCGCACAACCTTGCCTTCTGGGTGTACCTGCTGGGTGTGGGTGGCGGTCTACTGACGATGCTGCGGTACTTCGGTGCCGGTGCGCCCTTCTACGCCCAGGCGCTGACCGGCGGCGTCGTACTCTTCGGGCTGTATCTCGTTCCGTGGCTGCTGCTCTTGCGGCATCACAACCGCTTCACCGCACAACCCGCCGGGCTGCTGGCCACCGGTTTCGTCTGGGGCGGAGTCGCCGCGACCTTCTGGATCGCGCTACCGGCCAACACGGCCCTGCAGGCGATCTGGGCCAAAGTCGGCGGTACTTCGTTCGCCGCCGACTGGGGAGCCGGGCTCACGGCGCCGATCAACGAGGAATGGGGCAAGGCGCTCGGCCTGGTCCTGCTGATCGGCCTGGCGCCCCGGCTGGTGCGCAGTGCCTACGACGGCTTCATCATCGGCGCCTTCATCGGCCTCGGCTTCCAGGTCTTCGAAGACGTCCTGTACGTCTACAACGGCGCCACCCAACTGTTCGGCGTCGATCAGTTCGGATCCTCGCTCCGGGTCTTCGTGGTCCGTGGCGCCGCCGGGATCGTCTCGCACGCACTGTTCAGTGCGATCTTCTGCGCCGGCCTGATGTGGCTACTCGGCCGGACCCGCGGTGAACGCAACCGCCTGCGCGGCGTGCTCACCATGTTGATGGCGATGACCTTCCACTTCGCCTGGGATGACATGAGCGGCATCAGCAGCGGGGGCGTCTGGGCGGCGGTCCTTCCCTTCGCCATCGCAGCCGTCGAACTGATCGCTGTCTTCTACGTACTCCGCCACGCCGCCCGCCAGGAACGCGCCTGGATCCGCGCCCTCCTCAGCCCAGAGGCCGAGGCCGGCACCATCGACCCGGCCCTCCTCGACGCCGTCTCCGGTCTCCGCAAAGACCGCAGGAAGTACCGAAAACACCTCCATCACCGCACCAAGGCCAACCATCTGCTCGAAGCCACCAACGACCTGGCCCGAGAAATCGCCACTGCCCAGGGCACCGAAACCCCCCGCGTCACCCACGCACGCTCAGAGATCCTCCGCCTCCGCAACAAGCGCCAGTCCTAGGCATCGACCCTGAAGGGATCGTGCTCGGCGAGAAGCTTGTCCAAGCGGGCCTGGTCCACCCGGTTGGTGACGACCGAGAGCTCTTGCCGATCCCGCACAACTTTGCAGAGGGTGACGGTCGAGGTAACCAGGTAGAGAAGCCCAAGAGCCAGAAACGCACGAATCCACCCGGCGGCGGGCAGATAGACGATGGCGATGGTCATCGCAGTCATCGAGATGCCGAAGGACGCGATCGCCTGGAGGTAGAAGGCGGAGGTCTGTGAGGGCTGGATCGGTTTCGTCATGGGCTCATCGTCGGCGCGGGGACGGGCGCCGCGCATGAGATGAACTACTCAACGCGACCGGGGAGTACTGACGGCTCATGCCCCGCGTGCATCAGAGCCGCTCGACGCCGTAGCCGTCGAGCTCACCGGGCTCGAAGCGACACAGGCCAGCACTCCACCAGAACTTTCCGCCCGGATCACCCTGAAGCTTGTACTGGCGATCGCCGTAGAGAGCTGCCCATCCGGATCCCGACAGCCCGAGAAGGCGTATGTCGGGACTCTCGGGTGGATCCTCGAGCCTCCAGATGGATATGCAGCCGTCCGAGACACTACAGGCGAATGTACGCAAATCCGGCGAGAACGCGGCCGCGCTTAGCTCGCCCCGCTCGACCATCTTGCGAACCATCACTACAGGGCTGATCCGGACGGCGAAGAGATTGCCTAGCCTAGAGGGGAGGAATCGTAGCCAGCGACGTCTCCTCGCCGGGCTGATATCCCACGCCTGCACGATCCCGTCGTCGCCAGCACTGGTTATCCGTGCATCATCGGGGGACCAGGCGACCGCCAGGACGGAGCTGCGGTGGCCGGTGAGCGTGGCCACGACGCTGCCCGAGTCGATATCCCAGAGCCGTACCAGGTGGTCGTGACCGGCGCTGGCGAGCCGGGCGCCATCCGGGGACCAAGCCAACGCCAGCACCCAGCGGCTGTGGCCGATGAGCATGGCCACGACGCTGCCCGAGTCGATATCCCAGACCCGCACCAGGTGGTCGTGACCGGCGCTGGCGAGCCGGGCGCCATCCGGGGACCAGGCCAGCGTCCGGACCCAGTTGGTGTGGCCGGTGAGCGTGGCCACGACGCTGCCCGAGTCGATATCCCAGACCCGCACCAGGTGGTCGTCGCCGGCGCTGGCGAGCCGGGCGCCATCCGGGGACCAGGCCAGCGTCCGGACCCAGTCGGTGTGGCCGGTGAGCGTGGCCACGACGCTGCCCGAGCCGATATCCCAGACCCGCACCACGCTGTCGCCGCCGGCGCTGGCGAGCCGGGCGCCATCCGGAGACCAAGCCAAGTCGAGCACGGGGCCGCTGTGGTTGGTGAGCGTGGCCACGACGCTGCCCGAGCCGATATCCCAGACCCGCACCACGCTGTCGCCGCCGGCACTGGCGAGCCGGGCACCATCCGGAGACCAAGCCACCGTCCGCAGCGAGACGGTGTGGCTGGCGAGCGCGGCCACCGCACTGCCCGAGCCGACATCCCAGATCCGCACCACGCTGTCGCCGCCGGCACTAGCGAGCCGGGCACCGTCGGGGGACCAGGCAACCGCCCGAACGGAGCTACGCTGGCCGGGGAGGGTAGTCACCATACTGCCTGAGCTGACATCCCAGATCCGCACCACGCTGTCGTCGCCGGCGCTGGCGAGCCTGGCGCCATCCGGAGACCAGGCCACCGTCCACACCCAGCGGCTGTGGTCGGTGAGCGTGGCCACCGCACTGCCTGAGCCGACATCCCAGATCCGCACCACGCTGTCGTCGCCGGCGCTGGCGAGCCTGGCGCCATCCGGAGACCAGGCCACCGTCCGCACCCAGTCGGTGTGGGCGGTGAACGTGTCCACCACGCTGCCCGAGCCGACATCCCAGACCCGCACCACGTGTTCCATGCCGCCGCCCGCGAGCCGGGCACCATCCGGAGACCAAGCCACCGCCTCAATCCATCCGCTATTGCCCTTGAGCGTGGCCACCGCATTGCCCGAGCCGACATCCCAGACCCGCACCACGCTGTCGTCGCCGGCGCTGGCGAGCCTGGCGCCATCCGGAGACCAGGCCACCGTCCGCACCCAGTCGGTGTGGGCGGTGAGCGTGGTCACCCCACTGCCCGAGCCGATATCCCAGATCCGCACCACGCGGTCGTGACCGGCGCTGGCGAGCCTGGCGCCATCCGGAGACCAGGCCACTGCCAACACCGAGCCAGCGTGACCGACCAATGCCGTGATCTGGACGAGGGTCTCGAGATCCCAGATCTCAACCTGTCTTCCGCGGGCAAGCGCGATCAGATCGAAATGAGGATTCCAGGCGAGCGCCACCACGCCAGCAAGAGCGGAGCCCGTCTGCAGCCGGGGTATCGCCGACGGCATTGCCGCTCCCCATCCATCTATCTCAACCCCATCAGGCAAGGCCGCACCGTTGAGTCGAGAACGTTGCCACTTGGCGCCGCCGAGCTGCGCTTGTCGGAGATCCGCGCCGATTAGGGACGCACCGTCCAAACGGCTGCCGGTGAGGTCGGCGCCTCGCAGGGAGACGCGGTCCAGGCGCGCACCCACCATCGTGCAGTTCGAAAGGTTGGCGCCGCTGAGATCGCTGCCGGCAACGAAGTGGGCATCGGTCAGGTCGGCACCCTCGAAGTCGACGCCTGCCAACAGGTCATCCGTGCCGAACACCTGCCCGTGGAGATCCTCTCCGCGATAGTCGCGAAATCGGACGGGGCCCGCGAGGCCCGCAGCCTGAAAGTCCTTGAGGAGGGCTCGGGCGTTGCGCTTGCTCCAGTCGCTCATGCTGAGTCGTCCGTAAAGCGAGCGACCCAGTCCATGGCCTCGGCGGGGGCCAGGTCGCGGAGGAAACGGATG
The DNA here is from genome assembly GCF_010548305.1 of Streptomyces sp. SID13031. Classification (GTDB taxonomy): domain Bacteria; phylum Actinomycetota; class Actinomycetes; order Propionibacteriales; family Kribbellaceae; genus Kribbella. The sequence continues at coordinate 142,733 of NZ_JAAGLV010000022.1, forward strand.
GTCAGCCCGGTCAGCTGAGCTTCGCCGAGCTTGTCGTAGTCCTGCTCGCGAAGAATCGCGGCGAGCCGGCTAGCGAGCAGGAACTCCCAGACGGATTGGTGGGCGAATCGCCATTGGCGCTCGTCGATCTGCAGGAGCGTCCGGCCACCGAGCAGTTGGGCGGCTTGGTCGAGGGTCAGATCGTAGCGAGGGAGATCCAGCTTTCTGGCGACCCGGTGAAGGGCGTCTTCATTGACGTCCCGGTCGCCACCTCGCCAGAGTTCGAGCGCGAGTTCCTCCAGTGCGCGCTGCCGCACCTCAGGCGGGACCTTGCGCTCGTCATCCGGGTCCACCTTGTCGGCCTCTTCGGTCAGCCACCTCCGGACCAGCTTCTGATAGAGGTCGGCGGCCTTGAGGGTCGTCCCGGCCGGCGCGGCCTCGATCTCCTTGATCGACAAGTCCTCGACCATGAACGAGAGCATGCGCGGCGTCTTGGCGAGATCGGGCAGGTTGTCGACCCCATGGAGCGCCTGCATCCAGCGGTCGGCGGTTTGCTCTGCGACGGCGTCGCCTTTCAGAGTGAACCAGCGGGTGAGGAAGTTCCGCTGCTGGGAGTCGTCGAACGGCTCGAGTTGGTACACCCGGCCCTCATGGACGGTCCGGAGCGAGTCGAACAGCTTGCTCGTGGCCTCGTCCGTACTGCGGAAGTGGTTCGGCCTGGTAGTCAGGAGGACCTTCGCTCGCCCCCGCAGGGCCTGAATGAACGTCTGAAGCTGTGCGGCCGCGTTCTGGTAGCCGACGCGAACGGCGAACTCGTCGTACCCGTCGATGAGCAATGCGAGCGAACCGGCCTCCAAGCTGTGCTCGAAGCGGTCGATGTTGAACGCCGACCGGCTCGGGATCATCACGCTCGAGACCATCTCGCCGATGGTCTCGCCCTTGTCGCGGTTCCGCAGACTGATGACGATCGGGGTGATCGTCACCCAGTCGTTGGTCACCATCTGATAGGCGAGCTTGCGGACCAGGAAGGACTTCCCGTAGCCCGCATCGCCGAGGATGAGGAAGAACCGGCCTTCCTCGTCGAGGACTCCGTCGTAGATCTCGCCCAGCATGTCCGTCTGAACATCCTGGCTCGCCTTACCCCACCGGTCGATGGCGCGGAACCGTTGCGGCATGTACAAGTCCTGCCGGTACAACGTGTCGGACTCCAGTTGGGATCGCAACCAGTCTGAATAGGCCCTGGGTTCGAGCAGATCGTTGTACTCGACGATGGTCTTGATCTGCACACCGCGCCTGCGCGCCTCCGCCCGTAGGGGCGGATCGTCCGGTCCGTTGTAGACCACCACGAAGTCAGTACCAGCGCGCTCGCGCAGCGGGCTGAACACCAACTCCTCGAACCGATCCAGCGTCGCCGCGTCGAGTGGCCGATCGAGGATGCCGACGCAGCGTCGTGGCGCTGCGGGGCGGACCACCATCAGGTAGTCGAGTGGCGGGTTCCCCTTCTTCCGCCGGTCGATCGAAGCCTCGCCGACATCCCGCCGAGTCACGTACTCGATGCGAGTGACCAAGTCGTCCAGCGGCAGACCGATCTCAGGACGGTCTCGCTCACGACGATCATGGACTGCGGCCTCCGACAAGGGCGGCCCTTGCCAGCCTGGCGGCTGGAAATCCCTGGTGACGTGCCAGTGATTACCGTCCGGACTAATGCGGGTATCAGCGATCCACTTCTCAGCCTGCCGATCCCACTGCCGTGCCCACCGGGAAAGCCGGTCCGGTTCGAAGTGCAGAATCTGGTACTGGTTGGGCACCTCGGCCGGCCGCCAGTTGGAGTCGATGGCGCTCGACCCGGTGGCCAGCACAAGGGTGTTGTCCGCCAGGCGATCCTCCTTGCCGGCATGCGTATGGCCGTGGAGCAGTACGTCCAGCCGAGGTCCGACGATCCTGGTCAGTTGGTCGGCATCCTGGAGATTCTCGTTGTCAGCGACGTCACCGCGACGCGGGTTGTGATGAACGACCCCGATCCTGAGCACGTCGTCGATCTCACCGAGGCGATCGTTGAACCAGTGAAGCTGCTCCCGGCCGCACAAGCCATAGTGATCGTCTTCGACGTGGCTCTCTTGGATGGTCGAGTTGAACGCCGCGACAACGACCCGCAGGTCTTCGAACGAGTGCAGGCGATACGGCTGTTCCTCGGTGAACGCCGTGGCTCCATGCAGGGCCGCAACGAACTCCTGATAGCGAGACCATTTCTTGGTGTACGGCCGCTTCGGGGCGACCCCCTCCTCGGCGCACTCCTCGAAGTAGATCTTGCTCTTGTGCCAACTCACGTCGTGGTTACCGGGCACGACGACTACCCGATCGCGCCCCAGACCGGTTTGCTGACAAAGGACGTCGATGAAGGCAAGCGCTTGCTCGTACTCCGGTTTCAGACTTCTCTCGGTGATGTCACCGGAAAGAATGATCAGATCGATCGGCGGAATCGGCTCCGACAGGCCAGCGAGATCCCGCACCAGCGCGCTGGCGAGAGAATCGACCCCCTCGCCGAAATGGTGATACTGGCCGAACTGTGTGTCCGAGATATGCAGGACTGTCACGCCCTGCCTGCCTGTTCCCCCATGCACCTTCGCGGCCCCCTCATGATTCGCCTCGCGCCCCCCCTCGGCGTCCCGAAGGTGCCGAAGGGGGTCAGCCTTGCCGACCCCGGCAACCATGCGCAACCCGTCGAGCCCGCAGGTTCGAGTCCTTCGGGTGTTGCGGGGTGGTGGCGCGGGAGCTTCGGGCGGGGGCCGTACCGTTGGGTGGGTGAATACCTTGGCGCGGCGGCTGGACTCCGTTCAGCGGCGGCGTCGGCGGCTTGGGTTTCCGTTGTCGGTGGTTTACAAGTTTTTTGATGATCAGGGCAGTTATCTTGCGGTGATCGTCACGTACTACGCGTTCGCGGCGATCTTTCCGATGTTGCTGATCTCGTCGTCGGTGCTCGGCTTCTTTCTGCAGGGAAACGAGGATCTGCAGAAGGCCGTGCTGGAGTCGGCGCTCAAGGAGTTCCCGATCGTCGGCACCCAGCTCGCGACGCCGCAGGGGCTGCGGGGGAGTACGCCGGCGGTGATCGTCGGAACGCTGGCGGCGATCTACGGCATCATCGGGCTCGGGCAGGCGGTACAGAACGCCGTCAACGTGACCTGGGGAGTTCCCCGCAACGGCAGGCCGAACCCGTTCCGCGGCCGGCTCCGGTCCGGGGCGCTGCTCACGCTGGCCGGTCTCACCGTGCTCAGTTTCGCGACCCTCACCGTTCTGGCCGGTAGTCAGGCGTCGCTTTCCGGTGAGGGCATGGGCTGGCTCGTCTCGATCGGCTCCGTGCTGGTCCTGACCGCCATGCTGACCCTGTGTCTGCGCCCCGGCAGCAGACCGCGGCCGAAGTTCCGGAAGATCCTTCCCGGAGCGTTCTTCACGGCGCTCGGCTGGCACTTGCTCGAACGCCTCGGCGGTATCTACGTCAACGACGTACTGGCCAAGGCCAGCGAGGTGAACGGTGTGTTCGCGCTGACGCTCGGGCTGATCGGGCTCATCTACGCGGCGTCGGTGATCGCCGTGATCGGCGCCGAGCTGAACTCGGTGATCGCGCACCGGCTCTACCCGCGCTCGCTGCTGGCCCTCTTCACCGACTCGGCCGTCGACCTGACGCCGGCCGACCATCGCGCCTACGCCATGTACGCCCAGGCCCAGCGGCATAAATCGACCGAGACGATCCAGGTCACCTTCAAGCCAAAGCCGAAGCCGAAGTCGAAGTCGGACCAAGATCCGGACCCAGAGCCGTCCCACGATCCGGATCCACCTGCCGAGTCGTGAACGAACGAGCGCCCGCCGAAAGCAAGGCGGGTTCTCATGGTCGTCGCAACACCTTGATTTGAGGAGTTGCGGCGGCCATGTCGTTTGTGGAGGACTTTGAGTGTCACGGTGATGCGTTGTTGCGGTTGGTGGATGCGGGGGTTTCGGTTACG
>NZ_JAAGLV010000023.1 GCF_010548305.1 Streptomyces sp. SID13031
ACGACCTGCACATCGCGTTCACCGCCAGGGTCGCCACCGTCATCCTCAGCCTCATCTTCCGAACTCCAGAGGGATCCGACGAGGTACTCGATCCCGCCGAGACCGCACGCCAGATCATGATGCAGCTCCACAGCTCACCGCCCACACTTCCCTACCTCCCCTGACGGGGTGGCGGGCGATTTCTGGGGAGTGTCAGGGGTCTGAGAGGCTTTGGCCGTGAATCGGTCGCGTGTTGCTGTGTTGGCGTTGCTTGCGGTGGCGGCGGCTTGGGGGTCCACGTTTTTTCTGACCAAGGACCTGCTCACCAGGATGGATGTCGCCGACTACCTGGCGTTGCGGTTCGCGATCGCCGCGCTGGCGCTGATCGCGATTCATCCGCCGGCGATCTCCAAGCTCAGCAGGCTGGATCGGGGGCGGGGTGTTGCCCTCGGCATCATGTACGGCGTTGCGCAGCTCGTGCAGACCGAGGGGCTCAGGCACACGTCGGCCAGCGTCTCCGGCTTCGTCACCGGGATGTACGTCGTTTTCACCCCGTTGCTCGCAGCCGTCATCCTGCGGCACAAGATCGGCCGGTGGGCCTGGGTCGCCGTGGTGCTCGCCACCATCGGACTCGGCGTGCTCTCGCTGCGCGGGTTCACGATGGGTACAGGTGAGCTCCTCACGCTCGCCTCCGCCGGCCTCTACGCACTCCACATCATCGGCCTCGGCGCCTGGTCGACACCCTCGAACGCCTTCGGGCTGTCCGCGTTGCAGATGGTCGCGATCACCGCCGTCTGTGGCATCGGCGCCATCCCCGGCGGCTTCTCCCTGCCCAGCGGTACGGGAGACTGGATCGCAGTGGTCTACATGGCGCTGATCGCGGGGGCGGTCGCGCTGATCGTGCAGACCTGGGCCCAGGCGCACCTCACCCCGACCCGGGCGGCGATCGCGATGACGATGGAGCCGGTGTTCGCGTCCGCGTTCGCCGTAACCTTCGGAACGGAGAGCGTCACCGGCCGGATGCTGATCGGCGGCGCACTGGTGATGTCGGCGATGTACCTGGTCGAGCTGGCACCACGACGCAAGTTCGAGGCCGAGGTCCAGCACCTCGGGCAATAGGCACCTCGGGCAAGAGGAAGGGTGAGATGCGGGACGACAACGCAAAGCGCGTCCGGTGGTTCCCGTACGCCGTCATCGTGCTCCTGCTCGCCGTCCTGGCCGCCGGTACCGCGGCCAATCTCGACCGCAACCCGCAACCGCAACTAGTTGCCGAGGGCATCACCGGCCGGGCAGGCCCGGTCGCGCTGGAGGCACCCGACAGCTCGGCAGACCTCGCCCGCCCCGAGCTGATCCGCGATGCACTCCTCGACCTCGACGCACTCACCCTCCCCGACGGCGCGACCCTGGCCGGCTGGAACGGCCCCTGGCGTTTCGTCTGGCCACGCGACGCGTCATTCGTGGCCGCCGCACGCTGCTCCGTCGGCCAGTACGCCGAAGCCGACAAAGTACTCGGATTCCTCAACACGATAAGGCCGTCCGCCGGCCGATGGGCGGCCCGGTACTCCGCTCCGGATGGCGGCGAGCCCCAGGACGGCCGCGAGCCCCAACTCGACGGCTCCGGCTGGGTGCTCTGGGCAACGTGGTTCTGCGCCGAGACGCAATCGAAACCGCAGAGCAGCACCACCCTCACGAAGTACTGGCCGATGGTGAAGGAATCCGGCGACCAGATCGTCGCCGAGCTCGGCGAGGACGACCTGCCGGCCGCCTCTCCCGACTACTGGGAACGCCCCGAAGCCAAAGTCACCCTGGGCACCATCGCTCCACTCCTCACCGGCCTCCGAGCCGGCCTGGCGATCGCGACCGAACTCGATCGCAGCACCCAGGTCGCGCACTGGCGGGACGCCCTCGAAAGGTTGTCAGCGGCAACCGATCGCAAATTCGGGCCCAGCTACCCACGCACCCCCGCCGAGGCCGTCAGCTTCGTCGAACCCGGAGTCGAACCAGTCGCCCTCGAAGGCGGCGCGGACGCGATCGTCACGATCCTCGGCCCGCCCTTCGCACCCGCCCGCGAGATCGTGACGAAGGCGATCGAGCGCACCCGCAACGTGCTGACCCAGCCCAACGGCGGCGTCACCCCTGGCGAGCAATGGCGCGCCGACGGAGTCTCCTGGACTCCACAGACCGCCCTGTTCGCGCTGAGCGCCGCCGCCCGCGGCGACCGCAGTACGGCGGAGGAGCTGCTCGCCTGGCTCGACGCACATCGCACCGCCACCGGCTCGCTGCCGGAGAAGGTCAACCGCGACCTCAAGCCCGCCGGCGAAGCGCCACTCGCCTGGACCACAGCACTGGTCGTCCTCACCGCCTCGGCACTCGACCACCCGCTCCCAGTCCCGTAGCACCAAGGCACTCAGCAAATCTCCATCACGTCATGCGTCGACCATCAGGCCGAATCACCTGCGGCATCCCGAGATACGGCGTGCTGAACTCCGTGTACCCACCACGATCCTCACCGAGATCGAAGTTCCACGCTCCACCGAAGTAGTCCTCGGTCCCCGTCCCACAAATGGTCGGGAACTCATCGTCATCGTCCACGGAGAACTTGACCTCCCCCTCACCCCACCAACCCGTGCTGTTCACACCCCACGCCAAGTAGGTGCCCACGTAGTGGCCCGGCCCCTCCACCCCGTCGAGCAGCGTGTGGACAGTCTGAGACGGCAGCGGATTGCTCCGGCGCCACTGCGTGTGCAGGTACGCCGAGCCCTCCGCGACCGCGCCGAGCCAGTAGTCCACCTGGAAGTAGACGACCACCGCCGAGTCGTGCGTGTTCTCCAGCGTCAACTGCGCCTGCGAACGGAACGGCATCTCCCAATAGCAGTTGAAGCCGCCATTGGGGTTCACCGCGACCGGCAGCGAGTTGACCTGGGCGAACCGCCCCCAGCCCGAGCAGAAGAAGTCCCCCACCGGCGCCTCGATCGCCGGGGACTCGTCGCCGTCCCAGTGGCCGCGCAGGACCAGCGACGCCAGTTGTCGCCGTGGGTGGTGAGCCAGATGTGCGTGATGCAGCCCGGCCCGGCGATGTCCGCGAGCGTCACGGTCTCCCCCTCGGCGATCTCGATCGACGGCGAGACCTTCCACCCGACCCCGAGATCACGAGCGGCGTTGGCCCCGGTCCCCTCGGTCCGCCGCCCGCCCTGCCCAGGCTCGCCGGTCGGGTTCTCGGCGCTGATGGAGCGGCTCTGAACGTCGGCAACCGCACTGATCCCGGACAGATTCGGAAGTGTCATACGCCCGAGCCTAGGTTCCGGAACCGCTCTCCACGAGGATTGGAAATCGATTTCTCAGACGTTGGGACAGCAGATCGACCCCGAGCACAGTCTTTAGTAGTGCAGGCCGGTCCACCGGCCACGATGAGGAGATGGCGTGACGTTCGACGAATGGGCCCGGGTGGGGCTGCCCAAGCTGCTCCGGTTCGCGACCGTCCTGTGCGGAACCAGCGATCTCGCGGGCGACGTAGTACAGGACGTCGCGATCAAGGCGCATCGGCACTGGGACCGGATCGGCTCGGCCACCAATCCCGATGCCTATCTCCACAAGATGGTGGTCAACGAGTACCTGTCCTGGCGCCGCAAGTGGTCGCGGATGGTGCCGCGGCCGGAGATCTTCCCGGCCGAGCCGGTCGCCGATCACGCCGACCAGCAGGCCGACCGTGACGAGCTGATCACCGAGCTCGCCAAACTCCCCCGCCGGCAACGCGCAGTACTGGTACTGCGGTACTTCGGCGGCATGTCCGACGCAGAGATCGCCGAGACGCTCGGCTGCTCGGCCAGCTCGGTCCGCGCCTACGCGTCGCGCGCCCTGGCCGCCCTGCGGATCGAACTCGAGGCCACCCGATCGTTTCAGAACACCGGAGTAACCCATGCGCACTGAGGAAGACCTCCACGCCGCCTTCGACCACCTGGCCGACTCGGCGCCGGCCGCCGACGACATCCTGGCGTCGCTGACAGCCGAGCCCCGGACCAGGCCGGTACGCCGGAATCGCACGCCGCTCGTCCTGGCCACGGTCCTGGCCACCGCCGCGGCAGCCATCGGCGGGCCGCTCCTCGTCTCGCACCTGAAGAGCCCAGAGCAAGCGGGCGAGCTGTTCACCGGCTCGGCCTGGGCACCGTGGATCACGGTAACTGCGCCGAAGTCGATGACGATCAACCCTCGCATCAACACCGCGAACCGCCAGGTCTGGGAGCTCTTCAGGACCGTCCAGCCATGGCCGGCGAGCTGTCTGGTCACCGCGCATCGCAACGGCGACTTCGATCCGGCGACGATTCCGGCCGACAGCCCGACGGTGGACATCAACGGCGCGAAAGGCCGGGTGATCACGTCGGCCAAGGACAAGGTGCTCGTTCCTTTGCCGAACAGCAGCATGCAGCCGGCGTACCCGGCCTATCCGCTGAAGACCGTGGCCTGGCAACCCGCTCGTGGTCTCTGGGCGCTTGTCACCTGCGAGACCCAGCTCGAAGGCGGTACTCGACAAACCCCCAAGTTCGGCACCCCCTGGAAGGTCGACCTCCCCCAAGCGATGGAGATCGCCCGGACCATATCGACCGGCGGGCGGCTCGCGTCGCCGTACAAGATCGGCTATCTGCCGGCCGGGATGAAGCCGAATCAGATCACCGCTACGAGGCCGGCGGACGGGATCGCGGAATCGAAGGAGATCTTCTACACCCTGCTGTCCGACGGCGACCCCGCGACGGGGCACCGGCCGACGGCCCAGGCTCTGTCCAGGTGGAACCCCAAGCCGGGCGACGACGTGTCGATTCGCTACGACGCGAGCAAGTTCTGGAACCTGCTGGGGCGCCACGGCACCAGCAAGCCCAATCTGTCGATCAACGGGGTCAACGCCTGGTACCTCGACAGCAGCGCGGGCTTCAACCCCGACAACTACCTCCTGGGGCCAGTCCCCAGCGCCGCCAACCCGAAGAGCGCCACGATCAGGATGGAGGGCCGCGGCATGGCCGTCACCATCCAGAGCTTCAGCGGAACTGTCGGCCGAGCCGAGCTGGTCAAGATCGCCCAGCACCTCCAGCTCGCCCCCAGCACCACCGACCTCACCACCTGGTACGACGCCGCAACAGCTATCCCGTCCGCCTAGCTGAGCTGATCAGCAAGAACGCACCTTGGCGTTCAGGCCGTACTCGAAGCTGAGGCAGGCCCAGGGGCGACCCTGGGCCGCCTTGGCGCGGACGATCAACGGGTAGGCATCGGCACCGCGAACGGTGGGGCTGCGGTCGGTTTTGAGGGAGCCGATCGCACCGCCTCGCGCTTCCGCTGCCGCCTTCACGTCGGCCACGGTGACGGCGCTGCTCGCCTGTTTCTGCGCGGCAGCCTTCGCATCGTCCGCGACCGCGAGCGCGAACTCGATCTCCGGCGGCTGGGACCAACTGGTCGAGCTGAGCGGAAACACCAGCCCGAACATCGCCATCCCCACCACCGCGATGATCGGCCGCGCCTTCCGCCCGTCGCCGTTCCACAACACCGCCGCACACCCCAGCGCGAGCACCAGCGTGAGCCCCCGCAGAATCCAGTGCCGATCAAGCCGGCCGTCCACAGCGAGCGCCGCCACCAGAGCAATGACCACACAGACCACAGCTGCAACACCCGCCCGGACTCCCGCCACAGATTTCATGCCGCTGACGATAGGGGCTCCTGTACACAGCGACAGGAAGTAGCCGGTCATTCGGAGCGCAGCCACGCTCGGGTAGGCAGCCGCCGGCCAGCTGGCCGGCACTACTTCCTGTCGCTATGCACGGAGAGCCTGACGACACGCCGGTGCGGGCGACAGGTGACGAAGGGGCTGGCAGATTCGAAGGCGTCCCACCGCCCCGAGGGATTGGAATTCGCTGTGAACTCTGAGGATCCTGGCATCTGGAGTGTGTCGCGGCGCCGGGCGCTGCAACTGACCGGCGGAGTGGCGGTGGCCGGCGCCCTGCCAGTCACTGCGGCCGCCGAGCCGAGCAGCGCCGATGCGCCGATCAGTACCAGCGGACAGGCGGTGCTCACCGAGGGCACCAACTTCATGGTGGCCGTGTCACCCGACGGGCAGTGGATCGCGTTCGATCTGGTGACCGCCATCTGGGTGACGCCGGCGGCCGGTGGACGGTCGCGGCGGCTCACCGACGATCTGCAGGATGCAACCCGGCCACGATGGTCGCCGGACGGGTCGGCCATCGTCTTCCAGTCCTATCGGGACGGCAACTTCCATCTGTGGTCTGTCCGTCCCGATGGGTCTGGACTTCGGCAACTGACCACCGGGTGGCTCGACCACCGCGAGCCGGCCGTGTCACCGGACGGGAAGTCAGTGGTGTTCTCGTCGGATCGCGGCGGCAGCGGCAGCTACGGCATCCATCGCCTCAACCTCGCCACTGGCGCCATCGTCGCGCTCACCGACGACCCGAGCGAAGAGGCCGAGCCGGTCTACTCCCCCGACGGCAAGAAGATCGCCTTCACCGTCGATGCGCTGTCGATCATCGAGCTCGACCTGACCACCGGACAACGCCGCACCGCAGTGCCGGCGCAGACTGGCACCAGCCTCTACGGGCCGGCCTATTCGCCCAGCGGGCAGCTTGCGTATGTGCGGTTGACCGGGCCCGCCAGCGACCTGGTGATCGGTGAGCAGGCCGTGACGAGCGGGAAAGATGTCTTCGCCTTACCGCCGTCGTGGGATTCCGCCGGAGAGATCTTCTACACAGCCGACGGACTCGTGCGGAAGCTCAAAGGCAACGCGGACACCGTCGTCGCCTTCACGGCAGTCGTGCCGGTGACCGCCCGACGGCCGCGACCGAAGTCGCCGGACCTCGAGTCGACCAAGCGCAAGCCCGTGCTCGGTATCGCCTGCCCGACCGTCTCACCCGACGGCCGCTGGCTCGCCTTCCGGGCCCTCAACGCCTTGTGGCTCGCGGAGTCCAGTGGCCGTGGGCAACCACGGAAGCTCGTTGCCGACGGCTACTTCAACTCGGATCCCGACTTCTCTCCCGACGGCAAGACGTTGCTCTACGCAAGCGATCGCGACGGCACCGCCGATCTCTGGCTGCACGACCTCGCGACCGGTGCCGACAGCAAGCTCTCATCGTTGCCCGGGGCCCAGACCGCGCCCCGGTTCTCCCCCGACGGCCGGCAGATCGCCTACCAGGATCAGGACGGCATCGCCTGGGTTCTCGACCTCAGCTCGGGCGAGGTCCGCCAGCTCACCCCGACGCTCTTCCAGCCGGGCCGGGTGAGCTGGGCCGCCGACGGCAGCACGATCGTGCTCGGCGCGGTCAAGCCGTTCTCGAAGCGCTTCCGCGAAGGCACCAGCCAGCTCCTGTACGTCGATGTCGCGACCACCGCACTCGAGTACGTCGAGCCGATGCCGTTCCGCTCGCTCGCCACCCGCGGCGACGACGGGCCGGCCTTCTCCCCCAACGGCAAGTGGCTGGCTTTCGTCGTCGAGAGTCTCCTGTACGTCGTACCGGTGGATCGCCGTGGTCGCTTCACGGCCGAGCCCCGGGCGATCACCTCGGAGGCGACCGACTCCCCTGTCTGGCAAGGCGACCAGACGTTGCTCTACCTCCACAACGGCCAGGTAAGACGTACAGACTTGCGTGGATCGCGACCGCAGACAGTCAAGCTCGACCTGCAGTGGCAACGGGCCACCATCAGCCAACACCTCACCATCCACGCCGGCGCGCTCTGGGACGGGCGAGCGAAAGAACTCCGGCACGACGTCGATGTGGTCGTCGACGGGTCGAAGATCGCCGCGGTCCGGCCGCATCAGGGCAAGGCGGATCTCGACGCGAGCGGGCTGACCGTGATGCCCGGACTGATCGACGCACACATCCACTGGCATCTGCGGGGACGCGCCTGGGGCGCGCGGCAGGGCAACCTCTGGCTGTCCTACGGGATCACGAGTACGCGCTCTCCCGGCGACCCCGCCTACCAGATGCAGGAGACTCGGGAAGCGCTCTCGCACGGTTCGCTGACCGGGCCGCGCTATTTCGCCACGGGTGAGGCGATCGACGGATCGCGGATCTTCTACAACTTCATGCGCCCGACGCTCTCGGTGCGGCAGCTCGGTCTGGAGCTCGACCGGGTCGAAGGGCTCGCCTACGACCTGGTGAAGACCTACGTGCGATTGCCGATCGAGTACCAGCGTCGGGTGATCGCCGCCGTTCATCAGCTCGGACTGCAGCTGTCGTCGCACTACCTGTACCCCGCCGAGCACCTCGGCATGGACGGCATGGAGCACACCGGTGCGACCAACCGGCTGGGCTACTCGCACACCGTCAGCCGGCTCGGCCGTGCCTACGCCGACGTCGTCACCCTCTTCGCCAAGGCCGGGCTCTCCGTCACGCCCACGCTGTTCAACTCGACGATGGCGCACGTGGACGATCCGTCGCTGGTCACCGACCGCCGGACGACGACGCTGTACCCGACCTGGGAGTACGCCGCGTTGCAGGCGAAGGTCAACACGGCCGCGGGACCGGCCGGCGTGACAACCCGAGCCCTGCTCAAAGGCAACGTCGACATGGTGTTGCGGATCCATCGAGGCGGCGGCCTGGTGATCTCGGGCACGGACTCACCGCTGGACAACATCGGCATCTCGCTGCACGCCAACCTGCGCTCGATGGTCGCGGGCGGCTTCACGCCGTACGAGGCCCTGACGACCGCGACCCGGAACCCGGCGAAGTGGCTCGCGGTGGAGAACAAGCTGGGCGTCATCCAATCCGGCGCCCAAGCGGACCTGTCGTTCGTACGAGGCAATCCACTCGCGAACATCGCCCATGCGGCTGCGGTCCAGCAGGTGATGGTGGCCGGCAAGCTCCATACGGTCGACCAACTCCTCGCGCCCTTCACCACGAAGCAGACCGCACCCGCGATGGTTGCCACGAGCAACTCGCCGCAACCGCTCACCCGGGAGCAGGCGCACGCCCACGATCCGGAGTACTGGTGGCATGAGCCGGAGTGGCTGCACAGGGTGTGTTGCGAAGGGTGAAATAGGCTCGCTGCATGAGCGACCTGGGGATCTCGGCGGCGAGTACGGCAGACCTGCAGACCATGCGGCATTGGGCTAGCGACGAAGGATGGGACCCAGGGCGGTCTGACATGCTCGCCTTCGGCGCGACCGACCCCTCGGGTTTCCTGATCGGCCGGCTGGACGGTGAGCCGATCGCCTGCTGTTCGGGCGTGCGCTACGGCAGCGGCTACGGCTTCCTCGGGTTCTACATCGCTCGCCCGGAGGTCCGCGGCCAGGGCTACGGCATCCAGCTCTGGCACGCGGTGATGGAACACCTCGCCGGGCGGACGGTCGGGCTCGACGGGGTCGTCGATCAGCAGGACAACTACCGCAAATCGGGCTTCCAGCGAGTGCTGAACCACATCCGGTACGCCGGCGTCCCCGCGACCCAGGCGTCGACGGGGATCGAGTTGGTCGATGCGCGGTCGGTCCCGTTCCGGCAACTGGCCGACTACGACCGTCGTTTCTTCCCGGCAGAACGCGACGCCTTCCTCTCGCTCTGGGTGAATCTGCCCGACCACCGCTCACTGGCGGCTATCAAGGACGGCAAGCTCGCGGGCTTCGGCGTACTGCGGCCGACCGACTCCGGCGCGCGCATCGGCCCGCTCTACGCCTCATCGGACGAGATCGCCTCCGCCGTACTGGCCGGGCTGACGAAGCCCGGTGAGGAGGTCGCGATCGACGTACCGGACATCAATGCGCCAGCGGTGAAACTGGCCGAGCGGTTCGGGCTCTCGCCGACCTTCGAGTGCGCCCGGATGTACGCCGGCGGGCCGCCGCCGGAGGTCGACCAGGCCGGAATCTTCGCGACCACGACACTCGAACTCGGTTAGTGTCCTGAGTCGGCATTCCGACATTTCTGCACGGCATCTTGCAGCAACCAACATTTGCTTTTACGGTGAGCGCGACTCGGTGTACCCGCCCGTTCACCGATCGTGAGGACCTGCCGATGCTGAAACTGCTCGCCGCGCTCCTTCACTGGCCTGCGCAGGCTAGCCCTCGGCGGCCTTGAGGATGCGCAGGCCGAGGACACTGAGTGCCTGGCGTAGCTCCGGTGGCTCGATCACCGAGTAGGTCACGTTGAGCGAGGCGAGGCGGTAGGCATACCAGTCCGGATCATCGGTACTACCGATGATCCGGGTATGCGTCTCGTCGATCGGCTCGAGCCGGCCGAGGTTGCGGGCGAGCGCGATCTCGGCGAGTGGGGCGTCGATCACCACCTCGACGGCGTACCGCCAGCCCTGGCCGAAATGGTCCTGGATGGCGGTGACCGGGTCGAGGTCCTCGGGTGGGGCGAAGGTGTCGGCCAGCAACTCGGTCGTGGTGACGCGGTCGACGCGAAGGACCCGCTGGGCGTCCTTGGTGTGTGACCAGCAGAGCAGATACCAGAGGCCGTGGCGCACGGAGACCGCCCACGGGTCGACGTCCATCGTCACCGGGTCGCGGTCTCCCCTGCGATACCCGATGCGCAGCCGGCGGCCCGCAGTACAGGCTTGGACGAGTGCTGCGGTCGTCTCGGGGTCGGGGTAGGTGCCTTCGGCTGCCTGGCGTGGGGTGATGATTCGGCGCATCGACTCGGCCGGCTCGGCGACCGGCTTCGGTAGTACCCGGATGATCTTGTCGAGAGCGCTCCCTGCCGGGTCCTCGGGGTCGGAGGCGCGGTGATGCCCTTCCAGCGCGGCCATCATCAGGCCGAGCGCCTCGGCGGTCGAGAACATCAGCGGCGGCAGGCGGAAACCACGGCCGACGCGATAGCCGCCGTACCGGCCCGGGGTGGACTCGATCGGGATGCCGGCCTCGCGCAGGATGCCGACGTACCGCCGGGCGGCTCGGTCCGTGACGCCGAGCTTCAGCCCGAGCCGGTCGCCGGTGATACCGGGGCTGTCCTGGATCAGTTCGAGCGCCAGCAACGCCTTCGCCGTCGGGCTCAGTTCTTCCACGATCACAGTAAACCCACATTCCCGGAAGCAGAACGTCCGCATTGGACATTACCGTCTAGAGCATGGACGAGTACAACCTTCCCCGCGAGGCCCCGATCGCGGGCACCGAGCTCGAGACGATGCTCGGCTCTTTGGAGCGGCAACGCGCGATCTTCGTCTGGAAGTGCGGCGGCCTGGACTCCGCCGGGCTCCGGGCCGCCCACGCGCCGTCGACCATGACGCTGGGCGGGCTGGTGAAACATCTGGCGCTGTGCGAGGACGAGTACTTCACCCGTCGACTGCTCGGTGTGGAACTGGGAGCGCCCTGGGACGCCGTGGACTGGGACGCCGACCCGGAATGGGAGTGGCACTCGGCTGCGAATGACACACCTGAGCAGCTCTACGGGCTCTGGCAGGACGCCACCGAGCGCTCACGGACGGCTGTGGCCGGGGTGCTCGACCACGGCGGGCTGGATCAGTTGGCGCAGTACAAGACCTCTCGTGGAGAGTCGCCCAGCCTGCGGCGGATCCTGATCGACATGATCGAGGAGTACGGCCGCCATGCCGGGCACGCGGACCTGATCCGGGAGTCGATCGACGGGCTGACCGGAGAGGATCCGCCGCGGTGAGCGAGTCGGTCGAGGACAAGCTGACCTTCCGCCCGGCCAACGAGGCGTCCTGGGAGGACCTCCAGGCGGTCTTGGGTGAGAGCGACGCCGGGCAGTGCCACTGCCAGCGGTTCAAGACGCGCGGGTGGATGTGGTCGGTGACGACCGAGCCGGAGCGCGCCGGGTTGATGCGCGAGCAGACCAACTGCGACAACCCGAAAGCCCGGCAGACGAGCGGGCTGGTGGCCTATCTCGATGGCGAGCCGGTCGGGTGGTGCGCGGTCGAGCCGCGGACCTCGTACCCGCGATTCCTGGGTCGTACGCCGGTGCCGTGGAAGGGGCGGACCGAGGACAAGGACGACGACTCGGTCTGGGTCGTCACCTGCTTCGTGACCCGGCTCGGGTACCGACGGCGCGGCGTCAGCTACGGGATGGCCAGGGCGACCATCAGCTTCGCTCGCGAGCGTGGCGCGCGGGCGCTGGAGGGGTATCCGATGCTGCCTGCGGCCGGCAAGGACGTGCCCTGGGGCGAGCTGCATGTCGGGCATTTCAGCGTCTTCGAGGAGGCCGGCTTCAAGGAAGTCAGCCACCCGACGTTGCGCCGCTACGTCATGCGGATCGATCTCTAGAAGGGCAACTTGGGTTGCGGCGGGGCGTGGGTCGGGTCGACGCCGTCGAAGAGGCTGCTGACCGACTCGCCCTCATGGATGCGCTTGATGGCCTCGGCGAACAGGCCCGAGACCGAGCTGACCTGCAGCTCGGGGAATCCGTCGGGCCGCGGCACGGTGTCAGTGCTGATCACCTCGGTGATCGACGGGTGGGACCGCAGCCGCTCGACCGCCTTGCCGGCGAACAGGCCGTGCGTCGTCGCCACGGCCGCCTGCGTGCAGCCGAGATCCTTCAGCCGGTCGAGCAGCTCGATGATCGACCCACCGGTGGCGATCTCGTCGTCCAGCACGATCGCCTTCTTGCCGGCCACGTCACCGACGATCGCGTCGATCACCACCCGGTCGTCGGACAGCCGCTGCTTGCTGCCCGCGGCCACCGGCAACCCGAGCAGCCGCGCGAACTGGCTCGCGGTCTTCGCGTTGCCCAGGTCGGGGCTGACCACGATGGTGTTGCTGAGGTCCGTACCGCGGAAGTGCTCGGCCAGGACACCGATCGCGGTCAGGTGGTCGACCGGCACCGAGAAGAACCCGTGCACCTGCGGAGCGTGCAGAGTCATCGTCAGCACCCGGTCGACGCCGGCCGCGACGAGCAGGTCGGCCACCAATCGGCCGCCGATCGAGATCCGGGAGGCGTCCTTCTTGTCCGAGCGCGCATAGGCGTAGTGCGGCATCACCGCGGTGATCTGCGCGGCCGACGCACCTCGAGCCGCGTCGATCATCAGGAGCAGCTCCATCAGGTGCTCCTGGGTCGGCGGAACCAGCGGCTGGACGATGTACACATCCCGCTGGCGGCAGTTCACCTGCAACTGAACCTGTAGGCAGTCATTGCTGAACCGGTGGATCTCCACCGGCGACAGATCTACGCCGAGGTCGGCACAGATCTGCTTGGCAAGGCTGGAATGGGCACTTCCGCTGAACACGACGATCTCTCGCACGGCTCTCCCCGAACACTGTGACCCGACAACGTGAGCCTACCTGCCGCCAGGCAACCATCTGCGGGCGGCAGGTGCCGCCCGCAATCTTGCGAACAGCCATCAGTGCAACAGCGCGGCGACCACTTCGGCCGCCCGGCGGCAGTCCGTCGCCGACGCGTCCAGATGAGTGACCAGGCGAAGCTGCGTCGCGCCTACTCCACCAACCAGGACGCCTTCGGCCTTTGCGCCGGCGACGACCTCCGCGACCGTCTTGCCGGTGGCGGCCAGGTCGGCGACGACGATGTTCGTGTCCACCTGGTCCGGCTTGACCGACCCGGGCGCCGCGTCGGCGAGGATCTCGGCGATCTGGCGGGCGTGCGCATGGTCCTCGGCGAGACGCTCGACGTTGTTGTGGATCGCGTAGAGGCCGGCCCCAGCCAGTACGCCGGCCTGACGCCAGCCCGCACCCAATCGCTTGCGCCAGACTCGAGCCTCCTTCACGAGCTCGGTCGAGCCGACCAGGACCGATCCGATGGGCGCACCCAGACCCTTCGACAGGCACACGCTCGCGGCCGCTGCGCGAGACGCGTAGGCCGCCATCGGTACGCCGGATGCCACCGACGCGTTCCACAGTCGCGCTCCGTCGAGGTGGAGCGGCAGCCCGATCGAGTCCAGCTCGTCGGCGAGTGCGTCGTACCCGGTCTGGATGGCGCCGCCACCGAAGTTGTGGGTGTTCTCGACCGAGACGGCGGCCGTCTGGACGAAGTACGGGCCGAGGTCGGGGGCGATCAGGGCGCGGATCTGCTCCAGGTCGATCTGGCCGCCCGGCGCGCTCCACGTCCGTGTGGTGATCCCGCTGACCGCTGCGTGCGCGCCCAGCTCCGCCCGCGCGATGTGCGCGCTGGCCTCGCAGAGCACCTCGGTGCCGGGTGCGGCGAGCGCCCGCACGCCGAGGATGTTGGCGAGCGAGCCCGACACCGTGAAGAGGGCGGCCTCGTGGCCGAGCAGGCCGGCGACCGTCTCCTCGAGCTCGGTGACCGTCGGGTCCTCGCCGTAGACATCGTCTCCGAGGGGAGCTGACGTCATCGCCGCCAGCATCCCGGCCGAGGGCCGGGTGACGGTGTCAGAACGGAGGTCGATCACGCGGCCGCTCCTGAGCCGACGGCTGGGCGGCAGCTCATGCCCGGGCGCTCCGCAGTCGCTCGGCGACCAGGAAGGCGAGCTCGAGCGACTGGTGCCGGTTGAGGCGCGGGTCGCAGGCCGTCTCGTACCGGTTGACCAGGTCCTCGGCGACCAGCTCCTCGCCACCGCCGAGGCATTCGGTCACGTCGTCGCCGGTGAGCTCGATGTGCATCCCGCCCGGCCAGGTGCCGACCTGCTCGTGCGCGTCGAAGAAGCCCTGGACCTCGTCGATCACGTCGTCGAAGTTGCGCGTCTTGTAGCCGTTCGGCGTCTCGTAGGTGTTGCCGTGCATCGGGTCGCAGACCCAGGCGATCGGCGAGCCGTGGTCGCGGACGGCCTCCAGCAGCGGCGGCAGCCCGGCGCGGATCTTGCCCGCGCCCATCCGGGTGATGAAGGTCAGCCGGCCCTCGATGCCCTTCGGGTTCAGCTTGTCGATCAAGGCCCGGATGTACTCCGGGGTCGTGGTCGGGCCGATCTTCACGCCGAGCGGGTTGCTCAGGGTCGACAGGAACTCCACGTGCGCGCCGTCCAGCTGCCTGGTCCGCTCCCCCACCCAGAGCAGGTGGCCGGACACGTCGTACGGCTGATCGGTGCGCGAGTCGATCCGGGTCAGGGCGTGCTCGTACTCGAGGATGAGCGCCTCGTGCGAGGCGTAGAAGTCGACGGTCTTGAACTCGTCGGCGGTCGCCCCGCAGGCGCGCATGAAGGCGAGCGCCCGCTCGATCTCACCGGCCAGCTGCTCGTAGCGCTGCCCGACCGGCGAGGACTTCACGAAGTCGGTGTTCCAGGCGTGCACCTGGTGCAGGTCGGCGTACCCACCGGTGGTGAAGGCGCGGGTCAGGTTCAGCGTCGCGGCGGCCGCGTTGTAGACACCGCGCAACCGCTGCGGGTCCGGGATCCGCGACTCGGACGTGAACTCCAGCCCGTTCACCGCGTCACCCCGGTACGACGGCAGCGTCACGCCGTCGCGGGTCTCGTCGCCGGAGCTGCGCGGCTTGGCGTACTGCCCGGCGATCCGGCCGACCTTGACGACCGGCACGCTCGCGGCGTACTGGAGGACGACGGACATCTGCAGCAGCACCCGGAGCTTGGCCCGGATGTTCTCGGCGGTCACCCCGTCGAACGTCTCGGCGCAGTCGCCGCCCTGCAGCAGGAACGACTCACCGCGCGCGACGGCGCCGATCTTGGTGGTCAGGTCGTCGCACTCACCGGCGAAGACCAGCGGCGGCAACTTCCTCAGCTGCCCGATCACCTGCTCCACCGCAACCTGGTCCGGCCACTCGGGCTGCTGCAACGGCTTCAGCGCCCGCAGCTCCTCCAGCGTCGGAACCCCGGGCACTTCCCCCGCACTCAAAGTCGCAAATTGCATAGCGCCAGCCTATTCCAGGCCCCCTGGCCGCCGCCTCCCCGTCTCAACTGAGCGAGCTGAGGTCCGGTGGAACGTCGACTGCGTGGGCGCGAAGGACGGTCAGAGGGATGGTTTCGAGAGAGCGGGCGTGGGTTGAGGCCAGTACTACGGGCGCTGCCGCGCCGGCGTGGTACGCCTGAAGCCAGCGGGCCGCCACGACGCACCAGCGGTCGCCTGGGCGGAGGCCGGTGAAGTTGAACTCGGGTCGCGGGGTCGACAGGTCGTTGCCGACGCTGGCCTGGTGGGCCAGGAAATCGGGCGTCATCACGGCGCAGACGGTGTGGCTGCCGAGGTCTTCCGGGCCGGTGCTGCAGCAGCCATCCCGGAAGAACCCGGTGATGGGGTCGGTACCGCACTCCTGCAGGTCCTCGCCGAGGACGTTCAGCTCGCTCTCCATCGACAACCTGGTCAGGAGGCCTTGGTGTCGCCGAGGCGGGGCTTGATGTGGTCGTCGATGGATTCGCCGGCCTTGAGGAGCTCCTTGGCCTTCTCGGCGTACATGTCGACGTACTCCTGGCCGGACAGCTCCATCATCGCGTACATGATCTCGTCGGTGACCGAGCGGAGGACGAAACGGTCGCGTTCCATCCCCTCGTACCGGGAGAAGTCGAGCGGCTTGCCAATCGCCACGCCGGGGCGGATCAGCCGGGGCAGCCGGCGGCCGGGCTCGCGGATCAGGAACTTCGGCCAGACCGTACCGGGCGGGTTCAGCTTCTCGGTGTCGATCATCGCCACCGGGATGACCGGCACGCCGGCCACGATCGCCATCCGCGCCACGCCGGTCTTGCCCTTGTAGAGCCGGCCGTCGGGCGAGCGGGTGCCCTCGGGGTAGATGCCGAACAGCTCACCCTTGGCGAGGATCTCCAGCCCGGCGTTCAGCGCGGCCAGCGAGGCGCGCCCACCGGAGCGGTCGATCGGGATCTGCCCGATCGAGCGGAAGAAGGTCGCCATCACCCGGCCCTTCAGCCCGGGCTGGGTGAAGTACTCCTGCTTGGCCGGGAAGATGATCTGCCGGGGCACCGCGACCGGCAGGAACACCGAATCGGTGAACGCCAGGTGGTTGCTCACCAGCAGCGCCGGCCCGGTCGAGGGAATGTTCTCCAGCCCCTCGACCCTGGGACGGAAGAGGAGCTTCGCAATCGGTCCGACGAAAAACCGCCTGAGGAACAAGTACAGCAACGCCTTCACCTCCGTCACTCGGCAGATACCCGGTGCAGGACACTACGGTCCACCATCCTCCTCAAGCAACGTGACCGCCAGGAATAGGCGGGTTGCACTCTGTGTTGTGTCGTGATTGCAGACTGGGTGCGATGTCGGTCACGGCACCTCGCGGTGTCTGTCGTTCGAGCGATTGCGGTGGTCAGGTGCGTGCATCGCGGTGCTTGAGCAGCGTCCTCGATGCGGAGCATCGTGGACGCTGGTCAAGTGCCGCGAGGTGCGTGCCTGGGCGCCGGAAGCGCCGAACGACAGACACCGCGAGGTGCCTGGTCGTGGTCGACACCCGCGCCGGGGTGGGCGGGTGGCCCTGCGGCTGCGACCATTGGCGTCTCAGGATGTATGCGACCCGTCGAGGAGTACCCGTGCCAGTGCAAGCTCACGCGGAAGAGTTCCGCAGCCCAGGATCCGGTGCGAACGCCGCGACCGGGGTGCTGCTGAGTCACGGATTCACCGGCTCACCGCGCTCGATGCGGCCGTTCGGCGAGCACCTGGCCACCGAGGGGTACGGGGTCGCCGTACCGCGGCTGCCCGGGCACGGTACGCGTTGGCAGGAGATGAACAACACCCGCTGGCAGGACTGGTACGCCGTCCTGGACGACGAGCTCGAGCGCCTCCGCAAGGAGCACGACCGGGTCTTCGTGGCCGGCCTGTCGATGGGCGGCTGCCTGGTACTGCGCCTCGCGGAACAGCACGGCGCCGACATCTCCGGCGTGATCCTGGTCAACCCGTCCGTGCGCACCGACGACAAGCGGCTGGCGCTGCTGCCGGTGCTGCAGCGGCTGGTGCCGTCGTTCCCGGGGATCTCGAACGACATCAAGAAGACGGGCGTCGACGAGGGCGCCTACTCGCGGATGCCACTGCGCGCCCTCTACTCGCTGTCCCAGCTGTGGACGGTCACCCGCGCGGATCTGGCCAAGGTGACGCAGCCGGTGCTTCTTTTCCGCAGTACTGTCGATCATGTCGTGGAAGCGAGCTCGGGCCGGGCGATCCTGTCGTCGATCTCGTCCCGCGACGTGACCGAGACCCTGCTCGAGGACAGCTATCACGTGGCCACTCTGGACAACGACGCACCGCGCATCTTCGACGACTCCACCGCCTTCATCGAGCGGATCGCCGCCGATGCGTGACAACGGCCTGACCGCGTCCTCCTACACGTCGATGGGCGGCATAGACCCGCTGATCGCCGAGCCGGTCCTCACCGCCCTCGCCGAAGCCGGCATCGCCGCCTACTGCGGCAAGCCCGACGAGACGACACCGGCGACCGAGGTACCGGCGAAGTCGTCCGAATCGGACACCGAGTCCGCGGAGGCGAGCTCCGACTCGGAGAGCGCCGCGGTTGCCGAGGCGCCGGCGCCCGCGAAGGCCGATGAAGCCGTTCCCGCGCGGATCCCCGTCGGCTTCGACGAGATCTTCGTCGCCGCGGACTCCGAGGAGCGGGCCCGGGCGGTGATCGGGCGCAGTAGCGAGGAGGCCGAGTGGAAGTCGTTGGTGGAGCAGTTCAACGCGCCTGCGGCCGAGGGGCATGACGCGACTCCGGTGCCGCGGTGGCCGGCCAGCGAGGATGTGGATGAGGGTTCCTACGAGCCGCTGATCGACGTACCGGCCGGCTTGATCGTCGGGGACACCGACGAGGAGCCGCCGGAGGAGCCACCGGCCCGGCGGGCCGAGGATCACCACGAGCATTTCGTCCCACCGGAGCCCCCGAAGGGCCCGAAGCTGGACTGGATCAGCCGGGCCGCCTGGCTCGGGCTGATCGGCGGGCCGCTGCTGCTGATCGCCGCCGCGCTGCTCGACTTCGGCACCGGCCGGATCACCACGATCGCCGTCGTCGGTTTCATCGGCGGCTTCCTCACCCTGGTGATCCGGATGAAGGACCGGCTCCCCCCGGAAGACACCCCGGACGATGGAGCCGTCGTCTAACCGTTAAGCTGCCGATTGTCGGACAATCCGACGAGACGAGCTGGGACCAAAAAGGGGAGGCACCCGTGCAGGTCACCGAGACGGTCGAGATCACCGGCCACTTGATGGATACCGGGTTGCTGTCCCGGGTCCTCGACGACATCCGCGGGTACGGCGGTGAGTACACGCTGGACAAGTTCGACCTCGGCTACGACAAGGACGACCCGTCCACCGTGCGGATGACCGTCGGCGCCGACGACGAGGAAGCGCTCCAGCGGCTGCTGATGCGGATCCAGACCAAGGGCGCGAACCTGGTCAACCCCGGGACGCCGGAGATCTCCGAGGTACTCCAGGACGGCGTCTTCCCCGACGGCTTCTACTCGACCACCAACCTGCCCACCAGCGTTCGGCTGGACGGCCGCTGGGTCTCGGTGCGCAACCCCGAGATGGACTGCGGGCTGCTCGTCGACGGCACCGACGTCCGGACCATCCCGATGTCCGAGGTGAAGGCCGGGATGCGGATCATCTCCAGCGCCCAGGGCGTCAAGGTCACTCCCCCGCTCGTCGCGCACACCGAGGAGTCCTTCGGCTTCATGGAGTCGGAGGTCTCCAGCGAGAAACCCCAGCGGGTGCTCGTCAAGCAGGTCGCCGACGGCATGCGCGAGGCGAAGGCGGCCGGGCTGAAGGTGCTCTGGGTCGGCGGCCCGGGCATCGTGCACACCGGCGCCGCGCCGGCCATGGTTGCGATCGTCGAGGCGGGTTTCGTCGACGTCATGTTCGCCGGCAACGCGCTCGCGACGCACGACATCGAGTCCTCGCTGTACGGGACGTCGCTCGGCGTCGACCTGGCTCGCGGCCGCGGTGTGGAGCACGGCCACGAGCACCACATCCGCGCGATCAACACGATCCGCAAGTCCGGCTCCATCGCGGCGGCGGTCGAGTCCGGCGTACTGACCTCGGGCGTGATGCACGCGCTGGTGAAGAAGGGCAACAAGTTCGTCCTGGTCGGCTCGGTCCGCGACGACGGCCCGCTGCCGGACGTCTACACCGATGTACTCGCGGGCCAGCGCGCGATGCGCGCCGAGCTGGAGGGCGTCGGCTACTGCCTGATGGCCGCGACCATGCTCCACTCGGTTGCCACCGGCAACATCTTGCCGGCGTCCGTCCCGCTGACCTGCGTGGACATCAACCCGGCCACCGTCACCAAGCTCGCCGACCGCGGCTCCGCCCAGGCTCGCGGCATCGTCACCGATGTGGGCCTCTTCATCGAGCAGCTCGCCCGCGAGCTCTCCCCGTCGTACGCCGAAACGAAATAACCGCGGTTTCTGTCGGTTCTCGGTGCCATGGTGTTGCCATGGCAAACCGCAGATGCAGCTCCACCTCGACCTCGAGGTGGACGATCTCGACCAGGCGGTCGCGCACGCGATCGACTGCGGCGCCGAGCTACCGGCGTTCCAGCCGCAGGAGCGCGTTCGGGTGATGCTGGACCCAGACGGCCATCCGTTCTGTCTCTACCTCGAATAGCGCGACTGGCTATCACGAAACTCTCGACTTCTTGCACGATCCTCTCGTGACGGGCGGTCGCCGCGAGTTTCGTGCTGCACTGATGACATGTCACTGGGCGAGCTTCGCGAACTGCTGGAACGGCACGCGTGCCCCGATTTGAGCACGAGAATCGACGGCGTCCGGATCTGCAAGGTCGACCGCACCGGTTCGCCGGTGTCCTCGACGTCCGGCACGGTGCTGGCGGTGGTCGCTCAGGGGAGCAAACGTCTGGCACTTGGGGACCGGGTGTACGAGTACGGCGCTGGTCAGTACCTCGTCGCCTCGGTCGACCTCCCGATGACGGGGCACGTCGTCGATGCCACCCCGGGCCATCCGTCGCTCGCTTTCGGGATGACCCTGGAATCCGCCGCCATCGCTGACCTGCTGCTGCAGGCCGGGCCGGGGGATCTACCACGGTCCGCCGGCACCGTGCAGCCGGGAATCGTGGTCAGTGACGCCCCGGACGAATTACTCGACGCTGTCGTGCGACTGCTGCGCCTACTCGACCGGGCCCGGGACCGGACAGCACTGGTACCGCTGATCAAGCGCGAGATCCTCTGGCGGTTGATGACCGGGGAACAAGGCGACGTCGTACGCCAACTCGGCCTGGCCGACAGCAGCCTGACGCACATCAGGCGTGCGGTGCGGTGGATCCGGGAGAACTACGCCCGGCCGTTCCGGGTCGAGGAAGTCGCCGAACTGTCGGGAATGAGCGTCTCCGCCTTCCACCGCAACTTCCATACGGTCACGGCGATGACCCCGATCCAGTTCCAGAAGCACATCCGGCTGCAGGCGGCGAGGTTGCTGCTGGCGAACCGTCCGAACGACGTCACCGGCGTCGGCCATCTCGTCGGCTACGACAATGCGTCCCAGTTCAGCCGGGAGTACCGGCGCCAGTTCGGCGCCCCACCCAGCATCGACGCAGTACGCCTGCGCGACGGAGCTACCCCGGCGCTGCCCTGAAGCCACCTGCAAAAGGATCGTGTCAGCACGCGAGAGGATCTTGCTGGCCCGGCACCCGCCGCGTTGCTTTGCTGGAGATACCGGAAAGTACCACTGATTCCGGGACCATCACCACGAAGCAGGAGGCGGGTCATGAAGGACGAATTGGCCCTCAACGAGCGGCAGACCCGACTATGACCGTGGACGACGCCGTCGTCCGCGCCCTCGACATCGGGCCGGACTCCGCTATGGCCGCATACACGATCGACATCACCACGCTGGGCGCGCGCAGCGGCAGCCCGCGGCGCATCGAGATCTGGTTCCACCGCGTCGGGGGTCGCTGGTATCTGACCGGCACGCCCGGACCCCGCAACTGGTACGCGAACCTGCGCGCCCATCCACGGTTCATCGTGCATCTCAAGCACGGGGTCACGGCCGACCTGCCCGCGACCGCGGTACCGGTCGACGAGCCGACCCGACGGCGAGTGATCACTGCGGTCCTCGATCTGCAGAGCCGGCCCGACATCGCGGCGCGGGTCAGCCGGCGCCAGAACCTCGTCGACTGGCTCGCGCGCAGCCCGCTGGTCGAGATCGTCTTCGACGACGAGGAACTGCGGACAGCCATTCAGTGATCAGACACCAGTCCAGGAGACCATCATGCAAGAGAACGTGATCGACAAGATCTACATCGACGGTGAGTTCGTCACCCCGCACGGCACCGAACTCGCCGATCTGTTCAATCCCGCCACTGGGAAAGTGATCGGGCAGGTCCGGCTCGCCGACGAGGTGGACACAGAGGCGGCAATCGCAGCGGCGAAGCGGGCGCTGCCGGCGTGGTCCGCGACCTCGAAGGAAGAGCGGATCGACGCGCTGCGCCGGCTTCAGGCCGCGGTCGCCGCGCGGAGGAACGAAATTCTGGAATCGCTCCTGCTGGAGTACGGCGCGCCGGTGCGCAACTCGTACATGGTCGATTCGACCGTCAGTGCGTTCGCCGACATGATCACCACCTTGGAAGCTTTCGACTTCACCCGGCAGATCGGCAGAGCATCCGTGGAGATGGTGCCGGTCGGCGTCGCCGGCCTGATCACACCGTGGAATTCCGATCCGTTCTTCATCAGTGACAAGCTCGCGACCGCTTTGGCAGCAGGCTGCACCGTCGTCATCAAGCCCAGCGAGCTGAGCGCGACGCAAACCCAGGCCATCACCCAGGCACTCCACGAGGCCGGACTGCCCCGGGGTGTCTTCAATATCGTGACGGGCCGCGGCGATGTCGTCGGGAGCGCGATCACCCGTCACGAGGACGTCGCCAAGATTTCCTTCACCGGCTCGACCGCGGTCGGCAGGATCATCTTTCGGGAGGCAGCCGAGACCTTGAAGAGCCTGACCCTCGAACTCGGCGGCAAGTCTCCGTCGATCATTCTCGACGACGCCGATCTCGAGGAAGCCGTCACCGGCGCGCTGATGGCCGGGTTCGCCAACAGCAGCCAGGCGTGCGTCGCCGGAACCCGCATCCTCGTCCCGGAGAGCCGGCTGGACGAGATACTCGCCATCGCCACGGCGAAGATGGCTGACTTCCCAGCCGGCGATCCGCGCGACCCGGCAACCGCCATCGGTCCGATGGTGAGCGAACAGCAGTGGGAGCGGGTCCAGAGCTACATCCGCCGCGGTGTCGAGGAAGGTGCGCGGATCGTCGCCGGCGGACCCGGCCGCCCCGAGGGACTTGCGGACGGCTATTTCGTCCGACCGACACTGTTCGCCGACGTCACCAACGACATGACGATCGCCCGCGAGGAAATCTTCGGACCGGTACTTTCGATCCTCACCTATCGCGACGAGGATGATGCCGTTGAGATCGCCAACGACACGGACTACGGCCTCCATGCCTATGTGTTCTCGTCGGATGCCGCACGAGCCCATCGCATCGCGTCACGGCTCGAGGCGGGCAGAGTGGCGATCAACGGTGGATATGAACCGCTGTCCCCGTTCGGAGGGTTCAAGCAGTCGGGCATCGGGCGGGAATACGGCACCTTTGGCCTCGAAAGCTTCCTCGAACCGCGGTCTGTGATGGCCTGACCGGCCTGGCAAGGCAGGATGTGGGCATGACGGAACTCGTGCACCTGGGTGTTGGTGATGGCGTCGCGACGATCACGCTGGATTCGCCGCACAACAAGAACGCGCTCTCTCAGCAGCTCACCAGCGAACTGCTGGCTCACCTGGAGACGTCCGACCGAGACGACGCTGTCCGGGTGATCGTGATCCGGTCGGCGCTGGAAGTGTTCTGTTCGGGCGCCGATCTGTCCGAGGCGACTTCCGTCGGGATGGGTGTCGGGGCGCAGCGGATGGTCGACGTCCAGCGCGCAATCGTGGCGAACTCCAAACCCGTCGTCGCGCGGGTGGCCGGGCCGGTGCGGGCCGGTGGGATCGGCATGGTGGCCGCCGCGGACATCAGCATCGCGGGTCACAGTTCGACCTTCGCGCTGACCGAAGTACGGCTCGGGCTGGCGGCCGCGACGATCTCGTTGACGGTGATCCCCCGCCTGACGGACCGCGCCGCCTCACTCACCTTCCTCACCGGCGACAGCTTCGGCGGCGTCGAGGCAGCAAAGCTCGGCCTGGTCACCCAGTCGGTCCCCGACGCAGAGGTCGACTACGCCCTCGACCTGACCCTCAAGTCGCTACTCAAGGGCGCACCACAAGGCCTGCGCGAGTCGAAGAAGTTGCTCAACCGCGAACTGCTCGCGGATATCGATGCCCGAGGCACCGAGCTGGCCGAGCTCTCCGCGTCCCTCTTCGGCTCCCCCGCAGCCCAAGAAGCGATGCTGGCCTTCTTGAACCGCAAAAAGAAGTAGGACTAGTTGCGCCAGCCGCCGTTGCGGCTCACTCCCCCCAACCGCCGTTGCTTTTCAGTAGTTGGCCGTTGATCCAGCCGCCTTCTGGTGAGCAGAGGAAGGCGACCAGGTTGGCGGTGTCTCGGGGCTGGCCCGGGCGCTTGAGGGGGTTTTGGGTGGCGAAGAGGTCGACTACGTCCTGGGCCATCCAGCCGGTGTCGATCGGGCCGGGGTTGATCGCGTTCGCGGTGATGCCGAGGTCGCTCAGCTCGCTCGCCGCGGCCAGGGTGATCCGGTCGAGGGCGCCCTTGCTCGCGCCGTACGGCAGGTTGCCCACGGTGTGGTCGCTGGTCAGCGCGATGATCCGGCCGTCGCCGAACGGCGCGGAGTACTGCTCGGCGAACGCTTTGATCAACAGCCACGAACCCCGGGTGTTGACGGCGAAGTGCCGGTCGAAGCTCTCGATCGAGGTGTTGCGGATGCCGCTGTCGTCCTGCTCGCAGTGCGACATCACCAGCGCCTGAACGGATCCCAGCGCCTCGCCGGTCGCACGGAAGACCGCGGCCGGCGCCTCGACGTCCTCGAAGTCGGCCTCGACCGAGAAGACCCGGGCACCCTCCTTCTGCAGCAGCGTGGTGATCTCGTCGCGCGCCTCGAGGTCGGGGCCCCACGGCTTGTCGTCGTCATACCGGCTGAGGTAGGTGAAGGCGATGTCCCACCCCGTCGCCGCCAGCCGCTCGGCGAGCCCGGCGCCGATACCGGCCCGTCGGCCTACTCCGGTCACCAAGGCCACCGGCCGCTTCGCATCGCTCATGCTGCCATCCTGCCCGACGCTTTCCCCTGCACACAAAGGGTTTAATCAGTTGCTCACCGCAGTCGGCGGCTGGTCCACTGCGGGGCATGACGATTACCGCGACGATGCGTACGACGTTCCGCGAGCAGGGCTTTGTGGTGGTTCCCGGGGTACTCACCGAGGAGCAGCTCGCGACCGGCCGGGCGCTGGTCGCGGTGGAGCTGGAGAAGAGCCCACCAGAGCCCGGGCACGTCGGCTTCCATTTCGTCTGGCCGAGATTCGAGGACGGACCGCATCCGTTGCTCGACTTCTACCGGGAGACGGTCGCGCCGCTCGCGGCCGAGCTGGTACGACCGGAGCTCGGCGTGGACGACCCGGACTTTGCTCAGGTCGCGACGACGATCCCGTCCTGGTCGCACCGGCCCGGAGCACCTCACGTCGACGGAGTGGCTTCGCTGCAGGAGGATGGTTCGCCGTACACGTTCTCGGTGCTGGCCGGCGTCTGGCTGAGCGATCAACTGGGGGAATACCAGGGCAACCTGCACGTCTGGCCGGGCACGCACCTGCGGTTCGGCGAGTACCTGGCCGAGCACGGCGCCGACGCCCTGGCCGAGTTGAACAAGGACACGACTGGCGCGCCGTACCCGAAGATCGAGCTCGGTGAGCAGATCCAGACCTTCGGGACCGCAGGGAGCGTGCTGTTCGCGCACTATCTGCTCGGCCACAACATCGGTGGCAACACCGGGCCGGATCGTCGCGAGACGATCTACTACCGGCTGCAGGCCCACGGGCACGGCGATCGCTGGCGTGACGTGATGGCCGACCCGCTGAGCGAGTTCAGGGCAGGTTGAGCTCGACCAGCATCGGCAAGTGATCTGACCCCGCCACCAGGTCCGCCCGGGTGACTCCCTCGATCGAATCCAGGGGGATCACCCGGCCGGCCAGGCCGGGTGACAAGTGGGCGCCATCGATGCGCTTGACTGGATTGTCCGAGTGGAACGTCGGGCCGGCGTCGACGCCGAGGTCCGTCAAACCCTCTGCCGCAAGGCGATCCCAGACCGGGCCGCCCGGCTCCTCGTTGAGGTCGCCGACCAGCAGGTAGGGCAGGTTGAACGACTTGCAGCCGCGCAGCACCTGCTCCAGCTCGTGCTGCCGGCCGCGGATGTGCAGCCCGAGATGGCAGACCACCAACGCCAACTCGACCCCGCCAAGGGACGTCCGGCCGCCGACCGATCCACCGGCTAGCTGGGTCGCGATGAACCGGAAGCGACGGCGGACGAACGGCCGCCAGACCCTCCAGTGCAAGGGATCCACGACCTCGGTGCCCTTGGCAACCAAGATCGCGTTGCGCGCCGATGCGGCGACGTACCGGAGTCCGAACGTCGCCGCCATCGCCTCGCGTTTGCGTCGCGTCCCCCACCAGGTCGGTGCTTCCTGGACGAGCATTACGTCTGGCGCGCACGCCCGGACGACGCGAGCCAGCGCTTCGCGGTCATCCCCCCAGCGGTGCACGTTGTACGACAGCACCCGCATCGACGGGCCGTCGTTCATGCCTCGGTGTCGCCGTTCAGCTCGGCGGACGCCGGTTCCTTCAGCGGAGTCTCGGCCGTCCGCATCCCTGTACGCCGGCCGACCGACTTGCGCGCGGCCCGCTCCAACCGGGTGGACCGCCCACTGCGCGCAGCGGCCGTCTTCGCCGTCACGGCAGTCGTCTTGACCCGCACTCGACGCAACCAGGTCGCCTCTTCGCGAGCCAAGTCAGCCGCACCGACCATGCCGGCTTCAGGGCCCAGTACTGCGCGCACGATCCGCGCCTCGGGCCGGAACCCGCGACCGGTCAACGTGCGCTTGAACGCCTCACGTGCCGGAGCGAGCAGCAACTCCCCCGCGTCCGACACACCCCCACCGATCACGAAGGTGCCCGGGTCGAGCGCGGCGGCCAGGTTGGCCAGGCCGATCCCGAGCCAGCGGCCGACATCCTCCAGGAGCTCGATCGCAACTGGATCGCCGTCCTTGGCCAGCCTGGTGACCATCGGCCCGTTGATCTTGCGCGGATCGCCATCGGCCGCGCGCA
Source organism: Streptomyces sp. SID13031 (assembly GCF_010548305.1). Lineage (GTDB taxonomy): Bacteria > Actinomycetota > Actinomycetes > Propionibacteriales > Kribbellaceae > Kribbella. The sequence continues at coordinate 27,024 of NZ_JAAGLV010000023.1, forward strand.
ACAGGTTGTGCGCCACCGGCGAACCGGACAGCGCCAGCTCACGGGCCTCGCGGGTCAGCGAGTTGCCCGACGCGTATTGCTCCCAGCAGCCACGGTTGCCGCACTCGCAACGATGCCCACCCGGTACGACCTGCATGTGCCCGAACTCGCCGGCGATACCGAACTTGCCGCGCTGCAGGGCGCCGTCGTTGAGGATCGCGCCGCCGATACCGGTACCGAGCGTGACGCAGACCAGATGGCTCTCGCCCTGCCCGCCGCCGAACCGCCACTCCGACCAGGCGGCCGCGTTCGCGTCGTTCTCGACCACCACGGGCAGCCCGAGGCGGCGCTCGACGGCGTCGCGCAGCGGCTCGTGCCGCCAGGCCAGGTGCGGTGCGAACAGGACGGACGAGCGGGTGCCGTCCACGAAGCCGGCCGCGCCGATCCCAACCGCGATCACGTCGTGCCGCGACTCGAGGTCGTGCACGATCTCGGCGATCGCGTCCTCGGTCTCGCGTGGGTCCTTGGTGGGTGTGTCCCGGCGTACCCGGTCCAGGATGTTGCCCTCCGGGTCAACCACCCCGGCAGCCACCTTGGTGCCACCGATGTCGATCCCGATCGTCAACGCCTGCGTCAGAGCCATGTCACGACCCTCCTGGTGAATCCCCCGGATTCCTTTGAAAGCCTACTCACTGCAGTTGAACCGACCCTGCTCAACGCTGCTTCTCCGGTGCCGGGGCAGGCTTGCGGGCGAGGTCGGCGGCGCCGATCAGGCCGGCGTCGTTGCCCAGCTCGGCCAGGCCGAAGGCCGGGTGCGGCCGGTTCGCCTTGGCCGGCAGGTTCTTCTCGAAGGCGACCTGAGCCGACTTCAGCAGCAGCTCCTTGGCCGCGCTCACGCCGCCACCGATCACGATCGTGCTCGGATCGAACAGCGTCGCGATACTGGCCAGCCCCTCGCCCAGCCAGCGGCCGAGGTCGTCCAGCAGCTCAACGGCGCACGGGTCTCCCGACGCCGCGGCGTGAGTGATCATCGGCCCATCCAGCTCGGCCGGATCCGTGATCCCGCAAACGCTCAGCATCTGCGCCGCCGCCAGCGAACCAGACTCGGCCTGCGCACGCCCCTCACGGACCAGCGCGCGCCCCGACGCGTACTGCTCCCAGCACCCACGAGCACCACAACCACACCGATGCCCACCCGGCACTACCCGCATGTGCCCGAGCTCGGCCGCAACCCCGTGCGCGCCGCGCAGCAGCTCGCCCTCGATCACCACGCCGCCACCGATCCCGGTGCCGACGGTCAGGCAGACCATGTGCTCGACGTTCTTCGCGGCGCCGAAGGCGAACTCGCCCCAAGCGGCCGCGTTGGCGTCGTTCTCCACCACCACAGGGATCTTGAGCGCGTCGGCCACCCGCGCGCCGAGCGGCTCGTCCCGCCAGGCCAGGTTCGGCGCGAACAGCACGGTCGAACGGTCCGACGAGACGAATCCGGCAGCGCCGATCCCGACCGCCTCGATCTCGTGGTCCTTGATCAGCTCGGCGGCGGCGTCGATGATCGCCTGCGCCGTCGCGTCCACCGACTCGGCCGGGGTGTCGCGGTGCGTGCGCGCGATGATCGTGCCGTCCGCGTCGACGACGCCTGCGGCGATCTTGGTCCCGCCGACGTCGATGCCGATGCTCAATCCCATGGTTCGGGGTCCTCACTCACGTCGATCCGGTCCACCCGGGACCGGGCCGGCTGTTCGGGTTCCTGTGCCTTGGCGGTCCGCGACTCTGCGTCCTCCCGGGCCTGCCGCGCGGCTTCCGCGGCAGCTTCCAGCAGCGACCGTACCGATCCCAGTACGCCGGCCGCCGCCGTCGACAGTTGCTCGATCGTCTCCGGGCTGGTGGTCCGCACCTTCGCGATCAGCTGGCAGACCGGGCACCACTGGCACTCGGGCCCGCCGCTGCGCGCAGTACCGTGCTCGTGCGGTCCAGCGTCTTCCGCTGCAGCGTCTACTGGCTCGCTGTCCTCCGGTACCGCGTCCTGCTCCGGTACTGCGTCCTGCTCCCGTACTGCGTGGTCCGGCGCCTCGTCGGCCGCCGGAGCCGGGCGGGGCTCGTCGTGCCGGGCTGCCTGCTGGAGCACTGCGAAGAGCTTCGCCGCCTCCTCCGCGACCGACCCCACGGGCTCCCTGCTCATCTGGTGCCCTCCGAGATCGCCGTCGGCTCACTGTCGAACTGGCTCATCTGCTCGCGGATCTCCTGTGCCAGGCCCTCGACCGAGTCCGCCGAACCGTTCACCGGCGGCAGCTCAGCAGCCCGCGGCAACGGCTCGCGCGGCGCGAAGCGCACCTGCAGGCGGCCGTCGTCCAGCCTGGCGCCGGCGACGACGCCACGCGCCAGCGCGGCCGGCAACGGGATCACTCGCCGGTACGAGCCGACCGTGATGATCAGCTCGTCACCGTGCCGGGCCAGCTCCAGGTCGTTCGCCGATGCGAGCGGCAGCGGCATGGTCAGCGTGTAGGTGCGGCCGTCGGTGTCGATATGCCGATCCACCCACAGCGAGGTCTCGTCGGTGGCCCGGCTGAACGGGTCGTCCTTGCCGTACATCTCGACCGCGAACGCCGCGAGCTCCTCGACGCCGACCGGCTCGCAGGCGCGGTACGGCGACTCCCAGATCGGCAGCGGGCGGAACGAGTCGGCGACATCGTCGAGGATCCCCCGCTGGGCGGCGACCCATTGGCGTCGCCAGTTGTCGGCGCCGGCGGCCGGGAAGACCCGGTTCGCGATGACGCCGTCCACGCGGTAGCCGTACAGAGACAGAGTCGTGAGCGAGCGGCGAGCCTCGGCGACCACGACGGCTTCGGGGGTCAGTACAAGTCGTACTGAAGCGTCCGGGCCGGTCAGCAGTGTGCGGATGTCGGCCAGGTCGCGCTGCAGGCGGCGCAACGCGTCGAAGACGGTGTCATCGGGCATCGGCAGCCCGGACGCCTTGCTGAGCAACGGCCGGAAGGTGCGGATGACCTTGCGCTCGGCGTTGAAGATGCGATCCATGTACCAGCTGAGTGCCTCCGGCAGCGCGAGCAGCCGCAGCGTCTCGGCGGTCGGCGCACAGTCGACGACGATCACGTCCCAGCGGCCGGACCGGACGTGGTCGCGCACCTCGAGCAGCGCGAGCACCTCCACCGCGCCCGGCAGCACGGTCAGCTCCTCGGCCTCGATCGGGTCGACGCCGATCACACTCAGCACCGAGCGCAGGTACGCCTGGATGTCACCCCAGGACCGCTCGAACCGGCGCTGCGCGTCGATCTGCTGCACGAACAGCAGGTCGTCGACCTCGGTCGGCTCACCGCCGGCCTCGCTGTCGAACGCGTCCGACAGGGAGTGCGCGGCATCGGTGGACAGCACCAAGGTGCGCAGCCCGCGCAAGGCAGCGAGCGTGGCGGTACCAGCGGCTGAGGTGGTCTTCCCCACGCCGCCTTTACCTGTGTACAGCAGAACCCGAGTCACTTGATCAGGACTCGACGCGCTTCTTGAGCCCCTTCAGGGCTGTGTCGATGATGACCTTCTCGGCCTTGCGCTTGAGCAGGCCGATCATCGGGATCGCCACGTCGACGGCCAGCCGGTACGTCACCTCGGTGCCCTGGTCGCCCAGGTCACGCAGTACGTAGGAGCCGTCCATCCCCTTGACCATCTTGGCCTGGACGAGGGTCCAGTTGACCTCGTTGCGGGACCAGACGTAGTCCAGCGTGTACTCGTCGGAGATCGCGCCGGCGTCCACCTTGAACCGGACCTGTTTCGGCCGGCCCGCCTCGTCGGTGGACAGCACCTGGGTCTCCCGCATCGAGTCGGCCCATTCCGGATACGCCTCGAAGTCCGCGATCACCGCCATGATCGCCTTCGGGGTCGCGTTCACGACGATGGTCGAGGTGGTCTGCTCTGCCATCGATTCACCTCTTCGCTGCCGGGACGGGTTCTCCACGCGAGAGACTATCGCGGGTTCGGCGCCCGGCCCGCCCTCGCCCGCGGCGCGGCCGTTTTCGAGTTCGTCCTTCAGCCGCCAGATGTGCTCCCGGTACTGCGCGACGTACCGCTCCCGGAGCCGGCGCAACCGGCGTGGACCGGCCGCCCGGCGGGGATCCACCCGCAGGTACCAGTGCACGACGACTCCGTCGCGGACCTGCTCGAGCCACCACTCCGCAGTACCGATCGCTGCTCCGGTGACCGCCCACCTGACGCCCTCGATGCCGCGCCGCTCCGACGGGGTCAGGGTCAGATCGGGCCACCACTCGCGCCAGAGGGTGTCCTCACAGAGCCGCTGGGCGACGTAGGCTGGATCTGCAACGACCAAGTCGTCGCAACTGATGTCGAGCGCCGGCATGCGTTAGTCCTGGGGTCTGTGTCCTGTGGGTCACATTAATCTGGCTACTTGCGGGTAGGTGACTGTAGCGTGCGCCGGAGTCGACCCTGTCTTGACTGACACAGCGTGACTGACTGAGGAGACGCGGATGCGCGAGTACACCACCCCTACTGTGATCGAGCCGCCGACGATCGGCGGCCTGAGCGATCCCGTCTGGGCGAACGCGTCCTCCCATCCTGACACCGCGGTGTTCAGCCGCCGGGTCGAGGGCGGCGGCTGGCTCGATATCACCGCGGCCGAGTTCGCCCACCAGGTGGGCGGGGTGGCGAAGGGCCTGATCGCGGCCGGCGTCAAGCACGGCGACCGGGTCGCCCTGCTGAGCGCCACGCGGTACGAGTGGACGCTGATCGACTACGCGATCTGGAGCATCGGCGCGGCCACCGTGCCGATCTACGAGACCTCGTCGGCGTCACAGATCCAGTGGATCCTGACCGACTCCGAGGCCGTCGTGGCGATCGTCGAGAACGCCGCGCACGGCGCCGTCGTCGAATCCGCCCGGGCCGAGGCGCCCGCGCTGCAGGAGGTCTGGCAGATCGAGGCGGCCGCCGTCGACCAGCTCACGGTCCTCGGGCAGGAGATCTCCGACGCCGAGCTGGACAAGCGGCGGACGGCGATCGTCCCCGGTGATCTCTCGACGCTGATCTACACCTCCGGTACGACCGGCCGGCCCAAGGGCTGCAAGCTCAGCCACGCCAACTTCATGGACGAGCTCGGCACCGCGACGAAGATCCTCCCCGATCTGTTCCGGCTGACCGGCGCATCCACGCTGCTGTTCCTGCCGCTGGCGCACGTGTTCGCCCGGATCATCCAGGTCGGCTGCGTGATGATGCGGGTCAAGGTCGCGCACACCGCCGACGTGAAGAACCTGGTCGCGGACCTCGGGTCGTTCAAACCGACCTTCATCCTCAGCGTTCCACGGGTGTTCGAGAAGGTGTTCAACACCGCCTCGCAGACCGCGCACGCGGGCGGCAAGGGCAAGATCTTCGACGCCGCCGCCGACACGGCGATCGCCTACTCGCAGGCGCTGGACAAGGGCGGTGCGGGCTTCGGGCTGAAGGCCAAACACGCCCTGTACGACAAGCTCGTCTACGGCAAGCTGCGCAACGTGCTCGGCGGCAACGTCGACTACGCCGTCTCGGGTGGAGCGCCGCTGGGCGACCGCCTCGGACACTTCTTCCGCGGTATCGGCGTACCGGTACTGGAGGGCTACGGCCTGACCGAGACCACGGCCGCCCTGGCCGTGAACCTGCCCGGCGACATCCGCATCGGCACGGTCGGCAAGCCGCTGCCTGGTGTGACAGTGGGGGTCGCCGATGACGGCGAGCTCTGCTTCAAGGGCGGCCAGGTCATGCTCGGCTACTGGAAGAACGACGAGGCGACGGCCGCGGCGATCGACGCCGACGGCTGGTTCCACACCGGTGACATCGGCGAGTTCGACGCCGACGGGTTCGTCAAGATCACCGGCCGGAAGAAGGAGATCCTGGTCACGGCGGGCGGCAAGAACGTGGCCCCCGCAGTACTGGAGGACCGGATCCGCCTGCACCCGCTGGTCAGCCAATGCATGGTCGTCGGCGACGGCAAACCCTTCATCGCCGCCCTCGTCACGATCGACCCGGAGACGATCCCGGCTTGGGCCGCGAAACACGGCAAACCGAACGACATGTCGATCCTGGTGGACGACAAAGACCTGATCGCCGAGATCCAGAAGGCCATTGACGAAGCCAACGCGACCGTCTCCAAGGCCGAGGCCATCAAGAAGTTCGCCCTCCTGCCAACCGACTGGACCCAGGAAAACGGCGAACTCTCCCTCAAACTCTCCCTCCGCCGCCACATCGTCATGAAGAAGCACGAAGCAGACGTCGAGGCGCTCTACACCAAGTAATTGCTGAAGCGGACCTCGGCGGCGTGCTCGACTCTTTCCAGCTCGTTGCCGAGGGCCCATTCGGCCACTCGGGAGACGGTCTCGGCGGGGATGGCTGCGGTGGTTGCCGTGGCGGGGATGCCGGTGGTGGTGTGGGCGTCGTGAGGGAGTACTACGCGCAGGCCGCGACCCAGCGCGGTACGGGCTGTTGCGCTGACGCACATCTCGGACATCAGGCCGCAGAGCGCCAGGGACTGGATGTGGTGGGTGGCGATCAGGTCGGTGAGTGGGGTGCCGGCGAAAGAATCGTCCTGTTGTTTGCGGATGACTTGTTCGTGGTTGCCCGGCTCGAAGGTGAAGTGAAGGTCCCAGCCTGGTCCGCCTGGCTCATCGGCGGTTCCGGAGGCGCCGTCGTTCTGGACGTGGACGATCAGTGCGCCGGCTGCTCGTGCCTTTGCCAGTAGGTCGCCGGCTCGGTCGAGCAGTCGCGCTGACTCGGGTACGGCGGCGATGCTGCCCTTCTGGAGGTCGATGAGAAGCAGGGCGTCGACGGGTTCGGGCATGTCGTGATCATCGGGAGTGGCGCGGGCTGGGGTCAAACGGAATAGCGGAAACGGGATCCAGGAAGCGGGTGATGGTGCTGATGCGGTCGCCGCTGACCGTGAGCGCCAGACAGCCCGTGTACCGGCGACCTGACTCACCGACGAAGTAGCAGGTGAAGGCGGGGTGGAGGTTCTCGCCGATGGGCTCAAGGAGAAGGGTCTCGGCGCGGGCGGCGGCGCTGGCTTGGAGGAAGGCGGCTATTGCCTCAGGGCCGTAGTACTCGTGTGGGGCTGGGGGCATGGACAGCCAGGCGTCGTTGGAGAGCAGCGCTTTGACGGCGGCGATGTCGTCGGCTGCCAGGGCTTCGGCGAAGCGTTTGGCGACTGCTCGTTCGGTTTCGGCGTCTCGGGGTGGAGGCGGGCTGTGCAGGGAGGCGCGGGCTCGCTGGAGGGCGCCTTTGATGGCGGTCGGGGTGGTGTCGAGGAGGTCTGCAACCTCGCTCAGCGGGAAGTCCAGTACGTCGACCAGGATCAGGGCGGCTGTCTGGCGTGGGGGCATGCGTTGGAGTGCGGTGATGAAGGCCAGCGCGATGTGCTCGCGCTTGACGATCAGATCGTCCAGGAACTCGTCGGGGTACGGCTGGAGCCAGGTGACGTCGCCGCGGCGCGTCGGCGCGGGCGGGTCGAAGGGTGGCAGCGGCTCGGGTCGCGGGCGGCGTTTGCCGTCGCGGATCGCGTTCAGGCAGCGGTTGGTGGCGATCCTGTAGAGCCAGGTGCGCAGCGACGAGCGGCCGGCGAAGGAGTCCAGGCCGCGCCAGGCGGCGAGCAGCACCTCCTGCAGTACGTCGTCCGCGTCGGTGGTCGAACCGAGCATCCGGTAGCAATGCAGGTGCAGTTCGCGCAGGTACGGCGCGGTGATCTCCTCGAAGGTCTGCTCCCCCATCAGCACATCGTGCCAGCCGGACCGTTCCGATCGCGGGACCAGTGGTGTCTACCTGGTCATGACAACACCACTGGACGTCGCGCTCGCCTACTACCGGGCCTGGACCACTCATGACTTCGACCTGGCGATGACCTACATCGCCGACGACATCGTCTGCCACGCCCCGGCCGGCCGGATCGAGGGCGCCGAGGCGTTCCGCGGTTTCATGGAGCCGTTCTCACGGATCCTGACCAGCTCCGAACTGATCGGCTCGTACGGCGACGAGAAGGCCGCGCTGCTCATGTACGCCACCGGCACCCGCCCGGTCGCCAGCGCCCCCGGCGCCGAGTTCCACACCATCCACGACGGCAAGATCACCCAGCTCCGCATCATCTTCGATCGACTCCCCTTCGACCAGGCCCGCGCGGCGCAGTAAGACGGCCGTCCCCGAAACTCCTCATAAAAGTGCTCAATTGGTGAGCACTTCTGGGGTGCATGCTGGTGTCAACGAGGTGGACAACCACCTAGATCAAGCCCCAGGGAGTGCCCGATGTTCCGAGGATTCGCCACCATCAGCTTCTACGCCGACGACCTCGCCGCCGCGCGCGACTGGTACGCCGAACTGCTCGGCCAGGAGGCGTACTTCCAGTTCCCGCCCGCCCCCGCGCCGCCGGCGTACTTCGAGTTCCGGATCGGCGACGACGCCGACGAACTCGGCTTCATCGACCGCAAGTACGCCCCGCCCGGCGCCTCCAACGCCCCCGGCGGCGCCGTCATGCACTGGCACGTGGACGACCTCCCCGCCACCTTCGAGAAACTCCTCGCGATGGGCGCCAAGGAGTACACCCCCATCACCTCCCACAGCGACAGCGACTTCACCACCGCTTCCGTCGTCGACCCCTTCGGCAACATCCTCGGCATCATGCACAACCCCCACTATTTGGAGATCCAGGCCGCACGAGCTGCAGCCAGCGGCCGCCCCTGACTCTGGAGAGCCCGGGCGCGCAAGCTACCTCGCTAACTTGCAAAACGCCGGCCAGCTATCCAGCCCCGTCCGCGTACTCCCCACCCCTCACGCGCCGCGCTCACCGTTGAGGGTTAACCCCCCAGTTGGCGGGTTGCCTCTCCAGATTCTCAGGGGGCAACCCACCGTCTGAGGGGTCAACCCCTCTGACGCGGGTTCAGCGGACGCCCCCGGTCGACTCATCCGCCGCCGCGCTAGCTGCCCGACATCATGAAGTACCAGCCGTCGGTGCGGTGGTTGCACTGGGTGAGGTACCACGGGTCCAACGTGTCGCGGGTGATCGTCCGGGCATCGTTGCAGTCCGCCTGCGTGGCGTACGGTCCGATGCTGTAGATCGGGGTGGCGGTGGCGGAGCTGATCGGAACCAGTACGCCGATCGACGCGGCGGCAGCTGCGATCAGCAAAGCGATACGACGTTTCACCAGGGACTCCTCAGGTGGGCGGGCGGTAGATCGAAGCTAGAGACGAAACCCCCTTCAGCGCAAGGGTTTGCGGAGCGGATCCAGGAGTGCGATCCAGGCCGGAACCCATCAATCGTTTGTCCCCGACGAGCTATGACTCCGCCTCGCACACCAGTCAGGCCACGAGTTCGGCGCTACGCCCGGCGCCCGGCTTCGTGCGGTACTTCGCCCACGTGAGCAACCATCCCTCCAAGCGCCACGCCGTACTCCGCCCATGCAGCCAGCCACTCCCATGGTCACCTCAAGGGCGACGAAGGAGCAAGCGTGCGGCTGGCGTGGGGAGTACCTGGGGGTGAGGGCTACTTGCCGCCGGAGAAGGTGATTCCGTTGGTGATTTGTTTTTGGGCGAAGAAGAAGATCGCCAGGCACGGGAGGGTGATGAGGACTGAGGTTGCCATTAGCAACGGGGTGTCGGTGCCGTTGACTGACTGGAAGCCGGCCAGGGCTAGTGGGAGCGTCTTCCACTGGTCGGAGTTGATGTAGATGGCGGGGCCGAGGAAGTTGTTCCAGTAGCCCATGAACAGGAGGATCGAGACGGCTACCACCGCCGGGCGCGCGAGTGGGAGGTAGACGAGGAGGAACATCTTGAACCAGCCGCAACCGTCGACGACCGCCGCGTCTGCGAGTTCCGAGGGCATCCGGGAGAAGAACTGGCGGAACAGGAAGATGTAGAAGGGCGATCCGAAGAAAGCCGGCAGGATCAGTGGGTAGAGGGTGTCGATCATGCCCAGGTTGTTGAAGAGCATGAACTGGGGAACCATCGTCACCTCCCCCGGCAGCAGCATCGTCGCCAGTACGACGCCGAAGATCGCGCCGGAGAAGCGAACTCGCAGGCGGGCGAAGGCAAAGCCGGCCAGGGAGCAGGACAAGACCGTGCCGACGATCGGGATCAGGGTCGTCAGCACCGAGTTCAACGCATAGCGCCAGAACGGGAACGACGTGATCGCCCGGGTGTAGTTGTCCCAGAGGAATTCGCGGGGCCAGATACTCGCGCCCGACGAGCCCACCCCGGCCAGTGAACGCAACGAGGTGGCGAGCATCCACAGGAACGGGTAGACGAAGGCGAGCGACCCCAGCGCCAGCACGACGTACAACAAGATGGTCAGCGGTAGGTTGCGACGCCAGTATGGTCGGTCGGCGCGGCGGACCGGGCGGGCGACCTCGAGCGGTGGACGGGTGTCGACGAGTGTGGCCATGACTCACTTCCTCCCCGAACGACGGGCCCGTACCCGGCGGCGGCCGCCCAGTTCGGTTTCGTAGTACACGGCGAAGGCGCTTCCGCGCAGTGTGACGGCGGTCAGCGCCAAGATGATGACGAACAGGATCCAGGCGAGCGCGGACGCATACCCCATCCGGAAGTTCTGGAACGCGTTGTCGTAGAGGTAGTAGACGAAGAACAGCAGCGAGTCCTTCGGGCCGCCGTTCGCGACGAAACCCTGAGTGAAGATCTGCAGCGCGCCGATGATCCCGGTCAGCGCGTTGAACAAGATGATCGGCGACAACTGCGGCAGCGTCACGTGCCAGAACAACCGCAGCGGCCCGGCACCATCCAGTGCGGCCGCCTCAAAGAGATTCAGCGGTACGTCCTTGAGACCGGCCAGATAGATCACCATCGCGCCGCCGACGGTCCACAGGCTCATCAGGATCACCGTCGGCAACGCCCAGGCCGCATCGTTGAACCATCCCGGACCCTGTACTCCGAGCTTCGCGAGCAGGTCGTTGGCCAGTCCGTACTGCGGGTTGAAGACCCAGAGGAACAAGACGATCTGAGCAACCCCGGACACCAGCGACGGCAGGTACCAGATCGTCCGGAAGAACCGGATCCCGGGCAGATCGACATTCATCAGCAACGCCACCATGAACGCCAGGAAGGTCTGCAACGGCACCGAGATCACCGCGTAGAGCAGCGTCACCTTGATCGCCTGCGCGACCCGCGGATCCTGGAAAGCCTCGGTGTAGTTCGCGAGACCCACGTACCGCGGCGGCGTGATCAGGTCCCATGAGGTCAGGCTGACGAAGATCGACGAGATCATCGGCCCGACCGTGAAGAGCAGGAAGCCGATCAGCCAGGGCGAGATGAACAGCCAGAACGCGATCGTCTTGTCCGCCCGCGGCCACTTCCGCCGCGCCCCGTACGCCGCCAGCCCGATGACGGCGTACAGGACGATCAGCAGGAGCAAGAACGGGACCAGCGGAACGAGCGCCGCGGGAACACCCCAGGACTCCGCGAGGGTGCGGATCCAGCCGATGGTCGGGTTCATGGTCTACCTCACCGCTTCAACGCGGTGGTGCACTTGTCGTTGAGGCCGGGCAGGATCTTCGCGACGTCGTCCTTGCCGCTGCCCAGCGGCGTGTAGCTGGTGATGCCCTTGTCGGCGTCACCGGAGATCTGTCCCTCGCGCGGCACTGACGGGCTCACCAGACCCGTCTTGAGCGCGGTGGTGAAGGCGGCCAGGTTGCGATCGGCCGGCAGTACCTTCTCCAGCGTCGCGGTCGACTCGGCGACGATCGGTACGCCGAGCGCCGTGTTGCCCTGGATCAACTGGTTCTGCGCGTCCGGGTCGGTGCTCGCGAACTCGACGAACTTCTTCGCCGTCTCGGCCTTCTTGCCGGTCGCCTTCTTGGAGATCGCCAGCCCGCCGACCTCCATCGGGAACCCCTTGCCCGGTACCGGCACGAGGGTCCAGTTCGGCTTGCTGATCTTGGCGAAGTCGGCGACCGTCCACGGCCCGAAGTCGCTGAAGGTGCCGAGCCGGCCGGCCGCGAACCACTGCGCCTGGTCCTGACCCTCGATGTCGAGCGAGTTCGGCGCGTACTTGTCCTTCTGCAGGTCCACGATGTACTGCGCGGTCTGCAGCCCCTGCGTGTCACCGAAGGTGCACTTGGTGGCATCCGCGTTGTAGAACCCGCCACCCGCGGCGGTCAGCCAGCCCTTGAACCACAGGTTGCTGGTACCGAACACCCGCGTCTTGCCCTCTCCGTGGGACAGCTTGGCCACGATCGTCTTGAACTCCTCCAGCGACAGTGGAGTCGTTGCACTCGGCAACGGCAGGCCGGCCGCCTTGAAGGCGTCGACGTTGATCGCCATCACCTTCGGCTTCGCGGTGAACGGTGTCGCGTAGTACTTGCCGTCGAACTTCAGCGCCTCGCTGATGTTCGGCTGGACGAACTTGCCGGCATCGACCTGCTGTTCGGCGAAGCTGGGCGCGAACCCGGCCAGGCTGGTGTTGCTGATCTCCATCACGGTCGACTGGGTGCCGGCCGCGATCGAGGTCTGGATCTTCTGCTCGTAGTCGGCCTGGATCCAGTTCGTGGTCACCTTGGTGCCCGGGTTGACCTTCTCGAACGCGGCCGCGATGGCCTTCAGCGAGGCGGCCTCGGAGTTCGTGCCCCAGAAGGAGAAAGTGATGTCGCCGTTCTCGTTGGCGCCGCCGGCGTTGTTGGTGGCGGGCGAACTGCTGGACGTACAGCCGGCAGCGAGCAGGAGGGCAGCCAACGCGGCCCCGACCGGGAGCAGGCGGCGGGTGAAGAGCTTCATGAGGGGTCCTTCGTCTGAGAGGTGACCCGGGCGGTCTGGCCGGGCTCGAGGGTCCAGGTGCCGGCTGAGCCGACCGTCACCGTCAGCGGCCCCGGTCCGCTGTGTACGGTGAGCTCGGTCGCGTGCCGTCCTTCTTGGGCGATGCGTAGGTCCCACTCGCCGACCCGCACGTGGTCGGCGGTCAGCCAACCGATCTCGGCCGGCAGATGGGAGTCGATGGTGAGGCTTGCCTCAGGGGCGTTCGGCACCAGGCCGAGCAGGCCTGCCACCAGGTGCTCGACGACGGTGAAGGAGATCTCCGGATAGTCGTCGCGGCTGTCGATCAGATGCCGCAACCACCGCCAGGCCGACTCGTCGCGACCATGCCGGAAGAACACCTCGGGCAGATAGCTGAACGACTCGATGTTGGGTGGCGCATCGGTCTCCAGCCACTTCTCGATGAAGTCCAGGAACCGCTCGGTCCGTACGCCGGAACCGGCCAGCCCTGTCATCGTCGAGAGCCAACTGGTCTCGATCCCCCAGCCGATGTCGAGGCTGCCGTCTTTGACCCGGCCGCGGGCGTAACTCCCGCTGGACTCGTCCCACCAGGTCAGGAATTCGCGCTGGATCCCGACGGCTTTGGCGCGATAGTCGTCGCCGTAGTGCCTGGCCAGCTCGACCAGGGCGCCGTACTGGAAGGCCAGCCCGTCGGCCGCCACGTTCAGCGGTCGCTCGGGGTGCTCGTTGTACGAGGCCGCGCCGTCGAAGATGTCACCGGTGCCCGGTGCTTCCGGGATCCCGTCGCCATCGTGGTCGTGCGCCCGGACGAAGTCGCCGACCGAGCGCCGGTAGTACGCCGCCAGATCGGGATCGTCGAGCCAGTTGCCGTCGCCGGTCCAGTCGTACTGGCGCAGCGCCCGGTAGGTCAGGTCGAACACCGCGGGGATCTCCCGGACGAAGTGCTCGTCACCGTGATAGTCGAGGGCCGCGATGCTGCCGTCGAAATGGAACGCCCAGAGCGGATACCACTTGCGCTCAGCGGTCGCCGACCGGGCGAAATGCCGGAACATCGCGAAGTTCTCCGCGTCCAGACCGAGCAGGTGCGCACCCGCGGCCTGGTGACAGACATCCCGCGAGTAGAACATCGGCCGGGACGGGTATCCGGCCCAGTACGACGGCAGGTTGCCCGCCGCGGCATCCGTCTGGACCCAGTCCAGGGCGCGTTTCCGGGCCCAGGCGAAGGCATCCTCGACATAGCCGAGATCCGACGTCACGGTCAGATCGGACATCCGGGGACCTACTTCCACTGGGAAAGGATATTAGCGCTAAAACTAGGCACGTAGAACGCATTCGTCAATATCTACCGGCCACCGGTTTTACCGCTATAGTCGTGATCATGTCTGCAGCCCACTTCGAGGTCCGCTCCCCCGACACGGGCATCTGCCGGACCGGCACGGTGTCCGCGGCCACGACCGTCACCGAGCTCCCCACCAACGAGCCCGGCGTGCTCCGGTACGAGATCATCGCCGCCGACCTGGCCACCGAGCCGGTCCGGATCCGGTGGACCTGGCCGGTCGATTCCGCGGCCACGCTGTGGCAGGCGATCCAGGGCACCCACCGCACACTGCCGACCGACTGGGGTTCGCATCGCGACATCCGGTCGGTGCGCTCCGCGCCCGTCGCATCCTTTGTCGACCTCGACGACACGAGCCCCTGTACCGTCTCGCTGTCGTCGTCCGTGCGCGGCGGGGACTTCGCGATCGGGGTGAACGAGGAGAGCGCGGAGCAGCTGTTCCAGCTCGCGATCGACGATGTCGAGCCGGTCGACGGCGTCCATCGCTTCACCTTGCGGATCGACCTGCGCGGCCTGCATTTCGCCCGGGCGCTGGAGGAGGTCACCGACACCTGGGCGGCCGAGCTCGGCGATCGGGTCACGCCGGTGCCGGAGCTCGCCTACGAAGCGATGTACTCGACCTGGTACAGCGACCACCAGCACGTCTCCGCGGAATCCGTGGAGAGCCATGCTCGCGACAGCGCGGAGTACGGGTGCCGCGCGGTGATCGTGGATGACGGCTGGCAGACCGACGACACCGCGCGCGGCTATGCGCACTGCGGCGACTGGGAGCCGACCAGCAGCACCTTTCCCGACATGGCCGAGCACGTTCGCCGCGTGCACGAGACCGGGCTGGACTACGTGCTGTGGATCGCGCCGCCGCTGATCGGCGAGCACTCGAAGGCGTGGGACCGGTTCAAGGACCACACCCTCGGGTACGTCGACGGCCTGACCGCGTCGATCCTCGATCCGCGCTACCCGCAGGTGCGCGAGCACATCGTCGAGGCCTGCATCCGGCCGGTCCGGGATTGGGGGGTGGACGGGCTGAAGCTCGACTTCATCGACTCCTGGGCGTGGGACGGCGCTCCTCCGGCGCTTTCTCCGGAAGGTGATTGCGCGACGGTCGACGAGGGCGTCGAGCTGGTCTTCGCGGCGATCAGCGCCGAGCTGCGGCGGCTCCGGCCGAGTCTGCTGATCGAGTTCCGGCAGAGCTATGTGAGCCCGCGGCTGTGGCAGTTCGGGACGTTCCTGCGAGCCGGCGACTGCGCGCTGGACGCGGTCGAGAACAGGGTCCGCACGGTCGACTGTCGCTTACTCGCCGGTGGTCGCGCGGTGCACTCGGACATGCTGATGTGGAACCCGGGCGCCTCGGCCGAGGCCGTCGCCCAGCAGTTCATCGGGGTGCTGTTCAGTACGCCGCAGGTCTCGGTCGAGCTGGCGCAGTTGTCGCCGGAGCACGAGCGGGTGGTGCGGTTCTGGCTCGGGTTCATGAAGGAGCACGCGGACGCGCTGCTGCACGGCGTGCTGACTCCCTCGCGGCCGGATGCGCGCTACACCCAGGTCGCCGCGGCAAGCGCTTCGACGAAGGTGGTGGCCGTTTTCGCCAACCCTGTGGTGCGTTTGAGCACGCCGTCGCCGGTGACACTGCTCGTCAACGGCAGCAGCGAACCACGCCTGTACGTCGAAGGTGCGGGCGCCAGGCCCGTTCAGCTCGTAGTGTCTGACTGCTCAGGCGTGGAGCTGACCCGGACGACGACCACGCCACCCGCCGGGCTGTGGCCGATCGAAGTACCGGTCGGTGGTTTGGCCAGGGTCGAGCAGATCTGATGGTTGACGTGGGGGGCTCGATGGCAGGCGAGAAGAAGCGGCCGGTACGCCGGACGACCGTGGCCGACGTGGCCAAGCTGGCCGGCGTCTCGGCGATGACAGTGTCCAACGTGCTCAATGCGCCGCACCGGGTCAGCGACCCGACCGTACGGACCGTGCAGGCCGCGATCGACGAGCTCGGCTACACCCCGAACCACGCGGCTCGCGCGTTGTCGTCGGGGCGCAGCCAGGTGATCGGGTTGCCGCTCTATCTCGAGGACGAAACCTTCAGCGACCAGAACCCGGGGCTGGGCGGATTCCTGCACGGCCTGCTCGGCGGGCTGGTGAAGTCGGCGGCCGTCGCCGGCTATGGCGTCCATGTGACGACGCCGACCGAGGGCGCCACCGAGATCGCGCTCTACGAGCGGCTGATCGCGGCCCGGCAGGTCGACGCGATCGTCGTACTGGAGACGATGCCACGCGATCCGCGGCTGGAGTTCCTCAGCTCGCGAGGCTTCCCGTTCGTCGCCTTCGGGCGGACTGGGCATGACCAGCGGCAGTGCTGGGTGGACGTCGACAACGAGAAGTCGATGGCGGGAATCGCTCGCCATGTGCGCGGTACCGGACGGACCCGAGCTGCCTATCTGGCGACCGACAGCAGCCTGCCGTGGGTGCATCAGCGGCAGGACGGGTTCCTGCAGGAGTTCACCTCGCCGCATTCGATCCAGTCGTTCAGCTCACTGGACGCGGTGGCGAGCTTCGTGGAGAGCGCTCTCGACGGTGCTGATCGGCCGGATGTTTTCGTCGCCGACAACGACGCGTTCGCCGTCGTCGCGATGCGCTCGCTGCAGCGCGCCGGGGTGAAGGTCGGGCAGGACGTCGCGGTGACCGGGTTCAACGACTTCCCGTTCGCGAGCATGCTGGACACACCGCTGACGACCGCGCGAATCCCGTTGCGCGACATCGCCGCGTGCCTGTTCACCCGGGCGCTGCAGGAGATCAACGGCGACCCGGACCAGCCCGGCCACCTCGTCACCGCTCCCCTGATCATCCGCTCCAGCGCTTAACCCTTGACCCTCCCAGCTCGCCGGTCTACGCGACCGCGGGCTTGATAGGTCAGGGCCCGTCTGGCCAGCAGGTCGGCCAAGCCGTCGTCGACGCGTCGATCGGCTAGGCCGTCGAGTTCTGGGCAGGTGGTGAGTGAGAATGCTCGGGTGAGCAAGATCCCCAAGGCGGCGGCGTCCAACAATCGTCATACCCGGCGGTGGCCGGCCTCGCTGGCGGTGATCGTCGCGCTCGGGCTGCAGCTCGCAGTACCGGCGCAGGTGCTGGAGGCGCCGCGCTGGATCATGCCCGCGATCGGGGCGGCGCTGCTGGTCCCGCTGATCTGGACGAACCCGTTCCACCTGCGCCGGGACGAGGCCTGGCTGCGGTGGGTCGAGCTCGCGCTGCTGGCCGTACTGGTCGCGGTCAACGCGATCTACCTGACCAGCCTGATCGTCCTGCTCGCCTCCGGGGACACCGTGGACGGCGAGGTGCTGGTGAAGGCCGCGCTGCTGATCTGGGTGACGAACGTGGTCGCCTTCGCGCTCTGGTACTGGGAGATCGACCGGGGCGGGCCGTTCGCGCGGATGCCCGAGCACGAGCACGAGGAAGAACGGGCCGATCTGCTCTTCCCGCAGATGACGGTGGATCTCCCCGGCTGGGAGCGCTGGCTGCCCGGTTTCACCGACTACCTCTTCGTCGCGTTCACGGCCTCCACCGCGTTCAGCCCGACCGACACGATGCCGCTCACCGCGCGGGTGAAGACCCTGATGGGGATCCAGTCCGCGATGGCGCTGCTCACGATCGCGGTCGTCGCCGCGCGCGCCGTCAACGTGCTCTGACCTGTCAGGTGTGCCCCCCAGCTCTCTACAAGTCGTCACCCGTTGTCCTCGTCTTGTCCCCCGCTGTCCCCGGCCTGTCCAGCTGACGACTACCCCCTCGACTCTCATGTAATGAGTGTGAAAGGGTTATGCCCATGTACAGGCTCCCGACCGGGGAGGCTGGGAAGCAAGGGTCGGAGGTGGGATGGGGATGGCGCAGGACGCTGCCCAGAACGCAGCACGGACCAAGTCCGTCGGGCTGGGGTTCGCTGTGTTCTCGGCGCTCACTTTCGGCGGGTCGGGGCCTTTCGCGAAGGCGCTGATCGAGGCCGGGATGTCGCCCCAACAGGCAGCCTGGCTGCGGATTCTCGGCTCCGCCGTGCTCCTCGTCCCGCTGGTACTGATCTTCCGCGGCCGCGTCGGACTGCGCGCCGTGCGGGCCTCCTGGCCGCAACTGGTGCTCTACGGCCTGACCGGGATCGCCGGTTGCCAGACGCTGTTCTTCATCGCCGCCAGCCGGCTGCCGGTCGGGATCGCGATCCTGCTCGAGTTCTCCGGCCCGGTGCTCGTCGTCGGCTGGCTGAAGTTCGGCCGCAAGGTGGCCGTGCCGAGGTCGGCCGCGCTCGGCGTCGTGATCGCGCTGGCCGGCCTCGCCATCGTGGTCGAGATCTGGGCCGGCCTGCAGCTCGACCTGATCGGCCTGCTCTGCGGTCTGGGCGCCGCGGCCTGCCAGGCGACGTACTTCATCCTGATCGACAAGCTCACCGGCGTCGCGGATCCACTGGTGATGACGGCGGCCGGCAGCGTCGTCGGCGCGATCCTGCTGACCGCGATCTCCGCGCCCTGGGCGGTCCCGTGGCACACGCTGACCGACACGATCGCGATCGGCCACCGATCCGCGCCGGGCTGGGTGTTCGCGACCTGGTTGATCGTGATCAGCACGGTGGTCGCCTATCTGGCCGGCGCGGCCGCGGTACAGCGACTGTCCGCGGCGATCGGTGGGGCTGTTGCCTATATCGAGGTGGTGGCGGCGAGCCTGTTCGCGTTGCTGCTGCTGAACGAGAAGCTCGAGACCAACCAGATCATCGGTGGGGTCATCGTGTTGCTGGGCGCGTTCGTCGCGCAGTCGTCGGTCGGCAAAGTCACACCGCCGGAGGTCCCCATCCCGGTGGATGATGACCTCTATGGACTCCATCGCGGTGACATCGTCGGGGCAGCTTCGGGGAACGACCGCTGACGGGATCACTGCCTACCTAGGCATCCCGTACGCCGCTGATCCGGTCGGACCCAAAGCCTTCCAGGCTCCCGAGCCCGTACCGGCGTGGGACGGCGTACGAGACGCGACGGCTCTCGGGTCGACGGCTCCGCAGCCACCGTACGAGCCGCCGTACGACGTCCTGCTGACGAACCCGCTGACCTCGGGGCCGGACTTCCTCAACCTCAACGTGTGGACGCCGGGCGGATCCGGGCTGCCGGTGCTCGTCTGGCTGCCCGGTGGCGCGTTCCGCAACGGGTCCAACGCGACCCCCGGGTACGACGGAACCGCGTTCGCGCGTGACGGCGTTGTCCTGGTGAGCGTCAACTACCGGCTCGGCGTCCAGGGCTTCGGCGTCATCGCGGACGCACCCAGCAACCGTGGGCTGCTCGACCAGATCGCCGCGCTGCGCTGGGTACAGGAGAACATCGTGGCGTTCGGCGGAGATCCGGAGCAGGTCACTATCGCCGGCCAGTCGGCGGGCGGGATGAGCGTCGCCACGTTGATGTCCATCCCTTCCACGCAAGGCTTATTTCACCGCGCGATCGTGCAGAGCGGTTCGGCAACGGCCACGGCGCTAGCCGCCGACGGCGCCGTGATCACTGCCGAGGTGGCGAAGCGGCTGGGCGTGGAGTCGTCGGTGGCCGGGTTCGCCTCGGTGGCGATCGAGGAGCTGCTCGCGGTGCAACGGGTGGTCGCGTTGGAGCTGCGGCAGAACCCGGATCCGGCGCGGTGGGGTGCGACCGTGGTCAGTGCGGGCGGCGGGATCATGCCGTTCTTCCCGGTCATCGACGGTGAGCTGATCCACGAGCGGCCGATCGACGCGATCGTGGGCGGTGCCGCCGCGGGGATCGATCTGCTGACCGGCGTCACGACAGAGGAGATGCGGCTCTTCTCGATCCCTTCGGGAATGGCCGCGGCCATCACAGCCGAGGCCTTGCCAGTGCTGCTCGGGCGCCAGGGTGTCGATCCGGCGATCGTCGCGGCGTACGTCGCAAGCCGGCCCGGTCTGTCGCCGGGTGAGGTCTTCGGCGACATCGTGGGCGATGCCTTCTTCACGTTGCCGACACTTCAGCTCGCCGCTGCGCAGCGGGTGCACGCGACGGCGTACCTGTACGAGTTCGACTGGAAGTCCCCGCTGGAAGGGCTCGGGGCCTGTCATGCACTGGAGCTGCCGTTCGTGTTCGACACGCTCGCGACGGCGACGTCACCCCTGTACGGCGACGAGCCGCCGCAGGAGCTGGCTGACCGGATGCACGCGGCCTGGGTGGCTTTCGTCACGACGGGCCGGCCGAGCTGGTCGGCGTACAACGCAACCGCCCGGCCGGTGATGACGTTCGGCCTCCCCTCGCGGCTGGTGGAGAGCCCGCGAGCCTCGGAGCTCGCACTTTGGACGTCACCCCACTAATTGGAGAACCAGGTCGCGTGGGAGGCCGTGGGTCTCGTGCAGGTACTCGAAGTCGCTGTCGTCGAGCGTCTTGTGGAACCGCTCGTGGCTGAGGATCACCCGGCCGCGGTCGAGCAGGTTGCTGAACCGGATCTCCTCGTCGATCAGGATCCGGCGGACCAGGGTGAGGACCTCGCCCTGGTGGAAGTGCTCGCTGGTGTGCTCGAACAGCTCCATCGGCAGGTCGGACAGCGTCCGGGTGTCGTCGGAGCGCCAGAGCAGCGTGAGCACGCGGCGGATCAGCCGGCGCAGCACGTAGCCGCGGCCGGTGTTGGACGGGTGCACGCCATCGCCGATGATCACCATGCTCGAGCGGAGGTGGTCGATGACGATCCGCTCGTCCTCCTCGTCGAGCTTCCACAGCTCGGGGACGATCCGCCGCCAGGGCTCGAAGAGTTCGGTCTCGAAGACCGACTTCTTGCCCTCCAGCAGCATGGTCAGCCGCTCGAGGCCGAGGCCGGTATCGATATTCTCCTGCTGCAGCGGCTCGAGTGAGCTGTCGTCGAGGCGGCGGTAGCGCATCATCACGTGGTTCCAGACCTCGACCCAGCGGTCGTCGGTGGTCGGGGTGCCCTCGGGGTCACCGTCGCCGGTCCAGACGAAGATCTCCGAGTCGGGGCCGCACGGTCCGGTCGGGCCGTTCGACCACCAGTTGTCGTCGGTGGTCAGCTCGATCGGCAGGCCGAGGTCCTGCCAGGTTCGCTGGGATTCCTGATCCAGGGGGACCTGGTCGTCGCCGCCGAAGACGGTCACGTGCAGCCGGCCGGGGTCGATACCGAAGCCCTCGGTGAGCAGTTCGTAGCCCCAGCGCAGGGTCTGCTCGGTGCCGTAGTCGCCGAACGACCAAGAGCCGAGCATCTCGAACACCGTCAGATGGGTCGGGTCGCCCACCTCGTCGAGGTCGGTCGTGCGCAGACATCGCTGCACGCCGACGAGCCGGCGACCCAGTGGATGGGGATCGCCTTCCAGATATGGCGTCAGCGGATGCATCCCCGAGGTCGTGAACAACACCGGGTCGCCGGGTCGCGGGATGAGCGAGGATCCCGTGGTGGGGATGTGCCCGCGCCGGGTGAAGAAGTCGATGAAGGTCTGGTCGATGGTCATCGCGGTAGGTCCTTTGCAGTGAACTGACCAGAAAGGGAGGCCGGACAACAAAAAACCGGCGAACCGTTTCCGGTCGCCGGTGGGTGTGAAGAAGATGTCAGGCAGCGGCAGCCGGAGAGCACGAAGCTCGTACGGCTGCTACGACACTGAACATCGGATGCATGCCACCAACCCTACATGATCGTCACCACCCGCCCAGCCCCATCCACCCCCGCCCCATCCACCCCCGCCCCAGCCGCCCCGCCCCAGCTCGCCCCGCCCCGGCCCGCCCCGACTCGTCCCAGCCCGGCCCGCCCCAGCCCGCCGACGTCTGAGGGGTTACCCCCCCCAGTTGGTGGGTTGCCCCGCGAGATTCTGGCTAGGCAACCCGCCGTCTGGGGGGTTAACCCCTCAGACGTCGGCGGGCTGGGGCGAGGCGAGATGGGGCGGAAGCGAGGGCGAGGCGGGGCGGGAGCGAGACGGGGTGGGAGCGAGACGGGGCGAGGCGGGGCGGGAGGGTCAGCGGAGGTCTAGGAGGTCGCGGAGGAGTTGGCCTGAGCGGGACCAGGTCCACTCGGCTTGTACCCACTCTCGGCCGGCCTCGCCCATTGCTTGCGCCTTCGCTGGGTTGGTGAGTAGTTCGGTGAGGTGGACGGCGGTGGCGACCGGGTTGTACGGGTCGACCAAGTAGCCGGTCTCGCCGTGTTTCACCGTGTCGGCGGCTCCGCCCGAGTCGCCGACGATGACTGGCTTGCCGGTGGCGGAGGCTTCCAGGGTGACGATGCCGAGGGCTTCTGGTTCGAGGCCGAAACGCCTTGTTCTGCAGGGCATGGCGAAGACGTCGGCGGCGTCGACGTACGGCGGGATGTCTTCCCACGGGACTGCGCCGGTGAAGCGTACGGCGTGGGCGACGCCGGTTTGCCTGGCCAGGCTCTCCAGGCGATCACGGTCAGGACCGCCGCCGACGAGCAGCAAGATGGCCTCCGGTACGGCGGCGAGCACCCGCGGCCAGGCCTGGATCAGGGTGTCCTGCCCCTTGCGCGCCACCAATCGCGAAACGCACGCGACCACCGGCACGTCTTCGAGCCCGAGCCCCTTGCGTATCTGCTCTCCCCCGCAATCCGGGAAGAACCTCGAGGTGTCGACGCCGGGCGTCAGCCGCCGCATCCGGTCGGCCGCCTCCGTCGAGAGCGCCGGCGCGATCTGCTCCTGGCACCACGCCGAGACCGAGGTCATCGTGTCGGCGGCGTCACCGATGCGCCTCAGCGCTTGGCGCGCTCCCGGCGTACCGGCCCACCACGTCTCATGCCCGTGAGTCAGCGCAACGATCCGCCGCGCGCCCGCCCTGCGCAGGGTCGCGCCCATCAAACCGAGCGGAGCCGCCGCCCCGAACACGACCCGATCGGCGCCATACTCCCGCATCACCTGTACTGCGCTCCGCGTGACGCGTGGCGTCGGCAACAACATCGCCGTCCGATCCCGGACCACCGAGAATCCAAGCGCCGCGTCGTACTCCGCGGCGCCCGGCATCCGCGACGTGAACACCACCACGTCGGGCAGCTCGTCGCACAACGAGCGGACGAACGTCTCGATCCCACCCTGCCGCGGCGGGAAGTCGTTGGTGACGACCAGCACCTGACCGGGGCGGTGGGGTGGGGTCAGAATTGGTACCGTCACTTCTGGGCCAGCGGTGGAACTGTCTGGCCGTGCTCCGCAGCCCAGGCCCGCCCCATCGCGATCCGCTCCGGCGGCGTCGGGTGGTTGGCGAACAGCCAGTACCGCCAGCGGCTCGGCTCCAGGCCGGAGATGTTGCGCACCGACAGCTCGTGCTGCATCTCGACGAAGTCCGCCGGATCGTTGGTCAACCGCAGCGAGTGGTAGTCCGCGCGGGCCTCGATCTTGCGGCTGACCAGGTTCTGCACCGGTGACGCGAGCGTCGTACCGGCGACGATCAGGGCCAGCAGCAACGCGGTACGCCGTGGATCGGACATCCGGGCCCCGAGCAACAACCGCAGCAGGACCACAGCGAAGGCCGAGCCGAGCGCGCCGATCAAAGTGCCGTGCAGGACGTCGTCCTCGGCGGCGTGGCCGAGCTCGTGCGCGACCACCAGCCGGACCTGGGCCGGCGTCGCATCCTTCAGCAGCGTGTCGTAGACGACCAGCCGTCGCGTCGACCCGAAGCCCGACACATAGGCATTGAGCGTCGTCGTCCGCTTGGACGCATCAGCGACGAGCACATCCTTGACCGGTACGCCGTCCTGACGCGCGAGCTCCATGAACTCGTCCCGCTGCGGACCCGCCGGCATCGAGGTGAAGTCGTTGAACCGTGGCTCGACCAGCACCGGGTAGGCGAACGAGACCCCCAGCACCAGGACCGCACCGGCGATCGCCGCCGGCGCCCACCACCAGCTCTTCCAGCGCTTGGCCAAGGCAACCAAACCGAGGCTGATGGCAACCAAAGCGAGGGACATCAGCAACCAGTTGACCAGCCGGTCACGCAGCCACAAATCCCAGGCCTCGGTGGACAGCCCGTACTTCCGGGTCACCCGCTCGGCCAGCACGTCCGTCGGCAGCGTGATCACGCTGGCCAGCAGGCCGAGCGCGAGGACGACCACCGGAACGGCCAGGTACCAGCGGCGGATCCGCGTCACGGAGTACAGGCGGCGGCCGAGCGGGCTGAAGCCGATCGCCAGCGGGACCAGCAGCGAGAGCACCCAGGACGTCGTTGACCAGGGCAACAACTCGTGCCGGAACTGTTGCTGGCGGTCGATCTCGGCCGTCGTGAAGTCGAGCGCGGCGTCCGGCTTCGGCAGGTCGATCAGGTGCCACGGCGTCGTGGTGACGATCACGACGACGAGGGCGGCGGCGAGCACCAGGGCGGCGCCGACCGGGGCAAGCCTGGCGGCTCGCTCAGACACCGGCGAGCCTCTTCAGGTACTTCTGCCAGTCGGCCGTGAACTCCTGCTCGGTCGTCCCGAGCACGGTCCGGAAGGCATCCGCCAGTCCGGTCGGGCTCTTCGACGCGTGCACGGCCCGGTAGAACTTGACCAACTTGGCTTGCCCCTCCCGCTCGCTGATCAGCCGGCAGGCCAGCCAGCCCGACTCGTAGGCCTGGGGCAGATCGGCCGACGAGGCGGCGAACGCCTCCGGGGTGGGCAGCGACTTCGGCACCTTGCCGGCCCGGACCGCCTTGAACAGCTCCTTCGCCGCCGATTCGTCCTGGACGGACACGGCGGTGAAGGCGACGTAGTCGGCGAAACCCTCGGCCAGCCACAACGGTACCGGCGAGGCGGTAGCGGTCGAGGCGACGTGGGTCGTCTCGTGGGTCAGTACGATCCGGCGGCCCTGTTTGCCGAGCTCGTCGAACAGCTTCGGGTTGGCGACGATCCGGGTCGGTGCGCCGGTCAGCGGAGAGTCCAGCTCAGCCATCGTGACCGCGGCGATCTGGGTGTAGGTGCCCGGCTGGGCGCCGAGGACGAACTCCATGTCGGCCTGCTTGGCCGGCAGGTAGATGACCGCCTTCTGCTTCCAGTTCTTGCCCCAGACCTTGGTCACCGACTCGACCGCGCGATCCGTCACGGTCGCGTAGTCGTCCGCGTTGGCCTGCGAGTCGAGGCTGATCACCAGACTGTGCTCCCCCTTGGCGACCTCGATCCCGCCGAGCGCCCAGATCGGCCGCCGCTGACCGGCCACGAAGCGCTCGCTGAACGATGCCGCGTACGTCGTACCGTCGCGGGTGACGAACGTGACGGGCAGGGTCTCCCGGGCCGGCTTGGCGTCGTACCCGGTCAGTTGCCAGGACACCTCGACCTGGGCCAGCCACGACTCCGTGCCACCGAGCTCGCTCTGCCGGTCCGGTGGCAGCGCGCCGGTGTCGTCGCTGACGTAGCGCAGCTGGAAAGTGGCCAGCGGCAACTTGCCGAGGTTGCTGTAGATCGTCCGGGCCTGCTCGTCGAAGGTCTTCGCCTTCGGGTCGAGCGTGTCGAGGAAGCTGCTCTTGCGCTCCTCCTCGATCGCGTCGGCCATCTTCTGCAGGACGGCCTGGCCCGCGGCGGCCCGGCGTACTCCCTCGGCCGCTTCGTCCGGGGTGGAGTCCGGGGTCTGCACGTTGTTGCTCTGCGCACCAGGATCGGCGGGCGCGTCGGCGATCTTGCGGAGCCCGGCGAACCCGGCTACGCCGACCAGGCAGACGGCGACGCCGAGCGCGACCTTCTTGACGATCGGCCCGTGCGCGGACGTCCAGGTGCCAGCGGCCCGGAGCAGCGGAGGCCGCTGCCCTCCGTCGCCCACGGCATGCTGCGCCGGGATGGAGATCGTCGTCTGCTCGGACGGCGGAACTCGCTGCCCATCGTCGGCAGGGGGCAGCGCGCCGTCGTGCCTGTCGACCACCTCGGCCCCTCGCTGCTCGTCTGCCCCAGTCAGAGGAGTCACCTCGGTGTCCTCCAGAGACAGTCAAACATGGGCGGGGGCGGGGTGAACAACGAGGCGGCTCCGGGGGCGTTGATCCCCCGGAGCCGTTTGTGCATGTCTTGGGGCTGTCAGCCCGGGCGCACCGCGCCGACGTAGCCGCTCATGTAGTCGAGGTCGTCGGTCTTGACCGGCTTGCCCGGGTTCGGTGCGTGCACCATCCGGCCGTTGCCGATGTACATCCCGACGTGGTGGATCGACGGGCTGCCGTAGAAGACCAGATCGCCGGGACGCAGATCCGCGCGGCTGACCTTCCGGCCCTCGCCGTACTGCGCCTTGGACGAGTGCGACAGCGAGACGCCGGCCTTGCCCCACGCATACATGGTCAGACCGGAACAGTCGAACTGGCTCGGACCGCTGGCACCCCAGACGTAGCTGTCGCCCTGCTGGTTCATCGCGGCCGCGACCGCGACACCGGCGCGGCCGTTCGGCGGTACCGGCACGTTGTCGTCGGGGTCTTCGGAGGTCCGGTCGCCGTCGCGGGTCGGACGCGCGTCGCGGGCCTTCTCCTCTTCCTGCTCGTTCTCCGCCTTGATCCGGGCGCGCTCGGAGTCGCTGAGCTTGCCCAGCACCTTCTCGGCGGCGTCAAGGTTCGCCTGCAGCTGGTTCGTCAGGGTCTTCTGCTGGCCCTGGACGGCCTGGAGCGCGGCGAGCTCGCTCTGCTCGCTGGCCTGCAGATCGGTGAGCTTGCCCTGGGCGGTCTGGAACCGGCGGAGCGCCGAGTTCTGCTGGCCGGCGAACGCCTGCGCGGTGGAGGCCTGGCTGAGGAACTGGTCGGGGTTCGTCGACAGCAGCAACTGCGCCGTCGTCGTCATCCCGGACGTCTGGTAGCCGGCCACCGCGAGCGAACCGATCTGCCGCTTCACCGAATCGACCTGGAGCTGCTGCTTGGCGATCCCGGCCTGCAGCGCCTTCACCCGGATCTGCGAGGCAGAGATCTGGCCCCGAAGGTCGTTCGCGGCCTCACCGGCGGTCGCGGCCTTGGTCTGAAGATCGGCGACCTGGGCCTTCGCCTGCGCCAGGGTCGGTTTCGGATCAGCGTCCGCCGCTCCCTGGATGAAGATCACTCCGGCTACGACGGCGGTGGAGGTGATGGCGGCGAGGGCAATTCCCTTGAAGCGATTCGTGCGGCCGATGGACACAGCCCGGTCGGTCCCTTCCTCTGCTCGACGCCGTCCCCGTCAACCCACCTGGTCGGCTACGACCGGTCGGTCACCCCTCGGCTGGATCTTTGCTGCCCGTTCGGCCTGGTCGACCGACACTGTGAGGCAACGAGAGGTAACAGTAGTAACCGATTCGTGACCGGTGCAATTCGCCCCTCTGGTTTGATCCAAACTTAACGTCGGGAAAGCCCTTGCAGCCACGCTTTCAGACCGCGTCGGCCGCCGTTTCGCCTTCCCCAGCAGTGTTTGGCTCGACACTACTGACGGCGTGCACCAGCCGGAGGGGTGGGACCAGGCCGGATCGGGCCAGCACGTCGAGGGCGGCCAGCTCCTCGTCGTCGATGCGTAGGGAGCTCTGCTCGGGTGGCATGCCGAGCACTACGCTGACAACGCAGTCCCGGCAGCCGGGACCTCTCATCACACATGCGTCGCAGTCGATCAGCACAACGTCCTCCAAAGTACCGTTTCAATGGGGGGAAGCACCCGGACTTGCATCCGGCTGAAAAGGACGCTAGAGACCCCCACCGACAGTTTTCTGCAGACCGCTGGTCACCCAGGGTGTCAGCCGCGGGCTATCCGGTTGATCAGGGTGGTCGCGGACAGCGCGCGGGCGCCCATGGTGACGGTGCTCTCGGCAACTTCACGGTCGGTCGAGACGACGACGATCGGACGGCCCGGCGGCTCGGCGCGGACCAGTTGGCGGATCACCTCGTCGGCGATCACGCCGGCCGGGCTGAACCGGACGCGGACCCCGCGCGGCGGGTTGAGCTGGACCGGGCCGGACAGCTCAGCGCCGTCGAAGACCACCGTGACCTCGATCCGCCGCTGCGCCACCAACGCACCGAGCGCCGTGACGAGGCGCTGGCGCTGGGAGTGCAGCGGAGTGTTCGGCCAGGCGGTCTTGGTGACGTTGTAGCCGTCGATGATCAGATGCACCTGCGGCAGGGCGAGCAGTTCGTCGAAGAGCGTCGGATCGTCGGCCGGCGCAGTACGGCCGACGGGCGCGGTCGAGGGCTCGACGCCGGCGACGGTGTCGGCGGGGCGGAGATCTCCCCCGGGCGGCAGCGTCAGCTCGCGACGGAGTCCTCCCGCTGCTTCGACCAAGGTGTCCAGCAGCAGGCGGGTTCTGGTCGAGGCCAGTTCGCGTTCCTGTCCCGCAGTACGGCGGGCCGCGTGTTCGACGGCCTCGAGCTCGGTGATGCGAGCGCGGAGCTTGCGCACCTCGCGCTCGACCTCGGCGCGGGCCGCGTCGACCCGTTGGTCGGCGGTCGCCGCCTCGGTCGTGCGCAGCTCGAGATCGGTCTGCAGGCCGGTGATCCGCTGGCGTGCTTCGTTCAGCTTGCGGCGCAGGGTGACGTTCTCGGCCTTCAGCTCGGTGACCTGCTCACGCAGGCGCTCGCGCACCTGACGGGTCTCGGTGCGGGCCTGGTCGAGCTGGGCGTGCAGGCGGCCGACAGCGTCCTCGTCGATGCCCGGCTTCTCCGGCGGCGCTTGGGCCGCATCGGCGACCCGCTGCTCCCAGTCGTCCGGCCTGAGGAGATACGCGAGCGCAGCGACCTCGGTCGGCTCCGCGGCCGGTACTACGAGCCCGTCGGCGACGGCGTCACCGAGCTCGGGATGCTCCCGGCGTACCTCGAAGGCGACCAGCTTGCGGAAGTGCTCGTCGGTCGCAAGGATCGGGCCGAGCACGGATGCCGACAGCTTCGCGCGCTTGCCGGGTGCGAAACTGGCGAACCGTCGCAGCGGGGGTGGGATGTCTGTCGCGGGCAACTGCCCCAACGCCTGGGCGGCCAGGTTGAGAACCCGTTGCCGAACGGGTTCGGGCAAGGTGGAGGCAGCGGAGCTCGCGGCGGTGCCTGCCTCAGCCACCGGTCCGCAGTCCGGTCGGAACGGCCCCCTGGCACAGCCAGTGACGCAGACCACAACGACCGGGCGCGCGGCCCGGAATCGCGGTGATCGCTTGTTTACGCATACCTGCAGCGTAGTCGGTTCGGCCCCGTCAGCCACGCTGTTTGTGGTTGACGGTGCACCGAAGCGCGTGTCCCGGGACGGAATTGTCGGTGGCGGCTTCTAGCGTCGTCGGCATGAGCAGCCCACCGCCGGATCGCGCCGTTGCCCCGGCGTCCGGACCGCGGTCGCCGATCCGCGGCGTCCAACCGAGCTTCGACGACCTCGGTACGCCGTTGCGCGACGTCACGTTCTGCGTCGTCGACCTGGAGACGACCGGTGGGGCGCCGGGTGACTCGGGTATCACCGAGATCGGCGCGGTCAAGGTTCGCGGTGGTGAGCTGGTCGGCGAGTTCCAGTCGCTGGTCAATCCGGCCGAGCCGATTCCGCCGTTCATCGCCGTACTGACCGGGATCACCGACGGGATGGTTGCCTCGTCGCCACGGATCGAGTCGGTGCTGCCGGCGTTTCTCGAGTTCGCCCGGGGGTCCGTGCTGGTCGCGCACAACGCGCCCTTCGACGTCGGCTTCCTGAAGCACGACACGCAGGTGCACGGCTACGACTGGCCTGACTTCGCCGTCGTCGACACCGCGCAGCTCGCCCGCCGGGTGCTGAGCCCGGACGAGACGCCGAACTGCAAGCTGGGCACGCTCGCGAAGTTGTTCCGGGCAACGATCACGCCGAACCACCGCGCCCTGTTGGACGCGCGTGCCACGGTCGACGTACTGCACGGGCTTTTCGAGCGGGTCGGATCGCTCGGTGTCCAAACGCTGGAGGATCTGCAGACGTTCTCGTCGCGGGTGGCGCCGCAGGTGCGCGCCAAGCGGCATCTGGCCGAGTCGATGCCGCACGCGCCCGGGGTCTACCTGTTCACCGATGATCGCGGCGAGGTGCTGTACGTCGGCAAGTCGAAGGATCTGCGCAACCGGGTCCGGTCGTACTTCACCGCGTCGGAGCAACGGACCCGGATCGGCGAGATGATCGGGATCGCGAGCGGCGTGCGCGGGATCGAGTGCGGTACTGCGCTCGAGGCCGAGGTGCGCGAGTTGCGGCTGATCGCCGAGCACAAACCTCGGTACAACCGGCGCTCCAAGTTCCCCGAGCGGCAGCACTGGCTGAAGGTGACGGTCGAGCCGTTCCCCCGGTTGTCGCTGGTGAAGCAGGTGCGCGACGACGACGCGGGCTACCTCGGCCCGTTCAGCTCTCGCAAGACGGCCGAGCGAGCGATGGCGGCGCTGCACGAGGCGTTCCCGATCCGCCAGTGCACGGATCGGATGTCGCGCTCGCCGCAGGGTTCGCCGTGCGTGCTGGTCGAGATGGGCCGGTGCGTGGCGCCTTGCGACGGGCGGATCTCGCCGGAGTCGTACGGATTCCTCGTGGCGGGTTTGCGGGCGGCGCTGACGGACGATCCGGCGCCGGTGGTGGCCGCGATGGATCAGCGCATCGATGTGCTGTCGGCGGATGAGCGGTTCGAGGACGCCGCGGTGCAGCGCGATCGGTTGAGCGCCTTCGTCCGGAGCAGCGCGAAGATGCAGCGGATGGCATCCGTCACGGGATGCGCCGAGATCTGCGCGGCGAAGCGGACCGAGGACGGCGGCTGGGAGCTGCACGTGATCCGCCGGGGCCGGCTGGCCGCGGCGGGGATCAGCCCGCGGGGCACGGATCCCCGGAAGTACCTGGACATGCTGCGCGCCTCGGCCGAGACGGTCCTGCCGGGCATCGGCCCGGTCGCGTCCGCCTCGCCGGAGGAGATCGAGCTCGTACTGCGCTGGCTCGACTCCCCCGGCATCCGCCTGGTCGAGATGGACGGCACCTGGACCTGCCCGATCAGCGGCGCCGGCCGCCACATCGCCCGCCTCGACAACTCGCACTCCGAAGCCCACCACCACCCCAGCGAACGCCGCCGCCGAATGCGGCCTCTCGGCGCCGTCCCCCGCTGAGGGGGTGACCTCATCCAGCGTTCTCAGCCCTCACCCGTGCCTCCTCTACGCGGCGACCGCCTGCAGTTCTCCTGTTGGCCTAGGAGGTGGTCGGGATGGTGATCCGGTTCGAGTTGGGGGTCGAGGATCTGGCGGATATGCGGTTTGCGATCTCGCCGGTGCAGGAGGCGTTGTTCAGCCTTTGGGTACTGCGGGATCCCGGGCTGCTCGCTTTGCATCTGCCGTGGCGGCGGACGGTCGTCGGCGAGTTGGGGGCGCTCGACACCGAGCTGTTGCTGTCGTTGGTGGGCGACACGCTCGCCTTGCCGGACTTCCTCACTCCCCGGCCGACCACCTTCGCCGCCTCCTTCGAGGAGCAACTCGAGGTCGTGCGGGCGACCCCGACCGACCTGGTCCGGCGTGATCTGCTCGCCACGCACGAAGGCCGTCGCCTGCCGGTTGCCCTGGCCGCCGTCCGGTCGGCCAACGACGCGCGAGTCGAACGCCTGGTCAACGAGATCTGCGAGCTGCTCCGGGCGTACTGGGAGATCGCGATCGCCCCGCTCTGGCCCAAGCTGCGACTCGTGCTCGAGGGCGATACGACGTACCGGGCTCGTCAGCTCGCGATCGGGGGCGCGCGGATGCTCTTCGCCGATCTCCATCCGAACGTGCAGTGGCAGGACGGCGTACTGCGCATCGACCAGATGCTCGGCAAGCACGATGTCTCCGCGTCCGGGCGCGGTCTGCTGCTGGTCCCGTCGATCTTCGCCTACAAACCGGTACCACCGTTGAGCCCGGACGAGTCCCCCTGGCTCGCCTATCCCAGTCGCGGCGTGGCGACCCTGAACACCGCCACCACGCGCACCGGACCCACCGCGTTGACCGCTCTGCTCGGCCAACCCCGCGCCGTGCTGTTGAGGATGCTCGACGAACCGTTGCCGACGATCGAGCTCGCCCGCCGGCTCGACGTCACGCCGAGCGCGGTCTCCCAGCACCTTCAGGTGCTCCACGCAACCAATCTCGTCACCCGCGCCCGCGACGGCCGCTACCTCCTCTACCGCCGCAGCGCCCTGGGCGACCAACTCATCGGCGTCTAGATTGAGACGAGTGCTGAATCGACCGGTTCTCAGGCAGAGTTGCCCCTGTGACTGACCCGTTCCAGTTCTTCACGGCCTCGCATCTCCACGACGGACCCGTGTACCGGGCGCCGCAGGAGGCGATCGACAGTTGGCGGAAACTGGCCGAGGAGGTACGGCGCGAGCTGGACCGGATGGGGTTCCCGGCGGCCGTCGTACCGGGTGGGGATCCGCGCGGCCTGCCGCCCGGCGCGCACATCTGGGTCAACACGGTCGAGCCGTTCGGGGTCACCCTCGACTGGGATCCGCCGGTGACCAGCAGTCCGGAGTACGTCGAGAAGGTGCTGACCCAGGATGTGACGAGCGGCCTGTTCTCGTATGTGGTCAACGCCTCGGAGATCATCGTCCGGGCGCTGTGCGAGGTGCTCCGGGAGGCGGGGTTCCGGGTGCTGATCGACCACGCCGGCGGGCAGACGTACAACTATCGCGTGCTGGCGGCTCCACGCTTCCCCAAGATCTGACCGGTCGTCACGCCTGTCCGGCGCCTGGGTGAGGATCGGCCCGGAGCTGCGGCAACTATGCTTCAGCGCGGTAGGGGGCTGGTTTCGAGGAGAGGACGACATGGTCACCGCGATCGTGTTCATCAAGGCCGACGTCGCACGCATCCCAGAGGTCGCCGAGCAGGTGGCCGCGATCGCCGGCGTCAGCGAGGTGTACTCGGTGACCGGCGGGCTCGACCTGATCGCGATGATCCGGGTCGCCCACCACGACGACCTCGCCTCCGTCATCCCCGACCACGTCAACCGGGTGCCCGGCGTACTGAGCACGGAGACGCACATCGCCTTCCGCGCGTACTCGACGCACGACCTGGAAGCGGCCTTCAGCCTGGGTGAGGAACAGGGCTTCTGAGGCGGAATTCCCCCGGTCTGACTGACACGCGCTGAAGTTACGGTGAACGCATGAGCAACCCTCCCGCCGGCTGGTATCCGGACCCCACCGGACAGCCCGACACCATCCGCTGGTGGAACGGGACGCAATGGACCAACAAAACCGAAAAGGAAGACCCCGACCAGGACCCGGCCGACGCCGCCGGTAGCGCACCGGAGACCGCTGCGTCCGGCACCTCGGATGCGACCGGCGGTGCGTCGCAAGCAGCCAGCGACCGCGCCAACCCTGGCGACCTGACTCCCGCATCCACTGCCCCAACCGCCGCCACCTCCTCACCGGTGGTGACACCTTCAACATCCTCCCCGCTGCCAACCTCCACGCCCGCGTCAAGCTCCACGCCCGCCTCCGCGGCGTCGGCGGCTTCGAGTCCCGCGTCTGCGCCGACTGAGTCGGCGGCCCCGAGTTCTACTTCGGCGTCAGCTGGGTCAAGCTCGGTGCCGGCCTCGACGGCGGAGCTGAGTCCGGCTGAGAAGGCCAAGTCGACCTGGATGGCGCCCACCGCGGTATCGGCCGCCGCGGGTCACTGGACCCAGCGCCCGGTACCGGAGAACGCGCAGCCAGTCGGCCCGGAGCCCGAACCGGAGCATGAGCCCGAACCCGAGCCCGCCCCGCAGACCGGTTGGACGCTGAAGCTCGCGCCCAACTCGACCAGTACTGTGCAGGCGCCGGACCCCGAGCCGGAGATCGAGTCCTGGTCGACGACGAACTGGACCGAGCCACCCACCGTGGCACCGACCCCGAAGAACCCATCACCGGCTCCCGACGCCGACACCACCCAAGAGATCACCACCTCGGCACCCCAACCCACCAACGCCTGGGGCAACCAGCCCGACACCGCACCAGGCCCCTGGGGCCGGCAACCCGAGCCCACACCAGCCGACAACAGCCGGGCCCAGCAGCCCAACTCCACGCCCGCCGACACCAGCTGGGGGCAGGAGAGCGACTCGGAGGTCACCCAGGTCAACACCTGGGGGCAGGAGAGCGGCTCGGATACTCCTCCTGCTGATGGCGGTTGGGGACAGTCGACGGGCACGCAGGCCGAGAGCGCGGCCGCGGGCGGTTGGGGTCAGGAGCCTCAGGCTGCAGCTACCGGTTGGTCGCAGACCGGGCAGACGGCTAGCAACAAGGCGCCCACCAACCCGTGGGCGACCGGCGACGACCTGGCTGCTTCGACCCACGGGCCGACAGCGGGCGCATCCCAGAGCGGCTCCGATCCTTCGGTGACGCCAGACGAAGAAGTCACCTCACCGCACACCACTGCCGACCAACAGACCAGCACCAGCCCCTGGGGCACCTCCAGCCCAGACCAGACGGGCGCTGAGAACGCAGACGCCTCCGGTAGCTGGCAGACAGGCACCAGCGCTTGGGGCTCGCCCAGTACGCAGCAGGGCGGTGCTCAGGGCGCCGATGCGTCCGGCACGCAGCAGGCGGGTGCTGGAGGCTGGGGCGAGTCCGGGGCGCAGCAGAGCGGCGCCGCGGGTTGGGGTTCCGCCAGCGGGCAGCAGACTGGCAGCGAGGGCACTGACGCGGCCGGTACCCAGCAAGCGGGGGCCAACAACTGGGGCACGTCCAGCGCGCCGCAGGTAGAGGGCGCGGGTGCGGCTGGTACGCAGCAGGCGGGAGTCGGCGGGTGGGGCGGCTCCGGTGCGCAGCAGAGTGGTGCTGGGGGCTGGGAGGCGTCCGGCACGCACCAAGCAGGTGCTGAGGGTTGGGGTGCGTCCAGTACGCAGCAAGCCGGTGCTGAGGGGTGGGGCGCGTCTGGCCCGCAGCCGGCCAGCGGGGATGGTTGGGGCACGGGCGGAGCACAAGAGGCTGACGCGGGGCAGTGGGGTAGTTCTGCCGCGCAGCAGGCGAGTACTGACCAGTGGGGCAGCGCTCAGGTAGCCGGGCAACAGGCAGGTCCGTGGGCCTCCACCGGGCAACAGACGGGTGAGAACTCGCCGTGGCCGGGTGGCGGCGGCCCGGGCGGCGACCAGCCAGGCGGCGGGACGCGCAAGGACGGCAACGGCGGTGGCGGTGGCGGGGTGAACAGGATGCCGCTGATCATCGGCGGCAGCATTGCGCTCGTGATCCTGATCGTGGTGGCGATCCTGCTCATCACCAAACAGGGCGACAAGAACACCGCCGACCCGACCAACTCCTCCAGCCCGCAGCCGACCGGCAGCGCCTCGACCCCCGCCGGCACGCCCGGCACGACGCCGGGCCAGTCCAAGGACTCGAAGCTCCACGAGGGCAACCGGATCAGCTCGGACGCGATCTCCTTCCCGCGCCAGGCCAACGGCTGGTCCGACCGCAAACGACTGATACCGCAACTGGTGAACTCCAGTGGTCAGTACGTGACCCTGCAGAAGGACTTCGACGGCAGCAACGACTGGTACGCGGACATGTTCGTCGGCGCCCTCGGCAACAAAACCCCGTTCAACGGCGACCCGAAGGCGACGGCGGCAGTACTGCTCGGGCAGGTGCACACCTGGAACTACGGCAACATCCCGGTCAGCTACAAGGCGCTGCGCAACGGCGCGATCGAGCGTTCGGACAAGGCAGGCTGGTACTTCCAGGAGACCGTCACGGCGAAGTCGCCCAAGGTCACCTCGGTGCTGGTGCTGACTGTCGCAGTGTTCGACCTGGGCGACGGCACCGCGGTCGCCTACGTCAGTGACATCCCGATCAACCGGCCGGATCTGAGGACGGCCGAGAGCCAGGTCTACAAGGGAATCAACGTTGGCTGAAAACGAAACCCCCCGCCCCCCAGCCCGCCACAGCGCCCCGCCCCCACCCCCAACCGACCGCACCGCACCTCCCGCAGACGACTGGTTCACCCCCAATCCCCCCGCAGGCGCCCCGGAAGAGCTACGCCCCACACCTCCGGCACCGCCTGCACCAACCGGAGCGGCCCCCCACCCGCCGACGCCATCAGAACCACCCTCCCCTGCGGGCCTCCAGCCATCACCGTCCGCTGCCTCGGAATCATCGACTCCGGCCGGGCATCCGACGCAGGCCGGACCGGCGGTACACGCCGGATCGGCGGCGCTGCCGTCTGGTGGCGGTTTGGATGCCTCAGACCCATTGCTCGGCCAGTCGCGCGCCCCCGCACCACCACCTCCGCAGCCACGCCGCACACCAGCACCAGCACCAGCACCAGCACGTACTACGCCCGGCCCGTCTGCTGGACCGCCCTCACGCACCGGCCAGCCCCAGACGGCCCCCGGGCAACCTCAACGCCCCCAGGCGGGCCTACAGCCAACGCCCGCCCAGGGTGCGCAGGACGAGGCGGCCCCTCACACCCGCCCACCAGAGAGCCCCACTCCCCAGGGCACTACCCCACAACGCAGCGGCCCCCCAAGCAGCGCCGCACAGCCCAGTGGGCCTCACACCGGCGCCCCACAACCCGGCGGACCCCACGCAGGCACCCCACAATTGGGCGGACCGCGAGACGGCGCACGGCAGCAGGGTGATCGTGGGCAGAGGTCGTTGCCTGAGCAGGGTGCAATGCGCCAGCAGCCGCCAGGACCTGCGCCAGGACCAGGAGTTCAGCAAGCTCCTCAGCGTGGCCAACAGCCGCAGTGGACCCAGCCCGCAGGTCCCGTGCCGCCACAGCCGACGCAGGCGGCAGGCGGCGCTCCGCCTTCACGACCACAGGACACGCAGCAGGGCCCGAGATCGCAGTACGGACCGGGACCGGGATCTCAGAGTTCGCCATACCGACCTGGGCAAGCTCCGGGCGGTGCCGTGCCGGGAACACAGAGGCCTGGGCCGGTTCCGGGCGGCGCTGTGCCGCCAGGGACGCAAGGTGTGCAGCACCAGCCTGGGCAACCGGCAGGCGGTGCGGGGCCGTCGGCATCGCAGGACGCGTGGGGTGGCTTCGGTCGGCAATACCCGCCGGGACCGCAGGCCGCACAGTCCGGTCCGGGCACGCATGGCCAGGCTGGTTCGCAGGACCAGGCCGGACCGCAGGGCCACGCTGGTTCGCAAGGCCAGGCTGCGCCGCAGGGGCGGGCTGGTTTGCAAGGCCAGGTGGGGTCGTGGGCGCAGGCGGGGGCGGGTGGGCCTGTGGGGCGGCCGGGGCAGTCGGCGTCGTATGGGTACGGAGGTCAGCCGGGGGCTTATGGGGTGCCCGGGCAGCAGGCGCAGGCTGGGCTGCAAGGGCGGATGGGACCGCAGGGGCAGCCTCGACAGCAAGGGCAGGCCGGTTCGCCAGTGCAGGCCGGTTCGCCGGTACAGGCTGGTTCGCCAGTGCAGGCGGGTCCGCCAGTGCAAGCTGGTTCGCCGGTGCAGGTGGGTCGGGCGGTGCCGGTTGGTGTGGGGGCGTCCGGCGATGAGGGGTATGGGGTTGTGGATGTGGTTGGGCCCGGGCGTGGTGGGGGGCGGCAGGGGCGGTTGGTGGGGGCTGTGGGGTTGGTGGTTGGGGCGTTGGTGGTTGCGGGGGTTGGTGTTCGTTGGGTTTGGGATAAGGCTGACGCGGTGACGCCGGTGGCGTTGCCGTCGGCTGGTTCGACGCCGCTGGCGACTATCAGTCCGTCGGCGATTCCGACGACGCCGCCTCCGCCGGAGGGGCGGGTGCTCGGGTCGAACATCGTTGCCTTCAACAACGACACGATGCCGTTGATGAGTTCTGCCTGGGTGGACAACGGGAGCGGGCAGACGATCGGGCTGCTCGGTGGTGCGGCGACCTGGTTCACCGTGCACGACAAGTACGACGGCGCGAGGGCGCGCTGGGGCAACTATGTCGCCTTCGGCGGGCTCGATCCGAAGATCGAGTACACGAACACCCCGGCCGGGCTGAAGGCTGCCACGATCCAGGCGGCCACCGCGGCGATCGTCGAGCTGTACGACCCGAACGTGAAGCTCATCGGCAAGGCCACCCACACGCCGATCACGGTCGACGGGCATCCCGGCCATGAGTTGACCATCAAGGTCGAGGTGAAGGTGCCGAAGCTGAAGGAGACCTACTCCAACGTGATGGCCGCCGTCATCGACCGCGGCGACGGCACCGCCGACTTCGTGGTCGCGGACATCGCCGGCAGTACGCCGGACTGGATCACGATCTGGCGCGCCAAGGTCCAGGAGATCAAGATCGTCCGCTGACGCAAGCGTGCTCGCCTCTCCAGAGGAGAGGCGAGCACCAAGTCCAAGGCAACGAAGCCCTAAGAGCGAACCTCGGCACAAGCAGCGATCCAGCGATCCAGCACGTTCTTCGCCTCGCCGGAGTCGATCGCCTCGGCCGCCCGGTCCATCCCGGTGCGGATCCGCGCGACCAACGGACCGGTACTTCCCTCGTGCGCGGCCAGCGCCGCACCGGCGTTCAGCAGGACGACGTCGCGCACCGGGCCCGTCTCGCCATCCAGCAGCGCCCGGGCGACCTTCGCGTTGTACGCCGCGTCCGCACCCCGCAATGCCTCGACCGGCGCCGGCGCGATCCCGAGCTCCCGCGGATCCAGCGACTCCGGTCCCTCGACCACCCCACGCCCGACCGTCCATACCTGCGACGTAGTCCGCGTGGTCAGCTCGTCGAGCCCGTCATCGCCATGGAAGACCAGCGCGTCGATCCCCCGCCGTGCCAGTACTCCGGCCATCAGCCCGGCAACCCGCGCGTCCGCCACGCCGACAGCCAGCGCCGACGGGTCGCCCGGGTTGGCCAGCGGCCCGAGCAGGTTGAACGTGGTCGGCACCCCGAGCTCACGACGAGGTACCGCGGCGTGCCGAAGCGCCGGGTGGAACGCGGAGGCGAAGCAGAACGTGATCCCCGCCTTCTCGCCCACTGCCTCGACCTGCGCGGCTGTGAGATCGAGCGGGATCCCCAACTCCTCCAGCACATCAGCGGAACCACACGCGGAGGACGCGGCCCGGTTGCCGTGTTTGAGCACCTTCGCCCCGGCGCCGGCCGCGACGATCGCCGACATCGTGGAGATGTTCACAGTGTGCGCCTGATCACCACCGGTACCGACGACGTCGAGCGTCCGGCCCGGTACTTCGATCCGGGTCGCGAACTCGCGCATGGTGGCGACCAGGCCCTCGACCTCGGCCACCGTCTCGCCCTTGGAGCGCAGGGCGATCACGAAGCCCGCGAGCTGGGCGGGAGACGCCGAGCCAGACAGGATCTGCTCCATCGCCCAGGCGGTCGCGCCGGCGTCGAGATCCTCATGCCTGAGCAGCGGGTTGAGCACCTGCGGCCAGGTCAGCGCACGCCCGCCAGGCGTAGTACCGGCGGGGGAATCCAGCGGGGCGGACACAGCGCCGGAATCAGGTGGTCGCGGGCAGCTTGGCGACCCGCTGCCGGAGCAGGTCGGCAGTCGCCTCGGCGAGCCGGACCGGGTCGATCGGGTGCGAAACGGCCGCCTCGGCGCGCGACCAGGTCGCCAACCACGCGTCCTGCGGGCGGCCGATCAGTACCAGCACCGGCGGGCACTGGAAGATCTCGTCCTTGAGCTGACGGGCGATCCCCAGCCCACCGGCCGGTACGGACTCGCCGTCGAGGATGGCCAGGTCGATGCCGCCCTGGTCCATCAGCTTGATCACGGCGGGCTCGGTCGCGCACTCGAAGTACTCGATCTCGGGCAGATCAGCGGCAGGCCGCTTGCCCAGGGACAGCCGGACGGACTCCCGCGTGGTGCGGTCGTCGCTGTAGACCAGCACCTTCAGCGGACGCTCTGAACTCATCGATTCATCCCAAGCTGTGTCTGTGACGAGTGGACATGCGGACAACACGGCGAATGCTACCGGGGACCCTGTCCGGCTCTGCGCGCCTGTTCCTCCAACCGGTCCAGGCGGCGGTCCTCACGCTTGGCCTCGCGCTGTGACTGGCGCACCCACTGGACGAACAGGACGCCGAAGAAGATCAGCCCGACGATGTCGCCGGACCCCCAGAGCAGACCGCCCGCGATGTACTGGTCACGCAGCGGTGACGGCGGCCAGGAGCGGCCGAAGCTCGTGTACCAGTCCTCCGCGATCAGCCTGTTCGCCGACATGATCGTGATCCCCAGGAACGCGTGGAACGGCAGCGTCAGGAAGGTCAGCATCAACCGGAACGGGTAGATCACCCGGCCGGGCACCGGATCCAGGCCGAGCAGCGGCCAGAAGAACAACGAACCGACAACGATGAAGTGGACGTGCAGCAGGTCGTGCAACCCGGTCGACCGCAGCGTCGCGTCGTACCAGCCGCTGAAGTAGAGCGCCCAGGGGCTCAGGACGAACAGTGTGAAGCCCACCAGGGGGAAGCAGAGCACCTTGGCGACGCCCGAATGCAATACGGAGAGCAACCAGCCACGCGGCCGCTGCGGAAGGGTGCGCAGGGCAAGCGTCACCGGCGCGCCGAGCGCCATCGCGAGCGGCGTGAGCATCGACAAGATCATGTGCTGAGCCATGTGAACGCTGATCAGCACCGTGTCGTAGGTGCCGAGCGCCGACTGGGTGGCGATCACGGCGCTGCCCAGGCCGAGTCCGACGAAGGCGAAGGTCCGGCCCCGCGACCACTTGTCACCGCGCGCCTTGAGCCGGTGGACGCCGTACAGATAAAGGGCTCCGACGACCACGATCACGCTGAGTAGCACCGGTTCGAAGGTCCAGGCGGTCAGCAGCCTGCCCGCGGTGAACGGCTCGATCTGGTCGCCTGGTCCGGCGTGGAGGGGAAGCACCTTCCAACAGTAAGAACAGGAAGTCGGCGACATGCATGGGGGTGGGCGTGCTGTCCCATCCCTCGACCGACATAATGACGCCGTGGCCACTGCAACCGCGCTCCCAGCGTCTCGTGAACACGGACACCACGACCGTCCCAGCATGGTCAGTGTCGGCACGATCGTCTGGCTCTCGAGCGAACTGATGTTCTTCGCCGCCCTGTTCGCGGCGTACTTCACCATCCGGTCGGTGACGACCGCTGCCGCAGGAGCGGGGGTGGAGTCCCTCTGGGACGCGTCCACCGAGCTGTTGAACGTGCCGTTCGCGGCCGTCAACACGACCATCCTGGTGCTGTCCTCGGTGACCTGCCAGCTGGGCGTCTTCGCCGCCGAGCACGGCAAGGTCGGCCGGACCGGATCGGTCGGCAACGTCCGCTCCTGGGGGATGCGCGAGTGGTTCATCCTCACCTACCTGATGGGCGCGGTGTTCATCGCCGGTCAGGTGACGGAGTACGCGACCCTGATCCACGAGGGCCTGACGATCTCGTCGTCGCCCTACGGATCGGTCTTCTACCTGACCACCGGCTTCCACGGTCTGCACGTGACCGGCGGTCTCATCGCTTTCGTGTTCGTCCTCGCCAGGACGTACATGGCTCGTAAGTTCACCCACGAACAGGCCGTCTCCGCCATCGTCGTGTCGTACTACTGGCACTTCGTCGATGTGGTCTGGATCGCCCTGTTCGCAACCATCTACCTGCTCAAATGAGTGAGAAGAGACTTTCCTTGTCACCGGCGCGCTTCCTCTCCGCGCGACGACGGCACCGGTCAGCCGGCCTCGTCGTGCTCCTGTTCGGCCTCCTGGCGGTGGGTTCCGCGTACGCCGCGTTCGCCCCCGACAACGCGGTGGCGGACAACTCAGCCCAGTCCCAGCAGATCGAAGAGGGCAAGAAGCTCTTCGCGGTCGGCTGTGCGAGCTGCCATGGTCTGAACGCCGAAGGCGGTGGCAACGGCGAGGGCAAGTACGCCGGCCCGTCGCTGATCGGCGTCGGCGCCGCCGCGGTCGACTTCCAGGTCGGTACCGGCCGGATGCCCGCCCAGCAGCCCGGCGCGCAGATCCCGCGTAAGACCCCGTCTTATACCCCAGCCGAGATCGAGGCCCTGGCGGCGTACGTCGCCTCCCTCGCCCCTGGCCCGGCGGTACCGGCGGAGGACTCCTACGACATCAGCAAGGTCACCGACGAGCAGGTCACCCGTGGTGGCGAGCTGTTCCGGACCAACTGCACGGCGTGCCACAACTTCGCCGGCAAGGGTGGCGCGCTGCCGAACGGCCGCTACGCCCCGTCGCTGATGAACGTCGACCCCAAGCACATCTACGAGGCCATGCTCACCGGCCCGCAGCAGATGCCGGTCTTCTCCGACCAGGTCCTGCAGCCGGACGACAAGCGTGACGTGATCGCGTACCTGAACGCGCTGCAGGAGCAGAAGGACCCGGGTGGCTTCGGTCTCGGCCGGCTCGGTCCGGTCTCCGAGGGTCTGTGGGGCTGGCTGGTCGGAATCGGCCTGCTGGTCGGCGTGGCGGTCTGGATCGGCGCCAAGGGCGTCAAGGCCAAGGGAGTGAAGGCAGAGTGAGCGACGAGAAGGCGAACCTGCCCGCCGTGAGCGGGGACCAGGGTCACAGCAGCCAGGTGGTTCTGGCCGAGCCGATCCCCGACCCGGGGATCGAGCCGCACGAGCAGCGGATCCAGGACATCGACCCCAAGGCTGCCGACCGGGTCGAGCGCCAGGTCTCCACGATGTTCGGCCTGGCCGGACTACTCACAGTGGGTTCCTGCGTCGCGTACTTCGCGATCCCGCGCGACTCGACGCTCGAGTTCGGGCCGCTGACGGGTAACGCGAACAACCTCACCCTCGGGGTGACCCTCGGGCTGGCGCTGTTCCTGATCGGCGCCGGCGCGATCCAGTGGGCCAAGAAGCTGATGGTCGACACCGAGATCGCCGAGGACCGGCACGACGCGCACTCCACGCCGGCGCAGAAGGCCGACATCATCGAGGGCTTCCAGGAGGGCGTCGCGGAGTCGGGCTTCACCCGCCGGAAGATGATCCGCCGGTCGCTGATCGCCGCGATGGGTCTGCTCGGCCTGCCGACCATCGTCTTCCTGCGCGACCTCGGCCCGCTGCCGGGCCGCAGCCTCTACACCACCATCTGGGCCAAGGGCATCCGCGTCGTCAACGACGTCACCCTGCGCCCGATCAAGCCGTCCGACCTGGTCGTCGGCCAGCTGGTCAACGCGGCACCGGCCAACCTGGCTCCGATCGAGGAGGAGAGCGCGGTCGAGTACCAGAACGAGAAGGCCAAGGCCGCGGTGATCGTGGTCCGGATCGCACCGGACAAGATCCGGACGCCGGCCGGCCGGGAGAACTGGGGCATCGACGGCATCTTGTGCTACTCGAAGATCTGCACCCACGTCGGTTGCCCGATCTCCCTGTACGAGCAGACGACGCACCACGTGCTCTGCCCGTGCCACCAGTCGACGTTCGACCTGGCCGACGGCGCCAAGGTCATCTTCGGCCCTGCTGCCCGTCCGTTGCCGCAGCTACCATTGGCTGTCGACGCAGAGGGCTACCTTGTCGCGCAGAGCGGCTTCAACGAGCCGGTCGGCGCGAGCTTCTGGGAACGAGGGTGACAACCGTGTCTGAGAAAGACTTTCCCCCGCCGGTCAAGTGGGTCGACGACCGTCTGGGCATCGGGAAGCTCGGCAAGAAGAACCTTCGCAAGGTGTTCCCGGACCACTGGTCCTTCATGCTCGGTGAGATCGCGCTCTACAGCTTCATCATCTTGCTGCTGACC
The DNA here is from genome assembly GCF_010548305.1 of Streptomyces sp. SID13031. GTDB lineage: Bacteria > Actinomycetota > Actinomycetes > Propionibacteriales > Kribbellaceae > Kribbella. The sequence goes on from NZ_JAAGLV010000023.1 coordinate 70,496, forward strand.
GGTGTGTTCCTGACCTTCTGGTTCCGGCCGTCGATGGCCGACGTCGAGTACCAGGGCTCGTACAGCCTGCTCAAGGGCCTGCACATGTCGGAGGCCTACGCCTCGACGCTGGACATCTCGTTCGACATCCGCGGCGGCCTGCTGATGCGGCAGATCCACCACTGGGCGGCGGTGCTGTTCGTCGCCTCGATGATGGTCCACCTGCTCCGCATCTTCTTCACCGGCGCGTTCCGCAAGCCGCGCGAGCTGAACTGGGTGATCGGCTTCGGGATGCTGTTCCTCGGCATCATCGAGGGCTTCATCGGGTACGGCCTGCCGGACGACCTGCTGTCCGGTACCGGTCTGCGGATCACCCAGGGCATGATCCAGGCGTCACCGATCGTCGGCAGCTACCTGACCTTCTTCATCTTCGGTGGCGAGTTCCCCGGTGACGACTTCGTCTCGCGGTTCTTCACCGTGCACGTGCTGCTGATCCCGGGCCTGATCCTCGCCCTGGTCACAGCGCACCTGTTCCTGGTCGTCTACCACAAGCACACGCAGTACCCGGGTCCCGGCCGGACCGAGAAGAACGTCGTCGGCTACCCGCTGATGCCGGTCTACATGGCCAAGGCCGGTGGCTTCTTCTTCGTCGTCTTCGGCATCACCGCCCTGATGGGCGCACTGCTGCAGATCAACCCGGTGTGGCTCTACGGCCCGTACAACCCGGCCGAAGTGACCGCAGGCTCCCAGCCCGACTGGTACATGGGCTGGCTGGAGGGCTCCGTGCGCTTGATGCCGGGATTTGAGAGTCATTTCTGGGGCGTCACGCTCAGCTGGAACCTGCTGATACCGGCGCTCATCATCCCGCCGGCGTTCGTCACCCTGGTCGCCCTGTATCCGTTCATCGAAGGCTGGATCACCGGCGACAAGCGCGAACACCACCTGCTGGACCGGCCGCGCAACATGCCGACCCGGACCGGGATCGGCGCCGCGTTCATCACGTTCTACGGACTGCTCTGGATCGCCGGTGGCAACGACCTGGTCGCCACCCACTTCGGGGTATCGCTGAACAACGTGACCTGGTTCCTGCGGTTCGCGGTCTTCATCGGCCCGGTGCTCGCGTTCTGGGCAACTCGCCGGATCGCGATCTCCCTGCAGCGCGCGGACACCGACCGGATCCTGCACGGCCTCGAGTCGGGCATCATCGTCCGTACCCCGGACGGCGAGTACTACGAGAAGCACACCCCGATCTCGAACTACGAGGCGTACGAGCTCACCGCTCGCGACCGGCTCCTCCCGCTGGAGGTCGGCCCGGAAACGGACGACAACGGCGTACGGGCCCCGAAGCGAGCAATCACCAAGGTGCGCGCCCGGCTCTCCAAGTTCTACTTCGCCGACGCGGTCCAAAAGCCGACGGCAGCAGAGATCGAGGAGGCTCACGCGCACGGTCGCCACGACGAGCACGAGGCAGTGGAGGGCACCACCGACACGGCCGAACTCGACGAGAGCACTTCGCACGAGGTAACACCGCACCACTGAGCACAGCGTTGAATCCGAGGGCCCCGGCGAATTCGCCGGGGCCTTCGTCTTTCCGGCGCACCGCTGAGGCCATGTCAGGACGGTGGCGGGCCGATGTCAGGGCAGTTGGCCATCGTGGCAGCCATGATCACTTCAGCGATCGCGGCCTCGGGGCCGCGTAAGACGTTCCAGGACAAGTTCTTCCAACGAGCGGGCAGTACGGCGCTGGCGGTCGCGCTGTTGGCCGGAATGACCGCACCTGGGATGGCAGTCGCAACCGGCGAACCGGAGGCTGCTGTGGGACGGCCGGACTTGCAGGAGGCTGCCCAGGCGATTGTCGACGCCGGTTTCGCCGGGGTCCAGCTGCGGGTGCACGGCCAACGGGGCGACTGGGTTGGTAGGGCCGGCGTACGGAAGCTGGGCGAGAGCGCGAAGCCGCCGACGGATGGGCGCTTCTGGGCAGGCAGCGTCACCAAGACCTTCACCGCGACCGTGGTGTTGCAGCTCGTCGCCGAAGGCAAGATCGGCCTCGACGCCTTGGTGGCGAGCTACCTGCCCCACCTCGGCCTGGACCGGCGGATCACCGTACGGATGCTGCTGCAGCACACCAGCGGGTTGTTCAACTACACCGGCGAGTACTACGACGACGGGACCGTCACGCCGGGGATCCCCGCGGCAGGCAAGGCGTGGGTCGACAACCGGTTCCGCAGCTACCGGCCGGAGGAGCTCGTCCGGTACGCGTTGTCCAAGCCACCGCGCTTCGCACCGGGGACGGACCAGAACTACTCCAACACCAACTACACGCTCGCTCTACTCCTGATCGAGAAGATCACGCGCCACTCGTACGTCGACGAGGTGCAGCACCGCATCCTGCGTCCGCTCGGACTGCGCGGCACCGTGGTCCCAGGCAACCGAACGCAACTCCCCGGACCGCACGCCCACGGCTACTACCGCTACCAGGCCGCCGGCGAATGGCAGACGGTCGACGTCACCCGCCAGAACCTCTCCCTCCTGGCAGGCGCCGGCGACCTGATCTCGACCACCCAGGACCTCCGCACCTTCATCACCGCCCTGATGACCGGCAAACTCCTCCCGGCCCCGCTACTGGCCCAGATGCGCGACCCTCACGGAAAACTCGGCTACGGCTTCGGCCTGTTCGTCCAAGACCTTGGCCCGCAATGCGGCGGCACGGTCTACCAACACAACGGCAGCCCACCCGGCGGCTACGGAGCCCTCATGTACAGCTCCCCCGATGGCAGCCGAACCCTGACCGCCTCGGTGACCATCGGAGACGCCGCAATCGACCCAGCTGTGGAGTTCCCAAAAGCCCTGAGCAAGCTCTTGCAGACGGTGTTCTGTACCTGAGTAGCCAGGCCTCAGCCCGCTGAGCCGGCGTGGGGTGGCGAGTGGTTGGGCAGGCGTTGGGGTTGTACACAAAACAGCAGCCGACCGGGGAGCGGTCGGCTGCTGTTGGGAGCTGGGGTCAGGCGAGGGCTGAGCCGGCTTTGTACTTGGCCCAGGTTTCGTTCCAGTCGGTCCAGCCGTTGCCGGGCTCCATGCCGCGGGTTGTGCCGGTGACTACGACGGGGTCGCCTCGGAGGGTTTGGGAGAAGTACCACTGGCCGTCTTTGAGGCTCATCCCGACGCAGCCGTGGCTGACGTTGGCACTGCCCTGGCTGCCGGTGGACCAGGGAGCGCCGTGGATGAACTCGCCGGAGCTCGTCACCCGCTGGGCCCACTGCACGTTGCTGATGTTGTAGTAGTCCGGATCGCCTGGCTTGATCCCGACAGTGGCGGCGTCCATCCGCTTGGTCTTGAACTTCTCCATGATGACCTTCGTGCCACTGCGGGTGGTGAAGCCGTCCTTGCCTGCGGTGATCGGGATCGTCCGGGCGAGTTTGCCGCTGATCACGACGGTCATCGTGTGCTTCTTGACATCGATCTTGGTCACGACGGACTTGCCGATGGTGAAGTCGATCTTGCGGCTCGCGGAGCCCCAGATGTTGCCGCCTGCGTTGACGCCCTGGGTGTCGATGTCGACCGAGACCTTGACGCCGGCCGGCCAGTAGTTCTTGGGGCGGTAGTTGACCTGCTTGCTGTTCATCCAGTGCCAGCTGCCCTCGACCGGGACCGAGGTGGTCACCTTGAGGCGCTTCTCGACGGCGGCGCGGTCCTTGACCGGGTTGTTCCAGAAGATCTGCACCGGCATCGCGACGCCGACGGTCTCGCCGTCCAGCGGGGCCACCGAGGCCTTCAGGTTGCCCGACGCGGCCAGCGTCTTGAAGTTGGAGCTGATCGGGATGCTGGCGCCGTCGGTGCCCTTCGCCGTACCGGTCAGCGTGTACTTCGCTCCCGGCTTCAGCCCGGACCCGGACGTCCACACCGACTTGTCGTCGTTGAGCGTGCCGTCGACCTTGCCGCCGTTGGAGTCCTTCAGCGTCACGCCGGACAGCTCGCCACCGGTACTGGTCACGGTGACCGGCTTGTCCGGGCGGACCGCGGAGGCGCCCTTGGCCGGGACGATCTGGACGCCCGCGGCCGCCGGGTCGTCGGACGGCGTCGTGCTCGCGCCTGGCGTCGTGGAGGCGCCCGGAGTACCGGAGCTGCTGCCGCTCGACGGGTTGTTACCCGTGGACGGTGCTGGATCGGCCGCCTTCGTGTCGCTGCAGGCGGTGCCGACGAGCAGCATCGCGCAGATCCCGGCCACGGCCAGGCCGTGCTTACGGACCGTACTACTCAACACCCTGAGCTCCCCTGTGTAACGATCAGCCGCCGGCCAAAGCCTAGCTCGCCGGTCGGTCATACCCACGCACTGAAGTCGTCACCAGTACGGCGGAGCCCACGGCCCGCTGTACTGATGACGTCCGGCGAGCCGGAAAAGTTTACTCAGCGGGCACTCAGTGAGCGTGATCACCACGGTAGTACTCGAACACCCAGCCACTCAGGGTGACGATGCCGATCGCGGTGCCGACGATGAACAGCCACCAGCCGAAGACGATGCCGAGCACGATCACCGACAGCGTGGCGGCGCACCACAGCGGCCACCACGAGTACGGCGGGAAGAAGCCCAGCTCACCGGCTCCGTCGGCGATCTCGGCTTCCTTGCGGTCCTCCGGACGGGCGTCCATCCGGCGGCCGGTGACACTCAGGTAGAAGGCGACCAGCAGCGACAGGAAGAACGTCATCACCAGCGCCGTGGTGCCGGTGGGGTCCTCCGACATGATCCAGTAGATCGGCGTCACGATCAGGACGAACACCGTCAGGATGCCGAAGACCCAGGCCTCCGCCTTCATGCCTTACCCTCTCCGTCCGCGCCGGTACCGGCCGCGATGTTGCGTTCCAGGTTCTCGACCCGGCCCTGGTCCTCGCCGGCGTCCAGCAGGTTGTCCCGAGGAGCACCGCTGTCCGGATACTCCGCCATCGCGATCTCCGGGTGGTGCAGGTCGAAGGCGGGGCTCTCCGACCTGATCCGCGGCAGGCTGACGAAGTTGTGCCGCGGCGGCGGGGAGCTGGTCGCCCACTCCAGCGAGCGGCCCCAGCCCCACGGGTCGTCGACGCCGACCAGCGGCGATTTGCGCGACTTGTAGACGTTGTAGAAGAACGGCAGCATCGACAGGCCGAGGATGAAGGCGCCGACGCTGGAGACCTCGTTCAGCGTGGTGAAGCCCTCGTTCGCCCCGTACGACGCGTAGCGGCGCGGCATCCCCTCGACGCCCAGCCAGTGCTGCACCAGGAACGTCGTGTGGAAGCCGATGAACAGCAGCCAGAAGTGCAGTTTGCCGAGCTTCTCGTCGAGCATCCGGCCGGTCATCTTGGGCCACCAGAAGTAGAAGCCCGCGAACATCGCGAACACCACCGTGCCGAAGACGACGTAGTGGAAGTGCGCCACCACGAAGTACGAGTCGGACAGCTGGTAGTCCAACGCCGGCGACGCCAGGATGACGCCGGTCAGGCCGCCGAACAGGAAGGTGGTGAGGAAGCCGACCGACCACAGCATCGGGGTGTCGAAGGACACCGAGCCGCCCCACATGGTGCCGATCCAGTTGAAGAACTTCACCCCGGTGGGCACCGCGATCAAGAACGTCATGAAGGAGAAGAACGGTAGGTTCACCGCGCCCGTGACAAACATGTGGTGGGCCCACACCGCCACCGAGAGGACCGCGATCCACAGTGTCGCGCCGACCAGACCGATGTAGCCGAAGACGGGCTTGCGACTGAAGACCGGCAGGATCTCGGTGATGATGCCGAAGAACGGCAGCGCGATGATGTAGACCTCGGGATGCCCGAAGAACCAGAACAGGTGTTGCCACAGCAGTGGCCCGCCGTTGGCCGCGTCGAAGACGTGAGCCCCCAAGGCTCGATCCGCCTCCAGCATCAGCAGCGCGCCGGCCAGGATCGGGAAGGCGATCAGCACGAGGATCGACGTCACCAGGATGTTCCAGGTGAAGATCGGCATCCGGAACATCGTCATCCCGGGTGCCCGCATGGTGATGACCGTGGTGACGAAGTTGACCGCACCGAGAATCGTGCCCAGACCGGCCATCCACAGACCCATGATCCACAGGTCACCGCCGATCCCCGGCGAGCGGACCGCGTTCGACAGCGGCGCATAGGCGAACCAGCCGAAGTCAGCCGCACCGCCCGGCGTGAAGAAGCCGCTGATCGTGATCAGGCCGCCGAACAGGAACAGCCAGAAGCTGAACATGTTCAGCCGCGGGAACGCGACGTCGGGGGCACCGATCTGGACCGGCATGATCACGTTCGCGAAGCCGACGAACAGCGGCGTCGCGAACAGCAGCAGCATGATCGTGCCGTGCATCGTGAAGAGCTGGTTGTAGACCTCTTCGTTCACGATCTGCAGACCCGGCTTGGCCAGCTCGGCGCGGATCAGCAGCGCCATCACGCCGCCGATCAGGAAGAAGACGAACGAGGTGATCAGGTACAGGTGACCGATCAGCTTGTGGTCGGTGGTGGTGAGCCACTTGACCGCGATCTGGCCCTTGGTGCGCCGCCTCGGCAGCGCGGTCGCGGCACCGATGGCGCCCGTGCGTTCGGCGATGTCCGTCACTTCTCGCCCTCCTGCTCCCCGTGGCCGGGAATGGTGGTCGCATCCGAGCCACCGGTAGCTGCGCCGGTCTGGCCCTTGGCGGCCAGCTCCCTGAGGTGCGCCTGGTACTCGTCGGCCGTGACCACCTTGACGGTGAAAATCATCCGGCTGTGGTACAGACCGCACAGCTCCGCGCACTTACCCGCGAAGGTGCCGGTCTTGGTCGGGGTCAGCTCGAGCTTGTTGGCACGGCCCGGGATGACGTCCAGCTTGAAGTAGAACGCGGGCACCCAGAAGGAGTGGATGACGTCCGGCGAGGTCAGGTCGAAGTGCACCGACTCGCCCACCGGCAGCCACAGCGTCGCGGGGTTGTCCAGGGTGCCGGTCTCCCAGACCCCTTCCTTCCCGTCGACCGTCTCCTTGTAGTTGAAGGTCCACTGCCACTGCTGGCCGACCACGTTGATCGTGTGCGCCGGGTTGTCCGACATCTCGGTGATCTTGTTGCCGTGCTCGACGGTGTAGAAGAAGAGCACGCCGATGATCGCGAACGGCGCGAGGGTGTAGAGCACCTCGAGCGGCAGGTTGTAGCGCGTCTGCCGCGGCGCGTCCTCGTTCCGGCGGCGGAACCGGACCGACGCGTAGAGGATCAGGCCCCAGGTGAGGACGCCGATGATCAGGGCGGCGATCCAGGCGCCGATCCAGAGGCTTCTCATCGCCTCGGTACGGTCGGATGCGCCCGGGGGCAGACCGAGTCGTTTCCACTGCTCGGTGGTCTCCGTCGAGCAGCCGGTCAGCACCAACGTGCCCACCGCTACTGACGTCGCCACCAGCAGGCGTCGCTTCGCCGGACGTACCGCGGCGCGGGCCCTCTTCAGACCTGCTGCGCGCACCACTCCGGGCGTGCCGTTCGAACCCACGGGGCGCCTTTCCCTTCCCAGGTGAGACTGACGACAGAACACTACTGGACACCTTCCCGCGTTCTGCGCATAGGTAGGGCTTAGCGTTTCCCGTGTGACCACCCGTGCGTACCTAGATGCCGCGACAGCGGAACCACTGCATCCCGCGGCGCGGGAAGTGTTGCTGTCGGCATTGGATTCCGGGTGGGCCGACCCGGCCCGGTTGCACCACGAAGGACGGACCGCCCGGCTGCTGCTCGACAACGCCCGCGCGGTCCTTGCCGAAGGCCTCGGAGTGCGGGTCGACGAGCTGTTCTTCTCGACCTCCGGGACCGCCGCGATCCACGCCGGATTGCTCGCTGTGACCGCCGCCCGCCGCCGGGTCGGCGACGTGGTCGTGCACTCCGCCGTCGAGCACTCCGCAGTGCTCCATGCAGCCGCAGCAGCCGGTACTACGCACGAGGTGGCCGTCGACAGTCTCGGGCGGGTTGACGTGGACGCCTTCGCCGAGCGCATCAGGCAACCGGGTGTAGCCGTCGCCGCCTTGCAGTCCGCCAACCACGAGGTGGCCACCCGCCAGCCCATTGCGGAGATCGCCGAGCTCTGCGCGGCTGCCCGGGTCCCGCTCTTCGTGGATGGCGCCGCCTCCGTCGCGCATGACGTAGTACCGGCTGGCTGGTCTGCGTTGACCGCCAGTGCGCACAAGTGGGGTGGGCCGGCAGGCGTCGGGCTCCTGGCAGTACGGAAGGGGACGCGGCTGGCACCGAGCTGGCCTGTGGATGAGCGGGAGGACGGCCTCTCCCCCGGCCACCCGAACGTCCCCGCGGCCCTGGCTGCCGCCGCTGCCCTACAGGCACGCCTACAAGAGGCGGATGAGCTCAACCAGCAGCACCGGGCCTGGATCGACGAGCTGCGGCGCCGGGTCGCGACCGACATCCCGGACGTCGAGGTGGTAGGCGACCCGGTCGACCGACTGCCACACGTACTCACCTTCTCCTGCCTGTACGTCGACGGCGAGGCGCTGGTGACCGCCCTGGACGCCGAGGGCTTCGCCGTGTCTAGCGGATCAGCCTGTACTGCGAGCACACTGCGCCCGTCGCACGTGCTCGCGGCGATGGGGGTGCTGACCCATGGCAACGTCCGGGTCTCGCTCGGCCGGACCAGTACGCATGCCGAGGTCGACCGTTTCGCGACCGTACTGCCCGGCATCGTGCGGCGGATCCGGGCGGAGGTGGGGATGTGACGCTCGACTGCCGCGGCATGCTCTGCCCGCTCCCGGTGATCAAGCTGGCCCAGGCATTCCCCCAGCTAGCGATCGGCGAAACCATCACCGTCCTCGCCGACGACCCGGCCGCCGCCACCGACATCCCCGCCTGGTGCCGGATGCGCTCCCAGGAGCTCGTCTCAGCCGAGGACGACCAGTACGTCGTACGCCGCCTCAGCTAAAACCGTTGGCCGCCCCTGCCTCCGTGTTGCGAGACTGCGCAGCGTGACTGACTTTGCTTACAAGCCGACGCTGACGGGTGACCTGGTTGAGCTGCGACCGCTGGTCGAGGATGACTACCCCGCTCTGCAGGTCGCGATGGACGACCCTGAAGTGGTCCGGTTCACCGGGAGTCGCGGGGAGATCGGCGAGGAGGCGGCTCGCAAGTGGTACCGGACCAGGGGTGAGCAGACTGACCGGCTGGATCTGGCGATCGTCGACCAGGTGAGCGGTGCAGTGGTCGGCGAGGCCGTGCTGAACGAGTGGAGTCCTCAGGACGAGAGCTGCAACTTCCGGATCCTGATCGGCCCGGCCGGCCAGGGCCGCGGGCTGGGCACCGAGGCGACCCGGCTGATCGTCGGGTACGGGATCGAGGAGCTCGGGCTGCACCGGATCGAGCTCGGCGTGTACGCGTTCAACCCGAGAGCCCAGCGGGCGTACGAGAAGGCTGGTTTCGTCACCGAGGGCGTTCGCCGCCACGCACTGCGCTGGGACGGCGAATGGGTCGACGAGATCGTGATGTCGGTACTGGCTGCGGACTGGAAGGCGCTACGTTCGGGGGCGTGACCGACCTCGTCTCGAAGGCCCAGCGGATCGCCGTACTGACCGGCGCCGGGATCTCCACCGCCTCCGGGATCCCCGACTTCCGCGGTCCGCAGGGCCTGTGGACGAGGAATCCCGCCGCGCAGGCGATGTTCGACATCGACGAGTACGTCGCTTCGGCCGAGGTTCGCGCCGAGGCGTGGAAGTTCCGCCGGGTGGCAGCCGCGTGGGACGCCGAGCCCAACGCCGGCCACCGGGCCCTCGTCGACCTGGAACGCCAGGGCCGCCTGACAGGCCTGATCACCCAGAACGTCGATGGCCTGCACCAGAAAGCCGGCTCCTCCCCCGCGTTCGTCCACGAACTGCACGGCACCGTCTGGTACGTCGACTGCCTCACCTGCGCCCGGCGCATCCCGATGGCCGACGTCCTCCCCCGCCTCGAAGCAGGCGACCCCGATCCCGCCTGCGAGGTCTGCGGCGGCATCCTCAAGTCGGCCACCATCTCCTTCGGCCAATCCCTGGACCAGACCGTCCTCGACGCCGCCACCAAGGCGACCCAGGAAGCCGACCTCTTCCTCGCGATCGGCACCTCCCTGCAGGTCTACCCAGCCGCCGGCCTCTGCGACCTGGCCCTCCGAGCCGGCATCCCCCTCATCATCCTCAACGCCGAACCCACCCCGTACGACGAAGAGGCCACCGCCGTCCTCACCACCCCGATCGAGGAAACCCTCCCCGGCCTGGTCACCTGACCGGACGGATCCGCAACACACCCCCGGACAGATCCGCAACGAGCGGTTCGACAAATCCGCAGCACCGATCCCGACGGATCCGCAACAGAAGATCCGACAGATTCGCAACAGCGCTACCGACGGATTCGCGGTAAGATCTGTCGCATGACGCTACTCAACCGAAGTGCTGCCGCAATCGTGCAGGCAGCGCTGACCGACACTCCGGTGGTCGTCATCAACGGCCCTCGGCAGGCCGGCAAGACAACCCTGACACAGCGGATCGAGTATCCGGGCTCACACGATTTCGTGTCGCTGGATGACGAGCCGATCCTCGAGGCTGCCCGGCAAGACATCCGGAACTTCGTCAGCCGTCCCGTCGACACCTTCGTCATCGACGAGGCGCAACTGGAGCCACGGCTCTTTCGGGCCATCAAGGCGGCGGTCGATCGAGACCGGCGGCCGGGACGTTTCGTCCTCACGGGCTCATCGCGGCTTTTGTCCGCTCCGGACATGGCCGCCTCGCTGGTCGGCCGCGTGGAGACGATCGACCTGTGGCCTTTCTCGCAAGGAGAACTTGACGGTGTCAGGGACACCTTCGTCGACGTCTTGTTCGAGTCGCCGGTGGAACTGGTCCGGAACGGCGCGACCTCACGACAGCAGATCGTCGACCGAATCGTCACCGGCGGTTACCCAGAGATCATCAACCGCTCGCAGCAACGACGCACTCACTGGTTCAAGAGTTATCTGACAACCATCACCCAGTCGGTGATCCGGGACATCTCCGCTGTCGAGCATCTCGCCGAGATCCCCAAACTGTTGCAACTGTGTGCGACCCGAACCGGCAACGAACTGAATGTCAGCGCCGTCGCCAACGACTTGGGGCTTCCCGGCCGGACTGTCGACGGGTATCTCGCAGTGCTGGCGCAGGCTTTCCTGATCGAACGAATCCCCGCCTGGTCGACCAACCTGAGCAAGAAGGTGATCAGGCGACCGAAGCTGGTGATGACCGACACCGGGCTCGCTGCCCACCTGATCCGCGCCTCCAGTTCGACGACCGATCGAATCGGTGGGCCTTTCGGGCAACTGCTGGAGACATTCGTTGCCAACGAGATCCGCAAGCAGCTGACCTGGTCGACCGAGACGCCGTCCTTGTGGCACTTTCGCGACCGTGACGGCGCTGAGGTGGATCTGGTTCTCGAGCATCCGGACGGTCGGGTGGTGGGGATCGAGGTCAAGGCGACGAGCACACCGTCCAGCACTGATCTTCGGGGGCTCCGGTACCTGGCTGACCGGCTCGGCGACCGGTTTCATTTCGGGGTGTTGCTGCATACAGCGCCTGAGGCGACGCGGTTCGGGCCGAATATCGCGGCCTTGCCGGTCTCGGCGCTCTGGACTCCCGTCACCTGACCGCGACCTTCTGGGTCTTCCTTCGTGGTGGAGGGCGGGTTAGCGTCCGGGCAGATTGTTCTGTCTTGGGAGGGGTTCCGGATGTTCACGTTGCGCCATGCCCATGCTCGGGTGACCGCTGTTGTCGCGGCCACGGCTGTGATCGCGCTCGGTCTCGGTACTGCGACACCGGCGCCGGCCCGAGTAGCCGCGGATCGGGTGATCACGGTCGCCGGATCCCTGCAGAGCGAGGTGGGGTGCCCGGCCGACTGGTCGCCCTCGTGTGCGCAGAGCGAGCTGGTGCACGGCGGCGGTTCGCAGTACGGGCGGATCTTCGACGTGCCGGCGGGCAGCTACGAGTACAAGGTGACCGTCAACGGCGGCTGGGACGAGAACTACGGTGCCGGAGGCGTGCTGAACGGCGCCAACATCCCGCTGCGGCTGGAGGGGCCTGCCAAGGTCCAGTTCAGCTACGACGACACGAGCCATGTCGTCTCGGTGAAGCCGGTGGACCTGGCTGGAGCAGGGGTCACCGCGGCCGACAAGGCGCTCGCCTCGCCGAGCCTGCGCCAGGACCTGACCAAGGAACGCTTCTACTTCCTGATGGCCGACCGGTTCGCGAACGGCAACAAGGCCAACGACGCCGGCGGCCTCACCGGTGACCGGCTGGCCACCGGCCTCGACCCGGCCGACAAGGGCTTCTACCACGGTGGCGACCTGGCCGGCGTGATGCAGAAACTCGACTACATCAAGTCCCTCGGTACGACGTCCATCTGGCTGACCCCGTCGTTCAAGAACCGGCCGGTCCAGGGCGAGGGCGTCAACGCGAGCTCCGGGTACCACGGCTACTGGATCACCGACTTCACCCAGATCGACCCGCACCTGGGCACCAACGCGGATATGCAGCAGCTGATCACGCTGGCGCACAAGAAGGGGATGAAGGTCTTCTTCGACGTCATCACCAACCACACCGCGGACGTGATCGCCTACCAGTCCGGCCAGTACGGCTACATCCCGAAGTCGACCTCGCCGTACAAGGATGCCCAGGGCAACGTCTTCGACGACAAGCAGTACGCCGGTGGCGACACGTTCCCGCCGCTGGACGCGCAGACGTCGTTCCCCAACGTGCCGATCTTCAAGAACCCGGCCGATACGACGGTCAAGGTGCCGGCCTGGCTGAACGACCCGACGCTCTACCACAACCGGGGCGACTCGACCTTCGCCGGCGAATCCTCCGAGTACGGCGACTTCATCGGGCTGGACGACCTGTTCACCGAGCAGCCGAAGGTCCGCGACGGCCTGATCGACGTCTACAAGACCTGGGCCGAGTTCGGCATCGACGGCTTCCGGATCGACACCGTCAAGCACGTCAACCTGGAGTTCTGGCAGAAGTTCTCGCCCGCGATCCTGGCGGCCGCGAAGGCCAAGGGCAGCAAGGACTTCTTCATGTTCGGCGAGGTGGCCGACGCCAACCCGAGGTTCATGTCCACCTACACCACCAGCGGCGCCCTGCAGGCGACGCTCGACTTCGGGTTCCAGCAGAGCGCGGTCTCCTTCGCCAAGGGCGACCCGAGCACCAAGCTGCGCGACTTCTACGCGGACGACGACTACTACACCGACACCGACTCGAACGCCTACCAACTGCCGACCTTCCTCGGCAACCACGACATGGGCCGCGTCGGCACCTTCCTCAAGCAGGACGGCGCCAACGGCAGCGAGCTGCTCGCCAGGGACCAGCTGGCCCACTCGCTGATGTTCCTGACCCGTGGCCAGCCGGTGGTCTACTACGGCGACGAGCAGGGCTTCACCGGACCGGGCGGCGACAAGGACGCGCGGCAGGACATGTTCGCGACGCAGACCGCCGACTACGCCGACGACGAGGTCGTCGACGGCACCGGTACGACGACGATCGGCAGCAAGGACAGCTTCAACACCAACGCGCCGATGTACAAGCACATCGCGGCGCTGCAGAAGCTGCGGGCGCAGTACCCAGCGCTTGCCGACGGCACCCAGGTGCACCGCTACTCGTCCAACGCCGACGGGCTCTACGCCTTCAGCCGGTTCGGGACGGACAACACGGAGTACCTGGTGGTCGCGAACAACGCGACGACGGCGAAGACGGCGCCCGTTCCGACGTACATGAAGGACGGCCGGTTCAGGTGGATCTACGGCGGCGGAAAGCAGCTCCGAGCCGACGAAGAGGGCCGGGTCGTCGTCACCGTGCCGCCGCTGTCCGTTCTGGTCTATAGGGCGACGGAGCAACTACCGCGCCGCCATGCGGCTCCCCCGGTCTACATGAGCTCCCCGGAGCCGGGCGCAGCCGTCGGCGGCCGCGCTGAGATCGCAGCGGCCGTACCGGAGAACACGCCGGTCACCGTCACCTTCGGCTACCGCCCAGTCGGTACTACGAATTGGCAGCGCCTCGGCTCGGACGACAACGCGCCGTACCGGGTGTTCCACGATGTCAGCGGATTGCCGAAGGGGACGCTGCTCGAGTACCGCGCGGTGCTGAAGGATGCTTCTGGCAACTACTCGGTCTCCGGGTCGTACGGGATCGTCGGTGACGCCCCGGCTCCCCCTGGTGGCGGAGGCGGTGGCGAGGACCCGGTCACCCAGCCGGCCAACGTCAGCGTGCCAGGCGACCACAACAGCGAGATGGGCTGCCCGGCGGACTGGTCGCCCGACTGCGACCAGGCGCAGCTGACGCTGAACCCGAAGGACCAGGTCTGGAAGGGCACCTACACGATCCCGGCCGGCGAGCATGCGTACAAGGCTGCGATCAACAAGGCCTGGGACGAGAATTATGGTGCCGGCGGCATCCTCAACGGCGCCAACATCTCCTACACCGCGCCGGCCACGCCGGTCACCTTCTACTACGAACACGGACGGCATTTCGTCACCTCGAACGCGCAAGGGCCGATCGTCACCGTGCCGGGCTCGTTCCAGTCGGAGCTCGGTTGCCCGGCCGACTGGTCACCCGACTGCATGCGCCCCTGGCTGACCGACCAGGATGGCGACGGCACGTTCACCTGGTCGACGAGCAAGATCGGAGCAGGCAGCTATGAGGCGAAAGTCGCACACGGCCTGTCGTGGGACGAGAGCTACGGCGCGGGCGGCAGCCCGACCGGCGGCAACATCCCGATCACCGTTCCCGGTGACGGACTCGTCGTCACGTTCTCGTACGTCCTCGCGACCCACGTGCTCACGGTGACGACGTCCAAGCCGGGCGCCCAGCCGGATCTCAAGCAGGCCAAGGCGTACTGGCTCGGCAAGGACCTGCTCGCGGTACCGGCGGTCGCGCATCCCGAGCGGTCGCGCTGGCGGCTGCACTGGTCGCCGACCGGGTCGCTCGCGATCGACGCCGACGACATCGGTGGTACGTCGGCCGGGCTCCGCGTCGATCCCAACGGCATCCCGCCGAAGGTGCTGGCCAAGTTCCCCGCGCTCGCCGGGTATGTGGCGCTGAGGCTGGATCGTGGTGATGCGAAGAAGATCCTCACCGGGCAGCTCGGGCTCGCGCAGTACGACGACGCCGGGCGGTTGCTCGACGCGACCGGGGTGCAGATTCCCGGAGTACTGGATGACGTGTACGGCGCCGCGGCCGGTCGCTCGTACGGCGTGACGTGGCGTGGCGGGACTCCCCGGTTCGACCTGTGGGCGCCGACCGCGCAGAACGTGACGCTGCTGCTCGGATCGCAGCGGATCGCGATGCAGCGCAACAACGACGGCTCGTGGTCGGCGGACGGGCGGCGGAGCTGGGAGAACGCCCTGTACCGGTTCGAGGTGCAGGTCTACGCGCCGAGCACCGGCAAGGTGGAGACCAACGTCGTCACCGACCCGTACTCGCTCGCGCTCAGCACCGATTCGGCGTACTCGGTGGCGGTGAATCTCGAAGCGGCCGCTGGTAAACCGCAACTGTGGTCGCAGACACCGTCGCCGAAGCTCGCGCGGGCGGTCGACTCGACGATCTACGAACTGCACGTGCGGGACTTCTCGATCAACGACCCCTCGGTGCCGGCGGCCCATCGCGGGACCTACCTGGCGTTCGCGGACGAGGGGAACGGGACCAAGCATCTGCGGTCGCTGGCGCAGGCGGGGCTGAACACGGTGCACCTGTTGCCGACGTTCGATATCGCCTCGATCCCCGAGACCGGTCAGCAGCAGCCGGCGTGTGACCTCAAGTCCTTCCCGGCGGACTCCGAGCAGCAGCAGGCTTGCGTTTCCGCTGTCGCGGCGAAGGACGGCTTCAACTGGGGTTACGACCCGTACCACTGGCTCGCGCCGGAGGGGTCGTACGCGACCTCCAAGGACGGGCTGGCGCGGGTCGCGGAGTTCCGGACGATGGTCGGCGGGCTGCACAAGTCCGGCCTGCGGGTGGTTCTGGATCAGGTCTACAACCACACGCCCGCAGCTGGCCAGGCGCCGACGTCGGTGCTCGACAAGGTCGTCCCCGGGTACTACCAGCGGCTGAACAAGACGGGCGGCGTGGAGACGTCGACCTGTTGCAGCAACATCGCCACCGAGCACGCGATGGCCGAGAAGATCATGGTGGACAGCACGGTTTCGTGGGCGCGCAACTATCGCGTCGACGGTTTCCGCTTCGACCTGATGGGTCATCACAGCAAGGCGAATCTACTCAAGGTGCGGGCCGCTCTGGATGAGCTGACGCTCGCCAAGGACGGGGTCGACGGCAAGAAGATCTACCTGTATGGCGAAGGCTGGAACTTCGGCGAGGTGGCGAACAACGCGCTCTTCGTCCAGGCGACGCAGGGCAACCTCGGTGGTACGGGGATCGGGACCTTCTCCGACAGGATGCGTGACGCGGTCCGCGGCGGCGGCCCGTTCGGCAACGACCCGCGAGTGCAGGGCTTCGGGTCCGGTGCGGCGAGCGACCCGAACGGTGCTCCGATCAACGGAACGCCGGCCGATCAGGCGAAGCGGCTCGCGCATGACACCGACCTGGTCCAGCTCGGGCTGGCGGGCAACCTGCGATCGTTCACCTTCCGGTCGGCGGACAGCGGAGCCGTCGTACGGGGTGATGGGGTGGACTACAACGGTGCACCCGCCGGGTACGCCGATCAGCCGGTCGAGGTGATCAGCTATGTCGATGCCCATGACAACGAAACGTTGTGGGACTCGCTGACCTTCAAGCTGCCCGCGACGCTGCCGATGGCCGACCGGGTCCGGATGAACACGTTGTCGCTGGCAACCACCGCGCTCGCCCAGACGCCGTCGTTCTGGCACGCGGGCGCCGACCTGCTGCGCAGCAAGTCGCTCGACCGCAACTCCTACGACTCGGGCGACTGGTTCAACACGCTCGACTGGACCGGCGCCGACAACGGCTTCGGTCACGGTCTGCCACCCAAGACCGACAACGAAGCCAAGTGGCCGTTCATGAAGCCGTTGCTGGCCAACCCGGCGCTGAAGCCTTCCCAGGCCGACGTGACCATGGCGAGCGCGGCCGCGGCCGACCTCCTGAAGCTCCGCTTCTCGACACCGCTGTTCCGTCTGGGCTCTGCCGACCTGATCAACCAGAAACTCTCGTACCCACTCAGCGGTACTCCGGCAGCCAAGCCCGGCGTCGTCGTGATGCGCATCGACGACACCCTCGGCCCGAACGTCGACCCGGCGCTGAAGGGCCTGGTCGTCGTTTTCAACACCACTGGCTCTGCTGTCACCCAGCAGGTCCCAGGGCTCGCCGGCGCCAACCTGTCCCTCTCCCCCGTCCAGGCCGCCGGCTCGGACTCGACCGTCAAACAAACCACCTGGACCGCCGCAACGGGGACGGCAACCGTCCCAGCCCGCACGGTCGCAGTATTAGTGCAGCCCTGACAGAAAGATCTCGGCGACGAGGTCGTCCCCTTCGGGCGACGCGGCGTCGGCGGTCGTGCGCGACATCGTGCACTGACGGCCGGCGTCGCGGCTGTGGAAACTGCTGGTGAGATAGCCGAAGATCCCGCCGTTGTGTCCCCAGACGACCGTGCCGTCGGCCAGCTCCCGCCGGGCTATCCCGAGGCCGTAGTCGCCGACCGTGGTCAGCATCGCCTCGAGTTGGGCCGGCGGAAGCAGCTCGCCGGTCAGCAGGGCGGCGAAGAACTTGTTCAGGTCGGCGGCAGTGGAGACGAGTTCGCCGGCCGCCCAGGCCTGCGAGGGGTTGAGCTCGGCCAGATCCACGAGCCGACCGTCAGCGGGCAGGTAGCCGTGCGCGTGCGGCTCGGGCAGCTGCCCGGAGCGAAGAGCGGCTCGTGAGCAAAAGCCGCCGCCAGCGCCCGGTGCGGCTCCCAGTGGTCGAACCGGCCGCGCACGATGCCGGCCGGGTCCGGGAGATCCTCGGTGTAGTTGTAGAGCCCGCTTGTGTGGTTGAGCAACTGCCGCACAGTGATGCCGTCACCGGACGGTACGAGACCAGGCAGCCAGTGCTCGCAGGTGTGCTAGAGCTCCACGAGCCCATCGGCCACCAGCGACAGGACCACCGCGGCGGTGAAGGTCTTGGTGACGCTGCCGATCCTGAACCAGCCGTCCGGATCGATCGGACACCGCGACTCCAGGTCGGCCACCCCGCTGGAGCCGCGCCACTCCCCCTGCTCGTCGCGATAGTGCAGCAGTACTCCGGCAGCGCCTTCGTCGACCAGTCGGTCCAGGATTCTTTGCACGGAGCCAAACTAGGGGATGCGGACCAGCAGGGCTTCGGGGTCGACAGTGGCGGTGAGGATGTGGCCGGTGGAGATCTCGTC
Organism: Streptomyces sp. SID13031; assembly: GCF_010548305.1. Lineage (GTDB taxonomy): Bacteria > Actinomycetota > Actinomycetes > Propionibacteriales > Kribbellaceae > Kribbella. The sequence continues at coordinate 88,810 of NZ_JAAGLV010000023.1, forward strand.
GCCGTCGAGTTGGCGGCGGACGGTCGTGGCGGCTTTCACCTGGATGGTGTGGCCGGTGAAGCGCTCGATGTGGCGGCCTTCCTGCATCCTCTTGAGGACCAGGCTCAAGGCCAGGCGAGGCCAGTGGCTGACCCGGCGAGGGGCCAGGACGACCAGGTCGATCAGGCCGTCGTCGGGTTTCGCGTCCGGGAGCAGCGGGATGTTCGCCTGCAAGGTGCCGACGTTGCCGATCACCACGGTTCGCGCGCGGCGGCGTACCGGGGGTAGGTCGTCGATGGTGATCTCGACGCGGACGAAGGGGTGGTTGAGGTTCCTCAGGGTCGAGACGACGTACGCCGCCCAGCCGACGTGTTTCTTCAGGCCGTCGGGGGCGTCGGCGATGATCGCGGCGTCCAGCCCGAGGCCGGCCATCACCACGAAGCGGTCGCTGTCGAGCTGGTCGCCCTGGATCTTCACGCTGTCGATCCGCTGCTCCCTGCCGTCGAGCAGCTCGGCCAAGGCGGCTTCGAGATCGAGGGAGATGCCCAGGTTGCGGGCCAGCAGATTGCCGGTACCGGCCGGAAGTACTGCGATTGGGATGCCGCTCCCGGCCAGCTCGGCGCAGACCACGCGGACGGTTCCGTCGCCGCCGGCGACCACGACGAGATCGACGCCCTCGGCGGCCGCCTTCTTGGCCATCGTCGAGCCGGGGTCCTCCTCGGTCGTCTCCAGCCACACGGTCCCGGTGAACCCGCGCTCGGTCAGCGCGGCGTCGACCGTACTGCGAAACCCGTCGGGGATCTTGATCGGATTGAGGATCACGGCAGCGCGTGAAATCACTGTGCTTATTGTCCGTTCCAGGGGATAACGTGCTCGGGGTGAGCACCCTTCCACGGAGTACCCCAGAATCCCAGGGCCTATCCGCCGCCGCGCTGGAGGCCTTCGTCGCCGCGCTGGACGCCTCCGACCAGGAGCTCCAGACGGTGATCCTGGTGCGCCACGGCCAGGTCGTGCTCGAGGAGGAGTGGGCGCCGTACCGGATCGCGGACCGGCACCTGCTGTTCTCGGTGTCGAAGAGCTTCACCTCGATGGGGATCGGCCTGCTCGTCGAGGCGGGCAAGCTCTCGATCGACGACCCGGTGGTGTCCTTCTTCGGCGCGGACGAGCGGCCCGGGAAGATCAGCGACAACCTGGCCGCGATGAAGCTCCGCCACCTGCTCACGATGACGACCGGGCACGCGCAGGACACCATCGAGGCCCTGGGCCGCGACCAGCGGATGGCCCGCAACTTCCTCAGCCTCGAGGTGGCGCACGAGCCAGGCGCTCCCTTCGTCTACAACACGGGCGCGACGTACATGCTGTCGGCCATCCTGCAGAAGGTGACCGGCGAGACGCTGCTCGACTACTTGCGCCCGCGGCTGTTCGAGCCGCTCGGCGCGACCGAGGCGATCTGGGAGATCTCACGGGAGGGCATCACCAAGGGCGGCTGGGGTCTCAGCCTGTCGACCGACTCGCTGGCGCGGTTCGGGCAGTTGCTGTTGCAGCGCGGGTCCTGGGAGGGGAAGCAGGTGATCCCGGCGGCCTGGATCGACGAGGCGACGAAGAAACAGGTCGACAACTCCAACCAGGACAACCCGGACTGGCAGGAGGGTTACGGCTACCAGTTCTGGCGTGCGCGAAACAACGCTTATCGCGGCGACGGCGCCTTCGGCCAGTTCTGCCTGATCTTCCCCGAGCACGATGCCGCGTTGATCGTCACGAGCGCCTCACCTGATATGCAAGCCGTCACGGACATCGTCTGGGCGCATCTGCTGCCCGCGCTGCAGGGCAAGCAGGGCGACGGGACCGCGCGCCCGGCGAAGCTCGAGATCGCGCCGCCGGCAGGTCCGGTGGCCAAGGGCGACGGCAAGACGTACCGGTTCGACAGCAACTTGGCCTCGCTCACCGCGGTGAAGCTGGACCCGGACGGTACCGGGACCTTCAGCTTCGAAATCGGTGGTGAGAACTACGACGCGACTGTGCCGGCCGGCAGCAAGCAGGACGTTGTCTGCGCGCCCGGCGGTTGGCAGGAAGTCCGTGACGAGCTCACTGATCCGCAGCAACGGCTGGTGACCAGCGCGCACGCCGACGGCGACGCCTTCGTGGCGACCTTCCGGTATCTCGAGACGCCCTACGCAGCCACCTTCACCTGCCGCCCCGATGGCGACGGGCTCACGATCGATGTCCGCTACAACGTCTCCTTCGGACCCACCGAGTTCAGCCTGCACTCCCAGTGAGCTAGTCCCTTGCGGCGCGCTGTTGCCAAACTGGGGTCATGATCACTCCCGCCGAACAAGCTGTCCTTGATCGCGTCGACTCGGACCTCCTCATCCGGATCACCCAGAGGCTCCTACAGGCGACCGGTCAGAACCCGCCGGGTGAGGAGGCCGCGACGGTCGCTGCGTTGAGTGCGGCCGCGATCGAGCTCGACCTGGATGTCGTCGCGACCCGGGTCGAGCCCGGGCGAGACAACGTCAGCGTCACCCTTGCCGGTGGCAACGGACCCGGGCTGCTCATCCTCGGCCACACTGACGTCGTACCGATCGGCGACGGCTGGACGAGGGATCCGTTCGGCGGCGAACACGTCGACGGCCGCATCTACGGCCGTGGCGCCTCGGACATGAAAGGCGGACTCGCCGCCGGGCTCGCTGCTCTGGCCGCCCTGCGTGGCGCCGAGCTGAGTGGCCCGGTCGAGTTGGCCGCGCTGATGGATGAGGAAGAGACCGGCAAGGGCGTCCGCGCGTACGTCGAGACGGCGGGCGACTCGTGGCTCGGGTGCATCACGGCCGAGCCGACGGATCTGCAGACCATCATCGGAGCGCGTGGCGACTCGTACCTCCGTGTCGCGATCCATGGGAAGGCCTGCCATGCGGGTAACCCCGCCGATGGCGCCAATGCGATCTACGGTGCGGCCGCTGTCGTGGCCGAGATCGAGCGTCTGCATGCGGAGCTCGCCGAGTCGCCGCATCCGTTGCTCGGTGCGGCGACCTGGAGCGTCGGCCAGATCCAGGGTGGTACCGGTGGTTCGATCGTGCCGGCCGAGTGCGTTCTCGTTGCCGACCGGCGGCTGCTGCCAGGTGAGTCACCTGAGGGAGTTCTCGACGATCTGCGAGCGCGGGTCGCGGCACTCGAGTTGGAGGATCGCGGGCTGTCGGTGGAGCTGGAGATGCCGATGGAGATGCCCGCGTTCCTGACTTCTGCCGACGCGGACCTGGTCACGGTGACCGATGCCGCCCTGGCCGACGCGGGCGGGCCCGGCCTGCCGCTCGGCGGCTGGACTGCTGCGTGCGACGGCGGCTTCGTGGCGCGAGATCTCGGCGTACCGGTGGTGGTACTCGGACCTGGGTCTGTCATCAACCAAGCCCACCGGGCCGACGAGTCCGTCGGCGTCGATGAGCTGGTGGTCGCAGCGAAGGCCTATGTACTGACCGCGTTGCGGCTACTTGGCTAGGAACTCTGGTTGGCGAAGAAGTCGGCGCTCTGGACGTACTCCATCGCCTTGGTGAACTCGGGGTCGGTGTAGCGCGCGGCCAGCTCGTCCTCGGTGAGGTCTTCGATCCGCGTCATGATCCAGTAGACGTTGCCCAATGGGTCGCGCACCCGGCCGATCAGGTCACCGAAGGCGAGGTGGGTCACCTCGGTGATCGACGTCCCGCCCGCCTCGACCGCCTGGCGATGCACGGCGTGCGCGTCCTCGACGTACAGGCGCAGGAAAGCCGGCGTCGACGGCCAGTCCGGGCGGCCGTCGAACATCATCACGATCGCGTCGCCGATCCTCATCTCGGCGTGGCCGATGACGCCGTTCTCGTCGGCGAGGCGGAAGAGCTCCTCGGCACCGAAAGCACGAGCCAGGTAGTCCATCAAGGCGTCAGTGTCCTTCGAGATGATCCACGGCGTGACAGCCGTGTAGCCATTGGGGATCGCCTTGACAGGCATGGTGGCTCCTCCTGCATCGGGTGGTTGGTGGATCAGACGCTAGTCGGAGTACCGGCCAGGATCTGTCCTCAACCCGTTGATGGACTCCTGGTAGATGTCCGCGTACGTGCGCGAATCCTTGAGCAGGCCGTCGCAGAAGGCAGCGACGTCGTTGCCGATGAGTTGCAGGACTCCCTTGCCGGCCGCGACGCCTTCCTCGAAGAAATCGACGATCCCTGGGAGCAGGGGCCCGTCAAGCAAGTCGATCGGTCCGACCTTGAAGACGTACCTCTGAATCTCCTTGTAGACGATCTGGTAGTCCGGCGGGAGTGCCTTGACCCGCGCCAGGTGCGCCCGCCACTGCTTCTTGCCCTCGATGATGTCCTGGATGCCCACGTCAGCCTCCTAGCCGGTCCAGTTTCCTTGCGACGTTCCTGTTCAACTGCTGGCGCCACCGATCGCGATAGTTCCGAGCCCCTTCTCCACCGGCCAGCGCCGCGCTGAAACCTTCGATGTCGTCACCCACCACCTGATAGATGCTCTGCCCATCGGCCGCCGTCTCTTCGAGCAGCCCCAGAGCGCCATCGAGGATCGGCATCAGGTTTCGGCCGGTGAAGTCCGAGTAAGGCGAAAGATGACCCTTGATCTCCTCCCACGCCGCCCGGTAATCGGCAGGCAATGCCTCGGCCCGGGCCTCGAACGCCTTCCATTCCCTGGTGAGATCGCTGCCGGTGATGGTCTCCCAGAAGTTCATCTCCCGCCCTCCTTGAGCTTGTCGATCCGTGCCGTGACGTACTCCCATTTCGCCCAGAACGTCGCGAGTTCTTCGCGCCCCGCGTCGTTGAGCGCATAGAACTTGCGCGGCGGCCCCAGCCCGGACGGTCGTTTCGTCACCTGGACGACCCCGTTCTTCTCCAGCCGCACCAAGATCGTGTAAACGGTCCCCTCGACGACATCGGCGAACCCGAGTTCGTTCAGCCGGCGCGTGATGGCGTACCCGTAGGTCTCCTCGCTGCCGATGATCTCAAGCACACAGCCCTCCAGCGTGCCCTTCAGCATCTCCGTCAGGTCGTCCACCGTGGATCCTCCTCACCCGCCTAGTACTCCGTGCTACGCAGTACCACTACACAGTATCACCGAGTACCGGACCATGCCCAGCAAGTGGCAAGCACAGACCACGGAAGCGATTCGAATCATCAGCGCCGCGCTCGATGCGCGGCGACTGAGGGCGGTGGACTCTACTGAAGGGCTCGCGGCTCACTAAGGCCGTCATCACCTAGTACCACAGCCGGAGTTGGTGATGTTCAGCGTGCGGTCGGCCCGTTGGGCCGGACCGCCACCACACACGAACCTCAACTGATCGCGCCCTGCCAGGCGTGCGCAGGCATGTTCCCGGGGGGAAATGGCAGGTTGGTGAGTGGTGGCGGTCCGGGCCCGCCGCCCAACATCACGAACCCCGGCTGTACTAGGCCCGACAATTGTCAGACACGCCTAGCTCTACAGCTCAAACCGTCACACCTTTACAAACTGAGCCAGGAAATCAGTTCCGGCTCGCTTTGCTTGCTTCGAGGAGCCGGACAGGCATGCGCGCCCACCACCAGCGGGTCGGGTGGGCACAACGCGCCAACCCGAGATACGAATACGGGTGGGGCAATACACCTGCGCGGGCCGCGCGAGGCGAGTTGGTTACCCGTGGACGTTGCACCGTCAGAGGTTTGGGTGGGCACAATGCGCCGGCTCGGGAGACAGCACGGGTGGGGCACGGCGCTTGACCCTGACACGGTGTCAGGCCGTACTGGTGGGCGTATGAGCGAACTCAATACTGCGAACCAGGCCGCCGCTGCGATCCGTGCCGGACAGGCCTCCTCCCGTGAAATCACCGAAGACCTGCTGGCCCGGATCGCCGCCGACACGAGCGTCAACGCGGTCGTCGAGACGCGACCCGAGTACGCGCTGCAGGCGGCCACCATCGCCGACGAGGCGGTCGCGTCAGGCGCCCGCCTCGGCCCGCTGCACGGCGTGCCGATGACCGTGAAGGACGCGATCAACGTTGCCGGCCTGCACACGACGTGGGGCAACCCGGCCTTCGCGGACTACGTAGCCGACGCAGATGCGACGCTTGTCGAGCGGCTGACCGCAGCCGGCGCGATCATCGTCGGCAAGAGCAACGTGTACACGATGCTCGGCGACTTCGGCCAGACCGACAATCCGATCTTCGGCCGCACGAACAACCCCCACGACCTCACCCGTACGCCGGGAGGCTCCAGCGGAGGTGGTGCCGCGGCGCTGGCGGGCGGGCTGACCTATCTCGAGTACGGCTCCGACCTCGTAGGCTCGATCCGCCTCCCCGCGGCGTACTGCGGGGTCTACGGGCTCAAGCCGACCGCGGGCGTAGTACCGCTGGATGGCTTCCAGCCACCGGGCCCGGCTGGACCTGCGACCGAGTTCCCCAAGCTGTCGAACGTCGGCCCACTTGCGCGATCGGCGGCTGACCTGCGGACCGCGCTGGAGGTCACCGGCGGTCCTGTCGGCAAGGCGATGTCCTGGCGGTTGGAGCCGCCCCGGCATCGGCGGCTCGCCGACTATCGCGTGGGAGTCGTCCTCGATCACCCGGATGCGCCCGTCACCGACGAGGTCGGCAAGGCGTTCTCCGACCAGGTGGACGCCCTCGCCAGGCAAGGCGTGAAGGTCGTCGAGGGTTGGCCGGAAGGCGTCGATCCCAGCGCTCAAGCGGAGGCGTTCGGCTTCCAGGTCGGATTGTTCTTCGCGCTGCACGGCGACAACGCCGACTTCGCGACCCTGGCCGAGGTGATCTCCGAGGAGCATCAGCGAATGGCTACGAGAAAGGTCTGGCAGGCGTACTTCCAGGACCTCGACGTCTTCCTCTGCCCGACGAGCTTCACGACGGCCTTCCCGCACGACGACCGGCCCTTCGAGGAGCGGACGATCGATGGGCGACCCTATGACGCGCAGGTGTTCTGGATCTCGCACGCCTCGCTGACCGGGCTGCCTGCGGTGAGCATGCCGATCCCCACGAACGGCCTCCCGGTCGGCGCCCAGGTGATCGGTCCATTCCACGAGGACGACACCGCGATCACCTTCGCTGACCTCGCTACTGGTTCACTCTCCTAGTAGAAAGGGCACAGCATGTTTGCGATCGGTGATTTCGCGCGGCACGGCCGGGTTTCAGTGCGGATGCTGCGGCACTACGACGCCATCGGCCTGCTCCGGCCTGCCCACGTCGACGACGCGACCGGGTACCGTAACTACGACGCCGCCCAGCTCGCCGAGCTCAACCGGATCGTCGCGCTGAAGGATCTGGGTTTCACCCTCGAACAGGTCCGGACGATGCTCGCCGACGAGATCAGCCTGGTCGAGGTCCGGGCGATGCTGTCGTTGCGCCGGGCCGAGCTCGAGTCCGCCGTGGCCGAGAGCGCCGCACGCCTGACCCAGGTCGAGTCGCGCCTGCGCAGCATCGAGCTGGGCGATGAGGTACCGGCCGTCGTCCTGAAGGAGCTTCCGGCGACGCGGTTCGTTGAGTTGTCCAGTACTGCGGGCAGCTTCACACCCGACGACATCGGACCCGTCATCCAGCCGCTCTGCGCCGAGCTGGGGAGACGGTTGCCCGAGGCAACTGGAGTCCGCCCGAGTGGACGGCTGACCTGCTACTACGAGGCTTCCGGCGATGAGGTGATCGCGCACGCCGCAGTACCGGCTGTTGTCGACTCCGATGCCGAGCTGAATGGTCTGACCGTTGTCGACCTGCCCGCGACGCGCGCCGCGACGCTCGTGCATCGCGGGCGGATCGACGAAGTACTGCCTGCCTGGCAGGCATTGGCTCGCTGGGTCGACGACAACGGTCATCGCTCCGGCGGGCCGGCCCGCGAGCTCTACCTGGACTGCCCCGACGACCCCGCGGACTGGGTCACCGAGCTACAGGAACCCCTGATGCCTTAGCCAGCTCCGACGGCGTTGCCTCCGACCAAGACGAAGGCGATCACGCAAGGCCCGGCCGAACGGTTGGACCAGACGTGGTTGGTGCCGCGCTGGATCAGTACATCTCCCGCGGACAGCTTCGTCTCCTCTTCGTCGAGTACCGCCCAGATCTCGCCACTGAGGACGATGCAGTAGTCGAGCGAGTCGGTGGCGTGGATCTGGCGACGGGCCAGCTCTTCGCCTTCGGATCCCGCGGGGCGCCAGACGGAGTCCGGCGGAAACTCGACGGTACGAAGTACCGATCCTTCCCGCGGCGGAGCGACCGGGAGAGGCTCGGGCGGGAGGTCGACGGCCGGGCCTTCGTTGTCCACCGGCGTCGTGGTGGTTCGCCACAGCTGCGTGACGACGAACTGGTCGGTGCCGGCCTGGCAACTGACGTGGGGGCTGATGTCATCGATGGCGATGATCGACTGCTGGTCGCTGTTGAGCCCGGTGACCACCCGCCTGATCTTGCGAGTGGTGGCCGCGGGCGTGAGGTCGAGCGACGCGACGAGGTTCTCGGCCATTGTCTGCTTCCTGTTTCGGGGGTGAGGTCAACCGGGCAGTTACTCCTGCGGGATGACCGGGAGGAGGAGGTGCGAAGGATGCTCGGGGTCGTGGAAGACGTGGTGGAGCGTCGTCCGGGCGCTGCTGATGTGGTACGGCACGTACTCGACACCGGTGGCGCCGGCGACTCCGGTCGGCCTGTCCATGCTGGTGATCTCCAGGCAGATCCGATGGCCGGCGCGGAACAGGTTGGCCGTCGCCAGGATCTCGATGTCGTACTCGACGACCTCGTTGAGCGGGACGGGTTCCGCGGCCTCGCGGGTGAGCTTGTGGAACGGCTTCCACGGCGTACTGCGATCCGGGTCGAGGGCTCGATTCGAGGCTTTGAGCCAGCCGCGGGTGAGCTCGCGCTCGGGGAGATCAGCGGGAATGTCGAGCTCGCCCTCGCGCGCCGTCCGGACCGACGGGTCGGGACCGACGTCCTTGAGCACGATCATCCAGTTGGTGTCGTCCTGGTCGATCGACGCCCACAGCTTGAGCTTGGCGGGGCCCGCGATCAGGACGTCGTACGGGAGCGGGTCGGTCAGGAACCGGAGCTTCGCGATCTGCCGGGTGTTGGTGAGGGGCATCTGCACGAACGAGTCGGGCGGGATGAGGTCGTCGGCGGAACCGGGGGTGAACTCCTGGCTGCGCAGGCGTTCCCAGTTGGTCAGGTAGAGCTTGGTCCACTCCGTTTCGGGCAGTGGCCAGTCGGAGCCGGTCCGCCAGGCGTTGAGACCACTCACCCAGTAGCGCACCGGCGGCTCGTCGAGGATGCCGGTGTCGATCCCCTTGAGCCAATGGTCGTACCAGCGAACGATCTCGTGATGGAGGCCGTGGAACGGGCGCTCGAGGTGGGTGTGGCCGAGGAAGAGCAGCTTCTTCGGGATGTTCGCCAGGTTGCGCCAATAGCTCTGGGCGCCCTGGAGATGGGTCTTGTAGGTATAGCCGTACCACCCGGCGCCGGTGTAGACGGGGATCCGGATGTTCTCGAACTCGGACTCGCTGCGTTCGACCATGCCGGGCGGCTCGAAAGGGTCGACGAGGGTCTCGAAGACGGCCGGCATGTGCTGGCCCTTCATGCTGAGCACGTTCAGGAGATGCCCGTACATCCGGTAGTCGGGGTTCGCCATCGCCTCGCGCCAGAGCGCTTCCCGCGCCGGCGGCAGCTCGCCCGGAACACCCTTGTCCTGGTGGAACACCCCGAAGTGGCCGACCAGGTAGCGGAAGAGACTCAGCACGCCACCCGGGTGCTCCTCCCGGAATCCCCCCAGCGTGCCGTAGGCGCCGCGCGGGTCGTACGGAAAAATCGCCTTCAGGCTCGGCGGATTCTGCTTGGCGACGTGCATCTGCTCGGCGCCGAAGCCGGAGATCCCGATCATGCCGACGTTGCCGTCGCACCACGGCTGGGCGGCGATCCATTCGATCAGATCGTAGGAGTCGAACTCGCGCGAGCCACCGCCCTCGGACTTGCCGACACTGCGCGGCATACCGACCACGTGGACATAGCCGTGAGAGGTGATGAACCGCGTGTCCCCTGCCTCGGTCGGGCCCATCCACAGCGGCGACCAGGCGGGTTGCGGCGGAAGCGCTGACGCTTCCGGCGACAGCAGTTCTTTGTTGTAGATGGAAAACGCCAGCAGCGCCGGCAACGGATCGCCGGTATCGGGCCGGTGGACGTCGACGCAGAGGCGTACGCCGTCGCGCATCGCGACGTAGACGTCCATCTCGCTCACCAGGCCTGAGTGGGTGGCCTCGCGACGGTGGTCGGTCGGCAGTTCCGGGGAGGGAACGAGCTCGCTCATCGACGGCTTCTCAATTCTTCGGCGGGGGTACGGCCGGCCCGGTGGCCCTGTTGGCCGGGGCGGCGCAGTGAGAGAGTGACATGTAAGAAATTGCTGGTCAAGAGCCCGATGCCTGCTAGTTGGCACCGACGATTCATGTCAGGCTTGACATGTTGAACGCGACGGACCAGATTGGGCTTCCAGGTCGAGGGAAGGAGTTCGGCGGTGTACCCACCTGGAGATCCGCGGGCCGTACTGGCAGACCAGCCCGGCCTGGCCCGACAGGAGACCGCGCCGCGTCCGGCCGAGGTGTTCGAACTGTCGCCGGAAGACCCCGACCGGGTATTGCCGAACGGGAGCCGCTGCTGGCTGGTCCGAGCTCAGAACTTCTGCATCGAGATCACCCAGTTCGTGGCCGGTGACGAACTGGCCGAACCATCACTCCCCGACGAGCACCTCGTGCTGGTGAAGAGCGGAGCCATCTCCGCGTCGCACGGGGACGCCGACCCGGTCGAGGTATCCGACCCGTCCGTCGTCGTCGTTCCTTCGGGACCGAGCAGACTCCAGGCCATCACCGACGCCTGGGTGGTCAGGGTGTTCCCGGCCCACGTGGAGCAGGTGATCGCCCGGGCACGGAACGCTGATTCCTACCGATCCGCCGACCCGAATGTGCGGCAGTTGCCCGCCCCAGGGACGGGCATCGGATCGGGGATCCGGGTCCACCGGCTCGCGGACGTGCCACCGTCACCCGGCCGGCTCGGGCGGATCTTCCGCTCCTCGACGCTGATGGTCAACTGGTTCCCCGACGAGTACCAGCCTCGTGACCCGGACCGGTTGTCGCCGCATTCTCACGACGACTTCGAACAGGGCTCGATCACGCTGGCCGGCGACTTCGTCCACCACCTCCGGGCGCCGTGGACCCAGCGGCTCGCTTACTGGCGGGCCGACGAGCACCACCTGGTGGCGAGCCCATCGGTCACGATCATCCCGCCGCCCCTGATCCACACGACCCAAGGTGTCGGCGAAGGACTTCACCAACTCGTGGACGTCTTCGCTCCACCACGGGAGGACTTCCTCGCCCAGGGCTGGGTCCTGAATGCCGGCGACTACCCCGAGCCAGGCGAACCCCGGTGATTGCTGAAGGCAAGCATCTCGTCGGTACCTGGGTGAAGCTCCCGGCTCCGGAGCTCGTGGAGATCCTCGCCGCGGCGGGGCTCGACCTGGTGGTCATCGACCTGGAGCACGGCACCCTCGACCTGACGACTGTCTCCCAGATGATCGGCCTCGCCCGTGGCCTCGGTCTGCGGCCCTTCGTACGGGTCGCCGGCCGAACCGCACGGGATGTGCAACCGGCCCTCGATGCAGGAGCCCTCGGCATCGTGGTGCCGCATGTCGATGACGTCGCAGCGGCCCGCGAAGCTGTTCAGGCGATCAGATTTCCCCCGTTGGGCCAGCGGGGAGCGAGTCCATCAGGTCGGGCCGGCGGGTGGGGGCAGGCGTCCTTGCCCGACTACCTGAGGACCGGAGCGGATGTTTGCGTCGTCGCCCAGGTCGAGAGCCTTGAAGGGCTCGACAACATCGGGGCGATCGCCGGCGTCCACGGCATCGACGCTGTCTTCATCGGCGAGGTCGACCTGGCGGCATCCACCAGGATGGCCGTCGACACTCCTGCGCTCCGAATCAGGATCGCCCAGGCCGAGGCCGCTTGCCGCGAAGGCGGATTCCTCCTCGCCGGAGGTGCTGTCGATGGCGCTGAAGCCGCCCGCCGGTTCGCCCGCGGCTATGGGCTGGTGATGATCGGTACGGATATCAGCCTGCTCCGCCTCGGTGCGGCGCAGGCGGCCTCCGCGGCACGCGAGGCTGCGCAGAACTCCGCAGGTCAAGAGCAGCCGGAGACCGATCGCCCGGCAGTGTCGGCTGAGCTGACTCAGCTCATCACCGATGTCTGGTTCGAGATCGACCATACCGACGGTTCTGCGGTCGCCGACCGCTTCACCGCAGACGCCTCGCTGACCATCACCGGCGCTGCCTTGCGAGGCCGGGTAGAGATCGACGAGTTCTACGCCTCGCGCCACGCCCGCGGTCCGCGGGTCTCGCGCCACTGCGTCACCAACGTGCAACTGCTCGAGGTCGGCGAGCGATCGGCCACCGCGATCTCGGCGCTCATCCTGTACGCCGAAGACGGGGAAGCGCCACGGCGACAGATGCACCCCGCGCTGGTGGCCGACGTCCACGACGAGTTCGTCCGGGTGGACGGCCGATGGCTGATCCACGACCGGCGGATCGTCGCCCAGTTCCTGCCCGAGAAGAGCACCCTCACGGTGCCCGCCAACCAGTCCCCCCGACCGCCGCCGAAGGAGCAGACGATGACAGAGATCAAGAGTGGAGATCAGCACGACAACCGGGATCTCCCGGACCTGTCGCGCTTCCCGCTGCGTACGGAGAAGGGCGTGCTGCCCCTCGTCGACTCGTTCCTCTACACAGATCTACTGCCGGAGGTACCAGCCTTCGAACTCTCCGCCGGAGAGCGCCACTATCGCGACCACTTCGTCGGGATCACCGACGACGGCGCTCCTCGTCCCGGCCTGTACTCCCTCGCCGACACCGGAGAGCGACCGTTGGCGGTAATGGCCGCGGCACGCGCGTACCTGGACGTACTGGCGCCGTACCAGCGCACGATCGCCCAACAGCCGATGGACTCTCCGGACTGGCGGCTGTGGACGAACGCCATCCCGACCTGGACGCCCAAAGGCCTGCGCCTGGAGCGACTCGAGGACGGTCAGCGTCAGCGGGCCCTGGATGTGATCGAGGCCAGCCTCAGCCCTGAGGGGTTCACGCTCGTCCGTGCCGCGATGAAGCTGAACGGCGCCCTGGGTGAGCTCGTCGACGACTACCTGGACACTCTGACCGAGTTCGCCTACTGGTTCACCGTGTTCGGGGAGCCCGAGTCCGGCGAGCCGTGGGGCTGGCAGTTGATGGGCCACCACATCGACCTGCACTGCGTCTTCGTCGGCAGCCAACTCGTCTTCGCTCCCGTCTTCATCGGCGCCGAGCCGACCGTCGCCGTGACCGGGATCCATCGCGGTGTCCGGGCCCTCGACGACGAGACGACGCGCGGGCTGGAGTTCCGCAGGTCGCTCACTCCGAGCCAGGAACCCGGCTTCCTGCTCAGTACCTCCATCGACGCCGCCGCGCTACCCCCGGAGCTGGCCGGTCCCTGGAACGGACGGCATCTGGGCGGAGCCGGTAGCGACAACCTGATCCTGCCGCCCGAAGGCATCCGCGCCGACGAGCTGACCAGCGACCAGCAGGACCGCCTGGTCGAACTGCTCCGCGTCTACCTCGACCGGATGCCGCATGCAGATGCCAAAACCAAGCTCGACCAAGTGATCCGGCACTTCGCCGAGACCCGCTTCATCTGGCGGGGAGGGCACGATGACCAGGCGGCCTTCTACTACCGCATCCACTCGCCGGTCCTACTGGTGGAGTACGACAACCACCCAGGCGTCTTCCTCGCCAACGAGGAGCCCGACCGGTTCCACGTGCACACGATCGTCCGCGAGCCCAACGGGAACGACTACGCCAAGAGCCTCCTCGCCGAGCACTACGCGCTCCACCACGGCGGCCCGCTGTCCCACCACCAGGGCGACCGGTGAACTCGTGCGAGTCCTGATCATCGGCGCGGGGATCGGTGGAATGTCGGCCGGGATCGCCCTCGAACGCCTCGGGATCGAGGTCGAACTGGTCGACATCGATCCACGCTGGCGGGTTTACGGCGCCGGCATCACCATCGCCGGTGCGACCTTGCGCGCCTTCAAGGAGCTCGGCATCTACGAGGACGTCGAGCGGCTGGGGTATGTCGGTCACGGGATCCGCGTCTGCTCGGTAGCCGGCGAGCCGCTCTGGGAGGTACCGACGCCGATGCCCGCAGAGGCCGGCGTCGCGGGCTGCGGCGGCATCATGCGACCGGTGCTGCACCAGATCCTGTCCGCCCGGATCATGGACGCCGGGATCCCGGTCCGGTTGGGAACTTCGGTGATCAACCTGCGGCAAGATCCCGCGAGAGACACCGTCGACGCCTTGTTCACCGACGGCGCCACCGGCCGCTACGACCTCGTCGTCGGAGCCGACGGCATCTACTCGTGGACCAGGCGGCTGATCTTTCCCGACGCGCCGAGGCCGGAGTACACCGGTCAGAGCGTGTGGCGGATCCTCACCGACAGACCGGACCACGTGGACCGGCGACACTACTTCCTCGGTGGCCCCGCCAAGGTCGGATTCACGCCGGTCTCGGATTCACAGATGTACCTGTTCGTCGCCGAGCGGACCGCGCGGGAGATCCGCGAACCCGGCGAACTCTACGAAGCCTTCGTCAAGCTGCTCGCCGGGTACGGCGGCATGGTCGCCGATATCCGGGACAAGGTCACGCCCGAGACCGAGATCGTGTTCCGTCCCCTCGAGACCTTCCATCTCCCCGCGCCCTGGCACGCCGGGCGGGTGGCCCTGATCGGCGACGCCGCTCACCCCACGACACCCCAGTTGGCCTCCGGCGCGGGCATCGCGGTCGAAGACGCCCTGGTACTAGCCGAGGAGCTGGCCCGTGACGGCACGGTGCCGGCGGCGCTCGACGCTTTCCTGCGACGGCGGGAAGCGCGCTGCCGCCTGGTCGTCGACAGCTCGATCGAGATCGGGCGTCTAGAGCAAGTGGGCGCTCCCCCGGAGCAACAGACCGCCGTCGTGGAGCGTGCCCTGGCGAAGCTGGCCGAGCCCATCTAAGAGCCTCAAACGGTCTCGGCTGCGTTGGCGACCGGCTCACCCTGGGAGCGATAGCGCCGTTCGTACTCGTCGAGTGCGCGGAGCGCGCGCTGCGCCCAGGCGATCTCGAGCTCGGCGCGCTCCACGTCGCCGTCGTAGGCGATCTCACGCAGCAACAGCGTGAAGGCGTGCTCGGCCGGCGACCGCCCGGCCACCCTCAACTGCACCCGCGCATGCTTGCCCGCGGAGATCAGGTCCCGCGTCTGGCGCACCTGGTCCCGCCTGCGGACGTAGTACTCGACGTGGGCCTCCAGATGGCGTCGGACGCTTTCCGCGCCGGCCAGGTCGGAGAAGATCAGCTGGATCCGCTCGGGGTCGCGGTTCGGCCGGTACTGCGGCGGCTGGGAGACCCACGCCACCAGCTCGTCGAGACCCGTCGGAGTGATGGCGTAGACGCGCTTCTCGAGCTTCTCCCCCACCGTCGTCACCGATCCCTCGATGAGTCCGGCGTCCTCCAGCCGGCGGAGCTCTGGATAGATCTGGCTGTGCGAAGCAGACCAGAACCACCCCAGGCCCAGGCCGAACTGGCGGGCCAGGTCGTAGCCCGAACTGGCTGACGTCGAGAGCGTCCCGAGGATCGCGTAGCGCAAAGACACATGTACATCCTGCCATATTCAGCACCCGTTTCGCGCGGTGGCGCGAAATGAAGCTGTAACTGTTTGGATGTCACTATTGACATGATTTGCCCGGCATCATACGTTCGGCCCGCCGACCATGTCGATCGATCGGCAGAAGACGGAGCCCAGCATGAGCGTGGCGAAACCGGCAGGCGATGAGCAGGCTCGCCCGGTCGTCCGGCTCGAAGCCTTCTCCAAGACGTTCGGCGCCGTGCGGGTGCTCACCGACATCAGCCTGCAGGTCATGCCGGGCGAGCTGCGAGCGCTGATCGGGCACAACGGCTCAGGCAAGTCGACGCTGGTGAAGTGCCTGAGCGGGTTCTACCGACCAGACGCCGGATCCAGCGCCGAGGTTCGAGGCGAGCAGCTCGACCTCGGCGACGCGCGCTCGGCCGACGCCGCCGGGGTCCAGTTCATCCACCAGGATCTCGGGCTCATCCCCGACCTCAGCGTCACCGACAATGTCGCGCTCGATGTCGGCTACCGCCGCCGCTGGTCCGGACGCATCGACTGGCGGGCGACCCACGAGCAGACCCGGGAGCTGCTCCGGCAGATCGGGTACGACATCGACGTACGCCGTCCCGTCCGAGAGCTCGCCATGGCCGAGCAGACCGGCGTCGCCATCGCTCGTGCCGTCGCGCCACGCCTCGGGCACGGCACCTGCCTCGTCGTACTGGACGAGCCGACGGCCAACCTCAACACCTCGGAGGCCGACCACCTGTTCGCAGTACTCGAGCGCCTGCTGGAGCGTGGCATCGGAGCCCTGCTCGTCACACACCACCTCGATGAGGTGATGCACCACGCAGACTCGGTGACAGTGCTCCGCGACGGAGAGGTCGTCGCCACGACGCCGGTGTCCGACGTGGACTCGCCCGACGAACTGGTTGCCCTCATGCTCGGCGCGCAGGCCCAGCAGGACGTGGCAGCGCCCGTCTCAGCGGGATCGCGGACCACGACCGACTCGGCGCTGACCGACTCGGCGCTGACTGTTCGGCGGCTCGGCTCGCGGACGATCCGGAGCATGGACCTCGAAGTCGGCAGCGGCGAGATCGTCGGAGTCGCCGGTATCACCGGTTCCGGCCGCGAAGAGGTCGCCTCGGCCATCTTCGGCGGCCTTCCCCGGGCCGGTGAGGTGGTCGTGAACGGACACACTCTCCCGCCGGGCCGCCCCGGTACGTCGGTACGCCGCGGCATGTCCTTGCTACCGGCCCGGCGACGCGAGCACGGAATCTTCCCCGGACTGGATGTCGCCGAGAACCTGACCCTGGCCCGCATTCCGGCGCGAGGGCGCATCGTCCTGGACTCACGCCGCCGCCGCGAGATCGCGCTGGGGTGGATCAGTCAGCTGCGGATCCGGCCCGGCGTCCCGGCGATGGCGATCGAGCGGCTCAGCGGCGGCAACCAGCAGAAGGTGATGCTGGCGCGCAGCCTGGCGACCACCCCCGCGGTTCTTCTGCTCGACGAACCGACACAGGGCGTGGACGTCAGCAGCGCCGGCGTCATCCACGCACGCATCCGGCAGGCCGCCCAAGGCGGCGCAGCGGTCCTGGTCGCCTCCTCGGACAACGACGAACTGGTCCGGCTGTGCACGCGCGTACTGGTGATGCGCCGCGGCGAGGTCGCGGCAGAGGTCCGGGGCGACGAGCTTGATCGGGATCGGATCGACTCGCTGACGCTCAAGGAGCAGCCATGACCGAGGACCACGCACTGAAGACCGTCCGATCCCGGACACCAGGTCCGGGCCCGTCCGGCGCACCCGCCTCCCGGCAGGGGTTCAACCCCCTCGGCTGGCTCGATCGGCACGTGATCCTGATCGTCTGGGCCGGCGTCATCGTGCTGTTCGGCGTACTCAGGCCCGACATCTTCCTGACCGAGCTCACCGTCAAGACGATTCTCGCCGACCAGGCGGTGACGTGTGCGCTGGCAGTCGGCCTGACCTTCGCCCTCGCGGCCGGCGTCATCGATCTGTCCTTCGCGGCGATGGCCGGACTGTCGATGGTGATCGTGACGAAGCTCAGCATCACCACCAGCCTCGGTATCCTGCCCAGCGCGCTGATCGCGATCCTGGTCTGCGCGCTCCTGGCCATGGTGACGGCGGTACTCGTCACCTGGCTGCGCGTGGACAGCCTGATCGCCACCCTCGGCATGATGAGCGTGGCGACCGGGCTGACCATGAAGCTCACCGAAGCGGCGACGCTGACCGGGAAGTTCAGCGATTCCTTCGCGGCCTTCGGTCAGGGGTACTGGGGTCCCTTCCCGCGGCCCTTCGTCTACGCCGTCATCCTCGGCGTCGCTGGGTACGTGGTCCTCGAGCACACCCCGTCCGGGCGCCGGATCCTGGCGGTCGGCAGCAACATCGAGGCTGCGCGACTGACGGGAATCCGGGCGTCCGGACTCCAGGTCACCGCCATCCTGGTCTCCTCGACCGTCGCCGCCCTGGTCGGCATCGTGCTGGCCGCCAAAATCGGTCAGGCCACGGACACGACCGGCACCGGCTACCTCCTGCCGGTCATCGCCGCCGTCTTCCTCGGCAGCACTCAGTTCAAGGGTCGCGTCAATGTCGTCGGGTCGCTGGTGTCAGCACTCGCCATCGGCACCGGGATCAAAGGCCTTCAGCTCCTCGGCACCACGCCCTGGGTCGCCGACTTCTTCAACGGGGCCGTCCTGCTGCTCGCGGTGGCCTTCGCCGCGCGACGCCGGCGGCAGTAGCACCCCAACCACGGCTGCGAACGACTTCGTAGTACCCAGTCCATTCCCTTGCGGGACAGAAGAACCAAGGAGTTCAGCGCATGCGCATTCGAACCTCGGCGGCGGTAGCCGTCCTTGCCGCGACGTCTCTGCTGACTGCTTGCGGTAGCGGAAGCGAGACAACAACCGGTACCGGCGCCAGCGGGCCGACCGGCACCAAGGCACAGACGGCGCTCGCCGCCTACCTCCAGCCGCCGACCACCCTTCCCGTCAGCACACCCCTGTCGCAGACGCCGCCGAAAGGCAAGCAGGTGTACTTCCTCTCCGACGGAATCGGGCTGTCCCAGTCGATCTACTCGGGGTTCGAAGCCGCCGCGAAGGAGCTGGGGTGGACCGCGCACGTGCAGACTTGGGAAGCCTCCAACCCGGCCACCCTCAACTCGGCCATGCTCTCGGCCGTCAACGCGGGTGCGGATGCCGTTGCGTTCGTCGCCATGGATGCGGCGGCGCTCACCGAAGGGCTCAAAGCGGCCCAGGACAAGAAGGTGATCGTCGTCGGCGCCGCAACGGGCAACAAGCCCGGTACCGCCGGGATCTCGGCCGAGGTGAACTCGGCCCTCGTCGCGGGTGTCACCCGGGGCAAGATGATCGGGCTCGGCATCTCGGCCGCCGCTGAGAAGTCGGGCAAGGCCGCCCATGTCGTCAACGTGACAGCGCCGGTCTACGCCAGCATCCTCAAGCCCACCGACGACGGCGTGGCCTCGACGATCAAGGAGTACTGCGCGGGCTGCACCTTCGACAACTTGAACATCGCGGCCCACGATCTCTTCTCCGGCAAGGTCCCACAGCTCGTGGTCTCCTACCTCCAGGCCCACCCGGACACGAACACGATCAGCATCCGCGCCGCGGGCCTGATGCAGAACGGCCTGGTCGCGGCGCTCAAGTCCGCCGGCCTGACCGGTCTCACGATCTACGGCGACTCCCCGTTGGACGCGCAGATCGGCGAGCTCCAGAAAGGGGAGGCGACCGGCTACACGGGCAACCCGCTGGTGGTCCAGGGGTGGCAGATCGTCGACGCGATGGCGCGAGAGGTGGTCGACGGCAACGGCGACGTCTACAGCTCGGCGGATGCCCCGGAGTGGTGGCTGACGACAGACACGAAGCTCGACTCGGGACAACCGGAGTTCCCGGCCGGCTACGAAGCCCAGTTCAAGAAGCTCTGGAAGCTGCCCTAGCCCGGCCTGGTTCAGTTTTCGGGCGCGCGAAGAGGTCTCAGCCCACTGAAAGCATGACAAGGCCCCACTCACCATCGCGCTGGTGAGCGGGGCCTTGCAGTTAGCTCAGTTGAACGAGTCGCCGCAGGCGCAGGAGCCGGTCGCGTTCGGGTTGTCGATCGTGAAGCCCTGCTTCTCGATCGTGTCCACGAAGTCGATCGACGCACCCTTGAGGTACGGCGAGCTCATCCGGTCGGTGACGACACTGACGCCATCGAAGTCGGTCACCACGTCGCCGTCGAGCTGACGCTCGTCGAAGAACAGCTGGTACCGCAGCCCGGAGCAACCGCCCGGCTGCACGGCGACACGCAGGGCCAGGTCGTCGCGACCTTCCTGGTCCAGCAGCGCCCTTACCTTGGCGGCAGCGCCATCGGTCAGCAGGATGCCGCTGGCCGTCGTGGTGCCCTCCGCAGTCTGCACTGCCTCGGTCTGCGCTTCAGTCATACCTGACTCCAGTCATCTCATGAGCGTCCGGCCGCTTTGGGCAGGCGGCCACACGCGGAAAGTCCGCTGTCATTCGGGGCAACATCGGCTGATCCCGAACCATTCCCATGGTCGCACACCAATTTCAGGGATCAACTTCACGCCTCACCCCTGAGACCGGCGCGGCGGTAGGTCGTACCGGCTGGTTCCAGCGGGCCCGGGTCTGGTTTCAGCGGGCTCAGGTCTGGTTTCAGCGGGCCCAGGTCTTGGCGACGCGCTCGGCGACGGTGGCCAGCGAGCCGTGCGGGTCGGCGAAGGCGCGCTCCTCGCCCACCGCGTCGACCAGCGAGTACGCCGACTCGACCCCCATCGTGCGCATCTCGCGAGCGCCGATCTGGACCTTCCCGGCCAGCACCACGCACGGCCGCATCGCGTCGTTCGCGACCTTCGCCACGCCGGAGATCACCTTGCCGTCGCGGGACTGGAAGTCGAACGCCCCCTCGCCCGTCAGCACCAGGTCGACCTGCTTGGCCTTCGTCTCCAGGCCGGTCAGCTCCGCGACCAGATCGATCCCGGAGACCCGCTCGGCACCGAGCAGCAGTAACGCGTACCCGAGACCGCCGGCGGCACCTGCGCCCTTCTGGTCAGCCGTTTTCCGCCCGGCGAGCTCCGCAAAGGTGGTCAGGTAGCCGTCGACCGCGGGCTTGCGCTCGTCGGCGATGCCCTTCTGGGTGCCGAAGATGTTGGTCGCGCCCCGCAGCCCGAGCATCGGGTTCTCGACGTCACTAGCGGCCACGAACTCGACCCCGGCCAGCCGGCTCCGCGCGGGCTCCAGATCCACCGCAGTCAGCGTCTCGAGCCCCTTTGCGCCGGCCTCGAGGCTGCCGCCTTCGGAGGTCGCCCCGAGAGCCGCCAGCAGCCCAGCGCCCGCGTCGTTCGTGCCCGACCCGCCGAGCCCGAGGATGATCCGCTTCGCACCCGCGTCCACAGCGGCGGCGATCAGCTGGCCCACGCCGTACGTCGTCGCATCTTCCGGCCGCCGATCGGCGGGCTCAACGAGATGTAGACCACACGCCTGCGCAGTCTCGAGGTACGCCGTCTCCCCCGCGACCAGCACGGTCGCCGGTACGTCCTCACCAAGCGGTCCACGCACGGTCACCGAAAGCAACGTCCCGTCGACGACGGCCGCCAGCACGTCGATGAACCCGGGCCCGCCATCAGCCATCGGCGCCACCAGTACTACGGCCTGCGGGTCCCGCCGCCGCCAGCCTTCCTCGATCGCGGCCGCAGCCTCGACAGCGGTCAACGTCCCAGCAAACTTGTCCGGAGCAATCAGCACGCGCATGCGCACATCCTCCCCTACCCGCCGCCGGCACCACCGCTCGCCAGCCACCTCCCGGACAAGTACTGCCTGCCCCCACCCGTACTCACTACCCCTGCCAGCGCGTCGACCCCACCAGCACTGCAGACGGCGAAGCGCGCATCTACCCGGCCCATCTGGTGATGGGCGGTGGGCGTAGCGGTCGAGGTGGCGGCGGGCATGGCGGCTGCTGTGGGCACGGCGGGGGCGGTGACCCTGGGGCATAGCGGTGGCCGTGGGACACGACGGCGGCGGACGTAGGCATAGCGGTTGCGGTGACCCTGGGGCACGGCCGTGGCGGTGGACATGGGCGGTGGCCTGGTCGTGTCGGGTGTCGGTGCCTTACTTGTTCGGACGCCTCGAGTACTGGTGCCTGGTCGCCCTCTCCCGTTGTCTTCGGGGAGTTCGCCCTCCGATCGCGATAGCCTCCGCGACGTGTACTGGCCGACGACAGCAACCGAGGCGATCGCAGTACAAGGGGAGCTCAGGGAGCAGGTCGACACGACTGGGCCTGGGCCGTCGCCGGTTGACACGCAGTACGTCGCCGGGCTGGACGTCGCCTACGACGGGGACGACCTGGCCGCCGCGATCGTGGTGCTCGACGCGCAGTCCCATATCGAGGTGGACCGCTCGATTGTGCTCGGGCACACCACCTTTCCCTACCTCCCCGGCCTCTTCGCGTTCCGCGAGGTCCCCGCGCTCCTGGAGGCTTTGGAGGGCTTGACCATCACCCCCGACCTCCTCGTCTGCGACGGCCAGGGGCTGGCCCATCCGCGCCGGTTCGGGCTCGCCTGCCATCTCGGCGTACTCACCGGCCTACCCACCATCGGCGTGGCCAAGAACGCTTTCGTCGGCAGCTATTCACCGCTGGGCGCTCAGCGTGGTTCCAGTGCAGACCTGGTACTGGACGGCGAGGTCGTCGGAGCGGTCGTACGAACCCAGACCGACGTCAAGCCGGTCTTCGTCTCCGTGGGCCACCGGGTCGACCTGCCGACAGCGATCGCTCACACCCTCCACCTGACCCCGCAGTACAGGCTGCCGGAGACCACGCGGGCTGCCGACCACGCCTGCCGACAGGCGATCAGCCAGCGAGCGTAGAAGCGACAGCAGCACCACGCCCAGAGACCAGTGCACCCTGGATCGAAGCTGTGTCTCGGTGGTCGCCTGCCACGAACAGGCCGTCGCCCAGTGCAACAGGTTGACGGGTAGCGAGCGGGGTGGGCTGGTCGGGCAGCCGCTGAGCGGCGATCGCCCGATCAGTCCGGGTTCGCGTCTTGGGTCGGCGACTGTCGTAGTACCGGCTGCTCCCGCGACAGCGACTCCCGCGGCGAAGGACTGCAGGTCGAGAGCGGGTAGGTCGATGTACCGCCGGTCGGCTGGGTAGGCGGGGTTGAGCAACTGGAACGTCAGGCGCTCCCCGATGCATGCATAGCTGTTCGCGCTTGTGCTTCCGTGCACAAGATTTCGCATCCTGGGCAGTGACGTAGGCCATGAGAAGTGGGGCCTGCCGCGTGGCACGATGGTTGACGTGACGACCATTGCAGAGGGTACGAAGTCTCTCCCGTTGCTGTTCCTGGGCCGCGATACCGACCCACATTCGGAGCGCGGGGTGGAGTGTCCCGGCGCGCTGCCGCCGGCGTCCGACCCGAACCTCGTCGAGCGCGCGCTGAAGGCGAAGGCGGCGCTCGGTGACCAGGTGTTCGTGCTCGGTCACCACTACCAGCGCGACGAGGTGATCCAGTTCGCCGATGTCACGGGCGACTCGTTCAAGCTCGCGCGCGACGCGGCGAACCGGCCGGACGCGCCGTACATCGTCTTCTGCGGTGTGCACTTCATGGCCGAGTCCGCCGACATCCTCACCAACGAGAAGCAAACCGTCATCCTGCCCGACCTCGCGGCCGGCTGCTCGATGGCCGACATGGCCCGGATCCAGCAGGTCGAGGCGGCCTGGGACGCGCTCGCCGACGCCGGTATCGCCGATGTCACCGTGCCGGTCACCTACATGAACTCCAGCGCCGACATCAAGGCGTTCTGCGGCCGCAACGGCGGCGCGGTCTGTACTTCGAGCAACGCCGATGTCGCGCTCGACTGGGCGTTCCAGCAGGGCGAGAAGGTGTTCTTCCTGCCCGACCAGCACCTCGGCCGCAACACGGCGGTACAGAAGATGGGCATCAGCCTCGACGAGTGCGTCGTCTACGACCCGCACAAGCCGGGCGGCGGCCTGACCAAGGAGCAACTCGCCAAGGCGAAGATGATCCTGTGGCGCGGGCACTGCTCGGTCCACGGCCGCTTCACCACCGCGGCGGTCGACGACGTCCGCAGCCGGGTCCCCGGCGTCAACGTGATCGTGCACCCCGAGTGCCAGCACGAGGTCGTCCTGAAGGCAGACCTGGTCGGCTCGACGGAGTACATCATCGACACCATCGCCAAAGCCGATCCCGGTACGTCGTGGGCCGTCGGCACCGAGCTCAACCTGGTCCAGCGCCTGGCCAAGCAGCACACCGACAAGAACATCGTCTTCCTCGACAAGACGGTCTGCTACTGCGCCACGATGAACCGCATCGACCTCCCCCACTTCGTCTGGGCCCTCGAAAACCTGGTCGCCGGCCACGTCGTCAACCCCATCAAGGTCGACCCCGAAACCGAGAAATACGCCAAGATCGCCCTCGACCGCATGCTCGCCCTCCCCGGCAAAACCGCCCGCGACTGACCACCCCATCGGACGGTTCAGGGGTTAACCCCTGAACCGGTGGGTTGCCCCGCGAGAATCTCAGCGGGCAACCCACACTCTGAGGGGTTAGCCCCTCAGAGTTGGTGGGCGTGGGTGGTGGCGTACCAGGTCGACAGGAGGTCGGGGAGGCGGTCGGGGGCCCAGCGGTTGACTGGGTCGATCCGGCCGTGGAGGGACGCGAGTCCCTTGGCCAGGCCGCCTACGACGTCGCCTTGCCAGGGGACGATGGCGCCGTCTTCTGGGCTGACGATGACGGAGGGACCGGCGCGGTCTACGCAGACCACGGGGCAGCCGCTGGCGAGGGCTTCGGCTACTGCCCAGCCGGCTGCCTCGCGCATGGCGGGGGCTAGCAGGGCGTCGGCTCGGAGTAGGGCGGAGAGTACTTCTTCGCGCGGTAGCTGGCCGACGAACTCGACCCGATCGCGGACGCCGAGCTCTTCGGCCAGGCGTTCGGCGCGGCGCCAGTCGGGGCCGTCGCCGATGACCCGGAGCTCCCAGTTCGCGGCTTCGGGGCGGGCCAGGGCGCTGATTGCCATCAGCAACCCTTTCCAGGGGATCAGGCGGCCGACGAACAACGCCGTCTTGATGCCTTGGGCCCCATAAGGCTCGCGCGGACCGCAGGCCGTGGCGAAGCGGCTGATCGCGACGTTCGGCTGGACCGTGACCTCACGCGCGTACCTACCGAAGTACCCAGCGACATCCTTGTTCTGGGCAACGACCAGATCGGCGCTCTGCGCAAGCTTCCGGCCGACCAGCCGACGCAGCATGCCGGTGTAGCCGCGGCGTACCAGCTCGTTGAGCAGGCCCTTGGAGCCGAGCCAGTGCGCCATCGACAACGGCACCGTCGTCGAGCCGCCGACCGGGCCCCAGATCACCTTGGCCGTCGACTCCTGGACGACACCCGCGGGCATCCAGTCGGTCGCGAAGGTCAGATGGTGGATGACGTCGAAGGAGTGCTCGGCGTGCAGCCGCCGGGCAGTCCGCCCGGCCAGTCGCTGCCAGAGCGGGTAGTACCAGTAGACGTCCGCGTGCCGGCGACGGAGCTTGAGCAGCCACTTCGACAGCTCCAGCGGTACCACCGTCAGCGACGGTATCGGCCGGGCGGCCAGCTCCTCGGCGATCTCGTGCGCGAACTTGCCGCGCGTGATCAGCCAGACGTCGTGGTCGCGCGCCGCCGCCTTCGCCCAGGCCCAGCCGGCGCCCGGCTCGGACCCGCCCTTCGGCCGGCAGGCATAGGCGCTGAGCAGGATCTTCGGCCGGGTCGACATCAGAGAGTCCCCTCCAGGAGCCGCCGGAGATCCGTACTCGACGTGGAAGCCGTGTACGGGAAGTAGTGCACGCTGGCACCGACCTCGCCGAGCA
Organism: Streptomyces sp. SID13031; assembly: GCF_010548305.1. GTDB lineage: Bacteria > Actinomycetota > Actinomycetes > Propionibacteriales > Kribbellaceae > Kribbella. Next base: position 114,318 of record NZ_JAAGLV010000023.1, read on the forward strand.
GCTTCTCCAGCCGGATCCCCTTCTCGGTGCCCTTCCAGTCGTCACCTTTGAAGAGCACGTCGTAACGCAACTGCTTCCACATCTCGAACTTGTCGCTGGACCAGTCGCTGACCACCTCGTCGACCAGGCCGATCGCCCGGACGACCTCCATCCGCTCGTCGTGCGGAACGACCGGCGGGCGACCCTTGATCTTCTTCACCACGTCGTCCTCGACGACGCCGGCGATCAGGTAGTCGCAGTGCTCGCCGGCCCGGCGCAGGATGTTCAGGTGGCCGATGTGGAACATGTCGTAGACCCCGGGGGCATACCCGACAACACCCATCAGCCCTGTACCTCCGTCGACCGCGGCGCCGGCTGCAACGCGGCCATCTCCTTGTACCACTTGGCGATCGCGGCCAGCAGGAAGAGCAGGTTGGCGGCCAGCAGCGCGCCGTACAGGGAGGTGAAGAGCGTCGGCCAACCGAAGGTGAGGAAGACCAGGCAGAGTACGCCGTAGTCGGTCGGTGCTATCAGCAACGACTTCACCACCGAGTCGCCGCGCACGTTGGCCGTGCTCGCGCCGTGCCGGCGGCGCAGCTGGTCGATCAGGATCAGCCCGAAGAACAGCACCGCCGACACACACAGGTAGGCGAGCGGGATGAGCAGTACCAACTCGTTGCTGAAGGCATCGAAGCGGTAGAACGAGATCAGTACCGCGCTGTGCAGCAGGGCGATCTTGACGCAGTCGATCATGTGATCGAGCCACTCGCCCAGCGGCGAGCCGCCACCGCGCAGCCGGGCCAGCTGGCCGTCCGCGGAGTCGAAGGCGTAGCCGAGCACCAGCAGCGCGGTCACCCCGAGCGCGAGCGGCAGGCTCGGCTCCACGGTGGCGATCAAAACGATGCCGACGAGTGAGCAGAACCCGCTGGTCAGGCTGATCTGGTTCGGCGTGCGGCCGGCCAGGAAGGCGCCGGCGGCCAGGTACCGGCCGATCCGCCGGTTGATGAAGCGCGAGTACGCCGGCGTGCCGGCGGACGGCTTCTGCGCGCGCGACAACTCGGCGACCACGTCGCCGATGGAGCGCCTGCTCATGCGACGGAGCTGCGCGACTGCCGCTGGTCGATCGCAGCGCGCAGGATCTGGCTGCGGGAACCGCGTCCGGAGGCCAGCACGCTGACCACGCCGGCGGGAACACCGTCCAGCTCGTCAGGACCCAGCACTCCGTCGGTACCGTCGGCAGCGAAAACGGTGACCGCCCCGGGCCGACCGGTCAGCTCGATCTCGTCGACACCGTCGACCACGACGATCTCGTCGACGCAGCGCAACTGCTCGAGGATCTGCGCCCGCTCGACGACCGAGACGAACGGCCGGGCACCCCAGGCGTCGGCCGCCCAGTCGTCGGTGAGGACACCGACGACCAAGTGGTCACACTGCTTCTTCGCCCGCTCCAGCACGTCGAGATGACCGACGTGGAACAGGTCGAAGACCCCGATCAGACAACCGATGCGTTGCGGCACCTTGTGCTCCCCCACTGAGCCCCCGCGGGCCCTGCCCCTTCGCCCCCCGGGCGAGTCGAAAAACGAACTCCTGGTGAACATCCCGACAACCGGACCCCACCAGTGACCGACGTGACCCCCCACGTCTGGGCTGACCTTACACCGAGTAATCGCCAGTCGCCTAGCTACTCGTTTCACCGCGTGCCGGGCTGCGCGGGCCGGATTTGTCGGCCGCGTGCCGGGCGATCGCATCGGTGTAGATCCTCTCCGTGGCCGCCAGATCGCGCTCCGGAGTGAAGCGGTCGAGATAAACCTGGCGTGCTCGTTGGCCGAAGGCTATCGAAGTTGCCGGCTCGATGAGCAACCCCAGGGCCTTTCGGAGCTCCTCGGGGTCGCCTGGAGCGACCAGCACGCCGGTCTGCCCGTCGTCGACGAGCTCCGCGAGCGCCCCGATCCGGGACGCCACCACCGGTACTCCGTGTGCGAAGGCTTCGATCACCACGAGACCGAACGTCTCATAGGAGCGAGCCGGTACGACGACGGCGCGCGCGGACCGTAGTACCGCCATGCACTCGGTCCACGGCAGCGCGCCGAGCACCTTGACCGACGGGTCCTGCCGGGCCCTCTCATCAGCCTCGGCCCTGAGCGGGCCGTCGCCGATGACTACCAGCTCCCCCAGCGAAGCGTCCCAGGCCTTCAGGAGATCGCCGAAGCCCTTCTCCTCCGTCAGCCGCCCGAGGAAGACGACGGCCTCCCCCGCTCCCTCCCGTACTGGGCCCGAGTGCGCGACAGCGTGTGGCTTGACGACGATCTGGTCGGCATCGAACCCGGCAGCGACGTACCGGGAGCGGACGAACTCCGACGGCGCGATCAGCGTGGTGACGTACCGCTGCCAGGTATGGAGGGTGTTGTGCACCGCGATCCCGGCGACCAACGGGAGGCTCTGCACCTTGGAGTCGCGGTAACAGCCGTGGACGGCGCCGCGCCACGGGATCCGGCCCACGCAGGACTCGCAGGGGCCGCCGTCGCGCTGGAGCACTCCGTTGGCGCACATCAGCCGGAAGTTGTGCAGGGTGGCGACGATCGGCAGGTCCAGGCGCGAGGCCGAGCGCAGTACCGAAGGACTGAAGAGCGGGAAGGTGTTGTGCACATGCACGATGTCCGGACGCGCCGATTGCAATCGGAATGTTAAATCGCGTTCGGCGGCGAGTGACCAAACGGAGCGGACCGGTAACAGTGCGCGATCTTTTCGGCTCATTTGCGCAATGTCGTCGCTGTGCTGCGCGTACAGCTCAACAACATGTCCTGATTTACGCAAAAAATCAGCCGTTTGATCGACGACATTGTTCTCGCCACTGGGTTGACCCGAACGGTAACGGTTGTGCAACATGGCGACCCGCATGGCACCACCATAAGTCCCGGGGTGGTGACAACTGGTACTGACAGGCCGCAGCTGCGATGAATGACCGCGCGCCGTGACACCCGGAGGGTGCATTGAGCAGGTTTGGTTCGAGAAGGGTGTTGTTCGTAGCCCTTATCGCCGTGGCGCTGGCCGTCGTTACAGTCGCCTACCCAGTCATCACTCATCACAAGAACGCGGCATCCGCCGATAAGTCACGCGACACCGCCCAGAACGGCCCGGCCGGTCCGGCAGTCCTCCCCTCGAAACACCCGACTGCCCAACCGTCCAAGGTCCCGGGCACCGTCTCGAGCAAGCCGCCGACGGTGGCGCCTTCGAAGAAGGTTGCTCCGAGCAAGAAGCCGGCCAGCACGGCGACGAAGGCCGAGCCCAGCACCGAGACCCCGCCGTCGAAGGCCGAGCCGGTCATCGGTGAGACCGCCGCCGGTCCCGCTGTCGCAGGTCCGTGCAGCGGTGTGGTGATCAAGCCCGGTCAGAACGCCCAGTCCGTGGTCAATTCCCAGCCGGCCGGCTCGACCCTCTGCTTCGCCTCGGGCGTGCACCGGATCAGCCAGACGATCCGGCCGAAGGCGAACATGACGATCGCCAGCTCCGCCCGCGCAGTACTGACCGGCTCGGTGCCCCTCACCAGCTGGGCCAAGTCGGGAGCTCGCTGGGTCACCCGCGGCACGCTTCCGTCGGCGTACGGGATGAGCGGGCAGTGCGAGGACAACAAGGCGAACATCTGCCACCTGCGCGAGCAGGTCTTCGTGGACGGCACCCACCTGACCCGGGTCGCATCGCTGGCCGGCGTGAAGGCCGGCACCTTCTACGCCGACTACGCCGGCAACGCGATCTACCTGGGTAGCAACCCGGCTGGGCATGCGGTCGAAATGTCCAAGACGGCGACCGCGATCGAGTCGAACCAACCCGGTGTCACCGTCCGCGGGCTCACCATCGAGCACTTCGCCAGCCCGGCCCAGGCCGGCGCGCTGGTCTCCGGCCCCGGCTGGACCGTGAAGGCGAACGAGGTCCGCTGGAACAAGTCGGTCGGCCTGATGCTGGTGAAGGCGAACAACGCCCGGATCGACCGCAACCTGGTGCACCACAACGGCCAGCTCGGCCTGGGTCAGTACAGCTCGCTCAAGGCGAACGTGACCCGCAACGTGATCACCTACAACAACACCGACGGCTTCTGGATCGCCGACTGGGAATCCGGCGGGATGAAGTCGACGCGCTCGTCGGGCACCGTCAGCTCCAACCTGATCCGGTCCAACAAGGGCGTCGGGATGTGGGCCGACGTCGCCGACGACGGCCGGGTGATCAGCTCCAACAAGATCGTCAGCAACGCCGCCGACGGGATCCGGTACGAGATCAGCCGCAACGGCGTGATCGAGAACAACACGATCACCGGCAACGGCTTCGGGACCGGCCGTGGCTCCGGTACGTCGCTGTGGGACGGCGGCGGTATCAACGTCAACACCTCGTCGAACGTGACGATCCGGAACAACACCGTGTCGGGCAACGTCAACGGCGTCTCGATCCAGTCCCGCACCCGCGGCGACGGACCGTGGGGCCGGTACCTGCTCCGCAACGTGCACGTCACCGGCAACACGATCGGGATGACGGGCGGCACCCAGGCGACCGGCATGGTGCAGAACTCCGGCGCCGAGGTGCCGGCCGGGCAGCTGACCTTCAGCGCCAACACCTACCTGCTGGACAAGCTGGCCGCGCAGCGGTTCGCCAAGTTCGGCACCAAGCTGACCGCCATCGGCTGGCGCAGCGCCGGTCTCGACACCGCAGGGACCTTCAAGATGAACTGAGCCAGACGAGCTGAGCCGGTACCAAACTCCCGAGCCCGATGCCCCGGGCAAGCATCACGGAGCGCAGTTTCGATGACAGAGCGCAATTGATGCACCCAGCAACGAGCTGAAACACGCCTGGGGCAACTGACTCGGAAGAATGCCGATTTCCCCTGCTCATGGGGAGGCCTGGTCGGTATTGGGGGGCCTACGCAACCATTTTGCGTAGTGCCACGACTACAGCAAGTAGTAGTCTTCTGGGGAAGGCCGCACCAGGGGGGTGCAGAAGGACAAGTACCCAACCCCCGGAGGGTCGTCAGTGAAGAAGTCAGTGACCATCATCTGCGTCGCGGCAGCCGGTGCGGTCGCCATCACGGGGATCGTGGCCGGGACGCGGACCAACATCGCGTCCGCGTTCGGCCAGGACAAGTCCGGCGTCCTGCCGGGCGACCGGCCACACAAGCCATGGCCCCGACATACCCCGCGCCCGACGCCGACCGCCAGCGTGCCGAGCACGCCCGCCCCGACGCCCACCGCCCCGACCACGAAGCCGACTGTCACCCCGACGGTTACTCCGACGACGACGCCAACGTCGACGCCGACCCAACCGCCGCCGACCACGCCGGCGCCGCCCGGATCGTTCCCGGCCGGCCCTTCACAGGCCCCGGCCTGCAAGGGCACCACGATCGGTACGGACCAGAACGCAGCCGAGGTGATCGACAAGGCCCCGGCCGGTACGACGTTCTGCTTCTCGGCCGGCCTGCACCGGATCAGTCGTACGTTGCAGCCGAAGGCGAGCATGACGCTCGCCAGCGACCAGGGCGCAGTACTGACCGGGTCGATCCCGCTGACCAGCTGGACCGCGGACAACGGTGACTGGGTGACGCGAGGCGTGCTGCCGACGGCGTACGGGATGAGCGGGCAGTGCGAGGACAACGTCGCCAACATCTGCTACCTGCGCGAGCAGCTCTTCCTGAACGGCAAGCACCTGACCCGGGTGAAGACCCGGGACAAGGTTGCTGCCGGCACCTTCTACGCCGACTACGCGGGCAACGCCGTCTACCTGGGCGACAATCCGTCGGGTCAGTCGGTGGAGATGTCCAAGACGGCGACCGCGATCCAGTCGGGCGGAACGAACGTCGCCGTCGTCGGGCTGACGGTCGAGCACTTCGCGAGCGTGCCCCAGGCCGGCGCGGTCGTTCTCGGCAACGGCTGGCGGGTCTTCGCCAACGACATCCGCTGGAACCACGCGATCGGCGCGATGCTGGTCAACGCGGACGGCGCGGTGCTGGACAAGAACCTGATCCGGTCCAACGGTCAGCTCGGCGTCGGTCAGTACAGCACCACCAACGGCCGGATCGTCGGCAACCAGGTCAGCGGTAACAACACCGACGGTTTCTGGATCGCCGACTGGGAGTCCGGCGGGATCAAGACCACCTGGTCGACCAATGGCGCGGTGACCGGCAACCTGATCAAGGAGAACCGTGGCGTCGGGCTGTGGAGCGACGCCTACGACGACAACCGGGTGTTCAGCGACAACAAGATCGTCGACAACGCCGCGGACGGCATCCGCTACGAGATCGGCCGCAACGGGGTGATCTCGGACAACGTGATCACCGGCAACGGCCTCGGCACTGGCCGCGGCTCCGGCCGCTCGCTGTGGGACGGCGGCGGCATCAACGTCAACACGTCGACGAACGTGACCGTCCGCAACAACACCCTGGCCGGCAACGTGAACGGCATCTCGATCCAGTCCCGCACCCGAGGCAACGGCCCCTGGGGCCTGAACGTCCTCCGCGACGTCATCGTCACCGGCAACACGGTGACGATGCGCGGCGGCACCACTTCGACCGGCATGGTCCAGAACTCCGGCGCCGCCATCCCCATCGGCGAGGTCATCCTGAAGGGCAACCAGTACGTCCTCGACAGCCTGACCGCCGACCGTTTCCAGAAGTTCGGCCAGTGGTTCAGCGCCGCCGAGTGGCAGGCCGCCGGCCTGGACACCGGCAGCAAGTTCACCACCGGCTGACTGATTCGTCCGGTTGCCCTCTCCCAGGTGACAGCCGGGCCACAGGCAGCGGCCGTCGCGAGCAGCATCTCGCGACGGCCGCTGCTTATTTGCCCGTGCTCCCCAACGCGCTTCAGCAAGCAAGACCTGACCAGCCGTCCGACCCACCCCACCAGAGGAGACCCCGCCCTACCCCGCAAGCCCTCCGAACCGCCTGACCGTCGAGAGCCGCCTTACCTGGCGAGCTGTCTGACCCGCCCGAGCAGCAGATACCCCGCAAGCCCTCCGACCTGCCCGGAGCAGCAGAGACCCCGCCCTACCTGGTGAGCTGTCCGACGTGTTCGACCAGCAAGGAGCGGAAGACCGCGTTGGCAGGGAGGTCTGCTCCGAACACGGACTCGACCCCGAGCAGCGCGTCGACCAGCGCGGCCGGCGTCGTACCGGCTCCGCCGAGAGCTGCCTGGAGTCTGGCGGCTTGTGGATCATCCAGTGGAGTACCCGAGGTTGTCGCCTCCGCGACATAGACCATCCACGCGGCGACAGCCAAGGACGCCACCCGCGGTTCCGTGCTGTCGGCCAGCCGATCGCGGATCGTGCCGAGGAGCCGGACGGGGAGTTTCACCGAGCCGTCCATCGCGACCTGCGCGGTGCGATGCTTCAGCGCCGGGTTCGCGAAGCGCTCCAGAACGCTCTCCCCGTACGCCGTCAGGTCGAGCCCGTCCGGCGGCGTCAGCGTCGGGATCACCTCGGCGCTCATCAGTTCAGCAGCAAGACCCGCCAACTGCTCGTCACGCACGGCCTCGGCGATCGTCACGTAGCCGCGCAACGCCCCGAGATACGCGAGCATCGAGTGCGTCGCGTTGAGCATCCGCAGCTTTGCCTGCTCCCAAGGCGCGACATCGCGGGTCAGGATCGCCCCCGCCTTGTCCCATTCCGGCCGCGGACCGGCGAAGTCGTCCTCGATCACCCACTGCAGGAACGGCTCCGCGACCACAACAGCCTCGTCCCGTACGCCGAGCAGCGCCGCAGCCTCGTCCCGGTCGGCATCGGTCGTCGCAGGCACGATCCGATCCACCATGCTGGCCGGGAAGCGCGCACTCTCCAACTGCTCGGCCAGGAGCTTCGCGTCTGGTGACGCGGCGGCATAGTCCTCCACCAATCGGCGAAGGAAGGGGCCGTTGGCCACCAAGTTGTCGCACGACACGATCGTGAGCGGCCCGGCACCGTTCCCGGTACGCCGAGCCAGCCCGGCTGCCAACTGACCCACCACCGTCCTGGGCGGGCGCCCTGCGAGATCCGCCTGGATCTCCGGATCCGTCAGGTCGAGCCCGCCCTGGGCGGCAGCTCGATAGCCCTTCTCGGTCACGGTCAGCGTCACCACCGCAACGGCCGGGTCGGCGATCCTGGCCACCACCACATCCGGGTCCTCCGGCGCGGTCAGCACCTCGCGGATGCTGCCGATCACCCGCACACTCGGGTCGCCGGGTCCGCGCGTCAGGACGGAGTACAACCCGTCCTGCGGAGCAAGCTGCTCGCGAACCGCAGCCGAACGCTGACTGACCCCACAGATCCCCCACCCCGTCGCCCCACTCATCGCCGCGGCCTGCTCGGTGAACACCGCCTGGTGCGCACGATGGAAGGCCCCGAGGCCGAGATGGACGATCCCGACCGACACCTTCCCCGGATCAACTTCAGGCCGATGAACAGCAGGAAGGCTGCCCAGGCTCAGTCGCGCACTCATGCCGACACCTCCGCTGCTCCGTTGGTCACGCAGGCCCGAGGCTCCCTCGCGGATGCGTTGGTCGCGTGGGCTTGGGGCTCCCCCGCAGGTACATTGATCGCGTTGGTTGCGTGGGCTCGGGTTTGGGCGAGGGTGGCGACGTGGCCGGTGCCGCCGAGGCCGCCGACTGAGAGCGAGGCTGCCGCCACGCCCAGCCTGACTGAATCCTCGAGGGTGTCGCCGAGAGCTAGTCGCGCGGTGACGGTGCCGGCGAAGGAGTCGCCTGCCCCGGTTTGGTCGACCACCGCGGGGGCGGGGATCACCGGGATCTCGACGATCCGGCCGGCGTCGTCGAGGAGTACGCCCTCGGCGCCGCGAGTCAGGGCGACTGCGTCGACGCCGAGCGCGCGGATCGCCGTACAGGCTGCGACCGGATCAGTTGCGTCAGTGGCCAACTGCGCCTCGTGCGCCCAGGCTGGGGTGACAAGCCGCGTGTACTGCGCGAGCGCCCGCAGGTGCTCGCCCGCGCCTACTGCACTCACCAGGCGCGGACGCCAGTTCGGGTCGTAGACAAAGCATCGCGAGGTGGCTGCCGCAAGGCGCACAGCCTTGGCCGACAGCGGAGAAATGGCGCAGGCGATTCCGCTCGCCAGCACCGCGCCCGCCTTCGCAACCAGCTCGAGCGGCACGTCGCCAGGCCCCAGCCCCGAGCCCGCACTCCCCCGGCGGACATAGGTGAACTCCCGCGCCCCGGACGGATCGGCGTGCTGCAGATAGAGACCGTGCTGCCCCGGCACCCGCAGTACCTGCGACGTATCGATGCCCAGAGCAACCACTCTCTCGAGCAGCCGATCACCCAGCTCGTCATCGGGCACCCGCGCGAGCAGTGCCGTGTGCGCACCCGCGGCAGCCGCGGCGGCCGCCGCGTTGAGCGCGTCGCCGGAGAAGTTGAGCGTCAGTGCCACGCCGGCATCCAACGGCTCGGTAGAGCTGAGCTCCAGCAGGATCTCGCCGATCACCAGTACGTCGGGAATCACCATGTCTGCACCGTTCCATCCTCCAGGCGGGGCATAGGTCGAGCAGACGGCAACTGCCTCCGCGGCATCATGATCGGACCGGCCCGGTGGCCACGCCGGTCGAGTCCCGCACCATCAGCTCTCCGTGCAACGTGCCGCGGGTGCCGATGATGGTGTCCGGATCCGGGTCGTCGAGCATGGCGAGCAACAGTTCGACCGCGATCTCGCCGGCTTTCTGCTTGGGCAGCCGCACCGTGGTCAGGGCCGGCCGGGACATCCTGGACATGGCGATGTCATCGATACCGACCACGCTCAGATCGTCGGGCACCGAGATTCCACGAGCGTGCAAACGGGCCAGCAGCCCGATCGCGACCAAGTCGTTGTAGGCCACCACCGCGGTCGCGCCGGTGGCGACGGTCTGGTCGGCCGCGGCCATACCGCCCTCGTATGTCGGGGCGAAGTGGCCGACGTCGACCAGCTTCACCCCGTTGTCGTGGGCGGCCGCGTACAGGCCGATGCTGCGATGGGCGCTGGACCATGACGTCTCCGGTCCGCCGACCCAGGCGATCTTGCGGTGCCCGAGCGCGACCAGGTGCGCGATGGCCTGCCGCATCCCGCCCTCGTTGTCGAAGGTGACCCCGGGCACGCCCTCGACCAGCCGATTCACCAGGACGACATTGGTCTCCGCGGCCACGTTGGCCAGGTCCTCGTCGCCGGCTCGCGGTGAGCAGAGAATCAGCCCGTCGACCTGCTTGGCCAGCGCGAGGACGAGACCGATCTCCGCGTCGACATCCTCGTCGGTGTCGGCCAGGAAGACGGCCACGTCGTGCATCCTGGCGCGGGCCTGGACACCCTTCACGACGCTCGGGAAGAACGGGTTGGCCAGGTCTGGGACGACCAGGCCGATGTTGCCGGTGCGGCCGGTGATCAAGCCACGGGCTGCTTTGTTCGGTGCGTAGCCAAGCTGCTCGGCTGCCGCCTGCACCCGCGCCCGAGTGGCGACGTTGACCACGTCCGGCAGGGACAGCGCACGGGACACCGTCGACGCGGAGACACCCGCCAGCCGGGCGACGTCACGAATGGTCGCTGGCATCTCCCACCTCCAGGTCGTCGAATCGGGTCGTGAGCTGAGTCTGCAATCGGTTGCAGCTTCGTGTCAAGCTGGCTTCGGCGCGCTGTGGACGACACGCCGGATTTCCTTAATTTACAGGACTTATGTGACTCTGGTCTGGCTGCAATCCTTTCAGCTCCTGTTGCAGCCAGACCCCACGGAGGACTCATGCCGAAGGCCCTGCAGCCTCATCCGGACCGCGCATTGCCTGCGGGCGAGGCCCGGGAAGTGGCTCGTCGGATCCACGCGTCCACCAAGGACCTGCCGTTGCTGTGCTTCCACGGGCACGTCGACGCGGGGCTGTTCGCCGCGGATGAGGCCTTCGGCAACCCGGCCGACCTGCTGGTGGTGCCCGACCACTACGTGACCCGGATGCTGGTCTCGCAAGGGGTCTCCCCCGACCGGCTGGGGTTGCCCCGGCAGGACGGCGTACGGACCGCGGAGCCGCGCGACATCTGGCGCGAGTTCTGCTCCCACTGGCATCTGTTCCTGGGCACCCCGAGCCGGTACTGGCTGGAGCACGAGTTCGCCGAGGTGCTCGACCTGAAGGTCGCACCGTCCGAGGAGACCGCCGACGAGCTGTATGACGAGATCTCGGCGCGGCTGGCGGAGCCCGAGTTCCGGCCCCGCGCGTTGCTCGACCGGTTCAGGATCGAGATCATCTCCAGCACGGACGCGGCGACCGACGACCTGGCGCAGCACGCGAAGCTCGCCACCGCTCTTCCCGGCCGGGTCATCCCCACCTTCCGGCCGGACGCCGTCCTCCATCTCGACCGGCCGGGCTGGAGCGACCTGGCGCGCGAGCTCGGCGTACGGGTTGACATCGACACATCGTCGTACGCGGGGTATCTGGAGGCGTTGAGGCAACGGCGGCAGGCGTTCGTAGCAGCCGGGGCGCTGGCGACGGACCACGGGCACTCGAGCGCGGCGGCGACCCCGCTCGACGATGCGGCGGCCGCGCGGATCTACGAGACGGCCTTGCGGGGCGAGATATCGGCTGAGGATGCGGCTGCGTTCTCCGGGCACATGTTGTTCCAGATGGCGGCGATGTCTGCCGAGGACGGGCTCGTGATGCAGCTCCACCCCGGCGTACTGCGCGATCACCACTCCGGGATCCAGGCGACATACGGACCAGACCAAGGGCACGACATCCCAGTGGTGACGGAGTTCACCCGGTCGTTGCGACCGGTGCTCGACAAGTTCGGGCACGCCGAGGGCTTCCGGCTGGTGCTGTTCACAGTCGACGAGACGACGTACTCCCGGGAGCTGGCGCCGCTGGCGGGCGTGTACCCGGCGGTGCGGCTCGGTGCGCCGTGGTGGTTCCTGGACAGCCCCGACGGAATGCGGCGCTTCCGTGAGTTGGTGACCGAGACGGCAGGCTTCTACAACACCTCCGGCTTCGTCGACGACACTCGCGCCTTCCTCTCCATCCCCGCCCGCCACGACCTGTCCCGCCGGATCGACGCCGGCCACCTGGCCAAACTGGTCGTCGAACACCGCCTCGAGGAAGACGACGCCTTCCGCGTAGCCCAAGACCTCGCCTACAACCTCGCCCGCAATACCTACGTGCGCTAGCCCCGAATCGGCGAGTCGACCGACCTCTTCGGCACGCCGAATGACGCCGCCAGTGGGTTGCCGGAGAGGCATGTCGGTGGCGGATCCGTGCGGGGCCTGCGCCCGGCCTTTGTGAGGAGTCGAACGGGTTCTTCTACAGGAATCGGGCTGCGTCGAAGTTGCGCTGCAGTGGCGCCACTGGGGCGATGCGATCCAGGATGAGGGCCAGCGTTTCCTGTGGGTCGGGGCAGCCGTCGACAGTGATCTCTCCGGGTACGCCCAGGAGGTCGAGACGGTGGTGCCACTCACGAATCTTGTCGGAGCTGACTGTCATCGGGCGACGTTCATGGCGTCGCACCGTCTCCTCGAGGGGTACGTCGAGGTAGAACACGTGGGTCGGCCCAGGGTGCTCCTCGACCAACTGGCGCAGCATCGTGCCGTAGTGAGGCGAGTACAGGATTCCTTCGAGGATCACGTTGTAGCCGATGCTGACGCAGTACCGGACGGTCTCGGCGATGAAATGGATGTTGTCACCGTCCGGCACGTCGTGCTCCCGCAAGATCACGCGCCGAAGGTGGTCCTGTCCGACGTTGGCCGTACCGCAGCCGAGCGCACGCTGGAGCTCCAGCGCGAGGGTGGACTTTCCCGACGCGGAGTTTCCGCGAATGATCACCAGGTGCGACATCTTGCTCAAGATAGAGGACGCGTCTGGTTACTTGGGTTCGCCGCGTCGCCTCTGCCGAGTCACCATCCATGGTGCTGCAGCCAGTCAGCCACCAGGTTGGACCGTATTCCTCGCCTAGGCGAGGAATACGGCACGGTTCAGAAGGCTCACTCTCAGCCCCGGCGCGCTTGATTCCGGTCTAGTTGGCTTCGTGTGGGGTGCAGAGCGCAGAAGTGTGTGGGCCTAGATGATTGGCGTCCACTAGAGGTCAGTCGGCCTGGCGGGGGTGCAGTGGCACGGCGGGGCACCGCGGGGCACGGCGAGCCGGCGGGATCCCCCTGGATCGGCAGGTGCCATGGGGTCGGCGGGTGCAATGGGGTCGGCGGGGCACCACGAATCGGCGGATGCCCGCGAGCCGACCAGCGCCCTGGATCGGCCGGTGCCCACGTGATGGTGCCCTCGAGCCGACGGATGCTTGTGGATCAGCAGGGCACCGCGTACCGGCGGGTGCCGTGGAACAGCAGGCGCCCGCGGATCGGCCAGCGCCCGCGGGTTGTGCCTGCAAGTCGACAGATGCCGCGCATCGGCAGAGCACCACGAACCCGCGGGGTGCCGTGGAGCAGCAGTCGCCCGTGGATGGTGCTCGCGAGTCGGCGGATGCCGTGGATCGGCCAGCGCCCGCGGGGTGGTGCCCGCGAGTCGACGGATGGCCCATGCGACGGCGGGCGCCGCGAACCGGCGGGTGCCCTGGATCGGCCGCTGTGCCCCGGGACCGCGAGTCGGCGGGTTCTGTGGGTCGGCAGCCACCACGAATCAGCAGGTGGCCGTAGGTGGTGCCCGGGGTCGGCGAATGCCTGTGCATCGGTATGGCACCGCGAATCCGCCGGTACCCGTGGATCGGCGGGTGCCCGTGAGTCGGCGGGTGCCCGTGAGCCGGCGAGGGCACCGCGAACCGGCCGGTGCCCATGGGTGGTGCCCGTGAGTCGGCCGGGGCACCACGAATCGGCCGGTGCCCATGGGGCGGCAGATGCCCGTGCGTCGGGAGCGCACCTCGATCTGCGGGGGCCGTGGGTCGGCGGGGGCACCGCGAATCGGCCGGTGGCCGTGGGTGGTGCCCGTGAGTCGGCGGGTACCCGCGCGTCGGCAGGGCACCGCGAATTTGCGGGTGCTCGTGGGGCGGCGGGTGCCGTGGTGCGGTGATGGTTAGGGGCCGGTGGAGGGGGTGCCGGTTTCACCCCAGGGGTTGAGGTCGGCGACGGATTCTGGGGTGAGCCAGGACAGACCTGTGGCCGGGGAGTTGGCTGGAGTGAGAGCAGTGGGGCGTAGCCGGTCTAGCTGGGGGTCATCAGGGTTGACGCTGACAGACCACGACCAGGCTGCGGCGGCGGTGGTGGGCGCGAACCAGCCCGGTGCGGTCCCGTCCAGTGTCAAGGCGCCCGGTGCCCGCGCGGCACCCGGAGTCGGCGGAATGTCCGGCCACGGTGGGGTGTCCGGAGTCGCCGGGCTGTCCGAAGGCCACGGGGCGTCGGGAGGCGTTGGGCTGTTCGGGGTCGCCGGGATGTTCACGGAGGGCATGGTGAGGCGGCCGGGGGTGGGCACGGTCCAGTCGGGGCGGGTCACTTGGACTACGCCGTTGGTGATCTTCACGGCCCAGTGGTCGGCGTGGACTGCGCGGTGATGGCCACCGCACAGCAACACCAGATTCGTGATCGAGGTCGGGCCGCCGTCGGCCCAATGGATGATGTGGTGGGCGTGACAATGCGACGGTGGGGCTTTGCAGATCACGCAGCCTTTGTCGCGGCGGATCAGCGCACGCCGGATCGGACGCGTCACGAACCGGTAGTCCATCCCGACATCCAACG
>NZ_JAAGLV010000024.1 GCF_010548305.1 Streptomyces sp. SID13031
GTCCAGCACCAACCGCCGACGCTCCGGCGACAACTTCGATCTCCCCACAACAGCCCTCCAACTCTGAAAGGCGTTGCGACAATCCCCTGACACCAGGGTCGCCAGGTGCAAGTTTGTTTCCACCTAAGCCCTTCCCTCAAAGGGTTCCTAGCTCGGCTGGCTGTCCCGAGCGACAGGACATAGTCGGCCGTTCGGCCGGCCACCACGCTCACGAAGGGCTGCGGCCGGCAGCGGTAAAGGCACTATGTCCTGTCGGTCGGGACACTGCAGATCATCGTCGAGGCAGATGCCGATCCGCGTGTTCAAAGGCCATTACCCAACAGGTAATCGCAGTGCCATAGCCGGACCGAGGGCGAGCGTAGCCGGTCGTCTATCCGGCTGCGCGGGCCGTGGTCCGGGATTCGAGGACCTTGGCCAGTAGGCGGTGTAGTTGTTGCTGTTCGCGGTCTCCGAGGGCGGTGAACGGGGAGCGCGCGTAGGCGCCGGCGAGGAGGCGGTCCCTGGATCGCTTGCCTGCTCTGGTCAGGACGAGGGTGCGGACTCTTCCGTCCTGGGGATGGGGCGCTCGCTTGGCGAGACCCTTCTCCTCGAGTTTCGCGCTGAGCAAGGTGACGTTCGACGGGTCGCACTGCAGCCGGAGGGCCAGTTCTCGCAGGGGCACCGGATCCGCCTGTGGGTCGATGAGCCACAGCAGGTTGGCCTGCGATTCGTTCAGGCCCTCCTTCTCGACGACTTCCTTGGTCATCGCGGTGACCAGGGAATTCAGCCCGAGCAGTTGTTCGACCAGGACGGCATTCAGCTCGAGGTTCTCCATCAGCCGATCATACTACTTGAGCTGCTCAACTATATTCGCTAGGCTGCGAGTTCTCCACCTCAGGGATGACTCGCGCCGGCGCAGGCTCATCACATCGCTCGATGGGTGAAGCGCCCGGCGGCTCTAGCGTCGAGGGCAGGACCGATCGACGGGAGAGCAGTAGATGATCGAAGTAGCAGGACTGACGAAGAGGTACGGCGACCGGGTGGCCGTCGACGACCTCACCTTCACCGTGCAGCCAGGGAAGGTGACCGGCTTCCTGGGGCCGAACGGTGCAGGCAAGTCGACGACCCTGCGGATGATCCTCGGCCTGGACGCGCCGACGGCAGGAACGGCCCTGGTCGACGGGAAGTCGTACGCCGACCACAGGGCTCCGATGCGCGCGATCGGCGCTTTGCTCGAAGCGCGGTCGATGCACGGCAGCCGCAGTGCCCGCAATCATCTCCTGGCGCTCGCCGCAACCACTGGGATCAAGGCGCAGCGGGTGGACGAGGTGATCGAGCAAGTCGGGCTGACCGACGTCGCGGGCAAACGCGCGGGCCAGTTCTCACTCGGCATGGGCCAGCGACTCGGAATCGCCGTCGCCCTGTTGGGCGATCCGGCGACGATCATGCTGGACGAGCCGGTCAACGGCCTCGACCCGGAAGGCATCCGCTGGATCCGCGGCCTGCTCCGCGGACTGGCCGTGGGCATCTACAAGCGCTACTTCGATCTGATCGCCAACGGTCGGAAGACCACCGAGATACGGGTCAACGACTCCAGCCGCAAGAACATCAAGGAAGGATCGCTGATCCGGTTCCGCTGCCAAGGCGACCAGCTCCTCACCCGCGTCACCCGCGTCACCCGCGTCACTCGCTACGCCGACTTCGATGCAATGTTCGACCGCGAGTCCGTGGCATCGGTCAACCCATTGGCCACCCGCGAAGAGCAACTCGCCAACATCCGCCAGATCTACCCACCCGAACGCGAAGCCCTCGGCGTCGTGGCCATCGGCATCGAACTCCTCGACCCGCCCCGGGCGCCTGACGCAATTCCCCCGGCCGAGGCAGAGAGTCAATCGACGTCCAGATCAACACCGTCTCATTGATCGATCTACACCGTGACGACCGCAGGTACATATGGCAAATCCGAGCAGCCCGCGACACGGCTGCAGTCGCTAAGCGGGCGACGGAGGAGGTCGCGCGACCAGGGGTGGGCGGGAGCGGGCGGCGGAGGGAGCGTAGCGAGTGGAGCTGGACGGGTCGGAAGGAAGTACTAGCTGACGAAGACGGCGGTGGGTTTGGCTAGGGGGCCGTGGGGTTCGTACAAGGCTAGGAAGGTGCCGTCGGGGGCGAACATGGCGGTTTGCTGGTCGGGGGTCAGCTTTAGGCCGGGGAGGGGGCGGCCGGTGCGGATGGCGGTGGCCTGGTCTTCGTCGGCGTCGAAGCGGGGGAAGGTGTCCGCGGCGACGTCTGCGATGGGGAGCATGACGAAGGACTCCCCCAGGGACTCGAGAGTGTGGGCCGATGAGATGTCGAAGGCGCCTACGCGGGTTCGGCGGAGGGCTGTGAGGTGGCCGCCGACCTCCAGGTCGGCGCCTAGGTCGCGGGCCAGGGCTCGGATGTAGGTGCCGCTGGAGCAGTCGACGGAGATGTCGACCTCGATGCCGCCGTCGACAGCCCGGACGTCTAGTACGTCGTACCGGCTGATCGTTACGTTGCGGGCCTTCAGGGTGACTTCTTCGCCGGCTCGGACGCGTTCGTAGGCGCGTTTGCCGTCGACTTTGATCGCCGAGACCTTCGACGGGATCTGGGAGATCGGGCCGCGGTAGGCGGCGACGGCGGTTTCGATCGCCTCGGCGGTTACCTCGGCCAGGGCAGCGGGAGACGCCGTCGGCTCGATCTCCCCCTCGGCGTCGTCCGTGGAGGACGTGGCGCCGAGGAGGATGGTCGCGTCGTACGACTTGTCTGCCAACTGGAGATGACCCAGCAGGCGCGTGGCCCGGTTGAGTCCGACCACCAGTACGCCGGTGGCCATCGGGTCCAGCGTGCCCGCGTGACCCACCTTGCGCGTGCCTGCCAACCGCCGGACGCGAGCGACCACCGTGTGCGAGGTCAGCCCCGCCGGCTTGTCCACGATGACGATTCCATCGGCAGTCGAGGCATCAAAGGCAACAGAGTCGACAGTCACGTCGACCGCGTCACTCGTCGTCGGAGTCATCGTCCTCGCGGCGCTTGTACGGGTCTGCGTCGCCGGCCGGCTTGGCGCCGGCGGCGGACTTGGCTACCTCGGCGTCGGCCTGGCGGGCCTTTGCCAGCAGCTCTTCGATCTGGCCGGCGGTCTCCGGGACCGCGTCCAGGTAGAACGCCAGGGTCGGGGCCCGGCGCAGGCCGAGGGCCTTGCCGACCTCGCTGCGGATCAGCCCACGGGCCGACTCCAGCGCGGCCGCGCTGGAGACGCGGTCCTGCTCACCGCCGTACACCGTGTAGAAGACGCTCGCCTCGCCCAGATCGGCGGTCAGCTTGGCGTCCGTCACGGTGACGAAGCCGAGCCGCGGGTCCTTGATCCGGCGCTCGAGCAACTCCGCGACCAGGACCTGGATCCGGTCGGCCAACTGCTTCGCCCTTGCTTGGCCCATCAGGGCTCACTCCTTCTGTGTCCTGCTTGACGTCCATCATGCGTAACGTCCGGGGTGACGGTAGCGAAACCCGTCACCCCGGACGTTACTAGTGCCTCAATGCTGTGCCCAACGACGGGCAGATCAGCTGCGCGGCTTCTCCCGCAGTTCGAACGCCTCGACGACATCGCCGAGCTTGATGTCGTTGTAGTTCTGCACGGTCAGACCACACTCGAAGCCCTCGCGGACCTCGGACGCGTCGTCCTTGAACCGCTTGAGCGACGACAGGTCGCCGTTCTCGACCACCACGACACCGTCGCGGATGAGCCGCACCTTGGCGTTGCGCTTGATGACGCCACTGGTGACCCAGCAACCGGCGATGTTTCCGACCTTCGAGGAGCGGAAGATCTCGCGGATCTCCGCCGTACCGAGCTTGAACTCCTCGTAGATCGGCTTGAGCATGCCCTTCAGGGCAGCCTCGATGTCGTCGATCGCCGAGTAGATGACCGAGTAGAACCGGACATCCACGCCCTCGCGCTCGGCCAGGTCCCCGGCCTTGCCGGCCGGCCGCACGTTGAAGCCGATGATGACGGCGTTCGACGCGATAGCCAGGTTGATGTCGTTCTCGTTGATCGCACCGACGCCGCGGTCGATGACGCGGAGGTTGACCTCGTCGCCGACCTCGATCCGCACCAGTGCGTCCTCGAGTGCTTCCACCGAACCGGACACGTCGCCCTTGAGGATGAGCAGGAGCTCCTGGCTCTCGCCCTTCTCCATGGAGGCCATGAAGTCCTCGAGCGTACGACGCACGCGGCGCTTGGCGTTCGAGGCCGCACGGGCTCGCGCTTCCCGCTTCTCAGCGATCTGGCGGGCCATCCGGTCGTCGTCGACAACGAGGAAGTTGTCGCCGGCTCCCGGTACGCCGGACAGACCCTGAACCAGGACCGGTCGCGACGGCAGCGCCTCGGTGACGTTGTTGCCGTGCTCGTCGAGCATCGCCCGGACCCGGCCGTACGCCGGACCCGCGACCATCGAGTCGCCGACCCGCAGCGTTCCGCGCTGGACCAGCACGGTCGCGACGGGGCCACGGCCCTTGTCCAGGTGCGCCTCGATCGCCAGACCCTGCGCCGGCTGATCCGGGTTGGCCCGGAGATCCAGCGAAGCGTCGGCGGTCAGGACGACGCCCTCGAGCAGGCCGTCGATGTTCAGTCGCGCCTTCGCGGAGACGTCGATGAACATCGTGTCGCCGCCGTACTCCTCGGGGACCAGGCCGTACTCGGTCAGCTGACCGCGCACCTTGACCGGGTCGGCGTTCGGCACGTCGATCTTGTTCACCGCGACCACGATCGGGACGTTCGCCGCCCGGGCGTGGTTCAGTGCCTCGATCGTCTGCGGCATCACGCCGTCGTCGGCCGCTACCACCAGGATGACGATGTCGGTGGCCTGCGCACCACGAGCACGCATGGCGGTGAACGCCTCGTGACCCGGGGTGTCGACGAAGGTGATGGCGCGCTCCTTGCCGTCCACCTCCGTGGTGACCTGGTAGGCACCGATGTGCTGGGTGATGCCACCGGCTTCCTTGGCCACGACGTTCGCGTGCCGGATCGCGTCCAGCAGCTTCGTCTTACCGTGGTCGACGTGACCCATCACGGTCACGACCGGCGGACGGGCCGCCAGGTCCGCTTCGCCACCGTCGTCGGTGCCGAAGTCGATGCTGAACGACTCGAGCAGCTCGCGGTCCTCGTCTTCCGGGGACACGACCTGGATGTCGTAGTTCAGCTCGGTGCCGAGCACCTCGAGCGTCTCTTCGTTGACGGACTCGGTCGCGGTCACCATCTCACCGAGGTGGAACAGCACCTGGACCAGCGCCGCCGGGTCGATACCGACCTTCTCGGCGAAGTCCGTCAGCGACGAGCCACGAGCAAGCTTCACGACCTCGCCGTCACCGTGCTTGACGCGCACGCCGCCGACGGCCGGAGCCTGCATGTTGTCGAATTCCTGGCGCTTGGCGCGCTTGGACTTGCGACCACGACGGGCCGGACCACCCGGACGCCCGAAGGCACCCTGTGTTCCGCCACGGCCCCGGTTGCCCGGGCCCGGACGACCGCCGCCGCCACCACCGGGGGGACCGCTGGGGCCACCACCCGGACGGAAACCGCCACCGCCACCGCCGCCGCCACCGGGACGCGGAGCGCCACCGGGACCGCCGCGAGCGCCACCGGGACCACCGGAGCCGCCGCGTGCACCACCGGGACCACCAGAACCGCCGCCAGGACCTGACGGGCGGCCGGTGAACGTACCGGCTGAAGACTTCGGCATCATTGCCGGGTTCGGACGCGGTGCGCCCGGAACTCCGCCACCTGACGGACGCGGACGGTCGGAACCGCCGCTACGGGCCTGCGCCGGCCTCGGCGGCATACCTGCCGGGCTACCGCTGCCACCCTGGGCCGGGGCCGCCGGAGCGCCACCCGGACCCGGACGTGCGCCACCGCGCTGCATGCCCTGGGTCGAGCTGAAGGGGTTGTTGCCCGGACGCGGTGCACCCGGACGGCCACCGGCGGCACGATCGCCACCGGGAGCTCCCGGACGCGGAGCGCCACCCGGACGGGGTGCACCCGGACGCGGCGCGCCACCAGGACGCGGAGCACCACCCGGAGTACTCGGACGGGCCGAGCCACCCGGACGGGGCGAATCGCCCGCAGGACGCGGAGCGGACGGGCCGGGACGCTGAGCCGGAGCCGAAGGCGCCTCGGAGGCGGCCGGAGCCTGAACCTCGGGCGTCTGCGGAGCCTGTACTACCGGTGCCTCTGCTGCCGGAGCCGGAGCGGCCGGGGCCTCGGCGGCCTTCGCCGCGGGAGCCTCGAACGCCGGCGTGGCAACGGGGGCAGGGGTTTCGACGCGCGGACCAGGCTTCGGGCCGGGACGCGGTCCCGGACGGGCCGGAGCCGGCGTCGCGGGGCTCGCCGGGGCGGAGCTGACCGGAGCCGGGCTGCTGGCGACCGGGGCCGGGCTGCTCGGGGCAGCCGTCTCGGTGACCTCGGCGCCGGACGTGCCTGCGCTCGCGGCGGTCTCGACCACCGTGGGCTCAGCCTTGACCGGAGCTGCCGGTACCGGCGCTGCGGCCGGTGCGCTGGTCTCCGCGGCCGGAGCCTGCGGAGTGGCCGGGGTGACCGGTGCGGTCGCCTGCGGCGCTGCTGAGGTGCTGGCGGCGGCCGTCTTGGCCGCGCGCTTCTTCGGCGGGTTCTTCTCGAACTCTTCCGCCAACCGTCGGACGACGGGTGCCTCGATCGTCGAGGACGCCGATCGGACGAACTCTCCCATGTCGTTCAGCCTGGTCAGGACGACCTTGCTGGTAACTCCGAGCTCTTTCGCGAGCTCGTAGACTCGGACCTTTGCCACTACTCTCCCTCTGGTCCGAGCCTGGGGGGCCGCGGACCGTTAGTTGACGTACATGCTCATCGCATTGCACTCATCGTTCGACACTCATCGAGTGGTCATGAGTCGATGACCCGCCTTCATGTCTTCACGGTTTTCACCATGGGCGGCCAGGCGGCCGCTCTTCTTGAAGCAACTCATTACTGCTGCTCGACCTGTGCCCGCACGAGCGTCAGATCAAGCGGACCCGGGACCTTGAAGGCCCGCGGAAACGCTTTTCGCCGCTCGGCGAGGTCGAGACACTCGGTCACCGGGTGCAGATGCGCCCCACGGCCGGGTGCCCGATGCGCGGGATCCGGGAGGACAAGTCCTCCGGACACCGTCATCCGCAACAAGCCGGACGGGCTGTCTCGTTTCCGACACCCGATACAGGTGCGCTGCTGAACCTTCTCAGAGCGCGCTTCTGCAGTTTGGATCGCAATTCCTCAGGGTGTGGTGACGACTCAGTCGACCGACCGAGAGATCAGTCTACCTTCTCGTCCCCACGAGTCACATCCGTATCCGGTCTGATGTCGATCCGCCACCCGGTCAGCCGGGCCGCCAGGCGGGCGTTCTGCCCTTCCTTGCCGATCGCGAGCGACAGCTGATAGTCCGGTACGACGACCCGCGCGGCGCGGGCCGCCGCGTCCACGACCTCTACCGAGGAGACCTGCGCGGGCGAAAGCGCATTCCCGACGAAGGTCGCCGGGTCGTCGCTGTGATCGATGATGTCGATCTTCTCGCCGTGCAGCTCGTGCATGATGTTGCGCACCCGCTGGCCCATCGGGCCGATACAGGCGCCCTTGCCGTTCACGGACGGGTTCAGCGTCCGGACGGCGACCTTGGTCCGGTGCCCGGCCTCGCGCGCGATCGCGGTGATCTCGACGGTGCCGTCGGCGATCTCCGGCACCTCGAGCGCGAACAGCTTCTTGACCAGGTTCGGGTGCGTCCGGGAGACGGTGATCTGCGGGCCCTTGAAGCCCTTGCGGACGCCGACCACGTAGACCCGCAGCCGGGAGCCGTGCTCGTACTTCTCCCCGGGCACCTGCTCCGGCGCCGGCAGTACGGCCTCGATCTTGCCCAGGTCGATCATCACCGATCGCGGGTCGCGGCCCTGCTGGACGATGCCCGACAGGATGTCGCCTTCCTTGCCCGCGAACTCGCCGTACCGGACCTCGTCCTCGGCGTCGCGCAGCCGCTGCAGGATGACCTGCTTGGCCGTGGTGGCGGCGATCCGGCCGAAGTCGGCGGGGGTGTCGTCGAACTCGCGCGCGACCGTGCCGTCCTCGGCGATCTCCTTGGCGTGCACAGTCACGTGCCCGCTCTTGCGGTCAAGCTCGACCCGGGCCTGCTGCTGCGCGCCCTCGGTCCGGTGGTAGGCCACCAGCAGGGCCTGCTCGATCGCCTCCACCACGATCTCGAAAGCGATGTCCTTCTCGCGTTCCAGGGATCGCAGGACGGCCATGTCGATATCCATCAGTTCTCCTCTACCGCGCCGTCAGCGGCGGATTCTGGTTCAGGTTCGTCGGTGCCGGCGGGCCGGTTGAACTCGATCTGGATCTTGGCCTTCGTCACATCGCCGTACGCGATCGTCCGCGGGCGTCCCTTGACGTCCAGCTCGGCGGCCTCGTCGGTGGCGGCCGTGATCCGGCCCGTCACCTTGCCACCGGCCACCAGGGTGACCTCGACCAGGCGGGAGATGTTGCGGCGCCAGTGCCGCGGCAGCGTGAGCGGCCGGTCGACGCCAGGGCTCGACACCTCCAGCGTGTACGCGCCGTTCCCCATCACCTCGTCGGCGTCGAGCGCCTTGGAAATGGCCCGGGTCACCTCGGCGACGTCGTCCAGGTTGATACCGCTGTCGCGGTCCACCAGTACCCGGAGCAGTCGCCGCTTGCCGATCGGCGTGACTTCGGCGACCTCCAGGTCGCAACCGAACTGCTCGACGATCGGGCGCAGGAACTTTTCGAGGCTCTCAGGGTCCGTGTGGTCAATTCTTCGGCTCACAGGTAGACCTGCCTCTCTCTCCAGTTGTGTGCACCCCGTTTTTGTGGCGCAGTGCGGCCCCGGCGTTCCAACCGAGGGCAGTGGGCCATCATATCCGGCCCGCCGGAGTGGCTGAGCACATACCTGGGTTCGGGTTAGGGTTTCGGCCTATGCCGAACGATCCTGAGCCCCTCACTCGCTGGACGGCAGCGCTGGTCTCCCGCCGGACAACCCTGCGGACGGCTGCCCTGTCCGCCGGTACTGCGGCCCTGCTCGCGGGCTGCAAAGACGACCCGGACGGCCCTGCGGCTGGAGGCGGCACCCAGAGCGGCGGTACGAAGGGTCCGGACGGCACCAAGCAGCCCGAGCCGAGCACCGACCCGGCCGTGGTGGCCGCCATGTCGACCGCCGCCGGCCAGGTGGCTCAGGTCGCCCAGCGGCTCACGGCGGCCGGCAAGCGCTACCCCGCGTTGGCTGCTCAGTTCGCGACCGCTGCGAAGTACCACGCTCAGCATCTGGCGAAACTCAACGAGGTATCCGGGGCCGCGCCGGCGACCGTCGCCCAACTGCCACCGCTGCCGCAGGGATCCGCCGCCGCGCTGGCAGACCTGGCGACGCGCGAGCAGAAGCTGTCCGTCGCACACGCGACCGCCGCCGCGAAGCTGTCAGGGACGAACGCGCGCCTCCTCGCGATGGTCGCCGCCTCCGAGACCCAACTGGCCGCCTCCTTTACCGTCAAGAAGAAGCAGGCTGCCCGGTGACCCAGGTTGAGGCGCTCCAGGCAGCCCTGGCCGGCGAGCACGCCGCCCTGTACGGCGTCGGCGTGGCGGGCGGCAAGCTGAGCGGGGCCAAGTTCCAGGCGGCCAACGAGCTCTACGAACAGCACCGCAGGCAACGCGACAAGCTCGCCGACCTGCTCACCGCGGCCGGGGAGACTCCGGTCGCAGCCGAACCGGCGTACGACCTGCCGATGGCTGTGACGACCGCGCAGACCGCGGCAAGCCTGATCCTGGTGATCGAGCGCCGCCTGGCCGCCGTCTACGGCGACCTGGTCGAAAACGCCGAGGAAGCGCCGGTACGCGCCCTGGCGATCCAGAACCTGCTCACCACCTCGTCGGCGCAAGTCAGCTGGGGCAGCGCGCCGGTTGCTTTCCCCGGCGCGGTCTGACTCCGTCACCAAGGGTTAGCTCGGGCGCCGGTTGGTGGACACCGGAGTACTGGAGACTGCCGGGCATGAGGCTGGGAGAGCTGGCTCGTGGGCGGCGGCGGTTGGCGGCGTACTGGGGTGCGACCGTCGTACAGGTGGCTGCTGTTGCCTTTGACATCAAAGTGCTGAAGCAGGCCAGCAAGGTGACGTTGATGCCGTTGCTGCTGTCGTGGACGCGGGCGCAGGACGACATCCCCCCGCTGATCCAGGCTGCTCTGCTCGCGTCGGCGGCCGGCGATCTGCTACTGGAGACCGATCTGCAACTAGCTGGCATTGCCGCGTTCGCCGCAGCCCATGCTTGCTACCTCGCGGTGTATCTGTCCAAGCCGGGCGAGCGGTCGTGGCGGGTACTGGCGGCGTACGGCGCGTTGTGGGCGGCGCTGATCGCGCTACTGTCGCGCGATCTCGGGTCGCAACGAGTACCGGTCGCCGCCTACGCATTGTTGCTGACGGCAACCGCTGTCGCCTCGAAATGGCACGGCCCGCGCAGTGGGCTCGGTGGCGCGCTGTTCCTCGTCTCCGACGCGCTCATCGCCATGCGCCTGGCCGGCCGCGACTTCCCCGGACGCGGCGCCCTGGTGATGTCCACCTACGCCACCGGCCAGTACCTGCTGGCCTCGGGCGCCAGGAAGCGGGAGCATCCTTCACAATCGGTGCATGGCTAAAACCCCTTGCCCGTGCGGTTTGCCCGCACCGTACGCCGACTGCTGCGGAAGCATCCACGACGGCCGTACGGCGGCGACGACGGCCGAGCGACTCATGCGCTCGCGCTATACCGCGTTCGTAGTACGCGATGCGCCTTATCTCCTTCGCAGCTGGTACTCCGCAACCCGCCCGCGCGACCTCCAGCTGGAAGACGACATCGAGTGGACCGGCCTGGAGATCCTGAACACCACCGGCGGCAGCCCCTTCCATACCGAAGGCACCGTCGAGTTCCGCGCGAACTACATCGCCGAAGGCGAACCGGGTAACCAGCAAGAGAACAGCCACTTCACCCGAGAGGCCGGCTCCTGGGTCTACACAGGCCCGGCGAGCCGCGCCCCGGGGCGGTAGGCGCGGCTGGCCGGGGGGTCAGCGGCGGCGGCGGCGCCAGGGACCGGTGATGGCGAAGGTCAGGCCGGGGGTGTAGATGTTGAAGAACATCGTGCGGCCGTCGGCGGAGAAGCCGACGCCGGTCAGTTCCCCGTACTCCGGGGCTTCGGGGGTGCCGTTGTTGACCCGGTTGCGGGCGAACTTGAAGACCTGGCCGTCCTCGGTGGTACCGAGCATGTGCTGCTCGCCGAGGCCGTCCTCGCACATCATCAGGCCGCCGTACGGTGACATCGTGATGTTGTCGGGGGCATCGAACTCGGGGTCGTCCGAACCGGGCGAGGGACGGGTGAAGATCACTTCGAGGCGCAGCGTCTTGCGGCGCGGGTCGAACTTCCAGACCTGGCCGTCGTGGTTGACCTTCGGGCCGAGCTCGGTCCGGGCGAACGACGAGACGAAGTACACGCAGCGGTCCAGGGCGCCCCACCAGCAGCCCTCGAGCTTGTAGCCGCCGGTGATCGGCTTCGCATAGTCCTGCGCGCGCACCGACTCGGTGGTGGCCAGCGGGTCGGGCACTTTCACCCACTGCACGTTGTGGAAGAGCGAACCGGGCTCCTGTACTACGGAAAGGTCCGGCAGCCCGTCGATGTGCATGGCCTGGAGCTCGCCGCCGGCCCGCAGACTCCCCCAGCCACCGCGGGGGCGGTTCGGGAGGAAGCGGTAGAAGCCGCCGAGCGGTGCGACGAAGGCGTCCTCGGTCTCGTAGACGATGCCGTTGGACGGGTCGATCGCCACGGCCTCGTGCTGGAACCGGCCCATCGCCTTGAGCGGCGTCGGGTGCAGGTTGCGGCGGTCGTCGTACGGGTCGACCTCGAAGATGAAGCCGTGGTCCTTGGTGTAACCGCTGACTCCGGCCTTGAGCTCGGTCTCCTCGCAGGTCAGCCAGGTGCGCCAGGGGCTCGGGCCGCCGGAGCAGTTGATCGCTGTCCCGCCGAGGCTGACGTACTCCTTCGTGGCGTGGCTGTGCCGGTCCACGACCAGCGTGCTCGTACCACCGGCGCCGCCCGGGTCGTAGGTGCGCTCGGGCGGAGCGACGACCTTGATCGGGGCGGTCGGGCTGCACTCGTGGTTGCGGACCAGCCGGCTGCCGCCGTGCCGGTCGGGGAAGGTCCCCATGCCGTCGAAGCGGGACGGCACCTTGAGCCCGTCCGGCCGGACCGTCCCTTCCCGCGAGACGATTCTGTAGCTGAACCCCTTCGGCAGATCGAGCATGCCTTTCGGGTCCGGGAGCAGCGGGCCGTAGCCGACCTTCGGGCCGGACGTGCCGAGCGCCGGCTCGGCCGTGTACAGAGCTTCCACCGACCCGGCAACACTGACGGCAACACCCGCCGCGGCCGCGCGAGCGACGAACTGGCGTCTGGACAGGGGGTTCTCAACAGTCACGGGCGGTCTCCTTGTCAGCACAAGCAGTGGTCGCCAGTGAACTTACGGTGAACGGCACCCGAACGGCAAGAGAACGCGCGCGCGGATCTCGAAAGACCCGCGCGCGCCGGACGTCAGCTCCTTACTGGTAGCAGGGCTTGCTGAAGTCGTACTTCGCCGCGGTCTTGCCGGTGAAGAAGTCCTTCTCGACCTTTACCCCGGTGGGCGCCGCCGGGTCCACCTTGGAGATGATGCTCTGCCGGAAAACCCGGTCGTTCGGCTCGCCGCCGAACTTGCCGGCCTCCGCGGGCAGCATCCCCTCGTAGTCGACCGTCGTCAGCGACTTCACCGCCGCCAGCAGCCCGGCCCGGGTGAGGTCCTTGGAGTCGACGGCCTTCTGCAGCGCCGCCTTCATCGGGTAGGACCAGACCCAGCCGGCCGTGTAGCCGTCGTTGGGTGCGGCCTTGAACGTCGCCGGGTCCAGCGACTCGGTCAGCGCCTTGTGCCCCGGAGTGTCCGTGCCGTACGGCGCCCACGGTCCCGACTGCCGGTAAAGCGCTGTCAACGCGGGAGCGGCCGGGCTCTTCAGCAGCGCCGGGTTCCAGGTCGGGCTGGTGCCGATGAACTGTCCCTTGAAACCGGCCTGGGCGGCTCCACCGACGATGGTCGCCGCCTCGGTCGGACCGGTGGTCAGGATGACCAGGTCGGGCTTGGCTGCGACCAGTTTCTGGATCGCCGCGCCCTGGTTCTCCTGGCCGGCCGCGGTCGGGATGTCGGTGAACTTCATCCCGTTCGCCTCGGCCGCGACCTTCGTACCGGCCGCCGCGTCGTCGCCGTAGTCGCCCGGGAAGTGCACCGCGGCCACGCTCTTGGCCTGCAACGTCTCGGCCCCGAAGTCGACCGAGTTCATCGACTCGAAGCAGTAGTTCGTGCCCGACTCCAGGATGGTGTCCTCGAACGCCCAGGCCGACGTCCACGAGGCCGGCACGCCGACCATGCTGCTCGATTTCAGGTCACCGAGGATGGCCGCGGTGGTCGGCGAACCGAGAGTCTGGGCCAGGCCGAGCACGTCCGGCTTGATCTCGGAGTACACCTCGTTGTGGATCTGCGGGTTGTACTTGTTGTCCTTGACGAACTTGGTCACGTCGACCTCGTAACCGCCGATCCCGCCGGCGGTGTTGACCCGCTTCCAGAACGCCTTCTGGCTCTCGGTGATCGGCACGCCGAGCGCCTTGAACGGGCCCTCGGTCAGGTCGGAGATCGAGCCGAGGTAGATACATCCCTTGGCCTTGTCCACCGCGGCCGGGCACGGTTCCTTGGTGACGCCGACGTCGAACTTGACGCCTTCGCTGCCCTCCTGCGTCTCCGGGGCGTCGTTGCGGCACCCTGCGACGGCCAGTACGGCGGCCACCAGGCCCACCGCGACCGTCCTGCGACTTCTGTACATCGCTCTTCCTCCTCAGGCTGCCGGCACC
Organism: Streptomyces sp. SID13031; assembly: GCF_010548305.1. Lineage (GTDB taxonomy): Bacteria > Actinomycetota > Actinomycetes > Propionibacteriales > Kribbellaceae > Kribbella. Next base: position 13,941 of record NZ_JAAGLV010000024.1, read on the forward strand.
GACAAGGTGGGTCAGTGCGAGAACGGCCATGACTTCCAGTAGGTGCGAATGCGGACCCAGATCCCGAACAGCCCCCGCGGTTCGAAGATCAGGAACCCGATGATCAACAGGCCGTACAGAATTGTCTCGACCTGGAAGACCGTGATGCCGCCGGCCGTCGAACTGCTGCTGATGAACGGCAGCACGGCCGGGAGTTCGCGGGTGACCCGCGGTAACAGCGTGATGAACAGCGCGCCCATGATCGATCCCGAGATGGTGGCGACGCCACCGACCAGGATCATCGCGATGTACTGCACCGACATCGCCAGGTTGAACGATCCGGGCTCGACGAAGCCGATCATCACGTACAACAGCGCCCCCGCGACGCCGGCGTAGAACGACGACACCGCGAAGGCGATCATCTTGTACCGCGTCACGTCGACGCCGATCACCTCGGCGGCCAGGTCGCGATCACGGACGGCGGCCAGCGCCCGGCCGATCCGCGACCTGACCAGGTTCCGCGCCAGGACGCCGAAGATCACCAGCAGCACGAACATCAGCAGATAGAGCTTCTGCGCCTTGGTGAACATCGCGCCGTCGACCGCGAACTGCAGCCCGAACAACTCCGGTACCGCGGCCGGCCGCCCGACGCCGACTCCCCCGGTGAGGTCCCGCCAGTGCTTGAACAGGTGCTCGCCGATGAACACCAGGCCGAGCGTGACCACGGCCAGGTACAACCCGCGCAGCCGAGCAGCGAGCGGGGCCACGATCAACCCGGCCAACCCCGCCACCAGGCCCGCGGCCAGCAACCAGATCGGCAGCGAGGTGATCCCGAATCCGATCAGCCGGGTGCTGTCCGGATCACCCGACAACGCCGCCGCGGTATACGCGCCGATCGCGAGGAAGAACGCGTGCCCGAGGGACACCTGGCCGGCGTACCCGGTGACGATGTTGAGGCCGATCGCGCCGATCGCGGCGACGAACGCGGTCGCCAGCACGACGAGCAGATCGTCCTCGAGCATGAACGGCAGCAGTACTGCGACCAGAACCAGGGCGAGCGTCCACCACCGTTTGGCCGGGGTGTTCAGCAGTGCCATGTCCTGCCCGTAGGACAGGTAGAGCTGTGGTCGACCGGTCCGGGTGCTCATCGCATTGGTCGCGGGGAGATTCCGTCCTTCTGGTTGATGGGAAGGAACCGCGACTTCCTCCCTTCAGAAACCGGGGACTGTCGGTCCGGCCTGATTGGGTTAGCGGCGTGTCCAGGTTCCGGATGTACCCGACCGCCGCGCAGCAGACTGCGTTGCTGGTGCAGGGCGGGCACGCCCGCTACCTGTGGAATCTCGCACTCGAGCAATGGTCGATGTGGACCCCTGACAAAGGCGCGACGCCTGGGTACGTCGAGCAGGCGCGGCAACTGACCGAAGCGCGGGCCATGTTCGACTGGCTGCGGGCCGGGTCGCAGACCGTGCAACAACAGGCGTTGCCGGACTTCGACCAGGCGGTCAAGTACTTCTACGCAGGTACTCACCGGCGTCCGACCTGGCGCAAGGCCGGGCTGCACGAGGGGTTCCGTATCGTCGGTGGTCAGGCGTCCCGGATCGTGAAGCTGAGCCGGAAGTGGGCCGCGGTAAACGTGCCCAAGGTCGGCTGGGTGCGAGTGCGTCTGTCTCGTGGTATCCCAGCTGCGCAGTCGTACCGAGTCACCCGCGACCGGGCGGGTCGCTGGCACATAGCCTTCGCTGTCATCCCGGAACCGATTCCCGCGCCTGGTACGGGTGAGGTGGTCGGTGCGGACCGCGGCATCGCGGTGTCGGCGGCGTTGTCCACCGGTGAACTGCTGTCCTGCCCCAGTCTGTCGGACGGTGAGCAGATGAGGCTCAAGCACCTGCAACGTCGTCTGTCGCGCTGCAGGCGCAGCTCCAACCGCCGCCAGCGGGTGAGGGCTGCGATCGCGAAACTGCATGCCCGGGCCGGTGACCGCCGCAAGGATTGGGTGGAGAAGACCAGCACAGACCTCGCCCAACGGTTCGATGTCATCCGGGTAGAAGGTCTGCGCATCGCATCGATGACCAGACGACCCAAGCCCAAACCCGACCCCGAACGACCAGCCGGGTACCTGCCGAACCGTCGCCGCGCCAAGGCCGGACTCAACCGAGGCATCCTGGCCAACGGCTGGGGGGACCTGGTACGTCGTCTGGAGCACAAGGCCGCGGGCCGAGTCGAGAAAGTGAAGGCTGCGCACACGTGGCAGACCTGCAGCGTCTGCGGCCACTGCGCACCGGAGAACCGCGAGAGCCAAGCGGTGTTCCGGTGCGTAGCCTGCGGGCATCAGGCGAATGCGGATGTGAACGCGGCAGTCAACATCGCGGCCGGACGGGCCGTCAGCGCACGCCGAGAGACGCCCGTACCGGTCTCGCCGAAGCGTGAACCTCAACACGCTACCTCCACGTAGTAGTAGTTGGAATCCCCGCCCTCGGCGGGGAGGACGTCAAATGCGCTCCACCTCTCGCGTCCCGAACAGGCCGTACGGTTTGACCAGCAGGACGAGCAGCATCAAGAGGTAAGGCACGACCAGGAAGAAGTCCCCGCCGAAGACCGGACTGAGGTTGCCGCCGTAGTTGCCCACCAGCGCCTCCACCACGCCGATCGCGAGCCCGGCGACCACCGCGCCGCCCAGCGAGTCGAGACCACCCAGGATGATCACCGGCAAGGCTTTCAAAGCGGTGAGCCAGAGGTTCTGTTCCAGCCCGATCCCGGTCGACAGGAAGACGCCGGCCAGTCCGGCCAGCATCGCCGCGAGCGCCCACGACAGCGAGAACACCCGACCGACCGAGACACCCTGGGCCTGCGCCACCTCCTGGTCCGACGAGGCCGCGCGCATGGCCAGGCCGGTCCGCGACCAGCGGTAGAAAGCGAACAGGGCCGCGACCACCACCACCGTGGTGACGAGAGTGGCGAGGTACCGCTGGTCGATCGTGACCCCGAGGAAGGTCGTTTGCTTCAGGCCCCAGGGATCGCCCATCTGGCGGATGTCCAGGCCGATGAAGGAGTTCACCACCGTCCGGATCACGATGTCGACGCCGAGGGTGATGATCGCGATCACGAAGACCGGCTTGCCGATCATCGGCCGCAGCGCGACCCTTTCCACCCCGATCCCGAGCAGCGCCGTCAGCAGCAGCGAGACGAGCACGGCCAGGAAGAAGTTCATCGACAGCACGAGATGGCTGACCAGGACGCCGCCCGCCATCATGAAGGCCGGCTGGGCGAAGCTGATCACCCGCATGGACTTGTAGATGATGACGAACCCCAACGCCAGCAGGGCATAGATCGAGCCGTTGCCGAGGCCGCGGACCACCGTGGCCAGGAGATCGTTCACCGCACACCTCCGCGGTACATGGACTCCACCAGTTCGGCGAAGGCGCTGGTGACGGCGCCGCGTTTGACCTTCTGGGTCGCGGTGAGCTCCCCGTCCTCGTGTTCCAGCAACTTCGGCAGCAGCCGGAACGACTTGACCTGCTCGACCGTGGCGAACCGCGCGTTGATCTCGTCGACGATCCCCTGCACGAGCGCGACCACCTCGGCCTTCGAGGCCAGATCGCCGTACGTCGAGTACGGCAGCCGGCGCAACTGGGCCCAGTGGCCGACGGTGTCCGGCTCGATCCCGATCAACGCGGTCAGGTACTTGCGCCGGTCCCCGATCACCACCACCTCCTTGATGTACGGCGAGGCCTTCAGCGCGTTCTCCAGCTCGGAAGGCGCGACGTTCTTGCCGCCCGCGGTGATGATCAGGTCCTTCATCCGGTCGGTGATCCGCAGGTGCGTGCCGTCGACCCACTCCCCCACGTCGCCGGTGTGCAACCAGCCGTCCGGGTCGAGCACCCGCTCGGTCGCCTCCGGGTCGTGCCAGTAGCCGGCGAAGGTGCCCGCGTGCCGGGTGAGGATCTCGCCGGTGGTCTCGTCGATCCGCAGTTCCACGCCGGCGTGCCGCTCGCCGACCGTGCCGAGCTTCACCCGGCCGGGCCGGTTCGCCGTCGCCACGGCCGAGTTCTCGGTCATCCCGTACACCTCGTGCATCGGCAGCCCGAGCCCCATGAAGAACCGCAGTACTTCGGGCGCGATCGGCGCGGCGCCAGACGCGGCGTACCGGACCTTGCGCAGGCCGACCCGGTCCAGCAAGGCCCGGTAGCAGACGACGTACCCGATCGCGTGGACCAGCCTCGAAGCCGCCGTGTGCTTGCCGCCGTTGGCAGCGAGGATGCTGCCGATCCAGTCGGCTCGGCGCAGCCAGAAACCGCCGACGCTCCGCTTCACCAGACCGGCCGACCCGATCCGGATCTGCACACCGGCCGCGATCTTCTCCCAGATCCTCGGTACGCCGAACAGAACCGACGGCTGGACCTCGTGGAGATTGGCGGCGACGGTCTCGATCGACTCCGCGAAGTGCACGCAGACCCCGGCCCCCGCGCCGAACCAGCAACTGAAGACCCGCTCGGCCACGTGGCACAACGGCAGATAGGACAGCACGCTGTCCTTGGACGATGGCGGCGGCGAGGCGAAGCCGCCGCGCTCGACCAGCTCCTGGATCGCGTAATCGACGTTGGCGACCGTCAGCATCACGCCCTTCGGCGGCCCGGTCGTCCCGGATGTGTAGACCAGGGTCGCCACGTCGTCCGGCCTGACTGCGCCCATCCGCTCGTCCACGGCACCCGGGTGGCTCTCGCGATGTTCGGTGCCCAGGGCAAGAAAGTCGGGCCAGGCGAGCAACCGCGGATCGTCGTACCGGTGCCTGATACCGCGCGGCTCCAGATAGACGATGCGTTCCAGGTCCGGCAGCTCATCGGCGACGGCGAGCGCCTTGTCGACCTGCTCCTGGTCCTCCGCGATCAGCACTCTGGTGCCGGAGTGGCGAAGCAGGTAGGCGACCTCCGCGACCGGGTTCGTCGGGTAGAGCCCGACCGTGACGGCGCGTACCGACACCGCGCCGATGTCGGTGTACAGCCACTCCCGCCGGTTCTCCGAGTGGATCGCGACGCGGTCGCCCGGCTCGATGCCGAGGGCAAGCAAAGCGTGGCCGACCAGCTCGGCGGTCAGCCAGTACTGCGACCAGCTGACCTGCTGCCACAGGCCCAGGTCCTTCTCCCGCAGGGCGATCAGGTTCGGCGTCGTGACGGCCCGATCCCGGACCCGGGTCGCGATCGTGGCCGGCCGGACCGGCGCCGTCACAGTGCTCATGGCCGGTCCACGATCCGGTGCTCCTCGCCCAGGTAGGCGCGCACGACATCGGGATCGGTAGCCACCTCCCGCGGTTTGCCGGTCCGGATCGGGCGGCCGAAGTCGACCACCATGATCCGGTCGGCCAGATCCATCACCAGCCCCATGTCGTGCTCGACCATCACCATCGGCAGGCCGAGTTCGTCGCGGATGTCGAGGATGAACCGGGCCATGTCCTCGGTCTCCTCCAGGTTCATCCCGGCGACCGGCTCGTCGAGCAGCAGCAACTTCGGCTCCGAGGCGAGCGCCCGGCCGAGTTCCACCCGCTTCTGCACGCCGTACGGGAGCAGGCCGACCGGCATCCGCCGCCACTGCGCGAGCTCGAGGAAGTCGACGATCTCCTCGACCGCCCGCCGATTGGCGAGTTCGTTGCGGCGAGCCTTCCCGAGCCGGCCGAACGCCGCGAGGACACCGTACGGGTGGTGATGATGGCGGCCGAGCATCAGGTTGTCGAGCACGGTCAGGTTCGAGAACAGCTCGATGTTCTGGAAGGTCCGGGCGATCCCGAGCCGGGCGATCGCGTGCGGACGCAGGCCGATCAGGTCCTGCTCGCCGAACCGGACGGAGCCCCGCTGCGGCCGGTAGACCCCCGAGAGCACGTTGAAGATGGAGGTCTTGCCCGCGCCGTTCGGGCCGATCACCGCGAACAGCTCGCCGGCCCCCACGGCAAAGCTGACTCCGTTGAGCGCGGTGACACCGGAGAACTCGAGCAGTACGTCGTCGAAGGTGAGCACCGGCGGCGGAGCCGGCCGGGTGGACTCGGGCCGGGTCTCGGTGGCGGTCATGACAACCACCGCTTTCGGCGCCGGTAGTGCTTCACGTCGCGAAACGATCTGGACGATCCCTCTGCACCGAGGCCGAGGTAGAACTCGCGGACATCGCCGTCCTCCAGCAGTACGGCGGCCGGCTTGTCCATCACCATCGCGCCGTTCTCCAGCACATATCCGTGCTCGGCGATCGCCAGCGCCATCGCGGCGTTCTGCTCGACGAGCAGCACCGTCGTACCGGCTTTATTGATCTCCACGATCACGTCCCGGATCTGCTGCACGATCATCGGCGCCAGCCCCAGACTCGGCTCGTCCATCAGCAGGTACCGCGGATCTGACATCAGGGCCCGCCCGATCGCGAGCATCTGCTGCTCACCGCCGGACAGGTAGCCGGCGGTCTTGCGCCGCCGGTCGGCCAGTACCGGGAACAGCTGGTAGGTCCTGTCCAGGTTCGTCTTCAGCGACCGCGGGGCGACATGCCCGCCGATCCGCAGGTTCTCCTCGACCGTCAGGTCGGCGAAGATCCGCCGGCCCTCCATCACCTGTTTGATGCCCAGGGCAGCTATCCGGCTGGCGCCCAGGCCGTGGATGGGTTCACCGTCGAGGGTGATCGCGCCGCGGCGTACGTCGCCGCCGTGCACGTCCAGCAATCCGGAGATGGCCCGCAGCAGCGTGGATTTGCCGGCGCCGTTGGCCCCGAGCAGGGCAACGATCTGCCCTTGCGGGACCTCGAGGCTGACGCCCCGCAGTACCAGCATCACATCGTCGTAGACGACCTCGAGATTCGTCGCTGCCAGCACGTACGGCCTCCTGGATCCCCGAAGGTTCCAACCGTTCTGGCGAGTGAGTGTGACAGTACCGATGTCATCTATGGAAGAGTTCCGGCCCGAAAATCGGACGCCACTCCCCAAACTGTGATCGAGCCCGAAAGGGTCCCCAGACAAGCGACTTCCAGCCAGTCAGGAGCAAACCAAGGCAACACCTTGGTACAAATGCTAGGCGCGACCGCCGCGCTGCCAGCGCCTCGCGGTGAGCACCGCCGGCGCGCCACACCATTCGTCCGCGACCGGCTGGACGATCGCCAGCGCCTCGTCCGGGAGCACGCTGAGGGCCGCGACCATCCCGACGGACCGCGATCCGTCATCCTCAACGAGCCTGGCCACAAAGCTCAACCGACTGTCCGGCGCCCGGAGCTCGGCAACAGCTCCCCGTGTGGTCCTCGCCATCGGAGGACAGCGTCGGTCCGCGCAGAATGAGCCGATCGGCGAACCGATCCAGATAAGACCAGTGCGCCTCGCTGTGCTCGATCAGCCCTGGCAGAACGCCAGGCTTGTCCTCGGCGTGGACGTAGTACGCCACTAGAAGGATCGGATCCAGTTGGCCAGCAGCTCGGCGCCGGCGTCGCCCGACTTCTCCGGGTGGAACTGGGTCGCGGTGAGCGGCCCGTTCTCGACCGCGGCGACGAACCGGTCCCCGCCGTACTCCGTCCAGGTGACCGTCGGCGTCACGGAGGCCCTGGTGTCGGTGAGGTGCCATTCGCGCACGCCGTACGAATGGACGAAGTAGAAGCGCTCCTTCTCGATTCCCTCGAAAAGCTTCGTCGCGCCCTCGACGGCGACGGTGTTCCAGCCCATGTGCGGCACCGGCTCGGCACCCGTCGGCTGCAGCCGCTCGACCGTCCCCGGCCACTGGTGGCAACCGTCCGTCTCGACACCATGTTCGATGCCCTTGGCAAACAAGATCTGCATGCCGACGCAGATCCCGAGCACCGGCCGGCTGCCGGTCAGCCTGCGATCGACGATCTCGTCGCCCCGAACCGCCTTCAGCCCGGTCATACAGGCCTCGAAGGCGCCGACGCCGGGGACCAGTAGTCCGTCGGCGTTCAGCGCCTCGTTGTAGTCGCTGGTCACCGTGACGTCCGCGCCGACGCGTTGCAGAGCGCGCTCCCCCGAGCGGATGTTGCCCGAGCCGTAGTCGAGCAGAACGACCTTCTTCGACGTCACAGAGCGCCCTTGGTCGACGGGATGCCCGGCTGCCGCGGGTCGAGCTCGGCGGCGGCCCGCAGTGCCCGCGCGAACGCCTTGAACTGCGCCTCGACGATGTGGTGCGGATCGCGACCGGCCAGCACCCGGATGTGGATGCAGATCGCGGCGTTGAACGCGAGCGTCTCGAACACGTGCTGGGTCAGCGAGCCGGCGTAGTCGCCACCGATGATCGCGTAGACCTGCCCGTCGGGCTCGCCCGTGTGGACGCAGTACGGACGGCCGGACAGGTCGACCGTGCAGTGCACGAGCGCCTCGTCCAGCGGCACGGTCGCGTCGCCGAAGCGGCGGATCCCGCGCTTGTCGCCCAGCGCCTCTTTCAAAGCCTGGCCGATGCCGATCGCGGTGTCCTCGACGGTGTGGTGCGCGTCGATCTCGAGGTCGCCGACCGTGTTCACGTGCAGGTCGAGCAGCGCGTGCTTGGCCAGCGCGTTGAGCATGTGGTCGTAGAAGCCGACGCCGGTGGAGATCTCCGCGCGCCCGGTACCGTCGAGGTCGAGCTCGACGAGCACCTTGGACTCGCTGGTCTCCCGGTCGATCCGGGCCGTCCTAGTCATAGTGACCTTCCTAGATCAGTCTTGAGCACCTTCTCCAGCGAAGCACGGAACGCGGCCATCTCTGCGCTGGTACCGATCGACACCCGCAGCCAGCCGTTCGGTCCGGTCTCGCGGATCAGTACGCCGTCGTCCAGCAACGACTGCCAAACGGCGTGCCGGTCAGCAAAGGTGCCGAAGAGGACGAAGTTCGCATCCGAATCGACCGCGCGCAGCCCCTGCGCCCGCAGCCAGTCCACGGTCTCATCCCGCTCCGCCCGCAACTGCTCGACGCGACCGAGCAGCTCGTCGGAGTGCCGCAACGCCGCCCGCGCGACCGCCTGGGTCACCGCCGACAGGTGGTACGGCAGCCGGACGATGCGCAGGGCATCGACCAGTTGCTTGCTCGCGGCAAGGTAACCGACGCGGGCCCCGGCGAGCGCGAACGCCTTGGACGTCGTCCGGGCGACCGCGAGATTGGGGTACGACGGCAGCAACGTGACCGCACTCGGCGTCCCGGTCCGCCGGAACTCCGCGTACGCCTCGTCCACCACCAGCACGGCGCCGATCGCGGCTGTCCGGGCGGCGACCGCCTCGACCAGCTGGATCGGTAGCGCGGTACCGGTCGGGTTGTTGGGTGAGGCAAGCAGTACGACGGAGGGCCGGTGTCGCGAGATTGCCGCGAGCGCCTTGCTCTGGTCGAGGGTGAAGTCCTCGGACCGGCGACCCGTGACCCATGCGGTGTTGGTGTTGCGCGCGTACTCCGGGTACATCGAGTACGTCGGGGCGAACGACAGCGCAGTACGGCCTGGTCCGCCGAAGGCCTGCAGCAGGTGCAGCATGACCTCGTTGGAGCCGTTGGCCGCCCAGACCTGCTCGGCGGTGAGCTGAGCACCGGACTCACGACCCAGGTACGCCGCGAGGTCGGCGCGCAGAGCCAGGAACTCGCGGTCCGGGTAGCGGTTGAGCCCGCGCGCCGCCTCGGCCACCGACGCGGTGATGTCCGCGACGACGGCCTCGCTCGGCGGGTACGGGTTCTCGTTGACGTTGAGCAGGACGGGGACGTCCAGCTGCGGCGCGCCGTACGGCTCGAAGCTCTTCAGCTCGTCGCGGATCGGCAGCCCATCGAAACGGCCCATCAGTTCCCATCCTTGACTGACGCTGCCTTGGCTGACGCTGCCTCGAAGCGCACCGACACGGCCGAACCGTGGGCCGGCAGGTCCTCGGCGTTCGCAAGCGCGACCACGTGCCCTGCGACCTCTTGCAGGGCTTCGCGGGAGTAGTTGACGACGTGCATCGCCTTCAGGAAGCTGCGCACGGACAGACCGGACGAGTGGCAGGCGCAACCCGCCGTCGGGAGGACGTGGTTCGACCCTGCGCAGTAGTCGCCGAGCGAGACCGGCGACCAGCCGCCGACGAAGATCGCGCCGGCGTTGTTGATCAGCAGCGAACGCTCCTCGGCGTCGACCGTCTGGATCTCGAGGTGCTCGGCCGCATACGCATCGACGACGGCCGTGCCCTGGTCCAGATCATCGACCAGTACCACCGCCGACTGCTGCCCATCGAGCGCCTCGGCGACCCGCTCTGCGTGCCTGGTCGCCGGAACCTGAAGCTCGAGCTCAGCCTCGACAGCAGCGGCCAGCGTCTCGCTCGGAGTCACCAGCACGCTCGCGGCCATCGGGTCGTGCTCGGCCTGGCTGATCAGGTCGGCGGCAACGTGCGCTGCATTGGCGGAGTCGTCGGCCAGTACTGCGATCTCGGTCGGACCCGCCTCGGAGTCGATCCCGACCTCGCTCTGCACGAACCGCTTGGCCGCGACGACGTAGATGTTGCCCGGACCGGTGATCAGGCTGACCTTGCGGCAGCCCTCGAAGCCGTACGCGAGCCCGGCGATCGCCTGAGCGCCGCCCATCGCGTAGACCTCGTCGATCCCGAGCATCGCACACACAGCGAGCACGGTCGGGTGCGGTAAGCCATCAAATTCCTTCTGCGGCGGCGATGCCAGGGCCAGACTCGTGACACCGGCAACCTGTGCCGGTACGACGTTCATCACCACGCTGGACGCGAGCGGCGCGCGGCCGCCTGGAACGTAGAGCCCGACCCGCTGCACAGGAACCAGCCGCTGAGTCACTCGCCCACCCGGCGCGGGCTGCGACTCGATGTCGCTGCCACGCTCGTCCAGGCTGACCTCGCGAACCCGCCGGATCGACTCCTCCAGCGCGCTGCGCACGGCGGGGTCGAGCTCCTCCAGCGCCGTCTTGAGCGCCTCGGCCGGGACCCGCAGCTCCTCCACGCGCACATGGTCGAACTTCTCGCCGTACTCCCTGATTGCCTCGAGGCCGCGATGACGGACGTCCAGGCAGATCGGTCGGACGACGTCGAGGGCGGCCTCGACGTCGAATACGGCTCGGGGAACCAGGGCCTGGAGGTCAAGAACCTCACCAGCAGCCACTCGGCCCCGCAGGTCGACGCGGCGAATCATGACGCTCAGTCTAGTGGTCTGCTCCCCTGGCTTCCGCGCGCCGTCTACTGCGCGGACCACGGTCGTGAGTGGTTGCCATTAGGCTCGACCACATGGACTCCCGCCTGCCGCTTCTCACTGTTGAGACAGTGATCTTTCCTGGGCTGGTGCTCCCGATCCCGGTCACGGACGTTCAAGGGCGATCGGTGGTTCGCGATCTGGTCGAGAACGGCGGCGAGATGGTGTGCGGCGCAGTGGCGGTCAGGGACGGGTACGAGCTGGGTGACCGGGTGTTCCGGTCGCTGTACGGGACGGGCTGCGCGGCCACGATCTCCGAGATCTCTCTCGACGCCGACGACGACGGCCCGGTCGAGATCACCCTGACCGGCAACCGGCGCTTCAAGGTCGCCGAGCTCGACAGCGGTGGCGACTACCTGGTCGCCGATGTCGAGTGGCTCGACGAGGAGCCGGGCGACGACCCCCTCGGCGCCGCGACCGTCGCCGTCGCGCGCTTCCGCCGGTACGCCGCTGCCGTCACCGAGATCTCCCAGCCCGGCCTGCGCATCGGCTCACTCCCCGACGACCCGGGCACCCTCTCGTACCTGATCTCCGCCGCGATGACGCTGGTGACCCCCGACCGCCAGAAGTTGCTGGAAGCCCTCGACACCACCACCCGCCTGGCCCAGCTCGTCGGCCTCCTCGACACCGAGCTCTCCGCAATCACCGCCCTCCCCTCGCTCCCCGCCGTCGACCTCGCCTGGTCGGACATGTCCCCCAACTGAGATGGCCGTAGAGCCACCGGAATTGCAGACAGCCACCACCCTCCTCCTGGCCGCAGTCAAAGCCGGCTGGCAACCGACCGACACCGACCAGCACTGGCTGGGCCAGGTCGTCTACACCTGCGGCACCTACCTGAACCTGGACGGCGAGTGGACCGCGGGCCACTTCGACGTCTACCAACACGGCGTCGAGATCGAGTCCGACATCGCCGACATCTACCTGGTCGTCACCACCGCCTTCACCCAGGCCCTGGCCGCCGACCTCTCTCCCCCGGTCCGCACGCTCCTCCAACTCGCCGCCGACTGGGAACCCCAACCCCACTCCGACTGGACCCCCTGGAAACAAGCCGCCTGGTCCCTGATCCCCGACGAACACAACCCGTACTGATCACCGGGTCGTCGATCGCATCCCGGCGACCTAGAGCTATTCCTTGACGCGAATATTCTTCGTGGTGAATGATTTGGGTCATGGACGCACTGCTTACCGCCCTTGCCGACCCGGCTCGCTGGCGGCTGGTGAAACTGTTGGCTGAGCGGCCGCGGTCGGTTGGGGTTCTTGCTCAGCTGGCTGGGGCGCGGCAGCCGCAGACGACCAAGCATCTGCAGACTCTCGAGCGGGCTGGGGTGGTGATTTCCCGGCGCACTGGGCAGCGGCGCGTTTACGCTCTCGAGGCCGGCCCGCTGCGGGAATTGGCGGCTGCGCTCAACCAGCTTGCCGACTCAGCCGATCAGGGCGGCGGGTCGCGGGAAGCCTTCGATCGCCACCGGATCAGCCTTGACGCTGAGCGGCTGGCCGCAGAGACCGCGGGGTGGGCCGACGGGCGATCCTTCCAGTTTCTCCGGTCACTGACGGCCCAGCCCGCGGTCGTTTGGCGCTACCTGACGGAGACCGATCTGCTCGCTCGATGGTGGGCGCCTGACGACCTCAGGGTTTCGGAGCTTGTCTTCGAGGCGCGACCGGGTGGGCGGGTGGTTCTGGAGTATCGCGACGCCGAGGACGTCGACGGCTCCGATCTGGTCGCCGGGCGCTCCGAAGGCGTTGTCACCGACGCGCGGCCAGGAGAGCACCTCGCCTACCGCAACTCCCCCGTGCTTCCCGACGGGAGTACCGCCTTCACGGCCCACCTCGAGTTCGACCTTCAGCTCACCGAGGCCGGTACAGACCTCGCCGTCCACTTCCGGGTCACCGACAGCACGGTCGACTCCGCTGACTTCATCGCCGGGATCGAGCTCGGCTTCGGCCAGAGCCTCGACAAGCTCGCGGCGACCCTCGCCGCCGCATCGAACGACATCACCCCGAGGAGCACGAAGTGACCGACCGCATCGTGACCGCGAACCTGTCCCTGTCCCTCGACGGCCGCTACAAGGGCCCCGGCGGGGCGTACGACCTGGGCGCGATCGTCCCGTACGCGACCACCGACGTCGCGCGCGATCACCTGAGCCGCATCTGGGAGAACGCGACCACCGCCGTACTGGGCCGCCTGAATGCCGAAGGATTCCTGGGGTTCTGGCCGACGATCATCGACAACGAAGACGCCGATCCGCGGGATCGCGGTTATGCGCAGTGGCTGGTCGACACCGAGAAGGTCGTCTTCTCGACCACGTTGACCGAGGCGCCCTGGGAGCGCACCCGTCTGGTGAACGCGCCTGCTACCGACGTCATCACCGAGCTCAAGAGCACTGGCGAAGGCGAGATCCTCGTCAACAGCAGCGCCAGCATCATCAAGGCGCTCCTCGCCGCCGACCTGCTCGACCGGCTGTACCTGATGATCACGCCCGAGATCGCGGGCGGCGGCCGGCGGCTGTTCGACGACGGCCTGCCAAGCACCAAATGGACGGTCACCCACCAGGAAACGGGCGATCTCGGCGAGCTCGCGCTGGTGTACGACCGTACCCGGTAGAGAATTGAATCCCAGCGCGGTATGGTTTTGGTATGAGTAAGCAGATCACGGTGCGCCTGCCGGACGAACTCGTCGAGTTCATGGACCGGCTGGTCGATGACAACAAGGCGTCCAGCCGGGCGTCGGTGGTCGCGCGCGCGATGGAGCGGGAGCGGCGGCGCGAGCTGGCCGAGCGGGACGCGGCCATCCTCGCGGCCCACGGTGGCTACGACGATCTCGACGGGCTGGCGGTCGCCGCCGGCGGGACTGTGCTGGCCGACCTCGACTGATGCGGGCGCTGCACATCGCGCGGCTGGACAAGCCGCGCCCGGTCGTGGTCCTGACGCGTGAGCTGATCAGGCCGCGCCTGACCAACGTCACCGTCGCCCCGATCACGAGCACGATCCGCGGCCTGTCGACCGAAGTGCTGGTTGGCGCCCAGAACGGTCTGGATCACCCCAGCGCGATCAGCTGCGACAACATCCAGACCATCCCGAAACTCCAGCTCGGCCGCCTGATCGGCTACCTCCTCCCCGACCAGGAACTAGCCCTGGCCGAGGCAATCACCCTCGCCTTCGACCTCGAGCTCGCCCTCTGAAGCGCACTTGGTGCACGACCTGAGCGTTTCGGCCCCGCCAGAACGCTCAGGTGGTGCACAAAGTGGGGCTTAGCCGAGCTTCGTGACGTCGCGGACTGCGCCCTTGTCGGCGCTGGTGGCCATGGCGGCGTAGGCGCGGAGGGCTGCCGAGACCTTGCGCTCGCGAGCGCGAGGGGCGTAGACGCCACCCAGGGCCTCGCGGCGAGTAGCCAGTACTTCGTCTGGGACCAGGAGGTCGATGGAGCGGCCGGGGATGTCGATGCGGATCCGGTCGCCGTCCTCGACGAGGGCGATCGTGCCGCCGGACGCCGCCTCCGGGGAGGCGTGGCCGATGGAGAGGCCCGACGTACCACCGGAGAAGCGGCCGTCGGTGACCAGCGCGCAGACCTTGCCCAGGCCGCGGCCCTTGAGGAAGGACGTCGGGTAGAGCATCTCCTGCATGCCGGGCCCGCCCTTGGGACCCTCGTACCGGATCACGACCACGTCGCCGGGCTGGATGGCCTTGGCGAGAATCTTCTCGACCGCCTCCTCCTGCGACTCGCAGACGACGGCCGGGCCCTCGAAGGTCCAGATCGACTCATCGACGCCGGCCGTCTTCACCACGCAGCCGTCGAGTGCCAGGTTGCCCTTCAGCACCGCCAGGCCGCCGTCGACGGAGTACGCGTGCTCGAGGTCGCGGATGCAGCCGCCGGCGGCGTCGGTGTCGAGCGTCTCCCAGCGCTCGGACTGCGAGAACGCCGTCGCCGACCGCTTGCAGCCGGGCGCCGCGTGCCAGAGCTCGACCGCCTCGGCCGAGGGCGAACCGCTACGGACATCCCAGTTCTTCAGCCACTCGTCGATCGAGCCACTGTGCACGGTGTAGATGTCCTCGTTCAGCAACCCGGCGCGGTACAGCTCGCCGAGGATCGCCGGGATGCCGCCCGCGCGGTGCACGTCCTCCATGTAGTACGTGCCGCCGGGCGCGACGTTCGGCGCGACCTTGGCCAGGCAGGGCACCCGACGGGAGACGGCGTTGATGGCGTCCAGGTCGAAGTCGATCTCGGCCTCCTGGGCGGCCGCGAGCAGATGCAGGATCGTGTTCGTCGACCCGCCCATCGCGATGTCGAGCGCCATCGCGTTCTCGAACGCGGCGCGGGAGGCGACGGTCCGCGGCAGCACGGTCTCGTCGTCGGTCTCGTAGTACCGCTTGGTGATCTCGACGACCGTCCGGCCGGCGTTCTCGTACAGGGCCTTGCGGGCGGTGTGGGTGGCGAGCACCGAGCCGTTGCCCGGCAGCGCCAGGCCGATCGCCTCGGCCAGGCAGTTCATCGAGTTCGCGGTGAACATGCCCGAGCACGAACCGCAGGTCGGGCAGGCGTTCTCCTCGATCCGCAGGATGTCCTCGTCGGAGACGTTCTCGTTGACCGCCTCGGACATCGCGTCGATCAGGTCCAGCTTGCGCACGGTGCCGTCGACGAGCGTCGCCCGGCCGGCCTCCATCGGGCCGCCGGAGACGAACACGGTCGGGATGTTCAGCCGGAGCGCGGCCATCAGCATGCCCGGGGTGATCTTGTCGCAGTTGGAGATGCAGATCAGCGCGTCGGCGCAGTGCGCCTCGACCATGTACTCGACCGAGTCGGCGATCAGGTCGCGCGACGGCAGGCTGTAGAGCATCCCGCCGTGGCCCATCGCGATGCCGTCGTCGACCGCGATCGTGTTGAACTCACGGGCGATCCCGCCGGCCGCGTGGATCGCCTCGGAGACGATCCGGCCGACCGGCTGCAGGTGGGTGTGCCCCGGGACGAACTCGGTGAAGCTGTTCGCCACCGCGATGATCGGCTTGCCGAAGTCCTCTCTGGCGACGCCGGAGGCCATCATGAGGGCGCGGGCGCCTGCCATGTTGCGGCCGTGGGTGACGGTACGGGACCTCAGTTCAGGCACGACGATCTCTCCAAATTCGCAGCGAACAACTCCTTAGCATGGTGCCACTTGCGGTCCAGATGCCGAAACGCCGGTCCCGTATGACGGATGGCCAGGGCCGGATCACGGGCCGGCCGGCGCGTATCTTGGGCCCATGGACGACCCCGAGCTGGTACGAGCGGCGCAGGCCGGCGACGTCAGCGCGCTCGGCCTGCTGCTGGCGCGCCACCGCCCCGGGATGACCGCGGTCGCGATCAGCCTGCTCGGCTACGGCCACGATGCCGAGGACGCCGTGCAGGAGGCGACGGCGGTCGCGCTGGCCCGGATCGGCGACGTGCGCGACCCGGATGCGGTCGGCCCGTGGCTTCGCCAGGTGGTTCGCAATGCTTGCCGGATGCAACTACGGACCCGGCGCCCGCTGTCGCTCGACGACCACCTCCTCTCGGTACCACCGTCCGCCGAGCCCGATCCGGCCCAGCTACTGGAGCAGCACGCCTCGCGTGACTGGGTCTGGCACGCGCTGGAGCGCCTGTCGCCACCCCTGCGCCTGGTGGTGATGCTGCGCCACTTCAGCGGCGTTACGGCGTACCAGGACATCGCCGACGCCTGCGGAGTACCGGTCGGCACCGTGCGCAGTCGGCTCTCCGAGGCGCGCGGGAAACTCTGTGCGAGCCTGCTGGCGACAGCAGATGAGGCGTACGACGACGTGACGGCGCTCGCCGCGGTGCGCCGCCGCGAGGTCGAGGAAACCCTCGTCGCGGCCGAGCAAGGCACTCTGGCCGAGACGATGCGGGCGTACTGGTCGCCGGAGGCCGAGTTCACCTATTCGAACGGGCACCGGTCGATCGGCCACGACGACTTCTTGCGCGGGCTCTACCAAGACATCGACGACGGCGTCCGCGGCCGCGTCACCAACGTGGTGGCCAGCCAAGACCTGTCGATCTGCGAGATCGACCTGATCAACCCGCTCGAGAACCCGTTGCACTGTCCCCCGACCGTGGTCTGGGTCCAGCAACTGGAAGCGGGCCGGACCAGCCGGTGCCGGCTGCTCCACGCCCGCCGGCTGGAGCACACCATCCCGGCGTGACGCAGGACACATTCAAACGATCGAACTCCGGCTGAGCTCGCGCATCCTGTCCTTGTGAGCACCCTTGACGAGGACAACCCACTGGAACGATTCGCCCTGGCCTCCCGGGCCCGGGAAAGTCTGGCGGCCTGGACCACCGGAGCACAGGTCCTGACGCTGGTCACCACCCTGCGGGACCGGGGCTGGACGAAGTTCCTCGCCGAACCGCGCGACCTCGAGACGCTGACCGAGTTCTCCGGTCTCCCGCCGACCCGGCTGGCCGACATCCTGGCGG
This sequence comes from Streptomyces sp. SID13031, assembly GCF_010548305.1. GTDB lineage: Bacteria > Actinomycetota > Actinomycetes > Propionibacteriales > Kribbellaceae > Kribbella. The sequence goes on from NZ_JAAGLV010000024.1 coordinate 31,511, forward strand.
TGCTCGAGGCGCACGGCATCGTGCGGCAGCAGGACGGGACCGTGCAGCTGACCCGGCAGTTCGAGGCGCTGGCCGCCGCCGACTCCTACATTGGCCTGGACGAGCTCCTCGACCAGGCCGAGGTGATGTCGCGGCTGATCCGTACGGCGGCCGAAGACCCCGGCCCGCTGCCGTTGACCGAACCCGATGCCCTGGTCATCGCGCGTGCCACCGGCGGGAACGCCACCGCGATCACCAGGGCCTTGTACGAGCAGAGCTTCCTGCCGCAGCTGCCCGAGATAACCGAACTGGTCCGTGGTGAGCGCTGGCTCGACGTCGGCTGTGGTGTCGCCGGGGCAACGCTGACCCTGGCCACGCTGATCCCCGAGTTCCGGGCGGTGGCCATCGAGCTGGTCCCTATCGTGGCCGCCGAAACGCTCCGCAGGGTGAAGGAGCACGGGGTGGCCGATCGGGTGGACGTCCGCTGTATGGACGCGCGGGATTTCGATGAGCCGGCCTCGTTCGGCGGCGCTTTCTGGGCCCAGCCGTTCTTCCCCGAGCCGACCCGGGCGGCGACGCTCGCGGTGACCCTGCGATCGCTGAAGCCCGGTGGCATGCTCTTCGTGCAGGAGATGGAGCCCGAACCGGACGAGGCCCGCCGGCCCGCCTACACCTTGCGGAAGCTCGTCTCCCGGGGCTGGGAGGTTCCGTTCGGACGGTCCGCCGAAGATCTGGCCGCCGAAGGGCAGGAGGCCGGCTTCGAACTCGTCCGGCTGGCCCAGACCGACTTCGGCCGGATGATCATCCTCCAGCGGCCGCTGAGCTGATCCACGGCTTTTGTCGGAGGGCACGTCTAGCCTGGATGAATGGAAGGCTTCGAGTATCACGTGCGCAGGGCGCATCCCGCCCTGCGCCCGTATCTCGGCGACCTCGTCGGCTACGCGTACTACGGCGAGCCGGCGGAGCTGCATCGCGGCCTGCCCTCGCGGTATCTGACGATCGTGATCAGCCTCGACGAGCCACTCGGGATCGCCTGGCCCGACTCCCCGGTGGAGAAGTTCCAGACCGTCGTCAGCGGACTGCACTCGACGGCGGTACGGATCGGCGACTCCCCCAATCTGGCAGGCATCCAGCTGGCGCTCACGCCGGAGGGGTCGCGGGCGCTGCTGGGCCTGCCGTCCGGCGAGCTCGCGACCACGATCCTGGACGTCGACACACTGCTCGGGATACCGGCCCAGGAGGTCGGCGAGCGGCTCCGCGCGACACCGAGCTGGCAGGACCGGTTCGACATCGTGGAGCGGCTACTGCTCGAAGCCTGGCGCGATGAGCCGATCGGTGAGCCACGCGCCGAGCTCGGCTGGGCGTGGCGGCGATTGTGCGAGACGGCGGGCGGCGTCGGCGTACAGGAGCTGGCGTCCGAGGTCGGGTGGAGTCGGCGACATCTGACTGAGCAGTTCCGGGTGGAGTATGGGTTGGCCCCGAAGGTTGCTGCGCGGGTGCTGCGGTTCGAGCAGGCGGTCGGTCGGCTGAAGGCGAGACCACAGACCAGGCTCGCGGATCTCGCGGCCGACCTCGGGTACTCCGATCAGGCGCACCTCACGCGCGAGTGGCACGCGATCGCGGGGTGCTCGCCGCGGCAGTGGATCGTCGAGGAGCTCCCATTCGTCCAAGACGACGTCCGGACCGAGGTAGCAGAGTCGGGGGTATGAACACGACAACGAACGGCACCGTGATCGGGGTCTGGCCGACGCTGGTCTACCGCGACGGTCAGGCCGCATTGAAGTTCCTCACCGAAGGGCTGGGGTTCACCCTGGTCGCCTCCCACCCCGGCGTGGCGGAGGGGTCGATCGCGCACGCCGAGCTGACCTGGCCGGCCGGTGGCGGCGTGATGGTCAGCTCGCTCGACCGCAACGCCGAGCCGAACGAGTTCGACCAGCTGGCCGGGCAGATCGCCTCGGTCTACCTGGTCTGCGACGACCCCGACGCCGTGTGGCCGACAGCGATGGCGGCGGGCGCGACGGTAGTACGGGAGAAGCGCAAAGAGGACTACGGGTCGTACGGGTTCAGCGTGGCCGATCCGGAGGGCAATGTGTGGAGTATCGGCACCTATCGCGGCGAGATCGGCGCGTTGTCCACAGGGGGCGAACAGTGACTGCGGGAACTCCGTAGAATCGCCGGGTGACAGAGACGAGCGAGCCGCTGGACGACACCTCGAGCGAGGCCTTGCAGGTCTTGCATCGAGTGTTCGGGTACGACTCGTTCCGGGGCGAGCAACAAGACATCATCGAGACCGTCGTCGGTGGCGGTGACGCGCTGGTGCTGATGCCGACCGGCGGCGGGAAGTCGCTCTGTTACCAGATCCCTGCTCTCGTCCGGTCGGGCGTCGGAGTGGTCATCTCGCCGCTGATCGCGTTGATGCAGGACCAGGTCGACGCACTGACGGCGCTCGGTGTCCGGGCCGGCTTCCTCAACTCGACGCAGGACTACGAGCAGCGGCGCGAGGTCGAGCAGGCCTTCCTGTCCGGAGACCTCGACCTGCTCTACCTGGCGCCCGAGCGACTCCGGGTGGAGGCGACGACGCGGCTGCTGGACCAGGGCAAGATCGCGCTGTTCGCGATCGACGAGGCGCACTGTGTTTCGCAGTGGGGACACGACTTCCGGCCCGACTACCTGATGCTGTCGGAGCTGCACGAGCGCTGGCCCGACGTCCCGCGGATCGCGCTGACGGCGACCGCGACCGCGACGACGCACGCCGAGATCGCCACCCGGCTGAACCTGGGGTCGGCGAAACACTTCGTCGCGAGCTTCGACCGGCCGAACATCCAGTACCGGATCGTGCCGAAGGACAGCCCGCAACGCCAGCTGCTCGACCTGCTGCGCACCGAGCACCCGGGTGATGCCGGCATCGTCTACTGCCTGTCCCGCAACAGCGTCGAGAAGACCGCGACCTTCCTGACCCAGAACGGGATCGAGGCCGTCCCGTACCACGCCGGTCTGGACAGCCGCGTCCGCGCGAAGAACCAGTCGCGCTTCCTGCGGGAGGACGGCCTGGTGGTCGTCGCGACGATCGCCTTCGGGATGGGCATCGACAAACCGGACGTGCGCTTCGTCGCGCACCTGGACCTGCCGAAGTCGGTCGAGGGCTACTACCAGGAGACCGGCCGCGCGGGTCGCGACGGACTGCCTTCGACGGCCTGGCTGGCCTACGGGCTGCAGGACGTCGTCCAGCAACGCAAGATGATCGACACCTCCGAAGGCGATGCGGCGCATCGCCGACGCCTCGGCACGCACCTCGACGCCATGCTCGGGTTGTGCGAGACCGTCCAGTGCCGGCGGCAGCAGCTCCTCGCGTACTTCGGCCAGAACGGCGAGCCGTGTGGCAACTGCGACACCTGCCTGACCCCACCCGAGTCCTGGGACGGCACGATCCCGGCGCAGAAGCTGCTCTCGACGGTCTACCGGCTGCAGCACGAGCGCAACCAGAAGTTCGGCGCCGGTCAGGTGATCGACATCCTGCTCGGCAAGACGACCGAGAAGGTGAAGCAGTTCCGGCATGACGACCTGTCCGTGTTCGGCATCGGCACCGAGCTGAAGGACACCGAGTGGCGCGGAGTGGTCCGCCAGCTGCTCGCGCAACGTCTGCTCACGGTCGAAGGCGACTACGGCACGCTGCTGCTGACCGAGGACAGCGCCGAGGTGCTCGGCCGTCGGCGCGACGTGATGATGCGCCGCGAGCCAGAGCGCGCCGCCCGGTCCAGCTCGCGGTCGGGCGGTGGCGGCAAGAAGAAGGCAGTCGTCGACCTCGCCCCCGAGGCCGCTCCGGTGTTCGAGCGCCTGCGCGCTTGGCGAGGCGCGGTCGCCAAGGAGACCGGCGTCCCGGCGTACGTGATCTTCCACGACGCGACCTTGCGGCAGATCGCCACCGACCTGCCGGGCAACCTCGCCGAGCTGGGCAAGATCAGCGGCGTCGGCGAGAACAAGCTCGCAAAGTACGGCGAAGGCGTCCTGGAGGCGCTCGCCGCCGAGTAGGACCTTTAGCTCGCAGCAGACACCGAAACTCCGTCGAGGGTGCGGGCGTTGAACGTCACATGAGCAACCTGACGAGTTCGTACGACGCACTGGCCGACGCTTACCACGCAACCGTCGACCCCGACGGAGCCGGCCTGAACGATCCGACCTTCGACGAACTGGTCGGCGACCTCCGAGGCCAACGGGTCGCGGCGGTCGCCTGCGGGCAAGGGCGGGACGCGCGCCGGCTCGCCGACCTCGGTGCGGACGTGGTCGGCATCGACGCCTCCGAATCGCTGCTCGCTCACGCCCGCGATCTCGAGCAGCAGACACCGCGCGGGGTCTCGTACCTGCACGGTGATGCGCAGGATCTCGCGCCGCTCGCCGATGCGTCATTCGACGGGGTGGTCTGCCACATGGCGCTGATGGACATCCCGGAGCTCGAGCCGACGCTGCGGTCCGTCGCCCGGATCCTCAAGCCAGGCGGCTGGTTCGTCGCCTCGATCACCCATCCCTGCTACAAGTCGCCGGCTCACGGAGAGCTGGTCGACCACGTCGAGGGCACGTATCGGCGGATCTCCGGCCGCTACTTCGAGGAAGGGCCGCACAACAGCGCGACCCGCTGGGAGATCCTGCCTCGGGTCGCGTATCACCGGACGCTGTCGACGTACGTCAACACCTTGGTCGTCGCCGGACTGCCCATCGTGCGGATGGCTGAGCCCCTCGGCGACAAGCCCGTCTGGAAGGAGGCCGCCTGCATTCTCTGGTTCCGTTGCCTAGCCCAGTAGTGGTTGGAGAGCGGTGATCAGTTCGGTGACGACCGTCTCGGGGCGCTTCTGGCCGTCGGCGAGGATGACCGCGACGGACAGTTTGTGGTCGGGGATGACGACCAGCAGGCTGGTGTAGTCGGGCATGTCCCCGCGATGCCCGTACGCCGTACCGAGTCCGTATGACTGCGAGAACAGCATCGTCCCGAGCCCGTAGTCGCCATCGCCGCTCGTCATCTGCTGGACCAGCCCACCCGGTACGACGCGGTCGCCGTACAACTGGTACCCCCAGCGGGCGATGGTCGGCGTATCGGCGGCGAGGCCGGCGTTGGCCGCGGAGAGGCTCGCGATCGCGCGGCACGGGGTGTAGCCGTCGACGGCCTTGCCGCAGGCCGGGTTGCGATCCTCGGCGACCGGCGCCATCGGCTTCTGGCCGTCTTGGAAGGCCGCGCGCTCCAGCCCGGCCGGCTTGGCCAGGTCGCGGCTGAGCACGGTCGCGAGCGGCTGGCCGGTCACCTTCTCGATCAGCATTCCGAGCAGTACATAACTGGGATTGCTGTAGTTGTATGGGCTGTCGGGCTGGGTCGGCTCGGCCGTGTCATACGACAGCGCCTGCTCGGGCGTCCAGTGTTTGCCGGGCGCGGCCTTGATCGCGATATCCATCTTGGCGTAGTCGCCCGGCAGATAGTTCGGTACCCCGGACCGCATGCTGAGGTGTTGCCGCACGGTCGCGTTGTTGGCGGTCAGTCTGTGGTGCACGTACTGCGAGAGCGGTGCGTCGAGGTCGATCTTCTTGGCCTGCGCGAGCAGCATCACCTCCGACGCGACAAACGTCTTGGTGATGCTCGCGACGCCCATACTCGTCTGGGGCGTGAGCGCAGTACCGGCGGCGTCCTTGCCTGCTGCACCCGACCAGATCCACTGGTCGGTCACCACAGCTGCCGTGACGCCTCGGGAGCCGGCTTCGATCGCCGGATCACTGACGACCTTCGTCAGCACCGCCTGAAGCGCTGCGGCCTTCCCGGGATCGAGCACGGTCGTCGCCGGATCGGGCAGCTTCTGGCCGGCCTGGTCGGTAAAGGTCGAGCTGGGTGGCGGCGCAGCGGTGTCACCGGAGGAGCAGCCACTCAACAGCATCGCGACTGTGACCGTGACCGCCAGCACCACCCTAGATCGACCCATCTTGCGATGGTCTCGCGCCCGGAGGGTCACGTCGAGGGACGATCGGGCAGAGTTGATTGGGCACTAAGGGCTCTTGAGCTTGCGCCAGCCGCCGGCCCGGTTGTTGGCGATGATCTGGCGCAGCATCGCGGTCAGCGCCGGCTCGTTGATCGGCTCGCCCTCGTGGAACGAGATCATCCGGGCCGTCTTGTTGTCGTGTCCGCCGGTGATGATGCCTTCGGGGTCGGGCACGATCGCGCCGTCGTACAGGAAGACGTTCACGTGCGTCTTGGCAGCCAGCAAGGCGCACACATTGCCCTGCAGGACGAAGTACGGCTGGACGGTGCGCTTGATCGTCTCCGCCAGCTCGGGGTCGGCGGCGTGCACGAGGTCGCGCACCCGATGGCAGATCTCCTGCTGCCAGTCCGGCAGCTTGTCGATGTACTCGTCGACGCGTGGGTCCTTCTGGTAGCTCATCAGTTGCTCCAGGCAAGTCCGGTCGCGATCTCCGCGAAGTCTTGGATGGTTCTCGCCCGCCGGGTCGCCGTCCAGGCGAGGCAGACCTGGTTGGGGCCGATGTCCTCGATCGGCACCGCGACCACGTCGGGGCGGGTGTAGAAATGCGCGGTCGACAGCGGCAGTACCGAGATTCCGTTGCCCGCCGCAACGTGTTCGAGCTTCTCCTCGACGTTGTGGAAGACGGGCACCCGGCCGGGCCGGCGTTCCCGGAGCTCGACGGCGATGTCGCGCCACTCCGGTACGGCGTCCGGGTCCTGCAGCAGGTGCTCATCGGCGAGGTCGCTGATCCGGAGGGACGGTTTGCCCGCCAGCCGGTGATCCGCGGGCAGCATCACGACCCGCGACTCCTCGAACAACGGGCGCACCGTCAGGCCCTGCTGGTCGATCGGCAGCCGGACGATGCTCACGTCGGCGCGACCGTCCCGTAGCACCTCGACCTGGTCGTGCCAGGAGGTCCGGAGCAGCTCGACGGTCAGCTCCGGGTACTGCGCGGTGAACGCGCGCACCGCCGTCGTCACGGTGATCCCCGGCATGAAACCGATCGTGAAGGTGCCCGCCGACCGCGCGGCCCGGACCACCCGCAGCCGCGCCGCCTCGGCCGCGGCGAGCAAGGGGCGTCCATCCTCCAGGAGTTGCCGGCCGGCCTCGGTCAGCTCGGTCGCCCGCTTGGTCCGGACGAACAGCTGTACCTTGAGCTCGTCCTCCAGGGCCCGGATCTGCCGCGACAACACCGGCTGCGCGATGTGCAACCGCTCGGCCGCCCGGCCGAAGTGCAGTTCCTCGGCCACCGCGACGAAGTACCGGACCTTCCGCAGATCGACGTCCATACCTGCAGGGTATTACCCCCAGGTCGAGACCGCAGAGGAGGCAGGACGATGGCGAAGGTTCTCTACCACGTGACGATGTCGCTCGACGGTTTCATCGCCGGGCCGGAGCATTCGATGAGCTGGATGGCTCAGGGGGACAGCGGGCCGCAGGACGAGGGGATGGCGGTCGCCAAGACGTCCGGCGCGGCGCTGGCCGGGCGGAACGGGTACGAGATCGGGCGGCAGGCGGGGAGCGAGCTGTACGGCGGCGCCTACAGCGGGCCGATCTTCATCCTCACCCATCGGCCGCCCACCGACGAGACGAACCCGGCGTACACGTTCCTCAGCGGCGACATCCGGCCCATCGTCAAGACCGCTCTCGACGCAGCCGGCGGCAAGGACCTGCTGATCCTCGGTGGCACCATCGCCGCCCAGTGCATCGAGGCCGGTCTACTCGACGAGCTCTTCGTCCACGTCTCCCCCGTCTTGCTCGGCCAGGGCATCCCGCTGTTCCGTAGTACCGGTCCGCTCGTCACCCTCGACCCCATCAGCAGCACCCAGGTAGGCAGGACCACCAACCTCCGCTACCGCGTGGTTCGTTAGCTACTTGACTTCTTGCGGCGGTCCAGCAGCGAGGTAGGCCGCCAAGTCGGGCGTATCGGCGTCCAGGAGATGCCGCACCCACGCCTGCCGTTCATGGTCGGTCAGCGCCAGTTCCCACACACAGCCGGTCGAGTGCGCCGGCATGGGCGTGAGGTCGTCGGGTTGGTCCAACGGCGAACGGAAGTAGGCGAGCGACAGGTCTACCGGGCTGGCCCACCAATAGATCAGTACGAAGCACGCAGGGCGGGCCCGGTGGGCGATCACGAACGCGGCCCGGGGGTCGGACGTGGTCGGCAGGGTGGCTGCGGCCAGAACTCTCGCCGCATCCAGCAACTCCTGCCCGGGCTCTCCCTCGACGGCCAGGCCGTAGAGCTTGGTCGGCCAGCCGTTGAACACTTCCACGCCGTACTGCGTGACGTACCGCGCTTGGTGGCCACTCGTGGCGTCAGAGTTCCGCACGGGGCAAGCATGCCCTGAGATTGGAGAAGCCCGGACAGCCATGGGCTGTCCGGGCTCTTTGGAGCTGGGTTACTTGGCGACTACCCGGAGGGTGAACTCGCCTTGGCCGTCGCCGGTGATGCGGCTGGTCAGGCCGGCGGAGCGGAGGGCGGCGAAGTCCTTGTCGCTGCTGATCTCCTCGTCCAGCGAGGCGATGGCCGCGAAATCGACGTAGCCGACCATGACCGCGCCGGACATGTCCGGTACCGCCTGCTTGAAGCTCTCGGACTGGCCGAGGTTGCCGCCCTTGAGCACCTGGTCGGCGTAGTCCTGGTCCGTCGCGATGACGAGGTGCTTGTCGTCCTTCGCCTTCTTGATCGGGATGTCCAGCGTCGCCCGGGTGGTGATCAGCTCGGTCACCTTGTCCACCACCGCTTCGGCCTTGGCCGGGTCGGTCTCGATCCGGGCCGCGATCTTCGGGCCGTTGCTGCTGTCCTTGTCGACCGCGATCGACAGGTTCTTGCCGAGCAGCGGCTTCAGGTCGTCCGGCAGTACCAGCCCGTACTCGTCGGTGAAGTCCTTCGTCAGCTCGGGCAGGTTGAGGTCCGAGCCGGACTTCTCCAACTGCTTCCAGATCGTGTCGACCAGGTTCGCGCCGTCGGACAGCGTGAGCGCCCCGGCGGTGCTGTCGGGCAGCTTGGCGATCTGGTCACCGGCGTTGGCCGAGTTGACCTTGATGGACTTGTCGCCACGCGCGATGCCCTTCAGCTCGACGTACTGCGCGTCGAACCGCAGCGCCGCGGCCGCACTACCCTGCGGCAACGTGGTCTTCCCGGCGAGGCCCTCGGTGGGCGCCAGCGCCGCGAGGCCCTTCATGTCGGCCCACAGCGAGACGAAACCCTGCTCGCCGAGTGCGTCCATGTCGGCCTTGAAGGTGGCGTTCTCGGCCAGCGACGACTCCTTGCCGCCGGCAACGGCTGCGTCGAGGACCGACTGCTCGTCGGCGATCAGCACATAGCCGTCCTTGAACGCGCGGGCGGGCTTGTCCTCCTCGTTCGCGAACAGCTTGTCCAGACCCGCGGTCGCCTTGTCCTCGTTCTTCACCTCGACGGCGATGATCGGCTCAGGCTCCTGGCCGGACTCGCCGCCCTTGCCGGGCACCGCGGCGACGCCGGCCCGGTCACCCAGCCACGGCTTGATGTCCTTGTCGAAGTCGACTGCGGCGAGGTCGTCGCCGGCGTCCTTCTTGATCAGGTCGAACAGCTTCTGGCGCAGGTCGTCCTTGTCGCTCGTCAGCCCGATCTTCTCCTTGGCCGACGGGAACTTGAGCATGAACCGCACGGCGGCGACCTTCTGGCCGGCCGACGGGTTCAGGTCGATCCGCGCGTAGGCGACGGCGTTGCCCGGGAGCACCTCGGCCGGCTGGCCTCCGCCAGTGAGCCGGGCGTAGGCGAAGACGCCGCCACCAGCCACCACGGCGACAACAGCGAGCCCTGCGACCAGCGGGATCAGCTTGCCGCGCTTCTTCGGCTCCGGCTGCCACTGCATGGTCTCGGGCGCTCCGTACGGCGGTTGTCCCCCGCCGCCCTGCCCCTGCTGCGGGTAGTCAGGCGAGCCAGGCTGCGGCCACAACTGCCCGCTCTGCTGGTACTGCGGCCCCTGCGGAGCGTATTGCCCCGGCTGCGGCTGGCCTGCCCCGTACTGCGGCTGCTGCGGCTGCCCGTATTGCGGGCCCTGCGGCTGCTGCCCCTGCGGCTGCTGCCCGTACTGCGGGCCTTGCGGCTGCTGCCCTTGCGGCGGCTGGCCCTGCCCGGGCTGCTGCCCCTGCGGAGCGGAGTACGGGTTGTGCTGCGGCGTACCGCCGTATGGACCCTGCGGACCGCCTGCGGCACCCGGGTGGTGCCCGCCGGCCGGCGGATTCGTGTTGTCGGACATGTGCCCCCCTCGCGTCACCCGGCAGCCTCACCACCGGGCCGATACAGGTTAGTTCACCTGCGGTGACGATTCTGACGCGCCAGATACCGATCCGGTTGCAACGGGATCGGCCCGCCAGGTGGTGGCGGCGATGATCGCGGCCGCGAGCGCGGCACCGACGAGCCAGGCGGCCAGCGGCGTCCAGGTGTGCAGTTCCAGCGGCGCGGCCAGCAGATCGCCGGGTTTTGCAGCCTGCAGGCGCGGCTGCAACGGGTCGTGCCCGAGCAACATCCCGACCCCCCAGGCGACTCCCCCGCCGAGCGCGGAGCCGAGCACGACGATGCTCACCGACCACGGACCGTAGTTGCGCAACCACCAGAACAACAGCGCTCCGAGCACCAGCGCGGTCAGAAACCCGATCGAGGTGAAGGTGCCGTCGGGCCCGAAGACCTTCGTCATCTGCTCCTCGCCGAGCGACCCACCGTTCTCGTCCACTGTGTACTGCGCGAGCGGCGCGAACTGCTGCCACGCCCATCCGGCGATTGCTCCGGCAACCAGGAACACCGCGACCGTGACGGCGATCGCCCGGCTCCACGGCAGCTTGGGCTCCTGCACGACCACAGGCGTACCGAACGGATGTTGTCCGTATCCCTGGCCGTACGCCGAAGGCTGACCGAGCGGGTTGTCTACTGGCTGACTCACCTCGCCAGTGTTGCAGGTCCGCTCAGCTCGCCAGGCACGACGGGCCCAGCAACGCCTTCAGGTCGGCCATCAGCGATGACGTCGGAGTCACCCGGAACCGGTCGCCGATCCGCATCACGGTCGTCTTCTGCCGCGCCTGCAGCCGCAGTTGCACCTCGGTCATCCCCGGGTGCGACTGCAGGATGTCGCGCAACTGATCGACCAACGGCGGCGTACAGCGGTTGACCGGCATCGTGATGACCACCGGACCGCTCGGGCCCTCGGTCAGGTCGGGCACGGTCACGTCCGACCCGTTCAACTCGAGCCGGTCGTCGCGGCGCCGGATCCGGCCCTTCATCAAGATGATCGCGTCGTTGGTGAGCAGGTGCGCCGCGAGCTGGTACGCCGAGGAGAACATCATCACCTCGATCGAGCCTTCGAGGTCCTCGATCGTGACGATCGCGTAGATGTCACCGCGCTTGTTCACCTTGCGCTGGACCGCGGTGACCAGGCCGCCGATCGTCACCTGGCTGCCGTCGGGCCGCTCCTCGTCGGCGAGCAGCTGACCGATCGTGCAGTCGGTGCTATTGACGAGCACGTGCTCGACGCCGAACAACGGGTGGTCGGAGACGTACAGACCGAGCATGTCGCGCTCGTGCGCGAGCTTGGTCGCCTTGTCCCAGTCCTCGATCTCGGGCACCCGCACGGTCAGCCGGCTGTTGCCGTCGGCCGGCTGGTCGTCATCACCCATGCTGAACAGGTCGAACTGGCCGTGGGCCTCGTTGCGCTTGAGGTCGATCGCCTCGTCGACGGCCTGCTCGTGCACCGCGACGACCGCGCGCCGGGCGTGGTTCATCGAGTCGAATGAGCCGGCCTTGGCCAGCGACTCGATCACGCGCTTGTTGCAGACCGGCAGCGGCACCTTGTCGATGAAGTCGACGAAGTCGATGAACCGGCCCTCGGACTCGCGGGCGCCGACGATCTCGGCCACCACGTTGACGCCGACGTTGCGGATCCCGGACAGGCCGAAGCGGATGTCGGTGCCGACCGGGGTGAAGTTCGAGTCGGACTCGTTCACGTCCGGCGGCAGCACCTTGATGCCCATCCGGCGGCACTCGTTCAGGTAGATGGCCATCTTGTCCTTGTCGTCCTTCACGGACGTCAGAACAGCCGCCATGTACTCCGCGGGGAAGTTCGCCTTCAGATACGCGGTCCAGTACGAGACCAGCCCGTACGCCGCCGAGTGCGCCTTGTTGAACGCGTAGTCGGAGAACGGGACCAGGACGTCCCACAGCGCCTTGATCGACTGGGCGGAGAAGCCGTTGGCCTTCATCCCCTCGGAGAAGCCGACGTACTCCGCGTCGAGCACCTCGCGCTTCTTCTTGCCCATCGCCCGGCGGAGCAGGTCCGCCTTGCCGAGCGTGTAACCGCCCAGCTGCTGGGCGATCGCCATCACCTGCTCCTGGTAGACGATCAGCCCGTACGTCGTACCGAGGATCGGCTCGAGCGCGACGGCGAGCTCGTCGTGCGGGTAGCTGATCTCCTGCTGCTTGTTCTTGCGCAGGGCGTAGTTCGTGTGGCTGTTCGCGCCCATCGGGCCGGGCCGGTAGAGCGCGCCGACGGCCGAGATGTCCTCGAAGTTGTCCGGCTTCATCAGCCGCAGCAGCGCCCGCATCGGGCCGCCGTCGAACTGGAAGACGCCGAGGGTGTCACCGCGGCCGAGCAGCTCGAAGGTCGGCTGGTCGTCGAGACTGCGGCCCAGCGCATCCAGGTCGAGCGAGATCCCGCGGCTGGCCTCCACGTTCTTGACCGCGTCGTCCATGATCGTCAGGTTGCGCAGACCCAGGAAGTCCATCTTGACCAGGCCGAGCGTCTCGCAGCTCGGGTAGTCGAACTGGGTGATGATCTGGCCGTCCTGGTCGCGGCGCATGATCGGGATCAGGTCGATCAGCGGCTCGCTGGACATGATCACGCCGGCCGCGTGCACACCCCACTGGCGCTTCAGGTTCTCCAGGCCGCGCGCGGTGTCGACGATCTTGCGCACGTCGGCGTCCGCCTCGTACAGCTGGCGGAACTCGCCGGCCTCGGAATACCGCTTGTGCTGCGGGTCGAAGATGCCGGACAGCGGCACGTCCTTGCCCATCACCGCGGGCGGCATCGCCTTGGTGATCCGGTCGCCCATCGCGAACGGGTAGTCGAGCACCCGGCCGGCGTCCTTGATCGCCTGCTTGGCCTTGATCGTGCCGTACGTGACGATCATCGCGACCCGGTCGTCGCCGTACTTCTCGGTGACGTACCGGATCACCTCGGGGCGGCGACGGTCGTCGAAGTCGATGTCGAAGTCAGGCATCGACATACGTTCCGGGTTGAGGAAGCGCTCGAAGATCAGGCCGTGCTGGAGCGGGTCGAGGTCGGTGATCCGCATCGCGTACGCGCACATCGAACCGGCACCGGATCCGCGGCCCGGGCCGACCCGGATGCCGTTCTCCTTGGCCCAGTTGATGAAGTCGGCGACGACCAGGAAGTAGCCGGCGTAGCCCTTCGAGGTGATCACCTCGATCTCGTACTCCGCCTGCTTGCGCACGTGATCCGGGATGCCCTCGGCGTACCGCTTGTGCAGGCCGGTCTCGACCTCGGCGACGAACCAGGACTCCTCGTTGTGCCCGTCCGGGCAGGGGAAGCGCGGCATGAACCGGCCCTCCCCCTCGGTGAAGCTGACCTCGCACCGCTCGGCGATCAGCAGCGTGTTGTCGCAGGCCTCCGGGTAGTCCTTGAACAGCTCGCGCATCTGCGCCGCCGTCTTCAGGTAGAACTCCTGGGTATCGAACTTGAACCGGTTCGGGTCCGACAGCGTCGAGGCGGACTGCACGCACAGCAGCGCCGCATGCGCTGCCGCGTCGTCGGCGCTGGTGTAGTGCAGGTCGTTGGTCGCGACCAGCGGCAGACCCAGGTCCTTGGCGAGCCGGAGCAACTCCTTCTGGGTCTTTCGCTCGATCTCCAGGTCGTGGTCCATCAGCTCGCAGTAGAAGTTCTCGGCGCCGAAGATGTCGCGGAACTCCGCCGCCGCTTTGACCGCCTCGTCGTACTGGCCGAGTCGCAGCCGGGTCTGGATCTCGCCGCCGACGCAGCCGGTCGTCCCGATCAGGCCCTGGCCGTAGGTCTGCAGCAGTTCGCGGTCGATTCGCGGCTTGAAGTAGTACCCCTCCAGGCTGGCCAGCGACGCCATCCGGAACAGGTTGTGCATACCGGTGTTGTTCCGGGCCAGCAAGGTCATATGCGTGTACGCCCCGCCGCCGGAGACGTCGTCGCGACCGGAGCCCGCGTCGCCCCACTTGACCCGTTTGCGGTCGCTGCGGTGCGTCTGCGGTGTCAGGTAGGCCTCTACGCCGAGGATGGGCTTGACGTCGTACTTCTTCGCCGTCTTCCAGAACTCGTACGCCCCGAACACATAGCCGTGGTCGGTGGTGGCGAGCGCGGGCATGCCCATCTCCTGGGCGGCTTTGAACAACTCGTCGATCCGCGCGGCGCCGTCCAGCATCGAGTACTCGGTGTGGTTGTGCAGGTGCACGAAACTGTCGGCGGACGCCATGTCTTCGCAGACCTCCCAGAGGCGTGAATGAGCGGGACTGGAACACCATATGCGCGGCCATGGACAGTCTTTGAACTGGCTCACCGGGGGCGAGATCGGCCGCCCGGTATCCGGGCGAAGACAACACCACTTCCACACCAGTCGGCCATACCTCCGCCGCCCGGAGGTACGGCGTTTACTGGTCGCCGGCGAGCTGGTTCAGGGCGTTGTCGAGGTCTTCGGGGTACTGCGAGGTGTACTCGACGTACTCTCCGCTGCCCGGGTGCGCGAAGCCGAGGCGCATGGCGTGCAGCCACTGACGGGACAGCTGGAGCCGCTCGGACAGGACCGGGTCGGCGCCGTACGTCAGGTCGCCTGCGCACGGGTGGCCGATGGCGGCCATGTGGACGCGGATCTGGTGCGTCCGGCCGGTCTCCAGGGTGATCTCGAGCAGGGTGGCGAAACGGAAGGCCTCGAGCGTCTCGTAGTGCGTCACGCTCGGTTTGCCACCCGCGACGACGCCGAACTTGTAGTCGTGGTGCGGGTGCCGGTCGATCGGCGCGTCCACGGTGCCGGTGAACGGGTCGGGATGACCCTGGACCAGCGCGTGGTAGATCTTCGTGACCGTGCGCTCCTTGAAGGCGCGCTTGAGCACGGTGTAGCTGTACTCCGTCTTCGCGACCACCATCAGCCCGGAGGTGCCGACGTCGAGGCGGTGCACGATGCCCTTGCGCTCGGCGGCGCCGCTGGTGGAGATGTTGAAGCCGGCCCCGGCCAGGTGGCCGATCACGGTCGGGCCGGTCCAGCCCGGTGACGGGTGGGCGGCGACTCCGACCGGCTTGTCGACGACGATGATCTCGTCGTCGTCGTGCACGATCCGGAGGTTGTCGACGGTCTCCGGTACGACCTTGATCTCACCTGGCGGCGGGGGCAGCTCGACGTCGAGCATCACGCCGGCCGAGACGCGGGCCGACTTGAGCGCCGGGGAGCCGTCCATCTGGACCAGGCCGGACTCGATCATCTCGGCGGCCTTGGTCCGGGAGACGCCGAAGAGGCGGGACAGGGCCGCGTCGAGGCGTTCACCGGCGAGGCCGTCGGGAACCATCACCGTGCGTGCGTCGCCGCTCATTTTTTCCCTACATCTTTGCTGCCGTCGAGTTTGATGCCGCGCAGGGTCTGGATGACCAGCAGGATCGCGGCCGAGGTGACGGCCATGTCGGCGACGTTGAAGATCGCCCAGTGCGGCGTCTGCAGGAAGTCGACGACGTGCCCGTGGAACGGCGACGGCTCGCGGAACACCCGGTCGGTGATGTTGCCGATCGCGCCGCCGAACAGCAACCCGAACGCCACCGCCCAGCCGATCGAGCCCAGCCGGCGCGACAACCAGACGACGCCGATCGCCACGATGATCTGAATCGCGCTGATCACCGGCGTGAAGTCCGACCCGAGACTGAAAGCAGCCCCCGGATTCCGGATCAGGTTGAACTTCAGCAGCGAGCCGACAACGTCGACCGGCTCCCCCGGCGTCAGGTGGTGCAGCGCGAGCACCTTGGTCAGCTGATCAAGCCCGAGCACGAGCAGACCGACCACCCCGAACAACGCCACCAACCCGCGCCGCCCGCCGGCCCCGCTCGCGGGCGTAGTACCGGCGGCGGTTTCATCCGGGGACGACGAGGAACCGGCCGACTCGAGGTCGGCCGGTTCTGTCTGTGGTGGTACTGACTCGTCCCCTGGCAGGTGGGACTGTCCTGATTCGCTCAGCGGCGTTCTTCGCGTTCTTTGCATGACACGCACAGTGTCGCACGCGGGAACGCCTGCAACCGACCCTTGCCGATCGCCTTGCCACAGCTCTCGCAGACGCCGTAGGTGCCGTCGTCGATCCGGGACAGCGCCCGCTCGATCTGGTCGAGCATGTCGCTCGCGTTCCTGGCCAGCGACATCTCGTGGTCGCGCTCCAGCGTCGTCGAGCCGACGTCGGCCTGGTCGTTGCCCGCCCCGTCGCCACCGTCGCGGAGCAGCCCGACGATCTCCTGCTCGGCGTCGCGGATCTCTTCCTTCAGGTGCACCGCGTCGGCCTCGAGCTCAGTGCGGAGCTCCACCATCTCGGCCCTGGTCCACGGCGTCTCGCCGTCCTTGACCGTGAGGTTCTCGGCCTTTTTCGCGGGCGCCTTGGCCGGCGCGGTTGCCGGGGTCCGGTTCTCGTTCGTCTTCATGGCCACCCTCTTCGTCGATGTCTGCTTGGCAGGAGCTTTGATAGCTGACGACTGTTTGGCCGGGGCCTTGACGGCGACCGGCTCGGCGGAGCTCGCGGCGCTTTTCTTGGCCGCGGCGGGACGTCTGGGGGCGGACTTCTTCGGAGCCGGTGCAGCCATGGTCGACTACCCCCTGCCTTCGTCGGAGACTGAAGCGGACTGGTCGCAAGACAGTAGGTCACGTGAAAGCCACGCGCCAGCCCGACGCGCAGGCCGTGGACATACGGTAGTCGCTTCTTCAAGCCCACTCGATGTTCCGCGCGTCACAGCCGTATTTCGGACCTTGTTCAGGCAAGCAATTGCTTCAGTTTCGGCCGGGTCTCAGCCTCACTTCGGCACCCGCAGGAGCATTGTCGGCCAGGAACCACCGGCTGACCACCGATTAACGATTCGTAACCGGCTGGAACGGAGTCGTACACTTGTCCCGCACACCGCGAGGCAGTGATGGGGCCATCACCCCGGAGCCGCCGGAAGAACGGTCCGTCCAAGGACTCACTAGACCCGGCTGCGGAGCGTAACGAAGTGGGTCGCCATCCGGCGGCCAAGGAGGGTGGTACCGCGGAGCCCGGCGACGACGCCGGCGCCTCGTCCCTTCGTCCAGCAGGCACGACGCTCGACGAAGGACGAAGGAACATGGCGGATACCCCCACCACAGCGCCTACCAGCTCTCCGTGGAAACAGATCCCGGCCCAGGTCGATCTGCCCGCGATCGAGCGCGGCGTGCTCGCCCACTGGGACAGCCAGGACACCTTCGCCAAGAGTCTCGAGCAGACCGCCGGCGGTGAGCCGTGGACCTTCTTCGAGGGCCCGCCGACCGCGAACGGGATGCCCGGCACGCACCACATCGAGGCGCGCGTCTTCAAGGACGTCTTCCCGCGCTATCGGACGATGAAGGGCTTCTCGGTCGAGCGCAAGGCCGGCTGGGACTGCCACGGCCTGCCGGTCGAGGTCGCGGTGGAGAAGGAGCTCGGCTTCAACGGCAAGAAGGACATCGAGGCCTTCGGGATCGCCGAGTTCAACGCCAAGTGCCGCGAGTCCGTCGTCCGGCACGTCGACGCCTTCGCCGACCTGACCACCCGGATGGGCTACTGGGTCGATATGGAGCACCCGTACCGGACGATGGACCCCGAGTACGTGCAGTCCGTCTGGTGGTCGCTCAAGCAGATCCACGACAAGGGCCAGCTGGTCGAGGACTACCGCATCACGCCGTACTGCCCCCGCTGCGGCACCGGCCTGTCGGACCACGAGCTGGCGCAGGGCTACGAGACGGTCGTCGACCCGTCGGTCTACGTCCGCTTCCCACTCACCTCCGGCCCGCTCGCAGGCAAGGCGGCGATGCTGGTCTGGACGACGACCCCCTGGACCCTCGTGTCCAACACGGCCGTCGCAGTACACCCGGACGTCGACTATGTGGTCGCCACCGACGGCAATGAGTCGCTGGTCGTGGCTGAGCCGCTGCTGAGCTCGCTCGGCGAGGGCTGGACGGTCACCGACCGGTACGTCGGGCGCGACATGGAGCGGTGGACGTACCAGCGCCCGTTCGAGCTCGTGGAGTTCACTGAGCCGGCGCATTACGTAGTACTGGCCGAGTATGTGACCACTGAGGACGGTACTGGTCTGGTGCACCAGGCCCCCGCGTTCGGCGCCGACGACCTCATCGTCAGCCGGGCCTACGACCTGCCGGTGGTCAACCCGGTCGAGTCCGACGGAACCTTCAAGGCGGAAGTACCGCTGGTCGGCGGGCAGTTCTTCAAGAAGGCCGACGAGGACCTGGTCAACGACCTGCGCGACCGCGGTGTCCTGTTCAAGCACGTGCCGTACGAGCACCCGTACCCGCACTGCTGGCGCTGCCACACCCCGGTCATGTACTACGCGCTGCCCTCCTGGTACATCCGCACCACCCAGGTGAAGGACGCGCTGCTCCGGGAGAACGAGAAGACCAACTGGTTCCCGGAGTCGGTCCAGTGGGGCAGGTACGGCGACTGGCTGCGCAACAACATCGACTGGGCCGTCTCCCGCTCCCGCTTCTGGGGTACGCCGCTGCCGATCTGGCGGTGCGCCGACGACCACCAGGTCTGCGTGGGCTCGCTGGCCGAGCTCGGTGAGCTGGCCGGCCAGGACCTGAGCGCGACCGACCCGCACCGGCCGTTCGTCGACGACATCACCTTCGCCTGCCCGACCTGTGGCGAGGAGTCGACCCGGGTGGCCGAGGTGATCGACGCCTGGTACGACTCGGGCGCGATGCCGTTCGCGCAGTGGGGTTACCCGTGGGCCGAGGGGTCGCAGGAGAAGTTCAAGAAGTCCTACCCGGCCGACTTCATCTCCGAGGCGATCGACCAGACCCGCGGCTGGTTCTACACGCTGATGGCGATCGGCACGCTGGTGTTCGACGAGTCGTCGTACCGCAACGTCGTCTGCCTCGGGCACATCCTGGCCGAGGACGGCCGGAAAATGTCCAAGCACCTGGGCAACATCCTCGAGCCGATCCCGTTGATGGACAACCACAGTGCCGACGCGGTGCGCTGGTTCATGGCCTGCTCCGGCTCGCCCTGGAAGGCACGCGGCATCGGGCCGAACGTGCTCAACGAGATCGTCCGCAAGGTGCTGCTGACGTACTGGAACACGGTCGCCTTCCACGCGCTCTACGCGCGGCTGGCCGACTGGTCGCCGAGTGCGGAGGCGCCGCCGGTGGCGGAGCGTTCAGTGCTCGATCGGTGGCTCGTCAGCGAGACACACCGGCTGGTCCGCGACACGGACGAGGCGTATGCGGCGTACGACACGCAGAAGCTCGGTGCGCTGATCAGCCAGTTCGTCGACGCGCTGTCCAACTGGTACGTCCGTCGCTCGCGCCGCCGTTTCTGGGCGGGTGACGCCGGCGCGCTGGCCACGCTGCACGAGACGCTCGACGTGCTGACCCGGCTGATGGCGCCGCTCACCCCGTTCGTGACCGAGCGGGTCTGGCAGGACGCGTTCCGGCCGGTCACGCCGGGGCTGGCGGAATCGGTGCACCTTTCCGCCTTCCCGCAGTACGACGAGACGGTGATCGATGACCGGCTCGCGACGCACGTGTCGATGGCGCGGCGGGTCGTCGAGCTGGGCCGGTCGGCGCGGGCCGAGGCGAAAGTCCGGACCCGGCAGCCGCTCGGCCGGGCGCTGGTCGGGTCGGCCGCGATCGCGGATCTGGACGACGAACTGCTCCGCGAGATCGCGGAGGAGCTGAACGTCGGCGCGGTGGCGCCGCTGTCCTCCGCGGGCAAGGACCTGATCGACTACTCCGCGAAGGGCAACTTCCGCGAGCTCGGCAAGCGCTTCGCCAAGCAGACGCCGGTGGTCGCAGCCGCCATCGCCGCCGCTGATGCTGCGAGCCTGGCCGCCTCCTTGAAGGTAGCCGGTACTGCGACCGTGGTGGTCGACGGCGAAGACGTAGAGGTCAGCGCCGCCGAGGTGCTGCTCTCGGAACGCCCCCGCGAAGGCTGGTCGGTAGTCAACGAGCAGGGCGAGACAGTTGCCCTCGACCTGGAGATCACCCCGGAACTGAAGCAGGCCGGCCTGGCCCGAGAGGTAGTCCGCACGCTCCAGGAGGCCCGCAAGAACTCCGGCCTCGAGGTCGCCGACCGAATCACCGTCTGGCTCACCAGCACCGACCCCGAACTATCCGATGCCCTGGGCAAGCACGCCGACGAGATCGCCCGCGAGGTCCTGGCCACCACCCTCACCCAGTCGGCGCCCCCGGCCACCGGCACCCTCACCACCGACACCGACGAAGACCTCGGCCTCACCTTCTGGCTGACAAAAGCCTGACAATCGGCCGCCGTTTCGCAGCGCGATCACTCAGCGCGGCGGGGAGACTCGCCGCGCCCCGTCGGATCCGCGGGAGAAACCGTCTCAGTGCTGAGATTGGCGCCGTATCGGCTGTGGATCACCGGGGTCGCCACGCTCAGTGGACAGAAGGCCCCACTGACCTGGCCGTAGATTCCGGCGGCCAGTGGTGGGGACCCTTAGTCAGGAAAGAACAACGCTGTGTCACAAAAGTCCGGACATGACAAAGAGGCGGTGCTGCCGGATTAGCACCGCCCCTAGTCACGCCAAGACCAGGTACTACTTCAGAGCAGGTACTGCTTAAACGCCGTGGCCGTGAGCCTGGGCGCGGGCCTCCGGGCGGAAGCCGTTGCGCGGGCTGAGCGTGTCGTCGCCGTTGCCGAGCGCCTTGAGCTGCTCGGTGAAGTACGTCTTCAGGCGGCTGCGGTACTCACGCTCGTACGCGTGCAGGTCGTCGATCGTGCGCTCGAGCTGACCCTTCTGCTTCTCCAGCGTGCCGAGCATCTGAGCGCGACGCTCGGCGATCTCGCCGTCGAGCTTCTCGGCACGGGCGCGGGCCTCACCGGTCATCCGGTCGGCCTTGCCGCGAGCCTCGTTCTCCAGTCGCTCGGCCTTGGCGCGGGCCTCGCCGATGATCTTGTCGGCGGTGTCCTTCGCCTCCTGGACCAGGTCGTCGGAGTGCTTGGTGGCCATCTCCAGCAGCCGCACAGCGGAGCTGGAGGCGTCGCCGACGGTTCCTGCTGCCGCAGCAGCCCCCGCGACCGCTACTGGCGGAGCGACGACTGGCGGTGGCTTCTCTTCTGGCTTCTCGACGACCACTGGGGCCGGCTTGGGCTGCTGCACAACAGGCGGCAGGGCGGCGGTCTGGTCGACCACCGGGCGGTCCTGCCCACTGCCGGCACGCTGGGCCGCGGCGAGCTTGGCCCGCAGCTCCTCGTTCTCGGCGAGAAGTCGCTCTAGTTCGGCTTCGACCTCGTCGAGGAAGGAGTCGACCTCAGTGACGTCGTAGCCCTCCCGCAATCGGACGGGCGTGAACTGCTTCGAGCGGACGTCATCCGGCGTCAGCGGCATCTTTCACCTCGTTTGTCTGTGTCTTGGCGGAGTCGTCTTGGCCTGGACCTCGGCGACTCAGTAGATCACGTTATCGCTTCGTTGTGTTCTGGCGGAATCCGGGCGGGCGATAACTGTCATGGATCTCCCCGTCGTCCGGTCTGCTCCTACCCAGGTGGTGGAGTCCTCACGCTCCGACTTCCCTGCGTACCGGCGGGTTCGGGCGATCTCACAACGACCTGATCGCGGTCGAGTTGATCGACATCGCCAGTGAGACGAGGACGAACAGCATCAGCATCGACAGGTCGATCCTGATACCGCCGGCGCCGATCGGAGGCAGGATCCGCCGCAACGGCCGCAGACACGGATCGGTCACCGAGTAGATCAGCTCGAACAGCAACAGCAACGGCCCTTTCGGGTGCCATTGCGGCGCGAACATCACGATCAGGCTGAGCACGAACCGCGCCACCAGCATCAGGAAGAAGGCGAGCAGCAGCCAGCTGAGAACACCGAGGACGAGCACGAGAGCATCCATGTCAGACAAGAGTGTAGAAGACGGCCGAAGCCACGTCCTCAGCTCTGGTTGTAGAACCCGTCCGCGGCGATCTTTTCCTTCTCCTCCGCGGCCAGCGTCACGTTCGGCGGGCAGACCAGGAAGACCTTGGTGGTGATCCGCTCGATCGAGCCACGGCAGCAGAAGATCAGCCCGGCGGCGAAGTCCACCAGCCGCTTGGCGTCCGCGTGGTCCATCTCGGTCAGGTTCATGATGACGGGGGTGCCGTCGCGGAAGTGCTCACCGATCACGCGCGCCTCGTTGTAGCTGCGCGGGTGCACGGTGGTGATGCGGGCCAACTCGGTAACCTCCGGCGGTGTTGCTGTCACGCCACGTCGATCTGGGAACTTGCTGACCGTACCGACCTGCTCGTCCGTTCGCACCGGGACCGGCGCGGTCTGCTCGGACTCCCCGTCGACGGCTTCCTCGTCGTACTCGTCTTCGTAGCCGTCGTCGTACTCGTCGTCATAGCGCGCGTTGTACCGCTCGCCGTCCTCGACCAAGCCGAGGTACACACCCATCTTGCGCAACGCGCCGCTCATGGCCCTCCAGCCCTTCGGTCGAGTCTTGATGTCGACACTAGCCCAGAGAAGTACGTGTACCGAGTAATGCGCGCCCGAGCCGAACGTGTGTCGCCCCACGCCTGATGGCGGCCTCCAGATCGCCGCTCATCCCCGCGGAGATC
The DNA here is from genome assembly GCF_010548305.1 of Streptomyces sp. SID13031. GTDB lineage: Bacteria > Actinomycetota > Actinomycetes > Propionibacteriales > Kribbellaceae > Kribbella. Next base: position 54,314 of record NZ_JAAGLV010000024.1, read on the forward strand.
CAGTCGGCGCCGGGATGTTCGGAGCGTAGCCGGGAAGCTACTGATTCCAGTCCCCCGAACGCCTCGTCCGAGTCCGATCCAAGAGGCGCCACGGCCATCACACCACCGAGCTCCAACCCGTCCGCCGCCGCCACCTCCGCGGCCAGCTCCGGTACGTCGGCCGGCGCGACGCCACCGCGGCTCATCCCGGTCGCCGCGCCGTCCGGCCCGTACTCGGCCAGGCTCACCTGCAGCAGGCAGCGCAGTACTCGGCCTTCCTCCACGGCGGCCCGGGACAGCGCTTTCACCAGGGACGACCGGTCGACCGAGTGCAGGACGGACGCGTTGCGAACGACCGAACGGGCCTTGTTCGACTGCAACTGCCCGACGAAGTGCCAGGTGACGTCCGCACAGTCCGGCGCCTTGGCCTTGAGCTCCTGTTCCCGGTTCTCCCCCAGGTCCTGGACTCCGAGAGCCGCCAGCGCCCGTACATCGCTGACGGGGAAGGTTTTGGTGATCCCCACGAGGGTCACCGACCCCTCCGGCCTCCCGGCCGCCTCACAGGCCGCCTGGATCCGCTCGCGGACCGCCTTCAGGTTGGCGGCCAGCTCTTCCTCACGGGTGCCGGTCACGCGGCCAGCCTGATCAGCCCGGCCAGCCGGCCGCTGACCGGACCTTCGCGCCGGTACGAGTAGAGGTCCGCCGACTCGATCGTGCAGGCGGTCTCCCGGATCACGTCGCAATCGAGCTCGGCCAACTGAGCCTCCACACCGGCAGCCACGTCGATCGCCGGGGTCCCCCAGCTCGTCTCCGAGTACGACGCGGGCACCCGCTCGGCGACCTCGGCACGCATCTCGGCGGGGACCTCGTAGCAGTTGCCGCACGCGTACGGCCCGAGGACCGCGGTGATCCGGCCGGCGCCGAGAGCACGCATGGCGGCGACCGTGGCCGGTACGACGCCTGAATACATCCCCCGGCGACCGGAGTGGGCCGCGCCGATCACGGTGCCGGCCTGGTCGGCCAGCAGGACGGGCAGGCAATCGGCAGCGCGGACGCAGAGCACGACATCGGTCTGGGTGGTCACCATCGCGTCGGCCCGCGGGCGCGGGTCGATCGCGATATCCCCGGGCCCGACCACGTGGACGTCGGGGCTGTGCACCTGGTTGACCCGGATCACCCGCTCGGGGGCGACTCCGAACTCGGTCGCGATCCGCCGGAAGTTCTCGGCGATCGCCCCGGCCTCGTCCCCCTGCGCGCTGCCGAGATTCAGCTCCCCGTACGGCGGTTGGCTCGCTCCCCCGTACCGATCGGTGAAGGCGAAGCGGACACCATCTCGAACCTCGTCATAACCGAACACACCTCAAGGCTATCCGGCAGTCAGCACAGCGCGCGCCGCACGCGCTTCTTCCGAGACAGCCCGGCGGCCGGGGTCCGCTGCCAGCTCGAGCACGTGGTCGAGCGCAAGGCCGTACGCCTCCGCAAACGCGTCATCGGCAGCCACCTCCACATCGGGTACTACCCCGACGCGCTCCCAGTTGGTACCGGAGATTGGGTTTTGGGCGCGGGCGATCGGGATGGTTGCTTCGAGGTGGGGGTGCAGCTTGAAGCCTTCGCGGGGGTGGGCGCCGCCGCCGGTGCGCTCGCCGACGATGGTGGCGCGGCCGAGTTGCTGGAGGTCGTAGGTGAGTTCTTCGCCGCCGGAGAAGGTGGCCCGGCTGGTCAGCACCCAGATCGGTTTGGCGCCGCCGAAGCGGGGGCCTGGGAGATGGGGAGTGGTCCAGAACTGCCGCAGGGTGTTGTCGGCGGGGCTGACCAGGTCGTTCAGGTGGACCGGCTCGCCGTCGAAGAAGTGGCTGCAGACGAAGGCGACCATGTCGGGCGAGCCGCCGCGGCACTCGCGCAGGTCGATCAGCAAGGCATCTGTTGCTGACAGCAACGACATGGCGGCGGTCACGGCGGCGCCGGCATGGGTGGGATCGAACAGCAGCGGCCGGATCTCAAGTAGACCAATGTTGCCGGCCAGGCGCTCCACCCGGGCCATCCCGCCCGCGGTCAACTCGGCCTGCTGCCGCCAGGCAATGTCCTCGGCGACCGGGTCGGTCTCGTCGACCACCTCGTCGACGTGGAACTTCAGTCGCAGATGCAGATCCTGATTACCCTCCTGCAGATCGGCCGTCACCCGGTCGGCCAGCGCCGACGGCTCGACCAGCCCGTCGTACCGGCCGTCCGCCGTGGCCTTCCTCAGCCGGTCGGCGATCTCCACCCCGACGCCGGGGAACACGTAGTACTCGGCGACCAGGCTCGCGAGCCGGTCGATCAACGGGGGAATCTCCTCTGTACGCATGACGAGAAATCAAACACCAGGATTGACAAAGCGTCAAGAACTCTCGACGCTTAACCTCATGACCGAAGAAATGGCGGACAAGCTGGAGATCTCGACCGCGGAGCAGTTCAAGGCGCTCGGGCATCCGCTCCGGCACCGGCTGCTGTTCGCGCTCGGCCTGGAGGCGGCGACGATCAGCCAGCTGGCGGCCACGCTCGACACGGCGAAGGGCAATGTCGCCCACCATCTCGGCGTACTCAGAGACGCCGGGATGGTCCGGGTCGTCGAGACCCGGCAGGTGCGCGGAGGCACCGAGCAGTACTACCGCCGGACCGCGAAGATCATGGACTTCACCGGTGAGGGCGAGCGCGCGAACACAGCGATCGCCCTGCAGGCCGCCTCGGCCGAGCTGCAGTCCTCGACCGGCAAGCCGATGCTCGACCTGCGCAACATCCGGCTGACCGAGGCGCAGGCGGAGGAGCTCCGGACCCGGCTGTCCGAGCTCGTCCGGGGGCTGGAAGACGCCGGCTCTGGCGAGGCCCGCTACGGCGTGGTCGTCTCGGTCTACCGTCCCCAGCAGCCCGAGCCGACCACCTAGCGGACTACTTCAAGAAGTCCGGGATGTCGAGGTCGTCCTCGTCATTGTCGGGCTTGCGCGGCTGACGCTGCGGCGGCGGCTGCGAGGACGGCGCGTTCGACGGGCCCGTGGTCGGCCAGGTGTGCTGGGCCGGTGCGGGCGGCGGCGTATGCGGGAGGGGCGGCTGGTTCGTCTGCGGCTGAGGAGTGCGAATCGGCTCGCCGGCCTGCGGGCGCGCCGAGTGCGTGGTGCCCCGCTGGTCCGTGTTCGGCACCGGGACGGTGTCGTCGGCCGGCACGGGAGCCGGCGGCTGGTAACTCGGCGCGCCCTGAGTCGAGCCCTGGGCCGCGCCTTGGCCAGCCGGAGCCTGGGGTTGCGCCTCCACAGGCGGTGCTGCGGGCGCCTGGCTTGCGGTGTTCGCAGGCGGTGTCCCGTACGGCGGGGCCTGGTTGGCCGCTTGCTGAGCCTGCGCCTGCGCCTCGGCCGAGCGCGGAACGCCCTGGGTCGCGACATCGCCGCCGGCGGCCGGCAGCTTGTTCTGCGGACGCGCCTGGTTCATCGCCTGCTCGCGACGCTTCGGCATCCCGCCGTCGAAGCCGGCCGCGATCACGGTCACCCGGACCTCGTCGCCGAGCGCGTCGTCGATCACCGCGCCGAAGATGATGTTCGCGTCGGTGTGCGCGGACTCCGAGACGAGCTGGGCCGCCTCGTTGATCTCGAACAGGCCGAGGTCGGAGCCGCCGGCGATCGACAGCAGCACGCCGTGCGCGCCCTCGATGCTTGCCTCCAGCAACGGTGAGGAGATGGCCGCCTCGGCCGCCGCCACCGCGCGGTCCTCGCCGCGGGACGAGCCGATGCCCATCAGCGCCGAACCGGCGTTGGACATCACTGCCTTGACGTCGGCGAAGTCCACGTTGATCAGGCCGGGAGTGGTGATCAGGTCGGTGATACCGGAGACACCCTGCAGCAGCACCTGGTCGGCCTGCTTGAAGGCGTCCAGGACGGAGACGGCGCGGTCGGAGATGGTGAGGAGGCGGTCATTCGGAATCACTATTAGAGTGTCGACCTCCTCACGCAGAGCAGCTATACCGTCCTCGGCCTGGGTCGCGCGGCGCTTGCCCTCGAAGGAGAACGGCCGCGTCACCACACCGATGGTCAGGGCGCCGAGCGAGCGGGCGATCCGGGCCACGACGGGCGCGCCACCGGTACCGGTGCCACCACCCTCACCCGCGGTGACGAAGACCATGTCGGCGCCCTTCAGCGCCTCCTCGATCTCCTCCGCGTGGTCCTCGGCGGCCTTCTGCCCGATCGCCGGGTTCGCGCCGGCGCCGAGGCCCCGGGTCTCCTCACGGCCGATGTCGAGCTTGACGTCCGCGTCGCTCATCAACAACGCCTGGGCGTCGGTGTTGATGGCGATGAACTCAACGCCCTTCAAGCCGTGCTCGATCATCCGGTTCACGGCATTGACGCCGCCTCCGCCGATGCCGACGACCTTGATGAGTGCCAAATAGTTCTGCGGTGCCGCCACGTCCGCGCCTCTCGCCTCGTTCTGTTCCCGTTATGGCCAGTTGGCCGTCCGAGCTGCGCCTGCCTCGAACCCTTCCGCAAACCGCTCCCCGTTGCCCGGCAGCCGTCTGTGGTGTCTCCGGAATGGGTCTGTACCTCAAGTAGATGATTAGAGTTCTGTCAACCCTAGATTCATTCGAACGCTACGGGAGACGCTCAGGCAATGTCCACGCGCCTCGCCGCCCGTCCCGCGATGTGTGCCCGATGTGGGCACGCTCACTTCTTTTCCCCTTTGGTGACAGGGAGATCGGGCGCCGAGACGTCGTAGACCAAAGCGTCGCGTTTCATCAGCACGCTGAGTACTGCCGCCTTCTGCTCACTGTCATCGTCGCTGCCCCAGACCACCTTCACCCTGGACCCCAGGTTGAGGGTGATCGAGTCCGGCGAGGCCGCCGAGATCGACTTCACCTGGGACCGCAGTACCTCCGGCAAGGCCGCCGAAACCGTCACCACCGAACGGATTGTGACCGCTCGCCTGTTCCCGACCACGAGTGCCTCGGGTAACCCCTCCGGCCGGGCGGGCACGGTCTTGAAGGCCACCCCGGTCGCGTCCACGAGCTCGAAGTTGCTGCCGTCGGTGACGACCACCACCGGGACCCGCTCGGTCACCACGATCTTCAGCTGGTTCGGCCAGGCCCGGGTGACCTGCGCGTCGGAGACGGACTGGATCGTCCGCACCCGCTGCGCGATCGCACTCAGGTCCACCTTCGCCAGCGGCGTCCCGAGCGGGGCCGCCGCGACCTGGGTGATGGTTGCCACCGGCACCGTATCCGCCCCGGCCACCTTGACCCCGGAGACCGCGAGCACGGAGGAGTAGTAGAACAACCAGGCGATCACGCCGGCGAGCAGGACGATCAGGCCGCCGACTGCCCAGGGCAGCCAGCCACGCCATCGCACCAACCGCTGCCGGCGCGCGAACCGCTCCTGTGCCCGGGCAAGGTCAGTGCTTTGACTCATCCCCCGCTCACCACCGGATCCACCGGATCACTCCGCGGCCGCCGCCGCGAGAGCTGCCCGCTCGGCCAGCAGGCCGAGCACCTCAGGCCCGATCAGCGTCACGTCACCGGCACCGGCGGTGACGACCAGGTCGCCCGGCTCGGCCAGGTCCGCGACCAGCCGCGGTACGGCGGACCAGGAGGGCTCGAACCGGACCTGATCCGGCTTCAGCGGCACGTGGTTGGCGATCAGCGCGCCGGTGATCCCGGGCTCGGGATCCTCCCGGGCGGCGAAGATGTCCATCACCACGACCTCGTCGGCCAGCGCGAGCGACTCGGAGAAGTCGGCCGCGAAGATCCTGGTCCGGCTGAACAGGTGCGGCTGGAAGCAGACGATCACGCGCCCCTCCCCCGCCACCGTGCGAGCCGCGGCCAGGTCGACCGCGATCTCGGTCGGGTGGTGGGCGTACGAGTCGAAGACCCGGACGCCGTCCTCGAGGCCCTTGAACTCGAACCGCCGGCCGGTCCCGGTGAAGGCCGCGAGACCCTCGGCCAGATCGGCCGCGGAGAAGCCCAGCCCGAGCCCGACGGTCAATGCCGCCGCGGCGTTCAGCGCATTGTGCTTGCCGGCCTGCTGCAGGTTCACGATCGGCAGCTTGCGCCCGTGGAAGACCGGCACGAACGACTGGACCGCCCCGGTCGCGATGATCTCGGTCACCTGGGTGTCGGCATCCGCCGATTCGCCGTACGTCCGTACGTCGATGCCCTTCGCCCGGGCGAACTCGGCCAGCTTGCGGGCGCCGGGGTCGTCGAAGCAGACGACCATGAAGCCACCCGGGATCACCCGGTCGCAGAACTGCTCGAAGGCGAGCCGGTAGCTGGCCTCATCGCCGTAGTTGTCCAGGTGGTCCGGCTCGACCGAGGTGACGATCGACACCTCGGGGCTGTAGGTCAGGAAGGACTTGTCGGACTCGTCGGACTCCGCGACGAACAGGTCGCCGCTGCCGTCGTGGGCGTTCGAGCCGGACTCGTTCAGGTTCCCGCCGATCGCGTACGACGGGTCCGCACCGCAGTGCTGCAGCGCGACCGTCAGCATCGACGTGGTGGTCGTCTTACCGTGCGTACCGGCGACCGCGATGGTCCGGCGGCCGACCATCACCGACGCGAGCGCGGCGGCCCGCGGCAGGATCGGGATCCCCGCCGCCCGCGCGGCGACGACCTCGGGGTTGGTCTCGCGGATCGCCGTGGAGACGACGACGGTGTCCACCTCGGCGACGTGCTCGGCAGCGTGCCCGACCCAGCAGGTCGCACCGAGGGCGCGCAGGGCGCCGAGCACCTTGCTGTCCTTGCCGTCCGAACCGGAGACCTCGATACCGCGGGCCGCCATGATCCGGGCGATCCCGGACATCCCGGCGCCGCCGATACCGACGAAGTGCACCCGGCCGAGCTTCTCGGCGGGCAGATGGCTGTCAGGTGCGGTGACGATCACGAAGAAGACCCCACCACATCGAGGATGATCCGCGCCAACCGGTCGTCGGCGTCGAGCTTGATCAGGCCCTGGGCTGCGTTGGACATGGCTGTCAGACGCTCCCGGTCGTGCAGAAGTTGCGGCACGGTCGCGCGAACCCAGTCCGGAGTCACCTCGGCGTTGTCGACCAGCAGGCCACCGCCCGCCTCGACCACCGCCTTGGCGTTCTGGCGCTGCTCACCGTTACCGTGTGGCAACGGAACGTAGATGGCCGGCAGTCCGACGCCGGACGCCTCGGTGACCGCGTTCGCGCCGGAACGGCAGACGACCAGGTCGGCGGCGGCGTAGGCGTAGTCCATCCGGTCGATGTAGTTGAGCACCCTGTACGGGTACGGACCCGTCTGCGCGACCTCGAGGCTGTTCTTCGAGCCGATCGCGTGGATGACCTGGACCCCGGCCGCGAGCAGATCCGCCGCGGCCCCGCCGAACGCCTCGTTCAGCTGCTGGGCGCCCTGCGAGCCACCGGTGACGAACACCGTCGGCGCGTTCGGGTCGAGCCCGAAGAACTCACGCGCCTCCGCCCGCAGTGCGGCCCGGTCGAGGGTCGAGATCGCCCGCCGGATCGGCAGCCCGACGTACTGGGCGTGCGGCAGGTCCGTACCGGGGAAGGAGGTGATCACGTTCTGGGTGCAGTAGCGGGCGGCGAACTTGTTCGCGATGCCCGGGGTCGCGTTGCCCTCGTGCACGACGATCGGCGTCTTGCGGCGCCAGGCCGCGACGTACGCCGGGGTCGAGACGTAGCCGCCGAAGCCGACCAGGACGTCGGCCTTGGCCTCGTCGAGCACCTTGCGGGCGGCGTTCACCGAGCTGAGCATCTTGCCCGGGACGGCGAACAGCGCCGGCGTGGGTTTGCGCGGCAACGGGACGGGTGGGATCAGCTCGAGCCGGTAGCCGGCCTCGGGGACGACCCGGACCTCCAGGCCACGCTCGGTCCCGAGGGCGATGATCTCGATCGTCGGGTCGATCCGGCGCAAGGCGTCGGCGGTAGCGATCAGGGGGGAAGTATGGCCGGCGGTACCACCACCGGCCAGGACAATGCTCGGCACAGCTTTCAACGCTCCCGCGTGTTCTCACGGCCAGTACGGCCAGGTGTACGCCACGAAGACATCCACCCGAACCGAGGCCGCCTGGTCTCCTTGAGGGCGGCCTGCGCGCCGGGTTCGGCCTTCGCGAAGGACAGCAACATGCCGATCGCGATCAGCGTCGGCAGCAGTGCGGAACCACCGTACGACAAAAGCGGGAGCGGGATACCCACGATGGGTAGCAGTCCGATCACGGCGCCCAGGTTGACGAGCGTCTGGGCCATCAGCCAGACGGTGATTCCGGCGGCCGCATAGCGGACGAAGGGGTCCGAGTTGCGGGTCGCGATCCGGACGCCGACGTAGGCGAGCATCAGGAACAGCGCGAGCACGGTGAGTGACCCGATCAGCCCGAGCTCCTCACCGATCACCGAGAAGATGAAGTCGGTGTGCGCCTCGGGCAGGTTGCCCCACTTCTGCCGGCTGTTGCCGATCCCGACACCCCACCAGCCACCGGTGGAGAGCGCGTAGAACGAGTGGTACGCCTGCCAGCCGATACCGCCGGGGTCGGCCAGCGGGTTGGTGAAGTTGAGCAGCCGGTCCATCCGGTGCTGCGCGGTGGTGACGAAGTACGCCGCGATCGCGCCGACCACGACGATGGTGGCGACGAACAGCCGGGTCGGTGCGCCGACGATCCAGATCATCCCGATCATCACGGCCATCAGCACCAGCGCCGTACCGAGGTCGTGCTGGCCGACGACAAGGGCGATCACCAGACCGCAGACCGGCACCATCGGAACGAGCAGATGCTTCCACTGGGTCAGCAGTTTCTGCTTGCGGGCGTACAGATCCGCGCACCACATCACCAGCGCGAGCTTGGCGAACTCACTCGGCTGGAGCTGCAGCGGTCCACCGAGGTTCAGCCAGTTCGTGTTGCCCTTGACGCCGACGCCGAGTCCCGGCACGTAGGTCAGGACGAGCATGAACACCGACCCGAGCAGCGCGACGTACGCGAGCATCCGGAAGTGCCGGGGCGTCATCCGCGAGGCGACGTAGGCCATCGGCAGGCCGACGCCGACCCAGATCAGCTGGCGGTAGAAGATCGCGTACTGGTTCTGGTTGTTGGCCCGGTACGACAGCACGCTGGACGCGGACAGCACCATCAGCAGCCCGAGCACGAGCAGCAGGCCCGTCGCGCCGAGCAGGATGTGGTACGACGTCAGCGGCCGGTCGAGAACGTCCCTGATCGCCGCCAGCCAGGGGCGTTCGGTCGCCTGCGGAGCGTTGTCCTTCGACTGCCCCTTCGGCTGATCCGTGATCGTCGTCATGCGATCACCTCCGGATCAGTTGTCGCCCAGCCGCAGTACGGCTTCGGCGAAGGCGTCTCCGCGGGCTCCATAGTTGGCGAACATGTCCCAGGAAGCGCAGCCAGGCGCGAGCAGCACGGTGTCCCCCACCTGCGCAAGCTTCGTCGCCTCCCCCACCACGGTCTCCATTGCACCAGTGTCCGTTGACTCCACGGTGATCACCGGGACATCTGGCGCGTGTCGGGCAAGTGCTTCGGCGATCACAGCCTTGTCCTGACCGAGCAGTACGACGCCGCGCAACCGGTCCTTGGCAGCGATCACGAGCTCGTCGAAAGTCGCTCCCTTCGCCTGTCCACCGGCGATCCACACCACGTGGTCGTAGGCGAGCAGCGAAGCCTGCGCCGCATGCGGGTTGGTCGCCTTGGAATCATCGATGTAGTTGACCTCGGCAACCTCACCGACACTCGCGATCCGGTGCGCATCGGGCCGGAACACCCGCAGCCCGTCACGGACGGCAGATGCCGGTACGCCGAACGCTCGCGCCAGCGCGGCCGCCGCCAGCGCGTTCGCGACATTGTGCGGCGCCGGCGGCGTGATGTCGGCGATCGAGGCGATCTCCAGCGCCGAGCTGGCCCGCTGCTCGACGAAGGCACGGTCGACGAGCAGGTCGTCGACGAGGCCGACCATCGAGATCGCCGGCGTACCGAGAGTGAAGCCGACCGCGCGGCACCCCTCGATCACGTCCGCGTCCTGCACCAGCTGCTCGGTCGCGGGATCGGCGACGTTGTAGACGCAGGCGACCTGGCAGTTCTCGTAGATCTTGCCCTTCGCCAGCGTGTACGCGTCCATCGAGCCGTGCCAGTCGACGTGGTCGGGCGCGATGTTCAGTACCGCGGCCGAGTGCGCCGACATCGAGTCGGTGAAGTGCAGCTGGTAGCTGGACAGCTCGACCGCGATCACGTCGTACGGCTCGGGGTCCATCACGGCTTCCAGCAGTGGCAGCCCGACGTTGCCCGCGGCAACGGCACGGTGGCCGGCCGCGGTCAGGATCGAGGTCAGCATCTGGACCGTCGTGGTCTTGCCGTTGGTGCCGGTGATGCAGAGCCAGGGCGCGGCGTTGGCAGGATCGCGCAGGCGCCAGGCCAGCTCGATCTCGCTCCAGACGGGGATCCCGCGCTCGACGGCGGTCGCGAGCAGCGGCGCGTGCGGCGGGATACCGGGTGAGGTGACGACCACCTCGACGTCGGCCGGGAGCTCCGCGGTACTACCCGCGCCGAGCTTGATGGTGGCGCCCAGCGTCTCGAGGATCTGCGCCTTCTCGCGCAGCGCCTCGTTGTCGCGGTCGTCGAGCACGGTGACGTGATCGGCACCGGCCTGCAGCAACGAGTCGGCGCAGGCATAGCCGGCCGTACCGAAGCCGAGGACGACGAACCGCGTCGTCGCCCAGCCGTCGTCGGTCCGTGTCGTGAGGCTCATCCGGCCACCCATTCCGCGTAGAACAAGCCGAGCCCGGTGGCGACGCACAGGCCCGAGATGATCCAGAACCGGATCACCACGTTCACCTGTTCCCAGCCGAGCATCTCGAAGTGGTGCTGCAGTGGCGCCATCCGGAACAGCCGTTTGCCCACCCCGCCGGCGCGTTTGGTCACCTTGAACCAGCTCACCTGCAGGATCACCGAGGCGGTGATGATGACGAACAGGCCGCCGAGCACCAGGACGAGCAGCTCGGTCCGGGTCATCACCCCGAAGCCGGCCACCGCGCCACCCAGCGACAGCGAACCGGTGTCACCCATGAAGATCTTGGCCGGCGAGGCGTTCCACCACAGGAAGCCGAACAGCGCGCCGGTGAGTGCTGCCGCGACGACGGCCAGGTCGAGCGGATCCCGTACCTCGTAACAGCGGGCCTCGGCCATCGTCTTACAGCTCTGGTTGGACTGCCACACACAGATCAGCGTGTACGCGCCGAACACCATCATCGACGCGCCGGTGGCCAGCCCGTCCAGGCCGTCGGCGAGGTTGACTCCGTTCGACATGCCCGCGATCAGCAGCAGGATCCAGATCACCACCAGCACCGGCACCAGGTGCAGCCACTCGATGTCACGGATGAACGAGATGAACGGCGAGGCCGGCTTCTGGCCGCGCTCGTCGGGGAACTGCAGCGCCAGCACCGCGAAGGCGACCGCGACCATCGTCTGGCCGGCCAGTTTCGCCTTGCTGCGCAGGCCCAGGCTGCGCTGCCGGAAGATCTTGATGAAGTCGTCAAGGAAGCCGACCGCGCCCATCCCGGCGAACAGGAACAGCACCAGCAGCGCCGACGCGCTCGGCGCCCGCCCGGTCAGCAGCTTCGCCGCGAAGTAGCCGACGATGGTCGCGATGATGAAGACGGTGCCGCCCATCGTCGGCGTACCGCGCTTGGTGTGGTGCGAGGTCGGGCCGTCGTCACGGATCTCCTGGCCGTAGCCGCGGCGGGCCAGCAAGCTGATCGCCGAGCGGGTACCGAGCAGCGTCAGCACCATCGAGATGGCACCGGCGAACAGGATCGAGATCACTGCGAAGCCTCCTCGAGCAGGGCGGTCGCCAGCCGGTCGAGGCCGACGAACCTGGATGCCTTCACCAGCACCACGTCTCCCTGCTGCAGTTCCTTGCGAAGCAGCTCGAGCGCTTCGTCCATGCTGTCGACGTACGCCGACTCGTTGCCCCACGATCCTTCCAGCGAGGCGCCGAGGTGGATCGACCGGGCCCCCTCACCGATCACCAGCAGCCGCTGGATGTCCAGCCGAACGACGAGACGGCCGATCGCGTCGTGCTCCTCGATGTGGCTGTCGCCCAGCTCACCCATCGGGCCGAGCACCGCCCAGGTACGGCCTGTTCCGGTCTGCGCCATGCGGGCCCGGCCGATCGCGGCCAGCGCCTTGAGCGCGGCCCGGACCGACTCGGGGTTGGCGTTGTAGGCGTCGTTGATGATCGTCACGCCGTCCGGACGCTCGTGCACCTCCATCCGCCACTTGGAGGCGGCCGTCGCGGTGCTGAGCCCCTCGGCGATCTGCGCCGGCGTCAGCCCGACTGCCTGTACTGCGGCCGCGGCGGCGAGTGCGTTCGCAACTTGGTGTTCCCCGACGGTCTGGAGCTGAACTGCGTGCTCCTCGCCGCCCAGGTGCAGGGTGAAGCCGGCCCGCCCGAGCGTGTCGAGCTCGACTTCGGTGGCCCGGACGGTCGCCTCAGGAGCATCGCCCCAGAGCACGACGCTCTCGGCGGTCCGGCTCGCCATCGCGGCGACGCGCGGGTCGTCGGCGTTCAGGATCGCGGTACCACCAGGAAGTACGGCCTCGATCATCTCGCCCTTGGCGACGGCGATCGCGTCCTGGCTGCCGAACTCGCCGATGTGCGAGTGGCCGACGTTCAGCACCAGCCCGACCTTCGGCGGCGTGATCCGGCACAGGTAGGTGATGTCGCCGACGTGCCGGGCGCCCATCTCGGCGACCAGGTAGCGCGTGGCCAGATCCGCCTTCAGCGCGGTCAGCGGGTGCCCGATCTCGTTGTTCTGCGAGCCCACTGCGGCCACGGTCGGGCCGTACGGCGCGAGCAACTGGGCGATCAAGTCCTTGGTGCTGGTCTTGCCCTGGGAACCAGTCAGGCCGATCACGGTCAGCTCGGGCAGCTGGGAGATGACGAGCTTCGCGAGCTCACCGATCGCCTGCTGGGCGTCCGCGACGACGATGCAGGGGCTGCCCTCGACCGGCCGGGTGGTGATGGAAACGGTCGCGCCGGCCGCGGTCACCGCGGGGACGTACTCGTGCCCGTCGACGTTCTGCCCGGCGAAGGCGACGAACAGCCCGCCCGCGGTGATCTTGCGGGAGTCGATCTCGACGCCGGCGTCGACGACGGCCGCCGGGTCCACGCCGACCAGCTCACCGCCCACCGCTGCGGCGATCTGAGCACAACTGACGGGGATCAAAGCGCTGCCTCTTTCGTCGCCGCGATCAGCTCGCGGACGGTCTGCCGGTCGTCGAACGGGTGGATCACACCGCCGATTTCCTGGCCGGTTTCGTGGCCCTTGCCCAGCACCAGCACGGTGTCGCCGGGTCCGGCCAGTTCGATCGCGGTGGCGATCGCCTGACGGCGGTCACCGATCTCTTGCAGGTCCACGCCGGGGACGGCGGCGCGCGCGCCCTCGATCGCGGCGGCGCGGATCGCCGCCGGGTCCTCGCTGCGGGGATTGTCGTCGGTGACGATCACGATGTCGGCCGCCCGGGCCGCCGCCGCGCCCATCCCGGGTCGTTTGCCGGGGTCGCGGTCGCCGCCGCAGCCGACCACGGCGAACAGCCTGCCCTTGGTGGCCGTCCGGGCGGCTCGCAGCGCCAGCTCGACCGCGTCCGGCGTGTGCGCGTAGTCGACGATCACGCTCAGGCCGTCAGCCCGGGTGAAGGTCTCCATCCGGCCCGGTACGGCGGCGTTCTGCAGCCCGGCAGCGATCGCCTCGGCCGGTACGTCGATCTGCCGCAGCATCACGGTCGCCAGCAGCGCGTTCGCGACATTGAAGTCGCCGGGCAGCCCGATCTCGACCGTCAGCGTCTCGTCGGGGCCTTGGATGTCGATCACCGTGGTGCCGTGCTCGGACTGGTGCGTCCCACCGACAGTCCAGTCAGCATCAAGCGTCGTCGACACGGTCACCAGCGGTACGACCGTCTGCGCGGCGAGCCGGCGGCCGTACTCGTCGTCGATGTTCACCACGGCCAGGTCGCAGCGCTCGGGCGTGAAGAGCGAGGCCTTGGCGGCGAAGTACTCCTCGAACGTCTTGTGGAAGTCCAGGTGATCCTGGGTGAGGTTGCTGAACCCGGCGACCGCGAACCGCGCGCCGTCCACCCGGCCCATCGCCAGCGCGTGGCTGGAGACCTCCATCGCGCACCAGTCGACGGCCCGCTCGCGCATCACCGCGAACAAGGCCTGCAGGTCGGTGGCCTCCGGCGTCGTCCGGGCGCTCTTGACCGCCTCGTCGCCGATCCGGGTCTCGATCGTGCCGATCAGGGCCGACTGACCGAGCGTGCGCAGTACGGAGTCGAGCAGGAAGCTCGTCGTGGTCTTGCCGTTCGTGCCGGTGATGCCCAGTAGGTGCAGCCCGCTCGTCGGTTCGCCGTAGATGTGGCTGGCGACGGCGCCCAGCACCGCGCGCGGCTTGGCGACCACCAGGACGGGCAGGCCGGTGGCTCCCGCCCGCTCCTCTCCCTCCGGATCGGTCAGTACTGCGACGGCGCCGGCTGCCTGCGCATTGGCGGCGAAGGCTGCTCCGTGAGCCCGGGCGCCCGCCAGGGCGGCGTACAGGTCACCGGGGAGGATCGATCGCGAGTCGAGTGACACGCCGGTCACGAAGACGTCGGCGAGGTCCGTCGAAGGCGTGGCTCCGGCGGTCTGGACGAGGTCGGCGAGTGCGACCGGTACGGTCCGTTGCGGCCTGATCGCGGCAACGGCTCCGCCTGCGGCGGTTGGGGTGGACACGGGCCCAGAGGCTACCGCTCCGGACCCGGTGACACCTACCTGACCCGGCGTCACCAGGTCAGCGGGACGTTGGGCGCCTTCGCCCCAGTCGGCGGTACGGCGTACTTCTGCAGTGCGTAGCTCATCACGTCGCGGAACACGGGACCTCCCTGGAAACCACCACCACGCCCGTTCGTCGGGTTCTGCAGTACGACGTACGTAACGAAGCGTGGGTTGTCGGCAGGAGCGAATCCGGCAAAAGAAGTCGCCCACTTGCAGTAGCCCTCGCACCCCTCGCCGGTCTCCTGGGCGGTACCGGTCTTGCCCGCGACCCGGTAGCCGGCGATCGCGGCCTGGAGCGCGCTGCCGCCGTCCGCGGTCACCGACTCCATCATCGTGGTGACCTCCTTGGCGGCGGTCTCGCTCACCACCCGGCGGGACGGGCCGGCCGGATTCGGGATCTCGTTGCCGTTGGAGTCGACGTAGTTCTTGACCAGCTTCGGCGGTACGTAGACGCCGCCGTTGGCGACCGCGTTCACCGCGGCGGTCATCTGGACGGCGTTCGCGGCGATGCCCTGGCCGAAGGCGACGGTCGAGCGGGTCAGCTCCTGCCACTCGTCGCCGGGCGGCATCTTGCCGCGGCTCTCGCCGGGGAAGTCCAGGCCGGTCGGCTCGCCGAAACCGAAGTCGTGCAGGTACTTCACGAACTGCGGGATCGGCATCTCGCGCGACGCGATGATGGTGCCGACGTTGGACGACTTGGCGATCACGCCGGCGATGGTCAGCTTCAGCGTGCCGTGGTCGAAGTGGTCCTTGATCTTGCGCCGCTGCACCGTGATGCTGCCCGGCACCTCCAGCTTGGTGTCGAGCGAGATCTTGCCGGCGTCGGCGAGCGCGGCCATCGTGACGACCTTCTGCACGCTACCCGGCTCGTAGATCTGCTCCAGTGCGTTGTTCTTCAGCGACTGGCCCTTGAGCGACTTGTTCGGGTCGTAGGTCGGGTAGTTGGCCATCGCCATCAGGTCGCCGGTCTTCACGTCCATGACGACGACCGTGCCGGACTCTGCCTTCCACTGCTTGACCGCCGACTCGATCCGCCTCTCCGCCATCCACTGCAGGTCAGAGTCCAGGGTGAGCTGCGCGCTGACGCCAGGCTTGGGCTCCTCCACCGTGTGGTCGGCGTTCGGGATCTTGTTGCCCTTGGTGTCGACCTCGTACATCGCCTTGCCGTCCGAGCCGGACAGCTTGTCGTTGAGCCCGTACTCGAGCCCGGCCAGGCCCTTGCCCTCGGCACCGACCACGCCGACGACGTTGGCGCCGACGGTCCCGAGCGGGTGGCTGCGGATCGGGTCCGACTCGGTGAACAGGCCGACCAGCAGCGGCGCCTTGGCCTCTTTCAGCTTGCCCTTGTTCTGCTCGCTGATCGCGGCGTTCTGCTTCTTGATCTCGGCCTCGATCTGGTTCCAGGTCTGCGGGCTGACCTGGTGCGCGAGCAGCACGTAGCGCTTCTTCAGGGTGAGGTCGGCGTAGAACTTCGCGTACGTCGTACCGGGGATCTTCGAGGTCAGGATGCCGGCCAGCGCGGCCGCGACGGGCGCGGTCTGGGTCGGGTCGGCGGTGATCGCCACCGCGTCCTCCGACACCGACAGCGGGATGCCGTTGCGGTCCAGGATGGCGCCGCGGGTCGCGTGCAGCACGAACGGCTTGGTGTTCTCCTTGGTCGCGGCAAGCGCGTACGAGTCCGGGTCGACACCCTGCAGCAGGATCAGCCGGCCGGCGAACAGCGACAGCACGAAAGCCATCACGCCGAACGTCATCCGCAGCCGGAGCGCCGGGCGCCCGAGCTTCAGCGTGCGCGGCGGCTTCTTGTCCTTCGGCTTGCGCGGCGGACGGCGGTTCTGCGGCGGACCCTTCCTGGGATTACGGCTAGGGGTGCCACTGGCCGAGCGCTTGCGCGGCGGCTCGCCGGTACGCCGGGGTGCGCCGCTGGCGGCCTTCACCGGGCGCGCGGCAGAGGTCTTCTTCGCAGTACGCCGAGGCGCATCGCCAGCAGCCCGGCGGGGCTCACCGCTGCGGCTGACAGCCTTGCGAGGCTCTCCTGAACGACTGGCGGACTTGCGAGGCTCTCCCGTGGCCTTGCGAGGTCCAGTCGCCGCCTTACCGGGCCCTGCCCGGCGAGCATCCGCGCCCGGCCCCGCACGGCGAGCGTCTCCAGCGTCGGGCCGCTTGCGGCCGCCCGGCTCTGCGCGAGACGAGGCGGCTCCCTTCCGGGTCTCGCCACCGGCCTTGTCGCCTGCGGCGGCACGGCGGCGGCCACCGGCCTCTCCGGCGCCTGGGCGCTGCGCGCCCTCTCCCCCGCGCTTCGGGCGGGGTGTGGTTGAACCGGTGCTCTCTGTAGCTGACGGGCGGCGCGGCGGGGTAGCTCGGCGCGGTGGTTCCCGGCCGGGCTCGCCGCCGCGCTTGCGTGGCGGCTCGCTGCCCCGTCGCTCCGTCATCCGATCATCCCCCGGTCGTCGTGTTGGCCCCAGTAGTCACAGGCGGCTTGGTGGTCGTCGCCGGCGGCTTGTTCGCATTCGCGGGCGGCTTGTTACTGGTGGCAGGCGGCTTGGTGGTCGTGACCGGTGGCTTGTTGGTGGTCACCGGCGGCTTCACTGGCGGCTTCACCGGTGGCTTGGGCACCACTGGCGTAGTACCAGCCACCGTGCCCGGGCCGAACATCGTCGCCGCCGTTCCCGCCTTGCCCTCGGCCGGTACACCGAGCACCTTGCCGTCGGACAGCCGCAGGAACACCGGGTTCGGGTTCGGCACCATACCCATCAGCACCGCTCGGTCCGCCAGGTGCTGCGGCGACTCCAGCGTGCGGACCTGCTTCTCCAGCTGCTCCTGCTGGTCGCGCAGCTGGTCGGCCTGGTTGTTGAGGCTGGTCACCTGGAACGTGCCGCGCTGCAGCTCGGTGTTGAGCAGCAGCAGGCCGACCAGGCCGGCCGCGAGCAGCGCCACCACGAAGATGACGAACGGCATCCGCGGCGGCCGGAAGGGCGCTCCGTAGACGACGCGGAGCTTCGGCTCCTGCTTGGTCGCCGGCTGGGCCGGCGTGACCCGTGCCTTCGACGGGCTGAACACAGTGCTCATCAGGCCACCAACCCCTTCTCGCGTACGCGCTCCGCCGCCCGGACCCGGGCCGAGGCGGCCCTTGGGTTCTCAGCGACCTCTTCTTCGGTCGGCTTCTCCGCTCCACGCGTCAGTAACTTCAGGTACGGCTCGTGACCCGCCGGGATCACCGGCAGGTCGTCCGGCACATCGCTCTTCGCGGCTGCCGCCAGCGTCTGCTTGGCGATCCGGTCCTCGAGCGACTGGTAGCTCATCACCACGATCCGGCCGTGCAGCGCGAGCGAGGCGACCGCCGCGGGCATGGCGCGCCGCAGTACCTCGAGCTCGCCGTTGACCTCGATCCGCAGTGCCTGGAAGGTCCGCTTGGCCGGGTGTCCCCCGGTCCGGCGGGCAGCCTGCGGGATCGAGTCGCGGACCAGCTCGGACAGCCGGGCGCTGTTCGTGAACGGCTCGGTCTCGCGGGCCTTGACGATCCGGTCCGCGATCCGGCGGGAGAACTTCTCCTCGCCGTACTGGAACAGGATCCGGGCCAGGTCGGCCGAGCTGTAGGTGTTCAGGATGTCGGCGGCCGTGGTCGGCGCGGTGCTGTCCATCCGCATGTCCAGCGGAGCGTCCTGCGAGTAGGCGAAGCCACGGTCGGCCTCGTCCAGCTGCATCGAGGAGACGCCCAGGTCGAACAGGATGCCGTCGATCGCGGGGATGCCGAGCTCGTGCAGCACCTGCGGCAGCTCGTCGTACACGGCGTGCACCAGCGTGGCGCGCTCGCCGTACGACGCCAGCCGGTCGCCGGTCAGCCGCAGTGCCTCGGGGTCACGGTCGAGCCCGACCAGGCGGATCTCGGGGAATCGCTGCAGGAAGGCTTCGGCGTGTCCGCCGAGACCGAGGGTGGCGTCGACCAGGACGGCACCGGCGTGCTGGAGGGCCGGCGCGAGCAGCGCGACGACGCGATCGAGCATCACCGGGACGTGGCGTCCCTCCGCTCCGCGCTCAGCACCGTCCATCTCGACCCTTCCATAGCCGCGGGGAGCGACCCTGCCCCCGCGGGTTCTCTTGAACTGCGTTCTGCCGTTCTGGTCCTGCCGGGGCGGTGGTGTCGGGAGGTGCTGCAAACTGCCCGGATCGGTTCGGTGGAGCGCTGCTCCGCCGAACCTGGGAAGCGAGATCATCCGGTCAGATCGCGGGTTCGCCTTCCGGGGAAGTACCTGTCGCCTTGGCGCCGGGGAAGTGGCGCCAACACCCAGGTCGGAAGTCGGACCCGTGATCTCACCGGACGTCCGGCGCCACCTCGGGGTCGTTCAGTTTCAGAAGATGCCGGGCAGTACCTCCTCGGACAGGTCGGCGAATGCCTGCTCCTGTGCCGCGGAGTACGTGTTCCAGTTCTCCGTGTTCCAGATCTCCACCCTGTTCATCGCCCCGATGACGACACAGTCGCGATCCAGTCCTGCGTAGTCGCGAAGCATCGGTGGGATGGTGACCCGGCCCTGCTTGTCCGGCACCTCGTTGGAGGCGCCGGCGAACAACATCCGTAGGTAGTCCCGCGCACCCTTGTTGGTGATCGGGGCCTGCTTCAACTGCTCGGTCAACTGCACGAACTCGGCCTCGGGCCACACGGACAGCGACCGCTCCTGTCCACGCGTGATCACCAGACCCTCCGCCAGTTCGTCGCGGAACTTCGCCGGCAGGAACAGTCGGCCCTTGTCGTCGAGCTTGGGGAAGTGCGTTCCGAGGAACACGTTCCACCTCCCCGTTGCGGACTCTCCGTCTCAGGTCGAGCTTGTTGTCCACCATTTCAGTACCACTGCGCTCCACCTTACTCCACTTTGCCCCACCGTCAACCAGATTCGCCCCGTTTCGCTCCCCCGTAAGCTGGAGGTCACGAACCGGCAACAACGGGTGAGGGCGATTTCGATGAACGCCGAAACGACTGGTAACGAAACGCACGGAGATCTAGGCCCGACCCCTACGCCGGGTCAGAATGAGTCGGCCAACAACCAATGGGGAGGACTCAGGGTGAGCACCACCGCGACCAGCTCGGCCATGGATTTCGACGAGCTGACAGAGGTGGCGGGACGGGTCCGCCGAGCCATCGAGACTGTGATCGAAGGCAAACCCGATGTCGTCGAAGTAGCCGTCACCGTGCTACTCGCCGAGGGACATCTGTTGATCGAGGACGTACCGGGCGTCGGGAAGACGATGCTGGCCAAGGCGCTGGCGCGGTCGATCGACTGCACCGTGCGCCGGATCCAGTTCACGCCCGACCTGCTGCCGTCGGACATCACCGGCGTGTCGGTCTTCAACCAGGAGAACCGCGAGTTCGAGTTCAAGCCCGGCGCGGTGTTCGCGAACATCGTCGTCGGTGACGAGATCAACCGCGCGTCGCCGAAGACGCAGGCCGCGCTGCTGGAGTCGATGGAGGAGCGCCAGGTCACCGTCGACACGACGACGTACCAGCTCGAGGCGCCGTTCATGGTGATCGCGACGCAGAACCCGATCGAGATGGAGGGCACCTACCCCCTTCCCGAGGCGCAGCGCGACCGCTTCATGGCCCGGCTGTCGATGGGCTACCCGGAGCCGGCCGCCGAGATCCGGATGCTCGACGGGCACGCCGCCGCCGAGCCGCTGGACAGTCTCCAGCCGGTGACCGACGGGCAGCAGATCCTCCGTCTGGTGAAGACGGTGCACTCCGTGCACGTGTCGGATTCGGTGAAGGAGTACGCCGTCGCGCTGGTCGGGGCGACCAGACGGTCGCAGGAGTTGCGGCTGGGCGCCAGCCCGCGCGCCACGCTGCACCTGGTCCGGGCCGCCCGGGCCGCTGCCGCGCTGGACTCGCGGGAGTTCGTCCTGCCGGACGACATCCAGGAGCTCGCTGTACCGGTCCTTGCCCACCGGGTACTACCGGCCGCCGAGGCTCACCTCGGTGGGCGTGGCGCGGCCGACATCATCTCCGGGCTCGTGGCTTCGGTGCCGCTGCCCCGCACTCGTCGGGACTGAGACATGCGGCAGGCACTGCGGGGATTGACCACCCGAGGGCGGGCATTCGTCGCAGCCGGAATCACTGCTTCTCTTTGTGCGTTGCTGCTCGGCCAGAAGGACCTGCTGCGGGTCGGCATCCTTCTGGTCGCGCTGCCGCTCGTGGCAGCACTCGTCGTCGGCCGGACCCGGCTGCGCCTGCAGGTCCGGCGCAGCCTGGCTCCGGACCAGGTACCGGTAGGCACGCAGTCGACGGTCGAGCTGACCCTGTCCAACCAGGGCCGGATGCCGGCTGGGCTATTGCTGCTAGAGGACCGGATTCCTTATGTACTAGGTCACCGGCCGCGCTTCGTCGTCGACCGGGTCAGCCCGAACTGGAAGCGCACGGTCACCTATCCGGTGAAGTCCGACGTGCGTGGGCTTTTCCAGGTCGGGCCGTTGATGCTGACGGTCGCGGACCCGTTCGGCCTGGTCGAGACGAGCAGGACGTTCACCCGCAGTCAGCATCTGCTGGTGACGCCACGGGTTTACCAGCTCCCCGAAGTACGGCTGGGTGCTGATCGTGCGGGGTCCGGTGAGAACCGGCCGCGCGCCATCGCCTCGGCGGGTGAAGAGGACGCCACCGTTCGCGAGTACCGCGACGGCGACGACCTGCGCCGGGTGCACTGGCGTTCGACCGCGCGACGCGGGGCGATGATGGTTCGCCGGGAGGAGCAGCCCTGGCAGAGCCGGTGCGCGATCTTCCTGGACGCCCGCACCATCTCGCACCACGGGCATGGACCGTCGTCCAGCCTCGAGTGGGCGGTGAGCGCGGCGGCCTCGGTCGGTATCGACCGGATCCGGCGCGGCTACGTCACCACCTTGCTGGGCGGGCCGACCACGCTGTCGGCGATCAGCCATCGCAGCTCGACGGCGATCCACCAGCCGCTCACCAGCCAGCAACTGCTGACCGAGTGCGCGACGGTGGAGGAGCACAAGTACGCCGAGATCCGCCCGTTGCTGACTGTCGACCGGCACATCCAGGAACCCAGTCTGGTGGTCGCGGTCGTCGGCGCCTGCAACAGCGAGGACATCACCGCGCTCAATCGCTGGCGGACCAGCCAGGCGACCGGGGTGGCGCTCTTGCTCGATGCGGCAAGCTGGTCGGTGGGTGCGGAGGGTACTGAGAAGGCCGCCCGGCTCACCACCGCCACAGATGCCACCGAGAACGAACTGCGCCGCAACGGCTGGCGGGTCGCCAGAGTGCAGCGCGGAGACCATCTCCCGACCGTGTGGTCCACCCTCGGACTGCGGAGCGGAAGGATCGCATGACCGGTCACGTCAGGATCTCCCTCGCCGCCTGGGCGGCGACCGTGCTCGGAGCGCTGGTGCTCACGCCGGTGTTCTCCGGGCCTTTCCTCTTCATCAGCGCCTTGCTCTGCGCGGCCGTGACCGGCGTCGGGATCCTGCTGCAGAACTGGCGCACGCCGCGCTTCGTCGTACCGATCGTCCAGCTGCTCGTCCTGATCGAGCTGATCTCGCTGTTCTTCCTTCACGACACGATGAAGTTCGGCCTGCTGCCCTGGCGGGACACCGTGGTCTCGTTCAACAGCCAGATGGTCGACGCGATGGACTCGATCAACCGGTACAGCGCTCCCCTGCCCTATGACCGGCACCTGCTGCTGTTCGCGTCGTCGGTGATCGCCGCGGCCGGGCTGCTCATCCACCTGGTCGCAGTACAGATCAGGCAGGCCGCTTGGGCGGGTCTGCTGCTCCTGACGATGTACACGGTGCCCGCCGCGACCGTGCACGGTGGACTGCCTGCATTGCTGTTCGTCCCGCCGGCCCTCGGCTACATCGTGTTGCTGTCGGCCGAAGGGCGCACCAGGCTCAGTCGCTGGGGTCGCCGCATTTCTGGGGTCTCGCACCTGGACGCTGCCGAGCCGATCGAGGCCTCCGCGCTGGGACAGGCCGGACGACGGATCGGGCTGAGTGTCGTCGCGCTGGCCGCGTTGCTGCCGGCGCTCATCCCCGCCCTGCCGGAAGGGGTGATCGGCAACGGCCTGAACGGCAGCGGCGCCGGTAGCGGCGCAGGCGCGGTCATCTCGGCGAACGACCCGATGCTGGACATGGGCAAGAACCTGAAGCGCGGCGACAACGTGACCGCGCTGACCTACACCGGAGGACCGGCAGGCGGGGTCTACCTCCGGCTGACGGCGCTGGACTCCTTCGACGGCAACGTATGGCGGGTCTCGGACAAAGGCGAAGGCCAGCGGATCGGCAACGATCTGCTGAGCCCGCCGCCCGGTTACCTCGGCGACCTCACCAAGGTGCCGCAGGTCAAGATGAAGATCGAGGTGGAGCGGGCGCTGCGGTCCCAGCTGGCGCCGGTGCCGTATCCACTGCGTTCGATCTCGCTGAAGAAGAACTGGAAGTACTACACCAGTGCGCTGGACGTCACCTCCACCAACGGCCAGGTCGTCGGCGGCGAGGACTACAACCTCACCTATTACGACCTGCAGCCGACCGCGCAGGAACTGAACGACAGCATCCCGACGGGCGAACCCGACCAGGTCACCAGCGAGCTGCCGAACTCGAAGATCAATCCGGAGGTCGTGCAGCTGGCCCAGCAGGTGACCGCCGAGGCGAAGGGCAATCGCTTCCAGCAGGCGGCAGCACTGCAGAGCTACTTCCGGTCGAGCACGTTCACCTACAGCACAGCGACGGACAGCAAGAGTGGCATGAACGCGCTGAACGACTTCCTGCTCCGGAGCAGGCGCGGGTACTGCGAGCAGTTCGCGACCGGGATGGCCCTGATGGCCCGCATCCTCGGCATCCCCTCCCGGGTCGCGATCGGCTTCCTGCCCCGGCCGGCAGACTCGGACAACAAGCACGTCGTGAAGATGCACGACATGCACGCCTGGCCCGAGCTGTACTTCCAGGGAATCGGCTGGGTCACCTTCGACCCGACGCCGCCGGCCCGGATCGCGACGGCGCCGAGCTGGACCAACCCGGCGAACGTCGGCCCGACCAGCCCGATCACCACGGCGCCGACGGCACCGACGACGCCGGGCGAGACGGTCAGCCCCACTGCCAAGACGCCCAACGAGCGCAACCTGCCGGGTGACAGCGGGCTCGGGACGGTCAACGCCGGCAACTGGTTCACCAACGGCGGCGGCAAGCTCATCGGCCTGACGCTGCTGGCGATCCTGCTGCTCTGCGTGCCATGGCTGATCCGCACCCTCACCCGGCGCAAGCGCTTCAGCCGGCTGCCGAGCCGGATCGGTATCGAGGGGTTGTGGGCGGAGGTCCGCGACACCGCCCGCGATCTCGGGCTGGACTGGTCGGACATCTCGACACCTCGCCAGCTCGGCGACTGGCTGGTCTCCAAGGTGCCGGCCGAGACGCAGCCCCAGGCACTCCGCCTGGCCCGCGGCGTCGAAGCCATGCGGTACGCCGGTCAGGACTCCGACTTCCCCGACCTTCGCACGGAAGCCGAAGCGGTTCGCAAGGCGCTGTGGATCGACACCCGCTTCATCCGCCGCTGGCGGGCGAGGATGCTGCCGCCGTCGTGGCGCTGGTACCTCAACCGGGGCAGCTCCGAGGCCTCCGACCTGCTGGACGAGTTCGATCTGCTGCTGGCCCGGATCCGCTCAGCCCTGATCCCCCGCCGGAGCGGCCGGCACGCCAACTAGCCACTGGTACCAGCACCGGCACCGCGCTGCCTGCTAGCCCCAACCGGGGTTGGCAGGCAGTTGCATGCCTGGCCACCATCGCCGGTCCAGCCGGTGGGGGTTCGGCCGTCGTCGCCGGGCCAGCCAGTGCCTCGCCGGCCACCAGTGCCAGCTAGCCGGGGGCGGCGCAGCCCGTAGTACTGGGCAAGACAGAACCACACCCGGCGCGGATGCGCGGGTGTGGCTCGGAAGGTGCCGAAGTCAGACGGTCAGAGATCCTCGTCGCGGCGGCGGCGCCAGCGGTCTTCCATCCGCTCCATGAAGCTGCCGGACGAATCGTGTCTGGTCCGGTGCCGCTTGGACTGCGGCGGAGGCGGCGGCAGGTCGTCGCCGTCGCTCGCGTTGCTGATCCGCTTCATGCTCAGCGCGGCAACATACAGGCAGGCGACCATCACGACGAAGCCGATCACTCCGATGATGGTGTTGGGGATAATCGCGCCGGCCATCAAAATGGCAATACCCAGCACGAATCCAACGCCGGCAAGAACTGCCCGGCGCTTGTAGTACAAGCGCACATTGGTGCCTCGCATGGCGGAAACAAACTTCGGGTCTTCCGCAGCGAGGGCACGTTCGAGCTGCTCGAACTGGCGCTGCTCTTCTTCCGAGAGGGGCACCGTCGATCCCTCCATGGTGAGCGCGATCTCGATAGGCCGAGTCCAGTCTAGGCCGACCATGCGGTCCACGAAACCCTGACTGCCTGTCCCGCGCGTCACGGTCCGGCAACTCCGCGCTGTAATCACGGCTTCAGCACCCGTTTTCGCCTGGGGAGGCGTCATTTCATCCGGCGTGTCGTCGTTTTGCGGACACAGCAAGTAACCGTCCTCCGGGCGACTCACAGCGCCCGGAAAGGCAGTGCCCACCGAGCATCCCACGACAGCCGCCGTAGTGCGAACGATTGACCTACACCGGCGGACGCGGCCGGTGGGGGTCGACAGGTGGCGAAGCTCAGTGGGTCAGCAGGTGGCGACGCGGTGCCGAGGCTGGCGACCGGCGACGTGTGGTGACGCTGGCGACCGGCGAGGTGGGTCGGGGCCGGCGAGTGGCGAGTGGCGAAGTGGCGAGTGGCGTTTGGGTCAGCGGGTGGCGAGGATGTGGAGCTGGGGGGCCAGGGCGCGGAAGGCTGGGTGCTGGCTGGCAGCTCGCTCCAGCTCGGCCAGTGCCTCGGGGGCGCCTGGCTCGGAGTCGACGAAGGCCGCCGGGACCAGGTCGGCGAACGTGCGCACACCGTGCACGGTGTGCACCATGAAACCGGCCTCGGCAAGCTGCGCGATGATGCCCGCCTCGTCGAACCGGCGAGGCATCGGGTCGGTCGGTCCCCAGCGTCCGTCGGGGTCCTGTAGCGCGACGCGGGCTTCGGCGAGATGCCCGGCCAAGGCCCGGGCCAGCACCACAGCGTTGCGCTGGGCAACCAACAGGCTCAGTACGCCGCCATCTCGCAGTACGGATCCCATCGCCTGCAACGCCTGGACCGGGTCGTCGACGACCTCGAGTACGCCGTGGCAGAGCACTGCGTCGGCGCTCGACTCCCCCGCGACGTCAGGCAGCTCAGCGGCATCGCCCTGGACACCACGGACGAGCTTGCTCACACCCTCGTCAGCGGCCCGCCGCTCGAGCGACGCGAGCGCGTCGGGGCTGGGATCGACCACGGTGACGCGGTGCCCCTCAACCGCCAACGGGACGGCGAAACCACCGGTACCACCGCCGAGGTCGACGATGTCCAGTCCTGCTCCGGGATCGCTACGCACCCGGCCGGCAAGTGCCACGCGCAGAGCCTCGGCAACCAGCGCCGTTCGCACCGAGCGCCGACGTCGGTCGACCATCCTGAAGCCCTCCTCGACTACACCATCAGTCCGAGCCACACCCTACTTGCCGCCCACCCACCCACCTCACCACCACTACCGTTCAGCTGCGCCGGGACAGTTGCCGGCCGAGACGGTCGATGGCTTCCTCCGCTTCTTCAAGCATGAACCCGGCAACCTCCACCGACCGCTCACCAGTCGCACCGACGAACGTCGCGTTGCTCACCGCCGTCGCCCCAGGCCTCACCCGTCGCCGCCAGCCACTCGTCCATCGGCGTACCGGCCGTCCTCGCCCAGGCTTCCTTGTACGCAGCAACGCCGGCCCGCCTGGCAGCCATCACCAGGTCGAGCATGCCCGGCCCAACCCGAGCACTCCCCCAGTCGATCAACCGCGGCCATGTCACAAATCGGGGAAGGGCGGGCCATGCCGCTACGTCAAACACTGCTCGGCGCGATCGTTGTCACGGGGTTGATCCTCAGCCTGAGCGCCTGCGGCGGCGACGATAAAGCCACCACCCCAACACCGGTGAGCAGCGCACCAACCCCCACACCCACCCCAACGCCGACACCAACCCCGGTGGACCCGACGGTCGCAGCCAAGGCCAAGATCCTGGCGGACTACAAGAACTTCATCGCGACCCGGTCCCGAGGCATCGTGAGCAACAACCCGACCTTCGCCTACGAACAGGTCATGACAGGCGAGGCCCTGGCGGCTATCAAGGCGGTCGCGACAGGTGCGGAGATGATCGGCACGAAGTACAGCGGCAACGTCCGCTTCATCAAGGGCAAAGTGGCAGCCGTGAACCTCAGGGCCAAGCCCGCCACAGCGACGGTGCAAGCCTGCGTCTTCGATGGCCTGTCGACGACGAGCAAGAGCGGCAAGGTCAACACCTCATCCATAGAGGTGTCGAGAGAGGACCGCATGGTGCTGATCGGCGGCAGCTGGAAAGCCACCGAGACGAAGACACTTGCGAAGGAGGCGCCTGGGTGCGCGTGAAAATATCCGCCCTCATTGCCGCAGGCATCCTCCTTGTCAACCTGCTGTGCTGCCTACCAGCTATGGCGCACCCCTGCGATGCCTCAATCAGCGCACAGCTCGACTCCTCTCAAGCAGATCTGACGTGCCCGTCTCCTCCGTCAACGGACAACAGCACCTTGCCTGGCAAGAAGAGAACCGGCGAAAAGTCGGTGAAGCCGGCTTGCGTGTGGGTGCCGGAACCGGGCTATCAGCCCGGGCCCGGGCAGAAGGCCGGCGGCAGCGGAGGCGGCTGGTACCGCAAGTTCTGCAGCTTCGGGAAGTACAACACGCTGGCTGATTTCGAGAGTGAAATGGGCACGTGGGATGTGATGAACATGCGGCAGTCGAACATGATGAACCAGGCTGGTTTGGACATCCAGTGGTTCGTCACGCCGCCGGCCGTGCCGCGGCGGACGCCGGTTTGGCTCACTGACAAGGATGGTCAGTTCGTCCCGGACCTGTACCAGCCAACGGCGAAGACCATCGAACTCGAGGGCTATCCGTTGAAGTGGCAGATCGTTCCAGCCCTGACCATCTCGCCCGGCGCAGGCAGCGAAGAGCAGACGTGCGACGGTGCGGGAGTGCCATGGTCCGCGTCGGCTGACGGCGACCCGAGCGCGTGCACTGTGACCTACGACCGATCCGGTCAGTACACGCTGTCGGCCAACGTCGGCTGGACAGTGCAATGGTGGCTCGACGGCGTACCCCAAGAAGACATCCCCGGCCCAACCAACACCGCCACCCGCGCCATCACCGTCCTCGAAATCCACGCCCTGGACCGCTGACCATGGCCGAACAATCGGTCGACGCAGCAGCAACTGACGACGTGCCGCATCCCTTGCACGCGTATGTGACTGCGCTACTGAGGCGCGTGGGCACAACGCAGACACGGCTGAACAACAAGCAACCACGACCGGCACAGGCCGTCTCCCAAGGAACAGCTTGGGTCAGATCGCGCCACCGAGGATCGGCGGGGCGGTGAAGCAGTACACCTGCGCACCCAGCACCATCCCGCGCCGATCGGCACCCATTGCCAGGTCGCCAAGGAGGTACTGATCCTGACCATCGTCGGTATTCAGGTCGGCCTGAAGCGCATCAGCGGCGACCCAGGGGCGACTCAAGGTGCCCTCCAGCGTGTCCAACCACCAGAAGCCGTCGGGCGCCCGGAAGAACACATCCCCGAACAACGACGCAAACACAGGCGCCTTACCGGCTAGGTCCAGCCAACGCCAGGACTCCAACCCGCGGGCGTACTGCTCAGCAGTGAACGCACGCGTCAAATTCCACTGGCGGAGCACACAGACTAACGGTCCCTTCACCCAGAAGCCGACGGACAAGCGGCGCACGCGGAGCCGTCGCGGTCGCCATTGCTCCCTAGACAGTTAGGTGGAAACTTCTGGTCGCCAGGTGCAAGTTAGTTACCCGTTAGGCGGGCGCCCAGAGGTACGCGCCACCAACCTCGGCACCAGCCCGCCCATCAGCTGTCGATCGAGGTCGACACGAGGCGAGAGTCGGCTTCGCGGGCAGCCATCCGCCAGCCCCGCCGATCACCACCGTGGTCGAACTCACGCGACGCATTAGGAGTGGGGGCGGCGGGTGCGTGGGGTGGTGCTTGGTGGAGATGGGCGAGCGCCCGCGGGACGGGGGCCCGCGGGCGCTGCGTTGGGGGGAGGTGGTGGGGCTGGGTTAGCTGGCCTGCATCCAGGGTTGGGCTAGGACTGATTGGGGGTCGGAGTAGTTGGGGAGGGCTGGTTGGGTGGTGAGGTGGAGGCTGGATTCGACGAGGTTGTAGAAGGATTCGGCGGCGCGAATCAGGTCGTCGGCCTCGCGGGTGGTGACGGCTCGCTCCAGGCCTGCTTCGGCGGCGGCGCGTTGGGTGGCGCCGGCGGCGAAGAAGGTGGCCCATTCGCCGAGCTCCGGGGCGACCTCCGACAGCAGCACCCAGGCGTTGCGCTGGACGCGGCGGCGGGGGCCTGAGCGGACTGGGCGGGCGCGGACGGCGAGCACCGCGGCGGCGACTCGGAGGGCGGCCACGTGGGCGCTCGAGTAGCGGATCAGGTGGTCGTCGGCCTCGCGGGCCTCGGCGAGCGCAGTACGCGCTCGGGAAAGATCGCGGCTGGCCGAACCAGCGGCCGCCGGTGCAACCGGTGAAACTGTCATCGGTCCGTCACCCTCTCCAATTGCCAGCGTCCGGAGTCCGGGTCATGCGCGAGATCGAACATCTCCCGCCGGCCGTGCCGGCCGCAGCCGGCCTCCACCCGGTAGACCGCCCGTTGCGGCCCCCAATCTGCATCCAGCACACCGACGGCCGCGGATGATCCCGCGACGGCGGTCGCCGTCGCGGCGCCGACGCCGGAACCGATCACCCCGCGCTCCCACCAGGCCGCCGTCTCCACCCACTGGGCCTCGACCGAGCAGACCCGCCACAGCCGCCCGCGCCACAGGAACTGCTGTGGGGTGTCGACGCCGTCCTCGACGGCTGAACGCACCTCAACGGATTCGTCGAACTCCCACATGCTGCATCGCCTCCTGTGCGCGAACTTCTTCCCCTGGTCAGCGGCCCGGTGGGTGGGCGCCAGGTGGGGGTCGAGGTCCACCTCGGCGCCCGGCCCACCGGGACCACCGGTTACCGATGCGGCCGCAACTCCGCACCGGAGTCCTTCAGTTGCTCCGATCGCCTGGGTCCGGTCTCCCGACGAGACCGGCACTTCGGCAATCGAACATCTGTTCGAACACTGCAAGCGTAGCCTTGCGCGCCGACAATCGTCAACGGGCGGTAAGCGGTGGGTGGCCCGCGGCGTGCGCTTCCCCGGCGAGACTGAATCCATCGCCCGGACCGGCCGGACGACGGAGTGGAGACGATCGATGCCAAGCACCCGCCGCACCCTGGCCGTCACCACGGTGGCGGTCGTCGCCGTGGTCACCGCCGTCGCGTTGCCGCTGTTCCAGCCCTGGCGGCTGTTCACCGGCAAGGTGTCGACGAGGCGCTCCCTGGCGCCGATCCGATCTCCATGACCACATCCTCTGCGGCGCCACCGACAATTTCTGCCGGCCGCGGCCGGACCCCCACCGCTCCCCCGCCCAAAGCGACGCCGAAAGCCACTCCGGAAGCCCCGCCGGAAGCCCCGCAGCGGCTGACCACCGGCACCTTCATCAGCCACGAACACGAGACCAAAGGCACGGCATCGATCCTGAAACTGCCCAACGGCTCCCGGGTACTACGTCTCGAAGCCCTGGACACCTCGGACGGTCCCGACGTCGAGGTCTGGCTCAGCGACGCCGAGGTCGTCGACGGCAAAGCCGGCTGGCACGTCTTCGACGACGGCGCCCACCACAGCCTCGGCCAGCTCAAAGGCACCAAGGGCAACCAGAACTACCTGATCCCGCCCGACGTCGACCTGACCAAACTCCGCAGCGTCTCCCTGTGGTGCAACCGGTTCAACGTGTCCTTCGGCGCCGCCGCCCTCGCCTGACAAAACCAGATGTGGCCGACCACCCCCTGCAACTAGGGTCGGCCCATGACCACCGGCGGCACCTTCATCTCGGCTAGAGCTCTCAGCCAGAGCTTCCACGACGAGATCATCCGCCCGCTGCTGGCCGAAATCCCTTACGCGGCAGGTTTGCTGGGCTGGGGCTCGGACGTGCTCGGCTACGACACCGCGCGGTCGATGGACCACGACTGGGGTCCACGCCTCCACGTCTTCGTCGACGCCTACGAGGTCGACCGAGTCACCCACGCGATCGAGGGTGCCCTGCCCTCGGAGTACCGGGGTCACGCAGTGCGGTACGGCTCGGACACCGTGGTGCCGGTGCATCGCATCACGGTCACCACTGTCGACGCGTGGCTCAAGGAGCACCTCGGTGTCCTCAATGGTCGCGACCTGTCCCTCGAAGACTGGCTGGTGACGCCGCAGCAGCAGTTGCTGGGGGTCGTGGCCGGGGCCGTGTACGCCGACGACGGGCGCCTGCAGGTGGTCCGTGACGAGCTCCGGTGGTACCCGGATGACCTCTGGCTCTGGATGCTGGGCTGCCAGTGGTCCCGGATCGAGCAGGAGGAGGCGTTCGTCCAGCGCACCTCCGAGGTGGGAGACGAGCTCGGCTCACGGGTCGTGGCAGCCCGCCTGACCCGCGACCTGATGCGCCTCACCCTGCTGATGGAACGCACCTACGCCCCGTACACGAAGTGGCTCGGTACTGCGTTCACCCGTCTCGGCCATCCCGACGGCCTGGATCGCGATCTCGAGCAGGCGCTCGCCGCCGGCACCTTGGCCGAGCGCGAGCGCGCGCTCACGACGGCGTACCGGAAGGTCGCGGTCAGGCACAACGACCTCGAACTGACCGAGCCGGTCGATCCGGAACCGCGCCGGTACCACGACCGCCCGGCGATGGTGCTCGGAGCGGGCCGGTTCGTGCAGGCGTGCCTGGCCGCGGTGAAACACCTACGCGTGCAGGAGCTCGGGCTGATCGGCGCGATCGACCAGTTCGCGGACAACACTGATCTGCTCAGCAACCCGGCTGCGTACCGGAAGTTGATCAACATCTTCGAGAAGTAGGGTTTCGCCCGTGAGCACTCATCCCAATGTCCGACTGGTCGCCGCCGCGCTCGCAGCGGGCGGCGCCACCGGTGAGATCAAGATCCTCGACGACGCGGTACCGACCGCGGCCGCCGCGGCTGCCGAGCTCGGCTGCGAGGTCGGCGCGATCGCGAACAGCCTGATCTTCGACGGCGACGGCTCCCCCGTCCTGATCCTGACGTCCGGCGCGCACCGGGTCGACACCGCGAAGGTCGCCGCCGAGCTCGGCATCGGCAAGCTCCGCCGGGCGACCCCGGAGTTCGTGAAGGAGCACACCGGCCAGTCGATCGGCGGCGTCGCCCCGGTCGGCCACCCGCACCCGGTCCGCACGCTGGTCGACACCACCCTCGACCAGTACGCCGTGGTCTGGGCGGCCGCCGGCATCCCCCACTCGGTATTCCCGACCACCTACGCCGAGCTCGTCACGCTGACCAACGGCACGCCGATCACCGTCAACTGAAACTCGTGAGCGCCGCAGCGATGAGTCCGGCGCCCGGTGGGAGTCTCATCTGTGGACAACCTCTCGACAGATGGGATCAGGCTGATGACGCAGGGACCGCTCGACCATGAGTTCACCGCGGTACTGGAGAAGGACGGCGCCTTCGCCACGTACCTGACCGTGCCCGACTCGGCCGAGTTGCTGGGGACCGGGCGGGCGGCGAAGGTGAGCGGGACCATCGACGGTCAGCCGTTCGATGCCACCCTGATGCCTTCGGGTAGTGGGCCGCACTGGTTGCCGCTGCGGGCAGCCATCTGCAAGCAGATCGGCAAGAGCCAGGCCGGCGACGAGGTCAAGGTGCACCTCACTCAAAGGCACAGCTGACAGCGGTGGTCAGGCGAGGAGCTCATCGATGGTCGAGCGGACATACCGTCGCGCGAGCAAGCCGCGCCGAAGCCGCGACACCGGGTTGCGGCGAGCGCGAGCCATGGTGGCTGAGCCGTAGCGGCGGTGGTGGATGTCATTGACCACTGCAGCTGGGGCTCCGAGGGACGGCAGGAGTTCCAGAGCTTCGCGTTTGGTGATCAGTGTGCCGTCCGTCAGCGTTACGGCGGCTCGGGCGAC
Source organism: Streptomyces sp. SID13031 (assembly GCF_010548305.1). GTDB lineage: Bacteria > Actinomycetota > Actinomycetes > Propionibacteriales > Kribbellaceae > Kribbella. The sequence continues at coordinate 87,268 of NZ_JAAGLV010000024.1, forward strand.
GGTGATGAGGCCGAGGTCGACCCAGATGTCCCGCCGCCAGCGGGTCCACTTGGTGGCGGCCGGGCGCCAGAAGGTCTCCAGGTCGCGGCGGATGAACGCCGCCAGCTCGGCATCGGTAGTTGCCGGGAGCAATGAAGATGGCGCGGGTCCGTAGATGCTGAGATCGCCCAGGGCCAGTTCCCGTCGGGTGACCGCGGTCACCGGCCGATCGAAGTACTCCCGGTGTGCCCAGGTCGGATGCCGCAGCGACGCGTCGGCCAGCTGATCGACCCGCAGGTAGCTGCAGTGCAACCCGACAGCCAACGGATGAGCAGCCTCCAGCGAACGATGGAGAGCCTTCAAACCCTCAGCGGCGCCAACAGGCCCGTCAAGGACCGCGATCACGTCCAGGTCGCTGCGACCGACCTGGAAGTCGCCCAGCGCCAGCGACCCGTGCAACCACACGGCTCGCAGTGGCACCACCGACGGCAGGGACGCGACGAAGCCGTCCAGCAGACGCTGGACGGCTTCGTGGTAAGGCACGGTCAGTAGGCTAGCTTCAAGTCCACGTCGGCGGCACGGACGTAGGCCATCCGGTGGCCGAACCAGATCTGGTAATAGCGGTCCTTGCCGAGCACCTGTACGTGATCTGTCGGCGGCTCGCCGGCGAACGTGTTGGCCCGGTAGTAGTCCGTCTCGATGTTCGCGTCACCCACCGAGTAGGCCTGGCCGGCAGCGATCGAGTACTGCAGCGGCGTGACGGTCTGGTACGGAATCCCAGCCGGGTAAGCGGCCTGCTCCGGGTAAGCCCGCCCATAGACCGGCACTGTCGTCTTGCCCGCCTTCGGCTTCACCACGAGCCCCGGCTTGGCGAACGCGTCAGGCGCAGTGCGGGGACTCTTGAACCAGGCCTTCGCCCCCAGGTACCAGACCGCTACCCAGTCACCCGAGCGCTCCGCCACCACGTACTGCGAACCAGCGGCCGCCCGCCCACCGATGTCCGACACCTGCGTGGTGCTGTCGGAGCCGTTCGGCCGGTTGCCCAGGTCCTTGACCAGCGGAGCCGCATCGTCGGGCGCCTGCCGGAGGTACACGAAGTTCGTGCCCTGCGGCGCGCAAGGCGTACCGGCGGTGGTGCAGGCGGTCACGACCTGCTGGTTGTCGGCGAAGCCCGGCTTCACCGTGACGAGCGAACCGGCCTTCACCGGGAGGACGTTGTGCCCGTAGATCGGCGCGCCCAGCAGGTCGAAGTAGTGCTCCCAATCCCAGTACGGTCCCGGATCCCAGTGCATGCCGGCGACGGTCGACGGGACCGTGCCGGGCACCTGGTCGTGGCCGATGATGTGCGCGCGGTCCAGCGGGATGTTGTTCTGCTTCGCGAGGTACTTCACCAGCTTCGCCGAGTTGCGGTAGAGGGCCTCGGTGTACCAGGTCGAGCCCTGGGCGGCGAAGCCCTCGTGCTCGATCCCGATGCTGTGCATGTTCACGTACCAGTTGCCGGCGTGCCAGGCGACGTCGTTCGCGTTCACGTGCTGCCAGACGTGGCCGTCCGACGAGCGCATCGTGTACTGCCAGGACACGTACGTCGGGTCCTGGACCAGGTTCAGCGTGCCCTGCCAGCCACCCTCGGTGTCGTGGATGACGATGTAGTCGATCTTGCCCGTCTTCGGCCGGTTCCCCAGGTCGTGGTTGCCGTAGTCACCAGCACCCGGCCCGTACGTCGAGTACGGCGCCGGCAGCGACTCACAGGCGAGCTGCGCCGGGCACTGAACTCCACCAGCAGCACCCGCCTTAGCTAATGGCAGAGCGGTCTTGGCCAGCTGCGCCTTGTCCGGCGTCACCTTCTGCGCCGGCATCACGAGTTGCTGGCCAGTGTTCGTAGTGCGGGCTGCACCGCGCGCCAGGATCGCGTAGACGTCGTCAGCGAAGCCAGCGGCGCTAGTACGGTCCGATGCGCCGGCGTACGTGCTCACTGCGCCGTACCAGGCAGCGGCAGACGTAGTAGCGCCGACCGGCAGGTTCATCGAGCGCTGGTAGGAAGCGAGCAGCGCAGCGCCACCGGAGATGTTGGCGGCAGTGTCATTGCGCAGTGCGGCGGGGTCGAGCCCGGTCAAGTCCGACGCCTGGTACAGCGTCTGCAGCGACTCACCCTTGGCCAGCATCACGCCATTGGAACGATCCGTCAGCTCGCTCGGGGCGACAGCCGTCAAGTGCATCGGCCCGTAGCCGCCCGACGTACTGGCCTTGCCCTGGTGGTCGTCCCACCGGGTCTCGGCGTAGGACACGGCCAGCAGCACCGACTCCGGTACGCCGTACTGCGCTGACGCGGAACGGAAAGCCTCAGCCGCCACGGCGGACGCGGGCCCGGGCGTGGCAGCGGCCGCCACGGGCGGACCACCGGACGACACGCCGGTCACGGTTATGGGCAGCGCTACCGCTACCAGTGCGGCGAGAATCTTCGGACGACGACGCATGTTTGTTCTCCCTGGACCAGATGGGATACCGGTCACGCAGACCGGCAGCCTGTTCACTTTGGGTCGCGGAGATCCGGATGTCAACGGTTAACCAAATTTGGAGTCAGAAGGTTCGATACTGACGACGAGTGAGGTCCCCACGGGGTAACGACACAGGGTTACGGAGCAAGGCCATGGAAGCGTTGCCGTTGGCGTTCACGACGGGCTGGGCGAGCGGCATCAACGCCTACGCGTGCGTACTGATCCTCGGTCTGCTCGGCCGGTTCGCCGGTGTCGACGAAATCCCGTCCTCGCTGACCGGCAACGGCGTCCTGATCGTCGCCGGCGCGCTCTTCGCGTTCGAGTTCGTCGCCGACAAGATCCCCTATATCGACTCGGCCTGGGACGCGATCTCCACCGTCATCCGGCCGACCGTCGGCGCGATCGTCGCCGCACTGCTGGCCGGTGAAGCGGGCAGCCTGCACCAGGCCGCGATCGCCACCACCGGCGGGGTCGTAGCGCTGGTGTCGCACCTGGTGAAATCGAGCCTGCGGCTGGCGATCAACACCTCCCCCGAGCCCGTCACCAACATCGCCGCCTCGTCCGGTGAGGACGTCGCCGTCGCCGGTGTCGTCTCGCTGGCCGCGTTCCACCCCACCGCCGCCCTGATCATCGCCGCCATCCTGCTGCTGATCGGGCTCGTCTCGGTGTACTTCGCGTTCCGCGCGATCCGCCGGGGCCTCGTCAGGTTCCAGGCCTGGCGCGAGAAACGTAGCAATCCAGCAACCGGGAGCAGTGCAGTCTGATGGCCCGCGTGATCGTCATCGGGGCCGGCCTAGCCGGTCTCGCCACCGCCGTACGGCTGGCCAAGCTCGGCCACCAAGTTACCGTCTGCGAGAAGGACGACCGCCTGGGCGGCGCCCTCGGCCGGGTCGAGGCCGACGGCTTCAGCTGGGACGCCGGAGCAGCCAGTACTACGCTGCCGGCCGCCCTGCGCGACCTGTTCCGCAAGAGCGGCCGCCCGATCGAGAGCCTGGCCCAGCTGGAGCCCATCACCGAGCCGCGGCGCCACCTGTTCGGCGACGGCTCCGTGCTCGACCTGCCGGTCGGCGACCGGGCGTCCCAGTTCGAAGCCTGGCGGGACCTAGCTGACGACAAGACGGCAGAGCAGTGGACAGCACTGGTCGACAAGTACGGCGAGACCTGGCAGATCCTGCGCAAGTCGTCGCTGGAGCCGCCGCTGATGGACAAGCTGCCACTGGCCGCCATCCGCAGCCTCAAGCCCTGGCAGTCGCTCGAGCGCACCGCACAGCGCGGCCTCGACGACGAGCGCGCCCGCGCGGTACTGCGCTACTACGCGACCCAGCACGGCTCCGACCCGAAGCTCACACCTGGCTACGTCGGGGTTTGGTCGTACCTGGAGCGCACGTTCGGCCGCTGGACCATCCAGGGCGGCTTCGGCGTACTGGCCGATGCCCTGGCGCAGCGGGCGAGCGAGCGCAAGATCGACATCCACACCCATGCAGAGGTCGTCGGAGTCGACACCGACAACGGCCAGGTGACCGGGGTCAGGCTGTCGGACGGCAAGACGCTGCCGGCCGACGTCGTGGTCAGCGACATCGATCCACGCCACCTCTACGGGCAGCTGGTCGACGACCCGCACGCCAAGAAGGTCCGGCGCAAGGTCCTCTCCACCCACCAGGCCCAGGCGGCCTACGTCGTCCACCTCGGCCTCAAAGGCCCAGTGCCGGCCCTGCCCTTCGAGACCGTGCTGCACGGCAGCCCGACGGTAGTGATCCGCACCGGTGGTCAGGCGCCCGCCGGACACCAGGCCTGGTCGGTACTGGTCCATGGCTACCCCACTGACGACGTACTGGACCTCCTGGTCGCCAGAGGACTGCACATCCGGGACAAGGTCGTCTCCCGCCAGACCTCTCCTTCCTGGTGGGCCGGCGTCGCCTGGGAGGGGTACAAAACCGCCCGGCGACGGGCCGCGAACGCCTCCCCGATCAAGGGCCTGTACTGCGTCGGCGCGGGTGCTCACCCAGGCGTCGGAGTGCCCTCTACCACCCTCGGTGCGGCCATCGTTGCGGACGCCGTCGGCAAGGCTTGATCGCGGCGCACTAAGATTGATCGTTCATGTGTTCCGTGTCGGGGATTGTCGCCCGGCAGTAGAGAGGACCCCGGTGGATCAAACCCCCACGTCGACCGACCTGGAGAACGTCGAGCGCGCTGAGCTCGAGGCCGAGCAGCAGCACGTCGACCAGGTGTATACCCGGGTCGCCGAGGCCGCCCGGTCCGCGTCCCGGATCGCGGTCGAAGGGCACCAGCGCGGTCAGGCGCAGAATGTCGGCCGCGTCCGCGACGAGGAGCAGACCGGTCTGTACGAGCGCGACGTCCTGGTGTTCGCCGCAGCCCGCCGGATCGCCGAGCTGGACGCCGAGCACGAGGGCCTCGTGTTCGGCCGGCTCGACTCCGACCTGGGCGACGACACCGAGGTCGTGGCGACCGCCGCGGACTTGGAGAGCCTGTACGTCGGCCGGATCGGCGTTCGCGACGCCGAGTACGAGCCGCTCGTGATCGACTGGCGTGCCCCGGCCGCCGAGCCGTTCTACCGCGCGACTCCGACCGACCGGCTGAAGGTCGTCCGGCGCCGCGTACTGCGCAACAAGGGTCCCCGCATCGCGGGGATCGAGGACGACCTGCTGGCGCCCGATCGCGCTCCCGCCGACCTGCCCGTGATGGGTGAGGGCGCGCTGATGGCGTCCCTGTCGCGTGCTCGTGGTCACACGATGCGTGACATCGTCGCCACCATCCAGGCCGAGCAGGACGAGGCGATCCGGGCACCTGCCCGCGGCGTCACCGTCATCGGTGGCGGCCCCGGCACCGGCAAGACCGTGGTGGCGCTGCACCGCGCCGCCTACCTCCTGTACTCCGACCGCAGGCGGTTCGAACGCGGCGGCGTCCTGGTGGTCGGCCCGTCGGCCGCCTTCATGGCCTACATCGAGCGAGTGCTCCCAAGCCTCGGCGAGAACACCGTGTCGCTACGGGCGGTCGGTGAACTCGTGGACGGCGTGCGGGCGACTGCTGTCGACAACGCGGACGTAGCCGCGATCAAGGGCTCCCTGCGGATGCGCGGCCTGCTCTCCCGGGTAGCACGCGACCGGGTGCCCGATGCGCCGACCGGCCTGCGGGTCTTCATTAACGGCGCGAATGTCGAGCTGGACACGAACCAGCTCGACAACGTCCGCCGCAACGCGCTGCGCCGTACGCCGCGCAACAAGGCCGGCTCCGAAGCCCGCAAGGGCCTGGTGGCCGCGCTGTGGCAGCGGTTCCCCGACGACCTGCGGAACGGCGTCTACGCCGACCGCGAGTCGTTCGGCGACATCGTCACCGACCTGCCCGCGTACAAGCAGTTCTTCGCAGCCTGGTGGCCAGTGCTCACCCCGGGTGCCGTGCTGCGCTGGCTGGGCGACTCCCGGCGTACACAGCGCTGGTCGCGTGGGGACTTCACCCCGGCCGAGAGCGACCAGTTGTCGGCGGCAATTCGTAGTACGAGCGAGTTCACCATCGCCGACGTCGCACTGCTCGACGAGCTGAGCAACCTGCTCGGCCGGCCGCCAGTGATCGAGGCCGGCAAGGACGAGGAGTTCGACTGGCTCGAGGGGCTCTCGGACGGCGTCAACGAAGTACTGACGACCTCTGAGCGGCGTGCTCGTGCAGTGGCGGCGGCAGACGCCGAGGAGCCGGACGAGTACGCCCACGTGCTGGTGGACGAGGCACAGGACCTCTCCCCCATGCAGTGGCGCATGGTGACTCGCCGCGGCCCGCAGGCCAGCTGGACGATCGTGGGCGACCCGGCCCAGAGCTCCTGGCCCGACCCGGCCGAGGCGCGGGCGGCGATGGACTCGATGCTGTCGCACCTGCAGCGGCACACCTTCCGGCTCTCGACGAACTACCGGAACTCGGCGGAGATCTACGCCTTCGCCGGCGAGGTGATCCGGCAGGAGATCCCGGACGCCGACCTGCCGAACGCAGTACGGCAGACCGGTGTGGATCCGGAGCACCGGATCTTCGATGCGGACAAGGTCGCCGAGGCGGCAGCCGACGCGGCCGGTGAGCTCCTCCAGCTGGTCGAGGGCACCGTCGGCGTCATCGTTCCGCCAGTACTTCGCCCCGCGATCGACTCGGTGCTCAAGGAACTCGGCGACTCCCGCGTGGTGGCGCTGAGCCCGCTGGACTCCAAGGGCCTCGAGTACGACGCCGTCGTGGTGGTCGAGCCGGACCGGATCGTGAGCGACACACTGGGCGGCGTCCGAGCCCTGTATGTCGTCCTGACCCGGGCCACCCAACGGATGATCACCATCAACAGCACCACCCACTGGCTACCCACCCACACCTCCTGACCCCGTCATTTCGGGGTGGGGTGGTCAGCCGCGGGGGATGACGTAGTCGACCAGGTCTGCGTCGTCCGGGCTGATGTTGGCCCAGCGGCTGGTGGTGTGCAGGACTGTCAGGCCTGAGGTCGGGTACTTCTGGGTGAGCTCGACGCGGTTCGGGCTGGTGCCATCGAGTGCCAGCTCGTCCGCGAGCCACGGGATCCCGGGCGCGTGGCCGACGACGACCACCGTCCGGATCTCGGCCGGTACGTCGTAGATGACCTCAAGCAGCTCCTCGGTACCGGCACTGTAGATCCGCCGGTCGTACCAGACGTCGGTGGCGATCGCGCCGGCCTCGGCGGCGTACTGCCAGGTCTCCCTGGTGCGGATCGAGGGCGAGCACAGGACGAGCTCGGCCTCGATGCCCTGGGCAAGCAAGTAGCGTCCCGCCGCGGCAGCGTCGGCGCGGCCGCGGTCGGCGAGCGGTCGCTCGAGGTCGGGCATCGACTCGGGCGGCACCGCCTTCGCGTGCCGGAGCAGTACCAGGGTGCGGTCGATCAGCAGGTCGGACGGGTCAGCCATCGGCCCAGGATAGGGCGTCCGCGCCGGCCCGGGTCAGACCACTGTGGACTGCAGGTTGCGGAACACCTGACGCGTCGCCGTCGAGCGGTTCAGGGTGATGAAGTGGATGCCCGGCGCGCCACCGGCGAGCAGTTGGTCGCAGAGCTCGCTGGCGATCTCGATCCCGGCGGACCGGACCGCGGCCGGGTCGTCCGCGACCGCGTGCAGCCGGTCGGTGACGGCCGTCGGCAACGCCATGCCGGTCAGCTCGGCCATCCGCTCGATCTGCTTGATGTTCGTCACCGGCATGATGCCCGGCAGGATCGGGATGTCGCAGCCCAGCGCCGCGGCCCGGTCGACCAGCCGGAAGTAGTCGTCCGCGCCGAAGAACATCTGGGTGATGGCGTAATCGGCGCCGGCCGCAGCCTTCGCCGCGAGGACGCGGGCGTCGGTCTCGAGGTCCGAGGCCTCCGGGTGCTTGTCGGGGAAGGCCGCGACGCCGACGCAGAAGTCGCCGAGCTCACGGACCAGCTCGACCAGCTCGACCGCGTGGTTCAGGCCCTCGGGATGCGCGACCCACGGCTGCGACGGCCCGCCCGGCGGGTCGCCCCGCAGCGCGAGCACGTTGCGCACCCCTGCTCCGGCGTACGCGCCGATGACGGAGCGCAGCTCGTCCCGCGAGTGCGATACGCAGGTCAGGTGCCCGAGCGGCGTCAGCGAAGTGTCCTGCGCGACCCGCTCGGTGACCCGGATCGTGCCGTCCCGGGTCGTCCCGCCGGCGCCGTACGTGATCGAGACGAAGGTCGGCCGCAACTGCTCGATCTCGCGGATCGAGCGCCACAGCACCTCCTCGGCCTCGGGCGTCTTCGGTGGGAAGAACTCGAAGGAGAAAGATGGCTCGGCCGTCGACAGCAGGTCACGGATCGTCGGCGTAGTGCCGGGGAGCGTGGACGGGAGACCGGTTGCCATGGGGTCAAGGCTACCGGGGCGTGAGCGTCCGCGGCGGCACCGACTACTCTCCGAGACGTGTATGCCGACGCAGACATCCCGACCGAGATCCAGGCAGCGCTGACCAGCTTCCTGGACATCCAGCAGGAGCGGCTCGCCGCGATCGGACCAGAGCTCGAGGAGCAGGTCCAGGCCGCGCGGGACGCGACCAGTGGCGGTAAACGGCTGCGGCCATCCTTCTGCTACTGGGGTTTCCGCGCCGCCGGCGGTGACCATCGGCAGCCGATCCTGAAGGCCGCCGCGAGTCTGGAGATGCTGCACGTCAGCGCGCTCGTCCACGACGACGTGATGGATTCCTCCGACGTACGCCGGGGAGCACCGGCGGCCCACCGCCGGTTCGAGGCGCTGCAGCGGGCCCGGACGGAGAAGAGCGGCCGCGGTGGCGACCCGGTCGGATTCGGGATCGGCGCGGCCATCCTGCTCGGCGACCTGTGCCTGATCTGGGCCGACGAGATGCTGAACACGTCGGGATTCGACGCGGCCTCCTTGGCGGCTGCCTCGAAGTTCTTCGACGCCGTCCGGGTGGAGGTGACGGCCGGGCAGTACCTCGACCTGGTCGCCCAGGCCTCGGGCGAGGCCGACATGGACCGGGCTCTGCGCGTACTGCGGTACAAGGCAGCGACGTACACGGTCGAGCGGCCGCTCCACATCGGCGCCGCTCTTGGTGGCGGTGGCCAGCACCTCATCGACGCACTGTCGGCGTACGGGCTGCCCCTGGGTGAGGCCTTCCAGTTGCGCGACGACCTACTGGGTGTCTTCGGCGATCCGGCGCTGACCGGGAAGCCGGCCGGCGACGACCTGCGCGAGGGCAAGCGGACGGTCCTCACGGCGTACGCGGTCGAGCACGCGTCGGAGGTGCAGCTGACCGAGTTCGACCGGCTCTTCGGGCGGCCGGATCTGGACGCCGACGAGATCCAGTTGCTGCGCGAGATCCTTCAGGACAGCCGCGCGGTCCAGGCCTGCGAGGACCTGATCACCGAACGCACCGAGGACGCCCTCGACTCGCTCGATCGCGCGCCCATCGACGACGAGACCTCCCGCAAGGCGCTCGCCGACCTCGCGATCGCCGCCACCGCCCGGCACCTCTGAGCCCGTCAGGCCTGCTTCAGGCTTTTGCCAGCAAACTGACGATCCGCAGCAGATCGGCGGTCACCTCGGGATCACCGATGATGATCAGCTTGAGGCTGCTGCGGTCCTCGTCGTACGCCGACTCGACCCTCAGCTGGCCGAGCCCGCCCTGATTGACCGCCGCATGCAGATGCGTGCTGATCCGGTCGGCACCGGCCCGGTCGATCGCGTCGACCTGCACGATGCTCGACACCTCGACCCGCCGCGCGCTCGCGCCACCGTCGTCGACAGCGGAGATCCCGGTGAAGGCCTCAAGATCCTCGCGGCTGATCCGGTACTGCTTCCCGATCCGGACGGCGTTCAGCTTCCCGTCGCGGACGTAGTTCCGGACCGTCCGCACATGCAGCCCGAGCTGATCCGCCACCTGCTCGACCGAAAACATCATGCTAGATCCCTATCACATACCTTAGAATTCCCTATAGATCACTTTATAGGGAAGGATACGGAACTTTGCAGACCTATCGCGCGACCACCACGATCCTCAACGACCGGGATGCGGTCGATGTCATCGCGGAGGCGCACTACACCCACCAAGCCGAGTGGGTGGTCGTTCCGGTCGAGTTGCTGCCGGCGGAGTTCTTCCGGCTGGGCAGTGGGGTGGCCGGGGGGATCGTGCAGAAGTTCGTCACCTACCAGATGGGGCTGGTGGTGCTGGGCGATGTGTCCGCTCATGAAGCGGCCAGTACTTCGTTCCGCGACTGGGTCCGGGAGGCCAACCGCGGACGGCACCTGCGGTTCGTGCCGGATGAGCACGCTCTAGATTGCTGGCATGGAGGAGATCTCGCCGCTGGCGCCTGAGCTGCGCCCGCCGCGCATCCTCCGGCAGCGCTGGCTCGACCTGTCCTTCATCCACTGGGCAGTGGAGCCGGGGAGCGTCGCCCGCTACTTCCCGCCGGGCACCAGACCCGACACGTTCGAGGGACGGACGTACGTCGGGCTGGTGCCGTTCCGGATGGTCATGCTGAGGTCGTTCCTGGAGACCAACGTCCGTCTGTACTCCGTGGACAGCGCCGGCCGGCGAGGCGTGGTGTTCCTGAGCCTCGACGCCAACTGGCTTCCCATGGTGGCCGGCTCGCGCAGCACCCTGGGCATCCCCTACCGCTGGGCGCGCATGCAGCACCACGCAACAGGCAACCGCCATACCTACAGCTCAACCCTTCGCTGGCCGCACGGCGATGCCAGTAGCACGATCGAGACGCAGGTGGGCGAGCGACTGGAGCCCGGCCCGCTTGAGCACTTCCTGACCGCCCGCTGGGGCCTGCATCTCAACAGGGCCGGCCGCACCTGGTACCTGCCCAACGAGCACCCGCCATGGGTCCTGCACCAAGCAGAGCTCCAGACCTTCGAGGACCGCGGTCTGCTCGCCTCCGTGGGGCTAGGCGAGCTCGGCAGTCGCCCACCAGACCACGTGGCCTTCAGTAGCGGAGTACCGGCTCGGTTCGGCCTGCCTAGAGGACCGGTACTTCGGTAACCAGGTCTGGCACGTCGTCGGCCTCGCGCAGCAGCACCCGCAGTTGACCGGACTCGTTGGCGTCCTCGGTGAGGATCTGCAGCGCCACGTCGACCGTGTCGTGGTCGTGGTCGAGCAACTCGCGCCAGCCCTCCCAGAGCACGACCTCTGGCTCACCGGTCGACCGGTCGCTCAGCGAGTCGGCCAGAGCGTCCCAGTTGCGCCCGAACCAGCGCGGCAGGTCGAAGGCGGTCGCGCAGACGTCGAGGAAGCCGGCCTTGTCGTGCACGCTCGTCGTGTCGAGCAGCACCAAGCTCCAGCCGGCACTGGTGACAGTACGGCGCACCTCGTCGGTAGTGGCCTTGGCCGACCAGCGGTAGACGCCCGGGCGCAGGCCCTTGCTCAGCAGCATGCGCAGGTCAGTCATCCGTCGGTCCCCCCGTCCGCCTGGATCCGGCGGAACGACTTGTAGTGATCGTCAGTGTAGTAACGCTCGTCGCCCTTTCCCGTCACGATCCGCCGGGCGCCGCGGTCCTTCTCGCCCGGGGTCTTCACCGTGTACTCGTGGTAGTACCCCTTGTTCTGCTTCGGCAGGATCTTCTCGAAGTTGCCGAAGACCACGCCGTCGCGGCTGTACGGGTACGGCCCGCCCTTGTCGATCAGTGCGAGCGTCTGCTGGGCCTCCTTCGGAAGGTCGGCCGCGGGCACGAAGAGAAGGCCGCTGACCGAGTCCTTGGTCGGCGTGTCCTTGGTCGCCGTGCCGGAGCTCGAGGCACTGCAGCCGAGCAGGGACGCGGCGAGGGTGATCACCATCATCGCGATCACGACGGCGGCGATGATCCGCGCCGTCCTCGGGTTGTTCATCATCAGGCGCCCCGCAGCCGGCGGCTGAACTCCCCCGCCGCCGCGGCCGGGTCGTCAGCATCGGTGATCGCCCGTACTACGACCACGCGGATCGCGCCGGCCTCGACCACCTCGTCCAGCCTGGCCAGGTCGATCCCGCCGATCGCGAACCATGGCTTGGCGGACTGGCGACTGGCGGCGTACGAGACCAGCTCGAGCCCGGCAGCGGCGCGACCGGGCTTGGTCGGGGTCTCCCAGGTCGGGCCGACGCAGAAGTAATCCGAGCCGTGCTCATCGACAGCGGCGTTCACCTGGCTGAAGGTGTGAGTGGAGCGGCCTATCACCGGCTCCATCCCCGTGATGGCCCGCGCAGCCCTGACCGGCAGGTCGCGCTGGCCGAGGTGCAGGATGTCGGCACCCGCGGCGAAGGCGATGTCGGCGCGGTCGTTGACGGCCAGGAGCTTGCCGTGCCGCTTGCAGGCGTCGGCGAAAACCTCCAGGGCCGCCAGCTCGTCAGCGGCCTCCAGGTCCTTCTGCCGCAACTGCACGATGTCGACACCACCGCCCAGCGCGGCGTCCAGGAACTGCGCGAGGTCGCCCTGCTTCTCGCGTGCATCAGTGCACAAGTAGAGATGGGCGTCGGCCAATCGGTCACGCAGTCCAGCGTCTGCGGTGTGCTCAGTCACAGGCCCAGCCTGCCATGTACCCCTCCTACTGTGTGCACAGCGCCGTAGTCTTGGCGCCATGGCTGAGCGAACCTGCGATGTCGTCATCATCGGTGCGGGGCTGATCGGCCTCGCCACTGCCTGGCGACTCGCTGTAGACAATATCCAGGTGACGGTATGTGACCCGACACCCGGCAGCCAGACGTCCTCGGTCGCCGCCGGCATGCTCGCTCCGGTCACCGAGGTCGAGTACGGCGAAGACGACCTGCTGGCCCTCAACCTGGCTGGCGTGGCCGCCTGGCCCGGCTTCGCCGAGGAGCTGGAAGCCCTCACCGGCCAGCCCGCCGGGCTCCACCGCACCGGGACTCTCTCGGTCGCGTACGACGTCGACGATGCCGCCGCGCTCCACCGGCTCGCGGACTACCAGCGACGGCTCGGCCTGGAGGTCGAGGAGCTCTCCGGCCGCGAGGCCCGCAAGCGGGAGCCGCTGCTCGCACCGGGCGTCACTGCCGGCGTCTGGGTGCCCGGCGATCACTCCGTGGACAACCGCCAAGCCGTCGCCACCCTGCTCCGGGCCATTGAGCTCACCGGCGTACAGGTGGTCCGTCAGCGTGTCACCCGAGTGCTCACCACCGGTACTACTGCAGTCGGCGTCGAGCTGGACGACGGGTCGACCATCGCAGCCGGCCACGTCATTGCAGCGGCCGGTCCCTGGTCAGCCCAGATTCAAGGCATCCCACTAGAGCTGCAGGTGCCCGTCCGGCCACTAAAGGGCGAGATCCTGCGCCTGCGGGTGCCCGAGGCGTACCGGCCTGCTCTCAGCCACACAGTGCGAGCTACTGCGCGCGGGTTCGCCGTCTACCTCGTACCGCGGCCTGGCGGCGAGCTGGTAGTCGGCGCGACCACCTCAGAGCTTGGGTACGACACGCGTGTGCTGGCCGGTGGGGTGTTCGCGCTGCTGCGGGATGCCCGGATGATCCTGCCGATCACGGACGAGCTGGAGCTAGTGGAGGCAGTGGCTGGCCTGCGACCGGCTACGCCCGACAATGCGCCGGTGCTGGGGCCCTCCGGGCTCGACGGGCTGCTGTGGGCGACAGGGCACTACCGCAACGGAGTACTGCTCACTCCGATCACTGCACAGGTCATCGCCGAGACGGTCCGCACCGGCGTCCTTCCCGAGCTGGCGGCACCGTTCCTGGCCAGCCGATTCGCCGAAGTTAGGGTTGCGCCATGAACGTGCTCGTCAACGGCAGTACTGAGCAGATCGAAGCGGGGACCACTGTCTCCGAGGTGGTCGCGCGCTGGGCCAAGAGCCCGACCGGTGTGGCAGTAGCAGTGAACGAGGCTGTAGTGACCCGGACAGAGTGGCCCGGGACGACACTGGCCGACGGCGACCGGGTGGAGATCGTCACCGCGGTCCAGGGCGGTTGAGGAGAACCTATGAGTGACGACACCCTGGTGATCGCGGGGCGCGAGTTCACGTCGCGGCTGGTGATGGGTACTGGCGGCGCGCCGAGCCTCGAAGTACTGGAGGAGGCGCTGGTCGCGTCCGGGACGCAGCTGACCACTGTGGCGCTGCGGCGGCTCGACCCGAGCCAGCAGGGGTCTGTTCTCGATGTGCTCCGCAAGCACGACATCGCAGTACTGCCGAACACTGCCGGCTGTTTCACCGCTGGGGAGGCCGTACTGACCGCCCGGCTGGCCCGGGAGGCGCTACAGACGGACCTGATCAAGCTAGAGGTGGTTGCGGACGACCACACGCTGCTACCGGACCCGGTGGAGCTGCTGGACGCCGCGGAGACGCTGGCTGCCGACGGGTTCTCCGTGCTCGCCTACACCAACGACGACCCCATCCTGGCTCGCCGGCTGGAGCAGGTCGGTTGCGTGGCGGTGATGCCGCTCGGCTCCCCCATCGGCTCCGGCCTGGGCATCCGCAACCCGCACAACATCAGCATGATCGTCGAGGCGGCCAAGGTGCCGATCGTGCTCGACGCCGGCATCGGTACGGCGAGTGACGCCACCCTGGCGATGGAGCTGGGCTGCGACGCCGTACTGCTCGCCACTGCCGTCACCCGGGCCGAGCGACCGGCCCTGATGGCTGCTGCGATGCGGGACGCCGTGACGGCCGGCCGGGGTGCGCGGCTGGCCGGGCGGATCCCCCGGCGGTACCACTCGGCCCAGGCCTCTTCGCCCCTCGATGGGCGCGCCTCGCTTTAGGTGCCCTCGGCATCTGTTGCCGTCAGCAAACATCGATTGTGAACCACAATCATGTAGTTCAGCCTTAAATTGTTAACATTCGATCACAGCCGTAACAAATGACCCACCAGCACCTGTTGTCACATCTGTACCACCACTTACCGTCAAGGGACATTCACACGGGGAGATGGAAAGATGGGCAACACGTGGCGAAAAGTCCTGCGGGTAACGACTGGTTTTGCAGTCCCGCTGCTGGCGGCCGGGGTGATCACCGCCGGTTCGCCCGGCTTCGGCCAGTACAAGGTGAAGAACGGTGACACCCTCAGCCTGATCGCGGCGACGTACGGGACCGACGTCCGGACCCTGGTCGCGCTGAACAAACTGCCGGGCAACGGCAACACGATCTACGCCGGCGAGCTGCTGAGACTGCCGGGCAAGGCGGCGACGCCGGGTGCCGGCAGGAGCTCGCAGCTCGGCCGGGCGAGCTATGTCGTCAAGGCCGGTGACACGATCGGCAAGATCGCCAAGCGGTACCGCTGCTCGCAGGCCAGCCTGCTGGCCGCGAACGGGCTGCGGGCGAGCGACCACATCTACATCGGCAAGACGATCCTGGTCCCGGTGAAGATCCACGCCAAACCGGTGCCGAAGAAGCCGGCCAAGACTTCCAAGAAGACCAAGAACAACACCTTCGCCGGCCGCACCTACGCCGACCACATCGTCGCGGCCGCGGACCGCAACCGCGCCGTACTGCGCAACCGCAAGCTGCCCACCCGCGGCCAGCTGCGGACGATGATCGTCACGACCGCCAAGCGGTACGGCGTCGACCCCGAGCTCGCGCTGGCGATCTCCTGGCAGGAGTCCGGCTGGAAGCAGCGGGTCGTCTCCCCCGCCAACGCCATCGGCGCGATGCAGGTGATCCCCTCGACCGGCAACTTCACCTCGAGCATCGTCGGCCGCAAGCTCGACCTGCTCAAGCCGCAGGACAACGTCACGTCCGGGGTCGTGCTGCTCAGCAGGCTGACGGCGGCGGCCAAACTCGACATCGCGGTGGCGGGCTACTACCAGGGCCTGGGCGGCGTCCGGCGTAACGGTATGTATCCCGACACCAAGCGGTACGTACAGAGCGTCCTACGCCTGAAGGGACAGTTCGAGAAGGGGTGGAACCCGCTCTAGCACGTGGGTCGTGGGCGGGATGCGGCGCGGCGACGGAGCCACGACCTTGCGCCTTATTTACACTCTCAGAGCAGACAGCTTCGAGAGGCGGCTCACCGCAAGTGACGGAAGACGTAGGCACCCACGTAGGCGACCGCCTTGTCGGGCGAGTGCTCGACGGACGGTACCGCGTGGGTTCGCGCGTCGCCAAGGGCGGGATGGCGACCGTCTACGAGGCCCTCGACATGCGGCTGGACCGCATCATCGCGCTCAAGGTGATGCACCTCGGGATGGGTGACGACGCCGAGTTCGGGCGCCGGTTCGTGGCCGAGGCCCGGGCCGCCGCCAAGCTCTCGCACCCGAACGTGGTCGCCGTCTTCGACCAGGGCACCGACCACGACACGCTGTTCCTCGCGATGGAGTACGTGCCCGGCCGGACGCTGCGTGACGTCATCCGCCAGCAGTCGCCGTTGTCACCCGCGCGGGCGCTCGACCTGCTCGCCCCGGTCCTGTCGGCACTCTCGGCGGCCCACGACGCGGGCATCGTGCACCGCGACATCAAGCCCGAGAACGTGCTCATCTCCAACGACGGCACCGTGAAGGTCGCCGACTTCGGCCTCGCCCGAGCGGTCACCACGACCGGCAACACGGCCACCCAGGGCCTGCTGATGGGCACAGTGTCGTACCTGGCGCCCGAGTTGGTCACCGACGGCCGCGCGGACGCCCGCTCCGACGTCTACTCGTCCGGGATCCTCCTGTACGAGTTGCTGACCGGCAGCAAGCCGCACACCGGCGATACGCCCATCCAGGTCGCCTACGCGCACGTGCACGCCGATGTACCGCCGCCTTCGCAGCTCGTACCGGGCATCCCGCCGTACGTCGATGCGCTGGTGCAGCGGGCCACGGCGCGCGACCGCGACCTCCGGCCGGCCGACGCGCGGGTGTTCAGCCGCCAGGTCCACCGGGTGCGCAATGCGATCGAGGAGGGTCTGCCCGACGACCCCGAGCTGACCGGCGACCTGACCATTCCGATTCAGCAGATGCGGCAGGACACCGAGTACGACGACGGGTACTCGCGCGGCAACGGGTATGTCGAGCACGGGTACTCGGAGCAGCCGCCGCGCAACGACACCATCGTCGTACCGTTCGAGCCGCCGCCCAACCAGCGGTCGCTGCTACGGCCGCACGAGGCAACTCGGCAGTCGGCGCCACCTCCTGTACGACCCGCTGCTCGGCAACGGCGTGGGCGCGGATTGATCGCGCTGTTCGCAGTACTGGCGCTGGCGATCGGTATCGGATCGACCGCCTGGTACTACGGCGTGCACCGCTACACCTCGACGCCGCTGCTGCTGCGGATGACCGCGGCCGACGCGAACGCCAAGGCGGTGGAGTCGGGGCTGACGACCACGTTGGCGAACCAGGACTTCTCGGAGGATGTGCCCAAGGGACAGGTCATGGGCACCGACCCCGAGGCGGGCGGACGCATCCGCAAGGAAGGCGAGGTCTCCCTCACGGTCTCGAAGGGCCCCGAGCGGTACCGCGTACCGCAGCTCGCCGGGCTCGACGAGGAGGCGGCCGCCAGGGCGCTGGGGTCGATCAAGCTCGTCGTCGGCCAGGTCAGCGAGGCCTACAGCGAAACGGTGCCGACCGGGCGGGTGATCGTGTTCTCCCCGAAATTCGACTCGGTGATGAAGCCCGGCGACTCGGTGAACCTCGCGATCAGCAAGGGCAAGAAGCCCATCGGCGTCCCGAACCTGACCGGCAAGCCGGTCCGCGAGGCGACCCGCACGTTGAAGAAGGCGGGCTTCACCGTCGGCCGCACCGATCAGTTCGACGAGAAGATCCCCGAGGGCCGGGTGATCACCCAGACCCCCAACAACGGCACCCTCTTCGCCAAGGACAAGGTCCAGCTGGTCGTCTCCAAGGGCCCCGCGCTGCGCGAGATCCCGAACGTCCGCAGCAAAAAACTCGTCGACGCCACCAAGATCCTCACCGAAGCAGGCTTCCTGGTAAAGGTGGAGAAGGCCCCCTTCAACCTAGGCCTCAACCTGGTAGCCGGCCAATCCCCCGCCGCCGGCCAAAAAGCCAAACCAGGCACCACAGTCACCGTCACCGTCCTCTGACAACCCCACGCTCCACCCCGTTGCGCAGAGCAACGAGATTGGCGGGCTAGGGTCGGTGGTGTCTTGGATTGGAGTCCATCTTGAGCCTCGTTCACCGTGAGTTGAGCGTCAACGGTTTGACTATGCATGTCGCCGAGCAGGGTGAAGGGCCCTTGGTCCTGCTGCTGCACGGGTTTCCGGACAGCTGGTATGCGTGGCGGCATCTGTTTCAGCCGCTGGCTGATGCGGGCTACCGGGTGGTGGCACCGGACCAGCGCGGCTACGGCGGTACTGACGCCCCACCTGACATCGCCGACTACTCCATCCTTCACCTGGTCGGTGATGTGGTCGCCCTCATCCACGCACTCGGGGAGAAGAGCGCGGTCGTGGTCGGCCACGACTGGGGCGGCCCGGTCGCCTGGCACACCGCGCTGCTGCGCCCGGAGCTGGTGCGGGGCGTGGCCGGGCTGTCCGTGCCCCCGACGCAGCGTGGCGCCGTCCCCACGCTGACGTCCGTACGTGAGCACTTCGGCCCGGATTTCTACCAGATCTACTTCCAGGAACCCGGCCGCGCCGACGCCGAGCTCAACGCGGATCTTCGCAACAGCTTCCGGCGCGTGATGGCCGGCCTCGCCTCGCCGATCGCCGGGGAGGGTTTCCTCGCCAGCACTCGTCAGGTCGACCAACTACCGTCGTGGCTGACCGAGGACGACATCGAGGAGTACGCCCGGCAGTACGGGCGGAACGGGTTCACCGGCCCACTGAACTGGTACCGCAACATGGACCGCAACTGGGCGCTCACGGCTCCCTGGCAGGACGCGCTGATCACCCCACCGGCGCTCTTCATCACCGGCGGGGACGACGTGGTCCGCACCTTCTACCCGCCCGACTTCATCGAGCAACTCCCCCAGCTTGTACCTGACCTCCGCGGCGTGGTCGACCTGCCGGGCTGCGACCACTGGATCCCCGAGGAACGCCCGGCCGAAGTAGCCGAGGCGCTGATCACCTTCCTCGCCACCCTCGACCGATGAGCTGAGGAGACTCCCTCAATCGGCCTTCGCGAGGTTGTCGATGAGCGGGTTGAGGGTGAAGTCGAAGCGTTCGTGGCCGGCGCCGGAGGTGAGCTCGGCTAGGCCGCGGCGAAGTTTCGGGGGTGTGGGAACCCAGGGGGTGGATCGAGCGTTGCGGTGGTGTGACGGCAACAATCAGTGGACCGCTTGGTGCGGCTGCGAAGCGGGAAAGCACCGGTCGGGGATGGTTCCGGGCGTTCTGGCGGTGGCATTTCTATGCTGCCTTCCTGGTCATCCCGGTGTTGTTGCTGTTGGCGACGACCGGGCTGATCTATCTGTTCCGGTTCCAGCTCGAGCCGGCCCTGCACGCGGACGTGATGAAGGTCGACCAGCCGGCCGGGCTGGTCGCGCAGCCGTACGCCGCGCAACTGGATGCGGTCAAAGCCGCCCTCCCCGACGCGACTGTGGTGTCGATGACCGAGCCGTCCGGTCCGGATCGGTCGACGGTGTTCTCGGTCGAGACCGCGGCCGGCGGTGTCCGGGACGTGTTCGTCGATCCGTACGAGGCCAAGGTGCTCGGATCGCTGAATCCGGACACCACCCTGTCCGGTGCTGCGATCCGCCTGCATGGCGACCTGATGGCCGGCCGCTTCGGTGATGCTGT
This sequence comes from Streptomyces sp. SID13031, assembly GCF_010548305.1. Lineage (GTDB taxonomy): Bacteria > Actinomycetota > Actinomycetes > Propionibacteriales > Kribbellaceae > Kribbella. The sequence goes on from NZ_JAAGLV010000024.1 coordinate 106,858, forward strand.
GATCGAGATCGCCGCGTGCTGGGCACTTGTGATGGCTATCACGGGCTACTACCTGTTCGCCCGCGGCCGGGTCGCCCGGGCTCGGCGTCGCGCGGCGAAAGCGGCGGGCGCAGTACTGCGGTCGCGGCACGCGTTGACCGGGTCGATCCTGGGTGTCGGGCTGCTCTTCCTGATCATCTCGGGATTGCCGTGGACCGGGTTCTGGGGCGCGAAGGTCCAGCAGATCGCCACCGGCCAGGGCAGCTCGATGTGGGCTGAGGACCCTGGGGCCTTGTCCGATCCCGTGTCGACGCTGGACGAGTCGCTGCCGCACAGCCACGCGGTGCCGTGGGCACTCGGCGAGTCGAAGGTGCCGCGCTCCGACCCCAACCAGGAGGGCCGTCCGACGGCGAACCTGGATACCGCCGTCGCCGTCGGCACCAGGAACGGCTTGGCCAGGCCGATGACGGTCGCGCTGCCAGGAGGCGAGGAAGGCGTGTACTCCGTCATCGGCTATGCCTTCCAGAATCCGGCCAAGGAACGCAGCCTGCACGTCGACCAGTACGGCGGCGCAGTCATCTCGACGTACGGGTATCGCGACTATCCGCTGCTGGCCAAGACCGTTGCCCAGGGCATCGCGCTGCACGAGGGCCGGCGGCTGGGCACGGTCAACCTGTGGATCACCACCGCCTTCTGCCTCGGCGTGATCTTCATGTGTCTCTCCGGACCGGCGATGTGGTGGCGCCGCCGCCCCAAGACACCCGGGACAGGACTCGGCGCACCCCGCGGCCGGCTCCCTCTCAAGGCCACGCCGGCCCTGGCAGTCATCATCGCCGCCCTGGCCGTGTTCCTCCCCCTCTTCGGGATCACCTTGGCCATCGTGCTGCTCCTCGACCTACTCGTCATCCGTCGGACAAAGCAGTTGCGGCACTGGTTCAACACCACCAACTGACTCCGACGGGCTCGGTGTCACTTGGCCGCGTGGGCCATCCGGGTGAGGGCCTCTTCGAGGATCGTGGCGCTCGTACCGAAGTTCAGCCGTACGTGCCGTTCGCCGCCGGCGCCGAAGGAGGCGCCTGGTTCGAGGGCGACACCGTGGCTCAGGAATTGCTCCTGTGGAGAAGGATCGCCGAGAGCCTGGCAGTCGAGCCAGGCCAGGAAAGTCGCCTCCGGTGGATGCCAGTTGACCGAGGGCAGGTTGTCCCGCAGAAGCGTGGCCAGTTGGGATCGCCGGGCGTCGAGGTCGGCGAGCAGTAGGTCGAGCCAAGGCCCGCCGTCGGTGTAGGCGGCCACGGTGGCGATGACCCCGAAGTGACCGATGCGCCAGCGAAGATCCGCCGGCAGCTCGTCCAGTGCAGCCCGCATCCGGTCCGAGCCCGCAACAATCGCGGCGCACTTGAGGCCGGCGAGGTTCCACGCCTTGCTTGCGGAGTGGAGTGACACGGCGAGGTCGGCCGCACCGGGCACGGTGAGCAGCGGGGTGAACTGGGCACCGGGCAGCACCAGCGGCGCATGGATCTCGTCGCTGACCACGGTCACGTCATAGCGCGCGGCGAGCTCCACCAAGGCGGCGAGTTCCTCCGGGCTATGCACCCGCCCGACAGGGTTATGGGGATTGCACAGCAGGTACGCCGCCGGCCGGCCGGCGAAGGCCGCCTCCAGGGCGTCGAGATCGAGCCGCCATCCGTCCGCTTCGTCGTACCGCAGCGGCGCCTCGACCAGCCGGGCGTCAACCTCGCGCACCCAGCCGGGGAAGGGCGCGTAGACCGGCGGACTGATGACAACCGAGTCGCCGGGTCGTACGAACAGCCGCAGTACGTGGACGACCGCCGTACTCACGTCGGTCGCGACCGCCACCGAGCCCGGGTCGATCGTCCAGTCCCAACGGCGCCCTGCGAAGTCGGCCAGTGCGCGGCCAAGCTCGGGCTCCGCGACCCCGTACCCGACGTCGGACAGGTCCAGCGCCCTGTCGAGCACGGCGCGGATCGGCCTGGCGAGGTTGAAGTCCGTCTCGGCGACGGTCAACGGCAGCACGTCGGCGGGATGCGTCCGCCACTTCGCGCTGCGCCGCTCTCGCAGCCGCTCGATCGGGTCGACGGTGGGGACATCCAGCGGCTCGTCGATGCTCACGCCGGCACCATCTCGGCAGCGATCGCCCGGCGACGTTCGGAAGGAAGCATCAGTGGGATCCACTCCAGTCGAATCTGCGGATTGCTGAGGAACAGTCCGGAGTATCGAGGATAGGCACAATGAGGTCTAGCCTCAGCGAGAAGCGCGACAAGCACCAAGCCGGCTAGCGCGGAGTGCCGTCCAGATACCTCAGTACTGCGGTCACTCGGCGATCGGCGCGGTCGTCGGGGGCGAGCTCGAGCTTGGCGAAAATGCTGCGGATGTGCTTGTGGACAGCGCCTTCGGTGACGAACATCCGCTCGGCGATGACCGTGTTGCCAAGCCCCTCTGCCATCAGCGCGAGCACGTCGCGTTCGCGGGGGCTCAATCGCTCCAGCGTGCTGTCCGGTCGTCGGCGGGCGAGCAGTTGGCCGACGACCTCGGGGTCGATCGCCGTACCACCGTCCGCCACCCGCTGCAGCGCGGTCAGGAACTCGTCGACCCGTCCGACGCGCTCCTTCAGCAGGTACCCGAGTCGGCTCGCCCCATCGGCCAGCAGGTCGGTTGCGAATGCCTGCTCGACGTACGCGGACAGCACGAGGACAGCCAATCCAGGTTGGCGGCGGCGCGCCTCGACGGCAGCGCGGATCCCCTCGTCGGTGTGGGTCGGCGGCATCCGGACATCGACGATGGCGACGTCCGGGCGGTGCTCGTCGATGGCTGCGAGGAACGGCTCCACAGAGTCCGTCGTCGCCACCACGTCGAGGGACTCGGCCCGCAGCAACAAGGCCAGCCCCTCCCGCAACAGCGCGTCGTCCTCGGCGATCACTATCCGCATGGCAGCTCCACCTCGATGATCGTCGGCCCGCCGGCCGGGCTGGTGAGGGTCAGGCGGCCGTCGAAGGCCTCGACCCGGCGGCGGATCCCGGTCAGCCCCGATCCCATCTCCGGATCGGCTCCACCCCGGCCGTCGTCCTCGATGCGCAGCTGCAACTTGTTGCTCTCCTGACGGAGTACTACGGCGGCGCCGGTCGCGCCGCTGTGTCTGGTGATATTGGTCAGCGCCTCGGCAACCACGAAGTACGCCGTGGCCTCCACCGAGGCGGCGCACCGGGTGGAGACGTCGATGTCCAGGTCGCATGGGACACCGCAACTGCTGACGAGACTGGTCAGCGCACCGGCGAGCCCGCGATCCTCGAGTACCGGCGGAAGGATGCCTCGGGCAACCATGCGCAGCTCGGCCAGCGCCTGCTCGGCGGCGTCCTGCGCGTGCGCCAGCGCTACCTCCGCGGTGGCGGGATCCCGCGTGAGCGCACGACGCGCCGCCCCGACGAAGACGGTCACGGCGACCAGGCGGTTCTGTGCTCCGTCATGCAGAGAACGCTCGATCCGCCGAAGCTCGACGGCGTGCGCATCGAGAGCCGCGGCCCGCGTCGAGGTCAGCTGCGAAACCCGGAGCGATAGGTCGACCTCGGCGGACGGGGACAGCAGACGGCGGCCGGTCCACGCCTGCACGCGGGCTAGTACGGGATTGACGGCCACAGCGATCACGAACCACGCGATGCCCGTAAGACCGACGACGAGCGCGTCGGCGAGGCCATCGATCCGCCAGGCCGCCAGCCCTGGCCCGTTCGTGCCCGGCGGCAGGAGCCCGTACCACAGTGGGAAGGTCAGGCTCTGCACGGCGTACAGCGGCAAGGTGAGACCGAGCAGGCCGATCAGGAAGCCAAAGGTTGCATGTAGCAACAGCCAGCCCAGCTCACGTCGTACCGAGGGGTTCCGGACGGCTTCCCAACGGCCATCGGGCAACGGTTCGGCACCGACGACCTCCGGTCCCCAGCGGGTCAGCCGCGCCCGTTCCCGGTCCGCGATCGCGCGCGTGACCTGGAGGGCGGACGGGATCAGCAGGAAGCCGATACCGATCAGGCAGCTCAGGGCGACGATCATCACCCACACCACGGCGGCCAGGGCCAGGAGCGCGGTGCCCAAACCTCCTACCAGGTGTTCGAGCGCATCGACCCCGAGTCCGAGCCTGGACAGCAGGAAACCCCTGCGCGGACCCTTGCCGGACTTCTCGATGCTCATGCCACCTCCTGCTGACGACCGTAGGGCACCCGGGATCGATCAGTCAGCCGACGACCCAAAAAGTACAGCCTGCGGTACCTCGTTCGGCCCGACAGCTGGATGGTTCGCCGGCGGTGCCATCCCTAGCGTTGATGCCATCCACAACGTCGCTGAAGGAGCAGTCATGTCATCACCTCATCTACTGGCCGGCCGTTGGCGATGAGCGGATCGTCGGCCCGCATCCGCGCGGCTATTACAAGACCAGCCCGGACGGCAAGGAGACCGCGTCACCGAACAGGATCCGTCGCTCGGCTGGTCCGAGGGCCAGATGATCGGTTCGCCCGCCGACCTCAATCGCTTCTTCAGCGCCCTCATCGGCGGCAAGCTGCTCGAGCCGGCGCAGCTCGAGGAGATGCTGACCACGGTGGATGCGCCGGACTTCGAAGGCTCTCGACACCGCCCTCTGCAACTGAGAACCCGGACTGGGCCAAGCCCGCACGCGGACGACGCCAGCCGGACCAGCCGCCGCTCCTCCCCGGGGCGGCGGCTGGTCCCTCCACAGTGCGCCCCGTTCCGCAGGTAGGCTCCAGTACGCTCCGCCTGGTCGGCGGGAACTTCGGCTGCGTGCCTCGGGTACAGGGATATGGGGACGTCTTGGTTCAGTCGCGCGTGAGTCTTGGCATTCTGGGCCCGCTGCGAGTCCAGGTGGGCGACGCCGCGGTGGCTGCAACGCGGCCGGCTGTTCGCAACGTACTGGGCGCTTTGCTGATGTATCCCGGCGGGACGCTGAGTGCTGCTCGCGTGGCCGAGCTCGCCTGGGGTCCGGGCGGCTGCTCGCCTGGCGCGTTGCAGACGACGGTGACGCGGCTCAGGGACTGGCTCAAGGAGCAGTGTGGGCCCCCCGCAACGGTCGTCTGGGACGGACATGGTTACCGCCTCGAGGTTCCAGGCGCTGAGGACGACTTCAGGGAGTACCAGCAACTGGCGCTGGCTCCGCGGTCAGCCGATCCTGATGAGCGCGCCCAGGCGCTGCACCACGCGCTCAGCCTGTGGCGCGGACCGCTCTTTGCCGACGGCCCCGAATGGATCCGCACCGACCCGCTGGTACGCCGGTGGGAGGAGTCGCGGATCAGCCTGGCGCTCGAACTCGCCGATGCCGCCTTGCAAGCCGGCAAGCCCGAGTTCGCCCTGGATCAGCTGGAGCAGCTGGCCTCTGAGCTGCCGTACGACGAGAGAGTCCATGCTCGACTGCTGACCATCTTGCTTGCGTCTGGCCGACGTGCCGAGGCGTTGCGGCGGTACGACGAAGTACGGCGCAGGCTGTCCGAGGAGCTCGGGGTGGGGCCCAGCGCGGAGCTGGTCGAGGCTCATGCGGAGCTGGTCCGGGAGCCGCGGTCGGCAAGGCTTCCGTTTCACGACCCGCCGAAATCCGGGGAGCTGGTGATCGGCAGCCACGAAGCCATGATCGCCTTACCCGCCGTTCGTGCCTTGCTCGCCGAGATGCGGGCCCGTCACCCGGAGATCACCATCAAGGTCCGCCACCTCGATTTCGTCGAGCAGGTGACGGCGCTGCCCCAAGGACAGGTCGACGTCATCGTCGCCTACCTGCCGGTACCTGCGGGCGTACCGGTGGAGCCGCTCGCCACCGGCACCCGCGTCGTTGCTTGCAGCAACACCCATGCGCTGGCCTCCCGCGACCATCTCTACCTGGCCGACATGGCAGATCACATGGTGGTGAGCCTGTCCCCCAGCGTCCACCAGGAGTACCGGGACTTCTGGGCCGTCGACCCACGCCCGGACGGCACCCGCGTCGTCTACACCGACGACGAGGTGACAAACCTCGAAGAACTCTTCTCCGCCGTAGCCATCGGCCCGCACATCACCGTCGTCCCTGAGGCCTGCCGGGAGCTGTACCCCCGCCCCGACATCTCCTACATAGACGTACTGGACATGGCACCCATCACCGTGGCCTTGGCCTGGCTCCCCGGCCCCGTCCGCCCAGCCCTGACCACCCTCATAAAAGAAGCCACCCGAGTCCGCAACAACGGGCTGGGTCAGGGCCTCTGCTAGCCGAAGGTCATCGCGTAGGCCTCGACCGCGGGATCGAGGAAGGTGATCTCGAAGGTGCGGTCCGCGATCGGGCCGGGTTGACGAACGAGTTGGTACAACCGTTGATCGATCACCGTGCCGTAGCCCTGGTCGTCGACATCGACCCCGTGAGCCGCGGCAGGTTGCTGCCCGTCGATCAGCACCCGGAACCGCACGGCGGTACCCGGTACTGCGGGGCCCATCACCAGATGGAGATCGCGGGCATGGAAGCGGTAGACGATCCGCCCGTTCGCCGCGTTCGACGTACTGGCCTGTGCCGAGACCGTCCAGTCCCCCGCCAAAGCCCATTGATTGGCGCCCAGGTCTTCAGGAGCGCTGTAAAGATGGGGCTTCTCCGGTACTAGCGACGCGTGGCCCCGCGTACGGGCGTACCCGAGGTAGGTCTCCTGCGATTCCAGGCTGGCCCAGTCGGCAGGTGCCTCGGCACCCTCTGCATCGACCGTCGCGAGTGGACCAGGCGCGTCGGTTGAGCCCGCCTCGGCAAGCAGGTACTGGATGACCCGCTCCGACAGTTCGTACTTGCCTTCACCGAAGTGGCGCTGCCTGAGCAGCCCGTCGGCGTCCGCGAAGTACAGGGCCGGCCAGTACTGATTGCCGAAGGCGGACCACACCGCGTAGTCGCTGTCGATCGCGACCGGATACCCGATCTCCAGCTCCCGGACGGCCCGCGCCACGTTGCCGAGGTCGGACTCGAACCCGAACTCGGGTGTGTGCACACCGATCACCACCAGCCCGTGCTCGGAGTACTTCGCGGACCAGGCCCGCAGATAGGGCAGCTGACGCAGCCAGTTGATGCAGGTGTAGGTCCAGAAGTTGACCAGGACCACCTTTCCACGCAGGCCGGCCGTGGTCAGCGGCGGCGAGTTGAGCCAATCGGTCGCACCGGCGAACGAAGCCAGTTCGCCTTGGACGGTGAGCCGGATCGGAACCCGCGGCAGGTCCGCGGGCTCGCGTGACTGAGCTGTCATGAGGCTGCCCTTCTGGCGGGGATGGATCGACGTCAGCTAGCGCAGCGACCGGAAGCTTGCGCGAAGCTCCTGCGAGAACAGCTGTGGCTGTTCCCAGGCAGCGAAGTGGCCGCCGACCGGGAGCTTGTTGTAGTGCAGGAGCTTGACGTAGGCCTTCTCGGCCCAGCTCCGCGGAGCCTGGTAGATCTCGTCGGGGAAGACGCTCACGGCGACCGGGAGCTTGATGCCCTTGACCGCGAAGAACGGGGTCTTGTTCTCCCAGAAGAGGCGCGACGAGGAGATCCCGGTGTTCGTGAGCCAGAAGTGCGTGATGTTGTCGAGGACGTCGTCGCGGGACAGGCCGAAGCCGGGCTGTCCGGCGAAGGTCCGGGAGATCATCTCCAGGCTCGCCTTGTCGTGGTCGAGCAGGAACGCGGCCAGTGCGATGGGTGAGTCGACCAGCCCGGTCAGCGTCTGTGGGCGGTCGCCCATGATGCGGGCGTAGGCGATGTGTTTGTAGACGAAGTCGAGCTGTTCACAAGCGCGCTTCTCCTCCGCCGAGAGGTTGGGCGGCAGCGGATTGCCGGCCTGGATCGCCGCATCGATCGCAGGCGGGACCACACCAGGCAGGTTGGTGTGGATTCCCAGCAGGCCGGCCGGTGCCTGGACAGCCAGCACCTCGGTCAGGATCGCGCCCCAGTCGCCGCCCTGCGCGACGTACTTGTGGTAGCCGAGGCGTTTCATCAGCTCGGTCCAGGCGCGGGCGATCCGGTTCAGGTCCCAGCCGCTGGTGGCCGGCTTGCCGGAGTAGCCGTAGCCGGGCATCGACGGAATGACCAGGTGGAAGGCGTCCGAGGCCTTCCCGCCGTGCGCCGTGGGGTTGGTCAGCGGTTCGATGATCTTCAGTTGCTCGACGATCGATCCGGGCCAGCCATGGGTGACCAGGAGCGGCAGCGCTCCCTCGTGCTTGGACCGGACGTGCAGGAAGTGGATGTCCAGTCCGTCGATCTCGGTGATGAAGTGCGGATGCGAGTTGATCCGCGCTTCACATTTGCGCCAGTCGTACTTCGTTGCCCAGTAACGCGCCAGCGCCTTCATCGTCGCCAGCTGAACGCCCTGGGACTGGTCTGGAACGGTCTCCTTCTCAGGCCACTGGGTGGCCAGGATGCGCCGCCGGAGCTCGAGCAGCTTCTGCTGTGGCTCATGGATGTGGAAGCGACGGATTCGTGGGTCCGTCGAGTGGCCGGCGTCCGTGCTCGACGCGGCGGCGCCGGACTGGCCGGCGAATGCGTCGGAGGTGCCGACGGTGACGGCGGCGGCCGCTGCCGCCGATAGGGACAGAAACCCTCGGCGTGAGGGCGAGCGAGCAATTTCAGACATGATGAGACCTCAGCGACCGCAAGCCCACCCGGAGCTCGTCGACGTACAGCGCCGGCTGCTCCCAGGCCGCGAAGTGGCCGCCCTTGTCGAGCGTGTTGTAGTGGATGAGGTTCGGGTAGGCCTCTTCCGCCCAGCTCTTCGGTGCCTGGTAGAGCTCGCCCGGGAAGATACTCACCGCCACCGGGACGGAGACGCCCTTCGGGCCGAAGAACGACAACTTGTTCTCCCAGTAGAGGCGTCCGGACGAGATCCCCGTGTTCGTCAGCCAGTAGTGGGTGAGGTTGTCGAGCACGTCGTCCCGGGTCAGTCCCTCGGCCTGTCCGGCGAAGACCCGGGTGATCAGTGCCAGACTGGTCGCGTCGTGGTCGAGGAGCCAGCCGGCCAGGCCGATGGGCGAGTCCGCGATTCCGTACAGCGACTGTGGGTGGGTCGCCATCTCGAGTGCGTAGAACACATCCGTCGCCCAGAACTCCCGCAGCTTCTCGTAGAGGCGGGATTCCTGGTCGTCGAGACCGGCCGGCGGCGGGCTGCCCGAGAAGACCGCAGCGGAGACGTCGTCCCGGACGGCACCCGGGAAGTTGGTGTGGATACCGGCCAGCCCCGTTGGTGCCTGCGCACCCATCAGGTCGACGATCTGCCCGCCCCAGTCACCGCCGGTGGCGACGTAGCGGTCGTACCCCAGGCGCTTCATCAGCTCTGCCCAGGCCCGTGCGATGTGCTGCGGATCCCACCCCGTCGCGGCCGGTTTGCCGGAGTAGCCGTAGCCCGGCATCGAGGGAACGACGACATGGAACGCGTCGGATGCCTGACCACCGTGTGCGGTCGGGTTCGTCAGTGGTTCGATGATCTTCAGCTGCTCGACGATCGATCCCGGCCAGCCATGGCAGACCAGCACCGGCAGGGCGTCCGCGTGCGGCGAACGGACGTGCAGGAAGTGGATGTCCAGTCCGTCGATCTCGGTGATGAACTGCGGGAACGAGTTGATCGTCGCCTCGCACCGGCGCCAGTCGTACTCCGTGGCCCAGTACTGCGCGAGCGCCTTGACCGTCGCCAGCGGGGTGCCCTGGGACAGGTCGTCGACGGTCTCCTTCTCAGGCCATCGGGTGGCGAGGATACGGGCCTTCAGGTCTTCGAGGTCCGCCTCCGGTACCTCGACCCTGAACGGGCGAAGCAGGGTGTCGCCTGGCGTTTCAACCGTGATAGCCATCTCTACTCCTCTGTGGTGCTGTGAGGGTGGGTGATGACTCGAAGCCTGGTCTTCTATCGGTACCTTCGCCCCAGTGCGACTACCTGGGTCAGCCCCCGGGGTTTCGGTACCCCGGGGGCTGACCCCCGGGGTACCGGCCGCGCGTTTTCAGGCCGGCGGGGCCGGGCGATCGGGCCGGGCGAGGGTGGCCGTCAGCTGCCGGCGGGACCGGATCCCGAGCTTGCCGAAGACGTTGCCCAGATGCCACTCGACCGTTCGCGGGCTCACGAAGAGCCGGGCCCCGATCTCCGGGTTGGACAGCCCGTCGCGGGCCAGCTCCGCGATCTGCCGCTCTTGTGCGGTCAGCTCGTCCTGGGCTTCGACCGTCCGCTTGCGTACCTTCTCACCGATCGCCTGGAGCTCGGTCCGGGCGCGTTCGGCGAACGCCTCCATCCCCATCCCGGCCAGCATTTCGTACGCCGTGCGGAGCTGCTCGCGTCCCTGAGCCTGGTGGTTCTGCTGGCACAGCCATTCACCGTAGAGCAGGTGGGCGCGGGCGAGATCCGGGCGCAGCGGGGTGCGGCCCAATCGCTCGATCGCCTCGCGATACAGCGCGGCAGCGGTCGACCCGTCGCTCAGTATCGCCCGGGCGCGCGCCTCGATCCCGAGCGCGGCATCGGTTCCGCAGGGTTGCGTCGTCTTCGCCAGCCGGTCGAGGGTCTCCTGAGCGAGCTCGGGGTCACCGGCGCGCGCCGCGGCTTCGACGAGTTCGGGGAGCACCCACATGAACGTGATCGGGTTCATGATCTCCGAGGCGGCCTGCCGGGCGGCAGTGACTGCCTCGTCGTAGCGAGCCAGTCCGTTGAACAGCACGGCGGCGGCCCAGTTCGCCGAGACCGTCGCCATCCCCTGCCCACTCACCGCGGCCAGCTCGATCGCGCCGGCGATCAGCGGCGAGGTGTCGTCTTCTCTTCCCTGCAACGCTCGCAGCCTCAGTAGGGTGTACGGCGCGATGGGGCTGCCGATCGCCGCGGCGACGCTGTCGAGCTCCGAGATGAGCGAGGCCGTGCCCGCGAAGTCGCCCATCAACGGGAGTGCGATGCCGAGCTGGGACAGATAGAGCGGCAACTGCGCCAAGGCGCCCGATTCACGGACGAGCTCGACCTGCCGGATCGAGATCGCGTGGAGGCAGTCGAAGTCGAACACCATGGTGCTCGCGGTCGTTGCCATCCAGCCCCAGCGCAGCACGTCGCCGACCGGTATCCGGGTGAGTACTTCGGCGGCCTGCCGCAAGGTCGTGGCCGCCGCGGCGTGCCCGCCCGTGGTCACCCGGGCAAGGCCGTCGAGCAACACCTCGAGAGGACGGGGTTCACCCGGTGACGCGGGAAGTGCCTGGACCGCGCGACAGACCTCCAGGCGCGTCTCCACTCCGGAGACTTCTCCGGCCATCCCGGTCGAGCCCCATGCCATCAGGTAGGTCTCGCGGGCAAGGTCCAGGTCGAACGGCTCGAGCCGCCGCGCGGCCTTCAGCAGCAGCGGTGGCGCTGCGCTGCCAAGACCTGAGGCGAAGGCGACATGGCCGCGGAGCAGGTCGCCACGAGCGCTCTGGAACTCGTCGAGGTCCGCGGTCTCCGCGCTGGCCAACAGCCCGAGAGCCGCGTCGAAGTCCCCGGCCTGGAAGGTAGCCTCGGCAGCGGCGAGCGCTCTGTCGGCCCGCCGGTCCTTCTCTGCGGTCAGGGCGAGCGCACGGCGAAGGAAAGCCGCGCTGGCGGCAAGCCCACCGCGGGCCTGCGCTCGTCCGGCCGAACGCTCGAGCTCCTGCGCGACCTCCTCATCGGGGCCTGCCGCCGCAGCAGCCAGGTGCCACGCGCGACGATCCGGGTCGGTCTCCCGATCTGTCACCTCCGCCAACGCGAGGTGGACGGCTCGGCGCTCCTCCGGCGCCGCTGATCCGTACACAGCCGAGCGCACCAGCGGATGCCGGAAGGTGACCTGCTCGCCGATGGCCAGCAGCCCCTGCATTTCTTCGCCTCCCGCGGCGGCCGGCCCGAGACCGATACGCCCGGCCGCGCGCCACAGCAGCAGCGAGTCGCCGATCGGCTCGGCCGCCGCGACCAGCAGCAGCCGGCGGGAGTCTTCCGCGAGCGCCTCGAGTCGGCGAACGAAGCTCTCCTCGATCCGTCCGGTCAGTGCCCGAGGCTCGATCTGGAGCTCGGTCTGCGGCTCGGCCTGGGCCGCCAACAGGCCGAAGCCGCCCGCCAGCTGCGTCGCCGTCAGTCCTCGCGGCAGCTCGAGCAAGGCCAGCGGATTCCCCCGGGTCTCGGCGACGATCCGGTCCCGGACCTGCTCGTCGAGCCTGAATGGCACAGCCGACCTCAGCAGTGCGCGAGCGTCGTCGCTCGGCAGGCCGGTCACCTCCAGCGCCGGGATGGGCTGCAGGTGTGCACCCGGGTCGCGTGCAGCGAACACGAGCCCCACTTGCTCCGCCAGCAAACGCCGGGCCACGAAGGCGAGAGTCTGCGCCGACGCCTGGTCCAGCCATTGCGCGTCATCGACGACGCACAGCAGCGGACGCTGCTCCGAGGCTGCGGACAGCAGACTGAGAACGGCCAGGCCCACCAGGAAGCGATCCGGTGGAGGTCCAGCGCTCAGGCCGAACACGATCCGCAGCGCATCCCGCTGTGGGGTGGGGATCGTGTCCAGCCTGTCGAGTAGCGGCGCGCACAGCTGATGGAGGCTGGCGTAGGCCAGCTCCATCTCCGATTCCACTCCCGCTGCCTGCACGATGGCCAGGTCGGACGCGGACGCGGACAGGTACTGCAACAGCGCTGTCTTCCCGATCCCCGCCTCGCCCCGCAGTACCAGCGAGCGGCTCTCGCCGCCGCGGATGGCCGAGATCACGCCGTCCAGGAACCCACACTCCCGGTTCCGGCCGAGCAGACCACGAGCTGAAGCGAATCCGGCAGAACCTTCCATCGCCGATGACCTCCCCGGTGACCGCGCGGACCTCAGCCATCCAAGACCGGACAGATGGCCGGGTGCCACGTCGAAGGCCGCTCCCTGGGTCGCGGCGTCGGCCCAGGCTACTGCGCTAGACCGGATGACTTCCAGTGGTCTGGCGATGACTCACCGGTCATCGGTCACCCGGCCGGCATACCCAGTTGGTCGACGGACGGATGCCTTCTCAGCTGTCGGCGGGTGGTGACTCCGAGCTTGCTGAAGACCTTGCGGAGGTGCCACTCGACCGTGCGCCGGCTCAGGTAGAGAGCCGCTGCGATCTCCGGGTTGCTGAGGCCCTCGGCGGCCAGCCGCGCGATATGACCTTCTTGATCGGTCAGGTCCTGCTGGGTCTCGACCGTCCGCCGGCGGACCGTCTCACCGGTCGCGGCCAGCTCACGACGTGCGCGCTCGGCGAACGCCTCGACACCCATCGCGCTGAACGACTCATGCGCTGTCCGCAGCTCGCATCGCGCATCGGCACGGCGATTTCGGCGACGCAACCATTCGCCGTAGAGCAGCCGCGCTCGCGCCAATTCGACCTGGATCCTGGTACGGCCGAGCCTGTCGATCGCCTCCCGGTAGAGCTCCTCGGCGGAGTCGCCGTCGCGCAGCAGTGCACCCCTGGCCGCAGCGACTCCGAGCGCGTAGTCGGTGCCGCTTGCACGGGTCATTTCCGACAGCAGGTCGAACGCGCCGGCGGCAACGTCGGCCTTGCCACTACGCACTCCAGCCTCGACCAACTCGGCGAGTGCCCATTTGGTCGGGCCCAGCTCCAGCGGTTCGGTGGCCGCCTCCTGTGCGGCGACCAAGGCGTCGTCGTACCGGCCGAGACCGTTGCAGAGGAGGGCACGGGCCGCGTTCATCATGGTGAGCCCGACTCCTTGTCCGCTGGCGGTCGCGTCGTTGATAGTCGCCTGGATCAGCTGCCCGGCCTGCGACTCGTGCCCTCGCATGGCCGCGAGCCACGACGCGGGGATCGGGGTCAGCACGTTCTCACCACCCGTCACCTCCGCTATCCAGTTGCTCTCGGCAACCAAAGATCCGGCAGCGGCCAGGTTGCCGCTGTGGATGTCGAAGATCGCGCGACTGGCCAGCGCGAGTGGAAGCAAGCTCAAAGCTCCTGCTTTGCGGACCACCTCCAGATGCCGCCGGCTCAGCACGTCCCAGTGCACGTCATCCCACAGGTCGACGGCCGCGACCGCCGCCACCCAGGCGCTCCTGAACGCCTCCTCGACGGTCAGGTCCTCACTGCCGAACGCCTGGATCGCCCGGTGTAGCGGGCCTGCCGATGCAACGTAGCCATCGGTGTACAGGATGGCCATCCCCTCGAGCAGCAGATCGGCCTTGCTCGGTGCCTCAGCTCTGGGCGCGGTACGAGCTGCCTGAGCCACTTGCCGCATACCGGGGCCCGGCCCAGGTGCCAGTCGTCCGGCGAACAGAGCCGCGGACAACGCATCAAGGTAGGTTCCGCGCGCGACCGCACCGTCCAGCGATTCGAATCTGCGAGCGGCCGCCAGCATCAGCGGCAGAGCCTGGTTGCCATGGATCGAGTTGTACGAGATCTGCGCCCGCAGGAGATCCACCCGCGCGAGTTCAGCCTCGGCCAATGGGCCCGACTGGGCGAAGGCCAAGAGTTTGTAGGCGTCTTCGAATGCCCCGGCGCCCGCCTTGGCCTGGGCAGCGGCGAGCGAGCGTTGCGCCCGCCGTATGGGGTCAGGCGTCAACGACGCGGCGGTCTCGTGGAAGGCAGCCGCCGCGGCAAGACCGCCCAGCGACACCGCCCGATCGGCTGAGCTTTCGAGTTCCGCCGCAACTGCTTCGTCCGGACCCAGCGCCGCACTCGCGCGGTGCCAGGCGTGGCGGTCAGGACTGGCTTCGGCGTCTGTGGCATCAGCCAACGCCCGGTGCACTTGCCGCCGTTCCGCCGGCGTCGCGGACTGGTACATGGCCGACCGAACCAGCGGATGCCGGAAACGGACCCGGTCATGGAACTCGATCAGACCGGCTTCCTCAGCCGTCGCCGCCACGTCGGCCTCGATCCCCAGCTCCTCAGCGGCCCGCCACAGCAGCGGGATGTCGCCGACGGGTTCCGCGGCCGCGACCAGCAACAGCAGTCGTGTCTGCGGTGGCAGGCTCGCCAACTGCCGGATGAAGCCTTGCTCGAGCCGGTTGATCAACGGGCCTGTACTTCGCGCCGCCGCCGTACCGAACGCCAACTCGGCCGCGGTGAGCACCCGAGGGAGCTCGAGCAGAGCCAGCGGGTTGCCGTTGGATTCGGCGAGGATGCGATCTCGTACCCGGGGGTCGAGTGTGCCGGGGACCGCCGACTCGAGCAGCGCGGCCGCGTCCTCGGTCCCCAGCCCACGCAACTGAAGCTCGGGAAGGCCGGCCAGCTTGGGCTCCTGATCGGTCTCTCGTACTGCGAAGACCAGTCCCAGCGGCTCTGCATCGAGCCGGCGAGCCACGAACTCCAACGCCTGCGCAGACGCCTGGTCCAGCCACTGCGCGTCGTCGATGACGCAGATCAACGGCTGCTCCTCGGCGACACCGGCGAGCAGCGTCAGCGCCGCCAGCCCGACGAGGAAGCGGTCCGGTGCGCCGCCGCCCTGCAGCCCGAACACGGTTCTGAGTGCGTCTCGTTGCGGCAGCGGGAGGCTGTCGAGCCGGTCGAGGTACGGGCCGCAGAGCTGGTGCAGTCCGGCATACGGGAGTTCGAGTTCGGACTCGACACCCGCCGCCCGGCCGAGCTGGCATCGGCCCGCGCCCTCGACGAGAAAGTCGAGCAGGGCGGTCTTTCCGATGCCCGCCTCACCGCGGAGTACCAGGACCTGGCTCCGGTTGGCCTGCACTGCAGCCACCAGACCGGCCAGGGTCTTGCATTCGTTCTGCCGTCCCCGCAGGGCAGCCCAGAAGACTGCAGGCGAGGTGGACGGCCTCGCGGAAGGCACGGAGCCGAGGACCGCCACTCGCCCCAGGAACGCCGTCGTTTCGTCGTGATCAGGCATTGCCATCACTGACCTCTCGAAGGGCCTTCAGGCACTACGCGCGGAAGGCATACGTCCATGCTCTTCAGGCAGCACGTACTCCGCGTCCGTCACCTGACGCTGTCGATGACGTAATTCGCGCCAGTCGGCGACGGGGTGTGACGGCTCTCAGGACGGCATTCCGTAGTAGGCGGTGACCGCGGCGGCGCGGTCGCGCAGAGAGGTGCGCAACCACTGCGGGCCCAGGGCTTCCGCGTTCGTGGAGAGCTGCCACAGTGCCCATTCGGCGTGTCTCGGATCTTGGAAAGTCAGCTCCAGCCGCAGCCAGCCGCCCGCCTCGATTTCCTCGGCTTCTTCGGCGAGAACAGCCAGTGCGGTGCCCACCAGGTCCTCCCGCCGGGCCGGGTTCACCCGTACCAGCACGGTGACCTGGTCGGAGCCGGCCCGGAATTGCGTGCTGCGTTCCTGCCAGGCCCGATCCAGATCGACCAGGTCTGGTCGCTGTGCGGGCTCGGCGAGTACCTCGGCGGCCAACACCCGGGACAGCCGGTACGTGCGATCCGCGCCAGATTTCGTGGCCAGCAGGTAACCCTGGTCTCGTACCGTGACCAAACCGATCGGGTCCACCGTGCGCCACTCCGGGGTCTGGTTCACCGCCGCGTAGCGGATGCGCAGCCGGTGTCCGGCGAACACCGCGCGACGGACCTGAGCCACCACGGCGTCCGGCACCTCCTCAACGACCAGCCGGCGCGAGAGGAGATCGGTCTCCGGGTCGATCAGCAAGCGCTGGGCCGCGCCGGTCGCGGTGGCCCGATAGCTTTCAGGAAGCGCGTCGACCACCTTGCGCATGGCCGAAGCGAGCGCCGAGCCGAGGCCGAACGCCTGCGCGCCGCGCCGTGATCCGGCGACCAGCAGGGCGAGCGCCTCGTCGTGATTCAGTCCGGTGAGCTCGGTCTGGAAACCGGGCAGCAAGGCAAACCCGCCGTGCCGGCCGCGCTCGGCGTAGACCGGGACGCCTGCTGCGGACAGCGCCTCGATGTCGCGCAGCACGGTCCGGGTGGAGACCTCCAGCTCGCGGGCCAGCCTGCCCGCGGACAACCGACCGTGCTGGCGCAGCAGCAGCACCAGCGATACCAACCGGTCGGCGCGCATACCGAAACTTTACCGCGATACACGACAGAGGGTGTCGTGTATCGCTGGGAGGCTCATCAACACGACGTCAAGAAGACAGTGGTCACCGAGGCCGACGTCGGTGAAGCGAAATGGAGCTGATGTGGCGATCGAGCGAACGGCGATCAACCCGTGGACGTGGTCGGAAGGGCTGGGATACAACCAGGGTGAAGTGGTCTCCGGGCAGACCCGGACCTTGTACTGCTCCGGGCAGACCGCGATGAGCGGCGACGGCAAACCTCAGCACGCCGGTGACATGGCAGCGCAGCTGGCGCTGAGTCTCGACAACCTGGAGGCCGTTCTCGGTGAGGCCGGCATGTCCCTCGCGAACCTCGTCCGGCTCAGCGTCTACACCACCGACGTCGATCAGCTCTTCGGCCATTACGGCCTGCTGGCGTCGAGATTGGGCGCCGCCGGGGTAGCCCCGACCACCACCATGCTCGGCGTAACCCGACTGGCCATCCCCGACCCACTGGTCGAACTCGAAGGAACAGCCGTCGCCTGACCCCCACATCGGCCCGCTACTCGTACCGGCCGAACCGGCACGAGTAGCGGGCCTGGACCAGCAAGCTAGGCTCGCGGGCATGCGGATTTCCGTTTCCTCGGACATGGACCTGCCCGTGGCGCGCTCACTCGTCACGGAGCTACGCAGCCGTGGCCATGAAGTCACCACGTATGGCGCACTGGCCCCCGGCGACGATCCCCAATGGGCAGTCTGCACCGAGGCAGCGGCCCGCGACCTCGCCGCGGGGAACGCCGACCAGGCGGTCGTGTGCTGCTGGACCGGCACTGGCGCCTCCATCGCAGCGAACAAGGTGCCGGGAGTCCGCGCGGCCCTGTGCACAGACGCATACACGGCCGAGGGTGCCCGTCGCTGGAACGACGCCAACGCACTGGCCCTCAGCCTCCGCCTGACCTCCGAACCACTACTCAACGAGATTCTCGACGCCTGGTTCGCCGCCGAACCGAGCAAGGACGAAGCAGACCGCCAGAACATCGCACGCGTCAGCCGCTAAGGCGCTCGCTACCGGCTTGCCCGGTTCTGTACTAGGCGTTGGTGTTAGTGGGATCGGCGGGTGTTCGGAGCGCGGCGGCGGGGAGAGTTCCGTCAATGATCTGGGCGGCGACGGCGCTGAGCTGTTGATGGTGGCGCCGGGCGTGGGCCCGCATCAGCGTGAAGGCTT
This sequence comes from Streptomyces sp. SID13031, assembly GCF_010548305.1. Lineage (GTDB taxonomy): Bacteria > Actinomycetota > Actinomycetes > Propionibacteriales > Kribbellaceae > Kribbella. The sequence continues at coordinate 124,970 of NZ_JAAGLV010000024.1, forward strand.
CGTCGACGCTGATGCCGGTGCGTTCGGAGAAGACGCCTTTGGCTTGCTCGAGCATGATGCGGCTGTTCAGCGCGGACTGAAGTTGCTCGGCCAGCAGCTCGCCCCGTCGCACGGTGCGTTCCTGCAGTAGCCCGACGGTGGCGATGTCACACAGTGCTTGACCGAGGTCGACGTCGGCGCGGCTGAGGGTCACGCGGTCAACGCAGAAGAGGTTCAGCACCCCGATCACGTCACCACGGAGCCGGAGCGGGATCGCGTGGGTGGAGCGGTAGCCCGCGGCAATGGTCGCTGCGCGGAACCTCGGCCAGCGTTCCTCGACTTCGGACAGGTCGATGTTCACCATCTGCTCACCGGTGGAGTAACAGTCCAGGCAGGGACCTTCGTCGTTCTGCAGGACGAACAGCTCCAGGAGTGCGGCCTCCTCGGTGGTGGAGGCCATCACATGCAGCACGCTGCGCTGGTCGGCCAGGATCAGCCCGGCGGCGTCAGCCTGCAGCAGTTCCACACTGCACTCGCACAGCGTGTGGAGGAGGTCGATGACGTCGAAGTCGTCGACAAGAGTGTCCGCGAGTTCGACGAACACCTGCGCGAGGCGCTGCTCCCTGCTCATTTGATGCCGCCTTCCCGGACCAGAAGCTGCCGCGTCCACATACAGGTCCTATTCATGATGATCGTCCTCGGGATGGAAGGTCACCCGTCGGGCGACCACGTATTGGGCGAGCTCTAGCAGCGGGCGTTCCTCGGCATAGGCGCGGGCGCGCAGCATCAGCAGCGCCTCGTTGATGCCCACCGATGCCTGGACCGTGACGATGCCGGTGGCCTGATGGATCGCCCGGTGGCTGTCGGCTGCTTCGGCGAGTTGAGGATGCAACCCGCCGGGCGGCGCCTTGTGCTGCAGATCCAGCAGGATCGTCGTCGCGGCGGCCGCGTAGTCGAGTGCCTCGCCCAGTTGAAGATTGTCCAGCGGGCCAGGAGTGTCGCGGTACAGGTCGAGGACACCGAGCCGGATGGCGCCGATCTGGAGCGGGAACGCGAAGATCGCCGCGATTCCGGATTCGGTGGCAGCGGGCGCGAAGGCGGGCCAGCGCGCTCCGGCCCGGGCGAGATCGTGCTCCAGCACCGGTCGCCGATCCCGATACGCAGTCAGGCAAGGGCCTTCACCGAGGGTCTGCTGCAGGTTCTCCATCACCATCGCCGGTCCATCGGTGGCCGCGAGCGTTCCACCGTGGCCCGCTGGTGTCATCAACGCTACTCCCGCCCCGCTGACCGGCACCGCCCCTGCCGCCGAAGCACACAACCTGGTCCAGACCGTGTCACCTTCGAGATTGGGAGGATCTGACCGGTCCACGGCCAGCACCTCCAGGAGGATCTGCCGAACACGTAGCGACGCCACTACCTCACACCCGCCCCGCCAGATCGCCGGCCGGCGCTGACCGCCGGGACCGGCGCTGCTGGGCGATGAGCGTTCTGGGCATGACGACCCCGTTGTTAGGCACTCCTCGGAGCGCCGCCGGGGGCTGGGGCAGCGATGGTGTTGTTTGACGACGGTACCCCGCCGCTATGCACGGAAGACACGATCCCGGCCACGACACGTCCCCTCTACCCCTGATCCGGCTCCGGCGAACGTGATCCAGGCCGCTCATCAACCGTCGATGTCGACGGAGATGAGCGGCCTGGTCCCGATCACGCGGGCGGCGGCTGTCAGCGGAGCCAGGGGTAGCGGTTGACGATGGCGAGGCCGTTCCAGCGGTCGGCCAGGCCCCAGGTCCGGCCGGCGGCGAGGAGGGCCAGGGCTACCAGGGTGATGGCGCCGATGATGTGGTCGTCGATCACCGGGTTGGTCGTCGGCGGTAGCGCGGCGCTCCACATCATCAAGTACAGAACGACTCCCGCGGCCGCGGCGATACGCATTGCGACGCCGA
>NZ_JAAGLV010000025.1 GCF_010548305.1 Streptomyces sp. SID13031
CCATCGCAATGAACACGTGGAGAGCCGGATGCGGTGGAAGTCGCACGTCCGGTTCGGAGGGCGGGCCAGGGAAACCCACCAGCCGAAAGGCTGACAGGGCGCCCAGGTCCGACCCCTACACCGAACATGCCACGAGCGAGGGCAAGCTGTATTTGTGCGCGATCAAGGACGTCTACTCCAACCGGATCGTCGGCTACTCGATCGATTCGCGCATGAAGGCATCTTTGGCGGTGTCGGCGCTGCGGAACGCGATCGCACTACGTGCGCCTGCTGCCGGGCTCATCGTTCACAGCGATCGCGGCTGCCAGTTCAGGTCCAAGAAATTCGTCCGGGTCCTCAAAGCCCACGCACTGCGCGGCTCGATGGGCCGGGTCGGGGCCTGCGGCGACAACGCCGCGATGGAGTCGTTCTTCGCGCTGCTCCAAAAGAACGTCCTGGACCGGCAACGCTGGCCCAGCCGCCACGAACTCAGGCTGGCGATCGCGTCCTGGATCGAAACCAGGCACCACCGGCGCCGCCGACAACGCCGCCTGGGGAAACTCACACCTATCGAGTTTGAGATGATTGAACCGGTCGCACTCGCGGCCTGAACCACCACACCCCGCGAGTCAACCGAACCCGGGGCAGTCCCCACCGCTGTGACGCTGCGCCTCTATCAGCGCCATGAGTCCATGTCCGCGGTCATGGCGACGGTCGGTGGCGAAACCGGGCTGCCCCGCCCTGATCGACGAACTCGCAGAGCTCCACAAATTGGGCCTGCTTCAATCGGTCACGCATTTGTTCGACACCTCTCGCCTCCGCACGTCGATGAACCTCACGGAGGCGAACTGGACCACCTTCGCCTCCGTAGCGGGCGTACGACAGGTAGCCGACGCGACGTTGGACGTCCGGTCGGCTCGGCCCCGACGGCCCAGCCGGTGATCAGGTCGAACAGAGCGTCGCGCACCTCGTTGCGGGTCAGGTAGAGCATGTCGTCCGCCGTGGCCCAGAAGCCGGCGTCGGCGAAGACCTTCCCGAGTTCGCGGACCTTGCGCCAGAAGACGCCCATCGTCCAGTGCTCGATGTAGAAGTTGTGGTTCCCGACGTACGGATACGCCATCGCAGCGAGTCCGCGTTTGGCATCGAACTGCTCGCGCTGGTCGGGGTCGGCGAGCTCGCGGTACTCCGCGACAATCCGATCCTTCTCGGCCACCAGCGCGTCGACCGGCCGGTCGATGACGTGGCCGTCCTCGATGCGGCGGATGTAGTCCTTGATGTAGCCCAGTGGGATCTCCTGGTGCTCGATCCAGTACTTGTCGTGGCCGTAGAAACCGTTGCCCACGGTGAAGTTGAACCACGGGTCCTGCGCGCCGATGTAGGCGTCGACCCACCGCGGTCCACCCTCCAGCGCCAGCACCCGGTCGAGTGTTCCGGTCACGTCGTCGGTGTAGTCGAACGCGCTCTGCAGGCCCGACTCGACCGCGAGGGCAGCCAGCTTCTTCAGCTCGTCGTCGGGCCGGAACAATTCCATGTCCACGCCTTGCACCATCGTCGCGATGGCTTGGTCCGGGATGCCTGGGAACAGCTCCTTGCAGAACCCGAAGAAATCCAGGTAGGCGAGATAGCCGAGGTTGAGGAACTCGAAGTGGTACTGCCAGTTCTGATAGCACAACTGGAGCAGCCGGTCGTAGTTCTCCATCAGAACCTCGGAGCCGTCCTTGGCCTTGCCGCTCACGATGTCCTCGAACGGCACCACCTGCGGCAGCGCGGTGAACGAGAGCGACTCCAGTTCGTCGATCGTGCGACGCACCTTCGTCCGCCAGCCGTCGAGCAGACTGTCCCAGTTCTGGAAGTAGTGGCCCGCCCGCCTCTCGAACTCGGGAACGCGAGCGGCGATCTGCTCCTCCGGCACCGACACCGGGCTCATGTACAGATATCCCAGGTGGACCTTGAACTCGATGCCGTTGGCCGGCGGGATCAGCAGATGCCTGGTGTTGTACTGGCCGAGGCACTTGACCGCGAACTCGGCACCGACCGTTCCTCAGCTTCGACCCAGAGATCCGGCGGGTGATCTGTTCAACCAACGCCATCGAGTCCGTGAACGCCCGGATCCGTCGCGCGGTCAAGGCCCGTGGACACTTCCCCAACGAACAAGCCGCACTCAAGTGCGTCTACCTCGCAGTCATGAGCCTGGACCCGACCGGCACCGGCCGCAAACGCTGGACGATGCGCTGGAAACCAGCCTTGAACGCCTTCGAGATCGCCTTCGACGGCCGCCTCGCCGCCGGACGCAAGTAACCCTCTTCAACCCGAGTTACACCGTTCTTTTGACAGACCCGACCTAGGCGTGATGCCGAGCGCCTCACGTCAGGCTTGCGGAACCCATTCACACCCACTGAGGGTGAAACTTTGCGACATCGCCCAGCGTATGCCGTGGTGCGGGGTTCATTCACAGGGAGGTAATCTAGGCTTTCGTGAGCAACGGTGCGAACATCCGAGACATCTATGCTGGCTACGATCTGGTCGTTGTCGGGTCCGGCTTTTTCGGCCTCACGATCGCGGAGCGGACGGCGACCCAACTGGGGAAGCGTGTGCTTGTGATCGAACGACGAGCCCACATCGGCGGCAACGCCTACTCTGAGCCCGAACCGCAGACCGGCATCGAGGTGCACAAGTACGGCGCGCACCTGTTCCACACCTCGAACAAGAGAGTGTGGGACTACGCGAACCGGTTCACCGAGTTCACCGGCTATCAGCACCGCGTGTTCGCGCACTACCGGGGCCAAGTTTACGCCTTCCCAATGAACCTCGCGCTGATCAACAGCTTCTTCGGCAGGTCCTTCACCCCGGACGAGGCTAAGGCGCTCATTGCCGAGCAGTCGGCGGAGATCAAGACCGAGGACGCGCAGAACCTCGAGGAGAAGGCGATATCGCTGATCGGCCGCCCGCTCTACGAGGCATTCGTCCGCGGCTACACCGCAAAGCAGTGGCAGACCGACCCCAAGGATTTGGACGCTGCAATCATCACCCGCCTCCCAGTCCGATACAACTTCAACAACCGTTACTTCAACGACACCTACGAGGGTCTGCCTGTAGACGGATACACCGCGTGGCTGAAGAAGATGGCTGACCACGAGTACATCGACGTGCGACTGAACACCGACTACTTCGACGTCCGCGACCATATCCCGGCCGGAACCACCACGGTTTACACCGGCCCGCTGGACCGCTACTTCGACTACTCGGCGGGGGGACTGGGCTGGCGCACGCTGGACTTCGAGACTGAGGTTTTGCCAACCGGCGACTATCAGGGCACCTCCGTCATGAATTACAATGACGAAGCGGTCCCTTACACCCGCATCCACGAGTTCCGGCATTTCCACCCGGAGCGCACCAACTACCCGCCGGACAAGACGGTCATCGTCCGTGAGTACTCGCGCTTTGCCGAGTCCGGCGACGAGCCGTACTACCCGATCAACACCCCGGAAGACCGCGAGAAGCTCTCGCACTACCGGGCCCTGGCCAAGGCGGAGGCTGCCGAGAAGAACCTCATCTTCGGCGGCCGACTGGGCACCTACCAGTATCTCGACATGCACATGGCGATCGGTTCGGCACTATCAGTGTTCGACAACAAGGTCTCCCCGCATCTGACCGCCGGCGCCCCACTCGACGGTTCGCTGGACGGCTAGGGCACTCGGAGGGGGAGCATCGCGCCGGGCTGCGTCCACGGTGCCATTGCCAAACTGGGCGGTGGCGAAGGCGGCTCGCTGTTGCTCTTCGGCGGAGCACAGTGTGGCATCGGCCTGGTCTGGGCCGTGGTGGACAAGCAACGGCGGCGCGACTGGCTGGCCCCCCGTGCTGGGGGGGCCCGCCGCGCACTGCGCGCGGCGTGTTGGCGGACCAGAAGGTACCCATGCGCTAGTCGATCTGGACCTGCGTAGTCGTCTGGGCTACCCGTTCAAACACCCACAAACGCAATACGATGAACCGGCCGACTGTGCCAACCGCCGACGCCAGCACCAACACTACGATCTCCAACCACCTCGGTGTCGCGGCCACCGTGATGCCAAGCAACAGTAGCGCCCCTGACGTCACGACGTAGTACCCCACGAACACCATGAAACCCTGCAGGTGCACTCGACCGACCGAGTTGCCAGTGGCACCGAAGGTGAAGCGGCGGTTGGCTTCTGTATTGAGGATGGTGCACACCGTCAGTGCCAGCAGGTTCGATGACAGCGCCCCCCACCACCCGCGCATGACCGCATACAGGACGAGTTGGACCAGCACAGACACGGCACCGATGACGCCGAACGTGCCGATCTGGCGGATCAGGTTAGGTTTCACCAGATCGGTACCTCTCCGTTCAAAGCCGCCTTGGACTGGTCGATTTCGCCGTGTCACCAGTCACCCTGCGCCATAGCGACGAAGAGAAGTGCGGGTCGACGAGCTCACTGAATTCGCGCCACCGCGGATACATCACCTTGAAGACCTCTGGTGTTAATGCCGAGTCTTTCGCGAGATAGACCTTGCCTCCGAGTTCGAGCATGGCCTTGTCCAGTTCATGGAAAAGCCGGAGGGTCTGCTGGCCCTTGTTCACGAAATCGATCGCGCCGCCGAGGCCCTCGGTCGGGAAGGACATCATCCCAGGGAAGGTGTTGGTCCCGTACCGCTTGAGTATCGCTAAGAACGGGATGTTGCCGGAGCGGTGAATCATGTCCACCAGCAGCGGGAGCCCCACCGGGACATTACGTGACGGGATTACGAAGTGGTATTGATAGAAACCATTCCTCCCGAGCAAGCGGTTCCACCGGCTCACCGCATCCAACTGGTAGAAGAACTTCTCGTAGCCTATCTGACCCGGTCGCTGCCGCTTGCTGCGGAATAGGTACGCCTTGTTGAAAGCGCGTACCGACATCTCATTGACCAGCCACTGCGGACACTCGAAGGGGACGTTCAGTATCGGCAATCCGCTATTTGAGGGACCAGGTGTTGCCGCCGCGCGCCCGGGGGTTGGTGAAGCCTCGTTGCCGCAGTCAAGTATCCCTCTGAACGTCCGCTTGTTGGCCAGGTCGATCCAGGCGGTTGCATACTCATGGGATCCGATCGAGGACGCGACGAGTTCGATGAATCGCGAGAGGCTCGAGAAGGCGATGGTCTCCGCGTCGATTAACGAGGACTCGATCCGCCGCAACTGGATTTCGACGCTCGCGATGAGCCCGGTCAAGCCCATTCCGCCCACAGTGGCACGAAACAGCGCTTTGTTGTCGGTGGGACTGCACAATCGACGAGAGCCGTCCGTGCGCAAGAGTTCGATCTCGCGAACGTACTGGCCGAATGATCCCGCGGCGGGGTGATTTCGCCCGTGGACGTCGTGCGCCACCGCGCCGCCCACAGACACGTGGCGCGTACTAGGCGTCACTGCCAGTCGCCAGCCATAGGGTGCAGCCAGCCGCTGAATCATGCCGATCGTTACGCCTGACTCGCACTTGATCAGACCGGATTCTGTGTCGAAGGACAGAACCCTGTTCTGGTTGGTCATGTCCAGCAACGTGTTACCACCGTTGAGGCAGCTGTCGCCGTAGGAATGCCCATAGCCGCGCGGCAGCAATGTGCCGTGAGCATCACTCAACGTCACGAGGTCCCTGACCTCGCGTGGTGCTTCGACCACCCTTTGACTCAGCCGGTGAACCCGGTTCCACGCCAGCGGTGTCGTTGCATTCTCACTACCCATCGTGGCTGCCCCCTCTCCCTGCATCCTGATGATGCTGGTCAGCGGACCTGGCTCTCAGTAGCGCTGCGAGGCCCCCCAATGCCACCAAGGCCCCGCTGAAGGGAAGCAGCGGCAGTTGCCCCTTCGGCGGAGGGACCTCGGCGCAAGCGATAAGTTGTTCGACCGCCCGGGCCTTCGCGAACGGCCTGTCGCCGATCAATTGGTTCGCGTACTTGTTGACTGCACGGCGACACACTTCCGCCGCAGTCGTAGGCTCTGTTCGATCCGCTTCGGCGTACTGTTGGATCTGGAGATCACGGGCCGGAATGTTCCACTTGGCATCTCCACCGAAGAACACATTTGGAGAGCCCTGGTTCGTCAGCACGTACGCCGCCATGAAGACGGCCGACGCCGGCGCCGCGGTCACCATTAGAATTCGTAACCTAGCAGCGACCGTTGCCTTAGGAAACCAGAGTTGCTGAACTTCGAGATAGCGCCGCGCTAGGAAGTAGGAAGCGACTAGGATGGTGGCCTCAGTCGCGATCGCTAGAATTTTACTGACGATGACCAGCGAGTTTTCGGAACAGGGTGGCAATAGCAAGATCAATGCTGTGGCAGCGTCGCCGTAGGTAGAGTAGAGGCTAGACGCCACGTATTGCAGGCCGAACAAGAGGTTCGCGACGCTGTAGACAGCCAGCACCAGCGCGAGCCATCGCCATTTCACTCGCCTTCCCTGCCGTAGCGCCACTAGGCTGAAGATGATCTGCGACAGTGGACCTGCCACCAACGGGAAAACTCTAGGAAGGCTGCCGACATTGTCATCAAAAGAAAAGTTTCCGTATCCGTCGCCGAACGCCGGCATCTTAATACCGATCATTTTTGCACCGAAAAGGCCGCTCACCAGCAGATGCGACAACTCATGGATCAGGACACCTACCCACAGGGTGCCCCAGATAATCACGGCGAGCAAGGTTGCGAAGGCCAGCAGGCGATACGGTTGCCGTTGTGACATTCGAACGTTCATGCCCCCTCCGTGGTCTCGGAGGTCCTTCAGGCGGTCGAGATCACTCGTGGCCGGTATTTCGGCATTCCCACCCATCTCAGGCGATCTTCTTGAGTCGCTCTGCCGCGACATCGCCGCGGGGTAGGTGCCCGCTCGATGCGGCCGTCGCACCACTGAAATAGGCGCCGTGAGCCAGGAAGTTGTAGGTCATCGGATCGAACGTGGTCCGCCACGCGACTAGTTGCGCAAGATTCTTCGCACACACCCGCAGCAGGCGCCAGCCATGGATCGAGACTTTTCCCGTTGTCCGCTGCCGATGAGAAATCGGAACATATACGACCGGGACCTGCAGGGCATGCGCGACGATCGACATGTACACATTTGGAATGAAGACATTGCTCGGGATGTGCTTGAGTGCAAAGTTGAGGTAATTTCTGCCCATCAGTCGATACGGAACGTTCGAATCGGGAATGTTGACCTGGAATAGCACTCGTTGGAGTAGCCTCAGTGAGCGCGAAATGAACCTCCTGTGAAGCGGCGAGTTTCGTCGCACACGGCAACCCAACACGAAGGGGGCGCGGTCGCGGAGCTCCCATAGCGAAGCGAACTCGCTAGGTTCGAACTCATTATCGGAGTCAATCTGAAATATGTATTCCGCCTGGCTTTCCAAAGCGAGTTGGTATCCGTGAATAACAGAAGGGCCGTGCCCGCCGCATCTCTGCTTGACGACCTTGAGGCGCTGATCTTTCGTTGCCAGTTCGGCTAATATCTGACTGGTGCCATCCGTGGACCCGTCATCAATGATGATCATGTGCACCATATGTTCATCAGTCAACCCTGCTGTGTCGAGCGTCGCAATCCACTCCTCTAACACCTGTCGAATGCAGCCGACTTCGTTGTATACAGGGACTACGACAGCGAGTTCGCGCTTGACTTCCGACGATTGCTCCACCCATGCGTGGGTTGTATGCATCTAAGTTGCCTTTCACTCGATACCCAAGAGATTCTTGCGACCTGTTACCTTCCTAGCGGAACCCGGCCACCAGCGAGGTGCATCAGTAGGTATCCAAAGCGGCTCCGGGAGCGACGAGTATGCGATCTTCCCGGATAGCGTCACGCCCTTCAGATTCAGTCACATCGGGGGCGCCTCCTAGCCGAGACCCCAATAAAATGAACGGAACCCGATGGCGGCAATCTGTCCCACCCCGGTTTGATGCACACGAGTCTGATTGCGACGCGACTATGGCGATGTCGGGCCGGTGGGGGATGACGGCGGAGACGTTGCGGCGATCGGTCCGCCAGGCCGTGATCGACCCCGGCCAGTGGGGTGACTTCTGAGTCGGCGCGTGAGATCCGTGAGTTGAAGCGGAAGAACGCCGAGCTCGAGCGCACGGTCGAGATGCGTAGGGCGGGTGGCTGTCGCGCGAATGGTTTGGCTGCCTGATTGCGGTCGCAGCTTGGTGGGTGACCGGGCCGTGGCAGCGTGGTCAGTGAGGCGGTAGATCTTCGGCTTCGGGCGTCGAGGGCAGATCTCTGCGACAGCTTTACCTAACCAGCGCCTAGCCTTCCGGCTAGCCTGGCCGCTGTCATTGCGGGATGCTCTTAGCGTGGTCAGATCCCAATTCGAAGAGAAGACGTACGAGTGCGCATACAACGTTGAGTTGGCGACCGGCGCTGGCGGGAATCCACGTATGTTCTCGCCAGGACAGGTTCTCGAGGGTCTGGTGGGCTTTGACTCGGCAGCGGACCCCGATCCGAATCACTTGATCTGGCAGCTGCTGAAGGTCCCAAGGCCGCCTGGGCTCTCACTGCTCCCGACGCACTGGGGCGCGACGAAGCGTGGAACCGTGAATGCCGAGCAGTTGCCTCGGATGCCACTCAGCTTGATGCTGCAGTTCAAGCGACCGGAGTACCTCACGACGGCCAATGCATCGCAATGGAAGCTCTGGTCGAATCCGTACTATCGCTTCGTCCGAGCCGCTGAGCAGCATAGGGTTTTGCGCCGGCTGGACAGGAGCCTGGCCGGTGATGTCACCGTGAGATACGCAGCCCCCGCGTTCCATCTGCTCTCCGACCTGGAGGCGGCCCAGCTGGCTGGAGAAGTCATCGCGCGGTCGGGGCACGTGTCTCCGGAGGAGCTCGGCAGTCACAAGGTGTGGACATATCAGGTATCGGGGACAACCGGACAAGGCAATCCCGATGGTGCCGAATTGCCGTTCTCGACCCTGCAGCAGCTCTTCGTCAGACAACCTGCCGTGGCGGAAACTGTCGGGCAGGTCAGCGTGTACGAGGGTTTGGAACGCCACCTGGACACCGTCGCTGTGGTGTGTCGCGAGCGAAACCCAGCGCTCCGTGGGGTCATCGACAGATGGCAGCAATCTCTTGCGCGATCCAACCTTGGCCTTGACCGTCGAGCAGCGCTGATCAACTACGCGACCATCCAGACCTTCTGCTCGTGGCAGCGAATCAGCTGGTGGCTTCTTGATGGACTAGAGGTACGACCTGCTGGCTAGACCCGGCTCGCCACACACGTGGTCGCCCGCAACTAGCTGCTACGTCACTGCTCCGTGGGACGTTGGCAAGTGATGCTTGGCGCGGACAACGGATGACAAGGAAACCGCAGGTCAGAGGCAAGTTGGCCGTGGTGGCCAATCTGCCCTCAACTTCCATGACGCGTTGCTGCCGCTGGACGCCGGGGTCAACGCTGCGGCGTGGGCGGTGGCCGACCGTAGGACTGTGCACGGGGTGACCTGGCACGTGATGACGCAGGAGGCGGATGCGGGCGACGTCCTGGCTCAGCGATCCTTCCCGGTGGCCGCGGACGAGACGAGCCATTCGCTGAACCTGAAGTGCTTGCAGGCCAGACTGGAGTCGTTCACGGTCTTGGTGGATGAGCTGGGCGAGGGCAGGGAGCGGCGGACTCCGCAGGACCTGGCCCGGCGGACCTATCACGGCAGGCTGGACCGGCCCGGGCTGATGCTGTCGTGGCGGCGTACGGCGGTCGAGCTGGACGCTCTGGTCCGGGCGGCGGACTTCGGCCCGGGACAAAATCGGTTCGGTGTGTGCCGGGTACGGACCGCCGATGATTGGCTGTTGGTGCGGAGTGCACGGGTGTGCGAGCGGCCGTCGGGCGATGCGCCGGGCACCGTGGTGGCCGTGGAGGAGACGACTGCACGGGTGGCGACCGGCGCGGGCGATCTGCTGGTGGAGGTCGGTCCACATGAGCTCCGTCCGGGCATCGTGCTGCCGGAGCCGGACGAGCACGCGACCCAAGCGGAGCGTGTCGGCCTGCAGCAGGAACCGTTCTGGCGGCAGCGCTTGCGGGAGTTGCGGCCGTTGCGCGGGTTGAGCGCGCTCGGCACCGCTCATCCAGCCGAGATGCCGGCTGGGATGGCCGATCAGGCGGTGGTCGACGCGGTCGTGGCCTACCTGGGCGAGCTGACAGGCGAGGAGGTCTTCGACATCGGCTTGCGTTCGCCGGCGCACGCCTTGCTGTCGGAGGTGGTGCCGTTCCGGACGGGTCAGCAGGTCCGTACCGGCTATCTGCGGGATTTGCTGGTCCGCCAGCCGAGCTTGGCCGCACCGCACCTGCCAGTGCTGATCGAGGTCGGGACCGAAGCGGCGCCTGCTCCCGGGACGGAGCTGGTGATCCGGATCCGCGAGGGTGCCTGTACCTGGCTGACCGACAACCCAGACCTCGCAGAAGGCTTCGCCGCGTACTGCGCGGCCCTAGCCACCAATGGGACGCTCCGCGCGCCGCTGGTGTCTGCCGCGATGGCCCGGAGGCTGGTGGCTGACGGCGAGGCGAGCCGGGTGGAGTACCCGCGCGGCCTGCGCACACATGAGTTGTTCGCCGAGCAAGCCAAGGCCCGCCCGGGTGACGTAGCGGTGGTCTTTGCCGGACAGCAGCTGAGCTACCGCGAGCTGGATAAGCGCAGCGGCCGGCTGGCTGCGCTGCTGGCCGCGCACGGTGTAGGCCCCGGCGACCGGGTTGGTGTGTACCTGGAGCGGTCGGCCGACCTGCTGGTGACCCTGCTGGCAGTGTGGAGGGCGGGCGCGGCCTATGTACCGCTCGACCCGGTCTACCCCGCCGCCCGGATCGCCTACATGCTTACCGACGCCCAGGTCGCACTCCTGGTGACCCAAGCGAGCCTGGAGCACAATGCGCCCGGCCCCAAGGTGATCCTCGACCGGAGCGCACTACCCGACGTACCGCTCCAACCCCAGCCGGGGCAGGCCGATGACCTGGCCTACGTCATCTACACCTCCGGGTCGACTGGCCGGCCCAAGGGCGTCCAGGTCACCCATCGCGGGCTGACGAACTTCCTGTGCTCGATGTCCACCACACCGGGGTTCACCGCTGCCGACAAGATCCTCGCGATCACCACCATCTGCTTCGACATCGCCGGCCTCGAGTTGTTCCTTCCGCTGATCACCGGCGGGACGGTCGAGATCGCCCCGGCGGGAGTCGTCGACGACGGCCCGGCCCTGCGAGACCTGCTGGCCGTCAGCGACGCGACCGTACTGCAGGCCACCCCCGTCACCTGGCGGATGCTCATCGACGCCGGCTGGACCAATGCTCGCGGTCTGCGGGTGCTGTGCGGCGGGGAATCGTTACCCCGGGATTTGGCCGACGCGCTACTGGAGCGCGCGGACACAGTGTGGAACCTGTACGGACCTACCGAAACGACCATCTGGTCCACCGCCGCCCGCGTCCACCCCGGCGGAGAGGTCACCATCGGAACGCCGATCGCCAACACGACCTGCCACGTCCTCGAGCATCACATGCGCCTGCTGCCACCCGGTCTGCCCGGCGAGCTCTACATCGGCGGGGACGGCGTAGCCCAGGGCTACCGCAACCGGCCGGACCTGTCCGCCGAGCGTTTCGTCCCCGACCCCTTCGGCCCCGGCACCCTCTACCGCACCGGAGACCTGGTACGCCGGTCGCCGAACGGCGCCCTGGAGTGCCTCGGCCGCGCCGACCACCAGATCAAATTGCACGGCCACCGGATCGAACCCGGTGAGATCGAAGCCGTCCTGCGCGAGGTACCGGCCGTCCGGAACGCCGTCGTCATCGTCCGCGACGACCGCCTCATCGGCTACCTCACTCCCACCGGCCACGACCTCGCCGCGCTCCGCGAAACCCTGCGATCCAGGCTGCCCGGGTACATGGTCCCCGCTGCCCTCGTCGAGCTCGACGCACTGCCCGAAACCCCGAACGGCAAGCTCGACCGCAACGCACTACCTGACCCCGCCTCGGCCGGGCCCGTACCTGCGGGCCCGGCCGGCGTCGAACTCCTGGAGACCTTGGAAGACCTGCTGGGAGCGGTCTGCGTCCAGGCCGCGCTGGTTCTCGGCACGCTGGAGCCGGTCGAGGCCGATCAGCGCTTTCCCGACGCCGGCATCGATTCCCTCGCCGCGACTGCCCTGCTCGGTCGCCTGCACCCCCTCACTGGAATCCGGCTGACGGTCACCGCGACCTTCCAGCACCCCACACCCCGCCAACTCGCCCACCACCTGCATCAATTGCTGACCGGTACCACCGAACCCGAACAGCGGCCCGACCTCGCCGCACTGCTCGCCCCAGACATCGTTCCAGCTGCCAATGCCTCCCACCCAGCCGGCGACGAATGCCTGGTAACCGGCGCGACCGGCTTCGTGGGCGCCTTCCTCGTCCGCGAACTGGCCGACCGCGGCCACACCGTCCACTGCCTGGTCCGCGGCACCGACGCGGCGACTGCCCACCGCCGCCTCCGCACGGCAATGGACGCCTACGACCTGTGGGACGATGCCCTCGACCACTCGGTCCATGCACATCCCGGCGACCTATCCCAACCGCTGCTCGGCCTGACCGAGACGGACTTCGACCACCTCGCCGCCACCGTCGAGACCGTCTACCACTGCGGCGCTCACGTCAGCGCCGTACATCCCTACTCCGCGCTACAAAGCGCCAACGTCGTCGGCACGCAGGAGGCTCTCCGCCTGGCCGCCCGGCACCGCCCGTCGACCTTCCACCACATCTCCACCATCGAGGTGTTCGCCCAGCCACCCACCCACGGCGGCCCGATCACCCCGTCCGACCCACCCGGACCGCCAGAGGCACTGCGCGGCGGCTACGCCCAGACCAAATGGGCCGCCGAACACCTGGTCCGCCAAGCCGACCAACGCGGCCTATCGACCGCGATCCACCGGCTGCCCCGCATCCTCGGCCACACTCGCACCGGCGCCTGCCAGACCCGCGACCTCCTCTGGCAGATCCTCAAAGGCTGCATCCAGACCGGCACAGTCCCCACCGGCATCAACGCCAGCTACGACCTCGTCCCCGTCGACCACATCGCCCGAGCCATCGCCGACGCCACCCCTGGACCCGGAAGAGTCCTTCACCTGACCAACCCGCACCGCACCGGCCTCAACACGATCATCGGCCACCTGCGGACAGCCGGCTACACGCTCACCGACATGCCCCTGGACGCCTGAAGCGACCTCATTCGCAACCAGCCCGGCAACGCCGCCGCCCCCGTCCTTGACATCTTCCTCGCCGAGATGACCGGCCACGGATGGAGTGACCTGGCCTTCGCCACCACACTCCCCGACTGCCAGCCCCTCAGCGGCGAGACCTTCGCCATCTATGTCGACTACTTCGCTCGCACCGGATACCTGCCCAAGCCGCCGCACTGAGCTCGTACCCCCTGCCGGAGTTCGGGTGCGTCGTCGGCGTGCTGGGCGAGTAGCCAAGCCGCGTTGGCTGCGTCATCACCCACCTCTGATAGCAGTGGCCAGCCACTCGTAGCAATCAGGTCGGCCAGCCAGGTGGTGTTGCCGGCGTCGCCTTGCCGCACGGCCGCCCATTCGGCCAGGTGTGGTTTCTCGGAGTACCCCTGGACATGGTCTCGGGCTTCCTGATCCAGCGCCATCCGCCGGAGCAGTTCCGCCTGCAGAGCTTGATCAATCACCGCAGGCTCGGTCCGGCATGCGGGCAGGGAGTGTCGCTGGTCATCGGGTCCCTGCCACATCGTCGGCGTCGATGACGTGGCGCAGGTAGGCCTGAGGCGACTTCAGAAACCGGGACCAGTGGTCGACCAGGTCGAGTTCCTCCCAAGCGGCCCGGCGGAATCCGTGGGCGCCGACCTCAACGACATCGGCGCCAGGTGTCGCAGCCAGAGTGGGGGAGTGGGTCGTGCAGACGATCTGGGCGCCGCTACGGGCAAGCTCGTGGAGAACTGCTACCAGGTGCAGGCACGACGAGAAGGACAGTGCGGCCTCGGGCTCGTCCATAGCGTAGAACCCGGGTGCGTTCAGCATGGTCTGGATCATCATCACGAACCCTTCGCCGTGGCTCATGGCGCTGGTGTCCTCGGCCCAGTCCCCAGGAACGCCTCCGAGGTGCTCGGTCATGGAGTACGCCGTCTCCGCGCGCAGGAAGAAGCCCTTCTATTTAGGCCGGGGGCCGCCCAGCTGCCTACGTTCGCAAGGACCAGTTGGTTGACGGGCTGAACGAGTGGGTCGCGGGGCTGTTCAGTCCTCAGAATCTTGATGAGACTGTTGCAATTCTCATGGGGGCTCAGGGCAAGGATGACGCTGTCGACGCGGCTGAGCAGGGCTTCCGAGGCCGGATCGCTGCGGCCGAGGCAACGATGGGGCGGCTGCAGCGGGCGCTGGAAGCTGGGTGGGATCCGGAGGTGCTCACGGGGCAGTACAAACTGCGGTGGCGAAGAAGGAGGCTGCGCTGGCGGGACTGGAGGCATTGGAGCCGGCTGTGCGTCTGACGTCCGCGCGATGGTGAAGGAGCTTGGCGCGATGCAGGCGGTGTTTGATCAGGCGGATCGCGGGGATCTAGCCGACCTGTACGGCGCCTTGGGACTAGAAGTCTCCTATAACCACAAAACGCGGGTGGCTGATGTTTCCATCAGTACCCCGCGTGTGGTTAGCCTGCGTGTCCGAGGGGGGACTTGCGCGCTATTCACACGCTACGTGCCTCGGCGCAGGGACAGCTGACGTGTTGCCCGCTTGGATGAGCCGACCCGCCAGCCCACGGAGGTCGAGACGGTGCTATTCGAATCCGGGTTGCCAGGTGATGAAGTCGTTCGAGCCTCGCGAGTCGCGCTCGCGCTGCAACCAGTATCGGAACCGACCGGCGAGATAGTCGCGTCGCTCAGGGGTCATCATCTCGGATGCCTGCAACGCCTGAGGGATGTCGCGAATCGCCTCCAGGAGCTCACCAGCCTTCGGGGTAGTTCCATAGACTGGTGAGAAGGCAACGGCCCTAGGTCCGGTTGCCGTCATTTTGATCGTCAGAGAGTTCTGATGGTCATGACGGGGGCGGAGCGAGTCGAATGTCATGAAGGTCTCGTCCCTTCGCGCGCTGGGCGTCTCGCTTCCGCAGCAGAGCACCAGGATCAACGTGGTAGCCGTCCTGGTCAAACTCGCGTCTCGAAAGGCTTGAACACGGTCGGCCAGTGCTGGCTGTCGCAGAACCAGAACTTCTCGTCCTCGGCGCCACCAGGCGTCCCGAAGGCGAGGTTGTACGGGTACAGCTTCTCCCAGCCCTCGGCGCCTGGCGGCACGCTCAGCTCCGAGGGCTTCGGGAAGGACTTCATCACAGGCTGGGTGGTCACAATCGTGTTCCTGTCGGGAGTAGGTGGTCCACGGCTAGGGTTTCGCGCCGAGAAGGCGCGACGTGAGGCTGCCAAGGCTGAATGTCGTGGACGGCGTTACGGACGCCGCAGTAGGTCGTGCCGAGTGGACCGTCTCCGCGCGCGACTGCAGGATCAGGACGTTCTGGCCTTCCGGGAAGTCGGCGTCGATAGCCCACTCGACGTCCTGAGGGCAGCGGGAGTGCCGCTCGGCTCGCTTCGCCAAGGCAGCGACCGCCACGACCTCCGCGTCGGTCAGGCAGCGGCGGCGCCGCCGTACCTCGTCGACCTCACGCTCGATCAACGTGCTGCCTGTCAGGTCCGGTACGAGTTCCGCGTGCTTGTCACCAAGAGTCTCGGCGACGATCGTCAGCATGACCTTGTCGACCAGGATGTTGTCGGGCGTCACCTGGCCTGAGACGACCAACTCCCCCACCCCGTACGACGCGTCAATGGCGATCTTCGAGCGATCACCGGTGACCGGATCCATCGTGATGGCTACTCCTGCCACCCGCGCGTTGACCATCTTCTGCACGGCGACCGCCATCGACAGCCCCTCGTCGGCGATGCCATTTCTGAGCCGATAGGTGATCGCCCGGCTGGTGTACAGCGATGACCAGCAGGACTGGATGCGGTCCAGGATCGCCTCCGCGCCAATCAGCCACAGATAGGTGTCCTGTTGCCCAGCGAAACTCGCATCGGGCAAGTCCTCGGCGGTAGCCGACGATCGCACCGCAACCGGGACCTCTTGATCAAACCGGGCCTGCAATGCGTCGTAGGCCGCATGTGTCTGAACCTTCAGGCCGGCAGGGAGTGGCCGGGAACAGATCTCATCGCGGATCCGCCTGGACACCGCGTCCACGGCGGCCACATCACGCGCATCCAGTATGCCGATCAGCGAGCCGACCATAGCGGCCAGATCCGACTGCGCCATGAAAGCGTCGTACGCGACGGTCGTTACCGTGAACCCCGGCGGGACCGGTAACTGGGCCGCGGTCATCGACACCAGCGACGCACACTTCCCTCCGACCAGTTCGGGCTCCGGCGGGAACCCACAGTCGAAGAACTGGATGTACCGGTCGCCGGCCATCTCAAGCCTCCCACCGGACGCGGACCGCCGTCGGCGAACGAAAAGACAAGTTGTCGGCGAACCGTGTCGGATACGCGTCATCGAGCCGCATCCGCGGCGCTCGACGTGCGACCTCCTCGATCACGATCCGCAGCTGCAGCTTTGCGAGCGCACTGCCCAGACAAAAATGCGGCCCGAACCCGAAGGACAGGTTCTCCCGCGCATTCACACGGGTCAGGTCGAAACTCTCCGGGTCTTCGAACTTCGCGGAATCACGGTTCGCCGAGCCCAGCACCAGTAAGATGTCCGCTCCTTCGGGAACCGTGACGCCGCCGATCGTCGCGGCTGCGGTCGCCCGCCGGCGCCACGCAACGATCGACGGGCTGAAGCGCAGTACTTCCTCCATCGCATTACCGGCAAAAGTCACGGGATCGGCAACCAGCCGCTCCCACTGCTCAGGCCGATCCAGCAGGACCTGCAGCGCGTTGGCGATGAAGGTCGTGGTTGTCTCATGGCCCGCGAACAGCATGCTGTAGCACACCGACGCGATCTCATGATCGGAGATGGGATCACCTGCGACCTGCGCACGCACCAGGTCCCCTACCAGCGAGTCGCGTTCGTTGCCATGAGCATCGTCAACGAGTCGCAGGCACTCCTGCCAGTACTCCACCAGATTGTGCGCGTGGGGGATCTGCTGCTCGTCGTCGAGATCACCCCATGTCATCGCAGTCCGCGACGCCGACCAGCGCTTGTACGTCTCGACTCTTGAAATGTCGGCGCCGAACAGCGACAGGATGGTCACGGTCGGTACGTCGTTGGCCAGATCGCGCACGAGATCTCCGTGCCTGAACTCCCGGGCAAGCATGTTCTCGAGCAACCCGACGACATGCCGCCGGATCACTGGCTCCAGCACCTTGTAGCGGCGCGGCGTAAATTCTCGTGCGACGATCCTGCGGATCCGCGGGTGATCCGGCGGCACCCGGGCCGACAGCCCCGAGTACGCCGTGAAGCCACCGTCAGCCATGATCTTGCTTGCCGGCCGGCCGTGCTCACGAACCGGAGCCTGAGCGTTCTCGCTGCTGAACGTCTGCCGGTCCTCGAAGACAGCCTTGACGTCGGCAAACCTCGTCACCACCCAGTACCCGATCCGCTCGTCGAACATCACCGGCGCCTCGGCACGCAACGCGGCATACGCCGGAAAGGGATCGTCCTGCCGGAACGGCTCGAAGCCATGACGGGCTGGGCAGCCATCCGCACCCGTGACGTTCACTTCGCTGGACGATGACATCGGCCGGTCCCCTCGCCGTGCGTTCGGGTTAGAGATATGCGAACTCTCGCTGTACCAAGGCCCCGCTGAACGCACGTGAAGAGGCGGGTTCCGCGTGACTCGCACACAAAATCAACTCGCAGCCGCTCCCGAACTGCAGCAGCACCGAGCCAGGGGCATCGCAACGGTCGCATCGATCCTCACTGGTCAGAAAATGTCCGGCCCAGTCGTGAAGAAAGAAATCCGGCGTCACAATCGGTACGCTCATGATGATCTCCAGCTGTGAATTGCAGCCACTAAAGGAAGGCTAGATCGGTCCGCGCCGCCCGAGATCAGGTAACACCCCCAGAGCACCCCCCAATGCTTCAGCCGATCGAGGCGCTGTGGATCGGGGTCGCCGGCACCCGCACTTCTTCGGGGGGGTGTCTAAGGGGTCCGTTGCCTCAAGACCGCTGAGAGCCATCGTTACCCGATCCGCCGAAGACGATATCTGCGCCGGTTCCACCCACTATGGTGTCGTTCCCACTCTCGCGAGCGATGACGTCAACCGTCACCTTGTCAGAGAATTGGCCATCACTGACGGTCAGCGTCACGGTTGCCCGCCCACCTGCCCCGTCGCCACGGTGACGCTCAGGGTCGAGTCGCACCTGATCCCGTGCGCTGGATGTTGGCGTTAGGCAAGAACTGCTGATTGGACGACGCAGCAGCCACTGCAGC
Source organism: Streptomyces sp. SID13031 (assembly GCF_010548305.1). GTDB lineage: Bacteria > Actinomycetota > Actinomycetes > Propionibacteriales > Kribbellaceae > Kribbella. The sequence continues at coordinate 18,379 of NZ_JAAGLV010000025.1, forward strand.
TCTGCCGCGGGATCATCGACATCTGTCAGCAGCATGCCCATCGTCACTTGAGCAGTACTGCTCAAGGCCCTCCTGCTCCCGCCGAGACCGCCAGCGCCCTGTTCTGCGACGAATCAAACCTCAGATTGAGATCGTACTGGATTGTATTCTCATTGCTGCCATCAGCACGCCACAGCTCGACTCCGTGCGATCCATCACTCGCACTCCAGCAAAAAGACTCCATTCACGGACAATTGAGATGGTCCACGAGCTACTGCCTGGATGTACATCCTAAACGATCGAATTCCCCCGCGGCCTCACCATTGCTCTGCCACAACTCTAGGCCGCTGGATAGTCATCATCTGCCGCGCCACAGTTCGCCGCTCACGTCACCGGGCACGGAGGAGTCGTCCGTACCCTCCGACGCTCGGCCAGGCGAGCACAGTCCTCAGCTGGACCAGGAAGTGTTGGGGGGTTCATGAGGCGGAGCACCCCAATGTGGATGTCGGCTGACAGACGCAGCGTGTGGGGTCAGTTCACTCGTCCGGCTCGCCCCGCCCCGGGCACCGGCGTCAATCGATCGGAGCACTGCCTTGCCAGGAAGAAAGAATCACATCCGTCGCGCATTGGCCGGCATGATGGCTGTCGGTGCGGCGTTGTCGCTCGGACAGTTGCCTGCCTCCGCAGTAACCGGTGCACTGGAGTTCTACCGGTTCGACTGTGTTGAGGAAACGAACGAGGTGGGCAGCGACAGCCCGTACTTCCTCGTCTTCACTGCTAGCGGCACGAATGCGGACACCGACCAGCTCGCCATGGTTCGCCATTCCAGTTGGGACGATGAGGTCGACACCGGCAATATCTACCGACCGCGCGCTGCTATCCCAACCACGCGGCCGATCAGCAACAACTCGTTCGTACTCGTTGCCGTTGTCGAAGAGGATGCTGGGACAGACCTCGAGTCGGCCGATGTGACCAGTATCCGCAACCTCATGCACAACGCCTATCAGAACAGCTTCTGGATGCCGCCTGCCACGCGAGTGAGCAGCATGCGTGCGGCGTTCGCGGAGTCCGTTGGTCGATACATGGTGAATGACGACTACCTGGGCAGCGCGCTCGTGCCTATGGGCGGCACCACGATTCCTGCGGTTGAGGTAGCCGGCGACGGCGGTCGCTATCGGATGTACTTCCGAACCGCCTGAGCCCGTACTGGACGACCTCTCACCGGACTCGAAGGGTCCGGTGAGAGGTCCTTCTGCGCAACCACATGAGGTGCAACAGATAATGATCAGAGTAGGTTTGACCAGTCGGGCAGCCATGATCCTGGCGGCCCAAGCGGGCGGCATGGCACAGGCAACTGCTGTCGATCGGCAGCAGACCACGCAGATCCAAGCCGGCGATCCTTCACTCCAGCGCGCTCGGGACCTGATTGAGGCGGCCCAGTGGCACCCTCGTGCCGACAAGGCCACGTTTCTCGTGACTTTGGATCCCACGGGCACCCGGTACCGCGTCAGTATCGACCGCAAAGAGACACAAGCCGGTAAGGCACTCAAACATCTGCTGGGTGACAGCGTCGAGCTACCCAGGGTTCGATCTGACGACCGTCAGAGACGGCGGCTCCTACGCGGCGAGGGTCTACTCCGGTCCTCTTATCGCGGGCACAGAGGATGTCATGCAGGGTCCAGTGGTAGCAGCGGCTGACCCCGCTCCCGGCGACCGCGTCTGCGTGAGCGGGATCAACTTCGGCGCGCAGTGCAACGCAACTGTTCAGCCGGCCTGACGGCTATGCACCAGCCCGATGGGTGGACCTGGAACTTGATGTCAGCGACGAACTTCTCGGTAGCTCTCGCAATTCAGGGAGATTCTGGCGCACCGATCTACTCAATCGCCGCTGCCAACGGGGTCGTTGCCCACGGAATCCTGGTCGCGTGTCTGACACCGGACACACAATCGTGTTTCACAGCGTGTCCACCATCCGTGATCGTCTCGGCGTCGAGATCGCGACGCAACCCGTATATATGCCGGCGACTGGACGCTGGAGTACAAGATGCCACCACTAGGTACCTACAGCGAGGTGGGTTCAGACACCTGGGCACTGGGACGGAGCGCGACAGAGGCAGCGCAACGGAGCATCATGCTTCAATCCTTCGAGCAGGCGCGGGCGGGGCCAGGGTCTTCGATGGCCAATTTCAGCGTCCGGTTCACAGAATCGAACGAGGTCCGCGATTCGCTGGTTACGTTCACGAACAGAAATAGAAGTTTCATCTCCCAGCCCTATCCACTACCGCAGGGTGCTTCGAAGAGAAAGTCATCCCGGAGGGAATGCCGATGTGGGGCGACTGGGACAGGTCGATAACAGGAGTGCTTTCATCCGAGTCCGATGCGGCTGCCTACCATTACGCAACCGCGCCGAGCCACGGCATGTATTACTGTAGATACACAGCGGAGCCGCAGGTCTACAACTCGTTCACGTTGAGGTACACGAAGGTGACCGCGGTCACGTGCACCTCGAGACTCACCTAAGACCCGCAAAGCCGGCGGCCGCCGCGCACGCGCGGCGGCCGCCGAGGATCGCGATACTCGGAGGAGACCAGCATCGCGAGGAGCTGGACCGGAACGCAGAGCCGATAGCACTTGCCGAGACACCGCCCCGCGCCCCGACGGTCGACGTCGCGCGCCTTCGTGTTCCAGCGCCATAGACAAGATGCCTGATCGCTGACGAAGACCTACTCGGGCCCCACCCCCTATCCCACCCCCAGGCTTTTGTCGGAACAGTCCGCCTGAGCAGTCGTGACAGAGTGCCGGGCCGCGGAATCCCAGATCCAACAATCGGGGGTCTGGGTCAGGGGCACCCTAGCGATAGATGTCCGGCGCGACGGCAAGCTGGTTTGGTAGCCGGCAGAGATGCCACCCATCCGCAGGCCACATGAGCCGCACCAGCAGCGATCGCCCGTTTGCTGGAACGTGAACCATCGGCCCACCGTGCAGGTTGTCTTCAGCGACCAGCCTGACAACGACGATGAGGCGCTCTTCCGCTGGCTGTGCGGCGCCCGTCCTCTGAGGTTGGCTGTGCAGCGAACCCGCTGACCGGATTGGAGCGGGTCTATACCGCCGCGGTCGGCGAGACTTTCTACAACCAAGTACTGTCAGACGAGAGCGTGACGCTCGGCCTCAGCGCGACAGCTGAATACCTGCGGCCACAAGGCGCCGCTGCCTCATCAAGCAGACCACACGTGCATGACAATCCGCGGCGCGTGCGCGTACGGCGTCGAAATGATCACCAATCACTTTACTGGCGCTTTCTAGGACAGCGAACTGCTCCGCGTCGAACTATTTGCCAGATCAGTCTCGCGCAGGTGACGCGCATCAGACTTCGCAACTAACCCCGTATGCGGCGCCGGCGGTCGGTAGAGGTAAAGCTTTGGGTGACGGCAGGGGGAGATCTCACGCCCACTTACACCTCCAGACAAGTAGAGTGACACCGAATTTACGATGTTCACTCAAACGGAAAGTATGCTACCGTGCGGAAAAAGCTGTTTCGCTTCACAATTGCGACACCAATCGTCGCCGGTGTCGCCCTAGTCGGGCCGGCAATTTCGGCGGAAGCAGGGGGCGGACCGTCCGGGGGCAGCATCTCCGGAGTATGCGGCCCATATCAACCGGCGGCACGCGGCGTCCGATCTGCTATGTGTATCGAAAAGCAGACCGCGGAGCCTTCGGGCGCGGTGACAGTGCGCACGACATTGAGTTTTCATGTCGACAGTGCAATCCCGAGCTTCCCGTTTCGATTCGCCGGGCGGATCCAGGTAGACCCAGGAAGTGTGAGCGCAATGCCAAGCTGCACACTGACAAAGGTCAGCGCCACCAGTTATGAATGCTCTTCGGAATGGCTTCCCGACACCGATATGTCGGAAGATCAGGGAGTATCTCAATGGAGCCTTCGGAACTGGTCGGACAGCCTCGTCATCTACCGCATCTACGACACGAGCCCTCTCTTGTAGCAACGGCGACGAGGCCGACCGCGATCGGTTCAGCGTCATCGAGCCCGGCGGCTCTCTGTTGAGAGCCGCCGGGCGAGCCGCGACGACAACTTCCGCAGACGTCAGGACAGCCTCACCAAATCTCCTCAGGCAGCAGAAGCTTTCAACAAGCCACACGCCGGTACTGCAGATAGGTGTCAGAGGTCAGGGGTGAACGCGGGACCCGCTCATTGGTGAGGACGAATCCATACCATCCGCTGCGTGGCGCGGTGTAGCGAAGGGTTCTGGTTCCTGTGTCAGTCGGCCTGTAGGGCATGGATGCCACGGCCGCACTCCTACACTCACACCTGTCGGGGAGCCATGCATGTCGGGCATCAAGTACATGCCGCCTACGTTGTAGCGAAAGTTCGACGCCGCCGCTCTCCGGCCAGGGCTCCGACTTCAGGGCGACCGCTGACCAGTGCCTGCTAGTCGTCTGCACGATGTAACAGGACGATTCCACGTCCCCGGTACCAGACATACGGCCGGGCGCGAGTGGCACGCAGGGCGGATCGGCCGCTGCCGGGCTCATGTGAAGCAGGGATCCTGCGATGCCGAGTGCCACCACCACGCACGTGTGCCTGAAGAGTCGTGTCCGCATACCAGCTCCATTCTGACTATGTTCTGGCGCGACGGGTCCTTAGGTTCTCGCCGTACGGTATGGCTCACTGCCGATCTTCGCCTTGGGGCCAGGCCCCCAGGGCAAGGCCCGACAATCGGCAGCACATCAGCCATGAATCGCTGACACGGCAGTATCGATGGATGGGGGGGTACGTAGGGGGTGCCCTGACGCGGACGACAACGGCTTGGCTCGACCATTCAGACAGACTTATGAACTGTCTGTTCTGTCGACCGAAAGAGGAAGCACGATGCTCAAAGCCTTCCTGGCCAGTGCGGTCATGGTCGGGCGGTTGGCCACACTCCTTACCAACGCCTGTCAGGTCTTATGGCAGGTGCAGCCGATGAAGTCGATCTACCGCAGCCTTGCGGGCCGAGACATCGTGCGGCAATGGTGCGCTGGTCAGCTCGAAACGTGGCCGGTTCCGCACGAGCGGGTCGTATCGCACCTCTGCGGAGCCGAGACACATCTAGTAGTCGCCGGCTCCGGCACGACTACCGTCGTCTTCGTACCGGGCAGGAACTTCAACGCCGCGGCTTCCCTGGCCCCTTGGCCTGGCCCTTTCCCGACGGCACCGAGTGATCATGCCGGACGTACCCGGCCAGCCTGGGCTCAGCTCGGACGAGCGCAATCCGTGCGAGCACGGATTGGACTGGTACGGCGCCTGGTTGGATGCCGTCACGGAGTTCGCGGCGGACAGGCGCGGCCCGTTGGTGCTCATGGGCCACTCGTTCGGCGGAGCGATCGCGCTCTCGACCAGCCGGCCGAGATCACCGGCCTGAACTGGTGGACTGGATGACTCTGGTCGCACGGCACTCCCGTTCGAGCGGTGCGCCCGGTGAGGCGACGATCGCGGCCGATGCCACTCCTACCCTGCTTGCCTCAGGCAAGCACGACGTTTTCTGCCATCAGAGCGACTCGCCCAGGCTGCCAGACGCAAAGCTGGGTATCGAGATGGAGACTGTCACCCCGGTGGCTACCTACTCGTGGAAGAGTGTCCAGAACAGCTCGCCGCGATGGTCGACCGACTCGCTCTCGGATGACGCGACTTCGACCTCAATCAGTCGTGCGAGATGGAGCGGTAAGGGATCACCCATCACCTCGAGCTAGCCGGCGAACATTCCGGATGGATTGTTCGACGGCCGCAGGTGTCGTCCTGTCATCGTCAGACTCCTCGGCCGACTGGTCGACACCTTGGGCTACCAGGCGGGCCAGTACCCGGCCGACAAGTGAGCCGATCACTACGACCCTCCCAGACGTCGAGACAGGCCACGAATCGAGCCATCAGTTGAGGACACGATCTCGACGCTTCGGCCTGCCCGAGTTGACGATTGCGAATCTGATCGCACTGCCGTGGCACCAGAGGAGCCGTGATGGGTGGGCCTAGCGGCCTCCCTGGGCTCCTCTCCATCAGCCCACCACATAGCAGCAGGAAGTCCAGCCATCATCAGCACAACGAGGACGGCAAGAGGCACCGCGATGGCACGCGCCACGTTCATGGTCGCTCCCAGGCAGCTTCAGAGCGGAGGGCCTCGCCGCAGACTCTGGTGTGCCGATACTGCTCGAACAGTGCGCGCCGGACTGTCGTGGCGACCGCGTCGTACCCACAACAGCGACAGAACACCAGGCGCCCGAAGTCGTAAACCTCGATCAGCACAGGCCGTTCATCAACCGCGCCGAGGAAGCCGTTCTCGATAGCTAGCAACCTGTTCAAGGATTCCAGGTCACTGGGCGCTGCACTCAGATGCTGATCACTGCTCGGACGCACCGAGTCATCGAGCGGGCCGCTCATGCTGTGCCTACAGCGAGATCGAGCGGTTGCGGTTCGACGAGTGCGGACGGAGCGTAGTACCGCGGCAAGAGCATCGCGTGGGCGATGTCTGCATCGCCAACTCGAGCGTGCGCCGGCGAAGCTGATGTAGTTCCAAGTGGGGCCATCACAGATCACGACCAATGGGTGGGAGCCTGCCTGACGTTCTCAGAGTCCCCCCTGGACCGCGAAGCGACATCCGGGCGGACCCCAAAGCAGGCCCCCAAGGAGCCCCAGCGTGCTGTGGGCCGTCTTCCACCCTTGCGCGAAAGCCCGCGGCCGAGGCTCAGTGCGGCATACCTGGGGTAGCCAGAGACCGAGGTTGGGGCCCGCGCTTGGGGTACCGCCCTAATGCGATCTTCTGCTGAGCGGCGGCATCGTGGTGTCAAGGACGCTAACGAACCCATCCAGGAGGCGCCATGAACGCCATCGATCTCACCGCGAAATGCACCCCTAGCGGGTCTGACGTCTGTGATCGGTGTGGTGCTCGGGCACAGGCGCTGGCACAGCTCGCTACTGGAGTGTTGGCGCTCTGTCGGCACCACAGGAACCAACACGCGCGGGCCATTCTCGCTGTTGGTGGTCGACTGATCGACCATCCCGACAATCGGTCATCAGCAGCCTGACGGCGTCAACTCAGCTCCGGCCGGTGCCGCATGCCCCCCGACTACCGGCACCGGCCGGTCTCAGCAGTAGTACCTAGTGAGGTGAGCGGTGAAGGGTCTCGTAAGCACCATGGCTGACGATCTGGCATGTATACAGCGCCTCGTTACCGCCCACCCAGAACTCGCCGACACGACGTACTGCTTGCTTCCTCGAATTGGTGGCCACATCGCTGTAGACGTGCACGGGGGTTACCGTGAGGCGATGCTGTGGCGCGCAGCCATCAACGGGCGAATCTACCCGTCTCGTATCGATGCTCACGGCGTACGTCGGCAGCTGATCCTTGGCAGCGGTGTGAGCGCTGAAGTCAGCAGGCCTACCTTCGACAACTCGACCGTTGGAGTCTCGCGAGCTGCCTAGACCTACTGCCTGTGCTTCCCACCCGTTCAGGTGATTAGGGTCCGACCCCAATGCAGCCTGCCGACTCTGTCCGCGACGATGAGTTTGAGCCGTCGTGAGTGAGGCAAATGGCCGGCCCTCAGCGCTCGCTGAACTTGGAGGATTAGACGACATGGAACGCACTTTTGACGGCAAAGTAGCCCTGGTGACCGGCGCTAGCGGTGGCATCGGCGCGGAGACAGCCAGACACCTAGCTCGGCAGGGAGCCCGGGTAGCAGTCGTTGCACGTCGCGATGAGCAGTCCCAAGCCGTGGTTGAACAAATCCGGGACACTGGCGGTCAAGCCGTCTTCGTCTGCGCCGATGTCTCGAACAGAGACAGTGTCGAGGGAATGGTGCACGAAGTCGTCGCGTGGGGTGGCGGCCTCGACATTGCTGTCAACAACGCGGCGATCCTGGGCGACCCCGGAGCCTCCACCGCTGATCTTGATCCGCGGGTATGGGACGAGGTGATACAGACCAACTTGTATGGGTTGTTCTATTGTCTCCAAGCCGAGATCAGGGTGATGCGTGACAACGGTGGCGCGATCGTGAATGTGCTGTCGACCGGCGCCCTGCGCGCGGCCGGCGCTGTTGCCCCGTACGTCGCTAGCAAGCACGCCGGACTCGGGCTCACCTACACAGCCGCTCACGAAGAGATCAAGAACGGCATCCGAATCAACGCACTATGCCCCGGCGGAACGCAGACCGACATGGCCGACATGATCAAAGCAGGGAACCCGAGCCTGTATGACAGCCTGGTGGCCAAATATCCAATCGGCAGATTTGCCACACCTGCCGAGCAGGCTGCGGTGATCGCATTCTTGTGCGGGCCAGATTCATCTTTCATCGTTGGCGCGCCGATCCTGACGGACGGCGGGTTTCTGTTGGTGTGAAAGGCTCAAGGAGCGGACATCAGTCCGAGATTGCCTCGGTCGGGCACAGATCGGCAGCCTCACCAGCCAGTTCGACCAGATCCGCGTCGACAATGACCTCATGGTGGAAAATGCGATCGGAGTCTTTGGACCCCCGCTGGGTGTTGCAACGAAACCTCATGGTCAACGGTCGTGACTATCTGGTGCCGATGGCAACTGAAGAGCCTTCGGTGATCGCCGCAGTCAGTAGCGCTGCCCGTATCGCCCGAGTCGCGACACCCGACGCGGCAGGTACGTCGTCGTGCACCTCGCGGTAGATGTCCGCGATGTCATGGGGCGAACGTCTTGAACAGCATGGCCGAAGCCATCGCTAACCGTATCGGTGAGCATTCCGAAGGCCGGTTGCTCTTGCGCATCCTCAGCAATAAGGCAGACCTCCGCCTGTGCCGAGCACGCGCAGTGTTCGATGCCGAATCGCTGGGCGGCGAAGGGTTGTCGACGACATCCTGCATGCAGCCGCACCGGCTGATTCCGATCCCTATCGAGCAGTGGCGCACAACAAAGGAATCCTCAACGGCGTCACGGCAGTTGTCCTCGCCACTGGAAACGACACCCGAGCCGTAGAGGCCGGCGCTCATGCTCACGCCGTCAACGAGCATGGTCTGTGTACCTCGCTGTCTCGCTTCGACAAAGATCAACGCGGGAACCTGTCGGCAGTCTCGAGCTTCCGATGGCGATCGGCTTGGTCGGCGGGCCACGCGAGTGCACCCCGTCGCGAAAGCGGCTGTCTCGCTGCTGGGTGTCAGTACTGCCCAGGAGTTGAGGCGAAATCACATCATCGCCATCGGGCTCGTCCAAGATCTGGCAGCGATCCGAGCACTCGCAACCATGGGGATCCAGCGCGGTCACATGTCCCAGCACGCTCGAGACGTTGCCGTCACCGCCGGCGCGACGGTCAGCGAGGTCGACGCGGTAGCGGCTCGGATGGTAGCTGACCGGGACCGTTCGCAGCGATCACGCCGTGCGGGTTCTCGCCGAGATCCGCGGACGATAGAGAGCCTCACGGTAGGCCGTGATGGGGAAGCGTCATCCACGGCGCCACCATGGGAGCACCTAGGCTCAAAACTCCAAGCTCCACTTCTCGATACGGCCGGTGTCGGCCGCACATACATCCTTGACTCGGAGTCGCCATGTGCCGGTGGGATCTCCACCCACCACCCGGACTCGGTACGTGCCGACAACATCATCCGCCGAATCCCAGCCGCTCGGGCTCTTGACCCGGTACGAAGTGCCGTCAGGAGCGACCAGGTCGATGAGCAGGTCGCCCCGAAAACTGTGCCTCACTTCAATGTTGACAGTGACCATCGCTGCAGAGCCACACAGCCCAGTGACCGGGATAGGAGAAGAGACCTCCCCAGACGGACCATCCGGAATGGCGACACGAGTCGAATTTTCATACCAGCCGTACCAATCACAGTTCATGTGAGCCGAGGACGAGGGCGCGGCCGCGGCCGCGCTGGCGCCGACTCCCGCAGCAACAAGAAGTGCACTGACCAGGTTCGCGAGTACGCGGTGCTTCGACATGTTTTCCCCTTGGATTCGTGGCATCTCCTAGACTTTGTCTCCCTTGCCAATCTCCCCCAAAAGCACTCGCCGTTCATCCGGGGATGCACCCGGAGTAGCACCCCAATCAAGAGCTGCGCGAACAATAGGTAGGCGGACAACGACGAGCCACGAGTCGACGTTGCGCGGGAGCAGGTCAGGCTGCGCTATCGGCTTCTTCCTTTGCCGACACCACTCGAAGCCATCGGCAACCCGACCTGAACAACGCGACTCCGGTCGAGCGTCACGATGCAGGGCCGGCCCTCGGCCCAGAGCTCCGCAGCCGATGTCTGAGATCTGGCCAGCTCGGAGTCAGTCGACTGCCTTTGGCGCTTTCGTTCGTGTGGTAGGCATCTTGTTCGTAGGAGGTCACGATGCCGGGTGGCTTGGACGAGGACTTCCGGCGCCGGTTGGAGGGGTTGATCGGCGAGCCGGTCAACGTCGACGATCCGCTGCCCACTACCGCACAGGTGGCGGTCCTGCTGGGAGTCAGCCAAGAACGGGTCCGCCGTGTGGCCCGGGCCGGGCATCTACCGGTCCGCGGCACCAGGATCAGGCGAGTGATGCTGTCCGACCTTGTCGGGGCCGGCTGCGATCAGTGGATGACCCTGGCAGAGGCCGGTACTGTGCTCGACCTCAAACCGACCGGCGAACGACGATTGATCAAAGCCGGTCTGCTGCGAGTCCACGACTCGGAGTTCCCGCTACGCCGCGACGAGGTAGCTGCCCTGGCCGATCTGCGCCGTGGCTGGGGTAACCGTGGGGAGTGCCGCTCGGCACCTCGGCATCGAGGCCGACCAGGTCATCGGCATGCTTCGCCTCAACATTCTCACTCACACCCGCGATGTGTCCCAGCCGGTCCTGCGTCACCAACTCCTCGCGCTGAGCGCCGACCACTCCTACACGCTGGTGACGAGTCAAGCCGCAGAGCACCCACGCCAGTCCGCCGAACGTGTTGAAATTGGCGACCAGTCTCCCCCGAACTCCACAGCGCGCGAACTACTCGGCGCCAGTTCGACAAAATAGACTGCCCCGCCCAATTGTCTCTGGGCGGGACCGCCTATTTCACACATTACAGCAAAAACACAGGCAACTTCTAATCAACGCCGAGAGTGATGACGTAGTCTCCACCGTCATTGAAACGCATGGGAGATAGGAGCCCTACGCCTGAGACCGTGGCATAGCTGCCGCCGAGTACGTCGTCACCACCGACGCCACTTTCGGTCGCGGCAATAACCTGGGAGCGCAGGACTTCCCGCATGTGAGCAATCATCTGGTCCCGCGTCATATGGTTGGCCGAAGATACTGGAGCCGCCATTCGGGCAAAGTCAGCGGAATACCAGAACGCCATGGAGCTCCTGATGTTTGCAAGATCTGAGCCGGACAGATCATTGGCGGCATCCTCCTCCACCAGGGCCGTGAAGGTGATCGCACCCGCCGGGACGTAACCGATGGTCACATTGGGATTCCAGGTGTTGGGTCCGCTGTAAGGGATGAAGACCTTCGTGGTAGAGGTGACAGCACCCGAATTCGGATCTCCAATGAATGTCACGGCATAAAGCGAATCCAAACCGAAATTATCATCCAAGGCGTAACGAGTGACCTGTTTGATCCGCAGAATCCCAATTTCCGTCGCACTTGCTGGAGCGGAGAGAAGCGGAATAGCAATCACCGCACCTGCGAGTGCTCCGATGATTCCTCGGCGCAAAAGCCTGATCTTAGACAATGCAACTCCTATATCCGGTAGCGCACCGACTCGGGACCACTTCCCAGGCTCACTAATGCACTGCCACCACGATAATTGATAACCAACGGCGAAACATGCGGGCAGTCCCCCCACCAAGAACCCTTACGTCAGAGCCTCCTGATCGTCGGAACGCCTCGATAACCCCGGTCTTCAGCAAGCGATTGATTCGTGGCGCGGGGCTGCACCCGCCGAACGGGCAAACGCCCTGCTCAAACGCATCACCGTCGACCCCTGGCGAATCGGCACGGTCACAGCCGCAGCACTCGTCCTACTCCACCTACAACGAGGCACCCGGTGAGAAAACCTCAATGTAGAAGTTATGGTCTCTACTTACGGGTACGCCGTGGCGGCAAGTCGACGCTTCGCATCGAGCTGCCCCGCTGGCCGGCATCAACAAGGTCCCTGTACTCCGCGACGGCTCACCGTTTCGCCGCGGACCCCTGACCGGCCTCAGCCAGCTCGAGTCCATCACCTCCGACTAGGTCCGCTGGTACAACAGCAGCCGGGCTCGTGCTGCTCCGCCGCTGACGTGGACGGCCTGCCCGGTGACGTGGTTCGCCGCCGGCGAGGCCAGGAATGCCACGACTGCGGCTTCCTCACCTCCAGGCCGATCCACCGTTCCCCGGCCCTGCTGGAACCAATCAGCGCTGTGCTGAAGTCGAACCAGTCGGTGTGGCTCTCAGTTCTGTCGACTAACCCCAGCGCCACCCAGATTGACCGTAGTCCTGCAATCCAGCAAGCCGGCTCCGCGATTTTCCGGGCACATCAGGACATCAACCAAAGGCGGGGCGGCTCACTTGTCACCACCCAGATCTGGGCGCCAGACGTTCCCCGGGCTGCAGAAATATCGCCTGCATCCGATCTCCGTATACTGTCGGAACATAAGGACCCGTCATAGTGTCGAGATAGACGACGCGTCCATTACGGACAACGGCGTTGTACCAGTGTCCAACAATATTTTTACTCTCGCCGTATACGATTGCCCGCGCGCCTTCGCCCATCTGCATAAGTTGGTCACTCACGCCATCACGACCAGTCATGGATACGATCCGGTCGGGCAATATTTTCAGCACATTCGGCATGTCTACCGGCCGAACATAATCCGTCAGCCTTGCAACTGCCGCCGGGTCCTGTCCCGAAATACGCATGTCGACCGCCACTGCGCAGGCGCCACAAGCCGCATCCGGGAACCCAGCGACTCCCTCTACGGTTTTCTGCGCCCACAACCACTCCTCATACTCAGGGTCATCCGAGCCAGACTCAGAATTTTGGTTCGCATACTGAGGACCTGGAAATAGTTCGCGTTGGACCATGTTGACTAGCTTATTCTTGAGTGTTCCGAAGATGGACGTTGCCGTGGTGTGTGCGTTCTTCAGTTTGTCGTATGTGGTGAGGGATTCCTCGTTCGCGGTCTGCGGGCTTTCCGGTGCGTTGGCGGCGCTGCACTCTGATCCGCAGAAGATTTTGACTGCGAGTCCGGCGGCGGCCATGGCAATTGGGTTATTAGTTTCCTGGGGGTTTGTTGTTGGTTCGTTGTAGTTGGTGTTGTCGGAGATTGCGGGGGTGGGGGTCGGGGTGGGGGTGTTGAGGTTCCAGGTGCCGAAGGAGATTGGGCTGCTGGGTCCTTCGCTGTTGGTGGTTCCTTGTGTGTAGCCGGTGCTGCCGTAGCCGGTGGTTCCGCCTCCGGTCCAGCCGACGTCGTAGCCGGTGGGGTCGGTGAGATTGGTGGGGTTGTTGTTGACGTAGCTGTAGGGGTTCCAGTTTTGGGGGTTGAGTGGGTTGGTGATGTGGGGGTCGGGGGTGGTGAAGCGTTTGGTTTCTGGGTCGTAGAGGCGGCCTTTCATGTTGATGAGGCCGTATTCGTCGTCGGTTTCGTGGCCGGTGTAGGCGTGGGTGATGCCGGTGGGTAGGGCGGGTGTTGCGGTGTTGTCGGTGTTGATGCGTTTGCCGAAGGGGTCGTAGTAGATGTGTTGGGGGTTTGTGCCGGTGCTGGTGGTGACGGTGGTGGTGGATTGCTGGGGGTCGTTGAGGGTGTATTCGAGGGTGTTGCCGGTGGTGCCGGTGTAGGTGGTTTGGGCGAGGTGTCCGGTGGGGCCGTTGATGTGGAAGACGTGGCTGGTGCCGGTGGGGGTGACGCGTTTTTCGTAGAGGTCGCCGATGTAGGTGGTGGCGGTGATGCCGGCGGGGGTGGCGGAGGTTTTCTTGAGGCGTTGTCCGTCGGCGGTGTAGGTCAGGTTCCAGGTGGTGCCGGCCTTGGTGATGGTGTCGGGGGTGAGGCTGAGGTTTTTGTAGGTGAGGGCGCGGCCGGCGCCGGAGGTTTGGCGGCCTTGGGTGTCGTAGCCGTAACTGGAGGTGAGGCCGCCGGCGACGTGTCCGGAGATCGCGTTGGGGTGTTCGGTGTGGTTGTAGCTGTTGGTTTCGGTGACGAGACCGTCGCGTTTGACTTGGCCGAGGTTGCCCGACGGGTCGTAGCCGTATTCGGTGGTCCGGGCTGGGCCGGTGGGCGGGGTCAGGGTCCAGCCGGTCAGCCGGGACAGGTTGTCGTAGGTGTAGGTCTCGTTGCGGTGACCCGCGATGTCGTCACGCTGCTTGAGCAGGCCGTTGGGCCAGTAGTGGTAGCCGGTCTCGGTGAGTTTGGCCGGGTTGGTGCCGTTGGAGTCGGTGATTTTGCTGAGCCGCCCGGTCAGTGGCTCGTAGTCGCGCACGGTGGTGATCAGGCCGCCTCTGGAACTGCCGGAGGTGAGGTTCCCGTCGGGGTTGAGGCCGAGGGTCTTCCACAGTCTCTGGCTGGTTCGGCCGGGGCTGGCGTCGGTGATCTCGGACAGATGCCCGTAGCCGGTGTAGGTGTACTTCACCGTGAACCGGTCGCTGCGGCCGGCGACTCTCGGGTAGGCGATAGTGTCGGGCCGGCCAGCCGGTGTGTAGGTGAGGTCGGTGCTGAACAGGGCTCCGGCGTCGTTGTAGTCGGTGCCGGCGGGGCGGCCGGCGGCGTCGTAGCGGTAGGTGGTGTTGATCCCGTCGCGGCTGGTGGTGTAGCCGAGCCGGCCGATGCCGTTGGCGCTGGTGTCGAACCGGAACGCGGTCTGCCCGGACAGCGTTGAGTCGGCGTAGTCGGCGACATCTGTGGTGCGGCCCTGGTCGTCGAAGGCGAAGACCTGCCGGTTGCGGGACTGCACGTGGATGCTTTCCCGGATGTCGCCGAAGCTGTTGAACCGGTACTGCATGGTGCCGGTGTTCGCGTCCGTGACCTCTTTCAGCCGCCCGAGCACGTCATAGGTCGTGGACGTGGTGTTCTTCGGGTCCACGGTGCGCAGCACGCCGCTGGGGCCCTGGACGAACGTGGTGACCACATCCGCCCCCGTCCCCGGTGCGGGCACGGTGCCGGAGGTCACGGTCCGCCCGTTCAGGTCGGTCACGGTGTAGGACTCGTTGCGTTTCTCATCGAACCCACGAGTCTCGAACACGCCCGGGTAGGTCTGCTCGGTCGTGGTGCCGTCTGGGTGTGTGGTGACCCGGGGCCGGTCCAGGCTGTCGAAGCTGGTGGTGATCCACTGCGGAGCCCCGCCGGTGCCGACAAAGTACGGGCGCCTCACGGCCGTGGCCCGGCCGAGCACGTCATACTGCGACTCGCTGGCCACCAGCGCGCCGTCCAACGACCGCGACGCCTCCTTGATCGGGCGTCCGAGGTTGTCTGAATAGGTCTTGGCCTCCTCGAGGCCACGGGTCGTGGTCATCACGGTCCCGTTCACGCCGCCATAGGCGTCGGTGCGCTGCGCGTAGGCGGTGGTGATCGCCGACTCGCCCGGCGCGGTCTGCTCCACCACCCGGCCCAGGTCGTCGTACTTGGTGGTGGACGCGAAATTCTCACCCGGATGCGTGCTCATGTACTTGGCCGCGTTGATGTCCAGCGTCACCAGCGCCACCCCGTAACCGGGATGCCACACGGTCCAGACGCTGGGCCGGTAGGCCGTCACATTGTGCGGGGACCACACCTGGGTGGGGAAGATCTTCTCATCCGGGCCGCCCGTGAGCGGCGTGTACTCGTAGTTGACCTGACGGGCAGGAGTGTTCGCGGTCTCGGCTTCCTGCCGGACCGAGGTCACCTCACCGCTCGTGCCGTAGATGGTGGACACGGTCTTCTTCAGGTCCGGATCTGTGGACGCCTTTGCCGTCCACTCCTTCGTCGGCCGGCCCAAAGCA
The DNA here is from genome assembly GCF_010548305.1 of Streptomyces sp. SID13031. Classification (GTDB taxonomy): domain Bacteria; phylum Actinomycetota; class Actinomycetes; order Propionibacteriales; family Kribbellaceae; genus Kribbella. The sequence goes on from NZ_JAAGLV010000025.1 coordinate 34,267, forward strand.
TCGAACTCGTAGTCCACCGTGCTGGTCCGGGTCAGCTCTCCGGTCGGTGCCGTATGGTCTTCCGACACCGTCGTCGTGGTTTTTCTCGGGATCGACAACTGCCACGCCGCAAGCCGAGCAGGAGCGTGGTCGAATTCGGTGACCGACCGCGACATCCCCCCGTCCTGCGACGCATCTTTACCTTCCACCACGCTCTCCGAGCGCGTCACGTTGCCGTAGTCGTCGCTCTGGCTGGCCGACTGCGTGTGCCGGAAGTGCTGGGATCCTGGGCCTGCGGCCGGCAACAGGTTGAAGATGTGGGTTCTGGGGCGAGGGTTCGCGTCGGCGTCCAGATTCGAGTCGTAGCTGGCTGCCTGCTCCCACTCGTGGACCTCGCTGCTCCACGCCGGCAGTACGGAGTTCTCCGGCCGGGTGTAGTGGGTACGGCCACCATTCAGCTTCACCGACTCAAAGTTGTTGGTTGTGATTTTGACCCGGACCGCTGGCAGTTTCGTTTGGTTGTCCTCCGGCGGATTGGGCAACACCGGCACTGCCGTGCGGACGCTCTTGGCCAACCCCGCCAGCGGATACCAGTGCCGCGCAGGCTGGTCGGGGTCAGTCTCGGGGGTGGAGTTGATGAACGTGGTCACCGTCTCCGCCGGGCGCTGCGGCTCCCACACGCGCATCTGACTGAACCCTAGGAACCCGCGCCCTTGCACATCCCTCACCGGGTTCTCGAACGAGTACTCCGTGATGTGCTTGCGGGCGGCGATGTCCGCCGTGTTAGCGGGGTCCGCCACCCCCCAGGACGCAAGCGCGCGAACCACCATCATGCCCGCGGCCCGCACTCGCACCGCGGGGAACGTGACCGGCGGCCCGTGGTAGGCGGCGTTTTTCTCGTCGGACCAGTCAGTCGAGTAGGTCACCTTCTCCCGCAGCCACTTGGCCGTGTTGGCTTCGTTCGCCGGGGTGTCGGAGACCTCCATCAGCAAGTCTGACCCCTGCCCTGCGGCCGGGCCGCCGGTCTTGCGGTTCTCAAACAGACGCAGTTCCGTCGACGCGGCCGGATCACCACCGGTGTCACCCTGGAAGGAAACGAAGTCGGGCCGGCCGTCACCGTCGAAATCACCGATCTGAGAGTAAGCCCAACTATCGTAGGCCGGCGTCGGACCGGTCACGTCCTGGCATCCGCCCTTGGCAAACAGAATCGTCGCACCCACGAAGGCGGCCGGACCGCAACTCCACGACACCGGCACACTGCTGTTCGCCTCGCCGTGAAACACCACGACATCCGAACGGCCGTCACCGTCCATGTCCGCGACCCGCAGACCGTTGTCCGGTTTGAGGTCTGCCGAGCTGATCCAATGAGGAAGGTCGGTGAACTTCACCTCCGGCCCGAAACCGTTGCCCGTGTTGTACCGGATATACAACGTGTTGACAGGACCATCATCGCCGAACCCTCGAGTCCAGGCGGCCACTAGTGCGTCTTGCAGACCGTCGCCGTTGAAGTCGCCGTACTGCACCTCGTCATCGGTGGGGTTGTTCTCACCATCGGTCATACGCATCGGATAACGGCCGCCGGTGAAGTTCTCGGTGTGGGCGCTGCCGTCGTCCTTCAAACCCCAGACCTGCCCCGTGGTCCCGCCGGCAACCGCCTTCCCCGAGATCAGATCCGCGCGGCCGTCTCCGTTGACATCGACCAGCGAATTGTCACCTGCGAGGGGCGTGTGCAGTCCGGTGTCGCTGAAGCTGCTGCCCTGGTTCAGGTGCATGTCGAGGGGTCCGTCGCGGTGCAGGATCTCGGGCCGGCCATCACCGTCGAAGTCAGCAAAGTCGTCCCGGCCCCCAAACTCGTTGGCCGGGAGATCGAAGCCGCGGCTACCGCCCTCGACGAACCTGTCCAGGTCATTGTCCCAGTGCCCCAGAAGACCGTTGCCCCTTTCGACCGGATTACCGTGAACGTCAACCTCCGAACTGCCCACGTACAACTCCGCCACACCGTCACCATCCGCATCGACCGGCCGGCTGAACGCCAAAGCAGCCCTACCCAGAGCACCCCCGACAGCGCTCACCTCCGCCAACGGGGTAATCAGCGTGGGCGTGCACCCCGGATCATCACAGGCCTTGCCGCTCATCGCGGCCCGCAAACCAAGGCCCTCACCGAAGTTGTAGAGCAGATCATCCGCGCCGTCACCGTTGTAGTCAGCCGCCTGAATCGGAGACAACCGGCCCGTCACACGCGTCCAGCCCCACCAGTCGTACTGATCCAGACGAAACGCCGGCTCCACCACCTGCGACGGGAACGACAGCGCGTTCTCGCTGTACTTGAACGTCCGCGCCAACCCACACCCACCCAACGCACCACACCGGGTCACCCTCACCAGCCGGGACCGGCCGCTGCTGCCCGTGTCGTCATAGCCCAGGCTGTACCGCCACAACTCCTGCGACACAGCCGGATTCGGCCCCGCCATCACCACCGACGTCAACAGCCGCTTCTGCTCGAGCTTCACACCCGACATCCACGAGAACGACTCATCAGCGCGCTTCTCACTGTAATTGAACTTGACCGACCGAAGCCGCTCCGCTCCAGAAAGCTTCGAATACGACACCTTGTCCAGCAGCAACTCCACACCCGGCGCTGTCCCCGGCGACGTCAAAATGTAGGAGTAATCGATCACATTCCCCGACCGATCCGACTCCTGCGTGACCGGATACGCGAACCGCACCGCGGCACCCGAAGTAAACCCCGACACATTCGCCGACCAACGAGGCGCAGCCTTTGGCTGATACTCCCGAACCCGGCCATCCTTCAACCACACCTTGAACCAGGTCGGCCCCGAGCCGTCCGAAGGGCCCGACAAAACTTTTGTGAACGACTCCGTCTCCGTGCGGTACTCCGTCCCCGACGCCCCATACACACCATCGACCGCCACCAACTTCTGCCCATCCAGACAGAACCGGTCCCCATCCCCCTCCGAGGAATCAGCGTTACGGAACGACACCCCCGTCTGCCGCCCCTCCGACGCCACCGTCTCACCACACCTACCGATCGCCGACAACCCCGACACCGACCAGCCCACACCCGCCACACCGTTACCCGCCCGGCTCGAATAATGCAGACCCAACGACGGCTGCAAACCCCCCGGCCCCGCCGGCACGTCCAACGCAACGTCATACGCCGCCTCGCCCGACGTCGATACCTTCACCTGCCCCGGCAGATACCCAGCCTCCGCGCCCTTGCCCACCGCACCAGCCGGCACAACCAAACCCACCCCCACAGGCAACGACGGCGCCACCTCAGCCGACACCCCCGCCATCGCCAACGGCACCACCATCTGCCCAACACCGCCGGCCACCACCGACAACACCACACCCAACACAAACCAACGCCGACGCAACGCAGCAGACACCAACACAGCCAATCTCCTCACAGCCAGCCGAGTGGGCAATAGCCCCCTGACCCACACCCCAACGGGCACGAGACAAACACCACACTCCGCCACCAACCCCAACCACACATCAGTACAAACCCCCACACCCACCCCCCAATGAACCACTGAAGCGTTCCCGCCTTGATTTATCTGTCGCTATGCAACATTGCCACGCTAGGGGGTGAATCCTTCTTCGTATTCGGCGGATGCCAGATATCCTAAAGACGAGTGGATTCTTCGAAGTATTGCAATAGCCGTCAATGTACTCGAACGTGATGCGTTTGAGTACATCGATATTATCGGACGGCTGCAAGTGATTACATCCCCTTCTTCAGGGTCGCCCAGAAAGATTCGGCCACTGCGTTGTCGTAAACAGATCCCAGCCCGGCCGACAGATTTACGGACGCCGCGGTCGGAGCAGGAAGGTCACGAACTCCTCGCCCGTGCCTTGACTCCCACAGTTGGAATGGAGGATGGTATTTCTAGTCGGTGTGCGCCGATACAGCGCCATTTACAAACGGCCGTGACAAGCTCGGTGCGGATACGGTCGGCAACTGCCCAGCCCACAACCTTCCTCGAATATCCGTCAATCACCGACGCGATAGGCCCACCCCGTCCCCAGGTGCGGACATAGATCGGATTTCGATGGTTTCGTGAAGGTGGCGATATACCACCTATGCCTTGGGCCGCGCCGTCAGGCCGGTACCTGTCTTTCGCCGCGCGCGAGGAAAACGCCCAGTTGCTGAAGGCTCAGCAGCTTGGCGTTTGCGAGATCCCGGAACGGATCGGCCGCAGTCCCTCGACGATCTCTCGCGAACTGCGCCGCAACGCAGCCACCCATAGCGGCGGCCTGGAAGACCGGGCATCGGTCGCCCAGTGGCATGCCGAACGTCGCGCCCGCAGGCCCAAGGTCATCAAGCCTGCCGTCAACGACCAACTCAGGGACTACGTTCAGGAACGGCTTGGCGGGACCGTTACCGACGCTGAGGGCCAGCCTATTCCAGGCCCGAACGTCCCCTGGAAAGGACGTCGGCACGGCCGAGCAAAGACCGGCAATGGGGAACCGCATGGAGCCCTGAACAGCTCAGCCACCGGCTGCAGATCGACTTCCCCGACGATGAGTCGATGCGGATCTCGCACGAGGCCATCTATCAGGGGCTCTACATCCAAGGCCTGGGTGCACTGGACAGGCAGTTGACCGCGTGCCTGAGGACCGGCCGCGCGCTGGAGTGCCACGAGCCTGCACCCAGGGACGCGGGAAGTTCGTCACCCCCGAGGTCTCGATCAGCGCTCGTCCCGCCGAAGTCACAGGCCGGGTCGTGCCCGGACACTGGGAAGGCGACCCGCGGTGCTCCCACGATCGAGGTTGCTCTCAGCCCACAACTATCCCGACACCAGAAGGGCCGCCCGACGCAGAAGCCAGCATCGTCATGCAGCTGACAGCCCACCCTCGAAGACCTCGGCATTGTCGCGGTCTCGGCATAGGTCGACGAGTTCGGCCCGCTGAACTCGTCGACGTAGACCACCCGAGCCTCTGCCGCGGATGGTCATACAGATCCAGAATGCGGGCCATCTTCGCCGTGAAGTCGGGGTCCCGGCTGCCTTTCCAGGTCTTGGTCGCCTGCCAACTGACACCCGCGGCCCGCAGGATCTGGCGAACCGACTCGGTGCTGATCTTGATCTGCTTGTGCTCGGCCAGGTACTCGACCAGCTTCGACAGGCTCCAGGTCGTAAACAGCCGGCCGAGCTTGGGTGGCAGGGTCTTAGCGACCCTGCACACGGTTTCACGAACCGGGGAGGCTGAACCGAGGCGGTCGGCCCCCGCTCCATTCTGGGTTCAGCGCCGCGAACCCGGACTCATTGAACGCGTGGAACACCTCCCGCGCGCACTGCGGCTTCATCGCGAACACGCCCGCCGCCTCCACCCCACTGCGGCCCTGAACCGACGCCAACCAGATGCACAACGCCTATCAGGCCAACTTCTGGCCGCCCGCCGACCAGCGAGTGGCAAACATGCGCGCGGCATTCGGGTCCTGCCCTGCGTCTACACACTCGGCAGGCGGGGCGGTGATGTGGTCCCTCGCATCGCAACGCTCGCAGTCGCCGGCAATAACGAGGGCGAACTATCCAACCCTCGATCGTAAACTGCCGCGCACGCAACTGAAGCTGCCTGCTCCCTTGATGCCGGGCAACGGGTTCGACGAGCGCGACCGCCGTGACGGCCTGAGCCGACCTCGTCTCAAAGGTTGCCGGCAGCGCCGCACGCATTCGAGATTGCTAACGCTCGGCTCCCGCGCCGCGGCTCCCCAGGGCCCCGGCAGAGGACCTCCGCGGCCAGAGCAGATCGCGTCAGGCATATCCCACTCCGCCCCTAGCATCTTTTCATGATCAAGCCATCATGCATACAACAACCTCATAGTTCAGGAAATTAGGAGGTATATACCTCCCTCATCAACTCGTATAGAGGTCGGTCGTTGTCTTGTAGCCATGGTCGGCTGTACTCATGCTGAGTATCTTCGTCGAGAGGCCGCATGAACCAAGCAGGCGTTGCCTCTGCGAAGTACTCGTCAACATTGAAGCTCGTGTACGAGTCGTCACCGACGAAGTCTCCGCCACGTTCGACCTGCGCCTGCCTCATCGATTCCGCAGTAGTCCTGATATTACCTGGGGTGGAATGAATGAGAACGATGTGCCCAAGTTCATGGATGAGGGTATTTCCGTCAAAACGTCCATCTCTGGTCGGCATCGAATCATCAAGGATATCTTCCTCACCGACTGCCACATTCGGCAATTCATGAACGTTGGCAATCCCGCGGACGTCATCGTATAGCCGTCCGTCGATGGTGTGTACCCCGCGCAAGTAGGTGTACCCAGGCAGATCAGTGAGCTTCAGACCGTGAGGGATGAGGTCGACTCGGAAAAGCTTGCCCGCCGCGTATTGGCGATATCCCTCTTTCACATTGCTCAGAACCCTTGCCGCGTCTCTACCGGCCGCCGTTCTTACCGCCGACGTGTGCAACCGATATTCAACCACTCGACCCTCGGAGTTTCGCCGATACTCGGCTACCCGGCCCACCATAACCGTTTCAGTGTCGACGAAAGCCCAGAATGAAGAGCCATCTTGCCGGTAAGTGCGGACATTTAGACGATAAGAAGTCGTGGCGGCCGGCGAGACCAAAATACTGCCGTCGCTAACGTTAGAAATTGTTTGAGCGGCATACGTCGTGTTGATGTAGATCTCTGTTCTAGCGCCGCAAGTAGTCGCTACGTGCCACGATAAAGTTACCGGATCCCCAAACGTCGCGTGATACTCGCCGCCTCGCACACGCGGAGTCAAATCACCGGATACGCTCAGATTGCATGGGACGGTGCTGGCGAAGGCTCGAGGTGCGATCATTGCGCTCAAGGCAAGCATGCCGACCACTGCGGCGACCGCTGCTCCAGCCCGAGCGAGAGCGCTACGTAGCCCGCACCTCTCAACTTTACGACTGTGCACCCTTTCAACGAGTCGCGGGTCATGGTGCTGTACTGCCGGTCGCACGAGCTCAGCCGGTTCTGCCTTTCCCGGTAAACCGCTGGTCTCAATAGCTAGTCGATATCTGAACATGTCGCAGCTCCATCGCTGTCTCGGGCACAGAGGGATCTCGTGCACTCCCAAGCCTTCCGGAGGGGCGACATGCGCGCCTCAGGGGTGCACCCGAAGCACACACCCAGGCGATTCGCGTTCGCATCGCAATAGTCGGGGACGATCTATACAACTATCTCTCTGGACGGTTGCCGCCGCGCGGGCACAGACTGACTCAACGCTAAGGGTGCATCTCAGGGTAGATCCCTGTGACTGTGTAGGCGCTCGGTTGGTTGGCTGGATAGGCCCGACGAAAGCTGGGCGGACCCGGAGGGACAGGCTGATGCGTACTCGATTCATCTCAGATGACGACGGCATCAGACCTTTCTGTTGGACCGGACCTATTGCTCGTCTTGTTCAGTCGGGGACGAGTTGCTCGACCAGCTGCGGCGCGAGCCTGCAGTTGCCCAGCAGGTATCGGCAACGGCCGGTCGACCGGCGCCGTCCAGGCGGCATAACGGGCCACCTGACCCGGCTCAAGCCCGGACCAATCAGCACGTCGGACCTGTTGCTGGCAACGTGGATCACGAAAGCGGACCTGTCCTCGTTCGAGACGGTGCTCGATGTCATGGTCTTGGAAAGGATCACCAAACAGGTCCGTTTCGCCTAGCCGATCGCTGCGGGCTGGCGATCGTGACCGACAGGTAGACGTCGGCGCCTGTTCTACTCCGGCACGGGTCAGAGGCGCGCCCGGCATGGTGAGAAGGAATGAGCGGCTCAGCTGAAGCGAGGACAGAGATGGGGCCTCAGTGCGCGATCACTGTGCCTGATGCGTGCAGCAACGCGCGTGCATTGTCCAGCAACGAGCTATCGCTGGACATGTGCAGTGGACCTAACCGTTGACTGGCTACTCCATATTTGGAGGCGTTCGACGTGAAGAGGTGGTTGGATCTAGGCTTCTTGTTCAGGGTTATCGCGATCCTCGAACTTGGCTATGCGCTAACCGGCTTGCTACCGCCGGAACTACTCAGCTCGGTCATTGGCTGGCAGCTCAGTGCGGACGGACACTGGGTCACCAAGCTCCTAGCCCTGGCTTTGGCCGCTCAGGCGTGGGTTGCGTGGACGTTGCGACGCCAACCACATGTCGGCGTGGCAAAGGGATTGGTTTCTACCAGATCGGCAGCGCCACTGCCGGTTGGGTGATTTGGCTAGTTCTAGCCGACGACAACATCTTCGTCGAGCCGATGGCGAAGGCGCTGGTTATCTTCGCGATCCCGACCCACTACCTGCTCGGAGTCCTACTCGTCGCCGCCATCGCCTAAGTCCCAGCTTCGCGGCACAGCCTGCGCTGATCAGATCGCGGCTGCGTGGGCCTAGTACAGCAGCCGTACTAGTGCGCCGCGAAGGGCTGGCCAACTGCGCCTAACCCTCGGGTACCCGGTAGGGGATATCCACAACGCGAGAAGGAGGATCTTGTCTTAACGTGCAGGACAGCACGTCGCGACCCACCATTGCACGTCGCGGCACAAACCTTAGGAGCGTAGTGGCCGACAAATCGATCATCGACCAGCACGGTCGAACGTATGCCCCGCTGGACAACGCCTTCGTCCAGAACCTGGATGGCTACTTCGAGGCTTTGCGGCGTGAGGCACCGGTGTGCTATTCGCCTGACAACGACCTTTGGCTGGTGTCCCGATACGAAGACATCATGACCGTACTCAAGGACCCGCTCACCTATTCCTCGGCACACTCGATCGCGCCGTTCGATGCAGTGCCCGCCCAGGTCGAGTCGATCTTGTCCGAGGGCTTGCCGCGGACCCGGATGCTGATGGGTGAAGAGCCGGAACGTCACCGACTCCTGCGCCCCGCCGTCCGAAGCGCGTTCAGCACGCGCAGGGTTGCTTCGATGGAGCGGTCCATCGCCGAACTGGCCGGCGAACTGGTCGACAGTTTCGTGGACGCGGGCGGGGCCGACATAATCAGTCAGTTCGCCTACCCACTCCCCATGACAGTCATAACTGACCTCTTGGGAGTGCCCAGGGCCGACCGTGCAAAAGTGAAGGCGGGACACGACCACACCATTGCGGCACTTTTCAGCGGGCCGATCCCGTTGGACCAACGCCTCCACGCCGCGCATGGGTCGGTGGAGTATCAGCGATACCTGCTGTCCTTGATCAATGACCGGCGAACCGCGCCGCGCGATGACTTCGTTACGGACCTCGTCAACGCTACGGACGGGAACGGCGACCGGCTCGACGATGCCGAACTCGTCTGGCTGATGTTCCTGATGATCAGCGGCGGGCACGAGACGACATCAAGCATGATCGGCACTACATTGTGGCTGCTGCTGAATGATCAAGCCCAATACCAGAAGGTCCTCGCCCAGCCGGATCAGATCGCCCCCGCGCTCGAGGAGATGCTTCGGCACACCAATCCGCTGTTGACTCTCCGCCGGACGACGACTCGGCAGGTCGAACTCGCAGGTGTCAGCATTCCCGCGCAGGCACACCTCGGCCTGTTACACGGTTCAGGCAACCTTGACGAACGGATCTACTCCGAGCCGAGCCGATTCGACATCAGCCGTACGACCGTCGGTCGACCCCATCTGAGTTTCGGACACGGCATTCATTTCTGCGTCGGCGCCCACCTCGCCCGACTCGAAGGCAAGGTGGCACTCGAAGTACTACTGAATCGCCTGCCACGCCTTCGGCTTGGTTCAAACTCGAAACCCACCTTCCAACCGCACCCGTTGTTCCACTCATTGACCCGGCTCGAGGTGGCGTGGGACGCCGAGCGCGCGAGGTGAGCGCCGCCCTGTCATCCGACCCCGCGCGCCGCGGGGCCGCTGCGTGATCGGCGTGTTCGGACAGCACTCCCGGATGTACCTGCTGATCCTTATGCTTCTGACCTCTGCGGTCTTCGCCCTACCGATCTTCTTCGCACCGCTACGGTGGGCGCGGGTGCTCCAATGGCGCATACCGGAGGATGTAGGACTGGTCATATATTTCGGCCGCTGTACAGGTGCGCTGGTCCTCATCTTCGAAGCACTGATGTTCCGCGCATGGCTGACCGGGTCGGGTCTGACCTTCACCTTTGAAGTGCTCGTCGCGCTCGCAACCATGATGGTCATCGTCCACACCTGGGGTGCGATACGGCGAATCCAGCCATGGACTGAGACGGCCGAAATCGCCCTGTACGCAGGACTTGGAGTGCTGACTCTGCTGTTCTACCCGAACTGATCCTGAGATCCGGCCTGGTGCCAATGCCGCCAGGACCCGCCTCCCTCCCGACTGCATGAACCGAACCCACCTGTGCCGATCTTGTGCAGGTTACCCAATGAGAGTCTTTGGAGGACCCTGTGGGTGTGAAGCTTCCGCCGTCGGCGATCACGCAGAGTGGAGCGTGCTGGCCGGTTCGAGGGACTGACGGCGCGCGGTTTGGGCACAGACAGAGCCGCTGCTGGAAATCTGATGGTGATCGCACATGCGCAAAGTGATTCAACGGAGTTTGGGTGGTCCTGAGGCCCTTGAGGTCGTCGAGGTCGATGTCCCCGAGCCTGGGATGGCCGAGGTTCTCGTCGAAGTCAAGGCGGCGGGCGTCAATCCCGTCGACTGGAAGGTCCGCAGGGGCGGTCTGGGGTACCTTCCTTTCTCGGTCGGTTGGGACGTGTCTGGGGTCGTGAGAGGGATCGGCCCGGGAGTGACCAGGTTCCAGGTCGGGGACGAGGTTTTCGGCATGCCCCGGTTCCCGCTCGAGGCGGCGGCCTATGCGGAATTCGTGACCGGGCCGTCACGCCAGTTCGCTCTCAAGCCCTCCGGGATGAGCCATGTGCAGGCGGCGGGTCTCTCCCTGGCAGGTCTTACTGCGTGGCAGGCCTTGGTGAGCACGGCCGGGCTGGAGGCCGGGCAGCGCGTTCTGATTCCGGCGGGGGGCGGCGGTGTCGGCCATCTGGCGGTCCAGATCGCGAAGAGCCGCGGGGCGTATGTCATCGCGACGGCGAGCACGGCGAAGCATGACTTCGTCCGTGGCCTGGGAGCTGACGAGGTGATCGACTACAGGAGCGTGGACGTCGGCTCCCATGTGGCTGGTGTCGATGTCCTCCTGGCCACCGTCGCCGGCCAGCTCCGGGAACTGGAGGGAACGCTGACGCCTGGCGGCTGGGTCATTGCCCTGAACGGCGCGGACGCCGAAGCGGTGCAGCAGCTGTCGAACCGGGGTTTGCACGCCGTCTTCATGCTGGTTGAGCCCGACCGCGCCGACTTGGAGGCCCTCGCCGCCTTGGTCCGATCAGGCGCACTCACCGTGCACATCGACCAGATCTTCCCGCTGGAGCAGGTCGCCGAAGCACATCGGTTCGGCGAGCAGGGACGGTCCACCGGAAAGATCATCCTGTCCCCGTGAGCCAACCGCACCCACAAGGTCAGTGGGCTCAGTCGGTCCCCAACACACCGGTATCGGCGACATCGAGGACGTCGACCTCACGGTCCTAGCAGGACCGTCGAACCGAGGACATCGATAAGGTTGGGGAGTGCTTTGGGGTGCGCCCTGACGCGGTCGAGCACGGCCGGCGCGATCATTTCAGAAGGCTTTAGGCAACTATCTGATGTGTCGACTGCTTTGGAGGAAGCACGATGCATAGGGTCTGCCTGACCATCGCGATCGCGCTCGGACCGCTGGCCAGCCTGGCTTCACAGGCCATCGCCAACCCCATGATCACCGATCGCGCACCTTCACCCCAAGCGCAAGGAATGGCTCCGATCAATGAAGTCGATCTACCGCAGTACTGAGGGGCGAGAGATCGTGCGGGGATGGTGCGTTGATCGGCTTAGCGCGTGGTCAATGCCGCACGAGTGTGTTGTCTCGTATGCCCACGGCGCGCAGACGCATCTGGTAGTCGCAGGCTCGGGTACTACCACCGTCGTCTTCGTCCCAGGCACAAACTTCAACGCGGCCGTCTCCCTTCCTCTGGGCGCAGCTCTGTCGCGGCGATACCGGGTGATCATTCCCGACGTGCCCGGTCAGCCCGGGCTCAGTTCGGACGAGCGTGATCGGTCAAGTCGCGGCTTGGCCTGGTACGGCGCCTGGTTGGACGACGTGGTAGAACTTGCGGCGGACGGCGGCGGTCCGGTGGTCGTCATGGGCCACTCCTTTGGTGGCGCGATCGCTCTTTCGGCGCGATCGCCCGCCATCAGCGGTCGAGTGCTCGTTTCGAGCGGCGGTCTCTGCCCGCTGCAGGTGACGCCGGCGATCCTGATCGCGTCCTTGGCCTGGATCTGCCGGCCAGGTTCAAGGAGCAGCGCTCGTCTCATTAGGGCGATGTCCGCTCCCGGCCGGGAGCCACGGGGTGACCTCGTGGAATGGATGACTCTAGTCGCGAGACACAGTCGCTCCAGCGGCGCCCCAGGTCAAGCAACGATCGTTGCCAACACCATTCCGACGGTGCTCACGACTGGTACGCGCGATGTCTTCGTGCCACCAGGCAGGCTCGCCCCGGCGGCGCATCGCAAGTTGGGCCTCGAAGTGGACGCAGTCACCGACGGCGGCCATCTGTTGGTCGAAGAGTGCCCGGAGCACCTAACCGCGTTGGTCGACCACTTAATCGTTCGTCATGGACTCTAGGCTTGCCTAGCGTCGCTGCCCATCGTGATCCTCCGAGGCGACCACCGAACTCTTAGGTCCAAGTAACTCCCTCCGTCTGCCGGTGTTAGGCAGGAGCCTCTTGGATCTCCAGGTGCTCGTTAAGCTGCCGTCGCTGGGTGATGCCGAGCTTGCGATAGACAGCCGACAGATGGACCTCAACGGTCTTGATCGTCACGAACAGTTCCTGGGCAATCTGACGGTTCGTGAGGTCTCGGACCGCTAGATCGGCCACCCGGCGTTCGCTCGTCGTCAGGGAACCAGCTCCGCTGGTCATCATCCGCCGCGGCCGGGCTCCCGAAGCCCGTAGCTCGGTTCGCGCGAACTCGACTACCGGCGCTGCGCCACAGCGGTATGCCAGCTCCAACCCTGTAGCCAAAGGTGTCCTCGCCTCCACCCTCGCGTTTCCTCGCCGTAGGGCAGCCCCAAGATCCACCAAGGCTTTAGCGTGCTCGAGCCTCGCCGTAGACCCGGTCAGGACATCAACCGCTTCATGCAATAGGTCAAGCCCGGCCTCCCCACGCGCGATCCGGCCCGCCACCCGTATCGCCCGGCCAAGGGCGAACGGCGCGCCCCAGCGCCGGGCAAGCTCGATCTCCGCGAACGCCAGACGCGTCGCCTCGGCCGTTCGGCCAAGTGCGTACAGGGACAGCGCCGCCTGTGAGCGCCAGGCGACGACTGCGGGGTTGTCCCCGTTCGCATGCTCGGCGAATCGCGCACCCGAGGCGAGCGCCGACTGCAAGGCCGCCTCGTGCTGTCCTTGCGCGGCAGCCACGCGCGCACTCGACAGCAACGGATAGAAGTACAGGCCAACAGTTGGCAGCGGATCATGAATGTTCAACTGCGACAGAAGGGCCCGCGCATCATCGATCTTGCCGGCTTCAACCAGGGTGTCGGCGAGCATGGCGTTGATGACGGGGAGAGCCAGGGAGAACCCGGTCAGTGCAGCGAGGCGTTGTGATTCGCGGATGTCAGTCTCCGCCTCAGCTAGCTCACCCTGTTGTAGCCAACCAAGACCGCGGTAGGCGTGGGCAGTGGTGAGCGTTGACAACACACCGCCGCGCCTGGCCTGTGCGATTGCTGCGGTGAATCCGGACATCCCCTCCGCTGCCCCCGCCATGATCAGCGCCAAGAACGGCGATGCGGCGAGCATGACACCCTGGCCCGCCGCACTACGGATGGCTGGATCGACAGAGAGTCTCCTGGTCCGGTCAATGGATTGCGGATCGCCGACGTAAGCGTCGTGGCCACCGACTATCCCGTCGAGGAGCTTGCCTCCCAGGCTGTCAAGCGGTGGAAGCACTCGGGCGTCGTCGACCTTGGTCACGGTCGCAGCAACGCCCGTCGCCACCAAGGACGCGTTTATGAGGACTGCGCGCAGCGTGCGGCAGAGATCCTGTTCAGAGGCCGGAAGATCCGCGATCGCGTCGGTCAGCAAACCAATAGCTTCGTCGAGGTGGTCGGTGTAGAGGTAAACCAACCCGAGAACATGCGCAACCTGCGCCCGCGCGACTGGGTCGGTCTGTTCGCGCACCACCGCCGCGAGGTGCTCGGCAGCCAGCGGAAGGTCCACCCTCGCCGCGGCCAGTCCCGCCTCTGTCAGCAGGTCGACCCGGAGATCGGCCGCAGGCGGCTCGGCCAATGCTCGCCGTAGATACGTGACGGACGCCTCTGGTGCACCTCTTGCCAGTGCGGCCGCAGCCGCTTGCCGCAACGCCGTCACCGTTGCAGCATTTGCGTCAGGCGGCAGCCGCAACAGGTGCGCGGCGATCTTTTCCGGTGCGGCGCCGGCCTCTGTCAGACTGCGCACGGCCGCAGCGTGGTAGGCCGCCCGCCTACTAGGCTTCATCTGCTCGTACACAGCGGTTTGAAGCAGTGGGTGAACGTACTCGTACAGCGTGCCGTATGGGAGCTGCTCGTCATGCCTGATAAGGCGTGCCGACTCAAGTTCGTCGATACCGCTGATCGCTTGGTTGGTGCTGATATCCGCCAGGCGCGCAGCCGTCGCAAGGTCCGCAGCTGGGCCCAGTATCGCGAACGCCTCCGCTAGGCGAACCGGCTCCGGGCGCATTCGACTCAGCTGCAGTGAGGTGCGCCTGCTCAAACTCAGTGCTCCGCCCCGCAGGATTTCTTGCCTGTTCTCCACGATGGGCAGCAGTCCATCCGCTCGCGCCGACCTGGCGAGTTCTGCGAGCAAGAACGGATTACCGCCAGTCGCCTCGTGGCAGGCGACCACGATCGCCTCGTCGGGCTCACGGCCAAAGGTCTCGGCGAGCAGCGCGGCCGCTGCCACCCGGCTCAGCGGACCAGGCCGCAAGATGGTGGTGGCGGCATCGACCGTGATCAGATCAAGCAGGTTCGTCGCAGCGCCCGGTTCGTCCGGGCGCATCCCAAGCAGCAGAAGCACTCGCAGATCTTCCAACCGCGGCAACAAGTAGGCGATGAAGCGCAGCGACGGCTCGTCAGCCCAGTGGAGGTCATCCAGCAAGAACAGCAGCGGTGTTGTTCGCGACAAGTCCGATGTCAGCCAGAACATGCCGTGTAGCGCGGAGAACTCGCCGGGGATACTCCCGTCGGGCCTGGACCGGAATGCGTCAAGGGCTCCCCTGGCCACATCGGACAGTCGATCGTCGGGGCCTTCACCGGCGACTAGCAACGGCTCGAACAGCTGACGCACCATTCCGAACGGATACTCACGCTCTAGCGGTGAGCCCCGGCTGGCGAGCACCCGCACGCCTCTCTCCGCTGCCGACCGCCGGGTCCGCTCTATCAACTGGGTCTTGCCGATGCCTGCATCGCCAGAGACCACCACCACGGCGCTTCCCCCCGCGCGCACCTCATCAACCGCCGCTTCAAGAACGCTCAGCTCAGCGTCCCGCTCGTATACGGTGGGGTCGTCCATGCTGCGAGTCTCGTCCCACGCGACGACATCCGGCAAGGGGACGCACCGGAAGCACTCCTAGGTTCTCTGGTAAGCGCGAAGTCCCCCAGCAAACGCTGATGGCCATGCGCCTTCCAATCTACGCTCGGCTGAGACGCTCATCCCGATCGATCGACAAGCGATCGAGCTCGCGCGCCTGCAGGGCTGGGACAGTTCGGGGCGGATCCGCTCCGAACTGATTCCCGATAGCCCAAGCCATCTCCGCTGGTAGCAACGGTCACGACAGGACACCGCAGCGGACGTGCGCCCTCCGCCGGCGCCCTCAGCAGGTCGGCACATCGGCTGGATTTCGGCGATCATGTCGCCCACAGAGACCTAGCTGATCCTCGACATACAGGTCATGTCCGTCTTCTTGGTGTACTTCAATGTCACTGGGTCATATCTGACCAAAGCCCGCATATTCACGCAGTAATACATACCTTGCCCTTGCACCACCGCGTAGTTATAGAAGGCAATGTCTCGCTCGTCGGCTGTTGTGTCGTCGATGCCGAGTTCCCATCCGAAAGGGCCCTCTTCCTGAATCACACTTTCCGTGATCCACACCACCGGCAAGGGATAGGGTTGGCTAATAGCTTTTCGATTGCTGTTCGGGAAACTACGAAGGAACCCTTCCACTTCAGCGGACTCAGTGAATCTGACCTCGAAGTCTGGCCATCGAAGCCCCTGCTCGATACGTGCTTGCCGGAAGGCCATCATCATGGCGCCGGCCTGAGCAGCCAGCGTTGTGGATAAACCCCGGGATCCGGAGCCTTGTTCAGCATAGAGTTTCGTGCCAGGTCTCCTGTATCCGATCGTCCAGTCGCCTAGGTCAGGAGCTTCCGTTTCCACCTGGACGCTCAAATGGTCCTCGATCGTCGAAACCTTGTGCGCGTAAATTGTTCGGCCGATCCCCTCTCTTGCAATCACCATCCCATTGATGGCTACGGTATTTCCCCATCGTTCTGAATAGAGCGGAGCGCCGGAATCTCCAGGAACTATAAGCACGCCAGGACTCGTTGCGACGATGAGGTCGCGAATCCATTCGTCGCTATCGTGAATTTCTGCATTCAGGCTTGTAACTTCTGCGCCACATCGCGCTCCGGTGATTGCTCCACTGACACAGACCCGATCTGTACGTATGGGGTCCTCAGCAGCAACGACCGTACTCTGATTAACAGCAACCCCGTCGACGATGCGCGGATCCGTGTAAATCCTCGGAGTGTGCACACCACCTCCCTCGATGGCAATCATGTCAAATTCAGCGTCTGCCCACTCCCCCGTTGCAACACCGAAGCGCTCGGGGCCAGAGGTCAGTTCATCGCCGTTGTTGGCGCAGTGGCCTGCAGTTACCGAACCCCAGTTTCCACCGGGGAAGACTACCGTGAAACCAGAAGTGCAATTGGCGCCTGATGGACCCCTAACTTTGGCTCCCCCGAAGTGCGCCTCCGCATCGGCCAGTCGGCCACCCTGAGTCCGGGCCACCAACTCATAGGATACGTCCACACGGTCACCCAAGGCTCTAATCAGCGCTTGCCCGATCTCCATGTCTTCAGGCGCGAAACTGACCCGATACTTGTTTCCACTGGGATCCAAATAGACAGAAAAGGTCGCGTTACGCGCATTCGGATGCCATTCAAGACCGTGAATTACACTATCAGCCTCCTGCAGCAGTGCGCTTTCGGCCATCAACTCAACCCCGGTTCGAGTCGAATAGGCCTGCCCAGCCTGCGCTACACTTCCCGAGGCCACAAAAATAGCGGCAGCCACGGCAACAGCCTTAACCTTGTTAACCACTCTTACCTCCTAGCAGCATTTTATTTGAGCGTCGACCATTCCATGGTCTGTCACCGCCAGCGCTTCGACAGTGGGGGACACCCCCCAAGTACGACACCTCAGGTTTGCGCTCCGCCGAGGCCGTGGCCGGACGCCTCCTGCGAGCATCAGGCTGGCTCGTTCTTAGAAAGCCACAAGCGACGGATGCGGTCGCTTCGCCAAGCTCGGCGTTGCGGATCCGGGCGACATCAGCCCGGAGCTTCCTCGTGCTGTTGAGTCGGGTGCGTGGTGTTGGAGTCGCGGGCTGGGCGTGATTCTGTGGCTGACCTCGTGGCCCGACTGGGATCCGCCACAACGGTGGCATCGCGCAACACGAACTCCGGCTGTAGTTCTACCTGTGGCGCGTTCAAGCCCCAGGCGTTTTGGTCGGTCCTCGGACCGACCGTGGCCAGGGGTTAGGCCCGATGCCGCTGCGAAGCGTGTGTTATCGATAATCCGCGCGCCTGCGGCGACCAATCCTGGGCGATACTTGTTGGCGTGGTGAACGCAGAACCGAAGCGCGCCACTAGGTAGCACCGCGGAGATGTGGCACGGGCCGAACATCGGTCACATCTGTTCTCCTCGATGTTCGCTTCCTCACGCGGTCTGACATCGATTCCGTTCTCTTCGCTCGTCGTCATGAATGCCTCCTCGAACTGCTACATCGAATGAGCTGCTTCGACGATGCGCGCGCTCGGGCTCCGACGGGGTGACGACCCCAAGAAAGAGTCGTTGACCCGAAGAGGAAGGGCCGGCACGGTACCGGCGCTGTCAATGCCTGCATCATCGTGAAGACCAGGTGACATTGGTTCTGCAGCAGGGCGAGCGAGTCCTCGGCCCGGCAGATTCCTTTGTACAGAACCGCACAACGCGCGAGTGATGTCCGACGTCGAACGAACCGTGCCTGGGATCGACAACAAAGCCAGGAGCGCTAAGCGGGCTTACTCTGAGCAGCCAGGTGTCGGTGGAGTTGTCCTCGCTGCGCGATACCCAGTTTGCGGTAAGCGGCGGATAGATGGACCTCGACTGTTTTGATCGTGACGAACAACTCCTGGGCGATCTGCCTGTTCGTCAGGTCGCTAGCGGCCAAGTCGGCTACCCGGCGCTCGCTCGTCGTCAGCGAGTCCGGCCCCGACGTCGTCATCCGTCGTGGACGGGCTCCAGCCGCCCGCAATTCCGCTCGTGCCAGCTCAACGAGGGGCGCGGCACCGCACCGGAAGGCAAGGTCCAAGCCAGCCGCGAGCGGAGCGCGAGCCTCGACCCTGGCGTTCGACCTACGCACTGCGGCCCCCAGGTCGACCAGCGCCTTGGCATGCTCCAAATGGGCTGTCGAGGCTTCCAGCACCTCGACCGCCCGGCGGAGCAGGTCGACGCCAGGCTTTCCCCAGGTGATACGCCCGGCTACGCGCAGCGCCCGCCCGATAGCGAAGGGCGCACCCCAGCGGCGAGCCAACTCAATCTCTTCGGTCACGTACTCAGCCGCCTCATCGAGCCTGCCCAGCGCGTATAGGCAGGACGCCGCCTGCGATCGCCAGGGGATGACAGCGGGATTCTGGCCATTGGCATGTCCGGCGAGGCGCGCGCCCGCGGCCAACGCAGCCTCCAGCGCCTCCTTGTGGCGGCCCTGGGCAGCCAGCACCAGCGCCTTCGACTGCAACGGATAGAAGTACAGGCCCGTAATGGGCAGCAGGGTCGGCAAGTCCACATCGGACACGACGGCGGCCGCTTCGTCTACCTTGCCCTGTTCCGCCAGGGCCTCGGCGAGCAACCCGCGCAGGATCGGCAGCGCAAGAACGAACCCGGTCAACACCGCAAGCCGTTCCGCTTCCCGCAGATCCGACTCAGCCTCGGCCAGGTCACCGCGCTGTATCCAGCCCAAGCCTCGATAGGTTAGAGACGTCACCAATGTGGACGTGGCACCACTGCGTCTGGCTTCGGTGATGATCGCGGTGAAACCAGCCACGCCCGCGTCGTCTCCCGCCACCACCAATGCCCAGAACGGCAGTGCTGCCAGGATGATTCCCTGGCCCGCAGCGACTCGAAGGGCTGGATCGGCAGCGACCGTTCGGTTTCGTTCGGTCCATTGTGGGTCGCCGGTATACGCGCCGAATGCCTCGATCATCGCATCGAGCAATCGCCCACCCAACGTGTCAAGTGGATGCAGGCCACGGAGGTCGTCAATGTCGGACACCCCTGCGGAAACGTCTACGGCCACTAGGGCGGCGTTGAGGAGAGCGGCGTGCAACGTCCGATTCAGGTCGTCCTCTTCCGGCGGGAGGCTCGCGATGGCCCTGGTGAGCACGGCCACCGCGTCGTCGACCCGATAGACGTACATCAGGACCATGCCGAGGATGTGTGCGATCTGGGCACGGGCGACCGGATCCGTTTGCAACTCCATAGCAGCGGAGAGATAGTCGGCCGCCAGCGGAAGATCGATCCGCGCCGCCGCCATACCGGCATCAGTCAGGATATCGACCAGGACACCCTCGGGCGGCGGCTCGGCGAGCGCGCGACGCAGGTAGGTCACCGCCGCTTCCGGAGCACCCCTGGTGAGGGCCGCGTCGGCCGCGTGTCTGAGAGCGGCCACCGTCGTCGCGTCGGCTTCCGGAGGCAGCCTGAGCAAGTGCGCGGCCACCTGCTCAGGTGGCGCGCCGCGCTCGACGAGCCCACGGGCCGCAGCCGTGTGGTAACGAGCCCGCTGCCCGGGTTTGATCTGGCCGTAGACGGCGGCCTCAAGCAGCGGATGGACGTATCCGTACGCGTCGCCGTACGGGACCTGGTCGTCGTGCCTAATTAGGTGCGCCGACTCGAGCTGGTCAATGCTGCTGGCTGCCTGCTCCGTGGTGAGCCCAGACAGCCGCGTGGCAGTGACCAGGTTCGCTCCGGGGCCGAGCACTGCCAAGGCCTCGGCGAGGCGGATAGGTTCGGGCGCCATTCGCCCCAGTTGCAGTGATGTCCGGCGGCTGAGGCTTTGTGCCCCGACCCGGAGAATCGCCTCGGCGTTGTCGTCCGTGGGCACGACGCCGTCGGCGCGGGCCGCACGACCGAGCTCCGCCAGCAAAAACGGATTCCCGCCCGTCGCCTCGTGGCAGACCGCTGAGATCGTCCCTTCGGGATATCGGCCGAAGACTTCAGCCAGAAGATCCGCCGAGGCATCTGGACTCAGCGGCGCTGGCCGCAACACGACACTCGCGGAGTCGACGGTGATCAGATCGAGCAGGCTGGTCGCCGCTCCTGGCTCGTCCGGACGCATCCCGAGCAGCAGCAACAACTGCAGGTCTTCCAGTCGTGGCAGAAGGTAGGCCACGAAGCGTAGGGAGGGCTCATCCGCCCAATGCAAGTCGTCCATCGCGAGCACGAGAGGACCGTTTCGGCATAAATCAGACGTCAGCCAGAACAACCCGTGCAAAGCGGCAAACTCACCCACGGCGTCGTCCGCCTGCCCACTCGGCAGCAGCACACCCTTCGCGGCCGCCGCCGCATCGGACATCCAGTCGTCGCTGTGTACCCCCTCGGCCTCGGCCAACAGTGGCTCGAAGAGCTGACGAACTAGTCCGTACGAGTACTCACGTTCCAACGGCGAGCCGCGCCCGAACAACACTCGCAGGCCATGGCCCCGGGCGGCCTCGCGGGTACGATCCAGCAGCTGCGTCTTACCGATCCCGGCCGCGCCCGAGATCACGACAACCGCGCTGCTCCCCGAGCCGACCTTGGCCACCGCCTCGTCCAAGACGCTGAATTCGGCATCACGCTCGAAAATCACCGCGCTACTCATTTCATGAGTCTCGTCCCCCACACTGGCCGTGGCAAGGACCTTGGCCCATCCCAGAGAAGGCCTTCGCCGCTCGGTGCAGGCTCGAGGCGATCAGCCCAATCAAAGGGGGCGTCCTGAACTCGGCACGTCGATCGTCGAGTTCAGACCCGGATCACCTTTGCGCGGACGCCTACCCTCATCTCAGCGAAAGCATCAACATGCCGAGGTGGCCGAGCTGACCGGTCGGCTTACCGGTCTCGCCGACGCGGGCCGGCCCGAAGGGATCCGGGTGATCGTGCCCGCGAGCACCGGCAACCGGGCGCGCAACTGTCGCTGTTCGACACCAGCCCGGGATCGGCCACCATCCGAGGTTCCCGATCAGCGGATCGATCGGAGGCGCCTGGTCGTCGAGGTTCGCAGTCTCGTCGGACGCGGTGGTGTCGCTGGTCAGCATGTCCGCCCAGAAGCACCAGCCCCCGGGTCGTCTTGCTCGAGGATCTGCACGTTGATCGCTCGCCTGCGGGTCTGTATGTCGCTGAGTCCGAGGAGCTTGGCTGCCGCCGAAGTACGGATCTGTCCTTCCCGACCAGGTGGTGGCGCTGGGGCAGGCCGTGGGTGGCTCCTATCAAGGAGACCTGGTCGCCCAGGCCCCGGCATGACTTATGCCCCCAGTCTAAATCTGGGCTCGGCGGGGTGACTATGTAGCCATAGGCAACTTGTCGCCCGGACTCGCGGACCGGTCCAGATCGACCTCGCCCGAGGCCTCGAGCGGCTGCTGGTAGAGCATCGCCCGCTACGGCCGCGTCGGCCTACTCTACGGGCCCTTGGTGGCGAGGACGTCGGCGCTGTACCGGCCGCGCATCACCAAGGAAGCCGACAGCGATGTCGAGTCCTCCACCCCGCCGCGTCGCGGCCGAGCGCGGCCAGTCGCCACCACACTGCGGATAGGCACCTGGCGGTCATTGGAGGAGAAACAGGTGCACGAAGGTCTTCGGTCGGGCGCTTTTGCATCATTTGCCTCCGATCACGCCAGGTTGTGCATCACGTGTTTGATCTGGGTGTATTCCTCGATGCCATAGGTGGACAGGTCCTTGCCGTAGCCGGAATGCTTGAAGCCGCCATGTGGCATTTCAGACGCGAAGGTGAGGTGCGTATTGACCCAGACGCAACCGAACTCCAGGCGCCTGGCCACCCGCATGGCGCGAGCGTGGTCGCGGGTCCAGATGCTCGATGCGAGCCCAAAGTTCACGTCATTGGCGCTGCGGATCGCGTCCTCCTCGTCGCGGAAGCTCTGCACACTGATGACCGGGCCGAAGACCTCGTCCTGCGATATCTCGTCATCCTGCCGCACTCCGGCCACCACGGTCGGCGCGAAGAAATAGCCGCGGTCGCCGATGCGGTGGCCGCCAACGGTGACCTCGGTGTGGCTCGGCAAGCGGTCCAGGAAGCCGCTCACCCTGCTGAGCTGGCCAGCATTGTTCAGTGGACCGTAGAGGACGCCGTCCTCATGGGATGGTCCTGTCCTGGTCAACTTCGCGTGTGCGGTGAGCGCGCTGATGAATTCGTCGGCGATCTCGGCCGCGACGAGAACCCGGGACGCTGCGGTGCAGTCCTGACCCGCGTTGTAATAGCCGGCCATGGCAATGGCCTCGGCCGCTTCGGTGATGTCCACATCTTCGAATACCAGGACCGGGTTCTTGCCACCGAGCTCAAGGTGCAACCGTTTGAGGTCTCTGGCGGCGCCAGCGGCGACGTCCATGCCGGCCTGGACGGACCCAGTCAGGGAGACCATTCTCGGAATGTGGTGGCGCACCATTGCTCGCCCAGAGTCGCGGTCGCCACACACTACGTTGAGAACGCCGGGTGGGAGGTGCTCAGACGCGATGTCGGCGAAGAGCAACGCGCTCATCGGGGTCGTCTCGGCCGGCTTCAGCACAACCGTGTTGCCGGCCGCGATTGCGCTGACCGATTTCAGCGTTGCCATCATGAGCGGATAGTTCCAGGGCACGAGCTG
The DNA here is from genome assembly GCF_010548305.1 of Streptomyces sp. SID13031. Taxonomy (GTDB): domain Bacteria; phylum Actinomycetota; class Actinomycetes; order Propionibacteriales; family Kribbellaceae; genus Kribbella. The sequence continues at coordinate 57,379 of NZ_JAAGLV010000025.1, forward strand.
TGCACAGACTCCGACCGGTTCTCGGCGCACGTATGAGGTGTGTCCGGACACGTATTCGGCTGCTGCCTTCCCATCGAGCACCCTCGCCGCGCCGGCAAGGAACCGGATCTGGTCCACCACCTCGGGGAGTTCCTGGCAAGCCGTGAGTCCCCTCGGCTTTCCGGTGTTGGCGCATTCGGCCGCGACGAGTTCGGCTGCGTGCGCCTCCACTGCGGCGGCGAGGTTCAGGAGCAGTCGTTGGCGCTTGGCCGGCGTGGTATCTCGCCAACGTTCACCCGCCTTAGCTGCGGCGTTCATCGCTGCGTCGATGTCGGAGGCGCCAGAGCACGGCGCCAAGGCCAGCGACTCGCCGGTACAGGGATCGACCAGTTCCTGGTACGTACCGTCGCGGGGATCTATCGCGGCGCCGTCAACGTGGTTCTGGAGAGTTTGAATGGTCACGAGCCGGCTCCTGGGGGGCGTACGCCGATGGGCCCCTTGCGAAGGCGTCGGCGAACGTCGTCCGGCGAGTATTCCCACGGGACCCAGTCGTGAATCATCCAGGTCACGCCGGCCCGCTCGAACTGCTCGATCTCCGCGGCCGCTACGAGAGGGTCGTCCGGAATGTCGTGGCTGATGACGAAGTCGTATGGGCCGCTTTCTTGGCGATGCTCGCCGATGAACGACCAGATTTCCTCGATCAGCTCGGGAGTGAACGGCGTGAGGACGAAGGTGTCCCCGCGCCTGGTCACCTGGGTGGGAAAGGCACCTTGCCATCGCGCGGCCCGCCTCATCGGCCGTTTCGTCGGCCAGTAGCCGGCCACCCAGATCGGGATGCGCGGCTGAACCGGCCGCGGCAAGAAGGTCGTCTCCTCGAGCTGATAATGGGCCCCGTCGTAGCTGAAGGGCCGCCCGCTGCACAACCCCGCGAGCACATCCAGCCCCTCATCCAGCTTGTCCGCCCTGACGCGCGGGTCGCCGTCCTCGCCGAAGAGCTCGAAGTCGGCGTCGGCGGCATAGCCGAGGCCTACCCCAAGGATCGTCCGCCCCTGCGACAGGTGGTCCAGCGCGACGATCTCCCGTGCGACCTTCCACGGCCGTCGGCGCGCCATACTGGCTACCATGGGGCCGAGTTTCACCCGCCCGGTCACCGCCGCCATCGCGGCCAGCGCGATCCACGGGTCCGTGACACTGGGAACGTCATGCCTGTCAAAGAGCATCACATCCCAAACGAACACGCCGTCCCAACCAGCTACCTCCGCCTCATAGGCGAGATCGGTTAGCACATTCGGGTCGGCGAATGCCCCCGTGATCGGAAAGTTTGCTCCGTAATACACAGCCCCTCATCTCATTGGAAGACGATCGGCAGCGACCGAAAGCCGTGGAATCCGAGGTTCGTGTTCCAGTCCAAGTCCGCGTCATCGCGGACGTGGAATTCGGGGAAGGTCGAGAACAGCTGCTCCAGCAGAACCCTGAGCTGTACCTGCACCATCGGTGCGCCGATGCACCAGTGCGGCCCGTGACCGAAGGCCAAATGCCTGTTGTTCGTTCTGGTGATGTCTAGTGTGTCCGGATCGCTGAATCGGGCGGGATCCCTGTTGGCGGCACCGACGTAGGGTAGGACGACTTGGCCCTTGCGGATCTCCGCACCTTGATAGGTGAAAGACTCGCGGGCCACACGGCTAATGAACTGGACCGGGTTGTCATACCGCAGGAACTCCTCGGCGGCCGACGCGGCAAGTTCTGGTTGCCGCCGTAGCAAGTCGTATTGCGCCCGGTGCCGATGCAGCGCCAGGATGCCGTTCCCGATGACGTAGCGGGCCCCCTCCAGACCGGCGAACGTCAGCAGGATGCACTGCGCGTTGATCTGGCGCTCGGTCAGCCGGAAGCCGTCCGTCTCCATGGATATTGCCCGCGAGAGCAGCGTCTGGCGTCCATCCGCCGCCGCCATCCGGGTAACCCCTTGGAGGAATTCGACGTACTCGAACGTACTGGTTTGGGCGTGACGTAGCTCGTCGATCGTGAGGTGGCTCGACGCGTAGATGTGCGCGATCGCGTCTGACCATTCGATCAGCCGCTTGAACTCTGATCGCGGGATTCCGAGGGCCTCGCAGATGATGAGTGCCGGCAGTGGATAGGCCACCTCGGTCATGAGATCGACCTCGCGGCGCCCTCGCAGCGGCTCCAGCAGCTCGGCAACGAGACGCTCAGTGAGCGCGGTCAGATTGGGCTCAGTGAGGCATTCGAAAACCCGAGCCATGTGCCGCCGGAATGCGGTGTGCGCCGGCCGGTTGAAGAAGGCCAGCCACTCCTCGAAGAGCGTAATCATGGGTGCGAACTCCGCCCGATCCTCCGGCGGGAGGAACCTGGTCGGAACGTCCGCCCGGGCACTGGACAGTCGCTGATCTGCCAGCAGGCTCCTGGCATCCTCATACCTGAAGAACATCCACGTGCCACCGAACACCGGTGAGAAGTAGGTCGGATGATGATCCAACATGTACCGGTAGAACGGGTACGGATCCTTGATAAGCTCCAGATTGTTGAAGTTGAAATCTGCCAGTCGAATACCGGCAGCGGTCCCCGTGGGTCGGTTCACCACCGCCATCACCTCAAATCTTCGTTGACGATCCCCTGCGACTGATTCGCCTGACCGAGACCCTCGGCGAACCTGCTGCGCGTCGATGCATCAGTTGCGAGTTGATTCGACTCTGTCATCGTTCGCATCGAACACTGCGCCTGTGCGGCTGCTTGTGCGTTGGCGCCGCCCCCAAGGGCGCACCCCAAGGTTTGATGCGTCGCGAATGAGACCGCCGCGGATCTCGCGAAAGATCAGTGGTGCCGCGTTCGCGCAGACCAGCTACCACCTGACCGAGCGGGACGCGCGATGAGCGGCGAATAGGCTGGATCCGCGTCGTTGGAGCTGCCGATCGGGGCGTTCCCGGTCGGGCAGCAGGCTGAGCCGGCCGTGGCCGACGCGTCTTCGGGGAGGCGCTGCCGAACTCAGCTCACGGATGACGGCGTCGCAGGCGGCGAGGTCGGTTCGCCTGTTGGCGTGAGCGGCGGCGTCTCGGTGGCCACAGGTGTCGGCGTGTCGGTGGGAGTCGGGGTGAGCGACGCTGGCGGTTCGGGCGTCGATGTGGCGTCCTGGGCCGTGGTGGGCGCCACCGTCGGTGTCGGTGTCGGTGTCGGAGTCGGCTCCGGCGCTGGGGTCACGGTCTGCGTGCCACCCGCCGGCGGCGAGGTCGGTGCGAGCGTCCCGGGCGTGCTGGGCGCCGGCACGCTCGGTTTCGTCGACGGTGGGCGCGGCCACGTCGATGTCGGCGGGACCACCGTCAGGGTTGGTCTCGGGGACGATGTGCGGACCGGCGTCGAGGGCTGCACCGGGTCCGGCGTGTTGTCGTCGGTGACCGGGTTGTCGTCGGTGTCGGTGTCCGGGTCGATGTTGCTGCCGTCGCCGACCGCCGGCGGAACTGGTCCCGGCCGATCCGGGATCGTCACTGCGGACTTGCCGTAGGTCTGCATCCAGCGGAGCACGGTGGACACGTAGGCCATCGAGTGGTTGTACCTGAGCACCGCCCGAACCAGGCCCAGCGGGCTGTGTAGATCCGCTCCGCCGGAGCACAGGTAGTCTCCTGCCGCGCGGGTCGCGTCGTAGACGTTGTGCGGGTCCTTGACCCCGTCACCGTTACCGTCGGCGCCGAACGCGGCCCAGGTGCCGGGGATGAACTGCATTGGGCCTACCGCCCGGTCCCAGCGGGTGTTGCCGTCGTACCGGCCTCGGTCGGTGTCGCTGATCGCGGCCATCCCCGGGCCGCCGTCGAGAACCGGGCCCAGGATCCTGCCACGGGTCAGGCCACTCGCATCGACGCGGCCGCCGCTGGCGTGCGCGGACTCGACCTTGCCGATCCCTGCCAGAAGCGGCCAGGTGATACCGCAGCCGGGCCGGACCGTGGCCAGCCCGGTCGCCGCGTTCTGATAGGCCGCCAGCACCCTGGCAGGGATACCCGACACGCCACCCACAACACCAAGGCGAAGCCGGGGCACGCCGTTCGTCGTGCCGGCCACAGGGACCAGACGAGGAGAACGCGTGCCCGTGCCGGGCTCGGGCCTGTCATCGGTTCTACCGGTGACAGGCACATCTACACGGGGCCAGACCTTCGTAGGGAGGCTGCCGTCGACACCGAGATGGTCCGGTACATCGTCGACGATCGCGTCGCGGCGGTCCATTCCGAGCGCAGACGCGTCGACCACGAACCGGCTGTACAAGCCACCGTCAAAAGCCAGCATCATGGCGACCACGGCGACCGGCGCTGCCAGCGTCGCCCAGGTGCCGGTCAGCACGCCCCGCATGTGTCTAGGCTGCTGCCTCACTCCGTCATCCTCAGTGTCAAGAGCTGCCCTGCTACGCGGCTCGGCCAATAGTTTGACGCCCCGGTGGATCACTCACGCGCCAGACGCTCGCCCGGCCGCGGATTATCGCGAAGAGCGGTGATCTGGTTACAGGCCGCGTCGATGGCTGCGCGGTGAGACTCGAAGTAGCCATACCAGATCGGATCGTCTGGCCGCTGGTCGTTGAGATCATCGATGTCGACATACCAGCTGCGGTCCGGCGAGGCCGCCTGGTAACGAAACACCCGTGCATGCACAAGGATCTCCGCGCCAATCATCGAAGGGATCGTGGATCTCATCCCGGTGCTCCCGTTCCGCCAGCCAGAAGCCATGCAGCGCCTGGGTGGCCTAAGCGTTACCCGATATTCCATTCGACGATGCGCCTCCACCCTGACGGCGAACATCGAGGAACACCCCGAGACCCACCCCCCAATTCCGACGAGGCCCGTCCGACGGGGGAATGTTGCGCGCGGTTCAACTCTGATCTTCCAGTCCGCCGGGCTGACGCCGGCCGCGCGCCGCGATCGAAGGAGGCGCCGCAGCCGCGCCATCGCGCGACAATGACGTCCACCAGCGTGGTGCACGGCAGGCCCGGTGACGGGCGTGGCCTAGACGCATAGAGGCGGTCATCGCGTGATCCTTTGGAAGACCTTCCACAGTGCTTCTGAAAGAGACAACGCGACGACCGCGAACACCAGTATCGGCAGGCGCCGAAATATTGGGGGTTTGTTCAGGTGGGTTCCCGCAGGTTGCAAGAAGCCTTCACGGCGACGCTGGTAAGGGACAGGCAATCCCGTGATCGACCCTCTCCGAGGCTTCCATGTCTACTGAGACCACTACGACCCGCATCCCGTGGCGTACAGCACGCAACCAGCAGGACTGGTGGCGCAGCGCCGTCATCTATCAGGTCTACGTGCGCAGCTTCCAGGACTCCGACGGCGATGGCATCGGTGATCTGACCGGTGTCCGCGCCAGACTGCCGTACCTGCGCAGCCTCGGCGTCGACGGTATCTGGCTCAACCCGTTCTACCCGTCGCCGCAGCACGACCACGGGTATGACGTATCCGACTACTTCTCGGTGCACCCCGACTACGGAACCCTCGAGTCCTTCGACCGGCTGGTCCACGACGCGCATCGACTCGACCTCAAGGTGCTCATCGACATCGTCCCGAACCACTGCTCGATCGAGCATCCATGGTTCGCCGCGGCGCTGGCCGCCGGCCCAGGAAGCCTTGAACGTGAGCGGTTCCACTTCGCCGACGGCCGGGGCGAGAACGGCGAACTGCCGCCAAACAACTGGCGCTCAATCTTCGGCGGATCCGCCTGGCAGCGCGTCACAGAACCGGACGGATCACCCGGTCAGTGGTACCTGCACAGCTTCGCGCCGGAGCAGGCCGACTTCAACTGGCTTCACCCGGACGTGACTGCGCATTTCGAGCAGGTACTGCGTTTCTGGCTGGACCGGGGCGTCGACGGGATCCGGATCGACGTGGCGCACGGGCTGCACAAGGCCGACGGATTGCCGGACCACGAGAACGCGATGGACGACGAGCTCACCGGCGATCCGCTCAATCCCCTGGCCTGGAACCAGCCCGCGGTGCACAAGGTGTGGCGCAGGTGGCGGACCATCGCCGAGGGATACACCATGCTGACCGGTCGCGAGCGCGTGCTGATCGGCGAGGTCGGCGTCCTCGACACCGAGCAACTGGCGCTCTACCAGCGTCCGGACGAGCTGCACCAGAGCTTCTACTTCGAGTTCCTGCGCGCGCACTGGGACCGGCAGACCCTCTACGACGTGGTGAATCGCGGCCTGGGCACGATCGCTGCCTCCGGCTCGTCGGTCGCCTGGGTGCTGAACAACCACGACATGCCGCGATCGGTCACCCGGTACGGCGGTGGCGCTCCCGGCGTCGATACGGGCGACGTCGATCTCGGCACCCTCCGGGCTAGGGCGGCCGCCCTGCTGATGCTCGCGCTGCCAGGAGCGGCGTACGTCTACCAAGGCGAGGAGCTCGGTCTGCCCGAGGTCACGGACCTACCCGTCGACGTCTTGGCCGATCCGATGTTTCACCGCAGCCAAGGCGTTCGGCGTGGCCGAGATGGTTGCCGGGTGCCCCTGCCGTGGGCCGCTTCCCAGGACGGCTTCGGCTTCTCCAGCGGTGATCCGTGGCTGCCGCAGCCGGACTGGTTCGCCGATCATGCCGTGGACCGGCAGCTGAGCTCGGGCGAGTCGATGCTCCACCTCTACCGCGAGACGCTCGCCTTGCGGCAGCAGCGCCTTCCCGCGCTGGCCGGCGACGAGTTCCGCTGGTTGCGGACCGATCCGGGCGTGCTGGCCTTCACCAGAGGCGACGGATTCGCCTGCGTCGTCAATTGCTCATCGCGGGTCGTCCCCGCACCGGTGAACGGCGAACTGCTGCTCGCCAGTCATGAGGAGGCCGGCGAGAGGCTCCCTCCGAACAGCGCCGCATGGTACCTGCTTCCGGAATCAACCGAAGCAGTGGGTGAGGCCGCGTGATCCCCGAAATGTGGGCGCTGATCGTCATCACCGCCATCGTATTCGTCCTCATGGCCCGAGACCTCGCACGAGATCTGAGAGATCGCTGATGAACGCTCGTCCGCTGATCCTCGGCTACATCCGAGCACATATCCTCTTGACGAAGGAAGAGATCGACGCAGCGAAAGTGCGCCTAACGGTATTCGCGAGCGCCGAAGGCTACGTCCTCGGCACCGTCTACGTCGAACACGTCACCTCGGCACCAGCAGCGTTCCATGCCCTGCTGGACGAGGTGCGGCGCGACAACGACATCTGGGCCGTGGTGGTGCCGAGCCCGCAGCATCTGGCCGCCGGGGGACGCCGGGCGATGACGAGCAGCCTCGAACACCAGGGGAGCGTGCACGTCCTAGTTGCGGAGCAACCCCACTAGACCGGCGGACCTGGCGCCATGAGAGCTCACACACCGCCTCGGCGCCAGGTCCGCCTACAACCCACCCTCCCTGCACTCTTCGCCATGAATCACGCGGCCTCCGGTCAACCGGATCGGGGCGTTGTGCCAACGCGTTCCCAGCGTCATCCGGACTACGCGAGCATCACCAACTTCCGGGGTCTGGCCAACATCAGCGGTGCCGATCGTGCTCGCCGAGATCGGCGACGACCGCTTCCGCTCGCCGACGATCAAGCGCTTCGGGCCTCCACCGGCTCCGGTGACCCGGGCCTGGGCAAATCCCACACGTGCCCCTTCGCCCAGTGTGCCCCTCGCGGATTAAGCGAACATCAAAGGAGCTTGCCGAGTACCTCAAATAGTCGAGCGGTGAGAGCCCCGCCCACCGAAGGTTGGCCCCGGTCGATGGGTCTGGACACATCCACCCCTAGGCAGCATCCAGCGACCGAAACGCTGCTTGACCACTCAAGATTCTTGCCGACCGACGCGTCGAGGTCCGGCTTGACCGTGGATCGCTGCTGGGTGGACTCGATCAAGTCGCGGAGCGCGCGCAACCAGACGCGATCTCCTGACCCTTGCCAGGTGGCTGGGCCCATGACGGCAGGGCTGTCCAGCAAGCGCCCTGCTGAACACCAGCCTCAGCCGGCTCCGCGCCTCCGCCGAGCAGTTCTGGCAACGCTCTCCCATCCGTAGAGTTCACAACCTTGGTGTGAACAAGAGCGGGCCCACGCGCACCCAACCAGCGACGCGGAAGCCCTCCGTGGCGCATCTGTTCGCAGCGAGCCGATCGGCTCATCGAGCAGCATGGCGAGGGGCAGGCTTCGGGCTCGCTGGGCTGCGGGCACCGCGGCTGCAGCGAATCGAAGCAGACGAGGCCGCCTGCTATCGAAGGGTGCGGAGTGCTTTCTGGATCGCCGCAAGGGTTGGATGGGTGTCGGCGACGGTCCCGGTAAGGATGCCTTCTGCTCTTTCGTAGAGCTGTCGCGCAGTGGCGGGATCGTCTTGGAGTCGGCGGAGTAGGGCGAGGTTGGCGAGGGTGGGTGCCAGGTCGGGGTGGTTGGCGCCGAGGAGGGCTTCTTTGATGGTCATGGAGCGGCGGAAGAGCTGTTCGGACTCGGGGAGATTTCCTCGCTTGCGTGCGATAGCGGCGAGGTTGTGGACAGTGACGGCTACCTCGTAGTGAACCGGGCCGTAGGTGTTCTCGAATGTGCCAAGTGCCGCTCGAAGGATCTTGTCGGCTTCATCGAGGTGGCCGAGCTCCAGCAGGATCGGAGCGAGTGCAGCACGGTCGGCCGCTACGGCCAGGTGATCGGAACCCAGGACCTGCTCACGGATCTGTACGGCGCGACGCGCGGGCGCTTCGGCGGTGATGTAGTCACCGCGGGCGTGTGCCAGACCACCGATGTTGTGAAGGATCGTAGCGATCTCGAGGTCATCTCGGACCGGAGAGTTCTCCAGCAGAGTCAATGCGCGGTTGTATAGGTTGGCGGCCTCGTCGAAGTTGCCGCTGTATTTGAAGGTTACGGCGAGCTCGTTGCAGACGAGAGCAACGGCCTCGGCGGATACGCCGGCGACGTCATCGACGACCCTCAATGCCTGGCGCAGGGCCGATTCAGCATGGGAGTAGTCACCTGTCGTGCGGCGCAGCGCGCCCAAGTTGATCAGCGCCCGCACCTGCAGTTCTGCGCTGTCCGGCTCGGAGCGAGCCTGCGAGGCCGTCGCCGCGGCAGCCTGGAACATCATCCTGGCGAGCCCGCCGTCGTCGCTGTCCTGGGCGAGGACACCGCGAACCAGCTCCGTCTCTGCTCTGGCCAAACCGCCCGCGGCCACGGCCAACGGCCAAGCCTGCGAGATCAATCTGTCCGCGGTCGCCTGATCGCCATGCTCTCGGGCCTGCATGCAACCGCTGAGCAGCGACGCCAGCTGGGGCTCATCTCGATGGTGCTTCATGACAACGTCTCCCGTTGTGACAAATCGAGATGATCACCTCGATCGGGTCGGGCCGCACACTGCTCGCAGCTGCATCCGACCGTGCCGACAGCGAACCCGGCTCAGTACTTAGAACGTGTCTCACGAAGGTTGACAGGCTCCGCGCAGCTTCTCCTTGCCCATGGACTTCATAATGAACATCCGTTCGGAAAGTCCTGGTCCCGGATATCCGTCAACACGGGTTTCAAGCCGTGGCCAACAGAACAACAGCCGGCCGGGTAGCACGGGCGCAGCGTGCGTACCCGGCCATCCCAGAGGTTGTCAGTCCAGCAACACTGTCTCGTTGTGGTTGTAGCTGCCTACCATGTAGATGGACGCATCGAATGCGGGGTTACTGCCGGACGCGACGATCGTTGCAGTAGCGCCGTGGTTGCTGTTTCTGGCTGTGACATCGAAGGCACAATTGTTGTGCGCTGACTTGTACGTGAATGACGCCGAGGTTTCCTGTCCCTGCACCGGTGTCGCCGTGGACGAGGATCCGGAGTAGCCGGTGCCCGAGAAGTATTCAAAACAGCCAGGGGCGGCGGAAGCGGGCGCTGAGGTCAAGCCCATAGCGAGGGCAGTGACGCTCGCCCCGGTGGCCACAATGGTAGTGAGCTTACGACGGTTCATGCGTGGTCCTTCCTCAATTGGCCCTGGGCACTCGTACCCGAGCCACGGTTGGTAAGAAATGACTGGTTCGAGGCGGCAGTCACGGACCAGCAAATTCCTTTAGCCTTATCTCACTCCTGTGGACGAGCGGCCTCATCGGGGACGACCCCAGTATTTACCCCTAGAGAGCCCTGGCGAAGAGGGAGTCCTACCCGCGATGTGCCCGATCTGGTGCTGTTCAGGCGGCATCCACCGATTCATCTGCGTTCAATTGGCCGTGCCCGGGCACCTAGCGAACGCCATCGAATCTTCTGTTGCAGGCCTGTTCCCAGACATCGGTCTGCTAAGGCGCGACCCGCTTCCGGAGTGGCTGAAGTCGTCAGGCTATGACCGATAAATGCACGGCAGCCATGCTGCCCGTAGTCCATACGAGTGTCACCGTGTGTCCCGGTGCCGGCGTCGCAGGTGCGTCTTCACCGTTGCGCCAAGGGATTCAGTCACCTGCGAGAACCTTCCGAGCTTGGCGCTCCCTGCAGTTCCGAAATGCAGCGGCTGGGCAGGGTAGGGTGGCACGCGGGAAATTTGGGCGACATTGACGGTCAGAATCTAGTATGCCTGCGCTTGGAGGGCCCCAGTGCTGCCGTGGTCGTTCTTGAGTTTCTGATAGCTCAAAGGTCGGCCAGAGTCGTCACGAGGTCTGGATGGTTTGAACCGAGCGGTATTGCTTGATCGTCAGGGTTTCGTGGGGCAGGTGCTCCGCAGTGACTAAATCATCGTGCTGCCCCAGCGATTGCGGCGAGGTTATTGAGCATCAATGCAACTTCGTAGTGGTCTTCGCCGTATGTCCGTTTGTACACCTTCAGCGCGTGCCGGAGCAGCTTCTCGGCTTCGTCCAACTGACCGAGGCCGGCAAGTATCGAGGCCAACATGGCCTGGTCGGAGACCGTGGCTATGTGGTCAGGGCCATGCGTGCGTTGCCTGATCTCGACTGCTCGGCGTGCTGGGATCTCGGCCGCTGCGTAATTGCCACGGGCATGGGCTAGGCCGGCGAGGTTGTGATAGATGGTGGCAACTGCGGGATGGTCGACACCATCCGCACGGTTGAGCAAGCTCAGCGCCCGTTCGTACGACGAGAGTGCGAGATCGAACCGTCCCGTGCATTTGAAGACCATGCCGAGTTCGTTGCAGATCAACGAGACGAAGTCCGGGCCGATAGCTGGGGCCTCCTCCGCAGCTGTCAGAGCTATTCGGAGTAGGTGTTCAGCGTCGCTGTAGCGGCCCTGCTCACGTCTCACGCTCCCCAGGAAGGTACGGGCCTGCACGAGCACTTCGAATGTGTTGGGAGTCCACGGCTTGCTGGAGAGGTTCGCCTCAAGCCACTCGAACGATTCGACAGCGGTCGCGATGTCGCCGGTGTGGTGAGCTAATAGGCCGCGCATGAGGGCGACCTGTGCGACTGCGGCATCGTCGGCCGTCTCGCTCAGCACCTGCGCAAAGCCGATCATTCTTTCGGCCCGCCCATGGTCTCCACTATCGATGGCGAGTCGGCACTCGGCGAGCAGCCGTTGGACAAGGAGTTCGTCACCCGTGGACTGCTGAGTCCTCCTCCTACTCACGATGCCTCCGGCTCAAGTATTTGCGATAGGGAATGATGCGACTGCGCCGACGCCACATAGCCTTTGGCCAGGCCCGCGTGCTCGGAGCTGTGCGGGCAACTCCGGTAGGGAGGCTGGTGGGACGGTCCTCAGACTGCGGTCCTCGGGGCAACGACCACAACCGCCCCACCATCGTCCATAGTCGACAACTTTTGATCGGTCGGCATCCGGGGGTTCACCTAGCTGCCACCCCTAGGCGATCTATCCGCGTCATCAGAATGCTGCTTAGACAGGTAAGTTCGCGGTACTGAGCGGGAGGCCGGTCTTGGGTTCAATAGATTGGCGAGTGGTGCACTCGTTCGTCTCGTGGTCCCGCTGATCTTGGTAACCCGACTGCCGGCGATCGCCTTCGTGACCGAGCCGGCAATCCCGGTGTCCTCGGCACTCTCGTCCGCCCAGCCTGATTGTCTGCCTTGACGGAGGTCAGCGAGAGTCGTTGGCAGGCTGGTGCGTTCCGGCGTCGACGGTGGCGAGGTCGTAGCCGGGATCGCCGGGAAGTATCGATCGCAGCCCGGCGTCAGAGAGAGAAAGCCGCGGGATGATCGGCTGAACGAGACGTTCGATGGACATCACCTCAGAGACGCAACCGAACGAAGTCAGTTCGGTCAACGTCGCCCAAGTCGATGGCAACAGTCCACAGAGGCCGCGTTCCCACCTGCGGAGCAGTTCGCCAGGGGTCTGCCAGCTTGTCGGGTCGGCTTCTGATGTCTGTCCGTCGGCGGCCTGGTTGGCAGGCGCAGTGGCGACGAAGAACCGCGTGTCGTACCGTCGCGACAGCTCGAGGGGCGTCATCCAGCGTGCCCACGGCCTGAGGAGATCGGCACGGAGCACGAGATCGTTCGTCACGAGGAACTCGCTGAGCGAGATCAGCTTGTGGGTCAACGCCTGCCGTGCCGCCGCGTGGGTCTCCGTCAGCGTTGTGACCGTCGGTGTCGCGCCGGCGAGGAGTACTCCGGACTCCTCGAAGAGTTCGCGCACCGCGGCCTGGATCAGGCTGATCGCGAACTGCCGTGAACACAGGAGGTACGTCGCCCAACGGGTGGGACTCGGGCCGAACCATCGCGCCCCCGGCTCCGAGTCCGAAGGCTCGACTCCGCCGCCCGGGAATACAGTCATGCCACCTGCGAATACCTTCCTTGGGACCTGGCGTTGGGTGAATACCTCCAGACCCGCGGGTCCGTCGCGGAGGAGGGCGACCGTGACTGCGTCGCGCGCTAGCGTCGGTTCGCCGTGGTGCAGGTCGCGAATGAACCTGTCGGGAAGATAGAGGTCGGGCGGGAGCTGAACCATGAGGTGTCCTTGGGGGCTTGACCGTTGACGGGTTTAGCGCTGCGCCACCATCACCCGGGAGAAGGCTGTCGTCGCCGTGAGTTGGAAGTTCTGAAAGCCGGCAGCGTCGAGCAGTCGGTGCCACGTGCTGGTCGGCACCTGATTGCCCATCGCCGAGTTTGGCCGTTGGGCAGCTCCCGGTGTGCACAACATCGACGACGACCCGTAGGCGATCCGACTCACGGGGTCGCCAACCGCCAAGGTCACATGTTCCTTCGCCATCGGTTCGACGATGAACACGATTCCGTCCTCAGCCAACTGGTGATGCGCACGGGCTAGGGCGGCGCTGGGGTTCGGCAAGTCGTGCAATGCGTTGAAGAAGAACACGACGTCGTAGGGACCACCGGCAAAGGCCGCCGCGTCCTCTCTCCGAAACTCCGTTTGGCTTGACAGACCGAGGTTGCCGGCTCGCGAAGCAGCCTCGTCGAGCGACTTCTGATGGCTATCGATTCCGACGGCCTGAGTAGCTGGGAAGGCTTGGGCGACGAGTAGGAGTGGCTCCCCGAGTCCACAGCCGATGTCGGCGACGCGGGCTCCGTTCGCTAGTCGTTTCGCTAGCCCGTCCACTGCCGGGATCCAGCACGCAACAAGCTCAGTGCGGTAGAGCCGGAGCAGGCAGCGGCTCAGCGTGGACGAGAGCCGTTCGGATCGGTCCGACCACGGCATGCATCTATCGGTGCGGAAGGCGGTCTCGACTCGGTCGAGGTCGAGGTCCATGGCGGCTAGTAGAGCGGCACTACCGCCCATGAACTCCGGTGCTTCCTCGTCGACGAGGGTCGACGCGTGAGCCAGCGGCAACGAGTAGCGGGCAGACTGGACGTCTAGCCGCAGGTACCCGTTCGCGACCTGTCCGTTGAGCCATTCTTCAACCAGCCGGGCATCGCACCCGGTGTTTGATGCCAACTCCGTCGGTCGATGGCCCATTCCGAAACAGCGCTCGATACAGTCCCAGTCGGTCGCCGACGTGAATCGACATAATCGACCAGGCACCGGCCAACTCGAGCGTCAGTCGGCCCGCGAACTCTTCCTGATCGTTGAGATCCGCTTCATTTCCGGCCATGTCGAGTCAAACCGCCCGGGAGGCGGAGGCTTCAGCGTTGGTTCGTACCTGGTACCACGCGTGCTTCCCTCCTGGGCATGTGGTGAAGTCGTAACGAAGTCCATTGGGGCCGAGCGCTATTAGGCTCACAGACGACGTACCCCAGGGCCGGCCGGATCGGGCCTGCCGGACCACCAGCGCCCGGGAATCAGTCGGCTCGAGCAGATCGCCGTTGGCCAGATCAAACCATCCGTCCCAGGCTTGCGCAGTCCCCGTGACCGCCCCAGCGGGTGCAGGCCTGGGCTGCGTCTGAAACCGGGGCCCGAAATGCGCGACACGCGGAGCGACCCACTCTCCTTCGGCGCTCCCCAATCCGTAGTTTGTCGCGAAATGCAGCCCTGGCCCTAGAGGTTGTGTGGATGCGCGAAGGCCATCCCAACTCATCATCTGGGCACCTGCCATATCAGCGACGATCAGGTGGAATGGGTCGAACGCACGCAGCTCATCCGAATCCGGCTCGGGCGCTTCGTCTGACAACGCGAGGAGCGGCAGTTCGCCGCGCGAGCGTCGATCGGGCTCGCCGCATGGGCGGCCAGGCGCGTTCAGCAGCATCGCTGCGCGCGGACAACCCTCCTTCTGGGTGATGGCCACCCAGGTTCCACCTGCCTCGCAGTCCTGCCCGCCGATGGCGTATGGACGAGGGGCCCAGTGCGGCCCTGGCCCGATCCAGGATCGGTCGAGGAACTCGTCTCGGGTGAACAGGATCAACACGGGGTCGCGAGCCGTTGGATCGATTGAGATGACACAGGTGCACATCGCGAATCACCTGACTCCTGGGCCGGACAGCAACAGATGCTCACGAGCCAATCAGTTGGACGTGAACCTGTCCTGGGGGAGGACCCCGAGCCGGACCCCGAACATTGCGCAGTCGGTCGGTCTTCGGGCCCTAGCGGGTCCTCAAGAGGTTGGCCGGGACCAGAATCTCTCGGGATCGCAGGTATTCGCCGAGCGCCTTACCTGCTGGGTCGATGCGGAGATTGCCCGCCGCGCAAGGCCCGAGGAGGTCGTGGACAACGAAGTGCACAGCGTGCAGGAAAGGGAACTCGTGGCGGACGACGATAAGATCTCGAGTCTCCGGTATGAGTTCTCGTAGCGCCGCGCAGGTCAGGAACTGCCTGATCCACGGCCATGCTCCAGCATCGCGGGCCCAAACCCCGATATCACAATGGCCGCCCTTGTCCCCACTGCGTGTGTGCGCGATTCGGCCGAGGGGCACCCGGGATGATCCGACCCGTCCGGCTGCCGGCCGCGGTTCGGTGTGAACGGGCTGGAAGACCTCTTCCGTAGTCGCCGCTGGAGCGACTTTCAGCGTCCGGCCATCGTCGAACACGACTTGGTGCCGGATCTCTGTTACCGGCAGAAGCGCAGGCCAGTAGGCGACTCTTGGCCGAGGCATGGTCTGGGTGGGTGCGGCGTAGTCCAAGAAGTAGCCGGGGATGCTTTGGAGGTAAAGGCTCGCGAGTCTTCCAGAGAGGTCGAGGTCAATGAGAGCTGCCTCGGTGTCGGCCGCAGCAATGACTCGTACCGCGACCGTGACTTCCCACTGCGATTCCGGCTCGACTGCAGCACGCCGAGTTGCGTGATGTCGAGCTCGGTGACGGCCGAGGGGAGGTCAAACTCGAGCTGTGCGCGCAGTAGATCGACCTTCTCAGCGACATCGGGTGCTGTTACGAACGTTGAGCCGACGACGGTGTAACCGGACTGCGCGAAGATCGCGACCTTCGCTGTGGCCGTTGGCGGAGACCTTGTCGCTCCGCTGACGCGTACTCGGTCCTCGGCGATTTGTTCGAGGCTGACGGCGTCCAGACGTAGTGTCACGTCGGGGTTCAGATATCGGGGCCCCTGGATCTCGTAGAGGATCTGCGCGGTGACGGTGTCCACCGTGACCGCGCCGCCGTGGGCGGCGTTCTTGCAGATGACGCTGGTGCCATCAGCGGCGATCTCGGCCGTCGGGAAGCCCGGATGACGCAGGTCAGTCATCTCCTGGAATCCCGCGAAGTTTCCGCCGACCGTCTGGGGGCCGCACTCGATGATGTGTCCGGCCAGTACGGCGCCGGCGAGGGCGTCCCAGTCGTCCGGCCGCCAACCATGCCACCAGGCCGCCGGGCCCAGTACGAGAGATGCGTCCGTGACCCGCCCGCAGATCACGATGTCCACGCCGTCGGCCAGCGCTGCGGCGATGCCCCACCCTCCGAGGTAGGCATTCGCGGCGACAGGAGCCAACGGCCAATCGGCCAACGCCGTACCCCGTGTCGCAATGTCGAAACGTATGGCCTTGTTGTCGCAGGTCGGTCAACCTGTCCATCAGGTTGTCACCGTCGACGTGCGCGACCCGTAGCGGCAGGCCCTGCGTGGAAATCTCAGAGCGGACTATCTCGGCCAACCCAGCCGGGTCGAATCCACCCGCGTTGGTCACAAGTTTCATGCCTCGACTGGCAAGGCCCTCCAGCATTGGTGTCAACTGATCGACAAAATATCCAACGTACCCGCTCGCGACGCCACCTCTGAACGGCACGGACAGCGTCGCGAGCGATGCTTCCGCCAGATAGTCGCCTACGGCCACGACTGAGGATCCCGACATCACCTCGGCGAGCGCCTCAAAGCGGTCGCCGAGATAGCCGGAGAAATTAGCGATCCGAACGGGTATCATGATCGCGCGGCAACGCGGCGGCGGAGGCCTGTGCGAATCTCAATGCAAAGGAAAGACGAATCGCGCCGTTGGCGAGCGAGGTGCGCTATGGAGGCAGCATGATCCGCCGCGGAGCGTTCCAGATCCAAACCGTGGAGTAGGACTTGCCAGTCGCGGTGCTCACCGGAGCGCCCGACTTCCGCCGTCCTGATCTCGTCGAGGTGAGCGTTCATCTGGTCGATCCATGTTGGATGGAGCAGGTTGTTCGCGCCGCCCGGGTCCAGGACGTCGACGGCCCTTCCTGGAGTTTGGCGTCACCTGCGTGCCGCAGCGTGGGCATCAAGCTCAGCTCGTCCTCGGATCGTGGCCGACAGGTCTATTGCGATCAAACGATCGCGTTATACGAGGGCTTCTCACATTCGCGAAACCCCTGCGGCGTACCCCAAACTTTGCGGCTTTGTGGAAGAATTACGCCGCGTTGGCGGCGGGTGAGCCGATCACCCCGCGGGATGCCAGCCGCGGTGGGGCGGGGTCGATGCGCGGCTTTTGTAGATCCAAGGGTCGCGGTCTCGGATAGACCCTTATGTCAATGAGTGCTGGGTCGAGCGCTCCGGGCAACGTCGCCGGGCGGTGGCGATCCGTTAGGTGAGTCACCGGCCCGCGACGGATCAGCGCTGCCCACTCAGGAGGCATCGTGAGGCAGACGTTGAACCGAATGATCTCAGCGGCGCGGCGCTTACCACGTCCTTGTGCCGGCGAAGTCGATGAGAGCCAGCAACTCTTCTCTGCCGGTAGCGCTCAGGTGCGCCTCATCCAGGCTGCGAGTGGCCGCCTGCAGGTGTTGGTCGGTTTCGGCTCGGGTCCAGGCGAGGGCGCCGAGCGCCCCCAACCGCGCAGTCACCGACCGGATCTGTTCGTCGTCTGGCACGTGCGATTGGGTGTAGAACTCGGTGAGATCGTCGCTGGGTTCGGCGATGGAGAGCGCGAACGCAACCGGCAGGGATTTCTTGCGGGTGCGAATGTCGGCGCCAACGGGCTTGCCCGTCCGTGCCGGGTTACCCCAGATGCCGAGCACGTCGTCGACGAGTTGGAAGGCCAGACCGAGATGCCGCCCGAAGGCCTCCAGAGCCGTGGTTGTCGCCGTGTCCGCGCCGCCGAGGACGGCACCGAGTCGTGCGGCGCAGGCAAGCAGCGATGCGGTCTTGCCGTCGGCCATGCGGTAGCAGTCCTCGGTTGTAACGCTGCTGCGTGCCTCGAAGTCGAGGTCAAGGACTTGGCCGACGACGAGCCGCTGGTAGGTCTCGGCCAGGGCATTGGCTGCGGTTACACGGCTGGCGCTGCCGTGTCGCAGGAGCACGCTGAGTGCGAGGACGATGAGTGCATCCCCGGCCAGGAGGGCTGCCGATTCGCCGAATACCGTCCATGCTGTTGGCCGGTGCCGTCGAAGGCGGTCGTGGTCCATCACGTCGTCTTGGAGGAGCGAGCTGTTGTGCGCCAGCTCGACTGCGACCGCGCCCGGCAGGGCGGAGTCCCAGGATCCTCCGACGGCTTGGGCACATCGGATCACGATGGCCGGCCGCAGCATCTTTCCGCAGTCGCCGTTGGATGGCTGGCCATCGGCGGTGGTCCACCCGAAGTGGTAACTCACAACTCGGCGCACAGGCTCGTCCAGTTCGAGCACCGCGACGCGAAGCCCGGCGTCTACGCGCCGTTTGAACTCGTCGATCGCACCAGCGGCGGCCGCTTGCTCTATGACTGGCGCAGCTACCGTGGTCGGTTTGAGGTCCACGGCGACTCCTCTCACTTACTCGTCTCGGGAATGCGGGCGTCGGGCCAGCGAGGGCGGGGCAAAGTAGACAGATTCGGTGCTTGTGATCCGCTCCTCGATGTCGAGTGGGCCGAGAGTTCGCAGCGCCTCCAGCACACCAGCGAGCAGATGCGGTGGTGCGGAGGCGCCGCCGGTGAGCCCAATGGTGGTCACCGCGTCGAACCATTCGGATCTCAGCTGTGTGGCGTCTTCGATCAGCCAGGCAGCCACGCCCTCCCGGCGGGCGACGTCGACCAGGCGCTGAGAGTTGGAGGAGTTTGTCGAGCCGACGACGAGCACAAGATCAGCCTCAGCGGCGACAGCCCGCACCGCGTTCTGGCGATTCGTGGTGGCATAACAAATGTCGTCGTCCGGAGGGGCCTGCAGCTCAGGGAACCTGCGCTGTAGGACCTCCACAACCGCTGCGGCTTCGTTCGTGGCGAGGGTGGTTTGGGTGAGGTACGCGACGCGCCGCGGGTCGTCGACCGAGACGGTGGCAGCGTCGTCGGCGGTCTCGATGATAATGATGTTGTCGGGTGCCTCGCCGTAGGTGCCATCGGTTTCCTCGTGTTCGGCATGGCCCACCAGAAGGATGGTCTTTCCTTGCGCGGCAAACCGGCGCGCTTCAGAGTGGACCTTGGACACGAGCGGACAGGTGGCATCGACCGTGTCCAGTCGGCGCTGCTGGGCCTGCTCGTGGATAGCGGGTGCAACGCCGTGCGCGGAGAACACGACGCGGGCACCTTCCGGGACTTCGGTCAGTTCGTCGACGAAGATCGCACCTTTGTCGCGCAGGTCAGCCACCACATGGGAGTTGTGGACGATCTCTTTGCGCACATAAATCGGCGGGCCGTGGAGGGCGAGTAAGTTCTGCACGGTGTCGATCGCGCGTTCCACGCCGGCGCAGAAGGCCCGCGGCGAGGCCAGCAGCACCCGGCGGGTCGGGCCTTGACCAGCCATCACAACACCCTGCCGTCGGCAACAACCAGCGGCGGCCCAGCCTCCGCGTTGTCAACAGGTCGCTGGTCGGCGAGCCGGAGCGCTTCCTCGATCAGCGTCTCCACGATCTTGGACTCGGGCACTGTTTTGATGACCTCGCCATTGACGAAGATTTGGCCCTTGCCGTTGCCGGAGGCGACCCCCAGGTCGGCCTCGCGGGCCTCACCCGGCCCGTTCACCACGCAGCCCATGACCGCGACCCGCAGCGGCACGTCCATGCCTTCGAGCCCGGCTTGGACCTGCTCTGCGAGGGTGTAGACGTCGACCTGAGCCCGCCCGCAGGACGGGCAGGACACGATCTCCAGACGGCGCTGGCGAAGGCCGAGCGACTCGAGGATCCCGATGCCGACCTTGACTTCCTCGACCGGAGGCGCCGACAGCGAGACCCGGATTGTGTCGCCGATACCCTCGGCCAATAGTGCGCCGAAGGCCACCGCTGACTTGATCGTGCCCTGGAACGCGGGTCCAGCCTCGGTCACGCCTAGGTGCAGCGGGTAGTCGCAGCTCTGCGCGAGCAGGCGGTAGGCGTTGATCATCGTCACCGGGTCGTTGTGCTTGACGGAAATCTTGAAGTCATGGAAGTCGTGCTCCTCGAATAGCGAGGCCTCCCACAGAGCCGACTCGACCAGCGCCTCCGCGGTAGGCCTGCCGTACTTGGCCAGCAGCCGCTTGTCCAGCGACCCGGCGTTGACACCGATCCGAAGCGCCACACCGGCGTCCTTGGCAGCTCGCGCAATCTCGCCGACCCGGTCGTCGAACTTCCTAATATTGCCCGGGTTGACCCGCACAGCCGCGCAACCTGCATCGATCGCGGCGAACACGTACTTGGGCTGGAAATGGATGTCAGCGATCACCGGGATCTGCGACTTCTTGGCGATCGCGGGCAGTGCGTCCGCGTCGTCCTGGCTTGGTACCGCGACCCGGACGATCTGACAGCCCGCCGCAGTCAGCTCAGCGATCTGCTGCAGAGTGGCTTCAATGTCGGCGGTCTGCGTCGTAGTCATCGACTGCACACTGACCGGCGTATCCCCACCCACCGGCACCCCACCGACGTTAACCTGCCGGCTCTTGCGCCGCCCCGCCCGCGCCCGCGCTGCAACGGCCGGTGTCGGTATCCCCAGGAACGTTGTCATGCCGCCTGGCCCTCTCCGTCGGTGATAGGCGGCGTCGTGTGGGCCTGCCGTTCGAGCCCGGCGAGGGTGTCAGCGATCCCCTGTGCCATGTGCTGTGCGGTGAGGCCTACCTCGGTGAGAACCTCTGACCGTGTGCCCTGGGAAAGGAACCGCTGCGGTATGCCGAGGTTCAGCATGGGTGTCCAAACCGCGGCATCACGTAGCGCCTGGGACAGCGCGGCACCCACGCCACCGGTGCGACCGCTGTCCTCGACGGTCACCACCAGCCGGGCGCCGGACGCGAAGGTGGCCAGGGCGGGGTTGATTGGCTTGACCCAGCGGGGGTCGACGACCGTACAGCTCGTCCCCGCCTCGGCGAGCTGGTCCGCGGCGGCAAGGCATGCTTGCGCCGCTGCACCCACCGACACGATCAGCACATCGGTCATGCGCTGCGTCGAGCGCAACACATCTATGCCCGCAACCCGATCTGTCGCCGCAATGTCGGCACCGACGGCCCCCTTTGGAAACCGCACCGCCGTGGGACCGTCTTCCACAGCGATCGCCTCGCGTAATTCCTCGCGCAACGTCGCCCCGTCGCGCGGGGCCGCGAGCCGCAGCCCGGGCACCAGTTGCAGCAACGACATATCCCACATGCCGTTGTGGCTCGGCCCGTCATCTCCAGTGATCCCAGCCCGGTCCAACACAAACGTCACGCCGCAGCGGTGCAAGGCCACGTCTAGCAAGACCTGGTCGAACGCCCGATTCAGGAACGTCGAATATAGGCACACGACCGGATGCAAACCTCCGATTGCCAGCCCGGCCGCAGACGCCACGGCGTGCTGTTCGGCGATCCCCACATCAAAAATGCGCTTCGGGAACCGGCGCCCGAACTCCACCAGGCCCACAGGCCCGGGCATCGCGGCCGTGATCGCCACCACACGACGATTGGTTGCAGCGATGTCGACCAGCTCAGCACCGAACACCGACGTCCAGGTCCTCTGGCCTGATACCCGCGGCGCGCCGGAGCTCGGGTCGAACGGCGGCGGCCCGTGCATGCAATCGGCGTCATCCGCCTCGGCCGGACCGTATCCACGACCCTTCTGGGTGACGCAATGCACCACAACCGATCGGCCTCGGCCGCGCGCACAACGTAGCGCCGACTCCACGCTGGCCAGGTCATGCCCATCCACCGGCCCGATGTAGTCCAAACCCAAGGCCGTGAAGACGGTGCCATCGATACTCACGGCGCCGTCGCTTGCCTGGTACTCACCGGCACGCCGCCCCCGAACCTCGTGAAGGTGAGAGGCCACCCCGCCGACGGTCGGCGCATACGAGCGGCCGTTGTCATTGACCACCACAATCACGCCGAGCTCCGGCGCGGCACCCAGGTTGTTCAGCGCCTCCCAGGCCACGCCACCCGTTAGCGCTCCATCACCGATGACACACGCCACTCGACGGTCGGCCTCACCGCGCAACTGCCGGGCTTTCGCAAGGCCATCGGCATACGCCAAACTCACCGATGCATGCGAATTCTCGATCACATCATGCGGCGACTCGGAACGACTCGGATAACCCGACAAGCCGCCCTGCGCGCGAAGCCGCCCGAATTTCTCGCGACGCCCTGTAAGTAGCTTGTGCACATATGCTTGATGCCCGGTATCCCACAAGATGGTGTCGAAAGGAGAATCGAAAACACGATGCAACGCCAATGTCAACTCCACAACTCCGAGGTTGGGGCCTAGATGCCCACCTGAAGCCGACACCGAGGCCACCAAGAACTCCCGGATCTCCGCCGCGAGACCAAGCAAATTGTGCATGCCCAACCTACGAACATCGGCAGGCTCGCGGATCGTGGACAAGCAACCCGCTGCCCAGTCAACAATCTCTTCGCAGGCATCGAACCGCTTGCCCATTTTGCCTACTCTCGCAATAGCTGGATAGATCGCTGCCGTCATCGGTCAACGCCTGCCACAGACAGCGAAGGAATCAGCTGGGCGAACTGTCCATCGTTTTAACACCGTGAGCTACGACACGCAGTGGAGCGTCGGGGGTGGCCCTTATGTCCCACCCCAAGATTTGAAGATAGCCCGCGAGGGGAGTTGAAAAGGTGGCTCGTCGGTTGCCCCACAGGCCCGGATCCAATGGCCATGAGTTTCGCGCACTTCGGTGGGGTGCCGCAACGATCGTCTACGACCGGACCAAGCCGGTGGTCAAGCAGCATGTCGCGCCCGGGTCGCGGTTCCGCTGCAGCCGGAGGCCGCCGCGTTCGCCGAGCACTACGGGTTCACCATCGACGTGCTGGCCGCCTACCGGCCCACCAGCAAGGGCCGGGTCGAACGCCAGGCCGTCATCGTTCGCGACCACGTGCTCGCCGGACGGTCGTTCGACTCGGTCGGCGAGCTGGACAGCGCCTTCGAAGGGTGGTTGCCGATCCGCCGCGGCCAGGTGCACCGCACCCACGGGCAGGTGATCGCGGTCCGGGCCGAGACCGACCGGGCCGCGCTGCAACTGTTACCGACCCTGCCCTACCTGGTCGCCGACAAGCACCTGCGCCGGGTCGGCAAAGACTGTCTGCTGTCGTTCGAGGCCAGCTTCTACTCCGTCCCGGCCCGCCAAATCCGGCCCGGGCAGCGAGTCCAGTTGCAAACCGACGGCGCCGTCGTCACCATCCACGCCGTCGTCGCCGACGGCGGCCGGGCCAGCGTCCGTGGTTCCTGGGTCGTCGACCAGACCCACTGGGACGGGCTGCCCGACGGACACACCCGCGCCGTCACCCTTGACCCGCCAGGTGGACTTGCCGGCCCAACCTCTGTGCCACAACGGCCGGGCATCCCGGGTGCGCCGAGCCCGCTGGCGGCGTTGCTGGGCGCGAACCACGCCGCGGCCCCACCGGTCGCACGCCGGCCGCTGACCGACTACCAGGCCGCCGCCCTCGCCCACCCCATCCACCAGAACTGGCCGGAGCCGAACCCATGGCCAGCACACCCAGCAGCAACTCTGCCGACGTCACAGTCACCGGCTATGCAGCGACAAGCCTCGTGGAACTGCTCGACCACTGCGAACAGTTCCTCCGCACCGCCAGCCCGGTCGTGCGCACCGAACTGGACACCTTCCTCACCCAGCAGCCTTCACGGTCCGACGCCGGCTGGCTGATCGACCTGCTCGGCTTCAACGCCCTTTACCTGCAGGGAAAACTCGCCCTTGCCGACACCCATACCGACCAGGCAGGAGACCGCTCGTGAGCAGCCTGACCACCGACCGGATCCGCGACCACGCCACCAAGCTCGGACTGACCCACCTCACCGAAGTCGTCACCCAGCTCGTCGAACGACCAGAGAACGCGCAGATGGGCTACCTCGACTTCGTCGACCTCCTCCTCGAAGAAGAACTCGGCCTGCGCGAGGGCCGCCGGTTCCGCAACGCACTCAAGCTATCCGGGCTGCCACACCACAAGAGCCTGGACGACTTCGACTTCGCGTTCCAGCCCGACCTCGACGCCCGCAAGGTCCGCGACCTGGCCACCCTCGAGTTCGTGAAAGCGAAGTCCAACGTCGTCCTGCTCGGACCGCCCGGGGTCGGCAAGACCATGCTCGCCGTCGCGCTCGCCATCGGAGCCTGCCAGGCACGGTTCTCCATCTACTTCACCACCCTGGACGACCTGGTCCGCCGGCTCCGCGCCGCCGAGGCCACCGGCCGGTTCAAGCGGCAACTCCAGGTCTACCTCCGCCCTGCCGTCCTCGTCGTGGACGAAGTTGGCTACCTCCCGCTCGACCAGGCCAAGGCCAACATGGTGTTCCAGCTCGTCTCCCGCCGCTACGAACGCGGCACGATGATCATCACGTCCCACAAGTCCTTCGCCGAATGGGGCGGCGTCCTCGGCGACGACGTCCTAGCCACCGCCATCCTCGACCGGCTCCTCCACCACTGCGACGTCCTCAACATCAACAGCCCCAGCTACCGGCTCAAAGACCGCCTCAACCTCGTCACCGGAGGCGAATCCATGCCACGATCACCACGCCGAGACCGACACATCAGGTCGTACACCAACCGACATACGAGGTAGTACGCCGACAACGAGGGGATAGCGCCGCGCCGGTAGGCAAGCTCCAAGGCAGCTGGGACTCGGGAGTCGGGCGCGTGCCTCACCTGGCGTTCGAGGGAACTGCGACCAAGGTCGAGAAGCGCCCTTCATCACGACAGGTGGAACTGTCCGTTTGACGCGTAATATCCGGTGACCCAGTAGATCAGCCGACGAATTCCAATGGCGGTTTGCACACCAGAGGCTATCAACGGCTTCAGAACGGAACTGCAAGAGTCGACATGAAAATTGATTTGCTTGGTGACCCAGACCGGGTCTGCACCCAACATCATGATGTTCAGCGGCGCAAAGTCATCACGCTCGTGGCTACGGCCATACAGATCGTTGGCCAAACGTCCAGCCAGGCTGTAGTGCCTGAGCGCGATCCTAATTCGACACAGCCACGGCAGAATATCACGGTCCTCCGTCAATATTAGCCTGCCCAAGTGAATGAAGTCCCCACCAAATGACCACCTGGCGTAACGGAGATATTCGTCGATGCTGGGAGGGGCTTTGCCGCAGCGTATGTCAATTCCCGCAATCCGTTCATAGAGCGTCGCATCCAGATTTCGATCAAACGCCTCCCGCCATAGCGATCCGACTGCGTGGAACAGCGGACGTTGAGACAGATCCCGGCGGATCTCACAGAGCAACGTCGCGAATTCGTCACCGTGGCCCAATCTCGCGCCATCAGCGATAGCGCGATAGCGCGCTTGGACCCCTTCGAACTCCGACATGGACATGGCACTCCGATCGAGTATGTGGTCGCCAGCGAGGAACCACATCGTTGACTTTGCACCCCGGACTAAATCATCTGTCGCCATGCCCGGCCACGAAAATGAATGCGCGACCCCGACTGGAACCACATAGGGCAATATACTTGGATATGGCGTAGCCCACTCCTCAAGCGCCCTAGTCAACTGGGTGACTCGAATTCCTATCGGAAGGAACGAGGACACCTCCGCCGCCATATCGATTTCGTCATTCAACCGGACCTCCACGTGGATATTCGTCATTGCCCAAACCTCCTACCGCCTGCTCATCTCCATACGCACGTTGCGACCGAGGCCCATCGCTGGCCCGCGTTGTTGCGGGACCCCTTGCTTCGGGTTAGGGCAAACAAATACCACCTGCCTCACCATCGCAGCAACGACCATACGAAGCTCCATCATCGCCAGATCGGATCCGAGGCATCGCCGAACGCCTCCACCGAACGGAAAAAACTCGGAGGAAGACCGACGTGTCTTCAGAAATCGATCCGCGTCGAAACGCAATGGGCCGGGATAAATATCCGGCTGATGGTGCGCCAAATAGATGCACGGCGTTATCTTGGTTCCCGCCGGCAGCCCGCGCCCGAAATATTCCCCATCCTCGCCCAGAATGCGGCTTCCCGCAATCGTGGCCGGCGGCGAGATGCGGAGAGACTCCCGACACACCGCATCGAGAAGCGGAACGTCTCTGCCGTCGGATCCATCGGAAGTCGTCGACTCAAGTTCTTCTCGAAGATCCGAATTCAATGCGGGGTTTTGGTCCAGCCAAAATAGTGTCCATGCGATCGCCGATGCTGTCGTCTCGTGTCCGGCAAAGAGAAGGGACATGATCTGGTCGACAAGTTCCTCATCGGGCAACATACCTAATGCGTGGTCACCCAAAATTAACAACTTGGCAAGACTTAAGTCGCCACTAGATACACAACGGTGCGCTTCAGCGAGCAACTCGCGGCGCAGTTGAGCTCGTCGATGAATGAACGGCCCCCAGGGCTGTACCAACGAACTCGGACCTCGGAGATAGCGATATGCCAAGGCCTTTCTGCGGGTGCCAAGCGCGCCATCGACCCAAGCGCCATAGCGATCAAGGATGCTATCGGTGGCACGTTCCCCGCCGACAACTATCCTTCCGACAATGTGCAGTGCAAGGCTTCTCGCCCAGTCAGCAAGAAGAAGTACAGTCGGTGTCCGAGATAGCTTCTCTATCGCATCGTCTGCAACAGAAGAAATGAGCGCGCGATAACCCATCAAAGAGCGGCCACGCATGGCCGGACCCAGTACTGCACGATATTCTACGTGGCGCTGGCCGTTAGCGAAGAGCAACGACGAGTTGCCAACCAACGGGCCCAGCGTCTGGCTACCTTCCGCGCACATTCGGGTGCCAGATCGAAATATCTGACCAACCGAATCCGGATCCCAGACCAGCAAATCGGGGGCCGACCTGTTTCCGAGGTTCAGTAATCCGACTTGGTCAGGCGGCAGCGAGTCCAGGAATCGCTGACCTCGGAGTGCGAAAAGGAGCCTGTTTCTATTCACAATGCCAACCTAGGTAGCTCAATCATGTGGTTTCGCATGGCGGCGGTCGGCCATGCCGATCACCAGCAGACGGGCAGCTCACGTAGTCCGCGAAGCAGCATCGCGGGACGCCAGGCGAGCGTACTCACAGGCACAGACAGTCGCAAATTCGGCAATCGGGTAAATAGTGCCTCGACCGCTATCCTGCCTTGCATTTTAGCTAGTGGAGCGCCAACGCACCTATGGATTCCGTGACCGAAAGCCAAGTGGGACTCTTTACCAATAAGCACATCCAATGTTCGGTTCGGCAATGGGCCCGCCGGATTCCGGTTCGCCGACGCTAGTGACACGAGAACGACCTGGCCCGCCGGAATGGTCACTGATCCGATGCGTACAGGTTCCACCGTAAAGCGGCGCATTGTAGTCTCGACGGGACTTCGCAATCGAAGTGCTTCCTCGATGACGTTCTCTGCTAGGTTCATATCTTTGAGAAGCGGGCCGATCTGCTCACGGTGGGTCAGGAGAAGATAGACACTGTTACCGATCAGGTGGGCCGCAGTCTCGAAACCAGACACTATAAGCAGAAAAAGTGTGGAGACAAGCTCCTCATCGTCGATTTCGCTCGAGCTTCTTGAGGCGATGATCAAGGCGGATATCAGATCGTCCCTACTACTGAGCTTTTGTTTTTCTTTGATGGTGTTGGTCAAATATTCGTTAAGCGAGCGACTGGCTGAGAGTCGGGTAACTGCGTTCGTTTCGCCGTTGGTGAGATTCTCCGTCCACCTACGTAGGTTTTCGGCGTCCCCAGCAGGGAGGCCAAGAAGCTTGCAAAGCATGCGCAGAGGCAATGGCAGGGCGAAATCAGTGATCAGGTCCGCGGTGCGATCGGGCGACTGCTCCATGCGGTCAATCAAATCCTCTGCAAGCTGGCTCACCTTCAGGTCGAGCGAAGCAATCTTCCGCGGGGTGAATTCGCGTGCTATAGCCCGGCGAAGTCGCGTGTGATCGGGTGGATCAGCATTATGCATGTGCTTGCCCATGTATATTCTGGTCTCTATCGGCACTCGCGAGGACTCTCGGCCGCCGGGGAGCATGTCGAGGTTCTTCGATAGCCTCAGGTCTGCGAGAGCTTGCTTTGCATCGGCATAGCGGGTCACCAGCCACACCCTTCCGGCAGGCGTGCTTATCGGGCGAACGGGTCCAATGTAAAGCTCCGGATTGTAGTACGGCCCAGGATCTGTGAGGAATTCGGCCTGGTCGACCTCAGAGGACCTCTTCATGACGGAATACAGTTCATGTGGAATGCGCTCCAGTTTCCGGCTCATTTTCAGCGCGGGCAATGAGTGGAATATTTGACATTGCGGCCAATATGTCCGGCTGGCTGATTGCCATATATAGTGAGCTGATCCGCGCCGCCTTTACCACCGCAAGCGGTGTATACAATTCCTTGTCGTGCCAGAGCGGCGGATGATCGTCAAGGCCGGTATGTGTAATGAGGAAGCCGGCGCCATGGGCAATAGCGGATTTTATGGCAAGAGACCGGTTTGGGATCTCCAAAGTGATCAGCGTCCGCACGGCGTAGGCTGTCTCCTCCACGGTGCCCTGCCAGCGCCCCCAAGACCCGTCTATGCGCTGAGTGTCCAGTATCCATCTCACTGTTCTAGTGAGGGTCGATGTTGCACTTAGCCCTAACCGCACCAGCGAAAGCGTGCAGCACATGGTGGCATAGTAAGGTGAGGCGTGCCATTTGTCTTGCCATGCGCCATCGCGCCCCTGGACATCTATCAACCAATGCATTACTTTGCTTATTGCGCCGCGCCGTCGACGTTCGGACACCGTTGCAAACAATCGGCGATCAGGCAGTATATCGAGGATGTGCGCATTGGTACTTGTAGATGGTGTCCGCTCACCCTCGAAGCACTGGAAGTATTCATCGCCCTCATAGTGAAAAAGGCAATCCGCGCTATGCGGCGCCCCTAGCTTTGAGAGGGCGTAGAGTGCTCCAGCAGTGTCGTCGGAGTCGGGTGGAAGTCCAAGTCCTGCTGGCGCGCCCTTGGTCGTGATCGACTGACTCAACTGCCGCAACATACGGGGCGAGACCGACACATCAACAGAGGCGGATGCGAACGATGACAGAACCCAAGCGACCTCGAAGACTGAGATTGGGCTGACGCCTGGGACTGGCCCTCCCAGGCGAGCCTGCGCCTCAACCAGGTAACTGACGGAGGATGAATCACTTTGTCGAGGGCTGCGCCCGAGCCAGGCCGCGGTGGCAGCCGGGGAACAGCCGACGCTGCCGTTTACTGGGAGGACGAACGATGCGTGGTGCGCACTGTCGCCCAAGAACTCGAGCGAGTGCCAGAACTTGGGTCCGATCGCGATGCCCCGGCGAGCACGGTCACGAAGTGCGTTGAGTAACTGGTCGTCCATGTGGGAGCGCGCGACGACGGCATGCGCCGGCATGACGTGCTTTCCTTGAGATCGCAACTCCTCCAGTCGATCATTGACTTCGCTGGCTAACCACGGAACAAGCAACTCCCATGCAATCATATCGGGCTCATCCGGTGCTGACGGAGAATTGTGGGAAGCTGCTAGTGATCTCAATCCCAGATCTATAGCCTCTCGACAAACAGGATCCGCGTCGTCGTCACGCCTGAATTCGACCAGCAGTGCCTCGATCGCACTTAAAGTGGGGGCAAGGGTGTAGCCAGCAGGACCGCCCCACGTACCGTCATCTTGTTGGCGGTCGATCAAGAATCGCACACGGCTGGCGTGCCCATCGAGCCACGGGGCAGACGAGACTAGGCGGGCTGACTCATAGACGGAGGGCGAAACGAGGCTGCCTGCTTCGGCGGCCAGCTCGTCGACGAGCTGCTGTGCCTCGTTGGCCAGTGTCGTGCGATGGTGGACAGCTTGGTAACTGCATTGCTCCATGGCAGCCCTTCTATCCATTCGGGTCGATCGCAACGAGATCCGGCGAGTCATCGGAGCCTGCCTAGCGTTATCCCGCGGCGCCGCTTCGACGTTGACATCTCAGGTGCCGTGTCACATGAGGGACTCCCCCTAACCTGCCCCCTAGAGGTCTAGGTCCGGCGGAGCCGGAGTTTTGGGTCAAGTTTCAGGCTGCGAGTCCAGCTTTTTGGGCGAGGTTGTCGAGGGCGGTCTGGTAGGCGCGGGTGGCTGTGGCGAGTGGGCCTGTGTTGGGGTGGCGAGTTGTGCGAGGCCGGTGCGGAGTAGCCGGTCGTGAGATTTGGTGAGGAAGAGGACGTGGTGGAGGCCGGTGTCGGTGACGTGGTAGCGGTGGGTGTGGGGGATGCGGGTGATCAGGCCGTGCTCACGGAGGCGGCGCAGGTCGTAGGTCATCTGGCCGGCGGATACCTGTTCGGGTTGTTTACCGAGTAGTGGTGCGGTGAGTTCGCGCAGGTCGCGGTTGCTGAAACCGTGGGGCAGTAACGGAAGACCAGTAGGGCGCCGAGCAGGGCATGAGCGCGTGGATCGGCGAAGCGCAGCCCGGCGACGCGTTTGCCGTTGCTGGTGGCGACCGGGTCGTTGACGGTGTGGAAGACCTCCGCGCCGCGGGCGGGATCATGGCTGAGTCGTTGGACGCCGAGCAGGCGCCGGTTGGCGGAGAAGCCGATCTCCCGCAGGGCGGGCAGATTACTCAGCCGTTTCCCGATCTCGAAATCGCGGGTGTCGTTCATGGTGGTCTCGGTTCGTAGCGCCCGGCCTTCCTTGTGGTACTGCTTGATCGTGGCGTGCTTGTAGTCGACGTGCAGGCTCGGGGTGACTCCTCGGTGATGACGCGGGTGCGGAACCGTCCCGGGGTGGTGCGCGGTCCGGTTCGTTTGAGTCTGCGGTCGAAGACCAGGCTGACCTGGTCGGGGCGGCCGATGTCGAGGTTGTCGCGGATGACTTGTCCGAAGAAGATCCGTCCCGACACCGGCCGGTCCAGCATCTGGGTCAAGGAGAACTCGGCCTGCAGGATCTCGGCGATGTCCAACAAGCTGAGCAGATGTACACCGCAGTCGCTCGAGCGACATCCCCACAAAGCTCCAACCGAATCCTGCGGCGACTATATTTTCAGGCACTGGTCGGGCTCGAGGGAGTCGCTCTGGCACGGTTCGACTACCATCGCGCTGAGTCGATTCTCAGTACGGCGCTATCGATCGGTCACTCAGCAGGAGCCACTCGGCACGAGCGTGCCCGCGCTCACAACGACCTTGCGATGACGTTCAAATACTCAGGTAATTCCAGCGAGGCGGCCATCCACAACCAACTGGCGCTCGACCTTCTCACCTAGCTGCTGGGCGCGCCACCACGCCGAGTTGGCCGCCATACAGCAAAACCTTGGTGTCCATCTTGGTGAACCTTGCGGTGCTCCGCCGTCGCGCTCACGGAGCTCGCGCGGGTCGAGTAGAGCATAGTACGACCTGGGTGCGCACCTGCAGTACGGTCTCGGCGATGGCCAACTCGTAGTCGCGGAAACACAGATGCGGATGTCCATACGTCGATCGGCTGGACTGAGCATCTGTTCGTGACGACGAACTCAACGGTCCAGCTTGCGACTCTCGACGACCAGTCTTGCGTCCGGCATCAGCTCGCTGAAGTCGGCGTGTGATCTCCGATGACGAGCATCGAGTCGCCGTGGATGCCAAAGCCATAGCGGTATTCAATGGACTGTCTGTAGGCCTCACGGATGAGGTCGGCGGGTGCGAATGTGGCGGCCATGACGATGTGGGTCGCCATCGAGTTGTGGAGATTGGTCAAAAGACCCGAGCAGTACTTGAGTTTGGTTCCTGGCGAGAGAAAGAGGTTGGTACGGGAGTCGCACGCGGCCGCGGGTACCGGAAGTGACTCCAGTACGCGCACCGAACTGGTACCGATACCGATGAGCCGCCTGCCTGTCCCCACGACGTCCCGGATCTGCCCGGCCGCTCGGTCGGTGACTGCGTACTCCTCGAAGTTCATCTTGTTGTCCGACAGCGGCATGTCGCCGTAGTCCGAGTCCCAGAAGTTCCAGCCGAACGACATCCACAGCGACACGCTGATCGTGTCGATCCCTCGCCCAGCCATCTCGACGAGCATCTCTGGAGTCAGTCTGCGGGCCGGCTCCGACACCAACACTGCACCGAGCCGCCGCGTCGTGATCGGGTTCAGTTCGTCCTCAGCGAGGTGCTCATGGTTGGTGTACCACGGATACATGAAAGCGCCATGTACGTCCAGCGATTGCCTGAGCTGGTCCTTCGTTGCCGCACAACGGATGAGCGCACGATAGCCGTGATAGCGATCCCGTTCGATCCAGTACTGGGCATCGAACTCAGCGATCCGATCGGGACCGAATGCGCTCACCGGTCCCAGGACCTCGCCGTCAATACCACCAGCCAGAGTGAACCGTCCCTCAGCCGGAGGGAATCCATCATCGGAGAGAACCATCGCCTCCCAAAGGTGTGAATCTTCCTGCAGGACGAAACAGACGTCCAGCGGTTGACCGGACTCGGCGAACCCGCACAGCCGGGATCGTGAGATCCCTGCGTCGTTGAGGACTATCGCGTCGTCGTCGGCCAGGAAGTCTCCCAGGTTGCGAAATCGGTCGTGCACGATGGTCTCGGAAGCAGCGTCCACCACGACCAGTTTCGCTTCGTCAGCTCCGCGGTGCTCTGAGTTGCGGAACAGCTCTTTGGGGATGTCGAACGCGAAGTCCGAGAAGCGCAGGTTCCCATCTGAAATATTGGACATGGGTCGGATCCTTTGAGTCGTCCAAGGCGCCAGGATGGCTGTCCCTCCTCCGTTGTACTGACGGGTCTTACCCGCAACGACAGGAACTCCCCTAGGACTTCCCCCTAGGAATGGACCGTTCCCACTTCGGTGGACCCGTGAGTAGCTGCCGCAGGGAACCCGTCCGCAACCACGGCGAGATAGGCAGCATCGCGGACCCTATGTTCCGCCTCTGGACGACCGACAGCAGCGGTCAGCAGGGCCGGTGACCCTTACCCCGAGTTGCGCGCACAATCGAATTTCAGCTTTCTCGACGGCGCCTCGTCTCCCCGAGCATCTAATCGAGGTCTCGGTACGGCTGGGTCTGCACGCGATCGCGTTGACCGATCACGACGGTTTCTACGGCGCGGCCCGCTTCGCCGAGACCGCTGCGACCTACGACGTGACCACCGTCAACCGCACCGAGTTCTCGCTGAGCCTTTCCGGCTCGCAGAACGGGGTCGCGGACCCTGAGGGCAGTCGCCCGTAGGACGTACGCGACAGGTCCGGCGCCGAGACGTCCGTATGGATTCGGCCGACCAACTGCCCATTCTCTGTGCGCGGCTCGATCCCTTGACGCGGCCCCAGGCTCCGACGCCCGAAGATTAGATAGAGCGGGACCGGAGTTCTGCCCAGGACACTCACGACCCGTCCATCGGCACCTTGACCATCTAGGGAGAGAAAACTCGAGTCGACTAGATCACACGCCGACCGCCCCCCGAGCACTCGGCACTCGGCGAAAGCAGGCCGAGGCCTAGTCAGGCTACCGAGCCGGCAGCAGGTTATCCACAGGATCGGACCGATAGTCCTGCCTCGTCAGCCGTCGAATCAGTAGCTTAGTGGCGAGTAACGGGTGGATCGGGAGGCCGACGGCGTCTCACTTCGCCGCAAAATGTCCGCAAATGTCTTAGGTTAGGTTTTGTGGCGAACGAACGGTTGCGGGCGGCGATGGTGGAGCAGGGGCTCACCAATCTCGCGCTCGCCGAAGAGCTCGATGTGAACGTGAAGACAGTCGTGCGTTGGGTCGTGGGTGACATCGTTCCCTTTCCCCGGAGCCGGCATCGGCTGGCGACCAGGCTAGGCCGCGACGAATCCTATCTCTGGCCGGACGCCCTGCCGCGGGACCGGGTCACCGCCGTATCGGAGAGCGAGATCATCCGGGTCTATCCGCACCGCTCCGACATGCCGAGAGATGACTGGCTTCGACTGTTCGAGTCGGCCACCAAAGAGATCGGGGTCTTGGTGTACGCCGGGCTCTTCTTTGCCGAGGACACCGGTCTCGAGCGGATCCTTCTCAAGAAGGCGAAGGCGGGGATCCGGGTCCGGATGATCCTCGGCGACCCGGACGACGCGCACATCGCCGAGCGCGGCGAAGAAGAGGGCATCGGCGACGGAGTCGCTTCCAAGATCCGCAACGCCCTACGCCTCTTTCGCAGGCTCAGAACGACCGACGGCATCGAATTCCGGCTACATCGCACAGTCCTCTACAACTCGATCTACGTCGTCGACGACCAACTACTGGTCAACACGCACATCTACGGACTGCCCGCAGCACGAGCCCCGATCTGGCATCTCAGGAAGGTGCCCGGAGGCGAGCTCGCGCACCTCTACCGGGAGAGCTTCGAGCACGTCTGGGATCTCGCCGTCCCACTGCCCGAGGAGGACTGATGGCCAGGAGAATCGACTACTACGACGACCCCGAGGCGCCGGCCGCGAACAGCATGGCGCCGTCGACCAACGTCATCATCGAGAACGACGCCGGCGAAATTCTGATGATCCGCCGCTCCGACAACGGTAACTGGGCCGTTCCCGGAGGCGCGATAGACCTCGGCGAATCACTCGCCCAAGCCGCGATGCGCGAGACGAAAGAAGAGTCCGGCATCGACTGTGAGGTGATCGATGTGGTCGGCATCTACACAGACCCCAAACACATCATCCTCTACACGAGCAACGGCGAGGCTCGCCAAGAGTTCTCGATCGTCGTACGGGCCCGGGCGACTGGCGGAGAGCTCACCCCGAGCTCCGAGTCCACCGAGGTCCGCTGGATATCCCGATCCGAACTCGCCGGCCTGACGATGGACCGCTCGATGCGACGCCGCATCGAGTACTACCTCCAGAACCCGGCCACGCCGTACATCGACTGACCCGTCAATCGCCGAAGGACAGCAGCGGTACGTCGTACAAGTCAGAACGCGGGATCCGAGTAGACCTCGGCGACTTCACCTCGACGACATACATCTCGGTCAGAAACTGGATCCTCGCGCCGAGGAGATGACTGGTATGCGCGGTGGCCGACTGCGCCTTCAGGCCAACTGACACGTGGATGTGGGGCCGCACAGTGCCTGTGGCCTTGTCATACGCCAGAGTGCCACCGCCGAACGCCTCGACGTTCTCGAGGTGAACTGAACTCCAGACCGGCGCATCTGGGTTGTCCAGCTTCTCGCAGGTGCCAACGAGCTGGACCTCGCGCAGGCCGGCGATGAACATCGGGATGAAACCCTGCCGGACGTCATGCTCGGCGCAGAACTCGGCCAGAGCGGTGTAGAAGTCGTCGCCATGGTCGAAGTGGACAGCGAAGGTCCGGCCCATGGTGAGCTCAGCTGCATGCAAGATAGGTTCCTTCGATCGCATCGATGTGGGCCACGTAACGGACCGCGGTATCAAGACCTCGAGTGGACAGATGACGACTCCGCGGCCGAGCGATCCCGTCGAGGCCCGCTACAGCCAACTCTTCACACCTGCCCCGGAACCACCGCCAGGACACGCCGAGGTAGTCAGCCATCGCTTCCAGCCTCCCCGCCGAGCACTCGAAGGCGATCATCGACTCTGCCGCAAGACGCCTGTCGATGTCCCGGTACGCCGAGTTGCGCCGTGGCCGGGCATCAACCCGCCAGATCCCCTCACCACCCAGCCAGTTGGCCTCGATCGCCTCATCCGCGAGAACAAAACCTCCAACCTCACCCATCGTGGAATCGGTGGTCAGCTCCACCGTGATCCCGAACGACTCCATCAGAGCCATCGCAAGCAAGAGAAGGACGTGCCATCGTGGTACCAGCCGGTGTCGCGAGAGTTGCTCGTCGAAATCACCGCCTACCGCGAGCGATACGCCGCAAAAGGTCGACGCCCGATTGGCGAACAGCCATCGGCCGACGCCTTCGCCCAAACGGCCCACTACCAACGTCTCAAGGCACTCCTGGACAGAAGTGCATGGCCGACGGACCTCGCCCGCACGGAGTCGATCGACGACTCGAAGATGCAAGTGGCCGATCGCATACCCGATAGTCGATCGACCGACGTCCAGAACCGTACGCCGTAGCGGTCACCGCCTTGCCTTTGCCGCCAGATCTGTGCCCAGTAGCGCCCCACAACCGGGGCACAAACCCGAACGCCTTCCGGTCACTGACTAGGAAGGGCTCAACGCTGCGATCGAGCCGGCGCTCACTGCCGGTTGAGCCGCCACAGCGCGCGGGTCCACGCGACGTCATACAACACCCACGCCAGATAAAGCGCGACCAGGATCGCCGACAGCGGGTCGTCGACGGCAGTAGTCAGTAGCCCGACTACCAGAACTCCAAAGACGAGCATTCCAAAGAACCCGGCGCGCGGACTGCGTCGTCCGAAGAACAACGCGTTCCATGCCTCATTGCCGATCACCACCACCACGGCCAAAACGGTCGCGCCACGGTCGCCCCGATCCAGCGACCGATACAGGACCACGGCTATCAAAACGTAGTAGATCGGGCCGACAAACAGGAACGCCCGGTACGGGATCAGCCACCACGGCCACTGAAGTTCGCGGAACCAGCGTAGAGCAGCCTTCGGCACGAACAGGTTTCCAAGCACTGCCGCCAACACCACAACGCCAGCCGTTAGCCCCGTCGCGACCCAGTTCACCCAGGTACTCTAACTGAGTGGGCCGGGCGGCCGAGCAGATCTCTTCCGACTGTCCAGCCGCCACGTCGACGCGGAGCGGGCCGACCTCCTGCCGCAACGGTTGCTCCAGATGATCCCGTGCGCTTTCGATGACGTCGCTGAGTCCATCAAGGGGCCTCGAGGTGAACCACCGCCGTTAATCGCCAGTTGTATTCGCATGAGGCGCTCGGCGCAGGTCGGCCGGGATCCCCGCCGACGTCGAGTTCACAACCAAACCAGCGCTGGACGCCGGCGTGACCGCGCGCTGGGTCGCCGGTGACGAGGTTTATGGCGCCGACCCGAAACTGCGTAAGACAGTGGAAGACCTCGGGTATGTGCTCGCGGTCGCCTATAGCCACCCGGTCCGCACCGGCGTGGGCAAGGTCCGCGCCGATCAACTCGCAGCCAGTCTGCCACGCAAGGCATGGCAGCGACTATCAGCCGGTCACGCCTCCAAGGGGCCGAGGTTCTACGACTCGGCCTGGATCAGCATCGAACCCGAACACAGTGACGCTCAAGGGCAGCGGCGACTGCTGATTCGCCGCAACAACACCACCGGCGAGCTCGCCTACTACCGCTGCAGGTCACCGACACCAGTGCCGCTACGCGAACTGGTCGGTGTCGCCGGCCGCCGCTGGACGATCGAGGAATCCTTCCAAACCAGCAAGACCCTCACCGAGCTCGACCAGTACCAGGTCGGCCGCTGGGACAGCTGACACCGCTGGACCATCCTCGCGATGCTCGCCTACGCCTTCCTCGCCGTCCTCACCGCGACCGAACGAGCCCAAACCTCAACCCCACCAGGCCTCATCGCGTTGACCCGCAACGAAATCCACCGCCTGTTCAACACCCTCATCACCGAACCGATACAAAACCTACGACACCGACTGCACTGGTCAACCCGGAGACGCCGACACCAACACCGCGCCCGAACCAGCCACTACCACCGCCAACAAGCCACCCCAACCACAGATCACGAACTACGACTGCCGTACTAGGAAGCTTCACGACTCCTATCGCCCAAGCTTCCTAGAAGTAGGGGAGATCTTAGGGGCGAGCCCACATGTTCGCGTGGTGACCCGGCATTGATGCTGGACCATCTGGTCCGCAGCAAGAGCGGACCTCATCCCAGAGGTGCCGACCATGTCAACAGCAGTCAACTCGTACCTGAACGTCCTCGTCGAAGAGAACGAGGCCTCGATGAGGCGTTTCAACGAAAGCGCACTGATGAGACTTCTGCGGGAGTCGGCGATTGAGAATGAGGCGGCGCAGACCCGATTCCTCGACTACTTCCAGTCCTGGTCCGATGAGTTTCAGCGAGTTATCGTGGTTCGAGCCAATTGTGAGGAGGGCGATGGGCCGCACGCGGAGCTGGCGCGTGAGCACCTCACTGAAGAGGTCGGCCACAACGAGATTCTTGCCGCCGATCGCGGCGCTGGTCGGCCCGCGAGGTGGGATCCGGTCGTCGCATGTGCATCAGCGTGGTTCGTGGATACGATGCGGGAGATCGACTCGCCGAACCGAACAGCTCTCGCGCACTTGGTGCTCGAAGGTTCGGGACTTGTATTCGCCACAGCTGCATGCAAAGTTTTGCCGGGGAAGTTCTTCGAGTTGCATGAAGGCGCGGACTTCGAGCACCTCAACATGGGGATTGAGCTCCTCGGCCGGGACCCGTCCTGGCTTCTGGAGGATTTGCTTGTCACTCTTCGCCAGGGCTGGGACGTAATCACCTTGCTGTGCAGTAGGTTGGCGTTCCTTGCGACTCGGGATGAATGAGATCTGTCGCCAACGGCCTCGCGTGATGCATTGCATCGTTCTACGCTGTGAGCGCGGGTATGCGAAGCATAGTGAAGCCTCCGCGCTGATCCGCCCAGTCCCGGCCGTCCACACCCAGTAAGACCGGCCGGTGTTCGCGCAGTTCCGCAAGATGGTCGCGGTCGCGCCGGAACGGATGTCCTCGCCGGCACGCAAACCAGTTCGGGCAGTATCCAGCGACTCAACGAGCCGGGCAAGCGCCTCCCTGTGCATCACTGCTCGGCGGGGGAAGCTTCGCGCCGAGCGGGTCTGGAAGTGAAGGAGGCACACACCTCTCCTTAGAAGTGGCGAAGGCTGAGCGTCGTACTGCGCGACCGCAGCCCGGCTGACCAGGTCCCTATCACCGAAAGTGATCGGAAATGGGTCATGATGGCCGTCCAAGGAGGTGTCTCTTAGTGTTCGGACCGCATAACAGGCTGGTTGAGGCCGCGCTTGCGTACGCCGCTGCGGGGATTGCAATTAGACCGGACGCTGCACTCGTACGGACGGCGACGCGCCTCTTTACGCACCTCAATCAGCGCGAGAGGATGGTTAGCCAAGAGAACCTACGAGCCGCGAACCCCGCCCCAAACCCTTACCAGCAAGCGGTTTCGCGCATCACCGACAATCAACGAGCAACCTCGGCCGCAAATCCTTGGGTCGCGGGTTCGAGTCCCACCCGCCCGACCATATGGTGAACCACAATGCGGCGGGCGCTGCCCTCACCTGCCGTGCATCCGCGCTCAAAGCGCGTGGATCCGGAATCGCCGGATACCGGCGGATACTTGCCGGGGAATGAGTCAGCGCCCCCGACCCGAGGGCCGAGGGTGCTGATCTCTGAAAGCTTGTCGCTGTCGCTGGACGTGCCTGTTTCGGAGTGACTCATCGTCGTCAGTTGCCAGGCTGTGAGCGTCTGGACTCTAGTTGTGGTTGCCGAGGATGAACCCGTCGATGAGGTAGATGGCGAGGTAGGCCATAGAGGCCAAGGCCCCGAGCACTACCGCCGCGATCGAGGCACGCGCTCCCGATGCCGCGCGGCGGCCGGCGAAACCCACCATGGCGCCGGCGACTCCGAGGACAAGCGGCAAGCCCGACCAGAACGCG
Organism: Streptomyces sp. SID13031; assembly: GCF_010548305.1. GTDB lineage: Bacteria > Actinomycetota > Actinomycetes > Propionibacteriales > Kribbellaceae > Kribbella. The sequence goes on from NZ_JAAGLV010000025.1 coordinate 96,823, forward strand.
GGCAGTGTGACCAGCGCGGCCGGCAGCGACAGGGCCAGAGCCGTGCCGCCCGCGCTCGTTCGCATCAGCGCTCTGGGCAAGACGAGGCCGTACACCCCGATGACCGCGACAAGGATGATCGGCGAGACGATGAGGATCTCGGTCAGATCATGTGCCCCGTAGACGGTTAACGCGAGGGAGACGACCGTAACCGCGATCGCCGCGACGGGGATGGCGCGGGAGCCATCATGTGAGCCGGGGGTGGTGACTTGGTGCGTGGTGGTCATGATCTGTGTCCTTTGTGAGGTGACCCGATGCCTTGAGTGTTCGCGGTCCGTGGTCTCAGGTCGTCCGCCTCGGGAGCGGTAGCGAGGTCACTCGTGCGGGCGATGCCGGTGTCATGCGCTGGAGTGATCACAGTTCGCTCGTTCGCGCCTACCGTGGTTCCCATGAACGCCGTCGAGCGGCTCCGGCACCAACCAGACACGGTGCTGTCGGTGACTCTCGCGGCAATCATTGCCGTGGAGGTTTCGGCGTTCGAACCCGCAGAGCAGACAAAGGCGCTCCCTTTCGCTATCGTCGCCGGCCTAGCTCTGGCTCTGCGCCGCCGCCTGCCTCTGCTCGCCTTCCTCCTCGCGTGGCTCGGCCTCGCCGGTCTGTCCGTGTTCGCGATCGGGTTCGACAACGACTCGCTGTCGTTCGTCGCGATCTTCCTGATCGCGCACTACTCACTCGGCCGGTGGACTACCGGCGTCGAGGCGGGCGCGGGAGTGGTGTGCGTCCTCGCCTCGACGGTGGCCTTTACCCTCGGCGATGCGGCGACCAATGACGGCGTGTCGAATATCGATGTGGGAGACATCGCCTTCGCGCTCGGGATCGTCGCCGGCCCCTGGGCGGCAGGGCTCGCAATCCGACTACGCCAAGAGCGTGAAGTCGCCCTGAAATCCGTCAATCAGCGGCTCGAGACCGAGCGGAACGAGTTGGCCCGCCGCGCCGTGATCGCCGAGCGAGCCCGAATCGCCCGGGATCTGCATGACGTTGTCTCCCACGCCATCTCGGTGACCGTCATCCAAGCCCGAGGCGCTCGCCGGACACTCGGCCACGACGAGGAAGGGGTACGGCGCGCGCTCGATGCCATCGAACACACCAACGCCCAAGCCCTCGGCGACATGCGCCGATTGCTCGCCGTTCTCCGCGACGCCGAGGGCGACAGCCCGGCCAGCCCGCCTCCGTCGTTGACCAGGCTGGACGACTTGCTCGACGACGTACGGCGATCCGGACTCGACATCACCCTCGAAGACAACGGCCACGGTCCCGATATACCGCCAGGCGTCGACCTGTCCGCATACCGGATCGTGCAGGAAGCGTTGACTAACGTGCTCAAACACGCCGACGCAGCGACGGTGCGGATACGCCTGGAGTACAACGCCGACTCACTGACCCTGACTGTCTCGGACGATGGAACCCTTCCCCCAACCGACGGGCAACCACCAGGACACGGACTCATCGGCATCCGCGAGCGAGTCTCCGTTATCGGTGGTGAGGTCGAGGCCGGCCCCGCGCCAGGAGGCGGCTACATCATCACGGCGCGCCTGCCGTACTTCGTGGAGTCATCGTGATCCGCGTCGTCATCGCCGACGACCAGCCGTTGGTCCGCACTGGACTACGCATGATCCTGGCCGTCGAGCCCGACATTGAGGTGGTCGGCGAGGCGGCCGACGGCATCGAGGCCGCGACACGATGCTCCGAAACCAAGCCAGATGTCGTACTCATGGACGTCCGAATGCCGCACATGGACGGCATCGCATCGACCCGGCTGATCACTGCTCAGACAGACCCGCCGCGGGTGCTGATGCTCACCACCTACGACCTCGACGAAGTGGTGTACGACGCCTTGCGGGCTGGCGCGAGCGGCTTCCTGCTCAAGGACGCGCCGGAGGAGCGGCTTACCACCGCGATCCGCGTGGTCGCCGATGGCGGCGCGCTCTTCGCGCCGAGCGTGACCAAGCGACTCATCGAAGAATTCGCCCGCCAGCAGCCAGCGCAGCCGGCAGCGACCCTCAGCGACCTGACCGTCCGGGAGACCGAAGTACTGCGCCTGATCGCACGCGGTCTCAGCAACACGGAGATCAGTGCGGCCCTGTACGTCACCGAAAACACCGTGAAGACCCACGTAGCCCGGATCCTCATGAAACTCGAACTGCGGGACCGAGTGCAGGCCGTGGTCGTGGCCTACGAGTCCGGGCTAATACGACCCTCCGGCAGCCAGGCAGGAAACAAGTCGCGATAGCCAGCGGCCCACGACACAACAGGCAGCCACCGCACTCGGAACGAGTCTTTCACCGTCGTGGGCGCTCCCTGCGCGCCAGCGTCATCTGCCACCGCACGATCCTTCTGCCGTTCAGGCACTCCCGTACGCCAACGAAGGGACGCTGCACTAATCACACGATCCCAACTGCCGCGGGCCAGACGTCCTCGACGCTCGGGCAAGTTGAGGCCGTCTGCGCGCAGGCCTACCCAGGTCTGCGCGTCGGAGTCCATCGAGCAACTGTGGAGCACTTTGTGGAACGAGCTGGCAAGTAACAGAGTTTCTGAAGTCGACAAGAGCCGGACTCATCGTGGTTCTTGAGGCTCAAATCGGCCCCTGCCGATGCGGTCCGGCGGCCTTTGATCCGGTGGTCGCAGGTTCGAGTCCTGCCGGGGGCGCCTTTGGTGACCAGGGCATATGCCTCACCCGACATGTGCCCTGCTTCGGTTGTGGAAAGGTTTGTGAAACAGACGAACCTAGACTGTCCCCGCAGGGGTGGGGAGAGTTGCGTTCCAGCCGGTGCGGCTGTCCGCCGGCACAGTGCAAGGCGTGCGAGACGGCTTGGTGAATGCGATCGGTTGGCGCGGACCGAGCCGGGCGATCGGCTCGGACCGACCAGGGAGTGCAATGGTGGGACCGAGAGGTGCAGGCAGTCGTCTTTGACCTTGACGGTGTTCTGGTGGACTCCGAGCAGCAGTGGGACGAGGTCCGTCGCGGGGTCGCCGTCGAAGCTGGCCGGCCTTGGCCCGACGGCGCGACCCGTGCATTGCAGGGTATGAGCACGCCAGAGCAGTCGGCCTACCGGTCCGCAGCGCCGGCGCCCGACCACGGCCACCCTCCGGGTCGAGCGGCCGTCCGCATGGCGTCGGACGCACCGCGCCGGTCGGAAGGCATACCGGGGTCAGGACGCTATGCCGGAATCGTCCGAGGCGGCAGCTATCTTCACGCTTCGTGAAGGTAGCCGATCTGTCCATGGAGCAGTTCGTATCGTGGCGTTTGAACAGAATGTTCGATGACGCACCGCAGATCTGGCCGAGCTGGACAACCCCGAGTCGACGCGGTTCCGCGTCCAGCCGCAGTTGTCTGGCTGCTGGCGCTCCCGACGCGACGGGACCGTGTCTTACGTCGGCTTGCTTTGGCCGCCGAGAACGCGCGGGACATCCGCCAGGATGGACGATGTAGGTCGCGAGATGCGCGGCCGAGCACACCAGCCGGACCTAGCGTCACTATGCGAAGCGGAAGAAGGATGGAGCGAACCAGCCTCAGGAGGCCAGCTCGTCGGGCTACCTGCGGACCATCGTCCAGACCAGGCCCGATGCAGGATGGAGGCTGACCAGGGTCGAGTTCCTCCAAGTCGGTCATTCATAGCGCACCGCCGTCGTAGCATGAAAGGAACCAGACTCGGCAGGGGGACGCATGGATCCCGTCACTCTCATCGTCACCGCACTCGCTGCGGGAGCAACGGCCGGACTCGGCGACACGGTCTCGCAGGCGATCAAGGACGCGTACGGCGCGCTCAAATCGTTGATCCGCGTGCGACTTCGCGAGCGGGCTGACGGCGACCTGGTTCTTGACCGCTATGAGAAGGCGCCAAAGACCTGGGAAGAACCACTCAAGTCCGAACTCGAGGAGGCCGGCGTCGGTGCGGATGCTGAGCTGATAGCAACCGCAGGGCGACTCATCGAACTCATCAAGGCCGAGAACCCCGGCGCCCTGATGAAGTACAACGTCGACGCGAGCTCGGCCCAGGGGGTCCAGATCGGCGACCACGGCACGCAGCACAATGTGTTTCCAGACAGACCGGGACCGCCGTAGGCCTCGCCGAGGCAAGCACACCTGGCAACTGGAGGAACGACATGGCCGATGACACCGATGACGTCACTCCAGTCGACCCGAGCGATGATGGAGTGAGTACGAGGTCGACGCGCCGGACGCATCCGGGGTGCAGGTCGGGGACCGCAATACCCGGGTGAACTACTTCGGGCCGTCGGTCACGCCCAGTGCGTCCGACGGCTGTCCTGCACCTACCGGCCGGGCGGCCGTGCGGTCGCGAATGGCAACACCTCCTCGACCACGCCGGCGGCTCCCCATCACTGCTCGCGACAACCTGACCGCCCAACCCACCGGGCCCAACCAACGAACCGTGGAACACCCTGACTGCAAGGTAGGGCGCCAACCCTGGTCCGTACCCGGACACCCGCCAAGTATCCCGAGGCCCCGACCCTCGGCTCTTCCGTCCGAGGCTTAGTGTGCACGTTCTGGGTTCTGACGCGTATCAGTCTGGTCTGTTGGCCCTCATGGGGTAGAGACGAGCGAAGAGGGCAGACGACCGCGACTTCGGCGAGTTGTTCAAGGTACCAGGGGTTACGTCGCGACCGGACTTACCCCAGACTGACCGTGGGATCTCTAGACGAGAAGGCTGGCGATCAATGAGTCCAGGTTCCGATCCGCGGCGTCCTGATTTCGATCAGGGTGCTGCATCGGACGTCACGAAGTCCGACGACCCCACGGAAGCTTCCTCAGGTCCACAGCCAGTCGACGCTCGCGGCGCAATGGGTCTACAGGTCGGCGACAGCAACATCCAGTACGTCTACACGTACAACCGGTCCTCCGATACGGACGATGCTTTCCCACCCGCCATGACCGTTTCTGGGACGGTAGAGTCACCGTACCGTGGTCTGAACGCGTTCGACGAACGCGATGCAGTGTTTTTTTTCGGTCGCGAAGCCGCAACAGCAGCGGTACTGGAGCGGATGTCGGCACAGCTACACGCGTCTGGACCGTTGGTGGTTTCAGGTGTTTCTGGTGCTGGCAAGTCGTCCCTGCTGCAGGCCGGAGTCCTCCCTCTGCTCCGCGGGAAGGGCCTGAGGGCCGTACAAGAAGCAGCAGTGTGGCCATGCCTCATGTTTACACCTGGCTCTGCGCCTCTGGACGAACTCGCTGTCGCTGTCGCATCGCTGGCCGGCAGCGACGCTGCGGAGCTCCGGCGAGGTCTAGGCTCAGATCCTGGCAGCTTCAGGCTTACCGCCCGTCAGGCCGCTGCTTCGCGACGAGGCGACGGCAGTCAGCCTCGACTCGTGCTGGTGATCGATCAGTTCGAGCAGCTATTCACGCAATGCCAGGATGAGGTTGAACGCGAAGCGTTCCTCACGGCGATCGACAGCGCGACAGCTGCGGTCAATGGGCACGCTGCGGCGGCGTTGGTCATCCTCAGCGTCCGGGCCGATTTCGAAGCACGTTGCGCTGAGTATCCGACATTGAAGGAATCCATCCAGAACAGGTACCTCGTCACGTCGATGACGGATCGGCAACTCGAGCTGGCCGTTACGGAACCCCCCAAGAAGCTGGACGCTCACGTCGATAACGAGCTCGTCGAAGCCTTGCTGCGTGAGATGAAAGGCCGCAAAACAGCCATCAGAGCTGCGTCGTCGCCCACGTCAGGAGGCGTGTTCGGCGCTGGTGTGCTGCCACTGCTCTCACATTCCCTCGACCAAGCGTGGCGGACCCGTGTCGATCCGAAGAACCTCACATTGGCTGACTACGAGCGAGCCGGCGGCATCGAGGGAGCCGTCAGAACCAGCGCGGGTAGCGCCTACGCCAAACTCACCCCGAGCCAGCAACCGATGGCGCGACAGGTCTTCATCCGGCTAACCACGACGACTGCCGACGGCGTGGACGCCGCCGACCGAGTCAACCGCGACGACCTGATTCGGGACGTTGTGGGTGCACCCGCCAAGGATGTCGAGGCGGTGTTGGAAGGGTTCGCGGCTGAGCGCCTCGTGACTCTGGGAAGCCGCACTGTAGAGATAGCTCACGAAGTGCTGCTGACGGCCTGGCCGCTCTTGCGTGATTGGCTGGTCGAAACTCACGCTGATCGAGTGGTGCGTAGCCGCATTCACCACGCCGCAACTGAATGGCTCGGCCACAACCATGATCCGTCGTATCTCTATCGTGGAACTCCTCTCGACCTTGCTACCGAAACGGTCGATCGACTCGGCGCTGATCCAGCCCGATATCCGCCACTTAGCGAAATTGACCGGGACTTCCTCAACGCAGGCCTCCGAGCCCGCCGCCGAGAGTCCCAGCGACGGCACGCATTCACCGGAGCACTGATGGGTCTGGTTCTCGCAACCGGCTTAGTCGCTGTCCTGGCGATTCGTGCCAGCCAAACGGCGAGCCAGCAACGTGACATTGCGGTATCCCAGCAGTTGATAAGAGAAGGTGAGGATCTGGGCGGTGCTGACCCTGCTAACGCGCGGCTGAAAAGCCTTGCGGCCTGGCGCATCCATCCTTCCGACGGTGCGCGGTACGCCATGATTGCAGCTGCATCGCTACCGGGCATCGCCGTCATGACCGGTCACACCGGTAGCGTTTTTTCGGCGGCGTTCAGCCCGGACGGCAAAACCCTCGCCAGCGGTGCTTACGACAAGTGGCTGCGGGTGTGGGATGTGGCCGGCCGCCAGCCGGTTAGTTCCCTGCTGACCGGTCCACAGACCGGTGCCGTGTTGTCGGTGGCGTTCAGCCCGGACGGCGAAACCCTCGCCAGCGGCGGCTGGGACCGCACCGTACGACTGTGGGATGTGGCCAGCCACCGGCCAATCGGTTCCCCGCTGACCGGCCACGTGGGTGCAATCGAGTCGGTGGCATTCAGCCCCGACGGCAACACCCTCGCCAGCGGCGGCCGGGACAGCACCGTACGACTGTGGGATGTGGCCAGCCACCGCCCGATCGGCTCCCCGCTGACCGGCCACGTGGGTGCAATCGAGTCGGTGGCATTCAGCCCGGACGGCAAGACCCTCGCCAGCGGCGGCTGGGACGACACGATACGAATGTGGGATGTGGCCAGCCACCGCCCGATCGGCTCCCCGCTCACCGGTCACGGCGATTACGTTGAGTCGGTCACGTTCAGCCCGGACGGCAAAACCCTCGCCAGCGGCGGCTGGGACGACACGATACGAATGTGGGATGTGGCCAGCCACCGCCCGATCGGTTCCCGGCTCACCGGTCACACCGGTGGCGTTTGGTCGGTGGCGTTCAGCCCGGACGGCAAGACCCTCGCCAGCGGTGGCCGGGAAAGCACGATATTACTGTGGGATGTGGCCAGCCACCGGCGAATCGGCTCACCGCTCACCGGCCACGTGGGTCCTATCTTCGCGGTGGCGTTCAGCCCGGACGGCGAAACCCTCGCCAGCGGCGGCTGGGACAGCACCGTACGACTGTGGGATGTGGCCAGCCACCGCCCGACCGGATCCCCGCTCACCGGTCACACCGGTGACGTTGAGGCGGTGGCGTTCAGCCCGGACGGCGAAACTCTCGCCAGCGGCGGCTGGGACAGCACCGTACGACTGTGGGATGTGGCCGGCCACCGGCCGATCGGATCCCCGATCAAAAGTCACCGGGGTCCTGTCGAGTCGGTGGCGTTCAGCCCCGACGGCGAAACCCTCGCCAGCGGCGGCCGGGACAGCACCGTACGACTGTGGGATGTGGCCAGCCACCGCCCGACCGGATCCCCGATCACCGGTCACACCGGTGGCGTTTCGTCGGTGGCGTTCAGCCCCGACGGCAAAACCCTCGCCAGCGGCGGCCGGGACAGCACCGTACGACTGTGGGACGTGGCCAGCCACAGGCGAATCGGCTCCCCGCTCACCGGCCACGGGGGTCCTGTCAACTCGGTGGCGTTCAGCCCGGACGGCAAAACCCTCGCCAGCGGCAGCTCGGACAACACGACACGACTGTGGGATGTGGCCAGCCACCGCCCGACCGGATCCCCGCTCACCCCTAACCACGCCGGTAGCGTCGAGTCGGTCACGTTCAGCCCGGACGGCAAAACCCTCGCCAGCGGCAGCGTCGACCAGTCGGTGCGGCTGTGGGATATGGCCAGCCAGCGGCTGGTCGGTTCCCCCCTCGTCGGCCACACCGGTCAGGTCGAGTCGGTGGCGTTCAGCCCCGACGGCAAGACCCTCGCCAGCGGCGGCCGGGACAGCACCGTACGGCTGTGGGATGTGCCCAGCCAGCGGCCAATCGGATCCCCTCTCACCGGCCACGTAGGTCCTGTCAACTCGGTGGCGTTCGGCCCGGACGGCAGTACCTTCGCCAGCGCCAGATACGACACGGTGCAGGTATGGAACCTTCCTCATTTGGCCGACCCGGCATCATTTCTCTGCAAATCCGTCGGGCAATCCTTCACTTCCGACCAGTGGCATAGCCTTGTGCCCGAGGGCCCCAGGTACCGCCCGCTTTGCCCGTAAGCGTGGAATGAACGCTCAACCCTGTCATTAGGCCCCAGCCGTTGTGTCCGCCACGGCCTGCATGGTCGTCGGTCCAGGTCTGCCCGACCTGGTCTCGCCTGCAGCCAGGCACATCGGGCCGCGCGGCGATGACGCGGATCTAGCGAAGTTCGGCAGAGATCAGCTTGGCCGTGCCGGTCTCCGGCGGTTCCGCGGCGGCATTGCCGACGGTGTGCTCCGTGGCGGCGAGCTCGACCCGGCCGGGTTGGCGCCAGCCATTGGACAGGTGCACCCGGTGGCCGCGAAGCCGAGCACGATCTCGGCGCCAAGAAGGGTGCGCATCACGTGACCTTAAGCTACCGCTGAGATCTCGCCCGCCGCACGTGGCGGCTCCGCCTCATCTCAGTCGCTACGAGCGCTGCGGGCTGAGCCAACGCTCACCAGTTCAGCGTGGGAACGCTCTGGGAACCAAGAGAGGTCGATTCAAGGCAACTGGAGTCGGGACTGACCGAACTGGTGTTGACTGGTCCCGCCAGGAGAGGAGCAGGTCGGTGGGGACGCGTCGGTTTCCTAAACCGAGCATCCCTCAACTGAACTGGCAGCTGAGCGATATACCATGCCGACCGTCGGGTGGGCAATTTGGGACAGTCTCCCCTCGGCCGGTCCCGCCGAGCCTGAATCCTCGCCCCCCGTTGAGTGCCCGCGACTACCCGGCCGATTGCACACAAGTTGCCCGCTGAGCCAATCCCCAGCTTTAGCTCGCGAGCTGACAGAGTCCGCGACTTTCAGAGGGATGACTCCATCACAAGCAACTAGAGGCGGAGACCCTGCTCGGCGCATCAGGACTGCCGCGCCACAACTAACTGAAGTCCGTCGGGCCGCCGAACTGGTTCGGAGAAAGTATGCCTATGGCCGTGGCCGTATAGCTGAACCGGTATAGCCAGCCGTCGCTGTCGCTCACGGCTAGCTTCACAGTGAGCCGTATCCGCTCGTCGAGCTCCCCCACGGCCTCCCCCTGCCAGCCACATCTGTCTACCGCAGCCCCCGCGTTTACCGCGTTACCTTTGTTGAACCAAGCCGCGAGGGCTGCCATAGACGCAACGTCATCGATCTGTCGCCAGACCGGCCCGATGTTGACATAGAAATCGTCTCTTTCGAACGATCCACCAATGCCCTTAAAGTTCGCATGCGCCGTCCCTGACATCACCACTAGGTCGCGCCCATCGCCTGTCTTGGTAACCAACCTCTGGCCGTTAGTAACCGTCCTGACTGTGATTCCCATGCCACCCTCCCGGTCTTTACAACCCACCCGTCCCCACTCCTCTGAATTGATCGAGAGGTCCAGCCTGAGCGCGTCCTTACAGATCCAACTCGGTCGATCACTGCTTGTATGGGTTGGTCGAATTCGCCGCCTACGAGGTACCCGGATCACGGGTGAAATAGATCAAACATATGAACACAAAGCTGACCGATTGCGGCGAAACCTGCCCTATTGGTCAGGCTACTCCCGAGCTGTCTTATAGTCGAGGCCAGCGCTACCATGGTCAGTTTCGAAACGAATGGACTGTACGACTGCGCCTGAAGAGCGCCATGTCGATGGTTGACTCGGTTTCCTGAATTACATCCGTGGGCCTACAGCGGTGGCCAGAACCATCAGCATGGGACGATCGTGGTGCGGTCAGCTGACCCCACCACGATCGGAGCGGCGGTCTTCAGAAGCTTCGCCCGCCACTGTTGCGCGTACACCACGAGCGGGTTTAACGAGGCAGGCCCCGACCAGGACAGCGACAGCCCGATGCGCGGTGCTCAGCGCGACTCCGTAGCGCTCCGCCAGCGGCGGCGCTGGTCGGATACGCCCGCGCCTCGACCCGCGAACAGAAGCACCACCGCAAGGTCGGCGGCCGGCTATCCGGCTTCCATTGCTTCGGGCGCCTGGCGCTGCGTCGATGTTCAGGTCCCCGACGCAAGACCTGCTGCAGAACCGTGCCCCACCAGATGTTCTTCTCTGCCAGCCAAACCACCATATATCCGAACCCAACAGCAGTAACCAACGCAAGGCCACGTCGCTGGGACCGCTGAACTGGTCGACGATCGAGCGGCGGGTCCTCAATGAGCGTGAAGTTCGGACAGTATGGCCTCGATCATCTCATCGCGGGCGCTGTTGTTGCTTGGCAGGAAATTGGGACTTCCTATGCTCTTTAGAACTCCGATTTCCAGCCGACGACCGTCCGCGAACTCCAGGACCAGGGATGGCGGGTGCGAAAGTGCCGCATTTCTTCCGCGGATGACACCAACAATTTCGGAGGTGTTGATCGCGCCGGCCAGGCTGTCGCCGTAGGCAGTCGAGTAGTCGAGCGCTTTGTCAACGACTTTCCCCAGAATCGCCAGGTCGCCCGGCAGAAACTCAACACCGTCCTTGATCATCTTCGCTACGCCACTGGTGTCGAGCGGACGGAAGAGCAGCCGCTGATTCGTCAGGGCGAACTGCCCGCCCCACATAGCCTTGCCGTTGACCATATAGGAGGCAACCTGTTGGCGAATCATTTGCTCTCCGCCCAGTAGCGGGGCCGCGGTGTACGGATCCTTCGGGCGACTGAATATCCCACTCATAACATCAAGCTCCTTCCGTCGGCGCGCCACCACAGCCTGCGGGCACTGAAGGTCGCGCTACCCCGAGCCTGCGCCAAGAATCGCGTCTCCACCAGCCTTGAGGCAGCCTGACCACCAATCCGGGCGCTGACACACCATCGTTGTAGTCCGCAGTTGGGCATCTGGTTCGGCGGCGGACTGTTGCTGGCGGTGGTCTGTGGATTGACAGATCCAGTCGGCGGCCACTCCTTTTCGCGGGCGGGCGAGGTCGTCACCCGTTACACAGTAGTTGTAGTGACCTTCGTCGTTCGTACGGCTTTAGCTGGCAAGCGGGATTCTCGGCTCTCCCTGACATTGATTGCAGCGCACGAGGCGTCACGGAGGACCTCAGCCAGTTGTCGCGAAACTGATTGAGGTCAAACATAGACACCTTCCTCCGACGCAGGCTCGATCGTTCCTGTAAGCCAGCGTGACTCCTGTGATGCTCAACGCCGAGGCATGGGTCCCGAGACACTGTGTGATGCAACTAGCGCTGTGTGCCAAATCATCCGCCGGCGCGGCCGTCGGCGACAGGCCACGGCGCGCAGCGGATGCCTGTTTCTGGAGCGCTCTAGTTGACCGGAAGTCGGACGTCTTGCCTCCGCCAAGCAGCGCGAAGGCCTGAATGAGCGACCTGGGCTACTACGCACAGTAGCTAGGAACCGCGCGAGCATCGGCAGTCCACAGGTCTACTGGCAGCGTTCGCCCTACTTTGGCAGAGTTGGGTTATGGCTGAATCCACACACCTCCTTACGCACCTCATTCAACGATCAGCGATGAAAGACCACGAGAAACGTCGGAGGGTCCGATCAGATAAATCCGCAGGTCACGAGCTATTTCGGCAATTGATGGCAGATGCTGAACAGTGGGCGCAGGAAATCAGCGGGTTCGGGGTTCAAGTCCCTGGCGGCGCACCAACACGAAGGCCCCGGCAGACATCGCAATCTGCTCCGGGGCCTTTGTGTTTCCCCGGGCACGACAGATACCCCTTCGGCGTCACGAAGATCGCCTGGTAAGCGTCCTTGCCTACCGGTACGACGGACGCGGCGTACCAGGTCGAACGTCGGCGGCACCACGAGGAATCGGCTTGCGGTAACAACGAGAACGGCGGTCTGGTTCGATGGGAATCAGCGGGTTCGGGCTGAGGTAGCGACCTTGGCCGGAAGCGCGGGGAGGATGATCCGGACCCCGCTGAGCTCCGCCAGCACTTCCTCGGTGGCCGCTCTGTTCGAGCCGGACTGATCGCCCGCCGACCAGCGATTCGAGGCGTACTCGAGCGTTGCGAACACGACCATCGCCGTCAGTGCGACCTCCAGGGCCAACTTGTCGCCGCCGGTCCGCTCGGCGATGGCTGCGGCCAGCCCGTCGCGGCTCTCGGCCATGAAGTCCCAAAGCTTCGCGCGCGGACCGGGCGTGTTGTCGATCACGCGGCGGATGGCGGCGAACCGATCGGCCTCGGCAGCATTGGTGTTGGTCAGCTCGAGCAGTATCGCGCCGAGTGACTCGGCCAGCGGCTCATCGATCGGGCGGCTTCGCAACACGTCTCCCAGCTCGAGGTGCATGCGCAACGGTTCGAGCGCGAGCACGTCCTTGCTGGGGAAGTAGCGATAGAGGGTCGTGGAGCCGACCTCGGCCTGCTCCGCGATCTGCTCCATCGTGGTCTCCTCGAACCCTTGTCCGAGGAACAGATCGGTCGCCACCTCGGCGATCCGCCGGCGCGTCCGCTCCGCCTTGAGCTCTCGCAGTCCCATGCGCCCCATTCTAACCTCATGCCCACTCGGGCTTGATTACCAATCGGGTATCAGTACATTATGGGTTAGAGACCCACATTTACCGGGAGTACGTCCGCGCTGGGCCGTCATACGCCGGTGCCCGCGACTGTCAGACCCTTGATCAAGCAGTAAGGAGTACGACCATGTCCGTACTGTCCGTTTCGACCTACAGCCTCCGGGAGCAACTCGGTCCGCTGTCGTTCGACTTCACCGATGCCGATGGCAACGACCTGCACTTCGGACTGCCCTACCAGAAGCTGCTGGACCTGTCCGGGTTCCCGCAGCGTGCCCGGGACGAACTCGGCGTCCAGACGATCGAGACGGTCGCGTTCCAGTTCGGGGACCCGGACAACCCCGAGCTCGACAAGTTCGCCGCGGCCCTGGTGGCCAGCGGCGTACGGCTCCTGAACTGCGCGATCGACGCGGGGGACCTGCTGGAGACCGACGCGGACAAGCGGGCCGCGGATGTTGCCCTGCTCAAGCGATGGATCGACCGGTTCGTCGCGATGGACTCGGCCTTCATCCGGGTGAACGCGGGATCGCCACTCAGTCCGCACAACGACGGGGGTACTCCGCCGGACCACCTGGTCGAGGCGCTCGTCGAGCTCGGCACGTACGCCGCGGCGAAGGGCGCCCGGCTGCTGGTGGAGAACCATGGTGGTCCGAGCAGCGACCCCGTGTGGATGAGCGCAGTACTGGATGCAGTGGGCCGCGAGCACCTCGGCCTGCTCCTGGATCTGGGCAACTTCGACGTCCTCACCAAGCCGATGATGGGAGCCCTTCTCGGTGGCGGCGCCCTGCCGACGTTCGACTCGATCGCCCTGACTCCTTTGTACGAGGGCATCGAAGCACTCGCTCCACGTGCCGAACTCGTGCACGTGAAGGTCAATGACGTCGACGACTCCGGAACGATCGGCGCGGTCGACCTGGAGCGCGCACTCAAGATCCTCGCGGCGCAGGGGTACGACGGCCCGCTCACCGTCGAGTACGAGGGCAACGGCGGCGATCCATGGCAGAAGACCCGCCACATCGTCGACGTCACCCGATCCCTCGCCCCGACCGCGGAAGCGCACTGAGATGACCGAGCAGGTGGACGTCCTGATCGTCGGCTCGGGCCCCGCGGGTTCGACGTACGCGCGCACGATCGGCGACGCCGTACCGACGGCACGGATCCTGATGGTCGAGGTGGGGCCGAGAATCCCGGGCACGCGCGGCGAGCACACACTCAACATGAGCGAAGAAGCGCGGGTCGCCGCACAGTTGCTCACGCAGGGACCCGAGGCCGGCGTCGAGCGGGCCAAGGCGCTGGCGGACATCGGCGACGGGATCGACCCGAGTCTCGAGTTCCGGCAGACGATCCTGCCGGGCCTGTTCTTCCTCGACCCGCGGCCGAAGCTCGAGGACGGAGAGGTCGGGTTGTCGGCGGCGAGCATGGCCAGTGGCGTCGGCGGAATGGGCATCCACTGGGGCACGTCGTCGCCGCGGCCGCACCAGTCCGAACGGATCCCGTTCATCCCGGCCGACGAACTCGACGCTGCGCTCGACCACGCCGAACAGCTCCTCCGGGTCACCAAGTGGGACGGACCCGGCACCGGACTGTCCGCGAAGATCCGGCTGCAGATGGCGGAGGAGTTCGACGGTCCAGGTCTGACCCCGGCCGGCTTCATGCCGAGCTCCCTGCACTGGGAGAACGGCAGACCGCAGTTCTCGGGCACGGGCGTCATTCTCGGCGATCTCGAGAGCAAGGTCAGCGGGTTCGAGTTGCGGGCCGAAACGCTCGCGCGCCGGGTCATCGTGGAGGACGGGGTCGCAGTCGGCGCAGTACTGGAGGACCGCAGGACGGGAGAGTCGTACGAGGTGCGCGCCGAGCATGTCGTGGTGTGTGCCGACGGTTTGCGTACACCGCAGGTCCTGTTCGCGTCGGGGGTGCGCCCGACCGCGCTCGGGCATTATCTGAACGAGCATTTCCAGGTCGGCGCCTTCGGGTATCTGGACGACGAGTTCGATCCCGCCCGGTTCGAGGACGAGCCGGAGCACCTCGGGTACGTGCTCGTGCCGTTCTCCGATGCCCGTCCGATGCAGGGTGGGATCACGGCGATCGGCAACTCGCCGTACTCGATAAGCCTCGGCGACCCGGCCCTCGCGTCGAAGCTGATGGCGTGTCCCTGGTACGGCGCCAAGGACATCCAGTACCGCGATCGGGTGGAGTTCAGCGAGACCGAGACCGACTTCTACGGCATGCCGAAGATGACCATCCACTACTCCCGGACAGACACCGACCTGGTGACTATCCAGCAGCTGAAGGAGAACGCCGCCCGCAGCGCCGCCCGGATCGGCACTCTCGCCGAGGAACCCGCGCTCGCGGCCGGCGGCTCGTCGATCCACTACCAGGGCACGGTCCGGATGGGCGCGACCAACGACGGACTCTCGGTCTGCGACCAGTACCTCAAGGTCTGGGACGTCGAGAACCTGTACGTCGGCGGCAATGGCGTCATCCCCACCTCAACTGCCTCCAACCCCACCCTCACCACCGTCGCCCTGGCCTGGCGAGCCGCCACCGAGCTGGCAACTCACCTGCCCAGCGAATGCTCGCGGAGGCTTTGGTGATCGCGTGAACCTCACTCGACAGCGCAGCGCACTGAGGCGCCAAGTCACGGGTCTGCTCAGTCGCCGATTGGTTTCGCCGCTGCTTGCCTACCCGCAAAAGGCGCGTCGCGATCAGTTCGAGGCCGCCGGAATGCCACCGCGGCGGATCGTCCTGCTCGGCGACAGCATCACCCAGTTCGGCAACTGGGATGTTGTTCCCGGCCCAACCGATCCTCAACCGAGGTATCGGCGGAGAGAAAACGGCGGACCTGCCTTGCCGTCTGGACACCGCCATCAACGACCCGCGCGGAGTGCTGCTCTTGATCGGCACCAATGACCTGACAGCTGCGGTAGCGCGCGACGAGATTCTGGCGAATCTGCGGGAGATCCTGAGCGGAATCGAGAGTCGTGCTCCTGGTGTTCCGGTGGTCGTCCAGAGCGTCATGCCGCGTAGCCGGTCCTATGCGCGAGAGGTGCGCGAACTCAACCTCGGCTACCAGGCGGTGGTATCGGAAGCGGTCACGCCGGCACGGTATCTCGACCTCTGGCCGACGCTCAGCGCGGACGATGGGTCACTGCGTCGAGATCTCACCCGCGACAACCTTCACCTCAACGGCAACGGCTACCGCGAGTGGGCCGCACTCCTGCAGCCGATCGTTGACAACTGGAGTCTGTCGCCCTGACGAAGGAGATACACATGACTCGAATCAACGTTGTGACCGGTGCCGCGTCCGGTATCGGTCTTGCGACGAAGCAACTGCTGGAGCGTCGAGGGGAGTCGGTCATCGGCGTCGACATTCGCGACGCCGATGTGCTTGTCGACCTGACCTCACCCCAGGATCGCGAGCGGATGGTCGAGGAGGTCGGGGCAAGGTCCGGAGGCTCGATTGACACCATCGTGGCTGTCGCGGGGCTTGCAGCACCGATTCCGGCCACGGCGGCCGTCAACTACTTCGGCATGGTTGCCACTTTGGAGGGTCTGCGCCCCCTCCTGGCTGGTTCCGATTCGCCGCGTGCGGTCGGAGTCGCATCTTTTGCCGGCATTGCACCCGGCGACGAGGCTCTCATCGCCGCGTTCCGTGCCGCGGACGAACCGACGGCTCTGGCACGAGCAACAGCGCTGGCTGCAGAACCTCTGACCACAGGAACGTTGATCTACCCCTCCAGCAAAGCCGCCTTCGCGCAGTGGGTTCGCCGTTCCTCGACAACCGACATCTGGGCTGGGTCCGGCATCCCCCTGAATGCGATCGCTCCGGGCGTGGTTTCGACGCCGATGATGGACGGCGCTCTCTCGTCACAAGAAGGTCGCGACGCGATCGCGTCAGCGGTGCCGATGCCGCTCAACGGATTTGCCGACGCGCAGGTACCCGCACGCCTACTGGCCTGGCTTGTCAGCGTCGAGAACAGTCACCTGTGCGGCCAGGTGATCTTTGTGGACGGCGGTAGCGACGCGTCCGTCCGGGGCGACTCTGTCTGGTAGCCGATGCCGCAGCGCTCGAACACTCAGCGACCGTTGACCGAACCTCCATTGAGGTGGATGGTCTGCCCGGTCACCCAGGAACCCGGTTCGGAGCACAGCCAAAGAACCGCGCCGCCGACATCCGACGGCTTGCCGAGGCGGCCGACCGGTATGCCGTCGAGGAGCGTCTGCAACGCCGGGCTGCCGGTTCCGCCGACGGACTCAGCGTTGTTGTCCATGAGTCCGAGTGCCAGCGAGTTCACGGTCACCCCCGAGCGCCCCACCTCCTGTGAGAGATGCCGAAGGAAGCCTTCGATCCCCGCCTTGCTGCCGCCGTAGAGTGAGACGCCGATGGGCAGCCCCACCGACGCGGCGCCGGAGGAGATCTGGATGACGCGCCCCCAGCCCCGTTCGGCCATCCCCGGCAGAGCGGCGTGAATGACGTTCATCGACCCGATCATGTTGATGCCGATCTGGGTATGCCAGTCATCCGTCGTGCTGTCGAGGAACGGGCCTGTCCTGTTGCCCTCCGCGATGCCCGCATTGTTCACCACGACGTCGATCGGTCCCAGGTCTGCCTGGACCCGGGCGACGGCTGAGGCCACAGCGTCCGGATCGGTCACGTCGAACGGTGCTGAGACCGCGCTACCGCCGAGACCGCTGACCAGCTCCACGGTCTGCTTGGTGCGCTGGTCATCGAGGTCGTTCACGGCCACCCGGTATCCGGCCGCGGCGAGCGCGACGGCGATACCCTGCCCCACGTTTCGGCCCGCACCCGTCACGAGAGCGACTCGACTGGTCACGTTGTACTCCTGTCGGTTGTGGAGGACTTCGATGTCGTCTTCACCGGGGGTAGTCCGAGGATGCGCTCGGCGGTGATCGCTGACGGGTCGCCGGACCAGGACGCTGCCTCGACCCGCAGGATGGTGAGGTCGGTGGTGAAGCCGTCGCGCGTCCAGCGCTGCAGAGGCCGGGTACTGCAGTCCACGGTCACGGTCCGCGTCTCGTCGGGTGCTACGTCGGGCACGACCTGGAAGCCGACCAGTACCCGCACGGTCCGCTCCTGGCCGAGCAGGTGGGCGTAGATCTGGACGACATGCCGACCGGTGCGCCGACCCGAGTTGGTCACCGACACGGTCACGGTGAAGCGTTCGTTCTCGACTGGTCCGATCCATAGCTCGGCAAGTGTGAAGGTGGTGTAGCCCAGGCCGAAGCCGAACGGGTACGCCGCGGTGGTGCCGTCCCGGTCGAGCTTGCGCTGCCCCCACCACCGCCCGTAGGCCACGGTGCGGGCGTTCCAGTCCACGACCGGAAGATCTTCGCGATGGCGCGGAAATGCCACCGGCAGTCGCCCGCCGGGTTCGGCGTCACCGAGCAGCAGATCGGCGATCGCCCGCCCACCTTCCATGCCGGGGTACCAGGCCAGCAGGATCCCGGCGACCTCGCGCTCCCACTGATCCACCACGACAGCGCCGCCGGCGATCAGCACGACGACGGTTCGCGGGTTGACCGCGGCCACGGCCCGAATCAATGCGACATCCTCAGCATGCAGGTGCAGGTCGTGCCGGTCCCCACCCCGCTGGTTCCGGGCGCCGGCCGACAAGGCCTTGCTCAACGCCTTGGCGACGCCGGGGATGCGGGTGATCCCGCCCAGGGTCTGGAGCAACTCCGCATCGACCTCGGTCATGGCCTCGCCTTCGTCGGCGGAGGTGAGGCCGACGACGACGACCGCGGCGTCGGCGGTGCGGCCGGCAGTCGTGGCCGCGGCGAGGTCCCTGGCGTGCACGACGCGGTCCCCGAGACGTTCGCGGAGGCCGGCCAGGACGCTGGCGGTGGACGGTGGGCGGACCTTCGAGGACCCCGTGTCCCCGAGGTTGGGCGCATCGGCCAGCCGCCCGACGACGGCAAGGCGACCAAGGGTGTCGGCGGAGAAGGGCAGGACCGTGGTGCCGCCGAGGTCCTCGTTGCGCAGCAGCACCGCCCCGCGGCGGGCGGCGTCACGGGCCAGGTCGCGGTGCGCGGAGGAGGCCACGATGTCGCGCGCGGGCGTGGGCCGGGCGCGAAGAGCGAGGCGGACCTGGGCGGTGAGGAGCCGGGTGGCGGCGGTCAGCAGATCGGCGCGGGCGAGGCGGCCGTCGACCAGTGCGGCGGGGAGAGCGCGGGCGCGCTGCTGGCGCAGTGGCATCTCGAGGTCCTGGCCTGCGGCAATGGACTCGATCGGCCGGCGCAGGCCGAACAGGAAGTCGGTCATGACGAACCCGCTGAAGCCCCAGGTGTCGCGCAGCACCTCGGTGAGCAGATGGCGACTCTCCCCTGCCCAGGTTCCGTTGACCGAGTTGTAGGAGCTCATGACGCAGTCCGCACCGGCTTCGACGATGGTGCGGAACTGGGGCAGGTAGACCTCGTGCAGCACGTCCTCGGCGACCTGGACGTCGATGGAGAAACGCGCCTCCTCCATGGAGTTCAGGGCGAAGTGCTTCACGCACGACATCACCCAGGGGTGGACTCCCTCGGTCATGGCCGCGCCCATGGCGCCGAGCAGGACCGGGTCCTCCCCGTAGGACTCCTGGCTGCGCCCCCAGCCAGGGGCGTAGACGAGGTTGACGCAGATGCCGGCGAACAGGTTCGCGCCCAAGGCGCGGGCCTCCGCGCCGATGGCGTCGCCGATGGCACGTTCGAGGTCGGTGTCCCACGTAGCGGCGCGGGCGATCGCGGCAGGAAACGCGGTCGAGTTGCCCATCACCACACCCCGAGGTCCGTCGGTGAACCGGATCCCGGGGATCCCGAGGCGGTCGACCTGGCCGGCCCCGACGGGCACGCTGTTGTACGCCGAGGTCATCGCGCGGAACCCGGTCCGCAGGGTGAGATCCCCGTCGAGCAGCCACAGCAGCTCGTCGTCAGTCATCCGGCCGATCAGCCCCGCCACGGTGGTTGCCATCTCCTGGCCGGCCCGGACAGCGTCGACGGTGACCGCGAAGGCAGTGCCAGGCGGGCAGACAGGATCGGTCACGGGACCTCCAGCTGTGCGATGCAGTTTCATGGCTGCCCTTCCTGCTCCAGCGGAGGATGCGTCCTGGACACCACCAATCTAGAACGCGGTTTCAGATTTTGCAACGGTGGCCTCCACAGACCATGGGCATCTCATGGCCGGGCTGGTCTGCCGGAGAAACCGGATTCTCATGACCTTCGACGGTGCGGTGCAGGCAAGTCGCCCAAAGCCCATCCAGCAGGGCCGACAGGCTGGGTGGAGCGGCGACCCGGATCAGGACGAGGCGCGCGCCGAGCGATTCTTGCGCGACGAACCGGAGCGCCGGCCACGGGTGCTCACCAGAATGTCGGCGACACCTTGGACCTGGGTCAGCGCTTCGGTGAACGTGGCCCGTCCGTTGGACATGCGATTGACCGCATCCAACAGAACACACCCGATCGCGAGTCCGATGTAGTAGACGTCATCGCCAGGTCCTGCTGCGAGCAGGTGATCGAACGCGGCATCGTAGGAGTTGCCGCTCTGCTGCAGGAGTTGCTGCACATCCGGATCGGACGAGGCCGCCATCTGCATCATGAGCACGGCCATCCCCGGGGCGCGATCGAACGCCTGCAGGACGCGGCGCAGAAAGTCATTCACCAGCGACAGTGAATCGTCGCTCTCATCACGCTTCGACGACAGGATTCGGCGCGTGAGCTTGCCCTGCCACTCGATCAGTGCGGCGGCCAGGAGGTGGTCCTTCGACCGGAAGTACCGATACACGGTGCCCAGCGCCACGCCGGACCGGTCGGTCACGTCACGCATCTGGATCGACGTCGGGCCGGATTCGATGACAAGCTCGATCACGGTCTCGATGAGCCGGGCCCGGCGGACGAGCTGACGACTTGTCATCATCTCGACGGGCAGCGGGACCTGCGAATCAGCGCCTGCCACATCAGTAGTTATACCACGCACCATCGCTCACCCGCCCGATCAGCACTGAGCTAGAATGGCGTTTCACTTATCCGCTGTCAGCGGCCCAGTTTCCCCGGATCTCATACCAGGACGGACCAATGAGCAACCAGCTACGAATCGGCATCCTCGGCGCTGCCCGGATCTCGGCGAAGGCGATCCTCGCCCCGGCCTCGAGCAACAACGACGTCGAGATCACCACGGTCGCCGCACGTGATCCACAGCGGGCCAAGGAGTACGCGGCCCAGCACGGCATCCCCAGAGTTGCTTCGAGCTACGAGGGACTGATCGCCGACCCGGCGATCGACGCGATCTACAACCCGCTACCCAACGGGTTGCACGGCCGGTGGACACTGGCCGCGCTCGCTGCGGGCAAGCACGTTCTCTGCGAAAAGCCGTTCACCGCGAACGCCGACGAGGCCCGGACGGTCGCCGACGCGGCCGAGAAGTCCGGACTGACCGTCATGGAGGCCTTCCACTATCGGTACCACCCGCTGGCACAGCGGATGCAGGAGATCGTCGAATCCGGCGAGTTGGGCAAGCTTCAGCTGGTCGAGGCGAGCTTCTGCTTCCCACTGCCCAAGTTCAACGACATCCGCTACAACTTCGACCTTGCCGGCGGCGCCCTGATGGACGCCGGCTGCTACGCGGTGCACATGATCCGGCTGCTGGGCGGCGCGCAAACCAACGGTGAGCCGGAGGTCATCCAGGCCGACGCGAAGCTGCGTGGCGCGAACGTCGACCGGGCCATGCGCGCGGACCTGCGCTTCCCCGCCGGACACACCGGACGCATTCTCTGCTCGATGTGGTCGTCAGACCTGCTCAAGATCAGCGCGCGCGCTGTCGGCGAGCTGGGCGAGCTGAAGGTTTTCAATCCGCTCACGGGGAACCGGCTTTCGGTGCGTACCCAGGACGGCAAACGGGTCGAGCGCTTCAGCAAACGGGCCACCTACGCCTACCAGCTGGACGCTTTCGTCGCAGCGGTCCTGCGCGGCGAACCCGTCCTCACGCCGCCGGCCGACTCGATCGCCAACATGACAGTCATCGACTCGATCTACACCTCGGCCGGACTGCCGATCCGGCAACCGAGCTGACTTTCGCTACTTGGTGGCCAGTACGGTTTCCCAGGCATGGAGCTCGGCGGTGATCAGCCGTTCGGTCAGTCGTTCGTCTTTCACGGTCCAGAGGTTGTTCAAGCACCGCTGCGCGAGCCCGAAGACAGCGTTCGTGGACGCGAGCGTTGTCTCGAGTGCGGGCAACCCGGGGTCGATGGAACCGTCTCGCTGGCCTTGGGCGAAAGCCGACAGGACCTCGTCGACCAGGCTGACGGTGAACGCCTCGTAGGTCTCGCGATCGGCCGCTGAGATGTATTCCTTGACGGCGAAGTCGAAGAAGCTGAGGAAGATCATCCGTTCGGGCTGCTCCATCGCGAGGTCCGCGATTCCGCGAAGCTGTCCGATGAAGCGGCTCAGACCGGACTCATGGTGCGGCGCCGGCTCGGCTCGCATTCCGGTCAGAACCATCTTCTGGGTGTAGATGAGCGCGGCCTCGATCGACGAGAAGTACTTGTAGAAAGTCTTCCGGCTCATGCCGACGACGCGCACGAGGTCGCTCACGTTCACCGCGGCGAACCCGCTGGTGCCGACCAGTTCGATGAGGGCGTTGGCGATAGCGCCGCGCTGCCGCTCGCGGAAGGCGTCGAGATCTTCCGAGTCGGTGCCTGCGGCAACGACATCCTTGGACGTCCGTTCGGACACGTCCCCTCCTTGACAGATCGGACTGGCCGAACCTAGCATCCCGAACTAGGGGTAACACGTTGTTACCCCCTCACTTTACCTCGACGAACGATGGGCCTCAATCGATGACGCAAAACGATCGATCGCGCGCCGCAGCCTTCCAACTGCTCGCCGGACTGACGATCGACGAGAAGATCGCCCTACTGTCGGGTGCCTCCTCTTGGCAGACGGTCGGCTACCCGGACCGCGGCATCCGCTCGATGACCCTCAGCGACGGTCCCCACGGAATCGGCGCGGGCGCAGCGGGGGAACTGATCGGCACCCCGAACGCCCCCACCGCCATCTGTTTCCCCACCGCGTCCACACTGTCCTGCAGCTGGGACCGTGTTCTGGCTCGCACCCAGGGCGCGGCGCTCGCGGCCGAGGCCCGGCGGGCCGGCGTGGATGTCGTGCTCGGACCGGGCATGAACCTCAAACGCACACCGCTGGGTGGCCGGAATTTCGAGTACTTCTCCGAGGACCCCTACTTGAGTGGTCGCCTCGCCGCAGCGGTCATCGCAGGCACCGAGTCGGGTGGTGTGGGCACGTGCGTCAAACACTTCGCGCTGAACAACCAGGAACACGATCGGTTCACGATCAGTGCCGAGGTCGACGAGCGTGCCCTGCGCGAGATCTACCTGCGCGGCTTCGAGATAGCGGTGACCGAGGGGCGCCCGGCAACGGTGATGGCCGCCTACAACGCGGTGAACGGTGTCCCATGCGCTGAGAACTCCCGCCTGCTGACCGGGATTCTTCGGGACGAGTGGGGCTTCGACGGCGTGGTCGTCAGCGACTGGGGTGCCGTGAGCGACCAAGTCGCCTCGCTCAAGGCGGGCATAGACCTGGAGATGCCGACTTCACAGGGGATGGGCGCCGCCGCGATCCGAGACGCGCTGAAGTCGGGCGACGTGGGCGAGGAAGACATCGATCGCGCCGCTGCTCGCATCATCGAGCTGAGTTCCCGCTTCGCGCGCCAGGAACATCTCGAGCCGGCGGCGAGCAGCACGGCTGAACTGGTCGAGCTGGCCCGCATCGTTGCCCAGCAGTCGATCGTCCTGCTGCGCAACGAACGCAACACGCTTCCATTGGCCCGTACCGGCACGGTCGCACTCATCGGCGAGTTCGCCGAGAAGCCCCGGTTTCAAGGCGGTGGAAGCTCGAACGTCAATGTCGCCTCGTTCGCGACCGCACGCACCGAGATCGGCCGTTTCCTTGCCCCGCACCAGGTTCGCTACGCCCGGGGATACGACGGTGAGCAGGTCGACCAGGCACTGCTGCACGAGGCCGTTGCCGTGGCCTCGGAGGCCGATGTCGCGCTGCTGTTCGTCGGACTGACCGAGATGACTGAGTCGGAAGGCTTCGACCGCGAAACCCTCTCCTTGCCCGAGTCCCAGCTCGCGCTGATCGAGCAGGTCCGCGCGGTGAGTCCGCGGACGGTCGTGATCCTGCACAAGGGTTCGGTCGTCGATGTCACGCCCTGGCACGACACAGTCGACGCGATCCTCGACCTCAACCTCGGCGGCCAGCAAGTGGCTGCGGCAGCTCTGGACATCGTCTTCGGTGATGTGAACCCCTCCGGCCGCACCAGCGAAACCGTTCCACTGCGGCTGGAAGACACGCCAGCCTATTTGGACTATCCCGGAGCACAGCGCCAAGTGCACTACCGGGAAAGCATCTGGGTCGGCTACCGCTACTACGACCGCCGGAAGCTGCCGGTGGCCTACCCGTTCGGGCACGGCCTGAGCTACACCGAATTCGACTACCTCGACCCGCGCGCCAGGGTCCACGACGACGAGACCGTCACCGTGGAGGTGACGGTCCGCAACGTGGGCGTACGCGACGGATCCGAGGTCGTGCAGGTCTATGTCCGCGACGACCTCAGCACCGTCCCGCGACCGGACCGCGAGCTGCGCGGGTTCAGCAAGATCTGGATCCCGGCCGGCGAAACCGTCACCACAAGCATCGACCTCGACCGACGCGACTTCGCGTTCTGGGACGAGTACCGTGACCGCTGGGTGATCGAGAGTGGCACCTTCACCCTTGAGATCGGTCACTCATCCCGCGACATCCGCGCCCACGTCGGTGTCGAGCTGACCGGTGACACCGGCACCGTGGAGATCATCGACCGGCGCAGCCCCGTACGGCATTTCCTCAGCGACCCCGAGTTCGCCGTCACGGTCGCGCAGTTCGTGGCCGCCACTCCGCTGTTGGGCGATGGCTCCGACGCACTCTCCCCTCTGCAGCAGCAGATCGTGACCGAGGTGATCAACGGGATGCCACTGGAGACCCTTCGCCTCCTCTCCAGGGGCGCCTTCTCCGACGAGGACATCGACAAAGTGATCGCCCGCTTGTCCCGCTAGGTCGAACTCATCAGGACAGCCCAAAGCGCACCTCCCCGACGAAGGGGCATTCCATGTCGACTGCACCGCCGGGTGACGCGGCCACGAACACCGGCTTGACGGTGGCCGTTCGTTACCAGCCGAAGACCCGGGCCTTCCGCAGGTACACACTTTTCTATGCTGTCGCAGGCCTGGGGATCACCCTGCTGTGGGGGTCGATGGGCACCATCCTGATTCCGCTGCACGTTCAGCAACTGGAATTCGCGCACATCTTCACCGGGGCCGACACACAGGTGAACCTGCAGGCCCTCAACGACCTGAAGGCCCAGGTCGATGCGGGCACGCTGATCCCGACGGCGGATCAGAATCGGTTACTGGGGCTCCTGGCCCGGTTCAACTCGGCACGGGCCGGCAGCCTCTCGCTCGTGACGTCGTCCGGGGTGTTCATCACGATGCTCATCCAGCCGGTCGTCGGAATGCTGTCGGACCGGACCCGGTCCCCGTGGGGCCGCCGAGCCCCCTGGATCGCCGCCGGCGGTGTCGCGGGCGCCGCGCTGGTCGCCTTGCTTCCGGTCGTGCCGAGCATCGCCATCCTGCTGATCGTCTGGTCCCTCGCGCAGCTCCTGGTGAGCGCTGCCCAAGGACCACTCATGGCCACGGTCGTCGACCGCGTTCCGGACGATCGCATCGGCGCCATCTCCACGGTCACCGGCCTGATGGTGTACGTCGGCGGGATCGGCGGATCGGTTGTCGCCGGGGCCCTGTTCGCCGCGATCGGGCTCGCGTCGTACTTTCCGCTCGCCGTGGCGCTAGCGCTGGCGACGCTGTGCTTCGTACTGTTCGCCCGCGACCGATCGTCGCGGGAACTCGCCGTCGAACCGTTGCGGACCCGGATCTTCCTCACTTCCTACGTCCAGGCTCTCAGCGACCGGGACTACCGGTGGGCCTGGATCGCGAAGGTGCTGTTGTTCCTCGGCTACGGCATCGGGACCGTCTACGGGCTGTACATGTTGCAGAGCTATGTGACCCCCGCGCTGTCGGCCACCGAGGCGGCACGGGTCGCGCCGCTGATGCAACTCGCCGGCCTCCCCGCCGCGCTGATCGGGATGGTCGTCTCGGGCCGATGGTCCGACCGGATCGGCCGACGCAAGCCTTTCGTCGTCGCGGCCTCGCTCATCCTGGCCGCGTCGTTCCTCATCCCGTTCGCGTGGCCGACGGTGACCGCGATGTACCTTCAAGGCGTGGTCGCCGGAATCGGCATGGGCGTGTTCATCGTTGTCGACCAAGCGCTGTTCATCGACTTGCTGCCACACCGTGAGTCAGCCGGCCGCGACCTCGGCCTGTCGAACCTGGGCACGAACCTGGGCCAAGCCCTCGGCCCCATCCTCGCCGGAGTGATCGTCGTCGCGTCCGGCGGCGCCTACGGTCCGGTGTGGCCGGTCGCGTTCGTCCTTGTCCTCGGCGCCTTGTTCGCCATTCTCCCTGTCCGGCGGGCTCGCTGAACATGGTCAAGCCGATCAGTCCTCGCCGCTATGCCGCGCACCCGAGCGGGCGCCCCGTGCTCGTCTGCGCGGGTGACAGCATCACGCAAGGCGTGATCAGCGCGAACTGGGTCCGCCGGGTCGCGGCGGCCGTCGCCCCCACCGTTGACACCGTCAATGCCGGAATCAGTGGGGATTTCGCCTGGAACCTGTTGGCCCGCCTCGACGACATCATCGCCTGCCGACCCGCGACTGTGACGGTGCTCATCGGCACCAACGACGCGGCCGCACAGATCTCACCTCGCTGGTCAGACGCGGCCATGAAGCACAAGCGTCTCCCGCAGCGTCCCACCGCGGAGTGGTACCGGGAGAACCTCCACCGGATCGTCGAGCGATTGAAGTCCGAGACATCCGCCAGTCTCGCGCTCATGTCGCTTCCGCCGCTGGGCGACACAGCCGACGGGCGATGGGCGGAGATCATTGCTCCGTACAACGCGATCCTCCATGACGTCGCAACACAGACCGCCGTACCAGTCCTACCGGTACACGACCTGATCGCCGACCTGATCACGGCGCACCAGACATCAACACAGTGGGATGGAACCAGGAAACTCATGATCGCGGCGCTCGGACGCCGACTCCTCCTCCGGCAGACCTGGGACGCCATCGCAGGCCACAACGGTTTCACCACAACCACCGACGGAGTACATCTCAACGAGCCCGCTGCCGCGCAGATCGCCACCCTGGTCGAACAGTTCGCCAGGATGCCGGGCGAAACCGGATGAAGCGGAAGCCCCAACGGCAACCAGTCCAGCTAGTGACGGGGCGCGGGGACCGGCCGTTCCGCGAGAGCAACCCCGGCCCGGTCGATGTCGCGCAGCTCGTCGAGGCTGTCGGCGAGGGTACGGCCTGCCAATGCGCCGAGGACGGCTGCCTCTGTCTCGTCGGTGAGCCTGACGAAGTACTCAGCGGAGTGGTTGGTGACCAGGCACTCCCGAGGCCCCTCCGCCCGGGGGGCCCACAGCGGCTTGTCGCCGATGGATGAGCGGTAGATCTCTCCCAGTGTGATCTGGTCCGCGGACCGGCCGAGGCGGACACCTCCGCTGCGGCCCTTGATGGACGCGACCAGAGCGTCCTGTACCAGCGGGACCATCAGCTTGCGCACCAGGCTCGGGTTCGTGTTCAGGCTCCTGGCGAGCTGGGTCGAGCTGAGGACAGGACTGCCCTCTTCCGCGCCATGGCCCAGCAGGAGCATGACCTTCAGCGCGCTGGAGAACCTCACGTCCAGCATGCTCGTACCCCTTTTCGTCCGCCGCGTGGTCCAGGTGGGCCCCGACGAACCCATAATAGCAACTCTCACAGTTGCACTTCTGTCGAAGAATATGTACTTTTCACACATGCAGATTTCGACTGCAGGCGGGCATCACAGGGAGAACCGGAGAACGTCATGAGCACCGAGAACGAGATCAGAGAGATCGTTTCCCAATACACCCGGGCTGCGGACCAGCGCGACGGCGAGGCGATGGCAAAGCTCTACGAGACCGACGCCGTCGTCGAGGTCCACTACCGCGGGCCCGACGGGATGGAGCCGCTGGGAACCCTCTCCGGAGCAGCGCAGATCGCAGCGGCCGTGACCACGGCCATGGTGCCGCATCCACCCCTGGGCTGGAGCCACCACACCACCTACGACCACCGGGTCTCCGTCGACGGCGACGAGGCCAGCATCGAAACCCAGTTCATCACCTTCGATGTCGTCGGAACCAGGAAGCCCGAGGGCGGGTGGCCCGCCGGCACCTTCGGCGCACAGGGCACCATCAAGCCCATCGAGTCCGGGTACTACACCTTCGACTTCCGACGGACCGACGGACCCTGGCGCATCCGCCGCATGGGCATCGTTCACGACATCCCCTACGTCTTCTGATCACCTAGCGGCCGGTCCCCGACGCCCGCACAGCGGGCGTCGGAGAGGTCATCACGCCGCCGAGCAACCTGAGCTCGACGGCGCGATGGACCACGTCATTTTCTCAGCTCACGGCAGGCTGTCGGCTTTCTCCGGAGTGGCCGGTTCGTCGAGATGGCGGGTGAGGGTTTGGCCTTCGATGTCGAGGGCGGGCACGATCCGGTCCAGCCAGGACGGGAGTGACCACATGTGCCGGCCGACGATGGCCATCAGGGCCGGGACGAGCATCATCCGGACGAGGAAGGCATCGGCGAGGACGCCGACCGCCAGGCCGAAGCCGATGCTTTTGATGATCACGTTGTCCCCCGTGGAGAAGGCACCGAAGACGCCGATCATGATGATCGCGGCGGCGGTGACGACCCGGGCGCTGTGCTGGAATCCGACCGCGATCGCCTTGCGGGGAGTGGCGCCGTGCACGAACTCCTCCCGCATCCGGGTCACCAGGAAGACCTCGTAGTCCATCGCGAGGCCGAACAGGATGCCGGTCAGCAGCAGCGGCAGGATGAACACGACCGGTCCGGTCGAGTCGAGGCCGATGAGGTTCGCCAGCCATCCCCATTGGAAGACCGCCACGGTGGTGCCGAGGGAGATCCCGACGGACATCACGAACCCCAGCGCCGCCTTCAGCGGCACGAGCAGTGACCGGAACACCAGGACCAGCAGCAAGAACGCCAGCCCGACGACCACGATGAGGTAGATCGGGAACGCATCGCTCAAGCTGCCGGCGACATCGACACCCACCGCCG